>NZ_JAJVHF010000098.1 GCF_022171985.1 Huaxiibacter chinensis | reverse complement strand
GAAGTAATTCTCACATGCGATCTCAAGTAGCCAGTTGTGGAAAACCGACATAAGCATCCCCTGTTACCCTGAAACTCTACTCACCATTTTTTCATGATTATATACAAACAGTGTCATTTTCAGAAGACGACTGCACCAGTTGATTGGGCGTAATGGCTGTTGTGCAGCCAGCTCCTGACAGTTCAATATCAGAAGTGATCTGCACC
>NZ_JAJVHF010000097.1 GCF_022171985.1 Huaxiibacter chinensis | reverse complement strand
CAAGGTGTCAGGTTGTGGCCATAGACCGCGCATCAATGGTGTCCACAAATTCGGAAAACGGCTCTACTCTGACGGTTTTACCTCTCTGGTCTGACGTCCAGTTGGGGCATGCCCCAGACTGACACCGCCAACGTCATACCAGAGCTGGCAGGTGGGTGGAACGACGGCTTAGCGTGCTTTATTTTCCGTTTCCTGAAGCGACCCCG
>NZ_JAJVHF010000096.1 GCF_022171985.1 Huaxiibacter chinensis | reverse complement strand
GATTTCGTGTTACCTGATGCTTAGAGGCTTTTCCTGGAAGCAGGGCATTTGTTACTTCAGCACCGTAGTGCCTCGTCATCACACCTCAGCGTTAAAAGATTCCGGATTTACCTGGAATCTCCGCCTACATGCTTAAACCGGGACAACCGTCGCCCGGCTAACATAGCCTTCTCCGTCCCCCCTTCGCAGTAACACCAAGTACAGGAATATTAA
>NZ_JAJVHF010000095.1 GCF_022171985.1 Huaxiibacter chinensis | reverse complement strand
TGCGCGGAAATGGACGAACAGTGGGGATACGTCGGGGCTAAATCGCGCCAGCGCTGGCTGTTTTACGCGTATGACAGGCTCCGGAAGACGGTTGTTGCGCACGTATTCGGTGAACGCACGATGGCGACGCTGGGGCGTCTTATGAGCCTGCTGTCACCCTTTGACGTGGTGATATGGATGACGGATGGCTGGCCGCTGTATGAATCCCGCCTGAA
>NZ_JAJVHF010000094.1 GCF_022171985.1 Huaxiibacter chinensis | reverse complement strand
CCGCTCGGTGGCGTATGGCGACGTGAACAAGGTGGCCGATTCCGACGCGCGTCAGCAGTATCTGGAGTTCCGCAGCGAGGGCGCGAAGACCTTTACGCTCTCCGAGGGGATGACCGTGACGCCGTATGCGGGCGTGAAGTTCCGCCACACCCTTGAGGATGGCTATCGCGAGCGCAGCGCGGGTGATTTTAACCTGACGATGAACGCGGGCAGCGAAACGGCGGTGGACTCCGT
>NZ_JAJVHF010000093.1 GCF_022171985.1 Huaxiibacter chinensis | reverse complement strand
GTCCGGCAACTGGAGCGTCGGCGTACCGGCCAGCGTGATTTCCGGGCTGAGCGACGGCACGGTCAGCGTGAACGTCAGCGTCACCGACGCAGCGGGCAATACCGGCAGCGGCACGCACACCGTGACCGTGGATACCGGCCTGCCGTCGGTGAGCTTTGACGCGATTTCCGGCGATAACGTGCTGAACGCAGTGGAAAAAGGGCAGGATCTGGCTGTCAGCGGCACCAGCGCCAACCTGGCGGAA
>NZ_JAJVHF010000092.1 GCF_022171985.1 Huaxiibacter chinensis | reverse complement strand
GATGGCTATCGCGAGCGCAGCGCGGGTGATTTTAACCTGACGATGAACGCGGGCAGCGAAACGGCGGTGGACTCCGTTGCCGGTCTGAAGCTGGATTACGCGGGTAAAAACGGCTGGAGCGCAAACATGACGCTGGAAGGCGGCCCGAACCTGAGCTACAGCAAGAGCCAGCGCACCGCCTCACTGCAGGGTGCGGCAGGCCAGCAGTTCAGCCTGGATGACGGGCAGAAAGGCGGCGGCGTGAACGGTCTGGCGACGGC
>NZ_JAJVHF010000091.1 GCF_022171985.1 Huaxiibacter chinensis | reverse complement strand
GAATGGCTGTGATCATCTTGTGTAACTCCTTCCCTTTCAGAGTGCATTATTAAGGCCTTGCCCTGAGTGAGACAGTCCACAACCTTAAAACGGGCTGCTTTCAGGACATTGGCCAGTGTCTGCCTTGAAACCCCCATTGCAACAGCCGCTTCCTGCTGTTGCATGCCCAGTAAATCGACCAGCCGTAACGCTTCAAACTCATCTTCTTTTAAATGAACATGTTCAAGCTGGCTCATCGGTCGCGCATTGGGCTTAAAACAGGTATCCGCAGGGCGGCC
>NZ_JAJVHF010000090.1 GCF_022171985.1 Huaxiibacter chinensis | reverse complement strand
AGCGCGGTGTCCACCTGCAGGTTTGCGGTGTTGCTGATGCTGTTGCCCACGCCGTTCACGGCGCTGGCGTTCAGGGTGTAACTGGCCTCGCCGAGTCCGTCCAGATCGGCGGCCGGTACGGTCAGACTCCAGGCGCCGTCGGCCCCCGTGGTGGCGGTATACTGTCTGCCGTTCAGGGTCACGGTCACCGTGGTGCCTTCCGCCAGGTTGGCGCTGGTGCCGCTGACAGCCAGATCCTGCCCTTTTTCCACTGCGTTCAGCACGTTATCGCCGGAAATCGCGTCA
>NZ_JAJVHF010000089.1 GCF_022171985.1 Huaxiibacter chinensis | reverse complement strand
CCAGCACCGTGGTCCAGCTGTGGCTGCCGAGGGTTACCGTCACTTTGTCACCCGCCGCCGCGCCGGTGGCAAAGCCGCTGATGATCTGCGCCTGGTCGTGTTCGGTGACGTTAATCACGTCGTCTCCGGCGAAGGTGTTAATGCTCACCGCCGGTACCGTGGTATCCACCGTCAGGTTGTGATTAACGGAGGCCGGGTTGCCCGCCTGATCAGTCACGCTCGCCGTGACCGTGACGCTCCCGTCGCCCAGTGCCGCCAGATCTGCTGCCGGTACGTCAAGCGTCCAGCTGCCGTCTGCGCCCAC
>NZ_JAJVHF010000088.1 GCF_022171985.1 Huaxiibacter chinensis | reverse complement strand
CAGCAAGTCAGCCGCGTTGTGGTCCGTAACATCGGGGAACGGATGCTGGGTAAATTACTGGGGCATCAGATCGCGGTGTACCAGACTGACTGTGGTCGTCGTTTGTTCACTGAACTGTGTGATCCGGATACCCGTGTTCTGACTGAACTGAATAAGCCGGAGCAGGGACGCCAGTCCTTTCATCATGAGGCGAAAGGGAAAAAATGCTGTCACTCTGACGGGAACACAGCAGAAAATGCGTGCCAGGGTGGGCGTCAGCATCATCACGGAAACGGGCGCTGTTGCCATTCATGAGTTTATTTCATC
>NZ_JAJVHF010000087.1 GCF_022171985.1 Huaxiibacter chinensis | reverse complement strand
AAGTCGTAACAAGGTAACCGTAGGGGAACCTGCGGTTGGATCACCTCCTTACCTGAAAGAACCTGCCTTTGTAGTGTCCACACAGATTGTCTGATAGAAAGTAAAAAGCAAGGCGTCTTGCGATTGAGACTTCAGTGTCCCCTTCGTCTAGAGGCCCAGGACACCGCCCTTTCACGGCGGTAACAGGGGTTCGAATCCCCTAGGGGACGCCACTTGCTGGTTTGTGAGTGAAAGTCGCCGACCCCCATATCTCAAAACTGACTTCCGAGTCATGTTTGAGATATTTGCTCTTTAAAAATCTGGATCAAGCTGAAAATTGAAACGACACACTGTGTCTGTTCT
>NZ_JAJVHF010000086.1 GCF_022171985.1 Huaxiibacter chinensis | reverse complement strand
CATCCGTAGCTCAGCTGGATAGAGTACTCGGCTACGAACCGAGCGGTCGGAGGTTCGAATCCTCCCGGATGCACCATCTTCTCCGAGATAACAGCAATGTTGTTATTTCAAGGTCTGCGGGTTAGCCGCAAGTACCAGGGAGGATAACGTTGCTTCAGCAACGGCCCGTAAGGGCGAGGCGCAGCCGAGTAATCCTCCCGGATGCACCATCTATTACTTCATATTGCTTTCGAAGTGATATGACGTTTCAAGCAGTACAGTAGTAAATCCCGATGCATCCGTAGCTCAGCTGGATAGAGTACTCGGCTACGAACCGAGCGGTCGGAGGTTCGAATCCTCCCG
>NZ_JAJVHF010000085.1 GCF_022171985.1 Huaxiibacter chinensis | reverse complement strand
CAGACGCCGGATAGATTCAAGCAAGCCAACTTGTCGTCAAAATCGGTGTTGCAAAAACGGGAGTGACCATAGATTCCGTTTTCTGAGACGACCCCCTTATGGCAGCACTTTAAATTGAGTCTCATACAGTATCTGTTTTCTTTCTCTTCATCTCTCATGACCTGCTGCCCACTTACAGACTCCAGGGTAAAGCAAAAAATTCTCCACCGGTGAGCAGAGTATATTGCATATGCCAGTTTATGAGTGTATATATAGCATATGCCAATAAGGAGCCTTCATGCCAAGACCCAGAATTCCCCGTAACATCTGTGGCCGCCCTGCGGATACCTGTTTTAAGCCCAATGCGCGACCGATGA
>NZ_JAJVHF010000084.1 GCF_022171985.1 Huaxiibacter chinensis | reverse complement strand
AACGGCCATGGCAACACCGGCACCGGAGCACGGGACATCACCATCGATGCCAACTTGCCGGGGCTGCGCGTGGACACCGTGGCGGGCGACGATGTCATCAACAGCATCGAGCACGGTCAGAATCTGATCGTCACCGGCTCCAGCGATGGCCTGACGGCAGGCACAGTCCTGACCGTGACCGTCAACGGTAAAGACTACGTAGCGACCATTCTGACAAATGGCACCTGGAGCGCAGCCGTTCCGGCGGCAGACGTTGGGGCGTTGGCAGCGGGTAAGGTCGTGATTACCGTGGCAGGCCAGAGCACGGCAGGCAATCCTGTCTCCATCAGCCACGACGTCACCGTCGATCTGGCGACCGTTGCCATCAGCGT
>NZ_JAJVHF010000083.1 GCF_022171985.1 Huaxiibacter chinensis | reverse complement strand
AGACTCGAACACACCGCTTATCTGTTCTTATTACGGAGAACAGACACAGTGTGTCGTTTCAATTTTCAGCTTGATCCAGATTTTTAAAGAGCAAATATCTCAAACATGACTCGGAAGTCAGTTTTGAGATACTGATTGGTTGTGCCTTTCACTCACAGCCAGCAAGTGGCGTCCCCTAGGGGATTCGAACCCCTGTTGCCGCCGTGAAAGGGCGGAGTCCTAACCGCTAGACGAAGGGGACACGATGTGTCACGACTTCGTAGCCGTCTTGCTCGATACTTTTCATCAGACAATCTGTGTGGACACTACAAAGGCAGGTTCTTTCAGGTAAGGAGGTGATCCAACCGCAGGTTCCCCTACGGTTACCTTGTTACG
>NZ_JAJVHF010000082.1 GCF_022171985.1 Huaxiibacter chinensis | reverse complement strand
GGGAGCAGCCCAGAGTCTGAATCAGCATGTGTGTTAGTGGAACGGTCTGGAAAGTCCGACGGTACAGGGTGATAGTCCCGTACACAAAAATGCATATGTTGTGAACTCGAAGAGTAGGGCGGGACACGTGGTATCCTGTCTGAATATGGGGGGACCATCCTCCAAGGCTAAATACTCCTGACTGACCGATAGTGAACCAGTACCGTGAGGGAAAGGCGAAAAGAACCCCGGCGAGGGGAGTGAAAAAGAACCTGAAACCGTGTACGTACAAGCAGTGGGAGCCTCTTTATGGGGTGACTGCGTACCTTTTGTATAATGGGTCAGCGACTTATATTCTGTAGCAAGGTTAACCGTATAGGGGAGCCGAAGGGAAACCGAGT
>NZ_JAJVHF010000081.1 GCF_022171985.1 Huaxiibacter chinensis | reverse complement strand
CTGCCATGGCAGAATCTGCTCCATGCGGGAGAGGAAAATCTCTTTTCGGGTCTGACGGCGCTTAGTGCTGAATTCACTATCGGCGAAGGTGAGTTAATGGCTCATGATGTCCCTCTGGGATGCGCTCCGGATGAATATGATGATCTCATATCAGGAACTTGTTCGCACCTTCCCTAGACTTAACGATGTTAAAATTTTGGTTGTATTAAAATCCTCCTGCGAAAGTGAAATCATCCATGTATTATCTTTATGATAGTCGGTGATATAAATAAAATGAGATGTAAAAGGCGTTGAGTGATTGAACTCTCCTAGGTAATGACTCCAACTTATTGATAGTGTTTTATGTTCAGATAATGCCCGATGACTTTGTCATGCAGCTCCACCGATTTTGAGAACGACAGCGA
>NZ_JAJVHF010000080.1 GCF_022171985.1 Huaxiibacter chinensis | reverse complement strand
CCGTAGAACAAGCAGGCATCACGAAGCCCGCCACACCGCACACCCTCCGCCACTCGTTCGCGACGGCCTTGCTCCGCAGCGGTTACGACATTCGAACCGTGCAGGATCTGCTCGGCCATTCCGACGTCTCTACGACGATGATTTACACGCATGTGCTGAAAGTTGGCGGTGCCGGAGTGCGCTCACCGCTTGATGCGCTGCCGCCCCTCACTAGTGAGAGGTAGGGCAGCGCAAGTCAATCCTGGCGGATTCACTACCCCTGCGCGAAGGCCATCGGTGCCGCATCGAACGGCCGGTTGCGGAAAGTCCTCCCTGCGTCCGCTGATGGCCGGCAGCAGCCCGTCGTTGCCTGATGGATCCAACCCCTCCGCTGCTATAGTGCAGTCGGCTTCTGACGTTCAGTGCAGCCGTCTTCTGAAAACGACA
>NZ_JAJVHF010000079.1 GCF_022171985.1 Huaxiibacter chinensis | reverse complement strand
TTAATATTCCTGTACTTGGTGTTACTGCGAAGGGGGGACGGAGAAGGCTATGTTAGCCGGGCGACGGTTGTCCCGGTTTAAGCATGTAGGCGGAGGTTCCAGGTAAATCCGGTACCTTATTAACGCTGAGGTGTGATGACGAGGCACTACGGTGCTGAAGTAACAAATGCCCTGCTTCCAGGAAAAGCCTCTAAGCATCAGGTAACATCAAATCGTACCCCAAACCGACACAGGTGGTCAGGTAGAGAATACCAAGGCGCTTGAGAGAACTCGGGTGAAGGAACTAGGCAAAATGGTGCCGTAACTTCGGGAGAAGGCACGCTGATGGTAAGTGAAGCGACTTGCTCGTGGAGCTGAAATCAGTCGAAGATACCAGCTGGCTGCAACTGTTTATTAAAAACACAGCACTGTGCAAACACGAAAGTG
>NZ_JAJVHF010000078.1 GCF_022171985.1 Huaxiibacter chinensis | reverse complement strand
ACATCGTCGCCCGCCACGGTGTCCACGCGCAGCCCCGGCAAGTTGGCATCGATGGTGATGTCCCGTGCTCCGGTGCCGGTGTTGCCATGGCCGTTGGTGACGGTTGCCGTAACCGACAGCGCGCCGTTGCCGAGCGCCGTCAGAACGTCCGCCGGAACGTTCACTGACCAGGTCAGATCGTCGCCTACCGTTGCGGTGTACTGATGTCCGCCAATCGTCACCGTTACGGTGTTGCCCGCTTCGGCGTTTATCACTTTCCCGCTGATGTTCTGGCCCGCCGCCACTTCGGCAGCGTTCACCACGTTATCACCGGCAACCGTGTTAATCGTGACCGCCGGCAGCGCGGTGTCCACCTGCAGGTTTGCGGTGTTGCTGATGCTGTTGCCCACGCCGTTCACGGCGCTGGCGTTCAGGGTGTAACTGGCCTCGCCGAG
>NZ_JAJVHF010000077.1 GCF_022171985.1 Huaxiibacter chinensis | reverse complement strand
ACCTCGCAACGGTGAGCGAAAGCCGCGTTGCACTGCTCTTTAACAATTTATCAGACAATCTGTGTGGGCACTCAAAGTGACATGGATTCTAACGTCGCAAGACGCTAAATGAATACCAAAGTCTCTGAGTGAACATACGTAATTCATTACGAAGTTTAATTCACGAGCATCAAACTTAAATTGAAGAGTTTGATCATGGCTCAGATTGAACGCTGGCGGCAGGCCTAACACATGCAAGTCGAACGGTAGCACAGAGAGCTTGCTCTCGGGTGACGAGTGGCGGACGGGTGAGTAATGTCTGGGAAACTGCCTGATGGAGGGGGATAACTACTGGAAACGGTAGCTAATACCGCATAACGTCGCAAGACCAAAGAGGGGGACCTTCGGGCCTCTTGCCATCAGATGTGCCCAGATGGGATTAGCTAGTAGGTGGGGTAA
>NZ_JAJVHF010000076.1 GCF_022171985.1 Huaxiibacter chinensis | reverse complement strand
GAGCTGGGTGCCTCAATGATGGTGGCATCCACCAAAGTGCCTTGGGTCATCATGACGCCTGCTTCGGCCAGCCAGCGATTGATGGTCTTGAACAATTGACGGGCCAGTTGATGCTGCTCGAGCAGGTGGCGGAAATTCATGATGGTGGTGCGATCCGGCAGGGCGCTATCCAGGGATAATCGGGCAAACAGGCGCATGGAGGCGATTTCGTACAGGGCATCTTCCATGGCACCGTCGCTCAGGTTGTACCAATGCTGCATGCAGTGAATACGCAGCATGGTCTCCAGCGGATAGGGCCGTCGGCCATTGCCCGCCTTGGGATAAAACGGCTCGATGACAGCGGTCATATTCTGCCATGGCAGAATCTGCTCCATGCGGGAGAGGAAAATCTCTTTTCGGGTCTGACGGCGCTTAGTGCTGAATTCACTATCGGCGAAGGTGAGTT
>NZ_JAJVHF010000075.1 GCF_022171985.1 Huaxiibacter chinensis | reverse complement strand
ACGGACAGCGTGACGGTCTGGGTGGCGGCCCACACGGGGGCAACAACGGCAGCGAGGGCGAGGGCGGCAAACAGTTTTTTCATGATGAACTCCTGTGATTAATAGAAAAATGGCATGACGTAGGGAAATCCGAGCGAGACCAGGACCAGCGCGGCCACGATCCAGAAAATGAGCTTGTAAGTAGCTCGCACTTGGGGAATCGCGCAGACCTCACCCGGTTTGCAGGCTTGCGCCGGGCGGTAGATGCGCCGCCAGGCGAAAAACAGCGCGACCAGCGCTGCGCCGATGAAGATCGGGCGATAGGGTTCCAGCACCGTCAGGTTGCCGATCCATGCCCCGCTGAACCCCAAGGCGATCAAAACCAGCGGCCCCAGGCAGCAGGCCGACGCAAGAATGGCGGCCAGCCCACCGGCGAAGAGCGCGCCGCGCCCGTTTTGTGGTTCAGAC
>NZ_JAJVHF010000074.1 GCF_022171985.1 Huaxiibacter chinensis | reverse complement strand
ACAACCGTCTTCCGGAGCCTGTCATACGCGTAAAACAGCCAGCGCTGGCGCGATTTAGCCCCGACGTATCCCCACTGTTCGTCCATTTCCGCGCAGACGATGACGTCACTGCCCGGCTGTATGCGCGAGGTTACCGACTGCGGCCTGAGTTTTTTAAATGGCGGAAAATCGTGTTGAGGCCAACGCCCATAATGCGGGCGGTTGCCCGGCATCCAACGCCATTCATGGCCATATCAATGATTTTCTGGTGCGTACCGGGTTGAGAAGCGGTGTAAGTGAACTGCAGTTGCCATGTTTTACGGCAGTGAGAGCAGAGATAGCGCTGATGTCCGGCAGTGCTTTTGCCGTTACGCACCACCCCGTCAGTAGCTGAACAGGAGGGACAGCTGATAGAAACAGAAGCCACTGGAGCACCTCAAAAACACCATCATACACTAAATCAGTAAGTTGGCAGCATCACC
>NZ_JAJVHF010000073.1 GCF_022171985.1 Huaxiibacter chinensis | reverse complement strand
TTTGCTCTTTAAAAATCTGGATCAAGCTGAAAATTGAAACGACACACTGTGTCTGTTCTCCGTAATAAGAACAGATAAGCGGTGTGTTCGAGTCTCTCAAATTTTCGCAAAACGATGATGAATCGAAAGAAACATCTTCGGGTTGTGAGGTTAAGCGACTAAGCGTACACGGTGGATGCCCTGGCAGTCAGAGGCGATGAAGGACGTGCTAATCTGCGATAAGCGTCGGTAAGGTGATATGAACCGTTATACCCGACGATTTCCGAATGGGGAAACCCAGTGTGTTCCGACACACTATCATTACGTGAATACATAGCGTAATGAAGCGAACCGGGGGAACTGAAACATCTAAGTACCCCGAGGAAAAGAAATCAACCGAGATTCCCCCAGTAGCGGCGAGCGAACGGGGAGCAGCCCAGAGTCTGAATCAGCATGTGTGTTAGTGGAACGGTCTGGAAAGTCCGACGGTACAGGGTGATAGTCCCGTACACAAAAATGCAT
>NZ_JAJVHF010000072.1 GCF_022171985.1 Huaxiibacter chinensis | reverse complement strand
AAGTCGTAACAAGGTAACCGTAGGGGAACCTGCGGTTGGATCACCTCCTTACCTGAAAGAACCTGCCTTTGTAGTGTCCACACAGATTGTCTGATGAAATGAAGCAGTAAAGAATCTCTGCAGGCTTGTAGCTCAGGTGGTTAGAGCGCACCCCTGATAAGGGTGAGGTCGGTGGTTCAAGTCCACTCAGGCCTACCAAATTCGCCTCCGGACTGCGTTATGGCAACGCTCGCATACTGAAGTATGCTTCGTGTTACCATGCCTTGCCCGGAAACGAATTAGGGTATCAGAGATTAAGCATTACGATGGGGTTATAGCTCAGCTGGGAGAGCGCCTGCCTTGCACGCAGGAGGTCTGCGGTTCGATCCCGCATAGCTCCACCATCCCTTTACTGCACAAACAAGAAAACTTCAGAGTGTACCTGAAAAGGTGCGCTGCGAAGTTTTGCTCTTTAAAAATCTGGATCAAGCTGAAAATTGAAACGACACACTGTGTCTGTTCTCCGTAATAAGAACAGATAAGCGGTGTGTTCGAGTCT
>NZ_JAJVHF010000071.1 GCF_022171985.1 Huaxiibacter chinensis | reverse complement strand
GCGTCCGGTGCGAAATGCGCCTCCACGCGGGCAATTGCCTCTGCCGGGGCCGCCAGCTTGCTGTTGATTTCTCCGCTCGCCGGGAACGCCGCCATGCGGTCGCGTACCAGTTCACCCAGCGTCTGGCCCTTCAGGCACAGCAGCTCGGTCACCAGCAGCCACGGGATCATCCCGCTGTCGCAGTAGGCAAAATCACGGAAGTAATGGTGCGCGCTCATCTCGCCACCGTAGATGGCGTCTTCTTCGCGCATACGCTCTTTGATGAAGGCATGCCCGGTTTTCGACATCACCGGCTCGCCGCCCGCGGCACTTACCACATCCACCGTGTTCCAGGACAGACGCGGGTCGTGAATGATTTTCGCGCCCGGGTTTTTCTCCAGGAACGCTTCCGCCAGCAGGCCGACGATGTAATAGCCTTCGATGAACTGGCCTTTTTCGTCGAACAGGAAGCAGCGGTCGAAATCACCGTCGAAGGCGATGCCCATATCCGCACCCTGTTCAATCACCGCGTTGCGCGTGTCGTCACGGCATTCGGGCAGCAGCGGATTCGGGATACC
>NZ_JAJVHF010000070.1 GCF_022171985.1 Huaxiibacter chinensis | reverse complement strand
GCGCTGGACGCGGGCTACACCAGCAACGAGCTCTACACCAGCCTCAACCTGGGCACCACCGCCGAACTGAACAGCGCCCTGAAGCAAATCAGCGGCAGCCAGGCGACCACCGTCTTCCGCGAAGCCCGCGTGTTGAGCAACCGCTTCAACATGCTGGCGGATAACGCCCAGTCGCTCGGCAGCAACGGCCTGGCGTTTAACGTGGTGGCAAAAGGCGACCCGCGCGCCGAGCTAGGCAACGACACGCAGTACGACATGCTGGCCCTGCGCCAGACGCTGGACCTGACGGACACCCAGAGCCTGACCATGGAGTACGGCATCGCCCGTCTGGACGGTGACGGCGCATCAAAAGCGGGCGATAACGGCGTGACCGGGGGTTACAGCCAGTTCCTTGGCCTGAAGCACCGCGTGGCGTTTGAAAACGGCATCGACTGGAATAACGCCCTGCGCTACGACGTGCATAACCTGGAGAGCAGCCGCTCGGTGGCGTATGGCGACGTGAACAAGGTGGCCGATTCCGACGCGCGTCAGCAGTATCTGGAGTTCCGCAGCGAGGGCGCGAAGACCTTTA
>NZ_JAJVHF010000069.1 GCF_022171985.1 Huaxiibacter chinensis | reverse complement strand
TGGGGTCGTCTCAGAATTCGGAAAATAAAGCACGCTAAGGCGTAGTCACCCCGTGACTCCCCCGCGCCGATGCAGCGAGCTTCGTTCCGTCTTGCAGTGACGCAATCAGCGGGCAGGAAACGTTCCCTTTCCGCGCATGGCAGGCGCACACCAGTTCAGACAGCACGGCCTCCATGCGTGCCAAGTCGGCCATCTTCTCGCGCACATCCTTGAGCTTGTGCTCGGCCAGGCCGCTGGCTTCCTCGCAATGGGTGCCATCCTCCAGCCGCAGTAGCTCGGCGATTTCGTCCAGGCTAAAGCCCAGCCGCTGGGCCGATTTCACGAACCGCACTCGTGTTACATCCGCCTCGCCATAGCGGCGAATGCTGCCATAGGGCTTGTCTGGCTCCGGCAGCAGGCCCTTGCGCTGGTAGAACCGGATGGTCTCCACATTGACCCCGGCCGCCTTGGCAAAAACGCCAATGGTCAGATTCTCAAAATTAATTTGCATATCGCTTGACTCCGTACATAACTACGGAAGTAAGCTTAAGCTATCCAAACCAAATTTGAAAGGACAAGCGTATGTCTGAACCACAAAA
>NZ_JAJVHF010000068.1 GCF_022171985.1 Huaxiibacter chinensis | reverse complement strand
GTTTTGACTGCGTCGCGCGCCCCTGGCTAACAGAGGCTGGCAGCCGATCAGCTCGTGGTATCTGGGAAATCGAATTTAACCATAAACTCCTGCGGTACATTTACGGCCTGACGAACCAGTTCACCACCTACTCGCTCCGCGATTGTGGCAGTCTTCGAAATCCACGGACGATCCGCCTTTATGAAAGTCTTGCTCAATTCAAATCTTCAGGCTTATGGGTTACTACTCATGCTTGGTTAAATGACCGTTTCCTTTTGCCGGAATCCCAACAGAAGAACTTGGCAGAGTTGAAACGATCTTTCCTTGATCCTGCACTCAAGCAGATAAATGAGAAAACACCTTTACTTGCTAAGTATAGTATTGATGATTCAGGAAAATTTCTGTTCTCAATAATTGATAAGCAAAATCCCGTCTGACATAAATCAGCACACATGAGCCTGTCATTTGACAAATTTTTGTCATGAAGATGGGCGAATTTCCACACAGCACCGGCGCCCGGCAAGGTGGGCGGATTCCCACACGGCACCGGCGCCCGGCAAGGTGGGCGGATTCCCACACGGCACCGGCGCCCGGCAAGGTGGGCGGATTCCCACACGGCTCCGGCGCCCGG
>NZ_JAJVHF010000067.1 GCF_022171985.1 Huaxiibacter chinensis | reverse complement strand
ATCATGGAAAAGTTAACCTGTTTTAAAGCTTATGACATTCGCGGCAAGCTGGGTGAAGAGCTGAACGAAGACATTGCGTGGCGCATTGGCCGCGCCTATGGCGAGTATCTGAAGCCAAAAACGATCGTGCTGGGCGGCGACGTTCGCCTGACCAGTGCTGCCCTGAAAATGGCGCTGGCAAAAGGACTGCAGGACGCAGGCGTGGATGTGCTGGATATCGGGCTCTCCGGTACCGAGGAGATCTATTTTGCCACCTTCCACCTGGGCGTGGACGGCGGCATCGAAGTCACCGCCAGCCATAATCCGATGGATTACAACGGCATGAAGCTGGTGCGCGAAGGGGCTCGCCCCATCAGCGGCGATACCGGTCTGCGCGACGTGCAGCGCCTGGCGGAAGCCAACGACTTCCCGCCAGTGAACGAGGCAAAACGCGGCAGCTATAAGCAGATCGATCTGCGTAAAGAGTACATCGACCACCTGCTGGGTTATATCAACGTGGCCAACCTGAAGCCGCTGAAGCTGGTCATCAACTCCGGTAACGGCGCTGCCGGCCCGGTGGTGGATGCGCTGGAAGCGCGCTTTAAGGCGCTGAACGTGCCGGTCACCTTCGTGAAGGTCCATAACACCCCTGACGGCAACTTCCCGAA
>NZ_JAJVHF010000066.1 GCF_022171985.1 Huaxiibacter chinensis | reverse complement strand
CCCCTTTTGCTGATGGAGCTGCACATGAACCCATTCAAAGGCCGGCATTTTCAGCGTGACATCATTCTGTGGGCCGTACGCTGGTACTGCAAATACGGCATCAGTTACCGTGAGCTGCAGGAGATGCTGGCTGAACGCGGAGTGAATGTCGATCACTCCACGATTTACCGCTGGGTTCAGCGTTATGCGCCTGAAATGGAAAAACGGCTGCGCTGGTACTGGCGTAACCCTTCCGATCTTTGCCCGTGGCACATGGATGAAACCTACGTGAAGGTCAATGGCCGCTGGGCGTATCTGTACCGGGCCGTCGACAGCCGGGGCCGCACTGTCGATTTTTATCTCTCCTCCCGTCGTAACAGCAAAGCTGCATACCGGTTTCTGGGTAAAATCCTCAACAACGTGAAGAAGTGGCAGATCCCGCGATTCATCAACACGGATAAAGCGCCCGCCTATGGTCGCGCGCTTGCTCTGCTCAAACGCGAAGGCCGGTGCCCGTCTGACGTTGAACACCGACAGATTAAGTACCGGAACAACGTGATTGAATGCGATCATGGCAAACTGAAACGGATAATCGGCGCCACGCTGGGATTTAAATCCATGAAGACGGCTTACGCCACCATCAAAGGTATTGAGGTGATGCGTGCACTACGCAAAGGCCAGGCCTCAGCATTTTATTATGGTGATCCCCTGGGCGAAA
>NZ_JAJVHF010000065.1 GCF_022171985.1 Huaxiibacter chinensis | reverse complement strand
AACGGCCATGGCAACACCGGCACCGGAGCACGGGACATCACCATCGATGCCAACTTGCCGGGGCTGCGCGTGGACACCGTGGCGGGCGACGATGTGATCAACAGCATCGAACATGCTCAGGATCTGATTATTAATGGCTCCAGTGATGGTCTGACGGCGGGCACAGCCCTGACCGTGACCGTGAATGGCAAGGACTATGCGGCAACGGTTCGGGCAGACGGTACCTGGCGTGTGGCGGTACCGAAAGAGGACGTCAGCGCCTGGCCAGCCGGTACGGTTAACGTGACCGTCTCCGGTGACAGTGCGGCAGGCAATCCTGTCTCCATCAGCCACGATGTCACTGTCGATCTGGAGACCGTTGCCATCAGCATCAACGCCATTGCGGGCAATGACGTGATCAACGCGGCGGAAAAAGGCGCGGACCTGGTGCTGTCCGGCACCACGCTGAATGTGGAAGAGAACCAGACCGTCAATATTACTTTCGGTGGCAAAACCTGGACCGCGAAAGTGGATGCGGAC
This sequence comes from Huaxiibacter chinensis, assembly GCF_022171985.1. GTDB lineage: Bacteria > Pseudomonadota > Gammaproteobacteria > Enterobacterales > Enterobacteriaceae > Enterobacter > Enterobacter chinensis_A. The sequence goes on along the minus strand of NZ_JAJVHF010000065.1, from coordinate 347 downwards.
GGCAACTGGACGGCGACCGTACCGTCGACGGATCTGGCGGGCCTGAAGGATGGCGATGCCAGCGTGCAGGTGAGCGTCACCAACGTGAACGGCAACAGCGCTTCGGCGGGCCGGGAATACAGCGTGGACGCGACTCCTCCGTCGGTCACCCTCAGTACCCTTGCCGGGGACGACATTCTTAATGCGGCAGAAGCGCAGGCTGACCTGACCATAAACGGCACCAGCACCGCAGAAGCGGGGCAGACGGTGACCGTCACCCTGAACGGCAAAAACTACAGCGCCACGGTGGGCGCAGACGGCAGCTGGACGCTTGACGTACCGGCAGCAGATCTGGCGGCACTGGGCGA
>NZ_JAJVHF010000064.1 GCF_022171985.1 Huaxiibacter chinensis | reverse complement strand
GCTGAAAATGCCGGCCTTTGAATGGGTTCATGTGCAGCTCCATCAGCAAAAGGGGATGATAAGTTTATCACCACCGACTATTTGCAACAGTGCCGGATTGAGCGGCGTGGCATGGTCAGTCTTCCCGCAGGTACTGGTACAAAGTTTCGCGGCTGATGCCGAAGTCACGGGCCACCAAGGTTTTCTGGTCGCCTGCCGCAACTCGCCGTTTCAACTCGGCAATTTGTTCGCTGTTCAGCGATTTCTTTCGTCCCCGGTAGGCCCCGCGCTGCTTAGCCAGCACGATTCCCTCGCGCTGACGTTCGCGGATCAGAGCGCGCTCGAACTCAGCAAAGGCTCCCATGACCGACAGCATCAGATTGGCCATCGGTGAGTCCTCGCCGGTGAACGTTAGCCCTTCTTTGACGAACTCCATGCGCACGCCCCGTTGTGTCAGCCCTTGGACGATGCGGCGCAGGTCATCAAGGTTGCGTGCCAACCTGTCCATGCTATGCACCACCACGGTGTCGCCCTCGCGGACGAAGGCCAGCAGCCTTTCAAGTTCGGGACGTTGTGTGTCCTTGCCTGAAGCCTTATCGGTGAATACCTTGCCGACTTCTATTTGTTCCAGTTGTCGATCAGGATTCTGGTCGAAGCTGCTGACGCGAACGTAGCCGATACGTTGACCTTGCAAGATGCCTCCAAAGGTAAAAATGTCAGGATGAAATCTATTACCCTTGGCTGAATGTGTCAATAAATATAAATTAATACCCTACTCTGACGTTGTTTGTGCTCAACATCTGACATCAGGTTAGGGTATGCCTCAATCTGACGGCTGCGAACCGCCAGGGACAGGCGCAATGTCAGATTCTGTCGCGGCCTTGGCGCGTGCCTGGAAGCGTTCA
>NZ_JAJVHF010000063.1 GCF_022171985.1 Huaxiibacter chinensis | reverse complement strand
GCTGAAAATGCCGGCCTTTGAATGGGTTCATGTGCAGCTCCATCAGCAAAAGGGGATGATAAGTTTATCACCACCGACTATTTGCAACAGTGCCGTCCAGCGGATATCAGCGCTGAAAGATGATGGCTGAGCGTGGAGGCAGGAATCTCAAGGTGCTTCTGCAGTTCGCCAACCGGCAGGCCTTCATGACCCGCCCTGACCAGCTCCCGGTATATGCTGAGACGTGTCGGGTGGCCCAGTTCTCGAAGTGCGTTTGCAGCAGTGTTTAAATCCATAATACCTCCTTTATCTATATTTCCAGAATAATAGAAATATAGCCTGCGTCAATCGTTTCTGCCGTGAGGGTACCGCTTTCCCAATCATGCTCTGTCCGCCAGGTTATGGGGGGCAGAGCCAGAGCACTACCGAAATCCTTGCGAATACCCGTGCAGGGAATAATTTCCGCCCCCTTTATGGCCGGAAAAAAAACTGATAAACGTCGCCTTTTCAGAAGGTTGCTTTCTTAACGTGGTTTTTCGCATGGTTGGACCTCAGACCCCATATAGGCAGCGCTAAGGGCAATCCGTGGGTACAGGATATTAACCACCGCGTTACTTTGTGGTTGCCCTGGCGGATAGGCTTTGTACGAGGAGGGAACCATTCTATTGCCAGCGGCGTTCTGGCCGGTGAGGGTGAGGTAATACCCGATACGGTTTATGATATGCGGTATTTGCTCGATATTGTCAGCACTGACGGGTATTACTGGTACATGAGCGGGAAGATCTGCGAGAGAGTCAGTGACTACCGTACAGCCGCCTTTTTTGAAATAGGCCGCCTGCTTACACTGTGATTCCTTCAAAATATCTCAACGAAATTTCCCGACACCTGTTTAAGCTATCTTGCTGATATTTCTGTTTTTCGATTTTT
>NZ_JAJVHF010000062.1 GCF_022171985.1 Huaxiibacter chinensis | reverse complement strand
CACCAAAGCGAGGTGAGCATGGCGACGGAGGCTCTGTTGCAAAGATTGGCGGCAGTCAGAGGTAGGCTGTCGCTCTGCGCCGATCAGGCGGCTGCTGCGAAATGGTGGTTGAGCATGCCCATGGCCTCCGTCAGCGCCGAGGGCCCAATGCCAAAAGCTCTCTCCACAAGGCGCACCTCGCCCCTGATGCCGGGCTGCAGGCACCAGGGGCGAGCCTGTCCTTTGCGCAGGGCTCGCATGACTTCGAATCCCTTGATCGTGGCATAGGCCGTGGGGATCGATTTGAAACCGCGCACCGGCTTGATCAGTATCTTGAGCTTTCCGTGATCGGCCTCGATCACGTTATTGAGATACTTCACCTGCCGGTGGGCCGTCTCCCGGTCCAGCTTTCCTTCGCGCTTCAATTCGGTGATCGCTGCACCATAGCTCGGCGCTTTGTCGGTATTGAGCGTGGCAGGCTTTTCCCAGTGCTTCAGGCCTCGCAGGGCCTTGCCCAGGAACCGCTTCGCTGCCTTGGCGCTGCGGGTCGGCGACAGGTAGAAATCGATCGTGTCGCCCCGCTTGTCGACTGCCCGGTACAGGTAGGTCCACTTGCCCCGCACCTTGACGTAGGTTTCATCCAGGCGCCAGCTCGGATCAAAGCCACGCCGCCAGAACCAGCGCAGCCGCTTCTCCATCTCCGGGGCGTAGCACTGGACCCAGCGATAGATCGTCGTATGGTCGACCGAAATGCCGCGTTCCGCCAGCATTTCCTCAAGGTCGCGATAGCTGATCGGATAGCGACAATACCAGCGCACCGCCCACAGGATCACATCACCCTGGAAATGGCGCCACTTGAAATCCGTCATCGTTCCGTCCGTCCAATCTCCGCCAAGCATGCTCAAGCTTCACGATTTTTGCAACAGAGCC
>NZ_JAJVHF010000061.1 GCF_022171985.1 Huaxiibacter chinensis | reverse complement strand
AGAGTTAGGGCATTTTCCAAAGCTGATATCACCGCAATTTGTCCGCCCATTCGTTAAAAGCAACAAAAATGACTTCGTTGATGCTGAAGCTATCTGTGAAGCAGCATCACGTCCATCTATGCGTTTCGTGCAGCCCAGAACCGAATCTCAGCAGGCAATGCGAGCTCTGCATCGTGTCCGTGAATCCCTGGTTCAGGATAAGGTGAAAACAACTAATCAGATGCATGCTTTTCTGCTGGAATTTGGTATCAGCGTTCCGCGAGGTGCTGCCGTTATTAGTCGACTGAGTACCCTTCTTGAGGACAGTAGTTTGCCTCTTTATCTCAGCCAGTTACTGCTGAAATTACAACAGCATTATCACTATCTTGTTGAGCAGATTAAAGATCTGGAATCTCAGTTGAAACGAAAGTTGGACGAAGATGAGGTTGGACAGCGCTTGCTGAGTATTCCCTGCGTTGGAACGCTGACTGCCAGTACTATTTCAACTGAGATTGGCGACGGGAAGCAGTACGCCAGCAGCCGTGACTTTGCGGCGGCAACAGGGCTGGTACCCCGACAGTACAGCACGGGAGGTCGGACGACATTGTTAGGGATTAGCAAGCGGGGCAACAAAAAGATCCGAACTTTGTTGGTTCAGTGTGCCAGGGTATTCATACAAAAACTGGAACACCAGTCTGGCAAGTTGGCCGACTGGGTCAGGGAGTTGTTGTGTCGGAAAAGCAACTTTGTCGTCACCTGTGCTCTGGCAAACAAGCTGGCCAGAATAGCCTGGGCACTGACGGCGCGACAGCAAACTTACGAAGCATAAAGGCAGAAATACACCAGTTTAAACAATCATTCATCTGGTTTTGCGAATACTGATATTGATGATACTAACGGCCCACCGGCCTGTTGAGGAACCTGTAAAACGGAAAGGCTCATTGAAGCCGTATATT
>NZ_JAJVHF010000060.1 GCF_022171985.1 Huaxiibacter chinensis | reverse complement strand
CTAACTTTGTTTTAGGGCGACTGCCCTGCTGCGTAACATCGTTGCTGCTCCATAACATCAAACATCGACCCACGGCGTAACGCGCTTGCTGCTTGGATGCCCGAGGCATAGACTGTACAAAAAAACAGTCATAACAAGCCATGAAAACCGCCACTGCGCCGTTACCACCGCTGCGTTCGGTCAAGGTTCTGGACCAGTTGCGTGAGCGCATACGCTACTTGCATTACAGCTTACCAACCGAACAGGCTTATGTCCACTGGGTTCGTGCCTTCATCCGTTTCCACGGTGTGCGTCACCCGGCAACCTTGGGCAGCAGCGAAGTCGAGGCATTTCTGTCCTGGCTGGCGAACGAGCGCAAGGTTTCGGTCTCCACGCATCGTCAGGCATTGGCGGCCTTGCTGTTCTTCTACGGCAAGGTGCTGTGCACGGATCTGCCCTGGCTTCAGGAGATCGGAAGACCTCGGCCGTCGCGGCGCTTGCCGGTGGTGCTGACCCCGGATGAAGTGGTTCGCATCCTCGGTTTTCTGGAAGGCGAGCATCGTTTGTTCGCCCAGCTTCTGTATGGAACGGGCATGCGGATCAGTGAGGGTTTGCAACTGCGGGTCAAGGATCTGGATTTCGATCACGGCACGATCATCGTGCGGGAGGGCAAGGGCTCCAAGGATCGGGCCTTGATGTTACCCGAGAGCTTGGCACCCAGCCTGCGCGAGCAGCTGTCGCGTGCACGGGCATGGTGGCTGAAGGACCAGGCCGAGGGCCGCAGCGGCGTTGCGCTTCCCGACGCCCTTGAGCGGAAGTATCCGCGCGCCGGGCATTCCTGGCCGTGGTTCTGGGTTTTTGCGCAGCACACGCATTCGACCGATCCACGGAGCGGTGTCGTGCGTCGCCATCACATGTATGACCAGACCTTTCAGCGCGCCTTCAAACGTGCCGTAGAA
>NZ_JAJVHF010000059.1 GCF_022171985.1 Huaxiibacter chinensis | reverse complement strand
TTTATGGGGTGACTGCGTACCTTTTGTATAATGGGTCAGCGACTTATATTCTGTAGCAAGGTTAACCGTATAGGGGAGCCGAAGGGAAACCGAGTCTTAACTGGGCGTTAAGTTGCAGGGTATAGACCCGAAACCCGGTGATCTAGCCATGGGCAGGTTGAAGGTTGGGTAACACTAACTGGAGGACCGAACCGACTAATGTTGAAAAATTAGCGGATGACTTGTGGCTGGGGGTGAAAGGCCAATCAAACCGGGAGATAGCTGGTTCTCCCCGAAAGCTATTTAGGTAGCGCCTCGTGAACTCATCTTCGGGGGTAGAGCACTGTTTCGGCTAGGGGGCCATCCCGGCTTACCAACCCGATGCAAACTACGAATACCGAAGAATGTTATCACGGGAGACACACGGCGGGTGCTAACGTCCGTCGTGAAGAGGGAAACAACCCAGACCGCCAGCTAAGGTCCCAAAGTCATGGTTAAGTGGGAAACGATGTGGGAAGGCACAGACAGCCAGGATGTTGGCTTAGAAGCAGCCATCATTTAAAGAAAGCGTAATAGCTCACTGGTCGAGTCGGCCTGCGCGGAAGATGTAACGGGGCTAAACCATGCACCGAAGCTGCGGCAGCGACACTATGTGTTGTTGGGTAGGGGAGCGTTCTGTAAGCCGTTGAAGGTGTGCTGTGAGGCATGCTGGAGGTATCAGAAGTGCGAATGCTGACATAAGTAACGATAAAGCGGGTGAAAAGCCCGCTCGCCGGAAGACCAAGGGTTCCTGTCCAACGTTAATCGGGGCAGGGTGAGTCGACCCCTAAGGCGAGGCCGAAAGGCGTAGTCGATGGGAAACAGGTTAATATTCCTGTACTTGGTGTTACTGCGAAGGGGGGACGGAGAAGGCTATGTTAGCCGGGCGACGGTTGTCCCGGTTTAAGCATGTAGGCGGAG
>NZ_JAJVHF010000058.1 GCF_022171985.1 Huaxiibacter chinensis | reverse complement strand
CTGACGGGCATAAAAACATGTAAATAAATTCCGTACTTGTATTGACTTTAAAGGCGTAATCACCGATAATTAAATCATCGGGAGGCAATACCGCCGCCCGAAAAATTGCCGGTATCGGCGCTTTAAGGAGTACACCATGACTGATATTACGACCCCTTCTGTTTATGTTGGCACTTACCATAAATACAACTGCGGAAGCATTGCGGGAGCCTGGCTCGATCTGACCGATTTTGATAGCTCAGAGGAGTTTTACGAGCGCTGCCGCGAGTTACACGCAAATGAGGCTGATCCAGAATTTATGTTCCAGGATTGGGAGGGTATTCCGTCTGATATGGCGTCAGAGTGCCATATCAACTGGGATTTTATTAACGGCTTTAAACAAGCCCGCGAGGAAGGAAACGAAGCGGCGTTTGTGGCCTTTGTTGATCTGTTTAATAGCACTGATTTCGACCTGTTTAGAGATGCCTATATGGGCGAAGCTAAGGACGAAGAAACTTTTGCAGAGGAATACCTGAATGATAGCGGTCTACTGAATGAAATTCCTGAATCCGTAGCCCGATATTTTGACATCGTAGCCTATGCGCGGGATCTGTTTATTGGGGATTTCAGTTTACATGACGGACACGTATTTAACATGACTTGCTGAAACCTAGTCCCCCGCCACGCGGGGGATATTAAACACCGCTCTAATTAATCGCCGGTATCGGCAAACAGCCATCTGGGCGGCTGCGCCGCCCCTTTGCTGCTGCTTGCCGGTGATCTCTCCAGCTCATGTTCTGCCATTGCGCTAAATCCTGATGCCACACAGGGCGTTACCCCTTCGGGGCCGCTCTGCTGTGCTGCGCATCGAGCCGGTTCCCGTCTCGCCCCGCCCCTTCGGGGTGCCAACGCCCTTCAGGCGTCGGCATCCTTTGCCAGTGCGCTATTGTGTTATCCGTGGATTGTGCAGCTCAGCGGGG
>NZ_JAJVHF010000057.1 GCF_022171985.1 Huaxiibacter chinensis | reverse complement strand
GAAAATGCCGGCCTTTGAATGGGTTCATGTGCAGCTCCATCAGCAAAAGGGGATGATAAGTTTATCACCACCGACTATTTGCAACAGTGCCCCCCGAAGGACGGCTATAAACCTTTCAGTTTTGCCCGTTCAGGCTTTCACCTTCACAGACTCCGGCACCATTAAAGGAACCAGTTGATCAACTGCAATACAGCCGCAATTAAGGTCAGAATAGCGATAATCAGCTCAATCATTCCCCGCACCTCCATCTCTGTGGCGCGTAGGTTACTAGGCAATCCCCTTTCCTCTAATCCGCCCATCCGGTTATGCCATTCACTTAACCAAAAGAAGAATTTCACCACGCTGCCGCCCAGGCTTCCGGGTGCGAAACCGGAAGAGGGCTATACCGTTGCCGTGTGCTTGCCCACGGTTCGGGTCCTGTTTAGTACCAAATTCGATTTTGAAGAGTCTGAACTGGCTCATCACACAGGCGGCTAAACGGGCTTTACCTCTTTGATCTGAGAGCATTATAAACGGTACAGTGGCTTATTTAATACAGGTTTGATCATATGCCGCGTTAGACGTATAATTAACATGCCAAAAGAAGAATTTCACCTCGCTGTATGCCGGATGCCCGCGAAGCATCACAGGCTACAGAGCAGATAACCCGCCTTGAGCGGGTTTTCTGCTTTATGAGGCCGCCGCCAAGCGGTTTTTTTACGCCTCGTCAGGGCATTCGGTAAAACACCTATTCTCCTGAATCCCACTGGCCCCGCGCCGCTGCCGTGTGGAAATCCGCCCACCTTGCCGGGCGCCGCTGCCGTGTGGGAATCCGCCCACCTTGCCGGGCGCCGCTGCCGTGTGGGAATCCGCCCACCTTGCCGGGCGCCGCTGCCGTGTGGGAATCCGCCCACCTTGCCGGGCGCCGCTGCCGTGTGGGAATCCGCCCACCTTGCCGGGCGCCGCTGCCGTGTGGGAATCCGCCCACCTTGCCGGGCGCCGCTGCCGTGTGGGAATCCGCCCACCTTGCCGGGCGCCGCTGCCGTGTGGGAATCCGCCCACCTTGCCGGGC
>NZ_JAJVHF010000056.1 GCF_022171985.1 Huaxiibacter chinensis | reverse complement strand
TCGATGTGTTTGCGGGAAAAAAATCGGCCCAGATCCGCGAAATTTTAATCAGCGAGTCAGCTTGGGAAGAAATGACCTGCTTATTCGCACCTTCCTTAATATAAAGACACAAGCAGAGACATTTTTGGCACGATATAAAAACGCTAAGTTAAAAAATCACTATGACGTGTTGGGTATCAAATGTTCACTGGCATAAACCTCTGTTTCTGATGTAAAACAGATTTTCTGAGGAGGCGTAAAACCTCCTCGTACTGCGAAATTGATTTAGTGATAGCGATCGATCACGCCAACCAGATAGTGGTCGGTTTGCTGCATGTTGATGCCCGCTTTTTTAGCGCTGCGGACTTCATCCAGAATGATTTGCAACAGCGTCCCGTCCACGATTTCCTCTTTTCTGTATCGCTTCAGGAAGTTAATCGCTGACTTATCGTTTGCTGCCTGGGCGTCTTCCGTCAAAGAGGTCAGCGCATTAATGCGCTTCTGGTAATCGCTTACCGTCTGCTCAAACAGATCTTCCAGCGTGGAAAATTCACCGCACCGGGCGTGTTGCTCCTGTAACACCGGCGTGGCGCCGCTCTGTTTGATGTATTCGTACATGCGCATCATTTGCGTCACCGTATTTTGCGCCTGATGACGCAAAAATAGTGCGGTGCCATTAAGGCTATTCTCGCTGCACCTCTGGCTGAGCTGAAGATACAAATTTGAGGTATAAAACTCCTGATTCATTTGCGCATTCAGTTTTTGAACTATTCCGCTAGCGATCATAGGACTTCCTTATTTCTTGTCATCTCAGAAAACGGTCACTCTTCGAAAAAACAACCAGAATAAAAGCGATTCTTTCGCTTTTTTTATTGCGCCTGGTTACGCAGTCATATTCATTTTAAGTCGGGATGCTCCTTATTTAAATATCCACCCCTACTATCGCATTTCTATCTGGCATTATTCTGTGATGGTGTTTCGATATTCACACTCCCTGTGCCAATCCTTTCTTATCGACAGTAGGAAACTTCCTCCGGCTATTCTGCTGAACACGATTAGGGGGGCACTGTTGCAAATAGTCGGTGGTGATAAACTTATCATCCCCTTTTGCTGATGGAGCTGCACATGAACCCATTCAAAGGCCGGCATTTTCA
>NZ_JAJVHF010000055.1 GCF_022171985.1 Huaxiibacter chinensis | reverse complement strand
TGGGCGAAATGCGCCTGGTAAGCAGAGTTTTTGAAATGTAAGGCCTTTGAATAAGACAAAAGGCTGCCTCATCGCTAACTTTGCAACAGTGCCCTCTCAACCACTGGATACAGTATAATCAGGAAGTGGCTACATTCTTCCAATTCAAATGAAGAGAGCAGACTTACATGCAATTCATCCATAATGATCTTGGTCAAAGAAAAAGAGGGGAGATTGTTGAAATCACCCTTACCAGTGGTGCAAATGTTAGACTAATGGATAGTTCTAACTTCAGTAGTTATAAGAATGGCCGACGACATTCCTACATTGGTGGGTTAGCAAAGCGCTCCCCCATAAGGTTACAGATCCCTTCATCAGGCCATTGGCATATTGCTGTAGATATGCAGGGATTAAGGGGGAGTACCAGGGCTTCTGTTCGCGTTCTTCCAGGGGTTCTTCCTGAAATTCAGGATAGGCCGTTAAGCGAAGTTCCTAGTCTGGTAAGAGATAACAGACCACCGTCAACAGCACAGAGCAACGAGATACATGACGTATTTATTTCGCATGCCTCAGAGGATAAAGATGATTTTGTTCGCTCTCTGGCAAACTCATTAATCAGTCACGGCCTTAATGTATGGTATGACGAAATGACGTTAAGAATTGGTGACAGCCTGAGACAAAAAATAGACAAAGGTTTAGCAAACAGTCGTGTTGGGTTAGTAGTTTTGTCTCCGGCGTTTATAAGCAAAGGTTGGACAAATTATGAACTTGATGGAATCGTCACTCGTGCTATTTCTGGTGAGCAAATATTGCTTCCCATATGGCATAATATTACAAAACAAGAAGTTGTCGATTTTAGTCCATCATTAGCAGACAAAGTTGCTCGTAGTACTGCAACTCATACAATCGATGAAATTGCTCATGAGATAGCCGAGCTACTGCATTCTCGTGGTTAATGTTTATCGAAATTCAAATAGCAAAACAAAAGGATCAATCAGCGATCCTTTTTTTATTTTTATGAATATCAATAAATTACATTCTTAACGTACGTTTTCGTTCCATTGGCCTTCAAACCCCGTGACTGCCGGAAGATTACCGGCAGCAAGCAAAGCCTAACGGATGATGATTTTTTCCTTAAAGAGCTGCACAGCAGCGAAAAATGGCCCGCATTC
>NZ_JAJVHF010000054.1 GCF_022171985.1 Huaxiibacter chinensis | reverse complement strand
CGCCAAAACATCTTCGGCGTTGTAAGGTTAAGCCTCACGGTTCATTAGTATCGGTTAGCTCAACGCATCGCTGCGCTTACACACCCGACCTATCAACGTCGTCGTCTTCAACGTTCCTTCAGGACCCTTAAAGGGTCAGGGAGAACTCATCTCGGGGCAAGTTTCGTGCTTAGATGCTTTCAGCACTTATCTTTTCCGCATTTAGCTACCGGGCAATGCCATTGGCATGACAACCCGAACACCAGTGATGCGTCCACTCCGGTCCTCTCGTACTAGGAGCAGCCCCCCTCAATTCTCCAGCGCCCACGGCAGATAGGGACCGAACTGTCTCACGACGTTCTAAACCCAGCTCGCGTACCACTTTAAACGGCGAACAGCCGTACCCTTGGGACCTACTTCAGCCCCAGGATGTGATGAGCCGACATCGAGGTGCCAAACACCGCCGTCGATATGAACTCTTGGGCGGTATCAGCCTGTTATCCCCGGAGTACCTTTTATCCGTTGAGCGATGGCCCTTCCATTCAGAACCACCGGATCACTATGACCTGCTTTCGCACCTGCTCGAGCCGTCACTCTCGCAGTCAAGCTAGCTTATGCCATTGCACTAACCTCCTGATGTCCGACCAGGATTAGCTAACCTTCGTGCTCCTCCGTTACTCTTTAGGAGGAGACCGCCCCAGTCAAACTACCCACCAGACACTGTCCGCAACCCGGGTAACGGGTCTACGTTAGAACACCAGCCATTAAAGGGTGGTATTTCAAGGTTGGCTCCACGCAGACTGGCGTCCACGCTTCAAAGCCTCCCACCTATCCTACACATCAAGGACCAGTGTTCAGTGTCAAGCTATAGTAAAGGTTCACGGGGTCTTTCCGTCTTGCCGCGGGTACACTGCATCTTCACAGCGAGTTCAATTTCACTGAGTCTCGGGTGGAGACAGCCTGGCCATCATTACGCCATTCGTGCAGGTCGGAACTTACCCGACAAGGAATTTCGCTACCTTAGGACCGTTATAGTTACGGCCGCCGTTTACCGGGGCTTCGATCAAGAGCTTCGCGTTGCCGCTAACCCCATCAATTAACCTTCCGGCACCGGGCAGGCGTCACACCGTATACGTCCACTTTCGTGTTTGCACAGTGCTGTGTTTTTAATAAACAGTTGCAGCCAGCTGGTATCTTCGACTGATTTCAGCTCCACGAGCAAGTCGCTTCAC
>NZ_JAJVHF010000052.1 GCF_022171985.1 Huaxiibacter chinensis | reverse complement strand
GTTAGGGTATGCCTCAATCTGACGGCTGCGAACCGCCAGGGACAGGCGCAATGTCAGATTCTGTCGCGGCCTTGGCGCGTGCCTGGAAGCGTTCATAGCAATCCAGCCCGCAGAAATGTTCGACGTATTCCGCGCCTTCCGGGGTGAAGGCGGCATCGAGCGGAATTTCTTTGCAGCATACGCAGCAGGTGGTGCAACTGGCAGTGTTCGGGGCGTTTGCGTTCATGGTGGTACTCCTCCAGATTGGTAGCGAAGCTCAAAGCTGCCCACTCTCGGCTGGCTGGGAAGCGGTCATGATCTTCCCTTGAAGGCCCGCAGCAGCCGCGTCACAGACAGGACAAACAAGCCGGTCAGCGTGAGGGCTGCAATACCCCAGTGCTCCCCGATGAACGCGCCGGCCGTCGTGCCGGCTAGCACAATGGCGAGAATCGGCAAATGGCAGGGACAGGTGAGCACGGCCAGCGCGCCCCACAAGTAGCCGGTGATCGGTTTGTGCGTCTCAGACGGCAAGTGCTCTGGGCTGTTCATGGCAGACTCTCCGCGTGCTGTGCCGGTTCGGTTGGCATGGCGGCCAGTTGCATTTCGAGGCTGGCCAGGGCCTCGCGCCGACGCTCGACGAGTTGCCGCAACACGGCAAGCTGCGCAGACGCACCGTCACCGTCCGCAGCATCCAGCGCCCGGCACAGCCGCGCCAGTGCGTCCAGGCCGATACCCGCTTCGAAGGCAGCCCGTACAAAGCGCAGCCGTTGCAACGCGGTGTCATCGAACAAGCCGTAGCCGCCCGTGGTGTACGCGACCGGCCGTAGCAATCCGCGCAGCAGGTAGTCGCGCACGATATGCACGCTCACCCCGGCATCAAGGGCCAGCCGGGACACTGTGTAGGCGCTCATTGAACACCTCCTTTTCCTCATCCGGCGCAGCACGAAAGCTGCTTCACGTCCTTGCTGAAGGTCTGCGCCGCGAGCTTCAGCCCTTCGACCATGGTCAGGTAGGGGAACAATTGGTCGGCCAGTTCCTGCACGGTCATACGGTTGCGAATGGCGAGCACCGCCGTCTGGATCAGTTCACCCGCTTCCGGGGCCACCGCTTGCACGCCGATGAGCCGTCCGCTACCTTCCTCGATGACCAGCTTGATGAAGCCGCGTGTGTCGAAGTTGGCAAGCGCACGCGGCACGTTATCCAGTGTTAGCAGGCGACTGTCGGTCTCGATCCCGTCGTGATGTGCTTCCGCCTCGCTGTAGCCCACGGTGGCGACCTGCGGGTCGGTGAACACCACGGCCGGCATTGCGGTCAGGTCCAGGGCCGCATCGCCGCCAGTCATGTTGATCGC
>NZ_JAJVHF010000051.1 GCF_022171985.1 Huaxiibacter chinensis | reverse complement strand
GTGACTGCCGGAAGATTACCGGCAGCAAGCAAAGCCTAACGGATGATGATTTTTTCCTTAAAGAGCTGCACAGCAGCGAAAAATGGCCCGCATTCCTGCAAACCGCCGTTGAGAAGAAACGCACTATCGTGATCTGCGGTGAAACCGGGTCGGGGAAAACGGTACTCACGCGCGCGCTGTTAAAATCGCTACATAAAGACGAGCGTGTAATTATTTTAGAGGACGTTCACGAAGTCACGGTCGATCACGTTGTAGAAGCCGTTTATATGATGTACGGCGATGCAGGAAAGATCGGCCGCGTCAGCGCCACTGATGCCCTGCGAGCCTGTATGCGTCTGACACCGGGCCGTATCATCATGACTGAGCTTAGGGATGATGCTGCGTGGGATTATCTTAAAGCACTTAATACCGGCCATCCAGGCGGTGTTATGTCAACGCACGCTAACTCTGCGCGCGATGCCTTTAACCGTATTGGGCTGCTTATCAAGGCGACCCCTATCGGCCGTATGCTCGATATGAGCGATATTATGCGAATGCTCTACTCCACCATTGACGTTGTGGTGCATATGGAAAAGCGGAAAATCAAAGAAATTTATTTTGACCCTGAATATAAAATGCAGTGTGTGAACGGGAGCCTGTAATGAAAAACTTAGCAACCTGGCTTCTGGCCGCAGCATTTACGACAGCCGCCCTGCCCGCCTTTGCGGTGGAACCATCCGTTCAGGTTGGCTACTCGCCTGAAGGAAGCGCCCGCGTTCTCGTCCTGAGCGCCATTGACTCCGCAAAAACCTCGATACGGATGATGGCTTATTCTTTTACCGCCCCGGATATTATGAAGGCACTGGTAGCAGCCAAAAAACGGGGAGTTGATGTGAAAATCGTAATTGATGAAAGGGGCAATACGGGGCGCGCCAGCATTGCGGCCATGAACTACATAGCGAACAGCGGCATCCCTTTGCGTACTGACAGTGATTTCCCTATCCAGCATGACAAGGTGATCATCGTGGATAATGTGACCGTTGAAACTGGCAGCTTTAATTTCACCAAAGCGGCCGAAACGAAAAACTCGGAGAATGCGGTGGTGATCTGGAACATGCCTAAGCTCGCTGAATCATTCCTCGAACACTGGCAAGACCGCTGGAATCGGGGGAGAGACTACCGTTCCAGCTACTGAATACTGACCGCCGAAAGGCGGTTTTTTTTGTTCAAAGAAACTGATCTCAGTATCGCGCACGGGGCAGCTGGCCAACGTCGCCGGCATCGCGCCGGCAAAAATCGAAAAACAGAAATATCAGCAAGATAGCTTAAACAGGTGTCGGGAAATTTCGTTGAGATATTTTGAAGGAATCACAGTGTAAGCAGGCG
>NZ_JAJVHF010000050.1 GCF_022171985.1 Huaxiibacter chinensis | reverse complement strand
GCGCATTGAGCGACATAACCTGAATCTGAGACAACATCTGGCAAGGCTGGGACGGAAGTCACTGTCGTTCTCAAAATCGGTGGAGCTGCATGACATGACTCTGAGGTGTCTGTTAAACCCGTGGCGATTCAAAGCGGACCGTCATACCTGCTTTAGTCACTGGCTTAGCGAATGGAAGGGACTTCCCCTGGATATGCGCCTGGTTAACTTTCATGCAATCATGGGATAAACATTGACCCAGAGGGATTCGTTATGACCATCACCACTGTCGGTATCGATCTTGCTAAAAATGTGTTTGCTGTTCACTGCGTTGACCAAAATGGTAAAGCAGTTCTGGTTAAACCCAAGGTGTCGCGTGCAGCACTTTCTGAACTCATCGCTGGTTTACCTCCCTGTGTCATTGGAATGGAAGCCTGCTCGGGTGCCCACTATTGGGCAAGATTATTCAGGCAGTATGGCCATGATGTCCGGTTGATGGCACCGAAATTTGTCTCACCCTATCGCATGGCGGGTAAGACCGGGAAAAATGATGCAGCTGATGCAATAGCTATTTGTGAGGCTGTGCAGCGGCCGCACATGCGCTTTGTACCCGTCAAAGACGAAAGCCAGCAGGCAATGCAATGCTTACATAGGACAAGACAGGGATTTATTCAGGAAAGAACAGCGACGTATAACCGTCTTCGGGGGTTGGTATCTGAATTCGGGGTTATTGCCCCACAAAGCACTGATGCTCTGCGTCATGCTGTTTCTGACCAGAAGGAAACTCTGCCAGTACAGGTCAGGCTGTGCATTGATGATCTATTAGCACATGTCACTAATATTGAAGAGAAAATCGCCGAATATGACAGGGTGTTATCTCGTGTTGCCAAAACAGATCATCGCAGCCAGCAGTTAATGGAACTGAAAGGTATTGGGCCCACAACGGCGAGTGCGCTGGTCGCCAGTATTGGCAATGCCCATGATTTTAAGAACGGGCGCCAACTGGCAGCCTGGTTGGGGCTAACGCCATCACAATACAGTAGTGGCGGAAAATCAAAGCTTGGCAGGATAACAAAAGCGGGTGATGCCTACCTGCGAACCCTGCTGGTCCAGGGAGCCCGTTCTGTTATGGTAGGGGCAGAGAATAGAACGGACTCGTTTAGCCGTTGGGTCTGCTCGTTGATTGGTAGGCGGGGATACTGGCGTGCTGTCGTTGCAATCGCCGCCAAGAATGCGAGGTTGTGCTGGGCATCATTACATTACGGCGATGACTTCAGACTGTATTCAACAACGTGAAAAATTAAACTGAGTAGTAACTGAACTGTAACTCGTTGATGGTAAAGGGTTAGACCCCCGTGAGAAGTATCTGCATATCCTACTGGATATCACTATCCGATTAACGAAGGAGGATCTCACGAGCGTCTTTCATCAGGGTCCGAATCAATAGCGATTCAGCGTGACCGTTTATAGGGCACTGTTGCAAAGTTAGCGATGAGGCAGCCTTTTGTCTTATTCAAAGGCCTTACATTTCAAAAACTCTGCTTACCAGGCGCATTTCGCCCAG
>NZ_JAJVHF010000049.1 GCF_022171985.1 Huaxiibacter chinensis | reverse complement strand
CTGGGCGAAATGCGCCTGGTAAGCAGAGTTTTTGAAATGTAAGGCCTTTGAATAAGACAAAAGGCTGCCTCATCGCTAACTTTGCAACAGTGCCATAGAAAGGTTACATTTCTAAAAATTATAACGCTGACCTGGGGACCGGGAATATGTATTCATTTATCGCACGCCAGCCTATTTTTGACACAAAAATGCAGACCGTCGCTTATGAGCTGCTTTTCAGAGACGGAATGAACAATGCCTTTCCCGATGTTTCACCAGAATACGCCACGTCCAGAATGATTTCTGACCAGTTTTTATGCATCCCTGTTCCCCGTATAGCCAACAATCACAGTTCTTTTATTAATGTGCCGCACCAGATGATCATTAACGGACTGGGCGATACGCTGCCGAATGAAAAAGTGGTCATCGAAATTCTGGAAAATGCAGTCCCGGATGATGCGCTTTTCTGTGCCGTAAAGGATATGCACGACAGGGGTTACCAGCTTGCGCTCGATGATTTCACGATGGATGATGAATGGGACCGCTTTATGCAGTATATTTCTGTCATCAAATTTGATGTCAGAGACAATGACTATGAAGATATCCGGCAATATATCCACAGAAAAAGTCAGCTTCTGCAGGGCATAAAATTCCTTGCTGAAAAAGTGGAAACAAGGGACGAGTTTGAGCTTTACAGCCGGGCGGGTTTCGCGCTTTTCCAGGGATTTTTCTTCAGTCGCCCGGAAATCCTCAGAAATAAATGCCTTTCCCAGAACCCCCTGCCACTCTCCAGGCTGATGATGGAGGTGAACAGGGAAAACCCGGACTTTGCCGCGGTCGAACGTCTGCTTAAAACCGATCTGACGCTGTCATATAAAATCATGCGCTACGTCAGAAACATGCTGTTTAAATCACATGGCATAATTCAGGCGGACAATCTTACCCTGAAAGAAATGCTGATGTATATGGGGGGCAAAGAACTCCGGCGGTTTGTTGCGGTGGCCGCCCTTTCAAATATGGGGCGTTCCGGCATCAGTGAACTTTATCATCTGAGCATGGTTCGCGGAAAATTCTGCGAATTAATTGCCGAAAAAATAAATAATGTTTCATTATCCTATAACGCATTTATATGCGGTCTGTTTTCATTGCTGGATGTCATTCTTGAACTCCCCATGGACGATTTAATTAAACAGATTTCAATCCCGCAAAACGTAACTGCCGCGCTTTGTGAACATAAAGGTGAACTTTTTGACATACTGACCCTGTCGTTATGTTATGAGAAACTTAACTGGGAGGAAACCGCGAAAATATGTAATACCCTCAATATCAGCGAGTTCACTGTTATAGAAACCATGCAGGCCGCAACAAAATGGGCGGACGAGCTCGCCGTCTGTTAAGGATATTTATCACAAGACAAATCAGTCATACACATCATTTTTTTAATTAAAGAAATACCGGTGAACGCCGTTATATCCGCTTATCCAGACACAACGAGACACTATTATCATGGTAATAACTCCAACTTATTGATAGTGTTTTATGTTCAGATAATGCCCGATGACTTTGTCATGCAGCTCCACCGATTTTGAGAACGACAGCGACTTCCGTCC
>NZ_JAJVHF010000048.1 GCF_022171985.1 Huaxiibacter chinensis | reverse complement strand
CGTCCCTTAGCGTACGATTTTTTCCGTTTTCTGAAGCGACCCCTGACCGACGTCAGCATCCCCACCGGTGCTCGGTGGATTCCCAAGGGCATGAGCGTGGAATACCTGGCCAAGGCCAAGGGCAATGTGCGCGCGGTGGCCGACGGCAGCGCCGTGGACTGGGCCAGTGCCGGCGACAAGCTGGTGGAAGTGACCGCCCTCAACGAGGAAGACCAGGCGGTGTTCACGGCGCGGATCACCATGAACGTGAAACTCGCCTGAGCAGAAACAACAACGCCCCTCGGGCTTGAGGGGCGTTGGAGTGAAACGCTACGACAGGGTTACAGCTGGATCAGGTTGCTGATCTTCACGTCCGGATCGACGTCGGCTTCGTAGTCGACACCCGGAATCTCGAAACCGAACAGGCGCAGGAACTCTTGCTTGTAACCGACGAAGTCGGTCATCTCGTAGAGGTTCTCGCTGGTGACCTGGTCCCACAGCTGCTTGACCCGGTCCTGGACCTGGGGTTGCAGCTCCTTGTAGTCGGCACGCAGGCGACCTTCCTCGTCGATCACCGGCTCGCTGTTGTACAGGCTGTCCTTGTACAGGCCATAGACCTGCTCGATGCAACCTTCGTGGCTGCCCTGCTCCTTCATCACCTTGAACAGCAGCGACAGGTACAGCGGCATGATCGGGATTGCCGAGCTGGCCTGGGTTACCACGGCCTTGAGTACCGATACGCGAGCATCGCCGCCCAGATCGGCCAGTTGCTCGCGCATGCCGATGACCTTGTGGTCCAGGTCCTTCTTGGCTTCGCCGATGGAACCGTTCCAGTAGATATCGTGGGTCAGCTTCTCGCCCAGATAAGTGAAAGCGGTAGTCTTCGCGCCTTCGGCCAGGACTCCGGCTTCGTGCAGTGCGTCGATCCACATCTGCCAGTCTTCGCCGCCCATCACCGCCACGGTGCCGTCGATCTCTTCCTGAGTCGCCGGTTGCAGGGTGGTTTCCTTGACGATTTCCTTGTCGGTGTCGACACCGCGCAAGGTCACCGACTTGCCCAGGGGCTTGAGGGTCGAGGTCAGCACTTCACCGGTCTTGGGGTGGGTGCGACGCGGCGCGGCCAGGCTGTAGACCACCAGGTCGATCTTGCCCAGGTCACGCTTGATGGTCTCGATGGTTTCGGCCTTGACCGCATCGGAGAAAGCGTCGCCATTGATGCTCTTGGCGTACAGGCCCTTGGCTTCGGCGAACTTGTGGAACGCCGCGGTGTTGTACCAGCCGGCGGTGCCCAGCTTGCCGTCGACGCTGCCGCGCTCGAAGAACACCCCGAGGGTGTTGGCGCCGCAACCGAACGCTGCGGTGATCCGCGCTGCCAGGCCGTAGCCGGTGGACGCGCCGAGTACCAGTACGTTCTTCGGCCCTGCGTCGATGGCGCCCTGCTGGGTGACGTAATCGATCTGTTGCTTGACGTTGGCTTCGCAACCAACCGGATGGGTCGTCACACAGATAAAGCCGCGAACGCGGGGTTTGATGACCATACAGAATCTCCCAATTTCAATGTGCCAGGCGCCAATAAAGGCGGCGGCAGTGTCACTTGCTAAGTCGTAGACGGGGTCGCTTCAGGAAACGGAAAAAATCGTACGCTAAGGGACA
>NZ_JAJVHF010000047.1 GCF_022171985.1 Huaxiibacter chinensis | reverse complement strand
GCAGCAGCCCGTCGTTGCCTGATGGATCCAACCCCTCCGCTGCTATAGTGCAGTCGGCTTCTGACGTTCAGTGCAGCCGTCTTCTGAAAACGACAAACAGCCAGAAAGGCTGTTACAGGCGATTTGATCTGCAACCTATTGGTTAAATTAATGTATCAAAAACGATGGTTTTTGTGACAGTCTTGAAAAGTCCTGACTTCTCCCGAAAAATGACTCCCCTCATGTAACAAAACTCGTTACTGTATCAACATAACAATAACCCCATAACTAATTAGCGAGAAAAGAATGAAAATCGGCTATGCACGTAAATCTACGCATCTTCAGGATGTGGCGCACCAGGTTGACGAACTAACAAAAGCTGGATGTGAGCAAATCTATCAGGATCAGACCTCACGTAGCGGCCCAAAGCGCGACAAAAAAGGTGCGCCGGAACTGGAGAACTGCCTGAAAGCATTGCGCGAGGGAGATACCCTAGTAGTTTGGGCACTAGATCGGCTCGGCGGTTCATTGGGTCAAGTCATTACTTTACTCGACGACCTGAAGAAACGCGGAATAACTTTCATAGCCATCAAGGACAGAATAGACACAAATGCGCCAGTTATAGGGGAAATCTATACTCATCTGATGGCGATATTCTCTAGCTTTGAACGCAACCGCAATATTGAAAGAACGCGCTCAGGCCTTGCAGCTGCACGCGCAAGGGGCCGTGTGGGAGGGAGAAAACCGTCACTTTCTGAAGAAGATGTTAAACAAATTAGAATCTTACTTGCTGATCCTGAAATGACAGTTGGTGCAGTTGCTAAGCGCTTCAACGTTTCTCGCATGACTATTTATCGCTACACCACAAAATCATGAATGACCGCAGCATGGCGGTTTTATTTTCTTATGCCGTCAGGGCATGGAAGGCGACCACGCCGGAGTTAAACGGGCACCGGCCGCAAATCGCCGGAAACCGCAATGCTGAACGTATCGCCCGACCCAGCCCCCTCCCTGCAAAGCCCTAATCCCGCTCACCGCCACACAGCTGCCGTATGTCCCCCACGGGGGTGCGCAGTGGGCGCCGCGCGCCTGCGCGCGGGAACGGCGGCCCGCCTTCGGGTCGCGGCGCCGTACTGCGAGTTAGCGGCCGCACGCGGCCGGTTACGGGGGACACTACGCCATACGACCAGCGACCCGCTGAGCTGCACAATCCACGGATAACACAAGCTACATACATGTCGATATGGGAATCCGCCCATCTTGCCGGGCGCCGCTGTCGTGTGGAAATCCGCCCACCTTACCGGGCGCCGGTGCCGTGTGGGAATCCACCCACCTTGCCGGGCGCCGGTGCTGTGTGGAAATCCGCCCACCTTGCCGGGCGCCGGTGCCGTGTGGGAATCCGCCCACCTTGCCGGGTGCCGGTGCCGTGTGGAAATCCGCCCACCTTGCCGGGCGCCGGTGCCGTGTGGGAATCCGCCCACCTTGCCGGGCGCCGGTGCTGTGTGGGAATCCGCCCACCTTGCCGGGCGCCGGTGCCGTGTGGGAATCCGCCCACCTTGCCGGGCGCCGGTGCCGTGTGGGAATCCCCCCACCTTGCCGGGCGCCGGTGCCGTGTGGAAATCCGCCCACCTTGCCGGGCGCCGGTGCTGTGTGGAAATCCGCCCACCCTTTCCGGGCGCCGGTGCCGTGTGGGAATCCGCCCACCTTGCCGGGCGCCGGTGCTGTGTGGAAATCCGCCCACCCTTTCCGGGCGCCGGAGCCGTGTGGGAATCCGCCCACCTTGCCGGGCGCCGGTGCCGTGTGGGAATCCGCCCACCTTGCCGGGCGCCGGTGCCGTGTGG
>NZ_JAJVHF010000046.1 GCF_022171985.1 Huaxiibacter chinensis | reverse complement strand
GCTGAAAATGCCGGCCTTTGAATGGGTTCATGTGCAGCTCCATCAGCAAAAGGGGATGATAAGTTTATCACCACCGACTATTTGCAACAGTGCCAAAAATACCCTCAGCAATTAGTGTACTGAGGGTATTGTTAACCATCCGTAGGATCGTTCAACTGATCAATGCCTTAACTGATCGGTGTTATCCCGATTGGGAGGCTTTACAAAATAGCTCATTTTTATCTTACGCTTGCGCTTTCTTAGGCAAAGAAAAGTGCAGTAAGGCATAGCCAAGTAATGCTGCTGTCGTAGAACCCATTAAGATACCGAGTCGAGCATAGGTATCAAATTCAGGACTTACATTTCCGAACGCTAAAGAGGAAATGAAGATAGACATTGTAAAGCCAATACCACACAACACAGATACCGCAAAGATATGCTTGAAGTTAACGCCTTCAGGTAACTTAGCAACGCCCATTTTTACCGCTGCCCAGCTAAAGGTAAAGATACCTAGAGGCTTACCAACCAGTAGACCCAAAGCAATACCGAGTGGCAGCATTGAAGTTAGACCTGACATCGATACGCCTTCTAACGAAATCCCCGCATTGGCAAATGCGAATAGAGGCAGAATACCAAATGCCACGTATGGGTGAAGCGCGTGCTCCATATGTTTAAGTGGAGAATGTTCGCCCTGCTTTCCCTTTAGTGGGATAGCAAAACCAATCACTACACCTGCCAATGTTGCGTGAACACCAGATTTAAGCACCGCGAACCATAAGATCGCACCGACGATCATGTATGGCGTAAGTTTTGTTACTTCCTTCGCATTCAACATGAATAGGACACCAGTCATGATGAAGCCAACAAGCAACGCCATGGTCGACAGGTCACCGGTGTAAAATAGCGCGATAATAACAACTACACCTAAATCATCGATGATAGCAACCGCCAGCAAGAACACTTTTAGGCTTACTGGTACACGCTTACCTAATAACGCCATGATACCTAAAGCAAAAGCGATATCTGTCGCCGCTGGAATTGCCCAACCAGAAATCGCCTCAGGATCGTTGGCATTAAAGGCTACGTAAATAAGAGCAGGAGTTAATATACCGCCAACCGCTGCAATCGCAGGGAAAATTGCGGTTTCTTTTGATTTTAACGCACCTTCAAGCAGCTCTCGCTTAACTTCAAGGCCAATGAGTAAGAAGAAAACAGCCATTAGGCCGTCATTAATCCAGTGAGAAACTGACATACCAAATACATAAGTATGCAGTACAGATTGATAAGTTTCGCCCAGCGGTGAGTTAGCAATGGTCATCGCAATTGCCGCGGCAATCACGAGAAGAATACCACCAGCTGATTCCATTTTGAAAAAGTCACGAATGACATCGTTCATGGTTTCGTCCTTATATTTATTATCTTAATAAACGATTAACAAAGAATGATAAGAGTGTATAGCGGTCGAAAACTTTAGAATAATTGAATCGCCACGGATAATCTAGACACTTCCGAGCCGTTGATTGGACTGACCCCACGCCCGTAGACAAATTCTGTCCTCACGACGAGGCCTGTTCGAAGGCCTCCGGACTGACGCCGCCGAGGTGACTGTGGCGCCGGGCCCGGTTGTAGAACACTTCAATGTAATCGAAGATATCCGCCCGGGCTAGATCCCGGGTTTTGTATATTCTCTTCCTGATGCGCTCTTTTTTCAGTGAACTGAAGAACGATTCGGCCACCGCATTATCCCAGCAGTTGCCACGCCGGCTCATGCTCGGGACCAGGTTATTAGCCCGGCAGAAGGGTGATGCTGCCAACTTACTGATTTAGTGTATGATGGTGTTTTTGAGGTGCTCCAGTGGCTTCTGTTTCTATCAGCTGTCCCTCCTGTTCAGCTA
>NZ_JAJVHF010000045.1 GCF_022171985.1 Huaxiibacter chinensis | reverse complement strand
ATCCCATTCAGACGCCGGATAGATTCAAGCAAGCCAACTTGTCGTCAAAATCGGTGTTGCAAAAACGGGAGTGACCATAGATTCCGTTTTCTGAGGCGACCCCCACATAGAGACCTTCCCGGTCATTCACTTTGTAGAGTTTGTCCCTGGGCTTGAGATTGCGCAGCTTGGTATCGGTCAGCATGTACCTTGTCCTTCTTCGTCTCCGATACCCACTCGATTGTAAACAAGCACACAAAACCCTTTAGTGACAACAATTTGCAAGAACTATCAGGCTCAGTGCCATGAAAAATACCATGACCAGATCATGAGGTTGAACACGGCTTGCGCCGGCAGCGTTCACGCTCCTGGTCGGCGATCTCGCCCGGCTGCAATGCTAGCTCAGCATCGGTCATGCGCTCCAGCACGTCGCGTAGGCGGATGGTGCAAGGAATGGGCGGCAGCTCGAACTCATAGCCGCCGGCGATCATTTCGGCCGCAATCTCCTCGGTGATGAAAAACGGCTCGTCGTCTTGGTTCGGCTTCTTCATGCCCTTTCCTCCTGGCGCTCATCCTGGCCGACAGCGGCCAGGGCATCGGCTTCCGTCAATGCGTCCTCCACGAACGCGCCGTGCTGCTTCGCTTCGGCCTGGCTGACCTCGGCCCATATCCGTTTCACCTGGGCCGCACTGTACCCGGCCAGCTCGGCGGTCTTGTTGATGCTGTAGCCGGACTTGCGCAGCGCGACAACTTGGGCGCGGCGCTTCGGATCAGCACGGCGGCCCTTGTACCGCCCGGCCTGGCGGGCCAACTCAATGCCTTGGCGCTGGCGTTCGCGCCTGTCCTCGTAGTCGTCGCGGGCCATCTGCAAGGCCAGGCGAAAAAGCATGATCTGCACGGCTTCCAGCACGATCTTGGCGACGCCCTGGGCCTCGGCCGCCAGGTCGGATAGATCGACCACGCCAGGGACGGCCAGGCTTGCGCCTTTGGCCTGTATCGAGGCCACCAGGCGCTCGGCCTCGGGCAAAGGTAGGCGGCTGATGCGGTCGATCTTCTCGGCAATGACCACCTCGCCGGGCTGTAGGTCGCCGATCATGCGCAGCAGCTCAGGCCGGTCGGCGCGTGCGCCGGATGCCTTCTCACGGTAGATGCCGGCGACGTAGTAGCCGGCGGCCTTCGCGGCCGTAGTGATCGCCTCTTGGCGTTCCAAGTCCTGCGCGTCGGTGCTGACGCGCAGATAGACCCGCGCCACCATCGGCGCGGCTACTGGCTTCGTCCTGCGCATACTTGCGGGCTCCTTTGGGCATACGCAAAGTGTCCGGTCATGCTACCCCCGGCCAAAAAGGCCGTCATGCGATTTATCTTGGCCGGGTCGTTATTGGCGGGTCTAAATGGCCGCTCCGTGGATCTCATCGCCAGAAATGGCGATGCGAGATCCAGGGCAGGGCGGCCGCCATCGTCAGACCTGGCGATGGTCGACGCCGGCGCGCATCGTCGGATGTGGCGATGCGAGCTCGAGGTCGGTGGCCACCGCCGGCGACCTGGTGCCATCGTCGGCAATGGCGATGCTGCAGCTCGACGTGCGCGGCCTGGTCGTCTCGGCATCGTCGGATGCGGCGATGCTCGAGCGAGGCGAAAAAAAACCGCCTCGGGGTGTCCGAGGCGGCAAGTCTGCATGCGGTTCAGGGAGGAAGAAACCGCGCCGGCGATCAGGGAGGAAAACCGCGCGGCCTGATGTGCAGCTCGGCCACTTTAGCCGGATTTTTCGACTTATCCGATGCGAGCGGCCCGCCGTGGGCGCTGCTCGATCTGCTGTTGCTTTTTCTCGACGTGCTTCTGCTCCTGGTGCTGCTGCTCGTCGCGCGGCACTGTTGCAAAGTTAGCGATGAGGCAGCCTTTTGTCTTATTCAAAGGCCTTACATTTCAAAAACTCTGCTTACCAGGCGCATTTCGCCCAG
>NZ_JAJVHF010000044.1 GCF_022171985.1 Huaxiibacter chinensis | reverse complement strand
AAAAATCGAAAAACAGAAATATCAGCAAGATAGCTTAAACAGGTGTCGGGAAATTTCGTTGAGATATTTTGAAGGAATCACAGTGTAAGCAGGCGCTTTTTCAGGGAGGCGCGTTCTTGCGGGTTGCGTCCCTTGTGATTGGCGATGCGATCCGCCGTGGCGGCCTGGCGCTTGACGGGCCAGTAGGAGCGGCCATCCTTGCCCATCGACCAGACGCTGCTGGCCTGGTTTTCCAGCAGGGGCAGATGGGCGCTCAGGGCTTCGGGCGACGCGCTGGTCAGCGCCGTGCGCTCACGGGTGCGCCAGCGCTGATGCCAGAGCTTCTTGTCCTCGCGCTCGCTGCCGCAGGTCGTGTGCCCGACGATGGGTGTTTTGCGGCGGCTGCGGCTCATAACGTAGTGGTCTCCAAGAACATTCAGGACTGATCCCAGGCGTCGATGGTCAAGACCTGATCGGCAGGACAGGCGGCTACGCGGTCGGGAACTGGATGGTGTTCAGTCTCATGCCGACCCCATTCGATTGATCGCGTCGCTTGCGGCACGCTGCGACGCAAGGAGGTTTGCGACCTGGTTTAGCAGCCGTGTCCGCTGCATGTCTGTTACCTATCTCCCCGACCGCTCATTGGACCAACTCCAGAGATTGGGCTCTATCGCTCAGCCAATACGAAACCGGCATTGGCTGATGCCACAACCGAGACTAACACAAATGGCTCGGTACCTGTATTTCGCGCCCCGTGCACTTGGCCCGGTCTTGCCACGGCTATCTCACCTTCCCTGAGGGCACGAACAATCCCATTGCCCTGAAAGTAATCAGCCATTCCCGACAAAACAGTCCACGTGTCTTGGCCGTGAGGATGAATGTGAGCCGCAATTTCCTGCCCGGGATGGACATGCCAAACCACGATAATTGAGTCTCGGGTTTCAAGCACAACGGAACGAATAGGCTCGCCTTCGGACGGCTGAACATACTCGGCTACAGAAAATATTCTCGATTCAACAGTCATCGGAGATCCCTCTTTCACAGTTGTCGTTACGGTCTTCATCGTCGGCATCCTGACGCACGGCGGGCAATTGCTGGAGCAACGCCGGCAGCCATTCCTGTACCGTCTCCCACACCACATCGAGGTTGATGTCGAAATAGCCGTGAGCCATGCGATTACGCATATTGCGCATGCTGCGCCACGGCACGTCGGCATGCGCCTGGGTGAACTCGACGTAGCCATCCATCACCTTTGTGGCCGCCTCGCCGATGACGATCAGGCTCATGATGACGGCCTGCTGGGTGCGCTTGTCGGCCAAGAAGTCGTCCTTGGCCATCCCTTCCACGAAGCTGCGCGCATCGGTTGCGGCCTGCTGAATGTGGTCGAGGTAATCGGGCAGGCGGTTCTCGCTCATATCGGTTGCGCCTCCGCGAGCACCTTGGCCCGGAACTTCGGCGGCAGGTCGCCGGGAGTCAGCAGATCGACGTCAACGCCGAGCAGCGATTTCAGTTCTTCTTCCAAATCGCCCAAGTCCAACAACGTGGCACCGGGCAGCGCATCGACCAACAGGTCGAGGTCGCTGCCATCCCGGTCGGTGCCATGCAGCACCGAGCCGAAGACGCGCGGGTTCGCGGCGCGAAAGCGGCCTACCGCTTCACGCACTGCGCTTCGCTTCATGTCAAGCACAACAGACGGTCGCATGCGCATCCTTTCTTATCGAAACTCGTTGAGATGATATGCAATCAAGAATAGAATTTCAAGAACTATTTTCGAGAATCGCAATGCCTTGATTCCCGTGCCGCGCCGGTTGCCTTGGCGGGCTTGTCACAAACCTACGTTTTCAAGAAGAAGGAAACCGCATGCCCCGCCGTTCGATCCTCTCCGCCGCCGAGCGCGAAAGCCTGCTGGCGTTGCCGGACACCAAGGATGAGTTGATCCGTCACTACACGTTCAGCGAAAGCGACCTCTCCATCATCCGGCAGCGGCGCGGCCCGGCCAATCGGCTGGGCTTCGCGGTGCAGCTCTGCTACCTGGGGTCGTCTCAGAATTCGGAAAATAAAGCACGCTAAGGCGTAGTCACCCCGTGACTCCCCCGCGCCGATGCAGCGAGCTTCGTTCCGTCTTGC
>NZ_JAJVHF010000043.1 GCF_022171985.1 Huaxiibacter chinensis | reverse complement strand
CAGGAGTTCATCATGAAAAAACTGTTTGCCGCCCTCGCCCTCGCTGCCGTTGTTGCCCCCGTGTGGGCCGCCACCCAGACCGTCACGCTGTCCGTACCGGGCATGACCTGCTCCACCTGCCCGATCACCGTCAAGAAGGCGATTTCCAAGGTCGAAGGCGTCAGCAAAATTGACGTGACCTTCGAGACACGCGAAGCGGTTGTCACGTTCGATGATGCCAAGACCAGCGTGCAGAAGCTGACCAAGGCAACCGGAGACGCGGGCTATCCGTCCAGCGTCAAGCAGTGAGCCACTGAACCCGAACCTGGGGCGATCATGGGACTGATTACACGCATTGCCGACAAGGCTGGCGCGCTTGGCAGCGTTGTTTCCGCGATGGGATGCGCTGCCTGTTTCCCGGCTATCGCCAGCCTGGGCGCGGCCATCGGCCTTGGCTTTCTACAGGAATACGAAGGGTTGTTTATCTCCAAGCTGCTGCCGCTGTTCGCAGTCGTGGCTTTGCTGGCGAATGCACTGGGCTGGCTGAGTCATCGGCAATGGTACCGCAGCCTGCTCGGGATGGTCGGCCCAGCCATCGTGCTGGCGGCCATGCTCTTGTTTTTTGGCAATTGGTGGACGGCGAACCTCCTCTATGTCGGTCTGGCCTTGATGATCGGGGTGTCGATCTGGGATCTGCTCTCACCGGCCAACCGCCGCTGCGAACTACCACCCAAACACGGCTAACTGCATTGGCAGTTGCCGAAACGAAAAGGAACGATGCAATGTATTTGAATATCACCGGAATGACCTGCGACTCGTGCGCGACACATGTCAAGGACGCCCTGGAGAAAGTGCCGGGCGTGCTGTCGGCGCTCGTGTCCTACCCGAAAGGCTCCGCGCAACTCGCCACCGATCCCGGCACCTCGCCAGAGGCGCTGACCGCCGCTGTGGCCGGCCTCGGCTACAAGGCCACACCCGCCGATGCCCCATCCACTTCAGCGCGGGGCAGACTGCTTGGCAAGGCGCTGGGATGGCTGGGCGGTGGCGACAAGGCTGGTGGTGATGGGGACGGACTGCACGTCGCCGTTATTGGCAGCGGCGGAGCCGCGATGGCGGCGGCGCTGAAGGCCGTCGAGCAAGGTGCGAACGTCACGCTGATCGAGCGCGGCACCATCGGCGGTACTTGCGTCAATGTCGGCTGCGTGCCGTCCAAGATCATGATCCGCGCTGCCCATATCGCCCATTTGCGCCGTGAAAGCCCATTCGACAGTGGCATCGCGGCGACTGTGCCTGCGATTGATCGCAGCAAACTACTGGCCCAGCAGCAGGCGCGCGTCGATGAGCTGCGCCACGCCAAGTACGAAGGCATCCTGGACAGCAACCCGGCCATCACCGTGCTGCATGGTGAAGCGCGTTTCAAGGACGACCAGAGCCTTGCCGTCCGTTTAAACGATGGCGGCGAGCGTGTGGTGGCGTTCGACCGCTGCCTGGTCGCCACGGGTGCCAGCCCGGCCGTGCCGCCGATTCCGGGCCTGAAAGAGTCACCCTACTGGACTTCCACCGAGGCCCTGGTCAGCGACACCATTCCCGAGCGCCTGGCCGTGATCGGCTCGTCTGTGGTGGCGCTGGAACTGGCGCAAGCCTTTGCCCGGCTGGGCAGCAAAGTGACGATCCTGGCACGCAGCACGCTGTTCTTCCGCGAAGACCCGGCCATCGGCGAGGCCGTTACAGCCGCGTTCCGTGCCGAAGGGATCAAGGTATTGGAATACACGCAAGCCAGCCAGGTCGCGCATGTGGACGGCGAATTCGTGCTGACCACCGGGTACGGTGAAATACGCGCCGACCAGCTGCTGGTCGCCACTGGCAGGGCACCGAACACGCGCAGCCTGGCATTGGAAGCGGCGGGAGTCGCTGCCAATGCGCAGGGGGCCATCGTCATCGACAAGGGCATGCGCACCAGTACGCCACACATTTATGCGGCTGGCGACTGCACCGACCAGCCTCAGTTCGTCTATGTGGCGGCAGCGGCCGGCACCCGTGCTGCGATCAACATGACTGGCGGCGATGCGGCCCTGGACCTGACCGCAATGCCGGCCGTGGTGTTCACCGACCCGCAGGTCGCCACCGTGGGCTACAG
>NZ_JAJVHF010000042.1 GCF_022171985.1 Huaxiibacter chinensis | reverse complement strand
CTGTAGCCCACGGTGGCGACCTGCGGGTCGGTGAACACCACGGCCGGCATTGCGGTCAGGTCCAGGGCCGCATCGCCGCCAGTCATGTTGATCGCCGCACGAGTGCCGGCCGCTGCCGCCACATAGACGAACTGCGGCTGGTCGGTGCAGTCGCCGGCCGCGTAGATGTTCGGGCTACTGGTGCGCATGCCCTTGTCGATGACGATGGCCCCCTGCGCATTGACGGCTACCCCCGCCGCTTCCAATGCCAGGCTGCGCGTGTTCGGTGTCCGGCCGGTGGCGACCAGCAGCTTGTCGGCGCGCAATTCACCGTGCGTGGTGGTCAGCACGAATTCACCGTCCATATGGGCGACCTGGCTGGCTTGCGTGTGCTCCAGCACCTCGATGCCCTCGGCACGGAAAGCGGCTGTCACCGCCTCGCCGATGGCCGGGTCTTCACGGAAGAACAAGGTATTGCGCGCCAGGGCCGTGACCTTGCTGCCCAGCCGGGCAAAGGCTTGCGCCAGCTCCAGCGCCACCACCGACGAGCCGATTACGGCAAGGCGTTCGGGAATGGTGTCGCTCGCCAGGGCCTCGGTGGAAGTCCAGTAGGGTGACTCTTTCAAGCCCGGAATCGGCGGGACCGCCGGGCTGGCACCCGTGGCGACCAGGCAGCGGTCGAACATCACGACGCGCTCGCCACCCTCGTTCAAACTAACGATAAGGCTCTGGTCGTCCTTGAAACGCGCTTCACCGTGCAGAACGGTGATGGCTGAATTGCCGTCCAGGATGCCTTCGTACTTGGCATGACGGAGTTCTTCGACACGGGCCTGCTGCTGGGCCAGCAGCCGCTCGCGCAAGATCGTCGGCGGTGTGGGTGGCATGCCGCCGTCGAATGGGCTTTCCCGGCGCAGATGGGCGATGTGGGCGGCGCGGATCATGATCTTGGACGGCACACAACCGACGTTGACGCAGGTGCCGCCGATGGTGCCGCGCTCAATCAGCGTGACCTGCGCGCCTTGCTCGACGGCCTTCAGTGCTGCCGCCATCGCGGCTCCACCGCTACCAATGACGACGACCTGCAACGGGCGTTCGTTGCCACTGGGCTTATCAGCGGCCCCTATCCAGCCGCGCATCTTGTCGAGCAGGCCGGCGCGGTTGTCCGTCGGTGGCGCATCGGCAAGCGTTGCCTCGTAGCCCAGTCCGGCCACGGCGGTAGTCAGCGCATCCGATGACGTGCCCGCCTCAATGGCGAGTTGCGCTGTGCCCTTCGGATAGGACACCAGCGCCGATTGCACGCCGGGCACTTTCTCCAAGGCTTCCTTGACGTGAGCCGCGCACGAGTCGCAGGTCATCCCGGTGATTTTCAGGGTGGTCATGTATTTTTCCTTTTCTGTGGTGGCTACGGCTGTTGCCGTCAGCCACGTTGTTCTGGCAATTCACAGCTGTCCGGCCCGCAGCGGCGATGTGCTGGCGAGATGAAATCCCAGACCGACACCCCAACCATCAAGGCCAGGCCGACATAGAGCAGTCCACCGCTCTGCCAGCCGTAAGCCCGCATTAAAAACACCGCTGCCAGCACCAAGATCGGGCCTATCGTGCCGAGCGCCGTGCGTCGCCACTGTCGATGATTGAGCCAAGCGATAGCATTGGCGAGTAACGCGATGCCGGCGAACATCGGCAGCAGGATGCCAATGAATAGCCCCTCGTACTGGCTCAAGAAGCCCAGTCCGATGGCCGCGCCAAAGCTGGCGATGGCAGGAAAACAGGCGGCGCAGCCCATCGCGGAAACGACGCTGCCGAGCGCGCCGGTTTTGCCAGCGATGCGCGTGATGAGTCCCATGTGTCGCTCCCGAGTTCGGTTAACGGATCAGCGTTTGAGGCTGGACGGATAGCCCGCGTCCTCGGTCGCCTTGGTCAACTTCTGGACGTTGGTCTTGGCATCGTCGAAGGTGACGACGGCCTGGCGCTTGTCGAAACTTACGTCGGTCTTGCTCACGCCCTCAACCTTGGAAAGCGCGTGCTTGACAGTGATCGGGCAAGAGGCGCAGGTCATGCCAGGCACGGACAGCGTGACGGTCTGGGTGGCGGCCCACACGGGGGCAACAACGGCAGCGAGGGCGAGGGCGGCAAACAGTTTTTTCATGATGAACTCCTG
>NZ_JAJVHF010000041.1 GCF_022171985.1 Huaxiibacter chinensis | reverse complement strand
GCTGAAAATGCCGGCCTTTGAATGGGTTCATGTGCAGCTCCATCAGCAAAAGGGGATGATAAGTTTATCACCACCGACTATTTGCAACAGTGCCACAATGAGTTACTCCGTAGTAATGCAAAATTACTGCATCGCAATGCAGTAGAAACTATGAAAGCAAACCAACGGCTGGTTATTGATATAAGCACCCTTAAAGAGGTGCAGGATACGCTTATCCAGACGGTTGGCGATGTTGTTAAAATCCAGAGAGAAGGGGCTATTAAGCTCAGGGAAACAGAAAAACAGGTTCTTGCCATGCGTGAGAATTTGCGCACCCGACTGACACAAAAAGGGGTAGATCATGGTGCGTAACCTTAAGAGTAGTGACGATTTTTCCCGTGAACTGTCATTTCTTTTTCACCGGTCTATAAAGATTAGAAATTCAGGTTTCGCGATATTTGGTGCGGGCCTGCTGATAATGATTTTTGGTCTTTGCTTGTGGTTGCTGTCATTACACCTCTCACCTTCAGTTCTGGACTTTGATATTGATGTGCCCTTGTCATTCTTCAATTCATCTGAAGGTGAAGATAAGTTAGTGGTTTCGGATTTTGGCGATGCATTTGGAGGCTTCCTAACTACATATTCTAAGTTGCTATTAGGGATTATGGGGCTATTAGTAGTTTCTTCAACTGCCTTTAAAATTTTAAAGGGGGAGGAAATAGGTGAGATATTCCCGATGCTTCTAATTGCTGGCGCTTTTCTTATCGGCTTGTCAGTTTTTACATCTGCTTTAGGTTCGGAAGAGACTGATGCCACTTCAGCTTCGACTGTAAAGGTTATCAAGAAATATGTAAAACATGAAAAATACGATAAACTTGTCGCATATTTAAATGATAGTAATTGGCCCTCAGGCGAAGAGGTATCTGTAAACTATTTAAAGGCGCAACTACATATAAAACTCGGCAAGCCAGATGTGAAGTTAACACAGAATGTTGTTAGGGCGTATATGTCTGGTGTATTACAGTCAAATATTCCCGTGAAAGTTCGTTATGCATTGGAAAAGACAGCTTTAGATAAATCCGTCTCACCACTTGCGATTCGTTATGAGCAAAAACGTATGTCTAAATCACATACCTTTTCAAAAGCGTCGGTTAATTGTCTTAAAGTAGGTAGTCCCGTCGCATTCGTTGGCGTTTTGTTCGCTCTTCTTGGTATAAAAATCAGGCGGCGAGTCAGATTCTTAGAATCAAATTGAATGAAAGCCCGGTACGCTGGGCTTTTTTATTCAGTAACTTTTATCAAATATGTAGTAATTTACCGGAATCTGCTTCTCCAGCTTGTTAGCTGAAAAGCTTACTCAAGTATAATAATCTACTTCTGATTATGTTTTTTATGGTTTTATTTTTACACAACTTATTAAGGATACATGATGTGTAACTTTACTCCTGTTCAAATTATTGCTGATTATATACTGAGGTTTCTTAAAAATAATACTGATGCCAAGCTTTATGAGGCAATGCAGCGTCTTGAAAAGAAAATTGGTCAGTTTGTCGCTGATGGGGTTGATGAACATCAATTACGCTCTTCATTAAGCAAAGTCTGTCGATCTCGTTCCAGGGCGGCTCTTAAAGAGGAGTGTGAACAACTCATTCCATAAAAAGAACATCATACGGGAAAGTTACTTTAACGGTGAATGGCTCGCTTCTGGCGGTTTAAGTTGACGGCCATTCCTACCATAGCCATCATAAAGTATGATTAGCATTCGAGTGTGGCACTACTAATTTTAATGGGCTACGCATTCAGTCTCCACCTCTCTAACTATAAAGGTTCTTTTCATGTCCAATAGCTTCGATAAGCCGCAAACGCTCCCGGTACATAATTCTGATGCCGAACCCTTTTTTCCGAAAAACCTTGGTCCATTTATCGAGCAGGTATCCGGAAGGGATCTGGCAATGCTCACAGAATCAGAGAAGGAAAAACTTGCGCACCTGATCAGAACTGGGCGTAAATATGGAGTTTCTGTCGCTATCGTTCCTGATACAGATTCTGCTGAGCTTCATGAATTACTGTCTAATGCCGATTCCATTGAAAGGCAGTTTTCCATCTATGAACGCATCCAGACGAAGATTGCGTTCACGCGGTGTCAGGAAGCATAAACAAAGTGAGAAATACAACTACGTGGTATGACGTAGAACATATTGAAATCACCACAGGCGAGCGAGGCGGCAGGATATGGGTGCTGAAGCTCTCCTGTGGCCATACAGTATTTCGCCGAATACCTCCTAT
This sequence comes from Huaxiibacter chinensis, assembly GCF_022171985.1. GTDB lineage: Bacteria > Pseudomonadota > Gammaproteobacteria > Enterobacterales > Enterobacteriaceae > Enterobacter > Enterobacter chinensis_A. Next base: position 190 of record NZ_JAJVHF010000041.1, on the reverse strand, counting down.
ACGTCTTCATAACCTCACAGCTTTTTCTCTGCGGGAGCCCCCAGAAAAATGTCGGTGCTCTCTTTGCAATTCAAGTCCATAATAAAGCCTTTTTAGGTAATGACTCCAACTTATTGATAGTGTTTTATGTTCAGATAATGCCCGATGACTTTGTCATGCAGCTCCACCGATTTTGAGAACGACAGCGACT
>NZ_JAJVHF010000040.1 GCF_022171985.1 Huaxiibacter chinensis | reverse complement strand
CAGACCGAAACAACGGACACAAGCAGGTGTCGCTCATCATCACTAAGAGTCATCAGGGCTCCGGAAGAAAAACCAAACATGGCTTACCTACTGTTAACGGCAACGCAGAAGAAAGGTTTACAGGGTAGCGGGCAGGGATGAAAAAAAAAAAATTGCAGTCAGGCCGGAACGGCTGCTGAACCGGTACAGGCGGGTTCCGGGCGCAGCGCCGGACCAGTCACGGAGCACTAGCGGAGTGTATACTGGCTTAAGATGTAGCATGGCAGTAACACATAGCATTAATGCCACATAAGACAGGCGCAGAAAGTGAAAGAAAACGCGTCAGGAGAAAATGTGATACAGAATATATTCCGCTTCCTCGCTCACTGACTCGCTCCGCTCGGTCGTTCGGCTGCGGCGAGCGGGACGGGCTTACGGATGGATCAGAAATTTCCTGGGGGATGCCAGGAAGATACTTAACGAAGAAAGCATAAGGCCGCGCCAAAGCCGTTTTTCCATAGGCTCCGCCCCCCTGACAAGCATCACAGAATCTGACGCTCAAATCAGTGGTGGCGAAACCCGATGCGGCTTAAAGATACCAGGCGTTTCCCCCTGGTGGCTCCCTCGTGCTCCCCCGCATTCCTGCCTTTCGGTTTACCGGTGTCACTCCGCTGTTATGGCCGCGGTTTCTCATTCCACGCCTGACACTCAGTTCCGGGAAGGCAGTTCGCTCCAGGATGGACTGTATGCACGAACCCCCCGTTCAGTCCGACCGCTGCGCCTTATCCGGTAACTATCAACTTGAGTCCAACCCGGAAAGACACGACTAATCGCCATTGGCAACGGCCATTGGCAAACAGGATGTGCGAGAGATGTCTCAAGAGTTCTTGAAGTGGCGGCCTTAGTGAGGCTACACTGAAAGGACAAATTTGGTGACATGTCTCGCACAAGACTGTTACCACGGTTAGGGGATCTGCCAGGATTACCTAACCTTCGAAAAACCACCTGCCAGGGTGGTTTTTTCGTTTACAGGGCAAGAGATTACGCGCGGAAAAAAAGGATCTCAAGAAGATCCTTTATAAATTAGACATCCAACCTCACAAAGAGGAATACTTAAATCATCTTGGTATATGTATCGGCCGGATTACATCTCATATAAGCCTCCTCCCCGCCTGACACCACACTTTGACCATAGCACCTCGCGCCTAACTCGATATACAGCCCACCATCAAGCCTCTTTTCACATAAAAAATGACCTATAGTTAGATGGTTAGTGACCAAAACTGATATGGATAAAAGGAGCTGGCTTTGAAAAAGATTTTTGTTTCAGTGTTCGCAGCGGCAGTTGCGCTTTCAGCCCTCACCGGCTGCACGCGCACAAGCTATGCCATACACACCAATGACGGTCGCACTATTGTCAGCGACGGCAAACCTAAAGAATCAGACTCAGGCCTGCTTGGCTATACAGACGCGAATGGTGTCAAACAGCAGATCAATAAAACCGACGTTAAAGAAGTCTCCGAAATTCCGCACTGAGCATCTTCTCCGAAAAAGGCCGCTAATGTGGCCTTTTTCTTTACCTGTGGTTCTCCGCCAAAATCCCAGCAAATTGCATCACCAAAGCTAAAAGCTTTCAGGGTTGTCTAAAAAGCACAAGACATAAGAGGAAGTGCGGTATTTTATAATCAAGCCCCCAAGAATTTACCATAACATCCGTTGCCCGCACCGCCTGAGACGCGTTCAGCGCGTTCCTGACGAAACCATGACAAAAACCACAACAAACCACCCCGGAACCCGTCAGAAACGCGCCTGTTAAATTTTAACGGCATGCATGACTATGCACCAGAATGACGCCATGCTCTTTTCACGCAAAAATCATCACCAGACGGGGAAAATCACCAGTGACCAGACAGGAATCCGCCGCCCTCAATATGGCCAAATTTATCCGCGCACAGACACTTCTCCTCCTTGAGCGGCTCGAGCAGATGGATCTGGATGAGGCTGCCGGCTGCTGTGAGCACCTGCACGATCAGGCCGAAGCGCTTTACGCCATGCTGAACGCACAGATAGGCGAGGAAAATGCGTGAAAATCGGTGAACGGGTGCGCAATTCAGTGCGCGGCCGTGAGGCGATGGCGGGGTGTCGGGGCGCAGCCCTGACCAGGGTATTTGTGATGCCGGCGCGTGCGCGGTATTACAAATGCACATCCTGTCCCGGAACGGACACCGGGAAACAGCAAAAAAAACCGGGCGGCACGCCCGGAACTCAATCAAGTTAGATTAGATTACTCTCACTCGTCCATAACAGCATCATGGAACGACGACCACCGTCCGTGACGGCCGCCTCGTTTAAGTATGGACAGAAATACAGAAAATGCTCAGGACGAAATGTAATGAATGCGAACGGATTCAAGAAATTCGAGCATGACAGTCCTTACGGCCGGTTCGGTTTCAGACAAAATCTGCCGGTATGCATCCAGCATCATGGCTCCGGCATCCCCTCCGGCATCCCCTCCGGCACGCCGTAGCCAGACCGAAACAACGGACACAAGCAGGTGTCGCTCATCATCACTAAGAGTCATCAGGGCTCCGGAAGAAAAACCAAACATGGCTTACCTACTGTT
>NZ_JAJVHF010000039.1 GCF_022171985.1 Huaxiibacter chinensis | reverse complement strand
ATGAAAAAATGGTGAGTAGAGTTTCAGGGTAACAGGGGATGCTTATGTCGGTTTTCCACAACTGGCTACTTGAGATCGCATGTGAGAATTACTTCGTCTACATCAAACGCCTTTCCGCCAACGATACCGGCGCAACAGGTGGTCACCAGGTAGGGCTTTATATCCCTTCAGGTATCGTTGAAAAACTCTTTCCGTCTATCAACCATACCCGTGAACTGAACCCTTCGGTTTTTCTCACCGCACATGTGTCATCGCATGATTGCCCTGACAGCGAAGCCAGGGCAATTTATTATAACAGCCGTCATTTTGGTAAAACCCGGAATGAAAAAAGGATTACCCGCTGGGGTAGAGGCAGCCCACTTCAGGATCCTGAAAATACAGGGGCTCTGACGCTCCTGGCTTTCAAGCTTGATGAGCAAGGGGGGGACTGTAAGGAAGTAAATATTTGGGTATGCGCCAGCACTGATGAAGAGGACGTCATTGAGACCGCTATTGGTGAAGTTATACCCGGAGCGCTTATATCCGGCCCCGCAGGACAGATTCTAGGCGGACTATCTCTACAGCAAGCGCCAGTAAATCATAAATATATTCTACCTGAAGACTGGCACCTGCGCTTTCCGTCGGGAAGTGAAATTATTCAGTATGCAGCCAGCCATTATGTGAAAAATTCCCTTGATCCGGATGAGCAACTTCTTGACCGCCGGCGCGTGGAGTACGACATATTTCTATTGGTTGAGGAACTGCATGTTCTGGATATCATCCGGAAAGGATTTGGCTCTGTGGATGAATTTATTGCGCTGGCCAATTCTGTCAGCAATCGCCGTAAATCCAGAGCCGGGAAGTCGCTGGAACTGCACCTGGAGCATCTATTCATTGAGCACGGCCTGCGACACTTTGCGACGCAGGCCATCACAGAAGGTAATAAAAAACCCGATTTCCTTTTCCCTTCCGCAGGGGCTTACCACGATACTGAGTTTCCCGTAGAAAATCTGCGCATGCTGGCAGTCAAGACTACCTGTAAGGATCGCTGGCGTCAGATACTGAATGAGGCCGATAAAATTCATCAGGTGCATCTGTTTACACTCCAGGAGGGAGTTTCTCTGGCTCAATATCGGGAGATGCGGGAGTCGGGTGTCAGATTGGTCGTGCCATCATCTCTGCACAAAAAATACCCGGAGGCGGTGAGAGCTGAGCTAATGACGCTAGGTGCGTTTATTGCTGAGCTGACAGGGCTTTACGCAGATATTCCATAGATTATCTCCCGGCATAAATACCGGGAGGAGCGATCAGATTCGTTCAACCTTGCACGAATCGGCATTAACCGCTTTCAGGATATAAGGTTCAAGCAGTTTGGCTACGGCTTCAAACACGGGCACCACTACGGAGTTACCGAACTGCCTGTACGACTGAGTGTCTGACACAGGAATGCGAAAAGGCCTGCCATCTACTTTTTCAAAACCCATAAGGCGCGCGCACTCTCGCGGAGTCAGCCTGCGGGGCCGATGCGCCTGATTTTCTTCGTTCGCGAAGTCTGTTTCACCTGTGGCCATATCCCAGCCACGGTCTATCAGAATTTCAGACCCGTCTTTGTGATAGCGAGCAGAAAGCGTACGGGCAATGCTTTCTTTATTTTCAGGATTAACGAGGCCAAAACCGAATCCGTTACCCTTAGCTGCGTGCTTTTTGGCGTAGTTATAGAGATACTCCCAGAGTTTCGGCGTCAGTATATATTTGCTGTCAACCACGGGTTCCAGCAGTTCGCCAAATGACGGACGCTGTTCCGGATAAAAACGACTAATATCGCGCAGGGTAAAGCCCTGGTGAATGTTCAGATCACGGCGGAAACCGACCAAAACGATACGTTCTCGGTGCTGAGGTAAAAAGTGCTTTCCGTCGATAACTTTAGGATCGTTTTTGCCCATCTCAGCTGCATCCGCAACTTCATAGCCCAGTTCGTCGAGGGTATCCATGATGACTTTAAAGGTTTTACCCTTGTCATGGCTCTTCAGGTTTTTAACGTTTTCAAGAACAAAGATGGCAGGTTTTTTTGCGCGGATAATACGCGCCACATCGAAGAAAAGCGTTCCCTGAGCCTCACATTCGAAACCATGCGCGCGCCCGAGCGAGTTTTTCTTGCTTACGCCCGCAAGGCTAAACGGTTGACAGGGGAAACCTGCTAGAAGTACATCATGATCCGGCACATGCTCATTAATGTAAGCATAGGCATCGTTTTCAGGTACTTCAGGTTTATCACTGAGCGTGACTTCACGAATATCGAGATTGAAAGTGTGTTCCTGAGCATCGTTAAACCAGTTAGCTTTATATGTGCGCACAGCCTCTTTATTCCATTCACTGGTAAAAACGCACTGGCCACCGATGGTTTCGAAGCCCTTCCGTATACCTCCAATCCCAGCAAACAGGTCAATAAACCGGAAGGCATAGTCAGGGTGATGTGCAGGCGCTTCCGGAAGCATTTTTCGTAGAAGTTCCTCTTCGGCTAACGTCAGCGTCTTAGGTGAGCACTTACCATTAATCCAGCGATTAAGAGTCTCGCGACTCCACTCATTTTTACCAACTTTTCTAAGCAGTTCAGCCACGTACTTCTGGTCATAGATTTCCAGCACCTGCCCGAGCAGCTTTTTATCATTTTCCTGTCGCAGTTGTTCTTCCGCTTCTGCTTTCTCAAGCAGATCCTGCGCCAGTAATTCAAATTCAGACATATTGCCTCCATTGGGTCTTATGGGTGAAACTGTATCACTCATTTGACCCAGATTGAATGTTTTTATCTGGATATTTAAACAGGTTTATTGTTAGGTAACGCACGTTGGCCACGCTGGAGCGTCTTCTGGGCCTGCTGTCGGCCTTTGAGGTCGTGGTATGGATGACGGATGGCTGGCCGCTGTATGAACCCCGCCTGAAGGGAAAGCTGCACGTTATCAGCAAGCGTTACACTCAGCGCATTGAGCGACATAACCTGAATCTGAGACAACATCTGGCAAGGCTGGGACGGAAGTCACTGTCGTTCTCAAAATCGGTGGAGCTGCATGACA
>NZ_JAJVHF010000038.1 GCF_022171985.1 Huaxiibacter chinensis | reverse complement strand
TTTCCATGATGGTTCTCCGAATGAAAGCCTGTCCTCAGCATAGTACTGGGAAGGAGGGAGTGACCATCTCATTAAATAAAGCACGCTAAGCCGGTTGCAGCGGTCGTAGCGGCCTGAACTTGCCCGCGCCGATCTTGGCGCTGCTGCGCCAGAGGTAATCGCCGGTGAGGTTGATGTGCTCCCAACCGAGCGGCGACAGGTACTGCAACAGCGCGTCATCAATGGCATGGCCGTTGCCACGCAGCGCGTGCGCAGCCCGTTCCAGATAGACCGTGTTCCACAACACGACGGCAGCCGTTACCAGATTGAGGCCGCTAGCCCGGTAGCGCTGCTGCTCGAAACTGCGGTCGCGGATTTCACCCAGGCGGTTGAAAAACACTGCCCTGGCCAGCGCATTGCGCGCCTCGCCCTTGTTCAGGCCGGCATGCACGCGGCGGCGCAGTTCCACGCTTTGCAGCCAGTCCAGGATGAACAGCGTGCGCTCGATGCGGCCCAGCTCGCGGAGCGCCACGGCCAGGCCGTTCTGGCGTGGGTAGCTGCCGAGCTTTCGGAGCATCAGGGAGGCCGTCACCGTGCCCTGCTTGATCGAGGTGGCCAGCCGCAGGATTTCGTCCCAATGGGCGCGGACGTGCTTGATGTTGAGCGTGCCGCCGATCATGGGTTTCAGCGCGTCATAGGCGGCGTCGCCCTTCGGGATGTAGAGCTTGGTGTCGCCCAGGTCGCGGATGCGCGGCGCGAAGCGGAAGCCCAGGAGGTGCATCAGGGCGAAGACGTGATCGGTGAAGCCCGCCGTGTCGGTGTAATGCTCCTCGATCCGCAAGTCGGACTCGTGGTACAGCAGGCCGTCGAGCACGTAGGTCGAATCGCGCACGCCGACGTTCACGACCTTGGTGTGAAATGGCGCGTACTGGTCAGAAATGTGGGTGTAGAACGTCCGCCCTGGGCTGCTCCCGTATTTCGGGTTGATGTGGCCGGTGCTCTCGGCCTTGCTGCCGGTGCGGAAGTTCTGGCCGTCCGACGATGAGGTGGTGCCGTCGCCCCAGTGCTCGGCGAAGGGATGGCGGAACTGTGCGTTGACCAGATCGGCCAGCGCCGCCCCGTAGGTTTCGTCGCGGATGTGCCAGGCTTGCAGCCAAGCCAGCTTGGCGTAGGTCGTGCCGGGGCAAGACTCCGCCATCTTGGTCAGGCCCAGGTTGATCGCGTCGGCGAGGATCGTGGTCAGCAACAGGTTCTTGTCTTTGGCCGGGTCGCCCGATTTCAGATGCGCGAAATGCCGAGTGAAGCCCGTCCATTCGTCCACCTCCAGCAGCAGTTCGGTGATCTTGACGTGCGGCAGGATCATTGCCGTCTGGTCGATCAGCGCTTGGGCGGTGTCGGGTACCGCCGCGTCGAGCGGCGTGATCTTCAAGCCTGACTCGGTGATGATGGCGTCCGGCAGCTCGTTGGCCGTCGCCATACGGTTGACGGTGGCAAGCTGTGTTTCCAGCAGCGTCAGCCGGTCGTTCAGGTACCGGTTGCAGTCGGTGGCCACGGCCAGCGGCAATTCGCTGGCCTGCTTGAGGCTGGCGAATTTCGCGGGCGGCACCAGGTAGTCCTCGAAGTCCTTGAACTGGCGCGACCCCTGCACCCAGATGTCGCCGGAACGCAACGCGTTCTTCATCTCCGACAGCGCGCACAGTTCGTAGTAGCGCCGGTCGATGCCGGTGTCGGTCATGACCAGCTTCTGCCAGCGCGGCTTGATGAACTCGGTCGGCGCGTCGGCGGGCACCTTGCGGGCGTTGTCGCTGTTCATGCCGCGCAGCACCTCGATGGCGTCGAGCACGTCCTTCGCGGCGGGAGCGGCCCGCAGCTTGAGCACGGCAAGGAATTCCGGCGCGTAGCGGCGCAGCGTGGCGTAGCTTTCGCCGATGCGGTGCAGGAAATCGAAGTCCTCGGGCTGCGCAAGCTTCTGCGCTTCGGTGACGCTCTCGGCGAAGGCATCCCAGGACATGACGGCCTCGATGGCGGCGAACGGATCGCGGCCCGCCTGCTTGGCCTCGATCAGCGCCTGGCCGATGCGGCCGAACAGCCGCACCTTGGCGTTGATCGCCTTGCCGGACGCCTGGAATTGCTGCTGATGCTTGTTCTTGGCGGCGTTGAACAGCTTGCCCAGGATGCGGTCGTGCAGGTCGATGATTTCGTCGGTGACGGTGGCCATGCCCTCGATGGCAAGCGCCACCAGGGTGGCATAGCGTCGCTGCGCCTCGAACTTGGCCAGGTCGGCGGGCGTCATCTGGCCACCCTCACGGGCGATCTTGAGCAGGCGGTTCTGGTGCACCGACCGCTCGATGCCAGAAGGCAGGTCGAGCGCCTGCCACGCTTTGAGGCGTTCGATGTGTTCCAGCATGTGCCGCGAATTCGGTTTGACGGGCGATTGGCGCAGCCAGGCCAGCCAGGTCGTTTTGCCGTTGTCCCGACGCTTGAGCAGATCGTCGAGGCGGCGGCGATGCGCGTCCGACAGCGGTTCGGCCAAGGCATCGTAGATGCGCCGGTTGGCGCGGGTGATTGCTTCGGCGCTCGCCCGCTCGACGGCGTTGAGGGCAGGCAGAATGACCGACTGCTGCCGCAGGTGCTCGATCAAGGTGCTGGCCAGCACGATGCCCTTGTCGGTCTGCAAGGCCATCTCGGTCAGCAACTGGACGGCCTGCCGGTAGTGGCCCATGGTAAAGGGCTGGAAGCCGAACACCGTTTGCAGTTCGACCAGGTGCTCGCGCCGGGTCTGCTCCCGCTGCCCGTATTCGTCCCAGCTTTCGACGCTGACCTTGAGCTGGTCGGCGACCAGTTTCAACAAGGGCGGAAACGGCGGCTCATCGACGCCCAGGATGACACCAGGAAAGCGCAGGTAACAGAGCTGCACGGCGAAGCCCAGCCGGTTGGCCGGGCCGCGCCGCTGCCGGATGATGGAGAGGTCGGTTTCGCTGAACGTGTAGTGACGGATCAACTCATCCTTGGTGTCCGGCAACGCCAGCAGGCTTTCGCGCTCGGCGGCGGACAGGATTGAACGACGTGGCATATTTACTGATCCGTTCTCAAGTATTGATACAGGGTTTCGCGACTGATTCCGAATTCACGAGCCAGCTTGGCACTGTTGCAAAGTTAGCGATGAGGCAGCCTTTTGTCTTATTCAAAGGCCTTACATTTCAAAAACTCTGCTTACCAGGCGCATTTCGCCCAGG
>NZ_JAJVHF010000037.1 GCF_022171985.1 Huaxiibacter chinensis | reverse complement strand
CACACGAGTATTGAGCATAGTCGAGATTGGTGCAGATCACTTCTGATATTGAACTGTCAGGAGCTGGCTGCACAACAGCCATTACGCCCAATCAACTGGTGCAGTCGTCTTCTGAAAATGACAATCGTGCCACCGGCTCCAGGTCTTATCGAACAGCTCAGACACATGGTCCAAATGCTGGTCGATCCGTTCGGCCAGTTTTTCGATGGCCTCTTGCTTGAGCTTGTCACTTTCCCTGAACTCGATGTTCAAGGCCCTGGCCACCTGGTTGAGGTTCCGGCCGATAGCTCCAAGCTGCCGGCACGATTCCCGTACGGTGTTCACTTCTTCATCAGTGAGGACCGGCATCCGGTTCAACGACCGCAGTCATTTCTGTACCTAAACAGTCCTGCGAATATGTGAGTTTTGACCTAATGAGCCACAAAAACTCATTTTCGCCCACGATAATTTTTCTACTTCCTTTCTTTGGAATGCTCATTTCAATATTCACATAACGTCGCTATCAATCGCGGAAAAGGCGTAGTGCGCGAAGCGAACGAAGCTTTTTGCCGTCGATTGCATAGCTTTGTGTACGCCCAGCATGGGCATGAACTAATGAGGTGAAAGTCCTCTGTAGGAAGGTCACCGTTCGATAACATGCTGTTATTAAACGTTAACTACTAGCGAATGGCAAGGGCTTACCCGTGAGGGGCGGTCTGAAGGAAGCCGCTAGCAAATTTGCGAGCTGATGAACAAGAACATCATATGAGGCGTAGGCTGAAGGTGAGTTGGCACAAGACGACGAAACCACGTGATCTAACGGCCACCGTAAATGATGCAGCAGTGCAAAGAAAGTTCATGTCCTTATCTGGGGAGATCTGCTTAGCATGCGATCGGTCATTAACCAGTAAGGCTCTGGTCTACAAGTGTCTTGGCTTTTCAATTTCATCAACTGGAAAGAGCGAATTAGATGAAAACCGATAGCGCATGACGGGGCAACTCGGCATGTGATTAAGCAGAAGTCAGCAGACGGCATAGTAGCCCAACGCCTATCGTAATGGATGGGATATGGTGAAGGCCTGAACATTTAGAAGAAGGAGGAGTCTTGCCAAACTTGTCGGTACTCACTACGTCGTCAGACGATTACTATCAACAGCGTATTAGCCCGCAACCAGCCTTCAGCAGCAATCTATTTCCGCAACTACTCGAACCTGAGAATCTACACCGAGCTTGGCGACAAGTGAAAGCCAATAAAGGCGCGTCGGGTATCGATGGCATGACCATCGAAGCCTTCCCGCGCTGGATGCAACAAGGCGGCTGGCAACAGTGTAAATCTCAGCTTGAGCGAGGAGAATATCAACCCTCAGCGGTCAGGCGCGTGGAGATCGATAAACCCGATGGCGGTAAACGCAAATTGGGGATCCCCACCGTGATTGATCGTGTGATACAACAAGCAATCGCTCAGATACTCACGCCGTTGTTTGACCCCTACTTTTCAGTCAATAGCTTCGGCTTTAGGCCGAACAGAAACGCCCAGCAGGCGGTACTACAAGTCAGGAATATCATCAAACAGAAGCGCAAATTTGCCGTTGATGTTGATCTGTCCAAGTTCTTTGACCGCGTCAACCACGATCTGTTGATGACTCAGTTAAGGAGTAAGGTGCAGGATAAGCGTCTGCTAGCGCTTATTGGCAAATACCTGCGAGCGGGCGTCATGGTCAACGACCAATTTGAAGCAAGCTTCGAAGGTGTACCTCAGGGCGGCCCACTCTCACCCTTATTATCAAACATCATGCTGGATAGTTTGGATAAAGAATTGGAAAGCCGAGGACATCACTTCGCCCGCTACGCTGATGACTTTATCATCTTGGTGAAGTCTCAACGGGCGGGAGAACGTGTTCTCAAGAGTATTACTCATTATCTTGGTACGAAGCTAAAACTGATCGTTAACGAGCATAAAAGCCAAGTAGTTAAGGTAGGTCAAAGCAAGTTCCTTGGCTTCACCTTTAACCGAGGAAAGATCCAATGGCATGCCAACACGTTGCACGTTTTCAAACAAAAGATACGACGACTGACGAACCGCAATTGGGGAGTCAGCATGAGCTATCAACTGTTTAAACTGCGGCAATATATGCAAGGTTGGATCAATTACTTTGGCATAGCCAACGCTTATCAAGGTTGCGTCGATTTAGACCACTGGATCCGTCGCCGAGTGCGTATGTGCTACTGGCGTCAGTGGCGAAAACCACGGACTAAGGTGCAGAACCTACTTAAACGAGGTGTCAGGATCCAAGCTGCCGTTGCTTGTGGACTCACAAGTAAAGGCCCTTGGCGTAGTTCGAAAACGCCAGGCATACAGCAAGCGCTGAGTAACGAGTACCTAGAGAAAGCTGGATTGTATTCACTAAGAGATGGATGGATTGCAGTTCATTATCCTAGCCAAATAACAGGTTAGGAGTTCTAAATGAACCGCCCTGTGCGGAGCCGCATGCAGGGTGGTGTGGGGGCTGGAGGCTAGATACCTCCGGCTACCCGATTAGAAATTTAGTTGCTTAGTTTTGATGGTTTTTTACTTTCGTTTAACCCTTTAACCGCCTGCTCTAATGTAAGTTTCAAGAGTGATGCGTCTCCAGCTTCACTGTGACTTGGAACAACCAGTTTTGCCTTACCATATTTGGATATTAATAATTTAGCGGACTTTGGCCAAGCTTCTAAATTTGCGTCACCCAAATTACCTAGACCGTACGGTTTAATAAAACAACCACCGAATAATATTTTCCTTTCAGGCAGCCAAACTACTAGGTTATCTGGAGTGTGTCCTGGGCCTGGATAAAAAACTTCAATTTTATTTTTAACTAGCCAATAGTTAACCCCGCCAAATGAATTTTTAGCTTGAACCTTACCGTCTTTTTTAAGCAGCTCATTAGTTAATTCAGACGCATACGTGGGGATGGATTGAGAATTAAGCCACTCTATTCCGCCCGTGCTGTCACTATGAAAATGAGAGGAAATACTGCCTTTTATTTTATAGCCACGTTCCACAAACCAAGTGACTAACTTTTCAGTATCTTTAGCCGTAAATGGAGTGTCAATTAGATAAGCTTCAGCATCTACAAGAACAACCAAACCATGTTTAGGAACAACGCCCCACCCGTTAACTTCTTCAAACGAAGTATGAACATAAACGCCTTCATCAAGTTTTTCAATTTTTAAATCTGGCAAAGGCTCTGCTGCGGTAGCAATGCTACAAAACAAAAATATAAAGAATACAGATAACTTGCTCATACTTTCCCTTTTCTAACTTTGTTTTAGGGCGACTGCCCTGCTGCGTAACATCGTTGCTGCTCCATAACATCAAACATCGACCCACGGCGTAACGCGCTTGCTGCTTG
>NZ_JAJVHF010000036.1 GCF_022171985.1 Huaxiibacter chinensis | reverse complement strand
CTGGGCGAAATGCGCCTGGTAAGCAGAGTTTTTGAAATGTAAGGCCTTTGAATAAGACAAAAGGCTGCCTCATCGCTAACTTTGCAACAGTGCCGTCTCACAAATCGATATTGATACTGAGTAGTATCATAAGGCATAAATCATGATTTTTGATACTCACGTTTAATATCATTTTCAGTAGTCTCACAAATTATAATATTTGAGACGGTTAAAAAAAGGACAGAACTCCCGTTTACGAAAGGATGCGCAATGAGTGATGACTTTCTTACCAGCGAACAGACAGAAAACTACGGTCGCTATGTGGCAGACCCAAATGAGGTTCAGCTGGCTCGGTATTTTCATCTGGATGAGCGTGACCTTGCTTTTATTAATCAGCGACGGGGAAAACATAACCGGCTGGGGATTGCACTTCAGCTGACTACGGCGCGCTTTCTGGGAACGTTTCTTCCTGATCCCCTTCAAATTCCCTCATTCATCCGTTTTTACATTGCGGCACAGTTGAACATCAGCCGACCAGAGATCCTTTCCCGGTATGCTGAAAGAGAAAATACCCGCTGGGAGCATCAGGGGCTTATCAAGCTCTATTATGATTATCATGATTTTGGTGATTTCCCCTGGACATTCAGACTGAAGCGTTTGCTCTATACTCGCGCCTGGCTCAGCAATGAGCGTCCAGGTCTGCTGTTTGATTTTGCTACCGCATGGTTGCTGCAAAATAAGATCCTGCTACCCGCAGCCTCGACTCTGACAAGGCTGATTGGCGAAGTACGCGAACGGGCAAGTCGACGATTATGGCGAAGGCTGGCTTTGTTGCCTGACAGCTGGCAGAAAACACAACTGGACGGTTTACTTGAAATACCTGAAGGGCAGCGTATATCGGTGCTGGAGGAGATGCGAAAAGGTCCTGTCACTATCAGTGGGCCGTCATTTACAGACGCCCTGGAGCGATATACCCGACTGCGTAGCATGGAGTTTTCCCGGTTGAATTTCTCCGGTCTGCCTGCCATCCAGCTGCGGAATTTGGCCCGTTATGCCGGAATGGCTTCGGTGAAATACATTTCAAGAATGCCTGACGAACGGCGACTGGCCGTGCTTACTGCGTTTGTGAAAGCACAGGAAATTTCGGCGCTTGACGAGGCCGTGGATGTGCTGGATATGCTTATTCTGGATATCACGCGTTCTGCAAAAAATATCGGGCAGAAAAAGCGGCTCAGGACCCTGAAAGATCTTGATCGTGCCGCGCTATTACTGGCACGGGCATGCACGTTATTACTTGATGAGAACACCGATGAAGCAGCTCTGCGGCAGGCTATTTTTCGCCGCATACCAAAGGACAAACTGGCTGAATCCGTCGGCAAGGTAAATGAGCTGGCGCGCCCGCAAGATACTCAGTTTCAGGATGAAATGGTGGAACAATATGGACGGGTGAAGCGTTTCCTGTCCGCGATGTTGCGTGACTTACACTTTCAGGCCGCCCCGGCCGGGGAGCTCACGTTGTCAGCAATCCATTATCTGGCCGAACTGAGTGGCTCAAAAAAGCGAATTCTCGACGATGCACCAGAGCAAATCATTTCCGGCCCATGGAAACGTCTGGTCTACGACAGAGATGGTAGGATTCTACGAGCGGGTTACTCGCTGTGTCTTCTCGAGCGCCTTCAAGATTCTTTGCGCCGTCGTGATCTCTGGCTGGAGAACAGTGATCGGTGGGGGGACCCGCGTCAAAAATTGCTTCAGGGAGCTGAATGGCAGGCACAACGCATCCCGGTATGTCGGGCGCTGGGTCATCCATCAGACGGAACTAAAGCAGCAGAACAACTGGCTACGCGGCTTGATGACACATGGAAATCAGTGGCTTCACGTTTTGCCTGCAACGCAGCGGTCAGCATAAGCAATGAAGGTAAGCATCCCTCACTGACGATTAGCAGTCTGGATAAACTGGATGAGCCACCGGCACTGATACAATTGAATCGTCGGGTAAGAGAATTGATCCCTCCGGTTGATCTGACGGAGCTGTTGCTTGAAATAGATGCCCGAACCGGTTTTACCCGCGAATTCAGCCACGTCAGTGAATCAGGTGCTCGGGCGCAGGATCTCCAGGTCAGTCTGTGCGCAACACTGCTGGCAGAAGCCTGCAATATAGGGCATGAACCCCTGATAAAGCATAATATTCCCGCGCTTACTCGCCATCGTCTGAGCTGGGTTAAACAAAATTATCTCAGGGCAGAAACGCTGGTCACCGCTAATGCACGGCTGGTTGATTTTCAGTCCACGCTGCCGCTCGCGGGGTACTGGGGAGGTGGTGAGGTTGCCTCCGCAGATGGTATGCGTTTTGTCACACCGGTTAAAACGGTTAATTCCGGACCAAATCGTAAATACTTTGGTTCAGGACGCGGTATCACCTGGTACAACTTCGTCTCCGATCAATACTCCGGTTTCCATGGCATTGTAGTTCCCGGGACGCTTCGTGATTCCATCTTTGTACTGGAAGGGCTTCTGGAGCAGCAGACCGGGCTGAATCCGGTAGAAATTATGACGGACACGGCAGGATCCAGCGATATCATTTTTGGCCTGTTCTGGTTACTGGGCTACCAGTTTTCCCCTCGTCTGGCCGATGCAGGCGGGGCGATATTCTGGCGGGCAGATAAAACGGCACATTATGGTGCCCTGAATGAGCTGGCCCGGGGATGTGTTGAACTGTCAAAAATAGAATCCCAATGGGATGAAATGATGCGAATGGCGGGCTCACTGAAGCTTGGGACCATCCATGCATCAGAGCTTATTCGTTCACTGTTGAGAAGTAGCCGACCATCTGGTCTGGCTCAGGCGATTATGGAAGTGGGCCGGGTCAACAAGACGTTGTATCTTCTCAACTATATCGATGATGAGGATTACCGGCGTCGGATCCTCACTCAGCTCAACCGGGGAGAAGGACGCCATGCAGTGGCTCGAGCCATTTGCTACGGACAACGTGGTGAGATTAGAAAACGCTACCGTGAAGGGCAGGAAGATCAACTCGGTGCTCTGGGTCTGGTGACCAATGCGGTTGTGCTGTGGAATACACTTTACATGCAGGAGGCGTTGTCACATCTTCGCAAATCGGGGGAAACACCTGAAGAGGAGCATCTGGCAAGATTATCGCCGCTGATACATGGCCATATAAATATGCTGGGACATTATACGTTTTCGTTACCGGAAGATATTCTGAAGGGCGAGTTAAGACCATTAAATTTGAATACAAACAATGAATTAACCTCTTAGCGTGGTTTTTTACATCATTGGACCTCGAACCCCTTCTGCGGTAATCTTTTACCCGAAAGAGGGGCGTTTTGACTGCGTCGCGCGCCCCTGGCTAACAGAGGCTGGCAGCCGATCAGCTCGTGGTATCTGGGAAATCGAATTTAACCATAAACTCCTGCGG
>NZ_JAJVHF010000035.1 GCF_022171985.1 Huaxiibacter chinensis | reverse complement strand
ATGCGTTGAGCCCCTTAGAATTGCATTCAGTTTAGCTTACTCTAAGGTGACGTTTCTATCTGGATAAAAAGTGACATTACTAAATGGTTCTAACATTATAAGTGCGTATAACGTGGATTATGTAAGATCAGCGTTAAGTAGTCGATTTATTTGAAAGTGACGTCGTCTTTAAGTTAAAATCACCTATAATCAATACCTACTGGAGCAGCTCATGGCTGACACCTACCTCCCCCCGGGCTTTAAAAAATGCAAATCATGTCAGCAAGTTAAACCCTTTGAACAGTTTGGAAAAGAGCTCAAGGGCAAGTTTGGCCTCAAGAGTAAATGCCGAGCGTGTATTAGCGAGAAAAACAAAACGTACGCAGCAGGCCCAGGGGCCGAAGTAAAGACGCAAAATAATAGGACCTACCAGGCAGAAAACAAGACTGAGCTCGCGGAGAAAATGCGCGTTAAGCGTGCGAAAGAAAAATTTGGTGATCGCTATAATTCCTACCTCGCTTCTTTAGAGTCCATGAAAAAACTCAAATAATGTAATCGCCAACGGAGGAATAATGAATGTACATCTGAAATATGATACGATAAAGCACTATCACTTTGATTGGCTAACGCCTGCTGGCGACTATCCTAATTCAGCGGTTATGCTCGTAGGTTTCCGTGATGGGCGCTGGATTATTGTTCAAGAGTTCGGAAATGATTATAGCTGCTTCGAGGGCGTTCTGAAGAATGGTGATGATCTTAATACGGAGCCTAAATTCTATTCCGACTTAGAAAGCGTAGCGGTTGCTGCTTTTGGCATGATGAAGCAGATATATCCCCAGTACCAAGATAGCACGTTAGAAGAATTCCTCGCTGGATAAAATATTCTAGAAACCAAACTCGCCTTATTCGAAGGAAACTGACTATGTATAGAAAGGTTTTAGCTCTTTCAGCCTTACTGATTTCTGCTTGTTCCACCGATAATCCTCATAAACAAAGTATGCACCACAATGATTTTGAGCTTTCGGACTCAGCTGTAAAAATTCAAATCAAGTCTGGAAATAAGACAATCTCCGGCTCAGGTACTTGGATCGATGAACAACATATTCTTACAGCTTCACATTTATGGCTTGATGCAAGCAAGGATTATAGTCTAAGTATAATAACAAGGAATGGGAGCCAACCAGCAACAGTTATCAATATTGATGATCCTAAGAACCGGGACCTCGCTCTTTTAAAAGTAGAAAAAAATACTATTGTCAAAGCCCCACCTAATTGGAAGCTTCCAGTATGTGATAATGTTCTAGCTCCAGGTGAGTCTGTTTGGGTTCTATCGGGAATGTATAATACGCTTTCAAATACGTATGCTTCCCCCGACTCAACCTACTATTATAAAGGAATAGTTGGTTCTGATGGTTTGACTGCTTTTTATCAAAATGGAGTTAGTGGAAGCGCTGTGTTAAACCAATCTAAGAGTTGCTTATATGGTGTTGTGAGTCAACAAGACATTAAAAAGATCAATGTCTATCAGATATATATTACGAAGATTACTACAAATGAAATTATACGCGGATTCATAGGTTATAAAAATAATTAAATGAGCGTAATCTTACAACAGGCAATTCCGACGTTATCTGCGTTGGTCTACCTATCTGAACCTTTAAAAGGAACGTCTATCATGTATAAACTTTTACCCGCAATACTAGTCTTTCTTTCGGTGTTCCTTGGACTAATCGCTCTACTCAGTGCTATCAAAAATGGTTCTGATGAATTGGCGGTATTCCTCATTACACTTTCGGCGTGGTTCGCTGCTTTAAGTAAGTTTTATTCACTTAAACTGTATAAAAATAGTTAGCCTGTGAATCCAAATACAGTTGACAAGTATCCAGCACTGCCCCCGTGATTTATTCAGGTTAGAAGCATTCCCGGAGTGCAGGCTGGGATTAGAAAAGTTACTTTTCTTACGATGTACCAACCAATAGGGCACGACTTATCGTAATGCCTAATTACATATTACCTGTTTAAGTCGATCTAATAATTTCATTGGAGCAGACATGTCCCCGGAATTGGTATCAGGCATTGCACGAGTGGCGCATGAAAAGCTACTTTCAGTTTTGACGGAGTGCGGCACAAAGAAGACGAAAGGCACATGCCTTTTTGCAAGCTATCTTGTATGTTATTTAGCAAAAACTAAAGGTCTAGATGCTGTTGTTCGTGGGGGTAACGGTGCAGATGATGGCGGTATATTTACAGAGAGTGGTGGCTTTGGCCATTATTGGTGTGAATTGAACTTCGAAGAAGTGCAATATTATATTGACATCACTTCCGAGCAGTTTGGGTTTCATCCATACATAGTGAAACGCGTCAACGATATAACAGGATGGCCACGATATATTCCTGGTGATCAGGAAACGGTCGATAGTCATTTAGAACAATTATTACGCGACGGCTATACAGAATAGGCTGCGTATACACTATCGCAGCCTTTCAGGCTCTTAACCCTTGTGACCAGTTAACGGAACCACTCAGGATGACGCTGCCGATCAACGTTGATAACCTGCGAATTAAATTCAACGACATCCGCTGGAGTAAGCATTAATTCATCAGGATTTACAATAAATGGTCTTAAAACCACTTCGCCACCGTCTTCTTTTGCACCGTAGATATTAATAAGAAAGTGCAGTCGTTGATTTCCGTCAGCATTGCGTTGCCATTCTCTAAAAGTCAAAGTCTGTTTAATATAGTTTGTTAAAAGAAATGCGAATTCAGATTCTTCCGTTTGTGAGATACCGTTTTTGTTAGACATTTTTTTTAGTATCTTTCCGAGCATGGATACACAGGCATCTAGGGAAGGTGCGAATAAGCAGGTCATTTCTTCCCAAGCTGACTCGCTGATTAAAATTTCGCGGATCTGGGCCGATTTTTTTCCCGCAAACACATCGAATCAGCCTATTTAGGCTATTTTTTCCACCATTTCTGGCGTTATTTCCGGTTTTTACTGAGATCTCTCCCACTGACGTATCATTTGGTCCACCCGAAACAGGTTGGCCAGGGTGAATAACATCGCCAGTTGGTTATCGTTTTTCAGCAGCCCCTTGTATCTGGCTTTCACGAAGCCGAACTGCCGCTTGATGATGCGAAACGGGTGCTCCACCTTGGCACGGATGCTGGCTTTCATGTATTCGATGTTGATGGCCGTTTTGTTCTTGCGCGGATGCTGCTTCAAGGTTTTTACCTTGCCGGGACGCTCGGCGATCAGCCAGTCCACATCCACCTCGGCCAGCTCCTCGCGCTGTGGCGCTCCTTGGTAGCCGGCATCGGCTGAGACAAATTGCTCCTCTCCATGAAGCAGATTACCCAGCTGATTGAGGTCATGCTCGTTGGCCGCGGTGGTGACTAGGCTGTGGGTCAGGCCACTCTTGGCATCGACACCAATGTGGGCCTTCATGCCAAAGTGCCACTGATTGCCTTTCTTGGTCTGATGCATCTCCGGATCGCGTTGCTGCTCTTTGTTCTTGCTAGAGCTGGGTGCCTCAATGATGGTGGCATCCACCAAAGTGCCTTGGGTCATCATGACGCCTGCTTCGGCCAGCCAGCGATTGATGGTCTTGAACAA
>NZ_JAJVHF010000034.1 GCF_022171985.1 Huaxiibacter chinensis | reverse complement strand
CCTGGGCGAAATGCGCCTGGTAAGCAGAGTTTTTGAAATGTAAGGCCTTTGAATAAGACAAAAGGCTGCCTCATCGCTAACTTTGCAACAGTGCCCGAGCCCCTGCAGGCAGGAGAGCGCGGTCAGATAGTGGCTGTGCAAGTGGACGATCGCCTTGCAGGCCGGGTTGTGCAAATAGACCGCCCGGTGAAAAGTGACCTCTTTCGACGGTTTGTCGCCGGAGATCCATTCCCCTTGCAGCGTCACCACCGACAACCGCTGAGCCTGCAGTTCGCCGAGGCAGGCGCCGGTCGGCGTCGCCAGCAGGTTGCCGTCCGGCAGCAGCAGCGACAGATTGCCAGCGGAGCCGGTGGCATAGCCGCGGCTAAACAACGAGGCGCCAATCTGCACCATTTCCTCTCGCAGTTGTTGCTCAGTCATGACGAAACTCCTGCTGGGCACGGGCAAAGAACTGGATATCGCCGAAGTTACCTGACTTCAGCGCCAGGGAGAGCGGCTGGCGGGTGTCACGCACCCAGGGCACGCCAGGGGAGATGGTCGGCCCAATATGGAACGCCTCAACCCCCAGGGTCTGCGCCACAATGCTCGACGTTTCCCCTCCGGCCACAATAAAGCGGGTAAATCCGTTCGCCTTCAGGGCGGCGGCAAGAGCGGCAAACAGCTGTTCCACCCGTTCGCTGCTGGCCTTGTCGCCATACTGCGCCTGGATCCGCTGCAGCGTTTGCGGCTCGGTGGTGGCATAGATCATCGGCGCCAGCGGCGCATCGCGCTGCGCGTCCACCCAGTCAGTCAGCGTCCTGACGTAGCTCTCCAGATCGGTAAAGCAGGCGCTTAAGTCGACGGCGCGGGCGGGGGCCTGTTGACGATAGGCCGCCACCTGGCTGTTGGTCATCACCGAGCAGGAGCCCGAGAGCACCACCGCCGGACCGGCCAGCGGCATGCCGGCCTGAGCGCTTTCCCCCCTGGCGCCATGGCGCTGCGCCCAGTCGCGGGCGAGGCCGATGGCGAGGCCGGAACCGCCGGAGACCAGCTTCATCTCCCGCAGCGCCACGCCCTGGGTGAGCAGATCCTGTTCGCTGAGGGCGTCGAGCACCACATAGCGCACCGCCGGATCGTTGACTGCCGCCAGCGCGGCGGCGACCGGGCGACAATCGGCCAGGCAATCAGCGCGGCTTTTCCGCGCCCTTGGCGCTCAATTAAGCGGCCCAGGTGCGCATCCTCCATCGGCGTCACCGGATGGTGGCGCATCCCGGACTCATTCAGCAGTTGCTCGCCGACGAACAGATATCCCTGATAGACCGTGCGGCCGTTAACCGGCAGCGCCGGGGAAATCACCGTCCGCGTCTCACCCAGCTCGGCCAGCAGGGCATCCAGCACCGGGCCAATGTTGCCCTGCGCGGTGCTGTCGAAAGTGGAACAGTACTTGAAATAAAACTGCTGACAGCCCTGGGCCTGCAGCCAGCGCAGGGCCGCCAGCGACTGGCTGACGGCCATTTCCGCCGGGCAGGAGCGGGTTTTCAGGCTGATGACCACCGCCTCGCTGGTCAGCGGAATATCGCGGGTCGGCACGCCATTCAGTTGCACCGTCGGCATGCCGTTGCGCACGAGGAAGCTGGCAATATCCGTGGCGCCGGTGAAGTCATCGGCAATGACACCAAGCTGCATGTTGTCTCTCCTCACTGTTTATGGCCCGGCAGGGTGATGCCGTTGAAAATCTTGATCACCGCGCTGTCATCTTCCCGACCGAATCCGGCATTACTGGCGGAGGTGAACATATTCAGCGCGGTGGTAGCGAGCGGCAGCGGGAAGGTCAGCGCCCGGGCAGTGTCATTCACCAGCCCGAGATCTTTGACAAAAATATCGACAGCGGATTTTGGCGAGTAATCGCCATCCAGGACGTGCTGCATGCGATTCTCAAACATCCAGGAATTACCCGCCGCGTGGGTGACCACGTCATACATCGTCTCCAGTGGGATCCCGGCGCGGGCGGCAAGCGCCATCGCTTCGGCGGCAACGGCGATGTGCACCCCGGCCAGCAGCTGATGGATAATTTTTACCGTCGAGCCAAGACCAATGTCGCTCCCGATGCGGTAGACTTTGCCGGCCACGGCGTCCAGCACCGGCGCGAGTCGGGCAAAGGCGGCATCGCTCCCGGAGGCCATCACCGTCATGTCGCCGGCGGCCGCTTTCACGGCGCCGCCCGATACCGGCGCGTCGAGCATCAATAGCTGGTACTCCGCCAGCGCCTCGGCAATGGCCTGAGCATCGGCGGAGGCGATGGTGGACGACACCATCACGACGGTGCCCGGCTTCAGATGGGCGGCGAGGCCGCTCTCGCCGAACAGGATCCCCCGCACCTGGGCGGCATTGACCACCAGCAGCACAACTGCATCCAGTTCCGCGGCGAACGGCACCGCGCTGGGGCCCGCGCCTTTGGCGCCCGCCGCCAGCAGTGCGCGACAGTTGTCGGGATTGATGTCAACGCCCCAGGTGTTCAGGCCCGCCTGCAGGCAGGCGCGGGCGGCGCCCATGCCCATTGAACCCAGTCCAATCACGCAGACGTTAGTGTGTGCAGCCATGCTGGTCTCCTTGTGAACATTAGTTAATTAATGTGATTTAATGATAGAATAAAGCGTTATCATGTGAATTTATGTGAGAGTTATCACGAATAACCCACATGAATATAAAAAATTCACAGGCGGAAAGAGGCTGCACAGCGGCGATTCTTGCCCTAAAATAGCGTAAAAAACAGCGGCAAAGCGCGATAACAACACCGGGTGTCGCCAGGGCCGTAGCCTGGGTGGTGACGCCTGGTGTGAAAAAATGGTAAGGGGAGAGCGGTGATTCCAATAGAACGACATCAGCGTATTTTAGCCCTGGTGGAGCAGCGTGGGGCGGTAAGCATTAACGAGCTGACGGAGATCCTCGGCGTGTCCCATATGACCATCCGTCGGGACGTCAGTAAACTGGAGGAGCAGGGGCTGCTGGTCAGCGTCTCGGGCGGCGTACGCGCCGTCAGCCGGCTGGCCGCGGAACCCAGTCATCTGGTGAAAAGCACGCTGCAGAGTGAGGAGAAACAGGCGATCGGCGCGCTGGCGGCGAGTCATATCGCTAAAAACAGTTGCATCTATCTGGATGCCGGGACTACCACCCTGGCGCTGGCGCGGGCGATCCTCGACCGGAACGATCTCCAGGTGGTCACCAATGATTTTGAGATAACCCAGCTGCTGATCGATGCCAGCCAGTGCGGCGTGATCCACACCGGCGGCACTCTGTGCCGGGAGAACCGCTCCTGCGTGGGCGAATCGGCGGCGCGTACGTTACGCCACCTGGCTATCGATACGGCCTTTATCTCCGCCAGCGGCTGGGACAGTCGCGGGATATTCACCCCTGATGAGAACAAGGTTACCGTCAAGGAGACCGTCAGCCAGGTCAGCGCGAGAAGCATCCTGCTGTGCGACAGTTCGAAATACAATCAGGTGGCCACGTTTATGGCGTTACCTTTGACCCGGTTCACCACCATCATTACCGACCGGCATCTTTCCGATGCCGCCGCCAGTCATATCGCCCGGCACGCCTGCGAGGTGCTGCGGGCCGGATAACGCGCGCGGCCACCGCCGGCTTAGCGTTGCCAGTGCTCGATCAGCGCCGCGCCGATCCCGGCGATTTGCTGATTTCGCTCGGCCATGCTCGCCGGCGTATCCCGCAGATAAATCACCACAATGCGCTCTGCTTTGTTATTCGGGCCAAGCAGGGCGACAATCCCGCGCGCACCCCGCTTGCTAGCTCCGGTCTTATCGGCGATAAACCAGCCCGCCGGCAGCACGGAGCGGATCAACGGTCCGGCGACCCGATCGTCCACCATCCACTGCAGCAGCTGCCGTTGCGAACGGGCGCTCAGACGCTGGCTGGTCAGCAGCTTGCGCAGGGTCGCGGCCATGCTGGCCGGGGTAGTGGTGTCGCGGGCGTCGCCGGGAAGCGCCTCATTCAGTTCCGTTTCCCAGCGGTCAAGGCGGGTGACGTTGTCGCCGATCTGGCGCAAAAAGGCAGTCAATCCTGCGGGGCCGCCGACGGTGGCCAGCAGCAGATTGGCGGCGCTGTTATCGCTCATGGTAATGGCGGCGGCGCAGAGTTCGCCGACCGTCATGCCGTCGGCAAGGTGTTTTTCGCTGACCGGCGAGTAGTCCACCAGATCCTGCTGGCGATAGTGGATCTTTCGCTCCAGCTGTTCGTCACCGGCATCCACCCGCGCCAGCACTGCGCCGCAGAGCACTACTTTAAAGGTGCTCATCATGGGAAAGCGTTCATCGGCGCGCCAGGCGGTCAGCGTGCGGCCGCTGGCCAGATCCATTTCTATCATGCCTACGCGGCCCGACAGCTGGCTTTCGCTTTGTTTAATTTGCTCAAGCGGCTGCGGGCTGGCGTGTACCGCCAGCGGCAGGGTGGCTAACAGGGAGATAATACACAGGCGAATATAACGCATAACCACAATACATCCTTGAGTGAAGGCCGATAAAGGCGAGTAAAGAAGCGACAAATAAGAATAACCCGGCGTTGGCACTGTTGCAAATAGTCGGTGGTGATAAACTTATCATCCCCTTTTGCTGATGGAGCTGCACATGAACCCATTCAAAGGCCGGCATTTTCAG
>NZ_JAJVHF010000033.1 GCF_022171985.1 Huaxiibacter chinensis | reverse complement strand
GGGCAGAAAGGCGGCGGCGTGAACGGTCTGGCGACGGCGGGCGTTAAGTTCAGCAGCAATGACTCGGCGCTGCATCTGGATGCCTACCAGTGGAAAGAGGACGGCATCAGCGACAGGGGCTTTATGCTCAACCTCAAAAAAGCGTTCTGAGAACAGTCAGGGGGCGCTGGCCCCCTTCTCGCCGGATGGCGCTTGCGCTTATCTGGCCTGCTAATCCCTCACTCTTATAAAGCCTGTGCCCGTAGCCAGGCTTTAATCATTATTTATCATGATAATCTGACGTATTTCATTGAGGGGAGATATCAATTATCAACAACAATGATTCATGTGTTAAATAATTACCGACCGCCCTGAGGGTCTATATGACGGCTTACAGGATAAAATTAATTATTAATTCTAAAATTACAAACAAGTGATACTTAATACATACATAAAATGCTTAAGCAAATCCCTATAACACCCTGTTTTATCAGCGGACTTAATTTTTCAATCCATACATACAAGTTATTAATTCCGTTCTGGCCTTCCGACCCTGCCTTCCCTGACCTGCCCGATAGAAATATAATAAATATCATATTGAGCCAATCACCTCTATTTCCATAAAACATGGACCGTATAATTTTTCCTGTTACAAGGACGTAAAAACAATGAAAAAGAACCTACTCTCTGTCTGTATTGCGATTGCGTTGCAGTCCGGTGCACTGCCTGCCTTCGCTGAGGAGGCGGATATCAATGATGCCTCAACGTGTCCGGAAAACATTGCCTCTTTAAGTCAGGAAGAGCAGAAAAAAGTCAGCCTGCAATGCAAGACGGACGATAACGATGAGGCGTTGCCCTGGATAGCCGCAGGCGCCGCAGCGTTTGCCACGGGTGTGGCTATCGCCTTTCACGACGACCACGATTCCCACAGTGACTCCTCCAGCACGCCAACGCCACCCGTTCCGGATGATGACGATGACGAAGACGACGGCGGCCATACCCCTACTCCGCCGGATCCAGACGATGATGACACCCCCACACCGCCTGAACCCGATACCAGCGTCACGACATTCAGCAATGGCGTGACGCTGGATAAAGGTCAGGAAACCCTCACGTTTGACGATATTAAACTGGTCGATGGAACGCACCCCGGCGACGCCACGTTCAGCTATTCACAGCAGGATAAACAGTGGCAAATCGCCACCCAGGACGGAAAAACGCTGAATGTCACTGGCTGGAACGTCACTAACGACAACGCAGCCGTCATTGAAGGCACACAGCCAAACGGCCAGTACTGGAAATATGACAGCCGGGGCTACCTGATTCTCGCCAGCAATCAAACACAGGTCATTACCGGTGACAACACCACTAACACCAGCGATCGCGGGCTGGAAATCAGTGGCGACAAAGAAATTGGTGCGATCGTTTCCGGGGATAACACCGTTAATACGCTCAGCGGGGATACCCACGTCAGCGATGGCGCGACGGGCATGGCGATCAGCGGCGATGGCACAACCAATACGATTGCGGGTAACTCCACGGTGGACGGCGCAACCGGTGCGCTGATTTCCGGTGACGATACGCAAACCACCGTGTCCGGTAATGCCTCTGTCACCGGCGGCGGTACGGGCATGATCATCGACGGTGACAATACCCTTCTGGATAACACCGGGACGACCACCGTCAGCGGCGAAGGCTCAACCGGCTCTGTCATTAACGGCAACAATACCCATGTGATTAACGATGGTCCGGTGACCGTTTCCGCTGGCGGCACAGGAGCGAGAGTTAACGGTGACGGCGCCGTTGTCGATAACATCGGCGACACCACGGCTACCGGCGCAGGTTCAGCCGCCCTGTCTATTGACGGGGATAACGTCATGGTTATCAGCGAAGGCGAGATGAATATTGCCGATGGGGCAACGGGGGCAATTATTGACGGCGATAACGCCCGCATTGTGAATACCGGGGCGTCCAGCGTCGATGGCGCAGGCTCCATCGGCACGCTGATTAATGGCAATAACGCAACCTTGACGCAGAACGGCGACATGCTGGTCACCGGCGGGGCTTACGGCGTGCTGTCCTATGGCGAAAACAGCCGGATCACCAATAAAGGGAAGACGACGGTTCGCGATGCAGATTCCATTGGTTTTTTAATCGCCGGGAATAAGAATATTTACAGCAACAAAGGCGATGTCGATATCAGCCTCAATGGCACGGGTGCGCTGATAGGGGGCGATAATACTCAGGTCACGCTGGACGGCAATATTACGGTGCATGCCGAAAAAGACAGCAATGACGTTTACCGCGGCGCAACCGGTATTAATGTCACCGGCAATCACACCAGCACGGTGATTTCCGGTAACGTCAGCGTTAACGATGTCTATGGCAGAAACGACATGGTCGCCACCGACGACACGCTGACCGGTGTGACGATAAGCGGCACCGGTAATGACATTGTTCTGGAGGGCGAGCTGCATATGCTGGTGGATGACCAGACCAGCAAAAATGGCCAGTACCTGAATACCTATGGTCTGAATATCCAGGGTGACGGCAATACCGCTAAAATCACGGGCGGTGTGGATATCGATTACACCACGAATCCGGACGCCGACTCTGCTGTCGCAACGGGGATCAATATTAACGGCGCCAGCACGGTGACGCTGAGCGGTAAATCGACGGTTAACTCCACGGCATTTATGGGGGCCAGCGTGTCGCTCGCCAACGTTGAAAACCGCGGCACGCTTATTCTGGACAAAGACTCTGAGGTTGTCGTTAATGTCACCAACCTGGACACGCCATACATTAACCACTTTGCTATTTTGCAGGCATCGGGCGCAGGCTCGACAATAGATAACAGAGGCTCGGTCATCCTGAATGGTGCTACTCCCTTGTTTCTTGCCAAAAAAGGCGCACATATTACCAACAGTGGCAAAATCACTGCCAATGAGAGCCAGCAAAATAACCGCGCCCCGCTAGCGGTCATGGAAGCCAGCGATTCAGGCACGCTGATTGAAAATAACGCGGGCGGAAGTATCGCGATAACGTCCACGCTGACACCCTCGTCTAACGGCGGTATGGTCGCGTTCCCTCTCGTATCCTATAAAAACACTTATTACGCCATGCTGGCCCATGATGGCGCAGCGGTTATGAACAATGAAGGCGCCACCATTACTTTACAGGGTGCAGGCGTTTACGGCGTATCAGCCAGTAAAGGCACGGCCATCAACGCGGGCGATATCTATCTTGATGGCTTCAAAACCACGCTGGATGACGAGGGCACTATCACCGACACCGAATACTGGGCGCCGGCAACGTTGTATCTCACCAGCGCGGGCATGGTGGCTGGCTCCACCGACAGCGGTTATGGCGATGCCACCGCGACCAACACGGGCACTATTACGGTCAACAATGCCGGGTTCGGCATGATGGCGCTTAACGGGGGTACCGCAGTAAACCAGGGTACCATTACCCTCAACGCTGACGATGGCGTAACGCAGAGCGGCGAAAATCAACTGGTCGGTATGGCAGCCCTGAATGGCGGCACGGTTATTAACGACACCACGGGCACCATCAATATCAATGCAGCTTACGGCAAACCCTTTTATGCCGACAGCAACAGCTTCGTGGTGAACTATGGCACCGTCTGTATTGGCACCGATTGTCAAGACAGCGCGAGCTGGAACCCGACCGATGAGAATGTCTCTCTGATTTATCAGGCGGGAACAATCGCAGCGGCTGGAGAGAGTGTTAATCTGCCTAAAAACGCCCTGATTATCGGTAATGTAGCTAATAGCGGTACGGTGAATAATCACAGCATTACCCTTAATGCGTCGGATACGGTTTTCACCAATACCGATACAGGCGTGATTAACAGCGCCCTGACGATAAGCGCAGGTCAGTTAAATAACGATGGCACCCTTAACGGGGTGATTACCCTCTCCGGCGGCGAAGTGAATAACAGCGGCACCGTCACATCGCGCAGCATGATTTCCGGCGGCACCATGACCAACACCGGTACGATGTCCGGGGCACGCATCACCAATGATGCTGTGCTGTATAACAACGGTGAGATGGTGCTTGGCGACAGCAGCAGCGGCAAAAACAGCTTTATGCTGGAAGTGAACAACAGCGCGCACTTTATCAACAACGGCACACTGTTGCTGGATAACAACAAAAACGCCATACATATCAACAACGCGGGCATCGTGGAAAATACCGGCTCGATGACCGCGACGGCATCCTCGCACACCGGCGTGGTGAATCTCTACGGCGGCACCGGTATGTTTAAAAATAGCGGCGAGGTTAACGTCAGCGGCGTTAGCAGCGTTGTCGACAGCTCCGGCAACGCCGGTTCAGGTGACGCCTTCTTCTGGAACGAAGCCGACGGCACGGTGAACTTTGACAAGGATAGCGGTAAAGCCGTCAACTTCACCGACAGTAACTATGTCGCGCAAAACGACGGTGTCATGAATATCAGCGGCAACAACGCTTACGGCATGTACGGCAGTAAAAATGCGCAGCTGGTTAACAACGGCACCATCAACCTGGGCACCGAAGGCACCACCGATACCGGCATGGTGGCGATGGCGCTGGATTCAGGCGCCACTGCAGATGCGGTTATTGAGAATAACGGCGCGATTAACATCTACGCCAACAACTCTTACGCCTTTAGCGTGGCGGGCAGCGGCCATCTGGTTAACAACGGTACGGTGACAATTGCTGATGGCGTGACCGGCTCAGGGATCATCAAACAGGATAACGTGACCATTGAGGGCACCGGTGACGGCGCGAACGGTCAGGTGGTGGATTACACAAATTACACCCTGCCAGAGAGCTCCGTAACCAGTCCGGCATCGACAGAGACTAACGATCTTTCCTGCTACGTGGTCGGCACCAACGCCGACGGCAGCGCCGGACAGCTGACGGTCAACAACGCCAGCCTGAACGGTGTGGGTATCAACACCGGCTTTACCGCAGGCACTGCCGATACCACCGTGACGTTCGATAACGTGGTGGAAGGTGACAACCTCACCGACGCCGATGCCATCCGGTCCACCAGCGTGGTCTGGAACGCCCAGGGCAGCACCGATGCCGACGGCAACGTTGATGTCACCATGACCAAAAACGCCTATACCGATGTGGTGACGGACGGTTCCGTCAGCGACGTGGCGCAGGCGCTGGACGCGGGCTACACCAGCAACGAGCTCTACACCAGCCTCAACCTGGGCACCACCGCCGAACTGAACAGCGCCCTGAAGCAAATCAGCGG
>NZ_JAJVHF010000032.1 GCF_022171985.1 Huaxiibacter chinensis | reverse complement strand
TGTCAAAGCAAGTTTAAAATGTCACCTCTTTGTGCAAGATAGAAAGGGCACTTTCAGCCTATGTAATCATATTAATGTGACTGCTGCGTTATCCCACTCAACCAATTAATAAAGCAAAAGTTAAATATGAAAGACTGGAATAAAAATATAACGAAAACATCTTAATATGGAAATATCTGTGTCAACGGGATCTTTAGTTATTGAATATCTGGTTCTAAATAGGTTCTACATTCAACGGGAAGGGAAACCAAATATCTATATGTTTTTTATAAATACCATTACGTGGCAAACAACAATCTGCATATTTTTTTAAAGAATCTCCACATGGACAAATATTTTCTGGCGATAATACTCCATCATGTTCTTTCGCCTTAAATCTCCAGGTCGTAATATTGAAAATTTGATGTGGGGATTGTATGTATTTGACAACACTAATTAAAGTTGAATAGTTATAATGATCACCATCATTGGAGAAAAAAACACTACATTTGTTAACGGGATTACTAACTATGTCATAAGTAATTAATTCAAAATCGATCACTTCATCAAAGCAAAGAACTCCATTATAAAGTTTATTTTTAACATGACCACAATCATTAATAAAACTACGGGTTGTATTACATACTGAACATTTCACTTCTTTTATTATTTCACGAGAACTACCGAAGATTTTATATGGGAATAACGCCTGCCAATTACATACCATTCTCGCTAAGAAGTTAACACCATAGAAATTAACCTCAGGCAGAAAC
Organism: Huaxiibacter chinensis; assembly: GCF_022171985.1. Classification (GTDB taxonomy): domain Bacteria; phylum Pseudomonadota; class Gammaproteobacteria; order Enterobacterales; family Enterobacteriaceae; genus Enterobacter; species Enterobacter chinensis_A. Next base: position 4,568 of record NZ_JAJVHF010000032.1, on the reverse strand, counting down.
TCATTATTTTCTTTAATATGTATTAAATCTATTTCTATCCTTTCAAGTTCTACCCATGCTTCATAAAAATCACCTCTTGTAAGTAAATTAATGACTTGAATATATTTTAAATGGGCTAGTAAAATTGTTTTGTATAAAAACAATCTGTTTGATTCATTATTCAAGCTCAAGGATTGAGCTTTTTTTAACTCAGCATTAAGATAATCAAGAATAGCACTATCTTCTTGAGTAATACACATCCAACGCTTTAACTTTTCGTGAATATTCATAATATCTATATAGATTTTTATTTGATTTTGTTAATTACTTTTAAAACATCGTCTACTTTTCCAGAAACAGTGTATTTCACATGTTTTCCTGATTTATTTTTTTTAATTATAGAGACTTTAACGTCTATATCTCTAGTTCCAAAGTTATCAATTTTTTTCTGAATATAATTTGAAACAAGATTTACTAAAAAAGGTATCATTACTGATGTGGCAAAGAAAGTGCCTAACGCTAACGTTATACTGTTTAATTGCAGGTACGAAACACCATTAGAATCTCCGTACACTTTAACATTAGAATGTGATTGCTTGGTGAACTGGAAAAAATCCAGTGCATTACCTCCAGTAATTTTTGAACTATCAAAAACGATCGCAATCTCATCATCTTGAGGTTCATATGAAGAAATGATTTTTACCTCTTCATCTTCATCACTCATTTCACTCAAAGTAATGGGGTTCATTCTCAACTCCTTGTTTTATATTTTTACATTCAAATTTTACTATACGACTGGTTAATTGCTCCTGTCCAACACACACCAGAGTTCATATGCTTAGCATACAAGGGACCAATGCCAGTAGCGACAGGCTAGTGTGTCAAAAAACCACATGAAGATCAATCTCCTGCGGAAAATTTGGCCGCAATTAGTTTCATTGTCCTTTCCATGCCTTGATAAACTGTCGCATCTGTAATGTTTAACCTTGCGAGTTCCTTAAGTATTCTAGCTTTGTTTCTGATCACTATTTTTTCTACTTTAAACTCTTGCATAGCATCATCAGGGTTTGAAACTAAATCGGGATAAACAGCATTATTCCCAAATAATAAGAATGCACCTGACTGTGATGACATCCTTTCATTATTATTTCTTCCTTTAACGAAAATTAACCTTTCCAAATCTGATGGTATAATTACATCTTTAAAATAAGGTTTTTCATCTTTAATGTAATGTATGAGTTTTTGACAAGCTTCAGTTTTATTGAAAGCCTCCTTGTCCATTTTACAATCCAGCTGATCTTTCAGTGTTTGACTTAGCATTGATATATTTGATATGCAACTTACTGTATCAGAGTCAAAGAATTTTATACGATCCCTTTTTGTTTTGAAAATAATAACATGTCCATCAACCTCATTTGTATTTTCATTATTACTAATGTCGCAACAAGCGAAATACAGAGCGATTAGTGGATTTGATGTTATATCCAACAAACGAGTTGGTAGTCCGTAGTGTTGCATCCTTACTAACTTGTCTAGCATTGTTTTATCATCAACAAACTCAGTTGGCCTTGCTGTTAGGGCTTCACGGACTAAATTTGATTCACTGTGCAAATGCTTGAAGTTACCTTTTTTGTTTTTCCTGAAAACTGATGGAGCCAACTCGTAAGATACATCAGAATGTCCACGATAAAATATTTCTGCATCTTCTTCATGATCTTGTTCTAAAACACGCGCCATGAAACTTTGAACATTATCTATTATTGGGTAGTTATCAACTTCATCAGGAAGTGCTTCAGTAGGAGGAAGTGGTGTACTTCTTGTCGTTATATTTAGAAGTGCTAATGTTTGATTTAAATCACGTGCTTTTATTCCCCAGTGAGTCCGTTTCAGCCCATATGCACCTAATTCTAAAGCTGTTTGATATAACTCTTTGTTTATCACTACGACATCATCTTGTGAGTGAGTGATTCTGAAATCAAACTCAACATTTTTGTTAACTGTTCGTAGATTTGAAATTACACCAAGTCGCAAAGTAATGTATTCAACATTGTCTCGGGAATAAAGTTCTGACATAAAAAGCGTAGGTAATTTCTCAATATAAGATAATGCTTTATCATTCAAAGGCGTTAACTTCAACCGGATGTCATCAGAGGTGCCTTCTAACATACGTGATATAGGAAAATCACAACTCCCACTAACCCGTTCATACATGGGCCAATGTTCAAAATAGTCAGGTTCTCCGCCCATAATTAGATTAAACATTAAAACTAAATCCTTATATTTTACTTAATGAATTATTTACAATCCAATCAATTGCGCCAGAGGTGCGAATCCAAGGCTTTATATTATGATTCACATAATAAATGGCTTCATCCATTCCACCTAACGTGATATATCCACTGTTAGACTTGATCTGTAATCTGCACTTCGATAACAAGCCGGGGATGTGTCTATTAGAATCAATCGCAGCTTTAGCGATATCATCGGCATCCGGGGATGACTGTCGGTAGGCGAGTAGGGCGCGTGTATACTGAAAAAACGAACGCATATCCCCAGGATAATCGTCCAGTAGCAAGGCCAGATCATCCACCATTTCAAGCTCAAGGTAATAGTTCGCTAATAAATGACGAATCCCCTGGTTATCGTTCGGGTTGAGCTTCAGCATTTCGCGGCTATGAGCCATAGCCGGATAAAAATTACCAGACTCCCATAAGGCCTCAGCCAAAGCTGCTTTTGCTCTCATATATGGACGTGTTTCGACAAATCCCCAGAAACGTCCTGCGAACTCCTGAAAATCCTCGCCAAGTGCAATGCTGGCTGCGTACAAAGCAGTCTCCAGCTTCCCGATTTTTGACTCAGGAGGTTCTTGAGATATCTCGCAGTAGAATGAGTATGCGTCAGCACAGAGCGGGGATTTCTTGATAGCTTTTCTGATGAGTTTCAGCACAACTTCCAGGTCATCATTTTCCCAGGCATCGAACATGAACTCCTGAGCCGCAACCAGATCTAGATGTAATTGCTCAGAGCTGACAGCAGTTTTATACAAATCAACGCGCTTTGTAGTCGGGAATTTAATCATCTCAAGTATCCTTTTGGGGACTCACTGTTCCGGTACTTTGCAGCACTGATGGTCGATTCTATCGCTTTGAACTTGCCACAAACAAGCTCGGGTCTGCCAGAACGGGATTGATAGCCCGGAGCTGTTCCTGGATGCGCACCTGAGCCTTACGGCTGGGCGATTTTTTGCTTCGTTCCCGTTTGCCTTCGCTTTCCCGCTCATCCTGTTTTACCTGAGCCAGTCGGAGTACAGTCCCGAGACGTTTGTTATCAACAATCTGCCCCTGGTCGACACAGGCCAGCTTATCAAATGCCTGGCACTTAAGGCTCCGGTGCCCATAGAGGAAGGCGAGGGTGCCATCGGGATAATCCAGTACTTTAATTTTTTCACCGGCAAGACGGCTATTTTCTTCTGTGGTGTCCATGAGATAAAGGATCTTATCGTACTGGAAGGTCAGTGATTTCGACACGGTACGAACATCATGCCAGGCAAAGATGTCTCTTAATTCATCGGGGCTTTCCTGCACCGGACGATGCAAATCTTTGGGGAACTTAGCCGGTCGTGAAAACCGGCTGTTAAAGTCAGCGATGAAAGTGGCAAGCCAGGCATTTGCGGCCTCAATGCCGGTTATACCTTCCAGACGCATTTCTTTGATCAGCCGATCCTGAAGTGTCTGATTCGCACGTTCCACGCGGCCTTTAGCTTCAGAGCTGTTGGCACAAATAAGCTCGATTGCCAGGTCATAAAGCACACGTCCGAACTGGGTAACGGTGGTATTGCGTTTCTCCGGACCACTGACGCGAAATATTGCGTGTTTGTCACTGTACAGCGATACCGGCTTCCCATGCTGCTCGATGTATTCCCGGGTTGCCAGCATGTAGTCAAAGGCTGTTTCTGACTCGCTGAACCGCAAATGCATCAGACGCCCGGTGGCATCATCGATAAAGACCAGCAGGCAGCATTTTGGCGCACGGCCTTCAAACCAGTCATGGTGGGAGCCGTCGATCTGGATAAGTTCACCCAGACAATCACGCCGATGTCGGGGTTGATAAACCCGTGACTTACGGCGAGCATGCGGGACCCAGAGTCCGTCAGACGTCATCCAGTTGCGGACGGTCTCGATTGAAAGCCGGATATTATGGCGCTCTCTGAGTTTTTCTGCGGCCAGTGTGGGCCCAAAGTCACTGTAGTTTTCACGTATCAGCGTGAGTACTCGTAGTTTGAGAGATTCGGTCAACCGGCGGTTGCTGGGCTGGCCGCGTTTGCGGCTGACAAGTCCTTCAGCACCAGAAACTCGGTAACGATTGATAAGTCGTTGCGCCTGACGTTCTGAAATGCCAAGCTGTGATGCTGCATCACGACGGCGTAGACGCTTTTCACAAACTGCCTGTATCACCGGTAGGCGGTGGATCTCTTTATCTGACATGGTCACCAACATGCGTTGAGCCCCTTAGAATTGCATTCAGTTTAGCTTACTCTAAGGTGACGTTTCTATCTGGATAAAAAGTGACATTACTAAATGGTTCTAACA
>NZ_JAJVHF010000031.1 GCF_022171985.1 Huaxiibacter chinensis | reverse complement strand
CTGGGCGAAATGCGCCTGGTAAGCAGAGTTTTTGAAATGTAAGGCCTTTGAATAAGACAAAAGGCTGCCTCATCGCTAACTTTGCAACAGTGCCGAAGCAGATTATGCGTTCTCATAATGCGATACACCCGCTTTGCATTAACCACAGGCAGGCCGTCCCGCTCCGACTCCCGTCGCAGCAGCGCCCACACACGGCGATAACCATACGTCGGCAGGTCAGCCACCGCCATGTTTATCCGGGACAATACGGTGGTATCGTCAGAACGGGGCTGCCGTCTGCGATCCTGTCAGTCAGATGGCCGGTGAACCCGAATGCTCAACTGCGCACGCGACACGCCAAGACTTCTGCAAACGTCGCTTATTCGTCGTTCCCAGGCAACGAGGGCGCATGCGCAATCCATTTTTTTGCCCGGCCGAACTCCACGGCCTCTTTGAGTATCTCGGCTTCCATCGTCTTTTTGCCCAGAAGGCGCTGGAGTTCGCGAATTTGCTTATTGGCGGCAGCGAGTTCGGAGGCCGGCACCACTTCCTCGCCCGATGCAACAGCCGTCAGTGAACCGTCTTAATATTGCTTGCGCCATTTGAATATCTGGTTTGCATTGATGCCATGCAGGCGCGCGACATGAGACACGGTCATACCGGGCTCCATAGTCTGCTGAATAATGGCAATTTTTTCCTGCGGTGTACGACGCCGACGCCGCTCAGGTCCTGATAACACTCCAACCATCTTATCGTTCTGACTGGTATTAAACATAGTTCCAAGACTACCTCTTATTTTAAGAGAGTCGAAGTGTCTGGTGATCTATGGGGCCAGTCTAGCCCTCTTCCAAGTGTAGGGAGATATAGTCAAAGTTTGCTTCTCCGCCGATGAGTCCGCCCTGCGTCGGATAGTCCGATTTTTTACCGGCGAAGCACGGCTCTCCTAACCCTATCTAAAGCGAATAACTTTTTTCAACAGGGCCGCGTGCCAATGCAAGAGCGATAGGCGCTCTACGCGCCAATTTGACCACTTAAAACAGGTAAATTGAGGGGTTGTAATGTGTTGATGTAACAGGCTTTTATTTTAATGTCTTGGCATATGTATAATGGTAGTCTAGCCCTCCTTTCAACAAGGAGTACTCATGGAAACCTACAATCATACATATCGGCACCACAACTTTTCACATAAAGACTTAAGTGATCTCACCTTCACCGCTTGCACATTCATTCGCAGCGACTTTCGACGTGCTAACTTGCGTGATACGACATTCGTCAACTGCAAGTTCATTGAACAGGGTGATATCGAAGGCTGCCACTTTGATGTCGCAGATCTTCGTGATGCAAGTTTCCAACAATGCCAACTTGCGATGGCAAACTTCAGTAATGCCAATTGCTACGGTATAGAGTTCCGTGCGTGTGATTTAAAAGGTGCCAACTTTTCCCGAACAAACTTTGCCCATCAAGTGAGTAATCGTATGTACTTTTGCTCAGCATTTATTTCTGGATGTAATCTTTCCTATGCCAATATGGAGAGGGTTTGTTTAGAAAAATGTGAGTTGTTTGAAAATCGCTGGATAGGAACGAACCTAGCGGGTGCATCACTGAAAGAGTCAGACTTAAGTCGAGGTGTTTTTTCCGAAGATGTCTGGGGGCAATTTAGCCTACAGGGTGCCAATTTATGCCACGCCGAACTCGACGGTTTAGATCCCCGCAAAGTCGATACATCAGGTATCAAAATTGCAGCCTGGCAGCAAGAACTGATTCTCGAAGCACTGGGTATTGTTGTTTATCCTGACTAATTGCTTTGATGTGTGATTTTAAACGCTCAAATTTATAAAACGAATAATATTGTCAACCTTGCAATAATAGACATAGGGACAACCATGTATAAATTTTTACCCTCAGGCGTCTTCACAATAGAGCCATATAGCAGTGGGTCACTTAGTGGGCTTAATTTTTCCATTAAAGATAATATTAATATTGCTCAGTATAAAACATCATATGGTAGCCCATCTTGGCAAGTAAACATAAGGCTGCCATTTATAAGGCACTGTTGCAAAAATGTGGAGGTGATAGGGGTACTACGCCGGAACCCCAGATTTTTCCGTCCGTTCAAATTATCCACGGTTGAACAGCTTGATCCCGTCCGCCCGCAGTTGACCAACAGGGGAAATATGCCTGTACAAAGTTTGCCGGGTTATCCCAAGTTCCTGGCATAGCGTACTGACCTTTGTTTCTGATTGTCCCATTGATGCCATTGCCAGTCGCAGTTTGACTGGCGTCATTTTATAAGGTCGGCCGCCGTTCCGCCCACGGGCTCTTGCTGATGCCAGACCTGCAGTCGTTCTTTCAGCAATCAGTTCGCGCTCAAACTCCGCCAGTGCGGCAAAGATACCGAAGACAAGCTTGCCAGCGGCCGTTGTTGTGTCGATAGTCGCCCCGTGACCGGTCAGCACTTTCAGACCGGTCCCCCTCGCGGTCAGGTCGTGCACTGTATTAATGAGATGACGAAGATCACGACCGAGGCGGTCCAGCTTCCATACGACCAGCGTGTCTCCGGGTCGTAGTGCTTTCAGACAGGCTGTAAGTCCAGGACGCTCTTCTCGTTTGCCCGATGCCCGGTCCTCATAAAAATGTGCGGCATCAACACCTGCGGCGATCAGTGCATCACGTTGTAAATCATTCGTCTGCGAACCATCCGCTTTTGACATCCGAATATATCCGATGAACATATTTCCTCTGTCACATATACGTTCGATTATGTGACATTCTGATTTGGGTACCATAATCTGTCAACGGTAGTCACATTACCCGTAATTTAAATTATGACACGTAAAGGTTCTATGTTAATGATAATGTGACAAGCGCGTTTAAATAGGCATAAGGATCAGAGATGCCTACTAAAAATAAGCTCCTCAGTATTCTTTCGGACGCCGAGCAGGAAGCGCTCTATGGTCTACCTGATTTCGATGATGCACAGCGGCTGGAGTTTCTGGCGCTGAATGAATATGAACTGGCGCTGGCCTGCAGTCGCCGGGGGCTTCACGCTCAAATTTATTGCATCATCCAGATCGGAGAGCATGAAAAACCTCGGGGCAGCCATCGAATGATGCCATCTACAGGGGTTAAAATAACCACCATCATTTCATAACAATACCTGCTGACTATGAAGATCTACGTCATCAAAATAGCAGTTCATGGAGTCAGTCCGATGGTCTGGCGTCGGCTGAGAATTGCTGCCGACACGTCACTGGCCGCGCTTCACTTCATTTTCCAGATAGTGCAGGGCTGGGGGGACGACCATCTCCATCAATTTCACATTTATGGCAAAGATTACGGTATCTCCTACGAAGGAGGCATCGGTTTTGTCGATAATCCGTTCCGGGTCGTGATTGATGATTTTGCTTTTGATGCTGGCGATCGCTTTACCTATGAATACAATTTCTTTGAGCACTGGCTTCATGACATTCGTGTTGAGGCCATTTATGAAAACTCTACGCTGAAAGCGCCGTTTTGTATAAGCGGCCATGGTATGCCCGGAGCCACAGCTGCGGATGAGTTCGATAAAACCCTGGCGTTTCTTGAAGCTATCGTTAATGCGGATGATGAAACAACGGTCGGCGAGATCCGCCCTTTTGCTGACGACCTGGATGCTGTCAGGTTCAACCGCCACAAAATCAACCGGCAACTGAGCAGGCTCGACCTTGCATCTCCGGTACTGGAGCCTGAAGTTATCTGGCTGGGCCGTCGTCGCTGACTGATGTCTATAAAGGTATACGTTTTCAGCATGCCTCTCAGATCCCCGAAAAAATGTCTATAAACCTCCCTAAATCAGTGTTTATGGATTATTCTTTAAATCTCTATGATGTTTAAAGACCTTCCGGAGGTTTTGCGTGCAATATGCCTACATCAGGGTAAGCTCGGCCGATCAGAATACGGCCCGTCAGGAAGAGGCATTGTCAAAGGCGGGTTTTCAGCCTGATAAAATTTGTGTTGAGCATGCCAGCGCGAAGGACACAAACCGCCCGGGGTTACAGGAACTCCTGGGGCAATTACGCCCTGGTGATACGCTTCTGGTTCATTCCATCGATCGCCTTTGCCGGAATATGTCGGATATGTGCGCTGTCACCACCCGGCTTCGTGACCAGGGCGTTACCCTTATTTTTCTGAAAGAGCAGCTGACGTTCAGCGCCGGCACAAACAATCCGATGCAGGAACTGCAGCTGCACATGATGTCGGCATTCAGCCAGTTTGAACGAGCCTTACTGAAGGAAAGGCAGGCCGACGGCATCGCCGCGAAAAAAGCACGGGGTGAAAAAACAGGGCGCCCCGGCGCCGATATCAAAAAGATCCAGGAAATTGACGCACTCAGAAGCAGAGGGGTCAGGCTCAGGATCGCCTGCGACCATGCGGGCCTTGGCGTTTCCACATATTATAAGCTTCGTCACCAGATGAACAACCAGTAGCCGGGAGATAGTCATCCACCACAGCAGGAGGCAATGATGCAACTGACGCTCCAGATAGTCATCACCGATGAATCAGGCTCCAGTCGAACGGAGGAACTGATGACAATCCAGAAATCAGGGGAGACCCGGAACGACATCGGATTATCGGTGTCAGAATCCAAGCTGTTGCTGAATACGGTCCAGCAGTCGGTGGTCCAGCTGCAGGCAGACGAATATACTCAACACCATATCCGGTGCCCTCACTGCCTTGCTGCGCGCAGAATCAAAGGCAAACAGAAAATACGGTACCGGACGCTGTTTGGCGTTATTCCGGTATCCGGGCTTCGGGTGTACCGGTGCCGTTGTGAAGAGAGTGATACAAAGACAGTCAGTTTGCTCAGCGACTGGGCCGGCGATTATTCTCACCCGGCACTGAAATATATTGAAACCCGCTGGGCCTCGATGATCTCCTATGAAATGACGACTCGTCTGCTGAAAGATATTCTGCCGGTGGGCCACAGCCTGAATGCCTCAACGGTGAGGAATCATTTATGCCAGGTGGCGCAGCGTCTTGACGCTGAGGCTGAAGCTCATTCAGGTTTTCTTTCCGGCTGCCCCCGCGACTGGGGGAACCTGCCCAGGCCAGGAAAACCGCTTGTGGTGGGTATAGATGGTGGTTATGTTCGCGATCGGGATGACAAAAAGCGTAATTTTGAAATTATTGCCGGGAAGTCTTTTTCCGTTGGTGCGCCTGCTGACACCCGCCGCTTCGGTTTTGTTCAGAAGGATGACTGTCATCCGGAACGCAGGCTCATGACCCACCTTTCAGCGCAGGGAATGCAGGCCAACCAGCAGATATTTTTTCTGTCCGACGGCGCGGATAATCTCAGGGACCTCCAGTTCGGTATGTACCCTGAGTCAACGCATGTGCTGGACTGGTTTCATATCACCATGAGGCTGACGGTGCTCATGCAATATGCCCGGGGACTGCTGGTATCAGATCCAGAGGCGGGGAGTAAAGTTCTGGCACTGCTGGAAAGCATTAAACGATATCTCTGGCATGGCAATGTTGTCGCTGCGCTGGAACATATTGGGGTCGTCTCAGAATTCGGAAAATAAAGCACGCTAAGGCGTAGTCACCCCGTGACTCCCCCGCGCCGATGCAGCGAGCTTCGTTCCGTCTTGC
>NZ_JAJVHF010000030.1 GCF_022171985.1 Huaxiibacter chinensis | reverse complement strand
GCTGAAAATGCCGGCCTTTGAATGGGTTCATGTGCAGCTCCATCAGCAAAAGGGGATGATAAGTTTATCACCACCGACTATTTGCAACAGTGCCCCCGAACGGACGTTAGATTTCGAGTTCTAGGCGTTCTGCGATGAAGGTTGGATCCCAGCCGGGATTGAAAGTGTCGACGTGGGTGAATCCGAGCCGCTCGTATAGGCCACGCAGGTTCGGGTGGCAGTCGAGCCGCAGCTTGGCGCACCCCTGCGTTCGCGCGGCATGGCGGCAAGCCTCGATCAGCGCGGAGCTGACACCCCGGCCCGCATGTGTCCGTCGCACCGCGAGCTTGTGCAGATATGCGGCCTCCCCCTTGAGGGCGTCGGGCCAGAACTCGGGATCCTCGGCCGACAAGGTGCAACAGCCGACGATGCCGTCGCTGCAACTCGCGACTAGGAGCTCGGATCTCAGGACGAAGGTCTCCGCGAATGTCCGGTCGATCCGCGCGACGTCCCAGGCGGGCGTTCCCTTGGCGGACATCCACGCCGCAGCGTCGTGCATCAGCCGCACAACCTCGTCGATATCACCCGAGCAGGCGACCCGAACGTTCGGAGGCTCCTCGCTGTCCATTCGCTCCCCTGGCGCGGTATGAACCGCCGCCTCATAGTGCAGTTTGATCCTGACGAGCCCAGCATGTCTGCGCCCACCTTCGCGGAACCTGACCAGGGTCCGCTAGCGGGCGGCCGGAAGGTGAATGCTAGGCATGATCTAACCCTCGGTCTCTGGCGTCGCGACTGCGAAATTTCGCGAGGGTTTCCGAGAAGGTGATTGCGCTTCGCAGATCTCCAGGCGCGTGGGTGCGGACGTAGTCAGCGCCATTGCCGATCGCGTGAAGTTCCGCCGCAAGGCTCGCTGGACCCAGATCCTTTACAGGAAGGCCAACGGTGGCGCCCAAGAAGGATTTCCGCGACACCGAGACCAATAGCGGAAGCCCCAACGCCGACTTCAGCTTTTGAAGGTTCGACAGCACGTGCAGCGATGTTTCCGGTGCGGGGCTCAAGAAAAATCCCATCCCCGGATCGAGGATGAGCCGGTCGGCAGCGACCCCGCTCCGTCGCAAGGCGGAAACCCGCGCCTCGAAGAACCGCACAATCTCGTCGAGCGCGTCTTCGGGTCGAAGGTGACCGGTGCGGGTGGCGATGCCATCCCGCTGCGCTGAGTGCATAACCACCAGCCTGCAGTCCGCCTCAGCAATATCGGGATAGAGCGCAGGGTCAGGAAATCCTTGGATATCGTTCAGGTAGCCCACGCCGCGCTTGAGCGCATAGCGCTGGGTTTCCGGTTGGAAGCTGTCGATTGAAACACGGTGCATCTGATCGGACAGGGCGTCTAAGAGCGGCGCAATACGTCTGATCTCATCGGCCGGCGATACAGGCCTCGCGTCCGGATGGCTGGCGGCCGGTCCGACATCCACGACGTCTGATCCGACTCGCAGCATTTCGATCGCCGCGGTGACAGCGCCGGCGGGGTCTAGCCGCCGGCTCTCATCGAAGAAGGAGTCCTCGGTGAGATTCAGAATGCCGAACACCGTCACCATGGCGTCGGCCTCCGCAGCGACTTCCACGATGGGGATCGGGCGAGCAAAAAGGCAGCAATTATGAGCCCCATACCTACAAAGCCCCACGCATCAAGCTTTTGCCCATGAAGCAACCAGGCAATGGCTGTAATTATGACGACGCCGAGTCCCGACCAGACTGCATAAGCAACACCGACAGGGATGGATTTCAGAACCAGAGAAAGAAAATAAAATGCGATGCCATAACCGATTATGACAACGGCGGAAGGGGCAAGCTTAGTAAAGCCCTCGCTAGATTTTAATGCGGATGTTGCGATTACTTCGCCAACTATTGCGATAACAAGAAAAAGCCAGCCTTTCATGATATATCTCCCAATTTGTGTAGGGCTTATTATGCACGCTTAAAAATAATAAAAGCAGACTTGACCTGATAGTTTGGCTGTGAGCAATTATGTGCTTAGTGCATCTAACGCGCTGATCACCGGCGGTTGAAAACCGTCCGGTGGATTGGCAGGTTATGCTCCTTCATTTCATTTCTGGTTTCCTATAGGGCAACCAGGCTGTCCTTGCCGGCGCTGGGAACGCAGACGATGGCATCAAATGCCTCGCTCAAATTCGTTTCTACAGAGGCGCTTTGGGACCGCATTCGCTTTGCTTCCATGGGGTCATCTGTCAATGTCAGGCATGAATCCTCCTTACCACAGGCATCGATGACATACTGTTCCACACTATCCTCACGGATTGCATCGGCAGGCGTGGTCACAACAGAGAATCCAAGAGGACTGTCGGGCGATGGGAAATGCATTTCCGGCACGGTGAGTCCAAGATGGGTGAATGCAATCGCACGGTAATCCCCCTCCTCCCTCTCTGCGAGATGCTGTCCCATGGGAACAGCCGTAAGCTCGCCTGAAAAGGAAACTGGAGTTTTTTGTAAATGATTGTTGTGCGCCAGCAGAATTATCCTTACATCCGGATTCGCTCGAACCATTCCATCCACCACGCCCGCCATATACGAGTCACGTACGGAAGTATCTCCCTCAAGAGAGGTACCATCGAAGAAAGCTTTCATTACACGCAAGGTTTCCAACGTATACTCTATCGACTCTATTCGATCAGAGGCTTTTCGGAAAAAATCGCTGTTGACGTGATTTTTCAGGACAGGGGCAAGCGACGCCAAACGGAGCTTCAATCTGGTTACCCCTGAGATAGCTTTCTCCTGCTGAGCCGTTTCCAACTCCCCCCATTTTGCCGATGAAATAACCGCCGACTGGCCATCAATGGACGTCAACAACTGAGTCAGCGCATCAACGTGGGGTTTCATGAGGTGGTCGATGACCTGGATAATTTCGGCCAATTGCGCTAGGTCGTCCCTTGGATTCAAGGTGTTGGGTAAATCGATTCCGACTAACTGCAGTTTTCTTCCTGATTCGCGTAGATATGATTTAACCCAAATCAGCACTGAGCCATACAAAGAAAAGGTCAGGGTATCCGAAAATCGCTCAAGTTCATGAGCACCGGCTGTTGAGTTGAGCCATTCAGATAGCCGGGATGCCTGAATCGCCCCACATTCCAAACCAATCGCATTAAGCATGCTTCCTCCACAATGGAGAGGCCCAGTTACAGGACGTTGCATAACTGCCAGCCGCGACCATTGAGGTCGCGGCATTTCTCTCATGACCGCTTTTGGCGCAATCCGAGCGATCTACTCGGCAGCTGTCGGCCCTTGGGGTCTTGTTTAGGGAACTGGCTCAGATGTTCGTGAGTGATCTTCCAGACATTCGCTTCTCTACGAAGGATAGTTGTTCCTCGCCCACCGCCTTCCAGAGCGCTACCATTTAAAATTGCCCTCCACCGGAAGTGATAGGTGCATCCGGCACAATCTTTCGACTGGGCAACCCACTCCAGGTTTTCTAACCAATAATTTTCAAGAGGAAATTTTTTCCAGGTTTCCTCAAAGGCTTGCCGTATCTGCTTCAGTCCACAAAATGATCCGTCATTGAACCAGAATATCGCATTTGGTGAAATTAACGGCACCAACTGATCGAAGTCGTGCATATTAATCAGTTTGCTCGACTTCACGCGGGATCCAGAACCAGGCGACATAGAGGGCCCGTAGGAAGAGAATCGTCAGCGCCGTTCCCACGACGATGCCGCCCATCATTGCGTAGGCACGATTGCCAGCATGAACTGGCAAAGCGCCGAAGTGCTTGCCAGCCTGGACACGTTTAACCTGACCGAGAGGTACGGTTGCGATGCGGAGATCATATTTGTTAATTAACGCGCTTGCTTAATTAACAATGGCCACGGGATTCTACTCGGAATCCCTTCAAGGCGAGGGGCGAAAATCGGCCCCAGGCGGCGAGTGGGCTAAGCAATTTGTGGCATCCGCGACGCGAATAAAGACCAGTGCGGTCATCGGCTACAGTCGGTTCCATGCGCCATGATGGCACTGCCGGCAGGCGACGTTAATCGATGATCTCGGCACCTTCTGCGTTCAGACGCGCCAGGCCCTCCTTCATTTCCCGCAGCCGCTGGGCCGTGTGTGCTTGCCACTTCGTCACTTCAGCAATTACGCGCAATGGATCGCGGGAGCGATAAGACAGGGTCGGGTTACCCGGGAACTTCTTATCCGTCAGGTTCGGATCCTCCTCGATGGCGCCGGTCGGTTCGACGACATAAATTCGTTCCGTTCCGCTGCCACCCGCCAATTCGGCGCCCCAGATCGCCGCATCGAGCGTGCCTGTAAAATACACCCACGACAGGGATTTCGCGTCTGTGAAATTCGATCGATAACCGACGGCGATCAGATCACCGGGTGCAAGAGCGGCTTTGGTTCCATGGAAGAACGACTGGGCAAACATGGTTGCGGTAGCAGACATAGAGTCCCCCTTGATGTTAAGCGCTTCTGTTCACAGTGTCGCGGGGCCCGTATTTTCGGCGGGGCGCACCCTGGATACATAGTCGTTGATAGGGTGCGGGCGAGCATCCCGCATGCCATGCGTCGGATCAGGGCGAGCCAAAGTGCCGTTGAAGATAGTCGACACCGAACGAAACGATATCCCGCGCTTCGAACAAGTAGCAGTGCGCCTGACCGACCAAGCCCTCCCGATGGCGTCGCAGCTCCACATAGGCATTGGTAATTGTCTCGACGGCGTCCGGCTCTCCTTCGATAGCGAAACAATCGAGAATGCCGTTGGAGTCGAAATCCTCGGCGCGTTTCCATCTCACTCCGCCGTCCTCGCTGCGGATCGGCATTTCGTAGCTCACGCGTCGCTTGTTCGGGATGCGGGCAATGGCCTCGGCGTAGTGCAGGACGGTAACGGAATCGAGCGGGGCTCCGAGCAACAGAACCTTTCCGGCACGCTCGACGAAACGCTCCAGCGGCGATCCAGGTCCGAAAGCCTGCCCAAGTTCGTGAGGCCGCGTCAGAGTGCCGGCCAGAGGCCCTACCGCGACCATCGAGGCATCCGGGTGCGCGCTGCGCCGGGCGCCGGGTGTCTGGAGGAGGAACCGGTTGAGCAGGCCGAAGCCGCGATACGTGCCTGATATGGCTGGATCGAACGGCGGCCATCGGTGGCGCAGTTCCGCATCCATCCGTGCGCCATTGAGCGTTTCTTCGTAAGGCGACCGGTCCCACGAGGCGTATCCCATCAAGCTTCCAGTGGGGCCGACGGCATCGAGCAGGGCAGACACTATCGATGCTGCGCCTCCATCGACGGGGCCGATCGCCTTCAGCGATGCGTGAACCATGACGAGAGCGCCGGATTGGACACCCAGCCGTGAAAGGTCCGCCGCAATTGTTTCCCTTGTGTTCATTCCGCTGCCATCCTCTATATCCTGCATTCCCCAAGTGGCGTGTCGTTTGAGGTGAAGATAGCCTGTATCCGAGCGCTAGACAAGGATTTTCTGCCGCAAGCGGCACCTGCGGTCGCGCAGACTGCTGGATCTGGACGGATCAGACCGCGAAGCCGCTGTTTCCTTGCCCAGGGGCGGCGTTTTTCAGCGCAGCGGACAGATCTGTCCAGCCGCTTTCGTTCAGTTTGAGCGTGGATCGCGATCATGCGCATAGCGGTGGCGCTCGCAATCGGCGGATAGCGGCGAGGATGGCGCGTACCATCGTGCCGGTGACAGCGACCTCGGCCAGCTGGAAGGTGATGGTGCGGGCGTGACGGACCACACGTGCCCCGATCTTGATCAGCTTCAGTTGCAGGCTGGTCAACGACCAGTCGGCCATGGCCTCGGGCAGCTCGATGCAGCGCAAGAAGGTGGCCAGGTTGTACGCCAGGGCGTGCAGTTGCAGCCGCACCTCATTGTCGCGGAACTTCCGGCACGACAGCCGCGTCCAGCGAAAGGCGTATTTGCCCTCTTTGATGTGCTGCTCGGCGGTGCCGCGCTGGTTGTAGAACCGCACCACCCAGTCCGGCTCCATCGGCAGGTTGGTGACGATGAAGCCGACACGCGGGAACAGTTCGCCCGGATGCCATTCGATCTTGGCGATCACCCGGCGTTCCTTGTCCCAGGACGCCGCCTGATACTCGAATTCCTCGAAGAACCGCTTGACCTTGGTCAGTGACGGCCGCCCGACAGGGCGCGTTAGCCGATGCGCGATCTTGTCCTTGAGGACCGCGTTTGCGGGCAGCCGGATGGCGTAGAAGAACCGCGCTTCTTCCAATCGCTCATAGATCGCCGGGATCGCGTAGGCAGCATCGGCCCGGAAGAACCTGCCACCAAGGTCGCGCTCCGCGTAGCGCGCAATTACGGGGTCGAGAACATCACGCCAGCCATCGGCGCTGTGGACGTTGCCATGGCGCAGGGCGCAGCGTTCCAGCATCCCGAACTGGTTGAACAGAAAGTTGGGGTGATAGCAGCTACAGTCGAAATGGCCATTCCAGGCGGACCCTTCCTGGTCGCCATGGGTCGGGCTGACCGAGCTGTCCATGTCCAGAACGATGTACTTCAGCCCGTTACGGTCATGGAACCGGTCGATCCATTGCCCGTTCAGGTCGGCCAGCGCGGCACGGTTCCCGGCCAGAGCCAGCGTCTCGGTCTCGAACCGTCCCATCTGCGATGCCGAGGCCGCTTGTGCATCGACCGCTCTGCCGCCGACAACTTGGCGCATGACCGGATCGCAGGCGAGACGGTTGGCGTCGTTGACATCCTCGTATCCGGCCAGCCGCCCAAAGACTGATTGCCGGAACAGGCCGTCGAGCCGATGGACCGTGTTCTTGCCAGAGCGAGTATCGCGCAGCGCCGCTGACGCCAAATCGGACAACCCGAGCGCGTCATCAAGCTCGCGCATCACCAGAAGGCCGCCGTCGGAACTGAGCTGCGTGCCGCGAAATTCCAGCCGCACGCGAGGGTCGAAATCCACCCGATCTGCCCGTTGCAAGCCCGCACCCTCTGGGTGATCCATGAAACGCGCCCCTCGCAGCCTTCAACACCATGTTTTATATAGGAAATATAATGGTCAGGACAGCGAAATCAGCGCCTTACTTGGGAAATGTGGGTTAAAATCATGCCTCTCGACAAAATAGCGAATAAGACTAGCTCTAGCCAGTGAGAACTCCGCGACAAAGTGAGCACCCTCGCCAATGCCGACAATTCGGGCGCCCTCAACTACGGGATTAAGAATCTCAAACTCATTGAACTCCAGCTTTTGAGGCTGTAAAAGTGTTCTGGTCGTTCTCCATGTCATTTTTTTATCCTTTTGCGTTTATTGCTGAAATCGTCATACTTTCGCTTCGCCAATAACCAGGCTCACAGAGCATAACGCCCCAGTTAACCGACATCAACGTGCGCAGCACGTTGATGTCCGGTTGAACGCCCGGTTAGGCTGACGACAGATGCGAAGGCAGATGAGAACACGCCGAGATACCAGTTGGTAGAGATGGTGCAGCCATTCATGACCACTTCCCCTTGATTTTGAAGCTTTGAACAGTGCGCAGGCTTTCGAACGCCTGGCGTGTTTGGACCATGTACACCGCAGGGCCGTCAGGTGTGAGGATGTTTTTTTCTTGAACGAACCCGGCCTTCTCGTAGCAGCGAATGGCGCGATGGTTGCTAGGAGATGGATCGGTTTGGATTTTCGTTACGGCCGGGTCGCTAAACAGGAGTTCAACGAGCGAGCGTACGAGCTTTGTACCCAACCCCTTGTTTAACTGTGATGGATTAGCCAAAGACTGGTCAATCCCGCGGACCCCTGGATCAGTTTCGTCTTCCCACCATCCATCGCCACTTCCAAGTGCGATGTAGGATTGGGCGTAGCCGATGGGTTCGTCATCTAGCATTGCGATGTAAGGCACTACAGCTTGCTTTGCCAGAACTTCGGGCGAATAGTGTTCTAAGACTTCGTCAAGAGTTGGGCGTTCATCCTCGCCGCCCCACCACTCGACTATGTGGGGGCGGTTCAGCCAAGCATGGAGCATTGGCAGATCGTTCTCGGCCATGACTCGTAGAACTATTGCGGCATTGTTGGCGGACATGAGATGTTGATTCCGTGCGGGCCTAACTTTGTTTTAGGGCGACTGCCCTGCTGCGTAACATCGTTGCTGCTCCATAACATCAAACATCGACCCACGGCGTAACGCGCTTGCTGCTTG
>NZ_JAJVHF010000029.1 GCF_022171985.1 Huaxiibacter chinensis | reverse complement strand
CCGCAGGAGTTTATGGTTAAATTCGATTTCCCAGATACCACGAGCTGATCGGCTGCCAGCCTCTGTTAGCCAGGGGCGCGCGACGCAGTCAAAACTTCCTTCTTTCGGGTAAAAGATTACCGCAGAACGGCTTAACTCAAACACGCCTTCTTTAACATCCTTGATAGCCTGGTTACGGCTTACCTGAAAAATTTGCTCATAGTCAGCCACCTTTACTTTGAAAGTAGAGTCACCGAGTACAGCCATCTCATCATCATCTTCGCTTACTGAAGCTGTGAAATACGTCTGCATAAGACATAACCAGAGAACGCGCTTTGCTTTTAGCGAGAGGTAGTAAGCAGCTTCGGTAAGCTCGTTAGACTGCTTAACTTTTATCTTTTTGTTCAGCAACTTATCCATGAGCCTTGCCTTTGTGGGTTAAAAATTACTCTCCACACTACCACAAAGTTCAAACAAGTAAATACATTTTTTACAGTTTCGTCTAAGGTGGGCCAATTCCCATAACAAGGTGGGCTAATTCCCATAGTAAGGTGGGGTGTTTCCCATAGATAGGTGGGCCAATTCCCATAACAAGGTGGGCGGATTCCCAGAGATAACACTTATTTATGATTTTAAATCAATGAGTTATATAGCTCTAAAAGACTTTAAAAAGATAAAAAATCTATAAAATACCTTTTAAAAATATGCCTGTGGATATGTGCATATCATCGCTTACCAGCGCCGCTTCGCGGCTCGGTCAACCCCTCAGAACCGCGAAAACAAGTTTCGCAGTTCTTCACGGTTCATGTTTTAATCCAAGCATGGCGCCAGCACCTTCGCGGCACCATCGAGGCCCGCGCTGCTGCCGCACCGGGCCTCACCCTCAAATAAAATAAAGTTTATAAAAATCGTACTTGTATTGACCCCAGTTTATTCTGAGTATATCCTTTCTGTAACCAAAACTACGGAGGCGCCACAGATGGCTCAGAAAAACAGAATTTCAGAAACAGAATGGAAACAGCTGCTGCCGCAAATGGCTTCCTTTGCACACATCACAACAGATATTGGCTATTCCGTGCTTGTCAAAGGTGAGAAATCATCAGACGTAGCCACGCGAGTAGGCCGTTCCAAGCAAAACATTTCCAGCACCGTTAAGCGAATCTGGGATTTGTACCAGAACACCACTCTTAAAGCCGAGAACGGCGAACCATTAAAATTAGTTCAGGTCTGGATACCAGCAAGCCTTGCTGAAACTGTTTTAAAAGAAGCCGCGAAGTACAGCATTAATAACATCACGACCTCGGAAATGGAAAAAAAATAAAGTCCGAAAGGACTTTATTTTAAGACTACTAACGCGGCTTTATTACAGTGCTCGCCACCACAGTAAACCACTATCCCCGGTTTACCCCAGAGATTGATATGACACACCGGGCAGCTGTACTTTTCCCGGTTTGTTTTGTTCACCGGCGCTTCAGGCGGCGGGGTTACAAATCGCATGGCCTCTATGATCTCGTCGTCGAGTTCAACCGGGTCGCGCCCTTCCTCCACCTCCTGTTCGTGTTCGCTATCATCTTCCTCGTCGTCAATATAGCCTTTTCCTGTAGGGCTTAGCACAGCGCCAGGCTTAGGCTGGTAAGGCGGAAACCTGTCCATCCAGGAAAGCCGGAAATGGCCTGTCAGCAGTTCATCACAGGCCATATCGAAAGGGCCACCGGCAATAATATAATGGGTCATGCTCTGGCCCACTTTCCTGCCTCCCGGTTCGCCGGTATCAGAAGGCATTAGTCCTACCCGTTCCATCCGGGCCGCCCACTGTTTGTTGTGATAGCCACGGCGGCCAGGCTCGCCAAAATGGAATTGCCACTGATGAACCATCTCATGCACCAGTGTTGAAAGCGTGGCCTTTATGGTTCTGATCGAGAAATACACCGGATTCATAGCGATCTCGTCTACCGTGTACCCACTCTCACGGCCGACGAAACGCTTAAAGGAACAATAGCCATACGTTCGCTTCTCACGCTGCAACGTTATCAGGCATGGCGGCAGCTCGTTGCTGAATAGCTTCTCATTAAAAAAATCGTAGGCTCTCTGAAGTTCATCGTAGGTTTCGGGCGTAGGCAAATTCACTGTTAACCTCACATATATGTATTGTGCAATACACATAATTTAGCTGATCTTTTATACAGATGAAACGCCTTTTACCGAAAACCGCGAAACCGCGCCGAAACTCGTTTCGGCCGGTTGAGGGGTTGACCGGCCCGCGTGCGGCGCCGGTAATTATTTGATGGTTGCTGTTGGTATCGAGCGCCAGTCTGTCGTGTAATCAGGTGACAACATCTGACGGCGCATGGCAAAGGAGTTATCGATGCCCTGGCCTGCAAAAAACAGCTGGCTCTTGCCACGCCGGTTTATGCCATCGAGAACAGCCATTAACGCCTCGCTGCCAGCTGAAGGCGTAGCAGAGTCGAATAAATCCAGCTGGGCCTCCTTTCCGCTGAAATCGGCCAGCATGATCCCTGCTTTTGCATACGCAATATCTTCCCGCCAGATCCGCGCCAGCGCGGCTTGTGCCGCCTGAATTATCGTGCGGCTGTCCTGGGTTGCCACCGTCAGTTTTTCGGTTGCCTGATTGGCATACTGTGTATCACGCACTGAATAAGGACTGGTGCGGATAAAGACGCTTATGACGCGGCAGTATTGCCGCTCATTACGCAGTTTTTCAGCTGCGCGCGCTGCAAATCCGGTGATCGCCTGCTGCATATCCGCCAGGGCTACTACGCGTTGGCCGAATGAGCGCGATACAACAATCTGCTGCTTCGCCGGAGGGTTTTCTTCCAGGCTGAAGCAAGCCTCGCCGCGTAGCTCCCGTACCGTTCTTTCAAGCACAACACCAAACGTCTTACGGATTAGGCGCGTATCTGCCCTGGCTAAATCCAGCACCGTTTTGATCCCCATTGTGGCGAGTGCTTTCTCTGTACGATGGCCGACGCCCCAGACTTCCGCAACCGGCAGGATGCTCATTAATTTCTTCAGTCTGGCGCCATCGTCCAGAGCAACCACCCCGCCAGTAGCGGGCCATGTTTTTGCAGCGTGGTTACACAGCTTCGCCAGCGTCTTAGTACGGGCAATACCGACCCCGCATACCAGCGTTGTGTGTCGCCTGACTTCCTCGCGCAGTTGGCGCCCGAAAGCGTCAAGGCTCATGGCGGCCGTTATCCCTTTGCAGTCAACAAAAAGCTCGTCGATTGAATACTGTTCGACGTGGCTTGCAAGGGACTCAACTACGGCCGCGAACCGGGCCGACATGGAGGCATAGAGAGTGTAATTAGAGCTAAAAATAGCGATGTTATGACGCTCGATTATGGGTCTGACTTTGAAGTACGGATCGCCCATTTTCAGGCCCGCTTTCTTCGCCAGGTAATTACGGGCCACAATGTTGCCGTCATTGTTGGATAAAACGGCCACTGCTCGGTTTGCCAGATCTGGCCTAAATGCCTGCTCACAGCTGGCGTACATGCCATTGACATCAATCAGCGCAAACATACCGGATGCTCGATAAGGGAATGCGTAACCACTCCCCAGATTTCAACGCTCTCATTATCCGGGTCAATGTAGTACACAGGAAAATCTTTGTTCATCGGCATCAGGCAGGGTCTGGGCCTCAGCAGTAGCCGCTTCACGGTAAATTCATTATGGATGCAGGCGACTACGATTGAGCCGTGGCTGGCCGTCAGCGAGCGATCCACAACCAGTACGTCACCATCATGGATGCGGCCATCTTCCATTGACGAGCCAGAAACCCGCAGGAAGTAAGTTGCTGAAGGGTGACGAACACAATACTCATGCAGGTTTAACTCCTGCTTTTCATAGCCCTGGGCCGGGCTGGGGAACCCCGCAGAAATTCTTTGCAGATAAAAAGGGATGCTGTGTACCCGGCTGGCGCCGGAGCTTTCAAAAATATCGACCTTCATAGCGATCTTCCAAATCACTGTTTACTTATACAGTATCGCTGTTATGGTCAGGTTGGCAAGTTTTACAGGTACTCTACTATATGTAGTGCTGCTTCAGCTGCCAACGAACGCTATATATAGTGTTTGTTGGCTTTCTGCTTTCTCAGTGTCCCCTGTAACCGGCCGCGTGGCGGCGGGCTAGCAGGGAGGGGGGTGGCCTGTCGCTCCGGTCAGTCCCGCAGTTTCCGGCGATTTGCCCCCGGTGTCCGGTGGAGTCCGGCGAGGTCGCCTTCCATGCTCTGACGGGCATAAAATTAGGTAAATATAATCCGTACTTGTATTGACTTTAACGCCCCATTGTACGATAATTAAAAAGTGGCAGGTGATGTGCCTGCCGCTTAACCATCGCCGGTATCGGCTTAAAGAGGAAGTATCATGGAAACTATCGAAATCACCGCCCGCTACATTTCTGAAAACGCCCGCATGAACTTCATGCCTGCGGCATTTCGTGGCGCTTTCTTCAGCGCAGATCACTTCATTCAGTCCTTTCTGAATCGTTACGCTAAAGACTACCAGGGAGGGTATTGGGAATACCTTCAGGCCAGCAATGGCGCGTTTTTTATGGAAGCGCCCCAACCTCTTTGGCTCTCGTTACCTAACTATTTTGAAGGTGAATGCAGCGCGCGCGAAGTAGGGATTATTGTTTGTCTGTATGCCTACAGTTACTTTTGCGGGCTGGCATATGAAGAAGGCAAAGCCGAACTGAACGAAACGATGGCTAACCGGTATCACCTGTTGCGGGAGTACGTTAATACGCTGGAGAACGAAAGCCAGAATCGTATTTATCGTGCCATTGATTAACTGATAACCAGGCGGGCAAAGCCCGCCTTATCGTGACTGTCACGCTCAGGGGAAACTATGTTAGCGACACTTCAACACCCTACCGCCTGGCAATTGCCAGATCGGTTAATGCTTTTGGAACTGTTAATGTTCGATTACCGTAATTCCGATCAGGAGCGCTACGGCCAGCAAATCTATCACCACTATCGTAAACAGGGTAATCATCGCTGGGATACTTCTGTTCATCAGGATAGCGGCGGCCAATACGCGATTATTTTCCGGCACTCCTTCAGCAAAAAACAGGCTGATGGCGTTAAGCGAACGATGATCCGCGATGAAACCGTTATACGGGCAGGTACGGCGCAGGAGCTGACAGAAGCGACATTTCCCGACTTCCAGGATAGCGATATTCTGAAGGCGTCGGATTTCTTTAAGTCGCTTATCCAGCGCAAAGCGGCAGACGTAACACAAACCGATATTTGAGGATCAGCGATGCTGAACAAAACCGAAAACAACACCAACATTAGTAGTATCAACCCCTGTTCTACAGAGAGCCTAATAGCCGTGACGGGAAATGATGGAGAGACGCATATCATTCAGCGTGAGTTAATATCCCACTCTGTTGAAGGGCATGAAGCCACAATCATTCACCTTGTAACCGGGAAGTCGATAAGGGTTTCTTTGTCATCTGAAATTCTGGCAAAAAAACTAGGCATTACCGTGTCTGAATAACGGGTTTTGTTGCTTTGTTATAAGGTTTTATCCGTGTGTGGCAGAGTTCTAAAAAGGGAAACGTGAGAGATTATGAATACGATTAGCATAACGGAAATCGTGTTGAGTGTGCTTCTTGCGGGCGCTTTGGGGCCGGTTTTATTACGTCGAAAAAAAGGTCTGCTGTTACTGTTGTTGATTCTGGTCTGCACGATACTTTTGCTTCATGGTGTCACTACGATTTACTGATGTGGTCGAAAATCTTTAAAAGCGAACCCCCGGACGTCACCCCTCCGGGGCCGTTCTGCTGTGCTGCGCATCGAGCCGCTACGCGTCTCGCCCCGCTCACGCGGGCAGCTGCCACTGACGCCTCCGGCCTGCGGCCTCCGCGCTCCGCTTGGCAACCCCTTCCCCTGCTGCCGCTCATTTCCCCTTCAGCCTCCTATCATGATTCGTCTCCTGCATTATCCGTGGATTGTGCAGCTCAGTGGGGCGCTGGCCGTGACGGTGCGGTGTCCCCCGTAACCGGCCGCGCGGCGGCCGCTAACTCGCAGTACGGCGCCGCGACCCGCAGGCGGGCCGCCGTACCCGCGCGCAGGCGCGCGGCGCCCACTGCGCACCCCCGTGGGGGACGTGCGGCAGCTGCGTGGCGGCGGGCTGGGTTATGGCTTAGCAGGAAGGGGGGTTGGCCTGTTGCTCCGGTCAGTCCCGCAGTTTCCGGCGATTTGCGGCCGGTGTCCGGTGGAGTCCGGCGCGGTCGCCTTCCATGCCCTGACGGGCATAAAAACATGTAAATAAATTCCGTACTTGTATTGACTTTAAAGGCGTAATCACCGATAATTAAATCATCGGGAGGCAACACCGCCACCCGAAAAATTGCCGGTATCGGCGCTTACAGGAGTCGTCATGCACTTTACTAACTTCCTTCAGCGTTACTTCGATATAGAGATTGAACATACCTTTGACCCTACCATTCAGGGCAGCAACGAAACGGGTAAAGACGTCACTAAAATCTGGATCTATGAGAAGGGCGAGGATAGCGAACCGCTGCTTACTCTGACAGAAGCATGGTGGTATACCGAGACAAAAACGGCTGGTAACTGGCTTATCGGCAACGTGTATTCAACGCTTGAGCATGGGCGTGAAATTCATGAAAGCGAATTTCGTAAACTGGTAACAGCTGGCAAGGTGATATCAGCATGAGTAAGGGGAATAAAATGCTTATTAATCGGATAGCGGTTATCGGGCTTGCAGTTGTCGCAGCCGCTACGCAGGCAGGTGTGCCGCCGGTTAAGTTTTTTTACCGGGATACAGTCCCGGTAAGCATTACGCTGGACGAACCCGCAACGGGTTGCAGCATGGCCGGTGTGATTGTTCATCCAGTGGATCGGCCAGCGGCAAAAGTGGCGTGGTTTAGCGAGCGGATTTGCGGTAAAAAACGTTACCCGGTTAGCTTTATCAGTGATGAAATTAGCGCCCCGCATAACGTGATCCATAAAGGGGAAAAGTTTCACGTTACCCCGGCTCAGGTCAATCTCCTGGACGCGCAAAACCTCTAATTAAATCATCGGGTGGCAATACCGCCGCCCGAACAATCGCCGGTATCGGCAACCATCAAGGAGTTCACATGTATCACTATCTCGTTTTTGTCCCTCTCGCATTAATTTTTAGCGCCGCTGCGCTTGCCCTGCCCTGGTTTATCGTTCGTGCGGGATACAGGGATCTGGTGCAGATCACCTGCGCCTGCGTCTCTGTTCTGGGCCTGTGTGCGGCGACAGGGGTTTTCAGCTACTTCGATAATAAGCCGCTTGCGTTTCTGTACGGTTGCGGCGCGCTGGCGTGCTTTTTGTACGCGGTAGACTGCGCGATACCGTTGTATATGACGCGTAAAAAGCCACGTAAGCAGCTGTAAGAAAAAAGGCGGGTAATCCCCGCCTTTTTTATTGAGGCTGTCAGAAAGCGATTCAGGCACTCTATGAACGCTTTGCAAGATATAAAATTTTGTATGCACATTCAGTACTTATATTGACTTTGAGGACATAATCACCGATAATTAAATCATCGGGAGGCAACACCGTCGCCCGCAAAATTGCCGGTATCGGCGCGCAAAGGAGTACATCATGGATTACCAGACCCGCTTAAATTCTGATATAACCAAAGAGATTGATTATCTGGCATCACTGCGTAAACAACGCATGGTGGCGGATCTGCGCACAGAGCTGGTTTACGGCTCCCTGGAGCGTCTGGCAGATATGATCTGCAACACCGTCACTGACTGGTCGCTTCCCTGCCCTGTTCTGCCGCTTTCTTCCGTACAGCAATGGCACAAAGCCCGCGAAATCGTCCTGGCAGATTATGAGGACTTCGGCCACGATGCCTGGGACTTTGCCCGCCACTATATGAAAACAAAGCTTAGCTTCGGTTATGCCTGCTACAAAGACGATATTGCCTGATGATTAACAACATGGGGGGCTAACGCCCCCCTGATAAACTGACCCTTTTAATGGCCTTACCGCCGATTTCAGATGGAACGAGAGATAAACAGCGGCAGACTCCGGGCGTTACCCCTTCGGGGCCGCTCTGCTGTGCTGCGCATCGAGCCGGTTCCCGTCTCGCCCCGCTTACGCGGGCAGCGGCCGCTAACGCCTCCGGCCTTCGGCCTCCGCGCTCCGCTTGGCCTCCGGGCTTCGCCCTCCGCGCTGGCGCTTGGCGGCTGGCGTCAGCCGCCAGCCAGGTTCGCCGGTATCTCAGCTGCCCGGTCATAAAGCCGTTCCGTTGGCGTGGGTCGTTCCGCCTATGACCGCAGTGAAACCGGGCGCGGCAGGTTGTCAACAGACGCTTCGCTCAAGCTGTTGACAACCTGCCTTATTCGCCCGGTTACAGTGCGGCCGTCGGAAACGACACCCCGCCAACTTCTCTACAGGTGCTATATGACCTCTACCATCCTCGAAAACCTACCGCAAATCATCACCTCGCTGGCCGCTCTGATTACGGCCGTAACCGGCCTAATCAAAGTGCTACGCGACAAAGACAAGTAACAGCCATCGGGGCGGCTGTGCCGCCCCTTTGCAGCTGCTTGCCGGTGATCTCTCCAGTTTATGTTCTGACATTGTGCTAAATCCTGATGCCACACAGGGCGTTACCCCTTCGGGGCCGCTCTGCTGTGCTGCGCATCGAGCCGGTTCCCGTCTCGCCCCGCTTACGCGGGCAGCGGCCGCTAACGCCTCCGGCCTTCGGCCTCCGCGCTCCGCTTGGCAGGCCACACCCTGCGCCGGACTCGCCCGGCCGCAAGCGGCCGCCCCGCCCCTTCGGGGTGCCAACGCCCTTCAGGCGTCGGCATCCTTTGCCAGTGCGCTATTGTGTTATCCGTGGATTGTGCAGCTCAGCGGGG
>NZ_JAJVHF010000028.1 GCF_022171985.1 Huaxiibacter chinensis | reverse complement strand
GCTGAAAATGCCGGCCTTTGAATGGGTTCATGTGCAGCTCCATCAGCAAAAGGGGATGATAAGTTTATCACCACCGACTATTTGCAACAGTGCCCTTTGCGACCGTCTTATGGTCGCTGCCCAACTGGCCATAGCCTCTTCAGGTGTCTCTCCGGCCCGGATGCTCAGTTCCGCACGGGAGCCGCACTGGAAGTGCTTACCTTTGGTACAGGACGTTATTAGGTGTGTAATTCGCGACGCCGTCATTTTGTTGCCCTTAGCCCAATGTGTGCAATCACTGTCTATCAGTCGTAACAGCCCCTCATCCGTGATAACGACCAAAGAGGAGGCCCGAACAACTATCCCATTATACATTTAGTCATGCCTTTACTAATAACTAGTTACCATAAAAAAACCTCGCGAGGTGACGGTGTCACGCTTATTGGCCTTTTTTAGCTCACTTTATGTACTATGGGATTTAATTATCGGTAAATCCCATCGTTCAAATAGCACCCCCCATAGTGTAATTGCGGCTAAAACCCTTATTAATCAGTCATATAACGCAATGGTTGTGCATTCAGGGGATGCGATCGCCACTTAACGGGTTGCGGGTTGTTGGTCACCCGACATCTGTGTGCTAATCTTTTTCATCATTAGTCACTAGTAAAGGCTTCACTATATATGACGCTACGAGTATTTTTTTAACGAGAGAGGTGGATAGGCCAGTGAAAATCTCTCAGCCAAAACAGTGGGAAAAGGATCGTGAAATGAGCATGAATTCGCAGCCGGAACTGAAGTTGAGTACCCGTACCGAACAACTCGCCAGTAGTCGTGATGCCGCTATGCAAAAATTTCTGGACGGCATGACGCTGATTGCCGAAGCCTCAGCAATTTGCGGGTTTTCACTGTTTAACAGCAAAATTATGGCCCCTAATGCTTTTGGCCTTCCTGCGTCCCTGGCCGCAAGCATCGAGGAAGGGCGACAGCAAATAGACCGTAAGACATGGAACAATCTTTTTGAAGAAACGGGTATTGACCGATTCTGGAATCACAACCAGCGGGCAGAGTTCCGTGAGTCTCTCCGGAACGCTCCGCCAATTGCGTCGTTAACCGTAATCCGCAGTACATTGCGCCAGGCAGTTGCCATGCGCAGCATTACACTTGCTGAAGGGTTTGTTGATCTGCTATGCCAGCTTGATCGCCGGTATAAAACTAATGCCCAGCAATTTGTGATGCCAAAAAAACTGGTACTACGCGGCATTTTTCCCGACTCGAACATGATGAGATATAATGGCTTTTCTCAGGATAATCTCTTCTATTTAAACGACTTTGAGAATATCGTTTGCATCTGCTCCAATGCAGCAACACCGCCTGTCGGCAGTGGAATGAACATGTACGATCGGCTTGCTGTCTTACGGAAAACCGATTTTACGGGTGACATTACCGACCCGAAGGGCTGGAAGTGCCGATTGTTCGAAAATGGTAACGTCCATATCTCAGTTGAGTGTGAAAGCCTGCATAACGCACTGAATGACCTGATTAGCATTTATTTTGCCAACCAGATCCCGGCCAAAGGATAAGAATGATGACTGACAATGTAAATTTGATGAACGGGGATGAACAGACAGCGTCCAGTTTAAGTGAAGATACTCCAAAAACGCCCCCTCTAAGCCCCGAGTTACTGAAGAATTCCCCTTACTCGTCAATAGCTAAGGTTAAATATTTCACCGAGATTGAACAAATCTGCCTCGATAAGAGCATCAGCACCGAAAACCTCGACCAGTTTTTCAAAGCCCACTGGCTGCGGGATAAAATGGGGGGATCTTTTGCCCGGGCTCAGGAGATGCTGGCGGCCTACAAGCAATACGTGGACGAGGTGCCCGAAGAAGCACGCGCGATTGAAATCCCTGACCAGATTAAAGATGCATTCAGTGATTTTACTGCGTTTATCACCTGGTACTTCCGCTTAAGCTATACGGCTATCCAGAGTGATAGCGTGAAAATTGCGAAGGCAGAAATTACTCAGTTACGGCACCGGAATGCTGAAATTCTGGAAGAACTGTCACAGTCGAAAGAACAGGCTACAGTCCTGAATAACGAAAAAGTTAACCTGATTAACCTGCTGGAGCAGCAGCGTGAACTCTCCAGTAAATTAGAAGATTCACTTCAGGAAGCAGAAGAAACTCTGGCAGGAACTCAAAGTGAATTACAGCATGCCCAAAACGAGATCCAGCTTTTACAGCAGACAGTAGGGACACTGAACCAGCAACTGAGTGAGCGCAAACAGGAACTGGCCTCGCAGCAGGAGTATCAGAAGCAGCTTAATGATGAAAATAAAGCGCAGCAGGTAGAGCTGACCGCCCTCAACAGCCAGAATGAAAACTTACAACGGACCGTGTCTGATTTAAAGTCCAGTGTCAGTCAGCTTGAACAGGACCTTTCTTCATCACAATCCCATGCCTCTGAATTGAGCTCATCTTTAGCCGAAAAGGACACGGCCCTGACGCTCGTCCGGTCGGAGCTCTCAACAGCTAAAGGGACGAATGAACAACTACGAGCTGAAGCACAACGCTTAGCTGATGAGAACCTGGTGTCCAAAAAGGTCCAAACAGATCTGACAGAAGAGCTTCAGCAGCTCAGGAATCAGATGATGTCCATGGAAGCGACACTCAATGCGGAAAAGACCATTGCAGAGTCTTTACGAGGAACAATCAAGCAGCTTACCGAAGCTATGACCGGCGTAGTTGCTATCAAACCTAAATCCCCAGGGGCATCAAAACCGCGAAACAAAAAGACGACATAACTGCTCCCGCCAGGAATTTGCTATAAACTTAAATTCCTGGCGCCCGTAGGCTCTTTATCCCGTCCGGAGGAGTTTACGTCCTTCCGATAGCATTTGGCTGATTTTCCCCGAGTCACTGATCTCAAGAGCATCAACCAGGCTAGTGATCCCGCCAACAGCTTGCTGCTGCGAAATAGCTCCCAGCTTATAGTCATCGAGTACTGCCGCCAAAAACGCTTTCAGTTTAACCTGTTCACTCATCGAAAGTATGTACGCCATTTTTAACCCCATTTTAAGGTTGTGATTCGGGTGAATTGTATTTTTTAGCTTCAGGGAAATGAGGGAGATCCTGGGATTCCGTCTTCTCCGTAGCATCCCAGTGCCACCATCCATAGGCCCCATATTCCTGGTTGTAATACGCCTTCTTAAGTTCCTTTCGCGCAAGATAGGCTGGTGTCGACATTCCGAAAACCTCCATCGGGAACGGCTTATCACTCCGGGTATCAAGTAAATAAAAATCGGGGAATACATCGCTCGCACTTGCGTCATACCGCATAGGCTTAACATAGTGCCGGTGTTCGGCATCCAGTTTACGGGATACAATCGCTTCGTATGAGGAGTCCAGAGGTATCCAGTTATCACTCACCAGCATAAGCACTATCTGATGAGCTCGTGCAGAGAGACCTCTAGTGGTCACAGATACGGGAGAGGTAAGTGCAAAAACAACAACTTTGCCACCATTTTTCCAGGCTGCATATTCCAGTGGGAATCGCCGCTTCACGCTATCCCAGTGCCCGTCTGAGTTAAAGAAGGTAAGGGGCATACCGCCGAAGTTACGCATAGGAAGAAACTTCAGTGGCTTCTCATGCTTTTCTGCGTCATAGCGCGGCAGTACTGATAGCAGCAGCAGTCGCTTGTCGCTCAGTTCTGCGGACGACAACAGCTTAACCTGCTCACTGGCCACTTTGCTTTTAGAGTCCGCCACCCCGATAAAGAGATGGTCGCCAATACACGCTCTACCTGATTTGACCTGCTTTGCGGCGTCCAACATCCGGTAGCGAACCAGCGAATCATTTCGCTTCCCGGCCATATTCGGATACCAGACATTAAGACCGGCTTCAGTCCACAACAGACTCAGAAGTCCGGACAGGGTCATTGAAGCCTGTCCACCTTCAGGTCGCTGGATTTGGGGCGGGGTAGGAACCTCTGACTTTTCCGGCGGATCTTTCTCCGTCATGCCTATTCCGAGGCGTATTGACATGGTCCCCTCATTGTTGATGCGTACAACATTGCTGGCATAACCCTTTAACCCCGTATGCCTGGCATCAAGGTCGAAAAACACGCACGATGGATCATGCTCAGTGCCGGTATTTGCAGCCTTAATCAATATGAAGGTATCACTGTTTGGTAGCGACCGGACGTACAGACGCTTTGCGCCTTTGCCCCGGCATCCGCAGGTGATCACAGATTTCTGCCCGGACGTGTGGTGTGCTTTCTTTAGGGCCGACTGCCATCCCTTTACATACTCGTTCTGCGTCTGAAATTCAGCCGAGTATCGTTTCGTGTTTGGTTCGTCATCGTAAGCAATAAATACTGCAAACTTCTGGCCCATGGGACCTCCTGAAATTTAAAAGACTAATAGCCCAGCCATCTCAATACATCCTGCGCGTTGTACTCTTCCTTCTCACCCAACTCGGAAAAAAACACGTTGATGTCGCTGGCCTCAACGCCATGTTTAGCAAGCTCTTGGAGAGCCCTTTGTTTTGTAATAGTAAGATCTTCAGCTGAATCAAAATACGTCATCAGTACCTCCTGATGAAGGCGATAACTGAAGCAGGCTTACTCTTCCTGCCCAGGTTTTATCTGCGTGAATGTTAATATTTTGTGAATTAAACCATTACGTTACCCTGTTAAATCACACAGAAGAATGACTATGATGCCGCTTCAAACTCTCCCTTGAGCCGAGCCGAAACGGCAGTCTCAATACGGCTCCGAAGCAAACTGGCCACGGCCGCAAATACGTCGACGATGACCGAATTCCCGAACTGGCGATAGGCCTGCGTATCAGAGACTGGAATGCGAAAAGTAACTTTTCCCGGTTGCTCGAACCCCATAAGGCGGGCACATTCTCGCGGGGTTAAACGGCGTGGGCGCCTTGCCAAATTGACAGGATCATTAAAGTGCTTTTCGCCTATGCTAAAATCCCATCCCCGGTCTAATAAAATTTCAGATCCATCCCGATAATAGCGTGCGCTGAGTGTTCTGCAAACCACTGTTTCTATTGATGAATCTACCAAACCATAGCCAAATCCATTGCCTTTTGCCTGGTGCTTTTTAGCGTAGTTATAAAGGTATTCCCAGAGCTTTGGAGAAAGGATGTAACGGCTATCGACCTCAGCGTCCAGCAGCTCCCTAAGGGTTGGCCGTCGTGAAGGATAAAGAGCGGATACACCACTTAGCGAAAAGCCATCATTGAGTTTCAGATCACGGCGGAAACCGACCAGCACGATACGTTCCCGGTGCTGAGGTCTGAAGTTCTTACCGTCAATTATTTTGGGGTCCTTTGCTCCGTGAGCATCGGAGTCGGCAACATCGTAGCCGAGCTCATCAAGCGCATTCATGATGATGCGGAACGTATTGCCTTTATCGTGACTCTTCAGATTTTTTACGTTCTCCAGAACGAAAATGGCAGGCTGTTTGGCTCGGATGATCCGGGCAACATCAAAAAAAAGGGTCCCCTGGGTGTCGCATTCAAAGCCGTGCTTTCGGCCAAGGGAGTTCTTTTTGCTGACACCGGCAATACTGAACGGCTGGCATGGGAAACCTGCGAGCAAAACATCATGGTCTGGGATGGATGCATCGATAGAAGCATAGGCCTGGTCATCCGAAACATCGGGAAGATTACTGAGTGTAATGTCCCGGATATCTGAGTTGAAATGGTGCTCAGTCTCGTCACAGTACCAGTTTGCACTGTAAGTCCGTCGGGAGAACTGATTCCACTCACTGGTGAACACACATTTCCCGCCGATGGCGTCAAAACCACTCCGGAGGCCACCGATCCCAGCAAACAAGTCAATAAATCGGAAAAACTTCTGGTCATAGTCCGCTGGCCGAGAGGGGAGCAACGTTCGAAGATAACGATATCCTTCCTGGGTGATTTGGCATTCATTAACTGCACCTTTAATCTGGCGAATAAGCGTTCCCCTCGACCATTCGCTGCCGGTTGCAGCATTAAGTTGCTCAGCCAAATCCTTCACGTCGTAGATGCTTGCAACCTGCACCAGTAATTTATGGATAGAGGAAGGTGTCTCATCATTAAGCAATGCTGTTATTGCAGGCTCAGTTCTATCGTTGTACATCCTTACTCCGTGAAATGTGATTAATTTAGGTTCTCAGACTACCACGCGGTGAAAATTCAATTTTTTGTTAAAGGCCTTTATTTTCATCTCCTGTATTAAAATTTTTATCCACTCAAATTGCCTCCGTTAACAGAAAATCGCCGAGTTTCTAATTGGTACAATAAGCGCGTCAAATCACACGACTTATTTGTTACTACGAACCATCTAATTCAGGGAGAACGTATGACTCTTTTGAAAAAGTTACTTTTGCCGACATTAATCGTCCTTTTCCCGGTGGCAACTCTTGCTACCCAATCATCATTTGAAGCGAAAGTGGTAAAAATTATCGACGGGGACACAATCACCGCGCTCGATGGTCAGAATACAAACATCAAAATCCGCTTGTACGGTATTGATGCCCCCGAAAGTAAGCAGGCCTTTGGACAAAAGGCTAAACAAGCGTTGAGCTCCGCGATTGCTGCACAGAATATTACGGTAATAGACCACGGACCTGATATTTACGGCAGGATGCTGGGAACCATTTGGCTTGATGGTTATGACATAAACGCCTCAATGGTAGACAGTGGCTATGCATGGGTATACCGGTTTGACGGTAATGCCATCGTCCCAAACTATCTGAAATTCGAAGCTTCAGCGCAGAAAGCAGTTAAAGGCCTCTGGGTAGATCCGAATCCCGTTGCCCCCTGGGAGTGGCGCCAGCAAAACCAGAAACCTCAAAAGACGAAAAGCAGGGGGTGACCGCGATGACAAGACAACATCCTTTATTGAAAATTGCGCTTAATAACGATGGACATCTTTCGTGGCCAATTTTACCCGGACAAACTCAGCGCTGCCCAACGTGTCTGCGAGACGTTATTCCGGGTCCGGATGGGGATTTAGTACATCAAGTGGAGGAGGGCGTTAACCCCTGCACGCCATCTGTAGATGTTGTCATTTCAAAGTCGATCATTGAACTCCTCAGCGCAGGTGAGCGCCTATATGTTAACCCAGTTAAGAACGCGAATAGAACACTGGCCCCATCGTTTATCTTTCTGCACAAAGACCAGCAACTTCGACCATTTATAAATACGGACTATCAACCAGCAGGGGCCACCTGGAGAAGTGATAAAGGGAACAGACTTGGTCTTTTCTATATGGATGAGCGAGCGTCTAAAATTAATAAGGACCAGTTCGATTTTATTGCTGTAATAGACCCATCTACTTTTCAAGCAGAATTTGAGACCTTATGGTCCATGGGCGAATTTGATAACCCCCTTACCGCGTTACAGCACTCACTGGTTTCAGAGAATATGTCATCTGTCTGGGTGAAATGGCCTGTTAAAAACCTGCAATCGAGGAAAGAATCGGTGAAGTCCGATTACTGGTATGACTATTATACACCTCACTACCCAGAGGAGCAGGCAGCTTGCACGGCAACCGTGATTGGAATAGACGGAAATGTATCCGGGGAAACTATTTACATGCTCCAGATCGCCCTAGACCGGTCGACAGTTGAGTACCAGCTTGTAAAATCGCTAGGGGTCATATTGCTACTGGATAATACGGGAAATTTGGTATCG
The DNA here is from genome assembly GCF_022171985.1 of Huaxiibacter chinensis. Lineage (GTDB taxonomy): Bacteria > Pseudomonadota > Gammaproteobacteria > Enterobacterales > Enterobacteriaceae > Enterobacter > Enterobacter chinensis_A. The sequence continues at coordinate 1,378 of NZ_JAJVHF010000028.1, read as the reverse complement.
GAGGCGCAGCCTCACTTTGATATAATCATCAAAGCTTGCATCTCGGGCGTCAGAGACTTTGTACGTCAAAATCCTCGAATGCGGAGTGTGGAGCATCAGATTACCAGTGCAATGCCTGGTTAGTTAAATCATGAAGGATTTCCAATGACATGCAGCCGGTTGAGTTCTGATTCGATTGACGGGTTCACCTTTTTCATTTCGCCTCACGGTCAGGGATGTAGACTGTCTGTCGAACCTGAATACCGCCGCAATGGAACACAAAATTTCGATGGCTGGTTCCCTCGATATTACACTAAGCCACAATACGCTAAAGCAGCATTGACACGGTTTCTTGGGGAACCTGTTAATTGGTTGGATTGTAATGACCATAATTAGGGCTTTCAGACAGTTAGCCAACAAAAAAATCTTTAACTCACCAACAATATTGAGAATTACCAAATGGAAAATCTGGATGTTGTATCAGCGGTAGATTTTTACTTAGAAAAAGCATTTTATTTATTTGGATTCATAATGTTAGGTATGGCATGGCTTACTTTCCGTGCTGGTTCAACTTATCAGCATTTTAAAAATGCTGATAAGTTAGTCAGTGAAGGTAGAGGATCTTTCTCAAGCGGTGAAGAACCTGAAATGATCCGGCGACTTAAGTTCCAAACATTGATCTGGTACATTGCTAATTGTGTGGTGTTAGCACTATCCACTATTGTTTTTGGGTATCTATTTTATCTACTTCACAGTTAATCAAACAAGGAGATATTTTTATGCACGAGAATCAGGCACATCAAATAATTGACGCACTAAGTAAAGATAAGTATATCTACATTGCCCTTATGATTTTAGTCATTCACCTCTTGATGAAGCAAGTGAATAAACATCACGATAAGCTTGTAACTTCAAGGCGTATTTATGATGACCATAAATCTGGCAAAGCACTCGATGAAACACCAGCCGAAACCTTGACCATGATGAAAAAAAGCTTTATTTCCATCGTAGTTAACTTATTTTCAATTATTAGCGTCACGGTACTGGCTGCATGTTTTTTCATCTATTTTTAGTTCAGTAATGGTACAGATAGTTCCGCTGGTACCTATGGCGGTCTATCTGTATGAGTTTAAAAAATTTTTCTAGTAACGAAGGACCTAAAATGATTAGGTAAGAACGGGGTAAGCCCGTCCTATGTCCTGGATGGTGATAATGCAGGTTGCCCACAGGAAAATCATCATGGAAATCCCAAATCCCGTGCCAGTGCGTAATCCAAGAAGTAAAACGTAACCCATTGATTTATATGTCAAAGCAAGTTTAAAATGTCACCTCTTTGTGCAAGATAGAAAGGGCACTTTCAGCCTATGTAATCATATTAATGTGACTGCTGCGTTATCCC
>NZ_JAJVHF010000027.1 GCF_022171985.1 Huaxiibacter chinensis | reverse complement strand
GTGCCAGGGTGGGCGTCAGCATCATCACGGAAACGGGCGCTGTTGCCATTCATGAGTTTATTTCATCACGGGCGGTGATTTTTATCAGACCCGTATTGTGTATAAACCAGGAGCCGGAATGTGTGGAGGAGGCAGTAATGATGCCGGGGGAGCCCCTCAGCTGACTGAATTCCGGATGCCTCCCGTCAGTACAACCGGACGCTGAGCAGAAACAGATGAATTGTTATCTTGATGCCAGAAAGGCCCATACCTGTTGTATGGTCTGTAGTTCCCGCGACAACAACCCTGATACGGTGAACTTAATGTTTTCAGAGCACCCGGATGGCTCTGTATGTGCGGACTACACGGCCAATCACAGGCATCAGGGGTATACGGGTCTTTTACATGGCGGAATGACGAGTACCCTGCTGGATGCAGCAATGACTCATTGTTTGTTCATGCAGGGTGTGCAAGCCCTGACGGCTGAACTGACGGTAAGATTCATTTCACCCGTTTGTACCGGAGACAAACTGATGGTATGTGCCAGACTGCTTGGGCAACGCAGGGGGATTTACCTGCTTGAAGCATGGCTGACAAAAGGACAGCAGACAGTGGCACGTGCCACGGCGAAATTCATTGTTCCGTCGCAGGATATTGCTCTGGCGCATCGCTAGTGTGACAGACGACAGGTGTACCTGGTTATTATAAAAATTTGAGGCGTGTTTTGCTCAGACCGGAAAGAATAATCGCATATCGTATATTCCACTGAAACCGTGTAAGAGGTAGTTATGAGTAAACAAATCATTGATATTGGTATTGCTGAATCATCCCGGGTGGAGATTGCAGACGGTCTGTCCCGGCTTCTTGCTGACACCTATACCCTGTATATAAAAACACATTACTATCACTGGAATGTAACTGGCCCCATGTTTAATAGCTTACATTTAATGTTTGAAAATCAATACAATGAGTTGGCCACCGCCGTTGATGATATTGCTGAACGTATACGCTCGCTCGGATGTTTCGCGCCCGGCACATATCATGAATTTTCACGTTTAACTGCGGTTAATGAAGACAAGGATATTCCGGCAGCAAAAAACATGATTGAAAATCTTGTCCAGGGCCAGGAGACCGTGGTTAAAACCGCACGCTCTTTATTCCCGATCGTTAATAGTGGGAATGATGAAGCCACTGCGGATCTGCTTACACAACGTATCCAGTTGCATGAGAAAACCGCCTGGATGTTGCGTAGCCTGCTTGAATGATGTCACCCGGTAGCAGCAGAGATAAACAGTTTGTCAGCCACAGGCCATTTCTGACGCAGCAGTATCACTGCGTGCCTGTGGCTCTTTTATCTGACCGGAATAGTATAAAAACCGATAAATCAACCAGTAAACCTGTGAGCGGGCAAGTGATTAAACAGTCCGGAAAGGGATTGCCGGCGGGTATATCCGAATCACTGTCGTTTTCCCGTTACAGTTTCGTCCAGGCACTTCATAGCCTCAACAAGTTTATGATCCACTGATAAAACGGTTTGCAGAGAAAGCAGAATCATATTATTCGTTGTTATGGTTTCCTTTACCTGTCCCGGCCTGCGGACAGTAAAGAGTATATAAGGTATTTAACAACGTCATGATCCGGTTATCCCCGATACGGTAATATACCATTTTACCAGCCCGTCGGGTCTCAACCAGCTTCAGGCGGCGCATGACGCCAAGCTGCTGAGACAACGTCGGCTGAGTAATCCCGACCGCCGCTTCGAGTTCGGACACATTCGCTTCTCCCTGGCTTAACTGGCACATCAACAGCAACCGGTCGCTGTTGGCTAGTCCCCGTAAAACATCCGCTGCCCTCAGGGCCGCATTTTTCATATCAGTCTGACGTTTTGTGTCTTCATTCATTTGCATTGATGATTTCTCATATTATGTGTTTTTATATAATATATTTTAGTATAATGATAGTGGCATAATTTTGCCACCGTGTTCGCCAGGTCTGCAGCGTCCAGCTGACCCGGGTAACTAATTATATCTGGCAGGCATTTTGCCCCGAGTGAACAGAGAGGATGTAATGAAAATAGTGATAGTTGGTGGTGTTGCCGGTGGCGCATCCGCTGCAGCCAGGGCTCGCCGGTTGTCAGAGGATGTCAGTATTGTTGTGTTTGAACGGGGAAGCGATGTCTCTTTCGCCAACTGTGGATTGCCTTATCATATAGGCGGAAATATTCCCTTACGGCAGTCACTTATTCTTAAGACTCCGGAGGATTTTAAATCCCGCTTTAACATAGACGTCCGTACCTGCCATGAAGTGACGTCAGTGGATCCGGTTAATAAAACTGTAACAGTTAATAATTTGATCTCAGGCGAGATCCATACCGAAGTATGGGATCGTCTGCTCCTCAGTACCGGAGCCGCGCCGGTTGTCCCTCCTTTGCCCGGGCTACAGCAAGAGGGAGTCTTTACGCTCCGAAATCTTACTGACATGGATGCTATCCTGGCGTGGATTGAGCAACATAACGTCGCTCACACCACGCTTGTCGGGGGGGGGTTCATCGGACTTGAAGTGATGGAGGCTCTGAGCGAACGGGGGATCCGTGTCACTCTGCTGGAGATGGGGGAACAGGTTATGGCTCCGGTTGATCCTGAAATGGCATCAGTCCTGCATCAGGAAATCCGGAATCATGGCGTGGATCTGCGTCTCAGAACGGCACTCACCGAGGTACTGCGGACAGAAACGGGATTCCGCGTTGCACTGTCTGACGGTGGCTTTGTGCAGACCGACATGGTTATTCTCGCCATCGGGGTAAAACCTGAGAACAGCCTTGCCACATTAGCCGGGCTCGAAGTGGGTAAACGTGGAGGCATATGTGTCAATGCTTGTATGCAGACCAGTATCCCTGACATCTACGCCGTGGGGGATGCAGTTGAAACACCTGACCTTGTTTTTCAGGAACCCGCTAATATTCCTCTGGCTGGGCCCGCCAACCGCCAGGGACGCATTGCTGCTGATAACATGCTTGATCACCACAGCCTTTACCATGGCAGTCAGGGGACATCCATTTGTAAGGTATTTTCGCTGAGTATTGGCAGCGTCGGTGCGAATGAAAAGCAACTGAAAGCCCACGGCACCCGATACGAGAAGGTTTACGTCCATGCTGCTGATCATGCCGGTTACTACCCGGGGGCAACGATGATCAGTCTTAAACTGCTGTTCAGCCCCGATACTGGCAAAATTCTCGGGGCCCAGGCGTCAGGGAAAAAAGGGGTTGATAAACGCATCGATGTCCTGGCTGTCGCACAGCGTGCGGGACTTACCGTCAACGATCTTGAGCATCTGGAGCTGACTTATGCTCCTCCTTTTAACAGTGCAAGGGACGTTGTTAACCAGGCTGGAATGGTGGCGGCAAATGTCATCAAGGGAGATACGGTCATCTGTCATGTCCGCGATGTGTTACAACGGGTACCGGGCAGTTATTGTTTACTTGATATTCGCTCTCCTGCAGAACTGAAACAATTTGGCGAATATCCTGACGCGCTATCCATTCCACTGGATTCCCTGCGGGAGAATCTTGAAAAAGTGCCTAAAGATAAAGAGATTTTTATAGGGTGCCAGAGTGGCCTGCGCGGGCATGTGGCATACCGTATTCTTCAGGCCCACGGCTTCAGGACATATAATCTGAGTGGTGGCTTTATAACCTGGCAGGCGGTAACGGAGTCAATAAGTAAATAAGAGATGAGGTGCCATACACATGGCACCCTGAATCGCCACAGGTTTAACAGTGAAGTGGTCTGCTGAATTTGTTCACCTGAACAGAGGTGTGGACTGACCCCGCACCGTTATAAGGACAGTTATGAAAAAAATAACTTTTCAGATCAGGCATATAATGTCAGATTCATGGTCACTATAGGAATGGCAAGGACTGGATTTTCATTTTGCAGCCATCAGGCTGCTTAGTTCAGAGATAGGTCTGTGTAATGCGTAACTTCGTGACTCGATTGAGAGTATGGTTTCCGCCCCCACTCATCTTATTGCTGTTTTTCGTCACTGATGTGTTGACTGCAATCCCGCGTTTTACCTTCGACATCGTGAATATAGTGCTAAGCGTGTTGCTGACCGGTGTTTGTATTACCATGATACTGCACACCGCTTGGCAGATGAGCACGAACGGCACGACGCTTAATCCGCTTCATCCGGATAGAACCACCAAGCTGGTAACTGTCGGTTGTTACGCATGGAGTCGAAACCCTATTTACCTTGGAATGAGCGGGCTCCAGTTATCCGTTGCTCTCTGCTTTGGCAGCCTGGTGGGGATACTTGCTGTACCGTTGTTTATGTTTGTAGTAGCCAGATTACATATCCATGTTGAAGAGGTACAGCTTCGAAAACGTTTCGGGTTGGAATGGGAACGCTATACCCAACGGGTTCGTCGCTGGTTATAGCAACCCCGTGGTGTTGCAGGAGACAAATAAGGGGTCAGTTTGGAGATCGGAAATTTTTGTACGTTAAGCACATTATTTAACCAATTAGGATACGTAAGTGATTGATTTATCGTCAGTGGCTATCGCTTTTAGGTTGTCGCTCTTGCTGTATCGCATTTAGGTTATCCGATTAAGACAAAATCCCCTGAAAACGCTGTATAGCGCGGGAGTACACCCTATTGCTACAGGTAAGCCTGTTCAAAAAACAGGCTTACCGTACAATAATTCTCTATATCCAAACTGACCCCTATTTGCAGTACCAGCGTACGGCCCACAGAATGATGTCACGCTGAAAATGCCGGCCTTTGAATGGGTTCATGTGCAGCTCCATCAGCAAAAGGGGATGATAAGTTTATCACCACCGACTATTTGCAACAGTGCCCGTGAGCGCCTCAGATTTCACGTAGCGTTACCTGTTTATCAGGCACTACCCCATGATCCATGCTTCAGGCACTGCTGATAAAAAAGACTAAGCAACTCTTGTTCTGTAGGGGGGTCGCCAGCAAGACCAACTTTTGCCGGAAGAAAGGCGTTATTTTTCTGACCTGCGAGCGAGCGGAGTTCATTAGATTTTCTAAGAACGTCATCAAGAGCCCTGGATAGCTCAAGCCCATTACTGGCAGGTATGCTAGTAAATACGGCCATGCCTCCCTTGATCTCCCGAACCGCGCCTTTCTTTGTTGCTACACAAACAATAAAGAGGTTTATTTCTGGCTGTTCCCATGCTTGTTTTACAAAATCATCCGGGTAGTTCACTTCATAATGCGTTATCTGGCTAAGATCGCTTCCTGTTTTAAAGTACATAAGTGGCAAGGTAAGGCTCATAACTCCTCCTGTATCATAAATCAAAAAGCCCCAAGCTTAAGCGTGGGGCTTTAAAAGATTATTATGCTTGTTCTGTGCCGGATTGGTCTTTCTCGATGAGAAAATCCTCAAGCTTCTGACCAGCTTTAAGGGCTGCATCAATTGGTTTAGGCGCACGACCGCGACCAGACCAATATTTCACTACGCCATTTTCTTCAAACTGATATTTTGGCGGTGCTTTCGGAAGTTTGTTTTTTTGTTTTTTCGGTGCCCCTTCGCTTAATCCTAGCAGTTCTTCAGCGGAGAAACCTTCACCTGCGATCAACTGAAGCAATTCTAGACGCTTTCTTTCACGTTCTTCTCGCTCTTTGGCTTCCTGCTCAGCTTCTTCACGGCGCTCTTCAATAACCGCATTAAGCTTTTCCTGCATTTCAAGAAGTTGTTCAAAGTGAGTATCACGCGCAAAAACACGTACCGATCGGATATTCAAAAGCAGTTTTCGCACTAATTCAAAGTTATCATTGTCACTCATAGTTAATACCCTTACTTTTTAGCAAACTCGAAACCAATTTTTCCAGTGTTTTTATCCTGTAAAACTAAGGTAGCGTCAAATTTTTTTCCGGTTTTAGTGCTAGTAAACCCTTTGAGCGAACCTGTTTTACCCTTTTTGATCAACGTTTCTGCCTGAGCGTTGGTTATTTTTTTACCAGCAATTTCCGACCAAAGCTTGAAACCACACCCAGTACAGAAGAATCCTTTAGGGCGTACAAGTATTTCTTTATTGCAGGAAGGGCAGGGTACATTCAGACGGTCAATCGCGCCTTCAGTTGTTTTCTTCTCAGTCGCTGGTTTCCCATCGCTATCAGGAAATGATGTTTTACATACAGGATAGGAAGAACAGCCCCAGAAGAAGCCATTTTGCCCCTTGCGCTTACGCAGGAAACCGTTGTTACAGACCGGGCATGGAGTAGCATTTGAAGAAATAGAAATCCCGTTCCTGTCCAGCTCGTCGATTAATCCCTGCACATACTCATCATTTGATTTAGGGGTTTGAGGTCCAATGATGTAAAAAACCACGATAAGAAGATAACCTGCTGTTTTTATTTAAAAAAATCAGAAACCTTTCTGTTGTTAATGTTTTTTAATTTTTCCCCTTGAAAAATAAAGGATTGCCCCACTATCATGGTCGAATAAATAACTAATTTGTGCGGATTTAGGAGGCCGCTTGGAAAAGGGAAAAGATCCTACGCCAAGGCTTTTTTAGCAGAAAGGTGTCAGTAACTACCTGAATTAACCCTGCTACGCCGTTTTTGCGTAAGAAACCGAACGTTTTCATACCGTTGGCCTTCAAACCACTATGGAAAAAATAAAAGGGTGATGTGATTGAGTAAAAAAAAATTAAGTTTGTTGTGCTTTGTGGTTATGGGTTTCGGGAAAAAAACTGATTTCCGGTCAGGTAAGCTCTTAAACCTAGATGCCACGTACAATGAGATAATAAAACCAGCGGCAGAAGAACTAGGCATCAAGTGTGTCAGGGCTGACGAAATAATGCAGTCTGGGATTATTGATGTGGAAATGTATAAATTGCTACTTTCTGCTGATATTGTTGTTGCAGATATATCAACAAGTAACGCAAATGCTATATATGAACTAGGCGTAAGGCACGCACTAAAAAAAGGAACGACCATCATAATGTCTGAAAAGTCGGCAGTGCTACACTTCGACTTAAATCACATTGCAACCTTACAGTATGAACATCTTGGTGATGATATCGGTTGTTCCGAAGCGAGAAGAATAAAAGGGCAGCTGAAATCATTAATGGAGTCGGCATTAAATGAAACACGTATAGATAGCCCAGTCTATACTTACCTGCCAGATTTAAACACTCCGACACTAACGGCACAAGAAATAAAAGAAATCGTAAAGGATTCAGATGAAGCAGAAAAGGAATGGGGATATATTTTTAATAGCGCAGAAGAAAAGTTGAAGTTTGGGGATTTTTCAAATGCAAAGGAACTCTATCAAAAAGCGCTAGAAATAAGACCTAGAGATGAATACTTAATTCAAAGACTAACACTCTGTACATACAAGGAAAAAATAGAATCAAAAAGCAGAGTGATGAGTTGTATGGATGCAATGGTTATTTTATCAGACTTATCTCCTGAAACCAGTAACGACCCAGAAACAACAGGAATGGCGGGTGCCATAAATAAATACATATGGATGGACACTAAAGATATCACGTTCCTAAACAAAGCAATTTCATTCTATAACCGTGGATATACAATAAAAAAAGATTACTATAACGGTGAAAATTTAGCGCTTTGCTACTTTGAGAAGTCTAAACAGCTAAAGAATACAGAAACTGCAAATGATAAAGACATCGTATTTAATGAGATTCTTGCAGAAAAAACGTTCAAGTCCGTACTTGAAATCACTGAGGGGATCATAGAGTCAACTAACTTCAATGAACGAAGTGATGTAAAATGGGTTTACGCAACAGCAGCAAAGTCAGCATCATATCTAGAGTTAAAAGAAAAAGAGGATTTATACAGTAGTAAGTTTAAATCACTCTGCGACAACTCATGGGATTTTAATACATTTGAAGAAAACAAAATAAAGAAGGATTGATGAAGTGAGTAAAACATACAGCATTTTTATTAGCCATTGTTGGGATTACAATGATTCGTTGATAAATCTAAAGAATTTATTAAACAAGGAAGATGGGCTTGTGGCATCTTATGAAGAAGTAACTGTAGATGCGCCTATAAACTCAGAAGATGAAAAATACATCAAGCGAGTACTGAAGGCGAGAATATCCGCATCAGATGTGTTTATTGTTGTAGCAGGAATGTACACAGCACATAGTGATTGGATGAAATGGGAAATTGAAACAGCAGTTGCTAATAACATACCAGTTATTGGGATTAAACCGCATGGTTCACAACGAACGCCTCAAGTTGTCACAGACAATGCGAAAATTATTGTTGGATGGTATACACCATCAATTATATCAGCCATCAAAGACTGCTAATTAACATAAGGCAAGGGCTTATACCTCTTGCTTTACTTCTGCTTATATTTATAATTTCCCATGGTTTATCTTCTTCCAAGCTACCAACTCGCCTCTTCTTTCCGAGGTTTGAGGTCCAATGATGAAAAAAATACGACAATAAGATAACTTATTGTTTTTACAGCATTAAGTAGAGAAACCTTTTTGTTGTTATTGTTTTCTTTAACTTTTACCCTTGAAAACCAAAGGATTGCCCCCACTATCATGGTCGAATAAATAACTAATTTGTGGGGATTTATGGCAAGAGACCTAAATATTTTTATTAGTCATTCGTGGGGGAGTCACGACGAATTACTAAGATTGCGTAACCTACTAAATTCAAGACCCTATTTTAGGGCCGAGTTTTCAGAAGTTAGCAAAGATGTCCCAATTAATTCAATTAATGCTGATTACATCAAAAGAGTTCTTGGCGAAAAAATTCGTAACAGCAATGTGCTACTTGCCATTGCAGGAATCTATGCAAGTCATAGTACCTGGATGGAGTGGGAAATGGACACAGCTATTAGAAATGGAATTCCTGTTATTGGCGTTATTCCCCACGGAGCTTCGAGAGTTTCTCAGATTGTAGCTAATAGATCTGTCGAACAGGTTAGATGGAGTACAGAAAGCATTGTTGATGCCATTCGTCGACACGCTAGATAATTTTAAAGGGAGCTTTAACGCTCCCTTTATCATATTCAATTTATGCAACTCGTCTTGCTTGCCATTGTGTATGTTCACGTGAGAAAGCGGTTTCAGCATCTCGAATGAAATCTAAAAAATCTTTTTCACCAGAAATATAATACGATTGTTCTTTTACCAGCCCAATTTCATGTGCTGTAAGGGCATATGATGCTGAAAGCTCATTGTATTTCTTAATTTGCACCCAGCCAATCAGAGCAGAAATGATGGTTGTAATCAGTTCTGTTGGTAGCGATGCGGCTTGGACCAGATCTTCGGCAAGGAGTGCCGTCATAGTAAGAGATAGAATATAGAAAATCAGTATAGCTACAGCCCATGCTCTCCCTAATCTTTTGTTGAATACCGATTTTTTTGCATACCATGTTCGTTGTTCTTCAATCCGTTGTTCCACATATAAATCTCTTCTTTGCTCATAATTCATTTCTCTAATGCTTTTTAAACAAATACTAAACGTATCCCCTTCAAGGTTTTTTAGCGTTTCTGTCTTAATAGCATACTTGCTATCTTTAATAATATTCCTTATGTAACCAATATATTGCTTAGCATCATTTATCTCTTCAGAGCCATTAAATGGTTCCGCTTTCATTGCGAATTTCCATGTTGTTGTCTTTATTGATTCGGTAACCGCTCTATATTTGTACCATTTTTGTTCGAAGTTTATAATGTTCCTGACAAGTAATAACATTATTAGCAGAACAAATAACACTAAATTTACACTGTATTTTTCCATGTAAGATAGAGAGCTATTTACAGCGATAAATATCAATAATGCATATTCTGCCCTTATGCCATTTAAGAAATATTTTTGGTTTTTTACTGAACGCTCATTTGTAATTTCATATAAATGAGGGTAATCAATCTTCATGATTTATGTCCATTAGTTATGCAAGGCAAGTGTGTTTTTTTAGTCTAAAATAAGTCGCCCGGGAAATTCCGGTTCTTTCCATGACAAAGCTTACAGACTGGTTCTGATGGATTAATTCCCGTGCAATTTCAGATTTTTTATGTGGTTTACGACCAAATTTAACGCCCGCAGCCATAGCTGCAATTCTGCCATCGTTGGTACGTTCCAGAATACGTTCACGTTCCGCTTCTGCTACAGCGGCCAAAATTTGGATCACCATTTTTCCCATAGTGCCTTCCGTACTTAGCCCATTCTCCAGAAAACGAATGGCAATCCCCTTTTTATAACACGCATCCACAATGTGGATCATGTCTGCGGTATTGCGACCAAGCCGGTCCATCTTTGTACAAATGATGATGTCGTCTTTTTCCGCACGGGCAAGCAGCCGTTGTAAGCCTTCACGTTCGTCCGTAGCTCCTGACATTATATCAGTAAAAATTCTGTCATCTCTGACACCGACAGATTTCAGCTCCGTGATCTGCACAGTTAGCTTCTGATGGCTGGTTGATACTCTTGCATATCCCAGTAATGCCATATTAGTCTCACAGGCACTGTTGCAAATAGTCGGTGGTGATAAACTTATCATCCCCTTTTGCTGATGGAGCTGCACATGAACCCATTCAAAGGCCGGCATTTTCAGCG
>NZ_JAJVHF010000026.1 GCF_022171985.1 Huaxiibacter chinensis | reverse complement strand
CCTGGGCGAAATGCGCCTGGTAAGCAGAGTTTTTGAAATGTAAGGCCTTTGAATAAGACAAAAGGCTGCCTCATCGCTAACTTTGCAACAGTGCCTGATTCAAGTGTACAATAAAAATCCGTATTGAATATAAATGAAATTTAACATGTCAAACACAAATAAATATCAATATGATAAAGCTAACGCCGATCATCATGCAAATCAGCTTAACAGGAACAAAGGAACCAGCAAACTAATAAGGGAAATAGCAAAAGCACAAGAAATACTGATAAGCAAAAAAAAACTAACCAGTATAAATGATAGATTGCTCTACTTGTCAAATGGTGTTCTCTGGTGAACACCATTACTTTATATCGTCCTAGCGCATCAGCTACAGGATAATATAAATAAGATATTTCAATTAAAAATTACCAAACTAAAAATCCCTATGAATCTTTAAATATTGCAAATATTTTCGCCACCTTCGTTAATAGGCATTAACTACAATCAAAAATACAATGAGAATGAAACCATAATGAGCTCGGCTCCTCATGATTTGATATTAGTAATATGCTAAATTTTTATGATTTTATCGCTAGCTTCTTATGTTGGCCCTGAACAACCCAAACAAATGCATATATACAACTGTAGCAATTTTTGCGTGATAACAGTCTAATACCTTAGAAACCACAAGAATTGCATAGAAAATATTTGCACTCTAATAATATTATCAATTAATTTTATCAGGGAGTAAAAATAGATTTCGTTCACAGATACAGAGCAAGATCATAACATACCTTGTTCAACAGATTTACTGGGTAAAAATGAGGAAGACTTTTTATTCGAACCTAACCATTCAGCCTGAATTTAATATCCGGACGCAGCCAGTATTCAAGGCACCAGCGGCCTGCCTCTCCCAAACCATCCGTTTTCGCGGCCACAAATAACTGCGTCGCGTGCTTATGCTCAAGCATAGATTTCTTTATTAATCTACCATTGTTCAGTAGCGGCCTGGCTAAATGATGGGGAAGGTATCCTATCGCAGTATTACTTTTTATCAGCGAAATAGCGATTTCAAGATCGGGTACAAATACTGCTTTTTGTCCCTCAAGATGCCAGGCATAAAGAGGGATAAAATTCGTCGCCGTATCCCGGATGCAAACAGCAGTATATTGGCGTAACTCTCTGTTTTCTAATGGGTGAATGTGAGTAGCTAGCGAATGTTGCGGACCAACAACAAAATCCCAATCCATATAGCCAACATGTTCGCTTATTATTCCATCACTGGATGGCACGGAGTGAGGGGCGCCAACAACCACATCCGCACGATTGTGATAAATGGCGTCCCAGCAGCCGTTATAAACTTCAGTGTTTACTGTTAACTGCGTAAAGTCGAATGTTTTTTCAAATTCTGAAATAAATTCTGAAATAATATTTTTAGGCACAATATTATTAAATGCTACCGTTAATTCTTGTTCAACCCCAGTATGGATTAATGTGGTATTACGACATAAAGAATCAATATCGTTGAGAATGGGTTTACTGTGTTGAATAAAGTACTCCCCTGAAGGAGTTAGCCCGATGTTTCGTCCCTTACGCTCGAATAACTCCACGCCGAGGCTTTCTTCCAGCTTTTTTATTGTATAGCTTAACGCCGAAGGTACTTTATTGAGCTGTTCAGCGGCCGTTGCAATGCTCTGATAGTGTGCAACCAGATGAACTATGCGCAATACTTCATCAGAAATGAACATCTCTATCTCCCTGTGTTGCTATCCCGGCAGTACCTCTGATTCTGATCGTCGCCTGTAAATCATAGATGATGGTGACACCTATAAACATAACACAAGGGATTTAGTTTGGAAAAAGCCAGCACCCGATAGCGTGACGCCAGGCTGCAAGGATTTGTCGCAGGAGCAAACTCTCCCCCCTCCTGCTAACGCCGCGATTGTCATCAGCATGGATAGCAGCCGCGGCGGATTTAAGGGTTACCGCAGCGGATTACTCCTCTCCAATCCAGGTGCCGGTTTTATGCTGCAAAGCCGCGTGAATGGCATTCGGACTGGTAATAAGTCCCTTCGCACTTCTCCCTTTCGACTGGCTACGCGACACAAAATCAACAATCGCTTCGACCTTGGGCTGCATACTTCCTTCACCAAATTGCCCTTCTTTGAGCAATTGTTGAGCCTCAGCGATAGTCAGGCTATTGATCCCCCGCTGCTCGGGCGTACCAAAGTTGACAGCAACCTGTTCAACCCCAGTGGATATCAGCAGTAATTCGGCATGGAGTTTATCTGCTATCAGGGCTGAGGCTAAATCCTTATCAACAACCGCCTCTACACCATGCAACATTCCATCACGATCGCGAACAACGGGAATACCGCCACCGCCACAGGCAATCACAATACAACCGTAACGCAATAACTGAGCAATGGTTTCAAGCTCAATAATTTCCAGTGGCTGAGGTGATGGAACGGTACGTCTCCAGCCGCGCCCTGAGTCCTCCATGATTGTCCAGCCCAGCTCTTTCTGGCGCTGCATAGCGGTATGGCGATCCAGAAACGCGCCAATGGGTTTTGAGGGGTGGCTGAACGCGGCATCATCTTTATCGACAAGGGTTTGCGTCACTAGTGAGACTATAGGTTTGTGAATACCGCGCCGCTGCAGCTCATTTTTGAACGCTTTCTGGAACATATAACCAATCGCTCCCTGCGTATCACCCACCGCGTAGTCGAGGGGGACCGGAGAGACTTCCTCCCGGGATATTTCAGAACGACGCAGAATGAAGCCGACCTGTGGCCCGTTGCCATGAGTTAACAACATTTCCCAACCGACCTCGATCATATCGCAAAGATAGCGAACGGAATCAGTGACACACGCATACTGTTCATCAATACTATTACGCTTGTCATCGGCAATGAGCGCATTTCCGCCCACGGCCACAACGGCTAAAGGTTTACTCATTCGGGATTCTCCTCAGTGAGCTTTTGCGCAAGAGCCCGAATCGCTGCACTAAAGCAGGCCATCGGAGCCGTGGTGATTCCGGCGCCAATCTGGCCAACGCCGGCTTCCTTATGGGCGATACCGGTGTTGATAATCGGTAGTATGCTGCGATCGACAACTTTACGCGCGTCGATACCGGCCGCGGTCGGTGAAAAGTTCAGGGCAGGTAGAGTAAACGCAGGGTTTGAGCCCACGGTAATAAACTGCATGCGTCGGCTATTTTCAGTTGCATCAGCGGGGGTCCCCCCCACAAATTTAACGATGGCCGGGGAAGATGCCATCGCAAAGCCGCCCACGCCTGCGGTTTCAGTAATGGCGCTATCTCCCAGATCAGCCGCGGCGTCCTCTACGCTATAGCCAGGGAAAAATAACCCTTCTACCGGGTTGGCCGGCGCCTGGAACCACTGGTCACCAAGGCCCGAGAGCCGGATACCGAAGTTGACGCCATTTCGTGCCATAACAGTCACTAGCGAGCTGAATGGTACATTAGCGGCGGCATCCATCATCGACTTACTTGCCGCCATAGAAAGATTCAGGAAGAAATGATCGTTACCAGAAATAAATGACACGACCTTCTGAAGCTGGACGTTCGGTAAGTTACATCTCAGCAGCACGGGAAATAAACGCTTAATTAGCAGCCCCGTCGCGGCGGCATTACGGTTATGTACCTCATCCCCCATATGCAACGCCTGAGCCATTATGGGTTTTAGTTCAAGCTCACCCAACTGGCACACCGCCGCTTTCATTACCGGGCCTAATTCCTGCGATATCCATGTTAAGCGCTCCAGGACCTCTTCATTGTTCGCCCCAAAGCGTAAAACTTTGCCCAGGCCTTCATTAAAGTTACTGAAGGCACGCTTGCCGTTAGTTTTATTTTCGATTACCCACAACGGCATCGAAGGACTAATAACGCCGGCCATAGGGCCAACGGCGTCGTAATGGTGGCACGGAGCAAGGGCAATTTCGCCATTAAGAACCAAACGAGATGCCACATCTTTACTTGCCGCCCAGCCTTCAAACAATATTGCGCCGATAATGGCACCCTTGACCGGCCCGCACATCTCTTCCCAAGCGATAGGGGGACCGGCATGCAGAATTAATTTTTGTTCCGCCATTGCCGGAATCGCCACAGCCGCGGTCAGGACATCCACTAATACCGGCTGAGCGTCAAGATAGCGCCCCATTGCCACCTGATTGGCGCGCTCCACGACGGGATGGTTAATAAGCCCCGCGAGGGACAGCCCGGTAAAACGATCCCCTTCAGCGGGCGGCTGCCAGTTCAAAGGAGTGACCTTTCCCCCGGCTTGCCTGATATTATCGGCAAAACTGGCAAGGCCTTCGTTAATCACATTAAGTGACTGAGAAAATAATGAGTTCATATCAGTTCCTTATTTATTTCCCAGATTATTTACTGCGCTGGCGGCCCAGCATGTAGCCTGAGCGTTGCTGTCAGCAACCAGAACGCCATAGCGTCTCAAGGCGCCAATTTGCACGCTACGCTGTTGTGGATCGCTCTGTGTTCCACAAACATGGGCTATTAATAACGGGCTGGCCGCTCTGTTGGTAGCATTGAGCAGTTTCAGTAATTCTTCGGCTGGCTCCGGTGCTGCGCCATAGCCAAGAACAAGATCAAAAAGCACAACCGCCGTTTGCGGATCGTTAATTTCAGCGATAATCCGCTGATTACGCAGCGTCGGGTCGATCATGGGGTGTGGACGGCCGCGGGTGAAATCATCATCCCCCATATCAATTAAGGTATGCCCCTCACTCTGCCAGATATTATTTAGCGCTAAGTTTCCTTTTATTGGCGTATTAGAATGGGCGGTTATACCATTACGCTGGCAAATTAACTGACTTTCATAACAAAATGTTCCGCCCGCAAAAACGCCCCGTATATATCTACGTGAATTATCGGCGCCGTTAATCTGCGTTTGCTTTTGAATAAATTCATCTTCAGTACAGCATGCTGATGACTGCGCCTGCTGAGCGGACTCTGGCGCAACAAACGACATAGCCAGTTCAGCGGCCTCTGCCAGCGTTAATGCGGCAACAACACCTGGCCGCGTAACGCTCTGCGGTGCAGCACCTAAAAAGTTTACAACAACGGGTTTTCCTGCTTTCTGCGCTTGGGTGAGAACCCTTTCCGCAACGTCATAGGCTGGCGGTTTGGAAATAAGGACAATCACCTGCGTCTCATCATCTTCCGCCAGGGCATTCAGCCCCATCAGCATGCTGATACCACCAATTTCCTCGTGTAAATCATGGCCACCGGTCCCTAACGCCTGGGAAATCCCTCCGCCCAATTGATCAATGCGGCAGGTGACTTCCTGCAACCCCGTGCCGGAAGCACCAACAATGCCAATACCCCCTCTGCGGACAACGTTAGCAAACCCCAGCGGGATCCCATTAACAATCGCCGTACCGCAATCAGGCCCCATCACCAACCGATTTTTCTGCCGAGCAAGGGTTTTGATCGCTTTTTCCTCGGCGAGACTCACATTGTCACTAAACAGCATGACATGCATACCGAGCTCAATAGCTTTGATTGCCTCGGCGGCAGCATAATCGCCGGGAACGGAGATCAGCGCCAAATTAGCCTCTGGATCCTGTTCAGCCGCCATAGCCAAGCTGGTAAACTGTACCAGCCTTCTCCCGGCTTCTGTATCAGCCTGCGGCTTACTGTTAAGTTTCTCCTTCGCCAGTGCCAGTGCCTGCTCGCAGGCCTCATCTTCCCCCATAATCGCAATAATAAGATCGTTAGGACCTGCAGCAATATTGTCGCCCAGCCCTGCGTCTCTTAATTGAATAAGATTGGTCTCACTTCCCATCACAACGGATGCCTGCTTAATACCAGGCAAATTGATGATGCTTGCGGAAACCTGCATTAGGGAAACGGAATCCTGATAAAGATTTTTAAAAATACCGTGTAGTACTTTCATGTAGGCTACCTGTTCATTCGCCATTGCCATAAGAAATCAGCAACAATTAGTCGTAAGAGGGAAAATCCCTCCGGTAAAACACATCGTGTTATGCCTTAATGAATGCGGGTTGACGCACGTATGCCATGAAGTAGTCCAGCCAGACAATCGACTCCGGAAGAGGCGCCAAACCGCATGACAGCTGTCGCCGCCGCCGCAAGAGGCGAAGGTGAAAAAGGCGCCGATAGGTGCGTCAGCAGCTGACAAATCGCTTCAGAAAAATGGCCCTCCGTCGCGCGCTTCAGATAATGCTGGCTAATATCATTGGTACGATCCAGCCTCGATATAATAATTCTGGTAAGCGCCCGTCGATGCCTCGAAATAATGTCCTGTGGCAAAAAAGAGATGGCTGCGAGATATCCGAGAAGATAATCGTCGCCATCGGGTGTCAGACCGAAACCAAAACCAATTAATCCGTCAACCAGCTGGCTAATCTGCTGCTCATTATCTTCAATGGCGATATTTACTTCGCGCAATGGTCGATTTACCTGTTTAGCCATATTATCGGGCAACAGCATAATTGCACTTTTGATCGGATATCTCTGACTGTACACTTTTAATTGCTCAGCAAGAAACGTATATTTCCTTTCAGTTTCCGTCATTATTAATGGATATAAGTCTGTTTGCTGCCAACGTTTAACATGGCGTATATCCATTTGCCAAACCGGGTTGCTGAATATACCATCACCGAACGTAATCCCCGCACGCCCGGTACAACGCCAATCCCAGTTCGCCGGTACGCTAACAATAATAGTATCAGGATGATTTAAACCGGTGTGCTCCGAAGCCAGTATCAGTAATTCACCATCAGACAACAATAAATTCATCGTATTTGTAAAGCAGCTGTGAACATTTATTTGTTGATTCCCGGCATCGTTCAGACGGTCAATGGCCAAATACCCGACCGTAACGGGAATCAGTGTTAAAGATGTCATATTTCACCTCCATCGGAGAATTACCGATAATGATTCAACCTTATATCCACCACAAGTAAAAATAAATAATTGGCCATCTTCCATTGGTCAGGTAAATACCTGCCAGAGACTGGAATCATAAAATATCATTTATACGGCAGAACAATTCAATAAAAGCGAAAAATGAATTAAATAAATAAACTTCAACCCTCGCGATTTCAGCTAACGGATGGTTCAGGTGATCGCGGAAGAACCAGATTCAATATAATTGCCGCCATTCCACCAATCGCCACACCCGACTCCAGGAGCACGGCCAGCGATGGCGAAAAGGCATCAAAAGCGTCTTTCGGCGCCAGGCCAAACCCCAGTCCGAGTGCGAGAGAGGTTGAAAAAACCATGGCTGCTCGCTGGTCGAACGGTCCTGAATCCTTAATCTGGGCGACGCCTGACCCGACGATAGAGCCGAACATAATCAGAGACGCTCCACCGAGCACCGGTGCCGGCATTCCCGCGACCAGGGCTGAAAATTTGGGAATCAACCCAAGTGCAATCAGAACCACACCCGCTGAGGCAACCACATAGCGGCTTGCCACGCGAGTGATACTGATGACCCCTATATTCTGGGCAAAACAGGTCAGAGGAAAACCGTTAAGCAGCGGCGCGACAATCGAGCCGATACCATCGACTGAGATTGCGCCAGACAAATGCTTATGCGTGATCTCTCTGCGTACCGCAGCTCCCGTACCGTATGTATTACCAATGCTTTCCAGTACGGCGGTAAGTTGAGCAATCATCATGATGACAATGGCCGAATACGAAAAAGTCGGCCAACCAAAATGCAGCAAATCAGGAAAAGAGACCCAGGAAGCATCCTGCACGTGGTGGAGGTCAAGAATGCCGAGCAGTGCCGATACAACATATCCCAGCATAATGGCAATAATGACGGAAAACGATGATAACAAGCCTTTTCGCGACTGGCTGGCAACCAGTAATGCCACCAGCACAACGCCGCCGATCAGAAAACATACCGGCTTGCCATAAAGTTCACTATGCCCACCAGCAAGCCAGGTGAATCCCAGCGGCAGCAGCTTGATACCAATCAGTGAAACAATAGTTCCGGTCACCAGCGGAGGAATCAGTTTCTGCACTCTTCCAATAAAAAAACTGAGGATCCAGGCGACAAACCCGCACACCATGGATGCGCCAAACACGGCCTGGATCCCCATCTGCGACCCCACCGTGATACTGGGTGCAATGAAGACAAACGCCGAGCCCATGCAAATGGGCAACCGGGATCCCAGATGTCCTAAACCAAGGCATTGAATCAGCGTACCAGTACCGCTAACAATCAAGCTGCCCTGGACCAGAACAGTAATATCCGTACTGGGCAGACCAAGCGCCATGCCCACCACCAACGGTACGGCTACCAGACCTGAGAACAGCACCAGCACGTGCTGAATCCCCATTAACAGCAAAGATAGAAACGGGGGCTTCTCATCAATTCCGACAAAGTGGTTATTCATGTGCATCACCTCTCATCGTAAAACCAAGTCCGGCTCGCTCCCTGCCCGGCAGGGCCGCCCCGCGGTTGTTCTGGCGCAGGAGTGAGCGTGATTAACCGCTCGTTCCCCCTTGCCAGGCTGCTTACACTTTCGCGATTACGCTAATGGGACCGCCGCCATCTGGCCCCTGATGCTCAGCCCCCCCGGAGACATACACGAGCGGGTCACGTGTAATTGCGGCAATGGCTGCATTGACCACGGCCCGGGCCGAGCGGGTATGGTTGATATCAGAGTCGTCCTGCATCGTATTTCTTCTTCCCCGCACCGTTCCTGTGGAGCTTGCTTCAGCCTTGGCCAACACATTTACGATCCGATCCAGCTCTTCCTGCGGCGGCAGACCGTCAAATTCAAGACCGGCTTCACGCATAGCGGCAAACAGGGCATCGATATCAATAGCATCCTGCATCACCGCATGCCCGATGCGCAGATCGCTGGTCGTGTTTTCAGCGTTTCCGATAACAATAATTTCATCCTTCAGAAGTTCCACACCTGCCGAAGTAGACGCCACACCGGAATAAAGCGTCCAGTCCTGACAAATGACCTTATCGTTCAACGCATCTTCTGACACTTCACCGAGGGCCAGCGCGACGCCGAGGGCGGATGCCCCTCTGGAGTAGGCCATTGATTTATACGTATCATGAACAGCAACGGTTTGACCGCGCACTCTGGCGTCCTCAATACGATCTGCCGTCAGTAAAGGACACTTGATTTGCACAAAATGAACATCCTGCGGATCGGTAATGCCAGCATCTTTCATCGCAATACGCACCCCTTCAGCGACTTCTTTCACCTGCGCCATTCTGCCAATTTCTTCTGGGAGAAAATCCCGGGTAAAGGCAATACCGGCTGCCAGACGTTTACCTTCCTTTGCGGGTTGATCCACCTCTTTGCGGGTAAACACCGTCAGATGGGGCGACATTACGCCTTCCGTGCCGCCTGACATGACAAATGCGATCCGCTCCTGTACGGCGCTGACGGACATATCTAATTGCTCAGCCATGAAGATAGAGAGGCTTTGCGTTGCAAAACCGCGGGTAAAGTCGTTAACGCAACCATTACCTTCAGTTTTACCCAATACAGCAATAATATCACGTGGATCAACACTACCATTCTCAATCAAATTTTTCAGACCAGATACATCATCCGGCGATGCAGTTGGAATACGGAACACTTCAACTTTTTGCATAGTGTATTTCCTCTTTTTCAGATACCAGGGACAGCAAGTTTTGTAAGATGTTTTATAAGAAGAATCCCATGATGCACAGTATCGCCGCAACGCCAGCCATATAAGGTGCATTAATTTTAACAATTCGCTGAATATCCAGCTTGAATGACTGTGACAGTGAAGCCACGTTGATTTGAACCGGGCTCATTTGCGTGCCCACACCTACAGCAAGTGCCGCCAGACCAATTTGTGTAATAGAAAGCCCGGACTCCACCATAATCGGCATGACCAGGGTACTGACCCCCACGCTGTATCCTCCTGCCGGAATCGAGATGCAAAAAGCAATAAATACAGCCACGGGTACGGTAACAAAGGCGGGTGATGATTTAATAAATTCAGCAATGTAGGTGAACGTACCAATTTCCGCCAGTATGTTGATAAAACCGAGGAAAATGCCAATTGCGAATAGTTTTGTTAGCAGGAAAGAAGAGTTCTGTACCAGTTCTTCAGCCAGCTTACCGGGAGACTGACGTGTTACTGCAAAACCCAGCATCAACGTACTGAACATATTAAATATCGGGCTAAACAGCGAATAATCGAATAACTCATTCAAGTTTTTGCCTGCCACAACGACTACCAGAAAATATACGGGAGGCATGACCTTAATTAACTGTTCTTTCAGCGTAACATCGGACATCGTATCCTCATCCTGCAGGACGCTTCCGCTTTTCCAGACGCCGAATGCAGCGATAGTCATTCCCAAAGTCCACAAGCAGACGGTAATGGGGAACATCGTATCGCTATAGGTTGCAATTTCAATGTTGGCAATTTTTGAAATAGCGGCCGCATCGGCCCCTGAAGGTGACGTCATAAAGCTCGCGGCAGTCACAATTGCCATGCCCGCTATCAGCTGTGGAACAGCACCTACAATCGCCAGCGCAAGAGGCCCGGTTACCATGGTATTACCCGCCCCAAGCCCTGCGGCATAAGTTGCTAACGCCTGAGTGAGTACAATCGCCGCCGCAATGAGATATTGCTTTCGGCCAAACACTCTGCGACTCAGACCGAGCAACGCTTCAAAACCACCGAGTTTAGCCAGTACCAACGCCACAGCAGAATAGATAACCGGGGTGATAATTCCCGTCATCCCGGGAATTGATGTCATAACGATCTTACTTGCCTGCGAAAAACCGATGCCACCAACCAGCATCGCGGTTAGTCCGCCCACCAGTCCTGCCAGAATCATATGCTTATTTCGCAAAACGAGTATCAACATTACCAACAATGGCAATAACACGACTATTTCCATAAAAACATCACCGCCGTAATTTTATTATTCACCAGAATTAAAATACCGGATCACTGTATAAATTAGGTTTCACTAACACAGGCAATAATTAATCATCTTTTCTGCTACTGACAACTTACGATTATTATTGAACTAAAAAAAGCAAAATTATTTATACCTCAACAACGATTTATTTGTATCTCACCAGCCCACTACGGCTAAATGTGAGCCACTGCGCATCGACTAGGCTTCCAGTCAAATTATTTGAGTCAACAGATTCGCTCGCATCAAATTTTTACATGTAAAAAGGTCGTCTGGCGCAGATATTATAGGGGTCGGTTCCGGCTGAGGGCGAAATGACACCCTAAGCGTTAGCTCTGTGTCGTTGCACGATGTCAGCGACGGTATTCTTGCTGATACCGAGCTCGCGTGCGATCCAGCGATAGCTGCGTCCCTCGGCCCTCATAGCAACCACCTTAGGCAAAAGTCGGTCTGATTTTGGTCGCACTCCGGCCTGACGACCAAGCCTCTTACCACGTGCCTTCGCAACAGCAAGGCCTGACTTGACCCGCTCGCTGATGAGATCCCGCTCAAACTCCGCAATGCCGGAAAGAAACGTCGCCAGCATTCGTCCATACGGCGACGAAAGATCGAACGCCATTCCATTCATGGCTATCACGGAAACCTTCCAGTTCTCCAGTTCACGTAGCGTATTGAGCAGATCGAGCGTCGAGCGCCCCCACCGGGAAAGCTCAGTGACCAGGATTGCATCAATTTGTCTGGACTGGGCAAGCGCCAGGACTTTCTTTCGCTCGGCCCGGTCGAGTTTAGTTCCTGAACCTGTTTCCTTAAATATTCCCACCACGTCGTAGCCGGCACGGCCGGCGAAGGCTCGCAGATCAAATTCCTGGCGTTCACAAGACTGATCCGCTGTTGAAACCCGGCAGTAAATGGCGGCACGATGTCCCAATTGAACCCTCCTGGATTTTTGTATCGGAACGCCCTGATTTATATGGGCTGGCTGTTGTCCAAAACAGACTATACTTCAAAAGGGACGAATTTGTATGTCACGACGCCATATTTTCACCGAACGGCAGCGAGCAGCGCTGTTCGATCTGCCCACGGACGAACTGTCGCTACTGAAGTTCTACACGCTGGGCGATGATGACCTGGAAAACATTAGGCAGGGCACTGTTGCAAAGTTAGCGATGAGGCAGCCTTTTGTCTTATTCAAAGGCCTTACATTTCAAAAACTCTGCTTACCAGGCGCTTTTCGCCCAGGGGATCACCATAATAAAATGCTGAGGCCTGGCCTTTGCGTAGTGCACGCATCACCTCAATACCTTTGATGGTGGCGTAAGCCGTC
>NZ_JAJVHF010000025.1 GCF_022171985.1 Huaxiibacter chinensis | reverse complement strand
GCGCATTGAGCGACATAACCTGAATCTGAGACAACATCTGGCAAGGCTGGGACGGAAGTCACTGTCGTTCTCAAAATCGGTGGAGCTGCATGACAAGGTCATCGGGCATTATCTGAACATAAAACACTATCAGTAAGTTGGAGTCATTACCGGTTCTCTTTGTCTTTTAGTGATTCTATAAACCTCATTACGTCTGAATATAAAAATCTATTATTTGATTTATGTGGCTCATGAGGTTGTGGGATGGTCTTGTTTTTGAATGTGCCAGTTTTCTTAATGGCAAAGATTAACTCACCTTCTGTTATTCCTAACATTTCAGCAAATGTTTTTGCTTCTATAGTTACTGACTTCATTTAATTAACTCTCATGGTATCGATTTTCTTTACCGGCATCTTTAACAATGGTGCTCGTTTCTAGTGTTGCTGCGGTACGCTTCATCATCGTCTGCGGGGCGGTTGCGATAGTGAAGGAGCTGCCGGGCGTGAGCAAATCTATCAGGCGCTGGCCGCTGATAATCTCCATCCGTTCACTGGCAATACTGACAGATTTTGAACCTGCGCCGGTTTTCCCGGTATGGCAAAACAGACCGCGACAGTTATGACGTTTAAGCAACTTCTCGAACTCCTGTACGTGCTGTAAAGCAATATGGCCGCGATAGCGTTTAGCCTGAATAAGATAGCGATATTTTCCTATTATTACCTGGCCGTCAATGCCTCCATCGCCGGTATAGCGTTTGTTTCTGATGGTTCTGAAGCCATGCGCTTCAAATCCTTCCAGCAACAGTTCTTCAAACACAAAAGGATCAATTTTCCTCAGGTAGTTAATTTTTTGTGGGAAGCCCGGCAACGTCTTTATGCGCTCCAGCACCCGCCGCGCACTTTGCTGCTTCCTTTTGTGTCGCCTGTGCCGTACTGAACGCCGGAAGAATACAACGGCAAGCAGTGCGATGGCGCTGCAAGCCCATAGAATAAGGTTTTCTGTAGTGGGGAAGGGGATCATGGTCATAGTGGGCTTTCTGAGGGTAAAGAAAAGGGCGGTTAAACCGCCCTGGTGTTTAGCGACGGCTGTATACCTGCCACGAAGCGCTGCCTGACTGATTCTGGCAAATCCGCCCGTAAAGTACGGTGCCGGTCGAGTAGCGGGCGCCATTCAGATAGCAATAGCCGCTGGATTGCAGCAGTTCGTTGCGCAGCTTTTCTTCCTGCTTTGATAGCCGGGACTCCGCAGACTGCAAACGAACGGATAATTCGTTAATCTGGCGTTGCTGGTTATTCAGCTGGCTCTGCATCGCATTACCTTTATCCTGGCTGACGCAACCAGTTAAGAGAGCTGTACAGGCTAATGCACTTAATATTATTTTTTTCACGTTGGCTCCTTAAATTGAGATTATTCCTAGTTCGCCTATAAGCGAACTTTCCCGTATTTACTTATGATCTGGCTTATCATCGACTGGTTACTTCCACCTTCGCCATTATCCGGGCATTCATTAAGAAAAGCCTTCCTGGCATCCTTCGTGTGGTTGGGTAAAAAGCCGTGCTTGTTCTTTTTAACGATATTGAAGAAAGCAGCTTCAGCACTGTTACACTCGCTTCCGCCGCTATCGCCGGTGAGCTTGCCCGCCATGCACATAATAACTTTGCAGGGATCTTCAGCATGGCTGGCAGGAATATAAAGCAGACTACCAGCTGCTATCAGAGGTATTAAGAGTTTCTTCATTGTTTTGTCCTTAACAGTTTGTTCAGATATACACTCGCCAGAATGTTGATAACGGTAAGCAATATTAATAATAACGCTGCGTTATAAATAGATTTGTAACCTATATCGCCTGCAATATATTCGACAACAAAAACGAAAATCGTTAAAATTGTGTAAAACTTGATTAACTTTCCTGTAATTTTCTTAACAATATAAGCAACTGAATAAGAGCCGGATTTGATGATGCTGGCGAGTAACCTGATCGCATGGACACGAAATTTTCTAAAAATGGGCGGAATGGAAGATGCCTTTTTCTTCCTTCTGCTTTTTTGCCTTTCCGCAAAATCAATAAGTTCGCCCATTTTTATACCCTCCGGTTATATCTTCAGATCATCAAGTGATAAACCACTATCAAGCAGCTCTTTGAGCCATGTGGGTCGGCGGCCAGTCCCGGACCAGGTATTTTCTGCGTTCCTGGGGTCGCGGTATTTTGCTGGTCTATGTTCTCTGGGGTTGGCTACGCCCTGCATCTTCATGGCTTCCAGGCTAATGCCAGCGTCCAATTTTGCAGTTAGCCAGGCCGGGCGCTTCCCTATACCAGTCCACGTATTAAAAGGGTTATCCGGGTCACGATACACGGGTTCGCCTTTTGGTCGTTTTTCTGATTTCAGGGGAACCAGCATCACCTTCCTTCCTTCAGCGGTTTTCTTTTCGTTTCTTCTTGACACGATCTCATTAGCCCTTATCATAAACAAAAGTCGTCGAAATTACAATTACGCGGTGAAACATAAATGAGTAAACATCCAAAACTCCTGGTTCTCGCTCTGGCCTGCCTTGCTTGTGCTGGCCGTGCCAGTGCTGCGCCTGCCTCCGATGAAGTTGCCAGGCTTGCGCAGAGATGTGCGCCTGATGTTTCACCCTTAACGATGGCGTACATCGTCGGCCATGAGTCCTCAAATGGGCCGTACAGGATCAATATTAACGGTAGTATTCAGTTAAAACAGCAACCGCGTACTGAAGCTGAGGCCGTCAGCGTTGCGAAAGTTCTGCTGAAGGATAATAAAAGTTTTGATATGGGCCTTGCACAAATTAACTCAAATAATTTAGTGGGCCTGGGTCTTTCGGTTGACGATATTTTCAAACCCTGCATCAACCTGCGGGCGAGCCAGACCATCCTTAAAGCCTGTTATGATAGCGCCCTGAAATCCTACCCAGCCGGGCAGGTTGCGCTGAGACACGCGCTTTCCTGCTACAACACCGGCTCACTCACAAACGGGATTTCTAACGGGTATGTCACGAAAGTTATCAACGTGGCGCGTCAATCAACTGATTTGAAAATCCCTACGCTGCTACCTGACGGCCAGACCAGTGAGGACAGCACCGCGACTGAGCCTCAGCAGGCAAAAAGTACGGCGCCGCAGTATGACGGTGAACAAGATGTTTTTGGTTCGGGTGATGGCGATGCCTTCAGCCGAAATAATACGGATGCCTTTTTAACCAGACAGGAAACAGCGAAGGGGGAATGAGGTTATGGATGGAACGTTTGTACCTTGTATTGCAATCACAGATCCTGGAGCTATTTGAAGCAGGAAAAGTGAAGGAGGTAACGATAGAACGGGTTTCATTAAAGAAGTGGTATCCCGTTTTTCAGATAGACGATGAACAGCTGGGCCAGATCGCATGTTCCATTAGGGTTAACAAAGAGCATGAGCTACGAACCTGGGCTGATTTAAGGCTACTGGCAGAGTTTTTGAAAGATAAGTGTGGCGTTGAAGAATGCCGGTTAAATCTGCAATCAACAGAAGATAGTGAGTAAGGAGAAAGTATGACCACGTTGTTTAAGAAGTATGGCCCTGCGGTAGTTATGGGCGTTTTGTCCATTGCCCTGCCGCAAATTGCGCTGGCCGCTGGCACCGATACTGGTGAATCAACCGCTACATCAATCCAGACGTGGTTGAGCACATGGATTCCAATTGGTTGTGCTATTGCGATCATGGTTAGTTGCTTTATGTGGATGCTTCACGTAATCCCAGCCAGCTTTATTCCTCGTATCGTAATCTCGCTGATTGGTATTGGTTCTGCATCATTTCTGGTTTCCCTGACGGGCGTAGGAAGCTGAACAACGCGAAAAGGGGGGACTTTTGTCCCCCAAAGTGAGGACTACAAAGATGTTCGTTGACGGGAAAAGACCGCTTTTCAAAGGTGCGACTCGCTTACCTCGCGCGCTGGGTGTACCACGTAATGTAGCTATGATGATATTCATGATTTCTGCCTCGCTTTTTATGATTATTCATATGTGGGCGATTCTGGTGTTCGTCTTTTTGTGGATTCCTTCAGCTGCATTAACAAAATATGACGACCGCATGTTTCGAATTATGGGCCTGTGGTTGAAAACCAAATTCAGTAATTGGTTTGATTCTCCGTTTAAGCAGTGGGGAGGATCGTCTTATTCCTCTGTTGACTACAAACGTAAGGGTTTAAAATAATGAGAGCTGCCACCGCTACGAAGCCAAAAAAAATTGATGCCTACCGTAAGGAGCCATCAGTAAATAAAAAGTATTTGCCCTATTCTTATCACCTCAATGATTACGTGATTTCGATGGAAAACGGCGATCTGATGGCTTTTTTCAAGCTGGATGGCCGCACACATGACTGCGCATCAGATCGGGAACTGGTCACCTGGCATAAAGACCTTAATACGCTGGTCAAGAGCTTCGGAACAGACCATGTAGAGCTGTGGACGCATGAATATCACCATGAGGCTAAAGAGTACCCGGATGGTGAGTATGACCATTTTTTCCCTGCTTATGTTGATCAATATAACCGTAAGCTGCACGGTGATTCCAAGCAGCTGATTAATGACCTTTATCTGACCGTTATTTACAAACAGGTAGGGGATAAAACACAGAAGTTTCTGGCGAAATTTGAAAAGCCGACTCGTGACGAAATTCAGCAAATGCAGAATGAGGCGCTTGAAGGTCTGGAAGATATTTCTGAACAAATCCTGGAAGCAATGAAGCCGTATGGCATTCAGCAGTTGGGTATCTATTATCGTGACAAACGCGGTGTTGAAATTCCTGCGCCTGATAAAAAAGAACGTGAAGAACTTGCTGAAGTCGATGAATCAGACATTTTTGACGAAGCCATTGTTATCGAACGCAACGAGCCTGAACCTTCGCAGGCTCACGCTTATTCAAAAGCGCTGGAGTTCCTTTATTTCCTCGCAAATATGGAATGGGCCATCGTGCCTGTTTGCCGTGATCGTATCCGTGAGTACATCATGGACAACCGCCCTGTTAGCTCCCTGTGGGGGGATGTTGTCCAGATCAGAACGGTAGATCACAACTTCTATACCACCGGCATTGAATTTCGTGAATACGAAGAAGATACAGAGCCAGGCCAGCTTAACATGCTTAAAGAAGCCGATTTTGAATACCTTCTGACGCAGAGTTTTTCTTGCCTCTCTGAATCTTCAGCTAAAACGTTTCTGACGCATCAGGAAAAATCTTTGCAGGAAACGCGCGACCGTGCGCAAAGCCAGCTGGCACAGCTTGGTACTGCGCTCGATATGCTGACGTCCAGAGAGTTCGTGATGGGCTACCATCATGGAACCGTGCATGTCTGGGATAATGACCAAAACGCGGTACAGCGCAAAGCGCGTCGTGTGAAGGTTATGCTAACCGGCTGTGGCGTGGTTGGCGGGACTATCAGCCTGGCCTCTGAGGCTGCATATTATGCGAGACTGCCTGGCAACCAGAAATGGGCGCCGCGCCCGGTTCCGATAAACTCATGGAACTTCCTGCACTTCAGCCCGTTCCACAATTTTATGCGTGGCAAGCCTGACAATAACCCGTGGGGGCCAGCGCTGACCATGTTCCGCACGATCAGCGGTACGCCACTCTATTTTAATTTCCATGTGACCCCGCTTGAAGAACTTTCCTACGGTAAACGCCCGCTGGGCCATGCGTTAATAACGGGTATGTCGGGGGAAGGTAAAACCACGCTGCTTAACTTCCTGCTGGCGCAGTCAATGAAGTACAACCCGCGGCTTTTTGTTTATGACCGTGACCGCGGTATGGAGCCGTTCATTCGAAGCGTTGGTGGCTACTATAAAGTTCTGCAACAGGGTATGCCGTCCGGGTTTGCCCCGCTTCAGATTGAACCGACCAAACGCAATATTGCCCTCATTAAAAACCTGTTCCGCATTTGTGTGGAAACCACCAATAACGGGCCTATCAGCGCAACGATGGCTACCGAACTGGCTGAAGGCGTTGATGCGGTTATGGGGGAAGGCTCACTTATTCCACGCGAGGCGCGCACCGTTACTATCCTGGACGGGTACGTGAATGAAGTTGTGGAAAATGGCGTATCACTGAAAGGGCTGCTGCGCGAATGGACGCGCGAAGGCCAGTATGGCTGGCTGTTTGACAATGATAAAGACAGCCTGGATCTCAGCGCGAATGATATTTTTGGCTTCGATTTATCCGAGTTTATCGCAGCCAAAGAGGAAGTATCCAGCCCGGCCCGTACTCCGCTCATGATGTACCTTCTGTACCGGGTACGTGACTCCATCGACGGCAAACGCCGCGTCATTCAGTGCTTTGACGAGTTCCACGCCTACCTTGACGATCCGGTTATCGAGCGTGAAGTTAAGCGTGGTATCAAAACTGACCGTAAGAAAGACGCTATCTATGTGTTTGCCACGCAGGAGCCGAACGATGCGCTGTCCAGCCGTATTGGCCGCACGATCATGTCGCAGACCGTCACAAAAATCTGCCTGCGCGATCCGGAAGCTATCCGAGAGGATTATGCCTTCCTTACTGATGCTGAATACGACGCGCTGATGTCGATTACCGAACACTCCAGACAGTTCCTGGTTAAACAAGGGCAACAGTCTGCGATTGCTTCTTTCAATCTCTACCCTCGCAACAGCGACGATATTGATGCAGATATTAAGACAATGGACAACGTTCTTAGCGTGTTGTCCGGTGAACCACAAAACGCCGAAATTGCGCATGAGCTGGTTGAACGGCTCGGTAATGACCCTGAAGTATGGCTCAAAGAATACTGGCGCCTGACGGCTTAACAACGAGGCAAAACACCATGAAAAAAACACTGACGGCAGTATTGCTGACCACCGGCCTGATTCTGGGAGGCGCGCAAAGCGCTTCCGCAGGCATCATCGTGACCAACCCTACTGAGCTGGCTAAACAGGTCGAGCAGCTTCAGCAAATGGCGCAGCAGCTGGAGCAGCTTAAAAGCCAGCTGCAAACGCAGAAAAATATGTATGAGTCGATGGCAAAGACAACCAACCTGGGCGATCTGCTGGGGACGTCTACCAGCACGCTGGCAAATAATTTGCCGGACAACTGGAAGGAGATCTACAGCGACGCCATGAACTCCAGTTCTTCCGTCACGCCTTCAGTTAACAGCATGATGGGCCAGTTTAATGCGGAAGTTGACGACATGACGCCCAGCGAAGCAATTACCTACATGAACAAAAAGCTGGCTGAAAAAGGCGCTTATGACCGCGTTATGGCAGAAAAAGCCTACAACAACCAGATGCAGGAACTAACCGATATGCAGGAGCTGACGGAGCAGATTAAAACGACTCCAGACCTGAAATCGATTGCTGACTTACAGGCCCGTATCCAGACGTCACAGGGTGCTATTCAGGGTGAGCAGGCGAAGCTGAATCTGATGAACATGTTGCAGCAGTCACAGGACAAGCTATTACGTGCGCAGAAAGAACGTGCCACCCACAATTTTGTTTTTGGAACCGGCGGGGACGTTACCGCGTCACCTTCAATTAACTGAGGTAATTATGAAAAAACTACTGCTTGTTATCCCTTTCCTCCTGGTGGCCTGCGATGCCTCGCATGACGTGGAGTGGTACAAAAAACATGAGAAAGAGCGCAAGGCAACAATTCAGGAATGCAAGAAAGACGCGGATGAACTTCAGAAACCTGATTGCAAAAACGCGCGCGAAGCCGATCGTCAGCTGTTTGTGTTCGGCAAAAAAGACGGCGAAATCAATTCACCGAAAATTTAGGAGTAAGGAGGCAATATGGCATTCACCCTAGTCGCAGACATTTTCGCAAAAGTAGACGGGGCGATTACGTCAATGGTGAGCGCCAATGTTGCCACCATTATCTCTGATGTAACGCCTCTGATTGCCACCTGTCTGACAATCAAGCTGATGGTTCAGGGGATGTACTCAGCGTTTAATCCGGGGGCGGGCGACAGCCTGAGTTCGCTGATTAAAGAGTATCTTTCCATAGCCCTTATCCTGAGCTTTGCAACGGCGGGCGGCTGGTATCAACAGGAACTGGTCAACGTGGCGCTTCACCTGCCGGATGATTTTGCCGGGATACTGTCTGCCCCTAATAAAGTCGGTGCAAGTGGCGTACCGGCGATTATTGATAGCGGTATTGAAAAAGGTATCAAGATCGTCAACACCGCATGGGAAGCCGCAGACGTGTTTTCATCGAGCGGCCTGGCCGCGTATGCCATTGGCGGCATTATGATGATTGCTACCGTTGTGCTGGGCGGCCTCGGTGCGGGCTTTGTGATCATGGCTAAGATCCTTCTGGCCGTTACGCTTTGTTTTGGCCCGATTGCAATCTTCTGCCTGCTGTGGGGAGCGACAAAAAACATCTTTGCTCGCTGGCTGGCGTCGGTCATTAACTATGGCCTTGTCGTCGTCATTCTTGCGCTCGTGTTTGGTTTCATCATGCAGATGTTCGACAACCTCCTGTCCTCGATGAACTCTGATGCCGCTTACTCATCAATCACTGGTTCTATCTCCGCCTTATTACTGACGGTCATTTCCGTTTTCGTTCTGTTCCAGATTCCGCAAATTGCCGCCAGCTGGGGTAGCGGTATCAGCGCCGGAGTTGCTGACGCCGCACGCTCTACGGGTTCTTCCATGCAGGCGCTTGGCAATATGGGCAGCCACGGCATGTTTGGCGGTAATGCGTTCAGAGGCGGTAACAGTGGCGGCGGCCAGCAATCGGCAGGTGGAGGAAGTGGCAGCAACAGCGGAGGAAGCAGTGGTTCTAATTTAAGTGGTAAGGCAAGGGGCAGTCGCGGGAAGAAGGCTGCATAAAATTAAAACAAAAGTCGTTGAAATTGCAATTTCGGCGACTTATTATAATTAGTACGTTCAACAACCGATAATGGATGCCGTAATGCGCAGCTTATTGCTTATGGGAGTTCTTCTGATTAGCGCCTGTTCCAGCGGGCATAAACCGCCACCGGAGCCGGACTGGAGCAACACCGTTCCAGTAAACAAAACAATCCCGGTTGATACGCAAGGTGGTGCAAATGAAAGCTAATAAAAAAACAGGGCTTACACGTGAAGCCATTAAAGAGTTCAACGAAAGCCGTAAAGGGCTTGAAGTTGATCTGATGGATGAAGTGCTGAAGTCCCGGCGTACCGCCTGGATGGTTGCCACCGGTTCAGCGGTGGTAACTGTTTTTGCACTCTCTTTAGTTGGTTACGTGGTGCATAAGTACAGCCAGCCAATCCCCGCACATCTGCTAACGCTCAACGAGGCCACTCACGAAGTACAGCAGGTCAAGCTGACCCGCGACCAGACCTCTTATGGTGACGAAATTGATAAGTTCTGGCTGACACAATATGTCATTCACCGTGAGAGCTATGACTTCTATTCAGTTCAGGTCGACTATACGGCCGTTGGCTTAATGTCCACGCCGAACGTGGCAGAGTCTTACCAGAGCAAGTTCAAGGGCCGCAACGGTCTTGATAAGGTTCTGGGCGACAGTGAAACGACCCGCGTGAAGATTAACTCTGTGATCCTCGATAAACCGCACGGCGTAGCAACGATACGCTTTACTACGGTTCGCCGCGTGCGCAGCAATCCCGTTGATGATCAGCCGCAGCGCTGGATTGCCATTATGGGGTATGAATATAAATCGCTGGCGATGAATGCTGAGCAGCGTTATGTCAACCCGCTGGGTTTCCGCGTGACGAGTTATCGCGTCAACCCTGAAGTTAACTGAGGGCTGCCCCATGAAAAAACTACTTCTTTCAGCAGTCGTTTTGTCAGTCCTGGGAGGCGCGGCCACTAACGTTATGGCGCTTGAGGTTGGCCGCAATTCTCCTTATGACTATCGCATTAAAAGCGTTGTTTATAACCCTGTTAATGTGGTCAAAATTGACGCTATCGCCGGTGTGGCTACCCACATTGTTGTCGCGCCTGACGAAACCTATATCACTCATGCTTTTGGCGATTCTGAAAGCTGGACGTTTGCGCACAAAATGAACCATTTTTTTGTGAAGCCGAAACAGGCCATGAGTGATACCAACCTGGTGATCGTCACCGATAAGCGCACCTATAACATCGTCCTCCATTTCATCGGTGAAGAAACGAAGAAAAATGCAGACGGTACGGTATCAAAATCCTTTATTGAAACGCCGTGGGCTGTGCGCCAGGCCGTTCTTCAGCTGACCTATGAATATCCGTTTGAGCAGCAGGAAAAAGCCAAAAGCGCGGCTGATAAAAAACGCATTACGCAGAAGCTGAAGCAGACGGCTTTTGCGGGGGCGAAGAACTATCAGTACGTAATGAGCGAACAGCCTGAAATGCGCAGCATCCAGCCGGTTCACGTCTGGGATAACTACCGCTTTACCCGGTTTGAGTTTCCGGCCAATGCGGAGTTACCGCAGGTCTACATGATCTCGGCCAGTGGCAAAGAAACGCTGCCTAACTCTCATGTTGTGGGTGAGAACCGCAACATCATCGAGGTGGAAACCGTCGCTAAAGAGTGGCGTATTCGTCTGGGCGATAAAGTCGTTGGCGTTCGTAATAATAATTTCGCACCGGGCGCCGGTGCGGTAGCAACCGGTACGGCTTCCCCGGATGTGCGCAGGGTTCAAATTGGGGAGGATAACTGATGGCCCGTAAAAGTGTCGATGTAGATCAGGAACTCGATGAAAACACCGGAGACGGTGAATTTGAAAGCGAGCGTGGCGGATTTAAAGGCAGTAACCGCCGTTCGGCTCCTGGTATGAAAGCCTTTGTCATACTGATGGCGCTGCTTGCTTTGGTATTCATCGGGATTACGGTCATGGGTAAAATTCGCACCCCGGCTAAAGCTGAAGCTGATAAAGACGGTGGTAAAGCGCAACAGGCCAATACACTGCCAAACTACAGCTTTAACAGCGATCCTGATGTTAATAAACCTGCAACTGCGCAGAATAGCGCCACTGATGCCCGTGCTGTGCAGGCTGCCGCACAGGCAGATGCAGATGCGGGCAGCAGCAATACCGCCGCGCGTACCTCTAATAAGCGTAAAGAACCTTCGCCTGAAGAACTGGCTATGCAGCGTCGTCTGGGCGGCGAGCTGGCCCAGACTAATCAGGCGGCTACAAGCAATAGTCCCGGAGTGCAGCCCCAGGACAACGAAACAAGCGAAGGTAGTTCAGCACTCGCTAAAAACCTGACTCCTGCAAGGCTGAAGGCTAGCCGCGCTGGAGTCATGGCTAATCCCAGCCTGACTGTTCCGAAAGGCAAAATGATCCCCTGTGGTACCGGCACCGAGCTGGATACCACTGTTCCGGGTCAGGTTTCCTGCCGGGTTTCACAGGACGTTTACTCAGCTGATGGACTCGTTAGGCTGATTGATAAAGGCTCATGGGTTGACGGGCAGATTACCGGTGGTATCAAAGACGGCCAGGCGCGCGTGTTTGTTCTCTGGGAGCGTATCCGCAATGACCAGGACGGGACAATCGTTAATATTGACAGTGCCGGAACGAACTCACTCGGCAGCGCGGGGATTCCGGGCCAGGTGGATACCCATATGTGGGAGCGTCTGCGTGGTGCGATCATGATTTCGTTGTTCTCTGACACCTTAACGGCGCTGGTTAACCAGACGCAGAGTAATAACATTCAGTACAACAGCACAGAAAACAGCGGTGAGCAGCTGGCGTCTGAAGCACTTCGCTCTTACATGTCTATCCCCCCTACCCTCTACGATCAGCAGGGTGATGCGGTGAGCATTTTTGTTGCCCGCGACCTCGATTTCAGCGGCGTTTATACGCTCGCAGACAACTAAAAAAGTGGGCGCTTAGCGCCCGCTTTTCTTCAGGAGTAATCATGACTGATGCAGCTTTCTATCAACTTGGCCCACTGCGCGAGTATTTAGAAGATCCTACTGTTTTTGAAATTCGCATTAACTGCTTTCAGGAAGTTATCTGTGATACGTTCAGCGGCCGCAGGGTTGTGCAGAACGCGGCAATTACGGCAGATTTTATTAGGAACCTTGCTAAATCGTTGGTGAGCAGCAACAAGCTGACCATGCAGGCCATTAATGACGTGATCCTGCCTGGCGGGATCAGGGGCGTTATCTGTCTGCCCCCTGCGGTGATTGACGGTACAACGGCCGTAGCGTTTCGTAAGGATTTGGCGGCCGATAAAAATCTGGAGCAGCTGACCAGCGAGGGGATTTTCAGTGACTGCCGGAAGATTACCGGCAGCAAGCAAAGCCTAACGGATGATGATTTTTTCCTTAAAGAGCTGCACAGCAGCGAAAAATGGCCCGCATTC
>NZ_JAJVHF010000024.1 GCF_022171985.1 Huaxiibacter chinensis | reverse complement strand
CTGACGGGCATAAAAACATGTAAATAAATTCCGTACTTGTATTGACTTTAAAGGCGTAATCACCGATAATTAAATCATCGGGAGGCAATACCGCCACCCGAAAAATTGCCGGTATCGGATCACTAAGGAGTAAGCATGACCACTGTTACCACCCCTTCCCAGCTGAAAAAAGAAGTCGAATCTCAGAAAGAATTATTGCTGCGCGCCTGCCTCGAAGCGTTCAACCAGCTGCCTAATCAGCGCCTGCAAGGCGCTTTCACATCGACGTATGCACTGGCGGCAAAATTAGACCAGCTGCTGCAACAAACTAAATAGCACTGACGACCCGGCCAAGCCGGGTCTTTAACAGAAAGATCGAGGACAAACGACATGACCACACAAACCCTTGAGCAGACTCTTGAAGATTTTCGTCGCCAGTGTGAGAGTTTTGCGCGCGAACAGCAGCCCCGCTGCGGCCTGATTTATGAACTGTATCAGCGCCGCCTGAGCGCGGTTATTGACGGCTATCTTGCTGGCGTTCCGGCCGAGTATCGGGAAGAACTGATCGCGGTAGCGCGGCGTGAATTTGACTATCTGACCCAAGACGAGATCGCGGAAGAAATCCGGCAGGATCGGGAAAACGATTATTGCAGCCACGGTATTGAGCGTAATTGTTGCCCGCTGGGCTGCGGAGATCTAGACGATTACTGAGCCGCCGAAAGAAAAAAACCCGGATTGACCGGGCTTTTTTCTTTCCGCTGCGCGGCCGTTTCAGTTATTACTCCGCGCTGCTTTTGGCAATTTCTGTATAGCACAATACACTACACATTAAGCTCGTTTGCTTCGACAGCTAGCCAGCAGTTAAAGGTTTCGCTCTGCCGTTCGCCGCCGCAACCTCCCTCCGCTTTCAGCTTTCCGCAAGCCTGGCATTTCCCCAGCTGCGCCTTTTGCTCCTGCCACTGTTGCCAGTTTCGGATCAGCAGCAGTTGGAAAAACTCATTCGTGGAATAGGCTGTTCGTCCTGGACGACGAACCCGGCAAAGCTCCTGTAACATTGCTTCTTCCTGTTTTGTTAGCGTGACTGTCACGCTAGCGCCTTCCTCTTTGAGTCGCGCGCGGCGCCGGGCCTGGCGAATACGGGCTTGTTCACGCTGTCGGTCATTCATATTTTTCCTCCACGTGACTGTCACGTTGAATTAAACCGGGCATTACCCCTGCGGGGCCGTTCTGCCGTGCTGCGCATCGAGCCGCTACGCGTCTCGCCCCTTCGGGCGGCGGCCACTAATGCCTCCGGCCTGCGGCCTCCGCGCTTCGCTTGAAAAAAAACCGGGACATGCCCGGTTTACATTATCTCAGTAGAATTATGGCTATCGCGGCACCCACGGCGGCGCCCACAATAGTGCAGCCAGCTGTAATAAAAAGGATCTGACGGGTTAACGTCTCAGCTCTGGACGCCTGCGCGCGGCGGAACTTCGTCAGAAATTCCTCACGCGCCTTAGCATCATCACTAATTGCCAGGCTAATTGAACGCTGGTTTTCTACTAAAGTCCGTTTAAGAGAGTCTGCCGTCTCTCCTAAACTTTCGGTGTCTTTTGCCAGCTTTTCCGAAAGCGCAGAAAGTATCTCAGTCATTTCTTTCTGACTTGCGGTGATTTCCTTCGCGTCACCTAAAAACCAATCCATCAGAACTTCAAATTTATCTGGCTGCTTTTCCATTTTATTCTCCCATTAAAGCCGCATATGCTTTATCGAGATTAGCTTTAACAGGAATTGCCTGTTTCATGTAGGTATAACGGCGGGCCAGTTTTTTGCGCTCGTCAGCATCCGTTGTTTGTTTAGCGCGGGCTTTAAATTCTTCTGGATCTTCAGCGGTCAATGCTTCGAATGAGATACGGTGATACGCGAGATATTCGAAAACTTCACTGTTATAAATAACAGATTTCTTGCTGATTTTGCCAACTTTCGTTCGTTTGACAAATTCAAATACCGGCGCCAGTACATCCTCTACTTCACTATCTGGACTAATGCGGTTTGGAACAAAGATGATTTTATCGCTGCTTACACCTGCCTTACTTAACGTATGTGCTGTTTTCAGGCTTTCATCAATGGCCTTATTATCAGGCGTAACCGGGATTACATACTTATCAAATTCATTCGCGCCACTGTCAAAGCGGGACATTGCCATCAGGAACGCTTCTACGTTTGACGCACCAATATCAATAATCCCGGCATCTTCAAAAACAATATCTTCAATCAACCGTGAAAAGTCATCACCTTTAAAAATGGAAACATTCTCAATCCCCAGATCGGAAGCAGACTGGTTGATAGTTTCAACCGCATAGAATTTTGCTCCAGTCAGACGCGGGGCTAACAGGTAGGATGAAATTAAGGTTTTACCAACGCTGCCACTGTAATTAATTACCGCTACTTTCATAAATCACCTCAGAATTTTTTATTGAACATCTTAGGGTCGAAATCTTCACTGATTTTATTGAAGAACTCTTTATCAATAATGCCGGGACTTTCTTTTTTTTCACTTCCTTGCGGTTCAGGCTCAGGCGGCGTTTGTGTATTGTGCAATACACTTTCCTCTGCACCTTTCTCGCTACCTCCTTTTTGTGTATTGTGCAATACACTATCATCATTGTTCGGCATCCTTTCATGTGTATTGTGCATTCCATTTTTCCGGATTTGCCGCGCTCTATATAGGGACGTATCAAAGCTACGAACGTTCACACCTTCCAGGCCGAAGCGTTCAGAAACTGCCTTATAAATTTCCTCCCTGGAAACTCCCAGTGACAGCATTTCTTCTATTTCCGGCAACATCAACTGAAGTGCCGCCCTGATACTTTTGGGCTTCATAGTACCCTCATTTAGAATGATGTAATTTTGATGTAATTTTGATGTACTTTTGATGTACTTTTGTTGTACTGGCTACCTCATGACCAAAGAATGATGTAATTTTGTTGTACTGTCAACCTTCAAGTGATGTAATTTTGATGTAATTTTGATGTACTTTTGTTGTACTGGTATTCATGCAAGCATGAATACGGAATATTGAACGCTTTTTAGCCAGTTAGTCCTTAACCTACGTAGATCGCCCCTACCAAAAAAGATGATTTTTTATCCCTTAACCTGCTATACACCTAACGCAGCGCGATAAATCACGCTATCATACTGATTTAAAAGATAAAAAAATAAATAGCAACAATATTCGGTAATAATTAGGTATTAAAAACACCCAATAACTCATTGTTTTATAATGAGTTTGCTTTATTACTTTGGTAATACTAAGATTTCAGCTTGTTAGATCCCAATTTTTTGTTTAAAAAATGCACAATGTGAGGACTGAATGCCAATAATAACCGCAAAAGTATCAGATGAACTTTTGGCCTATATAGACCTGGTTTCAGGAGGTAATCGGTCAGATTATCTGCGGCGCTGCATTGAAGCTGGCCCAGGTGATCGGGAGTCCGGGTTGAAAATAGTTGCCGACCGGCTGAGCGACGTAAATCGCAAACTGGATTATCTTTTTGACCGTGCTTCAGATGCGGATTTTGGCCCACTGCGCGATGAGCTGAAGGCAATAACCGAAACGCTATCTGGCGTAAAATTCCCACCGGCAGGACAGATGATGTTGCATGAATCACTCGCTATTGAAACGCTAATCCTCCTGCGCTCGATAGCAGAACCGGGCAAAACCAAAGCGGCAAAAGCAGAGGTTGAACGTAACGGCTACAAAGTCTGGGAACCAAAAAAGGAGCGCTGAAATGGACGATAGAGAAAGAGGCTTAGCATTTTTATTTGCAATTACTTTGCCTCCAGTGATGGTATGGTTTCTAGTTGCAAAATTTACCTACGGTATTGATCCATCCACGGCTAAATACCTGATTCCGTATCTGGTTAAGAATACTTTTTCGCTATGGCCTTTATGGTCAGCTTTAATTGCTGGCTGGTTTATTGGTGTTGGCGGTCTGATCGCTTTTATCATTTATGATAAATCACGCGTGTTTAAAGGCGAAAGATTCAAAAAGATTTATCGTGGTACAGAGCTTGTTCGCGCCAGAACACTCGCTGATAAAACACGCGAAAGAGGTGTCAACCAGTTAACCGTGGCTAATATCCCCATACCTACATACGCTGAGAACTTGCATTTTTCGATTGCCGGTACAACCGGTACTGGTAAAACCACAATTTTCAATGAACTGTTATTTAAGAGCATCATTAGAGGCGGCAAAAATATTGCTTTAGATCCAAATGGGGGCTTCTTAAAGAATTTCTATCGTCCCGGCGATGTTATTTTAAACGCCTATGATAAACGCACTGAAGGCTGGGTGTTTTTCAATGAAATTCGCCGTTCATATGATTACGAGCGCTTAGTGAACTCTATTGTTCAGGAAAGCCCTGATATGGCTACTGAAGAATGGTTCGGCTATGGCCGTCTTATTTTTAGTGAAGTTTCGAAAAAACTTCACAGCCTATATAGCACAGTAACTATGGAAGAAGTTATTCACTGGGCCTGTAACGTTGACCAGAAAAAATTAAAAGAATTTTTAATGGGGACGCCTGCCGAAGCTATTTTTTCCGGGTCTGAAAAAGCAGTTGGAAGCGCGCGATTTGTTCTCAGTAAGAATCTTGCCCCACATTTGAAAATGCCGGAAGGTAATTTTTCCCTGCGTGACTGGCTTGATGATGGAAAGCCGGGAACCCTGTTTATCACCTGGCAGGAAGAAATGAAAAGGTCACTTAATCCGCTAATTTCCTGCTGGCTGGATTCGATTTTTTCTATCGTGCTGGGTATGGGTGAAAAAGAAAGCCGCATTAATGTATTTATTGACGAGCTGGAATCACTCCAGTTTCTGCCAAACCTCAACGATGCACTGACCAAAGGGCGTAAAAGCGGTCTGTGTGTTTATGCTGGCTATCAAACCTATTCTCAGCTGGTTAAGGTTTATGGTCGGGATATGGCTCAGACAATTCTGGCTAACATGCGTTCTAACATCGTGCTGGGCGGCAGCCGTCTCGGTGATGAAACGTTGGATCAAATGTCGCGCTCACTCGGTGAGATAGAAGGCGAAGTTGAGCGTAAAGAATCCGATCCTCAGAAGCCCTGGATTGTCCGTAAACGCCGCGACGTTAAAGTTGTTCGTGCCGTAACGCCTACCGAAATATCAATGTTGCCAAACCTCACCGGCTATCTGGCGTTGCCTGGTGATATGCCCGTCGCTAAGTTCAAGGCTAAACACGTTAAATACCATCGCAAAAACCCTGTTCCTGGCATTGAACTGAGGGAGATCTGATGCTTGATATAACCACGATTACCCGCCAGAACGTCACTAGCGTTGTGGGCTACTACTCTGATGCAAAGGATGATTACTACAGTAAGGATTCATCATTCACGTCCTGGCAGGGAACCGGAGCTGAAGCCCTCGGCTTATCCGGGGACGTTGAATCAGCCCGGTTTAAAGAGCTGCTTGTCGGAGAGATAGATACCTTCACGCATATGCAGCGACACGTGGGTGATGCCAAAAAAGAGCGTCTGGGCTACGACCTGACGTTTTCAGCGCCTAAAGGGGTATCCATGCAGGCGCTGATACACGGCGATAAAACCATTATCGAGGCTCATGAAAAAGCTGTTGCCGCTGCTGTGCGTGAAGCTGAAAAACTCGCGCAGGCCCGGACGACTCGCCAGGGGAAATCAGTAACCCAGAATACCAATAACCTTGTCGTCGCTACTTTTCGCCACGAAACGTCCAGGGCGCTAGATCCTGATTTGCACACCCACGCTTTTGTCATGAACATGACCCAGCGCGAGGACGGCCAGTGGCGCGCGCTCAAAAATGATGAGCTGATGCGTAACAAAATGCACCTGGGCGATGTTTACAAACAGGAGCTGGCGCTGGAGTTGACCAAAGCCGGTTATGAGCTGCGTTACAACAGCAAAAATAACACGTTCGATATGGCCCATTTTTCAGACGAACAGATTCGCGCTTTTTCCCGCCGGTCGGAGCAAATTGAAAAGGGACTCGCTGCAATGGGCCTGACGCGGGAAACCGCCGATGCTCAGACGAAAAGCCGCGTCTCGATGGCGACGCGTGAAAAGAAAACAGAGCATTCCCGTGAAGAAATTCACCAGGAATGGGCCAGCCGCGCCAAAACGCTAGGCATTGATTTTGATAACCGTGAATGGCAGGGACACGGTAAACCTCTGGAGGCTGATATTGCGCGCAACATGGCCCCGGATTTTACCAGCCCTGAGGTTAAAGCTGACCGGGCTATCCAGTTTGCAGTTAAGTCGCTGTCAGAGCGCGATGCCAGCTTTGAACGCCAGAAGCTGATTCAGATCGCTAATAAGCAGGTGCTGGGCCATGCCACAATGGCCGATGTTGAAAAAGCGTACCTGAAGGCGGTACAGAAGGGCGCCATCATCGAGGGCGAAGCCCGGTATCAATCAACGCTGAAGGTCGGTGCTTCAGTTATGGCCGAAACTCTGACGCGCAAAGAGTGGATCGACTCGCTGACGAATAGCGGGATGCGTGCGGATAAAGCCCGTTTTGCGGTAGATGATGGTATTAAAAACGGCAGGCTTAAAAAGACCAGCCACCGCGTCACTACCGTGGAGGGTATTCGCCTTGAGCGTTCCATTCTGACTATCGAATCACGCGGCCGGGGGCAGATGCCGCGACAGCTGACCGCAGAGATTGCAGGCCAGCTGCTCGCCGGGAAAACCCTCAAGAATGAGCAGATGCGCGCAGTTACAGAAATTGTGACGAGCAAAGATCGTTTTGTGGCCGCACATGGTTACGCCGGTACCGGTAAAAGCTATATGACGATGGCCGCTAAAGAGCTGCTGGAGTCACAAGGGCTGAAGGTCACGGCGCTGGCCCCCTATGGGACACAGAAAAAAGCGCTTGAAGATGATGGATTACCGGCCCGCACCGTTGCCGCCTTCCTCAAAGCGAAGGATAAAAAGCTGGATGAAAAATCAGTCGTATTCATTGATGAAGCCGGGGTTATACCCGCCCGGCAGATGAAACAGCTGATGGAGGTGATCGAGAAGCATAACGCTCGCGCGGTATTCCTGGGGGATACGTCACAGACGAAAGCGGTAGAAGCCGGTAAGCCTTTTGAGCAGCTGATTAAAGCAGGTATGCAGACCAGCTACATGAAAGACATTCAGCGACAGAAGAATGAAGTTTTGCTTGAGGCGGTTAAGTATGCCGCTGAAGGTAATGCCGCGCGCGCCCTGAAAAATATCACCGGCGTGAACGAACTGAAGGAAGAAGCGCCCCGACTCGCTCAACTTGCCGATCGCTACCTGTCTCTGTCCTCAGAACAACAGGATGCCACCCTGATAATCTCTGGTACGAACGCCTCACGCAAAACCCTCAATGACTACATCCGGGGCAATCTGGGGCTTGCCGGAACCGGCGAAACGTTCACGCTACTTGACCGCGTGGATTCGACACAGGCGGAACGCCGCGACAGCCGTTATTTCAGTAAAGGGCAAATCATTATCCCCGAACAGGATTACAAAAATGGTATGAAGCGGGGCGAGTCTTACCAGGTTCTTGATACCGGGCCGGGCAACAAATTGACGGTTGAAAGCAGCAGCGGTGAGCAGATCGCTTTCAGCCCGCGTACACACACCAAGCTGTCTGTATACCAGGCAGTCAGCGCCGAACTGGCGCCGGGCGATAAGGTCATGGTAACGCGTAACGATAAAACGCTGGACGTTGCCAACGGCGACCGCTTCACGGTGAAAACCGTGGAGGGTGAAAAACTGACGCTTGAGGACAAAAAAGGGCGCACGGTTGAGCTGGACAAAAAACAGGCTTCTTATCTTTCCTATGCTTATGCAACCACCGTCCACAAATCCCAGGGGCTTACCTGTGATCGCGTGTTGTTCAACATAGATACCAAATCGCTTACCACTTCTAAGGACGTTTTTTATGTTGGTATTTCGCGTGCGCGTCATGAGGTGGAAATTTTTACCGACGATAAAAAATCTTTGGCATCGAGCGTGAGCCGCGACAGCCCGAAAACCACGGCCGCAGAAATTGACCGTTTCTTTGGGCTTGAGGCCAGGTTTAAGGATATTGGCCGCGATACCAGTTTAGAAACCCGATCAGCTGAAAAAGGTCTGCCAGAAGCCACGGGGGAAAGCATGGCGTTTAACCAGAAACCCGATGAACATAACATGACAACCGGCACTGATTATCAGCCGGTGAGCAACGCAGAGGACGCCTTTCATCTTAAGCAGAACCCTATGGATGATTCCGTTGGCCTGCGGCGTCATGAAGCACAGCAAAATGATGCAGAACTGGCCCATGATTATGCTGCTGCCGACGATCAGCAGTGGAGCGCGCAGGAGTATGCCGATTACGAGCATTATGCCGAAGCATCAGACTACGACTTTGACAGCAGCATTTACGACGATT
The DNA here is from genome assembly GCF_022171985.1 of Huaxiibacter chinensis. Classification (GTDB taxonomy): domain Bacteria; phylum Pseudomonadota; class Gammaproteobacteria; order Enterobacterales; family Enterobacteriaceae; genus Enterobacter; species Enterobacter chinensis_A. Next base: position 4,607 of record NZ_JAJVHF010000024.1, on the reverse strand, counting down.
ACGCCATGCCGCAGACGTCTCAGGCGGAACAGAGCCATACCGGAAAAGAACACACCCATGAGCATGAGCATGAAGAAGGGGGCCATGAAATCTGATGGAGCAGACCGACAAGCGCAAGCAGGATAAACTGAAGTTCGACCGGGTAATTAATCTGGCGCGCAGACTGCCGCAACCGGCGATCCATGACTTACTACGCGCGCTGATACTGCCAATTCAGGCCGATTACTTGCTGGCCGTTGGCACGGAGGGCCAGGACGCGCGCCCGGACATGAACGAGCGCGAGTTCTTCTTCACAAAAATCATCTGGGCGATGGATTACACGCACATGAAATCACTCAGGCTTGCAGCTGAAGATTTTCCCCTGGCGCTTGCGACGGCCAAGATCCTGCCGTGGCCGTGGGGTGAATCAAGCTACCGGAGTGCTTTAGCCGATATAGGAGAGCATAAAAAATATTGGGGCAGCGTGAGCTATGCTGCCATCGCTGGTCCCTTCCCGTCACTTTGAAAACCCGGATACCAGCAGACAAATTTATCCTGCAGTTCGTTATTCAAAACGGCGGTCCGGGTCTGTAACAAATAATGAGCCCCTTTTCTGCTCCACTGCATCTGCTGCTTTTTGGCCATTCGTCTGGCGATCACTTCATTGATCGTGGATTCCACAAACGCGGTTGATACCGGCTCTCCGTACCGACGCATTTCGCCGTAGTTTGGGATCATCATCTTATTATTCCGGATGTAGGTATACATTTCATCCAGATGTTTTTGCAGGGATTTCAGGCTAGGATAGCTGAGTTCAGGGTCATCGCAATACATAACGCAATTATCAATATGGGGTCGTCTCAGAAAACGGAAAATAAAGCACGCTAAGCCGGTGGCAGCGGTCGCAATGGCCTAAACTTCCCCGCACCGACCTTGGCGCTGCTGCGCCATAGGTAATCGCCGGTCAGGTTGATGTGCTCCCACCCCAGCGGCGACAGATATTGCAACAATGTGTCGTCCAGCGCCGTGCCGTTGCCACGCAAAGCACTGGTGGCACGCTCCAGATATACCGTGTTCCACAACACGATGGCCGCCGTCACCAGATTGAGGCCGCTGGCCCGGTAGCGCTGCTGCTCAAAACTGCGGTCGCGGATTTCACCCAATCGGTAGAAGAAGACCGCCCTGGCCAGCGCGTTGCGCGCCTCGCCCTTATTCAGCCCCGCATGGACGCGGCGGCGCAGCTCCACGCTTTGCAGCCAATCCAAAATGAACAGCGTGCGCTCGATGCGCCCCAGCTCGCGCAACGCCACGGCCAAGCCGTTCTGGCGCGGGTAGCTGCCGAGTTTGCGCAGCATCAGCGAAGCCGTTACCGTGCCTTGCTTGATGGAGGTGGCCAGCCGCAGAATTTCATCCCAATGGGCGCGTATTTGCTTGATGTTCAGCCTGTCGCTGCTAATCATCGGCTTGAGCGCGTCATAGGCGGCATCGCCCTTGGGGATGAATAGCTTGGTTTCGCCCAAGTCACGGATACGCGGCGCGAAGCGAAATCCCAGCAAATGCATCAAGCCAAACACGTGATCGGTGAAGCCTGCCGTGTCGGTGTAGTGTTCCTCGATGCGCAAGTCCGACTCGTGGTACAGCAGGCCATCAAGCACGTAAGTTGAATCACGAATGCCCACGTTGACCACCTTGGCACTGAAGGGCGCGTACTGGTCGGAGATATGGGTGTAGAAAGTCCGTCCTGGACTGCTTCCATACTTCGGGTTGATATGACCAGTGCTTTCTGCTTTGCTGCCGGTTCTGAAGTTCTGGCCGTCCGACGATGACGTGGTGCCGTCACCCCAGTTGCCGGCGAAGGGTTGCCGAAACTGCGCATTCACCAGCTCGGCCAGCGCCGTCGAATAGGTTTCATCGCGGATGTGCCAGGCTTGCAGCCAAGACAGCTTGGCGTAGGTGGTGCCAGGGCAGGACTCGGCCATTTTGGTCAGACCCAGGTTGATCGCGTCGGCCAGGATCGTCGTCAACAGCAAGGTTTTGTCCTTGGCCGTGTCGCTGGTCTTCAGGTGTGTGAAGTGGCGGGTGAAGCCCGTCCATTCATCGACCTCCATCAGCAACTCGGTGATTTTGAGGTGCGGCAGCAGCATAGCTGTCTGGTCGATCATGGCTTGCGCGGCGTCTGGTACTGCCGCGTCCAGCGGCGTGATCTTCAGGCCTGACGCGGTGGTGATGATGGCATCCGGTAAGTCGTTGGCCGCAGCCATGCGGTTGACTGTGGCGAGTTGCGCCTCCAACAATTCCAACCGGTCATGCAGGTATTGGTCGCAGTCGGTGGCCACTGCCAGCGGCAATTCGCTGGCCAGCTTCAAAGTGGCGAACTTCTCGACCGGCACCAGGTATTCGTCGAAGTCCTTGAACTGGCGAGAACCCTGCACCCAGACATCACCGGAGCGCAGCGCGTTCTTCAGCTCCGACAGGGCGCATAACTCGTAGTAACGCCGGTCGATGCCGTCGTCGGTCAGAACCAGCTTTGCCCAGCGCGGCTTGATGAATGCGGTTGGCGCATCGGCGGGCACCTTGCGCGCGCTGTCGCTGTTCATGCCGCGCAGCATGTCGATGGCATCGAGCACACCCTTGGCGGCGGGCGCAGCCCGCAATTTGAGCACGCCCAGGAACTGCGGCGCGTAGCGGCGTAGCGTGGCATAGCTTTCACCGATGTGGTGCAGGAAATCAAAGTCGGCAGGCCGCGCCAATGTTTGCGCTTCGGTGACGCTGGCGGCGAAGGTGTCCCAGGGCATAACGGCCTCGATGGCGGCGAACGGATCGCTGCCGCTTTGCTTGGCCTCAATCAACGCTTGACCGATGCGCCCATACATCCGCACCTTGTCGTTGATCGCCTTGCCGGAAGCCTGGAACTGCTGCTGATGCTTGTTCTTGGCCGCGTTGAACAGCTTGCCGATGATGCGATCGTGAAGGTCGATGATTTCATCGGTGACGGTGGCCATGCCTTCGATGGCCAGCGCTACCAGCGTGGCATAGCGTCGTTGCACCTCGAACTTTGCCAGATCAGCAGGCGTCATCTGGCCACCTTCACGAGCGATTTTGAGCAGGCGGTTCTGGTGAACCTGCCGCTCGATGCCTGCGGGCAGATCAAGTGCTTGCCAGGATTTCAGGCGCTCAATATGTTCGAGCATGTGGCGAGAGTTCGGTTTGGCAGGCGACTGGCGCAGCCATGCCAGCCACGTCACTTTACTGCCGTCCTTGCGCTTGAGAAGTTCGTCCAGGCGCTGACGGTGGGGTGATAACAAAGAATCGGTCAGCGCCGCGTAAATGCGTCGGTTGGCACGGGTGATGGCCTCGGCGCTTGCGCGCTCGATGGCATTCATGGCGGGCAGGATGATGCTCTGCCGCCGCAGATTCTCGACAAGTGCGCTCGCCAGCACGATGCCTTTGTCGGTCTGCAAGGCCAGCTCGGTCAATGTATGCACGGCTTGCCGATAGTGGCTCATGGTGAAGGGCTTGAACCCAAAAACCGTTTGCAGCTCGACCAAGTGCTCCCGCCGTGTCTGTTCGCGCTGGCCGTACTCGCTCCAACTTTCCACTGGCATCTTGAGTTGCGCGGCCACCATGCGCAACAGGGGCGGAAACGGAGGCTCATCGACGCCCAAAAAGGTGCCAGGGAATCGCAAGTAGCAAAGCTGCACAGCGAAGCCCAATCGATTCGCGGCGCCGCGACGCTGACGGATCACCGACAGGTCGGTTTCGTTGAACGTGTAGTGCCGTATCAGTTCGTCTTTGGCATCTGGCAGTGCCAGCAGGCTTTCGCGCTCGGTGGCGGACAGGATTGAGCGGCGTGGCATGGTCAGTCTTCCCGCAGGTACTGGTACAAGGTTTCGCGGCTGATGCCGAAGTCACGGGCCACCAAGGTTTTTTGGTCGCCTGCCGCAACTCGCCGTTTCAACTCGGCAATTTGTTCGCTGTTCAGCGATTTCTTTCGTCCCCGGTAGGCACCGCGCTGCTTGGCCAGCACGATTCCCTCGCGCTGACGTTCGCGGATCAGGGCGCGCTCGAACTCAGCGAAGGCTCCCATGACCGACAGCATCAGATTGGCCATCGGTGAGTCCTCGCCGGTGAACTTCAGCCCTTCTTTGACGAACTCCATGCGCACGCCCCGTTGTGTCAGCCCTTGGACGATGCGGCGCAGGTCATCAAGGTTGCGTGCCAGCCTGTCCATGCTATGCACCACCACGGTGTCGCCCTCGCGGACGAAGGCCAGCAGCCTTTCCAGCTCGGGACGCTGGGTGTCCTTGCCAGAAGCCTTGTCGGTGAACACCCGCGCCACCTGAACACCCTCCAATTGCCGTTCCGGGTTCTGGTCGAAGCTGCTGACGCGGACATAGCCGATGCGTTGACCTTGCAAGATGCCTCCAAAGGCAAAAGTGTCAGGATGAAATCTATTACCTTTGACGGAATATGTCAATCAATAGGAAATTTAACTCTATTCTGACATCGTTTGCACATGGCATCTGACATCAAGTTAGGGTATGCCTCAATCTGACGGCTGCGAACCGCCAGGGACAGGCGCAATGTCAGATTCTGTCGCGGCCTTGGCGCGTGCCTGGAAGCGTTCA
>NZ_JAJVHF010000023.1 GCF_022171985.1 Huaxiibacter chinensis | reverse complement strand
GCGCGGCCAATGCGCCACGCAATGTCTTCGTTCAGCTCTTCACCCAGCTTGCCGCGAATGTCATAAGCTTTAAAACAGGTTAACTTTTCCATGATAATTTTACCGTAATCTTAAACACGACCGTATCTGTCAGCCAAACGCACAATATCATCCTCTCCAAGATACGAACCGGAGCGAACTTCAATCAGTTCCAGAGGGATTTTGCCCGGGTTTTCCAGACAGTGTGCCGCTCCTACAGGAATATAAATAGATTCGTTCTCAGTCAGGAGCTTCGTTTGTTCATTAATTGTTACCTGTGCGATCCCCGCGACGACAATCCAATGTTCCGCGCGGTGATGATGCATCTGAAGAGAGATACCTTCACCAGGTTTTACCGTGAGTCGTTTAACCTGATAGCGACTGCCTTTATCAATCGAATCATATTTGCCCCAGGGTCGATAAACTTCTCGATGAGTATGATGCTCATGACGATCGTTGGCTTTGAGTGATTCGACTATCTTTTTGACATCCTGCACTGCGTTACGGTCGGCAATCAGAACGGCATCTTTAGTCTGTACGACCACCAGGTCTTTAACACCCACGGTCGCTAAAAGGCCTGATTCAGAATATAAAAAACTATTTTCTGTGTTACAGGAAAGCACATCACCGGTAACGACATTACCCTCGGCCGATTTATGACTAATATCCCACAGCGACGACCAGGAGCCGACATCGCTCCAGCCAGCATCCAGCGGCACCACAATCGCATCAGAGGTGTGTTCCATTACGGCATAATCGATTGATTCGTCTGGACAGGCGAAAAAAGCATCCTCATCAACACGGATAAAATCGAGGTCTGGATCGACGGAACTCATAGCCTTTTCACAGGCTTCAAGAATATCCGGACGATATTTTTTTAATTCATCTAAATAACGATCCGCTCGGAACAAGAACATGCCACTGTTCCAGTAATATTCACCACTGGAAACATAGCCCTGGGCCGTTTCAAGATTAGGTTTCTCGACAAACTCAGCGACGTCGAAAGCTGTTGGGATGTCAGCATTATCGCCTGGCGCACCACGGCGAATATACCCATAACCGGTCTCAGGTTTGTTAGGCACAATTCCAAAGGTAACAAGCTTGCCTTTTTCGGCAAAAGGAATGGCCTGACGAACGGAATGTCTAAACGCTTCTTCATTCTGAATAACATGATCGGCAGCTAATACCAGCATTAAAGCATCGCTATCGGGTTGCGCACGAACCGCAGCAAGGGCTGCTAACGCTATGGCGGGAGCAGTATTACGACCAACAGGTTCAAGAATGATATTTTCAGTGAGCTTGTTCATTTGACGTAATTGCTCAGCAACAATAAAACGATGCTGTTCATTACAAATCACGACAGGGCTTTCGCATTCTATACCCTGGAGTCGATTAATCGTCGCTTGTAACATCGTCAGTTCGCCTTCAAGGCAAAGAAATTGCTTTGGATACAGAACACGAGACAGCGGCCATAAACGACTACCGGAACCACCGGCCATAACAACAGGAAATAATAACATGATTGAACTCACTTAAATGTTGAATATAAATCAATTATATTCTTAACCATCAATTCTTTAGTAAACATGGTTTCAAAACGGGTTTTAGCGCCTTTACTATAAGTTTCACTACCTTGAACTACCGAAACGATACCTTTTGCCAGCGCCTGAGCATCATTTGGTTCTACCACGATACCTGTTTCATTATGCTGGTTAACCCAGGCGACACCACTTCGAGGAATATTGGTTGAAACGAGAGGCCTGGAGAAACTCATTGCCTCTAACTGGACAACGCCAAACGCTTCGGATTCGTGAATTGAAGGCAAGCAAAAAACATCACACGCTTTGTAGTATGAGGCCAAATCAGAATAATTAATACTACCAAGAAGAATGACTTTATCAGAAAGACCATCTTGAGAAACTTTTTGTTTCAACGTATCTATGAGAGGCCCTGTTCCACCAATCAAAATAACATAATCCTCAGGAAGTTCCTTGGCAGCATCAATAAGATATTCCATGCCTTTATAATAAACAAGTCGTCCTAATGAGAATACAATTTTTTTATTATGATATTGCTGTTTAATTTTCTTTTCGAGCTCATCGTTCAAAGGCATTACGTGTGTATCCACGCCAATAGGAATACAGACAATTTTATCCTGATAAGGCTGAAGAGTTGGAGAGGATTTACCGTAAACAGGACTCGTAACAATTATGCTTGTACTTCGGTCCAGTATCCATTTTTGTAATGGTGCAAACAGTTTCAATAGCTTTTTCTGTTTAACGATATCACTGTGCCAATGAAGGATGATTTTTCCTTTCGGTGGAAATAAAAAAAGTGCTAGCACAGCCAATGGATTAGGTAGATGTACATGAATCACATCATATTGGTTTCGTATTGCCCGCCAGCGTCTTATTAAGGAGAAAGAAAGTGGCGTGGAAAAAAGCTGTGCGAATAATTTCTCTCGGTAAATTTTGTACCGATGCCGGGTGTCGTCTTCTCTTTTACCTATAGGATCTACACATAGCACATCCACAGATTGACCATTATTTTTTACAACACCTTCGCTAATATCAAATGCAACCTGCTCGATTCCACCATGCACCGGCGGGTAGAATTTACTAACTTGTAACACCTTCATTCAAATATTCCTTTGAGAGATCACATCCAAAAGTTTCAATGCAACATCGCGTACATTAAATTGTTCAAGCCGACAGTATCCACTATTAATTAGCTGCGGACTTAGTTCATCGTAGTGCTTGATTAAATTATGTAATTTTTTAGTAAAGTCTGATGTATCTTCTGGATTAAAATAAACCGCAGCATCACCACATACTTCGGGGATACTGGCGCGATCGGATGCCATTACAGGACAGCCGCGTTGCATCGCTTCAAGCGGTGGAAGACCAAAACCTTCATAAAGAGACGGATAGACAAAAATAGAAGCTTCACGATATTTTAGCTCTAGCTCCTCATCCGACAAATAACCACAAAAGACAATATTTTCATGCTGTGAAAAAGTCACCTTCGAGAAAGCACTACCTAATCCACCGACCACAATTAGTTTATAATTTTCTATTCCAGACCGTAAGAAAGCATCAATGACAAATTCAATATTTTTACGGGGTTCCAAAGTGCCGACTAGTAATATTTCGTTGCGTCTTTCGCTATTGGCCAATGAACTCATGCTATTATTCGGAGTATTGTCGACAGAATTGCGCAGGACCGTGATTTTACTGGCGTCGATTGAGAGATATTTTTCTATCTCAGCTTTAGAAAAGTCACTAACGGTAAATATCCCACGCGCATATTTCGACTGAACTGCATAATTGATTTTATATACAGCACGATACATGAAGCGGAACCATTTAGGATAAGCGTACAGTGACATGTCATGTATAGTGAAATAACAATTCTTATAGAATATGGGAGATAACCCTGTAAAACACAGAAGCAATGGACTACCAATGCTTTTGAGATAACGAGGCAGCTCAATTTGCTCCCAAAAATGGCCATTTCGTTTTCCAACCGGTAAAATATTAAACTCTTGCTTGAGCTTATCATCAATAAGATCGGTATCGGGCGTTAAGAAACATACATCGGATGTGTGTTTAACCAGTTCCCGACATAATACTAACGCATATTGTTGCACGCCCGTTTTGCGTTGAGTTAAAAATCTCGCATTAATATAAATCATTTATTACTCGACATTCTGTAGATGTAACACTGGAACATAAAGAAGGAATAAAAAAGAATAAATCTAAACGGCAGTGTGAATAAAACTGAAGCTACAATATACATTAAGATTACGAAATTATTTTTATTCTGTTTAAGTCTTGATGAAAAGAAACAAATACAGAATGTAAATAACAATAATCCTGGTAAACCAAACGTTAAAATAATAAAACTTAAAACATCTTTAGGAGCAAAACTTTCGTAAGCATCTGGATTTGATGCTGAAAGATAGGACTTCATTTCACTACAGTTAACATCCAGTCCTGATAATGCCTTACAATACTCTGTTATGAATGGTGGAAGAGTACTTTTGAATCCATAAACGCCGGTTCCAAATGGGTAATCGCTCAAATGCCATACACTTGTTATAGGAAAACCAAGACGGGTAACATAGGTTACAGTAGCAGAATTTGATGAATGCGATGCAATTAAGGCAAAAAGATCGTAATAGATAAATGCAAGGCTTACAAAGAGTATAACAAAAGATAACGGAATAAGCTGATAGGTATAATTAAAGAAACCCTTTATCTTAAAGAAATAAACCAACCCCAGTAGCACAGGAATAATCAGAAAAGAAAACTTCGCTCCTGAGATATATGTCGTAAACGCAAACATTAAGGCCAATAATAAGCTATATTTTTGATTCGAGAGCGCAACCATCAGGAACATCAGGCCGTAAAAGTAGCCGTTTAAGCTTGGCTCTGCGAAAGTTCCCGAAAATCGAAAATTGTCATCGTAAAGCCATGAACCGCCTAATATTTTTACTGGCAAGCCTTGCTTAGCCATAAAATATAATATCAGTGCGATAATAAGCGAAATTGTCACTATCTTTACTGAGAATCGATAAATATTGAAGCTGCGTTCCAGGTCTTTTGCATAACAAAATATGATAAACCAAAGAAGCATATTAAGTAGCAGCGCAAGTGTTTTATCATATTCACTTCCATGATAAAACGCGCCCATAGCTGCACCTAAAATCAGTAAAGACGCTAAGAGGACAACCTTAATAACATTCAGATTTTGAATCTTAAACAGTATAAACAAAACGAATACCAATACTATTTTTAATCCAAAATCCGCAATACTTGACAGACCTTTCATTAGACCGATTTGTGAAAAGTCGACTCCGCTAAAGAGTGAATTTATCAACAACAGCCCAATTAATGACTTAACTATGAGGGAAGTAGTGAAATTATAGTTAACCCCTCGATCGACATTGTAAACTTCGCTCACCGTGACCTCTTAATCATCTATTCTCTCCTCTGGAAAGAAGCACGTACGTAATTATTTTTTTAACGCAAGCCCATCAAATATTCCTTTAATGAAAGCTTTATAAATTTTGAACGGTGTTTTACGACAGAGAGGGTAAATTAAACGTGTAACTATAGTAAAAGCAACACTCAGAATATAATAAGGTGCTTCGATATTTTTTCTGGCGAAAAAAATACGATTACGTGTCAAATAATAGGCACCGAATAAACTCAACCCTCCCCCCGTAGAAGTACTGACTTTATGAAATACCAGGGGTTCGTTAAGAATTCTGACGGAATTACCTGCCTGATTAGCACGATACAAGAAATCTGTATCATCATAGTAAGCGAAATATCGTGCATCCATCATCCCAATATCAGAAAACACGGATGAATGAACTAACAAGAAACAGGTAGGCGCGTAATCACATTCTTTTGGGATCTTTGCAATAACATCGTGATAGTCAGCCCCCTCGAACAAATGAGGCGCTATCGCTTTTTTCTTATCAAAGAATGCGCCAGCGTACCAAACCTTTTTCTCCGGATAGCTAAATATCACAGGTGAAAGGAGCTTGCATTGCTCTTCTTCAGCCAGACACAACATACTGCTTAACGTATCGACGCCATCAAAGATAAGGTCGTTATTTGTAAGCAAAACATATTCACATCCATCATTAAGGGCTTGTGAAATACCCTGATTGTTCGCCTGCGCAACCCCTACATTATTACCTTCGTTACTAATAAAAGTGTACTGAATATTTTTACTTTGCAGAATCTCTAGCGTCAGGTTCTCAGAGTCTTTATTGGTGCTATTGTCAACAATATAAAGATGTGTGTTGAGATAGTTTTGTTTTTCAATACTTGAATAAAAATCAGGCAGCACACCAGGAGAATTGAAGAGTACTGTAACAAGGCCGATCTTTTTCACACTTTCACCATAATAATTAGTATTCATTTAGTAAACTCTTAATGCTTATCATTTGTTTAATGATGAATACAGCAAAAATAACAACGCAAAGCGTTTGAATAGCATAAATTGTTTTGTGCAGCACTAAAGATTGAGACATGACCAGGCTGACTAAAGCGACGGCAGTCATTAATGGTATTAATATAAAGGCTACAAATACGCTATTCGACTTCGACTGCGCTTCAGCTCTGTATTTACAGGCATAAACAGCCATTATTAGTACGCCTGAGATAAATGTCGCATACGCAATACCTATGGCACCATAGATACGAACAAAGAAAATTGATAATGCGAAATTTATGATTCCCTCAATCACGGGCAAATAGGCAATCGATAACTGTCTTCCATAAGCAACAAGCATCAGCCCGTAAGGGGCTGCGATCATACGAATGAGGTATGATGCAAGCAGTAAGGAAAACATTATGTGTAGACTGGCCGCTTCTTTGTAACCGAGCCAAACCCCAAGTATATGTATTGAAATAAACCACGCGATGAAAACACCGATGAATACGATCATCGCAAATATTAGCGTGAGTTTATTGACCAACATTTCAACATGATGGTTTTTACCCTGATTATGCATTCGCAGCATCGGTTGGATGATGGGGTTAACCATAGCACCCAGTATACCTACGCCGGTATTAACAAGTGTCATCAGCACTGCAAAACCTGCAAGTTCCGAAAAGGCAAATCTGCCAACCGTGAAGGTGCCAATTCCCGATATTAAAAACTGAGCGATATTCCAGACCAACAAGCCACTGAAAAACAATAAAATCGTTTTAAACAAACTATAATCAAAATGGATGTTTGTTTTTTCGGCTTGATTTTTAATTTTGTACAGAAAATAAAACGCAAGCTGATTTGCACAGTTGATTGCAAAATATACCCAGGCAATAACTTCAAGCCCATAGTCTATAAGTGCTAATATTGATCCACCTAACAAAACTTTGAACACGATATTGACACGAGCGGTGACATCGTTACGTTCAATGCCTATGAAATAACCAACATATGGCGCAAAAATATTATTAATTACAAACGAAGTACTTATCAAAATGAATACAATTTTTGCATCCACTTTAGTTTGTGCTACTTCCGGGAAAAATGAGAAAAAGTAATGTGCTAAGAACAAGACACCGCAAAGACAGACGACGCCGAAAAGTAAAGAAAGCAGCAATGATTGTTGCAGTACTTTGTGTCTTTGCTTTAAATCATTTAAATAAAGGGCGACAAAACGCCCTACAGTAACCTGAACTCCAATCCCAATAATCCCTACAAGCACTCCCACCTGTAACGTTAGTGACCAGATTGAAAAGTCGACTCGTGATAGGTTATGGAGTAATACTGGAGAAATGACAACACCAAGTATGACATTGGAAAAGCCATTTATAATATTTGAAAGAGAATTTTTAACTAATCTTTTGAAACCGCTCATATTTATTTCGCCAGTTCGGCTTTATAACTGGCTATCATAATCTTCAAGTCATCGAGTACATGCTGAGGTTTATATTCTGGATTTAGATTAGATAATTTACTGATTGACGTAACGGGGAACTCTTCCCGTGGAAAATGACCATCATGCCAGTTCACTTCGCAACCCGTTTCACGGTGAATCACATCTGCAATTTCATTTGCTGTGATATTAAACCCAGATGCCACGTTGTAAATTTCGTTATTACTGCCAGGGTTATCAGCTAACCAAACACATGCCTTCGCTACGTCATTAACAGAAACATAGTCTTTGGCATAGTCTGGTGAAACAAACATATTGATTTCACCATTGTTAATGGCATGCCGGATGATTGAGGGCAAGAATAATGTGCTATTCAGAGCCAGACCGTAAACATTACTTGGACGCACAACGGTAACATTTCGTTCGCTTTTAAGGCACAGTTCTTCCGCAACAAGTTTGGTCAGGTTGAAGAGTTTTCGATTATCATCGGCGGTGACAACCAGGTCATCTGACTCTTCTGCGCTTTCACTGTTCATATAGACGCGCGTAGAGGAGATGTAAACAAGCTTTTCAAATTCTGCACTTTGCAACAATCGTGCTAATAAGACAGTATTTGCTTCAAGCACGGAAAAGTAATTCTTTGCACAGTCACCATTTCCAGCACAGTAAATAACTTTTCCCAGGTCACCTTTGAGCTCGGTGCAGGTGCTACGATCTGGAACAGTAACATCATGCCCTTGTTCCTTCAGGAGTGACACAATATTAGAACCAATGAAGCCATTACCGCCAATAACAGTATATTTAGACATTATTCCAACCTTCAAGAATATGCTCTTTGATGCTTGCAAGCGAAGGCAAAATGCAATCTTTTGCAGAAACGACTGGATTTGAAACTGGCCACTGAATACCCAGAGCCGGATCGTTCCAGATCAAACCACCCTCATCAGAAGGGTCATAGTAATCAGTACACTTATACTGAAAACTTGCTGTATCGCTTAAAACACAAAAGCCATGCGCAAAACCTGGCGGGATATAAAACTGAAGGAAATTTTCTTCAGAGAGAATGACCGAATGATGCTGCCCAAATGTTGGAGACTCTGGACGGAGATCGACCGCGACATCAAATACAGCACCTTCTGTTACGGATACTAATTTTCCTTGCGGTTTTCTTTTCTGAAAATGCAGCCCGCGTAAAACGTTCTTTGAGGATTTTGAGCGATTATCCTGAACAAAGTCCAGTGTAAATCCTAATTCTGCGTAACGTTGTTTTTGATAAACTTCGAAAAAATATCCTCGTTCATCACCAAACACTTTAGGTTCGATAATAATCGCATCTTTTAAAGGCGTTTCAATAATTTTCATACGTATTCAGGTTTCGCTATAAAGTTTAATCTTTCGCTAAGTGCTGCAAATATTTACCGTAGTCGTTTTTAATGAGTTCTTTGGCTAAACTTGCTAACTGCGCCTTGTCGATAAAGCCCTTACGGAACGCGATCTCTTCCGGACATGAGACCTTAAGCCCCTGACGTGATTCTATCGTCTGAATAAAGTTGCCCGCCTCGATCAAGCTTTCATGCGTACCTGTATCGAGCCATGCATATCCGCGACCCATAATTGCTACAGATAGTGCATTTTTTTCCAGATAGATACGGTTAATGTCCGTGATTTCAAGTTCGCCACGCGCCGAAGGTTTAAGATTTTTTGCCATTTCAATGACTTCGTTATCATAGAAATACAAACCTGTTACGGCGTAATTGCTTTTCGGTTTTAAAGGCTTTTCTTCTAAAGAAAGTGCTTTGCCATTCTCATCAAAATCGACAACACCGTACCGCTCAGGATCTTTGACATGATAGGCGAACACAGTTGCGCCCTCTTCCTGGTTCATCGCCATTTCAAGCTCTTTTGGCAAATCATGACCATAGAAAACATTGTCGCCCAGCACCAGTGCACAAGAATCTTTACCGATAAACTCTTCACCGATAATAAATGCCTGGGCAAGACCATCCGGGCTTTCCTGAATTTTATACTCAATATTCAGGCCCCACTTTTTACCATCGCCAAGCAATTGCTCAAAGCGAGGCGTATCCTGAGGCGTACTGATGATAAGAATGTCACGAATACCCGCAAGCATCAGCGTACTTAACGGATAGTAGATCATCGGCTTATCATAGATTGGCAGCAGTTGTTTACTTACTGCCATGGTGACCGGATAAAGACGCGTACCTGATCCACCAGCTAATATAATTCCTTTTCTTTTTGACATGTTCAAATCTTCTTATGACGAGTTGAGATGATTAACGTTGCTCGTAATTTTCGTTGATCCAGTCCTGGTAAGCACCGCTCATAACATTTTTAACCCATTCCTGATTGTCCAAATACCAGGTGATGGTTTTCCTGATGCCGGATTCGAAAGTCTCTTCCGGTTTCCAGCCCAGTTTTTCTGTAATTTTGCTGGCATCTATCGCATAGCGGCGATCGTGGCCGGGGCGATCGGCAACATAGGTAATTTGATGATTGTATGGTGTGTCTTTTGGTTTAATCTCGTTGAGAATATCGCAGATTGTGTTGACTACTTCGATATTCATTTTCTCGTTATAGCCACCAATATTGTACGTTTCACCAATATCGCCTTGAGTAATCACGGCATAGAGCGCACGAGCATGATCTTCAACGTATAGCCAGTCGCGAATCTGGTCCCCTTTGCCGTAAATCGGTAATGGTTTACCTTGCAAGGCGTTCAGAATCACCAGCGGTATTAATTTTTCTGGGAAATGATACGGGCCGTAGTTATTCGAGCAGTTAGTGACAATGGCAGGGAAATTATAGGTTCGTTGCCATGCACGAACTAAATGGTCGCTTGAAGCTTTTGACGCAGAATACGGGCTGCTGGGTGCATAGGCTGTAGACTCAGTGAAGAGCGGAAGATTTGTTTTATCACTCCATTCATCTGGATGAGGCAGGTCGCCGTACACTTCATCTGTCGAAATATGATGGAAACGGAAAACCTGCTTTTTATCAGCTTCAAGGCTCTGCCAATATTTTCTCGCGGCTTCTAAAAGAATATATGTTCCGACAATATTTGTTTCAATAAAAGCAGCGGGGCCAGTTATTGAACGATCTACATGGCTTTCAGCCGCCAGGTGCATAACCGCATCTGGTTGATGAATATTAAAAATTTCCTCTAACGCCTGGGCGTCGCAGATATCCGCATGGACAAAAGCGTAGCGTTCGCTTTTATCAATCTCTTTTAAGGACTGAAGGTTACCCGCGTAAGTTAACTTATCGACATTGACTACAGAGTCATTAGTGGATTTTATGATATAACGCACTAACGCAGAACCGATAAACCCGGCACCACCAGTAACTAATATTTTCATCACAATCTCTTTAAAAAATTGAATTCCAGGGCTTGAACAATTAATGCATTAAATTTACACACGCACCCATTTTTCTTCTTCAAATGAGTAGCGTTTAATTATTTTTGCAGGCGATCCAGCAACAACGGAGTAATCGGGTATAGATTTAGTTACAACTGACCCAGCGCCCACAACACAATTTTTCCCGATAGTAACTCCAGGAGATATATGTGAGCCAAACCCAATAAAGGAACCATCACCAATCACGACTGGTTGTTCTACAGTTGATATGCGCTCACCAATTTTTTTCTTCTCATATACATCATCAAACGGGTGACTAACATCGACAATGGAACAATTACCAGTGATAGTAACGTCATTACCAATTGTAACTTTAACACGCCCAATAATATGACAATTTTGTTCGATATTAACATTATTCCCAATGCTAATAACAACTGCATTTTGCGGATCAACTACTTCGAGTCGTAAGCCGTTACGGATTAATACTTGATCGCCTATTTCGATAAACTGCGGATTGTTTATCAGCATAGGCGAGATAATTCTGCTTCGACGACCAAATGATTTCATACAGGCTTTATATTTTACCTGTGAAAAAAGCAATTCAAATGCATTTTTCATCTTTTTAAAGATCATTGTAAGTTTCCCAACGATGCTCATTGTGATTATACATTTTAATTATACGCGCTGGGTTTCCTGCAATAATACAGTAGCCTGGGAAGGAGCGCGTAACCACCGCGCCTGTACCGACTATTGTCCACTCACCTAATGTAACTCCGGGTAAGATTTTAGTATTAAACCCAAGAAAAACGTTCTCTCCAAGGACTATGCTACCCTTATCAACGTCAGGCTGGGATAAAATTGGCCCCCTCTCAGGGTCAATACCATGCGCTAAGGTGCTTATGTATACATAATCACTAATGACACAATTTTTAGATATTATTATCTTTGAAGCCGTGTGTATGTTGACATCTCTGCCTATATAAACCCCGTCCTCGATGAAGATTCCCTGATCCTCACCATTCGATCTGACAATAAAGGTCGGATTTTTGTGGATAAATACGTCTTGACCCAGATGTATTTTTTTTCGAAATTTTGTTGCTATTTTAAGCTTTAATAAAAGACGATTGAGTATACTGAGCATGCACGCCTCATCAAGTCCTGCATATAAAATTTGCGTTGGCGATTGGTCTTCAACCACGCTACCGCCCCTGGCTCTACAGCTACCAGTGCACTTAGTCTTCTACAGGCTTTGTAATATATTTTATCAATATGGCTGAAGCAGCCGTTATCGCGAATCAAGTATTGTGATATTAATTACTTGCTAAAACAAGGAAAAACCCACAGATTGTTAAGCAAATTCCCTCATTTATGCTCTCTTCCGGGATACCCTAAAAATAAAAAACGACAGAAGAAACATAAGGCAACGCTTACACATAGCCTTAGTCTCCGCTGCCGTCATCTTTTCATCAAAACGAGCACGTTTTTAAAGTTTACTCTTGCAGGAGCTTCTCAATGCTCTTACGGAACTTCGCCCCTTCCTTCAGGTTACGCAGACCATAGTTCACAAACGCCTGCATATAGCCCATTTTCTTACCGCAGTCGTAGCTATCACCGGTCATCAGCATCGCGTCAACCGACTGTTTTTTCGCCAGTTCTGCAATGGCGTCCGTCAGCTGCACACGGCCCCAAGCGCCTGGCTCGGTTTTTTCAAGCTCTGCCCAGATATCAGCGTTCAGAACATAGCGCCCTACCGCCATCAGATCGGAGTTCAGGGTCTGTGGCTGATCGGGCTTCTCGATGAATTCGACGATGCGGCTCACCTGCCCTTCCGACTCCAGCGCTTCTTTTGTCAGAATGACGGAGTACTCAGACAAATCGCCCTTCATGCGCTTCGCCAGAACCTGGCTGCGGCCTGTTTCATTGAAGCGCGCCACCATGGCGGCCAGGTTATAACGCAGCGGATCGGCAGAGGCATTATCCAGAATGATATCTGGCAGCACGACGACGAACGGGTTATCGCCCACAACAGGACGAGCGCAAAGGATAGAGTGACCAAGGCCCAGAGGCTGTGCCTGGCGAACGTTCATGATGGTCACACCCGGCGGGCAGATAGACTGCACTTCGGCCAGGAGCTGACGCTTAACGCGCTGCTCAAGCAACGCTTCGAGTTCGTATGAGGTGTCGAAATGGTTTTCGACCGCATTCTTGGACGAGTGCGTTACCAGAACGATTTCTTTGATCCCTGCAGCAACAATCTCGTCGACGATGTACTGAATCATCGGCTTGTCAACGATCGGCAGCATCTCTTTAGGAATCGCTTTCGTGGCGGGCAACATATGCATGCCCAGACCCGCTACCGGTATGACTGCTTTCAAATTAATCATTATTTCTTCCACCTTAAAATGGTTGACGAATTATAGCCCTTTGGGCTGTTTTCGCCAGCATGATTTCATTCAATTCTTTATTGATACTACGCGTTAGGGCTATAAAATGCAGTAGTTGCAATCCTAATAGAAAGCCGTTTTGTACCAGGATTAATCGCAAAAGTGTGACGCACAATTAGCGATGCGGCAGTCGGAAATTAAGCTTCTCCGCATTCACCACGTGCTGATCCACCCGGTCGATATCCACCGAACTCTGCCCTTTCTCGTTGACCGCCTTTATGTTCGCCAGCGAGAGCAAGGTCTCTTGTTTCGCCATAAACTTGCCGCGAACGTCTTTACGCAGGTCAAAATTCATCTTCAGCGCGGGGCCGGTCTTCGCTTCCTGCATCACGTTGATATTACGCAGGAACAGATGCTGCGGTTTGTTGTGCAGCTCCAGCGTGGCGCGCTGCATGTCTACGTTAGTGATCGCCACAAACGACGTTTCGTTACCGGAGGAGATCTGTATTCCGCGCAGCTTGTATGCAAGCTGGCGATTATCCATACGGATATCATTCAGCTTAAAATTCTGAGGGATAGAGAGGTAATCCCCTTTGATAACGCCATAGCCGATCAGCATCCCCGCGCTATTGACCATGTCGACATTATCAATAATGAAATTATCACAGCCGTAAATGGCCACCGTGGCGTTATCTATTCCGGCCTTCTTACTGAAGTCGGGGGTAATATTCTTCGCTTTTATATTACGAATAACAAAGTGTTTGCCGTTTTCCACGTGCACCAGCTGTCGGCAGTTGCTCCCGGTGATATTCGCCACCACAAAGTTCTTCACGGTTTGCTTTTCGGGGTAGTCGTTGTCGTAGGTGCTACCCGCCAGGCCGATGCCGATTCCCCAGTTGATTTTGCCGTTGGTGCAGTTGATGTTATCGATCACGTGGTCAGATATCAGGATGTTGCGATCGTTGATCGCCACGTTCCATTCAATCGCATCGCCCTGCAAATGGCTAAAACGGCTGTGCGTGATACGCGCCCCGTCCACCTGGTTATGGAATCCCTGACGCAAAATGGCGTAATTGGCCTGGGTCACGGTGATATTATCAATGAGCAAATTACGCATCACTCTGGGCTTTTTGCCGCCGATGTAAATCTGCGTAACCGGACCGAAACCGCTCATGGCTAAACCCTGAATCACGCAATCCGAACCGCGGACGTCCAGGGTGATATTTTCCGTACGGCCTTTGCCTTCGCCAATCACTTTACACCCTTCCTGCAGCACAAAGCGTCCACGGCCATTACCGGTCAACGCGCCCCGAATCAGCAGCGTTTTACCGTCAGGGATAAAGATACCTGTGTTGATGTTCTCGCAGGTTAACCCCGCAGGAACCACCACCGTATCCCCCTCTTTGAACGCCTGCTTAAAGGCGGCTATCCAGTCATTGCGATTATAGCGGCTGATATCCACCGTACCGCCACCTGCCGCCTGCGCCAGCCGCGAGCTCAGCAAAGGAGTTGCCGCCAGTAGCGAGCAGGTAGAAACGAACGTGCGTCGGGTTATCTTCTTAAGCATAAAACCTCGGCTTTTAAAGCGTTTGCAGCAGGGTCGCGAGCTGGCGATTGATCACCTGCTGGTTAAATTCAGTTTCGACTTTTTGCCGTGCGTTACGCAGCACCGGGATCAGCTCCTGCTGTTCGATATCGCTAAATGCTGCCAGACGATCGGCCAGCGCCAGCGCATTGTTCTCGGGCACCAGCCAGCCGGAATGTTCAGGCTCAATCAGCTCAGGGATGCCGCTGTGCAGCGTGGAGACCACCGGAATACCCACGGCCATCGCCTCCATCAGCGCGACCGGTATCCCCTCCATATCACCGTCCGCTCCGGTGACCGACGGCAACAGGAAGACATCGGCATCATCCAGCATGGCTTTGACCTCATGGCTGGGCTTAAAGCCCGGCATCTCGACGTAACCTTCCAGCTGATACTGCTCGATCAGTGTGCGCAGTCGGCGCTCCCACGGCCCGATGCCGAGAATGCGGTAATGGAAGTCGACCCCGCGGGATTTCAGCTGTCGGCAGGCTTCGATGGCGACGTGAAGCCCTTTTTTCTCCGTCAGGCGCGCCACGGAGATAATCTGCAAGGTTTTATCGGGCACCTTGGCCGGACGTTGGGTAAAGCGATCCATATCCACGCCCATGCGCGACACCGCTATTTTCTCACTCGGGCAGCCCATGGTTTTCAGGCGGCCCGCCCACAGCTCGCTGATGGGCAGCATGATGTCGCCCCGGCGGAACAGCTGTTGGTATTCCGGCGTGTAATGGTTGAGCACCTCCCGGCTGGAGATATCAATTCCGTGGAAGATGGTGGCAATTTTCCCGTTAATGACGCCGAGCTCGCGCAGTTTGGCCGCCGTGACGCCCGCCGGACCAAAGTGAGCGATAAACACGTCTGCGGTGTAGGGCTGCGCCGTTTGCCCGCAAATGGACGACAGAATTAAATTGCGCGCCTCATCGCCGTAGCGAGAGAAATTCAGCGCCTTCAGCGTAGAGGTGCGGTGCAGGCCAAACAGCGTCTTTGTCGCACGATAGCGCAGCTTCGCCAGACGGCCCTGCGGCTCATGCTGCAACCAGCGGGTTTTCGCTTCCAGGCCATACTGTGTCCAGGCCGCGTGGGTATTTTGCGTATCGCCCTTTTGCAGGGCGATGATCTCCACGTCGTATCCCATATCGATAAACGCGGTGATTTGGTTCAGCACAAACGTTTCAGACGAGAGCGGAAATTTCAGTAAGAAGAAACCAATCTTCATTTTCCCCCCCCGATACGATCGAGGACGGATTTCACCATATTCAGGCCATTTTCCCGCTCGGCTTTCACCGCCGTCGCCAGACGTTCATTGATGGCCGGCAGCTGGCCCAGCGTATCGCCAACCATGGCGCCCAGCGATCCATCCAGCAGATGGCGGATATCCACCGCCATCTCCGGCATGCCCAGCTGCTGCATAATGCCCGCCGACTTGTGTTCATAGTTGATGGCAATGGCCGGTGTACCAAAGTTCATGGAGATAATCGCCGAGTGCAGGCGCGTGCCGACGGTCAAATCGCAGGCCGAAAGCAGTTTCCCCATCTCCAGATCGTTTAACTCATCCATCACCACGTGGAAACGCGACGGATCGTTAACCTTTTTCGCCAGGTTCAATGCCACCATACGGTCGTCTTTGTTGTAGCTGTCGATACCGGTACAGGTCGACAGCGCCAGCACCTGATAACCGCTGTCCAGCACGCGGTTCACCACCTCCGCAAAGGCCTGCTCGTAGGCGGCCTGCGTTGTACCCAGACGCTTGTCAAACGGCGCCAGTTCGCGAAGCGTAATTGCAACCGTCTTCTGTTTGGCGGCCACGTTCAGCCAGTGCTGCACCGCATAGCTCGCTTCAAAATCATTCTCCTGATGATCCACCAGCCAGGCAGTATCGACACCGTGTTCCACTTTTGAAGTGTCGATATTGCTGCGTTTCATCAGATCCAGGCTGACTGACTCGCGCAGGATCAACCCGTCACAGTGACCAAAGACGTAGTTCGCCAGCTGATTAAACTGTGGGTCCTGGAACGGCCCGACGCTATGACCAATCATGTAGAGCGGTTTTTTAGCCATAAAGGTGCAGAGCGCGTGTTCAAACTGCGGCACGCCATAGAGATCGACAAAGAACGATCCGCCCACCTGAATAATGGCGTCATAGCCCGACAGCAGACGGACAAAATCGGTAAAGCCCTGGGCGATGGCGATATTGCGCAGCTTGCCGGTATCGGTCACGCGGGAGAGCAGCACCTGATGCTGATAGCGACGACGAAGGACTTTTTTCACGCGGCCCATCACGCCCGCTGCGCTGTTGTGCTGTTTCATCTGGCTGTATAACGGATCGCCCATCACCGGGCGGTTCAGTAACCAGGATGAGCTGACCGGATAGCGGCTCATCACATCCACTTCTGTCTCTGGCGCAAGAGTGTTAATGGCATCCAGTAAACCGCGCAGAATGGCGCTGTCGCCACGGTTTCCGCAGGTATGGTTGCCAAGAATCAATAATTTCATAATGACCTCTTAAAGGGGTTCTGGATTCATTGGGTGCGCGGTGACGCCTTCACCCCGACCCTCTCGCATGGGAGAGGGAGCAATAGCTAGCCTGCGCGAAGCAGCGTCTTCATTTTTTCGTTACGGCAAAACTGGCGTTTCAGCTCAACCACCAGCGCATTGCGGGACAGGATAATCATCACCACAAAGGCCAGCGCGCCTGCGCTAATTTGCGCGGCAAGCAGCATGCCCAGCGACAGATGGCCGGCAAGCGCTATGCCCAGGCCATAGCTGACGGCAAGCGTGGGCAGCGAAAGATAAAACGGCAGCCACAGGCTGAGGATGTACTGGCGATAGCTGGAGCCAAGCACCGGTTTAATCATCACGAAGTAGCTCAGCACCGTGTTGACGATCTGCACCAGCAAGAAGCCCAGCGTCACGCCAATCGCCCCGGCCATATGCCCACCGATCACAATGGCCGGAATAAACAGGAAGGTTTTAAACACGTTGAATTTGAAGCTGATATCTACACGGGCTTTCGCCATCAGCAGTGAACCGATGGGGTTGCCCACCGAACGCAGCAGCCCAACCACACAAAGCAGCTGCAGTATGGGCACAATGCTGTGCCACTTTTCTCCGAACACCAGCGGAACAAAGTTATTGGAAACCACCATCAGCCCCAGCAACGCCGGGAAGTTGATAATCCCCACTACCGACAGCAGCTTGTAGAAGTTCACGCGCAGCTTTTCGGTGTCATCCTGAATTTTGGCGAACGCCGGGAACAACACGCGCGTAATGATGGGGTTAAGCTTCATCGGCGGCACCACGGCCACGTTGTAGGCCAGGTTATACCCCCCCGCGACGCTCGCCCCCAGAATACGGGCCAGTACCAGTGTGGAAAGGTTAGTGTTGACGTAGTTAATGATGCTATCGGCCGTCAGCCACGCGCCAAAACGCAAATTAGACGAGACGGAAGCCAGAGAGAAATGAAAGCCCGGACGATAAATCTTGCGGCCAAAATAGCCGAACAGCAGCGTACGTACGGCGGTATTGACCAGATAACCCAGAATAGCCGTCAGGGCCACCGGCCAGAAATGCGCGCTCACCACGGTAAAGGTGAAGCCCGCCAGCACGGCGCTGGTTTCGATCATGCCGATCTTGCTGAACTCCAGCTCCTTTTGCATCAGGGCGCGGAACTGCTGTCCGTGAGGGATAACCACAAAGGCAAACGACAGCGTGCGGATCAGCGGGGCCAGATCCGGGTTATTCAGCACATCACCGATCGTATCGCTCAGCAGGAAAACCACCGCAAAAACGGTGATTCCCAGCCCCACGTTCAGCCAGTAGAGGGTGGTCAGCTCGAGGTGGCTGATCTCCTTACGCTGGATAATCGAGTTCGCTATACCAAAATCCGACAGCGTATCGGCCAGGGCGATAATCACCAGCGAGACGGTCAGCAAACCAAACTGGTGGTTATCGATAATGCGTGCCAGCACGGTCATCTGCACCAGCCCAAGACCAATGATAATGACCGTAGCGATAGCCGACCATTTCGCGCCGCTAATGGTTTTTTCACGTAAACTCATGACCGTTCCTTAATATGCTGCTTTGTTCACAAAGCCTTTAAAGATGGTCAGGAAGACGATTTTGATATCGAACCAGACGCTCCACTCGCGGATGTACTCCAGATCGAACTCAACACGTTTTTCCATTTTCTCCAGCGTATCGGTTTCACCACGCCAGCCGTTGATTTGCGCCCAGCCGGTAATGCCTGGCTTGACCTTGTGGCGCAGCATGTAACCTTCAATCAGCGCGCGGTACTGTTCGTTATGCGCCACCGCGTGCGGACGTGGCCCGACAATGGACATCCCGCCGGTAAGCACGTTGATAAACTGCGGCAGTTCGTCAAGCGAGGTCCGACGCAGGAAGTTCCCTACCCGGGTCACTCGCGGATCGTTCTGGGTGGCCTGGGTAACGACGCTGTCGTTTTCCATCACCTTCATCGAGCGAAACTTCCACACCTTAATCGGCTTACCGTCCATGCCATAACGGGTCTGGCGGAAGATAATCGGCCCCGGCGAGGTCATTTTCACCGCCAGCGCAATACCGCACAGCACCGGGGAGATCAGCAGCAGAATCAGCGAGGAGAGCACGATATCTTCCAGGCGCTTCAGCACGCGGTTAATGCCTGAAAGCGGCGTGTCATACAGCGGCACCACCGGCACGCCGTTTACCTCTTCGATTCGTGAATGCAGAATGTTGAAGGTAAACACGTCGGGAATAAGGCTGACTGAACAGGTGGTATCCGCCAGCTTTCGCATCAGGTCACGGATATGATTCTCTTCGCTCATCGGCATCGCGATGTAGACGTTATGAATTTTGCCCGCCCGGGCATCTTCCACCAGTTGCTCAACGTTCCCCGCCCACTCCGACGGCACGCCGCCTGGTTTTGCGTCGTGATAAACCCCGACCACATCCAGCCCCAGCCAGGGCTCCTTGCGGAAGCTTTCCAGCAGCGACAGTCCAACCGGTAGATCCCCGGCGACCGCCACAAAACGTTTGTTATAACCGCGGTTGCGTAACCAACCCGCACCGAAGCGAATCAGCGAACGGCAGACCACCAGCCCCACGCTGGTTAACAGATACCAGCAAAAATAGGTGGTAAAACTGTTGTCAAAATCGCTGCTAAAGGCCACCAGTCCGGCACTGAAGATCAGGCTCAGCGTCCAGTTTTGCAGCAGCAGCATCAGCTCGGTGGTAATTTTTACCCCGCGCCATGAGCGGTAAAAGTCGGTCATTCCACCAATCATCTGGAAGACCACCAGGGCGATGAGTGCCATCAGCAGATGCATGTATAAAAACGAAAGCCCGCTCAGCTGGCACACAACCCACAGACCACCGAACATGATGGTGATGTCAGAAAAACGCTGCACCATAGAGATTAACGATGCATTCGTTTTGGCTCGCTCGCGCTTTTTTAGATTCGTCATCGTTGTTCCTGTTTATATTCAGCCTGTCCCCTCACCCTTCCTCTCCACTGTGGGAGAGGGAACTGCACGGTGCGGGCTTTTTCTCCCTTGCCCTCTTATAAGAGGGCCGGGGTGAGGGGCAAGGCCAACTGAGTTACTGTTTCAACAGCGCCAGAATGTCCTGCGTTCGCGCCTCCATCAGCGTGACATCCGCACGGGATTCAACGTTCAGACGAACCACCGGCTCCGTATTCGATGAACGCAGGTTGAACCGCCATTCCGGGAAGGCCATGCTGATCCCGTCGGTATGGTCAATCTCCAGTGCGTCCGGTGCGAAATGCGCCTCCACGCGGGCAATTGCCTCTGCCGGGGCCGCCAGCTTGCTGTTGATTTCTCCGCTCGCCGGGAACGCCGCCAT
>NZ_JAJVHF010000022.1 GCF_022171985.1 Huaxiibacter chinensis | reverse complement strand
CTGCCATGGCAGAATCTGCTCCATGCGGGAGAGGAAAATCTCTTTTCGGGTCTGACGGCGCTTAGTGCTGAATTCACTATCGGCGAAGGTGAGTTGATGGCTCATGATGTCCCTCTGGGATGCGCTCCGGATGAATATGATGATCTCATATCAGGAACTTGTTCGCACCTTCCCTAAATCAGTAAGTTGGCAGCATCACCGCAAAAGCCTTGTCGGGATCGGACTCTTTTACAGCGGCCATCATTTTGTCATGCATACCTTTCATGCCGGACATATATTCCTGTGACGATGACGATGACGATGACGATGACGATGCCGATGAGGATATATCTGACATTTTCATTTCTGAATGTTCTGCGGAAATCGCTGGCAGGGATAACATCAGTATAACAAAAAGCGAATTTGTGATTTTCATATAATAAACCCTTTCAGATGGTTACCGGATAAGTTTAGCTGAGTCAGACAAAAAAGCCCCCTGAAGGGGGCAAAAAATAACAACATATCCGTATAAGGGACAATCTATCAAGGAAAGGGTAACCGCACGGAAACTTCAGTTGTCATCAGCCCGCATTGATCATGCGGCGGTGTGCATCAGCCATAGCCTGATGGGGGCCGGACTGACCGTTATTCGTAAATTCATGGGCAACAGCTGCTCTTTCATGTTCATTCATCGCCGCAAACGAAGTCGCCGGACGGGAAGCGTTAACGGTGCCAGTTCCCATCATCTTCTGATGACTTTCCGCCATTTTTTTATGTGCATCTGCTGAACCATTGTTCATGGTTTCATGAACAATAATAGCCTGTTCATGCTGATCCATACCGGCCATCCGTGGAGCTGCCCCCTGGATGGCGGCTGGAGTTGAAGAAGACTGCATCTGATGGGCCGGAGCCTGAGCATTATTGACACGCTCATGGATATTTACAGTTTCAGTGGCCCAGGCCGTAGAAATTAAGCTCAAACCTAACACTGATGCTAAGACGATATTTTTCATGGTAACTCTCCATTTCTGAATTAGTGATGTCCGTGAATTTCGATCTGTGTCCTCAGTAGTACAACTGACAACTCTACAGACCTTATTCCGCCAGGATGAGGCTTTAATACAACTCCTGGCTTGTGCTGATGCCGTGTATGGATGAAGTAATAATGCCTTCCTGATAAGTTGCACTAATTATATCGAATGGCTTCTGTTTGCTGCATGACAGGCTAATGACATCTTTGTCATTTAAATCTTTATTCTCAGTACTGGGTTTCCGGAATCATTTTCTCCAGTCTGGGCACGGATAGGATAAAACGAGTTGAACGTACGTCCGATTCCACCTGCACTCTTCCGTGATGTGCTTCCACGATGGACTTCACAATCGCAAGGCCGATGCCGCTGCCTTCTCCTTTTCGTTGTCTGGACGGATCTACCCGATAAAAACGGTCAAACAGCCTTGATAAATGCTCTTCAGGGATTGGTTTCCCCGGATTTTCAATCACAAGGTCAAAAAAGCTCTCCTGCTCTCTTATTGAGACGGTGATGGCCTGTCCCTCCGGGGTATAACGCAGGGCATTGGATAACAGATTATTGATCGCCCTTCTGAACATTTGTGGATCTCCCTCAACCAGGCAGGGCATCCCGTTAAATTTGAGCGTGATATTGCGTTCTTCGGCCCAGGCTTCGAAAAACTCGAAGACTTTCATGACTTCCGCTCTGAGGTCAAACATGACCCTGTCAGGTATCAGCTGATTATTATCTGCCTGTGCCAGGAACAGCATATCGCTGACCATTTTGGTCATCCGGTTATACTCTTCAAGACTGGAATAGAGGACATCCTCAAGTTCCCTCTGTGTTCGATCCTGACTCAGTGCGATTTCAGTCTGCGTCACCAGATTGGTGATGGGCGTTCTGATCTCATGCGCGATATCGGCAGAGAAATTGGCCTGGCGGGTAAAGACATCCTCAATCTTTCCAATCATATGATTGAACGAGATAACCAGTTGCTCCAGCTCAATGGGAACGCGTGTCGGTTCCAGTCGCGCATCAAGATTCTCGGAGGTGATGTTTTTAATGGCATTGCTGACATTACGAAGGGGCAGGTGCCCCTGACGGACAGCGATTCGAATGATCAGAACAATCAACAGGCTTATCACGACGGCAATCGCAATCAGGTTCTTTTTCAGCGCATCGAGGTAATGGAGATGGAAATTAATGGATAGGCCAGTCAGCATGACATAGTTCTGCTGTTTGCCCTGAAATATCGCCTGACCAGAGGAGGCGATAATCCTGTATGTTTCCATCTTCATTTCGGACCCGGTATCCATCGGTCCCGCAGGATCCTCCACCGTCCAGAGAAAGACATCCCGTGCGCGGCTGTGCTCGCTAAAATCTGCTGAATTCACTGCCGGGCGTAGTGCCGCCCCCTGAGCTGAGCTAAAGAGCACTTCACCCCTGGGATTGAGGAGCAAAAGGGCAACGTTGCGGTAGCTGGCAATTGATTCCTTTATTTTGCTTATTTTTTTATCATCCGGATCCACCGGGGACTGCAGTATACGGTTCAGTGTGGTGCTGATTTGTTGAAGATCGCTGACATCCTGCTCGGCAAAATGATTTTCAACAGAATGCAGCATAAACCAGGTGAAGGCGATAAAAGCCAGTATCGTGGACAGGCTGATAAAAAAGGTCAGCCGCAGAGCGAGTGAGAAAGGGCGTCTGGAAGGTTTGCTATGCATCCGGGACCTCCAGCATGTAGCCCACGCCCCGGACTGTCTGGATCAGCTTTGTCTCGTAATCGTTGTCTATTTTAGCGCGGAGTCGCTTTACGGCGACATCGATCGCATTAGTGTCGCTGTCAAAATTCATGTCCCAGACCTGAGAGGCAATCAGGGAGCGGGGAAGAACCTCTCCCTGATGGCGAATGAAGAATTCCAGCAGGCTGAACTCTTTACTGGTGAGCACAATGCGGTTTCCGGCGCGACTGACTTTTCTGGATACGAGATCAATCGAGAGGTCAGCCACCTTAAACTGGCTTTCCGTGATCATCGTGTTTCCCCGCCTCAGAAGGGTTCTCACCCGGGCGAGCAGTTCGGCAAACGCAAAGGGTTTAACCAGATAATCGTCCGCACCCAGTTCCAGTCCTTTGACCCTGTGTTCGATCGTGCCGAGGGCTGTCAGCAGTAAGACCGGCATACCCTTTCCGGCAGTGCGCAGCATGCGGATGATATCCCAGCCGTTCACATCAGGTAGCATGATATCCAGAATGACTAAATCATACTCGGCTGTCATGGCGAGATGATATCCGGTAAGACCATTATCAGCGTGATCCACTACGAACCCTGCCTCTGTAAACCCTTTGCTGAGATATTCACCTGTTTTAATTTCGTCTTCGACGATCAATATTTTCATCTTGCTCCCCGTCTGGCTGCTAATGTCATTCTATTGCGCACACGATCGTAATCAACGAATTACCGTAAAAATGACAACATTGTCATTATTCTGTCACCCGACAAACAGAGTGCATTCTGTAAAGTAACCCTGGTAATACTCTGGACTTCGTTTGAACCATTTACCAGGTCTGCCTGTACGAGAAGCGTTATGTTCAAATTAAAATTACTCAGCATCAGTACCATATTCATCCTGGCTGGTTGTGTTTCTCTGGCACCTGAATATCAGCGTCCGCCAGCTCCGGTTCCCCAGCAGTTTTCATTGTCTAAAAACAGTCTGACGCCTGCGGTAAACAGCTATCAGGATACGGGCTGGCGAAACTTTTTTGTCGATCCCCAGGTCAGCAGGCTGATCGGTGAAGCCCTGAATAATAACCGTGATTTGAGAATGGCTGCCCTGAAGGTTGAAG
Source organism: Huaxiibacter chinensis (assembly GCF_022171985.1). Lineage (GTDB taxonomy): Bacteria > Pseudomonadota > Gammaproteobacteria > Enterobacterales > Enterobacteriaceae > Enterobacter > Enterobacter chinensis_A. The sequence continues at coordinate 20,115 of NZ_JAJVHF010000022.1, read as the reverse complement.
AGGCCCGGGCCCAGTTCAACGTCACGGATGCAGATCGTTATCCCCAACTGAATGCCTCATCCGGGATCACATACAACGGTGGTCTGAAAGGTGACAAGCCGACCACACAGGAGTACGACGCGGGTCTGGAGCTCAGCTATGAGCTCGATTTTTTTGGCAAACTTAAGAACATGAGTGAGGCTGATCGCCAGAACTACTTTGCCAGCGAAGAAGCCCGTCGTGCCGTACACATCCTGCTGGTCTCCAACGTTTCACAGAGCTATTTCAGCCAGCAACTGGCGTACGAACAACTCCGTATTGCGCGGGAAACGCTGAAAAATTATGAACAGTCTTATGCATTCGTTGAGCAACAACTGGTGACCGGGAGTACGAACGTTCTGGCGCTTGAACAAGCCAGGGGGCAAATCGAAAGTACCCGCGCCGAAATAGCCAAACGAGAAGGCGATCTGGCTCAGGCAAACAATGCCCTGCAACTGGTGCTGGGAACGTACCGCGCAGTTCCGTCAGAAAAAGGGATTAAAGGTGGGGAGATCGCACCAGTAAAATTGCCACCAAATCTGTCGTCACAAATATTGCTGCAGCGTCCGGATATTATGGAAGCGGAATACCAGTTGAAAGCGGCTGATGCCAATATTGGCGCAGCGCGAGCGGCTTTTTTCCCGTCCATTACCCTGACCAGTGGTCTCTCCTCAAGCAGTACGGAGCTGTCCAGCCTCTTTACGTCAGGAAGTGGAATGTGGAATTTTATTCCTAAAATTGAAATTCCTATATTTAATGCTGGCAGGAACAAAGCCAATCTGAAGCTGGCTGAAATTCGCCAGCAACAGTCCGTGGTTAATTACGAACAAAAAATTCAGTCAGCCTTTAAGGATGTTTCCGACACGCTTGCGCTGCGCGACAGCCTTAGCCAGCAACTTGAGTCACAGCAGCGTTATCTTGATTCACTTCAGATAACTCTACAGCGTGCCAGAGGATTGTATGCAAGTGGTGCTGTCAGTTACATCGAAGTGCTGGATGCAGAACGTTCCCTCTTCGCGACGCAGCAAACCATTCTCGATCTTACCTATTCCCGACAGGTTAACGAAATTAATCTGTTTACCGCGCTGGGTGGCGGTTGGGTAGAGTAAATTTATTCAATTAATCAGGAAATTAAAATGCGTAATTCACTTAAAGCCGTTTTATTTGGTGCCTTCTCTGTCATGTTTTCTGCCGGTCTTCATGCTGAAACACATCAGCATGGCGATATGAATGCTGCCAGTGATGCTTCGGTACAGCAGGTTATCAAGGGCACCGGTATCGTTAAAGACATTGATATGAATAGTAAAAAAATCACCATTTCGCACGAAGCAATCCCGGCGGTGGGCTGGCCTGCAATGACCATGCGCTTCACTTTTGTTAATGCAGACGACGCTATCAATGCCCTGAAAACCGGCAACCATGTCGATTTCTCGTTTATTCAGCAGGGCAATATCTCCTTACTCAAAAGCATTAACGTTACGCAGTCCTGATTAACAGTCCGGAGCGAATACATCCAGTGCGCCTGAACATTCATTATGGGATTACTGTGAATGAATGATCGTGCGCATATGCCAGGTTTTTTGATTTTTCAGCGAGAAATTGTATGGCTTCTTTAAAGATAAAATATGCTGCAATAATTATCAGCAGCCTCATAGCAGGGGGGCTGATATCGGTTACTGCCTGGCAGTATGTAAACTCATCACAAAAAACAGTACCAGCAGAACAAAAGGCACCGGAGAAAAAGGTACTTTTCTGGTATGACCCTATGAAACCGGATACCAAATTTGATAAACCCGGAAAATCGCCCTTTATGGATATGGACCTGGTGCCAAAATATGCTGATGACAGTGGCGATAAAAGCAGTGGCGGGATCCGTATCGACCCAACCCAGGTTCAGAATCTGGGATTAAAAACGCAAAAAGTCACGCGAGGAATGCTGAATTATTCTCAGACAATCCCGGCTAATGTCAGCTATAACGAGTATCAGTTTGTTATTGTGCAGGCGCGTTCTGACGGGTTTGTCGAAAAAGTCTACCCCATGACGATTGGCGATCATGTGAAGAAGGGGACGCCACTTATCGATATTACCATTCCGGACTGGGTGGAAGCACAGAGCGAATTCCTTCTGTTATCCAGCACCGGTGGTACTTCCACGCAAATTAAAGGCGTTCTGGAACGGCTTCGCCTGGCAGGTATGCCGGAAGAGGATATTCAGAGACTGCGTTCTACCCGGAGCATTCAGACCCGTTTTACCATTAAAGCACCTATTGATGGTGTCATTACTGCATTTGACCTGCGCACCGGCATGAATATTTCGAAAGATAAGGTGGTGGCTCAGATTCAGGGAATGGACCCGGTCTGGATCAGCGCTGCAGTGCCAGAATCTATCGCATATCTGCTGAAAGATACGTCGCAGTTTGAAATTTCGGTACCGGCTTATCCGGATAAAACATTCCATGTCGAAAAATGGAACATTCTTCCCAGCGTGGATCAGACAACCCGTACGCTTCAGGTCCGTCTCCAGGTTTCTAATAAGGATGAGTTTCTCAAGCCGGGCATGAATGCCTATCTGAAACTGAATACCAAGAGCCAGGAGATGCTGCTGATACCAAGCCAGGCCGTTATCGATACCGGCAAAGAACAGCGCGTGATTACTGTTGATGATGAAGGCAAGTTTGTGCCGAAACAGATCCACGTTCTGCATGAATCACAGCAACAGTCCGGCATCGGTTCCGGCCTGAATGAAGGCGATACCGTGGTGGTCAGTGGCCTGTTCCTCATTGACTCCGAAGCCAATATTACGGGCGCGCTGGAACGTATGCGCCACCCTGAAAAAACAGAAAGCAGTATGCCAGCAATGTCTGACCAGCCTGTAAATATGCATTCAGGGCACTGAGGAGACGACGATGATTGAATGGATTATCCGGCGCTCTGTCGCCAACCGTTTCCTGGTCATGATGGGGGCCCTGTTTCTCAGCATCTGGGGTACATGGACGATTATTAACACGCCGGTCGATGCCTTGCCTGACCTGTCAGATGTGCAGGTCATTATCAAAACCAGCTATCCCGGCCAGGCCCCGCAGATTGTAGAAAACCAGGTCACCTATCCACTTACCACCACCATGCTGTCCGTACCTGGCGCAAAAACCGTGCGTGGTTTTTCACAGTTCGGGGATTCGTATGTGTATGTCATTTTTGAAGACGGCACCGATCTGTACTGGGCCCGTTCCCGCGTGCTGGAATATCTGAATCAGGTTCAGGGAAAACTGCCTGCCGGTGTGAGTTCTGAAATCGGTCCTGATGCCACGGGTGTGGGCTGGATTTTTGAATATGCCCTTGTCGATCGCAACGGAAAACACGACCTTTCAGAACTGCGCTCTCTGCAGGACTGGTTCCTGAAATTTGAGCTGAAAACCATCCCGAACGTGGCTGAGGTCGCTTCGGTTGGCGGCGTGGTGAAACAGTACCAGATTCAGGTCAATCCGGTAAAACTGTCCCAGTACGGTATCAGCCTGCCCGAAGTGAAACAGGCACTTGAATCGTCTAACCAGGAGGCCGGTGGCTCATCCGTTGAAATGGCCGAAGCGGAGTATATGGTCCGTGCCAGCGGTTATCTTCAGAGCATTGATGATTTTAATAACATCGTCCTGAAAACAGGTGAGAACGGCGTGCCGGTTTATCTGCGGGATGTTGCCCGCGTGCAGACCGGGCCCGAAATGAGGCGTGGTATTGCCGAGCTGAACGGCCAGGGAGAAGTCGCTGGCGGCGTGGTGATCCTGCGGTCGGGTAAAAATGCGCGCGACGTTATCACGGCAGTGAGGGATAAACTGGAGACGCTGAAGGCCAGCCTGCCGGAAGGCGTTGAAATCGTGACCACCTACGATCGCAGCCAGCTCATCGACCGGGCGATTGATAACCTCAGTTCCAAACTTCTGGAAGAGTTTATCGTGGTGGCCATCGTCTGTGCTCTGTTCCTGTGGCACGTACGTTCTGCCCTGGTGGCGATTATCTCTCTGCCGCTTGGCCTGTGTATCGCCTTTATCGTCATGCACTTCCAGGGACTGAACGCCAATATCATGTCGCTGGGAGGGATAGCGATTGCCGTCGGTGCGATGGTGGATGCCGCCATTGTGATGATTGAAAATGCGCACAAACGGCTTGAGGAGTGGGATCATCAGCATCCGGGTGAGCAGATTGACAACGCCACCCGCTGGAAGGTGATTACCGACGCCTCCGTGGAAGTGGGACCCGCGTTGTTCATTAGCCTGCTGATCATCACCCTGTCCTTTATTCCTATCTTTACCCTGGAAGGGCAGGAAGGTCGTCTGTTTGGCCCGCTGGCATTCACGAAAACGTACTCCATGGCGGGAGCGGCCGCACTGGCCATCATCGTCATTCCTATTCTGATGGGATTCTGGATCCGGGGGAAAATTCCTGCCGAGACAAGTAACCCCCTGAACCGGGTGCTGATCAAAGCGTATCATCCTTTGCTGCTGCGGGTCCTCCACTGGCCAAAAACAACCCTGCTGGTTGCGGCCTTGTCCATTTTCACGGTTATCTGGCCACTGAGTCAGGTGGGCGGTGAATTTCTGCCGAAGATTAACGAGGGCGATCTGCTGTATATGCCGTCGACCTTGCCTGGCGTCTCTCCGGCAGAAGCTGCAGCGCTCCTGCAGACAACAGACAAGTTAATCAAAAGCGTTCCTGAAGTGGCTTCTGTATTTGGCAAGACCGGTAAAGCAGAGACCGCAACGGATTCCGCGCCGCTCGAAATGGTGGAAACCACGATCCAGCTCAAACCTGAGGATCAGTGGCGTCCCGGCATGACAATTGACAAGATTATTGATGAACTCGACAGGACAGTCCGTTTACCGGGTCTGGCAAACCTCTGGGTGCCGCCTATCCGTAACCGTATTGATATGCTCTCAACCGGGATCAAAAGCCCGATAGGTATCAAAGTGTCCGGGACTGTTCTGTCCGATATCGACGCGACGGCGCAGAGTATCGAGGCGGTAGCCAAAACCGTGCCTGGCGTGGTGTCTGTCCTGGCTGAGCGACTTGAGGGCGGGCGCTACATCGATATCGATATCAACCGGGAGAAAGCCTCCCGCTACGGGATGACGGTAGGTGATGTCCAGCTGTTCGTCTCTTCAGCAATCGGAGGTGCTATGGTGGGTGAGACGGTTGAAGGGGTGGCCCGGTACCCTATTAACATTCGCTACCCGCAGGATTACCGGAACAGTCCGCAGGCGCTGAAACAGATGCCGATCCTGACCCCGATGAAGCAGCAGATCACGCTGGGCGATGTCGCGGATATTAACGTCGTTTCTGGACCAACCATGCTGAAAACCGAAAATGCCCGGCCAGCCAGCTGGATTTATGTTGATGCCCGCGGCAGGGACATGGTGTCGGTGGTTAACGACATTAAGACGGCCATCAGCGAGAAAGTGAAACTGAGACCGGGAACCAGTGTGGCATTCTCCGGACAGTTTGAACTGCTTGAGCATGCCAACAAGAAACTGAAGCTGATGGTGCCGATGACGGTGATGATCATTTTCATCCTGTTGTATCTGGCATTCCGCCGGGTTGACGAAGCCCTGCTGATCCTGATGAGCCTGCCGTTCGCCCTGGTTGGCGGAATATGGTTCCTGTACTGGCAGGGCTTCCATATGTCAGTGGCGACCGGAACCGGGTTTATCGCCCTGGCCGGGGTGGCAGCAGAGTTTGGCGTGGTCATGCTGATGTATCTGCGTCATGCCATTGAAGCGCACCCGGAATTGTCCCGTAAAGAGACGTTCACACCGGAAGGTCTTGATGAAGCCCTCTATCATGGTGCCGTACTGCGTGTCCGGCCGAAAGCCATGACCGTGGCGGTGATCATTGCGGGTCTGCTGCCAATACTCTGGGGAACCGGCGCAGGTTCAGAAGTCATGAGCCGTATTGCTGCGCCAATGATTGGTGGGATGATCACGGCTCCGCTGCTGTCCCTGTTCATTATTCCTGCCGCCTACAAATTAATCTGGCTGCGCAGACATAAAAAAAGCGTGTCATAACCCTGAAAGGGCGCCCCCAGTGGGCGTCCTTCTGCACTGATTCACCCTGACGTCAGGGTTTATATCGATAATATACAGAGGTGAGTATGAAAAAAGTGGTTCTAATGGCCCTGGCTCTCGGCCTGTCACTGCCTGCAATGGCGAGTGAAAAAGTCATTGATATGTACAAATCTGAAAACTGTGGCTGTTGTTCCCTGTGGGGCAAAGCGATGGAAAAAGACGGGTTCGAAGTGCGAACTCACGTCATGAATGATCAGGCGCTGTCAGCCCTGAAAGAAAAGCATGCTGTTCCTGCTGGACTACGAAGTTGTCATACCGCGGTTGTAGGTAATTTGATCATTGAAGGCCATGTGCCTGCGGCAACGATACATAAGGCCATGCAGTCTGGTTCGGGTATATACGGTCTCGCCACCCCCGGTATGCCAGCAGGAAGTCCGGGAATGGAGATGGGGGCCCGAAAAGAGGCTTACGATGTTATCGCATTCTCACCGGAGGGCAGTAAAAAAGTCTTCCAGCGAATCGAATAGTCAGCGGAACGGCTGATAACGGGACGCCGGCAGCAGGCACTCTTATGCCGGCGGCATTCGTGGTAATCGCATCCATGACATATCCTGAAGACAGAAAATGCTTCAGATATGCATAAGGAGAGTTACTGTGAAAAATGACAATGCAGTGGAACATAACAACCAGACTGCTTCTGAGCAGACATCATCCCCGGACGAGAGTCACGCATTGCATAAGGTGAGAGATCCCGTGTGCGGGATGGTCATCCTGCCTGACAAGGCGCACAGCAGCATTCGATACCAGGACCATCAGCTTTATTTCTGCTCCGCCAGCTGTGAGAGCAAATTTAAAGCCCATCCCGATCATTATTTTACCGAAGATGCCAGTGAACATCACCATCACCACGACCACCATGAAGTCAGCCCTGATAAGATAAAACAGTCTCACCGCCAGGCGGAGAAAGAGATTTCTGAAGGTGTGTGGACATGTCCGATGCATCCGGAGATACGCCGTAGTGGTCCCGGAAGCTGTCCTGTCTGTGGAATGGCACTGGAGCCGCTCGTAGCTACGGCATCCACGGGGACGAGTGATGAACTTCGCGACATGACAAGACGCTTCTGGCTGGGGTTGTTGCTGGCGTTTCCGGTTCTGATACTCGAAATGGGTTCTCATCTGTTTCCCGCTTTGAGGAATACAGTACCGCCACAGTACAACACGTGGCTGCAGTTACTTCTGGCCTCTCCTGTCGTGTTGTGGTGTGGCTGGCCATTCTTCGCCCGGGCCGGAATGTCGTTGCGTAACCGCTCCCTGAATATGTTTACTCTCGTTGCAATGGGGACCGGTGTAGCCTGGGTGTACAGCGTCATTGCAACCGTCTTCCCTTCCTGGTTTCCTGCATCGTTCAGAAACATGGATGGCCTGGTGGCCGTTTATTTTGAAGCCGCCGCTGTTATCACGGTGCTTGTTCTGCTGGGACAGGTCCTTGAATTACGCGCAAGGGAACAAACGTCGGGCGCCATTACCGCACTTCTGAACCTTGCTCCCAAAACCGCCAGACGACTGGATGATGATGGTCATGAAACGGACATTAATGCTGAAGATGTCCTGCCTGGCGATAAGCTCCGCATCAGGCCTGGAGAGAGTGTTCCGGTCGACGGTATCGTGATCAAAGGCAAAACGGCCATTGATGAATCGATGGTAACCGGGGAGTCAATGCCGGTTACCAAAACGGAGGGTGACCCTGTCATCGGCGGGACCATTAATCAGACAGGTAGTCTTATCATCCGTGCAGAGAAAGTCGGTGATGAAACGATGCTCTCACGAATTGTTCAGATGGTCGCTGATGCACAGCGTTCGCGTGCCCCCATCCAGAGAATGGCTGACAGCGTCTCAGGCTGGTTTGTTCCTCTGGTGATACTTATCGCGGTTGTTGCTTTCGTGATCTGGTCTGTCTGGGGGCCCGAGCCCAAGGTAGCGCACGGTCTGATTGCTGCTGTATCGGTCCTGATTATTGCCTGTCCCTGTGCGCTTGGGCTGGCCACGCCGATGTCGATAATGGTGGGGGTAGGCAAAGGAGCCCAGGCCGGGGTGTTAATCAAGAATGCCGAAGCGCTGGAGCGCCTTGAAAAAGTGGACACGCTGGTTGTCGATAAAACAGGCACGCTCACGGAAGGTGCGCCGACGGTGACAGGGATTATCAGTCTCAGTCCGGGTGGTGAAACATCTCTTTTACGTGTAACGGCCGCAGTGGAAAAAGGCTCGCAGCATCCGCTGGGTATGGCAGTAGTTAAAGCAGCACAGGAAAAGGGGATCGCGATACCCGCAGTCACTAATTTCAATGCCCCGTCGGGTAAAGGTGTCTCAGGCGATGTTGAAGGTCAACGGGTTGTTATCGGTAATGAGCTGGTTATGCAGGAAAACAGGATCGTTATTGATAATCAAAAGGCCGTTGCAGATACGTTGCGGATGGAAGGCGCTACCGTTATCTATGTGGCTACAGACGGGCACCTTGCAGGCCTGATAGCTATCTCGGATCCCGTGAAAGCAACTACGCCGGATGCGCTAAAAGCGTTACGTCAGGCGGGGATCCGCATTGTTATGCTCACCGGGGATAACCAGCTTACTGCTGAAGCAGTCGCACGGAAACTGGGAATAGATGAGGTTGAAGCCGGGATTCTGCCTGATGGCAAAAAAGCAGTGATAACCCGACTGAAAGAGTCTGGTCATGTGGTTGCGATGGCCGGAGACGGTGTGAATGATGCCCCGGCGTTGGCGGCGGCTGACGTGGGTATAGCCATGGGAACGGGTACAGATGTGGCAATAGAAAGTGCCGGCGTTACCCTTCTCAAAGGCGATTTGATGATACTGAACAGAGCACGTCATCTGTCAGAAATCACCATGACAAATATCCGGCAGAATCTGTTTTTTGCATTTATCTACAACGCACTTGGCGTGCCCGTGGCTGCTGGTCTGCTTTACCCGGTATATGGAATACTGCTGTCGCCAGTTATTGCGGCGGCGGCCATGGCTCTTTCCTCCGTCAGCGTCATTGTAAATGCGTTGCGTCTGAAAAGGGTCAGGCTCGGGAAATAACCCTGAATGAAGAGCCAGTTACGAACAGAAGGAGTCCAGTATGAAAAGTACCACCTATGCGCTTATTGCAGTCGCCGCGATCGCGGCATTTGCCCTCCTGCGCGAACACTGGTCACATGTGGCAGGTTACTGGCCATATCTGTTATTGCTGGTCTGCCCGCTAATGCATCTTTTCCACGGACACGGAGGGCATGGAGATCATCAACATCACGGAAGTGAAAACGATAAAAAAAATTAATCCGGCAGACGGGGCCGCGTCGCGGTCCCGTTATCAGTCCAGGTATCGTTCGTAGTCTCTGGCATGCGCAAAGGCATGCTGTTCGAGTTTGTTATCAGCGGGTACCGCTGCCCGGAACGCCAGCGAGTTAACAGGATTGTTATTGATGACCAGCTCGTAATGTAGATGAGGACCGGATGAACGTCCGCTGTTACCGGATAACGCAATAGCGCCTCCCCGGGTAACCCTGGCCCCTTTAGTAACGAGTATTTTATTGAGGTGGAGATAGCGAGTTTTAACACCGGCTTTTCCCGTTACTTCAACAAAATATCCCATAGTACTGTTGTATTCGGCCCGGGTGATTTTTCCGTCGATGACGCTAACTATTTTCGTGTTCATGGGCATGGAATAATCAATGCCATTATGGGGACTCACTTTTCCCGATACCGGGTTAAGTCTTGCAGGATTGAAAGGCGAACTTAGTCTTGCTGTGGTCGGTAACGGATAATCGAGACTGCCTTTCCCGGAAGTATCGGAAAGGTTATAGAACTTTTTGTCTGATATACGATACGCCGTGTAATTAAATGAACCGGACGTAAATTTATAGGCTACGACACGTGATTTTCCCGCTTTCTTTTGCAGTACGAGTTTTAATGATTCATTTTTTTTCAAATGCCGAAGATTAAACCGGGAAGGCAAAGAGCGCTGAAGGGTAGCGATCTCGTTCGATTCCAGGCCCGAGCGGGTGGCTGAAAGGTAGGCATTTTCTTTTACGACATCGGTAGAATACATTTACTGGAATTCGCCGTTAGCATGAACACTGCGGCGTATGCTAGGGGTTTTCTGGAGGCGTGTCATCTGTCAGTTAATCGGGAGCACCGTTGATGGTCATCATTTTTGTAACATATCTTGTTTCCCGTTTGCTCCTGAAGCTCTGGGAACTGTATGACAGGCCCGATAGTGATGAGTAGCGTTAATTATGCAGGTCACTATGCCGTAACCCCGCATAGTGACCTGCCAGTAAAATCGTCACCTCATCCCAGGGGGGAGCAGAAGTCGCTTACTGCTTGCCGCTTTCATACAATTCTCGAAGTTTTTTTGCCTGTATTTGATGAGCTTCGGCACCTGCATTATTGACACTCTCATGTATAAGTGCAGCTTTCTCACCGGCATTCAGTTCGCTAAAGGATAAGTTTTTTGTGTTTGCTTCACTTTCGTTCAGCATTTTTTTATGTTCCTCAATCATTTTTTGATGTGGATAAGAAGCGCTATTATTCATAAATGAATGAGCAATAATAGCTCTTTCATGTTCATTCATTTCAGAAAACGGAGTCGCTATATCTTTATTTTTTTCATCAGTATTCTGTTCATGCGTAGCCGCGTTCACATGGGAAATTGCAGAGGCATTATTGACGAAACGATGTGCGTCGTGCGCAATGTTACTGGACTGGGCAAAAACCGCCCCGGATAATAAAGAGGTTAACGCAGTGACAGCAATTAATGTTTTCATAATAAAATACCTTTCCTGACAAATAAAAAGAGGCTCACATAATCATATATAAAAATAACAGACACGTGGGAAAGATGACATAAATGTAATATAGCCAGTTACATTACACAATTGTAATGAATTTGTTTTGTAAGGTGTGCTAGCTTCATTTCATTGCAGGAGAATGAATCTAATTCAAATCGGTTCTCTATCTCTGCCATTAACCATATTTTAATTAAGGGATCGCCATGCAACTCAAAACGTCTCGACGAACTTTCCTGAAGGGGTTGACCCTCTCTGGTGTAGCCGGAAGTCTTGGCGTATGGAGCTTCAATGCACGTTCCAGTCTGAGCCTGCCACCTGCAGCATCCCTGGAGGGTACTCAGTTTGACCTGACCATTGGTGAAACGACCGTCAATATCACCGGCAGTCAGCGCCAGGCCAAAACCATCAATGGCGGCCTGCCGGGGCCCGTCCTTCGCTGGAAAGAAGGTGAAACTATTACCCTGAAGGTCAAAAACCGGCTCAATGAGCAGACATCCATTCACTGGCACGGCATTATTCTTCCGGCCAATATGGATGGTGTACCGGGACTGAGTTTTATGGGCATCGAGCCTGATGACACCTACGTCTACACCTTCAAGGTTAAGCAGAACGGGACTTACTGGTACCACAGCCATTCCGGTCTTCAGGAACAGGAAGGGGTATACGGTGCCATTATTATCGATGCCCAGGAGCCTGAACCTTTTGCTTACGATCGTGAGCATGTGATCATGTTGTCTGACTGGACCGATGAAAATCCTCAGCATCTGCTGAAAAAATTAAAAAAACAGTCGGATTACTACAATTTCAATAAACCAACCGTTGGCTCTTTTTTCCGTGATGTGAATACCAGGGGGCTGTCAGCCACCATTGCCGATCGGAAAATGTGGGCTGAAATGAAAATGAATCCAACTGACCTCGCGGATGTCAGCGGTTACACCTACACCTATCTCATGAACGGACAGGCCCCGCTGAAAAACTGGACCGGACTGTTCCGTCCGGGTGAAAAAATACGCTTACGGTTTATCAACGGCTCGGCAATGACCTATTTCGATATCCGCATTCCCGGGCTCAAAATGTCGGTTGTGGCTGCAGATGGTCAGTATGTCAATCCGGTCACCGTTGACGAATTCAGGATTGCAGTTGCCGAAACCTATGATGTCATCGTGGAGCCGCAGGGTGAGGCCTATACCATCTTCGCACAATCCATGGACAGAACCGGTTACGCTCGCGGGACTCTGGCCACAAGAGAGGGGTTAAGTGCTGCCGTTCCCGCTCTCGATCCTCGTCCTCTTCTGACCATGGAAGATATGGGTATGGGAGGAATGGGACATGATATGGCAGGAATGGATCACAGCCAGATGGGAGGCATGGATAACAGCGGACAGATGATGTCTATGGATGGCGCTGACCTGCCGGAAAGCGGGACATCCTCCGCGCCAGTGGACCACAGCAACATGGCCGGTATGGATCATTCCCAGATGGCCGGAATGCCGGGAATGCAAAGTCATCCTGCGTCAGAAACGGATAACCCGCTGGTTGATATGCAGGCGATGAGCGTCTCTCCGAAATTAAACGATCCGGGTATTGGTCTTCGAAATAACGGAAGAAAGGTTCTCACGTACGCGGATTTGAAAAGCCGCTTTGAGGATCCTGACGGACGTGAACCCGGACGAACGATAGAACTGCATTTAACCGGGCACATGGAAAAGTTTGCCTGGTCATTTAATGGCATTAAGTTTTCCGATGCCGCACCTGTGCTGCTGAAATACGGTGAGCGACTCAGAATCACGCTGGTCAACGATACCATGATGACTCACCCCATTCACCTGCATGGTATGTGGAGCGATCTGGAAGATGAAAACGGTAATTTCATGGTGCGTAAACATACAATAGATGTTCCTCCTGGTACCAAACGCAGTTACAGAGTGACAGCAGATGCGCTTGGCCGCTGGGCATATCACTGCCATTTGCTCTATCACATGGAAATGGGAATGTTTCGTGAAGTTCGGGTGGAGGAATGATGCGAATGAAGAGAAATTTTAAGGCCATACCGGTTTTGTTCGCCGGTTTGTTTACCTCACAAGTTTCGATCGCAGCGGGCTCAGTGTCTGCAGACCCCCACGCCGGGCACGACATGTCAGCTATGCAGATGTCAGCGGATGAGAACTTCACTGAGATGACGTCCATGGAGCCCGTTGTGACAGAGAGCAGAACGCCAATTCCGCCAGTTACCAATGCCGACCGAAAGGCTGCATTCGGCAATTTACAGGGGCATGCAATTCACGACAGTGCAATTAATTATCTGGTTCTGCTGGATCAGCTTGAATGGCAACGGTCGGATAACAGCAACAATTTCAGCTGGAGCGTTAACAGCTGGATCGGAGGCGACACAGACCGGCTTTGGCTAAAGAGCGAAGGTGAACGAAGCGGGGGAAAAACAGAGACGGCAGAAGCCCAGTTACTCTGGGGACATGCGGTTGGCCCATGGTGGGATTTGGTTGCGGGTGTCAGGCAGGAATTCAGACCTGAGTCAGCCCAGACCTGGGCTGCTGTCGGTTTTCAGGGACTTGCGCTCTATAATTTTGAGTCTGAAATTACGGGTTTTGTCAGTAATGGTGGAAAAGCCGCTCTGCGTCTGGGAGGAGAATACGACGTTTTACTTACTAACCGGCTCATACTCCAGCCATCCTATGAGGTGAATTTCTACAGTCAGGATGATGAATCGCGGGGGCGCGGCAGGGGATTAGCTGACACAGAGCTGGGGCTCCGGTTGCGCTATGAAATACGCCGCGAGTTTGCACCCTATGTAGGCGTCTCCTGGAATCAGCTTTACGGGAAAACATCCGATATGGCGAAAAGAGAGGGTGAGAAAGACCATCAGGTAGTATTCCTGGCGGGAGCCAGAATCTGGTTTTAATGCATTGACTTAAAACACTCAACTAAACAGGTAAATAATATGTCGATTTTACATAAAGCCACTCTTACAGGTGGCCTGGTTCTGGGCGTCGCTTTTTCTGCTATGGCCCATCCGGAATTAAAAAGCTCGGTTCCACAGGCTGATTCAGCTGTAGCGGCCCCGGAAAAGATTCAGCTAAATTTCACGGAAAATCTGACCGTGAAATTCTCAGGTGCAAAATTAACGATGACGGGTATGAAAGGCATGTCATCACATTCTCCGATGCCAGTCGCGGCAAAAGTGGCACCAGGCGCTGACCCTAAATCGATGGTCATTATTCCGCGAGAACCTTTACCCGCTGGCACTTATCGTGTTGACTGGCGCGCGGTTTCTTCAGATACGCACCCGATTACCGGTAATTACACTTTCACAGTGAAGTAATATCATGAACGAACTGATTATGATTGTTATTCGTTTTCTTCTTTATCTTGATTTGATGGTAATATTTGGATTGCCATTTTTTCAGATATATGGAATAAGCGGTGTAAGACATGAAGCGTATAACCTGACTAATTTCAGGTCGTTTATAACCTTTGCTGTTGTTGCAGGCATCATTCTTACTGGCATTAATATGCTCCTGGTATCTAATGCCATGAGCGGAGTAACTGATCTCAGAGAATTATCCATCCATATTATCGAGATGGTTATAGAAGAAACTGATGTAGGTATTAGCTGGATTGTCAGGCTCTGTGCCCTGTTTACCACACTCGGTGCTTTGTTCCTTTACACTAATAAGAGAGTATTGTCCTGCCTGCTAATGACGATGAGTGGGGGCGTGGCGCTGGCTACACTTGCCTGGGGAGGACACGCCGTCATGCATGACGGTCTGCATTACTACCTCCATTTACTGGGCGATCTAACTCATCTCGGCGCTGCAGGTGCCTGGACAGGTGCTCTGGTTGCATTTGCTATCCTGCTGATGCGCAGAAACGCGCATAATGCACAGAGCGTCAGTGTGATATCTGACTCTCTGGCAAAATTTGCAACCGCAGGAACGGTGATTGTTGTGGCTCTGATCCTGAGTGCGCTGGTCAACTATCTGTATATTGCTGAAGGTAACTTAACCCCCTTGTTCAACAGTGCCTGGGGGGGCATATTGCTTGCTAAAACGGCTCTGTTTGTTCTGATGCTTCTGCTGGCTGCAGCAAACCGGTTTCACCTTGGCCCCCGCCTTGAAGTTATGGTCAGGGAAGGGAATTATGTTCGCAGCGTTGCCATGATGCGAAACAGCATCCTGACAGAATTCTTCGTTGCGGTCGCCATTCTGGGGGCTGTATCTTGGCTAGGAACGCTTGCTCCGTCTCAGGCAAGCTAGTGATCCGTAATATTTTTACCATCATATCATCGAGTTAACCATGCAGCGTATTTTAATCGTTGAAGACGAACATAAAACAGGTAGTTACCTGCAGCAGGGACTGGTTGAGGAGGGCTATCAGGCCGATCTCTTTGATAATGGCCGCGATGGTCTCGGGGCCGCGTCGAAAGGACAGTATGATTTGATAATACTGGACGTGATGCTGCCTTTCCTCGACGGGTGGCAAATCATCAGCGCACTGAGGGAGTCCGGGCACGAAGAACCGGTCCTGTTTTTAACCGCAAAGGACAACGTACGGGACAAAGTGAAAGGGCTGGAGCTTGGCGCAGATGACTATCTTATCAAGCCCTTCGATTTTACAGAGCTGGTTGCACGGGTAAGAACCTTATTGCGCCGGGCCCGTTCACAGACTGCCACGGTTTGCACCATAGCTGACATGACCGTCGATATGGTGCGGCGGACAGTGACACGCTCAGGTAAAAAGATCCATCTCACCGGCAAAGAATACGTTCTGCTTGAACTGCTGCTGCAACGCACCGGAGAAGTGTTACCCAGAAGTCTTATCTCGTCACTGGTCTGGAATATAAATTTTGACAGTGATACGAATGTGATAGATGTTGCCGTGAGACGGCTCAGAAGCAAAATTGACGATGACTATGAGCCAAAACTGATCCATACCGTGCGCGGTGCCGGATATATTCTGGAGATCAGAGAAGAGTGAGATTCAAAATTTCCCTGACCACGCGCCTGAGTCTGATTTTTTCTGCAGTTATGCTGACTGTATGGTGGTTATCAAGTTTTTTACTGATTAGCACCCTTAATGGCTATTTCGATAATCAGGATCGGGATTTTCTGACAGGTAAACTTCAGCTTACTGAAGAGTTTCTGAAAGCAGAAACGTTCCAAAATAAAACTGATATTAAATCATTATCAGAAAAAATAAATGATGCGATGATAGGGCACAGTGGATTATTCATATCTATAAAAAACATGGAAAATGAAAAAATCGTGGAGCTGTATGCTAAAAATTCTGCGGTCCCTGAGATCCTGTTAAATAAGTCAGGTGATATTCTCGACTATATGATCCAGACTGAAGAAAATAATACTGTTTACCGCAGCATCTCACGTCGGGTTGCAGTGACTCCGGAACAGGGTAAAAGCAAACATTTCATCATTACGGTTGCCACGGATACAGGGTATCACACCCTGTTTATGGACAAACTCAGCACCTGGCTGTTCTGGTTCAATATAGGTCTGGTCTTTATTTCAATTTTTCTGGGCTGGCTGACCACACGTATTGGTCTGAAACCGTTACGGGAAATGACCAGCCTGGCTTCCTCCATGACGGTGCATAGCCTGGATCAGCGTCTTAATCCCGATCTGGCTCCGCCGGAAATCTCTGAGACCATGCAGGAGTTCAATAACATGTTCGATCGCCTGGAGGGGTCATTCCGGAAACTGTCAGATTTCTCGTCTGACATCGCGCATGAATTGCGCACACCGGTCAGTAATCTGATGATGCAGACGCAGTTTGCACTGGCTAAGGAAAGGGAGGTTTCGCATTACCGCGAAATTTTATTCGCTAACCTGGAAGAACTGAAAAGGTTGTCACGAATGACCAGTGACATGCTTTTTCTGGCACGTTCAGAGCATGGTCTGCTGCAGCTGGAGAAACATGATGTGGATCTGGCCGCCGAACTGAATGAATTACGTGAGTTATTCGAGCCCCTGGCAGACGAAACAGGAAAGACAATCACGGTTGAAGGAGAGGGCGTTGTTGCCGGAGACAGCGATATGCTGCGACGTGCTTTCAGTAACCTGCTCTCCAATGCTATCAAGTATTCTCCCGATAACACCTGTACAGCGATACGCCTTGAGCGTGACAGTGACTGTGTGAACGTGATGATTACCAATACGATGTCTGGCCCGGTTCCCGCTAATCTTGAACGTTTGTTTGACCGGTTCTATCGCGCAGACTCATCAAGGGTCCACAACACGGAAGGCGCGGGGCTGGGATTATCAATTACAAGGTCGATCATTCATGCTCACGGCGGCGAGCTGTCAGCAGAACAGCAGGGGCGGGAAATTGTGTTCAAAGTGCGCCTGTTAATGGATTAATCCCGTTATTCAGGAGAAACCTGAAAGGTGACAAAATTGTCATCATTCAGTCACGCGATAAACAGAGGCGGTTTTTTATAATCAGTCATAAATCAGGACCAGCGTGATAACCCAATCGCCCGGTTCCTGGAGTGATGATTAACCAGCCCTGTAATCAAATGCTTTAGCATTGATTGTTCGGGTATGAAAACACCGGAGACCCAACCATGAAAAAGATTCTTGTATCCTTTATTGCCATGATGGCTGTCGCTTCATCTGCCATGGCTTCAGAGACAATGAACATGCATGACCAGGTAAATAATGCCCAGGCACCGGCCCATCAGATGCAGTCTTCAACTGTTAAAAGCACAGTTGAGGGAGAGAGCATGAAAATGATGGATATGAATGACCACGATAAGGCAGCAATGTCCCATGAAATGATGCAAAACAGTAATTCTGCCGCTCACCAGGACATGGCTGAAATGCATAAAAAAATGATGAATGCTAAACCAGGGGCTACCAACGAAACAGCAAAGTCATTTTCTGAAATGAGCGAGCATGAGAAGGCCGCAGTAGTGCATGAGAAGGCGAATAATGGTCAGTCTTCCGTTGTTCACCAGCAGCAGGCTGAAAAGCATCGCAGTCAGATCACCCAGAATTAACCCGCAGCTCCACTTGTAAGACCCTCATTTGACGCCAAATTCACTGGCTTACGCTCCTGCCCGGGAGCGTTTTTTTTATGCTTCACTACAATGTAGCCGTGAAGCCAACAACGACTATTTGTCCCCCACTCCACAGAGCATGTTTTCTATCCTTACATGAAATAGCCCTCCCATATAGATACGAAAAAACATATGTGTTTTTTGACTTTTAGCCTCAGAAGCGCGAAACTCGCCATTCAAAGCAGGAGAGTATAATGACACAAATTTCATCCCTACAACTTTTCAAAATCCTATCTGATGAGACCCGTCTGGGTATCGTACTGCTGCTCAGAGAGATGGGAGAGCTATGCGTGTGCGATCTCTGCACGGCACTGGAACAGTCACAACCCAAGATCTCCCGCCATCTGGCGATGCTTCGGGAATGTGGACTGTTGCTGGATCGCAAACAGGGCAAGTGGGTTCACTACCGCTTATCCCCACATATTCCTTCCTGGGCCGCTCAGGTGATTGAGCAGGCCTGGTTAAGCCAACAGGACGACGTGCAGACCATCGCCCGTAAGCTGGCATCAGCCAACTGCTCTGGAAGCGGTAAGGCTGTTTGTATCTAAAAAATTTGCCTGAACATATATGATTTTACGAATGTGAGGTATCAAAGATGAAAACGTTAACCGTGTTTGATCCGGCGATGTGCTGCAGTACCGGCGTTTGTGGTTCAGATGTTGATCAGGTTCTGGTCGATTTTTCTGCTGATGTGCAATGGCTGAAAGGGCGTGGGGTTCAGATCGAACGTTACAACCTGGCGCAACAGCCGATGAGCTTCGTTGAGAACGCTAAAGCGAAAGCATTCCTTGAAGCTTCTGGAGCCGAAGGGCTTCCGCTGCTGTTGCTGGATGGCGAAACGGTGATGGCAGGGCGTTATCCCAAACGTGCTGAACTGGCTCGCTGGTTAGGTATTCCGCTGGAGAAAGTGGGCGTGGCTCCGACAAGCTGCTGTGGTGGTAACACTTCCTGTTGTTGAGTATGTCAGGAGAACATATGCATTTTTTACAGAATATCCCGCCTTACCTGTTTTTCACTGGCAAAGGAGGAGTAGGTAAAACCTCAATTTCCTGCGCTACAGCTATACGCCTGGCAGAACAGGGCAAGCGCGTCCTGCTTGTCAGTACCGATCCGGCTTCTAACGTTGGTCAGGTATTCGATCAGACTATCGGGAAAACTATCCAGCCCGTGACTGCTGTGTCTGGTCTTTCGGCTCTGGAGATTGACCCGCAGGATGCCGCCCAGCAATACCGCGCCAGAATCGTTGACCCTATTAAAGGTCTTTTGCCTGATGACGTTGTTAACAGCATCAGTGAACAGCTTTCAGGAGCTTGTACGACAGAGATTGCTGCGTTCGACGAGTTTACTGGCTTACTGACCGACGCTTCTCTGCTGACCCGCTTCGATCACATCATTTTTGATACTGCCCCAACGGGCCACACTATTCGCCTTCTTCAGCTTCCCGGAGCCTGGAGCAGCTTCATCGAAAGTAACCCAGATGGTGCTTCCTGTCTTGGGCCGATGGCGGGGCTGGAAAAGCAGCGTGAGCAATATGCTCATGCGGTTGAGGCATTATCCGATCCTGAACGAACTCGCCTTGTGCTGGTCGCGCGATTGCAAAAATCAACACTGCAGGAAGTCGCTCGTACTCATGGCGAATTATCAGCTATTGGCCTTAAAAATCAGTATTTAGTCATTAACGGTGTCCTGCCTGCGAGCGAAACAGAACGTGATGCACTGGCCGCTGCAATATGGCAACGGGAGCAAGAGGCGCTGGCAAATCTTCCTGCCAGATTATCTGATTTGCCGACAGACAACTTATACCTTCAGCCGCTGAACATGGTTGGTGTGTCCGCATTGAAAGGCCTGCTCAACGAACACGCTGAGATAACATCGCTTCCTGAACAAAGCACACAGAACAAGCCAGAGAATATGTCGTTGTCTGTCCTGGTTGATGATATCGCCCGCAGTGAACACGGTTTGATTATGCTGATGGGCAAAGGTGGTGTGGGTAAAACCACAATGGCTGCGGCGGCACTGTTGCAAATAGTCGGTGGTGATAAACTTATCATCCCCTTTTGCTGATGGAGCTGCACATGAACCCATTCAAAGGCCGGCATTTTCAGCG
>NZ_JAJVHF010000021.1 GCF_022171985.1 Huaxiibacter chinensis | reverse complement strand
CCGCTCGGTGGCGTATGGCGACGTGAACAAGGTGGCCGATTCCGACGCGCGTCAGCAGTATCTGGAGTTCCGCAGCGAGGGCGCGAAGACCTTTATGCTCTCCGAGGGGATGACCGTGACGCCATACGCGGGCGTGAATTTCCGCCACACCCTTGAGGATGGCTATCGCGAGCGCAGCGCGGGTGATTTTAACCTGACGATGAACGCGGGCAGCGAAACGGCGGTGGACTCCGTTGCCGGTCTGAAGCTGGACTACGCGGGTAAAAACGGCTGGAGCGCAAACATGACGCTGGAAGGCGGCCCGAACCTGAGCTACAGCAAAAGCCAGCGCACCGCCTCACTGCAGGGTGCGGCAGGCCAGCAGTTCAGCCTGGATGACGGGCAGAAAGGCGGCGGCGTGAACGGTCTGGCGACGGCGGGCGTTAAGTTCAGCAGCAATGACTCGGCGCTGCATCTGGATGCCTACCAGTGGAAGGAGGACGGCATCAGCGACAGGGGCTTTATGCTCAACCTCAAAAAAGCGTTCTGAGAACAGTCAGGGGGCGCTGGCCCCCTTCTCGCCGGGTGACGCTTGCGCTTATCCGGCCTGTCGCGCCGTTAAGCTTCTGAATATGCGCCTTTATAGCTGCCCGGTATGATCCTGTTGAACATTAATGGGTACGGGCATACCTGAGCGGCGGGTGAAGGCGGCACTGACCACAGCGGCATCCACGTCCACACCCTGCGTCATCATGCGCAGTGCTGGCGTGATGGGCAACGGAACCTTCTTGTCCGATTCAAATTCGGCACGGTTGCGGGATAAAGGCTCATGCACTTCGAGCCAGCGCGTTCCGTCCGGCTCAAGGGTGGCTTTTACCGGCCGATCGATCATCTGAACCCGCGTGCCCACCGGAACGTTGTCGAAAAGATATTTAATATCGTCTTTGCGCAGGCGAATACAGCCCTGGCTGACGCGCAGGCCGATACCGAAATTCGCATTGGTGCCGTGAATCGCATACAGCTTGCCAATGTAAATGGCATAGAGCCCCATGGGGTTATCTTCCCCTGGCGGGACAAAAGCCGGCAAGGTTTTGCCCTCTTTGGCATATTCACGCCGGGTATTCGTGGTAGGCGTCCAGGCTGGCGCCTCCTGCTTGCGCTCGACTTTGGTGACCCAGTTACGCGGCGTTTCGCGCCCGGCTTGCCCGATACCAATCGGCAGGATCTCAACGGTATTACTCCCTTCCGGATAGTAATAAAGCCGCATCTCAGCAACGTTAATCACAATCCCCTGCCGTACGGTATCGGGCAGAATCAACTGTTGCGGAATGATCAGCTGCGTACCGGCTTTAGGCAGGAAAGGGTCGACGCTGGGATTGGCTTCGAGCATATTGCTGAACCCTTGCCCGTACTGAGCGGCAAAAAATTCCAGCGGCTCGGTATTGCCTTCCGGCACGGTCACCGTGACGGGCGCGCCCACCAGCCGGCTTCCCTCCGGAGGAAGCGGATACGTCACCGCCAGTGCGCTCTGAGTCAGCGCGGCAAGCGCGAAGGCCAGCGTAGTTAAACGAATCATAATGTCCCTGTTATGTGATACGACGTCGATAAGCTAAATATAACCCTTTCTATAAGATTCGCCTTAACGGACCGGCTTTCCCTGACAACAAAAAAGGCCCTCTGTCACCAGAGAGCCTTTATGCATAACGCGTCGGGATTATTCGCTTTTTGCTTCAGCGTTTTTGATCTCACCCATCACTTTCAGCTTCTTAGAGATGTCGCGACGTTCTTTGGAAATCTCTGCATTTTTGATGATGTAGTCGTCAACGCGGTCTTCATAATCGCTTTTCATGCTGGCAATAATGCCTTGAATAGCTTCAACGCTCATGCCTGGCTTGATGTAATCGCTCAGGTTGTCGAGCAGCAGAACACGTTTCTGGTTGTCACGGATCTTCTTCTCCACGTCCTGGATTTCACGCTGCAGTTTGTTTTTGCGGCGGAACAGGCGGACGAACTCCAGAACATCCTGGAACGAAGGCTTGGTAGTTTCCATTTTTATACCCCTGATAATGTGGATTCGGATTCGTTAAAGCAACCGTTGTGACATTAACCTTACTTACAGCGGTTGCGAATGACAATGAGTATATCGTTTAAAGCTATCATAACCTCAAATGATGCTGAATCGAAGCAGCAGGCATCACAACTCCCCCTGGCAGCGTTTTATTTGCGCAGCGCCCGGCAGATAAGATGCGACAATAGCTCAAGCTGACGCGCCAGCTCCATGCTCAGCCAGACGTAACCGTGGATAGGCGTTTCCGCCACGTTGTCGCCTTTATGCTCGTTTATAAGCTGGCGCAACTCCGCCACAATCTCGTTAAGACGCTCGGTGTTGGCCAGAATGGGCTGCGGGTTTCCTTCATAGAGCGCGTGAGCGATGGTCAGCAACGTTTGCTGCGTCATCTGTTGAGTCTCTTTCAGCGTATGCGCATTAAGCAGGACGAAGTGGCTGGCGCGAGACGCCCAGTGGGCGTTAATTTGCAGCTCAAGCATGCACACCAGATTGCGGCTCACGGTTTGAATCGCTTCAAAGATGGATTTCTGAATGTGGGTCTCTTTGCTGGCCGGCACAATCAGCCCACGCATTTTCACCACATCGTTCAGGATCTTTTGCAGGTGTTTTTCAAGCCGCGGACGCTCAACCAGATTAGGCGAAAACCCGGCCTGATAGACACGGTTAAAGGCCGTCACATAGTTCGCCATCTGAATGCGCCAGTGCAGGAATGCGCGCTGCGGCCAGATTCCGGTAAAGAGCATCGCCAGTAAAGAGCCAAGGATCACATCACCGCTTCGCCAGAGCGCCGTAGCCATATCCCCCGCCGGAGCACCGACCACCACGGAGAGCGTGATACCAATCAGCAACGCCTGATAGGGCTTTTTCCCGAGCGCCAGCCATCCGCACAAAAACATCGCACAGGCGCACCAGAGCAGCATAACCGGCAGAGAGATGAGTTCCAGCCTGAGGGCGATAAGCCCTAGCGCGGAGCCAAATATCGTGCCGCCGATACGCTCAAAGGCGCGAGGGACCACGTTTCCCCAAAAAGAGATCGGACCCATGATCACAACAAGGGTGATCAGTGGCCAGGTGCCCTCCGGGATATCAAGCAGGCGCACCAGCAGAAAGGTGAGGATGAATGCCAGGGCGATGCGACAACCATGCACAACGCGGTAATGGCGATAAAGACGGATCTCAAAAGGAGTTAATGATTTGTCGGGACGCACACCCGCTCTCCAGCTACACGGCAAATCACAATTGTACTGAGTTTTCTGCCAGACGCATCACGCCCGGCAGAAAAACCCTATAATTTGCAGGAATAAACTTTAACCCGCTCTGTTTTGTACCGGCACACACATTTCAATATCCCAGTAGCCGTCCGCGTTACCGTCATTAAGGTAACGTTCAAAGCACGGCTTTGGCGCAATTTCGTACTGGCTGTCTTCAAGGAGACTGTTAAAGAAGTGCTTCCAGGGGGTGGCGAAATCGTGGTTTTCTACCCGCGCCGTGGCAACGGCATAATCCCCTGCTGCCACTTCCGTCAGAATGACGCCTTCGCTGTCTGGCGGAATAACAAAATCCTCCGCGACGGCGATCGCCGTATTGCAGCGCAGTTTTTCCGCAGGCACTTCATCGGGATTATCGTAATAGACCGCGATCCACTCCAGGGGCTGGATCTGGCGGCCCTGTACCCACATCATCAACTGCTCAAAGCCCTGTTTAACCGTCTGGTCCCATGGGCCAACCAGATGAAAACCGGCAATTTTACGTTTCTGCTGCTGCGTGATGCTGTAGTCCATGCTGCCTCCGTATTATCACTGTATATACATCCACTCTAAAGCAGATTATGTCTGTACGGCAAACCGGAAGTGTTTATTATGCGAGCAGACTCGCAGGAGTGCCAGTCTGCTTTTTAAGGAAGGAAGAAGGGGTCAGGCTTTATGGTGGATATAGTCGCTCAGGCGTGAGAAGAACCCGCCTTTATTGACCTTTTCCAGAGTGACCAGCGGCCAGTGCGCCACGATCTTATCCCGATCGTACAACTCGATTTCGCCTACGCGCTGATGGGCCGCAATCGGGGCTTCCAGCTCTTTTTTATCCAGCACATATTTGGCTTTGATGTTTGCGACTTCCGCTTTTGGCAAGGCCAGCCAGAAATCCTGCTCCGTGCCCAGGGAGATCTGCTCTTTATCGCCATACCAGATCCGTTCGGTCCCCACCTGTTTACCGCTGCGCAGGATCTGCACGGTGTCGAAGTTTTGTTGTCCCCAGTGCAACAGCTTGCGGGCCTGATCTTCACGTCCTTTCGGGCTGTCTGCCCCCATGACCACCGCGATTAACCGGCGCTGACCGTCGACCGCCGAGGCAATCAGGTTGAAGCCTGCCCCGGAGGTATGCCCGGTTTTCAGACCATCGACATTCATGGTTTTATCCCACAGCAGACCGTTGCGGTTTTGCTGGGTGATTCCATTCCATGTCAGGCTCTTTTCACTGTACATGTGATAAAACTCAGGCTCACCGTGGATAATTGCGCGAGACAGCACGGCTAAGTCGTAAGCGGAGCTGTGCTGTCCGGGTGCATCCAGGCCATGTACCGTTTCAAAATGGGTATCGCGTAAATGGAGCTTTTGCACATAGTCGTTCATCAGGGTAACGAACTGCGGCTGTCCACCGGCGACATGATCGGCCAGCGCCACGCAGGCGTCATTACCGGAATCCACGATCAGACCCCGGCTTAGATCGCGAACCGTAACCCGATCGCCCTCTTTCAGGAACATCAGCGAAGAACCATCAAACACCGGATTGCCTTTCGCCCACGCATCGCGGCCCACGGTGACAACGTCATCGGGAGTAATACGGTGGCTGTCGATGGCGCGATCCACTACGTAGCCCGTCATCAGTTTAGTGAGGCTCGCCGGGTTACGCTGCTGGTGTTCGTTTCCGGCCGTTAAAATTTGACCCGTGGTGTAGTCCATCAGCACCCAGGACCCTGCCTGAATGGCAGGCGGCTGCGGCGCAAAATCCAGCGGTTCGGCAGCCAGTGCAGAGGTAATGCTCGAAGCGAGCAAGGAAACAGCAATAAACAGACGGCGTTTCAAGGGTATATCCTCAGGTCATTTAAAATCGCTGTCCGTTTTACGGAAGTTCTTGTGTCGTTACCTGAAAAAATTGCAAAAAAGTGTGACTAGCGTCGTGATTTTATCGGAATCTACGCCGCAATTTCGCCATGAATTCACGCTTTTCGTTCGGAGGGAGCCCCGGGATGGTTTACCATAGAGGAGTCACTTTTCAACTGGATGGTATTACTGGTGTCTGATTCCGCCGCGCTCCCTACATTCCTTTTCCACGATTACGAGACCTTTGGCACCAGCCCATCGCTGGACCGTCCCTCTCAGTTCGCGGCGATTCGCACCGATGCGGATTTCAACGTCATCGGTGAACCAGAGGTTTTTTACTGTAAGCCTGCCGATGATTACCTGCCGCAACCCGGTGCCGTTATGGTCACCGGGATCACTCCGCAGGAAGCCCGTGAAAAAGGGGTCACTGAAGCCGAATTTGCCGGGCGTATTCATCGTCTTTTCACCGTGCCTGATACCTGCGTGGTGGGCTATAACAACATCCGCTTTGATGATGAAGTTACGCGCAATATCTTTTACCGCAACTTCTACGATCCCTATGCCTGGAGCTGGCAGAATCACAACTCGCGCTGGGATTTGCTGGATATCATGCGCGCCTGCTATGCCCTGCGCCCTGAGGGCATAAACTGGCCCGAGAACGACGATGGGTTACCCAGCTTTCGTCTGGAACATCTCACCCGCGCCAACGGCATTGAGCACAGCAACGCGCACGATGCGATGGCCGATGTTTACGCCACTATCGCCATGGCTAAGCTGGTTAAAACCGCCCAGCCGCGTCTTTTTGAGTATTTGCTTAGCCATCGCAGCAAGCATAAATTAATGACGCTGATTGACGTGCCGCAGATGAAGCCGCTGGTGCATATTTCCGGCATGTTCGGGGCCTGGCGCGGTAATACCAGCTGGGTTTCCCCGCTGGCCTGGCATCCGGACAACCGCAATGCGGTGATCATGGTGGACCTCGCTGAGGACATCACCCCGCTTCTGGAGCTGGAGAGCGATGCCCTGCGTGAACGCCTTTATACCCCGAAAGCAGCGCTGGGCGAGGCATCACCCGTTCCAGTCAAACTGGTCCATATCAATAAGTGCCCGGTACTGGCGCAAGCAAACACCCTTCGCCCGGAAGATGCAGAACGGCTGGGTATCGACCGCCAGCGCTGTCTGGATAATCTGAAAGTGCTGCGCGATAACCCGCAGGTGCGTGACAAAGTGGTGGCCATTTTTGCCGAAGCCGAACCTTTTGTCCCGTCAGAGAACGTCGATGCCCAGCTTTACAACGGTTTCTTCAGCGATGCCGATCGGGCCGCGATGAACATCGTGCTGCAAACCGATCCGCGTAACCTGCCCGCCCTGGACATTACCTTTGTCGATAAACGCATCGAGAAATTACTGTTCAACTACCGCGCCCGTAATTTCCCAGGCACGCTGGACGAAAACGAACAGGCGCGCTGGCTTCAGCATCGTCGCAACGTATTTACGCCGGAGTTTTTGCAGGGCTATGCGCAGGAGCTGGAAATGCTCTATACGCAGTATGAAGGCGATACGGAGAAACAGACGCTGCTGAAAGCGCTCTATCAGTACGCGCAGGAGATTGTGTAGCCAATCCCCTCCCGGGCGGGAGGGGATGAAAGTCAGGCTTTCTGAACGGTGATACTCCAGGCCGCGTCGCCCACCTGCTGGTAATCCGTGATTTCGTGACCCTCTTCTGCCGCCCACTGCGGAATGGCTTCCGTGGCCTGGGTGCAGTCGAATTCAATAATCAGCTCATCGCCGCTGGCCATTTCCGCCAGCGCCGCTTTGGCTTCGATCAGGGGAAACGGACACACCTGCGTCACCACATCGAGTTTTTTAACGGTCATATACTGCTCCTGTACGTGTTAGGCTGTCGCCGGCGCAAGCGTTGCTTTTCGCTGAGGGCGAACATATAAAAACCACGACGCCGTCCATACGCCGAGGATCATAAAGACTAAACCGATCCATCCTTGCCAGGTCATCATCGCGGTCATCACCAGACCATTACCAATGGAGCACCCGCCCGCCGCACTGGCGCCAACGCCCATCAGAAGGCCGCCAAAGGCACTGCGTAGCGTGGTTTGCGCATCTGCCGCGCGGACGCGGAACTCGCGGCTGGCTTTTGCCGCAATAAAGGAACCGAGAAAAATCCCCAGCACCAGGAACACGCCCCAGTTGAGGAATTTACTCTGCCCTGCCACCAAAAATTGCAGGATGTTAGCGGTCGGCGAGGTGATGCCTAAGCCAAACAGTCGTCCTGTCGCCTCACTCAATGGCCAGGCCAGCAGCGCAATCAACCCAATGAGTACGGCGGTGACAAACGGATGCCAGCGCTTCTCAAACAACAGATGCGCCAGACCGGTGCGGCGTGGTGGAAGCGAGGCAATCTTACGTTTTGGTTTACGCAGCTCCTTCATCACCAGCCAGACGGTGACGACCAGTAACAGAGCGATAAACGGCCATACGGACAAACCGAAGGTCTCCGGAATGGAGTTATGCTCCGTGCTGTAGGTTTTGAGTACCTGATTCAGGCCATCAGCGTGCGGCGAGCGCATTACGGCACTCATCAGCATATAGGTAAAGAGCGCAATCCAGCTGCCAATAAGCCCCTCACCGGCGCGATACCAGGTACCTGTCGCGCAACCGCCCGCATAGACAATCCCCAGCCCGAAGATATAGCCCCCGGCGACAGTGCCCAGCCAGGGGAAGGCGCCCGCAGAATAACGAATATACCCAAGCTGAATGAGTGCAAATACCCCCACGCTCTGGATGGCGATGGCAATGAGCAGTGCATAGAACATGCGATTATTTTTTGCGATATACATATCGCGGAAACCGCCCGTCAGGCAGAAACGTCCGCGCTGCATAACAAAACCGAGAAGCGCGCCGCAAAATAGCCCGCTCAATATCATTGAAAGCATAATAATTAATAAGTCAGCAAAATATCAGACTGCAAATTATTATGGATCGTTCTGGCAGGAACCAATAACCAAAACGTCTAAC
Source organism: Huaxiibacter chinensis (assembly GCF_022171985.1). Classification (GTDB taxonomy): domain Bacteria; phylum Pseudomonadota; class Gammaproteobacteria; order Enterobacterales; family Enterobacteriaceae; genus Enterobacter; species Enterobacter chinensis_A. The sequence goes on along the minus strand of NZ_JAJVHF010000021.1, from coordinate 16,500 downwards.
ATAGACCTGACGGTTATTAATCATTTGGGTTAAGTCAGATTTAAGGCAAAAAAAACCGGAGAACATGTCTCCGGTTTATCATGCTTAACGCGTATTACTGCGGAATGTCTTCGTACTGTGGCACTGGGTTGCGGAAGCTTTTAGTCACGCATGCCAGATAAATCAGGCCAATGCCGCCCCAGATGAGACCCAGAACCATTGAGCTCTCTTCCAGGTTAATCCACAGCGCGCCCACGGTCATCGCGCCACACAATGGCAGGACCAGGTAGTTAAAGTGGTCCTTCAGCGTTTTGTTGCGCTTCTCGCGGATCCAGAACTGAGAGATCACCGAGAGGTTAACAAAGGTAAAGGCAACCAGCGCACCGAAGTTAATCAGCGCCGTTGCGGTGACCAGGTCAAACTTAATGGCCATCAGCGCAATGGCACCTACCAGCAACACGTTCCACGCAGGAGTACGCCATTTCGGATGAACATAACCGAAGAAGCGCGTCGGGAAGACGCCATCACGGCCCATCACATACATCAGACGAGACACGCCTGCATGCGCCGCCATACCGGATGCCAGCACGGTGACGCTGGAGAAAATCAGCACGCCCCACTGGAAAGTTTTACCCGCAACATACAGCATGATTTCAGGCTGTGACGCATCCGGATCTTTAAAGCGAGAGATGTCCGGGAAGTACAGCTGCAGGAAGTAAGACGCACCAATAAAGATGATGCCGCCAATCAGCGCTGTCAGGAAGATCGCACGTGGAATCACACGTTCAGCGTCTTTGGTCTCTTCAGACAGAGAAGAGATGCCGTCGAAGCCCAGGAACGAGAAGCACAGAATAGTCGCGCCGGTAATCATTGGCACAACGTGCGCACCTTCAGACCAGAACGGACGTGTGCTGGTCAGCGTGCCTGCCCCTTCACCGTGAGAAACGCCGTAAATGATCAGACCCACAATCACCGCAACAATACCCATCTGCAGAATAACAATCAGGGTGTTGAAGTTTGCGACGGTCTTAATGCTGCGCAGGTTAGAGATGGTCATAAAGGCCACCAGTGCGACAACAAAGATCCACGAAGGTACGGAAGGCACCAGCGCTTCGAAGTAAATTTTCGCCAGCAGAATGTTGATCATCGGCATGAACAGGTAGTCCAGCAGAGATGACCAGCCCACCATAAAGCCAACGGTAGGGCTAATGGATTTCTGAGCGTAGGTGTATGCAGAGCCTGCAGACGGGAAACGGCGAACCAGTTTACCGTAGCTCAGCGCTGTAAAGAGAATCGCGATCAGCGCAAAGGCGTAAGCCGTTGCAACGTGACCGTCAGTAAGGCCTGATACGATACCGAACGTATCAAACAGCGTCATCGGCTGCATGTAGGCAAGGCCCATCATAACAACCGGAATCAACGTAAGGGTTTTACGTAATTCCACGCGAGAGGTTGGAGTAGCGTTATGCGACATGGTTATTCTCCATTACGGTAAATACCGCCGCGTAAGCAAAAGATTGCCCCATTTCTGTATTCCTCAGCGACAACAACTGTCGGATTTTAGTAAATATCTATCCGGTACTAAGCCCGGCCTCTTGGATTTTTTTAAATGGCGTTTTGGTACATGCAAAAAAAAATAACCGACGCCTTTTATATCGTCGATTATTCATTTGTTTGCAGCGGCCGCATTTTGCCCCACCTTGAAGGCAAAACGCAATACTTTGGCCAGGCATTTACTCTTTTCTTTTTACTAACTGGCTGAATTCGCGGCATCCTCCGTTGTGTAAACCATAGCAATAGCACTATTTGCTAAAATTTCATCTCGCCACCATGCGCTAGCCAGCCCGGCGGTCTGTTCGTTCCAGCCAACCCATACCGAATCGTGGTTCACCTGGGCCAGTACCTGTTTTTCCACCAGCGCGCCCGATTCAATAAAACGCTGCGCAAGATAGCGGGGTAAATACCCGCAGCCCAGCCCGCTGATTTGCAGCTCCAGCTTGGTTTTGAAATCAAAAACGGTAATGGCTTCCTGATCGTCCAGTAATTGGGAAGACATCGCGCATTCAGGTAAGGAACTGTCCCCAACCACAATCGCCCGACACCCTTTAATGACGCGACGGCTAATCGGTTCTGGCTCCTGCGCCAGTGGATGATGAGGCGCAACCACAAACACCTGCTCAAGCACGCCGAGCCGGGCGAAGCCGAAATCGCTTAACTGCGGAGGGTCATGCAGGGCGCCGATGATAATATCCGCCCTGCCCTGCGTGAGCGCCTCCCAGGAGCCGCCCAACACCCCGTTAATGAATTTCAGCCGGGTCACGCTGTGGCGCTGATAAAAAGCTTCAATCAGCGGCGTCAGCAGTGAAAAGGGAAAGGTATCATCGACGCCAATGATCAGTTCATTTTCCCACCCCTGGTGCAGCTTTACGGCCTGCTTTTCCAGCTCGCGAACCGTATGCAGCACTTCACGCCCTTTTTCGAGCAGCATTTGTCCGGTGCGGGTAAAGCGGGCGCGGTGGCCCGAGCGGTCAAGCAGTTGAATATTGAGGTCGCTTTCCAGCTTATGAACGGTATAGCTCAGCGCGGAGGGCGTTTTGTAGAGCTTTGCCGACGCCGCGGCAAAGCTTCCCTCTTTTTCCAGGGCATCCAGAATAATCAGAACATCCAGCAGAGGTTTCATACTCGCCCCCTTTCGGTGTGCGATCGTCTCCGCTGGGGACGTTATTCCATTGGCATAACCAGCGGATCGGGATATTGATATTCAAATCCCAGTTCACGGCAAATACGATTGCCATCAATGACTTTGCCTTGCCCTTCCCCGGAGGTGTCCCGGAATTGCGGAGGCTCCAGCCCTAGCTGGCGGGCCATCACCGGATAAAAAGTGCTTCGCGCCGGGTGAGAAGGTGCACATATATTATAGATGTGCCCGCCCTTCGGAGCTTGTAAGAGTAGCGTAATCGCGCTGATAACATCCTCAAGATGCACAAGATTGACACCGTGCTGCCCATTTGGCGCGGTTTTACCGGCGAAAAAACGCCCCGGGTGACGATTCGGGCCAACCAGTCCGGCAAGACGTAAAATATCCACCTGCGTGCCTGGCAAGTTGTGCAGCCAGTCTTCCAGCTCTTTCAGCACACGGCCGCTCGCAGTCACCGGTTCGCGCTCCGTGCCCTCTTTTACGTTACCGTCGATATCGCCGTAGACAGACGTTGAGCTGGTAAAAATGATACGCGGGATATTGTGCGCTAAGGCGCTGTCCACGATTTCCTGCACGGCCTGGTGATAGAATGTCTCTCCGGGACCACTGCGACGTGCGGGCAAGGTGAGCACCAGGGCATCCACGTTCATCAGTGTGTCCAGATCGTCAGCATCACAAACCAGCTCTGGCTCCAGGCGAAGCACCACGCTCTGGATGCCACACATTCTGGCAGCCTCAACCCCATCTTCCGTGGTTTTGCTGCCGGTCACCTGCCAGCCTCGCGACGTCAATGACATCGCCAGCGGCATCCCTAACCATCCTAAACCGACAATTGCGACCTTTTTCATGCGTTTTCTCCTGACATTCACGCGTCTCCTGTTAAGGCTACGCCAGCGATACGGAACTGACAATTCATAGCTTCAATATGAAATGAATTAATGATTAAAAAAAGGCCTTGCTTTACACCATTAATGTGGTTTAGGTTAAAAGACATCAAATGAATAAGCATTCATCGAGAAATTATATGACACGCGTTCCATTTAAAAACCACCATCATCACCATCATCCTGACTAGTCTTTCAGGCGATGTGTGCTGGAAGACATTCAGATCTTCCAGTGGTGCGAGAACGCAAGAGAGAGCCCCCGGAAGATCATCTTCCGGGGGCTTTTTTTTGGACCGTGTTCAGGCAGATTCAAACAGGATAACGAGGACCACAGAATGTTAGATAACTCACGTTTACGCATAGCTATTCAAAAATCAGGCCGTCTGAGCGATGATTCACGCGAATTACTGGCCCGTTGCGGTATTAAAATTAATCTGCACACCCAGCGCCTGATTGCCCTGGCAGAAAATATGCCGATCGATATTCTGCGCGTACGTGATGACGATATCCCCGGTCTTGTGATGGACGGCGTGGTTGACCTCGGTATCATTGGCGAAAACGTTCTTGAAGAAGAGTTACTCACCCGTCGTGCGCAGGGCGAAGATCCGCGCTATTTTACCCTGCGCCGCCTGGATTTTGGCGGTTGCCGCCTGTCGCTGGCCACCAACGCCGATGAAGCCTGGGACGGCCCGGCCGGGCTGAACGGCAAACGTATCGCCACCTCTTATCCTCACCTGCTCAAACGTTATCTGGATCAAAAAGGGGTGCAGTTCAAATCCTGCCTGCTGAATGGTTCAGTGGAAGTTGCCCCGCGTGCCGGTCTGGCGGACGCCATCTGCGATCTGGTCTCCACTGGCGCCACGCTTGAGGCCAACGGCCTGCGTGAAGTCGAAGTGATTTACCGCTCTAAAGCCTGCCTGATTCAGCGTGATGGCGAAATGGCGGATGCCAAGCAGCAGCTGATCGACAAACTGCTGACCCGTATTCAGGGCGTGATTCAGGCGCGCGAATCCAAATACATCATGATGCATGCACCCACCGAGCGTCTGGATGAAGTGATTGCCCTGTTGCCAGGCGCAGAGCGCCCGACGATTCTGCCGCTGGCAGGCGATCAACAGCGCGTGGCGATGCACATGGTCAGCAGTGAAACCCTGTTCTGGGAAACCATGGAAAAACTGAAAGCGCTGGGAGCAAGCTCCATTCTGGTGCTGCCGATTGAGAAGATGATGGAATAACGTCACGTATGCCGCCCGGTGGCAGTTCGCTTACCGGGCCTACACAACCCGTAGGCCGGCATCCGGCAACTTTAGGAAGACGATCATGAGCTTTAATACCCTCATCGACTGGAATACCTGTAGCGAAGCGCAGCAAAAAGCCCTGCTGATGCGCCCTGCCCTCTCCGCCTCTGAGAGCATCACCCGCACGGTGACCGAGATTCTGGATAACGTGAAAGCCCGCGGGGATGACGCCCTGCGTGAATACGGCGCGAAGTTTGATAAAACCGAGATCGCGGCGTTACAGGTAAGCGAACAGGAAATAGAAGAAGCCAGCCAGCGCCTGGGTGATGAGATCAAACAGGCAATGGCCATCGCGGTTAAAAACATTGATACCTTCCACACCGCGCAGCAGTTGCCCGCCGTAGATGTGGAAACGCTGCCCGGCGTGCGCTGCCAGCAGGTAACCCGTCCGGTGGACTCCGTTGGTCTTTATATTCCTGGCGGCACCGCGCCGCTGTTTTCGACCGTACTGATGCTGGCGACACCGGCACGCATCGCGGGCTGCCGGAAAGTGGTTCTCTGTTCACCGCCGCCGATTGCCGATGAGATCCTCTACGCTGCCCGTCTGTGCGGCGTGCAGGCTATTTTCAAAGCCGGTGGCGCTCAGGCCATTTCCGCCCTTGCTTTTGGCACTGAAACCGTCCCTAAGGTGGATAAAATCTTTGGCCCGGGCAACGCCTTTGTCACCGAAGCCAAGCGCCAGGTCAGCCAGCGTTTAGACGGCGCGGCCATTGATATGCCTGCGGGTCCGTCCGAAGTACTGGTGATAGCCGATAGCGGGGCAACGCCGGACTTCGTCGCCTCCGATCTGCTTTCGCAGGCCGAGCACGGCCCGGACTCGCAGGTGATCCTGCTAACGCCGGATGCCGGGATGGCGCAGCGCGTGGGCGAGGCCGTCGAGCGCCAGCTTGCCGACCTGCCGAGGGCTGAAACCGCCCGACAGGCACTGGCCGCCAGCCGCCTTATCGTGGCGAAAGACCTGGAGCAGTGTATTGCCATCTCTAACCAGTACGGGCCTGAGCACCTGATTATTCAGACCCGCAACGCACGCGATCTGGTGGAGAGCATCACCAGCGCAGGGTCTGTCTTCCTGGGCGACTGGTCGCCCGAATCGGCAGGTGATTATGCCTCCGGCACGAACCACGTTCTGCCGACCTATGGGTTCACCTCGACCTGTTCCAGCCTGGGTCTGGCTGATTTCCAGAAACGTATGACGGTGCAGGAACTGAGCCGCGAAGGCTTCTCCGCGCTGGCCTCCACCATCGAAACGCTGGCCGCTGCGGAGCGGCTGACCGCCCACAAAAACGCCGTGACGCTGCGCGTTGCAGCCCTGAAGGAGCAAGCATGAGCATTGAAGAGTTAGCCCGTGAAAATGTCCGCAGACTCACTCCGTATCAGTCTGCACGCCGTCTGGGCGGCAACGGCGATGTCTGGTTGAATGCAAACGAATTCCCGACCGCCGTCAGCTTTGCGCTTACTCAGCAAACATTAAACCGTTATCCGGAATGCCAGCCAAAAGCCGTTATTGAGAACTATGCCCGGTATGCAGGGGTAAAACCGGAGCAGGTGCTGGTCAGCCGTGGCGCCGACGAAGGCATTGAGCTGTTGATTCGCGCGTTCTGCGAACCGGATAAAGATGCCGTGATGTACTGCCAGCCGACCTACGGTATGTACAGCGTGAGCGCTGAAACACTGGGTGTGGAGTGTCGCAACGTTCTTTCGCTGGAAGACTGGCAGCTCGATCTGCCCACGATTACAGAGAACCTGGACGGCGTTAAGGTCGTCTTCGTCTGCAGCCCGAACAACCCGACCGGACAGATTATTAATCCGCAGGATATCCGTACCCTGCTGGAGCTAACCCGGGGTAAAGCGCTGGTCGTTGCCGATGAAGCCTATATTGAGTTCTGCCCACAGGCGACGCTGGCAGGCTGGCTGGAAGAGTATCCTCATCTGGTTGTTCTGCGCACGCTGTCCAAAGCCTTTGCGCTGGCAGGCCTGCGCTGCGGCTTTACCCTGGCCAACCAGGAAGTCATTAACCTGTTGATGAAGGTGATTGCGCCTTATCCGCTCTCAACGCCCGTGGCCGATATTGCCGCGCAGGCGCTTACGCCGCAGGGGATCAACGCTATGCGCGAACGGGTGGCGCAAATTCTGCTGGAACGTCAGTATCTTTCAAATGCCCTGAAAGAGATCCCCTGTGTGGAACAGGTCTTTGAGTCTGAAACAAATTACATCCTGGTCCGTTTTACCGCCTCCAGTGCTGTATTTAAATCTTTATGGGATCAGGGCATTATCTTACGAGACCAAAATAAACAACCTTCTTTAAGCGGCTGCCTGCGAATCACCGTGGGCACACGTGAAGAGAGCCAGCGCGTGATTGACGCCCTGAAAGCGGAGAAAGTATGAGCCAGAAGTACCTCTTTATCGATCGTGACGGCACCCTGATTGCCGAGCCACCCAGTGACTATCAGGTCGACCGTTTCGACAAGCTGGCTTTTGAAGCGGACGTGATCCCCGTGCTGCTGAAGCTGCAAAAAGCGGGTTACAAGCTGGTGATGATCACTAATCAGGACGGGCTGGGCACAAGCAGCTTCCCGCAGGCGGAATTTGACGGGCCGCACAATCTGATGATGCAGATCCTGAACTCGCAGGGCGTGACGTTTGACGAGGTGCTGATCTGCCCTCATCTGCCGTCCGATAACTGCGACTGCCGTAAGCCAAAAGTGAAGCTGGTGGAACGTTATCTGGCTGACGAAGCCCTCGATAAAGCGCACAGCTATGTGATTGGCGATCGGGCGACCGACATTGAGCTGGCGAATAATATGGGCATTCAGGGGCTGCGTTTTAACCGTACCGACCTGAACTGGGCCATTATCGGTGAGCGCCTGACGCAGCGCGATCGTTACGCGCACGTCGAGCGTAATACCAAAGAGACACAGATTGACGTTAAGGTCTGGCTGGACCGTGAAGGTAGCAGCAAGATCCACACGGGCGTTGGTTTCTTTGATCATATGCTGGACCAGATTTCGACCCACGGCGGTTTCCGGATGGAAATCAACGTGAAAGGCGACCTTTATATTGACGATCACCACACGGTGGAAGATACCGGGCTGGCACTGGGTGAAGCCCTGAAGCTGGCGCTGGGTGATAAACGTGGCATTAACCGCTTCGGTTTTGTGCTGCCGATGGATGAATGCCTGGCGCGCTGTGCGCTGGATATCTCCGGCCGTCCGCACCTGGAGTATAAAGCCGATTTTACCTATCAGCGCGTCGGTGACCTGAGCACCGAAATGGTCGAGCACTTCTTCCGCTCGCTCTCCTACACCATGGGCGTGACGCTGCACCTGAAGACCAAAGGCAAAAACGATCACCACCGCGTTGAAAGCCTCTTTAAAGTCTTTGGCCGCACGCTGCGCCAGGCGATTCGCGTGGAGGGTGACACGCTGCCCTCGTCAAAAGGAGTGTTGTGATGAACGTGGTCATTCTGGATACCGGATGCGCCAATCTGAACTCCGTCAAGTCGGCGATTGCGCGTCATGGTTATGAGCCTACCGTGAGTCGCGATCCTGACCTGGTGCTGCGCGCTGACAAACTCTTTTTACCGGGCGTCGGGACGGCCCAGGCGGCAATGGATCAGATCCACGAACGCGAGCTGGTGGAGCTCATAAAAGCCTGTACCCAACCGGTGCTGGGTATTTGCCTTGGCATGCAGCTGCTTGGGCGGCGCAGCGAAGAGAGCAACGGCGTGGACTTACTCGGCATTATCGAAGAAGACGTGCCGAAAATGGTCGATCACGGTCTGCCCCTGCCGCACATGGGCTGGAACCGCGTTTATCCCAAGGCGGGCGATCGTCTGTTCCGGGGGATTGAAGACGGGTCTTATTTCTATTTTGTGCACAGCTACGCCATGTCGGTTAATACCTGGACTATTGCCCAGTGTCAGTACGGCGAAGCCTTCACCGCAGCGGTGAATAAAGATAATTTCTTTGGCGTGCAGTTCCATCCGGAGCGCTCCGGCGCGGCGGGCGCACAGCTGCTGAAAAACTTCCTGGAGATGTGATGATCATTCCTGCGTTAGATTTAATCGACGGCACGGTAGTGCGTCTCCATCAGGGAGATTACGACCAGCAGCGTCATTACGGCAACGATCCGCTTTTGCGCCTGCAGGATTATGTCGCCCAGGGTGGCGAGGTGTTGCATCTGGTCGATCTGACCGGGGCGAAAGATCCCGCTAAGCGCCAGATTGCGCTGATCAAAAGCCTGGTGGCCGGCGTCGATGTGCCCGTGCAGGTCGGCGGTGGCGTTCGTACCGAAGAGGATGTCGCCGCCCTGCTCGATGCCGGCGTGGCGCGCGTGGTGGTGGGTTCCACGGCGGTTAACGATCCTGAAAATGTGAAAGGCTGGTTCCGTCGCTTTGGCGCGGATGCGCTTGTGCTGGCGCTGGATGTCCGTATCGATGACCAGGGGCAAAAACACGTGGCCGTCAGCGGCTGGCAGGAGAACTCCGGCGTAACGCTGGAAGCGCTGGTCGAAATGTACCTGCCCGTTGGGCTGAAACATGTCCTCTGCACCGATATTTCTCGCGACGGTACGCTGGCGGGTTCTAACGTTTCGTTGTACGACGACGTGTGCGCGCGTTACCCGCAGGTGGCTTTTCAGTCGTCTGGCGGCATTGGTTCGCTGGCGGATATTGCGGCGCTGCGTGGCACGGGCGTGCGCGGGGTTATCGTGGGCCGGGCATTACTGGAAGATAAATTTACTGTGACGGAGGCGATTCAATGCTGGCAAAACGGATAATTCCCTGCCTCGACGTTCGTGATGGACAGGTCGTAAAAGGTGTGCAGTTCCGCAACCATGAAATTATTGGCGACATCGTACCGCTGGCAAAACGCTACGCCGAAGAAGGCGCAGACGAACTGGTGTTTTACGATATCACCGCTTCCAGCGACGGGCGCGTAGTGGACAAAAGCTGGGTGTCGCGTGTGGCAGAAGTGATCGATATTCCGTTCTGCGTCGCGGGCGGTATCAAAACAGCCGACGATGCAGCCCGTATTCTTTCGTTCGGTGCTGACAAGATTTCCGTCAACTCCCCTGCCCTGGCCGATCCGGAGCTTATCACCCGTCTGGCTGACCGCTTTGGCGTGCAGTGTATTGTCGTGGGTATTGATACCTGGTTCGATGCGGCGACGGGGAAATACCACGTCAATCAGTACACCGGCGATGAAAGCCGGACGCGCATTACCCAGTGGGAAACCCTGGACTGGGTCCAGGAAGTACAAAAACGTGGCGCAGGTGAAATCGTGCTGAACATGATGAACCAGGACGGCGTGCGTAATGGCTACGATCTCGAGCAGCTGAAAAAGGTGCGCGCCGTGTGCCACGTTCCGCTGATCGCCTCCGGCGGCGCGGGAACCATGGCGCACTTCCTGGAAGCGTTCCGTGATGCAAACGTCGACGGCGCGCTGGCGGCATCGGTATTCCACAAGCAGATTATTAATATTGGCGAGTTAAAAACGTACCTGGCAGATCAGGGCGTGGAGATAAGGGTATGTTAACAGAGCAACAGCGGGCCCAACTGGACTGGGAAAAAACGGACGGATTGCTGCCCGTGGTCGTACAACACGCGGTATCTGGCGAAGTGCTGATGCTGGGTTATATGAACCCCGAGGCGCTGGCGACCACGCTCGACAGCGGGAAAGTGACCTTCTACTCGCGCACCAAACAACGCCTGTGGACCAAAGGCGAAAGCTCGGGTCATTTCCTCAATGTGGTGAGCATTGCACCGGACTGCGATAATGACACGCTGCTGGTACTGGCAAACCCTGTCGGCCCAACCTGTCATAAAGGGACCAGTAGCTGTTTTGGCGAGGCCAGCCATCAGTGGCTGTTCCTGTTTCAGCTGGAACAACTGCTGGCTGAGCGCAAAACGGCAGACCCGGAAAGCTCCTATACCGCCAAACTGTATGCGAGCGGGACCAAACGTATCGCGCAAAAGGTGGGCGAAGAAGGGGTCGAAACGGCACTGGCGGCGACCGTGCATGACCGGGAGGAGCTGATAAACGAAGCCTCCGACCTGATGTACCACTTGCTGGTGTTGCTCCAGGACCAGGATCTCGACCTAACGGCGGTAATTGAGAACTTACGTCAGCGCCACAAATAAAAAAAGACCGGGGAAACCCGGTCTTTTTTTGTCCGCAATCTGTCTGCTAGATCTCTCTGCGCTGATAGTTACGCAGCGCATTACGTCCCAGCACAACACCAGAACCGATAATGCCACCAAACAGCACAGCCAGCACCAGAGACAGCGCCTTTTTCGGGCTATCGCGACGGATAGGCAGGTCCGGTTTCATTACGTAGCGATACACATGAATGGTATCCGGATTGACATTCAGATTCTGGATATCCAGTAAGTTCTGCTTGGTCTGATAATAGGCAGGTGAAAACACCAAAGGACGCGTGGTTTCGTGCTGAATCATAGAGTTAAGCGCTTCACTGCCAAGCAGGAACATGGTCTCCTGCGTGACGTCCTGAGTCTGCTGGATTTGCGGGGTAGAAATTTTTGCCGCTTCAGCAAATTTTAGTGCTTCGACGATCTGCTTCATGCGCAACTCTTTCTGTTCCTGCGCAACCTTTTCCTGGTTCTTCAAGGAATCGTTCAGTGTCGTAATTTGCTGTTTTATGTTGTCCTTAAGGTCAACAGAGAGCTCTTTTGCGGTTTGCTCATCCACCTGCTGGATGTATTGCGCCAGCTGCTTCTGAGCAGCCTGAGCTGACTCACCGACATAGGAAACGCTTAATGGCAGAGGTTGTTCAGCCACAACAGCTTGTATGGTCAATTTTTCAGGGTCTTCCTGATTATATAAGGCCTGAGAAAGTGCAGAGAAAGCAGAGTTAAAACGACCAATCGCGCGAGTCTGGATATCCAGCATTGAGGGTGCATTACTTCCGTAGAGGATGTTCAACGCATTGCTGTAGGTCGCGATTTGAGCCGCATCGGGCTGGGAGATAATCGCCGTAGAGGTCCATTTTTCTTTAGCCAGGGTAATATACGCCACGGCTATCAACATAAAGACAGCAATAAACGCCACAATTATCCCCTTGCCCCGCCAAAGCTGTAATGCTAAATCAATAAGATCAATTTGCTCCGGGTCATTGCTTCTGCTGACCACGTTATTGTTGTTATGCGTCATACAATCCTTAACAGATAAAAGCACAAAAAATATTGTTTACTAGTTTATCGCTTGTGGTGGAATTTTCTATAAGAATCCGATGAGTCATATCGAAAAGATCGGTTTGGTAAGCCTGGCGCATCGCGCTATCATAAATGCCATTCCGGTGCAGTTACGCACCCACGATGTAGATATTGGATAAGGAACGGTATGAAATTTCTGGTCACCGGCGCAGCGGGCTTTATCGGCTTTCACGTCAGCGAACGTCTCCTGCAGGCAGGACATCAGGTTGTTGGTATTGATAACCTGAATGACTACTACGACGTTAACCTGAAGCAGGCGCGACTGGACCTCCTGTCATCCGACAGTTTTACTTTTCATAAACTGGATCTGGCCGACCGCGAAGGGATGGCAGCCCTGTTCTCGCAGGAGAAATTCGATCGCGTGATTCATCTGGCGGCTCAGGCCGGGGTGCGTTATTCCCTGGAAAATCCGCATGCCTACGCTGACGCAAACCTGACAGGCCATCTTAACGTGCTGGAAGGCTGTCGCCACAACAAGGTCCAGCACCTGCTTTATGCCTCATCCAGCTCCGTTTATGGGCTGAACCGCAAAATGCCGTTCTCGACGGATGACTCCGTTGACCATCCGGTTTCACTGTACGCGGCAACCAAAAAAGCCAACGAGCTGATGTCGCACACTTACTCACATCTTTATCAGTTGCCGACTACCGGCCTGCGCTTCTTTACCGTCTATGGTCCATGGGGCCGTCCGGACATGGCGCTGTTTAAATTCACCAAAGCGATGATTGAAGGCAACAGCATCGACGTTTATAACTACGGCAAGATGAAGCGTGACTTCACCTATATCGATGATATTGCCGAAGCCATTATTCGACTGCAGGATGTCATTCCGCAGGCAGATGCAAGCTGGACGGTGGAAGCCGGCTCACCCGCGACCAGCTCCGCACCGTATCGCGTCTACAACATCGGTAACAGCTCCCCTGTTGAGCTGATGGACTACATCACTGCGCTGGAAGAGGCCCTGGGCGTCGAAGCGGTCAAAAATATGATGCCTATGCAACCGGGTGACGTACTTGAAACCAGTGCAGACACCAAAGCGCTTTACGACGTTATCGGCTTTAAGCCGCAAACATCGGTGAAAGATGGCGTGAAGAACTTTGTGAACTGGTACCGCGATTTTTACAAGGCCTGATAACAAAAAAGCCCGGCAACTGTGCCGGGCTTTTTTCTGGGTACGACAGGCTTGTCAGTCGCTACCAAACAGATCGCGGGTATACACTTTATCCGCCACGTCTGCCAATTCGGCAGCCATACGGTTAGAAACGATAACATCCGCCTCTTTCTTGAAAGCATCCAGATCGCGAACCACGCGAGAGTGGAAGAATTCGTCTTCCTGCATCACCGGTTCATAAATAATGACCTGGACACCTTTTGCCTTAATACGCTTCATGATTCCCTGAATGGACGACGCACGGAAGTTGTCAGAACCACTTTTCATGATCAGACGATACACGCCAACGACCTTCGGTTTTCTGGAAAGAATAGAGTCAGCGATAAAATCTTTACGCGTGCGGTTAGCATCGACAATAGCTGAAATGAGATTGTTCGGTACCGACTGGTAGTTAGCCAGCAGCTGCTTGGTATCTTTGGGCAAGCAGTAGCCGCCATAACCAAAGGACGGGTTATTGTAGTGATTGCCAATACGCGGATCGAGACACACCCCTTCGATAATCTGGCGACTGTCCAGCCCCAGACTCTCTGCATAGCTGTCCAGCTCGTTGAAGTAGGCGACACGCATCGCTAGATAGGTGTTAGCGAAAAGCTTGATGGCTTCAGCTTCGGTGGAGTCAGTGAACAGCACGGCGATATCTTTCTTCACGGCACCTTCCTGCAACAGAGCAGCGAAGCGTTCTGCGCGTTCTGAACGCTCACCAATGACAATGCGTGACGGATGCAGATTGTCGTATAACGCACGACCTTCGCGTAAAAACTCCGGCGAGAAGATGATGTTATCGATGCCGTATTTTTCACGGACAGACTGAGTGAAGCCAACCGGAACGGTGGATTTGACGATCATCACGGCGTTTGGGTTGATTTCTTTTACGTCACGGATAACGGATTCAACGCTCGAGGTATTGAAGTAGTTTGTTTTTGGATCGTAATCGGTTGGCGTCGCAATGATCACATAGTCCGCACCACGATAAGCATCTTGCTTGTCGGTCGTCGCGCGGAAGTTTAGCGGCTTCGTAGCCAGGTATTCTTCAATCTCTTTGTCTACAATCGGGGACTGCTTTTGGTTAAGCATATCCACTTTGGCCTGCACGATATCCAGCGCCACCACTTCGTGGTTCTGCGCAATGAGAATACCGTTAGAGAGACCGACGTAACCTGTACCGGAAATTGTAATTTTCATTCGCTAATGACTTCTGTGAGTTAACTGTAGAGATGGTCGCCAGACCATCACGATAATCAATAACTGTTGGGTTTTTACATCCTGGCTTGTAGAGGTGTCAAGGTACAGCCAGCAGATAGACGCTAACCGGGCTGATATTCGGACTACTTCGAATCAAGTTCCACCCTTCAGACATAAAAAAACCCGGAGAAATCTCCGGGTTTTTTTATTCAACGGTCAGAATTAATCCAGCCATTCGGTGTGGAACACACCGTCTTTGTCCGTACGCTTATAGGTATGCGCACCAAAGTAGTCACGCTGCGCCTGAATCAGGTTAGCAGGCAACACGGCGGCACGGTAACTGTCGTAATAGGCTACGGCTGCAGAGAAGGTAGGAACCGGGATACCGTTCTGTACCGCGTAAGCAACAACGTCACGCAGCGCCTGCTGGTAATCATCGGCAATTTGCTTGAAGTACGGTGCCAGCAGCAGGTTGGCAATGTTTGCGTTTTCTGCATAAGCATCGGTGATTTTCTGCAGGAACTGTGCACGAATAATGCAGCCAGCGCGGAAAATCTTCGCGATTTCACCGTAGTTGAGATCCCAGTTGTTCTCATCAGAGGCAGCACGCAGCTGAGAGAAGCCCTGCGCGTAAGAGACGATTTTACCCAGATACAGTGCGCGACGCACTTTCTCGATAAACTCCGCTTTGTCGCCAGCCAGTTTAGCCTGTGGACCAGAGAGGACTTTAGACGCGGCAACACGCTGCTCTTTCAGGGAAGAGATGTAACGTGCAAAGACAGATTCGGTGATCAGTGACAGCGGTTCGCCCAGATCCAGCGAGCTTTGGCTGGTCCACTTGCCGGTGCCTTTGTTGGCTGCTTCATCCAGAATCACATCAACCAGGTATTTACCCTCTTCATCCTTTTTGGTGAAGATGTCTTTGGTGATGTCGATCAGGTAGCTGTTCAGTTCGCCTTTGTTCCATTCGGTAAAGGTCTGCGCCAGCTCTTCATTGGACAGGTTCAGACCACCTTTCAACAGTGAATAGGCTTCAGCAATCAGCTGCATGTCGCCGTATTCGATACCGTTGTGAACCATTTTCACATAATGACCCGCACCGTCCGGACCGATATAGGTCACGCATGGTTCACCGTCTTCAGCTACTGCGGCAATTTTAGTCAGGATAGGAGCAACCAGTTCGTACGCTTCTTTCTGACCGCCAGGCATGATGGATGGACCTTTCAGCGCGCCCTCCTCGCCACCGGACACACCAGTACCGATGAAGTTGAAGCCTTCGGCAGACAGTTCGCGATTACGACGAATGGTATCGTGGAAGAAGGTGTTACCGCCATCAATGATGATGTCGCCTTTATCCAGGTATGGTTTCAGGGAGTCGATCGCAGCATCAGTGCCTGCACCGGCTTTCACCATTAACAGGATACGACGAGGCGTTTCCAGAGATTCAACAAATTCCTGCACCGTAAAGAAAGGAACCAGCTTCTTGCCCGGGTTCTCTGCAATCACTTCTTCGGTCTTATCGCGGGAGCGGTTGAAAACGGAGACGGTATAACCACGGCTTTCGATGTTCAGCGCCAGGTTGCGCCCCATCACTGCCATACCGACAACGCCGATCTGTTGTTTGGACATTACATACTCCTGTCAGGTGTGGTCACCGCGACTTATGCGCGGCTTGAAATGTGTCTGTGATGTTAACCCAGTACTGGCCAAAATAAATAGCTTTTGTCGATCTATGTCACACTGAATGCCTAATCGAGGAGGGATTGGCGAGCATCTATTTTGGCCTCAACCTGTCACTTTCTGAGCAATGCCAGAATCTCTTGAGTTTTTTCTTCCATCAGCGTGACATCCGCACGGGATTCGACGTTCAGACGAACCACCGGCTCCGTATTCGATGAACGCAGGTTGAACCGCCATTCCGGGAAGGCCATGCTGATCCCGTCCGTATGGTCAATCTCCAGCGCGTCCGGTGCGAAATGCGCCTCCACGCGGGCAATTGCCTCTGCCGGGGCCGCCAGCTTGCTGTTGATTTCTCCGCTCGCCGGGAACGCCGCCAT
>NZ_JAJVHF010000020.1 GCF_022171985.1 Huaxiibacter chinensis | reverse complement strand
GACGGCTTACGCCACCATCAAAGGTATTGAGGTGATGCGTGCACTACGCAAAGGCCAGGCCTCAGCATTTTATTATGGTGATCCCCTGGGCGAAATGCGCCTGGTAAGCAGAGTTTTTGAAATGTAAGGCCTTTGAATAAGACAAAAGGCTGCCTCATCGCTAACTTTGCAACAGTGCCGGTTCTGATGCTGTCGGGGATGGGGTCCGGGAACTGTCGGTGCCATGATGATGTGATGGACTGATAGCATCCGATCAGTTATCCACCTTTCGGAAACCTCTTCCTGCAACAGGGTATGCTGTCTTGTGTTCAGTATCATGCAGTAAACCGTCATGCGCAATACCATCAATTTCCGCGCATTCGGTTCCGGATAAAACGTCAAAAAAGCGGTCCGGAATCTGCCTGATAAGCCAGCTAATGACTTTTTCGATACGCATGTTAACCCCCTTTACTCAGCATCATAATTATAGATTGTAATATTCGATTTTTCGAATGTGTTGTTGACATGAATTCAGAGAGGACTAAGATGAAGCCGAACGAAACCATGGAGTATTTATGTCCCCAATCACCGCGCTTCAGCTTTTCAAAAATCTCTCGGATGAAACTCGCCTGAAAATCGTGCTGTTGCTGAGAGCGTCAGGAGAACTCTGTGTTTGCGAGCTTTGCGGAACGCTGGAGGAATCTCAGCCCAAGATATCCCGCCACCTTTCCATGCTACGGGAAAGTGGGCTGCTTATTGACCGCCGTGAGGGTAAATGGATCCACTATCGGCTTTCAGCGCACATGCCCGCCTGGGCGGCGGCAGTCATTGAGCAGGCTTATTTGAGCCAGGAAGAGGAAATTGCGCTTCTGGTCAGACGGGTTGCCCGTAACAGTTCCACAACCGGTGGCAGAGCGGTGTGTCTTTAACAGATATAAAAATCCATTAGTACATATATGATTTAACGAATTTATAGGGTGGCATTATGAATATACTATTTTTGTGTACCGGTAATTCCTGCCGCTCCATCCTGGCCGAAGCAACATTTAATGCGCTTTCACCGAAAGAGCATCATGCATTCAGCGCCGGCAGCCAGCCAAAAGGTGAAGTCCATCCCCGTTCCCTGGCTCTTCTCAGAATCAAAGAGATACCCACGGATGGGTACTACAGTAAATCGTGGGACAACCTCCCGGTGACACCTGATGTGGTGATCACGGTGTGCGGTAATGCGGCTGGTGAAACCTGTCCTGCGTATCTTGCTCCGGCAGTCAGGGCACACTGGGGAGTGGAGGATCCTGATAAGGCTACCGGGAGTGATCAGGAAATCGACGCTGCTTTCGAAAAGGCCTGGCAAATTCTTCATCACCGGATTGAAGCTTTTCTGTCGCTTCCGTCATCAGTCATTTCCGGCCCTGAAGAGCGTCTTCAGGCTGAACTGAACCGGATCGGTGAGACCATTTTTTAACTTAAACCTGAAGGAATAGAGATAATGAAAACACTGTCAGTATATGACCCGGCACTTTGCTGCAGTTCTGGTGTGTGCGGTACGGAAGTTGATCAGACTTTAGTGTCATTTTCCGCAGACGTGACATGGCTGAAACAGCAGGGTGTTTCGGTGGAACGCTTTAATCTGTCACAGCAACCGATGGCGTTTGCTGAGAATCCGACAGTTAAAGCCTTTCTTGAACGCTCCGGCGCTGAAAGCCTGCCATTGATTCTGCTGGATGGCGAGTTCGTCCTGTCCGGGCGCTATCCGACGCGCCAGGACCTGGTTCGCTGGTTTGGGATTGTTGAGGAGAAAGCTGGTAGAGCTCCGGTAAAAAGCTGCTGCGGCGGCAACACTTCATGTTGCTGAACTCAGCCGGACAGGAGCCCATCGTGAACTATCTGAACAGTATTCCGAAGTTTCTCTTTTTTACCGGGAAAGGCGGGGTCGGAAAAACCTCGCTTTCCTGCGCAACGGCTATTCGTCTTGCTGATGAGGGAAAACGTATCCTGCTGGTCAGTACCGATCCGGCGTCAAATGTGGGGCAGGTTTTCGGGCAGCAGATCGGTAATACCCTGACGGTCATCTCTGCCGTCCCTGGAATCACAGCGCTTGAGATCGATCCGCAGGCGGCTGCACAACAATATCGTTCCCGCATCGTTGATCCGGTTAGAGGCGTTCTTCCCGAAGAGGTGGTGCGCAGCATTGAAGAACAGTTATCCGGTGCCTGCACAACAGAAATTGCTGCCTTTGATGAGTTCACCGGCCTGCTGACCGATGACGCGTTACTGAATGATTTTGACCATGTGATTTTTGATACCGCCCCTACAGGACACACCATTCGCCTGCTCCAGCTGCCGGGAGCCTGGAGCAGTTTTATCGAGACAAATCCTGACGGTGCGTCCTGCCTTGGTCCGCTGGCCGGACTGGAAAAACAACGAGAACGCTACTCGCACGCCTTATCGGTACTGGCAGACGGGGAAAAGACACGGATAATTCTGGTCGCCCGCGCTCAGCAGTCAACGCTGGCTGAAGTCGCCCGCACGCATGATGAACTGCTGCATGTCGGTCTTAAGCACCAGTACCTGGTGATAAACGGGATGATGCCGGCCGGAGAAGCCTCACAGGACAATCTTGCCAGTGCGTTGTACCAGCGAGAACAACGTATTCTTTCCGGAATGCCGCCGGTACTTACCGCACTACCGACTGACAGGTTAAGCCTGCAGCAGGAAAATCTGGTTGGAGTGAAGGCACTTCGGCGTCTGCTGGACAAAGATAACATCCCATGTGTATCAGCTGATGCGATATCACGCTCTGAGGTCATCTCTGCACCGTCCCTTGAAACGCTGGTTGATGATATTGCCAGGGACGGACATGGTCTGGTGATGTTGATGGGCAAAGGGGGCGTGGGAAAGACCACTCTGGCCGCTGCTGTCGCCGTGGCGCTTGCAGACAAAGGGTTTGATGTTCACCTGACCACCTCCGATCCCGCAGCTCACCTTGAAAACACCCTGAACGGACAATGCCATAATCTCCAGGTCAGTCGTATCGATCCGCATACGGAGACAGAGCGCTACCGGGAACATGTTCTTGCCACGAAAGGAAATGCTCTGGACACACAGGGACGCGCGTTACTGGAAGAAGATTTACGCTCTCCCTGTACGGAAGAAATTGCCGTGTTCCAGGCGTTTTCCCGTGTGATCAGGGAAGCCGGGAAGCGTTTTGTGGTCATGGATACAGCCCCGACGGGCCATACCCTGTTGCTGCTTGATGCGACGGGTGCCTACCATCGTGAAGTGGCCAAACGGATGGGAGATAAGGGACATTATCTGACACCAATGATGCAGTTGCAGGATCCTGAGCGGACCAAAATTATGCTCGTTACCCTGCCTGAAACTACCCCAGTTCTGGAAGCTGCCGGTTTACAGGAGGATTTGCGCCGGGCCGGGATTGAACCCTGGGCATGGCTCATCAATAACAGTCTGGTCGCAACAGAGACAACTTCACCGCTGTTATTGACGAGGGCCGCACACGAAGCTACTCAAATCAATAAGGTCAGGACCGAGCTGGCCTCTCGTATGGCGCTGATCCCTCTGCAACAGGAAGCGCCGACGGGTATTGAGCAACTGCAACGTCTGATCCGTCAGGCGGAAAAATAATAAAGAAGGGCGGGTATCGTTCTGCCCGACAGGAGGTTTTATGTGGCTGGCTGCAGCTATTTTTATTCTGACCATTGTACTGGTCATCTGGCAACCCCGCGGACTGGGAATTGGCTGGAGTGCGATGCTCGGCGCCGCACTTGCACTGATTTCAGGCGTGGTTCACGTCGGTGATATTCCGACCGTCTGGCATATCGTCTGGAATGCGACGGCAACATTCATTGCGGTCATTATCATCAGTCTGTTACTCGACGAATCGGGTTTCTTTGAATGGGCTGCTCTGCACGTCGCACGCTGGGGAAACGGGCGCGGACGCTGGTTGTTTACCTGGATTATTTTACTGGGTGCTGCGGTAGCGGCCCTGTTTGCCAACGACGGAGCGGCGCTGATCCTGACACCTATCGTAATTGCCATGCTACTCGCTCTGGGATTCAGTAAAGGCACAACGCTGGCGTTCGTCATGGCAGCAGGGTTTATCGCGGACTCAGCCAGCCTGCCGCTCATCGTTTCGAACCTGGTAAACATCGTCTCGGCAGATTTCTTTAAACTCGGGTTCAATGAATACGCGTCAGTTATGGTGCCGGTTGATATCGCTGCCATCATTGCCACACTGGTGATGCTGCATCTGTATTTCCGCAAGGATATTCCTGCAACCTATGAAATCTCCCGTCTGAAAGCACCTGAAGAAGCTATCCGCGATCTGAACACCTTCCGGACAGGCTGGGGCGTACTGGCTCTATTGCTGATCGGGTTCTTTGGTCTTGAACCTCTGGGGATCCCCGTCAGCGCAGTTGCTGCTGCCGGGGCACTTATTCTGTTTCTTGTCGCCAAAAAAGGACATGCGATTAATACCGGAAAGGTGCTTCGCGGAGCCCCCTGGCAGATTGTGATTTTCTCCCTGGGTATGTACCTGGTGGTCTACGGGCTGCGTAATGCCGGACTGACTGACTACCTGTCAGCCGTACTTAATCAGTTTGCCAGCCAGGGGCTGTGGATGGCCACGCTGGGCACGGGCTTCCTGACCGCCTTCCTCTCCTCGATCATGAATAACATGCCAACCGTCCTGGTGGGAGCACTGTCTATTGATGGCAGCACGGCGACCGGGGTGATTAAAGAGGCCATGATTTACGCCAATGTTATTGGCAGCGATCTGGGACCCAAAATCACCCCTATCGGCAGTCTGGCCACCCTGCTGTGGCTACATGTACTGGCGCAGAAAGATATCCGGATCTCCTGGGGATATTACTTCCGGGTCGGCATTGTAATGACCCTGCCCGTGCTGTTTGTGACGCTTGTTGCCCTGGTATTACGTTTATCCGTTTCGTTGTGATTAACCTGGCTCCGGTCGTCACGGACCTGTGCCCGTCAAACCTGAAGAGAGTGATTTATGAGCGCAATTACGATTTATCATAACCCGGCCTGCGGTACGTCCCGTAATACCCTCGAGCTGATCCGCAACAGTGGTGTGGAACCCACGGTCATTTTATACCTTGAGACACCGCCAGCGCGTGCTGAGCTGGTCAGGCTCATCGCTGATATGGGGATCAGCGTGCGTGCCCTGCTGCGAAAAAATGTGGAGCCTTATGAGCAACTGGGCCTGGCAGAGGATAAATGGAGTGACGATGAGCTGATTGATTTTATGCTGCAGCATCCCATCCTGATCAATCGTCCTGTTGTGGTCACACCTGTGGGTACCCGGCTGTGCCGTCCGTCTGAAGTGGTGCTGGATATTCTGCCGGATGCACAAAAGGGAGCGTTCAGCAAAGAGGACGGCGAACAGGTGATTGATGCCCAGGGGCAGCGTGTCGCGAAGTAATCCCAGCGGTCGGGCTGTCAGCACCTGAGCGGCCCGATCATACCTTTCCGGCCTGACATAAGGTAAGCCGCGATGATGAGTAAAACATACAATGTCCTGTTCCTGTGTTCCGGGAATTCGGCACGAAGCCTGTTTGCTGAAGTGCTGATGAACCAGCTCGGCGGGGGAAAATTCCGGGCATTCAGCGCCGGTACTCAACCGGCAAGTTCACCTCACCCGCTGACGCTCAGGGTGCTTAACGATCAGGGATTCAGTACTGAATTCCTGAAAAGCAAACATCTGCAAAACTTTCAGCATCCGGATGCTCCGCAAATGGATTTCATTTTTACGCTGTGTGACAAGATGGCGGGAGAAGGATGTCCGGTGTTCCCGGGCGGCCCCATAACAGCTCACTGGGGGTTCCGGGATCCAGCTTCAGCAGAGGGTACCGATAAGGAGAAGTACCACGCCTTTGTGGAGGTTGAAAAACAGATAGCCACGCGCATCCGGCTGTTTCTGAGCCTTCCCCTGGATAAAATCGACCGGATTTCATTACAGCATCAGCTGCAGGCAATGGGACATACCTGATCTGACGAACAATAAACCGTAACCGATCGGTCTCCCTTCCTTACAAACCCTGACTGCGCCCTGAAAACGTTATCCCGGCTGATACAAACAGCACGGATAAGGTAACGGCATAACGTCGAAGATTAATAAACCATTAGCATGGAGCCTTTATTGATGTTTCACCCGTTTGATATTCTCACCCTGGACAATGGCGCCAGGCTGATATTTACCCCCTGTCCGGGAACCAGAGGGGTGCCACTTGCTAATTCATTGAAATCATTAAAAGAAGCCGGGGCACAGGCTGTTATCACCATGATGACGCTGGCTGAACTCAGTGAAAATGAGGCTGATGCCCTCCCGTCACTGTGCGCTGACTTTTATATGGACTGGTTTCACCTCCCCGTAGAAGACAGCTGTGCACCTGAAGCCCCATTTGAACAGGCATTTGCCCGGGAAAAAACGAATCTGCTGGCGATCGTCAGGTCTGGCGGAACGATGGTTATCCATTGTCATGGAGGTTCTGGCCGGACAGGGATGATGGCCGCTATCCTGATGCTCGAGTCAGGGTATCTGCCTGCTCAGGTGAAAAAACAGGTCCAGCTAATCAGGCCAAAATCACTGACTTCTCCGGTGCAGGTCAGTTATCTTAACAGGCGATACGGCTACCAGTAACAACGGCATAATGGTCAGACTGCCCTGCCAGTCGAAACGTATCCATCAGGGGCAAACCTGTCCCCTGATGGTCCGGGGGCGTGATATGTGTCTTTCAAATGCCCGGCAAGCCGGACACTGCACTTTGTTCCGGCGTCAAGATCACAGGCGATATACCAGTGACCCCTCTCTTTTCCTGCTTTACATTTCTATGTTTCCAGAAATATGATTTACAGTAATGGTTGTTTGTATTACCCTTGCTTAATATTCGATACATCCGGAAATACAGGAGGGTTATATGTCCGCAGAACTGCAGGATGTCGCCGGCATGTTTGCCTTACTCGCCGTCGAACTGTCGGCTTTATTTTTACTCATCAGTTTACTCGTTGGTGTACTGCAAAGGCATGTTCCGCCGGCACGTATCGAGGCATTACTCAGTGCTGGCCGCTTCAGAAGCTATTTTCTGGCGGCGGGCCTGGGGGCTATCACGCCGTTTTGCAGTTGCTCAACCATTCCTGTGCTGAAGGGACTCATCCGCGCGCGCGCCGGATTTGGCCCTATGATGGTCTTTCTCTTTGCATCTCCTCTACTGAACCCGGTCATTATTGCCCTGATGGCCGCGACATTTGGGTTAAGCCTGACGCTGATTTATGCCGGCGCCGCGCTTCTGGTATCACTAATTGCGGGATGGTTACTGCAGATTCTGGGTTTTGATAAATACATACGCAGCGGGGTACATGAGGGGAGGGCTTCCAGCCAGACAATTAAACGCGGCAGTACTGTGAGCAGTAAAAGTCCCTGCTGTGGCGAACACCTGTCCGGAAACCACTCCCGTCAGGCTGACATGACGAGAGCTGTACCGGAAAATTGTTGTAAACCGCAATCTGACGTTAATGCCTTACCCCGCCGTTACAGAGGCTTATGGCGTGATACCTGGGCTGACTTCAGAGGTGTTTTCCCCTACCTGATCGCCGGGATAGCTATCGGAAGTATAATTTATGGTTACCTGCCCACGACGTTACTTGAACAGTATGCCGGACCGGCAAATCCTTTTGCCATTCCTGCTGCGGCGATTATTGGTGTGCCCCTTTATATCCGGGCTGAAGCGGTTATTCCTCTGGCGGCTGCATTACTGGCCAAAGGGGTGGGGGCCGGAACGGTTCTGGCCCTTATCATCGGCAGTGCAGGTGCCAGCCTGACGGAACTGATCCTGTTGCGCGCCCTTTTCAGGTTCAGGCTGCTGGCAGCATTCGTGCTGGTCATTATTTCGATGGCGATAATGGCTGGCTACACAGCTTATCTCTTTTTCTGAACAGCCCGTAAATGCGCCCCTGGACATTACTGCTGTCAGATTTACAGGATTGCTATATTTTAAAATTCCATTATTCTGGAAATACAGATTTAAGGAGGTGTTATGGATATTGTTAAGGCGGCAGATGCACTGAAGGAGCTGGGTCATCCGACCCGGCTCGGCATCTTCAAGGAACTGGTTAAATTTGGATATACAGGCTTGCCTGTCGGGGAGTTACAAAAGCGTCTCGATATCCCGGCGTCGACGCTAAGCCATCACCTGTCTGCCCTGTTGTCTGTGGGGCTTATACGCCAGGAAAGGCAGGGGCGCACTCTGTACTGCCAGCCACAGTATGAACAACTGAGCCAGATTGTCGGATTTTTGCTGGATGAGTGTTGCATGGGCAGCGCAGCCAGTGTTTCAACAGTTACATCAACCCGTGAGTAAAGTCTGCAATGAACAAATTGAATGACAGCCTGCCAAATATCATCCCTCACATTTTCAGCGTGCCGGATTTCACTGATAACCCTGTATCTGAAACCCCAGTGCATGCACCGCGTATTTTGATGCTGTATGGATCTGTACGTGAACGTTCTTACAGCCGCCTGGCGACGGAGGAAGGCGCACGCCTGCTCACCGCCATGGGGGCTGAAGTCCGTATTTTTAATCCGTCAGGGCTTCCCCTGCCAGATGATGCTCCGGATACCCACCCGAAAGTTGCCGAGCTCCGTGAACTGGTGCGATGGTCGGAAGGGATGGTGTGGTGTTCCCCTGAACGTCATGGGGCAATGACCGGGATTATGAAAGCACAGATAGACTGGATCCCACTGAGCGAAGGAGCTGTACGCCCTTCCCAGGGGAAAACGCTGGCGGTGATGCAGGTCAGCGGTGGCTCCCAGTCTTTTAATGCGGTAAACCAGATGCGTATTCTTGGCCGCTGGATGCGAATGATCACCATCCCGAATCAGTCATCAGTCGCCAAAGCCTGGCAGGAATTTGATGAAGAAGGCAGGATGAAGCCCTCAGCCTATTACGACAGGATCGTGGATGTGATGGAAGAGCTGATGAAGTTTACGTTGCTTACCCGGGGAAGAACGGCCTGCCTGGTTGACCGCTACAGTGAACGTAAGGAAAGTGCAGAGGCACTTTCTGCGAGAGTTAATCAGCGCAGTATATAGTATGTCAGGGTACCTGCGGTGTCAGCGTTAGGGGCTCACAGAGGAGGGGTTCCGTAAACCCACCTCTGTTTGAGTAGCTGAATGTCTGCCCAGGTAAATGTCGCGGACTGTAATTGTCTTTAGCCGGATTACCGGCATTGCCTCCAAAGCCCTTCACCGGCACAGTTGTTCTCAGGGTACACCATTAATTATGTGCTTGATTATGCCTGGAGGTTAGTTTTGCCTGGTACCTGAGAATCATATAAGACACGCTATCAGATAAAAACCCGCCGCGGTCATCAGCAGCGATCCCATCACGTGCACCAGTACGGAGGTGAAAGCCCACGTGTAATTTCCTGCCTGCAATAAGGTGAAAACCTCGACAGAAAATGTTGAAAAGGTAGTCAGCCCCCCACACAGACCGGTGACGATCAGCAGTTTCCAGGCCGGATCTACGTGAGGATGACGAATGAAATATGCCATTGCGCCACCAATGATAAATGCTCCCAGCAAATTCACTACCAGGGTTCCGGGTGGAAGAGACGGGAAGAAACTGTTGAATTTCATCCCAAAAAACCAGCGGATAATACATCCCACGGCCCCACCAATCATAATTGCTGCCAGCTGACTCAATGCTGCGTTCCCCACCTAAGAAGAATTAAGGCGTATACCGGACTCATCCGGTATACGCTGCTCTGATGTCCGTGATATGCCCGTCAGAGATGACGAACAAAGGCGTTTATACCTGCATACCGGGCTTCGTTGCCCAGCTCCTGCTCGATGCGCATAAGCTGATTGTATTTTTCAATTCGTTCTCCGCGGCAGGGTGCGCCGGTTTTAAGGTGTCCCGCACGCAGCGCCACCGTCATATCGGCGATAAACGTGTCCATGGTTTCACCGCTGCGGTGCGAAATAAAAGCCCCCCATCCGTTTTCATGACACAGTGAAACTGCGTCAAATGTCTCGCTGAGCGTGCCTATCTGATTAAGTTTAATGAGGGCTGCGCTGGCAAGGTTTTCCTCAATGCCACGGCGGATATACTTCACATTGGTCACGAACAGGTCATCACCGACCAGTTCAGCACGCCCGCCCAGTTTGTCGTGCAGATATTTCCAGCCAGTCCAGTCATCCTCTGCGAGTCCGTCTTCAAGCAGAATTACGGGGAACTGGTTCATCAGTTCCCCGTAATAATCCGTCATCTCTTCAGCACTCAGGGCGCTGTTTTCGGTGCGAAGATGATATTTCCCGTCACGATAAAATTCGCTGGAAGCCGGGTCCATACAGATACTGATGTCTTCCCCCGGACGGTAACCGGCTTTTTCAATGGCCTGAACGATGAATTCCAGAGGCTCTCTGTTTGATGAGACGGCAGGGGCAAATCCGCCTTCATCACCCACCGCAGCAGAGAGATCCCTTGACACAAGGATCTGACGCAGGGCCTGATAGACTTCACTGCCCTGACGAACCGCCTCAGTGAGCGTTGATGCACCGTGCGGTGCTATCATGAACTCCTGAAAGTCAGCGCCCTGACCCCGGGCATGAACGCCACCATTAATAATATTCATGCACGGAACGGGCAGAAGACCGGCATTAAGCCCCCCAAGATAGCGGTACAGTGGCTGACGGGTGACCTGTGCAGCCAGTCTCGCTACTGCCAGCGATACACCCAGAATGGCATTGGCGCCGAGCCGGCTTTTGTTCTCCGTGCCGTCAAGCTCCCGCATAATATTATCCAGCCGCCGCTGCTCCCGCACATCGGCTCCCCTGATGGCATCACAGATTTCAGTATTGACGGCCTTAACAGCATCAAGCACCCCTTTGCCACCAAAACGCCCCGGGTCACCATCGCGGCGCTCAGTTGCCTCCCGCGAACCGGTACTGGCCCCGGAGGGCACTGATGCACGAGCCATCAGCCCGTCAGAAGTCCAGGCATCCACCTC
Organism: Huaxiibacter chinensis; assembly: GCF_022171985.1. Lineage (GTDB taxonomy): Bacteria > Pseudomonadota > Gammaproteobacteria > Enterobacterales > Enterobacteriaceae > Enterobacter > Enterobacter chinensis_A. The sequence continues at coordinate 20,751 of NZ_JAJVHF010000020.1, read as the reverse complement.
TACAGTGGGGTTACCGCGGGAATCAAGTATTTCGCGAGCGGTGACTTTTTCCAGTATAAAATTCATGGCAATCTCCTGTAACTCAGTCGTAAATGTGTTTAATCAGAACATCCACGTTCAGGTGGTTAACGTATTCAGCTGAACGTGAGGTCAGCGTGCCCATAAACCGGTTACGGTGACCTGCAATCACAAGATCCGCACCGGTATCGGTGATGCATTTCTGTATATCCTCGAAACGCCGCATGGTGACCAGCTCACGGGCGTCAACGTGCTCATCCACCGAGGATGTCAGCTCACTGAGCAGCGCCTTCGCCTGGACAACATCCCTGGAGACGGCATCGTCCATCAGGCTGTCCGAGACATAGTTCATCTCCCGGTAGTCGTTACAGATATGGGCAAGCGTGATTTTCATCTCAAGCAGACGGGACAGAGCCGCCGCCAGTGCGAGAAGGGGAACGCCATCCTCTTTCCCCTGAACCAGAACAAGTGCGTGAGTATAGATTTTCATAGCTGTCTCCGGCCTTGCCTGAGGAAATGTTCGAGCCAGGGCAGAAGTTGTTTCTTGCGGCTGACCATGCCCGGTAAGGAGCATGATGTGGCATTACCGCTCTCCGGTCCGGCGAAATAGAGTGTTGAAAAACACTTATTGATATCGGTTACCATCAGCACGATCAGCCCGGCTCCCGTATTTACCACCATCTGCGCCATCGTATTCCGCAGTTCCTCCAGTAAAGGAGCGACCTGATCAGGTGAGCTCACCTCCAGTTGGGCAATACGCACATCTGTGCCTGCGAGCGAAAAAGTCTTAAGATCTTTATTCAGAATCTGACCGGCCGTCTGTCCGGTGATATCGGTTTTAGCGGCCATAAGGCCGTGAACAAAAGCTTTGTGTTTTATTCCCGACAGCACGAAAAGCTCAGCGGCTGTCCGGATATCGTCTTCCGTCGTGGTGGGTGAATGCAGGTTTACCGTGTCGCTGAGCAGCGCACCAAGAAGCAGGATGCCGAGAGTCGGGGGCATGGTGCGGCGCATTTCTGCATCCATCAGCAACCAGAGTACTGTTGCGCTGCTACCTGCCGGTTTTATCCAGACCTCCAGCGGCAGTAAGGTGGCCAGACCTCCCAGCCGGTGATGATCGATAATTCCGATGATATTACTCTCAGGAAGGTCAGCAGGCCCCTGCGCCGGTTCGGTAAAATCGACCAGCCATACCCGTTCCCTTTTCAGGGGGAAATCGAGAAGGGGGGGCAGGGGGATACCGGCTGTTTCAAAAATATAGCGGGTTTCCGGGTTCGCTTCACCGTTCCTCCACGCACGGGAAGGACGGCCCTGTCGGGAAAGCCAGTCAGCTGTGACAGCGGCGGTACAGATGGCATCACTGTCAGGATTGAGATGACCAAAAACATTAATCAAAGATGTATCCCCGTTAAGGGAAGTATACAGGCCAGAAGGATTTATGAACGGCCTGACATACCTCCTGAAATTCAAGAGTCATATCAGGCGTCATCAGCCCCGGACGGGGCGGTTGGGAAAGGTGGAACGCCATCACCTTGACAATAGTATAAGTCAGAAAAAAGAACCTGTCAGCCAGCTTTTTTCCTTACAGCGAGCCGCTAATGAAACGTAAAATGTAAGGCATTAAAATGATTTTATGCACTGTGAAGCCCTTGACTCAGGTAACCCTAGGCTCTGAACTAACTGTTAATCATGGGCTCCGTTTGGGAAAGTGAAAATATTGTACGTAAGGCGGTTTTTTATATTGCAGTGGCCCGATCAAAGACCGACCGGACCGAGTGCTAACTGTCTCCGAAGATAATTTTTTCGAGATTCTGTAAGTCCTGCTGTGATTGCTCATTGAGATGGACCTCTGCCTTGTCGTACCGGGCACCAACCAGGCACTTCTGGCTAATTGCGTATCTGGTTTTACACCAATAGCCAGCAACACCATCCCCGTCGCCAACACCTCGCCCGTATTCAAACTGAGCTGTAAAAGCTGGGTATCACCCACCTGCGTAATCGCTCCCATACCCGATTGCAAACGCAAATTGACGCCCTTCTGCCGGAGCTCCTGGTGTAATACGGCAATCATCTCGGCATCAAGTGGGGTCATCACTTTGGCACCCAACACCAACAATGTCACCCTGAGCCCCAGATTGACCAGTGCCTCCACCATTTTCAACCCGATACCCCCAGACGACCGTGGCATGTGTTAGCCGATGTTAGTGGATATGCGCCAGAATGTTATTCATATCCGGCAGCATACGCAGAGTAAAGACACCAGGGAAGTCAACGCCCTCCAGGGGAGGACGAATTGCGTTTCGCTGAGCAGGAGTTTTTCATAGCTCTCGTGGCAAACCTCCCCCGTCTGCTCATTCCTGATGTGGACCACTTTCTTGTTAGCCTCGATCTGCAACACCTGATGCTCAATACGGACATCAATGTTGAAACGTTAAATAAAATCCTGCGGTGCTTTCAAAAGCAATTGCTGGCGTTCGGGGATCTCGCCTCCGATGTGATAAGGCAGACCACAGATGGCCAAAGATACATAGGCACCACGCTCTAACAGAATAATCTCGAGCGTTTCCGATAAACGCCGGGCCCTCACTGTAGCCGAAGCTCCCCCAGCCACACCACCGACAATCACTAACATGATTTTACTCATGATCAACACCATTCCATTTCAGCCAACTATAACCCCTGCTTGGTTACAGATGATTTAAAGAGATTTTTAAATAACAGACGCCATTATCTTCCGCTGACGGGAATTCACCGGCCCGGATATTGATCTGAATCGACGGTAACAGAAGTGCCGGGTGGCCAGAGTTTTATCCCGCGCCTGCCGAAGCGCCACAAAGGCGGCCAGATCGTTCCCATCATGGAAATGAATATTGGTCGCCCGCTGTTCGGCTACGCTGCTCTGCCATTGGGGCTCCCTGTCTGCAGGGGATAGTCATGGCACACATATAAACGGGTCTGTGCCGGAAAACTGAGGATCTTACGGATGGAATGATAAAGCTGCTGCGCATCCCCACCCGGGAAATCACAACGCGCGGTGCCCACATCAGGCATAAAAAGGGTATCGCCAAGGAAAATCGCATCAGCAATCTGGAAAGCCATATCTGCTGGCGTATGGCCAGGAACCTGCAACGCCTGCACTGTCAAGCCCCCCAGTTAAAAGGTTTCACCGTCAGTCAGCAGATGGTCAAACTGTGATCCATCCAGTGCAAAGGTGTGCTCAAGGTTAAAAATGGGCTTGAATATCCGCTGAACTTCGACAACTTTTTCGCTGATGGCGATGTTGCCGCCGCCCCTCTCGCGCAAATAATGGGCTGCCGAAAGATGATCGGCATGGGCGTGAGTTTCCAGTAACCAATTGACGGTCAGTTGCTGCTTTTTCACGAAATCTATCAGCCGATCGGCGGAGGTTGTCTGAGTCCGGCCGGATTTCGGATCATAGTCCAGAACCGGATCAATAATGGCCGCAATCCCCCCAGTTCTATCGGCCAGCACGTAGCTGACAGTACTGGTAGCCGGATCGTAAAAACCCTCGATAAGTGGTGTCATGGTGAACTCCTAATCTGGACGTTGCATGATGTATCTTCACACAGGCTCGCTTTGATTATATAATATTATATTATATAAGAATTAAAAGTGTTATCGCGAACGTGGATCAGAACAAAGAGAACTCATGAGTAACGTGTTTATTGGCCATAAAAAAATGCGTGATACCGCCAGTGCAGCCACCGCCGTATTGCGTGCTTTGGCAAATGATGACCGGCTACTGCTGCTGTGCCACCTCAGTCAGAGACAAGCTTCTGTGGGGCACATATAAAGTGCTATGGGGATTGGGCAACTGGCATTGTGACAGACGTTGGAAGTCATTCGACGCCTGCAACTCGTGGCAACGCGCCGTGAGGGAAAACAGTTTTTTTACCGAATTGATGAGCCGAATATGTTGATATTACTCATTACCCTCTATCAACTTTACTGTCAGGAAGATGACACAGAAGGTGTTAACCATGACCATTAATCTGGTGCAATTCACTCCGTTACTGAGTTTCTTAGGGGGGGTATTGATCGGCTGTGCGGCCTGGATATTGCTCCTGTTCTGCGGACGTATTGCAGGGATCAGTGGCATAATCGGGGGTGCGCTCTCAGCGGCTACCCGAGATCGTGGCTGGCGTCTGGCTTTTCTGATCGGCATTATCGTCTCGCCTCTTTTATATGGCCTCGTTCATCCGCTTCCTGTGATCGAGGTTTCTGCCTCCTGGCCTGTCCTGATGATCGCCGGGTTGCTGGTTGGGATCGGAACCCGCTACGGTTCGGGGTGTACCAGCGGCCATGGGGTTTGCGGTCTGTCGCGTTTATCCTCCCGTTCTCTGGTAGCTACGTTGACGTTTATGGGGGTTGCTTTTATCACCGTCTGGCTGATGGGATTGTGGATTTAGTCAAGCTTGCTCGCACAGTAAATCGCTCAAGGGGACATATATGAATCTGTTTTTTTCTCTGTTGGCAGGTGCGATATTCGGCGTTGGATTAATACTCAGCGGCATGGCAAACCCTGCAAAAGTGATTGGTTTTCTGGATATTACCCGCATCTGGGATCCTTCTCTGGCTTTTGTAATGGGTGGAGCCATCAGCGTGGGTTTCTTCGCTTTCCGGTCAGTGAAACGACGCACCCACTCGGTGTGCGGTGGCGCGATAAATCTGCCGACCAGCAAACAGATTGACAAGCGTTTGATTGGAGGGGCTATTCTGTTTGGCATTGGTTGGGGACTGGCGGGCATTTGCCCTGGTCCTGGACTGGTATTACTTGGTGCAGGGATGATCAAAGGTATGGGTTTTGTTGGTGCAATGGTCGCTGGCATGCTGCTTTTTGAACAGCTTGAACGTAAACGAGCGAAGCGTCATGCATCGTAATTCTGCCCCGAACGTTGTCAGCCATCAGTAACGCCTATGGTCATTTCGTTACTGTCAGGTCTGCTCGTGGGAGCAGTGCTCGGCATCACAGGAGCGGGTGGTGGCATTTTTGCCATTCCCACCCTGGTGATGGGCATGGGATGGGCACCACAACAGGCTGCTCCGGTGGCCCTGGTCGCCGTCGCCGGGAGTGCGGCTCTTGGAACCTTTGAGGCCTGGCGCAAGGGCCTGGTGCGCTATCGTGCCGCTATTGTGATAATACTGGCGGGCGTGCCCATGACGAGCGTTGGGTTATGGGTTGCCCACCGAACTTCCCCTGCGTTGCTGAGCCTGCTGTTTGCGGGGGTAATGCTAATCGTCGCGTGGCGATTGGTTCGGGCCCCCGAGATAGTTGCCAGGCATACTTATCCCGTCGAACTGGATGAACACACCGGACGATTTATCTGGGCTGTAAACACATGGTTGCTGTTTCTCATGTTCGGAGCTGTTACCGGTTTTATGACCGGGCTATTAGCCGTGGGTGGAGGATTTATTATCGTCCCGTTATTGCGGCAATTTACCCCCCTTCCTATTCACAGTTGCATCGCAACCTCGCTGATGATTGTCGCATTGGTAAGTATAGGCGGGATTGCAGTGGCAGTGATACAGGGTGCCACTCTGCCCTTGCCTTTTACTCTCTGGTTTGTGCTTAGTGCTGCGACAGGGATGTCGATTGGCCGAAGGCTAAGCCAGCATTTACCTGAACATATTGTGCAGAAGGGGTTTTCCGGACTACTGATCGTCGTTGCCCTGGGGATGGTATTTAATGCCGTTATGATGAAGTTTAGTGGCTAAGATCAATATGATTGCCGACAGAGATATAAAAGCTCAAGGATAATGAATTCCTTGCTTTATTGTTTCGAACTTATCTGTCGCCTGCAATACCACGGGATTGCTATAACCAGCGACGAACCCGTTGCGTATAGCGTTTCCATTCCAACCCGAAACGTTTTCGAAGCTGTTCCTCTTCAATATCGATATGCAATCTGGCAACTACATTGCAAGTTCAAACCTCATCGAGATAGGTTTTATTAATTAATAGCAGAATGAATCGTCACGGACAATCTTGACACTTCCGAGCCAACTATAAAGGTATAAGGCAGAATCGCCTACCGGTTCAGAGTCATTCCATAGTTCCCTTTGGTATGCTGCACACTCCCAGACTCAAGAGGCAAAGCAAAAAATTCTCCACCGGTGAGCAGAGTATATTGCATATGCCAGTTTACGAGTGTATATATAGCATATACCAATAAGGAGCCTTCATGCCAAGACCCAGAATTCCCCGTAACATCTGTGGCCGCCCTGCGGATACCTGTTTTAAGCCCAATGCGCGACCGATGAGCCAGCTTGAACATGTTCATTTAAAAGAAGATGAGTTTGAAGCGTTACGACTGGTCGATTTACTGGGCATGCAACAGCAGGAAGCGGCTGTTGCAATGAGGGTTTCAAGACAGACACTGGCCAATGTCCTGAAAGCGGCCCGTTTTAAGGTTGTGGACTGTCTCACTCAGGGCAAGGCCTTAATAATGCACTCTGAAAGGGAAGGAGTTACACAAGATGATCACAGCCATTCCAGTGAATGACGACCGGGTAGCAAATCATTTTACCAAAGCGAGTCACCTTGTCCTAGTGGATGAGCGCGGTGTGGAGCTCAGCCGGACAGAAAATCCCGCGCTGGGCGCAGATTGTTCAGGTAAACGGAAGCTGGTTGACCTGCTGGTTCAACAGCAAGTCAGCCGCGTTGTGGTCCGTAACATCGGGGAACGGATGCTGGGTAAATTACTGGGGCATCAGATCGCGGTGTACCAGACTGACTGTGGCCGTCGTTTGTTCACTGAACTGTGTGATCCGGATACCCGTGTTCTGACTGAACTGAATAAGCCGGAGCAGGGGCGCCAGTCCTTTAATCATGAGGCGAAAGGGAAAAAATGCTGTAACTCTGACGGGAACACAGCAGAAAATGCGTGCCAGGGTGGGCGTCAGCATCATCACGGAAACGGGCGCTGTTGCCATTCATGAGTTTATTTCATCACGGGCGGTGATTTTTATCAGACCCGTACTGTGTATAAACCAGGAGCCGGAATGAATGATGCCGGGAAAGACACTCAGCTGACTGAATTCCTGATGCCTCCCGTCAGTACAACCGGACGCTGAACAGAAACAGATGAATTGTTATCTTGATGCCAGAAATGCCCATAACTGTTGTATGGTTTGTGGTTCCCTCGACAACAACCCTGATACGGTGAACTTAATGTTTTCAGAATACCCGGATGGATCTGTATGTGCTGACTACACGGCCGATCACAGACATCAGGGGTATACGGGTCTTTTACATGGCGGAATGACGAGTACCTTGCTGGATGCCGCAATGACTCACTGCTTGTTTATGCAGGGAGTGCAGGCCCTGACGGCTGAACTGACTGTCAGATTCATTTCACCCGTTTGTACCGGTGACAAGCTGATGGTCTGTGCCAGACTGCTTGGGCAACGCAGGGGGGTTTACCAGCTCGAAGCATGGCTGGCAAAGGGACAGCAGAAAGTGGCTCGTGCCACGGCGAAATTCATTGTCCCGTCGCAGGATATTGCTCTGGCGCATGGCTAGTGTGGCAGACGCCAGGTGTAACTGGTTATTATAAAAATATGAAGCGTGTTTTGCTCAGACCGGAAAGAATAATGGCATATCGTATATCCCACTTAAACAGTGTAAGAGGTAGTTATGAGTAAACAAATAATTGATATTGGTATTCCTGAATCATCCCGGGTGGAGATTGCAGACGGTCTGTCCCGGCTTCTTGCTGACACCTATACCCTGTATATAAAAACACATTACTATCACTGGAATGTAACTGGCCCCATGTTTAACAGCTTACATTTAATGTTTGAAAATCAATACAATGAGCTGGCCACTGCTGTTGATGATATCGCTGAACGTATACGCTCGCTCGGATGCTTCGCGCCCGGCACATATCATGAATTTTCACGTTTAACAGCGGTTAATGAAGACAAGGATATTCCGGCAGCAAAAAACATGATTGAGAATCTTGTCCAGGGCCAGGAGACTGTGGTTAAAACTGCGCGCTCCCTGTTCCCTGTTGTTAATAATGCGAATGATGAAGCCACAGCAGATCTGCTTACACAACGTATCCAGTTACATGAGAAAACTGCCTGGATGTTGCGCAGCCTGCTTGAATAATGTAAACCGGTGGCAGCAGAAAAAACGGTTTGTCAGCCACAGGCCATTGCTGTCAGTGCAGTACCATCCGTGCTGCCGTGGCTGTTTTTTCTGACCGTAATAGTATAAAAACCGATAAATCAATAAGTTAAACAGTGAACGCGTGAGCGATAAATACAGTCCGGACAGGCATTACCGATGGGTATATCCGGACCACTGTCGCTTTCCCGTTATAATATCGCAGATACCGGCCAGGCTCTTCACAACCTGACAGGGTTAATGCTGCAATGATAAAACGGTTTGCGTGGAAAGCAGGATCACATTATTCGTTGTTATGGCTTCCTTTACCTGTGCCTGCCTGCGGGCAGTAGAGATCATACAAGGTATTTAACAACGTCATGATACGGTTATCCTCAATACGGTAATATACCATTTTACCTGCCCGTCGGGTCTCGACAAGCTTCAGGCGGCGCATTACACCCAGTTGCTGAGACAGGGTCGGCTGAGTGATACCGACTGCAGCTTCCAGCTCGGCCACATTCGCTTCCCCATGGCTTAACTGGCACATCAACAGCAACCGGTCGCTGTTAGCCAGTCCCCGTAAGACATCTGCTGCCCCCAGGGCTGCATTTTTCATATCGGTCTGACGTTTTGTGTCTTCATTCATGGGCATTGCTGGTTTCTCACATTCTGTATTTTTATATAATGTTATTTAGTATACTGATGGTGCCATAATTTGTAAGCGTCGTCTCAGCACCGTCTGGCAGATCCTGATATTCCTGAGAGGATAGTGGACACCAAATATGGTGGACGCTATCCATGAAATCATTAACCGCAGTGCGTAAAAAAAGCCCTAATTATCCCGTTGAGTTCAAAATCAAAATGGTTGAACTCTCGCATCGACCAGAGATCTCCGTAGCGCAACTCGCTCGTGAGCATGGGATCAACGATAATTTGCTGTTCAAGTGGCGCCAGTACTGGCGCGAAGGAAAACTACGTCCTCCTTCAACAACAGAAAACAACGTGCCTGAGCTGCTCCCGATAACACTTGATACCGAAGATGTTGTCCCTGCAACCTCCCCCCGGTCACAACCTGTAGCTGCTGCGGCACCTGAATCACTCAATATCAGCTGTGAAGTGACGTTCCGGCACGGATCACTCCGTCTGAATGGTGCCATCAGCGAAAATATCCTGAACCTGCTGATACGGGAGCTCAAACGTTGATCCCATTACCATCAGGGACAAAGATCTGGCTGGTCGCTGGCATCACCGATATGAGAAACGGCTTCAACGGCCTGGCGGCAAAGGTGCAGACGACGCTGAAAGACGATCCGATGTCAGGTCACGTTTTTATCTTCCGTGGGCGTAATGGCAGTCAGGTAAAGCTCCTCTGGTCTACCGGCGATGGACTGTGTCTGCTGACCAAACGGCTGGAGCGCGGCCGCTTCGCCTGGCCGTCAGCCCGGGATGGCAAAGTGTTCCTCACACCGGCACAGCTGGCGATGCTCCTTGAAGGTATCGACTGGCGGCAGCCTAAAAGACTGCTTACGTCACTGACTATGTTGTAGGCCTCTTTATCCTGGTCGACGCTGAATGAGCCTGGTAATATACCCGGTATGAACAGCTTACTTCCTGACGATATCGATGAACTGAAACGTCTCCTTGCCGAACAGGAGGCGCTGAACCGTGCCCTTCTGGAAAAGCTGAACGAGCGTGAACGCGAAATAGATCACCTGCAGGCGCAACTGGATAAGCTGCGCCGGATGAACTTCGGCAGCCGCTCCGAAAAAGTCTCCCGCCGTATCGCGCAGATGGAAGCCGACCTTAAGCAGTTGCAGAAAGAAAGCGATACCCTTACCGGCCGGGTGGATGACCCGGCCGTGCAGCGCCCGCTGCGGCAGACCCGTACCCGCAAACCGTTCCCTGAATCACTTCCCCGTGACGAAAAACGGCTGCTGCCGGCAGCGTCATGCTGCCCGGAATGTGGTGGTGCGCTGAGTTACCTGGGTGAAGATGCCGCCGAACAGCTGGAGCTGATGCGCAGCGCCTTCCGGGTTATCCGGACAGTACGTGAAAAGCATGCCTGTACTCAGTGCGATGCCATCGTGCAGGCCCCCGCGCCTTCACGTCCCATCGAGCGGGGTATCGCCGGACCGGGGCTGCTGGCCCGCGTGCTGAGTTCAAAGTATGCAGAACATACCCCGCTGTACCGGCAGTCAGAAATATACAGCCGCCAGGGTGTGGAGCTGAGCCGCTCACTGCTGTCGGGCTGGGTGGATGCATGCTGCCGGCTGCTGTCACCGCTGGAAGAGGCGCTTCAGGGCTATGTCCTGACCGACGGTAAACTCCATGCCGATGACACCCCGGTCCAGGTGCTGCTGCCGGGCAATAAGAAGACGAAGACCGGGCGGTTGTGGACGTATGTTCGTGATGACCGCAACGCTGGATCAGCAGTCGCGCCGGCGGTGTGGTTCGCTTACAGCCCGGACAGAAAAGGCATCCACCCTCAGACCCATCTTGCAGGGTTCAGTGGTGTGCTGCAGGCCGATGCGTACGCCGGGTTCAACGAGCTGTACCGCGATGGCCAGATAACGGAAGCCGCCTGCTGGGCTCACGCCCGCCGTAAAATCCACGATGTGCACGTCCGCACACCGTCGGCGCTGACGGATGAAGCCCTGAAGCGTATCGGCGAGCTGTATGCCGTTGAAGCGGAGATAAGGGGAATGCCGGCGAAGCGACGCCTTGCAGAACGTCAGCAAAAAGCTAAACCGCGGCTGAAATCCCTGGAAAGCTGGCTGCGTGAAAAGGTGAAAACGCTGTCGCGACACTCAGAACTGGCGAAAGCGTTCACGTACGTACTGAACCAGTGGCCGGCGCTGGCTTACTATACTGACGACGGCTGGGCCGAGGCAGATAACAACATAGCTGAGAATGCGCTACGGATGGTCAGCCTGGGCCGCAAAAACTGGCTGTTCTTCGGTTCGGATCATGGAGGAGAGCGGGGAGCGCTGCTGTACAGCCTGATCGGGACATGCAAACTGAACGGAGTGGAGCCAGAAAGCTACCTCCGTCACGTCCTTAACGTCATAGCGGACTGGCCGATAAACCGGGTCAGCGAACTACTCCCCTGGCGCGTAGCACTGCCAACTGAATAACACATCCCCGTCAATACGGTTCTCGCTGCACGCTTACCATAATTTTGCCACCGTGTTCGCCAGGTCTGCAGCGTCCAGCTGGCCTGGGTAACTAATTATATCTGGCAGACATTTTGCCCCGAGTGAACAGAGAGGATGTAATGAAAATAGTGATTGTTGGTGGTGTTGCCGGCGGTGCGTCCGCTGCAGCCAGAGCTCGCCGGTTGTCAGAAGATGTCAGTATTGTTGTGTTTGAACGGGGAAGCGATGTCTCTTTCGCCAACTGTGGATTGCCTTATCATATAGGCGGAAAAATTCCGTTACGGCAGTCACTTATTCTTAAGACTCCGGAGGATTTTAAATCCCGCTTTAACATAGACGTCCGTACCTGCCATGAAGTGACGTCAGTGGATCCGGTTAATAAAACAGTGACAGTTAAAAATTTGACCTCAGGTGAGATCCATACCGAAGTATGGGATCGTCTACTCCTCAGTACCGGAGCCGCGCCGGTTGTCCCTCCTTTGCCCGGGCTACAGCAAGAGGGCGTCTTTACGCTCCGAAATCTTACTGACATGGATGCTATCCTGGCGTGGATTGAGCAACATAACGTCGCTCACACCACGCTTGTCGGGGGGGGATTCATCGGACTTGAAGTGATGGAGGCTCTGAGCGAACGGGGGATCCGTGTTACCCTGCTGGAGATGGAGGAACAGGTTATGGCTCCGGTTGATCCTGAAATGGCATCAGCCCTGCATCAGGAAATCCGGAATCATGGCGTGGATCTGCGTCTCAGAACGGCACTCACCGAGGTGCTGCGGACAGAAACGGGATTCCGCGTTGCACTGTCTGACGGTGGCTTTGTGCAGACCGACATGGTTATTCTCGCCATCGGGGTAAAACCTGAGAACAGCCTTGCCACAGTAGCCGGGCTCGAAGTGGGTAAACGGGGAGGTATAAGCGTCAATGCCTGTATGCAGACCAGTATTCCTGACATCTACGCCGTGGGGGATGCAGTTGAAACACCTGACCTTGTCTTTCAGGAACCCGCTAATATTCCTCTGGCTGGGCCCGCCAACCGCCAGGGACGCATTGCTGCTGATAACATGCTTGATCACCACAGCCTTTACCATGGCAGTCAGGGGACATCCATTTGTAAGGTATTTTCGCTGAGTATTGGCAGCGTCGGTGCGAATGAAAAGCAACTGAAAGCCCATGGTACCCGATACGAGAAGGTTTACGTCCATGCTGCTGATCATGCCGGTTACTACCCTGGGGCTACGATGATCAGTCTGAAACTGCTGTTCAGCCCCGATACCGGTAAAATTCTGGGGGCCCAGGCGTCAGGGAAAAAAGGGGTTGATAAACGCATCGATGTTCTGTCTGTCGCGCAGCGCGCGGGACTTACCGTCAACGATCTCGAGCATCTTGAGCTGACTTATGCCCCGCCTTTTAACAGTGCAAGGGACGTTGTTAACCAGGCCGGTATGGTGGCGGCAAATGTCATCAGGGGAGATACGGCCATATGTCATGTCAGCGATGTTTTGCAACGGGAACCGGGCAGTTATTGTTTAGTTGATATTCGTTCTCCTGAAGAACTGAAACAATTTGGCGAATATCCTGATGCGCTATCCATCCCTCTGGATTCTCTGCGGGAGAATCTTGAAAAATTGCCTGTAGATAAAGAGATTTTTATCGGTTGTCAGAGTGGTCTGCGCGGGCATGTGGCATACCGTATTCTGCAGGCTCACGGCTTCCGGACATATAATCTGAGTGGTGGCTTTATAACCTGGCAGGCGGTTATGGAGTCGATGAATCAATAAGAGATGAGGTGCCATACACATGGCACCTCATCTGGTTCTGACGCATTAAGACGTCGCCGGGTAACATACTGTTTTTTTATAATGTTACCTGCCCATGCTTCTGATACGAAAAGCTTTTAAGCGCCTGCACTATCCCATTGATGTTATTGCTCAATGTGTTCGCTGGTATCTGACTTACGCCCTCAGCCTGCGCAATCTCGAAGATATGATGACGGAGCACGTCGTTATCGTTGACCATTCCACTCTTCATCGCTGGGTTATGCGCCTGGCACCGTCGTTCCGCCAGTATAAGCGTAATGTAGGTCGGCGGTGGCGGATGGACGAAACTTACATTAAAATCAAAGGCCAGTGGAAATATCTGTACCGGGAGGTTGATACCGCGGGGCAGACCGTCGACTTCCTGTTGACCGCCAGACGCGACGCTGCGGCTGCCTTACGCTTCTTTCGCAAGGCCATTCGCCACCACGGTGAGCCTGAGTAGACTGGCTCCATGAATCTCCAGACAGTTGGTATCACTTAAATTAGTGATAGTCTTAATACTAGTTTTTAGACTAGTCGTTGGAGTCCGGATGATTGATGTTTTAGGTCCGGAGAAGCGCAGACGGCGCAGCCTTCAGGAAAAAATCGCCATTGTTCAGCAGAGCTTTGAACCCGGTATGACCGTGTTGCTGGTTGCCCGTCAGCATAGTGTTGCTGCCAGTCAGCTGTTCCTGTGGCGTAAGCAGTACCAGGAAGGTAGTCTCACCGCCGTTGCTGTGGGTGAACAGGTTATACCCGCGTCGGAACAGGCATCTGCGATGAAGCAAATTAAAGAGCTACAGCGCCTGCTGGGCAAGAAAACCATGGAAAACGAGCTGCTGAAAGAAGCCGTTGAATATGGCCGACAAAAAAGTGGATAGCGCACGTGCCCTTGCTGCCGGAGGATGGCGAATAAGCCTTGTCAGCTGTTGGCTACGGGTCTCACGTGCGCAACTGCATGCTATGGCTCGTCGGTCGAAGAACTGGCAGGAGCGTCGACGCAAGCGCAAGCCTGATGATATTGAAGCTCTGGATCGTATCCATACCGTTATCGGCGATCTGCCTACGTATGGTTATCGTCGGGTGTGGGCACTGCTGCGCAGACAATCAGAAACGGACGACATGGCGGTGATCAATGCCAAACGCGTATACTGAATCATGCGTAAGAATGCGCTGTTTGCTTGAGCGTAAACCGGCAATACCGCCCTTGAAGCCGGCGCATACAGGGAAGGTAGGACTGGAGCCTAAACATACGGCGGTACGTAGCCCGGAAAGCAACGGGATGGCAGAGAGCTTCGTGAAAACGATGAAGCGGGATTACATCAGCATCATACCGAAGCCGGACGGGTTAACAGCGGTAAAGAACTTTGCAGAGGCCTTCGAACATTACAACGAATGGCATCCGCATAGTGCACTGGGGTATCGTTAGCCACGGGAATATCTACGGCGGCGAACCAGTAATGGGTTAAGCGATAAAAAGTGTCTGGAAATATAGGGACTAATCTACTGAGGTTGTAACCATCGATAAAAGCGGTGCCAACATGGCGGCGCTGGCCACACTCAACGCCAGTAAACCTGAAGAAGAAACCATCACCATCAGGCAGAGTAAATACCTGAACAACCTGATTGAGCAGGACCATCGGAATATCAAACGCCGAATACGACAGATACTGGGGTTCAAATCATTTCGGCGAGCGCAGACGATAATGGAGGGCATTGAGTTAGTGCATATGATACGTAAAGGGCAATATCAGCATCCCGCTGAAGAGCCTTTATCACCGGCGGAACAATTTTACCTGTTGGTTGCCTAAAATATAGACAGCGCAATAATTACTGACTTGTCTACGCTAATGCGACAGAACCCAACGAGCTGGATTGCCAATCGGCGAAGACCTCTACGGCAGAAAATCCGAGCGTAACAACGAGCGGCCAATACAGCTTCGCTCCGGTTGAGTTGCCATGAATATGGCCATCGTGTGCTTACATGATTTTGATTCCGTTTATTTTACAAAAGCCCCCAGATGATCTTGACGGCGGTCCCTAACAGGACGAATCCAATGATGTATTTAAGCTGTTGCCCTTTGAGTTTTTCGCTCATTAACCACGCGCCAAATGCAGCCCCTCCCGCCGATGCGATACCGGTGGCACCGACCAGCGAATAATCCATTCCCGAAAGCGTTGCGTGGGCAAAGAAACCGGTCAGAGAAGCAAACACGACCACGAAAGAAGCGGTTGCTGACGCCCGTTTGGGTTCCAGCCCGGCCCCCACGAGTGCCGGGACGATGATGCTGCCACCTCCAACCCCTAACAGGCCACCGACAAAACCCGCAACACCGCCAAGGGACAAACTACTCAACATCTGGCTTCGCGCACTACGCTGAATTCCAGAAGATTTTGGCGCGTACAACAACATCATGAGGCTGGCAAAAATAAGAAAACCGGAGAACAGCCACAGTAGAAAATGGCGGTCTAACCTTTGGCTGACATGAACCCCGATTGGCGACAAAACCACGGCCACAATCAAAATGGGGAGTGCCAACCGCCATTCGACCAAACGCTTGCGAATGAATGTCGTTGTCGACACGCTCGTCGATATGGCATTCAGAAGCAAGGCGGTGGCCATCGCTGCATGAATTTCGACCCCTAGTGCCAAGAAGATCGGAACCAGAATAAAAGCGGCTCCGACTCCGGCCATGGCCATGATAGCGGTTAGAAAAAACGTTGCAACGGCAGCGATGGCAAGCATTTCAATTCCTTAGCAAAATGAGGATACAGTATGTCCAGCCAGTTTTTCCTGGCAAGGAATGCAAAGCCGTCCCGCTTCCGTGTCGATCAGTTTATCGACAAAGACACGTTCCCCACATTTGGCGCATAGTTCCGTGTCAAAGCAGCTTTTACCGCGTGGAAGTTCAAACGGCTTCTTTAGCCCGATATCGAGAAACATTTCTTCCGGCATCGATATGACCTTGTTAACCAGGGGGTCAGTGACTTCGGCGGGAATATCCTGTGGCGCTATGCCTTGTTTGCGTTGGGCAACAAAAGGCGAGTTGAGCATGTTGCCGAAAAACTCGTCCTTTAGCCGTACACGTACTGAGCGCCCGGTCTTCACGTCTATCAGAGTGAAAGCCATCTTGTTGTAATAGCGCTTCTCGATGTTCGACTTGCCGTAGGTGCATCCCGTAGCCGACATTACGCCATCCAGAAAGCATCCCGCAGCATGGCCTTTCCCTGTTTCTGCTATGACATGCAGCTCCTTGTCTTCTGCCCGTTCCACACCGAGCGCTCTCATCGCTGCTTGCGCAGCACGGTAGCCTAAAGGCATTGCTGGACACTTATGGCCGTGAAAGACCATCGCCGCTTCGAATTCATCGTGTGTCATTACTCTATCTCCTTCGTGAGTCGCGTAGCTTCCTGATGAAGCCACTATCTTGAAGACGAATGAACTCGCAAAAGGATGCAGAAATTTTCTTCGAGATTGATTTCAGTAATCCTCACGCCGAGGTGCGTGGTAACAAGCCCGACCACTGTAGTCAAAGTGCACTTGGCAATTACGTATCAACACCTCGCGCAACCGCTGACGAATTCTCCGTAACCTAGACTTCACGACGGAAAGACTTAACTCATGAGTATCGGCAAATTCTTGCTTACAAATGCTGTGCTGGGGGCAGTTTGGATATCGAATCTATGGTCACTCCCGTTTTTGCAACACTGATTTTCGACGATATCATTGGCTTGCTTAAATCTATCCAGCGTCAGAATCGCGCCACGATGAGTTCTGCGCCTGATGAACCTCAGAAAAATCATACGGCTTCAGATGAGCCATTCCGATATACAGGTTCTTCAACAGGCCGGTCGGCCGTTTGTATCATCAATGATCAGCATTCGCAAACCAGATAGGTGATTGTTTAAAAATTTATTGTTAGAGACTTACGACGCGAACGTCTGTTGTCGCGTCGTAAGCACCCAGGCTATCCTGGCCAGCTTGTTTGCGAGTGCGCAGGTCACAACAAAGTTGCTTTTTCTGCACATTAATTCCCTGGCCCAGTTTGCCTTTCTGGTGTTCTAGTTTTTGTTTTTTGTATGAACACTCTGGGGCACTGGACCAGTAATATTCGGATCTTTTTGTTGCCTCGTTTGCTGATCCCCAACAGAGTTGTTCGACCACCGGTGCTGTACTCACGTGGAAGCAGCCCCGTTGCCGCTGCGAAGTCACGACTACTGGCGTAGTGTTTCCCATCGCCAAGCTCAGTGGAAATAGTACTGACCGTGAGCGTTCCCACACAGGGAATGGTCAATAGACGTTGGCCACAACAGCCTGCCAGTACCTTCTGCGCTCAACCAACATACAAACCCAACGGCTGAATGAGTCATTCCTTTTCTCAGCGCCAATAAGCACTGAAAGATCCCCCTGTACCAAGAGCGTTCGCAGATACGAATAACCGGCTTTTGTGATCCTGCCGAGCTTCGGCTTTCCGCCGCTGCTGTATTGTGATTGCGTCAGTCCCAGCCAGGCGGCCAGTTGACGTCCATTTTTAAAATCATGTGCATTACCGATACTGGCGACCAGCGCACAGGCAGTTGTGGGGCCAACGCCCTTTAGCTCCATCAGCCGCTGACTGCGATGATCTGTTTTGGCCATGCGGGACAAAATTCGGTCATATTCAGTGATGTTAGCTTCAATGTGTTCCAGCAAATCATCAACACATTGCTGAACCTGAAGCGGTAAAGAGCTCTTCTGCACAGAAACTATGTGGCGCAGGGCATCAGTATTTTGTGGCGCGATGACACCGAATTCAGATATCAATCCTCGCAGACGATTATACGTTGCTGTTTTCTCTTCTATGAAACCCTGACGGGTGCGGTGTAAGCATTGCATTGCATCGCCTGCTGGCTTTCGTCCTTCACGGGTACAAATCGCATATGTGGGCGACGAACCGCTTCACAGATAGCCTGAGC
This sequence comes from Huaxiibacter chinensis, assembly GCF_022171985.1. Lineage (GTDB taxonomy): Bacteria > Pseudomonadota > Gammaproteobacteria > Enterobacterales > Enterobacteriaceae > Enterobacter > Enterobacter chinensis_A. Next base: position 2,692 of record NZ_JAJVHF010000020.1, on the reverse strand, counting down.
ATCAGCTGCATCATTCTTCCCTGATTTGCCGGCCATGCGGTAAGTAGACACAAATTTAGCGGCCATCAGACGTGGCTCATGACCATACTGCCGAAATAACCTTGCCAAGTAGTGAGCCCCAGAGCATGCTTCCATCCCGATAACACAGGGAGGCAAACCTGCAATGGACTCAGGAAGAGCAGCACGCGAAACTTTAGGTTTAACCAGAACAGTTCTGCCATTCTGATCAACACCGTGAACAGCAAACACATTTTTAGCAAGATCGATACCGACAGTCGTGATAGTCATAACGAATTACTCCGGGACGATGTGTACCCCATGATTGCACAAGAGTTAATCAGGCGCATAATCAGGGAAAGTCCCTTCCATTCGTTAAGATGATTTTTTGTACGGTTATGGCCCGATCAAAGACCGAGCCGAATGGGTTAACTCTCACCGAAGATAATTTTCTCGAGATCCTGCAAGTCCTGCTGTGATTGCTCGTTAAGGTTGGCCTCTGTTTTGTCGTACCAGCTAAGTAACTTCTGGCCAAGTGGTGTCAAAACCGAGCCTCCACCTTTGCTGCCGCCTGTTGACGTGATGACCACGGGCTTACCTATCCCTTTGTTTAACGTATCAATCAGGAGCCACGCCCTTTTATAGGGTATACCCAAATCTTTTGCGGCGGCTGACAGGGAATGAAACCCATCTATAGCGCGCAATAGATCGATTTTACCCGGCCCCAGCGAGATGTTGTCATTAATGTAAATTCGGGGTCTGACCAAAATAAAATCAGATATAAGCGCTTTTTTATTCATCCTGATACCTTTCTCGAAATTATTTTTGCCGGGTGTGTTTGAACGTTTTGATGGCGGAGATAAGAAGGATCACCCCAAGTAAAGTCATAAGTACTTTAACCGGGAACAGGCCGACCAGAAGTCCGCCAATTGCCGCACCAATCACAGATCCGATGACCATCCATACAAACAGCGGCCTTTCTTTTTTCAGAATCTGGAAAGCATCTGCATTTGTATAACGGGAAAAACCAACAATCATTGTGGGCAGGCTAATCATCAATGACAGGCTTCCGGCCAGTTTGATATCAACCCCGAACAGGATAACGATTGTGGGGATCAGAAGCTCACCGCCTGCCACACCGAGCAATGCTGCGACTATCCCGATAAAGAACCCTGAAATCACACCTGCAATAATTGTGGCAATACCGGGTTGAAATAACCCGCCGGAAATACTGTGCAGTGGTAGCCATGCTTCTGAGAACATGACGAACGACAGTAAAACAAGGAGGAGCAGAATGATTCTGTCCAGCCAGATTCTGGACATCTTAATGGCGCGGCCTGCGGCCCACCATGCCCCAATAAGACTTCCTGCCAGTAAATTCATGACAATATCAAGATGCTCTACCAACTGATCGGTGGCTATCGATTTTGTGCGGAAAATTAGAGCGATAGCGACAACAGCGAGGCTCATTGCTTTGTTAAAGATGACGGCTTCCAGGGTGGGTATTTTGAAACTACCGATCAGGACGGGAAGGCGAAACTCAGCCCCACCGAGCCCAATCAGCCCTCCTAAAGCCCCAATTACCGCGCCTGAGAAAAAACCTTTTCCATTCCTTTTTGAAACTGATGACATGCATTCCTCTCTGATTCGTTATGTCATTCTTGACATAACGATGAGCATAGCATTTCAGATGATAAGTTTGATAGTACGTTGTATAGGCGGGAATTGATCCAGCTTAAAGCTGATTCAATCAGTACCGGTGATTTTATTAAGCGCCTGTATCCGACAAACCTGAGAAGAACTGTAGCCGGTTGCTTCTGCTGTCTCCCGTATACTGAGTTTCTTAACCTGTCGGTAGTACAACACCTTCTGGTGTCGTTCACTGTCTGCCTGCTTGCCCCGGTATTTACCCAGGGAATGAGCACGCTCAATTCCCTGTTGCTGTCGCTGGCGACGACTCAGCCAGTCCTTATGCGACATTGCGGCCATCAGATCGATCAACATATTGTTGATCGCCGTGATAACTGCGCGGGTTATCGGGTCAGCCTGTGAAGGATCTTTATCTGACAGAGCCTGCCATGAAGTTGGGACGTCAAGACTGACGATCCGCAGTTCATGTTGCTCAATCTGCTTTTTCAGCGTCATCCAGTCGCTGTTGCTCAGACGGGTCAGACGGTCTATCTGCTCGACAAGTAAAATATCATTGTGGTGACTGTCCATTAGCAGGCGTCCCAGCTCCGGGCGGTCGAGTTTTGTTCCGCTGATATTCTCCCGGTAGTAACTGGCTATTTTATACCCTCGTTCCTGAACGAACTGCTCCAGCATATCTTTTGCTCGATCGGCAAACTGATCTTCCGTCGACGCTCTCAAATAAGCTCTGATGAACATTTTTTCACCGCATTATCGCTTTTAGGTTATTGCATTTATTCTATCGCATATAGGTTATGTCATTCATCGTGTACCGTCACGTTTTTATTATGGCGTCAGGGTGTACCCTATTGCTACAGGTAAGCCTGTTCAAAAAACAGGCTTACCGTACAATAATTCTCTATATCCAAACTGACCCCTGTAACAGCCTTTCTGGCTGTTTGTATATAATTATGAAAAAATGGTGAGTAGAGTTTCAGGGTAACAGGGGATGCTTATGTCGGTTTTCCACAACTGGCTACTTGAGATCGCATGTGAGAATTACTTC
>NZ_JAJVHF010000019.1 GCF_022171985.1 Huaxiibacter chinensis | reverse complement strand
TATCCAGCGACAGCACGGCATGCCAGGTTCCTGCGGCCATCTCCAGCACCGTACAGGTTTCCCCCAATATCGCCCGATGGGTGACGGTACCCCGATCGTCAAAATTCAGCACCACGAAACGACCCCTTAATGGCAACAGTAGCTCGAAGGTGTGAGGGTGTCGGTGCGGGCGCACGTAGGTCCCAGGTTCCATGGCAATAGCCAGACGTTGGACCGAATCGCTTAATTCTGGATGGAAATTACGGTGCGCGCGGAGCCGAGGCGATTGCACAGCCGCTGCGCTCTGTTGCTGCATATCGCTCATGGTAATTTGTTTCATCAGGATGACCTTGTCGATTAATGAATTGGGGGGGATTACCGTATGACGTCAGGGTGACAGAACCCGCAGAGCAAGTGAAGAACTGGGTTTGCCAATTTTTCCCTATCCTGATTTACTGAAATGGTATTGACGGTAGTGCTGATATTCAGGCCACTTTTTTAGTTGATAAAAGTCTGTAATTCTTTTTACCGTCTGGGAAAAATTTACGGTGGTAATCACCCCCCAATTATTTCAGTATGAGTAAACTTGGTCTGACAGTTACCAATGCTTAATCAGTGAGGCACCTATCTCAGCGATCTGTCTATTTCGTTCATCCATAGTTGCCTGACTCCCCGTCGTGTAGATAACTACGATACGGGAGGGCTTACCATCTGGCCCCAGTGCTGCAATGATACCGCGAGACCCACGCTCACCGGCTCCAGATTTATCAGCAATAAACCAGCCAGCCGGAAGGGCCGAGCGCAGAAGTGGTCCTGCAACTTTATCCGCCTCCATCCAGTCTATTAATTGTTGCCGGGAAGCTAGAGTAAGTAGTTCGCCAGTTAATAGTTTGCGCAACGTTGTTGCCATTGCTGCAGGCATCGTGGTGTCACGCTCGTCGTTTGGTATGGCTTCATTCAGCTCCGGTTCCCAACGATCAAGGCGAGTTACATGATCCCCCATGTTGTGCAAAAAAGCGGTTAGCTCCTTCGGTCCTCCGATCGTTGTCAGAAGTAAGTTGGCAGCAGTGTTATCACTCATGGTTATGGCAGCACTGCATAATTCTCTTACTGTCATGCCATCCGTAAGATGCTTTTCTGTGACTGGTGAGTACTCAACCAAGTCATTCTGAGAATAGTGTATGCGGCGACCGAGTTGCTCTTGCCCGGCGTCAACACGGGATAATACCGCACCACATAGCAGAACTTTAAAAGTGCTCATCATTGGAAAACGTTCTTCGGGGCGAAAACTCTCAAGGATCTTACCGCTGTTGAGATCCAGTTCGATGTAACCCACTCGTGCACCCAACTGATCTTCAGCATCTTTTACTTTCACCAGCGTTTCTGGGTGAGCAAAAACAGGAAGGCAAAATGCCGCAAAAAAGGGAATAAGGGCGACACGAAAATGTTGAATACTCATACTCTTCCTTTTTCAATATTATTGAAGCATTTACCAGGGTTATTGTCTCATGAGCGGATACATATTTGAATGTATTTAGAAAAATAAACAAATAGGGGTTCCGCGCACATTTCCCCGAAAAGTGCCACCTGACGTCTAAGAAACCATTATTATCATGACATTAACCTATAAAAATAGGCGTATCACGAGGCCCTTTCGTCTTCAAGAATTTTATAAACCGTGGAGCGGGCAATACTGAGCTGATGAGCAATTTCCGTTGCACCAGTGCCCTTCTGATGAAGCGTCAGCACGACGTTCCTGTCCACGGTACGCCTGCGGCCAAATTTGATTCCTTTCAGCTTTGCTTCCTGTCGGCCCTCATTCGTGCGTTCTAGGATCCTCCGGCGTTCAGCCTGTGCCACAGCCGACAGGATGGTGACCACCATTTGCCCCATATCACCGTCGGTACTGATCCCGTCATCAATGAACCGGACTGCCACGCCCTGAGCGTCAAATTCCTTTATCAGTTGGATCATATCGGCAGTGTCGCGGCCAAGACGGTCGAGCTTCTTAACCAGAATGACATCACCTTCCTCCACCTTCATCCTCAGCAAATCCAGCCCTTCCCGGTCTGTTGAACTGCCGGATGCCTTATCGGTAAATATACGGTTTGCTTTCACACCTGCGTCTTTGAGTGCTCTGACCTGAAGATCAAGAGACTGCTGACTGGTTGAGACCCGAGCGTAACCAAAAAGTCGCATAAAAATGTACCTTAAATCGAATATCGGACAACTCATGTCTATTATTACAAATTTACGATTTAATAGACATATTAATGTAACAGTTTTACGATGTCCGATAATTTATAACATTTCGTACGGTTGGAAAAATGTTACTAAATGCCCGTCAGGCAGGGAGGCCGATATGCCCGTTGACTTTCTGACCACTGAGCAGACTGAAAGCTATGGCAGATTCACCGGTGAACCGGATGAGCTTCAGCTGGCACGATATTTTCACCTTGATGAAGCAGACAAGGAATTTATCGGAAAAAGCAGAGGTGATCACAACCGTCTGGGCATTGCCCTGCAAATTGGATGTGTCCGTTTTCTGGGCACCTTCCTCACCGATATGAATCATATTCCTTCCGGCGTCCGGCATTTTACCGCCAGACAGCTCGGGATTCGTGATATCACCGTTCTTGCAGAATACGGTCAGAGGGAAAATACCCGCCGTGAGCATGCAGCGCTGATACGTCAGCACTATCAGTATCGTGAATTTGCCTGGCCCTGGACATTTCGCCTTACCCGTCTTTTATATACCCGGAGCTGGATAAGCAACGAACGTCCTGGCCTGCTTTTCGATCTGGCGACAGGGTGGCTTATGCAACATCGTATTATTCTCCCCGGAGCCACTACGCTGACCCGGTTGATTTCAGAGGTAAGGGAAAAGGCGACGTTGCGCCTGTGGAACAAACTGGCACTGATACCGTCAGCCGAACAGCGTTCACAGCTGGAGATGCTGCTGGGGCCAACTGATTGCAGCCGCCTGTCTTTACTGGAATCACTGAAAAAGGGCCCTGTGACCATCAGTGGTCCGGCGTTTAATGAAGCAATTGAACGCTGGAAAACTCTGAACGATTTTGGCCTGCATGCTGAAAACCTGAGTACACTCCCGGCTGTGCGCCTGAAAAATCTCGCACGTTATGCTGGTATGACTTCGGTGTTCAATATTGCCAGGATGTCACCGCAGAAAAGGATGGCGGTTCTGGTTGCCTTTGTCCTTGCATGGGAAACGCTGGCGCTGGATGATGCATTGGACGTTCTGGACGCCATGCTGGCCGTTATCATCCGTGACGCCAGAAAGATTGGGCAGAAAAAACGGCTCCGCTCGCTGAAGGATCTGGATAAATCTGCATTGGCGCTCGCCAGCGCATGTTCGTACCTGCTGAAAGAAGAAACACCGGACGAATCGATTCGTGCTGAGGTGTTCAGCTACATCCCAAGGCAAAAGCTGGCTGAAATCATCACGCTTGTCCGTGAAATTGCCCGGCCCTCAGACGATAATTTTCATGAAGAAATGGTGGAGCAGTACGGGCGCGTTCGTCGTTTCCTGCCCCATCTGCTGAATACCGTTAAATTTTCATCCGCACCTGCCGGGGTTACCACTCTGAATGCCTGTGACTACCTCAGCCGGGAGTTCAGCTCACGGCGGCAGTTTTTTGACGACGCACCAACGGAAATTATCAGTCGGTCATGGAAACGGCTGGTGATTAACAAGGAAAAACATATCACCCGCAGGGGATACACGCTCTGCTTTCTCAGTAAACTGCAGGATAGTCTGAGGCGGAGGGATGTCTACGTTACCGGCAGTAACCGGTGGGGAGATCCTCGTGCAAGATTACTACAGGGTGCTGACTGGCAGGCAAACCGGATTAAGGTTTATCGTTCTTTGGGGCACCCGACAGACCCGCAGGAAGCAATAAAATCTCTGGGTCATCAGCTTGATAGTCGTTACAGACAGGTTGCTGCACGTCTTTGCGAAAATGAGGCTGTCGAACTCGATGTTTCTGGCCCGAAGCCCCGGTTGACAATTTCTCCCCTCGCCAGTCTTGATGAGCCGGACAGTCTGAAACGACTGAGCAAAATGATCAGTGATCTACTCCCTCCGGTGGATTTAACGGAGTTGCTGCTCGAAATTAACGCCCATACCGGATTTGCTGATGAGTTTTTCCATGCTAGTGAAGCCAGTGCCAGAGTTGATGATCTGCCCGTCAGCATCAGCGCCGTGCTGATGGCTGAAGCCTGCAATATCGGTCTGGAACCACTGATCAGATCAAATGTTCCTGCACTGACCCGACACCGGCTGAACTGGACAAAAGCGAACTATCTGCGGGCTGAAACTATCACCAGCGCTAATGCCAGACTGGTTGATTTTCAGGCAACGCTGCCACTGGCACAGATATGGGGTGGAGGAGAAGTGGCATCTGCAGATGGAATGCGCTTTGTTACGCCAGTCAGAACAATCAATGCCGGACCGAACCGCAAATACTTTGGTAATAACAGAGGGATCACCTGGTACAACTTTGTGTCCGATCAGTATTCCGGCTTTCATGGCATCGTTATACCGGGGACGCTGAGGGACTCTATCTTTGTGCTGGAAGGTCTTCTGGAACAGGAGACCGGGCTGAATCCAACCGAAATTATGACCGATACAGCAGGTGCCAGCGAACTTGTCTTTGGCCTTTTCTGGCTGCTGGGATACCAGTTTTCTCCACGCCTGGCTGATGCCGGTGCTTCGGTTTTCTGGCGAATGGACCATGATGCCGACTATGGCGTGCTGAATGATATTGCCAGAGGGCAATCAGATCCCCGAAAAATAGTCCTTCAGTGGGACGAAATGATCCGGACCGCTGGCTCCCTGAAGCTGGGCAAAGTACAGGTTTCAGTGCTGGTCCGTTCATTGCTGAAAAGTGAACGTCCTTCCGGACTGACTCAGGCAATCATTGAAGTGGGGCGCATCAACAAAACGCTGTATCTGCTTAATTATATTGATGATGAAGATTACCGCCGGCGCATTCTGACCCAGCTTAATCGGGGAGAAAGTCGCCATGCCGTTGCCAGAGCCATCTGTCACGGTCAAAAAGGTGAGATAAGAAAACGATATACCGACGGTCAGGAAGATCAACTGGGCACACTGGGGCTGGTCACTAACGCCGTCGTGTTATGGAACACTATTTATATGCAGGCAGCCCTGGATCATCTCCGGGCGCAGGGTGAAACACTGAATGATGAAGATATCGCACGCCTCTCCCCGCTTTGCCACGGACATATCAATATGCTCGGCCATTATTCCTTCACGCTGGCAGAACTGGTGACCAAAGGACATCTGAGACCATTAAAAGAGGCGTCAGAGGCAGAAAACGTTGCTTAACGTGAGTTTTCGTTCCACTGAGCGTCAGACCCCTAAAACCAGATCGGGATCCTTTTTGGATCTTTCTATCCTAGATAAAAGTAAAGTGATTAGTTATGATTAGCAGCAGAAAGAAGAACCCCCCGGTTATCCTGACTTTGGCGAGTAGGAGATAACCAGGGGGCGGGGGAAGCACCAGTTAGCTAGGAACTGATGCAGCGTAACCAACCTCTTGTGAAGGTTCACTGCCTCAATTTTAGACGTTCACGCTCGTGAAAGTCAACTAACCCTATCTGACTATTTTTTGTGCTTCCCCGTTAGCGGCTGCCGCCTCTGGCGTTATTCGTGTTTGTCCAGTTTGGGATCATGTGTTTGTTACTGGACGGGCGCGGCGGTCGGGCTGAACGGGGAGTTCGTGCATACAGCCCAGCTTGGAGCGAACTATCTAAACAGAGCCGAGAATCAGCAGCGTAAGCTATGAGAAAGCGCCACGCTTCCCGTAAGGGAGAACGGCGGTCAGATTCCGGTAAACTGCACGATAGGAACACAGGAGCGCACGAGGGAGCGATTCACCGGAAACGGTGATGATCTTTAAGCTGTGTCAGGTTTCGCCACTTCTGACAGATTCACGGTTGAGCTTTGCTCCCACAGATACGCCTGAAAAGTGTCTGTTTATGTGAACTCTGTCAGGAGGGCGGAGCCTATGAAAAAAGGGGGTGCGCGGCCTGATTCCTCGCGCTGACAGGCGGTTTTTTTTAGCAGCCTAGATTATGATGTAACTACAGGATGATTGCGGAAGGTCAGATTGAGGTGAGTCAGAAAGGAATCAGAATGAATAAGGGAAATTATTACTCTCTTGTCCCTGTGGGTAAGTGGTCAAAGGCTCGTGGGTGTGGTCAATCCTTGTGGTCAGGCTTTGGTCAGCTTGCTGTCCTAGCCTGTCCATCAAGGTTGTCCATACCCTTTAAGAGCCGGTCGCTTGCGATTGTCCACTTATCCATAGGGTTCAGGCACGATGCTGAAATTCAGCCAGGGCTCTTAGCGATTACGGCCTTATTGCCCCAGGGCATTACATAGGAACCGTCAGGCCGCTTCAGGCGAATGACTTCTTTCGGATACTGGCCTTCGCGTTCTACCGTCCAGACCTCTTTTTTCAGCGGTTCTCCGGCATTACTGAGTCTCACCGTAACCGCTTTATCATCCGGCTCAATGAAGATACAACCCGACTCTACCGCGCTACTCATTAGCGATTTGGGACACATCTTATCGCCGTACAGCACCGCTTTCTTGCCGTGATCGTCGATATTTAGGCCAGGCGATAAAACGATACCTGGCTGTTTCATACCCGCATCATTAAAAGCAGCCGTTAATGTGTTATCTGCCGCGTTCTGTACTTGATCGCAGCCAGCCATTAAGAAGCAACCGGCGACTATCCAGCTTTTTATCTTCATTCCCTGCCCTCCTTAAAATGGCTTTTCCATGTCAAAAATTCCCAGCACCGGGATAATTTCCTGACTGGCGCGACCGGTAAGCACCAGAAAGCGTCGCCACGGGCCATAGGGGATCTTCTCATCGCCGGATGTGTATGCGCGTATGCGACGACCGCCATTAGCCCCGGACAGGCCAAGCAGCGCCGCCAGTTTGTTTTCTGAAGCATATTCCGGGAAGCAGCTCTGAAAATGGGTGAACCACGCAGAAACGAGCGCCGCAGCGGGCGGTTCCCAGCCCTCATCGAGGGTGCGCAGGTGTTTGTCACCATAGGCAGCGGCATCGATGCCAGACGCAGCCGGATAGCGCGGGGCGTTCAGGTTTGCCCGTAACTGATCACAGCCCGCTTCAGCACCACGCTGAAGCAGCAACATACGTTGTTCATCGATACCAGGGAGATCTATTGAAATGCTCATACAATCCTCTCTGTGGAGAAATAAGGGCAGTAACCTGCCCTTATGCTTGATAGCGTCCTAACGCGATAGGTTTAACGCGGCTGAAGCGCGATATGCTTGATATCAGAAACGCGTATGTTCACTAAAGTCAGTGTGCCGGTAGCAACTGGTTCCCACATGCCCTGTGCATGTATGTGCATCAGGCAGTAAAACAGGTAGCGTGGAAGCAGTAAATCCGTCCTGACTACCTTGATCCCGATATGCTCAGGATTAAACGTGTATGTGGGTTCCCCTACCGCTTTCACGGTTCCTCTGCGCACAATCCAGAAATCAGCGTCTGGCGCGTTTACAGAGACTTTGGCTACATCTTGCAGTCTCATCGTTACTCCTGAATAACTAGCCTTCCCGGTCGGGCGGCTTTCTGTATTCGGGCGTAACTATATCAAGCAGTTGCGCTTTTGTGGCTCAGACTAACCCCACTAAAAGCCTTATTCGTTACCCTTAACCGATTTCAGTTCTTTCATGAATTTCAGCACGTCAGCGTACCGAAACCTGCGGGTTTGGCCTGTCTGGTGATACAGCGCAGGCGGCAACGCAACGCCATACACTTCACCCGTTGTCCTGTATTTGTGGATCAGCTCACCTTCTTTGATGTTTAGCCAGTCTGCGAACTCTTTGGTAGAAATTTCCATCTTTAAAACCTAGCATTCTTAGGTAAACCCTTAGGATGTTCTCAGGGATTCCAAAGGAATCCTAATGGATTTCCTTAGGGTTTATATAAGGACTCTTAACTCATTCTGCCGCTTTCACGATCAGACATAAGTTTTTCATACATGCGACTTTCGTGACCGGGTAACAACGAAATGTTGGTTATGTTGAAACGGTCTAAAACGCCCTGGAAGTAATCCAGTGTCAGGTTTTCCGGGGCGTATTCATCCAGGTTACTGTAAAGCGGCTCATCGGCATCAGGATCGATTACCATAAAGAACCAGCTCATCGGCTCATCCCATCCAAGCAATACCTCTACTGTGCCGTTCGGTGTCTCTCCATTCAGTCTGTACTGACTCATCGTATTTCCTCAGGATGTCTTTAGTGTTTTCTTAGGAAATCCCACGGATTCCCTAAAGGCATTACAGCGCCCCATCTCTTTCGAACTTTTCTCTTAACGCTTCCATGATGTAGCTTGAGAAGTCCAGAACGGTTCGGTTTGAATCGCGCAGTGCCTGGTGTGCGTCGAAGTAGCTCGCCGGAATCGCCTTGAGCGTCTTCGTGCGTACTTCTCTTTTAGCCGGTGCATCGGCTGGCGCTGGCGTATTCACTTTCAGCATTGCATCACCGATCTGTTCATCCGCAACGGCTTGATACAGGCTTGTTTTGTTTTTCTTGTTGGTCATTATGGAAACCTCAGATAGTGCATAATGGAATTATTTTAGGAATCCTAAGGATGTTTTAAGGATTCCCGTAAGGATTCCATTGTATATCATTCTTCGCTGGATAGCAGCGCCTGAATCTCAGCGACAACCTTCCGCAGCTCGCGCCCTGCCGGTGATGCCCTGCCGTTTTTAAGCTCAGTGATCCCCTGCCCGGTTTCCAGACTTTCCTGGAAGCCATAGCGACCGGTGCGATACGGCAAACGGTTAGAGAGCAGTTTCATGTGGCGGCTTTCGGCTATCTGGCTTTCCATCTTCGGGAAGTTCTTTTTGTTCGGCGGCGTCTTGCAGAGCAGAACATGAGTGACCAGCTCAACGCCGATTTGCTTGCTGATATCTGCCAGAACGTGATCGAAAGACGCCAGGCCGATCAGCTCGGTCGGGGAGTCGTTCGCCGGAACAATCACCAGGTCAGCGACCGCCACCACGGAGCGGGTAAGCTCGGAGTCAAAGCCGCCGCAGTCAACGTAAACCAGCTTACCGGCCTCGTCGCGTTCGCGGATGTAGCTCATCAGCTCTTTCTTATTGTTGAAGGTCAAAACAGGCCATTTCGCCTCATCCGGGCGCAGGCGGTTAAGGATGCTGATCCCCTTATGAACATCGATATCGATAACGTCATCTGGGCGCAGCTCGCCGATGAGGTGAACTGACGTGGTGGTTTTCCCGGTGCCGCCTTTGTTGTGTGCTGCTGCGATAACTGTCATAGCCGTTTTCCTTGTGTGCATTGGATAGGGATATATTACATAAACCTTTTGGATGTTCAAAGGATTTATTAGGGATTTCCCTAAGATTTCCATAAGGAGTCTTTAGCGCAGCGCAAAAAAAAACCGAACACTCAGAGAGTGTCCGGCTGATCAGGCGTTAACCTGTGTTAAACCAGCTTGATAAACTTCAGGTAAGCCCTGATGCCGTCAGCCTGGTTTTTCCTGTCTGCTTCCACAAAAAACGCTTCGAGCGCCAGTAACGCATCGTGAAAAGCCTGGTCGCGGGTGCGCTCAAATACAGCAGTAAGCACATCAAACGTCAGCGCCATGCCTAGCTGATGGTTGTCTATCGACACCGAGAAGTTACCGATCCTGATGGTAAAAACCCGTTCATCTGCCGGACAGAAGTAGAAACCACCGTTGCTCAGTTCCATGAATGACCAGCCCTGCCGGTGAAACTCAGGCAGACCGGTGACGTACTTATCAAACAACCGGTGTATCAGCATTTCCAGCATAACGGCCTTACCGTTAACGCAGCTTTTCAGCCTGGACTCAACCGTATAAAGGTAAAACTCATCGCTGTTACGGATTGCGGAAATTTCAGGGGGTAGGGTTTTCATAATGGCTCCTGACGGGAACCATATCGCCAGCGGCGATACAGTTCGCCGTAGCTTGAAGGGATTAAAAGGTGCGTTGCAACCGGCTATAGCGCACGTTGACCGGTAGCTTCATCATAACAATGAATGGCACGACTCACCAGGACAGGGCAGGGGGGCAATTTTGCAATCAAATCTGCGACCGGCGCCGCGCAGCTCGCGCCCCGGATGATTGCAAATTTCACGGCCAGATCGCCCTGCAGGGCGTTCTGGTGATTGCAAATCAGGGTAAGCGCAGCGGGTTTTCTGGCGGGTACGAAAAGCGGATTGTGTGATTTAGGCCAATTCCGACATCCAGCGCGAACACGCGCAGATAGTGCTGGGTGCTTTTGAAATCCTTATGCCCCATGTACGCCTGCAATGCAACCGGCAGCGCCCCGTTCATCGCCAGGTGCATCGCAAAAGAGTGCCGGAAGGTTTTCGGGCTGATCGCGGGAATAGTGAATTTCACGCCGCGCAGCCCGCACTCAGCCAGGGCGTTTTGCAGCCAGTGACGGGCGGTGTCGTCGGTTATCTCCCATACCGGCTTTGTGCGGTGTCGGGTGAAGGTCGCCAGGTGATCGCGCAGCCGCACAACAAACGCCTCATCGAGCAGCGGCACGGCGCGTTTAACCGGCTCTCCCTTGCGCGGGCGTCCGGTGCGGGGCTGCTGTCGCTGTTTAAGCGTATACAGCACGACATACGGCCTTCTGGCATCGAGGACAATATCAGCCGGGGTGACGGCTAATGCCTCATTAATCCGTGCGCCGCTGTTCCAGAGGAAATCAAACAGCATCCGCTGGCGCAGGTCGCCCACGGCATCGAGCAACACGCCGACTTCAGGCGCAAGCAGATATTTCGGATAGCCGGTTGTCTCGGCGGCAAGGTCGCGCATGGCGGCGGCAAGAGGGTAATCCATACCAAACCGTGCCGACGGGGTTCCGGGCGTCGTGACGCCGCTACGTGAAATCTGAAGGATTTCGGGGGGGAAGCTACTCAATTTTTTAAATCTCCGCACCACTGGCCTGTTACGTCTATTTTGACGTAACCGGGCGGGCTGTGCGCGAAGAAAAACTCCGCTGGCGCAGATTCTGATTCGGGGAAACCCTCCGCTCCCGGAGTTTTACCGAATGGCGCAGCCGGTTAAGCGGCGCGGCCTGCCCCGGCGCTGACCGCCTGACCACTATATCTGGTATGGTTCCCAGCTGAGAGAGACACTACATATAGTATTGTGCGCCGCAGCGGGGCGATTCGGTGTTATGAGGGTTTTACCGAATGCCCGGAGAAGGGCGTAAAAAAACCGCCTGGCGGCGGTCAGATGGCAGAAACCCCGCTCTAGGGCGGGGTTTCTTACCGTTACGTCAGTTTCGCAGGCTGGCATAACGGTGTGGTTAACTTCATTCTTAGCTCTTTCAGTGTACGTCATATGACCTACCTTATCAAATCCCACTTTGATAAGTCGTGCTTACGATTTATACTTCCGCATCGCTAAGTTGAATCCATATATTGCTTCAGTAAAAAAGCCGCGCAACATTGCGGCAATCAGTCATTTTAATCTCCTTAGTTAAAACTGATTTATTGGTAGCAGAGGGAACGAGCTGTAAGGAAGGAGTCCCAGACGAAGGGGGTCGCATCCCTGGGCCGGGGGCAATATATGTGTGGTTAACTTCATTCTTAGCGAAAGCGGAGTTCCGAAACCTTCTGGGCGCATATACGGCGGGAGGTAGGTAAACGCCACGCATCAGCATGAGGATGCGGGTTATGATCGAGCTTATTACGGCAGTGATTAATCTGGTGGCAGTCATACTGTCCCTGATCGAAAAGTTTCTTTAATCGGAGATAAAGTTCCTTCGGGAACATAAAACAGCTTCACGTTTTAGGCCGTCCCACCGGGGCGGCTTTTTTGTTGGCATGGCAAATGCGGCAGAATGGGGATGAATGCCTGGACAGAGGCGTAAAAAAACCGCCTGGCGGCGGCTTCTAATTAACAAGTAACTGTCAATCACCATTTGATTCAGTATGCGGCGTGATCGATACACCATGCTTTAGGAGTAAGTCCTCTATTGCCTCATCGAGTAACCGGCTCTTAGGGATGCGAGAACTCTTTGCCAGTTCATCAAAAAGCGGCACAAGGCGGTTCTCAAGAGAGGATGTAAAGCGGCGACGGTTCTTTAAATAGGGTTCTGCCATGTCAAAACTACCTTAATGGAAAATGGAGGTAGTGTAAGGTGACAGGAGATAGAATAAAGTGGTTGCAGATAGTCACTAACATGTTGCACATAGTGCCTATATAGTGCAATTATAGTTATGCCAACAGGCACCAGGGATTTATAAAAATAAGCACCTTTCAAGTCGCCTTAGGGCGACTTTTTTATTATCGTCCATACAGTGCCTTAGTAGCGTTTAAGAAATGATCATAGGCGCAATTAAAAGCGGCGTTTTCTGTATCGAATACCTTATCTGTAATACTTTCCCATTCCTTCGAACAACGATATTTGACTCGCCAGAAGTCATTAGAAGGCCAGATGATGTAATGGTAACTGCAATCGTAATCCATATCCCCAGATTGCATCCTTTCGCCGTCAGCTAACATATAAAAAATTGTACCGCCTACGATGAATTTCTTCATTTATGCTCCGGCATTTTAAAAGATAATTCTATTTATTATCTATATAATTCAGTTGCTTATGTTTAGTGCGACGTTCTAAGGATAGTCTGCTTAACATAAATAGCATTACCAGTTTAAATCCTACTCAAAATAATTGCTGAATTAATATAGAGCTATTCGTCTTGTTGTATATACGACGTTTTGTTACTATCAGTGTACCGGTCAACGTGCGCTATAGCCGGTTGCAACGCACTTAATTAACCCTATCTGCCAAAGGCTTCTTCATGTTGCCTTATGGCACATGAAGATTGCCTCCGAGGTAATCAATCATGATCGATCAAATCGAAAAAGCTTTCTATGAATATCAAACCGCTCTGAATGTTCAGAATGTTGCGAAAGAGATAGATTCTGAAGTAGTTGAACTTCAGTTTTCCGGTTCCGATACTTATCAAAATCTTGAAGCTTATTTAAGCGAACGTAGATTTATTCTGCAAAAACTGAACCTTGATGATTTTAGCGATTCAACTGTGTACAAACGTGCCTGGTTGACTGATCGCGTTATCATTCATGCTTGCCTTTATCCGCAGACTAGAACTGTTGATCTTACTTTCTTTATGGTCAGTAAATCAGCGTTACTACATCTCGATATCGAGACTGTAGTTCTGCAATACAGGAAACATTTAGCCGATATGGTTAAGTGATCACAGGGGATTGAGCTTATGCTCAATCCCTTTTTTTTTATGTGCAGGCAAGGACAAAACAGGAAGGTAAGAGAAAAGGAGTGATTAACTGGAGGCGTCGTTTGTCGCTTCTTTAGTTGTCAGCGAACGCAGGAGTTTACCGGCCTCAGTCACAGTGGTAGCGAAGTCAGCGCGGAACTTATTCAACGGCTTAAATAGTTCTCTGCGTTTGCGGAAATAATCACTCTTAGTAATTGTGCCGAACTGATAAAGCTTTCTCAGCTCACTGTGTGCTTCATCACAAAGCATGTTGAGGCGTACGAACATCAAAACAGGCGGGCAGGGCATAATCTCGATTTTAAGCTCTACCGGCTCAATTATCGACTTAATATCAATTGCCGCGCTCAGGGTGTTTTGAGATACCTCTTTTTTGAGTTTGCGGATCTCTTTCTGATAAAATTCCTGCAACTCTTTAAGGCTTTCTTCAGTTACCGGAAGCTTTTTCTGATAGAAGAAGCACAGCGCGTATTGCCCCCTGTCTGCGTATTTCTTCAGGTTAGCCAGTGTAAATGCGCGAGCCAGCCAGTAAGAAACCGTCTTTCCGCAGGGAATACGGCTTCTTACATCATCCTTGTTATAGCTATCATCCCACATCAGGACAGTTGTAATGTCATGAAACGTGACTGGAATTTTAACGTTCTTGCTCATAGGCTTTTTTCTCTACCTGGTCTATTAAGTCGATGTTGGTTGTTAACCTGGTGTTGAACCCTGTAAAAAAAATCGCAAAATCAAGATGGTAAGGGTAGTTTTTTTTATCATCCTGAATAAAACAGATTGCGATGCGTTTGTATTCATCCAAATTTGCAGCATGAAAAAGGTTAAGTATGATCCGACACTGTGCGGGGGAGCCGTCAGCAGCAGCCCACTTTAAAACAGAATCGAAATCAAATTTATAATCCGGCATCTGTTTCTCTATCAGCGCCTTTTTAAACTTCATCCGGGACTCGTTATAATCATAAGCCCCAACCTCAGGATCATCGCAGCGAACGCCCCGAACGGGGCGCTTATCAAAGTTTAATTCCCATAGTCCCAGCTCAGGGATATAAGAATAGTCCTCTTTGCGCGCGAGCCTGAAAATATTACTCACTGTCTGCTACTTCTCTTATTTCGGGACTAGAAAGTTCTTCAAGCTTGTTTTTAAGAATAGTCTCAATGTCCTCATCAGGGTTATCAATGTCTTCAGGGTTGATATTTAACAATTCCAGAATGACGCTATATTGAGATTTAGAAAGAGAAAGACGGTAAGCTGGCTCTTTAGGAGCACGCTCTATATTACGGTTCAGTATTTCACTAATTACTTTTTTTGCCTGCTCTCCGCTTTCACAGCGCTGACGCAATTCTTTAATATCATCATCAGATACTTTCGCAAGTTTATTAATAAGATTTAAATCATTAATGAAAGAGTCCTGAATAATTTTCTGTTGTGCTTTTGATAAGCGGAAAACACTCATATATTTACTGACAACGGTTTTATTAGACAGCCCATGAATAGCAATAATTTGCTCAGTAGAAAGGCCGTTATCCTTATCTTTTTTAATCGAAGCGGCTCTCTCAAAAATATTTAAAGGGCGCTTGAGAGTGTTCTCAGAAACGTGATCAAGATGTTCTAATACCTTGTCATCATAAGAGACAATTTTAATCTCGCATTCAAGCTCAATGCTCTTTTCTTCTTCAACTTCTCTACCTGCTCTCCAGCGTGATTCACCACGAAGAATAACAAAGCTATCATCGTCCTGGCCGCGCTTAACCACGATAGGCTCACGGATGCCGTAAATCTTACCGTTAGGCAGTTCAAGCCCGATAGAACGCTTTAGCTGCTCAATATGTTCCCTTGCTGAAGGGCTATTCCAGTCTTTACGATCCTGATTACTTTTAGACTTGAGCTGGCTTAGCTTGACAGTCATAGATTCACTCATTGTTAGTCCTCTTTCTTACCGATAGTGGAAATTAGGCTGTTAACATCAACTGGCGGCTTCTTAGCCGGTTTTGGTTCTGATTTAGGTGTTTCTTCCAGCGGGATATTATCATAATAATCTACCGGAATGTTCTCATCTTGTTGCTGGCTCACTGATTCTTCCAACATGCGCATAAGGTCAGGATCATCTTCAGGATTGAAGGAATTTTCCACGACTACAGAATCTGAAGGGGTATTTATTTTCTGCTTTTTACCTTCCTTTCTATTGTTTTTTGTTTGCGATTTTTCAGGTGCTTCAGGTATATAAGCAGAGTGATTTATTTGTTTAACAGGTAAATCAGTTTTTTCACGTAGCGGAATCCAGCAAGTGAAAAGGAACTGCATAAGACCCTCGTTGTTATCAAACACGCCGACTCTTTTTTTAAGTGCGCGGATAGAGTTTGTAGTGATGAAGTGTTCTTCTACCTGTCCTATCATCCGTTTACCGCCCCATCTTTCAGACCCGAAACCATCGGTTTCAACGTCTTCAAGTTTTGTGACAGTTATCGGTTTCGTTCCTGATTCCTGCGCGATCCATTCAGCCGTATCGAAAGAACATTTATAGATGAGTGTCAGAAGGGTGTTAGTCTCAGCGGATGCCTGTAATGCTTCGCCATTAACAGTCTTGTCAGGGTTCTTTTGTAAGTCGTCACGTTGTTGATATGCAAGCCCCATGTTTGCATTTTTTGAAAGCACAGTAGCTAAGGCATTCGCTACGTTATCAGACATTATGAAGCGTGCTTCATCAAGCATACAGAATTGATGAATTGCCGGGCATGTCTTAACAACATAATCTTTCCATTCAACTAAAAGAGATGTTGTAATCTGGCGAATAAGATCATCATCCTGCCTGGCTCTTACATACACAACATCGGCATTATCGATAGCCTTATCCACACTGAAGCTTTCCCCCTTTTTAGGGAAAAGGTTGGGAAGTAAGCGCCATATAGCTAGCTCTGTTCTTATGTTTGAAGATGCTTCAAAGACCCAATCTTTTTTGTTTTCAGGTATGGAACTGTCTTTACCTGATAGCAGTTTTTCTAAATGCGGTAACGTGCCATCCCAATAATCAGCGATGAAAGACATTACCTCTTTATTCATGTTTTTATAGTGGTCGGCATCAGTGCCGCCTTTGTTCAGACCAAATGCTTTATAGAAACGCTCTAGCCTTTCTCGTGTTGAACCTCCTTCAAATGGTGAGTAGTCGCCTAAACCCGATTCGCCAGTAAGATCCACAACTGAAGGTAATTTCCTGCCCCAGTCTTTACATGATTGAACCATTACCGAATAAATGAAATCATCCGGCTTCTGGTCAAAAAACCATACTCCCCAACCTTTCCAAATACATTGATCAATAGCTACCTGCTGCCATACACCTTTACCGGTTTGAGTAGCTCCAATAACCTTTATATTTTTAGATTTAAACTCGTCGTCCGTAATGTAAATAGGCTCATCATTAGTTCCTAAACCCATAAACATATGACCATCTTTATAATAATCTCGCGGGTCAAATTGTTTAGACTGAAAGCGGTCATTCTCGACTCGAATATCACTGACATTATCAGCCGTCTGACTAACTCTGAATTTACGTTTCCACGCTGAAATTTTAGTCGCGATCAAGCGTCTGTAAACCACCTGGAAAAAGTATGGAAGAATAAAAATAGTTATGATGGAAAGTACAGAACTGAAATTGAAACTTTGTAGCTTTACATTGCTATAAATCATTTGCAGATATTTTACGCCTTGTTCCTTGCCGAATTGCTGGAAAGCAAGCATCAGCACAAAGACGTTGAACAAAGCAAAAGAGGCTATGTAAGCAATGAGTATTTTTGTTTTTAGAAAAGCTATGATGTGATCTAAAGCGCTCAAGCTATCGCGCTTAGTTATGTGACCACTGAAGGTAAATTGTATTAAAATAGCTAGAACAAATATGAATAAAAATGTCATGCTAGGGTAAGCATGATCATAGACCCACCTCAAAAAACCAATCGCGTCAAAATCCATAATCCACCTAATTTTGTTTCTTGTAAGATTGCAAGAGTTTACTCTGCGTAAACTCCTTTCAACGGCATAAGTTTACTCTGCGTAAACTTCAGAAGATAGAGGAAGAAGTTTACTCCGCGTAAACTTAGTGCAAATTTTAATCAGCTATGCTGTATAAAATTAGTACGACACCTTATATTTTTACCCCTATTTTTACCCATTGCAAAGCAAAGGGGTAAAAATAGGAGTAAAAATACCAAGTCAAGGGCATGTTTTGAACGTCGCAATGTAATCGGCGGGGCGATTACAAAGCGACTTCAAAACACTTTGCGGTGCTGATTTACTGGACGTAAATCAACACCTTAGGGATTCCGCTCGCCGCTCCACCCCCTTCTATTCCGGCCCGGCTGGACGCCGAACCTGCATAGAATTCCCCCGCGCGGCGTCAGACGTCTGCGACGCCTGACCACCCCCCTAAGGCTGCTGCGTTCACACGCTCGCTTTCGTTCCGAAAGCTTCGGGTGTAAACTTGCCCTTAGCGTCGTGTCGCCCTGCACGGTCGAAAAGGCGCGAATCGGCCTTGCGGCCTCAAGCGCGCTTTTCGCCGTTTGTGCTCACTCCGCTTGCGGGGCGCGGCGGTTCCCCCTAGCGGGGAACCTTGCGCCAGCCTAAGGGGGGTGGTCAGGCGTCTTCGCCTTTGGCTCGAAGCCCTGACGCCGCGCGGATAGCGCGGATTGAACGCTCCGCGCCCCTGCACATCCCTGAACGGGATGTTCCGGGATAGACCGTAAATTGTCGCGTGGGCGCGAAAATTTACTTTGTCCCCGCGTGGGCGCGGGAACAATCTATTCAATCTCTTTAAAGGCTTTACCCGCCCCTCATGGGGGCTTGTTGTTGGTGCATTATGTTGGTGTTGTGCTGCTTACGTGGTTACGTGATTTTTTACGTAAATCCATCGTGCTTACGTTATTTTCTGCAAGCTACGTTAAGCGAATTCTTATGCTGCTCCATAAGCAGCAACCAGAACGATGTTGGAGGATGGTTTGAACGGTCATGAAATCAACGCAGAGAAAAGAAGAAAGGTTGTCCTCTGGCTTGCTAAATTTGGATTCTCAACGCGTGAGCTTTTATCACATATGTTGGGTGTTGCGGTTGAAGGGCAAGCCGCTTTTTTTAAGCGGCTTTCTGAAGATGAGATCACGAAGGAAGCTTATGTTTCCGGTACAAGAAAAAGAGTAGTTACGTTAACTCCTGACGGAGTTAGGCAAGCGAAAATTTATGAGCCTGCTCTGGCAATTAAGAACTTCAAAAAATTTCCCTTACATACGCTGATTCACGGTTATACCATTCAGTCATTTTTGATTAGTCAGAAAGGCGTACAGGAATTTTATAGTGAGGCTGAGTTAGCTACACAGACATTTGTAAGACGCCCGGATCTGATTATCGTTAACGAGTCCGGGATAAGAATCGCTATTGAGGTCGAGCTGACGCAGAAGGATGTTAACCGGATTTATTATAACTTCGGTGGTCATGTGCAGGATTGGCAGAAGCAAAAATTTGCGCATGTCATCTATCTTTTTTCATCGCCTTCTGTACGCGACCATTACGACGAGCTTTATCAAAAAAATCCCTGGCCTAAATTTATATCAGCAACTGGAAACGTTCGTCACATTACGCGAGCGGGATCGTTCGATCCTAGCAACGTCCATAACCACGGACTCATCTATTTTCACCAGTTCGAATCATACGTTCTATAGGAGTAAATCTGATGCAATTAGCATTTGGGATCATCCCTGATAATCATCCAAAGCTTTCGGCGTGGAAGTTGGTACAGGATGAGATGTACCCAATCAAAGACCTGTACTCTGACGATGCCGTTACAGATGTTTTTGTTGACCGATTTGACCGTATCAGCGTCATGAAGAAAGGCCAGCTTATACAGGTGGAGAATAAATTTGAGAGCGAAAAAACACTGCTGTCGTTCATCAATCAGCTTGCAATGACGCTTGATCAAAACCGCTTTGATATTGATTCTCCTATACTCGATGCCCGTCTGCCTGACGGGAGTCGTATAAACGCAGTACACGAAGCAGTATCCCCTCAAGGCTCGGCGATTTCTTTACGTAAAGCCCCGGTAAAAATACTGACCGCCCAGCAGTATTTAGATTCAGGTATGTTCACGCAAGAAATGCTCGACTACATGATTGACATGATCGTGGAACAAAAGACCTTCGGCATCTCAGGGAACATGGGGAGTGGTAAAACTTCACTTCTGCGCTTTCTGTCAGGTTACGTCGATAAAAGAACCAGGCTGGTTACTGCTGAAGATACGCAGGAGCTGCATATTAACAAAAACTTTCCGTTTGGGGGGGCACTTGAAGCGCCCCAGCGCAAAGGTAGTTCTATCACGCTGCCAATACTCATTCAGGCAACTATGCGTCAGCAACCCGACCGCGTTTGGGTTGGTGAGTTGCGTACAGCAGCCGCTGTTGATGCAACACTTCAGATAACATATTCCGGCGTTCGTGGATGTGCGTTTACCTTCCACGGTAAAAGCGTTAAACACGCGCTTTCACGCCTTCAGTATCTTTTGGCATCTGCCGGTAAGGTCAGCTATGAGTTAACCGGTGTGCTGTTACGTGACTCGATTGATGTAATCATTCAGACGCATCGTGATCCACAGTGGGGACGCGTAATTACTGAGATTGGCGAACTGGTAGACGGAGAGGTTCGTTTGCTGTTTAAATTCAATACCAAGACCGGTAAGCACGAAAAACTTTTCTAAGGAGGATGTTATGAGCGAGCGTAGTTTTTTGGGTATAGCCGCAGGGGTTATGATTGCTGTTATTTTTCTGTCTGGCGCTCTTGTTTCGTCAACGAGCCTGGACTTTTCTACAGCGTCAACGTTCATTGCTAAGAACGTCGCACTTTTGCTGATAACCGGCGCTCTTGTTTACTTTCATTACCGCTCTGCAACCGATACCTGGTCTTCATATTCATCACCCTTATACTGGTACGCATATCCGGTAATATTAAGCCTCCATTTTCTTTCGTGGTGGCCTGTTATTCGGTATACAAACCTGCCGGATTTTATTGATCCATCCTCATATCTGTCATGGTATCAATCATATCCGTTCCTGATATTTTGTTTATTAGCGTTATTGTTAGGCTTAGAGTTGTTGATGAGGAAAATTATTAACGACTGGTCAGATTAATTTGCAATCACAACCGCACCTTTTCTGATAAGAAGGTGCGGTTTTCAGGTTTTTATTGATAGCGAATTGTAAAAATTGTAAAATCCTCTCCGCCAAATTTGATTACTTCTTTTTTGGCGCTGACCTTCTTCTCGGCGAGCCATCAGGCTTAAATTCGGGCGGGGGGTTAATAGGAGTACGGTCTTTTTCTGCAAGACTAAGCCAGTGCTCCTTTTCGTCCAGGGACTGGCTTTTTTCTGCGTTTATCGTCATCACGATTTCTGTAGCGTCAATCCCCAGGGCTTTAGCGATAACTAAGCACTTTTCTCGGCTTAAAAAAACCTTCCCATACTTCAACGTGGTGATGTACTGCCTGCTCACGTCCAGGTAGTCAGCAATCTTCGCGTTCGTATTCAAATTCGTGTGGCGCTTCAGCGCTTCAATGTAATCGTAAAGTTTATTCATCGTTAGTGTTGAACCGTTAAACGTTCGATGCTATAAATTCATTATGTAATAGTGAATGGTTTACATAAGACATGCAAGACACAAAGACTGAACTCAACCCAAACCTGAAAAACTCGCGAGTTTTCAACTCCCGCCGTGAGAAGTGGGGGCTGCCGCAGGAGATGGTGCTTGTGCTGCTCCTGGTAAATCTTTTCGCGCTATTCCTTGCCATCAAATACTGGAGCATTTTTTCAGGATTGGGCATGGCTCTGTTCGCGGTCGTTACGGTCATGCCTATGTACCTCATTCACCGTGAAGATCGTGATGCTCATATTGTCTGGCGCAAAGTCATTTTTGGCTCAGGAAATATGAACAACAGCAAAACCAAAGTTCGCAAAGTCCGTTTTATTTCGTTAAATCCAACTAAGGGTAATGTACATGATTCACAACGCGTTAAGTAAAATTTCTGCGAATTTCCAGCGCGCAAAGACCGCACTGATTACGGTTTCTGCGATGCTGGCGACGCAACAAGCAATGGCGGCTAACAACGAAGTAACGCTGCCTTCTTCCGATCTTGACTGGCTCAACAAAGGCATTCAGTTCTTCCAGTCAATTGTAGATGCTGTCAGCGGTGCCGGTGTCCTGCTTATCGTGTTTCTGTCTGCCTGTGTCGCGGTTGCCCTCTGGATTCTGGTTCCCAAAAATTCTGGTCAGGCAATGGGCTTAATGGCTCGATGCGCGGCGGGCGGCATCATCCTGTTCAACATTGCGCTGGTTATCGCCTCGCTTCAAAAGTAACGGAGAACGATCCTTATGCCTTCAGGACAGTATAACGAACAGCTTGCATTAGCTGGTCACGAAAACGATGTTGCCTTTACCTATACTGGCTCTGTGATTGGTGGTCTGTCCCTTCAGGGCTTAGACCCTTCATCGGTGACTGAATCAATGCGCAAGACTATCAGTCTGCTCATTCGCAACGTTATCCAGTTGTTACCGGCTAACGTTACGCTGTCGCAATACTATGTTCACTTTGAAGGCGCTAAGGTAAAGCTGGCAGCGCGTGAAAATCCGCGTAGCCAGCTTTTATCAAAACGTAGGCAATCATTCCTCAATAAAGTGAGGAACCTCAACGATTCCCGTCTTTTCTGGTTGATCGAGGTCAGCCCGGATGAAGACCTGAACAGTATTTTCTCGACTACATTTTTCAAAAACCTTTTTAACGGTGTGTTTGATGAAGACGCCCGTAAGCGCATCGGCCTTGTCTTTAAAGAGCGTGATGCCTTTAAAGTGGAAATAGAGGAGTTTGAGAAACAGTGCCGTAAACTCAAAGATACCCTGAACGACTTACAGCTCCGTCTGTCTTTCTTTTCGCCTGAAAATGAAGAATTAGGCGCTGAGGGTATCTGGAAGCTGCAAAAATTCCTGGCTAACTTCAATCCTCGCTACATGACCAATAAGCCAACACCGTTACCTGTAGAGGATTGGGATCACTTTGCGCTGGACGGTGAAAACATCACGAACGTGATGTTCAATGGCGTTCCCATGCTCAAAATCGACGGTGCACAGCCGGTTTATCTGCGTATCGCAAGTGTGACGCAATTCGGTAAAGAGCATGTCCCGGAGGCGGTCTGGTCGGTCAAGGAAAGCGGTAAAGCGCCGGTCATGGCTAAAGGTAACTATGTCTACTTTACCCGTTACGCTCCGGCCTCATCCTTTAAGCGCAGCCTGATCATTGCAGCAAAGGAAAACGAGCTGGTTCGTAACCAGATTAAGCTTACAGACTTAATGTCTAACAAAATTGGTGCGGAACGTCTGGAAGGCAAAATCAAGGCTAATCCTCACCTTCAGGCCATGCAAGATGAGTTGTCTGAGGCGACTTACTCGGCTGACAGACTCGGCTACTTCGTGTCATGTGTCGCCGTATTTGATACTGACCCTCAGGCACTTATTAATTCCTCAAAGGCGCTGGACGGGATTCTCAGTAACAATATGACCCTGGTGTGGGAAGGTGCAGGCCTTGAAACTGCTTACTTTGCCATGCAGCCAGGCTATGCAAAATCCACTTTCAGGACGCTGACTTTTAACACGTCTCAGGCTGGCGCGGCTTCCCTGTTTTTCCGTTCTCATCAGGGCATTAAACGCTGGAAGAAAGGCATGGAAGATGAAGAAGCTATTTACATTCTGGAATCTGACGACGGCGTTCCTTTCTATTTCACGCAGGTAATCGGCGAGAAAAGCCTGGTTATAGGTGTGGGGCCAACCCGTACCGGTAAGTCTTTCTTCAAAAATACAATAGCCTCTCATTTCACCAAGATTGGCGGTATCTACAGTTCGCTCGACGTTGATCAGGGAACCATTCCTTTAGCCAACTTCTTCCAGGGAGATGGAGCCGCATTTACCCTTTCAGACCAGCTAAAAGCCGGTATGAACACGTTTTCGACTGCCGAAAGTGATAACGACAGCGAATTTATTATTCACGTCATTGAGCAGATTAAGCTGATGCTGCAATTCAATGACCGTGAAGAAGACCGCACGCTATCAACTGAAGAAACCAAAGATCTTTCTATTGCCGTACAGGGATTACTGCACCAGGAATACTCAGGCATTGAAGGGCGCTTGTCTGTTAACCGTCTTGAAACGCTTATGTCTAAATGCCCGTCCTCTATACAAAATAAGATGGCGTCGTTCTATGGCGATGGTTATTACGCACGACTTTTTGACAATGAGGATGATGCTATCGGGAAGCTTGATCGCCCGGTATCAGTTTATAACCTCGCCTCTGTGAAGGACAAAAAGCAGCTCGCGCAGCTCCTGCAACATGAGATCTTTTTCCGTACTGTGCGCCTGTTCGAATCAGCCAAATATCGTGAAACTCCTAAATTCATGGATATTGACGAAGCACAATATACGCTCTCGGTTCCGGGTGCTGCTGACTGGGCGATTGCTAAAGCACGTACCTGGTTTAAACATGGCGGCGGTATGGGCTTCTGGACACAGAACCCTGAGCACTACAGCAACCTCGACGAATGGCAGACGCTGCGTTCATCTGCCTCAGTATTTGTATTTATGCCCGATCAGGAAGCAATTACTGAGACTTACGTAAAAGCTTTCGACCTCGACCCTGAAGAAGTCGAGATCATCCGCACAATGAAGCCTAAGCAACAGGCGTACATCATCATTCCAGACCTGCAAATTGCTAAGGTCGTGAATCTGATTGTCGAAGCTGAACAGTACGTTATATGTACTTCTACAGCGCATGAAGCCGCGCTTGCGGAGCGTACCTATCAGAAACATGACGACATTGACGCCGCCATTGACGAAATTTTGGCAACGCTGAAACTGCCAAAAACGCCGGTAGAAGATACTGATGAAGAAGAGGTCATTTACCAATGAAACGTTGCCTTTTAGCACTCCTAATCTCAGCCGTTTTAAGCGGTCAGGCTTTCGCTATTGGCGTTCCTGTCATGGACGGCGCACAGATTGCAGGTCAGATACGCGAGCTGTCGCAGGGACTGCGTAACTATGACCAGTACCTGCAACAGACCGGACTCAGTAACAGTCAGCTTCTGCAAGCCTATAAAGACTATGACCAGATGCTGACCGACT
This sequence comes from Huaxiibacter chinensis, assembly GCF_022171985.1. Lineage (GTDB taxonomy): Bacteria > Pseudomonadota > Gammaproteobacteria > Enterobacterales > Enterobacteriaceae > Enterobacter > Enterobacter chinensis_A. The sequence goes on along the minus strand of NZ_JAJVHF010000019.1, from coordinate 11,011 downwards.
ATAAGCAGGTATTACGTGAAGCACAGCGCCTGAAAGCGACGCTTCAGGGACAGAATCTGGAGACGTTCCTGAACCGTCTGAAGCAGATTGATATGTACGATCCGCGCTACTCCAGAGGGGATGATGCACATGTTGGCGATCAGCCGTGGGATGATGCGGTTGAACGTAATAAATTGCTCAACGGCTGGGGCATGTCTGATGAGGAATGGTCTCAGATGAACTCTGAAATTCCTTATACCGCTAACGACAGGGAGCGCGCCAAAGAAATCTTCCAGTACCGGAAACGCAAAGCTGAGGGTGCTGTCCGTCAGGATCTTGCCAGCCGTAAAACTGACGAGTCACTGATTGAGCAGACCAAACGCGCCGACGAGCTGGGTTCGGCACTGGATGATTTAGGTGATAACGATGCGCTTGCAACACAGCAGCTTATGGCTCGCCAGAATCAGATGATTATTGATCAAAATCTCGAAATGCAGGCTCAGAAAAATACTGAGTTCAAAATGTCGAATCAGATCGCAAACGACTATTTCAACAACATGGCAAAAGCCCGCGAACGCCGCGAAAAAGCCATGTCCAAAGCTTACAAAGAGGGCAACTAATGAAGCCGCATATCCTGATTGTTTCACTGTCTATGATTTTACTGTCAGCTAACGCAGTAGCTGCCAGTAATTATATTGACCCGGCACAAAAGGAGATTGACCAGAAACATAAGGCACTTGTTGCTAAATATAAGAAATCATGCACAGCAAATAACAAAGTAAGTTGTCTTCTGGAAGCCAAATCAAAAGCGAGTGATGAAGTACCCAACCGTGGCAGTGTGTCTTATTCAAAGAGTCAGTATGGTTCGCTGAATAAGGCACAGGCAAAAAACAAGGTCAAAGAGCTTGTTGCTTTATATGACAAGCTGGATGGACAGAGTTCTGCGTCGTGGGACGGAAAAATCACTCAGCGCCAGATTGAGTCTGAGATTAAATGGATTATGTCATACAGGCTTGATCAATCCATGCCGGATATTTATACGGCAAAAATGTATGTCGGCGCATCGCTTAATTAATTAAGCGGCGTTTTAGAAAAAATTACGGCTAGCCGTAAGGAGATTCCTTTGTCTAAACAAACCTGCTTGATTATTTTTGCGGCGCTGTTTGCTGCGTTCCCGGCCTTTGCTGGTACGAACGTACTTGTCGCTAATATAGATCAGAATATTGGCGAATATGTCAGCGCAATATTATCCTCGAACGGTAGTAATATTTTCCGTCTCGTTATGGCTGTTGCTACATTTCTGCTTTTTACGTGCCTTGTAATTGAGGTTGTAAAATTCATTGGTGGTGACGTGGATTGGGTTAGTATCGCAACCCTTATCATTATCTGGTTTGGCACAATGGCATTTATTGCCAGCTATTTCAGTGTAACGGAAGTCATTAAACATATATTCATCGAGGTTCAGGAAGAATTCCAGTACCTGACTATTGGATCAAGAGACAAGATGTTTCTTTCTGACTTCATAGATCGCACCTTGCTTCAGGCTATACAGGCTCCAGACGTAGGTTTTACAGACTCTATCTGGATGTGGCTCATGGCAGCGTTGTGGGGAATAGTGTCAGTCATTTTACAGTTCTGCTTCTATCTGTCAGACGTGTACGCGACGCTCGGTATCTCGCTTGCTCAGATGATTGGTGTTCTTTTTATCCCGTTTGTCATTGCGCCGTGGACGCGGAAAATATTTGATGGATGGTTTCAGTTCTTTATCGGTTGGGGGATTTGCGGAATCATTTTAAGGCTAACGTGCTTGCTGGCAATGCTTATTATGAAGGCTTCAATTAACGCGGCTGGCTCCTTTGAGAATCCAGGGAAAAGTTTTATGGACGGGAATTACAACGTAACAGCTCCTATCGTTATCACTATGGATAATATTGAGCTTTTGATTGCTCTTATTGTGTTCGGGATTATGGCCTGCGTCCTGGTTCTTAGTTCTTTCGCTTTTGCTAAACAACTGGCTTCAGGTGTCGGAAGTGCTAGCGGTGCAGCAAGTAATGGCGCTAAGGCTCTCGCAGTCAAAGCAATTAAACTGGTCATTTAGGTAGGATAATATGCCTGTAGATAAAAGTACGATTGAAAAACAAAACCGCACTGCTGATAAGACTAAGTTTGCAGTTTTGAAGACAGAGAGAACCTATTTACTTGTCGGTCTTGTCTTTATGGTGCTGGTAAATAGCTGGTCTGTTTATCGCTCTGGTGTGGCGGTTGAAAACGCGAAAAATACGCGTGAGGTGGTGTGGGTTAAGTTACTTCCCAATGGAAGCAATGAAGTCAGCAATTTTAAACCTGAAGATGAGCAGCCAGTATTTATCAGGACTATTAACGCCGGACTTGATCACTATATTAAGTCCCGCTATCAGGTTCATGCTGAAACTATCAAGCGCGACTATGCGGAAGCCGGTGTTTTCCTGGGCGATAAACTGTTTGCCGATTTCACAAGCAAAGATGGTTTTTATGCGATTCAGGTTGCATCTGATATCGCGGATAAACCGGACAGTAAGCCAAGAAAAGACATAACCAATGTTCGGTTTGACCATTATGACCAAATCGAAGGGGATTTCTCAGGCACGAAAAAGCCGGTGATACGTACAACCATCACCTGGAACGAAGAAGAATATAAAGCAGACGGCACGAAAAAACCGCCGGTTCAGAAGATGCAGCGCATTACCTGGACGTTGCTCGACAGAAGTGAAATCAGCAAAAAAAGCGATGGCTGGCTGCGCCTTAATCCGCTGGGCATTGAAATTTTAACCAAAGATGAAATTGACAGGTAAGACGATGAAACTCAAAAACACTCTCTCTGTAACGGCTTTAGTCCTGAGCGCCTTTGCCTACTCAAATGCCCAGGCCGAGCAGTGCCGCATGGTCAACTGGAAGGAAAACATGGTACTGCGCGTGAACTCTGCGCTGTACCTCGGTACGCGCGTCCAGCTCCCGGAGGGGACGCAGATTGTTACTCAGCAACCCAAGAACAGTAACACTCTGTGGGACGTTGACGGCGCAGCAAACCAGGTTCTTATTCGCCCTACTTCTGACCAACCTGGCGGCGAGAAAACTATGGCGACCGTTTTCCTGACAAACGGACAGGCGCTGGACATTGAAGGAACCCGCGTAGCATCTGGGGCTAATCAGCCCTGTGTTGTGATCCGTGGCGGCAACATTCTGAGCCGTTCAGACCGCAGCGCGATTAACTCCTATTCAATGGGTGCTGGTAATGCCGCCGCAGCGGAACAGGCGAGCGCACTGCGTGAGCAGCTCAACGAAGCGCGCCTTGACGCTGACCAGAACAAACGGACAGCCGTAGTGGAAGCACTGCGCAAGTACCGCTATCACATTTTCACCCGCTACAACTGGTCTACCGGTAAAGGCTTTGCCGGTAAAAACGTCATTGCAGACGTGTACGACGACGGGCGCTTTACCTATATCCGTCTCACTAACCCAAATCGCGGGTTAATGGCTGTGCAGGCTGAAGTGGGCGGTAAACCTGCGATAGTGCCGACCGATTATGACGATGCCTATGCGATCTACAGCATGTCCGGCATTTACCCGAAATTTACCTTAACGCTTGATGGCGTGAAGCTGGAAGTCACCCGCGCCGACAATGCGACTAACGGGGAATCCTAAGATGGAAGAACGCCAAAACCGGGTAGATGAAAAACCCGCTACCTACAAAAAAAAGGGGCAGATGTACCTACTGATTTTAATAGGGGTAATCGCGCTGCTTCTCACCATCAATATGTTTTACAGCCTCAGTCAGAAGAAAGACGACACAGAGGGAAACAAACAGGATAAGCCAGCAGCCACACAGGGCGACACGGCAAACAACGATCCTGATCGCTTTAAAAGCCTGCTCGATGCGCGTCAAAAGGAGCTGGATAAAAAAGCCAGCGCCCCCGCTGCGAAAAGCCCTTATGACGGCGTAAAACTGCCGTCGAAAGCGGCACAGTCTGAAGGGACGGACGGCGGCGCAGACGGTGAATCAAGCCAGGGCTCTGGCGGTGGAAAAGATCTTGTGTCTGAAGCCAAGCGCCGGTTTGAAGCTGAAGAAGTTCTGCGTGCGCTTAAAGCCCGTCAGACACGCTACAGCGACACCGGTAGCGCGGTAGGCTCATCATCTTCAGTAAGCCCGTACAGTGCGCCTGGGGCGTCGTCTGGTTCGTCGCGGTCGTTACGCGGTAACAAGGATGATAACGCCAGCCGGATTGCGCAGATTGACCAGGTACAAAGCCAGCTTCAGAGCCGAATCAAAATGATGGAGGCGCAGGCCGCAAACGGGGATGAAGAAGCGCGTCAAAACCTTGCAGCAGCCCGGAGAGACGTTGATGCACAACGAGCTGAAGCGGGTGCAGGTGGTAGCAGCAGCGCGGCTAACGGTGGTTCAGGTATGCGCGGCGATTTTGGCGGTACTCAGGGCGGCGCAACTGTACCGGAGGACATTGTAGGTTACTCAGCAGACAACGAATATAAAGCCAGCACTGAAGGAAAGGTGAAGCTGCCGGTTGGTGCTGAAATCAACGCTATCACGACCTATACGGCTATTTCTGACTATACCGGCGGCACGATGAAAGCGATGGTCACGAATGACATTTACGATGCCACTAAATCCTACATCCTGGCCCCGAAGGGAAGCCAGTTGTTAATCAAGGTTGTGAAGGCTTCCAACGTTAATGAAATGCTGCAAAACCGCCTTGCCTTTACTGTGCGCTGGCTGGTTCTGCCGGATGGTAAGCGTATCGATTTTCGGAAGGCCAGCGTCCTTGATCGTATGGGTACGCCAGCGGTTGAAGCGGATGAAGTGGACTATCACGTTACCGCTCAGATTCTCGGTGTCACGGCCTACGCCCTGATCGGGACGAAGACCAGTTATGAAGGAACGGGCGACGGTAATGAGTCTTTCGCCGGTAATTTCGGTGAGGGTGCGCGTCAGCAGTCGAACAGTATCGCTCAGAAATATCTCCAGGTAGTGCCAACCGCCACCATTCATGCCGGTGCGCCGATTCGCATCATTACTGAAGATGAAATGTTTATTAAACCGTGGAAGATGCTTTATGAAAGCTATGTTAACTAAATCTCTGACCGTAGCCTGTGCGCTGGCTCTTTCCTTTACCGCCAGCGCAGCCAGCAACCCATTTAGCAGCAGCCGCGTTACAGAGGCAAAGCCGGTTTATCGTGTGACGCAGGAAAGCACCGTTAACCGCGGCGCTCAGTACGGCTATGACGTAAATGTAAACGGTCCTTTCACCCCTGGCGGCAATATTGCGGCTAACGCTAAAGACCCGCGCTGGAATTACGTCGATCCGCTTACCGTCTATATGCGTACCGTATGGCCTGAAGACGTGCAGACCGTTCGTCAGGCCGTTGAATACCTGCTTGAGCCTACCGGTTATCGCCTGGTGACCCGCTACCCTGCACCGCGAGAGGCGGCGCTGCTGGTCGATAAGCCGATTCCCCCGATCGCTAAAGTACACCGCACTATGCCGGTTCTCGATGCCCTTCAGATGCTTGTCGGGCTTGATCACAGCGTTGTCGTTGATCACGCGCATCACCTGGTGTCTTTCCAAAAATAGGTAACTGTCATGAAAAAATCAGCTCTCATTGTGCTTTCCCTGCTTCTGCTGGCTGGGTGTACAACTCAGAAATTTCAGGGCGGTAGCGGTCAGCTTTTCCAGCTCTCGCAGCGCAACGTGGTTTACCGTGATCTCACCGTTCCGGTAAGCCTGGGTAATGAACCCGTTCGTCAAAAGAACGTAACCGCCCCGGATATTGCGCCATGAAAAAAGCAACGCTGCTGATAACGTTGCTTCTGTCTGCTGGCAGCCCTGTATGGGCTGCCGGTAATAGTGACGCAGAAGCTATCTATTCATCGCTGTACGGCGAGAAAGCTGATTCTTCCCGCCCTGCTGTAGCCGCTGCTGCCCTCTCTGAGCAAGGCGATCAGGAACAGGCGTCTGCTGAATGGACTACAGCTATGCAGCGTGCATGGGGCAAAACCCGCGATCTAAGCGATTTGGCAGTCGTACAGAAAGCGGTAGTGCGCGAAATCCAGGAGGTTGTTAAACATCCTGTCGTTAACGGGGTTAAGCGAGATGTTCCCGGCGATATTGACGCCATTATTAAAAAGTACGCTGCACAGTACGGCGTCAGTGAAGTCCTGATCCGCGCCCTGATTCAGGTGGAGTCCAATTTCAACCCGAAAGCTATCAGCTCTGCGGGGGCAAAAGGGCTGATGCAGCTCATGCCGATACATACCGACAAGCAAGGTGTAGACCCTTACGACCCGGATCAGAACGTCAAAACGGGCATGGGCTACCTCTCGCATCTTTTAACCAAATACAACGATCTGGAGCTGGCGCTTGCAGCGTACAACGCCGGAGAAACCAACGTAGACAAATACGGCGGCATTCCTCCTTTCAAGGAAACGCAGCTTTATGTCAAAAAAATCATGGCTCTTTTGGGAGGCTAAATGAAATACGCTTTTTTATGTGCGGCTCTGGCTGCTGCCCTTTTTTCTCCGTTAAGCCACGCTGCCGATGAGTACGACGATTACGCAGATGAGCAGGAGCAGGCTTTAGAAGACATGCAGATTCAGCCCAAAGATCCCTGCACGGTTTTTATGTGCATGAGTGAAAAGCTGTACGGCGAGCACAGCAAGGCGTGTGAACCGGTTATCTCCTACTTCTTTTCCATAAAAAAAATCGGGCGGCATGGGTTCGATCCGTGGAAAACCTTAAAAAAACGCCAGGACAAGTTAAATAGCTGTCCGGCTGCTGACCCGGCGCACGTATCAAAAATTCTCGGCAAATTCGGTCGTTTGAGGGGGTAACTATGATTCGATCATCACAGAACCGAGAGGGCTTTATCCGCAATCCCTGGTCAAAAGAAAATGACGGGATTCACATCGATACCTTTTTTAAGCGTATCGGTCAGGACGCCGGTAAGCGCTGCGGTTGTCATTACGAAATCTATGAGAGGTTTTGCCTCGATAACCTGCTAGACGCACTCTATAAACTGGACACGCTGAATAAAAGCGATGCGGAATACGTGAGAAAAGAGGCGGTAAGGCATGGTTATGATCTCACCCTGGAAGGACAGCAGCAGACTGAAAACGCATATAACGAAACCATGAACGAAATTCGCCGCCAACAGGAGTAGAGCCATGAAAGAGCAAGAGGATTTAGAACGCTTCCGTATGACGATAGATGAGTACCTGGCAATGATGGAAGAAGACCCGCTGCCGGAAGCAACTATGAACGTATTACGTGAAATTCTCGCAGAGATAAAAAGCGTTACCCCGTCCTTTATCGCACAGACCGGGACACTGGCGAAACTTGCAGAGGAACACTCAGACACGTTCCGGGCGCTGCCGGAAGACCGGAAACGCTCCTATGAGAGTATTTTCAGAGGTCCGATTTTCTTTGTGTATGACTGACCGATCAGCAGGACGCGCACATAAATTTGCCGTCCTGCTATCAATCTGATGTTCTGCAGGACGATGTGAAGGTTTTTTTTGCTATCAGATTTTGCGCTGCCGGCAACATGGCCAGATGAAAAGTGATAGCAAAAAAGACGCGGCCGGCGAGCTGGCCAACTTGAAAATGATTGCGTTCCGCGTGCCCGGACGCAGCCCGGTAAAATAAATTTGCTATCAAAGGTTTTATATGGCGCTAACGATAAGAACAAAGGAAGTACACGAGGCCGAGCTGGACGCTGTAGGACTGCGTATCGGCGAGAAAACCCGATCACAGACCATGCTCAAATGCCTGATGCAGCACAGGGCGTTATGCGACGAGATTGCATCACTGAGGGCAGAACTCAGGAAAGTACAGGCAGAGTGTGACAGCTACAAGAGCCGCATAGAGCGCTTCAGAGACGCGCAGAGAGCCTTGTTTGAGTAGGTCAAGGGAACTAACGCCCTTCGGTTGTTCAATCCCGCTACGCATCACAGAGGATCTGTGACGCCTACCGGGATTCCCGGTAAAAGGGGTCTGACGCTCAGTGGAACGAAAACTCACGTTAAGGGATTTTGGTCATGAGATTATCAAAAAGGATCTTCACCTAGATCCTTTTAAATTAAAAATGAAGTTTTAAATCAATCTAAAGTATATATGACCTAGATTCTACGTCAGTACTTCAAAAAGCATAATCAAAGCCTTGATAAATATGCATTCCTTCGAAATTCAGCTTTCACCCATTGGGTGAAAGAAAAGTGCTCAAAAATATGTTAAATTATCAGCTTTTATGACTCGATATATGGTAAAATAATAGTAAGAAAAGTAGTAAAAAGGGGTTCTAATTATGATTAATAAAATTGATTTCAAAGCTAAGAATCTAACATCAAATGCAGGTCTTTTTCTGCTCCTTGAGAATGCAAAAAGCAATGGGATTTTTGATTTTATTGAAAATGACCTCGTATTTGATAATGACTCAACAAATAAAATCAAGATGAATCATATAAAGACCATGCTCTGCGGTCACTTCATTGGCATTGATAAGTTAGAACGTCTAAAGCTACTTCAAAATGATCCCCTCGTCAACGAGTTTGATATTTCCGTAAAAGAACCTGAAACAGTGTCACGGTTTCTAGGAAACTTCAACTTCAAGACAACCCAAATGTTTAGAGACATTAATTTTAAAGTCTTTAAAAAACTGCTCACTAAAAGTAAATTGACATCCATTACGATTGATATTGATAGTAGTGTAATTAACGTAGAAGGTCATCAAGAAGGTGCGTCAAAAGGATATAATCCTAAGAAACTGGGAAACCGATGCTACAATATCCAATTTGCATTTTGCGACGAATTAAAAGCATATGTTACCGGATTTGTAAGAAGTGGCAATACTTACACTGCAAACGGTGCTGCGGAAATGATCAAAGAAATTGTTGCTAACATCAAATCAGACGATTTAGAAATTTTATTTCGAATGGATAGTGGCTACTTTGATGAAAAAATTATCGAAACGATAGAATCTCTTGGATGCAAATATTTAATTAAAGCCAAAAGTTATTCTACACTCACCTCACAAGCAACGAATTCATCAATTGTATTCGTTAAAGGAGAAGAAGGTAGAGAAACTACAGAACTGTATACAAAATTAGTTAAATGGGAAAAAGACAGAAGATTTGTCGTATCTCGCGTACTGAAACCAGAAAAAGAAAGAGCACAATTATCACTTTTAGAAGGTTCCGAATACGACTACTTTTTCTTTGTAACAAATACTACCTTGCTTTCTGAAAAAGTAGTTATATACTATGAAAAGCGTGGTAATGCTGAAAACTATATCAAAGAAGCCAAATACGACATGGCGGTGGGTCATCTCTTGCTAAAGTCATTTTGGGCGAATGAAGCCGTGTTTCAAATGATGATGCTTTCATATAACCTATTTTTGTTGTTCAAGTTTGATTCCTTGGACTCTTCAGAATACAGACAGCAAATAAAGACCTTTCGTTTGAAGTATGTATTTCTTGCAGCAAAAATAATCAAAACCGCAAGATATGTAATCATGAAGTTGTCGGAAAACTATCCGTACAAGGGAGTGTATGAAAAATGTCTGGTATAATAAGAATATCATCAATAAAATTGAGTGTTGCTCTGTGGATAACTTGCAGAGTTTATTAAGTATCATTGCAGCAAAGATGAAATCAATGATTTATCAAAAATGATTGAAAGGTGGTTGTAAATAATGTTACAATGTGTGAGAAGCAGTCTAAATTCTTCGTGAAATAGTGATTTTTGAAGCTAATAAAAAACACACGTGGAATTTAGGTTTCATTCTGGCGACGTCCGTATTTGCCTTTCGGAAGCATAAAATCGGACGCGTTGTGGCTCGCTTCAGGTAAAATATTGACTATTCATGTTGTTGTTATTTCGTCTCTTCCAGAATAAGGAATCCCATGGTTAAAAAATCACTGCGCCAGTTCACGCTGATGGCGACGGCAACCGTCACGCTGTTGTTAGGAAGTGTGCCGCTGTATGCGCAAACGGCGGACGTACAGCAAAAACTTGCCGAATTAGAGCGGCAGTCGGGAGGCAGACTGGGTGTGGCATTGATTAACACAGCAGATAATTCGCAAATACTTTATCGTGCTGATGAGCGCTTTGCGATGTGCAGCACCAGTAAAGTGATGGCCGCGGCCGCGGTGCTGAAGAAAAGTGAAAGCGAACCGAATCTGTTAAATCAGCGAGTTGAGATCAAAAAATCTGACCTTGTTAACTATAATCCGATTGCGGAAAAGCACGTCAATGGGACGATGTCACTGGCTGAGCTTAGCGCGGCCGCGCTACAGTACAGCGATAACGTGGCGATGAATAAGCTGATTGCTCACGTTGGCGGCCCGGCTAGCGTCACCGCGTTCGCCCGACAGCTGGGAGACGAAACGTTCCGTCTCGACCGTACCGAGCCGACGTTAAACACCGCCATTCCGGGCGATCCGCGTGATACCACTTCACCTCGGGCAATGGCGCAAACTCTGCGGAATCTGACGCTGGGTAAAGCATTGGGCGACAGCCAACGGGCGCAGCTGGTGACATGGATGAAAGGCAATACCACCGGTGCAGCGAGCATTCAGGCTGGACTGCCTGCTTCCTGGGTTGTGGGGGATAAAACCGGCAGCGGTGACTATGGCACCACCAACGATATCGCGGTGATCTGGCCAAAAGATCGTGCGCCGCTGATTCTGGTCACTTACTTCACCCAGCCTCAACCTAAGGCAGAAAGCCGTCGCGATGTATTAGCGTCGGCGGCTAAAATCGTCACCGACGGTTTGTAATAGCGGAAACGGAATGGGGAAACTCATTCCGTTTTTGTTTATCGCCTTAGACGGCAAAAGTGCTGTCGCCCACCTGCGCTTGCGCATACCAGGCCATAAGCTCCGTGGTTCCTGGTTCTCCTTCCGCTGGAGCCCAGTGCGCATAGTCATCGGCAGCCACGGGTTGATAGCCACCGTGTTTTACTTCAAAAATTATGCCACCGGTAT
>NZ_JAJVHF010000018.1 GCF_022171985.1 Huaxiibacter chinensis | reverse complement strand
TAGCTGAACAGGAGGGACAGCTGATAGAAACAGAAGCCACTGGAGCACCTCAAAAACACCATCATACACTAAATCAGTAAGTTGGCAGCATCACCGCCTTTTTAAAGGCCACAAACTGCATATCACAGGATAAATCATCCTCTACAGCGTTCATTCTTAAACGCAAAATTTATATTTCATTCATTCTATTTTAAAAGCGTTATAAAAGACGGAATCCTATTTAGTCTGTTTGATGCTTAAATCATCTTCAGTGCCTTTTATCTTTTACCCAGCGACTTTAACATTAACCTGAGCAGAAAACTTGTTTTCAAACTAAGTTCGAAAACTTTCTGCTCAGGTTATTAGCCGGGTAAGCCACTTTGTTATATTTGTTTCATGTTAACAGAGGAGGCGATATGCAAATTGAAAAGGTGATGTCATTACTTGAAGTGCTTTCAAGCTGGCTTGAAGATAACATCAATATGGATTCTGAAATTATCTTTGATAATGACGAAGATAATACCAACTCAGAAATTCTGTATCCTGCTGTAGAAAAGGCTAATGCCGTTTTGCGCAAAATGGCATCTTTATCTTCAGATTCTGTTCATGCAATTCGACAGCGCTTGCAGCTTGCCGTAGAAGGCAAAGCTGAATTGTCCCTCAAGGATGTGGGAGAGCTTCTGCTGGCAACAAAGTATCTGATGTTGTCCACTGAAGAGGGAGAGTAAGCCTGTGACCACTCTCGTATTTGAAATGGCAGATATCAATAAACTGATCGAAGAAATTCGCACCGCAAAAACGTTTTCGGTCACCCCAGATCAGATCTATGACCCGGCATGCTATCCGGGGGGAGCCCTCCTTAACGCTGAGGGACAGACTGAAGAAGAGGCGCGTAAAGCTGGTAGGGTTTTCTTTCCCTCATCCTCAAAAATTGCCAGCACACATCTGGTGCCAAAAGTGCTTCTCGCGCACAGTCATGGTGTATACCTGATCACTAATGCTGAGCTTGAGGGCTCTCCCGCATCCCGCGATACTGTGGCTTACGCCCAGGGGATGAATCCAAAACTGGATGAGGACTGGGATTACGCTTGTGATGCCGCTTTGGGTGGGTCTGATTGTAGCTATACCATTCCCGTTGAGTGGCTGGAGTTAGCGGTAGAGCAGGGTTTTCAGGAGTTTCGACTTCGAATGAGTGAAACCAATATCAAACTTGTCAGCAAATAGTATGTCCTTGCTGTTTCCAGTCAAACATTGTCCGCCAGTCGAGCTGCTGGCGGATTGTTTTATATAAGGCCGGGAAGGTATGTCAGGTTTAAGCAGTTCCGCCCAGAAGCTTACAAGGGCGCAGATTTACGTGTTAAGACGGATGGCATCCGGCACGATCTATGATATCTCTGGCAATTTCAGACGGGCCAGAGAACGGCGTACGTTTATGGGGAATCCTGATGATGTGACGTGCAGGAGCTCTCCGGTCCTGTTCCGGCTGGGCCTCGTGGAGTTATGCCAGCCAGTAAGGCATCTGGAGCCAGGTTTATACTATCGGCTCAAGTTGAGCTCCTCAGGGCATGAAGCTCTTAAGGCGAACGCACACCTCTAACATTTGAGATAGTTCGTTCGCAGCCAGGAAAGTAACTTTCATCTCAAGTGTGACCCTTACTACCTCATTTATGAGTAAAACCCCCCTCTGATATGTCGAAAATGCTCATTTATACGAAAATAGTTTCTCTTCAGGTGTGATGTAATTACTGAGAATTCTCCCTGAATGGAAGGCAACCGATGAAAATGTTTTTTACCCCTTATGTTCGTATCGTTTTCTATTTTTGCGCATTGATTTTTATTGTTTACAGTTTCAGTGATTTTTTCCAGGGCGTCCCTGACAGCACCTTCTTCAGTGCGGTCATCACGCTACTTGTTATCGGAACCATTGTTGCCCGGCATCTGGATCGCAAAAAATCTCTCAAATATACTTCACAGATTTAAGTTTCCACTCAGGCCACTCTCGGGTGGCTTTTATAATTTAATAAGGACCGGTTCATGCATAACCACGAAATTCAGACCATTGCTATATTTAGTGCCCAGTATAAAAACATCGAAGATGCTGAAAATGCAGGTGCTTTATATTCAGTAGATATTGAATATCCGATGACACTAAATGATTTATCGCGGCTTTGCGACTCTATTGCCGAAGCAGTAGGTGTGCCTGGCGGCGTCAAATACCAGTTCGTGTCCCAGCCGGAAGCGCATGAAACCAGCTTCTGATAACCAGTAACCAAACTGCCTAAAAGCAGGTGCAAAGCCATGAAACAAACAAAGTCTTCTATGTCACGTATTGTGCAGCTGTACGACGGGAGCCGATACGGAAACTGCGAGCAGGCTGATAACGAAGGAGAGCTTTTTACGGTGGTGTTGAATAAGCCTTCGCAGATCGATGACATCCGTAAAATCGTAGACACAACCGCCGAAGTACTTGGCAAAGCTTTGCCAGTACTCCTCTTTTAAAGCTTACATCCGTGAAGGATAATTACGGTCTTACTACTTTCAGTTTTTCATTCCAGTGCCGTCCATTTTAATTTATCGATTTTAAGCGGTCGGCGCTATTTCATTGTTTCTTTTCCGACTGTAATTCCTTATATATAGGAATATTTCAAAGAATTTATCTCAGGTTATTTGTGGCGTGGTGCCAGTTGTTATAATGATTCCACATAATCTGGAGAGTCAATCATGATCACATCTCTAATGAATTTCCGCGATTTAACCGGAGAGGCAGTCATCCAGGCGCGGCAATGCGTTATTAATGCTGAGATCGAAGCGGCCCGGGAAAAGGTAATTCATGCTCGTTCGTTATTCAAAGCGGGTATACATAATGTTGTAAACGGTAGTTCTGGCATTAAGGCTGCGGCAGCACATTTTCTGGTGATAAAACGTTTACAGACTGACACTCGGTATCTGGACGCGGTTATCACTGATAACCTTTGCATGTTTTCTCCTGAGGGTTATCTGTATCTGTTTATGCAACAACGTTATTTCCTATAAAACAATGGGTTAGGTAAGTATCTTTCCATTAAAAACATTAAAAAGGTGACTTGATGAAACCATTTGGACTTGCCGGAAAACCCCGGCCCGAACCTTGCGGCTGCTGCTGGTATACCCGTGAGGACTGCCCTTACGTCAGCGCAAAACAGATCTATCGCCGCAGGCAGCGCAAGGCAGAACGCCAGCGTCAGCGCAGCACCATTGTGATGGCCGTTTCTGAATTTCGCTGACCTCTTCTGGAAATATCATTTTTTCTCCAGAAGAATTTTAAAATAAAGGGAAATCTTTTCACGGGTATCTGATGTTTATTGTTTATGGTAAATTGCGCCACATTAATTGTTTGTGGCGCAGTTCGTGATGGCTTAAGGATATAATATGAAAATCAGCCAGCTGGAATCCGGGATGCAGGTTTGGTCTGTAACCCGTACCAAAATGGGAAATACCACCATTTCAACGGTCATTGTCCACCCCGTTGTCATTATTGAAATTCATGATAACCATGTGATTGCTCGCTGGAACGGCAATGCACCACGTCGGTTTGGAGAAACGGCTATCAGGGGCTGGAAGAAGGAGAAGCCACTGCTTGTCCGTGAGCCTTTCGGAAATGTTCGTCTGGCCACCCGGGCTGAAAAAACCGCTATGCAGGAAAAAGAGTAATACCCCCTTTTAGCACCCACAATTTCACCGTCCATCTGCCTTTAACCTTGCCTGTTATTAACGGAATCCTTTCTGACTGGGCGGATCCCACGCATAACCTGAACTGTTGGCTAACCGTCTTACAGCCAAATTCCCTCCTTTATCTGGCAGGAGTGCGTCCGTGAGCTCTGTATGATCTACGTGTTTGTTAAGTAGAGCACATAACAGGAGTGGGGTATGACTGAATTAAATAAAAGCCCGTCCGGTTTTTCCGGAGCTGATGTCAGTAAAGAACAGGCTGCCATAAGGGCACTTGTAGAAAGAGTAGTGACCAACTATCGCAGCCGGACAGCACCTGATCGGGTTCAAAAGGCTTCGGTAGCGTTTAATGGGGGATTAATCCTGACCCTGATGCTGGCCTTGACGCTATTGGGCTACCTTGTGGCGGAATTGCTCAGGGGGTATGTTGCGGATAGTTCACCCTATGTGCCCGGTCTAAGTTATTCGCAATTTTCGATGCTTATGGTCGTTGAGCTGTGTCTATGCTTTCTTGCATGGTTTTTGGTTGTCACAGGGGACTATCCCCGGCCGTGGATATTTCAGGTAGTCCCGATGGAGCAGTACTGGTTCTTTGACGAAGTGGATGACGACGATCTTGCCCGGCTTTCCTGTAACCCTTACATCAAGCGCTGGCTACTTGATGAAATGTCCGGTATTCATCGACTGACCTACACGAGGCTGCATGATCGACTGGAGCGCATCTGTAATATTGCATCCCATCTCGAATACAGCCGTATTCAGGCACATAAGATTTCCCTAATCAACGGAAGCAGTGCCTCCTGATCCTACCATTGCATCCGGAAATTAAACGGGCAGGAACTGCACTGTATGTTCCGACCCAGCAGCTGCCCGTTACCCTTTTCTTTAGTATAAAATGACTTTCGCCGACAACCGGAAGTGAATCATGTCAAATAAATGAAAAATCAGTAATTTATGTAGGCGGGGTGTTTGGCTGATCAGGGCAGGGTGGTATAATAACGCTGGTGCTGGAGGCTTTTGCCCCAGCCAGCGGTAACACTGTTTGACTGTGGTAAAAGCAGAAAGCCCCGAGTAATTTTTCAATTAACCTGTACTGCACCCATTTTGTTGGACGATGAAATGGAATAGTCCCTGATATGTCAAAGCCAAAATACCCCTTCGAAAAGCGCCTTGAAGTCGTGAATCACTACTTCACAACTGATGATGGTTACAGGATCATCTCTGCACGTTTTGGTGTGCCTCGAACACAGGTCAGGACGTGGGTTGCCCTCTATGAAAAACATGGAGAAAAAGGTTTAATTCCCAAACCTAAAGGCGTTAGTGCTGATCCAGAGTTGCGCATTAAGGTCGTGAAAGCCGTGACCGAGCAGCAGATGTCCCTCAATCAGGCTGCTGCTCACTTTATGCTTGCTGGTAGTGGTTCTGTAGCCAAGTGGCTGAAAGTCTATGAGGAGCACGGAGAAGCTGGTTTACGCGCACTCAAGATCGGCACCAAAAGAAACATTACAATGTCAGTTGATCCAGAAAAAGCGGCGTTAGCATTGGAGCTGTCGAAAGACCGACGTATTGAGGATCTTGAAAGACAAGTTCGATTCCTTGAAATGCGGCTTACGTATCTAAAAAAGCTGAAAGCCTTAGCTCATCCCGCGAAAAAGTGAAAGTACTCAACGAGCTAAGGCAGTTTTACCCTCTTGATGAGCTTCTCAAGGCAGCGGAGATACCGCGCAGTACGTTTTATTACCATCTAAAGGCTCTCAGCAAGCCTGATAAGTATGCGGATGTTAAAAAGCGTATTGGTGAGATTTATCACGAGAATAAAGGTCGTTACGGATACCGTAGGGTAACGTTGTCTCTCCATCGAGACGGGGAACGGATTAACCATAAAGCCGTTCAGCGCCTGATGGGAACCCTCTCGCTTAAGGCAGCGATTAAGGTCAAGCGATACAGCTCCTACAGAGGAGAGGTAGGGCAAACCGCCCCCAATGTTCTCCAAAGGGATTTCAAGGCTACACGGCCAAACGAGAAGTGGGTTACCGACGTTACTGAATTTGCAGTCAATGGGCGAAAGCTGTATTTGTCTCCAGTAATAGATCTCTTCAACAACGAAGTTATTTCTTACAGCCTGTCGGAAAGACCTGTGATGAACATGGTCGAGAATATGCTCGATCAGGCATTCAAAAAGCTTAAGCCTCACGAGCATCCTATTCTGCACTCTGACCAGGGATGGCAGTATCGTATGAGAAGGTATCAAAACATCCTTAAAGAACAAGGCATTACACAGAGCATGTCCAGAAAAGGCAATTGTCTGGATAATGCAGTCGTGGAATGTTTCTTTGGAACCTTAAAGTCGGAGTGTTTTTATCTTGACGAGTTCAGTAATATAAGCGAACTGAAGGATGCTGTTACGGAATATATTGACTACTACAACAGCAGAAGAATTAGCCTGAAATTAAAAGGTCTGAGTCCAATTGAATATCGAACCCAGACCTATGTGCCTCGTGTTTAACTGTCCAACTTTTTGGGGTCAGTACAACCCGAGGCCCCTGTATGCTAGTCACATTCAGAGTAGCCTCTTGCCTGCTTAAATGCAAGGAGAAGAAGGCCATTGTTAACACCAAGCTGTAATGTCCCCTTTGAACCATTCTAAAATGTCCCCAGACAATTCTCTGGGGGATTTTTCATGATCAAAGAGACTGTTACGATGAGTCATAAGGAACTCGACCGACTTCACATTATTCAGGAGTCACTTAATCGCCATATTACTCAGGAACAAGCTGCGGCACGCATTGGCATTTCTATTCGGCAGGTTAAACGTCTGGTGCAACGGTATAGAAATGAAGGGCCTTCTGGTCTAGTTTCCCGCCGACGTGGAAAGCGTCCCAATAATTCCTTTTCTACCGAATTCAGAGCAACAGTAATTTCACTCCTCAAAGGCCGCTACGCTGATTTTGGACCTACGCTTGCGTGCGAAAAATTGCGCGAGATACACGGCTTGTGTTTATCCATTGAAACTCTCAGGAAGTGGATGGTAGAGGAGGGCATATGGCGCGAACGTCGTCGTAAGTTTGCCCGAATTTATCAGCGCCGGATGCGGCGCCCATCCTACGGTGAACTCATCCAGATTGATGGCTCGCCTCATGACTGGTTTGAAGGTCGGGGCCCCAAATGCACACTGATAGTCTTTATCGATGATGCTACCAGCGCTCTGATGGCGCTACGATTCGCTCCTGCAGAAACAACCCGGGCTTACATGGAAACCCTCCGGGGTTACCTTAATGATCATGGCGTACCACTGGCTCTCTATTCTGACAGACACAGTATATTCAGAGTAAATAACCCGGAGCGGGAAGGAGAGTTGACTCAGTTCACACGTGCGATAAAGACACTGGGCATCGAGCCAATCCATGCCAACAGCCCGCAGGCAAAAGGGCGGGTAGAGCGTGCCAATCAGACACTGCAGGACAGGCTGGTCAAAGAAATGCGGCTTCAGGGTATCAGTGATATTGAAACAGCAAACGCATGGTTGCCGACCTTTATTGAAGCCTATAACAACCGGTTTGCTACGCCGCCTCGTATTGCTGATAACGCCCATCTTGATGTACACCATTCTGAAGAGGAACTGGGTTATATCTTCAGCCTCCAGGCGAAGCGCGTTCTCTCCAAAAATCTCACTTTCCAGTACAAAAGCAGTGCGTTTCAGATTCGCAGTGAAGGCCGGGGATATCGACTTCGGCATTCGGTTGTCACGGTATGCGAAAGCTTTAACGGTGAAATTAAGGTTCTGTATGATGGGAAAGCGTTGGGATGGGAAAAATATGTTGATGGCCCGGAGCCTATACCACTGGATGATGAAAAAAGTGTCCATGAACGTGTGGATAATGCCCGTTTTGATTTACGCTCAAAATTCTACGTAAAACCTAAAGCTGACCATCCTTGGCTCACGCGCCGCACGCAAAGTAATCAGCAAGTGAAGCCCCCTAAATTACCCAGAAAGAAGGCTGATCCCGATAAAATGGACTGAAACCAGGCGTTATTCAGTTGAGTGCATATCCAGTCATAGGATAGATTCTTACGTAGCGTTTCTGGCGTGCATTTTCGGGTGGTTTGTTACTGTTTTTAACGGGGACACGTCAGAAACGCGCTCAGGCCGTCTGAGCGGTACGCGTAATGCGGCGTTATGGTAAATAGCCTATGCTAATGTCCGCTAAGAGCGAGATATAGTCATTCGTACCCTGAGAATTACACTTTGAAGTGATTCAGGGTATGCGCTTACTGGTTACGAATATTGAGCGAGAATCATGTGATGATCGCCGCTTTTCTTTCGAGCCAGTAGGTGCTCCACGTTCGCTAACGAATACTCAGGGCATGCAGATAAACTGCTGGCTATATTTCTTTCGAAGAGCGTGGAATGCATACCAATCCCCGATAAAAAGGAGTTGGTGATGACTGTGACTAATCAATTTGCTGCGCACGTTGGTCTGGACTGGGCTGATAAAAAACACGATGTCTGTGTTCAGTTTAAAAACGGTGAACGCGTATTCGATGTGATTGAACATACAGCAGAAGCGCTTGATGCCTGGCTTACTGAGTTACACCAGAAAGTAAAAGGTAGAATCGCAATAGCTCTCGAACTGAAGAAGGGCCCCGTGGTATATGCTCTTCAAAAATACCCCTTTATCACCGTTTTCCCCGTCCACGCATTGTCCCTGGCTCGTTATCGGCAAGCCTTCTCGCCCAGCGGCGCTAAAGATGATCCGCAGGATGCCGAGCTGGCATTAGAGTTAATGCTGCGTTACCCCCAGAAGATAAAAGCTATTGAACCCGACAATGCGGATATTCGCTTACTTCAGCAACTGGTTGAGCAACGTCGTCAGTTGGTTGAAGATAAACGACGCTTTGTGAACCGGATAATCAACACGCTTAAACAGTATTATCCTCAGCCACTGGAGTGGTTCTCACATCGGGGTAGCTTACTGTTGTGTGAGCTGATTATCCGGTGGCCCAGTCTGCAACAACTGAAACGAGCCAGACGCGACACGATCCGCAACTTTCTGAATGCCAAAGGTGGTCGCGCTATGGCCCTTACCGAGCAACGTGTTGCGAGTATTGATAATGCGATCCCATTGACTACAGACCCGAGTGTTATAGAGGCTAATGCTTTGATGGCAGCAGCACTGGCGACACAAATTAAAGTCGTGAGTGAAATCATCAAAACCTATGACGAACGAATCGAAACGCTGTTTGACACATTGCCAGATGCGGGGCTGTTCAAATCACTTCCGGGCATGGGACCGTGCATGGGCCCATGGATGCTTGCTGCACTTGGTGATAATCGTGACCGGTTTAACAGCGCTGAAGAAATTCAAAACTACGCAGGTATAGCACCGGTGACCGAACGAAGCGGCCAAAAATCATGGGTTCACTGGCGATGGCAATGTGCCAAGTTCGTCAGGCAGACCTTTGTTGAATGGGCTGCCAAGACGGTTAATTCATCATACTGGGCCAAACTGTATTATCAGGGCCTTAGAGAAAAGGGCAAATCTCATCAGTCTGCGATCCGGGCACTGGCGTTCAAATGGATAAGGATCATTTACCGCTGCTGGAAGGCCAGAACCTGTTATGACGAAGCGAAATATTTGCTGGCTCTCGAAGCGAGACACTCGCCCTTACTGAAGCCATAAAAAGCTTGTCGAATGTCTCAGGGCGTGAAGCGGACATTGCAGACTGCCCAGTAGAAAAAGTGCTATCAGAATTATCTAAAGGAAGATCGTATTTACCATGTCTCATTCTAACTGTTTAATAAATTACAAAAATTAAAATTTCCATTTAATATCATCGCGTTAAGCAAGAGAATTAAACCTCTCATTTAATTTATGATTCTTATTTAATTCATGAGTTGGTGTAAAAATAGGTTGCCGCACTATAGAAAGACACATATTTAAACCCAGCAGGAAATCATATTTGAAAGTAATGTGTTTAAGGGGCTGCGTAACAAGAACAGCAAGTAAACACATAGTAATAACAGTTACCATTCCCATTTCGCAAGTGGCCATATCAGAGGTGAACTAATGCCTGCTGCAATTTTAAGAATTAAGGTTATCCTAATAATTCTTTTGTATGATTAAGATCATCGATAAATTTACTAAGGACTCATTAATGAAATTGCGACTCTGGAATCTATTACCCCATGATTACGCTCCTTTTTTTCGTATTCTTCACATCATTGTGGCATTTCTAATATTATCACAAATTATTAACTCTAATCTGACAGAGACCGAAGCAATTGGTGAACATAGTCTTGAAGGAGTTATAACCTGGATGCACATTATTTCAGGGTTAGGACTGATTATTTGTGGTTTTATTATGTTAAGTTGGATGCTTACTCAAAGAGGTTTTACTTATTATTTTTCATGGGTAGGGCTTGACTTTAGTGGTATTAAGCAAGATATAAAAACGTTGACTAGTTTCCGACTGCCCGATGCACATTCGGGAGGTATTGCCAGTACAATCCAAGGATTTGGAGTTCTAGCATTGCTAATTGTAGCACTTTCAGGTGGCCTATGGTTCTTGTTGAATACCATGCAGTCAAATCTGGCTGAAACAGTAATCCACTGGCATAAGTTCTTTACTACTTTCATTGAGGTCTATTTTTATGCACATGGTGCAATGGGAGTTTTGCATATTTTAATTGAAAAATATAAAAGCCGCTCAGTTAACCTAAGTGACTAATCTGTTGTGAGATAATATTACTTCAAGTTGAAGAAAACCCTAAAAATAAAATTTAGTTTACTAGAAGATGAAACAGCACTTGCAGAGACTTTTTAATTAAATTTAATAAAAACGAAAAAATATTCATGGCGAAATGATTGTTTAATTATCTATCATGGATAGAAATGTGAGTTAGTCGTCCTATTTTAGGAAGTTAATAATGACTAAAACAAAAGGGTTACCTCGTCCGCTGACGCACTACGCTTGGCTTTCCATTGCCACGGCTATTGCCACTATCGGACTCAAAGGTGTGGCGTGGAAAATGACCGGTTCGGTCGGTCTGCTATCTGATGCCATCGAATCCGTAGTTAACCTCGCAGGAGCCCTAATGGCGCTCTGGATGCTGACCTTGGCTGCGCTTCCGGCCGATGAGAACCATGCATATGGGCACGGCAAAGCCGAATATTTCTCGAGTGCTTTCGAAGGATTTCTGATCCTATTGGCGGCAGCCAGTATCGCCTATACCGCAGTTGAGCGGATGTTAACTCCACAGCCGCTTGAGGAGATTGGTCTCGGATTACTGGTTTCAACAGTCGCATCAATCCTTAATTTTGTGACGGCTCGCATTTTGTTAAGGGCTGGCAGGCAGCACAACTCTATCACTCTTGAGGCAGATGCTCATCACCTGCTGACCGATGTCTGGACGTCGGTCGGTGTCATTTTTGGTGTCGGACTGGTTTATCTGACCGGCTGGTTTTGGGTCGATCCGATCGTTGCATTGCTGGTCGCAGCCAACATCGTTTGGACTGGTTATCAGCTTATGAGTCGTTCAGCTGCAGGTCTGATGGACGTATCGCTACCCACGGAAGAACTCAAAAAAATCGAGTCACTGCTGGCAGGATATCGTGAACAGGGGCTTGATTTCCATGCACTACGTACACGCCAGGCTGGCGGGCGGGCGTTTATGACAATGCACATCCTAGTTCCTGGGCGATGGACTGTTCAATATGGGCACGACTGGGCCGAGCGTATAGAGAATGATATCCGCACCGCACTGCCTTTTATCCATATCACCACTCATGTGGAACCGTTGGAAGATCCCGCGTCAATGAACGACCAAACGCTCGACATTTCTGATCACTAAACTAACCACATGTCGCTGGTCGGGCAGGGTAACAAACCTCGCTCTACAAAAATTTCAGGTATTCTCTATAATTCTGAGGGTACTTGATGTGACCTGCGCCCAATTGTTGGGCACGCAATATTTTTAAAAAGTCCGCTTCTGGCACAAAGCGGACAGTGATCACCGTTCTTACGACTACTTTCTGACTTACTTCGTGACTTGCCCTAAGCATGTTGTAGTGCGATACTTGTAATGACATTTGTAATTACAAGGGGTGTAAGACATGGGTAGCATTAACCTACGTATTGACGATGAACTTAAAGCGCGTTCTTACGCCGCGCTTGAAAAAATGGGCGTAACTCCTTCTGAAGCGCTTCGTCTCATGCTCGAGTATATCGCTGACAATGAACGCTTGCCGTTCAAACAGACACTCCTGAGTGATGAAGATGCTGAACTTGTGGAGATAGTGAAAGAACGACTTCGTAATCCTAAGCCAGTACGTGTGACGCTGGATGAACTCTGATGGCGTATTTTCTGGATTTTGACGAGCGGGCACTAAAGGAATGGCGAAAGCTGGGCTCGACGGTACGTGAACAGTTGAAAAAGAAGCTGGTTGAAGTACTTGAGTCACCCCGGATTGAAGCAAACAAGCTCCGTGGTATGCCTGATTGTTACAAGATTAAGCTCCGGTCTTCAGGCTATCGCCTTGTATACCAGGTTATAGACGAGAAAGTTGTCGTTTTCGTGATTTCTGTTGGGAAAAGAGAACGCTCGGAAGTATATAGCGAGGCGGTCAAACGCATTCTCTGAACCAAAGCATGACATCTCTGTTTCGCACCGATGGTGACACTTCTGCTTTGCGTTGACAGGAGAAGAAGGCCATGAAAATGCCGAACCAACCCATTGTTTTGTGCATATTAATAGTTTGTTTAACGCTGTTGATATTCACCTGGCTCACACGAAACTCGCTTTGCGAGTTGCGGATGAAAGACGGAACAAGGGAGGTATCTGCTATCCTGGCCTACGAATCCGGTAAGTAGCTGACAAAGAGGGGGGCAACCCCCTCTTTTCGGGGTGTGGATTAGTATGCCATCGGCACCTTTTGAAAGGGTTTCTCCAGTCGGGGAAACCCTTTTTTCCTCCCGTCTTGTGGCATATAGCCTTTTGTATAAATCAAGAACCAGACCCAAAGAGTCCCACTTCACGCAAACCGTTCAAAAGCCTTAGCGTAATCCAGTCGGGAAAAATTTCACCGGTGCTCGTCCGGGCACGTACCGGAAACAATGGACTTCTCACTGGTCGGTAGCTCATAGAACGTAGCCATTGCGGTCAGTCCTTATTCTGTACCCAGTAGAGTTTTATGGCCGTCTGGCAAATCGTTCAAACATTGTCATTTCTGTTCTCGCTGCATCCGGTCAAATGATACGGTGAATTCAGCTCATGGGCATTCGCATCGCAGTCTACGAAGGCACCAGAAGTTTGAGGATGTTACGCAAAGAACAGTTATCAGGTTTGCTGGTGGGCGTAATGCCTACCTCTACTTTACTTCATAGGGATTCTTCTGCGGGGAAGCAAGAATTGACTCAACGTTGTCCGGTCGTACCAGATTTGTCGCGGAAAGCGCCTTTTTGTGAGGGGGGCCGCAGCGCTAAACCTTTTCCTGGAACGACATGAAGGACAGCAGAGCGTCCGCCCTGGAGGACAGCTCAATACAGTCTCCACGCTGCGGTTCTATCTCTTCGTCAATGGTTTCATTGTACCAAATACGCAGCCGCCATCCCTTCGCAGGGAAAGCGCTCTGCATCGCCAGGACCATCCCCTCCGGCGACAGCAGTTCTCGACAGAGGTAGCAGGCCCCGATCCGGGTTGAATCCCGCAGCCACATTACGGGATACTCTTTAACCAGTTGGTCATACACGCATTCTGCCATATGAAAGTAATTTTCGTCAGCCCTGCAAAAATCACACATTCGATTTCCTTAAATGGTGTTCATCGAGATAATTCAGAAAGTTGATTCGCCAAACTACGGGGCATTTCTTTAATGGCGGAGCTTTACATCACTATTTCTGTCATTTTCAAATCCGCCGGATACAGCAATAATTGCACCGAACAGCGGTTTGAACTGCAATGCATCCGTAGGGTATGCGACAATAATAAGGCTCTTCCCGTACTCTTAAAAATGGAAGAGTTTAAAACCCATACTGCTGGGATGAGCGAAGCACGGTACATTATGCCAGCGTATAAGGGCCGTCATAACTTGTTTTTTTCTAGAACACGGCGAAGTTTTCTTACCTGGGAAGCTGTGGAAAGCGTACCGGTTCGGGGATGGCATGCGCTTGCCTTTTCACCTGGTTTGAGTACATAGGCTAATGCCAGCTCGTTCAGAGCCGCCTCAGCTTTCAACAGGGCCTCAATGGCCGTGTTCAGGTATACAGTTCGGCTCTCATGGTTCATCAGGATTTTCCTCACAAGGGTAAAAATGACAGGCGATACCTGCCGTTTACCCTTTGTCTCCGTTAAGAATGGCATCACGGCAGGCTTCCCAGATTACCTGGGCATTAGCATCACACTCCACGAACCCGCCGCACTGATCGTATATCACCTGGTATACCTCAGGGGGAATCTTCCCAGGCGCAACCGGAGTTGAGCGTTTGCCTTTATGAATCTCATCTGCGGTATCACAGACAGCGTCGAGATGCCGCGACATCCACTCAGATAATTTCAGACCCTCTCGATTTGCCTGTTTTACATAGCGAACCTTTCTGGAAACCGTAGATCGCATCTGAATCTGTGTCACAGCTGGCACATCTTCTTTCATGGCATTCTGTAATGCAGCTTTGGGCTTTTTCATGTTCATGGTTGCTTTAAATTATTCTGGAGTTCGTCTGATATAAATGCTGACGTGATCTGTCAGCGTTGCTTAAATAGTTTATCGCCTTCCGCCAGTTCGCCGTTGAGCTGTTCAATCACGCTCCAGATGAGCCGATCATCCGGCGTTGAGCCTGCACACTCTTTCACGACCGCCACGGGTCTAAATTCTTCAGGGTCTGCCTGCCCGGAGGTGAAGAGCCTGCTCTCAATCCAGTGGGCCCCCTCTGTGCAGCAGTGGCAACTGGTTTCAGGTGGTTCATCCAGACCGTCCACTCCACAGGCTGAGCAGGTGAACAGTTTGCGAGACCCACCAGCCAGTGGCGTATCGCAAGCTGCTGGAAGTGCGCCAGCATTGCGCCAGTACAGCACATGATTTGAATCGTAGCAGTGTCCATGAAGCAGAAGCGAAACGCCGCAACTGCGAGTTTCAATGGCTTTGCCTGTGCCAAGGTATTGCCCGATCTCGTCCCATACGTCCACTAAGGTGTCAGGCAGCGGACGCGTAACAGGGAACTTAGCGCAGTCGTCCGGGGTGCCTTTAATGCAGCAGAGGGCCGAATACGCAAGCTCCTGCATTTCGTAGGAGTACTGACCACATACCACGCGTTCCAGTTTGTCGATTAGTTGTTCTTTATTCATCATACTCAGCCTTATTAAACAAATTCATTACGCCACTGGCACCATCTGGCCGGAGCAGACTGCGGCCCGGTAGTAGAGCCGCAGGGGGTGTCGCTGGACTAACAGGTGCTCAGTGAGTCCCGCACTTCCTCATGACTGGTCATTTTCAGAAGAAGCTTTCCAGGGCAGCGTGGTTCCGCCTGTGAACGGGTGACGTCTTCGTTGATTGCCTGGATATGAGCAGATTCAACGGTCCGACGCTGTACGACATGGTTGCTCAGGTTGAATTCGCACTGGAGCCTTCTGGCATCAGAATCCGCGTTCATTGCAATACGTTCATCAAAGCGGCGGTTCATTCGCAGAGCCTCTTCGTGAGCTGCATCAACAAGGGTGCGTCTGGTGACATAGTCGTTACCAGCAAAAAACGATAGCTGAGCGTGTTCCGAAGAGTAGTCGGAGCTTCCCTTACAACGGGCAATCGCGGCTTCAGAGTGCAGGATTAATGAACTCAACCGTGAACAGACGTCATTGATGGTGCCGGTTTTCAGACAGTCGTGGATAAGTGTCCAGGCGGAAATGCTCAGCGGGCGGCTGGTGATCACATAGGGATTGTAATGATCAACCGTTACGATAGTACGCAGTGAATGAAGCGATTCGGACTGCGTACGTAAGTCACGGCGAACAGTACATGCCACCGAGGCAACATCTTTACATTCTTTGTCGGACATCGAGTCCAGTACGCGGATCTCCACCTCTGCCGCCTTTGAGGCGATATGCGCACTAATCTCACCCTTAAGACGTTTGTAGTCAGCCTTGAAGCTTCCCACGCTGTCAATATCGATCCAGTAACCACAGCTGTAACCAGCATTACCAAACTCGTCATCTTTCTCATAGTTCGGACAGCCGTCATTGCTCCAGCCAGCTTTTTCCAGCAGCTCGTCAATAGCGACCAGCTCAGCCATTGGTGCATGTTCGATAATGAAATAATGGACACGGCCCCAGGCATATGCGCGTGAACGGCCATCAACAGAAGTATCAGAAGTCGTCTGACGGGAAAGTTTCATGAGGTACTCCAGTTCTGCCCGGTACCGCCGGGGCGGTGGTGCGAAAGCCGCACCATGAATGACACTATGATCCTCCTAACTTCTATTGTCAATACAATTGAAGTGGCGTTGTATTTATTCATTATTTGGACCCGGCTCGTACGGAACGACCGTCGGGACTTGCCAATTATTCTGCGGTGAGCAGGGGGAAGGGAACATCCCACCGCTTGTTTCAAGATGTACAGCCAAGGAGGGCGCAGAATGCCTGACAGAATCATCGTGCAGCGGTAGCGAAAGACCTGACAAACGGGAAAAGTATCCTTTTATTCCAAAGCCAACCTCAGCTTTTAATGTCGCCAGTACGTTTCTTAAACATGCCAAATCGGTCTCTTATACGGCCGGATGGGCCCGATGAAAACGATAAAATGAGAAACAGAACCCGACACATCGCTGCTCTCTGGGAAAGCCGGTCAGCAGATGGAGCGCCAGGAACTAAATCCGCTGGTTTTAATAATGATTGAGGAGAACAAGATGAAAGATAACAAGACACGTCCTGTAGACTCGTATGCTCATGCTGATTTCATGGAGTCCGTCTTCAGCAACCTCAGGGCTTTCTGTGATGCGGAATGCCAGCGGCTAACTGCCGGTTATCCCCCAACTGTCAAACCAGAACAGCAAAGCACTGACGGCCAGCTGTCGGCGGCATAAATCATTACCTGCCAGTTCGTTCAAATTTCCGCTTCCTTAAGCCCGGGCCAAAAGCCCGGCTCAATCCAAAAACTGAACGTACCGGTTTACCTCTATATCTCCTCAATCCCCTGCGACTTACAAGAGACCCGCACCGGTTTAGCCATTCCTGTCCTGCCACTCTCTCATCACTGGCCCAGACAACCGGAAAAGTAACTTTTCTCTCCGACTCACCTTCTGAACCAGCTATTTTGCTTAAACGTAAAAACGGCCCACTGTTGTGAAGATTTAAAACGGACGGATCGAGTAGTATTGTCTCAGGAATTTTTTTTAAGAAAAGTTACTTTTTCTTCTGTGCAACCTATTAGAAAAAATGTCGAACCTGGTATTGTTGTGTTGTAGCGCAGTTAAACAACCAACCAAAAGAGAGAACAAAAATGTCCGCAATCGAAACTGAAGTAAAAAACAACAGCAACGAAATCAGCCTTCGTGGTTACCTGGAACGCACTGGTAACGGTGCCCGTAAAGGTAACGGCCTTATCATTGACCCTTCGGTTGTTGTAGAGCAGGAAGGCTTTAACACCCGCACGGCCGGTATGGGCGAGCTCTACTATTCAATGCCTCACGTTGTGGAACACCTGAACAGCCTGGCCGATGCCTACATGGAAGACCCGTTCAGCGTGACGCCTATCGTTGTTCAGATGGTTAATGGCGTACCTGTACTGCGTCAGGGGGCTTGCCGTATCCGTTCCATCGCTATTGCAAACCGCCAGCTGGAAGCAGAAGGGCGTGAACGCATTACTCGTATTCGCTGCGAAGAGTTTCGCGGTAGCGCTTCAAAAGCAGAACTCTTCACCCTGACCGGCAACTCCAACCTGGCGCTGTCTGTCGTAGCTGAAGCGCTTTCAATTAAGCGTCTTGTTGAAGATAAAGAAGAGCCTAAGACCTTTGCGGAACTGGCAAAAAAACGTGGTAAATCAGAGCAGCATCTTCGCCAGATGGTTCGCGTACTGGACCTGCCTTCTGAACTACAGACCATGCTTGTGAGCGATCAGGTGAGCATGTACGTTGCGCTGGACGAGTATATGTACAGCGGTGAGGATGCGGTAGATAACATCAACAAGGCGATCTCCATCTATGGTAAAGCGACGAAAAACACGCTGAAATTCGTCAAAGCTGCCAAGGTAGAAGAGCGCATGGCAGATCCGCAGACTCCGGAAAACTCCGGTGATGAGCAACCGGCAGGTAATGCTACCGTTAACACCCCGGTACCGGATCAACTGAATGATGAAAGCAATACAGAGACGCTGGTTACGCCACCGGTACAGGAACCAGCTCCGGCTCCAAAGGACAGCGCTCCTAAACAGAACCCGGCAGGTAAAGCACCATCCATGTCCAGCGTTCTGAACAAAAAGACCGTGACCGTCATTGCCGACACCGCGATCCCGATTTTTGAACGTATTGCTGAAGAAGCCAAGCTTAAAGAAGGTGAATCTGTCAGCACTGATACTTACACGCTTGTTCTGACCAATGATGAAATGAACGATATCATCAATGCTCATGCTGACCTGAAAGAGTACCTGCGTAAGCATGCTGAGAAGATGAATAAGGGACAGGCATGATTTTCTGACCGACCCCTCCATCCGGACGGGTCGGTAACTTTTTCAGGACAAGGGGAAACAGGGCAATGAAGAAGGCTTTTATCAACGTAGACAAGACTAACCCACTGCCAGTCCTGACGGATTCGGTGACCCGGGTAAGTATTCAGTGCACGGCAAAAGATGAAAACGGGGCAGGGATCGAAGTGAACATCCTCGACCTGATTCAGGATCATGATACGGATGAAGTGAAAGTGCAGTTTGGGAGCTCGCCTGTTCAGGCTCTGGCGATGCTCCGCCGGGTTATGACAGCACTGGAAAAGCAGGCAAATGCAGAACTGCAACAGAATTCCTGCTCGCGTATGCAGTAAACGGTAAAAGCAGAATGTTCCCTACTGGATAAACCCGGTGGACCTCACGGAGAGCAAGTCACCGAATGGTTCACTGTTAAGTGATATACATCCGGATTTATAAGGTTTTGCAGCATCCGAATAGGCAATAAATAGAATTATTTTGATTTATCTCAGCAAGGAAATGGAAAGCTACCAGATTTTAGGATAGCGAAATGCCTGTATCGCTACTCTGCTGAATTAGAAATGATTTTAAACGCAATGCATAATGATAGAATAGCAATGCCTTTAATTATTTGTCACGTCTGAATTATATGTAGACTTACGGAGAGGATATGGTAATTACTTATTCATTATCGGAAACGTTTAATATGTTTTTACGCGAGATTATTGCATCTGGACTTGCAGTTTTTTGCGCATGGTGCGTTTTGTGTCTTTTCTCTGATCAGGAACGAGGTAAAGAGGTTCCTGTTTCTATGAAAAAAATAACTTCAAAGTCAGCTTTCTCCTACTTTATCAGTTCTCAAATTGCCGCTTTTATTATCTCCTTGTTGGGTTCAATCTTAAGCACGAAATGGGACAACATCGTCTGGAATGATGAAATAAGACAGTTTTATCTGCATGTAGGATTTGGGCTGGTAGCTTGTGTATTCTGTCTGCTTGTAATCTTGCATGAGAAATTTATCAAAAGAAATTTAAATGTTTATTCTGGTTATTGTGGTTCACTGGCAGTTAGTCTCACAGGAATCTTTGTACTTTGTGCGTTATATCTGACATTTTCATTACCATTTCATTATGAAGAACGTCTACTTAATGATGCATCCTTGGTGGCTTCGGATGGCGTTGAAAATTCAGTCGTTTTTGCAGACGGTCGTTACTGGGTTTTTGAACTGGGCTTACCATATTTCAAACAGTCATTGCTCAAAGAGGTAAGAAGGGGCAGGTACCAGCTAATCTGCACTACAGAAAAAAAAACAACATGCTGGTCTGGCAAAAAACTTCCCGAAAAACCAACCTCTTTGAAAGCTAGTTCATAAAGATTTAAACTGCTCGCTTAAATCCACACTGGTCCAATTTTGAAAATTTATTGTGTTTTTAAAAGAAATTACAGTGTGGGTTATTAGCCAGTAGGTCGGAGTTTTATATAATACCCAAAAACACAGGAGGTATTATGAAAACCAATCTGGCCTATGCATCTAATTGCTCCGATTCTGTCTACTCCTATATTTATCAGGCACTGCAACAACGCTCTGGTGCCGAGAATGAAAGCCTTTATCAGCAGGCCATTTCCAGCTGCTGCACAGATAAACAAAAAAAGAAACTGGCCGGGTATTATGCCGGTCCATGGCAGCTGCTATTCAACGCGTGGTGTAACAATCGCGTCCCTAACACAGCGGTGCTGGCCCTTTTACTCCAGCAGTGCTTATCTCATTTCCAGTGCGAAGAAGTGATCGCAGCCTGGCAGTAACCCTATCAAGCCCCTTCGTATAGCGGAGGGGCAGGAGATATCTCATGTACAGAAACGACAGAAACGTGGATTCCTTCAACCTGGTTAATGCTCTTCAGCCGGTCTTTCGTAACACCGGCTGTGGGATGTTTGAATATGATCGTAAAAAGCAGAATGAAACCGCTGATTCAATCTTACGAGCGTTGGCGTTAAATGCCGATTTCGCGAGGGCCTTAAAACAGTACGTCCGGATTAATTCTGTACGACGGGTTGTTCAGTTCGATGACGGCTCGGTTCGCTATGGTATTCATGCCGAATTTGAAGGGCATAATAAAATTAATTCCTTCCGTATTTTTAAAGATGAAGATACAGACGCATTTGACTCCTATTTTTATTCGGTTTGCGATAATAAAGCTGAGCTGGTGGATTTTAAAATGGACTCTCTCGATATTCAATTGCAGGCAGTTTTTGAAAAGGTGACAGGTATTTTTCTGTCACATTAAATATTCAAATTTTCAATCCTCGGGCTGATAGACAAAAAACGCACTTTAGAATATAGATGAGATGAATATGAAAAACGTAAATATTTTGGATACCGATATTGCGGCCATTAATGCTCTTTCTGGCGTAGAACTGACTGACTTTCTCACTGCCGGGTATCAGGTAAACTGGTTAGGAGAAAGGGAGGTTTCGCTGGTGGGCTTTCCGTGTTTAGCAAGCAACAAGCAGCCGGTAGAAGTTGGTCCCGGCATTTTCATTAATCGCGTGTACAGCAGAGACAGCCAGTCTCTGAGCGGGAAATTGCGCTATGACCTGTCTAATGGTCTGGCAACGAGTGCATTTTCATTTTTCTCCCAGTCAGGCTGGTATGGGGGATTCCGTGTCGTATCTTTCCGTGACAACGGGCCAGCTGCGTTAATCAACATTGGTATTGTCCATGAGAATGTTTTGAATGCATTTTGTGCTGACTTCCCCCGGGCCAATGTGAGCGTAACCCGTTTTCATTGTGGCATGACGCTTGAGCAGATCCGAATGTTCATTTCAGACACTGCTTACGATATGCCGCTTTATAACAACGAGTCTGACTTTCGCAGGCTCGCCAGTTAGCATGGAGGCTGACTTCAGTGCTTACGCCTAAAAGCCGGTGAGCGAGGTGGCGGAACCGGTTGGCTTCGCCCAGTCTTACTTACTTCTCTCAAGGTACTGCGCTGCAAGCGTACGTAAAAAAAGTAAGTAGCTAAATGGCGTGAGCGATTAGTTCTATACGGGAAGAAGTCATAGTATTCTGAAATGATAGTTATCTCATACGAACGATAGTAATGGAGTTTCTTAATGGGCGTTGATATCTGCTGGCGATTTCAAAGGGAAGAAAAGCCTGGTAAATGGATTAATTTATCAAGCAATTATAAAGGGGACCGATCATATCTCCACTTTGCCTGGCTCGGATTTGATGTAGATCGTGAAAGGGCGAGCACATCAGCAGTTTTTATCCACGCATTACGCGGATTACCTGATGATATACCGTCCGAAGATGATGATTTATTCGGTGAACATTCATACTCATGGCTGACTTCGGAAGAAATTTTGTCAGCCATACCACCCGATAACGCCGGAGAGGTGATCCAGGAATTTGTCGAAGAAGTAAAGCGTCTCCACGTGGAGAACGGCAGCGTCCGTTTCGTCTTTGGATTTGAAGGGTAACCCGTAAGAAAGTAGCTATCTTACCCGGCTAGGTCTCCAATCTCTCAGATGCTCAAAGAGGGCCGGGCATGGTGCCCACACATCCCCTACCATTCCGATTTGATATTCGTCTAATACACCCTTTAAAGAAAACAAGCAGACGGCAATGAGACGTCGGATTAGCGTCAGCAAATATGAGACGTCAGTAGTCGATGTTTGTCCTGCGGAACGTGAATCTGTTTACAAGGGGTAAAGCCGTACCATCCATGAGGGCTCAGAGAGCCGGGGTCTCCTCCAGATCACTGGAAGTTATTGACTCTGGCAGGCCTATCCCTATGACTTTTTCCCGGATGGCAAATTAAGAGCGAACAGGGCCAAATTAGTACTCTTTTCTAAACGGAAATACTGAATCACCCTGATATAACTGGTCTCTCACAAGACAGGAGATCATCAATGGAACGTGTAATATTTTCAGTAATCTTTTTTATGATGCTGGGCGTACCTTTTTACCTTCTTTATAAAATTGCCCGGGACATTTTTGGTACCGCCGGTGCTGGTGAGCCTGCACAATTGCCTCAGGGCAAGCAAAGACGCTCAGGAGGCGCTGGTTCGGGTTCGATCTGGCAAGGACACCATCTACAGGGGAGCAGCCATTTGAACCCCCTCGGAGGTGATTGTAATGGTGAAAATAGCATAGCTGGTGGTTGTGATGGTGGCGGTGGAGGAGGTGACGGAGGTGGTGGTGGTGACTGATAGCCTGCAACTTTAACTATCAGGATGAAACCCATGTCCAGCAACCGGAAAAAGAATTCATTTCAACCGAAAAGCCCTGCCTTAAAGTGAAGCGTATTAAACGTGAAGGATGCTGAATTAGAGGGTATCGGTTTTATACTGAAGCGTAACTGGAAGAAGGATCTGAAATTAACTATTACGGAAAAGTAACTTTCTGACTCACCACGTACGCCCCTCGGTTATGCCATACAGTTTGATACGAAAACAGATCAGTAAGTAGATTGCTATACGCCGGAGAGAAGTCTATTTTTCATGCACCGAACCTGTTTGGCCTGCAATGGAAGCAGGTATAATAATCACATACAAAGGAGGGCATTATGAATACATTTTTATACGTGCTTTTGGCCTGGATTGTTGTGCTTTTTATCGCCAACAAACTGCTCGCAAGACGTAAGCCCAATACGGTTAAAATCCTGGTACAGCGCAACGGGAAAGCCGCAGAGGTTGATGCTGTAGTGGTTCAGGGTTCAAAGAGAGCTAACAACAGTTCTGTTGCGGACAGCGACGCGGTAGATAGTTATTTTGAAATGAATCCTTACTCCCGCGAAAACCAGGCGAATGGTTGGGCTATGCTGGCCAGAGACGATGACCAGCTTAAATAATCAGTTGAGTGTGATGTGTAAAGCAGCTTAAAACTCTAAATGGACGAACAGGGGAGGTGACAAAGATGACAACCAATACAACAACGACCACCTACCGCTCAGAAGAAATCGTGCCGTTCAGACGGCCCAAAGGGGATCTGGATAGTCGGTATATGCCTCAGGTGTATGCAATGGTGCGGAACTGGGCAAGTAACCCTGCTCAATATGGTGAGGGTGTACTGGCCTCCTACCGCCAACCGGCAGTAAACCTTGCCTACCAGGTAAAAGGAACTCGTGTTGTTTTAATTCTGGTACCAGTAGAGTGCGAGCCACCTGGAGTGATAATGACGGAAACAGTCCTGTGGCCGTCACTATCACTTGTAGAAGTCTTGCAGACCTTGCAGGAGGCCTGGCAAAATATTCCGGCGTTAAACCCCTGACGACTTCTGTCAATATCACCGGCTAGTGATTTACCTCTCTGCTGGTGGTCAGCCCGCCTAAGTTCAAATTATCTCTTTCTAAATTAGCCCGGATAAAAATCGGTCCCTCTAAAATAGCCTGCCCTGAGTAGGCTACGTCATACAAAGCGTTGGCCAGTCACCAGCTGGCTGGTGGCCATAATGCTCCACAGGATAAACCGTATCAGAACTACGCAAAGAAAAAGCCCCAACAATTTACCGATGGGGCCTTTTGCAGACATTTTACAGCCTTACCAATGATAGAGCGCTAAGGCTTCTGCTTAGTGAACAGACTTGCCCACAGATAATGGATAAAGTTGAGCAGAATGTATGTTACTCGTTGCTCGAATTTCATCGGGGCTTTGTACTTTGTCGTTATGTTATGAATATGAGTAAGGTCCGTATAGAGCCCTGGCGACTTCCTTGTTGACTTCAACACCGAACAGATGTGCTGAACAGACTCCGGTGTGAACAACCGTAGCCCTCGTCGTTGTTTGACTTTATGGATAAAATCGTCCATCCCCATACATAACCATTCCGGCTTGATGCCATCAAACTTACAACGTCCGTTTATGATGACGACATTGATACATTCCAGTTCTCTAGCCTTAAGAGCAGACTGAATAGCCCTGATGTGCCCCTGGTTTTGCTTAAACGGGTTCTGCAACTTGAGGGTTCGGGACTGAGTCCATTTCCGCCAGTGGCTTTCCTCCAGAGTACCGTAGAGCTTGCCTACGTAGTTTTTCTGCTCTATGACGTATATACCATGTGGGGCTACGAGAATGTGATCAACCTGCGTAGTGCTATGAGCCGACAACTGAAAGGTGAGATCACTAAGTAGCCCCTGAGCTTCTTCAGGAAGCCCAGATTCAATTGCCTTTGCAGTCCGCCGTTCCGCTATGGCAGAGGTCATAAATCCCAACAGACACAGCAACACGACGAAAATAAGGATAATGAAAGCTACCCCCGTAATGCTCCACAGCAGATTGAAAGCATCCATGTTACCTCACAGAGGGGTAGCTGGTGGCATTAACAGATTCTACTAAGCGGGTAGTGGTACCGGTAAGGCTCTCAATATTTGAAGACAGGCTCATCAGCATGCCGAGTGCAGAACGGAGATTACGATGAGGCTCATTGTAGTTTTTGAACGTGTCAGTGGAGTACATTTTTGAAAGACGTGTACGGATCTCTACTGACGTAAGATCTCCATCCACCAGGCCGTACTTAACTGCCTGAGGTGTTGGCCATACACGGCCTGAATAGAGAGAAACAGCATCGGCATCATGACGCGAGAGAAGCTTTTTACCCCGTCCAAGTTCAACATCAGTTATAAATTTTTCATGCATCGTGTTCAGGATCTCCTTCTGCATGAACTCCCTCGTTGAATCGGACAATGGGTGGAAGGGGTCAAGAGCATCTTTGAACTCACCGGCCGTAAGGGGCTCATTCTTGACGCCTACTGTGCTCATGATCTCTGACAGATTCCAGTGGTCCATACGCACACCGATAGAACCGATCAGGGCATTACTGTCGGCATAAATTGCATCAGCGGGCGATACCGCGTAATAGCATGCGGATGCGCATATGCCTTTCACACTAACGATGATTGGTTTATATGAGTCTGCGATATCAGAGAAAAAACGACCGGTACCGCTGGAGAGTACTTCGAGGGAGTTTTGCTTCGACCGTGCTTCATCGCCACGTTCTGTGCTCCCGGTTTTGTTACTCTTGTCAGCGGCTACAGATGAAAGAGAGCCACCGGCATCTGATACGCGTTCAATCTGTGGCTGGTGGTTTTTAAGCGCGTTTATCTGGCGGTAAATAATGATGGCGTCAGAGGGACCACCACCACCTGACTCTGCCTCGATAATAACTGCTTTGGCATGGGGATTATTGTAAGCTTTGGCAAGAGCTGTTGCGATCACTGTTCCATCGCCCGTTTCCGAGCCGGTACCCATCTCGCCAGAAATCCGTATTACAGCTATATGGTCTTTCTTCCCTTCAGCGTCCTGCCATTGTTCGTAAAGATTGTAGAAAGAAAACCCTACAGCGGTCATGGCAATTAGCGACATAGCAACTTTTGCCGTGGTATGAATGCGAAACATCTTATAAAAACGGTCAGCGTTATCATTGAGCGATTCTTTGATATTTGTAGGGGACTTCCTTTTTTTACTGCTTAACATCTGACCACCTTTACATGAGTTTTTGAAAGTTAGACCACAAGCGATTCAATGCAATTCCCAGTATCAATAAAGCGACTGGTGGGAAAAGTTGAGCGATATTGTTAAATAGTGACATATTTGGCATGACCAGGTAGACCATCGTTAAAGCACTGATCACCCAAAATGCTCGAAACCAAATACGATAAAACTGAACTGTAACCTTACCAAATACGTACCTCTTCAATTTCCACTGGTACATTCCATCTGCTAGCATGGCAAATAGATAGGGCAGAAAAACGATTAGCCACCCCAGGATTAAGTTCCACCGGAAAATGGACTGATAAAGTAAGAGGGGTATGTTTTTGGCCATAGTGTAATTAATAGAGGTAAATTTTTCAGCAACAATGTTAATACCTCTGGCTGGTTTTTTGGTGTCAGGGATCAGAATAGTATTCAGATAGTCAATTAACTTATAGTCATGTACCAACCAATTTAAAGTCGCTTCACTATTTGCAATGACAGACTTCCAACGGTCATTTGATATGATGGACCGGCTTGCATTAACCTCCTGAGTAATCTGATATTTGAGCTCCTCAGTATTCTGGAAAGCCAAGCTGTAACCAAAATAAATGACCATGCCAAAAAAAAGCATTGTTCTGAGCACTGCTGCCCTGCTTGTATTATCCGCAGCCATTGCTTTCCCTCCATTCACGAAAAAGAGCTAGCCTCTGATCGTGATTGCAATAGTTGTTACGCCACATCGTCGGGATACCCAGGAGCCAGTGGTACTGTTTAGGTATGATTTGGTCGATGAGGCTTAACTCCGCCAGTTCTTTATGCTCTGCGCTTTTCCACTCGATCTGTCCCACATCAGGAACAAATACAGCGGTCCTTGCTTTTGCGGCCTGGCGGGAAAATTCTATAAAGTTGATGCCCCACGGCGTCCAGTATCTGTACTGCTCGTTTAGGCCGATGTTAAACACCGGCAGAGAAAGAGTTGAGTCGGCAAAAGCCGAAATCACATTTTTGCAGACTCTTGGACTATCTATTTTTTCCTGTTCGGTTTTGAGATGAGTCAGCAGTGCACGGTCAATAATGCTGTTAAAGGTGTTTGTATAAAGGCCATTAGGGTCAGGAAGCTGATCTATGGCAGTAATGATTTTAAATTTTAACCGAGAAAGAAAGGGAGAGTCCTCAATAGTAACTATATGACTATGTGTTGTTTCTGGATGAATCTGGGGTTTGATGCGCTGTACTTGTTTAAAAGAGACACTACCTGGCAAATTAATGAATGCGCCCACCGTGCGTGTTAAATCGACGAAATAAGGCAAAAGATAACAACCAAGCATACGGGCATTCTTTTTTACAAGATCACACCGTACGTCATTGTTATCGAAAGAAATACGGAAACTAACGAATTTACGTTCAGGACCTTCGCTGGTGGTCAGTGATTGAATCCATTCATGGCATGATCCTTGTGGTACCGACCAGTAGCTGGTTTCACGGTCCCCAAAGGGATCAGTCGTGATCAACTCTCCCTTTAAAAGGAAAAGCTCAGACAGGGTATTTGCCATGGAGAATAGGGAATCGATATCGTTGCTCTGACAAAATTTTCCCAAATGATGAAACGCGTTTTTTTCTATCATAGTTAGCCGATCTCGAACTTCCTGAGAATCTGCGTACTTTAAACCCAAAGACTGAAAGCGCCTTTTTACGAGCGAGCGACATTTGCTGACTTTTAGTGCAGAGCTTAAAATTTGCTGGCGCGTCAGGACAATTTTTTCATCCATCAATGCAACTTCCTTAGAAATTTATTAAGATTTTTGATATCGAGATTTTGACGCAAAGTAACTTTTCCGGCCTTCTTGAAAAGCATTTCCGACAGAGTTGTGTTTGGCTTCATTTGTTTCTCAGCAACAGCAATAGGGATTTGGCCTACAACCTTCCTGCCATCTTGAAGCCTGGCAACTATGTGAAACATAGGGACCTGACCCAAGAGATCCTTTGGAATACTCTCTTCTAAAGTTGTCTGCTTTCTTTCTGAGATTGAACCTGAGAAGTTATTATGCGGCAAAGATGTTTCTGAACCGGTCGTATAAGTGACCATATTTGTGCTTATCGCACTCTTACCAAAGTTCTCTACAACAAGCGTCTGAGTAGGAGTATCGTTGACTCGCAAGCTTATATAATTGTTGCAGAGCCCCGTAATTCGATTGGCAGTTTCAACACTTGCCGCAGCAATAAAGTCGGAGATGGTTTGGGTGCAAATAAACAGTGCAATTTTCGCTGCACGACCCTGCGCCAGAAGGTTAATCATAGGGTTGTTAATGGCTGAGTGTGCCTCATCAACAAAAATACTTATCCTGGAATTAGCTGACATATCACCATCTTGAGCGTTGTAGCGACTACCGGCACAGGAGGTCAGATCTGACATTATTAATTGAGAAATAGCAGCTGCTGTATCGGGGTTTGAAAGGCCATCAAGCGAAATGTATAGCACCCCGCCAGTGCTGAACATCCCTTCGCTTGTTACAATTTCTCTTGATGATACTGAGTTCGGGTTAGGAGATAAAAGCTCATTTAAAGGTTTTTCAATGAGCATATCGAAAACAGGCATAATACCTGCGGTCATTTTAGCCATATGCTCTGGGTCGGACATTGAGTAATCAATAAGCTGGGAAACAGTATCTAACCAGTCTATTTGTTCGGACCCCTCGTAATTCATGAAATGAGCCGTAAACCATTCAGCGAGACGCTTGAAACGTACCGGCAAGGTATCGTTAGCGACGTACTTAACTTTTTCGGTCCAGACATCGTAACCATAATATCTCGCGTAACATGACTCCATTACCTTGACTGTAAGATTCACAATAGACATGTGGCTTTTCATGTTCTTGTGAATCAGATAAATAGAAGGCTTTTTCTCTATGTAAGAAAGCCCGGAAATCACATTGGAAACGAGAGCCTTGGCATACTGAACGAATGGGTTAACCTCACCGGGAACTGTCACCAAGCTCAAAAGACGAGATGTTAGGTCAGAAACATTAGTATAGGTGTTGCAGACATCAATACAGACCGAAGATGCTGGCTGGCCAGGATGAAATTTATAGAAAGGAAGACCGAGGGTCTTAGCCTCTTCCATTAGAGATTCTCGCCACTCTGCATCGTTCTTTGGATCTATGACAACAACAACATGACCAAGATGAAGCATGCTAATGCTTAGTAAACGCTGTAGCACCGTTTTCCCGGTACCCACGTTTCCGGTTATCAGAGTATGACCAAACCAATTGTCTTCAGTTACAAATATGGGTTCCCTACGTTCCACAGCAAAAATTGCATTGCTGCCGCCCATCTTACGAGCCATTGCGTCAAAATGTCTCTTAATTGGGTTGAAGACGAATGGCAACTCGATCTCACGTTTATCACTGGAGAGGTTAGCTATTTGATATGCCCGATCCGCATGTTCCGGACCCCACTCAAACCCATCACAAAAATAGGACTTTCGCTCGGGTATATCCTTATTTTTATTTTGATAATCCTGAACCAGTTGACGATACTTTCGCTCATTGGAGAAAAAGTTACTTTTGTTAATTACACGCAGTGAATCAAGACTAACGAACATGAAATGTCGCTTGAATACACGCCAATGAGCCATCAAAAATGGCGCTGCTGTTTTGCAACGATAAAGGCACAGCAAAAAAAGCAATATTGAGGTGAACAGAACTATTGGGGCGATGTCCAGTCCGTCTGAAGAAAGTCCCATATAAAGCATAGAAACCGAACAAATCAAAAGTATTGAGGCACTACGATACTCAAGAATAGGCCGATAAAAATTCTCTTGTGCATGGAGGTTAGTCCTCTTCGAATCTGACATTATAGGTTCCCAGCCTCTTTCAGGTTATTGATAATTCGTTCAATGTCCACTTTCGCCCGGTCTGATGCGGCCAGCAAAGTAGGCATGTTAAATGCATGGCATTTTGTATTGATCACAGCACCAGAATTAACGAGGTACTGAGGAAGCTTATTGAAAAGATCTTGAGCCTCTAACTGCGACCCAAATTTTTCCACGCAAGATTGGGTCAGATAGAGAGTATTAGGAGTACTTACCATAAATCTGTTTTTGCGCTTTCTTTTAAACGCCACCTCCATTTTGGACAGAATTTGATGCAGTACTAACGCAATTTCTACAAATTCAAGCTCTGTAACGTCACCTTCGCTTATAAGCGAGAATTCACCATTTTGGTCTGATTCAGTAGATGCAAAGACTTTACTGTTCAGATTGTGACCAGAAACAGGTGATGCTGGTTTTTGTACTTCTGCTTTGTCCGATGATTTATTCCGGTTGCGCTTGGGATTTTGTTTTTCTACCGGTGCTGTTGGGGCGAACAGTCTGGCCAGTGCTGGCGAAAGATGATGCCCCTTAGCGTCTGTGGGCGCATGCTCTCCATTTGATTCTTCAAGTACAGGAGGTAAGGCGGGCTCTTCACTTGCCATCACACTGGTTGCGGCTGCTTCGGTCTGGGAATACACAACTTCAGCTGGTGGTGGGCAGTTACCCTCAGTATCTGGTTCTGAGTTTTCTTGTCCTACAGAAACATCCATAGAGCGTTCATTCGTACCCTGGGGATCAGCGTTCTGTTCTCGGTTAAGTTCTGGTAATTCTGACGGCTCGGAGAGAAGCTTTTCATTATGGACCGAAGAGCTTGTTGCACAACTACCGACTTCTGGCCGAGAAACACTAAGCTGTGAGAAATCGGTATAATCAATGATCTCATGCTCTTCATCTTCTTTCTCAAAAAGATGTTGATAATGTTCATATTCCACAGCCTCAGTTTTCAGCGGACCAGTCGCGGATGCACTATCGGTTCCATGATATTCCACGTCGCCAGAATGTTCTTCGACTGCATTTACACGTGGGGGAGGCAGCTCAAGCGTTTGCTTTGGACGTGGGGCAGAGTTTTCAACAGAAGACTCATCATTAATCACTAATGCCTGATACATAGAAGTATTGAAAAGTGACTTTAAAGTTGTTGGCCTTCTTGGCTCATGATAGGTGAGCTGGAACCCGGCGCAGTTATCGCCGAGCTGGACTAAACGCAGATCGTCAATGTCCCTTACTATCCACATTCCATC
Organism: Huaxiibacter chinensis; assembly: GCF_022171985.1. Lineage (GTDB taxonomy): Bacteria > Pseudomonadota > Gammaproteobacteria > Enterobacterales > Enterobacteriaceae > Enterobacter > Enterobacter chinensis_A. The sequence continues at coordinate 20,639 of NZ_JAJVHF010000018.1, read as the reverse complement.
GAGAGAGCCTTCTCTGAATGTCAGTTGGAAATAGGGCTCTTCACTGAATGCTTTTTCATCTAATCCCGGCAGCAATGCCATAGTGGTATCTATGTTGAGGTAGGGGACAGCATCAACACACACTATATAGTCATTGGAAAGTGGAGCGCTTAAAAGGAGTTCATGAAGTTGGTTGACCAGGACATGGGATTCCGTGTCCTTTGCCGATTCATCTTCACTTTCTTCTATATCAGGAATGACAGGATCAGCTGCTTCCTCACCCTCAGATTTAACTATCTGCGTGTCATTATCAATTTCATTATCACTTTCGGCTTTCTTCTCAAAATCGTCGGATGAGCCTTCATTTTTCTTAGAATGTATATCAACATCAATAGAGGCAGAGGAGCGGCCTAAATCATTAACCTTAAGAACAGCCGTCTCAACAGTATCAGTAATTTTAGTTATAACGTCCCGACCGGGCACTGGTCTTCTGTATTCAGTAACTGTTTTTTGCTCGTCAATGTAAATAAAGTCTTTATTGGCATTAACGCTAAAAAGACCCGGCACTGAGTCAGGGATTTTATAGGAATCAAAGATTAAACCAATCCACCTTAGCTTAAGAAGGTTATAGAATTCTAGTTTCCCTATCCCATTTCTAAAGATGTTTGATATTTCGTTTTCCGAATAGATACCCGGAATGAAGTAGTGAACGACACGCTCATCATCATAGGGCTCGACGTAACCACGTTGAACTAGGGATTCTACCAATACGGTCTTACCAGCCTCTCCCTGAGGGAAGTTATATTTATGTAATTCGAAATCATTGAGAACAAAATCAAGGAATGCGTTCTCGTTAAGGTATACCTCACCATTTACGATAATGATGTGCATAGGCTTAGCATTGTAATTGTTGATATTGATACTGGTAAAGTTGTGCTTGATGGTACTAATGGCCCTTGCTGCTGCATCATTAGAACGCAGACCCATGATAGGGTCACGTAAAACATTAAGGTCTGTACCAGTAGAATAGAAATCAGCGGTCCTCACGCATTTAGACAAAAAGTCATTCCCATCAGTATAAACGTTTAGGGCGGTGATCATTTTTGAATAAACACGTTCTTTATTTACCCGATCCAAAAATGCAAGACATACCGGGTTTAGGATTCGCTCAAGGAAAACGCTGGACCAGATATTATGTTGATTATGAATACGCTTTCGCCAGTGGATTTCGTATTCAACCACGTCATTTTCACGTGCCCAGTCAAGAAGACTTTGTGAGCTTGGCGTCCAAATGATCGGACTAGCTAAATTCAGGCTTACAATGTCGAGATCGTAAACCTTTCCGGCATCATGGACTAAACCACAGATAAACGCAGCATAGAGATATACTTTTCTACGGACTACTTCTTCATCTTGATATCCGATTGGTCTCAGTTCTGAGTGATGCGCATTTTTTAAAGAGAGTATGGCCACTTCCAGGCTGTGAGAAAGTAACCCACCAATACCATTATGATGATGATTTTCGGAAGCTGGCAAAAGATGTATCCAGCGAACATATTCAACCAAGGGCTTTAAAACTAAATTAGTAAATGTATATGCATCGTCCCTGATGTCGCTATCGCTGATAGCTAACATCATTGAAATTGAGTGCAGCTTTTCCCGATACAGAGACAGGATTGACTGTTCATTAAATGTCTGTATGCCCGTCGGACGAGTTGGATACTCGATGAATTTCAGGACTTCTGGATTTGGATGATCAGGAACAGTGTACTTCTGATCTCCTAGAATCTGCGCAAAAGGAGAGAGGCTTGATATATCCTCAATCATTACAGAGGTTGCATCATTCTCCTGAGATGAGAATATCCCCAAAATCCGTTTAATACATAAATACAGCGCCCTGAAATTCATCATCATACCTTATCGACGTTTGCCTGACAGTTCGGCTGCAATGTATGCCTGCACACTTTTATATTGCATTACTTTGGTGATGAACTCTGCTGGACTGTATGGCCCATCCTTACGGCGAGAAACATTCAGAGTCTTTTTCACATTCTCAACATATAAATTAATACTCTTTATAATGTTGTGAGACATAACCGGATAGTCGCTTACAGCCAGTAAACCCAATGAGTTGTACTCATACATTGTGTTCATGAGCTGGTTCATCTCGAAGATGTACTTGTAAAACCTCATGGTGTTGTGGTTATTGAAGTTGAGTTGTACTGGTTCAAAACTGAAAGGTACAAACTGAGTTGATGACATGAATGAGTCATTCTTGTCGAACTCAATTGACTTAATATAAGCAACAAGATTTTCTTTCATCTTATTGTTTTCTTCATGCAGCTCGTTGAACCAATCCTGAATAGCCTGAACAAGGTCAGGATGTTTAACTGCATCAACCGTTTTAAAGAGAGAGGAAATAGCGATACTCACATCATCAAAACCTCTGATGACTGCTCCATTTCTGGCAGTTAAAAACCGGTTAAAGTCTGGGGTGCCGGGGTTAATAATAACTTTGGCCATACCCTGGTGCTCTGGTCTACGTTGAGTAGAAGTTTGAGCGTTTACGCCTTGCTTTTTATTTGAACCTTTTACCATTACATCTTTTGGTTCAATGTTAATACGCTCATTGTCCGTGATAATTGCGTCGTTCATTGTGCCACCTTAGTTTTTGAGTATTGACGGATTTTTCGTCCAAGTTCGATATATGCTGAATGATAGAGCTCAAGCATTTCTCTGTAAGGCTCCAGCAATGCTTCCGTTTCAGAAATCATTTCGTATTCCCAGCTGGCATGGTTTACAAAACAGTTCTTAGAATATTTTCCACTTTTCATTGGTTGCACCCGTTTTGACATGTGGCTAGGCGCTCTTGTTTTATAAGGGCTGAACTGATGCCAAGTGATCGTTACTTTTCTGGCATTACCAATTAGCTCAACTTTTGGTGCGTAAGAACCCAGGTACTCCCTCTTTGGAACTTTGCTATGTCGGGTAAGGTTAATCTCTTGGTGGTTTCGTTCCTTCCACTTGATCCAGTATTTTGTAATGAGATCTTCAGCCTCAACACGCAAACCTTCAATCTGAGCACGTAAATTTTTACGTGTTAGCTCTATAGAACTTATAAGATTTGAATTACTCATGACGCCTCCTGATGTGAAATTACTATACCGGAGGAAATTTCCGTTTTTTTTCACGAACAGAAGATTTTTGAATGCTCTTTGATGAGGGAATTGAACAGATGTAATGCACTCGCTGTTTCCCCCATTCGGGAGGGGCCTTCAGAAACAGTAACAGCGAGTTTAGCCTCACTTCCATCGCTACCCCCTAAAGTTACTTTTGACAGAATGACCATTGTGGATTATTGCTTTTGATAATGTGCATTGCTCTATTAAAGTTATACATATATCTAGTGCCACTTTTCCAAAAAAAATGACCCTATGGAACTTTGTCCATAGTGACACTTTTATAAAAAGTGACCCTATGACGACATTACATAGGGTCACTTTTCAAACATAAGTGACCCTATGTGAGGCATTCATAGGGTCACTTTTCTTTGTTTAGTGATCCTATGTAAGCATGAGGTTGATGAAAAGTAAAAATGTCAGTTTATGACGGTCAGTGAAAGACGTCGTTATTCTAATCCAACGTTGGGAGGGGCTGGATTTAGGTTTTTTTTTAATCGCTTCACATTTCGTTAGCATGCGCAGGAATTTTTGATAAAATTCTGGTTAGTTTGGTTAAAAAGTGTTACAAGTAAGCGGTGTGGTTGAAGGGATAGATTTAAGGCTTATTCAAGCCTTAAGAAAATACTAAAAGTTACTTTTCACCCTACCGAACACCTAACAAAAAATCCATGTTGAAGATTTGAACAATTGTAATGGCGCAAGGACAATCAGCACATGTCAGAATCTGATAATTTAACTCGTAGCTTACTCGGTAAACTTTTCCGCACTGAGATTTCGCTTATTCGTAGTTACCGTGCATTTTTAATGTTATTGCCTGTGCATGGATCTTCTGCATATCAAACTGGGACTCCTCTTCTCCAGCGTCGCCTATTTGGGAAAGGATTTAGTACAGCCGCTGATTTAGCTTTTGAAGTGGAAACACGTCCAGGTAGTTTTTTGGTTCCGCGTACACTCGGAAAGGAAATTACATGGGAGAGGTTTTTTTCTGCGGTCTTGGACGGTGATTCCAATGTAATTCGTGAATATGATACAAATGATATTGACTATGGTATTTACGATGCCGGTGAAAAAGTGACTTTTCTGAATGGTACAGTGGATATCTATAATCCCAAGAAGATTCATGAGTTGCGTTCTAAATGTGTTGATATACAGAATGACTACTTTATGCAGGTGTTCTTTATCTCAATGCTCGCACCAGAGTTTGTAAGTATTTTCTTTGGTTTAAAACCAACTACAGCTGATGCTATTAAAGACATTGGTTATTCATCGTTAAAAACAATTAACGATGTCGTTCTTTTCCCACGTACAATTGCTTTCTCACAAGGGCATATTGAAGAGAGTGTTTCACTTAAAACGAAAGTTTTTGCCTGGGCTTATGAATTGTCTGCTGACATCCGGTTAGGAAAAGTTAGTGATGATTTGATGGAACTATTACGTTATGACACTATGTTCACCAGTCACCGTCAGGATGTGTTCAACACTTTAACAAATAAAGTTATGTTAAAGGATTATTGATATGGCAAAGGTCGATCAAACAAAAGCTAATGCTCTATTGCGAGCAGCAAGAACTATGTCGCTTGGGGCAAATAAAAATACAATACGAATTTTGTACGGTAATCATGTTGCTGAAAATATCGATTTTGAGCCTGGTGCAAAAACAAAACTCAAAAAAGGTATCCGGGGCTGGAGCAAACGCACAGATAACCGCCGAGCCTTTTCTGCTGTTATTGATGTCGCAGTTAACTATTTTGGTTTTGATCCAATAAATCCGGAAGCGAGTTTTCGGCAAATTGACTTCAACCGAATAATGAGTGTCCTTCATAATCTGGGATACTTTGTATGCGCACCGGAAGTTAATAAAATAATAGAAATCCTTACTTCTATGAAAGAAATTGAAGAACTAGGTGCCTGCGAAAAATGTAAACGCCCATACATTGTGCCAGTGACAAATGATGCTCATTGTCCACGTTGCAGATTATCTTCAACTGCTTCAGCCATAGAGAGGTATTCTCAAGAAGAATTAGATTAAATTTAAAAAAGATATCGCGAAACTTGCCTTGTCTGAATCTAAATATTGACTTAAGTCAAATTCTGTTGTTTGCTTTACAATCAAATATTAGTTACAACTTAAATATCAACTCTTGACAAGTAAAGATATAATTTGATTTTTCTTTATTCAGTTTTTCTTCGTTCCAAAAATGTGCACCTTTTTTTCTGTTGAAAACGTAAAACTACTTAGGTTCTCAAAACCTTCTATGCATGACGACTTCTTAATCGCTTTCAATTAATATATTTTATATTCTTGTCTAAGTTCGCTTCTTTGATCCTTAGCTATTCCTTTTTTGAAATATAGAAACAGCATTACTTGTGATGATTTTTTTCAGCTCTAAATACACCTGTTTTCAAAGCAATATTTGCTTTTAGATATTCGATAAAACCATGTTTTTGTTACACCGGATTTTTGACAACGTGCAAGATGGATGATCTTTCCATCACCGAGACTATCTTCTTAGTCAGCACTCCTTTTCCGTCCTTTTCAACATAAAAACGACCATGCTATACGAGCTCTAACCTTTTTTTTGTATGCCATCATAACCGCATCAGAAAAGGAGAACGGTCTATGACTCGTATTGCATTAGCGCCTTCAAAGATGGTTTTGCTTATGTCTTTGGTAATTACTGGTGCCCACGCCAGCCCTGAGCAACCCCTAATAAAAGATACGCCCTTTGTATCTGGCCAGGCTTATAAGAAGGGTTTCTTCTGGTATGACGATCCTGCTAAAAAAAGCGAAGCTGAAGAAGAAGAGGTTTTGCCACCAACCGGTGCTGCTAGCTCGCCTTCAAAAGAGGAAATGGTAGATTTAAATTCAAAATGGCTAAAAGAGAATATGCCTCGACTGTTAACGCAGGCAATGGATAACCCTACCGCAGAAAATCTATCACGTTATTACACGGCGCAAAGGTTAATGCTGGATATCAGTACGCGTTTTTCTGACAAATCAAAAGATTATTTTCTTAAAAACCCGATGATGTCTGAAAAACGCAGGCAACCAGTGGAAAAGGTGGCACTGGATGCTCACCGCACTGTTGTTGAAAAAAATCAGCAAACGGTAATGAAAGATATCTTTACTAAGTCAGGTTTATTTTTCTTTTTCCAGAGTACTTGCCAGTTTTGCCACGAAGAAAGCCAAATACTTCAATTTATGCAGAACTATTATTCGGTAGATATTCTTCCAATCAGTATGGATGGAAGGCCATTGCATAATGGCCTTTTTCAGGATTTTAACATCCCCAACGCACAAATTATTGATCAATTTAAAATTCGAGAGGTACCTACAATTTTCCTGGTTTCAAAGGATGGGACATCAGCTCAGCGCATTAGTGAAGGCATGATCTCCGCTGATGAATTAAAGAACACTATTATACTTGCCGCGAAGGGCATGAATCTGATCGATGACGCTTCGTTCCAGTCAACTCTAGATATTAAAAGGCAATATACCATCGGCGATGATGGCGTTATTACCGTTAATAAATCCGAAATGGAATCAGACCCATTCCTACTTCAAAAAATAATGGACCAAAAACTCGAAGGCTATGACATGCCTACGGCCGATCCGGTCAATTATCTCAATGCTGGCGGCAGTTTTGGAGGCACTTATGCGCAGTAATGCCGTTTTCAACTTCAAAAAGTTACTTTTGTCTCTTTCTGTTTGTGCTGCAATTTTAGCCCCGACTGCAAATGCAGACAACGCAATGCGTAACATTTTCAATGGCATGATGACGTCTACCAGCCCGGCCACCTTTTCCACAGCAACCCGTACAGGCATAGTTGGCGGGTCAATGTCTTACCGAACAACAAACGTTAATACCAACCTTGTTTCCATGTCGTTTCCAAAAGCTTCTGTCGGTTGTAACGGTATTGACGTTTTTCTTGGGTCCTTCAGCATGATCAACGGGGACCAGCTTGTGCAGGTGGCCCGTGGTATTGCCCAGGGTGCGGCTATCTATGCTTTTAACGTTGCTGTTTCAGCTATTTGTGCTGACTGTGCTGCAACGATTAATGACATCCAAAACAAACTGCAAGCGCTAAATAAATTTGCGAAAGATTCATGCAATGCAACTTACTCTTTCCTTTCTGAAAACGTGGGTACGCCAAGCCAGTTCGCTAACTCAGTTAGCTCTGGACCAGCCTCAATTCTGGGATCGATTAATGGTCTTATTCCTGATTTTGGCTCATCGATGACAAAGTCACCTGAAGCTGTCACTTCTCAGGTTAAAGCAAAGGATCCCGAAGAGTTCGCTGAAAAATTCAGTGGTAACCTCTTCTATATGTCGTTCATGGATATTGATAAGGGAACGATGAACATCGGAGGGGTAACGGAGTTATCCGGTTATAAACTGGCAGAACAACTTATGTCTCTCGTAGGTACTGTCATTATCAACTGGGATAGCAAAGGCGAAAAAGCGGGAATGGAAGTCCGCCCGTCTACCATGACTGTCACGGATTACATCATGGGGCCACCAGCTGGCGGATCAATTAAAATGCTCAAGTGTTCTCCGGCACCAGATCCATCATCCCCACGAAAGGCTCAGTGCCTTGTCATGTCAGAAGTTAATGACGGTGGTTTTAAGGGATTGAAGGATACCATTTCTGATCTTCTTTTAAACGTACAGAAAAAAATCATCAACGACGTTCGTGTTTCAGATGATGAATTACGCATTATCTCCTATATCGGCATCCCGACCATTATCGACTCTTTGCAAACATTCGAAGCACCGGAAGGGTACGCATACATTCAGGACATCAGCACTATTGCTGCGACGAGCCTCGTAATCAACATGTTGCGCCAGGTTGAGGCCAAAATTTCAACCATGAGCATACCGAGTGAGTCGCTGTCGGGTAAAAGGGATGATCTCAACCGATTAACAGACAATCTCTCAAAACAGGTTAAAGCCGCCTATGAGCTATCGCACAGCCAGGTCGGTACCAGCTCGGACGTCATTTCAACCTGGGATAACCGTCGCCTGCAACGGAAGGCTTTCACTGAAAGTATTCGTGGCACACGTAACTGAGGTCTGACATGGATTACAACATATATACCCTGGGTGATATTGATTTTGTCTGGTCGGCTTTTACCGGTATTGCCCTGATCTTTTCTCAATATACTGGTGTAAAAGAGTTCCTGACCACGGCCGCCGTTGTAGCAGGTGTGAGCCTATTCTATAAAACGTGGCTATGGCTTCAGGCTCCGACCAAAAATGAATTACCGTTTTTCTCCTGGTTTTTGGGGTTGATCCTTTTCATGATGGCAATGGTTCGAGTGGATGTAACTATTGAATCTGTAAAGTCGGGAGAGGTCAGAAACGTCGACGGAATTCCAATTTTTATTGCTGCGATGGCAACCGTCACCACTAACTTAAGCCAGGGTTTGCTGAAGGATTATAAAACAGCGTTTGATCCGCTTTCTCCGGTGGACCTGTCTGCAACAACTCTGGACGATGACATCACCCTCGGTCCGATGATCCGATTCGTGAAGTTTTTGCAATGGGGCGGCGATAGCCAGGGCTACTGTTCCGCATTTCCTGAACCGGCCAGCGGGCTAGGGCCAATGAACGTATGTGCTACCGTTCAGTCTCTTGCATACAACTGCCTGAAGGCTACCCAAAACTCAAGCGCAAATATTGCCGGTAAAGAAACTATTTTTAACGATATTTTCTCAGCTAATCTGGCAGATAGCATGGACCGGATTAATCAGGCGATGAAAGGCGCACTGAAGAATGCCTCTGCCAGTATTGTTGGCGCTAACGGTTCAAAATCTGGTACGTGTGATGAGGTCTGGTCAACTGTGAAACAGGTTACCAGTACAGCTGAAGCTCGCCAGACTATTTCCCTTATAGGACAGACAAACGGCATCCTTACTCCAGACGAAGCAAATGGTGCACCTACCGGCGCAAGCTTTACTGATGTTATGGCGTCAGCAAATGGTATGTACGGTAAGGCTATTGGTTCGTATGACGCCACCCTGAACCTGTTCATTATGAATGAGCTCAGAAATGGCGCAAGCAAATATAAGACCCCACTCGGTCTGGCTTCCGATATGCAGTTGTTTGAGGCTTCTCTGAAGCGAACCAACACAATGGCTTCACAGGGCCAGTTGTGGTTACAACTGTCGGGAGCAGCAATCGCATTCCTTGAAATGTTTGCTTATATGGTTGCTCCATTTGCTTTGCTTATGCTGCTGGCGTTAGGTGGTAATGGTGTTGCCGCTGCGGCGAAATATTTGCAACTTATCCTCTTCGTGAATATGTGGCCGCTTACGGCAGTAATGGTCAACGCGTATGTGAAGAAAGTCGCGACGGCCGACTTGGATACCTGGAGCACCCTCAACAGCCAGAATAATGCCGTCACGTGGATGGGACTCCCAGGGCTTGCGGAAACATACAGTTCATACCTGTCTGTTGCTTCCGCCCTCTATGCTCTGATTCCGGTACTCACATTATTCCTGATGACACAGTCGATTCACCCGATGATGAATGCGGTTAAGGGAGTGACCCCCGATGCGCCGGTGGATACTGGTCATGTAACGCCCAAAGTATGGGATGGCCCTAACAGCGGTAAATCTTCATTTGGTGACGTGACACGAACCGCCTTAACCAGTACCGGTCAGGGATACAGCGATGGCGGCGCAGTTGATTCAAGTAATTTCCGTCTTGGAATGTGGAATGCTGGTTCAAGTATCGCTAACAGCCAGGGACAAGGATCAGCTGTAACCTCATCAGTTATGAGTGCGGCAAGTAATTCATTCCAGGCTGGTTACAGTCAGATGAGCGAAATTGGAAGGTCAGGACAGTCGAGCCAGCAGTTCTCAACCAACCTGCAAACAATGAAGCAGATCTCGGATAAGATTGGTGCCTCTGTAGCAGAAGGTATTGCAACGAAACATGGGGTGAGTGCGTCTCAGATGGCCAGCATTGCTTCAAATGTTATTCTCAACGCTGGGCTTAATGGAGGTGTTGGAACTGGCAATGGAGCCGGGCTGAAAGCGGCTGTAGCAGGGCAATTGAGTAGCGGTGCATCTAAGACCAATACAGGCAGTGACTCGCTTTCAAATGACCTTTCAAAAGCAATCACGAATCAGCTTAGCCAGGATTCTGCGTTAACTGACCAGTTCAGTAAAGCGGCGTCTCAGGTAAGCAGCGATCAGATATCCAATACTAATGCGTTTAAAGAAGCATCGTCGAAAATGAACCAGGCGACACAGACGATGGCGCAAAATATTTCTACATCGGTTTCGACTAACGCAAGCTCCAATAGTGGAATGAGCCTTGATTCTAAACAAAGCATTAACCTGGACAGGTTCTCCGATTCTATTCGCAACAAAAACTTCAGTGATGATGATGTAAGGAATTTTGCTCGTAAGAATGGGCTGGATGAGAATGCGTTTATGGAGAAATTCAACTCCTATAACGATACCTTCAAGGCCAGTAATCAGCTTGGATCGCAGCTTCAACGTACTGACGCGCTTGTGGCTGCAACCCGAGATTTCAGTGAGCAAAAAATTGCGATTGATACCGCCCGGGGAGAGACGGCCGAAAGTAATAAACAGGATCTCCGTGAAACCTCCAGCCTGCTTAAAAGTCTGGTTTCCGACTTCGGTGGTAATGCACAGCAGCTGCTACCTATCACCAATCAGCTCGACAGAATTTCAGGTGACGGGTCAGGAATTAATACTATCACTCAGGCACAGGATAGAACTCCTGACAGCGTAAATACGTCTGGCGTGATGAGTGCGTCACGCGTAGGGGAACTGGGTGGAAGTGTAGATTCGCAGGCTAAACTCGGTCTTTCCTCCAACGCTCAGGACGCGACACAGCATGTCCCTGGAAAAAGTGAAGCTGGCTTTACTCCGTATAACCTTGATAACGCGGGCAAAGGCGATATTCAGGGAATACATAACAACAACGTGGGCCGCACTTATTCTGATGAAGAAAGGAATGTGCTTAATTCTCTCGAAAAGAATGGACCTGTACTGAATAATCAGGGTGTAGAGAAAGTCGTCAATTCGGGTCAGGATGTCAGAAATGCAGAAGGCACATTTAACGATCTGGAAAAGGTTGGAGGTCGGGTGGTTGGTGATGGAATGGATCAACGAGCCACTGCTTTGAACAGTATGTATCAGAGCGGGCAAGTTCGTGGCTTATCTAATAACACTGATAACTACTTTAGTCGTGTTGCCAACAACCCGAACTTAAGCCGGGACGATAAGCGAGCTGAATTGGCACAGCAAGCTGTCTTTACCTATGGTGCCAGCACCATGGCTACCGGTGCCGAAAGAGAGCAGCTCAAAGCGGATACCCAGAAGATCCTTAATGAACTGGGTAACTATAACGTTAACTGGAGTATGAATGACGTTAAGAGCATCCATAGCAGTTTCAACACTCATAACAGAGCTGATGGTTCACTTGAGTCAGTCGTACGGGCAAACCTGGGAGAAGGTGGGTCGGGCGGTGGTCTCGTTGGTAACCGCACTCAGACCGTCACAGATCGCTTGGTTGGGGAAAAGATAGAGGCCAACACTGAGCGGGGCGCGATTTCTGGTGCGCTACTCGGGGGCCAGCAATTTGTTTCGGATACGCTAACCAGCGTTGGGGCGAAACCGGTAAATGAGATGCTTACGGGAGCGGGCATCCTTCAAACCCAGACATCGATAGCAAATGATGCCTCTAACCCTGCAAATATGCCTGATTCTCTCCAGGGTAAAGTCCTTAATCACATGCAGATGTCTGATGGCGTCGCAGCTGTAAGTGACCGGTATCAGAGTATTAGCAGCGACGGCGTTTCGACTTATGCGAATGCAGCGCAGAACTCTGAAAGGGCTATCCGGCAGCAATTGACGGATGACCCACGCTTTGGGCCTCAGAAAGCAGATGAATTCATTCAGTACATGAAGTCAGAGCTGAGCAACACAAATGAGCCTTACCAGTCACGTGTCGATAAAGCGGATCAGTGGCTTAATGAAAATAAAAAATAAGGGAGGTTGAATATAACCTCCTGAAATGACTATCAATAGATTGTAAATTACTGCTAAACAATTAAGGCCGCAAAGTATGTGTTTGCGGCCTTTTTTTCAGAAGTACCGCTCTTGCGGAACATTCAACTGACGGTTTGAATCAGTGAAGACAAAAATCTATCAAACTCTGTATGAGATTCAATAACATAATCAGTAGATGCTTTGTCTCTTATCTGAAAGCAGTCGTCTGCAAAACTATAAGCGAAAAGTGACATGCCATCTTCTCCGATTAACACCTTATCAGTGAGATTTGGGTCAACGTAGATTTCATTGTCTCGTGCTTCAAAGTTGCGTATGTAAATATTTGACCACAATAGATTTTCGTTCTCTGCCTGAACAAGGTTATAAAACGTAAGTCCGTTGTACTCAAAACCATCCATAGCATTAAACACTTGGGCATAATCAAGCCTGGTTTTAATGAGTTTCTGTATATCTATATAGGCGCTCTTTTTGTGATCTGCCCACTCCACTGGAGGCGGATTGCAGATTAAGTCTTTCAAGACTTCCGGGGCTACCGGGCTGGCTAAAGGGTAGTGATCTGCAACCATCAACCTCTTTAAGCTGCTGAGTAGTTGAGTTAAATCTTTCATGAGCGCCTCTTACTTTCCTACCGGGTAGATAACACCGTTCGGCGATGGCCATAGAACTTTGGTGCTTGAATTATACGGTAGATCCTTCGTAATGATGGATTGTGCTTTCGACAGTGCTGAATGGTATGGTGAATTCTGAATAAGTACCAGGTTGTCTATAGCGTTTGTGCCACCATCATCAAGAGGGATCTTGTGGTGAACCTGCCACCCAGAGGGGACCTTGCCTGTTGCAAGTTTCATCAAATCGTTAGGTTCAAACGTAGCCAGGGCATCTGGGTGGTCTGAAAGTGATTTAAGGAAGTTAGGGCGTACAGTATTGTTGAATTGTCCACGGAGAGCTAAATATTCAGCTCTGTCTCGGCGCATGTAGTTCAATTCGCTAACATTCATATCATCGAGCAAAACGTGTGCTTTTTTGTACTTGCCGAGATAACTTGTCAATTCATCCGCAGACCTTGGATTTCGGATAACCAGAAGTGAAGCCGCTGCAACCAGCATACCTGAAGTTGTTTCGTTCAATACCTGGTCATAGCCTTCAACAGCTTCGCCGCCAAGTTGTTCAGCCGTATGTCGAAATCCCTCCACATTTCCATTATAAAGCCCGCCAGCTGCGAGAAGACGACCAGCCGCTTTGGAATTAATGGTTTTTGTTGATTGGGCGTGCTGTGCTGGTGTCGTTGATCGAACGTAATACCCCGGGCGTTTCAACTGACGAGAGATGATATCGCGCAGACGGGTAAAGAGGGACAGGGGCAGGTCATTGCGTAGGTTGCCATTTGATATAACCCCCGGCCCGGCATTGCCGGTTATGTCTTTTCTAAGCAGAACGATCTTACCGTATCTGATGTCGTCAAGCGTATCGCGGTAAGCGAGCCAGGGGCGTTGATGGTGGAACTGGTGATACCGGCTGACAAACTGTGTATATCCCTGCGGTAAATTCCATTCCTGAATAATCCGGTTTGGCAGGGCGGTATCTTCGAGGTCATGTACCGCCGTGGCCGGATGTATGATGTGGGGAATATCCTCAAGGTATATGTCATCCAGTGACTTAGCCTGACAGTGATGCAGCATAATGTCCCTTTCTTGTCGAATTCATATGAGACATTATTGCGTATGGTATAAAACAATCAATCCTAAAGTGGATGGGCGTACGAGATCAGCAGTGACAGGGTAAAAGGAAAGTTACTTTGTTCATCAGCGTCCCATGAGCTGATGGTACCTTGCGTTAAGAGCTGCAAGGTCAGATTCGGTGAGGCCCGTGTAATAATCGGTTTTGTGCAAATGCGGATAACCGGCCGGAAATAATGATTCGTCGTCATCAAGGCAGATAAATGCTTTAACTCGATGTGAAAAGACAAAGTCCTCACACTCGGCAGCCCGCACACCAGTCTGTCCGTGTTTTAAATATACCGAACCGGTTGCACCTATGATTTTGTCTCTATAAGGCACCCGGAACAGAGATTTCAGATAACTTGTATTAGCGCACTCACGCCATGAGCTGGAGATAACAATCACCATGGCAGGGCAGTTATCCAGCAATTTCTCTAACAGTGGCATTCGCTCAAAGGTTTCATTTTTACACCTGTGGCAAACCCCATCGAAATCTAAGAAAAGCACGACATGCGAATCAGGGAGAGGGGCCCATAAACCAGCTGTTGTTTCTTCATGAACACATACTTCTTCATGATGAGGGTTTTTCTGGATCAAGAAAGAAGAGAGAATCTTAAATAAATTTCTTGCAGAAGAAGACAATATATTACTCCTGAGTCAGTGTGAAATATTTGTGGTGGTTTACCCAAGCCACTCGATGATCTTCTGTAATATCGGGTTGTATTTATTTAACAACAGGAGTCGGGTTTTGCTCCGGGACATTTTTAGCTATATGGCCATTGTATCGAGGAGGTTGCTGGGTCCATTGATAAAGCTCACCCATCCCGTTACGCTGCTGGATCCGGCGATTGTACTTTACCATGAAGTTAAATATGTACTTTGCACGTACCTTTGGGGTTTTGCTGTTGTAATCTGCAATCCCTTCAAACACATTGCCCTTGCGATCAACAATTTTTCTATAGAGCCACCATGTTCCAACCCAGAAACTTGCGCAAGCATCGTAAGCCAGAACCCGCCACGTTACCGTCGGGAAATGCTTTTTTATTTCAGGTAGATTGGATGAGTTGATCTGCATTGGGCCAATATCATAAGTGCCGTTAGTATTCCTGCTGAAAGTACCAACCTTACCGCCTTCATTGTCAAACAACGTAAAAACCAGTTCAGCATCAATTCCGAAGTAGCGGGCGGCATCCGTAATGCACTGAGTGTAAATCTCATCAGGAACGGGAATAGGTTTCACATCATCTGCTGGTGGTGTAAACACAACGATTTCTCCACTGAATCTACGTTTTATCTATTCTCCCATATATCTATCGACTTTCTTTCGGCTTTACCCGTTGATTTAAGCGTTTAAGCAAAATTCTGGAATTTTGGGGCGTGATAATATTAGTGCTCGATTTAAGGAGCGGAAATGAAAAAAATTATTAAGGCATCGGTATTACTTCTTTCATTAAGTACCGCCTTCACGATGAATGCCGAGCCGGTTAATACAATGGTACTGCCAGATGCAGCCCGGGATAAGCTCAAAGCCATTGGGCTTTCAATCGAGCACGTCGAACCCTCGCCAGTAAAAGATATTTTTACGGTGATTTCCAGGGAGGGGGTAAGTTACGTGAGCAAAGACGGAGATTACATTTTTACCGGAAGCTTATTCCACGTGAAAGGTAAAGATGTGGTAAACACCACTGAGCAGGCCATTTTAATGGGCGTCCGGGAATTCGCATCCAAAACAAAATCCATCGACTACAAATCACCAAACGAAAAATACCGGCTTGCTATCTTTACCGATATAACCTGTGGATACTGCCAAAAACTGCATCATGATCTGAAGTCTTATCTTGATGCCGGTATTTCGATTAAGTTTCTTGCATTCCCACGTGCAGGACTGAACTCGGTAGTAGCCGGGAACATGGCCAAAATCTGGTGTTCAGCAAAGCCAAACGAAGCTCTGGATGCAGCGATGAATCCGGTTTCAACTATCCCGGAAGGACGTCCTGATGAGGCTTGCTTAAACATTATCAAATCGCATTTCCAGGTGGCCTCAACAATCCCGCTGCAAGGTACTCCTACCATGGTGACACTAAGCGGCAAACCGCAGTTATTTACGGGGTGGCTGAGCCCGGAAAACCTGGTGACCCAAATGGGCGCTGCGCAAAAGTAACTTTTCCGACTGTAAGAGGTGTGTATGAAATCTACTTTACTGAGTACGTTAATGCTGGTTGCTGTAGGTGTACAGCCCGTTTTCGCTGCACAATGTCAGTACGGAGCCTGTGGAACGGAAAACGATCCCGGAATCGGATTTCTGATGTCATCGGTACAAATGGATAAAGGTGAACATCTAAAGGAACTCTCTGGTGTTGCGACCACAGGTGACACCATCTCTAAAAAGATGGAAAGCTACCTGGGAAATAAAAAGCTCAAGGTAAACACCGACAGTACCCGCAAGGGGCCGGGTAATACCACCATCAGGCCTACAGATGAGCTCGCCCCAACGAGGCAACTAAAAGTTATCCGGCCCGAACTGGTAAAAAATCCCGATTCGCAGCTCGTGGTAGCTTTCAATGAGCGCCTGGCCTGATTTATTGACTGAGAGCGTCCAGAAGGAAAAAAGATGTCGATACTCAGTAGCTTCGTCATCAGAGCAACGGGGATACCTGACAAAAAGTATCTCCGGGATCCCGTAATAAAACGTTGTTATAAACGTCTGAGTCGTAGGGTGCCTGCTCTAATGACGGGGTGGCTTCTGTGCATTCTGGGTTCAGGGTATGTCAGTATGGCACTGGAACAGCCTGATAGCACTGTATTACTCAGTCTGCTGCTGTTGTATGTTATGTCAGGCATTTTACTGATGCAGTTCCAGTATATGTATTCAGAGCGAAGCATAGGCTACAAGTTCTACCTGGAAGTGCTTATGAATGCAGCTGCCAGTACTCAACATAAAGAACAGTTACAGTATCTGTTCATTAATAAGCCCAATTCCATCACGATGGGCGATCTTTACCGACTTTATGATTTTAATGGGGGAGGGCGATAGCCACGTTAATGTGCGTGTCCAAAAGTCACTTTTGAACATTCTCTTCCCGCCGTCTGCTTTCAGTTCCAGGGGATCACTGCAACATAATTTCCGGAACGCAGCGGCGCATCAAATTTATCAGTAAAGGCGTCGATCATTGCTGAATAAGCAATGCTGTCTGACGGCACAGGTGCATTGCTTTGCATACTCACTTTCAGAACCTGCTTTGCTCCTTTCGCTGACGGGTATACCTCGACATCCAGCTGTCGCATATAGTGCATCTGCGACATCGTCTCAGTGCCTATTACCCCATCGACTGGCTTGTAGTCATAGTCAGTATGCAATTCGCCATGCTTGTCAGTTCTCGTTGTCTTTTTATCTACAACGTAGCCTGTCAC
This sequence comes from Huaxiibacter chinensis, assembly GCF_022171985.1. GTDB lineage: Bacteria > Pseudomonadota > Gammaproteobacteria > Enterobacterales > Enterobacteriaceae > Enterobacter > Enterobacter chinensis_A. The sequence goes on along the minus strand of NZ_JAJVHF010000018.1, from coordinate 3,297 downwards.
CCCAGTAAGAAGCTGCTCGCTATACTGCATGTTCTCCTGTGAGCTGCTGATTCGGAACCTGAGCACATAATCTGGCTGGTGAGTGGAAATAATGACTCCTTTTTTTGCTAATCCATCAGCAAAACGGCCTGAAAACATTCTGGACTGAATACTTTCGTCCGGAGGGACTATCTGAAACCTTTTATTTGTAACAGGACGAGGCATTAGATCGTACGCATCTACCTGGTTTGCGAAATGATATCCGCATCCACTCAAAAGCATTGCGGTTGTGAGTATAAAGCCCTGCCTAATCATCCTTTAATCTCCAAAAAGCATTGTTTCACGAATAATTCCGATTTACCGGGCCAGTATAATCCATCGCAGGTTAATAACTAACAGGCTGAAAAGCATAAAGGTAGCTATGTCTAAAGAATTTTATTTAAAACCGATGGCCACGATTTTAATTTCTGCGGTTATTGCTACCGCTGCCTCGGCGTTAATCACGGCAACTTATTTTAAACCGAAGGTGCTCAGTGAGGAAGAAATTGGCAAAATTGCCGCTACTTACCTGGTAAAAAATCCCCATTATTTAGTGGAAGCAGGTAAGGCGCTGGAAAATCAGAACGTGAGTGCCTCAGTGGAACGAATAATTCCATATGCGCCAGCTCTGCTGGATACCAAGGAGACGCCAAACATCGGCCCTGATGACGCCGACGTCGCGGTAATCGAGTTCTTCGACTATCAGTGTATTTACTGCATGCGGGTTACACCTGTTGTTGAATCGGTAATGAATCAGAGCAAAGATGTAAAATTCTTCTTTAAAGAATTCCCGATTTTTGCCGGTTCAAAACCTGTATCTGCCATGGGGGCCGCTACGGGTCTGCACGTCTATCAGAATTTCGGTGCTGAAGCCTATCGTAAGTACCACAACAACCTGATGGCTGTGGCTCATACCTTCATGACCTCTCAACGCAAATTCGAACTCACTGACTTTAATACTGTGGTGGAAAAGTCAGGGTTTAACAGCACGTTTTCTGACAGGGAAAAAAACCGGTATGAAAACGTGATCTCCGGCAATATGCAGCTGGGCGAAGCGCTCGGGATCACCGGCACACCCGGTTTCATCATTATGAATATGAAAAAGCCGAATGCGGCGACTACCACATTTATCCCCGGGGCTATGGACGCAGCAACTTTGCAGGGCGCAATCGAAAAAGCTCGCGGGGCCTAAAGTTACTTTCACATTTGATGAGTACGGCCATGCCGGTCATGGCCGCTACGCTTTTACAACGAGTAATTCATCCCAGCGGGTCGTATATCTCGGTGATAGCATGGCCTGCTTCATACGAAAATCCTGTTGAATGCCTTCCCCCAGTAAAAACAGAGCTCCGCGCTTTTCTTTATTGAACCGGTCCATAACTTTCATCAGTGCCTGACTGCCAGGCCTGGCCGGGCGAGTATCAAACAGGCTGAGTTGCTCTGTGCCGTCAGTCATAGCGGAGAGCATTACCCCTGCTTTCGCATACGCTATCCCGGGTCTGTAAATGCGGTTCAGGATGGTCATGGCTGCATCAACCAGATCGCGGGTGTCCTGTGTAGCGGTAAGCGGCTCGATACCACAATTGCTGTAGCGGTTTTCACCTTGCGCATAATTGCTACTCTGAATGAAGACTGTGATTTGACGGGTCCACGAGCCATCCTTGCGCAGCTGCTCTGCCGCCCGGGCGGTAAAAAATGAAACTGCCTCATGTAGCTTGCCTATCTCATTAAGGCGCTGACCAAAACTTCTGGAAACGATAATCTGTTGCCTGACAGGAGGAGACTCGTGCAGCCGGAAACATGGTTCGCCATGCAGTTCCCGCCAGGTACGCTCGATTTCAACGCCAAAGCTTTTACGTAAAAAGCGAACGTCGCTATTATAAAAATCACCGGCAGTGATGATCCCGAAAGCCGACAGGCGTTCACTAATCTTTCGACCAATACCCCATATTTCTCTGGTACTGATCAGGCTCAGGAGCTTCCTGATCCTGGCCTGATCAGTCAAAACTACAACCCCGCCTGTAGCTGCCCATCGTTTGCTCGCATAGGTGCATAATTTAGCGAGGGTTTTGGTGCTTGAACAACCCACACCACAGGTAAGGGACAGATTATGAAGAAGTGTACTTCTGATCAACCGGCCGTAATCTTCATAATCTATTATCTTGTTCATGTTTTTCAATAACATGAAATTTTCATCTATGCTATATCGACTCGATTGAGGCGCGAAGCTTTCCAGCGTTTCATGGAAGCGATTTGAGTAGTCTTCATACAAAGTAAAGTTAGAGCTCCGGACTTCGATCCGGTGTTGCTGAATCAAATCCCTGCACTTAAAAATTGGGGTCCCACGCTTAATACCAACGCTTTTAGCCAGTTTATTCATTGCAATGACGGACGAATCGTTATTGCTGGCTATGATGAGCGGCTTTTTTGACAGCTTGGGATCCATCGCACACTCAAATGCCGCATAGGCTCCGTTAATATCAACGTGCATGTACATGGCTGAACTGATTCAGTGCAAAGGTGACGACGCCCCATATCTCAAGGGATTCAGGATTTACACGTATCGGCTTATAGGCTGGATTAGAAGGCATCAAAAGCAGCTCAGGATACGTGTGTAAGATCTTTACCGTAAACTCTCCATCCACCAGCGCAACGACGATAGAGCCGTGTCGTGCTGTTAAAGACCGATCCACAACCAGTATTGCTCCATCATTGATACCGGCATTGATCATACTGAGGCCCGCCGCCCTGACAAAGAAGGTTGAGGGGCGGTTGCGGACTACATATTCATGCAAATTTAATTCATTATCTTCATGCCCGGCGCACGGACTCATCACTCCACAGCTTAGTAAATCACTGAAAAAAGGTGCCATTTCGTAAGGCTTGTTGCTAATGTGCTCAAGGATAACAGACATAGCTACACTCGAATTCTTGTACTGTATGTATAAACAGTATTGCGAGTTGAAGAGAAAAGATCAAATCTCTCCGGTAACGCTATCAAGCCTGACGAAAAATTAAGCTTTATCATAAACATCAAAAACCATCTTTTACCGATAATGGCGAGCTGGCCTACGAAGAAGGTATACAAGCTAGGATGAAAGGATTCTGATGCTCCTCCCACCAAATTTTTTATCTCCTGAAGACCAGGCTGAGTACGATGCTTATATGGCAAGGTTCAGCGAGGTGGTGATGCTGCCAACTTACTGATTTAGTGTATGATGGTGTTTTTGAGGTGCTCCAGTGGCTTCTGTTTCTATCAGCTGTCCCTCCTGTTCAGCT
>NZ_JAJVHF010000017.1 GCF_022171985.1 Huaxiibacter chinensis | reverse complement strand
CGCTGAAAATGCCGGCCTTTGAATGGGTTCATGTGCAGCTCCATCAGCAAAAGGGGATGATAAGTTTATCACCACCGACTATTTGCAACAGTGCCATTTCTTTTCTCATTCCTTCAACACTAAAAGCTCCTTTAAAAAGGTTGCAGGGGGCGCATGATGGAAATAAGTTTTCTATAGCATGCAGTTCAGGGTGCATAACCTTACCCGTACTTCGGGCAACATGAGTTACGCCGCTGCCGACAGGGGCTCTCACCAGTTCAAAGTCGCGTCGAACAGGCTCAACATGATCGGCATGCCACCCTTTTTCAGGAAGCTTGCAACCACAATAGGCACAACGCCCCCCAAATTTCATTCGCAGCTCAGCTCGCTGTATTTTAGAGATCTTATTTTTAGGTTTTGAGAACCTACCATCAGGTGATTCAGCTTTGGATAACTTTGCTGAGGGCTCAGGTAATTCAACTAAATTCCCGTTGATATTTATCACCTTGACCATATCATTTTCCGCCTTTACTAAGCTCACGGGCACAGGAACTGGCTTAAGTAACCGCTAAAGATAACAGCCACTGACTGCATCTACCCAGACCTTCTGTTTATACTCAATAGGCCACCCCTCTTTATCTGCCCGGATGACGCAATCATTTACCGTGGTGCGTGACCGGATACGAACATCAAGCGGAAGCGAATCGTTATCCACACGAGCCTGTGCCTCATTTAAAATGCGTAAAAACATCTCTTTGGTCATTCAGATACCCCCTCAACTTTGCGAATTTTGATCAGATGAGGGCGACTCAGTTTACAAAGTTGTTCTGTCGCTTCATCAATCGAATTGAACCGATGAGCCTCTTCGATATTTAAAGTCCAGTATTTCGCTTTCCCTTCTCCCAGATCGGACTCAAAATAATTTCGCTTTACATCCATTTTTTTAGGCCTGCCATTTATCTTGACGACATTATGTCTGTCATCAAAAAGAAATTCGTCCCCCTCAAAAGTGATTAATACAAATGGCCCCTCAGGCTTGGAAGTCCGGGAACTTTCCATTTTCAAAGTCATACTTCAGCCTCTCGATAGAACTCATGAAACGTCAAATTAAAATGGACTCACACCACACTGATTCAGTATTCCTCCTGAACCCCATTAGGCTCTGTTGTGATTTCATATTTAATTCCGCCAGGTGCTCCCACAGCGTCCGCGACCGACTCACACAGCAGCGAGAGATCGTTGAGGGTCATTGGGTGTTCAATGTCCAGCGTGAAGAGTTTCCCGGCTTGCTTGGCGGCTGTCTTGTCAGCATGTTCGGCATTAAAAAGGTATACGGTGTGTTTTTCCTGAGCGGGTGTATTTTGATTTTGCATTGATGATCCTTTTGTTTAGTTCCCCGATTCCGGGGGTGAGTGAATTAATTTAAATTTATATTCGTCTGGTTTAATTAGAACGTTTCCACGCTATGCGTAAACAGGTAATGCAAGGGCTGTATCAACAGGATTAAAGTTACTTTTCTGGATGCAGCAACGCTTGGACATGATGTCCACATTACATCACGATCAAAGCTAAGTTTTTTTTGTATAACCCCTCCATTTTCGTGTGTTTCGCGTTTCAGACGCTTATACGACCTGCTTGACCATCCTCATCAGAAGGCGGTTTAACAGTCCTTTCGCTGTCGGGCGATTGCTATCGACATAGTAAAAACCTGTTTTGGTCGTACCGTGAGCACTGCTCAGCACCCTCAGTTCCCAGATAACGTCACGGATAACGCCGCCATTTTCTGGCTTAAGGCATTCAGATAAATGGCGCATGAAACGAGCTCTTACGGCACGGTAATAGCGGAACTCCTCTGGCTGGTTAGTATTTTCTTTCACCCGGAGTCGCTGGTTACACAGAGTTAGAACTGCATCCATCATTCCCGCCTTCAGCTTCGCCTGGATCGCACCTTGTTGCTGTTCCCTCTCACCTTCGAGTAACGTTAAAATTCTTTCTCCGAGTGCCGTCTTGTTGTGTACGTGCAACTGAACACAGGCAGCTACGCATGCCCAGAATCTGAACTTTTTTATCTGTCCACGCAATTTCCGGGCTACAACCTGACGGTATGCAGAATCACTGAGTATTTTAAAACGCCGACTGGCAACCAGCTCTGGAAGCGACACTCTGTCGCCTATCCCCAGGCGGGAAAAGGTTTGTCCCCGCTGTGCGAGACGATGATAGACAGCGCCCTTGCCTTTTGAAATTCGGACCGCGCCATAACGAAGAAGATACTGAGCAGCAGTCGTTGGAGTAAACTCACCGTCAGCGATGCGCTGGCGTAACCCGTCGTATTCATGCCAGATAATCCAGGACGCCGTATCTTCTTCAACAGTCAGCTCATCCTCTTCCTCGAATGCCACGACGACAGAACTGCTCTCTCCGGTCTTTAGGCTACGTGAAGCCCTGGGGTCAGCCTGCCCGTCAAAATAGGTCATCAGCGGCAACGTATCAGTCAGTCCATCATAAGCTGTACCGAACCGGCCTCCGGGCAGTTTCATCCAGAGTGGAGCTGGCATTGGTGTACGGGGCACAGGCTGCATGTCAGGCTCATCCTCAAGAAGGTCCAGATCGGCCTCTTCCCAGACCCTGCGATAGATCTCAATTGCCCGAAACGGGCGAGGGTTGAAACAGTGCAACGACCAGAGGAAATCAACGTGGATCACGTTTGCTTCCTGTACAAGCCGAAATTGTGGCTCAGCCATACGACGGTTATAAGCCGTATCGTCAACCTCGCCGGAAAGTAGCTTTCTGCGATGCTCTGCCGCACGTCTTGCTTCAACATAATCAAGGCTGCAACAGGCATGAAAAAGACGTTCAGTCAGGGACGAAGAAAAGATATTGGGTTGAAGACGCACATATCCGCCTTCGAACACTTTACGACCGATATAATCCCGCAGGCTCCAGTCGTACTGGATCTTAGAAAGAAATCGCTGAAGACGACTCAGGCCAGCCTGATAACCGTATTTCTCCGGGTCAGTTCGAAGGAGCGTTTCCATTGAATGGTCAACCCCTACTGCTGTGCAAAATGAGCACCCTATAATTCTGATCATTTAGAAATTTTTTTGCGTTTAAAATCAATGAATTGAAAGATTTCATTTTTCTAAGTCTGATAAAACAGATGAAAACCCAACTGACTATACTCATAAAACTCAATCTTTGCGCTGCTGTACGATACCAGTAATTACAGGTGCCGAGTTTAACATCATGAAAAGTAGCCCAATAATGAATGACGCAACGCCAGCTGCGGTGCCTAACTTCTGACTGAACACCATTGAAACAAAGTACATATTTGGGATAAAAACGGACATAGCAATCACGAAAAGTAACTTATTCAGATAATTATTTATTCGGGTCTTAACCTCAACTCTATCATAAAAAGCCATCGAAACGTAAGCAGTTATCAGTGAATAAAAAGACCATGTCATATAGTTAACCGATTCATTAAATGCCTCTCGCAAAAGCAAAGCACTTTCTGTCATTCCCTACCTCATTAAATCAATAGAAAATAAATCTGAATAATTTATTTTTAAAAGAAAAGAGGCTTTGTTGAATAAATCAGATTTCGGGTAAGTCTCCCCCGTAGCGGGTTGTGTTTTCAGGCAATACGCACGCTTTCAGGCATACCTGCTTTCGTCATTTTGTTCAGCGCTCGTACCAGGGCCATAGCCTCCGCAACCTGACCATCGTAGTCACGCAGCGTCAGTGAACCCCCGAACAGCTGTTTTACCCGGTACATCGCCGTTTCCGCTATCGAGCGACGATTGTAATCTGTTGTCCATTTCCACCGCGCATTACTCCCGGTCAGCCGCTGATTCGCAACAGCACGGTTACGGTCTGCATATTCACCGGGCCAGTAACCCGCACCTTTTCGGGGCGGGATAAGCGCGCTGATTTTCTTACGCCGCAGTTCATCGTGACATAGCCGGGTATCGTAAGCGCCATCGGCGGCGGCTGACCTGATTTTCCGGTGGGTTTGCCGGATTAACCCGGGGAAGGCCTCTGAGTCCGTAACGTTGTTCAGCGACAGGTCAGCGCAGATGATTTCATGTGTTTTACTGTCAACGGCGAGATGCAGCTTACGCCAGATACGGCGGCGTTCCTGGCCATGCTTTTTGACTTTCCACTCGCCTTCACCGAAGACCTTCAGCCCGGTGGAATCAATTACCAGGTGTGCGATTTCACCCCGGGTGGGCGTTTTGAAACTGACATTAACCGACTTTGCCCGCCTGCTGACACAGCTGTAATCCGGGCAGCGTAGCGGAACGTTCATCAGAGAAAAAATGGAATCAATAAAGCCCTGCGCAGCGCGCAGGGTCAGCCTGAATACGCGTTTAATGACCAGCACAGTCGTGATGGCAAGGTCAGAATAGCGCTGAGGTCTTCCCCGTGATGAAGGCGTTGCCGACTCATACCAGGCCTGAATAGCTTCATCATCCAGCCAGAAAGTTATGGAGCCACGGTTGATGAGGGCTTTATTGTAGGTGGGCCAGTTGGTGATTTTGAACTTTTGCTTTGCCACGGAACGGTCTGCGTTGTCGGGAAGATGCGTGATCTGATCCTTCAACTCAGCAAAAGTTCGATTTATTCAACAAAGCCTCATAGAAGTAAAACTCAGTTAAATGAAGATCGTTTTCTTTCACGTATGCCGCCAATTTGCGGATACGCTGTTCAAGCATTGTATCTATCCGTAAGGAAACACTCTGCGGAACGTCACTTGCAAATTCATTGATACAATCAACGGTAGAAACTATGAATTTATTGGTCATGGCAGGCTCCAGGCCACCGGGGAAACCGGTGGCTACGGTAATTGGCAGGCTTAAGCGCCGCAAAGGGTGTCAAGGGAAGGGAGAAGCTTGCTCAGCTTGTCGTAATCGAGCGGAGACAGTTCTGTAACGAGTTCGACCGAAAGACTAGTGTTGTCTTCTTCACACAGAATATAGATTCCGTCTTCTGGCTCTTTTCCGGCACATGCCTTCAGTCGTTTGTTAACGACCTCCTGGGCTGAATCCGCTACGTCGCAGCTCAGGACATAGCTTGCCACATAGCTGCTCTCACCGTGGTAATGCGTCACTTTACACAGAGCATACTGGATACCGGCTTTGTGAGCCTCATTCATGAGACGAGAAAACTGACAGCCATCCTGGTAATAGTGGGTATCCTTTGTGACCAGAATAGTCATACCCCCAAATTCATCTGTCCGGCTTTTACTGCATGTAAATGCAGCAGTAATTGTTACCATTTCCGAGAGGTCGAATACCGACAGCACGGCAGTTGTGAGGCAAATTGCATGGTCAAGATCAATGGTCTCTCCATGAAAAACTGCCAGCCCACTGCTGGTAACTTCTGTTGCGAACAACAGTTCATAATTGCAGTCTGGGCAGGATGGTTGCCCAAAGCTCGGCTCAGAAGGGTCATACTCAGGGTGGTTCTCGATAATACTGAGGATCAGCTTCTCAGTCAGAGAACAATCTGTCAGTGGCTTATCAAGCAAACGCTCACCTTCTGCAATTTCTGCTTCGGTAACGAATGTGATTGCTTCTTGTGCCATTTTTGCCTGCTCCTGAGTGCAGGGAATAATAAACGACGCCTGAGTATAATTATCTGCCACAGTTGACTCCTTGATTATTTAATTAATGTATTTGATGAGAAGATCATAACAAATACACTAATACCAACTAATAACCTGAAGGCGTTTTTTTAGAAAAAATATTAAGAAGAAGAATATGAACACTACCTCATCTTAAATTAATATCATTCAGGATTAATATTCATTTTTGCAAATAAAAACCGCCAGACGGCGGCTTTTATAAAGAGGGAAATATCATTGGAAGTTGAAATTACTTCACGGCAGGCCGACAAATTACGCGACTGCTGTGAGCTGAAGCGAAACTTGTAGAGGAAACTATAATCACCTTTTCTAAGTCGTCGGCACTGTCAGCAATATGATGCCGGAAAGCCTCCTCTGCATCACCAGGGGAGTCGGCTTCGACCAGGTAGGCCTGATCATCATCATCAAACATAATGCGCCCGGAAATGAGATAAAGTCGGCTCAAATCTGGCGTTGCTGCGCTCGTGCTTCGTTCGTTCAGATTCATTTTTTCTCCGTCTGTTGCTCGTAAAAAGAATGACGCCGGTTTAAAAGGCGTCGCCAGGGTTCGGGCTAAAACGCAGGGTTGCCATCGAGGAAGCTCATTGGCTGGCCAATAGCGGATGCCACCCTGAGAATTTCACCTGGTGTGGCATAACGCAGCATTTCAGAGCGTCCAAATTTCTGATACTCATCTACTGACATCTTTCTCCACTCTGGGTGAGGATCTTTTCCGCACAGTGACCAGTTGCTTTCAGAGGAATCACGACGGAGAACGTACACATCAAGCGAGGCTGTAAGCCCACTTCCATATCCCCGCTGCGCTACAATACGAACCTGAGAACCATCGTCGCGTTGCAACGTCTGGGTTAATTTCGTGATAGGATCCTGAGAATGCATGCCATTTACCTCGTTTTCAAAAGATTTACCGTAAGTAAATGATACCGAATCGAGAATTCTGGCTAATAGGTCAGAAGAAAAAATAATGAATATTTTTGAAGTGTAGGATAATGATTAGAATAAAATGGCCTGAATAAATCGCTAGCGGTTAAATCCGCTTATTTCAGAGAAGCTCTGATTTAGTAGTTAGGGAAAACGATGCGGTGAAAAGTAACTTTTACACCGCAATTCAGAAAAAAGTTTCAATTAGTCACATTACGAATAACCCGGCTTACTTTCGCATGTGCGTTCCCCTGGATGTTAAAGTAAAGCCCCTCAGGCAGACTCGTCGCCCACTTAACTCCTCGCTCAGCCATACGCTTCGGTGTTTCCAGCCAACCACGAGGAATATTGCCCGTAACGTCACCGATAACCCGTGAAATGCATGCTGCTACCCGGATGCCGCCGGGAATATCGCATTCGGATTCAACAATATGCATAACCTCAAATAAAGCACCATGCCGCTGGACATGATCGCCAATGTGCAACTCGATAGGAGAAACCATTTCTGTATCTGACTTCATATCTGTCCACCTTTAATTTAGAAACCGTCTAAATTACCAATATAGTTAATGTACCGGATGTTAATTCAACAAGTTCTGTATCACAACCATCAGTTTTTTTTGTTGGGTCTATATCGGAGAAACAAGTGAATATTGAATACACTCGTTAATACAGACAACCGGAAATGAATGGCACCCTAATTATCTCTGCGGCGTATGCTAAGCCGTTAATATTGTCATTTTATGGTAGAAACAATGCAAAATGAATAAACCGCTTGTCGCTTCAAACCACTTTATCAAAACCGTTAACTTGCATTAAGCCCGATACAGTTCGGCGAGCTCGTCCAGCATGGGGTTACTCTTATATCCCGGTGCGGCCGTAAAAAGGTTTCGGGAAATCGCCAGCCATTCCATGATTTTGTCCGTCGCCAGCCAACGTCTGCCAAGTCGCTCGGCTGCGATGGGAACTTTATGCAGGCCAGCGAAGGGATCTACAACAAGATCTCCCGGCTCTGTCAAAAACTCAATCAGAAACGCTGCAAGCCTGGTAGGAGACGTTGCACCATGCAGCGGAAAACCTAGCTCGCGGGCAATGGAATGGCAAAATCTCGTATCAGCGCAGCTATTGCCGTAAAACAAAGTATTTTTGGGGATCGTTCCTTCTGTTTTATTTCCAAAGGATCCGCTTTTAAGCTGGTACGCCCCATCACCATAAAAGGTCGTGCGATTTTCACCGCCTGCTGCCTGCAATTTAAGATGCTGCTCTGAATGCGGTTGCAGTACACGTAAGTTGTTTGAACGAACCTTACTCGCATCATTGGTAAACCACAGCACAGGCTCATACGATGAGCAGAGCTGCACTCGTTGCTTACATGCCCAGTGCGTTGGCGATGGGGGCTTACTGCGATTCACCCACTGAAGCCTGTCCATGAGCTCAAGCCCCAGCTTGTCACATAATGCCAGTGTCAGACGCTCCAGATACAGAGAACGTGAAGGCCTGCCCCTATTAAAGCTATCTTGAGTGATATTCAATGCCACACTTGCGCCGGGTACAAGCTGTTTCACGATCGGTTCGAGGATACGCAGAAGCCAGTCAATATAAACCTGCTCGCCACGCCCCCCGCCATGCCCGTAGTCTCTTGAATTTCGAAGGAGGTAAGGCGGCGAGGTCAGGCAAAGATGAATTTGCTCTGTGATATTGCTGAAGAAGGCATAGGCGTTTCCAAAAACCGATGCCCCAAGAGAAGTTGAGAAACCGACAACACAGAGCTTTTCCCATGACTCGTGTAGGTTTGTTTTCGTCTTAGAGGAGTATCTCCAGACGCCCCGTTTTTCTGGAACGCGTTCGATGACTCCGGCCTGCCGAAGAGTCTGCTGAAACCAGCGTACTTTGTGTTTGACGCCGCTGGTTCTGGTTTTATCTGACCCAAATTCTTTCAGTTCGTGCAATTCGGCATCCGACATGCCAGTTTCACGCTGCACTTCGCGATAAAGCTCGTCGTTGCTCAACGGCAATTCGGAGGCTGCGTAGATCCGTGCAATTAAATCCGTAGAAATCGTGCTCATCAGCCATCCTTAATGGAGATGCAGTTTAAATATCGGCCTGATGGTTGGAAGGGGGATTACTAAATCAAACCGATCTGTTTATTTATAGGCTTTGTCAGGTCATGCAGCACAGCTGGGCATGCGCAAAGAGACCCAGTCTTCTTTAGCGGAGACACCTTCAAAAGTTGTACTCAATCAGCCCCAAGATTTTGAAACTCAATGTGCTTTTGCTCACACTCCTCCCTGCCCCACGAGCCCTGCCATTCACAGATGTCCCGGTACTTAATTTCCAGCTTATCCATCTGTGAGAGGTTAGCTGTTGCGAAGTCTGGCCATATGTCGTGCCAGCATGCGTTGTACGTGACGCCTGCTGGTGGGCAATACATCATTGCATCAGCATGGATAATTTCAACGCGAGGATCGTTTGCAAACGAGGCCGCAACGAGGTTAATAACGTCCTGTTCTTTTTCAATTACTGTTACATGGGTTACATCTTCTTTTTGAAGAATGGCGTGAAGCACCATCCCCAGACCAAGACCATTAATGAGCACGCGCCCGGTGGCTCGCTCTAAAAAATCCTGGCAGGTTCTGATCTCCATCGGGGTATTGGACATCACCACATCCCAGCCGTTGGACAAACGCCGATATCTACCGGGCGGGATAAACTCGTCTGTATTACCTGTATACTCGGCACGAAGGGCGAGGCTCATCGCCTTATCTGCGGTAATTTCGAATGTGTCCAGTTTCCAGGTTCCGGACGTGCCGTCTTTAACGGGTAAATCAGAAAAGCAGCTCTTCATCAAGGCAACCAAAATTCCAGTAATGTTGTTACGCTGAACCTATCACAAACCTGCTCTTAATACAGTTATCAGGAGTGACAGCGATCTTTGAGGAATCGTTTAAATCACGGGCATCCTGTAGCGGACGCCCGATATTTAATCAAATGTCGCAGGTGTTAAAGGAAGCGTTGCAAAGTTGCAACGTCTTCTGGAGCAACCTCCACGCAGCTCCTGACACTGTAGTGATTTTCGCCGTTGTAGTCGTAAACCCCACCGTCTTCAAAACTCAGCTGTTCAAGCTCGCCATGGCACTCTGAAATGAGTGCCGTCTGGCAAGCATTTTTCTCACAATCGCTGACGAGTAACCGAACATAGCTATTCTCATGGTCGCCGTTTCGGTTCTGGATTTTAACGATAAAGTGTTTTTCAGACATTTGTGCCTCCAGCACAGTTTGAGGTTAATTTAGCGTTGCCCCGGCTCACCGGGGCAAGAATAAATCAACCCTTAATGAAACTGTGCCCCCAGGTGTTAGGCTTAAATGCCTGCTCTTTGATATATGTTTTCATTACCTTGCAGGTTTTTTTCAGGGCTTTGGTATTGGCATCGGTTACTGAGATAAAATGGCGAGAATAACGGTTTTCCCGGTATTGCTTATCAGCGTTTGGGTCAATTGCTTCGCTTTGCAGGAGTCCTTCGTGCCTGCCAATTACTATTACGTAGTTCATTTCACCTGAAACACGATCCGTGAGTAATTGAATGGAAATATCAGTCGCTCGCGTGGCCTGGCTAGCAGAAATTTTTGCATGTAAGAAAGCTCCCTTTCGAAAGTTGGCCGGAGTCAAACCTGTAATATCCTCGGTGCTAAAATTAAGTGAAGATAGAGTTGAAAATAAATCACAGCTAATGACTTCAGTATTATTAGACATAACCCGGCTCCGCTCATATTCATGTTAAGGTAATTATATCAGGTTGATAGCATTACCTAATAACTTGGTGGCAAAAAGTTGTGGTTTTTGATTAACTAAAATTGATGTTCTCAATACTGCTCAAGAATTCTTTCTTTACACCCGGAGTAAAAGGTATACGTTCAATGTATTTATAAAGCGTCGCAAAGGTTTTGGTTTCAATGTTTCGTGAAATAACATCATCAATCGGGTCTTCGAACATATTAATAAAAACATCAATATGCTGCTCTCCGCTTTCTGAAGCTAAAGAGAGAATACAGACCACTTCAATGTAGCGGTTATCCTGCTCTGCAATGAACAACCAGTGCCCTTCGTTAAAGGCTGGTGCAGCACTGAAGCGTTTTACAACAATTTCTGAAAGAGCATATCCTGCCTGATCCAACAGATTAATAAAGTTGAGTTGAGTTGAAACCACGTCTAACGCTTTCATAAAACCTCCTTTTCATCTGTACTTATTATACTGTTACCCATCCCCCCAGCTAATAACCTCCCAGCAAACTTTCAAAAAAAATACCACCTTTAATTAGAATTGAACACATCCTTTTTAAATAACAAAAAGGATTATGAAACCCACAATGTTTGTGATGTGCCACCAAGGAAAAGTAACTTTTATGTGCTCATAAATCTTATTTCGTATTCACTTTCCTTTGTCTTTCGGTCGTAGATTATCAGGGGAAGCATAAGAAGAATATGTGAGGTTTAAGCAAATGCGGTGATCGGGCATTATAATTTGGTGAGGCTATTATAAGTGGATAAAGATAGTCGTAGGTATAGGATCAGGTTAAATTGCATTTTCCCGGTTGCCTTCCCTGGCCTACCGGTTTCAGCTCAGATACTAAGACCAGCGGTAATACTTAAAATATTCCTCATTTGCAGCTATAAACTCCCTCAAACCGTTCATTAATCCCTTCTCAAACGCTGTCACGATAAACCGGTAACCGTCCAGTGTTTCAATGTAGTAAATACCGCCTGGTGTAATTCCAACATGCAACACCTCGGCTGTCATCATAAACTGGCCTTCCGGAAAATCATGCGAAAGGTAAATGAAACCAGTAGTGGCCGATGCGGGTGTGGCATTCACTAAGACCCCGTTAAACTGCTGCCCGTGCCTCGCCGGTACAAGCTCACTTCCCCTGGTTGACTTATCAAGCAGCCTCTTAACATCTTTTTCTTCTTTTAACGAGGTATAGACCCGCACATCACTGTCATCACCTGGGCGAGAGCCGGTGCCAACATGAGCAAGACGACGGTAAGCACTGCGCATATTAACGTGGCAGGATGCCCCTGCTCTACCCTGAAGCCTTACGCCAAAGTCTTCGCAAAGTAACAAAATCTGACGTAGCTGGTTTTCATGCACGGACGCTGAGAGTGAAAGATTGAAACAGGAAAAGGTCAGTTCTAAAACCTTTTCGCGTTTGTCATTGAAATGAGCTTCCAGCCTGATGACTGGCTTTTCCGACATTGCAAAAGCTTTGTCCGTTACTCTGTACCGGCATTCATCTCCGAAACATTCTTTAACAACGCTGGCTATGACCGTGTCGTGTTCTCCATCTTCCGGAGCTGGCACAAAGATTTCAAATTGTGCCGGTGTATCCGGCTCAAGCAGAACGGGATAGAGACGCGGAGAATTAAGCAAAGCGCATTCAGAATTAATGAGCTTAACCCAGGCGCTTTTGTCGTCCGGATCCTTAAGCTGCTGTCCAAGGTTATCGCAAAAGTCAACTATCTGACGGGTATGCTCATCCGTGACTGCACAGATCAGGTTAAGACCATGCGTGGCCATACGCAGTTCCCGGGTTCGGGACTGGGAATTGATCGACCAGGGGTTAAGTGAAAGCGAAATAGGGCTTATGGAAGGGACGACCGTCTCATTCTGCAAATCTGTAAGCTGGCAGTTCGCAGTAGGCTTCGGGGAAAGGGTACTAAATATGTAACTTGCCTGTTGTTTAGTACTGGCCTGGATATAAAACATCGCGTCCATGCTTGTATCCCGGGATGAAATTGAAAATAGCTTCATTTTTAACCTTAATGGATGAGCGATTTATAGTCATGTGCAGACAAATGAACATTATGTGCGCCATCATTCCATTCAAAGAATAATCGATACTTAGAGTTTACTCGAATGGAGGAATAACGGTTTGACGTCATTCTTAAGCGTTCATAACGCAAGCTGTTGGATAATAACTCCCGCTCACTCTGGACATTATCCAGCGTTTCAAGTCGACACAGAATCGCGTTAATAATTTCAGAAGGAATACCTGCCGTTGTTTTTCCATTACGGAAGAACTTTTCAAGCCGTCTGTCTTTAAATGAATGGATCATAGTTCCTCCGTAATAATTGACCTTAAAATTAAATTAAAAGGGCTTTGAATTAATGAATACCTAAAATGCGGGCGGCAACTGCCAGCTGCTTATCACTTAACTGACGCTGGTGGGTTAAAGAAGACTTAAGGCTTTCCAGAAAATTATTACTACTGGATTGTTGGGTGATTGCATCAACCATTTTTTGATGAGACCTGCACCATGCTGTGAACGCAGAACTGTGGGCGCTTTCAGTCCTTAAACGCTCGTCTTGCAGGGATGCTGACACTTTGCGGGCAGCTTGCGCATTAATGCGGTACAGCGCATTCAGCGTGTAAGCAGTACGGGTCGTTTCGAGGCTGTAACCCGTGGCTTTACAAGCCATACAGCGACTTCTATAAAAATGCTTACGCTCTCCCCGCCCATTGCATTTATCGCAAACAATACGAAAAGTATATTCCGCAGTACCTTTTACAGAATCAACACAGCGGATTTTTGCGCTGGAGATTTCAATTCCACTGCGATCATAATATTTGGTCATAATGTGATTCCTCCGGTTAGTTCTGGAGTAATCATGACAGAATGAATCTACTGGCTAATAACCTGAGAGTAAATATTTTAAAAAAACATTGAGAGAGGGGCTGCAAATTTATACACGAAGGATTCAAATATAATTTGTTTAAAAAATTAAGAGCATTCTGAAGTAAAATTGCATCAAAAAGCATTCATGGATAAATCATGTACTGGTGCCAGCGATTTAAACGAGGACATTGTTCCGGTGTAATTACACAGTTTAGCATCATAGATTATAACCAAAAGGAAGGAGTCCTTCCCGTCTCGGGAATATTACTTTCCCGTTTGCAGTTTAAGAGACACTTAATGAGAAAGTAATAATTAAGTCATGCTCAACTCTACATTTTACATTGAGGATGGCGTAACAGGGTACGGCATACTACCGTACCCTTGTGTAGGGTTTATGTTTGAGGGAATTCTATAGTAAATGTGGCCGTGCCAGATTGACCACTTACAGCGGGAGTAACGGGATATGTGCGCTCTTCACCATTACCAAGATCCAGTGACAGCGATTTAGTTTCACCAGGCTGGACCGTAACTCCGGCAACCGTAACGCCGAACTGGGCGTTTTTCTGAACAGTCAGGGTTCCGTTTAACTGTCCGGTAATGATAGAACCGTCCTGACGACGCAACACACTGGTTCGGATGATGGCCAGCGGCGTGTTGTCCGTTGCTTTCAGTGCTACGGCTGTGGCCAGCGTCTTGAGATTATCCAGCATAATCAGGTTAGCTGGCTGGTAGGTAAAATTAAGCGTTTTAGTGGTCCGGTTACCTGATTCGTCAATAGCCAGAGCCTCCAGATGATACATCTGTCCCGATTCGTCAGTATTGGGGAAGATTCTGGGGTATTCAGGAATAAAGACATCCTTGGATAGCGGCGTGAATGCAAGGGTGACCTTTTCAGAGTTAGGTCCACCAGCGAGCTGAAGCGATATCAGGGAAGCATCCCCAGAGGCATCAGTAACGCTTATGCGTAGGTTCTCAAGCCCTTTAACCAGTTTTCCTTCTGCGTCTGCGCCATTAAAGCTGAACGCAATAACCGGAAGCGTTGAGTCAATTTTCAGCGGTGCATTAAGCGTTTTGGTTCCTGTGTTTCCAACAAGATCCGTGGCAGACACGCTAACAACCGTATAATCCCCGTCCGGTAGACCAGCGTATGAGAAAGTGGCGTTTTTGGTTTTATAATCGCTTTCACTGACAGTCACAGGCTTCAGGGTGAAAGTTTCCCCCCGGGCATTTTTAAGGGTGGCTTCGAAAACTTTGGTATCCCAGTAGCTGATGTTCCAGGCGTTGACGCGATCATTATCGGTGGCCGTCATAGTGATTGTCTTGGAGGCCTTGTTTACCTGAGCGACATTAACCACCGGTGGGTTGTTATCCCAGATAACCGTAAAATTACCAGCAAGCGCATCGAATATGCTGTCACCATCTTTTCCCGAGTAAAGATGCAGATACTCAAATCCTTTGTCACTGGTGTAGTTGAAGTTAACCGTCATCTCGCATGAACTTTGTCCGACAGGAATAGTGCAGAACCAGGCTGCATTTTTTACCGTTCTGAACTTTTGCACGTATGGTCGGGGTTCTGCGGTTACCTTTATGCGGCTAATGGTGGCGGTTTTAACGCTGATTGAGGCCTGAGTTAACCACTCACTGGTATCACTCCGGTACATCTCTTTAGCCACTATCTTCGGGGCTATTTCCATCGCCGGGGCTGGAGTGAAGTTGAGGGAGTTATGATGAATTCGTCTTACTCCTCCCGCCAGAGTCTGAAATTCATGATAAGTATCCCCCACATTTGGATATATGTATTTGAAAGTATAGATATTATAAGTGCTATCGGACGTCTGGAAATTCGAGTCCGCCCAGCCATATTTGGAACCGTTAACAGCAGTAAAGTCACTTTTCTTCCTTAATACCCGTACGGAAATAGGGTTCTGGAAGACGGTCATGCCAGACTGATAGGAGACCCATGATCCGGTAGTGGCGTCCTGCACCTGGATGATATCGTCAGGCTTAACCCGATCAATTACGCTTCGGCGGCTTAGTTCGCTCCTGTTTCCCGCTTTGTCATAAAGGTAGATCCCCACTTTATATTCAGAGCGGTTTTCCGGTGCCAGGGCATTGCTGCTTGCGTCGGCGACTTGAACGGTTACGCTACCTTCCACTGTATTAATTTCCGCTGGCTTTTTACGCTCCACTCCAGCGGCATCGGTTATGAAATATTCAGCATTAGCAAGCCCGGAACCTTTATCACTCAGTCCATTAAAGACCAGTGCCTGGACGCTGGCGTACTGCATACCGGCTGGTACTGAAGTGAAGATCGCTTCGCTGCCAAAGTTCCACCCATTTCTCGTATAACTTATGGTACCCGTTGCCGGAGGCGTTCGGTCAATTGCAAGCGGGTAATCCTGCCGGGAGACCTCCTTCCCTTGCAAGTCGGTAATCACCTCTCTGAGGGTGAAGCTATCTTCTCCCATCGCTGGTACGGTCAGAGTCTTGCCGTAATAATCAAAGCCTGTCGAAGATGTGGTACGGTCATCAACGGTAACCAGGCTGCTTTTCGTGCTCCAGATGAGGCTCCCGTCACTTTTCAGCAGACTGAGCGTAATATAACGGTCCAGACCGGAAATAACGGCAACGTCAAAGCTCGTTACCGGATTAATCCATACGGATGCAGGCGATACGGTCTTTTTAACGTTCAGGGTATCTTTAAAGCTGAATTCTGCGATTTCAGCGGAAGCTCCTGCGCTGAAACCTGCAAATGCAATAAGCAGGGCTAGTTTGATTTTCATGGGTTGTCTCCTGATCAGGTTCCCCATGATACTTTTTCAGTGTTCGTGATCTTTTCGGGAAAATAGCTATTTTTGATGTTTTTCTTTTCTGCCCGGCGGGACTTTTTTGTTTACGTGAATGCAACAAAACCAGAAAAGTTACTTTTTGATAGGGTAAAATTAGGTTTCCCTAATTTCCAGAAGCAAGCGAAAGCAGAACTAGCTTAATAGCCATTAAGAACGCCATACCTATTGATAAATAACGCTCCTTACATTTAATGATTTGAGCATTTAAAAATGAATTAGCGAAAGAATTTTGGTTTGCTTTTTATTGCATGAGTAAAACAGTATTAATAATCCGGAGCCATTAGAACGTACTCTAAAGACTCCGGTATACAGATATCTTGCCAGTAAAAATGGCCTTACTCCTCATCATCCCCCAGCGCTTTTTTGATGGCGCGGCGGCGGGCTGCATCACCTACACGATATCCGACTGAATATACGTCATTCAACCGGCGCAGAATAAGATTTATTTCCTCATCCTGAATGTAGGCAGGTAAACACAGAACCACGTCGCCATCTTCATCATAGACTCGAACAACTTCCTTCTGCCCATCTCGCTCGCGAATAATCTGGACATGCTGAACCCTGGTGTATTCTGGGTTTACGCTCATTTTAAGTATCTCTCTGTAATTGTTGTTACCAGTTAGCTATAAGCCGGATAATTCTGGTATTCAGTGTTCTGCACAGCAATCGCCTGCTCGTGGATCATTGACACTGCCAGGCGGGCTTTAACTCGCTTGCTGGTGAGAAAACGCTTCACTTCTTTAAGTTCGCTGCCAGCCGACAGCATATTGAAGACATGCTGTTTGAGACTGTTGTTATTTTTGGCCACTTGTTTCTCCATCATCTTTGTACATGGTTATTTCAGGCTGGCCTGCCAGATCACACACGTTATCCATATGCTTTTGGACCCAGTCTGTTAGACCCAGACCTTCGGCCTTTGCCTGATTGACGTAACGCAGTTTACGTTCAGGGGTAACCCGCATCTGTAGTTGTGCCGTCGCTGGAACCGCCTCTTTCAGGGCGTTAAGGCCCCTCTGATCACGGGCCTGAATTGATGGTTTACCGCTAGGCATCTGATGTATCGCTCTCCCGGCGAGCGGTGGACAGCTCTATTTCTTTTGCGATAGCTTTATCTATGGCATCCAGCTGCATGGCAAACTTGATTTCAAGCGAACAGCGTAATGCCTTCAGGGCGCGTTCTTTGGTGCTGTATTGTGGTATGCCGTTCTGGCTACCATTCATGCCTCGCATGCGGCGGGAGGTTGCATCGACAACCTCTCCCTCTTCCCGTGTGCCGTGAACCGTAGTTCCGCTCCATGTCGGATAAACAGTGCCAGTGGCGGTGTTGAAGCTCCAGCCGTTTTGGTATTCCCCCGAGACCTCTGGTACGGGCATATCGCGTTCAACGCCATAGTCAGACCAGCGTAAAGCGCGGTTTATTCTGGCCTGTGCCACCAGCTCATCATACGCGGCTTGTTCTTTTTTATTCATCGCCATTTAGGGCAATCTCCTTAGAGGGGAATTAGGTGTTATATCGGTACGTAAGTGCTTTTCAGGCCTAATCTCTGACAAGGCCTGATGTGCCAGACTGCCGTTGCATTCACCGTTTTATGGCGGTTGACAGAGCCTCATTAAGAGCCGCAATTAGCTCAGGCGAAGTCGGCTCCAGATTTTTGGAAGCGTTCAGCAGCTCCTGAAGTGAAGAGATTTCCTTTGGCTCCACCTGGTTTGTTTCAGGTGCCGTTTTTTGCACTTCATCCAGTGTACGCTGTGCACCGTTATCCAGCACCAGCACCCCCCCGGCACGAATTTCTGAAATGGTGCGCAACGTATACATCAATTTATCCCAGACACGGCTACCAACCTCGAACCCGGAATCAGCTACTTTTTCTTCATTATGCTTTTGAAAAATTTCTTCTAACCAAGTGGTGAAGCGCTTTCCAAAAGTATTGGCGGCTAAAGAAGTGCAGGAATAAACCTGTTCAACCTGTTTTGTTCCATTTTTATCAGTGAATGTAATGAGACCGATTCGGCCACTGTTAACAGTGTAAAAGCGAGGTTGAAAGCCAGCTTTGAGAAGGTTTTCAATAGCTGAAAAAAAATCTTTTTTGAGCATCGGTTTCAAAATGGTTTTCCTTTTATGCCCGGTGCCGCCGGGGCGGTGGCGTTAAATATACGCCATGTAAGTAAATTAATTTATACCCATTTGATTGTCAATACAAACAAAAAAACAAACCATGTTTATTATTTTATCAACGATGCTATTTTAAAGTCCGTCTAAAATAAAAAACCAAAAAGTTAAATTTGAAGCCGTCCTTCCTAAATTCATTTCTTGCGCATATTAGCACCCTGCTTTAAGTAAATAATTTTTGAAAAAGTTGTCTGGAGGTTATTAGCTCGTGCATCTGGATTGGTAATATAAAGCCAACACAGAAAAGGAAAACAAAATGTATAAATTAGTATCTCCTCGTGAACTGACTGAGATTATTACCGGTTTACTGCTTAAACCTGAACTCCTTGGTGAGCTGGACTCACCAGAAAAGCATCGGATGTTTATGGCAGATTTAGGCCGCGTGGTGGCCGAACATTGTGGAGGTCTGGTAAACAGCGTCGTCTTGCCAGGAACAGAAGTTACAGTGTCGGATGGGTTACCGCTTAATGGCCAGCCGGTACGTTATCTCGGAATCAAAGAGAACATCCCTCACCTCCTTGTAGAGCCTGATGCTTCCTTACCTTCGCTCGCTAAAAACGTCTGGATGTATGCAGATCCTGAAGGCTGGAAAGAACATTTTGGAGCTGAGGAAGACTGCCTTACTCCTGAAATGATGCAGCTGTTCCGTAAAGGTATCCAGGCTCTTCAGAAAGAGCATGACACCCCTGAAATTAGCCTCACACTTCAGGACTGGCGCCTGGAGGAGGAAACACTGCCAGAAGAGGACAGTCAGGCCTATCAGGTCAGCGTTACCGGCCAACATAACATCCACTGTGAAGTTGTTAACAAGGAAGGTAACCCCTGTTTTGGTGTCATGTTCGAAATCGATCAGGGTGTGCCTGCCTTACACATCAACACCGGCGGGGATATGTTGCTCCACATTCATTGCGCCCATAACGGACTCGTTCTGACCCCTGATGCAAGCGGTCAGCGATTTGATAAGGCTCCCGTTGACCGCTTCTCTTATAACAGCCCATCCCTGCTGTTGTCTGCCGACTAACCAAGGCCAAATCTGAATTGTCCCGTTTAAGTAACCAACCCGCTGCCGCCAGGCGGGTAAATCCTCTTAATGGAGTTTTAATGCAAATCTCAACTGAAGTTCTGAACGTCTTATCTCGCTGCCGTGCTGAAGGGAACTTTCTTTTCCTGGCCGACCAGCTCGACCGCAGCATTTATGTTAAGACAAACAAAGTGCTCGAAGCCGCCGGTGGCAAATGGAACCGAAAAGAGCAGGCACATATTTTTACGGCGGATGCAGCTGAGCGTATCGAGCAAATCATTCTGACAGGTTCGGTTGACATCCCACGAGATCTGTTCAATTTCTTCCCTACACCTGAGAATTTAGTCACAGATATGGTTCTACGCGCTGAACCAGCTGCCGGGGAGCGTGTACTGGAGCCAGAGTTTGGTGATGGCCGCATTCTGAAAGCCTTAAAACTGGCGGCTCCGGATGCATTGATTACCGGGATCGAATTGAACGATGAGCGATTCCTTGCAGTGAAGAACGATAGTGTCCTTAGCACAGGAGTCGAGCTGGTGCATACCGACTTTCTTGGGTACCAGCCCGATGAAACTTTTGATGTTATCGTTATGAATCCACCATTCCTTAAACGCTCTGACGTTAAACATGTCATGCATGCCATCGCAATGCTCGCTAAGCGAGGTCGCTTACAGGCCATTCTGTCAGCTGGGGTATTGTTCCGGGAAGACACACTGACAAAAGCGCTCAGGGAGCGAGTCAAACAACTTGGCGGACAAATTTCGCCTCTTCCGGATGATACATTTAGGGAGTCCGGAACAAAGGTCAAAACAGCCCGCCTTGAAATTGATCTTCGCCGCTAACTGACAAGCAACCGGAAAGAAATCTTAATACGAGTAGCCGGTTAAAGTTACCTGACCGGCTTAACTGACTAAATCAATAAAGAGTGAACAGAAATGACGCATACTGCCGTTTCTCAGGCTAATAGTGCTTTGCAGCTACCCACGGTGGAGCATGTCTACGCTCTTCTGAAAGCAAATTGTAAACCTGACCGCTTTGACGGGCGTGACGGACCCGTGTGGGGCCAGGAATACTCGTGGAATCTGGCAAAAGATCGCTTACAGGATCTGGAGAAATACGGTAAGGCATATGTCTCCCGTCATGAAGACCGTATGGGGGAAGGATTTAGTTTTGGTCCTGACCTGTTAATTATTCGCTAACGCTCCTAATGCCTGATGATATGGTAAGCACAACTGGAAAAATATGTTTTCAAAGCCTATGACCACTTTCACACCAGAACGTATTGAACAAATTTTGGAATTTGCCGAGGGTAGTAACCCAAGCGAAGCAATGAGTCTCAGAGCTGACGAAGTTGCTGTACTGGCACGTATTGGAAAGGCAGTTATGTCGATTGCGCCTGTTTATCAGTGCGAGTTTTGCCACCATGACGCAACCGGGCAACTTCAGTGGCACTGGGAAGATGTGAACAAAGCTTTTTATGATAAATACGATCCAGACAGACGCGGAAGACGTCGAATCCTCTATACCGCCCCGCCGATGCCTTTAGTTTCGGCTGACCTGCTTAACATGGCTTCATCTGCTATTGAAGACTTGCTCACTAACAAAGACAGAAGTGGTGCGGGAATGTGGAATGACATTCCAGAACAGCTACGACGCGCAGCAGAACTGGTAATGGATAATAGCCGGGCCGCTGAAACAGAAGCGATGCTGATGCGTCTTTATGTAGAATGTGACACAGGTGAGCGCAGGGGCAACGGCACTCAATCTGGCGTAGCAATGCCTTCTTGGCAAACCGTTGAAGAGGCACGTGTGTTGCTAGGGGTGAAATGATGCAGTTCTCGCCAGGGCAGTTTGTAATTCACAACAAGAAGCGCCTTGCGGAACGAAGGTAGACGTACTGACTGAGGTTCACTCCCCTCTCGACTGGTGGCGTAATGCCGCCAGGTTTTGATTCATATATGCCGTCCGTTAACGCATTTATATCTGACATACCTAATTTATCCTGATTCTTTTTTACATAAAGTAAAAGCATCACTTAATGCGATATGTGGATGCCGATAGTTTCAGGCTAATGTTATAAGTTTTGCAATCGTTGCCAGTTTGGACACCACAGAAATGTCAGATGTAATTCCAAAAAGAAAGATTTCCGTCCTGAACGCACAATAAGGTTTGTCGAAAGGCAAATTATAGATTTGTAATTTCGAGCACCATATGGAGAAGTTTTTTATACTTTTACGAACATAGTGACCTTTAGGAAAAGCTTAAAATAACACCAAACCTAAAGGGGAATAAGAATGAAACATCTCGCTTTTATTACTGCTGTAGCCGGACTCGGTATGTCTGTTCAGGCCCCAGCTCAGATATATGAATCGGCCTTTAAAGACACGAACGGTATTGAGATCCACGCCCCGTCTTCTCGTCTTATGCTTAATCCGGCATCACCGGTAACTTTGACACTTATTTCAGGTCTTGATCGTTTCGTTAATGTCAAAGTCACGAAAGACACTGGAACTGTCATTCTTAATACTACGACTACACGGACGGGTGTATCAGACCGACTAACAGCTGCTGACGGTAGTGAGTTCTACGGCAAAAAAGTAACTTTGCCTGCTTTGGGTGAAGGCAAATTTGTCGTTCAGATAAACGTGTTAGATCTCAATCAGAAGCCTGTAGCGACCTATAACTATAACTGGCTAATTGATGTCACCCCTCCAGCGGCAAATGCTCTTACCGCTAATACTGGTTCTGGCTCTACCGCTGGTGACGTGTGGAAGCTTGGATTAGAGGCAACGGGGCAGTATGACTTCACCTCTTCGGGCGTAAGTGATGCAAATGGTATTGATAAGGGCCTAATATATATTTACAGGCAGGACGGTAGCCTCTACAGCACTACACAGATGCAGTATGACGTATCCGGCCAAAAGATGTACCACACTTACTCTAAGAATTCAGTTAAGGGAACCGGAATACCAGACAGCAACCTGGATGAAGACTTTACTGCAAAAGTTGTTATCTTCGATAACGCAGGTAATAGCCGAACGCTGCCAACTCAAAAATTTCGCTACGACAACACGCTGGGTGAGATGACACTGTGGGCCGTTCATGATCCAAATACGTCTTCCAGCGTCGTACCCGGGGTTTCTAATTATCCGGCTTACAAAGCCGGTATGGTCGTTAACGAAAACCCTATTCGATTAGTCTACCGGATCCCAAAATCTAACTACCGTGCTTATTCAGAAGGTGGGCTTCAGTTCATCAATCAATATTCCGCCCCCAAAGAGATAGCTGTAGACAGCACTTATGCTTATGTTGAAATGACTCTTCCCTATGGCTCAATTAATGGGGATATGGCTCGTATGGCGAACTTTGGCCAGTGGGGAGGGTATTATCCGTCATACAGCCTCGTTCTAAACCCATCTGCAAACCAAACGCCTGCATTTGCGGGTACCTGGGTAGATTTCCTCGATGACAAGGGGAACTGGGTTAAGTGGAAGGATTTTGAGAGTGTGGCTTCATCACGACTGCCAATTAAAATTTCCCGACTTCGTTTTAACGTTGAAGCCCGGCCCTTTGCACAAGAGATCGGCGGTAAGGCGACCTGCACCATTCCGGCAGGAAAAACCTCGTGTGAAGCGCCTGAGACGTTTGATATGGCCTTGGGTACCCAGGGCTACAATAGGATCCTTTACTTCGTTCGCAGCATCAGCAATCCCATTTTGCGGTCTGAGCAATGGATTATGACACGCTGGAACAATAAACAACTGCCGGTAATAAACTCGATATCATATGACGAGACTAACAAGCAGCTGGATGTACTGGCGTCACTTGAAGGCGATGGTAACTGGTTCGACTCGGTCTCATTGAGGGAATTTTATCTTTCCGATAAGAACACCGGTACCCGGATGTCACCCACAGGCGTAATCAAATCTCGTATCTCAGGTAACTACACGATTGCTTATGATTTATCCCGTCAGTCTGAAGGAAAATACAACGTTGAGGTCAACATCAGGGACTTCTTCCAGAACCAGACCAATAAAACTTTCGGAGAAATTGCTCTGGATAACACTCCTCCGACAGTGGCCATAACATTCGACGGAAAGCCGGTAAAAGACGATACGGTAGTGTACGGCCTGGAGAACCTCAGGATCGCTCTGGCAGATAATCTGACAACCCCGAGGATAACCCGTCTTCAGCTCGTAGGTGGCCCCACAGCTGATAACGTTGAGCTTACGTGGTCACCGGCAGGCAAAGATACATACATGCCTGAGTATCCGAGGCTGTTCCCAAATTTCGAACCATCTGAAAATTATTCAATTAGCGTAACAGTTGCCGATAGTCAGTCGAATACCAAAACCTATACTCAGAAGTTCAGTTATCTACCGAATAACCTTGTGCAGTTACATAATCTACGCACATTATCGGTCAGTTCGCCTCTCAAAACGACAGATGGCGTACCCCTTGCGTACCTGTCCACTAACGTTCTGCGTAAGACAAATGGAGAAATTGCTAAAGGGGTCCAGAACGCAACGCTGACTGTGCGGAAGGATGCAGCCTTCGGTATTAAATTTAACGGGGCACAGGCGGCTCCAGGTGAGTCAGTTGAGGTGCAAATAGATATGGGCCAGGGGGATAATCTTCTGTTACCCGTTTATCCTTCCGAAAATGGGAAAGTTGGCACCTCAGAATTCATGATTCAGATCGACGAGTTGAAGTAACTACCCGGAGCCGACAGTAAAACTGACGGCTTCAATTTTACTGCCCTCCTTGACTCCGATCAGCCAGTACGTCTTCAGAGATTCGCAAGGAAGAACCGAAAGAAAAGTTACTTTAATCGTACGTTTCCAGCGATGCTTTTAAAAGACAATGCACACTCGTTGATTACGACAATGGGAGTGAGTGTCGAAACCCTTGAGTAAGGATACCCGGTAAATATACAGCCCCGGGGATCCTCTTCCTTCAACCGGGGATGACAACGGTAGTGAGTCCGGCAACTCACTCCCGTTGTCACTTCTCTGACATATCGTCATACGAGCTTACTCAAGTGCATCCACAAAGATGGGATCGTTTTGAATCTAAACTGGTACTGGTTAGCCAGTCACTTGCATCTATTCCCCCGTCGATACTTAAGTGACAATTGTAGTGATCTGCAATACTGGTGTCTCAGAAACACTGACGACGGTAGAGACTCAATACCCTAACCCCTGACAACAGGAGTGAGCTTAGAGGTGTTACGCTGCTGTCACTTAATGCTTGGGAATTGCCTGACTCACAACCATTGTCATCCGGAGCTACTGATTAACGTTGAACCGCTGGACTTTAATGACAGTGGTAGTGATGGATAGGCTCATTTCCATTGTCGTCATTTTATCGGACAAGCCTCTTCGTCCTACAGGTTTAAGCTGACAATGGTAGTGATTGGATGATCTCACTACTGTTGTCACTCAGTTCTTTGAGCGGACCCTTCCCTCGGTTGGTCGGCATTAACAACGGTAGTGACTCGATTGGCTCACTGCCATTGTCATCGTGTAAATGACGTACCTTATCAGCTCAGCTGAAAGCAATGACAACGGAAGTGACTCTAATTGCTCACTGCCATTGTCGTCGTGTCTATTGAGAGCCTTATCAGTGCACCTGAAAAGCAATGACAACGGTAGTGATTCTAATGGCTCACTACCGTTGTCACCGTGTGTATTGAGAGGATGGTCCACTTAACTGGACGTCTATGACAATGGTAGTGACTTTAATAGCTCACTACCATTGTCGGCGTGTGAATTGAGAGGATGATCAGCTCAGCTGTACGGCCATGACAATAGTAATGACTTAATGAGCTCACTACCGTTGTCACCCTGTTAATTAAGAGGCTCATCTGCTCTTCTGGAAGGCTATGACAACGGAAGTGACTTGCTGGGCTCAGTGCCATTGTCGCCGTATGAATTGAGAGGATCATCCGCTCTTCTGGATGGCAATGACAACGGTAATGACTTAATAGGCTCACTACCGTTGTCATCCTGTAAGTTAAGAGGTTGATCTGCTCAACGGGACGACTATGACAACGGTAGTGACTTGCTGGGCTCACTACCATTGTCACCCTGTGAATTGAGAGGTAGATCCGCTTAACCAGACGTCCATGACAACGGTAGTGACTTTCTGGGCTCAATACCGTTGTCACCCTGTGATTTAAGAGGTTGACCCGCTCTACTGGACGGCCATGACAACGGTAGTCACTTTCTGGGCTCACTACCGTTGTCGCCACATAGAATGAGAGGAGCATCAGCTCAGCTGAACGGCAATGACTACAGTAATGAGCTGGATGAAGCATAACCATTGACATCTGGCCCAACCGGAAGCCGTATTCGCCAATCCAATCGAGATTCACAATGGCCGTGACTCGCCGCATTAAGTTCCGGTGTCCTCCCAAAGCTGAACGCACACTCGGAGGACAATGACAATGCCAGTAAGGTACACATCATTACCATTGTCACTATAGCTACCAGAGAAGCCGGGATTTGAATGTCGATGGTAGTGAGTGGGTCAACTCACTGCCATTGTCACCCCGTTACGATATTTTCCGTTGGATGTACTGGCCAATGAAGTAAAGCGTAGAAACCGGGTGTTAACAGGTGACTCAGGAGAAAGCGTTGAATTCGCAATCTCGATCTACATAGGGTGGTAGAGAACAATGACAACGGTAATGACTTTTGACTCATTACCGTTGACGTGAAAGAGCGGGCTGGGACTAACGAAAATCGAAGAAGTAATTTAGCACCCGGAGCCTGAACCGCCGGGTTAACTTTAGCTGGCGTTGCTGTTCTTTTTCTGGCTTCGAAGACTACGAATATAGCGCAGTTCTTCAGCGGTTAAATCATGGACGGTAAGAACATCATCGCCGTCTATCGGGTCAGCTGGTGGGCATAACTCACCTTCTAAAACAGAAGACCCTGAGTTCTCTTCTTCATCTTCAACCACTTCTAAAGGAGGCTGAGTATTGTTCAAATTCAGATCGGGATCCCGCTTATGAATCTGGAAGTATACTTTTCCGTCTTTCTTAATTTCGGTGTACTGGAGGTATCCTATCGATGCCAACTCTTCAAGAGCCTTTCTCACGGTAGCATTCTGACTATTTGCTCGTGTTTTGAGGTTCAGACGATTTTTCAGCCGAGTAAGGGATATCGGTATAGGATTTGGCGGTAATGACTCTATGAACGTATAGAGAGCCTGGGCGCTTTCCTTCTTGGCCAACTCCTTAATTGCCTTCAGCTGCATCAAAACCTTATGATCGTATTGATAGAGCTCGAAAATCTTAGGATCAACCTGAAGGACAACCTGATCTGATTCCGGGTCTAACAGGGCAGACTGTACCAGATGCGTTGTATAGACTTTGGACGAGTTATTACTGGTGAACGACAAGGTAACGGATGCTAACCTGCGTAAGGAGGCGTCTATACGTTTTCTGGACGCTGTAGATGAGCGATAATTTTCAGGCGTACATAGCTTGAGGAATTCAGTGAATTTTAAGCTTATCGTGTCATTGTTAATCGGATGATTGGCATAGGTTCGAATGATGCCCATCCACGTCTTAAAATCTACTGACATATCAAGACGCTCACCGACAATTGAAATATTGGTGAACCCCTCGCTCTCCATTAAAGAGAGCGTCTGTAACTCTTTCGTTGCGTCAAAGCCAACCGTTTTATATTCCCGATTTTGACGCCCCACACTCTTTGGTGATGGGACGAACAGCCCGAGCCGCATCAAAGCAATAGACTGCACCGTACGGTTGCTGTTAGGACGCAAAATGATGTCTTTACCTGATTCTTTCTCTCTAACAGAGAAAGCCCTGGTGACCAGGTCCTGCTGCTCAGTATCTTTCTCTTTAGTCATAATAAGTTATCACTGAATGTGTAAACAGATTGGTGAATAGTAAGCCCCAGCGAACTCTATGTCACTGGATGGATCATTGTGATGATCCATATCTGTGCATAAGTTCTACCTAAAAAAACGACTCCACTCATTAAAACTTGGCAAAAACTCTTTGCATACAATGACCTGCAACTCTTATCAACAACGGATCAGATCAAGTTAAAAAGATCTAATGAAAAGTCACTACTATTGTCGCTCTGATCACTACTGATGTCAAAAAACTCATTACCAACGTTATAATAATCACTACCAATGTCAAAATAATCACTACTGTTGTCACTGATCACGTCTCAGGCCTTGTGCCGTCTGGCCTGGAGGCAGCGGGGATCTCTTTTGATCTATCAGGAACACTAAGGTACTAATTATTGGAACTACCTTGTGGAAAATGGGGATAAATAAATGCTTAGTTCTTATACAGGTCTCAACTTGCCTCCCTGATAAAAACTGTCGTCAAAGCTAAATCACAGCCACAGGCATTTTCGGTGGATAAATTTTTGAGAAATAGAAGCATACATGCAGACTCGTGTCGCAAGTAATTGAAAGTAATAATTTATTTAAATAATGCGAGTCACCTTACCTTACAGTGGAAGTTTAAGTCTAACCTCACTACCATTGTCACTTAAAATCATTACCAACGTCGAAATAGTCTCTACCATTGTCTTTTAAGTCACTCCCGTTGTCACTTATGTCGCTACTGTTGTCAGTGACAATGCTCCAGCCCAGTAACCATGCGGCCTACAGCGTACCGGGATCTTCTTTGTACTCTCTGGCACCTTTGGGATCATTTATTGGATCTACATGAGGGATAAAATCTTTTGACGATTTCGTAGTGCAGTTATACCAGCGACTTAGCAAGACAAAAGCTGCAATTTAGTGACGAGTTACTAGTCTGCCCAACAAGAGCAATGCAGAGAAGATATGTGGTGAAATGACCATGGTAGTGAGTCTAATCACTACCATGGTCCGCAGTAAGCGTTACTTACGCAATGAACGTCGGACTGATTTGCAACAACATGGGCTACGGCGCATCAGAAGACGGCCGTTGTGCTTCAGCAAAACAGCCCTGCTTTATTTTAATTCTTCAATGTTAATCATGAACTCAGATCTGCCTGTAAGGCCGGATACAGCAGGGAAAATAGGAAAGCTACGGCTGTCCCCGAGCCCCAAATCCAGTTGAAGCTCTTTGCTTTCACCTGGCATCGCAGAAACACCATTTACAGTCACGCCGAATGCAGCGTCCTTACGGACAGTAAGCACTGCGTCCTGAAGCCCTGTAGCGATTGAACCATCCTTTTTACGCAGCTGGCTGGCATACAGAACAGCCAGAGGAGTATTGTCAGATGTTTTGAGAGAAGCATTGACAGCTAAGGTTTTCAGATTCTCTAGCCTGACGAGATTGTTTGGAAGGTAGTTAAATTCGACTGAGCTTTCTTTAACGTTGTTCATCTCATCTTTGGCCTGAACTGTGAGAGTGTATGTTTCGCCTTCATTAAGAGACGGAAAGATCTTGGGATAATTAGGTGCATACAGGTTGTTTCCCAGATTCACCCAAGACAATTCCACCGCATCAGAAACAGGGCCACCGCGAAGAGTCATACGGCTTAAGGATGGTTTAGTTAGAGCATCGGTGAGCTGTATACGGACGTTCTCCAGCCCATATACTGTTACGTTTTTGCTGATCGGTTTTCCTTCGTAGCTAATACTTACAGATGGTGCTGTATTATCAACGACAACAGTTTGATAAGGGAGGTTACCGGTATTGTTGAATGTATCTTGGGCATTAATTACCACGTTATAACTGCCTTCTGGTACCTCTTTCATGTTGAACTCATACGTGTAGTTCCCAGACGCCATATTTCTACCTGTTTGTTTGCCGGTTACGCTTATTTCTGCGTTGTTACGGTTTTTATCTGACAACCAAACTCGATTTACATAAACATGGTCGAAATATGAACCATCTCCAGGTTGATTCACGTAAACCTGGAGAATGTTGGTGGTTTCAATGTAATCAAATCCAGTGACGGAGGGACCCAGTGTATGCCAGGCTATATTCTCCCATATAGGGGCAAAGAAGGTTGCTTCGGTGGTTGACCTTACTTCATAGCCACTATGAAGATAGCCGGTAGTGCCATTTATAATATCCTGGGGCAAAGAGACGGTACAGGTTGTTGAGCCAGCTGGAATACTGCATGTTGCTCCGCCAGTGATTTTTTGATCATATGGCCTAGCCTGTACATTGAACCGGATATTAGTAAGTTTTATAGGCATATCAGATGCCTTGAACAGGTTCCAGTTTACGCTGTTGAACCATGTTCCATCAGCCTTTTGTCGTTCTATGGGTGAACTTCCCCAAGCCGGACTCTTTACAGAGGCAGGATCCCAGTTGAGCCAGCTGGCATACTGACCAAGATCTCCTCCAGACCATTGATATGTATTCACAGGTCTATAGTAGTTTCCATCTAAGGCACCCTGTGGCAGCTTAACTTCCACGTAGACATAGGTGGCATCTTCGGAAAGGACCTGTACTCCGCCATAGTTATTGGTAATGCTCATGCCACCATTTCGATATGGCTTCCAGTTAGTTCTTGGGATACGTATAACCAACTTGTAGGGGTTTTCCAGCACTGTAAGGCCTCGTTTAAACGGGACGTATCCCGAAGAAATGCCGGGTACAACACTGGTGCTTACACGTGAGTCATGAACTGCAAATGGCGTAAATTCTCCCATTTGATCGTCATATAAAAACCGCTGGGGAGGAATGTTAAGCGTATTTCCTGCCAGGTCCGTAACGATGAAATTGAAGGTGAATTCTTCATCAAGATCACTTGAGGGCATGCCAGCCTGGGTGTTCATATCTTTAATCCACGGATAGAACGCACGTTTATTGGCTGTGTCATAACTCAGGTTATTGTCGGAGACCACAGAACCATTACTTCGTTTAATGACAAGACGGATCTTGGCAATTCCACTAGCATCCTCAATACCGTCTGCAAATATAGAAAACTGGCCACTACCGCCTCGGCCCAACTCCCAAAGTGGCCCAGAAAGTACCATGTCGTAACCTGCGTTTTGACTCGGATAAATACTCTTATAGCGTGGAGGAGTTGTATCAACGATGAAATGATAAGTAGATGTGCTCACTACAGTCTGGCGAATATCCAGAGTTTCATTGACTACAGTAAAGGTCCCTTCTCCGAGCGCCGGTAGAACCATATCCTTTCCATAGTATTCTGTTCCATCGGCAGCAACGATACGATCTGCAACGCTCGTTTTGGTCGAGACGGAGGAATACATAACCTTTTTATCGCTGTCTCGTGTGACCGTCACTCGCTCGTACCGATCAAGACCCGATATCAAGTTCAGAGTCAAAACACCAGCGGGATTAAGATATGTTTGTGTTGCAGGCTTAATATTCCGAACAGCCTTATTGGTATCTGTAAATGAGTAGCTAAATACCTGAGCATGTGCCGAAGATACAGTAGCAAGGGCAGTTGCAACCATGCAGCCAATTAGAGTTTTACGCATATGATGCTCCGGGAATAGGTTATAGCCTTATTCTACGGATTCAGCCTACAAGGTCCGGTCGGATAAAGTGATAATTTGCCTGTTAAAAGAGACATCAAGTGAGAAAGCAACCAACGTACAGAATGCAAAATGGCGGCAGTGCATCTGGATGACGCAAAAGTAACTTTTTGTACCCACTTTTTTGGATTTTAGCCTTCAAAATGAGTATTCAACCAATCATAAAAGTAACTTTTGATAGACGCTGCTCCTTTATGTTTGCCAATTGTGCTGATATGTTTTTAAATTCAAGGAAGCGAGATTTTAAAAGCATCTGTTGAGTCAAATTTATGTAAAATAACAGGGTAACCATCACTTCTAGGTTGAGGAAACCCAATGTTATACATGCTCTTATGCTGTTTTCTGATGCTCAACAGTACATTCGTTATGTTCAGAGCAATGTCTGCAATAAGTAAAGGATCCGCTAAAGAAAACCGGTCTGAAATATCGCTGATAGTCCTAGCAACACTTGGAATTGCATCACCATTCATTGTCGCAATGATTACTATTAATGAAAGTATGACATCTAAAACAGTAACAGATTTTTCTTTGGGTGCTCAGTGGTCCGGAATGGTTTCAGCGGTAGCGCTAATGGGGTTATATGCTCGACGCGTTTGGAAAGAGAAGAAGTCCTTATTTACTGGCGCTTTCCTGGCCTCTTCCTTAATGGCCTTTATTTTTACTGACAGCCTTGTTTTCGTATCCCAGAAGGACACCGGCGTTCTGGCTACTTTCGTACTCGATAAAAACGCTGGAGATATTGATTGTAGTCGCCCGGCTATGATTGTCCATTACAGTAAAGGTGTTCCAACGGACTGGCGTTGCCCAACCAGTATCATGTTGATGGCGTATTCTTCATATCCTTTTTTACCTTGGCCTGAGTATAGCCATGGTACCAGCCAGTCTCTTACGGTTGTTATTGATACATTTATGGAAAACGCTGTTAATCTCAGTCAAAAATAATAAATAAACCTCTCTAGTGAGAGGTTTTATAAACCTGAGCCACCAATCTAATTAACTCTATATTTTTGTTTTAGCTTTTTTAAAGGTAGACTTACCGAATAAAACAGCAATTATAGAGCAAAGGCCTGGCGTTAGGACAAAAGCTAATAATGCACTGCCAAAACTTGTCATTTCAGGCACCACGAACCAGCTGATAGGCCACGTCAGGGCAGGTAAATTTAGCGGATCATAAAGCGCATGTAGAGCGCTTAACACACAGTAAAGTGCTAAAAAGCAAACTAGATAAACAACGATCCACATTTTAATTTGCTCAGCAATTTCAAATTTAGGACTGCCCATGCTTTACCTCAGTGGCTGAATATTGATGGTTAATATCTTTAATCACCCGTAAGCACTTAGTGCATACCTTAGTTCGATTTGTCTGCTTGTCCAGAGTGTATTTAACTTCAAGTTGACCTCCAGCATTAAGCAAAGTGAGCATCTCATCTTCTAACACGCTTCGGTAAATGGTCTTGTCCGAGAGTGTGCCCGGTAACGAGTACTCAACATAATTGTTTGAAACTCTTACCGATTTAGGGATTTTACCACTGAGCTGGATTTCATTCGTTGAAGGCATTACAGTTACTTTAATCACAGTTGCCGGTGACCAGAAATCCTGATAACGCACTTTATGAATTTTATCAGCTCTAAGGCCTAACCACACATTTCCGGCGATAAGAACAATAAGCAATCCATAAACTGATCGTCGAATGTTACGCCTTTTAATCACAATGTCCCCCATCCCTCAAATATCATTCTAAATAACTGCACCAGGATATCATGAGCGTAATTAAAAGAATTCTTCATAACCGGGGTTTTCAGTTGAGTTTGCGGACTCTTTACTTTGCGGTTTCTCGCCCTCTATTTGAGTATCCCTGACAGGTTTGGATTTACCCATGCTCCTCTGAAAGGTATCCATAACAAACTCAATATCTTCTTCTGGCAGGCTGGTGGGTTGGTTGCTCATAGGACTTCCTCTTGTTGAATACGTTCGGCGTACAGGATGCGAACCGAAACGGTCGTGTTTTCAAACTCGTTCTCAAAAACGTCCATCCATTCCGTCCGGAATTCTTCCCCCAGAAGGTTATCGAGCCCCTGAAGAGATAATGGAAGAACGGCTGCTAGAGATCCCCCGGCTGCGAGATGAGATGCAGCTGCCTGGAGATGCAGCCTGGCCCGGTTATCGGCAAAAGGTGGGTTCATCACGACATAATCAAACTTCTTCTGTTGATTAGACTTAGACCATGTGAGGAAGTCAGCTTCTGTCGTATCGTATCCCTTAGCCCGGGAGATAAGGCAATTCAAAGTATCAAGCTCGATGCCAGTAACGATCACACCGGCAGGGAATGATTTAAGCAAATCCGCATGGCCAATATTAGGCTCCAGGAGGGTATCCCCTTCCCCTGCACCGAGCAGGGAATATACATATTCGCTGATTCGGCAAGATGAAGGGTAAAACTGATGCGATACAATATCAGGCATCTCCCCTATCTGGCCGATGTAACGAATAACCTCACACGGATCATAGGAAAATGTCACATCGTATTTTGTTACTGTTGCCCCTAAGAACCGAAGGGTGTCAGCGGCAACACTCGAAGATTTGCGTTCGGCGAGAGACCCTAAAGATGTCCAGCAACTCCATTTATTGTCCCCGTCATTTTTAAACATTAGTTCAGAAAGCTGCATCCGGGTATCAAAGTCGATGCACTGCTTAAGTACAGGGAATGCCTCCAAAGATTTCTTGCTATGAGCCATGCGGTCGGCAGGTAATGCCAGCGGTACGATAGCTGATAAAATATTGTTAAGCCGCTCGGCGATATCAGGGTGGACGTCAATATGCATTGATCCATTTTTGTAAACCCTGAAACGAATACTGTTGCCATCGATGCAGATCCATTTTCTGAACCCCTCATGTTCGACCAACGCCTCAACCAATGATTTGGTGTTATGGATCGCCTTCACCTGTTCGCCACGGAAGAATGCGCATATAACGCGGAGCTCGCTCAGTGGTGAAATGCCAGACTCTTTAAAATCCACCCTTAATTTCTGCCAGGGGTATTTAGACGGCTCGCAAACTCCGGTAGTGATCATGCGGGTGGAGAACCCAAAAGCTTTGTTTGTCTTATGACTGCGGCTCAGAGACTGGAAGACGTCGTAAACCCTTTCTTTAATAAATTGATTGCGGTCATTAAGCAAAGCAACGACTGTGCATACTACAGCGTCAGCTGTGAAATCAGGGATCACCTGAGGCGGCATAATATAGCGGTCGGCCGTAAACTGCTTATCCCATTCGTTACGTTTGGCATCCGACATGATAGGCAAAACATCAGTGAGTGCCATAACGCGTTTCCAGTATTCAGATCTCAGAGCGTTTTCCGCGAACAAGGCATCCGCTTCAGAGATACTGTGGTTGTAGCCTGAGAGATAAGAATAAAGTTTCTGGTGATTGTGGGTTTTGAACTGGACAGCCATGTGTTTCAACAAGCAGAGTTCATCATTATAGGACTCAACAAGATCCGCGATAATGCCGAGCTCTTTGCGCATATCTGGAAGAAATGTTTCAGAAGAGCTAACCACCAGGCTATGAGAGGTTGTTAAAGCCAGTACGCTGTGACCTGCATTATCGGGTTTAGCTTCAGAATCAAGAGATGACATTTTACCGGTCCTTTAGAAAAAACTTTTACCAGGATAGCAACGTCGCTCTGTAACCTAATAGGTTCAGTGACACGAAAAAGTTTTTTATGTCTCTGAATAAAACTTAAAGATGTCAACTCATAGAAAGAAGCAAAAAAAAAGCCCCGCATAAACGGGGCAAGAACGATACATGGAGGTTTAAAAAAGGCGGGCAAAAAGCCTGAATCCTTAATGACTCTGACAAAACCAACACTTTGCCAAAAGTAAATTATTCTGCGTCCGGCTGTGGGTCAGTATCCTGATCGGTCTCTTCCCCTGCCTTCTTAGCATTTTTTTTACGTGGGTATTTTGGCTTCTCACCATTAAGTTTTGCCTGACGATTCTCCGCACGGCGAAGCTGCTTGTTCTCTGATTCTGTGATCTCTTTTGAAAGATTTCTCAGCATCTCCAGAGTACTGCGGTTCAACGTAATGTTGATTTCTTCGTCAGCACTTGAATCTGTCATCTCCGGCAATTCAATATCCCCCAGTTTCTGTAATAAGCTGGTGGTGATGAGTTTGACGCCTTCTACGGCTTTTGTGGCAATAACCGGCGGAATCCGTGCTGGCTTGAAGTCTGAAGGTCTGACTCGTACCTGACCATGTTGGGTTTTTTTCACCGTGATGCCATTCGCATCGGCCTGCTCAAGTTCCGCGATCATCTTCTTGATACGTGAAATTGCTTCTGTTTCACCGAGCTCATCGATCAGTGAAAGCACGTTAACATACGAAATAGCGTCAGCATGAATCCATTTCTTGATAACAACAGAACAGGTTGTCAGGCGGATAAGAGAACTGATGGTCGTCGGGCTTTTATTTTCACGTTGAGCAATTCGTTCGAGTGACCAGCCAGCAAGAGAATGTAGGCGACGATAGGACTCGCCAAGCGCAACAGGAGAAAGCGCAAGACCACGGTTACCATCAATGGTCGCGAGCTCACAGCCAATTTCATCTTCTTTAATCTCAACGCAAAGGATTGTGATGTCATGATCTTCATCACATGCCATCATTGCGGCTTTTAAACGGCAGTGCCCCTGGCGAACAAAAGGTACCCCATCAATGACACGTACTCGGATAGGGTCTACATAGTCACCTCGAATGTAGGCATTCTTGATGTTGTAGATGTGTTCTTCAACCTCAGGGAGCTTATAGTAATCGTCACCCATTCCCATTTCGCGGGAGTTGAAGCCTGGCGTGACCTGAATTACTGAAGGGTGGATAGCCCATGCTTTCTGGTCACTTACTTCAGTACAAAGTTCAGGGTTTGCATCACGGAACTGTTTAAGCCCAGTGACGTAACGACCTGTGCCAGTAACTACTGAAAAGGCAACATGGGCCGTTTTAAAGACCTTGTCATTAGCTTGCTGTGTAGGTTCTGTCAGTAAAACACTCATAGGGGCTCCGTTACATTTTTCTGCTTACTTTCTGCGTAGCGGGGATACTACCGAAAAAAAAATCCATAATTTTTCGCAAAAAAGGTACTTTTTGAGCCTATTCTGATTTTTCACAAAAAAAGAGGGCTCCCCATTTCTTGTGATGGCATCAAAATCGCTTCATAAACAAAGACATAAATCCAAAACATAAAGTTCAGGTATCAGTGAGGAAAAATCTTATAAATCCGCAATGCTGAAAGTCAAAACTGTGCGTCTTAAACAACTTTTTTTTGCTCCCTAAGTTATTAGTTAAAGCCCGTGGTTAGGTACGATACCAGCACCTAAATTTCTCTCTCAGGTATAGACACTTTGACTCGACATCTCAGACACATGCCGATAATCAAATGGGCTGGTGGAAAAACGAAACTGATGCCTTTCATCAGCCATCACTACCCACACGATCATAGTTGCCGGTGGGTAGAACCCTTTATAGGCGGTGGTGCCGTTTTTCTGAACATGTTTGCACAAAATGCATTGCTTGCAGATAGCAATCCAGACTTGATCAACCTATACAGGACTATTCAAAGACAGAAAACTAACTTTATAAATCAGGTCCAAAACCTAGCGGATAAAACCTTTGTCGAAAAGGACTACTATGAGATGAGGGACCGTTTCAACAAAACCTGTATTTCTGGTCAACCGCTTCAAAGAGCGGCTTTGTTTTACTCCCTGAATCGCCTGGGCTATAACGGTATGTGCCGCTATAACTCAGAAAGAATCTATTCAGTGCCCTGGGGGAAACATACAGAACTGAAGCTTGACTTCAATAAAATAGACTACCTTTCATTTCGTCTTTCAGGTATTGAACTGATCACCGCTGGTTTTGAGGAGACTCTGGCCGCAACCGGCGAAGGAGATCAGATTTATTGTGATCCGCCATATGACAAAACAAGCAAAACTAGTTTTGTCAGTTACGATGGTAAACCGTTCAGCCAAAGCGACCACGTGCTGTTAGCAAATATGCTCGTTGACGCTCACAGAAAAGGCGCTGCTGTTGCGATATCAAATAGCCTGACACCATTCACTTTGGGCCTCTATGAAGAGCGTGGATTCGTCATACACAGACTCAGCGCTTACCGATCCGTAGGAAGTAAGCCAAATACACGGAAAACGGAAACAGAAATACTGGCCGTGCTGAAATAGAGTTAATTCTAATCAACGGGGCTAATCCATTCCTGAAAAGTTAATACCTCAGGGTGAGTTCGTTGAACATAAGGTATAAACTGAAGCTCTTCTATTCTCCGGTCGCCCCTCTTTCCTTCGCAAATAAATGAAATGAGTCCTTGCTGAGAAAGCCCAGTAAGGACGCTCATAAGTCTTATATTTAGAGTTTTAAGCTGTAAGTCGTTATTAATGTCCTCCACTTTATGAGAGCTCTGGCCTGAACGTTTAAGATACTCGTAAACCATGAAATTCGAATTTCGTCGTTTTAACAATTTTTCGGTTATGCATTCCTGAATGAAACCGCCAAGAGCATCTAAAAGCGGACTGAGAACTACCGGGAAAGTTAATGTGTAACTTTGAGAAGTTTTAGACAAAGTAAATGAATTTAGAAAGCTAAAGTTAAGTCTCTTTTTTGAATATGGAGCGTAAGCGACAAGAGTAGTTGACATAACAGTAAGTAAAGCTTCAAGATGTTCCACTGTTATTAATGTGGTTTTATCTGTATTTCTTAGATTATGGAAATCAATAAACGCTACTCTTGAACGGCTAAGCCAATCTTGTACTTTAATGTCGATAGAAAATTGCGATATATGATTTGAACATTCATTTTGGTTGATAGGGCATGCAGACGAAAGATGGTTATGGATTATCATGCATAGCACAAAAAAAGGAAATCGGCAGGCTGTGGGGCATTGAAAACCGGTTAAAGAAAGCTTAGACGTTTCATATGCGCTTACCGGAAAAGTAACTTTTCTTAACGTTGGCTTTGACGATGTTCTTGCATTTTTACAAATGAAACCGAGACCCAGATCATTGTGCATTTTAAAGTCCATCTCCATCATCACCTTTTAGCCTTAACTGTATGGTATTGGTATACAAAAAATTAAAAATTATAATTAATAAGATTATCATTTTTTTACTATTGAAAAGGTTGTGATAGAGGGGAATTTAAATGTAAAAGATTTATACTCGCAGATCTTTATGAGGGATAAAACCCATTGCGTAAGCAACAATATTACGTGAGTGAGTCCTAACGACAGTTTAAGTCTTGGCTCTATATTTAAGCAGTAAAACATTTAACTGTCTTGGAGTTTACTTAACTTAAAAACTGTTATTGCAGCATAATTTTTCGAATCAAAATCATAGAATTTTCTGACTTTTCCAGTCAAATGATAACGTTCACCCAATAAAATGTGATCCTGTTTATCGGCCGTTAAAGCGATCCCGTCATTTCTAACTTTACCAGTAAATGTAAAAAAATAACTCCCTTTACTTTTTGCGTACGCGGCCCTGACTTCAGTAAATGTTAGTTCAATGCTTATGACCTGGCCGATATTGTAGCTATGTTTTAAAATTTCTTGTTCATTTTCCGGAGTTTCAGACAACATCACATCAAAGGTTGTAAAGAAACAATCCAGCTGGCGTTCTGTCAAAAAACGGTTATTGTCTAGTTGCGCCAATATACTATTAGAAAACTTAGTGTTAGCCTTTTTTGCTTTCTCAATAAGTACGTGGTTTCTGGATTTCCATGCTTCGAGTGTTGGGTTAACACGCAGTTCCGGAATGTTATCGAGAAAGGTAATTGGCTCTAGTACCACTAATTTTTCAATAATGGGTCCAACTGTTTGCACCCCATGACACTTTTCACATACATCAGCCCCTTTGTGGCCTGTGCCCGCACATTCGTTACATTCTCTTTCGATAGGTGCATAATAATTTCCATCTCCGTTAAGGGATACATTCACTGAGGCTGGTACCATATGACCATCAAGAGTAAAGAAAAGAGATTTCATTTTCGAAACACCTCCAAACGTGCCTCTACGATTGCTACAGCTTCTTTCACAGTTTTTTCATAGTGGTCATGCCCTTCAGGAAATTGGTCAAAACGTTTACCGTGTTCTAACTCTTCCATGTTGCGTTTAAGGACTTCATGAGTTAGAAGCAAATCATTATAATTATCGATAAGAGTCAGCTTTATAGGTTTAATCACTCAACTAATCCTCGGTTTTTTATTCCTTAAGGAGATCTCGAATTTCCAGAAGCTCTTCTAATTTTGGTTTAGAAAGAATGATTGCTGTATTTTCGTCGTTAAGTAAAGACAATAAAATATTTAGCTTTTCATCATTCAAGATTATTTGAACACCATCATCAGAAAATATTACATTTTTACTATCAACATTTTTGAACAAGTGTGCACTATCTCTACCAAATTTTAGTTCTGTTTGAGTATTCGTTATAGATTCCGTATGTGTACTTTCCACAAGCTCAAGAAATTCAGATTTTAGCCGTTCTGTTTTCTTATGCGAGAGGCGCTTAATACCCAAAGTCTTACGTGTGACTGCCGAATTTTTCTTTTCTGGTCCGCCTTTATTTAAGGTGTCTGGTCCTGCTCCAGCTGCATTGTGTTCAGGTATGCCTACAATTTTGCTCGTTGTAGTCTCAATATTCTTAACGCCAGGTAAGAAACCTTCTATATGTTTTAAAACCATTTTGTGATCGTTGGAATATTTTAACATTATTTCAATGGCGAGCGTTTTTTTGATTAGATTTAGGCTAATCAAACGTTGAAGCTCTAATGGCATATCAAGGATTTTTAGCATATTACGAATTGCGGTAGTTGATCGTTGATATCGCATTGCTAGTTCTTCAACCGAATACCCGAGACTAACAGCATGAGCTAATGCATGAGCTTGCCCAACCGGATTTAGCCCATTGCTTCTGTTACCATCGAGGTTCTCAAGGTATTCTTCAATTTCGTTTTTATAATCGATTAAGATAACAGATAATTTTGGAATATTAGCACCTTCAGAAATTGCTAATTTTAAGCCATGAAAACGAGTATGACCTTGACGAACTAAATATTTACCTTTTCTTTTTACGACCTTGATCATATCAACCTGCCTTCCTTCCTTAAAGGCTTGTTTGATTGACACAATCATCGATTTGACAGGTTCTTGTTCGTAACACAAATCTCCGATTACCGCCTCTCGGGGATTAAATCCCTTTTCAATTTCAACTAGATTAGTATCCACTTCAATGACTGTATGTTTGCTGTTGTTCATATCTTCCTCCTGTTTACTACATGATACATGAACCTCAAATTTGCCAAATAGGGCTGATACATCTAAAAGGTAAACTCAAAAAATTTGCTTAATAAAATTAAAATAAAAACTGTCTTGAATAAAACAATGATAGTAAACCCACTTTCATTTCCGTTTGCGATCTGTAGATATTGATAAAGGAGCGCTATTCCTTGTTTTATATGGACTTATCATTGTTTTCAACAGGTTAGATCAATTCTTTAGATCACTAAAGATCAATAGAGTTCAAGTAAAGATCACGGCATCTTTAACTCATTGAT
Organism: Huaxiibacter chinensis; assembly: GCF_022171985.1. GTDB lineage: Bacteria > Pseudomonadota > Gammaproteobacteria > Enterobacterales > Enterobacteriaceae > Enterobacter > Enterobacter chinensis_A. The sequence continues at coordinate 13,183 of NZ_JAJVHF010000017.1, read as the reverse complement.
TATAGTAACTTTATGAAAGGATCCGGCATTCGGATGCATGCGAAAAGCATTTGAATGAATAAGGAAGGCATTTACTGGAATGCTTATGGCATTTAGGTAAATGCGTAAAAAGCATTTGCAAGAATATGTTATAAACAGTTTGCCAAATGAAAATCTTATCACCGACGAGTTAAGTTAATGATTAAAAACAACGAGTTAATCCATCCTTTTGACGTAACCAGTAATGAATCAGGTAAGACTTATCAACTGACGCCTAACTCGTCCAAGTCGGTTCAGCCCGTGGCCCTGCTGAGATTGAGTGTATTTACCCCTGTCGGCACAAAAGAAAACCGCGACCGAAACTTTGAAGTTGATGCCTCTGATGAGCTTTCGTGTATGGAAATTGCAAGATCGGAGGGTTATGACGACATCAAGATAACTGGTGTCAAACTATCTATGTCTACCGACTTTAAGTGCTGGCTCGGGATCATCATGGCTTTCAGTAAATATGGTTTTACTTCCGAGAAGATTAGCCTGACTTTTAACGAGTTTGCGAAGATGTGTGGTATCAGTTCAACAAACATCAACAAACGAACTCGTGCGCGCTTTAAAGAGTCATTAATGAACCTTGCATCGGTAGTGCTTGCCTTCTCAGACTCTCGTAGTGGTCGGTTCACAGTAACGCATCTGGTGCAGAAGGCTATGATTGATCCAAAAAGCGATACTGTTGAGCTGGTTGGGGATCCTTCTATGTGGGAACTGTATCGTTACGACCATAAGACATTGTTAAGCCTTCAGGTTCTATACATTTTGGCTAAAAAAGAAGCTGCGCAATCTCTCTATATTTATTTTGAAGCAATGCCAGCTGGTACGTTGTTCGTTAATATGAAACGGTTGAGGGAAAGGTTGCTTCTTACAACCCCTATTCGTACGCAAAACCAGATAATTCGTAAAGCAATGCGGGAACTTGAATCTATCGGATATCTCGATTATCAAGAAGTTAAGAAAGGTCGCGACATACAATTTCAGATCTTCAAAAGAAGCCCTAAGCTGGCCCTTGCCAAACAAGGTTGAAAGCTATCTGGTATGCACTGGTTATAACCTGCTGAAAAATAAGTTATTTATCAGTGCTATGCTTAGTGCTTCTTTTACTACTGGTCTTACATCTCGGCTTAATGTGCAAAAAAGTAACTTTTCAAACGAACTCCTGACTATTCATCTGTATGCCTTTCTGACTCAAGCGTACATGCTAGCCCATTCATTAAATGCCGTTGAGCAAGATGGTTTCGTGCGCACTCTATTCACGTGAATGCCTTTTGTGGATTACGCCTCTTACATTCATACAAATGCTTTTGATGTCGGTATCCCAAAAATTCATTCATTGAAATGCTTTTGTTTGCCACTGTATCCCGAGCATAGCTATGCAGTGGTATAAAAAGGCATTTTGGTGAATGGCATTAGGTCGAATGACACACAGTTCAGCTTTGTTAAGAGCGAGAATGGTCCAAGACATCTATGACATTGGGCATCAGAAGGACTATGTGCTTGATATGAGATCAAAAAAATATCAGAAGCATCACAACTCCAATGGCATTCAAAGAAATGCCTTTGTTTTGTTAGTACACCAAACAACCCAAAATTCATGCAGTTATATCAAAGACTCATTCGCAAAAGGACTCAGCCAGAAAGCATTTGCTTAAATAGCATTGGCCAAAAGCATTCGAATGAATGATGTTCGTATGGACAAGACAAAGTCCCACTCACGCCCAGAGGTGTAAAAGGCATTTAGATGAATGACGCACCGGCCCGAGGATTGTATGTAGTTTCTCCAACTGATAGTTGCCGAACCAGGGAGCACAGTGATATGCGGCCTTCTCAGAATCAAGAGATAGATAATAAGGGAACAAAAAAGATTAGATATGAAGCTTAGTTACCTGCCCGATATCTAGTTAGAGCTTTTCAAACCATCAAAAGTGACTTTTATGCTTGAGGAGTCTCATCAGCTTCAGGATTGAGCTTAACGTAATCTTACCCCCTCCCCTCTTTCAAACTTTTACTAAGCGTTCACTGGTACCTTTCAAAGATTATGCTTTAGGCCCTTTGCTTAAAAATTCACCAATCGCTAAACGTTAAAAAAAGGGGGTTTATGCGAACGGAAGGATCGGAATAAAAAAGTATTATTCATTCGCGTTTACGTGAACTCAAATCTACACGGAGTAATTATGGAACTTTCTTTAAATATTGGCCTTAGTGAAAAGAAATCTAACACGGCTGCACTTTTTAAAACAAAAAGCGCAAAAGTGATTTTGTTTGTTCTGCTGACCGTGCTTTTTTGCGGTCTGGCATATGCGGGTTCAGATGATGGGGCACTGGGAGATATTTGGTCATACATGAGTGAAAGTATGACTGGAGCTCCGGGCAAAATTCTGGCAGCCGCGATGTTGATCTCAAGCGTATATTTCTCTGTCCTTAAGCCTAACCCGGGCCTGGCACTGGTTTCATTATTCATGATGCTGGTAATGGCCAACGGCGAGAAAATTATCAGCACCTTTATGGATGCTGGCGTACCGCTGTAATTTATTGTTAATCATGCATGAGGGGGTTCATCCCCCTCTCTGGATTTTTAATGAGTAAGCAGAACGACGTTCCTCAGCATACCTATAGATTCCCTTTCAGGATCAACATGCCTCTACTGATTTTGTTTTGGGATGCCAAAAAATTAGGGCTTGCATTCATTCTGGTTGCATTTGGGAATATCTTCGAATGCTTCGGGTTTTCTGTTGTAGCAGCGGTTGTGTATTGGATTGCGTATAACAAAGCAGCTGAGTCAGGAATAAGAGGATTGCTAAAACACAAACTCTGGTGGCTCGGTTTTTTGCCAGGTAAAGCAGTTTTTAGTAGCCGTTATTTCAACGATCCATTTATCAGAGATTTGTATTCTTGATGGAGCTATGAATGAAAATGCTAAGTGGCATTAACATCCCTTTTTTCAAAAAATCTAAAAAGGATGAAAACGGTGATCTTGAACAGTCATACGTAAAGAAAGATGAAAGTGCTAAGGGACGTTTTTTGGACATTAAAAAACGATTTAGCCCACAAGCTGAAGCGTCAGGTGCTGGAATTACATACAGCGCCCTGATTAATCGTGATACAAAACTTATCCGCATTAATACTGTTTCAATAGCCGTCATTGGGTTATTGGTTGCAAAGATTCTTTTTTTCACTGACCCAGTGACGATTGTTACCCCTCCAAACATGAATGAAGAGATCACGGTTGTTGGTAACAAAGCATCGGAATCTTATAAAACACAATGGGCTCTCTTTTTTAGTACCCTTTTAGGGAATATTAATCCAACTAATATTTCCTTTGTGACGGCCTATGTCCTCGATGCCCTTTCACCTGAACTACAGGCTAAAACGAGTGAGTCTTTACAGGAGCAGATAAATATCATGCAGGCTCGTGGTGTTGAGCAGACCTTTAAGCCTAATGATATTTACTTTGATCCAAAAAATGACATGGTCTATGTCTGGGGTACCAAAACGACTCGACTTGTAAATGTTCCGGACAAAACTGAATCATCGAAATGGACTTATGAATGGGTTCTCGGGATGAAAAATGGTCGCCCAAGAATTGCATATGTAAATCAATATTCCGGAACACCGAATATTAAAAAAATTACGATAAACGGCAAAGAGCAACTGGCAACGCTGGATAATCCGCCACCGTCTACAGGTAACAAGTGATGATTAAAAAAAAGGGCTTAGGCTTCAACGCAATTACAGCATTGATCATGCTCACGACTTCGAACTGCGTAATCGCTGAAGAATACCAATTGCCAGCAACAATTAATAACCCGGTTGTAATGCCAGTTGGTGCTGACGGATTTCAGAATGGAGCTGCAAAAGCCATTATTCCGGGTCAAGCTGGTTCTGAACAGTCAGGTGCACAAACAAACCTTAGTGAAGCCGGTAATGCGCAGGGACAAAAACCTACAACTGATCTCCCTACCGTGCAACTTTCCCCAGCCAGCAATGCTTCGCCTGCGGTAAGCGCTATTACTGGAGCATTATCAAATAATCCTAGTCTCCCCGGATTTGACGCACAGACCCGATCTGGTGCAATTGATAGCTATGGGAGACCAACAGGTACCTCTTCCCAGCAGAATGCAACCAATGCGACCGCCACGTCAAAAGCCGATGAACTTTATGTCGAAGCTCGTAACCGATATAAAGAAGTTCAGCGTGTAAATGTGCCGCCTGGTGGGAATGTGGTACTGCCAGTTTCACGAGGACTTCAAAACAGAATATCGACCAGCTTCAAGAATGCTTCTGTCAGTACTTCTACCCCTGCTGAAGAGGCAAGCATATTTGTTAATGGTGGCGATGTCTTTATTTCAACTAATACCGATAAACCAATCGGGATTATGTTGTCTGAAGATCAGGTACCTGAATCGACCTATAACCTGACCCTGGTACCGCTTGATGTTCCCGGTGCGATGATTTCAGTTACTACATCTTTAAGCCCATCTATGCAAGCCAAACGTGAAACCTCATTGGATAAGCAAAACTATGAGGAAATGTTGGCCCGCTCCCAGTCAGAAGAACTGGCTCCAACGGATCCAAAACAAGACGATCATAAACAAAGAATCATTGATTTATTGACTCCTGTGGCTCTTGGTGAGGTCCCTTCAGGATTCAGTTTACAACAGGACCGACTTTCTCGTATTCCTGCGCCAGAGCAGTCACCATGTAACTTTAATATGTATGCAAAGCTCGGTCAGAGACTGGTTGGCTCACGTGAACTTATTGATGTAATTCTTGTGAAAAACGATAAACCATACGGTCAAATCGTTGCTGATCAGCAGTGTATGGCAGAAGGCGTTATTGCAAGTGCTTTATTTGATAAAGCATACCTGCAACCGGGAGAAGAAACAGAGCTTTACATAGTCCGGGATAAATTGTTCAAGGAACGCGAGGCCCGGGTTACAACCAGACCAAGTCTAATCAGAAAATAATATGGGAAAAGTTACTTTGCCTGCTCTGCTTGGGGCCACCGTGATTGGTTTTGTCGTATTTGCTTTAACCAGCTTTTACTACAGGTCAGAATATATACCAAAAAGGAGTGTATTAATCGTTCCGGACGCACCCATTAGTATCGAAGATGGCAGTAACGCTTTTCCCGTTCAGACAGTAATAATGAACGATCCAACTCTTATTGATAAATTTGTAGGAGAGGGCAATATTAATGAGGAGAATGCTTTTGACTATCACAAAAGTAACGTTTTGGAACCTAATTACAAACATGAAATATCTAGAACGAGCCAGATAGATAAAGCTGAAATGAATCATCCATCTGTTCGTGAAAACTGGGCCAGAGCAGGTGAACCCTATATCGTTCCTCAGATGTCTGACAGCGAACGAAATCTAAAAATTAAACGATTCCAGAAACCTACAAGTGGAGCTAATCATGGACATTAAAAAGGCCTGGGAAAATAAGACCGTCAGACTTTCTGTTATTGGCGCTCTGCTGGTAGTGATTGTTTATATTATTAGCCAGTCTATTTTTTCCACACCAGTTAAGAAAGAAAAGAAAACACAGAAAAAAGACATGCAGACCAATTTGTTGTTAGATGATTCGCAAATGAACAAATTGAGTAATGAAGAAAGCCAGAAAGTATATAAAGAAATGGTTAAGCAAAACCGACTTGACCAAAATGCGGCGAAAGAGGACCGCGAAAAAGCAGAAAAAGCCCAACAGGAAACTAAAGCCCAAGTTGCAAGTTTAACTTCTCAACTTCAGCAGCTGTCTCAGCAAATTAATGATATGCAGACAAATCGAAACGGCAATCGTAACTTGGATGCTGGTAGTTCGCGTAAAACGATTAATGAGCAGGCACCGGCAGCTCCTTATCAGCTTAATGCTAATGCGCCGATTAATGGCGTAAACCCTAATTACGCTTCTATCACACCTACGCGTAATAGCCCAATGAGAACAATCACACAAAGTTCCATTAAGACTAATGGTACCGATGGTGTCATTCAGGTTATGCCCGTGTCTGAAAACAGAATCAAGGAAGGCAGAGAGGTCATTGCAGGAGATAAAGCGCCAACTCGGACTGTACGAGGTGATGGTACTGCGCCAGTTGATAGCAAAGCGCGGCATGCTGCCCGAAAAGATGAAATGTTTCTTCCGGCAACATCTATTATCACTGGTGTTCTGATTACCGGGCTTGAAGCGCCTACAAGCCTTTCTTCCAAATCAGAACCAATGCCAGTAACGATGCGTATTAAAAAAGATGTCATCATGCCCAATAATTTCACCATGGATTTGCGTGACTGTAACCTTCTGGGTTCAGCTGTTGGTGATCTGGCGTCACAGCGTGCTTACATACGTGCCACTTCTATCTCTTGTGTTAATTCAAAAGGGAAAGCTTTTGACGTAAAACTGGAAGCATATGCTGTAAGTGAAAATGACGGAAAAAATGGGATCCGAGGCACGCTTATCAGCCGAAATGGTAACGCAATTGCAGGAGCTGCATTTGCCGGTGGACTTTCTTCACTTGCCGGTAGCTTAAGTCCCAGTAAGGTATCTTCACTTAACATCGACCCTAATTCACAGGCTCAGTATCAGTCCCCTAATTTTGGTGCACTTGGGGCATTAGCCGGGGCTGGTGCAGCTCAAGGTGGTCTTAATCGACTCGTCGATTACTACACCGCAATTGCAGAACAACAGTGGCCAATCGTAGAAATTAGCCCTGGCCGAGCTATTACATTTGTCGTTCAGACCGGAACTACAATTCCAACGAATCTGACCAGTCGCTGAGGTTTAAATGGATAGTTTAGAAAAAAAAGAATCGCCTGAATCAGCTGGACCTGAAATCACTAAAAAAATGGTGCGAGAAAGGACAACAAAAAAAATTACCTTCGAAATTGATATTGAAAAAATATTGAAGTATTTATTTTTCTTCGCCTTTGCCGTATTGGTCATTATTTATGGTTATAAAGGCTTTATGAATGTTTACGATTACTTCAATAAACAATCCCAGCCTTCGTACAAGATTGCAGTGCTTGACATGCCTGAATTACGTAAGGAATTTTTCAAGCATCACGGAGGCCGTACTGCTGACAATGATAGATCTCAATTCGAAGAATATTTCAGAACATTAATGAAGATCTACCGTGACCGTGGCTATTTAATTATTGATGCAACGCTTGCCGTTACTGTACCGGATAGTGTTGAAATCGTCACTTATATGGAACTTGAAGATAGCTCTGAAGCGGTACAATCAAGTTCTTATAATGCAAAGAAGTAGAGGGCACCCAATAGTGAAAAAGTTACTTTTCCCTTTAATGGCGGCTTTCGCCATTATGGCGAATACGGTCACTTATGCTTCAGAGCAGGTCCTAACTAATAGTGATGCTGCTGCGTTAATGGCAAAGGCAAAGGAAGGTGGCGTTTCACCCAGTCAGATCTCGGGTGTGTTATCAAAAATGAAAGGATATAAACCTAAGGATGCCATATACATTCCTTCTGGTGGGCTATACCTCTTTCAGGACGAACGTTCGCAGCTAATGGCAGTAACGACCGATGGCCGATACTCCCTTACTGGGGGAAGCCTTGTTGATGTAATTAAACGTAAACCTGTTCTGACTGTAGAAGAAATCAGGAATTCCTATTTTATTAGTCTTGATGAGGCCCCCTTCCCTCTGGAAACTGTAGCGTCCATTCCTCTGGGAAATTCAAAGCTTAAAAGACAAGCAGCCATTTTCATAACACTTGATTGTGACGGTTGCATGGAACTTGTTAAGAAATTCTATGCAGATCGGGACAAGTATCGGATAGATATTGTTTTAGTTCCCTCACCCGGTGAGCCAAAAGAAGAGCTTAGAAGGCTCTGGTGTAGTAAAGAAAAAGGAAAAATAAACAACCTCGATATTCTTCGTTGGCTAATGGGAAGCAAATCCGACATTGAAAAAAGATTGCTCTCTCAAAAAGAAGCAGAAGAATGTCCGGCGGAACCTTTGGTAGCGTCATTGATGCTCGCAGGAATTTATAAATTGCAGGGTGTACCTTCAGTTGTCAGACAGGATGGTTTGGCTGGTAATGGCATTCCAAAAGATTTCGACTACTGGTTGAACCAAAGCGTTGAACCTCTCTTAAAAAATCCATTTGAGACAAATTAAGGCTAGTTTATGAACATCAAAAGATTGGTACTCAGTGCTCTGGTTGTAGGTACATCCTCATATCTTACGGGGTGCTCCATCGGTAGTTCCGAATCCGAATGTCCAGGCATTGAAAAGGGCGTTATCTGTAAAGGTCCTCGCGAAGTTATGGAGTTAACTAATAATCGAGATGATCTGTCTGCACTGGCGGGGGAAGAGTCGGAATCGGGAAAGGAGAAATCGGCTGTCAATGACAGCCGTTATCCAACTGAAATTAGCCCTCCAGGGGAAGTCAAATATCCACAGTCTACTACCCTTAAAAATCAGCCTGTGGCTTATTCAAAAACCGAAATTAAGCCAGTTGGTCAGTTACCTGTCATGTACGATAAAACTTTAAAAATGGGTGCCCCTACTTCATCCATTGGACCACGGCCTATTTCTGGTGTACCGGTTAATTCAAACGTAAGGATGACTAGCAGTTATAGCACTGCCTCTTCAACTGGTAACCCTTTCGTTCATCCGGCTGCGGAAGTCGTTAAACAAACAAGCTATCCGGTTTCTGCTGGAAATGCCCCACGCTACGTTGCACCTAATTCTGATATCAGCCCTGGTAAGGATATGTACTCTCTTTACAATGGCCAGCCCGTTAACCCGACTCTCAACCCTGGGCAGATCCAGCAATACCGTTCGCAAGGTTATAAACAAGCTGTAGTGGCTCCTGAACCACTTGCTGTTCTGCAACAGGGGAAAGTAATGAGAATTACTTTTGCACCTTATACCGATGATAACGATGCGCTTAATCTTCCCGGCTACGTTTATGTCAACGTAAAACCGCAAACATGGATTGCTGGCAAGAATTCGACCTCAAACCCAGCTCGCATAGTTCCTTTAGAAGTACAGGATGCGGCCCGGGAAAATATGCAGCAGCAACAAAAAGCAACTAAAGCTGTCTCTTCGAACGGCATTGTTAGACAACTGTAAGGTCAAATATGGAAGCTATCAATAATTACAATAGCGGTTTAAATCGCCATCAATTAGGTGGGTTTATCCCTGTTTACGATCAATTAGCAGGGACTCACTATTTTTTGATTGATGGCAACAGATTAGGGTTTATGTTTATCTGTAATCCATCCCCTGGAGTTTTTGATAATCAGCAAGATGTTCTTGCTGAAATGTTCAAAATGGATTTCCCTACAGATACTGTCTGTCAAATATCTCTGACTGCATTGCCAGACCTGACTTTACAGCTTAGTGCTTGGTCAGCTGTGCGAGGTGGGCGTATGACTGGGAACGATAAGCTTAAAGCAGATCTGCTTAATGGTTATCAGTTGGACTACTACGACAGAAGTATGCATAAGCCTTTAAAACCTGATCATGATAACCTTATGTTGAGGGATTTTCAGGTATGGATCTCGCTATCGATTCCTTTACAGTCTGCCCTTCCTACCGAGCTGGAACATTCGCGTATCGATTCACTTTACTCTGAACTTGTAAGTAAGTTAATTACGATTGGATTGCATCCGTTTAAGGTCGATGCAGAAAACTGGCTCTATTGTATAGATAAGGTCGTAAACCCCGGAAAGAACTCCCGGTGGGCTGAAGGTTTCATAGACGTTAACACTATGAAAAGGCTTAATGAACAAGTTAACGTTCCCGGCCGTAAGTATACAGTCACAGAAAATCATTTCTCATCAGTCACACAAAGTGACGACGAATCTGAGCATCGTTACTTCAAACAACTTTCCGTTGTAAAGTTTCCTGAATACGTCAATTTCGGTTGTATGTATGAGTTAGTAGTTAACTGGATGCATGGACGTAAGACAATTTTCAGCCCATTTATGATCACTCAGACTGTTCAGTTTGCCGATCCGCTCAAGTTGTCAAAAGAAAACGTCCGCTACAAAGCAATCACTAATAAACAGGCAAGTATACCTTCAGTTGTCACATTCTGCCCTCGCCTGCGGGATATGGATAATGACTACATGGCCGTAACTCGCGAGCTTGAGGATGGCGCAAAGCTTTTAAGAGGGTATCTTACTTTCACTGTTATGGGTAGTAATGCCAATTCTGTGCAGACAGCAGCTAACGATCTCAAATCCTTTTACCTCGAAAGCCGGGTCAAAGTAGCAGATGATTCCTTTATCGTTTTCCCGTCATTTATGTCATGTCTGCCAATGTGCAATGACCCAAAGACAATTTTCGACCTTGACCGTTCCGAAGTAGTGAGCAACACCGGAGCGGCTCATATGACACCGATCTTTGGGCCCTGGAAAGGTAATACAGATAGACCAGTACTGAGTTTAGTTTCTCGTGAAGGTCAACTCATGGGACTTGATATTTTCAAGACTTCTGCAAGCTATAACATGGTTATTGGTGCAACGTCAGGTGCAGGGAAGTCATTCTGGACAGCATATCTAATCAATAACTATCTTGGAGCTGGACCGCGATCTAATAACCTCGTTCATTATCGCTCAACATTTAAGCATTTTTTAGAAAACGAATACCCAGATGATGATCCTGACGGTGCTCAAGTATTTGTTGTGGACGTGGGCCGTTCTTACCAGGGGATTGCGGAACAATATACAAACAGTCAATTTATTGATTTCGGTAAAACCCCTGACTTCACCCTAAATCCCTTTGCCTTCCTAACTGACATCACTGTTAACGACGATGTATTTAACGAAGCACCTGAATTTACCGGTGAATCAACTTCAAACGATGCAGAAAAAGACAAAGTTGCTCAGACCATAATGGTTTTGAATCAGCTAAAAATTATGGCTTCAGAGAAAGGCCTTATCGATGATTATCAACAATCAGTGATGCTTCAGCTTATTGCAGAAGAGTACCAAGAATCCAGAAAATCAGGTCGGACCGGTTCAATAACCGGCTTTGCTCTGCGTTGCAAGAAGCATGAAGACAAACGTATAAAGGATATTGGGGAGCAACTCGGAGCATGGTGCGAAGGTGGAATTTATGGGCACCGGTTTACCGATACGTTGCCTCCAATCAACTTCGACAGCAGATTTATTGTTTTGGAACTGGAGGAGCTAAAAGGCACCCCCCACCTTCAGACAGTTGTATTAATGTCTATCATTCAGGCTGCTCAGCATGCAATGTTCATCAAAAAAGATGGGCGTCGTCGCTTGTTCATCCTTGATGAAGCATGGGAGTACATTCGTCCTGATAATTCATCAGGTGCCGGAAATCAATCAAACCAATTCTTCTCTTCCTTCCTCGAAGCGGCATGGCGTAGGTTCAGGAAAACAAACTGCGCTGGCATCTGTATCACACAGTCGTTTGAAGATTATTTTACTTCTTCTGTTGGCCGGGCCCTGACTGCTAACTCGCCTTGGAAGATAATCATGAAACAAGAAAAAGAAAGCATTGAAGCAATGAAGGCTAATAAATATTTTTCTACTTCAGATGCAGAATATGAACGTATGAAAAATATTCGTACAGTCAAAAAGGTGTTTTCAGAGATGTTAGTCAGGTTCGAAAACTTCCAAGAGATCTGTCGGTTATACGTAGACCGGAAAATGGAGCTTTGTTTTACTACGGATAGTGCTGACAGGAGTAAATTATGGGAAATTCAAAGCCGCGAGAATTGTAGCTATGGCGAGGCAATAGAAATTCTCTATGCTCAAGAAGTAGCAGCGGGTTTGGCCGCGTAGAGTAAATATCTTCAAGCAAAAATAATTAAACCAGATGTCTCATAAGAATCTGGTTTTTTATTGTATGCCTTAAGTAAACAAATGAGGTTGTGACTTAATGAGTTCATCACTGTGCTGCAAATTTTGGTTTTATAATTAATGTGGTGTAAAAACAGTGACATAAATACAAATCGCAGTTAGGTTGTGTACGCATTAAGTAAACAAAATTTATAACTTCAATACTGACATTATAAGATGAAAATCACGTAAATTACATTTTTGTTTACCAAAGGTAATCAAAGTAGCGCGGCATTATTAGTGAAAACAGATCACTGGTGTCATTTTGCATACAAAACTTAATATCCTTTAATCATTCTTCTAAAAGTTTATTATTAACGGTTTGGTTTCTGAAAATTTATCCAATTTGCTCACCGAAGACTTTTAACTTATTTAACCCCCTTTATCGCCAAACTGTGATTTTCTAATGTTAGTCTACAGTTCTAGGGCCCTTGCTCCCATGATGCGAATCCTGCCACCTAATAAAGATTAACGCCTCATTCCTGTATGCCGGTCTTACGACGCCAGTGCACGGACTATTTTTGGTCATCACAAGGACAGGCGGGAGATTTAATCAGGGCGTGGTGTTGCTGAGCAGCAGCTGCGGCACTGTAAGCCGAAGGCGGAATTAACTCCTTTATCACCATCTGGGGACGTCATTATGGGTAGCCCTTTTAACTTACTCAGGACCATTAAGCTAAAATTCCGGATAGCGATTGACGTAAGATTTAGGCTAAGCAGGTAAAGTGATCCCCGCTCCCGGGGTGACAACTTTATACAAAAGGCCGAGCGGAAGATTGTCCTTAGGGAATATTTCTTTAACACAGCACGGGCACTTACTCACGCTGCCGGATTTAACCCCCTTAATCGCCAAACTGGGGTTCTGTCCTCATGCTGGCCTTCAGTTCTGGGCGGGGTTGCTATCACTTGCTCCCTAATGCGAGATGTACCTGCTGATACAGATTAACGTCATATTCCTGCGTGCCGGTCTGCCGACACCAGTGCACGGGCTTTTTTCGGTCATCACATTACCGGGCAGGAGATTTTATCAGGACGTGGTGTGACTGAGCAGCAGCTGGGGCACTGTCATCCGCTTGCAGATTTAACCCCCTTAATCGCCAAACTGGCGTTCAGTCCTGATAGTGTCCTTCCGTCCTGGGCAGGGTTGCTAACACTGGCTCCCTTAATACGAAATGCGCCTGCTGATAAAGATTAAAGTCACATCACTGCATACCGGTTTGCCGACTCCGGTGCATGGCCTTTTCCGATAATCACAAGGACGGACGGGTGATTATATCTGTGCATAGTATGTCTGAGCAGCATCAGAAGGCACT
>NZ_JAJVHF010000016.1 GCF_022171985.1 Huaxiibacter chinensis | reverse complement strand
CAGTCTTCGGTGGAGCGGTAGTTCAGTCGGTTAGAATACCTGCCTGTCACGCAGGGGGTCGCGGGTTCGAGTCCCGTCCGTTCCGCCACTTATTAGAAAATTAAGCCTGCTTAGATAGCAGGCTTAATGATAAGAAACTTTAGGGGCGTAGCTCAGTTGGTAGAGCACCGGTCTCCAAAACCGGGTGTCGCGAGTTCGAGTCTCTCCGCCCCTGCCATATAATAATCCTTTGCTTAGGCAAAGGATTTTTTTTGTCTTCAATTTACCTCCTCTCACCTCTTTGCTCGCATCCTTGCAAGCATTGTCCAGTGTCTGTCTTTATTCCATTACATTGATTTTCAATAGATCTTTAATTTGCGCCTGCTTATCACTGTTCTGCAGCCAGATGGCGTAAAGGGGCCTTAGCAGCGTTGTTGAGTCGGCGACCGTGTGCAAGTTCTGTTTCTCGTCAGCCCAGCGGGTAGGTAGCCAGGTGCAACCTTTCAGATGCGCAAGCTGTTGGCAGGCAATTTCTGCCGAGCTGGTCGTAAGTGGGGGGACATCGTCAGCCGCGATTAAACCGGCCTCATGTTGCTGAAAATCCGGTCCCCACTCCAGACGTAAATAGTTCAGATCGCTCTTCATCATTCCTGGTTCCGCGGCATATAACGACAAACTGAATTGCCCGAGGATCTGGCTGCTAAATTCGTCCATTTTGGGGGCTTCTGTCGTGATCAGCAGATCAAGCTGTCGTTCATGCAGTTGTTTTACCAGCGACTGCCGTTGGGCAATGCGGGCCTCGAACTGTAACTGCCCATGCGACTGATATAAGCGCGCCAGCCAGGGACTCAGCATACATTCCCACAGCGACGCGCTGGCTCCGATAGAAAATTCATTGTACCGGGAAGTATGGGCGACCTCCTTTCGGGCCGCCTGCCAGGTGCTCATGAGCGTTTCAGCATAAGGTAAAAGCTTTTCACCTGCTGCCGTTAAGCGAATGTTGTTGCGATGACGGGTGAAAAGATTCACGCCAAGCTGATTTTCAAGCTGACGAATACGAAAACTCACTGCTGACTGCGTCAGATAGAGCGCTTCCGCGGCGCGCCCAAAGTGACGCGTTCTGCTCACTTCAAGGAAAGTTTTTAGCAATTCCGTATCCACATCTTTCTCCGCAAAATTATTTGTCGTTATGATTTAAATGTTTTGTTTTACACTCTGTCAAGCGTAACTAATACTCCGCGCCATAAATAGCTCGGCCAAAGAATTAGGAGCGTGTAGGATGGCGGACAGCTTTACGACAACTAATCGTTTTTTCGACAATAAACATTATCCGCGTGGGTTCTCTCGTCATGGTGATTTCACCATCAAAGAGGCACAACTACTTGAGCGTCATGGTTATGCCTTTAACGAGTTAGATCTGGGCAAACGTGAGCCTGCAACAGAAGATGAGAAGCAATTTGTTGCCGTTTGCCGTGGCGAGCGTGAGCCTGAATCTGAAGTAGAACGTGTCTGGATCAAATACATGGCACGCATTAAGCGACCAAAGCGTTTCCACACTCTGTCTGGCGGTAAGCCACAGGTTGAAGGCGCAGAAGACTACACTGAGTCAGACGATTGATATTATGAAAAAGGGGCTTCGGCCCCTTTTTTACGCCAGCATCTTTTGCAGATGCAGCAAAAGGCGGTCAATCGCTCGGTAGCTCAAGGCTTCCTGCAAATGGCGTCGTTCAATTTCAGTGCACTCCTCCAGGTCGGCAATAGTACGCGCCACCTTCAGCAAACGCTGCCAGGCACGGACGGATAGTCCAAATCGCGTCAGCGTCTCCTCAAGCCACTGTGCATCACTTTCTGATAAGCGACAGTGCTGACGAATCCCGGCGTTATCCAGACGCGCATTCAGCGTGTTCTGGCGCACATACTGCCTGTCATGAGCAGCCTCAACCCTTTGGCGCACGGTCGCACTGCTTTCACCGGTTTTTGGGTTATGACCGAGTACGCCGGCCGGCGGAAGAGGGATCTCCAGAGACAGGTCGAAACGGTCAAGAAAGGGGCCAGATAATCTGCCCAGATAGCGAAGCGTCTGTTCCGGGCTGCTTCGATTATGATTGCCCTGATAATGACCCGACGGGCTGGGGTTCATTGCAGCAACAAGCTGAAACCGGGCAGGGTAGCTAATTTTAGCGCGCGTTCGCGAGATATGGATTTGCCCGGACTCAATCGGTTCGCGCAAAGCATCGAGTACGCGGCGCTCAAATTCGGGCAATTCGTCGAGAAACAGAATGCCATTGTGCGCTAACGAAATTTCACCGGGTTCGGGAATCGCACCCCCGCCGACCATCGCGTTGAGGGATGCGCTGTGATGGGGGGAGCGGAAGGGCCTTTTCCGCCACTGGGTATGCAAGGACTGGGCATTCACCAGACTAATAATTGCAGCGCTCTCCAGCGCGTCCTGGCTGGTTAAAGGAGGAAGCAAACCGTTCAGGCGGCTGGCCAGCATTGTCTTACCCGTTCCGGGTGGGCCAATGAGGAGCAGGTTATGCCCGCCTGCAGCGGTGATCTCCAGCGCGCGTTTCCCTTGCTCCTGACCGATGATGTCGCTCAGGTCCTCAGCGCTGTCAGGCAGAATAAACTGATGCTCTTCTGGAGCGTCAAGCTCATGGCGGCCCTCCAGAAAAGCACAGACCTCCTGCAAATGTTCAGCGACCAGACACCCTTTCTCTTCAATCAGGCTCACTTCGGGTTCATTTTCGCGGGCAACGACGATCTGCCGTCCCGCTCTCAACGCGGCCAGTGCTCCCGAAATAGCACCAGGAACGCCTCTCAGCGCGCCTGTAAGCGCCAGCTCACCCACGAACTCGTACGTATTCAGTCTTGAAGCGCTAAGCTGCTCAGACGCCACGAGAAGCGCAATGGCGATAGGTAAATCATATCGCCCTCCCTCTTTTGGCAAGTCTGCAGGAGCGAGATTGATGGTGATCTTCTTCGCAGGGTAGGTATAACCGCTATTGATGATAGCGCTTCGTACCCGATCCCTGGACTCTTTCACCGTTGTTTCAGGCAGGCCGACGAGGGTCAGACCGGGTAGCCCATTACTTAAGTGAACCTCCACTGAGATAAGTGGCGCATTGACGCCTAAAGCTGCACGCGTAAAAACAACCGACAATGACATAATTGCCTCCTTAGAGGGGTACTATGCCTTACGGTTTTGTGCAGGATGAGGTCTGCTTTACGTTTTTACGCGGCATGTTCACCGATTTTTAATGGAAAATGTAATCGTTGCATTTCTTTGGAAAGTGAGCCGCAAAGCTAAAAAAAAGCGCGTTAACCTGCCTTACGATCGCGATAAGAATATGAAAATTATTCAAATCCTGATTTTCTTATATAAAACATATATTTTTTGTATATCTGCTCGCTGACGCACGTAGCGTGTCATAAATTTTTCTTGTGTTACGTTCGGAATCTGTGGTACCTCTTTAGGTATTCCTTCGAACAAGATGCAAAAAAACTGAAAATGAAAGCCCTTCTAAATGTGATTAGCCTAGTTGTGATTAGCGTGGTGGTGATTATTATCCCACCGTGCGGGGCTGCACTTGGACGAGGAAAGGCTTAAGAATCAAGCCTTAACGAACTAAGACCCCCGCACCGAAAGGTCCGGGGGTTTTTTTATGACTTAAAAACTTAAAAGAGGAGCAGGCAATGACATCTAGCATAAAATTCTGTTTCTCTCGATTTATGACGGGGAACTCACTATGAATGGAGCACAATGGGTAGTACATGCGTTGCGAGCGCAGGGCGTCGACATTGTTTTCGGATACCCGGGCGGCGCCATCATGCCGATTTACGATGCCTTGTATGATGGCGGCGTTGAACACCTGTTGTGTCGACATGAGCAGGGAGCCGCAATGGCCGCGATTGGTTATGCCCGTTCTACCGGCAAAACCGGCGTTTGCATGGCGACATCCGGGCCGGGCGCGACGAATTTGATCACCGGCCTTGCAGATGCGCTTCTCGACTCCGTTCCCGTTGTGGCGATCACCGGCCAGGTGGCGCTGCCGTTAATCGGTACCGATGCTTTTCAGGAAGTGGACGTTCTCGGTTTGTCTCTCGCCTGCACCAAGCACAGCTTCCTGGTGCAGTCTCTGGAAGAGTTGCCACGTGTGATGGCAGAAGCCTTTCAGGTGGCAAACTCAGGCCGTCCGGGTCCCGTCTTAGTCGATATTCCCAAGGATATCCAAATAGCTACTGGCGATCTGGAGCCACACTTCTCTACCGTAGACAGTGAGGATGGCTTCCCCCATGTGGAAGTTGAAGAGGCCCGCCAGATGCTGATGCAGTCCCGGCAGCCCATGCTGTACGTGGGTGGCGGCGTCGGCATGGCGCAGGCGGTTCCAGCCTTACGCGACTTTGTCGCCGCCACGCAAATTCCGGTCGCCTGTACGCTGAAAGGGTTGGGCGTTGTTGAAGACGATTATCCCTACTACCTCGGTATGCTGGGAATGCACGGTACCAAAGCGGCGAATCTGGCCGTTCAGGAATGCGATCTGCTTATCGCCGTGGGCGCGCGCTTTGACGACCGCGTAACCGGTAAACTGAATACGTTCGCCCCAAACGCAAAGGTCATCCATATGGATATCGACCCTGCGGAAATGAATAAATTGCGTCAGGCGCACGTGGCCCTGCAGGGCGATTTGAATACGCTGTTGCCCGCGCTGCAACAACCGCTGTCCATCGAAGGCTGGCAACAACATACTGCGGCAATGCGGGCTGAACACGCCTGGCGCTATGACCACCCCGGCGAGGCTATCTACGCCCCGTTGCTGTTAAAACAGCTTTCGGACCGTAAGCCTGCCAGCAGCGTGGTGACAACCGATGTGGGTCAGCATCAAATGTGGTCGGCGCAGCACATGACCTATACCCGTCCTGAAAACTTTATCACCTCCAGCGGGTTAGGCACGATGGGCTTCGGCCTGCCAGCCGCGGTGGGTGCGCAGGTGGCTCGCCCGGACGATACCGTCATCTGCGTCTCCGGCGATGGTTCTTTCATGATGAACGTGCAGGAGCTGGGCACGGTGAAGCGTAAGCAGTTACCGTTGAAAATCCTTTTACTGGATAACCAGCGTCTGGGCATGGTTCGCCAGTGGCAGCAGCTGTTCTTCAACGAGCGGTATAGCGAAACGACCCTGACCGATAACCCCGATTTCCTCGTGTTAGCCAGCGCCTTTGGCATCCCTGGCCAGCACATCACCCGAAAAGACCAGGTAGAAGCGGCGCTCGACACCATGCTGTCCAGCAAAGGGCCTTATCTGCTTCATGTCTCAATCGATGAACTTGAGAACGTCTGGCCGTTGGTGCCGCCCGGTGCCAGTAATGCACAAATGCTGGAGAAATTATCATGATGCAACATCAGGTCGCCGTTCAGGCCCGCTTCAACCCGGAAACATTAGAACGCGTGTTACGCGTCGTACGCCATCGCGGCTTTCAGATTTGCTCCATGAATATGGAGACCGCGACGGATGCACAAAACATAAATATCGAATTGACCGTTGCCAGCCCACGGTCGGTCGACTTACTGTTTAGTCAGTTAACGAAACTGGTGGACGTGGCGCATGTTGCCATCTGCCAGAGCACAACCGCATCACAACAAATTCGCGCCTGAGCGAAATAGGAATAAAAATGACAACGAAGAAAGCTGATTACATTTGGTTCAACGGTGAGATGGTTCGTTGGGAGGAGGCAAAAATTCACGTGATGTCTCATGCCCTGCACTACGGTACCTCCGTTTTTGAAGGCATCCGTTGCTACGATTCTCACAAAGGACCTGTGGTGTTCCGCCACCGCGAGCATATGCAACGCCTGCGTGATTCAGCCAAAATCTATCGTTTCCCTGTTTCTCAAAGCGTCGATGAACTGATGGAAGCCTGCCGCGCCGTCATCCGCAAAAACAACCTGACGAGTGCCTATATTCGTCCGCTGGTGTTTGTGGGCGATGTGGGGATGGGCGTTAACCCGCCGGAGGGTTATACCACCGATGTGATCATTGCTGCGTTCCCGTGGGGTGCCTACCTGGGTGCCGAAGCACTCGATCAGGGGATCGACGCAATGGTTTCTTCCTGGAACCGCGTTGCACCAAACACAATTCCGACCGCGGCGAAAGCGGGCGGTAACTATCTTTCCTCACTGCTCGTGGGCAGCGAAGCGCGTCGTCATGGTTATCAGGAAGGCATCGCGCTGGATGTCCACGGCTATATCTCTGAAGGCGCAGGCGAAAACCTGTTCGAAGTGAAGGATGGCATTCTGTTTACTCCGCCATTCACCTCTTCCGCGCTGCCGGGTATCACGCGTGATGCCATTATCAAGCTGGCGAAAGATCTGGATATCGAGGTGCGCGAGCAGGTGCTCTCCCGTGAATCCCTGTATCTGGCAGACGAAGTCTTTATGTCCGGTACCGCCGCGGAAATCACCCCTGTACGTAGCGTGGACGGCATCCAGGTAGGCGAAGGCCGCTGTGGCCCGGTCACCAAACGCATCCAGCAAGCATTCTTTGGCCTCTTCACCGGTGAAACGGAAGATAAATGGGGCTGGTTGGATCAGGTTAATCACTAAATATAAATATGGGACGGCACGCACCGTCCCATTTAATAGTCAGACGGGAGTTAATTAAGCATGCCTAAGTATCGTTCAGCCACTACCACACATGGTCGCAATATGGCCGGTGCCCGCGCTTTGTGGCGCGCAACCGGAATGACCGATGATGACTTCGGTAAGCCAATTATCGCTGTGGTCAACTCTTTCACCCAGTTCGTGCCGGGCCATGTGCATCTGCGCGATCTCGGTAAGTTGGTTGCCGAGCAAATCGAAGCGTCTGGCGGCGTGGCGAAAGAGTTCAACACCATTGCGGTGGATGACGGTATCGCCATGGGCCACGGGGGCATGCTTTATTCACTGCCGTCGCGCGAGCTGATCGCGGACTCCGTGGAGTACATGGTGAACGCCCACTGCGCGGATGCCATGGTCTGTATCTCCAACTGCGATAAAATCACCCCGGGGATGCTGATGGCCTCCCTGCGTCTGAACATCCCGGTGATCTTCGTCTCCGGCGGCCCGATGGAGGCAGGTAAAACCAAGCTGTCCGATAAAATCATCAAACTCGATCTGGTCGATGCGATGATTCAGGGTGCGGATCCGAAGGTCTCCGACGAGCAAAGCGACCAGGTCGAACGCTCGGCGTGCCCAACCTGCGGCTCATGTTCCGGTATGTTTACCGCTAACTCCATGAACTGTCTGACCGAAGCGCTGGGTCTTTCTCAGCCGGGCAACGGTTCACTGCTGGCAACCCACGCCGATCGTAAGCAGCTGTTCCTCAATGCGGGCAAACGCATTGTTGAGCTGACCAAACGCTACTATGAGCAGGACGATGCCAGCGCACTGCCGCGCAATATTGCCAGTAAAGCGGCATTCGAAAACGCGATGACCCTGGATATCGCCATGGGCGGTTCTACTAACACCGTTCTGCACCTGCTGGCGGCGGCGCAGGAAGCCGAAATCGACTTCACCATGAGTGATATCGATAAGCTTTCGCGCAAGGTACCGCAGCTGTGTAAAGTGGCGCCAAGCACCCCTAAATATCATATGGAAGACGTTCACCGTGCGGGCGGCGTACTGGGGATTCTGGGAGAGCTTGACCGTGCCGGCCTGTTGAACCGTGAGGTGAAGAACATTCTCGGCCTGACGCTGCCAGAGTCGCTGGAGCAGTACGATGTCATGCTCACCAAAGATGCCTCGGTGAAAGCGATGTTCCGCGCAGGCCCTGCGGGGATCCGGACCACGAAAGCATTCTCGCAGGATTGTCGTTGGGACACGCTGGATGACGACCGCGCTCAGGGCTGCATTCGCTCTCTGGAGCATGCTTACAGCCAGGACGGCGGCCTCGCCGTGCTGTACGGTAACTTTGCTGAAAATGGCTGTATCGTCAAAACCGCCGGCGTGGATGACAGCATCCTGAAATTCACCGGCCCGGCGAAAGTCTACGAAAGCCAGGACGATGCGGTTGAAGCGATCCTGGGCGGAAAAGTGGTGGCAGGCGATGTGGTGGTCATTCGTTACGAAGGACCAAAAGGCGGGCCGGGCATGCAGGAAATGCTCTATCCCACCACCTTCCTGAAATCCATGGGGCTGGGTAAAGCCTGTGCGTTGATCACCGATGGACGCTTCTCCGGCGGGACGTCGGGTCTCTCTATCGGCCACGTCTCGCCGGAAGCGGCAAGTGGTGGCAATATCGCGATCATCGAAGACGGCGACCTGATTGAAATCGACATTCCGAATCGCGGGATCCAGCTGAAGCTGACTGCCCAGGAAATTGCCGCACGTCGTGAAGCGCAAGATGCCCGCGGCGAAAAAGCCTGGACGCCGAAAGATCGCCAGCGTGAGGTCTCCTTCGCCCTGCGTGCCTATGCAACGCTTGCGACCAGTGCAGATAAAGGCGCGGTACGCGATAAATCGAAACTGGGGGGCTAACGATGGCCGAATCACAACCCCTGTCAGACGCCCCCGAGGGGGCGGAATATCTCAGGGCGGTGCTACGCGCTCCGGTCTATGAAGCGGTGCAGGTGACGCCGCTGCAGAAAATGGACAAGCTCTCTTCGCGCCTTGATAACGTTATTCTGGTGAAACGAGAAGACCGTCAGCCTGTCCATAGCTTTAAGCTCCGTGGGGCGTACGCAATGATGGCGGGCCTGACGGATGAGCAAAAAGCACGTGGTGTCATTACCGCATCCGCGGGTAATCACGCTCAGGGTGTGGCATTTTCGGCCGCCCGTCTGGGCTTAAAAGCGCTGATTGTCATGCCTGTCGCCACGGCGGATATCAAAGTGGACGCCGTACGGGGATTTGGCGGTGAAGTCTTGCTCCACGGTGCCAATTTTGATGAGGCGAAAGCGAAGGCGGTTGCCCTGTCGCAGCAGCAGGGATTTACCTGGGTACCGCCTTTCGATCATCCGATGGTGATTGCAGGTCAGGGCACGCTGGCGCTGGAACTATTGCAGCAGGACGCCCATCTCGATCGCGTGTTTGTGCCGGTTGGCGGCGGTGGACTGGCAGCGGGCGTGGCGGTACTGATCAAGCAGCTGATGCCGCAAATCAAAGTGATTGCGGTTGAGGCCGAAGATTCAGCTTGCCTGAAAGCGGCACTGGATGCAGGTCATCCGGTTGATTTGCCGCGCGTGGGATTATTTGCGGAAGGCGTGGCGGTTAAACGCATTGGCGATGAAACCTTTCGCGTCTGTCAGGAATATCTCGATGACATCATCACCGTCGACAGTGATGCCATCTGCGCGGCGATGAAAGATCTGTTTGAAGATGTGCGTGCAGTGGCCGAGCCTTCCGGCGCGCTTGCGCTGGCGGGGATGAAGAAATATATCGCCCGGCACAACATTCGCGGCGAGCGTCTTGCCCACGTGTTATCGGGTGCGAACGTTAATTTCCACGGCCTGCGCTATGTTTCTGAGCGCTGTGAACTGGGCGAGCAACGTGAAGCGCTCCTTGCGGTCACTATTCCAGAAGAAAAGGGGAGCTTCCTGAAGTTTTGCCAGCTTCTCGGCGGCCGCTCCGTTACCGAGTTCAACTATCGTTTTGCCGATGCGAAAGACGCCTGCATCTTTGTCGGCGTGCGCTTAAGCCGTGGGCTTGAGGAGCGTAAAGAGATCCTCAACCTGCTGCATGACGGCGGCTACAGCGTGGTCGACCTGTCCGATGACGAAATGGCGAAGCTGCACGTGCGTTATATGGTCGGAGGTCGACCGTCCAAACCCTTGCAGGAACGTCTGTACAGCTTCGAGTTTCCGGAATCACCGGGCGCGTTGTTGAAATTCCTGCATACCCTTGGGACGCACTGGAACATCTCCCTTTTCCATTATCGCAGCCACGGCACGGATTATGGGCGCGTACTGGCGGCCTTTGAACTGGGCGAGCACGAGCCCGATTTCGAAACGCGGCTCAATGAGCTGGGTTACGACTGTCACGATGAAACCCATAACCCGGCGTTTCGTTTTTTCCTCGCGGGTTAAGCAAAGCGCCACCGTGCTTTAATGGTTAGGCAGTATTTTCCAGAACGCATCAATCAGCGGCTCATGCAGCCGCTTTTTTTGTGCGCACACGCCAAGTTCAAACGGGGTTTTTTCGTCACTGCGCTCTAAAATCATCACGCGATTGCGCACCGGCTCGGGGCTGTTTTCCAGTACCACCTCCGGCAGTAACGCCACGCCACATCCCAGCGCCACCATCGATACCATGGCTTCATGCCCGCCTACGGTGGCGTAGATCGACGGGTTGCTGATCTTCTGACGACGGAACCATAGCTCAATTCGGCGGCGAACGGGCCCCTGATCGGCCATGATAAACGGCACGGTAGACCAGTCTGGCTTTTCCACCGACACCTGATTACGCACCGGGCAGGGCAGCGCTGGCGCAATTAACACCACGGCCAGATTTTCCAGCATCGAAAACGCCACCGCGCCGGGCAATGTCTCTGGTTTCCCGGCAATCGCCAGATCCGCCTCGCCCGTCACCACTTTTTCCATGGCATCAGCGGCATCACCGGTGGTGAGTTTGATTTCAACGGAGGGATGCTCAGCGCGAAAGCGATCAAGAATAGGGGGCAGGTGGCTGTAGGCAGCGGTCACGGAGCAGAAAATATGCAGTTCACCCGACAGCGAGGGGCCTTGCTGGTCGATGGTGTGCCGCAGTTGCTGATACTGCAACAAGGTTTGTTGAGCAAAGACGCGCAGCTCCTCGCCCGCCTCCGTGAGCGTCACCGTGCGGTTATCGCGGACAAACAGCGGCTGACCGAGGTCCTCTTCCAGACGCTGAATTTGACGTGACAGCGTGGATGGGCTCACGTGCATTGCTCTGGCGCTGCGACCAAAATGGCGGCTGTCGGCCAGATGCAGAAACATTTTTAGATCGCGTAAATCCACCGTTTGCACTCCAGGATTTTCCGTTGCAGAATTTGCAACGTGACGTTGTGAATATATCAATTTCCGCAATAAATTTCCTGTCATATAGTGGGTTCATTCTCTCTTGCAAGACACGGCAAGCGAACCGAACAATAAGCACCACAACACAACATCACGAGGTATCACCATGGCTAACTACTTCAACACACTGAATCTGCGCCAGCAGCTGGCTCAGTTGGGCAAATGCCGCTTTATGGCGCGCGACGAATTTGCCGATGGCGCAAGCTATCTTCAGGGTAAAAAAGTGGTCATCGTCGGCTGTGGCGCACAGGGCCTGAACCAGGGTCTGAACATGCGTGATTCCGGTCTGGATATCGCCTACGCTCTGCGTAAAGAAGCGATTGCTGAAAAGCGCGCATCCTGGCGTAAAGCGACCGAAAATGGCTTTAAAGTAGGGACTTACGAAGAGCTGATCCCTCAGGCTGACCTGGTG
Organism: Huaxiibacter chinensis; assembly: GCF_022171985.1. GTDB lineage: Bacteria > Pseudomonadota > Gammaproteobacteria > Enterobacterales > Enterobacteriaceae > Enterobacter > Enterobacter chinensis_A. Next base: position 68,652 of record NZ_JAJVHF010000016.1, on the reverse strand, counting down.
GTTAACCTGACGCCAGACAAACAGCACTCTGACGTGGTGCGTGCCGTTCAGCCGATGATGAAAGACGGTGCTGCGCTGGGTTACTCCCACGGTTTCAACATCGTGGAAGTCGGCGAGCAGATCCGTAAAGACATCACCGTTGTGATGGTGGCACCGAAGTGCCCGGGCACCGAGGTACGTGAAGAGTACAAACGTGGTTTCGGTGTTCCAACGCTGATCGCGGTTCACCCGGAAAACGATCCAAAAGGCGAAGGCATGGCGATTGCCAAAGCATGGGCCGCTGCTACCGGGGGTCACCGTGCCGGCGTGCTGGAATCCTCCTTCGTCGCGGAAGTGAAATCTGACCTGATGGGTGAGCAGACCATTCTGTGCGGTATGTTGCAAGCCGGCTCTCTGCTCTGCTTCGACAAGCTGGTGGAAGAGGGTACCGATCCGGCCTATGCCGAAAAACTGATTCAGTTCGGCTGGGAAACCATCACCGAAGCGCTGAAGCAGGGCGGGATCACGCTGATGATGGACCGTCTGTCCAACCCGGCAAAACTGCGTGCTTACGCGCTGTCCGAGCAGCTGAAAACCATCATGGCCCCGCTGTTCCAGAAACATATGGACGACATCATCTCCGGTGAGTTCTCTTCCGGCATGATGGCAGACTGGGCAAACGACGATAAAAAACTGCTGACCTGGCGTGAAGAGACCGGTAAAACGGCCTTCGAAACCGCTGCACAGTTCGACGGTAAAATTAGCGAGCAGGAGTACTTCGATAAAGGCGTTCTGATGATTGCGATGGTGAAAGCGGGCGTTGAGCTGGCATTCGAAACCATGGTGGATTCCGGCATCATCGAAGAGTCCGCGTATTATGAATCACTGCACGAATTACCGCTGATTGCGAATACCATTGCGCGTAAGCGTCTGTACGAAATGAACGTGGTTATCTCTGATACCGCCGAGTACGGTAACTACCTGTTCTCTTATGCCTGCGTACCTCTGCTGAAAGAGTTCATGACCACGCTGCAGACAGGCGATTTGGGTAAAGCGATTCCGGAAGGTGCCGTGGATAACGCCCAGCTGCGCGATGTTAACGAAGCGATTCGTAGCCACGCCATCGAAAGCGTGGGTCACACCCTGCGCGGTTATATGAAGGATATGAAGCGTATCGCCGTTGCAGGTTAATACCCGGGCGGGCTGATGCCCTGACTAAACGTTCAAGGCCTTCTCTCAGAGAAGGCCTTGTTGTTAATTGCGGTAAAGCACTTTGATGATGTGGTAACCAAACTGGGTATGCAGTGGGCCAGTCGGCTCCAGCACCGGGCAGGAGAACACCACTTTATCGAACGCAGGAACCATCTGGCCCTGACGGAATTCACCCAGATGACCGCCTTTTTTACCTGACGGGCAGGTAGAATGTTTCTTCGCCAGTTTCTCGAAGTCTGCGCCATTTTTGATCTGTTCCAGAAGATCTAAAGCCAGTTTCTCTTCTTTAACAAGGATATGCAGTGCTGCTGCTGTTTTTGCCATGATCGTGCCTTGAGTGGGATGGATTAGGCTCGCTATACTACCACGCTGATTCTCTCCCCTCCCGACTTTCATTGAGTGACCTTCTTATGCGTTTGAACCCCGGACAACAACAAGCCGTCGAATTTGTCACCGGACCATGCCTGGTGCTGGCAGGGGCGGGATCCGGTAAAACACGCGTCATCACTAACAAGATTGCTCACCTTATTCGCGGCTGCGGGTATCAAGCTCGCCATATCGCGGCGGTGACCTTTACGAACAAAGCGGCACGTGAAATGAAAGAGCGCGTCGGGCAAACGCTGGGACGCAAAGAGGCGCGTGGGCTGATGATTTCGACCTTCCACACACTGGGGCTGGACATCATCAAGCGTGAATATGCCGCGCTGGGGATGAAATCGAATTTCTCGCTTTTTGACGATACCGATCAGGTCGCCTTGCTCAAAGAGCTCACCGAAGGTCGCCTCGAAGACGACAAACTCATTCTCCAGCAGCTGATCTCGACGATCTCTAACTGGAAGAACGATCTGATGTCGCCAGCGCAGGCGGCGGCGAGCGCGAAAGGCGAACGCGAGAGGATCTTCGCCCACTGTTACAGTCTGTATGACGATCACCTGAAAGCCTGCAACGTTCTCGATTTTGACGATCTGATTTTATTGCCCACGCTGCTTTTACAGCGCAATGAAGAGGTGCGTGAACGCTGGCAAAATAAGATCCGCTATCTGCTGGTGGATGAGTATCAGGACACTAACACCAGCCAGTATGAGCTGGTGAAACTGCTGGTTGGTCAGCGCGCGCGCTTTACGGTGGTGGGGGATGATGACCAGTCGATTTACTCCTGGCGCGGCGCGCGTCCGCAAAACCTGGTGCTGCTGAGCAAAGATTTCCCCGCGCTCCAGGTGGTTAAGCTGGAGCAGAACTATCGATCGTCCGGCCGCATCCTGAAAGCAGCCAATATTCTGATTGCGAATAACCCGCACGTCTTTGAAAAACGCCTCTTTTCCGAGCTGGGTTATGGTACGGAACTCAAGGTCCTTAATGCCAATAACGAGGAACACGAAGCCGAGCGGGTCGCAGGGGAGTTGATTGCCCATCACTTCGTCAACAAAACCGACTATAAAGATTATGCGATCCTGTATCGCGGTAACCACCAGTCCCGCGTTTTTGAAAAGATGCTGATGCAAAACCGCATCCCGTACAAAATTTCGGGCGGAACCTCATTCTTTTCGCGACCTGAAATCAAAGACCTGCTCGCTTACCTGCGCGTGCTGACCAACCCTGATGATGACAGCGCGTTTTTACGGATCGTGAACACGCCAAAAAGGGAAATTGGCCCGGCGACGCTGCAAAAGCTGGGTGAATGGGCGATGACGCGAAATAAAAGCATGTTTACCGCCAGCTTTGATCTGGGATTAAGCCAGACGCTGACCGGACGTGGATACGATTCGCTGACCCGTTTTACCCAGTGGCTGGCGGAAATCCAGCGAATGGCAGAGCGTGAGCCCGTCGTGGCCGTACGCGATCTGATCCGAGGTATCGATTACGAATCCTGGCTGTATGAAACCTCTGCCAGTCCGAAAGCCGCAGAAATGCGTATGAAAAACGTTAACCAGCTTTTTACCTGGATGACGGAGATGCTTGAAGGGTCGGACATTGACGAACCGATGACGCTGACGCAGGTGGTCACCCGCTTCACCTTGCGCGACATGATGGAGCGCGGCGAAAGCGAAGAAGAAGCGGATCAGGTTCAGTTGATGACCCTCCATGCCTCTAAGGGTCTGGAGTTCCCCTATGTGTTCCTGGTCGGCATGGAAGAGGGGCTGCTGCCTCATCAGAGCAGCATTGATGAAGACAATGTCGACGAAGAACGTCGCCTGGCCTATGTCGGCATTACGCGCGCCCAGAAAGAACTGACCTTTACGATGTGTAAGGAACGTCGTCAGTACGGGGAACTTGTTCGTCCTGAACCGAGCCGTTTCCTGCTGGAACTGCCTCAGGATGATTTGATCTGGGAGCAGGAGCGAAAGGTCATTACGCCTGAAGAGCGTATGCACAAAGGGCAAGCCAACGTGGCGAATATTCGTGCCATGCTGGCGAAAGCCAAAGAGAAGTGACGGAACTATTTTACCTCTAAAACCCAGTGGACATAGCTTTGCCACTGGCACTCTTGTTCAATCAGCTCAGCGCCCAGCGGGTGGAGATCAAGCCATTTTTCAGGCAGCGTGAGCGTGAGGTTTTCGTTGTCTACCGTCAACGTGATGGCGGGCAACAAATCATCCCGGCGTCGGCTGGCAAAGAGAATGGCCAGACGTAACAGACGACACAGATGCTCGGCCACGCGTGGAGGCACGGCGTTTTGTTGATGCAAAGAGGAGAGATCGACCGTACTGGTCTGATTCAGAAGCAGCGTCGCGAGTAATTTTTTCTGCGCCGGTGTAAAGCCGGGCAGGTCGAGATGACGCACCAGATAAGCCGCATGGGCAGGCGCTTGTTTAAAATCGATGCTTAAGCCCACTTCATGTAAAGCGCAGGCGCTCAGCAGAAGATCGCGACTTAAAGGCTCCAGATCCCAGCTCTCTTTCACCTGATCGGCGAAATGGGACGCCAGTTGCGCCACGCGATGAGCTTGATCCGCATCGACCATAAACCGACGCTGAACGTTACGCAGCGTCCGACTGCGAATGTCCTGATCCACCGCCAGATGCAGCATGCCATAGACCAGACCTTCGCGCAGTGCGCCGCCGGATAAGGTCATACAGCGAATATTTAACTCAGAGAAAATGGCAATAAGAATCGCCAGGCCGCTTGGGAACACGAGCGCCCGTTCAAGGGTCAGCCCTTCGATCTCGAGCTCTTCAAGCCGTCCACACTGAATGGCACGTTGCTTTAGCTGCTGGAGTTTGGCCAGCGTAATCCGCTCGTCCATCCCCTGCGCCATCATGATTTCCTGAAGCGCCTGAACGGTGCCCGACGCGCCGACGCAGATTTTCCAGCCGTGATATTGCAGCTCGTCCATGACGGGGCGCAACACGTCTCGGGCCGCACGCTCAGCGTCGTCGAAGTTTTCCTGGGCGAGATTGCGGTCGGTAAAGTAACGCTCAAGCCAGGTGACGCAGCCCATCGAGAGACTAAACAACGAAGTTGCCTGCGCCCCCGTCCCCGTCACCAGTTCAGTGCTTGCCCCGCCGATATCCACCACCAGACGTCGATCGTCACCGCCGGTGGTATGCGCCACACCCTGATAAATCAGGCGAGCTTCTTCTTCACCGCTAATGACCTGGACAGGACAGCCCAGAATTTCCTGCGCTTTGGCGATAAAATCGGCGGCATTAACGGCCAGACGTAACGTGGCCGTCGCCACCACGCGGATTTGATTATGCGGGATATCCTGCAAACGTTCAGCAAACAGACGTAAACATTGCCAGCCACGTTCCATGGCCTCAGGGGAGAGATGATTGTCCGGACTCAGACCCGCCGCGAGACGGACCTTACGCTTAATGCGTGACAGGGTTTGAATACTCCCTGCCACCTCGCGCACGACCAGCATATGAAAACTGTTCGAGCCGAGATCGATTGCTGCATAAAGCGAGGTGGAACTCATACCCTTCATCCTTCAAGCTGCCTCGTCTGCGTGCCCCAGCCACTTACTGACGTAAGCGCCTGGAGATTCACACTCTTGCCGCCTCGACGCACCCTAAACGACAGCGTGTCGGGCATATTGAGTTAACCGGAACGACGACGATTACGCGGTGCGCCAGTACGACGCGGGCCGTTGCCGGAGCGGGCGCGGGTCAGTCGCTTAGGTGGCGGCAGTTCGCTCAACAATGCTTCCGGATTGTATTTGCTCTGCGGAATCGAGTGACCAATGTAGGTCTCGATAGCAGGAAGATTCAGCGCATACTCTTCACAGGCAAGACTGATTGAGTGTCCGCTCGCCCCGGCACGGCCGGTACGGCCAATACGGTGTACGTAATCTTCGCAATCGTCAGGCAGATCGTAGTTGAATACGTGGGTCACGGCAGGAATATGCAGGCCGCGTGCAGCCACATCGGTTGCGACCAGAATATCTAAATCGCCACGGGTGAACTCTTCCAGGATCCGCAGACGTTTCTTCTGTGCCACGTCACCGGTCAGCAAACCTACGCGGTGACCGTCTGCTGCCAGATGGCCCCAGATGTCTTCGCAACGGTGCTTGGTATTGGCGAAGATGATGGCGCGATCGGGCCACTCTTCTTCGATGAGCGTTTGCAGAAGACGCATTTTCTCTTCGTTAGACGGGTAGAAAAGCTCTTCTTTAATACGGTGGCCGGTTTTCTGTTCTGGCTCAACTTCAACGTATTCAGCGTTGTTCATTTGTTCAAACGCCAGTTCGCGGACGCGATAAGAGAGCGTGGCCGAGAACAGCATGTTCAGACGCTGCGTGGTCGGAGGCATACGACGGAACAACCAGCGGATATCCTTAATGAAGCCCAGATCGTACATACGGTCCGCTTCATCGAGAACGACAACCTGAATGGCGCCAAGGTTAATATGGTTTTGCTTGGCGTAATCGATAAGACGGCCCGTGGTGCCAATCAGGATATCAACACCGCTTTCCAGCACTTTAAGCTGTTTGTCGTAGCCATCGCCGCCATACGCCAGACCCAGCTTCAGACCGGTCGTCTGTGCCAGAGGCTCAGCGTCAGCATGGATTTGCACCGCAAGTTCTCGCGTTGGCGCCATGATCAGCGCGCGCGGTTGGTTAACTTTTCGGTCAGCCATTGCTGGATGAGAAAGTAAATAATGAAACGTTGACGTCAAAAACGCCATCGTTTTGCCAGTACCGGTTTGCGCCTGCCCTGCAACATCGCGACCAGCCAGCGTAAGCGGCAGTGCGAGGGCCTGTATGGGCGTGCAGTTATGAAACCCTTTAGTTTCAAGGGCTTCGATCACTTTTGGGTGCAGGGCGAAGTCGGAAAACTTCTGTTCTGTTAAATGTGTTTTGCTCATAGTGTGGTAGAATATCAGCTTACTATTGCTTTACGAAAGCGTATCCGGTGAAATAAAGTCAACCTTTAGTTGGTTAATGCGACATCAACACGTCGTTGGTGGAGACGAAACCAACGTACCAGGCTTATTCCTGTGGAGTTATATATGAGCGATAAAATTATTCACCTGACTGACGATAGTTTTGACACGGACGTACTTAAAGCTGACGGGCTGACCCTCGTCGATTTCTGGGCTGAATGGTGTGGTCCTTGCAAAATGATCGCTCCGATTCTGGATGAAATCGCCGACGAATATCAGGGCAAACTGACCGTTGCCAAGCTGAACATCGACCAGAACCCGGGCACCGCGCCAAAATACGGCATCCGTGGCATCCCAACCTTACTGCTGTTCAAAAACGGCGAAGTGGCAGCGACCAAAGTGGGCGCGCTGTCTAAAGGTCAGCTGAAAGAGTTCCTTGACGCGAATCTGGCGTAAGGTTTCTCAGCCTGCGGCGTCTGGAATTCCGAATTCACCTGGATCTCTGGACGCCCGGCTTTAGTCGTGCTAAGTTAGCTATGACTTCGTTTTAAACATACCTTGTTGTTTGAATCTTGTTTTACCCGATACTTCCCTTTGTTGTCATAAACAGTGCGTGAAGTTGCTAGATTCCGGGCTTGTCACTCAATCCGTCTTGTCGTTTCAGATCTGCGTTCTTTCCCTGTGACCAGACAGCGAACAGACATGAGTTGATGGCCGCTAACAGGCATGGATGACCCTTCCATACCATTCACAAATTAAGTTCGAGATTTACCCCGAGTTTAAGAACCCACACCATTATGAATCTTACCGAATTAAAGAATACGCCGGTTTCTGAGCTGATTACTCTCGGCGAAAACATGGGCCTTGAAAACCAGGCTCGTATGCGCAAGCAGGACATTATTTTTGCCATCCTGAAGCAGCACGCAAAGAGTGGCGAAGATATCTTTGGCGACGGCGTCCTGGAGATATTGCAAGACGGATTTGGTTTCCTCCGTTCTGCAGACAGCTCCTACCTCGCCGGTCCTGATGACATCTACGTATCCCCTAGCCAAATCCGCCGTTTCAACCTCCGCACTGGTGACACCATTTCAGGTAAGATTCGTCCTCCTAAAGAGGGTGAACGCTACTTTGCGCTGCTGAAAGTTAACGAAGTTAACTACGATAAGCCGGAAAACTCGCGCAATAAGATCCTGTTCGAAAACTTAACGCCGCTGCACGCGAACTCCCGCCTGCGCATGGAGCGTGGTAACGGTTCTACCGAAGACCTCACCGCTCGCGTTCTGGATCTGGCCTCCCCAATTGGTCGTGGTCAACGTGGTCTGATTGTGGCACCGCCTAAAGCGGGTAAAACCATGCTGCTGCAGAACATTGCGCAGAGCATTGCCTATAACCACCCTGACTGCGTGTTGATGGTGTTGCTGATTGACGAACGTCCTGAAGAAGTGACCGAGATGCAGCGTCTGGTCAAAGGTGAAGTGGTTGCTTCTACCTTTGATGAACCCGCCTCTCGCCACGTTCAGGTGGCTGAAATGGTTATCGAGAAAGCCAAGCGCCTGGTTGAGCACAAGAAAGACGTTATCATCCTGCTCGACTCCATTACCCGTCTGGCGCGTGCGTACAACACCGTGGTTCCGGCCTCTGGTAAAGTACTGACCGGTGGTGTGGATGCGAACGCCTTGCATCGTCCAAAACGTTTCTTCGGCGCGGCACGTAATGTGGAAGAGGGCGGCAGCCTGACTATCATCGCGACCGCGCTGGTGGATACCGGCTCTAAAATGGATGAAGTTATCTACGAAGAGTTTAAAGGCACCGGTAACATGGAGCTTCATCTGGCGCGTAAAATTGCTGAGAAGCGTGTCTTCCCGGCAATCGATTACAACCGTTCCGGTACGCGTAAAGAAGAGCTGCTCACCACCCAGGAAGAGCTGCAAAAAATGTGGATTCTGCGTAAGATCATTCACCCAATGGGCGAAATCGACGCAATGGAGTTCCTCATTAACAAGCTGGCGATGACCAAAACGAACGATGAATTCTTCGACATGATGAAACGCTCGTAATACAAATAAACCCAGCAAACGCCACGTTTTTACGTGGCGTTTTTTATTTTTGGATCATACCCTTTAGTCATAGACTCCCATTTTTGGCCAGTCGGTGCGACAATGTGAACGTTTGCACAGTCAGTCCATTAATTGATTGAAAAACATGCAAAGGGAGTTGTATCAGGGCTGCTTTATTCCTTCATGAGCAGTACCTTGATGGTTATACTTCCGGGACTAACATTTGTTGAGAGCATCCATTGTGAATCTACTCACTGCGGTTACTGAATTAATCAGTATTTTTTTATTCACTACTTGTTTTTTATTCATTGCGCGTAAAGTGGCAAAAAGAGTCGGGTTAGTGGACAAGCCTAACTTTCGTAAACGCCATCAGGGATTGATCCCGCTGGTCGGGGGCATCTCCGTTTACGCAGGTATCTGTTTCACCTTTGGCATTGCGGATTATTACATTCCTCATGCTGCACTTTACCTCGCCTGTGCGGGTGTACTGGTGCTGGTGGGGGCTCTCGACGATCGCTTTGATATCAGTGTGAAATTCCGTGCGGCGGTTCAGGCGGCCATCGGCATTATTATGATGGTGGTCGGTAAACTGTATCTGAGTAGCCTGGGTTATATTTTTGGTACCTGGGAAATGGTGCTTGGCCCCTTCGGCTTCTTCCTGACGCTCTTTGCCGTCTGGGCTGCGATCAATGCCTTTAACATGGTCGATGGGATAGATGGCCTGCTGGGCGGCCTTTCCTCGGTCTCCTTCGGCGCGATTGGCATCATTTTATGGTTCGATGGTCAGTACAGCCTCTCAATGTGGTGCTTCGCTATGATTGCCGCCATCCTGCCTTATATCTTCCTGAACCTCGGTGTTTTAGGCCGTCGCTATAAGGTCTTTATGGGCGATGCCGGCAGCACGCTGATCGGCTTTACGGTAATCTGGATCCTGCTCGAAACCACCCAGGGTAAAACTCACCCAATCAGCCCGGTGACGGCGCTGTGGATTATTGCGATCCCGCTTATGGATATGGTGGCGATTATGTATCGCCGTCTGCGCAAAGGGATGAGTCCTTTCTCTCCTGACCGCCAGCATATTCATCATCTGATCATGCGCGCAGGCTTTACTTCCCGTCAGGCATTCGTCCTCATCACCCTTGCCGCCGCTCTGCTCGCTGGCATCGGTGTGGCTGCAGAATATTCTCATTTAGTTCCTGAATGGGTCATGTTGGTATTATTCTTGCTAGCATTCTTCCTGTATGGCTACTGCATTAAACGCGCATGGAAAGTCGCGCGCTTTATCAAACGAATCAAACGCAGGATGCGTAGGAACAGTGGTAAAAATCCAACATTAACTAAATAAAACCGGGAATGTGATGACTCAACCGTTGGCGGGAGCGAAATCAGTGGTAACTGAGAATGAGCTGGATATTCGTGGTTTGTTTCGAGTGTTATGGGCGGGCAAACTTTGGATTGCGGGGATCGCGCTGGGGTTTGCGCTTTTAGCGCTGGCGTATACTTTTTTTGCAAAACAAGAGTGGAGCGCGACAGCAATAACGGACCGGCCAACGGTGAATATGCTCGGCGGTTTTTACTCGCAGCAGCAGTTCCTGCGTAACCTCGACATTAAGGCCAACCTGGCGTCTACCGATCAGCCCTCTGTAATGGACGAATCTTACAAAGAGTTCATTATGCAGCTGGCCTCCTGGGATACGCGTCGTGATTTTTGGCTCCAGACCGATTATTACAAGCAACGCATGGTCGGCAACAGCAAAGCGGATGCGGCTCTGCTGGACGATATGATTAACAATATCCAGTTTATGCCCGGTGATGCGCTGCGTAACGTCAACGACAGTATCAAGCTGATAGCCGAAACCGCGCCCGACGCGAACAATCTGTTGCGTCAGTATGTGGCTTTTGCCAGCCAGCGCGCTGCGAGTCATCAGAATGACGAGTTAAAAGGGGCCTGGGCTGCACGCACCATTCAGATGAAGGCGCAGGTCAAACGGCAGGAAGAGGTGGCGAAGGCGATCTTCTCCCGTCGCGTACATAACATTGAGCAGGCGCTGAAAATCGCTGAGCAGCGCAACATTTCTCGCAGTGAAACGGATGTCCCGGCAGACGAGCTGCCTGATTCTGAAATGTTCCTGCTGGGCCGCCCAATGCTGCAGGCGCGTCTGGAAAACCTGCAGGCCGTTGGCCCTGACTTTGACATTGATTATGACCAGAACCGGGCGATGCTTAACACGCTTAACGTCGGTCCAACGCTGGATCCACGTTTTCAGACCTATCGTTATTTGCGAACGCCTGAAGAACCTGTAAAACGCGATAGTCCACGTCGCGCATTCCTGATGATTATGTGGGGGATCGTGGGTGCACTGATTGGCGCAGGTGTCGCGTTAACGCGTCGTCGTACACACTAAAAGAACGCCGTCTACGGTGAAGGCTGCGGCCTTCACCGTCTAATCGAAGAGAATCGATGTGAAAGTACTTACCGTCTTTGGCACAAGGCCGGAAGCCATCAAGATGGCGCCTCTGGTTCATGCGCTGGCAAATGACCCTGACTTTGAAGCAAAAGTTTGCGTCACCGCGCAGCATCGGGAGATGCTTGATCAGGTCTTAACTCTCTTTTCCATTGTCCCGGATTACGATCTTAATATTATGAAGCCGGGACAAGGGCTGACCGAAATTACCTGCCGTATTCTGGAAGGGCTAAAGCCTATTCTGGAGTCCTTTAAGCCAGACGTGGTGTTGGTTCATGGTGATACCACAACGACCATTGCGACAAGTCTGGCCTCGTTCTATCAGCGTATTCCCGTCGGGCACGTTGAAGCGGGCTTACGCACGGGCGATCTTTACTCCCCCTGGCCGGAAGAGGCCAACCGTACGTTGACCGGGCATCTGGCGATGTACCACTTCGCCCCTACCGAGAACTCACGTCAAAACTTACTGCGTGAAAATATCGCCGATAACAAAATATTCGTCACGGGCAATACGGTGATTGACGCGCTGATCTGGGTGCGCGATCGCGTGATAAGCAGTGATACGCTGCGCGCAGATCTGGAGGCGCGCTACCCGTTCCTCGCCCGTGATAAGAAATTGATTCTGGTAACGGGCCACCGCCGCGAAAGCTTTGGTCGCGGCTTTGAGCAAATCTGCCATGCCCTCGCAGAGATCGCAGCACAAAACAAAGATGTGCAGATTGTCTATCCGGTTCATTTAAATCCAAACGTCAGCGAGCCGGTTAACCGCATTTTGGGCCACGTCGACAATGTGGTTCTCATTGAGCCGCAGGATTATTTGCCTTTTGTCTGGTTGATGAATCATGCCTGGTTAATCCTGACCGACTCCGGCGGCATCCAGGAAGAGGCACCTTCATTAGGTAAGCCCGTACTGGTGATGCGTGAAACCACCGAGCGTCCCGAGGCCGTTAAAGCGGGGACGGTACGCCTGGTCGGTACGGATACACGCCGTATCGTTGAGGAAGTCACCCGCCTGCTTCACGACGAAAATGAATATGAGGCCATGAGCCGAGCCCATAATCCATATGGTGATGGACAGGCTTGCAGCCGTATTTTGCATGCACTTAAACACAATCGGGTATCGCTATGAGTTTTACGACTATCTCCGTCATTGGCCTTGGATATATTGGACTACCAACCGCAGCAGCCTTTGCCTCACGTCATAAGCAGGTCGTGGGTGTGGATATCAACCAGCATGCGGTTGAAACCATTAATCGTGGTGAGATTCATATCGTTGAGCCCGATCTCGACAAGATTGTCAAAGCGGCCGTTGAAGGGGGCTACCTCAAGGCCAGCACCGTGCCCGTTGCCGCCGATGCGTACCTGATTGCCGTACCGACGCCTTTCAAAGGCGAACACGAGCCCGATATGGTGTACGTGGAAGCGGCGGCAAAATCCATCGCCCCGGTGTTAAAGAAAGGGGCGCTGGTGATCCTCGAATCCACTTCGCCTGTCGGCGCAACCGAGCAGATGGCGCAATGGCTGGCAGACGCCCGCCCGGATCTGACCTTCCCGCAGCAGGCCGGTGAACAGGCCGATATTAATATTGCCTACTGTCCGGAACGCGTATTGCCTGGGCAGGTGATGGTTGAGCTCATTAAAAACGATCGCGTGATTGGCGGTATGACGCCAGTGTGCTCCGCACGTGCCAGCGCGCTGTACAACATTTTCCTTGAAGGCGAATGTGTGGTGACGAACTCCCGCACCGCGGAGATGTGCAAACTCACTGAAAACAGCTTCCGCGACGTCAACATTGCTTTCGCCAATGAACTTTCGCTGATCTGTGCCGATCAGGGGATTAACGTCTGGGAACTGATTCGTCTGGCTAATCGCCACCCTCGCGTCAATATCCTGCAGCCGGGTCCGGGCGTGGGCGGTCACTGTATCGCCGTTGATCCGTGGTTTATCGTGGCGCAAAACCCTGACCAGGCAAAACTGATTCGTACCGCGCGTGAAGTGAACGACGGAAAACCACACTGGGTTATGAATCAGGTCAAGGCCACGGTGGCGGATTGCCTTGCTGAAAGCGGCAAACGCGCCAGCGAACTGAAAATTGCCTGCTTCGGTCTGGCCTTTAAACCCAACATTGATGATTTGCGTGAAAGCCCGGCCATGGGCATTGCCGAGATGATTGCCGCCTGGCACGCCGGTGAAACCCTGGTTGTGGAGCCGAATATCCATGCGTTACCGACGAAACTGGCCGGACACTGTCAGCTTGTTTCCGTCGATGACGCGCTGGCAACCGCGGATGTGCTAGTCCTGCTGGTCGATCACAATGACTTTAAAGCCATCCCGGGCGATGCGGTGCGTCAGCAATATGTTATCGATACCAAAGGCGTCTGGCGTTGAATCCCGTGCGGGGCTCACTTGAGCCGTTAGGCTGGGAAAGCGCGTTCTTTGCTCTCCCCTCAGCTATCGTTCGTTTTCATGACGACGCGCCTGAGCTGACGGAGGCAGATTTTACGTCGTGGCAGCGCGTGCAGGCTAAAATTCCGGCCGGACGGGCCGACTGGCTGGATGCCCTTCAGCAAGCGGGATTCCGTTGGGTGGAAGGCGAGATTGACCTGGTCATCAAAACAGGACAGCACGCGCCGACCGATGCAGGTCGCGCCACTGAAGATGAGATCCCCGCGTTGCGCCAGCTGGCCGCACGCGCGTTTGCGCACAGCCGGTTCCGCGCGCCCTGGTATGCGCCAGACGACAGCGGACGCTTCTATGCCCAGTGGATAGAAAACGCGGTAAAAGGGACGTTCGATCATGAATGTTTAGTCTTTCGCGCCCCGGATGGTCTGATTCAGGGCTTTGTTTCGCTCCGTCAACTGAACGACAGCGAGGCCCGCATTGGCCTTCTGGCGGGACGCGGGATGGGCGAAAAATTGATGCAGGCAGCGCTTCATTGGGCGCAGCATCGTCAGCTTACTACGTTGCGGGTGGCGACCCAGATGGGCAACACCGCCGCGCTTAAACGCTACATGGCGAGCGGCGCTCAGGTCGACGCAACCGCTTACTGGTTATACAGGTGACAAGATGATTCCATTTAACGCGCCTCCCGTTGTGGGAACCGAACTCGATTATATGCAGTCAGCGATGAGCAGCGGAAAGCTCTGCGGTGACGGGGGCTATACCCGTCGTTGTCAGCAATGGATGGAGCAGCGTTTTCAGAGCGCCAAAGTCCTGCTCACGCCGTCCTGTACTGCCTCGCTGGAAATGGCCGCACTGCTGCTGGATATTCAACCGGGTGATGAAGTCATCATGCCGAGCTACACCTTCGTTTCGACGGCCAACGCCTTCGTGCTGCGCGGCGCTAAAATTATCTTTGTCGATGTCCGTCCGGATACGATGAATATTGACGAAACGTTGATTGAAGCTGCTATCACCGGGAAAACTCGCGCGATTGTGCCTGTCCATTACGCGGGGGTTGCCTGCGAGATGGACACCATTATGGCGCTGGCGACAAAGCATAACCTCTTCGTGGTTGAAGACGCGGCTCAGGGCGTGATGTCCACCTACAAAGGCCGTGCGCTGGGCACTATCGGCCATATCGGCTGCTTTAGCTTCCATGAAACCAAAAACTACACCGCGGGCGGTGAAGGCGGCGCGACGTTAATCAACGATCGCGCGCTGATTGAACGCGCTGAAGTGATTCGGGAAAAAGGGACCAACCGGAGTCAGTTCTTCCGCGGGCAGGTGGACAAATACACCTGGCGCGACATTGGCTCAAGCTATTTAATGGCGGATTTGCAGGCGGCCTATCTGTGGGCACAGCTGGAAGCCGCAGAACGGATCAACCAGCAACGTCTCTCCCTGTGGCAAACCTATTACGATGCGCTTGCCCCGCTGGCGAGCCGTGGGCGGATTGAGCTTCCGACGATCCCCGCGGACTGTGTGCATAACGCACATATGTTTTACATCAAGCTTCGCGACAACGACGATCGCGGCGCGCTGATTAACTATCTGAAAGAAGCTGAAATCCTGGCGGTCTTCCACTACATCCCGCTGCACTCAAGCCCTGCTGGCGAAGCCTTTGGCGAATTTGTCGGGGAAGACCGTTACACCACTCAAGAGAGTGAGCGTTTGCTTCGCTTACCGCTCTTCTACAACCTTGCGCCAGTGAACCAACGCACCGTTATTAATACCCTTCTGAGTTATTTCGGCTGATATGTCTTTAGCAAAAGCCTCGGTGTGGACCGCTGCGTCCACACTCGTCAAGATCGGCGTGGGATTACTGGTGGTTAAACTTCTGGCGGTCTCCTTTGGTCCTGCCGGAGTAGGGCAGGCAGGGAACTTTCGCCAGCTGGTGACCGTGCTTGGCGTGCTGGCCGGGGCGGGGATCTTTAACGGCGTGACGAAATACGTCGCCCAGTATCACGACGATCCGGCGCAGCTACGCGTCGTGGTCGGTACCTCTTCCGCTATGGTGCTGGGATTCTCCACGCTGCTGGCTGTCGTCTTTTTGCTGGCGGCAGCGCCGATAAGCCAGGGGCTGTTTGGTCATACGCAGTACCAGGGGCTGGTGCGTCTGGTCGCGCTGGTGCAGATGGGTATCGCCTGGGCTAACTTGCTACTGGCGTTGATGAAAGGTTTCCGGGATGCCGTCGGGAACGCGCTGGCCCTGATTTTTGGCAGCCTGACAGGCGTGATTGCCTATTACTTTTGTTATCGCCTTGGGGGCTATGAAGGCGCGCTGCTTGGTCTGGCCCTGGTGCCCGCCCTGGTGGTGATCCCCGCGGCGTTTATGCTGATGTATCGGGGCACGATCCCCCTGGCCTGGTTAAAACCGCAGTGGGACAAAATGCTGGCGGGTCAGTTAGGGAAATTCACCCTGATGGCGCTGATCACCTCGGTGACCTTGCCCGTGGCTTACGTGATGATGCGAAACCTGCTGGCGGCCCATTACAGCTGGGAAGAGGTGGGTATCTGGCAGGGGGTGAGCAGTATTTCAGACGCCTACCTACAGTTTATAACGGCTTCCTTCAGCGTCTATTTACTGCCAACATTATCGCGTCTGACGACCCGGTCAGAGATCACCCGGGAAATTGTTCGCGCCCTGCGCTTTGTGCTTCCGGCCGTTGCCGTTGCCAGTTTTACCGTGTGGCTACTGCGCGATGTCGCCATCTGGCTGCTATTCTCCGCAAAATTTACCGCCATGCGCGATCTGTTTGCCTGGCAGTTGGTTGGCGATGTTCTGAAGGTGGGCGCTTACGTCTTCGGTTATCTGGTCATTGCGAAAGCATCACTTCGCCTGTACGTGCTGGCCGAAATCAGCCAGTTTGCCTTGCTGACGGCGTTTTCGCACTGGCTCATTCCGACTCATGGCGCACTGGGTGCGGCACAGGCCTATATGGCCACCTATATTGTTTATTTCGCTGCCTGTTGCGGCGTATTTTTACTTTGGCGTAGACGCGCATGACTGCACTGATCCACGTGCTGGGATCGAATATCCCGCATCATAATCAAACCGTTTTACGGTTCTTCAATGACGAGCTGGCCGCGACTAGCCCTCATGCGACAGAATTTATGGTCGCTTCCGAGGACAACGGGCTCAGTGAAGCCTGTCCGGCGCTGTCGCTGACGTTTTTCCCGGACAAAGCGGCCCTGGCAAAAGCGGTTATCGCGAAAGCGAAAGCGCATCGTGAACAGCGCTTTTTCTTCCACGGTCAGTTTAATACCGGCCTGTGGCTGGCGTTACTGAGCGGGGGAATTAAGCCCAGCCAGTTCAGCTGGCACATCTGGGGGGCGGATCTTTACGAAGTCTCCCGGGGCTGGAAGTTCCGCCTCTTTTATCCGGTGCGCCGTCTGGCGCAGGGGCGCGTGGGATGTGTTTTCGCTACGCGCGGCGATCTCAACTATTTTGCACAGCGCCACCCTGACGTGCGCGGTGAACTGCTCTATTTCCCGACGCGTATGGACCCTGCGCTAAACAGCCTGGCGAACGAGACGCATCGTGACGGTAAGCTCACCATTCTGGTCGGGAATTCCGGCGATCGCAGCAACGAACACGTGGCGGCGTTAAAAGCGGTTCATCAGCAGTTTGGCGACACGGTGAATGTGATTGTACCGATGGGGTATCCTGCAAATAACGAGGCCTATATTGCAGAGGTCCGTGATAGCGGACTGGCCTTATTCAGCCCGGAGAATTTGCAGATCCTCAGTGACAAACTGGCCTTCGATGACTATCTGGCTTTGTTGCGTAAATGCGATCTTGGTTACTTCATCTTTGCGCGTCAGCAGGGCATCGGCACCCTGTGTCTGCTTATTCAGGCGGGCATTCCCTGCGTGCTCAACCGGGAAAATCCGTTCTGGCAGGATATGGCGGAGCAGCATATTCCGGTTCTGTTGACGAGCGACGATCTCAACGTTGACGTGGTGCGTGAAGCGCAGCGCCAGCTGGCCTCGGTAGACAAAAATGCCATCGCATTTTTCCGTCCTAATTATCTCACGCCGTGGCATCAGGCGCTGCGGATTGCAGCAGGAGAGCAGGCATGACCCAGTTGCAATTTAGCGGCCTGTTGGTGATTTGGCTGATCGGCACGCTGTTTATCGCGACCCTGACCTGGTTCGAGTTCAAACGGGTGCGCTTTAACTTCAACGTTTTCTTCTCGCTGCTGTTCCTGCTGACGTTTTTCTTTGGTTTTCCCCTGACCAGCGTGCTGGTCTTCCGCTTCGACGTCGGCGTGGCACCGCCGGAAATCCTGATGCAGGCGCTGTTATCGGCGACCTGTTTCTATGCCGTCTACTATGTGACCTATAAAACCCGCTTAAGACCGAACAACCCTACGCCGCGACGGCCGCTGTTCACCATGAACCGGGTGGAAACGCACCTCACCTGGGTGATGTTAACGATCATCGCCCTGGTCAGCGTTGGCATTTTCTTTATGCATAACGGCTTCCTGCTCTTCAAGCTGCACTCCTACAGCCAGATTTTCTCTGCAGAAGTCTCAGGCGTCGCGCTTAAGCGATTCTTCTACTTCTTCATTCCTGCGATGCTGGTGGTCTATTTCCTGCGTCAGGACAGTAAGGCGTGGCTCTTTTTCCTGGTCAGTACGGTGGCGTTTGGGCTGTTGACCTACATGATCGTGGGCGGCACGCGGGCAAACATTATTATCGCTTTCGCCATCTTCCTGTTTATCGGCATTATTCGCGGCTGGATTTCGCTGTGGATGCTGGCTGCGGCAGGCGTGTTTGGTATCGTGGGCATGTTCTGGCTGGCGCTAAAGCGTTATGGGCTTGATGTCGCAGGCGACGAAGCTTTTTACACCTTCCTGTACCTGACACGCGACACTTTCTCGCCATGGGAAAATCTGGCGCTGCTTCTGCAAAATTACGACAAGATTGAGTTTCAGGGTCTTGCGCCCATCGTTCGCGATTTCTACGTCTTTATCCCGACCTGGCTGTGGCCAGACAGACCGGGCGTGGTGCTCAACACCGCAAACTATTTTACCTGGGAAGTGTTGAACAACCATTCAGGGCTGGCGATCTCCCCGACCTTAATCGGCTCGCTGGTGGTGATGGGCGGCGTATGGTTTATTCTGCCGGGCGCGCTGGCCGTGGGGCTGATTATCAAATGGTTCGACTGGCTGTATGTGCTGGGCAACGAAGAGAGCAATCGCTATAAGGCTGCGATTTTGCACAGTTTCTGTTTTGGTGCCATTTTCAATATGATCGTGCTAGCACGTGAAGGGCTGGATTCGTTTGTCTCACGCGTGGTGTTTTTCATGGTGGTATTTGGTCTCTGTCTGGTGCTGGCGAAGTTGCTGTACTGGCTATTCGATATCGCGGGGCTTATCCACACGCGCGAGCCACGGCCCGTCAGAACGCTTTCGCAAGTCTGAGTAAGGATAATAATGACTGACAATACCTCTGCGCCGGTGTATGCCCTGCGCGGGCTGCAACTTATTGGCTGGCGCGATATGCAACACGCGCTCGATTATCTGTGTGCCAACGGCAATATACGCGCCGGAACGCTGGTCGCCATCAACGCTGAAAAAATGCTGGCGGTTGAAGATAATGCGGAAGTGAAAAGCCTGATAGAAGCCGCCGAGTTCAAATATGCCGACGGCATCAGCGTTGTACGCTCTATCCGCAAGAAATTCCCCGAGGCGCAAGTTTCACGCGTGGCAGGGGCAGACCTGTGGGAAGCGCTGATGGCGCGCGCGGGGCAGGATGGCACCCCGGTCTTCCTGGTCGGCGGTAAACCGGACGTGCTGGCGCAAACCGAACAAAAACTTCGTGCGCAGTGGAATGTGAACATTGTGGGAAGCCAGGACGGTTATTTCCGGCCAGAGAACCAACAGACGCTGTTTGAACGTATCCGTGACAGCGGCGCGAAAATGGTCACCGTCGCAATGGGCTCGCCTCGACAGGAGATCCTGATGCGCGATTGTCGTCAGGTCTATCCGGATGCGCTCTATATGGGCGTAGGCGGCACTTATGATGTCTTTACAGGCCACGTCAAGCGGGCCCCAAAAGTGTGGCAAAATCTGGGCCTGGAGTGGCTCTATCGCCTCTTGTCGCAGCCGACCCGCATCAAACGCCAGATTAAACTCCTGCGCTACCTCTCCTGGCACTACACCGGCAGAATGTAATCAAAAAGGGCGCGCGATCTTCTCTTCGCGCTCCCCCTCCCCGATAAAATTGCTGTCTTAATGCGCAATACATTCATTTTTTTTATGCTTTGTTTGCCATTTCGTCGAATTTAAGAAACCATTCTCTCCCATCTATCAGTACCCCATAACAATAACCGGCTTAAGCCGGGCATCAACAGCAAATACAACCGAGGATTTATGGCAGAGAAAAAACCTGAGCTACAGCGTGGGCTGGAAGCTCGACACATCGAATTGATCGCGCTTGGCGGCACGATTGGGGTTGGCCTGTTTATGGGCTCCGCCAGCACGCTGAAATGGGCGGGTCCTTCCGTCCTGCTGGCGTATATTATCGCCGGGCTGTTCGTCTTCTTTATCATGCGCTCAATGGGCGAAATGCTTTTTCTGGAGCCTGTCGCCGGTTCCTTTGCGGTTTACGCGCATCGTTACCTGAGCCCGTTCTTTGGCTATCTCACCGCCTGGTCCTACTGGTTTATGTGGATGGCGGTCGGAATATCGGAAATTACCGCCATTGGGGTGTACGTCCAGTTCTGGTTCCCGGAAATGGCGCAATGGATACCCGCCATTGTGGCCGTGGGGCTGGTCGCGCTGGCGAATCTGGCCGCCGTGCGGTTGTATGGCGAAATTGAATTCTGGTTTGCCATGATCAAAGTGACCACCATCATTGTGATGATTGTGGTCGGGCTGGGAGTCATCTTCTTTGGTTTTGGCAACGGCGGGCAGGCGATTGGTTTCGATAACCTGACGGCACACGGTGGATTCTTTGCCGGCGGCTGGAAAGGCTTCCTGACGGCGCTATGTATCGTGGTGGCCTCGTATCAGGGCGTGGAGCTTATCGGCATTACCGCCGGGGAAGCCAAAAATCCGCAGGTGACACTGCGAAGCGCGGTAGGCAAAGTGCTGTGGCGCATCCTGATTTTCTATGTGGGCGCTATCTTTGTCATCGTCACCATTTTCCCGTGGAACCAGATTGGCACCACCGGCAGCCCGTTTGTATTGACCTTTGCGAAGATTGGCATCACCGCCGCAGCGGGTATTATCAACTTTGTGGTACTGACGGCCGCGCTGTCAGGCTGTAATAGCGGTATGTACAGCTGCGGACGCATGCTGTACGCCCTGGCGCAGAATCGCCAGCTTCCGGCAGCGGTGGGGAAAGTCTCTCGCGCCGGCGTTCCGGCGGCGGGGGTGGCGATCTCAATTGCCATACTGCTGATTGGCTCGTGCTTAAACTACATCATTCCCAATCCGCAGCGGGTGTTTGTCTATGTCTACAGCGCCAGCGTCTTACCGGGCATGGTTCCGTGGTTTGTCATCCTGATTAGCCAGATACGCTTCCGTGAAGCGCACAAAGCGGCGATTGCCAGCCATCCGTTCCGCTCAATACTGTTCCCCTGGGCTAACTATTTAACCATGGCATTCCTGTTTTGCGTTCTGATTGGCATGTACTTCAACGAGGATACCCGCATGTCGCTGTTTGTCGGGATCATCTTCCTGGCGATAGTCAGCCTGGGCTATAAGATTTTTGGCCTGGGACGCCATGCTGAACGGGTGAAAATGAAGGATTAAGCGACAAAATGCGCAAAGCATAACCAAACGCGCATTTATTTTTAAAAAGCACTAGACAGCAGACCGAGACCTCCGTAATATCCAGCCCCGCAACGGCGCTAAGCGCCCGTAGCTCAGCTGGATAGAGCGCTGCCCTCCGGAGGCAGAGGTCTCAGGTTCGAATCCTGTCGGGCGCGCCAATTAGTCCGGCGCTGGAGCTTCGGCGATATGTGTTGTACAGTATCGCGTTAGAGAATTAAGTAGTGGTGGCTATAGCTCAGTTGGTAGAGCCCTGGATTGTGATTCCAGTTGTCGTGGGTTCGAATCCCATTAGCCACCCCATTATTAGATAAGTTGTGACATGCGACGGTGGCGGAATTGGTAGACGCGCTAGCTTCAGGTGTTAGTGTCTTAACGGACGTGGGGGTTCAAGTCCCCCCCCTCGCACCACGACTTACAGTATTGAACTAAAAATTCAAAAAAGCAGTACATCGGCGAGTAGCGCAGCTTGGTAGCGCAACTGGTTTGGGACCAGTGGGTCGGAGGTTCGAATCCTCTCTCGCCGACCAATTTTGAACCCCGCTTCGGCGGGGTTTTTTGTTTTCTGCCGTTTAGCCTTCCTGTTGTCATTCCCCGACAGACTCATTCTGCCTTGTCGCATTTCAGCGACATATAACGCAATGAATAATAACGTTTTTTCGCGGTTCTGCCATAAGCGTCGTTTTCTGGCGACACTTTCGTTACGCCTGTGGCATAAGATCCTGTCTAAGCAGAGTCTTACTGGTGAAATTTCCTTTTATCTTAAAATGTTGCGTTATGTAAAAGTTCTGCGTGTTAAGTTGGCATGTATCGTGCAATAATATCGGTGTAGATGCTCATTCCACCTTTTATGTTCGCCTTAGTGCCTCATATGCCCAGGAATGACGCAGAGCCAATTTACGGTGCTTATCGTCCACAGACAGATGTCGCTACGGCCTCATCAAACACCATGGACACAACGTTGAGTGAAGCACCAAATATGTTGTCAAACAGACCTGTTTAACGCCTGCTTTTTTAAGCAGGCGTTTTTTTATGTCTGAAACAGAGAGAGGAATGACCCGGCAGGGGAGTGCCGCCGGGTATCAAACAAGAGGATTACTGCGGAGGATTGTTCTGCAGGGTCAGGAGTAAACCGTCGCGACGCATCGCGGCAGCCTCTTCCGGCTTGTGCTGCCTGTCCAAAGAATCAGCCAGCCACGCGTAATCAAACGCATCGGCACGTTGCTTCAGCGCGGCGCGGAAGGCAAGGCTCGCCTCCTGCCATTCACCGTGCTTCATCAGCGACTGGCCCAGCGTGCTCCACAGTAATGGGCGATCGCCCACGTTTTTGATCTGCTGACGCAGCATCTTTTCCATCTGCTCTGGATTATTGGTTTTAAGTCGCGGAATGATCATCACCAGGCGGTCATCATACTGACGCTTAAGACCGTCCAGGATGATTTCCTGCGCAGTGTCATGATCGTCACACTCAATCAGGTGTTCTGCCATGGCGACCTGCAAAGGAACCTGCTGACGCGTCTTACGGCTCTGGTTTTTCCACCAGGCTTTTAATCCATCGCTGCCTGAATCAGCACGCGCTTGATCCATCAGGCCAATCCATGCCTGACGCTGCAACGCATCGCGGTGGTCGTCATCCCCGACATCCGCTTTTGCCATAGAAGGAATAATATCCAGAAGCGATCCCCAGGCGCCGGTGCGAATGTACGCTTGCTCGGCAAGACGCAGCACTTCCGGATGGCGTGGGGTGATCTCCAGCAGGCGGTCAACGCCATGACGGGCAGCGTGGTCTTCATTACGCGCCAGCTGCAAACGCACCCGGGTGATTTCAACCGGAATAGGATCTTTGGTAGCCAGTTCAGAAGCACGTTCCAGATGCTGATTTGCCCGTGCTTCATCGCCGCGCTGCTGGGCGGCCTCGGCGGCCAGAAGATAATTCACCACCGGCTGTTCAGCGTGATCGGCGTTTTTCGACATCAGCTTTTCAACCTGCTGATAATCGCCTTCTGCCAGCTTCAGCAGTGCCTGCTCGGTTTGCTTGCGCGCGCGACGGCGTTTACGACCGACAAACCAGCCCCGGGTGTGCGCCCCGGTACGGAAAAGACGTCGCAGGATCCATTCGATCGCAAACAGCACTACCATGGTCAGGATCAAAATGATCGCCAGACCGGTCACGCTGGTTTCGATATTGTAGTTGTCCGTCTGAATCAGGACGTAACCCTGATGACCCGCCAGCATAGGGCCAAGGACGATCCCGGCGATCAACAATAAGAAGAGTAATAAGACTTTTAACATGTTTACTCTCCTTGAGGTGCGCTTTCAGGGGCGGGTTCAGCTGCCGCAGGCGACGCTTCCGCCGCTACGCCAGGCTGCGCCAGCAGATTACGCACGCGGGTTTGCATCAGCTTCTCCAGTATCGGCTGGCTGGCGAGTTTATCCGGCACATCCATGGTGATGTTTTGTTGGCTCAGCTTATCGATATCATCCAGGAACGCAGCGGTGGAGGCATCACTGGTATCGTAATAGGCGCGAACCCAGGTGGAGACGTTATCCAGCGCCTGTTTGTAGGTCTCTTCCTGATGGCGTGGAACGGCCTGTGCGGCGACCAGAAGACGAGCGCGGATATTTTCGCGCAGGTAAACATCCTGATTAGGTGCCAGCAGCGGAACGGCGGTTTCGTCACGACGACGCACCGTAATAAAGCTGTCCATAAAGTTCTGCCAGCTTTTTTGCAGATTGATACGCCACTCGCTCAGTGAGCTGGACAACTCCGTGCCGTCAGAATCCATCGGCGCATCATCGTCGTTATTATCGGCCAGACGCAGGTTATCAATCTGGTTCGACAGCTGATTGACCTTAAGGATAATGCCGTCGTAATCCACCTGAGAGACGGCGGAGAGGCTGGTGATATCTTCGGTAATGGCGCGTCGCGCCGTAATCAGGCTTGGATCGTTCATGTCTGCCAGGCTGGCGTCCGCGCTTTTAAGCAGGGCAGCTGCGGTCGTGACGTCCTGATCGCTCCACAATTTGCGTCCGGCCAGCTTGACCAGGAAGTCGGCCTGAGAGAGGAGCCAGGTTTTGGCATCCGTTCCGGAAATGGTCGCCACTTTTTGCTGCACTTCGTCCAGTTGCTTTGTCAGCTCTTCCTGCTTTTTATCGGCTTGTGCAAGCTGTTCAGCCTGTTGCTTGATAACACCTTCCAGCTCGGTTTTCTGCGTCTCCTGCGCTTTTTGCAGGGCGGTGAGTTGAGTGACTAATGCATCGCTGGTGGTTGTCAGACTGGAACCCTGTTGCTTCACAAGACCATACAGACCCACGCCTGCTGCCAGCGCAATGGCGATAGCGATGGCGCTTAATGCCAGGCTGGTTTTATTGCCGTTTTTTTTCTCAGCGGTTTTCTCAGTCGTCTCTGGCTGTGGCGTAATATCCACAGTCTCCCTGGTCTCTTCAACCACGGCGGAGGTTTTTTCTTGTTCCGTCATTATGGCTTCCCATTTGAGAGTTATTGTAATGCGCGCAGCAGCGCATCGTTGTCGGCGTTATCAGCGATCCGAATATCTTTCCAGCCCAGTTCCCGGGCAAGGTTCGCCAGACGCTCGCTGACGACCCATAGCCGACAGCGGAGTAACCAGTTTTCCCGATACCATTGTGGGATCAGTGACCAGAGCTGTTGCAGCATTTCACCGCTGGTGACCACCAGCGTATTCACGCCACGGTTATGCCAGCGCATTGCCTCTTCTGCTCCGTCGTAATGCTTTTCACAACGTTGATAACATTCACAAAACGTTACGCTGGCGCCGCGCTGACGCAACGTATCGCCCAGCAATTCACGTCCACCGTTGCCGCGTAATACTAATGCACGTTTTCCGGCAACGGTTTGTAATTCAGGTAATTGTAGCAAGACTTCACTGATTTCCCGATCTAACGGGTAGTGAACATGAATGCCGCTAACGGTATGTAAGGCCAGGGCCGTGGTGCGCCCGATAGCAAAATAGCGCGGGTCAGTTGGCCAGGTATGCCCCTCCTGCAACAGCTGCGCGTGGGCAAATTCCACAGCGTGCTGGGACAGAGCAAAAACTAAATCACCCTCCTGCAGAGAATGGAGGTGGTCGGTCAGCGCGGGAAGCTCCCGACCAGGGGCAAACTCAATCAGCGGAAAGCGCCAGGCCACCAGCCCCAGTGCGCGCAGACGGCTCACTAATTGGTCTCCCGCGGGAGAAGGGCGAGTGACGAGGATACTCATGCTGGGGGTTCTCCGTTATAGACGTCGGCCAGGATTTCGCGCGCGCCCTTATCCAGAAGCTCTTCTGCCAGCGAAATACCCAGTGCTTCGGCATCCTGCGGCGCACCGCGACGCTCACCGCGCACCATCTGTGACCCGTCCGGCGCGCCAACCAGCGCGCGCAGCCACAGCTCACCGTCGATAAGCTCCGCGTAGCTGCCAATCGGTACCTGACAGCCGCCCTCAAGGCGCGTATTCATGGCACGCTCCGCTTTTACGCGAATACTGGTTTCGGCGTGATTCAAGGGGGCGAGAAGCTCACGGGTGCGCGCATCATCGAGGCGGCACTCAATCCCGACCGCGCCTTGTCCCACGGCCGGAAGCGAAAGCTCTGGCGGCATGGCCACGCGAATACGTGATTCGAGTTCAAGACGCTTTAACCCCGCCACCGCCAGAATAATGGCATCGTAATCGCCGTTGTCGAGCTTACCCAGACGGGTGCCAACGTTCCCACGCAGGGAACGAATGATCAGATCCGGACGGCGTTCTGCCAGCTGACATTGACGACGTAAACTTGACGTGCCAATTACGCTGCCCACCGGTAAGTCATCCAGTGAAGCGTAGCGATTAGAAACAAAGGCATCGCGCGGATCTTCACGCTCGCAGATGGTGACCAGGCCCAGCCCTTCAGGGAATTCGACAGGCACATCTTTCATAGAATGGACGGCGATATCGGCGCGGTTATCAAGCAATGCTGTTTCCAGCTCTTTGACAAACAACCCTTTTCCACCCACTTTTGCGAGGGGCGTATCCAGAATCACATCGCCGCGGGTCACCATCGGAACCAGTTCAACGGACAGTCCCGGATGGCAGGCTTCGAGGCGCTGCTTAACATAGTGTGCCTGCCAGAGCGCGAGAGGGCTTTGGCGTGTGGCAATTCTCAAAACATTGTCTAACATGCTTGTTACCGTCATTATCGTCCACTACCCATCCTAACATTGTTGACTCTGGGATGGCAGTTTTACGGACCATGAGGGAAAGCGGGACAAGGAGGCACTCAGGTCGTCCGCAGCCGTATTCAGGAATTTACACGTTCAGAACGGTGCTACACTTGTATGTAGCGCATCTTTCTTTACGGTCAATCGGCAAGGTGTTAAATTGATCACGTTTTAGACCATTTTTTCGTCTGTCGCGCTAAAAAGATGAGGACGAAAAAGGGTAACGGTTATTTTTTGAAATACTGCGGGCCCGTAATCCTTCGCTGTACTGAACGATTGCCACGTCCGGAAACATCAGGCGATATGTCTTGTACCTCTATATTGAGACTCTGAAACAGAGACTGGATGCCATAAATCAACTGCGCGTGGATCGCGCGCTTGCTGCCATGGGACCTGCTTTCCAACAGGTTTACAGTCTGCTGCCAACATTATTGCACTACCATCATCCGCTCATGCCGGGTTACCTTGACGGTAACGTTCCCAGGGGCATTTGCATCTACACGCCTGATGAAACCCAACAGCACTACCTTACTGAGCTTGAGCTCTTCCGCGGCCTTCCTCCACAAGAGTCGCCTAAGGGTGAGTTGCCGATTACCGGCGTCTACACCATGGGAAGCACCTCCTCCGTAGGACAAAGCTGCTCTTCTGACCTGGATATCTGGGTCTGCCATCAGTCCTGGCTCGATAACGAAGAGCGCCAGCTGCTGCAGCGTAAATGTAGCCTGCTGGAAAGCTGGGCGGCCTCACTCGGCGTGGAAGTCAGCTTCTTCCTGATCGATGAAAACCGTTTCCGCCATAATGAAAGCGGCAGTCTGGGTGGCGAAGACTGCGGCTCGACCCAGCACATCTTATTACTCGATGAATTTTACCGTACTGCCGTTCGCCTGGCCGGGAAGCGTATTCTGTGGAATATGGTGCCGTGCGATGAAGAAGAGCATTACGACGATTACGTCATGTCGCTTTACTCGCAGGGTGTATTAACCCCTAACGAGTGGCTCGACCTTGGCGGCTTAAGCTTGCTCTCTGCGGAAGAGTATTTTGGCGCGAGCCTGTGGCAGCTCTACAAAAGTATCGATTCACCGTATAAAGCGGTATTAAAAACGCTGCTGCTCGAAGCCTACTCGTGGGAATACCCCACGCCGCGCCTGCTGGCAAAAGACATTAAACAGCGTCTGCACGATGGCGAGATCGTCTCTTATGGCCTTGATGCTTACTGCATGATGCTGGAACGCGTGACCGAATACCTGAAAGCGATTGATGACCCGACGCGTCTCGATCTGGTCCGCCGCTGTTTCTACCTGAAAGTGTGTGAAAAACTCAGTCGCGAACGCGCCTGCGTTGGCTGGCGTCGCGAAGTGGTGAGCCAGCTGGTGAAAGAGTGGGGCTGGGACGAAGAGCGTCTGGCGATGCTCGACAACCGCGCGAACTGGAAAATCGATCAGGTGCGAGAAGCGCACAACGAATTGCTCGATGCCATGATGCAGAGCTACCGTAATCTGATCCGCTTTGCGCGCCGCAACAACTTAAGCGTGTCCGCCAGTCCGCAGGATATCGGGGTTCTGACCCGTAAACTGTACGCCGCGTTTGAAGCGTTACCGGGGAAAGTGACTCTGGTAAACCCTCAGATTTCACCTGACCTGTCAGAACCGAACCTGACCTTCATCTATGTGCCACCGGGCCGGGCAAACCGCACCGGGTGGTATTTGTACAACCGTTCTCCGAGCATGGACTCCATCATCAGCCATCAGCCACTGGAATATAACCGGTATCTGAACAAGCTGGTGGCCTGGGCCTGGTTTAACGGTTTACTGACGTCGCGCACGCGCCTGTTTGTCAAAGGCAACGACGTGGTGGATTTAGCCAAGCTGCAGGAGATGGTCGCTGACGTATCGCACCACTTCCCGCTGCGTCTGCCGGCGCCAACGCCAAAAGCCCTGTACAGCCCCTGCGAAATTCGTCATCTGGCGATTATCGTCAACCTGGAATACGACCCGACCACGGCGTTTCGTAATCAGGTGGTGCATTTTGATTTCCGTAAGCTGGACGTCTTTAGCTTTGGTGAGCAGCAAAATTGCCTGGTGGGTAGCGTCGATCTTCTCTATCGCAACTCGTGGAATGAAGTGCGTACGCTGCACTTTAACGGCGAGCAGGCGATGATTGAAGCGCTGAAAACCATTCTCGGTAAGATGCACCAGGACGCCGCACCGCCGGATAGCGTGGAAGTCTTCTGCTATAGCCAGCATCTGCGTGGCCTGATTCGCACGCGCGTGCAGCAGCTGGTGTCGGAGTGTATCGATCTTCGTCTTTCAAGTACCCGTCAGGAAACCGGGCGTTTCAAAGCGCTACGCGTCTCCGGACAGACCTGGGGCCTGTTCTTTGAACGCCTTAACGTGTCGGTGCAGAAGCTGGAAAACGCTATCGAATTCTACGGCGCGATTTCGCACAACAAGCTGCATGGCTTGTCTGTTCAGGTTGAAACCAACCCTGTCCGTCTGCCGCAGGTTGTTGATGGTTACGCCAGTGAGGGGATCATTCAGTTCTTCTTTGAAGAAGCGGACGACGAAACCGGATTCAATATATACATTCTGGACGAAACGAACCGTGCTGAGGTCTATCACCACTGTGAAGGCAGCAAAGAGGAGCTGGTACGCGACGTGAGCCGTTTCTACTCTTCGTCGCACGATCGTTTCACCTATGGCTCCAGCTTTATCAACTTCAACCTGCCGCAGTTTTATCAGATTGTGAAAGTTGACGGGCGTGCCCAGGTGATTCCGTTCCGTACGCAGGCCATTGCCCATGCGGTCCCGGCCAATCAGGATGCGTCACCGCTGCTTCAGCAGTATTTCTCCTGAACTCGTTAGCCCGGTGGCGCTGCGCTTACCGGGGCTAGCCCGATAAGCGAAGCGCCTTTAGACGTAAACCTTAACGGAAGCTCACCTTTTCTCCCGCCTGCGTGGTCGCGGCCTGCTCCAGCAGATCCCAGAACGTCACGCCGCTACGATCGCACACCCATTCGTCGCCTTTCAGATCAAAATGGTATCCGCCCTGTTTCGCTGCCAGCCAGACCTGGTGCAGCGGCTCCTGACGGTTAATAATAATTTTGCTGCCGTTTTCAAAGGTCAGCGTCAGGATACCGCCGTTGATTTCACAATCGATATCGCTGTCGCCGTCCCAGTCGTCCAGACGCTCTTCGATGGTCTGCCAGAGGGTATCAGCAAGGCGATGAAATTCACTGTCGTTCATGGTGTTGTTCCTGTTTTTCGTGATGGCGGCAGTATAACGCTAAATAATTCCCGTTGCAGGAAAGCGGCAAACTCTTGCTTTTGTGTCTTCTCCTGCGATGATAGAAACAGAATTGAAATTACGAGCGACCTACAATGAAAAACGTTTTTCGAACGCTTGCCGTTCTCGCCACCCTCTTTAGCCTGACCGGCTGTGGACTGAAGGGACCGCTTTATTTTCCGCCAGCGGATAAAACAGCGCCGCCTCCCACGAAACCGGTGAACAGTCAGATTGAATCCTCTACGCCTGACAGTAACGATCGCGGTGATAACGGTGGCCCAAGCCAGGTGAATTACTGATAATCACGTTCTGTACCCGCGCAATGGAGTAGATGATGCAGTTCTCTAAAATGCATGGCCTTGGTAACGATTTTATGGTCGTCGACGCGGTAACGCAGAATGTCTTTTTTTCCCCGGAGCTGATCCGCCGTCTGGCGGACAGGCATCTGGGCGTGGGATTTGATCAGTTGCTGGTGGTCGAACCTCCGTACGATCCCGACCTCGATTTTCACTATCGCATTTTCAATGCGGACGGCAGCGAAGTGTCGCAGTGTGGCAATGGCGCACGGTGTTTTGCCCGTTTTGTCCGCTTGAAAGGGCTTACCAACAAACGTGATATTCGCGTCAGCACGGCAAATGGACGCATGGTGCTTAGCGTCACCGATGACGATCTGGTTCGCGTGAACATGGGCGAACCTAATTTTGAGCCGTCGGCGATCCCCTTTCGCGCTATCAAAGCGGAAAAGACCTATATCATGCGCGCGGCCGAGCAAACAGTATTGTGCGGCGTGGTTTCCATGGGCAATCCGCACTGCGTAATTCAGGTTGATGATGTCGACACGGCAGCCGTTGAGACGTTAGGTCCAATCATGGAGAGCCACGAGCGCTTCCCTGAGCGGGCGAATATCGGTTTTATGCAGGTAGTGAAGCGTGAACACATCCGCCTGCGCGTTTATGAGCGCGGTGCGGGCGAAACGCGGGCCTGCGGCAGCGGCGCGTGCGCGGCCGTGGCTGTCGGTATCTCTCAGGGGTTACTGGCAGAAGAGGTTCGCGTCGAATTACCGGGCGGTCGCCTTGATATCGCCTGGAAAGGTCCGGGTCATCCACTGTATATGACTGGCCCGGCGGCACATGTCTACGACGGGTTTATCCATCTATGAAACAACCAGGGGAAGAACTGCAGGAAACATTGACGGAGCTGGACGACCGGGCTGTCGTTGATTATCTGCTGAACAATCCTGCGTTTTTTATTCGTAATGCGCGCGTGGTCGAACAGATGCGCGTGCCGCATCCGGTTCGCGAAACCGTGTCGCTGGTTGAATGGCACATGGCGCGCTCGCGCAAGCATATCAATCAGCTTGAAGAGAATATGACGTTGCTCATGGAGCAGGCCAGCAATAACGAAAGCCTGTTTTATCGTCTGCTGAACTTGCAGGCCCGCCTGGCGTCTGCCCACAGCCTGGAGGAGTTTCTCAGTCGTTTCCATCGCTGGGCGCGCGAGCTGGGGCTGGCCGGGGCAACCCTTCGCCTGTTCCCCGATCGCTGGCGCATTGGCGCACCGTCTGGCTTTACCCATCTTGCGCTGAACCGCCAGGCGTTTGAACCGCTGCGCATTCAGCGTCTTGGACACGAGCATCACTACCTGGGCCCGCTGAACGGACCGGAACTGCTGGTGGTGCTACCAGAGGCCAAAGCGATTGGCTCCGTGGCGATGTCGCTGATGGGGCGTGACGGCGATTTGGGCGTCCTGCTTTTTACCAGCCGCGATCCGCACCACTACGAGCAGGGCCAGGCCACGCATTTATTGCAGGAAATTGCCCTGATGTTGCCTGAGCTGCTGGAGCGCTGGATTGAGCGCGTATGACAGATTCTCTTCTGACGACCCACGTCGCGCGATTTCTGCGCTACCTGGGCGTTGAGCGTCAGCTTAGCCCAATTACTCTGCTGAACTATCAGCGTCAGCTTGATGCCATTATGCTGATTGCCGACGAGCTGGGTCTGAAAAGCTGGCAACAGTGTGATGCCGCCACCGTGCGTGGATTTGTCGTGCGAAGCCGACGTAAAGGCTTAGGTCCTGCCAGCCTGGCGCTGCGCCTCTCGGCGTTACGCAGTTTCTTTGACTGGCTGGTCAGCCAGGGCGCGTTAAAAGCCAACCCGGCGAAAGGGATAGCCACACCGAAAGCCCCGCGCCATCTGCCCAAAAATATCGACGTGGATGACGTTAACCGTCTGCTGGATATCGATCTCAACGATCCTCTCGCGGTACGCGACAGGGCGATGCTTGAGGTGATGTATGGCGCTGGCCTGCGTTTATCCGAGCTGGTCAATCTGGATCTGAAACATCTCGATATGGATACCGGCGAAGTGTGGGTGATGGGGAAGGGGAGCAAAGAGCGTCGTCTGCCGATCGGACGCAACGCGGTGGCCTGGATAGAGCACTGGCTGGATCTGCGTGGCCTGTTTGGCACAGAGGAAAACGCACTGTTTCTGTCAAAACTGGGCAAGCGTATCTCTGCCCGTAATGTGCAAAAGCGTTTCGCTGAATGGGGAATCAAGCAGGGACTGAATAGCCATGTGCATCCGCATAAGCTGCGCCACTCCTTTGCCACCCACATGCTGGAATCCAGCGGCGATCTGCGTGGCGTACAGGAATTGCTTGGCCACGCCAACTTATCGACCACCCAAATCTATACCCACTTAGACTTTCAGCACCTTGCTTCGGTGTATGACTCGGCGCATCCACGCGCCAAACGGGGGAAATAATGCGTTTTTACCGCCCTTTAGGTCAGATTTCTGCCTTGACCTTCGATCTTGATGACACCCTTTATGACAACCGCCAGGTGATCCTGCGGACCGAAAAGGAAGCGTTGTCCTTTGTGCAGAACTATCATCCCTCGTTGAAATCACTGCAAAATACCGATTTTCAGCGCTTGCGTCAGGCATTACGCGAGACGGAGCCGGACATCTACCATGACGTGACGGAATGGCGTCGGCGTGCCGTGGAGCAGGCCATGCTGAACGCAGGGCTCAGTCCGCAAGAGGCGGCGCTGGGAGCCGAAGCCTCTATGGCGAACTTTGCTAAGTGGCGCAGCCGCATTGACGTCCCGCAAGAGACGCACGACACGCTGAAGACGCTGGCAGAAAAGTGGCCGCTGGTGGCGATTACCAATGGTAATGCTCAACCGGAGCTGTTTGGTCTGGGGGACTATTTCGAGTTCGTGTTGCGCGCAGGCCCGCACGGGCGTTCGAAGCCTTTTAACGATATGTATCATCTGGCTGCGGAAAAACTGGCGTTGCCGCTGGGGCAGATTTTACATGTGGGTGACGATCTCACGACTGACGTCGCAGGCGCGATCCGCTGTGGGATGCAGGCATGCTGGATCAAGCCTGAAAATGCCGATCTGATGCAAACCGCAGACAGCCGCCTGTTACCTCACCTGGAAATTTCGCGGTTGGCATCCCTCACCACGCTGATATAATCACCAGCAGTATTGTATAAATTACCAGGGTTTTGTCATTGCAGACCCGGGTAGGCGAAGCGCCATCGGGCGCTTTGCGGTTTTCCTGATGACTACGTGACGGTGCCAATGGACGTTTCTTACCTGCTCGACAGCCTTAATGACAAACAGCGTGACGCGGTTGCCGCGACGCGCACAAACATGCTGGTGCTGGCTGGGGCGGGCAGCGGTAAGACGCGTGTTCTGGTACACCGTATCGCCTGGTTACAAAGCGTCGAGAACTGCTCGCCGTACTCCATTATGGCGGTAACCTTTACCAACAAAGCGGCGGCGGAGATGCGTCACCGTATTGCACAGCTGATGGGCACCAGCCAGGGCGGTATGTGGGTCGGCACTTTCCACGGCCTGGCGCACCGTCTGCTGCGCGCGCACCATATGGACGCCAATCTCCCGCAGGATTTCCAGATCCTCGACAGCGAAGATCAGCTGCGTCTGTTAAAGCGCCTTATCAAGGCGATGAACCTTGACGAGAAGCAGTGGCCGCCCCGTCAGGCGATGTGGTACATCAACGGTCAAAAGGACGAAGGGCTGCGGCCTCACCATATCCAGAGCTTCGGCAACCCAGTCGAGCAGACCTGGCAGAACGTCTATAAGGCCTACCAGGAAGCGTGCGATCGGGCAGGTCTGGTGGATTTTGCCGAGCTGCTGCTGCGTGCACACGAGCTCTGGCTCAACAAGCCGCATATCCTGCAACACTACCGTGAACGTTTCACCAATATTCTGGTGGACGAATTCCAGGATACCAACAACATTCAGTACGCATGGATTCGCCTGCTGGCAGGCGATACCGGTAAGGTGATGATTGTCGGCGATGACGACCAGTCCATTTACGGCTGGCGCGGCGCGCAGGTGGAAAACATCCAGCGCTTCCTGAACGACTTCCCGGGTGCCGAAACTATTCGTCTGGAACAGAACTACCGCTCGACCAGCAACATTCTGAGCGCAGCCAACGCCCTAATTGAGAATAACAACGGGCGTCTGGGTAAAAAGCTCTGGACCGACGGCATCGATGGCGAACCGATTTCGATCTACTGTGCATTCAATGAACTCGACGAAGCCCGCTTCGTGGTCAACCGGATTAAAACCTGGCAGGACAACGGCGGCGCGCTGGAGCAGTGCGCCATTCTCTATCGCAGCAACGCCCAGTCGCGCGTGCTGGAAGAGGCGTTGCTGCAGGTCAGCATGCCGTACCGCATTTATGGCGGCATGCGATTCTTCGAGCGCCAGGAGATCAAAGATGCGCTCTCTTATCTTCGCCTGATTGCCAACCGTAACGACGATGCCGCTTTTGAGCGCGTGGTGAATACCCCGACGCGTGGCATTGGTGACCGTACGCTTGACGTCGTGCGTCAGGCGGCCCGGGAACGTCAACTCACGCTCTGGAAAGCCTGCCGTGAACTGTTGCAGGAGAAAGCCCTTGCCGGGCGAGCGGCGAGCGCCCTGCAGCGTTTCCTGGAGCTTATCGACGCGCTGGCACAGGAAACGGCCGATATGCCCCTGCACGTACAGACCGATCGGGTGATTAAAGACTCCGGCCTGCGCATCATGTATGAGCAGGAAAAGGGCGAGAAAGGTCAGGCGCGTATCGAAAACTTAGAAGAACTGGTGACGGCGACGCGCCAGTTCAGTTACAACGAAGAAGACGAAGACCTGATGCCGCTTCAGGCGTTCCTCTCCCACGCCGCGCTGGAAGCGGGAGAAGGGCAGGCTGATACCTGGCAGGATGCGGTGCAGTTAATGACGCTTCACTCCGCGAAAGGGCTTGAGTTCCCTCAGGTCTTTATCGTGGGTATGGAAGAGGGCATGTTCCCGAGTCAGATGTCGCTGGACGAAGGCGGACGTCTGGAGGAAGAGCGTCGTCTGGCCTATGTTGGCGTTACGCGTGCGATGCAAAAGCTGACGTTAACCTATGCTGAAACCCGTCGTCTGTATGGCAAAGAGGTCTACCACCGTCCTTCACGCTTTATCGGTGAATTGCCAGAAGCCTGTATTGAAGAGGTGCGCCTGCGCGCCAGCGTCAGCCGCCCTGTGAACCATCAGCGAATGGGCACGCCGATGTCTGAAAACGATACAGGATTTAAGCTCGGACAGCGTGTTCGCCATGCTAAATTTGGCGAAGGCACCATCGTCAATCTGGAAGGCAGCGGCGAGCACAGCCGCCTGCAGGTGGCGTTCCAGGGGCAGGGGATCAAATGGCTGGTTGCCGCTTACGCCAGACTGGAAACAGTGTAACTTTCAGAAAAATATCATTATTTTGTAATGATGTGCTAGCCTTAATCACTGAAGGCGATTTATTGCGCTTCCGCGTTCCGCTGCGTGTTGACGCCACTATTAGTGCTGGCGTAACATGCGCGCACGATTACGCTAAGAGGACATTCGCCTTGGACACACCCAGTAGATACTGGCTCAATTCCCTGTCATCCAGGAACAACTCCTAAGGCTATCTCCTCTTGCTGATGGCCTTAGTGGTTGTCAGCGACCTCTTTTCCCGTCGCGCTGAGTCAGGCTGTTTAATGGTCTGAAACCCTTATTGTTTCAGTGTGCCCACCGAACTGTCCGATATATTTTGCATTGGGAGTCCCGGTCATGTTGAGCGCATTTCAACTCGAAAAAAACCGACTGATTCGGCTTGAAGCTGAAGAGTCACAGCCCCTCATTGACGCCGTATGGGTGGATCTGGTCGAGCCGGACGACGATGAACGCCTGCGCGTGCAATCTGAACTTGGACAAAACCTGGCAACCCGCCCGGAACTGGAAGATATCGAAGCATCCGCACGTTTCTTTGAAGACGAAGACGGTCTGCACATTCACTCCTTCTTCTTCTATGAAGATGCTGACGATCACGCCGGTAACTCCACCGTGGCGTTTACCATTCGCGACGGTCGCCTCTTCACCCTGCGGGAACGTGAACTGCCAGCGTTTCGTCTGTACCGTATGCGTGCCCGCAGCCAGGCGATGGTTGACGGCAACGCCTACGAGCTGTTGCTCGATCTGTTTGAAACGAAAATCGAACAGCTGGCAGACGAAATCGAAAACATCTATAGCGATCTGGAAAAGCTCAGCCGCGTCATCATGGAAGGGCATCAGGGCGATGAATACGATGAAGCGCTCTCCACGCTGGCAGAGCAGGAAGATATCGGCTGGAAAGTGCGTTTGTGTCTGATGGATACCCAACGTGCGCTGAACTTCCTGGTGCGTAAAGCGCGTTTACCGGGCGGTCAGCTGGAGCAGGCGCGTGAAATTCTGCGCGATATCGAATCCCTGTTGCCGCACAATGAATCCCTGTTCCAGAAGGTGAACTTCCTGATGCAGGCGGCGATGGGCTTTATCAACATCGAGCAGAACCGCATCATCAAAATCTTCTCGGTGGTCTCGGTGGTGTTTCTGCCCCCAACGCTTGTGGCATCGAGCTACGGGATGAACTTCGAGTTTATGCCGGAACTGAGGTGGAGCTTTGGCTACCCGGGCGCGATTATATTTATGCTGCTCGCCGGGCTTGCGCCGTATCTGTACTTTAAGCGTCGTAACTGGTTGTAAAAGCTGGCGGGTGGCGCTGCGTTTACCCGCCATGTAAGTCTTTATGGCCGGAGGTGGCGTTGTCGCTCTCCGGCACTCATCACAATCCTTTGCGCGTTCTGCGCTGCGTATAAATAGCGTCCGCCACAAATACCGCCAGCGCCACCCAGATAAAGGCAAAGGTCACCATTTTATCCGCGCCTGGCACTTCGTCATAAAACACCACGGCCAGCAGGAACATGAGCGTTGGGCCGATGTACTGGAAAAAGCCCAGCGTCGACAATCGCAGACGCGTCGCGGCACCGGTAAAGCACAGCAGTGGAATGGTGGTCACGACCCCGGCGGCCATCAGCATCAGATTAAGCGACCACGGATTGCTCCCCATATGGCTGGTGCTGCTATCGGCAATACCAAACAGATAAATCGCGGCCAGCGGCAGGAGCCACAGCGTTTCGAACAGCATTCCTGTCTGGGCTTCAACGGCAATCTTCTTGCGCACCAGGCCGTAAAACGCAAAGCTGAACGCCAGCCCCAGCGCGATCACCGGCAGTGAACCAAAGGTCCACAGCTGGACCAGAACGCCACAGAAAGCAAGCAGGACCGCCACCCATTGCATCCGACGGAAACGTTCGCCGAGGAACAGCATCCCCAGAACAATATTCACCAGCGGATTAATAAAGTAGCCAAGGCTGGCTTCCAGCATGTGATGGTTATTCACCGCCCAAATGAACAGTAACCAGTTACCGCCAATCAGGACGGCAGAAAGCGCCAGCAGAAAAATTTTCTTCGGCGTTTGAAGCAAGACTTTCACCCCGGACCACTGACGGCTTACGCTCATCAGGGCGATCATAAAGAAAAATGACCAAATCACGCGGTGGGTGAGGATCTCATCGGCTGGAACGTAGTGAATCAGCTTGAAATAGGCGGGCGCGATACCCCAAATAAAATATGCGGCAAGAGCGAGTAGCACGCCCTGCCGCGTTTGCTTAGCATCCATCGGGAAAATCCGTTACAGAAAAGTGAAATAATTTTACCCGATTTACGCGTCTTAACCCACCATATAAGTGGCAGTTGCGCTGGCGATATACACCTGATCTTCGTTATGCAATTCAACGCGCGCGACGGCGACCTTATTGCCCGCCCGCAGCAGGCTGCTGGTGGCGGTAAAGCGATTTCCACGGCCAGGACGCAGATAATCCACGCGAAGATCGATGGTGCCCATGCGCGACAGGCGCTGACGAAGTTCATCTTCGTTAATGGTATCGTGACGCGTCAGCGTGCTGCCCACGCAGACCAGCCCGGCGGCAACATCCAGCGCTGAGGCGATCACCCCACCATGCAAAATACTTTGCGCCCAGTTGCCCACCATCATCGGCTGGTTGTTAAAGCTTAACTGCGCGAAGGCTTTCTCATAGCGCTCCAGTTCCAGTCCTAACGCACGGTTGAAGGGCATATGGTAGACAAAAATCTCGCCCACGAGTTTTAACGCTTCTTCAGCGGTAAGCGTAGCTGACATGAAAAATGACATCCTTTTGTTAATGAGTTGTTGATTTTATGCTTCTGGAGGAGGATTTTCCACTTTCAGAAACCAGGAGGGGAAGTTCACGAAGAAACAGGTAGAATGTGCCGACATAATTCATCAAATAATTTTTTTCGCAGGAGAGCACCACCGATGCGGACGTATCTGGGTTGGCTACTGGCAGGCGTTGCGCTGCCCTTCACAGCATTTGCGCAGGAAGCGACAGTTAAAGAAGTTCACGATAAACCTGCCGTACACGGCAGCATTATCGCCAACCTTCTTCAGGAGCATGACAATCCGTTCACGCTTTATCCGTATGACACGAATTACGTCATCTACACGCAAACCAGCGATCTGAATAAAGAGGCTATCAGCTCCTATAACTGGGCTGATAATGCGCGTAAAGATGAAGTTAAATTCCAGCTCAGCCTGGCGTTTCCCTTCTGGCGCGGCATTGTGGGACCGAATTCGGTTCTCGGGGCCTCTTATACCCAGAAGTCATGGTGGCAGCTTTCTAACAGAGGGGAGTCTTCACCTTTCCGTGAAACGAACTATGAGCCGCAGCTCTTCCTCGGTTTTGCGACCGACTATGAATTTGCCGGGTGGACGCTACGCGATGTTGAGTTCGGCTTTAACCACGACTCGAATGGCCGCTCCGACCCAACCTCCCGTAGCTGGAACCGTGCCTATACGCGTCTGATGGCGCAAAACGGTAATTTCATGGTGGAAGTGAAACCCTGGTACGTAGTGGGTGACACCGACGACAACCCGGATATCACCAAATACATGGGCTACTATCAGCTGAAAGTGGGCTATCAGTTAGGTGACGCGGTGCTGAGCGTGAAAGGCCAGTACAACTGGAACACCGGCTATGGCGGCGCAGAGATGGGCCTGAGCTATCCACTGACCAAACACGTGCGAATTTATACCCAGGTTTATAGCGGCTATGGCGAGTCGCTGATTGATTACAATTACAACCAGACGCGCGTGGGTGTCGGTGTCATGCTCAACGACATTTTCTAGCAGGCTCGAATGTTTTTGCGTTAAACGTTGAACTTTCTCTCTCAGGCGCTGAAAATAGCGCCTGTTTTTTATTCTGGTAAATGGGGTCAATGTGGCGCAGGCGGAAGTAATGAATCAGGAATCGCTGGCTAAACAGGTTCTACACGAAACCTTTGGCTATCAGCAATTCCGCCCTGGCCAGGAAACCATCATTGAAACCGTGCTGGAAGGCCGCGATTGCCTGGTGGTGATGCCAACCGGCGGGGGAAAATCCCTGTGCTATCAGGTGCCCGCGCTGGTTCTTAACGGCCTGACGGTTGTGGTGTCGCCGCTGATATCCCTGATGAAAGATCAGGTGGACCAACTGCTGGCAAACGGCGTGGCCGCTGCCTGCATTAACTCCACGCAAACCCGGGAACAGCAGCAGGAGGTGATGGCAGGCTGCCGTAACGGGCAAATCCGCCTGTTGTATATCGCCCCTGAGCGGCTGATGCTGGATAACTTCCTCGAGCATTTAGCCCACTGGAACCCCGTGTTACTGGCGGTGGATGAGGCGCACTGTATCTCTCAGTGGGGACACGATTTCCGCCCGGAATATGCCGCGCTGGGCCAACTGCGCCAGCGTTTTCCTGCCTTGCCCTTTATGGCGCTGACCGCCACCGCCGATGACACCACGCGTCTTGATATTGTCCGTCTGCTTGGACTGAACGATCCCTTTATCCAGGTCAGCAGCTTCGACCGACCTAACATCCGCTATATGCTGATGGAAAAGTTCAAGCCTCTGGATCAGCTTCTGCGATACGTCCAGGAACAACGCGGCAAGTCCGGTATTATCTACTGTAACAGCCGCGCGAAAGTGGAAGACACCGCCGCACGTCTGCAAAACAGAGGCTTCAGCGCAGCGGCGTACCATGCCGGGCTGGAGAATCATATTCGCGCCGACGTGCAGGAAAAGTTTCAGCGCGACGATCTGCAAATCGTGGTCGCCACCGTGGCGTTTGGGATGGGCATAAACAAGCCCAACGTCCGCTTTGTGGTGCATTTCGATATTCCGCGCAATATCGAATCGTACTATCAGGAAACGGGTCGTGCCGGGCGTGACGGCCTGCCAGCGGAAGCGATGCTGTTCTACGATCCGGCCGATATGGCCTGGCTGCGCCGCTGCCTCGAAGAAAAACCGGCCGGACAGCTGCTGGATATCGAACGCCATAAGCTCAACGCCATGGGGGCCTTTGCCGAAGCGCAAACCTGCCGTCGCCTGGTCTTGCTCAATTACTTTGGTGAAGGGCGCCAGGAGCCGTGCGGTAACTGCGATATCTGCCTCGATCCGCCAAAGCAGTACGATGGCCTTATGGACGCGCGTAAAGCGCTCTCTACCATTGGACGCGTCAACCAGCGCTTTGGCATGGGGTATGTCGTGGAAGTGCTGCGGGGGGCCAACAATCAGCGTATCCGCGAGATGGGCCATGATAAGTTGCCGGTCTACGGTATCGGTAAAGAGCAGAGCCACGAGCACTGGGTGAGCATTATTCGCCAGCTGATCCATCTGGGGTTCGCCACGCAGAATATCGCGCAACATTCTGCGCTACAGCTGACTGAAGCGGCGCGTCCGGTATTACGCGGTGAAATTGAACTCCAGCTCGCCGTGCCGCGTGTCGTGGCGCTAAAACCGCGCGTGATGCAGAAATCCTATGGCGGCAACTACGATCGCAAGCTGTTTGCCAAGCTGCGTAAACTGCGTAAAGCCATTGCCGACGAAGAGAACATTCCGCCATACGTGGTGTTCAACGATGCAACGCTTATCGAAATGGCCGAACAAATGCCGCTCAGCGCGGGCGAAATGCTCAGCGTTAACGGCGTTGGAACGCGCAAGCTGGAGCGTTTTGGCAAAGAGTTTATGGCGCTGATCCGCTCTCATGCAGACGGCGATGATGAGGAGTAGTCATCCTGGCTAAAAAATGCCAGGATGGTTGCTCACTGAACGACTTTTTTCCCGCGAGCCAATCATCATGCTTATGTTATTCCTGACCGTCGCTCTGGTGCACATTGTTGCGCTGATGAGCCCTGGCCCCGACTTCTTCTTTGTCTCACAGACCGCCGTCAGCCGTTCCCGTAAAGAGGCGATGATGGGCGTGCTTGGTATCACCATGGGCGTTATGGTCTGGGCGGCAGTTGCCTTGCTGGGGCTGAATCTGATCCTCGCGAAGATGGCGTGGCTGCATAACATCATTATGGTGGGCGGGGGTCTGTATCTGTGCTGGATGGGCTACCAGATGCTGCGCGGGGCGTTGAAAAAAGACGATAAAAAGCCGGAAGAACCGACGGTTGAACTGGCAACGGGCGGCCGTAGTTTTCTTAAAGGGCTGCTCACGAATCTGGCGAACCCAAAAGCGATTATCTACTTCGGCTCCGTGTTCTCCCTGTTTGTGGGTGACAACGTGGGCGCGGGTGGGCGTTGGGGCATCTTCCTGCTGATCGTGGTAGAAACCTTTGCCTGGTTTACCGTGGTGGCCAGCCTGTTTGCCTTACCGGCAATGCGTCGCGGTTATCAGCGTATTGCGAAGTGGATTGACGGCTTCGCCGGCGCGCTGTTCGCCGGCTTTGGCATTCATCTCATCATTTCTCGCTAAGCATGGCGCGCTGACGCAAGCAGCGCCCCAACTAGCATAAACAGCGAACCAAAGATTTTATTCAGGGCCTTCATCTGCTTAGGCCCTTTAATCCACGCCGCAATTCGCTGCGCCAGCGTCGCGTAACCAATCATCACGATGATATC
This sequence comes from Huaxiibacter chinensis, assembly GCF_022171985.1. Lineage (GTDB taxonomy): Bacteria > Pseudomonadota > Gammaproteobacteria > Enterobacterales > Enterobacteriaceae > Enterobacter > Enterobacter chinensis_A. The sequence goes on along the minus strand of NZ_JAJVHF010000016.1, from coordinate 26,559 downwards.
GACAATAATGGTGGTCGCGCCAAGCACCACGTACTGCATCACCTGTGGTTGATGGGGCACGATAAACTGTGGAAAGAGCGCTGCCAGAAAAACGATACTTTTCGGGTTGGTCAGATTCACAAAGACCGCGCGCTTAAACAGGTGACGACGGGTTTGGGTATGGGCAAGGGTGTTCAGGTCTATCGAACCTGCGGCGCGCCACTGCTGAATGCCAAGCCAGATGAGATAGGCTGCACCCGCCCACTTCAACACCTCAAAAGCCAGTACCGAACGCGAGAACAGCGTACCCAGCCCGATACCCACCAGAACGATGTGGATCCCAAGCCCCGTCTGTAACCCCGCTATGGATGCCGCCGCGCCGCGATAGCCATGATTGATGGAGGTGGTCATGGTATTGATCGCGCCAGAACCCGGTGAAAGGCTGAGGATGATGGATGTCAGCAGGTAAGCGAACCACCACTCGAAGGTCATTTGAAACTCCCGAATCGTCTATTTTTATGCCACAATACGCTATTGTTGAGTCATTTTGTGAAGCATCACAAAAAAACGATTTTCCGTGGCTTACAGGGGCACACACCCAATGTTTCAGCAGAAAAAGGACTGGGAAACACGCGAGAACGCATTTGCTGCTTTCTCCATGGGACCGCTGACCGATTTCTGGCGTCAGCGTGAAGAGGCCGAAATTACGGGCGTGGACGATATTCCGGTACGCTTTGTGCGTTTTCGGGATGTAAAAAACGATCGGGTTATCGTCGTTTGCCCGGGTCGGATTGAAAGTTACGTAAAATATGCTGAGCTGGCCTATGACCTGTTCCATCTGGGTTTCGATGTCTTCATCATCGATCACCGGGGTCAGGGACGTTCCGGGCGGTTATTATCTGATTCGCACCGTGGGCACGTGGTGAATTTCAGCGACTATGTCGACGATCTCGCCGCGTTCTGGCAGCAGGAAGTGCAGCCGGGGCCGTGGCGGAAACGTTACATCCTGGCGCATTCGATGGGCGGGGCGATTGCCACGCTGTTTTTGCAACGTCATTCACCGCAGTGCGATGCGATTGCGCTGACGGCACCCATGTTTGGCATCGTGATGCGTTTTCCCGACTGGATGGTACGCCATATTCTCGACTGGGCTGAGGGCCATCAGCGTATTCGTGAAGGTTATGCCATCGGCACCGGGCGCTGGCGGGCGCTGCCTTTCGCGATCAATGTGTTAACCCACAGCCGACAGCGCTATCGCCGCAACCTGCGCTTTTACGCCGACGAGCCGCGTCTGCGCGTAGGGGGCCCAACCTATCACTGGGTGCGTGAAGGCATCCTTGCCGGAGAGTCTGCGCTTGCCGGAGCGGGCGATGACGCTACGCCGACTTTACTGATTCAGGCAGAAGAGGAGCGTGTGGTGGATAACCGCATGCATGACCGCTTTTGTGAATTACGCGCGGCCGCAGGCGCCCCTTGTGAAGGGGGTAAACCGCTGGTCATAAAGGGCGCGTACCATGAGATCCTTTTTGAAAAGGACACTATGCGCTCAGTCGCGCTAAACGCCATTGTTGATTTTTTCGACAGGCATAACTGATTACTTTTATCACCAGAGGTTGAAATCCCTATGTACCAGGTTGTTGCATCTGACTTAGATGGCACGCTGCTTTCTCCCGATCACACCCTTTCGCCTTATGCGAAAGAGACCTTAAAGCTTCTGACTGCACGCGGCGTCAATTTTGTCTTCGCGACCGGTCGTCACCACGTGGACGTAGGGCAGATCCGCGATAACCTGGAAATCAAAGCCTACATGATCACCTCCAACGGTGCTCGCGTGCATGACACGGATGGCAACCTGATTTTCACCCATAACCTTGACCGCGATATTGCCGCCGATCTCTTTGGCGTGGTGCATAACAACCCGGGTATCGTGACCAACGTTTATCGTAATGACGACTGGTTTATGAACCGTCACCGTCCGGACGAAATGCGTTTCTTCAAGGAAGCGGTATTCAACTATTCGCTGTATGAACCGGGCCTGCTGGAGCCTGAAGGGATCAGCAAGGTGTTCTTCACCTGTGAAAGTCACGAAGAGCTGTTGCCGCTGGAGCAGGCAATCAACGCGCGCTGGGGCGATCGCGTCAACGTAAGCTTCTCAACGCTCACCTGTCTGGAAGTGATGGCAGGCGGCGTATCGAAGGGCCACGCCCTGGAAGCGGTCGCGAAACGTCTGGGCTATGAACTGAAAGACTGCATTGCTTTCGGCGACGGCATGAACGATGCGGAGATGCTCTCAATGGCGGGTAAAGGCTGCATTATGGAAAATGCGCATCAACGTCTGAAAGATCTGCATCCGGAGCTGGAAGTCATCGGCACCAATACCGATAACGCGGTACCGAATTATCTGCGCAAGCTGTACCTTGAATAATCTTCATTCGATTGTTTATTGTTCAGTTGTCAACTAAAGAGTTCGCTACAATGCCTGTCCATCTTTCAGAGAGACAAGCACTGTGGCGCTACTCATTATCACCACGATCCTGTGGGCCTTCTCCTTTAGCCTGATTGGCGAATACCTTGCGGGTTCGGTCGACAGTTATTTCTCCGTACTGATGCGCGTGGGGCTGGCGGCGCTGGTATTCCTGCCGTTCCTGCGTACGCGTGGTCAAACGCTAAAAACCCTTCTGCTGTATATGCTGGTGGGGGCGATGCAGCTTGGCATCATGTATCTGTTCAGCTTTCGGGCTTACGTCTACCTGTCCGTGTCGGAATTTCTGCTGTTTACGGTGCTCACCCCGCTCTACATCACGCTGATATACGATCTGCTGAGTAAGCGACGTCTGCGCTGGGGTTATCTGCTGAGTGCGACCCTGGCAGTGGCAGGCGCGGCAATCATTCGCTATGACAAAATTAGCGATCACTTCTGGACCGGGCTGATGTTTGTTCAGCTGGCGAATATCAGCTTCGCTATAGGCATGGTCGGCTATAAACGCCTGATGGAAACCCGCCCGATGCCGCAGCATAACGCCTTTGCCTGGTTCTACCTTGGCGCGGCGATCGTTGCTGTGGTGGCGTGGTTTATGTTGGGAAATCCACAAAAGCTGCCCACCACCACCGTGCAGTGGAGCGTGCTGATTTGGCTAGGCGTGGTGGCTTCGGGTCTGGGCTACTTTATGTGGAACTACGGTGCGACGCAGGTGGACGCCGGTACGCTGGGCATTATGAATAACGTTCATGTCCCCGCCGGATTGCTGGTAAACCTCGCTATCTGGCAGGAGCAGCCCCACTGGCCCAGCTTTATTATTGGGGGAACGGTGATTCTGGCTTCGCTATGGGTGCATCGCCATTGGGTCGCTCCGCGCTCCGAACAAACGGCAGATGGTCGCAAGCGTGATTCCGCGCTGAGCGAATAAAGGCCTCCGTAACCGGTTGACGCTGCTCGCCATCGCGCACGGCAGCGTACAGCCGGCTCCACAACCCCTCGCCCAGGGTTTTAGTCACTACCAGACCCTGGCGCTCAACGCTCTCAACCACCCAGTGGGGCAGCGCCGCGATGCCCATCTTCGCCGCCACCATCTGTATCAGCAGCAGGGTGTTATCCACGCTTTTCAGGTTCGGGCTCATTCCCGCAGGTTGCAGGAAATGGCGCCAGATATCCAGGCGGCTGCGTTGAACCGGGTAAATCAGCAACGTCTCGGTCGCCAGATCTTCGGGCGTGATGCGCGTTTTGCTCGCCAGCGCATGATCCGGCGCCAGCACCAGACGCACTTCGAAATCAAACATCGGTGAATAATGCAGACCGCTGCGGGGCAAAATATCAGACGTGAGCACCACGTCCAGTTCGCCTTGCTGGAGCGACGGCTGCGGATCAAAGGTCACGCCAGATTTGAAATCCATCTCCACCTGGGGCCATTTCTGGCGGAAGTTCTCAAGCGCAGGCGTCAGCCACTGAATACAACTATGGCATTCGATAGCGATACGCAGTGTCGTCTGCTGAGGCTCGTTGCACGCCTGTAACGCGGAAGCAATCTGAGGCAGCACCTGATTAGCCAGTTGAAGTAAAACTTCGCCCTGCGGCGTGAAGCGGAGCGGCTGGCTTTTACGCACGAAGAGACGAAAGCCAAGGCGTTGTTCCAGATCGCTGAACTGGTGAGAAAGGGCGGATTGGGTCTGATGCAGCGTGGCTGCCGCCGCCGCCAGCGAGCCGCAGTTCCGCAACGCCTGTAGCGTTTTCAGATGTTTTATCTCGATCATGAAAGTCCTTCACTTCGCCATGAACATTTTGCGCTTGAGGAATATACAGTAACCGCCAATTATGGATGTGTAAACATCTGGACGTCCAAACTCGTCATATTTCGACTGGCAGATGCGTTGGCATCCTCGCTTACTCTCGTCTCTTACTTCAGTAAGCTCCGGGGGATACGTTGCGGGGGATACGTTGCGGGGCCGCCTTCCTGCCAGCCGAACTGTTTAGAGTTTTACCTTCAGATTCAATGAATTCTTAGAGGAATGACACATGACTGTAATCAACCACACTCTCGGTTTCCCTCGCGTTGGTTTGCGCCGTGAACTGAAAAAAGCACAAGAAAGTTACTGGGCGGGTAAATCCAGCCGCGAAGAACTGCTGGCCGTGGGCCGCGAGCTGCGTGCGCGTCACTGGGATCAGCAGCGCCAGGCGGGCATTGATTTGCTGCCGGTAGGCGATTTCGCCTGGTACGACCATGTTCTGACCACCAGCCTGCTGCTTGGTAACGTGCCGGCTCGTCATCAGAACAAAGATGGCTCGGTCGATATCGATACTCTTTTCCGTCTTGGTCGTGGTCGTGCGCCAACGGGAGAACCCGCCGCAGCGGCAGAAATGACCAAATGGTTTAACACCAACTATCACTACATGGTGCCGGAATTCGTCAAAGGCCAGCAGTTCAAACTGACCTGGACGCAGCTGCTGGATGAAGTGGATGAAGCGCTGGCGCTGGGGCATACCATTAAGCCTGTGCTGCTCGGTCCTGTGACCTATTTATGGCTGGGTAAAGTGAAGGGTGAACAGTTTGATCGCCTGACGCTGTTGAACGATATCCTGCCTGTCTACCAGCAGGTGTTGGCCGAGCTGGCAAAACGCGGCGTTGAGTGGGTCCAGATTGACGAACCTGCGCTGGTGCTCGAATTAGAGCAAGACTGGCTTGATGCCTTTAAGCCCGCTTATGATGCGCTGAGCGGCCAGGTGAAGCTTCTGCTGACCACCTATTTTGAAGGTGTTACGCCAAACCTCGACACCCTCGCTGCGCTGCCAGTGCAGGGGCTGCACGTTGACCTTGTCCACGGCAAAGACGATGTGGCTGAGCTGCATCAACGTCTTCCTGCGGACTGGCTGCTGTCAGCGGGGCTGGTCAATGGACGCAACGTCTGGCGTGCGGATCTGACAGAAAAATATGCCCGGATTAAAACGCTCGTCGGCAAACGCGAGCTGTGGGTCGCCTCGTCGTGCTCCCTGCTGCACAGCCCAATCGATCTGAGCGTTGAAACGCGTCTGGATGCGGAAGTGAAGAGCTGGTTTGCCTTCGCCCTGCAAAAATGCGAAGAGCTGGCGCTGCTGCGCGATGCGCTAAACACGGGCGATACCGCCAGCCTGGTTGAATGGAGCGCGCCGATTCAGGCCCGTCGTCATTCGTCCCGCGTTCACAACGCCGCCGTCGAAAAACGTCTGGCCGCCATTACCGCGCAGGACAGCCAGCGTCAGGACCCGTATGACGTGCGTGCCGAAGCGCAGCGAGCGCGCTTCAGCTTGCCTGCCTGGCCAACGACGACAATTGGCTCATTCCCGCAGACCACAGAAATTCGCGGCCTGCGTCTGGACTTCAAAAAGGGCAATCTGGACGCAAACCATTACCGCACCGGCATCGCCGAACATATTAAGCAGGCGATTGTGGAACAGGAACGTTTAGGCCTGGACGTGCTGGTGCATGGTGAAGCCGAGCGAAACGACATGGTGGAATACTTCGGTGAACACCTGGACGGTTTTGTCTTCACCCAGAACGGCTGGGTACAAAGCTACGGTTCCCGCTGCGTAAAACCCCCGGTCGTCATTGGCGATGTCAGCCGTCCTGAAGCCATCACCGTTGAATGGGCGAAGTATGCCCAGTCTCTGACCGACAAGCCGGTGAAAGGCATGCTGACCGGTCCGGTCACTATTCTCTGCTGGTCGTTCCCGCGTGAAGACGTGAGCCGCGAAACCATCGCCAAACAGATTGCGCTGGCGCTGCGTGATGAAGTGGCCGATCTGGAAGCGGCGGGTATTGGCATTATCCAGATCGACGAACCTGCACTGCGTGAAGGTCTGCCGCTGCGTCGCAGTGACTGGGATGCTTATTTGCAATGGGGCGTGGAGGCCTTCCGTATCAACGCTGCCGTGGCAAAGAACGACACGCAGATCCATACACACATGTGTTATTGCGAATTTAACGACATCATGGATTCCATCGCCGCGCTGGATGCGGACGTGATTACCATCGAGACGTCACGTTCCGATATGGAACTGCTGGAGTCGTTTGAGGAGTTCGACTATCCGAATGAAATCGGACCGGGGGTGTATGACATTCACTCACCGAATGTGCCGAGCGTGGAGTGGATCGAAGCGTTGCTGGAGAAAGCAGCACAGCGGATCCCGGCTGAGCGTCTGTGGGTGAATCCGGACTGCGGACTCAAAACCCGCGGCTGGCCAGAGACGCGTGCCGCCCTGGCGAACATGGTGCAGGCGGCGCAGAACCTGCGTCAGGCATAACGACGCAGCATGACGTATCCAACCTGCTGAACTCAGCAGGCGTAAAGGCCCGGTAAGGCGTTATCGCCACCGGGCCTTTCACGTTCAGGTATCGCGCTTATTTTTTACGTGCGTACTGGCTAAACCAGTCCAGCATTCTTTGCCAGCCATCTTTAGCGGACTGGGCATGATAGCTCGGGCGATAATCGGCATTGAAAGCGTGACCCGCCTCCGGATACACCACGATTTCGGCCTTCGCATTGGCCGCCCGCAGCGCATGGCGCATGGTTTCTACGGTATCCAGCGGGATACCGGTGTCCTCCGCGCCGTACAGCCCCAGTACCGGTGCGTTTAAATCGGTCGCAATATCAACGGGATGGTTTGGCGAGTTAAGCGTTTTTTCACCCACCAGTTTGCCATACCAGGCGACAGCGGCTTTAAGCTGCGGATTGTGGGCCGCGTACAGCCAGCTGATGCGTCCACCCCAGCAGAAGCCAGTCACCATCAGGCGGTGCGGATCGCCACCATTGCGCGCAGCCCAGCTGGCGACATGGTCCAGATCGGCCAGTACCTGTGCATCGGGCACCTTACTGACAAGGTTACTGAACAACGTCGGGATATCGTTGTAGTCATTCGGATCGCCCTGTCGGAAGTAAAGTTCCGGCGCGACCGCGAGATAACCTTCCAGCGCGAGGCGACGACAAATGTCGCGAATATGCTCATGCACGCCGAAAATTTCCTGAATCACAATGACGATGGGAAGAGGGCCTTCTGCCTCCTTGGGTCGCGCGTGATAGGCAGGCATATTCTCACCCTGTGACGGGATGGAGGTTTCACCCGCCGTAATCGCATCCTCAGGGGTTGAGACGATGGTGGAGGCGTGGGGGGCTGCAGCAGGTGCAAAATGTGTTTTCTGAGTCATGGTATTCTCCGTACCCGTTGGTGCAAATAAATATAGACCTCAAGTTAACAACTCACAGTGCCCGAAACGGTCTATCTTTTGTGCAGACGTCAGCGATATAACTTATTAGTGTGATGCAAATCACCTTTTTATGGTAATTAACTGCAATCATTTTCATTCGTGGTGAGGTCTGTCACGAAATTAAGCCTTATGCTTCTGTAAAGTACCGTTTTACTTCTTCTGACAACCCGACCCACAGAGGAGTCACCTATGTCTAAGTCTGATGTTTTTCATCTCGGCCTCACTAAAAACGATTTACAAGGGGCTACGCTGGCCATCGTCCCGGGCGATCCTGAGCGTGTGGAAAAGATCGCCGCGCTGATGGATAAGCCGGTCAAACTGGCAGCCCATCGTGAATTCACCACCTGGCGTGCTGAGCTGGATGGTAAAGCGGTGATTGTATGTTCAACCGGTATCGGCGGTCCGTCGACCTCTATCGCGGTTGAAGAACTGGCGCAACTGGGCATTCGGACTTTCCTGCGCATCGGCACTACCGGTGCAATTCAGCCGCATATCAATGTAGGTGACGTGCTGGTCACGACCGCATCGGTGCGTCTTGACGGTGCAAGCCTGCACTTCGCCCCAATGGAATTCCCGGCGGTGGCCGATTTCGACTGTACTACCGCTCTGGTAGAGGCGGCGAAATCCATCGGTGCGACCACGCACGTTGGCGTAACCGCCTCTTCCGATACCTTCTACCCAGGCCAGGAGCGTTATGACACCTTCTCTGGTCGTGTGGTCAACCGCTTTAAAGGTTCAATGGAAGAGTGGCAGGCCATGGGCGTGATGAACTACGAGATGGAATCCGCCACGCTGCTGACCATGTGCGCAAGTCAGGGCCTGCGTGCCGGTATGGTGGCGGGCGTTATCGTCAACCGCACCCAGCAAGAGATCCCTAACGCAGAAACCATGAAGCAGACGGAAAGCCACGCGGTGAAAATCGTGGTAGAAGCGGCGCGCCGCCTGATCTAATCTTGCTCCTTCCTGACTCAAGGCCGACACGTTCGGCCTTTTCTTTTTTGCGTAATGCCTCGCAGGAAATCCCTTTCAAACTGGACGTTTATACAGCACAATTCTATTTTGTGCGGGTAACAGTTTGAAGCAGGAGGCGTTGTGGATATCTCTATCGTGATGTATGCAGTGATTGCGCTGGTGGGCGCGGGTGTGGGCTGGCTGATTTCCGGCTACCAACATGCGCAGCATAAAGCCGATCAACTGGCCGATCGTGAAGAGATGGTGGCGGAACTGAGCGCGGCAAAACAACAGCTATCCCAGAGCAGCCACTGGCGCGAAGAGTGTGAGTTGCTTAACAACGAGCTGCGCAACCTGCGCGATATCAACACCTCTCTGGAAGCGGATCTGCGTGAAGTAACCACCCGACTGGAGTCGACCCAACTGCACGCGGAAGACAAAATTCGCCAGATGATGAACAGCGAGCAGCGGCTGAGCGAGCAGTTTGAGAATCTCGCTAACCGCATTTTTGAACAGAGCAACCGTCGCGTCGATGAACAAAATCGCCAAAGTCTGCAGGGCTTACTGACCCCGCTGCGCGAACAGCTCGATGGCTTTCGCCGTCAGGTTCAGGACAGCTTCGGCCAGGAGGCGCGTGAACGCCACACTCTGGCCCATGAAATCCGTAATCTCCAGCAGCTTAACGCCCAGATGACCCAGGAAGCGGTTAACCTGACGCGGGCGCTGAAAGGCGATAATAAAACTCAGGGCAACTGGGGCGAAGTCGTGCTCACCCGCGTGCTGGAGGCCTCCGGCCTGCGGGAAGGGTATGAATATGAAACACAGGTGAGCATTGAGACCGAATCCCGTGCCCGCATGCAGCCGGATGTTATCGTGCGTCTCCCGCAGGGCAAGGATGTGGTCATCGATGCCAAAATGACCCTGGTTGCCTATGAACGTTATTTTAATGCCGAAGACGACTACACGCGGGAATCCGCGCTGTCGGAACATATCGCCTCCGTGCGTAACCATATTCGCCTGCTGGGCAGAAAAGATTACCAGCAGTTACCCGGCCTGCGTTCGCTGGATTATGTGCTGATGTTTATCCCGGTTGAACCCGCTTTTTTGCTGGCGCTGGACAGACAGCCTGAACTGATTACCGAAGCGCTAAAAAACAACATTATGCTGGTCAGCCCCACCACGCTGCTGGTGGCCTTGCGCACTATCGCGAACCTGTGGCGCTACGAGCACCAAAGCCGAAACGCGCAGCACATTGCCGATCGCGCCAGCAAGCTATACGACAAAATGCGCCTGTTTGTGGACGATATGACCTCTGTCGGGCAAAACCTCGACCGTGCCCAGGACAACTACCGGCAGGCGATGAAAAAGCTCTCCTCTGGCCGTGGCAATTTACTCGCCCAGGCAGAAGCCTTTCGCAGTCTGGGGGTCGAAGTAAAACGCGAGATTAATCCGGATTTAGCCGAACAGGCCACCGCACAGGATGAAGAGTATCGTCTGCGTGAGGGCGAAAATGGGGTTAATAGTCACAATCAAGACAAGACGTTAGGCGCACAATCTGCCAACGAAACGCAGGCAGACCGTTTCTTTCACGGTGGTTGAAACGTAGGGCAAACGCGCCCAATCTGTTACACTTCATGCACATTTGACTGATTAGCAGGCACTGAGATGGTTGAAGATTCACAAGATACGACACACTTTGGCTTTCAGACTGTCGCCAAAGCGCAGAAAGCTGACATGGTTGCCCACGTATTTCATTCCGTGGCGGCAAAGTATGATGTCATGAATGACCTGATGTCATTCGGGATCCATCGCTTGTGGAAGCGCTTCACTATCGACTGTAGCGGCGTGCGTCGTGGTCAGACCGTCTTAGATTTAGCGGGGGGAACCGGCGATTTAACGGCAAAATTCTCCCGTATGGTAGGTGAAACCGGGCGCGTTGTGCTGGCCGACATCAACGACTCTATGCTGAAAATGGGGCGTGAAAAGCTGCGTAACATCGGTGTGGTAGGCAATGTCGAATATGTTCAGGCCAATGCCGAAGCCCTGCCGTTCCCGGACAACACCTTCGACTGCATCACAATCTCTTTCGGTTTGCGTAATGTTACCGACAAAGAGAAAGCGCTGCGTTCCATGTACCGTGTGTTGAAGCCGGGTGGACGTCTGCTGGTGCTGGAGTTCTCTAAACCCATTATCGATCCGTTAAGCAAGGCCTACGACGCTTACTCTTTCCACGTTCTGCCGCGTATCGGTGAGCTGGTGGCAAAAGATGGCGAAAGCTATCGCTACCTGGCGGAATCTATCCGTATGCACCCGGATCAGGACACCTTAAAAGCCATGATGCAGGACGCGGGTCTGGAGAACGTTGAGTACTTCAACCTGACGGCAGGTGTTGTCGCCCTACATCGCGGTTATAAGTTCTGAGTGGAGGTCGCTCATGCCTGTTAAACCCCTGGTGACGGCTGGTATCGAAGGCGTACTCAATACCTTTCTGTATCGTTCGCCCGCACTGAAAACGGCTCGTCAGCGCCTGAATGGCAAGGTCCTTAAAATTGTCCTGAAGGAGTTCTCGACGCCAGTCGTCCTGGTCTTCAGCGAACGCCAGCTTGATGTGCTGGGCGAGTGGGAAGGTGAGGCGGATTGCGCCGTCATTACGCGCCTTAGCGTGCTGCCCAAACTTCGCGATCGGCAACAGCTGACTGCGCTTATTCGCAGCGGGGAGCTGGAGGTTGAGGGCGATATCCAGGTAGTACAGAACTTTGTCGCCCTGGCCGATCTTGCTGAATTCGATCCGGCTGAGCTGCTGGCGCCTTATACGGGTGACATCGCAGCAGAAGGGATCGGTAAGATCTTTCGTGGCGGCGCCGCTTTTCTGCGTAAAGGCGCGCAGCGCCAACAGCGCTATGTGGCCGAGGTATTAACCGAAGAGTGGCGCATGGCGCCTGGCCCGCTGGAAGTGGCATGGTTTGCCGAAGAGACTGCTGCAGTTGAACGTGCGGTTGACGCGCTAACCAAACGGCTGGAAAAACTGGAGGGCAAATGACGCCTGGTGAAATTCGGCGCCTCTATTTTATCGTCCGTACCTTTTTAAGTTACGGCCTTGATGAGCTTATCCCACGAATGCGCATCACGCTGCCGCTGCGACTCTGGCGGCGCACGCTATTCTGGATGCCTAATCGTCATAAAGACAAACTCCTTGGCGAACGACTCCGACTGGCATTACAAGAACTGGGTCCGGTATGGATTAAGTTCGGCCAGATGTTGTCCACTCGTCGCGATCTTTTCCCCCCGCAAATCGCCGATCAGCTGGCGCTGCTTCAGGACCGTGTTGCACCTTTCGAGGGTAAGCGCGCAAAGCAGCAAATCGAAGCAGCGATGGGCGATATCCCGGTCGAAAGCTGGTTTGATGATTTTGAGATCGAACCGCTGGCCTCGGCGTCCATTGCTCAGGTGCACACCGCGCGGTTAAAAGAGAACGGCAAAGAGGTGGTCATCAAGGTGATCCGCCCTGATATCCTGCCGGTGATCCGAGCGGATATGAAACTAATCTACCGCCTGGCCCGTTGGGTTCCACGCCTGTTGCCCGATGGCCGACGTCTGCGTCCGCTGGAAGTGGTGCGTGAGTATGAAAAAACGCTGATCGACGAGTTAAATCTGCTGCGTGAAGCGGCTAACGCCATCCAGCTGCGCCGTAATTTTGAAAACAGCCCCATGCTGTACGTGCCTGAAGTCTATTCAGACTACTGCAGTGAGAACATGATGGTGATGGAGCGTATCTACGGCATTCCGGTCTCGGATGTTGTGGCGCTGGAAAAGCAGGGCACCAACATGAAGCTGCTGGCTGAGCGTGGCGTGCAGGTCTTCTTCACACAGGTTTTCCGTGACAGCTTTTTCCATGCGGACATGCACCCAGGGAACATTTTTGTCAGCTATGAACACCCGGAAGATCCACAGTATATCGGCATTGACTGCGGGATTGTGGGGTCGCTGAACAAAGAAGACAAACGCTATCTGGCAGAGAACTTTATCGCCTTCTTCAACCGTGATTACCGGAAAGTTGCCGAACTGCATGTCGATTCTGGCTGGGTGCCGCCCGATACCAACGTCGAAGAGTTTGAATTTGCTATCCGCACCGTCTGCGAGCCGATCTTTGAAAAGCCGCTGTCGGAAATCTCGTTTGGTCATGTTCTGTTGAATCTCTTTAATACGGCACGGCGCTTCAATATGGAAGTGCAACCGCAATTAGTTTTACTCCAGAAAACATTACTTTACGTTGAAGGGGTAGGACGCCAACTCTATCCTCAGTTAGACTTGTGGAAAACAGCGAAACCTTTCCTCGAGTCGTGGATCAAAGATCAGGTTGGCATTCCAGCCCTGGTGCGCTCTTTTAAAGAGAAAGCCCCGTTCTGGATCGAAAAAATGCCGGAATTACCTGAACTGGTTTACGACAGTTTGCGTCAGAGCAAGAACCTTCAGCACAGCATGGATAAAATCACCCGCGAGCTTCAATCCAATCGTGTTCGTCAGGGGCAGTCCCGCTATCTGTTTGGAATAGGCGCCACGCTGTTACTGAGCGGCACGCTGCTGCTGATCAACCGCCCTGACTGGGAGATGATGCCCGCCTGGCTGATGGCCGGTGGTGTGGTTGTCTGGCTTGCAGGGTGGAGAAAAACGCGCTGAATAGCGTCGCTATCATAAGGTTGCAGACGTATAATGCGACCTGGTTATTTAATCATCTATCTGAGGAACATGTATGGGTGGTATCAGTATCTGGCAATTAGTCATTATTGCCGTCATTGTTGTGCTGCTGTTTGGCACCAAAAAACTGGGTTCCATTGGTTCCGACCTCGGCGCGTCCATTAAAGGTTTCAAAAAAGCCATCAGCGATGATGAAGATAAAGCGAAGCAGGAGAAATCCACTCCGGATGCGGATTTCACCGCTCAGTCTATCGCTGATAAACAAGAAGAAGCCAAAAAGGAAGACGCTAAACGCCACGATAAAGAGCAGGTGTAATTCGTGTTCGATATTGGTTTTAGTGAACTGCTGCTGGTGTTCGTGATTGGCCTGATTGTTTTAGGCCCGCAACGTTTGCCAGTGGCTGTGAAAACGGTCGCTGGATGGGTGCGTGCCTTACGTTCGCTGGCAACCACCGTTCAAAATGAACTGTCGCAGGAACTTAAGCTTCAGGAGTTTCAGGACAGCCTGAAAAAGGTTGAGAAGGCGAGCATGGACAACCTGACGCCTGAACTGAAAGCCTCAATGGAGGAGCTGCGCGAGGCGGCGGAATCCATGAAGCGTTCTTACAGCGTTAACGATCCTGAAAAAGCGAGCGACGAGGCTCATACCATTCGTAATCCGGTGGTGAAAGGCAGCGAAGCGGAGCGAGAAGGCGTAACGCCTGCCGCGGCTGAACATCAGGCGAGTTCCCCATCGCAAACCCCTGAAACGGTAGAGACGCAGGCAACTGAAGAGATCGTTGTGAAAACAGCGAGCGCGGAAGTCAAAGCCGCTGTGCCCGTTTCCGAATCATCCCCCTCGTCGAGTGATAAAGCGTAATTATGGCAGTAGAAGATACACAACCGCTCATCGCGCACCTCATCGAGCTGCGTAAGCGCCTGTTATACAGTATTTCTGCGGTTTTACTCATTTTCCTGTGCCTGGTCTATTTCGCTAACGATATTTACCAGGTGGTCTCTGCGCCGCTGATAAAACAGATGCCGTTAGGGGCGACAATGATTGCCACCGATGTGGCGTCTCCCTTCTTTACGCCAATTAAGCTGACGTTTTGGGTGTCGCTGATTGCCTCTGCGCCCGTGATTTTGTATCAGGTCTGGGCGTTTGTGGCACCGGCCCTGTACAAGCATGAACGCAAGCTGGTTATCCCGCTGCTGGTTTCCAGTTCGCTGCTGTTCTACATCGGCATGGCGTTTGCCTATTTCGTGGTTTTCCCGCTGGCGTTTGGCTTTTTGGCAAATACCGCACCGGCGGGCGTGCAGGTCTCGACCGACATCGCCAGCTACCTCAGCTTTGTCATGGCGCTGTTTATGGCCTTTGGCGTGGCCTTTGAGGTGCCCGTTGCCATCGTCCTGCTGTGCTGGATGGGCGTGACCACACCGGATGACTTACGTAAGAAACGCCCGTACATCCTGGTGGGAGCATTTGTTGTGGGTATGCTCTTAACGCCGCCGGACGTTTTCTCGCAAACGCTGCTGGCCATACCGATGTATTGCCTGTTCGAGGTGGGCGTCTTCTTCTCACGCTTCTATGTGGGCAAACGACGTACCCCGGACGATGAAGAAGCCGAACCAGAAAAATCATCAGAAGAGTAAAATCCAGCCGCCCGAAAGGGCGGTTGTTATATGGGAGACCACATGTTTGATATCGGGTTGAACTTAACCAGTGCGCAATTTTCTCACGATCGTGATGAGGTCGTGGCGCGCGCTTTCTCGGCTGGGGTGAAAGGGTTACTGCTGACCGGCACGAATCTCCATGAAAGCGAGCAGGCGCAAACTCTGGCGAAGCATTACCCACATTGCTGGTCAACGGCGGGTGTCCATCCGCATGACAGCAGTCAGTGGACGGAGGAAAGCGCTGATAAACTTCGCGCATTAGCCCGCCAGCCCGAGGTCGTGGCGATAGGGGAATGTGGTCTCGATTTTAATCGCAATTTTTCCACACCGGCTGAGCAGGAAGCGGCCTTTTCCGCCCAGCTTGCGCTGGCCGCAGAATTGGGTATGCCGGTGTTTATGCACTGTCGCGATGCCCATGAGCGTTTTATGGCGCTACTTGAACCCTGGCTGGATAAACTGCCTGGTGCGGTGCTGCACTGTTTTACCGGTTCGCGAAGTGACGCGCTGGCATGTTTAAACCGGGGCTTATATCTGGGGATTACCGGTTGGGTATGCGATGAGCGACGGGGTCTGGAATTACGCGAACTGTTGCCCCTGATTCCCGCCGATCGGCTGCTGTTTGAAACCGATGCGCCGTATTTGCTTGCACGTGATATGAAACCGAAACCCGCATCACGACGTAATGAACCCGCTTATCTGGGCCATATTGTCGAACGGGTGGCGCACTGGCGTGGCGAAGAGGCACAGCAGCTTGCCGCGCAAACCGATGACAATGTGCGCAGGCTGTTTGGGATTACGTTTTAAAGTTTATGGAAAGCGGTGTTTTTGACACTCTGTAAGACCTGCTTATTCAGCAGGTTAAGCAGAAGCATCGAACGCGCTTCGCCATCGGGTTCGGCAAAGATCGCCTTTAACCCCTCAAAGGCACCCTCGGTGATCACGACGTCGTCGCCGGGGAAGGGGGTCTCAGGATCGGTCAAATCCTCTGGCTGTTTATAGATGGAAAGCTGATGAATGACCGAGGCAGGCACGGTGGCCGGACGCGCGCCAAAACGTACAAAGTGGCTGACGCCCCGCGTGGCATTGATTGTGGTGGTGTGGATCACTTCCGGGTCGAACTCGACGAACAGATAGTTCGGGAACAGCGGTTCCGTGACTTCAGTACGCTTGCCGCGCTGAATTTTCTCAAGCGTGATCACGGGTGTCAGACAGTGGACTGCCTGACGTTCAAGATGTTCCTGAGCACGCTGAAGTTGCCCACGTTTGCAATACAGAAGATACCAGGCCTGCATAATCACTCTTTCCTTTGTTCGGGCGCAAGCATACCAAAACCCTGGCGAGATCGCTAAGTTGATTATAGAGGCACGACACAGCCTGATAACAAAATTACAGCATGACGGTGACGAACGCCGTATAATGAAGCGCTTATGAAGAGGCCATGACGAACTGCATGAAATACCACGATCTACGCGACTTCCTTGCGCTGCTGGAAAAGCAGGGCGAACTGAAACGCATTTCGCTACCTGTTGATCCTTATCTGGAAATGACAGAAATTGCTGACCGCACCTTGCGTGCCGGTGGCCCCGCTTTGCTGTTTGAAAATCCGAAAGGCTATTCCATGCCGGTACTGTGCAACCTGTTTGGCACGCCAAAGCGCGTGGCCATGGGCATGGGCCAGGAAGACGTTAGCGCGCTGCGTGAAGTGGGCAAACTGCTGGCCTTCCTGAAAGAGCCAGAACCACCAAAAGGCTTCCGCGACCTCTTCGATAAATTGCCTCAGTTTAAGCAAGTGCTGAACATGCCGACCAAGCGTCTGCGTGGTGCGCCGTGTCAGCAAAAAATCATTGAAGGCGACGCCGTTGATTTGACGCGTATCCCCATCATGCAATGTTGGCCTGAAGATGCCGCACCGCTGATCACCTGGGGTCTGACGGTCACGCGGGGTCCGCATAAAGAACGCCAAAATTTAGGGATTTACCGCCAGCAGCTGATTGGTAAAAATAAGCTGATCATGCGCTGGCTTTCCCACCGCGGCGGTGCCCTGGATTTCCAGGAGTGGTGCGCTGCACATCCCGGTGAACGTTTCCCGGTCTCTGTGGCGTTAGGCGCCGATCCTGCCACGATTCTCGGTGCCGTCACGCCTGTTCCGGATACCCTTTCGGAATATGCGTTTGCCGGCTTGCTGCGCGGCACGAAAACTGAAGTCGTCAAATGTATTTCAAACGATCTTGAAGTCCCTGCCAGTGCGGAAATCGTGCTTGAAGGCTATATTGAGGCGGGTGAAATGGCACCGGAAGGGCCCTATGGCGATCATACCGGCTACTATAACGAAATCGATAATTTCCCGGTCTTTACCGTAACGCACATTACGCAACGCGAAGATGCCATCTATCACTCCACGTATACCGGGCGTCCACCGGATGAACCTGCCGTGTTGGGTGTGGCGTTAAACGAAGTCTTTGTTCCTATTCTGCAAAAGCAGTTCCCGGAAATTGTGGACTTCTATTTACCGCCGGAAGGGTGCTCTTATCGCCTTGCCGTCGTGACGATTAAGAAGCAGTATGCGGGCCATGCGAAACGGGTCATGATGGGCGTCTGGTCTTTCCTGCGTCAGTTTATGTACACCAAATTTGTTATCGTTTGCGATGATGACGTGAACGCCCGAGACTGGAACGATGTTATCTGGGCTATCACCACGCGTATGGACCCGTCACGTGATACCGTGATGGTGGAAAATACGCCGATAGATTATCTGGATTTTGCCTCGCCGGTTTCCGGACTTGGCTCGAAGATGGGACTGGATGCCACTAATAAATGGCCCGGCGAAACCTCGCGTGAATGGGGTCGCCCGATCAAAAAGGATCCCGAGGTGACAGCGCGAATTGACGCGATCTGGGATGAATTGGCCATAATGAATGACGGTAAGACTGAGACTCACCGTTAGCCCTATAGATTTCCCGACAGAGAGAGCGAATGACAACCTTAAGCTGTAAAGTGACCTCGGTAGATGCTATCACCGACACCGTATATCGCGTCCGTTTGGTGCCAGAGGCGGAATTCTCGTTCCGCGCGGGCCAGTATCTTATGGTTGTGATGGATGAACGGGATAAGCGTCCCTTCTCAATGGCGTCTACGCCTGCGGAAAAGGAATTTATTGAGCTTCACATCGGGGCGTCTGAGCTTAACCTGTATGCCATGGCGGTAATGGATCGTATTCTGAAAGAGCGTGAAATCGTAGTGGATATTCCGCACGGTGAGGCGTGGTTGCGTGATGAAGACGAACGTCCGCTCATTCTGATTGCGGGCGGCACGGGCTTTTCCTACGTGCGTTCCATTCTGCTGACGGCGCTGGCGCGTAATCCGCACCGGGATATCACCATCTACTGGGGTGGCCGTGAAGAGAAGCACCTCTACGATCTGGCCGAGCTGGAAGCGCTGAGCGTAAACCATCCTAACCTGCGCATTGAGCCTGTCGTTGAGCAGCCAGAAGAAGACTGGCGCGGGCGCAGCGGTACGGTGCTGACGGCGGTGTTACAGGATTACGGCACGCTGGCGGAGCATGACATCTATATTGCCGGACGTTTTGAAATGGCGAAGATTGCCCGCGATCTGTTCTGTAACGAGCGTGAAGCGCGTGAAGACCGTCTGTTTGGCGATGCGTTTGCTTTTATCTGAATAAAAAAACCCGCCCCTGACAGGCGGGAAAAACGGCAACTAAACTGTCTCTCTTCGCCAATGACGCCCTGACCGCGTGGGCTACGCTCGCTCCCCCGAATCACTTACTTCAGTAAGCTCATCGGGGTTCGTTCGCGTGCCGCCTCGTTCTGACGCCATTGGCTTTAAGATACTTTTCCTGATTTATACCCGTTCAAAGACCGTCGCGATCCCCTGACCTAACCCAATGCACATCGTTGCCAGACCAAACTGAGCATCTTTGCGCTCCATCAGGTTAATCAACGTGGTGCTGATACGAGCCCCGGAGCAACCCAGCGGGTGACCCAGCGCGATCGCACCGCCGTTCAGGTTGATCTTCTCATCGATCTGCTCCATCAGGCCCAGATCTTTGATACACGGCAGGATCTGTGCCGCGAAGGCTTCATTCATCTCAAACAGATCAATATCACTGGTCGACAGACCCGCTTTTTTCAGAGCCAGTTTTGAGGCTGGAACCGGGCCGTAACCCATTATTGACGGGTCGCAACCGACCACCGCCATGGAGCGAATTCTGGCGCGAGGCGTCAGACCAAGCTCACGCGCACGGCTTTCGCTCATCACCAGCATGGCGGCCGCTCCGTCGGAGAGCGCCGAAGAGGTGCCCGCGGTGACGGTACCGGTGACCGGATCAAACGCCGGACGCAAAGTCGAAAGGGCTTCAACCGTGGTTTCCGGACGAATCACTTCGTCAGCGTAAAACTGTTTAAGTACCCCGTCTGCGTCGTGACCGCCGGTAGGCAGGATCTCGTTTTTAAAGGCTCCCGTCTGTGTCGCGGCCCATGCACGGGCATGGGAGCGTGCGGCGAAGGTGTCCTGCATTTCGCGGCTGATGCCATGCATGCGGGAGAGCATTTCAGCCGTGAGCCCCATCATGCCCGCGGCTTTCGCGACGTTACGACTCAGGCCCGGATGGAAATCCACACCGTGGCTCATAGGCACGTGGCCCATATGTTCCACGCCGCCCACCATGCATGCCTGCGCATCACCCGTCATGATCATGCGGGCTGCATCATGAAGTGCCTGCATGGAAGAACCGCACAGGCGGTTGACGGTGACGGCAGGAACAGAGTGCGGGATTTCTGCCAGCAAAGCGGCGTTACGGGCGATATTAAAACCTTGCTCCAGCGTCTGCTGCACACAACCCCAGTAGATATCATCCAGCGCGGCGGCTTCCAGCGCGGGGTTGCGTGAAAGCAGACTGCGCATCAGATGCGCGGAGAGATCTTCAGCCCGCACGTGACGGAATGCGCCACCTTTTGAACGGCCCATCGGGGTACGTATTGCATCGACAATGACAACCTTTTCCATTGTGACTCCTTAAGCCGTTTTCAGTTCGCCTACCGGACGGGCCGGCTCGACGGGTGGATAATACGGTTCGTTATGGCGAGCTTTGGCGCGCAGGCCTTCCGGGACCTCATAAAGCGGGCCGAGATGCTGATATTGCTGAGCCATATCGAGATATTTCGCGCTGCCGAGCGTATCGAGCCAGCGGAACGCGCCGCCGTGGAACGGAGGGAAGCCCAGTCCGTAAACCAGCGCCATATCGGCTTCTGCCGGGCTTGCGATAATTCCCTCTTCAAGGCAACGCACGACTTCGTTCACCATAGGGATCATCATACGGGCGATGATCTCTTCGTCAGTGAAGTCACGTTTCGGCTGGCTGACGTCGGCCAGCAGGCCATCCACGGCCGCATCTTCTTCTTTCTTCGGCTTGCCTTTGCTGTCTTCTTTATAGCGCCAGAAGCCCAGGCCGTTTTTCTGGCCGAAGCGGCTGGCGTCAAACAGGGCGTCAATGGCATCGCGGTACGCTTTCTGCATGCGCTGCGGGAAACCAGCGGCCATCACCGCCTGGGCGTGATGCGCGGTGTCAATCCCGACAACGTCCAGCAAATAAGCAGGACCCATCGGCCAGCCAAACTGTTTTTCCATCACTTTATCGACCTTGCGGAAATCCGCACCGTCGCGCAGTAACTGGCTGAACCCGGCAAAGTAGGGGAACAGAACGCGGTTAACGAAAAAGCCCGGGCAGTCATTGACCACAATCGGGGTTTTGCCCATTTTGCTGGCCCACGCCACCACTTTCGCAAGGGTCTCATCAGAGGTTTTTTCGCCCCGGATCACTTCGACCAGCGGCATACGGTGCACCGGGTTAAAGAAGTGCATTCCGCAGAAGTTTTCCGGACGCTTCAGCACGCTGGCCAGTTCGCTAATCGGAATAGTCGAGGTGTTCGATGCCAGAACGGTATCCGGGCGTACTTTATCTTCCGTTTCCGCCAGTACCGCTTTTTTAACGTTAGGATTTTCCACAACCGCTTCGACCACGACGTCTACCCGGTCGAACCCGCTGTAATCGAGAGTGGGTTGAATGGTGGAGATGACCCCTGCCAGCTTCAGGCCATCAATCTTGCCGCGCTCAAGCTGTTTGTTCAGCAGCTTGGCGGCTTCGGTCATACCGAGCGTCAGGGATTTGTCGTTGATATCCTTCATGACGACCGGCACGCCTTTCCAGGCTGACTGATACGCAATCCCGCCGCCCATAATGCCTGCGCCAAGGACGGCCGCCTGTTTTGGTGTCTCAACGTTTTTCGTCAACTGCTTCGCTTTGCCTTTGACGAACTGATCGTTAAGGAAGATGCCAACCAGCGCACGGGCTTCGTTGGTGTGCGCCAGCGGAACAAAACTGTGATTCTCAAGTTTGAGGGCTTCTTCACGTCCCAGACGTGAAGCGGCTTCGATTGTCTTCACGGCGGTTATCGGCGCGGGATAATGTTTGCCTGCCGTCTGCATCACCATGCCTTTGGCGATGGTAAAGCTCATGGTCGCTTCAATTTTGCTCAAATGCAGGGGTTCGAGCTTCGGCTGACGTTTGGCTTTCCAGTCGAGATCGCCATTAATGGCCTGACGCAGAATGCGCAGAGCGCCGTCATGCAGTTTATCCGCCTGTACGACGCCGTCGACCAGACCGATTTTCAGCGCCCGATCGGCATCGACATCTTTACCCGCGGCGATAATCTCCAGTGCGCTATCGGCGCCCAGAAGGCGAGGCAGGCGAACCGAACCGCCAAAGCCTGGCATGATGCCCAGCTTCGTCTCCGGCAGACCAATGCGCAGGTCCGGCGTGGCCAGACGATAGTCGGTGGCGAGTACGCACTCACATCCGCCCCCCAGCGCGTAACCGTTAACCGCGGAAAGAGTCGGAACCGGTAAATCTTCCAGACGATTGAAGACGCTGTTGGCAAAATGCAGCCACTGACTCAGCTGCTCTTGTGGCACCTGGAATAAAGAAAGGAATTCAGTGATATCTGCACCGACAATAAAGGCGGCTTTGTTTGAACGCAGCAGCAACCCTTTTAAATCGGATTGTTTTTCAAGGGCATCTAACGCGTGGCCAAGGCTGGCTACGGTCGCAGTATCAAGCTTGTTTACTGAGCCGGGGGCATCGAACACCAGTTCGGCAATGCCATCTTCCAGCCAGTCAACGTATAGGGTGTCACCTTTGTAGAGCATGTCAGTCTCCTGAATCCAGCAAGGGGATCTGGTCATACCAGATGAGACGGAGTGTGGGATTTATGTTAATAAAATGCAAATTAGTCATTACAAAATTGCTGCACTGATCACGCTCGGTGGAAATCACGCAGCCTGAGTCAGGTGTGCTAAGATGCGAAGACTTGAGGTCATTAAAACGAAAGGGAAAATGATGGATTCACTGGCCGCACTCTATAAAAATCATATTGTTACTCTTCAGGAACGCACCCGTGACGTGCTGGCGCGTTTCAAGCTGGATGCCCTGCTCATCCACTCCGGCGAACTGATGAATACGTTCCTGGACGACCATGCTTACCCGTTTAAAGTTAACCCTCAGTTCAAAGCCTGGGTGCCGGTGACGCAGGTGCCAAACTGCTGGCTACTGGTCGATGGCGTGAACAAGCCGAAGCTGTGGTTCTATCTGCCGGTGGATTACTGGCATAACGTGGAGCCATTGCCCACCTCCTTCTGGACTGAAGAAGTGGATGTCATTGCGCTGCCAAAAGCTGACGGCATTGGCAGCCAGTTACCTGCCGCACGCGGCAATGTCGCCTATATCGGTCCGGTGCCTGAACGCGCATTGGGTCTGGATATTGCGGCCGATAAAATCAACCCGAAAGGGGTGCTGGACTACCTGCACTATTATCGCGCTTACAAGACTGACTATGAGCTCTCCTGTATGCGTGAAGCCCAGAAAACGGCGGTGAATGGCCATCGTGCGGCGCATGAAGCGTTTCTTTCAGGCATGAGCGAGTTTGACATCAATCAGGCCTACCTGACGGCTACGGGCCATCGTGATACCGACGTGCCTTACAGTAATATCGTGGCAATTAACGAGCACGCGTCCGTCCTGCATTACACCAAACTCGATCACCGTATTCCCTCAGAGGCGCGCAGCTTCCTGCTGGACGCGGGAGCGGAGTACAACGGCTATGCGGCTGATTTGACGCGTACCTGGGCGGCAAATGGTGATACCGAGTTCGCACAGCTGATCAAGGATGTGAACGACGAACAGCTGGCGCTGATCGGCACCATGAAGGCCGGCACCAGCTACGTTGATTACCATATTCAGTTCCATCAGCGCATTGCCAAACTGCTGCGTAAACATCAGATTGTCACCGACATGAGCGAAGAAGCGATGGTCGAAAACGACCTGACCGGGCCATTCATGCCGCACGGCATTGGGCATCCGCTGGGCCTCCAGGTACACGATGTGGCGGGCTTCATGCAGGATGATACGGGCACGCATCTGGCTGCTCCGTCTAAATATCCCTATTTACGCTGCACACGCGTGTTGCAACCGCGCATGGTGCTGACCATCGAGCCGGGCCTCTACTTTATCGAATCGCTGCTGACGCCATGGCGGGAAGGCGCGTTCAGCAAGCACTTTAACTGGCAGAAAATCGATGCGTTGAAACCGTTTGGGGGCATTCGTATCGAAGATAACGTGGTGATCCACGAAAACAGCATCGAAAACATGACGCGAGATCTCAAACTCGCCTGATGGATAGCTGGC
The DNA here is from genome assembly GCF_022171985.1 of Huaxiibacter chinensis. GTDB lineage: Bacteria > Pseudomonadota > Gammaproteobacteria > Enterobacterales > Enterobacteriaceae > Enterobacter > Enterobacter chinensis_A. Next base: position 2,793 of record NZ_JAJVHF010000016.1, on the reverse strand, counting down.
TGATACCGGCAGAACCGGTCACCTTCGTTGAAGAAATTAAAAAGAGCCGCTTCATTACGCTGTTGGCACATACCGACGGCGTAGAAGCGGCGAAAGCCTTTGTTGAATCCGTTCGGGCAGAGCATCCCGATGCCAGGCACCATTGCGTTGCCTGGGTCGCGGGCGCGCCGAACGACTCCCAGCAGCTTGGTTTTTCTGATGATGGTGAGCCTGCCGGAACCGCAGGTAAACCGATGCTTTCCCAGCTCATGGGGAGCGGCGTCGGGGAGATTACCGCCGTCGTAGTGCGTTACTACGGCGGCATACTATTAGGCACCGGTGGGCTGGTGAAAGCCTACGGCGGGGGCGTGCAGCAGGCGTTAAATCAGCTCACGACGATCCGCAAAACGCCACTTACCGAATATACTTTGTTGTGTGATTACGCTCAGTTATCCGGCATCGAATCGCTGCTTAAGCAATTTAACGGCGGCATAGTGCACAGTGATTACCAGGCGATGGTGCAATTACGCGTGGCGCTTCCTCAGGCAGAACAGGCGGCTTTTTCAGCAAAACTGGCTGATTTTAGTCGTGGTTCGTTGCAATTACTGCCGATTGAAGAATAATCCCCACCTTACTTTCTGAATACCAAAGGAAACGGCAGAGATGCATTTTCGTGCCATAACCCGAATCGTTGGACTGCTGGTAATTCTTTTCTCCGGGACGATGATCCTGCCCGGACTGGTAGCGCTCATCTATCGGGACGGGGCGGGGCGAGCGTTTACCCAAACCTTTTTCGCTGCGCTGGCGATCGGCTCCATACTCTGGTGGCCTAACCGTCGTGAGAAGGGTGAGCTGAAATCCCGCGAAGGCTTTCTGATCGTCGTCCTGTTCTGGACCGTGCTGGGGAGCGTGGGTGCGCTACCCTTTATCTTCTCCGAGCAGCCTAATCTGACGGTCACGGATGCATTTTTTGAATCGTTTTCAGGCTTAACCACCACGGGTGCCACGACGCTGGTCGGTCTGGATTCGCTTCCCCACGCCATCCTCTTTTATCGACAGATGCTGCAGTGGTTTGGCGGTATGGGGATCATCGTTTTAGCGGTGGCGATTCTGCCGATACTGGGCGTCGGGGGCATGCAGCTCTACCGTGCGGAAATGCCCGGCCCGTTGAAAGATAACAAAATGCGTCCGCGCATCGCCGAGACGGCAAAAACCCTGTGGTTCATCTATGTTCTGCTGACCGTTGCCTGTGCGCTGGCTCTGTGGTTTGCCGGGATGCCTGCGTTTGATGCTATCGGGCATAGCTTTGCGACTATCGCCATTGGTGGGTTTTCGACGCACGACGCCAGCGTGGGTTATTTTGACAGCCCGACCATTAACACCATTATTGCTATTTTCCTGCTGATCTCCGGGTGTAACTACGGTTTGCACTTCTCTTTATTAAGCGGTCGTAGCCTGAAAGTGTACTGGCGCGATCCCGAATTCAGGATGTTCATCGGTGTGCAACTGACGCTGGTGGTGGTTTGCACCTCGGTGTTATGGCTGCATGATGTCTATAGCTCTGCGGTGACCACGCTGAATCAGGCCTTCTTCCAGGTGGTCTCCATGGCGACCACTGCCGGATTCACCACCGACAGTATTGCCCGCTGGCCATTGTTCTTACCCGTATTGCTTTTATGCTCCGCCTTTATCGGTGGGTGTGCAGGCTCGACGGGGGGCGGTCTTAAGGTTATTCGTATCCTGCTGCTGTTCAAACAAGGCAACCGTGAACTGAAACGTCTGGTTCATCCGAACGCGGTCTATAGTATTAAGCTTGGCAATCGCGCCTTACCAGAACGTATTCTTGAAGCTGTCTGGGGCTTCTTTTCAGCCTACGCGCTGGTGTTTATCGTCAGTATGCTGGCTATTATCGCGACGGGGGTGGATGACTTCTCCGCCTTTGCCTCGGTGGTCGCCACGCTGAATAACCTCGGGCCAGGCCTAGGCGTGGTCGCGGATAACTTTGCCAGTATGAATCCGGTGGCAAAATGGATCCTGATTGCCAACATGCTCTTTGGCCGTCTTGAGGTATTTACGCTGCTGGTTCTGTTCACTCCAACATTCTGGCGAGACTAAGGAAGGAATTGGTGAAAACATTAATACTGTTCTCTACGCGAGACGGGCAGACGCGAGAGATTGCCTCTTATCTGGCCTCGGAATTAAAAGAACACGGCGTGTATGCGGATGTGGTTAACCTGAATCGCACGGAAGAGATTGTGTGGCAGGATTATGACCGCGTCGTGATTGGCGCATCGATTCGTTACGGGCATTTCCATCCTGCCGTCGATCGATTCGTGAAAAAGCATGCTAATTCGCTGAATGCGCTGCCCAGTGCTTTTTACTCGGTCAATCTTGTTGCGCGTAAACCAGAAAAGCGTACGCCACAAACTAACAGCTATACGCGTAAGTTCCTGTTGAGCTCTCCCTGGCAGCCCGATCTCTGCTGTGTCTTTGCGGGCGCGCTGCGCTATCCACGTTATACATGGTATGACCGCTTTATGATTCGGCTCATAATGAAGATGACGGGGGGCGAAACCGACACGCGTAAAGAAGTGGTTTATACCGACTGGACGCAGGTGGCCGGTTTTGCGCGAGAATTAGCGCAATTAACGGTCAATTCGAAGGTTAAATAAACGTAAAGTTTGAAAAATAAGCGAACGATAATTTTTTTGAATTTTATGCTTGTCACCGCCGAAGAACTCCCTATAATGCGCCTCCACTGACACGGAACAACGGAACACAAGCCGCCGGGTCAGCGGGGTTCAGCGATGAACG
>NZ_JAJVHF010000015.1 GCF_022171985.1 Huaxiibacter chinensis | reverse complement strand
TCCGGTGCATGGCCTTTTCCGATAATCACAAGGACGGACGGGTGATTATATCTGTGCATAGTATGTCTGAGCAGCATCAGAAGGCACTGTCAGCCACTGGCAGATTTAACCCCCTTAATCGCCAAACTGGCGTTCAGTCCTGATAGTGTCCTTCCGTCCTGGGCAGGGTTGCTAACACTTGCTCCCTTAATACGAAATGCGCCTGCTGATAAAGATTAAAGTCACATCACTGCATACCGGTCTGCCGACTCCGGTGCATGGCCTTTTCCGATAATCACAAGGACGGACGGGTGATTATATCTGTGCATAGTATGTCTGAGCAGCATCAGAAGGCACTGTCAGCCGCTGGCAGATTTAACCCCCTTAATCGCCAAACTGGGATCAGTCCTGATAGTGTCCTTCCGTCCTGGAGAGGGTTGCTAACACTTGTTCCCATGATACGAAATGCGCCAGCTGATACAGATTAACGTCTCATTGCCCATGCCGGTCTGCCGACACCGGTGCATGGCCTTTTCCGATATTCGCAAGCACAGATGCTTGATTTTTTCAGGGTGTAATATACCTGAGCAGCATCTGAAGGCACTTTCAGTCGCTGTCAGATTTAACACCCTTAATCGCCAATCTGGGATTTTATGATGTTAACCTCCAGTTCAAGACCCTTGCTCCCATGATGCGAACCTTGCCACCTGATAAAGATTTACGCCTCATTCCTGTATGCAGGTCTTACGACTCTAGTGCACGGACAATTTTCGGTCATAACAAGACCTGGCGGAAGATTTAATCAGGCGTGGTGTGACTGAGCAGAAGCTGGGGCAATGTCAGCCGCTGGCAGAAAAAACCCTTATTCGCCATCTCAAACCGTCATTATGGGTAGTCCTTTTAACTTTCTCAGGACCATTAAGCTTAAACTCCGTTTAGAGAATGACGTAAGATTTAGGCTAAGCAGGTTAAGTGATCCCTCTCCCGGGTTGAACACTATATTCATCGTACGAGCGGAAGATTGTCCTTCGGGAAATATTTCTTAAACACCGCTCGGGATCTTATTGCCACTGGCGGATTTAACCCCCTTAATCGCCATACTGGGGTTCTGTCCTGATGCTGGCCTTCAGTTCTGGGCTTGGGTTGCTATCGCTTGCTCCCATAATGCGAAATGTGCCTCCTGATACAGATTAACGTCATATTCCTGCGTGCCGGTCTGCCGACACCAGTGCACGGGCTTTTTTCGGTCATCACATTTCCGGGCAGGAGATTCTATCAGGGCGTGGTGTGACTGAGCAGCAACTGGGGCACTGTCAGCAGCTTGCAGATTTAACACCCTTAATCGCCAAACTGGGATTCTGTTCTGATGTTGACCTTCCGTTCTGGGCGGGCTTTGGTTTACTAACACTTACTTCCATAATACGAAATGTGCTTGATGATGCAGATTAAATTCACATTACTGCATACCGGTCTGCCGACACCGGTGCATGGGCGATTTCCGACGATCTCAAGAACATATGGGAGATTATATCAGGGAGAGTAGTATGCCTGAGCAGCATCTGAAGGCACTGTCAGCCGCTGTGAGATTTAACCCCCTTAATCGCCAAACTGGGGTTCTGTCCTCATGCTGGCCTTCAGTTCCGGGCTGGGTTGCTATCACTTGCTCACATAATGCGAAATGTACCTGCTGATACAGATTAACGTCATATTCCTATATGCCAGTCTGCCGACATCAGTGCTTGGGCTATTTTCGGTCAAAACAAGACCTGGCGAGAGATTTAATCAAGCGTGGTGTGACTGAGCAGCAGCTGGGGGCACTGTCATCCGCTTGCAAATTTAACCCCCTTAATCGCCAAACTTGGGTTCAGTCCTGATGTTGGCATTCCGTTCTGGGCGGCGTTGCTATCACTTGCTCCCATTATGCGAAAAGTGCCTGCTGATACAGATTAACGTCATATTCATGCATGCCGGTCTGCCGACACCAGTGCACGGGTTTTTTTCGGTCATTACAATACCGGGCAGGGGATTAAATCAGGGCGTGGTGTGACTGAGCAGCAGCTGGGACACTGTCAGCCGCTGGCAGATTTAACCCCCTTAATCTCCACACTGGGGTTGCCTCCTTAAGTTGGGTTTCATTTCGGGGTGAGGTTGCTAACTCTGCTCCCATAATTCGTAGTGTGCCTCCTCAAGAGATTAACACCTCATATCTTTAGACTGGACTGACGACAACGGTTCACAGTTAGGAAACGTATATCAGCACACCGGTGAGATAGATTTTAGGGTCTAAGCAAGAAATAGGGTAGGCGTGAAGATTCATTAATGGAGCTCTTAACTTCAAAGCGTAGAGAAGGAGACAAGAATCGTGGTTTAAACAGGTTGTGCATTAGGTATGGACTAGAGAGTCTGAGCTCACATCTGCAAGTTAAGCTCACAAAAAATCATAAAAAAGTAAACAAACATTAGCTTAAGATTGAAACTAAGGATAGAATTGTACGCATAACAAGGAAATGGACGCATTATACGTAAAGTTTACATATATGCGTAAAAGTCGGTTTTCAGTGCAAAAAGGTCATAACCATGAATTTACTTGAAAAGATCGCCCTCGTTGGTCAGCGCATGAAAAGCGAGCAGATTTCTCTAAAGGAATCTCTGATGGCTTCATCAAGAGTATCTGTTTCTGATGATAGTGTTGATGGTGTTGATAGACTGATCTATAACCACTGTTTGAATAAAAAAAATCTCTCTGATTTTTTTGGGAAGTCACGAGTAACGTTCAATAAAATACTTTCGGACTTAGAAGAAAAAGAACTTGTTGGTGCACCTATTTATCAAAACAAAAATCATCTTTACACCCGCTGGGATGTTCAAAAAATAATGGATGCCCTGGGTTATCCCAAGTACCGCGATCATTACTTTAGCAGAGCTATTGTTACTCAGAATCATAAAGGCGGTACAGGGAAAAGCACTACATCTGTAGCTTTAGCAGTAGCAGCTGCTTTAGATCTACAACTCAATGCACGTGTATTAATGATCGAATGGGACCCACAAGGTTCGATTGGAAGCAGCATGATTCAAAGTGTCTCAGAAGATGATGTCTTCCTTACAGCAATTGATGCAATCCTTGGAATTTATGAAGAAAATTCTGAGTATAAAAAATATTTAGATTCAGGATTCTCTGAAGAAGAAATCATCACTAATATGCCTTTTTCAACGCATCTGCCAAACTTGGACGTAATAACGGCTTTTCCGACAGATGCTCGTTTTAAAGATAAATACTGGCAATGTTCTAGAGAAGAACGTACGTCTTTGTTACTACGTTTCAAGGAAGTTATCTTACCGGTACTGAAGCAGAACTATGATTTGATTATTATAGACACTCCACCTGAAGATTCACCTTTGATCTGGGCTGCTGACGAAGCGGCCGATGGGATTCTTGTCGCAGTGTCACCACGTGAATATGATTACGCCTCTACTACAGACTTCATGCTTACAATAAGTGAAAGGTTTAAACAATCACCAAGTAAGGGCGACAATTTAAAATGGTTCAAAGTTCTTGCTGTCAATGTAGATGACAAAAGTCCATATGAAAGAATAGTTTTGGATAAATTAATCAGAACTGTTCAGGACCTTTTGATGTCCGCTAACATAAAAAATTCTGAAGCATTTAAGGCAGCTGCTTCCAAAGGGCGTACAGTGCTTGATATCAAAAAATCAGAGGAACTTTGTTCCGCAAAGCAGCTTGATGTCGCAGAAGAATCTGTATTACAGGTATATCAGCAATTTATAAATGAAATAAAAAGTTTTTCAGCTAAGCAAGGAGTTAACGCATGAGCGATGAGCAACATATCGGGAATGATAAATCTCGATATTTAAACGCACCAAAGCGGACAGAAGTCGGTCACCGTTCAGGTCTTGCGGGTTTGAAAACAGCACCTCGCATAAAAAAGTTATTCACTCTTCATAAGGGCCGGAGACTTGAAGCGGAACATGTGATTGTTCCAGCCCAGAGAGTGGAGAAGGAGACCTTAGTCCATCCAGCGAACCCACGAAATCAAGAAGCCCTTACAGATTATTCTGTTAGAGATATTCTTAAGCAGATTGAAGAAAGAGGGGTCGATACCGAAGGGATCGCTGTAAAAAGAGATGGGGTTTATTTATTAATAGAAGGAAGTCGCAGACGTTTCTGCTGTATAAAGGCAGAAAAGGATCTCCCCCTGTGGGTTCTTCCGGATGAACTAACCGAAGATGATATAAATTCAATTATATCCGCAGCACAAACATCTCGAAAATTTTCATATAGAGAAGTTGGGTTTCAATTTATCAAAAAAATGGAAGAAAAAGGATTTTCTACTAATGAAGAACTCGCAGCATATCTTGGGATTAGTCATGTATCGGTAGCCAAAAGAATCCAGGCGGCCCGTATTGACGAAACATTGATCTCTTTATTCCCGGATTATGAAGGAATCCCGAACTCCTATTATAGTCGCTTGTCTCGTTTACAGAAATATGTGCAAAAAAATCTATTTCCTTTAGATGAAGTAATAGATAATGTTAAAGAGGAAACAAAAGATTTAGACATTGGAGATCTCCAGGTTGCTCAAAAAGTTGTAATGGAAAAAATCACACAATCTGTGGAAAGTGTTTGTGAAAAAACTTATTCCACAAAATGGGAAACAAGTGATCTTATTACTTTTGATAACAAAGATAAGTATGCAAGAATCAGTAAAAACAATACTGGTAGAAAAATTCGCTTTGAATTCAATAGGATAAATGCGGGTTTTATTAAGGAACTAGAGGAGTTCATAAAAGAAAAATTAAAAGTATCAGAATAAATATTGAACTGCATCTTTATGATGCAGTTCATATGATTTATATTTTTAATTTCTTGTTATATTAATATGGGGTGTGCGCAGGTTCAGACATATAAGGTCTTAGTTCTATATGAACAGAAGCGCCATTCCCATCATTTACTACGTTTAAAGGTGCTTTTCCCGGCAATGACATAGTTGCAACGTCAGGTCCAGAAACAGCAAAATTATTTTCTGCTGAAGGCATTACTGTAAAAATCTTTATAGCAACATTTTCATGTCTAAATAATGAAATCCCAAAAGTAGAACCAGCTTCGGTATTGCTCACGTCCACAACCACAGGGGTTTTTCCTAGATATTCATTAGTTAGTATGTTTTTTACTAATGCCCCTTCCGGGACAGTATAGATACGGTATGGATATGCTAAAGCCGTGTGACAAAAACATATTAAAATAACAATTAATGTTTGTTTCATAGATTATCCTCATTCAAAAATAAAAGATATAACTCTTGAAAATCGTGGTTAGTAATTAGGTCCGCTTTTCCGGGAAAATCGTAACTAACAGAAAATAAAAGCGAAAGCGAATCTTTTCCTTTTGCTTTGGGAGAGATTCTGCTAAAAGCACGGTTAATAAACATAAGTTGATCTTCATTGTTGAAGCAAAGTCCAAGCATTCCAACCGTAGGAACTACGAATGTGCTTACGCTGCCTGGGGGCAAAAGTTGCTTACTACGGGCATTGTAAGCACAACGACTACCACCTAGCGTTAGGCCTGAAAGCTCAATAAAACTTCTGGTTCCATTCTTGGCGACAAGCCAAACATCAGTTCCTGAACTTTCGACACGTAAAGTAACTTTTCCGTCAGTAAAGGCCTCACTTTTATTGTATAGAATAGGGTCAAAACCAACTGTCGGGAGTTCTTCGATTTTACTTTCTACTGACTGACAACCAGTCAGTAATGCAAACAATAAAAGTGTGATAACTTTAATCATCCCGCTTCCTTAGATTGTTTTTGGCGCTCGTTATAAAAGATAATGATTCACCGGGGTAGAGAATTGTTTCTTTCGTCCAATAACCATAACCACCGAGGATATTTTTTCTTTTCTCAATATAAACGGGTTCAGAAAATACTAAATGTTGATATTTAGGAAGAGATAAGATTTCATATTTTCCTTGTCCAACTAAGAGGTAATTCTTCTCTTTAGGATTGATGGTTACTGGATTACCAACACTTTGAGGTATGTTAAGTTTTTTTATATTTAGGTCAGAATAGTCAGGAACGGACACTTGATCATTAGACGTATTTCCGGGAAGAGTAAACCCTTTACCCTGATCCGGTCCAAAGATGGCAATTATATCTTTGTTGTTTCTTGTGATCGAAACGATAGCCTGAAGGGGCGTATTAGCAAGGTCATTTATAAACGATATAGTTAGACTTGATTTTGGCTCGACCCAAACAATGCTTTTTCCGGATGTGCCTTCGCTTAATGCAATTTTTTCATTTAGTAAGATTTTATTTTTGGCAATGATATTATACTCAAGTTTTGGTATCACAATAAAAAGTGATTCTTTATTTGAAACATTCATGATTTCTAAGAAATTGGTTTTGGTCATGCTGGTCTTTAGAACAGGCCTATATTTACCATTTATAAACCACCTTCCGTTTATAAGCTCCGCTTTAGCAGATATAAGTGAATCACTTTTCTGTGCGGCAGAAGAAAAAGCATCTTTTCTATGCTCTTTCTCTTGATGTGGTGCAGCTGCTGCGTGAAGATGCAAAAGTAATGTTGAAATTGAGATAATCTTCCAATTTATCTTCATCTTGTTACCTCAATGTTGTTTTCAATCGAATCGAGTTCTAAAGGATAGGTTTTAAGTGAATAAAACTTGTTTGTTGTTTGTATTAGCTGATGACACAATAAAACTGGATTGTTCTTCATGATTATTTCTACTAATGTAAGTGCTGGTGAGTCAGTTTGCGGTATACCCGGAGCAACTATTACCTGGTCTTCTAATTTTGACATATAGAGTGATCCAGTATTTATATGCAAACAATTACCGATCAGTACTGGAAGATTGTTTTGAGTACGACCATGGGCTTTTCGAATGCTGTTTACAGGATTCCTACCTAGGACCATAAGGTTGACGTCATTTATCATCATTGGTATTACGGCATGGTCCATACCGAATAGAAACTGGCTCTGAAAAATATTCACATTGGCATAGTTGAATGCTTGAAGCGCATTATAAGTATCAGTGAATGATGTGCGGATAGGGGCGTAATCAGAAGGGCAAACCCCAATTTTTATATCGCCTTTTAGTAAAATCTGCATCATCGTACCAAGCTGGGTATTAAGAAGTTTTTTTACCTCTTCCTCTAAATAGTAACGATTCACAGCTTTATGCCACTTTCCGCCCATTACACACCATCTCTCATTGAGGTATGTGCTGGGGTAAAATGTTCTCCGGTCTTTGTTTAATGGTAACAATTTTTTTAACATTTCTTCTCCGGCTCCGGCAGCTGAGAAATGCCTCACAAAACGTCCATCGAAAAAGCCACTGTTTATCGCCTTCATCAATTCTATGGGTTCCGGCCCATAGTCAAACAAATTTCCAGTAGAGAAAATTACTATCTCTTCTTCTGGCTTTGTAACTGATTGGATCAAGTTGCACAGCGCAGAGTAATGTCCATGAGGATCTGCCAGAAAGAAAATCCTTCCGGAGAAGTTTGTAAGGTCTATAGTTTGGACGTGCTCAGCTGCCATAAATTCCTCTACGTATGTTTACATCGATGATACGGTATTTCGAACTATGATTTTTTTACAAAAAGGCGTCATTTTGGATTCTAAGCCTAAGGACCTTTGTTACTTACAGGTAAAGGCCCCAGTCCTGGCTCTCAAACAGTTCATACTTAGGATGCAAAGTAACTTTCTGATTATAATTGGCTCCTTTATAAACATGGTTAATACATGAATACAGGAAATTTAACGGTAAGGTATTTAAAATGGAAGGATGCTGAAATAACATAGACTTACGTATTTTTTTAATAGTGTTAATGTTGATAATAGGTCACCATTAATGTATAAAGTTAATATCTAATATGGTCCTATTAATAAAAGAGAGTTTTTATGGCTGAACTATTAAAATCTGAAAGTCCTGTTTCACCATCAGTGCAGGATATCACTGAAGCTTTAAAAATCGTTGTCGATGATGGAAGTAAAGCTGCAAAACTGGTTTGTCTTAATGAAAGAAACGAATTAGTTCCCTTGCTTACACAAAATAGTTTTGTTCCAGATTTCCGTGTTCGCCATGAGGGTCTCAATCCTTTTAACTATCTTATTGATGGGCTGGAAAGGTTTTCGCATCACAGCGAATCTAGTAACTCACTGGAATCGACTGATGTATCTCACCAATACGATGAAATTAGCCGGTTAAATGTTCACCATGCACTTCATGCTTCTGGTTTAGTTCCTCAGGATGTTCACCTCTTTGTTACTTTACCACTTAGCCAGTTCTATACTGCTTTAGGGGAAACGAATATTGAAAATATTCAGAGAAAAAAAGATAATCTGATGAAACCAGTAGAGCGTTATCTTGACGGTAAACGCTATTCTTTTAACGTTTTGTCTGTGACTGTTTTCCCTGAATCTTTACCAGCTGTGACCCGGGCAGATGAAATTGAGGATATTGCTTCATTTGAATCAAGTTTGGTAATTGATCTTGGTGGTACTACTCTTGATGTTGCAAGTATTACTGGGCAATTAGAACAGATTTCGAAAGTAAAAGGTTTTGACCGTATTGGTTGTTCTATTGTTTACGATGAGATCAGCAGGTATCTTGAATCTGAGAAACTGAATACGAGTAATGCTTACATTCATCATCTTGTTGATAATCGTCATGATAAATCAGCTTTGAAGGTTGCAGAGGACAAGCGTGACGGTGTTTTTGATGCGGTAAACTCTGCGGTACAGAAGTTGCAAAGTAAAGTAATCAGAGCGGTTACACAAGTCGAAGAGAGGCCTCATAATGTTTTCCTTGTTGGGGGAGGTTCATATCTCATCGAAACAGCTATTCGTAAACATTTTGAAACGGCTAAAGTTATCATGGTAGACAATCCGCAGTTCGCATTATCTTTGGCAATTGCTGATACTATTTATTCAGAATAATGAGCTAGAACATGGCTAAATACCCTATCTCAAATAAGGCAGATAACGACCGGATTCAGATCCGGTCTTTCTGGATATCCGAAAGAAAAGCACCCTATGTTTATAGTTTCTTGAAAAAAACAGAACTTTGTCATAGGGGTGACCAACTGGATTTAATTAGGTCGGCTATTAGTACCGGGTTGGTATTAAATAATTTATTTCCTGACTTGGCAAATTTTATAAATGGTTTAAACGAAAGATTAACACTTGCAGATCTTAATAGGTTTCTGAATGATGGAAATACTATAGATACTGAACCTAAGCCTCCTATTAATGTATTGCTAGAGAATGTCTTAGATCAAAAGTTTAAGGAGTATTTAACACCTCTACAATTAGATAATTCAAAGCAGGATTCTGTTTCTGTAAAAGAAACCTTCCTTGTACAAAAGGAACATGCCTGCTTTGGTGTGAAGATTGAAAATGAGGGAAGCGATACCTCTATACCATCTGAAAGCCCACTTTCTTCAGGTGCATCCAAAATTTCAAAAGAAAAGTCCATTTCCTCTGTGGTGCCAGTGCTAGAAAAAGTATCGGATGAAAATCAAACCGCCTCCATAAGCATAAAATCTAAAGCTAAGGCAAACAAGCGACTAGCGACTTTGGCAAGATAGGGCTTTGTTGAATAAATCAGATTTCGGGTAAGTCTCCCCCGTAGCGGGTTGTGTTTTCAGGCAATACGCACGCTTTCAGGCATACCTGCTTTCGTCATTTTGTTCAGCGCTCGTACCAGGGCCATAGCCTCCGCAACCTGACCATCGTAGTCACGCAGCGTCAGTGAACCCCCGAACAGCTGTTTTACCCGGTACATCGCCGTTTCCGCTATCGAGCGACGATTGTAATCTGTTGTCCATTTCCACCGCGCATTACTCCCGGTCATTCGCTGATTAGCCACTGCACGGTTACGGTCTGCATATTCACCGGGCCAGTAACCCGCACCTTTTCGGGGAGGGATAAGCGCGCTGATTTTCTTACGCCGCAGTTCATCGTGACATAGCCGGGTATCGTAAGCGCCATCGGCGGCGGCTGACCTGATTTTCCGGTGGGTTTGCCGGATTAACCCGGGGAAGGCCTCTGAGTCCGTAACGTTGTTCAGCGACAGGTCTGCACAGATGATTTCATGTGTGTTGCTGTCAACTGCCAGATGCAACTTTCGCCATATACGACGGCGTTCCTGGCCATGCTTTTTGACTTTCCACTCGCCTTCACCGAAGACCTTCAGCCCGGTGGAATCAATTACCAGGTGTGCGATTTCACCCCGGGTGGGCGTTTTGAAACTGACATTAACCGACTTTGCCCGCCTGCTGACACAGCTGTAATCCGGGCAGCGTAGCGGAACGTTCATCAGAGAAAAAATGGAATCAATAAAGCCCTGCGCAGCGCGCAGGGTCAGCCTGAATACGCGTTTAATGACCAGCACAGTCGTGATGGCAAGGTCAGAATAGCGCTGAGGTCTGCCTCGTGAAGAAGGTGTTGCTGACTCATACCAGGCCTGAATAGCTTCATCATCCAGCCAGAAAGTTATGGAGCCACGGTTGATGAGGGCTTTATTGTAGGTGGGCCAGTTGGTGATTTTGAACTTTTGCTTTGCCACGGAACGGTCTGCGTTGTCGGGAAGATGCGTGATCTGATCCTTCAACTCAGCAAAAGTTCGATTTATTCAACAAAGCCGCAAGATAGGTGAGAGACAGTACAATCGACTTCTGAGTTCAACTTGTCTTACCAGGAAAGCCAGCATACTTGCTGGCCTTTTTTTTGTTATAATAAACTCAGGCTTCAGCTGAATCTGTAAAATTACTGTTAATGAAACGGTATTTTAGGTTAATTTGGATGCTGTTACAGGAAGTGCGGATTTTTCCTAAATTTGTAAAAAACCTAAGAATTATCTTAATAAATCTGGTACTTAATTATTATTTTACGTAAAAAGTCTTTGTGGTTTAATGGTTATGTAAGGATTTTTTGATACCCTTATACCCGATGGACCTAAGGTCACTGACAACGATGTTCATGTAGAATCTTCGTTTCTGTAATCCCTTTTGTCCTTGTCCCAAATGATTGATTATTATAATAAAGGCTGATCGAATGCTATCTCGCAACTCACTAATACATGGTTTACGCCGAGACCAGTTAATCGGAGTTCTGACTATTTCAGAGTTTCCGGTAGTTATGGTAGAAAGCCACTTCATTCAGTCTGAGGTTATGGGAATAAAACCCGTAATTTTTAATATTGATGAGCTTCTTGTTTCTATATCCCCAATTTCCTCTCTTAAGTTCGATTGGGAGTGGGCCCCAGTTGATACAATACTCATTGAAGTTATCATTCCACCTGTAGAGTCAGACCTTGTAAGTGCAGAAAATGACTTCCTCCGTGATTCTGGTATTGGCCATATCCAGTGCGAGCCTGGCGGAGCATCAATACGACGTACAGTTACCTTCGTTGGTGGAATAACCGCTGATAACTTACTGTATCAGTTGAGGCTTATGTGCGTAAGCGCGTTAAAACTTTTAGGAGAGGAACTGGGGGATGAAGTCTAAGATTAGATATGTTTTATCTGGTTTTGTTGTGTTATGTGCATTTGCTGGAGTTTATAAAATCCTAAACAATGTTCCGGTTAAACCTGACCTTTTGGACTTCACTGGAAACACATTTAAAAAGACATCACTCTTCCTGCCATGTGATAAAAGCTCGCCTTCTTTAAACATTAAAATTGCTGATAACGAGAAAATCGTGATCAACGGCATCGCTTCAAAAGTAACTTTTGTTGAAAAGGCTGACCCCGTCAAAAGCCCTGGTTTTTGTGATGATCTTGATCTAAACAATTCTCGCCTTGTACATACGGCATCTTACAGCCTGGTGATTTCTGAAACCAAAACAGGATTTACACTATCAAATTTCAAGCATCTTGCCGATGATGAATCATTAGGCGGTATGTGGTTTTATCAAAAGTGACTTTTTATATGGCAACTTCAGACTTCGCTCTTAAAAACCATAATGTTAAAGCATTTGGTCAGGATGCAGCCCTTGTCATTGAGATGAACAATGAAGATGTTAGCTCATCAAAACCTTCACCTTTTTCAAATGAGATTGATAATTATTATCTTACATTGCACGTCGCTCCAAGGAACGCAAAAAAAGATTATGACTGGGGCTCAAACCGTTCTGTACTTCTAAAATTGTCGACGAATGAAGTTATGCAGATGGCATCTGTATTTCTTAGAATCATGCATACTTTAAAGATTGATAAGAGGAAAACCTCACATCATGGCCACGTCGTATACAAAAATATAAGCGTTACCCCAAACGAGAGGGGCGGTTTGTTGTTATCCGCAGGGATAGTTCCAGTCGATAAAGATGGCTTAAAACCCTTCATGCACATGGTCCCCGTCTCACAAATGGATTGCGTTAAAATTGGCCTCTACATACTTGGATATCTTGCTCAAAAAACGCCCTGGGTAAGCTCCGAGTCTATAATTACCGCGCTTCGCTTATCTGAAGCCAAGAATTCAAAATAGCGCATTAACATACGGAATATACGGAAAAATACAGGTTTTTTTAAATGTTATACGAACGGATATTTCTGTTTTTCATCGTAAAGTGAGTTTAATTTTGCTCAGAAAAACAGGTATTCGTCATGAGAAAATCAGGTTTAGGTTTAGCCCTGTTGTTTTCTTTAATTGCTCCGATTAAAGCGGTCTATGCTGAAGCGATTATGATTTCAGGAAAGCTACAGGCTGATTTGCCAGCCGTATCCTTTGACCCGGGGCCGGGCGACTTTGTTGCATACGTTAATTCTAACACTATCACTGCCTCAGGTGCAGGCACAGCCTGTAATGTAACGGTTGATGATCGAGCGACTTCCTCTGTTGATAACCTCGTTTGTTTTTTCGAGTGGTTACCCAATACCTTGGGATTAACTTCTAACGGCTTCACTCTTTCAGGCGTTCCCAACACCACCGGTGATTTAAAACTACCTTACAAGATTTCTTACTTCTCTGGTTCTGAACGGAAAAAAGTTGAAATAGTAAAAGGTGAATATTCAATCAAAAGTGTGGCACCGGTAAAACCAACTATCACCGGTCTTAAATCATCCCTGAACGGATTAGTCTATGACGGCTTTTCTTTCAAATCGTATTTAAAGGATGAAGCGATCAAAGATATCGCTGTTTCTGTTGAACCCCGCAATTATATTCAATACATCTCAATAGGTTCAGGCTCCGCCTGTGAAGTACCTATTGGCGGAACTTCCTGTACCATTGAAGTTGGAAGCATTAAGGCCAGTGATACAGATGAACTTTTGGGTTCACGTGATATCACAATTACAGCAAACTCTAAGAATAATTATTTCGCACCTCCTGAATCCAAAAAGCTTGTTGTTAACTGGGATTATCGGCCTCCTGTAGTAGACCATACACTTTGGAATTTTACCGATGAGGCTAAAACAATCAAAGTAGGTGGCCAGGACATCTATACCGGAGCCAAAACCGTTGCTGTGGCCGTTAAGGTACCCCAGCAAGAAACAGAAGGTGAATGGTGGCTCCCAACAGCTATGTCGCTCACTATGACTCCGGATGGCGTGTTTAAGCCGACGACTAAAGTGACTTTAGATGATGGCACTGAGATTGATTTCAAACAGTCCTGGGCAACCCCTTTACGTAGAACTTTACAGCCGGTAAGTGGACCTCAAAAAGTCGGTGATGAGTACCTCTATATCTTTGACTTAACGGATCTTATAAACGGGTCCTACGCAGCGACTTTTACAGTAGAAAATACGAGCAAAAACTCTTCTACGTACACTGAGCCTGAAAGCAAACTGATGCTGTCTGATAACCCAACGCTTATGGTTCTCAAAGATGGGCAGGTATTAACTAAACGAGCACCCGTATACTTCCTGAACGAGATTATCGTTGCAGCTTTCCAGGGGCAGGCTGGGGTTGCTGACATAAAATCAGTAACAATAGACAACAAAGTAGTTTCGTTAACACCTACAAATTATAAAGGTATTTACTACCTGCCGGTTGGAGACGATTTAGCAGTTAATTCGGATCACGAGATTACTGTGGTGGCTGAAAACCTTTATGGAAAAAACGTAAATTTCAGTACCGTGTTCACTTATCAACCTACTGGATTCACTCTTAAGAATCTGGAAAAAAACGTAACTCTTTACTCGCGCGTACGTCAGTATACGGACCTGCTTAGTCAAACAGCTGGTGATAAATGCACTCTGTTTACCACAGAGGAAAATGCGAATGCTTACCTCGCCTGGTATGGGGAAAAATCAGATGTTACAGCATGCTACCCTCAGTGGAACAATGTCCCTGATGGGTTGGAGTTCTATTTTAAAGGACGTACCCCGGGTCTAACTGGATTCTTTAATAAAACAGGTGAGAATCTGCTCGACTATCAAGTCTATATGATTAACGGGAAGGGCTCTAAAGCGGTTTCCGCAAGGAATCGCCGTACTCTGACCACACAATTACCATACAACCCGATCATCTCTTACAAAAAGAATAAAGTCATAGCAGGCATCAATCCGAACACTGCTCTGGCTTATACGACCGGGGGGGAGGCCGCTCGAATATTAGCGAAGGTGGTACCAGCTGACGTTACGATGATCGTCTCTCAAAACGGCTCTGAGGCTGTCAAAACGTCATTTAAAAATCGTTCCTCAAACAACGATGCAACGACCTTTGTACAAAGGGTCAAGGTTGCTGCTGCACCATTGTGGACAAAGAACGTCTTTGACATAGCTGTAGAATACTCAAAGGATCCAGAATTAAGAACTACAGACACCCTCAACGTATATACGGTGCCTGATTTCAATATTCGAGCATCGATGGAAGTGGATGACAAAAAAACAGCCACATCTCTTGAAGTGCCCTTAAAGGTAACAGTGGGGCGTTATAACAACTCCACACGTAAAAGTGCATTTGACCGTAAAACAATGGGAGAATGGGACGTCACGATATACTCTCAAAAAAGTGTATACGGCAAAGATCCAGAAACAGGCCGTTATAAAACTACATACGAAAGAACTGCGCTGACTGAAGCATTGCCGGTCAATGATGCGGGCATTGTCGAAACCAAGATTAAAATTGAAAATATGGATCTGGGTAATATGCGTCTGGTTGGTGTGGCTAAGGTCAGATCGCCATTCTCTGATTTTGAAATGAAACGTGAGACCAGTGCTGTAGGCATTCGAATCTATAAAGGTGAGGAACTGGAGGGTAACCTGTCGAAAAGCCTTATTATCGGAAGGATCCCACTTAGTACTCTGGTAAGCTTCAAATCTGCCAGTACGGCTAACTCTGATGCACTCGCCCCCACCGAATGGCAGCAGTCCTCTGATAATGGTCAAACCTGGACCATGCTTTCCGACATGACCGGAAAGAGAAGTGTAAGTATCAAAAAGACAGAAGTAGGAAAGTGGCTTTATAGGGCAAAAATGACTAATAAATTCACATCCAAGATTTCCTACACAGATGCCTTAACGGTAGTTACCTACAAGCAGCCTAAGCTCAGTATAGATGTTACAGACATTCTTCAGGGCTCAGATATACCTGTAACCCTGCTTGATAACGATGAACCTATACCAGCAGGCACCGCTGAGGTTCTCTGGTCAGAGGATAAAGTCAACTGGGTGCAGGGAGATACAACTTACACTGTGGCTTCAGCTGATACCCTACCGTCTACGATTTATGCCCGGATGCGTTACCTTGATTCCGATGAACTGGCAGAGGAGTCTTCATGGAAGGAAACGTCTGCTCGGTTGGCAGCCGCAAAACCCAAGCGCCTTTCTGTCTCGGTAACGGGGGTTTCAAAGGTAGAGGTTGGTCAAAAAGTTACTTTGGAAGGTAAGTTCACGAACCCTAACAGTAAGTACCAGAATGGTAATAACGTAGTTGAAGAATGGAAAACACCGGATGGCCAGACATTTAAGGGCTCTTCACTGTCTGTTACCCTTACTGAGCAAATGTTGGATAAACAGGGATATGCTGCTTTTGAATACAGTGCATGGTTAGCGGACAATAAGGAGAATACGGTTTCTACCCGTAGAGTTTCTGTCAAATCGTGGGTTTATAAATTTCCCGAGATGAAAATAAGCTCCAAACTTAAATACGACATGGCACCGACCACCCTACGCGTTGCGTTGAGCGGTATTAAGGATGGAGACTATCCTGGTGTTACTTATTCCCGTGAATGGATCTACGACAAAGAGAATCTGGTAATCACTAAAGATGAAGGTGACACCAAAGAATTTACAATTGAAAATCCTGGCAAATATACATTGATGGTTGTTTTCAAAGATAACCGAAACAATGAACAGCGTATCGAAAATACCTTTGTTGTCGATGAACAAACGCCAATGAACGTTGAGATGACACCCAAGTTCTCTAACAAATATATGAGAGCTCCACTCGATGTAACCTTAAGGTCAAACATCAAGCTATCTCATTCGGCGGACTCGATAGATACGGTCACATACAAGGTGAACGGTGAAGTAATACCCAGCGGCAAAAATTATTGGGCTCAACTGATCTCGGGTTTAAAAGAAAAGAAATACGAGATTACAATTGATGTTGTTAGTAAACTTGGACAGAGAGGTTCAGCATCTGTTGAGTTTGATGTCGTTAAAAACGCAGTGCCTAATTGTACATTGAGCTACACGGAAACCAACCTAAGCTGGAGCTTTACCAATAAATGTGATGATACTGATGGAAAAATGGTTAGATATGAATGGTTCATCAACGGCGAATTAAGGAACGTTTTCGGTAGTACGGCTACACTTTCTAAAAACCTTAACCGTGGTAAGCAGGACATAAAAGTAATTGCTTATGATGATAGTGGAGACTTTGCAACACAGCACGTGACAGTTTTCGGACCGGCTGAAGAGGCAAGTAAGTCTGAAAACACTGTATCAATACCAAGCAGTGAGTAGTTAATTTTTAAATATAAAGCCGGGACATTATGTCCCGGCTTTTTTATACCCAATAATTGGACCTTTGAAAAATTAATGTCGGAAAGTAACTTTGCTCCAAAGGCATCTTTCATGGCCGCTAACAAAGCTGCGTATACATGCTGAGGAATTAACATTCTTATAGGTGAATATTAGGTTGGTTTGCAGACTTCCGAGCGTTGAAAAACATGGATAATAATTACTTGGATAGAGGTGCATCTGCCTAGTAAAAATATTCTTCAGTGCCAGTGAGAAAAATATGAGCGACTACATACCTAAAAAGAGAGGGCTGCTTATACTGGATTGGTATGTCCCCCTTAATATTTTATTGCTGATTCTCGTTATGTGTGTCTTTTTCACCCGTTATACATTTGGATACGGTTTATTGAATGGGTGCCTGCCTGCTGATTTTTATATGATTGATCATTCGGATAAAAGTATTAAAACTGGTGAACTCATAGCATTTAACATGCCGAAATCGGTACGTTTTATCCCAGAAAATGAACGAGTCATAAAAATTGTTGCCGGTGTGGGCGGTGACAAACTTAAAGTAACAATGGATGGGGTTTATAACGGGGACAAATTTTTTGAAGCTAATGCACGTCGTATTTCGAAGAAATACAATATTCCGTCCATTTTGATTGAAAAAGAATTGATAATTCCTGAAGGCGAAGTTTTCCTAATTGGGCAAACCGATCACTCATGGGATTCCCGTTTTTGGGGAACAGTAAAGCTGAATTCAGTAATTGGGAAAACATATGCGATCTTTTAATGTAAATAAAAAATATTTACCAATACTTCCTGGACTTGCGTTATGTGCAGTTTTAAGTAATACAAATGCAAGCACTGAGTATCAACATGATGCTGACCTAATCGCTCAGCAAGCAAAAGGGCTTGGGGCACAGGCTAAAGGTGCACAGCAGCCAGATGGGGCTCTTAGCCTTGATGCTACGCTAAAATCACCAGATGTGCAGAAGTACATAGCGCAAGCTGAAGCACTCCAAAAAAACCAGGACCTGAGCAAGCAAATAAACCGTGGTTACGTCCCCGGTATGAATGCGGATAGTGTTCAAGCAGTTATAGACCATACCCAGGCTATCAGGGCCCAAAGTAATAACTCTGAAGCTGTCAACGATATAATTAGAAGACGTGATGAAATTCAAGAAAACGCCAGCCTTAATGAAGCGGCTCTGAAAGCTGTGGAAAATAAGCCGGAAGTCATGCGAGGACAATCTAAAAATATCGAAAAATTGTTTGGTTCCTCGGGCATCACAGCTGCTGACTTCGAAAGAAAAATGGATAGCACACGTGAAGAAGCACTATCAACTGAAAATGGAATAACGATCTTTGCTTCATTTAGCTTGCCGGATTATGTACTGGAAGACCTTCTACGTACGGCCTCAGAGCATAAAGCTCGTGTAGTTTTCAATGGTCTAAAGAAAGGAACTACTCGGCTACCAGAGACACAGGCAGCAATAAACCAAATGATTGTCAAAGGAAAATTTGAATCTCCTTTGATTACAATTGATCCTGATAGCTTCAGTCAGTATCAAGTAACTCAAGTACCGACAATTATTTCTAGGGAGCAAGCTCGTTTTGCAAAAATGGTAGGCTCCTTCAACGTTGAGTTTTTTCAGCGAGAACTTGCTAAAAAACCCGATCAGGATATTTTCCCGGTTGCTGGTACCACTTATCCCGTTGAAGAAAAGAGCATCATTAAAGAACTGGAAGAACGTGCACAAAAATATGACTGGGAAGGTGCAAAAAAAAGGGCCGTTTCTGACACATGGAAAAATCAATGGATGGTCGACCTCCCTCCTGCCCAGGAACACAAAGAATTTTTAATTGACCCTACAGTGAGGGTCACTCAGGACGTAAAAGATAAGCAGGGCCGTGTAATAGCTTCCGCCGGTGAGTTGATTAATCCACTTTCGAGATTTCCTCAAAACCTGACGATGATAATTTTCGATCCACTCAATCCGGGCCAGCTGGTATGGGCTGAGCAGCAGTATCGACAACGTCTGGGTAGTGGAAAAGTAATGCCAATGTTTACCCGTATCCAAAAAGATAATGGATGGGATCACCTAAATGATTTACGTGAAAAATTTAACGGTAAGGTGTTTAAAGTTAACGAACAGATCATCTCACGCTTTCAGATTAAAAACACACCTGCGCTTATAACTACTGACCAAGATAAATTCCGGATCACCCTGTTTAGCGAGGCAGAAGTCCGTGGTATCGGAGCCCCAAATCTTTCAGAGGAAAAATAAGATGAAACTCGGATTTATTATAGGCGCTCTCTTTGCAACATGGCTGACGCTAAATTATCCGGACCAGATGAGAAGTTATTTTACCAAAGCCGTCGACTATATCGAAAGTGTTGCAACATTTATTACATCCAAGTGAGCATGATGGTGAAAAAATTCAAAAAGTTACTTTTAGAGTTCATTGTAGCAGTTATGCTTTCGCTTTCTATACCGGGTATGGCTATGGCAGCAGATGCTGGAGTCCCTGGGGCTATGTGTCAGTCAGCTGGAGTGTGGCAGGGCTTGATTAAGAATATCTGTTGGAGCTGCATTTTTCCCATGAGGATAATGGGCATAGGGGCAGCTCCAGAAGGCGCTGCTCCTTCACGTCCGGGTTGCTACTGCACAGATCAGAACGGCGTACCGGAAATAGGTTGGCAATTGAGCTTCTTTCAGCCGGTGAAGATTGTAGAAGTTGTAAAGAGCCCCTGGTGCAGCCCCTTTCTTGAAGGCACGATGCTTCAAAAATCGCAGTTTGATATTGGTAAAAGCAACACAAATCAGCCAATGACAGCAACTGAAGCCGGATTTTACGATGTTCATCTTTGGGAGTTCCCAATCATGACAATGCTCAAATTACTGATTATTGGCGAGTGCACTGCTGAACCCTATATAGATGCCAGCCTGACCTATATAAGCGAAGTGGACCCTATGTGGGAAAGTGATCTGCTTACACTCGTCCTGAATCCAGAGGCAGTAGTTTTTGCAAACCCAATTGCCTCAATGGTGTGCGCTGCTGACTGTGTAGCAGTAACAGCAGGAAAGGATAATCTCGCTGCATACTTTTGTGCCGGATGCGATGGCAACCTTTATCCATTAACCGGCCACATTTACGCAAATGATGACGCTGTAAGGACGAGTTCACTGATAACCCAGCGTCTTCTGACTAAACTACATCGCCAGGGAATGCTGATGCGAACGATGGGAGCAGACGCAATGTGTGAGAAAACGTGGGAATACTTTACACCTCGTTCCCAGTATCGGCTTTCAATGCTTTTCCCAACTCCTGAGGCGAAAGGGCCGGATTGCTGTCATCGTCTTGGTGATTCGGTACATGACTGGTCAACCCTTAAAGGTGGGCGCAAAAAAATAGGCAATGATAATTATGTCTATATGTTGTGGCGTTACAATGACTGTTGCGTCAGATATATACCAGGCGCTTGATTTCTAAGGGTAAAAATAATGAAACTTAGAAAAACGATAGCTTCAACTATTATTGCATCAATGATTGCCAATACTATGAGTTGGGCTTTTTATATCTCTCTCATAAATATGGTAATGACTCCTCGTATTTATGCGGCAGACGCTATATTTGACCAGCTCGAAAGTAACTTTAATCTTGCTAATCCTAACGCAAATCGCAATGCGACAACCAGTGCTCAGGACATTGTTGAGAAGTACAAGAATGCGGATTCAGGCGAGAATGTCAGTGGGAAGATCACCGAGAAATACGTGGGTAAAGCCGAATCCGCTAATCTTAATCTCGGAAAGTATGGGGCAGGGAACTCAAATGAAAGTGTCATGAAAAATGCCGCATCCGATGGAAAGTCCATTGGTAGCGCCGTACAACTGCCGAGTATGTCTGGAGGGACAATCAATTCAAACTATACCAAGGAAGGGGCAAAGCTGCTCTCTCGGGATGCTAATGGCAACATTGGTATAAGCAGTAATCCCAATACTACTCCTGGAACCAAAACAAATACCGGAGAGATTTTCAGCTCAGAGCAAAAGCACAGCGATATTAAGTTCAATGCCGCAGATCGTTATGGGGATGAGGATGGCTTTGTAAACGATATAAAGAATCGGAAAAGCCAGTTATTTGATGCTCAAAGTTATGATGGCGTTGCCTACCGCACCCTCGTAAATGCTAACAAGGACAACCCGGCATCATCTATAAAGCCTAACGATCCCATGTTTACTGCGGGGAGAAATGAGATAACAAATGCTGTTGCTGGTACTGGAAACTGGCTTCAGAACTGTAATGTTGAGACCTCTAAAAAAACAGTAACCACACACTATCCTGATTACAAAGAGTTCTACTGTAACTCGCCTAAGCAAGATAACTTCAGCAGCTGCACGATAACCCGTGATTTTTCAGTCCCTGTTTACATTTCAGGCGGAAACGGAGACATGTCGATGTGCGGCGATAATTGTGTGCGTATATGGTTTGGTCGCCGTGATGACAACTACTGGAGTGACGGGGTATATGATAACGAACTGACATTAAAATTCCATCCGGATGCAAAATTGGCCTCAGCAAAGATTGTTAACGCGGAGTGGGATGACCACATGCGGGTAACACTTGATGGCACGCAGATTTTTGCTCACATAGATGGTGCATATCGAGAAAGTGACTATCCGGCTCCTAAGGGATCTTGGGAGTTAAAAAAATCGTGGAAACTCGACAAGGTTTACGATGTGACTGATAAGGTCAGAAAATCGGTGTATGAGGAGCCTGATCGAGAAGTGACAATGGCATCCAGAGTATGGGTTGGTGGGAAGGGTGAAGGGTATTTTGAGGTTGAGCTGACTTTTGAAAATATGAAGCTCGAAGATAAGCACGTCCAGGAACCAGCTGGTTGTTACGATGCTGTACAAGCTCCGAATACATTCTGCCGTTTCGATCGGTTTAAAGATATGGATGTTGGCACAAAACGGCTTCCGGAAAGCGTGCTTTCATTGGCAAAGCCTCTGTATGAAGGTGATAAAGGATTTCTTACCTGGAAGACAAACCTTGAAGGCTACTTTTGTGATCCATTGGCCAAAGACAAAATTTGCTCTTATGACGCTAGTGGAAAAATTATGAAAGACGCTAATGGAAAGGACCTCTGTTACAACTATGAAGAAATAAAGAGTATGCCTGATGCATGTAGTGCTTATAAAAATGATGCAGCATGTGTACTCGATAAACAAACATGTGCAGAGGGTTGGTTCGATGAGGGCACTAACAGTTGCTACATGTATGAACAGAAATACACCTGTGACAGAGGGAAGGATGTAGTTCGGGAGGTTGAATCTTCTACAAATGCCTGTGTTGGCATGATCCCATGTTCAGGTGGAACATGCGAAACTGGGCCAAAGGAAGAGAACAACGATTTTGGAAAAGTTGCGGCTTATTCAAACATGGTTCAGTACATGCAGGGCGAAGCCAAATGCGAAGACCCTAACGATGCCAATTCATGTTCCGTCTTTGAAGGAAAACCTGAATGGTGTGGTCGTTCAGTAGGCTTTGTAAATGGCCTGGCAAAGACGGACTGCTGCGAAGCACCACAGGGAACCGCAGGAGCACTTGAAGGTATCATGCTTGCCGGATCTATGATCAGAAACACAAACTGGACCAGAGTTAATGCTCAGCTAATAAAATGGACCGGCGGTGATACAGGTACATGGGCTTCTATGTCTAATGCGGTCGGAGAGTGGACTGCATCAGCTGGTAAAACAGTAGGGCAAATGTGGAACAACGTCACGAGCTCCTTAACGAGCGTATATGAAAACGTCGCTGGTAATCTAAGCAGGGCAGTTGGGTCTTCCGCAACTTCTGGAGGGGCAGGAGGTGCTGGCCAGTTGGCACAGGAAACAATGTCCAGCTTCGGTATAGGTCAGCTTAAGCAGATGGCAATGAAGAAAGCCTACGAATTGCTACCAGATACAGTTCGTGACTTTGTCTTTAAGAACGTTGCTACTACCGGAGGAGAGGTTGTCTTCTCGGCTGCGGTTCAAAACTTTATGCTTGCATTAAACGTGATCGGTTGGATTTATACAGCCTATCAGGTCACTAAAATGCTTTTAGAAATGTTGGTAGCATGCGACCAGAAAGAGATGGAAGCTTCTATTCATAAGAATCAAAAATCCTGTTTTACATTAGATACGGAACGATGCGTCAAATATCTGAATGTTGGTTTCACAAAGAAATGCGTTAAAAAAGCAACAGACATGTGCTGTTATAATTCCATGTTGTCACGCGTTATTATGCAACAAGCTTATCCGCAATTAGGAATAGACCCTGTCGCCTCTAATTGCGTGGGGCTATCAATAAAGCAAATACAGCAACTGGATTTCGATAAAATTGATCTGACGGAGTGGATTAATGATGCAGTTCAGGTAGGAGAAGTTCCTGATCAATATTCAAAATTCTCCGAAGAATCAATTGTGGAAAACTTACCATTCCAGAATGAGAACTATCAACTTCCATCAGAACGTACCAAGGAAGCAATGGGCGGTGAAGAAAATATGATAAAGGCCAGACAAGAAAATGCTCAGGCTATAAAAGAGGAAAATGTAGATTGTAGCTATTTACCTCGACCGGCCATATGTGAGGTAGGTTCAACTACGCTGGATCCGGTTACGGGCAAGCAGTTGCCGAAATATTGAAGAAGGGGCCGTTAGGCCCCTTTTTTAATTACTTGGCTTTCAATGTTTTTTCTGGGAAGCCTTTTTTACCGTATTCACCGGTAAAGAGGTAATAATCTTTTCCGTTGATGGAGGCTGCAACACCCCCTGGAGTTGTTGTATTTGGGCTATCAGAACGGAAAATGATACCCGAAAAATCAGCGCTTGTTTCGTTTCCTTTAAATGGGATGAACACATAACGAATTACAGCGTAATCACCAGCGGGAAGGTTTAGCTCAGGAATTTCGGTTCCTGTTGCGGGGCGAATCGCCTGAAAGCTGTACATTGAATCTGTAGGGAAAACATCAGCATCAGGCTTAGAGGGCAGATCACAGGTACTCCATTTATTGACGACTGCCATATCAATTTTACATGTGGCCAGAGCTGCTTTCTGTTTTTCAGGGTTGTATCCAAATGAGGCCTGAGTTGCTTTTGTATGCTCAAAAACATACTTAGCTCCCTCACGTACCAAACTTTCATCATTGTAAGGCAATTTTTTTGGATTGGGGACGAACACTAGGTATTGATTGACCTGGATGTATTCGGCGTCAGAAGAACTGTACAAAGAGCTGAGGCTCATGATCCCAAAACCTTTTAGACCGCCTGTTACGTAGCCCATCGAACTATTGATGAGATACTTAGAAAGAAAGTTGTCGGCATCCCCTCCAGGAGTAACCTCTTGCTCCTTAAAATTAACGTCGAAACCAGCAAACGAATAGGCATTCTTGGCGACAGAATCATTTGCATTAGCATGCCAGTACTGGCCGTGACTGTACGCATTCAGAGCGGTGCCTGGCGTAGTGCCGGTGTCACCGGCACAACCCGATAGGGAAAAACCAATGACGACAGAAGAGACCAGAGATACTAAACGTAAAAGTTTCATTTAAAGCCCTTTTTGTAATGTCTTTTGGAGATGGAACCATTATTCCATAGTCACGCGTTTCACAAACAACCTGATTGCATAAAAAAGGAAAAAAAGTGATTTCCAGTAGAACCAGCAGTACACAAGAAAAGCGCTTTTATAAAAATGTATAATTATTAAAACGAAGTAATGAGGTTGAAATGGGTAAGCCAACAGAAGAGCAAAGACCTGTTATCGAGAATGCTAGCGCAAACAATATGGTGATAGCAGCGCCTGGATCAGGCAAATCGTTCACCATGATAGAAGCGGTTATATCGATTCTCAAAAAGTATCCATATGCAAGAATCGGGATGGTGACCTTTACTCGCGCTGCAACAAACGCACTTGCAGCAAAGTTACAAAAGCGATTGAGCAAGAAGGATCTTGACCGGGTGCTGGTGGATACTTTTCACGGACTCGTTAAGAAGCAACTGGACATGATTCGCTGGCCGGGAAAGATGTTGATAGGGCCAGCACAGAGATCTGTCATTCACCGGGCTTTGAAAGAATCCGGTGTAACGATGAAGTTTGCTGAAGCTGAATTCGTTATTGATGCTATCGGCAGAGAAATGGATACGGATGTGATTTCAGTTCGGCATAACAGACAACAGATCCATTTGTTTAATACCTATCAGGCGTTATGCCAGAAAGACCATGTGGCGGACCTCAATGCTCTTTCAAAATTTGTTGTCGGTCAAATGCATTCGGGAAAAATGCGCACGTTAGATTTGACACATTTGATAGTAGACGAAGTTCAGGATACTGACTCTATACAATTCTCATGGATAGCATTGCATACAAGAGCTGGAGTCTATACGAGTATAGTTGGAGACGATGATCAGGCCATCTACTCCTTCAGATCCTCAGGAGGAGTCAAAATATTTCAACAGTTTGAAAAACACTTCAGACCTAACATATTTTACTTAAACACATGCTTTAGGTGTGAACCTGAAATTTTAGAGGTGGCCGGAGCACTGATAGGAAAGAATGTTTACCGTTATGCCAAAGAGTTACGCTCGGCAAAAAAGGGAGGGGGAAAGGTCACTTTTCGTTCATATGTAGATATGGAGGAACAGATACAGGGTATTTTAAGCCTTATAAATCAGGATCCACATGGATGGGCAATTCTAAGCCGCAATAATGCTCACTTGGATGAGCTAGAAAGTTTGATCGAACAGCCAGTAATTCGTTACGGAGGTAAATCATTCTGGGATGAAAAAGAAACAAGCGATGTGTTAAGCCTTATGGCCTTTTTCCGACAATCAAATGATCCTCGCTTAATGAAGAGAGTATTGGCATTGTTTGGAGAACAGGAATCAGTTTTGGATGAAGTGGCATTGAGTATGAGAGGAAGAAAAGTTACTTTTGGCGACCTTGCCATCCCGGAGGACAGTTCTCTCGAAACAAAAACATTACATTCAAACTTCGTGCGCTTTACCCAGGAAAGTTCTGATAAAGTTGAGATAGCAAAACGTTTCGCCAACCTTACGAAATGGATGGAATCGTCGTCAATCAAGATGAGGAGTAATAAAGGTACAGCAACCTTAACAAAAATTGCTTTAGACACTTGTAAACAGTGGGCAGAAAAGACTGGTTGGATGAATATGATAAATCGTGCTGCTGCAATGTCATTAGGCCCTAGGAAGAAGGACGAGGAATACAGCCCAGAGAAAGTAGTCCTATCAACCTTGCATGGTTCAAAGGGTCTTGAGTGGAATAAAGTAATAATAATGAGTTGTAATGCGGATCAGATACCAAGTAAAAGATCAGTTGGGGAGGAGGCAATAGAAGAAGAAAGACGTTTGCTTTATGTTGGATTTACGCGTGCAGAAAAGCAACTTTTTGTAATGTGGTATGGTGATCCTTCTTTCTTTTTAAGAGAATGCAGTGAAGAAAAGATAAAAGAAGCAGCTAATATTCGAATTTCTCCACTTTATACAGAATAATTCGATATGGGCATTTACTTATGCTTAAAGCTATAGTATAAAAACAATGAGCTTAAATATCAGCTCCCAAATTTGAGTAACTTTGCTTAAAGTTACTTTCGCGTTAAGCGTTGATTTAGCCGTGAAAAGCGGCCAGCTTAAACAAGCTGTAAGACACCACCGGCAAAATGTCACCTTTGTCGCTGGTGCACTTCCCATGCCTGCAAAAGGCAATCTGAATTTACCAAACCGTAACTAATTTAGCTCCTCCTGGGGCTATTTTTGTTGCGTACTTCTAATGCCAGATAGTATAAATCAGGCGGTTCATAGCTTACGGGAGATGAATGACAGGCTTTGCCTTCGTGTTGAAACAAAAATTTGTTTCTTCCTTCTTACTATATATAGGTGACCCCAAATGTCTAAAAATAAAGCTCGCAGTAAAGCCCTTCATCAAACCTTTAGTGAAATTATTCCAGAGATGGATAAGGCGCTAAACAAACAGCTCTTAGAAGTTCTGATGAAATATACAGAACGTGATAATGAACTGATTGTTATTTTGAATGAGGACGGCCCAAATATCATTGAACTTAAGTCTCTTAAGCCTGTGTCTTTGTTGGCCGAAAAGCTTTCTGCTTATTCAAGCTATTATCATGTGGATGTTGTGGAGCTCGTGGTCAAGAAAATTGATTTCGAAGGAGCTTATAAGCTTCTTAAAGCTTCCCCAGATGTACCACTTTTTAAAAGCTTAACTGAACTGGATAAATATCTTGTTGAGGAGTTTGAAAAATACGGATTAAATTCATTTCTTGACGTGGATAATCTGGATTACTCACTTGAAAAAGCCAGTGAACTCAAAAATGAGCAGTTAATAAATTGGGTTTCGGACATCATTTGCAAACGTGAAAAATTAACTTTACGTAAGCGTTTTGATGTCGCAGTAAAGGCCCACTACGAAAATGTAGAAAAAATGTATGATACCATTCGTCCGTTAATGAAAAAACTGGGTTTCCCAGAAGATCTCATGACGCACACCTTTAGTGAGTTAAGCGTTTTTGAAACTAAAGGATGGGACCATGCAATAAAATCGAAAATTGAGACTCTCGCTAAGCGTGAAACTCAATATTTAGATGATGCGGCTAAAGCAGAGAATCGACGTCTTGTAACAGAGAAGTTGGAGAACTCTTTAGCGATTGCACCAACTAAACCAACAAGAAATTGGTTACATATTGCCGGAATTGCCTGTTTGGTAGTCTGCACGTTCATGTATGTAACTAATAAATTTATTTAATCCTGTTAAGGGGGAACCCTAACGGGGCTTCTCTTTGAACAAATCGAGGAGCGGAAAATGTCATATCTTGAATATATCAATGAAGTAAAAGTGTCCGGGATAGTTATCAGTGCTGTGGAGAAAAAAATGACTGACCAGAGTATAGGTTTGTTAATAAAGCTCAAAAATAGGATGAAGACAGAAGTTGATGGTGAAATCACTGAGAGAGAATTTTCAGTTCAAATCAAGGTGTCGCCTGAAATGTATTCAACCTGTTTCACTGGTATAAATCAGGGTGATGAGTTGATGGTCTCCGGTTATATTGTTGTCGATACTATTATGATTGAAGGGAGAGAACATCCTCTTGACTACATGAGAGTGGTAGCAACAAGTAAGTTGGCTCACATACCTAAACCTCTAAAAGGTTTTGGACAAAGTAGCTTTAATCAGATCTGACATTAAACCCACCCTAAAGGGGAGAAATCCCTTCATGGGATTTCTCCTTTTGGAGTCCCCATGAAACAAAAATTTAGGGCTACTGCAATAAGTAGTAATCAACTTAGTTTTTTTTCTATATTCGATATAGATGAAGATGAAATAACGCAAATAGTTGATTCACCCAAAGAGCATTTAAATGATGCATACACGTCCGGATTAAACTTTAAATCAGATGAAAGTAACATTTCTGAGATAAATTATGATTCTGAAAGGCGTGAAAATCACCTTTATGAAAAATCCAAATTACTTAAAAATCAGATTTTGCATACAATTAATTTTGCAGCAGAAACAGATTATCTATATTCGGTTGAAGAATATAACCCAGATTTGGGTGGTCTGGTAATAGAATGGACCCCTGAGGATGTGTATGTTGTTTTTCTATCCGCTATGGAAGAGTCTTTGGAAATCATTAAAGAACTAGTGTTGAGGAGAAAGTTATTCTTCAAAGATGACAATGGTAATATCACAGTGAATCCACTTTTAGAAGCTGAAACACGGTGGTATATGTCAAAATCATTTGAATACACTTGTTTATCTCATGGACTTGATGCATGTGAATTTAGAGCGGAATTAAAATCATGGCTCTATTATCATTCGCATCGTTCGATTAGTGAAAACACGAAATTAGCTGAATGCAGGAATGATGATGAAATCATTTTGCATGATTGCAATGACGATATGGGCTGGGACATCTTCTTTGATCAGGATTATTTAATGTCAGAAAAAAAACTGGCTGTTAAATGGACTGACAGGGAAATTATGGATGTTTACATAAAAGCTTTTAAATCCACATTAGAGTTGTTTGACGAGCTTGTTTCATGTGATCTGTTAACTAAACGAAACGCTTTTGGCAAGTTAGAAATAAATCCAATATTCGAAAATCATTTTGAATGGATCATGTCTGAAGCTTTTGAAATAGTGGGAAATCATCTTGGTTATAATGTGCCTCAAATCAGGAAACTGATGGCAACTATTTGCCAAATGAATCTCAAATAAAATGCCACTGGCAAACATCTGCCAGAGGGCGGTGTTTGCATTTTACCGGAGTTAAAAATGTCTAATGCCGCTATGAAGTTAAATGAAACATCTTCTGATGCTTATGAAAAATTAGAAGCTCTTCTTTCCCCGGATGTTATAAAGTTAAAACATTATGTGGATAAAGGTGAGTATCTTTTAGTTCTAGCAAAGGACCTTTTTGGTATTCCAGAAATGGATCCAAAGATGGCTGTGCCTGTTTTCAAAACTAAAACCTCGTATCGAGCTCCGCTGAACAAAGACTACATACCAAATCCCCGAATACTTGAACAAGTGGTTAAACTGCTTATCAGTCCGGATATAGATTTAAGTGTGTGTCTTAAAGGTGAGTCCGGTTCTGGCAAGACTGAAATGGTAATGTACATTAGCCACATGATGAATTGGCCGCTGACAATTAAGCAGATCAACAGCAATATTCGAGTTGATGAGCTTGAAGGTGAGCGCAGTCTTAATGGTGGTAATACAGGTTTTGTACACAGCGATTTGGTAACGGGATTTCGTAATGGTCACCTCATTCTTCTGGATGAAGTGGACAAAATCGATCCTGATACGGCAGCAAAACTTCACATGCCCATTGAACGTAAGCCCTGGTCACTCAGTGCTAATGGTGGTGAGGTTATAACTGCTAATGGCTACACGCGATTTATTGGTACTGCAAACACAAACATGAGTGGAGGCGCTCGCCGGTTCGTTTCTTCTCAACGTCAAGATGCAGCTTTTATAAAGCGGTTCTTGATAGTTGAAATGGAGAAGCCCGACAAAGTTGCTTTAACCAATGTGCTTACTAAACGATATAGCTCTTTGCCTTTTCAGGTCATTGAGAAGTTCGTAAGAGTAGCGATTGCAGTAAATGACTCTGGTACAGAAGACAGTGTGATGGATATTCGTCAATTAGTAGCTTGGGTTGGCACGTCGATGACGTTAAAAACCTTTAGTCTTCTTGACACTTTCAAAATAGCTTTTGCTTCTGCTTTACCTTTACATGTGGTCGATCTTGTTCTTCAAGCTATAGATCTTTCTCTTGGCGAAGACAAGGATAAATCGCTGGAGTATTTCACAGCAAAAAAGTCGAGTTAGATGGGATTTGTTATGAAACCTCTGATATTTGTATCTCAGAGTTATCCCATCTTGAATTTAGTGCGTTTTTAAGTACGGATGGTGCTGCTACCATTGCTATAGCAAAAAACGGAACTAATTTTACTGGACTTATGCAACTGAATAACGACTATTCTTTATTGTTTTATCATGATGGTAAAATAAATATGGAAGGTCTAATTAAAGAAATGGAATTAAAAGGTTATATGTATCAGGGAGCAATGGGCAATGATGATGTTGCCGCTGAGTTTCCCGGTATTCTTTTAATTGCACCAGAGAAGCTTTAATATCAACCCTATCGGGAAATCTTTCCCGTTGGGGAGGGTTTCCCCTTTTTTTTGGAGAAACCCATGACTTTAAATACTTCAATGCTTAACAAAGTATCTGCAAAACAAATCTCTGAGAATTTTGCAAAATCATATCCAGATTTACTGGAAGGTGCAGTTATAACAAAAATTGAAATAAGTGGCTGTCAAGGATCGCGTCGAACCGATAAAATCGATTTGTCTTATGATGGAGATGATATTACGGATCAAAAAAGCGTATCTAAAAGCGAAGTACGTTGGATTGACATAAAAGCCCTTAGCTTCAAAAGTACGATTACCAGCAGAATATCAACCCTTTGCTCACGCTTGTGCATCCGCTATAGCAATATGTGGATTTTACCAGTTTCCAGTATGGAAGAGTTTCTGGAAGGGGCCCAAGAGATTGAACGAGAGTTTCAGGCAGGTATTCAAAACGTTGTAGACAATTATGAGATGCATATTGAGGCTGAAAAAAATAGAAGCCCAAGAATGTCTTCTTTGATTGATCAGTTGAAATTAACTAAAGATGATTTCATAAAATCCTTTAGATTTAATATTGCTCACTTTATTCCTTTTACGCCTATTAGCGTTGAAGGTGATGAAACCCAGGACTACTATCAGGAACAATTGATAACAGATCTGGCAGAAGAAGCAATGAGGGTTTATGAAAAAATTAGTAAAAATAATAATTTGCGCTCAAGTACTATTGACCGACTGAAGCAAATGCAAAATAAGATCATTAGCTTCATGTTTATACATAAAGAGGCGGCAGTACTTGCAGAAGCTATAAAACACATAATGAATAATTTACCTAAAGGTGCCATTTCTGAACCTCGCGACGTTGCGGTGTTACAGCAGTGGTTTTATTTCATGAGTGATGCTTCAATGTTAAAGCGTATTATTTCAGGAGAGCAAAAGGTTACTGACTGGTTGGAATCTATTACCAGATCATTTAATCAAAGCTCACAAACAGAACCGAACGCGCTACAGAACACAGGTATTGAAGCTATTTTAGATTCAACAAATGTGTTTCAGGTTGAACCTGTCGTAGAGAACGATATAAAAAACAGCACGTTTTCAAACACTGATTCTGTAGCTGAACCTGAGAAATCAGTTTCGCAACAGGAAGACAATGCTGAAAATGGTTTTGATATCGAGCTCAAAGGCTGGTAACTGTTTGCTTTATTAAAAACCCCAGATGGGTACTTCACCATCTGGGTGAGTACCCCTTTTTATAAAGAGGTATTCTATGAAATTAGATCTTAAATCATCGCCGCGCCATATTAAGCGTTTACAGAATATAGCAAAAGTCATTAGCGGCTTAGGCGATGTAAGAGTTGTAATAGACGACAATACCAAAGGACCGTATTTTGATCCTGTCAATAAAGTTTGTGTTTTACCAAACGGCGATTATAGCGATGATGACTTTGTCAGTCTGATTGAAGGTTTTACCTGTCATGAAGCTGGTCATGGTCGCTATACCGTCAGTGAGGTTTACAGTGACGCCTTTAATAGTGTTCTCATGTCATCTGAAGGGTTTACACGCTTCGATGACGGAATGAATGCAGAGTTTGAGAGCCTCGCTGAGAAACGTAAAGCTTATAGCAGGGCAAAACGTCTTACCGGGCTTATAAATCTGTTCGATGATGTACAGATGGAAGAGAAGGTTGGTAACGATTATCCGGATGCAAAGCGGCGGCTTGCAGCCACTTACGCACTGATGGTTAAAGCCGGAAGGATGACTCCTGATATATCTTCTCGTCCGGAAAATCCTGTCCTATTTATTGAGTGGTATCTGCTTAACTCATTGCGAGTAAAAGTCCTTCAGCAGGTAGGTCACAAAGAAACCCTCGATCCGTTTTTTGACTATGCCCAAAAGATACTTTCTCCAGTAATTTCTGATGTTGAGGAAATTTTTCATGATGCTCTTGGTTGTGAAAATACTCAGGGCTGTGAATCCCTTGCTCGTAAGACCCTGGCTCTTTTAGAGAGACTGCGGGATGAGGCAAAGGAACAACAGCAGCAGACAGAGCAGGAGGAGCAGGAGGCATATGATGAATCCGAGACCGATACCGATACCGAATCAGAAGATAAATCGCTTACGTCGACTGATAGTCGTGAGGATGATTCTGAGGACGATAGTGAAGGTCAGGCAGATACTTCCGATAACGCTGATCTTGCTCAAGAGGGATGTTCTGAGCCTTCAGAACTTGCTGAAGATAACGAGGGAAATAATGAACCCACCGGTGGCAATCCCACGGGTGATAACATTATTGAAGACGATACTGATGCGATTAACCCTTCCGAGAGTGAATCAGATGAAGCCAGTTCGACTAACGTTGAAGATGAAAGTAACTTTTCATCGGCTCAATGGGAGATACTGGCAGATTTGTTGGATGCCTTTCTTAGCAGTGATGAGGATAGCGAAGATTATCACGATGCTTTGGCTAAAGAGATTGAAGGTATTGCATCAAAAGTATCCGATGACGTGAAAGCCGAATTCGGTGCTTCTGAATGGGATATCCCTGATCTCCTTATCGATTTGAATGTTTACAATGAGGCTTTGTCTCTGAGTCATTCAATCGGTAGCGACTTGTCTGTTTTACAGCAGGTTAAAATGCGTGGCCGAAACAAAACTCATGAGCGTGGAATTACCTTCGATGGAAATCGATTAATTCTGTCACAAATGGGAGTTCGTGATGTCTTCAGAGCTCAAAGCGAATCTAAAAATAGAGGGCATGTTGGCCTCGTATTAGTTCGTGATATTTCAGCGTCAATGGCTAATGATGAAAGATATATTCATGCCATTAAGTCAGATCTTGCTTTATCGATGGCCGCTGAAAGTTTGTCAAAAATGCATGTCTCCAATATAGTTTTTCCCTTCAAGGAAAGTGAATTTGAGATTATCAAAACGTTTGATCAAAGCGTTGAGGAATCTCTATCGAAATTCACTCTTGGATGTAAGGGTTATTATACCCCTACGGGATCTGCTTTAATGGCAGCTGTTGATCTGTTACTTGACAGCCAATTCGATAGGAAAATAATTTTTCTTATAACTGATGGTTATCCGAATAAATCGGAATTTACTATCGTCGAAGTTATGGAAAAGGCTAAATGTAATGGAATAGAAATCGTTGGTGTTGGTATTAAGACTGATGAAATAATTGGTTTTGAAACGGACACTTTCGTAACAGTTGATGATACTTCTTTATTGTCTATTGAAGTCAGTAAGCTAGTTCATCAAATACTTTCTTAATAAACTCTACCCAATCGGGGCAAAAAGGCCCCGGTGGGTCTTTTTGCTCCATGAAGGAATAAGGAGCAAAATATGACTCAGATAAAAACTTACCGTGTAGAACATGAAAAAGTCGGTGCGATGCATAAAGTCCGTATTTTCGGACGTGTTGGTGAAGTTATAAGCAATGATAGCCCTCAGGAAAGAATCTTCCGCGAAGTCACTATAGCGGAGGGTAATAGCCAGCAGGCTGCGTTACTTGTAGATAACTACATACAGCGTCTTGAGAATAATGGCTTCACGACTGAAGCATAAATGTTGAGGGCCCCCGGGCCCTCTTTCTTAAATTCTGCGTTGTGGGTTTCTCCCTGTCTTCTGCACCGCAGAAGGCATTGAGAAACTCACAATGCCAGATAAGAGAGATCATCATGACTTATGCATCCCCGGCTCTTCGTCGTAAACCACAGGAAGTATCTGAACACTTTATTAAACTCGTTCATGCTCGAATTGCTGAAGTGTCTGGCTGGAAGTATATATTCGAAAGAATACCTGCTTTCAAAGACGCTTGTGCAAAAGCCCCGAGCCAGGTTCCTTGCCCGTTTACTGGCGCAGGGAAATCGAAGTTTCGTTTCCGACAAAAAGACCTTTATACCGGATGTGCGATCCATAATGACTTTCCGGTAAATGAGTTTTGCGACGGAATTGATGTTCTGGCGAAATATTATGAATTAAGTAAAACGCAGACTTGCAAAAAGATTCTCTCAGATTTTTTCGGGATGGATCTGCATGCTCCGTTAACTGACGCCGACATTGAAAATGAACGACGCTATAAATCAGCAGTTCGTGCCACAGAAACTCTTGACCGAGAGGAAGTGGCAAAGCGAATGCGAAAACTTGATGTGATGTATCACTATACCGGTGAAATAAAGCCTAATACTCCTGTTGCTTTGTACCTCCGTAATCGTGGGATCTCCCGCTTACTGAGTCACTTACCAAAGGATTTAGGCTTTAATAACCGGATCTACTATTGGGATAAAGATAAGCAGAAATCGATTATCTATCCGGGAATGATTGCAATCTATCGTGACACCCGAGGTCGGCCTCTGACTATCCATAGAACATACGTAGACAAAAACGGTGATAAGGCACCTGTAGAAAATCCAAAGCTGATGATGAAGCCTCCTGCCGATATGACAGGTGGCTCAATTCAGTTGTTTGACCCTCACTATGATTCAGGTAGTTCGACCTGGACACTGGGAGTGGCTGAAGGGATCGAGAATGCGCTTTCTGTTGTAGAAGCGACTTCAACACCATGCTGGGCAGCCAGCTCCGCATGGTGCCTTGAAAACGTTACTGTTCCTGATTTTTTACTGCCTCCGCCGGATGTAAAATATATAAACTTTTATATCTGGGCGGATAAGGATATTGCTAACTCACAAGGCACTCGTGCCGGTATCGAAGCTGCTCAGCGACTTCAAAGCCGCATGGTTGAGTTTTTGGCTAAACGATATCCCGCATCAAAGCTGACAATTGAAGTCTTCGAACCAGCACAAGATATTCCTGATGGGAAAAAGGGTATCGACTGGAACGATGTTCTCCAGTTAACAGGGCAGGATGGATTCCCGATTCACTGGGCTCCTGAATGTCTTAATCAGCTGTAACAACGATAACTCCCCCGCATTTTGCGGGGGGGGTTATCTTATCAATATTATTTTTTAAATTGTATTGATAAGATAACCGCTTTCCTTCGTGATAATTACCTGCCTTTAAGGTCTTTTCACGGCTGAGATGCTTGCTCAGTTAAATAAATGTGCGGTACTACTGGCTATGGTCGGTTGTATGACATGGTTATTCCATAAACTATTAAAACCCATAACGGGAGTATTACCGTTATGGTGATGCTCGTCGTTTTACATCGGAGAGCATTTTAATGAATTTTCAAACTAACGAAGTTTTTAATAAATTTGCTGCTGTTATAAAATCGCGCATCGTCAATGAACCATCGTCATGCTATTTGCTGCATGATAATGAGATAGATATAACGATTTTGAAACATGGCATATTAGAAAATGACAGAAACCTGTTGTACGTAGTTCGTCCTTCAGGAACGTGTTTGTTGCGTTGTGACAAATATTTCTATCCGAAATATTATCTTCGTTGCCGTGGAGATTATAAGTCATTCATATATGTCCATCTTGATCTACATAGTGGTGAAGCTAAAGAAATCACATGGGAGCAAGCAGACGATATGCTGTCTAGTCCAGGAAAACCCCCATTAAAAGGAAATCTTGGACGATTTGAGTATATAAAAGTTGTGGTTGAGGACCTTCGTATTCGAGGTTACGCTGATTATCTTCCTGCGTATAATCTTGATGACCTTCGCCGTTTTGCCTTACAGGACGACCGCCCATCCCTTGTCAGATACATTGACAATGTAATGGCAACGGTCTGATTGGTTGCTAATTGATTTACATATTTTCCCTGATGGCCAACCTGCATCAGGGAGGCCTCAATAACGACTGGAGGCTGTATGAAGTTAGCTACGGACCTGGTAAAAGCTATTTTGATTAGAAATGGTGTTGAACCAGTAAATATAAGCGAATCATCTAAATTATCTTTGAAACAACCACTGACAGAACTTAAATTCAGTTTATATTTGCGAACTGAGCATTTATCTCACTTCCTACCCGGTTATGTTTATTCTATAAAAGAATGTCCACTGTCATATGACATCGGGATCGAAATTCAGAAAATCTTCGAAAGTTTACATTTGTTAAACGAAGAATTTGAATCCCTCGGTTTTGTTTCTGTATGGATAGAAATGCATCAAAGCATTTTTGAACAAAGTCGGTTTAAGAAAAGTAACTTTACTTTTCGGGAGGAAGAGGTCGAGCTTGCTAAAGGGCTTGTTTGTTCTCACAATTCACAAATAAGTAATGCGGCTTATTTCTGGCTTCAGCACTTTGAGGAGTTTATGATTTATGTTCGTAATAAGCTTATCGACCTCTTTCGAGAGGCCTATGACCTGATCCTTGGAATGCAGCAAGTATTTTTCATTCGGGAAAAGGAAGAGCTGTTGAAAACTATAAGTTATGGGGATGACCTGTATGAGGTGAAATTAATGGCGGCTGAGCTTTACTCTATCGAACAGAACTTAAAGTGTTCTGAATCGATAAGTACAAAATCTCAAGCTTCGGCATATATTAACCGCATCCGTGAGTTTGTGCGTTCGGGGTGGAGGCAGGGCTATATAGTCTGCCATCATAAGCGAAGTAATCAAATCTCATCATTGTCATTACCGATGTACTTGAAAGATACGTCAGGCCGAAGTGCTCGAAAGCGAGTAAAACGTCTTATATCTTCTACAGTTTGTGGTAGAAATAAAGATTTAGGTCTTACAGATTTTTAATTAAATTATACCCATGTGGGGATCACACCCCATATGGGAGTGATCCCTTTTTTATTGAGAGAGGATCACATGAAAATTATCGAAAAAATCATTAATGCCTTTTTGGTTGTTCAACATAAAAAAATACAGGTTAAAAACATTACATTTTTAGACAATGGGCAGGGCATGTTCTCTGGTATGTCTTTTGATGCTGATGTTTCACTGGAGTTTATGTATGAATCAGCAAAAGCATATAGTTCTTGTTTCTGTGATATTCCCTTTCCAGGTTTTGAAGATGCAAATCTGGAGGAAATTACGAAATTTCAATTAGATGCTTTGAAGCAAAGAAAGAATCATTCTTTCATTGTTAACCATTTGAGGTTTCCTATAGTTTTAAGGGAAGGGTGCAAAATCGAAAGAGGAGAAGTCTATTCAATTTCGAATTGCACTTATAATAAAGAAAGATTGCAGTATCTTTTTTCTCAGGATATTTACGGTAAGTTGTATAATTCCTTAGAGAAAGAATTAAGCTCGTTTTTCTCATTTATCAATGTTGAGGTGCACGAGTTGTTAAAAGATGCTGTATGCTTTGCATTAAAAATCCTGAATAAGATATCTTTGGATACACCTGAAAGACTTATTAAAGCTTTTAATTATCGTGACTGGTATTGTAGTTACGATGTTGAGCTTTTTAGGAAAGGCTTACCTGGTCATATTCTGGAAGAGCTCATTGCTCCAGATATCTTACTTTCAGACCTTAACGGTTGTAGAAAAATACTTAGAAATGCAAAACGATTTCTAAATGGACATACAAAAACCAATTGTGTTTATATTAAATATGAATGGTGGTTGGGGCCTGTGGATACCTCACACTCAGCTAAGTTGATGTCTGACAAAGAAATTAACAACCGAAGTGACTTGAAGAATTTTTCAAAGGTCTTTTTCAAAGAGTGTTTAAGTTCTGGTAAGTCGGAATATGAAAACCATCTTAGTGAAAAAGAACATGCGCTTCGCTACAATTATTAATTAAAATTATTTTCTCCCATAGGGATTTCT
Organism: Huaxiibacter chinensis; assembly: GCF_022171985.1. Taxonomy (GTDB): domain Bacteria; phylum Pseudomonadota; class Gammaproteobacteria; order Enterobacterales; family Enterobacteriaceae; genus Enterobacter; species Enterobacter chinensis_A. The sequence continues at coordinate 50,681 of NZ_JAJVHF010000015.1, read as the reverse complement.
CCCTTTGGGAGAAATCCCTCTATTAAGAGGGTATTTAAATGAATGCGATACAAAAGTTAGTTGAATCTATTCTTGTTAAAATGGGTTTTGTTGGCGCTGTAGTGGAAAATATATATTTGGATTCAAAACCATTTCGGCATATTCGATTTGTGGCTGATATTCCAGTAATATCTTTTCTACCTCATTTGGTGAAATATCTTAAGGGCGCAGACCATCTTTACTGTGGTAACGATGATTTGCATCCTCTTTTCATTTATTTTTCCGAAGCGGCTACATTAAAAGCAGGCCCTGTAAATCTCGCGAACTTTCGTTTTGAAGTTTCTATAGCTTCAACTCATTTACGACTGGTCTCAGAGCAGCCTGATTTGCTTATCAAAGGATTTAACCGGGATAATCTAGAATACGTTTATTACCGCTCAGATTTGGCCTCTAAGGATCTTATACTAGGCCTTGTTGAACACGGTTCTCCTTTCATAAAACATCTACATGGACTTATACAAAAGCGAATTTTAAACGAGTTCTCTCTGATTTTTTCTGTTCTTGAAAAGATTTTAGAAAGCGCGAAGCCACAAATTCTTGCTTGCTTCCATAGTGTTGATTATGAAATGAACGTAAAAATAATAGCCGAAGCTATACCTGAAACTGTATCTAATCAGATAGTCACATCTGATTATATAGTTAATTCTATATCAGATGCGGACAAGTTTATAAATCATGTTCGTCGCTATTTAGCAGGCAGGGTAATGAAGAGGCGGATATACGCTGAATTAGATGTTTGTGAAGAAACATCAAATATTTCACTAGTGAACTTAGGATGCTTTACGTCTCCTCTGCTCGTTACGGAATATCAAATGTTTAAGCCACACTCTTCAGGGTTATATCGAAAAGCTATAAACAACTCCTTAAAACAGTTCAAACCAGAAATGCATGTACCTTCTGAAGAACTCTTTTATAATTAATCTAACCCATCCGGGAACTTGCTTCCCGGTGGGAAGCACTTCCTTTTTAGTCATGAGGTAGTGTAAATGTTTAAAGAATCTGACCACGTGGAATTTGTTAGTGCCTTTCTTTATCAAAATTTAGGCCTTAATGTTCCCGCTGACGATATAACCGTTCAATTATCTGATACTTCGTTCGACAAAGTAACCTTTGATTACGATGTAGATATCGATAATTTAAATTGTATGTTGGATCTCTACATATCTGAACTAATAAAGCACAACGCATCTTACTCCGATTCTATTCTTTTGAAACAAAAAATAATTTATTTTCTTGGAGTATTTAAGAATTTCGGATTTTTTACGTTTGATATTCGCGGATATAGTAATACTTTAAGCCCAGTTAAAGTTATTGATATTGTTTCAATGATTATTAATGACTGTGAAGAGTTATCTAAAGCTAATTCTTCTACTGATGCTATAAGAAATCTTTATCTCGATAAAATGAAGGTGGATGGGAAAGTGTTAGTTGCGAAATTTGCACTTAAACAGTTTTTTCATTCCGACTTTGGTGACTTTATCTCATTTGTCGAGAAAAGAATTACAGATTGTCTTAATGAAACTTTAAGGATTATCAAAGCTGTTGAACATGGCTTTGTACGTGTTGGGCAGCATAAGATTAATCGCCGTATTAATGATGACTTAAAGTTATGCATTGATTTCAATACTGATGATTATCCGGCAAATATGCCAGATATATATATTAAGTTTAACGATACATTTGATGGGAACGGGGCGTTATATTGTGACAATGATGCCCTCATATCCCTCTATACCGATGTTGCTTCAATTATCAATGTGCCGGTGATGATGGAAGTAAGATTGATCAATAAAAGAGGGCGTGTTGTCTGTGATTCTTCGCATTCAACTTACGTATCTCTCGAAAGTAATGACCGATACAGAGTAACTGATCGCACATTACTAATAACTGAAGCTTTTGACGATTTTCGTAACGCGTCTCAATGATCCTTTTGCTTCAGTCCAAAAAAGTAACTTTGGTTGGCTGAAGACACTTGTCTATGACAATGTAAAATCTGTCGCTGGCATCTTCTTTTAGCTTAACCAAACTTTTATCTAACCCAGTGGGGAAGTCGCTTCCCTTCTGGGGCACTTCCTCTCAAATTTGAGGTAGTGTATATGACACATTCATCTGATGATAAAAACTATGTCCGAGCAGTTCTGAGCTATCTTGGCATAGATTTTGATGAGGCGGATATAGTATTAAGTGTTTGCCATTGTCAAAGTGACGAGCTTTCTTTTACCTGTAATATCAAAGCTATTGAACTCAAGAATGCTGTTGATTTATATGTCGATAGTATCTCTGAGAATGAAATAGAAGCTTTAAACAGAGAATCTTTAAAATCTCGACTCTGTTACTTTCTTGAGGTGTTTGACGCAGTCTCTGGTCAGTACCTTGAGATTTCAGGAAAACACTTTGCAACTAGCCGTTTTGAATATGATGATGTTTGTAGTGAAGTTCTTAGCATGTCTAATGATGTTTCTCAGTCGAAAGGTTATGACCGGGATGAATATAACAGACTGATGCAGGTTGATGGTCAGGTTATGATTGCCCGTTTTGCTTTGCAACAGTTCTGGGATACTCATTTTATTGGACTAATAACATTTGTATCTGAGTCTATAACATCGAGCCTCTATAAAGCTTATGAAACTTTTAGTGATATAAGTTTGGCTTGCTATAAACTGAGTGAATATTCTTATTCACGCTCTATCAACAGTGAATTGACCCTTAATATTTCACTTAAAGAAAATGACTTCTGTGAGGACCTATCTGATTGCTATATGGAAGATGAGGCTTTACCTTCTGGTAGGGTAATTTCTCGACGCAACAATGACTCCATAATAAGTATTTATGAGAGCTATGCTGCGGCTTCTTATATTCCGATGATTGCATCTTTGGAAGTCGTTGATGAATACGGCGAAGTGGTTACTGACCTCTGCCATACCGTTTATGTTTCAGAGTTAACCGGTGGGCGGATTAAAATCCACGACCGTAATGACTTAGTATCTGAAGTTTTCGATAACCTAAGAAATTTAAATCTTGCAGTTGGAGATTCAGTTTCACAAGCTGCTTGATTCTTTCCCTGATTTTGATTTTTTCTCACATACTCTTATGGCACGGTTTCCGTGCCTTTTTTTTGCCTCGCTTACAAGCGTCTACTCCTCTTCTACCTATCCCACCTTACATCACCACTTAAAATCTATCTTTCTAATTCCATTATCCTTTTCGTAGCCTCTAATGCTCTGGTATGAACATACTCTTTAAACTCAAAAAAGTGCTATTAACGAAAAAAAATCCCTAAAGAGATTTGTATACTGTTCTCAACCAAGGAGAGCTCATGAATGAACTAAAATCCAAAAACGAGAACAGTACCAAAAGCAACTTTCCCCCGGTTGATAATCAGTTTTGCTTTTACCATGTTGATTTCAGCATAGAACGACTACTTTCAACGGCCGAGGATCTCCAGTTTGAGTACATCTTCCAGAAACCTGGAAGTGAAGTAAGAAAGGATTTGGTTGAGCGATTCGAACGTGGAGAGCGCTTTGTTACAGCTTCACACTGTGACAATTTCTGTGAAATCCTTGGTTGTCAAGGCCATCAGGAAAATGCATAAACCCATAAACCTACATTTCCACTTTTAAGGATGTTCACTAAAGAATGATTGGAGAAAGTATTTTTGACTGGGTAATTTACGGAATATCCATTTTGATATTTGCCTCAGCACTAATTGAAGGAAAGACAACTCGCTACCCAGCACTTTTTTTCTATGGGAGTTTAATTTTAATGTTAATCCTGATAGTTGCTGGAGGCCTTAACTGGTGGTTCTACAGGTCAAAATATGGCGCAGTAATCGTTATCTTCACAGTGGTCTCTTTACTGATGACTCGATTCCGCCTGGTCATATATAAATTAAGATTAAGAAAGTTAGTTTCAGAAATCAGATTTCGTATAAAAACGGGTTTTCGTATAATTCTTGTTTTGTCGGATAATGAGGATGAGCGTAATGTTCTGCTGTCTATGCTTAGCAACGTATTGCCAGAGCAAACGCTTATTCACACGCGTGATGCTCTCGGACCTCATTCAGAGCCTATCCTAAAAGCTCTTGAGCTACATCATCAACAGGGAACAGGTTACATACTCGTCTGTGAACAACAAATCTCAGCGCGTACGTGGTTGAGTATCGTAGAAAATGGGAAACCTGATACATCTATAGCTGTTAATTTTCATTCGATCCCAGAAATGGAGTGATTTTTCAATGAGTAGAACCGTTTCACAAAGTGTCACAGAAGATTGTCTTTTTGATACCCGCACACAAGTCAGATTACAACTAAGTCGAAGCGTTCATAAAACGCTGGCATCTGCTAAAGAAATTTTACAGGGAAGGGGGGTTGATTCGGTCTCTATTGAAGATCTTGTGCGAGCCTGTCTTGAAGAGAACCAGCCAATTGATCTAGCCTCACTTTACCTTGAAAATCTCTTAAAACAGAAAGGTACCAGCATTTGCGATTTTTAGTGTTTTCAAACCTATTAGATAAAATGCCGGTTGTGTTTATATAACATCAATAATTTCATGCAACAGGTAAAACATGAGTACTCAAAAGCAACTTTCCAGAACTACCGGCACTGAACGTATGTTTAAGGAAGAGCTGGCGTTATCCTTAATTTGTTGGGTTTTCACCAGTCCTTTTACCAACTGGACCGATAAAGTCTTCAGTGGTATTGAAGTTCCGTCTGAAGGACCGTCATCATTACGGGGTGAGACAGAAAAATTCTTTCGTTTTGTCGTTAATGAAGAAGGCTACGACGCAGGAAGGGCTGCTATTGGTCTTGACCTATGTTGTTTTTCACTTCCGTTGTGTTTGTTCCCGGACGCTGCCCTGTCTGAGGAAGAGGTTATGAGTAAGTTAACCGGAGAAGTTATCCATGGAATTCTTCTTTCCTTACCTGAGTTTATTGATATGCCAGAAGTGCTCGCTTACCAGGTCAGGGATGAAATTCTTGCTTTTAACACTCGCTGTGGAGACGGGATCTTTCATGGTTGGAACACGGCTTCAGAATTGTGGAAGTTTGAAATCTTTCCCCGCACCACCATCATGATGCAGCATACTTCGGCAATACATTAAAATTAGGCGGGGCAGAATGCATAAAAAACTTTTTCTTCTCGAATGGAAACCCTGTCAGAGCCGCGTATGGGCCGGTTGGATGGCCCTGTGGTTGACTATCAGTTTTCTGATGTTATCTGCCTTGCTTATGACAGATCATCTCCTGAACAAAGTCATCCTGCCGCCAACATGGTTGTTGATCTGGTTTTCGCCAATGCTGGGGTTTTTGATAAAAGTTCGCGTCGTCGAAACTCAACATTTCCTGGAGCATGACCTCTGTGTTGCAGGTTTCTCTTTTTACCGCTGGAAGAGGTTAGTTTCTCCCGGGCTTTGGTCAGTTGACTGTATAAATGGTCGTTTTCGCCTCAATCGGATCACCCAGGTGGGTAAGACTATCCACTATCCATGGCGTCTCCATTATCATCCTTTGTTCATGAGCCCTATCGAACATAAATCGCATGCTGTGAAAGCTGTTTCAAAATGACTTCTTTAGAGGTTTACATGACATTTATGTTCTGCAAGGTCAGCCTGGGCAGCAAAATTGATTGGAAATAACATGAGCCTGGAGAAACGTATGAGTTATGACGATTTGCCCTATTTTCGTGACCAGATTCTGGAACGCATCGACTCGCTCAAGTGTTTTCTTTCGAACACCCCCCCGATGATGGCAAACCTGATGACTGTCTCCACCGTATCTAGAACAGAAGAGCGCTTGAAGCAGGTTAAACCCATCAGGGTTAGTATTAAAGACGATGCTTCGGTTGAGGAAATTATTCAGGCACTTACTGACATCTGTGTGGATGACATAGAGTCATTAAGTCATGATTCCACCAAAGTAACCACTAAATACCCGGGTCTAATCATTGTCCCCGAAAGAGCAGATCTTCTCGAAAGCTTGATCACTTCTATAAACGAAGCAAAAAATGATTTTGCTGCGGCAATGAGGCGTATCGATAATAAAAAAAATGTCCGTTTTGATAAAGTGCACAAGAAGCTCCCGGGCCTTGTCGCTATGCACTCAACAAGAAATATCCTTTTCATCAAGTCCCAGCTTAAAAAAGTTACTTTTTCATGGCGGCTAAACCGAAACCAGGAAGTTAAAACAGCAGAGCAACTTGTGAGTTTGTTGGAGCGCAGGAGAGCCTCAGAAGTAAAAAATGTAGCAACTACCAATTTGAATGTCGTGTCTAATATCGATAAGGCTTTACACCGTCTTGAATTTCACCCACTGAAGCAGGGCGAATCTTATCGCCTTTGTCGAACTAACTCTTTCCCTGTTCCGATTGCTCACATTTTTGCATTTAGGCCTGAAGGGCAGGAACGAAACGGGAATAAATATGCTGAGACTGATTATTCAGTAGTAAAAGCATCCTTGCCCATTTTCGCAGCAGGCAACATACCTCAATTAAAAACGCTCTCTGACTGGGCTCCTGAAAACAGCCAGGGTCCGTCCAACCAACGGAAGCTGAGCCTGAAATATACAGAACTCGTGCCGGGGGCTGAGCTGGGCATTTTCATTGTCAGCCCCGAAAATTAAGGAACAACAATGCAATGGATTTCCACAGCCAGCCAGAAAATCGATGAGCGTCTCTATCGTGTCTGCGTCTGGGTAAAAAAATATCACGCTGATGCGATTAACCGCGTTGTGCTAACCGTTGATCTAAGTAAAGCCCGACATGACCCTGACGAGGACCAGGTAAGAGCAGAGCTGCTGTGCGGCCATTATTTTTTGCTTCGTAAGGAAAACGCTTCGAACTCTGCGCCTGACGATCAAAAGTTTGCTTTCCTGCCTGACGGGCGCAATCTGTGTTGGCAGACCGCAACCCCGGTGCTTCAGCATCTCCTACTCAATAAAAACGTTCCTGAGTCGCTGAGGTTGCTTACGGACTACATACATATGCGTCTGGCCAGGCTGACAATGGTACCTATGTCCGGAACCATCATGAACGAGGCTCTGCTGGACAGCATCAGCTGGGTTAAGGTGGATTTGACCTACTTCTGGCAGTACGAACAGCTCAGCTCTCATCTGGGACCCATCCAGATAACCCACAAGGCACTTGTACGCTTCGGGCACCTGGCAAAGAATGATGAAAACTCCAGTGCCATAAGAATTCTGCGTCAGCGTCTGTCTTCAGAATTCTTACAAGAATTTCAGATGGCTGAGGATGAGCTAAAGCGCAAACAGTCGTTGATGGGCACCATGGACGTGAAAATGCTGTTTCATGCTCATTACCCCAGCCAGAAGATGCTGGTGGCTCGATATAAAAATGGTTGGGTAATGGTGGATTGTTTTCTGTTTCACCATACCAAACCTAAGAAAAAAGCAAAAAACAAAACTACTGTGGCTAAGCCTCAACTTAAACAGACTAAAAGAGAAGGGAGTGAAAATGGAACTGGGCATTATGGTGTGCATCGTGTTGTTACTCTCAGTGGCGGCGGCGTGGATCAGTAATAAGACAGTTGATTTGCTCGAAAGATTCTATTTCAAGCGTCCGCTGAGCATGGAGTACGCGGCATGGCTACGTGTAATGTGTGCAGGCTTGTTATTAGTTTTTATTCAGGTTGCTCCCCAATTTACACTCCTGTATACCCTTAAACTTGTCACGCTTATTAATCTTGGAATCCAGACAATGAAATTAAATGGCGTGTACAAATATAAAAGGACGGGAATTTTGCCTCCGGGAGGGGCACTCTCTAATCTCACCAGACTTAACCCGTTCAAGAAAAAATAAAGTTATGCGCCCGTGAGGGCGCTATTCATCAAAGGCATTTCGCATAAGCTTGATCATGGCTTTTTTACCAGCTTCAATATTGCGAATGTAGCGCATAACCATTTCTTCATTCGACCAGTTCCCCATTTCCATAATCTGTGGTAGCGAGTAACCTTCAATATCCAGCTGTATCGCACCGCCTACACGAACGCTGTGCCCTGTCCAGTAACGGGTTTTAGTCTCATTTGGATAAAGCTCATTCCACATTTCTTTAAATGCCCGTAAAAGGGAATTTTTGCTGAGCATACCGGCATCGTCCACAGTGTCTTCCTCATCTTCATCGTTCAGAAGACTTTGTTTAGCACGGTAGGGCAGGTTATGCCGTTTAAGAAGCTCAGATAGCTCATTCCCTTTACTCCGAAGCTTCCAGCCGGGTGGCATATAGCCTGTATCATGGAAATTTACGGCCTGGAAAAGGTATTCATCCGGATGACTGTGCTGATCCATTTTCACAAGGTTCATCAATCTCAAGAGGCAGTTAGTTAACTGACGTGTCAGCCGGTAGGTAAGAAGTGTACTGATGTTCGTTTTTGTACGGTATACCGTCAGGTTAAATTCACCGGTCATACTATCCAGAGACAGATCTTTCAGACGTATACGGCGAATTTCGGATGAACGGAGCAGTGTTTCAAAGCCTGTCCAGATCAGGCACAGGTCACGAAGCTTACGAACTGAGTTTGTAGTACTGCGTAACTTTATCAGAGCCTTGAGATCGCCAATAAGAAAGGGAGTTGCCTGTTTAGTCGTCTTTCGCTTCCGGGCTTCCGATTGTTTTAAGGCTTCCAGCATGTACCATGCTTCAGACGTAATAATCCCGGGCAGGTTAAGCCCTTTTTTATGGATACTGTTTAAGGCCTGAAGACAGCTGTTTATGCTGCTTCGTGACAATTTGCCTTCAAGATGCCCCATAAACGCCAGCAGAGCTTCCTCAGACACGGGGAGCGAACTTACTGGCCAGTCTGTATGCAACCGGGCATTCGCCTGATACCATTCGTTCCATACTCGTAGCCAGTGCAGATAGGTTTTAGCTGTGTTGTATCTCAGATGGGAAAAGTAACGGATCAAGCGTGAAAGCTGTTTATCATGGTTGCCGAACGTTTCCAGCTGCTGATGCAATTCGCTTTCCGAAAACTGTCTGATCACTGATTGATTCTTCATCCTGCTCACCGGGATACACTGGTTTTATTTACAGTCATTTTAGCACTCATGTACCTGGTTATGAACAGGGTGGAAACAACGAAAAAGGTTGTGAAATCGTTAGGCTTAAGTGAAAAATGATATTAAGATTATCCCTGGCCAGTTGAGGCCTGTCTAAAGAAGGTTGATTATGTCTGACACAAAGCAGTCTTATTTAATGAAATTCCGTAAGTGTAGTTCGTTCGAAACGCTCGAAAAAGTATTTGAAAGGTTATGTGAAAAAAACTCGGGTGTCGCCTCTCTTGAAATTTCTGGTGCTTATGATCATCGTAAAGCTGAACTGACAATGAAAAAGTTATATGACAAAGTTCCTGCGAGTGTGTGGACCTTTGTTCGCGAGTAATTATTGATATTGGCACAACAAAAAGACTGTGTCTGGATTTGAAAATAGTTTATGCCCCTTTCGGGGCTAAAGGCACTGTAATAGCCTGTCTTTTTAACTTTCTTATTAAGTTCGGAGAAAGACTTTAATCATAAGCCAAGCCCACTGCTAAATACATCCGATATTCTCCTTAATTTTAGAAGTTGTGATAAAAGTTACTTTACCTAAACTTCTCTCTCCATATTTGTAAGGCTCTCATTTGATTCTTGTCAAACATTAATCTGGAAAACTAAAAAATCATTTCTTTTAATTCGTTTTACAGAAATCCTCCTCCGTTATTTCGGATATAGTTTGAATAATTATCAAAAACGGGGTGCAGCCATGCGTAAGAGTTACACATTTGGTATTCCATTTGGACTCCAGAGAGAATCAGGACTCTTTTTAGATATTACAGAGGTCAGCCGGGGTATCGACTGTAACTGCATCTGCCCCGCTTGCAAAACTGATCTGTTAGCAAAGCAGGGGGAGGTCAAGCTTTGGCATTTCTCACACAGTACTGCTGTAGCCGGTGACTGTGATGGTCTGATGGAAGCCATCCGGGGAAAAATTATTGAAGTCATCAACGAGCACCAGGTTCTTGGTTTCCCAAATCTTCTCGCTGGCGACGATGGTGGGCCGGTTTCACTGAATGAGGTTATTGGAAGCGGCAGTATGTTCGGAGGCACAGCTGATCTGTTCGTAAAGGTTAATGATTTATGTGTGGCCGTCTTTCTGGACAGGGATCGTAGCATTTCTGCGAAGTTAACCTTTGACCACCTTCATCCTTCCGAAAGAGTTGCCGCATTGCGTATCGATCTTCCAGATATTGAATATGAAATCAGTCAGGTGCAGCTCGGGCGACGTAAAACAACATACAATGAGTGCATTGAAAGCCTGATCATTGATGAGACCAGTTCCCGGGAATGGCTATATCATCCATTAATGCATGAACTTGAATCTGAACCTCTTCAGGAGTATCGGGGACGGGAGCCTTCAGAGGAAGGGCCTCTTCTTCAGCGCCTTGCTGACTGTAAGATGAAATTGCCTGATATCCTTCCGGGCAGTCATAACGCGTTAGTCAGGTTACAGCAGGATACGATTGTATGTCTGTGTAGGTTAACGGTTCGGGCTTATGACATCGCTCAGACCGATGAATTTCCTTTGTTCCTTCGCTATTTCAGGTTGCACTGCCTGGAAAACAGCGAACATGTCAGTTACGAAAGACTGATCTGCTGGCAGGAAATGATTTCAAAAACCCAGGAAGGCCAGTCCTTGACACAAAACGAACTTGAATATCTTCATGAGATTGTCCGCATCGCCTTATACAATCACCGGCTTAACAATGTCAGTATTTCAGATGTTAAAAACCATGACACAGGAAAGGAGAGCGGCAGGGTAGAGCCACAAAACTATTCACTCTTATAAATAAATTGGGCTTTGCGCATTAAACCCTTGCCGCAGGAGGTGTACCGCATATCCGGCACAGACAGTCAGTTTTTCTGGCAGCTTAAATTTGACACAGCTTAATATAGTGATTCATTAAACAGGTTCAGTATGCTGCCAGAACGTTTTAGTCGTTATGGGCGTCCGTTAGTTTTCTACTAACTGAACGACGACCAGCCTGCCGCCTTCCTCCTTTGACAGAACAAACTGAGCGTTATTCGTCAGTTCAATTTTTTCCCCAATGGCAATCTGTCGTTTATCCGGTAATGACATAAGCCCATTTATGCCTTCATTTACTAACCACCACTGATCGTTATGGAAAACAAAATACCCAACTCGTTTCCTTTGCAAATCGGTTGTACGCTCATTTGGCGCAATGAGGCGATTCACATGCCACGCATAGATTGACTGCCCGCTCCACACCATCAACCGGTGGTCGTCAGGACGATAACTGCCTTCCTTTCGGGAAGAATATAAATTTAGAACCGGTAATTTACCCTTGTATGGCGTACCGCAGTAGGGACAAACCGGCTTTGTCTTACCCGAGAAAACGTACCATTTCTGTTCACACGCCTTGTTCTGGCAGGGCTGTATCAGATCGACTGTTTTAACCAGGGCGCTTTCCCACTCATCGGCGGTCGGGCGTTTAGTGGCATCGTGTAAGCCATCTATAAAGGCGCGCTCAAACAAAGGTGTCAGATAAGGGCCCATGATGGTGTAAGGAATTTTCTCCGGGTCAGCCCAGGGCAGTGAAAAGGACGATAGCTGACTGACTTTGACTGCATTGCTTTTGTCTGTCGGATGTTCAATGAAGAGTGCCTTCTCACCCATAGATAAGGTCTCATCACGTACTTCATCCGACATGTCATGTATTTTTCCGCCACGTAGCGGATGACGGAAGAACAGATACATGTAGATAAGCACCGACAGCGCATGACGGTCAGTAGTAATGCTTGGCAATACGCGGTTCGGATCCTCTTTGGAAAGATGACTGGTTTTCACCACTTCCGGAGCGATAAAATCCGGGGTGCCCACCACGTCGGGAGGATACTTTCCAGGGACAACCAGGCCGTCTACGTCAATGATGCAGGCATGTCCCATTTCTGGATCGATAAGCACGTTTTTATAGCTTAGATCGCTGTGACAGAGACCTGCCGCATGCATCCTTCTGACGGCTCTTGTCAGCAGCAGACAGACCTTGAGATAGGTAAGCGTATTGCCTCGTTCACGTGGGTCGAGAAATTTGTTCTGGTTGCTGGCGCTGGCAAACCATTTGCCTTCCTTTTCACGACCTTTTATGCCAAGAAAATCATCGTTTTTAGAGCCGTATTTAAAGAAAAAGTAGCTTTTGTAGGTTGGAACCACGATGCCGATTTTATGCCCATGCTCAACAACATGGGTCGGCCAGCAAAACAGGTCCTTCCAGTATTCACCTCCGGACTGGCCAAAAATGTTTTGCCTGTAGCGTCCGGTGATCATATCAATCCGATCCCGGGCCTGCTCGTTCTGCGGTTTATGATAAAAAGCGACGACGTATGATTTATCAGGCGAAAAGTAAACATCCTTCATCGAGCCCGAACCAATTACCTCGTCAACATACTGGACTGTTTCGCCGTCCTTTGTTTTGCACGTAACGATATTTGCCATATTGATCACCGAAAAAGCGTATCCCTTACCACAACACCGCAATAGTGCGGTCATCATGGTTCCCTGTGGAGAAAAAGTTAAGCCAGTCGCCTAACCTCTCAGGCGCAATACTGGCGTCTGTAAGGACAGGGTTGAGCTCATCAACGAGACGGGTCCATTTTTCGTCACTGCGAAGCCCATTATCCGTCTCAAACAGAGGGTCTGAGACGCCGTCTGTCATGAGGATCAAGTGAGATACATCATTCCATTTACCCACGCTGATGCGGCCGCTAAACGAGGGGTCTGCGATAATGCTCTGGTCAAGGAAACGGGTTTGTCCTGCGTATTCTCCGCTATCGGGATTTCCCAGTATCCTGACTTTACCGGAAGGGCTGTATGCACCTATCGCACCATCACCAAGCCAGAATGCAGCCGCAAACAGCTCGTTATCAGTTCGTAGCGCTACAGTTGCCAGAAGGGTTGTTGAATAGGATTTCACAGGTTGTTCTGCACAAATGGCTTCGTTCTGGATACTGTTGACCGCGAGCGTAGCTGCCTGTTTAAAATGATGAAGCATGGCGTTTATTGTTGCCTGCTGATCGCTCCCTTCCCACGCCGTGATGTGCTGCTTTAAATGGACGCCTTTCACACCACTGAGCTGATTTAAAAGGTAATCGCCAGCCGTTTTGACTGCAATCCGGGAGCCTTCCCGGGAATTTACCGCACTACCGGCTCCGTCTGCGACCAGCATGACAGACCATCCTGTTTCCTGGCAGTGGTTGATGTAGAAGTCGTCATCTCTGAAGCTTCCGGCATGCTCATGAGAGCGTCCCCGGCGACTGGCGGCAGCAATACGTATATCACCCCTGACCAGGCCAGCAGCGTCCAGATGGGACTTAGGGTAGGGAGCGTCTGCTGGTGGCTCTACCACCTTCCACAGGCTTCTCGGATCGGGATTTACTATAAAAAGCTGTTTTGTTTCACATTCGTCGTGCGACGCGCATGACCAGATTACTGAAAGCTCTATATCGCCGCTTTCGGTGGGTGTACCTGTCAGCAACTCCAGTTCTTTGTCAAAGGACAGGCCAATGTTCCGGGGAAAGACAACGTCCCTGACAGTAGCCTGCTGGCCCTCATCCAGTACGATAGCAACCGGCGAAGAGAAACGTTCGCCTGCGCGGGCGTTGGGGATCGTTATTTTAGCTCTCGGGGGAACGGCAGGTGGCACAGCTAAGCTGGCCCGCTGCTGGCCTGTCGGTATCTGCCCGGGTTTTAATACCAGGGAAGACAGGTTTTCGTCTTCCCTCTGTGCTGGTTTATCAAATTCGTAATAAGGCATCAGCTTCCAGAACGGAGGATGAGGCTCATTTTCTGGCAGGGGTTGCAGTGCTGATGTATCGGTAGCGTCAATGCCCGGGTTATCAGCAACACTTACGACCGTTTGTTGCTGATCGGAAAGACTGGATGCTGACGAGGCGGCAATCTCTGCGTCGTTATCACCTTCGCTAACCCGCGCAGATAAACCCTGTGCAAGGCTCTCAATCCGCTCTTTAAGCCGCATAATTTCTTCGGTAAGGGATGGGTCCTGCGATAGAAGTAAAAGCCGCTCACCTTCAACAGGGTGGCCCAGCTCAGACAGAACTAAGCGGATAATCTTCTCTTCAAGTAAAGCATTTTGCGACATCAACCTCTCCCTCTGTTTACGTCGAAGTTAGTGTTTCCGCCATCATTGCTGAATGACAGGCCTGTTTCACACCACGGGCAGATCACGTCATCCGGGCCGTCAATACACAGCAACTTTCCGCATGAGCACAGGGCAAACGCACTGGCATTACCGCAGTGGGGGCAACCCGGTACGCCATGCAGTTCGCTGGTATTTACCTGCAAACCGGTAGCGGTGGCATCTGACCACGCAAAATAGTCCTCATCGATGGGATAGCATCCGGCAATATTAAAGCTGTTCAGGTTCAGACTGAAATCGAGCCCGGAAACCCTTGCTGGTGGCCGTTCATACTTCATCAGGTACGGACGACGGGTCTTGCTGCAACGGCCGGTAAGCGTAACGCAGTTTTCGTCGTACGCTTTTACTGGCTCGTCCTTGGCCAGCCGGACTATGTATTCAGTCTGGCTGAGCTCAGGTTGTTTGTCGTCCCCGACGCTGCGGCTGTGCGCCGTAACCGAGGCCGTGATCCATTTGATGAAGCGGGTAAAGTCCCCTTCCTGAGATTCGGTGAACAGCATGACATTCTCTGTCAGTTGCCGCAGGATATTCAGGTCCGCTGACGGCCCCAGGCCAACGGCAATGAGATTCACTTTACTCGCGTAGTGATCCTTCCAGCGCTTCACTTCTGCGGTTGTGTCGTCAGTCGGACGTCCGTCGGTAAGGAGATACACGACGGGTTTCCAGTCGCCTTTAGCCTCATGAGTGGTTTTTCTGACCTGGGTATCAATTTGCACGGTCAGCTCACGCAATGCAGCTCCAAGGCTCGTACCGCCGCCAACGGGAAGGCGGGGAGGGTAGAACGAGGCAATTTCGTGAAGAGGTACAATCGTACGGGCTACACCGGCAAATGCGATTACCGAGACCCAGGCTGTTTCAAGTGCGTGTGGATCCTTTCTTAAATCTCCGACGATCATTTGCAGACCATCAGTCATTTTTTTCAGGTTTTCACCAATCATGGACTCTGAACAGTCCAGGACAAAAAACACGGGAAGGCGTCTCATAATTTTCCTCGTACGGCTGGTACGGCCAGCAGAAAACGTTGCTGTACAGAAAGGTGCTGCCCGGAAACAGCACCTTTCTGTCTGTCAGAGCACCAGCTGGATTTCTGGTGGAGGAGGGGGAAGGGTATCAGTTCCGTTATTAATCCCCGCGCTTGTGCTGCCGGAAGACACGCTGGCCGATACCCATTTAAAGAAACCTGCAAACGCGGTTGAATCTAGCGTCTCCAGAGACACAACCTTATCGGTGAGCTGTTTTAAGTGCTCATGGCCTGCTTTAGGACCAACGGCGCAGGCAATGATGGATCCGAATCCCCGGCCGCGAATCGCTTTTACCGCTTCACCGTACGCCAGGGCATCAGAAGGGGTTCCATCAGTCATCAGGAATACCAGAGGACGCCAGTCTCCTTTGGTATCACCATCTGAGCGACGTACATCCCGTTCAACACACTGCATCAGACATTCAAGGGCAGCACCGGTGAACGTCCCGCCTGCGCTTGGCACAACGATGTCAGAAAACTGGAAGTCTTCCAGCGGCGTGAGAGGAATGAACTCACGCGCCTCATTGTCATAGGTGATAATGGAGATATGAACGCTTTCGAGGGCGTAGGGATCCTGGCGAAGAGCGCTAAGCATCGCCTGAATTCCAACGTTAACGGAATGGATTGACTCACCGCGCATCGAGCCGGATGTGTCGATAACAAGGTAAACAGGCAGGCGGCGCATCACATGTAATTCCTCAGGTGCGAGACAAACGAATCTGATTCTGAAGGCTCACCAATTGCCCTGAGTTTCCAGCCTGTAGCCTCGCGTATCAGCTCGGCAAAGACCATGGAGCGCTGGCTGGCGAAGGCGGGTCCGCCAGAAAGATCGAATCGTGCCATTTCAATATTACGGGCATCTACTGCCCGGATGAAGGCATTCTGAACTTTACCAAAGTGCTGCTGGAGCTTTTCACCATTGTAGATCTGAACGATGAACACAATTTTCTCGTACTGAGCGTCAAGGGAATTCAGGCGCACAATAATTTGCTCATCGTCACCGTCACCGGCTCCGGTTCGGTTATCGCCCGTCAGCCAGATATTGCCTGACTTATGGCGAAGGCTGTTGAAAAAGATGATATCGCCATTCACAAGCGTTGGTTTACCATTTTCCACATTGCCGAGATCGGTCACCTTTCCGGCTGAATTACACAGGAAAGCGATCACATCAAGGTCGTATTCTTCTTCTTTTTTACCAAAGATCCCGCCGAGAAAACCTTTCTTTTCCTCATTAATATCCCAACCGAGGCCGATAGTAACGGACGAGAGATCGTATTCATTTTTTTTCAGGCTTACGCCCTGGCCTTTGCTCAGACTGACAGACATGATATCCCCTTAATCAATAAAATTATAAGACCACATTTACTTCTGGCGGCGGCGGTGGCAGGTCTTCAAGACCGATCACTTCTTTTTTGCTGGACTCCACTTTCTGACTGCCTACCGAAATGCTCGCACTGACCCATTTAAAGAAAGCTTTAATCGTCGAACTGTCAGCTGTATCGAGCTGAACCACGATTTCAGTGATTTCTTTGAGGACGCTGGTATCGGCATCATGCCCGGCTGCACATGCCACAACAACGCCGGTTCTGGCCGCTTTAAAGTCATTCAGGCCTTTACGCCAGTCATCATTCGGACTTCCATCCGTCATCAGGAATACAAGGGGACGCCAGTCACCTTTAGTGTCAGCCGTCGTTTTCTGTACTTCTTTGGCAATGGAGCTGGCCGTGAGGGAAAGCGCTTCGCCAAGAGACGTGGTGCCGCTGGCTGTTAGTGCTGGCATCTGGAAACTCAGGAGGTCTGTCAGGGGGACTGCCTGTCGGGCTGAAGAATCAAAGGTGATCACTGACACGTGAGCCGTTTCGAGTGCATACGGATCCTGTTTCAGCGTGGTAAGCAGCGTCTGAACGCCATTTTTAACCGCTTCGATAGGCTCTCCGTGCATAGAGCCGGACGTGTCGAGTAGCAGATATACGGGTAAGCGTCTCAAATGTAATTCCTTCTTAAGAGATCGGAAGAGGAGAGTAGTTTCAGGAAGAGGCCAGGGTTTGTTGATTTGATAAAACGGCACGACATCTGTCGGGTGGAGATTAAATACTCAGAAGCGGCATTAAAGAAATAAGTTAACCACCATAGAATTACCGACATGTGAATGGCCTCTTATCAACAGAAAAATAATTCAGACCGGACTGGAATATAAGATTTCTGAAAAAACTCGGACAAATAAACTGTCTTATGTATGAAATTCATCATACATCACAGATCTGCATGAATGGAGTGTAAAACGCCCAAAGATTGATGTGTAGCACAAGAGGATGTCAAGACACCAGGTTTTGTAGTCAGTAAGGCGCTGCTGGCATTGCGGGAGGAGAATAGATCAAAACTACGTCACGCCAATACAGAGGTAAAATATGACAAAACCGGGGTTTTCACCCCGGTCTGAGATTTAGCGTCAGGACTTTTTAGCGCTGTATTCTTTTATCAGTTCGTCAACGGAGTGCAGAGCCAGCTTCTCTACCGCTTCACTTCGGGTCGAGCCACTCAGCGCAGCCAGACGGTCAATTTTTCTTAAGATCCGCATGCGTAGCGATAAGGACACGGCTGTTTTTTTATCCTTATCGAGTACGACCTTCCCTGTAGACTCACCGGTTTTCAGTTCAGCATTCTGTGCGAGCGCTTCATTCATCCGGCGAAGGGTCTTTTTATCCAGCTGGCCCGGATTAACGAGATGGTAGGAATGACCTGCCTTGCTGTATTTGATCTCCGCAGAATATGACTCGCGTAGCTCTTTGAGGGCCCGGGTTAATGTCGGCTCTGAGCATTCCAGACTGGTTATAATGTCGGCAGCGGAAACGGGCTTGCCGGTGCCCAGTAAGTTGGCAAGCTTAAAAATCCGGGCCTGTCTGGTATTTAATTGCATCGTAAGATTTAGCCTGCTTAAAGGGTTAGTGGTTCAATAGGCTGAAAAATGAAGGTACTGCTCATCTTTCGAATAACCGGGTGATCGCCTAACGCTTCAACCGGATCAATGTGTTCTATGCCTGCAAAATTTACTGACGACATCTGGCTGCGAGTGCATTTGCAGGACAGGATATACTCATCCTCCAGATAGCCGGTCCGCTTACTGACCCGTTGCGTAAAGCCTGACACAATCACGTTGTCGAAAGGTAGCGTATGTAAAACGATACCGACCAGGCGGAACAAGCAGCCATGGACGTGGCGGGCATAGTTTTCGCGTACGGCTTTTTGCGTCATGGCTTTTTCCGTCAGCTCCGTGCCCCGGGCATTAACGCCGTAAATCTTATCAGGGAAATCTTCAATCTCAGCTAAATCAACGTCCAGCAGGACTGCTGATAGCTCCGGCTTTACTTCAAATGCAACAATCGTTTCACGCGGCCATTCAGTTTCTGCCAGCACACCCGCCAGGTATGATTCGAAAAACGCGGCGTCTGTCCGGAACTGCTGCCGGGCATCTGCCTGAGCCGTGGCGAGCCGTTTTTCATGTTCTTCTGCTTCAAACTTCCAGTTTGCATACTGTTCGGCCCAGGCCGTCCGTTGTTGCTGGTACCGGTGCTGTCGAAGGGTATTCTCACGCTCCACATCAATCAGCTCCTGCTGCCACCGGCGAAGATTTTCGGCGTGGCGCTCAGCTTTAGCTGATTCCGATTCAAACCATTTACCCAGAAAACTAATGCCTTCGCTCTCGGCAGGCTTTTCCGGCAATGCAAGGTAGTCTGGCTTTTCTGGACGCACCGGTGCCGGAACCTGAAAAGGCGACGTTCTGTTATGCAGGTATACTGCTTCCAGCTCTGCCCAGCTGATGCCTGTTTTTGGATCCGGCGTCAGCTCGTGAATATTACGGATTGCGGTTACCGCTGACATGAGTTCAGCGGCTTCCTGCTCAAGCGCCTGTCTGAGCCCCGGGTCGGTTGCCGTCCGGTTTCCACCTCCGGAACGCGCGGCCCGGTCAAGCCGGGTACGGTAACTCAGCCCGGTACCGGGCAAGCCCAGATTGGCATAGGTCCCCCGGCTACCAAAAGAAACGGAAGCACCTCTCGGCCCGACACTCAGGCTCGGTGCACCGTTACTCAGGTTGAGGCGAACGCCAGGAATAATGTTGATCGACTTTCTGAACCTGAACCCCATTATGATTTCCTTAATGATGCTGGGTCACGGTAAGTAATCTGATTCCATCAGCGCTTTGCTCGTTCTGTAACCCATAAAAACGAGCTCTGTCCAGAATGCCAGCCGCCCAGCGGCGATGTGTGGCGGGTTCACACATTGCTCCCTGCGACTTAAACACGGCCTGGGTAGAGTTCAGGATCCGCAGAGCGTCAGAATACTCACCCTGAGTGACCATCAGCGCGTTTTGAATGACCTCTATCTGACCCGGGTGAATGGCCGTTTTCCCAACAAGCCCATGTGCCATATCAAGAGCCAGCTCTCTGGCCATAACGGCATGATCGTCAATATGCTCACATACGGGCGCGGTCAGGGCAAAATCACGCGGGCCGAAGACTGAAACGAGCATTTTGATGACGTAGCCCATCGGGCTGTCATACAGCGTCAGGTCCCGGGGGCGGCGAAGCGACACAACGTTCATAAGATCGTTGCCGCCGATTCGAAGCGCAATAATGCGGTCGTGGCAGGGATGTTCCACCAGGCGAGTGGCCAGCTCGCGCATCTGAACCACGTCAAAGACGTCTTCTGTTTCCAGCGTTGGCATCATGCACAGGTGAGTCCCGCCCATGATATCCCACCATTCAGCTAACGAACTGAGGGTAAATTTCGGCAACACAAACCCATCGACAGCGGAAAGATCATAATGCGCTTTTAACCATCTGCCCATTTCGGCATGCCGAGGGCGAATGAACACCAGAGGCCAGTCATTTTTACCCAGGCTACGCATGCTGTTACTGAGCTCGTGCAGCAGGTGCTCCAGATTTTTGAGGGCGATGGGGATGTCTGCTTCACTGACAGCATCCTCCAGGCAAATCACCAGAGAGCGCAAACCCGGGATTTTCCCGTGCAGGACGGCATCAGCAATATCTTCCCGTGTTGCAGGCATGTATAGCGTGGCTCCCAGATTCCAGGGAGAAAGACGATTTTTCATCAGAGTACCTTCTTGATAATGGTTACAGCCCGATACTGGCCGAGGGTTCCCCCCATTTCTGTAACAACTATTCCCTTTTCACGAGCAAGCCCTACAAGCAAGGCAACGTCCGGGTCGTCAATAGAACGCACAAATACATGGTCCGGTACCCGACGTAATACAGCCCGGGTTGCTTCAGCAATACCGGGTTTAATACGATTGACGCTGTCCACTTTAAATTCATCGGCCAGGAACGCGATAACGTCGCGACTTGTCTGCCATAAGACCCGGGCTGACTCCATATTCCAGCTCAGGGTAGCGAGGGATGACGGGGTTAACTTCTTACGGAAATGGGCGACGGTATCGACAAGCATCCGGCTGCATTCGAATTCACTGAGATGCTCGCAAACCATGCACCCATGTAATCCTTCAGAGGACCATACTGACCGGGAGATCAGGCCTGATACCGGCGCACCCATGATGCCAAAAGGAATGAGCCAGTCATCATCACTGGCTGCAAGCCAGGAGCAGCCACAGGGATCGGCCAGGACAACCAGTCGCGGCTGCTCAGGATAGCCCGGGCGATCTTTCAGTGCGCGTACAAGCTCTCCGGTAATTGCGCCTTTACCTGTCCATCCGTCAACAAAGACAATACCGCTGGTACCATGGCGCTCTTCAATGACGTCGAGGGCTGCACCGTCAATTCCACGATCCCGGATAATGCTGATACCGTAATGCCATGAGGTTTTCCCCATGTCACGCAGGGCCTGGTGCAGCATAACGCCGAGCGGCACGCCAGCTCTGACGAGACTGGCCAGTACAATGGGCTCATCACCGAAGCGTTCGGCCAGAGCAATAGCGAGCTGTGTGACTTCTTTTGCAAGTCTCTCTGCGCCCCGATCCAGCGCCCGGTGAAACAAATCAAGATGCCATTGTGTTGGCGCTGGCTCCTGACTGAGCATGTCCGAATAATGTTTCTTCCCTGACTGAATCAGCTCTTCTTTTTGCTCAACCGGCGTCATCTCAATGACTACCGGCTTTAGCAGAAATTCCACGTCACCGGGCTGGTATGAGCCGGTAAATGTGTCATGTGGCTGCATTTTAATTTTCTCCAAAAATTCGCTGTGAAATGGCATCTGCAAACTGACTCTGACGCGGGATGCCAAACCAGCTGCACAGTTTCATAAAACGATGATCGCTCAGGCTGTCGCCCAGACCAATTACGGGGAAGACTCCGCGTTCAGCCCGAAGTTTTTCAAGAAGCCATCTGACTGCCAGCCCTTTCTCAACCGCGGTGGGAAGCCAGGCCACGTTATTACTGTTGCGGTGGATGTAGAAGCCCTCGGTCGGAAACACCGTTTCTATCTCATCTGCAATGGCATTGAGCTCGTCAAGGCGGGTGCTGTCGCGGTGCTTCATCACCATATAAACCGCCGTTTCACCGTATTCGAAGTTCAGCCTTGCCCAGGCATTGATCCCTTTTGCGTCCATCATTTCAGTGATCAGACGCTGCATCGATGTCAGCTTTTCCTGATAGGGAGCCAGCTGGCCGAGCATATGGGCCTTCCACTCCTCGTCGGGTTTGCCTTCTGGCGTGAGAATGACGGCCCCGTGAGTGGTGATTGCCCAGGAGTGGAAAGGGATCCGTACGCGGCTGATTTCTTCAGTTCCCCGTGCGGTAACGGGTATGAGTTCAGCCTGCTCCAGGAGCCAGTCCACCAACATGGACTGTTCTTCCGTCATAAAGCTTCGTGGATTCAGGGTGCGATCAACGGCACCGGTACGGAATGGCTCCAGGGCCAGCTCGTCCACCATTTTACGACGGGTCTGAAAGAGCGTGTCGTCAAGGTCGCTCAGAACAACGGGTTTATTCATAGGTAACAATCTCCACGACGGCCGCAACCTCAGCCAGCGCTTTAAGAAGCTGCGTGTCAATACTTTCTGCGGGTGTCTCAGTACACACAAGAATGCGGTCAAACTGCTGGTGGGCGACGTTATAGACAAAATTGGGGATGCCCAGCCCGTAGTTATCCGTAAAGGAAATGGCGGACTCAATGGCATAACCAACGGCGATAGGGGAGCGGGTGGTCGATCCATAAAATGCCTGTGCTCCGGCAGCTTCGAGCCGTTCAGCAAGCAGGAACGGCTCCCAGACGAATTCCCCGGTCCCGAGAACCAGAATACGTTCCCCCTTGTGGACGGAGACCTCATGGCCGAGATCGGCCGCAGGTGCGAGCATCCCCAGTCGGCCCCAGGACTGTTTTCCCTGGATGTCCCATTCTCCTCGTGAAGTTACGTTGACTTTCGGCATGTCCGGGACAGGTGCATCAGGTAATGGGGTCCATCCCCACTTACCGCTTACAAGAGAAACCGAAGTGACTGGTAAGGTGCTGCGCTCGGACAAGGCTTTGCCACTCCAGTCGGTAAGCGTAACGGCTATAACCTGTTCAATATGTTGAAGCTTGCCGGTATTACGCAGGGCTGAAAGCAGGTTAATAAAGGTATTACCGGTGGTTGCCTCGTCATCAATCAAAACCAGCGTTCGTGCGTTGGTAACACGACGTCTTTTCTCTTCATCATCTGGCAGATAGATCAGATGATCGGTGGCGTGGCTGTGTTCTTCCTTGAACTCGCAAAGCAACGTGCCATCAACCGGGTGACGGGTAGAGGTCAGATAGACAGATTCAGGATGCTGGTGGCGCACTTCATCAAATACACCGGCCCCAAGCCCAACGGCGGTTTCAGCCATACCGATAAACAGTACGGGTCCTGTCAGTGTCGAGGGGAACTGGCTGGCAAGCTGTCTGTAGGCCTGCCGCATGACTGAGGGTGGCACGGGAATGTGCCTGCCGAGTACTTTGCTGACAAACAGAAAGGCGCGTTTCGGGTTACGTCTTTCAGCGATGTCAAACAGGTCATCGAGCGAAACTTCACCCTGGTCGCGGGTTACCTGAATCGTACCGCATGAGAGGGTACGGCGATAAATCATATCTTCGAGGATATCAGACATAAATACGCCTTAATTCAGAAGGTTAGAGAGTGATTCCGGGTATGCAATTACATCCGTAATGGATCTCACCGCAACCGGAGAAAAGGTGTTTTTAGCGCTCTGGCGCACCATATCTTCAGACATCAGACCGAGCTTAAAGGCAGCAAATAACCCAGGAAGGTTCACCCCGCTGTGAAGGGTATAACCCACCCCCCCTGACGGACGCATGTTGGTTTCAAGCAGCACCGGGTTGCCATTCACATCGTTTCGCGTCTGAACATTCACCAGCCCGTCGGCCTTCATAACCCTGGCGCAGTCACACGCCAGTTCCCAGGCGCTTCCTTCGTTTACCAGATACTGGATAACCCCTTCCTTACGGCGTCCCACGGCTGCGAGTATTTCGCCCTTATCCGCGAGGATATCGACGGAAAATTCCGGGCCTGGCAGGTACGGCATCAAAACAAGGGGTTTAAACGACTCAGCAGCTGATGCTGCTGCAATATACTGTTGCGGACTGACCAGACGATGTTCGGGATGATTAAAGACGGCCATAGGCGAAGCACTGTCATCAAAGCGCCAGAATCCCATGCCATAGATACCCGTCACCGGCTTCACGCATACCGGGCTGTCAGTGAACGGCGGGGCCGCGAGGTGTGTTTTTAATTCTGCCAGCGTATTCACCCGCCAGGATGGTACGACCGGGAGACCCTTTTGCTCCATAAACTGAGCAAAAGTAACTTTTTCGTCAGCCAGAGTTAACCAGTCGACGCCCGTTGCACCGGTAGTAAGGGTGGCACCGGTCGATTCAATGGCTGAACGGTGTTCTTCAAACCACTGGCTGTTACGGCCAGTATGAATATGGTGGATGCCGTAGGACTGAATGGTTTCCTGGATAAACTGAAGACGTTTTTGAGGATCTTCAGGTTCAGTCAAAGAATAGTCGGCAACGGAAAGGATTTCATTTCTTTCGTTACGGTGGGAGGCAAAAACGGTAATGGCAAAATTATTTTTTTTTGCAAATGATTTTACCCCCTGAATAATATCTCGCTGGGAGGATAAACCTTCCATAAACCAAATTTTCTTGTTCATTTTTTTTAATTATCCGGAACGCCATGCAAATTTATGATTGAGAAGTGAGTCTATGAGTGTCTAAGCTACATGTCA
This sequence comes from Huaxiibacter chinensis, assembly GCF_022171985.1. Classification (GTDB taxonomy): domain Bacteria; phylum Pseudomonadota; class Gammaproteobacteria; order Enterobacterales; family Enterobacteriaceae; genus Enterobacter; species Enterobacter chinensis_A. The sequence goes on along the minus strand of NZ_JAJVHF010000015.1, from coordinate 26,159 downwards.
ATCATAATATGATTAATAACTCCTGTGGTTATGGAGTGCGTCAGGTTTTTTGGATTCCTGATAACACATTGATATTTAAATTAAACTTAGAAAATTAACACCCTGAAAAGGATTTCTTTTTGTGTTTTTACAGAAAACTACCAAAATTTCCCTTGTCAGAGAACTTCATCATGATATGATTTTCTTCGTCAGTTACTAAATATACCTTTGATTGTCTCGGTCATTACCATTTTAAGGAATAAAACATGGTTTCATTAGTTAAGAACCAGACGGTATCACTCAGCAAAGAATCATCTGCATTAAGCCAGCTTCATTTCGGTCTCGGTTGGGATCCGGTTAAGAAAAAAGGTCTTCTTGGAGGATTGTTTGGAGGCAACGACTCAATCGATCTCGATGCTGGCTGCGTATTAATGGACAGCACCGGTAAAACAATTGACACCATCTGGTTCCGCAAACTGGAATCCACCTGCGGCGCTGTTGTGCACAGTGGCGATAACCTGACCGGTGAAGGTGACGGTGACGATGAGGTGATTAATGTCAACCTCTCCCGACTGCCTGCAAACGTTGAATACCTGGCGTTTACGGTAAACAGCTTCCGTGGTCAGTCGTTCAATGACGTCGAAAACGCGTTCTGCCGCGTTGTCGATCAAACCGGCAAAGAGCTGGCTCGCTACAAGCTGACTGAGCAGGGCTCACATACCGGGATCGTTATTTCTTCGCTGCGCCGTAATAACGGCAACTGGGACTTTACCGCCCTTGGCCATGCCTGTCGCGGCCGCACAATTGACGATATGCACTCCGATATCGTTTCAGCGGTTATTCGCTAATGAACCTGACGCCGGGGGGCAATGCCCCCGTTCCAGCCCAGGAGTTGCGGGTCCGGATCACCTCGGGCGGCCAGGTGGATGCTTCGGCGTTTCGCCTGTATGCCGACGGGAAGGTGCAGGGTGATGCGGACATGGTGTTTTATGGTCAGCCACGTAACGATGATGGTACCGTCAGCCTGGTCAGTGAAGGCCAGTACTCAACCTTTACTGTCGCGCTCAACCGGCTGAAACCTGATGTCCAGAAAATTGCGTTCACCGTGACCTGTGACGGTGGGCAGACGGTGTCCGGTCTTCGTAATCTTTCCATCGACGTGGAGCAAGGGGCTACCGGCCTGGTTAGCGGCAGTGTCGAACTGAGCGGCCGTCAGGAAGCAGCCTTAATTCTGGGTGAATTTTACCGTCGTAATAATGACTGGAAATTCCGCTTCGTTGCGCAGGGGTTCAACGGTGGACTTAAACCGCTGGCAGAGCATTTCGGCGTAAATATTGCCGACGAACCGGCTCCCGCAGCCCCGACTCCTCCGGTTGTAACCCCTCCGCCAGTTGAGACAAAAATCAGCCTGAGCAAGGTATCGCTGACAAAAGAGAAGCCTGCAATCAGCCTGACCAAACGGGATAACTTCGGTGAAATCCGGATCAACCTGAACTGGCACCGGGGCAGCGGCAAATCAGGCTTTGCAGGCATGTTCGGCTCCAAAGGAATCGACCTGGATCTGGGGGCCTTTGTTGAGCTTCAGGACGGGTATAAATCGGTCATTCAGGCGCTCGGTAATGCATTCGGTGATTATCGCGATGAACCGTATGTTCAGCTCAAGGGCGATGACCGGACGGGTGATGTATCAGACGGCGAGTGGCTGCATATCAATGGACGTGAATGGAAGCATATCCGCGAAGTGCTGATTTACGCCTTTATTTATGAAGGTGTTCCCAGCTGGGACAAGACTGATGGTGTGGTCACCATTCATGTGCCGGATCAACCGCCCATTGAGACCCGCCTGACCGAAGGTGAAAACCGTCGCACATTGTGCGCCATTGCCAGACTCGTAAACGAAAACGGCGCAATTAAAGTCGAGCGAATTAACCAGTACTTCAAAGGCCAGGACGAAATGGACCGGGCATTTGGCTGGGGATTTCGCTGGAGCGCCGGTTCTAAATAACACAGCAACAAAGGAAACAGGTATGAGCTTTTTCGACAAAGTTAAAGGTGCCATTAACTCAGGCCGTGACGAACTGACCCGCCAGGTTGGCCGTTTCAAAAACAAAAAATTCATGCAGGGCACCGTTGCTGTATGTGCCCGTATTGCCGTATCGAGTGACGGCGTAAGTTCGGAAGAAAAGCAGAAAATGATGGGCTTTCTGCGCTCTTCAGAAGAGCTGAAGGTCTTCGATACCAATGAGGTGATTGAGTTCTTCAATAAACTGGTTTCAAGCTTCGATTTCGATGTTGAAATCGGCAAGGGCGAAACCATGAAATACATCCTGGCGCTGAAAGATCAGCCTGAGGCCGCTCAGCTGGCCTTACGTGTTGGTATTGCCGTTGCGAAAAGTGACGGTAACTTCGATCAGGACGAGAAACTGGCCTCCCGCGAGATCGCTATCGCGTTGGGCTTCGACCCGGCTGAATTTGGCCTCTGATCCACATCCCTAAGGGTAAAATATGGTTTCCACACACATCGGCTTCCCGACTGAAACGGTCATTGTTTTTATTGCGCTTTCAGTCGGTGCCATCTTTATTGACCTGTTTATGCACCGTGATGACAAGCCTATTTCGCTGAAGAGTGCGGCGCTCTGGTCCGTATTCTGGGTTGTGGTTGCGATGGCATTTGCCGGTTTCCTCTATATCCACCACGGTGCTGAGGTTGCCAGTCTGTTTGTCACGGGTTATGCGCTGGAGAAAGTGCTGTCGGTCGATAACCTGTTCGTCATGATGGCCATCTTCTCCTGGTTCGCCGTTCCGGATCGTTATCGCCACCGTGTTCTCTACTGGGGGATCATTGGTGCCATTGTCTTCAGGGGCATCTTTGTCGCCATCGGTACGAGCCTGCTGAGTCTGGGGCCGTATGTTGAAGTTGTCTTCGCTATTATCGTTGCCTGGACAGCGGTCATGATGCTTAAAAGCGGTGATGACGATGATGAAATTGAGGATTACTCCCAGCATCTGGCTTACCGCATGGTTAAACGCTTCTTCCCTATCTGGCCGAAGCTCAGAGGGCATGCCTTCCTGCTTAACCAGAAGGAAGTGGATGCTGAACTGGCGAAACCAGAAAACAGCGATGTCACCATTGGCCGTGGTAAAAAAGCGGCGCTGTATGCGACCCCGCTGTTCCTGTGTGTGGCTGTGGTTGAACTCTCGGACGTAATGTTCGCGTTTGACTCGGTACCGGCAATCATTGCCGTCAGTCGTGAACCGCTTATCGTCTATAGTGCCATGATGTTTGCTATCCTGGGCCTGCGTACTCTGTACTTTGTCCTTGAGGCACTGAAACAGTACCTGGTTCATCTGGAGAAGGCCGTTATCGTGCTGCTGTTCTTCATCGCGGCAAAACTCGGCCTGAATGCGACCGATCACATCTGGCATCATGGTTACAGCATCGCGGCAACAACCAGCCTGTATGTTGTACTGGGTGTACTGGCGCTGGGCATTCTCGCAAGCGTCATGTTCCCGGGCAAACCTGAATCTGAGGAAAAGGGGAGTTAATCCCCTTAAGTGTTAACCTGAACAATTACTAATCGAAGAGGTTATTTTATGAGTGTTTCTCTTTCCAAAGGCGGGAACGTCTCCCTAAGTAAAGCAGCTCCGTCAATGAAAAACGTCCTGGTGGGCCTTGGCTGGGATGCGCGTTCAACAGACGGTCAGGACTTTGACCTGGATGCTTCAGCATTCCTGCTGGCCTCAAACGGCAAAGTGCGCGGCGATTCAGATTTCATCTTCTATAACAACCTGACGTCATCCGACGGTTCCGTAACGCACACCGGCGATAACCGCACCGGTGAGGGCGATGGTGATGATGAATCGCTGAAAATTAAACTGGACGCCGTCCCGTCTGAAGTTGACAAGATCATCTTCGTTGTGACCATCCACGATGCTCAGGCTCGTCGCCAGAGCTTTGGTCAGGTATCCGGTGCGTTTATTCGTCTGGTTAATGACGATAACCAGACTGAAGTTGCTCGCTACGATCTGACCGAAGATGCGTCCACTGAGACTGCCATGCTGTTCGGCGAGCTGTATCGCCACAATGGTGAGTGGAAATTCCGCGCAGTAGGTCAGGGTTATGCTGGTGGTCTGGCATCTGTATGTGCTCAGTACGGCATTAACGCGTCCTGATCAAAAAGTAACTTTTCTACCCGGGGCTGTTAATGCAGCCCTCATTCAACTGTTTGCAGGAGCTAAAAATGGCAGTTTCTCTCGTAAAAGGCGGCAATGTATCTCTGACCAAAGAAGCACCAACCATGAATGTTGCTATGGTTGGCCTAGGCTGGGATGCCCGTGTAACCGATGGTCAGGGTTTTGACCTGGACGCTTCCGTGTTCGCAGTAGGCGAAGACGGTAAAGTGTTGTCAGATGCGCATTTCATTTTCTTCAATAACAAAACCAGCCCTGATGGCGCGGTAGAGCACCAGGGCGACAACCGTACCGGTGAAGGCGACGGCGACGATGAGCAGGTCAAAATCGATCTGACCAAAGTCTCAGCAGATATCAAAAAACTGGTGTTTGCCGTTACCATCTATGATGCAGAAGCGCGTAAACAAAACTTCGGCATGGTGAGCAACAGCTTCATGCGCGTTTACAACAACGACAACGGCACGGAAATTGCCCGTTTCGATCTGTCTGAAGATGCCTCAACCGAAACCGCTATGGTCTTCGGTGAACTGTATCGTCATGGCGCTGAGTGGAAGTTTAAAGCTGTCGGTCAGGGCTTTGCCGGTGGCCTGGCGGCTCTTGCCTCCCAGCACGGCGTTAACATCTAAAATAACGCTGAATCATACCCCGGCAATGCCGGGGTTTTTTTTGGTTGCGATCCGCTATCAGGAGGGGGGGGGCAGAAAGGGTTCGGGAATCTCAGAAAGCAGAGAGATGTTAATTCTGACGTGAGCCTTTTAAAGGCAGGAAACGGATTTTTCTCTGGTTGCTGGTTAAAGCCTGTATTCCGTGCCTTATATCAACAGCATGCCCCTCTGATATATGTTACGTTTGCGACTTATGAAGGCACGGGTTCTGGAAGATAAAATACCCGACCAATGGAAATTCCAATTCAACAGGTATAGAAACTTCAACGTGATGAAATATGGTGTCACACCATATATACGCCTCACCAGAAATCCAGCGTCCTGAACTAAGCCAGGGGAACCTATATAAACGCTGCGCTTTAAAATAATCAAAAATCAGGAGAGTTAATGTGAATCTACAATCCGGACAAAACATACCACTTCAGCAATCTGCGATCAGGCTGAATCTTCAGTACCCTACCAAATCCGGCTTTAAAGGCGAACCCGATACCTGCCTGTTCCTGCTTAATGCTCAGGGAAAGGTCAGCGGCGATTCTGACTTTATCTTTTACAATAATCTGTCTTCTCCTGAAGGGGCAGTAAAGCTCGTTACCGGTTCTCAGCAGTCCAGCATTGAGATAGCACTGGATCGTGTTCCTGCGAACATCAGTAAAATTGCAATCACAGTTGTCATTGATGGTGAAGATACCATCAGTGGGCTCAGTTCGTTGAGCATGCAGGCTCAAGGAATCGCTGAGTTCCAGGCTGAGACTCAGGGCCGCAGTGAGAAAGCAATTATCCTGGGTGAAGTATATCGGCACAATGGCGCCTGGAAGCTTCGTGCGCTCGGGCAGGGTTTCAACGGTGGTCTTGAGCCTCTGGCCATTAGCTATGGCGTTGATGTCGCACAGCCAGCTCCGCAGCCAGCAAAGCCTGCTCGTATCAGTCTGGAAAAGAAACTGGAAACCAGATCTCCGCGCCTTGTAAGCCTCGCTAAAAAAGCCTCGGTCAGTCTTACTAAAAATAAACTGGACACCCTTGAGGCAGCGGTTGCATTTGTACTTGACGCATCCGGCTCAATGAGTGGCCAGTTCAGTAAGGGTAACGTTCAGTCTGTGCTGGACCGCATCGCCGTTCTTGCCGCCCAGTTCGACGACGACGGTGAAATGGATGTCTGGGGATTTGGAGAGAAGCATAAGAAGTATCCAAACGTCACACTGGACAACCTGGACACATATATTCAGTCCATTCGCGGGGCTGGAAAGCGTTCAGCCTGGGAGAACCTGCCGGGCCTCGGAGGGACAAACAACGAGCCTCCTGTGATGGAAGAAATAGTCGACTACTTTAAGGACTCGAAAATCCCGGTGTATGTTGTATTTATTACCGATGGCGGGATCAGCAAGACCCGGGCGATTAAAGATGCAATCCGGCGTTCTGCCAACTACCCCATCTTCTGGAAGTTTGTCGGCCTGGGTGGTTCAAGCTACGGTATCCTCAAAAATCTGGATGACTTTACTGACCGCCGGGTTGATAACACCCACTTCTTTGCCATGGATGATTTCGGTTCGATTAGCGATGAAAAGTTATATGATAATCTACTGGAAGAATTCAGACCGTGGATCGATGAAACAAAAAGGTTAGGCATCCTTTAATACGCACAGTTTGAGCTTGGTTGAATGAGCTCTACAGCAGCTTAATACTGTAGAGCCTTTGTTCATTGGAAATCGTACAGGGAGGCGCATATGGACCGCATCAAGTACCTGAAATGGATAGCTGAAGAATCACCAAGTACGGCTCAGCAGCTGGTGGCCTGGTTAAACAGAGCAAGGCACTATACGCCCGACATGAAAGAGCATCAGGCAGGTGTACAGATTCAAGAAAAGGGGATTGTTGTAGGGCTTAGACAAAGTACTAATCGTTATCATGGAGATTGTCTGACCATACATGTGGTACGGCTTCCGGAAGAAATACAAAACAAGGGATGGTTTAAGTCTTTTCTGAAGCTTTGCTGTGAATCGAATCCCTGGTGCGATGTTGTAATAGAAGACGTGAAAAACCCATATTTATTAAGCTTTTGTAAGAAACTAAACTTTACTGTATTAGATGAATTTTACCCGAATACTTACATAGTAAACACAGATGCCATTATGAGTTTACCTATCCCACCCTTAGGGAGATACGAAACCTATCTTTATTAAACCTGCGAACCTTTACCGGTTGCGTGGGGAGCGGATGGACTTCGGCTAAAGAAAAATCACATCGTCTATTTTGACCAGAAAAAGCTAATCTGCTTGATGTAATGCAGAAACGCATTACATTAATATCTTCTCCCAACAATCACCTGAACAATTCCCTGATTGCTTTTCACCTCATACCAGTGCTGGCTCATAGTTAGTCCTTAAGCAAATTTGTTATCGGAATAAAGAACGAAGCCAGCCTCATCGAGGCGCATAACCTTCTTCCCTTAACGCCTGTTGTAATTTTTCAATTGCGCTTTTCATTACCCAGGCTTCTTCGTCACTCACAGCACAGCCACGAAGATCGCTCCAGCTCAGACGTTTAACTAATTGAGCAAGGGCCATAGTTTCATTCTCATCAAGCTGCAAACTCAGTGTCTCAATACCTTCCACTATCTAACCTCCCTTATACTGAAAAATGGCGCTTTATTTCTGACCAGATGCCGAAGCCTTGAATGCGGCCGGAACTGCCGTTGTTTCTACTTTACAGAAATGGAATTAAAAAGTGGTGGTGCTGGGCACGTTTCTTTTCCAGTCGGGGTTTAAGCCAGAGCCGAAACTCATTCAACTTCTCAGCAGCCAAAACCGCTTCAACGGGGAAAACTTTATATTTACCCTGCTGCTGAGGTTCACCCAACCATCGCCTGATGGCTCCGTCAGTCCATAAACGAGTCTCTTTGAGCCTGGTTACAGTGACCCATTTCCTGGACCATTCATCAAATTGTCGCTGGCGATCCCGATAACGTTGTTCTTCCTGCTGACGAAGCCAGTCACGATCAACAGCGAATTTTCGGTATCCAACAAAGAGCCCTTGTACTTTGGCCATGACAACATTCCGGTTTGCTTAGAACTGTTCAGACAGACATGTCAGGGATAAAGCTGAAGAAAAAGGTACAACGAAGAATAACCAAGACATAGGCCTGCCGGGTAAGTGGTGCGGTGCACAGGACTGTCGGAAAGTACGCTCAGAGAGGGTCGTTTAAGCATGATGCACCACCGCCAGCCAGCCTTAATAATGGTAATGTACCACTGGGTTACCAGACAGACCAGTAACGCATCAAACATAAAACTGTTTTTTAAAAAACGTCAGGAACGTAGCCTGACCTTTTAACCAGTGGTGTAAAAAACATACAGATTGCTCTGAGGTATGAGGTTCAGCAACTAGCCTTGTCGACGCAGAAACATTAAGTAATCAATAGCAGCTATCGCAAACAATGGTGAAAACCACCACGTGCTTTTCAACAAGCCAAGCGGCAGAAAGAGTACAGTTGCCATCGAATAAACAAAAACACGAACCATACCATCTGTAATAAACATAGGCTATTTGCAATCTGAGGTTGGATTGTAGATTTTAGTTAGAAATGGATCAAAGTCCGTTTTGTGCAAAACTTGGTTGACAACCCTCTTTTGGAAGATGTGCCGTTTCGTGCAAAAGTTGGTTGGAGGCCAAGATGGCAGAGTTCGTAGGTTCGGCTGCTTCGCAAGCTGATTTCATTTGGAAGAACGCGGAAGACCTGTGGGGGGGGATTTCAAGCATACCGACTTCGGCAAGATCATTTTGCCGTTTACTCTGCTGCGTCGATTGGAGTGCGCACTGGAGTCTACACGGGAAGCATCGCTCGATAGCCAACCAGCCACGATTGAGTTCTTAGAAGCAGAGTTCAGTGTTGATTTCGATGCGCTGCTATCTTGACCGCCAATCAGACCCGCATGGTTCAGGTTTGTGTATGAGAGTCCCCAAATGGCTGTAGTTCTAACCAAAGCCTTGATTGAAGCCGGCCGCGCCGGAAATAGTGGGTACAGAAAAGGCAGTTGCTTGCGCTGGGCGTAAGTTACCCGCCGAAAAGCGGCTGGATCGAACGACTGATCGGCACTGAGGTATCTGACGAGCAGTACGAACGCTTTCTGGGGCACAGCACGAGCAAGCAGGCTGAACAGATCCTACGCGGAGAGCAGCCAGCCAAGGGGCTTCAGTATGCAAAGCGAGCGAAGAAGCTCGCTTCTGAAAGAAAAGCCACAATTGATCTGGATAACGAGCACCTGTCTGAAATCGAAAAGTATCGGTAGCCCTAGACTTTTAGCCGCTGAAGATCTCTTAGATACCATTGGTGAAACTTGCTGAAGTCAGCCTTCTGTTTCTCTACCGTGCTGTTATAGATCGCATCACTGGTAACCGCACAAGCAGTCCAGCCAGCCTCATAGACGAAGCGAGTAGCTATCGGTGACTTCTTCGGGGTGCTATCCCAGCGGTTTTTGAGCCACCGCGCAAGCCCTTCATCAAGAGGGACCACCAGATTTAGCTGCTGTTTTGTGCGAGTGATACCGACATAAAACAGCCGACGTTCCTCCTCGATTTCCTCTTCGGCCGGAGGGGTGTTCATCGATGTGCGAACGCTGTAAACATCATCGGGTTTGCCGCCAGGAAATTCCTGCTCATTCAGCCCGATCAGTATTACGTTATCCCACTCCAGCCCCTTGGAACCATGCAGTGTGGAAAGGATGAAGGGATCGCAGTCAGTAGCAGCCTCGCCTGGATTCAAGATAAGGTTTAAAAACGTGCGGGAATCGATCTTACTGGAGTCAAGTAGCTCCCCGATCCTCACGACCCCTCGTTGCTGGTCGTTCGATCCAGTGCGAGTTACACCCTCAGAGCCAACACTATCAATGAAACCCTCCATACTCAGGCGTCGTAACACATCGATAGCAGGCGTTTCCTCTCCGTCTTTCTGGCAGATAGTGGCGAGCCTGCCCAGCCGATCTTTTTGGTATTGTGCGCCCTCGAATAACTGACCTAGAGCAGACCATAGGTCGGCGTGCGGAGCCATCAATCCACTGAGCGCCGCTTTGAATTGCCCTTTCTGCCATCTAAAACCAGCCTCCTTCAGAAAGCCGTAAACAATCGCTTGTTTGTTGGGATGGTTTTCCAGTAGCCGCAGATCGCCGTACACAGACAGCAAGACGCCAACTACCAGTATCCCGATTTCGGTGCGGGTGTGTAATGCGCTTGAACCATTGAGGTAGCGATAAGGTAGCCCACACAGGCGTAAAGCAATTTCCGCCTCAGCAAGGTTCGCCTTAGTGCGGGACAATATGGCTTGTGTTCCACTGCTCACCGAGAGGTTTGATAGCACCTTGGATAGGCAGTTATCAAAGTGCAATCTGACCTCTGTTTTGGGGGTGCTAGGATGACTGACACAAAGCTTGGTCAGCTTTGTAGAGTTGCGCCGAATTACCGAGTTAGCCATCAAGGAAAGCTCATGGCCAAATCTGAACGTGCATGACAGTTGAAACACCTTCGTATTCGGGTAGTGCCTTTCAAACAGTCCGCCGATAAAGTCTGGTCGAGCACCACGCCACTCATAAATACACTGGTTAACATCACCAACAGCCATAACCGACGTATCCGACTTAGATAGCAAGCGGGTCATGTCATGCTGTATCAGGTTAACGTCCTGATATTCATCAACAATGATGTGCTTGAAGTGGGCACCAAGGCTGCTGTCATTACGCAACAGTGCGACAGCCTCAATCAAACAGTCATCAAAGGTTCGCAGACTGTTTTCCTCCAGCAGCTCACAATAGCGGCCATAGGCGTGAATAAACTCCCGTTTGATGTTGCTGAACGTTGGATCATTGGCAGCATCAACAGGAGTTACGGCCGCCGCCCGGCAGCGAGCAATAAACAGCTCGAAGTTTTCAATTTCATTGGGGTCAATATAATTCGCCTCATGGTCAAAGCCATAGCGGTAGGCTTGCTTTACCAGTTGCTCATAGCGGTAGTCGCTTGGAGTAATGAGGTCTTTCTTCTTGATTATCTGTTGGCGTTCTCCGTAACCAACAATCTTTAAGGCCAAGCTGTGGAACGTGCGGATTTCTGGAATCACGCTCGACATCAGTGCCGTCTTCAAGTTCTCCGTGAAGCTCACCTGCGCCGACTTGTTGTACATCAGGATCAGAATGGAGCGAGGATCAGTTCCCGTCTTGACCAGCCGCTCAACGCGCTTTACAAGTGTGGTTGTTTTCCCGCTACCAGGTACGGCTTTTACCAACGCATGTCCGGTGTCATGGCTGACAATACTTTTCTGCTCCCAAGTCAGTCTTTTGGTCATGCCTTAACCTTGTAATTGGCGCACTGACGGGCCTCGGTGTAGGGAACGATCTTTGCCTTACTGTGACATTGCAGATAGCCATCCTCCCATCGGCCTGCTTGCTCGCACATAATGCAGTTGGGAAATAGTGAATGAGGATCGGCGTGACGGATAAAAGCTCGTAAGTTATCAGCCAGCTCAGCGGCCCCTAACGATCTAGGCCATGTGTTCACGTCAGAATTGATTGTTAAATCCACTTCAGCGAGCGGCATCGTTTGTTCGTTGAGTCGGCCGGAACCACTTAAACTCCAGACAGACATATCCACGTTACCTACTGAGCAGACGCCGCTACAGGTGTCCACAGATTGAAACGGGGGAAGCCAGTTGAATACTCTCAGGATCTTCTCCTTGATCGAGTAGGCCCCGGTAAGCAACATCTGAATATCAGAGGCAGATTGGACCTTAAACTCAAGAATCGGGATACCGGCTTCGATCTTGTCTTGAGAGCAGGGGTGTGTGACACAAATCTCTACGTAGCAACGCCTTTCGCCAGTCGTATCATACAACATCACGTCTGGTCGCAGCCCTGTGACCTTATCGTGTTTTTCCAGCTCTGCCTGATCGAAAAATTGAGTCAAGTTGTAGCGTGCAGGCACGGATTTTACGCACTGACGTGCTTCGTCTCTAACCAAGGCTAAACGAGAACCATTACAGGCAACCCGGCGCTCCAGCTCAAGGCTAATAGGCATTTCACGGCTGAGAGCTTGTTGGTAGCGATAGAAGAATGCTTCTTTGCCGCACTTGTGAAGATAGGTTTCAAGGGCACAGCATTCTTCCGAATGGCGAAAGTGCTTAGCGTTGAACTCGCCCATTACCGGGGTCAGGGGGCTCTTACAACCTGGGCAGGTGTAAGTATGTGAGCGCAGGGCAGCGCCAATGTGCGTGAGGGTGCCCTCGCCGTCTAGCGCGTAAGCGTATTGTATTGAGCTGGATTGAGTTGTCATGACTGCGTATCCTCCCAAAAAAATCCAGCTAAGAACAGACCTTACGGCAGGCAAATGGTAAGTAGTGCTTCTTGAAGCAGTCGAGTGTACAGCGGCTCAGTGAAAAAGCTAATCGCCCGCTCAACAACCTAGTGATACTGGTGCAGATTCGACAATGAGTTAATGCCCGGAGAGCATCTGCAAGACTTCTAGCTGGAAGGCATTCCAACCAGCCCTCGCTTCTGAAAAGCCGTCAGGAAACGGTAAAATCCAACCAAGTGAGCAACTTCACTTGATCAAAGATCTAAGGCTAGAATGATGGAATTCCAACCTTAGTTTGCAAATAGCCTAAACATATAACTTCCTCTGAGGATTTAAAAGAATTCTCAGATGTCTTGAAAGCTACTTTTTAAACTTTCTCATTCTGAGAAGCATATTTAATTTTGCTGCGTCTGCTCGTGCTGCTGCTACAGAAAGGGCTTTATGCAGTGAAACTACCACGACAAACAAACAGAACATCGACCAGAATCCATCCATTTCGTTTACCTAATCGTTGAGGTTTTTATTCGGGATATCTGGCTAAATAGGACTACACAGATACCCAGTTAAACCCCCCGCTTACATAACACTCCGGTTCCTCACCAGACGTTTTATTCTATCGCGGTCTGTGGTTATCAGAAGCTGCATAAACCGGTTATTTAGTCCGTTACGCGAAAATTATTGAGGATCCGGGCTGTTAAACTGTTCTTCCTCTTTCGCTTCCGGAGAAAAGGGGAGGTGTCACCCTGCGGCCGGGTAGTGAAAGGGATTTGACGTAATTCAGGCGAAGGGCGAACAAGACCGCAAAGGACGCCCGGGCGACCGGATACCTGCCGGGTTGTGCGAAGTAAAAACCGGAAGCAGTGATAACACAAACAGGCCCCTACAGCGTAAGGATTGTGATGGACGATAAAGAGCAATTTACGAATCTTGTGGCAAAGCATGCCTCCGGACTCACCGAAGAGCAGCTGGCCGGTTACGATGCCTGTTCCCTGGATGGTGAATGCGTCACGCCTTCATACGAGGTTTTCCGGGGGTATCGTACCCGCCATACCCTGGATGAATTTCTGGAGATGGCCATATCGCTGAATGCCATCCACCCGGATGAATATTTAACGGATATGCTGCTTAAGCCTCATGAGGTGATCGGCGCTCTGGCCGATGAAGGCGACCAGCTGAACAACGCCACCCCGGTTTATTTCTTCCCGGATACCGGCGTCTATGCAGCGGCCGTCAGTGAAACCCGGGTGCTCGATGCCTGGCTTTGCTGGCCATGCTACCCGGCGAACTGGTAACGCGGCCGTTGGAATTGCACCGGCAGGATACGAATTTAACCGACCCCGTGGCGGGAAGGTTATCACAATTGCATGTCCTCATCCCTCAAGCCCCCTGCCAGGCCCTAACGTGCTGTCAGGCTTCGCCTGATTCCCGATCTGCGCCGGTACTTCAGCCGATAACTTTTTGTTTTCTTTTTATTTTCTCCCCATTTCCTCAAAGTTCGCGGGCGGCGTGGACAGGGCACCATTGCCGCATGTGGGGTCTTAATAAGGGCAGGGTGGTCAGGTTTGCTCGATGCCGGGGGTAGGCCCTACCCTTTATGGGATGAGGACATGCAATTCACTAAATTAATCGACAGCACCGGTGGTGACTTATCTGTAACGGGTCAGTTTTGATACGGGGAATGTTTCAGGGTTAAGATCTGGAATCATAAAAATATACGCTCCCGTTCAGGACATACGACTTGAAATGGATAATGCCATTAAAGGAATTCCAGCCTTTCGTCGATAACAGTTTCTGACCATCGCCATAACCATGTCATGGAGGAGACTAACCGTGTTTCAGAGGTGAGCTGGTGCCTGGCAAAACATACAAACTCAAATATCAGGAAGCGAGTTTAGTTGTTTATAACATGCAGCCGTGTAACTGATTAGGTACCGGCAAAAGGAGGAAATAATGTTTGAAAACTACGTTTGTAAAATCTATGTAAGCAATGATCCTCATTTTAGTAGCCATCTCGAAGCAACTGCGTTTGGTTTCGATAATGGTCAGCAGCAAAAGATTCTCACCGCAGCCCATGTTGTTACCAATGCTCTTGGAAAAATTTATCCCGTCAGCAATACACTTAAACTTTACGTCAAATTTCTTAACCATCAAGGACTGGTGAACGAAGAGCCTGTTCTAGTCGATTTCATTCTCAATGAGGCTAATGACAGGGCAGACTTTAAAGACGGCATTCCGTTTGTTGACAGTGCAGAAATCGTATTACCAGCTGGAATACAACAGCCTGTAAGTAGTTACTTTAAGGTCCTGGCTCCCGCAGCTGGCATGGGTACATTGGGTGTCGGATATCCAATGAATGAGACAACAATTTCGACATTCCCTGGTGAAGTTTCAGGCATTTGGCCTTTAAATTGCTCAAATCATTCTCCCCAACATCTCACAACTCGCTTTGTAATAGCACATTTCAACACCGATGGTTGCTCTGGTGGACCCTATGTCGTCTCCGAGAATGACGAGCATTTTGTCATTGGAAGTCTGGTTGGAATAATGTCTGGAACCTGCCCAGATTCAAATCCACACATGTCTGTTCAGTCCGCTACTGATTTTTAGCAAAGTCAGTTCCAAAATGACGCTGGCACGATAGTTATTTTGGGTCTGCCCGATATGGCGTCTGCCCTTACTAACAGCAACAGCATTGAAACTGACAAACATGAACTCGAAAGTGCCACAATAGTAAGTCATGATTTCTTCATCACTTTTATGGTGCTCTTTTTCACCTATCACACAGCAAGTTATGAATACGAGGCCTGTAATGGACGCTACCGAAACTGAAGAGCTCGAAAAAATTCGCAAGAAGGCAATGGATGAAGTTACAAGTGCTCTTCAGGCGCTTGAAAATAAGTTCCCGGGTATTACTGAGGGCGCAGCAGCTTTGGCGGGGTCAGGCGTAGGCGCAGCGGCTTCCTTCGGTGCTCTCTATACGCTTGGTACAACGGGAGTGTCAGCAGCAGGCATAACCTCCGGGCTCGCTACAGCAGGGTCTATCGTCGGTGGCGGTATGGTTGCAGGCATTGCGGTATTGGCCGCACCTGTAGCTGTGTTAGGGATTGGCGGGTACGCGATAGTGAAACACAAAAAAAATGCGAAACTGACAGCCGCCCTTAGTCAGGCCATCCAAAAGCTCTACGAAGTTCAGGAAAGGTTGATGTCGAATGCGGAATATTTTAAGGCAGAAATTGCTGGCATCAAGGCAACAATCGACATGCTTACTAAGAAAGCTCCAAAAGGTAGCCTGGTCGCGGTGAGGTAAACACATGAGTCAGTCTCCTTATGATGATGAGTTCAGGGCCATCCGTTATATTCAGCTCCGTGGTCAGGATATCGCGAACGCTCACGAGACAATTAACAGTGATATAGAGAGCCTTAAGGCACAGTTGACCGGGCTAATCAGCGGCACTGAACTTGATGAAGCGGAGCATCTGGCGCTTAAAGAACATCATCTGCGAGAAATGACCCCTTCAGATACTGCCATGCATTCTACTGGTCTCAAGACTATATATAGCGAGGCTAACCAGCGTGTATGCGGTGATATTGGACTGGCCACAATACTCTCCACGGATGACTTGGCTGTTGTAGATGCCCGGATCCAGAATCATATTAAAGAATTTAATGATCGCTACGCACTCGACGCCTGGGATTATGCTATTGCCTGCGGATGCGGGCTCATAGCATCCATGCTGGATTTACTTTGCGTCAGAGCCCCGCCAAAACCTACGGTGAGCTTTACGGCAGAAGTGGATGGTATTTTCAATAAACAGGTGCAGAAAGCCTTCAATGCCATTTTGCCGGAGGACCTGAGTACAAAACTCTCAGATTTGTTCCCTATAGGGGCACCAGACAGTTCGATCAGCAGCGATTTAGTGGGTGCGGCCGGTGGCGTTTTGTCTCCCACAAATCACCGCTTAAGAGCTTTGTCACACGATCCCGTACTGGGCATTATTTTCGGTATAAAGGATATGCTGAACGGGACCTGTACGGTGGTTCAGAATGGACAGATCGTGGTTTATCCTTCCAGTAAAGGCGTTACAGACGAAACCAATATTTTCAGGCTCATCGCCAGAATGTTTGGACACCTGGCATCGGATGTTAATGCCCCCTCAGCAAAAGGAAACCGTGGCATGGGGTTACCGGCTCCTTTTATGGGGCTACTTCGTATGCTTGAGGGGATCCCTGTGGGGAGTTCTAACTTCGGCAAACAAATAGAGTACATGTATGTCAACGGGTATGACTTTCGTCAGTTTATCGTGACAAGTATTCCGATGAGCATAATGGAAGTTTTGATGCGGGTTTTCTATGTGGCGAAACAGGTATCGCTGGGAAAAGGAGCTTTTGGGGAGACCTTACTGGATACCATGCCGTTGCGGCTAAATCCACGCTTCCGGATGATGCTTGCCCTGGGTTATGGAACTTCCAGTGCTGTTAACGCAGGTAAAATGTATATCACCGGCAATATTCTCAATGCGAATTACGCCTCCTGGATGGGGTTGGCCTGGAATGGTTTTCACTCACTCAAGTGGTCCCTTTATCAGCGACACTTAAAGCTTTGGGCCGGTATTGAAAAGGCAGAACTGGAACGGCTTCAGAACAATATAGACAGCATCGAGGCATTGACCATCATAGCAGGAAACTTGCCAGTCAAGTAACATTCACCGGAGCACCTCCGGAACCCCATAGCCCACCAGCTGCTAAAAATGTCTGCCTTTGCTTTTAATACTCTCTCTGCCTCCTCCCCGAGGCAGAGAGTAGCTCGTAGTTATTTATACAGCTCACAACAGGGCCATAAGATACTCCGCTTCTCGTTTACCGATGATCCTGATCTGTCAGCTCTCTTACCGGATGCTGTACGAGCGTAACGGCTTATTATTGATAGTTCTCTCATATCAAACCTCATAAAGATTTATGCTGCCACTTAGTAACAGCCTAAAGGTTGTACTCTCTATTTAACAGCTTTTAGGCTGTTAATTTGATATTACAGCTTTTAGGGTGTATGTTTAGAAAACAGCGTACAAGGTGTATCAGAGGAACTACTGAGGCCAGCTTATGATCAATAATGATTACCCGTTAAACACGCTCAACCAGTTGCGTCCCTTGCTCATTGGTTTTCGCAAGGCGAATGGCCTGACGCAAAAAGACCTGTCCGAAAGGTTAGGGGTCACTCAACAGACATACTCACGTCTGGAAGCCAACCCTGCCAGTGCGAGCATTGAACGGCTATTCAAGGTGTTTTCTATCCTGGGCGTAAAAATCAGCTTCTCCTCGACAACCGCCTCTTCAGAGGGGAAGCAGACGGAAGAAATGCTTAAATCAAACTCACCTGCACGACAGGAGAAATGGTAACGATATGAGCCGGAAACAGCAGCGTCTGGCAATCTGGATGAACGGAATCAAAGTCGGATACTGGGAAAAAAGTAAAGGGGTAGACAGCTTACAATACCTTCCTGACTGGAGTGCAGACGAACAGGGAAGGCCGCTGTCATTGTCCCTTCCTTTTACTCCCGGGAACCAGGTCTGGCGTGGAAATGTGGTACGTGACTATTTTGATAATTTACTCCCGGACAGCGAAGGCATACGCAGACGTCTGGCAATGCGTTACAAGGCCGATAGCCTGGAGCCTTTTGATCTTCTGACGGAGCTGGGAAAAGACTGCGTGGGCGCGATACAGCTGCTTCATGACGGAGATGAACCCACAGATTTATATTCCGTGAAGTATCACCCGCTTACTGAATCAGAAATTGCGGCAACTTTGCGTAATACCACGGAGACATTGCTACCGGGCAGGCCAGAAGATAACGACGACTTACGTTTATCTATTGCCGGTGCTCAGGAGAAAACAGCCCTACTGTGGCATGAAGATCGGTGGTGTATGCCGGAGGGTAATACACCAACGACGCATATATTCAAGCTACCGCTCGGACTTGTGGGGAACATGAAAGCCGACATGCGCTCGTCGGTTGAAAATGAATGGCTCTGCTCGGTACTTCTCGAACAGTACGGGCTCCCCGTGGCAAGAACGCAGATTGCTCACTTTGAAGATCAGAAAGCGCTGGTGGTAGAACGTTTTGACCGAAAATGGTCAGGAAACGGACAATGGATCATTCGTTTACCCCAGGAGGATATGTGTCAGGCCCTGGGCATTTCGCCATTACGAAAATATCAGGCGGACGGCGGGCCAGGTATATCGGAAATTATGGAAGTTCTGAGTAATTCAGACCGTGCTGAGCGTGACAAAGCGCAGTTTTTTATGACGCAGATAGTTTTCTGGATGATGGCCGCAACAGATGGCCACGCTAAAAATTTCAGTATTTCTATTGGGCCACAGGGACGTTATCACCTTACACCACTCTATGATGTGTTGTCGGCATGGCCGGTGATCGGTCATGGGAACAATCAGATATCCTGGCAGAAGTGCAAACTGGCGATGGCCGTACGTGGCAGTAGCAACTATTACCAGATATATCGAATACAACGACGCCACTGGATCAGGCATGGTGAGATAACCGGCCTGAGTAAACAGCAGACAGAGGCGATGATAGAGGAAATCATCGCCAGAACCCCGGGTGTCATTGAACGTGTTAGCGGGCTTCTTCCGGACCAGTTCCCCCAGCAGCTTGCGGAAAGTATTTTTGATGGAATGAGGCAGCAATGCAGGCGCCTGGCTGAGAAATGACAGCCGCAATTTATAGTGTGCATGTTTTCAGAATAGCTGATGTAAGCGTGAGGATTCAGTATGACTGAAGAACAAAAAAGAATAGAGCGGGCTATTGAGTTGGCTTGTCGTTACGGCGGAACCGATGAAATGCATCATCTGCAATGGGTCGTGGATCAGATGGTAAGAGAACTTGCTGGAGAACGTTATGCACAGATTGTAGCAGATGCCACCAGCGGAGAAGATGGGCCTGATACTTACAAATGGAGTGTTGGGATCGCGCCTTAGCATCTGTCAGTCTGGGGATGAAAACGTACTTAACATCCAGCGAATTCCCAGACTTCACATTAAGACTAGAGTAACGGCCGCAATCACGTGAGAGAAAAAAATGGCAATTTTAGCAATCATTGCAGTTATCGCCCTGGGTGGGTACGCCTGCGGGTTTATTAAAGCCCGTGAGCTGAGCGCTTTGCGTAAAGAAATGAAACTATACGTGGATCGCATGGAAGCGGCGGAGCTGGACTTACACGCAATCAGAAGTGTAGCGGAGCACCGGTTGCACGGTGCAGGTAAACAGTTTGCCGACCTTTACAGCCGTATCGACGGTG
The DNA here is from genome assembly GCF_022171985.1 of Huaxiibacter chinensis. Classification (GTDB taxonomy): domain Bacteria; phylum Pseudomonadota; class Gammaproteobacteria; order Enterobacterales; family Enterobacteriaceae; genus Enterobacter; species Enterobacter chinensis_A. The sequence goes on along the minus strand of NZ_JAJVHF010000015.1, from coordinate 6,684 downwards.
CAACTGTGACGCTGACACCCGAAGATCAGCTGTTACTGGCAACGATGCCATTTAATATTCAGGATGTAGAAGACATCGTAAACGAGCGCGGTCCAAAGACAATTAGCGGCCGTCCATTCTGGGAAGTTGAGCCAGGCCCGCATGACTATGAATATGGCCCGCAATATCCGTATTTCCCAGACCAGCGCTAGGAAGAGATCAAGATGAGAGAGCCAAGACCCCGCCATACCTTGCAGGTCATTCGAGTGCCTTCTCTGGAGGTTCAGGATCTGGGGCTGACCAGCTTTGATAGCTGGCTTGACGAGAACGGTTATGACAAAACGAATGCCAGAAATAACCGTACCATCTGGGCGAGAGAAGGCGGATGGCATCTGAAACGTTGCAGAAATCTGGAAACTGGCACGGACGATTTCTGGTTTATCGCTTTCGATGGTAAAGGCGGAAAGATATACCCGCTGAAAACCCAAAGAGACTACCGGGCTGCATATCGTAAGCTGGAAGCAGAAGGTTATGCACCTGCGGTCATCGAGCAAATGACCACAGGCGCAGCATATAACCTGGCCTATCCACGTTCCACCCTAAAACAAGCTGAGACGGCCACCAGCGAACCAAAGCGGAAACCTGACGTAGATGGGGTCGTCTCAGAAAACGGAATCTATGGTCACTCCCGTTTTTGCAACACCGATTTTGACGACAAGTTGGCTTGCTTGAATCTATCCGGCGTCTGAATGGGATTTTATTCCCGCGCCTTGATGAGTTCCGCGCCTGATGAACCTCCAGAAAATATACGGCTTCAATGAGCCTTTCCGTTTTACAGGTTCCTCAACAGGCCGGTGGGCCGTTAGTATCATCAATATCAGTATTCGCAAAACCAGATCAGTAATTCTTTAAACCGGTGTATTTCTGCCGTTATGCTACATAAGTTTGCTGTCGTGCCGTTAGGGCCCAGGCTATTCTGGCCAGCTTGTTTGCCAGAGCACAAGTGACGACAAAGTTGCTTTTCCGGCACAGTAAATCCCTGACCCAATCGGCCAATTTGCCAGACTGGTGTTCCAGTTTTTGTATGAATACCCTGGCACATTGAACCAACAAAGTTCGGATCTTTTTATTACCTCGCTTACTAATTCCCAGCAATGTCGTCCTACCTCCCGTGCTGTACTGCCGAGGTACAAGCCCTGTTGCCGCCGCAAAGTCACGGCTGCTGGCGTACTGCTTCCCGTCGCCAATCTCAGTTGAAATAGTACTCGCTGTCAGTGTTCCGACGCAGGGAATGCTCAGCAAGCGCTGTCCAACCTCATCTTCGTCCAACTTTCGTTTCAACTGGGATTCCAAATCTTTAATCTGCTCAACAAGATAGTGATAATGCTGTTGTAATTTCAGCAATAACTGGCTGAGGTAAAGAGGCAAACTATTATCCTCAAGAAGGGTACTCAGTCGGCTAATAACGGCAGCTCCTCGGGGAACGCTAATGCCAAATTCCAGCAGAAAAGCATGCATTTGATTGGTTGTTTTTACCTTATCCTGAACCAGGGATTCACGGACACGATGCAGAGCCCGCATTGCCTGCTGAGATTCCGTTCTGGGCTGCACAAAACGCATAGACGGACGCGATGCAGCTTCACAAATAGCTTCGGCGTCGACAAAGTCGTTTTTATTGCTTTTAACGAACGGGCGGACAAATTGTGGTGATATCAGCTTTGGGGAATGCCCCAACTCTTCCAACTTGCGTGCCATAAAGTGAGAACCGCCACAGGCTTCCATTGCGATGGTTGTAGCGGGGCATGTCGCCAAAAATTCGATCAACTTTGGCCGGGTAAATTTTTTACGGTAAACAGCCTTCCCGCGACGATCCTGGCAATGAATATGGAAAGAGTTTTTACCCAGATCGATACCAATGAGCGCAATGTTTTCCATGATAGTTCTCCGAATGAAAGCCTGTCCTCAGCATAGTACCGGGAAGGAGGGAGTGACCATCTCATTAAATAAAGCACGTTAAGCCCATTGCAGACTCTAGATATTGACGAGTACGTCGGGTTTTCTCTTGTTTGAGTTGCCTCTTGTGGTAAGATAGTAATCAATTACTATCTTACCAGGAGTGCTCGTGGACACCCATCCAAAGCATCTGCCGGCCGATGAACGTCGTGCCGTAACTGTCGAGTCCGTCGTGGCGCTTGCCGGTTCGCAAAACCCAAGCGAGATAACCACTGCGGCTATCGCTAAACACATGAACTTGACCCAGGGTGCGCTGTTTCGGCACTTCCCGAACAAGGAAGCCATTTGGCAGGCGGTCATGGAGTGGGTAGCAGAGCGCCTATTAGCCAGAATCGATCGATCCGCACAAGGAATCGAGTCGCCCTTGGCAGCCATGGAGGCGATGTTCATGAGTCATATCGAATTCGTAGCTGAGCACCCAGGCGTGCCAAGAATGATGTTTGGTGAGCTTCAGCGTGCCGAATCGACACCGGCCAAGCGCATGGTGCAAACCTTGATTCAGCGCTACGGCGAACGTTTGCATCGTCTCATCGAGAAAGGCAAGGCCAGCGGCGAGTTGTCTCCCTCGCTTGACAACGAGGCGGCGGCAACGCTGTTCATTGGCACGATCCAGGGCTTGGTCATGCAATCGCTGTTAGCGGGTGATGTGGGACGTATGCACCGCGATGCGCCGCGCGTCTTTGCAATTTATCGGCGTGGCATAAGGAGTGCGCAATGAAAAAGTTACCCTTGCAAGGCCGCACCCTGGCACTGCTTGCCGTCATCATTCCTTTGCTGGTGCTTTTTATTTATGTCGGTCTGCGATCAGGGCCGCTCGCCCCGGTCGCTGTGACGGTGGCAAGCGTGGAATCACGGGCTATCACACCGGCGCTGTTCGGCATCGGCACGGTGGAGGCGCGCTACACCTACAAGATCGGGCCGACGTTTGCCGGGCGCGTCAAACGCCTGGAGGTGCATGTAGGCGGCCAGGTCAAGGCCGGACAGGTGCTCGGCGAGATGGAGCCGGTCGACCTTGATGATCGGGTGCGCTCACAGGAGTCTGTATTCAAGCGGGCGGAAGCGGCTTTGCGCGAGGCAGAAGCCCGGCAAGCCTACGCGCAAACCCAGGCGCGCCGCTATGAGCAATTGTTTGCGGTGCGCTCGACCAGCGAGGAAATCGTCACCACCAAGCGGCAGGAACTGCAGATCGCCGATGCCGCCCTATCCGCCGCTCGGGAAGATATTGCCCGGGCACGCTCCGACCGCGAAGCACTCGTCGCGCAGCGGAGCAATCTGCGCCTGATCGCGCCGGTCGACGGTGTAGTCGCCGTGCGCGATGCCGATCCCGGCACGACCATCGTCGCGGGCCAGGCCGTGGTGGAAGTGATCGACCCCAAGAGTTTGTGGATCAATGTGCGCTTCGACCAGATCAGCGCATCGGGGCTGGCTGGGGGGCTGCCGGCTCATATCGTCCTGCGTTCGCGTGGTGGCCAGACCTTGAAAGGTCGCGTGCTGCGGGTGGAACCCAAGGCCGACGCGGTAACCGAGGAAACGCTTGCCAAGGTGACATTCGATAACAAACCAGAACCTTTGCCACCAGTGGGTGAACTGGCCGAAGTCACGGTTGACTTGCCGGCGCTCCCGGCCGCTCCACTGATCCCCAACGCTGCCGTCCAGCGTGAAGGCGATAAAGTTGGTGTCTGGCAAATCGTGGATGGTGATCTGCATTTCTCCCCGGTCAAGCTCGGCACTTCCGACCTCAATGGTTACGTGCAGGTGCGCGAAGGGCTCAAGAATGGGGACCAGGTTGTGACCTATAGCGAAAAGGCACTGACGGCGCGCAGCCGCATCCATGTGGTCGAGCATATCCCGGGAGTTTCACGATGATCAGCCTGGCCGGCCGCGACATTCTCCATGCCTGGGGGAAATTCGTCTTCACCGGCATCGGTCTGGGTCTGCTGATCGGCGTCACCCTAGTCATGGCTGGGGTGTACCGAGGCATGGTGGACGACGGCAAGGCGTTGCTCGACAACAGTGGCGCTGACCTTTGGGTGGTGCAAAAGGATACTCTGGGTCCTTATGCGGAGTCGTCCAGCCTCAACGATGACGTGTATCGCGCCATTCTCGCCATGCCGGGAGTCTCACAGGCAGCGAACGCGACCTACCTGACCATGCAGGTACGCAAGGGCGAGAGTGATGTACGCACCATGGTGGTCGGCATCGCGCCCGGTGCGTTGGGGGCTACACCCGGATGGCCTCCTTATCTCGTCGCTGGACGCCAGATCACGCGCGGTCACTACGAGGCTGTGGCCGACATCGCCACCGGCTTCAAACTGGGAGATCGTCTTGCCATTCGCCGCAATCATTACACCGTCGTGGGGCTGACACGGCGCATGGTGTCGTCCAGCGGCGACCCGATGGTATTCATTCCGCTCAAAGATGCCCAGGAGGCCCAGTTCCTCAAGGACAACGATGCCATCTGGCAAAGCCGGCGTCGCACCGAAGCCAACCCGGTCTTCAATCGACCCGGTGATCCAGGTTTGCTGGATGCCGTGATTGCTTCACAGAGCAGCAACGCGTTCGTCAATGCCGTGCTGGTCACTCTGAAACCTGGTCATGCGCCGGACGAGGTTGCCGAATCCATCCAGCGCTGGAAGCGTTTGACGGTCTACACCCGGGCACAGATGGAAGACATCCTCGTCGGCAAGCTGATCGCCACCTCGGCCAAGCAGATCGGCATGTTCCTTGTGATTCTGGCCATCGTTAGCGCGGCCATCGTTGCCTTCATCATCTATTCGCTGACGATGGACAAAATCCGTGAGATCGCGGTGTTGAAGCTCATCGGCACACGCAACCGAACCATCGCCGCGATGATCATGCAGCAGGCGCTCGCCCTGGGCGTGATTGGCTTCGTGGTCGGCAAGATCACAGCCACCTTTTCAGCACCGGCTTTTCCAAAATATGTCCTGCTCACGCCAATGGATTCTGTCGCCGGTTTTTTTGCCGCGCTCGTGATCTGCGTTCTAGCTAGCCTCGTCGCCATTCGCATAGCACTCAAGGTCGATCCGGCCGAAGCCATTGGAGGTTGAGATGAGTGGCAAAGGGATACACATCGAAAGTTTAAGCAAGCGGTATGGCGATGGTGACACCGCTGTCTTTGCCTTGAGAGACGTGAATATGCATGTTGCGCCTGGTGAAGTGGTGGGACTGATCGGCCCTTCCGGGTCCGGCAAGAGCACGCTGCTCAAGTGTCTGGGTGCGGTGATCGAACCGACCGCCGGTCGCATGACGCTGGGCGATGAAGTGATCTACGCCGATGGCTGGAAAGTCCGCGACCTGCGCGCCTTACGGCGTGACAAGATCGGTTTCGTTTTCCAGGCGCCGTACCTGATTCCGTTTCTCGATGTCACCGACAACGTGGCGCTGCTGCCGATGCTTGCAGGCGTCGCGAATGGAGAGTCGCGCGCGAAGGCACTGGAATTGCTCACAGCGCTTGATGTGCAACACCGAGCTCGCGCAATGCCCTCGCAACTCTCCGGTGGCGAGCAGCAACGGGTCGCCATCGCGCGCGGACTGGTCAATCGTCCGCCGGTGATCCTGGCTGATGAACCCACTGCGCCGCTGGATTCCGAGCGCGCCATGGCTGTAATCCGCATCCTCAACGACATGGCCCGGAAGTTCGAGACCGCCATCATCGTCGTCACCCATGACGAAAAGATCATCCCCACATTCAAGCGCATCTACCACATCCGCGACGGCGTGACCCATGAGGAAGCTGGCGAAGGGCGGGAGTTCGAATGAGAGAACGATTGAATTACAGGAGAATTTCATGACCCACCGCAAACACAGCCACGCATTTGGAACTATCACCCTGACCGTTACGGCCTGCCTGCTTTTATGGGGTTTTCAGTTGCCAGCTTGGGCTGGTGACGCTACCCAGGTTGAGCCACTGGCGCTACGCAAGATCATGCAGGAACTCGGGCGCAACATGCAGGCTATTACCGGTGCGATTTCGCAGGAGGAATGGGTTCAGGTCGTTCAGCTCGCCCCAAAAGTTGCTGCACACCCCGAGCCACCGCTTACTGAAAAAATGCGCATCCTTGCTTACCTCGGCGCTGATGCGACCAAGTTCAGAAACTTTGACGCGCAGACTCACGAGGCGGCGCTGGCCATGAAGCTGGCTGCTGCGAGCAGCGACGGCAAGGCGGTGATCCAATCATTCGCCCTATCTGTCCCCGCTGGGGTGGGAGCATATCAACCTGACCGGCGATTACCTATGGCGCAGCAGTGCCAAGGTCGGTGCGGGGAAGTTCAGGCCATTGCGACCGCTGCCACCGGCTTAGCGTGCTTTATTTAATGAGATGGTCACTCCCTCCTTCCCAGTACTATGCTGAGGACAGGCTTTCATTCGGAGAACCATCATGGAAAACATTGCGCTTATTGGTATCGATCTGGGTAAGAACTCTTTCCATATTCATTGTCAGGATCATCGTGGGAAGGCCGTTTACCGTAAAAAATTCACCCGACCAAAGCTAATCGAATTTCTGGCGACATGCCCGGCAACAACCATCGCGATGGAAGCCTGTGGCGGTTCTCACTTTATGGCACGCAAGCTGGCAGAGTTAGGGCATTTTCCAAAGCTGATATCACCGCAATTTGTCCGCCCATTCGTTAAAAGCAACAAAAATGACTTCGTTGATGCTGAAGCTATCT
>NZ_JAJVHF010000014.1 GCF_022171985.1 Huaxiibacter chinensis | reverse complement strand
CAGTGCGTTGCCTTTTTGCTTTGTCCTTGTGCGGCCGGGTGCCCTCACCCCGGCCCTCTCACACGGGGAGAGGGAGAAAACAGTGCGTTGCCTTTTGCTTTGGCCTTGTGCGGTCGGGTGGCCTCACCCCGGCCCTCTCCCACGGGGAGAGGGAGAAAAGCGGTGCTCTTCTGCTAAGAGAGGGCACCATACGGTTCCCTCTCCCTTAAGGGAGAGGGTTAGGGTGAGGGGGGGAACACGATTAACCGCCCAAATACGCGCTTCGCACCGCTTCGTTTGCCAAAAGCGCATCACCGGTGTCTTCCAGCACCACGTGACCGTTTTCCAGCACGTAGCCGCGGTCGGCGAGCTTCAGCGCCTGGTTGGCGTTCTGCTCGACGAGGAAGATGGTCATCCCCTCCTGGCGCAACTGTTCGATGGTATCGAAAATCTGCTGAATGATGATCGGCGCAAGACCGAGCGACGGCTCATCGAGCAGCAGCAGGCGCGGCTGGCTCATCAGCGCACGGCCAATGGCCAGCATCTGTTGTTCACCGCCGGACATGGTGCCTGCGCGCTGGATACGACGTTCGTACAGGCGCGGGAAAAGTTCGTACACGCGCTTAATGCGGCTTTGATACTGGTCGCGTTCGGCAAAAAAACCGCCCATCGCCAGATTTTCTTCCACCGTCATACGGGAAAACACGCGGCGGCCTTCCGGGACAATCGCCACCGCTTCGCGCATGATTCTGGCGGTCTGCCAGTCGGTAATCTCTTTTCCATCAAAGACAATTCGCCCGCTGCTGGCACGCGGATCGCCGCACAGGGTGCCAAGCAGCGTGGTTTTACCCGCGCCGTTCGCCCCAATCAGGGTGACGATTTCACCCTGATTAATGTGCAGGCTGACGTCGTGCAGCGCCTGAATCTTGCCGTAGTGGGCGCTGACCTTGTCAAACGTTAACATCGCTTTTTCCATCTTATGCCTCACCCAGGTATGCGCGGATCACGTCCGGGTTGTTGCGGATCTCTTCCGGCGTGCCATTCGCCAACGGCGTGCCCTGGTTCACCACGTAAATGCGATCTGAAATGCCCATCACCAGCTTCATGTCATGCTCAATCAGCAAAATAGTGGTGTCATGATGGTTACGCAGCTCAACAATCAGTTCGTCCAGCTCTTTGGTCTCTTTCGGGTTAAGCCCTGCCGCCGGTTCGTCGAGCATCAGGATTTCTGGCTGGGTCACCATACAGCGAATAATTTCCAGACGACGCTGGTCACCGTAGGCCAGGTTGCTCGCCTGACGGTTAGCATGCTGCAGCAGGCCGATACGGTCGAGCCAGGTGGCGGCGCGATCGAGCGCCTCATCCTGAGCACGGCGGAAGGCCGGGGTTTTCAGCAGCCCAGAGAAAAGGCCCGTTTTGAGCTGCTGATGTTGCGCCACCAGCAGGTTCTCAATCACCGTCATCTCACGGAACAGACGCACGTGCTGGAACGTACGCACCACGCCCATGCGGGCAATCTGCTGGCCCGGCAGCCCTTCAAGATGCTGATCGCGCAGCATAATGGTGCCGCCCGTCGGCTTGTAGAAACCGGTCAGGCAGTTAAACACCGTCGTTTTTCCGGCGCCGTTAGGGCCAATCAGAGAGACAATCTCTTTCTTGTGCAGATCCAGAGAGACGTTATTGACCGCCAGCAGGCCGCCAAAACGCATCATCAGGCCGTTTACGGATAATAATGGCTGACTCATGCCTGCTCTCCTTTTACTTCCGCATTTTTAAGCTTCAACTGCGGACGGGTCATCGGCAGCAGACCCTGCGGACGCCAGATCATCATCAGCACCATCAATCCACCCAGCATCAGCATGCTGTACTCGTTAAAGTCGCGCATCAGTTCACGCGATACCACCAGCAGAACGGCGGCCAGAATAACGGCAAACTGCGAGCCCATCCCGCCGAGCACCACAATGGCCAGCACAAAGGCCGATTCGGCAAAGGTGAAAGATTCCGGACTGACGAAACCCTGACGCGCGGCAAACAGCGTACCGGCAAACCCCGCAAACGCGGCGCTGATGGTAAACGCGGTCAGCTTGATGCGGGTTGGGTTAAGACCCAGAGAGCGACAGGCAATTTCATCTTCACGCAGCGCTTCCCACGCGCGGCCCAGCGGCATACGCAGCAGGCGGTTAATCACAAACAGGGTGATGACCACCAGCAGCAACGCCACCAGGTAGAGCCAAATCACGCGGTCTGATGGGTCATACTTCACGCCAAAGAAGTTGCTGAAGGTATCCCAACCGCCTTCACGCGCGCTGCGGCTGAACTCCAGGCCGAAGAAGGTCGGCTTGGGGATCTGGCTGATGCCGTTCGGGCCGCCGGTCACTTCGGTATTGTTGAGCAGCAGGATGCGGACGATTTCACCAAAACCTAAGGTGACGATCGCCAGATAATCACCGCGCAAACGCAGCACCGGGAAGCCCAGCAGGAAGCCCGCCGCGGCGGAGACCAGGCCCGCCAGCGGCAGACAGGTCCAGAAGCCGAGACCGTAATAGTGGTTCAGTAAGGCAAAGGTGTAAGCGCCAATGGCGTAGAATCCGCCATAACCCAGCACCAGCAGGCCCGACAACCCGACCACTACGTTCAGGCCAAGACCCAATATCACGTAAATCATGGTCAGGGTCGCGATATCCACCGTGCCGCGCGAGACCATAAACGGCCATGCCACCGCCGCCACCAGCAGCGCAATCAGGAACAGCTTTTGCTTTACGGTTGTGCCATCGATGGCGGGCAGAACAAACTTCGGCCCGCTGACGTTTTTCATCGTCTTCTGGAACACCGGACGCAGCAGCTGGAACAGGAAGACAACGGCAGTGCCGATTAACACCCACTGCCAGCGGATATCAGCGGCCTTATCGACCACCAGCTTCGTGCCATCCAGCTCTAACTGGACGCCCATAAAGACGCCCGCCAGGACGAAGAAGATGACGGCTGAGAGCAGCGCCATGGCAAAATGCATCGGTTTCATACTTTCTCTACCTCCGGGCGACCCAGAATCCCGGTCGGCATCACCAGCAACACCACAATCAGCAGGGCAAACGACACCACATCTTTATATTCCGTGCTCAGATAGGCTGAAGAGAGCGCTTCGGCCACGCCCAGGATCAGGCCGCCAATCATCGCGCCAGGGATACTGCCGATCCCGCCCAGTACCGCCGCGGTGAAGGCTTTCATCCCGGCCATAAAGCCGATGTAGGGGTTAATAACACCATAGAACTGACCGAGCAGGACGCCCGCCACCGCCGCCATCGCGGCACCGATCACAAAGGTCAGGGCAATGACGCGGTCAGTGTTGATGCCAAGCAGGCTCGCCATCTTCAGATCTTCCGCGCAGGCGCGGCAGGCGCGACCCATGCGGGAATAACGAATGAAGAGAGTCAGGGCCAGCATCGCCAGGAAGGTGACAACCCAGATAACCAGCTGCATGGTGGTAATAGAGGCAGAGAAGTTTTCGCTGGCTCCCACGATCCACTGCCCGTTAAACAGGCTTGGCAGCGCCACGTCGCGCGAGCCTTCGGTGAGGCTGACGTAGTTTTGCAGGAAGATCGACATCCCGATGGCGGAGATCAGCGCAATCAGGCGCTTGGAGCTACGCACCGGCCGGTAGGCCACGCGTTCAATGCTCCAGCCGTAGGCGCTGGCAATCACAATCGCGCCGACAAACCCGGCGGCGACCAGCATCCAGCTGCTGTCGATGCCCATCATCATCAGCGCGGCGATAATCATAAAGGAGACATAGCTGCCGATCATATACACCTCGCCGTGGGCGAAGTTGATCATGCCGATGATGCCGTAAACCATCGTATAGCCGATGGCGATCAGCGCGTAGGTGCTTCCCAGCGTAACGCCGTTAAACATCTGCTGCAGGAAATAGAGAAACTGCTCGGACATAAGAAAACCTTTTCATACCCGCCCGGCACTGCCGGGCGGTGGGATGATTATTTGGCGACCGAGGATGACCCGTCGGCGTGCCACTTAAAGACACCAAATTCAAATCCCTTTAGATCGCCTTTCTCATCCCAGTTCAGCGGCCCAATCACGGTGTTTGCCCCGTGCGCTTTTAAATCTTTCACCAGATCCAGCGGCTCTTTGCTGCCGGTACGATCCATGGCAGTGGCCAGAGACTGTACGGCGGCATAGGTGATCCAGACGTACGGACCACTTGGATCTTTTTTCTGCGCTTTAAGCGCCTCAACGATAGCCGCGTTCGCCGGATCCTGGTCATAGCGTTTTGGCATAGTGACCAGCATCCCTTCCGCCGCATCACCCGCGATGTTAGAGAGCGAAGCATTGCCCACGCCTTCCGGTCCCATAAACTGGGTTTTCAGGCCGGTGGCGCGCGCCTGACGCAGCATCTGGCCCATTTCCGGGTAGTAGCCGCCGTAGTAGACGAAATCGATATTCTCTTTTTGCAGACGGGCGATCAGCGCCGAGAAGTCTTTCTCTCCTGCGGTAATGCCGTCGAAGAAGACGATATTAGCGCCGCCTTTTTTCAGCCCGTCCTGAACGGAACGCGCCAGACCTTCACCGTACTGCTGCTTATCATGAATGATGGCAATGCGCTGCGGTTTGACCGTCTCAAGAATATAGTGGGCGGCGGTAGGCCCCTGAGAGGAGTCCAGACCAGCGGTACGCATGATGTGCTGATAGCCGCGCTGGGTCAGTTCCGGGTTCGTCGCGCCGGGGGTAATCATCAGAATACCTTCGTCTTCGTAGATGTCAGACGCAGGCTGAGTCGAAGAGGAGCACAGATGGCCGATCACATACTGGATGCCATCGTTAACGATTTTGTTGGCTACAGCGACAGCCTGCTTAGGATCGCACGCGTCGTCGTATTCCACGCCGACCAGTTTATCGCCCTTAATGCCGCCTTTTGCATTGATGTCTTTGATGGCCTGGCGTGCGCCGTTAAATTCCATATCACCCCACTGAGCAACCGGACCGGACATCGCACCCACTACCGCAACTTTAATCTCTGCCGCTAAAGCTGCCTGCGACATCGCCAGTGCAACCATTCCCGCGATAAATGTTTTCGCGTTCATTTTCATTTCTGAATCCCCACTCGTGACGTGTTACGTATATATTTTGTTTTATTATGGTTAAAAAGCATTCTGTACTTTTAATGAACAACGCTATTTTTACCAGTGCCTTTAATGGTTTAGCGCAGTTTTTTGGCAAAAACCAGACTAAAATCTCTATATTTCAGGCGATTAAGCAAAGATAATATTCTGAAATCAGGCAGAGATAAACAAATAAAAGTGCAGTTTGCAGCATAAAATAACGGTACAAAGCGCCGAATAAATCACTACCATTTAGGTTAAAATCCTGCTTATTTTTCAATCCATGTGTTTTCGAACTGCGCTTCGCCCCGCCACAAAACTAATCACCTGGTAAATGGACCAAAAAGAGAAAGCCTCTTCCCGAATAAATTGAGTACACTGCTACGACTTTTTTATGATGTGGACATTCAGCTAATGAAACTGACTATCATTCGTCTGATGACCTTTAGCGACCAGGATCAAATAGACCTGGGTAAAATCTGGCCGGAATATTCCCCTGCGTCGCTGATCGTTGATGAAACCCACCGGATCTATGCTGCCCGTTTTAACGAGCGGTTGCTGGGCGCGGTTCGCGTCACGCTGAGCGGCACCCAGGGTGCGCTGGATTCCCTGCGGGTACGCGAAATCACCCGCCGTCGAGGTGTAGGGCAGTATTTGATTGAGGAGATCGTCCGCGATAATCCTTCTGTCACCTCGTGGTGGATGGCGGATGTCGGCGTGGAAGACCGCGGCGTGATGGCGGCATTTATGCAGGCGTTAGGGTTTAGAGCGCAGGAACACGGGTGGGAAAAGCAGTAGGGTTTAGATTGTGCGGCCTGATGCCCTCACCCCTGCCCTCTCCCACGGGGAGAGGGAGAAAACACGACAGCCTTGAGCATCTGCGATCTAGTCCCCTCTCCCTGTGGGAGAGGGTTAGGGTGAGGGCATCAACCCGCACAGGACTGTCCCCTCTCCCTGTGGGAGAGGGTTCGGGTGAGGGCCTCAGCCCGCACCGGGCTGTCCCCTCTCTCTGTGGGAGAGGGTTAGTGTGAGGGCATCAGCCCGCACCGGGCTGTCCCCTCTCCCTGTGGGAGAGGGTTAGTGTGAGGGCATCAACCCGCACCGGGCTGTCCCCTCTTCCTGTGGGAGAGGGTTAGGGTGAGGGCATCAGCCCGCACACGGCTGTCCCCTCTCCCTGTGGGAGAGGGTTAGGGTGAGGGCATCAGCCCGCACCACACTCACTTAGCGTCAGTTGCCGTACCGTTCGCATGCCAGTCAAACACGCCGAACTCAAAGCCCTTCAGATCGCCCTTCTCATCCCAGGAGAGCGGACCCATCACGGTTTCCACGGTATTCGCTTTCAGCCAGGTGGCAATCTCAGCCGGGTCGGCTGACTGGTTCAGGCCGGCCTGCAGCGATTGCAGCGCTGCGTAGGTGGTCCACACAAACGCACCGCTCGGATCCTGTTTCTTCGCTTTGATCGCATCAACAACCGGTTTGTTCGCAGGCACCTGATCGTAGTTCTTCGGCTTGGTTACCAGCAGACCTTCTGCCGATTCGCCTGCGATATTAGACAGCGAAACGTTCGCCACGCCTTCCGGGCCCATAAACTGGGTTTTCAGTCCGGCCGCGCGCGCCTGACGCAGGATCTGGCCCATTTCCGGGTGGTAACCGCCGTAGTAAACGAAATCGATATTCTCTTTCTTCAGACGCGCAACCAGCGTGGAGAAGTCTTTTTCACCCGCGGTGATACCGTCGAAGAAGACCACATTGGCATTCGCTTTCTTCAGATTGTCCTGTACGGAGCGCGCCAGACCCTCACCATACTGCTGTTTATCGTGAACGATGGCGATACGCTTCGGCTTCACTTTCTCAACGATGTATTTCGCAGCCGTCGGACCCTGATCGGAATCCAGACCGGTGGTGCGCAGCACCAGCTTGTAACCACGCGCGGTCAGCTCCGGGGCGGTTGCCGCTGGCGTAATCATCAGGATGCCTTCATCTTCATAGATATCAGAAGCGGGCTGTGTGGAAGAGGAGCACAGGTGACCAATCACGTATTTGATGCCGTCGTTAATGACCTTGTTCGCCACGGCCACCGCTTGTTTCGGGTCACAGGCATCATCATATTTTACGATTTGCAGCTTTTCGCCTTTAATCCCGCCTTTAGCATTAATGTCGGCAACCGCTTGTTCAGCACCGGTAAATTCCTGGTCGCCATACTGCGCTACCGGACCGGACATCGCACCCACCACGGCGACTTTAATGTCAGCCTGCGCCATGGTGCTGAATGCCAACGCGATACATCCTGCCAGTAACGCTTTACCCTTCATATTCATCCTGAGATTCCCCATTATTATGGTTTTAACGATTGTTGTGATGTTGTTGTGCAGCGCTTTATTTCAGTTATAGGTGTGCCGCTCGCGCTTTTTCAGCACACTCTGCTAAAACATACCCCATTTTTATGATTTTGGAATAGCTAATTTGAAATGTATATATGATAAGCCCGGCGTTCTGTGACGCCGGGCAAGGCGCTTTAACGCGTCAGCGCAGCGAAGATAATATCCAGCGCTTTGCGGAACTGCGCTTCAGGCACCGTGAGGGGATAAAGGAAGCGGATGACGTTGCCATGGATGCCGCAGCTCAACAGGAGCAGCCCCTCCTGCAGCGCGCGCTCCTGCACCTGGCGGGTAAATTCCGGTGACGGCATGCCGGTTTGCGGATCGTTAAACTCCACTGCCACCATCGAGCCCTGAGCGCGTATATCGGCGATGAACGGACACGCTGATGTCGCTTTATTCAGCACTTCCACAAGGTGATGACCCAGATGCGCCGCGCGCGTGCACAGATCTTCTTCGTCTATCACCTCCAGCACCGCCAGCGCTGCCGCAATCGCCAATGGGTTCCCGGCGTAGGTGCCGCCCAGACCGCCGGACGCAGGGGCATCCATCACCTCAGCGCGACCCGAAACGGCGGAGAGCGGCATGCCGCCCGCCAGGCTTTTCGCCATGGTGATCAGATCTGGCTTCACGCAGTGATGTTCCATCGAGAATAACTTGCCGGTACGGGCAAATCCCGTCTGCACTTCATCGGCAATCAGCAGAATACCGTGGGTGTCGCATAGCGCCCGCAATCCCTGCATAAAGTCTGCCGGTGCGACGTTAAAGCCGCCTTCCCCCTGAACCGGTTCAATAATAATGGCCGCCACCTGATCCGGGGCGATATCCGCTTTGAACAGGCGATCCAGACTTTTCAGCGCATCCTGGGAGCTGACGCCGTACAGCGTGTTGGGAAATTGAGCGTGATAAACCGAACCGGGGAAAGGACCAAATCCGATTTTATAAGGCGCGACTTTACCGGTCAGCGCCATCGTCATAAAGGTGCGCCCATGGAAGGCGCCGCCGAAGGTGATGAGGCCAGGACGTCGGGTATAAGCCCGGGCAATTTTAACCGCGTTTTCGACCGCTTCAGCACCGGTTGAAAAGAACGCCGTCTTCGCCGGGCCGTCAATCGGGACGCGGGCATTGATTCGCTCCGCAAGCGCGATATAGCCCTCATAGGGGACAATCTGATAAGACGTATGGGTAAAGGCGTGGAGTTGTTTCTCAATGGCGGCAATGACTTTTGGATGGCGATGGCCGGTATTCAGCACCGCGATGCCGGCGGCGAAATCGATAACTTCATTGCCTTCGACGTCCCACAGCGTGGCGTTCTCCGCTTTGTCAGCGTAAAAAGGGCACATCACGCCAATGCCCCGCGGCGTGGCCTGTAAACGCCGTTCATTCAGTTCGTTATTTTTCACCCTGTCCCCCAAAGATGTCCGCATGCTGAGCGCATCTGTAAGTGTTTGCCAGGGGATAAGAATTCGCCAGAGCAGGCGTTAAAAAAACAAAACCCCCGAATTTTCATCCGAGGGTTATTATCCTTTACGGTTTAGATAAAGGAGAGCTTCGTCATCATTACGCTTCGATAGCGGCGCGAAGTTTTTTCATGGCGTTCTTTTCAAGCTGACGCACACGTTCTGCAGAGACGCCGTAGCGGTCGGCCAGCTCCTGAAGCGTGGACTTGTTATCTTCGTCCAGCCAGCGAGCACGGATAATATCCTGGCTACGTTCGTCCAGACCTTCCATCGCGTGGGTCAGTTTATTGGCCGCCTGATCTTCCCAGTTATCCTCTTCAATGCCGTCAGCAAAGTTAGAGGTTTTATCCTGCAGATACAGGACCGGGGCCATCGGCTGGCTGTCAGATGCGTCGTCGTCGGATGACATATCAAACGTCATGTCCTGTGCGGACATCCGCGATTCCATTTCACGCACATCTTTGCTGGTGACACCCAGCTCACGCGCAACCATTTCAACTTCATCCTGATTGAACCAGCCCAAACGCTGCTTGGCTTTACGCAGGTTAAAGAACAGTTTGCGTTGCGCTTTCGTCGTCGCGACTTTCACAATACGCCAGTTACGCAGAACGTATTCATGAATTTCAGCTTTGATCCAGTGCACCGCGAAGGAGACCAGTCGCACACCCACTTCCGGGTTGAAGCGACGCACAGCCTTCATCAGACCGATGTTACCTTCCTGAATCAAGTCTGCCTGCGGCAGGCCGTAGCCCGAATAGTTACGAGCAACGTGAACAACAAAGCGCAGGTGAGACAGGATCAGCGTTTTAGCTGCTTCCAGATCGCCCTGGTAATGCAGCTTTTCAGCCAGCTCCTTTTCTTCCTCAGCCGTCAACATTGGCCAGGTGTTCGCAGCCCGGATGTAAGATTCCAGGTTACCAACAGGGGCTAAAGCTAAAGTTTGCATTTCTTTGGTCATTCATTCCTCTCAATTCGATATCTTCTGGTCCAGGTTATCCCCATCAGGCAACAACCATGCCAAAGCATTTGAGCAACGAGAATAGCATTCACACTTTTATCAGACAGTGATTTTATCCACAAGTTCCCAGTGCAACAGTGAATAAATTACGCACAAAATGTGACACAGAGATGATACTGCGGGGCAGAGACAACAGGGATCTCTTTCCCTGCAGAGCGACGTTCTCATTGCAGGGAAAGATTATACCAGAAAATTTTTATTGGGGAGTAAAGTGGCGTAAATGTTGCACCGTTGCCAGCCATGCGGCGACCCAGCCAATCATGGAGCAGACCAGCAGCAATAACAGGCACTCATCAAAGCCTAACCCACTGATATCAAACCTGGTTCCGAAAACCTGCGCGACGTCGGTCACCGCCGATGACAGTCGCATCACCAAAATTTCTGACAAAATCAGTGAAAGAAATGCACCGGAAAAACCGAGGAGTGCGCCGCCATACAGGAAAGGGCGGAGGATGAAACCATCCGTGGCACCCAGCAGTTTTTGCACGTTGATGGTGTCGCGACGGGCAAAAATGCTCAGGCGGACGCTGTTACCGATGACGAGGAAGACCGCCGCCACCATCAGCACCCCAATCATTGCCGCAACGCGCCCTACCAGGCCGGTAAGCGAGGCCAGACGCGCAAACCAGCTGTCATCCATGCGGACTTCATCAATACCGTTGATACGGGTGATGCGGTCACGCAGCGTGTTGAGCGATTCCGTCCCCTGGAAATCCAGTTTCGGGATCACGACGGCCACAGCGGGCAACGGGTTCTCCTCCAGCATGTCCAGCGCGCCGCCAAACCCGGACCAGTTGCGGAACTCACCCAGCGCTTCGTCACGCGAGAGGTAATTGACCTTCTCCACGCCCTGCTCGGACTGGAGTTGCCCCACCACCTGCGCCGCCGCGTTATCGTCGAGCGCTTTATCCAGATACACCGTGATTTGCGGTGACGGATAATATTGTGATGCCGCCTGATGGACGTTTTTATAGACCATGTAGCACACGCTTGGCAGCGTCAGGGAGATGGCGATCACCATCACCGTCAGGAATGTCGCCAGCGGTTTGCTCTTCAAATCCTGCACGGCGCCCTGGAAGGCGTAGCGCACCTGTTCATTGAAGACGTTGGTTTTACGCGAATGCGGTTTTGGCGCCGCTTTCGCGCGCTTTGGCGCATTGCGGTTATTATCGCCACCGCCCGGGGACTTACGGAACCGGTCAAACCGATTGCCGAACTGTCGAATCTGGTTTATTGCGTCACGCTTATTCACCGTGGCCTCCGTGCAAGTGACCGTCACTGAGCGTCAGCATGCGGTACGAACGACGCGCAATGAGCCCCATGTCGTGCGTCGCCATCAATACCGTTACCCCTACGCGGTTAAACTCTTCGAACAAGCGTAAAATCCCTTCTGAGAGAGCGTCATCCAGGTTCCCGGTCGGTTCATCCGCCAGCAAAACAGCGGGTTTATTTACCACCGCGCGGGCAATACCCACACGCTGCTGTTCACCGCCGGAGAGCTGAATCGGGAAATTCTTCGCTTTGTCGAGCAGACCCACCTTGTCCAGCGCCGCGGAGACGCGACGACGGATATCATCAAAACTGGCGCCCGCAATAATGAGCGGAATCGCCACGTTATCAAAGACGGTACGGTCCATGAGCAAATGGTGATCCTGGAAAATCATGCCGATCTGGCGACGCAGGAACGGCACCTCACGATTTTTAAGGCGGCTAATGTCATGGCCGCTAAACATGATTTTCCCGGCGCTGGGCCGTTCGATCCCACAGATTAGCTTGAGCAGAGTACTTTTCCCTGCGCCGGAATGCCCGGTCAGGAATGCCATCTCGCCTGGCTGCAGGTGGAATGTCACCCCCTGCAGCGCTTGTCTCCCACCAAGATAGGCCTTGCTGACGTGTTCAAAGCGAATCATTGTTAATCCTCTCGGGCAAAGAGTGCCTCAATAAAGTCGTCCGATTTGAAGGGACGCAAATCCTCGATACGTTCGCCAACCCCAATATAACGGATTGGAATACTGAACTGGTCAGCGACGGAGAAGATCACGCCGCCTTTCGCCGTGCCGTCCAGTTTGGTCAGCGTAATGCCCGTCAGGCCCACCGCTTCGTGGAACAGCTTCGCCTGACTGACCGCGTTCTGACCGGTGCTGGCATCAATGGTCAGCATAATCTCATGCGGCGCGTCTTCGTCCAGCTTCTTCATGACGCGGACGATTTTCTTTAACTCTTCCATCAGGTGCGCTTTGTTCTGTAAACGCCCTGCGGTATCCGCAATTAACACATCCACGTTACGGGCTTTCGCGGCCTGGATGGCGTCAAAAATGACGGAAGCTGAATCGGCGCCGGTATGCTGAGCAATCACCGGGATATTGTTGCGCTGACCCCAGACCTGCAGCTGTTCTACCGCTGCCGCACGGAAGGTATCCCCTGCCGCCAGCATGACCGATTTACCCTGCTGCTCGAACTGACGCGCCAGCTTGCCGATGGTGGTGGTTTTACCCACGCCGTTCACGCCCACCATCAAAATAACAAAAGGCGTTTTGCCTTCAATATTAAGCGGTTCGTCAACTTTTGCGAGGATTTCGCCCATTTCGTCTTTCAGCAAGCCGTATAAGGCCTCTGCATCGCGCAGCTGTTTGCGACTGGCGCCTTCGGTCAGGTTCGCAATGATTTTGCGGGTGGTTTCGACACCCACATCGGCGATCAGCAGCTGCTCTTCCAGCTCTTCAAACAGATCATCATCGATTTTTTTGCCGCGGAAAAGACTGATAAATCCGGAACCCAGATTTTCTTTGGTTTTAAGCAGGCTGCGTTTCAGACGGGCGAAGAACCCTTCTTTGGTCGGTTTTTCCTGCTCCTGAATAATCTCTTCTACGGGTTCATCAACGTCGGCAACCGGCACGACCACTACCGCTTCTTCTGCCGCTTCAGCCGCCAGCGCCTGGGCTTCGAGCTCCTCGTCGGTCAGCGCAGGTTCGTTGTCAGCCTCTTCTTCGACGGCGTTGACGATTTCAACGGTTTCAGCTTCAGCCTGCCACTCTTCTGCAGAGACCACTTCTGGCTGGATCTCTTCCGGGAGCGGCAGCTCTTCGTGTTCCACGACCGCCTGCGGCGCTTCGGTAACAACCTCAGGCTCAACCGGTTCGGGCTTTTCGCTCTCCTGAACCTGTTCGGTGACGACCACCACCTCTTCAGCAAAGGCGTCTGTCTCTTCTTTGCTGTGCGCAGGCACTTCGGCTTCTATTACCGCTGCCGTCTCAACAGGCGTCTCTGGCAGTGACTGTTCTTCAACATTCTGCTGCTCGTCGATTTTCTGTTCTGTTTCTTGCTCTTTTTCGCCGAAGCCCAGCCAGGAAAAGAAGCCACGTTTTTTTTGTTTTGCCATCTGAGACGACACTCCTCGCGGTGCTATATACATAGAAGCTAAAAAAATGATGAAATAGTCTAACACTTAACTTAATTGACATCACCGCCTGGAATCGCAGGCCAATTGTTAGCAGAGCTTTCCTTAAAATGAAGAAACCTAACCGTGCCTCCGCCGGACAAATTCGCATTATCGGCGGCCAGTGGCGAGGCCGGAAATTACCGGTGCCCGACAGCCCCGGTCTGCGCCCGACCACCGACCGCGTGCGAGAAACCTTATTTAACTGGCTGGCCCCGTCCATGGTGGATGCGCAGTGCCTTGATTGCTTCGCCGGAAGCGGTGCATTAGGTCTGGAAGCGCTGTCGCGCTATGCAGCAAATGCTACACTCCTGGAGATGGAGCGCAGCGTCGCGCAGCAACTGCAGCAAAATCTCGCGACGCTCAAGGTCACCAATGCCAACGTGGTTAACACCAACACGCTGTCTTATCTGGCAAAACCCGGCACACCGCATAATGTGGTCTTCGTCGATCCCCCTTTCCGTAAAGGGTTGCTGGAAGAGACATTGGACCTGCTGGAAAAGAACGGCTGGCTGGCCGATGACGCGCTCATTTATGTTGAAAGCGAAGTCGAAAACGGTTTACCGCCGGTCCCTGTACACTGGGATCTGCATCGCGAGCAGGTCGCCGGTCAGGTCGCCTATCGTTTATATCATCGTGTAGAACAAGGAGAGTCCGATGCCCGTACTGATTAATGTAGGCCGCCTGTTGATGCTGGGCGTCTGGGCGTTTTTGCTGTTGAACCTGGTGCACCCCTTCCCACGCCCCATGAACATTTTTGTGAATGTGGCGCTGATTTTCACCGCTTTTATGCATGCTTTACAGATGGTGATGCTGAAAAACGGTTTACCAAAAGATGGCCCACCCATGACCGGCTGGCAGCAGCTGCGGGTGTTTATTTTCGGCGTGTTTGAGCTGCTGGTGTGGATGAAAAAATTTAAGGCGCAGGTGAAGAAGTAAAGTGCGGCCTGATGCCCTCACCCTACCCCTCTCCCACCGGGAGAGGGAACCGACCGAGCATTATTCCGGCCTGAACCCTTCAAATCGCGACCCTTTGTAGCTCAGCACTCCTTTCTCCCCCACCGTCAGCTGATGATACTGCTTCGCGTCCAGGCGAAACGTCATCTCCAGGCCGCCCTGTTCAGGTTTAAAGCTTGCCTCGTAGCGCATCGCACTGCCGGCTGGCGTCACCTGCTGCTGACGCGAACGGCGTTCATTGAGGGGTTTCTCTCGCTTGTTGCTCACCACGACGCGTTTCTGCGCCAGCGGCGCGGCGTCGTTATCGACCTTTTCGCGCCGCTGCTGCACAAAACGAAACGAGGCGGCGATCGCGATGATCGCCACCACGATGATGAAAAAAAGCGGCATCTTGCTCATTGTTGAATCCCATAAGATTATGCGGAAATCAGGATACCCTGCCTTCCCCGGCATTGCCAAACGGTCGCCCGCGTCACTACACTGGATAAGAAACTGATAATTCAGTCGCAACAGATACAGGGAGTTTATATGCTTTGGTCATTTATCGCTGTCTGTCTTTCCGCATGGCTTTTCGTCGATGCGTCTTATCGCGGGCCTACCTGGCAACGCTGGTTGTTTAAACCGCTCACGTTACTGCTTTTGCTTCTGCTTGCCTGGCAAGCCCCTATGTTTAGCGCCGTGAGCTATCTGGTGCTCGCCGGTCTGTGCGCCTCGTTGATCGGGGATGCGTTAACGCTACTTCCGCGCCAGCGTCTGCTGTACGCCGTGGGTGCGTTCTTCCTGTCACATCTGCTCTACACCATCTACTTTGCCAGCCAGATGACGCTGTCATTCTTCTGGCCGCTGCCGCTGGTGTTGCTGGTGGTGGGTGCGCTGCTTATTGCGGTCATCTGGACGCGCCTTGAAGAGATGCGTATGCCGGTGTGTACTTTCATCGCGATGACGCTGGTCATGGTGTGGCTGGCGGGCGAACTCTGGTTCTTCCGTCCTACGGCGCCTGCGATGTCGGCTTTCTTTGGTGCGGCGTTGCTGCTTGTCGGGAACGTTGTCTGGCTGGGTAGCCATTATCGTCGTCGCTTCCGGGCGGATAACGCCATCGCTGCGGCCTGCTATTTTGCCGGACACTTCCTGATTGTCCGTTCACTCTATATCTAAATAGCGCTTGACTCTGGAGTCGACTCCAGAGTGCATACTGCGGTTAATGAGAAAGTTATCATTTACCGGAGAGTGCCATGTCGACTCCAGATATTCCTAAAAAAGCGCCGCAATTCTCGACACTTAAGCTGAATCCCGTCGCGGCGAAAGCGCCTTGCTGCTGTGATAAGGCCTGTGAAACCCCACCCGAAACGCTGCCGGAAACGGGCATTCGCTTTAGTTGGATCGTCAACGGCATGGACTGTGCAGCCTGTGCGCGTAAAGTTGAAAACGCCGTTAAACAGGTTGCGGGCGTTCGCCACGTTCAGGTTTTATTCACCACTGAAAAACTGGTCGTCAGTGCGGATACCGACGTGAGCAAGCAGGTGGAAGCCGCCGTCAGCCAGGCGGGCTACAGCCTGCGTAGCGAAACGGCCCCTCCTGAAAAAAGCGCCCCGCTGCGGGAAAACCTGCCCCTTATTACGCTTATCGTCATGATGGCGCTGAGCTGGGGTCTGGCTCAGTTCAGCGCTTCGCTGGGTAATATGGCCTTTATCGCCACCACGGTGGTCGGGCTTTTCCCTGTCGCCCGTCAGGCGCTGCGCCTGATGAAAAGCGGCAGCTGGTTCGCCATTGAAACGCTGATGAGCGTGGCGGCGATCGGGGCGCTGTTTATCGGTGCCACGGCAGAAGCCGCGATGGTCTTGCTGCTCTTTCTGATTGGGGAGCGCCTTGAGGGCTGGGCCGCCAGCCGGGCACGAAAAGGCGTGAGCGCGTTGATGGCGCTGAAACCGGACACCGCCACGCAGGTTGTCAACGGCGAACGTAAAACGGTTGAGATTCAGGCTTTACGCCCGGGCGATATCATCGAAGTGGCCGCAGGCGGACGTCTGCCCGCCGACGGCGCATTGCTCAGCGACTATGCCAGTTTTGATGAAAGCGCCTTAACCGGAGAATCAATCCCGGTGGAGCGCGCCTCGGGCGAAAAAGTGCCCGCCGGCGCCACCAGCGTCGATCGTCTGGTGCAGTTCAGGGTCGTCTCCCGGCCAGGTGAAAGCGCCATCGACAGGATTCTTACGCTGATTGAAGAAGCGGAAGAGCGCCGCGCCCCCGTCGAGCGTTTTATTGACCGCTTTAGCCGGATCTATACCCCCGTTATTATGCTGATCGCCCTGCTGGTGGCCGTTATCCCACCGCTGCTCTTTGGCGGAACTTGGGATGCATGGATTTATAAGGGATTGACCCTGCTGCTGATTGGCTGTCCCTGCGCACTGGTGATCTCCACCCCTGCGGCCATTACCTCTGGTCTTGCCGCCGCCGCGCGACGCGGTGCGTTGATAAAAGGGGGCGCGGCGCTGGAGCAACTGGGCCAGGTGAAACAGGTCGCATTCGATAAAACCGGCACGCTGACCGTTGGCCAGCCGCAGGTGACGGGGATTTATCCTCATACTGTCAGCGAGGAGGCCCTCCTGACGCTGGCCGCGGCGGTAGAGCAAGGCTCCACCCACCCGTTAGCCCAGGCCATCGTGCGGGAAGCGCAGCGCCGCGGGTTAGCGATTCCGGAGGCCACCTCCCAGCGCGCACGGGTGGGGTCGGGCATAGAGGCCCTCGTTGACGGGAAGACCGTATTGATTTGCGCCGCCGATAAGTTTGCGGATAACGCCTTTAGCCAGCAGATCCCTACGCTGGAAGCGTCCGGGCAAACGGTGGTCCTGGTGGCGCAGGAGAATGCGGTGATGGGGCTTCTGACGCTCCGCGATACGCTGCGTCAGGATGCGCGGGAAGCGATCGACGCCCTGCATCAACTGGGCATTCAGGGGGTGATCCTGACCGGCGATAACCCGCGTGCCGCCGCCGCGATTGCCGACGAGCTGGGATTGTCGTTCAAAGCCGAACTCTTACCCGCCGATAAGGTGAACGCGGTGACGGAGCTCAACCAGCAAGCGCCGCTGGCGATGGTGGGTGACGGCATTAACGATGCGCCCGCCATGAAAGCGGCAACCATCGGGATTGCCATGGGAAGCGGAACGGACGTCGCGCTGGAAACCGCCGACGCGGCGCTGACGCACAACCGCCTGACCGGGCTGGCGCAAATGATTAGCCTGGCACGGGCGACGCACGCCAACATCCGGCAAAACATTGCGATTGCACTGGGCCTGAAAGGTATTTTTCTGGTTACCACCCTGCTCGGGATAACCGGACTGTGGCTGGCCGTTCTGGCAGACACCGGCGCGACGGTGCTGGTGACGGCGAACGCGCTGCGGCTGCTGCGTCGCCGGTAAAACAACCCGGCACGGCGTGCTCGCCGTGCCGGGCTTTCACTTATGAGACCCTGGTCGGGGTATCTCTTTTATTGCATCCCTAAAATACCCGGCAACCACAGCGAGATCGCCGGAATATAAGTCACCATCCCTAACACGACCAGCAGCATGGCATAAAACGGCAGCATGGCCCGCACCACGGTTTCAATCTGCTGTTTACTGACCGCACTGGCAACAAACAGCACCGAGCCGACCGGCGGGGTGATCAATCCAATCCCCAGATTCACCATCATGATCATGCCGAAATGCACCGGATCGATACCCAGTGAGTTGGTCACCGGCAGCAAAACGGGCGTCAGGATCAATATGATCGGCGCCATGTCCATCAGCGTGCCAATCAGCAGCAGCATGACGTTGAGATACATGAGGATCACATACTTGTTGTCCGACAACGACGTAAAGAACTCGGTGATTCGCGTCGGCAATTGCATGTAGGTCATCACGGCGCCAAAGGCTGCGGCAAAGCCAATCAGGATCATGACGATCGTAACCGTCTTCACCGTCCGGCACATTAGCTTCGGCAGCTCCCGCCACTTGTAATCGCGATAGATAAACATGGTGACGAAAAAGGCCCACAGGCAGGCGACCGCCGCCGATTCCGTGGCGGTGAAAATTCCCGTTAAGATGCCGCCAAGAATAATCACCACCGTCATCAGTCCCCACAGCGCATCAAGGAAGATTTTCAGCGCCTGCTTAAAGGGGATTCTTTCTCCTTTCGGATAACCACGCTTATGAGCAAACCCCAGGCACATCACCATCAGGCTGACACCCAATAGCAAACCTGGCAGCACGCCGGCAATAAACAGCGTGGCGATAGAGACCGTCCCGCCCGCCGCCAGGGAGTAAATCACCGAGTTATGGCTTGGCGGAATCAAAATCGCCTGTACCGAACCGCTGGCCGTCACCGCGGCCGCATACTCGCGTGGATAACCCTTTTTCTCCATTTCCGGGATCATCACGCTACCGATAGAGGCCGTGTCGGCCACCGATGAACCGGAAATCGCGCCGAAAAAGGTCGATGCGACAATGTTCACCAGCGACAGTCCGCCGCGAATAAACCCAACGAAGATATAGGCAAAATTGACCAGCCGCCGTGCAATTCCCCCTTCGGCCATGATCGCGCCGGCAAGGATAAAGAACGGGATCGCCAGCAGGGTGAATTTATTGACCCCGCTGGTAATCTGGATCATCAACGCCTCCAGAGGCAGTTCGATCCACAATGCGCCTACGACCGCGCTTAACCCTACGGCGAAAGCCACCGGCATACCCACCGCCAGCAACACGGCGAGGGTGAATAACAATACAAAGGCATCCATTGTTCACCCCTAGGCATGGTTGCCGATCATGACGATCGGTCGATTTTCCTGCGAGCCAAACAGCAGGCGCTCGAGGACAAACAGGATCAATATGGCTGAACCTATCGGCAGCGGCAGATAGCTCTCCCCGGAAGTGAGAATCGGGAATTCCGCCACCGGCTGCTCCCACAGCTCAACGCAAAGCCAGAAGCTGTACCAGAACATCAGCCCGGAAATCAGCAGCATCAGCAGGTCTACCAGACGGGCGCACAGGTATTGAAGGCTTGCAGGCAAGCGATCCGTGAGCATATTCACCGCAATGTGCGATCCGGCGCGGTAGCTGACCGCCGCGCCGATAAAGGTGAAGGTCACCATGCAGATGATGGCGATAGGCTCCGGCCAGGATTCTCCGCGATTGAGCACGTAGCGCGAGAAAATGCCAATCGGGATCACGATGGTCATGACTAATAGCGACACGCCCGCCACCGCCATGGCGAGCAGGTACAGGCGGTCCATCCACTTCAGGTAGCGTTCGGACATACGTCCTCCACGGAGCGCAAGTTACTTGACGTCAGCGATGGCTTTCATTAGATCCTGATGCTTGTCGCCATACTGGGCGCGCACCGGCTCTGTCGCCTTGATAAACACGGACTTATCGATTTCATGGAATTGCACGCCGCCCGCCTTCATTTTTTCCAGCGCCTGTTGGTTGTAAGCGTTCCACAGGGTGCGTTGTTCAAGCTGCGCTTCGTGCGCCAGCGTCAGAATTTTTTTCTGCTCATCCGCGCTGAGTTTGTCCCATTTCACTTTTGAATAAAGCAGCATTTCCGGCGTGATAAAGTGGCCGCTGAGCGTGTAATTTTTGGCAACCGGCATGTAGTTGTGAGCAACAAATGTCGGCGGGTTATTCTCCGCACCGTCGATCACGCCGGTCTGCATCCCGCTATACACTTCGCTCACGCCCATTGCCACGGCGTTCGCGCCCATTGCCTTCAGCGTCGCCAGCGCGACCGGGCTGCCCTGCACGCGAATTTTCATGCCTTTTAAATCTTCCGGTTTCACGACAGGGTTTTTAGTAATCAGGTTACGGGTGCCGGAATCCATCCAGCCCAGGAACACCAGGCGGGATTTAGGATTCGCCGTCAGTTTTTCGCCGATCTCCTTGCCGATATCGCCGTCGATCACTTTATGCATATGGTCTTCATCGCGGAAGACATACGGCAGCGTAAAGACTTCAATATCCGGCAGGATGGCGGCAACCGGCGCCATAGAGACGCGAATAATATCAATAGCCCCCATTTGCGCCTGCTCAATCATCTGCTTCTCATCACCGAGCACGCCGCCGGGAAACACTTTGATCTCCAGCTTGCCGTCGGTTTGTTGCTTGAGTTTTTCACCCATGTTCTGAACGGCGACTACGTTTGGATAACCCTCAGGATGGACATCCGCGGCTTTAATAGTTTGAGCAGAAACAGATGCAGCAATAGCAGAGAGGCACAGCGCAGCCAGTAACGGCTTGAGTGTCGTTTTCATCG
Source organism: Huaxiibacter chinensis (assembly GCF_022171985.1). Taxonomy (GTDB): domain Bacteria; phylum Pseudomonadota; class Gammaproteobacteria; order Enterobacterales; family Enterobacteriaceae; genus Enterobacter; species Enterobacter chinensis_A. The sequence goes on along the minus strand of NZ_JAJVHF010000014.1, from coordinate 71,047 downwards.
GGTGAACTCCAGGGTAGTGAGATAAGCGTTAAAACGTCGTTTTATTTTTCCGCTTAAAAACTAGACTACGGTCTGGAAAGGAGAGGTGAAGCGCCTCACAAAAAAACGCTAAAATTTGAAACGATGGTTTGATTTCGTTAATGGCGTCACGCAAGACGAAAATAATTAAGGGTGAAAGCCGCCCCCCAGCAGGTAACCATACCCATACAGCACTACCATCACGCTCACTGAGAGCGAACAGATCGTGGTAACGAAGCGTGAGGCGAGTGTGGTGTCGATCCGCATGAAACGAAGGGCGAAAAAAAGCCCGGCGCCATTCATAATGGGGGCTGCCAGTAAGGTTAAGGCGTCATTCAGTGCAAAGCTTAACAACGTTATCCAGCCAATCAGGGATAACGCCAGGGGCATAAACGTTCTCATTTACAGCCTTCCTTTGCCTGTTGGAAAGAGAGAAACCTAACCCTTACGAATCAAATACCGATACGGCAGCCCTGCCGTCTCCTGCGCCACCAGCTCGTGTTCCATAAAGGTACAGAACCCGGGGATATCGCGCGTGGTTGCCGGATCGTCGGCAATAATCAGCAGCGTTTCGCCCGTTTGCATGGTGCGCACGGTTTTGCGCACCATCATGACAGGCTCGGGGCAACGCAGGCCCTGCGCATCAAGAGTGTGGTCTGGGCTGGAGAACAGGTCAGTCATTGTCTTCTCGTTCATGTAAAAATCGGCTGTAGTTTACGCCCCGGCGTCGTCAATGCAAACCAGGTTAACGATTGCGTGAAAATCAACCATTGCAAAGCATGATGAAAGCAGTATTATGCAGCCGTTTTCTGAATCCGGGCCATTAAGACAGGCAACTAAAATCGCCTTACAGGCCAGGTTCATATTGGGTTCCCTCACCCCAACATTTAAAAAGGTCACAATATGACGTCGTTCTCTCAATCGCAGCGCGTAAAAGCGTTGTTCTGGCTTTCGCTTTTCCATTTGCTGGTGATCACCTCCAGTAACTACCTGGTGCAGCTGCCGATCTCTATTTTCGGTTTCCACACGACCTGGGGCGCGTTTAGCTTTCCCTTTATCTTCCTCGCAACCGATCTGACCGTGCGCATCTTTGGCGCGCCGCTGGCCCGTCGCATTATCTTTGCCGTGATGTTGCCTGCGTTGTTCATCTCGTACGTGATCTCTTCCTTGTTTTATATGGGGAGCTGGCAGGGCTTTGAGGCGCTGCTGAGCTTTAACCTCTTTGTCGCCCGTATTGCCGCCGCCAGTTTTATGGCTTATGCGCTGGGGCAGATCCTGGACGTACACGTCTTTAACCGCCTGCGGCAGAATCACCTCTGGTGGATGGCCCCCACCGCATCGACGCTGTTTGGCAACATCAGCGATACGCTGGCGTTCTTCTTTATCGCCTTCTGGCGTAGCCCGGATGCCTTTATGGCCGAACACTGGATGGAAATCGCGCTGGTAGATTACTGCTTTAAGGTGCTCATCAGCATCGTCTTCTTCCTGCCGATGTATGGCGTGTTGCTGAATATGTTGCTGAAAAGACTGGCAGATAAATCTGAAAACTCAGCATTGCAGGCAGGTTAAGGGTTCGCCTTATCAGTTGTGATAAGATGGATGAATGAGCCGTTATGGCCGTTTATCGAAAGGAAGATGTCAATGCGCAATCTGGTTAAATATGTCGGGATTGGCCTGCTGGTCGTGGGGCTTGCCGCGTGTGATAACAGCGATACAGCGACCCCTGTTCAGGGCGCGTCTGCTGAAAGCAATGCGACCGGTCAGCCCGTCAATCTGATGGATGGCAAACTCAGTTTCTCTCTGCCGGCGGATATGACCGACCAGAGTGGTAAGCTGGGTACTCAGGCTAACAATATGCACGTCTATTCCGATGCGACGGGGCAGAAAGCGGTGATTGTGATTGTCGGCGACGACACCACCGAAGAGTTAAGCGTGCTGGCGAAGCGTCTGGAAGATCAACAGCGCAGCCGTGACCCGCAGCTGCAGGTCGTGACCAACAAAGCTATCGAACTGAAGGGCCACACCCTGCAACAGCTGGACAGCATTATCTCCGCCAAAGGCCAGACCGCGTACTCCTCTGTGGTGCTGGGTAAAGTGGATAACAAACTGCTGACCCTGCAAATTACGCTGCCTGCGGACGATCAGCAGAAAGCACAGGCCACGGCAGAAAACATCATTAACACCCTCGTGATCCAGTAATTTCGGTCACGATGACACGGTCTCCGTCGCTTGCGCCGGGGGCCGTTTTTTTAAACGCCATGTCAGAAGCAACGCCACCGCCACCAGCCCTGCCGCAGCCAGATAAATAACCGGTACACCTGCCCACGCCATCACCAGCCCTGCAAGCGGCCCGGTAATGCCTAACGACATATCCATAAACACCGTATAGGTGGCCAGCGCCGATCCCTGGTTTTGCTGTGGCACCGCGTTGACCGCTACCACCCCAAGCGCCGGGAAGACCAGCGAGAACCCTGCTCCCGCCAGAAATACGCCCACTTTTGCCATCCACGGCGCGTCAGCCAGGCCGGTGACCAGCAGGCCGACAATCTCCACGGCAAAACAGATCATCGCCACGTTCAATCCTCCCAGACGGTTGATGCCGTTAGGGAAAAGTAAGCGTGCGCCCACAAACGCACAGCTAAAGAGCGTGAGCGCAAAGGCGGCCCCCTCCCAGCCTTTTGCATCGTAGAACAGGGTGATGAACGTCGCGATAACCCCAAAGCCCGCCGAGGCGAGCGCGAGCGCCATACCGTACGGCCAGACGCGCCCCAGGACCGCGCGAAACGGCAAAGGCTTACCTTTACTGGCTTTAACTTTTGGCCGCGGCAGCGCAAGCAAAATGGCCAGAAGCGCCACGACCATAATGGTGATCGCCAGCCCCTGCAGCCCGCCCCAGGCATAACAGACCACGCCAAGCGGTGCCCCCAGCGCCATCGCGCCGTAGGTCACAATACCATTCCAGGAGATCACCCGTCCGATATGAGGAGCGCCCACAACGCCCACGCCCCACAACGTCGATCCGGTTCCGGCCAGGCTCTGCCCGATGCCCAAAATCATCCGACCCAGACAGAGCAGCAGCAGGCTGATCGCCGGCCATTCGCTCGTCTCAGCCGCCAACAGATAGCTCAGACCGCTCAGGAAGCAGCCGCATAGCCCAACGACAACGATGCTTTTTGGCCCAAAGAGATCCGCATAACGCCCGGACTGAGGACGGCTTAAAAGGGTGGCGAAATATTGCAGGCTGATCACCAGCCCCGCCCAGAAAGCGCTGTATCCCATTACGTCATGGACATAACCCGGCAACACCGCAAGGGGAAGACCAATCGTGAGGTAGCTGGCAAAGTTAAACATGACGACGGAGACAATGCGCAAATTAAGGCGCAATCCAGTGAGCGCCGGTTCGGCGTCGGGTACGGACATGAGGTTCTACCTGGCTTTTTACAACAGTGTTTCACTATTACCACGTCAGACGATGAAAATCAGCACGGACTTTCAGATTATCAACCCAGACGGCAGACCGCCGGCGCACTACACTTAAGGCCAAACACCAAAAGGAATTCGTATGAAAGCCACTCAACCCGACAAAGCGGGTCTACACATTTTGCTCAAACTCGCCTGTCTGGTGGTGATCCTTGCCGGTATTCATGCGGCAGCCGACATCATTGTTCAGCTTTTACTGGCGCTCTTTTTTGCCATTGTCCTCAACCCGCTCGTGACCTGGTTTATTCGTCGGGGAATTAAAAGACCCGTGGCCATTACCATTGTGGTGATGGTGATGCTGGTCGTGCTGACGGCGCTGTTTGGCGTTCTGGCGGCGTCACTCAGTGAATTTTCGACCATGCTACCGAAATACAATAAAGAGCTGACGCGTAAACTTATCGACCTGCAGGAGATGCTGCCGTTTCTCAATCTGCATATCTCTCCCGAAAGAATGTTGCAGCGAATGGATTCTGAAAAAGTGATGACCTTCGCCACCACGCTGATGACGGGCCTCTCCGGGGCAATGGCCAGCATTCTACTGCTGGTGATGACGGTCGTCTTTATGCTGTTTGAAGTCCGCCATGTGCCGTATAAGCTACGTTTCTCACTGAACAATCCGCAGATTCATATTGCGGGCCTGCACCGTGCGTTAAAAGGCGTCACCAAATATCTGGCGCTTAAAACATTGCTCAGCCTTTGGACCGGCGTGATTATCTGGCTCGGCCTGACGCTAATGGACGTACAGTTCGCCCTGATGTGGGGCGTGCTGGCCTTCTTGCTGAACTATGTCCCTAATATTGGGGCCGTGCTTTCCGCCGTGCCGCCGATGATTCAGGCGTTTCTGTTTAATGGTATCTACGAATGTATGCTGGTAGGGGCGCTGTTCCTCTTAGTGCATATGGTGCTGGGGAACATTCTTGAGCCGCGCATGATGGGCCATCGCCTGGGTATGTCGACTATGGTGGTCTTCCTGTCATTGCTGGTCTGGGGATGGTTACTGGGGCCCGTCGGTATGCTGCTCTCCGTACCGCTGACCAGCGTCTGCAAAATCTGGATGGAGACCACCAAAGGCGGCAGCAAGCTGGCGATCCTGCTTGGCCCGGGCCGACCCAAAAGCCGGCTTCCCGGATAATATCGTTATTTGTAACCTACCCTGATGGGTAGGTTACAAAAAGACTCAGTCCTTTATTATATTCGCCGATTTTTAAAGTCGGCTTTTTATTGTTTTCCCTTCTCAATGCCTGGCGCGATTTTTTAATTTCTTCTTTGCCAAATCGTTAATAAATCACATAATAGCCGCCGCTACCATTCAGAGGCATGTTTAATCGGCCCGGCGAATCCTGATTTGATTTAAATACTCTATTAGTAAAACTATCTGGCATTAATTGTTATTATTGATACGGAGTTGTTGATGAAAAAGCTTATAAAATGGTTTACTGCCTTCGCGATTATTGGCGCCCTGGCAGGGTGTGCACGTACTGCTCCAGTTGAGCAGATTCACTCCACGGTCAGTGCAGGTCATACCGCCGATCAGGTAAAAACGGCGATACTGAAAGCGGGTCTCCACCGCGAATGGATTATGTCTGAGGCAGGTCCTGGCGTGATTAAAGGCCGCCTGCAGGCTCGCGATCACTCTGTTGAAGTTCGTATTCCTTATTCCGCCACCCGCTATTCCATCCTTTACGAAAGCAGCATGAATCTGAAAGCCAAAGACGGCAACATTCATAAGAATTACAACCGTTGGGTTCATAACCTTGACCACGATATTCAGCTGAATCTCTCCGCCGGTGCTGCGCTGTAAATTCCGCTAAAGTTGGGCCTGAAAGGGCCCGATAACCTCTTCTCTCGCGCCGGAAAGGTGACGCAATCATGTACGAAAAGGATACGCTCAGCGCGTTGGATGCTATTACAGAAGCACAACGCATTGCCTTTGCGCCTATGCTGTTTCAAACCGCGCTTTGTTTGCGTAACTCGGGCGTGCTGGCCTGGCTGGATAAACAAGGTTCGCAAGGTGCCAGCCTTGACGAAATTATCCCCCACTGCACGCTGAACGATTATGCCGTCAGCGTTCTGCTGGATATGGGATTAAGCGGCAAAATTGTCACCCACCGCGAGGGACGCTATTACCTGGCTAAAGTGGGCCATTTCTTGCTGCATGACAGCATGACGCGCGTCAATATGGATTTCACCCAGGACGTCTGTTATCAGGGACTTTTCCATTTAGCCGATTCGCTGGAACAGGCTAAACCGGCAGGATTAACCGTCTTTGGCGACTGGCCAACAATATACCCGGCCTTATCGCAACTGCCCGCCAAAGCAAAAGAGAGCTGGTTTGCATTTGATCATTACTATTCCGACGCCGCTTTCGACGCCGCCCTGCCATATATATTCGCAAGCTCGCCGACAAAATTGTACGATGTGGGCGGCAATACGGGTAAATGGGCCATGCGCTGTTGTCAGTATGATGAGAACGTCGCGGTCACGCTTCTGGATTTGCCCCAGCAAATAGCGCTGGCGAAGGAAAATATCGCAAAAGCAGGTTTATCTCATCGCATCGGGTTCCATGCTGTCGATATGCTTAGCGACGCCCCGTTGCCGGGCGAAGCGGACACCTGGTGGATGAGCCAGTTCCTGGACTGTTTCTCACCCGAACAGATCGTCACCCTGCTGCAAAATGTGGCCAGGGTCATGAAGCCGGGTGCCCGACTGTGCATTATGGAACTGTTCTGGGATGCACAGAAATTTGAAGCGGCATCCTTTAGCCTGAATGCGACCTCGCTCTATTTCACCTGTATGGCGAATGGTAACAGTCGCTTTTACAGCGTAGAGAAGTTTATTGACTACTTGGAACAGGCCGGATTCCGCGTGGAGCAACGACTGGATAATCTCGGAATAGGTCATACCCTGCTGATTTGCCAGAAAAACGATTTATAAACCTTAACCACTCAGGCGACTTTATTCGCCCCTTGATGACGGATGTATCGCGGACGCGCGCTGATGAAATTTGCATTCAACATTGTCGACTGGCAGGCCCGGGCACCCGGCCTCAGTGATGCCCTTCAGTGGCAGGCATGGTCACGTCAGGATCAGACCATCGACCCTGCTGCCCCGCTGGCAAAGCTGACGGACCTGCCGATGATGACCGCGCGACGCCTCAACTCTGGCAGCAAACTGGCGGTTGATTGCGGTCTGGCAATGCTGCGTAAACAGCCCATCGACGCCGTGGTCTATTCCAGCCGCCACGGCGAGCTGGAGCGCAACTACCGCATCCTGCACGCCCTGGCGACCGGGCAGGACGTTTCCCCAACCGATTTCGCGATGTCAGTGCATAATTCCGCGGTCGGTAATCTCACCATCGCCGCACGGCAGCCGATTGTCTCTTCCTCGATTTCTGCCGGACTGGAGACCTTTCAGCAAGGCCTCATTGAGGTGATGACGCTGCTACAGGCCGGGTATTCCCGCGTGTTGCTGGTTGATTTTGATGGCTCGCTGCCTGCGTTTTATCATCCTCACCTTCCGCCATCCATGCCGACATGGCCCTATGCGCTGGCGCTGGTGATTGAGGCAGGCGATACCCTGCGCTGCGAAACCCGTGCGGGCAGCGACGGCAAGGAACCTTCTCTGCCACAAAGCCTGGCGTTCCTGGGCCACTATCTCAGTGACGCTTCCTCCTTTGTCATTCCCGGCGAGCGGCTGCTCTGGCAGTGGACGCGGAGATGAACAGGATCATGGCCTCTCTTAATCGGTTATGGCGTCTGGTCATGACCGGATTCTGCTTCGCGCTGTTTGGCACAGGCGGGCTACTGCTGTCGTTGGTCTGGTTCAATTTACTGCTGCTGGTTCAGCGTAATCGCACCAAACGCCGCCGACTGGCACGCCGCAGCATTTCTGCCAGCTTCCGCTTCTTCCTGGGCGTGACCCGTTGGCTTGGCGTACTGGATTACCGCATCCAGAATCTCGATGCGCTGCGCAGCGAGCGCGGCTGCCTGATCGTCGCCAACCATCCCACGCTCATTGACTATGTGATTATTGCCTCGGTGATGCCCGAAACGGACTGTCTGGTGAAAGGCGCCCTCCTGCGAAATCCTTTTGTCAGTGGGGTGATCCGCGCGGCAGATTACCTCATTAACAGTGAAGCAGAAACGCTTCTGGCTGCCAGCCAGCACCGCCTGGCGCAGGGAGACACGCTGTTAATCTTCCCTGAAGGCACCCGCACCCGTAGCGGCGAAGCCATTACTTTGCAGCGCGGCGCGGCCAATATTGCCGTGCGCTGCCAGCGTGATATGCGGCTGGTGATCATTCATTGCAGTGAACATCTGCTGGATAAAAAAAGTCAGTGGTACGATATACCGCCGAAAAAACCTATTTTTAGCGTGAATGTGTGCGAACGCGTGCAGATTCATGATTTTTACGATGCACACCAACAAGAACCGGCGCTGGCGGCAAGACAGTTAAACCGGCATTTGCAGCATCGATTTACATCAGGCCTTCAATCTTTGTCAGGAATTAATGATGCAAGCGCTTTATCTTGAAATAAAAAATCTTATTATCTCAACGCTCAATCTGGACGAACTCACCGATCAGGATATCGATACAGATGCGGCGCTTTTTGGGGATGGTCTGGGTCTCGACTCTATCGACGCCCTTGAGCTGGGTCTGGCCGTAAAAAATCAGTACGGCGTCGTGTTATCGGCGGAAAGTGAAGAGATGCGCCAGCATTTCTATTCCGTCGCCACGCTCGCCTCTTTTATCCAATCCCAACGCGCCTGAGAATTGACCCGTTATGACAGAAAAACACGCCATTTATCAGGAAGTCACCGAACTTCTGGTCAAACTGTTTGAAATCGCTCCAGAGGATATTACCCCTGAGGCACGCCTGTATGAAGACCTTGAACTGGACAGCATCGACGCCGTTGACATGATTGTTCACCTGCAGAAGAAAACCGGAAGAAAAATCAAACCGGAAACCTTCAAGTCTGTCCGCACCGTTCAGGATGTGGTGGACGCGGTAGAACAACTCCTGCACGACGAGTAATTCGCGTGCGTGGTGAACGGACGTTTCCAGCGATCCCGTTACTGACAGGATTAATGCTGCTGGCCTGGCCCTTTCTGATCGGCTTTGGTCTTACGCATAACAGCCTGCACTGGCTGCTGCCGCTTATGGCACTCCTGCTGGTATTACGCCTGCGTCAGGCTCGTCGTCTGACCGGCCCCATGCGCTACGTCATTCAGTGCGTTGCGCTCGCCGGGATCGCGCTCTGTGCAGCAAGCTATCTGTTAAAAGCCCATCAATGGCTACTGCTGTATCCGGTGGTCGTCAACCTGGTGATGCTGGTCGTTTTCGGCGGATCGCTGTGGACATCGATGCCGCTGGTTGAACGTCTGGCCCGTATCCGTGAGCCCCTTTTGCCGCCTGCCGGGGTGCGCTACACGCGACGTGTCACCCAGGTGTGGTGTGGGTTTTTTATCGGGAATGGCGCCATCGCGCTGTTTACCGTTGTCCACGGCGATATGCACCTTTGGACGCTGTGGAACGGTCTGGTCGCCTACCTCCTGATGGGGTCGCTGATGGCAGCGGAGTGGCTGGTACGCCAAAGGGTGATAAAAAAAGAGATGCCGAATGAATAAACCGCCTCTTCCTCTGAGCCAGTGGGTTAATGCGCCTCGCGCGGATAACACGCCCATTGCCTGGCTTGGCGAGCGCACCTGGACGCTTGGCGCGTTACGTCACGACGTAACCCTGCTAATGCATATACTGCGCCAGCAGGAGGGGGAGCGCTGGGCATTATGCTTCGAAAACAGCTATCTGTTTATTGTCGCCCTGCTGGCCACGCTCCACGCCGGGAAGACGCCGGTGATTCCCGGCCACAGCCGCGTCTCGCTTCTGGAAGAACAACGCGGATTATTTGACGGCATCGTAAGCGATCGCACGCTTGGTTTCACTGGCCGGCTGATTGTCGTCGCCGCCTCTCAGGGCGAAGCGGCGCCGTTTGTGCCCTTGCCCGATATTGAGGATTCGCGCGTCATCGAACTCTTTACCTCGGGTTCCACCGGTGCGCCACGCCGGGTGGTCAAACACATCGCCAGCCTCGATCGCGAAGCCGTCCTGCTCGCCACCCGCTTTGGTGAACGTCTTCAGGGCTGCAGCATCGTGGCCTCCGTGGTGCCACAGCATCTCTATGGCCTGACCTTCCGCATCTTTTTACCGATGGCGTCAGGGCTGGAGCTGAACGCCGCCATGCTCTATTACGCTGAACAGCTTGCGGCGCTGCCGCAAAACCGTCGTTACCTGTTTATCAGCAGCCCGGCGTTTCTGAAACGACTCGATACCGATCTGCCTGCACCGCCCGTTGAGATGCTGATCTCCGCAGGGGGAATGCTGCCCTGGGAGGATATTTTCGCCACCCATAGCTGGCTCAACGTCTGGCCGGACGAAATCTATGGCAGTACCGAAACGGGCATTCTGGCATGGCGCCATCGCCAGGAGATGTCTATCCCATGGCTGCCGTTCCCTGACGTGACGTTCATCGCCGAAGAGGAGACCTATCGCGTGACCTCTCCTCTGATTCACGAGGCCGAAGGCCTGTTGCTGGACGATATTCTCCACTTCGACGACAACGGTCAGTTCAACATTGCCGGGCGTCGTGGCCGGGTCGTTAAGATCGAAGAAAAGCGTATTTCCCTGAACGAGATTGAACAACGGCTGCTGGAACTGGAAGGCATCTGCGAAGCCGCCGCCCTGCCCGTCACCCGCGGAGGACGTCAGGGGATCGGCGTCCTGCTGGTGCTGGATGACAAGGCGCGCCAGCGCTGGCAGAAGCGGGGCAAACGCGCACAGGAGTTCGCCTGGCGTCGTGCCCTGCTGCCGTGGCTTGAGCCGGTCGCCGTTCCCCGCTACTGGCGCATCCTTGATGAAATACCGGTCAACACTATGAATAAGCGTGTCTATGCGCAGTTACAGGAGTTTTTTCATGAAGATTCATGAAATCGAGCGCCACCAGGCGCAGCCGCAGCATCTGGACATCGTTTTACATCTCGATCCTGGTCTGTTCTGGTTTAAAGGGCATTTTGCCGCACAGCCCTTGCTGCCCGGTGTCGCCCAGCTCGACTGGGTTATGCATTACGCCACCACATTACTGGCCCCTGAGCACCGGTTTCACAGCATTCAGAACGTCAAATTTCAGGCTCCGCTGTTGCCCGATACCACGGTGACGCTCACTCTCGACTGGGATGCCGGTCGCCAGATTCTGGCCTTCCGTTTTCAGCGTCACGACGGCAGCGAGCGGCATACGGCGAGCAGCGGGAAGATCCGTTTATGTCGTTAACCTTCCGTCCTTGCATCGTGATCCCCTGCTATAACCACGGCGCGATGATGGCGGGCGTACTTGCGCGCCTGACGCCGTTTAACCTGCCCTGTTTCATCGTCGATGACGGCAGTGAGGCGAGCACGCAGCAGGAGCTGACGCGATTGACCGCCGAGCACCCGCAGGTGACCTTGCTCCGGCTCGCCGAAAACGCGGGCAAAGGCATGGCGGTGCTTCAGGGGCTGGAAGCCGCGTCCCGCGCCGGTTTTACCCATGCCGTACAGGTGGACGCCGACGGCCAGCACGCCATTGAAGATATTCCCTCGCTGCTGGCGCTGGCGCAGCACCACCCGGACGACCTGATTTCCGGCCAGCCTGTGTATGACGACTCTATCCCCCGCTCACGCCTGTATGGACGCTGGGTGACGCATATCTGGGTCTGGATTGAAACGTTATCGTTGCAGCTCAAGGACAGCATGTGTGGCTTTCGGGTTTACCCTATCGCCCCAACGCTCTCCCTGGCGCAGCGCGTCGCACTCGGTAAGCGTATGGATTTCGATACCGAAGTGATGGTGCGTCTTTACTGGCAGGGCCACACCAGCCACTTTCTGCCGACCCGCGTCACCTATCCCCAGGATGGGCTGTCTCACTTCGATGCGCTTAAGGACAACATCCGCATTTCGCTGATGCACACCCGGCTGTTTTTCGGCATGCTGCCGCGCATCCCTTCCCTGCTTTTTCGCCATCGTCGTCAACACTGGGCGAAGCAGCAAGAGGTGAAAGGCCTGTGGGGAATGCGCCTGATGCTCCGCGTCTGGCAACTTTTCGGCCGTCGCGCCTTCAACCTGCTTTTATGGCCGGTCATTGGCGTGTACTGGCTCGTCGCCCGCCCGGCGCGTCAGGCGTCGCGGCAGTGGATTGCACAGGTGAAACAGACGCTGACGCAGCGGGAAATGGCCGAGCCGCCGCGGCTGAACAGCTTTTTCCACTTCATGCGCTTTGGTCATGCCATGCTGGATAAAATCGCCAGCTGGCGCGGTGAACTGCAGCTTAATCGCGATATTGTCTTTGCCCCCGGCGCCAGTGACGCGCTTGATATGACGGCCCCACAGGGCAAGCTGTTGCTGGCCTCGCACCTTGGCGACGTGGAAGCCTGCCGCGCCATGGCCCAACGGGAAGGCAGCAAGGTGATTAACGCGCTGGTATTCAGCGATAACGCCCGGCACTTTAAGCAAATCATGGAAGAGATGGCCCCGCAGGCCGGAATTAACCTGATCCCGGTGACCGATATCGGGCCGGAAACCGCGATCGCCATCAAAGAGAAGCTCGATCGCGGCGAATGGGTGGCGATCGTGGGCGATCGCATCGCGGTTAATCCGCAGCGCAATGGCGAATGGCGCGTCATCTGGAGTCCATTTATGGGACGCCTCGCCCCCTTCCCGCAAGGCCCGTTTATTCTGGCCTCTATCTTGCGCTGTCCGGTTTTGCTGATCTTTGCCCTGCGTCAGCAGAAGACCCTGACCATCCACTGCGAAACCTTTGCCGATCCGCTGTTATTGCCGCGCGGTGAACGCCAGCAGGCGTTGCAGCAGGCCGTCGATCGCTACGCCGCGCGGCTGGAACACTACGCGCTTCTGTCGCCGCTCGACTGGTTTAATTTTTTCGATTTCTGGCATCTGCCGGATGCCAAAGAGAAGGAGTAAAGGGTGCTGACCGATCCCCGCTTCACCGCAGAAGTAGAACTGACCGTCCCGTTTCATGATGTCGATATGATGGGCGTGGTCTGGCACGGCAACTATTTCCGTTATTTTGAGGTAGCCCGCGAGGCACTGCTCAATCAGTTTAACTACGGCTATCGCCAGATGAAGGCCTCAGGCTATGTCTGGCCCGTGGTGGACACCCGGGTGAAATACCGCGATGCCGTCACCTTTGAGCAGCGCATCCGCGTGCGTGCCCACATCGAAGAGTTTGAAAACCGTCTGCGCATCGCTTATCAGATTTTCGATGCCCAAAGCGGAAAACGTACCACCACCGGCTACACCATCCAGGTCGCCGTTGAGGAAGCCAGCCGCGAGATGTGTTTTGTCAGCCCGGCGATTTTGTTTGAACGAATGGGAGTGACGCCATGAGATGGTTGACCCTGCTTGCCCTCGTCATCAGCCCGTTCGTCAGTGCGGTTACGCTGGACGAGTTGCAGCAACGCTTTACCGAACAGCCCGTGGTGCGCGCGCACTTTGAACAAACGCGCACCATTAAGGACCTGCCGCAGCCGCTGCGCTCACAGGGCGACATGCTGATTGCCCGCGACAATGGCCTGCTGTGGGATCAAAAATCACCGTTCCCGATGACGCTGCTGCTGGACGATTCGCGCATGGTGCAGGCGATCAATGGCCAGCCACCGCAAACCATTACCGCAGAAAACAACCCGCAGATGTTCCAGTTCAATCATCTTCTGCGCGCCCTGTTCCAGGCCGACCGCAAGGTGCTTGAAGAGAATTTCCGCATCGATTTTACAGACGCTGGCGAAGGGCGCTGGTCGCTGGTCCTGACGCCTGTCACCTCGCCGCTGGATAAGATCTTCGCCACGATGAAACTGGGTGGGGCAACCTATCTGGAGTCTATTGAGCTCAACGATAAGCAGGGCGATCGGACGGATATTCGCCTTTCTCGCCACCAACTGACGCCCGCCAGCCTGACTCATGACGAACGCCAACGCTTTGCAGCCCCGTAAGGCTTTACGCCCGGCGCTGCTGTGGGCCATGGCCTGCCTCATCCTGGCGGGCGTGCTGGTATCGTTGCTGCCCGGCGCACGGCTGAACAGTAGCGTGCTGGCCATGCTGCCAAAACAGACGCTGGGGGCGATCCCCCCGGCGCTCAACGACGGATTTATGCAGCGGCTGGATCGCCAGCTGGTCTGGCTGGTCAGCCCCGGTAAACACCCGGATCCGCGCGTGGCACAACAGTGGCTGACGCTTCTGCAGGGCAGCGCAGCGCTGCACGCGGTGAAAGGCCCGATGGATGCCGCCGGGCAAAAAGCCTGGGGGGAATTCTTCTGGCAGCACCGCAATGGCCTAATCGATCCCGCGACCCGCGCTCGCTTGCAGAACGGCGGTGAAGCGCAAGCCCAGTGGATTTTATCGCAGCTGTACTCGGCGTTTTCGGGCGTCAGCGGCAAAGAGTTGCAAAACGATCCGCTCATGCTGATGCGGGGCTCACAGCTGGCGCTGGCGCAAAACAGCCAAAAGCTGCGGCTGATCGACGGCTGGCTGGTGACCAAAGACAACGCCGGAAACTACTGGTATTTGCTGCACGGTGAGCTGGCCGGTGAATCCTTTGATATGCAGCAAACGCACCGCCTGGTGACCACGCTGCGCTCACTTGAGGCAGAGCTGAAAGCGGGCTATCCGCAGGCTGAATTGCTCTCACGAGGCACCGTTTTTTATAGCGATTACGCCAGCCAGCAGGCGAAGAAAGATATTTCGACTCTGGGAACCGCCACGCTGCTTGGCGTGGTGCTGCTGATTGTGCTGGTGTTCCGTTCGCTGCGCCCCCTGCTCCTGTGCGTCCTTTCTATCGGTGTCGGCGCGCTGGCGGGCACGGTTGCCACGCTGCTGCTGTTTGGCGAGCTGCATCTGATGACGCTGGTGATGAGCATGAGCATTATCGGCATCTCGGCGGATTACACGCTCTACTACCTGACCGAAAGGATGGTACACGGCGCAGAACAGTCGCCGTGGCAAAGCCTGGCGAAGGTCCGTCACGCGCTGCTGCTGGCCCTGCTGACCACCGTCGCCGCGTATATGATCATGATGCTTGCCCCCTTCCCTGGGATTCGCCAGATGGCGGTGTTCGCCGCCGTGGGGCTAAGCGCGTCCTGTCTGACGGTGATTTTCTGGCACCCGTGGTTATGCCGTGGGCTGCCGGTGCGTCCGGTGCCCGCGATGGTGGTGATGCTGCGCTGGCTCGCCGCGTGGCGTCGGGAGAAAAAACTCATCATCGGCCTGCCTCTTGCGCTGGCCCTGGTCTCCCTTGTGGGCATCGTTCATCTGCGGGTGGATGATGATATCGCCCAGCTTCAGGCGCTGCCGCAGGCGATTCTCGCCCAGGAAAAAGCCATAACGGCCCTGACGGGGCAAAGCGTTGATCAAAAATGGTTTGTGGTGCATGGCGCATCGGCCCAGCAAACGCTGGAGCGGCTCGAAGCCTTTACCTCCGCGCTGGCACAGGCACAACAAGCCGGGGCGCTAAAAGCCTGGCGCACGCTGCCGCTGAACTCGCTTAAGCGGCAGCAAAGCGACCTGGCCCTGCTGCAAAACGCCGCGCCAGCCGTGATAAAGGTCCTGCAAAGCGCGGGGCTGCGCACCGTTTCACCCGCGTTGTCTGCCATGCCCGTTACCGTGGAGGCGTGGCTCGCCAGCCCGGCCAGCGAAGGCTGGCGCTTGCTCTGGCTGACGCTGCCTGGCGGAGAAAGCGGCGTGCTTGTTCCCGTGGACGGCGTTAAAAACAGCGCGGCGCTCGGCCGCCTTGCCGAAACGCACCAGGGCGTGGTGTGGGTGGATCGTAAGGCAAGCTTCGACACGCTTTTTGCCCTGTATCGTTCCATCCTGACCGGCCTGCTGGTGGTCGCCCTGGCGGTCATTGGTTGCGGGGCAATTGTGCGCCTTGGCTGGCGTAAGGGCTCGATCAGTTTGATTCCGTCCGTCCTGTCGCTTGGCTGCGGGCTTGCCGCGCTGGCGGCCAGCGGCCATCCGGTGAATCTCTTTTCCCTGCTGGCGCTGGTGCTGGTGCTGGGCATTGGCGTCAACTACACCCTGTTCTTCAGTAACCCTCGCGGCACGCCGCTCACCTCCATGCTGGCGGTCACGCTGGCGATGATCACCACGTTGCTGACGCTGGGTATGCTGGTCTTCAGCGCCACGCAGGCTATCAGCAGTTTCGGGATTGTGCTGGTCAGCGGTATTTTCACCGCCTTCCTGCTTGCCCCGCTGGCGATGCCCGCGAAAAGAGAGAGAAAACGATGATGACCCATTTTGGCCGCGCCGTGGCGCTGGCGGCCGCCCTGCTCCTGGCGGGCTGCAGCCACTCAAATAACAGTGACAGCACGCGTCCGCAGGCCTGGCTACAACCCGGCACAAAAGTGACGCTTCCCCCACCGGGGATCGCACCGGCGGTAAATTCTCAGCAACTCCTGACCGGCAGCTTTAACGGGCAAACCCAGTCACTGCTGGTGATGCTTAACGCCGATGCCCATAAAGTGACGCTCGCCGGGCTCTCCTCGGTGGGCATTCGCTTATTCCTGGCAACCTATGACGACACGGGCATTCATACCGAACAGTCGATTATCGTGCCACAGCTGCCGCCCGCCAGTCAGGTGTTAGCCGATGTGATGCTCAGCCACTGGCCGCTCAGCGCCTGGCAGCCGCAGTTGCCCAAAGGCTGGACGCTGAAGGACAAGGGCGATCGTCGCGAGCTGCGTAACCCACGCGGCGCGCTGGTGACGGAAATCGTCTACCTGCAGCGCAACGGCAAGCGCGAGCCGATCAGTATTGAGCAGCACGTGTTTAAGTACCACATCACCATTCAATACCTGGGTGACTGAGATGATTTACATTTCTGCGGTTGGCATGGTCAACGCACTGGGCAATTCGGCTGACGAAATAGCCCGTAACCTCACGGCAGGCATTGCGCCGGGTATGCGCAGCCGCAGCGGCTGGCTGCAGGGCTGCCCGGATGCGGTGCTGGGCGGCGTTGAGGGCGAATTGCCCCTCATCCCCGACGAGATGGCGGCGCACCGGACCCGCAACAACCAGCTGCTGCTGGCCGCGCTGGCTCAGATTCAGTCTGACGTCGATGCCGCCATTGCCCGCGTGGGCCGCGATCGGGTGGCGGTTGTGCTGGGCACCAGCACCTCCGGCCTGGATGAGGGCGATACGCACGTCAGGTTATCCCTGAAGGGCGAAGCAAGCCCGGCATGGCAGTATCCTCAGCAGGAGCTGGGCGATCCGTCGCGCTTTCTGGCGAAATGGCTGGCGCTGGAAGGCCCGGCGTACACTATTTCGACCGCCTGCTCATCCAGCGCCCGGGCGATCGTCAGCGGACAACGGCTGATTGACGCGGGGCTGGTCGATATTGCGCTTGTCGGCGGGGCGGATACCCTCAGCCGTATGCCGGTTAACGGATTTAACAGCCTTGAAGCGCTGTCGCCGACGCTCTGTGAACCTTTCGGGCGTGACCGTCGCGGTATCACCATTGGTGAAGGCGCAGCGTTAATGATCCTCACCCGTGAGCCGCAGCCCGTCGCGCTCCTGGGCACGGGAGAATCCAGCGATGCCTGGCATATCTCAGCGCCCCATCCGCAGGGAGAAGGGGCGATTCGCGCCATTCATCAGGCACTGCGGGAAGCGCGCCTGCAGCCTGCCGACGTGGGGTATATCAACCTTCACGGCACGGCCACGCCGCTGAACGATCAGATAGAGTCTCAGGTGATTCACGATCTCTTTGGCGAGCAGGTACCCTGCAGTTCAACCAAACATTTAACCGGCCACACGCTGGGTGCGGCAGGCATCACCGAAGCGGCGCTGAGCTGGCTTATCCTGTCGCGCAACCTGCCGTTGCCGCCGCAGGATTTTGGCCGTTACGCGCCTGACGCCACGCTGCCGCCTTGCGGAATTTTGTCTCAGCCTGAGCGGCTGGAAAAACCGGTGATTTTGTCTAACTCGTTCGCGTTTGGCGGCAATAACGCCAGCATTCTGCTGGGGAGAGTGTCATGACCTTTTTATCACCGGGAGAATATCTCCCTCACGACGCGCCAATGATGCTGCTGGGATCAGTAGAGAACGTGACGGAAGAGAGCGCCGTGTGCCGCGTCACCGTCAATGCGCAGAGCGTTCTCGCCCCGTTTTTAAACGCCGATGGCGATCTGCCCGGCTGGTATGCGCTGGAGCTGATGGCCCAGACCGTGGGCGTCTGGTCCGGCTGGCATCGTCAGCAGGACGGCAAGGCGCATATCGCGCTGGGTATGGTGCTGGGCGCGCGCGAACTGGTCTGTGCCGAAGGGCGTTTTATCGCGGGTACGACCTTAACGATTACCGTCAGGCTGCTGATGCAGGATGCGCGTTTTGGCAGCTTTGAATGCGCCATTACCGCCGGTGACGCCACGCTGGCAACCGGCCGCGTGAACACCTTCCAGCCCAGCGCGGAAGAACTTACTTCACTTTTTAATCAGGGATCTCGGACATGAGTCGTTCCGTTCTGGTCACCGGGGCCAGCAAAGGCATTGGTCGTGCCATCGCCCGCCAGCTTGCAGCTGACGGATTTACTATTGGCGTGCATTACCATCGCGATGCCGCAGGTGCCCGGCAGACGCTGGAGGCGATCGTCGCGGCGGGCGGCCAGGGTCGCCTGCTCTCCTTTGACGTGGGTAACCGGGCCGAGTGCCTTGCGGTACTGGAGCAGGAGATCGACACGCACGGCGCCTGGTATGGCGTGGTCAGCAACGCGGGGATCGCCCGCGACGGCGCGTTTCCCGCCCTCAGCGAAGACGACTGGGATAGCGTTATTCACACCAACCTCGACAGCTTCTATAACGTCATTCACCCCTGCATCATGCCGATGATTGGCACCCGTAAAGGAGGACGTATCATCACGTTATCCTCCGTCTCCGGCATAATGGGCAACCGCGGTCAGGTGAACTACAGCGCGGCGAAGGCCGGAATTATTGGCGCAACCAAAGCGCTGGCGATTGAACTGGCGAAGCGAAAAATCACCGTTAACTGCATTGCGCCCGGGTTGATTGACACCGGAATGATCGAGATGGAAGAAGCCGCGCTCAAAGAAGCGATGTCCATCATCCCGATGAAGCGCATGGGTCAGGCGGAAGAAGTGGCGGGTCTGGCCAGCTATCTGATGTCGGATATAGCGGGCTATGTCACCCGCCAGGTGATTTCTGTTAACGGAGGCATGCTATGACACGCCGCGTGGTCATTACAGGCATGGGCGGCGTGACCGCGTTTGGCGAGGACTGGCAATCCGTCTCCGCAAGGCTGCTGACGTATGAAAATGCAGTGCGAAAAATGCCGGAGTGGCAGGTCTACGCTGGCCTGCATACCCTGCTCGGCGCGCCAATCGATGATTTTAGCCTGCCGGAACACTATACCCGCAAACGCATCCGCTCCATGGGCCGCGTGTCGCTGATGTCGACCCGCGCCAGCGAGCTGGCGCTGGAGCAGGCCGGGCTGATTGGCGATCCGGTCCTGACCAATGGAGAGACGGGCATCGCCTACGGCTCCTCTACCGGCAGCACCGGCCCGGTGAGCGAATTTGCCACCATGCTGACCGAAAAGCATACCAATAACATCACGGGCACGACCTATGTGCAGATGATGCCGCATACCACGGCAGTGAACACCGGGTTATTCTTTGGTCTGCGAGGACGCGTTATCCCGACCTCCAGCGCGTGTACGTCCGGCAGCCAGGCGATTGGCTATGCCTGGGAGGCGATCCGCCACGGCTATCAAACCGTCATGGTAGCGGGTGGCGCAGAAGAGCTGTGTCCGTCAGAAGCGGCGGTATTTGATACGCTCTTTGCCACCAGCCAGCGCAACGCGTCGCCAAAAACCACCCCTTCGCCGTTTGATACCCAGCGCGATGGGCTGGTCATTGGCGAAGGCGCGGGGACTCTGGTTCTGGAGGAGCTGGAGCATGCGAAAGCGCGAGGGGCGACCATCTACGGGGAAATTGTCGGGTTCTCAACTAACTGCGACGCGGCGCATATTACCCAACCCCAGCGGGAAACGATGCAAATCTGCATGGAACAGTCGCTGAAAATGGCCGGATTGAGCGCCAGGGATATAGGTTACATTTCGGCGCACGGTACCGCCACCGATCGGGGTGATATTGCTGAGAGCCAGGCGACCGCTGCGATTTACGCGGATAACGTGCCGGTGTCATCGCTGAAAAGCTATTTTGGCCATACTCTGGGTGCTTGCGGCGCGCTGGAAGCCTGGATGAGCCTGCAAATGATGCGCGAAGGCTGGTTCGCCCCAACCCTCAATTTACGTCAACCCGATGAGCAATGCGGCGCTTTAGATTATATTATGGGTGAAGCCCGTCAAATCGACTGCGAGTATCTGCAAAGCAATAACTTTGCTTTCGGCGGCATAAATACCTCCATCATCATCAAACGCTGGGCCTAACTATGTACCAGTTTATACTGGGAAAAATCTCGACACTGAGCGCCGGGCCTGTGGCATCTGCGCTTGCAGAGCAGGCACCGCAAGGTGCACGACGTTCGCCCTGGCTTGCCGGCCGGGCGCTGCTCGCCCATGCTTCATCCCCCCTGCCCCTGCCTGAAATCGTACTGGGCGATCAGGGAAAGCCAGCCTTTGTCGATGACAATCCGTTCTGGTTTAACCTGAGTCATAGCGGAGATGACATTGCCTTGTTCATCAGCGATCGGGGTGAGGTGGGCTGCGATATTGAAGTGGTTCGCCCGCGCGAAAACTGGCAGGCTCTGGCCAATGCCGTTTTCAGCGTAGCGGAACATCAGGAGCTGGAACGTGAAGCGCCGGGTGATAAACTCCCGGCGTTTTGGCGGATCTGGACGCGTAAAGAAGCGATCGTGAAACAGCGCGGTGGCAGTGCCTGGCAGATTGTCAGCGTCGACAGCGCCGCCACGCAATTGCATTCCGTCAGCCATATCGCATTTGGTTCACTAAGCCTGGCGGTCTGTACTCCTACGCCGTTTACCCTCACGTCCGATCTTATTGCCCACCTGTAAGGGGTGTCAGCGGCTTCCCGACGCTTATTTTAAATTTTCCGGGAAGTTCTCTGGCAGCTCGCTGGCGGCACGGTCGATCACGCTCTCATTGTTTGCGCCACAGTTGCGTACAAAGGTAATGGTGGCGAATTCATCAATGACCTCCGTTGGGTAAGCCGGACCCGCATCACGATATGCATTCATTTGCGGAATGTGATCGTTCTGGAAGCAGACCGTTTTTTCAGGGTTATTCATCACCCAGCGCGGGAAGAAAATGGTGCCGTGGAACAGTTTATCCCCCAGGTTAACAATCAGGCTGACGTCTGTCCCGGTGGGCTCAGTCCAGGAGATTTTGTAGATGCTCTCCCCAACACGCACAATGTAAGCCTGCTGGTCTTTCACCCAACGATTTGCCACCAGCCCGCTGTGAATACGGTAGTCGAGGGTGTTTTCATTTTTAACGTAAATTTCATAGTTCCAGCCGTTGTCATAGGTATACACCAGATGTTTACCCACGAAGCCGCTCAGGTCATGTTTGTCGAAAGTGTTCATAAATCCCTCCTTTGTTTTGATGAAACGATCGTACCCCTTTAAAAAATGGATGAATAACGCTAAGTTTGAATCAAATACATCCAATTTTTAGATGAGTTATGCATAAAACGACGCTTGAGCAGTGGGCGCTTCTGGAGAAAGTGACCGAACTGGGGAGTTTTGCGCGCGCGGCGGAAGAGACGCACCGCAGCCAGTCTTCTGTGAGCTACAACCTGTCTGTCTTGCAGGAACGACTCGGAGTAGCGCTGCTGGTGCCGGAGGGACGACGTGCGGTGCTGACGCCTGCCGGAGAATTGCTGCTCAATCAGGTCAAGCCTCTCCTGAAGGCGTTCTCATATGTGGAAACCCGCGCCGCGACCCTGCGCAGCGGCATGCGTACCCGCCTTGACCTGGTGGTGGATAGCATCTTTCCCCGTCGACGCCTTTTCGCCATCCTGCGTCAGTTTCAGAGCCGCTATCCGCAGACGCAGGTGCGGCTGACGGAGGTGCTGGAAAATGCCCGCATGGATGCTGCCAGCAGCGAAGCGGACGTCATGGTGCTCACCCGCCGCCAGGACATTACCGGCCTGGGAGAGTGGCTGATGAATATCGATTTTGTCGCCGTCGCCCACCGGGATCACCCCCTTTTCTCGCTTGATACGCCCCTCAATGACGATCTTCTTCATCGTTGGCCGCTGATACAAATCGCCGACAGCGCGGCCTCCGGGCAGGCGGCCGGAGAGTCATGGACATTTTCGACCATTGATGCGGCCATCGAGGCCGTGATGTATCAGGTGGGCTATGGATGGCTGCCGGAGGAGCGCATTCAGAGCCAGCTGGATCAGGGGATATTGCGCGTTCTCCCGCTCAGCCACGGTATTCGTCGCGCCACGCCGCTGCATCTCATTGTGAAGCGCACGTTGGTCCCGATGGATGAGCAGGTCGAAACCCTGCTGAGCCTGTTTAATCAGCCGCCGGAAACCTCACCTGCTACGCTTTAAGGTCTGAACTTTTCACATCAAAAGGAACAGACCATGAAAATCGATCTTACGGGGAAAGTGGCCTTAGTGACCGCGTCAACGGGGGGAATTGGATTCGCCATTGCGCGTGGGCTGGCGGAAAGCGGGGCAGCCATTATTCTCAACGGGCGCAGCACAGAGTCCGTTAACAGAGGTATCCAGCATCTTCAGCAGGTGATACCGGGCGTTGACGTACGTGCCGCGATTGCCGATTTGTCCACGCCGGAAGAGGTGGAATCGCTGCTTAAGGTAGCGTCGGGCGTCGATATTCTGGTGAATAACGCCGGGATTTATGGCCCGCAGGATTTTTATTCGACCGATGACGAGACCTGGAATAACTACTGGCAAACCAACGTGATGTCCGGTGTGCGTCTTTCGCGCGCCCTGTTGCCCGGCATGGTAAAAAAGGGCTGGGGACGGGTCGTGTTTATCTCGTCAGAATCGGCGCGCAATATTCCCGCCGATATGATTCATTACGGCGTGACCAAAACGGCACAGCTCTCACTGGCACGCGGGCTGGCCAAATTTGTTGCAGGCAGCGGCGTCACGGTAAACAGCGTCCTGCCGGGGCCGACGATGTCGGACGGTTTTGCCGATATGATGAAAGAAGAGATGGAAAAAACCGGCAAATCCCTTGAGCAGCTGGCCAAAGAGTTTGTGATGGCGCATCGTCCGAGTTCGGTTATTCAGCGAGCGGCGACGGTCGAGGAAGTGGCCAGTATGGTGGTGTACGTCTGTTCGCCTCAGGCCTCTGCGACCTCTGGCGCGGCGCTACGCGTCGATGGCGGCGTCGTGGACGATATTATTTAAGCCCTTCCGCCCGTCACCCGGCGGGCGGTTATGAAGTGCGGGGGTGGCGATAATATCGTCAGCTCATTTTTATCCCATCGATATCGAGTCTAAAATCGGACTCCCCTTCTCACTCACAAGAATGAGAAAAAAAGCGCCCGGTTATAAGGACTGACGGGGCAAAACAGGTAAACTAATGAGCAGAATATGTATTTCAGCTAAGACATTTTTATGACCAATATGATTGCCGATGAAACAGTGGCGAAATCCAAAGTCTTGTCAGTCTTTGACTTTGATGGAACCCTGACGCATCACGACAGCTTTATTCCCTTCCTGCGTTTTGCCTTTGGTAAACGCTATTTTGCCGGACGCCTGGTGCGTATGGCGCTGCCGACGCTCCACTGCGTGCGCCGCAAGCTGACCCGTGATGAACTGAAAGAAGTGCTGATCAGAACGTTTCTGACGGGCGTTGATGAACGCTGGATGCGCCAGCAGGCAGAGATGTTTTGTGAAAAATACTGGAACAAGCTGATGCGGCCTGCCGGGGTCATGGCGGTGGCGGCGGAAGTCAATTCCGGTGCGGAAGTGACGATCTGTTCGGCCTCTCCGGCCCTGGTGTTACAGCCCTGGGCGGATAAACTGGGTATTAAGCTGATTGGCACCCAGCTGGAAGTGAAGGACGGCAAGCTTACCGGGCGTATTACCGGCCATAACTGCCGGTGTGCCCAGAAGGTCGCCAGACTGGAGAGCGTCTACGGCGATCTCAATGATTATCACCTGCGCGCCTGGGGCGACACGCGTGGCGACCACGAACTGCTGGCCGCCGCGCAAGATCCGCACTGGCGGCATTTCCACCCGCCAAAAGCACGCCGGAACTCCCCGCTGAAAAAATCAGGTGCGGCCTGATGCCCTGGCCCTCTCCCTTGGGAGAGGGCGCGGCGATTAGTGTGCTTCCCGTTTTCCCGGGAACATCACGCTGGCAATAATCCCCAACGCCAGAACACCCAGTACCACAAACAGGCTGGCGGTGGCGGAGATGCTAAAGCCATGGTGCCAGAAGTGATCGGTCGCATTCAGCCCCAGCTTAAACGCCACAAAGAACAGCAACAGCACGACGGCCTTTTCAAGATGGACCAGGTATTGCTTCAGCGCTTCAAGCACAAAGTAAAGTGTACGCAGACCGAGAATGGCGAACATCATCGCGCTGTATATGATTAACGGTTCACGGCTGACGGCGATAATGGCCGGCACGGAGTCAAAGGCAAACATCACGTCCGACAGTTCAACGACCGCCACGCACAGCAGCAAGGGGGTGGCATATCGCTTTGCTTTCTTCACGCGGCCCACCATGACGTCCTGGTTTTCCGGTTTTTCCAGCTCCGCATCGACCTCTTTCTGACTCAGAATAAAGGCATTGCTGCCGATTTTGGGCCAGACTGGATAGAAGCGTTTTACCAGCCGATACGCCAGATGGTTGGAATAATCTTCAACCTCGTCACTCTCTTCGTTGCGTCTGAGCATCATCACGGCGGTCCAGCCGACCACAATGGCGAAGATCACCTCGACATACGGCCCAAGGCTTAACAGGCTGGTTCCGATGGCGACAAAAATCCCGCGGAAGACAATCGCCCCCAGCACGCCCCAGTACAAGATACGGTGACGATACTTATCCGGTACGCCAAACCAGGCAAAGATAGCCATCATCACAAACAGATTATCAACCGACAGCACCTCTTCTAACGCATACCCCGTCAGGAACAGGCTCGCCACCTCGGCGCCGTGGTGAACGTACAGGAACCCCGCGAAGGCCATCGCCATCAGGATCCAAAAAACGGACCACATCGCGGCGCTTTTCAGCGAAATCGGTTTATCGTGACGGTGCATAAAGAGGTCGATAAACATCGCCCCAACCGCCATTACTACAAATACAACAACGGTTTCCGTCGGGAAACCGAGATGAGCAGATGCCATAAAAACGTTCCTTTCTGATTAATCTGTTGCCAGCGCCTGCGCACAGGCCCAGGCGCTGGCCCAGGCCCACTGGAAGTTATAGCCGCCGAGCCAGCCGGTCACATCCATCACTTCACCAATAAAATAGAGCCCCGGTACGTTGCGGGCCTCCATGGTGCGTGAAGAGAGTTCGTCGGTATCCACGCCGCCCAGGGTGACTTCCGCCGTTCGGTAACCTTCGGTCCCGTTTGGCTGTACGCGCCACTGGGTCAATGTCTCGACCAGGGCGTGTTGTTCGCGGGTATTCAACTGCCTGAGCGTGACGTCCGGAATCTGTCCCAGCAGTTGCAAACACTCAATCAGCCGCTTCGGCAGCTGCATCGCCAGCGTATTTTTCAGGCTTTGATTCGGGTGCGCTGCCCGTTGTTCGTCAAGGAAGCTCTCCAGATTGCAGTCTGGCACTAAATTGACCGTAACGTATTCACCGGGTCGCCAGTAGCTGGAAATTTGCAGCACGGCGGGGCCGGACAGCCCGCGATGGGTGAAAAGGAAGTTTTCGCGGAAAACGGTCCCGTCTTCGGCGGTAATGGTGGAGGCAACGGAGACCCCGGAGAGCGTCTGAAGCTGCTCAAGGAGCGGTTTGTGCAGCGTAAAGGGCACCAGACCCGCGCGCGTCGGCAGCACCTTAAGGCCAAACTGCTCGGCAATTTTATAGCCAAACGGCGTCGCGCCAAGGCCCGGCATCGACAGCCCACCGCTGGCGATAACCAGATTCTCGGCGCTGACCGTATCACCGTTCAACTCCAGGGTATAGCCGTTTTCGTCACGGGAGACCGCCAGCACTTCGGAACGCAGACGCATCGTGACGCCGCCCTTCCCGCACTCGGCCACCAGCATGTCGACAATCTGCTGAGCAGAATCATCACAGAAAAGCTGGCCCAGCGTTTTTTCATGCCAGGCGATGCCATATTTATTGACGAGGTCAATGAAATCCCACTGGGTATAACGCGCCAGCGCAGATTTACAAAAATGTCGGTTTTGACTCAAATACGCCGCCGGCTCGACATACATATTGGTGAAGTTGCAGCGTCCGCCGCCGGACATCAGGATCTTGCGCCCAGGTTTTTTACCATTATCCACCAGCAGCACCCGGCGACCCGCCTGCCCAGCCATGGCTGCACAAAACATACCCGCCGCTCCGGCGCCAATTACCACGGCATCAAACCTTTCCACGTCTAAATCCTCTTGTTTTCGTGGCGCGAATTGTAAAGTTTCCTCTGTGGTCACACCAGCGCAAATATCCGAGATCGCAGTCATTTAATTGAAATATAAAATATATTTCTTTACTTGATGCAGACAAAGCAGAAGGAATATCAAAAAAAAGCTATATTTCACTTTGCCCGTTGCGCATTTGTCCTGGATAATGCGCCGCGTTCATGTCCTCCAAAATGGCGTAACGTCCTATGCTACATTTGTTTGCTGGTCTGGATTTACATACCGGGCTTTTACTTTTGCTTGCTCTGGCATTTGTCTTGTTCTACGAAGCGATCAATGGCTTCCACGACACGGCAAACGCAGTCGCAACGGTTATCTACACTCGCGCACTGCGATCGCAAGTCGCGGTTGTGATGGCCGCTGTGTTTAACTTCTTTGGTGTGCTTCTTGGTGGTCTAAGCGTAGCCTACGCCATCGTTCATATGCTGCCGACAGACCTTCTCCTGAACATGAGTTCAGCCCACGGTCTGGCAATGGTCTTTTCCATGCTGCTTGCTGCGATTATCTGGAACCTCGGTACCTGGTATTTCGGCCTGCCCGCATCCAGTTCTCATACGCTGATCGGCGCAATTATCGGTATCGGGTTAACCAACGCCCTGATGACCGGCACTTCTGTCGTGGATGCGCTGAACATCCCTAAAGTTTTGGGTATTTTCGGTTCTCTGATTGTCTCCCCTATCGTCGGTCTGGTTGTTGCGGGTGGATTAATTTTCATTCTGCGTCGCTACTGGAGCGGAACCAAAAAACGCGCCCGTATTCACCTGACGCCTGCAGAACGTGAAAAGAAAGACGGTAAGAAAAAGCCGCCATTCTGGACCCGGATTGCCCTGATCCTCTCCGCCATTGGCGTCGCATTCTCTCATGGTGCGAACGATGGTCAGAAAGGCATTGGCCTGGTTATGCTGGTGCTGATTGGTGTTGCTCCGGCAGGTTTCGTGGTGAACATGAATGCCTCCGGCTATGAAATCACCCGTACCCGTGATGCGATCAACAACGTCGAAGTCTATTTCCAGCAGCACCCTGCGCTGGTGAAGAAAGCGACCGGCGTGGATCAGCTGATTCCTTCTCCTGAAGCGGGCGCCGCCACGGCACCAGGCGAGTTCCATTGCCATCCGGCAAATGCGATTAACGCGCTGGAACGTGCGAAAAACATGCTGGGCGATATCGAAAGCTACGACAAATTATCCGTGGATCAACGCGGTCAGCTGCGCCGCATTATGCTGTGCATCTCTGACGTTACGGATAAAGTCGGCAAGCTGCCGGATGTGAGTGCTGACGACAAACGTCTGCTGAAGAAACTGAAAGGCGATATGCTCAATACCATTGAGTACGCGCCAATCTGGATCATCATGGCTGTCGCTCTGGCACTGGGTATCGGTACGATGATTGGCTGGCGTCGTGTGGCGACCACCATCGGCGAGAAGATTGGTAAGAAAGGGATGACGTATGCGCAAGGCATGTCCGCGCAGATGACAGCCGCTGTCTCTATCGGTCTGGCAAGCTATACCGGTATGCCGGTTTCCACCACGCACGTCCTCTCCTCCTCGGTAGCCGGGACGATGATTGTTGACGGTGGCGGTCTGCAGCGCAAAACCGTGACCAACATTCTGATGGCCTGGGTATTTACGCTCCCGGCCTCTATTTTGTTGTCAGGTGGTTTGTACTGGATTGCGTTAAAGCTGATTTAATCGGTTGAGCACGCCAAAAAAGCGGGTCAGGAAACTGACCCGCTTTTTTTTGTCCTCAGTGCCAAATCATCAGTGCGATCATGCTCACCACCACCAGGCCGCACAACGCACTGGTTAAGATGAACTGACCGCGCAGACGCTCGCAACGACGGATAAATTCGTCGTCATGATGGTCGCGATAGCGCTGGTAATAGATGTATCCCACCAGACGCATCTGTTTGCTGGGCTGTCCATGCGATGTGAAGAAGCCTCCACCATCCACATACTGATAAAGCAACGGATCGCAACCACGAAGTACCACTAACAGCGCACGTAACGACGAGAAATAGCGCGCCATATTCACTATGCAAATCACACATAAAGCCCAAAACAATGCGACGGTGCTAATCATACTTCCTCCCCGGCGTCCGCCCACGAAGCAAGGCTTCTGGACAACCGCACTCCAATGCCCTGACAGACAGTTCAGTGAAAGAATGACAAAAGTCGAGCGGGTTCACGTTTAATTATCCGAACGGCTCTTTAAATAGTGTAGGAGATCCCTTAATTTTTTTGCCACAAGGATAATCGTTATCAATACCAAAGCTTGAAAAATATGGTTTACTGGGTCGTAATAAAGGCAGATAGGCGATGGCTTAACACGTTAGCCATCGATAACTTAAGGAAGGAGTAACACTATGGCTTACAAACACATTCTCATCGCGGTAGACCTCTCCCCTGAGAGCAAAGTGCTGGTTGATAAAGCGGTATCCATGGCACGCCCCTACAACGCGAAAGTTTCGTTGATTCACGTTGACGTGAATTACTCCGATCTCTACACCGGCCTTATCGACGTCAATCTTGGCGATATGCAGAAACGCATTTCCGAAGAGACGCATCATGCGTTATCTGAGCTGTCCACCAACGCAGGTTACCCTATTACCGAAACCTTAAGCGGCAGCGGCGATCTGGGCCAGGTGCTGGTCGATGCGATTAAAAAATACGATATGGATCTGGTGGTGTGTGGTCATCATCAGGACTTCTGGAGCAAGCTGATGTCTTCAGCGCGCCAGCTGATTAACACCGTTCACGTGGATATGCTGATTGTCCCGCTGCGTGACGAAGAAGACGAGTAAGTTGAGTTTCCCTCACCCTAACCCTCTCCCAAAGGGAGAGGGAACCGATCGAGCCTGACTTCTGTCTGGAAAGAGCGCCCCCTAATCGCCCCGCTGAACGGGATTGAGTGAGGGCACTGCACTCGCCCCGCTGCACGGGAATATGTGAGGGCACTACTCGAGCCCCTCTCCCTGTGGGAGAGGGGTTGGGGTGAGGGCATCAGACCGCACCCCCCCCATTCGCGCTATTCCGGCGTCCCCGAATAAATATCAAACCGGTGCCCTTTCGTCACCACCGCATTGGTCGTCGCCACCTCCGCTAACGGCGGCGCATAGTCCGGGCGTTTCACTACCACGCGTTTGGTCGCCAGCTGACGCGCAGGCAACAGTAAACCATCGGCATCCAGATCGGGCCCTACCAGCGACTGAAACACGCGCATCTCTTTTTTCACCAGCGCACTTTTCTGCTTATGCGGGAACATAGGATCCAGATAAACCACCTGCGGGCGAGGCGTGATATCCGTCAGGGCCGTCAGGCTTGAGGCGTGTATCAGCTGTAAGCGTGTCTGCAGCCACGGTCCAATGTCCGGGTCGGCATAACCGCGCCGCAGGCCGTCGTCGAGCAGTGCCGCCACCACCGGATGACGTTCCAGCATGCGCACATGACAGCCGACAGAGGCCAGCACAAACGCGTCGCGCCCCAGGCCCGCCGTAGCATCCACCACGTCCGGGAGATAGCTGCCTTTTACGCCAACGGCTTTTGCCACGGCTTCTCCACGCCCGCCGCCAAACTTACGACGATGGGCCATCGCGCCGCCGACGAAATCGACATAGATACCGCCGAGCTTAGGCTCATCACGCTTACGAAGCTCCAGATGCGTCGGTGTCATCACCAGCGCCATCAGGTTATCTTCATCGTGCTCCAGCTCCCAGCGGGCCGCCAGAACAGATAAGGCGCCGTCTCCGGCGCCCGTTTCATCTACTAAGTGAATCTTCACGAATCAACTAGCCCTTAATACCGTAGTGCTCCAGCATGGCATCCAGCTGCGGCTCACGGCCACGGAAGCGCTTGAACAGCTCCATTGGCTCTTCAGAACCACCGCGCGTCAGGATGTTATCCAGGAAAGACTGGCCCGTTTCACGGTTGAAGATCCCTTCCTCTTCGAAACGAGAGAAGGCGTCGGCTGCCAGAACGTCGGCCCACAAATAGCTGTAGTAACCGGCTGCGTAGCCGCCCGCGAAGATATGGCTGAACGCATGCGGGAAGCGGCCCCAGGTGGGTCCAGGAATCAACGCTACCTGCTTTTTAATCTCCGCCAGCGTGTCGAGGATTTTCGCCCCCTGAGCCGGATCAAACTCCGCATGCAGACGGAAATCGAACAGGCCGAACTCCAGCTGACGCAGGATAAACATTGCCGCCTGGTAATTTTTCGCCGCCAGCATTTTATCCAACAGCGCTTTTGGTAACGGCTCGCCCGTCTCGTAGTGACCCGAGATGAACGCCAGGGCTTCTGGCTCCCAGCACCAGTTTTCCATGAACTGACTTGGCAGTTCGACTGCATCCCATGGCACACCGCTAATACCCGACACGCCCGCGGCTTCGATACGCGTCAGCATATGGTGCAGACCGTGACCAAACTCGTGGAACAAAGTGATCACTTCGTCATGGGTAAACAGCGCAGGTTTGCCGCTGACCGGACGGTTGAAGTTGCAGGTCAGGTAGGCGACCGGTTTTTGCAGCGAGCCATCTGCCTTACGCATCTGACCAACGCAATCGTCCATCCAGGCCCCGCCACGCTTGTTTTCGCGTGCATACAGGTCGAGGTAAAAGCTGCCGCGCAGTTCATTTTTATCATCATACAACTCGAAGAAGCGCACCTCAGGGTGCCAGACATCCACGTCGTGGCGCTCTTTGGCGGTAATACCATAAATGCGTTTGACCACTTCAAACAGGCCGTTAACGGCTTTGTTTTCCGGGAAGTAAGGACGCAGCTGTTCGTCGCTGATGCTGTAGAGATGCTGTTTCTGTTTTTCGCTGTAATACGCGATATCCCACGGTTGCAGGTCATCCACGTTGAATTCGGCCTTCGCGAAGGCACGCAGCTGAGCCAGCTCTTTTTCACCCTGTGGGCGGGCGCGTTTCGCCAGATCGGTTAAGAAGTCGAGTACCTGTTGAGGGTTTTCTGCCATTTTGGTGGCAAGCGATTTATCCGCGTAGCTGTCAAAGCCCAGCAGTCCGGCCAGTTCATGGCGCAGCGCAAGGATTTCAGCCATTACCGGGCTGTTATCCCATTTACCGGCATTTGGCCCCTGGTCAGAAGCGCGCGTGCTGTAGGCGCGGTATAACTCTTCGCGCAATGCCTGGTTATCGCAATAGGTCATCACCGGCAGATAGCTTGGGATATCCAGCGTGATCAGGAAACCTTCCTGCTCTTTCGCTTCAGCCTGTGCTTTCGCCGCGGCCAGCGCGCTTTCCGGCATACCGGCCAGCTCAGATTCATCGGTAATCAGTTTCGACCAGCCCATGGTGGCGTCGAGAACGTTATTGCTGTACTGGTTGCCCAACTCAGACAGACGCGCGGCAATCTCACCGTAGCGCTGCTGTTTCTCTTTCGGCAGACCAATACCGGATAGCTCAAAGTCACGCAGCGCGTTATCTACCGCTTTTTTCTGCGCAATATCCAGCGAGGCATAGTGCTCACCGTCCCGCAGATCGCGATAAGCGTTGTACAGCCCTTCATTCTGCCCAACCCAGGTGCTGTATTCAGAGAGCAGCGGCAGCGTTTGCTCGTAAGCTTCACGCAGCTCCGGGCTGTTTTTCACGGAATTCAGATGGCTGACCGGTGAAAACAGGCGACCCAGCACGTCATCCACTTCAGCCAGTTTCTGGCACAGATTTTCCCAGGTGTACGGCCCGCCCTGCGCAACCACGCTTTCTACCGCTGAGCGGCAATCATCCAGCGCTTTGGTGACCGCAGGGACCACATGTTCAGGCTGGATTTCAGAAAACGGTGGCAACGTAAACGGGGTCAGTAATGGATTGGTCATAAGCGCTGTCCTGTTGAAGAAGGTGAATGAAGCGCGCATCCGGCGCTATGCATATTCTGTTTAGAATGGGGGATAGTTCCGTGAATTTCAATGCCAGGCGTTGCGCTTTCGCGGCGCTGCCGACTTTTCTGTATACTGTGCCAATACGCACTCTTTTTGCCTGATGGCGCGCTGCTTTCGGGCCTACGCTTACAACCTGGAATACCTTTACCCATGCTCAGTTATCGCCACAGCTTCCACGCGGGCAACCACGCCGATGTCCTCAAACATACCGTTCAGAGCCTGATTATTGAATCACTGAAAGAGAAAGAAAAACCGTTTCTCTATCTGGACACCCACGCAGGCGCAGGCCGTTATCAGTTAAGCAGCCAGCATGCGGAGCGTACCGGTGAATATCTGGAAGGTATCGCGCGCATCTGGCAACAGGATGACCTGCCCGCCGAACTGGAGCCGTATATCAGCGTGGTTAACCATTTTAACCGTAGCGGCCAGTTACGTTACTATCCGGGCTCGCCGCTCATTGCGCGCCAGCTGCTGCGCGAGCAGGACAGTCTGCAACTGACTGAGCTGCACCCAAGCGACTTCCCGCTGCTGCGTTCTGAATTCCAGAAAGACGATCGCGCACGCGTGGAAAAAGCCGATGGTTACCAACAGCTGAAATCGAAGCTGCCTCCGGTCTCCCGTCGCGGCCTGGTGCTGATCGACCCGCCTTACGAAATCAAAACTGATTATCAGGCAGTGGTGACCGGCATTCATGAAGGCTACAAACGTTTTGCTACCGGGACCTACGCCCTGTGGTATCCGGTGGTCCTGCGTGCGCAGATTAAACGCATGATTAAGGAGCTGGAAGCCACCGGCATTCGCAAAATTCTGCAGGTTGAACTGGCCGTCCGTCCTGACAGCGATCAGCGCGGGATGACCGCCTCCGGCATGATTGTCATTAACCCACCGTGGAAGCTCGAAGGGCAGATGAACAACGTGCTGCCGTGGCTGCATAAAAAACTGGTTCCTGCCGGAACGGGCCACGCGACCGTCAGTTGGATCGTGCCGGAGTAATCGCAATCATCGGTGGAACCTATTGATTTCAGGTATACAATCGCGGCAATCAGACATTAAGGATAAGACCCATGAGCAAGCATTATGACTACATCGCCATTGGCGGCGGCAGCGGCGGTATCGCCTCTATTAACCGTGCAGCCATGTACGGCCAGAAGTGTGCGCTGATCGAAGCCAAAGAGCTGGGCGGCACCTGCGTTAACGTCGGCTGTGTACCGAAGAAAGTCATGTGGCACGCGGCGCAAATCCGCGAGGCCATCCATATGTATGGCCCGGATTACGGCTTTGACACCACCATCAATCACTTTGACTGGAACAAACTGGTTGCCAGCCGTACCGCTTATATTGACCGCATCCATACCTCGTATGACAACGTGCTGGGTAAAAATAACGTCGATGTCATCAAAGGCTTTGCCCGCTTTGTTGATGCGAAAACGATCGAAGTCAACGGCGAGACGATCACGGCCGATCATATCCTGATCGCTACCGGCGGCCGTCCTGCCCATCCGGATATTCCCGGCACGGAGTACGGTATCGACTCTGACGGTTTCTTCGAACTGCCTGCGCTGCCGAAGCGCGTTGCGGTGATCGGCGCCGGTTATATCGCCGTAGAACTGGCTGGTGTGATTAATGGTCTGGGCGCTGAAACCCATCTGTTCGTGCGTAAACATGCTCCGCTGCGCAGTTTTGACCCGCTGATTGTCGAGACGCTGGTTGAGGTGATGAATGCGGAAGGCCCCACGCTGCATACCCACGCCGTGCCGAAAGCGATCGAAAAAAATGCCGATGGCAGCCTGACGCTGACGTTAGAAGATGGCCGCAGCCAGACCGTAGATTGCCTGATCTGGGCTATTGGTCGCGAACCGGCGAATGACAATTTCAACCTGGCGGTGACCGGCGTTGAAACCAATGACAAAGGCTATATCGTTGTTGATAAGTTCCAGAACACCAGCGTGCCGGGCATTTATGCGGTGGGCGATAACACCGGGGCCGTCGAGCTGACGCCCGTTGCCGTTGCCGCAGGCCGTCGCCTGTCCGAGCGCCTGTTTAACAATAAGCCGGATGAGCATCTGGATTACAGCAATATCCCGACCGTGGTCTTCAGCCATCCACCGATTGGCACCGTGGGCTTAACCGAACCGCAGGCACGCGAGCAGTATGGCGACGACCAGGTAAAAGTGTACAAATCGTCCTTTACGGCGATGTACACCGCGGTGACCTCTCACCGTCAGCCCTGCCGCATGAAGCTGGTCTGCGTCGGCCCGGAAGAGAAGATTGTCGGGATTCATGGTATCGGCTTCGGCATGGACGAAATCCTGCAAGGCTTCGCCGTCGCGCTGAAAATGGGCGCGACGAAGAAAGATTTCGATAACACCGTGGCGATCCACCCTACTGCGGCAGAAGAGTTTGTTACGATGCGCTAGCATCCATTCGCTTCACGCGCAAAAACTGGCCCCCTGCGGCCAGTTTTTTTTTGCCTGGCCCAGGGTCACCGGGGATATGAGGCAATGAACCAATGAATGAAATGTACAATCGGTAACAAATTTGTCCGTCGCAGAAAGCCAGTTTAGCTACGCTTATCTTCAGCCGAATCATTCACCTGTGAACAGACAATGAGACAGAAAATGCACGTAAAAATTACCGCCAAACTGATGGCGAAATTTCATCTGACCCTGGCTCTGGTCTGGGCGATGTTGACCATCCCTACGCTGCTCTGGTGGAAAAACAGTATCCTTTGGGTTTCGCTGATGAGTATTTACGCTATCGTTATTTCCCACCTGGCGGCGTACAGTGCAGCACATGCGGAAAAAGCGGCCAGCCAGGCCCTGAGTGAAAGCGCGGGCGCAAATGAAAAAGCGCAGCAGAATAGCGCCAAACTCAACCAGGATTCCCGCCACGCCTGAGGGAGATCTTCCACGGGGTGAACGACATTTCAGGGCGTTTTTCATCAATATTGGCTAAACGAATCTTCTGAATTTCCTGGCACCCGCATGTTCCGTATTTTTACCATTCCTGCATGACTATCAGTAAGATACCGTGATTTTCGGGGAACGTGATGGCGAATCAAAATGTGATCTACCGCACACTTCGCTCCACATTCACCGAAGCGAGTGTCTAAACTTAATACATGTCCAAGAAACACCCGTATTTGTGACGACGCAAACCGGAGGTCCTAACCACCATGTTCAACCAGAAACTACACGCCGCTGACATCGTAGAATTCGAAATCGCAGAAGAGCTGCGCTACGAAACCGATCCCTGCGAGTTAAAACTGGATGAAATGATCGAGGCGGAGCCGGAACCGGAAATGATTGAAGGGTTGCCCGCCTCTGACGCGCTGACCCCTGCCGATCGTTATCTGGAATTATTTGAGCACGTGCAGTCGACACGTCTGTTTGCCGACAGCAAAACCTTTCCTGACTGCGCGCCCAAGATGGATCCGCTGGATATTCTCATTCGTTATCGTAAGGTTCGTCGTCACCGGGATTTTGACCTGGCCCGCTTTGTTGAAAACCACTTCTGGATGCCCGATTCGCTGACTACTGAATATGTCTCGGATCCGAGCCGGACGCTGAAAGAGCACATTGATAACCTGTGGCCGGTCCTGACGCGCGAGCCGCAGGATCACATCCCTTGGTCGTCGCTGCTGGCCCTGCCGCAGGCATATATCGTGCCCGGCGGACGCTTTAGCGAGACCTACTACTGGGACTCTTACTTCTCCATGCTGGGGCTGGCAGAAAGTGGCCGTAACGATCTGCTGAAATGTATGGCGGATAACTTTGCGTGGCTGATTGAACGCTATGGTCATATCCCTAACGGCAACCGCACTTACTATCTGAGCCGTTCTCAGCCGCCCGTCTTCGCCCTGATGGTGGAGTTGTTTGAAGAGGATGGCGTACGAGGGGCGAAGCGTTATCTGGACCATCTGAAGATGGAATACGCCTTCTGGATGGACGGTGCGGAATCGCTGATGCTGAACCAGGCGTACCGTAGCGCGGTGCGTATGCCGGATGGATCGCTGCTCAACCGCTACTGGGATGACCGCGATACGCCGCGCGACGAATCCTGGATTGAGGATGTCGAAACCGCACGTCATTCCGGACGACCGCCGAATGAGGTCTATCGCGATCTGCGTGCCGGTGCCGCGTCCGGCTGGGATTACTCGTCGCGCTGGTTGCGGGATCCTGGCCGTCTCGCCAGTATACGCACGACACAGTTTATCCCTATCGATCTGAACGCCTTCCTGTTCAAGCTCGAAAGCGCGATAGCCAATATTTCTGCCTCCAAGGGCGATAAAGAGACCGCTGACCTGTTCCGTCAGAAAGCGAGCGATCGCCGTGCTGCGGTTAACCGCTATCTGTGGGATGAGGAAAACGGATGCTATCGCGATTACGACTGGCGTCGTGAAGAGATGGCCCTCTTTTCTGCCGCCAGTATTGTGCCTCTCTACGTTGGCATGGCGACTCACGAGCAGGCCGAAAAACTGGCCGACGTGATCAAAGCGCGCCTGCTGACGCCAGGCGGTATTATGGCGACCGAGTATGAGACCGGCGAGCAGTGGGATAAGCCTAACGGCTGGGCGCCGCTGCAGTGGATGGCGATCCAGGGCTTTAAACAGTACGGCAACGATTCACTGGGCGATGAAATTGCCTGGAGCTGGCTGCAAACGGTGAATCATTTTTATAAAGATCACCATAAGCTGATTGAAAAATACCATATCGCCAGCAGCACGCCGCGTGAAGGCGGCGGCGGTGAATATCCGTTACAGGATGGCTTCGGCTGGACTAATGGCGTGGTACGCCGCCTGATCGGGCTGTACGGCGAACCTTAACGCGACATGCGGCACTAGCGAATGACATCATAAATGGCGGTCTGAATAGACTGCCATTTTTTTGTATTGCTGTCAGGCTGGGCCAGCGCGCGTCGTTTTGCCTGCTCGGCCTCATATTTCTGGCGTTGCACCACGGCAGGCACGGTACAAAATGCCTGCAGAAACGTTTTACGCATCGACGTCAGCTCGTCACCGTTCGCCATGGCGTGACTGAGCGTGGTGATAAAGCGACGACACGGCTTCTGCTCCACCATTTGCAGGCGATAGCGCATCAGTATCTCCAGCACGTCTTCGTGGTTCTGCGACAACGCCTGTTCGGTCCAGGAGAGCTTCCAGTCCATTCCCCCTTGCAGGAAAAGCAACGCCACGCGTGAATCGTTACGCTCGATGGCGGAACGGAAATTACTCTCGTCCCAGGTGATCCCCATCCTGGTGAGGGTCTCTCTGGATGACGGTTTCTCACGCATGGTCTGCGGCGGCTGTGCTGCCTGACTCTCCATGCTGACCTGCGCTACCGGTGTGGCCGGCTCACTGCTGGTGACCAGCCAGACGCCGCCCGCAATAATGGCGATCACCATGACGCCGACGGCCCCCCAAAGGGTGGTAGAGATCAGCTGATCGCGCTGCTCAGGCGTACGGGGAGTCCGCTGCGTCGGTTTTTCAATGCTGTCGCGCACCTCAAACAGATCGCCGCCGGTCTGCCGATCTCTTTTCTGCGCCTCTTCCCAGAAGTTGTGCAGCTCACCCGCATCGACCGACATCAGCCCGGCCGGGTTTATACGCGTGCGCCCTTCTTCAAACGCGCGCTGAACCGGCCCCGCAATCTGCGTATAGTAGTTGTCGAGCAGCAAAATTTGCGCGGAACTTAACGGTTGCTGAACCGTGAGCGCGTTGCGTATCTGACGTATATCATCCAGGAAAGTCTGTAAGGTTTTGCGCGGCTCGACCAGCAGCGTCAGCATGGTGCGGTCATTAAATATCGGCGAGTAGTAGCGGCTGAACTCTTTTTTATCCACCACCATCTGGGCCAGTTCGCTGAACATCATGCCGCTGAGCACGTCGTTACGCTCCGCCTGCTTAAGCCAGCGGCGCACGCGATCGGCATTGAACAGGGTTTTCAGATGATTGTTCAGCCGCACCGGATCGGGCCATGCCTGCAAAATCAGCGATTTCAGGATGAGCTCCAGCGCCCGCACCTGTTTGTGCGCCTGCTGTTGCTGCGAATCGCTGCCGGCTATGAGCTCGGTGTTATAGCCCAGCAGGGGTTGTTGCAGGCGCAAATGCTCCAGCGCGGTCACAAACCGCACGGCGGCAATAAGCTGATTCTCACTTACGTCCTGACCGCTTTCATACTGCGGAACGCGCTGCTGTAACAGCCTGAGCTGTAAGGTGAAGTCCGACATTTCGGCGTCATTCAGGTTCAGGCGTTTTGCCACCGCGCCCCATCCTCCCAGGGCCAGGCGCGCAGAATCGAGTTGTTCCAGGAACCAACGTGGATCTTTACCTTCCGCAACGTGAACATTCAGAAGCAATAAGATTTCTATTGAAGCCTGCCGGATAATAGCCAGACAGTGTTCAAATTGTTCGCGGATGTGGTGCGATGGACTCAGTGTCATCATTTTCCTTAACGTACATTGGCAGCGAATTATGCTGGCCAAAAAAAGTCATTTTTCTTTTAATTTCTGCGTACTTAAACCATAACTGAGTTTATAGATAAATAAAGTGACAGCTCTATAATCAATGAAAATTATCCCTGGAGAAAACCTATGCTTGCCCTGACCACTCCGCGCCTGACCTGTTCTCCCCTACGCGAGGAGGACTGGCCCTTTTACCTGTCGCTGCAGCAGCATCCTGACGTTATGCGCTATGTCGATGAGGCCAGGCCAGTCGCTGCGATTCGGCCAGCATTTGATGCGCGTCTGCCCGAGTGGCTCCCCGGCAGTCCGCACTGGCTTTGCCTTGTGGTGCGAGAAACAGCTACCCAGACACCGCTCGGCGTCACTGGATATATTCATCGGGAAGATGATTGTGCCGAAGTCGGGTTTCTGTTCGCACCCGAAGCGCAGGGAAAAGGATTTGCCGGAGAGTCACTGCGGGCTGTCTGCGACTTTGCCTTTACCCAGGGCGGGATCCGACGCCTGATCGCCACGGTCACCGTGGGCAATATCGCCTCAAGACGACTGCTGGAAAAAGTCGGCTTTGTACTGGAAGGGGAGCTGAGAGAGAGCTATTTTCTGGCTGGCCGCTGGCAAAACGACTGGATTTTTGGTCTGCTCAAAAGTGAATATCATCACGATCAACCGCCATTTGGCTGATAGGCCCTGCGCCCTGTTTCCTCTACAGTCTTCCCTGACTGAGAGGAAACGATAATGACAGGTCATTCACTTACTATCTCTTATGAAGGTATCGCGCTCATTAAGAAACACCATGGACTTTCCCTGGAAAAATATCGGGACGAAAAAGGGCTGTGGGTTATTGGATATGGGCATGTCATAACGGCATATGAGAATTTACCGACGATCATTACGCCGGAAATGGCCGACATTCTTCTGGTAGAAGATTTAGCGGAATGCGAAAAAGTACTGAGTAAAATGAATATCTCCCCGCTGCAACCCGACGAGCACGACGCGCTTATCGCGATGCTGTTCAGCAGGGGGATTTCACGCGATCTTGCGTAATATCATTCTCATCTACTGCATGGGTGATATCAGGCCACGCGGCTATAAAGCAGCGCTGCCTGCGTCCGGTTTTTAACGTCCAACCGACGGAATAACGCTTCTAAATGTGCCTTAACGGTCGCCGCACTGATATTAAGCGCCCGGCCAATCGCTTTGTTCGATTCACCGTCAGCGAGTAATTTCAGAACATCCAGCTGGCGTTCGCTCAGGCAGGACAACCCCTGCTGGCCTGCAGCGGACGATTTAAGCCATTTTCCGGGGATGCAGGCCATGCCTAAAGAGACCATCTGCAAAATAGACGTGTACAGATCCGCAGCGGCATTACGGGGAATAATAGCCAGCACATTTCGTTGAATAAGCTGCTCTATCCATTCGCTATTTTTCCGATTCAATACCACCACTTTGCTAATAGCGGGAAAACGGCTGCCGATCTCTTCCAGCAGCCATAAACAGTATTCGTGATGCATTTCCCCATCGACCATCACGATGCCGGTGGGCGTCGAGGACAACAGTGACCATAATTCATCTGTCTGACTTGTCCCCTCAATATGCCACTCCGGAGTGATGGCGTGTAAATGGGTAACC
This sequence comes from Huaxiibacter chinensis, assembly GCF_022171985.1. Taxonomy (GTDB): domain Bacteria; phylum Pseudomonadota; class Gammaproteobacteria; order Enterobacterales; family Enterobacteriaceae; genus Enterobacter; species Enterobacter chinensis_A. The sequence continues at coordinate 30,946 of NZ_JAJVHF010000014.1, read as the reverse complement.
ACTCCCTGAATAAATATTGGCTGCCTGTCAAAAATGACAATGTGCATTATTTTCTTCTCCTGTAAATCGGCATAGCGACTCATTTTACAGGGGACGTTAATAAGAAAAAGCGCCCACTCAGGAAGGGTTACAAAACACCCGGCTCATGAGACATATCTTAAACTTTGACATATATGCCTTAAGGATAATCTCAAGACCCGGAAAAACCATTACAGGAACATGCCGCCTGAAACTTCAATACGTTGCGCATTCATCCAGCCCAGCTTATCGCTCAACAAGGCCGCAATGGCATCACCAATGTCATCCGGCAATCCAACGCGCCCCAGAGCCGTTTGTGAGGCCAGCATTTTGTTTAGCTCGCCGTTATCCCGCACGCGGCCACCGCCAAAATCGGTCTCAATCGCGCCAGGGGCAATAATATTTACCGAGATCCCCCGTGCGCCCAGCTCTTTAGCCTGATAACGCGTCAGCACCTCCATGGCCCCTTTCATGGCCGCATAGGCGCTGGAACCAGGCTGTGCAAAACGGGCAAGCCCGCTGGAGACATTCAGAATACGTCCGCCATCTTTGATTAAGGGTAAGAGCCGCTGAGTCAGGAAGAACGGCCCCTTAAAATGAATGTTTAACGCGTCATCAAATTGCGCTTCAGTGGTGTCTGCATACGGCGCGTATAAACCGGTGCCGGCATTGTTCAACAAATAATCGAAGGCGTCGCGCTGCCACACATGCTTAAGCTGCGACTGAACCTCTTTGGCGAAAGGCTCAAAGCGGCTGACATCGCCCACGTTTAGCTGCAATGCCACGGCCTTTACGCCTTTTTCTTCAATTTCACGTACCACAGCGAGCGCCTCTTTCTGGCTGCTGTTGTAAGTGAGGATGATGCCTGTGCCCATTGCTGCCAGCTTCAATGCCGCGTTCTTGCCCAGTCCGCGGCTGCCGCCAGTCACTAATGCGATACGTTCTGTCATAAGAAACCTCGTTTTAGCTGTGATGTAGATTGAGAAAGAGCTTATTAGGTGATAGAAAATCAATAAAGATGCTCAAAAACGTTTTACTGTTTCAGTTGCAACAACAATGAGGGCAGGCTATGGATAAAATTCACGCAATGCAGCTCTTCATTCGCGTCGCCGAACTGGAAAGTTTTTCCCGCGCAGCGGACACGCTCGGCCTTCCTAAAGGTAGCGTATCGCGTCAGATACAGGCGCTGGAAAACCTGTTAGGCACGCAGCTTTTGCACCGTACCACGCGCCGCGTGAGCCTCACGCAGGACGGTATGGTCTATTACGAGCGGGCAAAAGATTTGCTGGCAAACCTCGATGAACTGGACGGACTATTTCAGCACGATCCCGCCAGTATCAGCGGTCGACTACGTGTCGATATGCCCGTCGGCGTTGCACGAAATTTAATCATCCCCAAACTGCCCGCGTTTCTGCAGCAGTATCCGGGCATTGAACTGGAACTCAGCAGCAGCGATCGTCTGGTTGACGTGGTGCGCGAAGGGTTTGACTGCGTGGTACGGGTCGGGACGCTCAAAGACTCGGGGTTGATTGCCCGTCCGCTTGGCAAACTGTCGATCGTCAACTGCGCCAGCCCGGATTATCTGACGCGCTTTGGTTATCCGCAGAACCTGGACGATCTCGCCTCGCATGCGGTGATTCACTACTCGGTTAATCTGGGTACACGACCACAGGGTTTTGAGTTTTTTAACGGCGATACCACGCACTGGATCAAAACCGGGGGGATTCTCACCGTAAACAGCACCGAGACCTATCAGGCTGCCTGCCTCGCCGGGCTGGGCATTATTCAGGTGCCTCGCGTGGGGGTTCGGGAAGCCCTGCGGGCGAAAAAGCTTATCGAAATTTTGCCGCAATATCGTGCCGAAGCGATGCCGGTCTCCCTGATTTATCCTCACCGCCGCAATCTCTCCCGGCGAGTCCATCTGTTTATGGAGTGGCTGACAGAACTGATGAAAACCTATGTCGACTAGTCACAAGCTATACTTTCATTTACATCCAGCCAAACGAAAAGGAAATGACGCGTGACGCCGGAAAACAACCCGCAACGACCGACCCCTGAAATTGATTTCGAACCCATCAAAAAGATGGAGACCAGGCCAGAGCCGGAAAAAGAACCCGGCAAGGCAAACAAGGCGCTGGCGACCGTCACGGATACGGCAGAGAAGATCCAACGCCGGCCGATGATTGCGCATATTATTCGCGCGGCAGAGCGTTTTAGCGACCGTATGGGCAACCAGTTTGGTGCAGCGATTACCTACTTCTCGTTCCTGTCGATGATTCCGATCATGATGGTTTCGTTTGCCGCCGCGGGTTTTGTGCTTGCTTCACACCCCACGCTGCTGCAGGACATTTTCTCTAAAATCCTGCTGAACGTCAGCGATCCCACGCTCGCCGCCACCCTTAAAAGCACGATCAACACGGCGGTGCAGCAACGTACCACCGTGGGTATCGTGGGGCTGTTAATTGCGCTTTATTCCGGGATTAACTGGATGGGGAACCTGCGTGAAGCCATTCGCGCCCAGTCGCGTGACGTCTGGGAGCGGAAACCGCAGGATCAGGAAAAGATATGGGTGAAATATTTACGCGATTTCGTGTCGCTGATTGGCCTGCTGTTTGCCCTGATTGTCACGCTGTCTATCACCTCTGTAGCCGGCTCAGCGCAGCAATTAATAATCTCCGCGCTGTATCTGGATAACATCGAATGGCTTAAACCCGCGTGGCGGGTGATTGGGTTAGCCATCTCTATATTCGCGAACTATTTGTTGTTCTTCTGGATATTCTGGCGTTTGCCGCGTCATCGCCCGCGTAAAAAAGCGTTAATTCGCGGTACCTTGATCGCCGCCATCGGTTTTGAGGTCATAAAGATTGTTATGACCTACACCTTGCCCTCGCTGGTTAAATCCCCTTCTGGCGCGGCATTTGGTTCAGTACTTGGCCTGATGGCCTTTTTCTACTTCTTTGCCCGTCTGACCTTGTTCTGCGCGGCCTGGATCGCCACGGCAGAGTACAAAGACGACCCAAGAATGCCCGGCAAATCACATCGTTAATACACTGAGTGGGCTGAAAATTTCAGCCCAACTTTCCATTTCAGCATATAAATCCAGCCCGTAACTTTTATTTAACCAAAAACCAGTTTTATTCACTGATATTAGAAAAACGTGAAGCATTTCATAGAAGTGATTTTGCTGGTCTGAAAATTATCCCCTTTTTGCCTCTTTTTTCACCACACGCCGGGATTGTTACACATTGAAATGTCGGTTTTGCTGTGCGTAATATGGCCCTTCGTTCGTCTAAAAATAAGAAATTACTATGCAAGCCACAGCCACCACTCTCGATACTGAACCGGAAAGCACGCCGGTAAACTCGCGTAATAAAGTCGTCGTTGCCTCTCTGATTGGCACCGCGATCGAATTCTTTGATTTCTATATTTATGCGACCGCTGCGGTTATCGTCTTCCCGCATATCTTCTTCCCACAGGGCGACCCAACCGCTGCAACGCTGCAATCGCTGGCAACGTTCGCTATCGCCTTCATCGCCCGCCCGATTGGCTCTGCGGTCTTCGGACACTTTGGCGATCGCGTGGGTCGTAAAGTGACCCTCGTCGCCTCGCTGCTGACGATGGGGATTTCTACGGTGGCGATCGGTTTGCTGCCGACCTATGACACCATTGGTATTCTGGCCCCGATGCTGCTGGCGCTGGCACGCTTTGGTCAGGGCCTGGGACTGGGAGGCGAATGGGGCGGTGCGGCCCTGCTGGCTACCGAGAATGCCCCGCCGCGTAAACGTGCCTTATACGGTTCGTTCCCGCAGCTTGGCGCCCCTATTGGTTTCTTCTTCGCTAACGGAACGTTTCTGCTGCTCTCCTGGCTGCTGACTGACGAGCAGTTTATGAGCTGGGGCTGGCGTATTCCGTTTATTTTCTCTGCCGTGCTGGTTCTGATTGGCTTGTATGTGCGAGTCTCGCTGCATGAGACCCCGGTGTTCGCCAAAGTGGCGGCGGCGAAAAAGCAGGTGAAGATCCCGCTTGGCACGCTGCTGACCAAACATCTTCGCGTGACGGTGCTGGGCACCTTTATCATGCTGGCGACTTATACTCTGTTCTACATCATGACGGTCTATTCAATGACCTTCAGTACCGCCGCCGCGCCGGTTGGCCTGGGTCTGCCGCGCAATGAAGTGCTGTGGATGTTGATGATGGCGGTGATTGGATTTGGTGTGATGGTGCCGATTGCCGGCCTGCTGGCGGACAAGTTCGGTCGCCGCACCACCATGATTGTGATTACGACGCTGATCATTCTGTTCGCGCTGTTTGTCTTCCCGCCGCTGTTAAGCTCCGGCAGCCCGGCGCTGGTGATGGCCTATCTGCTGATTGGTTTAAGCCTGATGGGGTTGACGTTTGGCCCAATGGGCGCGCTGCTGCCTGAACTGTTCCCGACCGAAGTGCGTTATACCGGGGCATCGTTCTCCTATAACGTCTCGTCTATTCTGGGCGCGTCGGTTGCACCCTATATCGCCACCTGGTTACAGGCGAACTACGGATTGTTCTACGTGGGGGTTTACCTGGCGTCTATGGCGGCACTCACGCTGATCGCGCTGCTGTTAACGCATGAGACTAAACATCAGGCTCTGTAATTGTTGATGGCCGGGGGGCGGCGACGCCCGACCCGGCTTACTGTTCTGTTCCAGTATGATGCCCTCACCCCGACCCTCTCCCACAGGGAGAGGGGGAACACCCTGCTGCACCTTCTTCTTGTGGGAGAGCGAGCGAGTAGAAGGGAAAACCGTGCGGTTCCCTCTCCCTGTGGGAGAGGGGGAACACCCTGCTGCACCTTCTTCTTGTGGGAGAGCGAGCGAGTAGAAGGGAAAACCGTACGGTTCCCTCTCCCTGTGGGAGAGGGGGAACACCCTGCTGCATCTTCTTCATTTGGGAGAGCGAGAGGGTAGAAGGGAAAACAGTACGGTTCCCTCTCCCTGTGGGAGAGGGCTGGGGTGAGGGCATCAGCCCGCACATCACTTTTTCATCTGCGACAATATCGTCCGGCATTGATTCGCATCGCCTTCCGACGGGGAAATCAGCGCCAGTAACGCCGCCGCTGGCGTCACCAGCGTCGCCAGAGCGGCTGCCACTGCACCTCGTGCAATCAGCGGCCCGGCTTTTACGCCCGCCTGCGGATTTTTGAAGGTGCCCCGGACATACAGCGGTGAACGCAACGTAATAATACGGAACCCTTTACTCTCCGGATTAATGGTCAAATCAAGCTGTTCAGAGGCCATACTCGCGGTGCCCGTGACGTTAATCACTGCATTCTCGGTGTCAAAGGCAAAGATCTGCGGACGCGCCACGCCATTGACCAAATCCAGGTTGGCTGCCGCACAGTTTACCCGCACCTCATCATCGCCAAAAATCTGGCCGATAACGAAGTTACCCACGTTCAGCCCCAGGATTTCCATCAGGTTACGGCTCACCAGCCCGTCATTCATCAACAGCTTGAGATTACCGTTGCCGCTGCCAAGCAGTGCTGCGACAGAGTTCCCGACGCCGCGAATCTCCGCGTCGCCGTTCATTTCACCAAGCGTTTTCTGCATCAGCTCCACGTCAGGCATCAGCTCTTTAAGCTTCAGCTTGCGGGCCTTAATGTCAGCGCGGCCCTGCATCGGCTTTTTATCCCCCTCAAGGTGGATATTCGCGCTGATGGTTCCGCCTGCCATGCCAAATTTCAGCGGCTGTAAGCGCAGGTCGCCGTTTTTGAGAATAACGTGGGTGGACAGGTCGCTCAGCGGCAGAGAACTGCCATGCTCGATTTTACGCCCTTTGAAACGCACATCGGCGTCCATCACGTCCCACTTATCGGTTTCAAAGCGATCGTAAGGCAGCACTTTGCCCGCAGGCTGAAGATCTTTTTCACCCTTTTTCTGCTCTGAATTTTTCGATTTTTGCGCCCCTTTACCGGAGTCGACACCAATCAGCGGACCTAAATCGGCCAGGCGAAGCTGGCGGGATTCCATATCCCCTTCCAGTTTTGGCCGTGGCTTACCGGTGGTATAGGTCAGGGAGCCGTGAATATCGCTGTCGCCGATACGGCCATTAAACCCGCGATAGTCAAATACGGAAGATTTTTCAGCATCGATCTTCGCCACCAGCCGACCGTCCGTTTCAAACGGCGGCGTATCCGGCAGCAACACGCCAGTGAGATCGTAAAGTTCACCCAGCGAATCGCCGGCAAATTTCAGCTGGAGATCCACGCCGCCCATGTTCATCGGGTCGTTAACGGTACCCACGAAGGCCACACGGGTATTGCCGGAGCGGAAATCAGCCTGCACCGGGAAAGGCGTGCCTTCGCTGCGTAACGCTAACATCCCGCCTATTTTCCCTGAACCGGTCACCGCCTGGTCGTTGTAGCGCCCTTTCGCTTTCAGGCCAAAGACATAATCACCAATCCGATTTTTATCATCTTTGCCTTTGCTGCCAGAGACTTCACTAAACGGGAGCGGCTTCCCGAGCGGATCAACCAGGATCTCCACGTCGGCTTTGCTGACCTTATCGTCGATCGCGATCCGTCCGCGATCGAACAAAATATTATCCAGACGGAAAGACCACGACGACGGCTGCGCGTTGGGATCTTTTTCGCCGCTGCTCGCCAGGTTGAACGTCCAGTTGTTGTTTTTTTCCGACAGGCGGATCAGCCGCGCATCCGGTTGTTGCAGTTTGATCCAGGGTAAATAGACGGTTTTCGTCAGCAGCGCCAGCGGCGCCAGCGTGGCTTCTACGCGGGGCAGATGCACCATCGTCACTTCAGGAATGTCTGGCGGATTGCCGAGGACAATATCGTTGGCATGAACGTGCGGCCAGGGCACCCAGCTTCGCCAGCCGGTTTCCGTTTTCTGGCGTTCCCATACCACGCCTAAATCCCCGCGAATCGCGAAGGGCCGGTTGAGTTCAGTGGAGACTTTCTGGTTGATGGTCGGTTTGAGACGGTTCCAGTCAAACGTCGCAATAATGATGATTGCCACCACAATCAACAACAAGAAGATCCCTACTATCCAGGTGATAATCCTGGTCGTTTTAGTCATTGCTCTGTTCCTGCCTTATTACCTTGCCTTTCATGAATATAGTTCAGACAAGGAGAATCGGCAGGCTCTAGAGCGTGATTATGACGCTTTCAAGCGTCTCCATCGGGACCGGTCGGGAAAGAAAATAGCCTTGCGCGGCGGCGGCAGGGGACTGTTGCACATCACGCCACTCTTCCAGGGTTTCGACGCCTTCAACGATGACCCCCTTGCAGTAGCGGTTCATCAGCTGTAATAACAGCGTAAACAGATTGCGGCCTTCAGAGGTTTGACGCAGCATGATGAAGAGATCGCGCGCGACTTTGATGTAGTCGTATTGCACTTCACTCAGCGCGGAGAAATTGGCCATTCCCGTGCCAAAGTCATCCAGCCAGAGCGGACCAAATTCACACATCGTGGCAAAGGAGGAGTCCTGCGGCAGCCGTACGTGTTCGACCAGTTCAAAACGCATCCAGGGCAGCGAGGCAACCAGATCCAGAAGAGACGGGTTCTGGCGTAACGCAAGCAGCGTTGGGCCGTCGACGTTTACCGAAGCCAGGATGTCATGCTGTCTGAAGAAGGCGGCGTAGGTAGAAAGCATTTTAAGCTGCTCTTCCAGCACATCCAGACGCTGGCGCACGCTCACTTCTGCAAAATAGCGATCGGGAGCAATACGTTGTCCGGGGTTTGATGGGTGCGTTACGACGGTCAGAATTTCGACAGCCATCAGTCTTCCATCGATACGGTAGATGGGCTGATAAGTATAAGCACGCTCACATTGCAGCCAATAGCGATGCTCCTGCAAGCATTCAATACTTGCTTCAGGAGTGGTGCTTAGCCGCTGGATAACCTGCTCTGACTTCATTTCAGATGCCCTGTTGAAAAGAGATGACCTGTCTGGACTCGTCAAAGAGTTATCGGCGCACCAGGTGAGAACTTTATGTTCAGTTGAATTTGAAAATGAAATTAAGATGACAGAATCTTTCCGGAACACGCGCTGGCTCAAAAAAATTTCTGGAACGTCGTTTTAATATAGTTGACCACAAATTTCTCCCAGCGCACACTTACGTTAATTTATCTGTTCAGGTTCACGACTATGTCTAAGAAAATTGCCGTGATAGGCGAATGCATGATTGAGCTGTCACAAAAAGGCGCGGAAGTGAGCCGCGGCTTTGGTGGCGACACGTTAAACACGTCCGTTTATATTGCCCGTCAGGTGGCTCCTGAAGCGCTGACGGTGAACTACGTTACCGCTCTGGGGACCGACAGCTTCAGTCAACAGATGCTGGATGCCTGGAAGGCAGAGAACGTGAACACCGCATTGATTCAACAGATGGAAAACCGTCTGCCGGGTCTCTACTACATCGAAACCGATAGCACGGGTGAGCGGACGTTTTACTACTGGCGTAACGAAGCGGCGGCGAAGTTCTGGCTGGAAAGCGACAGTGCGGCGGCAATCTGTGAAGAGCTGGCAACGTTCGACTATCTGTATCTGAGCGGCATTAGCCTGGCGATTCTTAGCCCTTCCAGCCGCGAGAAATTACTCTCTCTGCTGCATGAGTGCCGCGCCAATGGCGGTAAAGTGATTTTCGATAATAACTACCGCCCACGTCTGTGGAGCAGCCGCGAAGAGACACAGCAGGTTTATCAGCAGATGCTGCAATGCACCGATATCGCGTTTTTAACCCTCGACGACGAAGATGCGCTGTGGGGCGAAAAACCGGTTGAAGAGGTGATTGCGCGTACGCATGACGCGGGCGTGACCGAAGTGGTCATTAAACGCGGGGCCGACTCTTGTCTGGTTGCCGTGAAGGGCGACGCGTTGATTGACGTGCCGGCTGTAAAACTGGCGAAAGAGAACGTAGTGGATACCACGGCAGCGGGTGATTCCTTCAGCGCAGGATATCTTGCAGTCCGTCTGACCGGTGGATCGCCGGTCGAGGCGGCTAAACGCGGGCATTTAACGGCCAGCACCGTTATCCAGTATCGCGGGGCGATCATTCCCCGCGAGGCAATGCCTGCTTAAGCTCTTACCTCACCCTGACCCTCTCCATACCGGAGAGGGTTCACATGAGGCGTGTCTTACTGCCCTTGTGGAATATCCGATGCATCCTGATGCAGATCGTCCGTCACTGCGGGCTGTGACGCCTGTGAATCCGGCGTCATGATCCCATTCCAGGTAGCCTGCAGGTCTTTCATGTTGTATTCCGGCTCACCTTTCGGCTGAAGCAGAATCAGGGCCATATCCTGAGAAAGCTGCTGACGTAAATCCTGATTAATGGATTCCACGGTGAGACCATTCAGGAAATCCTGGCGTAGCTTCTGATACTGCTCTGGCGCGATGTCCACCACCTGGTTTTGCAGGGAGCGGATGCGCTGGCTGATCAAGATATCCGTGTCGGTACGGGCATAGGTGGCGAACAGCTTTTGCAGCTCAAGATTTTTCTGCGCCACCAGCGCGTCAAACTCTTCTTTTGCTAACCCCTCTTTGCGCACTTTCAGCAGCTCTTTCGCCACGAGACTCAGATTGGTGTTCAGCTTGTCGGTAGGAGATTCAACGTTGATTGCGCATTGCGCACGCTGGAACAGCACCCGGCAATCAAAGCCGATGCCAATGTCCTTCGCGTTGGATTTGCTCAAGGTTTGCTGAACGTGCCAGAAGAGCGCTTCGCGCGCCAGATCGGCACGCCAGTAGCGCAGGAGCGCCGCAGATTCACGGATCGGCTGCCATGGGGTATCCCACATCAGCGACAGACGATCCTGGCGCACGGTATCGGTCATAATGCTGACCGGCTCAGGGCGCAGCGGAGAGAGCGTAGGCACCGGCGCAGGGACTTCGCGTTTCCCTTTCATCTCGCCAAAGGTTTTGTTGATTTGTTCGATGACGTTACGGCTGTCAACGTTACCCACCACAATCAGCGTCATGGCATCCGGGGTATACCATTTCTGATAGAACGACTTCAGCTGTTCAATATCAACAGGCTGCTTTAACGGCTCTGCCGGGTCGTGGCCCAGCATCGTGGAACCTTTCAGACGATAGCGCCACCAGCCCTCTTTCGTATCCGCAGGCCAGGTTGCCACCATATCGCTATTGCTCAGCGCGTAGTTCACCGTTTCTGGCGTGATCGCGACTTTTCCTGCCGTATCGCCAAGCCAGGTCAACGCCTCTTTAAGCAGGTCGTTGCGGTTGTTAGGCAGGCTGAGATTAAACATGGTGTAGTCATAAGAGACAACGGCAGGTGGAAGGGGACGTTTCGGGTCAATACCCTGCTGCCACAGTGAACGCACCTGTACCGCTTGCAGACTGCCGCTCTGGTTGAGCGCCAGTCGAGGAATAAAATGGCTCATCCCGCTTTGCTGCGTGCTTTCAGTGAGGGAACCGGTATTGATAGAAAGTCGGATTTCAACGCGATCGCTGGGACGCTGCGGCGTGGCTAAAACCTGCCACTGGAATCCATTTGCCAGAGTCCCTTGTTGCCAGGCCGGGTCGGGCTGGAGCGCATCTGCCTGCACATAACTGGCTGCTGCCATCATCAGCAAACCGCCGGTTAAGAGTCGAATTTTTGTGCCCTGCATGTGAACCCCTGATCAACATTCCTGGTTAATTAAGAGTGTCTCAGGATACCGAGCACTCTAAAGATGACGTGTAAAACACTTCGATTAGACCGCGAGTTAGGTAAAACGTCACGGCAAGAAGTGAAATATACCCGAAAAAATCTTGTCACTTTATGTCAGGTATGAGGGGGTATTATGCGCAGCAGCCCGTCCTCCCACAAGGGAGGACGGGTATAAGTGTTGATTTTATGAGGACATTCCCTGCGTTTTGCTCTCTGGGACACGGTTATTCAGCGTGTCATCCAGCTTTTTGTGATCCAGCTCTTTCACCCATTTTGCCACCACCACGGTAGCCACACCGTTACCGACCAGGTTGGTCAGCGCACGCGCTTCAGACATAAAGCGGTCAATGCCCAGAATCAGTGCCAGACCTGCCACCGGTAAATGACCCACCGCAGAGATCGTTGCCGCCAGCACGATAAAGCCGCTTCCCGTCACCCCTGCAGCCCCTTTCGATGACAGCAGCAGCACCACCAACAGCGTGATCTGGTGGAAAATATCCATATGGCTGTTCGTCGCCTGCGCAATAAACACCGCGGCCATGGTGAGGTAGATCGACGTGCCGTCCAGGTTAAACGAATACCCGGTCGGGATGACCAGCCCGACCACCGATTTACGGCAGCCCAGCTTCTCCATTTTATCGAGCATGCGTGGCAGCGCGGATTCCGAGGAGGAGGTCCCCAGCACAATCAGCAGCTCTTCACGGATATAACGGATAAATTTGAAAATACTGAATCCGGTCGCTCGCGCAATGGAGCCGAGCACCACCACCACGAACAGAATACAGGTGATATAGAAGCAGATAATCAACTGGCCCAGCTGAATCAGCGTCCCGACGCCATATTTACCGATGGTAAAGGCCATCGCGCCAAATGCGCCAATGGGCGCCAGACGCATGATCATATTGATAATGCCGAAGATGACCTGCGAGAAGCTCTCAATGACGTTAAAAATAAGCTGCCCTTTGCTGCCCAGACGATGCAGGGCGAAACCAAACATCACCGCAAACAGCAAGACCTGAAGGATATTGCCGCTGGCAAAAGCCCCGATGACGCTACCCGGAATAATATCCAGCAGGAAGCCGACTACGCCCTGATCTTTTGCCTGCTCGGCGTAAATCGCCACTGCTTTTGCATCCAGCGTTGCGGGATCGACGTTCATCCCCGCGCCGGGCTGCACCACGTTCACAATGATAAGGCCGATAATCAGCGCGATGGTACTGACCACTTCGAAATAGAGCAGTGCGACGGCACCAGTACGCCCGACCGCTTTCATGCTCTCCATGCCTGCAATGCCGGTCACCACCGTACAGAATATGACCGGTGCAATCACCATCTTAATAAGCTTAACGAAGGCGTCGCCAAGCGGTTTCATCTGCGCGCCGAGTTCAGGGTAGAAATGGCCCAGTAAAATACCGACCGCAATCGCTGTCAGGACCTGAAAGTAGAGGCTTTTGAAGAATGAGGTTTTCATAGGGTGTCCTTGGGAAGAAAAACCACAGGCATAGTAAGGTTATGTTTCACCTGCGGCTTTAAAATAACACCCGTAAAACAGGACAGAAATAAACTCGGATCAAATTTGAAACACAAATGTTAAGAAGTTTGAGCTGGCTCGCACAAGCCAGCAACAAAACTACGCTTTTTCGTGATGACGCGCGTCGGTGAGATAGCGCTGTTCAAACTGATCTGAAGGGACTGCACGCGCAAACAGGAAACCTTGACCGATTTCCACGCCCGCCTCCGCCAGCCAGTCGCGTTGCGTATCGGTCTCGATACCCTCTGCGATGATCGTCAGGTTGAGGCTACGCGCCATCTGAATAATAGCCTGCACCAGGCTGCTGTCCTCGGGGAGGCCGTCAACAAAGGTCTTGTCGATTTTTAACACGTCGACAGGCAGCGTTTTCATGTGCTGAAGCTGACGCAACCCGGCATAGCCCATGCCAAAATCATCCAGCGCGATACGGATGCCTGCATTGCGCAGAGGCTTCAGAATGGCGACGGCTTCGTTAGGATCGTCAATTCGGCGGCTCTCCGTGATCTCAAGAATCAGCGTATCAGGCTTGATGCGGTAACGATTGATCAGCTCCAGCACCTCCGACACCATCGTTGGATGCATCAGTTGTAAAGCCGATAAATTCACCGACAGTGGCAGCGCGATCCCGCGTTCTTGCCATGCCGAAAGCAGGCGACAGGACTCTTCCAGCACCCAGTGTCCCACTGTGACCATTAATCCGCAGGATTCAATGTCATCGATGAGACCATCCGGCAGCTCCCAGGAACCATCCGGCTGTTGCACGCGCAGAAGCGCCTCGGCGCTCTCGACGCGCCCGGTTAACAGGCTCACCTGCGGCTGTAGCCAGATAGCGAAGTGGTTATTGTCCAGCGCGGTGAGGATATCGCTCTCCTGCGTCAGGCGCTGCTGCGCTTTCTCCATCTGCTCCGGTTCAAAGAACTGGATCTGGTTTTTGCCTTTGCGTCTGGCAGAGAACGCGGCCGAGAAGGCACGCCGGTAGAGTTGCTCCGCCGTGAGGTCGCCGTAATACATGGCGATACCAATGCTAGCGCTGGGGCGAAGCTGAATCCCCTGAATCGGTAAACGCTCATTAATGACAGTGAGCACTTGCTGACCTAACGTAATGGCATGCCACGGCTCTTTGACCCCGTGCGCCAGAATCACAAAGTCATAACCGCTAACCTGCGTCAGGCTCATGCGCGGGGCCAGCACCGATTTAATTTTTTCCACCAGCGTTAACAGCAGCATTTCACGCTGGCTCTCTTTCAACACCCCTGCGGTGTCCTGCAACGTTTCACAGGCGACAACCATTAACGCCGTGGTCTGCTGGCGCTCGACCGCCTGTTCCAGCATCGCCATCAGGAAAGCCTTATTCGGCAGTTCCGAGACCGGGAAGCGCGTAGCATGGCTGTTCAGCTCGTCATGCTGACGTAACAACCGCTGCTGATTGATGTTGTAGCTGCGCACCAGCATGCCAATTTCGTCGTCATGATGCAGCCGGGGCAGCGGAAGCTGATGCCCCACCTGATCCTGCGGGGATAAATCATTTAGCTCGCGGGCAATGCGCCGCAGCGGGTGAACAATAAGCCGATTGATACACCAGGTGAGCGCGACGGTGAGCATCAGCGTTAAAAGTAAGTAAGTAGTTACTAACGTTGAAATCCAGCTCATAACAAACTTATGCATGCGGTAAGAGTCCGCCTGCAGAACCAGATAAGCCAGGGGCTGCGGATTTGCGGGCCGCTCAAGCGAGTAAACCGGAAGAGAAATCTGCACCGGCAGTTCGAACAACCGCATGATCATCATGGGCACAGGGCGCTCTGGGATAAAGCTCATCCGCAGCGCCTGAAACTGATTGGGCAGGACAACGTCAGCCCGGCTGACAATGCCGGCAGGCTGTATACCCTGCAAGATGGTTTCGGCTTGTGGGATATCCCCTTTAAGAATGGCCGCAGAGAGCGGCCCTCGAACCGAACGGGCAATACTTTCCAGTTGCGAAGCCGTGTTGTAGCGATTCTGCTGCACGGAGTGGAACAGCAAAATAACGCAAAATATGAAAACAAACAGCATAGTGACGGCAGAAACCATCGCCATCTGTTTGATAGTTAAAGAACGGCTGACACGCAAATTGACTCTCCACAAAACCCGATGCGTAGGGTAACAAAACGTTACCCTACTGCCGCCAGAGTATACCCGATCGCAGAGATTTTAAGAGAGACTAAGGAATCTATTAAAGATAATTCTCATTACCAGTCTGCATACGGTGTGAGCGGTTGCGGAGGCAAATTCATATCGCCCTGCCAGCCCGCAGCGGAATAGCGCACATACATCAACGCATGACTCGGGGTATAGTCTTTCGCCTCCTGAATATCGACGCCTAATCCCACAAACCAGTTTGAGGTGATCCGGCGTTCAATAATGGCCCGGGCGGTATAACCTGTACCCGAAGAGCTGCTGCCCGTTTCCCTTTCGCGTTTATCGGAATACATCAGATCGTTATTACTGTCGTAGTTATCATCCGGGATTAGCCCCTGTTTCGGATAACGCAGGCCATCTTTGGTTTTTGAGTGTGACCAGGAGACCGACCCGCCTAACTCCCAGGACCAGTTCTCGGTGCGTTTACGCCAGGTAACCGGTAGCGCAAAGGAGACATATTCCTGAGGACTGTAATAGCCGCCTTGCCCCAGCGTATACGCGCTGAGATCTTTGTCGTAATGCCAGAGCATATTCGACACGCCTACGGTCAGGCGTTCGTTATTGTCATTAATCAGCTTGTAGTAGTAACCGGTCATCCAGCGGATACGCCAGTTATCTTCAACGTTTTTCCCTTCAAGGGCGTCGACATTCAGGCTGGACCACACGCCATGGGCTTCGCCTTTATCGTAGCTCACGCTCGCCCCGCCCCCCGTGGCGCGTACGCCGCCCCAGGTGGTGTCGGTGTTCGGGTCTTTTTGACCCGCGAACGCCAGCAAGGAGCTGGGGACAGGACGGCGGTGCGCGTTCAGGGTGTAACCCAGCGGGCCGATATCGCTGCTGTAACTGACTCCCCCAACCACATCCACCACGTCAAAGCCCATTGGCGTGGTGCCAATGTCCATGGACCATGTTTTGTTTTGCCAGCCAACCGCGACGCTGGTGCCGTTCTGTTTCTGGCTGGTGCTCCCGCTGCACGGCGTTTCGTAGCAGGTCCCCCATTTCGGATCGTAGGTTCCGCCATCGGTATCAAACGAACCGGCATCCATATTGACGTTATCGCTTCGGAAGAACATTCGTCCGTCCGCCAGAGGCGCATCCACCTGCAGCATGGTCGTTTGCGCTTTCAGGTCTGAATAGCCGCCCGTTCCGCTGGACCCCCAGTAGTCGTATTGCAGCGTAACGTTCACATCCTGCTGTTGATACAGTTCCCCCGCGTCGCTGCGCACGCCGCGCTTCAGCCAGTCGTCGTTTTTGTCGTTACGCGTCAGACGGGTAAAGCTGTCGTTATCGGCAGGCCGTGTGGTCGTCACGCCGGAAGCAACCATCGCGTCTTTGTAGGTTTCCAGCGCCTGCTGCGGCTGACCACTGGCGGCCTGGAATCGGGCCGCATCGCGCAGGACTAGCGCGCTGTCCATCGATGGCGGCTGCGCTTTGGCCTGCGGGACAAGCGTATTGAAGGTTTGCTGTGCCGCAGCGGTATCCCCCAGGGATGCCTGTGCCAGCGCCACCCGACGCTGCAGATTGACCGACGGAGGCTCGCCGTTCTGGCTGGCGGGCAGTTTCGCCAGCTGTGCCCGGGCCGCGTCTTTATCGCCCTGGGCAAGGTAGACTTCCGTCAGGCCAAGGATGGCATCCGTATTGGTTGGCTCGCGCTGTAACACGGTGTTATAGGCCGACGTCGCGGCGGTGTTATCGCCCCGCTGCTGCGCCCAGTCGGCCAGCGTTAAATCAATACGCGTCGAGGTCGGCTGCTGGCGTAAAAGCGTTTCCGCTTCAGCCTCTTTACCGCTGTCACGCAGGCGGTTGGCCGTTTCCAGCACCTGGTTGCTTTGCAGGCGATCGGCCAGTTCCTGAATATTGCTGTTCCACTTTTCCCGCGGCAGCGCGTTGAGATGCGCCAGAGCGGCGCGATCCTGATCGTTACCGGAAAGGTATAGCGCGTTGGCGTAGACCTGTTCCGGATCGCCCGGTTTCTGATTCGCCAGCTGCCGCATTTGCGTGTCGGCCTGACTGCGCTGACCGGCGCTGTAAAGATCGCGTGACAGTCGATAGGTGATCCAGACGTTGCCCGGATCGAGAGCCAGACGACGGCGCTGTATTTCTGCCGCCTGCCCGTAATGACCCTGGTTCTCAAGCTGTTCGGCCTGTTGAGCCAGTTTTTCGTTGTTCAGACTGCGTTCGATATCGTCAATGCTACGGCGCTGGCTGGCCGGGAGCGACTGAATAAACTGGTCCGCTTTTTCCGGCGATTCGGCGCGATAAATATTGGCAAGGCCGCGCACCGCGTTGCTGTTGCCGCTGTCCATTCGCAGGGCCTGACGGTAGTAGCGCTCGGCGGCAGCATTGTCCTTACGGGCAACCGCGGCATCGCCTAAACCTAACACCGCATAGCTGTCCGTATTATCCGTACTGCGCGCCTGCTGATAATAGCGTTCTGCCTGCGCGACGTTATTTGCCTTAAGAGCCGCGTCACCCTGCTGAATCAACAGCCAGTAACGGTTGACCTTAAGCAGGCTGTCCCATTTGCCCCGGTTATCGCTTTGCGGATCAAGGGCTATCGCTTTTTCGAGCTGGGCCACGGCGCGGGCGCGATCGCCGCGCTGAGAGTACGCCTGCCCGAGTGCGCCGACGGCTTCGCTGTCAGCATGGTTGGCGCTCACCGCTTTTTGCAGTTCGGCGACGGCTTTTCCTCCCTGCCCGGCTTCCACGGCAGCCAGCCCTTCGGCTTTGGCCCGGAAGGCCGGATCGGCCAGTTGCTTTTGCTGCTCATCCAGTTTTGCCCGCGCGGCGGTGACGCTGTCGCCTGCGCTAAAGAGCTGTAAATACTCCTGTAAGGCCTTCACGCTCGCCGCGCTCACCGGCAGCTCGCTGATTTGCCGATACCAGAGATCGGAAGCCGCTTCACGCCCGGCATTGGCGTTCGCCATCTGTTTCAGTACGGCGAACCCTTCATCACGGCGGCCACTTTCAAAGAGCAGTTGCGCCAGCGAATTTTGCAGCTGCGTATCGCCAGGATTTGAAGCGTTTATCTTTTGAAGTTGATTGATGGCGTCGCTACGGCGGGCAGGAATTTTGGCCGCAACGGTCCAGTATTCGGCGGCAATATCACCCTCTGGCGGATTCCCGCCAAAAATTTTGTCGTAAGCGTCGAGGGCTTCCTGCGCGTGGCCCGTCGTGGCTAACAGACGAGCCTGCTGCAAGGCCTGTCGTCCATCCGGCGTTGAGAGCAGCTGGGTATTGCGGGACGATTTATAGGCGGTGGAGCTGGGGGCCATGCTCTTCAGGCGATCCAGCTCTTTTTGCGCACCGGCATTATCGCCCTGGCGCAAAAGATAACGAAAACGGGCGGCAATCACGTCCGGGTTATTCGGATCGATTAATTCAAGACGGTAGAGTGACTGGCGCACCAGGTCTTCACGGTGCGTTGATTCGCCCAGGCGAACCTGATCCAGAAGCTGTTGCTGCTGCGGTGAATTGGCCGCGTAGGCCAGCGGCATCAGCGTCAGGCCGAGCGATAAACTAAGTAAGCTTAATGAGAACTTGCGCATTCCTGGCCCCAGTCAGGGTGTAACTCACCCTTGGCGGTGAAACGAAAACGGTGCTGATCCCATCCTTGTCCGAACAGAGTCAGTACATAACTGTAGTAGGCGTCATTACCGGGAAAATGGTCGGCGACGCGCTGACGCTGAACCGCTTGTTCATCACGATTTTGCAGGAAAGGCAGCAGGGAGGCCGAGAAGCCCACCGGGCCATTATCCGTGGTCTTGCCGCTGATAATATCGATCTTTTCAGGCGGCAAACCTGTTTTAGCGGTTATCGTCGCCATCGGCTTAAAGCGTGCCAGAAGACGGGCTTTCTGAGGATCCTGGTCGTGCATCATCCCCACCCACAGATAGACACGAATCGCATCATAGCTGCCGATAAGTTTTTTCTCCGGCTTCAGTTGCCAGCCTTTTTTAAGCTGATACTCCACCCAGTTGGGAGAAAACCCTTTTGGTGCGGTTTCAAGCAACAGACGCAAATTGGTTTCGCGCAGCGTGGTCCAGGGCGCGCCGAAGCGGGTGAAGTAGCTCGCCAGCTGCGGCGGCAAATAGCTTGGATTAAAGCGCCACGCGTTCTTTTCAGCAAACCCCACTTTACCCGGCAAAAGCATGAACCCTAATCCCGGTACCTTAACCACTTCTTCGCTGGCAATCCGTTTCAGCAGGCCTTGACCCATATCGGTATAGGCGGGCGTCTTCCACAGGCGCCCCGCTTCAAGCAGAGTCCAGGCGATCCAGATATCCGCATCCGACGCGGAATTGGTATCGATCACCGCCCAGGTATCAGCATCCTTTTTCCCCCATAACCAGGCTGGCAGGTGTTGACGTAAATCTCCCTGGGCAAGGTTATTGTTCGTCCAGTTCAACAACCGATCGAACATCGGGCGGTCGTTCGCTGCGAGGGCAAAAAAGAGCGCGTAGCTTTGCCCCTCGGAGGTACTGATCTTGCGCGCATCGCTCGGATCGATGACCCGTCCGCCCTCGCTGATGTAGTCCTGTTTAAACTGCTCCCATGAAGGCCACGAGCAGGCGGCGCGAACATTTGCCGCCGCCAGTATTAATGTGGCCATCACGCACCAACGTAAGGCGTTCATTCGCAGTTACTCATCGTCCGAATGAAGGCGACGACGGCTGATAATGCGCAGCAGACGCCACATCACCCAGGCCAGTAGGACAACGCTTATCGCAGCAAATATCGCCAGCAGCACAGGATGGTTTGCCAGTGCATACCACATGCGCTCGAACCACGGCAGGTGGCCTACATAGTAAACATCACCTACGCGCAGGCTGTTAACGCCGGATTCACGAATCACCGACACCGAGCCGAACATCGCCGCCCGTTTGCCGCTGTCGTTCATCGCGTTGTTAAGCAGTTCGTAACCACGCGGGCTGTCGGCTAACAGCGCAATAACGCTTCGCTGGTCATTGTACGGAGACTGGAAGCCGACAATGGCTGCCATCGGACCGCTGGAGTTCACGCGGGTTTTAACGGTCGCCTCACGGTCAATTTTATCCGGCATGATGCTGGGGAAATCCGACTGGCGCAGCGGGGTATTAACCCAGGACTCGGTCGCCTGAACCAGCAGATCGATGCGTTTATCATCTTTCAATTTATCCGGAATCGTTCCGATCACCATAATGTCGGCGTCTTTATCCTGAATCTTGCTGCCATCGTCGGTTAACGTTACGTTAACAGCCGGTAAGCCAGTTTGCCCGCCGACCGACGCCATAGCATCCAGCAGCGTGGAGACCTGCCCTTCGTTCGGGGTTTTTGGCATCACGACTATGGTTTCAGACAGGTCGGCCATGCGGCTGAACGGGAAGCTGGCATTGGCAAAGGCCCGCAAGTCTGGCATCGCGAGGAAGTGATAATATTTTGAGAAGTCGATCGTGGAATCATCACCGATGACCACATGATTCTGCACCGGCTGGAAGGTAATACAGTTATCCACCGATCCACCCGGCATCGGGTTCATATACTGGAAATCGAAACGCAGCTGATTCACCGCGCCCAGCTTCAGCGCCGGAATAGAGACATCGGTTTTACCATCCAGCAGCCCCTGCAACACCGGCAAACGGAGCAGCAGTTTATTGGTATCCAGCGTGCTGGTCAGCGGCCAGGATTGCAGGAACTGGTTGTTCAGGCTGATATCCATACGCGAGCTGTCTTTTGTCGGCGGCGCGGTATAGCGATAGTTCAGATCGAGATCGATGCCATTACTGCGCAGCAAATAAAGATCCGGCGGCAGGTTCAGCGACAGATTGATCGCCGATGGCTCCAGGCCGGTTGATTGCAACTGCTCTTCATAAGTTTTCAGCTCACCGAAGGTCACAGGACGATCGGTCCGGATCCAGTTTGGCGCATCGTACGGTTTGCGTGCCAGCAACGGTTTTACCTCACCAATGGTGACGCTATTCCCGCGGAAGAGGACATTCCCCTGGGCAATCCCCTTCGCGGCCTGGACCAGATCGTTATCATCACGACCAAAGACCACCAGCAATTTCACGTAAGGTTTATCCGGGTGGCTGATCATCTCCACGGTAGGTGCTTTCACAGCCGGATGATCGCGCAGGAAGGACGGGCGCTTTTCGTTCGTCGCAAAGACGATGGCATTTTGATCCGGCAGCTTATCGAACATGACCGGGAAACTCTGCCCACGCCAGCCCGAACGGGAACCAAACCAGGACGCCACAATGGTCGCGGCCTGTTGTTGAGTGATGTCAGGCGAACCTGCGAAGACCATCGGCAGGTTTAACGGACGGTTATCCCGCGGGTCGAAGAACGGGATCGGGAACGCGGAGAGATCGTTTTTCACCGATAACGTCTGGTAGGTCATATTCAGGGAGCTATTACGCCCGACATCCACCCACAGCGTGCTGCTGGCCGGGTTTTCACAGACATCGCGATAATGACCGACAAACTCCAGCCGCACGCGGTTAAAGTCGGTGATGAACAACGGGTTAATAGGCATCTGGGCCAGCGTTTTCTTGCCCAGTTGTTCTTTAGTGACCGGGAGTACGCCCATCAGTTCATCATTGAGATAAACCTTTAACTGCGACTGAACAGGTAACAACGAAGGTGACGGCGTATATTCCAGGTTAAGCACGGCATTCGACACCACTTCGTCGCTGCGCATACCAAACTCAACGCCGCCATTTGGGTTGATGCCGCGCAGCACCATGCTGCCCGGAGGCGGCGCAATTTGCGCAAAGCTGAGCTTCACGTCACGCGATGGCGCATTGTCTGCCACAATCGGGGCATTCGCGCCTTTCACGCCAGGCATCACCTGACCTACCTGCGCATCAGGCGGCAAGGTATTGCCGTCTACCGGTTGGTTTGGCACAACGTTTTCGGTTTGCGACGGCGCCGCGGTGACAACCGGATCGGTTGCTTGCGCCACGACAGGAACCGTTGGCGCAGGCGTTGCCGCCGTGTTTTCGGGCGCGGCATTGACCATCATGGAAGGTAGCGTACCCATTCCAACCGCCACAGCACATATCCAGGAAAGTTTTCTTTTCATCGCATTATCATCATTGTTGAGCCATAACCGGGTCCGGCTGTTGTTTTGCCTCATTGCGCTCAGGGCGACGAGGAATGAACGACACCACCCAGGAAACCAGCGAGGTAAGTGACCGGAAAATTATTTTCACTGACTGCGGAGCAAATTCTGCCAGGTGGCGATAGCCGCGGAATCCCAGTTTCAGAATATCCATCAGGCTTTCCAGAGGCTTATCTTCAGGGAAGCTATCCTGCCAGAGCGCCCAGGTATCCGCGCGAGCAAACGTACACTGCACAAAATCAATATGTTGCTTTTTGGTGAGCGGCATTAGCTGCAACCCAACCTCATTACCGGACACACGGACCACCTGCGTCGGGAATACATACTCTTGCTGACCACGTTTGAGCAACAAGTTAACTTTTTGGCCTTCCAGCACTTTTGCCGGACCGTTGATCTTGATGCCCAGCCCCCCGTCAGAGAAGTCCTGTACGGTACAGGAGAAGAGGTGTCCATCTTCGCGGGCGATGGCCGCAGGCATGGAGATCTCCACCCGGTGCGCCCGACGAACCTGTTTGCTTTCTACGGATACCGCCACGGCACCGCCAAGGATAATCAGGTTGTAGAAGACCCATGCAAGGCTGACAAATACGGTCAATATTTCGTTTTCCGGCCCGTAGAAGTAGCGCCAGATCCCCACCAGTACACCAACGAGGTTCAACAGAACCAGGAAGATGTAAGGACGCGAAATCACCCAGTCGACGTACTCCTCTTCAACCAGCCCCCCTTTCGCGGTGACGTTGAATTTGCCCTTATGCGGGTTAATCAGCGCCACCATCGTGGGCGGTGCGATATACCAGGCCAGCACGGTTTCATAAATTTCACTCCAGAAAGAGTGGCGATATTTGCCCTGAATCTTTGAGTTGGTCAGGCTGGCGTGGATCATGTGCGGCAGTACAAACAAGGCGATCATCAGGGCAGGAGCATAGATGATGTACGCATGCAGCAGCAGGAAGGCCAGCGGCGCGGTCAGGAAGATCAGCCGCGGGATACCCGACAAGAAGTGGAACATGGCATTGACGTAACAGAGGCGCTGCGCCAGCTTGAGTCCTTTACCGGTTAACGGATTATCGAGACGGAAAATTTGCACCATCCCGCGCGCCCAGCGGATACGTTGACCGATGTGCGCCGACAACGACTCCGTCGCCAGCCCCGCCGCCTGAGGAATGCGCATGTAGGCCGAGGTGTAGCCCCGACGGTGTAAACGCAGCGAGGTGTGCGCATCTTCCGTCACCGTTTCAACCGCAATACCGCCGATTTCATCCAGCGGTTTACGCCGAATGACCGCACAGGAGCCGCAGAAGAAAGTGGCATCCCACATGTCGTTCCCGTCCTGCACCAGGCCGTAGAACAGCGTGCCTTCGTTTGGCGTTTTACGGAAACGCCCGAGGTTACGTTCAAACGGATCGGGAGAGAAGAAGTGGTGCGGCGTTTGCATCATCGCCAGCTCTTTCTCTTTGAGGAACCAGCCCATGGTCATTTGCAGGAACGAGCGCGTAGGGACGTGGTCACAGTCGAAGATAGAGACAAACTCGCCGGTGGCATATTTCAGGGCGTTATTGATGTTCCCTGCTTTCGCGTGCTCGTGCGTGGTACGGGCGATATATTCCACCCCCACGCTTTGCGCAAACTGGCGGAACTCTTCGCGACCACCGTCATCGAGAAGCCAGATTTTAAGCTTGTCTTTCGGCCAGTCGATACCGAGTGAGGCGTAAATGGTGTTTTTCACCACGTTTAAATCTTCGTTATAGGTCGGGACAAAAATATCGACCGTCGGCCACTTCTCCGTATCTTTTGGCAGCGGCACGGGCTGGCGATTGAGCGGCCAGACGACCTGGAAATAGCCCAGTATCAACACGATCCACGCGTAGGTTTCCGCAAACAACAGCACCAGACCACACACCAGGCTTACCGGATCGTCCCAGTTTAGCGTGGAGGTGTAGCGCCACCAGATATAGCGGCAGGAGACGGTCAGCGAAAGAACGATCAGCATCAACGCGGAGAAACGCCCCGGAATACGGCGCACCAGCAGCGCCACGCCCCAGAGCAGCACCAGGAAAATGAACTGCGCCAGCGGGTTGAACGGCTGCGTAATGCAGACCAGCGCCAGAATCAGGGAGAAGACGATGATCACTCCGAGAATAAAACGGCGTAAGGCCGGGTGCAGATGCCCCAGCTCTTTCTGGTTTTCAAGATGCGTGGTTCGGTGGGTGACGCGTTCAGGCAGCGTGTCCAGCCACTGGTGATAGCGGCCGAGTAACTTCGTAAAATGACGGGAGCGCCGCTTGCGTGGCTCTGCTTGTTCCGGTTTACCCGAGGTCACCACCAGCCATAATGTTTGCAGCGCATAGCGAGCAGGGTCCAGGGGCCTTGGTCTGTCAGGATTAAGGTGTGGATAGAGCTGCTGTTGGCGTTCACGAATGCGCTGCCAGCGAGGATGTTCAAGCGGAATGAATGTCCAGGCCAGAATCATCCAGAAACAGCCCATCGCGGCACTGAAAGCAGACGCACCGTGAAGGCGATAGTTTCGATAGCGCTCGCCTAAGCGGGCGCTCACCGGTGGAATCAGGAGCCAGGAGGTCAGGCGACTCATGTCATGCTCCCGGTCGGCTCAGGCCGCCCGGTGTAGTGAAGCAGGCACCAGTTTGCCAGCGTCAGGATCTCTTCCGCGGCAAGTGAGTCACTGCGGTATTCACCCAGCGGCTGTTTCGACGCCAGGCATTCGGCGATAGCCTCATCGCGATGGATAACCATCGGCAATAACCGGCGCTGGCTTTGCAGCCAGACCTGATAGAGGTCGTCCTGAATCTGGCTGCCTATGCGCAGATCGTTGATTAATATATGTGTCCCGGCCGGAAGCGCCTGCTGATGCAAACGAATATGGCTGTTTGCATCGGGGTTAATGACGGTAAGCGTGTGGTCACACTTCTCGATAAACTGCCGCGTCAGCGGGGTGAACCCGGCCGGCAGATCGAGTAAAATCCACTGGTAATGGCTTTTTTCCTGCAGGAGCTGGAGTGCGTCGGCAAAATAGCCCAGCGTGCCATAGCGCGTATGCAGCGATTCGTACTCACCCGGCGTCAGTTGGCCGAAGGGCAGTAGATCGAGCTGAGAGGTATAGCGCTGCGCCGAATCACGCCAGTCCTGGCCATCAAGCAACGCACGCGCCCAGCCATCGCTGCAGTCATAATTCACATTGAATGACATGCGCAATAAATTATCGGGGCAGGTGTCGATCACCAACACGGACTCGCCCAGACACTGTAATGCCCAACCCAGTGCTGCTGTGAGGGAGGTTGTGCCTACACCACCACGAATGCCCTGTAATCCAAGTATGGCCATCAATGGCTCCCTTATTGTTGACGGGCAAATTCAGCTAATAATGGCCAGCGTTTTATAGCCGCGGCCAACTGTTCCCGCTGGGAAATATCGGTGTAATCTATTTCAGGCAAAGAAAATGCCTGGCTAAGCGCCACGAAATCGTTTTGGAATGTGTACCCCAGACTGGTATCAATGGGCGTACCGGGTTCGTTATTATGCATTTTAGTTTCATTCCTTTATAAAACTCAACGAACAAACAGATGTAGCAAGGCATCCTGCCCAGAAAAAAATCATTTATATGCTAAATCTGATGCGCTTTAATTTCAATGTTAGGTTTATTTCTGTGCTTTCGCTAGTAAACTGAGAGACAGGTGAATAAGACACAAAGAGGGACACCGTGAACCCCATATTTTCAATTGGCATTCAGTCATTATGGGATGAATTGCGTCACATGCCCGCCGGAGGTGTCTGGTGGATCAATGCCGATCGCAATGATGACGCAATAAGTCTGGTCAATCAAACCATTGCAGCACAAGCAAAGGATGCGCATGTCGCGGTGGTCAGTATGGGGGAAGACCCCAATGAAATCATCACGCTTTCTGATACCGCCGGGCCAGATAAAGTGCGCCTTTTTTCCATGCCAAACGAAAAAAGTGGTCTATACTCTTTGCCCCGCGATATTCAGTGCAGTATCGATCCTCGACATTATTTAGTGGTGCTTAAATGCGCAAATAATGCCTGGCAAAATATATCCTTTGAGGATCTTCGTAGTTGGCTGGAAAAAGTCAATAAATGGGCGCGGGTTCAAAAATGTACGCTGTTAGTGATTAGCCCTGGTATTAATAATGATAAACAGTTCTCATTTTTGATGAGTGAATATCGTTCGCTCTTTGGCCTGGCGAGCCTGCGTCACCAGGCTGAAGGACATCTGTTCGATATTGCGTTCTGGTGCAATGAAAAAGGGGTGAGTGCCCGGCAGCAAATCACGCTGAAACAGATTCACGGCGAGTGGCATGTTGCCCAGCAGGAAGAGATGATTGTTCAGCCGCGTAATGATGAAAAACGCATTTTGAGCAACGTTGCCATTCTGGAAGGCGCGCCCCCGCTCTCTGATTACTGGACACTGTTCGAAACGAACGAGTCCTTATTCAATGAGGCGCGCACCACCCAGGCGGCGACGATCGTTTTTTCACTGATGCAAAATAATCAGATCGAATCGATAGCCCGCCACATCCATACCTTACGCCGTCAGCGCGGAAGCGCGTTGAAAATCGTGGTGCGCGAAAACACGGCCAGCCTGCGCGCGACCGATGAGCGTCTGCTTCTGGGATGTGGTGCCAATATGGTGATCCCGTGGAACGCTCCGCTTTCCCGCTGCCTGACGCTTATCGAAAGCATTCAGGGCCAGCAGTTTAACCGCCATGTTCCTGAAGATATCTCCACCCTGCTCTCCATGACGCAGCCGATGAAGCTACGTGGTTTTCAGAAATGGGATACTTTCTGCGATGCCGTCGGCAATATGATGAGCAATACGCTCCTGCCAGAAAATGGCAAAGGCGTTATGGTCGCGCTGCGTCCGGTGCCGGGGATTCGTGTCGAGCAGGCGCTCACGCTCTGTCGCCCGAACCGTACCGGGGACATTATGACTATCGGCGATAACCGGCTGGTGTTGTTCCTCTCTTTCTGCCGCGTTAACGATCTCGATACGGCGTTGAACCATATCTTCCCGCTGCCGACAGGCGATATCTTTTCTAACAGGATGATTTGGTTCGAAGATAATCTGATTAGCGCCGAACTCGTGCAGATGCGGATGCTCGAACCACAAGAGTGGGGAAACCCCCTGCCGTTGGCGAACAACGCGAAACCTGTGCTCAACGCCACGCACGATGGTCATGTCTGGCGGCGGGTACCTGAGCCGCTTCGCCTGTTGCGGGATACAGAAGAGAGGGCATCGACATGAATCTTACCGATATCATTCAGCTAGTTATCGTGTGCGCGCTCATTTTCTTTCCACTTGGCTACTATGCTCGCCACTCTTTACGTCGTATCCGTGATACCACCAGATTGCTTTTTGCCAGGCCGCGCTACGTAAAATCAGCCGGAATACTGAAAAGGGCCAAAACACGTCAAGGCAACCCGAAAAAATGACTAATTCTCCTCATGCTGCTTCGCCTCTCTGGCAATACTGGCGCGGCCTTTCTGGCTGGAACTTCTATTTCCTGGTGAAATTTGGCCTGCTCTGGGCAGGTTATCTGAACTTCCACCCGCTGCTTAACCTGGTGTTCATGGCATTTCTGCTGATGCCGATCCCAAACCTTAAACTGCACCGTTTACGCCACTGGGTCGCGATTCCGATTGGTTTTGCCCTCTTCTGGCATGACACCTGGCTGCCGGGTCCGGAAAGTATTATGAGCCAGGGGTCACAGGTGGCGGGCTTTAGCGCAGCCTATATCCAGGATTTGATAGAGCGCTTTATCAACTGGCAGATGATCGGTGCGGTTTTCGTCCTGCTTGTGGCCTGGCTGTTTCTTTCGCAGTGGATCCGCGTGACGGTTTTCGTGGTCGCCATTCTGGTCTGGTTGAACGTACTGACCATTGCAGGGCCTTCTCTCTCTTTTTGGCCTGCAGATCAGACTACCACAACGGTGACAACCAGCGGGGCAAGCGCGGCGCCAACCGTAGCGAAAGCCGGTGACACTGCGGTGGTGGGAGATATTCCTGCACAAACCGCACCGCCGACAACCGCTAATCTGAGTAACTGGCTGAACAGTTTCTATAGCGCAGAAGAGAAACGCCAGACGAAATTCCCTGACGCGTTACCGGCCGATGCGCAACCCTTTGAGCTGTTGGTCATTAACATTTGCTCGCTGTCGTGGGCCGACGTCGAGGCCGCTGGTTTGATGTCGCATCCGCTGTGGTCTCACTTTGATATCTTATTCAAAGATTTCAATTCTGCGACCTCCTACAGCGGCCCGGCGGCGATTCGTCTGCTGCGCGCCAGTTGCGGGCAGCCCTCGCACAAAAACCTTTATCAGACTGCGGGAAATCAGTGTTACCTGTTTGATAACCTGGAAAAACTGGGCTTTAAACAGCACCTGATGTTAGGGCATAACGGTGTTTTTGGCGGCTTCCTGAAAGAAGTTCGCGAAAACGGTGGTATGCATGCCCCGTTGATGGATCAGACAGGCCTGCCTGTTCCGCTGTTAGGCTTTGATAATTCACCCGTCTATGACGATACGGCTGTGCTCCAGCGTTGGCTGCAGACGGTCAGCAAAGAAGGTGATACGCGCAGCGCTACGTTCTATAACACCCTGCCGCTTCACGACGGTAACCACTTCCCGGGTGTGAGCAAAACTGCGGATTACAAAGTACGTGCGCAGAAGCTCTTCGATGAACTGGATGCTTTCTTTACCGAGCTGGAGAAATCAGGTCGTAAAGTGATGCTGGTCGTTGTACCGGAACATGGCGGGGCGCTGAAAGGAGACAGAATGCAGGTTTCCGGCCTGCGTGACATCCCTAGCCCGTCGATTACTAATGTCCCAGCGGGGATCAAATTCTTTGGTTTGAAGGCTCCGCACCAGGGCGCACCGATTGAGATCGCTCAGCCAAGCAGCTATCTGGCGGTTTCCGAGCTGGTCGCCCGCGCGGTGGACGGTAAGCTGTTTGTTGAAGATAGCGTGAACTGGAATCAGCTCACCAGCGGCCTGCCGCAAACGGCTGAGGTCTCGGAGAACGCGAACGCGGTGGTGATTCAGTACCAGAATAAACCCTACGTTCGTTTGAATGGTGGTGACTGGGTGCCTTATCCACAGTAAGGGCTGCACCACAGGAATGAGGTTATGTGCAAACTGCGTAACCTCTTCCTGACGTCTTAATGAATCAGACCTCAAAACAAAAAAGGAGCCGCTGGCTCCTTTTTTTTATTCTGCGCTTCGTAGTGAAATTTCCCCACCAACCCAGGGCTTCACGATGCCATCTTGCTCCAGCAACAACGCCCCCTGGGCATCAATGCCACGGGAAGTGCCATAAATTTCTTTATCACCAATGATCAATTTAACCGGGCGATGAATAAAGTTATCCAGTTTTTCCCATCGTGACAGGAAGGGTAAAAGTCCTTCTTGCTCAAACTGCGTCAGTGAACTCCTAAGCGCTTTGATGAGGCGAATAGCAAGGTCGTTACGATCGATGCTGATGCCGGCTTCCTGAAGATTAATCCATGCCTGATTGACCACATCGGCCTGCACGTTACGCATCACCATGTTGATACCGGCACCAATTACGATTTGTGCGGCGTCACCGGTTTTACCTGTCAGTTCCACCAGGATGCCGGCAAGTTTTCGATCGTGCAGATAGAGATCGTTTGGCCATTTCACCCTGACGTGATCCGCCCCTAACGACTGGAGCACTTCAGCCATCACGATGCCGATAACCAGGCTCAGGCCCATAGCGGCTGCGGGCCCCTGTTCCAGACGCCAGAACATAGACAGATAAAGGTTTGCACCAAAAGGCGAGAACCATTTGCGACCACGACGGCCGCGGCCCGCCTGTTGATATTCCGCCACGCAGCTGTCCCCAGACTGCAGCTCTGGGATACGATCGAGCAAATACTGGTTGGTTGAATCGATCACCGGCAGAACGGTGACCTTTCCCTCATTCAGCTGGCTGCGGATCGCGTTTTCATCCAGCAGCTTGATCGGCTCAGGCAGACTGTAGCCCTTACCAGGCACGGTGAAAACATCGACGCCCCAGTCACGCAGCGTTTGAATATGCTTGTTGATTGCCGCCCTGCTCATGCCAAGACGCTCACCCAGCTGTTCGCCCGAGTGGAATTCACCGTCAGATAAAATGCCGATGAGCGTTAATGGAACAGTGTTGTCTTTCACGCAATAGTCTCCACGGCACTGACTTCACCGGTACGCCCGATAAAGCGGACTTCTGGCTCCAGCCAGACGTTAAATTTCTCGCCAACGCGCTGACGCACATAATGCGCAAGCTGCACGACATCGTCGCTGGTCGCAGCGTTTTCATTGATTAATACCAGCGCCTGCTGACGATGAACCGCCGCGCCGCCTTTCACCGCGCCTTTAAGCTGACACTGATCGATAAGCCATCCCGCAGCCAGTTTTACCGTGCCGTTTTCTTGCGGATAATGCGGGGCGTTTGGCCAGGCATTCAGCAGAATGTCTGCCGTTTCGCGGCTGATGACCGGGTTTTTGAAGAAACTTCCGGCATTTCCATTCACTTTAGGATCCGGAAGCTTCGTCATGCGCATATGGCAGACTGCATCAAATACCTGTACGGGCGTGACGGTTTCCGGATCGAGGCGGGTTAAATCACCATAGGTTAAAATGGGCTGCCAGCGTTTCGCCAGGCGCAAACCGACCGCGACAATAGCAAAACGATCCTGGTACTCATGTTTGAAGATGCTGTCACGATACCCAAACCGGCATTCTTCTGCCGTCAGGCGGCTGGCTTTTCCGGTTTCAAGTTCGATGCAATCAACGTATTCACAAACATGCTTCAACTCGATGCCATAGGCACCGATATTTTGAATAGGGGAGGATCCTGCACAGCCGGGGATAAGCGCCAGATTCTCCAGGCCTGCCATCCCTTTTTCAAGCGTGAACTGCACCAGATGGTGCCAGTTTTCACCTGCGCCCACATGTAAATGCCAGCTTTCATCCGATTCATGGATATCGATCCCCATGATACGGTTAACAATGACCGTTCCGGCAAAATCCTCAAGAAACAGGACGTTACTTCCTTCACCCAGAATCAAAACAGGCTGCTGGCTGGCTGTTGCGGATGTCCACGCATCGAGCAACTGCTGAGCAGAGTCGGCACGTACAATGTGACTGGCATTACGTTGTATGCCAAAGGTATTCCAGGGTTTTAGGGAGTGGTTCATGGACGCTATCCTGATGCAAAATCGCCGATAGTTTACCGTATATACGCTGGGATAGGTGATTAGTTTGTAGAAACGAGGAAAGGATAAAAACGCAAAAAGGCCATCCTTCCGGATGGCCTCTTCACTAAATTAATGCCTGGCAGTTCCCTACTCTCGCATGGGGAGACCCCACACTACCATCGGCGCTACGGCGTTTCACTTCTGAGTTCGGCATGGGGTCAGGTGGGACCA
>NZ_JAJVHF010000013.1 GCF_022171985.1 Huaxiibacter chinensis | reverse complement strand
GGGGCCGGATTTGAACCGACGACCTTCGGGTTATGAGCCCGACGAGCTACCAGGCTGCTCCACCCCGCGTCCGTCTTTCTTCGTGGTATTTCAATCCACCTCTGCAATGGCTTAGCAAACCCTGCTGTGAATCGAACTACTGCGTAGAAATTTCTACTTCATCAAATTTTAATTGGTTGCGGGGGCCGGATTTGAACCGACGACCTTCGGGTTATGAGCCCGACGAGCTACCAGGCTGCTCCACCCCGCGTCCGTGGATGCGCACTATACTCGGATGACTTTTTGATGCAACCCTTTTTCATCGATTTCATCACATTAGTATGTAAATTGAACGACTTCGCCTTTTGTGGTCTATTTTTTGTGCAAAACTACGCCTGAGGGGCGTTATCGCATTTCTTTAGCCCTGGTGGTTTGTTATCTTCATTATGCAGACTAAGGGCAACTTAAAGACGAGATATAATGAAAGGACGTTGGGCAAAGTATCTGATGACAGGCGCCATGGTAGCGATTCTTGCGGCCTGTTCCTCTAAACCGACCGATCGCGGTCAGCAATATAAAGACGGGAAGTTCACCCAGCCTTTCTCACTCGTAAACCAACCTGAGGCCGTAGGCGCGCCAATCAATGCCGGTGACTTTGCTGAGCAGGTGAACCAGATCCGCACCAGCTCTCCACGTTTATATGGTTCGCAGAACAGCGTCTATAACGCAGTGCAGGACTGGCTCCGTGCCGGGGGCGATACGCGCACGATGCGCCAGTACGGTATTGATGCCTGGCAAATGGAAGGCGCCGATAACTACGGCAACGTTCAGTTCACGGGCTACTACACGCCGGTGATACAGGCTCGTCATACCCGTCAGGGTGAATTCCAGTATCCTATCTATCGCATGCCGCCGAAAAGGGGGCGTCTGCCTTCGCGTGCAGAGATCTACTCCGGGGCCCTGAATGAAACGTATATCCTTGCTTACAGTAACTCCTTAATGGACAACTTTATTATGGATGTACAGGGAAGCGGCTACATCGATTTTGGTGATGGCTCACCGCTTAACTTCTTTAGCTACTCCGGCAAAAATGGTCACGCCTACCGAAGCATCGGTAAAGTGCTGATCGACCGAGGGGAAGTGAAGAAAGAAGATATGTCGATGCAGGCGATTCGTGAATGGGGCGAAAAGCACAGCGAAGCCGAAGTGCGGGAACTGCTTGAGCAGAATCCTTCGTTCGTCTTCTTCAAGCCGCAAAACTTTGCGCCCGTAAAAGGTGCCAGTGCCGTGCCGCTGATCGGCCGGGCGTCCGTCGCCTCCGATCGTTCTATTATACCTGCGGGCACGACGCTGCTGGCTGAAGTGCCGCTTCTGGATAACAACGGCAAATTCAGCGGTCAGTATGAGCTGCGTCTGATGGTGGCGCTGGATGTGGGCGGCGCGATTAAAGGTCAGCACTTCGATATTTACCAGGGCATTGGCCCGGAAGCCGGACATCGTGCCGGATGGTATAACCACTATGGACGTGTCTGGGTGCTCAAGCCCGCAGCCGGTGCAGGTAACGTCTTCAGCGGCTGAGTGTGGTAATATCGTACACATTGCTATCACCCCTCTCCCGTCAGGAGGGGGGGCGGGTGAGGGGAATCCCTCACCCTTTTTAATTTTGAGGTTATATGTCTGTAATCATCAGCGATGCCTGGCGCCAGCGTTTTGGCGGCACGGCACGTTTATACGGTGAAAAAGCCCTGCAGCTCTTTGCGGATGCCCATATCTGCGTGGTCGGCATTGGCGGTGTGGGCTCATGGGCGGCGGAAGCCCTGGCCCGTACGGGGATTGGCGCCATTACATTAATTGATATGGATGATGTTTGCGTCACCAACACCAACCGACAGATCCACGCTTTACGCGATACGGTCGGGCTGGCGAAATCGGACGTGATGGCCGAACGTATTCGTCTGATCAATCCAGAGTGTCGCGTCACGGTCATTGATGACTTCGTGACGGCGGACAATGTGGCGCAATATATGGGCGCGGGCTACAGCTACGTGATCGATGCTATTGACAGTGTCAGGCCAAAAGCCGCGCTGATTGCCTGGTGCCGCCGCAATAAGATCCCGCTGGTGACGACGGGCGGTGCGGGAGGACAAATCGATCCAACGCAAATTCAGGTCGCCGACCTGGCGAAGACCATTCAGGATCCGTTAGCGGCCAAACTGCGTGAAAGGCTGAAAAGCGATTTTAACGTGGTGAAAAACAGCAAAGGAAAACTGGGCGTGGATTGCGTTTTCTCGACCGAAGCGCTGGTCTACCCGCAGGCCGATGGCTCAGTATGTGCCATGAAAAGCACCGCAGAAGGACCAAAGCGGATGGACTGCGCATCCGGATTTGGGGCGGCCACCATGGTCACCGCCTCCTTTGGGTTTGTGGCGGTGTCGCACGCCCTGAAGAAGATGATGGCGAAAGCCAACCGTCAGGCCTGAACCTGACGTGCCGCGTCCAGCACCGCTTCGCTGAGGGCGGCTAACCCCTGGCTGCGCGAGGCGCTCAGTTGTCCGCGTAAGCCCAGCTCATCGAACAGCGCCAGAGGATCCCTGCAAAGCAGTGCGTCGGCGCGTTTGCCTTCAATGGCCGTTAATAAGACGGCCAGTAATCCCCGCACAATACGCCCTTCGCTGTCGCCAAAGAAATGCAAGGTCTCACCCTGAAGGGTATAACCGAGCCAGACACGATTCTCGCAACCCGGGACTTCGCGGGCCTGGGCTTTAAGATCGTCTGACAAAGGCGGCAATTGTTTACCCAGCAAAATCAGCTGACGATATTTATCCTCCCACTGCGTCAGGGGAAGGAAGCGTTGTCGGAGCGTGTCTTCTGTGATTACGCTTCCGAAAGGGTGTCCGGCTAAAGAAGGGCTCGTCATTAATCCACCAGAATTTCAAGGGCACGATCGACGGCAGCCACAAGGGCATCAACGTCGTTTTGCGTATTGTAAGGAGCGAAAGAGGCACGAAGGGTACCCGTCACGCCGAGCGCAGCAAGCAGAGGTTGCGCGCAGTGTTGGCCGGCACGTAAAGCGATGCCGTATCCCGCCAGTAAGGTCACCATATCGCTGTGATGCACGCCTTCGAAGTCGAACGCCAGCAGGCTGGAGTCCTGCACGCGAAAAGAGCGGAACCCGGGGCGCTGTTTCAGCGCTTCTTCGGCAAGCGTTGCCAGCCCACGGCTCCAGCTTTCAGCCTGCATCATGTCGATATCCGCGAGCCACTCCAGCGCCGCGCTAAGCCCAATCACCCCGGCGACATTCGGCGTGCCGGCTTCCAGGCGGTATGGAATCTCCTGCGTGGTGAATCCGTCGAAGGTGACCTCTGCGATCATCTTGCCGCCGCCGAGCCAGGGCGTCATTTGCGCCAGCAGCGCTGCTTTACCGTACAACGCACCAATACCCGTGGGACCATAAAGTTTATGTCCTGAGAAGGCGTAGAAATCAATATCCAGTTTTTGCACATCCGCCGGGAAATGGACCACCCCCTGTGCGCCGTCCACCATGACCACCATGTCATTGGCATGGGCAATCTCAATGGCGCGCACCAGATCCGGACATCCTCCCGTGACGTTCGACATCTGACCAATAGCCAGAATGCGGCTTCGCGGGGTAATGAATTCCGCCAGACGCGACACATCCGGAACATGATCTGCTCCCAGAGGCAGCTTAACGATGCGCGCGCCGGTTTGCTCCGCCACCATCAGCCAGGGGACAAGATTGGCATGATGTTCCGCCTCGCTCACGATAATTTCATCCCCCGCTTGAAGCCGTGGGCGCGCATAACACTGCGCCACCATATTGATCGCTTCAGTGGTGCCGCGGGTCCAGACAATATTTTTTCCGTCGGGCGCATTCAGTAACGCGGCAACCTGATCGCGTGCAGCTTCATAGCGTGCCGTTAAGCGCTGAGCCTCCACAAACTGGCTGCGGTGAACGTTACCGGCGCTCAGGCTGTAAAACTGCTGCGTGGCCTCGATAACCGCCTGGGGTTTAAGCGCCGTCGCCGCGCTGTCGAGATAGATACCGGCATCGGCCAGCGCAGGAAATTGCGCGCGAAAATGTGCGGGGCTGAAAGCGTTCATGGGATTCCTCATATCAATAGAGAGATCGTCGCGCAAATTTGGCAACAGGGCAAGGTCATTGATCTCTATCAGATTCGTCTGTTTATCCTGGCAAGCTCAAAAAAGCAGGTTATGCTGAATAGTGTCAGGCGAATGTTTTAGCCTGTTTTAAATCAAGGTTTGAATAGCATTAATTGCTAAAGGAGAAAAACTCATGAAAAAGACTGCCGCAATCATTTCCGCCTGTATGTTAACTTTTGCCCTGAGCGCCTGTTCCGGCTCGAACTATGTCATGCATACGAATGATGGTCGTTCTATCGTGTCAGAAGGGAAACCTCAGACTGATAACGATACGGGGATGATCTCGTATAAAGACGCAAACGGTAACAAGCAGCAGATCAATCGCTCTGATGTGAAAGAGATGGTTGAACTGGATAAGTAAGAGAT
Organism: Huaxiibacter chinensis; assembly: GCF_022171985.1. Taxonomy (GTDB): domain Bacteria; phylum Pseudomonadota; class Gammaproteobacteria; order Enterobacterales; family Enterobacteriaceae; genus Enterobacter; species Enterobacter chinensis_A. The sequence goes on along the minus strand of NZ_JAJVHF010000013.1, from coordinate 103,506 downwards.
TTACCGCAAAAAAAAGCACCGCAAATTGGCGGTGCTACATTAATCACTATGGACAGACAGGGTAAATGTACAGGAAGTGAAAAATTGGTAGCGTTGCTACCGTGGTCTGAATCGCAGACCAATTGCAAACACAACAACACAACATCACAACCGTAAGCCAAAAGCCCTTCAGAACACGCATTCCAAAAAACTTTTCGTTCCGGCTCAGGAAGTGCCGCCACTATAGGTATTTGCTGGTAGTTCCTCAACGGACAAATTATAATGGCTCAGATAAAAAAAACTAATAGGTTAAACATTGTTTCCTGTTTGTTAAATGCCCTTAACATCTAAGTCTTATAAACATGTCGAAGCGATTACCCCCCCTAAATGCATTACGTGTTTTTGATGCCGCAGCACGGCACTTAAGCTTCACTCGCGCAGCCGATGAGCTTTTTGTGACGCAGGCCGCAGTAAGTCATCAAATCAAGTCCCTGGAGGATTTCCTGGGGCTTAAGCTGTTCCGTCGACGCAACCGTTCTTTACTTTTGACGGAAGAGGGGCAGAGCTATTTTCAGGATATTAAAGACATTTTTTCCCAGCTCACCGAAGCCACGCGAAAACTCCAGGCGCGAAGTGCGAAAGGCGCACTGACCGTCAGTTTATTGCCCAGTTTTGCCATTCACTGGCTGGTGCCACGCCTCACAAGCTTTAACTCAGCTTATCCGGGAATTGATGTCAGAATACAGGCCGTGGACCGTCAGGAAGACAAGCTGGCGGATGATGTCGATGTGGCTATTTTTTATGGTCGCGGCAACTGGCCAGGCTTGCGTGTAGAAAAATTATACGCAGAATATTTACTGCCGGTGTGCTCCCCCTTGTTGCTGACGGGCGACAAGGCGTTGAAAACACCTGCGGATTTGGCGCAACATACGCTATTGCATGATGCATCTCGCCGTGACTGGCAAACTTATACCCGCCAATTAGGTCTTAATCATATAAACGTGCAGCATGGTCCCATCTTTAGCCATAGCGCGATGGTGTTACAGGCTGCAATACACGGACAAGGCGTGGCGTTGGCGAACAACGTGATGGCGCAATCCGAAATTGAGGCGGGCCGTCTGGTTTGCCCATTTAATGATGTTCTGGTCAGCAAGAATGCATTTTATCTGGTTTGTCATGACAGTCAGGCAGAACTGGGTAAAATAGCCGCCTTCCGGCAGTGGATACTGTCAAAAGCGGCAAACGAGCAAGAAAAATTCCGCTTCAGGTACGAGCAATAACGTCTTTTGCGTGTCCGGCACGCATAACTTTAGGAAAGAAACATGACCAGCCGTTTCATGCTGATTTTTGCCGCCGTCAGTGGCTTTATTTTTGTCGCCCTGGGCGCATTTGGTTCACACGTCTTAAGCAAGACGCTGGGGGTTGTCGAGATGGGCTGGATACAGACCGGCCTTGAGTATCAGGCGTTCCATACGCTGGCAATCTTCGGTCTTGCGGTCGCGATGCAGCGACGTATCAGTATTTGGTTCTACTGGAGCAGCGTTTTCCTTGCTCTGGGAACGGTGCTTTTCAGCGGCAGTTTATACTGCCTGGCACTGTCACATCTGCGCCTGTGGGCGTTTGTTACACCGGTCGGTGGCGTAAGCTTCCTGGCAGGTTGGGTTTTGATGTTTGTCGGAGCTATCCGTCTGAAACGCAAAGGCGTTGTTCATGAATAAGGTTGTTTTATATTGTCGTCCGGGGTTTGAGAAAGAGTGCGCCGCGGAAATTACAGACAAAGCGGCGAAACGCGAAGTCTTCGGTTTTGCGCGCGTCAAAGAGAACGCGGGCTATGTGGTCTTCGAATGCTATCAGCCTGAAGATGCCGATAAGCTGGCGCGTGAGTTACCGTTCAGTACGCTGATTTTTGCGCGTCAGATGTTTGTTGCCGGTGAGTTGCTCACCGATTTGCCGCCGGACGATCGCGTTACGCCAGTGGTAGGTATGCTGCAGGGTGTGGTAGAGAAAGGGGGCGATCTGCGCGTTGAGGTGGCAGACACCAATGAAAGCAAAGAGCTGATGAAGTTCTGCCGCAAATTTACCGTGCCGCTGCGTGCAGCGTTGCGTGAAGCCGGCGTGCTGACAAACTACGAAACGCCTAAGCGTCCGGTTGTACATATCTTCTTTATTGCTCCTGGCTGCTGCTATACCGGTTACTCGTATACCAACAACAACTCGCCATTCTTTATGGGCATCCCGCGTTTGAGATTCCCTTCCGATGCGCCGAGCCGTTCAACGCTGAAGCTGGAAGAGGCCTTCCACGTCTTTATTCCTGCCGACGAATGGGATGAGCGTCTGGCCAACGGGATGCACGCGGTTGATTTAGGCGCGTGTCCGGGGGGCTGGACCTATCAGCTGGTGAAACGCAACATGTGGGTCGCGTCCGTTGATAACGGTCCGATGGCGCAAAGCCTGATGGATACCGGACAGGTCACCTGGCTGCGTGAAGACGGTTTCCGCTATCGTCCATCGCGTAACAACATCACCTGGATGGTGTGCGATATGGTTGAGAAACCGGCAAAGGTGGCGGCGTTGATGGCAACCTGGCTGGAAAACGGCTGGTGCCGTGAAACCATTTTCAACCTCAAGTTACCGATGAAAAAACGCTACGAAGAGGTGTCGCAAAATCTGGCGTACATTCAGGAGCGTATGGATGCAAACGGGATCAACGTGGTCATCCAGGCACGCCAGCTGTATCACGACCGCGAAGAGGTGACAGTGCACGTCCGTCGCTGGTGGGCCGCCGTAGGGGGGCGTCGCGACGAGCGATAGTCTTATCATCTGCCCGGTCAGTATGACTGCGCCGGGCAGAACGGCGTTAACGCTCTAATCTTAACTGTTGTAAATTCCCGTCCAGCTGTAAATCCGTCTGCAGTCTTGCCACATCCCGGCAGATGAACGCCATCTCTTTATGCGCCTCAAGCTTTTTGCGCCATTTTTCCGGCACCTCATCTAAGCGGGCGTAGATCCCTTCCAGATTTTGAAAATCGGTCAGCAGCTGCGCGGCACTCTTCGGGCCAATGCCCGCCACGCCCGGGACCTTAGAGCTGCTTATGCCCGCCAGGCCCCAGTAGTCGGGTAGCTGTTGGGGGGAGACGCCAAACTCGCTGGCGATGAACGGCGCATCCAGCCAACGCTTCTGGAAATAATCGCGAATGCGGATCGTCGGTGAAAGGAGCTGGCAGTAGCCTTTGTCTGTCGACACGATCGTTGCCTGATGCCCGGCACCGGCGACTTTAACCGCAAGGGTAGCCGCCAGATCGTCCGCTTCATTGCCCTGCGATCCCCAACACGGGACGCCGCGCTGTTCAAAAGCATGGCGCAGAGCGGGCATTTCGGCATGCAGATCGTCCGGCATCGGCGCACGCCCCGCTTTGTAGTCGGGCAGGCGCTGGTGGCGCCAGCCGGTATTGCGCGCTTCGTCATCGAACACCGCCACGACGTGGGTCGGTTCGCTATGACGTATCAGCTGCTCCAGCGCGTGCAGACAGGTGTCTTTACACGGGGTGCCCTGGACCGCGTGGATACGGCGAATCAGATTAAGCGCGTCGACAATAAGCAAATGAACAGTCACAGATAATCTCCCTTCTGTTAATGCAGAAAGGGTAACACTGTCAGCAGGATGAAACTATGAGAGGCGGGCTAATCAGGAAGAAGCCTCGCAAAACGAGGCTTCCTGTAGGGCTTAATCGCAGGTGACAATCTTCATGGCCAGACCACCGCGCGAGGTTTCGCGGTATTTGGCATTCATGTCTTTCCCTGTTTCATACATGGTTTCGATCACTTTATCGAGGCACACGCGAGGCTCGCTGGTCCGGCGTAACGCCATACGTGCGGCGTTAACGGCTTTTACTGATGCAATCGCATTGCGTTCGATGCACGGCACCTGTACCTGGCCGGCAACCGGGTCGCAGGTCAGTCCGAGGTTATGTTCCATGCCGATTTCAGCCGCGATGCAGACCTGCGTCGGGCTACCACCAAGCAGTTCGGCAAGGCCCGCCGCGGCCATAGAACAGGCCACGCCCACTTCGCCCTGGCAGCCGACTTCTGCGCCAGAGATAGAGGCATTCATCTTATACAGTGAACCAATTGCGCTGGTCACCAGCATATAGCGCGCCAGTGAGTTAGCATTTACTTCACGGATAAACTTGTCGTAGTAAGCAAGCACAGCGGGCACAATGCCACAGGCCCCGTTGGTTGGCGCGGTCACTACGCGGCCACCGGCGGCGTTTTCTTCGTTGACCGCCAGGGCGAACATGTTAATCCAGTCCACCACCGCCATAGGGTCGGTCGTCGTTTTATCTGCACTTACCAGCATACGCCGCAGCGCAGCCGCACGGCGGGGCACGCGCAATTTCCCGGGCAGAACGCCTTCGGTGGTAATGCCGCGCTCAATTCCGCCGCGCATCACATCCCAGACGTTTTTAAAGTGCTGCTCCAGCTCTTCTTTACTGTGCAGCGCCAGCTCGTTCTTCATCATCAGGCCGGAAAGCGAAAGTCCCGTTTCCTGGCAATGACGCTGTAAATCGGCCGCATTTTTATACGGGTAAGGCACCGTAACCGTAGAATTATCCGGTTGCCCGAAATGGTCTTCGTCGACAATAAAACCGCCGCCGATGGAGTAATAAGTCTGGCTATAAACCACCTGCTCGCCTGCCAGCGCGGTAATTCGCATGCCGTTTTCGTGCAGGGAGAGATTATCGGCATGGAAATTCATGCACTTATCAACCGGGAACTCGACTTCATGGTCACCGTTTGCCAGAAGCAAACGACCATGCGTGTTGACGTCCTGGATGAAGCCCGGGATGGCGTCAATATCGACGGTGTCCGGCAGGTTTCCTGCCAGCCCCATAATGATGGCGATGTCCGTATGGTGACCTTTACCCGTCAGGGAAAGCGACCCATAGACATCAACAACCACGCGGGTTACGTCGTGCAAAATGCCGCGTGCAATCAAGTCATCCGTGAATTGTTTACCGGCTTTCATCGGTCCGACAGTGTGAGAGCTGGAAGGTCCAATACCGATTTTGAAGATATCGAATACGCTAATCATGATGCGTCCATTGCTATCAGTCAGAGAGGAAGAGTGCGCAGCCCGAAGGCTGCGCAGGGAGTATTAGCTGAACAGAGAGAAGGAGATCGCGGAGATGGCAATCAGGCCCATAATCACAACGAAGACGTTGCTTACATGGCCGCTGTATTTGCGCATCGCAGGCACTTTCTGAATGGCGTACATCGGCATCAGGAAGAGGATCATCGCGATAATCGGGCCGCCCAGGGTTTCGATCATGCCGAGGATGCTCGGGTTCATGGTCGCGACAGCCCAGGTGGTCACCAGCATAAACAATGCCGTGATTTTGTTCAGTTTGTTGATTTCGATGCTCTTGCCTTTACCGCGCAGCGATTTGATCACCATACCGTTAAAGCCTTCACGCGCGCCCAGGTAGTGGCCGAGGAAGGATTTGGTGATCGCAATCATCGCGATAATAGGAGCCATCCATGCGATAACCGGTGCGTTAAAGTGGTTCGCCAGGTAAGAGAGAATCGAGATGTTCTGCGCTTTTGCTTCGGCAAGGTCGGCCGGGGAGAGGCTCAGTACACAGCTGAAGACGAAGAACATCACGGTGATCACCATCATCACGTGCGCACGAGCCAGAATGCTGGAACACTTCTTCTCTGCGTCCTGACCGTACTCTTCACGTTTCGCCACGGCGAAGGAGGAGATGATTGGAGAGTGGTTAAAGGAGAAGACCATAACTGGAATGGCCAGCCACAGGGTCATCCACAGGCCATTGCCGGTGGCAGACGCGCTGCTCAGGGACAGGGTTTCCAGCGCGGCACCGTTCCAGTTAGGAATCAGGTAGCAGGCCAGCACCATCAGGGCAATCACGAACGGGAACACCAGAACGCTCATCGCTTTCACAATCATCTGCTCGCCGAAACGAACAATCGTCATCATACCGACGATCAGAATCAGAGAGAGAATGGCACGCGGTGGTGGCGTCATGTGCAGCTGGTGAGCCATGAAGCTTTCAACGGTGTTGGTGATTGCCACGCTGTAAACCAGCAGAATGGGGTAGATCGCGAAGAAGTAGAGCAGGGTAATCAGTTTACCTGCGCCCACGCCAAAGTGTTCTTCAACCACTTCAGTGATGTCTTCGCCAGGGTTTTTACCGGAAAGCACAAAACGGGTCAGCCCGCGGTGTGCGAAGTAGGTCATTGGGAACGCAATGATCGCCATGATGATCAGCGGAATCAGACCGCCCACACCTGCGTTAATCGGAAGGAACAGTACACCAGCGCCGATTGCCGTGCCGTAAAGGCCAAGCATCCACATGGTATCCGTTTTACGCCATCCACTTCGGGATTCTGTCGAAGCAATGGTGCTGGTTTGAGTGCTTTCCATCTGTATCTCCTGGAGGAACAATTTGTCTGGCTTTTTAGTCATTTCCGATGAAAAAGGGCCCGACGGTAATATGAAATTCGTTCAATAACGGTTTTTTTATAATTTATGCCCGTAACTATTGGCGGGCGGAAAGATACATTCTAGTGATGAATGTATCAGTGATCCCGATCCCAAATGCAATAATCCACTTTCGATGTGGGCATTATTAGTCCAAAAAACTGTTAATAAAACATCAAAGCGCATTTACGGGCGCGAAGGCTACCATTAACCGGATAGAACGGGATAGCTCAGCCATTGAGATACGGCAGATTGGCTGTAAAAAGTGTTGTTTTTAGTTTTTTCTGGCGGGGAATTTAGTTTAAGGCTGATAAATTGCGGACGGGAAAGCGACGTAATCGTTTGCTTCTGACGGTGGAATGTAAAACGTATAAGTAATGCCTATGTTTTTTCGAAGAAAATAAAAAAACCGGGTCGGACCCGGCTTTTTGCGATTCAGAGGATTATGCTGTTAAGCACAAATCTCGTAACAAGGGATATAGGCTGAACCTGGCAACTTCATACGATGCTGGGCCACAAAGCCCTGCAGCAGGTCATCCATACGGCGCATCATGTCGCTGTCGCCGTGGATCTTATAGGGACCATATTTTTCTATTGCCCGAATCCCCACCTCTTTCACGTTACCGGCAACGATGCCAGAGAACGCACGACGCAGGTCGGCCGCTAATATTTCAACAGGCTGGTCGGGGTAAAGTTTCAGGTTCGCCATGTTTTCGTGCGAAGGCTCGAACGGCATTTGCAGATCCGGTGCAATACGAATAGACCAGTTGAAGCTATACGCATCCCCGGTATCGCGGCGATTTTCTTTCACCAGCGGCATCGCTTTTTTCATCTGACGTGCCACTTCAGCTGCATCGTCTATGATGATGCGGTAGTGCGTACGCGCCGCTTCACCCAGGGTGTGAACAATAAATTCGTCCAGCACGCGGAAATAATCAGCACTCTCTTTAGGCCCGGTAAGAATCAGCGGCAGGACCTGATTTTTGTTCGCCGGGTTCATCAGTATGCCCAACAGATACAGCAGCTCTTCTGCCGTGCCGACCCCACCCGGGAAGATGATGATCCCATGGGCAATGCGCACGAAGGCCTCCAGGCGTTTCTCGATATCCGGCATGATGATCAGTTCGTTCACCAGCGGGTTAGGTGGCTCAGCCGCAATGATGGACGGTTCGGTCATCCCGATAAAACGGCCTTCTTTATAACGTTGCTGGGCATGGCCGACCGCGGCACCTTTCATTGGCGCTTCCATCGCGCCAGGACCACAGCCGGTGCAGATATTCAGCTCACGCAGGCCGAGCTGCGTGCCCACGCGGCGGGCATACAGATATTCGGTTTCATTTATAGAGTGACCGCCCCAGCAGACGACCATATTCGGTGCTTCACCCACGTGCAGCGCACGGGCGTTACGCAGAATGGAAAACACCAGGTTGGTCATGTGCACGGAGCTTTCCAGATTCAGATGCTGGAAACGCCCGGCGTTATGAATCTGACCGTTAACAAACAGAATATCGCGCAGGACAGCGAAGAGGTTAGCTTGTAAGGAGCGAATAATACGCCCATCGACAAAGGCGTCTTCCGGCGGATTGATCACTTCCAGCTTCACGCCGCGTTCGCGACGCAATACGTTAATGTCGAAGCTTTCAAAGCGGGACAGCAACTCTTTGCTGTTATCAGTCAAGCTTCCGGAGTTCAATACAGCCAGTGAACAGTTGCGAAACAGTTGATAGAGGTCGCTGCTGGCGGTGCGCTTAAGCATGTCCACTTCCAGCTGCGACAACATATCCATTGAGCCTAACGGGCTAATATGTGTAATCAAGTAAGCTCCTTATGGGACGAAGATCGTCTTTCCCTGATGATTACAATAGCCCTGCCTTATGACGTTTCACAACTATAAGCACGGAATACCGTGCGCATAATGTGAAAAAAGTAGGCTTATTGACGAACCAGACGCCCGGTTGCAGGCACAAAGTCGGTATTGGTCCGCCATGGATTGATATCCAGCCCGCCACGACGGGTATAGCGCGCATAGACGCTCAGGGTTTCCGGCTGGCAGAAACGCTGGATGTCATTGAAGATGCGCTCGACGCACTGCTCGTGAAACTCGTTGTGATGGCGGAACGAGACCAGATAGCGCAGCAGCTTCTCCCGATCGATTTTCGGGCCGCGATACTGAATTTGCACCGATCCCCAGTCAGGCTGATGGGTGATTAAGCAGTTCGATTTCAGCAAGTGGCTGACCAGCGTCTCCTCCACCACTTTACCGTCCGCTGCATTTTCCAGGTAGGCGGTGCTGAATGCGTAGCTGTCAATTTCGATCGCCTGATCGTCAATGCACGCGCCGTGAAAATGGGCGATAGGTTGACCTTCCAGCTCGTGGATGCGGTAGAGCGCCACGGTTACTTTGCCCTGGGCGCACGCGCTCAGATCGCGCTCCATCGTCCGCTGAACCTCTTCCCAGGAGTCGAATCGCGTCTGGTTGAAGCTATTGAGATAGAGCTTAAAGCTTTTGGATTCCACCAGATTCACGCTGGCATAATCCAGCTCGACGTGGCCGACCGCCACCTGCGGCAAGCCGCGCGCATTCAGCCAGGAGAGCTCATAGAGCGTCCAGATATCGCCGCCGGTAAAGGGTAGGGCGTTGGCGCGCAGCCCGAGCGGATCGCGGTTAAGGCTGCGCGGAACCCCTTGCAGCAGGCTGGCATCATAGGTATCACGGTAATCGGTCGATTTGCCCAGCGTTAAACCCGTTAACGCCTGATGGTTTTCGTCAGTCATGTTTCATTGCCACTTTGCAGGTACACTATGGGCAGAGTTTATCCTGTCTTAGGTGAAGAGAGAAATCGGTGGATATTGAAACTGCAAATGCCCTGACGGCGTTTACGACGCGTTACTGCGACGCATGGCATGAAAACAAAGAGACCTGGCCGCAAAGCGAAGAGCTGTACGGCGTGCCCTCACCGTGCATTGTGACCACGCTTGACGATCGCATCATCTGGCAACCTCAGCCCTTCACGGCAGAGCAAAATGTAAATGCGGTTGAACGCGCCATGAGCCTTGTGGTACAACCTGCCGTTCATGCGTTTTACACCACTCAGTTTGCAGGGGATATGCGCGCCCGTTTCGCTTTAGAAACGATGACGCTACTCCAGACCTGGAGCGAAGACGATTTTCTCCGCGTGCAGGAAAACCTGATTGGTCATCTGGTCACACAGAAGCGCCTGAAGCTTGCCCCGACGCTCTTTATTGCCACCCTTGATAGCGAACTGGATGTCATTTCAGTCTGTAACCTGACCGGGGAGGTGATCAAAGAGACAATTGGCACCCGCAAACGCGACGTTCTCGCCCCTTCACTTGCGGAATTCCTCAACCAGCTTGAGCCTGTTCTGTAATCCAATGTGCTACTGCCTGTGTGAGAGATCTCTTACAAGCTCTGTGAGAGATCGCCGAAACAGTTAAGAATAATCTCGTACTCCTGATTTAATAATTCATTATTTTTTAACGGCTTAATCGCTAAATGTAGTGACTTATGCCTGTAAGCCTTAGCGATAAGGCTTACCGCATGGGTTGTAAGACGCGGCGGAATAGCGGATTCTATTCCCGTCGACAGGAAGCCGACACGAGAAACGAACATCAGGATGATGACGTTTCTTACTCAGGACACGTCAGGACGGCGCTGCAGGAAAGGCTTCTGGATGAAGCGAACAGGATCACGCAGGACGCGTAAGGGACACCTCCAGGAAGGAGAAAGAGAGCCGCTCAGGATGAACGGTGGGTCAGGATGGCCAGGACGTTTCAGGATGAAACTATCATATCAGGATGATATGAGCAGGATGCGAAAGGTCTACGGATGACCAGGTCTTAGGGCCACAGGAAAAGTTGTCACGGATGAGCAGGGAGCACGAATTGTAGCTGGAATGCTGCGGAACGAACCGGGAGCACTGTTTTTACAGTGCTCCCTTTTTTTATTTCTGCGCCCCGTAATGCTATGCTGCGCGCCGTTCAATTTATCAGTTGAGGTTGGTATGACGCATCACGATAGCGTTCGCGTGCAGTTGCACGCCATCGAAGCGGTATTGCGTAAACATCAGCTGTGGCAGGAGACAGCGCCGCAGCCCGCCGCGCTCGAAAGCACGCAGCCTTTTTGCCTGGATACGCTGGAGCCTTTTCAGTGGCTGCAGTGGGTATTAATCCCGCGTCTGCACGCGCTGCTGGAAGGCGGGCATCCGCTGCCGCACTCTTTTGCCGTCGCCCCTTATTATGAAATGGCGCTGGAAGCGACGCATCCCGCTCGCGATGTCGTGCTGATTGAACTGCAAAGGCTCGATACCCTCTTTGGCGGGAACGGGGCATGACCATTGAGATCCTGTATCAGGACGAATGGTTAATTGCCGTCAATAAACCGTCAGGCTGGCTGGTTCACCGCAGCTGGCTCGATCGCGATGAGAAAGTGGTGGTCATGCAAACCGTGCGTGACCAGATAGGCCAGCATGTGTATACCGTGCACCGTCTGGACAGACCCACTTCCGGCGTTCTGCTGATGGGGCTCTCCAGCGAAGCCGGGCGTTTGCTCTCTCAGCAGTTTGAACAGCACCAGATCCAGAAACGCTACCACGCCATAGTGCGCGGCTGGCTGATGGATGAGGCCACGCTTGATTACCCGCTGGTGGAAGAGCTGGATAAAATCGCTGATAAATTTGCCCGTGAAAACAAAGACCCTCAGCCTGCGGTGACGGATTATCGTGGCCTGGCGACGGTCGAGATGCCGGTTGCCACCAGCAAATTCCCGACTACGCGCTACGGTCTGGTGGAGCTTGAGCCGAAAACCGGCCGTAAGCACCAGCTGCGCCGCCATCTTTCGCATCTGCGCCACCCTATCATTGGCGACAGCAAACATGGCGACTTACGTCAGAACCGCAGTGCGGCAGACCATTTTGGCTGCCATCGCCTGATGCTGCATGCAAGTCAGCTGAGTCTGACGCATCCCTTTACCGGTGAGCCGCTGGTAATCCGGGCGCCGTTTGATGATGTCTGGATGCAGGCCCTGTCACAGTTTGGCTGGCTGGGACAACTCCCCGAAAATGAAAGGGTTGAGTTTGCCGCGGGCAACGTTCAGGATGAACCCTAATCGCGATAATGACGGGAGCAAAGCATGGCTGAAGTTGGAATTTTTGTCGGTACAATGTACGGCAACTCACTGCTGGTCGCCGAAGAGGCAGAGGCGATTCTGGCCGGACTGGGCCATAAAGCCACGGTTTATGAAGATGCCGAACTGGCGGACTGGCTTAAGTATAAAGATCGGTATGTGCTGGTGGTGACCTCCACAACGGGACAGGGCGATCTTCCTGACAGCATTGTTCCGCTTTTCCAGGCCATCAAAGATCGCGTGGGCTTTCAGCCTGAAACCCGCTACGGCATGATTGCGCTGGGCGACAGTTCGTATAGCCATTTCTGCGGCGGCGGTAAGCAGTTCGATGCGCTGCTTCAGGAGCAGGGCGCACAGCGGATTGGCGAAATGCTGCTGATTGATGCCAGTGAACATCCGGAACCCGAAAGCGAGTCCAGCCCATGGGTAGAGCACTGGGCGACACTGCTTAAATAAGGCGAATGCCTTTTCGCGCAAAAGCTCAACACTCACCTCCTTTTTTGGCGATGCCAATGTGAGGGGCAGCCCTTATCGGCCGGGTAAGACGCATAGCGTCGCCGCCCGGCCGATAATGTCGTCTTTGTGACCCCCTGAACATGGCAGCGTCGCGATTGCCTTGTTGCACCTTGACCACACTCACACTTCCTCTGTTTTCGTGAAGCACCTTCCACTCCCTCGGGCTTATGCCATAAACAACCTCTGTTTAGGCCGTCAATGTTGTGTTTTTGCACGGTGAGAGAAAGAGGCACTCCTTCATATACTTTTCCCGTCAGTGACCGAAAAGGCAGAGCATGACTCTAAAACGGCATCAAGCCGTACTAAAACTGCCCAACACTCATCTCTCATTCTGATTACCCTACAGGTTGTGCCGTACAGAATGAACCAGGCTAAAAGCTATGATTCAGGAGTGCAACAATGAGTACATTAAGCCACGCGGCGAGCAGCGCTGAGAAGCGCACCAACGCCCGCTACTGGATAGTGGTGATGCTGTTTATCGTCACATCGTTCAACTATGGTGACCGCGCCACGCTGTCGATTGCCGGATCGGAAATGGCCAAAGATATCGGCCTGGATGCGGTCGGTATGGGTTACGTATTTTCTGCTTTTTCATGGGCCTATGTTATCGGCCAAATTCCTGGCGGCTGGCTCCTTGACCGTTTTGGCTCTAAGCGCGTCTATTTCTGGTCGATTTTTATCTGGTCCCTGTTCACTCTGCTGCAGGGATTTGTCGACGTCTTTAACGGCTTTGGCATCATCGTTGCGCTCTTTACGCTGCGCTTCCTGGTCGGCCTGGCTGAAGCGCCTTCTTTCCCCGGAAACAGCCGGATCGTCGCAGCCTGGTTCCCGGCGCAGGAGCGGGGAACCGCCGTCGCCATTTTCAACTCGGCACAATACTTCGCGACGGTCATTTTCGCGCCCATTATGGGCTGGCTGACGCATGAAGTGGGCTGGTCGCACGTCTTCTTCTTTATGGGCGGCCTTGGGATCATCATCAGCTTCGTCTGGCTAAAAGTGATCCACGAGCCTAACCAGCATCCCGGCGTGAATAAGAAGGAGCTGGAGTACATCGCCGAGGGCGGGGCGCTGATCAACATGGATCAGGCAGCCAAAAAAGAGAAAGTCCCGTTCAGCCAGAAATGGCAACAGATAAAACAGCTCGTCGGCTCGCGGATGATGATCGGTATCTATCTGGGGCAGTACTGCATTAACGCCTTAACCTACTTCTTCATCACCTGGTTCCCGGTTTATCTGGTGCAGGCACGAGGGATGTCGATACTTAAAGCCGGTTTTGTCGCCTCGGTGCCGGCCATCTGTGGTTTTGTTGGTGGGGTGCTTGGCGGGGTCATTTCCGACTGGTTAATGCGCCGTACCGGATCGCTGAATATCGCCCGCAAGACCCCTATCGTGCTGGGGATGCTGCTCTCCATGACCATGGTGTTTTGTAACTATGTCAGCGCCGAGTGGATGATTATCGGCTTTATGGCGATGGCATTCTTTGGCAAAGGCATCGGTGCGCTGGGCTGGGCGGTGATGGCGGATACCGCGCCGAAGGAGATCAGCGGCTTAAGCGGCGGTCTGTTCAATATGTTCGGCAATATCTCCGGCATCGTCACCCCGATCGCCATAGGCTATATCGTCGGGACAACGGGTTCCTTTAACGGTGCGCTCATCTATGTCGGGGTCCATGCGCTGGTCGCGGTCCTGAGCTATCTGGTGCTGGTGGGTGATATCAAACGTATCGAACTTAAACCTGTCGTGGAGCGTGCATGATGACAAGCCAGTCGAGCCCAAAAATTACCGATATGCAGGTCATTCCCGTCGCGGGCTATGACAGTATGTTACTGAACATTGGCGGTGCCCATAACGCCTGTTTTACCCGAAATATTGTGGTGCTCACCGACAGTGCGGGCAATACCGGCGTTGGGGAAGCGCCCGGCGGCGACGTTATTTATCAGACGTTGAAAGACGCCATTCCCTCGGTAGTGGGTCAGGAAATCGCCCGTCTGAACAGCGTGGTGCAACGTGTGCACAAAGGCAATCAGGCGGCTGATTTTGATACCTTTGCTCAAGGTGCGTGGACCTTCGAACTGCGGGTGAATGCGGTGGCGGCACTGGAGGCCGCACTGCTCGATTTACTGGGTAAGGCGCTAAACGTACCGGTGTGCGAGCTGCTAGGGCCGGGCAAGCAACGTGATGCCGTGACCGTTCTGGGCTATCTGTTTTACCTCGGCGATCGCCGCAAGACGGACCTGCCGTATCGGGAAAACACCCCGGGGAATCATGACTGGTATCATTTGCGTCATCAGGAAGCCCTCTCCCACGAGGCGGTGGTCCGCCTTGCGGAAGCGGCACAGGATCGCTACGGGTTTAAAGATTTCAAGCTAAAAGGCGGCGTACTGCCGGGCGAGCAGGAGATTGAGAGCGCGCGGGCATTAAAAAAACGCTTCCCGGACGCCCGTATCACCGTCGACCCTAACGGCGCCTGGCATCTGGATGAAGCTATCGCCCTGTGCAAAGGCCTTAACGATGTTCTGACCTATGCGGAAGATCCCTGTGGGGCAGAGCAGGGGTTCTCTGGACGCGAAGTGATGGCCGAGTTTCGCCGGGCAACGGGGCTGCCTGTCGCGACCAACATGATTGCCACTAACTGGCGTGAAATGGGCCATGCGGTAATGCTCAACGCGGTCGATATTCCGCTGGCCGATCCACATTTCTGGACCCTTTCCGGCGCGGTGCGCGTGGCACAACTGTGCGACGACTGGGGCCTGACGTGGGGTTGCCACTCAAATAATCACTTCGATATTTCCCTCGCCATGTTTACCCACGTCGGGGCCGCCGCGCCAGGAACGCCGACCGCGATAGACACGCACTGGATCTGGCAGGAGGGCGACGCGCGCCTGACCAAAAATCCACTTGAGATTAAAAATGGCAAGATTGCCGTGCCGGATGCGCCCGGGCTGGGTGTCGAGCTGGACTGGGATCAGATCCATAAGGCGCACGAGCTGTACAAAACGCTCCCCGGCGGCGCACGCAACGATGCAGGCCCAATGCAGTACCTTGTACCCGGCTGGACATTTGACCGCAAACGCCCGGCGTTTGGTCGTCACTAAAGAAAAGGACTGAATGATGAACACATTTTCTACCCCGGTTGTCACCTCAATGCAGATTGTCCCGGTCGCGGGCCACGACAGTATGTTGATGAACCTGAGTGGCGCACACGCACCGTTTTTTACCCGTAATATTGTGATCATTAAAGATAACGCCGGACAGACCGGCGTGGGTGAAATTCCGGGCGGTGAGAAGATCCGTAAAACGCTGGAAGAGGCCATTCCTCTCGTCGTGGGCAAAACGCTGGGTGAATACAAAAACGTCTTAAATACGGTGCGCAGTACCTTCGCCGATCGCGATGCCGGCGGGCGTGGTCTGCAAACGTTTGATCTGCGCACGACAATCCACGTGGTGACGGGCATCGAAGCGGCCATGCTCGATCTGCTGGGTCAGCATCTGGGCGTGAACGTCGCTTCGCTGCTGGGTGATGGCCAGCAGCGCAGCGAAGTGGAAATGCTCGGTTATCTCTTCTTCATCGGTGACCGGAAACGCACCCCGCTGGCGTATCAAAGCCAGCCGGATGAGACAGGCGACTGGTATCGCCTGCGCCACGAGGAGGCGATGACCCCGGATGCGGTCGTCCGTCTGGCGGAAGCCGCCTATGAAAAATACGGCTTTAACGATTTCAAGCTCAAGGGCGGCGTGCTTGCGGGTGATGAAGAGGCCGAGGCGATCGAGGCGCTGGCAGCGCGTTTCCCACAGGCGCGCGTGACGCTGGATCCGAACGGTGCATGGTCGCTCGACGAGGCCATCAGGCTGGGTAAACGGTTAAAAGGCGTGCTGGCCTATGCGGAAGATCCCTGCGGGGCGGAGCAGGGCTTTTCGGGGCGCGAGATCATGGCTGAATTCCGTCGCGCCACCGGCTTGCCGACGGCGACAAACATGATTGCGACCGACTGGCGTCAGATGGGGCATACGATCTCACTGCAATCGGTTGATATTCCGCTGGCGGATCCACATTTCTGGACCCTGCAAGGCTCGGTGCGCGTGGCGCAAATGTGTCATGAATTCGGCCTGACCTGGGGCTCGCATTCCAATAACCACTTTGATATTTCTCTGGCGATGTTCACCCACGTTGCGGCGGCAGCGCCGGGCAAAATTACCGCCATCGACACCCACTGGATCTGGCAGGAGGGTAACCAGCGTCTGACGAAACAACCGTTCGAGATTAAAGGCGGTATGGTTCAGGTGCCCACCACGCCTGGGTTGGGCGTTGAACTGGATATGGATCAGCTGATGAAGGCGCACGAGTTGTACCAGAAGCATGGCCTGGGCGCGCGTGACGATGCGATGGCCATGCAGTACCTGATCCCCGACTGGACATTCGACAATAAGCGCCCCTGCATGGTACGATAATTGTACTGGGACCGCTCCCACTGGCGGTCATTTACGTGGTGTATGCTTAACGTGATTACTATGCGTAAGGATGGCTTATGAAAATTGTTATCGCACCGGACTCGTATAAGGAAAGTTTGAGTGCTCTTGAGGTTGCGACAGCGATCGAACAGGGTTTTCGCGAGATCTTCCCGTCGGCAGTGTATGTCAAACTGCCCGTCGCCGATGGCGGGGAGGGGACTGTGGAGGCCATGGTCGCTGCAACCCACGGGCGGATAGTCCATGTTCCCGTCAGCGGCCCGCTGGGCGAGCGCGTGGAAGGGTTCTATGGCGTCTCCGGTGACGAGCAGAGCGCGTTTATCGAAATGGCGGCAGCCAGCGGACTTGAGCTTGTTGCCCCTGCGCAACGTAATCCGTTAAAGACCACCTCCTGGGGCACGGGGGAACTGATCCGCCATGCCCTGGATGCTGGCGTGAAGCACATCATCATCGGCATTGGCGGCAGCGCCACCAACGATGGCGGTGCCGGTATGGTGCAGGCGCTCGGGGCACGGTTACTCGATGCTGACGATCGTCCTGTCGGGCAGGGGGGAGGCGCGCTGGAGACGCTGGCGCGTATCGACTGCTCTGGGCTGGATAAGCGCCTGGCCGATTGCCGAATTGAAGTGGCCTGTGATGTCACCAATCCGCTCACCGGGGAAGAGGGCGCATCGGCGGTATTTGGCCCGCAGAAAGGGGCGACGCCAGAGATGATTGTCGCTCTGGATCGTGGGCTCGCGCATTACGCCAGGATCATTGCCCGGGATCTGGATATCAATGTGTTAGATCTGGCTGGCGGCGGCGCGGCGGGCGGTATGGGGGCGGCGCTGTACGCGTTTTGCGGCGCAGAACTGCGCCAGGGCATTGAGATTGTTACTGACGCCCTGCATCTGGCTGACCAGGTTGCCGATGCAGACCTCGTTATCACCGGTGAAGGGCGCATCGACAGCCAGACTATTCATGGAAAAGTGCCCGTAGGCGTAGCGAAAGTGGCGAAGCGCTTTAACAAACCGGTTATCGGAATCGCGGGCAGCCTGACGGCAGATGTCGGTGTGGTACACGACCATGGAATCGACGCGGTCTTTAGCGTGATCTATACCATTTGCTCGCTGGACGACGCCCTGGCGAACGCCCGCGCCAATGTGCACATGGCCGCGAGAAATATCGCCGCCTTGTTAAAAGTGGGGCAAGGTATCTAGCGTACAAGGCCGGGCTGCCTTGCCCAGCCGATTTGCTGTTCTCTTCCGGTTAAGCACGTCACCGGGCCTGTGGGTCAGTGTCCAAACAGCTTTCTGGCTTCCCGCGTGACGTTATCCATTTCATCCAGCAGTTCCAGGAACTCCGGTTCCAGCTCAGATTCAGGGGTGCCGGAACGTAACTGCTGCTCCAGCAGCTGACACAGATTTTTCAGGCGCGGTACACCACTGTAGCCGCAGCTGCCATGCAGCTTATGAATGGATTCGAGTAACGCTTCCGGATTTTCACCCACCAGCTGCTCTTCAACCTTGTTCCGCACTTCCGGCAGGAAGGCGACCAGCATTTGCAGCATTTCACGCGCCAGATCGGGTTTGCCTGCCGCCTGACGCAGAGCCAGCTGCCAGTCAAAGGTGACGTTCTGATTAACGACAATCTCCACCGGTTCAGTCTGAACCTGGCGGGGCGCCACGGTAATACCCGGTTTGTAACGTAAAAGCAGGTTATGCAGCTTTTCTTCATCGATAGGTTTTGCCAGGTAGTCATTCATCCCGGCGCTCAAAAGCTTCTCTTTTTGCCCCGCCATAGCATGCGCGGTAACCGCAATCACCGGCGTCTGTTGCTGATGGGGAAGCTGACGGATAAGTTCGCAGGCGCGGATGCCATCCATATCGGGCATCTGAATATCCATCAGAATCAGATCAAACTGCATCTGTTTGGCTTGCTCCACCGCCTGTGCGCCGCTGGTGCACAGCTCGACATGATGAACCTGATCCTCCAGTAACACGCCGATCAATTTCAGGTTGGCCGGATTATCGTCAACCGCCATTACGCTCATGGGCAATTTATGATCGTCAGACACCACCGGCAGCGCGTAATGATTCAGGCGGCAATACTCGGTCAGGGCGGGCAGCAGGCGCGTTGACGTGAGCGGTTTTAACAGGCAGGCAGCGGCACCGTCGCTTTTCAGCTCTTCGGCATTGAGCTGTGCGTGGCAGGGCAGCGCCAGAAGCAGGTGATCCGTCATCGAAGCGGCAGTTGCCAGCCGCTCTTGCTGCATCGTCAGCTCACCGCTGAAGGTTACGGGGATCCCCATCAGCAGAATATCGTAATGGTCCCGCGGCAGTGCGGAGAACGTAGGGCTGTAAATCACCTCGAGCGGCGTGATACTCAACACGTCCAGGGTGCTCTGCGCCGCAGCTGCGTTGGGCTCAACATAAGCCAGACGTTTTCCGCGCAGGCAGTCCGTCATCGGACCATCGGTGATAACGTTAGGATTGAGATCAAGATTAATGTGGAACCAGAAGGTCGAGCCACGGTTTGGCTGGCTGTGGAAGGAGATATCGCCCCCCATCTCTTTCACCAGTTTTTGCGTGATCACAAGCCCCAGCCCGGTACCGCCGTGGCGTCGGGAGATGCTGGCATCCGCCTGTCGAAACGCCTGGAACAGACGCGACTGATCGCGCTCCGGAATGCCAATGCCGGTATCGCGGATCTGCACTTCAATCTGCACTTTGTTATTACTGATTGCGCGTTTCTCAACCAGCACGTCAATATTGCCGCTTTCGGTAAATTTGATCGCGTTCCCGACCAGGTTGGTGATCACCTGCTGCAGACGCAGCGGATCGCCAATCACGTTATCCGGCACGTCGTTTTTAATATTGAGCGTTAGCTCCAGCCCTTTGTCATGCGAGGAGTGCGCCAGCAGGGTCACCACTTCGTCCAGCGTGCTGCGTAGCGGGAATGGAATGCTTTCAAGCAGCAGTTTACCGGCTTCCAGCTTCGAGAAGTCGAGCACATCGTTGATGATCGCCAGCAGGTTATTCGCAGAGCGTTCAATAGTATGCAGATGATCGCGCTGGGTAGGATTCAGTTCGGATTTCAGCGTCAGACGGGTAAAGCCAATCACGCCATTCAACGGCGTACGCAGTTCGTGAGACATATTGGCGAGGAATTCTGACTTAATGCGCGCGGCTTCCTGCGCGCGCTTTTTGGCCAGATCCAACTCGACGTTCTGGATCTCCATCTGCTCCAGCGTTTCACGCAGATCGGACGTGGCCTGGTCCACGTTATGTTGCATCTCCTCGTGATAGGCTGCCAGCGACATGGCCATCGAGTTGATACCATTTTTCAACATATCCAGTTCGCCGAGCATAAAGCCCTCGACGCGGCTATCCAGTTGACCGCGGCGAATGCGGTCAACGGTATTCACCATATTACGGATGGGACCGGTGACGTCCCGCATCAGACGCCAGCCGAAGATCAAGGCGATACCGATGCAGAACAGCATCATGACGCTGGAGATGAAAATCTCTTTGTACTGCTGCAGGCGGACCGATTTGAGATCCAGCTCCAGCGCCACATAGCCCAGAATATTATTACTGGCCTTGGCATCAGAGAGGGGAGATTCATCAGGCGAATAGCTTTCTGACACAATCGGGGTGCGCAAAATCATAATGTCGCCGCGCCGAATCACGTTCAGGTGACGCGGAAACGAGGTGCCATCGGGAATTTTAAGCTCAGTGGGATCGAGATGAAAATTGGAGGTCACAAACAGGCGATTATGCGAATCATAGACGGAAATGGCGCGGACAATATCCGAATGACGGCGGTGCAGCACGCTAATTAGCTGACCAAGCGGCTCACGATTTTGCAGATTCATACCGTATTCGCTGGAGACCGCCAGCGGTTCGATAATGCTGGCTCCGGCATCTTCCAGCTGCTGCTGCAAGTCGTTATAGCGGTGCACAACAAAGAAGATGCTCAACAGCAGACCGATAAGGACGGTTGGGGCAAGAATCAAAATCATCATGCGCGCACGCAGGCTGTAGTTGGTCATGGCGTTCCGTTATGGGACAATTAGAGTCATTATGTTTATTTGAGAAAATTCTCTGCAATGGCGCAATTCTACTCTGCAAAGCGACGCGTGACGACGCGTCAGATCATAACTGTTGATGTCACAGACCTGGATCCCTTTGGTCAGGGTGTGGCGCGTCATGATGGTAAAGCGTTATTTATCGCCGGATTATTACCGCAAGAACGGGCAGAAGTCACGCTCACAGAAGAGAAGCGCCAGTATGCCCGTGGGCGGGTGAAACGCCGTCTCACGGACAGCCCGGAGCGCGTCGCGCCACGCTGCGTGCATTTTGGCGTTTGCGGAGGCTGTCAGCAGCAGCATGCCAGCGTTGCTCTACAACAGCGCAGCAAAAGCACCGCGCTGGCGCGGATGATGAAGCGAGAGGTCAACGACATTATTGCCGCTGAGCCCTGGGGCTATCGTCGCCGTGCGCGGCTGAGCGTAAATTACTCGCCTAAAAAGCAGCAGCTGGAGATGGGTTTCCGTCAGGCAGGCTCCAGTGACATTGTCGATATCAGACAATGCCCTGTTTTGGTGCCCCAACTTGAGGCATTGCTGCCGGAATTACGCAACCTGCTAACGGATTTGCAGGGGGGGCGATCCCTCGGCCACGTCGAACTGGTGCATGCCGATAACGGACCGTTAATGGTGCTGCGTCATACTTCGCCGCTGTCGGTGCAGGATCGCGAAAAACTGGAACGCTTTTCGCATTTACATCATCTGTCGCTGTTCCTGGCACCGCAAAGCGAGATACTTCACCAGATTACAGGTGAAGCGCCCTGGTACTCTTCAGACGGTCTACGCTTATCGTTCAGCCCGCGAGACTTTATTCAGGTCAACGATGGCGTTAACCAGCAGATGGTCGACCAGGCGCTGACGTGGCTGGATGTTCAGCCTGAAGACCGGGTACTCGATCTCTTCTGCGGCATGGGTAACTTTACCCTGCCGTTGGCGGCGCGGGCGGCGCAGGTTGTGGGCGTGGAAGGCGTCGAGGCGTTGGTCCTCAAAGGTCAGGAAAACGCCCGTCAGAATGGGTTGCACAATGTGACATTCTTTCATGAAAACCTGGAAGATGATGTCACCCTGCAGCCGTGGGCGCAGCAGGGCTTCAATAAAATTCTGCTCGACCCGGCTCGCGCAGGTGCGCCCGGCGTGATGCAGCATATAATTAAACTTGCGCCTGAGCGTGTGGTCTATGTTTCCTGTAACCCGGCAACGCTTGCCCGAGACAGTGATGTATTAGTGAACGCAGGTTACCAGATTCAGCGTCTGGCAATGCTTGACATGTTCCCGCACACTGGGCATCTGGAATCGATGGTGTTGTTCGAGCACATCTAATGAGTTTTGGCTTGTCGAATTCGACAGGCCCTGGTCCCTAAAGGAGAGGACGATGGTTGCGGTACGCAGTGCACATCTTAATAAAGCGGGCGAGTTTGACCCGCAAAAATGGATTGACAGTCTGGGGATTTCAAGCCAGCAATCGAGTGAGCGCTTAACCGAAACCTGGGCATACTGTCTGCGGACCACAACGGGCCATGCCGACGCCGAACTGCTGTTATGGCGCGGCATAGAGATGGTCGAAATTCTCTCCATGCTCAACATGGATCTTGAAACCCTTCAGGCAGCGCTGCTGTTCCCGCTGGCCGACGCGGAAGTCGTCAGCGAGGATGTCCTTCGCGAAAGCGTGGGTCAACCCGTGGTGGCGCTGATCCACGGCGTGCGCGATATGGCGGCGATCCGCCAGCTTAAAGCGGCGCAAACCGATTCTGTCTCCTCTGAACAGGTTGATAACGTTCGCCGCATGCTGCTGGCCATGGTGGATGATTTCCGCTGCGTGGTCATCAAACTGGCGGAGCGCGTGGCGCATCTGCGTGAGGTGAAAGACGCCCCGGAAGATGAACGCGTGCTGGCGGCAAAAGAGTGCACCAACATCTACGCGCCGCTGGCCAACCGTTTAGGTATCGGCCAGCTCAAATGGGAACTGGAAGATTACTGCTTCCGTTATCTGCATCCGGCGGAATATAAGCGCATCGCCAAACTGTTGCACGAACGCCGTATCGATCGTGAACACTACATCGACGAGTTCGTTGGGGGCCTGCGCAAGGCCATGAAAGAAGAGAACGTGCGGGCCGAAGTCTACGGTCGCCCTAAACACATCTACAGCATCTGGCGCAAAATGCAGAAAAAGCACCTCGCCTTTGATGAATTGTTCGATGTGCGCGCGGTACGTATCGTGGCGGAACGTTTACAAGACTGCTATGCCGCGCTGGGGATAGTGCATACGCACTTCCGCCATTTGCCGGATGAATTTGATGACTACGTTGCCAACCCAAAACCGAACGGTTACCAGTCAATCCACACCGTCGTGCTGGGGCCCGGGGGCAAAACGGTCGAGATTCAGATCCGTACGAAGCAGATGCACGAAGATGCAGAGCTTGGCGTGGCTGCACACTGGAAATACAAAGAAGGCCCTTCCACCGGCACGCGCACGGGGCACGAGGATCGCATTGCCTGGCTGCGTAAACTTATCGCCTGGCAGGAAGAGATGGCCGACTCGGGTGAAATGCTTGACGAAGTACGCAGCCAGGTCTTCGATGACCGCGTCTACGTCTTCACCCCAAAAGGGGATGTGGTGGATCTGCCCGCCGGCTCCACCCCGCTCGACTTTGCCTACCACATCCACAGCGATGTGGGGCACCGCTGCATAGGCGCGAAAATTAGCGGGCGTATTGTGCCGTTCACCTATCAGCTGCAGATGGGCGACCAAATTGAAATCATCACCCAGAAACAGCCGAACCCGAGCCGCGACTGGCTGAACCCAAACCTTGGCTATGTCACCACCAGCCGTGGCCGCTCGAAGATTCACGCCTGGTTCCGTAAGCAGGATCGTGACAAAAACATTCTGGCGGGCCGTCAGATTCTGGACGACGAGCTGGAACATATTGGCATAAGCCTGAAGGAAGCGGAAAAACAGCTGTTGCCGCGTTATAACTTCAACGAGCTTGATGAACTCCTGGCGGCCATTGGCGGCGGCGATATTCGCATTAACCAGATGGTGAATTTCCTGCAGGCTCAGTTCAACAAGCCAAGCGCAGAAGAGCAGGATGCCGCCGCGCTGAAGCAGCTGCAGCAAAAAACCTACGTGCCGCAGCAGCGCAGCAAAGATAACGGTCGCGTGGTGGTTGAGGGCGTCGGTAATTTGATGCATCACATCGCGCGCTGCTGCCAGCCTATCCCCGGGGACGATATTGTCGGTTTTATTACCCAGGGACGCGGGATCTCGATCCACCGTGCCGATTGCGATCAGCTTGCTGAACTGCAATCGCATGCCCCGGAAAGAATCGTCGATGCCGTGTGGGGCGAAAGCTACTCAGCGGGCTATTCACTGGTGGTCCGCGTCACCGCCAACGACCGCAGCGGCCTGTTACGGGATATCACCACTATCCTGGCAAACGAGAAGGTCAACGTGCTTGGCGTGGCCAGCCGCAGCGACACCCGTGAACAGCTCGCCACCATCGATATGACGATCGAAATCTATAACCTGCAGGTGCTGGGCCGCGTGCTCGGTAAACTGAACCAGGTCCCCGATGTGATTGACGCGCGTCGTCTGCACGGCGGTTAATCCTCTCACTCATTCAGGCCGGGCAAGGCGTCGCCGTCGCCCGGCTGCGTTATTTATGGAAACAGACATGACCCAAATCGACCGCCTGCTCGGCATTATGAAACGTCTGCGCGACCCGGAAACCGGCTGTCCCTGGGACAAAGAGCAGACTTTCGCGACCATCGCGCCTTACACCCTTGAAGAGGCCTACGAAGTGCTGGATGCCATTTCTCGTGAAGATTTCGACGATCTTCGCGGTGAGTTGGGCGACCTGCTTTTCCAGGTCGTGTTTTATGCGCAAATGGCCCAGGAAGAGGGGCGTTTCGATTTCAATGACATTTGTGCCGCCATCAGCGACAAGCTGGAGCGTCGCCATCCGCACATCTTTGGCGATGCCACCGCCGCGAACAGCACGGAAGTGCTGACCCGCTGGGAGCAGATAAAAAGCGCCGAGCGTGCCGAAAAATCCCAGCACTCGGCCCTGGACGATATCCCCATGAGCCTGCCTGCGTTAATGCGCGCCCATAAAATCCAGAAACGCTGTTCAACGGTTGGCTTTGACTGGACCACCCTGGGGCCGGTGCTGGACAAAGTCTACGAAGAGATCGACGAGGTCATGCATGAAGCGAAGCAGGCCGTCGTGGATGAAGCCCGGCTTGAAGAGGAGATGGGCGATCTGTTGTTCGCGACGGTGAATCTTTCGCGCCATTTAGGCGTAAAAGCCGAAACGGCACTGCAAAAAGCCAACCTCAAATTCGAACGCCGTTTCCGGGAAGTGGAACGCATTGTGGCCTCGCGAGGCCTGGAAATGACCGGCGTTGATCTGAATTTAATGGAAGAAGTCTGGCAGGAAGTAAAACGCCAGGAACATGATCTCTAACGAAATTGCGCGATCAAGCGCAATTTGTGTGATTTTTTAAATGACAAGCGCTTGATTTGCGTCAAAAACAATAAATCAAAAGGGGCTATTTTCTCACTCCCTATGTTTGTCAAAACCTGAAGCAGGAGACGGAGAATGAATGTTTGTGGCACTCGCCGTGTTCGGGTATACTACTTTCCCGTCCTGGTTATTCCATCATTCCAACCTAACTTCTCAGGTTCAGCATGACAACGAACTATATTTTTGTGACCGGCGGGGTTGTATCCTCTCTGGGTAAAGGCATTGCCGCAGCCTCTCTCGCGGCCATTCTTGAAGCCCGTGGCCTCAATGTGACGATGATGAAACTGGATCCGTATATCAACGTCGATCCAGGCACCATGAGCCCAATCCAGCACGGCGAAGTGTTCGTTACCGAAGACGGCGCTGAAACCGATTTGGACTTAGGCCACTATGAGCGCTTCATTCGCACCAAAATGAGCCGCCGTAACAACTTCACCACCGGTCGAATCTACTCCGACGTTCTGCGTAAAGAACGCCGTGGCGACTATCTGGGCGCAACCGTACAGGTTATCCCGCACATCACCAATGCCATTAAAGAACGCATCATCGCCGGTGGCGAAGGTCATGACGTTGTGCTGGTTGAAATCGGCGGTACGGTCGGTGACATCGAATCCCTGCCGTTCCTGGAAGCGATTCGTCAGCTGGCGGTGGATATCGGTCGTGAGCACGCGCTGTTCATGCACCTGACGCTGGTGCCTTACATGGCGGCAGCGGGTGAAGTAAAAACCAAGCCAACTCAGCACTCCGTAAAAGAACTGCTCTCTATCGGTATCCAGCCGGATATCCTGATTTGCCGTTCCGATCGTGCTGTTCCGGCTAACGAACGTGCGAAAATTGCATTGTTCTGTAACGTTGCCGAAAAGGCTGTAATCTCTCTTAAAGACGTCGATTCCATTTATAAAATTCCAGGCCTGTTGAAATCACAGGGTCTGGACGATTATATTTGTAAACGATTCAGCTTGAACTGTCCGGAAGCTAACCTGTCAGAATGGGAACAGGTTATTTACGAAGAAGCGAACCCGGCAGGCGAAGTGACGATTGGTATGGTCGGCAAGTATATTGAACTGCCGGATGCCTACAAATCCGTCATCGAAGCGCTGAAGCACGGCGGTCTGAAGAATCGCGTCACCGTTAACATCAAGCTGATTGATTCGCAGGATGTTGAAACGCGCGGTGTCGAAATTCTGAAAGATTTGGATGCTATCTTGATCCCAGGTGGCTTCGGCTATCGTGGTGTTGAAGGCAAGATTGCGACCGCCCGCTATGCCCGTGAAAACAATATTCCTTACCTCGGCATTTGCCTGGGTATGCAGGTTGCGCTGATTGAATTTGCGCGTAACGTCGTCGGGATGGAAAACGCGAACTCTACGGAATTTGTGCCAGACTGTAAGTACCCTGTTGTGGCGCTTATCACTGAATGGCGCGATGAAGACGGTAACGTCGAAGTCCGTAGTGAGAAAAGCGATTTGGGTGGCACAATGCGTCTGGGCGCGCAGGCTTGTCAGGTTTCTGACGACAGCCTGGTTCGCCAGATGTACGGTTCGTCGGTCATTACCGAACGCCATCGTCACCGCTATGAAGTCAACAACATGTTGTTGAAACAAATTGAAGCTGCGGGTCTGCGTATTGCGGGACGCTCCGGGGATGATCAGTTAGTCGAGATCATCGAAGTGCCAAATCATCCGTGGTTTGTGGCATGTCAGTTCCACCCGGAATTTACTTCAACGCCGCGTGATGGACATCCGCTGTTTGCAGGCTTTGTGAAAGCCGCCAGCGATTACCAGAAGCGTCAGGCGAAGTAAGTCAAAAGTTAGAACGGCAACGCGTACCCCCGGTACGCGTTGTTTGTCTGGAGTTTTAGTTTAACTTGTACTGAGGAAAATCTAATGTCCAAAATCGTTAAAGTCATCGGTCGTGAAATCATCGACTCCCGTGGTAACCCTACCGTAGAAGCTGAAGTTCACCTGGAAGGTGGTTTCGTCGGTATGGCTGCTGCGCCGTCAGGTGCTTCTACTGGTTCCCGCGAAGCGCTGGAACTGCGCGATGGCGACAAATCCCGTTTCATGGGTAAAGGCGTAACCAAAGCGGTTGGCGCTGTAAACGGTCCTATTGCTCAGGCAATCCTTGGCAAAGACGCCAAAGACCAGGCTGGCATCGACAAGATCATGATCGATCTGGACGGTACTGAAAACAAATCTAACTTCGGTGCTAACGCAATCCTGGCTGTGTCTCTGGCAAACGCCAAAGCAGCAGCAGCGTCTAAAGGTCAGCCACTGTTCGAACACATCGCTGAACTGAACGGCACCCCAGGCAAATACTCTATGCCAGTTCCGATGATGAACATCATCAACGGCGGTGAGCACGCGGATAACAACGTTGATATTCAGGAATTCATGATTCAGCCAGTTGGCGCGAAATCCCTGAAAGAAGCGGTTCGTATGGGTTCTGAAGTGTTCCATAACCTGGCTAAAGTTCTGAAAGCTAAAGGCATGAACACGGCTGTGGGTGACGAAGGCGGCTACGCGCCTAACCTGGGTTCTAACGCAGAAGCACTGGCTGTCATCGCTGAAGCGGTTAAAGCTGCAGGCTACGAGCTGGGCACTGACATCACTCTGGCGATGGACTGTGCAGCATCTGAATTCTACAAAGACGGTAAATACGTTCTGGCTGGCGAAGGCAACAAAGCGTTCACCTCTGAAGAGTTCACTCACTTCCTGGAAGACCTGACCAAACAGTACCCAATCGTCTCTATCGAAGACGGTCTGGACGAATCTGACTGGGATGGTTTCGCATACCAGACTAAAGTACTGGGCGACAAAATCCAGCTGGTTGGTGACGATCTGTTCGTAACCAACACCAAAATCCTGAAAGAAGGTATCGAGAAAGGCATCGTTAACTCCATCCTGATCAAATTCAACCAGATCGGTTCTCTGACCGAAACTCTGGCTGCGATCAAAATGGCGAAAGACGCTGGCTACACTGCCGTTATCTCTCACCGTTCAGGCGAAACTGAAGACGCTACCATCGCTGACCTGGCTGTGGGTACCGCTGCAGGCCAGATCAAAACCGGTTCTATGAGCCGTTCTGACCGTGTTGCTAAGTACAACCAGCTGATTCGTATCGAAGAAGCGCTGGGCGAAAAAGCACCTTACAACGGTCGTAAAGAGATCAAAGGCCAGTAATTACGCTTAAGCCTTAAAATGAAAATGCCAGTCTTCGGACTGGCATTTTTTTTGGCTATTTAAAATCGACCGCCATTTGTTCCGGAATGGTCAGACCTTGCGTCGTTTGCACGCAGCGGGCGATATAATCCGTAAAGCGAGGAGGTTTCGGCATACCCATGCTGATCAGCTTTTCATTACTGAAGCGCACGTTGAGGGTGGCAAAGCCGCCATACAGACGCATCGCTTTTAACATCAAACGTTCATTACACGGCCCGAAAATACCTTTCAGTTCGCGGCGCATTTTTACCAGCGTTTCGTAGCTGACCTGAGCGTATTTATCTCCAACAGGGGCTTTCTCCAGGGCCTGCGCCATCGCCATATCAATATCCCCAAAGCGAACGCTGTTCTCTTCTCCCGCCGAAATATGTACCACTTCCCCTGAATGCGCATTGCTGCCGAGCAGCATTAACAGCGCGTCGGCGCAATAGTCCACCGGAACGACATCGATTCTGTCTTCCATTGAACACATAAACTTTTGCAGCATTAACCCCATGCTGAAGACCCAGAAAATGCTACTTGAAGGGGTGCAGCCGTGACGGGTATGGCCGACTACGATTGACGGACGGGCGATGAGCAGTGGCAGGTCAGGACAACGCTGACGCATAAGCTGTTCGATGGTCGATTTTGACCGGGTATATTCCACCAGATGCTCGGCGTTTTCTCTGAATTCTGCGCTTTCGGCGACCAGCGAATTCTGCTCTGGTGTGCATGACATCGCCGTGCCAACGTGCAGGAAGCGCTGTAAGGTCTTAACACGTTCCATACGGTGCGCCAGTGCCAGTGTGCCTTCGACGTTTACCTTCCAGATCAGGGGATTATTGCCAAATGACGCGACGGCCGCGCAGTTGATGACATGGGTAACCTGCTCCAGACGCGGATCGTTCAGAAAGTCTTCTGGCTGGCTGAGATCCCCGATGAGAATATTATCCACCGTCAGCGAAGCCAGTTTTTCGGCAGGAACGTTGAATTTACGCATGTTTTCCCGCACCCGTTCCAGCCCGCCTTCCGGGTCGCTGGCACGCGCAAGCAGGAGTAGATGAAGGGATTCACCGCCGGTCAGGATTTTTTCAAGTACTGCACCACCCAGAAATCCGGTCACGCCTGTAATCAATAACATTTTCTTTATACCGTCTCATTTTGATTGATGAGGCGGAGTGTAATCTTACGAAAGTAAACGGCATGTAAATAAAAAAATGGCGATGCGACGAATATCTTAAGGTTATTTTAAGCCAGAAAATTTGGGCGGAAATATTGGACATCAGGAAGATAATGAAAATTCAATTTTCACCTGAGATATTTTTATTCCATTGATTTGTAATGCTTTTTACCTTTACTGGTTCGTTGTAAATATACTTCAGAATGAAAAAATAATAATAAATTGTTACAACATTCATTCATGCGGAAAATAAATAGATGAGACCTTAAGTCAAACCGGAAAAATAAACCGCAGGCTATAAAACGTTAACCTGCAGGTCTTTTTCACAGCAGCATCGGAAGCGTAGCGCTGGCCGTTTGCTGGCTTACCTCGCCGTAATGGCTGTCTATCGCAATCAAAGAGGTGGTCAGCAGCTCAACCAGCAGCATTACGCCCACCTTCGCATTAAGCGCGCCCGCACTGAGTGGGCCCTCTGGTTTTGCGGCCACCAGCTGCATATCGCTCAGAGAGGTCAGCGGGCTGCGTGGCGTGTTGCTGAGCGCCAGTACCGTGACGCCGCGTTTGCGCGCCAGCTTCACCACATGGAGCAAATCACGCGTTGAGCCTGAACTCGAAATGGCGACGACCAGCGCGTCTGACCCAAGCGTGGCGGCATTCATTGCCGCGCAGTGCATATCGCTAAAAAGCTGTGCAGGTTTACCGAGGCGCAGAAGCTTGTAGTGCAGGTATTCACCCAGGATTGCGCTGGCCGCCACGCCGTAAATTTGTACTGAACGCGCCTGATGCAGCGCTTGTGCCGCCTTTTCAAGCTGCGCTCTGTCGAGAAGTTTGCCGGTGTCCTGCAGGGCCTGGACGGACTCATCCACCACGCGATCGATCTCATCCCCGGCCTGACGTTCTGGTTGACCCTGCTGAACATCCAGCGCCAGCGCCATTTTGAATTCGTTATATCCCTTACAGCCGAGCGTACGGCACAGGCGCGTCACGCTGGCCTCGCTGGTGTGGCTCTCGCGCGCCAGTTCGGTGATGGTCAGGTAAATGACCCGGGCCGGATCGTTGAGGACGAACTCACCCAGTTTTTGTTGTGTGGGACTGTACCCGGAAGCCTCCTGGCGTAGCTTCAGCAGCAGGTTTTCATGGTCTGACATGCTCGATCCTTAATGCGTTTCTCTGCCGTCTAGTGTGGGGGAAAGCGGGGCAAAGATGCCAGTCATTTTAAAAAAGTATGATCCGCTTCTCCTTTATTGGTGATAATTTCCAGCTAAATATAATTATATGGTAAAAATTTTCATCAATTGTCGGGGGAGTGAAAAAATGATGCAAATAATGAGTGGCGCCTCTTCAGGGGCCTGGTTTGAAAAAGCACAGCGGTTTGGTAAATCGTTTATGCTGCCTATCGCGGTTTTGCCCGCGGCAGGGTTGTTGCTGGGCATTGGCGGCGCGCTGTCCAATCCCAATACTCTCACTGCCTATCCTTTCCTGGATATTGGCTGGCTTCAGGCCATCTTCACCATCATGAGCAGTGCAGGGTCGATCGTCTTTGCCAATCTGTCGGTCCTTTTTGCCGTTGGCGTCGCGGTGGGTCTGGCGAAAACCGATAAAGGCACCGCGGGGCTGGCGGCACTGCTGGCCTTTCTGGTGATGAACGCCACGATAAATGCGTTACTGATCCTGACCGGCAAGCTGGCGCTGGAAAACCCGGGTGCGGTAGGGCAAGGCATGACGCTCGGGATCCAGACGCTGGAAACCGGTGTATTTGGCGGCGTCGTGATTGGTCTGGTGACCTGCATTTTGCATCACCGCTTCAATAAAATTGCGCTGCCCCAGTTCCTTGGCTTCTTTGGCGGCTCGCGCTTTGTGCCCATCATCAGTTCGCTGGCAGCGATCGTCGTCGGCGCCGCAATGACCATTGTCTGGCCCCACTTCCAGAAGCTCATCTTTGGGCTGGGCGGGCTGGTGGACGCCACCGGTTATCTGGGCACGTTTTTATACGGCTTTATCCTGCGTATGCTTGGCCCGTTTGGTCTTCATCATATCTTCTATCTGCCTTTCTGGACGACGGCGTTAGGGGGAAGTGAAATCGTTAATGGCCAGCTGGTTGAAGGCACCCAGCGGATCTTCTTTGCTCAGCTGGCGGATCCTGATACCCGGCAGTTCTACGTGGGCACCTCTCGCTTTATGTCCGGGCGTTTTATCACGATGATGTTTGGTCTGCTCGGTGCGTGCCTTGCGATGTATCACACGGCAAAACCCGAGAACAAAAAACGCGTCGCCGGGCTGTTATTATCCGCCGCGTTGACCTCTTTCCTGACGGGGATTACCGAACCGATTGAGTTCTCGTTCCTGTTCATTGCGCCCGTTTTATATGTCATCCATGCGTTCTTTGATGGCCTGGCATTCATGATCGCCCACATTTTGCATATCACCATCGGGCAGACTTTCTCCGGCGGGTTTATCGATTTCATTCTCTTTGGCGTGCTGCAGGGAGAGGCGAAAACGCACTGGTTGTCTGTGCCGCTGGTCGGCGTGCCGTGGTTCTTCCTCTATTACTTCACCTTCCGTTTCATGATTAACCGTTTTGGTTATGCCACACCGGGTCGTGAGAAAGAGGCCGTAGTGGAAACTAACCTGCTGCAAAGCGAAAGAGCAGCGGCGGTAGTTGCCAGGCTTGGCGGGAGAGAGAACCTTGATGAGGTCGATTGCTGTGCCACGCGGCTGCGCGTAACGGTGAAAGACGGAAATAAAGTCAATGAAGAGGCGTTAAAAGCCACCGGTGCGCGCGGCGTGATTGTGCGCGGCAACGGGGTACAGGTCATCTATGGACCGCATGTCACCATTATCAAAAACGAAGTAGAAGAGATGTTATCGTCATGAAAACTGTACTGAATAATCTGAAAGGCCAACTGATTGTTTCCTGCCAGGCATTGGAAAACGAACCGCTGCACAGCCCATTTATTATGTCACGGATGGCCGTGGCCGCCGAACAGGGTGGGGCGGTGGCGATTCGGGCGAACAGCGTGGTTGATATCAGCGCGATTAAGCAGCAGGTTTCTCTGCCGGTGATTGGGATTATTAAGCGAGATTACCCCGACAGTGAGGTCTTCATTACCGCCACCCTCAAAGAGGTGGACGAGCTGATGACGGTGGCACCCGAGATGATAGCGCTTGACGCCACGGCGCGCCCTCGTCCCGGGGGCGAAACGCTGGCGGAGCTAATGGGCAAGATTCGGGCTCGTTATCCGGCGTTGCTGCTAATGGCTGATATCGCCACGGTAGAAGAGGCCCGCACCGCAGAGGCACTGGGCTTTGACTGCGTTGGTACCACCCTGTATGGCTATACGCAGGAGACGGCCGGTCATTCTCTGCCTGAAGATGACTGTGCATTTTTGCGCGATGTCATTGCTGCCGTCAGCATTCCGGTGGTGGCGGAAGGCAATGTCGATACGCCGGAGCGTGCCGCGCGCTGCCTGGCGCTCGGGGCGCATACGGTGGTCGTGGGTGGCGCAATAACCCGCCCGCAGCAAATTACCACGCGGTTTGTCATGGCCATTCATGCGCACAGCACCGATGGGGCATGATACTTGGGCTGGGATCTGTAATAATTAACGATTATCCCTGAACCGAGATGACTATGCAGTACCCGATTAACGAGATGTTCCAGACCCTGCAAGGCGAGGGTTACTTCACTGGCGTTCCCGCTATTTTTATTCGTTTACAGGGATGCCCGGTTGGCTGTGCCTGGTGTGATACCAAACATACGTGGGATAAGCTTGCAGATCGGGAAGTCTCGCTGTTTAGCATTCTTGCCAAAACCAAAGAGAGCGATAAATGGGGTGCAGGGAGTGCGGAAGACCTTCTGGCGATCATTGGTCGTCAGGGCTGGACCGCGCGCCATGTGGTGATTACCGGTGGTGAGCCGTGTATCCACGATCTCATGTCGCTGACGGACCTGCTGGAAAAGAACGGCTTTAGCTGCCAGATCGAAACCAGCGGTACGCATGAAGTGCGTTGTACACCCTCGACGTGGGTCACCGTGTCGCCAAAAGTGAATATGCGCGGGGGATATGATGTCCTTTCACAGGCGCTTGAACGTGCTGATGAAATTAAACATCCGGTTGGCCGGGTGCGCGACATCGAAGCGCTGGATGAACTGCTGGAGACACTGTCGGATGAAAAGCAGCGCATCATTGCTCTGCAGCCGATCAGTCAGAAAGAGGACGCCACGCGGCTGTGTATCGAAACCTGTATTGCGCGCAACTGGCGCCTGTCAATGCAGACGCACAAGTACCTGAACATTGCCTGATAAAAGCCCGGTGTAAAAACCGGGTTTTTTTATTCTCCGCGGTACACGCAGCCAGCGGTGCAGGTCTCTTTGATCATCACGGCGCTCAGTAACGGCACCAGAGGTTTCATCACATCCCAGATCCATTTTGCCAGCACTTCGCTGGTGGGATTTTCCAGGCCTGGAATATCGTTCAGATAGTAGTGATCGAGACGATCGTACGTTGGTTTGAACGCCGCTTTCAGCTCGGAGAAGTCCATGATCCAGCCCGTATGGGGATCGACTTCACCGGTGATTTCAAGGCGCACCATAAAGGAGTGCCCGTGCAGACGGCCACATTTATGCCCGGCAGGAACGTGCGGAAGATGGTGAGCGGCTTCGAAGGTGAAATCTTTAAACAGTGTGGTGGACATCATGAACTCTCAAGTAGTGCGGAAAAAACCGCCGCATAGTACCGGAAAGCACATTTTTTAGCATTAACTAAAACGGCCTTCATGCGACTGTGCGGGGAAACTCACCTTGCAAGGCTTATTTGTCCTTTATATTCAGTGTGTTGCTTTATCACTTTTCTTGTTAAGAACCATGACTAAAACAGGTTAGTTCATTTGGTTATTAATTATTTCCATCACTTCTTTAATTGTTATGATCCTCGCCGTTAACCTTATCGCTAGTTTGGTCTTTTTGCATAAATTCCGCTTTGCTACTGGAACATAACAACGCATGACAACACAGGCCCCACCTTCGAATTTGCTCCCTCTTAATCCGGAGCAACTGGCGCGCCTTCAGGCGGCCACGACTGATTTTTCACCGACTCAGCTTGCCTGGGTCTCCGGCTATTTCTGGGGCATGCTGAATCAACAGCCCGGCACGGTGGCTGCCGCACCGGCGGTTGCAGCAGAAATTCCTGCGATTACTCTGATCTCCGCTTCGCAAACCGGCAACGCGCGCCGCGTGGCTGAGGCCCTGCGTGACGATCTGCTTGCCGCAAAACTGAACGTGAACCTGGTGAACGCCGGGGATTATAAATTTAAGCAAATCGCGTCAGAAAAATCGCTGGTGGTGGTCGCGTCAACGCAGGGTGAAGGTGAACCGGCCGAAGAGGCCGTGGCCCTGCATAAGTTCTTGTTCTCCAAAAAAGCGCCAAAACTCGATGGCACCGCCTTCGCGGTGTTTGGGCTGGGCGATACGTCCTATGAATTTTTCTGCCAGTCCGG
Organism: Huaxiibacter chinensis; assembly: GCF_022171985.1. Taxonomy (GTDB): domain Bacteria; phylum Pseudomonadota; class Gammaproteobacteria; order Enterobacterales; family Enterobacteriaceae; genus Enterobacter; species Enterobacter chinensis_A. Next base: position 68,431 of record NZ_JAJVHF010000013.1, on the reverse strand, counting down.
TAAAGATTTCGATAACAAACTTGCAGAGCTGGGCGCAGAGCGCTTGCTGGATCGCGTGGATGCAGACGTGGAATACCAGACGGCCGCAGCCGAATGGCGTGCACGCATAGTCGATGTGCTGAAAGCCCGCGTCCCGAAAGAGACCTCTGCCCAGGCGGCATTGACCGCCACGGGCGTGGTGAACGACATCCACACCAGCCCTTACACCAAAGAAGCGCCACTGACGGCAAGCCTGTCGGTCAATCAAAAGATCACCGGACGCGACTCCGAAAAAGACGTGCGCCACATTGAAATTGATTTAGGGGATTCCGGCCTGCGATATCAGCCGGGCGATGCCCTGGGCGTGTGGTATCAAAACGATCCTGCGCTGGTGAACGAACTGGTTGAACTGCTGTGGCTGAAAGGCGACGAGCCGGTCACGGTCGAGGGCAAAACGCTGCCGCTTAGTGAAGCGCTGCAATGGCATGTTGAACTCACCGTTAACACCGCCAATATCGTGGAGAATTACGCCACGCTCACCCGCAGCGATTCACTGCTGGCGCTGGTGGGTGACAAAGCCAAACTCCAGCATTACGCCGCGACGACGCCGATTGTCGATATGGTGCGCTTCTCACCGGCACAGCTGGATGCTGAGGCGCTCATTGGCCTGCTGCGTCCGCTAACGCCACGCCTCTACTCCATCGCCTCGTCGCAGGCGGAGGTCGAGAGCGAAGTCCATATTACCGTAGGCGCAGTCCGTTACGACATTGAAGGTCGTGCGCGCGCCGGCGGCGCGTCGAGCTTCCTCGCCGATCGTGTGGAAGAGGAGGGCGAAGTGCGCGTCTTTATCGAGCATAACGACAACTTCCGCCTGCCAGAAAACCCGGAAACCCCGGTCATTATGATTGGGCCAGGCACCGGGATTGCCCCGTTCCGCGCCTTTATGCAGCAACGCGCGGCAGAAGAAGCCCCAGGTAAAAACTGGCTCTTCTTCGGCAATCCGCACTTTACCGAAGATTTCCTCTATCAGGTGGAGTGGCAGCGCTACGTCAAAGAGGGCGTGCTGACGCGAATCGATCTTGCCTGGTCCCGCGATCAGAAACAGAAAATATACGTACAAGACAAACTGCGCGAACAGGGCGCAGAACTGTGGCGCTGGATCAATGACGGTGCCCACCTTTATGTCTGCGGCGACGCCAATCGCATGGCGAAAGACGTTGAGCAGGCGTTGCTGGAAGTGATTGCTGAATTCGGTGGTATGGATATCGAATCGGCGGATGAATTTTTAAGTGAGCTGCGCGTCGAGCGCCGTTATCAGCGAGATGTCTACTAATGAGCGAAAAACACCCAGGCCCACTGGTGGTCGAAGGCAAACTGGCTGATGCCGAGCGCATGAAGGTTGATAGTAACTATCTGCGCGGCACCATTGCCGAAGATTTAAATGACGGTTTAACCGGCGGTTTTAAGGGCGATAACTTCCTGCTGATCCGCTTCCACGGCATGTATCAGCAGGACGATCGCGATATCCGCGCCGAGCGTGTGGAACAGAAGCTGGAGCCGCGCCATGCGATGCTGTTGCGCTGCCGTCTGCCGGGTGGCGTTATCACCACGACGCAGTGGCAGGCGATCGACAAATTCGCCCACGACAACACGATTTACGGCAGCATTCGTCTGACGAACCGTCAGACCTTCCAGTTCCACGGCATTCTGAAGAAGAACGTCAAACCGGTGCACCAGATGCTGCACTCCGTTGGACTGGACGCGCTGGCAACCGCCAATGACATGAACCGTAACGTGCTTTGCACCTCAAACCCGTACGAGTCTGAGCTGCATGCCGAAGCCTACGAGTGGGCAAAGAAAATTTCTGAGCATCTGCTGCCGCGCACCCGCGCCTATGCGGAGATCTGGCTCGATCAGGAGAAGGTCGCCACAACGGATGAAGAACCGATTCTCGGCCAGACCTATCTGCCGCGTAAGTTCAAAACCACCGTGGTGATCCCCCCGCAGAACGATATCGATCTGCACGCCAACGACATGAACTTCGTGGCGATTGCCGAAAACGGCAAGCTGGTGGGCTTTAACCTGCTGGTCGGCGGGGGATTATCCATTGAGCACGGTAACAAGAAAACCTATGCCCGCACCGCCAGCGAGTTTGGTTATCTGCCGCTGGAGCACACGCTGGCCGTGGCTGAAGCGGTGGTCACTACCCAGCGCGACTGGGGTAACCGTACCGATCGTAAAAACGCGAAAACCAAATACACCCTGGAGCGCGTGGGCGTCGAGACGTTTAAAGCAGAAGTGGAACGTCGCGCAGGCATTACATTTGAACCAGTCCGCCCGTATGAATTCACCGGACGCGGCGACCGCATTGGTTGGGTGAAAGGCATCGACGACAAATGGCACCTGACGCTGTTTATCGAAAACGGCCGTATTCTGGATTATCCGGGCCGTCCGTTGAAAACCGGTCTGCTGGAAATTGCTAAGATCCATCAAGGGGAATTCCGCATTACCGCAAACCAGAACCTGATCGTTGCGGGCGTGCCGGAAAGCGAAAAAGCGAAGATCGAGGCGCTGGCAAAAGGTCACGGTCTGATGGACGCGGTGAAACCGCAGCGTGAAAACTCCATGGCCTGCGTGTCGTTCCCGACCTGTCCGCTGGCGATGGCGGAAGCTGAACGTTTTCTGCCGTCCTTCACGGATAAGGTGGAAGAGATTCTGGCAAAACACGGCATGCCTGAAGAGCATATCGTGATGCGCGTGACGGGCTGCCCGAACGGGTGCGGCCGCGCCATGCTGGCAGAGCTGGGGCTGGTTGGTAAAGCGCCGGGTCGCTATAACGTACATCTTGGTGGTAACCGGATGGGAACCCGAATTCCGCGGATGTACCGTGAAAATATCACGGAACCCGAAATTCTTGACTCCCTGGACCAGCTTGTCGGGCGCTGGGCGAAAGAGCGTGAAGCGGGTGAAGGCTTCGGCGACTTTACGGTGCGTGCGGGCATCATCCGCCCGGTGCTCGATCCCGCCAGGGATTTCTGGGAATAAACACGAGAGGTAATTATGTCCGTACTCGATCTGAACGCCCTGAATGCACTGCCTAAAGTCGAGCGCATTCTTGCGCTTGCCGAAACCAATGCGCTGCTGGAAAAGCGCGACGCCGAAGGGCGTGTGGCCTGGGCGCTGGAGAATCTGCCTGGTGATTATGTGCTGTCGTCAAGCTTTGGTATTCAGGCGGCGGTGAGTTTGCATCTGGTGAACAAGATTCGCCCGGATATTCCGGTGATCCTCACGGATACCGGATATCTCTTCCCGGAGACGTACCGGTTTATTGATGAACTCACCGATAAGCTCAAGCTCAATCTTCAGGTTTATCGTGCGCCGCAAAGCCCCGCCTGGCAGGAGGCGCGCTACGGTAAGCTGTGGGAACAGGGCGTTGAAGGGATTGAGAAATACAACGAGATCAACAAAGTCGAGCCCATGAATCGCGCGCTCAAAGAGCTGAAGGCCAACACCTGGTTCGCCGGGCTGCGCCGCGAACAGTCCGGTAGCCGTGCCAGTTTGCCGGTGCTGGGGATTCAGCGCGGGGTCTTCAAAGTGCTGCCGATCATCGACTGGGATAACCGGACTGTCTATCACTATCTGCAACAGCACGGGCTGAAATACCACCCGCTGTGGGATGAAGGCTATCTCTCGGTCGGTGATACCCACACCACCCGCAAATGGGAGCCCGGTATGGCAGAAGAAGAGACGCGCTTCTTCGGGCTTAAGCGAGAGTGCGGACTGCACGAAGGGTAAGGGTTTCTTTCCCTGCGGCTCTGCTGCTTTTCTCCTTCCTCTCCCCGTGGGAGGAAGTTGAAAAGGCCTGCAGGGCTACTCCTCCCTCTCCCCGAGGGATGAAGTTGAATGGGCCTGCAGGGCTACTCCTCCCTCTCCCCGAGGGATGAAGTTGAATGGGCCAGCAGGGCTACTCCTCCCTCTCCCCGTGGGAGGAAGTTGAATGGGCCTGCAGGGTTATTTCTCCCTCTCCCCGTGGGAGAGGGTTGGGGTGAGGGCACCAGACCGCACTACGCTTTCCCGGCTTTCGCCAGCTCTTTCACCAGCGGCAACATCACTTTCATCACGTCCCGACTCCGGCGCTCAATGCGTTGTGGCAGGGCACGGTCGATATGTTGCAAATTATCCAGCCTGACATCATGCCAGCTGGTCCCTTCCGGGAAGGCCTTCGTTTTGGCGCGTTGCTGATACCCGTCTTGTTTACCTAACGCCCAGTTTGTCGCTTCAACGTACAGAACCGGGATCCCTGCTTTGTCGAATACCTCTCCGTCGTTACAGCATCCCGTTCCTTTCGGATACGCAGGGTTGAGCCCAGGGTTAATGGCCGCCTGGATGCCATGTGACCGGGCAATCGTCAGCGCCCGGTCACGCGTGAGCTTACGCACCGAATTTGGCGTCGTCTTCCCGCTGTTAAAATAAAGTTTGTCCCCGACGATCAAATTATCGAGATTAATGACCAGAAGCGTATTTTTCTTTTCGGCGGCGCTCATGCGTTTAAGGACATTCTCAGCGCCGAGTTTGCCTTCCTCTTCACCGCTGGTGGCAATAAATCGAATGCCGTATTGCGTGGGAATATTTTTCAGCCGTTCAGCCAGCTCTAACAATACGCCTAAACCTGCGGCGTTATCGTCGACGCCCTGAAGCGTCAGGCCGCCGAGGTTTTTATCCGTATCGGCATCGCTCAGTGGCGCAAAGGTATCCAGATGCGCCATGATAATAATCTGCTGTTCGGCTTTCCCTTCGTGTGCCGCGATAACCGTACTGCCCGTCACGTTGTGCCAGTTTTTATTATTGCTGCGCGAGGTATAGATATAGCGGCTATGAAACGCACGGATATCGCTCTGGTAGCCCATTTCCGCAAATTGCTGGCGCAGATAATCCGCTGACAGCATTTCGGCCGGAGAGCCCGTCATACGTCCCGGAAATACGGTCGCGATATGGCGAGCCTGTAAAGTGGCAATATCACCAGGCGGAAGATCCTTCGCCTGAACCGGGAGGATAAAGCAAACGCCGAACGCCAGGGCAGCGATACGGTGGCGCGTTGCGGAAAACATAGTGAGTCCTTTAAAAAAACAGAGCAAAATTTTAACCCGCCTAGTATGAAACTGTGATCGCTCCTGCACAATTTCATTTGCTCTTAAACGCCCGAAATCTGGCGTGTTAAGCACTTTTTGATATTTATATTTTCAGCTCGTTATTCCATTGAGTAACTACTCATTCCAATTCGTAATTTCATTCACTCTAAGCCGCCCCCTATAGTCCCTCTATTCCTGAATATGAGTGAGTTTTCACATCGTGGACTACCTGCCGTTATTTGCTGCTCTGAAAGACCGTCCGGTACTGGTTGTCGGCACGGGAGAAATTGCCGAACGCAAAATGCTGTTTTTGCGTCGTGCCGGGGCGCAGGTCAAGGTGGTCAAAGAGGCGCAGTTTGACGAGTCAATGCTGGACTCCATCGTCCTGGTCATCGCGGCAACAACCAATCGCGAGCTTAACCGTCGGATTTCCGACGCGGCAAACGCCCGGTTTCGCCTGGTGAATGTGGTTGATGACCAGCCGCTCTGTTCATTCATTTTCCCGTCGATTGTCGATCGCTCGCCGTTGATCGTGGCGATCTCCTCTGGCGGCACCGCGCCGGTACTGGCGCGAGTCCTGCGAGAAAAAATAGAGGCTCTGCTGCCCACCAGCCTCGGGCGAATGGCTGAGAAAGCGAGCTACTGGCGCGCGCATCTCAAAACGCGCTTAACCAGCGTGACGGCGCGACGCCGCTTCTGGGAGCGGGTCTTTCGCGGTCGCTTTGCCAGCCTGATGCAGGCGGGCAATGAAACGGCCGCCCAGCAAATCCTGGAAGATGAGCTGGATAACCCCGGACGCAGCACCGGGGAGATTATCCTGGTCGGCGCAGGACCGGGCGATCCCGGCCTCCTGACGTTACGCGGTTTACAGGTACTCCAGGACGCAGACGTGGTGTTTTATGACCATCTGGTGACCGACGGCATTCGGGAGCTTATTCGCCGCGATGCGGAACAAATCTGCGTGGGTAAACGGGCGAATGAACACTCGGTCTCTCAGCACGACACCAATGAGATGCTGATTGCGGCGGCGAAAGAGGGCAAAACCGTGGTACGCCTGAAAGGGGGAGACCCGTTTATTTTTGGGCGCGGCGGCGAAGAGCTACAGGCTGCTGCCGGGGCTGGGATACCGTTTCAGGTGGTGCCAGGTATCACGGCCGCCTCTGCGGTAACGGCCTATGCCGGTATTCCGCTGACGCATCGCGACTACGCCCAAAGTGTGACATTCGTAACCGGGCATTACAAAGCCGACAGTACGCCATTTGACTGGTCCCACCTGGCGCAGAGCCGCCAGACGCTGGCGATTTATATGGGCACCATGAAGGCGGCGGAAATCGCTGAACAGCTTATTCGTCACGGGAGAGATGCGGCCACGCCGGTGGCGGTGATTTCCCGTGGGACGCGGGTCGATCAACAGGTGACGACCGGCACATTACAACACCTTGAACACCTGGCAAAAGATGCCCCGATGCCCGCCCTGATTGTGGTGGGAGAAGTGGTGGCGCTGCACCAGACGCTCGCCTGGTTTCAACATACAACAGACACAGAGAGCTTTCATTCTTCTGTGATAACGCTGTCTTAAGGAATGGTTATGGACCAAAAACGACTGACTCACCTGCGGCAACTCGAAGCGGAAAGTATCCATATTATCCGCGAAGTGGCTGCTGAATTTTCTAACCCGGTCATGATGTACTCCATCGGCAAAGACTCCAGCGTCATGCTGCACCTGGCGCGTAAAGCGTTTTATCCAGGGACACTGCCTTTCCCGTTGCTGCATGTGGATACCGGCTGGAAATTCCGTGAGATGTATGAATTCCGTGACCGCACGGCAAAGGCCTACGGTTGCGAGCTGCTGGTACATAAAAATCCTGAAGGCGTGGCGATGGGCATCAATCCCTTCGTGCATGGCAGCGCCAAACATACCGACATCATGAAAACCGAAGGGCTAAAACAGGCGCTGAATAAGTATGGTTTTGATGCGGCTTTCGGCGGGGCGCGTCGTGACGAAGAAAAATCCCGCGCGAAAGAGCGCATCTACTCTTTCCGCGATCGCTTCCACCGCTGGGACCCAAAAAACCAGCGTCCGGAGCTGTGGCATAACTACAACGGCCAGATTAATAAAGGCGAAAGTATTCGCGTCTTCCCGCTGTCCAACTGGACCGAGCTGGATATCTGGCAGTACATCTATCTGGAAAATATCGAAATTGTCCCTCTCTACCTGGCGGCAGAACGTCCGGTGCTCGAACGTGACGGCATGCTGATGATGATCGATGACGATCGTATCGACTTGCAGCCGGGCGAAGTGATCAAAAAAGAGATGGTCCGTTTCCGTACACTCGGTTGCTGGCCGCTGACCGGCGCGGTGGAATCCAACGCGCAAACGCTGCCGGAGATCATCGAAGAGATGCTGGTCTCCACCACCAGTGAGCGACAGGGCCGCATGATTGACCGCGATCAGGCAGGCTCGATGGAGCTGAAAAAACGCCAGGGTTATTTCTAAGGAGCCGCCATGAACACCACTATTGCACAACAAATTGCTGATGAAGGCGGCGTCGAGGCGTATCTCCACGCACAACAACACAAAAGCCTGCTGCGTTTTCTGACCTGCGGCAGCGTCGATGACGGTAAAAGTACGCTGATTGGTCGCCTGCTGCACGATACGCGCCAGATTTACGAAGACCAGCTCTCGTCACTGCATAATGACAGCAAACGTCACGGCACCCAGGGCGAGAAGCTTGACCTGGCACTGCTGGTCGATGGACTGCAGGCCGAGCGTGAACAAGGCATTACTATCGATGTGGCGTACCGCTATTTCTCTACCGAGAAGCGCAAATTTATCATTGCGGACACCCCGGGGCATGAGCAGTACACCCGTAACATGGCGACCGGCGCGTCGACCTGCGAGCTGGCGATTCTGCTGATGGATGCCCGTAAAGGCGTGCTGGATCAGACGCGTCGGCACAGTTTTATCTCCACGCTGCTGGGCATTAAACATCTGGTGGTCGCGGTCAACAAAATGGATCTGGTCAACTACAGCGAAGAGGCTTTCGACGAGATCCGCCAGAGCTATCTGACCTTTGCAGAACAACTGCCGGGGGATCTGGATATCCGCTTCGTGCCGCTGTCGGCGCTGGAGGGCGATAACGTCGCCTCCCAGAGCGCTAACATGCCCTGGTACAGTGGCCCGACGCTGCTGGAGGTGCTGGAGACCGTTGAGATTCAGCGCGTGGTGGCAAGCCAGCCGATGCGTTTCCCGGTTCAGTACGTTAACCGTCCTAATCTCGATTTCCGTGGCTTCTCAGGCACCCTCGCATCCGGCGTGGTCACGGTCGGGCAGCGTGTCAAAGTGCTGCCTTCTGGCGTTGAGTCGTCGATTGCGCGCATCGTCACCTTTGACGGCGACTTACAGGAAGCCGGCGCGGGCGAAGCGGTTACTTTGGTACTGAAAGATGAAATCGATATCAGCCGGGGCGATTTGCTGGTGGATGCGCAGGAATCCGTCCCTGCCGTGCAGAGCGCCTCGCTGGACGTGGTGTGGATGGCGGAACAGCCTCTGACGCCAGGCCAAAGCTATGACATTAAAATTGCGGGTAAGAAAACGCGTGCACGCGTGGAAGGCGTTCAGTATCAGGTGGACATCAATACGCTGACGCAGCACAGCGTCAATGAACTGCCGCTGAACGGCATCGGTCTGGTGGATCTTATTTTTGATGAACCTTTGGTGCTAGATCGTTACCAGCAAAACCCCGTCACCGGTGGGCTGATCTTTATTGACCGCCTGACTAACGTGACCGTCGGGGCCGGCATGGTGCGACAACCGCATGAGCAGTCTGCCGCGGCACCGTCAGAATTCAGCGCCTTTGAGCTGGAGCTGAACGCGCTGGTACGTAAGCATTTCCCGCACTGGGGCGCACGCGATCTGCTGGGAGGAAAGTAATGGCGCAACACGATGAGAACGTCGTCTGGCATCCTCATCCGGTCACGGTCTCGCAGCGCGAACAACTCCACGGCCACCGTGGGGTTGTACTGTGGTTCACCGGGCTGTCGGGCTCGGGGAAATCCACCGTCGCGGGAGCAATGGAAGAGGCGCTCCACCAGGCCGGTGTGAGTACCTATTTACTGGATGGCGATAACGTCCGCCACGGGCTTTGCAGCGATTTGGGCTTTAGCGATAACGATCGCAAAGAGAACATTCGGCGCGTAGGCGAAGTGGCCAGCCTCATGGCCGACGCCGGACTGGTAGTATTGACGGCGTTTATCTCTCCCCATCGCGCTGAACGCCAGATGGTGCGGGAACGAGTGGGTAACGATCGCTTTATCGAAGTCTTCGTGGATACGCCGCTGGCGATTTGCGAGGAACGCGATCCTAAAGGGCTGTATAAGAAAGCGCGGGCGGGAGAGTTGCGCCATTTCACGGGAATTGATTCTGTATACGAAATTCCTGAATCGCCAGACATTCACCTGGATGGTCAACAATTGGTAACAAATTTAGTAAGCCAATTATTAGACCTGCTCAGACAGGGCGATATTATCAGATCCTGAGACGTATCGTTCGGGGCGTGATTCTCCCGAACGACTGGTCATGGTTACAGGATCCCTTATGCGCGAAAGCCAAAACTACATTATTACCGGGTCGGATACATTTTCGACGCCTGACGAAACGACCTGGTCACTGCCCGGGGCGGTGGTCGGTTTCGTCTCATGGTTGCTGGCGCTGGGCATCCCTTTCATGATCTATGGCCGCAATACGCTCTTTTTCTTCCTGTACACCTGGCCGTTCTTTCTGGCGCTGATGCCCGTGGCCGTGGTCGTCGGCATCGCGCTGCATTCGTTGCTCAATGGCCGCCTGCTTTACAGCACGATCGTGACGATCGCCACCGTTGTCATTATCTTCGGCCTGCTATTTTTATGGCTCATGGGCTAACTTAAGACATAATTAAAACCCCAGAGTAGAGTCCAGCGGAAAGTTATGGGATGATGATGCCGTTTTTCAGGGGGCAGGATGGGTAAATTAACGCTTCTGTTGCTGGCTTTGCTGGTCTGGCTTCAGTATTCGCTGTGGTTCGGCAAAAATGGTCTGCACGACTATAGCCGTGTCAATGACGACGTAACAGCACAGCAGGCAACAAACGCCAAACTTAAAGCGCGCAACGATCAACTGTTTGCCGAAATTGACGATCTCAATGGCGGTCAGGAGGCGATTGAGGAACGCGCACGTAATGAACTCAGTATGACTAAGCCGGGTGAAACTTTTTATCGCCTGGTTCCAGATGCGTCTAAACGCAATCAGGGCTCAGTACAAAATAATCGATAATCAGGCCCAGGATTACGACATGGCAGTGACTTTTTCGGATGTGTGCGCCGTGGTACCGGCCGCTGGCGTTGGTCGGCGCATGCAGACAGAGTGTCCTAAACAATACCTTTCAATGGGTGATAAGACGATACTTGAACACTCCGTGGCGGCGCTTCTTGCCCATCCACGGGTGACGCGTGTCATTATCGCTATCAGTCCGGGCGACGCCCGCTTTGCCGCGCTTCCGCTGGCCCATCATCCCCAAATTACCGTTGTTGACGGTGGCTCCGAACGTGCTGATTCCGTTCTGGCGGGCCTCCGCGCCGCGGGTGACGCGCCCTGGGTTCTGGTGCACGACGCAGCGCGTCCTTGTTTGCACCAGGATGACCTGGCGCGACTGCTGGCGCTGAGCGACACCAGCCCGATTGGCGGCATTCTGGCCGCACCCGTGCGCGACACCATGAAACGCGCCGAGCCGGGAGCGCAGGCCATCGCCCACACCGTCGAGCGCGTCGATTTATGGCATGCGCTGACGCCTCAGTTTTTTCCCCGCGAGCTGCTCCACGACTGCTTAACCCGCGCGCTTAATGAAGGCGCGACCATCACCGATGAAGCATCGGCGCTGGAATATTGCGGTTATCATCCGGTTATCGTGGAGGGACGCGCTGATAATATTAAGATCACGCGCCCGGAAGACTTACAGCTGGCGGAATTCTATCTTACCCGTACGACGCATCAGGAGAACGCATAATGCGAATTGGACACGGTTTTGACGTACACGCCTTTGGTGGCGTAGGCCCGATTATCATTGGCGGCGTGCGCATTCCCTATGAAAAAGGGCTGCTGGCGCATTCTGATGGCGACGTTGCGCTGCATGCATTAACCGATGCCCTGCTTGGCGCGGCGGCGTTAGGCGATATCGGCAAGCTGTTTCCGGATACCGACCCGGCCTTCAAAGGCGCCGACAGCCGCGAATTGCTGCGTGAGGCCTGGCGTCGTATTCAGGCTAAAGGCTATACGCTGGGTAACGTTGATGTGACGATTATTGCTCAGGCACCGAAAATGCTGCCTCACATTCCGCAGATGCGCGTGTTTATTGCCGAAGATCTCGGCTGTCATATGGATGACGTCAACGTAAAAGCCACCACCACTGAAAAACTCGGCTTTACCGGCCGGGGTGAAGGGATTGCCTGTGAGGCGGTGGCGCTTCTGGTGAAGGCGGTAAAATGACGGCGTTTGATGATCTGACCTATTTGCACGGCAGACCGCACGGGACGGGCCTGTTAAAAGCCAATCCTGAAGATTTTGTGGTCATTGAAGATTTAGGTTTTGAGCCGGACGGCGAGGGTGAGCATATCCTGGTCAAGATCCTCAAAAACGGCTGCAATACCCGCTTTGTGGCCGAGGCGCTGGCAAAATTTTTGAAAATTCAGGCCCGTGAAGTCAGCTTTGCCGGGCAAAAAGACAAACACGCCGTTACCGAGCAATGGCTGTGCGCACGCGTTCCCGGCAATGGGATGCCTGATTTAAGCAAATTTGAGCTTGAGGGCTGTAAAGTACTTGAGTATGCCCGCCATAAGCGCAAGCTTCGTCTGGGCGCGTTGAAAGGCAACAACTTTACGCTGATCCTGCGTGAAGTGACCGATCGTGACGACGTCGAAAAACGGCTGACGGCTATCGCCCGTGAGGGGGTACCGAACTATTTCGGCGCACAACGTTTTGGCATTGGCGGCAGCAACCTGCATGGGGCGTTACGCTGGGCGCAAAGCAATGCTCCGGTGCGTGACAGGAATAAACGCAGTTTTTGGTTGTCGGCGGCACGCAGTGCGTTGTTTAATCAGATTGTGAGCGAGCGTCTGAAAAAACCGGACGCGAATCAAGTTGTTGTCGGCGATGCGCTACAATTAGCGGGACGCGGCAGCTGGTTCGTCGCCACGGCGGAAGAAATGGCCGATGTTCAGGCGCGCGTCGCGAATAAGTCGTTAATGATTACGGCCGCTCTGCCGGGCACGGGAGAGTGGGGCACGCAGGGCGAGGCGCTGGAAGCGGAACGTTCTGCCGTCGCGGATGCGACGGAATTGCAATCATTGCTGATGCGGGAAAAAGTCGAAGCGGCACGCCGGGCGATGCTGCTCTATCCGCAACAGCTTAGCTGGAACTGGTGGGATGACGTAACCGTCGAGTTACGCTTCTGGCTGCCGGCAGGTAGCTTTGCCACCAGTGTTGTCAGGGAACTTATCAACACGTCGGGTGAATATGCGAATATTGCTGAGTAACGATGATGGCATCCATGCGCCTGGCATTCAGACGCTGGCGAAACACCTTCGTGAGTTTGCCGAGGTGCAGGTCGTTGCTCCTGACCGTAACCGCAGCGGCGCGTCAAACTCGTTAACCCTTGAATCCTCATTACGCACCTTTGCTTTTGATAACGGCGATATCGCAGTGCAAATGGGGACGCCAACGGACTGCGTCTTTTTGGGCGTAAACGCGCTGATGCGCCCCCGTCCGGATGTGGTGGTGTCGGGCATTAATGCCGGGCCTAACCTGGGCGATGATGTCATCTACTCCGGTACCGTCGCAGCAGCGATGGAAGGGCGCCATCTGGGTTTCCCGGCGCTCGCCGTCTCGCTCAACGGATACACGCACTATGACACGGCGGCTGCGGTCACCTGTTCTATATTGCGCGCGCTGGGCCGTGAGCCGCTACGCACGGGACGCATTCTGAATATCAACGTGCCCGATCTCCCTCTTGAGGAGATCAAAGGCATCCGCGTGACGCGCTGCGGTAGCCGTCATCCTGCGGATCAGGTTATCCCTCAACAGGATCCGCGCGGCAATACGCTTTACTGGATCGGCCCGCCTGGCGATAAATGCGACGCTGGGCCGGACACCGATTTTGCCGCCGTGGACGAAGGATACGTCTCTGTCACACCGCTGCACGTCGATTTAACCGCGTATAACGCGCAAGAAGTGGTGTCAGGCTGGCTGGAACGCGCCGGGGTGAGCACGCAATGGTAAGTCAACGTGTACAAGCTCTTCTGAACCAATTACGTACTCAAGGCATCTCTGACGAGCGTGTTCTTGAGGCGATCTCACTGGTACCCCGTGAGAAATTTGTGGATGAGGCGTTTGAACACAAAGCGTGGGAAAACGTTGCGTTGCCGATAGGTCAGGGGCAGACGATTTCGCAGCCCTACATGGTGGCGCGAATGACGGAGTTACTGAAGTTAACCCCGGAATCACGGGTGCTGGAGATCGGCACCGGTTCCGGTTACCAGACGGCCATTCTGGCGCATCTGGTTCATCACGTGTGCTCGGTTGAGCGCATCAAAGGCCTGCAATGGCAGGCACGACGTCGCCTCAAGCAGCTGGATTTACATAATGTTTCAACCCGTCACGGTGATGGCTGGCAAGGATGGCAAGCACGCGCGCCGTTTGACGCTATTATTGTGACGGCAGCACCGCTTGAGATTCCCACTGCGCTTCTGACGCAGCTGGATGAAGGCGGCATTCTCGTTTTGCCCGTGGGCGATGAACATCAGCTTTTGAAGCGTGTTTGTCGGCGAGGCGGCGAGTTTATAATCGATACCGTAGAAGCCGTGCGCTTTGTTCCTCTCGTAAAGGGGGAGCTGGCCTGAGACTCGGAATTTTCCAGGGTTTTTAGGAAATTTTCCGCGTATGGTGATCGGCAAACCGTTCGTGCCACTATGGTCAATTCTAAGTCACTGGTAGTTAACACATTCCTGGGGGAATAAATGAGCGCGGGAAGCCCAAAATTCACCATCAGCCGTGTTGCGGCATTAACATGCGTTTCGCTTTGGCTGGCGGGGTGCTCCAGTTCCAATAACGCGCCTGCGCCGGTCACGTCCATCGGCGGGAATAGCGGTTCGGGCGATACGTCTGGCGGAATGATGATTACGCCTCCGCCTAAAATGGGCACCCCGGCGGTACAGCAAGCGCCACAAATTCAACCGGTACAACAACCTGTCTCCCAGCCAACGTCTATCCAGCCTGTTCAGCAGGCGGTGCAGACTGAAAATGGCCGTATAGTTTATAACCGTAAGTATGGGAACATTCCGAAAGGTAGCTATACCGGCGGCAGTACGTACACCGTTAAACGGGGCGATACCCTATTCTATATCGCATGGATTACCGGGAACGATTTCCGTGACCTTGCGCAACGAAATAACGTCCAGGCCCCGTATGGTCTGGAAGTGGGCCAAACGCTGCAGGTAGGCAATGCCACCGGTACGCCGTTAACGCCAGGCAACTCAGTTTCAGCCGCGGATGTCACTGCGCAAAATAACAGCGTCCAGCCTGCGCAAAAAACAAGCGCGGTGGTTGCTTCGCAACCGACAATTACGTATTCTGAAGACTCAGGTGAACAGAGTGCTAACAAAATGTTGCCGAATAATAAGCCGTCTGCGACTGTCGTCACAGCACCGGTTACGGCACCTGTGGTTAGCTCTACCGTACCCGCTGCGAGCAGTCAGAATGCCAGCGCGCCAGTTTCAACATGGCGTTGGCCTACTGACGGGAAGGTGTTCGAGAACTTCTCTTCCTCTGAAGGAGGAAATAAAGGGATCGATATCGCAGGAAGTAAGGGACAGGCTATCGTCGCGACCGCAGATGGACGCGTGGTATATGCCGGTAACGCACTTCGTGGTTACGGTAATCTTATTATCATAAAACATAACGATGATTACCTGAGTGCCTACGCCCATAACGATACAATGCTGGTCCGGGAACAACAAGAAATCAAGGCGGGGCAGAAAATAGCTACCATGGGTAGTTCCGGAACCAGTTCTACACGCTTGCATTTTGAAATTCGTTACAAGGGGAAATCCGTAAACCCGCTGCAGTATTTGCCGCAGCGATAAATTGACGAGACATGCCAGTCAGGATGTTTCGTTCAGGGATCACGGGTAGGAGCCACTTTATGAGTCAGAATACGCTGAAAGTTCATGATTTAAATGAAGACGCGGAATTTGATGAGAACGGAACCGAGTCTTTTGATGAAAAAGTCTTAGTAGAAGAGGAACCCAGTGATAACGATTTAGCTGAAGAAGAGCTGTTATCGCAGGGCGCCACACAACGTGTGCTGGACGCGACTCAGCTCTACCTTGGGGAAATTGGTTATTCCCCACTGTTAACAGCCGAAGAAGAAGTCTATTTCGCACGTCGTGCTTTGCGTGGTGATGTTGCCTCGCGCCGTCGCATGATCGAAAGTAACTTGCGTCTGGTTGTGAAAATTGCCCGTCGTTACAGCAATCGTGGTCTGGCGCTGCTGGATCTGATTGAAGAGGGTAACTTAGGCCTGATCCGTGCAGTAGAGAAGTTTGACCCGGAACGCGGTTTCCGTTTCTCTACCTACGCGACCTGGTGGATTCGTCAGACCATCGAACGGGCAATTATGAACCAAACCCGTACGATTCGACTGCCAATCCATATCGTCAAAGAGTTGAATGTCTATCTGCGTACTGCGCGTGAGTTGTCCCATAAACTGGACCACGAACCAAGTGCAGAAGAGATTGCAGAGCAACTGGACAAACCGGTTGATGACGTAAGCCGTATGCTTCGTCTCAACGAGCGCATTACCTCCGTTGATACCCCACTGGGGGGTGACTCCGAGAAAGCGCTGCTGGATATCCTGGCCGATGAAAAAGACAACGGCCCGGAAGACACCACGCAGGACGATGACATGAAACAAAGCATCGTCAAATGGCTGTTCGAACTGAACGCCAAACAGCGTGAAGTGCTGGCACGTCGTTTCGGTTTACTGGGGTATGAAGCTGCGACACTGGAAGATGTCGGCCGCGAAATTGGCCTGACCCGTGAACGTGTACGTCAGATTCAGGTTGAAGGTCTGCGTCGCCTGCGTGAAATTCTGCAGGGACAAGGTCTGAATATCGAAGCGCTGTTCCGCGAGTAATCCTGATTTAGACAAAAAAGGCCCGTCGTAAGACGGGCCTTTTTATTTTGCGTTACGGCTGTGCCGTTTCATGCAGTAATCGCCACGTTAGCTTTTCACCCTCCTGAATCAGCACGGCCGTTGACCAGCGAACGTTGACCGGCAGATTTGGCCGCGTTTGCGTCTCCCGGTAGTGCACCACCGCCCCCTGATC
The DNA here is from genome assembly GCF_022171985.1 of Huaxiibacter chinensis. Classification (GTDB taxonomy): domain Bacteria; phylum Pseudomonadota; class Gammaproteobacteria; order Enterobacterales; family Enterobacteriaceae; genus Enterobacter; species Enterobacter chinensis_A. Next base: position 51,908 of record NZ_JAJVHF010000013.1, on the reverse strand, counting down.
CCACGTTTGAAGCGTGGTGATTTCATCAAGCTCAATTTTAAGGCCTGGGCGACTGCCGCGCTGGCTTTCAAGAAAGCCGACAAGCCCCGCGTAATCTATATGGGCACCGCTCGGGGGGACCATCAAAAAGTCCGGCCGAAAACGGGTGGTCAGGGCGTTGATTTCGCCCTGTCCGTTGCCTAACCAGGCTTCCAGCGCGACATGGATATCAATAATTTCAGTTTCGTAATGGGTCATGGGTTCTCCTGTTGAGGCTGCGAAAGCACCTGCGGATTGCGAAGGCGAAAAACAAACAGCAGGGGGATTAACGTGATGCCTGCTGCGAGCGTAAATGTCCAGTGCCATGCTGCATTGGTGGGCATAATGCGCTGCGAAACGCTCAGGATCCCGGCCAGTAACAGGGCGCCAATAAAAAAGCTCAGCTGACGATTAAGATTCCACAGTGCGCTGGCATCCGGCATATCGTCATGGGCCATGGTCAGGAATGCGCTACTTTGAGCAGTGCTGCTGCACAGGCTGCCGCCGGCCCCCATTAACAGAAATGCGCCGACCGGCAGCGCGACGGGAGATATCGGTTCGACAGTAACGACCAGCGCGATCCCCACCGCCTGCAAAAGACACCCTGTGATGATAAGGGGCCGTGGGCCGATGCGATTAAAATAGCGCCCCGTTGCCGCGATAGCCACGCAGGAGGCGACAGACCAGGGAAGCATGAGCAGCCCCGTCATAGCGGGAGTCAGTTCTGCCACGTTCTGCAGATAAAACATACCGACCACGTTAACGCCGATAAACATACCGGGCACGCAGACATACACCAGCATGGAAAATCTCAGTAAGGGGTCTTTCAGCAAGGTCAGATGAAGCAGACGCGTAGCCGTCAGGGGAGATTTGTCGTTACGAAGCCACGCCCAGGCCAAAACAAAGGTCAGCAGGGCAACCGGCAGCGTGGCGAAAAATATCCACCGCCAGCTCAATGCCTGGACCAGCCATCCCCCGAGGGCCGGTGAGCAGGCAGGAGCAAGTAAAGCCACCAGCATGACCGCTGAAGAGAGCCTGGCGCGCTCGTGGGGCATATACTGCTGCCACGTCATTGCTTGTCCGACGGGGATCAGTAATCCTCCCCCCAGCCCCTGCAGGACGCGCCAGAAAATCAGGCTTTCCAGGGAGGAAGCACAACCCGCCGCCATAGATGCCGTGCTAAAGAGAAAAAGCGAGAAGAGGATCACGCGCTTTGGCCCGAACCGACGCGTCACCAGGGCACTGAAAGGGATCACGAGCGTCAGCCCGGCGATATACCCGTTACTGACCCAGGCGAGAGCCGAAGGCGTGGCATTCAGCGCAAGTGCCATTGCCGGGAAAGCCACGCTGGCGATGAACATGTTGATCAGATCAAGAAAAAAGCCCAGCAAGTAGACCAGGGCGACTCTGCTGCGATACGTCATGAATAATCCTCCGGTGAGGGTGCGTATCGTAGCGGCACCGCCGGAACGGATAAATATGACAAAGCGCGATATACTGTCAAAAATTGTTTGACAGTAGTGAAGGCTAAGAATGCTCAATTTACAGCGTACGGCGATGTTTGTAGCGGTGGCGGACACCGGCAGTTTTACCGCAGCCGCCGATGCGATGGGGCTAACGAAAGCGGTCGTCAGCTTTCACATTCGCCAGCTTGAAGACGAACTGGGTGTGACCCTGCTGCTGCGTTCAACCCGCCGGTTGACGTTAACCGAGGCCGGGTTACTGTTCCATCAACGCGGCGTGGCGCTGCTGAAGGCGGCGGAGAGCCTGCAGGACGACGTGCGTGCCAGCCATGCCGGTTTAACGGGAGAATTACGCATCACCACGACCCCTGAGTTTGGTTCGCAGGTGGTGGTGCCTTTGCTGGCTGAATTCAGCGTTCTGCATCCCGATCTGCGTATTCGGCATGTCTCTTCCTCCCAGCATGCGGATCTGATTTCAGAACGTTTTGATGTCGCCATTCGGCTGGGGGCGCTGGCCGATTCGCGTTACCATGCCGCGCTGATATCCCACTTTGCCATTCTGCCCGTCGCTTCACCGCAGTGGCTCACGGACTCTCCCGTCGATTCGCTGGAGGCGCTGGCTCATGCTGACTGGATCATTCACGATCGTTTAACTACGCCGCTGCGCTGGCAGCTCACGGGGAAAAACGGGGAGCCTGCCACGCTTGAGATAAAAAAAGCGCCGCGCCTGTATGCCGACAGCGCCCAGGCGCTGATGGCCTTTGCCCTTGCGGGACGGGGAATCGCTCTGCTCCCGGCATGGCTGGCGCATACTGCGCTGGAGACGGGGCGACTGATGAGGGTATTGCCCGATTATACTTTTGCTCAGCAGGCCATTCACGCCGTCTATCCCGACGCCCAGCACGTGCCGGCGAAAGTCCGTACCTTTATCGATTTCATGCGTGCCCGCATGACGTCTTCATCAACTCAGCAGGGCTTGACCTTCTGAGGTTGAAAACACGAAACGGCGTTACTTCATCTCGGGATCGTGTACACGGTGCACAAGATAGCGGAACGGCCTGCTCTGGCGTGGCCCGGTAAGCAAAGCGCCACCGGGCACCTAAGACCTTACACCAAACTCTTCAACCGATATATCCACTCCAGCGCCTGACGCGGTGTAAGCGAATCCGGGTCAAGGTTTTCCAGGGCTTCAACGGCGGGAGAGGTTTCCTCTGCGGGCGCCAGCAGCGACATCTGCGTGCCGTCGACCTGCGTTGCCGCTGCATTTGGCGACAGGGTTTCCAGCTCGCGCAATTTCTGGCGCGCGCGTTTGATCACCTCTTTTGGCACACCGGCCAGGGCCGCCACCGCCAGGCCATAACTTTTGCTCGCCGCGCCATCCTGCACGGTGTGCATGAACGCGATGGTGTCCCCATGCTCCAGGGCGTCCAGATGCACGTTCGCCACGCCTTCCATTTTCTCGGGCAGTTGCGTCAGTTCAAAATAGTGGGTAGCAAAGAGCGTCAGGGCTTTGATTTTGTTCGCCAGACTCTCAGCGCACGCCCATGCCAGTGACAGACCGTCATAGGTTGACGTGCCGCGCCCAATTTCATCCATCAAGACCAGGCTGTTCTCCGTGGCGTTATGCAGGATATTGGCGGTTTCGGTCATTTCAACCATAAAGGTGGAACGACCGCTGGCCAGATCGTCGGCGGCGCCCACGCGGGTAAAGATGCGGTCAATAGGGCCGATCTCCACCTGCTGGGCCGGGACATAGCTGCCGATATAAGCGAGCAGGGCGATCAACGCAGTCTGGCGCATATAGGTGCTTTTACCGCCCATATTAGGACCGGTAATGATCAGCATACGTCGCTGCGGCGACAGGCTCAGGGGGTTGGCAATAAACGGCTCGCGCAGAACCTGTTCCACGACCGGATGACGCCCTTCGGTAATACGTATGCCCGGCTTATCGATAAACGTCGGGCAGGTGTAGTTCAGGGCGTCAGCGCGCTCTGCCAGGTTCACCAGCACATCCAGTTCAGCCAGGGCGCTTGCGCTCTGTTGCAGATCGCCAAGATGCGGCATCAGTAAATCGAACAACTCTTCATAAAGCTGTTTTTCCAGCGCCAGCGCTTTTCCCCTGGAGGAGAGCACTTTGTCTTCATACTCTTTCAACTCTGGAATAATGTAGCGTTCAGCATTTTTCAGCGTCTGGCGGCGGACATAATGAATGGGCGCCAGATGGCTTTGACCGCGGCTGATCTGGATGTAATAACCGTGAATCGCGTTATAACCGACTTTGAGGGTGTCCAGCCCCAGACGCTCGCGTTCGCGGATCTCCAGCTTATCCAGATAATCCGTTGCGCCATCTGCCAGCGCGCGCCACTCATCCAGTTCCTGATGATAGCCAGGGGCGATAACGCCGCCGTCACGGACCAGAACCGGCGGGGCCTCGACAACCGCGCGTTCGAGCAGTTCACGCAGTTCGGTGAACTCCCCCATGGTCTCGCGCAGCTTCTGCACCGGCGCGCTGTCCACCTCAGCAAGCTGCGCGCGCAGTTCAGGCAGTTGCTGGAAGGCATGACGCATACGGGCTAAGTCACGCGGACGCGCGGTACGTAATGCCAGACGCGCCAGAATACGCTCCAGATCGCCCACCTGACGCAGCACCGGCTGCAGCTCGGTGAACCGGTCCTGCAATGCGCCAATCGTCTGCTGTCGACTGACCAGAACCTGGGTATCGCGCACCGGCATATGCAGCCAGCGTTTTAACATACGGCTGCCCATTGGGGTAACGGTGCTGTCCAGCACGGACGCCAGGGTATTATCGATACCGCCTGCCAGATTCTGCGTAATCTCAAGGTTACGACGCGTCGCGGCATCCATGATGATGCTGTCCTGCTGGCGTTCCATGGTAATAGAACGGATATGCGGCAGGGCCGTACGCTGCGTATCTTTAACGTACTGCAACAGGCAGCCCGCGGCGCACAGGCCACGCGGTGCGTTTTCAACGCCAAAGCCAATCAAATCACGGGTACCAAACTGCAGGTTAAGCTGCTGACGTGCGGTGTCTATTTCAAATTCCCACAGTGGACGACGACGCAGACCACGACGTCCCTCGATCAGCGCGAATTCGGCAAAATCTTCTGCGTAGAGCAGCTCTGCGGGATTGGTGCGCTGCAGCTCTGCGGCCATGGTTTCACGGTCGGCCGGTTCGCTCAGGCGAAAGCGCCCGGAGCTGATATCCAGGGTGGCATAGCCAAAACCTTTGCTGTCCTGCCAGACGGCGGCAAGCAGGTTATCCTGACGTTCATGTAGCAGGGCTTCATCACTGATCGTGCCTGGCGTAACGATGCGTACCACTTTGCGCTCAACGGGGCCTTTTGAGGTCGCCGGATCGCCAATTTGTTCGCAGATGGCGACGGATTCACCCTGGTTCACCAGCTTCGCAAGGTAGTTTTCCACCGCATGATGCGGGATACCCGCCATCGGGATAGGTTCACCCGCAGACGCGCCGCGTTTGGTCAAAGAGATGTCGAGCAACTGAGAGGCACGTTTGGCATCGTCATAAAACAGCTCGTAAAAATCGCCCATACGGTAGAACAGCAGGATTTCCGGATGCTGGGCTTTCAGCTTCAGGTACTGCTGCATCATGGGGGTATGTGCAGTTAAATTATCGATTGTGCTCATGGAGTCAGGATATCCATTTCTTTGAAAATATTACGCTTTAAGCGGCTTTAAAGCCGTGAGATGCTGCTATTGTCGCATGAAAAAATGGCCCGGCGCAGCAAAAAGTCGAGTCTTTACCCTGGTTCTGTTTCCAGTAGCTCAATGAGCAATTTTCCCTGTTCCACGCGCACGCGGACCCGCGAATTTGTTTTAAAACCTGCTTCTTCTAGCCAGTCGCCCTTGAGGCTCAGCGCGGCATGCACGCTATAGCGTTTCGGAATTTTGGTTTTGCGATCTTCATGACGTTTTCTGAAGTAGCCCACTTTCAAGTGGCGACAGGGCCTGGTGACACTGATTTCAGACATACAGCCTCCGGTAAGGGCAGATAACGTTGCAGGGAAAACACCTGTATAAAATGCCAGTAATTTGCGTCAGGCACAACGTTATAACTGGAAGCTGCCTTCAGAAATCAGCATGCAAAAGATGCAACCGGGCTGAAATGACGCTTTTAAAAGAGTATTATTAATGCATCTTATTGAACGGTACTTTGCCATGTCAGCAAAACGTATTTCCCGAGAAAAAGAGACCCTCCGCAAGATGATTGCCCTGTATGAAAAGCAATGTCCGCAGGCATCACGCGAAGAGGGGCACTACGATGCCTTAACTGCCTACGCTGATAAGCGTCTGGATAAATGCGTTTTTGGTGAGGAAAAGCCCGCCTGTAAACAGTGTCCGGTACACTGTTATCAGCCCGCAAAGCGGGAAGAGATGAAGCAGGTCATGCGCTGGGCAGGGCCACGTATGCTCTGGCGTCACCCCATTCTGACGATCCGTCATTTAATTGACGACCGCCGTCCGGTGCCGGAATTACCGGAAAAATATCGCCCTAAAAAGTGATATGTCAGGGCCGTGAAGGCGACACTGTGCGACAAATCACCGGTAATGCGATTGCGCTCAATAACGGAAACAGCGCCAGCAAAAGCCAGGGATAAATCGCCTGCGTGGAGGGGATGAGTGCCTGATCGAGCAGTCGGCCAAAAAACACATTTCCTGCCAGCACGGCGATCCCGCCTGCGGTAGAAAGCGCCCCGTAGTGCGCGCCGAGCGTTGACTCCTCAGCAAAGGCAGGGATCAGATCTTTGGCCGATGGCACCAGCAGCATCTGTCCCAGCGTCAGGAGCGTCACCAGGCACACCGACGGCAACAACCGTAACGCGCCAGCCGGGGGGGCTGTCGCAGCGAATAACGAGACGCTGGCAAACGCGGCGGAGAGCAGCAAAAAGCCGACCGGTAAAATCCTTAAGGCCCCGACGCGCCGGGCAAAGCGCGCGAGCGGAAGTTGAAAAGCGATAATCAGTACTGAGGCCAGCATGAACAAAGGGCCGAGATCTTTCTCACTGCCGCCCGAACGCTGGAGCTCCACCGGCAGCGCCAGGTAAAGCTGGTTGTAACTCAACAACCACGAGCTGTAGGCGATAATAAACGCGACAAAACGCGGCTGGCGGAACGTGGTCCACCAGGGAAGGATCTGCAGTTTTTCATTGCGGTGATGTGCGACAGGAAGAAAGAAAAAGAGCACCACGAGCGCCACGACAAAGATCCCCGCACCTGCCAGCGCCACCTGGCGAAAGCCAAACCCCGTCAGCAGTGCGCCAGCCACCGGGCCCAGGACGGCGCCGAGCTCTCCGCACACCGCAAAGAGGGCAAACCACTCCGCGCGGCTTCGTTTTCCCCTGGCCTCGCTTTGCCCTCCCGCTTTTGCCAGCAGGGCTTCAATAGACGGAGAGAACAACGCCCCGCCCACGCCCGTCAGGCACGCGCCAAGAATGACAGGCCACAGCGACTGACCGAAGGCCAGCATAAGATAGCCCGCCACGCGAATAATACAGCCCCAAAGAATAACAACCTTTGCGCCATAACGGTCAGAGAGCGCCCCGCCCACGATAAACATGCCCTGCTGGGAAAAGGTCCGTAACCCCAGCACCAGCCCGATAAGGCCGCCGGAGAGCAGCATGTCATCGCGGAGAAAGATCGCCAGAAAGGGCACGACCGCGTAGAAGCCGATATTAAAAACGAACTGGCTGCCCAGCAACACGGGCGGCCAAAGACGAGGGGCAGGGCGCAGGGAGAACAGAGGCATGCTACCCAATCCTAAACGATAAAATGAATGTGTTTTTTGCCGTGGTAGGGTGAAATCTCAATTTTGGTTTTCACCCGAAAGACCTCCCAGAGCAACGCTTCTGTCAAGATCGCCTGAGGCGTGCCCGTAGCCACAATCTGCCCTTTTTGCATGACGATCAGCGAGTCACAAAACATCGAGGCGTGATTAAGGTCGTGGATGGCGACGATGCTCGTCACCGGCAGTTCGCTGATCAGATGCATTAATTGCATCTGGTGGTGAATATCCAGGTGGTTGGTCGGTTCATCCAGCAGGATTTCGCCTGGCGTCTGGGCCAGCGCACGGGCAATATGCACCCGCTGGCGCTCACCTCCGGACAAACTCAGCCAGCCCTGATCGCTTTTTTCCAGCATATCCACCCGCTGCAAAGCCGCATTGACGGTTTCGTCATCGTGCGTGCTCCAGTTTGAGAAAGGGGAGTGGTGCGGGATACGGCCCAGTTTTACCACGTCGCGAACGCGCATATTGGCGTCGGTCATACCGTGCTGCTCGACGAACGCCACCCGACGGGCCAGCTGCTTTTTGGCGATACGGGCGATATTTTGCCCGTCCAGCGTTACGCTACCCGCATCCGGACGACGCAGGCCAGCCAGAATGCGCAGGAGCGAAGATTTTCCGCAACCGTTGGGGCCAAGCAACCCGACCGTTTCACCCGGGGAGACCCGCAGTGAGACGTTATTGACGATGACCTTTTTACCTACCTTCCAGGTAATATTTTCCGCGGAGAAACTCATTACTTATTCCTTGAGCGGTAGATAATCACGGCAAAGAACGGCACGCCGACCAGCGCCGTGACGACGCCAACGGGCAGGCTTTGCGGAGCAATCAATAGACGCGAGGCGATATCCGCCAGCACCATCAGGATGGCACCGGCCAGCGCGCTGGCGATAAGCAGCGTACGGTGGAGCGGCCCAAAGAAGAAACGCATCATGTGTGGGACCACTAACCCTACAAAACCAATAGAACCAGCCATGCTCACAATGGTAGCCGTGATCAGTGCGGTCGTCGTGAACAGCGCAAGGCGTACCCAGGGAACGGCGATCCCTAACGAGGCGGCGGCATCGTCGCCAAAGGTAAAGGCATCCAGCGCGCGGGAATAGTAAAGACACACCGCAAGGCCCGCCAGAACCACAACCAGCGCCAGCTGAAACTCAGGCCATCTCACGCCGCTAAAACTGCCCAACAGCCAGAACATCACGTCTCGCGCCTGCTGAGCGCTGGCTGAGGTGCTGATGGTATAGGCCGTAATGGCATTAAAGAGCTGAGAGGCCGCAACGCCCGCCAGAATGGTGCGTTCGTTGCCCCCCCGCGCCCCGTTGGTCAGAAAGGCGACAAAGGCAAAGGCAGCGAATGCGCCGGCAAACGCACCGGCTGACAGTGACACCGCGCCGGTGCCGATTCCCAGTACGACGACCGACACCGCCCCGGTTGAAGCACCTGCCGACACGCCAAGCACGTACGGCTCTGCCAGCGCATTCTTCAGCAGGCTCTGAAGAACGGCGCCACAGATGGCCAGCCCGGCGCCGCAGCAGGCCGCCACCAGCGCCCGACTCAGGCGGAAATCCCAAATCACGCTTTCATAGATGCGATTGAGCGGTACGTCGGTCAGCCCGATTTTATTGCCGATGGCATAAAAGACGTTTTGCAGCGGAATAGACAGCTCGCCTACGCTGACCCCAACGCCAATCACCAGCAGCAACAGGACAAACGCAAGCAGGCATGACGTGGTCATGAACACGCCATGTCGCATCTGAAGGACAGCCGTCGCCATCAGTTCAGCCCCAGTTTTCTGAGCTGTTCGCCAACCTGTTCAGCGCCATAGATCGTGCGAATGGTCGGGTTCATTGCCTGACCATCCATTACCACAATGTGGCCTTTCTTCACCGCGTCCAGTTGGCTCACCGCCGGATCGCTTTTCAGGAATTTGATTTTTTCTTCCGCGTTATCAAGCGCCCAGCGGTTACGGTCAAGGCTGGAGACCACGATCACGTCCGGGTTTGCCGCGATAATGCTTTCCCAACCCACCGTTGGCCATTCGGTCTCGGAGGTGATGGCGTTGTGACCGCCCAACACGTTGGCGATAAATCCGGAGGCGCTGTTTTTGCCCCCGACGTAAGCATCTGAAGAAGGGGAGGCGCTGGAGAACCAGAAGACAAACGAGAGATCTTTTTTATTCTTACTGAATTCCTGTCGCAAATCGCTCTCGCGTTTTTTGAAATCCGCAATCAGGGCTTCACCGCGCGGTTCGACGTTAAAGATGGTGGCAAAGTCGGCAATCTCTTTATAGAGATACGTCATGTCCCACAGTTTTTGACGGCTGCCGTACATATCCCCGGCTGCTTTTTTGGTGGCGCACATGCCTGGCGATAAGTAGCTGTTCACGCCGACGGTGGCCAGATCTTCGCGTTTTGCTACCTTGCTTTCCGGCCCCAGTAAGAGCGGAAGCTGTGCAGGAACAAAGTCGGGATTCTGCGCAAGGATGGACTCAAGCGTCGGTATTTCGACGGTTAAGGTGTTGATTTTTGCATTTTGCTCAGCCAGCTGCGGCAGCACTTTGGTTGGCCAGAAGGCACTGGCGATAACGTGTTTTTGCAGGCCCAGCAGAAGCAAAATCTCAACGGTATTTTGCCCCAGCGCGACCACGCGTTCCGGCGCTTTGGTGAATGTCTCTTTATAGCCGCAGTTTTCAATCGTCAGCGGCCAGGTTGTAGCCTGAGCAGAGCTGACTGACGCAAACACCAGACTTAACGCGCAGAGGACCTTTTTCATAAAACGCTACCTTCATTAGAATTATATTAATGCAAATGAAACTCATTATTAAGGCGCAATTTTATACAGAGGAAAATATATTGTGTCAATGAGGGACAATTTCGCTGCGTGACAATGGGCGGCGCAGATGGCGCACCGCCCGGCGGGAAAGCTTATGCCAGATTCTCTTTATCAATGCCCAGCCGTTTCATTCGCGACAGGAGCGTGGTGCGTTTTAACCCCAGCCGCTGTGCAGCCCCTTTCGGCCCTGCGACGACGCCATTTGTCTCTTTTAACACGCGGATTATCAGGGCGTATTCATCCTCACCGTCCCTTGCCACTTCGGCGTCAGGAACGGGTGTGTTCACCATGACAATTTCAGGCAGGGAGAGCTGTAATACGTTGCCGCGCGTGAGCAGAACGGCCCGCTCAATGACATTTTCCAGCTCACGCACGTTGCCTGGCCACTCCATAGCAGAGAGCGTGCGTAAGGTTTCAGCGGGAATGCTGTCGATATTGCGCCCCAGACGGCGGGCAATTTTGGCGGTGAAGGCTTTCACCAGCAGCGGGATATCCTCCGGACGTTCACGCAGCGGCGGCAGACAAACAGGGAAGACGTTCAGGCGATAGTAAAGGTCGCTACGAAATTCCCGGTCGGCGACCATCTTTTTCAGATCGCGGTTGGTGGCGGCAATCAGCCGGACATCCGTGCGAATCAGCTTGTTGCTGCCGAGCCGCTCAAACTCTTGTTCCTGCAGAACGCGCAGCAGTTTAGGCTGGAGTTCCACCGGCATATCGCCCACCTCGTCCAGGAAGAGTGAGCTTTTGTCCGCCAGTTCAAAGCGGCCGATGCGCTGGCTGCTTGCGCCGGTAAAGGCGCCGCGCTCGTGACCAAACAGATCGCTTTCAAGCAGACCGGCGGGCATCGCCGCACAGTTCATCTTCACCATGCGGCGGCTGTTGCGGTTACTGAGATTATGAATCGCCCGGGCAATCAGCTCCTTTCCGGTGCCGGTTTCGCCAAGGATCAGCACCGTACTGTCACTTTGCGCCACCATTTCAACCTGCTTCAGCACGTTAAACATGGCGTCGCTGCGGCCAATGATTTCACCAAACTCGCTTTCGACGTTGTTCAGTTGCTCCGTCAGGGCCAGGTTTTCATCCACCAGCCGCTCTTTAAGTCGATGAATTTCCTGATAGGCCAGCGCGTTATCCAGAGCGATCGCGATGCGTTCCGCAATTTGACGCAGCAGCTTAAGATTCGCGGTGGTGAAGATTTTCTCTTCACACTGGGCAAGCTTAAGCACGCCCAGCATGGTATTGCCGGACATCAGCGGCAGCAGGCAAAGCGTCTGGATCTGGTTGCCCCAGGTCTTAAACAGCATTTTCTCGTAAGGGGCCAGTTCATCCTGTTCATGCAGATTTAAGAGCAGCATCTCTTTGCTCTTAAAGACGCGCTCGGAAAGCGTGCCGGCTTCGTCCACTTCGCTCTGTTCATGCGCCGGATGAGTTTCGTCGAGATAGTGGGTGGAATAGATATTGAGCTTGCCTTTGCGACGGCCGCTCAGCACGATGCTGATGGCATCGATTTTAAAATAGTGATGGATCTCTTTCGCCACTTCGCTGACCAGCTCATCCATGTCCAGACGAGAGAGCACCGCATTGGTAATGGCGACCAGAATGCGAAAGTTATCCCGCTCGCGGCTTAAGAGATCGTAATCAACGTTATTGGTGACGCGGCTGTGTATTTGCTCAGCCACCACGCCGACAATCTGCGTAAACGTATGCAGGCGTTGATATTCCGCTTCACTCCACGGCTGGTCGGTCTCGCGAATAAACTCACAGCCGCCGAAAATGCGCCCTTCGGCGGCCAGCGGCAGCAGACAATAATGCCCAAAAGGGGAGTACAGGTTGCTGGCTGCCAGCTGCGGCCAGGCCTGGCGGAACTCGGCAAAATTGCAGTGCAGGGCATCCGGGCGGGAGAGGAGTCGCCTGACCGGTCCATGCGCCAGTACCGTTTCATCTTCGTATTCGATGGGCTTGCCATTGTCACGCGTCGCATAATAGTTCGCGCGTTGAGTTCCGGCATGCCACAGGACGATCGCGGCACTGTCCGCCAGCGCGGACTGTCTGACCAGTTGCGTCAGGGCATCGCTCAGGCTGCCCAAATCGGGCTGTTGCAAAAGCGTGCGTGTGATATCAAACAGACCCTGCTGTCCAAGATCGCTCATCGGTGTATACGACATGTACGTTGCTTTCCACATGAAACAGGCAATTAAAAATAACGGTGTGCTGACCGCTTATCGTGCGGTTCTAGCAAATTCGGGGTAAGGGTTCAGCGTGCGGTAACTCCAGCGTGCGTTTGACCCCATACAGTCCGGTCAGGCGCACCCCTTTACGCTCAACCACTTCACCAATAATAGCGGCGTTCTGACCGAGCGGGTGGTCGCGCAGCTGCGCCAGCACCGCATCTGCGGCAGAACGCTCAACGCCAATCACGAGCTTTCCTTCGTTAGCAAAATTAAGCGGATCCAGACCCAGCAGCTCGCACAGCCCGCGTACGGCGGACGTCACCGGCAGGTGTTGCTCCATAAGCTCCACGCCACAGCCGCTGGTGGCTGCAAATTCATGCACGACCGCATTCACCCCGCCGCGCGTGGCATCGCGCAGGGCCTTGACGCCAGACGTATGGCGCAGCGTCTGGATCAGCGGCGTCAGGACGGCGCAGTCGCTTCGCAACTCCCCGTCTAGCCCAAGGCCTTCCCGCAGATTGAGAATTGTGGCCCCGTGACAGCCCAGCGTGCCGCTGACAATCAAAAGATCGCCCACCGCCAGCTGCTGCGCGCCCCAGTGAATATCACCGGGGATGGCCCCCATACCGGCGGTATTGATAAAGAGTTTATCCGCCGCACCGCGCTGCACGACCTTGGTATCGCCAGTGACAATGGCAATCCCAGCGTCCCGCGCGGTCTGTGCCATGCTGTTGACCACGGCGGTCAGCGTCTCCATCGGTAAACCCTCTTCAAGGATAAACCCGCAGGAGAGGAAACGCGGGACAGCCCCGCTGACGGCGACGTCGTTGGCCGTGCCGCACACCGCCAGCTTGCCAATATCGCCGCCCGGGAAAAAGAGCGGGTCTATCACATAGCTGTCGGTGGAAAAAGCCAGCCGGTCGCCCTGGGTGGTGAGCGTGGAGAGATCGATTCGCGCCTGATCTTCCTGCTCTGCCAGCCACGGATTAGCGAAGGCGTCCATAAACAGTTGACTGATTAACTGCTGCATCGCCCGGCCGCCGCTGCCATGCGCCATTTCAATCATGTTCATGCTTCACACTCCTGATTGCGATACTGGTACCACGCGGCGCATGCACCTTCTGATGAGACCATCAGTGCGCCAAAGGCGGTTTGCGGATTGCAGGTACGGCCAAATAAAGGACACTGATGCGGTTTGCATTTTCCGGTAAGGACCTCACCGCACCGTGCCAGCGGGTCATCGCAAACGTGTTGCGGCTCGGGGTGAAAATGCGCCTCGGCATCAAAGCGCTGATATTCCGGGGTCAGATGCACGCCGGAATGGTTGATAAGCCCAAGCCCCCGCCATTCGCTGTCGCCTTTCACCGTAAAGACCTCGGCGATGGCCTGTTGTGCAAGAGCGTTACCCGCATCCGGAACGACACGACGATACTGGTTTTCCACCACACTCCGGGCTGCTATTTTCTGCTCAACCAGCATGGTCACGCCTTGCAGTAGATCAAGAGGTTCGAAACCAGCAACGACTAATGGACGATGATAGTCGGCAGAAATGAAACCGTAGGCTTCTGTGCCGATGACCATACTGACGTGACCGGGCGCCAGAAAAGCATCAATGCCGTTGTCTGGCTCATCAAGCAGGCTGCGTAAGGTGGGGAGCAACGTGATGTGCTGACAAAAAAAGAAAAAGTTTTCACTCTGCCTGGCTTTCGCCTGCTTCAGGGTCATTGCCGTGGCGGGCATGGTGGTTTCAAACCCCAGACCGAAGAAGACGACGTTGCGTCCGGGGTTCTCGTCGGCCAGCTTCAGGGCATCGACGGGGGAATAGACAATGCGCACGTCCGCGCCTCGCGTACGGGCCTGCAGCAATGACCCCTTTTTCCCGGGCACCCGCATGGCATCGCCAAAGGTGCAGAATATCACGTCGGGACGTTCGGCAATTTCAATGCAGTTGTCGATCCGGCCCATCGGCAGGACGCAGACCGGACAGCCGGGACCGTGAATAAATTCGATGTTTTCGGGCAAAAGCTGATCGAGACCGAATTTAAAGATGGCATGGGTGTGCCCGCCGCACACTTCCATGATTCGCAGGGGGCGGGCGGGGGTGTAATCCAACTCTTTTGCACGGCTCCTGAGATGCGCTATCAGCTGCATAACCTTGTCCGGCGCACGATATTCATCAACGTAACGCATCGTTACCGCTCCTCACCAAACAAGAGTGCGCCCACGTCCGGCTCCACTTCAAACATGTTTTGCAGGGCCGCCAGCGTGTCGCGGGCCTCCTCTTCGTCGATCATGCTCATCGCAAAACCCACATGCACCAGCACCCACTGGCCGAGGCGGGAGTGGCCTTGTTCATCCACATTACCCACCAGGGTGAGATCAACGTCGCGCAGTACGCCACAAACCTCAACTTTGGCCTGATGGCCCTCTATGGACTGAATTTGCCCGGGAACGCCTATGCACATCGTTCGTTCTCCAGCCAGCGTAGCCAGCTCGCCATGCCGTCACCGCGCGTGGCGGAAACCAGCAGAATGTCGATAGTCGGGTTCACCTCGCGGGCATAGGCCAGGCATTTCTCGACGTCAAAATTAAGGTAGGGCAGCAGATCGATTTTATTCAGCAACATCAGCGAGGCGGCAGCAAACATATGCGGATATTTCAGCGGCTTGTCTTCGCCTTCGGTAACGGAGAGCACCGCCACTTTATGCCGCTCGCCCAGATCGAAACTGGCCGGGCACACCAGGTTGCCGACGTTTTCGATAAAAAGAATACCGTTATCGTGAAGCGGCAGACGCGGCGCGGCATCGGCAATCATCTGCGCATCCAGGTGACATCCTTTTCCGGTATTCACCTGAATGGCGGGAGTGCCCGTCTCGCGGATCCGCGCGGCATCGTTCACGGTTTGCTGATCGCCTTCGATGACCGCACAGGAAACCTGCCCGTTCAGGAGTTTTAACGTTTCGGTGAGAAGGGTGGTTTTACCGGATCCGGGGCTGGAAACCAGATTCAGCACCAGCTGCTGGCGCGCGGCAAACTGAGCGCGGTTGCGGGCGGCAAGCTGATTATTTTTGTCCAGCACGTTGAGCTCAACCTCCAGCATTCTGCGCTGGCTCATGCCAGGCGCATGCGTACCGGCTTCGCCGTGGCCATAATGCAGATCGCCTTCAGCGGATCGGATTGGTCTAAACGTCACCCCGGTGATGGTCGCCGCCTGTCGTGCCGCCGGGGAGAACGGCGCAGAACGGAACGCCGAGTGGGGACGATGTTCATCACCTTCTATATACAGATTGCCTTCAGCGCAACCGCAGGTACTACACATGATCTTCTCCTTCAATTTCGAGGCGCTGAATTTGCAGGCCGTCATCGGCCACGATACGCAGCCCGGTACTGTGGCAGTGCGGGCAACTGCGGACCCGGGATGACACCAGCGTGACGTATTGCTGACATTGTCCGCACCAGCATTCGGCCTGCTGTTCTTCTAAATGCAGCGCACAGCCTTCTGCGAGGGTGTCCCGGCACACCAGTTCAAAGCAAAAGGTCAGGGCGCTGGCTTCGACGCAGGAAAATGCCCCGACTTTGAGCCAGACGCCGGTCACGCGTTTTGCATTGTGCTGGGTTGCCTGCTGTTCGATAAGTTCGATGGCCCGCTGACAGAGGGTGATTTCGTGCATGGCGCCTCCTCGATGATTTGGCCCATTAATGCAATATCGGTGCCAGCTCCAATTCCGCTGTCAGGTGACGATGTCAGCGATGACGAAATGACACCTCGTCACCCTGACGCTGACATCGGCATTTTTATTTAAACTTATAGAAATCAATAAGATAAAAACTGGCACGGAATCTGCTTAACAGGGCTATCTCCATTAAGCGGATATTTGAGATGACTATTTGGGAAATTAGCGAAAAGGCAGACTACATCGCGCAACGCCATCAACAGCTTCATGACCAGTGGCAGCGCTACTGTAACGCTCTGGTACAAGGCATCACCTTGTCTAAAGCACGTTTGCATCACGCCATGAGCTGTACGTCAGAAGAGGATCTGTGCTTTGTGCTGTTTGGTCACTTCACGATCTACGTCACCCTGGCGGACAGCTTTAACAGCCATACCATTGAGTATTACGTCGAGACCAAAGAGGGCGGCAAGCAGCGCATCGCCCAGGCGCAGCTCATGGTGGATGGCACGGTGGACGGCCACGTCAGCAACCGCGATCGCCAACAGGTACTGGAACACTATCTGGAAAAAATTGCGCCTGTTTATAACAACCTCTACTCGGCGGTTGAACACGATTTGCCGGTAAATCTGGAACAACTGGTGAGCGAGCCTCGCTCCGCCTGATGTTTGTGTGTCGATGAGTGTCGAAAGACATTTTTTCGTCAAAAATGACTATGTCCAGAGGACTCTCCGGTGAACCGTTTTGTAATAGCTGACTCGACGGTCTGCATTGGCTGTCATACCTGTGAGGCGGCGTGTTCAGAAACACATCGTCTGCATGGGTTGCAGTCCATGCCGCGTTTGAAAGTCATGCGTAATGAAAAAGAGTCTGCGCCGCAGCTCTGCCACCATTGTGAAGATGCCCCGTGCGCTGGCGTCTGCCCTGTGAATGCCATCACCCGCGTTGAGGGTGCCGTGCAGCTGAATGAAAGCCTGTGCGTGAGCTGCAAACTGTGCGGCATTGCCTGCCCGTTTGGCGCCATTGAATTTTCAGGCAGTCGTCCAGTGCATATCCCGGCTAATGCCAACTCGCCAAAAGCCCCGTCCGCGCCGCCTGCGCCTGCCCGCGTCAGCACGCTGCTGGACTGGGTACCCGGCGTGCGGGCCATCGCGGTGAAATGCGATCTGTGCAGTTTTGATGAGCAGGGTCCGGCCTGTGTACGCACCTGTCCGACAAAGGCGCTGATTTTAGTAAACATTCGCGATATTGCGCGCACCAGCAAGCGTAAACGCGAGCTGACCGTTAACACCGATTTTGGCGATCTCTCGCTGTTTCAGGCACAAAACGAGGGGACGAAATGAACGCAGTCACATTACTTCACAGCGCCGTTGGCTGCTTTACCGCAACGGCTGTGCTGGCGTTGGTTTTCGCCTTCCATAAAGCGTTGAGTGGCTGGATTGCGGGGCTTGGCGGAGCCGCAGGGAGCCTGTTGACGGCGACGGCTGGCGTGCTTGTCCTGACGCAGGGCCTGACGCTTGAAGGCACGCTGCCGCTGATAAGCGCACATGTCCAGCTCACGCCGCTCAATGCGATCTGGCTGATGACCTTTGGCGTGTGCGGGCTCTTTATCAGCCTGTATAACATTGACTGGCACCGTCATCCGCAGACAAAAGCGAACGGACTACTGGTGAATCTGATGCTGACCACGGCGGTGTGTGCGGTGACCGCCAGCCAACTCAGCACCCTGGTGGTGATGGCCGAAATCATGGCGCTGTGCGGCGTCTTCCTGACCGGCTGTAGCGCGTCGGGCAAACTGTGGTTTGCCCTGGGGCGGCTCGGTACGCTGCTGCTGGCGTTGACCTGTTGGCTGGTGTGGCAGCGTTACGGCACCCTCGAATTTTCAGTGCTGAATGTCCGCGCGCTGTCGCAGCCATTCGGGGCAGATATCTGGCTCTCAGGCGTGGCTGGCTTTGGTCTGCTGGCGGGGATCATCCCGCTACATGGATGGGTGCCGCAGGCGCACGCCAACGCTTCTGCGCCTGCCGCGGCGCTGTTTTCTACCGTAGTGATGAAGGTCGGGCTTTTCGGCATCCTCACGCTTTCGCTGGTGGGTGGGCTGCCGCCGCTGTGGTGGGGCGTCGTCTTGCTGCTGGCGGGCATGATCACCGCGTTTGTCGGCGGGCTGTATGCGCTGATGGAACACAATATCCAGCGCCTGCTGGCTTACCACACGCTGGAAAACATCGGCATCATTCTGCTGGGCATTGGCGCGGGCATCACCGGCCTCTCCCTGAATCAGCCCGTGCTGATCGCGGCGGGATTCATAGGCGGGCTTTATCACCTTATCAACCATAGCCTGTTTAAAAGCACGCTGTTCCTGGGGGCCGGTAGCGTCTGGTTCCGCACCGGCCACCGCGATATTGAAAAGCTGGGCGGCATCGGTAAAAAAATGCCGGTGATTTCACTGGCCATGCTGGTGGGGCTGATGGCGATGGCTGCCCTTCCGCCCTTGAACGGTTTTGCGGGGGAGTGGGTAATTTACCAGTCCTTCTTTGCGCTCGGTCAGAGTGACATGTTCGTGGCGCGGCTGCTGGGGCCATTACTGGCGGTAGGGTTAGCGATCACCGGTGCGCTGGCCGTGATGTGTATGGCGAAAGTGTATGGTGTGACCTTCCTGGGCGCGCCGCGCACCCGGGAGGCGAAAAACGCGACCTGTGCGCCATTCCTGATGACGGCAAGCGTGGTGGCGCTGGCGCTGCTCTGCATTCTGGGCGGCGTTGCCGCGCCGTGGCTGCTGCCCGTTCTGGCCCGCGCGATCCCGCTGCCGCTCGTCACGGCGCATACCGCCGTCTCCCAGCCCATGATGGCCCTGCTGCTGATTGCGACGCCGCTGCTGCCGTTCGTTCTGATGCTGTGCTTCAGACGCGATCGCCTTTCTGCGCGTTCGCGTGGGGCGGCGTGGGCCTGCGGGTACGAACACGAGCAATCCATGGTCATTACCGCACACGGTTTTGCGATGCCGGTGAAAGAGAACTTTTCAGCCGTGATCAAACTGCGGCACTGGCTTAATCCCGCGCCTTACCTGCCCGGCTGGCAGAGCGGCGCACTGCCAGGGCTGTTTCGCCGTCTGGCGGTGATTGAGCTGGCGGTACTGGTCGTCATTGTGATTTCACGAGGAGCCTGACATGAGTTTGTTACTGGCATTACTTCAGGCGCTGGTGTTATTCGCCGTTGCGCCTTTACTGTCCGGCATTACCCGCGTGGCGCGTGCCCGGATGCACAACCGTCGCGGTCCGGGGGTGCTTCAGGAGTATCGCGATCTCTTTAAGCTGATGAGCCGCCAGAGCATTGCGCCGGATGCGGCAGGGTGGGTCTTTCGTCTGATGCCGTTTGTGATGGTCGGCGTGATGCTGACCATCGCGACCGCGTTGCCCGTGGTGACCGTGGGATCGCCACTGCCTGTACTGGGCGATCTCATCACCCTTATCTATCTGTTTGCCATCGCGCGATTCTTTTTTGCCATTGCCGGCCTCGATACCGGCAGCCCGTTTACCGGGATAGGTGCCAGCCGCGAAGCCATGCTCGGCGTACTCGTTGAGCCGATTTTGCTGCTCGGGCTGTGGGTCGCCGCGCAGGTGGCGGGATCGACTCATATCAGCTTTATCACCAGCACCGTCTATCACTGGCCTGCTGCTCGTTCTCTTCCGCTGCTGTTGGCACTGTGCGCCTGCGCGTTCGCCACTTTCATCGAGATGGGCAAACTGCCGTTCGACCTGGCGGAAGCGGAGCAGGAGTTACAGGAAGGCCCGTTGACCGAATACAGCGGCTACGGCTTTGCGGTTCTGAAGTGGGGTATCAGCCTCAAACAGCTGGTGGTCCTGCAGATGTTTGTCGGCGTCTTCTTCCCGTGGGGACAGATGACGCACTTTTCAGCGGCCGGTCTGCTGCTGGCCGTGGTGGTTGCGGTACTCAAGCTGCTGGTCGGGGTGCTGGTGATTGCCCTGTTTGAAAACAGCATGGCGCGTCTGCGTTTCGTGGCGACTTCACGCATTACATGGGCCGGTTTTGGCTTTGCATTTTTAGCGTTCGTCTCCTTGCTGGTGGCGTGATTAAAGAGAGTTTTTATGTCTGAAGAAAAGAAAGGTCAACAGTATCTCGCCGCGTTGCATCAGGCCTTCCCGGGCGTGGTGCTGGAGGAGTCCTGGCAAACCAAAGACCAGATTACGGTCACTATCAAGGTGAACTCCTTGCCGGAAGTGGTGGAGTTTCTTTACTACCAGCAGGGCGGTTGGCTGTCGGTGTTGTTCGGCAACGATGAACGTCAGCTGTGCGGCCATTACGCGGTCTATTACGTGTTATCGATGGAGCAGGGCGAGAAGTGCTGGTTCACCGTGCGCATCGAAGTGGATCCCAACAAACCGGAATACCCGTCTGTCACGCCGCGCGTGCCTGCCGCCGTGTGGGGCGAACGTGAGGTGCGCGATATGTACGGGCTTGTTCCGGTTGGTCTTCCGGATGAGCGCCGTCTGGTTCTGCCCGATGACTGGCCAGACGAACTCTATCCGCTGCGCAAAGACAGCATGGATTACCGTCAGCGTCCGGCGCCCACGACCGACAGCGAGACCTACGCATTCATCAACGAGCTGGGCAGTAAGAAAAATAACGTCGTGCCGATCGGCCCGCTGCACGTCACGTCTGACGAGCCGGGCCACTTCCGCCTGTTTGTCGACGGCGAGAATATCATTGATGCCGACTACCGCCTGTTCTACGTCCATCGCGGGATGGAAAAGCTGGCGGAAACCCGGATGGGTTACAACGAAGTCACCTTCCTCTCCGATCGCGTGTGCGGGATCTGCGGATTTGCCCACAGCACCGCTTACACCACCTCGGTCGAGAACGGCATGGGGATCGTCGTGCCGGAGCGCGCGCAGATGATCCGCGCCATTTTGCTGGAGGTGGAGCGTCTGCACTCGCACCTGCTGAACCTCGGTCTGGCCTGTCACTTTGTCGGTTTCGATTCTGGTTTTATGCAGTTCTTCCGGGTGCGCGAAGCGTCCATGAAGATGGCGGAGATCCTGACCGGCGCGCGTAAGACATACGGTTTGAACCTGATCGGCGGAATTCGCCGCGATCTGCTGAAAGACGACACGATCCAGACCCGTCTGCTGGCACAGCAGATGCGTCGCGACGTGCAGGATCTGGTGGATATGCTGCTCAGCACGCCGAACATCGAGCAGCGTACCGTCGGCATTGGCCGTCTTGATCCGCAAATTGCCCGCGACTTCAGCAACGTCGGCCCGATGGTGCGTGCCAGCGGCCATGCCCGCGATACCCGCGCCGATCACCCCTTTGTTGGCTACGGTCTGCTGCCGATGACCGTACACAGCGAGCAGGGATGCGACGTGATTTCCCGTCTGAAGGTGCGTATCAACGAGGTCTTCACCGCGCTGAACATGATCGACTTCGGTCTGGATAATCTGCCGGGCGGGCCGCTGATGGTGGAAGGGTTTACCTATATTCCAAACCGCTTTGCGCTGGGCTTTGCCGAAGCGCCGCGAGGGGATGATATCCACTGGAGCATGACCGGCGATAACCAGAAGCTCTACCGCTGGCGCTGCCGTGCGGCGACCTACGCTAACTGGCCAACCCTTCGCTATATGCTGCGCGGCAATACGGTTTCGGATGCGCCGCTGATTATCGGCAGTCTGGATCCTTGCTATTCCTGTACCGACCGCATGACGGTGGTGGATGTGCGCAAGAAGAAAAGCCAGGTGGTGCCGTACAAAGAGCTTGAGCGCTACAGCATTGAGCGTAAGAACTCGCCGCTGAAATAGGTGATTTTGTGCGGGCTGTTGCCCTCACCCTGACCCTCTCCCACAGGGAGAGGGAAGACTACCCCTCACCCAGGACTAAAGGCCAGCGAGAGGTTTTCTCCATCACTCAGGGCTATAAGCCAGCGTGAGGTTTCCTCCCTCTCCCCTGGGGAGAGGGGCGGGGTGAGGGGCTCAGGCCGCACATAAGCAGGAGTAAACATGTTTACCTTTATCAAAAAAGTGATCAAAACCGGTACGGTGACCAGCAGCTATCCGCTGGAGCCCATCGCGGTCGATAAAAATTTTCGCGGCAAGCCTGAACATAATCCGCAGCAGTGCATTGGCTGTGCTGCCTGCGTGAACGCCTGCCCGTCGAATGCGCTCACTGTCGAAACGGATTTAGCCACGCAGGAGCTCGCGTGGCAGTTCAATCTTGGGCGCTGCATTTTCTGCGGTCGCTGCGAAGAGGTCTGTCCGACGGCGGCGATCAAGCTTTCTCAGGAGTATGAGCTGGCCGTATGGCGAAAAGAGGACTTCCTGCAACAGTCACGCTTTGCCCTGTGCAACTGCCGCGTCTGCAAGCGCCCCTTTGCCGTGCAAAAAGAGATCGACTACGCCATCGCGTTGCTGAAACACAACGGTGACGCACGGGCAGAGCATCATCGGGAAGGGTTCGAAACCTGCCCGGAGTGCAAACGCCAGAAATGCCTGCTGCCGTCTGACCGCATTGATTTAACCCGCCATATGAGAGAGGCCAGCTGATGCAAAACCTGATCGGCCCACGCGACGATAACGGCATTCCGGTGCCGATGACGGTGGACGAATCCATCGCCCTGATGAAGGCGTCGCTGCTGAAAAAAATTAAACGTTCTGCCTACGTCTACCGCGTGGACTGCGGCGGCTGCAACGGCTGCGAAATAGAAATTTTCGCGACGCTGTCACCGCTCTTCGATGCGGAACGTTTCGGTATCAAAGTGGTGCCGTCTCCGCGTCACGCCGATATTTTACTCTTTACCGGTGCCGTCACCCGCGCCATGCGTTCGCCCGCATTGCGCGCCTGGCAATCGGCGCCGGATCCAAAAATCTGTATTTCTTACGGGGCCTGCGGCAACAGCGGCGGCATCTTCCACGATCTCTATTGCGTGTGGGGTGGCACCGACAAAATCGTGCCGGTTGACGTCTATATTCCCGGCTGTCCGCCCACGCCTGCAGCCACGCTGTACGGCTTTGCCATGGCGCTTGGTCTGCTGGAGCAGAAAATTCATGCGCGCGCGCCGGGCGAAATCGACCAACAACCCGCAGAGATTTTGCATCCCGATATGGTGCAACCGCTGCGCGTGAAGGTCGATCGGACGGCCCGCAAGCTGGCGGGCTACCGCTATGGCCGACAGATTGCCGATGATTATCTGCGTCTGCGCAATCAGGGCGAACAGGAGGTATCACGCTGGCTGGAGGCGGAAAACGATCCGCGTCTCAGTGAAATTGTGGCGAACCTGAATCAGGTGGTGGAAGAGGCGCGTATCCGATGAGCGAAACGGTGGTGTTCAGTCAGCTGAGCCGTAAATTTATTGATGAGAACGATGCCACGCCGGATGCGGCGCAGCAGGTGGTCTATTACAGCCTGGCGATTGGCCACCACCTTGGGGTGATCGACTGTCTGGAAGCCGCGCTCAGCTGCCCGTGGAATGACTATCTGGCGTGGATTGGCACGCTGGAGGCGGGAAGCACCGCGCGACGCAAAATGGAAGGGGTGCCGAAATACGGCGAAATTGTCATTGATGCTAACCATATTGCGATGCTGGCGAACGCCTTCGATGCCGCGCTGAGCGTGCAAAACCCAGAGCAGCAGGCCTGGAGCAAAACATTGTTGAGTATGCTGCACGATATTCATCAGGAGAGCGCCATCTACCTGATGGTAAGGAGATTACGTGACTGACGTTTTACTGTGCGTTGGCAACAGCATGATGGGCGACGACGGCGCGGGCCCGCTGCTCGCAGAGATGTGTGCCGCAAACCCGCAGGGTGAGTGGGTGGTGATTGACGGCGGCAGCGCGCCGGAAAACGATGTGGTGGCGATCCGTGAGCTGCACCCGGACAGGCTGTTGATTGTCGATGCCACCGACATGGGGTTGAACCCCGGCGAGATCCGCCTGATTGATCCGGATGATATCGCCGAAATGTTTATGATGACCACCCACAATATGCCGCTGAACTATCTGGTCGATCAGATTAAAGACGACGTGGGCGAGGTACTGTTTTTGGGGATTCAGCCCGACATCGTTGGGTTTTATTACCCGATGACGCCGCCGGTGAAAGCGGCGGTGGACGTGGTGTATTCACGGCTTGCAGGGTGGGTTGGGGACGGGGGTTTTTCTCAGCTCTGAGCAGTGCCGGGTGGCGGCTTCGCCTTACCCGGCCTACCAAACCCCTGCCCTCTCCCTGTGGGAGAGGGCAGGGGGGAGGGCAACAGGCTACGCCAGATCCCCCCCGTTGCTCGCAATCACCTTCTTATACCACCAGAACGATTTCTTACGTTTTCTGTCCAGCGTGCCGTTTCCGGCGTCGTCGCGGTCAACATAGACAAACCCGTAGCGCTTGCTCATCTCTCCCGTTGAGGCTGCCACCAGATCGATACAACCCCATGAGGTGTAGCCCATCAGCGGCACGCCGTCTTCAATGGCGTCGCCCATTGCACGAATATGTTCACGCAGGTAGCTGATTCGGTAGTCGTCGTTGATCTCGCCGTTTGCTTCAATGATATCTTTCGCGCCGAGACCGTTTTCCACCAGGAACAGCGGCTTTTGATAGCGGTCGTACATCATGTTCATGGTGATGCGCAGCCCCAGCGGGTCAATACCCCATCCCCAGGCGCTAACCTCTATGTACGGATTACGGAGTGATTTCACGATGTTTGCCGCGCTGGTATTGCCCGCGTTCATGTCTGCCGACGCACAGCGCGAGGCGTAATAGCTAAACGACACAAAATCGACGGTGTTTTTCAGCAGTTCATCGTCGCCAGGGTCTTTGACAATCACGACCCCTTTTTCACGGAACACACGAGCAGAATAGGCCGGGTAACTGCCGCGCGCCTGCACGTCGATAAAGAACAGGTTTTCGCGGTCTTTTTCCAGCGCCATCCACACGTCTTCTGGTTTACAGGAGTAGGGGTAGAAATTGCCGCCAGCCAGCATGCAGCCGACCTGGTTTTCCGGGTTGACCTCATGGGCGATTTTGGTCGCCAGAGCGCTGGCGACCAGCTCGTGGTGCGCGGCCTGATATTTCACCTGATCTTCGTTTTCGCCCTCTTCAAACACCAGCCCCGCGCCGGAGAACGGACTGTGCAGCATGATGTTGATTTCGTTGAAGGTGAGCCAGTATTTCACCAGACCGTTAAATTCTTCAAAGCAGGTGCGGGCGTAGCGGGCGAAGAAATCGACCATCCTGCGGTTGCGCCAGGAGCCGTATTCGGTGACCAGGTGCATCGGTACGTCGAAATGGCAGAGCGTCACCAGTGGCTCGATGTTGTACTTTTTACACTCTTCAAATACCGCGCGATAGAAGGCAATCCCCTCCTTGTTGGGCAGCGGCTCATCACCGTTAGGATAGAGACGGCTCCAGGCGATCGAGGTACGAAACACCGTAAAGCCCATCTCTGCCATCAGGGCGATATCTTCTTTGTAGCGATGGTAAAAATCTATCGCCTCGTGGCTTGGGTAAAATTCGTCATCGCGCAGCGCAAAACGTTTTTCCTTTCCGACTTTTACCGCCAGACGATGTTCGCCATGGGGGATCATATCGACCGTTGTCAGCCCTTTACCGCCTTCGCGGTAAGCGCCTTCACTTTGGTTGGCGGCAAGCGCGCCGCCCCATAAAAATCCTTCTGGAAAAACAGACATCTTTACCTCGCTATAAATTTAAACTTGTGCTGCTTTGGCCTGAACCGGCGCGCGCTGCAGGGCGCGTGCTTTTTCGGCTTCGTCTTCGACCGGGATATCTTCAAAACCTAAAATCAGGGTCAGGACAAACGAGAGCACCACCGCCAGCGCCATCACGCCAAATACCCAGACAATGGTCATCGGGTTCGCCGGATCGAAGAACTGGACGCTGGTAAACAGACCTGGCGCCGCCATTGAGTGGCTGGCAAGTCCGGCAATCCCGGCAACCGCGCCGCAGATAAAGCCGCTGATCAGGCTTGCAATCAGGGGACGTTTAAGACGAATCGCGACGCCATACAGCGCGGGTTCTGAGATCCCCGCCAGGATAGCGGACGCCGCCGCAGCCAGCGCCGTCTGGCGCAGTTCAGGGTTTTTTGTTTTCCATGCCACCGCCAGCGAAGAGCCACCCAGCGACAGGTTGGCGCCGATTTCCGACGGCATAACCATTCCCTCTTTGCCCGTCTCGGCAATGGTCTGAATGATCGTTGGGGTAAACACGCGGTGCATCCCGGTCATCACCAGCAGCGGCCAGAGCGCGCCCATAATGGCGACGGAGAGCCAGCCCAGATAGCCGTGAATAGTGTAAACCAGCGCGGAGATGGCGCTACCGATCCAGATCCCAATCGGCCCAATCAGCACAATGGCGAGCGGGGCGGCAATCAGCACAATCAGCATCGGCTTCAGGAAGTTTTTGGTCACCGCAGGCGTAATACGATCGACCCAACGTTCGATGTACGACAGGCACCAGGTCATCACCAGCGCCGGAATGACCGTGTAGGTGTATTTCACCGCCGTCACCGGAATAAAGGCGAATTCAACGTGTTCGCCCTGCGCGGCTTTCGCCATCAGTTCAATAAAGCTTGGGTGAACCAGCACGCCCGCAATCGCAATCGCCAGCGACACGTTGGTCTTAAATTTGATCGCGGCTGAGGCGGCGACCATCAGCGGCAGGAAGAAAAATGCCCCGTCGCCAATCACCGTCAGAATGGTCAACGTCGGCGCGCCTTTTGGCAGTACGCCGGTCATTTCGAGGATCATCGCCAGCAGTTTTACCATTGAACCACCGATGATCGCCGGGATCAGCGGTGACATGGTGCCGATCAGCGCGTCAAGGATCCCGGCGCCGATGCGCTTCAGCGTCAGCTTCTGCGGGCCCTGGGGTACGGCGGGCTGCAAGTCGGTTGGTAGCAGGCTCACCACGTCGCGGTAGGCCTGGGAAACGGTGTTGCCAATAATCACCTGACACTGATTGTCATTGCGAACCACGCCGAGCACGCCGTTGATGCTTTTCAGGCGCGGGGCATCGATAAGACTTTCGTCTTTCAGAACAAAACGCAGGCGTGTCATGCAGTGGGTCACGGCGACGATATTGTCTTTGCCGCCGAGTGCGCTCACAACGTCGTTCGCCAGCGCGGTATAATTTTTGGCCATCTGGAGTGGTCCTGTTATCGTGGTGTGAGAGTGTAGGAAACCGGTTTCACATAATCATCATTAGTTTTTATGAATGAAACAAGATCACAATTTAGACATTTTTTATATTTGTGATGACGATCGCTTTGGTCGTTCAGATGCGTGATATTCGTCTTGCGACAATTTTTGCGCCGTGCAGTACACTGCGGCAGTTAAGTTTTTAAGGGAACGTTCAGATGACCACGATGCTGGAAGTGGCGAAGCGGGCAGGGGTGTCGAAGGCGACGGTATCCAGGGTGCTTTCGGGCAAGGGTTACGTTAGCCAGGAAACAAAAGATCGGGTGTTTCAGGCGATTGAGGAGAGCGGGTATCGCCCAAATCTTCTCGCCCGAAATCTGGCAACCAGACGCACGCAAACGCTGGGGCTGGTGGTGACTAACACCCTTTATCACGGCGTCTACTTTAGCGAACTGCTTTTCCATGCCGCGCGCATGACGGAAGAAAAAGGTCGGCAGCTGATCCTTGCCGACGGCAAGCATAGCGCCAGCGAAGAGCGTGAAGCCATTCAGTATCTGCTGGATATGCGCTGCGATGCGATCATCATTTATCCCCGTTTTTTAAGCGTCGATGAGATGGACGAGATCATCGAAAAACATGACCAGCCGATCATGGTTCTCAACCGTCGGCTGCGTAAAAACAGCAGCCACTGCGTCTGGTCCGATCATAAAGCCTCTTGCGAGGCGGCGGTGTTACAGCTGATTGAGATGGGGCATCGGGATATCGCCTTTATCACGGGGTCACTGGATTCCCCGACCGGTATGGAGCGTCTTTCCGGTTATAAAGAGGCGCTGGCGAAACATGCTATACCGCTGCGTGAAGCGTTGATTGCCGAAGGCAAGTGGCATCCGGCCAGCGGTGCAGCGGCCGTGTCGACCCTGCTGTCGCGTGGCGAAAGCTTCACGGCGCTGGTGTCGAGCAATGACGACATGGCCATTGGTGCCATGAAGCAGCTTCACGACAGCGGGCTGGCGATTCCGGGTGATGTGTCGGTCATTGGTTTTGATGATGTCTCCATTGCGCCGTATACCGTGCCGTCACTCTCCAGCGTGCGCATCCCGGTGACGGAGATGATCAAAGAAACGATCAGCCGTCTTATTTTTATGCTCGATGGCGGTGAGTTTCATTTCCAGCAGCGTTTCCCGGGGGAGCTTATCCTGCGCGATTCCGCCACCCGCATGACGCAGGAATAATCTCGACAGATGTCATCGTCATAACTGACGATGACAGTCAAACTCATTATTAAATTCATTTAAATCAATGGATTAAATTCTGGCACGGTTTGTGAATACTCTTCGGCATCATTGCTATGCCGGAGAAACAAATGAACCGTTTTATGATGGCCGATGCCAGTAAATGTATTGGCTGCCGTACCTGTGAAGTTGCCTGCGTGGTATCGCATCAGGTGGAGCAGGATTGTGCATCCCTGACCCCCGAGGCTTTCCTGCCGCGCATTCACGTTATCAAAGGCGTCAATATTTCCACGGCGGCGATCTGCCGCCAGTGCGAAGACGCCCCCTGCGCCAATGTCTGCCCGAATGGCGCGATCAAACGCGAAAAAGGCTTTGTACACGTGATGCAGGAGCGCTGCATCGGCTGTAAAACCTGCGTTGTGGCCTGTCCGTATGGCGCAATGGAAGTGGTGGTTCGCCCGGTTGTGCGCAACAGTGGTGCGGGGCTGAACGTGCGGGCGGAAAAGGCCGAAGCCAACAAATGCGATCTCTGTTATCACCGGGAAGCAGGCCCCGCCTGCATGGAAGTGTGTCCAACGCATGCGCTGGTGTGCATCGATCGTGACAAGCTTGAACAGATGAGCGCTGAAAAACGCCGTCGTGCAGCGTTTGATACCGCGTCTTCTCTGCTGTTCTGATCATGGCAAACGGAGTTCAGCTGCGGGTTCGCGGTAAAGTGCAGGGCGTGGGTTTCCGCCCGTTCGTCTGGCAGCTCGCCACGCAGCTGGAATTACGCGGTGACGTCTGTAATGACGGTGAGGGCGTACTGGTGCGGCTGTACGGAGAAGCCCCCGGGTTTAGCGAACTGCTGGTGCAACGATGTCCGCCGCTGGCTCGCATTGACGAAGTCGACGCAATGCCGTTTGCGTGGCTCACGCCGCCCGAGGGATTTTCAATCCGCCACAGCGCGACGGGGGCAATGGATACCCAGATTGTGCCGGATGCGGCCACCTGCCCGGCCTGTCTGGCTGAAATGCGTGACCCACGTGAGCGTCGCTATCGCTACCCGTTTATCAACTGCACCCACTGCGGCCCCCGTTTTACCATCATTCGCGCGATGCCTTACGACCGACCGCTGACGTCGATGGCACCCTTTCCCCTTTGCAAATCGTGCGAGACGGAGTATCGCAACCCCGCAGACAGGCGTTTTCACGCTCAGCCTGTGGCCTGCCCGGACTGCGGGCCACAGCTGGAATGGCGTGCCGGCGATGATAGCCAGAGCGGCGAGTCAGCCCTGAGCGCGGCGGTAAACATGATCCGACAGGGCGGTATTATCGCCATTAAAGGGCTGGGGGGTTTTCACCTGGCCTGTGATGCAAAAAATAGGGCTACGGTGGCGCGCCTGCGTCTGCGCAAGCATCGTCCGACAAAACCGCTGGCCATCATGCTGCCCAACGCGAACGGCCTGCCGGAGAAGGCGAGCAAGCTGCTGCAATCGCCTGCCGCGCCGGTTGTTCTGACGGCCAAATCCCTGCTACCCACGCTGCCGCACAACCTTGCTCCCGGGCTGGATTACCTTGGGGTGATGCTGCCCGCGAATCCGTTGCAGCATCTGTTATTGCAGGAGATTAACGGGCCGCTGGTGATGACATCGGGAAATCGCAGTGGACAGCCGCCTGCGACTGATAACGAACAGGCGCTGACGGCGCTACAGGAGATCGCCGACGGCTTCCTGCTGCATAACCGGGATATCCTGCAGCGTATGGACGACTCCGTGGTCGATGAGGACGGAGCGATGCTGCGTCGGGCAAGGGGCTTTGTCCCGGATGCGATAAAACTCCCCGCCGGGTTCAATGATATTCCGCCTCTTTTATGTCTGGGCGCGGAGATGAAAAATACCTTTTGTCTGGTGCGCGGTGGGCAGGCGGTGCTAAGCCAGCATCTGGGCGATTTGAATGACGATGGCGTCGAAAGCCAGTGGCAAAAGGCGCTGGATGTCATTCAGCCGATTTACGATTTTCAGCCGGAATACGTGGTGTGCGATGCGCATCCGGCTTACCGTTCGGCAAAGAAAGCAGAGATGTCGGGTCTGCCTACGCTGAGGGTATTGCACCACCACGCCCATGCGGCGGCCTGTCTGGCCGAAAACGGCTGGCCATGTGACGGCGGCGACGTCATCGCGCTGACCCTGGATGGTATAGGCATGGGCGAAAACGGCGCACTGTGGGGCGGTGAGTGCCTGCGGATAAATTACCAGGAGTGCGAGCATTTAGGCGGTTTACCCGCCGTGGCGCTGCCGGGGGGCGATCTGGCCGCCTCGCAACCCTGGCGCAACCTGCTTGCCCAGTGTCTGGCATTTGTTCCGGACTGGCAAACTCGCCCGGAGACGGCCAATGTGCGCCAGCAAAACTGGTCACTGCTGGCGACGGCAATGGCGCGGGGGATTAACGCGCCGCTTGCCTCTTCGTGCGGGCGACTGTTCGATGCCGTGGCCTGCGCCCTCAACGTGGCGCCGGATGTTCAGCACTATGAAGGCGAGGCCGCCTGTCTGCTGGAAACCTTAGCCACCCGAAGTGCGGGTGCTGCGCATCCGGTCACGCTGCCCGTAGAGGAGGGCGTCTTAAGCATGTCCACCTTCTGGCAACAGTGGCTGGACTGGCAGGCTGAGCCTGGCGCGCGGGCGTGGGCCTTCCACGATGCGCTGGCGAAAGGGCTGGCACAATTGCTGCGCTACCACGCCCGGCGTCGGGCGATAACGACGCTCTGCTTTAGCGGCGGGGTGATGCACAATCGCCTGCTACGCACGCGGTTGAAATACTATCTTGCTGATTACCAGCTTCTTTTCCCTTCCCGGTTGCCTGCGGGCGACGGGGCGATCTCCTTTGGGCAGGCTGTTGTGGCAGCGGCCCGTTTATCTGCAGAGAGGATGTAACATGCAGCGACGCTTTCGCACGCATCCCCGTGCCGCATTTTTGTTGCTGGGGCTGGTTATCGCGAATGTTCTGGCGTGGGGCTTTGCATGGCAAACCTTTAGCGGGAACAGCGCGCTGATGGCGGCAAGCCTGCTCGCCTGGTGCTACGGTCTGCGTCATGCGGTGGATGCTGACCATATTGCGGCAATTGATTCCGTCACGCGTAAAATGATGCAGGAGGGCAAGCGCCCGTACGGTATCGGCGCCTGGTTTTCACTCGGCCATTCGACCATTGTGGTGCTGGCAACGGTAGCCATTGCCGCCGCGGCGAGCGCTTTTCAACAAAAACTGAGCTGGTTTCACGACACGGGCAGCCTGATTGGCACGGCCGTCTCGGCGACGTTTCTGCTGGCGATGGCGCTGGTCAATGCCATGATATTGCAGAGCGTCTGGCGCAGTTTTCAGCGGCTGAAAAAAGGGCAGGGTTGCGCCAATGAGCGGGACCTCTCCGCCCAGGGTGGGGTAATGAGCTGGCTGTTTGGCGCCACGTTCCGGCTGGTCAATAAAAGCGGGCAGATGTATCTGGTGGGATTTTTGTTTGGCCTTGGGTTTGATACCGCCACGGAGATCGGCGTGCTGGGGATCTCCGCCGCCAGCGCCACGAACGGGATGTCAGTCTGGGCAATCCTGATTTTTCCGGCGCTGTTCGCCAGCGGCATGGCGCTGGTGGACACCCTGGATAATGTGCTGATGGTGGGGGCCTACGGCTGGGCGTTTGATAAACCGCAGCGCAAGCTCTACTACAACATGACGATTACCGGAACCTCCGTGGTGGTTGCGCTGTTGATTGGCGGCCTGGAGGCAACAGGGCTGTTGATGGATAAGTTTAATCTTCACGGCGGCGTCTGGCGCGTCGTGGCTGCCGTTAACGATCGTCTGGGCAACGCGGGTTATGGGGTGGTGGGGCTCTTTGTCGTCTGCTGGCTGATTTCAGTCGCAAATTACCGCTGGCGAGGCTACGACACGCTGGTGGTGCGTGAAGGATAAAAAAAGCCCCGGGACATCGGGGCGGCGGATAACTATATCCTAAGGTTAAGTTCGGTTTACCGGTTACAGGGATAACGATTTCAGCAGCGCGAATGCCTCCTTCATGCGATCTTCGCTCACGACGAAGGCGCGCAGTTCGCCCGAGGGGTCCGATCCCCGCGCAACCATGCCCTGCGGGTCAATGGATAACTGCCAGCTGAGATCCTGGCGCTGCGTTTCACCCGCGAGATGCAGCGGTAATTCAGGCGTCTTCACTTTAACCAGCATGGCGGGCAACTTCAGGGGCGCACTGGCCCCCAGCACGTTTTTCGCCAGATAGAGGGCGCTAAGCTGGATTGGCTGCAGGAACGGCAGAACCTGACCGTTGATTTCCGCGCAGTCACCCAGGGCATATATATCGGGCTGCGTGGTTTGCAGGTAGCTGTCCACCTTCACGCCACGGCCTGTTTCAGCGCCGGCGCAGCGGGCCAGCGCGGTTTCAGGGCGCAGGCCTGTAGCGGCGACCACCACATCCACCTCAACGTGACGATCTCTGTCGAGCGTGGCGACGATCCCTTTTTCCGAGCGGGTCAGATTTTGCAGCTGTGATTTCAGCAACAAGTGGACCCCCATATCGGTTAAGCGATGCTGTAAGCGACTGCTCACTTCGGCAGGCATCAGCGCCGAAAGAATGCTGGCTGCGTGATCGACCAGCGTCACCGATTTACCGGCGCGGCAAAAATCCATCGCCAGTTCTGTCCCAATCAGCCCCCCGCCGACAATCATCACCCTTTGCGCATCACGTAGCAGGGTTTCGCTGGCGCGATATTCCTGCTGGCTGTTCAGGGTGATCATCATCTCCCGCCCGTTAACGGGCGGGACAAAGGCCGCGGCGCCGGTTGCCAGCACCAGTTTGTCGTACTGCCACTGCTGGTCCCTGGATTTGACCACGTGTGCGGAGGCATCGATACCGGTGACCCAGGTATACGGAAACAGGCGAAGGTTAAACTGTTCGGCAAACTCCCCCGCCGTCTGGCGGGTGAGATCGTCTGCGCGTTGGCTCTGGCTGATGACATGGCTTAAGTCAGGCTTGTTGTACTCATCCATGCTATCCGCCGCGATGAGCGTTAACGGCACCGTGGCATCCTGCTTACGAATATTTTTCACCAGCTGACGAGCGGCAAAGCCCGAGCCGATAATCACGATTCCGTGGCTCATTTTGCCTCCGTCGCCAGTTCGTCAAAGACGTCCTTACCTAACGAGCATTCCGGGCAGAGGAAGTTGTCCGGTACGTCACTCCACGGCGTGCCCGGGGCGACATCCTGCATTGGCTCTCCCTGTTCAGGGTCGTAAATCCACTGGCAGACGCTGCACTGCATGCGCGGGCCGAGATCGGCAGACGCGGCGGAGGCACAGGCGCCGGAGGGCTGCTGTTCAGCGGGTTTTGCCGCGACGTCAGGCAGCGGAGCGAGCGCCCACTGACGTGCGATGTCGCGACCGTGCTGGCGGCAGATTTCCAGTGCGTCGATGTCCGGACGCCATTTGGCCTTCAGGCTCATCGACATTTCAAAGCCGGCATCCTGCAAACGCGTGGAGAGACGGTCAACCGCGCCGCCACTCCAGCCGTGGGAGCCAAAGGCGCTGGCGCGTTTATTGCGAAAACGCAGGCCGGTCATCTCTTCTACCAGACCCGCAATTTTCGGCATCATCACGTTGTTCATGGTGGAGGTGCCCACCAGCACGCCTTTGGAGCGGAAGGTATTGGTCAGAATCTCGTTTTTATCGCTGCGCGCCACGTTGAAGATTTTCACCGCCACGTTCGGGTCTACTTCATTGATACCCTGCGCAATCGCATCTGCCATCATGCGGGTGTTGTTGGACATGGTGTCGTAGAAGATCGTAATACGGTCTTCCTGATAATCTGCCGCCCATTTCAGATACAGCTCAACGATCTGGGTGGGGTTTTCACGCCACACCACGCCATGAGAGGTGGCAATCATATCCACCGGCAGGTTGAAGCCCAGGATCTCGGTGATTTTAGGCGTCACCAGACGGCTGAATGGGGTCAGAATGTTGGCGTAGTAACGCTGGCACTGTTCGAACAGCTCGGTTTGATCCACTTCATCGTTGAAGAGACGTTCGTCGCAGTAGTGCTGACCAAAGGCATCGTTGCTGAACAGCACCGCGTCGCCGGTCATGTAGGTCATCATACTGTCGGGCCAGTGCAGCATCGGCGTTTCAACGAAGATCAGCTGCTTGCCATTGCCGATATCCAGCGTGTCACCGGTTTTAACGGTATGGAAATTCCACTCCGGATGGTGGTGGTGACCGTTAATGGAGTCAATCGCGTTGGTGGTGCAGTAAATTGGCGTGTTCGGGATATAAGACATCAGCTCGGTCAGCGCACCGGCGTGGTCTTCTTCCGCATGGTTAATAATGATGTAATCGATAGCATCCAGATCGATTTCGCTGCGCAGGTTCTGCACGAACTCGCGGCTGAATTTGTGATCGACGGTATCGATCAATACGTTTTTACCTTCGCGAATAAGATAGCTATTGTAGCTGCTGCCGCGCAGGGTTTTGTATTCCGTCCCGTGGAAATCACGTACTTCCCAGTCACGTTGACCCACCCAATGAATGTTATTTTTAACAAGAATAGACATAGCAACCTCAATTTATACGGCGTGTTCAAATAAGATGTTTTGTCTATTACACGTTTCGTGCCAACTTTTTATAGTATTGATTTTATTGCCTTTGTTAAAAAGTCACCCGTAATGAGTAGTCAAAATGACTGTCTTATTTATGGTCATTATGACAATATAGATTGTCAAAATGACAGTGAGGCGAAGATGAGCTTTTCCGTAGATGTGCTGGCGAAAATCGCCATTGAACTGCAAACTGGTATTGGTCATCAGGACCGTTTTCAACGGCTGATTTCAACCCTGCGGCACGTGCTGGCATGCGATGCCTCGGCGCTGCTGCGTTATGAAGGGCGGCAGTTTATACCGCTCGCCATCGACGGACTGGCGCAGGATGTTCTGGGGCGCCGCTTTACTCTGGAGGGCCATCCGCGTCTCGAAACCATTGCCCGTGCGGGGGATGTGGTGCGCTTTCCTGCGGACAGCGATCTCCCCGACCCTTACGATGGGCTGATCCCGGGACAGGAGAGCCTGAAGGTCCACGCCTGCATTGGCCTGCCGCTTTTTGCCGGACAAAATCTGATTGGCGCCCTGACGCTTGACGGTATGTCGCCGGACCAGTTCGATACCTTCAGTGATGAAGAGCTGCGTCTGATCGCGGCCCTGGCCGCCGGGGCGCTAAATAACGCGCTGCTGATTGAACAACTGGAGAGCCAGAACCTGCTGCCGGGCAGCCCGGCGGCCTTTGAACAGGTCATCCATACCGAGATGATTGGCCTGTCCGCAGGAATGGTCCAGCTTAAAAAAGAGATCGATATCGTGGCGGCCTCGGATTTAAACGTGCTGATTTTCGGCGAAACGGGCACCGGTAAAGAGCTGGTGGCGAAATCCATACACGAAAATTCACCTCGCGCGGTTAACCCGCTTGTCTATCTCAACTGCGCCGCGCTGCCAGAAAGCGTGGCGGAAAGCGAACTGTTCGGGCATGTGAAAGGGGCGTTTACCGGGGCTATCAGCAACCGCAGCGGTAAGTTCGAAATGGCCGATAATGGCACGCTGTTCCTTGATGAAATTGGCGAGCTGTCGCTGTCGTTACAGGCGAAGCTGCTGCGGGTGCTGCAGTACGGCGATATTCAGCGCGTAGGTGACGATCGCAGCTTACGGGTCGATGTACGCGTTCTCGCCGCCACCAACCGCGATTTGCGTGAAGAGGTACTGGCCGGTCACTTCCGCGCCGATCTGTTCCATCGTCTGAGCGTTTTTCCGCTGACGGTGCCAGCGCTGCGTGAACGGGGCGAAGACGTGGTGTTGCTGGCAGGCTATTTTTGCGAGCAGTGTCGGCTCAAGATGGGCCTTTCCCGCGTCGTGCTCAGCCCTGGGGCGCGTGAGCATCTTCAGCAGTATGGCTGGCCGGGCAACGTGCGCGAACTGGAACACGCTATCCACCGCGCGGTGGTGCTGGCGCGCGCGGAGCGTTCAAGCGATGAGCTGGTGATTCATGCCCGACATTTTGCCCTGCACGATGAGAAGGCGCCTGCTGTGGTTCAGGAGACCCCGATGGCCGTCAGTACCAGTTTGCGTGAAGCCACCGAAGCCTTTCAGCGCCAGGCGATTGCCCGTGCGCTGGAGCAGAACGGCCGCAGCTGGGCGGCATGTGCGCGGGCGCTGGAAACGGACGTCGCCAACCTGCACCGGCTGGCGAAACGTCTGGGACTGAAGGGTTAAATAATCCCGGCCTGATAAAAATCCTGCAGGTTTATCGCGCCGCAGAGTTTGCCGCTGTCATCCACCACCGGTGCGGCGGTGATTTTGCGTTTCATCAGCAGCTCTTTGGCTTCGATGGCGCGGCTTTCGGCGTTGAGCGTCAGGCCGCCTGGCGTCATCGCGTCCTGTACGGGCGTCTCCAGTTTGCCGCCGCCAACCAGCCAGCGACGAAGATCCCCGTCGGTAAAGACCCCGGTGACGAGATCGTTTTCATCGCACACCGCAACCAGCCCAAGGCCAGTTCGGCTGAGCTCCAGCATTGCGTCCATCACGCTGGTGTTCAGTTTGACCTGCGGAATCGCATCGTCGGTCCGCATCAGATGATGCACTTTATTGAGCAGGCGTGCGCCGAGCGCGCCCGCCGGGTGCGAGCGGGCAAAATCTTCTTCGTTGAAGCCGCGCGCCTGCATCACCGCCATCGCCAGCGCGTCGCCCATCATCAGCGTGTTAACGGTGCTGGACGTCGGGGCGAGGTGCATCGGGCAGGCTT
The DNA here is from genome assembly GCF_022171985.1 of Huaxiibacter chinensis. GTDB lineage: Bacteria > Pseudomonadota > Gammaproteobacteria > Enterobacterales > Enterobacteriaceae > Enterobacter > Enterobacter chinensis_A. The sequence goes on along the minus strand of NZ_JAJVHF010000013.1, from coordinate 14,729 downwards.
CGCGCTCCACGGAGATATCCAGCGTGGCTTTGGCTGCCACTGCCAGCGGCGAACGCGATTTACCGGTCATCGCCAGCAGGGCGACTGATTTTTCGTGCAGGCGCGGAATAATCAAATCCAGCTCTTTGGCCGAGCCGGAATAGGAGATAAACAGCATCACGTCGCGGCTTTCGATCATCCCCAGATCGCCGTGCAGCGCTTCGGCCGGATGCACAAAGAACGCCGGGGTTCCGGTGCTGGCAAGCGTCGCGGCGATCTTCTTGCCGATGTGCCCGGATTTCCCGATCCCGGCCACGATCACTTTGCCCTCGCACTGAATGATGGTGTTGGCAGCACGAACAAAATCATCGCCAAGACGATCCGGCAGACGGCTGGCTTCCTGGAGTTCAAGTAACAGCGTCTGGCGGCCTGCGTTTAACAGAAAATCACTCATGACTCTCTCCGGTTACGATCACATTGATTCCTTTCTCTTCCAGCGCTTTTTTGAACGCCGGGTCGATACCTGCGTCGGTAATCAGCTTATCGACGCTTTCCAGACTACAGACAATATTCGGGCTTTTGCGACCAAACTTCGACGAGTCCGCCATCAGAATGACCTCCCGTGCGGCGTTGCACATGGCCTTACTGACGCTAAAAACCTCGTTAAAGGTGGTGACGCCTGCATTAAGATCGATACCGTCGGTGCCCATAAAGAGCTTATCAAAACTAAAGTGGTCAAAGGCGTTCTCTGCCAGCTGACCGTGAAATGACGCCGATTTTTTACGAAAGGTTCCACCGGGCATCAGGATGGTCTGCTCGCAGTCGTTCTCCGCCAGGGCGTTGACGATGTGCAGACTGTTGGTCATCACCGTGATGTTATTGAAGCGGCTGAGCAGCGGGATCATCTGCAGCACGGTACTGCCTGCATCCAGGATGATGGAGTCGCCGTCGTGGATAAAGTTGACGGCCGCTTCGGCAATCAGCGCTTTCTGAGGAGTATTAATCAGCGTTTTGTGATCGATAGGCGGGTCGGCTTCGTCTTTATTGAGCACTACTCCACCATAGGTTCGAATGACGGCACCCGCGTTTTCAAGCAAGACCAGATCCTTGCGAATGGTGGTGCCCGTGGTGTCAAAGTAGTGAGCCAGGTCTTCTACTGAACATTTTCCCTGCTTCTGGAGATGCTCAAGAATGGCCGCCTGCCGCTGACGAGGTTTCATAGGCGCTTCGTTCCTTACGTTGCGAAATGATAATTTCGCAAGCATATAGCTTTCACAACGAAATTATACATGTTTCAGATTAAGCGCTAATGATAGTGCATTCTGACAGAGAGAATCATGGGGAAAGATCACATCGGGTCGTAATTCCTGCAAAGAGATGCCGTTAATTGCCTGGATTTTCACCGGTCGGGCAAAAACAGTTATTCCGCGCATGATGAGGGAATCGCAGACTTTGTTGTCTTCATCCAGCGCAATGGCAACCACCACGCGCGGTTTGAAACGCCCACCGGAACGCCCGACGCCCACGCGGCCTTTCTGACACAGGGCATCAAACGCACGGTTAAACTGGCGGAGCTGCCAGCCGGCAAAGATCAGCTGGCAGAACCAGGCGATGGCGGCGACGGTGATGAATGCGGTGACCATATCGACTCCTTATTTTGTTCCCTCTCCCTGTGGGAGAGGGTTAAGGTGAGCGGAAACAAACCTCTCGATCAGAACATCACCTGTCCGCCGGTGATATTAATGGACTGCCCGGTGCAGTAAGCGGCCTTCGGGCTGGCATAAAACAGCAGCATATTCAGCACGTCCTGATAATCGCAGCCGCGCTTGAGCGGCACTTTGTCGATGTAATACTGCTCAACTTCATCGGCATTGATCCCAAGTTTGGTGGCATATTGCGGCAGCAGGGACTGGAACATCGGCGATTTCAGCAGGTTGCCCAGCATCAGCGAGTGCACGGTAATGCCATATTCGGCCAGATCGAGGGCCAGAGATTGCGTCAGCCCTACGCCGCCAAATTTCGCCGCGCTGTAACCGGAGTTGTGTTTGCTGCCCACTTTGCCCGATTTCGAGTTAATCTGAATGATGCGCCCCTGTATGCCATCGCGGATCATCAGGCGGGAAAACTCGCGTGCGCAGAGGAAATAACCCACCAGGTTCACCTGCAGGGAGCGGTCGAAATCCCCCAGTTCGACATCGCTGATAAAGGCCGCTTTGGCTATCCCTGCGCTGTAGACCAGCAGGTCGGTACGGCCAAAAATCTCGTCCACGCCGCGGGCCAGCGCCATCACGCTCTGCTCGCTGGTGGCGTCAGCACCAAATCCCCAGGCCATCCCTTCACCCCATTCGGTGTTGATGGCATCCGCCACGCGTGCGGCTTTTTCACTCTGAATATCCACGACCGCCACGCGGTAACCCTCTGCAGCAAGCCCACGGCAGAGGAACTCGCCTAAGGTTTGTCCCCCACCAATGACAACGGCAACCTGACTCATATCTTTCTCCTTAAATTACGCAACAAACTTCAGTGTGCAGCCTGGGGTGACAGCCTGCGGAACCGGGCCAGCCACATGCACCGTACCGGGATATTCCGCCTGCGGCTGGCCATCAAAACGCAGGGTGATATGGCCGAGCTCCCGCAGGTTTTGTCCGGCCACCTCGCCGACGGCGGTCACGGCGTAGCGCGCATCGCCCAACTCCATCTGACTCCCGGCCTTCAGCTCGCCGCTCATCTCGCCGTGGCAGTGGATAAAGCAAAACGCTTCGATATCCGCGGGCGCGCCTTCGCGGAAGGTAATCAGCATGTTGTCGCTGAGCGCATCGGCCGCGCTCTGGCCAATGCGGGTGATAGTGGTCTGGTAAATTACGGTCATCACAGGAACCTCTTATTGGTAGATAAAGCCGGAGACAAACCAGGCAATCAGCACCGTCGGTGCGCCGGTCAGGAAACGGCTGACCAGTACAGACGGCACGCCAACGCGCACGGTGTCCTGGCGCGCTTCCGCCAGCGACAGCCCGACAGGGATGAAATCACACGCCGCCTGGGCGTTAATGGCAAACAGGGCGGGCAGGGCCAGATGCGGGGGAATGTTGCCAAGGCCAATCTGCACGCCAATCAGCACGCCGATAACCTGCGCAATGACCGCGCCCGGGCCGAGAAACGGCGACAGCAGCGGGAAGGAGCAGATCAGCGCCAGCGTCACCAACCCGAGCGGGTGGCTCGCCAGCGGGGCGAGGCCGTGGGCAATCCAGTCGCCAAGACCCGAGGCCATGATGATGCCGATCAGCGCCGAAACGAATGCCATAAACGGCAGAATGGTTTTTAGCACCGTGTCGATGGTGTCGCGCCCGGACTGGAACAGCACGGCCACGGCAGAGCCCATCCCCATCCCGACTTTTGCCAGCAGGCCGTCACTCTGTTCAGTGATTTTCTTACTCGTGTCGTAATCACGCGGAGCCGCTTTCTGAGGGGCAGCAGACCCTTGTGCCAGACGAATGTTTTCCTCTTTTACGCCGGAGACATAGATGTCCTCCAGGATGTACTGCGCCAGCGGACCTGATTTACCGGTGGAATGGATATTCACGGTAGGAATACGCCGCTTGGGGTAGATGCCGCAGCGCAGCGTGCCGCCGCAGTCGATTACCGCCACGCCGATTTCCGCTTCGGGCGGTTCGCCCTCTTTGAAGCCGTCGACCGCTTCCCAGCCGGTCAGTTCACGCAGTTTGTCGACAATGGCCGGACGTGTGCCTGCGGTGATGTAGACGATTTTTTTGCCTTCCGCGGCGTCGAATTCCAGCGGGCCGCCCCAGCCGCCCGTGCCTTTTTCAATGCGAATCCGGTTCATGCTGTGGCTCCTGAAAGATGGACTTTCTCTTCAAGCTGGATCCCCATTTTTTTCTCGAAAATGGCGGTAGTGAGATCCGTGATCCAGCCGCGGAAAAAGTTAGTGACCAGCCCGACCAGCAGATAACTCACCGCCAGCGGACCGAGCGGCAGGCCAAGCGTGGTCAGGCCGCTGGCAATGCCCAGATAAACAAACAGCTCGCCGGGGTTGATATGCGGGAACAGGCCATTCATGGAGTGGCAGCTGTAGGAGGCTGCGGCGTAATAGCTCGGCTTGTACTTTTCCGGCATAAAGCGGCCCAGGCTCAGCGTCATCGGGTTGCAAAAAACAAACGTGCCGATGAAGGGCAGAACCAGGTAACGGGACAGCGGATTGCCGGCGCAGCGCTGGGCAAAGCGTTCAATGCGTTGCTGGCCGATAAAGTTAATCAGCGCGTTCATGATCACCAGAAGACTGATCAGCAGGGGGAGGATCCCGGTCACCATGCCGGTGAAGACTTCTCCGCCTTTCTGAAACAGCCCGATGAACCACTCGGCGCCGTGGGTGATGGTTTCTATCATTCTTCTCTCCTGTGGGACTTTTTTGTTTTTGTATAACTGGGGCTAATAATAATCACTTTGAAAGGTTTTAAAGTGTTAATTGTATCGCACAATGAAAGAAAAATGGATTATTTTGAAATATATTGGGTTTTAACGGTGTGTTTTGTTCAAATAAAATACAAATCCGTGCGGGCAGGCATAAAGAGTGGGCGGAGAAGGCGCGTTGGGCTTCCTTGAGGCATCGGGGATGCTTTACCATACTTGCCACTTATCGAATTCTTTAAATGGATGTCACATGGTCAAGCGTCGTTATGCAGCGCTCATCCCCGCGCTGATTATGCTTGCTGCCTGTAGCAGTAAGCCGAAAACAGAGGAAGTTCAACAAACGGCGGGGGCGCCTTCCGGCGGCTTTCTGCTGGAGCCGCAGCACAATGTGATGCAGATGGGGGGCGATTTTGCCAATAACCCGGCTGCCGAGCAGTTCATCGATAAAATGGTGAGCAAGCATGGATTCAACCGACAGCAGTTGCAGGAGATCCTGTCCCAGGCTAAACGTCTGGACTATGTCCTGCGTCTGATGGATCGCCAGGCGCCGACCACTCAGCCCCCGTCAGGACCAAACGGCGCGTGGCTGCGCTATCGTAAACAGTTTATTACCCCTGATAACGTCCAGAACGGGGTGGCCTTCTGGAATCAATATGAAGATGCCTTAACCCGTGCATGGCAGGTGTATGGTGTACCGCCTGAGATTATCGTGGGCATCATCGGCGTGGAAACCCGCTGGGGCCGCGTGATGGGCAAAACCCGCATCCTGGATGCGCTGGCGACGCTTTCGTTCAACTATCCGCGCCGCGCCGAATATTTCTCATCAGAACTGGAAACCTTCCTGTTGATGGCGAGAAATGAACAAGACGATCCGCTCGACCTGAAAGGTTCCTTCGCAGGCGCAATGGGATATGGTCAGTTTATGCCGTCATCCTACAAAGAGTATGCCGTCGACTTTAATGGTGACGGGCATATCAATCTGTGGGATCCGGTCGATGCCATCGGCAGCGTGGCGAACTACTTCAAAGCGCATGGCTGGGTCAAAGGCGAGCAGGTCGCGGTGCAGGCCAATGGACAGGCGCCAGGGCTGGAAAATGGCTTCAAAACCAAATACAGCGTCGCGCAGCTGGCGTCTGCGGGCTTAACGCCGATGCAGCCGCTGAACAATAATCAGCAGGTGAGCCTGCTGCGTCTGGATATTGGTTCCGGTTATCAGTACTGGTACGGATTACCAAACTTCTACACCATCACGCGCTACAACCACAGTACCCACTACGCCATGGCCGTATGGCAGCTGGGGCAGGCGGTTGCGCTGGCCCGCGTTCCGGCGGCGTCCCCGTTTAGCCAGTAGTACATTGCTGATGCCCTCTTCTGTATGGAGAGGGCATATTCCGGCGAACTCGTCGTTTTCCTGAAACATTTCGCCACACTCCCTTTTCCCCTCCGCCATTTACATCCTCAATGCTTTTATTTATTGTTATGTTATAACATTAAATGCAGGTAAAGGTATGTCGGTATCTCTTTTTGCCCGTTCAGCTTTTGTACGATTTTTCATGGCGTTGGCACTGATTCTGCTCATGGGTCTGGTGATGCTCTGGGCGGTGAGACTGCCATGATTGAACTGCAACAGCTTGTCGCGGGCTACGACCGCGTGCCCGTCACGCCGACGCTGAACGGCGTGATTGCGTCGGGCAGTATGACGGCTATTACGGGGGCGAACGGTTGTGGCAAATCAACGCTCCTGAAAACCCTGGCGGGCTTTATTCCCCCGGTGAGCGGTGCCTTCCGATGGCAGGGTAAGCGCCCGGTTATTGGCTGGCTGGCGCAGCGTCATGCGCTGGAGGCGCAGTTTCCGCTGACGGTCCAGGATGTCGTCAGCATGGGCTGCTGGCCGCAACATTCGCTGCTGGCGGGCTTTCAGCGTGACACCCGCAGACGTATTGCCGCCGCGCTTGAACGGGTTGGCCTGGAGGCGATGGCGCATCTCACGATTGACGAACTTTCGGGCGGGCAATTTCAGCGAATGCTGTTTGCCAGGGTATTAGTGCAGCAGGCTGCGCTGGTGATGCTGGATGAGCCTTTTACCGGCGTGGATGAAGCCACCTGTCACGTACTGATGGCTTTAATGCTGGAGATGCATGGCGAGGGAAAAACGGTCCTGGCCGTACTGCATGACAGCGAACGCGTGGCGCGCCATTTCCCCCAGACGTTACGTCTTGATACCGCTGCCTTTCACTGGGATACCGCGCAAGTGAGGGTGGCATGATCTGGCATCTCTTTTTTCAGCCCTTTATTGAGTACGGTTTTATGCGTCGGGCGCTGGCGGTTTGCCTGGCGCTGTCGGTCAGTACCACGGCGTTAGGGGTATTTTTGCAGTTGCGGCGTATGAGCCTGATGGGAGATGCGCTTTCCCACGCCATTTTGCCCGGCGTGGCGGTGGGATATTTACTGAGCGGCATGTCGCTTCTGGCGATGAGCATCGGCGGGTTTATCGCCGGTATTTTAGTTGCGCTGGTGGCGGGGTTTGTCAGTCGCCGTACTCCGTTAAAAGAAGATGCCAGCTTTGCGGGCTTCTATCTTGGCTCGCTGGCGCTGGGCGTCACGCTGGTTTCGCTACGTGGGTCAAACGTCGATCTGCTGCACCTGCTGTTTGGCTCGATCCTGGCGGTAGACATTGATTCAGCCTGGTTTGTCGCCGGCGTCTGCGCGTTGACGCTACTTATCCTGGCGATTTTCTATCGCGGTCTGGTGACCGAAGCCTTTGATACCGCCTGGTTACAGGTTAATGCCCGCTGGCTTCCCGCGCTCCTGCACGGGTTATTCCTGGCGCTGCTGGTGCTCAACCTGGTCGCCGGTTTTCAGGTGCTCGGCACGCTGATGGCGGTGGGGTTGATGATGCTGCCCGCCGTCGCCGCCCGCTGTTGGGCGCGTACGTTGCCAGGGATGCTGCTGTTTGCCGGGGCGAGCGGCGTCTGCTGCGCATGGCTGGGGCTGAGCCTTTCCTGGGCTGCCAGCTTGCCCGCTGGCCCCGCCATCGTGCTGACCGCCAGCGCGCTGTTCTTTTTTTCTGTTTTATGTGGCTCGCGCAGCAGGCTGGCTGCCAGTCTGCGGGCGTATTTTTAATGCAAGGGGAAATAATGAAACGTACAGGTTTACTCGTCGCGCTGGCGCTGGGTGTACTGTCGCAAAGTGTCGCGGCAAAAACGCTCAACGTGGTGACCAGTTTTTCGATCTTAGGGGATATCACGCAGCAGGTGGGGGGCGAGCACGTTAAGGTCACCACGCTGGTGGGACCGGATGGCGATCCGCATACGTTTGAACCGTCGCCAAAGGACAGTGCAGCGCTCAGCAAAGCGGATGTCGTGGTGGTTAACGGGCTGGGGCTGGAAGGGTGGCTCGACCGTCTGGTCAAAGCCTCTGGATTTAAAGGAACGCTGGTGGTGGCCTCTGCAGGGGTTAAAACGCATACGCTTGATGAAGACGGCGAAACCGTGACGGATCCTCACGCCTGGAACAGCGCGGCTAACGGGGCGTTGTATGCGCAGAATATTCTCGCGGGCCTTGTCGAGGCCGATCCGCAGGATAAAACGGCGCTGGAGAGCTCCGCCAGACCTTACATTGCCCAACTCACGGCGATGGATAACTGGGCAAAATCGCAATTTAGCGCGATTCCTCAGAGCAAACGTAAGGTACTGACCAGCCACGATGCGTTTGGCTATTTCAGCCGGGCCTATGGTGTGACCTTTATGGCACCGCAAGGACTCTCTTCCGAGAGCGAAGCCAGTGCGGCGCAGGTGGCAGAGATCATCAATCAGATCAAAGCGGACGGCGTGAAGACCTGGTTTATGGAGAATCAGCTCGATCCCCGTCTGGTAAAACAGATTGCCCTCGCGACGGGCGCTCAGCCCGGCGGTGAACTTTATCCTGAGGCGCTGTCGGCAAAAGGCGGCGTGGCAGACACCTATGTTAAAGCGTTCCGACACAACGTTGATACGCTCGCGAAGAGCATGAAATAATTCTTCCCCGCTAAGCCGATTTTACCGTCGGCTTTTTTCTGAATCACCCTCGTAAATTCTTACCCTCGTCCCCATATCTTCTGAGAAAGTGCTATCTTGTGCTGCATGTTTTTCAGGAGTGTAAAGCGATGACTGACCATGAATTAATGCAGCTGAGTGAAGTCGTGGGCCTGGCGTTGAAACAGCGCGGGGCCACGCTGACGGCAGCAGAATCCTGTACGGGCGGCTGGGTCGCCAAAGTCATCACCGATATTGCGGGCAGTTCCGCCTGGTTTGAACGCGGATTTGTCACCTACAGTAACGAAGCCAAAGCACAGATGATTGGCGTACGTGAAGCCACGCTTGAAGCGCACGGCGCGGTGAGCGAGCCCGTGGTAGTCGAGATGGCCATCGGGGCGTTAAAAGCGGCGCGGGCCGATTTCGCCATCTCCATCAGCGGCATCGCCGGGCCGGACGGCGGCAGCGATGTGAAACCCGTGGGCACCGTCTGGTTTGGCTTTGCGACCTCGCAAGGCGAGGGCATTACCCGTCGTGAATGCTTTAAGGGCGATCGCGAAAGCGTGCGTCGGCAGGCGACGGAATATGCGTTAAAAACGCTCTGGCAACAATTTCTACAAAACACTTGATACTGTATGAGCATACAGTATAATTGCCTCAACAAAACAGTAATCCTCGGTGAAGCACAGTCGCTTCTCCCGGCATGACAGGAGTAATAATGGCTATCGACGAAAACAAACAGAAAGCGTTGGCGGCAGCGCTGGGCCAGATCGAAAAGCAATTCGGTAAAGGCTCCATCATGCGCCTGGGTGAAGACCGCTCCATGGATGTGGAAACTATCTCCACCGGTTCGCTTTCTCTTGATATCGCGCTGGGCGCTGGCGGCCTGCCAATGGGCCGTATCGTAGAAATCTACGGGCCAGAATCCTCCGGTAAAACAACCTTAACGCTGCAGGCGATTGCCGCTGCACAGCGTCAGGGTAAAACCTGTGCATTTATCGATGCCGAGCACGCGCTGGATCCAATCTATGCCCGTAAACTGGGCGTTGATATCGATAACCTGCTGTGTTCCCAGCCGGACACCGGTGAGCAGGCGCTGGAAATCTGTGATGCGTTGGCCCGTTCGGGTGCTGTAGACGTTATCGTGGTGGACTCCGTTGCCGCACTGACGCCAAAAGCGGAAATCGAAGGGGAAATCGGTGACTCTCATATGGGCCTCGCGGCACGTATGATGAGCCAGGCGATGCGTAAGCTGGCAGGTAACCTGAAGCAGTCTAATACTCTGCTGATCTTCATCAACCAGATCCGTATGAAAATTGGCGTCATGTTCGGTAACCCGGAAACCACCACCGGTGGTAACGCGCTGAAATTCTACGCCTCTGTTCGTCTGGACATCCGTCGTATTGGCGCGGTGAAAGAAGGCGAGAACGTGGTGGGTAGCGAAACCCGCGTGAAGGTTGTGAAGAACAAAATCGCTGCACCGTTCAAACAAGCTGAATTCCAGATCCTTTACGGTGAAGGTATCAACTTCCTCGGTGAGCTGGTTGACCTGGGCGTGAAAGAGAAGCTGATTGAAAAAGCGGGTGCCTGGTACAGCTACAACGGCGATAAAATCGGTCAGGGCAAGGCGAATGCTATCTCCTGGCTGAAAGAGAACCCTGCTGCAGCGAAAGAGATTGAGAAAAAAGTTCGTGAGTTGCTGCTCAGCAACCCGGATTCTAAGCCAGACTTTGTTGTTGATGCGGCAGATGCTTCTGAAAGCAACGAAGATTTCTGATAACCAAAAGGTTATAACTAAGGGCCGCTTATGCGGCCCTTTTTGCATTTAACCGGAACAGGTTTTTTATGAGTGAACAGAAACCCCGCCGCCCGGCCTATGCCCGGTTACTGGACCGCGCAGTGCGGATCCTTGCCGTGCGCGATCACAGCGAACAGGAGTTACGCCGCAAGCTGGCCGCGCCCGTCATGAGCAAAAACGGCCCGGAAGCGATCGATGCCACGCAGGAGGATTACGATCGTGTGATTGCCTGGTGTTATGAGCACAGCTACCTGGACGATAGCCGTTTCGTGTTGCGTTTTATCGCCAGCCGCAGCCGCAAAGGCTATGGTCCGGCACGTATTCGCCAGGAGCTTAATCAAAAAGGCATTGCCCGTGAGACAACCGAGCAGGCCATGCGTGAGTGCGATGTAGACTGGGTCGAGCAAGCGCGCGAGCAGGCTATTCGTAAGTACGGTGAACCGCTGCCGCGCGAATTTTCAGAAAAAATAAAAATCCAGCGTTTTTTGCTCTATCGCGGCTTCCTGATGGAAGATATTCAGGAGATATGGCGTAATTTTACTGAATGAATGCATGTGGGATTTTACTTCCCAGTAAAGAAAACTTATCTTATTCCCACTTTTTCCAGTAGCTGGTCCGTCCAATCGAATGCATGTATGGGCTGGCTATGACATTTCGTTAGCTTGATTTCAGGATAATTATGAGCAAGAGCACCGCTGAGATCCGTCAGGCGTTTCTCGATTTTTTCCATAGTAAGGGACACCAGGTTGTTGCCAGCAGCTCCCTGGTACCGAACAACGACCCGACTCTGCTGTTTACCAACGCCGGGATGAACCAGTTCAAGGATGTCTTCCTTGGTCTCGACAAGCGTAATTATTCCCGCGCCACAACCTCACAGCGTTGCGTACGTGCGGGCGGTAAACATAATGATCTGGAAAACGTCGGTTACACTGCACGTCACCATACCTTCTTCGAGATGCTGGGTAACTTCAGCTTCGGCGACTATTTCAAACACGATGCGATTCAGTTTGCATGGGAATTGCTGACCGGTGAAAACTGGTTCAACCTGCCAAAAGAACGTCTGTGGGTGACCGTTTACGAAACCGATGATGAAGCTTACGAAATCTGGGAAAAAGAAGTGGGTATCCCGCGTGAGCGTATTATTCGTATCGGCGACAACAAAGGCGCACCGTACGCTTCTGATAACTTCTGGCAGATGGGTGACACCGGCCCTTGTGGTCCCTGCACCGAAATTTTCTACGACCACGGCGACCATATCTGGGGTGGTCCTCCGGGTTCTGCAGAAGAAGATGGCGATCGCTACATTGAGATCTGGAACATCGTCTTTATGCAGTTTAACCGTCAAGTGGACGGCACCATGGAGCCTCTGCCAAAACCGTCTGTTGATACGGGGATGGGGCTGGAGCGTATCGCCGCGGTTCTGCAACATGTCAATTCCAACTACGATATCGATCTGTTCGCCACGCTGATTAAATCCGTGGCAGAAGTGACCGGTGCAACGGATCTGAGCAATAAATCCCTGCGCGTCATTGCAGATCACATTCGTTCCTGTGCCTTCCTGATTGCCGACGGCGTCACCCCATCGAATGAAAACCGTGGCTACGTGCTGCGTCGTATCATTCGTCGTGCGGTTCGTCACGGCAATATGCTGGGTGCGAAAGACACCTTCTTCTATAAACTGGTTGGTCCGTTGATCGGCGTGATGGGCGATGCAGGTGAAGAACTGAAACGCCAGCAAGCGCAGGTTGAGCAAGTTCTGAAGACCGAAGAAGAACAGTTTGCGCGCACGCTTGAGCGTGGTCTGGCGCTGCTGGACGAAGAGTTATCCAAACTGTCTGGCGATACGCTGGATGGCGAAACCGCATTCCGTCTGTACGATACCTATGGCTTCCCTGTTGACCTGACGGCCGATGTTTGCCGCGAGCGTAACATCAAAGTTGACGAAGCGGGCTTTGAAGCGGCAATGGAAGAGCAGCGCCGTCGTGCGCGTGAATCCAGCGGTTTTGGCGCCGACTACAATGCGATGATTCGCGTTGACGGTGCGTCTGAGTTTAAAGGTTACGACAGCCTTGAGCTGAACGCGAAAGTGACCGCGCTGTTTGTTGACGGGAAAGCGGTCGACAGTATCAGCGCGGGTCAGGAAGCCGTTGTCGTGCTTGATAAGACGCCATTCTATGCTGAGTCCGGCGGCCAGGTTGGCGATAAAGGCGAGCTGAAAGGCAATGGCTTTAGCTTTGCGGTCAATGATACGCAGAAATATGGTCAGGCTATCGGGCACAACGGCAAGCTGGCCTCCGGTTCACTGAAAGTGGGCGAGGGCGTACAGGCGAACGTTGATGAAGCGCGCCGGGCGCGTATTCGTCTGAACCACTCTGCGACGCACCTGATGCATGCAGCATTGCGTGACGTTCTGGGCACCCACGTGGCGCAGAAAGGCTCGCTGGTTAACGATAAAGTATTGCGTTTCGACTTCTCTCATTTTGAAGCGATGAAACCGTCTGAAATTCGTGCGGTTGAAGATCTGGTGAATGCGCAGATTCGTCGTAACCTGCCGATCGAAACCAATATCATGGATCTTGAAGCCGCCCGTGCGAAAGGCGCGATGGCGCTGTTTGGCGAGAAATACGATGAGCGCGTTCGCGTTCTGAGCATGGGTGATTTCTCTACTGAACTGTGTGGCGGTACTCACGCATCGCGTACCGGTGATATCGGTCTGTTCCGCATCGTCTCTGAATCGGGTACGGCGGCAGGCGTGCGCCGTATCGAAGCCGTGACCGGTGAAGGCGCTATTGCCAGTCTGCACGCGGAAAGCGATCAGCTGCACGATATCGCGCAACTGTTGAAGGGCGACAGCCACAACCTGGGCGAGAAGGTGCGTAGCGCGCTGGAACGCACTCGTCAGCTTGAAAAAGAGCTGCAGCAGTTGAAAGAGCAGGCGGCGGCGCAGGAGAGTGCGAATCTCTCCAGCAAAGCGGTTGATATTAAGGGTGTTAAACTGCTGGTCAGCGAACTGGCAGGGGTAGAGCCTAAAATGCTTCGCACTATGGTTGACGATCTGAAGAACCAGCTTGGTTCGACAATTGTTGTCCTGGCGACAGTGGCTGAGGGTAAGGTTTCTCTGATTGCTGGCGTCTCTAAGGATGTGACGGACCGCGTAAAAGCAGGGGAACTGATTGGCATGGTCGCTCAGCAAGTGGGCGGCAAAGGGGGCGGTCGTCCGGACATGGCGCAAGCCGGTGGCACGGATGCAGCGGCGCTTCCAGCAGCGTTGGCCAGTGTAGAAAACTGGGTCAGTGCGAAACTGTAATAATTACAAAGCGTAATCAGACGCCATAACCTTACCGTTATGGCGTTCTGGTCCTACGCTATCGATAACGATAAAGTCAGGTTGAGTTTGTGTATATCGGCTAAACTTACGTTTAACAGAATGTGATGCCGTGACTGCTTACACATTACGTGTTTGTCATCGCTTACTTTTTGGCGTTATATGATGGATAATGCCGGGATACAAGAGACCCGACTCTTTTAATCTTTCAAGGAGCAAAGAATGCTGATTCTGACTCGTCGAGTTGGTGAGACCCTCATGATTGGGGATGAGGTCACCGTGACAGTTTTAGGGGTAAAGGGTAACCAGGTACGTATTGGTGTTAACGCCCCTAAAGAAGTCTCTGTCCATCGTGAAGAGATCTACCAGCGTATCCAGGCTGAAAAATCCCAGCAGTCCAGTTACTGATATTATCGCGTCTCGCTTTGCGGCGAGACGCAACCCTCCAGTATTCTTCCTTCATAAAGTTACCGTTCGATTTCAGTTCTCCTGCTTTTTAGCGTTTCCCGACCCTTTTCTTCTCTTTCTCGTCTCCTGATGGCCCCCGATAACTGCATTGCTGCGCGTAAAATCCGTTTATAAAACACTCTCTTTGCGGGTTTTAGCTGCAAATTGCCTGTGATTTGTGCAAACGATAAAAGCTTATGGAAAATTGTTTGACTTATAAGTCCCAGAAAGTAATATATGCGCCACGCAGCGACGAGAAGCTCTTAACGAGTTACTCGAAGCACTCGAAAGAGGCGTTGTGTGGTGAGGTGGCCGAGAGGCTGAAGGCGCTCCCCTGCTAAGGGAGTATGCGGTCAAAAGCTGCATCCGGGGTTCGAATCCCCGCCTCACCGCCATTTTGCATCCGTAGCTCAGCTGGATAGAGTACTCGGCTACGAACCGAGCGGTCGGAGGTTCGAATCCTCCCGGATGCACCATCTTCTCAAGGATAACAGTGAAGTTGCTGTTTCATGGTCTGCGATTGCTTCGCAAGCACCAGGGAAGATAACGTTGCTTCAGCAACGGCCCGTAAGGGCGAGGCGCAGCCGAGTAATCCTCCCGGATGCACCATCTATTACTTCATATGACTTTAGAAGTGATATGACGTATCAAGCAGTACAGTAGTAAATCCCGATGCATCCGTAGCTCAGCTGGATAGAGTACTCGGCTACGAACCGAGCGGTCGGAGGTTCGAATCCTCCCG
>NZ_JAJVHF010000012.1 GCF_022171985.1 Huaxiibacter chinensis | reverse complement strand
TAGCTGAACAGGAGGGACAGCTGATAGAAACAGAAGCCACTGGAGCACCTCAAAAACACCATCATACACTAAATCAGTAAGTTGGCAGCATCACCAGGTACCAGGATACTCTTCGCAAGCGCCTATTTGATCTGAACCCCTTTTTACCATTATGCAATGCGATGCGGCTAAAAATTACCCTGTCCTGGGTTGACTGAGTGCGTAGCGAGACGCAATGTAAATCTGTTCATTTCACATACAAAATGGCATAACACCCCTTAGCCGAATGAGTAAAGGGAGTAAAAAAAAATGATGGACATCGCCATCTCGCCTGCGCAACCGGATCATTTTGAAGAACTACGCGCCATTGAATTGGCCGCTTTTGAAACGCTGCGAAATGCGGGCGCGGTAACGGGTCAGGCCGCCGCGGGTAGCCTTGCAGAGTTCACGCATTTTTATCACCACGGACTGCTGCTTGCGGCGTTTACCCCGAATAAGGTGCCCGTTGGATTTGTCGCGGGGACGTTTGAGGAGCGATGGCTGCACATTGCTGAAGTCGATGTGCATCCTGACTGGCAACGCAAAGGAGTGGGGCGATTGCTGATGAAAACGATCCTTTCCGCAGGCCAGGCGCTCGACCTGCGCGGCGCTACGCTGACAACGGATATTGCCGCCGCGTTTAATGCCCGATTTTACGCCACGCTGGGGTTTGACATCGCGGATACCCATTCGCAACCACCGCATCTGGCACGCAGACTGGCTGACGAAATCGCCGGAGGTTTTGATCCTGGTCGGCGTACGGCAATGTGGATGAGTTGGCCGGGAAAATGAGACGTATCGGCTCACATATCCCGGCGTGAGCGAAAATTCAGGCGGCCGTCGCCGCCTGAACAGGGCTTATACCAGCGCGTTTGGGCACGCTTCACCCTTTTCAATCTGCTGTAAATTACCCAGCGTCGTTTCTGAAATACTGATCAGCGCTTCGGCAGTCAGGAAAGCCTGGTGGCCAGTAAACAGCACGTTATGGCAGGCAGACAGGCGACGGAACACATCGTCCTGAATCACATCATTGGACTTATCTTCGAAGAACAGATCGCGTTCGTTCTCGTACACGTCCATGCCAAGTGCCCCAATTTTTTGGGTTTTTAGCGCTTCAATCGCGGCTTGTGAGTCAATCAACGCGCCCCGGCTGGTGTTAATGATCATCACCCCATCTTTCATTTGATTAAAGGCTGACTCATTAAGCAGGTGATAGTTTTCGGGCGTCAGCGGGCAGTGCAAAGAAATGACATCTGACTGGGAGAACAGGGTCGACAGATCGACATATTCTACGCCCATCTCCAGTGCCGCTTCGGCTGGATAGGGATCGAACGCCAGCAGACGCATACCAAAGCCTTTCAGAATACGCAGCGTGGCCAGGCCAATTTTCCCGGTGCCGATCACCCCGGCGGTTTTACCGTACATGGTAAAGCCGGTCAGGCCTTCAAGAGAGAAGTTGGCATCACGGGTGCGCTGATAGGCGCGGTGAATGCGACGGTTCAGTGACATCATCATGCCAATAGCGTGTTCTGCCACGGCTTCCGGGGAGTAGGCCGGAACACGTACCACTTTCAGCCCCAGCTCTTTAGCCGCCTCCAGATCGACGTTATTAAATCCGGCGCAACGCAAGGCAATGTATTTCACCCCGTGCTTTTTCAGCTCTTCCAGAACCGGGCGGCTGCCGTCATCGTTCACAAAAATGCAGACTGCTTCGCAGCCGTGAGCCGTTTTAGCCGTTTTTTCGGTCAACAGAAAGTCGAAAAATTCAAGCTCGAAGCCAAAAGTCTCGTTAACATGTTGCAGATACTTTTTGTCGTACTGCTTTGTGCTATATACCGCGAGTTTCATAAGACTTTCTCCAGTGAGTTTACCTTCACGTTAGCATGGTTAAAATAATCTTACAATTTATAAAATTTTATTGAATTCAATAAGTTCTATGAATAATTCTAGAGCATCTATCCTTAAAAATGGCGTTTACTTCAACTGACTGGCTAAACATGCCACAATAATGGGCACCGTCGGCTTATTTTTTCGCTAAATCAGGATATTAACTACCCATGAAGGGTAAATACAAAGCCGCTATCGCGCTTTCTTTGCTGTTCATCCTTGTGCCGCTTACGCTGTTGATGACGCTCGCCCAGTGGCTGCCCACCATCGCAGGGATCTGGCTACCGTCCGGCACGCGAATCGCCTTTGAACAAAGCCCACGACTGACGCGCCACAGCATTATTGTTCCCGATCTTCGTTATCTGGTTGAGGACTGCGAAATTGCACGCCTCCAGAATGCGACTATTTCTCATCCCAGCCGCTGGAAAGTGGACATCGGGATGCTGGATCTCAATACCGTTTGTCTGAGCAAACTGCCCTCATCCGGTCAGGCGACCACCGCCCCCAGGACGCTTGCCGAGTGGCAGGCCCTCCTGCCCAATACCTGGCTCACCATCGATCGGCTCACCCTGTCACCCTGGCAACAATGGCAGGGAAAATTGAATGTGTCACTGACCCCAGCCGTTCAGGAGATCGTATATCAGGGCGAACAGGTGAGAATACGTTCCTCGCTGCGCGGACAAACGCTGACGGTCAGCGAGTTTGCGCTGCACCTGCCGAACTATTCACAGCCAATAACCCTGGTCGGTGAATTTACGCTGCCGCTGGTGCCAGACGGCGCCCCGGTCAACGGTCATGCCCAGGCGACGTTCAACGTGCCACAGCTCTCCTCGAGTGTCGATGCCGACCTCGACTGGGAAAACAATCAGGGACAGCTGGTGATGATGGCGCGGGGCAAGCCCGATCCGCTGCTTGATTTGCCCTGGCAAATGACCAAAGACAGACTGAGCGTAAGCGACGGTCGCTGGAGCATCGAGCCGGCGGGTATGCCGCTGAGCGGCAGAGTCGCGTTCAACGTTGATAACTGGCAGCGCGGTCTGGAAGGCGCGACGATCGGCGGTCGACTCAATGTGCTGACCCGTGGCGATGCAGGTAAAGGTAACGCCGTGCTGACCATCGGCCCGGGAAAACTGAGTATGGACCAAAGCGCCATGCCGCTGCAGCTCACCGGTGAAGCCAAACAAAACGATCTGATTCTTTACGCCATTCTTCCCGCGCAGTTGACGGGCAGTCTGGCCGATCCGCAGCTGAGCTTTGCCCCGGGCGCGCTGTTACGTTCCCGGGGAAGAATCATTGATTCTCTGAATATTGATGAGATCCGCTGGCCGCTGGCGGGGGTGAAGCTGTCGCAAAAAGGGGTCGACGGACGCTTGCAGGCCATTCTGAAAGCGCATGAAAACGAGATGGGCGATTTTGTGTTGCACCTCGATGGCCAGGCGAACAACTTTTTGCCGGACAACGGTCTCTGGCAATGGCGTTACTGGGGTGACGGACACTTCACCCCAATGAATGCCCGCTGGGACGTGGCGGGCAAAGGGGAGTGGCGCGACAGCGTGATTGAGCTGACAGCGCTATCGACCGGCTTTGATAAATTGCAGTACGGCTCGATGCTGGCCAGCAAACCGCGCCTGACGCTCGAAGCCCCGGTGCGGTGGCAGCGCGCGTCGCACCCTCCGCGCTTTAGCGGCGCGTTATCGCTGGATACGGCACAAACGACCTTCACGGGAGGCAGCGTTCTTCCGCCGTCTACGTTGAAATTTAGCGTAGACGGCAGCGACCCCACGCTGTTTCAGTTTAAAGGCGATCTGCACGCGGGTGATATCGGGCCGGTGCGGGTGAATGGTCGCTGGGACGGCGAACGTCTGCGCGGTCAGGCATGGTGGCCAAAACAGTCTCTGACGGTATTCCAGCCGCTGCTCCCGCCTGACTGGAAAATGGATCTGCGCGGCGGCGATCTCTATGCACAGGTGGCATTTTCCGCTGCGGCAGGACAGGGGTTTGAAGCTGGCGGGCACGGCGTGGTAAACGGCGGTAGCGCCTGGCTGCCGGACAATAAAATCAATGGCGTCGACTTTGTGCTGCCGTTCCGCTTTAGCGAAGGCGTCTGGTCACTGGGGACGCGTGGGCCGGTGACGCTGCGCATTGCCGAGGTGGTAAATCAGTTCACCGCCCAGAATATCACCGCCGATTTACAGGGCGATTACCCCTGGTCGGAAGACCGTCCGCTGTTGCTCAGCAACGTCAGCACGGACATCTTAGGGGGCAAAATTACCCTTCAGCAGTTACGGATGCCGCAGCACGATCCGGCGCTACTGCGGGTGCAAAATATCTCGGCAAGCCAACTCATCAGCGCGATTAACCCGAAACAGTTTACGATGTCCGGCCCGGTCAGCGGCGCGCTGCCGTTCTGGCTGAATAACGAACGATGGATCGTTAAAGATGGCTGGCTGACTAACCCCGGTCCGATGACGCTCCGGATTGACAAAGACACGGCGGACGCCATTGTGAAGGATAATATGGTGGCCGGGGTGGCGATTAACTGGCTTCGTTATATGGAAATTTCGCGTTCGTGGACGAAAATCAATGTAGATAATCTTGGCGTATTAACCATGCAGTCGACCCTGAGCGGAACCAGTCGGGTAGACGGGAAAAGTAATACCGTCCATCTCAACTACACCCATGAACAGAATCTTTTTACCCTCTGGCGCAGCCTGCGTTTTGGGGACAATTTACAGGCATGGCTTGAACAACATGCGGCGCTACCCCATGCCCGCTGTCAGGCTGGGAAGAAAGAATGCGAGGAACAACGATGAAAAAGCGGGCAGGCGCGCTCGGCGTGGTCATGGTCGGGATGCTAACGGGCTGTACGCCACGCATTGAAGTCGCGGCACCAAAAGAGCCGATAACCATCAATATGAACGTGAAGATTGAGCACGAAATCCATATTAAAGTGGATAAAGATATCGAAACATTGCTCAAGTCGCGAAGCGATCTGTTCTGAGGTGCGGATGAAAAAGCGGATTATCACAGGGTTGCTGGTGCTGGGGTTAAGTGCGCCGGCATTTGCGCTCACCCTTAATGAGGCGCGCACGCAGGGGCGGGTAGGCGAAACCCTAAGTGGCTATATTGCGCCACTGCGCCAGGACGCTGACACGCAGGCATTGGTCAAAGAGATCAATGCAGCCCGCAGTGAGAGCTATCAGAAACTGGCTGACAGCCATCATTTACCGGTAGATGAAGTGGCAAAAATGGCCGGCCAAAAACTGGTGACCCGGGCGCAGCCGGGAGAATATGTTAAAGGCATTAACGGCAAGTGGATGAAGAAGTGATCAGCGATAGCGCTTGCGATACTCGCCAGGCGAGACGCCAAAGCGCTGCTTAAAAGCCGTTGAGAAATGGCTATGATCGGCAAATCCCCAGCGGTAACCGATGCCCGCCAGCTTTTCCTCATCGCCCGTCGCCCGCAACACCTGCGCACAGAGATCCAGACGTCGGTTTTTGATGTACTGCGCCACCACCAGCCCTTTGTCGGCAAACATGCGATACAGACTGCGCACCGACATGCCGCACTCGGTGGCGATCCACTCCGGACGTAACGCATCCGACTGTATATGGTCGTCAATCAGCGCGACCACATTGCGAAACAGCCGTTCCTTACGCGGCTGAGCCACCTCACGCTGCTGGAAAGCAGGACGGAGCAAACAGACCATCGCTTCCAGCGCCGCCTCGCTCTCCTGCGAACTGAGCGCGGCGTTATTCATACTCTCCCTGAGCAAACGGTGGCTGAGCTGAACGGTAGGCAAATGGCGCGAAAGCGTATGGGCGCAGCTCACCTCCTGGAAACGGCACTGTTGTTCAAGGATTTGGCGCGGTAACAGCAGCGAAATCTGCCGGGAAGGCTCTTGCCAGTAAAGGGCGCAGGGGCGTGAGGCGTCGATTAAGGTAATATCGCCCGCTTCGATCAGGGTCTGGCTGCCATCCTGCTCGACCGTGGCGCGGCCTTCAAGCTGAAAGACGGTATAAAACCAGGCATCATTGCTGGTTTTGATCTCCTGACGGGTACGAAACAGACTGACGGCACCGGCGGTAACGGTGCTGAGCTTGAGGCTGCGGGCGTAGCTGGTTTCCAGCTCGCCGATAAACTGACCGGGCAGAGGGCGAGCCGCGAAGCTCCCGCAGACCTGGTTAATTTGTGCCAGCCAGTGCTGATATTTTTCCTGTTCGCTTGCACACGCCATGGCTCATCTCGCTGCTTTTTAGTTGTTTTCGTATTGTTACATTTGTGTTGCATTTTGTCAGAACCTAAAGGCTGACTATAGGAAAGAACACTCCCTGGTAACAGCGTTATAAGCGGCAATTATCACAATTTGCGGTGCCTGTCACAGGTGGCAAAGCGAATGTCACAGAGACAAAAGCACAATACGTAAACCCCGCATAGACTGCGTTAACACCCTGCGAAGAAAGAGAAAGGAGTTACCGATGTCTGAATCATCTATCGCCATTCTGCCCGCCGTGCAGCAGTTTCTGGACCGACATCATGGCCTGTGGATCGAAGGCCGCCAGGCGGCCTCTGACAGCGAAAAACGGCTGAATATCTACAACCCGGCGACAGGTGACATTATCGCGTCCACCGCCGACGCCAGCGTGGACGACGTGGATCGCGCGGTGATGTCAGGCTGGCGCGCGTTTGTCGCCCGCAGCTGGGCCGGAAAGCTGCCCGCGGAACGCGAACGGATTCTGCTGCGTTTTGCCGATCTGGTGGAACAGCACGGTGAGGCGCTGGCCCAGCTCGAAACCCTTGAGCAGGGAAAATCAATTAACATCTCGCGGGCCTTTGAAGTGGGCTGCACCCTGAACTGGATGCGCTACACCGCCGGGTTAACCACCAAAATTGCCGGGAAAACCCTCGATCTCTCTATCCCTTTGCCACAGGGCGCGCGTTACCAGGCCTGGACCCGCAAGGAGCCCGTAGGCGTGGTGGCGGGGATTGTGCCGTGGAACTTTCCGCTGATGATTGGCATGTGGAAGGTAATGCCCGCCCTGGCGGCAGGGTGCTCAATTGTCATTAAACCCTCCGAAACCACACCGCTGACCCTGCTTCGGGTGGCGGAGCTGGCGAGCGAAGCCGGGATCCCGGACGGCGTGTTTAATGTGGTGACGGGCAGCGGTGCCGTGTGTGGCGCGGCGTTAACGTCTCATCCCCATATTGCGAAAGTCAGCTTTACCGGCTCAACCGCAACCGGAAAACAGATTGCCCGTGCCGCCGCCGACACGCTGACCGGCGTGACGCTGGAACTGGGCGGTAAAAATCCGGCTATCGTGCTGAAAGATGCCGATCCTGACTGGGTAGTTGAAGGACTAATGACCGGCAGCTTCCTCAATCAGGGGCAGGTCTGCGCCGCCAGTTCGCGCATTTATATCGAAGCGCCGCTCTTTGACACCCTGGTCAGCGCTTTCGAACGTGCGGTCAAGTCACTGAGCGTCGGGCCGGGAATGTCGCCGCAGGCGTTCATCAATCCCCTGGTTTCCCGTGCCCATTGCGATAAAGTGCAGGCGTTTCTGGACGAGGCGAAATCCGGCAATGCAGAGCTCATCACCGGCCAGAGCGGCCCGGATAGCAAAGGTTATTATGTTGCTCCGACGTTGGTGGTTAACCCCTCGGAGCAGCTGCGCCTGACGCGCGAGGAGGTCTTTGGTCCGGTGGTGAATCTGGTACGCGTCGCCGACGGAGAAGAGGCGTTGCGACAGGCTAATGATACGCAGTATGGGCTGACGGCAAGTGTCTGGACGCAAAATATCAGCAAAGCGCTGGACTATACAGAGCGTCTGCAGGCGGGCACCGTATGGGTAAACAGCCATACGCTGATCGACGCCAATCTGCCGTTTGGCGGGATGAAGCAGTCCGGTACCGGGCGCGATTTTGGACCGGACTGGCTTGACGGCTGGTGCGAAACGAAGTCGGTATGTGTCCGATACTGACGCAACAAGAGAGGGAATATCAGGCCGACCAGCGATCCCGACCGCCGTCTTTGGCGCGATAGAGCGCGGCGTCGGCCTGAGCGATAACCTGGCCGGCAGAAAGTCCTTTTTGCCTGCTGGCGATGCCCATACTGACCGTCACGCACGCGCTGACCTTTGATTTCTCATGGGGGATGGCTTCGGCCCTCAACGCCTCCTGAATCCGCTGCGCCACCTGTTCGGCCATCTCTTGCGAGCAGTCGAACAGGATCACCACAAACTCCTCGCCGCCATACCGGGAGACCACATCGTCAGGCGTTCGCACCGAGCGTTTAAGCACCTGAGCCACGCGTGTCAGACACGCATCGCCAGCCTGATGGCCGTAATGGTCGTTGTAAAGCTTGAAGTAGTCGACGTCCAGCATAATCACCGTGAACGACTGCCCCTGGTTCACGGCATTCTCCAGCACGTTTTCCATTGCTCGCCGGTTTGCGGTATCTGTGAGCGGATCCTGATGGGCCAGCGTATCAAGACGCGCAATTAACAGCTGATTTTGCTGATTGCGCCGCCATGCCTCGTTAAACCATCGCACCAGGATAAAACGTCCTAAGAGCAGGATCAGCGAAAATACCGCCCAGATCACGGCGAAGCGCAGATTAATTCCCTGATTGAGCACCATGCTGGCAACCGGTAATACCAGCCAGAGGGGGAGCACAAAGGCGAGCAGGCCGCTCGGATAAAAATAGAGCGCGGCCATAGCGGATAACAGCAGAATGACGCACAGCGGCCAGGCGTGGGGCAGTTGCCAGGCGGTAAGCAAGGCGTAGCAGGTGCCGGACCACATCACGCTGGTCAGACATAATACGATGTCGATTCCGCGAACTTGTCGCCAGCCCATAAACACTAACGCCAGCGACAGGACGATGATACCCAGTAAAAAGCCATTCACCATCACGATCAGCGGCTGCGCGATGCTGTAAATCGGGTCAAAATCCGCGAGCATGACGTTACGCAACAATATCATCAGGGCAAAGCTGATGTTCACAAAGGCCAGCCAGGGCAGGTTCAGGGCCAGACCATGGGCGACCATAGCCTCACGGGTGGGCCAGGAGATTAAATCGGTAGGATGAGGGTGCCTTTTGTCCATTAACAGTTATCTTCCAGGCGCAGAGCGCATAAAAAAGGGCGGAGTCTCCGCCCTCAGGGTTTGTCCGATCTCTTAAGATAGTAAACTAAAAAAAGCCGGATCGTTGTGCGTCTGCTGCTGGCAGATTACGGGGCGTCCATTTTCTTGCCGAGCGTGGGGGTTTCATCAAAGAAGTTCCACGGCTTGAGCAGGGCATGTACCCATTCAGTGGGCATGATGGGCCACTCTTCGGCGCGGGCAACGTGCGTGGTGCCGGTGGTTATCCAGACCACATCATCCTGGTTATCAATTGACTCATCATTTTTGCTGTACTGACCCAGCCCGGTATCGTGCGTGGAGCGGTTAGGGTATTTCCCTTCCGGATATTTCTCTGTTGGTTGATAACGCGTCACCCACAGCTGTTTATCCATAAAACTCAAACGATGGTAGATCCACTCGTCTGGCGCAAATTTCGCCCCGGTGGCGACCGGATGCGTGCCGCCTGCGTACGGGATAATTTGATACGAGACGGGATTTCCCATGCGGTTTTCTTTATGCGTGTTGCTCAGCAGACGAATGGTGCCGGGATCGAATTTCTGCGCCGCCTTTTGCTCGCTGTCGATAGTGTACTGATTCACCTCGAGGGCGCTGGTGCGCGGGCCGCCCGCCGTGTTCGGTTTCACCTCCGGGTCGAGGGCGACCAGGCGATTTTCCGTGCCGTCCACGTCCATATCGAGGCGGAAGTTGTAGATGTGCTGATGGGTCGTGCCGACGATGTTATGGTCGATGAGCGTGCCATACTGCGTATCTTTTTTCGCCGTGGCATCGTGCATGGTTTTTGCCTGCACGCCTTTGACGGCTTCGATACCCGTTGCGCCCGCATCAATACCGATTGTACCGTTCTCGTGGAATACCCAGTCGAAGAGGTAATCATAGTTGCCAACCGTGCTGACCCAGCGAACCACCAGCTCACGTCGCTCGGTGCTGACGTTTGGCTGGCCCATCTCCTGGTGTTTGTATTCAGGTCCGGCATAGCGCTCAAAAATGGCGATAGCGCGCGGGATCTCCGTGGGTGCGCCGGTGTAATCGGCGATGGTCTCATTCAGCATCACCGCATTGGCAGGGGCATCTTTACCGCGTACCTGCGGGGAGGTTAACGTCCCCATGCCATAGTCGCCGGAGTCCAGATACGCCTTAAAGTACCAGCCCACGTCCGGATCGCCGTAGGGAACAATCATCCCGCCCAGCGACCCCTGATACATCACCTGACGTTTTTTACCGTTGTCGTTATAGGTGACGGTCGAGATCATGGGCCCAACGCGCGAATCCAGGCTCAGGTGAAAATCCCAGTTTTGCCAGTGCACCCGATCGCCGGTGATGGTGTAGTTCTTGCCCTCCGGCTCCACAATCGAGAGGGGTTTTTTCGTCGCGGCAACGCGGTCGCGCCCATCATAAGGACGCGGCGCTAAGGGCACCGGTACAACCGGGCCTTCTTCAATTTTGATGATTTTTTTCTGTTCGAGATCGACCACCGCCACCAGATTTTCAATCGGGTGCGCCCAGTAGTTGCCATCGCCGACGTCCAGATAGCTCACCACTTTTAGCAAACGATCTTCCTGCTTCAGGCCGTCCTTGCCGTCGAAATATCCCACGGTGAGCGGGGTGGTCATCACTTTTTTCGGATCGTTCACGCCGTGCTTTTTCACGGCCTCGGCAAATTCTGCGCTCTCATTGATGATCTGCTGCACGGTGGCGAAATCATCCAGCAGCACCATGCCGTGGGCGTCTTTCACTGCGGTCCAGCTCAGGACTTTTTTATCCTTAAGATCGACCCGGCTTTCGATGATGTGCTTCCCGTCGAGCATCGTGATATTCGCCTGACGTGGGGTATCAACGGCGGTGCCGTTCAGGACGTAATCCCATACTTTGGCTTTATCCGGCTCGGCAAGGGCGATCTGCGTGAAACGGGTGTTGGGCTTAAAGTCGGCTGAGGCTTTAACAATGCCGACAGCGAGTTTGATTTCCTCCGCGGTTAAAGCGTTCAGAGGATGAGGGCTTTTTTCAACCTGGAAAGTCTGATCGAGTCCCGACTGGAAGACGTCGTTAATGAAGGTGTCAGAGATAAACGCGTGCTTATCTTTCATCACCACCGGAACCTGTAACGTCAACGTTTTGCCGTTCACGATGGCGGTTTTAGCGCCAGGTTTCACCTTCACATAGGCTCCGTCTTTGGTCAGGGTAAACATCCCGGCGTAATCATCCCATTGCACATCGGCGCCAAATGCCGCAAGGGTCGACTCCATGGGAACCATATGCGCTTCGCTGCCGTGGGCGAAGACAGGTGACTGCCATGCACAAAGCAACGTTACTGCCATGGCCAGTGCCGTTTTACGGGGAGAAAAAGAAGAGTGACTTCCCATCGTTGACCTCATTTTAGTTGTTGTGTGTATCGTGTTATGCCAGCGTTATCCTGACAGGCGCAGGCGAAAAGCGTTTGCCTGCATCTGCCAGGTTATTTGTCAGTTTTGCCAGAATGAAAAGCCGGGAAGGGATCGTCCCGGCAAAAGGAGAGGATTACGCGTGACTATCGCCGTGCTGGCGCGCGACCAGCGTCAGGATGGAATAAAGGGCAACGGCCTGCTGATGTTGGTTGAAGATCTCCACCGCCCATTCGACCACGCCGGTCGGTTTTTCTTCTTCGGTACGCTGTTTCTTCAGCGTTTTGCGTTTGCAGGTTAACCGCACCTGAATGGTGTCCCCGGGCTTCACGGGCTCGATAAAGCGCAGATTCTCCATACCATAGTTGGCAATCACCGGGCCGACGCCTGCGTCGACAAACAGCCCCGCCGCAGCAGAGATCAAGAAGTAGCCATGCACGACGCGTTCGCCAAAGAATGACTCTGCCGCGCCAATTTTGTCCATATGGGCGTAGAAGTGATCGCCGCTGAGGCAGGCGAAATTCACGATATCGGTTTCGGTTAAGGTGCGGCGGGGCGTCAACAGGCTGTCGCCCGGCTGCAGCTCCTCGAAGTATTTGCGGAAGGGGTGCACGCGATCCTCATGCACCTCTGCGCCGCGTACCCATTGTTGACCGATAGCCGCCAGCATCGTTGGGCTGCCCTGAATCGCGGTGCGTTGCAGGTAATGCTTCACCGCGCGCAACCCCCCCAGCTCCTCGCCGCCGCCCGCACGCCCCGGCCCGCCGTGCACCAGCTGCGGCAGCGGCGAACCGTGTCCGGTGGACTCTTTAGCCGACTCTTCATTCAGGATCTGGATACGGCCATGGGCTCGCGCCGCGCCGGCAATAAACTGGCGGGCGAGGTGTGGATCTGCCGTCACCAGCGTAGCCACCAGGCTGCCTCCACCGGCGCGAGCCAGCGACAGCGCGTGCCGGGCATCCCGGTAAGGCATGAGGGTGGCTACCGGACCAAAGGCTTCGGTGGCGTGGACGGCGGGCGTCTCATCTGGCTGGGGGCAAAACAGCAGCGTCGGCGGGAAAAATGCGCCTGGCGCCTGAAGATCCGCTTTGCCGCCCAGGCGGATCTGGCAGCCAGCCGCAAGCAGGTAGTCGACCTTTTCCTGAACGTCGGCTCGCTGTTCAGCGTTCACCAGCGCGCCCATTTTGACCCCTTCCTGAGCAGGATCGCCGACCACGACCTTCTCCAGGCGCGCAATCAGCGCCTGGCTTACGGCGTCAATTTGTCCGTGCGGAACGATAATCCGGCGGATCGCGGTACATTTCTGGCCCGCCTTGGCGGTCATTTCACGCACAATCTCGCGAATGAACAGGGCGAACTCAGGACGATCCGGCGTGACGTCCTCGCCTAAAACACAGCAGTTAAGCGAATCCGCTTCCATGGTGAACGGGATCCCGTTCGCCACGATATTGGGATGCACGCGCAGCATCTGCCCGGTGGTCGCCGAGCCGGTAAAGGTCACCACGTCCTGGCTGTCGAGCCGTTCGAGCAGATCGCCCGCGCCGCCGCAAATCAGGCTGATCGCGCCGTCGGGGACCAGCCCGCTCTCCACGATGACCTTCACCATCTCCTGGGTTACCTGCGCGGTGGCGGTTGCCGGTTTAATGATAGCGGGCATGCCGGCAAGCCAGGTGGGGGCGAGTTTTTCCAGCATTCCCCAGCAGGGGAAGTTAAACGCGTTGATATGCACCGCCACGCCCGATTTGGATGTCAGCACGTGGCGCGCCGCAAATCCGCCCTCTTTTGACAGGGGGATCAGCTCATCTTCTGGCCAGAGCGTGTCGTCCGGTAGCTCGCGGCTGCCGAGTCCCGCATAGGTAAACAGCGTGCCGATGCCGCCTTCGATATCCACCCAGCTGTCAGCACGCGTCGCGCCGGTTTGCGCTGAAAGGCTGTAGAAAAGATCTTTGTGCGCGAGCAGATGCCGGGCGACCGCTTTCAGCATTGCGGCACGTTCAATAAAGGTCATCGCATGCAGCGCTTCACCGCCGTGCTCAATGGCAAAGCGGCGGGCGTCGGCCATGTTCAGCCCTTCGCTGGTCACTTCCCATAATGGTTCGCCGCTTATCGCGTGCTGGATGGTGCGCTCACGGCCCTGACCAGACTGCCAGGTGCCGGACAAGAAGCTGGCTAACTTCTGCATCTCTCTTCTCCAAGTGTTACGTCATTTAGCTTTAGATAGTTGGATTATGAATCATAAAAATCAAGTCGTGTTTTTAATGATTTGTTAACAATGTGATCTCGTCAGTGAGTTTCAGGCAGCATTCACCCTCGCTTGAAGGCCATTACGTAAAAGGCTTGCGAGCGACGTCACAAATCAAACAAACATTTCTTGGGGTTATATTTAACCTTTGTGTAACTTTTACGAAACAACATGATTCACTATTTTGCTTTAATGAATCATTTAACGAATCACAAAAGGTGACGATGTGACGGAAGAACAACGCTTTGAGCAGCGCATTGCGCAAGAGACCGCTATCGAGCCGCAGGACTGGATGCCGGATGCCTATCGCAAAACCTTGATCCGCCAGATTGGCCAGCACGCCCATTCAGAGATCGTCGGCATGCTGCCGGAAGGTAACTGGATCACCCGTGCGCCGACGCTGCGCCGCAAGGCCATTTTGCTGGCGAAAGTGCAGGATGAAGCGGGACACGGCCTGTATCTCTACAGCGCGGCGGAGACGCTGGGCTGCGCCCGGGAGGACATCTACCAGAAGATGCTCGACGGCAAAATGAAGTACTCCTCAATTTTCAACTACCCCACGCTGAGTTGGGCAGACATCGGGGTCATCGGCTGGCTGGTAGACGGTGCGGCCATTGTGAATCAGGTGGCGCTGTGCCGGACCTCTTATGGCCCTTACGCACGGGCGATGGTGAAAATCTGTAAAGAAGAGAGCTTCCACCAGCGTCAGGGCTTTGAAGCCTGCATGGTGCTGGCTCAGGGCAGCGAATCCCAGCGTCAGATGCTGCAGGACGCGATCAACCGTTTCTGGTGGCCGGCGCTGATGATGTTCGGACCAAACGATGACAACTCACCCAACAGCGCCCGCAGCCTGGCGTGGAAAATTAAGCGTTTTGGCAATGATGAACTGCGCCAGCGCTTTGTCGACAACACGGTTCCGCAGGTGGAGATGCTGGGGATGACGGTGCCGGATGCGGATCTGCAGTTCGACGCCGGGACCGGGCATTACCGTTTTGGTGAAATTGACTGGCAGGAGTTCAACGAGGTGGTCAACGGACGCGGGATCTGCAATCACGAACGGCTGGCCGCCAAAAACCGCGCCTGGGAAGAGGGGGCCTGGGTGCGCGAGGCCGCTCTGGCGCATGCAAAAAAACAACACACCCGCAAAGTCGCGTAAGGGGAAGCACAATGAGCAATGTTTACTGGCCGTTATACGAAGTTTTTGTCCGCAGCAAACAGGGATTATCCCACCGGCACGTGGGCAGCCTGCACGCAGCCGACGATCGCATGGCGCTGGAGAATGCGCGTGATGCCTATACCCGCCGCAGCGAAGGCTGCTCGATTTGGGTAGTGAAGGCGAGTGAAATTGTCGCCTCGCAGCCCGAAGAGCGCGGTGAATTTTTCGATCCTGCGGAAAGCAAGGTCTATCGCCACCCGACCTTTTACACCATCCCTGATGGCATCGAGCACATGTGAGGGCAGTAATGAATACGACATCCGCATATGCCCTGCGCCTGGGCGATAACTGCCTGGTCCTGTCACAACGCCTCGGAGCGTGGTGTGGACATGCGCCGGAGCTGGAAATCGATCTGGCGCTGGCCAACATTGGTCTCGATTTGCTGGGGCAGGCACGCAATTTTTTAACCTATGCCGCCGAGCTTGAAGGCGAAGGCAGCGAAGACACGCTGGCGTTTTCCCGTGACGAACGCCAGTTCTGTAACCTGCTGCTGGCCGAGCAGCCGAACGGCAACTTTGCCGACACCCTGGTGCGGCAATATTTCATTGATGTGTGGCACGTGGCGCTGTTCAGCCGCCTGACGCAAAGCCGCGACGCCCAGCTGGCGGCGATTGCCGCAAAAGCCATTAAAGAGGCGAGGTATCACCTGCGGTTCAGCCGCGGCTGGGTGGAGCGCCTGGGTAACGGCACCTCCGTTTCGGCAGAAAAAATGCAGCAGGCCGTGGATACGCTGTGGCGTTTTACCGCCGAGCTGTTTGACGCGGATGAGATTGAAACGTCGCTGGCAGCGGACGGTATCGCCATAGACCCGCGTGAACTGCGCGCCGAATGGGAAGCCGAGGTATATGACGGTTTACAGCAGGCCACGCTCACGGTGCCTGCCGAGGCGGCGTATCGCACTGGCGGTAAACACGGGCTGCACACGGAACATCTGGGACCGATGCTGGCAGAAATGCAGTATCTCCAGCGCATGTATCCCGGGCAGCAGTGGTAATGAAGGAGGCCGCCATGCAACGTCTTGTCGAGATCGCCCCGGCGCAAATCCCGCAAATCTGGGCGCTGTTAAGCCAGATCCCCGATCCGGAGGTGCCGGTCCTGACCATTACCGATTTAGGCATGGTACGGAGCGTCGACGCGCAGGGTCAGGGCTGGGTGATTGGTTTTACGCCTACGTACTCTGGCTGTCCGGCGACGGAACACCTGCTGGGCGCGATTCGCGAGACGATGACCGCGCACGGTTTCACGCCGGTCCATATCGTCCTGCAGCTCGATCCGGCCTGGACGACGGACTGGATGACCCAGGACGCCCGCACGCGGTTACGCGAGTACGGCATTAGCCCGCCTGTCGGCCACAGCTGCCATGCGCATGCCCCCGCCGAGGTGACCTGTCCGCGCTGTATGAGCACGCACACCTCGGTGATCAGTGAATTTGGTTCCACGGCCTGCAAAGCGCTTTATCGCTGCAATGACTGCCGTGAGCCTTTCGATTATTTCAAATGTATTTGAGGTTGCCATGACTACGTTTCATGCCCTGACGGTGGCTAAAGTAGAACCCGAAACGCGCGATGCGGTGACGATTACCTTCGCCATTCCGCCGGGATTACAGGAGGCCTATCGTTTCCGCCCCGGTCAACACCTGACGCTGAAAGCGAAACTGGCGGGTGAGGAGCTTCGCCGCTGTTATTCCATCTGCCGCAGCGTAGGGCCGCACGAGGTCAGCGTGGCCGTAAAGGCTATCGACGGCGGACGCTTTTCCCGCTATGCCCGGGATGAGATCAAGCAGGGCATGGCAATGGAGGTCATGGTGCCGCAGGGGCATTTCGGCTACCAGCCGCAGGCCGGACGACAGGGGCGCTATCTGGCAATCGCGGCAGGTTCGGGCATTACCCCGATGCTGGCGATCTTATCGGCGACGCTGACCACCGAGCCGGAAAGCCACTTCACCCTGATCTACGGTAACCGCAGCAGCCAGAGCATGATGTTCCGCCAGGCGTTGGCGGATCTGAAAGACTCCTACGCCCAGCGCCTGCAGCTGGTCAATATCTTTAGCCAGGAGACGCTCGACAGCGAGTTGCTCCACGGGCGTATTAATGGCGAAAAGCTTCAGGCGCTCGCCAACACGCTGATTGATTTTAGCCAGTTTGATGAAGCCTTTATTTGTGGACCCTCCGTCATGATGGACGAGGCCGAACAGGCGCTGAAAACGCTGGGTATCGCCGATAAAGCGATTCACCTTGAGCGCTTCAACACGGCGGGCACGCCCGTTAAGCGTGCAACCACGATCCAGACTCAGGGCCAGAAGGTGACGGTGCGCCAGGATGGCCGCGATCGCCAGATCACCCTGACGGCCGAGGACGAAAGTATTCTCGACGCGGCCTTGCGCCAGGGCGCTGACTTACCTTACGCCTGTAAAGGCGGCGTCTGTGCGACCTGCAAATGCAAAGTGCTGCGCGGCAAGGTTGATATGGCGACGAACTACAGCCTGGAGCCGGATGAGCTGGCGGCAGGCTATGTGTTGAGCTGTCAGGCGCTGCCGTTAACGCCGGACGTGATTGTCGATTTCGATGCGAAGGGGATGGCATGAGCGAGTTAATCACCACCCGCCACGGACGCGTCTTACAGCTGACGCTCCATCGCCCGGCGGCGCGAAACGCCCTCAATAACGCGCTGTTAGGCGAACTGGCGGCAGCCCTTGAGGCGGCAGCAGCAGACAGCCACATTTCCGTTTGCGTGATTGACGGCGGAGAGCGTGGCTTTGCCGCCGGCGCCGATTTAAACGAGATGGCGCAAAACGATCTGCCCGCCACCCTGAATGATATCCGTCCGCAGCTGTGGGCGCGGATAAACGCCTTCAACAAACCCTTCATTGCCGCGGTGAATGGCTACGCGCTGGGTGCCGGGTGTGAGCTGGCCTTGCTGTGCGATGTCGTCATCGCCGGGGATAACGCCCGTTTCGGTCTGCCGGAAATTACCCTTGGGATCATGCCTGGCGCGGGCGGCACCCAGCGGCTGATACGCTGCGTCGGCAAATCTTTAGCCAGCAAAATGATCCTGACCGGCGAGAGTATCACTGCCCTACAGGCGCGCGAAGCGGGTCTGGTGAGCGATATCTGTCCGCCAGCGCTGACGGTGGAATATGCCCTCCAGCTTGCCGCAAAGATGGCGCGTCACGCTCCGCTGGCGTTGCAGGCGGCGAAGCAGGCGTTACGTCAGTCGCAGGAGGTTCCGCTGCATGCCGGTCTCGCTCAGGAACGTCAGCTCTTTACGCTGCTGGCGGCCACCGACGATCGCCGGGAGGGCATTGCGGCTTTCCTGGAGAAACGCACACCCGATTTTAAAGGACGCTAATTGTGGAATCTATTCTCTGTCACGTTGAGCAAGGCGTAATGACCCTTACGCTGAATCGTCCGGATCGTCTGAACAGTTTTAATGACGAGATGCACCAGCAGTTGTCCGCCTGCCTGAAACAGGCCGAGCGGGATGACACCGTGCGCTGTCTGCTGATAACGGGGGCCGGACGCGGTTTTTGCGCCGGCCAGGATTTAAACGATCGTAATGTCGATCCAAACGGTCCCGCACCCGATCTGGGCATGTCCGTTGAGACATTCTATAACCCGCTGGTGCGCCGTCTGGCGGCCTTACCTAAACCGGTGATCGCTGCCGTGAACGGCGTGGCGGCAGGTGCAGGGGCAACGCTGGCCCTGGGCTGCGACATGGTCATTGCCGCACGCTCGGCCAGTTTTGTCATGGCCTTCAGTAAGCTTGGACTGGTGCCGGACTGCGGAGGGACCTGGCTGCTGCCAAGAGTCGCCGGACGGGCGCGCGCAATGGGGCTGGCGCTGCTGGGGGACAAACTGAGCGCTGAGCAGGCATGCGACTGGGGCATGATCTGGCAGGTGGTGGAAGATGAAGATCTCTCTGCTTGCGCACAGAAGCTGGCCCTGCATCTGGCTTCTCAGCCCACCTTCGGTCTGGGTCTCATTAAGCAGGCGATCAATGCCGCCGAAACCAACAGCCTCGATACGCAACTCGATCTTGAACGGGATTACCAGCGTCTGGCCGGACGAAGCGACGATTATCGGGAAGGGGTCAGCGCGTTTCTGAGCAAGCGCCCGCCGACTTTCACGGGGAAATAAGATGACGATAAACATTCGCACCGTCGCGGTGATCGGCAGTGGCACCATGGGGGCCGGTATTGCGGAAGTGGCGGCCAGCAGTGGACACCCGGTTTTACTTTACGATATCGCTGCTGATGCGGTCTCCCGGGCGATTGAGGGCATTCGCACGCGTTTGTCATCCCGCGTTGCGCGCGGCAAGCTCTCTGCACAAGCCTGTGCCGCCATTCTGGCGCGCCTGAAGCCGGTGACCGGAATAGAGGCGCTGGCAGACGCCGATCTGGTCATTGAAGCCGCCTCCGAGCGCCTTGAGGTGAAAAAAGCCCTTTTTTCGCAGCTTGCCAGCCTCTGTTCGCCACAGACGCTGTTAACCAGCAACACCTCTTCTATCTCTGTTACCGCCATCGCCGCCGACCTGCCTCATCCGGAACGCGTTGCCGGGCTGCATTTTTTTAATCCTGCGCCGGTGATGAAACTGGTTGAAGTGGTGAGCGGGCTGGCGACGTCGCCAGAAGTGACGGATCTGCTGTGCGAACTGGCAATAAGCTGGGGCAAACAGCCCGTGCGCTGTCAGTCGACGCCGGGGTTTATCGTCAACCGCGTGGCGCGTCCGTTTTATTCAGAAGCCTGGCGGGCGCTGGAAGAGCAGGTCGCTTCCCCGGAAGCGATTGATGCCGCTCTGCGCGAAGGGGCAGGTTTTCCGATGGGCCCGCTGGAGCTCACCGATCTGATTGGTCAGGACGTCAATTTCGCGGTGACCTGCTCGGTATTTAATGCTTTCTGGCAGGAACGGCGTTTTCTGCCGTCGCTATACCAACAGGAGCTGGTCACGGCTGGGCGGCTCGGCAAAAAAAGCGGGCAGGGCGTCTATGACTGGCGCGGCAAAAAGCCGCAGGTTCACTGGCTGGATGACGTCTCCGGGACCTCTGCTGCGTTTAACGCGTCCAGGTTAAGTGACGGTGTCACTGAAATTGACGACGCTCTCCTCATTGAAACGCAGGGTGAAACAGCACAAAGCCTGGCCCTGCGCCTGAATAAGCCTGTCGTGGTCGTGGACCGGATGGAACGCGACGTGGCGGTGATTGCCGCCGCCGCCAGTAATCCGCCCGCCGCGACGCAGAAGGTGGTGCAGTACCTGCAACAGCAAGGAAAACGCGTGCTGATGATTGCGGACTATCCCGGTCTGCTGATCTGGCGCACGGTGGCGATGATTATCAATGAAGCGCTGGATACGCTGCAAAAAGGGGTCGCCAGCGAAGAGGATATCGATACGGCGATGCGTCTGGGCGTCAACTATCCCTGCGGGCCGGTGGCCTGGGGTGAGCGCCTGGGCTGGCAGCGGCTGCTTTTCCTGCTGGACAACCTGCAACGCCACTACGGTGAAGAACGTTACCGTCCCTGTTCACTGCTGCGCCAGCGCGCGCTTCTGGAGAGTAGCTATGAGTCATAACGCCTGGCAAAACGCCCATGCCATGTATGAAAACGACGCCTGCGCACGGGCGCTGGGCATCGAGATTATTGAGATGGATGACGGTTATGCCGTCGTGACCATGACCATTACGCCGCAGATGCTCAACGGGCATAAAACCTGTCATGGCGGACAACTTTTCTCGCTGGCGGATACGGCATTTGCGTACGCCTGCAACAGCCAGGGGCTGGCGGCGGTGGCCTCAGGCTGTTCAATCGATTTCCTGCGCCCCGGATTTGCCGGAGACAGGCTAACGGCCACTGCCCGGGTAAAGCATCAGGGCAAACTGACCGGCGTCTACGACATTGAAATTACCAATCAACAACAAAAAACAGTCGCCCTGTTTCGCGGTAAATCCCACCGCACGGGCGGCAGTGTGACAGGAGAAGCCTGATGCGTGATGCCTATATTTGTGACGGCGTACGAACCCCGATTGGACGATACGGCGGCGCCTTGTCAGGCGTACGGCCCGACGATTTAGCCGCGGTGCCGCTGCGCGCGCTGCTGGCGCGTTATCCGCAGCTGGATGCCGGACTGATCGATGATGTGCTTCTGGGCTGTGCAAACCAGGCGGGGGAAGATAACCGAAACGTCGCCCGCATGGCGGCACTGCTGGCCGGGATTCCCCAGACGGTGTCCGGTACCACCCTCAATCGCCTGTGTGGATCTGGTCTGGACGCGGTAGGGTTCGCGGCCAGGGCAATTAAAGCAGGCGAGGCGGAGTTAATGATAGCCGGTGGCGTGGAGTCGATGTCCCGCGCCCCCTTCGTCATGGGTAAAGCGACGTCGCCGTTCCAGCGTCAGGCCGACATGTTTGATACCACCATCGGCTGGCGATTTGTGAATCCGCTCATGCATCAGCAATTTGGTACTGACAGCATGCCGGAAACGGCAGAGAATGTAGCTGAATTGTTAAAAATAAGTCGCGCCGATCAGGATGCTTTTGCCTTGCGCAGCCAGCAGCGTACGGCGCTGGCCCAGCAAAACGGTATCCTGGCGCAGGAGATCGTGCCGGTGAGCGTGGCGGGCAAAAAAGGGGTGACCAGTGAAGTCTCCCTTGACGAGCATCCGCGTGCTGAAACCACGTTAGCCCAGCTTGCGGCGTTGAAAACCCCTTTCCGCCAGAACGGCGTGGTGACGGCGGGGAACGCGTCCGGCGTGAATGACGGCGCGGCAGCGCTGTTGATTGCCGGTGAGAAGATGGCTCAACAGCAAGGGCTCACGCCGCGAGCCCGCGTTGTGGCCATGGCCAGCGCAGGCGTGGAGCCTCGCCTGATGGGGCTTGGGCCCGTGCCGGCCACCCGTAAAGTGCTGGAGCGCGCAGGGTTAAGTATCAACGATATGGATGTCATTGAGCTGAATGAGGCCTTTGCCGCACAGGCGCTGGGCGTGTTGCGTCAGCTTGGACTCGCGGACGACGCCGAACACGTTAACCCTAACGGGGGGGCCATTGCGTTGGGCCATCCGTTGGGGATGAGCGGGGCGCGTCTGGTCATGGCGGCTACGAATGAATTACATCGACGCAACGGGCGGTATGCGCTGTGCACGATGTGCATCGGTGTGGGCCAGGGCATTGCCCTGATCCTTGAGCGTGTTTGAGCAAAAAACAATGTGAGTACCCTACAATGACAACGACAACAAGCCAACTCGATCCGATTGAAACCGCGTCCCTGGACGAACTACAGGCGCTGCAAACCCAACGTCTGAAGTGGACGCTCGAACATGCTTACCGCAACGTGCCGATGTACAAGCGCAAATTTGATGCGGCGGGCGTGCATCCTGACGATTTCAACGAACTGTCCGATATCAATAAATTTCCGTGCACCACCAAGCAGGATCTGCGGGATAACTATCCCTTTGATACCTTTGCGGTGCCGATGGAGCAGGTGGTGCGGATCCACGCCTCTTCCGGGACAACCGGCAAACCAACCGTGGTTGGCTATACCCGGAACGATATTGATAACTGGGCCAACATTGTCGCCCGCTCGCTGCGCGCCGCAGGCGGCAGCGCGAAAGATAAAATCCACGTTGCCTACGGCTACGGGCTCTTTACCGGCGGGCTGGGCGCGCACTATGGCGCTGAACGCTTAGGCGCGACGGTGATCCCCATGTCGGGCGGACAAACGGAAAAGCAGGCGCAGCTTATCCGCGATTTTCAGCCGGACATGATCATGGTGACGCCATCCTATTGTCTGAACCTGATAGAAGAGCTGGAACGTCAGATGGGGGGCGATGCCAGCCCGTGCTCGCTGCGCGTGGGTGTCTTCGGTGCCGAGCCCTGGACGCTGGCAATGCGCCACGAGATTGAACGTCGTCTGGGCATTACCGCCCTGGACATCTACGGCTTATCAGAAGTCATGGGGCCGGGTGTGGCGATGGAGTGTCTGGAAACGGCCGATGGCCCGACCATCTGGGAAGACCATTTCTATCCGGAAATTGTTAACCCGAACGACGGAACGCCGCTTGCAGACGGTCAGCAGGGCGAACTGTTATTTACCACCCTCACGAAAGAGGCGCTGCCCGTTATTCGCTACCGCACGCGCGATCTGACCCGCCTGCTGCCCGGCACGGCCCGCACGATGCGCCGGATGGATCGTATCAGCGGACGCAGCGATGACATGCTGATCATTCGCGGCGTCAACGTCTTCCCGTCCCAGCTTGAAGAGGAGATCGTTAAGTTTGAGCATCTTTCTCCGCACTACCAACTGGAGGTGAATCGCCGTGGACATCTTGATTCGCTTTCGGTCAGAGTGGAGCTCAAAGAGAGCAGCTTAACGTTAACCCATGAGCAGCGCTGTCAGGTTTGTCATCAGTTGCGCCATCGGATCAAGTCGATGGTCGGGATCTCAACCGACGTGACCATCGTTAACTGCGGCAGTATTCCGCGTTCCGAAGGGAAAGCCTGCCGCGTATTCGATCTGCGCAAGGTGGCCGCTAACGGTTAAAAGCGGACCGCGCCCTCTGCCATTTCCGGCAGAGGGTAGCCTGAATCTTCTGTGCTATGATTCATCCAGGATAAAAAACACAACAGAATGAATCAGATGAGCAAACTCGATACCTTTATTCAGCATGCCGTCAGTTCGGTGCTCATTAGCGGTACTTCGCTGATTTCGTCGCTCTACGGTGACGCACTCTCCCATCGAGGCGGTGAAATCTGGCTGGGAAGCCTGGCCGCGCTGCTGGAAGGGATGGGCTTTGGCGATCGCTTTGTGCGCACCGCGCTTTTCCGTCTCAACAAAGAAGGCTGGCTGGATGTCTCGCGCATCGGCCGTCGCAGCTTCTATCGCCTGAGCGATAAAGGGCTGCGCCTGACCCGCCGCGCGGAGCATAAGATCTACCGGGGAGAACAGCCTGCCTGGGATGGAAAATGGTTGCTGTTGTTGTCCGAAGGGCTGGATAAAAACACCCTGGCTGACGTGAAAAAACAGCTGATCTGGCAAGGCTTTGGTACCCTGGCCGCCAGCCTGATGGCCTCTCCGTCGCAGAAGCTGGCCGATGTTCAGCAGCTTCTGCATGAGGCTGGCGTGGCAGAAAACGTCATCTGTTTTGAAGCGCACTCGCCTCTGGCGCTGTCGCGCGCGGCGCTGCGCTCGCGTGTGGAAGAGTGCTGGCAGCTGACGGAGCAGAACGTCATGTATGAAACCTTTATCGACTCTTTCCGCCCGCTGTTGCCGCTCTTAAAAGAGGCAAAGGCAGAGGAACTGACGCCGGAACGTTGCTTCCAGATTCAGCTGTTGTTGATCCATTTTTATCGCCGTGTGGTGCTTAAAGATCCGCTGTTACCGGAAGAGTTGCTTCCGGCACACTGGGCAGGCCAAACCGCGCGGCAGTTGTGTATCAATATTTATCAACGTGTGGCCCCTGGCGCGCTGGCCTTTGTTAGCGAAAAAGGGGAAACCTCGGTGGGGGCGCTGCCTGCCCCGGGGGCGCTATATGCCCAACGCTTTGGCGGGCTGCCGCACGCATAACGGAGGAGCTATGCCTGTTTATCAGATTGACGGACTGACACCCGTGGTGCCAGAAGAGAGTTATGTGCATCCCACAGCGGTACTGATTGGCGACGTGATTTTAGGTAAGGGCGTCTATGTCGGGCCTAACGCCAGCCTGCGCGGGGATTTTGGGCGCATTGTGGTCAAAGACGGCGCCAATATTCAGGATAACTGCGTGATGCACGGCTTCCCCGAGCAGGATACGGTGGTGGAAGAGGAGGGTCATATCGGCCACAGCGCCATCCTGCATGGTTGCGTCATCCGCCGTAACGCCCTGGTGGGCATGAATGCGGTGGTGATGGACGGGGCGGTAATTGGCGAAAACAGCATCGTGGGGGCCGCCGCCTTTGTGAAGGCCAAAGCGGATATGCCGGCAAATCATCTGATCATTGGCAGCCCGGCGAGAGCTATTCGCACGCTGAGCGAGCAGGAAATCGAGTGGAAAAAACAGGGCACGCGGGAGTATCAGGTGCTGGTTGAGCGCTGCAAGCGCACAATGCATCAGGTAGAGCCGTTACGAGAAGAGGAGCCCGGACGCAAACGCCTGGTCTTTGATGAGAACCTCAGGCCGAAATCAGCCTGAAGAAAACGTTCCTGAAAAGGAAAACTCTCCCACCGGGGGTGGGAGAGTGAAATCTTACGCAGCCACCAGGCTGTCGATGGCTGCTTTAGCGTCGGACTGTGCTTTAGTCGCC
Source organism: Huaxiibacter chinensis (assembly GCF_022171985.1). GTDB lineage: Bacteria > Pseudomonadota > Gammaproteobacteria > Enterobacterales > Enterobacteriaceae > Enterobacter > Enterobacter chinensis_A. The sequence continues at coordinate 86,841 of NZ_JAJVHF010000012.1, read as the reverse complement.
ACTTCCGGACCGTAAGCAATGCCTTCTGCGAAGACAAAGTTCACGTCGGTGATACCGATGAAGCCCAGGAACAGGGTCAGGTACGGTGCAACCAGGTCGGTTGGGGTGTCTTTATGGATACCGCCACGGCTGGAAAGCACGATAGCACGTTTCCCCGTCACCAGACCTTCCGGGCCGTTTTCGGTATAACGGAAGGTCACACCCGCACGCGCCACCAGGTCAAAGTAGTTTTTCAACTGCGTTGGGATGTTGAAGTTGTACATTGGGGCGTTGATGACGATCACGTCATGGGCCTTCAGTTCGGCAATCAGCTCATCGGACAGCGCCAGCGCTTCCTGCTGACGTGGCGTCAGAGGGGCATCGCTCGGACGCAGTGCGCCAACCAGTTCTCCATCCAGCACCGGAATCGGCTGAGCAGCCAGATCACGTACGGTGATTTCGTCAGCGGAGTGCTGTTCGCGCCACTGTTCAACGAAATAATCAGACAGCTGACCAGACTGAGAGTACCCTGCCAGAATACTGGATTTAAGAACTAATACTTTGCTCATGGGTGATTCCTTTAATGTATTTGATAAGGGGGATTGCCCCGTTGCTTGCTGACACTTTATTCACAATCCTGTCGCAGGGATAGCGCAATATATCGAAGCCTATGTTCGAATTTTTTGAATAAGGCAGTACAGACGCCGTTGTGATACTCTATCACTATCATTACTACGAGATTTTACCCGGCAGAGCACTGCCCTTTAACGCGATGACAGAACTTCAGAAAATCACCTTCTCCGCACTGCAAAAACAGCTCGATACGCTGATGTTGCGCGATAAACAGCGTTTCGCCCGCCGTCTGCAGGGGATTAAAAAGGTTAAAAATCCTGATGCACAACAGGCCATTCTCCAGGAGATGGCGAAAGAGATTGACCAGGCTGCGGGTAAGGTTGTGCTGCGTGAAGCGTCGCGCCCGGAGATTCACTACCCGGAAAATCTGCCCGTCAGTCAGAAGAAACAGGCCATTCTGGAAGCCGTTCGCGATCACCAGGTGGTGATTGTGGCCGGTGAAACCGGCTCGGGTAAAACCACGCAGCTGCCGAAAATCTGCATGGAGCTGGGGCGCGGCGTTAAAGGGCTGATTGGTCATACCCAGCCGCGTCGTCTGGCGGCGCGAACCGTCGCCAACCGTATCGCCGAAGAGCTTCACACCGAGCCGGGTGGCTGTGTTGGCTATAAGGTGCGTTTTAACGATCACGTGAGCGAAAATACCCTGGTCAAACTGATGACCGACGGCATTCTGCTGGCGGAAATCCAGCAGGACCGTCTGTTGATGCAGTACGACACCATCATTATCGATGAAGCGCACGAGCGCAGCCTGAACATCGATTTTCTGTTGGGGTATTTGCGCGAGCTGCTGCCGCGTCGTCCGGATCTGAAGGTCATCATTACCTCCGCGACCATCGATCCTGAACGCTTCTCGCGCCATTTCAACAACGCGCCCATTATCGAAGTGTCCGGTCGTACCTATCCGGTTGAGGTTCGCTACCGGCCGATTGTCGAAGAGGCGGATGATACCGAACGCGATCAGCTGCAGGCTATTTTCGATGCGGTGGACGAACTGGGTCGTGAAAGCCCGGGCGATATTCTGATCTTTATGAGCGGCGAGCGTGAAATCCGCGATACCGCAGATGCTCTCATTAAACGCGACTTACGCCATACCGAAATTTTACCGCTCTATGCGCGCCTGTCGAACAGCGAGCAAAACCGGGTATTCCAGTCACACTCGGGGCGGCGAATCGTGCTGGCGACCAACGTGGCGGAAACCTCGCTGACCGTGCCGGGCATCAAGTACGTTATCGATCCGGGTACCGCCCGTATCAGCCGCTACAGCTACCGTACAAAGGTGCAGCGTCTGCCGATTGAGCCGGTTTCACAGGCGTCGGCTAACCAGCGTAAAGGCCGCTGCGGACGTGTATCGGAAGGGATCTGCATTCGCCTCTACTCCGAAGATGATTTCCTGTCGCGCCCGGAATTTACCGATCCGGAAATTCTGCGTACCAACCTGGCTTCGGTCATTTTGCAGATGACTGCGCTGGGGCTGGGCGATATTTCGGCATTCCCGTTTGTCGAAGCGCCGGATAAACGCAACATTCAGGACGGCGTGCGCCTGCTTGAAGAGCTGGGAGCGATCGCGACGGATGAACAGGCGACGGCCTATAAACTGACGCCGCAGGGGCGTCAGCTCAGCCAGTTACCGGTTGACCCGCGTCTGGCGCGCATGGTGCTTGAGGCGCAAAAACACGGCTGCGTGCGTGAAGCGATGATCATTACTTCAGCGCTCTCGATCCAGGATCCGCGCGAGCGTCCGATGGATAAAAAGCAGGCCTCTGACGAAATGCACCGTCGATTCCACGATAAAGAGTCCGATTTCCTGGCCTTTGTGAATCTGTGGAACTACCTTGGCGAGCAGCAAAAAGCGCTCACCTCGAACGCTTTTCGTCGGCTCTGCCGGACGGAATACCTGAACTACCTGCGCGTGCGCGAATGGCAGGATATTTATACCCAGCTTCGTCAGGTCGTCAAAGAGCTCGGTATTCCGGTGAACAGCGAACCTGCCGAGTACCGCGAGATCCACGTTGCCTTACTCACCGGGTTGCTCTCCCATATCGGGATGAAAGATGCCGATAAACAGGAGTATACCGGGGCGCGAAATGCCCGTTTTGCCATCTTCCCGGGCTCCGGGTTATTTAAGAAACCGCCAAAATGGACCATCGTTGCCGAACTGGTGGAAACCAGCCGTCTGTGGGGGCGTATTGCCGCACGCATCGATCCTGAATGGGTTGAGCCGGTGGCGCAGCATCTGCTGAAGCGCTCTTACAGTGAGCCACACTGGGAACGGGCGCAGGGCGCGGTGATGGCCACGGAAAAAGTGACCGTCTACGGGCTGCCGGTCGTCGCCGCACGTAAGGTGAACTATAGCCAGATTGATCCGGCGCTTTCACGCGAGCTGTTTATTCGCCATGCGCTGGTCGAAGGCGACTGGCAGACGCGTCATGCCTTCTTCCGTGAAAACCTGAAGCTTCGCGCCGAGGTAGAGGAGCTTGAACACAAGACCCGCCGACGTGACATTCTCGTCGATGATGAAGCGCTGTTTGAATTTTACGATCAGCGTATCAGCCACGACGTAGTGTCGGCGCGTCATTTTGACAGCTGGTGGAAGAAGGCCAGCAAAGAGACGCCTGACCTGCTCAACTTTGAAAAGAGCATGTTGATCAAAGAAGGGGCGGAGTCGGTCAGTAAGCTCGACTACCCGAACTTCTGGCATCAGGGCAACCTTAAGCTGCGTCTGAGCTATCAGTTTGAACCCGGCACCGATGCTGACGGCGTAACGGTACATATTCCGTTGCCGCTGCTGAATCAGGTTGAAGAGGCGGGCTTTGAATGGCAAATCCCGGGACTGCGTCGCGAGCTGGTGATCGCCTTGATCAAATCGCTGCCGAAGCCGGTGCGCCGAAACTTTGTTCCGGCCCCCAACTACGCCGAAGCGTTTCTGGGCCGCGTTACGCCGCTTGAGATGCCGCTTCTGGATGCGCTGGAACGTGAGCTTCGCCGGATGACGGGCGTTACGATCGACCGGGAAGACTGGCACTGGGATCAGGTGCCCGACCATCTGAAAATCACCTTCCGGGTGGTGGACGATAAACATAAAAAGCTGAATGAAGGTCGCTCGCTGACGGCGCTGAAAGATGCGCTGAAAGGCAAAGTGCAGGAGACGCTCTCAGCCGTCGCCGATGACGGCATCGAGCAGAGCGGGCTGCATATCTGGAGCTTTGGCGATTTGCCGGATCACTACGAGCAAAAACGCGGTAACTATCGGGTAAAAGCCTGGCCGGCGCTGGTCGACGAGCGCGACAGCGTGGGGATTAAGCTTTTTGATAATCCACTGGAACAACAGCAGGCGATGTGGCGGGGCTTGCGCCGTCTGCTGCTGCTTAATATTCCGTCGCCCATTAAATATCTGCATGAAAAACTGCCGAATAAGGCCAAGCTGGGGCTGTACTTTAACCCTTATGGCAAGGTGCTGGATCTGATTGATGACTGCATCTCCTGCGGCGTGGACAAACTGATCGACGAAGCGGGTGGGCCGGTCTGGACCGAAGAGAGCTTTGCGAAGCTGCACGATAAAGTGCGGGCAGAGCTGAACGATACGGTGGTGACCATTGCGAAGCAGGTCGAACAGATCCTGACGGCGGTATTCAATATTAACAAACGCCTGAAAGGGCGCGTGGATATGACCATGGCGCTGGGTCTGTCGGACGTGAAGGCGCAGATGAGCGGTCTGGTCTATCGCGGGTTTGTCACCGGCAACGGGTTCAAACGCCTGGGGGATACCTTGCGGTATTTGCAGGCGATAGAAAAACGACTGGAAAAACTGGCGGTCGATCCGCATCGGGATCGCGTTCAGATGCTGAAAGTGGAAAGCGTGCAGCAGGCCTGGCAGCAATGGCTCAATAAACTTCCGCCCGCGCGTCGTGAGGACGAAGACGTTCAGGCCATTCGCTGGATGATCGAAGAGTTGCGCGTCAGTCTGTTCGCCCAACAACTGGGTACGCCGTATCCCATCTCTGACAAGCGCATTCTGCAGGCCATGGAGCAGATTTCAGCGTAACATTAAAGCCGGGCACGCGTCTGCGTGGCCCGGCTTTTTTACCCGTTTACGATTGCCAGCGTAAAACCATCCCAGCCTTTCACGCCCACGGTTTGTAACGCGGTGGCCGTCAGTCGCGGATTGTCACCCGTCATCTCGATAAAACGCCGTACGCCCTGTACGCGCGCGTCGTCACTCTGTCCGTTTATCACTTCGCCATCACGCACCACGTTATCGCCGATAATCAGCGTGCCGGGGCGGGAGTAGTGCAGCGCCCACTCCAGATAGCCAGGGTTGTTCGGTTTATCGGCATCAATAAAGATCAGGTCAAAAGGAGGGATGTCGCCAAAATCTTCAAGCGAGCGCAACGCCGGGCCTTCCCTTAATTCGATACGATCGTCAAGCCCGGCCAGACCGATATTCAGGCGGGCTACCTGAGCGTGCGTGGGGTCTGCTTCCAGCGTGATGAGCTTGCCGTCCGGCGGCAGGGCGCGGGCCATCCAGATGGAGCTGTAAGCCCCAAGCGTGCCGATTTCGAGAATACGTTTCGCCTGGGTCATGCGTACAAAAAGGGCCAGCAGTTGCCCCTGGTTTGCAGCGACGTCGTGTTGAGGTAACCCCGCACGCAGGTTGTTTTCCAGTACGCGCGTTAGAACTTCATCCCCAGGAATGAGTGAAGAAATCATGTATTTATCTACTGCAGACCACTGTTGTTGCATAGATTGACCCCTTATTGTGACGCTGACCACCCGCCGCCCAGCGCTTTGTATAAATCAATTTGCGCCAGCAGCAGGTTATTTTTTGCCTGCACAACGCTGGTTTGCACCGAGAAGAGGGTGCGCTGCGCATCCAGTTCATCAAGATAGGATGAGTAACCGTTGCGATAACGGTTTTGTGCAATACGCAGCGTCTCTTGCGCCACGTCCTGCTGTGCCAGCAGTTCGGTCAGCTGTTGCTGATACCGGGTGATAGCATCCAGGCTGTCGTTGACCTCCCTGAACGCATTGCGCACCGTTTTTTCATAGCTGTAGAGCGCCTGATTGCGCTGCGACTGCGAAATATCAACCTGCGCGTTGAGCGCCTGACGGTTAAGCAGCGGCGCAAGAATGCTGCCTCCAGCGCTCCACAGCTGTAACGGGTTATCCAGCAGCCCTGACAGGGTGCGATCCTGTATCGATCCGGTCGCGGTCAGGTTGATCGAGGGTAACAGGCTGGCGCGGGATGAGGCCAGCGTGGCATCGGCGGCAACCAGCTGGCGCTCGGCCTGCACAATATCCGGTCGGCGATTAAGCAGCGTTGAAGGCAACTGTGACGGCAGGCGAAGCGGCGTCAAAGAGTCGAAATCGTTATTGCGCGCTACCCCGCCTGGGTTTTGCCCCAGCAGCAGGCTGAGCGCATTTTCTTGCTGAGCAATTTGATGCTGCAGCAGCGGGAGCTGCGCCCGCGTGGAGCGCAGCTCGGAGTCGGATTGCATCAGCTCCAGGCGTGAACTGTAGCCGGTTTCAAACTGACGTTGGGCAAGTTTAAAGGCGTCTTCACGCGATTTCTGGGTGGACTGCGTTACGCGTAGCTGCTCGTCCAGCGCCAGAAGGGTGACATAACCAGACGCTACCGAGGAGGCAACGGTGAGATCCGCTGCAGAGGCGGCCGCTTTTTGCGCCGCCAGAGAGGCTTCCGCGGCATTAGCGGTCTGGCGATTCACGCCCCAGAGGTCCACGTCGTAGCTTGCGCTCAGACTCCCTTTATAGAGCGAACCATAGACGGGAAGGCCAGTGGCTGCCGATTGCGATCGGGCTCGCGTCCCGCTAAGGCCGGCATCAACGCTGGGAAACAGGCTACCGTCCGCCGCAAAGACCCGAGCCTGATACTCATTAATGCGTTCCCGGGCGATAAGCACATCGCTGTTATGGCGCAACGCCTGATCTACATAGCGATTGAGATTGTTATCGTGGAACTGTCGCCACCAGAGCTGTTCTGCCGGGCTGGCGGGGCCCGCCTCGGCGCGCCACTGGGCAGGAATGGAGAGCGTCGTTTTCGCCGGGGCGACGTCAACAGACTGGCAACCCGCCAGCCAAACGGCCATCGTTACACAGGCCAGGGGGCGAAGGGTCATGGTTTCGCCTCCCGGGTATCAATACTGACCTGGACCGACATGCCTGGTCGCAATAAGCCAATCGCCTCCGGTTTGCCCAGCACTTCGATGCGCACCGGTATACGCTGGGCGATTTTAACGAAATTACCGGTGGCGTTATCCGGGGTAATCGCGCTGAATTCCACGCCGGTGGCCGGTGAGATGCTTTCAACGCGACCCTGATATGCCTTGTCGTTTAACGCATCCACCGTAAAGCTGACCGGCTGTCCGACGCGTAAATCGGCCAGCTGCGTCTCTTTAATATTCGCAATCACCCAGTGTTGCGGCGGTACGAGGGTAGTGAGATGCGTCCCCGCCGTCACGTATGCGCCAAGACGCACGGCAATCTGCCCGAGCTGACCGTCACGTGGGGCGGTAATGCGCGTATTTTGCAGATCGATCTGAGCCAGTTCGAGGGCGGCTCTCGCATTCTCGACGTCCGCCTCCAGCGCGCCGCGATTAACGATAACGGTTTGCAAATCCTGACGCGACATCTCAAGAGTAGCTTTCGCCTGTTCAATATCGGCATTGCCCTGCGCGGCGCTTGCCAGCGCGGCATCCCTTTCACGGACAGACAGCGAACCGTCTGCCGTCAGATCTTTTACGCGCTTCAAATCTGCCTGGGTTTTCAGATTTTGCGCCCGGGCATTTTTCAACGCCGCGTCATTGCGCAGAATGACCGCTTCGGCGCTTTTACGTTGCTGAAGATTATTATTTAGCGCGGCAATTTTCATCGCCAGCTGGGCCTCAGCCTGATGGACGCGCTGACGATAGATGCGGTCGTCTATTTGCAGCAACAAGTCACCCTGTTTGACCCGATCAAAATCCTTCACCTTTACGTCGGTGATATAGCCATTCACCTGGGGGCTGATAAACGTCGTAAGCCCGCGTACGTAAGCGTTATCGGTAAATTGCGTATGCCGTGTAAACGGGGGCAATTGCCACGCATAAAGAATCACCAGCACGCCTACGATGCCGATAGCAGCGGCGGTAAAAAGGGAGACAACACGCAAATTATTGCGCGTATTAGCCTGATCTTTGGCGGCATCCTGCTGGCTCATAACGTCTCCTGGGGTAAAACTGTCTTCATGTTGTGTGACATCCCTTATTTCGTTCCTGTCGCGTTTTTAAGTGCCATTCGGGCAGTAATTCTCAGACGCAGCAAGCGCCACAGAATCCAGACCAGCGTCGCGGTGGCAATGCCCGCCGTCAGAAGGTAAGTATCATTGTAAGCCAGAATGTTGGCCTCAAGCGTGGTGACGGTTTGCAGCTGCGTGACGGCCTGCGTGCCGCGCAAGGCGCTGTCGCCAATGATATTTTGATACAGGCTGGTATAAAGCTGTAACCGTTCGTTGACCAGCGGGTTAAGGGTGGTGAGCTGATCGGCGAGTAAACTGGAGTGATATTTTTCACGCCAGGTCTGGAAGGTGCCGAGAATAGCGGAGCCGAGCAGCCCCCCCACGTTCTGGCTCATGCCAAACAGCACCGAAAAACTGACGAGGTTGCGTGGATCGGCGATAACGCCGCCAATGCCTGCCAGCATCGCCGGTGCCAGAAAAAAGGCACTGCCAAAGCCGAGGAGAAACTGGCTCAGCATCAGTTGATCCGGGCGGGTCAGATTGTTGGACTGGCTGTCCAGCAACGAGGCCACGATCATCAGCACCAGCGAGGTGATAATCGGCCAGGCCAGTTTTGTCGGTTTGATGGTCAGGCAGCTGGCGACAATACCGCAAACAATGCCTGCGAGAATTGACCATGCCAGATGCGTCATTTGTTCATTCTGCAAACCGACATACTGCAGCCAGCCGATGACGCCGGTGTTTTGCTCCGCCAGCACGATGCGGATAAGCAGCATAATCAGCCCGAGCCGCACAATGCTGCCGCTGGAGAGCCAGCGCGTATTGAGTAGCGGATTACTGCGATTGTGTTCAAAAACGATAGCCGAGACGATCAGCACCAGAGACAACGCCAAAGACCAGCCAATCCAGGGCGCCTCAAACCACCAGTCCAGTCGTCCTAATGAGAGCACGGCGCACAGTAACGCCATTCCTGGGGCCAGCAAGAAGAAGGTGATGAAATCCTTCTTTTCAAAGACCTTACGCCGATCGCCTGGAGGCAGCTTAAGGGCAATCACGCAGCCCAGTGAGACCAGCGCCAGCCCCAGTTCGAAGAAGTACAGACCGCGCCACTCGTCGAGCTGTAACAGCTCCGTTGAAAAGAGACGGGCAATGGGGATAGCCAGCGAGGAGCCGGTGATGCCGATAGTGAGCGCTTTGAGCCGATGTTTCGCCGGCCAGGCCTGAATTTGATAATAGATCCCAAGCGAACTCAGCGCTGCCGCCACCATCCCATGCGCGGCGCGGACCATCAGCGCGGAGCTGAGATCGTTAACAAAGAGGTGGAAAAAGGTGACCAGGACATACAGCACCAGAAAGCCTTCGGTGAAGGCGCGCAGACCATACTGCTGACGAAATTTCACCAGCAGCAGGTTAATCGAGACGTTGGTCATGACATAGACCGCCGGCAACCAGGCGATTTCCGTGGACCAGACCGCAAACGTCCCCTGTAAATTTTGCAGATTGGCCGCGACCATCGCGTTACCCAGCGCGCCCGTCAGGCACACCAGCAGGCCAACAATACCGTAGGCAAAACGTTTAGGTGTACTATGCAGCGGCGTAGAAGGCGACCCGAGCAGGGCCGGTTTTTCGTGTGGCTGCCACTCGCGAGGAGCATAAGGATCGCGTTGAGGCAGGCGCATATCGTTTTTACCTTGGGAAAATCGAATTATTAGTGGGCTAATGATTTTACGTCTGGCGCAAACCATAATTCAAGTGAATATGAAAAGCTGTATTTAATCAAATGCTGATTGTATTTGAAGGAGAAATAACCGGGAATGCGGGCGCAGAAGATGGCGATCGGCCTTTAGGAGTGCTCCTGTGGTGAGTCAGGTGAGATGCGTTAGGCTGAAAACAAAGGCTGTAAGGAGGTCACAATGATACTGGAAATTTTTCCCCGTCTTCCCGACACCACTCTCGCTGCCGTTAATACGGTTGGCGACTGGCTGGCGCAGGATGACCTGCTGGGTATTCAGCAGGTTGATGCAGTGATCCTGGCGGGTAACGCCGTTATTCCGTCGATAGATGCGGCCTGTCGTTTTGCGCAGGAGCAGGACGTGCCGCTCGTCATCAGCGGTGGTATTGGTCACTCCACGACGTTTCTTTACGCGTCCATTGCCCGTCACCCACGCTACAATACCGTCCCGACGACAGGCCGCGCTGAGGCGGCAATCCTTGCGGATATTGCGCGTCAGTTCTGGGCCATTCCGGATGAGAAAATCATTGTGGAAGATCAGTCAACCAACTGTGGTGAGAATGCCCGCTTTAGCTGGGATTTAATCAAACACCGGAATATGAAAGCTGACCGACTTCTCGTGGTGCAGGACCCGACCATGCAACGCCGCACCATGGCGACCTTTGCCAGGTTGCTGCAGGAGGAAGCCACGCCACCGCAGCGGGTGAGCCATCCGGGCCTTACCCCGCGACTGCAAAACAGCGACGATGGGCTGGTCTTTAGCGGGCCGAGCGACGGTCTCTGGCCCGTCGAGCGCTATCTGTCGCTGGTCTTTGGCGAAATACCGCGTCTGCGCGACGACGTTAACGGCTACGGTCCTGCCGGTCGCGACTTTATTATTCACGTCGATATCCCGCAGGAGGTAGAGGCCGCCTGGCAAATCATCCGCACCGATACCATTTTAACGGATGCGCTGGTCAGCCGTTCGCTTCTCTGAGCCTTGCCCGTTTGCGTCACCTTTGCCGCAAACGGGCATTTAATGTTGCTTGGGTGTAATTCAAATGTTGTATATTCGCGGTGCTTTTTTGAGATGTCTCACAAAAACAGCGTGATAGGGTAGGAAACTGACTTCAGGGTTGTAGTTTTTAACAATAATTTTACTTGTTAAAAACAGTGCAATTACAGGAGCAGGTTATGACAGTACCCGTACAACATCCTATGTATATCGATGGACAGTTTGTTGCCTGGCAAGGTGAGGCGTGGATTGATGTCATTAACCCCGCCACCGAAGAGGTCATTTCCCGCATCCCCGACGGTCACGCTGAAGATGCGCGTAAGGCCATTGATGCCGCTGAGCGAGCGCAGGCTGGCTGGGAAGCGCTGCCTGCTATCGAACGTGCCGGTTGGTTGCGTAAGATCGCTGCCGGGATCCGCGAGCGTGCCAGCGAAATTAGCGCCTTGATCGTGGCGGAAGGCGGCAAAATTCAGCCCCTGGCCGACGTGGAGGTGAACTTCACGGCCGATTATATCGACTACATGGCTGAATGGGCACGCCGCTATGAGGGAGAAATCCTGCAAAGCGACCGTCCAGGCGAAAATATTCTGGTCTTCAAACGGGCGTTGGGCGTCACTACCGGCATCCTGCCGTGGAACTTCCCCTTCTTCCTGATTGCCCGCAAGCTGGCGCCGGCGCTTATTACCGGTAATACCATTGTGATTAAACCCAGCGAATTTACCCCGAATAACGCCATTGCCTTTGCCAAAATTGTCGATGAGATTGGCCTGCCAAAAGGCGTCTTTAACCTGGTTCTCGGCCGCGGCGAAACCGTCGGTCAGGAGCTGGCCGGAAACCCGAAAGTGGCGATGGTCAGCATGACGGGCAGCGTGACCGCGGGTGAAAAAATCATGACGGCCGCGGCAAAAAATATCACCAAAGTGTGCCTGGAACTGGGCGGCAAGGCGCCTGCGATTGTTATGGACGACGCGAATCTGGAGCTGGCAGTCAAAGCCATTGTGGATTCACGTGTCATTAACACCGGGCAGGTTTGTAACTGCGCCGAGCGCGTGTATGTGCAAAAAGGGATTTACGATCGTTTTGTGAATCGTCTGGGCGAGGCGATGAAGGCCGTTCAGTTTGGTGATCCGGCAGAACGCCAGGATATCGCGATGGGACCCTTGATCAATGCCGCGGCACTCGAACGCGTAGAGCAAAAGGTGGCGCGTGCCGTTGAGGAGGGCGCGAGCGTAGTGCTTGGGGGAAAAGCCGTTGAAGGCATAGGGTTCTTTTATCCGCCGACGCTGCTGCTGAACGTGCGTCAGGAGATGACCATCATGCATGAGGAGACCTTTGGTCCGGTTTTACCGGTGGTGGCTTTTGACACGCTGGAAGAGGCCCTGGAGATGGCGAATGACAGCGAATACGGCCTGACGTCATCGGTTTATACGCAGGATCTGAATGTCGCCATGAAAGCTATTAAGGGGCTGAAGTTTGGCGAAACCTATATCAACCGCGAGAACTTTGAAGCGATGCAGGGCTTCCACGCGGGCTGGCGCAAGTCGGGGATAGGCGGTGCCGACGGTAAGCATGGTCTGCACGAGTATCTCCAGACCCAGGTCGTCTACTTACAGTCGTAATACGTAGAGCCCGGCGCAGGCATCTGCCCCGGGCCATTTTTACACTTTAGTGGCTATCCAGTTCATCATCAGTTCCGGCCAGACCGCGACGGGTAAGCCGATCGCGTCACGAATTCCAAATCCGTGTTTACCTCGCTCAAACAGATGCATTTCGACGGCAACCCCGGCGCGCCGCAGGGCGTTGAACATGACCAGACTGTTGTCCACTTTTACCGCCGGATCGTCAATGGCATGGAGCAGAAAGGTGGGTGGCGTGCTGCTGGTGGCACGGTCTTCAAGGGAATAGCGATGCACCTGTTCAGGCGATGGAGTGTCACCAATCAGCTCATGACGCGAGCCGGGGTGGTCAATATCCGCATGCATGGTGATAACCGGATAGACCAGCGCCATAAACGCAGGGCGCGCGCTTTGCTCATCAATGTCATCCACCGGCTGATAAACCTTTTCGTCAAAGCGCGTGCCCAGACTTGCCGCAACGTGTCCACCCGCCGAGAAACCCATCACCCCAATACGCAGCGGGTCCAGTTGCCATTCCCGGGCGTTGGCCCGAATCGTGCGCAGGGCGCGCTGTACATCGGCCAGCGGAGCATCCGCGCCTTCCAGATGCTTATCACCCGGCAGGCGGTAGGTCATCACAAACAAGGTATAGCCGCGTTGATTAAAAAAGGGGGCGAGGGCGCTGCCTTCTTTATCCAGCACCACGCGGCGGTATGACCCGCCTGGCGTCACCAGAATGCCTGTGCCGTTCGGCTTCGCGGGCGCATAAACCGTGATTTCCGGTGCGCGAACGCCAGTGACTGAGCGATCGTAATTCGACGTACCCGTATGATGAGGTTCAGGCGTAAACACCGCCTCACTCGCTTTCGCGCCGGGGGCCTCGCCGCCGGGCCACACGGAGAAGGTCTTCGAACGGGCCACGGCGTCGGCCATCAGGTCTTCAAGCACTTCGCGGGTCAGCGCATCCATCTGTTCACTCCCTTTTTGAGAAAGTCAGGGTTATACCATGGCAAGCTTTATAAAAACGGGAAGGGATTCACAACGGCGGGCAGCAGGCTGCCCGCAGGAAGGTTATAGCGCGGCAAACTTATCGAGAGTACGCACTAGCTGTGTGACAAAGCCATATTCGTTATCGTACCAGGCCACGGCTTTGACCAGTTGCACATCACCCGCCTCAGCCACTTCGGTTTGGGTGGCGTCAAATACCGAACCGAAATGGGAGCCAATGACGTCAGAGGAGACAATCTCCTCGTCGGTATAGCCGAAGGATTCGTTTCCTTCCGTGGCTTTTTTCAGCGCCTGATGGATGTCGTCTACGGTCACTTTTTTACCCAGAACGGCCACCAGTTCTGTCACGGAACCGGTTTTCACCGGAACGCGTTGCGCATGGCCTTTCAGCTTGCCGCTCAGGGCGGGAATCACCAGTCCAATTGCTTTAGCCGCCCCGGTGGTGTGGGGAATAATATTTTCAGCCGCGGCACGCGAGGCGCGAAGATCTTTTCCGCGTGGGCCATCCACCAGCGCCTGAGTGCCGGTATAGGCGTGGATCGTGGTCATCGTGCCCACTTTGATTTCAAAGGCATCATGCAGGGCCTTCGCGAGCGGCGCCAGGCAGTTGGTGGTGCAGGAGGCGACGGAGATGATGGTATCGCTGGCATCAATGGTGTCGTCATTCACATTGAAGACAATGGTTTTCATCTCACCCGCAGGGGCGGAAATCAACACTTTTTTCGCGCCCGCTTCCAGATGCGCTTTGGATTTGTCTTCCGATGTGTAGAAACCGGTGCATTCAACCACCAGATCAACGCCCGCCGAAGACCACGGAATATGTTTCGCCTCTTTTTCGGCGTACACCGAGATGGACTGACCGTCCACAATCAGCGAATCTTCCGTAAAGTCGACGCTCCAGGGGAAAGGACCGTAGTTAGAGTCATGTTTAAGCAGGTAAGCCAGCACCTTCGGAGAGGTGAGATCGTTAATCGCCACTACGGTATTGCTATCCTTCGTTTCAAGCAGGCGACGCAGCACCAGACGCCCAATACGGCCAAACCCATTAATGCCAATTTTACTCATGGTCACTCCCGTTAGATTGAACAATGCGACAGTTTAAACTTATCCAGGCTTAGACCATGTCGGCGCGTGAGGCAATTGAAGATGCTTCATTTACCTGCAAAGCTTTTGATAAATCATCAAGAAAAGTTAATGAATTTTTAAGGAAAGCCCGTTATGTTGACGCTTTCTACGTATTCGTTCAGGAAATAATATGCGTAACAAATATACCGGCCTGCAAATCGGTATCCACTGGCTGGTCTTTCTGCTGGTCATTGTGGCGTACTGCGCCATGGAATTTCGCGGTGACTTCCCGCGCAGCGCCCGTCCGCTTATCAATATGATCCACGTCTCGTGCGGGATTTCGATCCTGGTGCTGATGGTGGCGCGTCTGTTTATCCGTCTGAAATTCCCGGCTCCGCCCATTCAGCCAAAACCCAAACCGATGATCACCGGCATGTCGCACCTTGGCCATTTGATTGTCTATGTGCTCTTTATCGTGCTGCCGATTGTGGGCATTGTGATGATGTACAACCGGGGCAATGACTGGTTTGCTTTTGGCATGGTGATGCCGCACGCGGCGGAAGCGAATTTCGATTTGGTGGATTCGCTGAAAGCGTGGCACATCACGTTGGCTAATCTGGGCTACTTTGTGATCGGCCTGCACGCGGCGGCTGCCCTGATGCACCACTATTTCTGGAAAGATAATACGCTGTTGCGCATGATGCCGAAAAAACGCGGTTAATCCTTCTCCGCGCTGGCGAAACCCGCTGCTCTGTCAGCGGGTTTTTTTGTGATCGTGATTTGTTTTCGGTCGCGTCATTCCGCGTTATGTCACATTTTTTATCATCAGATTACGTGAATCCGTCGCATTAAGTATATCTATAATAGAAACACTGCGACGAGAAAGCCTTCCTCTGCTCTGGCGCCAACTCCGTCGTTAACTGGCATACTGTTCAGGAGAGGGTATGAATCATTCATCTCAGCAATCATTAGACAGTTCACTTGAGACCAGTGAGAACCGCGCCGTGCCTAAATTGCGTAAAGTATTACTTGCCACCGGGATTGGCCATTTTGTGGAATGGTTTGATTTTGGGCTATACGGCACGCTGGCCGCCATTATTGGCCTGCAGTTTTTCCAGGCCGGAGAGCCGTCGGTCGCCTTGCTCTCGTCATTTGCTGTATTTGGCGCAGGCTTTATTATGCGCCCGCTGGGTGGGCTCTATTTCGGCTCCCTTGGCGACCGCATCGGGCGTAAAAAGGTGCTGGCGACGGTGATTATGCTCACCTCGGGTGCCACCTTTTTAATGGGGCTACTGCCGACGTATTCGCAGGTGGGGATTACCGCTACCGTATTGCTGGTATTAACGCGTCTGGTGCAGGGCTTTGCCGCAGGGGGAGAGAGTTCCGGCGCGACGACATTTTTGGCGGAATATGCCCCGACAGAGCGGCGTGGCTATTTCACCTGCTGGATTGATAACTTCGGCTTTATGGCATTTGTTGCCGGTTCGGGACTGGTCTTTTTACTGACCGCCTCGCTGGGCGAGGCCGCCATGACGGACTGGGGCTGGCGTATCCCATTCCTGATCGCCGGGCCGTTAGGCTGGGTGGGCCTGTATCTGCGAACGCATCTCGAAGATTCACCGGAATTTCTGGAAATGGCGAAGAGTGGCAAAACGGCTTCTTCGCCACTGCGTATGGCGCTGACCACAGCCTGGAGCGCGCTCTTTTTCTGCGTGGGGTTTGTGGTGATTAAAGCCGTCGGGCACTGGACGCTGCAAACCTTTATGCCCAGCTATCTCTCAACCGAACTGCATTATTCGAAACTGGACTCCTACGCCATCACCACCATCGGACTCTTTGCCATTGCCGTCATGGTGCCGTTTATGGGGTATCTATCCGACAAGTTTGGCCGTAAACCGCTGATGCTGGCGGGATGTGCAGGGTTTATTCTCTTCACCTGGCCGGCGATGATGCTCATGGCTCGCGGCGATATGTTATCCGCGGTGATGGCCATGCTGCTGCTCGGCGCCTTTATTGCCGCGTTTGACGGGGCCTGTACCGCGGCGATGGCGGAGCTGTTCCCGACCCGCATTCGCTACGGTGGGATCTCCATTGCGTATAACGTGGCTGTCGCTTTTTTTGGCGGCATCACGCCGTGGTTCTCGGCCTATCTGATGACGGCAACGGGCAATCCGTTTTCACCGGCCTGGTACGTCATGGGCGCAGCGTTGATTACCTTTATCACCGTCCTGCGTGCCAAAGAGACGGCGGGACAGCCTTTACAGCGCTAGTCAGGCGCGACCTGCGGCAGGCCGCAGGTCGCTAATCCGTTATTACAGTTGTTCCCGCTCGCTGTCCGTCAATGACACGGTTTGCGTGGTGCCGGTGTCGGAGGATTTAACCGCCGCTTCCAGCACCGCCATTACCGCCAGCGCCTCAACCGGAGGAACCGGATTGCTTCTTTTCCCGTTCAGGGCGTCGCGTATCTGAATATAGTACTGGCGCTGATCGCCCTTAGGCGTGCGATGCGTCTGTGGCTGCCCGCTGGCGTCGTATACCACCAGATCGTCGCTGTCTTCGCCCCAGTGTGCGCTGCCAGGAATAACCCCCGCCAGCAGCTGGCTTTCCTGCTGATCGATAGTCGCTTTGACGACGCTGGCGTTGTCGCCATGGACGGTGAAACGCTGAACGCCACCTGCCGCCAGCATACTGCAGTGCAGAATGACCTTATGCTGCGGGTAATTCAGGACGACGTGCGCCCAGTCGTTGATCTCCGCACCCTGACGCAGAGTGGCGATATTGCCCTGTACCGACTGGGGTAAACCAAACAGCTGCAACGCCTGGTCAATGATATGCGGCCCTAAATCAAACCATAAACCGCTGCCCGGAACATTTTGCTCTCTCCAGCGCACGCGCACTTCCGGGCGAAAGCGATCGATATGTGACTCAAAATGCTTCACATTGCCAATCATTCCTTGTTCGATAACCGCTTTAATGCCCAGATAATCACTGTCCCAGCGACGATTATGGAACACCGACAGCAGGGTCTGTTTCTCCTCCGCCAGCGCAATGAGATCTCTGGCTTCACGCATATCAAGGGTGAACGGTTTATCCACCACCACATGCTTGCCTGCCTTCAGCGCCAGCGTGGCCAGTGGGGCATGAGTGGCATTGGGCGAGGCGATAACGACCAGATCAATATCCGGATGGTGAATGGCTTCTTCCGGCGTCGCTACCACGGTAACGTCCGGCAGATCGCGATTGACCTTTTCTGCATCTCTGGATGAGACTAGCGTCAGGTTCAGGCCGGGCACTGACTGGATTAACGGGGCATGAAACGTCTTGCCAACGAATCCATAGCCGATCAAAGCGACATTGATACTTTTACCGTCTTGTATAACTTTATTCATAACCACTCCGCATTAGTCTGCTTTTGCAATATGGACGTGCATGTCGCCTGCGTCCCTGAGTTCTGCCCAGGGACGATCGAGAAACAGGTGTTGAATATCGCTCAACCCGGCCACGAGGTAAGGGGCGCGCTGGTTGAGCTTCATATGATCGGCGACCAGCCAGTGCTGATGGCTCGCTGCGATCATGGCGCGCTTGACCCCGGCATCGGCTTCCTGGCTGGCGCTCAAACCCAGTCGGGCATCGATAGCACAGGCGCCAAGAATGGCGATATCTGCCCGGTAGCGATTCAGAAGTGACAGTGTCGCGCTGCCCGCGAACAGCCGCTGCTGCGCATCCCAGTTTCCGCCTGCCAGAATCAAGTCGATATCCGCCCGCTCACTGAATAACTGAGCAATGTCCAGGGACGTCGTGATAACGGTAAGCGGGCCCTTGAGAAAGGCGGCAACCGCCATCATCGTGCTCCCCGCATCGAGAAAAAGGGTGGAACCGGCGGGAACCTGTGCCGCGACCATTTTGCCCAGCCGTTGCTTCGTTTCTGGCAAAAGGGTGGTGCGTTCACGTCGGTTCATGGCAGAGAGATCGAGCGCAATCGCGCCGCCGTGGTTTTTTTGCGCCAGTCCTTTTTTCTCAAGGTCGCTGAGATCGCGCCGAACGGTATCCGCAGAAACCTGCAGTTTATCAACCAGCTCACTGATGCTGACCTGACCATTTTCACTAATCAAATCAAGCAAATATTTTTGACGGGCGGTTTTATGCATCGATCAGTGTTCCTGCAAAATGTCGCAATATATTGCATATTACAGCATTTTTTATGAAATGAAACACGGGTAACCGGGTCTGGACGTCGGCACGGGGAGAAACCGAGGTTTGCATCCTGAGAACGCAGGGTATACCATACCCCCCTACAGTATACAGGAGGCGCTATGCCACAATCCCCTGAAGACAAAAAACGCGTTCTGACCCGGGTGCGGCGTATCCGTGGGCAGGTTGATGCCCTGGAGCGCGCGCTGGAGTCGGGCGATCCTTGTCTGTCTATCCTGCAACAAATTGCCGCCGTTCGTGGCGCGGCAAACGGGTTGATGGGCGAAATGGTTGAAATTCATCTCAAAGATGAGCTGGTGGCTGGGGAAACCACGCCAGACCAGCGCGCGGTGCGCATGGCTGAAGTCGGTCATTTACTGCGCTCTTATCTAAAATAAAAACAGACATCACAGAAAGGAAAGCATTATGAAATCACGTGCAGCCGTCGCATTTGGCCCAGGCCAGCCGCTGAAGATTGTTGAAATTGACGTTGCTCCGCCTAAAAAAGGCGAAGTCTTAGTGAAGATTACCCACACGGGCGTGTGCCATACCGACGCTTTTACCCTGTCGGGTGACGATCCTGAGGGGGTGTTCCCGGCGGTATTAGGTCATGAAGGCGGCGGTATCGTGGTCGAAGTCGGCGAGGGCGTGACCAGCCTGAAGCCAGGCGACCATGTTATTCCGCTTTATACCGCTGAATGTGGCGAATGTAAGTTCTGTAAATCGGGTAAAACCAATCTCTGCCAGGCGGTTCGCGCCACACAGGGTAAAGGCCTGATGCCGGATGGCACCACCCGTTTCTCTTACAATGGCGAGCCTGTTTATCACTATATGGGCACCAGTACCTTCAGTGAATACACCGTCTGTGCTGAAATTTCTCTGGCGAAGGTCAACACGCAGGCGCCGCTGGATAAAGTGTGTCTGCTGGGCTGCGGCGTAACCACCGGTATTGGCGCAGTGCACAATACCGCGAAAGTAAAAGAGGGCGACACCGTTGCTGTGTTTGGTCTGGGCGGCATTGGCCTGGCCGTAATTCAGGGGGCTGTGCAGGCCAAAGCCGGGCGCATCATTGCCGTCGATACCAACCCCGAGAAATTCAAGCTGGCGGGCGAGATGGGCGCCACCGACTTTATTAACCCGAAAGACTACGACAAACCGGTGCAGGACGTGATCGTCGAACTGACCGACGGCGGCGTAGAGTTCAGCTTCGAGTGTATTGGCAACGTGAACGTGATGCGTTCCGCGCTGGAGTGCTGCCATAAGGGCTGGGGTGAAAGCATCATCATTGGTGTGGCGGGTGCAGGTCAGGAGATCAAAACGCGTCCGTTCCAGCTGGTGACCGGTCGCGTATGGCGCGGTTCGGCGTTTGGCGGCGTGAAAGGTCGCACCCAACTGCCAGGCATGGTGGAAGACGCGATGGTCGGCAAAATCGATCTCGATCCGTTTATTACCCACCGTTTGCCGCTTGAGCAAATCAACGAAGCCTTCGATCTGATGCATGAAGGCAAATCTATTCGCACCGTTATCCATTTCGGCGACAAGTAATTATTCTGCCAGCGGTTTTTGCCGCTGGCGTTTCTTTAATATTCTTTTCTAAAGTGTGACCTGTCTGGCGATTTTAGCCATAATCTAATTCCCTGCCGTGCCGATGACTATTTTACAGGCGTGTTTTTCACGCATCTACCTATAAGAGAGTCGACGGTCATGGACAACACAACACCGGCAAGCGCCCGGCAAAAGCTTAGCTTCCTGCATCATATTCGCCTGGTTCCGCTGTTTTCCTCCATTCTCGGTGGGATCATCCTGCTTTTTGCGCTGAGTTCGGCGCTGGCTGGCTATTTCTTGCTGCAAGCCGATATTGACCAGCAGGATGTGACGGCGGAAATACAGGTCAGGACCGGTCTGTCGAACAGTTCTAACCATTTGCGCACCGCACGTATCAATATGATTCACGCCGGTGCGGCCAGTCGTATCGCGGAAATGGACGCAATGAAGCTCAACATTGCTGAAGCCGAAACGCGAATCAAGCAGTCTCAGGATGGCTTTAAAGCCTATATGAACCGAGCGGTACGTACTCCGGCTGACGAAGCGCTGGATACTGACCTGAAAACCCGCTATGACGCCTACATTGCGGGATTACAGCCGATGCTGAAATTTGCCAAAAACGGCATGTTTGAAGCCATTATCAATCACGAGAACGAATCCGCGCGCCCGCTGGATGACGCTTACAATGACGTTCTGCTCAAAGCCATCAAAATCCGCACCGATCGGGCAAATGCCTTAACCGCCACGGCGCATACGCGTACCCAGCTTGGCCTGATGTTTATGGTGGGCGCGTTTGCCCTTGCATTAGTGCTGACGGTAATCACGTTTGTCGTGCTGCGTCGTACGGTGATCACCCCGCTGCAGCGCGCAGCGCGCCGAATTGAGATGATTGCGAAAGGCGATTTGACGCTGGCAGACGATCTGACCGGACGCAGTGAAATCGGCCGGTTAACGCACGATCTGCAAACCATGCAACATTCTCTGGTGACCACGGTGGGCACGGTACGTCAGGGGGCCGAAGAGATCTATCGCGGCACCAGCGAGATTTCGGCGGGCAACACCGATCTCTCTTCACGCACCGAGCAGCAGGCGGCGGCGATCGAACAAACAGCCGCAAGTATGGAAGAGCTGACGGCCACGGTGAAGCAAAACGCCGATAACGCGCATCACGCCAGCAAGCTGGCGGAAGATGCCTCTGGCAAAGCCAGCCGCGGCGGGCAGATGGTGTCGGGCGTGGTGAAAACGATGAACAATATTTCGGCCAGTTCCAGAAAAATTTCTGAAATCACCGCCGTGATCAACAGCATCGCCTTCCAGACCAACATTCTGGCGCTGAATGCCGCCGTTGAAGCTGCCCGTGCCGGTGAGCAGGGCCGTGGCTTCGCCGTGGTAGCCAGTGAAGTCCGCACCCTGGCGAGCCGCAGCGCAAACGCTGCGAAAGAGATTGAGGGGCTGATCAACGAGTCCGTCACCCTCATCGATCAAGGTTCAGGTGAAGTGGTCGCCGCCGGCAATACGATGAATGACATTGTGGATGCCGTTAAGCGCGTCACCGATATCATGCTCGAAATTGCGGCGGCCTCCGATGAACAGAGCCGCGGTATTGTGCAGGTAAGCCAGGCCATTACCGAAATGGACAAAGTGACCCAGCAAAACGCCTCGCTGGTGGAAGAAGCCTCTGCGGCGGCGGCTTCGCTCGAAGAGCAGGGCGCTCGTCTGACCGAAGCGGTAGGCGCGTTCCGTCTGAACGGCGGCAATGCCGGGCGGGGTACGCCAGCAACGCCAGCCACCTCGAAACCTGCTCACGTGTTACGTCCTGCGGTCGCGAATAGCGGCGAGAACTGGGAAACCTTCTAATCCCCTTGATGGGTTGACGGGTCGCCAAAGCTGTGCAAAAAGGGTTCATGTTCCGCATGAACCTTTTTTTATGGTGAAGATATGATGGATAAAGGCAAAGGTATGACAATGCTGGTCGCGTCCTGTTTGCTGTCCGCGTGTTCAGTGGGCGTGGGAGGTGTCGGCATCGGTGGCGGTAACAGCGGCGTCGGTGTGGGAGCCGGTCTCACGTTCCCCATCGGAGGGTCCTCGCAGGACAAAACCGCCGATTCCAGCCAGTCGGACTGTCGGGGTGAGGTGTATCAGGTGCTGCCTAACTATCCCGCTCAGGCTGCGGCACAGGAATTTGAGGGAAAAGTGACGGTCGCATTTGATGTGAATTCGAACGGCAGGGCGACTGAATACAGCGCCAAAGGCGATAAAGCCTTTTTCGATGAAACCTGGAAAGCGGTAGCGCGCAGCTGCTGGACACCGGGCGTCAGACAAAATCTGGATGTGAACTTCACCCTGAATAAACCGGTAACGTTCACCCCCGCGCAGGGGTAAAAAAGCCCGCCATGCAGGATGGCGGGCCACTGCGAGTCAACCCTGATTACGCCTTATCGGGCAGGGCGTAAGCAATGATGTAATCACCGCGATCCGGTGACTGACGTGCGCCACCCGCGTTAATGATGATGTACTGTTTACCGGTTTTCGGCGAAACGTAGGTCATCGGGCCTGACTGGCTTCCTACTGGCAGACGATCTTTCCAGATTTCTTTCCCTGTCGCGGTATCAAACGCGCGCAGATAGAAATCCTGCGTACCCGCAAAGAACAGTAACCCGGACTGCGTTGACAGCGTTGCACCCAGCGTTGGCATGCCGACAGGAATGGGCATATGCATACGAATGCCAAGCGGTCCGGTATCTTCGACGGTACCAACCGGAACCTGCCAGACCAGCTTCCCGCTCTTCAGATCAACCGCCGACATCGTGCCGAAAGGCGGTTTCTGACAAGGAATCCCCAGAGGGGACAGGAAACGTTCGCGCATCGCCCCGTAAGGGGTCCCGTCCATTGGCACGATACCCATTTCGATACCGCTGGCGTTTTTCGCAACGCTGGCGCGCGGCACCATATAGTTTGCCAGACCCAGGCGCATGTCATTGACGAACATCAGCCCATTGTTCGGGTCGACCGAGACGCTACCCCAGTTCATGCCGCCAAGGGAGCCCGGGAATTGCAGAGAGCGATCAAGACCCGGAGGGGTAAAGACGCCCTGATGACGCATCTCTTTAAACTGGATACGACACAGCAGCAGATCGACGGGCGTTGCGCCCCACATATCAGATTCGGTGAGCGTCTGGTTGCCAATCATTGGCATGCCGACCGAATACGGTTGAGTTGGGGAGTAGCGTTCACCTTCGACGTTGCCTGCCGGCACCGGACGTTCTTCCACTTTCGCTACAGGTTCGCCGGTTTCGCGATTGAGCATGAAAATCATGCCCTGTTTGCTGGTCTGCACCAGTACGGGGGTTGTACCGCCTTTACCGTCCGGCAGATCGTACAGCAGCGGCTGAGAAGGGAGGTCAAAATCCCAGAGATCGTGGTGCGTCGTCTGATAGTGCCAGCGCACTTTCCCGGTGGTGGCCTCCACCGCGACGATGGATGAGCTGTATTTATCGTCAAGCGCGGTGCGTTCACCGGCGAAGAAATCAGGCGTGGCGTTACCGGTTGGCAGATAAATCAGGTTTAATTTTGCGTCATATGACATGGCCGACCAGACGTTCGGCGTGCCGCGGGTGTAGGTCTGGCCTTCTGGTGGCTCCCCGGTCAGGTCCGGATTACCGGGATCCCAGGCCCAGGCCAGTTTACCGGTGTGCACGTCATAAGCACGCACAACGCCAGGGGGTTCACCGGTCGAGAAGTTATCTGCGACGCGGCCACCGACGACGACCACGTCGCCCGCAACCAGCGGTGTAGAGGTCTGCTGGTAGTAGCCGGGTTTGACTTCACCCATCCCGACGCTGAGATCCACAATGCCGCGATCGCCAAAGTCTTCGCAGAGCTTGCCGGTATCGGCATTGAGCGCAATCAGACGGGCATCGGTCGTCGGCAGGAACAGACGACGTGCACACGCCGCGGGTTGCGTCTCGCTTTGTGACGTTGTCACCGATTGGTTGTCTTCAAAATAACCCAATCCACGGCAGCGCTGCCAGTTAGGCGCAGTCGCTTTTGAATCGTAACGCCATTTTTCTTTACCGGAATCCACATCCAGCGCCAGCACTTTGCTGTAAGGCGTGCAGACATAGAGCGTGTCGCCAATCTGCAATGGCGTGTTTTGATCTTCCGCGCCGGAGCCGTTGCTCTGCGGAATATCGCCGGTGTGCGCTGTCCACGCCACTTTCAGTTCATTAACGTTGTGCTTATTAATCTGATCAAGTGCGGCAAAACGGTCACCGTGGGTGGTATTGCCCCAGTGTTCCCAGTTTTTTTGTTGTTCGCCAGGCGCGACAGGCTTAACGGGAACGGGCTCGTTCGCAGCGACAAGCGTTTGCGGCTTAAACATCCACCCCAGGCTCACTAACATCGCAACAGCGAGAACGGCGGCGACGCCAAAGGCCGGTGCCTTGCGGACAGGAGTCGCACGGTTGGCTGCGGGCATGCAGGGCCAGATAAGGGCACACAAAAGCGCCAGCACGGCAAGGGTGAACAGGCGCGAGAAGAGCGGCCAGAACGCCCAGCCCGCATCACTCACGGCCCAAATGATCGAGGCGATAAACGCCACGGCATAAAGGATGATCCCGCTGGAACGACCTGTGAAGATTAAAAAGGCGGAGATTAGCATCACTACGCCCACGATCAGGAAGTACATACTTCCGCCTACGGTGACCAGTTTCAAACCCAGTCCACCGACTGCCAGACCGACAATCGCCATCAGTCCGACCAGGAGCCACTGCAGGAATCTTGCTACCCCGCGTGGCGCGCTGCCTGTTGCCATTTCTTTCTCCTGTAATGCCTCGACGTCTTCCGCTGCATGCTGTGCTGCATCTGTACCAAATGGGTCATTTCTTTCGAGGTTAATAATGGTTTTCATACAAAATGCCCTGTTTCAGGCGATAAAATTCACACTGGAATGGGTTTGTGAACCATTTGGTGAATTGGCGGGTATGATAAAACTGTTAAATTGTTTTGCGCAATTGTTAATAAATAATTTCGCATGATTTGACTAAATGAAAAACCCGCCATACAGGCGGGTCAGAATGCGGACGGTGGGGTCATTAGACCGGCATGGATTTACGTATGGCGCTGAGCAGAGCTTGCGTGCCGCTGGAGAGCGGGCTGTCCACTCGGGTCAGAATGCCTATCGGCTCACCCGCGCCGGGTGAAGCAACAGGTAAAGCCACCAGCGTGCCCTGACGTAAATCTTCTTTCACCGCGCCGGAAGGAACAAACCAGACGTAGTCATAATCCACCGTCAACTGGCGTGAGAGGGAGGCCGACAGCGTTTCGATACACCCTGAAGGAAGTTTACAGCCTTGCATTTGCAGCATCACTTCGGCGTTATGCCGTGGTGCGGTGCCTTTTGGTGAAACCACCACCGGCCACTCCATCACCCGGCTTAAGGTGACAGTGTCACGCAGAATAGGGTGATCCGGGCGCACGACCAGCTTCAGGGATTCCAGAAACAGCAGTTCGTAATTCAGACCCACCATCAGTTCAGGGTCGGACATACGCCCAATCCCTAAATCCAGTTCGCCCGACTTGAGTCCGGCCAGGATCATGGGATTGTTCATGGTGGCAACCTGCAGCGTGGTGTGCTTTTGCTGTTTGTGAAACTGTCCGATCACCGCAGGCAGGATCCCCAGCGCCGCCGTGGGCAGGGCGCCAATGCGTACCACGTCCGCCGGTTGTTCATCTTTGCGGGTTAACGCCTGACCCGCGGTATTTAACGCATCAAGCACCTTTACAGCATGGGTGAGAAACTGCTCGCCGACCAGCGTCAGCTGCGCGCCCAGGCGGCCACGATTAAAGAGACGGGTTCCCGTTAGCTGCTCCAGTTCGTTCAGCGTTTTCGAAAGTGCGGGCTGGCTTAAATTAAGCGTTTCAGCCGCACGCCCCAGCGTTCCCTGTTGAGCGACGGCCACAAAAGTATGCAAATGGCGCAAGCGTATGCGCTGACTGAACAAACCATTTTTTTCCATAAGCGATGTTAAAAACAGAGCGATACGGGTGACAAGGAAAGATGTTTAAATTTGATAACCTGCTAGCAAAATATATTTAACATTTGATCTATTTGAGTAACAAGCGTTTTTTAGGGCAGGTGAATCTCCTCTTCTTGCCCTCCCGGTCCTGTCTGCAGGCCAAAAAAGTACAGTAAAGCGTCATCTGCCTGTCAGGATCACAAATCAGAAATTCTTCCCCACGACGGGAACGGTCTTCTCTACACTCCAGGTAATATTCACTGGAGGCATGACATCATGGCGAACACCATCACGGCTGATGATATTCGGGAACACTTTTCGCAGGCTATGTCGGCGATGTACCAGAAGGAAGTTCCGCAGTACGGCACGTTGCTTGAACTCGTTGCAGACGTCAATCTGGCCGTACTGGAAAATAATCCGCGCTTGCATGAACAACTGGCGAACGCAGATGAGCTGTCGCGCCTGAATGTGGAGCGTCACGGGGCGATTCGCGTGGGCACGGCAGAGGAGCTGTCAACGCTTCGGCGCATGTTTGCCATTATGGGGATGTTTCCTGTCAGCTATTACGATCTGTCACAGGCCGGCGTCCCGGTGCATTCCACCGCGTTTCGTCCCGTTGATGATGCGGCACTGTGCCGAAACCCCTTTCGCGTGTTTACCTCGCTCTTACGGCTTGAGCTCATCGAGAACGTTCGGCTGCGTGAACGAGCGGCTGAAATACTGTCGCGTCGTCAGATCTTTACACCGCGCTGCCTGGCGCTGATCGACCTGCATGAAGCACAAGGCCAGTTTACCCAGCCGCAGATGGAAGAGTTTGTGCAGGAGGCTCTGGAGACGTTTCGCTGGCACCGCCACGCTATTGTCGATCGGGAAACCTACCTGGCACTGCATAACGAACACCGTCTTATTGCGGATGTGGTCTGTTTTCCCGGCTGTCATATCAACCATCTGACGCCCCGCACGCTCGATATCGATCGGGCTCAGGAGCTGATGCCGAAATACGGTATTGAACCGAAAGTGTTGATCGAGGGGCCGCCGCGACGCGATGTGCCGGTTCTGCTGCGTCAGACCAGTTTTAAAGCGCTGGAGGAGCCGATTCTGTTTGCCGGTGAACATGCCGGAACGCACACGGCGCGTTTTGGCGAAATTGAACAGCGGGGCGTAGCGCTTACGCCGAAAGGGCGCGCGTTGTATGACCGCCTGCTGAGCGAAGCCGGAACCGGCAAAGATAATCTGACGCATCAGCTGCATTTACGCGACGTTTTTCAGGCCTTCCCGGACAGCGAGATGTTTTTGCGCCGCCAGGAGCTGGCCTATTTTCGCTACCGTTTAACCCCGGCAGGCGAGGCGCACCGGCAGGCATTTCGCCCGGGAGATGATCCGCAACCGCTGATTGAACGCGGCTGGATGGTGGCGCAGCCCATCACCTATGAGGATTTTCTTCCGGTCAGCGCGGCGGGGATTTTCCAGTCTAATCTGGGGAATGAAACGCAGGCGCGAAGCCACGGCAACGCCAGCCGCCACGCGTTTGAAGAGGCGCTGGGCGCACCGGTTCTGGATGAGTTTACCCTCTATGAGGAGGCAGAAGCGCGTAGCAAACGGCGTTGTGGTTTGCTCTGAACAGGTTATTCTGCAGGGGTGTGATGGAACAAGAAGGACGTTATGCATAATCCCTCTACCCCTGTGGTTGAAACGCGCCAGGGCGCACTGCTTGGTTTTACCGATGACGATGTACATGTCTGGTGTGGCATTCCTTTCGCCGCGCCACCCGTTGGCGCACTGCGCTGGCGCTCCCCGCAGCCGCCCAAAGCCTGGGAAGGGGTACGGGACGCTCACGCGTTTTCGGCCTCAAGCTGGCAAAGCAGCGAGTATTGCAAGGCATTAGGCGGGGGCGATCCGGGGCAGTTCTCGGAAGATTGTCTCTACCTTAACGTCTGGTCTCCGGTTAAACGGCCGAACGCGCTGCCGGTGATGGTCTGGCTGCACGGCGGCGGTTTCACGATCGGCTCGGGCGGGCTGCCTCCTTATAACGGAAAATCCCTGGCCCGACGCGACGTGGTGATCGTCACCGTGAATTACCGGCTGGGGCACCTGGGTTTCTTTGCCCATCCGGCTCTGGAAGGGGAAGAATCGCGGGCGGTAAATAACTTTGCGTTGCTGGATCAGATTGCCGCGCTGGAGTGGGTTCGGGACAATATCGCCAGTTTCGGCGGGGACCCTGATAACGTCACGCTGTTTGGCGAATCTGCTGGTGCCCGAAGCACGCTGTCCTTACTGGCATCGCCGCTGGCTAACGGGCTGTTTCACAAAGCAATCGTGCAAAGCGGCTATACGTTACCGGACACGCCGCGTGAGCAGGCGCTGAAAAAAGGTGAGGCGCTGGCCGCCCATTTCGGCCTTAAGAATGCTACAGCAGAACAGCTTCGGGCCCTTCCTGCCGAGGCGTTCTGGCCGCTGGCGGCACCGCTGAATACAGGACCGGCGCCCATCGCCGGAGATTGCGTCCTGCCGGTTCCCATGCTGGATCTCTTTTTTGCCGCGCAGCAGCACCCTGTGCCGGTGATGATTGGTTCAAATAGCGATGAAGCGAGCGTCATGTCGGTATTTGGTATCGACCTGGCCGATCAGATTCAAAAGCTCAGACGTGAACGTCGGTTCGGTCTTGGCCTGATCAAACTGCTCTATCCGGGGATAAAAGGAGATGAAGCTCTCGGCCGGGAAGTGTGTCGCGATATGGCCTTTACCACCCTGGGCTATGTTGTGATGCAGGCGCAACAACGCCTTGGCGTTCCCTGCTGGCGTTACTGGTTTGATTATGTCGCAGAGGCAGAGCATGACACCTACCTCCACGGTGCCTGGCACGGCAACGACGTGCCGTACGTGTTTGATACCCTTGGTCAGGTTGAGCCGTCGCGGACGTATGTGAACGAACGGGACCTGACGTTTGCCGCACAGGTGGCCGATTACTGGGTCGAATTTGCCCGTCACGCCAGCCCCTCCGGTGAGGCGTTAAATGGGCCTGTACGATGGCCTGCCTGTAAAAAAGGGCGGGATGTATTAATGCGCCTTGGGGTGCATAAAAATGCAGGATTTAAGCTGGAAAAACGATTTATGCGTGCCCGTATGAGCCTCTTTAAACGGGTCATGAAGCATCACGTCAGCCTTGATTAAGCAAACATGCGCGAAACGCGGCAAGCCCGGCGGCTTTGCCGCGAGAGTCGCGGAGCACCAGACGATAGCTGGCGCCGGTTTTCACGCTCAGGTCGTAAGGGCGCACCAGACGACCGGCACGCACATCCTCTTCGACCAGCGTTTCATCGGCAATCGCAACCCCTAACCCCTGAATGGCCGCCGTAATGGCTAAATCCATGGTGTCGAAGTGTTGATTTTTATGCATAGCGAGCGAAAAACCCTCTTGCTTCGACAGCCATAGCGACCAGTCCGTTTTATCCCGCGTCGGATGGAGTAGCGTCAATTTATCCAGCGTGGAACTGGCCCGAAACGGGTTCATCACCGGCGTTAGCCTCTCTTCGAACAGCAGGTCACCGGCGCTCAAATGCGTGCCAAAAACGATGGCTGCATCACAGGATTCCGTTTTGAAATTCACGGTGTGATCGGTGGTGGTGGTCAGCGCGATCTGGAGCTCGGGCTGTTCGCGCTCCAGATGAAGTAATTTGGGCACCAGCCAGCGCATGGCGCATGTCGGTACCTTAAGGCGAACGACGGTTTGCTGTGCCCGCGCCTGATCCACCACGGTCAGAAGCTGCTCATACGCCGCCTGGAGGTCGGGCAGCAGGGCGCTGCCCTGAGGAGAGAGTCGCAATCCCCGCGCGTGGCGTTCAAAAAGAGGAAAACCAAACCAGGCCTCGAGCGTCGCGATCTTACGACTGACCGCGCCTTGTGTCAGGCAAAGATCTTTCGCCGCATGTGTCAGGTTCAGGCGGCGTGCGGTAACCAAAAAAGCGTCCACAGCAGTATGTGGAAAGGAACGGCGCGACATAAAACACTCCAGGTATGCATTTTGATCATGGCTATTATGACAACAATTCGATTGTCGCGGCAACAGAGATGCTGTTTGAATAGTTATGCATTATTCACGAGAAGGATTGACGATGACTCTGCGTACTCCGGTGCATACCCGTTCTAAATTGCCTGACGTTGGCACCACGATTTTTACCGTGATCGGTCAACTCTCAGCACAACACAACGCCATCAATCTTTCTCAGGGGGCGCCTAATTTCTCCTGCGACCCGGCGCTCATTGCGGGCGTGACGCGGGCAATGGAAGAGAATCATAATCAGTACGCGGCCATGACCGGACTGCAGTCCTTAAAAGAACGCATTGCCGATAAGATCGAGACCCTGTACGGCACTCGCTACGATGCGAACAACGAAGTGCTGATCACGGCGAGCGCCAGCGAAGGGCTTTATTCTGCCATCAGCGGGCTGGTGCATCCGGGGGATGAGGTGATTTACTTTGAACCCTCTTTCGATAGC
The DNA here is from genome assembly GCF_022171985.1 of Huaxiibacter chinensis. Taxonomy (GTDB): domain Bacteria; phylum Pseudomonadota; class Gammaproteobacteria; order Enterobacterales; family Enterobacteriaceae; genus Enterobacter; species Enterobacter chinensis_A. The sequence continues at coordinate 56,334 of NZ_JAJVHF010000012.1, read as the reverse complement.
TATGCGCCAATCGTGCGGCTCCAGGGCGCAACGCCGATAGCCATAAAGCTCACGGTCCCCGATTTTGCCGTGAACTGGGATGAGGTGCGTGCGGCGGTGACCTCGCGCACCCGTATGATCATTGTTAATACTCCGCATAATCCCAGTGGTCAGGTCTTCTCGGCCGAGGATCTTCACCAGCTTGCGGCGATAACGCGCCATACCGACATCATCATTTTGTCTGACGAAGTGTATGAACACGTCGTTTTTGACGGCAAGCCGCACCACGGAATGGCAACACACCCGGCGCTGGCCGAACGCAGCGTGGTGATTTCATCCTTCGGAAAAACCTATCACGTCACCGGCTGGCGGGTGGGGTATTGTGTAGCGCCAGCCGAACTGATGGATGAGATCTGCAAGGTGCATCAATTTCTGATGTTTTCTGCCGATACCCCCATGCAGTACGCATTTGCTGAACACATGGCCGACCCGCAGACCTGGCTTTCGCTGGCGGCGTTTTATCAACGCAAACGCGATTTGCTGCAAAATCTGCTGATGGAATCGCCGTTCAGGCTGCTGCCGAGTGCTGGCTCCTTTTTCCTGCTGGCAGATTACAGCCACTTCAGCGATGAGCGCGACAGCGACATGGTTAAGCGGCTGATCACCGAGTGCGGCGTTGCCACCATCCCGCTGTCGGCGTTTTACGCGGACGGTACGGACAATAAACTGATTCGTCTCTCTTTTGCGAAAGATGAGGCGACGTTACGGGCAGGTGCCCAGGCCCTGTGTCGGGTTAAACCACGCTAAGGAGTTTTACATGACATTACGCGCGTTAGTTGCCGGCATGGGATTGCTGTGTACATTTTCTTCGTTTGCGGCCACCGAGCTACGTTACGGTCTGGAAGCAGAGTATCCACCGTTCGAGAGCCGTAATGCCTCCGGCGAGCTGGAAGGCTTTGACGTTGATCTGGGCAAGGCGATCTGCAAAGCGGCGTCACTGAAATGCAGCTGGGTCGAAACCTCCTTTGATGCATTAATCCCGGGGCTGATGGCGAAGAAATTTGACGCTATTAACTCGGCAATGAACATTACCGAGCAGCGTCGTAAAAGTATCGATTTCACCCAGCCTGTCTATCGGATCCCCTCTCAGCTGGTCGGCAAGGCCGGGGCTGCGATGGAAGCCACGCCAGAAGGGCTGAAAGGCAAAACGATAGGCGTGTTGCAAGGTTCCATTCAGGAAACCTACGCTAAAGAGCACTGGGAAAAACACGGTGTCACCGTGGTGTCTTATAAAGATCAGAATATGGCCTGGGGAGATTTGCTGAACGGCCGCATTGACGCCTCTCTGGTGATGTCCGCCGCCGGACAGGCAGGTTTCCTCAGCAAGCCGCAGGGAAAAGGGTTTGGTTTTATCGGCAAACCCGTCTCTGACGACACGATCCTGGGAAGCGGGATCGGATTCGGGCTGCGCAAGGGTGACGAGGCCACCCGGCAGCAGCTCGATGCGGCGATAGAGAAAGTACGCGCTGACGGCACTATTGACGCTCTGGCGAAGAAATATTTTCCCGGAATTGATGTCAGCGTAAAATAAAAATAATGCGCCTGATTAGCCCCTGGTGACGATGTCCATCAGGGGCTTTTTTAATTTTTTATACGTAACTTTACGCCCATTTCAGCCCATTCCCCTCGACAGAAAATATTTCTCGCTTTGCTCAGATAATCGCCGCTCAACAATTGGATTTTTAACCATTTTTGTTTAGGCTGTGCGTTCTTTCCTGCCGTTGTTTTGCCAGGCGCGAAATTCATTCACACAGCCATAAGGACGTATTCTCAGGCATGAATCGCAGACGTTTTTTACAAGGTTCGATGGCAATGGCTGCGCTGAGCGGCACGGCCGGACTCTCGACGCTCTTTTCCCGCGCGGCCTTTGCCGCAGAATCGGATATTGCCGACGGTCAAAGCCGCCGTTTTGACTTCTCTGTGCTGCAGTCCATGGCGCAGGATCTGTCCCAAAACGCCTGGGGCGGGGCACCGCGACCCCTCCCTGAGACGCTGGCAACCATGACGCCGCAGGCCTACAACGCGATTCAGTACGACGCGAAACAGTCGCTGTGGAACAACGTTGAAAATCGTCAGTTAGACGTACAGTTTTTCCATATGGGCATGGGATTCCGCCGTCGCGTTCGTATGTTCTCTGTGGATGCGGGCACGTCTCAGGCGCGAGAGATTCATTTCCGCCCTGAACTCTTTACCTATCACGACACCGACGTTGATACCCGCCAGCTTGAAGGGCAGCGCGATTTAGGTTTTGCCGGTTTCCGCGCCTTTAAAGCCCCTGAACTGGCCCGTCGCGACATTGTCTCTTTCCTCGGCGCGAGCTACTTCCGTGCGGTGGATGATACCTATCAGTATGGTCTTTCCGCGCGCGGTCTGGCGGTGGATACCTTTACCGATACGCCGGAAGAGTTCCCGGACTTCACGTCGTTCTGGTTCGAGACGGTTAAACCTGGTGATACCACCTTTACCGTCTACGCGCTGCTCGACAGCCCAAGCATTACCGGGGCGTACAAATTTGTAATTCACTGCGAAAAAACGCAGGTCATCATGGACGTCGAAAATCGCCTGTATGCCCGTAAGGACATCAAACAGCTGGGTATATCGCCCATGACCAGTATGTTCAGCTGCGGTAACAACGAGCGCCGGATGTGTGACACGATTCATCCGCAAATTCACGATTCCGATCGCCTGGCTATGTGGCGCGGAAACGGTGAGTGGATCTGTCGTCCGCTTAATAACCCGCAGAAACTGCAGTTCAACGCCTTCGAAGACAAAAACCCGAAGGGATTTGGTCTGCTGCAGCTTGACCGGGATTTCTCGCACTATCAGGATATTATGGGCTGGTACAACAAGCGTCCAAGCCTGTGGGTCGAGCCGCGTAACCAGTGGGGCAAAGGCACCGTTGGGCTGATGGAGATCCCCACTACCGGCGAAACGCTGGATAACGTGGTCTGTTTCTGGCAACCCGAAAAAGCGATCAAAGCGGGCGATGAGCTGAATTATAAATATCGGCTTTACTGGAGCGCCAAACCTCCCGTGCGCTCTCCGCTGGCCAATGTCTTCGCGACGCGTACCGGCATGGGCGGCTTCCCGGAAGGCTGGGCGCCGGGTGAAAACTACCCGAAAGTCTGGGCACGACGGTTCGCGATTGATTTCATCGGCGGGGATTTGAAAGCGGCCGCGCCAAAAGGCATTGAACCGGTGATCACGCTGTCGAACGGAGAGGCGAAGCAGGTGGAAATCCTCTACGTTGAACCTTTTGATGGCTACCGCATTCTTTTTGACTGGTATCCGACCAACGATTCAACCGATCCGGTTGATATGCGCCTGTTCCTGCGCTGCCAGGGCGACGCTATCAGTGAAACCTGGCTGTATCAGTATTTCCCGCCTGCGCCGGACAAACGTCAGTACGTTGACGATCGCGTTATGCGCTAAGGCCCTGAAGACCTCTCTTCGGAGAGGTCTTAGATCGCCCCCAGCAGCGGCGTGCGGGTGATGTGTTCCTGTCCGTTAAGTATTTTTTCACCCCGCAGATGAATATACTCGCCGTCCACTGACGCAATCACCGCGTCATCGGTAATTTCAATGCGATGTTCGATCAGCACATTGCCGCTAATTTTGGCCCGCCCCTGAATCACCACTCTGTCATCAATCAAAACAGGGCCGCCACGCAGCCAGGCATGGCCGCCAATCAATACGTGATGTTTAATCACGCAGTTACCCTCAACGACGGCGTTTTCAGCCACCTGGGAGCTGTAGCGCAGGGTAGGGATGGCATCCTCTTCAAGGCCTGCCGACAGGCGCGCCTGACCATAGACTTTTGCGCAATCGCACACCCAGACGTTATTTATCTCATTGCCTTCGATCACGGCGCTGTCGAAGATCTCCGCCCGGTGCTCGATAAACGCGTAGCTCACCAGCGCGTTACCGTAAATTTGTGCCTGATGAATGACCCTGGACTGGCTGACGGTGGCGTTATCATAGATGCGAAGGATCTGCTCACGGTCGGGCGTCAGACCCTGCGCGGCGATAACGGTACTCTCATGCAGAATGCGTGCATGACCGGAAAGGTGACACTCGCCGCGGATCTGTGAATGCTGAACCGTGACGCTCCCGCTTAGTCGCGCACCATGGCTGACGTGTGCGCCATCTACCCAGCTCTCGCCGGAGATTAGGGCACCGTGGCTGATAACGCACGGCTGCGTCAGCCTGGCGTTATCGCGGATGTGGGCCTTTTCGAATACCACGCTATTTTCATCGTAGATCCAGCATAATCCGTCATGCGAAAGGGCGCTTTCATCGTCAATCCATCCGCCTTTGCAACCGGCTTTAACATCACCGAAATCGCGCTCTGCAACGATCTGGCGCAGCGTGACGGTGACCTTTGTCTCTCCGCTTTGCCAGAGATAAGGACGCGTTTCATCGCTGAGTCGGTATTTTTTCATGGTGGTATCCTGTCAGGTCGCCTTAGTTAAACGTAGCAAAGTTTACGCCTTTCGAAGTACTGGCAACCGATTCAGAAACCCCTTAAACTAGTATTTAAAATATATTTTATAATTTAAAATTTATGCATAATCGTAACAATCCCCAACAGGTTCTTAACTTACCCGCGGGTTATTTTGGCATGGTGTTGGGCACTATCGGCATGGGCTTCGCCTGGCGATACGCCAGCACGCTTTGGCCGGTTTCCCCCTGGCCCGGAGAGATCCTGGTCACGCTGGCGGTCGTTATGTGGTTCTTACTTTCCGTGGCATATCTCAGCCGCGCGCTGCGATTCCCGCAAAGCGTGCTGGCAGAAATGCGCCACCCGGTGATGAGCAGCTTTGTCAGCCTTTTTCCGGCAACCACTCTGCTGGTGGCGATCGGCTTTGTGCCGTGGTATCGGCCCCTTTCTCTGGGGCTTTTTGGCGTTGGCGTAGTGGTACAACTGGGCTATGCGGCCTGGCAAAGTGCCGGGTTATGGCGCGGCAAGCATCCGCAAGAGGCGACGACGCCGGGTTTGTACCTGCCAACGGTGGCGAATAATTTTATTAGCGCCATGGCCTGCGGTGCGCTGGGTTTCCACGATGCCGGACTGGTTTTTCTGGGGGCGGGCGTGTTCTCCTGGCTGAGTCTGGAACCGGTGATTTTGCAGCGTTTGCGCAGTGCGGGTGAGCTACCTGGCGCACTACGTACCTCGCTGGGTATCCAGCTTGCACCCGCGCTGGTGGCCTGTAGCGCCTGGTTAAGCGTCAACGGCGGGCAGGCCGATACCTTCGCGAAAATGCTGTTTGGCTATGGCCTGTTGCAGCTACTGTTTATGTTGCGCTTACTGCCCTGGTATCTTTCACAGCCTTTTAATGCCTCTTTCTGGAGCTTCTCGTTCGGTGTGTCTGCGCTTGCCACCACCGGCCTCCATCTGGGGCAGAGCAGTGCCTCCGGCTTCTTCCATGCTATTGCTGTTCCGCTGTTTATCTTCACTAACGGCATTATTGCGCTGCTTCTGGTGCGCACGTTTGTGCTACTGATGCAGGGAAAATTATTGATTCGTACAGATATCGCCACGCTTAAACACGCTGAGGAAAAAGAATGACTGTTTATGATGAGAATTACTTCACCGAGAAATACGGTCTGACCCGTACCCACTCTGAGGTTATCTATAGTGCGGGTATGATGAAGCCGGGCAAAACGCTCGATTTGGGCTGCGGTAATGGGCGCAACAGCCTGTACCTTGCCGCGAACGGGTATGACGTCACCGCGTGGGATAAAAATCCGGCCGGAATTGATAATATCGAGCGTATCAAAGCGGCGGAAGGCATCGTTAATCTGCAGGCGGAGATCAAGGACCTCAACACCCTGAGCTTTGAAGGGGAGTACGACTTTATCCTCTCGACCGTGGTGATGATGTTCCTCGACGCGAAAACCATTCCGGGCCTGATTGCTAATATGCAACGCTGCACCCGTCCGGGCGGGCACAACCTGATTGTAGCGGCGATGGATACCCCCGACTATCCCTGCAACGTCGGCTTCCCGTTTGCGTTCAAAAGCGGCGAACTGAGCCACTATTACGAAGGCTGGGAATTACTGAAATATAACGAAGACGTCGGTGAGTTACACCGCACCGACGCCAGTGGCAATCGCATCAAGCTGCGCTTTGCCACGATGCTGGCCCGCAAACCGGCTTAACGGGCCGCCAGCAGGCAAATTTGCAGGGCGGTGTGGTAAGAGGCCTCGAACGACGACAGCGGTAAAAACTCAAACTTCGAGTGGAAGTTATGGGCGCCGGTGAAGAAGTTCGGGGTTAACAGACCTTTTGCCGACAGCGCCGCACCGTCTGTTCCGCCCCGCATAGGCGTCGGTTTTGGCGTGATCCCAAGCGATTCCATCGCGCTAAACATCAAATCGATCGCGCGGCGATCTTCCCCCAGCGCATTGCTGATATTGCTGTAGGTATCTTCGATGTGATAGTCCACCTGCGCCGTAGGGTGTTGTGCGGCTATCTGGCCTGCCACATCGATGATCTGCTGTTTGCGCGCGGCAAAGCTGTCCTTGTCAAAATCACGGATATTGGCCTTCAGAACCGCTTCATTTTGCCCGGCCTGGATACCGTTGAACCAGATATAGCCTTCACGACCTTCCGTGCATTCTGGCGTTTGCTGGCGATCAAAATGATGGATGAAATCGGTGGCCATTAGTAATGGGTTGACCAGTACCCCTTTGGCGGACATTGGATGCGCCGTCACGCCGGTAAAGCGGATCTCTGCAGCCGCAGCATTAAAGTTCTCGTAAACCAGTTCACCGATTTCACAGCAGTCGATGGTAAAGGCGAAATCGACATCGAAACGGTTTAAATCCAGCGCTTTGGCGCCGCACAGACCGATCTCTTCATCGGGTACAAAGGCCACCACAATATCGCCATGGCGATCGGCTTGCGTGAGATTTTCCAGTAACGTCATCACCACCGTGACGGCCGATTTATTATCTGCGCCTAATACGCTGGTTCCGTCGCTGAAAATAATCTCTTCATTGGGATAAGAGAGAATTTCCGGGTGCTCTTTGACGCGCAACCAGATCGCTTTCTCTTTATTCAGGCAGAGATCATCTCCGGTAAAAGTTAATATTTGTGGATGAATATCCGGAGATAATCCCACGTCAACCGTATCAATATGAGTGATAAAACCGATGCGTGGCGCACCGGGTACGGTGCCTTTTTTGACGGCGGTAACGGTGGCGAATTCATCGATGACTATGTCACTTAACCCGAATGATTTCAGCTCGTTAGCCAGCTCTTCAGCCATTCGATGCTGTCCGGGCGTAGAGGGTAAGGTCTTTACCTTCGGATCGCTTTGACTGGTAATCGCCAGATAGCGAAAAAAGCGTTGGGTTAATTGACTGGAGAGTAATGAAGCCATAGTGAATCCTTCTTTATTTGTTTTATCAGGTGTTTGCAGTGTCACTTTAATGTTATTTATGGAATGGCAAAAGGGTTAATTAGCCGTCGAATTAAAAAGACAGGAAAAAATAATGAAAAGCAAACTCACAACCTTAGCGCTGGCGATGGCGGCTTTGACGGTCAGTTCCACCGTTGCGGCCAAAACACTGGTCTATTGCTCCGAAGGATCGCCGGAGAACTTCAATCCTCAGTTATATACCTCGGGAACCAGCGTGGATGCCAGCGCAGTACCGGTTTATAACCGTCTGGTCGATTTTAAACCCGGTACAACCGAGTTGGTGCCAAGCCTGGCTGAACGCTGGGAGGTGAGTGAAGACGGTAAGGTCTATACCTTCCATTTACGCAAAGGGGTGAAATTCCAGAGCAACAAGCTGTTCAAACCTACCCGCGACTTTAACGCTGACGACGTCATATTCTCATTTATGCGCCAGAAAGACGTTAATCACCCGTATCACAATGTCTCGAACGGCAGCTATTCCAATTTCGAAAGTCTGGAATTCGGCAGCCTGATTACCGCCATCGATAAAGTGGATGACCACACCGTACGCTTCACCTTAGCGCACCCGGAAGCGCCCTTTGTCGCCGATTTAGCCTGGTATTTTGCTTCGATACTGTCCGCTGAATATGCCGATGCAATGCTGATAGCCGGGACGCCGGAAAAAGTCGATATGGATCCAATCGGGACCGGTCCGTTCCGCCTGGCGCAGTATCAAAAAGATTCGCGCATTCTTTTTACCGCATTCCCGGAATACTGGCAGGGCAAATCGAAGCTCGATCGCCTGGTGTTTAGCATTACTCCGGATGCCTCGGTTCGCTATGCTAAAGTCGAGAAAAATGAGTGTCAGGTGATGCCGTTCCCTAACCCGGCCGAACTGCCGCGAATGAAGGCGAATAAGGATATCAACCTGATGAGTAAAGCAGGGCTGAATACCGGATTCCTGGCGTTCAATACGCAGAAACCGCCTCTGGACAATGTGAAGGTCCGGCAGGCGCTGGCGATGGCGATAAACAAGCCGGCGATTATTGATGCGGTATTTCACGGCACCGGAACGGCGGCAAAAAATCTCCTGCCGCCGGGAGTCTGGAGCGCCGACAGCGAACTGAAAGATTACGATTATTCGCCAGAGAAGGCGAAAGCCCTGTTGAAAGACGCCGGATTTGCGAACGGAGCGACCATAGAGTTGTGGGCGATGCCCGTGCAGCGGCCGTACAATCCTAACGCGAAACGCATGGCGGAAATGATTCAGGCTGACTGGGCAAAAATTGGCGTGCAGACCAAAATCGTTACCTATGAGTGGGGAGAGTACCTGAAGCGGGTGAAAAGCGGCGAACATCAGGCGGCGTTAATGGGCTGGACGACGGCAACGGGCGATCCGGACAACTTCTTTGGTCCGTTGTTTACCTGCACGTCGGCTAACGGCGGCTCGAATTCAGCAAAATGGTGTTATCCGCCTTTCGACAAAATTATTGCCGAGGCAAAATCGATTACCGATCATGATAAACGCGTGATGTTGTATAAGCAGGCTCAGCAAATGATGCACGATCAAATGCCTGCCGTGATGATTGCGCACTCGACGATTTTTGAGCCTGTACGAAAAGACGTTACAGGCTATGAGATCGATCCGTTTGGCAAACATATCTTCTGGCAAGTCGATATTAAATAGCCCCCCGGGTATCCGGCGCAGTGCCGGATACCATTTTTCGCAATTTGTGCTCTGAACATCATTTTTTGCCACAACGCGTTCATGGGGTTTTTGCTATAACTTCATATGCATATCTGCATATAAATGGAACACCATCATGCGTACTCAGACCTTTTTTAAAGTGGCCGTTCTTTCTGGCCTGTTGGCAATGACGGGCTGTGCATCCAAAGTGGCAGCGCCGGATCAATACTCAGGCTTTTTAAAAGACTACTCAGGTTTAAAGGAGACGACTTCAGCCACAGGTAAACCCACGCTGCGCTGGGTTGACCCATCCTATGATCCCGCAAAATACGACAGCATCGTCTGGAATCCGGTCACCTATTATCCGGTGCCAAAACCTTCCACTCAGATTGGTCAAAGAACCCTTGATGAGCTGAAGACGTACACTAACGATAAATTAAAAGCTTCTGTGTCGCAGCGTAAAAAAATTGTCACCACACCCGGGCCGCATAGCCTGATTTTCCGTGGGGCAATTACCGGTGTAAGTTCCAAAAATGAAGGTCTGCAGTTTTATGAAGTGGTCCCGGTTGCGCTGGTCGTAGCGGGCACGCAAATGGCTACCGGCCACCGTACCATGGATACGCACCTTTTCTTTGAAGGTGAATTGATTGATGCGGCGACAGGTAAGCCAGTGGTGAAAGTTGTACGCAAAGGAGAAGGCAAAGAGCTGAACAATGAAAACAGCCCGATGACCTTCGCCACCCTGAAGCAGGTTGTTGACGATATGGCGACCGATGCCGCCATGTTTGACGTAAAAGGGCAGAAATAGAAATAAAAGGCCTGCTTTATAGCAGGCCTTTTTTATGGATTACGCAACCCGCAGCCGCCGGAACCAGGTTTCAGGTTTCGCAAACATCACCATATTTCCCGTCAGGATCAGCAGTAATCCCAGAATCCCGTTGAGATGCCAGACATAGCCCTCATAGACCGTCGAAATGGACAGGGCGACCAGCGGGAATAGCAGGGTGCTGTAGGCTGCTTTGCCGGGGCCGATCCGTCCGACAAGGGTGAAATACGCCCCGAATGCGATCACCGAACCAAAAATCGCCAGATAGAGCAGGGCCCCGATATAACTGACCGTCCATTCGGGCATAAAATTATCGCCGCGTATCAGGGCAATGATTCCTATCATCACGGTGCCGTAAAACATCGCCCAGGCGTTGGTGGTCATCGTTTCAAGACCGCGCCGTTGATGGCGCATGCTGATCATATTCCCCAGTGAAAAACCGTAGGTGCCCAGGGCGGAGAGGCCAATCCCCAGAAGAAGGCCGTTGTTCCAGCCGCTGGCGACAACGTCCTCCCAGAATAACGTGATAATTCCGCACAGTCCCAGCAGTGCGGCATACCAGAATCGCGCCGGTGGGCGTTGACCAAAGAAGATAAAACAATTGATGGCGTTGTAGAGCACGGCCATGGAGAAGATAACCGATTCCAGACCCGTGTTGATCCAGGCGGCTGCGGTATAAAAACACCAGAAGTTGAAACAGAATACGCAGCAGCCCTGAAGAAGACAAAACAGATGATCGCGGAGCGCGAGCGTACGTAAACGCCTTAACGCCAGCAGGACTAACATGATTGTTGCGCTGGCAACGGCGAAGCGCCAGAAAATCGACACCGGGGCGGCGACCGGACCTTGTTGCAGGAAAATCGCAATCCAGGTGGTTCCCCAAATCACCACGACCAGGCCATACAGTAGTGCGTTCATGTTTTTCTCTTATCGTCCACGAAGAGAAGCAGTGTGACCGATAAGGCGGCGGGGCGCTTTCAGGTGTCTGCGCGACACTTGCATATTCTTGCGCTTTTTTATCAGCCCGATACTGGCAACCCGCGTCAACACTTCATAGACTGTCTCTCTGTCTCATTATCCGTTAATGATTATGTCTCACGCCTACGACACGTTTGAAACATTACGCCAGCAGAATGCCGTTCTGCGGGAGACGGTCGCCCTGAATTCAGGTATCCAGCTGGCCGCGTGGTATAACAAACACGACACGGTCACCGTGAAAAGTAATCATCACACCCTGAGTCTGTACGTGGTAGACGGTTATGAGAGTTACCACAAGACGCCGGGCGGATGGAAAAACGGCGGCGGTCCGGATCGTTTTTGCCTGATGCCGAAAGAGAGTGAGTCGAGTTGGGATATTCGTGACGATCTGTCGTTTGTGCACTTGTACTGCACCGATGCGCATCTGCGCGAGATTAGCGAAAAAATCTGGGATAAAAGCCCGACATCCATTGCGCTTGATGAGAAAACCTTCGCCAGCGATCCGAAAATCACCACCCTTTATCGCCAGTTCTTGCTGGGCTGCGACTGGCAACAGCCCGCCAATCAGCTGACGCTCAGCACGGCCAGCACCTTGCTCCTGACCCATCTGGTACAACACTATTCCAGCGTACAGTGGAAGCTTCCGGTCGTCACAGGTGGGTTATCTCCCTCTGTGTTGCGCCATACGCTGGCCTATATCGATGCGAACCTGGCGAACCCATTGACCCTGCACGAACTTGCAGAACAGGCGGCGCTCAGTGAATTTCATTTCGCCAGAATGTTCCGTCAGTCGATGGAGATGGCGCCGCATCAGTATGTCATGCAGCAGCGCATAGATAAGGCCAAAGCGCTGGTGCTGGCGAACCAGCTGCCGCTGACGGAGATCGCGCTGGCCTGCGGATTCAGCTCGGCCAGCCATTTTAGCAACAGGTTTAAACTCGCCACGGGTTTTACGCCGTCACAGCTACGCGCGTCGATAGCGTGAGAGTAAAACGTATGTGCTTCCTCCGGCAATCAGCCCCCAAAATGCCGATCCTATCCCCAGCAGCGTCACGCCGCTGGCGGTGACCAGAAACGTCACTACGGCTGCATCCCGCTCGGTTTCATGCTGGAGCGCCTGATACAAACTGCCGCCAATCGTCCCCAGCAATGCCAGTCCGGCCAGCGTCTGGATCCAGCTTAGCGGCAGCGCGGCCATCAGGGCGCTAATCGAGCCGCCAAAAATCCCCGCCAGAAGATAAAACATGCCCGCCGCCGCTGCGGCGAGCCAACGTTTACTGGCATCGGGGTGCGCGTCCGGGCTTTGACAGATGGCCGCAGTGATCGCGGCAATGCAGATGGAATAGAGGCCAAACGGCGAGAAAAGCAACGCCAGCCCGCCGGTAAAGACCATCAGCGGCGATACGGCGACGGGGTAGCCGGAGGCTTTCATGGTGGCAAACCCCGGGGCATTTTGAGACGCCATGGTAACCAGAAAGAAGGGTATCCCGATACTGAGCAGCGTGGTAAGGATGAAACGCGGGGCGATAAATTCAGGGATCACCACAGAAAAATGGAGATTAGTTGTGACAACGTCACCGCCAGCCCAGGCGACGACCCCGCCCACCACCAGCGTGGCGACAATAGCATAGCGAGGCGCAACGGCCTTTGCCGCAAGCCACGCCAGGAACATACTCCCGCACAGCAGGAAATGGCCTTCAAAATTGCTAAAAGCCTGTAAGCCAAAGCGCAGCAGCACGCCAGCCAGCATAGCCGCAGCCAGGCTGTGCGGAATGATTTTCATCAGGCGGGCAAAGAGACCCGTCACGCCACAAAGAAGGATCAGCGCATTAGCAAAAATAAAAATGCCGACGGTTTCCGAAAGCGATACGCCCTGGAGGCTGGTGGCCAGCAGCGCCGCCCCAGGGGTTGACCATGCGGTGAGAACCGGCACCCTGAACCATAACGTCAGCGCCAGCGTGCTGACGCCCATCCCCAGCCCAAGGGCGGTCATCCAGCCCGCAATTTGTTGCGCGTTGGCACCGGCAGCCGCAGCGGCCTGCCAGATAATGGCCGCAGAACTGGCGTATCCGACCAGGACCGCCACAAAGCCCGCCAGCAGCGGCGGAAAAAAGGAAGAGGAAGTCCGCATATGTTCTCCGTTGTGCGTTATAACGTCCGGTGCAATGTAGCACTGTGCGCTATAGCGTACAAGTGGTACACTCCGGCAACGGAGGAATGTATGGATATCACGCAACATCTTGCTTTTACGTTGAAAGCATTACGCCAGACGCGCGGCTGGAGTTTGTCAAAGCTGGCAGAAGAGACCGGCGTATCGAAGGCGATGCTGGGACAAATCGAACGAAACGAGTCCAGCCCGACGGTCTCCACGCTGTGGAAAATCGCCACAGGGCTGAATGTCCCTTTTTCTGTCTTTATCACACCCGAATCCGGCCCGCAGACGGCGTTTGATCCGCAGCAGCAGGCGATGGTAGTAAAACCCTTATTTCCGTGGGATGACGCCCTCAGATACGATCATTTTTCCATTACCCTGGCGCCAGGCGCCATGAGTGAATCCACGCCTCACGAGGCTGGCGTTATCGAACACGTGGTGGTGATCGAAGGCGTGCTGGAGATGTGCATTGAGGGCGTCTGGCAGACGTTATTGCCTGATACCGGCCTGCGTTTTGCTGGCGATAAACCCCATGCCTATCGCAACCCTGGCGCGCAGGCAACGCACTTTCATTCGCTCATTCATTATCCTCGTCAGGATGACGCAAAATAGTTCCGTTGGCGTAGACTTCTGACTACAATAGCCGCCATTTTGCCCCTAACGGATAACGACGACGTATGCGCCTGCAATCCCATCATCTTGAACTCTTAAGCCCGGCTCGTGATGCCGCCATCGCCCGTGAAGCGATTCTTCATGGCGCAGATGCTGTCTATATTGGCGGCCCGGGTTTTGGCGCACGCCATAACGCCAGCAATAGTCTTCGCGACATTGCTGAGCTGGTGCCTTTTGCCCACCGCTTTGGCGCAAAGGTGTTCGTCACGCTGAACACCATTCTGCATGATGATGAGCTGGAGCCCGCGCAGCGTTTGATAACCGATCTTTACCACGCGGGTGTCGATGCACTGATCGTTCAGGATATGGGCGTGCTGGAACTGGATATCCCGCCAATAGAACTGCATGCCAGCACCCAGTGTGATATCCGTACCGTTGAGAAGGCGAAATTCCTTTCTGACGTCGGCTTTACCCAGATTGTGCTGGCCCGTGAGCTCAACCTGAATCAAATTCGGGACATTCGTCAGGCTACGGACGTGAATATCGAGTTCTTTATTCACGGCGCGCTGTGCGTGGCCTATTCAGGCCAGTGCAATATTTCGCATGCTCAGACCGGGCGCAGCGCGAACCGTGGCGACTGCTCGCAGGCGTGCCGTTTACCCTATACCCTCAAAGACGATCAGGGGCGCGTCGTTGCCTTTGAAAAGCATCTCTTGTCGATGAAAGATAACGATCAGACGGCGAACCTGGGCGCGCTGATTGACGCGGGCGTACGCTCCTTCAAAATTGAAGGGCGTTATAAGGACATGAGCTATGTGAAAAACATCACCGCGCATTATCGTCAGATGCTGGATGCCATCATTGACGATCGCGGCGATCTGGCCCGCGCCTCTGCGGGGCGGACCGAGCATTTCTTTGTCCCGTCGACCGACAAAACGTTCCATCGCGGCAGCACTGACTATTTTGTTAACGCGCGTAAGGGCGATATCGGCGCATTTGATTCCCCAAAATTTATCGGCCTGCCGGTCGGTGAAGTGCTGAAGGTAGCAAAAGATTATCTCGATGTTCAGGCCACGGAGACGCTGGCGAACGGCGATGGTCTAAACGTGATGATCAAGCGTGAAGTAGTCGGTTTTCGTGCCAACACCGTGGAGAAAACAGGCGAGGGGCGCTATCGTGTCTGGCCCAATGAGATGCCTGCCGATCTGTACAAGGCGCGGCCGAACGCTGCATTGAACCGTAACCTCGATCATAACTGGCAACAGGCGTTGTTAAAAACATCAAGTGAACGGCGCATTGCCGTGGATATTGAACTTGGCGGCTGGGAAGAGCAGCTGATCCTGACCATGACCTGCGAAGATGGCATCAGCGTAACCCATACGCTGGACGGTCAGTTCGAGAAGGCTAATAACGCTGAAAAAGCGCTTAACAGCCTGAAAGACGGGGTGGCTAAGCTCGGGCAAACCCTTTATTACGCCCGCGATATTCAGGTTAACCTTGCCGATGCGCTGTTTGTTCCTAACAGCTTGCTCAATCAGTTCCGTCGCGAAACGGCAGAAAAGCTGGATGAAGCGCGCCTGGCTCACTATCCACGCGGCACCCGTAAAGCCGTTTCTGTACCGCCGCCGGTCTATCCGGACACCCATTTGTCCTTCCTGGCGAACGTTTATAACCATAAAGCCCGCGCTTTTTATCATCGTTATGGGGTGCAACTGATTGATGCCGCCTACGAAGCCCACGAAGAGAAGGGCGATGTGCCGGTGATGATCACCAAGCACTGCCTGCGTTTTGCCTTTAACCTGTGTCCGAAGCAGGCTAAAGGCAGCATTAAGAGCTGGAAAGCGACGCCAATGCAGCTGGTCAATGGTGACGAAATTCTGACGCTTAAATTTGACTGCCGCCCGTGTGAAATGCACGTGATAGGCAAGATGAAGAACCATATTTTCAAAATGCCGCAGCCGGGCAGCGTTGTGGCGTCCGTCAGCCCCGAAGAGTTGATGAAGACCTTACCGAAGCGTAAAAGCTGATTGCTATTTAAAGTGCGTGTCAGGTCTGCGTGATTTTTGCCAGTAGTGGTGATCGCGCAGACTGTCCGCTGACTCTTCCGCGGTTGCGCGCAGTTCGTCGCTGTCGGCTTCATGACGAAGCTGATGATCGGCGCTGTGCACCAGATAATAGGTGTGACCAGGATGCCCTGCCATTAATTGCCCCGAAAATAGCGCAGTGACCAGCAGAATCAGCGACAATATGTTTCTCATCTGAATATATCCTTGAATAAGATTCGCGATAATCATGCCGATGATTTCGTCGGGTTATAATTGTGATCTCAAAAGTTCCGCAAAGAAACTGTCAGGATTTGTTTTATTAATATAAGAATTATCCTAGACGCCCCCCCCCTAAATTAGTGCATTTCTGTGGCGACTCTTTACTGGGTATTTAAGGAGAATCCTATATAATAATTTTTTTAGACTACAGGACAGGTCTTGCAAAAAATGAAAAAAATATTCCCTATTGCCTCTCTGGTTATTGTTGTTATTGCTACTGCCTGCGTAAGTTATTCCTATAATGATAAGCCAACCTATCTTCAGGCAGCAGAGACACGCGTGGGATCTTATTTAACCAGTGATTATGGGCGGGTTTCATGCGAGAGCAGCAAATTGAGCGACGAGCGCTGGAATCTTCATTGCCTGACGCGTACAAGCGGACAAAAATTTGAATATACCGTGACGCCTGCAGATAAAGCGCCCTATGCCGTTTCGCGTCCATTCTATCTTGAGGCAGTTAACGATAATGCCCGTCAAAGTGCAGATCGTGGATTGATGCGTTATTTACAAATTAATAGCGGACATTCAGCGTAATTATCCCCCCGAAAGGCTAAATACGCTGGCGGCTGGAAACGTTAGCGACGCTTTGTTTAGTCTTCGTTGAGCGTCAGGGTGATAAATTTAGGCCGATCCGCAACCTGGTATGGATTGCCGGGTACGTAGATACGAAAACACAAATCTATCCATGCAAGCATTTACCGCCAGATAATGGCGGTTTTTTTTTATCTTTCTCCCGCAGGAGTGAATCTTTTACGGTACTGAGCCGGCGACAAAGCGAAGTGCTGCCGAAAGTGGTGGCGAAGCGTCGCGGAATGACTAAATCCGGTTTGTCCGGCGATACTGTCGATGCTTAACCGGCTGGTTTCGAGATACGCTTTTGCCTGCTGTAATCGCGCATTGAGCAACCATCGGGCAGGGGTTGTGCCTGTGGCGTCCTTAAACCGACGTAAAAAGGTTCTCTCACTCATACCTGCGCGACGCGCCAGCGAGCTAACGCTGTGGGTCTGGGCGATGTTTTGATGCAGGAAGTCAAATAACTGCCCCATTCTTTGACTTTCACGCAGGCGGGCCACGGGGCGGCTCAGTTGCTGCGTTTGGGCACCATCGCGATGTGGCGGGATAACCAGACGATGCGCAACGCGATTCGCGACTTCAGGGCCATAATCCCGGCGGACCAGATGCAGACAAAGATCGATGCCCGCCGCGCTGCCTGCTGAGGTAAGAATATCCCCTTCATCCTGGTACAAGACATCTTCCACTACCTGAATGGCAGGGTAACGCGCTTTGAGCGTTTCGGTGTAACGCCAGTGGGTGGTGGCTTTACGTCCGTTCAATAAGCCTGTAGCCGCCAGCACAAAAACCCCTGAGCAGATTGATAACAGCTGACAACCCCGCGCATGGGCCTGACGCAGCGCGTCGATGAGCGAGGGGGGAACGGGTTCATCAATGCCCCGCCAGCCGGGGATCACAACAAGATCGGCCTTATCGAGCAGGGAGAGCGTGCCATCGGCAACGACGTGAATTCCCCCGGTAGCCCGCAGTTCACCGTCATCGACAGACGCGACGTTAAAGCGATACCAGTCATTACCCATTTCCGGGCGGGGAAGACCAAAAATCTCCACCGCAACGCCAAACTCGAAGGTACACAATCCGTCATAGGCCAGCACTGTCACCAAAGGGCCGGGAATCTGTCTTAAGTTTGTCATCTTTTTGCTGTTTTCTGGCATGGGCGAGGGCATTCACTGGGTGAATTTCTGGTTAGAGTAGTGTTAACACAAACCCCTTTCAGGAGAAAGTACCATGAGCTACGTGACTGATATTCCTGCGGCGGCTCCTCAGGAAGCCGTTGCCCATTTTGCACACCGGTTGAGCGTCGAAACCGACTGCGCGGATGTCCACCATGCCTTAACCCACCAGCAGCAGGATTTTGTTTTATTGCACGTTGTCGGCACCGTTGAGCAATTTGCACGTCGGCATATTCCCGGCGCCCTGCACATGCCCCGGGCTGCGATAAATGCACAGAGTATGGCGCAATGGCCGACGGGAACGCTCTTTGTCGTGTATTGTGCAGGGCCACACTGTAACGGGGCAGACAGAGCGGCGTTAACGTTATCCCGACTAGGCCTGCCGGTTAAGATCATGCTCGGGGGGATCACCGGCTGGGCAGATGAAGGTTTCGCATTTGCCGGTGAAGATGAATAAAATTCATCTGCCATGAATTTTTCTCGTTTGCCGTCTTCAGGCGGATATGACATCTTTTGGACATATAGACATCCAGAAGTCTAAAAGTTCAAGTTATGAATTATCACTGCAGGCAATTATCTGCCTACAGGTAAAGGAGAAGATCATGCAGCGACAACATGCCCCGTACCGTGCCGATGTAGTTGGCAGTTTTTTGCGCACTCAGGCGATTAAAGAGGCGCGCATTAAATATGCCAGCGGCGAGATCAACGCGGGAGAGCTGCGTGCCGTGGAGGATGACGCCATTCGTCACGTCGTTGAACAGCAATGCGCCTGCGGGCTCCATGTGGTGACCGACGGTGAGTTTCGACGCGCCTGGTGGCATTTCGACTTCTTCGACGGTCTGCAAGGGGTAGAGCGTTATGATTCAAATCAGGGTATTCAGTTCAACGGCGTGCAAACCAAAGCACACGGCGTTCGCGTGACCGGCAAACTGGGCTTTGGCGCACACCCGATGCTGGAAGACTTCCGTTTTCTGAAAAGCATCAGCGGCGACGCGCAGCCGAAAATGACGATCCCTAGCCCGAGCGTGCTGCATTTCCGTGGAGGACGCAAAGATATCGATGCCACCGTCTATCCGGATCTGGACGTCTACTTTGACGATCTGGCGACCACCTGGCGTGATGCTATTCACGCATTTTATGCGGCGGGTTGCCGTTATCTCCAGCTGGATGACACCGTCTGGGCCTATCTCTGCTCCGACGATCAGCGTCGGCAGATCCGCGAACGAGGCGAGGATGCGGACGAACTGGCGCGTATTTATGCCCGCGTGCTGAATAAAGCGCTGGAGGGGAAACCGGAAGATCTTATTGTCGGTCTGCACGTCTGTCGCGGCAACTTCCGTTCAACATGGATTTCGGAAGGCGGTTACGAGCCGGTGGCCGAAGTGCTGTTTGGTACCGTGAACGTGGATGCCTTTTTCCTGGAGTATGATAACGACCGCAGCGGTGATTTCGCACCGCTCCGTTTTGTTCGTCCCGGTAAGCAGCAGGTCGTCCTGGGCCTGATCACCACAAAAAATGGCGAGCTGGAAAACCCGGAAGGGGTGAAGGCACGGCTTGAAGAAGCAGCCAGATACGTGGCGAAAGAGCAAATTTGCCTGAGTCCCCAGTGTGGATTCGCCTCTACCGAAGAGGGCAATACCCTGACGGAAAACCAGCAGTGGGATAAAGTGCGCCTTGTCACGCACATCGCAGAACAGGTCTGGTAATACCCCGGCACGGCGTTGCACCTTAATCAGGCAGCGCTGTGCCATTCTGAGTCAACTCCCGCCTTTATCGCCACGCCATCCCCGATAACATCACGCTTCGCCATTCTGGCATCTTTTTTGCTCATCTGAATCTGACGTGAGTCTCTTCGTCCATCTGAGATTATGGACGTTTCGCACCGTTTTCTTTTCAGGAGTGAAAATTATGCATCGTCGTACCTTCATAAAAGCTTTCGCGCTGTCCGCCTCGGTTGTGGCGATGGGAATGAGTTTTGCTGCTCAGGCTGCCGATACCATCAAAGTGGGGATCATGCATTCGCTGTCGGGCACCATGGCGATTTCTGAAACGCCGCTTAAAGATGTGGCCTTAATGACCATTGATGAAATCAATGCCAGGGGCGGCGTTTTAGGAAAAAAGCTGGAGCCTGTTGTGGTCGATCCGGCCTCAAACTGGCCGATCTTCGCCGAGAAAGCGCGACAGCTGCTCAGTCAGGATCGTGCCGCGGTGGTGTTTGGCTGCTGGACCTCGGTATCGCGCAAATCGGTGCTGCCGGTGTTTGAAGAGCTGAACGGCCTACTGTTCTATCCGGTGCAGTATGAAGGCGAAGAGATGTCACCTAACGTTTTCTATACCGGTGCGGCGCCTAATCAGCAGGCGATTCCGGCGGTGGAGTATCTGCTAAGCGAAGACGGAGGACAGGCAACGCGTTTCTTCCTGCTGGGCACTGACTACGTGTATCCGCGCACCACCAATAAAATTTTGCGCGCCTTCCTGCACTCCAAAGGGGTTCAGGATAAAGACATTGAAGAAGTTTATACCCCGTTTGGTCACAGCGACTATCAGACCATCGTGGCCAGCATTAAGAAATTTTCCGCGGGCGGTAAAACCGCCGTCGTTTCGACGATAAACGGCGATTCTAACGTACCGTTCTATAAAGAGCTGGCGAACCAGGGGGTAAAAGCCACCGACGTGCCGGTTGTGGCCTTCTCGGTAGGAGAAGAAGAGTTGCGCGGCATCGACACCAAACCGCTGGTGGGGAATCTCGCCGCCTGGAACTACTTTGAATCGGTCGACAATCCGACGAACCAGGCCTTTGTGGCGGATTATCGCGCCTGGGCCAAAGCCCACAAACTGCCGAATGCGGATACCGTGGTGACCAACGACCCGATGGAGGCGACCTATGTGGGCATTCATATGTGGGCACAGGCGGTTGAAAAAGCGGGCACGACCGACGTCGATAAAGTCCGTGCCGCCATGGCGGGGCAAACTTTCAAGGCGCCGTCCGGGTTCACGCTGACGATGGATGCCACCAACCATCACCTGCATAAGCCGGTCATGATTGGCGAAATCGAAGAGAATGGTCAGTTCAACGTGGTCTGGCAGACGGATGAACCGGTGCGTGCGCAGCCGTGGAGCCCGTACATCGCGGGCAACGACAAAAAATCCGATCAGCCGATCAAAACGGCCAGTCACTGAGTGACCTGCAAGGGAGAAAAGCCATGAACATACTGCGAAGGGTTGTCGCACTTTTCTGGCTTGCGGGTCTGCTGCCAGGGATGGCGCAGGCTTCGGATGCGGATAATTTCGTCGCCGCAAGCCGGGCTAAGCAGGTTAGCCTGCTCGAACAGTGGGCGATAGCCCCTGAACCTTCCCGCATGCCTCTGCTGCAGGCGTTGCAGAGGGAGAGCGTGTTTGCAGACGGACAACGGCATGCCTTTACCCGCATTAACGGTGACATGGTCGCGCTGGGAGAACAACCGCAGGTGCAGGGAGAGACCAAACCTGTCCGTCTGACCAACCGCCTGCGTATGCTCACCGCCACGGCACTGGCGACGCATCAGCTTTTTAGTGACAACGTCACGTTAAGGCTGACGGCCGCGCGGCAGCTACAACATGATGCGATGCCCTCAATGGAAGCATTGCTTGCACGTCGATATGCCGTAGAGAAGGATCCTGACGTCCGTCAGGCATTACGGGTGACGCTGGCAAATCTGCAGCTTGCCAGCCCGCAGCCTGACCTGCGATTGCAGGCGATAACCCTGTTGGGCGAATCCGCCGATCCGCAGACGCAGGCTCGCCTGATACCTTATACACAAACCGAAACCGAGCCGGATGCCCGCGTGCGTGCCGCCGCTGAAGAGAGCCTGCAGAAGATAAAACACCGACTGGTGCTGGGCGATCTTCTGGGGCAAGCCTTTATGGGGCTTTCTCTGGGATCGGTGCTGCTGCTGGCGGCGCTGGGGCTGGCGATCACCTACGGCCTGCTGGGCGTGATCAACATGGCCCACGGGGAAATGCTGATGCTTGGCGCGTACTGTACCTGGATAGTGCAACAGCTTATGGCGCAGTGGGCGCCGCACTGGCTGGCGTTTTATCCGGTTGTGGCGTTGCCCGTCGCCTTTATGGTAACTGCCACCCTCGGGATGACGCTGGAGCGGACCATCATTCGCCATTTGTATGGCCGACCGCTGGAAACCCTGCTCGCCACCTGGGGGATCAGTCTGATGATTATTCAGCTGGTGCGCATGACGTTCGGTGCGCAGAACCTTGAGGTTGCCAACCCGGCCTGGCTGTCGGGTGGGGTTCAGGTCTTTGCCAACCTGATTCTGCCCTGGAATCGCCTTGTCGTACTGGGATTTGTGCTGCTGGTGCTGTTCTTTACCTGGCTCATTCTCAATAAAACGCGACTGGGACTTCACCTGCGTGCGGTTACCCAGAACCGCTCTATGGCGGCCTGCTGCGGGGTACCGACCGGACGCGTCGATATGCTGGCTTTTGGCCTGGGTTCAGGTATCGCCGGGCTGGGGGGCGTGGCGCTCTCGCAGTTGGGCAACGTCGGTCCGGAGCTTGGGCAAGGATACATTATTGACTCATTCCTGGTCGTGGTACTGGGCGGCGTCGGGCAACTTGCGGGCAGCGTCGCCGCTGCGTTCGGGCTGGGTATCTTCAATAAAATTCTTGAGCCACAAATGGGGGCGGTACCCGCCAAAATTTTGATTCTGGTGGCGATCGTGCTGTTTATCCAGAAGCGACCGCAGGGTCTGTTTGCATTGAAAGGGAGGGTGACGGACTGATGAGCCAGCCATTAACCTTAACCATGGCGCGCAGAGCGCCACGTATGACGCAGCTGCTGGGCGGTCTTGTCGTCGCGCTGCTGCTGATTATGCCGTTTCTTACCTTACTGCCTGCCAGCCATCCGCTGGCGGTCTCAACCTGGATGCTGACCCTGGTGGGTAAAATCCTGTGCTACGCCATCGTTGCTATCGCGCTTGACCTGGTGTGGGGCTACGCGGGGATGCTCTCTCTCGGTCACGGCCTCTTTTTTGCCCTTGGGGGATATGCGATGGGGATGTATCTGATGCGCCAGGCCTCCGGGGAGGGGCTGCCCGCGTTTATGGCGTTTCTCTCGTGGGATGAGATGCCGTGGTTCTGGTGGGGAACGCAGCACTTCGCCTGGGCTATGGTGTTGATCGTGATGGTACCCGGGCTGCTGGCGCTGGTATTTGGCTGGTTTGCCTTTCGCTCGAAGATCAAAGGCGTCTACTTCTCCATCATGACCCAGGCGCTGACTTACGCGGGCATGCTGCTGTTTTTTCGCAACGAGACCGGCTTTGGCGGCAACAACGGTTTTACCGGCTTCACCACGCTGCTGGGTTTTCCGGTGACGGCGACAGGCACGCGTATTGGGCTATTTCTGGCAACCGTTCTGCTGCTTCTGGCATCGCTGGCTATCGGCTTCTGGCTGGCGAAAAGTAAATTTGGCCGCATTCTTACCGCCGTTCGCGATGCGGAAAACCGTCTGACGTTTTGCGGCTACGACCCACGCGGTTTCAAGCTGCTGGTGTGGACGCTCTCCGCCGTGTTGTGTGGTCTTGCGGGCGCGCTGTATGTTCCGCAGGTGGGCATCATCAACCCTGGCGAAATGTCGCCAACCAACTCTATCGAGGCGGCCATTTGGGTGGCGCTGGGCGGACGCGGCACCCTCGTCGGACCGGTGATAGGGGCGGCGTTGGTTAACGGTGCAAAAAGCTATTTTACCGTGGCGATGCCGGAATACTGGCAGCTGTTTCTTGGGGCGATTTTTATCGGCGTCACGCTGTTCCTGCCGCGTGGGGTCTACGGTCTTTATCGTAAAGGAGAGAAATAATGCAGCCCGCGGAAGGACTCTTTACCCGTCAATTACCCGGCGATCGCTTTCGCGACCAGACCGACCCGGTGCTTCAGCTTGAGGCGATAAACGTCAGTTTTGATGGTTTTCAGGCGTTGACCGATCTGACGCTTAACATCGGTGTCGGAGAGTTACGCTGTGTCATTGGTCCAAACGGAGCCGGTAAAACGACGCTGATGGACGTCATCACCGGCAAAACCCGGCCACAAAGCGGACGGGCGATTTACGATCAGTCGATCGATCTCACCACCCTTGATTCGGCGACCATTGCACGAAAAGGGATCGGACGCAAATTCCAGAAGCCCACGGTATTTGAAGCCCTGAGCGTGTGGGAGAACCTGGAGCTGGCAATGAAAGGTGATAAATCGGTCTGGGCCAGCCTGCGGGCGCGGCTGAATTCGGCGCAGGAAGACCGCATTCACGAGATGCTGATGCTCCTTCGCCTGGGCGCTGAACGTCACCGCTCTGCGGGCCTGCTGTCGCACGGGCAAAAGCAGTTTCTGGAGATAGGCATGTTGCTGGTTCAGGACCCGCATCTCCTGTTGCTGGATGAACCTGCCGCAGGCATGACGGACGCGGAAACCGACTATTCTGCAGAGCTTTTTCGGACGCTGGCGGGCAAGCATTCTCTGATGGTAGTGGAACACGACATGGGATTCGTCGAGACCATCGCCGACCATGTCACCGTCTTACATCAGGGGCGGGTGCTGGCAGAAGGCTCGCTGCGTGACGTCCAGGCCAACGAGCAGGTCATCGAAGTCTATCTGGGACGCTAAGGAGGCTCAATGTTACAGGTGAACGAACTGCATCAGTATTACAGCGGGAGCCATATTTTACGCGGCGTCAGTTTTGAGGCACCCAGCGGCGAAGTGACCTGTTTGCTGGGGCGCAATGGTGTCGGTAAAACCACTCTTCTGAAATGCCTGATGGGGCTGGTCCCGGTACGCAGCGGGGAGATCGTCTGGCAAGGTAAAGCCATCACCCACGCTAAACCGCATCAGCGTGTTCAGTCCGGCGTGGCGTATGTTCCGCAGGGGCGCGAAATTTTTCCTCGTCTCACCGTCGAAGAGAACCTGCTGCTCGGGCTGGCGCGATGCCCGGCCCGCGAAGCGAAGACGGTACCGGATGATATCTGGCAGTTATTCCCCGTGCTGAAGGAGATGAAACACCGCCGGGGAGGCGACCTCTCGGGAGGGCAGCAACAACAGCTGGCTATCGGGCGCGCGCTGGCCAGCCGCCCGCAGCTGCTCATTCTGGATGAGCCGACCGAAGGGATCCAGCCGTCGGTCATCAAGGAGATCGGCCAGGTGATTCGTCAGCTAGCCAGCCGGGGAGATATGGCGATTTTGCTGGTTGAGCAATTTTACGACTTTGCAGCGGGGCTGGCGGACAATTATCTGTTGATGTCGCGCGGCACCATTATACAGCGCGGGCGGGGCGAACAGATGGAGCAGGAGGGAGTGCGCGGACTGGTTGCCATCTGAAATGTTATACTATAACATCCTCATTCTCATAAAACGGAGTGAGGATCTTATTTTGGCAGCACATATTGGAAAATTTGCAATGACTCTGGCGGCCCTCCTGGCGAGCGGCCAACTTTTTGCCCATTCGCACGGCCATCAAATGACCGAGGCAGAACAAAAAGCGGCAAATGGCGTATTTGAAGATAAAGATGTCCGGGACAGAAAGCTGTCCGACTGGGATGGCGTCTGGCAGTCGGTGTATCCTTTCTTAGAGGATGGTTCGCTGGATCCCGTGCTGAAAAAGAAAGCAGAGAAGGACAGCAGTAAATCGTTTGACGAATATAAAGCCTATTATCGCAAAGGATACGCCACCGACGTCGACACCATCGGCATCGAAAATAATGTAATGGAGTTCCACACCGGTAAAGCCGTGAGCCGCTGTCAGTATGATTACAGCGGATATAAAATCCTGACCTACACCTCCGGGAAGAAGGGCGTGCGTTATCTGTTCGAGTGTAAGGATGCCAGCAGCAAGGCACCGAAATTCGTGCAGTTCAGCGACCACACTATCGGCCCGAAAGCGTCTGCCCACTTCCATATCTTTATGGGTAACACCTCGCACGAGGCGTTACTGAAAGAGATGGATAACTGGCCGACCTATTATCCGAACGAAATGTACAAAGAGCAGGTGGTTGACGAGATGCTGCACCACTAATCCTGTCGCCGGGCAACGCGCTGTTTGCCCGGCACTTCACCTCAGGCTGTTTCGGACTGTTTGCACCAGGCTTTCACATTCATCCCGCGTAAAATCATCAGCCAGGCGATGACGATCGCACCCATCATAATGGCAAACAGGGACCAGTGCGGCAGATGGGTCAGTATAATCCCGGTGATCATAGGATTGGCCGCTGCGCCTAACCAGCCGAGCGCCTGGGCGGAGAAGTAGCTCGATTTCATGCCCGGCGGGGCAATGTTATCTATCAGCATATATTCACCCGGTGCGTAAATAATTTCGCCAATGGTGAAAACCGCCGAGGCGATACCCCAGTAGACTAAATTACTCCCGGACAACATAAATCCACCCAGCCCTAATAAGAAAAAGAGGGTGCCTAAGGCCATCAGCGGGCGAATATTACTGGCTGAGATTTTCCGGCCAATAACATACTGTAACGAGACCACCACGGCGGCATTAACGGGCAACACAACGGCCACCACTTTCTGGGCAAAATCGCTGTCGTAATCGGCGGCTAAAACATACTGCGAAATACAGCTGGCAAAAGATCCCCCGACGTAAGACGCCAGAAAACCTGAAAGCGTAAACCAGAATAATGCCTTGTCGCGCAGCAGGACCGACGGTTGCCAGGGGACGGGCTGTTCAGACGCGTCAGCGGCGAGGCCTTTTTGCACATACAGCTGTATAAAGACCAGGGGCAGAGCGGCACAAAACGCGGCGAGCCAGAACGGCAGTTGCAGGCTGTACATCACCAGCAGGGTGCCAATCGGCGGGCCTATCGTCCAGCCGATATTCAAAAAGCTGTAGTTAAGAGAGAAAACGCGTGCTTTCTCACCGGACGTTAATACATCGGCAAACCAGGCCTTCAGTACGGTTGAAAATACCGAATAGGCGCAGTTGATCAGGGCAAAAAACAGGACCACCAGCGTGACGTTATCCACCAGCGGAATAGCAATAAAGCCGGCAATAAACGCTACGATCGCGTTCAGCATATAACGCTTTTTATCAAACTTATCGGCCAGGATCCCAAACCCCATGCTGAACACCACGCCAATGGTGAGCGCGATGGTCAGAGCATAACCAATATTCTCCACGCTCATGTTATAGACGCGCGTGAGATAAATGGTCATAAACGGCAGCGTTGCCCCACGACCGATGGTTAATAACAATGACGATGCCAGCAGCGCTGCGGTTGAGCGCCTGAGAGATGGTTTCATTTTCCTGCCCGACAATTGCTGATGCTTATAGTGTTGTGTTCTAAAAGGATTACCATGCCATAAGGGGCTTGTATAGCACCCAATTTATCCGCACGTGCGTATTCTTCCTGCCAGAATTAATGATCTTTTCCTCCGCGTTTTTTTTCGTTACCTTGAAGTGTTTACAAAAATTTAATAATCAGGGGCGGGGTATGACGCGGAAAGACGGACTGCTGGCATTGCTGGTGGTAGTAGTGTGGGGCCTGAATTTTGTGGTCATCAAAGCCGGGTTGCATAATATGCCCCCCATGATGCTGGCGGGACTGCGTTTTTTACTGGTGGCCGTACCCGCGCTCTTTTTTGTCGCCCGGCCTAAAATTCCCCTGCGTTTGCTGCTGGGCTATGGCCTGACGATCAGCTTTGCGCAGTTTGCGTTTCTTTTCTGTGCCATCAAGTTCGGCATGCCTGCCGGGCTGGCCTCGCTGGTGTTACAGGCGCAGGCGTTCTTTACCATCATTCTTGGCGCGTTTGTGTTTAGCGAACGGCTGCAGGGTAAGCAGCTGGCAGGAATTGCGCTGGCGGTATTCGGGGTGCTGGTGCTGATTGAAGCCAGCCTGAACGGTCAGCACGTGGCCCTGCTGGGCTTTATGTTAACCCTGGCGGCGGGGTTGAGCTGGGCCTGCGGCAATATCTTTAACAAGCTGATTATGCAGCATGAGGCGCGCCCGGCAGTTATGTCTCTGGTGGTCTGGAGCGCGCTGATTCCGATTGTGCCCTTTTTCGCGGCGTCGTTTATTCTGGATGGCCCGGCGGTGATGCTCAAAAGCCTGATCGATATTGATCTGATGACTTTGCTGTCGCTGGTTTATCTGGCGTTTATCGCCACCATCGTGGGCTACGGGATATGGGGAACGCTGCTGGGGCGATACGAAACCTGGCGCGTCGCGCCGTTGTCCTTACTGGTGCCGGTGGTCGGGCTGGCCAGTGCGGCGCTGTTGCTTGATGAAACGCTGAGCGCGCTGCAGTTAATGGGCGCGGTGCTGATTATGGCTGGGTTATATATCAACGTATTCGGACTGCGTTTACGCAGAGCGTCGGGGGTCAGGGGATAAAAAAGGCCCCGCATCCGCGGGGCAAAAACGAATCAGAGGCTGTGCTGATTGTAATACGGCACGCCTAATTCGTCGGATTTGTCGCTACCCGCACCCATATGATTGAAATCGAAGGGCGATTGTTGTTGTGCGGAGGGCAGAATCATCGCGTTGCGCGCATTCTGCTGCGTAGCGTCAGTGGTTTGCTCCGCATAAGTCTGGCCGGAGACCAGCACCAGTAAGGTGAGGGCGGCGGAGGCGATACGTTTCATGAGTTCCTCGGTTACGTCTTAATACAGGCGATTATCAGTTACAATGAGTCAGTGGAAGCAAATAGCGGGACTCGCCCGGCATACTGGTAATGCGATACTTATGCGGCGGCACGTCAAAATAGTTCTTAAACGTGCGGGTCAGGGTTTGCTGCGATTCAAACCCATAACGTTCGGCCAGATAAAGAATCGGTTCATTACTTTCTTTGAGCTTCTGGGCAATTTCCGTCAGCTTACGGCTGCGGATGTATTGACCTAATGAATGACCCGTCTCTTTTTTAAACATCCTTTGCAGGTGCCATTTTGAGTAACCTGAACGCTCGGACACTTTCTCAAGTGACAGGGGAGATTCCAGGTTATCTTCGATCCAGTCCAAAATGCTATGAATAGTGATGGCGTCATTATTGCGTCTGGACATCGTCATACCTCTTTCTGTTTACGGCAGGATTTTCTTCAACAAATGTTCAAGAGTGACCACTTCATCCGCCGTTAAGTTTTTTGTTAATTCCTGATGCAGGGTTTGTCCTACTAACTCGTGACATTTTTCACACATGGCCGCGCCGTCACTGGTGAGTTGCACCAGCACGCCACGTTTGTCATTCGGGTTAGGTCGTCTTTCAATCCATCCTTTGCAGACAAGACGATCGAGCATGCGCGTCAGGGCACCGAGATCGACGGAGAGCACTTTTTTTAGCTCAACCGGCGTAATACAGACTTCACAGCGAATAGAACACAGCACTTTGAACTGCGTTGCGGTGATGTCCATCGGAGAAAGGTAGTCGTTCAACAGCCGATCTTTTTTCTGGTTCACCATGTGGATAAGACGACCCAGTGGGATTATGTCGTTAAAGAGATCACTGGTGCTTTTCACAATGGTTGCCCTGGCAAGTAGTTTAATCACGGCAGATATTATTGCTCAGGCAAGTATAAGTCAACTGAATGGATCGACGGATGCCACGAATTGCTAAAACGTTTCATGAACTTTTTTTGGGGGCTTTCAAATCATGTACATAACCCTGGGTTATCGGCCGTGAACAGAAAATTTAACTTACAGGGTACAGATGGCTCACCCGCATGATTTCACCGTATACTTGGGACGTTGATTATGGATAAGGATACGAGGCGCTATGTTGGATCTCTTTAAGGCCATTGGGCTTGGTCTGGTGGTATTACTGCCATTAGCCAACCCGCTTACCACCGTTGCCCTGTTTTTAGGGCTGGCGGGGAATATGAACAGCGCTGAGCGCAACCATCAGTCGAGGATGGCCGCGGTCTATGTGTTTGCCATCATGATGGTGGCGTATTACGCCGGACAGCTGGTGATGAACACCTTCGGGATCTCGATCCCGGGCCTGCGTATCGCCGGTGGACTGATCGTTGCTTTTATTGGATTCCGGATGCTCTTCCCGGTGCAAAAAGCGCATGACTCTCCCGAAGCCAGAAGTAAGTCGGAAGAGATGGAGGATGAACCGACCGCCAATATCGCCTTTGTGCCGTTAGCCATGCCGAGTACGGCGGGGCCGGGAACCATCGCCATGATTATCAGTTCGGCCTCAACGGTGCGCGATGGCGGCACGTTCCCTGACTGGGTTATCACCCTGGCACCGCCGCTAATCTTCGCGCTCGTCGGACTGATTGTCTGGGCTTCTTTGCGCAGCTCTGGGGCGATCATGCGGTGGGTAGGCAAGGGTGGGATAGAAGCCATCTCACGACTGATGGGCTTCCTGCTGGTTTGCATGGGCGTGCAGTTTATCATTAACGGCGTACTGGAGATTATTAAAACCTACCACTGAATCGATGCCGGGCGGCAGGGCGCCACCCGGGTTAACCTTTTATCCGTGATGGGCCTGCTCTTCCATTGCCACGGGCCATTTGCGGAAAATTAATACCGACCAGACCAGCGCTATGAGTGCCGGGATCGCGCCGAGATATCCAATGGCCGACATCGAGACGTTAAGGCTTATTTGATTTCCCAGCAGTGCGCCTGCGCCAATGCCCAGATTGAAAATACCCGAGAACAGCGACATCGCCACGTCGGTGGCATCGGGGGCCAGGGCCAGCACTTTCACCTGCATCCCCAGACCGATAATCATGATCGCCACTCCCCAGAAAATACTCAGAATAGCCAGATGAGTCTCGCTGCCCGCGGCAGGCATCAGCAGCAGCAGACACGCCAGCAGTAAGCCGATTGCGCTACTCACCAGCAGCGAGGCATGCTGGTTGCCGAGCTTGCCAAACAAAATACTGCCAATAATGCCCGCGCCACCCAGAATCAACAGCAGGATGGTGGCGAAATTACCGCTAAAGCCCGCGACGACCTGCACAAAAGGTTCGATGTAGCTGTAGGCCGTATAGTGGGCCGTGACCACAATCACCGTGAGAAGATAAATGCTCATCAGTGCAGGGCGACGCATCAGCAGCGGCAGGCTTTTCAGCGAGCCGGAGTGTTCACTGGGCAGTGCAGGCAGGAGTTTGATCAGGCAGATAAGCGTAACCAGCGCCCCCATCCCGATAGCGAAAAAGGTGGTTCGCCAGCCAAAGTATTGCCCCACGATGCGGCCGATTGGCAAACCCAGCACCATCGCCAGCGCCGTACCGGTCGCGATCAGGCTCAGCGCCTGCGCCCGTTTGCCTGCCGGGGCAAGGCGAATGGCAAGCGACGCGGTAATCGACCAGAAGATGGCATGTGCAAACGCGATACCGGTGCGGCTAATCACCAGGACGGTGAAATTCCACGCCAGAAACGACAGCACATGGCTGGCAATAAATAACACGAACAGACCAATGAGCAGCTTGCGTCGCTCCATCTGGCTTGTCAGCAGCATAAAGGGGAGCGACATGAGCGCCACTACCCAGGCATAGATGGTCAGCATAATGCCCACCTCTGCCGTCTCCATCTGGAAACTCTGCGCGATGTCAGACAGCAGGCCCACGGGAACAAACTCCGTGGTATTGAATATAAAGGCGGCAATTGCCAGTGTGACCACGCGTAGCCACGCGACCTTGCGGGAAACTGTGTTCGTTGTCATAGGGATATCAAGGGTTCGTCGGGAGAAGATGAAGAGAGGATCTTAAAGCGTTAAACGGCGAAAACTCAACCATTATGTGATGGAGATCTCAATTATTTGCACCGACCAACGGTAGCGGCGAGCTTCGTTTTCGCTGAGTATAAGGAACGAGACAGTAAAAACAGGCGATATATCCATGCAGGAAATTGATTTTTATCTGGTTGATGCCTTCAGCGATAAGGCATTTGGCGGGAATACCGCTGCGGTGTGTCCGTTGCAGGAGTGGCTCCCCGATGAAGTGTTACTGAATATGGCTAAGCAGCATAATCAGTCGGAGACAGCTTTTCTGGTGCGAACCGATACGGGTTTTGATTTGCGCTGGTTCACCACGCAGTATGAAATCAACCTCTGCGGTCACGCGACGCTGGCGGCGGCGCACGTCATTTTTGAATATCTTGATTATCCGCAGACAGACATTGTTTTCTCTACCCGTTTCGTTGGGGAACTGACCGTAAAACGCAGCGGCGACTGGCTGACGCTCAACTTTCCGGCCTGGTCGAGCGAGGAGGTCGCGAACCCACCAGCCTTACTCTTCAGCGCGCTGGGCATTGACGGCGCAAAAGAGGTCCGCGCCGGACGCGACTATATGGTGGTGCTGGAGACGGAGCAGCAGGTGGCCGATCTCACGCCGGATATCGCCGCGATGCTGCCGCTGGATAAAATGGTGTGCGTCACGGCCCCCGGGGATCGCTATGATTTTGTCAGTCGTTTCTTCTGCCCGGGGGAATCGGTGCCTGAAGATCCGGTGACCGGTTCGACCCATAGCATGTTAATTCCTTACTGGAGCGACAGGCTGGGTAAGACGACGCTGCTGGCGCGCCAGATTTCTGCCAGAGGCGGTGATCTACGCTGCGCATTGCAGGGCGATCGCGTGCTGATTGGCGGCCAGGCGACTCTGTATCTGAAAGGAAAAATTTTTCTGCGTCTTTAGCGTGGAGAAATAAGTTAATCGTATGAACGCTTGCCAGGCAGGCCCGCTATGTTGATAAGAAACATCACAAGGAGCCTGCCATGTATTCCATTACCTCTGAATCTGCCTCACACCCGGATATTCTGGCGCCGGTTGCTGCGCTGGATGACTATCAAACCGCCCTTTATCCCGCCGAAAGTAACCATCTGCTGGATCTTTCTCAGTTGCCGGACAGCGCATTACTGATGATGGTCATTCGCGACAATCAGCTTAACGCGGTGGGCTGCGGGGCGATTGTCCTGAACGGCGACGGAACCGGCGAAATGAAGCGGGTTTTTATCGATCCCCGCCATCGTGGTCAGCGTCTGGGAGAGAAATTGCTGGCCGCGCTCGAAGATGAGGCGCTAAGCCGTCACTGCCACACGCTGCGACTGGAAACCGGTATTAAGCAGCATGCGGCAGTGAGTTTATATGAACGCTGTGGCTATCATACCCGTCAGGCTTTTGCGCCTTATCATGACGATCCGCTAAGCCTGTTTATGGAGAAGGCGCTGGTGGCTGACGTTCGTTTAGCAGTGCTATAAAGGCTTCGAGCTGGCGGGTCATCGCTCCGCGCCGCCACACCAGCCAGGTGGTAAGCCAGCGCCAGTTTTCCGCCAGCGGCCAGGCCGCCACCTGATGATGCCCTGGCATACTTTCCAGCATTGAACGGGGCATCAGGGCAATGCCTGCCCCGGCAATCACGCAGGCGAGCATCCCGTGATAGGACTCCATTTCATGAATGCGCCCGGGCGTGACGCTATCCGCATGGAACCAGCTTTCCAGATGTCGGCGATAGGAACAGTTGGCGCGAAAGGCATACACATCGCTGCCGCTGACCTGAGTGGCGCGTGAAACGGCATCGTGCCCCGCTGGGGCCACCAGCATCATCTCTTCCCGATAGACCGGCATCCCTTCCAGTTCCGGGTGCGATAAAGGCCCATCGACAAACGCCGCGCTTAATGTGCCCTCAAGGACGCCATCAATCATCGTGCCTGACGGGCCGGTAGAGAGGGCAAACTGGATGCGCGGATAACGCTGATTAAACGCCGCAAGGCTTTCGGGAATGCGCACGGCCGCCGTGCTTTCCAGCGCGCCAAGGGCAAACAGCCCCTGCGGCTCATCTCCGGCGACAACCATCCGCGCCTCATCCACCAGCGCCAGGATCTGCCTGCTGTAGCGCAGGAAATTGTGACCTGCGGGGGATAAACGTAACCGCTGGTTTTCACGAATGAACAACTCCACGCCAAGATCGGCTTCCAGCTGTCGGATACGCGTGGTCAGGTTTGACGGAACACGATGCACTTTTTGCGCCGCCTGGGTGATGCTGCCGGTCTGGGCGACGGCGTTAAACATTTCAAGCTGGGTTAAGTCCATACCATTCTCGTTTTGTGAATAAGGTGGTTAGTATTATTCATTTTTCATAAATAGCAGAGTGGACCACACTGAATCAACTCTTAATGCGTGGAGAACATCATGACTTATTCACCGGCTAAACATGCACTCTCTGTTAACCCGGCTACCGGCGAAACGCTGGCGGCCTGTCCCTGGGCCACCGCAGAAGCGGTTGAACAGGCGATTGCCCTGGCCGACACGGGGTTCCGTCAGTGGCGAAGCGAAAGCGTTGCCCATCGCGCTCAGAAACTGCGCGACCTGGGCGCGGCACTGCGCGAGCGTGCGGAAGAGATGGCGCAAATGATGTCCCGCGAAATGGGCAAACCCATTTTGCAGGCGCGTGCCGAGGTGACGAAATCAGCGAGCTTATGTGACTGGTATGCCGAACATGGCCCGGCAATGCTCACGGCCGAGGCGACTCAGGTTGAACAGAACAACGCGGTCATCGAGTATCGCCCTCTGGGGCCGATTCTGGCGGTTATGCCGTGGAACTTTCCGCTGTGGCAGGTGCTGCGTGGTGCGGTGCCCATTCTGTTAGCCGGTAACAGCTATCTCCTGAAACATGCCCCGAACGTCCTCGGTTCAGCGGAGCTCATCGCCCGCACGTTTGCCGAGGCGGGTTTCCCGGCCGGGGTATTTGGCTGGGTCAATGCCACGAACGACGGCGTGAGTCAGGCTATTAACGATCGTCGCATTGCGGCGGTGACCGTCACCGGCAGCGTTCGCGCCGGCGCGGCGATCGGTGCGCAGGCCGGGGCCGCACTGAAAAAATGCGTACTGGAGCTGGGGGGTTCCGATCCTTTTATCGTGCTAAACGATGCGGATCTGGATCTGGCCGTCAAAGCCGCCGTTGCGGGGCGTTACCAGAATACCGGACAGGTATGTGCAGCCGCGAAGCGTTTCATTGTGGAAGAGGGCATTGCCGATCGTTTCACCCAACGCTTTGTAGAGGCGACCGCCGCCCTGAAAATGGGCGCACCGGATCGGGAAGAAAATTATCTCGGCCCGATGGCGCGTTACGATCTGCGTGATGAGCTCCACCAGCAGGTTCAGGCGACCCTGGCAGAAGGGGCAACGCTGCTGTTGGGCGGAGAGAAAATCGCCGGTGCCGGTAATTACTATGCCCCAACCGTGCTGGGTAACGTCACATCAGAGATGACGGCGTTTCGTCAGGAGCTATTTGGGCCAGTGGCGGCCATTACGGTCGCGAAAGATGCTGACCATGCCCTGGCGCTTGCTAACGACAGCGACTTTGGGCTATCCGCCACGATCTTTACCGGGGATGCACGCCAGGCGGAGAGATTCTCACGCCAGCTGGAGTGCGGCGGCGTATTCATCAACGGCTACAGCGCCAGCGATGCCCGCGTCGCGTTCGGCGGCGTCAAGAAGAGCGGATTTGGTCGTGAGCTTTCTCATTTCGGCCTGCACGAGTTCTGTAACGTGCAGACGGTGTGGAAAGACCGGGTATAGCGCACATCTAACGCTAAAAACGGGCCTTCGCAATGAAGGCCTGTGTCATTTTTCTGTCATGGTTCTGTCATGCGCGTTTCGTAGACTCGCACGCGTATAACGTACTGTTACAGAAGAAAATTATGAACCTAACGCAAATTTTTCGCCGTATTGCGCTGCGCTTTATTCCCCGTCAGTTCGGGCTACTGGCAGGCATCTTTTGTATTATCGGTCTTTTCTCCGCGCTACAGCTTTCTTCCACGGTTCTGTTGACCGCCTCCCTGCGCGACGCACAGCAAAATGAACAACGTAACCAGCTGGCCCAACAGCAGCAGAATACGCTGGATGCTGCCCGCGTTTCCTTACTGGCCGCGAGCGATCTGCTAAACCGCTCCGGGGTCTATTTCATGCAGGACAGAGAGACGGGTTCGGAGGGGAGCTGGAACAGTTTAATGGACGAGGCGCAAAAGGCGCTGAACGCCTCGCAGCAGGCGTGGAACCTCTGGCAGACCCTGAATCCCCCCAAAGATGAGGCGCTGGTCAGCAGTTATCAGCTTTTCTTTGGCGCCATTAATGAACAGGCGCAGGCGCTGGTAAAGAATCACTCGATTGACGCTTTCTTTGCTGTCCCCGCCCAGGCGTTTCAGACTGATTTCAACGATAACTTTGCCCGTTACCAACAGCTACGTGAACACCAGGCCAATGCGGGACGAGAGTCCCTGATGCAGAGCCTGTCCGGGCTACAGTCGCTGTTCATGCTGGCGCCGGTTGTGCTGTTAATGATTGCCGTGGCGGTCTGGTTTGGCATGTCCCGGTGGGTGATTACGCCGCTACGCGGGGTGATTGCCCATATTAACCAGCTGGCCGCTGGGGATCTTTCGGGTACGCCGCCCGCAGTGTCGGGATTTAATCGTGAAATCAGGCAACTGAACGTCAGTATTGCCACAATGCAGCAGGGGTTACAGCAACTGGTGACGCAGGTCAGCCAGGCGACCACCTCAATGGTGGAGAATATTGGTGCCCTGGCGGAAGGAAATCAAAAGCTCTATCAGCAGTCCGTTCGTCAGACCCAGGAGCTGAATGATGTTACCGCGCATATTGCCACGCTTGAATCCCACGTTGAGGGCAATACGGGATATGCCAGACTGGCCAGCTCACGCGCGGATGAAGCCCGGCATGCGGCGGCAGGCGGGGACGCCATGATGTCGACGGTGAATGCCTCCATGGAAGCGATTGTGGCGCGATCTGCCGAAATGCGCGGCATTGTGGCGATGATTGACGGCGTGGCGTTCCAGACCAATATTCTGGCGCTGAACGCCGCTATCGAAGCGGCCCATGCGGGTAATCAGGGGCGCGGATTCGCGGTTGTGGCAAAAGAGGTGGGGCTTCTGGCGCGGAAAAGCAGCCATTCCACGCAAACTATCCAGGCGCTGATTAATCATTCACTGCAGGGCATTGAGGACGGGTCTAAAGCAGTGGTGCGCCTGGAAGACAATCTGCAAGAGGTGACCCGTCTGGTCGCCAACCTGAGCAGTTTGCTCAGTGACATCTCTGCCGCCACCCTGAGTCAGGGGGAGAGTATCCATCAGATGACCCGTCAGCTGCAGGCCCTCAATCAGGTCTCACAACAAACGGATCAACTGGTAACGACCGCTTCAGAAGCGTCGGCGCGCCTGCATGATGAATCCTGGCTACTGATGAAAGCCGTCTCGCGTTTTCGTCTTCCGGCCTGACGCGGCCTGCCAGGCTCTGATATACTCGCAGCCCGTTTTTGGCCTGTGGGCAAGGAGCAACGTGTGGCTGCGGTCATCCAAAATGAGATGCTGGAAGAGATTCTGGCACAGGTACGCCCGTTACTGGGCAAAGGAAAGGTTGCCGATTATATTCCGGCGCTGGCCTCGGTTGAGGGGAACAAGCTGGGCATCGCCATTTCTACCGTAGACGGTCAGCATTTTCAGGCAGGCGATGCCAGCGAGCGCTTCTCGATTCAGTCGATCTCTAAAGTACTGAGCCTCGTCGCGGCCATGCGTCAATATGAAGAGGATGAGATCTGGCAGCGGGTGGGCAAAGATCCCTCCGGTCAGCCCTTTAACTCTCTGCTGCAGCTTGAAATCGAACAGGGCAAACCGCGAAACCCATTCATTAACGCAGGCGCGCTGGTGGTGTGTGACATGCTGCAAAGTCGGCTTAGCGCACCCCGTCAACGAATGCTGGAGATTGTGCGTAAGCTGTGCGAAGAGTCTGATATTGCCTACGATTCGACGGTGGCGCGCTCTGAATTCGATCACTCGGCGCGTAATGCCGCCATTGCCTGGCTGATGAAATCGTTTGGTAATTTCCATAATGACGTCGCCACTGTCCTGCAAAACTACTTCCATTACTGTGCGCTGAAGATGAGCTGCGTTGAACTGGCGCGTACCTTTCTGTTTCTTGCGAACCAGGGCCATGCGCCCCATCTGGCAGAAGACGTGGTGAGCCCCCTGCAGGCGCGGCAGATCAACGCGCTTATGGCGACCAGTGGTATGTATCAGAACGCGGGTGAATTTGCCTGGCGCGTGGGGCTGCCGGCAAAATCCGGCGTCGGCGGGGGCGTGGTGGCGATTGTGCCGCATGAAATGGCCATCGCCGTATGGAGTCCGGAACTGGATGAGACCGGCAACTCTCTGGCAGGCGTCGCCGTGCTTGAAAAATTAACCCAGCGTCTGGGGCGCTCTGTTTACTGATGACTACGTTTGACCCGCTGTTTGCGCGCCTGGCCCGTTCGGCGTTTCGTTCCCGCTTTCGTCTGGGCGTGAAAGAACGTCAGTACTGCTGGGACAAAGGGGCGGAAGTTATCGATCAGCATGCGGCAGATTTTATTGCAACGCGCCTGGCGCCTGCACATCCGCGTAACGACGGTAAGCAAACGCCCATGCGCGGTCATCCGGTCTTCATCGCGCAGCATGCCACGGCGACCTGTTGTCGAGGATGTCTGGAAAAATGGCATCAGATCCCTCACGGGCAGCCACTGAGCACCGCGCAGCAGCGTTATGTCGTTACCGTCATTCATCACTGGCTGGTCTTACAGATGAACACGCCGGGTTAAGAGGCCTTACGCCCGCGTGATATGGCTGAAAGATCCGTGCTAAGCTTTAACAATTCCTGTTGATGACCGCAAATAATCACCCTAAGTGATTATATGGACAGATATTTAATGCGATCTTCGTTTTCCTCATTTAAACCTTTTTTGCCTGACTATCCGCTGCGTAATGCCGCAGGGATATTTCTGCTCACCACGCTGTTTTATTTCGTGGGGGCAGAGCTTCGTCTGGTGGAATCGCTATCACTTTTCTGGCCGCTAAACGGGGTCATGGCGGGCGTTTTTGCCCGTTACGCATTTCTGAATCGTCTGCGTTACTATGCGGTCTCGTATGTGGCGATGCTGTTATATGACGCGATGACCACCACCTGGGGTTTTGCATCGGTGGTGATCAATCTTTCCAATATGGTCTTTATCGTCACCGTAGCCTTGCTGGTTACGCGTGATAAACGGCTTAAACGCAAGACGCCGCATCCCATTAACGCGCTGAGGATATTCAATTACTGTCTGATTGCCGCTCTGCTTTGCGCACTGGTGGGGGCGCTCGGTTCAGTGGGAATTGATAGTCACACCTTCTGGCCGCTCTATGCAGACTGGTTTAGCGAACAGTTCTCAACGGGCGTACTGATTGTGCCCTGCATGTTGACGGCAACGTTGCCGCGCATGGATCAGGCCGTACGAGGGGATCATTTTCTTCCCGTCGTGGCGTTGGTTGTCTCCGTTATGGCTTCCGTCGTGATTGGCGGCGCGGGAAGCCTCGCGTTCCCGCTTCCGGCCTTGATCTGGTGTGCGGTGCGTTATTCGCTTCCTGCGACCTGTCTGCTGACGTTTATCACCGGTGGGGTGGAGATCATCCTGGTGGCGAATTCGATTATTAACATTGCCGTAGAAGCGCCGCTCTCCACCCCGATGATGTTCTCTGCCCGTCTGGGTATTGCCACCATGGCCATTTGTCCGGTAATGGTCTCGGTAAGCGTGGCGGCGATTAACTCCCTGATCCGCCAGGTGTCACTGCGGGCGGATTATGATTTCCTCACGCGCGTCTATTCTCGCTCCGGTCTTTATGAGGCGCTCAGACATGAGGATTCGCTGCGTCAGGCCCGCACGTTGACGGTCATGCTGCTGGATATTGATTATTTCAAAAGTATCAACGACAGCTATGGGCATGAATGTGGGGATCGGATGCTGGCGGCTTTTGCGGGCAAGATCCAGGCGGAGGTTGGAAACGCAGGGCTGGTGGCCCGCATGGGCGGGGAGGAGTTTGCCGTGGTGACCCCCACGCTGAACGCCCGTCAAGCCCGGGAACTGGCTGATCGCCTTCGTCGCGCGATAGAGTTATATCCCTTTACCTGGCGGCAGCAGACGCTGTTTTTGACGGTCAGTATTGGTATAAGTCACACCCGATCAGAGTTCAGTCATTTAACCGAGGTGTTCAATAAGCTGATGGCCGAAGCGGATGACTATTTATATCGTTCGAAAAAAGCAGGGCGAAATCGCATCAGTGCGCCCGAGACGAACGAAGAGAGCGTGAGGCAATCTTCGCAAAGCAGCCCTACGGTGTAACCGTCACCATCCCAGACGGGATGCGGCGTAGATGTTGCCAATTTGCTGATTATTTTCTTGCTAGCCATAGTCAAGCTCCCTAAGATACCGAAGATAATAATTCGGAATAATCTCATCATGACTGGACAAGACAAACTACGCCCATCCTCCCGCATACCAGGACGTCGGTTTGTCTCACGGATGTATATGATGCGGATTTTGGGCACCTTTCTCTGTTTCATTCCGATACTTTCCGTCCTCATTGAACTTAAACGTTCACCCTGGCTGATGCTTTTGCTTGGGCTGAATGCGTTTCTCTGGCCAACGTACGCCTGGTTTCGCGCAAAACGCTCGGCGACGCCGCTCGACACAGAACATCAGAATCTCATTATCGATGCCGGTGCGGGGGGATTTTGGATCGCGATGATGGCGGTGAACCCGCTGCCGTCTGTGGTCATTGCTACGATTTTACTGTCCGACCGGCTTGCCGCAGGAGGCTTTCGGCTAATGGGAAAGGCCGCTATTGCCATGCTCACGGTCTTTATGGCTGCCTGGCTGGCGCAGGGGATGACCGTTGTGACCTACGTGTCGCAGCAGAGTCTCTTTGCCACCTTGCCTTTAATCGCTATCTATATCATTGCGCTTAGCGTCCTGACGGACAGTATTGCCATCCGGTTACGCTGCAAAACGCGGGAACTGGAACGGATCGCGATGATGGATCCGCTCCTTGATATTGCTAATCGTCGGCTTCTGGAAAAACGCATCGATCACGAGCTTGGCAAGCTGCAACAGGTTTGTCGTGAATCGGTACTCATGTTTATTGATATCGATAATTTCAAAGAGGTTAACGATCGCTTTGGACACAAAGTGGGGGACACGATGCTGGCGACCGTCTCACGCATACTTCATCTGGCCACCCGACCCACGGATACCCCGGCCCGGCTTGGCGGCGATGAGTTCGTGATCCTGCTCCCCAACACCACCCTCGAAGAGGCAGAAATCGTGGCGACACGCATCATGGATGCCGCTGCGGTCATGGAAGATGTGGCGGATGAGGCCATCCGTTGCACCCTCAGTATCGGCATTGCCTGCGCCACGCGGAGCATGACGTCTGTCACAGAGTGGTTACAGGCGGCAGACCATGCGCTCTATCAGGCTAAAAGGGGGGGTAAAAACCGTATTTTTGGTCACTGAAATTGCGGCGGTTAGGCTACGCTTTTAAAACGCATCCTGTCAGGAGACACCATGAAAGCCCCCACTAATCCAGCCAATGAAACAGAGCGCCTGGCATCCCTGCGCGAATCGGGGCTGCTCGAAGCGGAAAACCGGCAAGCTTACGACAGATTAACCCGGCTCGCTAAAAGACTGTTTAACGTTCCGGTTGCCATGGTCAATTTGATCGACGAGCGCGCGCAAGTCGCGCTTTCTGTTGATGGACCGGGCCCTTATACGCTTCCCAGACATGTTTCTGTCTGTGCGCATACGATTTTGAGCCACGAGCCGCTGG
Organism: Huaxiibacter chinensis; assembly: GCF_022171985.1. GTDB lineage: Bacteria > Pseudomonadota > Gammaproteobacteria > Enterobacterales > Enterobacteriaceae > Enterobacter > Enterobacter chinensis_A. Next base: position 14,952 of record NZ_JAJVHF010000012.1, on the reverse strand, counting down.
TGGTCGCAGACACGCATAACGATATGCGTTTCGTCGATAATCCGCTGGTCACCACGCAACCCGGCATCCGTTTTTACGCCGGGATACCGCTACGCCTTCCGGATGGCGCGACGGTAGGCTCCCTGTGCGTGGTGGATCACACCCCGCGGGAGTTTTCTGCCGCCGACATTGCTGCATTAAGCGATTTAGCCGCGCTGGCCGAGGACGAATTTGCCGCCACCAGCGCCGCGACCACGGATGAACTCACCGGTTTATTCAACCGGCGCGGGTTTAATCAGTTTGCCGCCTTTGCCTTGTCAGGTGCGCGGCGACGTGCCGAGCCGCTGACGCTGGCGTGGATTGATCTGGATCGTTTCAAACAAATTAACGATCGCTATGGTCATGAGGAGGGGGATGCGGCTCTGAAGGCGATGGCCAGTTTGCTCCGTTCGTCGTTTCGGGAGGCCGATTTGCTGGTGCGCTACGGTGGCGATGAGTTTGCCGTCCTGTTTGCCGACACCGACGAAAATGGCGCGTGGATAGCGATGCAATACCTCACGGAACAGGTGGCGCTGTTTAACCAGCAGGGCAATCGCCCCTGGACGTTGACGTTCTCCTGGGGCGTCTGCGAATTCGATCACGATCATAACGATCTGCAGCACTGGCTTCGCATAGCAGATGAAAAAATGTTTACCATGAAACAAAAAAACAGCGTGGCCCGATGACATAACAATTCCCTATGTCACCGTTCTTGCGTTAAACCTTTGTTATGGGCAAGGTGAGGGAAAAACCTCGGAACCCTTACCATGCCCGCATTCACTGTTCATTCTCTCTCCCGGGAGGAGATCCTCTCTCATCGCCAGGCCCTTGCCGATATTCTTGTTAACTGTGTCAATGGCGGGGCGTCGGTGAGCTTTATGATGCCTTTAAGTCTGTCTCGTGCCGGGGAGTTCTGGTCTGCCATCGCTGAAAGCGTCGGACGGCAGGAACGCACTGTGCTGGTATGTAAAGACGAAACCCATCAGCTAGCCGGCACCGTTCAGCTCGTCACCGATCAGCCCGAAAACCAACCGCACCGCGCCGATGTCGCCAAACTGTTAGTTCATGAGAAAGCCCGACGTCAGGGGATTGCAATGCTCTTGATGGATGCGCTGGAAGCGACTGCCCGCGCGCAGGGTAAAACCGTTCTGGTGCTGGATACCGCAACAGGAAGCGGGGCAGAGTCATTTTATCAACGTGCAGGCTGGCAGAAATCAGGCGAGATCCCGCGCTATGCCCTGATGCCGGATGGGGAAATGACGGGCACTACCGTGTTCTATAAGTTCCTGTAATCTTTTTTCATCATTACAACATGCTTTGATCAAAACAGGGTTTCCTGGTAGAAAAGTTTGATAAGTTATTGGACCAATCTTATCAGGCTGTATGACCACTAAAAAAAGGAACCTCTTTGTGAACACACTCAACCGTCGCGATTTCCCCGGTGCTCTCTATCCTGAACGTATCATTCAGTTTGGTGAGGGCAACTTCCTGCGGGCGTTTGTGGACTGGCAGATTGATCTGTTGAATGAACACACGGACCTGAATGCTGGCGTGGTGATAGTGCGCCCCATTCAGAGCGCTTTTCCGCCTTCGCTGAGCACCCAGGATGGTTTATATACCACCATCATTCGTGGACTTAATGAGAAGGGCGAAGCGGTCAGCGATGCACGCCTGATCCGGTCGGTGAACCGTGAGATTAGCGTATACGGTCAGTATGACGAGTTCCTGAAGCTGGCACACAATCCAGAAATGCGTTTTGTCTTCTCTAATACGACCGAAGCGGGGATTAGCTATCACGCTGAGGATAAATTCGACGACGCGCCTGCCGTCAGTTATCCCGCCAAGCTGACGCGTCTGCTGTTTGAACGTTTCCAGCATTTCAACGGGGCGAAAGACAAAGGGTGGATTATCATTCCGTGTGAACTGATTGATTACAACGGTGACGCGTTGCATGAGCTGGTTCTGCGCTATGCACAGGAGTGGGCGTTACCCGAGGCCTTTATAACCTGGCTGGATGAAGCGAATGCCTTCTGTTCAACGCTGGTAGATCGCATTGTGACCGGCTATCCGCGTGATGAAGTGGCCGCGCTGGAAGCAGAACTGGGCTATCACGACGGTTTCCTCGATACAGCTGAACATTTCTACCTGTTTGTGATTCAGGGGCCTGAATCGCTCGCCCGCGAACTGCGTCTGGACAAGTATCCCCTGAACGTGCTCATCGTTGATGACATTAAACCGTATAAAGAACGCAAGGTCGCCATTCTGAACGGGGCGCATACCGCGCTGGTTCCCGTTGCATTCCAGGCAGGGCTGGATACTGTCGGTGAATCGATGAACGACGACGCTGTCCGCGCCTTTGTCGAGAAAGCGATTTATCAGGAGATTATTCCTGTACTCGATCTGCCGAAAAACGAGCTGGAATCCTTTGCCAGTGCGGTGACAGGCCGTTTCCAGAACCCATACATTAAGCACCAGTTGCTGTCGATTTCACTCAATGGCATGACGAAATTCCGCACCCGTATTTTGCCGCAGCTGTTAGCAGGGCAGAACGCTACCGGGCAACTACCGGCGCGTCTGACCTTTGCTCTGGCCGCGTTGATTGCTTTCTATCGCGGCGAGCGTAACGGTGAACGTTATCCGGTGCAGGATGAGGCTCACTGGCTCGAACGTTACCAGCAGCTATGGGCGCAGCATCATGATAAGCAGATCAGCACCAGCGAACTGGTGAGGGCGGTTTTAAGCGTTAGCGAACACTGGGAACAAGACCTGACCAACGTAAAAGGTCTGGTAGAACAAGTAACGCTCGACCTGGACGCCATTTTACTGCAAGGAATGCGGGCTGCCGTTAAGCCGCTTTGCTAACAAAATAACCCGGTTTCGGCCGGGTTTTTCAAAAAGAGATATTAGTTACAACATACAATGAACTTCCTGGTTAAATCACCACTTCAACATCAGTGCATAGCGTGTCTTGCAGAAGGGAATGGGCCATCATTTGTTAACAAGCTTGCAACCGTGACGTCGATCACGTTTAATAGCCGCGCTCTTTTTCTTGCCTGAAGCTGACTATGATCGTTCGTCCTCAACACCACTGGCTCCGCCTGATTTTTGTCTGGCACGGATCCGTCTTGCCTAAAATCTCGACCCGGCTGTTTCTCAACTTCCTGTTATCGCTTGCGGTCATCGTGATGCTGCCCTGGTACACCACGCTCGGTATAAAATTTACCGTCGCACCGTTCAGTATTTTGGGCGTCGCCATCGCGATATTTCTCGGATTTCGTAACAACGCCTGTTATTCGCGCTATGTTGAAGCCCGGCAACTTTGGGGGCAGCTGATGATAGCGTCACGGTCGCTGTTTCGCGAAGTAAAAAATACGCTGCCTGACGATCCGCACCTTGGTGAATTTGTTCGCCTGCAAATTGCCTTCGCCCATTGTCTGCGAATGACATTGCGCAGACAGCCTCAGGCAGACCAGCTTGCAGGCTATTTATCGCCAGATCATCTGCGTGCGGCGATGGCGTCCAATTCACCGTCGAACCGTATTCTGCTGATTATGGGGGAGTGGCTGGCGCAAAGACGCCGGGAAGGGCAGCTGTCAGATATTCTTTTTATTAGCCTGAATAATCGCCTGAACGATATGTCCGTTGTGCTTGCCGGATGCGAGCGCATCGCCAATACGCCCGTGCCGTTTGCCTATACGTTAATACTGCATCGCACCGTGTATCTCTTTTGCATCATGCTTCCTTTCGCGCTGGTCGTTGACCTGCACTACATGACGCCGTTCGTGTCGGTGCTGATCTCCTACACCTTTATCTCGCTGGATGCGCTGGCAGAAGAGCTGGAGGAACCGTTCGGTACCGAGAATAACGATTTGCCGCTGGATGCCATCTGCAATGCAATGGAGATCGACCTGCTGCAAATGAACGATGAACAAACGATCCCCGCCCGAATTCTGCCCGATAAATATTATCAGTTGACCTGATCGCCAGTGGAACGCCGTAAAGCGTTCCACTCTTCACGGGTAATCTCCCACAGTTCGGAGTCCAGTTCCCCGCTAACATAGGCTTTCTTTTCCGTTCTGATGAGCCGCATGCCGCTACTGGCTGAAATGCGCTGCGATCGCTGGTTTAGAGCCGCTTTCGGCGCACGTAATACCGGCTTATTCAGGGTATTAAACCAGTAATCCGTTGCCGCAATGCTCGCTTCACGCATATAGCCTTGACTCTGCCATTCCGGAGCAAGCCAAAAACCGCGGTTATTATCTTCAACGTCATACAAACAAATTAAGCCAATAAGCTGCTCTGGCTCCTCCTGTCGACGCAGCGTCCAGAACCAGGCGATGCCTTTCTTCATATCAGGGAGCGCAACATTATTGACGTAGTGGCGGGCGCCGTCATCCGGATAGGGCCACGGGACGCTTGAGACCATATAGCGCACAATTTCCCAGCGGGGGTAGAGCGCCTGGATTTGGGCAGCGTCTTCTGCTTCAAGCGGTTTCAGTATCAACCGTTCGGTAACCAACGTGGGAATCGACATGGCAGCATCTCCAATATTTGGCGTTATGTTTTTGTTTGCCTTCTGCTATTTTCATGATTACCACATAACGTGCCGGGAAGCATTAATACACGGGCTACCAGAATTTGCAGAGGCAGGCATGACCATCAGACGGGCAGTACCACAGGAAGCAGAAACGCTGTGGAATATACGTAATCAGGCGATCCGCCACGGCTGTCAAGAGAGCTATCCCGCGGACGTCATCGCGCGCTGGACGCCCGATATCATGCCGGACACTTATCGCCAGAGGGTCATCGAATATCCCTTTTACGTTGCTGAAGATAACTACGGTACGGTTGTTGCGACCGGTTATCTGGATCTGACGCAAAACAGTCTCGAGGCAATTTTTACTCTGCCATCCGCATCAGGCAAGGGCTACGCCCGTCAAATTATGGCCGTTTTACTGGAGGAAGCGCGGGGCAGGAAGATCGCCTGTGTTACCCTCGCCGCCACGCCAAACGCGCAGTCCTTTTACGAAAAAATGGGTTTTGTTACCCTGAAGGAGAGTCTTTATCCCTCACGGCTGGCAGGCGCGGATCTACGCTGTTTTGATATGGCCATCACCCTGTAAGGCAAACGACTTTGTTCGTCAGGGAATTTTACGCTGAACTTTGCGGCTTTGTATCACAGTGTATCTGAGGCGTTTTCACATACACAGCCATGCAAAAAAGACCTTTTTGCACATCTCACGAATACAAAAAATTGATGAGATATCCCCGTGAAATGCACTCAATCGGAGATATCAACATGTTCAATAAACTGGCTTATTCAACACTGGCTTTAACGCTTTCTCTTGGTACCGTCCTGTCCTGTCAGGCAGAAGCGATGGCAGGCGATACCGCCTCCGCATTTAATCAGCTTCATCAGATAAACGCAGGCGTGCTCAACGTCGGCTATGTCGATATTGGCCCTAAAAATGGTCAGCCGGTCATTCTGTTACACGGCTGGCCCTACGATATTCAAAGCTATGCTCAGGTGGCACCAGCCCTTGCGGCTAAAGGCTACCGGGTGATTGTTCCTTCCCTTCGGGGTTACGGCACGACCCGTTTTCTGTCTGATAGTACGCCGCGAAATGGTCAACCCTCTGCTATGGCTAAAGACATCGTCGATCTGATGGATGCCCTGAATATTAAACAGGCCGTGTTCGCCGGTTACGACTGGGGTGCCCGAACGGCGGATATCGTGGCCGCGTTGTGGCCAGAGCGGGTGAAATCGCTGGTATCCGTCAGCGGTTATCTGATCAGCAGTCAGGCGATCGGTGAAAAACCCTTACCGCCTAAGGCTGAAGTGCAATGGTGGTATCAGTTCTATTTCGCCACTGCACGCGGTGCTCAGGGCTATGCCAAAAACACCCATGATTTTGCGCGATTGATTTGGTCCCAGGCTTCGCCAGACTGGAAGTTCAGCGATAAAACCTTCAATGCGAGCGCCAAATCGCTGGATAACCCGGACCATGTCGCCGTGACCCTCAGTAATTACCGCTGGCGCCTGGGTCTCGAAAAAGGTGAGCCGCAATACGATCGATATGAACAGAAACTGGCGGCGTTACCCGCTATCCATGTGCCGACGATCACTATTGAAGGCGGCAATAACGGTGCACCGCATCCGGACCCAAAAACTTACGCCAGTAAATTCACCGGCAAGTATGAACACCGTACCTTTGGTGCTCACGTAGGTCATAACCCGCCGCAGGAAGATCCGCAGGATTTCGTCAAAGCGGTCGTGGATGCTGACAAGCTCTGAGTTGTGCTATTTTCAATACGTTATCTCTTTTTTCAGGAGCGTCAGGTGGACCATATTGATCATATCCTTGTAGTTGATGACGACAGGGATATTCGTGAACTGATTGTCGATTATCTGGTGAAGTCGGGTTATCACGCGACGGGCGCCGCTAACGGCAAAGAGATGCGTGTTGTGCTGGACAAACAGCATATCGATTTGGTTGTGCTGGACGTGATGATGCCCGGCGACGACGGTTTAACGCTGTGTCGTCAGCTGCGCGGCGGTAAGCATAAGGATCTGCCGATTCTGATGCTTACCGCCCGCAACGAAGAGACCGACCGGATAGTAGGCCTGGAAATGGGGGCCGATGATTATGTGGTGAAACCTTTCGTGGCCCGCGAATTGCTGGCACGAATCAAGGCCATTCTGCGGCGTTTTCGGACCATGCCACCGAATCTCCAGGTGACCGAGGCCGGACGTCTGATCGCTTTTGGCGAATGGGAGCTGGATACGGTGTCACGACACCTGATTGATCGGGAGGGCATGATTGTGGCCCTGAGCGGTGCGGAATACCGTTTGCTCCGCGTTTTCCTCGATCATCCTCAACGGGTACTGACGCGCGATCAGCTGCTGAACCTGACTCAGGGCCGTGATGCCGAGCTTTTTGAACGCTCTATCGATCTTCTGGTGAGCAGGGTACGTCAGCGTCTGAACGAGGATGCCAAAACCCCCGCCTATATCAAAACGGTACGCAGCGAGGGATATGTACTGGCCATGCCGGTGGTGATCAAAGAGTATAACGAATGACGCTCTGGCCACGATCGTTACTCTCCCGTTTGCTGATCATTGTGTTTGCCGGGCTGGTTCTCGCGAACGCGCTTAGCCTGACGCTGGTCATGGTTGAACGAATGCACAGCGCGCGCAATGTGATGCTTGGCAATCTTGAAAATGACGTTGCAACAAGCGTCGCCATCCTTGACCGCCTGCCTGCTGGTGAACGTGCACAGTGGCTGCCGCAGCTGGAGCGGGGCAACTATCATTATATTCTTGGCCCCGGCGAACCGGGAAAACCGCCACAGGATAAACGTTCGCAGGATGCCATTCGCAGCCTGCGCGACACGCTTGGCGATCGCTATCCGCTGAGTTTTACTGCCATACCCGGACCGGTATCGCACATCCAGGCGCATGTGACGTTAAGCGACGGTTCGCCTTTAACCCTGGACCTGACTCCTCGAATGCCACCGGTCGCCAGCTGGCTGCCGGTCGTCTTTATCCTGCAACTCTTACTCATTGTGCTCTGCTCATGGATCGCCGTTAAACAGGTCGTACGGCCTTTTTCGCTCTTTACCCGAGCCGTCGATTCGCTGGAGCCCGCCGCACACCAGCCGATGAGTGAGCAGGGACCGGCAGAGGTACGCCGCGCAGCCCGGGCGTTTAATGCCATGCAGGCACGAATACAGCTCTATCTGAAAGAACGCGCCCAAATCCTGGCCTCAATATCACATGACTTACAAACGCCGATTACGCGAATGAAACTGCGTGTTGAAATGGCCGATCAGCCTGAACTTCGCGAAAAGCTTATGCAGGATTTGGATAACATGACGCGTCTGGTGCGGGAAGGGATTGCGTATGCCCGTTCATCAGAATCACTGGAAGAACCGCCCGTCAGGCTCGATCTGTCAGCATGGATAGACAGCATCGTCTGTGACTACCGGGATACCGGCAAGAACGTGAGCTTTATCGCACCGGATGGACGGTTACCTTTCAGAACCCGACCTCAGGCGCTCCGACGAGTCATGACGAACTTAATAGATAATGCTCTCAAGTATGGGGAACGTGCGGATATCAGTCTGGACACAGGCGATCTTTCGCGCATTGTTATTCACGTGGTGGATATTGGCCCTGGCATACCGGAAGACGAGCAGGACGCCGTGCTGCAACCGTTTTATCGCCTTGAAAGCTCCCGCAATCGTGATACGGGGGGAACGGGGCTTGGGCTGGCCATCGCCGCGCAGTTAATTGCACAGCTTCAAGGATCGTTGACGCTGACCAATCGTCCGCAAGGTGGGCTTGATGCGTCCGTTACCCTGTCGAACCTGTAATTGTACCCGTTTGTATCTGAATGCCGTCTGGATACGCGAGAAGACAAAAGGGCGAGCGCAGAACATCATCTGAATACACTTATACGATGAAATGACCTCACTGCATTTCGCAGATAACTGTTACGTGAGGTCATTATGTTTCTTCTCATTGCCTTTCTCGGGGGGATGGTCAGCCTGCTCAGCCCCTGTACGCTCCCGGTGATCCCACTCTTATTTGCTGGTTTTCGCGGCAAACGACAGCACATCATTGCCTTGCTTCTGGGTATGGTGGTGATGTTTACCGTCGTCGCTATGTTGGTCACCGTCGCCAGCGACTGGATCGTAAAAGCAACGGCGTACGGAAGGGGTATCGCCCTGGTATTCTTCGCCTTTGCGGCGCTGGCGCTGATCTTCCCGTCTTTCGCACAGCGGCTGGCGCAGCCCGCGGTTAATCTGGGTAACAGACTTAATTTTCACAGTAACAAAACGGCCGGGATCGCGTCGGCCTTTTTAGCCGGTCTCGCCGTCGGGTTGCTCTGGTCACCTTGTGCCGGTCCGATTCTGGGGGCTATTTTCAGTCTGGGAATTGCGGGGCATTCAGCGGTGGCGACCGGTTCATTATTAATCGCCTATGGCGCCGGTTGTGCAGTTATGCTGGCGTTGCTGGGGCTGGGTGGACAAAGGCTGTTAGCCCCGTTAAAAGCACGCTCCGCACTGATGGATACGTTACGTCGCGGGTCTGGCGTGGTGATGCTGAGTGCCGTGGTATTAAGCGCCACGGGAATGAATAGCCTGCTTCAAGGGGCGAATGGCGTGGCAGACACCCTTGAAAACCAGCTGCTGCGCCTGGCACCGCAGGCAACCCCGCCGGCGAAATTACAGCCTGTTGTGCAACCTGTGACATCCCATTCACTGCCTTCACTTGAGGGAGGGACAGGCTGGATAAACGGTGACCCTGTCACGTCTGAGCAACTCAAAGGGAAGGTGGTGCTGATTGATTTCTGGACCTGGGACTGTATTAACTGCCAGCACACGCTGCCGTTAGTACGCGCGTGGGCCAATAAATATCAGTCGCAAGGTCTGACGGTTATTGGCGTTCACACCCCCGAATACCCCTGGGAAAAACCGCGCCAGTCCGTTGAGAAAGCGGTAAAAAAATGGCAACTGCCGTACTCAGTCGTCACCGATAATAATTACCGCATCTGGAACGCGTTCGGCAACAGATACTGGCCAGCGCACTATTTCTTTGATGCAAAAGGGCAGCTTCGTTATGTCTCTTTTGGCGAAGGCAATGAAGAAAAACAGGAGCAGGTCATCCAGCAACTGCTTAAAGAAGCCCACGCCTGACGACTAGGGTTCACGCCGGGCGACCATAAACAGACGTGGAAATGCCAGCAATATCTGCCCATTCTCCTGGAGCGGATATTGCTGTTCCAGTAATTCCTGATAACGCGCCAGGTAGTTTATTTGCTCGCTTTGGCTTAAGTCCTGCAACCAGGGGCGTAATCCCGTCGCGCTGACCCAATCAATAATCGCCTGATGCGAACGCATTTTGTGATAGTAGGTGGTGCGCCAGATATCCACGTCGCATCCCGCATCCGTTAAAATATCGTAATAGGCGTGAACGCCGGGCAAAGCGTCGCGACTCCGGTCGGGATACCCTTGCTCGTAGGCCACTTCGCGCATAGCGACGTGGGTAGGCTCCATGGTGTTATCAGGCATCTGGAGAGCCAGCACGCCATTCATTTTCAGCAATGACACCAGATGCGGGAGTAATTCGTAGTGATTGGGAACCCACTGCAGTGACGCATTGGCGAAGATCACACTCAAAGGGTGCTCAGGTCGAAACTGGCTGATATCGCTCTCAACGAAGCGGCAGTCGGGCAGGGCAACGCGAGCTTGCTCGAGCATCGCCGGCGAATTATCCACGCCCGTTATCCGGGCAGACGGCCAGCGATGGCGTAGCAGCGTCGTACTGTTTCCAGGCCCACAGCCTAAATCGGCCACATGCGTGACGTCATCCAGTGTCACTCTGGCGAGCAATTCCATCGCGGGACGGGTACGCTCGGCACCGTATTGCAAATAAAGGGAAGGGTTCCAGTCGGCCAATTTCTCTCTCCTGTCAGCGGGCTTACCTTAAGATTAGCCGATTCGGCTTCACGTTTCGGCCTGGGATTAAAATGAGATCTTTTGCGGCTAAAGTGGCGGGGATGAACTATGTTCATAACAAACCTTTTGCCAGGGAGAGCCTGTGAAATCAATCTCTTTAATCCTCTTTTCAAGCCTCATCTTAACCGGATGCGGCGCAAATAACACACCGCCTAAAACGGATATCCCGGGTGATAAAACCTCTGCTGAGATGCGTACGCTGGAAACGGGAGCAAACGTCTTGCAGTCCCGACCTCCGGTTGATGCAATCAGTACCTATCTTGATGGTTTTCATTTTTACAACGGTGATAAGAACGGGCAAATGGAAGCCCATCACTATGTGACCGTGTTGAACGATGATGTGATGCAGGCCGTGATCTACGACGGCAATACCAAAGATGCCCGGCTGATGGGCGTTGAGTACATCATCAGTGAACGTTTGTTCAGGACACTCCCGCCTGAGGAGAAAAAATTGTGGCACAGCCATCAATATGAAGTGAAATCCGGTAGCCTGATCGCGCCGGGTCTTCCCGCAGTGGCAGACAAGGCGTTGATGAGTAAAATCGTGAATACGTACGGTAAAACCTGGCATACATGGCATACCGATCGAGATAAGACGTTGCCGCTCGGTATTCCTGCATTGATGATGGGCTTTACCGCAGACGGACAACTTGATCCCGCGTTACAGGCAGACAGAGATCGTCGGCTCAAGGTGAGTACTGAAACCGTGAAGAGTGAGCGCAAGGAGATAGTGGCTCATCCGGTCATTGCGGGTGCCAATGCCTGGCAACAAGGCGACGTGATCCAGTTAAAACGCGTGCAGGGTTCCGGTGAACATGGGCATGGTGAAACCGCGAAATTCGGGAAGTCAGAACAGTCGAAACAAGGCAAAACCGGGCAGTAAACGGAACATGTTCGAACATAGCCCGTGCCGGGTCTTCCTGATAAGGATCATGACGCATCTGATTCGCAACGAGTAAACACCGGCGGGCATACGGCTGCCTCGCCGGATATGACTGAGCATTGTTTACGGGAGGGGGAGTTGCACAACCTCGCCGCCTTCTTGTGCCAGACGGGCTAAGTAGTGCGACGCATCCAGAATCTGATAAGGGAAGTACAGGCCTGGCGTGACAGGGGGTTGGCCATCCAGCCCGATCAAGCGCTCCAGAAGCAAGGCAATTCCCATTCCGGTGAGGGGAGCCGCACCGCCAGGATGCACGACCGCATGCCTTGTACGAAGCGTCTGCCCGGTGTGATCGCGACCAGAAAGATCCAGAAGGATTTCCGTTGATAATGCCCCACCTTTGCGCCGACTCGAACTGATCCCCTTGCCGAGATTGAACTGAACGCTCGGTGCGCCTGTCGCGGCTGCCAGCCCCGTTACGTCGATGGAAGAAAAGCCGGCAGCGTCAATTTTACTGCCATCGAGCGCTGAGAAAGTCACGTTTGCCTCATCACCTTCCCGCCATATCCAGTTTCCGTTACGGCGCGAAAGCGCGGCAGGCATCAACCGGCTAAGATATTCAAAATCTTCGGCCACCGCCGGCCCACCGGTATCCTGTTCATCGACCAGCGCACCAATGCGAATTTCATCGACCTGAGCGAAGGATTTTGACAGATGGAGCGCGGGAACGGTTGTTGCGCCTACCAGCCATTCATAGCCAAGCACCACCGCCGATGCAGTGGGTGACTGCATGAAGCTTGCGACTTCTGGGGCAATTTCGAATACCCCGGATGAGATACTCAGGTGAGGTATTCCCCGCGCCAGGGCGAAGCGCAAACTGGCAAGAGAATGATCCTTGTAGAGAACGACCACCGCACTGATTTGTTTATCTTCCAGACCCAGTTCTGCCGCGTTCATATCCGGCACGATAGCCTGGGCGTTGCCAATCTCTGCCGCAGCACGCTGGGCCCTGGTTAAATCCCGACCGCCAATCAGAAGCGGAACATCCGGGTAAGTCGCACGAAGTGCCCGCGCAGTCTGCTTGCCGATAGAACCAGAACCACCCAATAAAAGTATAGGATTAAAGGACATAGGCGTTTTTCCTCATTTACGTGATAAGCTACTATTAGTAGGAAAGGTAGTCCGCTTTTCGATATTAAGCTACTTTTAGTAGGTTAAATTTTTGTGTAGCTGAAGGAATAGTGATCGATGAAAAATAAGAACGACCCTCTCTTCACGTCTCCGGTTAAAAGATTAACCCGAGCCGAAAGGCGCCAGCAGCTTCTTGAAACCGCGCTTCTCATCGTACGCGAGGAAGATCTCGATAACCTGACTCTGGGACGGCTAGCCGAGCGTGCAGGCATTTCTAAACCTGTGGTCTACGATCATTTTCCAACCCGCTCGGCATTGTTAATCGAACTCTATAAATGGATCGATACAGAACGAGTCAGAACCTTCGCTGAAATGATGTCCAGAACACATAACAATGCTCAGGAAACTTCACAGGTCCTGGCGAGCACCTATATCCATTGTGCCGCAGACAAAACGGGTGAATTCCACATCATTGGCGCCGCGCTGGCAGGTAGTGAAGAAAAAGCGGTGGTTTTCCAGGCGTTGCTGGATAACTGCGTCGCCATGTTTGTCTCTGTTCTGACACCGCATGTGGATATGGCCCCAACGGTGTTACAGAAAATTTGCGTAGGGCTTGTTGGCGCTGGGGAAGCGTTGTCCGTAGCGATTACGCGTGGAAACATGCAGCATGATGAGGCTGTGGAGGCTTTCGCAACGCTTATCAACGGGATCGTACAGCCCGGTGTAAGGTAAAGTCTTCCTTACTGTAATGAAAAAGCCCCACATTTCGGGGCCTTTATCCTGCGTTAGCTTCTTTGCCGTCGAATAATTCCTCTATCGCTGTGGTTGGATAGAAGAGGGTGTTCCCGTTTGCTCCCCTGAGCAGTACAAATCCCAGATTAAGATAGAATTTTTTGGCGTTGTCGTTAAGCGCTTCAACGAACATTCCATGAATGCCGACCGCTTGAGAGGCGTGATACACCACCTTCATGGCATGCGTCACGAGCGCTTCTCCGTAGCCCTGGCGATGTAGGCTTTTATCAACAGCCAGACGTCCCAGAGTCACACTCGGAACGTTTTTGTAGGGCACGCGTTTTTGTTGCGTTTTACTTGGCAGAAACTCCTTTTCAAAGCAGCTTCCTGACAAAGTGTAATAACCCATAACACGGGGTTTATTTTCTCTCGTGGTGAGCACGTAACCACGTAAAACCTTACCCATATGCTGGCGTTTCAGATGGTCAGTGAGAAAAGTATTCAGATACGCTTCACCGCAATCGAAGTTGCTGAGATCATAATTAACGTCTTCAGAAAAAATCGCTATCTTTAAAACGTCCACGTCATTACTCCAAATTCTGGAGACGCTTAGCAGCTCGTTTCAGTCGGTCGTTCGGTGCCGGTGGGTTACTGATTGCATCCATAACGAGGTTCCACGACGCCTCGTTGAGGATCAGTCGACGATGCTGGTTGATAACTTCCGCTGCACGTTCAGAGGCGGTGCTCACCATAAACTGTGAAATTGACTGGTTAGTCATTGCCGCAGCCTCTTCGATCATGCTTTTGTCATCCTCGTTTAATCTGAGATCGATGCGCTGTTTCTTCAATGCTGACATGGTCTTTCTCCTCGACCACCCGTGATAAAAGTAGGGCGGTCAACTGCTCGTTAAGTGTAAGCGTTTGAGCTTAGGGTCATTCTCAGGCTTCGAGCCTGTAAGGGTATGGTAATCAGGCGGTGTACGGTTTAACGCCGTACATGAATGATAGGGTTCTAAAAGACAGAATTCAACCAGAAGTTGTTCTCAGGCCTGCATGCCGCACGAAATGGCATACAGGATTGATGGTCGCATTGGGCGTATGTTTATTGGTGAATGGACAACTTAGAAACCTCTGGCGTGCAGACCAGAGGTTTGTATTAAAACTTACCAGGGGTAACGTAAAAAAGTACGGGGCAACTGATAACCAGAGCGACATTGTGACGAATTACTGACTCCAGGAGTAATCAAATACGCAGTGCACGTCCAGCGAGGCCCGGCAGCAGTTGTCGGTTGCCAGGCTCTCCACGATGACGGTTAACAACTGAAAACTGTTTGTGTTCGCGGTAACGTTGAAGCAAACGGCGGAAGTGACTGTCAGAAATCCCAAACCGGGTTGCTGCAAGACGTGTGGTAAGACGACGGTCGATAACGTCCTGAAGGATCCGGGTTCGGTATGCCGTCATGAGACTCATAATTAGAAAGCAGTGGTCGGTATGTTGAGACTGCAGCGCGGACATATCTATTTGGGGTTTGGTCACAGTCGATATCTGAATTTAGCTAGCATACCGTCTGTCAAAGCAAGTTTAAAATGTCACCTCTTTGTGCAAGATAGAAAGGGCACTTTCAGCCTATGTAATCATATTAATGTGACTGCTGCGTTATCCC
>NZ_JAJVHF010000011.1 GCF_022171985.1 Huaxiibacter chinensis | reverse complement strand
ACCCCATGCCGAACTCAGAAGTGAAACGCCGTAGCGCCGATGGTAGTGTGGGGTCTCCCCATGCGAGAGTAGGGAACTGCCAGGCATTAATTAAGTGAAGAGGCCATCCGGAAGGATGGCCTTTTTGCGTTATAACGAATAAAAAACAAGCCTATTGGTTTGCCATCCACTCCTCTATATAACCCACTATTTCTTCTATATTATTCAGATTCAGTACCGGCACTGATAACGATAAATCGACATCGCTGGCTACGGCAATAACATGCTCATCTATCGTTAATTCACTGATATCATGCCCCGCATCGCGGCGGAACAGCAGAATCTTAGCCACATCCTCATGTTTAAATCCTTCGACTAACACCAGATCCAACGCAGAATGATCCATGCGACTTACCAGCCAGCCCAAATTGAGCGGCGGTTCTTCAGGCGTTTCAGTCATCAATGCCCACCGTTGTGAGCTGGCCACCATCGTCTGAGCGGCTCCGGCTTTACGCAATTCATAACTGTCTTTACCGGGTTTATCGACATCCATATTATGGTGGGTATGCTTGATTAAACCCGGGCGAATACCCTTTCTACAAAGCGCCGGAATAAGCTTTTTCAAAAGAGTGGTTTTCCCTGTGCCGCTCCAGGCGGCGATAGCCAGAACCGGTGTCATATTTTCCCCTGAAGTAACTGCAAATCTGCTGTGGTGTTAACGTTAATAAAGGCGGCTTGATGATCGCTAAAATCGACGGAATGGCCTCCTGCCCGACGCATAAACATCATTACGCGCCTCTCTCCTGCAGCGAGATAGTCCCGGATACTGTTCATCAAACCCTTATGGATCAAGGCAATCGTCGGATGATCGCGCTCTCCGTCATGTACCCAGACTACCGGGGCCTCTTGTCGTGCTCCGATCAATCTTTCGACGAGACCGTCGGGAATAAAAGGAACGTCGCAGGGGCAAAAAAGAAACCATTCATCTCTGGATTGCTGCATGACGGCGAGCATACCGGCGAGCGGTCCAGGAAAATCAACAAGGGTGTCCGGATACACGTCATAGCCACTTTGCTGATAAATCGCGATATTACGATTAGCGCTGATGGCCATTTTCGCCACCTGACCTTCAAGCCTGTCGGCAACATGGCGCCAGAGAGGCTTACCATTAAGGTACTGCAACCCTTTATCTTCTCCGCTCATGCGGGTTGATCGACCGCCTGCAAGAATGACTCCGGTAATTTGCTGGCACTGATTCACTAATATCGCCTCTTTTATTGTGGGATTGACCCTGATAACGTATCCCTCTCACAGAAAGGAGCACCACCATGAAATGTAAACGTCTGAATGAAGTCATTGAACTCCTCCAGCCGGCCTGGCAAAAAGAGCCAGAACTGAATCTGATGCAATTTTTACAGAAACTGGCGAAAGAGTCAGGTTATGACGGCGAACTGACCGACCTTTCTGATGACATTCTGATCTATCATCTGAAAATGCGCGATTCCTCGAAGGATGCGGTCATCCCTGGTATTCAAAAAGATTATGAAGAAGACTTCAAAACGGCACTGCTGCGCGCCCGAGGCGTGATTAAAGAGTAAAACCTTGTAAGCGGAGCCACCGAAATCGCGCTGAAATGATATCCTGAATCATTCGTATAAATTTCCGGATGATCGGATGAACGACCAGGCTTTTACTTTCCAGACATTACACCCGGATATCATTATGGATGCGCTGTTTGAACAGGGCATCCGGGTGGATTCCGGGCTCACGCCGTTGAACAGCTACGAAAACCGCGTCTACCAGTTTCAGGATGAGGATCGTCAGCGTTTTGTCGTAAAGTTCTATCGCCCTCAGCGCTGGTCTGCAGCGCAGATTCAGGAAGAACACGATTTCGCGCACGAGCTCGTCAATAACGATGTGCCCGTCGCCGCACCCGTAAAATTCAACCACCAAACGCTGCTCACGCACCAGGGGTATTACTACGCGGTATTCCCGAGCCTCGGTGGCCGGCAGTTCGAAGCAGACAACATCGATCAGATGGAGTGGGTCGCCCGTTATCTGGGGCGTATTCATCAGACAGGCCGCGCGCAGCCTTTTAAAGCCCGGCCTACGATGGGTATTCAGGAGTATCTAATCGAGCCGCGTCAGCTCTTCGAAACGTCCACACTGATTCCGGCGTCCCTGAAAGAAGCTTTCCTGAAAGCGACAGATAAACTTATTGCTGCGGTGACCAGCCGTTGGGATGATAAGGCTGATATGTTGCGTCTTCATGGCGACTGCCATGCCGGCAATATACTCTGGCGTGATGGCCCGCTTTTTGTGGATCTGGATGATGCCCGCATGGGGCCAGCGGTTCAGGATCTCTGGATGCTGTTAAATGGCGATAAAGCTGAACAACGTATGCAGCTTGAAACCATTATTGAAGCCTATGAAGAGTTTAGCCCCTTCAATTTAGATGAAATTGCCTTGATTGAACCTTTACGCGCCATGCGGTATGTATATTATCTCGCATGGATAATCAGGCGTTGGGACGATCCTGCTTTTCCCAGAAACTTCCCGTGGCTGACCGGAGAAGATTACTGGCGTAGCCAGACCACCACTTTTATTGAGCAGGTTAAGGTTTTACAGGAACCTCCACTGCAATTAACGCCAATGTATTAATCGGAAATACCCAGGAGAATGTTGATCATGAAAAAAATTTGGCTGGCGCTGGCAGGAATGATTCTGGCATTTAGCGCTTCTGCTGCACAGTTTACTGATGGCAAGCAGTTCACCACACTTGATAAGCCTGTTACAGGCGAACCCCAGGTGCTGGAGTTCTTCTCATTCTATTGCCCTCACTGCTATCAGTTCGAAGAAGTTCTTCATGTTTCTGACAACGTGAAGAAAAAGCTGCCTGAAGGCGTCAAAATGACGAAATATCACGTCGAGTTCCTTGGCCCGCTGGGTAAAGATTTAACGCAGGCATGGGCGGTGGCTATCGCGCTGGGCGTGGAAGATAAAGTGACTGCGCCAATGTTCGAAGCGGTTCAGAAAACCCAGACAGTACAAACCACGGCCGATATTCGCAAAGTCTTTGTCGATGCGGGTGTTAAGGGTGAAGACTATGACGCCGCGTGGAACAGCTTTGTCGTGAAATCTCTGGTCGCACAGCAGGAAAAAGCTGCCGCTGACCTGCAGCTGCAGGGCGTTCCGGCCATGTTTGTTAACGGCAAATATCAGCTGAATATGCAGGGTATGGATACCAGCAGCATGGATATCTTTGTCCAGCAGTATGCCGACACGGTGAAATACCTGGTCGAGAAGAAGTAAACACGAAGCGCCGGTCAATGACCGGCGTTTTTATATTGCGATTTAATCCCTTCTATCTGACTATCTTTTTCATTCCATAGCGCATTTAGCCAGCTCTGGAATCGACGCTTAAAATTCTTATCGTTAAGGTAATCGCCGTACAGCGCCTCATCGACCGGAACCAAATCGACCCGCACGACAATACGCGTCACTTTGCCACTCAACATGTCATAAAACGGTGTCTTATCGTTTTCGGGATAACAGAGAGTGACATTAAGTAATTTATCGAACTGCTTTCCTAATACATTAAGCGCCATCGCAATCCCTGCGGCTTTTGGTGCCAGTAAATGTTTAAAAGGCGAACGCGTCCCGGCCCGTTTCTCTTCCGTAAAGCGTGACCCTTCAACAAAATTCACAATCGTTGTTGGATGAGCGCGAAACTTCTCGCAGGAGCGGCGTGTCGTCTCAACGTCTTTGCCGCGGCGTTCCGGGTGGCGAAGAAGATAGCTTCGTGAATAACGCTTCATAAAGGGCATGTCCAGCGCCCAGCACGCAAGTCCCATAAAAGGAACCCAGGCCAGCTGTTGCTTCAAAAAGTATTTGTTCATTGGGATCTGTTTGCGAAAAAGTACGCAGAGCACCACGATATCCGCCCAGCTATGGTGGTTACAGATCAGCAAATACCAGTTTTTCTTATCCAGATTTTCCAGCCCATCGATATCCCATTTTAGCCATGGGTTAAGATGTAATAGCGCTGCCAGCCCTTCGCACCAGCAATACATCATTCCATTACAAAAGGCAGATACGCCACGCCAGATAACCGGGAAAGGGAGAAGAAATTTGATGATACCGGCAGCAATAATGGGGAGCGAACAGGCGACAGTCAAAAGGATCGTCAAAACGATACTGATAAGCAATGTTATAGCAGCGAGCAATCTGGACATAATAAATGGTTTCAAAGAGTTAACTTGTGTCCGGCGGTCATGCCGCAGACGCAGGGCGCTGATTTTATCAGAAAAGCATAAAAAGAAGGGGGGCTTTACCTGCGATCTGACATCAGGTGACGCTCTTATCCGGATAATTGTCTAATTTATTCTGACAGATGCCGCTTATATCCACATAGAGCAAATAGTCAGCAATGTAAAATATAACGCCTCGATCCTTTCATATTTGGCTGATAAATAAGGTTAAAATTATTTCTGCCGAGGTCGGTATGACAGGATTATTCATATGAAACGAAAGTATGCACAAACTTATCCACAGATTATATTTGCGAGGGATCCTGACGATCGCAAAATCTTTACCTGAATTCCGCGCGAAAAACTGATGTTTTTGCTCGTCTGTGGCATCCTTTATCCATAAATTGATTAAAGGCACGGACATTATGGTTCAGATCCCAGAAAACCCGCTTATTCTCGTCGATGGCTCCTCTTACCTGTATCGGGCGTATCATGCGTTTCCTCCTCTGACCAACAGCGCAGGGGAGCCTACCGGCGCGATGTATGGCGTGCTGAACATGCTGCGTAGCCTCATTCTTCAGTACAAGCCCTCACATGCTGCAGTCGTCTTTGATGCGAAAGGGAAAACCTTCCGCGATGAGCTCTTCGAACATTACAAATCTCATCGCCCTCCGATGCCAGACGATCTGCGTGCCCAAATTGAGCCGCTGCATACCATGGTTAAAGCGATGGGCCTGCCTTTACTGGCTGTCTCCGGCGTTGAGGCTGATGACGTCATCGGCACACTCGCCCGCGAGGCAGAAAAGCTGGGTCGTCCTGTGCTGATCAGTACGGGTGATAAAGATATGGCGCAGCTTGTGACGCCAGGCATTACGCTCATCAACACCATGACCAATACCATCCTCGGTCCGGAAGAGGTGGCGACCAAATATGGCGTGCCGCCAGAGCTCATCATTGACTTCCTTGCTCTGATGGGCGATTCATCCGATAACATCCCTGGCGTGCCGGGCGTGGGTGAGAAGACCGCACAAGCCCTTCTGCAAGGGCTGGGTGGGTTAGACACGTTGTATGCCGAATCCGAGAAAATCGCGGGTCTGACGTTCCGTGGCGCAAAAACCATGGCCGCGAAGCTGGAACAAAATAAAGAGGTCGCCTACCTCTCTTATCAGCTGGCGACCATCAAAACGGATGTTGAGCTGGAACTCACCTGCGACCAGCTGGAAGTGCAACAGCCCGCCGATGATGAGCTGCTGAGCCTGTTCAGGCACTATGAATTTAAGCGCTGGATCACCGATATTGAAGCCGGTAAGTGGATGCAGGCTAAAGGTGCCAAACCTGCTACGAAGCCGCAGGAAACCCTCGTCATCAATGCAGAAGATGAGCTTGAAGAAGAAGCGTCTGCACTCTCTTCTGAACATTACGAAACGATTCTCGATGAAGCGCAACTCATTGCATGGATTGAGAAACTCAAAAAAGCCCCTGTTTTTGCCTTCGATACGGAAACCGACAGCCTGGATAACATTTCTGCAAATATGGTCGGGCTCTCTTTTGCTATCGAACCTGGCGTTGCGGCTTATGTACCGGTTGCCCATGACTATCTGGATGCACCGGCGCAGATTTCACGTGAACGCGTGCTCGAACTGCTGAAACCGATCCTTGAGGATGACAAGGTGCTTAAGGTTGGGCAAAACCTCAAGTTCGACCGTGGCATCCTGCAAAATTACGACATTGAGCTGCGCGGAATCGCGTTTGATACCATGCTGGAATCCTACATTCTCGACAGCGTCGCGGGACGCCATGATATGGATTCCTTGTCCACGCGCTGGCTCAAGCATAAAACCGTCACCTTTGAAGAGATTGCCGGTAAAGGCAAAAATCAGCTGACGTTCAATCAGATCGCCCTTGAAGAAGCGGGTCACTACGCGGCGGAAGATGCCGATGTCACCCTGCAGCTGCATCTGAAGATGTGGCCAAAATTGCAGAAGCTGGACGGTCCGCGGAACGTATTTGAGCATATCGAAATGCCGCTCGTGCCGGTGCTGTCTCGTATTGAGCGTAATGGGGTTAATATCGATCCCGTTGTGTTGCACAAACACTCTGAAGAGATAGCGTTACGTCTGAACGAGCTGGAACAGAAAGCGCACGAGATCGCCGGTGAACCGTTTAACCTCTCGTCAACCAAACAGCTGCAAACCATTCTTTTCGAAAAACAGGGTATCAAGCCGCTGAAGAAAACGCCGGGCGGCGCGCCGTCTACCTCTGAAGAGGTGCTTGAAGAGCTTGCGCTGGACTATCCGCTGCCGAAAGTGATCCTGTCGTATCGCGGACTTGCCAAGCTTAAGTCCACTTATACCGATAAGTTACCCCTGATGATTAACCCGAAAACCGGGCGAGTCCACACCTCTTATCATCAGGCCGTGGCCGCGACCGGACGCTTGTCATCAACCGATCCAAACCTGCAGAACATTCCGGTGCGTAATGAAGAGGGTCGACGTATTCGCCAGGCCTTTATTGCACCTAAAGATCACGTCATTGTCTCTGCGGACTATTCGCAAATCGAACTGCGTATTATGGCGCATCTGTCGCGTGATAAGGGCTTGCTCACCGCTTTTGCGGAAGGGAAGGATATCCACCGCGCAACGGCAGCTGAAGTCTTTGGCCTGCCGCTGGACAGCGTGACAAATGAACAGCGTCGAAGCGCTAAAGCGATTAACTTTGGTCTGATTTACGGGATGAGTGCCTTTGGCCTGTCACGCCAGCTGAACATTCCGCGTAAAGAGTCGCAAAAGTATATGGACCTCTACTTTGAGCGCTACCCTGGCGTGCTGGAGTACATGGAACGCACCCGTGCGCAGGCGAAAGAGAATGGCTATGTCGAAACGCTGGATGGCCGTCGCCTCTATTTGCCGGACATCAAATCCAGTAACGCAGCGCGACGCGCCGGTGCGGAACGTGCCGCTATCAACGCCCCGATGCAGGGCACGGCCGCAGATATCATCAAGCGTGCAATGATTGACGTTGATGCCTGGCTGGAAAAGGACAAACCGCGCGTTCGTATGATCATGCAGGTACACGATGAACTGGTGTTCGAAGTGCACAAAGATGACGTGGAGAAAGTCTCGAAAAAGATCCACGAACTTATGGAAAACAGCATGAAGCTGGACGTGCCGTTGCTGGTGGAAGTGGGGTACGGCGAAAACTGGGATCAAGCTCACTAAGTGTTCGATGAATAAAGGGCTTTTTATGTAAGTAAGCAACATAACTAAGAACTTTTTGTGACGATCATTAGATTTCCCTATGTAAAGAGTGAAAAAAAACTACAAAAAGTGCTTTGTCCAGCGATAAAAAAAGAGTAGAGTTAACGACGTAGGGTACAGAGGTAAGATGTTCTATCTTTCAGACCTTTTACTTCACGTAATCGGATTTGGCTGAATATTTTAGCCGCCCCAGTCAGTTATGACTGGGGCGTTTTTTATTGCGGCAAAGAAAAAATCGGCCATAAAAAAGCGCGGACTCTGCCGCGCTTATTGTTACTCTTCTTCGGCTTCTACAGCCGGTTCCAGGTCGTTATACCAGCTATCCAGTTTCTGACGCAGTTTATCCACGCCAAGTTTTTTCAAGGATGAGAAAGGCTCAACCTGCACGTCACCATTGAACGCCAGCACCGCTTCACGAACCATGTTGACCTGCGCTTTGCGCGCGCCGCTCGCCAGTTTGTCGGCTTTCGTCAGTAGCACCAACACTTCAATCTCGCTATCCACTGCCCACGCGATCATCTGCTGATCGAGATCTTTGAGCGGATGGCGAATATCCATCAGGATCACCAGCCCCTTAAGGCACTGACGTTTTTCGAGATACTCACCCAGGGCGCGTTGCCACTTGATCTTCATCTCTTCCGGAACTTGCGCGAAGCCATAGCCCGGTAAGTCCACCAGACGTTTTCCATCGGCGACTTCGAAAAGGTTAATCAGCTGGGTACGGCCAGGCGTTTTAGAGGTACGCGCCAGACTTTTCTGGTTGGTAAGCGTATTCAGTGCGCTGGACTTACCCGCATTGGAGCGTCCAGCAAAGGCCACCTCTATACCCGTATCGGAGGGTAAGTGGCGAATATCAGGCGCGCTGGTGACAAAATGCGTCTGTTGATAGTTCCAGGTAGTCACGTGGTCGTCTCCAAAAATCGTAATCTGAGGGGATTATACCTGAATGCCAGCAAAAGGCTTTTCCCATCGCTCCGGCTATGTAGGTAAAAACCCTGCAACGTGTGAGACATTAGCCATAAAAAGGCTAAGACATTTAGGAATATACGCAGGGTCGAAAAAGGCCAAGTGTAGTTAAATCATAACGTTAAGTTTAAGTAATTATCTTAAAATCGTCCTTAATGCGCTTTAGCCGCTTGTCTGTATGGGTGAACAAGGTAAAGTAATGACCACGGCGAGGATGCCATCAGGAAAACGACTTACGGACGAGGGTCAGGAGCGCCAGGAGGCGAAGACTCAGGATTGTCAGGATGACAAGCGCCTGGAGGCGTTTAAAAAGGAAAGGGAACCGTATCACGGACGATAGTAGCCAAGGGATAAACAGGGTTGGTTGCTGGCAAACAAGGAATGTCTGGCCCGTTAAGGGTTATGAGTCAGGAAAAAAGGCGACAGATTGCTCTGTCGCCTTTTTTCTTTGCTTGCTTTCTGCTAGATTTCGCCGCAATTCTATACTGAATAAAACGGCTTAAAGATAAAACATCATGAAAAAACCGACCTCTGCTGCAGGCGCTAAACGCCCTGCAAAAGCGCACCGCAAAACACGTGAAGAACTTGACCAGGAAGCACGTGATCGTAAACGTGCGAAAAAGCACAGTGGTCATTCCGCTGGCTCCCGTGCTAACAGCAGCGGTCCGTCAGGCTCTTCGAACAAAAGCAGCCAAAAGAAAGATCCCCGCATCGGCAGCAAAACCCCCATTCCTCTGGGCGTGACAGACACCCCGGTTACTAAGCAGCACAAACCAAAGAGCGAGAAACCTATGCTTTCACCGCAGGCTGAGCTGGATATGCTGGAGAATGATGAGCGCCTGGACGCGCTGCTGGAACGTCTTGAAGAAGGTCAACCGCTGAGCGCCGAAGAGCAATCCTGGGTTGATGCCAAACTGGATCGCATCGATGAGCTGATGCAGTCATTGGGCCTTTCTTATGACGATGAAGAAGAGGACGAGGAAGAAGAAAAACAGGAAGATATGATGCGTCTTCTGAAGGGTGGAAACTAACGTTTGCACCCGGCAGGTACGATAGTCCTGCTTATAACCCTTCCGGTTATATGTTATCTGGTGTGGTTATTCGTTAAACTACGGCGGTTGTCGCGGCGACAGAAGTGGCTGCGCACCCGAGCGTTGACGCGCAATAGCGTCAAACCGGGCCGCCGTATACGAACGCGACACCAACGGAAGGAGTGAGCATGTCTGTACCAACTATCGATTGGGATTTGGCCCTAATCCAGAAGTATAACTATTCCGGGCCGCGTTATACCTCGTACCCCACTGCGCTGGAATTTGCGGAAACCTTTGCTGACGCCGATTTCGTGCAGGCAGTCTCACGCTACCCTGAGCGTCCGTTGTCGCTCTACGTTCACATTCCGTTCTGCCATAAGCTCTGCTATTTCTGTGGCTGCAATAAAATTGTGACCCGTCAGCAGCATAAAGCCGATCAGTATCTGGATGCGTTAGAGCAGGAAATTCTGCACCGTGCGCCGCGCTTTGCCGGGCGTCACGTCAGCCAGCTGCACTGGGGCGGCGGTACGCCAACCTATCTGAACAAGGCGCAAATCAGCCGCCTGATGTCACTGCTTCGCACGCATTTTGATTTTAACGACGATGCGGAAATTTCCATCGAAGTAGACCCGCGTGAAATCGAGCTGGATGTGCTGGATCATCTCCGTAGCGAGGGCTTTAATCGCCTGAGCATGGGCGTCCAGGACTTCAATAAAGAGGTTCAGCGGCTGGTAAATCGTGAGCAGGACGAAGAGTTTATCTTTGCGCTACTCAACCACGCCCGCGAGATTGGCTTTACGTCGACCAACATTGACCTGATCTACGGTTTGCCAAAGCAGACGCCGGAAAGCTTTGCCTTCACCCTTAAGCGCGTTGCTGAGCTCAATCCCGACCGCCTGAGCGTATTCAACTATGCCCATTTGCCGACGCTCTTTGCCGCCCAGCGTAAAATCAAAGATGCCGACCTGCCATCTGCACAGCAAAAGCTGGATATTCTGCAGGAAACCATCACCTCCCTGACGGAAACCGGCTATCAGTTCATTGGGATGGACCACTTTGCCCGCCCGGACGATGAGCTGGCCGTAGCCCAGCGTGAAGGGGTGCTGCATCGCAATTTCCAGGGCTATACCACCCAGGGCGACAGTGATTTACTCGGTATGGGCGTCTCCGCCATAAGTATGCTGGGGGATTGCTACGCGCAGAACCAGAAAGAGCTGAAGCGCTATTATCAGCAGGTGGACGAGACCGGCAATGCGCTGTGGCGAGGTATCGCCTTAACCCGCGATGACTGTATTCGTCGTGATGTGATTAAGGCGCTTATCTGCAATTTCCGCCTCGATTTTGCGAGCGTGGAAGCGCAGTGGGAGTTGCAGTTTGCCGACTATTTCGCCGAAGATCTCAACCTGCTCGCCCCGCTGGCCAAAGATGGGCTGGTGGACGTAACGGATACAGGGATTCAGGTGACCCCTAAAGGCCGCTTACTGATTCGTAATATCTGCATGTGCTTCGATGCTTACCTGCGTCAGAAAGCCCGCTTACAGCAGTTCTCACGCGTGATTTGACCGCTTCCCCGGGGTATCCCGGGGAACGCCTGCCTATTCCATACCTAACTCTTTCAGCTTGCGTGTCAGGGTATTTCGCCCCCAGCCCAGCAGGCGAGCCGCTTCCTGCTTATGGCCCTGCGTGTGCCGCAGCGCTGTCGTCAGCAAGGTGCGCTCCATTTCAGGTTGTGCTTCTGAAAGCAGGTTTTGATGACCGGAACGCAGCGCCCGATCGGCCCACTGCGCCAGCAGCGTGGCCCAGTTGTCCGGTAAAACCTGCCCGGCGTGACTGCTTTCCGGAACGGTGGCTTCAAACAGTTCGCTGGGTAAATCCTGAATCAACACCTCTTGTCCCGCTGCCATCACGGTGAGCCAGCGACAGGTATTCTCTAACTGACGCACGTTGCCCGGCCAGGCCAGGCGCGTTAACGCGGCATCGGTTTCCGGATGCAGCAGCTTGGCTTCAACGCCCAGCTCGCGGGCAGCCACCTGCAGGAAGTGACGGGCAAGGCGAGGAATATCTTCACGACGCTCACGCAGCGGCGGCAGATGCACGCGGATCACATTCAGACGGTGGAATAAATCCTCGCGGAATTTTCCTTCCTGAACGCGTTGCTCAAGATTCTGGTGCGTGGCGGCGATAATGCGCACGTCCACTTTCACCGGAGCATAACCGCCTACGCGATAAAACTGCCCGTCAGCCAGCACGCGCAGCAAGCGCGTCTGCACATCCATGGGCATATCACCGATTTCATCCAGGAACAGCGTGCCGCCATCGGCCTGCTCAAAACGGCCCTGGCGAACGGTATTTGCGCCGGTAAATGCCCCTTTCTCGTGACCGAACAGCTCCGATTCAATCAAATCCTTCGGGATCGCGGCCATATTCAGGGCGATAAACGGCGCTTTGGCGCGAGGGCTGTGGCGATGCAGCGCGTGGGCAACCAGCTCTTTCCCGGTCCCGGATTCACCGTTAATCAGCACGCTGATGGACGATCGCGACAGACGCCCGATGATGCGAAACACATCCTGCATTGCAGGTGCTTCGCCAATAATATCGGCGGTAGGGCCAAATACGGGCGCATTGCGCGGCTGTTGCTGCTCCTGGTAGTGGCTAATGGCTCGCTCTACCAGCGCGACGGCTTCATCGATATCAAAGGGCTTAGGCAGATAATCAAAGGCACCCTGTTGATAAGCACTGACGGCAGCATCCAGATCGGAATGGGCGGTCATTATGATGACCGGGAGCATAGGGTGGCGCTGTTTAATTTGCTTGAGCAGCGCCAGCCCGTCCATGCCCGGCATGCGGATGTCCGAAAGCAGGACATCCGGCGTTTTAGTGATGAGCGCGTCGAGGACGTCGCTGCCGCTTTCAAACGTCGTGCAGTTCAACCCTGCGCCCGTCAGTGCACGTTCCAGCACCCAGCGGATGGAGCTATCATCATCGACTACCCAGACTATCCCTCGTTGCATCGTCGTCACCTTTATTTTTTAATTGGCAGGAAAACCGAAAACTCGGTATGACCCGGCCAACTGTTAAATTCAATTTTTCCGGCATGCTGGTCGATCAAATTACGGGCAATCGATAATCCCAGCCCGGTGCCGCCTTCGCGACCGCTGACCATGGGGTAAAACAGCGTGTCCTGAAGATGCGGTGGAATGCCTGGCCCGTTATCCTGGACATCTATTCTTGCTGCCAGGCGATAACGCACGCCGTGTAACGTCAACTGGAAGGCGGTGCGGGTACGCAGGACAATCTCGCCGCCCTCCGGTCCCAGGGCCTGGAGCGCGTTACGCACGATATTCAGCAGTACTTGTTCTATCTGATCGGGATCGTGCGGTAATTCCGGCAGGCTTGGATCGTAATCGCGAATCAGCGTGACGTTTGCCGGCAGCTCCATCGAAACCAGTTTCACCACGCGCTCGGCGACTTTATGAATACTCTCGGTGATATGCATGCCCGGCTGCTGTGGCCCAAGCAGGCGATCAACCAGATTCCGCAGGCGGTCGGCCTGCTCAATAATCACGTTGGTATATTCCGCAAGAGAAGGGTCCGGCAACGCTTTGGTTAATAGCTGTGCCGCGCCGCGTAACCCTCCCAGCGGGTTTTTAATCTCATGGGCAAGACCGCGCACCAGATCGCGTGCAGCAATCTGCTGCGCATGCTGGAGCTGTTCCTGGCTCAGACGTCTCTGGTTATCCATCGGCGCCATTTCCAGCAGGATTAACCCTTCGGGTAAGCGCTGGGCCGTCAGCGACAAAATATGCGAGCGCCCGTCGATGACTAAGGTCACTTCGTTGTCGGTAAAACCTTGCCCGGCCTGCAGGCTTTCCTGCATCAGGCCAATATTCAGCGAAAAGTAGCTCAACAGTTCGGGTAACGGGGTGCCGAACAATTTACGCGCGCTTTGGGCGAGCAACTGTTGGGCTGCCGGGTTGGCGTAATGAACCGCCAGCTCGTCGTCGACCAGCAAGATACTGTTAATCAAAGAATTGAGGATCTGCCCAGCATCGGGCAGCGTGCCAGTTGCCATTCAGCAGTCTCCTGGAGCGGGTTGCACTAATTTAGTGCAGTATAGCTTTTTCGTTGTAAAAAGCGCGTCAGATCAGGCTGTTGCTGGAGAAAAAAGCCCATCCGGAGATGGGCTAAAAGTTTCCACGGCAACTAAAACCTGCGTCTTTCTCGCTTCAGCTGTGTTGGCCGCTTTCGTTCATCCCGGTCACTTACTGATGTACGCTCCCGGGACTCACTCAAATGCCGCCTTGCTGTAGCAAGAAATCCAGTGGTTTTTAAACTCTCACGACACCTCGTGCAGAGTTTTTATTCTTCATTAAACGCTGTAGTACAGTTCGAACTCAACCGGGTGTGGCGTCATGCGCACACGGTCGTTCTCTTCGGTACGCAGCGCGATGTAAGCGTCGATAGCTTCATCGGTGAACACGCCGCCAGCCGTCAGGAACTCACGGTCAGCATCCAGCGCGTTCAGGGCTTCTTCCAGAGAACCGGCAACCTGTGGGATCTCTTTCGCTTCTTCTGGCGGCAGGTCATACAGGTTTTTGTCCATGGCTTCGCCAGGGTGAATCTTGTTCTTGATCCCGTCCAGGCCTGCCATCAGCAGTGCCGCGAAGCACAGGTATGGGTTAGCCGCTGGGTCCGGGAAGCGCACTTCGATACGACGTGCTTTCGGAGACGCGACCACCGGGATACGGATAGAAGCAGAACGGTTACGGGCAGAGTACGCCAGCATGACCGGGGCTTCGTAGCCTGGGACCAGACGCTTGTATGAGTTGGTGGTTGGGTTCGCCAGGGCGTTAATCGCTTTAGCGTGCTTGATAACACCGCCGATGTAATGCAGCGCCTGCTCGGACAGACCCGCATATTTGTCGCCAGAGAACAGGTTAGTCCCGTTTTTGGACAGAGACATGTGGCAGTGCATGCCGGAACCGTTATCGCCAAACATAGGTTTTGGCATGAAGGTCGCGGTTTTACCGAAACGGTGCGCCACGTTGTGCACAACGTATTTGTAGATCTGAATCTCATCCGCTTTTTTGGTCATGGTGTTAAAGCGGGTAGCGATTTCGTTCTGGCCAGCGGTCGCCACTTCGTGGTGATGCGCTTCAACAACCAGGCCCATCTCTTCCATGATCAGACACATGGTAGAACGGATGTCCTGTGAAGAATCGACCGGAGGAACCGGGAAGTAACCGCCTTTCACGCCAGGACGGTGACCTTTGTTACCACCTTCGTATTTGGTGGAAGAGTTCCATGCGCCTTCGATGTCATCGATGGCCACGTGAGAACCGGAGATAGACGCACCAAAGCGGATGTCGTCGAACAGGAAGAATTCTGGCTCAGGCCCAAACAGAACGGTGTCTGCAATGCCGGTAGAACGCAGGTACTCTTCAGCGCGTTTCGCGATGGAGCGTGGGTCGCGGTCGTAGCCCTGCAGCGTGCCTGGCTCGAGGATATCGCAACGGATGATCAGCGTAGGCTCTTCGAAGAACGGGTCAATGAGCGCAGTAGAAGAGTCCGGCATCAGAACCATGTCAGATTCGTTAATGCCTTTCCAGCCGCCAATGGAGGAGCCGTCAAACATTTTGCCTTCTTCAAAGAACTCGGCGTTTACCTGATGAGCAGGAATTGTGACGTGCTGTTCTTTACCTTTGGTATCGGTGAATCGCAGATCAACAAACTTCACTTCATGTTCGTTCAGCATCGTCAAAACGTGTTCAGCGGACATACTTAACTCTCCAGATTGGTCATTGTCGTCGTGGTAACGAGGTCTTCAAATCGGCTGTGCTGCCATATTTTTTCTGTATTTCTACAAAGCGAAATCTGTGCCAACTTTTAAATCACCCCAAAAAGGCGTTATCATGCACGTCATAGTGCAATTGAGCTGCACCACGAGAGTCATCTTGCACCAGTATAGTGCTTCAGCGTGATCGTTGAGCACCATATTGGTGCAAATTACGTTAAAGTGCACTTTTAACGCTGCGTGAAAGCGATCACAAAGCAACTCTGCAATACTTGTTTGCGGAGGATGTTTGTGATCCTGTTTAGTCCTGCGATTAATCCGTGTACAATAACGCGCTATTTCTAATGCCTGAGGCAAAGTTGTGATCGAAAATCTGCGTAATATCGCCATCATCGCGCACGTTGACCATGGTAAAACTACCCTGGTTGATAAGCTGCTGCAGCAATCCGGTACTTTCAGTAATGAACGTGCTGAAGCCACCGAACGCGTGATGGACTCCAACGATTTGGAGAAAGAGCGTGGGATTACCATCCTCGCTAAAAACACCGCTATCAAATGGAATGACTACCGTATCAACATCGTTGATACCCCAGGGCACGCCGACTTCGGTGGTGAAGTTGAACGTGTAATGTCAATGGTAGACTCCGTTCTGCTGGTCGTTGACGCAATGGATGGCCCAATGCCGCAGACGCGCTTCGTAACCAAAAAGGCGTTTGCCCATGGTTTGAAGCCAATCGTGGTTATCAACAAAGTTGACCGTCCTGGCGCGCGTCCTGACTGGGTTGTGGATCAGGTCTTCGACCTGTTCGTTAACCTTGACGCAAGCGACGAGCAACTCGACTTCCCAATCATCTATGCATCTGCACTGATGGGTATCGCGGGCAACGACCACACTGATATGGCGGAAGACATGACCCCGCTGTACCAGGCGATTGTTGACCACGTTAAAGCACCTAGCGTTGACCTTGACGGTCCGTTCCAGATGCAGATCTCCCAGCTCGACTACAACAACTACGTTGGCGTTATCGGCATTGGTCGCATCAAACGCGGTAAAGTGAAGCCTAACCAGCAAGTCACTGTTATCGACAGCGAAGGTAAAACACGTAACGGTAAAGTCGGTAAAGTACTGACTCACCTCGGTCTGGAGCGTATTGAATCCACCGAAGCCGAAGCGGGCGACATCATCGCGATCACCGGTCTTGGCGAGCTGAACATCTCCGACACCCTTTGCGATCCGCAAAACGTCGAAGCCCTGCCAGCGCTGTCCGTTGATGAACCAACTGTTACCATGTTCTTCAACGTCAACACCTCTCCGTTCTGTGGT
Source organism: Huaxiibacter chinensis (assembly GCF_022171985.1). Taxonomy (GTDB): domain Bacteria; phylum Pseudomonadota; class Gammaproteobacteria; order Enterobacterales; family Enterobacteriaceae; genus Enterobacter; species Enterobacter chinensis_A. Next base: position 99,144 of record NZ_JAJVHF010000011.1, on the reverse strand, counting down.
AAAGAAGGTAAATACGTTACCTCTCGTCAGATCCTTGACCGCCTGAACAAAGAGCTGGTGCACAACGTTGCCCTGCGCGTTGAAGAAACCGAAGATGCGGACGCGTTCCGTGTATCCGGTCGTGGCGAGCTGCACTTGTCTGTACTGATCGAAAACATGCGTCGTGAAGGCTTCGAACTGGCTGTGTCCCGTCCGAAAGTTATCAACCGTATGATCGACGGTCGTCTGCAAGAGCCGTTCGAAAACGTAACGCTGGATATCGAAGAACAGCACCAGGGTTCTGTGATGCAGGCGATGGGCGAGCGTAAGGGTGATGTTAAAGACATGATCCCTGATGGCAAAGGTCGTATCCGTCTGGATTACCTGATCCCAGCGCGTGGTCTGATCGGCTTCCGTACCGAGTTCATGACCATGACCTCCGGTACCGGTCTGCTGTACTCCACCTTCAGCCACTACGATGATGTTAAACCGGGTGAAATCGGCCAGCGTCAGAACGGCGTGCTGATCTCTAACGGCCAGGGTAAAGCAGTGGCATTCGCCCTGTTCAGCCTGCAGGATCGCGGTAAGCTGTTCCTGGGTCACGGTGCAGAAGTTTACGAAGGCCAGATCATCGGTATTCACAGTCGTTCTAACGACCTGACTGTAAACTGCCTGACCGGTAAAAAACTGACCAACATGCGTGCTTCCGGTACTGATGAAGCGACCACGCTGGTTCCACCACAGAAAATGTCTCTTGAGCAGGCGCTTGAGTTTATCGATGACGACGAACTGGTAGAAGTTACGCCGGTTTCTGTACGTATTCGTAAACGTCACCTGACCGAGAACGACCGTAAACGTGCGGGCCGTGGTAGTAAAGACTAATACACCGTATACCGGGTGGGCGTAAGCCGCGCCCGGAGCGTAAAAAGCCGCTGATTTCAGCGGCTTTTTTATTAGAACGAATAGCGTAACCCCAGACGGATACGATACTGCTCGCGATGGTAATCGTTCCATCTGTCCAGCCACTGCAGTTCCATATAGGGCAGCCAGTTCCGGTCGATTTTATAGCTAAACTTGTTGGTAATTTCCCAGTGATGATCCTTGCCGTTTTTGCTGTAGTAGTCATTTACCCGCTGGAAAAAGTGCGGCTCAAAGGTATAAAACAACGAATCGGTTAAGGTGAAATTCCAGTAACTGGCGAATTCGTGGGTATCGTTTTTATCCATCTCACCGTTAAAGTCAGGCGTATCATAATTATTGTGGTTATAGCGATAACGAAACGTCAGATTAAACCAGTCGACAAATTTATAGTTGGTATCCAGATAAAGGGCACCCCCCGATCCCTCTTTACTGTCGTTAATTAACCCGCCGGGTTGAAACGTCAGATTGGGCGTCGGTTTGAACAGGGGATACCATCCTTCGATTTCGTTATAGTTGTGCTTAATTTCGTCCCACTTTCCCACGTCATAGGCGTTCGTGAACATCAGTCCCGCGCCCATATCAAAGTTATAACCGGCTCGCAGGATCACCTCATGGCGTTCAGAGGCGGTGTTATAGGCATCACGCGTTTCGACATAGGCGCCTGCAAAAGCAGAGCCAGACACAGACGAAACGAGGAGTACTGTCGCTATTTTTTTCATAATTCTTCCATGTGTCAGGTACAGAAATGCCGCCCCTCCTGATAAACAGGAAGGGAAAACCGGCGGGATTTATTGTTATAGGGTGACGGGTGACGCTTTTTTCTCGTTATTCAGGGGCGTAATGTCGGCCACTGTTTTCTTACGTTTGCTTATCTCCTCAATAATAAAAGCGAAGCGCGCTTCGTTGAGTTTATAAAATAGGCCCATGGTGATGGCGGCAATAATGGCCAGCCCACAGGGCCAGAGAAAGATCAGCTGACGCAAACCCAGCAGCGTGCCCGCACTTTGAACGGCATGCGGAACATAGCCAATCTGCGTAAGCATGATGCCCGGCAGGAAACCGGCCAGCGCGGCGGAAATCTTGCGAGAAAAGGTATACCCGGTATATACCGACCCTTCCGCGCGAATCCCCGTTTTCCACTCGCCATAGTCCACGGTATCGGGCACCAGCGCCCAGTTCAGGCTGTTGACAAAGGCGGTGCCGAAAAAGGCCATGCAGGAGAAGAGCACAAACGTGGTGGAACTGCTCCCCCAGAAGAAATTCAGCACGTCGCCTACGGCCCAGAGCGCCAGCCCACCCAAATAGACCTGTTTCTTACCAAAACGCTTTACCGCGCCGGGCACCAGGAAAACGCCCACCAGGATGCAGCCCATGCTGAAAAATCCCATCCACGACAGCAGATGAATATCGTTCAGCACGTACTGGGTGTAATAGACCTGGATGGCGAGTTTGATGTTAAAAGCCGCCAGCGTACAGAGATTGGCGATGCACAACACCAGCAGGGGGGGATTGCGAAAGATGGCGCAGAAGGATTTCACAATGCTGGGTTTATGGTGATCGGGTGAAACCTCGACGTAGCGTTCTTTCACCCCGCTGTAGCACCACCACATGCAGAACAGCCCGCAGGTGACAAACAGCAGGGCCGCCACGAGGTAGCCCAGCGACGGCTGGCTGACAAAGAGTGCCTGAATGGGCATAAAGCCCACCGTGCACAGCAGCAAGCCCACCGTGGCGCCCCCCTGACGCCATGCGGCCAGCTGCGCCCGCTCGTTCGGGTTTTTGGTGATCGCCGGGACCATCGCGCCATAAGAGCAGTTCATCAGGCTGTAGAACAACCCGAACAGCATAAACAGCACGGTGGCGAGGGCGGTTTTTACCGTCAGGTTAAAATCGTTCGCCATAAACTGCGCCGTCGCCACCAGCGCGACGGGAACCGAAGCATAGAGAATAAACGGCCTGAATTTGCCCCGGGCACCAATACGACGCCGTGAGTCCAGCAGCACGCCGGTCAACATATCGGTGAACGCGGTAAAGAACTTGGCGACCAGAAAAATAATGCCGCCATAGAAGGCAGGCAGGCCCAGCTCATCGGTATAAAACTTCAGCAGATACAGCGTGCCGATACACAGCATCAGATTCGAGCCAAAATCGCCCATCCCGTAGGCGCACTTCTCACGCAGGCTCAGTTTCAGGGTTAACGGATCAGGAGTGTAATTCATAGTCGATCCTCGTAGCGCTCGTGAGAGCGCTATGACAGTTCATTCAGGCCGGACGCTTACGCTGTTCTATCTCTTCAACGATGCGGACATACATCTTCTCGTTGAGGTTATAGAAACAGCCCATCGCCACGATGGTGATCACCGCGAGGAGGCTGGGGTAGATGAAGATCAGTTGCCGCAACCCTTCAACCGTCCCTGCCGACTGCACCACATTCGGCACATAGCCGATTTGCGTCAGCATTATGCCGGGGAAGAAGCCCGCCAGCGCCTGCGACACCTTGCGGAAGAAGGTGAAACCGGTATAGACCGTCCCTTCCGAACGGACACCGGTACGCCATTCGCCGTACTCGACCGTATCCGACACCAGCGCCCAGTTCAGGCTGTTCACAAACGCGGAACCGAAGAACGCCAGGCACGAAAACGCAACAAAGCTGACCGATCCACCGCCAAAGAAGTAGTTAAGAAGATCGCCCGCCACCCAGATCAGCAACCCGCTGATATAGACTTTTTTCTTGCCGAAGCGCCTGACTGCACCGGGCATCATAAAGACCCCGATAAAAATGCAGCCCATGCTGAAAAAGCCCATATAGGAGAGCAAAATAGGATCGTTAAGAACGTACTGGGTGTAGTAAACCTGAATAGCGAGTTTGACGTTGAACGCGCCAAGTGTACACAGGTTGGCGATGCACAAAATAAACAGCGGCCGGTTACCCGCAATCGCCCGAAACGACTGTAACAGCCCCGGTTTTTGCGTCGGGTGCGCAGGCTGTGCCTCCACGTAGCGTTCTTTCACGCCGCGATAGCACCACCACATAAAGAACAGCCCGAACAGCGAGAAGAGGGTCGCGGCAAAGATATAGGCGAGCTGGTCATTCCCCTCGATCAGGTTCATCACCGGAACAAAGCCCACGGTACAGAGCAGCAAGCCCAGCGTTGCGCCGCCCTGTCGCCATGCAGCCAGCGAGGCGCGCTCGTCGGGGTTTTTGGTGATGGCGGGCACCATGGCGCCGTAAGAACAGTTCATCATGCTGAAGAACAAGCCATACAGCATGAACAACACCGTGGCCATCACCGTCTTGCCGGTCACCTCAAACGGCGTGCCGACAAAGTTGGCGATAGCTAACAACGTCACCGGAAACGCCGCGTAAAGCACGAACGGGCGGAACTTGCCTTTTGGCCCGATTTTGCGCCGCGAGTCGAGCATAATGCCGGTGCCCATATCGGTGAAGGCGGTAAAGAACTTGGCAATCAAAAAGATAATCCCGCCATACGTGCCCGGTAACCCCAGCACATCGGTGTAAAACTTCAGCAGGTACAGGGTGCCGATATCCAACAGGATATTGGACCCTAAATCGCCCATCCCGTAGGCGAGTTTTTCTTTAAACGGCAGTCGTAGGGTTGCCGGATCGGATGTATGTTGACTCATTATTATTCTCCGTCTGCCCGCAGGTTTCCCTGCGGGCGAGCCTTATCAGAGTTGACGTAAGCGGCCAAACAGTTCGGCCCATTCACTTTGCTCGCGCCAGAAGACCGGGGGCTGACCGAGAGGGGCGGCAACGGTCACTTCGCCACCCTGATAGCGTTCTCCGGTCCAGGCATTGACCCAGTTATCCTGCGGCAGGTACAGCGTCCAGTCGCTGCGGCCCTCTTCATACACAGGCGCAACCAGCAGATCGCGGCCGAACAGATACTGATATTTCAGCGTGTAGGTATGGGCGTCATCTTCGTAATGCAGGAAGAGAGGGCGCATTACCGGCAGGCCAGACTGGGCGTTCCGGGATACGGCATCTTTGATGTAAGGCTTAAGGGTCGTGAAGACGGTGGTCATACGGGCGAAATGGGCGATGGTTTCAGCATCGCTGTCAAACTGCCAGTTATCGCCGGGGCGATTGCCTTCGTGGGTGCGCATCATGGGGGTAAAGGCGCTGAAATCGCACCAGCGCAACAGCAACTCTTTGCTGCGCTTCATCTCAAAGAGCGTGGTGTAACCGCCAATGTCGCTATGGTGCAGACCGTGCCCGGTCATCGCCAGGGAGAGCGCCGCCGGGATCACCGAGGCCAGGCCATCGTCCAGACTCCAGTCTACGTTCTGATCGCCTGCCCACATCATCAGGGAGTGTTTCTGGCTGCCGGTATAGCCTGCCCGCATAAAGAACAGGACCTCCCCGAGCTTGCCGGTCTCTTCCAGCGCTTCGTAGTTACATTTTGCCCACAGCGCAGGCCAGGCGTTATGCATAATCTCCGCGCTGACGCCGTTGTGCAGGAAGGTATCGGTCGGCAGATATTCGCCGAAGTCGGCCATCCAGCCGCCGCATCCGAGTTCGATCAGATTCTTTTTGATGACCTCTTTGTACCAGGCGTAAGCCTCCGGATTGGTCAGATCGATGACGCCTGCATAAAATTCACCAAACTCAACGTGATAATCTTTTCCCTCGGCATCTTTGGTGACATACCCGCGTTCAGACGCCTCTTCGCACAAGTCACGGTCGCTGGCGACGTACGGGTTGATATAGGAAAGATACTGCACGCCTTCGCGCTTCCACTGCGGAATACGATCATCCAGCTGCGGATAAAGCTCGCTGTTCCATTTCCAGTTCCACATCACGCGCTTGCCGAATGAGGTCATGCGGATGCCGGACCAGTCCTGTGCCCAAATCCCGTTAACCTTCACGCCACCGTTGCGCATGGTGTCCAGCTTTTGCTGACACACGTCGGTACCGCCCTGAATCCCCAGCGTTACGCCATCGTATACCCAGTCCGGCAGTTCAGGCTGACGGCCCAGCAGCCCGGTCAATTTTTCCAGCAGATCGACATAGGTTTCCGCGCAGTCGAAGCGCAGCGTCGCGTTATCTTCCCAGAAGGCCAGTTCGTGGTACGCCGGGGCGCTGAAGTCAAAATTCATATAGCAGCTGTTATCAACGTGGCAGTAATACTTCTGCGTGCTGACAAAGGTTGGCTGAGGGAAGAAGGTCCAGTAATAATCGCCGCCCGCATTCTCTTTGCAGTCGGCCTGCCAGGTGACATAGGTCTGTTTGTTACGTCCCACGCCCTGTTCACTGGTCCACAGCGGGAAGGGTTTACCGCGCAAATCGAAATACGAGAACTGCTCGCCACAGCCGTAGATATGATCCTCAGGCTCTGCCGCCAGCCGCAGCCAGATGCGGTTATGGCTGGCGGCGTCGTTTTTGAGCTTTATTTCAAGCCGGCCCCGATCGTCTGCCCCGACAAGCAGCGTGGCACTCACCGTATCGCCACGGGTAAAGCGAATCGCCCAGCCGTTTTGCTGGTGGGTGACGGTCGCCTCGGTCAGCGCGATTTTTTCGTTCAGCTTATCCTTGATGCTGAAGTTGCCGCGAAACATCTCAATATCCGCCACGCCGGTGCCGATCCACAGGCAGGGCGCGTCATCGGTATGGGCCAAAATCAGCCGGTTTTGCCAGCGTAACGTAAAGCCATTGTCGAGCGTGGTCAGGTTTACATCATGTAGGGTAGTCATAAGATCTCCATCGTTTCGGGAGTAATGTTATTTGGCCTGGCTGTCGAGTAGCCCGGCGGCGACCGCAGGCGCCAGCCCTGGTGCGAGCGGCAGGCGAGGGATCACCAGACAGTGCAGAAGATGGTAGATATCCTGTTTGCCATCCCAGACTTTGGTCGTCACCTCGTTATGAATATCCAGTTCCTGCCACCATGATCCGTTTTCGTAATCCATCAGATATTTAATGCAGTAATCCCACCATTTCTGATACCAGGCCTCGTACTGCGGATCGCCGGTAACGGTGTAGAGCGCATAGGCCGTGCCCATAGCCTCAACAATCGGCCAGCGCACACGTTCACGCACAATTGGTTTACCGTCCCAGTCGACGGAATAGACAAACCCGTCCGCGCCGTCCGGTGCCCAGGCGTCACGGATCGTGGCGTGGAACAACCCTTTCGCATCTTCCAGCAGCCATGCAGGGGGCGTTTCAAAACGGGCTTCCAGCGCGGCGCGCAGATGCAGCATCAGACGGCCCCACTCGATCCAGTGGCCCGGCGTCCCGCCGTAGGCACGGAAACGGTGCGCAGGGTTGTCTTTGTTGTAATCGCGGATGGGGTTCCAGTGAGTGTCGAAATGCTCATTCACGCGGTACTCCCCCTTGCGGGCGACATCGTGAATAATCACCGACGCAATGCGCAGGGCGCGATCGAGCCATTTACGATCGTGCGTCACGTCATAGACGATCAGGAACGCTTCGACCGCGTGCATATTGGCATTGCCCCCGCGGTAATTCTCGGTTTTACTGAAGGCTTCGTCCCAGGATTCCAGGCACATTTGTTCCTGTTCACTCCAGAAATATTTCTCGATAACGGCGATGGCCTCATCGAGCAGCGGGCGGGCGTCAGGATGACCGGTGGTGACCGCACTGGCGGCACCCAGCAGGACGAAGAAATGCTGGTAACCCTGTTTAGAAGCATCGACCACGCCTTCATCATTGACGCAGGCGTACCAGCCGCCGTACTGCGGATCGCGCAGCGCGCCGTTCAGGGTTTTAATCCCATGATCGACCAGCGCATAGGCGCCGGGGCGACCCATTCCGGCGGCTACCGCGTAGACGTGCAGCATGCGGGCGGTGATCCACAGATGCGTGCCCATATCGCTTCGCACCTGGCCGTTATTGCCCAGCCAGCCAAAGCCGGTCGGCACGGCGGCGTTTTTACCAAAATCCAGAATGCGGTCGGTCTCTTGTTCGAGCCAGCGGTTGTGGCTCAGGGTGTTAAACCATTTCATAGTCTTGTCCTTCTTTAGCGGCGAGCCATCATTTCGTCGACGATCTCACCCAATCGCTGCAATTTCGGCACAGAAATATCGCGCAGCATCAGTTCGGTATCCGGCAGGCCCACCACGGAAGACCACACGGCGCGCCCGGCGAGGAAGCCAGAAGCGCCTGCCTGCATCGCCACGCTGACCGCACGCGGGAAAAGCTTCTCATCGACACCGGAGGAGAGAATCACCCACGGCATGTTGATCTGCTCATTCAGCGTCTGCGAAGCGTTCAGCAGGTCTTGCTGTGTGCCTTTGCCGTAAAGCGGCATTTCAACTTTGTAGAGATCCGCGCCGCTGTCACCCAGCTCTTTTGCCGCCTCGATAATGGCCTGCTCGCGGTCAAACACATCTCCCCGACGCGGCGGGCGTACCACTGGCTCAATAATGCTGAGCAAGCCATTCGCATGGCAAAGCTGGTTAAAGTTGCGCACCATCTCCAGGCGTTGCGCGGGATCTTCGTCGCTACGCCACAGCACCAGCAGCTTGAGCGCTTTGCCGCCGTCGCGTTTCACCGCCTGTGCATCGACATTTTTATCAATCACAACGCTGTCGACCGGGATGCCATTGCCCGGAATAAACGCGTCCGCGGCGACAATCATGGCGCAGCTTTCCGCTATCGCGTTTTGCTCCACCACCTGGCGGTAGCAGAATTGCTGATCGACCAGAATCGCAGAGGCATAGGGTGAGAGGATCTTAGCCGCATTGACTTTGAAATCGGTTAACTGCCCATCGGTCACCGGCGCAGGCACACCCGCAGCGGCAAACATCAGGCGCATCGCTTCACGCTGGTCGACCGCCAGCATGGAAAAACCGCCGGAAGGTCGGGTGATATCTTTCAGGGTGTACGTCGTCATGCAATAGTCCTTTTCTTCATCAGTGTTGGTTGTTCAGCCCGGCGGATGCGCGAACCTGTTCAAGAATGGCGGTCCAGTCTTCGCGACCGCGCCCGGCGGCACGCGCCTGGTTATAAACTTCACGAGAGGCTGCGCCGAGCGGCATGGGAACGTGCAGCTGATTAGCCACGTCCAGCGCAATGCCCAGATCCTTATGCGCAAGGTCGATCATGAACGCCGGAGAAAGATCCCCTTTCAGCACTTTGTTGGGCCACGAGGTGGTGAAATGCCCTTTGCCCGCCGGCGTGCCGCTCATGACCTTAAGCGCCACGTCGAAAGAGAGTCCCAGCGCTTCACACAGCACGGCGGCCTCCGCGGATAATGCGTTCAGGGCAATACTCATGTAGTTATTGATAAGCTTCACGCGGATGCCCATTCCCGGGCCGCCTGCCTCAATTAACTCGTTCCCCATCGCCATCAGCACCGGAGTGGCGCGTTTAACCTGCTGCGACGTACCGCCAGCCAGCAGGAGCAGCGTGCCGGCGATAGCGTGATCGGATGTCCGGCCAACCGGCGCGTCCATCATGCTAAAGCCGCGATCGGCCATCTCAGCGATGAGCTTGTCGGTTTGCAGCGGGTGAATGGTCGACATATCAATGACCAGCGCGTCGCGGGATAAGCCGTCGCACACGCCGTTCTCGCCGAACAACACGGCACGCACCAGATCGCCGTTTGGCAGCATTGTGATGATAAATTCCGCATCTCTGGCGGCATCGGCAGGCGTCGCGGCAGACGTTGCCCCTTTTTCGACCAGCGCCTGAACCGCCTGCGGATTAACGTCGTAAACGTGAAGCGAATGACCTTGTTTGAGCAAATTGCTCGCCATTGGCGCGCCCATTTGTCCCAGACCAATAAATGCAATGTCTGACATGCCTCTCTCCTGCAAATGCGTTATTGTCACAGTTTGTCTATTCGTGAGCGTTTGTGGTGTCTGTTTTTGATCGTATTTGTAATTTATAGTCAAAAAATAGACATGGGTCACTTTTTAAACATTTGATGAAATTAAAATGGTCACATTCATTTGAGGGAAGGAATCACCATGGCTCGAATCGCTTGTGTTGGCATCACCGTGCTGGATCGCATCTGGTATCTCGCTGATTTACCGAAAGAGGGAGGCAAATATGTGGCAAACAATTACACGGAGGTGGGCGGCGGCCCGGCGGCCACTGCGGCGGTGGCTGCGGCGAAACTGGGGTCCGACGTGGACTTTATTGGGCGCGTGGGCGATGACGATACGGGCCACCGGCTCCTCGCGGAGCTGGAGTCCCTGGGAGTAAACACGCGCTTTACCCGGGTCTTTAAGGGGGCACGCTCCTCGCAATCGGCGGTGCTGGTCGATGCCAGTGGCGAACGGATCATCGCCAATTACCCCAGCCCGGACCTTCCTGAAGAAGCGAACTGGCTGCAGGATATCGACTTTTCGCAGTGGGATGTGGTGCTGGCGGACGTACGCTGGCATGACGGGGCAAAACAGGCATTCACCCTGGCTCGTCAGCAAGGGGTGACGACGGTTCTGGATGCGGATATCACCCCGCAGGCGATAACCGATCTGGTTGCCTTAAGCGATCACGCCGCCTTTTCCGCCCCGGGCCTGCAGCGTCTGACGCAGATCGCCGAGGCCGAAAGCGCGCTGAAAAAAGCACAAACGATCACAAATGGACACGTCTACGTTACGCAAGGCAAAGAGGGCTGTTACTGGCTGGAAAAAGGTGCACTGTGTCATCAGCCTGCATTTGCAATCGATGTGGTGGACACCACCGGAGCGGGTGATGTTTTTCACGGCGTACTGGCGGCAGGACTGGCGCAGAATCAGCCCGTGCGTGAGGCGGTTCGCTTCGCCAGCGCCGTCGCGGCGTTGAAATGCACCCGCCCCGGCGGACGGGCGGGAATCCCCGACTGTGATCAAACCCGCTCTTTTTTGTCACTTTTTGTATAAAATGCGGGGCGTGATGGTTTTCAGAGGACAGCCCATGAGCCTTACCGAAATGACCGGTAATCCACGGCACGATCAACTGCTCACGTTGATCGCCGATCGTGGCTACATGAACATTGATGAACTGGCGCAACTGCTGGATGTCTCAACGCAAACGGTGCGGCGTGATATTCGCAAGCTCAGCGAGCAGGGATTGATTACGCGCCATCACGGCGGCGCGGGTCGTGCGTCCAGCGTGGTGAATACGGCGTTTGAACAGCGTGAAGTCTCTCTGACCGAGGAGAAACGGGCGATCGCCGAAGCCATTGCGGATTACATCCCCGACGGTTCAACGATTTTCATCACCATTGGCACCACGGTAGAACACGTGGCGCGGGCCCTGCTGAACCATAACCATCTGCGCATTATCACCAACAGTTTGCGGGTGGCGCATATTCTCTATAAAAATCCGCGATTTGAAGTGATGGTGCCGGGCGGCACGCTGCGGGCGCATAACGGCGGCATTATTGGCCCTGCCGCCACGGCTTTTGTTTCCGGTTTTCGGGCCGATTATCTGGTGACCAGCGTCGGGGCCATTGAACCCGACGGTGCAATGATGGAGTTTGACGTGAATGAAGCCAGCGTCGTAAAAACGATGATGGCCCACGCCCGGCATATATTACTGGCGGCCGATCATACAAAATATCATGCGTCCGCCGCCGTCGAGATTGGCAACGTTTCCCAGGCGACCGCCTTGTTTACCGATGAACTTCCCGGCACCGCCTTGCAAACCCTTCTCAGAAACAGCCATGTTGAGCTGGTGGAAGTCAGTTCCAGCGACGAACAACAGGCAGGATAATCTCCCCGACAGACAGGCCCGGTTCACACCGCACCGGGTTTTTTGCTCTCTTTCTCTAAGCTGAATCTGGCGCATAGCCAAAGCTTATCTTTCCCGCTACAGTTATTTCTCCACGGAGCGAAGGGGATAAACATGCTTTATATCTTTGACTTAGGAAATGTCATCGTCGATATCGATTTCAATCGCGTGCTGGGGGCCTGGAGCGATTTCGGCCGTGTCCCGCTGGCGACGCTTAAACAAAATTTCACCATGGGTGACGCCTTCCATCAGCATGAACGCGGTGAAATCAGCGACGAAGCGTTTGCGCAGGCGATCTGCCATGAGCTGGAATTACCGCTGAGCTATGAACAGTTCTCCCATGGCTGGCAGGCGGTGTTTGTCGGTCTGCGTCCCGAGGTGATCGACATCATGCATAAACTGCGTGAGCAGGGGCATCGCGTGGTGGTTCTGTCCAACACCAACCGACTTCATACCACCTTCTGGCCGGATGAATACCCGGAAATCCGTGCCGCAGCGGATAAAATTTACCTCTCCCAGGAGATGGGGATGCGCAAACCCGAAGCGCGAATTTACCAGGAACTTCTGCGTGCCGAAGGTTTTACCGCCTCGGATGCGGTCTTTTTCGACGACAATGCCGATAATATAGAGGGCGCTAACCAGTTGGGTATCACCTCCATTCTGGTGACCGGAAAAGAGACGATACCGAACTATTTTGCGAAGCAGGTATGTTAAAAAACGTTCATCAAAAAGCGTCACATCATTCTCGCCCGTTCAGGGCCTGGATAAAACTGCTCTGGCAACGCATTGATGAGGACAACATGACCACGCTGGCGGGGAATCTCGCTTACGTGTCGTTGCTCTCATTAGTGCCGCTGGTGGCGGTCATTTTTGCGCTGTTCGCCGCATTTCCGATGTTTTCAGAAGTCAGCGTACAGCTGCGGCATTTTGTTTTTGCGAACTTTATGCCGGCGACAGGGGATGTCATCCAGCGCTATATCGAACAGTTTGTCGCGAACTCCAGCAAGATGACCGCGGTGGGCGCGTGCGGGCTTATCGTGACCGCGCTGCTGTTGATGTATGCCATCGATAGCGCGCTGAACACCATCTGGCGCAGCAAAAAAGTGCGACCAAAAGTATACTCCTTTGCCGTCTACTGGATGATTCTCACGCTCGGGCCACTGCTTGCCGGGGCCAGTCTTGCTATCAGCTCCTATTTGCTTTCCCTGCGTTGGGCCAGCGAACTCAACACGGTGATTGATAACGTGCTGAGGCTCTTTCCGCTCATTTTGTCGTGGCTCTCGTTCTGGCTGCTGTACAGCGTGGTGCCCACCACTCGCGTGCCTAATCGGGATGCCATGACGGGCGCGCTGGTGGCCGCCATTTTATTTGAACTGGGTAAAAAAGGGTTCGCCCTCTATATCACCATGTTCCCTTCTTATCAGCTGATCTATGGCGTACTTGCCGTCGTGCCGATTCTGTTCGTCTGGGTCTACTGGACCTGGTGCATCGTCTTGCTTGGGGCAGAAATAACTGTCACTCTCGGGGAGTACCGCAAACTCAAAGAAGCCGCAGAACAAGAAGAAGCAGACCAACCATGATTGCATTGATTCAACGCGTAACCCGTGCCAGCGTCACCGTGGAGGATGAGGTGACGGGTGAAATTGGCCCAGGACTTTTGGTGCTATTAGGTGTCGAAAAGGAAGATGACGAACAGAAAGCCAACCGCTTATGTGAGCGCGTGCTGGGCTATCGTATCTTCAGCGATGCTGACGGAAAGATGAATCTCAACGTCCAGCAGGCCGGGGGCAGTGTGCTGGTGGTGTCCCAGTTTACCCTCGCTGCAGATACCGGGCGCGGAATGCGTCCTGGCTTTTCCAGAGGCGCTGAACCCGAACGTGCAGAAGCCCTCTACGAATACTTTGTTGAGCGCTGTCGTCAACAGAATACGCCTACACAAACCGGACGATTCGCTGCGGATATGCAGGTGTCGCTGGTGAACGATGGCCCCGTCACATTCTGGCTCCAGGTATGAGCCAACTGGCGGCAAGGCCGCGGGTAACAAGAGAGAGTACAGCTATGTATCACCTTCGAGTACCGCAAACGGAAGAAGAGTTAGAAGCCTATTACCAGTTCCGCTGGGAGATGCTGCGTAAGCCATTACATCAGCCGAAAGGATCTGAACGCGACGCCTGGGACGCAATGGCCCATCATCAGATGGTGGTGGATGAAGAGGGTAATCTGGTCGCCGTCGGGCGGTTATATATCAATGCCGATTATGAAGCCTCGATCCGCTTTATGGCGGTTCACCCCAGCGTGCAGGATAAAGGGCTGGGAACGCTGATGGCGATGACGCTCGAATCCGTCGCCCGTCAGGAAGGGGTCAAACGCGTCACCTGTAGCGCCCGCGAAGACGCCGTGGAATTTTTCTCGAAGCTTGGATTTGTGAACGAAGGTGAAATCACCGCGCCGCAAACCACGCCGATCCGCCACTTTTTGATGATCAAACCCATCGCCTCGCTCGACGATATCCTCCATCGCGGCGACTGGTGCGGGCAACTGCAACAAGCGTGGTATCAGCACATCCCGCTCAGTGAAAAAATGGGTGTGCGTATCCTGCAATACACCGGACAGAAATTTATCACCACCATGCCGGAAGTGGGCAATCAAAACCCGCACCATACCCTGTTTGCCGGCAGCCTCTTTTCCCTTGCAACGCTAACCGGCTGGGGGCTTATCTGGCTGATGCTGCGTGAACGCCATCTCGGCGGCACCATTATTCTGGCCGATGCCCACATTCGCTACAGCGCGCCGATCAGCGGCAAGCCGAGCGCGGTGGCCGATCTTGGCGCACTGGGCGGCGATCTCGACCGCCTGGCGCGCGGCCGCAAAGCGCGCGTGCAGATGCAGGTTGAGCTGTTTGGCGATGAAACCCCGGGCGCGGTATTTGAAGGCACCTATATTGTTTTACCTGCGAAGCCCTATGGCGCGTATGAAGAGGGGGGTAACGAGGAGGAGTAGCTTCTGGAAAGCGGCTCGCAAAAATGTGAACTGTATAAAGAAGTCGCTTTAACCTCACCTTTAAAAGGAGTATTTTGCCTGAAATTTAACCATGGATGATATACTGGAGTGATATATGAGTCTCATGGCGGAACGTGATATGGGCAGAATACTGATTGATTTGTCTGACGATGTTATCCAGCGGCTGGATAACCTCAAACAATTGCGCAATCAGCCCCGCGCTGAATTGCTGCGAGAAGCAATAGAGTTATACCTCGACCAACAAAACTCATCGGTTATTCGCAAGGCTCTGGGTCTGTGGAGCGACCAGCAAGAAGATGGGCTTGAGTATGAACGCAAGATGCGAGAGGAGTGGTAGTCATGCAGCACATGGCAGTGTTTGATACCAACATCCTGATCGATCTTTTCAATAATCGCCATGAGGCTGCGGACGCATTAGATAACACCGCTTCGCACTGTGCGATTAGCTTAATCACCTGGATGGAAGTGATGGTAGGCGCTCGCAAATATGGTCAAGAAGCTAAAACAGCGGCGGTGATGGGAGCGTTTGAGATTATCGATGTGTCACGAGAGATCGCACAGAGGAGTGTTTTACTTCGCGTTCAGCACGGTATGAAACTGCCGGATGCCATTATACTGGCCACTGCTCAAATCAAACATTGCGCGCTCATTTCACGCAATACCAAGGATTTCGCAGGCATTGACGGCGTGTTTTCGCCTTATCAACTGTAGGCCGGGCAAGCTTGCGCCGCCCGGCATTATCACAGCAGACTACTCCCCTTCACCCGGGAACAGGAACGGGTTAATAGAACTGCGGGCAAAGCCCTCTTGTTCCATATGCGCGTCCAGCACCAGCGTGGCGAGATCGTCAGCGACGGCTTCCACTTTCGGGTCCTTTTCCTGATACAAAATCTTCAGGTAGGTCCCGCAGTCACCGCAGCTTTCCGCTTTTACTGCCGCGTTTTCGTTTTCCAGCGACCAGTAGTTCAGGTCACGGGTCTGCTCGCAGTTGCTGCATTTGATGCGCACCACGTGCCACTCTGTTTCACACAGGTTGCAGTGCAGGTAACGCAGCCCTTGCGTGGTGCCGATCTGTACCATGCTGGTCACCGGCATTGAGCCACAAACCGGGCAGAACTGGCGCGCTTCGCCGTACTCGGCGCGGGCTTTACCGGGGATCAGACTCGCCATCTGCGCCCAGTAAAGCGACAGGGCGGCCCAGATAAACGGCGCTTTATCGCTGCTCACCAGGGCGAAGTCGGCGGCGAACAGCGCGTTCGCCATCTCTTCCAGCTCCAGCTCAGACGCTTTTTCCAGATTCTCAATGACCGCCAGCGCAGGGCCGCTCATCTCCGGTTTCAGCTCGGCAATCAGCGAATGCAGCAGCTTATGCCAGTGCTTGTCACGCGGCAGAACGTGGATATCCAGCGGCGGCTTGCCCTGCTCGTTCGCTTCTTTGATGCGCGCCGTCAGGTCGATTTGCAGCGGGTGGTCATACAGCACCACTTCCTGCGCATGGGCAATCAGCGCGGCGAAACGTAGAAAATCGCCAAGCGGGTTGTTCTCAGCCAGCTCGCGCAGACGCTCTGCGCGGCGGTTATACAGGTTCTTGAGTCTGGGGAATAACAGCGGCGGAATATATTCCGCCGTGCGTTTCTCGCTCGACCCCAGCTCATCTTGCGGGATTATGCGAATACTCATTCAGTTTTCTTTTCCGTTGTCTTGCGGACTTCACGGTACCAGCGCGGGTGATGTTTCTTCGCCCACGTTTTGGTCACCCATCCCTCCACCATCGCGGTAATAGTGCCTTTCACCCAAAGGGCGGCGTAGATATGCACCATGATAACCACAATTAACGCCACTGCGGCAAATGAATGCAGCATCAGCGCAAATCGGATCACCGGGATTGAGAAAGCAGGCGCAAAGTACGGACGCCAGATGATCACGCCGCTCACCAGCAACAGGACCAGGAAGATAATCGCCGCCCAGAATACGCATTTCTGACCGAAGTTATAACGCCCGGTATCACCCACTTCCTCGTTGACGATGATCTTACGAATATTCTTCGCCCAAAAGATATCATCCCGATTGATTAGATTATGGTGCCAGTAACGGAAAAACATGATGATAAACGAGGCAAACATAATGACGCCGACAAACGGGTGCAGAATTCGCGCCAGCTGTGGTGTCCCCATGATCTGCATCAGCCAGTTAAAGGAGGGGAAGAAGAACCCCAGCCCGCTTATCGCCGCCAGCATGAAGCAGAAGGCGGTGACCCAGTGGTTGATACGTTCCGGCGCGGTGTAGCGCACGATGGTGTCACGTCGTTTCATTTGCGCACCTCGTCTTTCTCTTCATGCAGGTTATCGTCTTCCTCTTCCGCACGGTTCGGACCGACACCGACGTAGTGGAAGATGCTGGCGGCGAAGGTAGCCGCAAACCCGACCGCTGCCAGCGGTTTCCAGATGCCTTTCCAGAACTTCACGGTCGCGCTGATTTCCGGGTTCTCCGGCAGGCCGTGATACAGATTCGGCTTGTCGGCATGGTGCAGCACGTACATCACGTGCGTACCGCCAACGCCAGACGGATCGTACAGGCCCGCATTATCGTAACCACGGGTTTTCAGCTCGCCCACGCGCTCTGCTGCCAGCGTTTTCATGTCCTCTTTGGAGCCAAAATGGATGGCGCCGGTTGGGCATGTTTTCACGCAGGCAGGTTCCTGGCCCACGGTCACACGGTCGACGCACAGCGTACATTTGTAGACGCGGTTATCTTCCGGGTTCAGGCGCGGTACGTCGAATGGACAGCCCGCAATGCAGTAGCCGCAGCCAATACACTGTTCAGACTGGAAGTCGACGATGCCGTTGGCATACTGAATGATAGCGCCTTCTGACGGACACGCCTTCAGGCAGCCCGGGTCCGCACAGTGCATACAGCCATCTTTGCGGATCAGCCATTCCAGTTTGTCGTTTTGTTCCACTTCCGAGAAACGCATCACCGTCCAGGACTTGGCGGTCAAATCGGCGGGGTTATCGTACACCCCGACGTTGTGACCGACTTCGTCACGCAGGTCGTTCCACTCCGAGCAGGCCACCTGACAGGCTTTACAGCCGATACAGGTAGTCACGTCGATAAGCTTCGCCACTTCCTGCTGGTGGTCCCGCGCCTGAGGCGCGGGGGTGAAACTGTTAGTCGCGGAACGACGGATAATATCTTGCGATTGATAAGCCATAATTCGTCTCCGCTATACCTTTTCCACGTTCACAAGGAAGGCCTTAAATTCCGGCGTCTGCGTGTTCGCATCACCGACGAACGGCGTCAGGGTGTTTGCAATAAACCCTTTCTTCGCCACGCCCTCGTAACCCCAGTGAATCGGGATGCCGATGGTATCCACCTGCTGGCCGTGAACGTTCAGCGTGCGAATACGCTTGGTCACCACCGCCTTGGCCTTGATATAGCCGCGGTTAGAGGAGACCTTCACGGTATCGCCATGGGCAATGCCGAGCTTGTTCGCCAGCTTTTCGCCGATCTCCACAAACTGTTCCGGCTGCGCAATAGCGTTAAGCAGCGCGTGCTTGGTCCAGTAGTGGAAATGCTCGGTCAGACGGTACGTGGTACCCACATACGGGAACTTGTCTTTTTTACCCAGCGCCTCGAAATCGCCTTTGAAGATACGGGCGGCGGGGTTAGAGACCACGTTCGGGTGTAGCGGGTTAGTGCCCAGCGGCGTCTCAAACGGCTCGTAGTGTTCCGGGAACGGACCTTCCGCCATCTTATCGATAGCAAACAGGCGGCCCATCCCTTCAGGCTGCATGATAAACGGCCCGACATCGCTGCCCGGAGGAGCAGTGCTGTAGTCCGGAATATCCACGCCGCCCCATTTCGCGCCGTCC
Organism: Huaxiibacter chinensis; assembly: GCF_022171985.1. GTDB lineage: Bacteria > Pseudomonadota > Gammaproteobacteria > Enterobacterales > Enterobacteriaceae > Enterobacter > Enterobacter chinensis_A. The sequence continues at coordinate 80,649 of NZ_JAJVHF010000011.1, read as the reverse complement.
CACTTAAGGAGCTGACGCTTCGGATCCCACGGATTACCCTGCGGGTCAGCGGAAGCACGGTTATAAAGAATGCGGCGGTTCAGCGGCCATGACCAGGCCCAGCCCAGCGTATTGCCAAGGCCTGACGGGTCGGCGTTATCGCGGTTGGCCATCTGGTTGCCTTTCGGCGTCCAGCTACCGGCAAAGATCCAGCAGCCGCTGGAGGTCGTGCCGTCATCACGCAGGTGCGCGAAGGTGCTCAGCTGATCGCCTTTCTTCGCCAGTACCACACCGGTGGCCGGGTCAATGACATCCGCCAGCGCTTTACCGTTGCTCTCCATCGCCACTTCTTCCGGCGCAGGGTTTTCCGGCGTCGAGTAGTTCCAGGTCATGTTCAACACCGGTTCCGGGTTCGCGCCGCCTTCTGTCGCATACATCTTACGCAGGCGTAAGAAAATACCGGCCAGGATCTCGCCGTCATTCATGGCGATACCCGGGGCGTCCGCACCTTTCCAGTGCCACTGCAGCCAGCGACCGGAGTTAACGATAGAGCCGTTCTCTTCCGCGAAGCAGGTGGAAGGCAGACGGAACACTTCGGTCTGAATCTTCGACGGATCGACGTCATTCGACTCACCGTGGTTCTGCCAGAAGGTCGACGTCTCGGTGTTGAGCGGATCAATCGTGACCAGGAACTTCAGCTTCGACAGCGACTCAACCACCTTATTCTTGTTCGGGAACGACGCGACGGGGTTGAAGCCCTGGCAGATATAGCCGTTGACCTGGCCCTGATGCATCATCTCGAAGTACTGCAGAACGTCATAACCTTTGTCCCACTTTGGCAACCAGTCAAAGCCCCAGCTGTTTTCCGCTGTCGCTTTGTCACCGAAGAAGGCTTTCATCATGGAGACGAAGAACTTCGGATAGTTACCCCAGTAGTTAACCTGGCCTTCGAGCAGCGGTTTTGGCGTGCTGGCCGTGAGGTAGGTTTGCAGGTCGGTCTGTTTTTCGCTTGGCAGGTTCATGTAACCGGTCAGGCTTTGTGACAGCAGGCCGAGGTCGGTCAGACCCTGAATGTTGGAGTGACCGCGCAGGGCGTTCACGCCGCCGCCTGCCATCCCCATGTTGCCGAGCAGCAGTTGCACCATCGCCATGGTACGGATGTTCTGTGCGCCGATGGAGTGTTGCGTCCAGCCGAGCGCGTACAGGAACGACGCGGTTTTATCTTTCGCGCTGGTTTCGGCAATGTATTCGCATACTTTCAGGAAATCAGCCTTCGGCGTACCGCAGATGTTTTCGACAACATCAGGCGTATAGCGGGAAACGTGCTCTTTCAGCAAGTTCCACACGCAGCGTGGGTGCTGCAGGGTGGTATCGCGCTTCGCAAAGCCTTTTTCATCCAGCTCATAGTTCCAGCTGGTTTTGTCATACTTGCGTTTTTCGGCGTCATAACCGCTGAACAAACCGTCATCAAAGCTGTAGTCCTCACGCACGATCAGGCTGGCGTTGGTGTAAGCCTCAGTATATTCACGGTTATATTTTTCATTGGTCATCAGGTACAGCAATACGCCTGACAGGAAAGTGATGTCAGTACCTGAACGAATAGGGGTGTAGAAATCCGCCACTGACGCCGTACGCGTAAAGCGGGGATCGATCACAATCAGTTTCGCACCGTTGTGGATTTTGGCTTCCATCGCCCAGCGGAACCCGACAGGGTGCGCTTCAGCGGCGTTACCGCCCATCACCACAATAAGGTTGGCGTTCTTGATGTCGACCCAGTGGTTGGTCATCGCACCGCGACCAAATGTTGGAGCAAGACTTGCTACCGTTGGTCCGTGTCAGACACGCGCCTGGTTGTCGACCGCGAGCATACCGAGTGCGCGCGTGAATTTCTGGGTTAAATATCCGGTTTCGTTACTGGAGGCAGACGCACACAGCATACCGGTGGAGAGCCAGCGGTTGACCGTAACGCCTTCCGCGTTTTGGGCCACAAAGTTCGCGTCGCGGTCTTCTTTAATCAGTTTAGCGATGCGGTCAAAGGCTTGTTCCCAGCTGATTTGCTGCCACTTATCAGAACCTGGCGCGCGATATTCCGGGAATTTCAGGCGGCTTTCAGAGTGGATAAAGTCCACCAGTCCTGCCCCTTTCGGGCACAGCGCGCCGCGGTTGACCGGATGATCCGGATCCCCTTCGATGTGGAAGATGGATGCTTTGGCGTTTTTCGCACCGTCGCCCAGGCTATACATCAATAGCCCACAGCCGACGGAGCAATATGTGCAGGTATTACGGGTTTCGCGGGTGCGCAGCAGTTTGTACTGCCGCGTTTCCGCCAGCGCTACGCCTGGAGCAAAGCCCAGTGCCGCCGCCGTCGTGCCTGCCATACCGCCAGCGCAGATCTTAAAGAACTGCCTTCTGCTGACCTGCATGGGTCACTCCTTGTTTCATTTCGACATTGCCACCCTGATATCTCGCGCCGCAGGGAACGGGGCTGCCCAGGTTCATCCACGAGGATTCACTGCGTAGCCGGCTTCCTGCCATGCGAATTATTTTGGGTCATTATTGTTTTACTCTACGGTTAAGGTTTAACCGTAAAGACGAAAATTTGAGTTATACCCTCAATTCTGCGAGGGGTATGGCGCAGAATACCACAATGTCGGTATGCCTGTTCCAACGGCGTTAAAACAAAGTGAACGTATTATCACTGTGATGATTATAAAGTGTGACATCAATCACAAAAATACCCCTGACTGTTAAAGGGATGTTTCTGCGAATCAGTTGTGCCTCTACTGAATGAGTAGGTACACTGACAGGAAAGGGTTGCTGAAAAGTTGATCCATACTATGCGCAAGGCATGCCATTTATGTTGCAATAGCAGGCCTCACCCACGTGGTTGCTCAGGAATACCGTTGTGCCGAAACAAAATCGTGATATCCAGCCTTCACCCTTACCTGTAGGTGTTGTGGAACATTGGGTTCACAGACCCCCTTCTGTCACGCTTGCCACCCCCGATTTTCTGGCGGAGGAGGTGCCCGTTGCACTGGTTTACAACGGCATATCCCATGTGGTGATGATGGCCTCGCCGAAGGATCTCGAGCTTTTTGCCATCGGCTTTTCGCTTTCGGAAGGCATCATTGCCCACCCGAATGAGATCTTCGGGATGGACGTGGTGAAAGTCTGCAACGGTCTGGAAGTGCAGATTGAGCTTTCCAGCCGCCGCTTTATGGGATTGAAAGAGCGGCGTCGCGCCCTGGCAGGCCGAACCGGCTGCGGCGTGTGTGGCGTTGAGCAACTGAACGATATTGGCAAGCCGATCGTTCCGCTGCCGTTTACGCAAACCTTTAATCTCCGCCATCTCGATCGCGCGCTGACCCATCTCAACGACGTTCAGCCGATTGGTCATCTTAGCGGTTGCACGCACGCTGCGGCCTGGGTGTTACCGTCGGGTGAGATTGCGGGCGGTCATGAAGATGTCGGGCGACACGTGGCGCTGGATAAGCTGCTGGGACGTCGCGCCGGGGAAAGTGAAAGCTGGCGACAGGGCGCCGCGCTGGTTTCCAGCCGTGCGAGCTATGAGATGGTGCAAAAAGCGGCGATGTGTGGCGTCGAAATTCTGTTTGCGGTCTCTGCGGCCACCACGCTGGCGGTCGAAGTGGCCCAGCGTTGTAATCTGACGCTTGCCGGATTCTGTAAGCCCGGAAAGGTCACGATTTATACCCATCCTCAGCGCTTTAATATTGATCAGTAAATTTGAATGAAGTGAGCAAATCCTTCCGCTATCAGTTGTGCGTGATGAAGCCTATTATTATCACATCAAGGCAAAACGCCTTATCCAAACAACTTAATGAAAGGGTTTATCTCATGAAAAGCATCAAAACTTTTGTCGCTGTAATCGCTCTGGCTACCTCTTTCGGTTCTTTCGCTGCACAGACTGTGACCGCAACTGGCTCAACTATTGATGGCGCAGAAGCAAAAATCGCCGCTCAGGCAGAGCAGGCTGGCGCGTCTTCTTACACCATTACTCAGGCGTTTTCGGGTAACCGTGTTCACATGACCGCTGAACTGAACAAATAAGTTATGTTGCCACTGTCCCTTGCTCTCTGGAGCGGGGACAGGTCTGCTTTTCCCTCAGCGCAGTAACGCAATAAATGCGTCATGATCCCTGAGTGCTTCAATTGTCTGCGGCGAATAGCGATTCAGCACGCTCGCCAGATAGCCAAAAATTTTCAGTTCCTGTTGATGCTCTGCGCTGGCACAGGCTACCAGCACATGTCTCACCTCTTCACCGTTAACGGAAAGGGGGGACTCAAGCGTGACAAAAAATCCACGAAACGGCTGCGGCTGCTCACTCCAGCAATGGGGAATGGCGATGCGGTTTACGATTAAATTTTCCCCCTCCTGCTCGCGTTGCTCAATCCGCCGTGCTTCTGTTTCAGTGATCAGATTTTGCTGGCGTAGCCGTGTGGTGATCGCCGCGACGACCTGCATCCAGCGCTCATTCGGCCCGTTGCGATAGTGGAAATAGCTTTCCGCCGGGAAAAAACGCGTCGGTTGCTGGCGAATAAACGCGGAGGCCAGAAAATCTTTGATTTGATCAAGACCGGCGGCAGGGATGATGTGACGAATAGTCAGGACGCACCCCTGTCGCTCATCCAGCGGGTAATGGCTATTGTTGATTACCAGCCCCGGCGTCAGTTCCTGTCTGATGGCGCAAAGCTCATCAGGCGTGCGGACAACGATCACCCGGCAATTAAACACGGCTCGCTCAATCGCCATCTTGTTGATCGTGGCGATAGCGTTTTGGTCGGCCAACAACACGACCGGTACCGATTCATGATGATGACGTTCCAGCGCGCAGGCGAAGTAAAGTCCCGGGAGATCGCTGTCAATAAGCGGAATATCTCTGCTTTCTTTTAAATGATGGATAAATTTCACGCTCATATCAAAAGCCGCAGGCCAGGCCGCTTTCAGGTGATTCATCGAACCCTGACGATGTTCTGGCAACCATTTCGGCATCGCGACGCATCGCACGAGATGCCCGGTAAGATCGTTAATCAATTGCGCATCCACCATTGCCGGCTGACCGGCGTGAGTGAGGCTGGCAAGAATACCGGTGACGTATTCTGGCGTTATGCGTCGGGCTTCCTGCTGCAAATCATCCAGCCGCTCGGCGAGAATGCTCAGCATAGCCTGACTCATCCAGAGACCCGCGCGTTCCGTGCAGGCCTGTAGCGCCTCGGCGGCAGGATGTAAACCTTTAGCAACCAGCTGGTGGCGCAGAGCGTAGACTGCCAGAATCATACTGGCACGGTAATCCGGAGTGATATCAGGCCAGGCAGTAAGCGGGCGGCAGTTTTCAAGAAGGGCGGTGAACGACCCGGCAGCGATACCCACCAGTGGAAACACGAGGGGATCTTTTCTGAAAAGCTCTGCCAGTAAAATAATCCGTTTGTCGCGATCGACGACAACGTAATGGCCCGAACCCGGGCGGCTGCCCAGCGTAAAGACTCGGGCATAGCGCTTTTTCAGGCGGGGCAAGCGTTCAGCCACCCAGGTATCAGGCAGATTAAGGGCTTCAGCGAGCTGCGCACGGGAAATTACCGGATGGATCAGGAGCAGCGCCAGCATCCGGTCATCATTATCATGACGCTGAAGAAGCTGGAAATAACCCTTCCTGTCGACAATTTCCAGCTGATAAAGCGAGTTGCCCACGGTATGAATGCGCGCTTTTCCACCGAGGGTAAAATTCAGATAGTCGATATCGCGCAGGATGGTTCGCGCTGAAACGGCACGCTTTTGCGCCAGCACACCCAGCGACACAGGTTGTGATTCAAGTTCGTCGAGCAGGGCAAACTGGCGCTCATTTAACATGCTGCTTCCTCAGCAAAACTGCGTAAAGCCTGCGACCTTCTCCTTATTCAGTGACGTGAGAAGCTCAAAAAGCATGGCGTACGCCGCCTCGTAATCCTTTACGGAAATCATACTGTTATTGGCATGCAGATAACGTGTGGGTAAGCACAGGGCCACCACCGGACGACCGCCTCCCACCACATTGTAACGCCCGCCATCGGTAGCGCCGGTCTTCATGATGCTGAACTGCAGCGCGGCGTCACACCGTGAGGCACTCTCTTGTAACGCGGTCACCAGTTTTTGGTTGGGGAAATAGCGTTTATCGAACAGCATCACACCGGGCCCAAAACCGAGCTTCAACGGATATTTTACCGCATCGATTCCCGGCACATCACCGGCTACTGCGGTATCGAGTACGATCGCGACATCCGGCAGGATGTGTCCTGCGGAGGTTTGCGCCCCGCGCAAGCCCACCTCTTCCTCCACGCTTCCCACGCCGTAAAGCGTGATTTGCGGGTTTTTGACCTGCATAAACAGTTCCGCCATCAGGGCACAACCCACACGATTATCCAGCGACTTAGCGACTATTTTATCCTCGCCCCATCGGTCAAAAGACGATGCCGGGCTAATAAAATCACCGGGCGCTACGCCGCGCCGGATCGCCTCTTCATGACTCCTTGCACCTATATCCACGAACATCTCATCGACGCTGATGGGCTGGTTTTTTTGCTTATCACTTAGCGCATGTGGCGCCACCGAGCCAATGACGCCGGGGATCTTATGGCCGCTGCGGGTGCGAAGCGTCACCCGATGGTTGAGCATCGACTGGCTCCACCAGCTGCCAATGGTGTCGAAGCGAATAAAGCCTTGCTCGGTAATGTGAGTGACCATAAAGCCGACCTCATCCATATGACCGATAAGCGCCACTTTCGGCCCCTGTGAGCCTTTACGGGCGATAAAGCTGCCCAGCCCATCAAAGGAAATATCATCAGCATGAGGTTTAAGCGTACCGTTCAGAATATCGCGCACCTCCTGTTCATCGCCGCTCACTGCATCCGCTTCACACAGTGCCTGCAGTAAATCAGTGTTCATTCGCCGTCTCCCGTCGTGCGGCCTGGCGCGCGAGCCACCAGCCTTTGAGTAAAATAATCAGTGAAATGTTGAGCGCCAGGCCAATCGTCAGCACCAGATAAAACGCGCCCATCGGTGACATCAGGCCAATCAGGGGATCAAAGACGCCAAGCCCCGGGGCAAGACGCTGGATGCCAAAGGAGAGGGTCAACATGCCCGCGATTCCACCGCTCAGGGTATTCGCGGTTAGCATGGGTAAAGGAGCCGCAAGGGCATAAGGAATGGCGGGTTCGGTGGCGACGGTTGCCCCCACGATAATCGCACTGCTGGCCGCCGCTTTTTCCTGAGGTGTAAACAGCTTAGGTGCAATATAGGTGGCGATCCCCGCCGCGACGGGCGGCATCAGCGCTACCACACCCACAATGGCGTACCAGTCGTAGATATGCTTTTCCAGCAAAGAAAAACAGAAGAACCACGCGGTTTTGTTGACAGGACCGCCCATGTCGAAAGCCAGCATCGCGCCGACCAGGAAGGCGGCACCCAGCTTCATGGATGGCGGAATCGTGTTGAGAAGATGCAACAGCCCGCTCATCAAATCGGACATCAGCGGGCCAATGATGTACCAGGTCAGCACACCAAATACCAGCAGCGTGACGAAGGGAATCATCATCGAACCCAGCAAAGGCTGGAGCGCTTTGCCCAGCCGGACTTTGCGAAACCACAGCACAAAGTAACCCATGGTCAGGCCCAGCACGACGGCACCCAGGAAACCCGCGCCAGATTGTGTTCCCAGCAACCCTTTATCATTTGCCAGGTAGCACACCAGAAAGGTGGGGGCGAACGCAGGTTTGTCGGCTATCGACAGGGCAATATAGGCCCCCATCACCGGGATCATAAAGGTAAAGCCCAGATACCCGATGCTTTCCACCACCCAGGTTAACGACGGCATTCCTTTTGCCATATCGACGTACGGCAAGCCCAGTTGCACCAGCATATTAGCGATCGCCACCAGGATACCGCCGCCAATCACAAAGGGCAGCGCGGCGGAAACGCCCGCCATCAGATGGGCCATGACGCTACCCTGTGGCACCTCCTGCTTACCTAATTTCACGTTAGCTTCTGCGGCGAAAAGAGTAGAGTGTGCAGGTAAATTCGCAAATATAGCGTCAATTTCTTTCAACGCGCGTGAAACGGGGATTTGATAGACGCGTTTGCCGGCAAAACGGGCGCGGTCATCGGCGCTCAGGCCGCGTCCTGTCGCCAGGATCACGTAGTCCGCCGCACCAATAGCCTCATCGCTCAGTGCATTTTCCACGCCGCTAGCGCCTTGCGTCTCTACCTGTATGGTATGACCGAGATCCCGGGCCTTTCGCTCCAGCGCTTCTGCCACCATATAGGTGTGGGCGATCCCGGCGGGGCAGTTGGTGATTGCCACCAACCGTAAGCATTTTTCCATAGGTCGCTCCTTAGTGGCTTAGCGTCTGGTTAAGCAGCGCCTGCACCTGGGCGCTGTTGCCCTGTTTTAGCTGCAAGATAAAGTCGTCGTGGATGATTTTTCGGCACAAATTACCCATTACCCTGACCTGATCGTCCTCGCCCTCCTGCGGTACCCCCAGACAGATCCAGCAGGTCACGTTTTCGCTGTCGCTGGCCTGCCAGTCCACGCCTTCCGCTTTGCGAGCAAAAAGCACAAAAGGATGCGTAACGGCGGCGCTTTTGCCGTGCGGCACGGCAATGCCGGAACCAAATCCGGTTGAGTGCTGTTTTTCGCGCAGTAACAGCGTTTGTAAAAAGGCGCTGCGATCGCTGACATAGCCATTTTTGTAAGCCATATCAGCCAGGGTTTTCAGGACGGAATAAACGCTGTTGCCGCTAATATCGAGATCGATACAGCTGGCGGTCAGAAGGGCCATCTTGTCACTCCATAAAATATGCGTAGGGCAATTTTACGGGAGGCACGCCGGGGCTATGATCGGGAATATGTCAGCCATAAATGACAGGAGAGCGGGGAATGAGGTGGGATAGTTGTGGGCGAAGCCACACTTAACGACGGAAAGATTTCCCTGACGAATGAGCGCACGTCAGGGAATGGATTTCATCAATGCACGCCGAAGCCTCGCAGTAGCGCCGTCATCACTGCCGCTGCAATGATCACCACAATTAACGGCATTTTTCGCCAGGCCAGAAATACCGCAAACGCCACGCCCAGCACACGCGCCATGCCGGCAAAATGTTCGCCTTCATAGAAGGTGGTCGCCAGCGCAACTGAAAACAGTAATACCGTGGCAGCATCGGAAAGCAGTGCCTGCGATCGCGCAGAGAGTGCCAGTCGGTTTCCCAGCTTCGCGCCACCGAGGCGCATCAGATAGGTTCCGGCAGAAAGCATGGCGATACCGAGAATAAAGACCGTCATATTGCCCATTATTTTTTCCTCGCTGCAAGGCCAAGTAAAGAGAGCAGAACCGGTAAGCCAACAGGCGCAAACGGCACGGCAGCCAGCGACAGTACCGCTCCGCTACAGGCGCGAATGAGCGTGGTCCGGTTTTTAAAGGCAGGCACAACGAGGGCGAGTAAAATGGCAGGGAAAACGGCATCCAGCCCGATGGTTTCCGGGGCAGGTAATAATTTACCCACCATAGCGCCCAGCAGGGTACCCAGGGGCCAGATCAGCGCCACGCCCAGCCCACAGAGCCAGTAGGCGGCCTTTCGCTGCTCGGGCGTTTTTTGTGACAGGCCAAACACCACGCTTTCGTCGTTCATAATGTGGCAGCCCAGCAGGCTCGCCGCGCGCGTGCCGACCAAATCGCGCACCGTAACGCCAAACGGCACATGACGGGCATTCACCAGCAGGCCCGCTGCCGCGGCGGCAAGCGGATTACCCCCGCTGGCAACAATACCGATAAACATAAATTCCGACGCGCCTGCCAGCACTGTCACAGAGAGCACAAAAGGCACCCATAGCGGAAACCCGTAGGCCATCGCCAGTGAGCCATAGGACATGCCCACGACCCCGACCGCCAGACACACCAGAATGATGGCCTTGATCGTGTCGCCTTTCAAAGATGAGAGAGAGTGCTTCATACATTTTTAGCCATATCGAACGAGTATCCATTATAATGAACGCATCAGGAACGTTTTTCAAGACGAACGATTCGTTCGATTTATAGAACAGAGGCCGTTTAATGACGCAGCCAATCAGCGTGATCGCTAAAAGTCTGGTGCGGGAACGTCTGCGAACCGGGCTTTCACTGGCGGAAATCGCTCGCCGTGCCGGGATCGCCAAATCCACGCTGTCACAGCTGGAGTCCGGTAACGGAAATCCCAGCCTGGAGACGCTCTGGTCACTGTGTGTGGCGCTGGACATTCCTTTCGCCCGTTTACTCGAACCGCAGCTGCCGACCACTCAGGTGATCCGCCGCGGAGAGGGGACGAAGGTCGTTGCCGGGCAGGCCAACTACGAAGCCATCCTACTGGCGGCGTGCCCACCGGGTGCGCGTCGGGATATCTACCTGCTGCTCACCCAGCCGGGTGCCGATCGCATCTCTCAGCCGCACCCGCCAGGCTCAGTTGAGCATATTATTGTGACGCAGGGTAGAGCGCGGGTGGGTTTGATCGACGCGGCAGAAGAGCTCGGTCCGGGGGATTATATTTGCTATCCCGCTGACCTGCCGCATATCTTTAAGGCCCTGGAGCCGGATACGCATGCGCTTTTGGTCGCAGAACAAAATTAACGCAGATACGGAAAATCATGTCGCTTAAAGCCATTGCTAAAGAACTGGGGCTGTCCGTGACGACAGTGAGTCGCGCGCTGAATGGATACGATGATGTGTCCAGCGAGACGCGCGCCCGCGTTGAAGCGGAGGCTCAGCGCCGTGGCTACCGGCCAAACACCTTCGCGCGTCGCCTGAAAATGGGCAAAATTGACGCCGTAGGTCTCGTTTTTCCGGTGCATCCTGTTCCGCTCAATAACAGCGTTTTTATGGACATGGTCGGCGAAATTAGCCATGAACTTGCGCAATATGAAATTGATTTACTGCTGATTGCCGATGACGATTTGGCCGACAAACACAGCTACATGCGTATGGTACAGAGCCGTCGTGTGGATGCGCTGATTGTCGCGCATACGCTGGAAAACGATCCTCGCCTGTCACAGCTTCAGGCTGCGGGTTTCCCCTTTCTCGCGCTGGGCCGCAGCCAGCTTTCCGAGCCTTATGCCTGGTTTGATTTTGACAACTATGCCGGAACCTATCAGGCCACGCGCTGGTTGATTGAGCGAGGCCATCAGCGTATTGCCCTGCTGGGCGAAAGCAACAATCAGGCGTTTATCACCCAGCGTCGGCAGGGCTATCTGGATGCGCTTCGTGAAGCGGGGCTGTCCAGCGAGTGGCTGCGTGCGATGCCACCTTCCCGCCGCGTGGGGTTTGCTACTACCCATGAGTTGCTCTCTCTTGAACAGCCCCCTACCGCCATCATCACAGACTGTAATACCCACGGTGACGGTGCCGCCATGGCGCTGGCGCAACTGGGTCGCCTGAGCGGCGAGAATGCCGTTGCGCTTATCGTCTATGACGGGCTGCCGCAGGACAGCATTGTCGATTTTGATGTGGCGGCGGTCATCCAGTCCACCCGTCAGGGGGTAGGCAAGCAAATTGCTGACATGGTGCGCCAGCTGATTAACGGCGTCGATGTTTCTCAGTTACAGGTGCTGTGGCAACCCGAATTTTCCCCAGGCCAGACCCGCTAAAAAACCAAAATTACCGAACCGATCACAAAACCGAAACGTTTTGGTTTGTATCCGAAACGTTTCGGATCAACACTCAGATCATCCCGATGACTGGAGAGGTCTGATGCAAGATTCCATTTTACGGCTCGAAAGCGGCACTGTCGATGTGGTGATAAAAACCCACCCGTTCACCGAAATTCTCTACTGGGGACCACATCTTCACCACTTTTCCCCGCAAGATACGTTAAGTCTTTCTCGCCCTGTCGCCAACGGGCGGCTGGATATCGACATCCCGTTAACGCTGATGGCGGAGCCAGGGCACGGGTTGTTTGGTTCGCCAGGAATTGAAGGGCATCGTCAGGGCAAGGACAGTTCCCCCATTTTTACCACGACCGCGGTGGAACAGCTGGAAAAACAACTGACCCTCATCGCGGAAGATAATCAGGCAGGTCTGCGTCTGACCAGTGAAATCTCGCTGGACGAGAGCGGTGTGCTGGTGGTTCGACACGGCCTGACCAACCTGCGTTCCCAGCCGTGGCAGGTGGATCGGCTGGCGGTGACGCTACCGGTCGCCGAACGGGCGCGAGAGGTTATGGCGTTCCATGGCCGCTGGATACGCGAATTTCAGCCGCATCGACTCCCGCTTGAGCATGATAGTTTTGTCATTGAAAGTCGTCGCGGTCGCTCATCACACGAACATTTCCCGGCCCTCATCACCGGCACACCCGCCTTTGGAGAGATGCAGGGCGACGTCTGGGGCGTCCATTTGGGCTGGAGCGGTAACCATCGCCTGCGGGCGGAAGCCAAAACCGACGGTCGGCGCTATCTGCAGGCCGAAGCGCTCTACCTGCCGGGCGAAATGAGCATTGATGAGGGGGAAACGCTCTGGACGCCCGCGCTTTACGCCAGCTATTCCGCGCAGGGCATGAACGGGATGAGTCAGCAGTTCCACCGTTACCTTCGCGACAACATCATTCGCTTCCCGAAAAACAGGGTGCGTCCGGTTCATCTCAACACCTGGGAAGGGATCTACTTTGACCACGATCCTGACTACATTATGCGGATGGCGGACGAAGCGGCATCGCTTGGCGTTGAGCGTTTCATCATTGATGATGGCTGGTTTAAGGGGCGCAATAACGACCACGGGGCGCTGGGTGACTGGTATCTCGACGAAAGAAAATACCCCAACGGCTTAACGCCTGTGATCGATCACGTTAAGCAACGGGGTATGGAGTTTGGCATTTGGGTTGAGCCCGAAATGATAAGCCCTGACTCCGATCTCTGTCGCGCCCATCCCGACTGGGTGCTGGCGATGCCAGGATACCCCCAGGCGACGGGGCGCCACCAGTGGGTGCTTAATCTGAACATTCCAGACGCCTTTGAATTTATTCTGGAAAGGATGAGCTGGCTGTTGGGTGAGCATGACATTGACTACGTAAAGTGGGACATGAATCGCGAGCTGGTTCAGCCCGGCCACCACGGGAAAGCGGCAGCCGATGCACAAACGCGCCAGTTTTATCGCCTGCTCGACACGCTGGGCGAACGCTTCCCGCAGGTTGAGTTTGAATCCTGCTCTTCGGGCGGGGGGCGTATCGATTATGAGGTCCTGAAGCGTTGCCATCGTTTTTGGGCATCGGACAACAATGATGCGCTGGAACGCAATACCATCCAGCGCGGGATGGGCTATTTCTTCCCGCCAGAGGTGATGGGCGCGCATATCGGTCATCATAAATGCCATGCCACTTTCCGTCAGCACAGTATCGAATTCCGCGGTCTGACGGCGCTTTTCGGCCATATGGGTCTTGAGCTGGATCCGCTTGCCGTAGATGAACACGAGCGTGAGGGTTATCGCCGTTATGCGGCACTGCATAAACGGTGGCGTGACGTAATCCATCACGGCACTCAGTGGCGCGTGGAGATGCCGGATGCCACGACGCTGGCGCAGGGTATAGTGAACGAGGCTAAGACGCAGGGGCTGTTTATTGTCAGCCAGCTGGCCATGCCGGATTACACCCTGATGATGCCGCTGCGTATGCCTGGCCTGGACGCGAGTGCGCAGTACCGAATCAGTCTGCTCGACCACCCCAATATTCGCCTGACGGGCGAAGGCGGCCACACCATGCGCAAATTACCGGCATGGATGGAAGCCCCTCAGACTGCCAGCGGGGAGTGGTTAATGCAGGCGGGTATCGCCCTGCCGATTCTGGATCCGGAAACCGCCATTCTCATTGGCGTTGAACGCGTATAAGGGCCACGGGCCGGGTGACCGGCCCAGCGTTGAGGATAAAATAATGATTACAAACACCTGTACCCATAAAGACAACCCTAACTTTTGGATCTTCGGAGCGTTTTTCTTTCTCTACTTCTTCATTATGGCCACCTGCTTTCCGTTCCTGCCCATCTGGCTGTCGGACGTCATTGGCCTGAACAAAACCCATACCGGGATTGTGTTCTCCTGTATCTCGCTTTCTGCCATTGCCTTCCAGCCGGTGCTGGGCGTGATTTCCGACAAGCTGGGGCTGAAAAAACACCTGCTTTGGATTATTGCCGTACTGTTATTCGCCTTTGCGCCGTTTTTTCTCTACGTCTTCGCGCCCTTGCTTAAAACCAATATCTGGCTGGGTGCTCTCAGCGGCGGTCTCTATATCGGCTTTGTTTTTTCGGCAGGGTCCGGGGCGATCGAGGCCTATATTGAGCGCGTCAGCCGCAATAGCTTCTTTGAATACGGCAAAGCGCGCATGTTTGGCTGCCTTGGCTGGGGGCTTTGCGCCTCTACCGCCGGGTTGCTGTTCAGCATCGATCCCTCTTTTGTCTTCTGGATGGGCTCCGCGGCCGCGCTGCTGCTGATGGTGCTGTTATGGGTCGCTAAGCCTAAACCCAACCAGACCGCCGAAGTGATGAACGCGCTGGGGGCTAACCAGCCGCAGATCACCGCCCGTACCGTTTTCAGCCTGTTTCGCCAGCGCAAGATGTGGATGTTCATTCTGTATGTGATTGGCGTGGCCTGCGTGTACGACGTCTTTGATCAGCAGTTTGCGACCTTCTTCAAAACCTTCTTCGCGACGCCGCAGGAAGGCACCCGCGCCTTTGGTTTTGCCACCACGGCGGGTGAACTGTGTAATGCCATCATCATGTTCTGCTCACCGTGGATCATTAACCGCATCGGCGCCAAAAACACGCTGCTGATTGCCGGTCTCATTATGGCGACGCGGATTATCGGTTCATCGTTTGCCACCACGGCCGTGGAAGTGATTGCCCTGAAAATGCTGCATGCGCTCGAGGTGCCGTTCCTGCTGGTGGGCGCATTCAAGTACATTACCGGCGTGTTCGACACCCGCCTGTCCGCCACGATTTATCTTATCGGCTTCAACTTTGCCAAGCAGTCGGCGGCGATTTTCCTGTCCGCGTTCGCGGGAAATATGTATGACCGGATCGGCTTCCAGGATACCTATCTGATGCTGGGCTGCCTGGTCCTGACCATTACGCTGGTGTCGGCCTTTACCCTGAGCAACCGGCAGGAGAGTGCCGCGCGCAGTAATACGGTGGAGGCGAATTGAGTGAAGACGCTGCCGCGAAGGCGGCAGCGTAAAACGCATTATTCCAGGTAGAACACCTCTTTCAACTCCGCGCTTACCGGGCTGTTGTCCGGGTTCGCGGGCATCACCTCGCTCATGTGTTTCCACCAGCGCTGGCATACATCGGTGTTCGCCACCGCGTTCCAGCGGGCTTCGGATTCAATCTCAACGGTGGCAAACAGCAGGTTGCGTTCACGATCAAGATAGATGGCGTAGTGGTGGGCGCCGTGCTCTTTCAGCACCGCTTCCAGTTCGGGCCAGATGGGATTATGACGGCGCGCGTACTCTGCGTGCGCATCCGGGTTCACCTGCATGACAAAGGCTTTGCGAATCATAAGGCCTCCAGGTACAGCTCACGGACCTCATCGCGGCTGGCGGTGCGGGGATTGCAGGGCGCACACGGATCGGCGAGCGCTTTATCCAGCCAGCCTTCAATGTCTGCTTTGGTCACCCCAAGCTGGCTGAAACCGGATGGGATCCCCACGCGGGCGCTCAGGTCGCGGATGGCCTGAATGGCCGACATGCTTGCCGCTTCGTCGCTCATGCCACGAGTGTCCACACCCATGGCCTGCGCCACGCGGGCAAAACGGGATACCGCATTTGGGCGGTTAAAGTTTTCGATGATCGGCAGCAGGATGGCGTTGCAGACGCCGTGGGGCAGGTTGTGCGTGGCGCCAGGCTGATGCGCCAGAGCGTGTACCAGGCCAAGGCCGGCACTGTTAAAAGCCATGCCCGCCAGATACTGACCGAAGGCCATCTGCTCACGGGCCTCCAGGTTATGCCCGTCGTCGACCGCCCTGGGCAGCCACAGCGCGATCAGACGAATGGCTTCCAGCGCATTAGCATCCGTCAGCGGGTGCGCGCCCACGGAGACAAAGGCTTCAATGGCGTGCGTTAGCGCATCCATTCCGGTCGCGGCGGTCACGGACGCCGGAATATCCAGCATGACGCTGGCATCGTCCACGGCGATATCCGGAATAATGTTCGGGTCGATAATCACTTCTTTTACCTGACGTCCCGTGTCAATGATCACCGCGTTGCTGGTCATCTCCGCCGCCGTGCCCGCCGTGGTGTTAATCGCCACCAGCGGTACGCCCGCGTTTTTCACTTTGCCCACGCCCGCGTAATCCGTTGACGGCCCAGGGTTAGCGGTGAGGATTTTAATCGCTTTCGCCGTATCAATCGGGCTGCCGCCGCCGAACGCGATAATGTACTCACATTCAGCCTCCTGAAAGGCCGCAAAGCCTTTTTGCACCAGCTCTTCCGTTGGGTTCGGGAATACCTCGTCAAACAGGTGATAGGACATCTCATGGCCGTCCAGGGCGGTAAAGAGGCTGTCGAGCAGGCCGAGTTTAACCAGCTGACCGTCGGTCACAATCAGCGCCTTGCCCCAGGGGTTGTTTGCCACCAGCGTCACCATATCGCCGATTGCGCCTGCGCCATGCAGGCTGATTTTTGGCAGCGCCAACATAAAGCTCATGATAATTCTCCTTAATATGATTTTTGGGTAATCCGTTCCCCTCACCCCGTTCTTCTCCCCGTAAGGGATAAGATAAAAGACGGCGCCGGGCGGTCCCCCTTCCCGGCGGGGAGAGGGAGAGGTGAGGGAGTTAAATCCTTCTTCGTTGCATAATCCGCCGGGTAATGATCGGCAGTGAAATCACCACAATCAGCATCGCGCCGATAATCACCGACATCACAATGCCGGGCACGTTGAGCAGGCTCAGGCCAAAGGTCACCAGCCCCATCAGGAAGGCGGCAATGATCACACCCACCATGCTGCCGGACCCGCCCAGGATGTTGACCCCGCCGAGCACCGCCATCGTCACCACCGCCAGTTCCCAGCCCATCGCAATCGTCGGGCGCGTACTGCCAAGGCGTGAGGTAAGTAGCACCGATGCGAGGCCGGACATCAGCCCGACCAGCGCAAACAGCATCAGGTTGTGGCGTTTGACGTTGATGCCGGAGTACCACGCCCCGGTTGGGTTATTGCCAATGGCGTAGGTGCGACGGCCGAAGTTGGTGCGGTGCAGCACAAACGCGAAGACCCCCGCCAGAACGATAAAGAGCGCAAACTCAAACGACAGCGCGCCCCAGACGTAGCCTTGTCCAAACCAGGCGAAGCTCTCCGGGTAGCTGTTCAGCGCCTGATCGCCCAGCAGGATGTAGGTGATCCCGCGGTAGAGGCTCATGGTGCCGATGGTGATCACGATGGACGACAGGTTAAAGCGCGTCACCAGAATGCCGTTGAACAACCCGCACAACAGCCCCACACCGAGTCCCACGCAGACAAGCAGGGGCGTGTCGATGCCCGCCGCCGCGCAAAAGCCCATGACCGTGGAGCTGAGCGCGATGGTAGAGGCCACCGACAGATCAATTTCACGGGCAATAATCAGCATCGCCATCGGCAGCACGATGATCGCTTTTTCGGTGAAGTTGAACGTCGCATCTGACAGATTCCAGATGTTGAGGAAGTAAGGCGAGGCGAGGGCATTAACGACAAATACCGCCAGCGTTACCGCCAGCAGAAACCCTTCCCAGCTGAGCAGGCGCTGGAAAAACCCCGTCCGGTCCGGATCGCGGGTCATTGTCTCTGAGGTCATTATTTTGCTCATGATTTCACCGCCATTTTCTGACGAGCCAGCGCCGCATCGCGTAGAATTAACCGACCTTTGCGTTTGTTGCCCCGCTCATTAAGCAGAACCGCAATCACAATCACCATGCCGGAAATCGCCATTTGCCAGAACGGCGAGACGCCGATGACCGGTAACGCATTGTTGATCACGCCAAGGAACAGTGCGCCAAACAGGCAGCCGAGTACGCGTCCGGTGCCGCCCATGGTGCTAATACCGCCAATCACACAGGCTGCCACCACCTGCAGTTCAAAACCGTTAGCCACGTCGACATACGCAACGGCAAAGCGCGAAATCCACAGATAGCCGCAGAACCCCGCCAGCGCACCGGAAAGGCAGAAGCTGACGAACTGCATTTTCCCGGCGTTGATGCCGGTGTAATAGGCCGCCGTAGCGTTACCGCCCGCGGTATACAGTGCGCGGCCGGTTCGGCTGTAACGCAGGAAATAGCCCACCAGCAGCAGTGCGGCAATCGCGCACCAGCTCAGGACCGGTAGCCCCAGCACCGCCGTGCGCGGCAGCGCCAGAAAGTTTGCGCCCATCTGGTTAGAGTTAACCCAGCCGCCGCCGGAGAGCATAAAGATGATCCCCCGGTAGATGCTCATGGTGCCAAGCGTAACGACAATCGCCGGGATGCCGAGCTTCCAGACCAGCAGGCCATTGATCATACCCATCAGCAGGCCAAGCGCGGTCGCCAGGATCAGCAGCACCCAGACGGGTACCTCCGGATGATGGAAGTTTAACAACGCCACAATCATGCCGGTGAGCGCCAGATTCGCCGCCATCGACAGATCGATGCCTTTGGTTAGCAGAACCATCATCTGCCCGAGCGCAAGGATGATCAGAATGGACGTATCGTTAAAAATCTCCACCAGGTTACCCGGCGCGACAAAGGACGGCACGCGACTGCCGATGGCGACAATCATCAGTACGATAACCGCGCCCAACAGCGCTTCGCGGTGTTTAAGCAGTTGAGTGATCATCACGCGGCCTCCTGTTTTGCACCGCTGGCCGCGCTGACGATGGTTTCTGCCGTTGCGTCACCCGCCTGATATTCGGCCACCATTAACCCTTCATGCATCACAATGATACGGTCCGCCATGCCCATCACTTCCGGCAGTTCGGACGACACCATAATGACCGCCAGCCCCTGGCCGACCAGTTCCGACATAAATTGATGAACGGCGGCTTTTGAACCGATATCAATCCCTTTTGTCGGCTCATCAAGGATGATCACCTCAGGATGCGTCGCCAGCCATTTTCCGATCACCACTTTTTGCTGATTACCGCCGGAGAGGGTCTCTACGGGCTGTTTCCAGCTAAAGGCCTTCACCTGAAGCCGGGTCGCGTACTCGTCCGCCAGCTGCCATTCGCGATCGTCGTGCAGAACGCCGTTCGGGTTGAGCTTGCTGAGCTGGGGAAGGCTGATGTTTTGCGCGATTGGCAGCGCAACGATCGCCCCCTGTTGCTGGCGCTCTTCCGGCACGCAGACAATACCCGCCCTGATGGCGTCCGCAGGCTGGCGAAAATGGCAGGATGTTCCGTTCAGCACAATTTCACCGGAGGACGGGCGCGTCACCCCCGATAAGGCCTGCATCAGTTCCGTCCGTCCAGCGCCGACCAGCCCGTAAAAGCCCAGGATTTCGCCCTTGTGCAGAGAAAAGGAGATATGCGCGAATTCGGTCGGGTGACACAGGTCTTTGACCTCCAGCACCGTGTCGCCTTTTTCGCACTCGACCTTCGGGAAGGTTTGCGTAATGGCGCGACCGACCATCATCGAAACCATACGCTCCTCGGTGATCTCGTTCATCGCGCCCGCCCCGACAAATACCCCGTCACGCAAGATGGTGTAATGGTCCGCCAGCTCAAAGATTTCATCGAACTTATGCGAGATAAACAGGATGGCTTTGCCCTCCTGCTTTAACCGCTCGACAATCTGGTAAAACTCGAGAATTTCGTGCTGTGACAGCGCGGCGGTCGGCTCGTCCAGAATGACCACCTGCGCATCAAACGACAGCGCACGGGCGATCGCCACCATATGGCGCTGGGCGATACTGAGGGTTTTCAGCGTTGCGCGCGGGTCGATTTTTACCTCAAGACGGGTGAGGATTGCCTGCGCCTTACGGTGCATCTCTGGCCAGTCGAGCTTCCTGAAAAAGCCCTTATAGAGATACTGACCGACGAAGATATTTTCGGTGACCGACAGTTCATCAAACAGGACGGTTTCCTGATGAATGGCGGTAATGCCGACTTTATGCGCCGACTCCGGCGTCGGGAGTTGAATAGGGATCGCTTTGTAGAGGATTTCGCCCTCTTCAGGCTGGTAAATGCCGGTCATAACTTTGACCAGCGTCGATTTTCCCGCGCCGTTTTCGCCTATCAGCGCGGTCACTTTTCCGGGCCAGAGGGCAAGCTGGACGTTCTCAAGCGCGCGCACCCCCGGGAAGACTTTGGTGATGCCCGAAAGCTGAAGCAATGGTGTCATGATCGTTCTCCAGAGTATCTCCTCTCCCCCTGGAAGCAGGGTAGGGTGAGGGGCATGCGGCCTGATGCCCTCACCCCGGCGCGCTCTCACAGGGAGAGGGAGAAGGGATTAGAAAATCTTCGAGAACTTATCAATATTGCTGGCATCGTAAACGAACGGCTCAGCCATCGCGCCGTTGCCGTCGGCGTCCAGCTTCACTTTGCCCAGTTTGCCCATGCTGGCTTCGCCTTTGGTAGCGGTCCCTTTTACCAGATCGTCGGCTAAATACGTGGCGGCATAACCCAGGTCAATGGGGTTCCAGATGGCAAAACTTTTGCTCGCGCCGGATTTTACCGCCCCGGCCATTTCAGACGGCAGCCCTAAACCGGTCACGTACACCTTGCCGATCTTGCCCTGGTCTTTGACCGCCTGTGCCGCCGCCACAATCCCCACGGAGGACGGCGAGACGATCACTTTCAGGTCCGGATAGGTTTTAAGCAGGCCAACCGCTTCACGATAGCTTTTGTCGGAGAGATCGTCGCCATAGGCCACGGTCACCAGATTGACGGACGGGTACTTCGGCAGCACCTTTTTCATCTCGGCAATCCAGGTATTCTGGTTGGTGGATGTTGGTGTGGCGCTCAGTACCGCCACATCGCCTTTCTCCACGTTCAGCGCTTTCAGCGCATCGGCGGCGAGCTTGACGTTGGTTTCACCAATCAGGGCGTTATTTGACGGGTTGAGGTGGATTTGACGGCCCGCTTTCGCCACGCCGGAATCCCAGGAAACCACTTTGATACCGCGCTGCATCGCTTTTTTCAGCACCGGCACCAGCGCGTCCGGATCGTTTGCGGAAATCGCGATCGCATCCACATCCTGGGCGATCAACCCGTTCAGCACGTCGATCTGCGCTTCCGCCGTGGTGGTGGTCGGGCCGGTATAAATCACTTTTACATCGCCTAACTCTTTGGCCGCCTCCTGCGCGCCGACGTTCGCTGCTTCAAAGAATCCATTTCCTAAAGACTTCGCCACCAGGGCGATTTTTACTTCTGCTAAAGCGGAACCGGACAACGCCAGAGCGGCAACGGTGAGGATCAAGCTTGTCTTTATTTTCATTGCTTTTACTCCACATAGTAAGCGAGTTGTGTAGGGATGGCAGGTGGTTTTCGCCCCGTCTCATTGAGCGGGGCGCGATGTTTTTATGGGTACAGATCTAACGCAGACTGCATCGGGGTGACGCTAAAACGTTTCCCCAGCGCAATCAATTCTTCCCGGGTGATAGTCTGCTTCATACCGCCCATGGAATAGACTTTTACCAGCACTTCAGCAGATTTTTCCGCAGTGTCGATCAGGCCAAAGGCTTCATCGAGCGTCGGGCCGCTGCCGAATACGCCGTGGAACGGCCACAGCACCAGCGAATGTTGCTGCATCTCGTGCGCGGTCGCTTCCCCGATCTCGTCGGTACCTGGCACCATCCAGGGCAGGATGCCCACCCCATCCGGGAAGACCACCAGACATTCGGTGCTGCCTTCCCACAGTTTACGGGTGAAGACATCGGTGTTGTTTTCCAGCACGTAGGTCAGGGCGATCAGGTTGGTGGCGTGGCAGTGCATGATCACGCGGTCTTTACCGTCGGTCGCTTTGATACGTTCGCAGTGAGAAAGGAAGTGCGCCGGCAGTTCAGAGGTGGGCACCGCCTCGTCAGTCAGCCCCCAAAGAATGTGGTAGCCCGCGCCGTCGCTGTCCACTTTTACCACGCCCAGGTTCGCGGTGGGATCAAGCTGGACGTTGCGGAAGAACTTACCGGAACCCGTGACAATAAACGGCGTGTTGGCGAGCAGCGGCATCGGCTGGCTCAGCGCAATATAACGCGGTTTTGCATGGAAATCGGCCTCGAACGGGGCAAGGTCGGCCTCATCAAGACGCAGCGTCAGGTTGCCGCCGTTGCGCTCGTCCCAGCCTTTCAGCCAGGCGTCCGAGGTGGCTTTAATCATGCCCTGGACGAACCAGGCGTTTGTGATGGTCTGCATAGTTTTCTTTTCCAGTTATCGCGGTGAGGTGGAATTCCCTCACCCCGGCCCTCTCCTACAGAGAGAGGGGGTAAACGTTCCTTCTCCCGGCGGGAGAGGGTTAGAATGAGGGCAGAATTATCCGCGCTGACTCAGCACGTCTTTCTCATACGCCCGCACGTTGTCCAGCCACTGGCTCCCCGCCGGAGCATCATGACGCTGACAGTACATTTCCCACACGGCCTGCCAGGGCAGAGATTTTTGCTCTTCCAGCAGGGCCAGACGGGCGGTGTAATCGCCTTGTTGCTCCAGCGTGCGTAACGCGTCTACCGGTTCCAGCAGGGCGCGCAGCAGCGCTTTTTTCATGTTGCGGGTGCCGATCACCCATGCCGCGATGCGGTTGATGGAGGCATCAAAGAAATCCAGACCGATGTGGACGCGGTCGAACAGGTTGTGGCGAATAATCTCGCTGGCGATCGCCTGCGTTTCATCATCCAGCAGCACGACGTGATCGCTGTCCCAGCGAACCGGACGGCTGACGTGCAGCAGCAGGCGAGGCACAAACAGCATGGCGGCAGAGATTTTGTCGGAGATCACCTCGGTCGGGTGGAAGTGCCCCGCATCCAGGCACAGCGCAGTCTGACGGCTGGTGGCGTACCCCATATAGAACTCATTCGAGCCTACGGTGTAGCTTTCTGCGCCAATGCCGAACAGCTTGCTCTCCACGGCGTCGATGTGGTGTGCCGGGTCCAGCTTTTCACTGATGATTTCATCCAGGGCGTCCAGCAGACGCTGGCGCGGTGCCAGACGATCGACGGTAATATCTTTCATGCCGTCCGGAACCCAGATGTTCATCACCGACGGCGTGCCGAGCTGCTCACCAAAATAGGCAGAGACGCGACGGCTGGCCTTTACGTGGTCAATCCAGAACTGGCGAATGTCATCATTCGCATGGGCAAGGGTGAAACCGTCAGCGCTCAGCGGATGTGAGAAACAGGACGGGTTAAAATCCAGCCCGAGTTTGTTGGCTTTTGCCCATTCAACCCAGTTTTTAAAGTGGGCTGGTTTGATCTCGTTACGCGCAACAGGTTGGTCCGATTCCAGATAGATAGCGTGCAGGTTCAGGCGTTTAGGGCCTGGGATAAGGCTCAGCGCCAGCTCCAGATCGGCACGCAGTTCGGTCGCGTTACGCGCTTTGCCTGGGTAGTTGCCCGTCGCCTGAATGCCACCCGTCAGCGAGCCGCCCGGATTCTCAAAACCCGCGACATCATCGCCCTGCCAGCAATGCATCGACACGGGCAGACGGTCAAGCTGACGCAGCGCCTCTTCGACGTCCACCCCAACGGTGGCGAAACGCTGTTTAGCCAGTTCCCAGGCTTGTTCAAGTTGAGTGGTCATGCGCAAAGCTCCTTTGTCAGTCGTTTTTGCTGAAACTGTGCCCGGTAGCGGGCAATTTCATGGCAGGAATGGGGGGTAAAGGTGGTCAGTTCATGGTTGGCTGTGACCACGCTTCGAAACGCATCCACGCTGGAAAGCTCGTCGAGGGTCATCAGCTGAATGCCGATATTGCCAAGGGTGGAGGCTTCAACCGGGCCGGCCACGACCGTGATACCACAGGCATCGGCGCACAGCTGATTCAGCAGATGGTTCTGGCAGCCGCCGCCCACGATATGCAGTTGTGTAAAGGGTTTGCCGCGCAGTGCCTCCAGTTCACCCAGCACGTCGGCATACAGCAGCGCCAGGCTATCGAAGATGCAGCGCGCCAGTTCGGCGGGGTTTACCGGCACCGGCTGGTGGCTTTCCCGACAGGCCGCCTGAATTTCGTCGCTCATGCTTTCGGGATTGATAAAGCGATCGTCATTTGGGTTGATCAGGAAGGTGCAGGCGGGCAACTGTTCGGTAGCGGCAATCAGGGCGGGTAAGTCGGTGATGTTCTGCTCTTTCAGCACGCGCTGAAGCAGCCACAGGCCCATGATATTTTTCAGCACCCGATAACGGCCTTCGGCACCGCCCTCGTTGGTGATATTTGCGGCGAGCGCAGCCTCGCTGGTATAGGGCGTTTTGCTCTCAAAGCCCATCAGCGACCAGGTCCCGGAAGAGAGATACGCGGCGTCCTGGCCTGCCAGCGGCGCGGCGATCACCGCACTGGCGGTGTCATGGCTTGCCACGGCGACCACCGGGATGGCATTGCCCTGCGGACACAGCCAGTGGCCAATCACATTGCCGGGATGGGTTGGGGTCCCAAACCAGTCAGGCGAAGCGCCGGTCCAGTTCAGCAGATTGTCGTCCCAGTTATCGGAATTGATGTTTACCATCTGGGTGGTGGTGGCGTTGGTGTATTCCCAGTTCAGATTGCCCGTCAGGCGATAGCTGAAATAGTCCGGGATCAGCAGCGCATGGGCGACACTGGCGACCAGCGCAGGCTCCTGCTCCACCAGCGCACGCAGCTGATAGAGCGTATTAAAAGGCAGAAACTGAATGCCGCTGCGCCCGTAGATATCGGCTTTGCCAAGCTGATCGACGGCCCGCGCCATCACGCCGTCCGTGCGGCTGTCCCGATAAGAGACCGGCAGGCCAACGCGTTCGCCGTTTTTATCCAACAGAACGTAATCCACGCCCCAGGTATCAATACCGATGCTGTCGATGCGGATACCCTCTTCACATACCTTGTTCAGGCCGGTGCGGATGTCATCTTCAAGGCTGTCGATATCCCAGGTCACTTTGCCGTCCTGCTTCTGCAGGCCGTTAACAAAGCGGTGGATTTCACGTAGCGAGAGCGTGCGCTGTTCAGGGGCATAGCGGGCGAGCATTACGCGACCGCTGGAAGCGCCTAAATCGACAGCCACACAATGGCGAAAAGTCATGTTCCGGTCCTTACTTATGTCATTACGCATGAGTGTAAGAACGGGAAGAAAAAGTGACCTTCTTGCCAATGACAGGCGAAATGCAGGGCTGGCAAGAAAGCAAAGATGAACGTGAGGAAGTTCACAGTTTCCAGTAATGGCGCGGTTTTCAGGCGATGTGACGGTGACCGCATTTCCCGATCTTTCCGCTCGTTTCTTGAAAAACCGACAGGCTTTGCACGCTTTGTTGTCGAAAATTGAAGGTCAGAATCGCGACCCTTAATTACTATTTTGAGAACATTTCTCATTAATGGTGGCCGTCATGACCGTACTGCACAGCGTGGATTTTTTCCCTTCAGCCTCGCCGGTGGCCATCGAGCCACGCCTCCCGCAGGCGGCCTTCCCTGAACATCATCATGACTTCCACGAGATCGTGATCGTGGAGCACGGCACCGGTATTCATGTTTTTAACGGCCAGCCGTACACCATCAGCGGAGGAACGGTCTGTTTTGTGCGCGACCACGACAGACACTTGTATGAACATACTGACAACCTGTGTCTGACTAACGTGCTCTATCGTTCGCCGGACGCTTTCCAGTTTTTGTCCGGGCTGAACCAGCTTCTGCCGCAGGAAAAGGACGGGCATTACCCGTCGCACTGGCGGGTAAATCAGTCCACGTTGCAACAGGTTCGTCAGCTGGTCAGCCAGATGGAACACACGGAAGATGCCCGTGAAACCCACGCTCTGGCGACGCGCGAGCTTCTTTTTATGCAACTGCTGGTGCTGCTGCGCCGCAGCAGCCTGGTGGAAGGGTCGGAGAATAATGATGCCCGGCTCAATCAGCTGATCGCCTGGCTGGATGAGCATTATGCGGAAGAGGTCTGCTGGGAAACGCTGGCCGAAACGTTCTCGCTGTCGCTGCGTACCCTGCATCGTCAGCTTAAACACCAGACCGGTTCCACGCCGCAGCGTTACTTAAATCGCCTGCGCCTGATTAAAGCCCGGCATCTCCTGCGCCATACCGATGAAAGCGTCACAGATATCGCTTATCGCTGCGGTTTTGGCGACAGTAACCATTTTTCGACGCTGTTTCGCCGGGAATTTAGCTGGTCTCCGCGCGACATTCGTCAGGGAAGGGATGCGTCACTTCAGTAACGCGAGGGCAATCACCGTTTTTTTGCCGTAAAAAGGCTAATAATATCCGGTGATAAGCCGCTGAGGTGTGTTGTGGGCGTTCCTTTAATTCTTCGCAAAGCTGATTTTTTTGCTAACGCCGGGCAGGCCGTCGCGGTGGCGGACCGCTATCCACAAAATGTCTTTGCCGAACATACCCATGAATTTTGCGAGCTGGTGCTGGTGTGGCGCGGCAACGGTCTGCATGTCCTGAACGATCGACCTTATCGTATTACCCGTGGCGACCTGTTTTATATTCGCGCTGAAGATAAACACTCCTATGCCTCGGTGAATGACCTGGTGCTACAGAATGTGATCTATTGTCCGGACCGGTTAAAGCTCAACATCGACTGGGGAGCCGCGATTCCGCGCTTCAACGATGCGAACGGTTCGCCGCACTGGCGTCTTAGCAGCAATGGCATGACCCAGGTGAGGCAGGTGATCACCCAGCTTGAGCAGGAGAGCCAGAAAGCCGAGCCGCTGGCAAACGAGATGGCGGAATTGCTGTTCGCTCAGTTGGTTATCACGCTCAAACGCTATCGCTACGCCATTGATAATCCGTCTGCCAGTGAACAAGAGGCGTTGCTGGATAAGCTGATTACCACCCTGGCGGGAAGCCTGAACCGCAGCTTCGTGCTGGAGAAATTCTGCGAACAGGCGCAGTGCAGCGAGCGTACGTTACGCCAGCAGTTTCGCACCCAGACGGGCATGACGGTGAACCATTACCTGCGTCAGTTACGCATTTGCCACGCACAGTATTTGTTGCAGCACACCGAGCTGATGGTGAGTGAAGTGGCGATGCGCTGCGGTTTTGAGGACAGTAACTACTTTTCGGTGGTGTTTAACCGTGAAGTGGGGATGACGCCGGTTCAGTGGCGTCATCGCAGTCGAAAGGCCGCGTAATTAATTTGCCATGCCGAGGCCAACAATGTTGGCCGCAATGATAATCACCACGCAGCCCAGGCTCAGCACGCCCACCGGCCGTCGACCGGCATGCTTCCACTCCTTTAGCACCAGTCCCACCAGACCGCCGCACAGCACGTAGAAGCTCATGTGCAGCATCCAGCTCATGTAGTCATATTGCGCAGGTATGCTGGCGTGACCCCAGGCATAAAAGAAGAACTGCAAATACCACATCAGGCCACCGAGCGCCGAGAGCAGCACGTTGGTGACAATTAACGATTTTGCCAGCGAAAAGTCGGCTTTTACCGACAACGTTTTTACCTTTGCCAGACGAATAAAACAGAAACCGAGGTTAACCAGCGCGCCGCCGCCCATGATCACCACATAACTTGGCAGGGCGACATAGAGCGGATCCACGCCCAGCGCTGCGGCGGCTTCATGCATCGGTTTCGCGGCGTTCATGGCAAAGGACATCCCCGCTGAGAAAATGCCGCACATCACCGCCAGCACCAGCCCTTTTTTGAGATTAAACTCCTCGGCCCGGATGCCCATTTTACGCTCTTTCAGTTGCCCAGCCCGGGTCACAATCCCCACGCCAATCACCGCAACCAGCACGCCAAGCAGCGTCATGCGGCCACCCTGCGTGTTGATCAATACGTCGAAATTGCCGTTGAGAATGGGCGTCATCAGCGTTCCCACAATCAGCGTGATGCCGATGGCGATGCCGATGCCCATCGACATACCGAGGTAGCGCATAGTGAGTCCGTAATTGATATTCCCGATGCCCCACATCGCGCCGAACAAAAAGACCGGCAGCAGGGTCGAGGCGCTAAAGGAGGAGAAATACCCCCAGAAATCCGGGAGCAGCAGGGCGCTGATGGTCCAGGGCAGAATCAGCCAGGACACCGTGCCACCGACAGACCACATGGTTTCCCATGACCAATGTTTTACCTTTTTAAACGGGGCATAGAAACAGGCCGCACTGGCTGCGCCTATCAAATGCCAGAAAATACCCATCGTAATCGCATGATTCATTTTTACATCCTCATCGTTTTTATAGGTCGTTGGCTTCCCTCCGACCCGACGAGTGTAAAAATTAAGCGGTGAGCGAACCTTCAGAAGGTTGCCGCAGATTTCTTTTGAATGGCAATAAGCGCGTTAACCGCGTGAGCGGACTCACAGTTCCGGGAATGAAACAAAAATTAATAACCTTACAAATAGTACGGCATTGATAATCATTTTCAATATCATTTAATTAACTATAATGAACCAACTGCTTACGCGGCATTAACAGCTGTGCCGCCCGACAATAATGGAGAGGATTATGAGTTATACACTGCCATCCCTGCCGTATGCCTATGACGCACTGGAACCGCATTTCGACAAGCAGACGATGGAAATCCATCACACTAAACACCACCAGACCTACGTTAACAATGCGAATGCTGCGCTGGAAAGCCTGCCAGAGTTCGCAAGCCTGCCTGTTGAAGAGCTGATCACCAAACTGGACCAGCTGCCAGCGGACAAGAAAACCGTTCTGCGCAACAACGCAGGTGGTCACGCTAACCACAGCCTGTTCTGGAAAGGCCTGAAAACCGGTACCACCCTGCAGGGCGACCTGAAAGCGGCTATCGAGCGCGATTTCGGTTCTGTTGATAACTTCAAAGCAGAATTCGAGAAAGCAGCTGCAACCCGTTTCGGCTCTGGCTGGGCGTGGCTGGTGCTGAAAGGCGACAAACTGGCGGTTGTATCTACCGCTAACCAGGACTCCCCGCTGATGGGTGAAGCAATCTCTGGCGCATCCGGTTTCCCAATTGTGGGCCTGGACGTGTGGGAACACGCTTACTACCTGAAATTCCAGAACCGTCGCCCTGACTACATCAAAGCCTTCTGGGACGTAGTGAACTGGGACGAAGCAGCAGCACGTTTCGCCGCGAAAAAATAAGGTTGCATTGACACCTGTGAGAAGCGAGTCTGATGACTCGCTTTTTTTGTATCTGTATACCCGTCATACTTCAAGCTGCAGGTGCGTTGGCTGTGCTCGCTCACCCCAGTCACTTACAGGAGTAAGCTCCCGGGGATTCTCTCCCTTGCCGCCTGCCTGCAACTCGAAATATTTAGGGTAAAAGGAGTGGCAATGCACTATCCGGTGAATGTGTTTACAGGCAAGGTCAGGGACTACGACGGCAGCCGCCCGAGCGCCATCGGCAAAATTCAGGTCGACGGCGAGCTGTCCCTGACCGAACGGGGGCTGGTGGGTGATGAGCAGGCCGAAAAGAAAATCCACGGCGGGCCCGATCGCGCGCTGTGCCACTATCCGCGTGAGCACTATCGCCACTGGATAGCCGAATTCCCCGAACAGGCGGATCTGTTTGTCGCCCCGGCATTTGGCGAAAATCTCTCGACGGAAGGGCTGACGGAAAAGAATGTGTTTATTGGCGATATTTATCGCTGGGGCGATGTCCTGATTCAGGTGACGCAGCCGCGCTCGCCGTGCTTTAAACTCAACTACCATTTCGGTATCAGCGATATGTCAGCGCAGCTGCAAAGCGCGGGCAAAACCGGCTGGTTGTATCGGGTGGTACAGGCGGGAAAGGTATCGGCAGATGCGCCGCTGGCGCTGGCATCGCGCCTGAGTGATGTCTCGGTATATGACGCCTGTGCGATTGCCTGGCATATGCCGTTTGATGATGAGCAGTATCATCGCCTGCTGTCGGCGGCCGGGCTATCGACAAGCTGGACCAGAACGATGCAGAAGCGGCGAATAAGCGGGAAGATCGAAGATAATGCACGGAGATTGTGGGGAAGATAACTGCCCCTCACCCCGGCCCTCTCCCCAAAGGGGCGAGGAGTGAAAGACCGCGCCATTTGGTTCCCTCTCCCCTATGGGGAGAGGGTGAGGGGAAGACTACGAACGCTTATACAGCGGCAGCCACAGCGTTAACCGCAGCCCACCCAGCGGGCTGTCGTCGGCTTTGACCCAACCGCGATGCTGCTGCATAGCGGTCTCAACAATCGCCAGCCCCAGCCCCGTGCCGCCAGACTCGCGATCGCGCGCCTCATCGGTACGGTAGAACGGACGGAAGATCTGCTCGCGGTCTTCAGGACTTACGCCAGGACCATCGTCATCAACGATGATGGTAATCCCGTCTTTATCCACCGAGAACGCCACCTCAATCTTCGTATTCGAGTAGCGCAGGGCGTTACGCACGATATTCTCCAGCGCGCTTTCCAGCGCGTTAGGGTTACCGTACAGCGGCCAGGGCCCCGGCGGGAAGTTGACGGTAAAGGACTTGCCCATCTGCTCCGCTTCGAACGCCGCGTTATCCAGCACTTCATGCCACAGGTGATTGGCTTTCACCGTTTCACTCAACAGCGCGTTTTTCTGCTGATTGCGCGACATCACCAGCAGATCGTTGATCATGCTGTCCAGACGATGTGCTTCGGTTTCAATGCGCTCCAGCTCTTTGCTCTCACCGCTACGGCGACGTAACAGCGCCGTGCCAAGCTGCAAGCGGGTAAGCGGGGTGCGCAGTTCGTGGGAGATATCCGACAGCAGACGTTGCTGTGCGGTCATCATGCGATCCAGCGCGCTTACCATCTGGTTGAAGCTGGTTCCGGCGGCAAGGAATTCTTGCGGGCCGGCTTCCAGTTCCGGATGTTGCCTCAGGTTGCCTTGCGCCACTTCATCGGCGGCATTTTTCAGCTTACGCGCCGGTTTTGCCAGGCTCCACGCCAGCCATAACAGCAGCGGTGAACTCAGCAACATGGTCACAATCAGCAGCAATAAAGGTCTGTCAAACAACAGGTTGATAAAATCGGTTTGAGAACTGCTTGCCGGGCGAATCAGATAGAGCTGGTAATTATCTTCGCCATCACGGATAGAGAAGGGCCCCACCATTTCTACCCGACCGTACTTTTTCTTTTGGGGATGGTCAGCGTTATCTGCCTGGCCAATGAAGTTACGGATGACCTGCATTTCATTGCGTTCTGCACCGATGACGCGGCCTTCGCTGGTCACCAGCAGCAGGCGTTGTCCGGGCGGCGCCCATTTATCGATAGCGCGAAACAGCCTGCGCCACCACATCAAATCGTTAGGCGGATCGTTTGCCAGCTCTGCCTCAACGTGTTGTTCGATCATCACGCCCTGACGTTGCTCGCTGTCGAGAAGCTCCGTCATCTGGCGTGAGTCGAGTTTTGGCAACATCAAAACCAGCATTAACACCAGTGCCAGCGTCAGCCAGAAAATGGCGAAGATGCGGGCGGTTAAACTGCCTATCATGAAGCCGACACCATCAGATAGCCGCGCCCACGCAGGGTTTTAAACCAGGGGTGGCCATCTTTGCGCTCCGGCAGCTTGCGACGCAGGTTGGAGATGTGCATATCGATTGCGCGGTCAAACGGCGTGAGACGTTTGCCCAGCACTTCCTGACTAAGGTGTTCACGCGAGACCACCTGACCAAGATGCTGTGCCAGCAAATAGAGCAGGGTGAACTCGGTGCCGGTCAGTTCCAGCGCAACGCCGTCGAAACTGGCTTCCTGACGCCCCGGATTGAGGCTGAGGGAATCCACTTCCAGCGTTGGTGAGCTGTTATCCGCGTTCTGCTGCTGTTCGCTCCAGTGGGAACGACGCAGGATGGCACGAATACGGGCGACCAGTTCACGGTCGTTGAACGGTTTAGGTAAATAGTCATCGGCACCGAGCTCAAGGCCCAGTACGCGATCCAGTTCGCTGCCGCGCGCGGTCAGCATGATAACGGGTGTCTGGTGTGTCTGGCGTAACTCTTTCAGCGTGTCGATACCGTTTTTCTTCGGCATCATCACGTCCAGCAAAAGCAAATCGATACTGTCGTCCAGGAGACTCAGCGCCTGTTCCCCATCATGGGCAACCAGCACGTTGAAACCTTCCATATCGAGTAATTCTTTCAAAAGGGATGTGAGCTCTTTGTCATCATCCACTAACAGTATTTTATTCATTTTTTAAATACCTCCGAGGCAGAAATTACGTCATCGAAGCGCGCTAATCCATGACTTTACGTTGTTTTACACCCCCTGACGCATGTTTGCAGCCCGAATCGTAGACTGTCTCTCGTTGAATCGCGATACGAAAGAAAGTGGGAGCAAGTGATGCGCATAGTTACCGTTGCCGTCATGGCCTCAACACTGGCGATAAGTGCTGTAAGCCAGGCTGCTGGAGTCATACCCGGCGTTAACGGGTCCTCAACGGAGGGAACTTCGCAGCACAGTGGCCAGATCAATATGTTTGACGGCATTAGTTTAACCGAACATCAGCGTCAACAGATGCGAGATCTTATGCAGCGGGCACGACACGATCAGCCCCCTGTTAATGTTAGCGAAATTGAGACAATGCATCGCCTTGTCACCGCAGATAATTTTGACGAAAGCGCTGTGCGCGCTCAGGCAGAAAAAATGGCACAGGAACAGGTGGCCCGCCAGGTCGAAATGGCGCGAGTTCGCAACCAAATGTTCCATCTGCTTTCGCCCGAGCAGCAAGCGGTTTTAAACCAGAAACATCAGCAACGTATGGACCAGTTGCGTGAGGTTGCACGGATGCAACGAAGCTCAGAAATGACGCTTTTCAGTAGCAATACCCGTAGTAACCAGTAACCCTGTTTTTCCTTGCCATAGACACCATCCCTGTCTTCCCCCACATGATGTGGGGGTTTTTTTTGTCTTTCATTCAGGGTTGTTAACCGTTTATTCATCTTTTGACTCCGTAGGCATCCGTTATACTAGCGGCAGAGCATGACAGGAGTGTTTATGAATCAAACCTATGGACGGCTGGTGAGCCGGGCTGCAATTGCGGCGACCATCATGGCGTCGTGTTTACTGATCATTAAAATTTTTGCCTGGTGGTACACCGGGTCGGTCAGCATTCTGGCGGCGCTGGTGGATTCGCTTGTCGATATCGCCGCGTCGTTGACCAACCTGCTGGTTGTGCGTTATTCACTGCAACCGGCCGATGAGGAACACACCTTTGGTCATGGAAAAGCCGAATCGCTGGCGGCCCTGGCGCAAAGCATGTTTATCTCCGGCTCCGCGCTGTTCCTTTTTTTAACCGGTATTCAGCACCTGATTTCGCCTACGCCCATGAACGATCCTGGCGTGGGCGTCATCGTGACAATTATTGCACTTATTTGCACAATCGTTCTTGTAACGTTCCAGCGATGGGTGGTTCGTAAAACGCAAAGCCAGGCAGTACGGGCAGATATGCTTCATTATCAGTCTGATGTTATGATGAATGGGGCGATTCTTATTGCACTCGGTCTTGCCTGGTATGGCTGGCATCGCGCCGATGCGATTTTTGCGTTAGGGATAGGGGTCTATATCCTGTATTGCGCCTTGCGGATGGGGTATGAAGCCGTGCAATCGCTTCTCGACCGCGCGTTACCTGACGCAGAACGGCTTGAAATATTTGACATTGTCACCTCCTGGCCCGGCGTCAGCGGTGCACACGATCTTCGTACGCGGCAGTCAGGGCCGACCCGCTTTATTCAGATTCATTTGGAAATGGAAGATAACCTGCCGCTCGTTCAGGCCCATCTGGTGGCCGAACAGGTCGAACAGGCAATTTTGCGACGTTTCCCGGGATCGGATGTGATTATCCATCAGGATCCCTGTTCCGTTGTCCCCAGGGAAGGCTAAAGAGATTTTGCGCTTTCGTCATTCGTTGTAAAAAAGTGAGCCAGGCCAGCATTTTGTGTATAAATTACCGCCATTTGGTCTGACCTGAATCAATTCAGCTGGAAGTGGTTGATATACTATTTGCAGTATTCGTTGGTTGAGCAGACGTCTTCCGGCAACAGATTTCATTTTTGCATTCCTAAGTTCAGAGGTAGTCATGATTAAGAAAATCGGTGTGTTGACAAGCGGTGGCGATGCCCCAGGCATGAACGCTGCAATTCGTGGAGTTGTTCGTGCAGCGTTGACGGAAGGTCTGGAAATTTTTGGCGTGTATGATGGCTACCTGGGTCTGTATGAAGACCGCATGGTGCAGCTCGATCGCTACAGCGTCTCTGACATGATTAACCGTGGGGGAACCTTCCTGGGCTCCGCACGCTTCCCGGAATTCCGCGAAGAGCACATCCGTCAGGTGGCCATCGAAAACATGAAAAAACGCGGCCTGGACGCGCTGGTGGTGATCGGCGGTGACGGCTCTTACATGGGTGCAAAACGTCTGACTGAAATGGGCTTCCCGTGCATCGGGCTGCCGGGCACCATCGATAACGACATCAAAGGCACAGACTACACCATCGGCTTCTTTACTGCGCTGGGTACCGTTGTGGAAGCCATTGACCGCCTGCGTGACACCTCTTCTTCTCACCAGCGTATCTCCATCGTCGAAGTGATGGGCCGCTACTGCGGCGACCTGACCCTGGCGGCGGCCATTGCGGGCGGCTGCGAATTTATCGTGGTGCCGGAAGTCGAATTTAGCCGTGAAGACCTGGTGAATGAAATCAAAGCCGGTATCGCAAAAGGTAAGAAACACGCTATCGTCGCGATCACTGAGCACATCTGTGATGTCGATGAGCTGGCGAAGTACATTGAAACCGAAACCAAACGTGAAACCCGTGCGACCGTACTGGGCCACATCCAGCGTGGCGGTTCCCCGGGCCCTTACGACCGTATCCTGGCGTCCCGTATGGGTGCCTACGCTATTGACCTGCTGCTGCAGGGCCACGGTGGTCGTTGCGTCGGTATTCAGAACGAAAAACTGGTTCACCATGACATTATCGACGCCATTGAGAACATGAAGCGTCCGTTCAAAGGTGACTGGTTAGACTGCGCGAAAAAACTGTACTGATTATTGTCAGTTCCGTGCGGGCTGTTGCCCTCACCCCGCCCTCTCCCACGGGGAGAGGGAGAACACACTAAAAACGGTAACCTGCGGGTTACCGTTTTGCATTTTCTGCACCGTGCGGGCTGTTGCCCTCACCCCGCTCTCTTCCACGGGGAGAGGGAGAACACACTAAAACGGTAACCATTGGGTTGCCGTTTTGTATTGCTTTCACAGCCACGCTCCATATTCCCTCACGTTATAGCCAATCTTTTTTTATTCTTTAATCATTGGTTAGCTTTCTGGCACGCTGCATTCATCGAAACACTGCATAAGAGAACCGGGCGATGAATAAATGGGGCGTGGGTTTAACATTATTACTGGCATCGACCAGCGTGCTGGCAAAGGATATCCAGTTATTAAACGTGTCGTATGACCCGACGCGTGAGCTTTACGATCAATACAACAAAGCGTTCGCGGCGCACTGGAAACAGGAAACCGGCGATAATGTGGTCATTCGCCAGTCGCACGGCGGTTCCGGTAAGCAGGCGACGTCGGTGATCAATGGCATCGAAGCGGATGTGGTGACGCTGGCTCTGGCTTACGATGTGGATGCCATTGCTGCGCGTGGTCGTATCGATAAAAACTGGATCAAACGCCTGCCAGATAACTCTGCACCTTACACCTCCACCATCGTTTTCCTGGTGCGCAAAGGCAATCCGAAACAGATCCATGACTGGAACGATCTCATTAAGCCGGGCGTCTCCGTCATTACGCCTAACCCGAAAAGCTCCGGTGGCGCACGCTGGAACTACCTGGCAGCCTGGGGCTATGCGCTGCACCATAACAATGGCGATCAGGCAAAAGCCCAGGATTTTGTGAAGTCACTGTATAAAAACGTCGAAGTGCTGGATTCCGGCGCGCGTGGTGCGACCAATACCTTCGTGGAACGCGGCATTGGTGATGTGCTGATTGCCTGGGAAAATGAAGCCCTGCTGGCGACCCATGAACTGGGTAAAGACAAGTTTGAGATTGTGACCCCAAGCGAGTCTATCCTGGCCGAGCCAACCGTCTCGGTGGTCGACAAAGTCGTTGAGAAGAAAGAGACCAAAACGGTAGCAGAAGCCTATCTGAAGTATCTCTATTCGCCAGAAGGCCAGGAAATCGCTGCGAAAAACTACTATCGTCCACGCGATCCTGCGGTGGCGAAGAAACATGAAGGCGAATTCCCGCAGCTCAAGCTTTTCACCATCGACGAAGAGTTTGGCGGCTGGACGAAAGCGCAGAAAGAGCACTTCTCCAACGGCGGCACGTTCGATCAAATCAGCAAACGTTAAGACGCAAAACCCTGTGACCCGGTGTGAGAAATCCACCGGGTTTTTTGTTTGGTCATCTTTTTGCGTTACTCTTTCGCTTCGGACGAATTCAGGGAACGCGTTGTGAAAAAAATTATTGTGCTGGTTGTGATGGTTATTGCCCTTGCGGCAGGGGGATGGCTCTGGCTAAAAACCGGTAACCCGGATGCGTTACGCCACATCGTTCTCGACCAGTGCCTGCCAAACCAACAACAGCATCAGCTTCCGGCACCCTGCGAGCAGGTGAAACCTGACGCCGGGTATGTGGTATTCAAAGATCGTAATGGGCCGCTGCAGTACCTGCTGATGCCAACGTATCGCATCAATGGTACCGAAAGTCCGCTGCTGACCGAGCCACAAACGCCGAATTTTTTCTGGCTGGCATGGCAGTCGCGACAGTTTATGAGCATGAAACGGGGCGCGGACGTGCCTGATAGCGCGGTCTCGCTCACGATCAACTCTCCGACCGGACGCACGCAAAATCATTTCCATATTCACATCTCCTGCCTGCGTACCGATGTGCGGGAAAAGCTTAACGCGCATCAGGGGCAGATTAGCACCCAGTGGCTGCCTTTTCCTGGTGGACTGGAAGGGCATGAATATCTGGCGCGCCGTGTGACCGATCAAGAGCTGGTCCAGCGCAGTCCGTTTATCATGCTGGCGGAAGAGGTGCCTGAAGCCCGTGACCATATGGGGCGTTTCGCCCTGGCGATGGCGCAGCAGTCCGACGGGTCGTTTGTGTTGCTCGCCACCGAGCGAAATCTGCTCACACTTAACCGTGCATCCGCTGAGGAATTACAGGATCATCAATGCCATATTTTGAAGTGACCCCACCATAAATAGCGTTTACTCGTCCTGCCTGTCGCCGTAGACTTGCTGAAAAAATCTACAGGAGACAGGTATGTCGCTCTGGTTAACGCATCCTCTGCTACTGCCCTCACTGATTGTTGGCATCACCATCGTACTGTGGGCGACCTCGCTCCTGCCGGAATTTATCACCGCGCTGCTGTTTTTCACGGCGGCGATGATCGCCAAAATTGCCCCACCGGACGTCATTTTTGGCGGCTTCGCCTCCTCGGCCTTCTGGCTGGTCTTCAGCGGGTTTGTGCTGGGGGTAGCGATCCGTAAAACAGGACTTGCTGACCGCGCCGCACGGGCGCTTTCCGCAAAGCTGACCGATTCATGGGTGCTCATGGTGGCAAGCGTCGTGCTGCTGAGCTATGCGCTGGCCTTCGTCATGCCGTCAAACATGGGGCGCATCGCGCTGTTGATGCCAATTGTGGCCGCGATGGCAAAAAGGGCGGGCATCCCGGACGGTTCGCGCGCGTGGTTTGGCCTGGCGCTGGCCGTGGGTTTCGGCACGTTTCAACTTTCTGCCACCATACTGCCGGCGAACGTGCCGAATCTGGTGATGAGCGGCGCGGCGGAAGGGTCGTATGGCATTCATCTTAACTACGTCCCCTATCTGCTTTTACACACGCCTGTGCTCGGTATCCTGAAAGGACTGATCCTGATTGGTCTTATCTGCTGGTTATTTCCCGGCTCGCCGAAACACCCTACCGACACTGCGCCCTCGCAGCCGATGGGGGGTGAAGAAAAGCGTCTGGCCTGGCTGCTCGCCGTGGTCTTGACGATGTGGGTGACCGAAAGCTGGCACGGTATCGGCCCCGCCTGGACCGGCCTGGCTGCCGCCGTGGTGGTGATGCTGCCGCGTATCGGCTTTATTACCGGCGATGAGTTCGCGGCGGGGGTCAATATGCGAACCTGCATTTACGTGGCAGGCATCCTTGGGCTGGCGATTACCGTGACGCAAACCGGCATCGGGAACGCGGTTGGCGAGGCGCTTCTCACCATGATGCCGCTGGATGCGGCAAAACCGTTCACCAGCTTCCTGGCGTTGACGGGGATCACCACGGCGCTGAATTTCATCATGACGGCAAATGGCGTTCCGGCCCTGTATACCACGCTGGCGCAGAGCTTTGCGGATGCGACCGGCTTCCCGCTGCTGTCGGTGATTATGATTCAGGTTCTGGGGTATTCCACGCCGCTGCTGCCGTATCAGGCATCACCGATTGTGGTGGCGATGGGGCTAGGGAAGGTGCCTGCAAAGGCGGGGATGTTGCTCTGTCTGGCGCTGGCGATGGCGACGTATCTGGTGCTGCTCCCGCTGG
The DNA here is from genome assembly GCF_022171985.1 of Huaxiibacter chinensis. Lineage (GTDB taxonomy): Bacteria > Pseudomonadota > Gammaproteobacteria > Enterobacterales > Enterobacteriaceae > Enterobacter > Enterobacter chinensis_A. The sequence goes on along the minus strand of NZ_JAJVHF010000011.1, from coordinate 42,107 downwards.
ATTATCTGTGGTTTAGTCTTTTAGGTAAGCTGTAAAAAAGCCCGGTGGCGCGAGCGCTGACCGGGCCTGCAGAATGAGCAGGGCGGGCGTGCTGTTCGCCACCCGCCGTTAAGCATTACGCTTTTGCTGCTTCTGCCGCTTTAACGATAACCGCGAAAGCGTCTGCTTTCAGGGAAGCACCGCCAACCAGCGCGCCATCGATGTCTGGCTGGGTGAACAGCTCAGCAGCGTTGGAAGCGTTAACGGAACCGCCGTACTGGATGATCACTTGTTCAGCGACCTTCGCATCAGCTTTAGCAATGTGATCGCGGATGAATTTGTGAACGGCCTGTGCCTGAGCTGGGGTCGCTGATTTGCCGGTACCGATAGCCCATACTGGTTCGTAGGCGATGACCGCGCCTTCGAACGCTGCTGCGCCCTGGCTGTTCAGCACGGCGTCGAGCTGACGTGCACACACTTCTTCCGTTTTGCCCGCTTCGTTTTCTGCTTCGGTTTCACCAATGCACAGAACCGGCACCAGGCCTTGCTCTTTCAGCACGGCGAATTTTTTCGCGATGAATTCGTCGGATTCTTTGTGGTAAGTACGACGCTCAGAGTGGCCGATGATGATGTATTTTGCGCCGATATCTTTCAGCATTTCAGCGGAGGTTTCGCCGGTGAATGCGCCAGACAGGTTAACGTCTACGTTCTGTGCGCCAAGGATGATATGGCTGCCGTCAGCGGCGTGTTTAGCCAGGTCCAGGTACATGTCCGGCGGAGCGATTGCAACAGCACAGCCCGTCACGCCAGCCAGCTCTTTGCGCAGGTTCGCAACCAACTCATTTACCATGTGGCGGCTGCCGTTCAGTTTCCAGTTACCCATCACTAAAGGATGTCGCATTTTAATTCTCCACGCTTCTAGAGCGAATTAAGGATTATGGCCGCCCTGAAGGGCAGCATGGTCTGTGAATCAGTATAGAGATTTTCCCCTGAAAGGCTTTGCTTTTTGTCATTAATTCGCCCCTCCGAGTGTGTCAGATAGTGCCAGCTTAATCGGTTCAACGGCGAAGGTCAGTCCCTTTTCGCCGTTATCTGCAACCACATAGCGCACGGCACCTTCCGTTTCGGCGTAATAACCTTTGTTTTTACCGGCGACGAGCAACTTTTGCAGCTTTTGCTGGCTCTGCGCTTTGGTGAACGCAGGGGTAAATGCCTGCAAAATCGCGCTCATGTACTCCAGCGCTTTTGCTTTGGCTGCTTTCTGATCTGGCCCCTGAATAGGCAGCCAGGTGATTTGCATGCTTTTGATTTTTAACGTGCCGCGTTCAAGCGCCGTTGACGCATACAAATTTTCGTTAATTTTACTGGCGGCTCGCGTCAGAGAAGGGGTATCGCGCGCGGCGTCAATGGCGCGGAATTCACCCAAAGGCAGCCGGGGATTATCGTGATTGAAGCTCTCGCGAAACTGGCTGATCGACTGATCAAAAGAGGGCGCACCCGCAGCGAGATACGGTGCGGTAGCCGGTTTGGCAGGTTCATTAGCATGCAGAAAAAAGCTGGCGCTCAGCAAGGTGATACACAGTAAAAAAGAGTCGGCCCGTTTTTTCATCAAATATGTCCCTGGTTGTGGCTGTTCACAATTAAATCGATATCTGCCTGGCTTGTCAAAAAGTCCCAACACCAGGGTAAACTAGGCGGCAAAGGATAATCAGGAACCTGACATGACGATACAGCAGTGGTTGTTTTCATTCAAAGGGCGTATTGGACGTCGCGATTTCTGGATTTGGATGGCGGCGTGGATTGCCGGCATGCTTTTGCTTTTTAGTCTGGCGGATACTGCGCTGCTCAGCTCGCAAATGGCGGCATTTGCGCTGGTTTGCCTGCTTTGGCCGACGGCCTCGGTGATCGTTAAGCGTCTGCACGACCGTGGACGTTCCGGATTATGGGCGCTGCTGTTTATACTTTCGTGGATGCTGCTGGCCGGAAACTGGTCAATGCTGCCCTCCGTACTGCCGTGGCTGGTGGGCCGCTTTGTCCCGACGCTGATATTTGTGATGATGATGATCGATCTGGGTGCCTTTGTGGGCACCCCAGGCGAGAACAAATATGGCAAAGAGACGCAGGACGTAAAGTACAGTTAATTACCAGTAATGTTCCGCAGTCATGTGGCCCGGTCGACGGCGTAAATGTTTGGTCATCTGCCGGGTCTCCTTCAGCAACTGCTGGGTATCCCGCACCATCTGCGGATTTCCGCACAGCATGACATGGCTGGTTTCGGCGTTCATGAGCAGACCGACGGCCCCTTCCAGTTCGCCGTTTTCAATGAGCGCCGGAACGCGTCCGGTCAGCGATCCTTCCACCGTTTCACGACTGACAACGGTCTGAATGGTGAGCTTCCCTTCGTAGCGTTTTTCCAGCGCCTGCATCAGCGGCAGGTAGCTGAGATCGGCGGCATAGCGTGCGGCATGCACCAGCACGATTTTTTTAAAGCGGTCCAGATCGTGGCCATACTGCAAAATAGAGAGATAAGGGCCAATCGCCGTACCGGTTGCCAGCATCCAGAGCGTGTCGCAATCGGGGATTTCATCCAGCACAAAGAAGCCTGCGGCCTCGCTGACAATCTGAATTTCATCCTCTGGCTGCAACGCCGCCAGGCGCGGGCTGAGCTTTCCATCAGGCACGGTGACCAGATAAAACTCGAGATCGGGATTATCGGGGGCATTGACGTAGGAGTACGCACGCTGCACGCGTTCGCCGTCAATCTCCAGCCCCAGTTTGGCAAACTGTCCTGCCGTGAAGGGCTGAATAGGGGCGTGGACGGTGATGCTGAAGAGCGCATCGGTCCAGAACGTTACCTTTTTGACTTTACCTGTTACCCAGTCTGCCATGACGGTCTCCTGTGCTGAATTTCTGCTTCTATCTTCCGTTCTTGCTGGCGAGATTTCCAGCCCAGCGGGGCCGGAAAGCTCTATTGATCAAATCACCTTACAGGATGTGAGTCTGAACATTCGGGTCTTTACGATCCAGATAATGGATGGACTGGATACGTCGGATGGTGCGCGATTTACCGCGAATCAGCAGCGTTTCGGTGGTCGCTATGTTGCCTTTACGGGTGATCCCATCCAGCAGATCGCCTTTGGTGATTCCGGTGGCGGCGAAAATGACGTTGTCGCTACGCGCCATCTCATCCAGAGGCAGGACTTTATTGGCTCTAATGCCCATCTCTTTACAACGTGCCAGCTCGTCTTCACCGATGCGGCGGTTCTCTTCAGTGTCGCCCTTAACATCATGACGCGCCAGTAAACGGCCCTGCATATCACCATCCAGCGCACGGATGACGGCTGCGGAAACCACGCCCTCTGGCGCCCCGCCGATGCCATACAGCACATCCACTTCGCTGTCCGGCATGCAGGTGAGAATGGAGGCCGCGACGTCGCCATCGGGAATGGCGAACACGCGCACGCCGAGCTGTTGCATTTGGGCGATGGTGGCGTCATGACGCGGTTTCGCCAGAATGGTGACGGTGAGTTCGCTAAGCGGCTTGCCTAATGCGGCAGCGACATTGCGCAGGTTCTCTTCCAGCGGCAGGTTAAGGTCGATCGCTCCTTTTGCGCCGGGGCCAACGACCAGTTTTTCCATGTACATGTCGGGCGCGTTAAGAAAACAGCCTTTATCACCGACGGCGAGCACCGCCAGCGCGTTAGCCTGACCCATCGCGGTCATGCGGGTCCCCTCAATGGGATCGACGGCAATATCCACCGCGTCGCCGTTACCGGTACCGACCTTTTCACCGATGTAAAGCATCGGGGCTTCGTCGATCTCGCCTTCGCCGATGACGATGGTGCCATCGATGTTGACCAGATTGAGCATAATACGCATAGCATGGACGGCCGCGCCGTCGGCGGTATTCTTATCGCCACGACCTAACCATTTATAGCCAGCCAGGGCGGCGGCTTCGGTTACGCGGGAAAATTCGATAGCAAGTTCACGTCTCATTGGATACTCGTGCAGTCAAAAGGAATTGCACGAAGTTTATCACAGAGTGGGGAGGGGGGCGGTTTTAGCCCTCTCTCCGGGGAGAGAGGGCTGGGGTAACGGCAAAATTACTCTTCGTGCTCTTCCCATGCCAGGGCGCGTTTCACCGCTTTTTTCCAGCCGCTGTAACGGTAGTTACGCTCGGTGGTTTCGATGCCCGGACGGAATTCGCGCTCGATGACGGCTTTCTCCTGCAGCTCATCCAGGTTCTGCCAGAAGCCGACGGCCAGTCCTGCCAGATACGCCGCGCCTAAGGCGGTGACTTCACGCACTTCAGGACGCTCCACGCGCGTTCCCAGAATGTCGGACTGGAACTGCATCAGGAAGTTGTTCGCGACCGCGCCGCCGTCCACACGCAGCGCGTGGAGACGAATACCGGAGTCAGCCTGCATCGCTTCCAGCACGTCGCGCGTCTGATAAGCGATGGATTCCAGCGTAGCGCGAATAATATGGTTCGAGTTCACCCCACGGGTCAGGCCGAAAATCGCGCCGCGTGCATACGGGTCCCAGTAGGGCGCACCCAGACCGGTAAAGGCGGGCACAACGTAGACGCCGTTGGTGTCTTTCACTTTGGTGGCGAAATATTCAGAGTCGAAGGCGTCGCTGATCAGCTTCATCTCGTCACGCAGCCACTGAATAGAGGCCCCCGCCATAAACACCGCACCTTCCAGCGCATAGTTCACTTCACCACGCGGGCCGCAGGCGATGGTGGTCAGCAGACCGTTTTCTGATTTCACCGCTTTCTCACCGGTATTCATCAGCATGAAGCAGCCGGTGCCGTAGGTGTTCTTCGCCATCCCTTCTTTCACACACAGCTGACCAAACAGCGCTGCCTGCTGGTCACCCGCGATCCCGGAGATGGGAATACGCGTTCCGCCCTTACCGCCGATGTTAGTCTGACCGTAAACCTCAGAGGATTTGCGAACGTCCGGCAGCATGGCACGCGGGATGTCCAGCGCGTCCAGCATCTTGTCGTCCCAGTCCAGGTCGTGGATGTTAAACAGCATGGTTCGGGAGGCGTTGGTGTAGTCGGTCACGTGGACGCGCCCTTGCGTCATCTTCCAGATGAGCCAGGTATCGACGGTACCAAACAGCAGCTCGCCGCGTTTTGCCCGCTCACGTGAACCCTCCACGTGGTCAAGGATCCATTTTACTTTTGTACCGGAGAAGTACGGGTCGACGACCAGACCGGTCGCGCTACGGATGTACTCTTCCATCCCGTCACGCTTCAGCTTTTCGCAGATATCGGCGGTACGACGGCACTGCCACACGATGGCGTTATAGATCGGTTTACCGGTTTCACGTTCCCACACAATGGCGGTTTCACGCTGGTTGGTGATACCAATGGCGGCGATCTCATCGGAACTGATATCTGCTTTCGCCAGCACTTCGACCAGCGTAGAGCTTTGGGATGCCCAGATCTCCATTGGGTCGTGTTCTACCCAGCCTGGCTTAGGATAGATTTGTTCAAATTCGCGCTGTGACACGCTGACGATGTTCGCGTCATGATCCATTACGACAGCGCGGGAGCTGGTGGTGCCCTGGTCGAGCGCAACGATATATTTTTTTTCGGTCATGGTATGTGTCCCGTAGTCAGATTACAGCGAAGCTTTTTGTTGTGCGGGAGAAGCGGTTTCCTTCTCGTCTACCACACAGGTGTCGCACGGTAAGTGGCGACCAATTAATTTACGATAGCCAAAGGCGCCCAGCGCAGCCCCAACAATCGGGCCGAACAGCGGCACCAGGAAGTAAGGGATATCTTTGCCACCGGTAAAGGCGACGTCGCCCCAGCCTGCGAAGAAGGCGAACGTTTTTGGGCCAAGGTCACGTGCCGGGTTCATCGCAAAACCGGTCAGTGGACCCATGGATGCGCCAATGACCGCAATCAGTAAGCCTATCAGCAGCGGCGCTAAAGGCCCGCGTGGAATACCGTTACCATCATCGCCCAGAGCCATAATGACGCCCATCAGAATAGCGGTAATCACCATTTCAACTGCGAAGGCCTGCACAAAATTGATATGCGGGTTAGGATAGGTAGAGAAAATACCCGCGAGATCAAGACTTTCGACGCTGCCGCGAACCATATGATGCGTCTGTTCGAAGTCGATGAAAAGGTTGTAATAAAGCCCGTAAACTAACGCCGCAGCGCAAAACGCGCCGGCAAACTGTGAAAGAATAAAAGGAACGACCTTACGTTTGTCAAAGCAGGCGAAGAGCCACAGCGCGATGGTGACCGCCGGGTTAAGATGTGCACCGGAAACCCCCGCGGTCAGGTAGATGGCCATCGCCACGCCCAGACCCCAGATGATACTGATTTCCCACTGCCCGAAAGAGGCACCCGCGACTTTCAGTGCGGCCACACAGCCCACCCCGAAGAAAATCAACAACCCGGTACCCAGGAACTCGGCAATGCACTGGCCTTTTAAGGTTGATGTCTGACTCATAATCGGAATCCTGAAATAATGAATGTTTGTTGTTAGCGTGGAAGCCCGTGACAGCCACGATGTCCTGTAGACACTGTGTTAATTTATCGTTAACGAGCAAAAACGAGAAATATCGAAATCAAAATGTGTGTGCTGCGTCAATAAAATGAGCGTTTTCGCGCTGTAAAGCGCATTTGTACCGCATTCGAGAAACGTGAGCTGAATCATTTCATTAACGAAAGTAGTAACAATTTAGTGGTATATGTGCCGAAATCACCAGGACCAGGCCGAAAAGTGTTGCTAACCGCAATCTACGCGGCGTGCCGCTGGACAGGGAAGGCGGGGCTTCATACAATCGGCATATATGTTGTGCGCGTTTACGTCCAAGCGTCGCCTTGCAATTCAGAAGAGGTATGGTCATGTCATTAGAAGTGTTTGAGAAACTGGAATCGAAAGTACAGCAGGCGATCGACACCATCACGTTGCTGCAGATGGAAATCGAAGAGCTGAAAGAAAAGAACAATTCTCTGTCGCAGGAAGTGCAGAATGCTCAGCACGGTCGTGAAGAGCTTGAGCGCGAAAACAACCAGCTGCGTGAACAGCAGAACGGCTGGCAGGATCGTCTGCAGGCGCTGCTGGGACGTATGGAAGAGGTGTAACACCCCTTCGCCCTGTGCGCCAGAGTGGAAAAAAGCCATCATTATCATGATGGCTTTTTTTATTATTACTGGGTTACGGTCGCGTTTATTCCTGCTTAACAGACGAAATAACCTGTAAAGGAAAGTCGCGATTCTTTGCCAGAAATTTCGGGCCCACGATAACGGAAAATAAATACGTTTTTTTGTCATCGTTGAGAAAGGCAAAATACCCCGTTCCGCTACTGTTTTTTACATCCTCGATCTTTATATAATGACATTTAAACTGCGCGTTAAAACAGCTTTCCAGTTGGAAATTCGGTGGGGTTTCAATTCCGGACGTCGCTTCCATAACCTGAGTGATAAATTCTTCATAGGACATCTCATCAAATATCCCTTGCTCAAGCGCTGTAGCCCCCACGACGGCAAACTGATTTTCTTCTCCCGTGCGCACAGCAACTTTCTCTTTCGTTTGCCACAGTTTGTCAGGCAGTTCAACCGAGAGGGGCACATTGCTAAAGGTATAGCGCCAGGGGCTGAACACCTTGTAATATGAGCGAACGCTGTAAAGCGTGAGGAAGGCCAGCGATGCGCAAATAAGCCAGACCAGTCGGATATGTGTATTTTTATGGATTAAATAAATAATTCCTGAAATTATAATTAAAACTAAAAATATTATAACCCAGGCGAATATCCCAATAATAACGATATGGGACATAAATAACGAGCCGAGACTAATAAACGCCAGGAATAGCGTCAAGCCCCATGAGAACCAGGTAAGTGTGGAATCACGCATAAACATCCTTGTGAAATATAAAAGGGGCACAGCCCCCTTTATATTACAGTATGCGTTTATTCAATATCCAGCGGATCTTCAGAAAGGATGATACCGGTATTATCTGCGTAGAGATGGTCGCCAGAAAAGAATGTCACGCCGCCGAAATTCACGCGAACGTCGCTTTCACCGATGCCATCACCCGCGGCACCCACCGGAATGGCGGCAATCGCCTGAATGCCGATATCCAGCTCTTCCAGATCGTCGACCTGACGCACTGCGCCATATACTACCATCCCTTCCCACTCGTTTTGGGTGGCAAGGCGGGCCAGATCGGCATCGATTAACGCCCGGCGAACTGAACCGCCGCCATCCACCAGCAGAATGCGGCCACGGCCGTTCTCTTCGAGCAGATCGTACAGCAACCCGTTATCCTCGAAACATTTCACCGTGATGATTTGTCCGCCAAACGATGAGCGTCCTCCAAAGTTGGAGAACAGGGGTTCGACGACGTTGACATCTTCCTGGTAGATGTCACAAAGCTCGGAGGTATCGTATTTCATAGGGTTACCGCTCAGTTGCTGCGAATGTGTTCAGTATATCGTGCGAACCGCGTTGTTGGCAAAATCATCAATTGTTAATTGATATTTGTCAGTTAACGCAGCGTCTGGCTTAAGACAATCCCGATGACGAACAACAGGTTAACCAACAGCGCGCCTTTTACCGTGCGTTCGAGCATGGGCGGCATCACCGCGGGGCTCAGTTCGCGCATCACGAAACGTGCCTGTTTGACCAGCAGCGGTGCGGCAAGTACAAACAGCCAGCCCCACAGGCTTTGCAATGACATCAGGTTAAACAGCGCCAGACAAACCAGAGCACCTGTTAGCAGGCAGGCATGGTAACGGCGCGCGTTCACCGGCCCGAGACGTACCGCCAGCGTGTTTTTACCGTTTTCACGGTCGCTGTCGATATCGCGCAGGTTATTGATATTCAGTACGGCCGTGGCCAGCAGGCCGCAGGCCGTGGCGGGCAGAAGGAAAGCAGGGATCAGGGTGTGCATCTGTAAATACCCACTGCCCATCACGCTCAGCCAGCCGAAAAAGACCAGCACGGAAATATCACCCAGGCCAATGTAACCATAGGGGCGCGTTCCGACGGTGTAAGTAATGGCAGCGATAATAGCCAGTAGCCCAAGCACCGTAAAACCAATGAAATCAGCAGGCGTTTTACAGGCAACCGACACCAGCGCCAGCCCGGAAAGACAAATTAACACCACGGTGATCATTAGCGCACGCTTCATCTGCGCCTGGGTGATCGCCCCTTTTTGCATGCCGCGTAGCGGCCCAATGCGGTCGGGCTTGTCACTGCCTTTCACCGCGTCGCCATAATCATTGGCGAGATTGGAGAGGATTTGCAGCAGCCCTGCGGTGCTCAGTGCCAGACCGGCCACCAGCGGATCGAAATGTCCTTGCCACCAGGCGAGAGCCGTACCGACGACAATCGCGGCAAAAGCCAGAGGAAGTGTTTTAGGGCGGAGACTTTCGAGCCACGCCTGAGTACGGCTGATATCAGTCATAAGTATTTAGCCAATAAAAATGGGGGCATTAGCCCCCATCAACAGTGATGAAAATGCAGTAACCGCGATTATAAGATAAAACGGCTCAGATCTTCATCTGCCACTAACGCATCCAGATGTTTGCTCACATAATCTGCGTCAATGGTAATGCTTTGACCGCCAAGGTCGCTGGCATCATAAGAGATATCTTCCATCAGGCGTTCAAGCACGGTATGCAAACGACGTGCACCGATGTTTTCGGTGGTTTCGTTCACCTGCCAGGCGGCCTGGGCGATACGCTTGATGCCGTCTTCGGTGAACTCAATGTTCACGCCTTCGGTCGCCATCAGCGCTTTATACTGTACGGTGACAGACGCGTTTGGCTCGGTCAGAATGCGCTCGAAATCTTCGGTAGTCAGCGCCTGCAGCTCAACGCGGATAGGCAGACGACCCTGCAGTTCCGGAATCAAATCGGAAGGCTTCGCCACCTGGAATGCGCCAGAGGCGATAAACAGGATGTGGTCAGTTTTAACCATGCCATGCTTGGTCGAGACGGTGCAACCTTCGACCAGCGGCAGCAGGTCACGCTGAACGCCTTCACGGGAGACATCCGGGCCGGACGATTCGCCACGCTTACAGATTTTATCGATTTCATCGATGAAGACGATGCCGTGCTGCTCAACCGCGTCGATAGCGTCCTGCTTCAGCTCTTCAGGGTTAACCAGTTTTGCCGCTTCTTCTTCAATCAGCAGCTTCATCGCGTCTTTGATTTTCAGCTTACGCGATTTTTGTTTCTGGCCGCCCAGGTTCTGGAACATGGACTGCAGCTGGCTGGTCATCTCTTCCATACCCGGAGGTGCCATAATTTCGACGCCCATCGGCGCAGCAGCCAGATCGATCTCAATCTCTTTGTCGTCTAACTGTCCTTCACGCAATTTCTTACGGAAGGACTGACGCGCTGCCGAGGGTTCCTGAGGCTGTTCAGCCTGGCCCCAGTTATTTTTCGCCGGTGGGATCAGCACGTCGAGAATACGCTCTTCCGCCATCTCTTCCGCGCGGTAGCGATTTTTTTCGATAGCCTGAACGCGCACCATTTTAATCGCGGAATCGGTGAGGTCGCGGATAATGGAATCCACCTCTTTACCGACATAACCCACTTCGGTGAATTTCGTCGCTTCGACTTTGATGAACGGCGCGTTTGCCAGCTTCGCCAGGCGACGGGCAATTTCGGTTTTACCGACGCCCGTTGGGCCGATCATCAGAATGTTTTTAGGCGTGACTTCGTGGCGCAGCTCTTCATCAAGCTGCATACGACGCCAGCGGTTACGCAGGGCGATTGCCACGGAACGCTTCGCGTTGTCCTGGCCGATAATGTGATTGTTCAGCTCGCTGACAATTTCGCGTGGGGTCATTTCAGACATGGGAGATCCTTACGCTTTAGAGGCTAATTCTTCAATAGTGTGGTTGTGGTTGGTATAAATGCAGATATCACCTGCAATATCCAACGCTTTCACCGCGATATCGCGCGCGTTCATGTCGGTGTTTTCCAACAGGGCGCGAGCGGCGGCCTGGGCGTATGGGCCGCCAGAGCCAATCGCAATCAGATCGTTTTCAGGTTGGATGACGTCGCCGTTCCCCGTGATGATGAGGGAGGCATTTTCGTCTGCGACGGCCAGCAAGGCTTCAAGCTTGCGCAGCATGCGGTCGGTACGCCAGTCTTTTGCCAGCTCAACGGCGGCTTTCACCAGATGCCCCTGGTGCATTTCCAGTTTGCGTTCAAAAAGTTCAAACAGCGTGAAGGCGTCAGCCGTACCGCCAGCAAAACCGGCGATCACTTTGTCGTTATAAAGACGACGGACTTTTTTGACGTTGCCCTTCATGACGGTATTACCCAGTGTGGCCTGGCCATCACCGGCAATCACCACCTGGCCGTTACGGCGTACACTTACAATTGTTGTCACGAGCAGACCCCCTGGTTACATATTCTGAATAGGGGCCCCGAGCCAATGCTCAGGGCTGAATAGAATGATAGATGGGGGGGATTTTGGGGGTTTCAACCCCCAGAGGCGAGGCGAATACAGTTTGAGTGGCCGGCAATCTTCAGACGGCTGATGGTGCCATCCGCATTATCTTTGCCTTTCACCGGGCCTATCACCACGCGATTCCAGCCATTATTAGTGGTAATGCGGGAGTCAAAGCCTTCAAAGGCCAGCTGTGCGCGAACGGTTTCCGCCTGTTCGGCGCCTTTAAACGAACCGCACTGAACCATCCAGCGGCGTTCATCTTTTTTCTCAGCGGTTTGCTTCGGCGCGTCGGCTTCTTTGGTCACCGGCGCACTTTGCTGTGGCTGCGCTTTTGGCTGCTGCGCGGTGTTGTGTGCCGGCGTTTGCAGAAGATCCTGATAAGGCTGTGACGTTGCCGTTGGTTTTGACTGCGTCTGAGCCTGACGCGTCGGCTGCGTCGGTTGAGACTGCACGGTGCGCGTCTGTTGCTGCGGCTGCTGATACGGTTGTTCGGCCACGCGTGGCTGTGTACGCGGCTGCTGCACCGGCTGCGTCTGGTTCATTTGCTGTTGCTGCTGTTGCTGCACCAGGCGCTGGCGTTGCAGCGTCTGCTGACGCTGCTGTGGCGTTTGCTCGTTCCACGGCACTTCCGTCAGCTGCGTGGGCGACTGGCGCATATCGGCCTGCATTTGTGCCAGCAGCTGGCGCTGTTCATTGGTCAGCTGGTCGGCGTTTTTCACTTCGCCGCCCGCAGACGGTTCCGTAGGCGCACGCACGCCCGGCTGGCGGCTTTCCAGCTCTTTGATATAGCGCCAGCGTTCTTCTGGTTTCGGCGGCAAGCCATTCCCGACCACTTTATTGCCCTGGAGCGCTTCGGCTTCTTCTTTTTTATGGTGCGTGATGAAGTACAGACCACCGATAAAGGCCACCAGTACAGCCGCAGCGATGGCGACCATTGCAGGCGAGACAGAAGGCAGGCTGCGTTGCTTGCTCCGGGAAGTGCTCTTTTTGCGTCGCGAAGGTGCCGGCTGGCCGCGACGTACATAATCTCGTTGTGCCACTATCGTTTCGCTGTATTTATTCGTTCGTCAGCCCGCCATGTTACTTAAGCGGCGGGCCTTTGAACAGACACGGAAGTCCGAAAGCCATTTACTTTAAGTAAGGGCCTGTGTTGAACCCCGAATGATGAGTTCGCAGTCGAGCAAACGTGACCCGCTGTTTACCGTTTGTCCATGAAGCTGATCGAGGAGCAAAAGCATGGCTTCACGGCCAATGTCATAGCGCGGTTGAGCCACGGTCGAGAGCGGCGGATCGCAAAATTCTGACAGTGAAATATTGTCAAAGCCGATGATAGAGAGATCTTTCGGCACCCGCAGGCCGCGGCGCTTAGCAAAGGACAATGCCCCCAGCGCCATCACGTCACTGTGACAAAATACCGCGGTTGGCGGTTCCGGCAGCGCCAGTAACTTTTCCAGCGCCAGTCCACCCGCTTCAAAGGTGAAATCACCCCGGGCGATGTAATGGGGGTCCACCGTTACGCCTGTGCGGCGCAGCGCCTGCACGTAGCCCTGAAGACGGTAATGGCACAGCGGCATCTCTTCCGGCCCGGCGATGCAGCCAATGCGCTTATGCCCCAACTCCTGGAGATAGTTCACGGCGTTGAACGCGGCGGTCAGGTTGTCGATATGCACGGTCGGTAATTTAAGCTCTGGCGCGAATTCATTGGCCATGACCATTGGCGGCAGATTGCGTTGTTCTTCGATGCTGGCATCAAAGGGCAGACGCGAGCCAAGCAGCAGCATGCCGTCGATTTGTTTGGTGATAATCAGATCGATAAAGGTTTTTTCTTGCTGATTCTGATGGGCGCAGTCGCCAATTAGCACCAGATAGCCTTGCGCTGCCGCCGTGACCTCAATGCCGCGAATAATTTCGCTAAAAAAGGGATCGCAAATATCCGGCACGATAACCAGGATTGTGCGGGACTCATTACGTTTAACGTTCCGCCCCATCGCTTGCGGAAGGTATCCCACTTCCAGCGCCGCCTGTTCGACCTTGTTACGGGTTGACTGAGAAACTTTATCCGGGTTCATTAATGCTCGGGACACGGTTGCCGTGGATACATTGGCTTTCAGGGCAACGTCTTTCATGGTCGCCGGAGCAACCTCTTTCCTGGACTTCAACGTCTTCTCCTCGCAGGGAACACTGAACGACTCACCCGACCATTTTTACAGATAGTTTATGGAAGCGGTTACAGAATTTTCACAAAAAGTGTGAGATGCATTCAATTTTTCGATCCGCCTCGCACCATGGCTTAACCTTCAATGGGATCAACGTCAAGAACCCACTTCACTTTACGTGCTTCCGGCAGGGTATTGATCAATGCCAGCGCGCCGCTGATAACATGCTGTAAACGAATACGTGAAGGATGCTGGAGTAAAATCTGCCAGCGGTAGCGACCACCGCGTTTAGGGGCTAACGCGGGCACCGGGCCTAAGATCCACAGCTGATTATCGATAAGCGGGCTGGCTTGCAGCAGATTTCGGAGCTGCTGCAGGAACAGCGGCGCCTGCTGATTATTATGATCTTCAGCGCGGATAATCACGTGGCTGGTCCACGGCGGTAACTGCATTGTCTGGCGTTCCGCCAGCGCCTGTTCCGCAAAGGCGTCGTATCCGTTATGCAGCAACGTTTGCAGCAGCGGGTGTTCGGGATGGTGCGTTTGCAGTACCACTTCGCCTTGTTTGCCGGCACGCCCCGCACGGCCTGCTACCTGCGTGTAGAGCTGCGCAAATCGCTCGGCGGAACGGAAGTCTGCAGAAAACAGCGCGCCGTCTACGTCCAGTAGCGCAACCAGCGTGACGTCCGGGAAGTGATGCCCTTTTGCCAGCATCTGAGTGCCGATGAGGATGCGCGCGCCGCCGCGATGGACTTCCGCCAACTGCTGCTCCAGCGCCCCTTTACGGCTGGTGGTATCGCGGTCGATACGCGAAATGGGAACATCAGGGAAGAAGGGGGCAAGCGCCTGCTCAAGCTGCTCGGTCCCCAGCCCGACGGGCACCATGTGCGTGGAGCCGCAGGAAGGGCACTGGCGCGGGATGGGGCGCTGGCTGTCACAGTGGTGGCAACGTAAATGACGCTGTGCCTGGTGTAAGGTGTAATAGTGATCGCATCGCGGACATTCGGCGATCCACCCGCAGTCGTGGCACAACAGCGCCGGAGCGAATCCACGGCGGTTGAGGAACAGGATCACCTGATTGTCGGCATTTAAATGCTGGTGCATACGGCCGATTAAGGCAGGAGCCAGCCCTGCCTGCAGCTGTTGGCCTTTCAGATCGAGCACATGTTGCGTCGCCGGGCGCGCGTTTCCTGCCCGACGCGTCAGGCGCAGCATATGGTATTTTCGCTGACGCACGTTGTGCAGCGTTTCTAAAGCAGGCGTCGCGGAGCCCAGAATAATGGGGATCTGCTCGTGATGGGCACGGTAAACGGCCAGGTCGCGGGCGTGATAGCGCCAGCCTTCCTGCTGTTTGTAGGAGCTGTCGTGCTCTTCATCAATGACAATGACGCCAAGATTTTTAAACGGCGTGAACAGAGACGAACGCGTACCGATCACAATGGCGGCTTCGCCATTTTTGGCTTTAAGCCAGGCGCTGAGCCGTTCGCTGTCGTTTAAGCCTGAATGCAGCACCTCAACGGGCGCGTTAAAACGTTCGCGAAAACGGGCAATGGTCTGCGGCGTCAGGCCAATTTCCGGCACCATCACCAGCGCCTGCTTCCCTTGCGCGAGCACATTTTCTAATACGCTCAAATACACTTCGGTTTTACCGGAGCCGGTTACGCCCGCTAACAGCCATGCGGAGAAATTGTCAGATGCGCTGTGAATAGCGCCGACGGCGGTGGCCTGCTCGGTATTCAGACGCAGTCGCTCGCCCGGCACACTAAAAGTGTTGCGCCAGTCTATAAGCGCCGGGGATTCGCTGCCTAATTCGCTCAGCCCCTTTTTGCGTAACGCCTGCAGAGCGGCGTCGTTAAATTCCAGCTGTTCAACCTGATGGCGCCAGATGCGCCCTTGCCGCAGGGCGGCCAGCGCCTGCTGCTGTTTTGGCGAACGTTTCAGGCTGTTGATGTCTGCGGCTTGCCCTTGTTCGGTTGCAAACCAGTACCACATCGGGGCATGGCTGGCGTCTTTCCCCTGGCGCAGCAGAATAGGCAGGGCATGAAACAGGACATCGCCAATCGGGTGATGATAGTACTCAGCCGCCCACAGCAGTAATCGCCAGACGCTTTTCGAATAGACCGGCTCGTTATCCAGCACCTCTGCGACGGCTTTCAGCTCATTAAGCGGCAGTTCGCTCTGCTCACTGACCGATACCACTATCCCCACGCGCTGTTGTTTGCCGAACGGCACGGTCACGCGACAGCCCGCTTTGGCGCTCATGCTGTCGGGCAGCAGGTAGTCAAAGGTGCGGGGAAGCGGAACGGGCAGGGCAACGTGAGCGACGGGCATCGAATCTTCCTGACTTGAAAAGTGGCGCGTTAGTATACACATTAGTGAAAGCGGCGTGCGGATCAGTTTGCATACGGTGGTCAAATTCTGTATGATTCGCCGCCTTTGGTGTATTTCGCGCCAAAGAACTTACATTCAACATCGCGTGGTGTCTGGCGTTAGGGCTGGAAGAGCGACGCGGCCTTAACTGAGGTTCTCCCATGAAAAAAGATATTCACCCGAAATACGAAATGATTACTGCAAACTGTTCTTGCGGTAACTCTATCCAGATCCGCTCCACCGTGGGCCACGATCTGAACCTGGACGTGTGCGGCAAATGCCACCCGTTCTACACTGGTAAGCAGCGTGATGTTGCAACCGGTGGCCGTGTTGACCGCTTCAACAAGCGTTTCAGCATCCCGGGCGCGAAATAAGCATCCAGAAGAAACCGCCCTCGGGCGGTTTTTTTGTATCTGAAATTTCTTTCCTGAATCATTTATAAGCCCCTATACAAATTATAAATTTATATTTCATTTTTATTAAAAATAAACCCTCGCCCGCGTTAATGCTTTAATTCATTTATCAAAATTATCTTTAGCCAGACAGTGATGTTTGTCCTGACTTCCTTTTGTTTATTGCCATTAAATAACGGTGGCTGGCAATCAATAAAAGGTTTCTCCCTTATTCTGATTCTACACTGCGCGCGTCTTTAATTTTTTATTTCGGACGTTGACGCCAGCGTCGGTTGGACGGCACAGATACCTTAATAAGGGATTTATTATGAGAACGCAGTATTTTTTATTCGTACTTCCATTAATGACATGCGCGGCCCAGGCGGGTTATGTTGATTATCGACATGAGTACTACGACGATGGTCGAAACTACGATCGTGTTTATATGTCCCACCGCTTTGCTACAGGCTTTGGCGTGGCGGTAGAGGCGGTGTCACGCTCTGATGACAAACAGTCAAACGATGCGTTAAATAATATGGAAAGTAACAGCAATGAATACACCGCCAGTTATCAATTCACGTGGCAAGATATCATCTGGCAGCCCGGTATCGCCGTAGAGATGGGCGATGATATGACCATCTATAAACCTTATTTACGTGCGCAATATAATATTGATGAACACTGGTGGACGGCATTCCGTTATCGCACTGAATATACCCGAAGAAATGCAGACGGCAAAGACGATCGCATGGTTTATCGTCCGGAAGTCTGGTTTGGGTATAACGTAAATAGCTGGTTGTTTGAACTGAACGGATTGTATAAATTCGCCGATAACGAGAATCTGTATAATAATAAAAAAGAGGATTACGAATATAACTTCCGTGTGGCTTATACTCTCGATTCCTGGGTGCCTTTCGCTGAAGTGGGCAATGTGGCTTCTGGCTATAACACTGCAACCACGGACGATCGTCAGACGCGCTTTCGCGTAGGGTTAGGGTATAATTTCTAGTCGCCTTTGTTAGCCTGTTAATGACCTTCCCGCTGAGTTAGCCCAGCGGGAGGGATCTGTGTAGGTAGCCTGCACAGATTTAGTATTCCCACGTATCCGGGTCGATGCCCAGTTCACGCATAATCACTTTCGCCGCTTCCGGAATTTCATCACTTCGCTCTTTGCGCAGATCTTCATCATTCGGCAACGGTTGACCGGTAAATGCATGCAGGAACGCCTCGCACAGCAGTTCGCTGTTGGTGGCGTGACGCAGGTTGTTCACCTGACGACGCGTGCGTTCATCGGTGAGGATCTTTAACACCTTCAGAGGAATGGAAACCGTAATTTTTTTTACTTGTTCACTCTTCTTACCGTGCTCAGCGTATGGGCTGATATATTCGCCGCTCCATTCAGCCATGAGATACCTTTAATCCTCTCTGTCATTTATAAGGGCTCAAAACCACAGCATACTGAGGGTTATGAACCATAATCTCGCGTAGTTTACCGTAGAGACGCTATCGTGACACGGATATTGCGCCTGCGGCGTGCACTAAAGCATGTAATTTTAACGGCTATTCTCGCATTGCTCAATCTATACGCAAAGAAGTTTAGATGTCCAGATGTATTGACGTCCATACTTTCAATGTTTACTCTGGTGCCTGACTTTTCCTCTAATAAGCCAGGAAGCCTTCACCATGACGCGTAAACAGGCCACCATCGCAGTGCGTAGCGGATTGAATGATGACGAGCAGTACGGCTGTGTTGTCCCGCCAATTCATCTTTCCAGTACCTATAACTTCACCGGATTCAATGAACCGCGTGCGCATGATTATTCGCGCCGTGGCAATCCTACGCGTGATGTCACCCAGCGTGCGCTGGCGGAACTGGAAGGCGGTGCGGGCGCGGTCCTGACCAATACCGGCATGTCGGCTATTCATCTGGTGACAACCGTATTCCTGAAGCCCGGCGACCTGCTTATTGCACCACATGATTGCTATGGCGGCAGCTACCGCCTTTTTGACAGCCTGGAAAAGCGCGGCTGTTATCGAGTGTTGTTCGTCGATCAGAATGATGAAAACGCCCTAAAACAAGCACTTGAGCAAAAGCCAAAGCTGGTATTAGTGGAAAGTCCAAGCAATCCTTTGCTGCGCGTTGTCGATATTGCGAAAATTTGTCAGCTCGCAAGGGATGCGGGAGCGATAAGTGTAGTGGATAATACGTTCCTCAGTCCGGCGCTTCAGAACCCGCTGGCACTGGGAGCAGATCTTGTGTTGCATTCATGCACCAAATATCTGAACGGGCATTCTGACGTGGTCGCCGGCGTGGTGATTGCAAAAGATCCGGCGCTTGTCACTGAACTGGCATGGTGGGCCAATAACATTGGCGTTACCGGCAGCGCGTTTGACAGCTATCTGCTGCTTCGCGGATTACGCACGTTGTCACCGCGCATGGAAGTGGCACAACGAAATGCCCAGGCGATCGTTGATTTCCTGAAAACACAGCCGCTGGTGAAAAAATTGTATCACCCGTCGCTGCCGGAAAATCAGGGTCACGAGATCGCGGCGCGCCAGCAGAAAGGCTTCGGCGCGATGTTAAGTTTTGAAATGGACGGTGACGAGCAAACGCTGCGTCGCTTCCTGAGCGGGTTGTCATTGTTTACGCTGGCGGAATCGTTAGGGGGAGTCGAAAGCTTAATCTCCCACGCCGCAACCATGACGCACGCGGGTATGGCGCCTGAGGCGCGTGCCGCCGCCGGTATTTCTGAGACGCTGCTTCGCATCTCGACCGGCATTGAAGATTGTGAAGATTTAATTGCCGATCTGGAAAATGGCTTCCAGGTCGCGGCCAAGGGGTAATCATGAGTGTGATAGCGCAGGCAGGGGCGTTGGGTCGTCAACTGCACAAGTTTGGTGGTAGTAGTCTTGCTGATGTGAAATGTTATCTGCGTGTCGCAGGGATCATGACAGAGTATTCGCAGCCGGGGGACATGATGGTTGTCTCTGCGGCGGGCAGCACCACCAACCAGTTGATTAGCTGGCTGAAATTAAGCCAGACCGATCGTCTTTCTGCGCATCAGGTTCAACAGTCGTTACGCCGTTATCAAAGTGAGCTGATTGCCGGATTAGTCCCACCGGCGGTAGCGGATACGCTTATCAGCGCGTTTGTGCACGATCTTGAACGCCTTGCCGGCCTGCTGGACAGCGGCATTACCGATGCGGTGTATGCGGAGGTCGTCGGTCACGGCGAGGTGTGGTCAGCGCGCCTGATGGCGGCAGTACTGCAACAGCAAGGCCTCGAGGCGGCCTGGCTTGATGCGCGTGATTTCTTACGCGCCGAACGCGCCGCGCAGCCGCAGGTGGATGAAGGGTTGTCTTATCCGCTGCTGCAACAACTGCTGGTGCAGCATCCGGGCAAACGCATCGTGGTGACGGGCTTTATCAGCCGCAGCAACGCGGGTGAAACCGTGCTGCTCGGACGTAACGGTTCTGACTACTCCGCGACCCAAATCGGCGCGCTGGCAGGCGTTTCCCGCGTTACCATCTGGAGCGACGTCGCCGGTGTATACAGTGCCGATCCGCGCAAGGTGAAAGATGCCTGCCTGCTGCCGCTGCTACGCCTGGACGAGGCCAGTGAGTTGGCGCGTCTGGCCGCGCCGGTTCTGCACGCCCGTACCCTGCAGCCGGTTTCCGGTAGCGACATTGATCTCCAGTTACGCTGTAGCTATACGCCGGATCAGGGGTCAACCCGTATTGAACGCGTGCTGGCCTCCGGAACGGGGGCGCGTATTGTCACCAGTCATGATGACATCTGTCTGATTGAGTTCCAGGTCCCGGCGGGGCAGGACTTCAAACTGGCGCACAAAGAGATCGATCTGATTCTGAAACGTGCTCAGGTTCGTCCTCTGGCCGTTGGCGTGCATAACGATCGTCAGCTTTTGCAGTTCTGCTATACCGCTGAAGTGGTCGACAGCGCGCTGAAAATCCTGGATGAAGCGGGTCTGCCGGGCGAGCTTCGTTTGCGTCAGGGGCTGGCGCTGGTGGCCATGGTGGGTGCTGGCGTGACGCGTAATCCGCTGCATTGCCACCGTTTCTGGCAGCAGCTGAAAGGCCAGCCGGTTGAGTTTACCTGGCAGTCAGAAGAGGGCATCAGCCTGGTGGCCGTGCTGCGTAAAGGCCCGACCGAAAGTCTGATCCAGGGACTGCATACCACACTGTTCCGGGCGGAAAAGCGCATTGGTCTGGTGCTCTTCGGTAAGGGAAATATCGGCTCCCGCTGGCTGGAGCTGTTTGCGCGGGAGCAGACAACGCTGTCGGCACGTACCGGTTTCGAATTTGTGCTGGCGGGCGTGGTGGACAGTCGCCGCAGCCTGCTGAACTATGACGGACTGGATGCCAGCCGCGCGCTGGCTTTCTTTAATGACGAAGCGGTCGAGCAGGATGAGGAGTCGCTCTTCCTGTGGATGCGCGCGCACCCTTATGATGATTTAGTGGTGCTGGATGTCACGGCGAGCGAAGAGCTGGCCGATCAGTATCTTGATTTTGCCAGCCACGGTTTCCATGTGATCAGCGCGAATAAACTGGCGGGTGCGAGCAGCACGGATAAATATCGTCAGATCCACGATGCGTTCGAAAAAACCGGCCGTTACTGGTTGTATAACGCCACCGTAGGGGCAGGTCTGCCGGTTAACCATACCGTGCGTGACCTCATTGACAGTGGTGACAGCATTTTAGCCATCAGCGGTATCTTCTCGGGCACGCTCTCCTGGCTGTTCCTGCAGTTCGACGGCACGGTACCGTTTACCGAGCTGGTCGATCAGGCATGGCAGCAAGGGCTGACCGAGCCGGACCCGCGCGTTGATCTCGCCGGTAAGGACGTCATGCGCAAGCTGGTGATCCTGGCGCGCGAGGCCGGTTACGACATTGAGCCAGACCAGGTTCGCGTCGAATCACTGGTACCTTCGGGTTGCGAGGAAGGATCGGTCGATCACTTCTTTGAAAACGGCGATGAGTTAAACGACCAGATGCTGCAACGTCTTGAGGCCGCGCGCGAAATGGGGCTGGTCCTGCGTTACGTGGCGCGTTTCGATGCCCACGGCAAAGCCCGCGTCGGCGTAGAGGCGGTGCGTACCGAGCATCCTCTGGCGGCTCTGCTGCCATGCGATAATGTCTTCGCCATCGAAAGCCGCTGGTACCGTGATAATCCTCTGGTCATTCGTGGCCCGGGAGCCGGACGCGATGTCACTGCCGGTGCCATCCAGTCTGATATCAATCGTCTGGCTAAACTGCTGTAATCTTTCGGGTTCCCTCTCCCTGTGGGAGAGGGACTTCAGACCCCACTTGCCCTGCATCATGAATTTTCCTCATCTTCCCTGAGCATTCCTCATCGTTATGCGTGATTATTTCAGTTGACGCGATAGGGCTTTTCCGTCATTTTTACATCTAGACGTCTAAACGTATAGCAGTTCACAACACAACATATAACGACACGCGATTGATGAGGTAAGGTATGAGCTTTTTTCACGCCAACCAGCGGGAAGCCCTGAATCAGAGCCTGGCTGAAGTAAACGGCCAGATTAACGTCTCTTTTGAATTTTTCCCGCCGCGCACCAGTGAAATGGAGCAAACCCTCTGGAGCTCTATCGATCGTCTGAGCAGCCTAAAGCCTAAGTTTGTCTCTGTGACTTACGGGGCTAACTCCGGTGAGCGCGACCGCACGCACAGTATTATCAAAGGGATTAAAGACCGTACCGGGCTTGAAGCCGCACCGCATTTAACCTGCATCGATGCCACCCGCGACGAACTGCGTACCATCGCGCAGGATTACTGGAATAACGGTATTCGCCACATCGTCGCCCTGCGCGGCGATCTGCCGCCGGGCAGCGGTAAGCCTGATATGTACGCCACCGATCTGGTGGCCTTGCTGAGGGAGGTCGGTGATTTTGATATCTCCGTGGCGGCCTATCCTGAAGTTCACCCGGAAGCGAAAAGCGCACAGGCGGATCTGCTCAACCTGAAGCGTAAAGTCGACGCCGGGGCGAACCGTGCTATCACCCAGTTCTTCTTTGATGTCGAAAGCTATCTGCGTTTTCGCGATCGCTGCGTCTCCGCCGGTATTGACGTGGAGATCATCCCGGGCATCCTGCCGGTCTCAAACTTTAAGCAGGCGAAAAAATTCGCCGATATGACCAATGTCCGTATCCCGCTGTGGATGCAGAAGATGTATGAAGGTCTGGATGACGATGCGGAAACCCGCAAGCTGGTGGGGGCAAACATCGCCATGGACATGGTTAAAATTCTGAGTCGCGAAGGGGTAAAAGATTTCCACTTCTATACGCTGAACCGCGCAGAGATGAGTTATGCCATCTGCCACACGCTCGGCGTCAGGCCAGGTGCCTGACAAATAAAAGCCCTCTTCGGAGGGTTTTTTGATTTATGAGGGTATTAATTTCTCGCCATATCAGCAATGCTGCCTGTGAAGTTCATAAGCCATACAGTTTCCATGCGTAATTAAACGGAATTAACTATCGAATCTGTGGGTTTTCCCAGCTATACCTTATCAACAAGGGCGTATATCGTAACGGTAACACTGTAAAGGGAGCATAGCGATGAGCACGTCAGACGATACTAATAAAGCGGCCTCGATTGGCAAATGTCCGTTCCATCAGGGCGGCGTCGATCACAGCGCGGGCGCAGGTACAGGCAGCCGCGACTGGTGGCCAAAACAACTCCGCATCGATCTTCTTAATCAACATTCCAACCGTTCTAACCCGCTGGGTGAAGACTTCGACTACCGCAAAGAATTCAGCAAACTTGATTACTCCGCCCTGAAAGGCGATCTCAAAGCACTTCTGACGGACTCTCAGCCATGGTGGCCTGCCGACTGGGGCAGCTATGCGGGTCTGTTTATCCGCATGGCCTGGCACGGTGCGGGAACCTATCGCTCCGTTGACGGGCGCGGTGGCGCTGGCCGGGGCCAGCAGCGTTTTGCGCCATTAAACTCCTGGCCGGATAACGTGAGCCTGGATAAAGCGCGTCGTCTGCTGTGGCCCATCAAGCAAAAATATGGACAAAAAATTTCCTGGGCCGATCTGTTTATCCTGGCGGGTAACGTGGCGCTGGAAAATTCAGGCTTCCGCACCTTTGGGTTTGGCGCCGGTCGTGAAGATGTCTGGGAACCTGATTTGGACGTGAACTGGGGGGATGAAACCGCCTGGTTGAAACACCGTGACCCAGAAGCGCTGGCGAAGAACCCGTTAGCGGCCACCGAAATGGGCCTGATCTATGTGAATCCGGAAGGACCAAACGCCAGCGGTGAACCGCTGTCTGCGGCGGCAGCCATTCGCGCTACCTTCGGCAATATGGGCATGAACGACGAAGAGACCGTTGCGCTGATTGCGGGCGGCCATACGCTCGGTAAAACCCATGGTGCGGGTGAAGCGACGCATGTCGGGACCGATCCTGAAGCCTCGCCGATTGAAGCACAGGGGCTGGGCTGGACCAGCACGCACGGCAGCGGTATCGGCGCGGATGCGATCACCTCCGGGCTGGAAGTCATCTGGTCACAAACGCCGACGCAGTGGAGTAACTACTTCTTCGAGAACCTGTTCAAATATGAGTGGGTCCAGACGCGCAGTCCGGCAGGGGCGATTCAGTTCGAAGCTGTCGATGCGCCTGAGATAATGTCCGACCCGTTCGACCCGTCGAAAAAACGCAAGCCAACGATGCTGGTGACCGACCTGACGCTGCGCTTTGATCCGGAATTCGAGAAAATTTCTCGTCGTTTCCTGAACGATCCGCAGGCCTTTAACGAAGCCTTCGCCCGCGCCTGGTACAAACTGACGCACCGCGATATGGGGCCAAAATCGCGTTACTTTGGTCCGGAAGTGCCAAAAGAAGATCTGATCTGGCAAGACCCGCTGCCGCAGCCGGTATTCAATCCTGCACCGGAAGACATTGAAAGCCTGAAGGCGGAAATCGTGGCATCCGGGCTTTCTGTCAGCGAACTGGTCTCCGTGGCCTGGGCGTCTGCCTCGACCTTCCGCGGCGGCGATAAGCGTGGCGGTGCCAACGGCGCCCGTCTGGCGCTGGCTCCACAGCGCGACTGGGACGTGAACGCTGCGGCCGTGCGTGCGTTACCGGCTCTGGAAGCCATTCAGCGCACCACTAACAAGGCGTCTCTGGCCGATATTATCGTGCTGGCGGGCGTGGTCGGCGTTGAGCAGGCGGCGAAGGCGGTCGGGGTCTACGTTACCGTACCCTTTACGCCAGGCCGTGTTGATGCGCGTCAGGATCAGACGGACATAGAAATGTTCAACCTGCTGGAACCGATTGCTGATGGCTTCCGTAACTATCGTGCTCAGGTTAATGTTTCCACCACGGAGTCACTGCTGATCGATAAAGCGCAGCAGTTGACGCTGACCGCGCCTGAGATGACGGTGCTGGTGGGTGGTCTTCGCGTGCTGGGGGCGAATTTCGACGGCAGCAAGAATGGCGTGTTCACCGACCGCGAGGGCGTGCTGAGCAATGATTTCTTCTTGAACCTGCTGGACATGAATACCCAGTGGAAAGCGACCGACGCGTCGAATGAGCTGTTTGCAGGAAGCGACCGCGCCAGCGGGGAAGTGAAATACACTGCCACGCGTGCCGATCTGGTGTTTGGTTCGAATGCCGTGCTCCGCGCCCTGGCGGAAGTTTACGCCAGCAGCGACGCCAGCGAGAAGTTCGTACGCGACTTCGTGGCAGCATGGGCGAAAGTGATGGATTTGGATCGTTTCGACGTACAGTAGTCACTCTGCCGGTTAAAAAAATCCCCGCCTGTGCGGGGATTTTTATTTATCCACCTTACTCCCATTCTTGCAGGAAGCGCTGCCCATACTGATCCGCAACCAGCAGCGCGGCGTACACCTGGTCAGGCGAGACCCCTCCCGGCATGTTGTGGATGGTTTCCCCTTCGGCACAGGAGGCTTCAGCAATCAGACGCATTTTAGCGGGAATATCCTCTTTGATATTCAGCTGGGCCAGGGTCATCGGCAAGCCCACGCTATGACACAGGGCGGCCACGGTTTCGATCTCCTCAACCGGAGCATTTTCCAGCACCAGCTGTGTCAGCGTACCAAACGCGACTTTTTCACCGTGATAAAAAGAGTGTGCGTCCGGCACTGCCGTCATGCCGTTGTGAATGGCGTGCGCAGCGGCGAGGCCACCGCTTTCAAACCCAACGCCGCTCAGATAGGTATTGGCTTCAATGATGCGCTCCAGCGCCGGCGTCACCACATGCTGTTCGGCCGCGAGCATGGCTTTTTCACCCTCCGTCACCAGCGTGTTGTAGCATAACTCTGCAAGGGCAAGCGCGGCCTGCGTGCACTTACCGCCCGCCATAGTCGTTGCGCCGCTTCGTGAGCAGGCACGCGCTTCAAACCAGGTTGCCAGCGCATCGCCAATCCCGGCCGCCAGCAAGCGTGCGGGCGCACCGGCTACCACTTTAGTATCGACGATGACCATATTCGGATTATGCGGCAGCATCAGGTAACGCTCGAACTCGCCCTCGTCGGTATAAATCACCGAAAGGGCACTGCATGGCGCATCGGTTGAGGCGATGGTGGGGGCGATTGCGACCGGTACATCCATAAAGTGGGCCAGCGCTTTGGCCGTATCCAGCGTTTTGCCGCCGCCGATACCCAATACCGCCATGCAGTCGGCGCTGTCAGCCAGTTTTTTTAAGCGGTTAATTTCATTTTGCGAACATTCGCCGCCAAATGGCGCGATTTCGACGTGTATCTCCGCCTGTTTAAAGCTCTGGCGCAACGTCTCTTCGGCAAAACCAAGAACAAACTTATCCCCCACCACCAGCCAGCGTTTTGCCAGCGGTTTCAGGTAGTCACCCAGACGGGTAAGCACATCAGCGCCCTGAATGTATTTTCCCGGCGATTGAATAATACGGTCCATAACAGTTCTCCCTTACAGGTTGAGGTTACCAAACGCGTTTTTCCAGCCTTGTTCGAACGTCTCTGTTACTGACTGTACCGCGAGGATGCCGGGCATTTGTTGCGCTACATCTAAAGGAAGCGTGATTGCTTCGCATCCGGCAAGCCGGCAGAGAAAAGAAGGAATGCTGTGTGGCAGAAGAAAAAAGATGCCCGGGGCATAAAGAGAGAAGGGAAGTGCCCGGCAGTGCTACACCTGCCGGGCTGGTAAACCATTAACCTGTATTACGCATACCCGCTGCGACGCCCGCGATCGTCACCATCAGCGCCTGTTCAACGCGTGGGTCCGGATCCTGGCCCTCTTCTTCCGCTTTACGCGAGCGGTAGAGGAGCTCTGCCTGCAGCACGTTCAGGGGGTCGGTATAGATGTTACGTAGCTGGATAGACTCGGCAATCCACGGCAGATCGGCCATCAGGTGAGAGTCGTTGGCGATAGCCAGCACCACTTTGATGTCATCTTCCAGCAGTTCGCGAAGCTCTTTGCCCAGTGTCCACAGTTCGGGTTTAACCAGACGCTGATCGTAATATTCCGCCAGCCACAGGTCGGCTTTTGAGAACACCATCTCCAGCATGCCAAGACGCGTGGAGAAGAATGGCCAGTCGCGGCACATTGTTTCCAGTTCGCTTTGTTTGCCGTCTTCCACCACTTTTTGCAGGGCCGCACCCGCACCCAGCCAGGCAGGCAGCATCAGGCGGTTTTGCGTCCAGGCGAAGATCCATGGAATGGCGCGCAGGGATTCAACGCCACCGGTAGGGCGACGTTTAGCCGGGCGAGAGCCCAACGGGAGTTTACCCAACTCTTGCTCCGGCGTTGCCGAGCGGAAGTAAGGGACAAAATCTTTGTTTTCACGGACGTAGCCACGATACAGGTCGCATGAAATGTCAGACAGCTCATCCATGATATGACGCCAGGCATCTTTCGGCTCCGGCGGTGGCAGCAGGTTCGCTTCCAGAATGGCGCTGGTGTAAAGCGACAGGCTGCTGATGGTGACTTCCGGCAAGCCGTACTTGAAGCGAATCATCTCGCCCTGCTCGGTGACGCGCAGGCCCCCCTTCAGGCTGCCCGGTGGCTGTGAGAGCAGCGCGGCGTGAGCCGGTGCGCCGCCACGGCCAATCGAGCCGCCGCGACCGTGGAACAGCGTCAGTTCGATACCGGCTTTTTCGCAGGTTTTAATCAGGGCATCTTGCGCCTGATACTGTGCCCAGGAGGCCGCCATCACGCCCGCGTCTTTTGCGGAGTCGGAATAGCCAATCATGACCATCTGCTTGCCCTGGATAAAGCCGCGATACCAGTCGATATTCAGCAGCTGCGTCATAACATCGTTGGCGTTATTCAGGTCATCAAGGGTTTCAAACAGCGGCGCGACGGGCAGAGCAAAGCTGATACCGGCTTCTTTCAGCAGCAGATGAACCGCCAGCACATCAGACGGGGTTTTGGCCATGGAGATCACATAGGCCGCCACGGATCCTTTTGGCGCATCGACGATCGCTTTACAGGTATTGAGCACTTCGCGCGTTTCTTCGCTCGGTTCCCAACTGCGTGGCAGAAGAGGGCGCTTT
Organism: Huaxiibacter chinensis; assembly: GCF_022171985.1. GTDB lineage: Bacteria > Pseudomonadota > Gammaproteobacteria > Enterobacterales > Enterobacteriaceae > Enterobacter > Enterobacter chinensis_A. The sequence goes on along the minus strand of NZ_JAJVHF010000011.1, from coordinate 14,233 downwards.
GAATTCAGCTCGCGGATCAGGAACGCCTGTTTATCGGCCTCTGACCAGCTTTCGTAATCCCCGATGCCGAGATAGCGGGTCAGTTCACCCAGCGCTTCGGTGTGACGGGTGCTTTCCTGACGCACATCAATACGCACCAGCGGTACGCCGAAGCATTTCACGCGGCGCAGGGTATCGAGCAGTTCACCGTTGGCGATAATACCCATGCCGCAGGCCTGAAGAGATTTATAACAGGCGTAGAGCGGCTCCCACAGCTGTTCGTTCTGGCTCAGTAATCCCGCCGGTTTCGGCAGGCGCTGGCCTTTGAGGCGCGCTTCCAGCCAGGCCTGGGTTGCCAGTAACTGGCCACGCAGTTTTTTCAACAGATAACGGTAAGGCTCGGTTGCCCCTTCTTCCCCGACCAGCTCTAACAGCTCTGGCGAGGCTTCTACCATCGACAGCTCTGAGATCAACACCTGGATATCTTTCAGGAACAGATCGGTCGCTTTCCAGCGGCTCAGCAGGAGAACGTGACGGGTAATATCCGCCGTCACGTTCGGGTTACCATCACGGTCACCGCCCATCCAGGAGGTGAAACGGACCGGGACAAAATCAACCGGCAGACGGAAATCCAGGTTCTCTTCCAGCTGTTCGTTCAGCTCGCGGAGGTAGTTAGGCACCCCTTCCCACAGGCTATTTTCAACAACGGCAAAACCCCATTTGGCTTCGTCGACCGGGCTTGGGCGATGCTTACGAATTTCATCGGTGTGCCATGACTGGGCAATCAACTGGCGCAGGCGACGCAGCAGCTGATTGCGTTCGTAGTCGGCAATTTCATTGTTATCTAACTGCTTGAGGCAGCTGTTCACTTCACCCATTTTGTGGATCAGCGTACGGCGGGTGATTTCGGTTGGGTGAGCCGTCAGAACCAGTTCCAGAGAAAGGGATTCCACGGCTCTTTTGATGGTTGCTTCGTCAAGATTGGGCTGGTCTTTCAGCTTTCTCAGCGTTTGGGCAATCACTTCCGGGTTGCTGGCGCCTTCGCCTTTTGGCGAAATGCTGTGGTATTGCTCAGCGGTGTTCGCCAGGTTAAGGAACTGGCTGAACGCACGTGCAACAGGCAGCAGCTCATCGTTTGACAGGTTCTGCAAGGTGGTAAGCAGCTCCTGACGATTCGCTTCGTTTCCTGCACGGGAGGATTTCGACAGTTTACGGATGGTTTCAACGCGGTCGAGAATATTTTCTCCCAGCGCATCCTTGATGGTATCTCCCAGCACTTTGCCGAGCATACTGACATTACTACGCAACGCGGAATATTGTTCGTTCATAAAAGCCCAATCACCCCATCATTTTTGTTTATGCCCAATCGAAAATCTTTTGGACATTATTTTGTCATCTCCCTTTATAAAGCCACGTAAAACCCCCGTCGTCAATTGCTGCGAAAACGGTTCAGCAAACGAATAAATGCGGGTAATTTACGAAATTTAATTCGCTTCGATTCAGATAAGAGATGCTTATGGGAATGTGACGGAGATCATGCGATTTGTCGCCCTCAGCCTACCCCTCTCCCACAGGGAGAGGGGACTGGTCGGCGCGGTTTTAATGCCAGCAGAAGTGGTGCACAACCTGCTTAATCAGTTCGCGCGTCGGTTTGATAAAGCGCGTTTCCAGATATTCATCTGGCTGGTGCGCCTGGTTGATGGAGCCTGGGCCGAGGACCAGCGTCGGGCACAGCGTCTGAATAAACGGCGCTTCGGTGCAGTAGTTCACGACGTCGGTTTTTTCGCCCAGCAGTTTTTCCACCACTTCGACCAGCTGGTGGTCGGGTGGGCACTCGTAGCCTGGAATTGGCGGATGCAGCTCGGAGACGGTCAGGCGGCCCGGCCAGCGCTCGCTCACCGGCGCCAGCGCGTCGGTCAACAGGCCGTCGAGGTCGCTCAGCGTCATACCCGGCAGCGGACGGATATCCATATGCAGTTCACAGCAGGCGCAGATGCGGTTGGAGGCGTCGCCCCCGTGCAGGCTGCCGAGGTTCAGCGTCGGGTAGGGCACGGTGAAAGCATCGTAGTGATAGCGTTCTTTCAGCGAGTCGCGAAGCTGCATGATACGACCAATCGCATCGTGCATCAGTTCGATGGCGTTTACGCCACGCGCCGGATCGCTGGAGTGGCCAGACTGACCCAGCACGCGCACGGCGGTGGAGATGTGGCCTTTATGGGCGCGGATAGGCTGCAACGAGGTCGGTTCGCCAATGATGGCGCAGTCCGGGCGAATCGTGGTGTTTTCAGAAAAATACCGCGCCCCCGCCATGCTGGTCTCTTCATCGGCCGTCGCCAGAATGTAGAGCGGCTTCTTCAGCGTCTTCACATCCACGTCACGCAACGCATCCAGAATAAAGGCAAAAAAGCCTTTCATGTCGGCGGTACCCAGACCATAGAGCTTGTTGTCATGCTCCGTCAGGGTAAAGGGATCGCGCGTCCAGCGTCCGTCATCAAAGGGCACGGTATCAGTATGGCCTGCCAGTAACAGGCCGCCCGCGCCTTCGCCGGTGCTGGCGAGCAGGTTGAATTTATGCCGGGTTCCCGGGACGGGTTGAACTTCCACCTTAAAGCCCAAATCGCTAAACCAGCCAGCCAGCATAGTGATTAAAGACTCATTGCTTTGGTCGAGTGCTTCTTCGGTTGCGCTGATGGACGGCGTGGCAATCAGGGCGCGGTAAATCTCGATAAAAGGCGGTAAATTCATTTTCATTGTTGACATACCTTAGGTCGTGATAGTATCAATATTCATGCAGTAATTGTGAATAAAAATACACTAACGTTGATCGTAAAGGAACCCGATGTTGAATACGCTGATTGTGGGCGCTAGCGGTTATGCGGGCGCAGAGCTTGTAAGCTACGTGAATCGCCATCCTCATATGACCATAACCGCTTTGACTGTGTCAGCGCAAAGCAATGATGCGGGAAAATTAATTTCCGATTTACATCCACAGCTTAAGGGCATTGTCGATCTCCCCTTACAGCCGATGTCCGACATCAGCGAGTTTGTTGAGGGTGTGGACGTGGTGTTTCTGGCGACCGCCCATGAAGTTAGCCACGATCTGGCGCCACAGTTTTTAGCCGCAGGTTGCGTGGTATTTGATCTCTCCGGCGCGTTTCGCGTTAACGATAGTGCGTTTTACAAAAAATATTATGGTTTCACGCACCAGCATCCCGATCTGCTTGCGCAGGCGGTGTATGGCCTGGCGGAGTGGAACGACGACAAAATTAAAGAAGCCCGCCTGGTCGCCGTACCGGGCTGTTACCCCACCGCCGCGCAGCTGTCGCTGAAGCCGTTGATCGATGCAGACCTGCTGGATCTTAGCCAGTGGCCGGTGATCAACGCCACCAGCGGCGTGAGTGGAGCAGGGCGCAAAGCCGCGATCTCAAATAGCTTCTGTGAAGTGAGCTTGCAGCCTTATGGCGTGTTCAATCACCGTCATCACCCTGAAATCACCACGCATCTGGGCGCGGAGGTGATTTTCACGCCGCATCTGGGTAGTTTCCCGCGCGGAATTCTGGAAACTATCACCTGCCGCCTGAAGCCTGGCGTGACCAAAGAGCAGGTGAGCGAAGCCTTTACGCAGGCGTATGCGGCCAAACCGCTGGTGCGTTTATACGACAAAGGCGTGCCGGCGCTGAAAAACGTGGTCGGCCTGCCGTTCTGCGACATCGGTTTTGCCGTGCAGGGCGAGCATCTGATTGTGGTGGCTGCGGAAGATAATTTACTGAAAGGCGCTGCCGCCCAGGCAATGCAGTGTGCAAATATTCGTTTTGGCTACGCTGAAACCCAGGCTCTTATTTAAGGTGTGATGATGAATCCATTAATTATCAAACTCGGTGGTGTACTGCTGGACAGCGAAGAAGCGCTGGAGCGTCTTTTTACCGCGCTGGTGAACTATCGCGAGTCACATCAGCGTCCGCTGGTGATTGTTCACGGTGGCGGCTGCGTGGTGGATGAGCTGATGAAAGGGCTGAACCTGCCGGTGAAAAAGAAAAATGGCCTGCGCGTCACCCCTGCCGATCAGATTGACATCATTACCGGCGCGTTAGCCGGAACGGCGAACAAAACGCTGCTGGCGTGGGCGAAAAAACATCATATCGCGTCGGTGGGTCTCTACCTCGGCGATGGTGACAGCGTAAAAGTGACCCAGCTCGACGAAGAACTGGGCCACGTTGGACTGGCACAGCCGGGTTCGCCTAAGCTGATCAACACGCTGCTCGAAGGCGGGTTCCTGCCCGTCGTCAGCTCTATCGGCGTGACCGAAGAGGGTGCATTGATGAACGTCAATGCAGACCAGGCGGCAACGGCTCTGGCGGCTACGCTCGGCGCCGATCTGATTCTGCTCTCAGACGTCAGCGGTATTCTGGATGGAAAAGGGCAGCGTATCGCCGAAATGACCGCCGCGAAGGCGGAGCAGTTGATTGATCAGGGCATTATTACCGATGGCATGATCGTTAAGGTCAATGCGGCGCTGGACGCGGCCCGCACGCTGGGACGTCCGGTGGATATCGCCTCCTGGCGTCACGCAGAGCAACTGCCTGCGCTGTTTAACGGCACGCCGATCGGCACGCGCATTCTGGCATAAGCCTTTTCAGAACCTGTAGGCCGGATGAGCGCAGCGCCATCCGGTAATGAATTCAAAGATATTAAGGAAGCATGTTATGGCACTTTGGGGTGGGCGTTTTACACAGGCTGCGGATCAGCGGTTCAAACAGTTCAACGACTCTTTGCGCTTCGACTACCGCCTGGCCGAACAGGATATCGTCGGCTCTGTGGCCTGGTCCAAAGCGCTGGTCACCGTTGGCGTACTGACCGCCGATGAACAAGTGCAGCTGGAAGAGGCGCTGAACAACCTGCTGGAAGAGGTGCGTCTCAATCCGCAGCAAATTCTGGAAAGCGATGCCGAAGATATTCACAGCTGGGTGGAAGGGAAACTCATCGACAAGGTCGGGCAGTTAGGTAAAAAGCTGCACACGGGCCGTAGCCGTAACGACCAGGTCGCCACCGACCTGAAACTGTGGTGTAAAGACACGGTTGTCGAGCTGCTGGCCGCCAATCGTCAGCTGCAGGGCGCGCTGGTGGAAACCGCGCACAACAACCAGGACGCGGTGATGCCGGGTTATACCCACCTGCAGCGCGCGCAGCCGGTGACCTTTGCTCACTGGTGTCTGGCCTACGTTGAGATGCTGGCGCGTGATGAGAGTCGTCTGCAGGATACCCTAAAGCGTCTGGACGTGAGCCCGCTGGGCAGCGGTGCGCTGGCGGGAACGGCCTATGAAATCGATCGCGAACAGCTGGCAGGCTGGCTGGGCTTTGCGTCCGCCACCCGTAACAGCCTGGACAGCGTCTCTGATCGTGACCACGTGCTGGAACTGCTTTCTAACGCGTCCATCGGCATGGTGCATCTGTCGCGTTTTGCCGAAGATCTGATTTTCTTCAACTCAGGCGAAGCCGGGTTTGTTGAGCTGTCCGATCGCGTCACGTCTGGCTCCTCCCTGATGCCGCAGAAGAAAAACCCGGATGCGCTGGAGCTTATCCGCGGCAAGTGTGGCCGCGTGCAGGGCGCGTTGACCGGCATGATGATGACCCTGAAAGGGCTGCCGCTGGCGTACAACAAAGATATGCAGGAAGACAAAGAAGGGCTGTTCGACGCCCTCGATACCTGGCTTGATTGCCTGCACATGGGCGCGCTGGTGCTGGACGGCATTCAGGTGAAGCGTCCACGCTGCCAGGAGGCGGCTCAGCAGGGTTATGCTAACTCTACCGAGCTTGCTGACTACCTGGTGGCGAAAGGCGTACCCTTCCGTGAAGCGCACCATATTGTCGGCGAAGCGGTGGTTGAAGCCATTCGCCAGGGCAAACCGCTGGAGGATCTCTCCCTGGCTGACCTGCAGAAATTCAGTGCGGTAATCGGTGATGATGTCTATCCGATTCTGGCGTTGCAGTCTTGTCTGGATAAGCGTGCGGCGAAAGGCGGCGTGTCGCCGAAGCAGGTGGCGCAGGCTATTGCGGATGCGAAAAACCGCCTGGTGTGATGAGTGCGGGCTGGTGCCCTCACCCCTACTCCTCTCCCATGGGGAGAGGGAGTAAACACTAAAAATGGCAACGTCGGTTGCCATTTTGCTTTTATCCCCGGGCTTTTTTACGCAAAAAAATGCGGACCACGGGGTCCGCAAAAGTTCACGTTGGCTTTATTTATTCGAGTTTGAGAGAAACTCGTTTTGACTCAGCGGGGACTTCAAGGGTCAAACAGCCGCCGCCTCGTCTATGTGCTGTATTATTCAACAGAATGCTTGATAGGGATAATCGTTCATTGCTATGCTATCTATCGCCATGAACTATCATGGCGACGGAGGATGAATAATGAATATTCGTGATCTTGAATACCTGGTTGCTCTTGCAGAGCATCGCCATTTTCGCCGCGCGGCAGACTCTTGCCACGTCAGTCAGCCTACCCTGAGCGGGCAGATCCGCAAGCTTGAGGATGAGTTGGGCGTGATGCTGCTGGAGCGAACCAGCCGTAAAGTGCTGTTCACCCAGGCCGGTTTGCTGCTGGTGGATCAGGCGCGCACCGTGCTGCGCGAGGTCAAAGTGCTCAAGGAAATGGCAAGCCAGCAGGGGGAGACGATGTCCGGCCCGCTGCATATCGGCCTGATCCCAACCGTTGGCCCATACCTGTTGCCGCATATTATTCCGATGCTGCACCAGACCTTCCCGAAACTCGAAATGTACCTGCATGAAGCACAAACTCATCAACTGCTGACGCAGCTGGATAGCGGCAAGCTCGACTGCGTGATTCTGGCGCTGGTCAAAGAGAGCGAAGTCTTTATCGAAGTGCCGTTGTTTGATGAGCCGATGATGCTGGCGATCTATGAAGATCACCCGTGGGCGAATCGCGATCGTGTGCCGATGGCCGATCTGGCGGGTGAGAAACTGCTGATGCTGGAAGACGGGCACTGCCTGCGCGATCAGGCGATGGGTTTCTGTTTTGAAGCCGGGGCGGATGAAGATACTCACTTCCGCGCAACCAGCCTGGAGACGCTGCGCAATATGGTTGCAGCGGGAAGCGGTATTACGCTGCTGCCGGCACTGGCTGTGCCTAACGAGCGTAAGCGCGATGGCGTGGTTTACCTGCCGTGCATTAAACCCGAGCCGCGCCGCACCATTGGGCTGGTATACCGCCCGGGCTCGCCGCTGCGCAGCCGCTATGAGCAGCTGGCAGAGGCCATCCGCAGTTCAATGGATGGCCATTTCGACAGTGCGTTAAAACAGGCGGTTTAAGCCATTTAGCGCCGCTACCCGATAGGCTTCTGCCATAGTGGGGTAGTTAAAGGTGGTGTTAACAAAGTACTCGATGGTGTTACCACCACCTTTTTGTTCCATGATGGCCTGGCCGATATGAATGATCTCCGCAGCACGTTCACCGAAGCAGTGAATGCCCAGAATCTCTTTCGTCTCGCGATGGAACAAAATCTTCAGCGTTCCTACACTCATTCCCACGATTTGCGCCCGCGCCAGATGCTTGAATTGAGCACGACCCACTTCATAAGGCACTTTCATCGACGTCAGCTGTTGTTCGGTTTTACCCACAGAGCTGATTTCCGGGATGGTATAAATACCGGTCGGGATATCTTCAATGAGGTGGGCGTTCGCTTCACCTTTGACCAGCGCCTGGGCGGCAATACGGCCCTGATCGTAGGCTGCTGAGGCCAGACTCGGATAACCAATCACATCGCCAACGGCATAGATATGCGGCAGCGCTGTCTGGTACATACTGTTGACCTTCAACTGACCGCGGCTGTCGGTGGTAAGACCTATGTTCTCCAGCGCCAGCGAATCGGTGTTCCCGGTACGGCCATTTGCATACAGCAGGCAGTCGGCTTTTAACTTTTTACCGGACTTCAGGTGCATGATCACGCCGTCGTCGCAGCCTTCAATTTTCTCGTACTCTTCATTGTGGCGGATGACGACACCGCTGTTCCAGAAGTGATAGGAGAGCGAATCGGACATCTCCTGATCGAGAAAGGCCAGCAGACGATCGCGGGTATTGATTAAATCCACTTTCACTTCCATCCCACGGAAGATAGAGGCGTATTCGCAGCCAATCACTCCTGCGCCATAGATCAACACATGGCGTGGTTCGTGGTGCAGGCTCAGGATGGAGTCACTGTCGTAAACACGCGGATGCGAAAAATCGACGTCATCAGGACGATAAGGGCGTGACCCACACGCGATGACAAATTTCTCCGCGGTGATCGTTTCGACCGAACCGTCATGGCATTTCAGTGCCAGCGTGTGCTCGTCAACGAAATGCGCGTCTCCTTGCAGGATTTCGCAGTGATTGCGTTCGTAGAATCCTTGTCTCATCCGTGTTTGCTGATTAATCACCGTATCAGCATGGTTAAGGATGTCGGCAAAAGAGGAACGAAGAAGTCGGGAGTGGTCGCTGTAAAGAGGGTTTTGGTTAAATTCGATAATGCGGCTAACGGCGTGGCGGAGTGCTTTAGACGGGATGGTGCCCCAGTGGGTGCAACCGCCGCCGACATTATGGTAGCGCTCAATCACCGCGACCCTTGCTCCCTGCTTCACCAGGCCCATAGCAGCACCTTCTCCGCCGGGACCGGAACCAATAACTATTGCGTCGTAATCGTAGGAATGTGACATGGCAAGGCTTACCTGTTCTTATACATAAAAGCAACAGAATAGTAACATCATTGGCCTGATAACCCAATTATCGTTGTGCTCTTTTCGCACAGTGGAGCACAAACGGCACGTAAACAATCATTCACAAAGGGATGTAAACAGATTAATTTTATTCTCTGGTATAGTGCCAACAGGCCTTTGGAAGGATTCAACTATCGTGATGGGCGTTAGAGCACAACAAAAAGAGAAAACACGGCGTTCGCTGGTGGAAGCGGCATTCAGTCAACTGAGCGCTGAGCGAAGCTTTGCCAGTTTGAGCCTGCGCGAAGTCGCACGCGAGGCAGGAATTGCGCCAACCTCCTTCTATCGTCATTTTCGGGATGTGGATGAACTGGGGCTGACCATGGTCGATGAAAGCGGCCTGATGTTGCGCCAGTTGATGCGTCAGGCACGCCAGCGCATCGCCAAAGGCGGGAGCGTGATCCGCACATCGGTCTCGACCTTTATGGAATTTATCGGCAATAACCCTAATGCGTTTCGTCTGCTATTGCGTGAACGCTCTGGTACATCGGCCGCTTTTCGTGCCGCGGTAGTGAGAGAAATTCAGCATTTTATTGCGGAACTTGCCGACTATCTTGAAATCGAAAACCATATGCCACGCGCCTTCACCGAAGCGCAGGCCGAGGCGATGGTCACCATTGTTTTCAGTGCGGGCGCCGAAGCACTGGATGTGGGTATTGAACAGCGTAAGCAACTCGAAGAGCGACTGGTATTGCAGCTGCGGATGATTTCCAAAGGCGCGTATTACTGGTATCGCCGTGAACAAGAAAGGTCGGCGCAACAAATCGACGAAGGGTGAGTAATGAAACAGTCAGGTCAGGATAAAGGTACGTTGTTGCTGGCATTGATCGCTGGCTTATCAATCAATGGCACATTTGCGGCGATTTTCAGCTCCATCGTGCCCTTTTCAATCTTTCCGATGATAGCCCTGGTGCTGACGGTGTACTGCCTGCATCAACGCTATCAGAATCGCACCATGCCGGTAGGTTTACCGGGCCTGGCGGCGGCGTTCTTTGTCCTGGGCGTTCTGCTGTACAGCACCGTGGTGCGCGCCGAATATCCGGATATCGGTTCAAACTTCCTGCCGGCCATCTTAACCGTGGCGCTGGTGTTCTGGATTGGCATCAGGATGCGTAATCGTAAGCACCAGTCCATCGATTAAGAGACTTTGAAACAGAGACGGGTAGCGCCGCGCGCGCACCCGGCTGTGAGGTTATCGGGCAGTCAGTAAAACGCCGCACTCCATGTGGTGCGTGTACGGGAACTGATCGAACAATGCCAGACGTTCAACCTTGTGCGTCTGGCTTAATGTTTCCAGATTCTTACAAAGCGTTTCCGGGTTGCAGGAGATATACAGAATGCGCGGATACGCCTGGACCATCTTCTCGGTTTCACTGTCCAGCCCACTGCGCGGTGGATCGACGAAAATCGTCTCGCACTGATAACTCAGCAGATCGATACCCTGCAGACGGTTAAATTCGCGCACGCCGTTCATGGCCTGGGTGAACTCTTCTGCCGCCATTCGAATGATCTGCACGTTATCAATATGGTTGGCGGCAATGTTGTATTGCGCCGACGCAACGGACGGTTTGGCGATTTCGGTCGCCAGCACGCGATTGAAGTTGCGCGCCAGCGCCAGCGAGAAATTGCCGTTGCCGCAGTACAACTCCAGCAAATCACCGGTTGAATCTTCCGTCGCGTTAATCGCCCACTCCAGCATTTGCACGTTCATGGCTGCATTCGGCTGGGTGAAGCTGTTCTCGACCTGGCGGTAGATCATCTCTTTTCCCGCCACGGCAAGGCGCTCATCGACGTAATCCTGATCGAGCATGATTTTGGTTTTTGTCGCGCGACCAATCAGATGCACATTTATATTTTGCGCTCGCAGCGCATCGCGCAGGCGTTCCGCCTCGGCGCGCCATTCATCATTCAGCGTCTTGTGATACAGCAGGGAGACAATAGCCTGATTGCTTTGGGTGGTCAGGTAGTCAATCTGGAACAGCTTATGGCGCAGTACCGGATTCTCACGTACGCCTTCAATCATCAGCGTCATTAACTGATTAATTAATTCGCTCGCCGCCGGGAAACTGTTCACGCGAATACGCGATTTGGTCTGCTGATCGAAAATGATGTGATACAGGTCGTCGCCATCGTGCCAGATGCGGAACTCAGCACGCATACGATAATGGCTGACCGGTGAACGAAACACCTCGGGAACCGGCGCCGCGAAAGGCGTCATCATACTTTGCAGGCGGACGACTTTCTCTGCCAGCTGTGCGTCGTACTGTTCTGTCGGGAGGTGTTCGGGGGTCATGATGCGTCCTGAGTGATAAAGATTTACGCGGGGATTGTAGGGATTGTGCAGACGATGTCCAGATTTAATGGGGCATAGCTGTCTGGACATCTATACGTATCTAATTGTAGCATTCTGTTTCCGGTCTCCTCTAAGTGAAAAGGGAATCCAGTGCAAATCTGGAGCTGACGCGCAGCGGTAAAGACTGGCGGGATGAGAGTTTAGACACTGCTATACCAAACACGACATCATTCAGGTTGCAGCCAGCGCAGAGGCAGCCAGAAGGATGATGTGAGCGGGAAGTCTTCATCCATAATACGCCACCAAGCCCGAAGACCTGCCGGAATCACGTCGCATTTGGTTTCATCATCGCGTGCTATAGATGAGGCCTGCGGCATCCTTCTTATATTATGGATGCTTTAACAATGATTAAAAAAGTATCGCTGATGACGGCACTTTCCGTCACGGCATTTTCGGGCTGGGCGCAGGATAGCGCTGACTCGTTAGTGGTGACAGCAAACCGTTTTCAACAACCTGTAAATACCGTCCTTGCGCCAACGGATGTCGTTACGCGTGAAGATATTGACCGCTGGCAGTCCAGAACGGTTCTTGACGTGATGCGACGCCTGCCTGGCGTGGATATCGCGCAAAATGGCGGTATGGGGCAGAGTTCATCGCTTTTTGTTCGCGGAACTGAGGCTAAACACGTATTGGTGTTAGTCGATGGCATTCCGGTTGCCCGTCCGGGTATTTCTAACAGCAGCGATATCGATCAAATCCCGGTGTCGCTGGTCCAGCGAATTGAGTATATCCGCGGACCCCGCTCGGCTATCTATGGCTCGGGCGCCATTGGCGGCGTCGTCAATATCATTACGATGGCCGGTGAAGAGCGTTCGCAAATCAATGCGGGCGTGGGTTCTAAAGGCTATCAGGAGTATGACGGAACGTACCGCAAGCGCTTTGGTGATACGGTCGTAACGGCGGCGGGCGCTTATCAGACGACAAAGGGCTTTAACGTTCAGCCACACTCGACGTATAGCGGTGATAACGATCGCGATGGCTATCGAAATAAGCTTTTCTGGGGCGGCATCGAACATAAGTTTAACGACTACTTTGATGGTTCATTCCGTGGGTACGGGTATGCCAGCAACGCCGATTATGACCAGGGCAACTATGGATATGACGGTGGTAATGACGAGCACCAGAACTATACCCAGTCATGGGATGCTGCGATGCGCTTCCATTCCGGTATTTACTCTTCTCAACTGGTTGCCAATTACCAGCGAATCAAAGATTACAACTACAGCAGCCAGACGTGGCGCTATGCGCCGGGCTATTCTCTCGATGATATGGAGCAACGTTATATTCAGTGGGGGAATAATGTCATCGTTGGACATGGCGCGATCAGCGGCGGCGTCGACTGGAAACAAGAAAAGCTCATGTCGTTGGGGACGACAAGCTCCGATCATTATAAGCGCGACAACACCGGCTTATACCTCACAGGTCAGCAGCAAATCGACAGCGTGACGCTGGAAGCCTCGGGTCGTGAAGATCATGATGAGCAGTTCGGCTGGCATGGAACGTGGCAAACGGCAGCGGGCTGGGAGTTTGTTGATGACTATAAAGTGACGCTGTCTTACGGGACGGGGTTCCTTGCACCGTCACTGGGTCAGCAGTTTGGCGCCGAGCGCTTTGGCATTTCGTCGAATCCAAACCTGAAGCCAGAAGAGTCAAAACAGTGGGAAGCAGGGCTGGAAGGGCTAACCGGACCGGTGGACTGGCGACTCTCTACGTACCGCTACGAAATCCAGAACCTGATTGATTACAACAATAATGCCTACTTCAACGTGAAGTCCGCGACGATTAAAGGGCTCGAGTGGACAGCAAACGTCACGACGGGGCCTGTGGATCATCGTTTGACGTTGCAGTATGTCGACCCACGCGATGATGAAACCGGTAAACAGCTTTATCGCCGTGCGAAGCAGCAGGTGAAATACGATTTGAGCGGCCAGGCTTATTCGCTGGGTTGGGATGTGACCTGGCAGTATATCGGCGAGCGCTACGATTATGACTACGACAATGCCCGACGTGTGCAAATGGGGGGAGTAAGTTTGTGGGATGTCGCACTTTCGTATCCGGTCACCTCTCATCTGACAGTTCGTGGTAAAATAGCTAACCTGTTCGATAAAGATTACGAGACAGTTTATGGCTACCAAACTGCAGGACGGGAATACACCTTGTCTGGCAGCTACACCTTCTGATCCGCGTCCCACCGTGCTGGTATTTGACTCCGGCGTCGGTGGGCTTTCGGTCTACGATGAGATTCGGCATCTCCTGCCGAATCTCCACTATATCTATGCCTTCGACAATGTGGCTTTTCCCTATGGAGAGAAGAGCGAGGAATTTATTGTCGAGCGCGTCGTCGAAATTGTCACTGCCGTGCAGGCGCGGTTCCCGTTAGCGCTGGCCGTCATTGCCTGTAACACGGCAAGTACCGTATCTCTTCCTGCCTTGCGTGAAAAATTCCCCTTCCCCGTGGTGGGCGTGGTGCCCGCGATTAAGCCTGCGGCGCGTTTAACCGCAAATGGCATCGTGGGTCTGCTGGCGACACGCGGCACGGTTAAACGTCCTTATACACGTGAACTGATAGACCGCTTTGCTAATGAGTGTCAGATCGCCATGCTTGGATCGGCTGAGCTGGTGGAAATGGCAGAAGCAAAACTGCACGGTGAACCCGTCTCGCTTGATGAGTTGCGTCGCATTCTGCGCCCATGGCTGCGAATGCCAGAGCCGCCAGATACCGTTGTGCTGGGATGTACACATTTTCCTTTATTGCAGGAAGAGCTTTTGCAGGTGCTGCCAGAGGGAACCCGGCTGGTGGATTCCGGCGCGGCTATTGCACGTCGTACGGCCTGGCTGCTTGAACATGAGGCGCCTGATGCAAAATCGACTGAAGCGAATATTGCCTTCTGTATGGCCCTGACAAAAGAAACTGAGCAACTTTTACCCGTTTTACGCCGTTATGGCTTTGAAACGCTCGAAAAACTAGCGCTATAGCACGGTTTTGAGCAAAAAAGAGACGGTTGAAAGTTTTTTTTAAAAGAGGGGTTGTCAACGTCTGAGAACTCCCTATAATGCGCCTCCACTGACACGGAACAACGGAACACAAGCCGCCGGGTCAGCGGGGTTCAGCGATGAACGCCGGCAGAGAAAAGC
>NZ_JAJVHF010000010.1 GCF_022171985.1 Huaxiibacter chinensis | reverse complement strand
CATCCGTAGCTCAGCTGGATAGAGTACTCGGCTACGAACCGAGCGGTCGGAGGTTCGAATCCTCCCGGATGCACCATCTTCTCCGAGATAACAGCGATGTTGTTGTTTCAAGGTCTGCGGGTTAGTCGCAAGCACCAGGGAGAATAACGTTGCTTCAGCAACGGCCCGAAGGGCGAGGCGCAGCCGAGTAATCCTCCCGGATGCACCATTTACTATTTCTAAAGCAGTGCCCCCTGATGCATCCGTAGCTCAGCTGGATAGAGTACTCGGCTACGAACCGAGCGGTCGGAGGTTCGAATCCTCCCGGATGCACCATCTTCTCCGAGATAACAGCCAGTCTTTTTTCAAAGTCCGCGAATTTATCCTCAGCACCATCTTCTTCCCCATTGTTCATTCCTTCGACGTTCCCTCAGTAATCATTATCTCTTTCAGCGACAAAAACCTGCCTTTACGTTAAAGTAATGCTTTGTTATTAGCATGGCGAGCGCACGATGTACGCAAAGTATGACGGTCTGATCTTCGATATGGATGGCACCCTCCTGGACACGGAACCTACGCACCGTAAAGCCTGGGATGATGTGCTGGGCCGATACGGGATGCGTTTCGATTTGCAGGCCATGGTCGCACTCAATGGTTCGCCAACCTGGCGCATCGCGCAGGCGGTGATTGAACTGAATCAGGCCGATCTGGATCCCCATCTTCTTGCTCGTGAAAAAACGGATGCCGTTAAAGCAATGCTGTTAGACACCGTTCGTCCGCTGCCGCTGGTTGAGGTGGTAAAAGAGTGGCACGGCCGCCGGCCAATGTCCGTGGGAACAGGCAGCGAAAGCGCAGTGGCCGAAGCATTGCTGGATCATCTCGGTCTTCGTCATTACTTCTCTGCGGTTGTCGCCGCCGATCATGTCAAAAATCACAAACCTGCTCCCGATACCTTTCTGCTCTGTGCGGAATTGATGGGTGTGCCTGCTTCCCGGTGCGTTGTATTTGAGGATGCCGATTTCGGTATTCAGGCAGCGCATAAGGCAGGAATGGATGCTGTGGATGTACGCTTACTGTGAGTGACACGCTGTCGCTCGCGTCTTTATTTGCCAGCAGTTTTTTAAGTGCCACACTTTTACTGGGTAACTCCGAAGTTGTGCTGGTCGCCATGCTGCTGTCAGGCGTCAGTCAGCCCTGGTTGTTGGTATTAATAGCAACAATGGGTAATAGCCTTGGAGGGCTGACTAACGTTATTCTTGGTCGATTCTTTCCGCTGCGTGAAAAATCACGCTGGCAGGAAAAGGCAGCAGGCTGGCTTAAGCGCTATGGTGCTGTCACGCTTTTACTAAGCTGGATGCCTGTAACAGGCGATTTACTGTGTCTACTGGCGGGATGGATGCGCATCTCCTGGGGACCAGTGCTCTTTTTTTTATGCCTGGGCAAGGCGTTACGTTACGTTCTCGTGGCGTTCGTAACCCTGCAGGGCATGACGTGGTGGCACTAATTGGTGGAAAATATAAGCGACCTTCAATCGTCAACCATTACAATTATGCTGGGTAACAATACTTTGACAGGCGGGAGGTCAATTTGATCCCGGACGTATCACAGGCGCTAGCCTGGCTGGAAAACCACCCTCAGGCTCTGAAGGGTATTCAGCGTGGGCTGGAACGCGAAACGCTGCGCGTAAATGCAGATGGAAGTCTGGCAACGACCGGTCATCCAGAGGCGTTAGGCGCGGCTTTAACCCATAAATGGATCACGACTGATTTTGCCGAAGCGCTGCTGGAGTTCATTACGCCCGTGGACGGCGATATTGATCACATGCTGAAGCTGATGCGTGACGTGCATCGTTTTACCGCGCGTCAGTTGGGCGATGAGCGTATGTGGCCGCTCAGTATGCCTTGCTACATAGAGCAGGGGCAGGATATTGAGCTCGCCCAGTACGGCACCTCGAATGTGGGTCGGTTGAAAACGTTATACCGCGAAGGCTTAAAGAATCGCTATGGCGCGTTGATGCAAACCATTTCAGGCGTGCATTACAACTTCTCGCTGCCAATGGCATTCTGGCAGGCGAAATGCGGCGAAACGGATAAAGAGGCAATCTCCGCGGGTTACTTACGCCTGATTCGCAACTATTACCGTTTCGGCTGGGTGATTCCGTACCTGTTTGGTGCCTCTCCGGCGATTTGCTCCTCCTTCTTGCAGGGCAAACCGACGACGCTGCCGTTTGAGAAGACGGACTGTGGCATGTACTACCTGCCGTATGCCACCTCTCTGCGCCTCAGCGATCTGGGTTATACCAATAAGTCGCAAAGCAATCTCGGTATTACGTTTAACGAATTGCATGAATATGTGGCAGGATTGAAGCGGGCGATCAAAACGCCGTCGGAAGAGTACGAGAAAATCGGCCTCGAAAAAGACGGTAAGCGTTTGCAGATTAACAGTAATGTCTTGCAGATCGAAAACGAGCTGTATGCGCCGATTCGTCCTAAACGCGTGACCCGCAGCGGGGAAGCGCCGTCAGATGCGCTGGAGCGCGGCGGTATCGAGTATATTGAAGTGCGTTCGCTGGATATAAACCCGTTCTCGCCAGTTGGCGTGGACGAGCAGCAGGTACGCTTCCTCGATCTGTTTATGGTCTGGTGCGTGCTGGCCGATGCGCCTGAAATGAGCTCAGACGAGCTGCTCTGCACGCGCACAAACTGGAATCGTGTCATTCTGGAAGGACGCAAGCCGGGCCTGACGCTGGGCATTGGCTGTGAAACAGCACAGTTCCCGCTGGCGAAAGTGGGCAAAGATCTGTTCCACGATCTTAAGCGTGTTGCTCAGACGATGGACAGCGTGTATGGCGGCGATGAATACCAGAAGGTATGCGATCAGCTGGTAGAAGGCTTTGATAATCCGGAGCTTACGTTCTCGGCCCGCATACTGCGATCGATGATTGACGAAGGTATTGGTGGAACCGGTCGTTCCCTGGCGGCACAGTATCGCGATATGCTGCAGCAGGAACCGCTGGAAGTGCTCAGTGAAGAAGATTTCGTGGCAGAACGCGAAGCCTCCGTTCAGCGCCAGCGCGAAATCGAAGCATCGGAAACCGAGTCGTTTGACGCCTTTTTGGCGAAACACGGCTGACAGAAAAGAAAAAGGCCACATTGCTGTGGCCAAAATAACATCTCTGAATTCAGGGATGATGATAACAAATGCGCGTCTTTCATATACTCAGACGCGCATGAGGCAGAAGAGTTCAGTTTATTTTAAAAAAAATCACTCCCGGAGGTGACGTATGCCGTTATTAGATAGCTTTACCGTCGACCATACCCGTATGGAAGCGCCTGCAGTCCGTGTCGCAAAGACAATGCATACTCCGCACGGCGATACCATCACCGTGTTCGACCTGCGTTTTTGCGTACCCAATAAAGAAGTGATGCCTGAAAAAGGCATTCATACCCTGGAGCACCTTTTCGCGGGCTTTATGCGCGATCACCTCAACGGTAACGGTGTTGAGATTATCGATATCTCCCCGATGGGTTGCCGTACCGGTTTCTATATGAGCTTGATCGGCGTACCGGATGAAACGCGTGTTGCCGACGCCTGGAAAGCGGCGATGGGCGATGTGCTGAAAGTCAAAGAGCAGAATCAGATCCCAGAGTTGAACGTCTATCAGTGCGGGACTTACCACATGCACTCTCTGGAAGAAGCGCAGGAAATCGCGCGTCACATCATCGAGCGAGATGTCCGCGTGAACAGCAACGAAGAGCTGGCGCTGCCAAAAGAAAAGCTGAAAGAATTGCATATCTAGCAGCCTCTCCGCAGGCCCGGTGGCGCCTTGCTTACCGGGCCTGCGGGAATTGTCTGCTGGTGCCCGGTGGCGCGTTGCTTACCGGGCGTGCAATCATCGGCCGGATAAGGCGCAGTTCACTTCCGGCGAAACTACCGCGGTGGCCACCATGACCACAACTTCAACCTTTTCCTTTACCCATCGTCCTCTCGTGCCGTTCGCCCATGATTACGTTCACGGAGACAGCGAACCGTGGCATCAGCACAACTGCGCGCAGCTTCTGCACAGCCTCAGCGGCGTGGTGCGCGTTGATACCGCCGCGGGGTGCTGGGTCGTACCGCCCGGACGCGGCGTCTGGTTACCGGCGGGGACACGTCACGCGATCCGTATAACCGGCAGCGTGGCGGCAAGAACGCTCTTTATCGATCCCCTTGCCCGCGCCGATCTGCCTGCGTCCTGCCAGATCGTTCAGATCTCGTCATTATTGCGGGAGCTGATCGTGGCCTCATTCGCTCTCCCTGAATCCTATGCGCCAGGCAGCCGTGAAGAGCGCATCTATGAGCTGATTCTGGATGAAATTCGGGCGATGCCGATATTGCCTTTCCATCTGCCGGAGCCGATGAGCGCGCCGCTACGTCAGCTTTGCGAGCAAATTAGCCAGGCACCGGGTGAAAGCTGGAGCAGCCAGCAGGCCGCCACGCTCACCAGTATGAGTGAACGAACGCTCAATCGACATTTCCAGCAGCAAACCGGTTTAAGCTACGGAGAGTGGGTGAGAAGGGCGCGGCTCATGGAAGCCTTACTGCGCCTGGCGCAGGGGCAACCGGTCTTACGCGTCGCGCTGGATCTGGGCTACGGCAGCCATAGCGCTTTTACGGCGATGTTTCGCCGGGTGATGGGGGTCTCACCCAGCGACTATTTCAAAGAGGCTTAGCCAAGCGCGTTAAACAGCGCCTGAAGCGAGGCGCGTGCGACATCGCTGTCAATTCCCACTCCCCATCGGCTGGTGCCATTCTGGAACACGCAACGAATGTAGGTGACAGACCGACTGTCACTGCGCTCACCCAACGAATGCTCATGGTAATCCTTGATGACGAACGGCGTCTCAACCCAACGACGCATTCCGTGGGCGGCGGCGGATAAAAGCCCGTTGCCCTGGCCCTCCAGCTGCCGGGTTCCCCCACCGGTTGCCACAGTGGCCGTTAAGCGTAACTGTCCATCCTCCTGGCTCTCACTGCGGTAAGCGTGCAGAGCAAAGCGGGGAGCAGGCACCAGGCCGTACCGCTCACGGAACAACTGCCACAGCGCGTTTTGCGTCATCTCTTTGCCCTGAGCGTCGGCTTCCTGCTGTACGTGCTGGCTAAAATCCTGCTGCAACGCACGTGGAAGCTTGAGGCCGTGATTTTGCTCGATGAGCCACGCGCTGCCGCTTTTGCCTGACTGGCTGTTAACCCGGATCACCGCTTCGTAAGTGCAGCCAATGTCCTGCGGATCGACTGGCAGGTAAGGCATTTCCCAGCGTTCGTCCGCCTTACGGGCATCGAACCCTTTCTTGATGGCATCCTGATGCGAGCCGGAAAAAGCGGTATAGGCCAGACGTCCCGCCCAGGGATGACGCGGATGTACCGGCAACTGGTTACAGCTTTCCACCACTTCCACTACCCGGTTCATTTCGCTGAAATCCAGATGAGGGCGCACTCCCTGGCTGTACAAATTCATCGCCAGGGTCACCAGGCAAACGTTGCCCGTGCGCTCCCCGTTGCCAAACAGGCAGCCTTCCACCCGGTCTGCGCCCGCCATGACGGCCAGCTCCGCACAGGCCACCCCCGTTCCGCGATCGTTATGCGGATGCACGCTAATGCAGACATCATTACGGCGACTAAAGTGACGACAAAAATACTCAATCTGATCGGCGTACACGTTAGGGGTGCTCACCTCAACGGTGGCCGGCAGGTTAATAATCATCGGGCGCTCTGCACAGGGCTGCCAGATATCGGCGACCGCCTCGCAAATCTCCAGAGCGAACTCAGGTTCGGTAAAGCAGAACGTTTCCGGCGAATATTCATACTGCCAGTCGGTTTGCGGGTTATCTTCGCAAAGCTGACGAATCAGGCGGGTGGAGCGCGTCGCCAGCTCAATGATTTGCGCTTTTTCCATGCCAAAGACCAGGCGGCGAAAAAGCGGCGCGGTAGCGTTATACAAATGTACCGTGGCGCGCTTTGCGCCACGCAAAGCGTCGAAAGTGCGATGAATTAAATCCTCTCGCGCCTGGGTCAGTACCTGAATCGTGACATCATCAGGAATACGATTTTCGTCGATAAGCTGGCGCACAAAATTAAAATCAGTTTGCGAAGCGGACGGAAAAGCGACCTCAATCTCTTTAAAACCACAGCTCAGCAGTAATGCCCAGAACTGGAGCTTACGGTCGCTGTCCATCGGTTCGGCCAGCGCCTGGTTACCATCCCGAAGATCGGTAGAGAGCCAGCGCGGCGCCTGAGTAATGGTCCGGTTCGGCCAGTGACGATCGGGCAGGGAGAGAGGGGGATAGGGCTGGTATTTTTGTTCGGGGTTTTTCAGCATGATGCGCTCCTGTTGTCTTTTCACTATCGTGAATCGATTTCAGGAGCGCAGCTTTATCGGAATTGACAATTGCTGTCGCGTTCTGGACAACCGTGTCCGTGAAGGGGGCCAGGAGAAGCAGCGTGGCACCCTTTACACAGGATCAGTGCGCGCCGCCGCCTCCGCCGCCCGCACCAAACGGGGGTTTTGCAAACCACACCAGACCCAGCAACAGAATAAAGATCCCGGCTGAAATCCAGAAAATCTCATTCGCTGAGATAATCAGACCCTGGTTAGTGATTTGTTGGGCAATCCAGCCGGACGCCTGCTGCTCTGTCATCCCCAACCCTTCCAGCTGGTTGTACATCTGCTGGGCGTTCGGGTTGAACGCGTTCACCGATTCGGTCAACTGGGCATGGTGTAGCGACTCGCGGTTCGTCCACAACGTGGTAGTGATAGACGTCCCGATAGATCCCGCCAGCGTTCGGGTAAAGTTCGACAGACTCGATGCCGCCGCCAGACGCTCAGGCGGTAAGCCGGATAACGTAATGGTGGTCAGCGGCATAAAGAAGCACGCCACGGCAAAGCCCTGGATAAACTGCGGCCACGCGGAGGCGCCAAAGTCCATTCCGGGCTCGAACGTATACGCACGCCAGTAGAAGCACACTGCATACATAATAAAGCTGAATGTCACCAGCCGGCGCATGTCGAGCTTATGGGCGAACCTGCCAATTATCGGTGACAGCAGCACCGGAATCAGGCCAACCGGCGCCGAGGCCAGTCCGGCCCACGTTGCCGTGTAGCCATAGACCTCCTGCAAAAGCTGCGGCAGCAGAACAATCGCGCCAAAGTAGAGCATATAGGCGAGACTGATACACAGGCAGCCGATGGTAAAGTTCCGCGACTTAAACAGCGAGAGATCGACTATCGGATTATCGTCCGTCAGCTCCCAGACAATCAGGAAGCTTATCGCCACCACCGCCACCACCGTTAACACGATGATCTCCTGCGAGGCGAACCAGTCCAGCTCTTTCCCGCGGTCCAGCATGATCTGCAGACTACCAATACCAAGCACCAGCAGGGCCAGGCCCACGCCATCAATACGCCGCTGTTCGGTTCGCGTCTCGCGTCCACGCAGCGACTGCAGCGTCAGCAGGACCACCAGCGCACCGATAGGCACGTTGATAAAGAAGATCCAGCCCCAGTGGTAGTTATCACTGATAAAACCACCCAGGATAGGGCCACAAATAGGCGCCACAATCACCGTCATCGACCACAGCGCCAGCGCGATAGAGCGTTTGGCGGGCGGATAGTTGTTCAGCAACAGGCTCTGAGAAAGCGGAATCAGTGGCCCGGCAACAATCCCCTGAATGACGCGGAAGAAGATCAGCATCGTCAGGCTGTTGGACATGCCGCACGCCCAGGAGGCGAGGACAAACAGGACCGTAGACCACAGGAATAACTTCACTTCCCCGACGCGTTTTGCCAACCAGCCGGTAATCGGAATCGAAATCGCATTCGCCACCCCGAACGAGGTAATGACCCACGTCCCCTGGCTCAGTGACGAGCCAAGGTTCCCGGCAATGGTCGGGATCGCCACGTTGGCGATAGTGGAGTCCAGCACCTGCATGAAGGTCGCCAGCGACAGCGCAATGGTCATGATGACCAGCTGCGCGCCTTCCAACGGTTTTTGCGGTTTTTGCTGTTGCATAACGCTCACCCTCGGATTAACCGGCGTTCGCTTTCACGATTTCATCGATCAGCTTGTTAACCGGATCAAGGCTGATTTCACGAGCGTTGCTTTCATAAGCCGGATCAGTGCGGACCTGATTTGCCAGCATCTGACCGTCACGCACGGCGGTGTCCACGGTGACCAGAGTGGACAGGCCAATACGCAGCGGATGGTCAGCCAGTTGCTTCTCGTCCAGCTCAATACGCACAGGCAGACGCTGAACCACTTTGATCCAGTTACCCGTAGCGTTTTGTGCAGGCAGCAGAGAGAACGCGCTGCCGGTCCCCATATCCAGGCCGACCACTTTACCGGTGTACTTCACGTCGTCGCCGTAAATATCACTGACGATGGTCGCGGTCTGGCCAATACGCATATGGGCAAGCTGCGTCTCTTTGAAGTTCGCATCAACCCACAAATTGCTGGCCGGAACCACCGCCATCAGCGGCGTTGTCGGGCTAATTTGCGCGCCCGGCTGTACGGCGCGACGGGAGACATAGCCCGTCATTGGGCTGACGATTTTGGTTCGCTGCAGGGCAAGCCAGGCATTACGGACTTCAGTCGCCGCCTGTTTCACGGCAGGCTGATTTTCCAGGCTGGTGCCAAGAATCATCGCCTGATTGGCGTTGTACTGTTGGATCGCCACGTCAAGCTGGGCCTGAGCGCTGGCAACCGCATCACGCGCATGTTGCAGCTCTTCACGACCAATCAGGTTAGCGGTGCCCAGCGGAATACGACGGTTAAGATCGCTTTGCGCCTGGGCCAGCGCCGTTTTCTGCACATCGATGCTCGCCTGTAACTGCTTACTGTTGATCATCGACTGACGGGTTTGACGCACGCTTGAGGCAAGCTCGGTCTGTGCTTTTTCAAACGCCTGCTGAGCATCGGTGGGATCAAGCGTGACCAGCACGTCGCCTTTTTGCACATAGTCGGTATTGTCAGCCCAGACTTTCGTCACGCTGCCCGACACCTGCGCCATAATCTGAACCTGGTTCCCTGCCACGTATGCATCGTCTGTCTCTTCGACATGACGCAATACTAAAAACCAATAAATCCCATATGCCACGGCAATAATAATAAAGAGCAAGGTCAGCACAAGAAGGGCGCTCTTACGTTTGCCTTTCTTATTTGCTGGTTGCTGCGGGGGAGTCATCTCCGCATTTGCGCTCATTGTTGTTCTCCACGATCTTCTTATTTTCACATCGGCTGAGCCGACCTGTTGTCAGAAAGGCCAGCAGTGTGACGTGCTGGCCTATCAATTCTTATTAAATCTGGATGGTTGAGCGGATCGTCGCGTTAGCTCAGTGCCTCAAGAATGACACCCTCTTCATCCATCTGATCCAGACGGGTGAGCAGCTTGCGCGTGATATGCTCGAGTTGATCGCGCTCAGACGTACTCAGCGCAGACCAGAGTTGATGCAGACAGTTGTGCTGAGGAGGAAGTACTCCACGCAGGAATTCGTGACCTTTGTCGGTCAGTTGCAGATGCAGACAGCGGCGGTCGTTGTCGCTTTCGCGGCGTTCAATCCAGCCACGCTTCTCCAGCTCATCGGCAATACGGGTCGCGTTGGTACGGGATGACCCCAGGGCGCAACTCAGTTCTGAAGGCTGAATGCTGTGATCTTCCTGAGACTCAAGCGTAATCAACGCCATAAACAACGTCTCGTTAATCCCTTGAGCTTTCAGCATTTTATTGCGGTTTTCCAGTAACTTACCTTGCATATGCATGCAAAGACGCGTCAGCAAAATCTCCTGATACGGGAAATCTTCGTGACGACTGGCGCGAAATTTAAGCATTTGTTCAATGGGCGTAAACGAACTATCCATTTGGGCATGACCTCATTAATTACAGTCGATATAGTAACGACAGTGACAAATAATGTAAATGAATTATTTGTGCGGTTATATCCGTGGAGCGAATATTACTGTCAGAAAGCGCCGGGCAAATCCGTGACCCGGTAAGCACAGAAACGGTGGGGCGTACGCCCGGAAAAGACGGGATGGGGTGACGAGGAGCAGCGTTCAGGTCTGAGCTATTCATACTGAATGTAAATATGTCACTCACATTAAAATTTCTGGCATAAATGATTACGCTAACCTTAACAGACTGTGGAGCGGCTTAACACCCTAAGTCGCCCCACGGCATTGTAAACGTTAGTGTATTGCTTCCTGGCGGTGATATCCGCGCCACCACACCAGTAAATTAAGCGCAGCAACCACCGTGCCCACCAGGCAAACGCCGCTCCAGCCTGCATGCTGCCATGCCGACGCTGAAATCAGCGAGCCTGCAGCCCCGCCAATAAAGTAGCTGGTCATGTAACCTGCCGTCAGGCGATTACGTGCGTCGGGATTGACGCGATAAATCACGGTCTGGTTGGTGATGTGGACGCCCTGCACGGTGAGGTCGAGCACCAGAATACCGACAATCAGCGCCAGAACAGAAATATGCCCATACCAGATGGCGGCCCAGGAGAGCAGCAATAATACCAGGCCTGCGGTGGTGGTCAGGTGCGACTTCCCTTTATCGGCAAGCCCGCCCGCAGGACGTGCCCCCAGCGCGCCGGCTGCACCCGCCAGGCCAAAGAGACCGATTACACCTTCGGAATAGTTAAACGGCGGAGAGGCCAGAAGAAACGCCATCGACGTCCAGAGGATACTGAAGTTGGCAAAGGTGAAACAGCCAAGCAATGCGCGGGTACGCAGCAGTTTATCCTGTGTGAAGAGCGCGAAAACCGACCCGAGAAGCTGCGGATAGTTCAGGTGGTTCTCCTGCTTCACTTTGGGCAGTCCACGCCAGAGCGCCAGGGCCATAATAACCATGAGTACGCTGGCGACCCAGTAAACGGTGCGCCAGCCGCCAAGACTTGCCAGCAGTCCGGCAACGGTTCTTGCCAGCAGGATGCCCAGCAGTAAGCCGCTCATAATGGTGCCGACCACTTTGCCACGCTTCTCCGGGGCGGCGAGCGTGGCGGCGAGTGGAACCAGAATCTGCGCGACGACGGAGAAGAGTCCGGTCAGCGCCGTACCCAGAATCATCATCGCCAGCGACTGACTGGAGGCGGTGATAAGCATCCCGCCGGCGGCCAGCAGCGTCATGCAGACGATAAGCCGACGTCGTTCGAACATGTCGCCTAACGGCACCAGAAACAGCAGCCCCACCGCGTAACCTAGCTGAGCGGCAGTGACGATAAACCCAGCGGAACTGGCGGAGAGGGAGAAAGCGCGCGCGATGGTATCGAGCAACGGTTGGGCATAGTAATTACTGGCGACGGCCAGGCCAGTAGCAACTGACATCAGCAGAATTAACGCCGGGCTAAGATCGTGTGAATTTTTGGTCATGAGGGTCTGGAATCATTCATTAAGTGATTATTTTTCCGGAAACCAATCATAACGGATGTAAATGAATATAGGGGATTTGTTGCGTGTTGGTTTGTGCGGTTTAGCGCTGGAGAAGTGCGGTGTGATGCCCTCACCCCGGCCCTCTCCCACAGGGAGAGGGGGAAAGGAGTGTTCAGTTCCCTTCCACAGGGAGAGGGGAAAGGAGTGTTCAGTTCCCTTCCACAGGGAGAGGGGAAAGGAGTGTTCAGTTCCCTTCTCCAGGGAGAGGGGGAAAGGCAGCGTCTATTACCCTCCCCCCAGGGAGAGGGGAAAAGCAGTGTTCGGTTCCCTTCCCCAGTGAGAGAGGGGAACCCGCTGTCATGACTTCTGTGCGGCCAGCGCCTCTTTTACCCAGCCGTCGAACTGCTGCTGGTGGGCTTTAATCCAGCCGTCAACGTGACCCTGAACATCCGCTTCTGATGATTTACCTTCATGCATCATCGCATTCTGGGCGTTGATATCTGCCAGAGGCAATTTCATCACCGAGAACAGTTTTGCCGCCGCCGGGTTTTTCTCGGCCCAGGCTTTATTTGCCACGATGTGCATGGTATTCACCGGGAAACCATAGTTCATGCCGTTAGGCAGTTTGGTGTCGATATCTTTCTGCTCGCCCGGCAGGGAGGAGAAGGGCACCTGCAGCCATACCACGTCTTTACCGGGTTTCATCACATCGCTCACCCAGTACGGTGTCCAGGTGTAATAGATAATCGGCTTACCTTCTTTAAAGCGCGCAATGGTGTCAGCCATCATGGCGGAGTAGTTTCCGTGGCTCACGTCGACGGTTTTGGCCAGATCAAAGGCTTTATTCTGGTGGTTAATCACCGCTTCACAACCCCAGCCCGGTGAGCAACCCATCATATCGGCTTTGCCGTCACCATTGGTGTCGAACAGTTTGGCAATCTTCGGATCCTTCAGCTGTTCAATATTGGTAATGTGATATTTTTCAGCGGTTTTCTTGTCAATCAGATAGCCCTGGGCAGCACCGGTGACGTAGGTCCCTTCACGATAGAATTTTTTGTCGCCGCCGGCAGCACTGTACATGTCATCGTGCAGTGGCTGCCAGTTGACCGCGGTGAAGGTCGCATCGCCAGATGCAATCGAGGTATAGGCAACGTTGTAATCGACTTCGCTTGGCTTATTCACCGTATAGCCCAGTTTTTCCAGGGCACGGCTGACGATCAGCGTCTGGAAAGACTCTTCAGAAATGGTGCTCTGAATGGGTTGAACGGTCACGCCTTTGCCCGGCAGTTCTGCTGCGAACGTGCTGGTCGAAACGAGGGTGGCAAACGCTGTGGCAAAAAGTACGGTATGTCGCATCGTTATTCCTTATTTTGTGAAAGGGCGGAGGATCAACCCGACTGGGCCGGTGGTGTACCAGCGACGATTGCCGCGACTGCGTGAATCGCGACCGACAGCCTGCGTCAGGCGGTCAAGAATAATGGCGAGGATCACGATCCCCACGCCGCCCACGGTGGCAAGCCCCATATCAAGACGGCCAATCCCGCGAAGCACCATCTGACCCAGACCGCCAACGGCGATCATGGAGGCGATCACCACCATGGAGAGCGCAAGCATCAGCGTCTGATTTACCCCCGCCATAATGGTGGGCATCGCCAGCGGCAGCTGCACTTTAAACAACATCTGGCGCGGGCTTGCGCCAAACGAGCGTGAGGCTTCGATCAGATCCGCAGGCACCTGATTAATCCCCAGGATGGTCAGGCGAATAACCGGCGGCAGGGCGAAGATAATGGTGACCACCACGCCTGGCACGTTACCGATGCCGAACAGCATCACGATAGGCACCAGATAGACGAACGCCGGCGTGGTTTGCATCGCATCAAGCAGAGGGCGGATTATTTTGGCGGCACGCGGACTGCGCGCCAGCCATATTCCCGTCGGCAGTCCGATAATCACGCAGAACAGCAGGGCGGTAAGAACCAGCGCCAGGGTGATCATCGCCTGGGACCATGCGCCGATGGCACCGATAGCGATCAGGGAAATCAGCGTTGCAATACCCATTCCTGCGCTGCCAAACTGCCAGGCAATCAAGGCAAACAGCACGATCGCCACTGGCGCGGGCATGCCCAGCATCAGTTGCTGGAACCCGTTGAGGATGTAATCCACCGGTACACGAATACCCTGGAATACCGGACGGAAATGCGTCACTACCCAGTCGATGCCTTCGGTAACCCAGCTATCGAGCGGGATCAGCGTTTTATGGAACGGGTCCATAATATTGAAATGTTCAGGTGCCGGGGCTGGTGCGCTGTTGAGCCAGTCAGCCGTTCCGCCGCCGTCAGCCGGTGCCGGGGTACCCCAGGCATCTGCGGATTGTGCGGCGCTGTCCGCCGCGTCTGTGGTTCCCCACGGATTAGATTGATCAGCCATTGTTTGCCCCCTCGCGATCTAAAGCCTGCAGCAACATGCGTTTTGAAATGATGCCGACGTACTGTTGTTCTTCACCAATAACCGGCACGGCACAGGGTGCCTGTCCAACATGGGAGAGCAACTCGCTGAGCGGCGTTTCGGCGTCCACGGCAAGCGGAGCGTCGATCAGCGCCGCATCAATTCCCTGATTGGCGCTGAGTGCCGCCTTCAGTGAATCAATGGAGACAATGCCAACATATTTATTGCCGCGCTCAATGACATAACCATATTCACGGTCTTCATCCTGCAACAGCTTTAGTGCGGAGCGTGGGCCAAATCCGGGCGTGCGGCGAATAATGCCGTTCAGGGCGCGACGGGCAATATCTTTCGCGCTGAATACCTGGCTGATATCCACGCCACGGAAGAAGGTGCGGACATAATCATTTGCCGGATTATTAAGAATTTCATCCGGCGTGCCGACCTGGACCACTTCGCCATTTTGCATAATGGCAATTCGATCGCCAATGCGCATTGCTTCGTCCAGATCGTGGGAAATAAAGACCACGGTACGCTGATGCTTCGCCTGGAGTTTTACCAGCTCATCCTGCATCTCAGTACGAATTAATGGATCGAGTGCAGAGAACGCTTCATCCATTAATAATATGTCAGGATTGATCGCTAATGCGCGGGCAAGTCCAACGCGCTGACGCATACCGCCAGAGAGTTCGTCCGGATAACCGTGTGCATAATTTTCAAGGCCCACCTGACGTAATGCATCAAGCGCCTTTTCCTGGCGTTCCTGAGCAGCAACACCCGCTAATTCCATACCGAAGGCGGTATTTTCCAGTACCGTCATATGTGGCATTAGCGCGAATGACTGAAAGACCATCGCAATCTTTTTCCTGCGCACCTCACGAAGCTCAGCGTCTGATATTTTGGCAATATCTTCACCATCAATCAGTACCTGTCCGCGGGTGGGTTCAATCAGGCGATTGAGAAGGCGAACCATGGTCGATTTACCCGAGCCGGATAACCCCATGATGACGAAGATCTCGCCTTCTTCAATGGCCAGACTGGCGTTCTTAACGCCAAGCGATAGCCCTGTTTTTTCCAGAATTTGTTCTTTCGAAAGTCCTTTCTCGATATATTTGAACGCGCGCTGTGGATGCTCGCCAAATACTTTGTATAGATTCTTAACTTCTAATTTAATTGCCATGCAATAGAATATTTCCCGTTATTAAATAGTGTCAATATGATTACCAATGGAAATAATTACCAGGCCATACCCTAACATACTCAGAATCTGAGACAACCCTCACTCCGCGGGTGGCATGAATTCTGCCATAAGCGAAACGGCTGAATTTCCCATGAGATAAGGGCTGCGCGATGGTCGAATTTTTCTGAAATTTTTGTCAATGTGCAGCAGAATTTCACCTGAACCGGAGGAATTCAGGTGAATATGAAGGGCTAATGACAGTGTAGAGTATGTGAAAATATATGAGAGATTTATCTCCCTTTAAATTAAATTAGTGAACGCATACGAACGATTAAAAGTCCCAGTCTTCATCTTCTGTTTCCACCGCTTTCCCCATAACATATGACGATCCCGACCCTGAGAAAAAGTCGTGGTTTTCATCGGCATTGGGGGATAAGGCTGCCAGAATGGCCGGATTGACTTCTGCCATCTCAGGCGGGAAAAGCGCGTCGTAACCCAAATTCATCAGCGCCTTATTGGCGTTGTAGCAGAGGAACGCCTGGACATCCTCTTCCCAGCCCGTGTCGGCGTACAGTTCCGCAGTATAGGCCAGTTCGTTATCGTACAAATCCATCAGCAGATCGAGGGCGAAACCCTTTAAGGCCCCACGCTTCTCTTCGCTGACCTTTTCCAGCCCTTTCTGGTACTTATAACCGATGTAATAGCCGTGCACGGCTTCATCGCGAATGATTAACCGTATCAGGTCCGCGGTGTTGGTGAGCTTGCCCCGGCTCGACCAGTACATGGGCAGCCAGAAACCTGAATAGAAAAGGAAAGATTCCAGAAACACGCTGGCGATCTTTTTCTTCAAGGGATCATCGGCATGGTAATGCTCCAGTACCCGTTGGGCTTTACGCTGTAATGATTCGCTTGCTTCGCTCCAGGCATAGGCGGCATCAACGTCTTTGGTCTGACAAAGCGTTGAAAAGATCGAGCTGTAGGAGCGGGCATGTACCGCCTCCATAAAGCTGATATTCGACATCACCGCCTCTTCATGTGGCGTCAGCGCATCGGCCATTAATGCCGGTGCGCCAATCGTATTCTGAATGGTGTCCAGCAGCGTTAATCCCGTAAAAACGCGGATAGTCAGCTGTTGCTCGGCGTGGCTCAGGGTTTGCCAGGCCGGAATATCATTCGACAACGGCACTTTCTCCGGCAGCCAGAAGTTACTGGTCAGGCGATTCCAGACCTCAAGGTCTTTATCATCCTGAATTTTATTCCAGTTAACGGCGTTTACGCGTGACAGTTTCATCCTTTCTCCTTACAGCGCGCAGGATACGCAGCCTTCGATTTCGGTACCTTCCAGCGCGAGCTGGCGCAGGCGAATGTAATAGAGCGTCTTAATCCCTTTTTTCCACGCGTAAATTTGCGCCTTATTGATGTCGCGTGTCGTGGCGGTATCGGGGAAAAAGAGCGTTAGCGACAGGCCCTGATCGACATGCCGGGTCGCCTCGGCATAGGTATCAATAATTTTCTCTGGCCCAATTTCATAGGCATCCTGGTAGAGCGCCAGATTCTCGTTGGTCATAAACGGAGCCGGGTAGTAGACGCGTCCGGTTTTCCCTTCCTTACGAATTTCGATTTTCGAAACGATCGGATGGATACTCGATGTCGCATGATTAATATAAGAAATCGACCCGGTTGGCGGCACGGCCTGAAGATTCTGGTTGTAAAGACCGTATTGCATCACGTCATCGCGCAACTGCCGCCACATTTCATACGTGGGAAGCGTAATACCGGCTTCAGCGAACAGGCTACGGACTTTCTCGGTTTTGGGCTGCCATTCCTCTTCCAGGTACTGTTTAAAATATTCCCCGCTGGCGTAACGCGAGCGTTCAAAGCCCCGGAAACGCTGGTGGCGCTCCCGGGCCAGCATCATCGAGGTATGAAGCGCATGCCAGGTCACGGTATAGAAATAAAGATTAGTGAAATCGAGCCCCTCCGGGCTGCCATAGGCAATACCTTCCCGCGCCAGATAACCATGCAGGTTCATCTGGCCAAGCCCAATGGCGTGCGAGGCCGCATTGCCCGCGTCAATCGACGGTACGCTGCGGATGTGGCTCATGTCCGACACGGCCGTCAGGCCGCGGATAGCGGTTTCCACCGTACTGCCGAAATCGGGTGAATCCATCGTGTGGGCAATATTCAGCGAACCCAGGTTGCAGGAGATATCTTTTCCGGTTTGCGCATAGTCCAGGTTTTCGTCATAGGTGGACGCGCTGTTGACCTGTAAAATTTCCGAGCAGAGGTTGCTCATATTAATGCGCCCGGCAATGGGGTTGGCGCGGTTCACCGTATCCTCGTACATCATGTACGGATAACCAGATTCAAACTGGATTTCTGCAAGGGTCTGGAAGAAGTCGCGGGCGTTGATGTATTTTTTGCGCACGCGATCGTCGGCGACCAGTTCATCGTAATGCTCGCTGATGGCGATATCGCCAAAGGGTTTTCCGTACAGTCGTTCAATATCATAGGGTGAGAAAAGGGCCATTTCGGCATTCTCTTTCGCCAGCTGGAACGTGATGTCCGGGATCACGACCCCCAGCGAAAGCGTTTTGATGCGAATTTTTTCGTCGGCGTTTTCACGTTTGGTATCAAGAAAGCGCAGGATATCCGGATGATGGGCGTGTAGATAGACCGCGCCTGCACCCTGGCGTGCTCCTAGCTGATTTGCGTAGGAAAAGGCATCTTCCAGCATCTTCATCACCGGAATAACGCCGGAGGATTGATTTTCGATGCGCTTTATCGGCGCGCCGGCCTCACGCAAATTAGAGAGCAAAAATGCCACGCCGCCGCCGCGTTTAGAAAGCTGCAGCGCAGAATTCACCGCGCGCCCAATCGACTCCATATTGTCTTCAATGCGCAGCAGGAAGCAGGAGACCAGTTCACCGCGCTGGGCTTTGCCGCAGTTGAGGAAGGTGGGCGTCGCGGGCTGAAACCGTCCTGCCAGAATGTCGTCTGTGAGCTTTTGTGCCAGAACCTCATCGCCCTGCGCCAGCGTCAGCGCCACCATCACAACGCGGTCTTCAAAGCTTTCAAGATAACGTTTGCCGTCGAACGTTTTCAGCGTATAGCTGGTGTAGTATTTCCAGGCCCCCAGAAACGTGCTGAATCGAAAACCGCTCTGGTGCGCATGTGCAAACAGCGCCACCACAAAGGCGTGGTCATAACGCGCCAGCACCGCTTGTTCGTAATAGCCTTCGCTCACCAGGTAGTCGAGGCGTTCCGTGGTGGTGGAAAACGTCACGGTATTCGGACGGACATGCGCGGCAAAAAAAGCCTCTACCGCTTCACCGTCTTTTTCAAACTGAATACGCCCCTCACGATCGTAGAGGTTCAGCATGGCATTTAGCGCGTGGTAATCCATCGATCCCTGCATCACGCGTTCTGCGGTTGTCGTTGCCAAAATTCGTTTACTCCTTTACGCACGTTTTCTACGTCCTGCGGGGTCCCCATCAGTTCGAACCGATAGAGATACGGCACGGCGCATTTCTGAGAGATAACATCCCCGGCGCGACAAAATGCTTCGCCAAAATTACGGTTGCCTGCCGCGATCACGCCGCGAATCAGCGTCCGGTTAACGGGATCGTTAAGAAAGCGGATCACCTGGCGCGGCACCGCACCCGCGGTTCCGCCGCCGCCATAGCTGGGGACCACCAGAATATAAGGTTCGTCTATCTGAATACGTTCACGCTCGTTGAGGGGAATACGAACTGAAGGAAGTCCGACCCGTTCAATAAAACGAAGCGTGTTTTCCGAACTGCTGGAAAAGTAGACGAGGAGACTCATGCGCTGGCGGCCTGGGTCTGAAGGCGGTTAATCATATCGGGTCGAAACCCTGACCAGCTCGTCTCGCCGGCGATCACGACGGGAAGCTGACGAAAACCTTTTGCCCGCAGGGTTTCGGCTGCATCGGGTACGCTGTCCACGTTCACCATTTCGAAGGCTACGCCACGACTTTCCATTGCGCGTTTGGTGGCGTGGCACTGTACACAGTCGTTACGAGTGTAAATAGTAATTATCATGATTCGCATTCCCATTTATAATAAAGTTAAGGCGCGAATGAACGCGTCGGGTAGCTGGACTTCTTTAAAAGGAATACTAGATGTAGTTGGATTAAGTTTCAACCATACAAGATATGGGAATTTCAGCATTGCGGTTCGTCAGTACGTCCAGGAGTGCGGAGGGCCTTGCTGTGCGGGATTTTTAGACAACAGAAAAAAATTTGCCCCCGTTCACGTCAGCGAACGGGGGCCAGTTGGCACAAAAAAGCTTATTTACGTAGTGTGAGCAGGGCACCGATAAAAATGCCTACCGCCGCGATGGTCCCAATCGCGCACATGGGTTTTTCACGAATGAAGGTGTTCGCGCAGCCCATCGCAGCGCAGGCCGCTTGCGTAGTACGAGAGCGACCGTTCATGCGGGCGCGGGTTTCACGCAGCAAAGACTGAGCCTTACGTTTTGCGGTATCTGCTTCGTCCTTAGCATCCGATCCCCAGGATTTCAGCACATCTTCCAGCGTGTCGGCTAATTGGCTGACATCATTACGAATGTCCTGAGTGTCGTCATTAATATCGTTTCGGTTCGGTCTGTTAAACATACGATCCTCCATAATTTGGTGTTCACATTCAGTCTAGTCCAGAATTTTAATATCTGAAGTGAGTCACGACTAATTAGACGGTTTATGGAATATTCTGAAAGCGTTGCTAATGCTGAATAATGTAAGGTTGCGCGGCAGGAAAAGATAACGAGGATAAAATATGTATTTACGACCCGATGAGGTGGCACGCGTTCTTGAAAAAGCGGGTTTCATCATGGATGTAGTGACCCAGAGAACGTATGGTTATCGCCGTGGCGATAATTATGTTTACGTCAACCGCGAAGCCCGCATGGGACGCACTGCGCTAATTATTCACCCTACGCTGAAAGACAGAAGTCAGTCTTTTGCTGAGCCAGCCTCGGATATCAAAACCTGCGATCATTATCAGGAGTTTCCTCTCTATTTAGGAGGCGAAACGCATGAGCATTATGGTATTCCGCATGGTTTTAGCTCCCGTATGGCGCTTGAGCGCTTTCTGGCCGGGCTGTTTGGCGAACCGCAATAAAACGGCGACTGGCACGGGCCAGTCGCTTCTTCTTACGCCCTGGATTGCTGGTACGCGTCGACCTTGAACAGGCGGCGACAATAATCCAGGAAATAGCCGTAGGCGGCGCCCATCAGCATAGACACCACGATATTTGAACTGACCGCAGCGAAAATTTGTGACCAGTCGGCCCCTACGGTGAGCAGGATGGCAACATAAACCGGGGACTGAAAGGTGACATAGGCCAGGACATCTGCCAGATTTTTCGCCCACCCGGCAGGGCTGATGCGACGGGCCAGGCGCATTGCCGCATCACGATAGAGTCCATAGGGCCAGGCAATCAGAATATTGACCGGAATCGCCACCAGGCGTGAAGAGAGTGACTGCTCAAACGACATTCCGGACAAGAATATCTCAATCACCATGTTCACAACGGAACAGTAAACCACCATCGCGAAGGTGTCTGCCACAGCGTGACGCAGGCGAGACTGCGGTGAGAACATGTCCGGACTCCTTGAGAAGACAAAAATCGATGTCACACCCGTTTCAGGTAGTGCATTAGGTTGGCTAAATTAATGTGCATAGGGTATATCTCTGCTTTGAAACTCACAATGAGTTAAATATTTTTATTTAATGGCGTTTTGTCCACAAAATCCTCTGTTGGCGTATGCTTTTTGTTCGCTTCACTATTTTGTGTTTCGCTTGTCATGTTATTCAATTAAATCAACTAGTTGTGAGTTTGTAGCTAAAGATGAGGTGATTTGTTGATTTTTGGATAAAAATAGGGAACCTTCGGCAATAAATGACCTCTTAGAAGAGCATGCCAGTTTGAAAGTGCAGGGCGCACTTTGCAGGATAAGTAAATAAAGTAAACATTATATAAATAAATATTTTATTAATGCCCCAATAATGGTTGGGGGAGAATGAAACTGGATATTTAAACTAAAGTCGATTACCCTATTCACTTAATGCTTATTGCATCCACTCATAAAAGGTCTTCAGCAATATGTCTGCTACGTTACAAAATCTTAATAATATCCGCACACTCCGTGCTATGGCGCGTGAATTCTCAATTGAAGTGCTGGAAGAAATGCTGGAAAAATTCAGAATTGTTACTGAAGAAAAACGTAATGAACAGGATGAATTGCAGCAACAACAGGCTGAGCAGAAGCAAAAAATTAATGCGCTGCTGGAGCAAATGAGAGCGGACGGTATTTCCCCGGAAGATTTGCTGGGTAAAGATGCGCTGAAAGGCTCAAGCCAGCCGCAAAAACGTCAGGCCCGTGAAGCAAAATACCGTTTCACTGATGCCAATGGTGAAACCAAAACCTGGACAGGTCAGGGGCGCACACCAAAACCTATCGCTGCCGCGCTGGCAGACGGCAAAAAGCTGGAAGATTTCCTGATTTAAGATGTAACGTGATACTGCCGGGCGGGTTTATCCCGCCCGGAGCCATTAGCAGACGCCGAAATCGCCGTCTTCTTTATACAGCGTGACATCCGCTGCTTTCAGCGTAAATTTCTCGCCCTGCTCCTGACTCGCCTGCACGACGACAACCTGATCGTCATGAATCTCAACCACTTTCAGTTTTGGACCGCCCATACGGGGTTGCACAAAATCGCCGACAGAAAACATAGTACCTCCTCATCATTGTTGTATTCCTCACCTTAGCCCAGGGGCGATTCCGGGTACAGTCTATTCTGCCAGCTACTGCTTACGAGGTAGGTCTGTTCCACGGCATCACCTTCAGCAGACGCGCCATGCCGCAGTAGCCGCTTACCCCCGCGAAGAGTAGCCCGGCGCCGACAAATCCGCTCAGCAGGAAAAAGCCGCTGGAGACGCTATAGCCCAGCACGACGCCGCACAGGATCAAGAGCCCGGCCGCAATCTGTACCTGGCGCATCAGAGGAAGCGGCTGCGCCTTATCTTCAAGGGTCTCGAATCCCGCCTGCTTCCAGCCCTGGATACCGCCTTCGAGCAGCAAGGCCTGCGCCGGTGACGCTGCCTGCGCCAGACGTGTTGCATTATTCGACGTGCGCGTGCCGGACTGGCAGTGAAAAATCACCGTTTCACCGGCATGAGCCTGAAGCCCGCCGGGCAAAGTGTCCAGCGGGACGGAGTGTGCCCCGGAAATATGTTCGCGGGCATATTCATCGGCATCGCGAATATCAATAAGTTTTGCGCCCTCAGCAATACGGGTAGTGGCTTGCCGGGGCGAAATAAGAGGAAGGGACATGGTGACTCCTTACGGACAATAAAGGGTTTTCAGGGTGCTGATGACCTGATTCACCGCATCATTTTTAATGAAATAGAGAATACGCTGTGCGTCGCGGGTGCTGTCGATAAGCCCCTCGTCACGCATGCGCGCCAGATGTTGCGAGGTGGCAGAGGCGCTCAGCCCGGTAGCACGCGCCAGTTCGCCCGCGCTGGTACCGGGGGCGCCGCAGAGCGTGCAAAGGATCAGCAGCCGACGCGCATTGCTCATGGCCTTAAGAAGGGCTGCGGCCTGCTCAGCGCTGGCCTGGAGTTGTTCAAGTTCAGTCATATTTAGTTTAGTATTTACTTAATTAAGTAAATGCTAAACTAAGGGGCCGGATTAAGCCAGTGTCAAAAGCGTAAAGGAGGGTAAAAAGCGAAGCGGGGGCAGCGGCAAGCGGCTAAATTGACTATGCTTAGAGATGAGTCTCTTTTTAACTTTCAATTATTTAGCTTGTATGGAGTATTTATGGGTTTTTGGCGCATCGTCATTACAATCATTCTGCCACCGCTGGGCGTGCTGCTCGGAAAAGGGTTTGGCTGGGCGTTTATTCTTAACATCATTTTGACGTTACTGGGCTATATCCCCGGACTCATCCACGCGTTCTGGGTGCAGAGCCGTAGCTAAGTTCGCCAGAGCAAATCACTGTATATGCCGGTCAGCACGCCCTGTGGGCCAAACTGCTGTTTTATCCATCGGGTGACCTGACCGGTTGCCGCATGTTGCGTCGCCAGCAGCATGCGGGAGTCCTGCCGCGGATTGTTGATTCGACGTGTAATTAATAATCCCTGTTCCATGGCGTCTCGCGCCATGTGCTCCGGTAAAAATCCAATCCCCTCACCCAATATCTGGCACTGACACTTGGTATTAAAGTCGGGAACCAGAATCGCCTCCTGCCCGTGTAATAACCAGCCGACTTTTTTATTAATGGTGTGTGCGGTGTCTTCAACCATAATGTTGGGATAAAGACGCAGCTGGCTTTCC
This sequence comes from Huaxiibacter chinensis, assembly GCF_022171985.1. Lineage (GTDB taxonomy): Bacteria > Pseudomonadota > Gammaproteobacteria > Enterobacterales > Enterobacteriaceae > Enterobacter > Enterobacter chinensis_A. Next base: position 92,570 of record NZ_JAJVHF010000010.1, on the reverse strand, counting down.
GCCAGCGGTTCTGGTGCCAGCGCCAGAGGGTGGTCCGGTGAGATCGCGAATACCCAGCGAATAGCCCCAATTTCGGTGTAATCAATTCCGCCGCCGTCGAGCAGCGTATCGGGGGCGCCAATCGCAATGTTGGCCTGGTTATTAATAATGGAATCCCAGACGCCGTTATAAACCTCGGTCGTGACGGTGATCTGACAGGTCGGAAACTGTTTCTTCAGCACCTGCAACAGCCGGGCGGTATGGCGCGGCGTATATAAAAGCTGATTGATACAGATGCGAACCCGCGCTTCGATCCCCTGAGCGATAGTGTCTATGCTCCGCTTAATGGCGTAGAAATCATTCAGTAAATCAGTGGCTTTACGGTAAAAGTACGCGCCGGACTCGGTCAGCTCAATGCTGCGGGTATTACGCACAAATAACACCACATCCAGCCCGGTCTCCATGCGTTTTATCGTATAGCTTATCGCTGATGTCGTCAGGCCCAACTCTTCGGCGGCTTTGCTAAAGCTGCGATAGCGCGCGGCGGTGGTGAACGCCAGAAGGTTCTCTTCGGTAAAAATAGAATTCATCTTCAGGCTCCTGTCGGGGTCATAACAACGTGGAAATCAGGACTTCACGGCAATCAGTTTTGAACAGTTTTTAACACTGCCTTCACAACTGATTTGAACAATATCACACTTCGCGTAATTTGTTGCGGGCCGCGCCGCGCAAGGCGTCTCGAGATATAAGCATAATGCGATTTAACGCTTCAGAATGAGCTTAACCATAAGAAAAAGATTGCACCGACGCACATTTTGACCGGATTGTGAAAATATATTCAATAATGAATCTGCTTACGATGAATGAAATTTAAGCGGATTCTTTTATCCGAACGCTGTTGCTATTCTCAGGTCATCAGAAATGAAATCACTGGAGTCTGAATATGTCTGCAACTGAACTCGTTACGGAATTTCTGCTGGCGGCTGAGCAGTGCAACGTGGATGCGTTGAAAGCCTGTCTGGAAAAAGGCGTGGATATTAATGCCACAAACCGTCAGAAACGAACCGCGCTGATTATTGCCAGCCTGAATAAACATTATCCTTGTGTTGAATACCTGATTGCTGCCGGGGCGGACGTTGATAAGCAGGATCAAACTTGTTTTAACCCTTTTCTGATTAGCTGCCTGACCAATGATATTACCCTGCTGCGGATAGTCTTACCCGCTAACCCGGATCTTGACCGTCTGACCCGTTTCGGCGGCGTCGGCATTACGCCAGCCAGTGAGAAAGGGCACGTGGAGATCGTGCGGGAACTGCTGGCAAAAACCGATATCAACGTTAATCACACCAACTTCGTGGGCTGGACCCCGCTGCTGGAAGCGATTGTCTTAAACGATGGCGGCGCCAGACAGCAGGAAATCGTGAAGCTGTTACTGGATAACGGCGCGAATCCGCACATGACCGATAAATACGGGAAATCGCCGCTTGAACTGGCGCGGGAAAAAGGCTTCCACGAAATAGCAGACCTGCTGCTGTCGGCTGGCGCCTGATTCACACGACCTGCTTTAACCGGCAGGTCATCAAAACATTACGCATTCACCCATCGTGCAATTAGCACGATGGCGGCCCCCTTTTATCCTTTTTCAGGAGAAAAATAATGCCCACTAAAATCGTCATAAAAAAGAATACCTATTTTGACTCGGTGTCATTGATGTCGGTTTCCACCAAAGCCAATAAATTGCCGGGCGTTGAGCAGGCTTTTGTGGCTATGGCGACAGAAATGAATAAAGGCGTATTAAAAAATCTCGGGCTGTTAACGCCGGAATTAGCGGATGCCAAAAACGGCGACCTGCTTATTGTGATAAAAGGCGAGGCGGCGAATGACGAAACGCTGGCGGCCATCGAAGCGCTTTTCACCCGCAAGGAGAGCGGCGGGAGCCATGAAGCGCGTTATGCCACCCTTGCCAGTGCGAAAACCCATCGTCCCGAGAGCAACCTGGCGGTGATTTCGGTGAACGGCACCTTTGCCGCCCGCGAAGCGCGTCAGGCGCTGGAAAACGATCTTAACGTCATGCTTTTCTCCGATAACGTCAGCCTTGATGACGAGCTGGCGCTGAAGCAGCAGGCACACCAGAAAGGGCTGCTGATGATGGGGCCGGACTGCGGTACCGCCATTATCAACGGTACCGGGCTGTGCTTTGCCAATGCGGTGCGTCGTGGGCCGATTGGTATTATCGGGGCGTCCGGGACCGGCAGCCAGGAGCTGAGCGTGCGAGTCCATGAGTTCGGCGGCGGCGTATCGCAGCTGATTGGCACCGGCGGGCGCGATCTGAGCGAAAAAATAGGCGGCCTGATGATGCTGGATGCCATCGCAATGCTGGACGCTGACGACGCCACCCAGGTGATTACCCTCATCTCAAAACCGCCTGCCCCGTCGGTGGCCGAAAAAGTGCTGGCCCGCGCTCGCAACTGCCGCAAGCCGGTGGTGGTCTGTTTCCTTGGGCGTCAACAGCCGCCGGCTGATGAAGGCAATCTGCACTTTGCCCGTGGCACCAAAGAGGCGGCGCTGAAGGCCGTGCTGTTAACGGGGGTGAAAAAAGAGTCACTGGATCTGCATCCCCTGAACTGGCCCCTGATCGAAGAGGTGCGCGCCCGGCTGACGCCCCAGCAGAAATACATCCGCGGCCTGTTCTGCGGCGGCACCCTGTGCGATGAGGCGATGTTTGCCGCGCTGGAAAAATACGACGACGTCTACAGCAACATTCAACCCGATCCGGCAAAACGGCTGGACGATATCAACGTCAGTAAAGCCCACACCTTCCTCGATTTTGGTGATGACGATTTCACCCACGGTAAACCGCATCCGATGATCGACCCGACCAACCGCATCAGCCGCCTGTTACAGGAAGCGCGCGATCCGGAAGTGGGGGTGATCGTGATGGACTTCGTGCTGGGCTTTGGCGCGCACGAGGATCCGGTCGGCGTGATGCTTGAGGCCATTAAAGAGGCGCAGGCCATTGCAAAAGCCGACAACCGTCCGCTGGAAATTCTCGGCTACGTGCTGGGTACCGACCAGGACTCACCGTCTCTGGCGCAGCAGTGTCAGCTTCTGACCGAGGCGGGCGTGATTTGGGCCAGCAGCAGCACCAATACCGGATTACTGGCACGTGAATTTGTTTTTAAAGGGGAGACCGCCTGATGAGCACCTTGTTTAACCAGCCGTTGAACGTGATTAACGTCGGTATCGCGATGTTCAGTGAGGATCTCAAAAAGCAGCACGTCCCCGTGACCCAGCTCGACTGGACGCCGCCGGGGCAGGGGAATTTGCAGGTTGTAGAGGCGCTGGACCAGCTTGCCCTTGCGCCCCTGGCCGACAAAATCGCCGCCGCCAATAAGATTGCCCTTGAGCGCATTATTCAGTCCCATCCGGTGCTGGTGGGCTACGACCAGGCGATTAACGTCGTGCCGGGCATGACCCGTACCACCATTCTGCACGCCGGTCCGCCCGTCAGCTGGGAAAACATGTGTGGCGCAATGAAAGGGGCCGTGACCGGGGCGCTGGTGTTTGAAGGGCTGGCGAAGGATATCGACGACGCACAGCGCGTAGCGGCGTCAGGGGCCATTACCTTCTCGCCCTGCCACGAGCACGACTGTGTAGGCTCCATGGCGGGCGTCACGTCGGCCTCGATGTTTATGCACATCGTCGAGAATAAAACCTACGGCAACCGGGCGTTCACCAACCTCAGCGAGCAGATGGCGAAGATCCTGCGCATGGGCGCCAACGACCAGAGCGTTATCGACCGCCTGAACTGGATGCGTGACGTGCTCGGCCCGATGCTGCGTGATGCCATGAAAATCCTCGGTGAAATCGACCTGCGCCTGATGCTGGCCCAGGCGCTGCACATGGGCGACGAGTGCCACAACCGCAACAACGCGGGGACGACGTTGCTGATCCAGGCGCTGACGCCGGGGCTGATTCAGGCCGGGTATCCGGTGGCGCAGCAGCGCGAGGTGTTTGAGTTCGTCGCAAGCAGCGACTACTTCTCCGGCCCGACGTGGATGGCGATGTGTAAAGCCGCCATGGATGCTGCCCACGGTATTGAGTACAGCACCGTGGTCACGACCATGGCGCGCAACGGCTACGAGTTCGGCCTGCGCATCTCCGGGTTGCCGGGGCAGTGGTTCACCGGCCCGGCGCAGCAGGTGATAGGGCCCATGTTTGCGGGCTACAGGCCGGAAGATTCAGGGCTGGATATTGGCGACAGCGCCATTACCGAAACCTACGGTATCGGCGGTTTTGCGATGGCTACGGCCCCGGCAATCGTGGCGCTGGTGGGCGGCACGGTGGATGAAGCCATCGATTTCTCCCGTCAGATGCGCGAGATCACCCTCGGCGAAAACCCGAACGTCACCATTCCGCTGCTCTCGTTTATGGGCATTCCAACCGCCATCGACATCACCAGAGTTGCGGGCAGCGGCATCCTGCCGGTCATTAACACCGCCATTGCCCACAAAGACGCAGGCATTGGCATGATTGGGGCGGGCATCGTTCACCCGCCGTTTAGCTGTTTTGAAAAGGCGCTGTTGACCTTCCGCGATCGCTACGTCCTATAAGGTAAGCATCCATGAAAAGCATGAAACTGGAGTGGAAAAGAGGTGACTGGGCGGCTTATTTCGGGTTGATGACCAACAACCTGACCAATTTGCTGACCATGATGGGGCTGCTCATTTTTGTCGTCGGCATCCCGAAGGAGATTGTTTATGGACGCATTGCCCCGGCCTTCGGGCTGGCGGTGCTGGTAGCAAGCGTCTGCTATACGTGGTTTGGCCTGCAAATGGCGCGCCAGACCGGGCGGACGGATGTTACCGCGCTGCCGTCTGGCCCGAGCGCGCCGTCGATTTTCACCGTGACCTTTCTGGTGCTGATGCCGGTCTACCAGCAAACCGGTGATGCGGATTTTGCCATCCAGATTGGCCTGGTGTGGTGCTTTGTGGAGGCAATGATTCTGGCGGGCGGTTCATTCCTGGGGGAGACCATCCGCAAGATGATCCCCCGTACCGTGCTGCTGTCGTGCCTGTCCGGGCTGGGCCTACTGCTGCTGGCGATGAACCCGATGCTGCAGGCGTTTGAGGCGCCTACCGTGTCGTTCATCGTGCTGCTGCTGATCTTTATCAACTGGTTTGGCAAAAAGCCGATCTTCGCCAAAATCCCGACCGGCCTGTTGCTGCTGATTGCTGGTACTGCACTGGCGTGGATCTCCGGCCTGCAAAGCCCGGAGGCCATTAAAACCTCGATGTCGTCGTTTGGCTTTAACCCGCCATCCGTACACATCGACAGCTTTATGCAGGGGCTGCCGCACGCATTACCGTACCTGGCTTCTGCCGTCCCGCTGGGTCTGGCGAACTACATTTTTGACCTGGAAAATATCGAAAGCGCCCACGCGGCGGGGGATGAGTACCCCACCCGCAAGGTGATGCTGGCAAACGGGCTGGCCTCCATGCTCGGGTGTCTGATGGGTAACCCGTTCCCGGTGACGGTTTACGTCGGCCACGCGGGCTGGAAAGCGATGGGGGCCAGCATTGGCTATACGCTGGCCTCCGGGGTGACCATGTTTATCGTGCCGCTGTTCGGGCTGGGGGCGTTTATGCTCGCCATCATACCGATGACCGCTATCGTGCCGATTCTGGTGTTTATCGGGGTGGTGACCGCCAACCAGGTTGTCAGGGAAACGCCCAAAGTGGAGGTCCCCGTCATCTTCATCTGCCTGTTCCCGTGGATTGCCAACTGGGCGCTGACCATGATGAACAGCGTGATGGGCGCGGCGGGAACCAGCGCGGCGAAAATTGGCACCGACGTGCTGCACAGCAAAGGCATTTACTACGAAGGGCTGGTGCATCTGGGTAACGGCGCACCGCTCGCCAGCATGCTGTGGGGCTGCATCGCTATCTTCGCCATCATCAACAAACCGCTGCGCGGAGCCGTGGCCGCCGCCGTGGGGGCGCTGCTGGCGCTGTTCGGCGTGATCCACGCCCCCGTGGTTGGCTTTGCCGAAGGCAGTTCGCTGATGTTTGTCACGGCCTATCTGATGATGGGCGGCATGTTTGTAGTGAAGCATGTGCTGGATAGCCGGGAAGCGGCAAGCGCGGCGGCACCGGTTTCTGAGTCCTGATAATGCCTGTTGCCCTCACCCTAACCCTCTCCCACAGGGAGAGGGAACGTAACTCCTCCCCATGTGAGAGAGGGAACGTGAATTCCTCCCACGGGAAGAGAGAGCGTTATTCCTCCCCATGCTTGAGAGGGAACGTGACTCCTCCCCGTGTGAGAGAGGGAACGTGAATTCCTCCCACGGGGAGAGAGAGCGTTATTCCTCCCCATGCTTGAGAGGGAACGTGACTCCTCCCCGTGTGAGAGAAGGAACGTTATTCCCCCTCTCCCTGTGGGAGAGGGCCGGGGTGAGGGCACCAGAACGCACTTTTTTAAAGGAAAAAAGATGAAAGAGCTCATGGTCGTCGCTATCGGCGGCAACAGCATTATCAAAGATAACGCCAGCCAGTCCATTGAACATCAGTCTCAGGCGGTCAAAGCGGTCGCAGAGTCCGTACTGGAGATGCTGGCATCCGACTACGACATTGTGCTGACACACGGCAACGGCCCGCAGGTGGGGCTGGATCTGCGCCGGGCAGAAATTGCCCACGAGCGCGAAGGGCTCCCCCTGACGCCGCTGGCAAACTGCGTGGCGGATACCCAGGGCGGCATCGGCTATCTGATCCAGCAGGCGCTAAATAATCGCCTTGCCGCGCGCGGTGTGCAAAAAGCGGTCACCGTCGTCACTCAGGTGGAAGTGGATAAAGACGATCCGGGCTTTACCCATCCCACCAAACCTATCGGCGCGTTTTTCAGCGAGACGCAGCGGGATGAACTTCAGCGTGCCCATCCTGACTGGCATTTTGTGGAGGATGCCGGACGCGGCTATCGCCGGGTCGTGGCCTCACCGCAGCCGCTGCGCATCGTTGAAGCGGACGCGATCAAAACGCTCACCCAGAAAGGCTTTGTGGTGATAGGTGCGGGCGGGGGCGGTATTCCGGTCGTACGTACAGAACAGGGGGATTACCAGAGCGTCGATGCGGTGATTGATAAAGATCTCTCGACCGCGCTGCTGGCCCGCGAGATCCATGCCGACGTGCTGGTGATCACCACCGGAGTGGAGAAAGTCTGCATCAATTTTGGTCAGCCGAACCAGCAGGCGCTGGAAACGGTGAACGTGGCGCAGATGACGCGCTACATGGAGGAGGGCCACTTCCCGGCGGGCAGTATGCTGCCCAAAATCGTCGCCTCGCTGGCGTTCTTACACCACGGCGGCAAGCGCGTGATCATCACCTCACCGGACTGCCTGCCTGCGGCGCTGCGCGGTGAAACCGGCACCCATATTGTCATTACGTAAAAAGGAAAAAGAGCATGAACGAGAATAAAAGCCGCCGTGAATTTATCAGCCAGAGCGGCAAAATGGTCACCGCCTGCGCGCTATTTGGCGCGACCGGTTCCGTCGCGTATGCTGCCGACTCAGCGCCACAAACGGGTGAGGTCGGCAAGCCAATGAACATCAACGCAAAACACTACTACCTGGACAACGTTCTGCTGGAAGCAGGTTTCGAATTTGAGGGCGGGGTGGCAATAAGCACCCGCACCGAGCTGAAAACCCTGGAAATTAACGGTGGCAACATCGTCGCCCTGCATGAGAACAACCGTCACGCCGACCCTGCACTGCCCCATTACGATGCGGGCGGCAAGCTCATGCTTCCTGCCATGCGCGACATGCATATTCACCTGGATAAGACCTTTTATGGCGGCCCCTGGCGTTCGCTGAACCGTCCGGCAGGCACGACCATTCAGGATATGATCCGCCTTGAGCAAAAACTGCTGCCCGAGTTACAGCCCTATACCCAGGCGCGTGCGGAAAAGCTTATCGATCTGATCCAGTCGAAAGGCTCCACTATCGCCCGCAGCCATTGCAATATTGAGCCGACCTCCGGCCTGAAGAATCTGGAAAATCTTCAGGCAGTCTTAGCGCGTCGCAAGCCGGGGTTTGACTGTGAAATTGTGGCCTTCCCGCAGCACGGCCTGCTGTTATCGAAATCAGAAAAACTGATGCGCGAGGCGATGCAGGCGGGCGCGCACTACGTGGGCGGGCTGGATCCGACGAACGTGGACGGCGCGATGGAAAAATCACTCGACACCATGTTCCAGATTGCGCTTGATTATGACAAAGGCGTGGACATCCACCTGCATGAAACCAGCCCGGCGGGCGTAGCGGCGGTCAACTACATGGTCGAGACCGTGGAAAAAACGCCCGCGCTGAAGGGTAAGCTGACCATCAGCCACGCCTTTGCGCTGGCCACGCTCAACGAACAGCAGGTCGATGAAATCGCCACCCGCATGGCGGCGCAGCAGGTGACCATTGCCTCTACCGTGCCGATTGGCACCCTGCAGATGCCGCTAAAGCAGCTTCGTGAGAAAGGCGTGTTTGTGATGACGGGGACCGACAGCGTGATTGACCACTGGTCGCCGTATGGGCTGGGCGACATGCTGGAAAAGGCCAATCTCTATGCCCAGCTCTATATCCGCCCCAACGAGCAGACGCTCTCCCGCGCGCTGGGCATTGCGACCGGCGACGTTCTGCCCCTGAACGATAAAGGCGAACGCGTGTGGCCTAAAGCGCAGGATGCAGCCAGCTTCGTCCTGGTGGACGCTTCCTGTTCCGCCGAGGCCGTGGCGCGCATTTCACCCCGCACCGCCACCTTCCACAAGGGTAATCTCGTCTGGGGTACGGTGGGGTGACGTGCATTTCTCCCTCTCCCAGTGGGAGAGGGCTGGGGTGAGTGCATCAGGCCACAGGGAATGCTTTATACTGGTCGCCTTATTCTCAAAGAGGGATCTGCCATGGCGCAAAACATTTACGATAACCCGGCGTTTTTCGAAGGCTACGCCCAGCTTCCGCGCTCGGTGCAGGGGCTGGACGGTGCGCCGGAGTGGCCCGCGCTGAAGGGCATGCTGCCGGATTTATCCGGTAAATCGGTTATCGATCTGGGGTGTGGCTATGGCTGGTTCTGCCGCGCGGCGCGCGAGCTGGGGGCGTTAGAGGTTACCGGTATTGATCTCTCTGAGAAGATGCTCGCCCGGGCGGCAGAGCTGACCAACGACGCGCATATTTGCTATCAGCGCAGCGATCTGGAGTCCATTGCGCTTGAAGAAAATAGCCTCGATCTGGTCTACAGCTCACTGGCACTGCACTATCTGCCTGAGCTAAACACGCTCTTCGGCAAGGTGCAAAAGGCGCTGAAGCCCGGCGGCAGTCTGGTGTTTTCAATGGAACACCCGATTTACACCTGCGCCACGCGTCAGGGCTGGCTCACCGATGACAACGGCGAGCGGTTCTGGGGCGTCAATCATTATCAGGATGAAGGCAAGCGCGTCAGCAGCTGGCTGGCGGACGGCGTCATCAAATATCACCGCACCCTCGGCACAACCCTCAACGCCATTATTAACGCCGGGCTGACGGTAGGCGAGGTTAACGAGTGGGGACCCACGCGGGCGCAAATCGCTGCCTGGCCCGCGCTGGCGGAAGAGGCCGAGCGCCCGATGCTGGTGCTGATCTCGGCCCGTAAGCCTTAGTAACCCACTTTATAGACGCGTCCACTCTGCACGCCTTCCACGCTGCGGCGATACGCCTGGGCCACCGTTGCTGCGGGTACGCTGATAAAGCCCGGGAAGAAACCGTCATAGGCTTCGGCGGATTCCGTCAGCACCGTTGGGCTAACCAGGTTGATGCGAATGCCCCGCGGCAGTTCACACGCCGCGGCGCGAACAAAACCTTCCAGCGCAAGGTTTACCGTGGTGGCGTTTACCCCCTGCGCAATAGGCTCATGGGCCACAATGCCGCTGATTAAGGTTATCGAACCGCCCTCATTCAGATAGTGCTGCCCGGTCAGCGCAAGACGCACCTGACCCAGCAATTTATCCTGCAGGCCCTGGTTAAAATCGCTGTCTTTCATCGTCTCCAGCGGGCCGAAATGCAGGCTGCCGCTGGCAGAGACGATGGCATCCACAGGGCCTGTTTTTTCAAACAGCGCCTGGACGCTGGCCTGCGAGGTGATATCGACCTGCTCATCCCCCCGCGTACGCCCCACGCGAATGACCTCATGGCGACGACTCAATTCTGCCGTCACTGCCTGACCTACCGTGCCGCTCGCACCAATAATAACGATTTTCATAGCCAACTCCTTATGTTGTGAGCCTCCATTCTTTATCGAAGTGAAAGTAAGATAAACTGGGCTAAAGTTAGAAGATTACTAACCAGGGGTTTGTAATATGGATAAGCTTCGCAGCATGGAAACCTTTATGGCCGTCGTGGAAGGGGGCAGTTTTACCGTTGCTGCCTCGCGACTGGAGATGTCCGCGGTGATGGTGGGCAAATACATTGCCACACTGGAGGCTCAGCTGGGCACGCGTTTACTGGAGCGAAACACGCGTCGACAAAGCCTGACCGACGCAGGCCGCGTCTATTACGACGAGGCGAAGCGCGTGCTGGAACAGGTGGCGATTGCAGAAAACGCGGTGGAGCGATTGCGTGCTGCACCCGCAGGCACCTTGCGCGTCAGCGCGCCCACGTCCTTTGGCGGGTGTGTCATTGCCCCGCTGACCGCCACATTTTTACAGCGCTTTCCCGACGTGCGCGTCGAGCTGGATCTCACCAACCGGCGCGTCGATCTGGTGGACGAAGGGGTCGATCTGGCGATTCGGATCGGCGATATCCACCAGGACGATCTGGTGGCGAAGTATCTCTGTCCTTACCGGATGGTCATCTGCGCCTCGCCGGAATATCTGGCGCGCCACGGGACGCCGCAAACGCCCGCCGATTTGATTGACCATTTATGTTTATCCCATACGGTCTGGACCGCGCGCAACGAGTGGCGGTTACCGGGAATGGAAGGGGAGGTTCGCTGGAAACGCGATGCGATCCTGCGCTGTAACGATGGATATGGGTTACGTATGGCGGCAATCGCCGGGGCGGGACTCTTGTTACAGCCTGAAGTGCTGGTGGTCGAAGAACTGGTGAACGGCAGGTTGATTCGCGTCCTGGAGCAGCACACGCCGAGACCGCGACCAATACATCTTCTGTGGCGACAAGATTTACGCCCGTTGCCTAAACTGACGCAGTTTATCGCCCATCTCGTTGCCGCTCAGCACTAAGGGATGCGCGAGAATTTCCCCCTCTCCCTTCAGCGGGAGAGGGGGAATTGTTATCAGAAACGGTAACCGACGCTGACGTTCCAGCCGTTAATGGAGTGGTTGCCATCCAGATCGGCATTCGTGCCTTCGTAACCGACGTTAAATGCCAGATCGGCGGTTGGGTTGAACTGCACGCCGGCACCGTAGGCAAAGGAGGTCGATTTCTCAGAAAGGCTGTCTTTCTGGGTATAGTTATCGCCCGCATTAACCCATTTTGTGTCCACATCCGCTTTGGTGTGAGCCACGCCGCCCAGCGCATACAGAGAAACATAGTCATTGATACGGTAAGCCGGACCGGCCATCAGTGAATAATATTTCACGTCGATGCTGTTTTTTACCGAATCCGACGCAACATAATAGTGCTGATCTTCATCGCCGCTCATATAGGTAAAAGAACCGATGACGCTAAGCGGAGAATCCCACTCATAGCGATATTGAACGTTCACGCCGCGAATATTTTTGAAGTTCTCAACTTTGCTCTGCGCATAACCCACAGAAACTGTCTGATTATCTGCCAGAGCCGCGCCGCTCGCGAGGCTTGCCGCCACGAATACCGCCAGAGAGATTTTTTTCATTTTCCGTCGTCCTTTGTTTTATTTATGCCTTAAAAGTCACTGCGAATAATCGGATGGAATTGTTGGTTTTTTTATCTGTGGAAAAAATGGGGAATAATCCTAAAGGTCGGAATTGTCCTGGTAAACGCCTCCCCTATATTGGTAGGGGAAGGCGAGATTAACGTAAAATAGGGTATTTAGCGTCAGTTACACATGCCCGTGGGGGCTTTAAGCGGACCGCACTGGCTGAAATCCAGCAGCACATAGCCTTTACTTTTCATACAGCTTTCAAGATGGGCGATCCGTTTGTCGTGTTGCGCCATACTTTCACCGCCCACCAGCTGGTTACGATTAAAGGGCTGATGGTCTGGATCGATATTTTTATCCAGCCCGCACTGATAGAGATCCTGTTTACGCTGCGCCGTATTGGTCTGCCCAAACTGCCCCTCTTTTTGAATCGTCTGCACATAGGGGACGAATTCATAGTTTGTTGAATCCATATCTGCTACTACGCAGCCCGTTAAATTCAGCGCACAAAGAAGAACCATGCTTTTTCGTAACGTCATATTTTTGCCTTATTTGGACGTAGTAAAGATAAAGTCGAGTAATTCAGGCGATACCATTTCGCTCATTGCAAACGGTGTGGCCAGCGGAATGGCGACGACGGTCCAGGTATTTGCTGCCGCTTCGGTGAACGGTCCGCGGTTGCGGGAGGTATTCCCTTCACTGTCATAGAAGCCCGGCAGCTGTCCGCCGATATAATCGTGCGTCCCCGCGTAGGATTCAACGATGGTGTCGCCAATATCCCCCCAGAAGGTACCCGGTTTATACTCTCCGAACGGCACCAGTAATCCACCGGTCCCCTGGAAACCGCCGGTAGGCCCATACAGGCTTGCAGCATCCGGGCTTTTTTTCAGGAAATCATCAATGGTTGGGTATATGTCGGTTCCTTTATAGATAACCATGCCGTTTTCGTCGCGTTTAAGCACTTTTCCGGCATCATCCACGGTGTAGCAACGCTCATTATTTCCGCCGCAAATCACATCCAGTCCGACCCTGACTCCGCCTGCTTTAATCCCGTCGTACAAGCCGTTGCTGTCGCCGGAGACGTTGCTGTAAGAGGTTTGGGAATCTTTGATACCATCAAAAATAAGCGAGTTTTTAATGGTCTCTTCACGCAGTTTGGTGGCAGCCAGCGCCAGCGTGCCTTGCGTAACGGCGGCATCCGGCGATCCCGCGACGACGCCGACCAGCGTTTGCAAGAATCGACGCTGATATTGCAACTTATAGACTTCCGCCAGCGCCTCTTCACGTTTGGCCTTATCCCCGGAATCGATCGCTTGCTTCAGTGCCGCCCGCGCTTTCGCCTGTTTGTCATCCAGCAACGTATCAATCTGACGATTGGCATTCTGTTTGAAATCGCGCGTCACCTGCACCTGAAGATTGAGCTCTTTGAACACCTCGTCTTTATCAAAGTTGTTGTCCAGGCGGCCCGAATGCGCGGCCGCGGTTTCCGTGGTGATATCCGTCTTCACCCCTTCGATTGCCTGCTGCTGCGCGTCAGGACGGGTGAGGGTGATATTACCGGTGTTGATCCCGCTGCGCGTGGTTGAGCTATCGCTGCCGCTGTCATGGCCCAGTCCAAAGGTCACGTTTTTATCCAGCGAGGCGTAGCCGGTGGCAAGGTGGGTGTTTCCATCGTTATCGGTGACGGTTTTACTGCTCTGCGGCGTGGCGTTGTCCCCCAGCCCCATGTCGGTGTTCATGCTCATGGAGCCGCCAATACCAAACCCGTTGCCTTCGTAATCCGAATGGTTATTCAGATCGCGCCAGCTTAGCGTGCCTGTGCTGAACTGGTTGTTGCCCGCCTGTTCCGCGCTTTCGCTGGAGGTGATAAGCCCGCCCTTCAAATCAGTATGGTCTTTCACGTTAATATGATAGCCATCAGCACCGGCAAATACGCCGGACTGCTCCTGTACGGAGGCGTAGTCGGCATCGACCTTAGACTGGCCATAATTTCCCGACGCGGCAAAACCAAAGCCCACGGTGACCTGTCCGCCAACATTCATCTGCTTGCCTTTATACTTCATGGTGTCCTGCAGGCTTTCGATGTTCAGATTGTCGGCGGTGATATCAACCCCCTGGCCTAAAAGCTGGCCGCCACGGAGCGTAGTGGTCCCGCCGCTGGTGATGCGGGTCTGGCTGTCCATGTCGCCGACATGGCTGTTACGCCAGGAGACCTCATCGCCGTTGCCATATCCTTTGCCCGTGTTCGCGCCAGCGGTCACGCCAAAGGAAGCACCGCCCTGGCCGTAGCTCACCGCCACACCCGCGTTCCAGCCGCTGGAGTGGTTATCGCTGCGCTCGTGACGCTGCTGCTCGGCGGCAACGATATTGACGTCGTTATCGGCAAACAGCGTGGTGCCTTGTTTTCCGCTAACGTCAGAGCCGATGATATTGATGTCTGAGCGCTCGCCGCCCGTTGCGACCACCACCGCCTGCTTACCGGCGTTAACTTTGCTGGCGAGCGCGCTGGTGCTCTCGGTGGTTTCACTGTTGGTTTGTCGGCTTTGACCATAGGTTAAAGAGACGCTGACGTTCTGGGCAACCGCCTGCGCGCCGTTCGCCATCAAGCCTTGCGCCGTATTCATCATGGCGCTTGCTGCGCGCGCGCTGTCCCACGCGGCGTTCGCGGTGGCCAGCATGTTGATACGATCGTCGTTGCTCTGGCCTACCTTTTGCGTGGCGTTAAGCGCGCTTTGCAGAGCCTGCACCACCGGGACGTTCACCGCCAGGGTAAAGCCTTTCTGCTCAACGGTGTGCTTATACTGTGAAGCGTAGGTGTTTTCAGCTGCGTCAATCGTGACGTTTTTCCCCTGAATGCCCACATTGCCATTAGGTGAGGAGACGGTGCTGCCGGTTTGGCGGTAATCATTGCCGGCCATCAGCAGCGCATCTCCCTGAAGGCTGCCCACCAGGGCGCCTTGCCCGGCGAGCGCCTGACTGGCCCGCTCGGTGGTTTCATTCCGGGACCCCACGGTAAAGCCAATGCCGCCGGAACTGAGCAGGCCAGACTTTTTCTCCTGTTTGAGGTGCGATTCGTCGTTGCGCCCGCCCATGCTGGTGAGCGTCAGATCGTTTCCTGCTTTCAGCGCCACGTTGCCCGTGCCCACGACGCTACTGCCCGCCACGGTCAGGTCATTGCCAGCGACAATTTTCACTGAACCGGCACTCAGTTCACTGCCCTGAACGGTTTGCCTGTCTACCGTATCGCGCGTGGTGCGGGTGGTTTTCGACAGCCAGCCGTTGCCGCCGACCACCTTATGACGTTCGTCGAGCTGGCTTTCGTTCAGTACCCCTTCAATATTGACATCATGATTGGCCCCCAGCGTCAGCGCCCCGTCGGAGTTCATCTGCGCGCCGCGCGCCTGGATATCATGTCCTGCGGCTAAGGTGACGCTGCCCGTCCCGCTGACGGTGCTGCCCATCTGATCCTGGCGGCTTTGTTTGAGCGTGTTGTCCGCATCCCAGATCAGGTTATCGCCTTGTGCAGTGGTGACGGTGTTGAGATTCACATCCCGTCCGGCCACCAGTTGCGCTTTACCGTTTTCCCCGCTGGCAATGACCTGCGCCCCGGTGAGGGTGATGTCACGACCGGACTGCAGCGCCAGTTTGCCATCGGTACCCTGAACGTAGATGCCCGAGACGCTGTCGATCGTGGTCCGGCTAAAGCTATTTTCCCCGTTGACGCTTTCTGCGTGGGTGACCGTACTGGTGACGTTGATATCGCGTCCGGCGTTCGCCAGCAGGCTCTCGTTGCCGACGAGGGCGCCGCCGATGTTATTGATATCATTTTTCGCGTTCAGGCGGACATCTGCCCCCTGGATAATACCCGTCTGGTTGGTGATGTTATTCGCATCCAGCTGCAACACCCGACGACCGGCGATGGTGCCGGTATTGAACAGATCGCCGTTGAGCTTCATCGACACGTTATTCCCGGCGATCAGTGCGCCGGACCCATCAATGTCTCCCGCTTTCACTTTGGCGTACACCTGCGGGACGAGCACCGACTGCGTTGAGCCGTCCTGCATTTTCACTCGAGTATTCACCAGCCAGACGATATCGCCCGTCAGCAGCGCCATCTGTTCCGGCGTGAGCGCCACGCCGAGCTTCAGGTTGTACTGCTTGCCGAAGGTGATGCCTTTGTCCATCAGCGATTTAAACTGATCTTCGTCGTTGCTGTAGCCGTCAAGATAACGCTGACCGGTAATCCCGATCACCTGCTCACGCACCAGACGTTGCTCGTAATAGCCATCGCCCAGACGTTTGAGGGTGTTATCGCCATCCTCAGTGAAGGCTTTTTGCATGTAGTCGCTGCCGAGCCACTGCCGTTCATTGGTAAAGCGGGGATCGGTTTCCACCAGATACGGCACGTCCGCCGACGGGTTCACCGTAAACAGGCTGTTATCGGGCAGGGTCGTATTGGGCCCGATAATGCGAATCGCACCGTCCGTTGGCGTCACTTCAAACTGTTGACCGGCAGGCGGCGTTACCGGCTGGTTGGGGTCCACGGTTTGCTGCCACGGCGCCGTCACGCCGGATGACTGGCCGATGGTGACGTCCGTTCCCTGCACGACCCGCGGGCTGATGCTCAGATTACTGCCCTCCACGCTGCCGTGACTCACCAGCTGGCCTGGCTTCAGGGCGATACTCTGGATCGCGGTAGGCGGCGTGTAGGCCGTGGTCCTCCTTCCCTGTTCATCGTCTCCTTTGTGGCGAATTCGATAGTAATGCGTCACGGTGCCCACGTCGGTAGTGTGACGTTCGCCGGGTACATCCTCGTTCAGTACTGTCCCCATCGCCTCTGTGGAGAGCGTGCCGCCCGCCACGATCTGACTCTTGTCATTGAACAGCCTGTCACCCGAGATGCTCAGGTTACCGCCGGCGAGGATCTTCGCCGGATCGCTCTCTTTGATGCGCGTCTCTTCAACCGTACGCGTGTAGTTGTACTGGTTAAAATCGTCATGTCCGCCGCCGGGCAGCTCCGGCGTACTCAGGTTACGCAGGCCATCGGAGGAGTTACCGTCAACCCAGACGCCTTCATCGCCTGCTTTCCAGCGATTGGTTGAACCGGAATGCTGGTATTCGGTCAACGGATCTTGTGAAACGGTGACAATTTCAGTCGAGAAACGATCGTTGATATTGTTGATTTGCGCGGCGTTGATGGCCATATTGCCAGCCGATTCAATCGTCGAGCTGTGGTTGTTGATCGCCCCGGCGCGACCGGTGGCGCTGCCGTTGTCGTCAAGCGCGCCGCCAATCAGCATATCGCCCGCGCTGGAGATCAGCCCATGCCCGACGTTGTTCAGCGTCTGAACGCCCAGGTCCACCCGTTCGCGTCCGGCGACCGTGGCGGCGGTGCCGTTTTCTTCCAGGTTGTTAAACGTCATCGCGTTAATGCCCACCGCGTCACCGTAAATGCGCCCGGTGCCGACGTTGTTTAGCGTACCGGCATTGATGCGGGTGCGAATTCCGTCAATCAGGCCGGTGTTCAGCAGTGTGCCGGTGGTGTTCAGCGTATTGCTTCCGGCGTTAATTTCGCCGCTTGCCACGTTGGTCAGATTAGCGCTCTGCACGGCGAGTGCGGACCCGGCCAGCAGTTTACCGCTGTTGGTGATGTCTGCCGGGGTGGAAAGGGTGAAATCACCGTTGGCGATCATGGCCCCGCTGTTGATCAGGCTTTGCGCGCTGTGCAGATCCATATCGCCCAGAGATAAAATCTGACCGCTGCCGTCGAGCCTGTCCGCATTGACATGCAGCTTTTCGCCGGCCTTGAGCGTCCCGTTCTGGTTGATGACATTCAGGCCGGCGCCGTCAATCTCCAGCAGACCCGAAGAGGCCAGCGCACCGCCGCTATTGTTCAGCGTGCCGCTGTTATGCAGCGTAAGGGCATCACTGGCGAGCAGACTGCCGTTCTGATTATCCAGTGAAAGGGTGGTCATCGCGACGCGCTGGCCTTCCAGCCCCTGGTTCTCACCGAGCGTATTCTGGTTCACGAACGCCACGGCATTCAGCGTCACCGCCTGGCCGCCGCGGATAAGCCCGGAGACGTTATTCACGACGCCCTGGGCGCTGTCGAGCAGCAGATCGCCGACGGACTGAATCTGACCGCCGCTGTTTTGCAAAGAATCGGTATGCAGCGCGGTGGTGGACGCGCCAATGATGCGGCCGCCCTCGCGGTTATCCATGTCCCGCGCCGCCAGGTCGGCGTCCGCTATGGCCGCGAGCGTGCCCGCCTGATTGTCGACGGTGTCGGCTGAGAGGCGAAGCGCCCCCAGACTGTTCAGCGTACCGGAGGTGTTGATGAGCTGTTCGGTGGTCACGGCGATGCCGTCGCCCTGCATCAGGCCCGCCTGGTTGTTGATCTGATTCACCGGTGAGAGCGCCAGGCTGTCGCCAGCCACCAGTTGTCCACGGCTGTTGTTCAGGGTGTCGCCGTGAATGCTCAGACTTTTACCGGAGAAGGTCACCCCGTCGGTGTTATCCAGCAGGCCGCCGTTCAGAGTCATAGGCCCGGCAGATTTTAGCGCGCCGCCCTGGTTTAACAGCGTGTCGACGCTGGCGTTAAGGGCCCCCTCAGAACCCAATTGACCGCTGCGGTTATCCACATCGCCGCTGTTGAGGGTAAGCGCCCCCGTGCTTGCCAGGAAACCCTTCTGGTTATTAAGCGAAGCGCTGTCGAGAGTCAGCGTGCCATGAGAAAGCACCGAGCCGGACTGGTTGTTAAGCGCGCCGTCATTCAGGGCCAGCGTTGCGCCGTCGGCCAGGATCACCCCTTGCTGGTTATCCATACCGCCAGCGGTGATGCGCTGCGTTTTCGCTGCTTCAATACGGCCTTTGGCATTATTGATCGCCTGAGTGCTCTGGATATCCCCGTCACCCGCAGCGGATGAAATCAGCCCCTGGCTATTTGTTATCGCGTTCGCCTGCAGGCGGTTACTGCCCTCAAGGGCCAGGACCTGGCCCCGATCGTTATTCAGCGAATCGGCTTTTAGCTGCACGCCGTGGGTCGCCGCAATTTGCCCCTGCTGATTATCAATCGCCCCCGGCAGATCCACCGTCAGCGCCGTATTGCCGGTCTGAATAATCGACCCTTTCTGATTCGACAGGGTGTTCGCCTGCAGGGAAAGGGCGTCCGCGTTCAGCGCCCCACCGTTGTTATTGAGCTGTTGTCCGGTGCGCGCGTTCAGCGTGGTGGCGCTCACCCGTGCGTTGGCGGTGGAGAGAGAGCCAGCACCGGCCTCCAGGGTGACCGTTTTGCCCTGCGTCTGACTGTCGCTCAGATCAACACCCTGGCCGTTGAGATCAAGATCCCCGGCGGCCAGCGTCTGGCCGTGAGCGTTTAACTGCCCACGGGTCGTGAGCTGCAAATCCCCTGCATCGGCGAATTTTCCATCATTTTTTACCCCGGCCGCCAGCACGCTGTTTTTGTCGCTTGTCAGGGTGGCGGCGCTAACCTGCACATTTTGACCCGCAGTGATCGCCCCGCTATGGTTCATCGCGCCAGCGGTCTGCAGGTGGACATTTTCACTGGCGCGCACCGTGCCGCTGTTTTCAATGCGTCCGTCGGCCGAAATCGTGACGTTGCCCGCCTGAGCCCCGATCGCTCCGGCGTTTCGCACGCCGACGCCTTGCTCGGTGCCCACCATGCGAATTTTACCCGCGTACATGCCGCCAAGGCTGGAAACATCCACAGCAAGCTGAGGACGTGTGGTGGCATCTTCTCCCTCTTTGGCGATCTGTTCATGCGCCGCATCGACCGTATTCTGGCCGGTGGTGACCTTAAGATCCCTGGCCCACAGGCCCGCGTTGACCTTTACGGAACGGGCGATGATATCGGTGTAGTCCGCGCCGGACGTATCCATTCCGGCACCGTCTACCACCACTTCGCCGCGATCGACTTTATAGCCGGTCAGCTGGCCGTCTTTCATCTGCGCCTGTCCGGTCGTGAGCGTGGCGCGGTTAGCGTTAATAAAGCCGCAGCCGCTACAGGTAATACCCGCCGGGTTGGCGATCACCACCTGCGCCTTTTTCCCGCCCACTTCGATCATGCCGTTCAGCTTGCTGGGATCGCGGGAGCTCACTTCGTTCAGGATAACTTTGGCTTCCCCTCTGGCAAGCCACGGATTTCCCGCAACCATCCCGCCGAGATGCGTTTGCACATTCTTAGCGGAGTTATTAAGAATGACCCCTTTATTGTCCACGTCGAACTGGGTGTAATTATTGCGCGAAACTCCCGCGCCGGACGGCGTCTGAATATTGACCTGCGGCGTGCCGTTGGCGCTTTTCAGCACCGTCGGCTGCTGATTTTTAGGCGCGCCGGCATCAGCGACAATGTTCGCCTGCGCGGTCTGTATCACGCCGGTCGCCAGCCACAGGCTGAAGCTCAGGGCGCTGATTTTACCAATAAGGCGGCTGTGGGTATGACCGATGCCGGAAGAACGAGACGAACCGGCGCGGCCTGAACGGGCAATATCGGCGACCACCATCAGCATGCCGCGCGCTTTGTTGAAGACAATTCGATACAGGTTCTTATTCATGGTGCGTTCCTTTCAGCGCTTCCGGAAGGTTGACGGCGAGCGGGTGTTTCAGTTGCCATGCATGTGCTTCATTTCGGCTGACGTGTTTGCCGTGGAAATTGACGACACGCTTGCCGCGTTCAGCGCCCCGGTGGTGGAGGGCACGCCAGCACTGGTCGGGGAAGATATCCTGGCGAATCAGCGTACTCATCGCGGCCGTATGGCCGAAGGGGGCAATCCAGTCGCACAACCACATGCGATCGCCGCAGGTCCAGTCTTCCTCTTTCATCTCAATGGACGGCCGGGTCAGAAAGCGCGCTTCTGCGGCGTCGTTAAGCCACGCCCAGCTCAGGAAAAAGACCGGACGGCTGTTTTCTGACACCAGAACGTACTGCTGGCATTTGATAATGGGCAGCAGCAGCGTCGGCAGGGCGTGAAGTGGTGCATCGCGATGCAGCGGGGAGTGCATCCAGAGCCAGACCGTGGCCCCCAGAATTTCCGCTTCGCTCTCGTCGCCGCCAAGGATCAGCGGGGCCTTGATATCCCAGTTTCCCACGCGCATTACCAGCTCCAGTTCAGGTTAAAGCCCAGGGTCAGAGAACTGGTCTCAAATCCGTCTGGTTTAGAGAACGGCGTACCGGCGAACAGGTCGTATGCGGTGTTGAAGGCGCTTCCGCGCAGGCCCACCACGCCGCCCGCCAGGTGCTTGCCTATCAGATAGTCGGAACTGTAGCCACCCACTTCGCCGTAGTCGGCGCCCAGGTAAAGCTCCTGATTCGGCAGCGGGGTACGCCACGCGATATCGTTCCGCACGAACCAGCCATGGCTGGCATTCAGGGTGCGCTCGCCATCAAAACCGCGCACGGTCCAGCGGTTGCCAATGGCAAACTGATCCTGAGGGGTCAAAGGGGTATTGCTGATCTGGCGAAGGTACTGCACGTTGTAGCGGAAGTTTTGCGTGCCAATCTCAAACGGCAGATCGAGTTGTGCATTCAGCTGGGTGATTTTGCTGAGCGCGGTCGCATAGCCGGTATATTCCTCCGGGGCCGGTTGCGCGCCAAACCAGCGGGTACCGCGCTGATAGCTAACGCCCGCGTCCAGCGTGGCCTGACCAATGTAGTGCGTATGCTGCAGGCCCACGCGCCAGGCTGCGGTTTGACGTCGCTGCACACCTACTTCGGTGTCGTCGATATAGTTACGTGTTTCGCGCGCCAGCACATCGTAGGTGAAGGCGGTTTTTTGCGTGCCGCTGCGGTGCAGTACGCGACTTAACTGAATGCTGAGATTCTTGCTCTTGCCGCTGTAGCGGTAATCCCCGTTCAGCCCTGCCACGGTCTGGTGATAGTCGTAATCACTGCCGGTCATGCCCAGCATCCAGTAGCCAAACGGCACGGAGTAATGGGCGGTGTAGTTTTTGCTGCCTTTGCCATTTTTGTCATTCAGGTCGTGGCTGGCAGAAAAATAGAGCAGATCGCTCAGAGAGAAGGGATTATCCAGCGAGAAGGTGACGCCGCCCTGATAACGGCCGGTTGTTTCGGTACCGGCATCATCCAGCGACAGGCCAAGACGCCACATCTTGCGCTGTTTACGGGTAATCACCACATCGCTCTCGCCAGGCTTTTCCCCGGGTACAATTTCCATGCTGGCTTCCACCGTGGGCAGCCGCTGTAAATTTTCCAGCCCCTGTTCAATATCCCGCAGGTCCAGCAGATTGCCCTCATGTGCCGGAAAAGCGCTGTAAAGCTGGATATAGTCGTCGCTCTCTTTCGTCAGCATGACGTGGCGCAGCGTGCCGGGCAAAATCGTGAGTTTCAGCGTGCCGCTTTTCAAATCCTGGGAGGGGGCCAGGACGCGGGTCGTCACCCAGCCGTGATCGACAATGCGGTTTTGCAGGGTGCTCATCAGCAGGTTAATCCCTTTGCCACCCAGGCAGCGTCCTTCAGCCTGCTGTGCAATCCGCTGCAAGGGAAGCCAATGGGGCAGGGCGTCCTGGCCGCTTAACTCAACGCGTTGAAGGGGAAAGCAGGGTGTTTCAGCAGGAAAATCAATGCGCCCGGAGCCGGAAGACGGCTCAGAAAGGCGCACGTCTGGCACCGGTGGGGTCAGCTGTTGCTCAATGGCGCGCTGGCGTTGTTGTTGAATAATAAATTGATTATCAGGCTCAGCGGCATGCGCAGGCAGCATCAAAGACATGCCTGCGGCTGTCGATATAAATATCGCAAAAGGGTGTCGGGCTATCATCAGACGTTCCGTGCTGTGTAAGCAAAAAGAGTGCAGTGTGAATTTGTGTAAGATTGTTTAAATATCAGAGGGGGAATAAAAGGGGGATTAATCCTAAAGCTAAGAGAATTCCGAGTTCGGTACTCCTTAATTCTGGTAGGTGCGCAATGAGAAGGGGATATAAGCGTTGTTAACGCGGATAAAGCGAGAATATCCGCGTTATACTTAAGCTAAATTTGAATGGTTATTTCTGAATGTGATTGACCCGCACCACCGGGGGCGTCATTTTCTTGTCCAGGCTACCGTTAATACTGATCATGTGATCGGGTTTAACCGTACGCCCATCAAATACTGCCTGCGGTATAATCACCGCAATATTTCCCGTTTTATCCCGGAAGGTAAATTTATCCCCGCCCGACCCATCAATCAGATTTCCGCGCAGCGAGATGGTCGCACCATCATGCATGCCTTTCGCCTGCTCAACGGTCATAATTCTTGCGTCGTCGGTGCCACGATAGCCGTCATCCAGGGCATGTGGCGGCGGAGGGGCTTCGCCTTTTTGCAGTCCACCGTTATCGTCGGCCCAGGCGGCGGGAATCATTAAACTGCACACCAGCGCGGCAATCGGTAATTTCATACTGACCTCCATGAGTTAACAACTTGACTTATTAAGCCTGGTTGCTATTCCTTATTCTGACAAACTGGAACACTCCTAAAGCATTTTGTTCTTACAAATCAGCTGGCTGTGATGCAGACAAGCGAGGCGGTTGAGGTGGAAAATGGCAAAGTTGACAGAAAAAGATGAACCCTTACCCGGCGTTAAAGAGGATCATTTTGCGCTAAATTTTGAAGCCGGCTTTCAAAAGATCGGCTTTTTTGTTTTATTGGCCATTTTATCAGGTGCGCTTGCGGGTATTTTCTCTAATGGTTATTTCAGTTCGACAGAGAAATTAAATCATACCCGCGCGCTGAGCGTTAATTACGATCGTTTCGGCCGTCTGCAAACGGAATTTCCGCTTCATTTCACCGTGAAAAATAACGTGGCAGATAAATATGTATTCAGCCTGGGCGGGGATTTTACCGATCATTTCCAGCCTGGCGTCATTTCTCCACAGCCGGACAGCATGTACAGCCGGGGAAATACCCTTTATCTGGTCTATAACAATGTAAAAACGGAAGGCGATTTTTCCGTGTGGATGTATGTTACGCCGACGGTGCCTGGAAAAACCACCATTACTGCGGGCGTCAATGGCGAACCTGCGCTCTCTTTCTGGCAATTTATTTATCCTTAAGGGGCAAATATGGAAATGGTCTTACGGGCAATAGCGATCTACCTCATTTTGCTGGTGGTGTTTAAGGTCGCCGGACGCCGTGCATTATTACAAATGACCAGCTTTGACCTGATATTATTATTAATAATCAGTGAAGCGACCCAGCAGGCCCTGCTGGGTGACGACTTTTCCGTGACCGGTGCCATGCTGACCATCATTACGCTGGTGGTGGTCGATATGCTGTTTGGCTATATGAAGAAATTCATCTCAGGTGCGGAGTCGGTTCTCGATGGCTCTCCGGTCATTCTGGTGGAGAACGGCATTCCGCTTGCGGACAAAATGGAAAAAGTGGACGTCTCCTGTGACGATATTTTAGTCGCTGCCCGGCAAAATCAGGGCATCACTGAACTCAGCAAAATCAAATATGCCATTCTGGAACGTAACGGGCATATTTCTATTATTCCCGTTGAAAATTAAGAAGAGGTCATCATGAGCCGAAATCCGTATAACGAAGCTAAAACGCCAGGGGAGCTCACGAAACAGGTCGCAAACGTGCTGATCGAGCAATCACTCTTTCTGACCACCGCGGAGTCCTGCACTGGCGGTAATCTTGCCACTGTGCTCTGTGCCGAGGAGAACACGGCCGCTTTTTATGACGTCGGGTTGGTGGTATTTAGCGACAGCGCAAAAGAGAAGCTTCTCGGCGTCAAAGCCTCAACGCTTGAGAAATACACGGCCGTCAGCGAGCAAACGGTGATAGAGATGTCAGAAGGCGCTCTGGCGCGCGCCGGTGCAGATATCAGCATTGCCATTAGCGGCTATGCCGGCCCCGATGGGGGAGACGACGGCACGCCGGCGGGCACCGTGTGGTTTGCCTGGAATTTTCGTGGCAAAGCGGAGGCGCAGCGCGAACACTTCACCGGCGATTGTCAGGATGTGGTGACGAAAGCGGTGAGCTTTGCTCTGGCAGGGCTGGTGGACAGACTTTCAAAATGGAAAAAAAGCCAGTCAGCATAATTGATTCTAAAAAAGCAAAAGCCCCGAAATCGTCGGGGCTGAGGCGGAGAGTGTCACGTGACGGGCTATTTTTTCGCTTCAACGCCCGAGGTTTCAGAGCGAACGAGAAACTCTTCCGTTGTTTGCGGAATATGACGAAGCAGCCAGTCTGCCATTTCGCGCTCCTCGGCAAGGATGCCCTCCAGCGCGGGAACTGACGCCGTGTCGCCGGCCCGTTTGGCCGCAGCCAGCAGGCTGGTGTAGCAGGCGATTTCAAACTGTTCAAAGACGTAGCCGCTGATCGCGCCTTTCACAATTTCATCGGACGGGAACATACCGCCGATGGATTGCCCCAGTGCTGCCATCTTGCTCATGGAGTCTTTAATCACCGAACGCGAAATATCGTTACGGTCAAGAATCTCCTCCAGCACTGCAATCTGCCCTTTCGTTTCAGTCAGATGGAGTTCAATACGGCTGCGGAGATCCGGGTAATTATCAATACGGCTGGACATCGATTCGAGCATGGACTCGGCTTGCTTTTCCATCGCATGCGCATCGCGTAGCCAGTCATGGTAATGTTCTACGGGATTCATCATCATATTCCTCTTATGTTGTCTGTCTCGTCGAATCAGGCTTTTGCTTTCTGGTTAATGCTGCTTACCGCCAGGTCGGTTAATTTCAGATCGGTGCTTTTCTCTTCTTCCAGCGTTGCGGTTAAAAGTTTCACCGCGTTTTTGTAGCCTAACTGCTGAGCCAGTGTCGCGAGGGTGCCGTAGCTGGCAATTTCGTAGTGTTCGACTTTTTGTGCCGCCGCAATCAGGGCCGCATCGCGCACCTCGTCTTTCTGGGTACTTTCGATCACTTCGTTGGCTTCTTCAATCAGGCCTTCCATCGCCACGCATTTCATACGCTTGATTTTGAGGCCCTGCTCCTGTTCGACAATCTGGTCAATACGCTCTATTTGACCCTGCGTCTCTTCCAGGTGCGCTTTAAAGGCGGCGCTTAGCTGTTCGCTTGAGGCTTCGCGAGCCAGTTTTGCCAGCGCACGGGTAAGCTGTTTTTCTGCACTATAGGTATCTGAGAGTAAATGAATAAAAACATCTTCGATGGTTTTCATATTCATACGTAATCCTTAAAGTCAGAAAAATACTGCGAGCCATATGACTCGCAGATAACATTTTATTGAGAAGCAATTTGTCAGGATAAATTAAGATTTATCTGACTTATTGTTTCCGCTGTGGCTGTTTTGACCACCTTTTTTGCCTGCTTCAGAGGCACGCTGCGGATCGTTCTTGAAATTACCACCGCTGTGCTGACCACCTTTTTTACCAGCGTCAGATGCTTTTTCACGATCTTGTGCGAAATTACCGGAACCACCACGTTGCTCTGCCATAAATGAATCCTCATCATGTTGTGTTGACTTCATTTCGATACAAAGGCGTATCTGTTGTCGTTCAGGAATTAAGGTTAGCGTTTATTTCGCAAACGGTTTGGTAATAATTTCCGGCGCAGCATCGATTCTGTCGATAAAGTGCGTGGATATATCGCTTCGCTTAAGCGGAATATATTCCATTGAAATTAGTCAACTGCACACGATAAAAACCTGACGCTTTTTGCCCTTTATTTATCCCTAAACGAAGCGGCTGTATTTACATAACTTTACGTTATAAGGGGGCCGATTTTGTCCTTCTTGTGCCGTTTACGCTCGCCCGAATGCGGGAAGTTGCAAAAGGGGTTATCAAAGCCGGAGACATGTGATACTAAGAATGAGAACACCATAAAAACAGAAAATACAGGGTACCTACCGCGTGACAACTCAAAAACTCGCCAGCAGCGTGCAAGGTCTGCAATCATCTGCCATCCGTGAACTCCTCAAACACAGTAAAATGCCTGGCGTTATCTCGCTGGGCGGCGGCATCCCTAATCCTGAGCTGTTTGACCACGAGGGACTCAAGATGGCCGCCGACGCGGTGCTCTCGACCCACTTTGGTGAAGCATTTCAGTACGGATTAAGCGAGGGTTATCCCGCGCTTCGGGAAGCGATCCAGCAATTATCCGCAGACCGCGGCATTCAGTGCGCCGCTGATGATGTGGTTATTACGTCCGGGTCGCAACAATCGCTGGATATTTTAGCGCGTGCGTTAATTAATCCCGGTGATACGGTTATTGTTGAACGGCCCACCTATCTTGCGGCGTTGCAGGTATTTAGCCTTGCTCAGGCGAATATTAAATCGGTAGGCACCGACGGCGAAGGAATGATTGTCGACGAGCTTGAAGCGCGCGTGGCGAATAAACCGGTGAAAGCGGTCTATATCGTGCCGACCTTCGGCAATCCGGGCGGCGTGACATTATCGGAAGCGCGTCGTAAAAAGCTGGTTGAGCTGTCTAAACGTTATGATTTCGTTATTATCGAAGACGATCCTTATAGCGAAATAAATTATACTGACGAGGTTTTTCGTCCTTTAATGGCACACGCAAAAGCCATTGGTAATCAAGACAATATCGTTTATACCTCAACCTTCTCAAAAATATTATCCCCGGGCACCCGTGTCGGCTGGGTCATTGTGCCGGAGTGGTTAAAAAGAGCCGTGGTCAATCTGAAACAGACCACCGATTTACACACCAGCACGCTGTCGCAATTAATGACGTATGAGTATTTAAAAACCGGGCGACTGCCGGGGCAAATAGCGATGATCCGCGATGCATATCGTCACAAATATCAGCTTTTTGCCAGTGAGCTTGAAGCTGAATTAGGGGATGTACTCTCTTTCCATAAGCCGAAAGGTGGGATGTTCCTGTGGGCGAAAATGAATAATGGCCTGAATACCACCCGCTGGCTGGAGAAAACGTTGAGCAACGGCGTGGTTTACGTGCCCGGTGAATTCTTCTACTGCAACGATCCGGACTACGCCACGCTGCGCATGTCGTTCGTGACGGCCACCGACGATCAGCTCAAAGAGGCGGTGAAACGTCTGAAAGCATCCCTGTAATCCAGATTGCGCATGACGGCTGCCAGCCCGTCATGCGCCTTACCTGAGCGTCACGCTGCTTATCGCTCCCTCAGCGCCTCCTTGGCCCGATTAAACGGCTTAATCAGATAATCCATCACCGATTTCTCGCCGGTTTTGATATCGACCGTGGCGATCATCCCCGGGACGATTGAAAAATGGCGCCCGGCTTTATTCACCAGGTAATCCTGGCTGGTCCGAATAAAGACGCGGTAATAGAACACTTCCGGCTTGGCTTCATCCTGAATGGTATCCGGCGAGATCGTCTCGACGATGCCATGCAAACCGCCGTAAATGGCGTAATCGTAAGCGGTGATCTTCACCAGCGCTTTCTGATTAGGATGGATAAAGGCAATGTCACGCGGTGACAGGCGGGTCTCGATCAGCAAATGATCGTCTACCGGCACGATCTCCATCAGTTCGCCGTTGGGAGGGATGACGCCGCCAATGGTGGTGACTTTGATATTCTTCACGATCCCACGAACGGGGGACCGTACCGTCAGCCGCGTAACGGAATCTTCCCGGCCTTTCAGAACGGCGCTCACCATATCGACGTCGGCGTTCGCCTTCGACAGCGCCTCGCGCGCCTGCACATAATATTGTGAACGCACGTCGGTGAGTTTCAGTTCGAGATCGCTTTTCTGACGCTGTAGACGCAGCTCTTCAACATGGCTTGCCGCGCCGGTTTTAATCAGCCGTTGCGTGATCGCCAGCTCTTTGTTCGCCAGCGCCAGCGCCGTTTTTAACTCTCTTTGGGTATCTTCAAGCTGTGCCCGACGCGAGGTATAAAGCCGGGTTTCGGCGGCAATCAGATCCGGCCACTTTTGCAGAGAGGGGGGGAACTTCAGCGGCTGGTCGTTTACTTCCGCCGTCAGGCGAATACTGGAGGCGAGCGAGGCGCGATAGCGAGCTGCGCTTTCGCCCACGTTGGACTCCGAACGGGTAGGGTCGAGGCGCGCCAGCACCTGACCTGCCTGAACCTGTGCCCCTTCGCGGACGTTCAGCTCCGCCAGTATACCGCCGTCGAGTGACTGTAAAACCTGCTCGCGTGAGCTCGGAATTACTTTGCCCGTGCCGGTGGAGACCTCGTCCAGAATGCCATACCACGCCCAGACGCCGGCCACGATAAACAGCAAAAGCGTAAAAATGACAATGTTTCGCGCGCCGGTATAGCCGCTTTCCGAATCAAGCGCATTATCCAGATCGTCCATTGCGGCGACGTCACGCTGACTGATTTTCATTTTTCCACTCCCGTCCGGTTGCCTGCTGTTGCTGTTGCATACGGCTGTTGTTTAGCGCCTGCGCTTTAGGCGCGTCCATGACCAGCATGCCCTCTTTCAGCACGACCACGCGTTCTACCAGCTCCAGGACGGGCACGCGGTGGGTGGCGACCACCAGCGTGCGATTGCCCAGCCATTCGCCAAGGCGCTGGATAAACTCGCGTTCGGTGTGCTCATCCAGCGAGGCGGTGGGTTCATCGAGTAAAACGATATTGGGGTCGCGCAGGAACATGCGGGCCAGCAGGATGGACTGCCGCTGCCCGCCGGACAGCCCGACACCGTTTTCCATGATGGGATAGTCGAGCCCTTTCGGCAGCTTCTGCACAAAACTGGCCGCACCGCACATCTCCAGCACGGCGAAGATCTCTTCGTCGGTGGCGCGCGGCATGCCAAGGGTGATGTTTTCGCGCAACGTTCCGTAAAACAGCCGCGCGTTCTGGGTCATCAGGCCGACATTGCGGCGCAGATCCGCCACGTCAAGGTGGGGCAAACTGAGATCGTCCAGCCTCAGTTCGCCGCTGGCAACGTCCATCCCGCCTGCCATCGCCTGTAACAGCGTCGATTTGCCGGCACCGTTACGCCCGAGGATCGCCACTCTCTCGCCTGGTTTAATCTCCAGACGATTAATGCGCAGCGCCATGCGGGGATCTTCCGGGTGATAACGGAACTGAGCCTGATCGAAAAGATAATGCCCACGCAGCACGTCCTGACGGATCGGCGTCTCTTCCCGCTGGTTCTCCGTGGGTAACTGCATAATGCTGTCCAGACCCTCTTTCGCCGCTTTGACCTGCTGCCAGCGCGCCAGCACGCCGCAGAGCGTGGCCATCGGGGCAATCATGCGCGAGGCCAGCATTGAGGCGGCCACCACGGAACCGGTGGTCAGCGTGCCTTCAATCACCATGGGCGCACCGACGACGATCACGCCTGCGTAGACCAGGCTCTGGATAGTGATGCCCCAGCTGATCAGGTTTTGCGTCAGTTCGCGGGTCTTCAGCCCCGATTCGGCGGTGATCTGGATATAGCTGTTCCATTGCTGCAAAAAGCGATTTTCCGCCTGCATCAGCTTGATATCTTCCAGCCCTTGTACGCTTTCCACCAGGATGGCGTTACGCAGCGTTGACTCATGGGCCGACTGTTTTGCCAGCGCGGCGAGTTTCTTTTGCAGCAGTAAACCGGGCAACACCATCAGTACCGCCGCGACGGGCGCAATCCACGCCAGCTGCGGGGCAATGATGGCAAGCACCACCACGAAGAGTAAAAAGAACGGCAGATCGACGATGGTGGAAATGGTCGAGGAGGTCACCATCTCGCGGATCTGCTCCAGTTCTCGCAACTGCGAAATAAAGCTGCCGGTGGAGCGGGGGATTGCGCTATGACGCAGGCGCAGCGCGTGGCCGAAGACCCGATCGGAAACGCGCAGATCGGAGCGTTTTCCCAGCAGGTCCATAATATGCCCACGCGCCACGCGCAGTACAAAACCGAACAGCGTGGCGATCAGCACGCCTATGGTGAGGACATAGAGCGTGGGGTAGGACTGAGCAGGGATCACCCGGTCGTAGACCTGCATTGAGAAAATGATCCCGGCAAGCGAAAGCAGGTTGATAAATAGCGCGGCCAGCATGACCCAGCTATAGGGACGCAGATCGCGCATCACCAGCCGGTAAAGCCAGTCCGGACGGTATTTTGAGATATACGCATCTACGCGGCTGTCCTTCAATGCCGCCAGCGGTCGCAGCGCCACCACGTGCCGGATATCAGGCAGCAGGGCACTCATCGACACGCGGTTGGTGTGCACGTGGCTGTCAAAAAAACAGATCTCCAGCGTATCTTCACCGTCAAAGTGCTCGATGACGCCGACTTTACCGTCGCTCAGGGCCACGACCACCGGCAGACGCCAGCTGTTAATGGCGTGCTGATCGGCGGTCAATAACTGAAAAGAGAGCCCGGCTTCACGCGCCAGTTGGGTGAGGGCGGGCACCATCGCTTTGCCTTTAAGCCATGGCGCACCGGCAATTAACGCGCCGGGCGAGCATGAGACGCGGTAGCGGCTGGCTACGTAACCAAAGGCCTGCGCCCAGTGTTCCAGTTCATCATCGGCGATCGGTTCGCCCTGCGGAATATCGGTTCGCTTCATGGCTGGATCTCCACAGTCTGGATGGTGCGATTTTCAAGATCGAACGAATGACGCAACCGGCCGGTGTTGTAAAGGCAGTTGAGCTGGAGTTGATGCAGCTGTCCTGCGGTCTGCTGCTGGGTGAAGCGGGCCTGATAAACCTCCTGTTCAGCATTGAGCACGTCGAGCAGCGGGCGCGTGCCCAGATCGAGATACTGTTGCTGATAAAGCTCACGCGTGCGGGCGCTCAGGGATTCCTGGCGCGCCTGGATTTGCAGGGTGCTCATCAGGCTCAGGATCTGGCTGCGGGCTTCCAGCAGTTTTTGCCGAACGTCGAGGCGGGTACGTTGTATGGTGGATTGCGCCGCTTCGACCGCGTGTCCGGCAGCGTTGCGCCGGGCGGTAAGACCTCCCCCCTGGTATAAAGGCATCTGCACTTTAACCCACGCGGAATATTGCGTGCGGTCCAGCGAATCATGACCGGCATATTTGTCGTTTAAATAGTGGCGCACTTCCGGTTCGAGCGAGACGGTAGGCGTCATTTGCGCATTGGCATAATCGAGGTTGGCCTGCGCCACGTTGGCCTGTGCCCATGCGGAGAGCACGGCAGGCACCAGCCGATCGTCTGGCTCGGCGATATCACAGCTGCGATTCAGGCTTTCCGGGAAGTCGTTACTGACGCTATTGAGGTTATTCCAGCCAAGAAAGCTCATTAACGTGGCGCGGGCGCTGTCCAGGCTGGCCTGGTACTGCATAAGCTGGGCGCGTGCGCCTTCGATACGCGCATCGGTCTGGACCACGTCTGATAAGGAAGTCGCGCCTTCATCGTTACGCTGGCGGGTGAGGCTGCCGATTTGCGAGAGGGCATCGAGCTGTTCTTTGGCGGTATCCACCAGTTGTTGCCAGGTTTGCACCTGCACCATGGCGACAGCCGTATCGTGGGCGATGGTATCAATGCTGACCAGCACATTGGCCTGCTGCTGGGCCACCCCTGCGCTTTCAGCGCGGACCTGACTTGCCACTTTGCCGAAGTCATACAGCATTTGTGACAGCGACAGCACCAGCGATGGCGTAAAGCCATCGTCTCCGCCGTTACGCGTATAGCCATTATCCATGCCGGCGTTGATCTGGGGGTAATATTTGGATTTGGCGACGTCGACCTGCTCGGTTTGTTCGTAAAGTTTGCCTACGGCTTCGCTAATGGCAGGATGCCAGGTGACGGCCCGATTCACCGCTTCGCCGAGTTGCAGCGTACCGGGGGCCGCTTTGCTGGCGTTAGGGGCCACGCGACCGTTAAGCGAGGGGAGTTCCTGGGTTTCACTGAGCTGTCCGGTGTTTATGACGGAAGCAGGATTCGCCGCGAGAACGGGCACAGATATCAGGCAGCACGAAAGCCACCAGTAAGGCATCTTCTTTCCCATGTCATATCCCTATTAAAAACGTACTGCTTTATTGTTTATGCCCGGGCGATAAACGCCCGGGTCATTTGGTGCACGTGCTATCAGGTAATAATGTGGTTCTGGTTAACCAGTTCGTCGTAGGTCGTCTGAACGTTATCCAGAGTGACAAGCGCAGTATTAGTGTAGGCACTCCCTGCGCCATCACGGTCGATGGAGATCACAGTATTGCTACCGCTCTGATTAACATGGACATAGTTCCCAAGCGTTGAGGCGCTTCCGTTCCAGCCAACCAGCAGATCGCCGATGTCGATTTTATCGCCCTGGGCCAATGAGAAGTTGGTCCAGTGATCCCCGGTACTGTTGCCCGCCGTGGCGTTCCCGGCCGTATTGTTCAGCACCTGGTAAATCAGCGTGTCGGCATACGCGGTGCCAGTGATGACGTCGTTATGCTCGGAGCTGATGAACTGCGGTGCCATGTTGATGGTCAGCGAGGCGTTATCAGTTTTGCCCGTTGGATCGGTTAGCGTGTAGTTAAAGACCTCTTTCGATGTGATGCTTGAGAGTGAGACACCCGCATTCAGCGCATAGGTATAATGTCCGTCTGCGCCAATGGAGAGCGTGCCGTAATGGCCCTGAACATTCACCGTCGCGGCGCTGGTGGTGTACGGGTCAAGCGTGGTGGTGATCCCCGTATAGCCGGTGATGCTCAGACGAGTGTCTACGGAGTGCAGCTGATCCATCGCCCCTGCGGAATCGGTGCCGTCAAAGATATTGCCGTTGACGGTATGGCCGCTGGTGGCGTCGAACTGGGTCAGAGAGTAGCTCGTCCCTGTCACGCTCGGGGTGATGGTCACGTTACCCAGACCCAGTGCAGGCATGCTGCCGGTATAGCTCAGCGTGTAGGTTCCCGCGTTAAGATCAAGACCGGTCAGACTGATGTTCGCAGTACCGCCCAACAGCAGGCCGCCGCCAAAGGAGCCAGAACGTACCGTGGTGCCCCCCTGCGACAGCGTCCAGTTCACCGTCAGACCGCCCAGCGTCAACAGTGACGCCACGTTAAAGTGCAGCACCACGTCATGCAGGGCGGTGTTAGGATCCACGACAAAGGTCCCGCTACCGTTACCGCTTGTCGGTGCCAGCAGCGCCGCCGACCAGCTGGCGGTGCCGACGGTAGTATCGGAGTAGGCCGACGTGTGGTGAACGGAGGTGACATCCATCACGGCGCTGATATCGTTTACCGCATCCATTGCTCTGGCGGTCGGCGTAATGTTCAGTGAAGCGGTATCTTTCGCGCCATTTGGTGCCGTTATGGTATAGACGAAGGTATCCGGTGTGCTGATGCTATCGACGCCAATACCGCTCTTCAGGGTATAGGTATATCCACCCTGCGCATTGATGGTCAGCGTACCGTATTCTCCCTGAATCGTCGTAACGCCAGTCCCATTAACCGCGACGCCGTTGACCTCGGTAACCAGCGTGCCTGATGGTGCAATATCATCCGCCAGCACGTCCCCGGTGGTGCTCGCCCCCACGCTGGCGACGCTGTAAACATGATCCTCCAGCACGTTGAGGGTATAGGCGGTGAGGGCGGTGATACCTGCAGCCGTGTTCAACAGGAACAGATATTCGCCCGCAGGCAGGTTAAGCGTCAGTGCCGCCGAGGTACCGCCAAGCAGCGGGGCACGCAGCCAGTTAGAGACGACGCGCATCTGCTCGAAGGTTTGCGTGGCTTCGTTGAACTTATAGACGTACAGGTCGAAGACCGATGCCAGCGCGACACCGCCCACCGAGGCCTGAATTGTCATGGTTCGGGTGGTGCCTTCCTGCACGTTGTAGACGATAGGGTTGCTCAGATCGTCCAGCAGGTTCAGCCCCAGCGTACTGCCCAGGTTGATCCCGACAACGGTGAAGCCACCCTGCGAGGAGGTCCCGTTATTGATGGCGCTTACGGTGGTATCAAAGGTCAGAGATCCTGTGTCATCGACTGCCACCAGGTTATTGGTGGTGGTATTTTCACCCAGAGAAATGACCAGGTTAGCGGAGGCGGTGGCCCCGTTATGGCCAATGGTATAGGTGAAGCTTTCCGTGCGCCCAATGACCGCTGCGCTGGTGTTGGTCAGGTTGTAGGTATAAGTGCCGTTGAGGTTCATGGTCAGGGTGCCATACAGCCCCTGAATGACCGTTCCGTCTGCGGTCACGTTTACCGTCTGACCTTGTGCGTTGGTGACCGCCGTGACGGTGGTACCTGCCGGCGCGTTGTCGCTACCCGCTGTCTGATCGCTATCAAGGATAACGTTCCCCGCCTGGCTGGTGGTGCCGGTGACGGTTCCCGCGCTGGTCTCTTTCACATCCACATCAACGCTGGTATAGGACCCGGTCGCCAGCAGATTGGTGTTATAGCTCAGGACGCGGTACTGACCGTTGGCAAGCCCGTTCAGGTTCAGAGACACGCCGGTTGCCCCCAGGGTCAACAGGTCAGCAAACTGCGGCTGCCCGGTATCGACCACGGTGGTCCAGGTGTTATTGACGGCATCCCAGCGTTGCACCACCAGTTCCAGGGTATTCAGCAGCGAAAGAACCGCACCGGTCGCGTTGGCATTGACCGAGATATCCGCGCTGCCGCCGCTACCCACCGTAAAGCCGACCTGCGCGGTGTCATTACCCAGTAGCGTCAGCACATTGCCGACGGCACCCACCAGCAGGAACCCGTAATCGCTGTACTGAGCGTTAGTGACCGTCGCCGTGGTGGTCAGAGCCAGCTCTTCAAGGTTATTGCTGGCGGACAACGGCACCACTGGCGCAAGTACTGAGCCAGGCAGTGAGGTATTCCCTGCGGCATCGGTCGCGGTGATTTGCAGTGTCTGGCCTTCCGTTTGTTTATTCTGGAAGGTGTAACTGTAAGTCCCGTTACTGTTTGCGATGGTGGTAACGGTCGTGTTATTCCCCAGGGAAATGGTGACGGTGCTGCCTGCCTCAGCGGTACCGGTCAGGACGCTGCCATCGGCATTGAAGGTCCCGTTAGGCGCAACGGGCGCCACGGTATCGACAATGACGGTGGTTGGCATGGAGACCGGCCCGCTGCCGGTGCCATTTGCCGCAGAAGCGGTGAAGGCATGCGACCCTTCGCTTAACACCGGCGTGGTGAAGGTCCAGTTCCCTGTGCCGTCCGCCGTAACGGTACCCATCGCCACGCCGTTGTTATACAGCGTAACCGTGGAGTTCGGCTGCGCCGTACCGCTCAGGGTTGGGGTCGTATCATCGGTGCTCTTACCGTTGGTCACATTCCCCAGAACGGTGCCCACATTATCGTTAATGGTGGCGATCACCGGCGCGTTAGGCAGGGCGGTAATCGGCGCGACGACGCTGGACGTCAGTCCCGCATTCCCGGCCTTATCGGTTGCAAAGGCCAGCAATGTTTCATTGTTGGTTTGCGCCGGTGAGATAGTGACGTTAAAGCTGCCCGTGCCGTCGGCCGTAGCGGTACCCAATACGGTTCCCGTGCTGGTGGTGATGGTGACGGTACTGCCCGCTTCGGCGCTACCCGTCACGTGCGTCCCGTTGGTGATCACGGCCAGGTTAGTTGGCACCAACGGCGCGGTGGTATCCACGGTGATGGAGGTGATGGACGATGGGGCGCTTACGTTACCCGCCGCATCGGTGGCCGTGGCGGTGAAGTTATGCTGGCCTTCCGTCAGCGTGGTCGTGGTTTGCGGCAAGGTCCAGTTGCCGCTGCCGTCCGCAGTGACGGTGCCGACCAGCACGTTGCCATCATAAATATTGATGGTGGCGTTGGGTTCGGCGGTGCCGTTCAGCGTTGGGCGGGTGTCGTTAGTGGGGTTACCGCCCGTGACGGCACCGGTGACGGTGCCCACATCATCCACCACGCTGGAAATGACCGGCGCGTTAGGGGCGGTGGCATCAACGGTAATGTTGAAGCCTGTCGTCGGCGTACTGACGTTGCCTGTCGGATCGGTCGCGGTCAGCGTCAGCGAGTGCGGGCCATCGGCCAGGGCGGTGGTAGGGGTAAAACTCCAGGTCCCGTTCGTGGCGACGACGCTGCCAATCTGCACGCCGTTGTCGAAGATTTTAACCGTCGAGCCGATTTCGGCGGTGCCGTTCAGCGTTGGCAGGGCATCGTTGGTCAGTTGACCATTGGTCAGTGCCACCGTTCCCCCGACATCGTCCGTAACGGCCAGCAGAACCGGAACCGTCGGAGGCGTAATGTCAATCGTCAGGGTAAAGGTGGGCGATGATGCGCTGACATTGCCTGCGGCATCTGTCGCCTGAGCGTAGAAGGTATGCGGACCGGTGTCGAGGAGTTGGGTTAGCGTAACGTCCCAGTTGCCGGAACCGTCCGCCGTGGCGATACCCACCTGGGTGGCGCCTTCAAAGATGCGTACGGTGGCGTTCGGCTCGCTGGTGCCGGTGAAGCGGGGCAGCCTGTCGTCCGTTGTCTGACCGCTGCTCAGTGGCCCGGTTACGCTGCCTTCATTGTCGACAGCCTGCACTATCACCGGTGGCAATGGCGCGATGTTATCTACGATCACCGTAAAGGCAGGGGATGCCGGACTCACGTTGCCTGCCGCATCGGTGGCCGTTGCCGTCCAGCTATGGCTGCCGTTGCTGAGAGCAGGCGGCGTGAAGCTCCAGTTACCGTTAATATCTGCGACGGCGGTACCCACCGGCGATCCATTTTCATAAAGGGTGATGGTCGCGTTCGCCGCCGCGGTGCCGTTCAGCGTTGGGGTGGTGTCGTCGGTGGATTGTCCCGAGGTGACCGGGGTCAACTGCGTGCCGACATTGTCCGTCGCGTTGACAATCGCTGGCGCTGGTGGCGCGAGGGTGTCTACGGTCAGGTCAAAGGTGGTTGCCGTTGGGCTGACATTCCCTGCGGCATCGGTGGCGCTAAACGTCAGGGTATGCGGCCCCTCCGGCAGTGGATCGGTGGGGGTGAAGGTCCAGTTACCCTGGGCATTCACCACGGCGGTACCCAGCGGCTGTCCGTCGCTAAGAACCGTGATGGTAGCCCCGATTTCGCCTGTGCCGTTAAAGGTTGGGCGGCTGTCGTTGGTGGTGCCGCCAGACGTCAGAGCCCCGGTGACGGGCCCGACATCATCCAGTACGGTGGTGATAGCCGGAGCCGTTGGCGCGGCGGTATCGACCGTAAAGGAGAAGAGAGGCGAGTTCGCCGAGACGTTGCCTGCGGCATCGGTGGCATTGACGCGAATATTGTAAGTGCCGTCCGTCAGCGCCGAAGGGGTGTAGGTCCACACGCCGTTGCCATCAACAAGCACGGTATCGATTTCGACGCCGTTGTTAAGGATATGCACGGTGCTGCCAGCCACGCCGGCACCGGTGATCGTGGGTGTCGGATCGTTGGTGACCTGGCCCGAGGTCAGGTCACCCGTTGCGCCGCCCGGTACGTTATCGTTGACCGATGTGATCGACGGTACGGCTGGCGGGGTAAGGTCAACAATCACGGTATAGGTGTTAGAGCTGGCACTGACATTTCCCAGCGGGTCGGTGGCGATTACGTTAAAGGTATGCGGACCTTCGCTCAGTGCGGTCAACGGCGTGAACGTCCAGTTACCGCTTGCGTCAGCGATGGCGGTACCCACCTGCGTACTGCCTTCAAAAATCGCCACGTTGCTGTTGGCTTCCGCGGTACCGGAAAGCGTAGGCGTGGTGTCGTCCGTTGTGCCGCCGGTAAGGACAGGACCGGTCACCGTACCCGCGTTATCCGTTGCACTGCCGATCACAGGCGTAGTGGAGATGTTATCGACCACCACGTTAAATGCCGGCGATGCGCCACTGACATTGCCCGCAGGGTCTGTCGCGGTAATGGTCAGCGCGTGAGGGCCATTGCTGAGTGGGCCAGGAGGCGTAAAGCTCCAGGTCCCGGTAGAGCCGACCAGCGCGCTGCCGATCGGCGTTCCATTATCGTAAATGGTAATGGTATCGCCAGCCGTTGCGCTGCCGCCCAGGGTTGGACGATCGTCGTTAGTCGCCTGGCCGCTGGTCAGGGGACCCGTGCCCGGGCCGACGTCATCCGTCACGGAGCCAATTTGCGGCGTATCAGGAACGGTCAGGTCGATGGTCACGGACGCGGCCGGAGAGCGCCCGCTGGTCAAACCGTCCAGCGTGGCGGTGGCCTCGAAGGTGTGTGGGCCTTCCGCCAGATCGCCGGTCAGGGTATAACTCCACGCACCCGTTATCGCGTCGGCAATTACCGTCGTCAGTGGCGTCAGGCTACCGTCCAGGTAAATCGTAATTGTCGACCCTGCTTCCGCGGTGCCATTAATCGTTGGCGTGGGGTCGTCAGAGGTTTTGCCGTTAACGTCGCCAATGACATCACCGACATTATCGATAAGCGTCGTGATAACCGGCACATCCGGCAGATTATCGGGCCCTGTGACGACGTCATACGGCGCGGGAAGACTT
Organism: Huaxiibacter chinensis; assembly: GCF_022171985.1. Taxonomy (GTDB): domain Bacteria; phylum Pseudomonadota; class Gammaproteobacteria; order Enterobacterales; family Enterobacteriaceae; genus Enterobacter; species Enterobacter chinensis_A. The sequence goes on along the minus strand of NZ_JAJVHF010000010.1, from coordinate 53,443 downwards.
TCGTTGCCCGCCGCATCGGTGGCGGTGACGGTCAGTTGGCCTGCAATAAGCTGCGCCGGACTGAGCGCAATGGAGAAGTTTCCGCCCGTGGCCACGCCGGTGCCAATAATATTGTTGTTGGCGTCCCGTACGGTAATAATTGTTCCCGCTTCCGCGGTCCCGGTCAGCGGCGTACCCTCGACGGCCAGAACCATATTCGCAGGCGCGTCAGGAGTGCCCGTATCCACGGTCACCGCAACGGTAGAACTGCCCGACGTATTGCCCGCCGGGTCGGTTGACGTGACGACTATGGTGTGTGCCGCATCCGAAAGCACCACATCCGGCGTCCAGGTCCAGCTGCCATCCGGTTGCACCGTAACCGGAACGGTAGACGCTACGCCATCCACGGTGACGATAATTGTGGCGCCCGCCTCGCCCTTGCCCGTCAGGACTGGGGTATTGTCATTGGTGTAAAGCACGCCATTGCTCAGGGTGCTGTCAGATATGCTATCCACCTGCGGCACCGTTGGCGGCAGCGTATCAACGGTGACCGTAAAGGCCGGGCTGAGCGGGCTCAGGTTGCCTGCCTGGTCAACGGCAGCCACGGTGATATTCAGCGGGCCGTCCGCAAATGTTGTGCCCGGGGTGTAGGACCACTCGCCATTGACGACAGGAACCCGCACGACTTCCACGCCATTATTATAAATAATGACCGTATCACCTGTGGTGCCTGTGCCTCCAATGGTGGGGGTGTTGTCGCCTGTGACGCCACCGGTCTCTTCGCCACCGACGGCGCTAATGACAGGCGTGACTGGGGCGACGGTATCCACCGTAATGTTGATCGGCACGGAAGGGGCCGACACGTTCCCGGCTTCATCCGTGGCGGTGGTCGTAAATTGATGCGGGCCTTGATCGAGCCCAGTATCTGGTCTCCAGCTCCAGTTGCCATCCGCGCCAACCGTGACGCGTCCCACTTCCTGTTGTGTGGTTCCCCCATTCAGACTGTCATAAATAATGATGACGTCGTTGGCGGTTCCGGTTCCGCTCAGGACAGGGCGTCCATCGTTAGTGGCGCCGCCTTCGGCCACCGGACCGGTGATTTGGGTGACGTTATCGGTGACGACTGGCGTAGATGGCGTATCCGGGGCGACGGTATCGATCACGACCGTCACCGGCTGGGACGGTGCGCTTTCGTTACCCGCGCCGTCTTTATTGGTGACGGTTAAAGAGATGTCATAACTGCCGTTGGTCAGCGGCGGAACCGGCGTCCAGGTCCACTCGCCGTTACCGTCGACAGTCACTTCGTCGGGCTGTTTTACCCCGTCGATATAGATAGCCACGGTATCGCCAGGGGTGCCTGTTCCGCTCAGCACTGGCGTGGTGTCACGAGTAGGCTCGCCTGGATTCAGTGGGGTGCCGGTTGGATCGTTGTCCGGATTAACGGTGACGTCCGGCGCGTCCGGCGTGGCGGGCGCAAGGGTATCGACCACCAGGTTAAACGGCAGTGACGTCGACGAGGTCCCGGCTTCATTGGTGGCGACCACGGTGAGGACGTGGGTGCCGTTGGTCAGCGGAGTGGTCGGCGTAAAGCTCCAGCCGCCGTTGCCGTCAAGCGTTGCCGTTCCCAGCAGGGTGGCGCCATCGTAAACGGTAACGGTGGTTCCTTCAGGGACGGTGCCCTGGAGCAACGGCAGCGTTTCATCCGTTGGAGAACCGCTGGTCACCGGGCCCGTAACATCACCGGCGTTATCGGTGACGGAGCCAATGGTGGGAAGGGCCGGTATGGAGGTATCAACGGTGAAGGCAAAGCCACCTGATGGCTGGCCGACGTTGCCGGCATTATCGGTCGCTGTTGCGGTCAGCGTGTGGGAACCGTCAGGAATCACCAGCGTTGGGGTGAAGGTCCATGCGCCTTCCGGGCTAACCACCGTCGTACCGATTTGGTTGCCATCCAACAGAATACTGATGGTTGCACCCGGTTCCCCGGATCCATTAAGCGTAGGGCGGTTGTCGTTCGTGATGGCGTTCGGGGCCAGCACGCCGGTCGTGCCCTCTACATCATCCACGACCTGACCGATCACCGGCGCGGCAGGCGCGGTCAAGTCGATAGTGACGCTCCAGCTATTCGAGGTGCCGCTTGGATTGCCCGCTTCATCAATGGCGGTGGCGGTGAAGACGTGCCCCCCGGCAGGCAAATTCGCTGACGGCGTAAAGGTCCAGACCCCCGAATCCGGGACAATCAGCGTGCCGATTTGCGCGCTACCATCGAAAATAAAGACGCGTGTGCCGGCTTCGCCCGTGCCCGTCAGCGTTGGCGTACCGTCATTGGTGGTGCCGTTGTTCGCGATTGGGCCGACCGTGTTCTGAACATTATCCTCGACGGCGGTGATAACCGGCGTTTGTGCAGGGGTGGCGTCAGGCGCGTCGACCGAGGCCGTTGGTCCGGTATTTTGCGCTTTGTCCGTGGCATCTGCGGTCAGCGTTTCACCGTTCAGCTGTGCCGGTGAAACAGGAATGGTGAAATTACCCTGATCGTCAACAAGGCCAGAGCCAATTTCAACGCCATCCGGGCCTTTGATGCTTACCGTGCTGCCCGGTTCGGCAGTACCGGTGACCGTGGTTCCATCTTCAGAGACGTTCAGATTCCCCGGCGCTAACGGGTCGGTGGTGTCTGGCGCATCCGCCAGGCCCGGCTGCCCGGTGTTACTGGCGGCATCGGTGGCCACAACCTGCAAGACTTCAGCGTTGGTTTGTGGCGGCGCGATGGGCACCGTAAAGGCCCCGTTTGCATCTGCCTTTGCCTCTCCAATCACATCGCCATTGGGTGCCTTCACGGTAACGGTGCTGTTCGGCTCAGCGTTACCGCTGACGCTTGCCCCATCAGCCGAGACAGTAAGATTGGTGGGAGGATTCGGCGCGGTAATATCTGGCGCCGTCGCGGTGGCCGGAGTGCTGGCGTTACCGGCGGCGTCTGTCGCAACAACGGAGACCGTCTGACCATTAGTCTGCGGCTGGGTTAAATCTATGGTGAAATTGCCGTTACCGTCGGCTGTGCCAGTACCAACAGGCGCACCGCTTCCGTTGGTGATGGTAATGGTGCTGTTGGGTTCTGCAGTACCCGTTACCTGCGTACCAGCAGGGTTCAGCGTAATGACCGGCTGTGCGGGGGCAAGGGTATCGACAACAAAGTTAATGGGCTGCGAGATGCCGCTCTGGTTGCCCGCGGCATCAATTTCACGCACGGTAATAGAGTGTGCCCCATCCGTTAATGGGCTGCCAGGCGAGACGCTCCAGGTTCCATCTTCCGCGACAATCACTCTGCCGACTTCCACCTCTTTGTCATAAATAATAATGGTGCTGCCCGGATCGCCCTGGCCGGTTAAACGCGGCTGGCTGGCGTCGGTAGTTTGTCCGGCAGAAATGACGCCGCGAATTGACCCGGTTTCATCGTTGACGATAAAGGCACTCGGTGTGGCTGGCGCGGTGATATCAATCACCACCGTAAAGACAGGGGAGGCCACGCTGGCGTTACCCGCGACATCAGTGGCGATAACGGTCAGCTGATGGTTCCCTTCACTCAGATTGGTTGCCGGGGCGAGGCTCCAGCTGCCGTTGGCATCTGCCGTCACGGTGCCGATGGCAATACCGTTATCGTAAAGAGTGACGGTCGAACCCGCTTCGGCCGTACCGGTAAGTTGCGGACGCTGATCGTTGGTGCTGCCGCCATTGCTGATGGCCCCTGTCACAGGGGCAACAGCATCGGTGACACCGGTAATTGCCGGCGCCGCTGGGGCAATCGTATCCACGATGAAGTTCACGGCGGCAGACGGTGCGCTGGTGTTGCCGGCGGCGTCCGTGGCCGTGGTGGTAAGGGTGTGATTACCGTTGCTCAGATCGTTTGACGGCGTAAAACTCCAGTTACCGCCAGCGTCGACGGTGGTTGTGCCAATCTGCGTGCCGTTGTCATAGACGGTGATGGTAGAGCCGGCTTCGCCGATGCCGCTGAGGGTAGGGCGCGCATCGTCCGTACGCTGACCGTCGGAAAGAGGACCGGTCTCGGCGCCGACATCATCATTCACGATAACAATATCCGGCGCGTCCGGCACCGTGAGATCGGGCGCGGTGACGATGACTTCCTGGCTGACATTGCCTGCAGGGTCAGTTGCCGTCGCGGTGATCGGCTCGCCGTTGGTCAGCGGCGTCCCCAGCTCAATGGTAAATTTGCCGTCGCTGCCGGTTTGGCCTGTTCCGACAAGATTGCCGTTAGCATCTTTGAGCGTGATGGTACTGCCGGGTTCAGCCGTACCCGTTACGGTGCTGCCATTTGACGAAAACTGTAGATTTGAGGGGGCGCCTGGCGCAGTGGTATCGGGATCGCCAGGATTACCGGGGTTTCCTGGATTACCGGGCGTGGCGTCATCATCGTCATCCCCGCCACCACCACCACCGCCGCTGGCTGCAACGGCTATCCCGCCTGCAACGGCAAGCCCGCCCAGGGCCCATGGCCATATAGCTGCCCCGCCGGCATCAGATCCAGAGGAGGCCAGCAAGGCATCCGTCGATGCGATAGATTCATACTGTTCAACGGCAGCGGGATCTTCAATCCACCACAGTGCTCCGTTGCTCTCTTCGAGGACCAGTTGGCTGGCGCCCTGCGCATCGCCCACATAGAAGTTTTTAAGCGTAATCACTTCGCCTGAATTCAGGGTAACGATCAGATCGTTGCCGTTGCGGGCATACTGCGAAATGTCGGCTCGTTCCACGTGAAGCTTAACGATAGAGGAATGGCTCAGGGTAACCTGCGTGCCCTCCGTGGTGGTTTCCACGCCAGTCAGTTTCGAGATGACAGAGATTTGGCTCATATTGTTATTACTCCAGCAGAAGTTGTTTTAAAAGGTCTGCAAGACGGAGCCATCTCATTTCTGTGGGTAAAGTGCGCCCCCGGCAGAGGGGGTAGTTTATTTAAGCCCTCACCGTTACTTTTTTTTAGCGCGACCAATATCCGCCAGCTTTCAGAGCGGCAACATCTGGGCTAATCGAATGGTTGAATGTGAATAATCAATGTTTGCGTTTTTTTGTGTAGTTAAAACCCTGTGATTTATAGAGATATTAATTAACTCAGGTATGAAAATGATATAGCTATGAATAAAGAAATATGCAAATTAAGCGGCAATTAACATTAGGGGTTTATTATTCACCCTCGTTAATTAAAGCCGAGAATTAACAATTGCTTGTTCATGCAAAGCCCCGTGGCGTCTGGTGTGATGCGTGTAGGCCTTGTCCATCGCGGGCTGGGAGGGTAAAGAAAAGAGTTTTGGTTTATTTATGAAATAAAAATACGGAGGGTGGATTGGTTTAACACTGCTTAAGTTTAAGTTAAGTAACGGTGAATTGATTCATCTATGATATATTATGTTTGCAACCAATATTAGAAAAGATTCTGGCATTCGCTCCATGCTCTGCTAGCGGAAATAAAAGGCCTGGTTATCTTGCCTGCCAGGATAAAAATAACGATTTTCTTTCAGTGGCACGATGCGAAATAAGTATGATTTTAAAGGTTGAATCAAGAATATATTTTCTGACACCAGACATAAAAAAAGCCGCATGCGCGGCTTTTTTTTAAAGAATAAGCAGGCTTATTCCGTCACTTTTTTCTCAAGCTCAGAGGCGCCGGATTTGGTTTTATTCCAGCCTTTCTCTGCGCCTTCTTTTGTGGCGTCCCACCCTTTCTCAGTGCCTTCTTTGGTACTGTGCCAGGCTTTTTGCGAGTTCTCGCTGACCTTGCTGCCTACGCTGTCGCTTTTCCCTTCCGCAGCGTGCTCCTGTTTAAGCTTCAGCTCTTTGCCCTTATTCTGCTCTTCATGCAGCTTTTGCTTCGCGTCATTCGCATTTGCCTTCGCGGCGGCAACGGTATCGTCAGTAGCGTGTGTGGTCGCGGCAAGTACCGGAGAAGCCATCAGAATGGCAGACAGTGCAATAATTGTTTTTTTCATATTATCCTCATCTAACGTTTAGGTTGTGAGCGTGATTAAGGATGACACGAGCGAAGCGGTACGGCTTTAGGAAAAAACTGTATTTGGATCAAAGGCTTTGTTAGGACTGTTCTGATGCGTTGCATTAAGCCTGCTGTGCAGGCAGGCTCAAGTGCCGAAATAACCACTCGCGAAGATTACTGTTCGTCACGCTCTCTGGCCGCCCGCAAACGCTCATAGTGCTCATCTTCAGCCGTGATAATTTCGTCCATCAGGGAGTCCATATCGACAGTGTGTGCGGCTTCGACAAATTTACCGGTGAGCGGGGTTTCTGGCGTTAACTTGCCTTCTTCATACAGCAACCAGATCTCTTTTGCATAGCGGGTCTGCAAAAGCTGCGGCGCGAACTGCCCGTAGTAGGCCGTAATATTGTTCACATCACGCTCAAACATGGATTCCGCATGATTATTCGCTGCGGCATCAACCGCCTGCGGTAAATCAATAATCACCGGGCCCTGAGCATCCAGCAGGACGTTAAACTCCGACAGGTCACCGTGTACAATCCCGGCACATAGCATGCGCACGATATTGCGGATCATGGTTTCGAAATCCGCCAGTGCGTTCTCTTCGGACAAGGTTACGTCACTCAGGCGCGGTGCGACGGCTCCGTCCGCGTCGGTGACCAGTTCCATCAGCAGCACGCCGTCAATGCAAAGATAAGGTTGCGGAACGCGGACGCCGGCGCCGGCCAGACGGAACAAAGCATCCACTTCAGCCGTATGCCAGGACTCTTCCTGCTGCTTACGGCCAAATCTGGACCCTTTCTGCATCGCACGGTTATGACGGGAGTTACGAACCTTACGCCCTTCCTGATACTGAACGGCTTGCTTAAAGCTGCGCTGAGACGCTTCTTTATAGACTTTCGCGCACTGGATCTTGTCACCACACAAGACAGTGTAAACGTCAGCTTCTTTGCCGCTCTTCAGTCGCTGAAGGACAGTGTCGATCAGGCCATCATCAACCAGCGGTTGGATTCGGTTTGGGATTTTCATGCGACTTTATACCTTATTTTTTGCGCTTTTCGTATCCCTAAACGCATAACGATTATCTCTGAAGAGGGGCTTTTTCGCCGGGCGGCTCAGGCGCTAATTTTGCTGGCGAGGGCTGATTTACTGATGCTTTTCAAAATATAGCCTTTAAGCCAGTCTGTAGATTTCTTTTTACCACTGCGTTTATGCGAATAGATTTTGACCGTAAACGGCGGGGCGCTGAAGGGCAGTTTGAAGGTCTTCACCTCTTTGACCTCATTAAGGTGGTCAGCAACATACGACGGAATCGCCATCAGTAACTCACTTTCGGCAACGACGTAAGGCGAGCTGAGCATTGACGGTGTTTTCAGCGCGATCCGTCTTTCAAGGCCCAGGCGTTCAAGATGGGTATCCAGTAATCCCTTTTTTTCATTCCAGGGGGTGACCACCAGATGGCCAGCTGAAAGGTACTCCTCCAGCGAGAGTGTTTTACGGCGGCTATTGCTTATCACCACGAACTCGTCCTGGAACAGGTCGATTTCATCCAGGTCTGGATGTTTAGCCTCGTCAGGCTCGCTGAAACTTAAGGCTAAGTCGACTTCACCGGCCAGCAGTTCATTCAGTGCCGGATTATGGGGTAAATGGCAAAGCTCAAAATTTATCTCCGGCGCAGCGATATGGATCGCTTTCATGAGTCCGGGAAACACGCAGAAAGCGGTGTAATCCGTGACGGCAATACGAAAGCACTCCTGACTTGTCAGGGGATCAAAGGGTTTCACCGGGCTCAGATGTAGGTTAAGAGCATGCAGCGCCTCTGAAATATAAGGCGCCAGTTGAAAAGCATACACGCTGGGGCACATCTTATGTCCTTCGCGGTAAAACAGGGGGTCCTTCAGAAACTCCCGTAGTCGCGTGAGCGCATGGCTGAGTGCGGAAGTGCTCATCGACAGCTCATCGGCCGCCAGTTTGACAGAACGATGGCGGAAAACGGCATCAAATATTGGCAGCAGATTGAGATCCAGACGTCTGAGAACATGATGCACAGAATTCACCTGTAATTGATTTTATTGCACTTAATGCACTCAACAATACCGTTTATTCTTACGACAAACAAACGCCAGCGCGGAACAGATGTATATGAGTGTCACGATCAGACAGGCATGCCCGCAGGATGCCGATGCCATCTATAACATGATCAACGGACTGTCGGTTTACAGAGAAGCGCCACACGACGCGATTCCGGATGTGGAAGACATTCGCTCTTCTCTGTTCTCCCCCGAGACAACCGCAGAAGCTTATATCTGCGAAATCGATGGCAATATGGCTGGGTACTCTGTGATATCCATGAGCTACTCGACATGGTTAGGCCGCGCCAGTCTGAATATGGAAGACCTCTATTTCATGCCTGACTTTCGGGGGCTGGGGGCTGGTAAAATTATGCTTCACTATATTGCGCAACTCGCAGTAAGCCGCAATTGCAACCGGATTGAATGGAACGTCCTGGAGTGGGATAAATCTGCCAAAGATTTTTATTCAAGTATCAATGCGCTTCCCCTGAATGAGTGGGTTCGCTATCGCCTTGACGGGCCGGCGCTGCAAAAGTTTGCGACACACGACATACGCTAACGCGACGCTCAGAAAATAACGTTACTCATCCTGCGTTAAATGCGCCAATTTGTATAAGTCGGTGCACAGGCTTCGCGTATTTTAGGGTTCAGTTTACGCATTACGGAACCCGGAACATGAAAGATATCTCCGTCCTTCTGACCACAGGCTCGGCCCGTACGATTGGCGAAGCCATTGCGTCCGGAGCACTGTCGGCGCTTACCGCGACTGACTGGTATTTAGATCGCATCCAGCAGGATAAAGAGGGGGCGAAGGGTCTTAACTGCGTCAGAAGCGTTTCCCTGCACGCGCGTGAAGAAGCAAAAAAAGCCGATGCCGAACTCGCCGCAGGTCGTTCACGCGGCCCCCTTCATGGTGTTCCCTATCTGGTCAAAGATAATGTCTTTACCACAGACGGCAGCTTTGCCTCTGCTGGCGCAAGCGCGTTGGCTGAGTTTCTTCCTCCCTATGAAGCAACACTGGTTTCGCGCCTGCGCGACGCTGGCGCAATCTTACTGGGCAAAACGAACCTGACGGAATTCGCTGATTTTGTGTCGGACACCATGCCTTCTGAGTTCAGCGGCGCGGGGGGCGTGGTGCGAAACCCGTTAGGGCAAGAATATGGGCGGGGGCAGGGGTCCAGCATTGGTTCCGCTGCCGCCGTTGCCGCGGGTTTTTGTGCTTTCGCGATAGGGTCTGAAACGCAAAATTCAATTCAGGCCCCCGCCGTTTACACCTCTGTTGTCGGCTTTAAGCCTACTGTGGGTCAGGTGAGTCGCTATGGGCTCATTCCGCTTGTTCCAGGCCAGGATTCTCCCGGCCCGATAACGCGTACGGTTGATGATGCTCTGCTTATCTTCCAGGCCATAGCCGGGCCGGATATGAATGACACCGCGACGCTGGCTCATTTTCCTGCTGAAACGGGCAGTAAAAAAGCGCTGCAAGGATTGCGCATTGGCATTCCCCGCCGCTTTATGGCCGACAATCTGATCAACGACGATCATAAGGCGAAATTCAACGATCTGCTGGCTTTGCTGTCCCGGGCAGGGGCAATCATTGTCGATCGCTGTGAGATGCCAGCCGCTGAGGAACTGCACGCCGTGCGCTCATGCGTATTCCGCGCCGAATTCCATGAAAGTCTTAATACCTTCCTCGGCAGGCTCAAACCGTGCGGTATGGCCTCCATGCGCGACATTATTGCGTGGAATCATTCACACCCGGAGGCGATCCCCTATGGTCAGTCTCTGCTCGAGGCGGCTGCGCGCGCACCCGGGATTCGCTCCCCGCAGTATCTTAACGATCGCCGACAGGATGTGGCGTTGAGCCTGCACCGGGGTGTTCTTGCCGCGCTGGCAGCAGGTAATGCGGATATTTTAATGTCTCCTATGACCGTGGCGGCCAAATGCACCGGCAAAGCGGGAGTGCCGGTCGTTGCCATTCCCGCCGGTGCAGATGCTGACGGGCTGCCCTTTGGGGTGACGGTATATGGCGCGCCGGGAGACGATTACGCGGTTATATATGCAGCAAAAGCAATTGAGAAAGAGATCGGCAAACGCCTGCTACCGACCTTTACGGCGTGGGGCGACTGACAGAGCGGAAAATCAGCCTTGTATTTACTCTGTACGTAAAAGAAAAAGGGCTGCCAACAGGCAGCCCTTCTTATTGATTATGTTCAATGGCTTAGTGCGTTAAACGTGCCGTCATGTGGACCTGGTTACCGTTGTACGCTTCTGTAATGGTGTAGTCTGCACCAGACATTTTTGCCTGGCTCGCAATCTGGGCTTCCGCTGCGTCAAGAGTGGAGGCTGTGGCCGTTACAATCTGCGCGTAGCTGGTGGAAGAGAACAGGGCGAAAAGTGCAACTGCAACAAAAGTTTTGATGGTTTTCATGGTCAATTCCTCAGAGTGTATTCAATGTTATTTCAGATTCTGTCTCGATGGAATGAATGATACGGCGCTTTAAGAATGGAGAAAATCCCATCTCATTGCTCAAGCAAATCAAATAATTTGAAGGATATTTCCCGGGCATGATGAGACAAGCAGTTGCAGGTTTTCTTCTGCTGTACAGAAGAATTCGCGGTGTGGCGGATTGACCAGGGCGTAAATCGAGAAGTACCCGTACATGCGGCGAATAAGAGGAATAATGGCTCTGTATTTATGGCAAAAAAAGACCGGCGATGAAGCCGGTCAAGTTTGTTTCTCAGAATAAAAATGTGCCGTTGAGAGATGGCGGCGAAATGCCGCAGCTCAGACAGAAACGTTAACCAGGCTCATTCTGGCGCGACAAGATAACGGGCTATTGGCATTTGTTCAGCCTGATGAAAGGCTTGCACGCGCGTCTGGATCTTTCTGTCATTCATGGTGTAGCGCTCCAGCTGACGCAAATGCTCCATCCATGAACCCACGACGAAAGTCTCAACAAAAATACCCGGTTGGAGGATATCTTCATACACCGCCCAGCTGCTGCCTCCGCCCCGGCGGCGGACGCGTCGCATATCCTGCATACAGATCATAAAAGCCCGGGCATCCGACTGCTGAATACGATACTCATAACTGACGCGAACCGGACCACGATCATGATGAATATCCAGCGCCGGTATCGGCTCAGTGACGTCACTGAGATCCAGATTGAGATCCGGATCCTGGTCAAGACGCCAGCGCAGTACGGTGACACTGCCGAGCACCATGCCAAGCGTGGCGACACAGAGAGACACCGCGATGCCGAAATGAGAGGCCAGCTGTCCCCAAATCGCACTGCCAACGGTCATTGAGCCAAAGAACACCGTCAGATAGACCGCCAGAGCACGCGCTTTGACCCATCTGGCCGCACTGCGTTGCGCGCCAAGATTGAGCGTAGACAGCACCGCAATCCAGGCAAAGCCGGTGAAAAACTCAAATGCGTTGAGCAGCCAGAAGTGTCGAACAAAGGCCAGTGCCAGCAGGGTGAGCGCAAACATCAGGCTGGCCAGCACCATCAACCGATCGGCATTTAAGCGCTTACGCAGACGCGGTAGCAATACCGCGCCGCAGATTGCGCCCATGCCAATGCAGGCCAGCATGATGCCATAACCGCCGGGTCCTAAACCGAGCTCACGCCGCGCGACAAGCGGCAACAAGGCCCAGCCGGCGCTACCAAAGACAAAGAACGCGACGGTGCGAACTAATACGTTACGCAGCACCGGTGCGGCGTGAACGTAGCGCAGACCGGCACGAACGGCCGCAAAGAAGTGCTCCGGCGGCAGGCGCTGTAAAGTGGGGGCCTCTTTCCAGCGATACAGTACCCAGACCACGCCCAGAACCGACAGCGCATTCAGCATAAACACCATCCAGGGGCCTGCAAACGACAGGATCAAACCGCCCAGCGCCGGGCCAATAGCCCGACTGATGTTGATGCCTAACGAGTTCAGCGCAATAGCCGGACCCAGCTCTTCTTTGCTTACCAGGTCGGGAACAATCGCCTGGAAAGGCGGCGAACTCATCGCGGCTCCCGCGCTCATCAGGAAGGCTGCAATAAGAAGCACGGCTGGCGTGAGATGCCCCGTAAAGGAGAGCAGCGTTAACCCGGAAGCGGCGATAAATACCCAGAGCTGCGAAAAGAGCAGGTATTTACGCCGGTCAATGATATCAGCCAGTACGCCGGAGGGCAGGGCAAACAGGAACATCGGTAGGCTGCTTGCAGCCTGAACCAGCGCAACGTTCAGCGGATCGGCGCTGAGCGTTAGCATGGTCCAGTTGACCCCCACGTCGTTCATCCAGGTGCCGATATTCGACACTACCGTTGCGATCCAGAGCATGCGGAACACGGGTTGACTCAGCGGCTGCCACGGCGATGTCGCGGTTGGCGCTGACAGGGCGGCCGCCTCTTTCTCCGTCACAGTATGTGCGTCGTTAATCTGCCCCATGAGGTTCCTCTTTACTGTTACGGAGGTGGATGCGCCACTCGCCCGGACCGGTAAGCGCCAGTGTGGTAAAGATTATCAGCAGCAGCCAGCCAAATTGGCCTTCTGCAATACTCCAGTCAGGATGGACAAACACCATGGCAACGAGCAGCACGCCAACGATGGGCAGACAGGCAAGGCGCGTGAAGATGCCCGCCAGGATGAAAATCGGGCAGATGACTTCGGCGAATATAGCCGGAAGGAGGCTCATCCAGGGTCCAAGGCCGAAGGGATCTTCGATACGCGTCAGTTCTTCGCTGAAATGAAACACCTTAGGGAGGCCGTGTACGTGTAGCAGTAACAGGCAGCCCGTCAGGCGCAGGAAGAACAGCCCCGCATTAATGCGAGGCGGCTGAGAGAATAAAGGCTTCATGATTATCAAAACGCGAAGCAGCTGCAGCCGAGTGCGCCCCAGAAGGCGTTCTCCTCGGATACGGGGAGATTGGCGCCGCGCGCAATGTCATGCGAATGGCTGTGTACGCCGCAAGGGCCGCTACACTGATGTGGCATCTGCTTCATGCCTGTGCGGGTCGCTGCGCTGGGCGGTGCGCTACGGTAGTGTCCAGGAACCTTGACCACCGGTGACCATTCAGGCAGAACGGGAATGGAAGGGGGCGCTTCGCTGCTGAACGATCCGGCGGCATAAACAATTTTCCCGTCCACGACGGTCAACACTGACTCAATGCCTTTGATTTCCTCTTCCGGAACGCGGAAATAATCCTTACTCAGCACGGCCATATCCGCGAGCTGGCCCACTTTGATCTGGCCTTTTTTACCTTGCTCGCTTGAGAACCAGGCACTTCCTTGCGTCCAAAGCATCAGTGCAGTTTCACGGTCCAGACGTGCGTTGACGTCATACATCTGCATACCGCCAACGGTACGGCCGGAGACCAGCCAGTAGAGTGCTGTCCAGGGGTTATAGCTGGCCACGCGGGTTGCATCGGTGCCCAGACCGACCGGGACGCCCGTTTCCAGCATGCGAGCAACGGGTGGGGTATGACGAGTGGCTTCAATACCGTAACGCTCGGCAAAGTATTCGCCCTGGAAGGCCATACGGTGCTGCACCGCAATACCGCCGCCCAGTTCCTTAATACGGTCGATGTTACGCTGGGTAATGGTTTCTGCGTGATCGAAGAACCAGTGCAGGCCGTTAAACGGTATATCGCGGTTGACCTTCTCGAAGACGTCCAGCATACGGCTGATCGACTCGTCATAAGTGGCGTGCAGGCGGAACGGCCAGCGCCATTCAACGAGATGACGAACGACACGCTCGAGTTCATCCTCCATACCTGGCGCCAGATCCGGACGTGGCTCAAGGAAGTCTTCAAAATCGGCTGCGGAGAAGACCAGCATTTCGCCCGCGCCGTTGTGACGGAAGTAATCGCTGCCCTGGCCCGGAACAAGCATATCGGTCCATTTCTCAAAATCTTCCAGCTCATGGCCCGGGCGCTGGGTGAAGAGGTTGTAGGCAATACGAACCGTCATCTGCTCCTTCTGATGCAGCTCCGCGATGACCTCATAATCTTCCGGGTAGTTCTGGAAACCGCCGCCTGCATCAATGGCGCTGGTCAGGCCCAGGCGATTGAGTTCACGCATGAACTGACGCGTGGAGTTAACCTGCTGCTCAAGCGGTAATGTCGGGCCTTTCGCCAGCGTGGCGTACAGAATCATGGCATTCGGACGAGCAATCAGCATACCGGTTGGGTTGCCGTTAGCATCACGCTGAATCTCGCCGCCCGGTGGGTTAGGGGTATCTTTGGTGTAGCCGACCACCTTCAGCGCCGCACGGTTGAGCAGGGCGCGGTCATACAGGTGAAGAACAAAGACTGGCGTATCCGGTGCCGCTTCGTTGATCTCATCCAGCGTAGGCATACGGCGTTCGGCAAACTGGAACTCGGTCCAGCCGCCAACCACGCGTACCCACTGTGGGTTTGGCGTGCGAAGCGCCTGTTCTTTTAGCATACGCAGCGCATCGGCAACGGAGGGGACGCCTTCCCAGCGTAATTCCAGGTTGTAGTTCAGACCGCCGCGGATTAAATGCAGGTGAGAATCGTTGAGGCCGGGCACCGCTGTATGACCTTTCAGGTCAATCACTTTCGTTCCTTCGCAGTGATGTTCCATCACTTCTGCCTGCGTGCCGACTTCAAGGAATTTACCGTCGCGAATGGCGACGGCGGCGGCTACAGGGTTTTCGCGATCGACGGTATGAAATTGCCCATTAATAAGAATGATATCGGCTTTACCGAGGGTAACCATAAAAGCTCCTGAAATGAGTTGTCCGAAGCGGGAACAGGAACCGCGGACTGAGAAATGACTGCCGTACTGACAGGATATTGGGATGACGGGATTATGATCGGCAGGACTGGGAAAGATCCAGTTATACAAAGGGATAGGTATACCATCGTATAGTATACCTAAAGATACTATTCCGAAAAAAGAAAGCTTCCTACACTGAGCCCAACACAGTCACTCACCGCAATTGCGGGGTAAGCCGTCACGTCTCATAGCCAAAAGAGGCGCTGTCAGCCTGCGTCGTTAAATTCGCGGAGTTCCGTCACTTTTACCTCAATGGGCACATTCATGACCAATAGCAAACTTGAAGTATTAACGCCGCATAACTGCCAGATCATCTTCATCGACCAGCAGCCGCAAATGGCTTTTGGCGTACAGTCAATTGACCGCCAGGTGCTGAAAAACAACGTGGTCGCACTGGCTAAAGCGGCGAAAGTGTTCAACATTCCAACCGTACTGACCACCGTTGAGACTGAAAGCTTCTCCGGTAACACCTTCCCGGAACTGCTGGATGTCTTCCCGGGCCAGGATATCCTGGAACGTACTTCCATGAACTCATGGGACGATCAGAAAGTGCGTGATGCCCTGAAAGCGAACGGTAAGAAAAAAGTGGTGGTTTCCGGGCTGTGGACCGAAGTGTGTAACAACACCTTTGCCCTGTGCGCCATGCTGGAAGGCGATTACGAAATCTACATGGTTGCTGATGCCTCTGGCGGCACGACCAAAGAAGCGCATGACTATGCCATGCAGCGTATGATCCAGGCGGGCGTGATCCCGGTAACCTGGCAGCAGGTTATGCTGGAGTGGCAGCGTGACTGGGCTCACCGTGATACCTACGACGCCGTAATGAACATCGCTAAAGAGCACTCAGGTGCTTATGGCATCGGCGTTGACTATGCCTACACCATGGTTCACAAAGCACCTTCTCGCCAGAAGAGCGAGCACAAAACTCTGGCACCGGTTCCTGCTCCGGTTCGCTAATACGTGAGACTGGCTGGCCCTCAACGGGCCAGCCAATTCGATAAGGAGGACCTGTGAGTCCTTTAATGATTTCTCTTGGCGCGGGTGCACTGATTGGCGTGGTGTATGCACTGCTAAAAGTTCAGTCTCCGGCTCCACCAGCGGTAGCCCTCATCGGCCTGCTGGGCATGGTTATTGGCAGTGCGTTGGGCGGAAAATTATTCCACAGCGAGTCGACGGCCTGGATACAAGACAACGTACACACGCAGGTTGCGGTAAAAACGCGCGCGCTATCAACCCCCTCTACCCCAGAACAGGCGGGTTGAATATGTTAAAAACCTATTCTGTTTCGCTCTTTGTCGGTATTCTGGCTGGGCTTATCTATGCGCTCCTTGACGTTAACTCGCCCGCCCCCCCGATCGTTGCTTTAGTGGGTCTGGCTGGAATGCAGATGGGTGAGCACGCTATCCCCCTGATTAAAAAAATCATTAAACGCGAGCCTGTTAATCTTCACTGGTTCCGTCATGAGTATAAACATAACATCGGGGACACCCCGCCGCCCTCCGGTGACAAAACCTCCTGAGTCAGCGCCTTATATAAGATTTTGAAAATTTAAGGAAAATAGCATGCAGCTGACGCAGCGCATTGTCGTCGTCGATGATGAACGTTCTGTCCGCAATGGTCTAACCAACCTGCTCCAGTCTGAAGGCTATCTGACCGACGCTTTTGAGTCGGCGGAATCTCTTCTGTGTGATGAAGCAGCGATGGCAAAAGCCGCGCTTTTTATCATTGATGTGCAGTTAAAAGGCATGAATGGTTTTGAGCTTTTCGTCAATCTTACCCGGCGGCTTGAAAATCCGCCGGGTATTATTATTTCCGGCGACGGAGAGGAGGGGATGTTGCAACAGGCTCTTGATCTGGGTGCCATTGCTTTTATGCCGAAGCCCATCGAAATTGACACATTATTTGAATATATTCGCGATGAGTTTTCCTCAAAGGCTGCCCCTTAATGAGTACGATTCCGGAAGTTTTGAACACAACTGAGAATGCGCAGATCGACCTGTCAGAGGAAATTAGCTTCAACCTTCTGGCGCAGGAGGGCAGTATCGACTGGTTTTTTTGTCATCATGGCACGACCGGTGAAACCTTTGTGCTGGCGACTGCCGGCAATGAAGAGTCGATATTTCATGTGACCAGACTACTCAAAAACGAATTTAGCCACCGGGCGAAACTCTCCGAGAACTGGTCCATACCGCCTCAACGCTATACCTATTATCAGGGGCGTTATGCGCTGGTTTACCGGCCCTTTACGTACCGTACTCTGGCCGATGTGCTGTGCATGCCTCCCGGTACCCTTTCCGAATTTCTCAGTTGTGCAGCAAAACTCTGCGGAACCTTAAGCATGGTGCACCAGAATGGTCTGGTGCACGGTGACATCAAGCCTGCAAATTTCTTTTTTAGCGATGAGGGAAACGTTCGCCTTGGGGGATTTGGGCTCTCTTTTGTTCAAAACGATCTCCTGCAGCAGCCCAGCCTTCCGGTTTCCGGGGGGACACTGGCTTATATGTCCCCGGAACATACTTATCGCTCTACCCATCCGGTTGATAAAGTCAGTGATTTATATAGCCTGGGTATTGTGCTTTATGAATTGTTAACGGGGCGCTTACCTTATGGCTGCGTCGAGGGAGGGCACGCGGAATGGGTGCATCACCATATAGCGTCCGAAGCCTTACCTCCGCATATGATTCGCCAGGATGTGCCGCTTATTTTATCGTCGATTATTTTGCGGCTGCTAGCAAAATCACCGGAGTATCGCTATCAAACCGTCGAGGGTTTGCTGGCGGATCTTTATCGTTGTGCTTCAACGCTGGGGTCGGACGGGCTGATTGAGCCCTTTGCACTTGGGCAGCAGGATTCGCAACCTTCCGCCTTCTCACCCGATATCCTTTTTACCGAGCATCCTCAGGCCCGGGATATCCTGTCGGCGTTGGATGATGTCAGCCTCAGCGGCAAGCACAGTCTGGTGGCGATAAGCGGTTCACCGGGCTCGGGTAAATCCTCCCTTATCGCGTCCTCCTTAAAGCTGATTATTAATAAGAATGCGTTAATTACGGTCGTGAAAGCGGATCAGTACGCGCCTGTTCTCCCGTACGCCGTCTTTACCGCTGCGTTCAGAACGCTGACCCTGCACGTGCTGGGCTTGCCAGCAGAAGAGATGATGCGCTGGAAAGCGCATATCACCAACCTGCTCGGAGAATACGTTGGGCTGGCGGTGAACCTGGTGCCGGAGCTTGGCGTATTGCTGGGTCAAAAGGCGTCAGTACAGACCCACTCGCACTCCCTGGATGCGCGCGATCGACTCAATCTGGTGGCATGCAGCCTGGTGAAAGCCTTTACGGCGCCGGGCCGCCCCCTGGTGATTTTGATCGATGATGTCCACTGGGCCGATCGGGCCACCTTGCTTCTGCTGCAAAATTTGCTCACCGTAAGCGAAGACATTCCGCTCTTACTTGTGATCACACACCGGGACAGCGAGTCGTTACCCTGTCCAATGATTGATGCCAACATTAATCAGATTCGCGCATGTGCTATGCGCATTACGGATATAACGCCTGAACCTCTCTCTGTAAAAAATATTGCGGACTGGCTTGCGGGGCTTTTGCATAGTCGCCACCAGGAAGCGGCGGAAATGGCCGAAATCATCCATGAAAAAACCGATGGCAATCCGCGCGCGACCCATGAGTTTTTCAGACAGGCCGTTCGCGACGGTCTGATTACGCACAATACCCCTTTTAAATGCACGTATGATTCGCACGCCCTTAAAAAACGACACTACACGGAAAATGTGGCTGCAAGTGTGTTACACCATTTATCCACGTTGCCGCTCCCTACACGGAAACTCCTGGGCAAATTAGCGTCTCACGGGAGCCGGGGAGAGCTGGATACCGTGGGCAGCATCCTCAGTATGCCCCTGAACGAGATTGAGCTTACGCTTCTGCCCGCTTTGACAGCCAGAATGGTCACGCTGAATGGAACAGAATATACGTTCATGCATGACAGTATGCATGAGGCTGCGCTGAGTCTTTTGGACGATAAAGATTGGGACAACTTCCACTATGCGGCGCTTCAGTATTACAGGCGTCAGTCCCGCCTGGAGAGCACCAATGCGCTGCTTTTCAGGGCTGCACATCATCTGCTCTCGCTGAAAGATCTGTCATGTCTGACGCACGATGCGCATGAAATGTGTCAACTCATGCTGAAAACAGCCCAGCGGGCGAAAATCACCGGCGATTACGTGTCGGCGCTGCGTTATCTGACGGTCGCCCGGTCAATCCACCGCAACGCGGGGTATGAAGAAAGCCTTGAGTTCCTGCAGGAAGAAGCCGAGTGCGAGTTTCTCAACGGTAATCTGCCCGCTGCGCTTGAGTTGAGTAACAGAATTCATGCTTTACCTGGCGAGATGACGGATAAAGCTGAGGCTGCATGCCTGATCGCCGAAATTCATCTGCGCCAGTCTGATAGTTATCTGGCACTGGAAACGGCCCTGGGCTGGTTGGCTGTCTTTGATATAAAGCTGAGCCTCAATCCTGTCCAGGCAGAGTGCGATGAAGCACGGATCGCGCTGAAAGAAGCTGTCGGTAAAAATCCCTATACCCGCTTCAGATCGCTGCCACTGGTGACCTGTAAAAAAACGGCGGCCATCATGAATTTGCTGGCCAGTGCCAGCACCTTCGCTGCATTTATAAACCCTCGTCTCCATTTCATGATTCTGTGTAAGCTGCTGCATCTGACCATGGCGCACGGGATGAGCGGGGCTTCGACGCTGGCGTTGTCATGGTATGGAGTGGTTTGTGGCGATCAATATGATGAATACAGCCGCGGCTTCGCCAGTGCACTGCTGGCACGCGAGTTAGTGTATAAGCATGATTTTGTCAGCTTTAAGGCCCGCACGCTCATGCCACTGGATCAGGTTAGCGTCTGGACGATGCCGCTGACCTATGCCATTGAGCGGGCGAAAACCACGTTTGATGTTGCTGTTGAAACGGGGGATCGGACCTCGGCCTGCCTGGCTCTGCGGCATATCATCATGAACTATCTTGCCAGGGGAGACCACCTGGAAGCCGTACACACTGCCATCACTCGCGGTATGCAGTTTGTACGAAAAGCGCAGTACCGTGACGTTGAGATTATCCTGAGTATTCAGCAGGAATTTGTCTCCTTTTTACGCAAAAGCCGCGGTGCGTCGTTTTCCGGAGACCATTTCCTCCCATCGGCCATCGAGATCGTTAAGCCCGACAAAGCGGTAGAGCCGATGAATCTGATGCAGTTCTGGGCACGGCTTTATAAGGGGATGGCCCACTTCTTTGCGAACGAATATGCTGCAGCTGAACGTTGGTTCACGGAGGCTGAACCCTTTACCCGGTTTATCCCGGGGCACGTGCATATGCTCGATTTCCATCTTTATAGCGCGCTTTCCCGCACGGTGCCGCTAGGTAGCGGAACCATGACCGAATCGCTGCGCCAGCAGCTGAAGGGGCATCTCGACAAAATAGCCATCTGGTCCACTGAGAATGCCAAAACCTTCGCTGACAAAGAGGCGTTGTTGCGTGCGGAGCTTTTGCGTCTGGAGGGGGACACGGCCCAGGCGTCAGAATGTTATGAAAGGGCCATTATGTTATCCCGTGAGGGCCAGTTCCATCATATCAACGCCCTTGCCTGTGAGCTGGCTGCGCGCATGGCTCTCTCCAGAAATATGCCCTTTGCCTCTGAAGGCTATATCAAAGGGGCGATTGCAGCCTGGGATCGCTGGGGGGCGGGCGCCAGAGTACTGCAACTGGAGATTCAGTATCCGGCGCTGGCGAGCCATTCACCGCAAACAGCACTGAATACCGTCTCCTTTGAACAGAGCGCAGTGATAAGCGATCTGCAAAGCATGGTGACGGTCATGCGTGCCCTCACCGAAGAAATTAACCTCGATCGACTCATCCATATCCTGATGATGATGCTCGTGGAGCGTGCGGGCGCGCAACACTGCATGTTAATCCGGTTGATTGATGGCGTCGTTCCTGAGATTCAGGCAAAGGCGTCGACAACGATTGATGGCGTAAAGGTGAGGATCGTGAAGGAAGTGCCAACGGCATCCGATCTTCCGCTTTCGATTCTGTCGGCCGTCATCAGAACAGGTAAAGAAATTCGTACCGGCAAACCAGAAGCATTCAGCCCTTTCAGCCAGGATAATTATCTGGTGGCTTCAGGAGCGGCCGTGATGTGCGTTCCCATGTTCAGGCAGGCGGAGATGGTAGGCGTGCTGTACCTGGAAAACCGGCTGATGCCTGATGTCTTTACCGCCGATCACTCCAGAATTGTTTCAATGCTCGGAGCCCAGGCTGCGGTCTCACTCGAAACTGCCCGCCTGTATGCTGAACTGGTAGATGAAAACAACCAGCGAAGAAAAATTGAAAAGCAGCTTCGTGCCAGCCAGACTTCTCTTATTCTGGGAGAAAAAATCAGCAATACGGGCACCTGGCACTGGCATGTCGAGCCTGATATCCAGTACATCACGGACGAATATAAACGTATTATGGGTCTGCCAGAAGAGCAGACCACCACCTCGATGGCCGAATTCCAGCGACGCGTCCACCCGGATGATATTCACTCTCTGCGTGAATTAATTAACACCAGCGTGAGTCGAGGGGGGGTTATGCAGGCCGAGTTCCGTATCATTCGGGATGACGGTGAATGCCGTTATATCAAAGGCATTGGCGAGCCTAATGAGAACTGGCCAGAAGTGGCTGAATACTTCGGTACGCTTACCGATATTACCACGCAGCGCCACGCTGAAGATGCCGTCCGGATTGCCCAGTTAGAGCTCGCGCGGGTTTCACGAGCGATTACCGTTGGTCAGCTGTCCTCCTCGATTGCGCATGAAATAAACCAGCCGCTGATGTCAATTGTTGCGAATGCTGGTGCAAGTCAGCGCTGGTTGAAACGCGATCCTGTTCACCTGGAGCAGGTGGTGAAGAGCCTTGATGAGATCATCCACGAAGGGCGTCGCGCTGGCGAAATTATACGCGGCCTGCAGGCGCTTACGCGCAATCAAACATCCGAGTTCGTCCCTGCAAGTCTTCATACGATCACACGTGAAATTATCACGCTGTCGCGGCTGGAACTGGAACGTCGGGCGGTGTCTCTTGAGCTTAATCTGGCGGCCCAGAATGAGACAATCCTGGGTCAGAATGTGCAAATTCAGCAGGTCTTGCTGAACCTGGCGATTAACGCGATTGAGGCGATGGGGGACAATACAGGGCCCAGGATATTGAAAATATCATCATATAACCCTTCGAGCGATCTCATCAGAATCGACGTTGCGGACAGCGGGACCGGGCTTTCAGAAGAGGTTATCGATAAAATCTTCGACTCATTCTATACGACCAAGGCTGAGGGTATGGGGATGGGACTCACGATAAGCCATGCAATTATCAAACGGCATGGCGGGCTGTTAAGCGCAGAGAACCGGCCAGAAGGGGGAAGTCTGTTCTGGTTTACGCTTCCGGTAATGCGTGAATCTCAAACGTGACGCCACACGCCCGCAGTAGGGTATGAACGAGAGGGGAACCGCTCTGTCTGGTTGCGCCTGGCGCCAGACAGGGACGTTAATTTTCGTGCAGGATGCCGAGTTTTTCCGCGGCTCTGATGAGTTCTGGCACCGACCGTACTTTCATTTTGTCCAGTACGCGACGCTTGTGCACTTTTGCCGTGATCTCACTGATTTCCATCTCAGAGGCGATCTGCTTGTTCAGTAACCCACGGATAATAAGGTGCATAAGCTCCTTTTCCCGCGGCGTCAATGAGTGCATTCTCGTGGTAAGCGTTTGTTTTTCTTGAGACTGTACGGCGTTCTTTTCAGAAACGCTGAGTGCGTCAGATACGCTATTCATCAGGTCGTCAGGAAGAACGGGTTTCGTGAGGAACTCAAAAGCGCCGGCTTTCATGGCTTTCACAGAGACCGGGATCGTGCCATGCCCTGTCAAAAAGATAGTGGGGATGGAATAGCCGCGCTCATTGAGTGCCGACGCCACTTCAAATCCGTTAAAACCCGGCATGTTCAGGTCAACGATCAGGCAACTGGGCAAACTGTAACTCTGTAAGTTCATAAACTCAGCGGGCGATGTGAACGCTTCTATAAGATAGTCTTCTGAGCTGAGAAGATTTTTTAGTGCAGAAATAACGGATTGATCATCATCCACGATATAAACTTTTTTATTCATATTGACCCATTATGACCGTGCGAGTTTTACTTATACAGGCACCTCAATATAACCTATCAGACCCTTGTTTGAAATATAGTTTCAGGTAAGAAAAGCAGCGTGCAGAGTATCCAGCAGAAGAGAAACGTATTTTCTTTCGATTAAATGAAAGTGATGAGATTTTGGTCGATAAACACCCTTATTAAGCGCACGTTTTATGTGGATAATCATCAGGGCTTTGATATTATCCTTGTTAAATACAGGTGTATAGAGAATTTCGGGATATGCAGGTCATGCGAAAAAGGGGGGGGTTATTAAGCTTATAAATCGATAAAAATTCGTTATTCTTACATTAACGGAAATATGAAATGCTTATCTAAAATTAAATATTACTGCAGTATCCTGGCATCGGTATACGTGCGTTGAAGAATTTCAATTATATTTTTGTATAACTATCCCCTGGTATAACTATCCTTTTGTATACTTCATTTTCCTACGGTTTTTCTTGATAATTATGGGCATACAAACATCGTTAATGTGTTTCTAAAATCTCGCGAAAAAATATTGTTTTTCATGGTCAGGGCTATGACCCAGACAACTTCTGGCCAAACGGCATATTTCAGCGTGTTTAGCAAACATACACGGGAAGGTATCGCTCGCGTGGCGGATATTACACGATAATAAAACGTGGGCCGTAGTGTTTGATAAAACACCGTCACGCTTTCTAGCCCCACACTGTTGCCATCAGCTTGTCTGCTGAACGCTGTGGCTGAAAGAGGCCAGTAGGGCGAAACATCAGGTCAGGCTCACCCGACAGGTAAGGATAGCGGCATCTGTGCGTACGTAGCTGAATCATTGTGAAGGATTAAACATGTCGCAAATCGCTCATTATTCTGTTCCGACAGGCCGCAAAAAGGTCTCTGCGAAGAAAATGGCGCACTTACCGCAGTTGAGGATGAGTAAGAATGACGAACGTATAATGCTGCAATTATATGTTCCACTCAACGAAGCAATAGGTACTGAGGTGGTGCTCAGGACGCGTTCCTCTGCCCGGTTAGGCGTGCGTAGTGGCAGAATGTTTGCCGTCATTCAGGAGATGATTGTCTGGATTGAGTGTCACCTTGGATCTTCTTTGTGTGTACAGGATATTTCACGAAAGAGTGGATATTCAACATGGCATCTACAACGCACGTTTAATCAAATGACGGGCTTTAGCGTCTATGAGTTTATTCGTACCCGAAGAGTAATTAACGTTGTGTACGCTTTAATTCACAGTGAAAAGCCTTTACTGGATATTGCCATTGAAAATGGATTTAACTGTCAGGTCTCATTCACCCGGACCATCAGAACATTTACAAACTATACGCCGGGTTATATTAGACAAAATTTCTCACTGAATGATCGATGGTTAATGAACGCACTTGAATTATTGATTTGCAAATAAAGATGCACCGCATCCTGTTTTTGGGCGTAAAGCGTTAAGCATCATGCCCAGTGCCAGCTTGTAGTAATGAAACCGCATTGTGTTTTATCTACGGGATAACACACCCAATAAAAGGGTGACGAATGAACAGTTTTATTACAGGGGAAAGATATGAACTTTAAAATTAGCGCCGTGGCGGTAATACTTGCCGCTCAGATGAGCACAGCATTTGCAGGGACAACTGAGAATACGCCAGCGCCAACAAAAGGCGTGGACGCATTTTTGCAGGTGCTGAATAGCGGCGGCGGAAAACCAATCGAGCAGCTCTCTGTAACTGATGCACGTAACGTCCTTATCGGCGCGCAGAAAGGCGCAAAATTACCCCCAGCCACGGTTTCTGAAAAAGTGATTACCGTGCTCGGCAAACCTCTGACGCTGACTATCGTAAAACCTGAAAAGCAGAGCGGAACCTTGCCAGTATTCATGTTTTTCCACGGCGGCGGCTGGGTATTAGGTGATTTCCAGACGCACGAACGTCTGGTGCGCGACCTGGTAAATGAATCTGGTGCCGCGGCGGTGTTTGTGAACTACACCCCTTCTCCGGAGGCGCACTTCCCGGTAGCCATTACTCAGGCCTATGAAGCAACGAAGTGGGTTGCTGAACATGGTGATGAGATTGGTGTGGACGGTAAGCGCCTGGCGCTGGCAGGTAATAGCGTGGGGGGGAATATGGTTGTATCCGTGGCGCTGCAGGCGTTACGTAACCATACTCCCGCGATTCGTTACAACGTTATGCTGTGGCCGGTTACCGATGCACACTTTACTAATGCATCTTACAATCAGTTTGCGGAAAATCATTTCCTGACTAAAAACATGATGAAATGGTTCTGGGATAGCTACACCACATCCGAACAGGATCGCAACAATATTCTGGCTTCGCCATTACGTGCCACTACTGCTCAGTTGAAAGGTTTGCCTCCTACGCTGATCCAGACTGCTGAACTGGACGTCCTTCGCGATGAAGGTGAAGCATTTGGCCGTAAGCTGGATGCCGCCGGCGTTCCGGTTACCGTTACCCGTTACAATGGCATGATCCACGATTATGGCCTTCTGAATGCGTTGAGCCAGGAACCGACCGTGCGCACCGCCTTGCAGCAAGCTTCTGATGAACTGAAAACGCACCTGCAGTAATGGCACGGAATATGACCCTCACTGACGTACTTGTCGCTCTTTAAGCCCCTGTCCGTGACTGGACGCTTTTAGCGGACCAGTTCACCACGTGCGGCTTTTAACCTGGGTTCGGTTGTTTCACGAACTCAGGTTTATTTTCTGTTAGTTTTCTCCATCCTGCCTTTAGCTGTTCTCTACGGCCCTGAATTGTCCATTAGCCTGATTACGAAGCGTTATTTTCCTTAAAGCAGGTAGGGCCTCACTGAGGCCGGGGTAATCAACACACATACCATGATTGGCTGTTGTAGGTTGAGTTATTGGGGGACAGGGTAATATGAGTCGTCCCGGAAATTGTGCAGCCGGCACGTTTACATAACACCTTCTTGCAGCTGAAGCGAAAAAGAAGGATCGACGGAACGGTAGGGCCTGAATTTGATGAGTGAGTTTCAGGTTTAGCGGGATAAATTGAGAGCACAAAAAAGCCCGCAGGGCTTGCGCCGTGCGGGCTTTCAGGACTTCGTATCAGGCTCTGGTGACCATCAACCAAGAATTTTGGTGGAGCTGGCGGGAGTTGAACCCGCGTCCGAAATTCCTACATCCTCGGTACTACATGCTTAGTCTGGTCTTTACATTCGCACGCCAGCTGCGGACAGACACGCCACTAACGAACTAGCCTGATTAGTTTTAACGCTTCGGCCCCAGGCAGGACGTCCACGCGATCTCTTTTGGGTTTGACCTCTCTTGATCCCCGTCCTAAGAGCGGAGGCTAGGGAGAGAGGGCTCTTAGCAGGTTATTAAGCTGCTAAAGCGTAGTTTTCGTCGTTTGCGACTATTTTTTTGCGGCTTTTTACGAGGCCAACCGCCCCTCGGCATGCACCTTGGGTTTCGCAAATCCCGTCGAATCCAGAATCAGCCCCAATGTGTTGAACTCAGTATACCAGAACTGCCCGTGTAGATGCCAGTCCGTCGCAGTAAGTTCTTAAATCAGCGTCTTTTGTTGAAAAGATGAACAGTGATTAACGTCCTGCGTGCTTCATGATACGCGCTTTATCAAGCTGCCATTCACGATCTTTCAGGTCGGAGCGTTTATCATGCTGCTTTTTACCTTTTGCGACGCCGATTTTGACTTTACACCAGGCGTTCTTCCAGTACAGCGACAGTGCCACAACGGTATACCCTTCGCGATTGATGCGACCATACAACGAATCGAGTTCGCGCTTGTTCAGCAGCAATTTACGCGTGCGCGTTGGGTCGCAGACGTAGTGCGATGAGGCAACGGTCAGCGGCGTAAAGTTTGCGCCGAAGAGGAAGGCTTCGCCGTCAATCAGGATCACGTAGCTGTCACTGATGTTGGCCTTGCCTGCACGCAGCGATTTAACTTCCCAGCCTTGTAGCGTAAGACCGGCTTCGAATTCTTCTTCAATGAAATATTCATGGCGGGCACGCTTGTTCAGCGCAATGGTTGCCGAGCCAGGTTTATGTACTTTTTTCTTCGTCATAAGTGTCGTAAAGCCATAGGTAATCTGATTTCAAAAAGTAACCTCATTGCGATTGCGTCCCGTGAGGTCTAACGCGCTATCTTAGCACGAGATGAGGCTTAGCGTTTTTTTAACAAGGGATAAATGTTAGTATTTGTTGGTTGTGTGAACATGGGAAATGTTATGCCTCAGATTAGTCGTACTGCGCTTGTCCCCTACAGCGCGGAACAAATGTATCAGTTAGTGAATGACGTCAACGCCTATCCGGAGTTTATTCCGGGATGCACCGGTAGCCGGGTGCTGGAGGCGGGGCCAAATCAGATGACTGCTGCTGTAGATGTCTCTAAAGCGGGGATCAGCAAAACGTTTACCACCCGAAATACGTTGACCAGTAATCAAAGTATTTTGATGCATCTGGTGGATGGCCCGTTCAAAAAGTTGATGGGCGGCTGGAAATTTACCCCGCTGAGTGCGGATGCGTGCCGCATTGAATTTCATCTCGATTTCGAGTTCACGAATAAACTGATTGAACTGGCGTTTGGCCGCATCTTCAAAGAGCTGGCCTCTAACATGGTGCAGGCGTTCACGACCCGCGCCAAAGAGGTTTACAGTGCTGCCTGAGATCGTTGTCGAGGTGGCGTACGCGCTGCCGGAAAAACAGTATCTGCAGCGAGTGAAGCTGGAAGAGGGTTCAACGGTCGAAGAGGCTATTCGCGCTTCTGGTTTGCTGGAACTACGCAGCGAGATTGATCTGCAGAAGAACAAAGTGGGCATTTATAGCCGCCCGGTAAAGCTGTCCGATCAAGTCAAAGAGGGCGATCGCGTTGAGATTTACCGCCCTCTCATTGCCGATCCAAAGGAACTGCGACGCCAGCGTGCAGAGAAAGCGGCCAAATAATGGCGCACTGACCTGCTTAACGGGTGAAATGGCCAACAAAAAAGGTGCTCATTGAGCACCTTTTCGCATTTCTCAAACCTTACTCTTTCGTGAGCGCAGGTTTGTTATCGATATTGGTTAACACACCGCTGCTGTTAAAGGTCAGCGTCAGCGTCTGCTGGGTGACGTTTTCATGGCCCGGCTGCTGGCGGAATACATAGAACCAGGTATTCGTGCCGAATGGATCGGACATCATCGGGGTTCCCAGTGCATAGGCAACCTGCTGTTGAGTCATACCGACACGGATTTTAGACACGTCGTTAGCAGTAAGGTAGTTCCCCTGGTTGATATCAGGACGGTAAACCACTTTCTGGAAAGTGGAGCAGCCTGCAGTCAACATCAGAAGAACCGCTGCGGCAGCGGTCAGCATTTTACAGCGCATAATGATTTGATTCCTTTTCGGGCCCGAGCAGAACGCGGCTCATATGTAATATGCCGATGATAATAGACCTTGCCCCACTTTGAAACCTCTGGTCAGGCCTAACGGCATTTTTGTTGTTCTGTATGACTCTGAGATCCCGGAAAAGTTTATGCTGCCAGCAATTCTTTGGCGTTAGCCAGGGTATTGCGAGTGACTTCACTACCGCCCAGCAGGCGCGCCAGCTCCTGCAAACGGGCTTTCTTGTCTAACGTCTGCATATGGGTTTCCGTCATTTCGCCGTCAGTTTCTTTACTGACGAAGAAATGGTGATGCCCGCAACCCGCCACTTGAGGAAGATGGGTGACGCACATAACCTGTGTCGATTCGCCCAGCTGGCGCAACAATTTGCCGACCACAGCCGCCGTTGGACCGCTGATGCCCACATCCACTTCATCGAAAATCAGTGCCGGAGTTTCCATTTTACGGGCCGTAATGACCTGAATAGCCAGGGCAATACGCGACAGTTCACCGCCGGACGCCACTTTAGAAATCGCCTGTAATGGCTGACCAGGGTTGGTGGTCACGCGGAATTCGATTTTGTCTGCACCCTCGGCCGTGAGATGGTTATCTTCAAATTTCACGTCGATAGAGAAAATCCCGTGCGGCATAGACAGCGCGTGCATGCTGTTGGTGATGAGCTGGCTTAGCTCATCGGCGTAATGCTGGCGGATTTCATGCAGCTGTTTAGCGGTTTCCATCGCCTGCTGGTGATGTACCTGTACTGCCAGCGATAGCGTTTCCTGGGAATCAGCTTGATCGTCCAGCTGTTGCTGTTCGTCGAGCAGGGACTGATGGAACGCCGGTACTTCTTCCGGTGCGATGTGATGCTTACGCGCCAGAGAGATCTGCCGGGAAATGCGCTGCTCCAGCTCAAACAGTCGATTGGGATCGAGATCCAGACGTTCACAGTAGTGACGCAGTTCATCGCCCGCTTCGGATATCTGGATAGCGGCTTCTTCCAGCATGTCCAACACGCCAGAAAGTTTGCTGTCGAGCCCCGCCAGCTCGGCTACCTGCTGACGCACGGTGTAGAGCTGACTTTGCAGGTTGAGGTCTTCACCGTCGGCAAGCAGAGTTAACGCCTGCTGGCTGGTCGAGAGAAGATGGCCGCTGTTGGCAAGACGCTTATACTCTTCGTCTATTTGCTCAAATTCGCCCGGCTGCGGGTTGAACTCATTAAGCTCTTTTAACTGGTATTCCAGCAGTTCTGCGCGGGCGGCGCGTTCCTGGCTTTGCTGCTGATGTTGCGCCAGCTCGCGACAGCTCTGATGCCACTGACGATAATGTTCTGCCATCAGTTGAGTAAGCGCATACTCACCTGCATAGCCATCCAGGAGACTTTTTTGCTGTTCAGGTTTAACCAGCTGCTGATGCGCGTGCTGACCGTGAATTTGGATCAGCAACTGGCCCAGTTCGCGCAGTTGCGAAAGGGGGACGGCAGTGCCGTTGATAAAGCCACGCGAGCGACCGTCAACGCTGATAACACGGCGAAGTAAACACTCACGTCCATCTTCGAGTTGGTTCGCTTCAAGCCAGCGCAGGGCCGCGGGGGTATCTTTTAAAGAGAAACGCGCGCAGAGATCGGCGCGACTTGCGCCGTTACGCACCATATCGCCTTCTGCACGGCTGCCAAGGCACAAACCGAGCGCATCGATGGCAATAGATTTACCGGCACCGGTTTCCCCGGTGATGGCCGTCATTCCGCTCTGAAAATCAATCTCAAGTTCACGAACAATGGCGAAGTTGCTGATGGTCAGTTGTGCCAGCATAAACGTTTTCCTGTATGAAAAACCATAACTGTATTTTCATACAGTATAAACTGGTTTTTTATACAGTAAAGTACTGGAGCGAAAAATTAGAACAATTTTTTTGACCAGCCTAGCTTCGAGCTTAATGTGTTGAAATAGCTGTAGTCTTTTGGATGGATAAGATTCAGATGGTAATCGCAGCGGCGAATTAATACATCTTCACCTTCCTGGATGGGCAGGGCGATTTGGCTGTCGCAGCTGATTTCAAGGTCGCTACGGCGATGGGAAAAGCGCAACCGGATCGTGCTGCTGCTGTTTATCACCAGCGGGCGTGCAGAGAGGGTGTGTGGGAACATGGGCACCAGCGTGATTGCATCCAGAGACGGCGTCAGGATGGGGCCACCGGCAGAGAGCGAATAGGCCGTTGAGCCGGTAGGCGTAGAGATAATAAGCCCGTCAGAGCGCTGAGAGAAGGCGAACACTTCGTCGATATAGACTTCAAATTCAATCATATGCGCAACTTTGCCCGGATGCAGCACCACTTCGTTAATGGCGGTGCTGATGCGCGTTTGGCAATTTTGCTGGCAGACCTGCGCCTCCAGCAAGAAACGTTTCTCGCTGATGTAATGTCCTTCCAGCACGTCGGCGAGCTGTTGATGTGCGTTGTCCGGGTCGAGGTCGGTCAAAAAACCGAGATTGCCACGGTTAATGCCGATGACCTTGATATCGTAGCGGGCCAGCGTGCGTGCGGCACCCAGCATATTTCCGTCACCGCCAACCACCACCGCCAGATCGGCCTGCTGACCAATTTCTGCCAGCGTGCCCGTCTTAACGTTCTGCAGCTGCAGCTCCTGGGCAATTTGCTGCTCAACCATAACCTCGTAGCCTTTGGTGCACAGCCAGCGATACAACATTTCATGTGTCGTCAGCGCCGTTGGGTGACGTGGATGTCCGACAATCCCAATACACTTGAAATGATTATTCATTTTCTGGAGGTCCTTGTGCCGAATGATGGTGACATTATGCTTTGTTCCCTTGAATCCCGGAAACTGATCCCCATAATAAGCGAAGTTAGCGAGATGAATGCAGAAAAAACGCGGAGAAATTCATGAGTAGTAAAGAACAGAAAACGCCTGAGGGGCAAGCCCCTGAAGAAATTATCACGGAACAGCACGAAGACATTGAGGCTGTCGAGCCGGTTGATTCTGCTGAGCAGGTGGATCCGCGCGATGAAAAAATTGCGAATCTGGAAGCTCAGTTAGCCGAAGCCGAAAATCGCGAGCGCGATAGCGTTCTGCGTGTGAAGGCCGAGATGGATAACCTGCGTCGCCGCACGGAACTTGACGTGGATAAGGCGCGTAAATTCGCCCTTGAGAAGTTCGTCAATGAACTGCTGCCGGTGATTGATAGTCTGGATCGTGCGCTGGAAGTGGCTGATAAAGCTAACCCGGATATGGCCCCAATGGTAGAAGGTATCGAACTGACGCTGAAATCCATGCTGGATGTGGTGAGCAAATTCGGTGTCGAAGTCATTGCCCAGACCAATGTTGCCCTGGATCCGAACGTCCATCAGGCGATTGCTATGGTGGAATCTGAAGAGGTTGCAGCGGGTAACGTACTGGCTGTGATGCAGAAAGGTTACACCCTGAACGGCCGTACTATCCGTGCTGCGATGGTGACGGTGGCGAAAGCCAAAGCCTGATTCGTCCTGCATAATGCCGGGTAGTGGCGAAAGCCATTACCCGGCCTGCTGTTACTCTGCGATGCTTTCACGCAGGGGTTTAATGGGCAGGATTTTCACCTGCTTAATCATATTGTCCTGTACGTCCAGGATATCAATATCATATTGCCCGATACGTACCCGCGTGCCCGCCGCAGGGATCTCCTCCAGCGCTTCCAGAATCATTCCATTCATCGTACGCGCTTCGTCTTCCGGCAGCTGCCAGTTGAAGGCTTTGTTAAGCTCACGAATATTGGCGCTACCGTCAATCAGCACCGTTCCGTCGTTTTGTGGCGTGACCTCTTCAGCCAACGAAGGCGACATGGACGTTGTGAAATCACCGACAATCTCTTCCAGAATATCTTCCACCGTCACCAGGCCCTGAATATCGCCATACTCATTGACTACCAGACCGACTTTCTTCTTATTGCGCTGAAATTTGACCAGCTGCGTGCTCAGCGGCGTGCCTTCCGGGATGTAGTAGATTTCATCCGCGGCGCGCAGCATCACCTCTTTGGTGAACTCTTTTTTCTCGGTCATCAGCCGATACGCCTCACGCAGGCGCAACATGCTGATAGTGTCATCCAGCGAGTCACGATAGAGGACAATACGTCCATGCGGCGAGTGCGTCAGCTGGCGGACGATAGATTTCCAGTCGTCGTTGATGTCGATGCCGACGATTTCATTGCGTGGCACCATGATGTCGTCGACGCTGACTTTTTCCAGATCCAGCACGGACAACAGCATATCCTGATTACGGCGGGAAATTTGCGAGCGGGATTCATTCACAATGGTGCGCAGTTCATCTTTGCTGAGCGCGCTGCTTATGGTGACATCGGCCTTAATGCCCATCATGCGCATCAGCACGCGCGTGACCTTATTGAGCAGCCAGACCAGCGGCAGCATAAGGATCAACAACGGACCGAGTAAGAAGCTGCTTGGATAGGCGACTTTTTCAGGATAGAGCGCGGCGATGGTTTTTGGCAGCACTTCGGCAAAAACCAGCACCACAAACGTCAGGACGCCGGTCGCAATGGCCACGCCCGCGTTTCCGTAGAGGCGCATCCCGACAATCGTGCCCAGCGCGGAGGCGAGAATATTGACAAGGTTGTTGCCAATCAACACCAGACTGATCAGACGGTCAGGCTTACGAAGCAGCTTTTCAACGCGACGGGCAGCCCGGTTACCTTGTTTGGCCCGATGACGTAACCGATAACGGTTCAACGTCATCATGCCGGTTTCCGAGCCAGAGAAATAGGCGGAGATAACCACCATAATGACCAGCGTGACGATCAGCGTGGTGGTAGAGATGTGTTCCAGGGGGAACTCCTTTATGACTTAGCTTATGAACTGCTGGACGACGCGGCTACCGAAATAAGCCAGGGTCAGGATACCCGCGCCCGCAACGTTGAACCAGACGACGCGACGACCGCGCCAGCCTTTCTGATAGTGGCCCCACAACAGGACAATATAGACAAACCACGCGATGATGGAGAGGATCGCTTTGTCGATATTTTCCACGCTGAACAGGTTCTGCATATAAAACAGGCCAGTACAGAGCGTCAGCGTCAGCAGCACAACGCCAATCTGGGTGATATGAAACATCTTACGCTCGATCACCATCAATGGCGGCATTTCATGATTAAACACCAGCTTTTTATTTTTAAGCTGGTAATCAATCCAGGCCAGCTGCATGGCGTACAGGGCCGCGATGATCAGGGTCGCATAGGAGAACAGCGACAGGCCAATATGCACCAGCATTCCCGGCGTGGTTTCCAGATGCGTAATGAACTCGTTGGGCATGAAGGTGGCGAGGGCCAGATTGATGAGCGCGAAAGCATAAACAATCGGCAACAGGAGCCAGCCGCGATTTTTCGAGGCGACAATGGTCATCACCGTACAAATCATCAGGCTGACCAGCGAGCCGACGTTCAGCACGCTCAGGTTTTGCACGCTCCCGTCTCCGGGAAGAATACGTGACTCCAGCGCAAACGCATGGCTTATCAGTGCGATCACCGCCGACAAAATAGCCATGCGCCGCCAGCCGCTGTTTTTTTGCAACAGGCCAGGAATAATCAGCGCAAGACTGACAGAGTAGGCAACAAGGGCGATCAGTGCGAAAACAGGCATATAGGCGTCGACAGTTGTCTTATTAAGAAAGAGAAGCAGTATAACGTTACGTGACGCCTGCTCCAACCGTTGCATAACAACAAAGGCGCCTTCATGTTATACTCCGGCAAAATTCTCTGTATGTGTCGCTATGGCGACCCAACGTTTCTACCTCAGGCGAGAGACAATGTTTGATAATTTAACCGATCGTTTGTCGCGCACGCTGCGCAACATCAGCGGCCGCGGACGCCTTACTGAAGAAAATGTGAAAGAGACGCTGCGCGAAGTGCGCATGGCGTTGCTCGAAGCCGATGTGGCGCTGCCCGTCGTACGTGACTTTATCAACCGCGTAAAAGAGAAAGCGGTAGGTCATGAAGTGAATAAAAGCCTGACGCCAGGTCAGGAGTTCGTCAAGATTGTCCGTAACGAACTGGTTGCGGCAATGGGCGAAGAAAACCAGGTCCTGAACCTGGCCGCGCAGCCACCGGCTGTCGTACTGATGGCGGGCCTGCAGGGTGCGGGTAAGACCACCAGCGTCGGCAAGCTGGGTAAATTCCTGCGCGAAAAGCACAAAAAGAAAGTCCTCGTCGTTTCGGCCGACGTTTATCGCCCAGCGGCGATTAAACAACTTGAAACCCTGGCCGAGCAGGTTGGTGTGGACTTCTTCCCGTCTGACGTTGCGCAGAAACCTGTCGACATCGTGAACGCGGCGCTGAAAGAAGCGAAGCTTAA
Source organism: Huaxiibacter chinensis (assembly GCF_022171985.1). GTDB lineage: Bacteria > Pseudomonadota > Gammaproteobacteria > Enterobacterales > Enterobacteriaceae > Enterobacter > Enterobacter chinensis_A. Next base: position 18,684 of record NZ_JAJVHF010000010.1, on the reverse strand, counting down.
GTTCTACGACGTGCTGCTGGTGGATACCGCGGGTCGTCTGCACGTAGACGAAGCGATGATGGATGAGATCAAACAGGTGCATGCCTCTATCAATCCGGTAGAGACGCTGTTTGTTGTTGACGCCATGACCGGCCAGGATGCGGCGAATACCGCGAAAGCGTTTAACGAAGCGCTGCCGTTAACCGGCGTGGTGCTGACCAAAGTGGACGGCGACGCCCGCGGCGGTGCGGCACTCTCTATTCGTCATATCACCGGCAAGCCGATCAAATTCCTCGGCGTGGGCGAAAAAACCGACGCGCTGGAGCCGTTCCACCCGGATCGTATTGCTTCCCGTATCCTGGGCATGGGCGACGTACTGTCGCTGATCGAAGATATCGAGAGCAAGGTCGACCGTGCGCAGGCCGAGAAGCTGGCGACGAAGCTGAAAAAAGGTGACGGTTTCGATCTGACCGATTTCCTTGAGCAGCTGCGCCAGATGAAAAACATGGGCGGCATGGCAAGCCTGATGGGCAAGCTGCCGGGCATGGGCCAGATTCCGGATAACGTAAAATCGCAGATGGATGACAAAGTGCTGGTGCGCATGGAGGCGATCATTAACTCCATGACGCTGAAAGAACGTGCGAAGCCAGAAATCATCAAAGGTTCACGTAAACGCCGTATCGCCGCAGGCTGTGGTCTGCAGGTGCAGGACGTTAACCGCCTTCTGAAGCAGTTCGACGACATGCAGCGCATGATGAAGAAAATGAAGAAGGGCGGCATGGCGAAAATGATGCGCGGGATGAAGGGGATGATGCCCCCTGGATTCCCTGGCCGCTAAAAACAAGGGTATAAGGCTATCTTGTTTGCCATTTTAGTCCCGGGGTGTGCTCAAAATGCTCACGTACTCCGTGTACGCTCCGCTTTTTGCGCGCACGCCGGAACTAAACTGGCTGCACCGATATACGCCTTATATCCCTTGTTTGACGCTCAGCGCCAATATGCTGATTGCATTTTCCCCAGAAATCAGTAAAATTTTCGGGCTTTTAATATGACACTGGGCTCCGTTCCTCGATGGGGCCCAGTGTTTTATTCACACAAGAGGATGTTATGGTAACTATTCGTTTAGCACGTCACGGCGCAAAAAAGCGTCCGTTCTACCAGGTTGTTGTCACTGACAGCCGTAATGCACGCAACGGTCGCTTCATCGAGCGCGTTGGTTTCTTCAACCCGCTGGCTAGCGGTTCTGAAGAAGAAACCCGTCTGGATCTGGATCGTATCGCTCACTGGGTTGGCCAGGGCGCTACTGTTTCCGATCGCGTTGCTACGCTGATCAAAGCAGCAAATAAAGCAGCTTAATCTGTCACGGTGGTCATGATGAGCAATAAAGCACCTGTTGAACCGATCGTATTGGGAAAAATGGGTTCTTGCTACGGTATCCGTGGTTGGCTCAGAGTGTTTTCCTCCACTGAAGACGCTGAAAGCATTTTTGATTACCAGCCCTGGTTTATCCAGAAAGCCGGTAAGTGGGAAACGGTCGAGCTGGAAAGCTGGCGTCACCACAACCAGGACATCGTCATTAAGCTGAAAGGCGTTGACGATCGTGATGCCGCGAATGCACTGACTAATTGTGAAATTGTCGTGGATTCGTCGCAGTTGCCTTTGCTTGCAGAGGGTGACTACTACTGGAAAGACCTTATGGGTTGCCAGGTAGTGACCACTGAAGGTTATGGCCTGGGTAAAGTCATTGATATGATGGAAACCGGGTCAAATGACGTTCTCGTCATTAAGGCAAACCTGAAGGATGCATTTGGCATCAAGGAGCGGCTGGTTCCGTTCCTCGATGGACAGGTTATCAAGAAAGTCGATCTCACTACTCGCACGATCGAAGTAGATTGGGATCCTGGTTTTTAAATTCTCCGGATAAACGGTAAAAGACGGCGCTATGTGGATTGGCATTATTAGCCTGTTTCCTGAAATGTTCCGCGCGATTACTGATTACGGGGTAACTGGCCGGGCAGTAAAAAAAGGCCTGCTGAACATCCAGAGCTGGAGTCCTCGTGATTTCGCTCATGACCGGCACCGTACCGTGGACGAACGTCCTTACGGCGGCGGACCGGGGATGTTAATGATGGTGCAACCCTTACGGGATGCTATTCACACAGCAAAAGCCGCGGCAGGTGAAGGCGCGAAGGTGATTTATCTGTCACCTCAGGGACGCAAGCTTGATCAAGCGGGCGTGAGCGAACTGGCGACGAATCAAAAATTGATTCTGGTCTGTGGTCGCTACGAAGGGATAGATGAGCGCGTAATTAAAACCGAGATTGACGAAGAATGGTCTATCGGTGATTACGTTCTCAGCGGGGGTGAGTTACCAGCAATGACGCTGATTGACTCCGTTGCCCGGTTCATTCCGGGTGTACTGGGCCATGAAGCTTCAGCAACAGAAGACTCTTTTGCTGAAGGATTACTGGACTGCCCACACTATACTCGTCCTGAAGTGTTAGAAGGGATGGAAGTCCCGGCAGTGTTACTGTCAGGCAACCATGCCGAGATACGTCGCTGGCGTTTGAAGCAGTCGCTGGGCCGCACCTGGCTTAGAAGACCTGAACTTCTGGAAAACCTGGCTCTGACTGAAGAGCAAGCAAAGTTGCTGGCCGAGTTCAAAAAAGAACACGTGCTACAGCAGCATGAACATGATGGGATGGCGTAATACGCTCCCAAATATCAGTTTACCCAGGATAAGAGATTAAATTATGAGCAACATTATTAAGCAAATTGAACAAGAGCAGATGAAGCAGGACGTACCTTCATTCCGTCCGGGTGATTCCGTGGAAGTGAAAGTATGGGTTGTTGAAGGTTCCAAAAAACGTCTGCAGGCATTCGAGGGCGTGGTTATCGCTATTCGTAACCGCGGTCTGCACTCTGCATTCACTGTTCGTAAAATTTCCAACGGCGAAGGTGTTGAGCGTGTCTTCCAGACTCACTCTCCAGTAGTTGACAGCATTGCTGTTAAACGCCGTGGTGCTGTACGTAAAGCTAAACTGTACTACCTGCGTGAGCGTACTGGTAAGTCTGCTCGTATCAAAGAGCGTCTTAACTAAGATTCGCGCAATACACATCCTGATAGAAGGGCTGGCCGCAAGGCTGGCCCTTTTTTATAGAAACTGCTCCAGGTTGTTAACGTTCTGGTTGTAAATCATTTACACTATCCGCCTCTTTATCGGAGGATAAGTGGTCAACCCATTCCATCATTCAGTCTGGAAACGCGCAGCGGCATTGACCGCCTTGTTTGCGATCCTGCTGATCGTGGTGGCTCCTCTTATCTCCGTATCGCTGCAAAAAGATCCCATGACGGGTATGCCGGGCATGCACCACGACATGAGCATGATGTCGATGGACGAGCACCATGGCGAAATGTCCCATTCACTGCCTGTCGATCACGCTGAAGCGTGCGGGTACTGTGTGCTTATGGCGCATGTGCCAGGCGTGATGCTGGCGCTGATTGCTCTCGTCTGCGTTCTGCTGCAACGTCTTCGCATCCGGCCGTTACCTCAGACGGTCAGTCACTGGCACTTTTTTCCCTGGTTATATCCTGATACCCGCGCGCCGCCGCATTGGTCTGCTTTCTCCTTCTGAAGATTAAATAATCACTTTTTACCTTATCAAAGGAAGAGTATGACTACCTGCACTCCACGCGCGGCATGGGGCAACCTGCTGCGCAGACTCCATTTCTATATCGGGTTGTTTATTGGCCCGTTCATCTTCATTGCGGCATTCACCGGCACGCTATATGTCGCCACGCCACAAATTGAACACTACCTTTATCGCGACGCGCTGCAGGGAGAAACAACAGGCGAACCGCAGCCGCTGGCAGAGCAAATTGCCGTCGCGGAAAAGGCGCTCAGCACGCCGCTGCCGGTACAGGCGATTCGGCCGGGTTTGGCGCAGGGGGAAACGACACGCGTCATGTTTGCCGATCCAACGCTTGGACCGTCGGAAAGCCGCGCTATTTTTATCGATCCGGTGAGTCTTGCGGTCCGTGGCGATTATACGGTGTATGGGACCAGCGGCATTCTGCCGTTACGGCAGAAGATCGATTACCTGCACCGCTCGCTGATGCTGGGTGATGTCGGAAGGCTGTACAGCGAGCTGGCGGCATCCTGGATGTGGATTGCGGCGCTGGGGGGGATTGCGCTGTGGTTTTACTCTCGTCCAAAACGTCGAATTCAGAATCGTTTTCAATCCCGGCGTCGCCTGCACGTTACTCTCGGCTGGGTGCTTCTGGCCGGGATGTTGCTCTTTTCTGCCACGGGGCTGACCTGGTCACAGTGGGCGGGAGCAAATGTCGACAAACTGCGGGCAGAAATGAACTGGCTGACGCCACAAGTGAATGCGACGCTTAACGGGCCTGCGCCGGCAATGGATGCCCATGCCGAACATCATAGCCATCATGCAGGAATGATGATGACAGACAGCGAGAAAGATCTCACCCGCTTCGACGCAGTTTTACAGGCAGCAAGACGCGCCGGAATTGATGCTGACAAGCTTGAGATCCGCCCGGCAAAACGGGTCAGTCAAGCCTGGACCGTCACTGAAATTGACCGCCAGTGGCCAACTCAGGTGGATGCGGTTGCAGTGGACCCGCTCTCAATGCAGGTGGTGGATCGGGTACGTTTCGACGATTTTCCGCTTATGGCAAAGCTCACCCGCTGGGGCGTCGATTTTCATATGGGGATTTTGTTCGGTCTGGCAAACCAGCTGGTGTTAATCGCCTTTGGCGTGGCGCTTTGCGTGCTGATTGTATGGGGATATCGTCTTTGGTGGATGCGGCGTCCAGCCCGCTCATCCGCTAACCCTGTCCAGACATTGTACCAGTGCTGGCTGGACTTGCCCCTTAGCGGGCGAGTGATGTCGCTGGTCGTGAGCGGCCTGCTGGCGGTAGCGATGCCGGTATTAGGTGCCAGCCTGCTGGTGTTTGTGCTGATTGACTGGCAGCGCTGGCGCTTACGTTCCGCGCTGCCCGTGGAGAATGTCGCGAAATAAAGGCCTATGGCGTGCTGATGACCACGGCGACCCGACGGTTTTCAGCGCGCCCTTGAGCAGTACTGTTGCTGGAGACTGGGTATTTTTTACCTAATCCGCGCGTGGTGAGATGACTGCGCGGGATACTGGCTCCTTTTGCCCAGGCATCCGCAACAACATTGGCGCGCTTCAGGGAAAGCGCCTCGTTGTAGCCCTCTTCGCCGTAGTTGTCAGTGTGGCCATCCATACGCGCATGCGTTAAGCCTGTTTTGGCAAGCCGCGCGGCCATTGTCTCGATCTGTTGCTCGCTTTCACTGCGCAGCTGCGATTCGTTTTTGCCGAACAGGATCTTATCGGAAAGCCCCAGCGACCAGTCGCCATTCAGCTCATTGAAGCCATAAGATTTCATGGCGGTGATCTGCTCTGGCGTAAACTTTCCCTGCGGTGCGGACTGGCAACCTGCCAGAAGTGTTGATGCCAGCAAAACTGGCGCGATATATCGCTTCAACATAACGTGTTCCTTTTACGATATCGTTTTTGAACGTTGGTTTTTCACCTGATACATATTGCGATCGGCCTGTTCAAGAAGGGATTCCACCGACAGGTTTTTCCAGGTCAATGCAAAGCCAATGCTGAAAGACAGGTCAGCCGTGTGTCCATTGTGCAGATCAAACGGTCGCATGAATTGCTGTGTCAGTGCCGCGCAAACCTGCTGAACGTCGCTCTCGCTGTATACGCCATAGAGGATCATGGCAAACTCATCACCGCCAAGCCGATAAGACTGATGACGTTTTGCGCCAAACTGAACCATTCGGCTGGCAGCTTCAATCAGCACACAATCCCCGGCAGCATGGCCCCAGGTGTCGTTGACCGCTTTAAAGTTATCTCCGTCCAGAAACAGCAGTGCTGAATTAGTGTGTGCTGAGGGATCTTTCATCAACGCAGCAATGCTATTCCGGAAGGCGGCGCGATTCGCCAGTCCCGTTAAAGGATCGTGCATGGCGGTGCGCAGCAGTTGGGCGTTTTTGGCTTGCAGCTTAAGCTGCCACTCCTCCATTTCATCCAGCAGACTATTAAAATCCTGACCAAACCGGTGAAATTCGTCGATGCGTTCTTCGGTTACCCGATGAGAGAAATTACGGTTTGTCCGCACGTCGTGTACCACATCAGTGATATTTTGCAGTGCGGTGACGACCCCGTTATGCAGGGATCGCGTGATCGCGAGGGCAATAAACGAAGCGAAGAGAATACAGCCGGTGAGCACGGCAAAAGACATCCAGATAAAATGGCTTATCAGGCTGTCACGCGCGGTAATCAGCACTTCACCAATCTGCGCGCCGTTATGCATTATTGGCTGGGCAACCGGAACCGGGAAGAGCCAGCGGCTGACCAGCGTACCCAGCGTGTCGGAGTTGTCAGCCGGGTTCCATGACCACGAGGCAAAGCATTTTTTCCGGCTATCGAGGACTTCAGCGGCGGAAAACTGCCCTTGTTTGCCCAGGGTCGCCAGCGTTTCAGTGGCGGCAGCGGGGTCGTTGAACACCAGCGAGGCTTCCAGACTGTAGCTCATGGTCGCGGCGGTTAATTCGAGGTTTTTTTGCGCATATTGTTTTAATGTCACCACCGATGCCATACACAGCAGAAGCCATATTAATGTCATTGTGATGATAACGCTGATCACGCTAATGCGGCGCAGTGTTCTTTTAAACGTCGGACGGCGTGAGGACGAAATTTCCTTATTCATGCTTCTTATTCCGGGCGAGCATTAATACATCCGGATTGACCCTAACACCGCTTCGGGAAAGTGCATCCAGATTGACGGAGAATCTGACGGAATGGTCATTGATGATCAGGCAAAAAGCGCTGCCAATAAGACATTCAGGATTTTGTTCAGCAATTAACAGAAGCGGGCGGCCCTGATATTTATCGATTAATTCAAGTTGGGCCGCAGAGGATTCGTCACCAAAATAAATCGCATCGCAGGTAGCGCTTAATGCTTCTGATTGATTATTAACAATAACAGGCGTGTAAGGTAACGCTGGCGGAGCGTCGTTGCTCAGCGCATACACAAACCGGGAAGAGCGGAAGATACAGAGCCTGGGTTGATCGGAAAGCGCGGGCCAGCGGGTATAACTGACTATGCCGGAGACGATAGCACGCACTGACTTCTCGGTGTCTGATAGTGTCCTGGCGCTGGCTGGCCAGTTGGCGATGAACAGGGCAAGTGCCAGTAAAAGTTGACACAGAGAGAAGATGAAAGAGTGTCTCACCAGCATTTGTTACACCAACTGGAAATATAAATCCCTGAAAAGTGCAGGCAGAATACCATTTTTTCCGTTACCCGTCATTAAGCCAGAATTAGATTGAGCCTGACTTAAGTTAAATCTAATGAGTAAAAGCGAGACGGACGCGAGTCCATTCATTCAATTTAATCGGGTAGCCTGCATGCCCTCATTCATTCCTTTTTGCCAGACGCGACGTAACTTGTCTGCATTTTCAGCGGTATCACAACTGGCCGGGAATAGTTTACCTGCCAGGCCCCAGGCATGAATAAAATCTTCCGTACAAATTCTTTTTTGCCCCTCGGCATAGCCGCGAAGATAGTCGCTGCGATCGACGTCAGGATCGTTAAAATTACTGGCCAGCGTTTCATTACTTTTAACCGACGCGCCGTTCATGGCATCTTCTTTACCGGCATCAAACCAGTTTGTGCCCGTCCAGTCCGGCTGAAAGGTGTAAGGATTTATCTGGCATCCGGTCAACATCAGCACCAGTATCGCAAGCGGTATCAGTCGCATAAATATTTCTCCTTTTTCTACAGCATAGCCTGTTCAGGAATAAAGGGGTGTAATTTAATATTTACGGTTATGAGCGCATTATTTTGCTATAAATCGCCATCTGTACAATATTGTTTACGTATTTTGGATTGAAATCTTTACTGCCTGTGATATGGTTAGCTGACCTCAGTGAGGAAACTTCTATCGCAAACGAGCATTACAGGATCGCTATCATGCAAAAAGACGCGCTGAACAACGTACATATCACCGACGAGCAGGTTTTGATTACCCCGGATCAATTGAAGCTGGCATTTCCGCTGAGCGCTGAGCAGGAAGCGCAAATTGAGCACTCTCGTCAGACGATCTCCGATATTATTGCAGGTCGCGATCCGCGTCTGCTGGTGGTTTGTGGTCCGTGTTCTATTCACGATCCTGAAGCGGCAATTGAATATGCTCGTCGATTTAAAGTCTTGGCTGAAGAGGTCAGCGATAGCCTCTATCTGGTCATGCGCGTCTATTTTGAAAAGCCACGTACCACGGTTGGCTGGAAAGGGTTGATCAACGATCCGCATATGGATGGTTCGTTTGATGTGGAAGCCGGTCTGAAGATTGCGCGTCATTTGCTGGTAGAACTGGTGAGCATGGGTCTGCCGCTGGCAACGGAGGCACTGGATCCGAACAGCCCGCAATACCTGGGCGATCTGTTTAGCTGGTCGGCAATCGGCGCACGAACCACCGAATCACAAACTCACCGTGAGATGGCGTCCGGTTTGTCGATGCCGGTGGGGTTCAAAAATGGCACCGACGGCAGCCTGGCTACCGCAATCAATGCGATGCGCGCTGCGGCGATGCCTCACCGCTTTGTCGGGATTAACCAGGCAGGGCAGGTATGCCTGCTGCAAACGCAGGGTAACCCGGATGGCCATGTGATTTTACGTGGGGGGAAAGCACCGAACTACAGCCCGGCCGACGTCGCCCAGTGTGAAAAAGAGATGGAACAGGCGGGACTGCGTCCGGCACTGATGGTAGATTGCAGCCATGGTAATTCGAATAAAGATTACCGTCGTCAGCCTGCGGTAGCGGAATCCGTTGTCGCACAAATTAAAGATGGCAATCGTTCTATTATCGGTCTGATGATTGAAAGTAATATTCATGAAGGCAATCAATCGTCGGAACAGCCGCGTAGCGCAATGAAGCAGGGTGTATCCGTTACGGATGCCTGCATCAGTTGGGAGTCCACTGATGCGCTGTTGCGTGAGATTCATAAAGATTTAAACGGCCAGCTTACCGCGCGTCTGGCTTAAGAGGTTGTTATGGTTGCAGAATTGACCGCACTGCGCGATCAAATTGACGAAGTAGACAAAGCACTGCTGGATTTACTGGCGCGTCGTATGGCGCTGGTCGCCGAAGTCGGCGAAGTGAAAAGTCAGTATGGTTTGCCCATTTATGTGCCAGAGCGCGAAGCTTCTATGCTGGCGTCACGGCGAAAAGAGGCCCAATCGATGGGCGTATCGCCCGATCTGATTGAAGACGTGCTGCGTCGCGTGATGCGTGAATCTTATTCCAGTGAGAATGACAAAGGGTTTAAAACCTTATGTCCGACGCTGCGACCCGTCGTTATCGTGGGCGGCGGCGGGCAGATGGGACGCCTCTTCGAGAAGATGCTGACCCTTTCTGGATACCAGGTTCGGATACTTGAAAAAGAGGACTGGGCGCAGGCGCCACAGTTAGTTGCCGATGCGGGAATGGTGATCGTCAGCGTGCCGATCCACGTGACGGAGCAGATTATCGGCAAGCTTCCTCCGTTACCGGATGATTGCATCCTGGTGGATCTGGCCTCGGTGAAAAATGGCCCACTTCAGGCAATGCTGGCCGCGCACAGCGGCCCCGTGCTGGGGTTGCATCCTATGTTTGGCCCGGATAGCGGCAGCCTGGCGAAACAGGTGGTGGTGTATTGTGATGGTCGCCAGCCGGAGGCCTATCAATGGTTCCTGGAACAGATTCAGGTCTGGGGCGCGCGTTTGCATCGCATCAGTGCGGTGGAACACGATCAGAACATGGCGTTCATTCAGGCGCTGCGTCACTTCGCGACCTTCGCCTACGGGCTGCACCTGGCAGAGGAGAATGTCCAGCTTGAACAACTGCTGGCGCTCTCTTCCCCGATTTATCGCCTGGAATTAGCGATGGTCGGCCGTCTGTTTGCCCAGGACCCGCAGCTTTACGCTGACATCATTATGTCGTCAGGGAATAATCTGGCGCTCATTAAACGTTATTACCAGCGATTCGGTGAGGCCATCGCTCTGCTGGAGCAGGGCGATAAAAATGCCTTTATCGACAGCTTCCGTAAAGTGGAGCACTGGTTCGGCGATTATGCGAAACGTTTCCATAATGAAAGCCGCACGTTGCTGCGACAGGCGAATGATAGTCGCCAGTAATCTGATGATGTATATACTTTAAGCCAGCATTGCTGGCTTTTTTCATTTTGGGGATTTGTCATGGCTGAACCGCACGTATTATTTGATTATCGGGGGCACTTACCGGAGTGCCCGACCTGGAGTGAAAGTGAAGGCGCGCTCTACTGGGCCGATATTCTGGAAGGGGAGATCCACCGTTATCATCTGCAGACCGGCGAACATACGGTGCTGTCTTTTCATGAAGAAGTGGGGTGCTTTGCGCTACGTGAAAAAGGCGGCTTTATAGTGGCGATGCGGAATGCCATCTGGCTGAGCGATCGGCACGGTTTGTTGCAGCATAAAGTCTGCGATAACCCGTCGAATCCCCAGCTGGCACGCTTTAACGACGGCGGGACGGACAGCCTTGGTCGCTTCTATGCCGGGACATTCTGGGGGCCTGGTGATTTTAACGGCGCCATGCTTATGCGTATCAACAACGATCTGACGCCGAAGGTCATTCAGTGCGATATACAAGGACATAATGGCCTGGCTTTTAGTCCGGATGACAAATGGATGTTCACGTCCGATACGCCGAACGGGGTGATTTATCGTGCGCCGCTCGATGCCCAGGGAGAACCCGGGGGACGTGAAATTTTCCGTCAGTTTGAGGAAGGTGAAGGGATCCCTGACGGTGCCGCTATGGATACAGAAGGCTGCTACTGGAGCGCGATGTTCGATGGCTGGCGCATCGCACGATTCTCACCGCAGGGCGAACAACTTGAAGAGTACCGATTAACGGTGCGCTGTCCGACGATGGTCTGTTTTGGCGGTGAAGAGATGAAAACGCTGTTCATTACCACCACCCGGGAGAATATGGATGCGGAAGAGGTGGCGAAATACCCGTTGTCTGGCGCTATCTTCACCCTGCCGGTGGACGTGGCAGGGATGAAGAAAAAGCCATTTATCGAACGTTAAACCGGATCGACCGGAACCACATTTTCGCCAGGATAGCAGCCCAGCACTTTCATTGAACGGGTGATTTGTCCCAGTTCACGCAGGGCGTTCTGCATGGAAGCCGATTCCAGGTTGGCCTGGATATCCAGATAAAACATCTCTTCCCATGGATTCCCATGAATTGGACGAGACTCCAGTTTTGTCATGATCAGGTTATGGTTACGTAAGACCAGCAGCGCTTCCACCAGAGCACCTGCCTGTTGGCCCGTCGCCATCAGCAGTGTGGTTTTGGCAGGCACTTGATCGGAGACATTAATTGCTTTTCGCGCCAGGACGATAAAGCGCGTGATGTTTTGCGTCTGATTGGCAAGATTACGCTCCAGCACCTGCAAACCGTAGAGCGTGCCGCCGGCTTCGTTACCCAGCGCAGCTACGGTTGGAGCGTTCATTTGAGCGACTTTCTCCATCGCGGCCGACGTGCTCTCGGTATATTCGATTTTCCAGTGAGGGTAGCGATTCAGGAACTGGCTGCACTGCTGGAAAGGCTGCGGATGGCTGTAGACGGTCTCGATTTTGCTGAGGTCGGTTGAGCCTGAAACCAGCACGCAGTGATCGATTGGAACGGTCAGTTCTCCTACCAGTGAGAGGGTGGTGTGTTGCAACAGATCGTAAACGTCGTTAATAGCACCTGAGCTGGTGTTCTCAATCGGGACGACGGCGTAATCGGCCTGCCCGGTTTCTACCTGATTGAAAATATCCGCAAATTTGGCACAGCCGCTCTCAATAAATTCTTCAAAATGGCGGGCTGCATACTGACGTGCGGCCAGATGCGAGTATGAACCTTTCGGGCCCAGAAAGGCGATGCGGGCTGAATGCGGGTTGGTTTTGTTCAGATGTTGTTGCAGTAACGCTTGTTGCGTCAGCACTGAATCTTCGATGATGAGCTGAAAGAGGCGGGTAATATAATGCGCGTCAAGGTGATGAGCTTTGCCAAGCTGAATCAGCCGTTCCATCAGATCGCGCTCACGATCGATATCGCGTACGGGACGATGAGAGTCCAGTTTGGCTTTGCCCACCTCAACGGCGAGCGTGCGGCGTTCTGCCAGCAGTGCCAGAAGCTTTTCATCCAGGGCGCTGATTTTTACTCGCAGATCCAGTAACGGGTTTTCCGGTGTCATAGCGTTGCCTATTCTCTTTCTTGTTATCAATAAAAAAGGCCTCCCGCTTTGGGAGGCCTTGTTGTTCGTCTTCGCATTCTTTATCACACGACGAAACGCCTCCCAATCAGGGGAAGGTAAAAAAGAATGCGAAGAAAAACGGTGTGTGTTTCATGAAATCATCCTGTGGTTGAGAGCTTAAAGTACCCGTACTGTTTTCGTTCTGTCAATAAAAAACGCGCCCGAAGGCGCGTTGGCAGTACACTCAATTTAAAGGATTACTCTTCTTCAACTTCTTCCGCGAAGCTGGCGTCTTTAACCGATGTTGCAGCGCGACGGGCTTCACCTTTGTGCTGCACTTTATTGAGCTGCCGTTCCAGCTTGTTGATCAATTCGTTGATAGCCGTATACATGTCTTCGTGTTTAGCGCTGGCGACCAGATGGCCGTTAGGAGTATTGATAGTTGCGTCAGCGGTAAACCCCTGTGGTTCTTTAGACAGAATGATATGCGGGTTAATCAGATGGGTTTGCCATTTTTCCAATTTAGCGAGACGGTCTGCGACGTGCTGGCGGATTGCCGGAGTAATTTCCATTTGTTTACTGGTAATGTTCATTGTCATAAAAGTTACCTCTTGTCTTTCCGTCTTGGTGATCCCAGCATACCGTTCTTAATGTCAAAATATGTGATCTAAGTCACGATGTTTTGTCACTTTTTGTCAGGGAATCTTTTTTGTGAGGCAAGACAGGAAGAGGTGAGATTTACCTTGTTGAAACCGTGAATAACGGCCATAGTTGACAGGATGTGTTGCGGTTAAACCGCCTCAAACAAGCATCACAATGAATAAAAAAACGGCAGCCCCAGGGCTGCCGTTTTGCTTTTGCGGGTCTGTCAGGTGTTGCTGCTGTTGGCAGCGATGATTTGCGCCACTTTTTCAGCCTGGGCATTCATCTGCATCTGACGGTAAGCGTTCTCCATCAGTTTCAGTCCATCGCGGGTTGCCTGGGTATCCGGGTAATCGCGCAGCATGCCTTCAACACGGTTTACCACCGCTACCCATGCGCCACGGCGGGTATAATATTCGGCAACGGAGTATTCGTATTTAGCCAGACGATCTTTCAGGAAGACCAGTCGTTTGGTGGCATCGGTAATGTATTGACTGTTCGGGTAGCCACGCACCAGCTTCGAGAAGTCATTGAACGCGTCGCGGGCGTGCTGCGGGTCACGGTCAGAGCGATCGACACCAAAGAAGCCCTGCAGCGCACTGTCATCTAACGCCATATTGGTCAGGCCACGCATGTACATGACATAATCAATGTTAGGATGAGTTGGATTCAGACGCATGAAGCGATCGATGGTGGCCTGAGCCAGCGGCAGATCGGCATTTTTATAATAGGCGTAGATCAGATCTAACTGTACTTGCTGGGAGTACGGACCGAATGGATAGCGATTATCCAGTGCTTCCAGTTGCGTTATCGCCTGTTTCCAGTTACCGTCCTGCAGTTTTTGCTGAGCAGTCGCATAGATTTCATTCGGCGGATTGTCAGGGACCTGTTCATTTGAACCGGAGCAGCCCACCAAAGCCAGGCTCAACGTGGCCGCTGCCACCAGATATTTCATGCGCGTCATGACGTTTTGACTTTCCTCAAATGTTTGTCCGGGAGAATCTCTTTCCTGCTCCCGATTAAGACCAGCTACAATAGCACACTATATTATACGGCAAAGCCGTAAAACCCAACGTTAAACGAAGAAGCAGTCTATGGCACAACGAGTAGAACTCACCGCAACAGTCTCCGAAAATCAACTCGGTCAACGCTTAGATCAAGCTTTGGCCGAAATGTTCCCTGATTATTCACGATCGCGCATAAAAGAATGGATCCTTGACCAGCGCGTGCTGGTTAACGGCAAAATATGGGATAAGCCAAAAGAGAAAGTGTTAGGCGGGGAAGCGGTCGCCATCAATGCTGAAATAGATGAAGAAATCCGCTTTGAGCCTCAGGACATCCCGCTGAATATTGTCTATGAAGATGACGATATCCTGGTGATTAACAAGCCTCGTGGCCTGGTTGTCCACCCTGGCGCAGGCAATCCTGACGGCACCGTCTTGAATGCGCTGCTGCATTACTATCCGCCGATCATTGACGTTCCGCGTGCCGGTATTGTCCATCGTCTGGATAAGGACACGACGGGGTTGATGGTGGTTGCCAAGACCGTTCCTGCACAGACCCACCTGGTGGACTCTTTGCAGCGCCGTGAGATTACCCGCGAGTACGAAGCCGTCGCCATCGGTCATATGACCTCAGGCGGTACGGTGGATGAACCTATCAGCCGTCATCCTACCAAACGTACCCATATGTCCGTGCATCCGATGGGGAAACCCGCCGTGACGCACTATCGCATTATGGAGCATTTCCGTATTCACACCCGTTTGCGTCTGCGTCTGGAAACAGGCCGTACCCACCAGATCCGTGTTCATATGGCGCACATTACCCATCCGCTGGTGGGAGATCAGGTGTATGGTGGCCGTCCGCGTCCACCGAAGGGCGCCTCTGAAGCTTTCATTACGGAGCTGCGTAAATTCGATCGCCAGGCGCTGCACGCGACCATGCTGCGTCTTTACCACCCGGTGACCGGCATTGAGATGGAGTGGCATGCACCGATTCCTCAAGACATGGTGGATTTGATTGCGGCAATGCGCGCTGACTTTGAAGAGCATAAGGATCAAGTGAGCTGGTTATGACCAAACTGATTGTTCCGGAGTGGGCTATACCGGAAGGTGTGGCCGCCTGTAGTTCAACGCGCGTAGGGGGAGTGAGCGAAGGTGCGTGGAATTCGCTTAATCTGGGTGCCCACTGCGGTGATAACCCTGAACATGTTGATGAGAATAGACAGCGGGTTTTTGCGGCGGGGAATTTTCCCTCCCATCCCGTCTGGCTCGAACAGGTTCACGGGAAGGAAGTCCTGAAGCTGACCGGGGGGCCTTATGCCTCGAAGCGTGCGGATGCCTCTTACAGTAATACTCCGGGAACAGTTTGTGCAGTGATGACTGCGGATTGCCTGCCCGTCCTGTTCTGCAATCGTGCGGGTACGGAGGTGGCGGCAGCCCACGCAGGATGGCGCGGATTGTGTGAAGGTGTGCTTGAAGAAACCGCTGCCTGCTTTGCCGATCGTCCTGAAAATATTCTCGCCTGGCTGGGGCCCGCCATTGGCCCACAAGCCTTTGAGGTTGGGCCAGAGGTGCGTGAAGCCTTTATTGCAAAAGATGCGCAGGCGGAAAGCGCCTTCCACGCGACAGGTGAAAAGTATCTTGCAGATATTTATACGCTTGCCCGTCAGCGCCTGATGAAGGTCGGTATTACGCAGATTGCGGGCGGTGACCGCTGTACCGTCACTGAAAAAGACGATTTTTTCTCCTGGCGACGCGACAAGACCACCGGGCGTATGGCAAGTTTCATTTGGCTGATATAACCTAAGTAATCAAGACGATCCAGAACGTGTCGTTTTCTTTTCGCATAAAACAGGTCATTCACCTTGAATAATTGAGGGATGACCTCATTTAATCTCCAGTAGCAATTTTGACCTGTTATGGGAGGAGTTATGCGTCTGGATCGTCTTACCAATAAATTCCAGCTTGCACTCGCTGATGCCCAGTCTCTCGCGCTGGGACACGACAACCAGTTTATCGAACCACTTCACTTAATGAGCGCCTTGCTGAATCAGGAAGGGGGTTCGGTACGTCCTTTACTCACGTCCGCGGGCATCAATGCCGGCCAGTTACGTACCGCCATCGATCAGGCATTGAGCCGCTTGCCGCAGGTGGAAGGCACCGGCGGCGACGTTCAGCCGTCGCAGGATTTAGTGCGCGTACTTAACCTTTGCGACAAGCTGGCGCAAAAACGTGGGGATAACTTTATTTCGTCAGAACTCTTCGTTCTGGCAGCGCTTGAATCACGCGGCACCCTGACCGAGCTGTTGAAATCGGCCGGCGCCACGACTGCCAATGTGAGTCAGGCGATTGATCAAATGCGTGGAGGTGATAGCGTGAACGATCAGGGAGCCGAAGACCAACGTCAGGCTTTGAAGAAATATACTATTGATCTTACCGAGCGTGCCGAGCAGGGCAAGCTGGACCCGGTAATTGGCCGTGACGAAGAGATTCGTCGAACGATTCAGGTCCTGCAACGCCGCACTAAAAATAACCCGGTCCTGATTGGTGAGCCCGGTGTCGGTAAAACAGCTATTGTCGAGGGCCTGGCCCAGCGAATCGTCAACGGTGAAGTGCCTGAAGGCTTGAAAGGGCGTCGGGTGCTGGCTCTGGATATGGGGTCGCTGGTGGCCGGGGCGAAATACCGTGGTGAGTTTGAAGAGCGCCTGAAAGGGGTGCTGAACGATCTATCGAAACAGGAAGGGAACGTGATCCTGTTTATTGATGAATTGCACACCATGGTGGGCGCAGGTAAAGCCGACGGGGCAATGGACGCGGGGAACATGCTGAAACCCGCGCTGGCGCGTGGTGAGTTGCACTGTGTGGGTGCTACAACGCTTGACGAATATCGCCAGTACATTGAAAAAGACGCAGCTCTGGAACGTCGATTCCAGAAAGTGTTTGTGGCTGAGCCAACGGTTGAAGACACCATTGCGATTCTGCGTGGTTTGAAAGAGCGCTATGAGCTGCACCACCATGTGCAGATTACTGACCCGGCAATCGTTGCGGCGGCTACGCTGTCCCATCGCTATATTGCCGACAGACAGCTTCCGGACAAAGCCATCGATCTGATAGATGAAGCAGCATCCAGCATTCGTATGCAGATTGACTCGAAACCTGAGGAGCTGGACAGACTCGACAGGCGAATCATTCAGCTTAAGCTGGAACAACAGGCGCTGAAGAAAGAGTCCGATGAAGCGAGTAAGAAACGCCTGGAGATGCTGAATGAGGAACTGGATGATAAAGAACGCCAGTACTCAGAGTTAGAAGAAGAGTGGAAGGCAGAGAAAGCGTCGCTTTCCGGAACCCAGACGATTAAAGCTGAACTTGAGCAGGCGAAGATTGCCATTGAGCAGGCCCGCCGCGTAGGCGATTTGGCGCGCATGTCGGAACTGCAATACGGCAAAATTCCTGAGCTGGAAAAACAGCTGGAGATGGCCACGCAGTCGGAAGGTAAAACGATGCGTCTGTTGCGTAATAAAGTAACAGATGTAGAAATTGCCGACGTGCTGGCCCGCTGGACGGGGATTCCTGTCGCCCGCATGCTTGAAGGTGAGCGCGACAAACTCTTGCGTATGGAAAGCGATCTGCATCAGCGCGTAATTGGTCAGAACGAGGCTGTTGAAGCGGTATCGAATGCTATTCGTCGTAGCCGCGCAGGCCTGGCCGATCCTAATCGCCCAATTGGTTCGTTCCTGTTCCTGGGGCCTACCGGGGTCGGTAAGACGGAGCTTTGTAAAGCGCTGGCGGACTTTATGTTCGATAGCGATGACGCGATGGTGCGTATCGATATGTCCGAGTTTATGGAGAAACACTCCGTCTCACGACTGGTCGGGGCACCTCCGGGATATGTAGGTTATGAAGAAGGCGGTTACCTGACCGAAGCGGTTCGCCGTCGTCCTTATTCTGTCATCTTGTTAGATGAAGTGGAAAAGGCGCACCCGGATGTTTTCAACATCCTGTTGCAGGTTCTGGATGATGGTCGTCTGACGGATGGGCAGGGGAGAACGGTCGACTTCCGTAATACGGTTATTATCATGACCTCGAACCTGGGTTCTGATTTGATTCAGGAACGTTTCGGTGAACTGGATTACGGGCACATGAAGGATTTGGTTCTCGGCGTGGTGAGCCATAGTTTCCGTCCGGAGTTCATTAACCGTATAGATGAAGTTGTGGTGTTCCATCCGTTGGGTGAACAGCATATTGCCTCTATTGCGCAGATTCAGCTGCAGCGTCTTTATAAACGTCTGGAAGATCGTGGTTATGAAATCCACATCTCTGACGATGCGCTGAAGCTGCTGAGCGCAAATGGTTACGACCCGGTCTACGGTGCGCGGCCATTGAAACGTGCTATTCAGCAACAGATAGAAAACCCGCTGGCGCAGCAGATTCTTTCTGGCGAGCTGATTCCGGGCAAAGTGATACGCCTGGAAGTGAACGAAGACCATATCGTGGCCGTCCAGTAAGCATCAAAAACATAAAACGAGCTCTCCGGAGCTCGTTTTTGTTTATAAACCAGGCATTGATGGATGAAAAACCCTCGATCTGCCTGGAAATTGAGCGGTCGGTAAATATTTTTCACTTTAATGTTGCAGACTCAGAATAACTCCCTATAATGCGCCTCCACTGACACGGAACAACGGAACACAAGCCGCCGGGTCAGCGGGGTTCAGCGATGAACGCCGGCAGAGAAAAGCGA
>NZ_JAJVHF010000009.1 GCF_022171985.1 Huaxiibacter chinensis | reverse complement strand
CCCCGTGGGAGAGGGTCGGGGTGAGGGCACCCGACCGCACAAGGTCAAAGCAAAAAGGCAACGCACTGTATTCCCCCTCTCCCCGTGGGAGAGGGTCGGGGTGAGGGCACCCGACCGCACAAGGTCAAAGCAAAAAGGCAACGCACTGTATTCCCCCTCTCCCCGTGGGAGAGGGCCGGGGTGAGGGCACCCGACCGCAGAAGGTCAAAGCAAAAGGCAACGCACTATTTTCTCCCTCTCCCTGTGGGAGAGGGCAGGGGTGAGGGCATCAGAGCGCACCCCCCCTTCACACAACCATCATCCCCCTGACGTCTGGCTGTCACCTTTTTGTAAACAAACAGTTATTTTTCTGTCATTCGAGCATGTCATGTTACCTCGCGAGCATAAAAACGCGTGATATCGCGCATCCGGCACAATAAGAGAGATGACAATGACATCGTTACGACACACAGCTTTGGGACTGGCACTGGGTCTGGCTTTTGCGGGCAACGCGATGGCCGTTACCACTATTCCGTTCTGGCATTCCATGGAAGGGGAGTTGGGTAAAGAGGTTGACTCCCTGGCGCAGCGTTTCAACGACACCCACCCGGATTACAAAATTGTGCCGGTATACAAAGGGAACTATGAGCAGAGCCTGAGCGCCGGGATTGCGGCCTTCCGTACCGGCAATGCGCCTGCGCTGCTGCAGGTTTACGAAGTGGGCACGGCGACCATGATGGCCTCGAAAGCCATTAAACCGGTCTACGAAGTGTTCAAAGATGCAGGCATTAAATTCGACGAATCACAGTTCGTGCCGACGGTCGCGGGCTACTACACCGACTCTAAAACCGGGCATCTGCTGTCCCAGCCATTTAACAGCTCTACGCCGGTGCTGTACTACAACAAAGATGCCTTCAAGAAAGCAGGCTTAGATCCGGAACAGCCGCCAAAAACCTGGCAGGATCTGGCAGCGTACACGGCGAAGCTGAAAGCAGCCGGCATGAAGTGCGGCTACGCCAGCGGCTGGCAGGGCTGGATCCAGATTGAAAACTTCAGCGCATGGCATGGCCTGCCGGTCGCCACGAAAAATAACGGCTTTGACGGCACTGACGCGGTACTGGAGTTCAACAAGCCAGAGCAGGTGAAACACATCGCCCTGCTTGCCGATCTCAACAAGAAAGGCGATTTCAGCTACTTCGGGCGTAAAGACGAATCCACCGAGAAGTTCTATAGCGGTGACTGCGCCATTACCACGGCCTCTTCCGGTTCGCTGGCAGATATCCGTCATTACGCCAAATTCAACTACGGCGTGGGCATGATGCCTTACGACGCCGAAGTAAAAGGCGCACCGCAGAACGCCATTATCGGCGGGGCGAGCCTGTGGGTCATGCAGGGCAAAGACAACGGCACCTATAAAGGCGTGGCGGAGTTCCTCGACTTCCTGGCAAAACCTGAAAACGCTGCCGAATGGCACCAGAAAACGGGCTACCTGCCTATCACCAAAGCCGCGTATGACCTGACCCGTGAGCAGGGCTTCTATGAGAAGAACCCAGGCGCGGATATCGCAACGCGTCAGATGATGAACAAGCCGCCGTTGCCGTTCACCAAAGGCCTGCGTCTGGGCAACATGCCACAGATTCGTACCATTGTGGATGAAGAACTGGAAAGCGTCTGGACCGGTAAGAAAACACCACAGCAGGCGCTGGATTCCGCCGTGGAACGCGGTAATCAGCTGCTGCGCCGCTTCGAGCAGTCAACGAAATCGTAATCTGTGATTTGCCCGGTGATGCGCAGCGGATCCGGGCCTACGGGTTAATGCGGCCTGATGTCCTCACCCCAACCCTCTCCCATAGGGAGAGGGCGAAAACCCAAACCGCCACCCGGCAATGTTCAGGAACCTAATCTCAATGTCCTCATCCCGTCCGGTGTTCCGCTCCCGCTGGCTGCCCTATCTGCTGGTCGCGCCGCAGCTGATCATCACCGTTATCTTCTTTATCTGGCCCGCGGGCGAAGCGCTATGGTACTCGGTACAAAGCGTCGATCCCTTTGGGCTCTCCAGCCAGTTTGTTGGGCTGGATAACTTTGTCGCGCTGATGCATGACAGCTACTACATCGACTCTTTCTGGACCACGATGAAATTCAGCGCCATGGTCACCGTGAGCGGTCTGCTCGTGTCGCTATTTTTCGCCGCGCTGGTGGATTACGTCGTGCGCGGCAGTCGCGTGTATCAGACGCTGATGCTGCTCCCCTACGCCGTGGCGCCTGCCGTCGCCGCCGTGCTGTGGATCTTTCTGTTTAACCCGGGACGCGGGCTGATTACCCATTTCCTGGCTGAGATGGGCTACGACTGGAATCACGCTCAGAACAGTGGCCAGGCCATGTTCCTGGTGGTGTTTGCCTCCGTGTGGAAACAGATCAGCTACAACTTTCTGTTCTTCTTCGCCGCGTTACAGTCGATTCCACGATCGCTTGTAGAAGCTGCCGCAATTGATGGCGCAGGCCCGATACGCCGCTTCTTTAAGCTGGCGCTGCCGCTGATCGCGCCCGTCAGTTTCTTCCTGCTGGTGGTTAACCTGGTTTACGCCTTCTTCGATACCTTCCCGGTTATCGACGCCGCCACCGCCGGTGGGCCGGTGCAGGCAACCACCACGCTCATTTATAAAATCTACCGCGAAGGCTTTGCCGGACTCGACCTTTCCGCTTCTGCCGCTCAGTCAGTGGTGTTGATGTTCCTGGTGATTGTGCTCACGGTGGTTCAGTTCCGCTATGTCGAAAGTAAGGTGCGTTACCAATGATTGAGAACCGCCCCGGGCTGACAATTTTCAGCCACACCATGCTGATTTTGGGCATTATCGTCATTCTCTTTCCGCTCTATATCGCGTTTGTTGCCGCCACGCTGGACACCAAAGCGGTGTTTGAGACGCCGATGACGCTGATCCCAGGCGGGCATCTTTTCGAGAACATGAAAACGATCTGGACCCAGGGCGTGGGCGCTAACAGTGCGCCGTTCTGGTTGATGATGCTTAACAGCTTCATCATGGCGTTCGGCATCACGGTGGGGAAAATTACGGTGTCGATGCTCTCGGCTTTCGCCATCGTCTGGTTCCGCTTTCCCCTGCGCAACCTGTTCTTCTGGATGATCTTCATCACCCTGATGCTGCCGGTGGAAGTGCGTATCTTCCCGACGGTGGAGGTGATCGCCAATCTGAAGATGCTGGACAGCTACGCGGGTTTAACCCTGCCGCTGATGGCGTCGGCCACCGCGACGTTTCTGTTTCGCCAGTTCTTTATGACGCTGCCGGACGAGCTGATTGAGGCCGCGCGTATTGACGGTGCGTCGCCGATGCGCTTTTTCCGCGACATCGTACTGCCGCTGTCGAAAACCAATCTCGCGGCGCTGTTCGTCATCACCTTTATCTACGGCTGGAACCAGTATCTGTGGCCGCTGCTGATTGTCCAGGACGTCAACCTTGGCACCGCCGTGGCGGGTATCAAAGGCATGATCGCCACTGGCGAAGGCACCACGCTCTGGAACCAGGTGATGGCAGCAATGCTGCTCACCCTTATCCCCCCGGTCGTAATCGTTTTAGCCATGCAACGTGCGTTCGTGCGTGGTTTAGTCGACAGTGAGAAATAAAATGGCAGGACTTAAATTACAGGCAGTAACCAAAAGCTGGGACAACAAAACTCAGGTTATTCAGCCGTTAACGCTCGACGTGGCGGACGGGGAATTTATCGTGATGGTGGGCCCGTCTGGCTGCGGCAAATCGACGCTGCTGCGCATGGTGGCCGGGCTTGAACGTGTAACCAGCGGCGATATCTGGATCGATCGCCAGCGCGTGACCGAGATGGAGCCAAAGGATCGTGGCATCGCGATGGTATTTCAGAACTACGCCCTTTATCCGCACATGAGCGTGGAAGAGAACATGGCCTGGGGGCTGAAAATCCGTGGCATGGGCAAAGGCCATATTGCAGAGCGGGTGAAAGAGGCCGCACGTATTCTGGAGCTGGATGGTCTGCTCACGCGCCGTCCTCGCGAACTCTCCGGCGGGCAGCGCCAGCGCGTGGCGATGGGGCGCGCCATCGTACGTGACCCTGCGGTGTTCCTGTTTGATGAACCGCTCTCTAACCTGGATGCCAAACTGCGCGTGCAGATGCGTCTGGAGCTGCAGCATCTGCATCGTCGTCTGAAAACGACGTCGCTGTACGTCACCCACGATCAGGTAGAAGCCATGACGCTGGCGCAACGGGTAATGGTGATGAATAAAGGGGTGGCCGAACAGATTGGCACCCCGGTTGAGGTCTATGAAAAACCCGCCAGCCGCTTTGTGGCGAGCTTTATCGGCAGCCCGGCGATGAATCTGCTGGAAGGGCGGATCAGCAGCGCAGGCACGCACTTTGAGCTGGAGAGCGGTATGGCATTGCCGGTCAGTTGGTTCTATCGCGGGTACGCCGGACGAAAAATGACGCTCGGTATCCGCCCGGAGCATATTGCGTTAAGCTCGCAGGCTGATGGCGGCGTGCCGCTGGTGATGGACACGCTGGAGATGCTGGGGGCGGATAACCTGGCACACGGGCGCTGGGGCGATCAAAAAATGGTGGTCCGTCTGGCTCATCAGGAGCGCCCAAAAGCAGGCAGCACGCTGTGGCTGCATCTGCCCGAAAACCATCTGCACCTTTTTGATGGCGAAACAGGACAACGTGTATGAGCAACTGGCCCTATCCCCACATCGTCGCCCACCGTGGCGGCGGTAAACTGGCCCCGGAAAACACCCTGGCGGCAATCGACGCTGGCGCGCATTACGGCCACACGATGATTGAGTTTGACGCGAAGTTATCGAAGGACGGCGAAATTTTTCTGCTGCACGACGATAATCTGGAGCGCACCAGCAACGGCTGGGGCGTGGCGGGCGATCTGCCGTGGCGTGATTTGCTGAACGTGGATGCCGGAAGCTGGTACAGCAGCGCCTTCAAGGGTGAACCGCTGCCGCTGCTGGCAGAAGTCGCCGACAGATGCCGTCAGTACGGGATGATGGCGAACATCGAAATCAAACCCACCACGGGCACAGGGCCGCTGACGGGCAAAATGATAGCCCTGGCCGCACGTGAGCTGTGGGAAAGCATGACTGCACCTCTGCTCTCTTCTTTTGACATCGACGCGCTGGAAGCCGCGCAAAAAGCGGTGCCGGAGCTGCCTCGCGGACTGCTGCTGGATGCCTGGCGGGATGACTGGCAAGCGCTGACCACGCGGCTCGACTGCGTTTCGATTCACCTCAATCATAAGCTGCTGGATGAGGCGCGCGTAAGGCGGTTAAAAGAGGCCGGGCTGTATATTCTGGTCTACACCGTCAATAAACCCCAGCGCGCCGCAGAGCTGCTGCGCTGGGGCGTTGACAGTATCTGCACCGATGCGATTGACGTCATTGGCCCGCAGTTTAATTCTGCTGATTATTAAGCATATCGCCATTGGTACGCGGCTGGAGCATATGCTGCTGGCCGCTATCAGACGACACGCTCCCGTTTAGCATTCCGCCGTTGCCGTTGGGTAACGGCTGCTCACGAACCTGACCCTGCTGGATACGCTGGGTATTGGTGTTCATCTGCGTTTGCAGATTCTGCTGCTGAAGCTGCGTCTGCGTCCTCAACTGTTGATTCAACATCCCTTTTTGCTGCTGTTGCTGACTGCTCATTTCAGTCTGCATTCGCTGCTGGCTGGGGATGACGTAACCCTGCTGGTTCGGGTTATTCATCGTATTCAGAGGCTGTGCGAGCGCGGCAAAAGGGAGCAGCGCGGTAAGGATTAAGAGACGTTTCATGGGTATTTCCTCCTTCTGAGGCTTCTCTTAAGTTTATCCTGATTCCGACATAACGATGATTTTTTAAGAGTTGTGAACCAGGCTTAAGCGGGAATATGGATCCCATCACCTGGAGAACAACAATGATAAAACCAACGTTTTTGCGCTGGGTTGCCCTCGCCGCGTTGATGGCGGGCGGGACTTTCACTGTGGCGGCTAATCCTCCTGCGGCACCGCCCGTATCCTACGGCGTGGAAGAGGATGTTTTTCATCCTGTCCGTGCCACGCAGGGTATGGTGGCCTCGGTGGACGCGATGGCGACCCAGGTTGGGGTCGATATTCTTAAAGGGGGCGGTAACGCGGTAGATGCGGCCGTGGCGGTAGGTTATGCGCTGGCCGTGACGCATCCGCAGGCCGGTAATCTGGGGGGCGGCGGCTTTATGATGCTGCGAACCAAAGACGGTAAAACCGTGGCCATCGACTTCCGCGAAATGGCGCCTCAGCAAGCTTCCCGCGACATGTTCCTTGACGAACAGGGGAATCCGGACAGTAAAAAATCACTTACTTCCCATCTGGCAACCGGGGTTCCCGGCACCGTAGCGGGTTTCTCCCTGGCGCTGGAAAAATATGGCACCTTACCCCTGAACAAAGTGGTACAGCCTGCTATTAAGCTGGCGCGTGACGGCTTTGTGGTGAACGACGCGCTGGCCGACGATCTGAAGACCTACGGCAGCGAGGTTCTTCCCCAGCACGAAAACAGTAAGGCTATCTTCTGGAAAGAGGGCGAACCGCTGAAGAAGGGCGATAAGCTGGTGCAGAAGAATCTGGCGAAAAGCCTTGAGCTGATTGCGGAAAACGGACCGGATGCTTTCTATAAAGGAGCGATAGCCGATCAGATTGCCGAAGAGATGCAAAAGAACGGCGGCCTTATCACGAAAGCCGATCTGGCGGAGTATAAGGCGGTTGAGCGAGAGCCGATTAGCGGAACCTACCGTGGCTATGACGTCTTCTCCATGCCCCCACCGTCTTCCGGCGGTATTCACATCGTGCAGATCCTCAACATTCTTGAAAACTTCGATATGCACAAATATGGCTTTGGCAGCGCCGATGCGATGCAGGTCATGGCTGAGGCAGAAAAACGTGCTTACGCCGACCGCTCGGAATACCTTGGCGACCCGGATTTTGTGAAGGTGCCGTGGCAGGCGCTGACCAATAAAGCCTATGCCAAATCCCTGGCTGAGCAGATCGATATCAACAAGGCCAAACCGTCGAGCGAGATCCGCCCGGGCAAGCTGGCCCCGTATGAGAGCAACCAGACTACCCACTTCTCGGTGGTGGATAAAGACGGTAATGCGGTGGCGGTGACCTATACCCTCAACACCACCTTTGGTACCGGCATTGTGGCGGGCAACAGCGGGATCCTGCTCAATAACGAGATGGACGACTTCTCTGCCAAACCGGGCGTGCCAAACGTCTACGGGCTGGTGGGCGGGGATGCAAATGCGGTAGGGCCGAAGAAGCGTCCGTTGTCGTCTATGTCACCGACCATCGTGGTTAAAGACGGCAAAACCTGGCTGGTAACGGGGAGCCCGGGCGGTAGCCGTATTATTACCACCGTGCTGCAAATGGTGGTGAACAGTATTGATTATGGAATGAACGTCGCCGAAGCGACGAATGCCCCGCGTTTCCATCATCAGTGGCTGCCGGATGAGCTGCGCGTAGAGAAGGGCTTCAGCCCGGATACGCTTAAACTCCTCGAAGAGAAGGGGCAAAAAATCGCGGTGAAAGAGGCGATGGGCAGTACCCAGAGCATTATGGTCGGGCCGGATGGCGCGCTCTATGGTGCATCGGACCCACGTTCGGTCGATGATTTGACGGCGGGGTACTGATTGTGTTGCCGGGTGGCGGCTGCGCCTTACCCGGCCTGCGTTTCAATTCCCTCTCCCTGTGGGAGAGGGTGAGGGCAACACATTACTTCAACCGCGCCATATAATACGCGTCGACATATTCGCCGTTACGCAGGGCAAAGTTCCTGCCGGTCCCTTCAATTTCAAATCCAAACTTCTTGTACAGCGCCACTGCAGCAGGGTTATCAGCAAAAACGGTGAGTTCAATGCGGTCAATACGCAACCAGTTGTCGCACAGGTTGACCATCTCGCGCATGAGCGCACGACCTACGCCTCGTCCCTGCACGTCAGCGGCCACGCTTATGCCGAATGTTGCAACGTGGCTGCGGCGCGGATTTTCCATCACATCAAGTGCCATATGGCCGACCACTCGCTGGTCCAGACAGGCGACGAGATGACGTCTTCCCGGTTTCGCCGCAACCCGGTCATGCCACATATCCATTGAAGGATGGGGAACTTGTAGCGTGTCATGATACACCCCAGGATGCGACATAATGTCACGTAAAGCTTCTGCATCGCTGGCTTCGATATGGCGTATCACAATCTCACTCATTCCTTCATCCTCAGTCAGTTAAACGTCCATTCCAACATCAGTGAGATTAAAATTTGAGTCAACTGCTAATTTTTGCAAAAAATGATTGGACAACTGCGAATGAGAATGATTATTATTGCTCTGCGTTCAGGAAGACCTCTACGGAAACCTGAAAGCACGACATTGCTCACATTGCTTCCAGTATTATTTCAGCCAGCTTCTTGCTGGCTTTTTTTTACCTTTTTTCAGCCTGGCTTTCTTGCCATGTTGCCCCCTGGAAATGCTCGCAATCCGCACGTGCTCTGTGTACGCACCGGTTGCTGCGCGCTTGCCGTGAGCAAACTGGCAGTGACACTAACGGCTGATGCGCGAGCATCTGAAAGCTAGGGTGAGGGCAAAAGTTGCGCTATGGTTGCTCTTAGTAACCTTAAAAAGGACTGAACCATGACACTACATTGCGCATTTATTGGATTCGGCAAAAGCACCACCCGTTACCATCTCCCCTACGTTCTCAACCGCAAAGACAGCTGGCACGTCGCCCACATCTACCGCCGCAGTGCGAAGCCGGAGGAGCAGTCTCCCCAGTATTCTCATATTCATTTCACCAGCGATCTGGCGGAAGTGCTTAACGATCCGCAGGTGAAGCTGGTAATCGTCTGCACGCACGCCGACAGCCACTTCGACTATGCGAAGCAGGCGCTGGAGGCGGGTAAAAACGTGCTGGTGGAAAAACCCTTCACCCCGACCCTCGCCGAAGCGAAAGAGCTGTTCGCGCTGGCAAAACGTAACGGGCTGACCGTTACCCCGTATCAAAATCGTCGCTTTGACAGCTGCTTCCTGACGGCGAAAAAGGCGATTGAGAGCGGTAAGCTCGGCGATATCGTCGAGATTGAAAGCCACTTTGACTATTACCGTCCGGTTGCCGAAACCAAACCCGGCCTGCCGCAGGACGGCATGTTCTATGGGCTCGGCGTACACACGATGGATCAGATCATCTCTCTGTTTGGCCGCCCGGACCACGTAGCGTATGACATCCGCAGCCTGCGCAACAAAGCCAACCCGGACGATACCTTTGAAGCTCAGCTGTTTTATGGTCGCCTGAAAGCCATCGTTAAAACCAGCCACTACGTCAAAATCGACTACCCGAAATTTATCGTACACGGCACCAAAGGCTCGTTTATCAAATACGGTATCGACCAGCAGGAGACCAGCCTCAAGGCCAATATCATGCCGGGTGAGCCGGGCTTTGCGGCAGATGATACGGTTGGGATACTGGAGTATGTCAACGAAGAGGGTGTGACGGTGCGGGAAGAGTGGCTGCCTGAAACCGGCGACTATGGCCGTGTCTATGATGCATTGTATGACACCCTCACTGACGGCACGGCGAATTACGTCAAGGAAACTGACGTTCTCACCAATCTGGAAATCCTGGAACGCGGCTTTGAGCAAGCTTCTCCTGCCACGGTAACCCTTGCTAAGTAAGGTTTAATGGCTCCTCTGGACTTGTTCATAATTTTTGAACAGAGGAGTCAATTTTCACCCACTATCATCCCCGAAGGTTTACGTCCACACTTACTCCATCGAAACGAACTGGAGTGGAAAACAATGATCTTCTTACGCAAAGCAAACGAACGTGGTCACGCGAATCATGGCTGGCTGGACTCATGGCATACCTTTTCGTTTGCCGATTACTACGACCCGAATTTTATGGGCTTCTCTGCACTGCGCGTGATTAACGACGATGTGATCGACGCAGGCCAGGGCTTTGGCACTCACCCGCACAAAGACATGGAAATCCTGACCTATGTGCTTGAGGGCGCCGTAGCGCACAAAGACAGCATGGGCAACGAAGAGCAGGTTCCGGCCGGTGAGTTCCAGATTATGAGCGCGGGTACCGGTGTGCGTCACTCGGAATACAACCCGAGCAATACGGAAAAACTGCACCTGTATCAAATCTGGATCATTCCGGAAGAAACCGGCATCACGCCACGCTATGAACAGCGTCGCTTTGATGCGGAGCAAGGCAAACAGCTGGTGCTGTCACCGGATGCGCGTGACGGTTCCCTGAAAGTGCATCAGGATATGGAACTGTACCGCTGGGCGCTGGCGAAAGACGAACAATCCGTGCATCAGATTGCGGCTAACCGTCGCGTCTGGATCCAGGTGGTGAAAGGTAATGTGTCCATTAACGGCACCAAAGCCACCACGGCGGATGGTCTGGCAATCTGGGATGAGCAGGCGCTGTCCGTGCATGCCGACAGTGAAAGCGAAATTCTGCTGTTTGATCTGCCACCGGTCTAATAAATCATAAATAAATGCCCAACCGTCCCTCTGAAAGGGGAAGGTTGGGCTTTGTCCGTGATAAACTGAGCAAATCTCCCCCCACAGATTTCTCAGGACGATGAAAAAGAAAAGACCCGTACTTCAGGATGTAGCCGATCGCGTCGGTGTGACCAAAATGACGGTCAGCCGTTTCTTACGTAACCCGGAACAGGTTTCCCTGGCGTTGCGTGGCAAGATTGCCGCTGCTCTTGATGAACTGGGTTATATCCCCAACCGCGCACCCGATATCCTGTCAAATGCGACCAGCCGTGCGGTGGGCGTCCTGTTACCTTCCTTAACCAACCAGGTGTTCGCCGAAGTGCTGCGCGGTATCGAAAGCGTGACCGATGCGTTTGGATATCAAACCATGCTCGCGCACTACGGGTACAAGCCGGAACTGGAAGAGGAACGTCTGGAATCGATGCTTTCCTGGAACATTGACGGGCTGATCCTGACCGAGCGTACCCACACGCCACGAACCTTGAAAATGATTGAAGTGGCCGGTATCCCGGTGGTCGAGCTGATGGACAGCCAGTCGCCCTGTCTTGATATCGCGGTCGGGTTTGATAACTACGAAGCAGCACGTCAAATGACGGCGGCCATCCTGGCGCGCGGGCATCGCCACGTGGCCTATTTGGGTGCGCGTCTGGATGAACGTACTATCATCAAACAAAAGGGATATGAGCAGGCCATGCTCGATGCCAACTTAACGCCGTACAGCGTTATGGTGGAGCAGTCTTCCTCCTACTCGTCCGGTATTGAGCTGATGCGTCAGGCGCGTCGCGAGTATCCCCAGCTTGATGGTATTTTCTGTACCAACGATGACCTTGCGGTCGGCGCCGCCTTTGAGTGCCAGCGTCTGGGGCTGAAAATCCCGGATGACATCGCCATTGCAGGTTTCCATGGCCACGATATCGGCCAGGTGATGGAGCCGCGTCTGGCGAGCGTCCTGACGCCGCGTGAGCGCATGGGCCGTATCGGTGCAGAACGCCTGCTGGCGCGTATTCGTGGCGAGGTGGTGACGCCCAAAATGTTAGATTTAGGTTTCACCTTGTCACCAGGTGGATCAATTTAGTCTGACAAGTTTGAGCTAGCTCACACTTATTCACTTCATCCACGTTTGGATATTGCTTCTCTTTAGCCCCGGCAGGACAATGTTACCGATAACTGTTACCCGTAACAATAGACTGAGGGACTCCCTTTGAGCACGACGAATCACGATCACCACGTTTACGTCCTGATGGGCGTTTCCGGTAGCGGTAAATCTGCAGTTGCAAGCGAAGTCGCACACCAACTTCAGGCCGCGTTTCTGGATGGCGACTTTCTTCACCCGCGCAGCAACATCAATAAAATGGCTGCTGGCGAACCGTTGAATGACGAAGACCGTAAACCCTGGTTGCAGGCGCTGAATGATGCCGCCTTTGCGATGCAGCGCACCAATAAAGTCTCTCTGATTGTCTGTTCCGCGCTGAAAAAAACCTACCGCGACCTGCTGCGCGACGGTAACCCAAATCTCTCTTTCATCTACCTGAAAGGCGATTTCGGCGTAATTGAAAGCCGTCTGAAAGCGCGTAAAGGCCATTTCTTTAAGACCCAGATGCTGGTTACCCAGTTCGACACCTTACAGGAGCCGGGCACGGACGAGCAGGATGTATTAGTGGTTGATATCGATCAGTCACTGGAAGGTGTTGTCGCCAGCACCATCGAGGTTATTAATAAAAGGCAGTAAGTTTTGAGTACATTAACGTTAGTTTTAACAGCAGTCGGTTCCGTTTTGCTGCTGCTGTTTTTAGTCATGAAGGCGCGTATGCATGCTTTCGTGGCTTTGATGGTGGTGTCTATTGGTGCCGGTCTCTTTTCCGGTATGCCGCTCGATAAAATCGCGGCGACCATGGAAAAAGGGATGGGCGGCACGCTGGGCTTCCTGGCGATTGTCGTCGCACTGGGCGCGATGTTTGGCAAGATTTTGCATGAAACGGGCGCGGTCGATCAGATTGCCGTCAAAATGCTGAAATCCTTTGGTCACAGCCGCGCACACTATGCGATTGGCCTTGCCGGTCTGATCTGTGCGCTGCCGCTGTTCTTCGAAGTGGCGGTCGTGTTGCTGATTAGCGTGGCTTTCTCTATGGCCCGTCACACCGGCACTAACCTTGTGAAGCTGGTGATTCCGCTGTTTGCGGGCGTGGCGGCAGCGGCAGCGTTCTTGCTGCCAGGACCTGCGCCGATGCTGTTGGCGTCTCAGATGCACGCCGACTTTGGCTGGATGATCCTGATTGGCCTGTGCGCCGCGATCCCCGGGATGATCATTGCCGGCCCGCTGTGGGGCAACTTCATCAGTCGTTACGTCGAATTGCACATTCCGGATGACGTGACTGAGCCACACCTTGGCGAAGGTAAAATGCCGTCGTTCGCGTTCAGTCTGTCCTTGATTCTGCTCCCCCTGGTGCTGGTGGGTCTGAAAACGATTGCCGCGCGTTTTGTGCCGGTAGGGTCGACGACGTACGAGTGGTTTGAGTTTATCGGTCATCCATTCACGGCGATTCTGGTGGCCTGTCTGGTGGCGATTTACGGCCTGGCGATGCGTCAGGGCATGCCGAAAGACAAAGTGATGGAAATCTGCGGCCACGCGCTGCAGCCGGCGGGTATCATTCTACTGGTGATTGGCGCCGGTGGCGTGTTTAAGCAGGTACTGGTCGATTCCGGCGTGGGGCCTGCGCTGGGTGAAGCGTTGACCGGCATGGGCTTACCGATTGCGGTGACCTGCTTCGTGCTCGCTGCCGCGGTGCGCATCATTCAGGGTTCGGCAACGGTAGCATGCTTAACCGCCGTCGGTCTGGTGATGCCGGTGATTGAACAACTGAACTACTCCGGTGCACAGATGGCCGCGCTGTCTATCTGTATTGCGGGCGGTTCGATTGTGGTGTCACACGTTAACGACGCCGGCTTCTGGCTGTTCGGTAAGTTTACCGGCGCAACGGAAGCGCAGACCCTGAAAACCTGGACGCTGATGGAAACCATCCTCGGCACAACGGGTGCCATTGTCGGGATGATTGCGTTTACGCTGCTGAGCTAAGGCAAGGCAGGTAGAAAAAAGGACAACGTGAGTTGTCCTTTTTTGTTGTTTATTCCCCCTCTCCCCGTGGGAGAGGGCTGGGGTGAGGGCATCAGGCCGCATTAGCTCAAATCAAAAAAGGCAACGATAGTTGCCTTTTGTTGTGTTTGCTCCCTCTCCCTGTGGGAGAGGGCTGGGGTGAGGGCATCAGGCCGCATTAGCTCAAATCAAAAAGGCAACGATAGTTGCCTTTTGTTGTGTTTGCGCCCTCTTCCCGTGGGAGAGGGTTGGGGTGAGGGTATCAGGCCGCATTAGCTCAAATCAAAAAGGCAACGATAGTTGCCTTTTGTTGTGTTTGCTCCCTCTCCGTGGGAGAGGGTTGGGGTGAGGGCATCAGGGTACAATTTTATTGAGTTTAAGAAAAACCCCCAACATACAGACGAATTAAATAAGAGCAATCGCAACATCCTCAGGGAAGAGGGTTACTAAATAAAAAATTGGCATGGTTGGTGTTGGAAACATTGCAAAGAGGCTATGCCATTTGCTTACTGGTTTGAAGGTAACTATTTCGGCTTTCGAAAAGCATTTTGATAAATCACATGCCTGTTTTTAAAATGCCCAAGAAAAGCCTCATGGACATATATCTGTAGAATAAGATGTTGTTATTATCTTACTCCCATACTATTCGGAGTTAGATAAATGCATTGACAGGCGTTTGCTTTCATTTATGCATAATAGTTCTTTGGTAATTAATGCAGCAAGGGGAAGATTAATTGATTTAATTGCATTATATGATCTTGTTCATGAGAAAAACATTTATGCTGCCCTTGATGTTTTTGATGTTGAACCCCTACCTACTGAACACCCACTTCTTTCACTTCAGAATGTAATTGCTACACATCATATTGCAGCGGCGACAGTAGAAAATTATAAAAACACTGGAATTCATGCAGCACAAACGATTATTGATTTTTTTGAAGGTAAAGCAATTACAAACTTAGTAAATTGAATGTTCAGAAAGGGGCATATGCCCCTTTATAACTATCTACATATTTTTTTCAATATACATTAACGCAAGCATAATTAAAAACAATATACAACCTGCACGACCTATATAGACTTCAATTATGAAACTTTTAGTTAGATTTGATGGTAATCCTTTCATAAACTCCACATCACCCTCATTTTTACTAAAATAACTTTTCTTACCCTTTAACAGTGGTCTTACAATAAATTGTTTTTTCAGTCCATTATGATATGGGAGTGTAAACCATGTTGAATCTTTGAAGATTCTAACATCTAACGGTAAGTAATTGAATTCTTTCTCATATAGCTCACAGATTGTTTTAACCTTTCGATCATTTATTATCTTGAAATATATCATTACAATTCCCATAATAAAGAATATCAAATATAGTCCGATTGAAATGATCGCTAGTACGCTCATATGACATCCTTTCTATTCAATAAATTTCTTTTCATTAAAGAATTTACATATCATGAGTAATGTTAAATTTATCAACGTTAAAATCACGACACTTATTGCATAATGCTTAAGTAGAAGATATAACATGCTTCATTCTCTATTTGATTAGAAACTTAGTAAATTGAATGTTCAGAAAGGGGGGGCGCCCCCCTTTCCAGCGGCCTATATATTTTTATCAATCCACATCAATGAAAGCATAAGGATTGATAATACAACTACTGCACGGCCCATATAGACTTCAATTATGAAACTCCTGGTTAGTTTTGATGGTAATCCCTTCATAAATTCCACATCGCTCTCATTTTTACTAAAATGACTTTTCTTTCCCTTTAAAAGTGGTCTTATAATGAATTGTTTTTTTAGCCCATTATGGTATGGAAGTGTATACCACGTTGAATTTTTGAAGATTCTAACATCCAATGGTAAATAATTAAATTTTTTCTCATATAGCTCACAGATTTTTTTAACCTTTCGATCATTAATTATCTTAAAGGGTATCATGCTAATACATAAGATAAAAAAGACTAATGATAAAGCGATTGCAATATACGTTAGCGTAAGCTCCTTCATGGTCGATCCTCCTATTTATAAAATACATTATATATTTTTTCCCCTAGGAAACCGCCAAAAGCTTCAATGCTTTTACCTGCTGCATATACTGCACCACTTGAAACTATGATAGTACACGCTAATGCTCCCGCCCCCCCTACTGGCGCACTCAGAGCACCAAGGGCAACGACACATGCAGCCCCTGAACCTGCCACTATCAAATCACCTGCGCCCACTGTAATAGCTGTACTTAAAGAAAACTTACCTACTTCAATGAAAGCCGTCTTTTCACATTCTGCACCCACTGTACATGCATCATAAATCGTGTTTGCACCATTCAGGGCAGAAAGGCCAATGCCAGCATAACCTAATCCTTTCATAATTTTTACGATCTTTGCAGAACGCTCTATGTATGTTGCATACCCCTCTATATCCGCTATTCCTGTTTCATTCCAACGATGCATTATTGAATGGCTTGATAATCGCAATGCTTTCTTTATATCAGCATAATCAGCCAGACCCATTGGTTTCCTGAAAATTTTTGCAAAAATACTATCTAATTTTTTAAATAATGCGGCACGTTCAATGTAGAACTGTTCACCAATTAATGTCCCGTGGGTAATTAATTGATTTTGGTATGTGTTTTGGATTTGAATAAGTGTTCGTTCAATTTCAGTAAAATATTGATTTGCAGCCTCGGTAACTAATCCTCCGTATTCTGATCCTACTGATGAAAATAAATCAATTACATGCTTGTTTTTGTATAAAAAGCTTGCTTCTTCTTCTGTCAGCGGTTCTAAAGCAACATTAATACGTTCTTTGGCTTGCTGCATGTGTTTTATTTGTGTTTGGTCTTGCTTTAGAGGATCGACAACTAAAAGAATGGAACCAGCTTTGAATCTCTGTTCTGAATTTAGGGATTTATATAAGTCAGTTACGTCACTACTTGCTCCATTGAAGAGATATGGTTCGTATGCCATAGGTGAACCATTCCATGGAACTATGCAGTACCCGGCATCAACAGGTTCGCGGGGTTCTTCTTTTTCTTCCATGACAGGTGGAATCGGTTGAGGAGTCTCACGGGCTGGTGGTTGGGATGTCTCCGCTATATTGTTTGGTGTTTGTGGACGAGCTTTGACTGTTGTTACTTTCTCGCTCTCATAACCATATGTAACATCAAAAAATGATGGAATAAATTCACATTTACAAGCGCAACAACCTTTGCTGTGTAACGTTCCTGCGGCGAGGACACCATGAATTAAGTAATTAGGGATACCGCCTGATATCGTGTATGTTTTTTTGTCTACACCACAAATATATGTATCACCTACACGTGCTGTAGGGATTCCATGAATGCTATGATATGGGCATCCACTTAAAATGCTACCTCCACACGTGGTTTTATTACCTTTTACATGAAAATATCCTCTTGGCATTTCATTCACCTCTAATTTATTGAATTGTTTGGGTTCGTTATTACCCATTTCCCATCAGTTACATACCATTTAACTGCTATAGTTGGGCTTGAATCATCATATAATTCAGACACCAAAAAGATGTTTCACCTCAAATTAAGTGAAATTAATTGAATGGTTTTACTCTAAAGCATAACTGCCACACATAGCATTCTGTATACCATGCATAGCAGTTATGAATGAAGGGGTTATAATTAACGATTTAACTATTAATCAATTCATGGAGTTTACATTCCCATTTCAATAGAGCTTCCAGCTTTTCTTCATTATAATCATACCTGTCATAATGAACTGATGAAACATCATGTAAAGAATGGTGCTGGATTCTGTCATGAATTTCTTTTGTTATTTTTAGTTGTCCTGCCAGTGTTTTAAATGTACGTCTAAAATCCCGTGGAAGAAATTTTTCAACTTTGTATTTAAGACAAAAACTTTCAACGTTATCCAGTAACATTTCGCTGAACATATATTTCGTAGGTTCTTTTGCGTATTTACTGGTGTTTCCTTCTGCTAATTTTCCCTCCCAACGTTTAATTTTTTGTTCATATCCGTGATTAGGGAATAAAAACTCATTTTCCGGATGACGGGACATCATTGTTTCTATCAACTCTATTGCTGTTTCACAGAGTAAAAAATGATACCACTTTTTAGTTTTTGAAATATGTGGAGGCACAGAAAGTATTTTATTTTTCTTGTCATAATATTTTTTAGGCAATGCCATTATTTCATAGGGACGGTGGCCCCCACAAAAAAAATATTAGCTGTATAAGAACAGCAACATCCGGATTAAAGAATTCTTGTTGAGTGGTTTTTTACAATATAGAGAGTTCTTCAAACGAGAGATAACGCTCGCCGACATAAGATTCTTTTTCTGAAACCTCAAGCACTGGTATAGCTGAAACCGGATTAAAAGGAATATCAAACATAATGTTTGGCTTATCAAGCAATGGCGACTTATCACATTTAACACCCCAGGCAAAAAGTGTATGCATGTAAGTGCGTACCTGATTAACCCATGCTCGTTTTTGAGTGCGCTGATAAACGAAGTTGAGGACTGCGCGAATATCATTTGTAGTAATTTTTTTAGCGATAGTGGATTCGGGCAACAGGGCACTTGCTGTAATCGTCGATCGCAGAGATTCGAAATGATGATAAGTTCGTTTACCCGACGCGATAAAATCTGCTTTATGGGCATCAAACAGATCCGCCAGTGTGCCACTTCTTGTTGAGACTTTGATAACGTCGGGACATGAAGAAAGGCTTTCGAATTTCTCCAGAGCACTGCTGATAGACATAGAGGGATACTCGCCCAGCGTCTGAAATTTTGCAGTTTTACCCACAAAATGACGGTAGACGAACGTTTTACGACCTGACGGATAGACGCGCACACCAACACGCCCGGTTCCCCGTTCGCCGCTTGCATGATACGCAATGTAAGCGGCGGCTTTTGGTGTCAGATTTTCAAGCGCTTTCGTAGTAAAGTTGATTTGCATTATTCATTTCCTTTGCATTATGAGTGATTTTTTATTCACGGTTCAAGTTCAAAAACTGGTTCAAAAAAACTGTTTCTTAAACTATAGCGTAGTGACTAAAAGTTACTCATGCAATGCAACAAAACGTAATTAAATCAACGTGTTCTAAATTAGATTATCCCACTCTTTGTTCAATTATTTTGAACTCCTTTCCTGTGGGAGAGGGTTGGGGTGAGGGCATTAGTCCGCAGCCAGCGCGGTGCTTTCAGCGTGCCGCTGTAAAACCCAACCAAATCCTGCAGCAAATCTCCCGCGATCCTCTCGTCACGCGCCGACAACGTGCGGCTCAGCAGCAACTGCGTTACCAGCTGGCAGTATCGCCCAAGCCCATCGCTTTCCGGCTCGAAGACCGGCACGTCCAGCGGCAGTTCATCCACCGTCAGGCTTTCTTTTAAATGGTCAGGTACAGGGTCCATCAGCGTTGGCTGGAGCAGGGCAAGGCAGGCCGAGAGCCGACCACACAGCGCCAGCTTGTGTACCGGATCGTCGCATTCGATCAGCACCTCCACGAACCGCTCGCAGTTATCGGCCAGTTCGGTGAAGTTGGTGGTGTGATCGAGCGGGGTGGTGAATAAAGCGTGTGAAAAGCCAGGGGAAGTAGTCATATGACCTTCTCCAAAGAGTTGTTTTATCCACCACTGGAGAGGCTAATCTCGCTGGTGGCGGAACCGAGCAGGGTTAGCCTTACCGGCCTCTTCGGATACCGGCGCGTCTTGCGACGCCCCCGCTCGGCCCACCCTTGGAGTGTAGCGAAGCGCGCGACACAAAAATACTTGTGTCACCGAAGAAGTTAGGCAGGAGGCTAATCCCGACGCCTGATTTTGCAGGCGCCGCAAGAAGATTCTGCTTTGCCGATTGGGTGGCAAGAGAGGCTCTGGAAGGCGGCTCGCAAAATGAAGGATTATTTTTGAGGAGTGCGGCCTGATGCCCTCACCCCGGCCCTCTCCCACGGGAGAGGGAGAAAACCTTACGCTGCCATATTGCGTTTATCTAGCCCTTCATCCACGCCCGTATCCCGTCCAGGAACATCTGCGTCGCCATCATCACCAGGATCAACCCCATCAGGCGTTCCAGCGCGTTTACCCCTTTCTCACCCAGCAGACGCAGGAACAGCGACGATTGCAGCAAAATGATAAACGTCCCGCCCCAGGCGATGAGCAGGGCGATAACCAGATGGCTCATCTGATTGGGATACTGATGTGACAGCAGCATCAGCGTCGCAAGGATTGTCGGACCCGCAACGAGCGGAATAGCCAACGGTACGATAAACGGCTCTTCGCCTGCCGGCAGGCCGCTGCTGCTGCCTTCGGCGCTCGGAAAAATCATCTTAATGGCAATCAGGAAGAGGATAATCCCGCCCGATATGGAGACCGTTTCGGCGCGCAAATTCAGGAACGCGAGGATCTTTTCCCCGGCAAAAAGAAAGATAAACATTACCAGCAGGGCGATGAGCAGCTCGCGGATCATAATCGCCCGGCGGCGCTTGGGTTCGGTGTGTTTGAGCACCGACATGAAGATGGGCAGGTTCCCCAGTGGATCCATAATAAGGATCAATAAAACCGCCGCGGAAATGATTTCACTCATTGTTAATTATCCCTGAATCTTTGTATGTTTATTTTCATGATTAGCTGCTTTTCTGATTGCCGCGCGATCATCGATTAATTTCGCTTGCGACTTTGGCAGCATTTTGTAATGTGAAGCATATCTCAAGTGAATACTGGTTTGCACAAACAGCACACACCCTTTGCAGGAAATAAATGCTATGAAAAACGTTGGTTTTATCGGCTGGCGCGGTATGGTCGGCTCTGTACTCATGCAACGCATGGTTGAAGAGCGCGATTTTGACGCTATCCGCCCGGTCTTCTTCTCCACTTCTCAGCTCGGCCAGGCGGCGCCTTCATTTGGTGGCAACACCGGTACGTTGCAGGACGCTTTCGATCTGGATGCGCTGAAGGCACTCGACATTATTGTCACCTGCCAGGGCGGCGATTATACCAACGAAATATATCCAAAGCTGCGTGAAAGCGGCTGGCAGGGCTACTGGATTGACGCGGCGTCTTCACTGCGCATGAAAGACGATGCCATCATCATTCTCGACCCGGTTAACCAGGACGTGATCACCCATGGCCTGAACAACGGCGTGAAAACCTTTGTCGGCGGTAACTGCACCGTCAGCCTGATGCTGATGTCTCTGGGCGGCCTGTTTGCACAGGACCTGGTGGAGTGGGTTTCCGTGGCAACTTACCAGGCCGCGTCCGGCGGCGGTGCGCGTCATATGCGCGAGCTGCTGGCACAGATGGGCCAGTTGCACCACAGCGTTGCGACCGAGCTGGCCAACCCGGCTTCCGCTATTCTCGATATCGAGCGTAAAGTCACCGAGTTGACCCGCAGCGGCGAACTGCCGGTGGATAATTTTGGTGTCCCGCTGGCCGGTGGCCTGATCCCGTGGATCGACAAACAGCTGGATAACGGTCAGACCCGCGAAGAGTGGAAAGGTCAGGCTGAGACCAACAAAATACTCAACACCGCGAATGCCATTCCGGTTGACGGTCTGTGCGTACGTATCGGCGCGCTGCGCTGCCACAGCCAGGCCTTCACCATTAAACTGAAAAAAGATGTGTCTATTCCGACCGTGGAAGAGCTGCTGGCTGCACACAACCCGTGGGCGAAAGTGGTGCCAAACGATCGGGATATCACCATGCGCGAACTGACCCCGGCTGCCGTCACCGGCACGCTGACGACCCCGGTTGGTCGCCTGCGTAAATTAAATATGGGGCCCGAATATCTGTCGGCGTTTACCGTCGGCGATCAGCTACTTTGGGGCGCGGCCGAGCCGCTACGCCGCATGCTCCGCCAGCTGGCCTAAAATATCTGAAACAAAGAGGGGGTGAATTTCACCCCCTTTTTACGCGTATAACATGGAGTAAAACGCATATGTCTTATTTTTTATCAGGAGTCATTTAGAGCGTTGGCTATGCTTTAAGGAAGAATTACTTCTTACCTGAGGGTAGGACGGAGCAGAGAGGATGCACATTGTGCTGCACCGTTCAGGTCACATTAAAAGTCGCACCGGAGCGCTTAAATAGGGCGACATAAAAAAAACAGGATGAATACCATGTCCGATCGAGTAGATAGAGACGTGATAAATGCGCTAATTGCAGGTCACTTTGCCGACCCCTTTTCTGTACTGGGCATGCACCGTACAGAGAGCGGACTGGAAGTCCGCGCACTGCTGCCTGATGCCACGGAAGTATGGGTGATTGAACCTAAAACCGGGCGTAAGGTGGGCAAACTGGAATGCCTCGACTCACGAGGATTCTTTTCCGGGGTCATCCCCCGCCGTAAAAATGTGTTCCGTTATCAGCTTGCTGTTAACTGGCATGGTCATGAAAATCTGATCGACGATCCTTATAGCTTTGGGCCGCTTATCCAGGAGATGGATGCCTGGCTGCTGTCTGAAGGGACCCATCTTCGCCCCTACGAAACCCTGGGCGCCCATGCTGATACCATGGATGGCGTCACCGGCACACGCTTCTCCGTATGGGCCCCAAACGCTCAGCGTGTCTCCGTCGTCGGGCAGTTCAACTACTGGGACGGCCGCCGTCATCCAATGCGTCTGCGCCGTGAGTCAGGTATCTGGGAGCTGTTTATCCCCGGTGCACACAACGGGCAGTTATATAAATATGAAATGATCGACGCAAACGGCAACCTGCGCGTGAAGGCCGACCCTTACGCTTTTGAAGCGCAAATGCGTCCTGACACGGCTTCGCTGATCTGCGGCTTGCCGGAAAAAATCGAGCAGAGCGAGGAGCGTAAACAGGCGAATAACTTCGATGCGCCCATCTCAATCTATGAGGTGCACTTAGGCTCCTGGCGTCGTCATACGGACAACAACTTCTGGCTCAGCTATCGCGAACTGGCGGACCAGCTGGTGCCATACGCGAAATGGATGGGCTTTACCCATCTCGAACTGCTGCCGATCAATGAGCACCCCTTTGATGGCAGCTGGGGATATCAGCCTACGGGGCTGTACGCGCCGACGCGCCGCTTCGGCACGCGCGATGATTTCCGCTATTTCATCCAGGCCGCCCATGCCGCCGGGTTAAGCGTCATCCT
Source organism: Huaxiibacter chinensis (assembly GCF_022171985.1). Classification (GTDB taxonomy): domain Bacteria; phylum Pseudomonadota; class Gammaproteobacteria; order Enterobacterales; family Enterobacteriaceae; genus Enterobacter; species Enterobacter chinensis_A. Next base: position 120,292 of record NZ_JAJVHF010000009.1, on the reverse strand, counting down.
TGACTGGGTGCCGGGCCATTTCCCGTCAGACGACTTTGCGCTGTCCGAGTTTGACGGCACCGATCTCTATGAGCACAGCGATCCGCGCGAAGGGTATCATCAGGACTGGAATACCCTGATTTATAACTATGGTCGACGTGAAGTGACCAACTATCTGGTGGGTAACGCGCTTTACTGGGTAGAGCGTTTCGGCATCGACGCGCTGCGCGTGGATGCGGTGGCGTCGATGATTTATCGCGACTACAGCCGAAAAGAGGGGGAGTGGATCCCAAACGAGTTCGGCGGTCGTGAAAACCTCGAGGCCATTGAGTTTCTGCGAACCACCAACCGCGTGCTGGGCGAGCAGGTGCCCGGTGCGGTCACCATGGCGGAAGAGTCGACCGATTTCCCTGGCGTATCACGGCCTCCGTCAATGGGCGGGCTGGGTTTCTGGTACAAGTGGAATCTGGGCTGGATGCACGACACGCTGGACTATTTCAAGCTGGATCCCATCTACCGCCAGTACCACCACGACAAATTGACCTTCGGAATGCTCTACAACAGCACCGAAAACTTTGTTCTGCCGCTCTCTCACGATGAAGTCGTGCACGGTAAAAAATCCATCCTTGACCGCATGCCAGGCGATGCATGGCAACGATTCGCCAACCTGCGCGCCTATTACGGCTGGATGTTCGCCTTCCCGGGTAAAAAACTGATGTTTATGGGCAATGAATTTGCCCAGGGCCGCGAGTGGAACCATGACACCAGTCTCGACTGGCATTTACTGGAAGGCGGCGATAACTGGCACCACGGCGTGCAGCGGCTGGTGCGCGATCTGAACCTGACCTATCGTCAGCATAAGGCGCTGCACGAGATGGATTTTGACTCCTACGGGTTCGAATGGCTGGTCGTCGACGACCATGAACGTTCGGTGTTTGTATTTGTGCGTCGTGACAAAGCGGGTAACGAGATCATCGTCGCCAGCAATTTTACCCCTATCCCGCGCGAGCATTATCGTTTCGGGATCAACCAGCCCGGCAGATGGCGTGAAATCCTGAATACCGACTCCAGCCATTACCACGGCAGTAACGCGGGTAACGGCGGCCTCGTCCAAAGCGATGCCCAGGATAGCCATGGCCGGCCAAACTCCCTGAGCGTGACATTACCGCCGCTGGCGACCGTCTGGTTTGTTCGGGAGGGTGACGAATGAAAATTATCGCGGGTAATCCAGCCCTGCTTGGCGCCCATTTCGATGGTAAAGGCGTGAATTTCACCCTTTTTTCTGCCGATGCAGAGCGCGTCGATCTTTGCGTATTTGACAGTAAAGGCAACGAGCAGCGCTATGAGCTGCCAGCCCGCAGCGGCGATCGCTGGCATGGCTATCTGGAGGGGGCAAAGCCAGGGCTGCGTTATGGATATCGCGTCTATGGTCCCTGGGAGCCTGAAAAGGGGCTGCGTTTTAATCCCGCGAAGCTGCTGATCGATCCCTGCGCGCTGCGCGTGGAGGGAGAGGTCAGAGACGATCCCCTGCTTCAGGATGGCGAGCATGAACCCGATCCCCGCGATAGTGCAGGTGTCGCACCGCGCAGCGTCGTCGTCAGCGATACCTACGACTGGGAGGACGATGCCCCGCCCGCCATCCCGTGGGGCAATACCGTTATTTACGAAGCTCACGTCAAAGGGCTGACATACCTTCATCCCGCTATCCCTGAAGGGATTCGTGGGACCTATAAAGCGCTTGGTCATCCGGTGATGATCGCCTATTTAAAACAGCTTGGCATTACCACGCTTGAGCTCCTTCCCGTGGCACATTTTGCCTCGGAGCCTCGTCTGCTGCGGCTGGGGTTAACCAACTATTGGGGCTATAACCCGCTGGCGATATTTGCCCTCGACCCGCGCTACGCCTCGCATCCGGATAAAGCCCGGGACGAATTTCGTGATGCGGTAAAAGCACTCCACCAGGCCGGCATCGAGGTCATTCTGGATATCGTGCTGAACCACAGTGCTGAGCTGGAGGTTGAAGGGCCCACGCTTTCACAGCGCGGAATTGATAACCGTAGCTATTATTGGATCAGGGAAGATGGTGATTACCACAACTGGACCGGTTGCGGTAACACGCTCAACCTCAGCCATCCTGAGGTGATGAACTACGCATATGAGTGCCTGAAATACTGGGTCGAAACCTACCACGTGGACGGTTTCCGCTTTGATTTAGCGTCGGTTATGGGGCGTACGCCAGAATTCAGCCCGCAGGCTCCGCTCTTTGAAGCCATTAAAAATTGCCCGGTGCTTTCGCGCGTCAAGTTGATCGCTGAGCCCTGGGATATTGGTGAAGGCGGTTATCAGGTGGGGAATTTTCCCCCGCTGTTTGCGGAGTGGAATGACCATTTTCGCGATGCGGTGCGACGCTTCTGGCTGGAAAAGAACCTCTCACTCGGCGAATTCGCCGGGCGGGTTGCGGCTTCCAGCGATGTTTTCAGGCACGACGGCAGATTGCCGTCGGCGAGCGTCAATCTGGTGACGGCACATGATGGTTTTACCCTTCGCGACTGCGTTTGTTTCAATCAGAAACACAATGAGGCAAACGGTGAAGAAAATCGCGATGGGACTAACAATAACCATAGCTTTAACCATGGTATAGAAGGGCTAGGCGGCAGTCAGGACATTATCGAACGCCGCCGGGCCAGCGTACACGCGTTGCTGTCCACGTTATTGCTTTCGCAAGGGACACCGATGTTACTGGCAGGGGATGAACACGGTCATAGCCAGCACGGTAACAACAATGCGTATTGCCAGGACAACGCGTTGACCTGGCTTGACTGGCGTGAAGCGAACAACGGCTTGATTCATTTCACCGCCGCATTGATTCATCTCCGCCAGCAAATCCCGGCGCTCACCGCGAATCAGTGGTGGGAAGAGGGTGACGGCAACGTACTCTGGCTGAATGACCGCGCGCAGCCTCTGAGCGCGCAAGAGTGGCAACAGGGTATACCACGTCTGCAAATCCTGCTTTCGGGCAGATGGCTTATCACGTTTAACGCGACGGATAACGTCGCTGAGATTGTTTTACCTGACGGGGAATGGCGTGCCATTTCTCCCTTTGCCGGAGCGGATAATCCGGTAGTAATGGCTGTCTGGCATGGACCTGCGCACGGAGTGTGCGTGTTCCAGGATGATAAAAAAGGAGTTAGTCATGGTTAGATTAGAGAAGAACGATCCCTTAATGTTGGCACGCCAGCTACCATTAAAAACGGTTGCCCTGATTCTTGCGGGCGGACGTGGTACCCGACTGAAAGATTTGACCATCAAGCGCGCCAAACCGGCCGTTCACTTTGGTGGTAAGTTTCGCATCATCGATTTTGCGCTGTCCAACTGCCTGAATTCGGGTATTCGTCGTATTGGCGTGATCACCCAATACCAGTCGCACACGCTGGTACAGCACATACAGCGCGGCTGGTCATTTTTCAGCGAAGAGATGAATGAATTTGTCGATCTGCTTCCTGCCCAGCAGCGCGTTCACGGTGAAAACTGGTATCGCGGAACGGCGGATGCGGTAACACAGAACCTGGACATCATTCGCCGGTATAACGCGGAATACATCGTGATCCTCGCGGGCGATCATATCTACAAGCAAGACTACTCCCACATGCTTATCGACCATGTCGAAAAAGGGGCGCGTTGTACCGTGGCGTGCCTGCCGGTGCCGGTCGCCGAGGCAACCGCGTTTGGCGTAATGCACGTGGACAGCGACGATAAAATCATCGATTTCGTGGAGAAACCCGCCGTCCCGCCGACGATGCCTGATGATGACACCAAAGCGCTCGCCAGCATGGGGATCTATATCTTCGATGCGGATTACCTGTTCGAACTGCTGGAAGAAGATGACAAGGATGAAAACTCCAGCCACGACTTCGGCAAAGACATCATTCCAAAAATTACGACCACGGGCGAGGCGTATGCTCACCCCTTCACCTTGTCCTGCGTGCAGTCGGACAAGGATGCTGAACCTTACTGGCGTGACGTCGGTACGCTTGAAGCCTACTGGAAGGCGAACCTGGATCTGGCTTCTGTCACCCCTGAACTGGATATGTATGACCAAAACTGGCCGATTCGCACGCATATGGAATCGTTACCGCCCGCGAAGTTCGTCCAGGATCGCTCTGGCAGCCATGGGATGACGCTGAACTCGCTGGTCTCGGGCGGCTGCATTATTTCTGGATCGGTGGTCGTGCAGTCCGTCCTCTTCCCGCGGGTGAGGGTCAATTCGTTCTGTAATATTGATTCATCGGTGCTGCTTCCCGATGTGTGGGTAGGGCGTTCATGCCGTTTACGCCGCTGCGTCATTGACCGCGCGTGCGTGATTCCGGAAGGCATGGTGATTGGGGAGAACGCGGAAGAAGATGCCCGCCGTTTCTACCGTTCTGAGGAAGGCATCGTGCTGGTGACGCGTGAAATGCTGCGTAAACTGCAGGTCAAACAGGAGCGATAATGCAGGTTTTACATGTATGTTCAGAGATGTTCCCGCTGCTGAAAACGGGCGGGTTGGCGGATGTACTTGGCGCATTACCGGCGGCGCAAATCGCTGAAGGTATTGATACCCGCGTGCTGTTACCTGCTTTTCCGGATATTCGTCGTGGCATACCTGATGCACAGGTCGTCACCCGCCGGGATACCTTTGCAGGACGCATCACGCTGCTGTTTGGTCATTACAATGGGGTGGGTATCTACCTCATTGACGCACCGCATTTGTATGACCGCCCAGGGAGCCCTTACCACGATACGAATTTATTTGCCTATACCGATAACGTGCACCGCTTTGCGCTGCTCGGCTGGGTGGGCGCAGAAATGGCGACCGGGTTAGATCCTTTCTGGCGTCCGGAAGTGGTGCATGCGCATGACTGGCACGCCGGGCTTGCGCCTGCTTATCTTGCTGCGCGTGGCCATCCGGCAAAGTCGGTCTTTACCGTACACAACCTGGCTTACCAGGGAATGTATTATGCCCATCACATGAATGAAATCGATCTGCCATGGTCGTTCTATAACATGCACGGGCTGGAGTTCAACGGGCAGATCTCCTTCCTGAAGGCCGGGCTGTATTATGCCGATCATATTACGGCGGTCAGCCCAACCTATGCCCGCGAAATCACCGAGCCTGAGTTTGGGTACGGGATGGAAGGGCTGCTGCGTCAGCGCCAGCGCGAAGGGCGGTTGTCGGGCATTTTAAACGGTGTGGATGAGAAAATCTGGAATCCGGAAACGGACCTCCTGCTGGCCTCGCGCTATAACCGCGATTCGGTAGAAGATAAAGCAGAGAACAAACGGCAGCTGCAGATTGCGATGGGGCTGAAGGTCAACGACAAGGTGCCGCTGTTTGCGGTGGTCAGCCGCCTGACCAGCCAGAAAGGGCTGGATCTGGTGCTGGAAGCGTTGCCGGGTTTACTGGAGCAGGGTGGACAACTGGCGCTTCTGGGTGCAGGCGATCCGGTTCTTCAGGAAGGTTTCCTTGCGGCGGCGGCGGAACATCCCGGTCAGGTTGGGGTGCAGATTGGTTATCACGAAGCCTTCTCACACCGCATTATGGGCGGCGCGGACGTCATTCTGGTCCCGAGTCGCTTTGAACCGTGCGGTTTGACGCAGTTGTATGGTCTGAAATATGGCACGCTGCCACTGGTGCGTCGTACTGGCGGGCTGGCGGATACGGTGTCCGATTCCTCCCTTGAAAATCTGGCCGACGGTGTGGCGACAGGGTTTTCCTTTGAGGACAGCAATGCCTGGTCGCTGTTAAGGGCGATTCGGCGCGCATTTGTGTTGTGGTCGCGTCCCTCTTTATGGCGTTTCGTGCAACGTCAGGCGATGGCGATGGATTTTAGCTGGCACGTTGCGGCGCAGTCATACCGCGATCTTTATCAACGCTTGAGGTAGTAAGGCGGAGTCACTGAATATGAATGCACCTTTTAGTTATGCATCCCCAACGCTCAGCGTAGAGGCGTTAAAACATTCGATAGCGTATAAGCTGATGTTCACCATCGGGAAGGACCCGGTGATTGCTAATAAACACGAGTGGCTTAACGCCACTTTGTTTGCCGTACGTGACCGTCTGGTCGAGCGCTGGCTGCGTTCGAATCGCGCTCAACTTTCGCAGGAAACCCGACAGGTATACTACCTGTCGATGGAGTTTTTGATTGGCCGTACCCTTTCCAACGCGCTGTTGTCGCTCGGTATTTATGACGATGTTAAAAACGCACTGGAAGAGATGGGGTTAGATTTAGAAGAGCTGATTGACGAAGAGAATGACCCCGGTTTAGGCAACGGCGGCCTTGGTCGTCTGGCGGCCTGCTTCCTGGATTCGCTGGCGACGCTGGCGCTGCCAGGGCGCGGGTATGGCATTCGCTACGATTACGGTATGTTTAAACAGAACATCGTCGACGGGCGGCAGAAAGAGTCCCCTGACTACTGGCTGGAGTACGGCAACCCGTGGGAATTCAAACGCCATAACACGCGTTACAAGGTGCGGTTTGGCGGACGCGTTCAGCTGGAAGGGAAGAAAAGCCGCTGGCTCGAAACCGAAGAGATCCTGGCCGTGGCATACGATCAGATTATCCCCGGTTACGACACCGATGCGACCAATACGCTGCGCCTGTGGAATGCCCAGGCCAGTAGCGAAATCAACCTGGGTAAATTTAACCAGGGCGATTATTTTGCGGCGGTCGAAGATAAAAACCACTCTGAAAACGTGTCGCGTGTCCTTTATCCCGATGACTCGACCTATTCAGGGCGTGAGTTACGTTTGCGCCAGGAGTATTTCCTGGTCTCTGCCACCATCCAGGATATTCTCAACCGCCACTACCAGCTGCATAAAACCTACAGCAATCTGGCAGAGAAAACGGCTATCCACCTGAACGACACCCATCCGGTGCTGTCGATTCCGGAGCTGATGCGCCTGCTGATAGACGAGCACAAATTTAGCTGGGATGAAGCCTTCGAGGTTACCTGTCAGGTCTTCTCCTATACTAACCACACGCTGATGAGCGAAGCGCTGGAAACCTGGCCGGTCGATATGCTCGGCAAGATCCTGCCGCGTCATTTGCAGATTATCTTTGAAATTAACGACTTCTTCCTGAAAACCTTGCAGGAACAATATCCGCAGGACACCGGGCTGCTCAGTCGTACGTCGATTATTGACGAGTCGAACGGCCGACGCGTGCGCATGGCGTGGCTGGCGGTGGTGATTAGTCATAAAGTGAATGGCGTATCCGAACTGCACTCCAACCTGATGGTTCAGTCCCTGTTTGCGGACTTCGCGAAAATCTTCCCGATGCGTTTTTGTAACGTGACTAACGGCGTCACCCCGCGCCGCTGGCTGGCGCTGGCTAATCAGCCGTTAGCAGAAGTGCTGGATGAAAATATCGGCCGTACGTGGCGTACCGATTTGAGCCAGTTGAGTGAACTGCAACAACATGCTGATTTCCCGCGGGTCAACAAAGCGGTGCGTGATGCCAAGCTGCTGAATAAAAAACGGTTAGCGGTATATATGGCGCAGCATCTGAACGTTGTCGCTAACCCGAAAGCGCTGTTCGACGTACAAATCAAACGCATACACGAGTACAAACGTCAGTTGATGAACGTGCTGCATGTTATTACGCGTTATAACCGCATCAAAGCCGACCCTACGGCGGATTGGGTGCCGCGGGTAAATATTTTTGCCGGTAAGGCGGCTTCTGCCTATTACATGGCGAAGCACATTATTCACCTCATCAATGATGTCGCGAAGGTGATCAACAACGATCCGCAGATTGGCGACAAGCTGAAGATTGTTTTTATCCCGAACTACAGCGTCAGCCTGGCGCAGCTGATTATACCGGCGGCGGATCTGTCCGAACAGATTTCGCTGGCGGGAACCGAAGCGTCCGGGACCAGTAATATGAAGTTTGCCCTTAACGGCGCGCTGACCATCGGCACGCTGGATGGCGCGAACGTCGAGATGCTGGAGCACGTTGGAGCCGATAACATCTTTATCTTTGGCAATACGGCGGAAGAGGTGGAAGAGCTGCGTAAGCAGGGCTACAAACCCCGTGATTACTACGAGAAGGATGAAGAGCTGCGTGAGGTGCTGACGCAAATTGCCACCGGCTTATTCAATCCTGACGAGCCTGGCCGCTATCGTGACCTGGTCGATTCGCTGATTAACTTTGGCGATCACTATCAGGTACTGGCTGATTATCGTAGCTACGTAGATTGCCAGGAGAAGGTGGACGAACTGTATCGTCATCAGGAAGAGTGGGCGACCAAAGCGATGCACAACATCGCTAATATGGGTTACTTCTCGTCTGACCGTACTATTAAAGAGTACGCCGACAAAATCTGGCATATCGACCCCGTGCGCTTATAAAAGCAAAAAAGCAATGAGGTAAAAGCAAAAAGGCAACGAGGTAAAAGCAAAAAGGCAACGTAAGTTGCCTTTTTTAATGTCTGCACCCTCTCCCTGTGGGAGAGGGCTGGGGTGAGGGCATCAGACCGCACGATGCATTTTCTCCCTCTCCCTGTGGGAGAGGGCTGGGGTGAGGGCACCAGACCGCACGATGTATTTTCTCCCTCTCCCCGTGGGAGAGGGCCGGGGTGAGGGCATCAGACCGCACAAAACATCACGACGCCAGCGACAGCTCACCCTTTCGTGCGTTACGGACCAGCCATTGCGCCACGCGTGACTGCTGCTCTGCATCCAGCCACATACCTTCCTTGGTGCGACGCCAGATCGCATCGTCCAGTCGACGCACCCACTCGTGTTCAACCAGGTAGCGCAGTTCCGCCTCGTAAAGTTCATGACCGAAATGCTCGCCCAAATCCGTCAGCTGTTGTGCTTCCCCAAGAATCAGCGCCGTGTTACTGCCATAGGTGCGGGCAAAATGGCGTGCCATAGATTCAGTAATAAACGGGTAACGACGACGCAATTTAGCCGCGTAATCATCACGATCGCTGCCGATATCGCCGCCTGGCAACGTCGCCTCTTTCGTCCACGCCGGACCGATGCCCTTATAATACGGGGTCAGTTTCTCCAGCGCATGCTCCGCCAGCTTGCGATACGTTGTCAGCTTACCGCCAAATACTGAGAGCAGCGGTGCTTTGCCGTCTACGTCATGAATATCGAGCGTGTAATCACGGGTAATGGCCTGCGGTGAATCAGATTCGTCATCGCACAACGGACGCACGCCAGAGTAAGTCCAGACAATATCGTCACGGCCAAGCTGTTTTTTAAAGTGGGCGTTATACACGTTGAGCAGATAGCCAATCTCTTTCTCGTCGATCTCAACGCTTTTCGGATCGCCGTTGTACTCCACGTCGGTGGTGCCAATAATGGAAAACTCGTCCATCCACGGGATCACAAAAACGATGCGTTTATCTTCGTTTTGCAGAATGTAGGCCTGCTTCTGCGTATGTACGCGCGGCACCACAATGTGGCTGCCTTTGATCAGACGAATGCCGTACGGAGAAGGCAAGTGCATGCCATCATCAAAGAATTCTTTGACCCACGGGCCGGTAGCATTCACCAGACCACGCGCCTGCCAGCTAAATTTTTCGCCCGTATCGATATCTTCTGCTTCTACAATCCACAGCCCGTTTTCACGACGCGCTGCAGTCGCGCGGGTGCGGGTTTTCACCTCACCGTTTTTCTTCACGACCATCTGGGCATTCGCCAGCACCAGACGGGCATCATCCACCCAGCAGTCGGAATATTCGAATCCGCGCACGATTTCCGGTTTCAGAACCGATTCTGCGCCAAAACGCAAACCGGCAGAACCCGGCAGGCTGGTCCGTTTACCCAGGTGGTCGTACATAAAGAGACCAATGCGAATCATCCAGGCCGGGCGTAAATGCGGGCGATGAGGCAAACGAAAACGCATGGGGATCGCCAGGTGAGGGGCCATTTTAAGCAGCACTTCACGTTCAGCCAGCGCTTCGCTGACCAGGCGGAATTCGTAGTGTTCAAGGTAGCGCAGGCCACCGTGGATTAATTTAGAACTGGCAGATGAGGTCGCACACGCGAGATCGTTGGCTTCCAGCATCAGTACGGATAACCCGCGTCCTGCGGCATCTGCCGCGATACCAGCACCGTTGATACCACCGCCTATCACAATCAGATCTTTGGTTTCCATGTCACCCTCATGCACTTTCGTTAAAGCTCATAAATGTTCGATATCGCTCATAATAGCAAAGGAACGCGTTTTTGGTAACATCAAAAAAACAATTTTGAGTGATAGAGATAACATAATGGCGCATACCTGCCGCCAGGACGTACACTACGGGGTAACATAATGCGGTCTGATGCCCTCACCCCAGCCCTCTCCCACGGGAGAGGGGGAAAAGGCTGAGCCCTTACCGGCAGGGAGTGGGCTGATGCCCTCACCCCGACCCTCTCCCACGGGAGAGGGGGAAAGGCTGAGCCCTTATCGGCAGAGAGCGGTCTGATGCCCTCACCCCGACCCTCTCCCACGGGAGAGGGGGAAAGGCTGAGCCCTTACCGGCAGGGAGTGGGCTGATGTCCTCACCCCGGCTCTCTCCCACGGGAGAGGGGGAAAGGCAGAGCCCTTACCGGCAGAGAGCGGTTTGATGCCCTCACCCCGGCCCTCTCCCACGGGAGAGGGGAAAGGCTGAGCCCTTACCGGCAGAGAGCGGGCTGATGCCGTCACCCCGGCCCTCTCCCACGGGAGAGGGGGAAAGACTAAGCACTTACTAGCAGGGAGCGGGCTGATGCCCTCACCCCGGCCCTCTCCCACGGAAGAGGGGGAAAATTTCCGGCAGGGAACGGGCTAAAAGACCGCACCACACCATTCCCTCTCCCCCCGGGAGAGGGGTAGGGTGAGGGGAAATAACCGCACTAAACCTGAACAACCAAAGAGAACGCCATGGATCAGTTTGAATGTATTAACGTTGAAGAAGCCCATCAGAAAATGCATCAGGGCACTGCGGTGCTGGTGGATATTCGCGATCCGCAAAGCTATGCGATGGGCCATACGCCAGGGGCGTTTCATCTGACCAATGACACTCTGGGCGCGTTTATGCGCGATAACGACTTTGACACGCCTGTCATGGTGATGTGCTACCACGGCAACAGCAGCAAAGGTGCTGCGCAGTACCTGTTGCAACAGGGTTATGACGCGGTGTACAGCGTGGACGGCGGGTTTGATGCCTGGCATCGCCATTTCCCGGCGGAAGTTGAGCACGCATTTGGCGGTTAATATCACTATACTGTCCCCTTTTGTGTGGAAATAAGCGACCGCCGCCCATGTTGATGATCACCTCTTTTACCAACCCACGCGTCGCCCAGGCGTTTGTCGACTATATGGCGACGCAGGGTGTTATCCTGACAATTCAACAGCATACGCAAACTGATGTCTGGCTGGCGGATGAAAGCCAGGCAAACCGGGTGAATGCGGAGCTGGCACGCTTTCTTGAGAACCCGGGCGACCCCCGTTACCTGGCCGCAAGTTGGCACGCGGGCCAGACGGACAGCGGTTTGCAGTACAGTCGTTTTCCGTTTCTCGCCACCATTCGCGAACGAGCCGGACCCTTTACGCTACTCCTGATGGCAGCCTGCATTCTGGTGTTCATCATCATGAACGTGGTGGGCGATCAAAGCGTGATGGTGGCGCTGGCCTGGCCTTACGATCCCTCGCTGCAATTTGACGTCTGGCGCTACTTTACCCATGCGCTGATGCACTTCTCCGTGCTGCATATTCTGTTCAACCTGCTGTGGTGGTGGTATCTCGGCGGGCTGGTCGAGAAGCGCCTCGGCAGTGGAAAGCTGATTGTCATCACCATTATCAGTGCGCTGCTCAGTGGCTATGTGCAGCATAAATTTAGTGGACCATGGTTTGGTGGGTTATCCGGCGTGGTTTACGCGTTGATGGGCTATGCCTGGCTTCGGGGCGAACGCGATCCCGAAAGCGGCATCTTCTTACAACGGGGTTTAATCATCTTTGCCGTCGTCTGGCTGATCGCCGGATGGTTTGATCTGTTTGGGATGTCTATCGCCAATGGCGCACACGTCACGGGGCTGGCCGTCGGGCTGGCTATGGCCCTGGCCGATACGCTGAATGCGCGAAAACGAACATAATTTCCTGGGATATTTCATGAAACAAACACAGCGTCATGACGCCATTATCGAGCTGGTTAAAAAACAGGGATACGTCAGTACGGAAGAGCTGGTCGAGCAATTCGCCGTCAGCCCGCAGACCATCCGTCGTGATTTAAACGATCTCGCCGATCAGAATCGCATTCTTCGTCATCATGGCGGCGCGGCGCTCCCGTCAAGCTCGGTTAACACCTCCTGGCACGATCGTAAGGCCACGCAGACGGCCGAAAAAGAGCGTATCGCCCGCAAAGTCGCCAGCCAAATCCCGAACGGCGCGACGCTGTTTATTGATATTGGCACGACGCCGGAAGCCGTGGCTCATGCGTTGCTGAGCCACGAGAATTTACGCATCGTCACCAATAACCTGAACGTGGCTAACACGCTGATGCAGAAAGATGACTTCCGCATCATTCTAGCCGGCGGGGAACTACGAAGCCGTGACGGCGGGATCATTGGCGAAGCCACGCTCGATTTTATCTCACAGTTCCGTCTGGATTTCGGCATCCTCGGCATCAGCGGTATCGACAGCGACGGCTCACTGCTGGAGTTTGATTATCACGAGGTGCGTACCAAGCGCGCCATTATCGATAATTCCCGGCACGTCATGCTGGTCGTCGACCATTCAAAATTTGGCCGTAACGCAATGGTCAATATGGGCAGTATTAGCATGGTTAATGCGGTCTACACCGATGTGCTGCCGCCGGAAGGGGTGTTGCAGGTGATTAAAGATCATAACGTTCAGCTGGAGCTGTGCTGATAATAAATGTGCCCTCTCCACCGGGAGAGGGCTGAAGTGGCCTATACGCCATACCCCATCATCTTCAGCAACTGCTGTGCATGCAGTACCGCATCCTGACGATGCGCCACGCCAAGCTTCTGATATAAGTTCCGGATATGCGTTTTGATGGTGGTCGCCGCCACCGCCAGTTCGCCGGCAATTTGCTCATTACTGTAGCCAGAATAAATCAGCCCCAGAACCTGCCACTCGCGCTGGGTGAGCGGGCTGGTGCGGATAAGTTCCGGCACTTCCGGGTGATTCAGCAGACGTTCAACAAAGTTCTCGTCGAAGTGGGCGAATTTGTGGCGATGATGCTGATTGATTTCGCGCAGGATACGCTGGGCGCGGTGCTGGTCCAGCTCTGGCAGCGTGTTAAGTTGAATCAACTGGCGCAACTGCTGAGCCATGACCTCGCCTTCAATGACGAAATGGCTGATAAAACCGGTGCGATTAGCCAGCTGCAGGGCTTCCAGCAGCACGCGCTGGGCGTCGTTTTTGCGCCCCGCCTGCCAGTAAAGCTGGTTGAGCAACAGCAGGTTACGGTTTAAATCGCTCATCAGCCGCAGGCTGCGCGCGTTCTCATTCAGTTCATCCAGCACGATCTCCGCGGGTTCAAAATCACCCAGCAGGATCTGCACGCGGGCAATATTACGCCACTGGCTTTGCAGGAAGTGGTTATTGGCGAATGCCGGTTTTGGCGTCTGGCTCAGCCAGTTGGCCGCGGATTTTTTATCCCCAATCATCTGCCAGTAAATCACCCGCACCTTATCGGCGTTAGACACCCAGTCGCTGTGATACTGGCCGTTACCCAGCAGGTTCTCCAGACGATTCAGGTGATTGCGGGCATTATCCAGATCGCCTCGCGCCAGCGAGCACTGCACCAGCAGGGCCAGACACTGTAACTGCTGCTGCGGCTGGTAGGCTGACAACACATCCACGCCGTGACGTGCAGAGCTTTCCGCTTCGTCCAGCCGCGCCCAGGCCCAGAGCAGCTGTGAGCGAATACGCAACAGAAACTCGTGCATCGGTAACTGTTCAAGGTGCTGATCGCGAATCAGCTGGAATGCCTTTTCCTGTGTCTCCCAGGCGGCCTGTAAAAAGCCCTGGGCAAACAAAATTTCGCTTTGCTGAATCAGGCTCCAGAGCGCGTAATGCCAGACGTCATGGCGACGTGCCATCTGTTCGGTTTGCTGCATCAGCGACAGTGAACGCGTGAGATCGCCTTTACAGTGCAACACTTCCCCGTGAACGGAGGTCGCAACGATACGGCTGTAAAAGTTTGCCAGCGGCAGTTCATCCAGGGCGATCATCGCCAGACGCTCGGCCTCTTCCTGATCGCCATCGTTAATGGCAACCTGTGCACGCAGGGCGTTGAATTCTCCGTGCAGCGTGGCATCCATTTCGCCGCTCATCTCTTGTTCTGCCCGGGCCAGCAGGGTGTTCACTTCGCTGTAACGATGCTGGCTTTGCATCAGCCAGGCCTGCAACAGCACCAGACGCGGATTCTCCAGCAGGCTTTCCCAGGGCAAAGCACGCAGCGACTCTTCCAGTAAGGTCAGTTCGCTGTGGTTAAACAAACCCCATGCGTGGTTAAGCAGGATGTCACGCAGCATATTGGCATCCCCGGCGGCCAGGGCGTGATGAATGGCTTCGCTGGGGAACCCTTGCGCCATCCAGCTCTCAGCGGCGGCACGGTGTACTTCAGGCAACTCTGTCGCCAGCTCCCACTGACAGCGCTGACGCAGGAAGCTGCCAAACAGCGGATGGAAGCAGAACCATTCGCCGGAGTCATCCATACGTTGCAGGAAAAGCCCCTGACGTTCGATCTCCTCCAGACGCATCTGTCCGTTTTCCTCGCCCGTGACGCGAACAATTAATGCATCATTCATGGAGCGCAGAAGCGAGCTTTTCAGCAGAAAATGGCGGGTTGACGCATCGACGCTATCCAGTACTTCATCAACCAGATAATCGGAAAGGTGGCTGGCATTGATGCCGGACAGACGGCGTGCCGACTGATGCGCGGGGCTATTATTCTGACGCGCTGAAAGGGCGATGAGCTGAAGAGCGGTCGCCCAGCCTGCCACATCGTCACACAGACGGCTGCTTTCAGAGGCCTCAATCGGCGAGGTTAACCGGCAGTCGAAGAACTGTTTGGCTTCCTGATGATTGAACGCCAGCTGCTGGCTGCCAATCTCCAGCAGCTGATCGCGCACGCGTAAATTCGCGATGCCTAACTGCGGCAGGTTACGCGACAGGACAACCAGCGTGAGATTTTCGGGCTGATGGCGCAGGAAGAAACGCATGGATTCATGTATCACCGTATTGGTGATCAGATGGTAATCATCAATCACCAGATAAAGCGGGCGATGCCACTCAGCCAGTTCGATAAAGAGCTGTGAAAAAAGAGACGATAAGCTGGCGTACTGCCTTTTTTGCACCATGACTTCGCTGGTGACGCAGTGGCCATTGGTCGCCTGTTGGATCGCGGCAATAAGATAGCTGGCGAAACGTTCCTGCTGATTATCCCCTTCATCAAGGGAGTACCAGCCCAGATCGCTCTTACCGGCTGCCCATTGTGAAATGAGCGTTGTTTTTCCATAACCTGCAGGGCTTGTCACCAGCGCCAGTCGGAAATTATTCGCGCCGGAAAGTTTCGCCAGCAGCCGTTCGCGGACCACAGTATGGTCAAGACGAACCGGGCGGCTTAATTTGGACGGAATCAACATATTTTTTCACTTCACTGTGGGAAACGAGGAATTTGATTTTTTTTGCGCTTCGTAATTAATGGTTATAAGGTCGGCCAGAACGAAACGTATTGCAAGTTATGTCCGGGTTTTGTGTCCTCGAATTTGCACTCTGTCACAAAATTATCTTTCAGAGGGAAGGAACTTTTCAGAAGGGCCTTTATGCCGCATGGTTACTGGCTTGATTGCCTCTAAGGTGGTTATCATGAAACGGGTTTCAGTTGCGTAAAGATTCCCTAAAGTTATTAAAATTCTCCTCGCGTAATTCAGCCTGAATAAAGTACTCAGATAATCCTGATAATAAGAAATATTATTCTCCGTAAGTAATTATTTCCGTATGGTTTAATTACACCCGAAACCGCATTTCATTTTTTTGACACTCTTCCCGTTTAATCCTTGTCGGAGGGGGCACACTCAACCTGTTTACAGAGTGGCCTTGATCACACTTTTACGCTCATCCCCGCTACTCCTCCCTGTCTAATCCCCGGCAGGAGGAGGAAGAGGAGTAATGAGCCAGGCACACTAGCGCCAATATGTTTTCTTTCTCTACAGGATGCAGATTCCCTATGTCACAGCCTACCTTCGATAAAGCTCAATTTCAGGCTGCCCTGACGCGTCAGTGGCAGCGCTTTGGTTTAACTGCTGCAAAAGAGATGACGTCGCATCAGTGGTGGCAGGCCGTAAGCGGCGCCCTTGCTGAGTTACTGAGTGCCCAGCCAGCGGCGAAACCGGTGAAAGGCCAGCGCCACGTTAACTATATTTCGATGGAGTTCCTCATTGGCCGCCTGACGGGAAATAACCTGCTGAACCTGGGCTGGTATCAGGAAGTGAGCGAGGTGCTGAACGAGCACAGCATTCATCTGACTGATTTGCTGGAAGAAGAGACCGATCCGGGTCTGGGCAACGGGGGGCTGGGGCGACTGGCGGCCTGTTTCCTCGATTCCATGGCGACGGTGGGGCAATCAGCCACGGGCTACGGCCTGAACTATCAGTACGGTTTATTCCGTCAGTCTTTTGCAGAGGGACATCAGATTGAGGCCCCTGACGACTGGCATCGCGGCAGCTATCCGTGGTTCCGCCACAATGCCCAGCTGGATGTGAACGTCGGTATCGGCGGGAAAGTGTCAAAACAGGGGCACTGGGAGCCAGGCTTTGTGATTACCGGGCAGGCCTGGGATCTGCCTGTACTGGGCTATCGCAACGGAATCGCGCAGCCGCTGCGCCTGTGGCAGGCCACGCACGCCCACCCGTTCAATCTGACAAAATTTAACGACGGCGATTTCCTGCGTGCCGAACAGCAAGGTATCGACGCTGAAAAGCTGACCAAAGTACTCTATCCGAACGACAACCATCTGGCCGGTAAAAAACTGCGTCTCATGCAGCAATACTTCCAGTGCGCCTGTTCCGTGGCCGATATCCTGCGTCGCCACCATCTGGCGGGCCGTAAACTGGCCGAGCTGCCTGATTTTGAGGTCATTCAGCTTAACGATACGCACCCGACGATTGCCATTCCTGAGCTTCTGCGCGTACTGCTCGACGAGCATCAGCTGGACTGGGACGCCGCCTGGGCTATCACCAGCCGTACCTTCGCCTATACTAACCACACTCTGATGCCAGAAGCGCTGGAGTGCTGGGATGAGAAGCTAGTGAAAACCTTGCTGCCGCGTCATATGCAGATCATCAACACGATTAACGATAAGTTTAAAAAATTGGTGGATAAAACCTGGCCGGGCGATAAAGCGGTCTGGGCGAAACTGGCGGTCGTTCATGATAAGCAGGTCCGCATGGCGAACATGTGCGTGGTGAGTGGTTTTGCGGTGAACGGCGTGGCCGCGCTGCACTCCGATCTGGTCGTCAAAGATCTGTTCCCGGAATACCACCAGCTGTGGCCGAACAAATTCCACAATGTGACCAACGGCATCACGCCGCGTCGCTGGATCAAGCAGTGCAACCCGGCGCTGGCAAACTTACTGGATAAAACGCTGAAAAAAGAGTGGGCTAACGATCTCGACCAGCTTATCCACCTGGAAAAATATGCGGATGACGCGACGTTCCGCGAGACCTACCGCGCTATTAAGCGGGATAACAAAGTGCGTCTGGCGGCATTTGTGAAAGTGCGTACCGGTATTGAAATCAGTCCGGACGCGATTTTTGATATACAGATTAAGCGCCTGCACGAGTACAAACGTCAGCACCTGAATCTGCTTCATATTCTGGCGCTGTATAAAGAGATCCGCGAGAACCCGCAGGCCGACCGCGTGCCACGCGTGTTCCTGTTCGGGGCGAAAGCAGCACCGGGTTACTACCTTGCGAAGAATATCATTCTGGCCATTAACAAAGTGGCGCAAGCGGTAAACAACGATCCGAAAGTTGGCGACAAACTGAAAGTGGTGTTCCTGCCGGATTACTGTGTCTCCGCAGCAGAACTGCTGATTCCGGCTGCGGATGTTTCCGAGCAGATCTCCACCGCGGGTAAAGAGGCCTCCGGGACCGGCAACATGAAACTGGCCCTGAACGGCGCGCTGACCGTGGGAACGCTTGACGGGGCGAACGTGGAAATTGCCGAGCAGGTGGGCGAAGAAAATATCTTTATCTTTGGTCATACCGTAGAACAGGTAAAAGCGATCAAAGCCAAAGGCTACGATCCGGTGAAATGGCGTAAGAAAGACAAAGTTCTGGATGCGGTATTAAAAGAGCTGGAAAGCGGCAAATACAGCGACGGCGATAAGCACGCGTTTGACCAGATGCTGCACAGCATGGACAAACACGGCGGTGACCCGTACCTGGTGATGGCTGACTTTACCGCTTACGTTGAAGCACAAAAGCAGGTCGATGTGCTCTATCGCGATCGGGACGCCTGGACCCGCGCGTGCATTCTGAATACGGCACGCTGCGGCATGTTTAGCTCCGATCGCTCAATTCGTGATTATCAGGCCCGTATCTGGCAGGCAAAACGCTAAGGAAGCGCGATGGAGACCAAACGTCTGGATAATGCCGCGCTGGCGGCGGGGATCAGCCCCAGTTACATCAATGCTCACGGCAAACCGCAGTCAATTGGTGCTGAGACCAAAAGACGTTTGCTGGATGCGATGCACAAAACCACCACCGTCGCGAAAGCGGCGGTCACACCGGTCCCTGTCGTTAAGGTTTTTACCGCCGGTAAAAAAATGCCGCTGCCGGTGCAGGGTCAGGGTGAGTTCCAGTGGCTGCTGACCACCGAACAGGGGCAGGAACATAAAGGCCATGTTGCGGGCGGTAAAGCGCTCAACCTTCCGGCGAAGCTGCCCGAGGGGTATCACACCCTGACGCTGAGCCAGGGCGAAGCGCGTTTTGAATGCCGTGTGATTATCGCCCCGAAGCGTTGTTATGAGCCGCAGGCGCTGCTCGACGGTAAAAAGCTGTGGGGTGCCTGCGTGCAGCTCTACACCCTGCGCTCGGACGATAACTGGGGGATTGGCGATTTCGGCGATCTGAAAAAGATGCTGGCTGAAGTGGGTAAACGTGGCGGAGCCTTTATTGGCCTTAACCCGATCCATGCGCTTTATCCGGCGAATCCGGAAAGCGCCAGCCCTTACAGCCCGTCGTCCCGCCGGTGGCTGAACGTAATTTACATCGACGTAAACGCGTTAGACGATTTTAAAAACAGCAAGGAGGCGCAGGCGTGGTGGAAGCTCGACACGACAAAGCAGATGCTGAAAAAGGCCCGCGAAGCGGAGTGGGTCGACTACGCCGCCGTCACGTCGTTAAAAATGGCCGCGCTGCGTCTGGCCTGGACAGGTTTTGCAAAGCGCGACGATGAGCAGATGGCGGCGTTCCGCCAGTTCGTCACCCGGGAGGGCGAGAGCCTGTACTGGCAAGCCGCGTTCGACGCGATACATGCTTATCAGGTGAAAGAGGACGAAATGCGCTGGGGCTGGCCGGTCTGGCCAGAGGCATATCAATCCGTAGACTCACCGGAAGTGAAGGCATTTTGCCAGAAGCATGCTGATGAAGTGGACTTTTTCCTCTGGCTGCAATGGCTGGCGTACAGCCAGTTTGCCGCATGCTGGCAGGAAAGCCAGGGTTATACGATGCCGATCGGCCTGTACCGCGACCTCGCCGTTGGCGTGGCGGAAGGCGGGGCGGAAACCTGGTGTGACCGCGAGCTGTACTGCCTGAAAGCCTCCGTCGGCGCACCGCCAGATATTCTCGGCCCTCTGGGCCAGAACTGGGGTTTACCGCCGATGGATCCGCATGTGATGGCGGCACGTGGCTATCAGCCTTTCATCGATTTGCTGCGTGCTAACATGCAAAACTGTGGAGCGTTGCGTATTGACCACGTGATGTCCGTGCTGCGTCTGTGGTGGATCCCCTACGGCGAAACGGCCGATCACGGAGCTTATGTTCAGTATCCCGTTGATGATCTGCTTTCTCTGTTGGCCCTCGAAAGTAAGCGCCATAACTGCATGGTGATTGGTGAAGACCTTGGAACCGTGCCGGTTGAAATCGTGAGTAAATTACGCGAGAGTGGCGTTTATTCATACAAAGTACTTTATTTCGAGAGCGATCATGAGAAGACGTTCCGTGCGCCGAAAGCGTACCCTGAACAATCAATGGCTGTCGCGACAACGCATGATCTTCCTACGCTGCGAGGCTATTGGGAAAGTGGCGATCTCACGCTTGGCAAAACGTTAGGGCTTTATCCGGACGAAGTGGTGCTACGTGGGTTATATCAGGATCGCGAGCTGGCGAAACAGGGCTTGCTGGACGCATTGCATAAGCATGGCTGTCTGCCAAAACGCGCCGGGCATAAAGCTTCACAGATGACGATGACCGCCACCTTAAACCGCGGGATGCAGCGCTACATCGCTGACAGCAACAGTGCGCTCCTGGGCCTGCAACCGGAAGACTGGCTGGGCATGGCGGAGCCGGTGAACATCCCGGGCACCAGCTATCAGTACAAGAACTGGCGGCGCAAACTCTCAACCAGCCTTGAAAAGATGTTTGCCGATGATGGGGTGAACAAGCTGATTAAAGACCTGGATAAGCGCAGAAGGGCGATAACGAAGAAGCGGTGATTTTGCCTCTCACGAAGGAGAGGGGACAGAAATCAGGCCGGGCAAGCGTTGCTTCCCGGCCTTTTTACATTACAGCGCCATATTCAGCAGCAGACAACCGACCAGGCCGCACACGGAAATTATGGTTTCCAGCATTGACCAGGACTTGATGGTTTCACCGATGGTCAGGTTGAAGTACTCCTTGAACAGCCAGAAGCCGGGATCGTTCACGTGAGAGAAAATAACGCTACCGGAACCAACCGCAATCACCATCAGTTCAGGACTGACGCCGGTGGTCGCAATCAGTGGCGCCACAATCCCGCCTGCCGTAATCGCGGCCACGGTGGCAGAACCCAGCGCGATACGCAGAACCGCCGCGATAGACCAGGCCATCAGAAGCGGAGAAATGTTGGTGTCATGCATCATTGAGGCGATGTATTTGTCCACGCCGCTGTCGACCAGAACCTGTTTGAACGCACCGCCGCCACCGATAATCAGCAGCATCATGGCAATGATTTTGATGGCTGAGGTCAGCGTGTCGTTAATCTGATCCATGGAACGGCCACGGTTCAGACCGAAGGTGAAGATCGCAATCAGCACGGCAATCAGCGTCGCCATGACCGGATCGCCCAGGAACTCGGCAACGGAGAGGAAGGCGTGACCTTTTGGCAGCATCATTTCAGCCACGGCACGCATCGCCATCAGCACAACCGGTACCAGTGAGGTCCAGACGCTGACGCCAAAGCCTGGCATCTCTTCTTCAGTAAAGGTTTTCGCGTTGTACAGCCCTTCAGGAATCGGTTTGTCGATGCCTTTCAGGCAGCGAGCAAATACCGGCCCCGCCAGAATCACCGTTGGGATGGCCAGAATCGTACCGAACAGCAGGGTTTTGCCCATATCCGCATGGAAGATGGTCGCGATGGCGGTTGGGCCCGGGTGGGGAGGCAGGAAGCCGTGGGTGACCGACAGTGCGGCCGCCATTGGTACACCAACGAACAGCAGCGGGATATTGGCCGCCGCCGCGATGGTGAAGACCAGCGGCAGCATCAGCACAAAGCCCACTTCGTAGAACAGGGCGAAGCCGACGGTGAAACCGGTCAACACAACGGCCCACTGGATGTGCTGCTTACCAAATTTGGCAATCAGCGTGGTGGCGATACGTTGTGCGCCGCCGCAGTCTGCCAGCATTTTGCCGAGCATTGCGCCGAAGCCCATGATCAGCGCCAGGCTGCCCAGGGTTCCGCCGACGCCGGCTTTAATGGAGCTGATAACCTTTACCAGCGGCATTCCTTGCATCAGACCGACGGCAAGGGCCACCAGAATCAGAGCGATAAATCCGTTCAGTTTGAAACGGATCATCAGGAGCAGTAATAACACAACACCGATAGCGACGATGACTAATGGCATGATTGACCTGGCCTATGAATTGTTATGGGTAACGTCATTGTTTCAACGACAATTTCCGACAGTCCCAACTGGGAACAGAGTGTTAACGGCACTAATACCGATCGCCTGTGAAACTATGTAGTTTAGACGGCTGTTATGAGTGTGCTTAGTGCCCATATCAATGATACGGGTAACATCGGGTGATTGAGAATCACCTCGAGGGGCAAAATTTTATTTATGAGACGCAGGTCAACATCCAGGAAGGTTGCAGGCAAAGAAAAGCCGGGTAGCGGCTTCGCTTAACCCGGCCCGGGATGCGCTATGCAGACCCGGCACGCGAAGCGCCACCGGGCAAGACAGACGGGAACTTAGTAGTAAGAGTGCTCGCCGCGCTGGTGTTCCGTTAAATCACGAACGCCTTTCAGCTCAGGGAATTCAGCCAGCATCTGCTTTTCGATCCCTTCCTTCAGGGTTACGTCGACCATGGAACAGCCGTTACAGCCGCCACCGAATTGCAGAATCGCTAAACCGTCTTCGGTGATTTCCATCAGCGTTACGCGTCCACCGTGGCCCGCCAGCTGTGGGTTAATTTGTGATTGCAGCAGATATTCCACGCGCTCCATCAGCGGCGCATCGTCAGACACTTTACGCATTTTCGCGTTCGGCGCTTTCAGCGTCAGCTGAGAACCCAGCTGGTCGGTCACAAAATCGATCTCCGCATCGTCAAGATACGGTGCGCTCAGCTCATCGACATAGGCGGTAAGCTGCTCGAATTTAAGGGCAGTGTCAGTTGCTTCCACAGCGTCCGGAGGACAATAAGAGACGCCGCATTCTGCATTGGGTGTGCCTGGATTGATCACAAACACGCGGATCTGGGTCCCTTCTTCCTGATTTGCCAACAGTTTGGCAAAGTGCGCTTGTGCAGAATCGGAAATACGGATCATAGGTTCGGCCTAATAGTTGACTAAAATACCAGGTTTTATCATACGCCCATCGGAAAAGGGCTACAAGGTACGACACAGACACCATACCTGAACGGACGCGGCCCCGCTTTGCAAAAGCAGTCGGGAAAGTTCCGCTACGGTACTGCCCGTGGTGACGACATCATCCACAATCGCGATATGGCGGCCCGTCACCGCGATTTCAAGGCGGAAAGCATTTTTGAGATTCCTTTTGCGCAGCCGCGCACTTAACTGATGCTGAATGGCCGTCGCTTTAACACGCCGCAGCGCCCCGGGGTGATAGTCGCAGCTCAGCCAGTGGGCGAGGGGGCGACAGAGAAGATCGCTTTGGTTATAGCCCCGTCGCCAGTGGCGGCGCGCGAAGAGCGGCACATTCACCAGCAAATCGACCTTCGGCAACGACCGCGTGCGGGTTGCGAAAAGCACATTCAGTAACAGCAGTCGCGCCAGGGGCCGTCCCAGCTGACACTGACGAGTGAATTTCAGTTTATGGATGAGTTTACTCAGCGGCGGGATATAGTTGTCCACCGACACCAGCGCGCGCCAGGGCGGCGGCGTTTGCAGACATCGCCCGCAGGGCGAGCGGTTATCATGAGCGGGCAAACCACACACCGGGCAGCCCGGCAGGCGTACGCTGAACGCGTGGCTACAGACAGAGCATATTCCCCAGTGGCTCAACGCGAGGGGCATTCGGCATAGCCAGCACAAGCCAGGCACTGTTAGCATAGACAACCTCCTTGTCAGAAAAGAGAACAATAACCGATGAAGAATCTTTGGTGGCAGACCCTTGGTACGGGAAATTGTCATCTTGTGCTGCTGCACGGATGGGGACTGAATGCCGATGTATGGCATGGTGTCCAGGAGGAACTGGCCTCGCAATTTACGCTGCATCTGGTGGATTTACCCGGCTTTGGTCGCAGCCACGATTTCCCGGCGATGTCACTCGACGAAATGGCGACAAGGGTGCTGCAACAGGCGCCGCAAAACGCGATCTGGCTTGGCTGGAGTCTGGGTGGGCTGGTAGCAAGCCAGATTGCATTAACGCACCCGGAACGCGTTCAGGCGCTGGTTACCGTGGCGTCGTCTCCCTGTTTTTGCGCGCATGACGCCTGGCCGGGCATCAGGCAGGAGGTGCTCGCCAGCTTTCAGCAGCAGCTGAGCGAAGATTTCCAGCGTACGGTGGAGCGCTTCTTAGCGCTGCAAACCATGGGGACCGAGACGGCGCGGCAGGACGCCCGCACTCTCAAGCAAAAGGTGCTTTCGCTCCCTATGCCGGAGGTGGAGGTGCTCAACGGCGGGCTGGAGATCCTCAAAACAGCCGATCTGCGTGAGCCTCTGGCCGCATTAACGATGCCGCATCTGCGCCTTTACGGCTATCTGGACGGGCTGGTGCCGCGCAAAGTGGTACCGCTGCTGGATGACCTCTGGCCGCAAAGTGAATCGATGGTGATAGCCAAAGCGGCGCATGCCCCGTTTATCTCGCATCCTGAGACATTTTGCGCGGCGTTAACCGGGTTACGCCAGCGTCTCGCTTGATTGTTTTCTGCTCAGCCTGGCAAAAGTGGCGCAGTGCAACAATACTCTTTATGTCGTTCGGCGGTACGCATGCGATAAACACGATTACCAATAAAGGGAGAGTATGGATATGAAAATTGTCACAGGAATTGTCGCTTCACTGGTTATTGGGTCACTGTCTTTTGGTGCTTTTGCGGCAAAAGAACTGCAGCGTGATGAAGCTAAAAAAATGAATCTGACGAAAGTTGGGGACGTGTCGACATCGGATAAAACCGCACCGATGGATGCCAAAAAAGAGCTTTCTGACAAAGCAGATGAAATGGGCGGCACGTACTATGTCATCACCAGCGGCACGAAAAACGAGAAAGATATTCGTGCAACCGCAGAAGTGTTCAAGTAATCCGTTATTGAATACCTGATGGCGCTTCAGCTTATCGAAGCGCCCACCACTCCCTGAGACAGGCCTTTCCTTCCGGGCAGCTTCTACAGCTGCCCGATAAACAGCTGTTCGGCGCTTCCTGAATGCGTATGGCTTTGCCCATCGCTTCCAGTCTTTCCAGCATGGCATCGATCATCGGCTGCGGCGTATTGAGGGAATGGCTCAGCTGTGTCGCCTCCATGCGTCCTCGTAGCGCCAGTAAATCACGAACCTCAATCATCGATGCCATGGGTCTATACCTCTTAGTGACAATCGCCAGCCGGGCTGCTACAGCAGGTCGCGGCGGTTTTGCGGGTAGCCAGCAGGTTCACATCCACCCGGCTACGCGCCCGGCGGAGCAGCCCCAGCAACACCACGTTAAACAGCACCACCGCCAGCAGGCAGATCAGACTGTAGCGAGGATGCTGGCTGTAGTTGACCGTTTGATAAAAGACGGTCGCCAGCGAGTAAGCAATGTTCAGGCCCCACAGGATGGAGAAACCCATCCAGCCCCGGCTCGATTCACGGGCAATCGCCCCCATGACGGAAATGCAGGGAATGTAGAGCAGCACGAAGATCAGATAGCTGTAGGCGGCAGACGGGCTACCAAATTTCTCGCTCATTACGCCCATGGCGCCCGTGGCCATCTCGCCGTCGCCTTTACTGGCTTCGATAGGGTTCGCCAGCACGCTCAGGCTAAAGGTGTCTTTCAGGCTTTGCCAGGTTTCTGACACGGCGCTTGCCAGCTCGTCACCGGGATGGAATTCCGCAGGATTGAACGCCTCTTCCTGAATATTCTCTGCCGTGTAGAGGGTGTTCAGCGTCCCCACCACCACCTCTTTTGCCATCGCACCGGTGAACAAGCCGACGGTGGCCTGCCAGTTGTCCTCATGCACGCCAATCGGTTTGAATATCGGGGTGATCGTACGGCTTACCGAGGCCAGTGCAGAATCGTTAATATTATCTGCCGCGGCTCCGCTCAGGGTAAAGCTGTTCAGGGCGCTCAGGAAAATGCTCACAATGACGATCACCTTACCGGCGCGCAGAACAAACCCTTTCAGGCGCTGCCAGGTCTGGATGAACAGGCTTTTAACGTGCGGGACGTGATAAACCGGTAGCTCCATGACAAAGGGTGAGGCTTCGCCGCGCATGATGGTGTGTTTCAACATCAGGCCGGTGAGGATCGCCATAATGATACCCAGCAGATAGAGTGAGAAGACCGCCAGCGCGCCTTGCTGGCCGAAGAAGGCGGCAGCAAAGACGGCGAAGATCGCCAGGCGTGCCCCGCAGGACATAAACGGCGCCATCATGATGGTCATCAGGCGTTCACGCGGTGCATCCAGGGTACGGGCGCCCATGACCGACGGCACGTTACAGCCAAAGCCCACAATCAACGGCACGAAGGATTTCCCCGGCAGGCCCAGCGCCTGCATAAGGCGGTCCATCACAAACGCCGCGCGGGCCATGTAGCCGGAATCCTCAAGGAAAGAGAGGAACAGATACATCATGCCAATTTGCGGCACCAGAGGCAGCACCGTGTTAATACCGCCTCCGAGGCCCTGGGCGAGGAAGATGGTCAACCATTCCGGGAAGTGCAGCGTATATCCCAGCCATTGCAGGCCATGAATAAAAATAGCCACTGAGCCGACATCAAACAGCGGCTGTAACGCGCCGCCGATATTAATGGCGAGCAGGAACATCACATACATCACCAGCAAAAAGACCGGCAGTCCCAGGAAACGGTTGAGTACGATTTTATCGACGGCGGCGGTAAAGCGGCTGGGTTCAGCGGTCAGCGTATTACTGACCACGTCACAGATGGCGGCGATGCTTTGATAGCGCGCATCGGCAATGTGCAGGGCCGGGTCGTCGAGCTCGCTGTCCAGACGTTGCAGAGCGCTATTCAGCTTCTTCGCGGCATCGCCTGCATACGCCCGGCTGTAGATATCGCCTTCCAGCATTTGCAGGCCGAGCCAGAGACGCTGCCTGGGCGGCAGAGTGCCGCTCATCTCCTGCGATAACATCTCTGCTTCGCGCATTAGTGGCCCGGCGTAATGCACCAGCTCGATCGGGTCATTACCCGTATGACGATCGATGGCCAGCTTCAGGGCATCAATGCCGCGTGCACGCGTGGACACCAGCGGCACCACAGGGCAGCCAAGACGTGCCGCAAGGGCGTCGATATCGATACGGATTTTTTGCTTTTCCGCAATATCAAGCATGTTCAGCGCCACAACGCAGGGGATGCCAAGCTCCAGCAGCTGCAGCGTCAGATAAAGGTTTCGCTCAAGGTTTGAAGCATCGACGACGTTAATGAGTAAGTCTGCATCGCCGCTCAGAATATAGTGGCAGGCAATTTGTTCATCGAGAGACGTTTGCGATGAAATAGTGGTTAACGAATAGGTGCCTGGCAGGTCAACCAGCGTGACGTGATTATCTGTTGTAGAAAACTGACCTTCTTTTCGTTCTACCGTGACACCCGCCCAGTTTCCCACACGCTGGCGTGCGCCTGTTAGCTGATTAAATAACGTTGTCTTGCCGGAATTAGGATTGCCAATTAAGCCAATGGTTAATTTTTTCATTGCGTTAGACTCATTGTCACTGCGGGCGAATTATTGTGATAAGGATTCGACTTCAATTAAGGCGAGGTCTTTTTTCCGTAATACCAGGCTCACCCGGCGAGTTTCGATATGAATAGGGTCACCCAAAGGCGCAACGCGAACCACCTGAAAGGAGGAGCCGGGCAACATGCCGAGGGACAGCAGTTTCTGGCGATAAGCGGGACTGATCTCGTGAGTAAAACCCGTAATTTTCCACGCACTGTCTGGAGTGAATTGCATAGCGACCACGTTCACCGAAGGTTAAATAATCAACAGATGCAATGATAATGAGAATGGTTTCTATCAGCAATAATAAAACTGTGACGGAATGTTGTTTACTGTATTAATTTACGGCCTGTTTGACCTTGCTCAATATTTACTGAATGAGAAGAGGTCAACGAAAAGGGTTTATTGTTAATGAAGTGATAATCGGTAGTTTAAATATGGATATGCAATCGGTTTCATAATTTAAATAAATGAGTGAGTACATTTTTATTTATTTAAATTAATCGGTGCGCGTTTTCTGGCAAAAAAAATCAGGCCCGGTAAGCAAAGCGCCACCGGGCCTGCATAGGGTTAGCGTTTTTTACCCATTGCTGCCGCCAGCGCATCCATCATGGCGCTGTTACCCGCAGGCTGGGCTTCACGGCCGCGCGGTTTGGCTGCGGCCGGTGCAGGGCGCGCTGACTCGCGTCCGCCGCCTGCGTTCCCGCGACGGCTGTTCGTTTCGCCAGGCTGCTCGTCAAGGCGCATCGTCAGGGCAATACGCTTACGCGGCATATCGACCTCCAGCACTTTCACCTTCACGATATCACCCGCTTTCACCACGGTGTGCGGGTCCTGAACGAACTTGTCCGCCAGCGAAGAGATGTGGACCAGACCATCCTGATGAACGCCGATATCAACAAAGGCGCCAAAGTTGGTGACGTTGGTGACGGCCCCTTCCAGCACCATACCCGGCAGAAGATCCTTCATGGTCTCCACGCCTTCAGCAAACTTCGCGGTTTTAAACTCAGGACGCGGATCGCGGCCCGGCTTTTCCAGCTCTTTGAGAATATCCGAGACGGTGGGCACACCAAACTGTTCATCGGTGAAATCGACCGCCTTCAGATTACGCAGCTCGCTGCTATTGCCCATCAGGTCTTTCAGTGCCTGCTGGGTGGCTGCCAGGATGCGCTCCACGACCGGGTAGGCTTCCGGGTGCACGGTGGACGCATCAAGCGGATTATCGCCGTGGTTGATGCGCAGGAAGCCCGCGCACTGTTCAAACGCTTTCGGTCCCAGACGGCTCACTTTCAGCAACTGCTGGCGGTTCTGGAACTGACCGTTCTCATCACGCCAGGAGACGATGTTTTGCGCCATCATGCGCGTTAAGCCCGCCACGCGCGTCAGCAGGGCGACGGATGCCGTATTCAGATCCACCCCAACGGCGTTCACGCAATCCTCGACTACCGCGTCCAGCTTGCGGGCGAGCTGTGTCTGGCTGACGTCGTGCTGATACTGGCCCACGCCGATGGATTTAGGATCGATTTTCACCAGCTCCGCCAGGGGATCCTGCAGGCGACGGGCGATGGAGACCGCCCCACGCAGGGAGACATCCAGATCGGGAAACTCCAGCGCCGCCAGTTCTGATGCGGAGTAGACTGACGCCCCGGCTTCACTCACGATCACCTTCTGGGCGGTGACCTTCGGGAACTGCTGCTGCACGTCGAGGAAGAAACGTTCGGTTTCGCGTGAGGCCGTACCGTTACCGATCGCCACCAGTTCGACGTTATGCTTCTCGCACAATGCAGCCACGGCGACCGCGGCTTTTGCCGCCTGACCGGTATGCGGATAGATCGTGTCGGTTGCCACCAGCTTTCCGGTACCATCAACCACAGCCACTTTCACCCCGGTACGCAAACCGGGGTCCAGCCCCATCGTGGCGCGCAGACCCGCCGGGGCAGCCATCAGCAGATCGTGCAGGTTACGGGCGAAGACGTTGATCGCTTCATCTTCTGCACGCTCGCGAACGGTGCCCATCAGTTCGGTCTCAAGATGCATCAGGACCTTGATGCGCCACGTCCAGCTCACCACGCCTTTACGCCAGCTGTCTGCCGGGGCGTTGTTCAGGCGCAGGCCAAGGTGGTCAATGATGATTTGTTCGCCATAGCTCTCTTTCGGCGGCTCATCGAACTGTGGGTCCGCATTGAGCGACAGCTGCAGCACGCCTTCGTTGCGGCCACGGAACATGGCCAGCGCGCGGTGTGAAGGCGCGGTCGCGATCGGTTCATGGTGATCGAAGTAGTCGCGGAATTTTGCGCCTTCTTCCTCTTTGCCGCTCACAACCTGCGAGACGATATGGGCATTTTTCCACAGATAATCACGCACTTTCGCCAGTAAGGCGGCGTCTTCGGCAAAACGCTCCATCAGAATATAACGCGCGCCGTCCAGCGCTGCCTTGGTGTCTGCGACGCCTTTATCGGCATCAATAAATTTGGCGGCTTCGCTTTCCGGGTCGTGTGACGGCGTGTTCCACAGCAGGTCGGCCAGCGGTTCCAGCCCGGCTTCAATCGCAATCTGCCCGCGCGTGCGACGCTTGGGTTTATACGGCAGATAGAGATCTTCCAGCTCGGTTTTGCTCATCGTGCCGTTAATGGCACCCGCCAGCGCGTCGGTCAGTTTACCCTGCTCGCCGATCGATTTGAGAATGGCCTGGCGACGGTCTTCCAGCTCGCGCAGGTAACCCAGGCGGGTTTCCAGATTACGCAGTTGGGTGTCATCAAGACCGCCGGTGATTTCCTTACGATAACGTGCAATAAACGGCACGGTGTTCCCTTCATCAAGCAGGCGAACGGCAGCTTCTACCTGTTCGGTCCTGGCCTGAAGTTCACCCGCAATAATGCGGCAGAGCGACTCTTTCATCATGGCTTTTTCATCTAATGGATCAAAAATCAGGGGGATAGTTATACGGACTGGCTGGCAAAAATGCCAGCCGTGGAGGGCGCTCTCGGACTATTTTACGTACTCAATTTCGTTCACATACCAGCTTGCTTCGCCGGCAGGGGTTTGAACGACAGCCAAATCGCCTACCTCTTTTTTTAGCAAGGCACGGGCCATGGGGGAGTCGATCGAGATGTAATCCTTACGACCAAAAATTTCATCGTAGCCCACGATGCGAAAACGTTTGGTGTCACCGTCGTCATTTTCAATTTCAACCCAGGCACCGAAGAACACTTTGCCTTCCTGCTGCGGGGAGTAATCGACGATCCTTAAATTCTCAAGGCATTTGGTCAGATAGCGGACGCGACGGTCAATCTCACGTAATCGTTTCTTATTATACTGGTAGTCAGCGTTCTCACTGCGGTCGCCAAGGCTTGCCGCCCATGTGACTTTCTTTGTCACTTCCGGGCGCTCTTCTCGCCACAGGTAATCCATCTCTTTTTTGAGTTTTTCGTACCCTTCACGGGTGATCAACGGCGTTTTCATGGTATGACCTTCAGATCGGGCTTGATTGTCTTGCGTTCGCACTTTACGTACCACATAGCTTAACAGACAGGATTAATAATGAGTTATGTGATGAAATGTGCAGATAAGCTGCTGTTAAATATGCTTTGTAACAATTTCGACTAGAATGTATACCAGAATTAGCTGGTCGAATACGTGCACTTTTTTAGAATACGTACTGAAACACTATCCGGACCTTTGGGAGTACACACAATGCAAGAGAATTATAAGATTCTGGTGGTCGATGACGACATGCGCCTGCGTGCGCTGCTTGAACGTTATCTGACCGAGCAGGGCTTCCAGGTTCGTAGCGTCGCCAACGCCGAACAGATGGATCGCTTACTTACGCGCGAATCCTTCCACCTGATGGTCCTCGACCTGATGTTACCGGGTGAAGATGGTCTGTCGATCTGCCGCCGTTTGCGTAGCCAAAGTAACCCGATGCCGATCATCATGGTGACGGCGAAAGGGGAAGAAGTTGACCGTATTGTGGGCCTCGAAATCGGTGCCGACGACTACATTCCTAAACCGTTCAATCCGCGCGAGCTGCTGGCCCGTATTCGTGCCGTCCTGCGTCGCCAGGCGAATGAACTGCCCGGCGCACCGTCTCAGGAAGAGGCTGTTATCGCCTTTGGTAAGTTCAAGCTGAATCTGGGGACCCGCGAAATGTTCCGCGAAGATGAGCCTATGCCGCTCACCAGCGGGGAGTTCGCCGTGCTGAAAGCGCTGGTCAGCCATCCGCGTGAGCCGCTTTCTCGCGATAAGCTGATGAACCTCGCCCGTGGTCGCGAATACTCTGCCATGGAGCGTTCAATCGACGTGCAGATTTCTCGCCTGCGCCGCATGGTGGAAGAAGATCCTGCTCATCCTCGTTATATTCAGACCGTTTGGGGTCTGGGCTACGTCTTTGTGCCGGACGGTTCTAAAGCATGAGGCGAATGCGCTTCTCACCGCGCAGTTCGTTTGCCCGTACGCTGTTACTGATTGTCACCTTGCTGTTCGTCAGCCTGGTGACGACGTATCTGGTGGTGCTGAACTTTGCGATTTTGCCGAGCCTCCAGCAGTTTAATAAGGTCCTTGCCTACGAAGTGCGTATGCTGATGACCGATAAACTGCAGCTGGAAGATGGCACGCAGTTGGTTGTCCCCCCTGCCTTTCGCCGTGAAATTTACCGTGAGCTGGGTATTTCGCTCTACTCCAACGAAGCGGCAGAAGACGCGGGTCTGCGCTGGGCGCAACACTATGAATTTTTGAGCCAGCAGATGGCGCAGCAGCTTGGCGGCCCGACGGAAGTGCGCGTAGAGGTCAACAAAAGCTCGCCGGTCGTCTGGCTGAAAACCTGGCTGTCCCCCAATATCTGGGTGCGCGTTCCGCTGACCGAAATCCATCAGGGCGATTTCTCGCCGCTGTTCCGCTATACCCTGGCAATTATGTTAATGGCGATAGGCGGCGCCTGGCTCTTTATTCGCATACAAAACCGTCCTCTGGTCGACCTGGAACATGCGGCTTTGCAGGTGGGGAAAGGCATTATCCCGCCGCCGTTACGTGAATACGGTGCCTCTGAGGTCCGCTCGGTGACCCGCGCCTTCAACCATATGGCGGCAGGGGTCAAGCAGCTGGCGGATGACCGCACCTTGCTGATGGCCGGGGTCAGCCACGATCTGCGTACGCCGTTAACGCGCATTCGTCTGGCGACTGAAATGATGGGCGAAGAAGATGGTTATCTTGCCGAGTCCATTAATAAAGACATTGAAGAGTGTAATGCCATTATTGAGCAGTTCATCGACTACCTGCGCACAGGGCAAGAGATGCCGATGGAGATGGCGGATCTTAACGGCGTGCTGGGCGAAGTGATAGCAGCGGAAAGTGGCTACGAGCGTGAAATCGAGACCGCCCTGCAACCGGGCGAGATACAGGTGCGTATGCACCCTCTGTCCATCAAACGTGCCGTCGCCAATATGGTGGTCAACGCGGCGCGGTACGGTAATGGCTGGATCAAAGTCAGCAGCGGCGCCGAGCTGAACCGCGCATGGTTCCAGGTGGACGATGACGGTCCGGGGATCAAACCCGAGCAGCGCAAGCACCTGTTCCAGCCGTTTGTACGCGGCGACAGCGCACGAAGCACCAGCGGCACCGGATTAGGGCTGGCGATTGTGCAGCGTATTGTTGATAACCATAACGGACTGCTGGAGATTGGCACCAGCGAGCGCGGGGGATTAAGCATTCGCGCATGGTTACCCGTGCCGGTTACGCGTGGGCAGGTGAAAGAGAGTTAAAAAGGGGCGGCCTGATGACCGCACCCTGGCCCTCTCCCGCGGGGAGAGGGAGAAAATACCAAAACGGCAACCCAGGTTGCCGTTTTGCTTTTACTTAGAACTTAGGTCCCGCACTCACCAACGCCTCGCCGGCTGGCGTATCGGTGTACTTCTCAAAGTTCTCAATGAACAGCTTCGCCAGCGTTTCTGCCTTCTCCTGCCACTGTTCCGGAGATGCGTAGGTGTTGCGTGGGTCGAGGATATGCGTATCCACGCCCGGCAAGCTCGTCGGAATGGCCAGGTTAAACATCGGCAGGGTAAAGGTTTCAGCATCATCCAGCGAACCATCAATGATCGCGTCGATAATGGCACGGGTATCTTTTATTGATATCCGTTTGCCCGTTCCGTTCCAGCCGGTATTCACCAGGTATGCCTGCGCGCCAGCCGCCTGCATGCGTTTCACCAGCACTTCTGCATACTGCGTTGGGTGCAGCGACAGGAAGGCGGCGCCAAAGCACGCCGAGAAGGTCGGCGTCGGCTCGGTGACACCACGCTCCGTGCCCGCCAGCTTCGCGGTAAATCCGGACAGGAAGTGATACTGCGTCTGGTTTGCCGTCAGGCGAGAGACCGGCGGCAGCACGCCAAAGGCGTCAGCGGTCAGGAAGATAACTTTTGACGCGTGGCCCGCTTTCGAGACAGGCTTGACGATATTCTCGATGTGATAGATCGGATACGACACGCGGGTATTTTCGGTTTTCGAGGCATCGTCAAAATCAACGGTACCGTCGGCCCGTACGGTGACGTTTTCCAGCAGGGCATCACGACGGATTGCGTGGAAAATATCCGGCTCGGCCTCTTCCGACAGGCGGATGGTTTTCGCGTAGCAACCGCCTTCAAAGTTAAAGACGCCGTCATCATCCCAGCCGTGTTCATCATCGCCAATCAGACGACGTTTTGGATCGGTCGAGAGGGTGGTTTTACCCGTCCCGGACAGACCAAAGAAGACCGCCACGTCGCCCGCTTCACCCACGTTCGCCGAGCAGTGCATGGAGGCAATGCCCTGCAACGGCAGCAGGTAGTTCATGACTGAGAACATGCCTTTCTTCATTTCGCCGCCGTACCAGGTGCCGCCAATCAGCTGGATGCGCTCCGTCAGGTTGAACGCGATAAAGTTCTCAGAGTTCAGACCCTGCTCTTTCCATTGCGGGTTGGTGCACTTCGCGCCGTTCATCACGATAAAATCAGGTTCGAAATCCTGTAACTCTTCATCGGTCGGGCGAATAAACATGTTTTTCACGAAATGCGCCTGCCAGGCGACTTCCGTGATAAAGCGAACGGAGAGGCGGGTGTCGGCGTTAGCGCCACAGAAAGCATCAATAATGAACAGGCGCTTGCCGGAAAGCTGATGAGTGACCAGACCTTTAAGATGCTGCCAGGTCTCCTGGGAAAGCGGCTTGTTGTCGTTCTTCCCTTTGCCATTATCAGCCCACCACAACGTATCGCGGGTGGTATCGTCACGGACGATATACTTATCCTTCGGCGAACGGCCGGTAAAGATACCGGTGTCAACGGCAATCGCACCTGTACTGGTTAACACCCCACGCTCGTATCCTTCCAGTGCTGGATTAAGCTCTTCCTGATACAACGTATCGTAATCGGGGTTATAGACGATGCCCTGGACGTCGTGAATACCATAAGCCTTGAGATCTTGCGGGGTTAAATCTTTAACACGCATATCACTGCTCCTTAGCCAATATGTACTGCCTAAAATTGTAGGGTTTTTCTTGGGTTGTTAACCGCGACGGGGCTCATAGAATTGCGTATCTGGATAAAACCCTTACAAACGGAAAACACTGTGACTCCTGTCACGAAGCAGGGCGGATTATCGCAGTTTTCCTTTTTTTGTTGGGGAAAATGTTCCTAAAAGGTTAAGTATTAGTGTTATTAACCAGAGGAATGTGAATGTAATCGCATACATGTAAGAAAATTACGTATGAGTTTCATGATGAGATTCGATTCAACTCACCGGTAGCAAGCCCAATTCAGATTGTGTTGAGAGGGCGTCGGGGGACGTTGATGAGAGAATGCGCCATTCAGATGAGAGGAACTCAAATATGGATTATGCAGATGAATTATCGCCCGCTACCCGTGCAGGCATCATTGTCGTTGGCGCGTTGCAGGGCTTTATCTGCTACCTCGTGACCTGGTATATGGCCTGGGCCAGCCTGCCCGCCGATACCGTCTGGCTGATGTGCGTGATACCCGCGACCGTGGTGGTATCCACCGCACTGTCGCTTTCCGTCACCTCCTTCCGGCAGCCTGTTATGTGGCTGGTCCTGCTGGGGATGGCGGCGGTAGTGGGGGGGATGGGCGTCTGGTTGAAGTGGCGAATTCAGGGAATGGAGCGCTGGAACGTGCAGGATGCGCTGACTATTTTTGGCATCCATCTTTTACTGATGAGCCTGCTCATCCTGCCCTGGTTGCAGCGTCGCCTGGCGGTCACCCCGCAAGACGCTTTTGAGGTCTGGTTTCATGACAAAAACTGGCTGAATGTCCTGACTATCCTGCTTATTTTTCTTTCAAATGGTCTGTTCTGGCTGGTGTTATATCTGTGGGCTGAGCTTTTCGAGCTGATCGGTATTGACGCGTTTCATACCCTCTTTTTTAAGACGGACTGGTTTATCGCCGTCGCCATTGGCGTGGTGACTGCCTGCACGGCGGTGCTGGCACGCACGCAGGCGCGGCGGGTTCAGGCGCTGCAAAATCTGCTGACCCCTATCGCTACCGGCCTGCTGCCGCTGGTGGCCGTCCTGTCGCTGATCTTTATTGCCGTACTGCCCTTCGTGGGCTTTGAGGCCATATCACGGCGGACTTCGGTGGCGGGCCTGCTGGTGGGGCTGGTACTGTTGCTGCTCGTGCTGGTTACCGTGGTCTGGCATCCCCGGCGCGAAACGCCGCCTTATTACTCACCGTTACGCACCCTGGTACGTGTTGCGCTTCTCATTTCTCCCGTGTACGCGTTGCTCGCCGTGTGGGCCTTGTGGCTGCGGATCGGTCAGTATGGCTGGTCCCCAGAACGCGTCTGTGCGGCGCTCATTACCTTGATTGCGCTGGTCTGGGCATCTGGCTTCTGCATCAGCGTTATCGTCCGTGGTCGCACCACGCAGCGGATCCGCCGCTCGTTAGCGCCTGCCGTGGGGCTGCTGTCACTGGCCATACTGTTTTTACTGAACACGCCCCTGCTGGACCCGTGGCGAATTGGGGTGGCAAGCCATATGGCGCGCTATCAGGAAGGGAAAATCAACGCAGCGCAGGTGAGCCTTTACATGCTGAGTCATTCGGGCCGCAAGGGGCGCGAGGCGATGCTCACCTTGCAAAAGGATCCGGCTTTCATCGCCGATGCGGCGCGTAAGCGCACACTGGACGGCTTACTGGCAGGCGAAAAGTCAAAAGCGCAATTAGTCACCGCCGCGACGCTTGAGAAAGCGATCCAGCTTGCGCCGGGCATGGCACCGCCAGACAAAGCGTTCTGGCAGGCGGTCATGAAATATCAGTATCGTCTGGAGAGCTGTACCTATGAGACAGGCGGCTGCGTCCTGATGGCGCAGGATCTCAATAACGATGGGAGCCCTGAAGCCGTGCTGTATCAGTTTATCGATCGCGGAATACTGGTGTTTACCCACAGCGCGGGGGGCTGGGTGTTGGCGGGTGATACTGTCGACATGCCGCAGGGGTTGACCCGGGAGGATCTGAATCGGGCAATACAACAAGGAAAAGTCCGCGCTGTTGTTAAACCCTGGGCGGATATTTCACTCTCTGGAGAACGGATTGAAATGCATTACGGCAGGTTCGACAACCCGCAATGACGTTTAAAAACGGCTCCATTCGGAGCCGTTTCGTCAGGCTCAGTGAACCTGTGGATCGGCTGGTGAAGCGTTGTTGCGGATCTCAGCGATATCCATGGCGTTGAAAACGTAGTGAGAACTGCAGTAATCGCAATGCATATCGATTTCACCGTCCTCCGCCATGATGCTGTCAATCTCTTCATCCGGCAGCGTTCTGAGCGCATCGGCGCAACGCTCACGTGAGCAGGTGCATTTGAATTCCACGGCCTGAGGATCGTAAAGCGTGACTTCCTCTTCGTGATACAGACGCCACAGCACCTCACGCGCCGGCAGGGTAAACAGCTCTTCTGCTTTGATGGTTTCCGTCAGCGTCGCCAGATGGGTGAAATCGTCGCCCTGTGAGTTTTGCGCAGGCAGCACCTGCAGGAGCATGCCACCGGCGGCTGGCTGACCGTCAACTTCACCCGTGCGGATGAACAGGCGGGTCGGCAGCTGTTCGGAGCGCAGGAAGTAATCTTCCAGGCAGGCGGCGAGGGTATCACCTTCCAGACCAACAACGCCCTGATAGCGCTCGCCTTCTTCCGGCGAGATGGTAATGACGAGGAAACCATTACCCACCAGGGTTTTCAGGTCGGCGCCTTCAGGCACATCACCCTGCACGCGCGCGACGCCGCGCATCTGCTGCTGGTTATTACCGTTGATCACAGCCAGCGTCATGGGGCCATCGCCCTGCAACTGTACGGTAATATCCCCGGCAAATTTCAGCGTTGCGGTCAGCAGGCTGGTTGCGACCAGCAGTTCACCCAACAGGTTTTTAACCGGTAGCGGATAGTTGTGATTTTCCAGAATCTGTTTCCAGGTTTCGGAGACGGTCACCAGTTCGCCGCGAACGGCAAATTGTTCAAACAGATAGCGGTGTAATTGGTCGTGCTGGGCCATATTTTTCTCTCATTTAACGACGATTATTCACTCTCGCCGTGTTTAAATTTTAATAAGTCGCGACGTTCTTTCTTGTCCGGTCGCCTGTCAGGGTGCGGCATCGTCAGGGCATTCATCTTGCGCGCCAGCGCCACTTTCTCGCGCTTCTCTATGCTTTCAGCCGTCTCTTCATAGAGCGAAACCGCTTCGGTCGCGGGGCGACGCTGTTCGGTGATGCCTTTCACCACGATGGTTCGTTCATCGTTCCCTTGACGCAACGTCAGAATGGCATTCAGTTCAACGACCTTGCTCGGCTTGCTGCGCTGGCCGTTGTAATGCACTTTGCCACCATCGACCATCTCGCGGGCGAGGGCGCGCGTTTTATAAAAACGGGCGGCCCACAGCCATTTGTCCAGTCTTACCCCCTCAGAGGGTTTTTCTTTCATGACGTCTCCTTCACGGTGAGTGAGGGGATCATGCGGCGATAATCATTCAACGCCGGATGTCGCAGGTATTCTTTCTCAGCCATACCGGAATCAGGATTTTTTACACCGACGCAATAGCGAATACCGAATGTGGCTGCCGCATCCAGAATGGGTTCACTGTCATCAATGAATACCGTTCTCTCTGGCTGCAGTCCGGTCTCTTCAGCAACGGCCTGCCACAATCGTTGATCCTCTTTCGGATAACCAAATGTGTGGGTGGAAAGCAATAAATCAAGGTGTGCCGCCAGTCCGGTATGTTCCAGTTTAACCGCCAGGTTATGCGGATGGGCGTTGGTCAGCAAAATGCGGCGTTTTCCGCTCGCTTTTAACGCCTCCAGGAAAGGCACCGTATCTTCGCGTAATACCGCATAAGGGCCTTGTGCGGTGGTCATCGCGCAAATATCCAGGCCTAAGCGCTCACTCCAGTAATCCAGGCAATACCAGTTTAGCGTATGTTGTACGGCGTGATACTGCTGACGAATAGCGTTCTGGGCTTCTTGCGGCGTGATCCCTTGCTGTGCACCATAGGCTTCAGGCACCAGCTTTTGCCAGAAATGGGTATCGAATGCGAGATCGAGCAGCGTGCCGTCCATATCGAGCAAGACGGTATCCACATTCTGCCAGGCAATATCAGGATGCATGAGGGGGAACTCTCCAGCCAGTAGAAACATGCGCGACAGGGTAGCATAACCTGCCGCGCCGGGGCGTTATCCGATCAGGCTTTCAGGGGTAGGAATGAGCTTAGGATTGAGGCAATTCTCGTAATACTGCTGAATGTCCGCCAGCCGGGTACGGGAGCGCTGATAGCGGCGTAAAGCGGCAACGCCGTTCCACACCATACAGATCACCATCATCAGCATCAGCAGAGACGTACCGATATAGCGCCATAGCCCTGAGTTATCCGGGATTCGGTGCAGGTCGATATGGCGGGTACCGTTGGCGTCCGTGCGAATATTGGTCACGATGCCTTCCGCGCTGAAGGGCGTTTGCATCAGCATTTGCGCCAGGCGCTGGAACTCGCCCCACTGCTCCTGTGCCGGATAGTCATACAACGCCACCGGTGGATAAGGCTGATCGACCAGATCGCTACCCTCTTCGCTGACAATGATAAAGCCCCCCGGTGCCGGGCTATTCAACGCCTGAGCGGCACGGGTAGTTTCACGCATCACGAACGGAGCGGTAGAGGTCGCGATAAGATTATCCAGCGATTCCGCGCTAACCGGGCGCAGCAACACGTTCACTCCATCCAGCTTGCCGGACTGGGCGCGCTTGACCAGGGCTTCCCAGTCTTTGCTATTGCCGAGGTTCACAAGCGCGTTTTTAAGACGGACACAGTCATCGTCGGCCGAACACAGGTCCTGCGTTTTCATGACGATGTCGCCGAAATCATCCAGCAGAACCATCCCCGATTTCAGAATCGCCGTGCGCAGTGACTGACTGACGCGGGAATCATCATCCGGTTTCGGGTGCAGCTGTCGACTGACCGCCTGGGTTAACGCCGTGGCTTTGGTGACGATTTCCGATTCCGGCAACGGCAATGGCCGCGCCTCATTCCAGACGATTTGAGAGCAGTCAAACGGGGAGAACGGTGAGTTCTGACGCGTCGTATTCCAGGCCCCTGGCGACTGAATATTACACATGCCCGTGCCTTGCAGCTTGAGGGTGTCACCCACGCGCACACCGGCATCTTCCAGCTGATTGACGCTGGTCGCCTCGATGGTTTGCGCGCCTTTAATCCACGACAGGGTAAATTTAATCGGCATATCCAGCGGAACCAGGAAAATCAGCAGCATCAGTACGATGGCGGCACCGCAGGCGATAATGGTACTGCGAAGCCAGTGCTGCAGCGGAAAGTTGCGCACTTCATCGTGCAGCGATAAAAAACGGCCCTGGCGCACAACGTGGCGGTCGAGATAAATATCAATATCAGTTTTTTGCCCCAAATCCTGGGCGATCCAGGGTTGCCAGTGGCGCGGGTAGATGAGGTCGATGATCCCGAGAGAGATATTATTGATATGTTCCTGGTCGTTCTCACCAAACAGACCCCAGCGCTTTGGGGTGCCGCGCAGGCAATGAATCTCGCGCAGCGCCGTTTTGGCGGGCGGTGCAAAAAGCCCCCATAGGCCCGCCGCAAGCAGCAGCACACCGCCGCCCGCAAGCCAGGGTACAAACACATCCGGGGTGATGAGGCAGCATAAAAAAAGCAGGAAAGAAGCAACGATCAGTACGGCCTCGCGAATACCGTCCGGTCGGCTCAAGGCATATTCTTCGTGGGTTTCCTGACGAATGTTGAGCAGCTCAATTTGTTCGGTCTCTTCCCCCCGAATGGACGCCTGCGTTGAACTGGTGCGTTCCAGAGCAAAGCGCGGCACTTCCTGAACATATTCGCTCAGAGTATGGCCATTGAGGGCGATAACCAGCGGGAGAGAATCCGTATGAATCAGCTCAACGCTGTTCTCGTCATTGATGTACTGCTCCCAGAACGGCGGGAGATGCACCTCAACGGAATCAAGGTAGTAACGCCACTTATTCGGATCGTCGGTGGTGATGCCATAGCGGGTAATTGAGCGCGTCACGCACAGGACGGTATCGCTTTGGGTGTTCAGATTCAGGGACACGGGGCCCGTGCTGGCACCGGTGGGACCCGGCGTCAACTGAACGCGGTTGAGCGTGTCGAGATAGCTTTCAACGGCACTGCGTTCTTCTGCCGTCAGTTTGCGGGTCGTCGCGCCCGTGAAGGCGTTCAAATAGGGCAGACGGTATCGACGCTCTAATCTGCGCCTGTAGAGCCATCCGGCAGCCATCGCGCAGGCCAGCATAGCAACGATAAAGATCAAAATGGTGCTCATGCTTTCCCCATCTTACTTATTGCAGGTGTTATCAGTTGCACCTTAAATAATGAATGCGTGTCTGTGGTTGGCTATCGGCAAGTATGGAGTCGAACTTGAGCATTTTGAAGCGCATCCCAGTAACTCACGATGATAGCAAAGGCAACCAGGACGGGATATCAGCAAATTCCTGGAAACTTTTCAACCTCTTGACTTTTCTTTTGAAATGGTAATTGATTTGCATTAGGTTGCGGAAATGTAAATAAAGCACAATTGACATTGCTCAAACCGTGCGGCGTATCGCACAATGAAGTGAGTTCATCCAGCAAAGATCCCCAAAATGAGTAAACCCTTACAAAAACCCACGATCTTACACGTTGAAACGGTCGCTAAATCGCGTCTGTTTAATGTCGAAAGCGTGGACCTTGAGTTCAGCAATGGCGTACGCCGCGTTTATGAACGTATGCGCCCGTCCACGCGTGAAGCGGTAATGATCGTTCCGATTGTAGACGACCATCTGATTCTGATTCGCGAATATGCTGTTGGCACGGAATCCTATGAGCTGGGTTTCTCTAAGGGGCTTATCGATCCGGGTGAGACGGTTTTCGAGGCCGCCAATCGCGAGCTAAAAGAAGAGGTCGGGTTTGGGGCGAAGGATCTCTCGTTTCTCAAAAAGCTGAGCATGGCTCCCTCTTATTTCTCGAGCAAGATGAACATCGTCGTCGCTGAAGATCTCTACCCGGAAAAGCTGGAAGGTGACGAGCCCGAACCGCTGCCGCAGGTGCGCTGGCCTCTGGCGCATTTGATGGATTTACTGGAAGACCCTGACTTCCATGAAGCACGCAACGTGAGCGCGTTGTTCCTGGTGAGAGAATGGCTGAAGGGGCAGGGTCGGTTGTAAAAAAAACCCGGCACGCATTATGCGCCGCCGGGCTTTTAGGCCAGTTAAGGGCGATTAGAACAGTTCGTGCGTCTCGCCGTTATCAATCAACTCTGTACCCACCTCATGTACCGCCTGCGTTGTCGGCTGCGTACCCTCAATGAAATACTCTTCACGGCTATTCCCGCCGCTGGCTAACTGACCCGTACTGCGATCGATATTCACGGAGATAATGCCCGGCGGCGGCGTCAGAGGCTGCTCAGGCACGCCCTCAAGCACCGCTTTCATGTAAGCATCCCACGCAGGCTGGGCACTCTTCGCTCCGCCTTCATAACCGGAGATCTGATCTTTGATTGCGCCGGATGCCGACGTGCGGCCAAGGTTACGACGGTGATCGTCAAAACCGATCCACACCGAGGTGACGACGCCAGGGCCGTACCCCGAGAACCAGGCATCTTTCGAGCTGTTGGTGGTCCCGGTTTTGCCGCCAATATCCCTGCGCTGCAGATCGCGACCCGCACGCCAGCCTGTACCCTGCCAGCCGGGTTCACCAAAGATATTGGTGTTCAGCGCGCTTTTAATCAGGAATGACAGCGGCGTATTGATCACGTGCGGAGCATATTCCTGAGCGCCGACTTGCGCCACCAGCGCCTGGTTCGCCTGTTCCAGCTGCGGCTTAGGAACGACAGAATTCTGCTGCTCTTGCGACTGGGCAACATCTTCCATGTTTTTGTTTTCCAGCACGTTTGATTTCTGCGTATCACCATAAATCACCGGAATATCACACTCCGGACAGGCGATTTTGGGTTTCGCTTCAAACAGCGTGCCGCCCTGGTCATTTTCGATTTTGCTGATGAAATACGGGTCCACAAGGAAACCGCCATTCGCCATCACCGAATACCCTCGCGCCACCTGTAAAGGCGTGAAGGAGGCCGAGCCCAGCGCCAGTGATTCGGTATGCACAATGTTTTGTGCCGGGAAGCCAAAACGCTGCAGATATTCTGCGGCGTAATCCACTCCCATTGCACGCATGGCGCGGACCATCACCACGTTTTTAGATTGCCCCAGACCCTGACGTAAGCGGATAGGACCTGAATACTCCGGCGGGGAGTTCTTAGGCTGCCAGTCGGAGCCTGCGCCAGCATCCCAGCGGGAAATCGGCACGTCGTTCAGAATACTGGCCAGCGTCAGCCCTTTATCCATTGCGGCGGTATAAAGGAATGGCTTGATGTTCGAGCCGACCTGACGCAGCGCCTGGGTGGCGCGGTTAAACTTGCTCTGGTTGAAGTCGAAGCCGCCGACCA
This sequence comes from Huaxiibacter chinensis, assembly GCF_022171985.1. Taxonomy (GTDB): domain Bacteria; phylum Pseudomonadota; class Gammaproteobacteria; order Enterobacterales; family Enterobacteriaceae; genus Enterobacter; species Enterobacter chinensis_A. Next base: position 76,743 of record NZ_JAJVHF010000009.1, on the reverse strand, counting down.
GGGCCAGCACGGCGCCGTTCTGCGGGTTAATCGACACCAGAGCGGAATTCACATCCGGTACCTGCGCCAGCCACCAGGCATCGTTTACCTGACGAACCCAGATCTGTTGACCGATTTGCAGCACGTCGGTCACTTTACGCGGCGTAGGGCCTTGCGCGGTATCAGAACGGTAAGGACGCGCCCAGCGGACACCCGGCATGCCGAGCGATACCGAGGTTCCATCAGCCATCATTGCCACGGCTTCCTGCGGGCTGGCGGCGGTCACAACGGCTGGACGCAGCGGGCCGTAGGTCGGCAGCGTATGCAGTGAGTCGGTGATTTTTTTCGTATCCCAGGCGGGTTCGCCCACTTTCCACAACACGTTCGACGGGCCACGGTAGCCGTGACGCATGTCGTAATCCATGACGTTATTACGCACGGCCTGCTGGGCCGCTTGTTGCACTTTGCGGGTCACGGTGGTGTAGATACGATAGCCATCTTCATACGCCTGTTCGCCGTAGCGGCTCACCATCTCCTGGCGCACCATCTCGGTCAGATAGGGGGCGGAGAAGGCGATTTCAGGCGCGTGATAGTTAGCGTCAATCGCCTCGTTACGGGCCTGATCGTACTGAGTCTGGCTGATATAGCCTTCGCTCAACATACGGGATAACACCACGTTACGACGCGAGGTAGCGCGATCCAGCGAATAGAGCGGGTTGAACGTTGACGGCGCTTTTGGCAGACCGGCAATGGTCGCCATCTCGCTCAGCGTCAGCTGTGCCACCGGTTTGCCGAAGTAGACCTGTGCCGCTGCGCCCACGCCGTAGGCGCGATAGCCGAGGTAAATCTTATTGAGGTAAAGCTCAAGGATTTCGTCTTTAGAGAGCAACTGCTCGATTCGGATAGCCAGGAACACTTCTTTTATTTTACGGATCAGCGTTTTTTCCGGGCTCAGGAAGAAGTTACGCGCCAGCTGTTGCGTAATGGTACTGGCACCCTGAGAGGCATGGCCGGAAAACAACGCAACGCTTGCGGCACGGAATATCCCTACCGGATCGACGCCGTGGTGCTCATAAAAACGGCTGTCTTCGGTCGCGATAAACGCTTTAACCATGACGGGAGGGATTTCGTTGAGGGTCAACGGAATACGCCGTTTTTCGCCGTACTGGGCGATCAGCTCGCCGTCGGCGCTATAAACCTGCATCGGGATTTGAAGACGCACATCACGCAGCGTGGCGACGTCAGGTAGCTGCGGCTCAATATATTTGTACAAACCATAAATCGAGCCTGCTCCCAGCAGAATGCAACAGACTGCAAGGATGAATAAATACTTTACGAACTTCACTGGCGATTTCCCATTTGGTTCCACTTGGGCAGTTTCTAAACAATCGGGCGGTAGTATAAATGCAAGCCTGATTCATTGATATAGCCGTCAATCTGACGGGGATAAGGAGATCGTGAAGGATGACTTTCAAAACCTGGCGGACAGGCGTTCATCTTCAACAAGATAAGGCGCTGGCTGTTTCACTCACTAAAGAGAAGTCTGGCTGGCGCTTACGCCGATGGTGGCGCATTCCCCTGACGCCAGGGGTTATTCAGGACGGGGTGATTGTGAATCTGGCGCAACTGGAGAACTCGCTCAGTTCATGGAGCCAGATGCTGCCGCGTCATCACCGTATCTTTCTGGCGTTCCCGGCAGGTCGGACTTTGCAAAAGCAGTTTCCAGGCCCGGCGACGCAACTGCGCGAGAGCGAACAGGCGACATGGATGATTTCTGCCCTGGCGCGTGAACTGGAAATGCCGCCGGAAAAGCTCTGCTTTGATTATACGCAGGATACCTTCAGCCGCGCCTGCCACGTTACGGCGGCACAACACAACGACGTGTCGGCGCTTTTAACGCTGGCAGAAACGCTGCGGCTGCGGCTGGCGGCCATTACGCCCGATGCCAGCGCACTGGCAAACCTCTTACCCTTCGCGGTAGCGCCGGCGCAGTGTATCGCCTGGCAGGACGAGACCCACTGGCTGTGGGCAATGCGCCATCAGTGGGGGCGACAAAGGATTACTGAAACGCAAAGCGTCACCGATCTGGCCGCCCGGCTTGCCTTGCGCCCTGACGATATTGTGCACTTTACGCGGGAGGGGCCCGATCCCTTTAGCTGCGTCGCGTTAAGCCAGCCGCCGTTACCGCCGTGCGGGGCCGACTTTACCGTTGCGCTGGCGCTTGCCATGGGAGAACGAAACGCATGAGACCCAACTTTTTACCCTGGCGAAGGGAGAGACAGCGGCGCTGCTGCCGCGTCTGGGGCATGCTTTTTTTGGGCTCGTTTTTGCTCTCGCTGACCATGATGAGTAGCCTGCGGGCGAGCTGCGTGGTGCTGTCACGCGGGGCTGAAATGCGCCTGAACAGCGAGGAAGCGATACTAAAAGGTGCTGAAACACGCTATGCCCAGTGGCGCGAGCTGAACACGCAATTCCAGCAACGCCAACAGGCGCTGATATCGCGGGCGAAAACACAGCCCTGGCAACCTGTCCTGGCGTCGCTTTCGGCGGCGATCCCCGAACAGTCATGGCTTACCCAACTGCACTACCAGACTCCCACGCTCACGCTTACGGGGTATGCCACAACGCTGTCTGCGCTGACGATGCTGTCAGAAGCGTTGAAAACACTTCCCGGATTCACGCCAGGACCCGCAGGCGAGATGCAGCAGGATAACCAGGGGCGCTGGATGTTCACTTTTACACTCCAGAGGCAAGAATGACCGGCGGGCTTTTTCTGGAAAGATGGTGCGCACTTCCCGCACGCCAGCGCGCGATCGCCTGGGTATTTGGAACGGGACTATTTACGTTAGGTATCTATTTACTCATGGTGCGTCCGCTCCAGCAGCAGACCGATCGCCTGACTGCACAACATCAACAGGCCGTCGCCCGGCTGCGTCAAATGCGGGTCGGCGCGTTGCCACGCCCGCCGTCTGACGCAGAGGGCGTCGCACCGACAGAGGCCGCTTTTTCTCCACTGGCGTTTCAACGTGACGGAATACGGCTCGTACGCTGGCAACCTCACGCGCGGGGAGGAACACTCACGCTGAGTGCTGAATGGACGCAGATCCCGGCACTCTTTACCCGTCTGGCGCAGGCGGGGGTGGAAATCAGTGAATTCTCCGTCGAGCCGGGGGAATCGCAGCTTCGGTTTGTCGCAAGGATTGAAGATCTCCATGAGAACTAAGCGACGTTATCTCCTGGTGTGCGCTGTGTTGATGCTCACCGGCATGCGCGATCCTTTTCGTCCTCCGGATGACCGCTGCGCTATCGGTCTGTTAAGCCAGTGGCGCTACCACGGGATGGTGAACGGCAGGTATATCGTTGGCATGGTAGCAGATGAAAAAAAGCACTGGCGGCGTGTCAGGCAAAACGAACGATTGCCTGCCGGATGGCGAGTGACGTCTATTGATGAACAAACGCTGGTGCTTAACGTGGGCCAGGGCTGTGAGCCAAACGAGTGGCGATGGAAGCGGGAGGGAATGAAAAGTGAAGGGAACAACAATCGTCGTCATGCTGCTGACACTCAGCCTGCCAGTCAGGGCCGCAACGCCCCGACCGGTCTCGCTGGTGGTGGATGAGGTCCCGGTCGCGCAGGTCTTGCAGTCTCTGATGCAGTTAGAGAATCGCAATCTGATTATATCGCCGGACGTCAGCGGCACGCTTTCTTTAAACCTTACCGGCATTCCATGGCGTCTGGCCATTCAAACGGTTGTCGCCAGTGCCGGACTGGTGCTACGGGAAGAGAACGGGATTTTTTACGTCAACACCCTGGCCTGGCAGCGCGATCGGCAGGCGCAAAAAGAAGAAGAGCAGACCCGGCGTCAGCTAAGCGTTCCCCTGGCGACGCGCAGTATACCGTTTGTCTATGCTGATGCCGCTGAGCTGCAAAAAGCGGCCGAAAAACAGTTAAGTCCGAAGGGCAGCTTATCGGTGGACAAACGTATTAACCGTTTGCTGGTTCGCGATGTTCCCACCGTGCTCGATGCACTGCAACGCTGGGCACAGCTGATGGATGTGCCCGTGGCGCAGGTCGAACTGGCGGCGCATATTGTCACTATCAATGAAAAAAGCCTGCGTGAACTGGGCGTGAAGTGGAGCCTGGCAGAGGCGCAAAGCGCCGGTTCGCCGGGGCACGTCACGACGCTAGGCGCCGATTTGTCGGTGGCGACGGCGTCGACGCATGTCGGATTTAACATCGGGCGAATCGACGGCAGACTCTTAGATCTTGAACTCTCCGCCCTTGAGCAGAAACAGCAGCTTGAGATCATCGCCAGCCCACGGCTGTTAGCCTCGCATATGCAGCCAGCCAGCATTAAGCAGGGCAGTGAAATTCCCTATCAGGTTTCCAGTGGGGAAAGCGGCGCCACCTCGGTCGAATTTAAAGAAGCGGTGCTGGGGATGGATGTCACCCCGGTGGTGCTGGCGAACGGGCGCGTGCGTCTGAAACTGCATATCAGTGAAAATATGCCGGGTCAGGTGCTCCAGCAGGCGGACGGGGAAACGCTGGCGATCGATAAACAGGAAATAGAGACGCAGGTGGAAGTGAAAAGCGGCGAAACGCTGGCGCTGGGGGGGATTTTCTCACAAAAGAATAAAGCGGGCAGCGATAGCGTGCCGGGGCTTAGCAGCATTCCGTGGCTTGGTCAGCTTTTTCGCCACGATGGCCGCGATCGCGAACGGCGAGAGCTGGTGGTCTTCATCACGCCTCGTTTGGTAGGGGGTGAGTAAAGAGAGACGATTCCATGAGGATTTTGCACACTGTTTGTTGCAGATGTTTGACGTGAGGCATGATTTAGCTTACAAGGAGTACCGATTTGAGTGTCAGCACGTTCAAAATAACCTCTTGTGGCGTTAAGCATCGGCAGCAGTGATTTAATCAGTTGCCAAACAAGCAAGACTATTGAGATAATTTTCAGTCTGACTCTCGCACTATCGCATATGAGGTTTCAGTTCATGTCCTGCTACGCTGGGTGTCTGCAAAGTGGGAATTACCATTAACGAATAGTCTTAGTAGTACCGAAAAAATGGCAGAGAAACGCAATATCTTTCTGGTTGGGCCTATGGGTGCCGGCAAAAGCACTATTGGGCGTCAGTTAGCTCAACAACTCAATATGGAATTTTACGATTCTGATCAAGAGATTGAGAAACGAACCGGAGCTGATGTGGGCTGGGTCTTCGATGTAGAAGGCGAAGACGGTTTCCGTGATCGAGAAGAAAAAGTGATCAACGAACTCACGGAAAAGCAGGGCATTGTGCTGGCTACAGGCGGCGGCTCTGTTAAATCTCGCGAAACTCGCAACCGTCTCTCCGCCCGTGGCGTTGTGGTCTATCTTGAGACGACCATCGAGAAGCAGCTGGCACGTACGCAGCGCGATAAAAAGCGCCCGTTACTGCAGGTTGAAACGCCTCCACGTGAAGTTCTGGAAGCACTGGCGGGTGAACGTAATCCGCTGTACGAAGAGATCGCGGATGTGACGATTCGTACTGACGATCAGAGCGCTAAAGTGGTTGCAAACCAGATTATTCATATGCTGGAAAGCAACTGATTCTGGCTCTCTATACACTCGCCCGCGGGTAAAATATTAAGGTGGATGTCGCGCAATGGAGAGGATTACAGTTACTCTCGGGGAACGTAGTTACCCTATCACCATCGCGGCTGGTTTGTTTAACGATCCAGCTTCCTTCTTACCACTGAAAGCGGGTGATCAGGCAATGCTGGTCACCAATGAGACGCTGGCTCCGCTTTATCTTGACCGTGTTCGCCACCTGCTGGAGCAGGCAGGCGTGAAGGTCGACAGTGTGATTCTGCCTGACGGCGAGCAGTATAAGAGCCTGACGGTGCTCGATACCGTCTTTACTGCATTACTGCAAAAACCGCATGGTCGTGACACAACATTGCTTGCCCTGGGCGGCGGTGTCGTTGGCGATCTTACGGGTTTTGCCGCAGCGAGCTATCAGCGCGGCGTTCGTTTTATTCAAATTCCGACCACATTATTATCGCAGGTCGATTCTTCCGTTGGTGGCAAAACCGCCGTCAACCATCCGCTTGGCAAAAACATGATTGGCGCGTTCTACCAGCCCGCTTCGGTGGTGGTGGATCTCGATTGCCTTAAGACGTTGCCCAAGCGTGAGCTGGCCTCGGGCCTGGCTGAAGTGATCAAATACGGCATTATTCTCGATAGCGCGTTCTTTAGCTGGCTGGAAGAGAATATGGATGCGTTGCTGAACCTTGATGTCCCGGCTCTGGCCTACTGTATTCGTCGTTGTTGTGAGCTGAAAGCAGAAGTCGTTGCGGCAGACGAGCGCGAAACGGGCTTACGTGCTTTACTGAATCTGGGGCACACTTTCGGTCACGCCATCGAGGCGGAAATGGGTTACGGCAACTGGCTGCACGGTGAAGCAGTTGCGGCGGGCATGGTGATGGCCGCACGTACGTCTGAACGTTTGGGTCAGTTCAGTAAAGAAGAAACGCAGCGCGTGATAACGTTGCTTGAGCGTGCGGGTCTACCGGTGACGGGGCCACGCGAAATGTCTGCGCAGGATTATTTACCCCACATGATGCGCGATAAAAAAGTATTGGCGGGCGAGATGCGACTGGTACTCCCGCTCGCAATAGGGAAGAGTGAAGTACGCGGCGGAGTGTCGCACGATGTCGTTCTTGGCGCGATTGCTGATTGCCAGCAGGCGTAAAAACTAGAAAGGTCTGGCTACCGTCAACGGTAGCTATTTAGCTTCAGGTAATATGCAACGTCGTAAGCATAAGCCTTTGAGTGGGGTGTTAAATGGATGAATTCAAACCAGAAGACGAGCTGAAACCCGATCCCAGCGATCGTCGTACTGGTCGTTCTCGTCAATCTTCAGAACGTGATAGCGAGCCGCAGATCAACTTTGACGATGTTGATCTGGATGCAGACGATCGTCGTCCATCACGTAGCCGCAATGCGCGTGATGAGCGAGAAGAAGAGAAATATGAATCCGAAGAGGATTCACTGGACGAAGAGCCTGTAGAGCATCGCCCACGCAAACGTAAGAAAGTCGCGGCTAAAAAGCCCGCTTCCCGTCAATACATTATGATGGGCCTTGGTGTATTCGTTCTGTTGCTGCTGATTATCGGCATCGGTTCCGCGCTGAAAGCTCCTTCAACCCCTTCCACTGATTCGACTGCCTCTACCGAGAAGAGCATAAATCTTTCCGGTAATGATGCTGCCGATCAGGCCAATGGTGCACAGCCTGCGCCAGGCACCACCTCCGCTGAGCAAACGGCGGGTAATCCGGCTTCTGCTCCGCAGGATGTTTCTCTGCCACCTGTTTCTTCTACCCCTACTCAGGGCCAGTCTCCGGTTGCACCGGGCAGCCAGCAGCGCGTAGAAGTGCAGGGCGATCTGAATAATGCGCTGACGCAGCCGCAGAATCAGGAACAAGTGAACAGCGTGGTCGCCAACTCCACGTTGCCAACCGAACCTGCAACCGTTGCACCAATTCGCGGTGGGAATGCCCAGGCGCAAAACGCGGCAACGGAAACCAAACCGCGTCAAACGCAGACTGCCACACCGCGTCCTGAACGTAAGCAGGCCGTTATCGAGCCGAAGCGTGAAACCCGGCCTCAGACCGTCGCGAAAGCGCCTCAAACCAAACCAGCGGCTCAGCCAAAACAGACTGAGACCGTCGCCAGTGCCCCTGTGAAAGCGCCAGCCGCAGCGGCGACCCCAACCGCGACTGCGCCGAAAGCCACAACGGCCCCAGCGGCGACGCCAGCGCCTGCCGCCACGGCGTCCAGCGCTGCGGCAGGTAAATCAGCGGGTAACGTCGGTTCACTGAAATCTGCGCCATCAAACAACTATACGCTGCAGTTGAGTAGCTCTTCTAACTACGACAACCTGAATAGCTGGGCGAAGAAATCGAATCTGAAAAACTATGTGGTTTATCAGACAAGCCGTAACGGGCAACCCTGGTATGTGCTGGTCAGCGGCGTGTATGCGTCTAAAGACGAAGCCAAACGCGCGGTCTCTGCGTTACCAGCGGATGTCCAGGCGAAAAACCCATGGGCGAAACCGATTCATCAGGTTCAGGCTGATTTGAAGTAACGTTTAAAGCGCAGGATGCTGTCGGAGCTTTCTCCACAGCCGGAGAAGGTGTAACCAGTTAGTCAGCATGAAAAAAAATCGCGCTTTTCTGAAATGGGCAGGGGGAAAATTCCCTCTGCTCGACGATATTAAAAAGCACCTGCCGGACGGCGAGTGTCTTATCGAGCCCTTCGTGGGCGCCGGGTCGGTGTTTCTTAACACCGACTTTTCTCGCTATATCCTCGCGGATATCAACAGCGATCTTATCGGTCTCTACAACATTGTTAAATTACGTACCGATGAGTATGTCGATGAGGCGCATAAGCTCTTTACGCCTGAAACGAATGACCCTGACGTTTACTACGGGCTGCGTACGGAGTTTAACCAAAGCCAGGACCCTTTCCGGCGGGCGCTTTTATTCCTCTATCTGAATCGCCACGGTTACAATGGCCTGTGCCGGTATAATTTACGCGGCGAATTTAACGTGCCGTTTGGCCGCTATAAGCGACCGTACTTCCCACAGGCGGAGTTGTATCATTTTGCCGAGAAGGCGCAGCGTGCCCTTTTCCTCTGCGAGTCCTATGCCGATAGCATGGCGCGCGCGGACAATAATTCGGTTGTCTATTGCGATCCTCCGTATGCCCCGCTCACCGCGACGGCTAATTTCACGGCGTATCACACCAATAGCTTTAATTTGAAAGAGCAGGCGCATCTGGCTGAAATTGCCGAAGGCCTTGTTAATAGACGTATTCCGGTGCTGATTTCCAACCATGACACGGTGTTGACCCGTGAGTGGTATCAGCTAGCGACCAAACTGCATGTCGTTAAAGTACGACGCAGCATCAGCAGCAACGGTGGCACACGTAAAAAGGTGGACGAACTGTTGGCTCTTTATCGACCCTGAGCCGTTTTGCCCGCCGATAAACACATTTCAAGGAGATGCGGATGAAACAGTTTTTGATTGCTCCCTCAATTTTGTCGGCTGACTTTGCCCGTCTGGGTGAAGACACGGCGAATGCTCTGGCCGCAGGCGCGGACGTTGTCCATTTCGACGTGATGGACAACCATTACGTGCCCAATCTGACCATCGGCCCGATGGTCCTCAAAGCCCTGCGTAATTACGGCATCACCGCACCGATTGACGTTCACCTGATGGTCAAGCCAGTCGATCGCATCGTGCCGGATTTCGCCGCCGCAGGCGCCAGCATTATCACTTTCCATCCTGAAGCGTCTGAACATGTGGATCGCACCTTACAGCTGATTAAAGAGCACGGCTGCAAAGCGGGCCTGGTCTTCAATCCTGCGACATCACTGAGCTACCTTGATTACGTGATGGATAAACTCGACGTTATTCTGCTGATGTCCGTGAACCCGGGTTTCGGTGGTCAATCCTTTATTCCCCATACGCTTGAGAAGCTGCGTGAAGTGCGCCGCCGTATTGACGAATCTGGCTATGACATCCGCCTTGAAGTGGATGGCGGCGTGAAGGTCAGCAACATTGGCGAGATTGCTGCAGCGGGTGCGGATATGTTTGTCGCGGGCTCGGCGATTTTCGATCAGCCGGATTACAAAAAAGTCATTGATGAAATGCGCAGTGAACTGGCAAAGGTAAGTCATGAATAAAATGCAGGCAATTCGGGGCGTTGCGTTTGACCTCGACGGTACCCTTGTCGACAGCGCGCCGGGTTTAACCAGCGCCGTCGATCGGGCGCTGTATGCACTGGAACTGCCGGTCGCGGGTGAAGATCGCGTTATCACCTGGATTGGCAACGGCGCAGATGTATTGATGGAACGGGCGTTGACCTGGGCGCGCCAGGAGCGCGCAATTCAACGTGCCGCGCAGGGTAAGCCGGGCGTGGATCATGCTGATATTCCTCAGGATGAGCAGCTGCGTGTCTTGCGTAAACTCTTCCATCGCTTCTATGAAGAGACCGTTGAGGAAGGGAGCTTCCTGTTCCCCGATGTGACCGAGACGCTAAGCGCACTGCACGCCAGCGGCATGCCGCTGGCGCTGGTCACCAATAAACCGACGCCGTTCGTTGCGCCGCTGCTGGACGCGCTGGGTATCGCGAAATATTTTTCCGTCGTCGTCGGTGGCGATGACGTCAAAAATAAAAAACCGCATCCGGAGCCCATTCTTCTGGTGGCAGGAAAATTATCCTTAACCCCAGCCGAGTTACTCTTTGTGGGCGATTCGCGCAATGATATTCTGGCCGCTAAGGCGGCGGGAAGTCTCTCCGTCGGTCTGACCTATGGCTATAACTACGGTGAAGCCATCACGTTGAGTGAGCCGGACGTTGTGTTCGACCACTTCAAAGATCTACTGCCCGCGCTCGGGCTTTCGCATAGTGAACATCAGGAATCGAAAAATGACTAAGCCCATCGTATTTAGTGGTGCCCAGCCCTCAGGTGAATTGACCATCGGCAACTATATGGGGGCGCTGCGTCAGTGGGTGGGCATGCAGGATGATTACCACTGCATTTACTGCATCGTGGATTTGCATGCGATCACTGCCCGTCAGGATCCTGAAAAGCTGCGTAAAGCCACGCTGGACACGCTGGCGCTCTATCTTGCGTGCGGCATTGACCCCGAGAAAAGCACCATCTTCGTCCAGTCTCATGTTCCCGAGCACGCGCAGCTTGGCTGGGCGCTGAACTGCTATACCTATTTTGGTGAACTGAGCCGTATGACCCAGTTCAAAGACAAATCTGCCCGTTATTCCGAAAACATCAACGCTGGTCTGTTCGACTATCCGGTGCTGATGGCAGCCGATATTCTGCTCTATCAGACTAACCAGGTGCCGGTTGGTGAAGATCAGAAACAGCATCTTGAGTTAAGCCGTGATATCGCCCAGCGCTTCAATGCGATTTATGGGGATGTCTTCAAAGTGCCCGAGCCGTTTATTCCGAAATCGGGCGCGCGCGTCATGTCCCTGCTTGAGCCAACGAAGAAGATGTCCAAGTCTGACGATAACCGTAACAACGTTATCGGCCTGCTTGAAGATCCAAAATCCGTTGTGAAGAAACTGAAGCGTGCCGTGACGGACTCAGAAGAGCCACCGGTCGTGCGTTACGATGTCAAGAACAAGGCAGGCGTCTCTAACCTGCTGGATATCCTCTCCGGTGTCACCGGTCAGAGCATCCCGGAACTCGAAAAGCATTTTGAAGGCAAGATGTATGGTCATCTGAAGGGTGAAGTGGCCGATGCGGTTTCTGGCATGTTGACCGAACTGCAGGAGCGTTATAACCGCTTCCGCAACGACGAAGCTCTGCTGCAGAAAGTGATGAAGGAAGGGGCTGAGAAAGCCAGCGCCCGTGCTTCTGAAACGCTGAAAGCCGTCTATGCCGCCATTGGGTTTGTCGCCAAACCGTAGGTAAACTTTTCAGGGTTGGTCTCCTCTCTCCAGGGAGAGGACATCTGGCTCGACAGCATAAAAAAACCGGGAATCCCCGGTTTTTTTATGTCTGAAACGCTTACTGCTGTGCCGCTGGCCCGCATCCGCCAATGATCTTTGAAATGGAGATCGCCGGGTGGAGCAGATAGTCATAGCTGCAGTTTTTCTTTGTGTTTTCTACATGACCGGTACAGGCAGTCAGCGTCGATAATACGCCCACCAGAACGGCAGCTTTAGCCAGTTTGAACATACTCATTCCTTGTCTTCAATAAACTTTTGGATGTAATACGAGGGAATAAATGGAAAAGTTCCATTTCGCAGGCGGTATGTTAGCGGCAGGTGTTACGAGGGAGTAGTCCGGTTAAGGACTACTCACAGAGCGGAAGATATGTATGGATTGGGTTTAGTGGCTGGAGAACCAGTTCAATTTTTCTCTTAAGGCAACGACGCGACCAACGATAATCAACGCCGGGCTTTCGACCTGTTGGGCCAGCTCGCCCAGTTGCGTCAGAACGCCTTTCACCACGCGCTGCTTGATCGACGTGCCGTTTTCCACCAGCGCGACAGGCATGTCTGCTTCCATTCCGTGCTCCAGCAGTTTTCCCTGAATGGTGGCGGCCTGGTTTAGCCCCATGTAAAACACCAGGGTCTGTTTTTCAGCGGCCAGATTGTGCCAGTCCAGTTCACTGCCCGTCTTCAGGTGCCCGGTAACCAGACGCACGCTTTGCGCGAAATCGCGGTGGGTGAGGGGAATGCCGGAATAGGCGGAACAGCCCGACGCAGCCGTGATGCCGGGGACTACCGAGAAGGGTATGCCCGCATGACAGAGGGTTTCCAGCTCTTCACCGCCGCGACCAAAGATAAAGGGATCGCCCCCTTTCAGGCGCACGACGCGTTTGCCTTTCTGCGCTTCACGCAGCAGGATTTGGTTAATCTCTTCCTGGGGAACGCAATGATAGCCTGCACGCTTACCGACAAACACGCGGTCAGCGTCACGGCGCACCAGGTTCATGATCTCATCGGACACCAGACGGTCATAGACCACGATATCGGCCTGCTGAATCTGCTGTAACCCTTTAAGCGTCAGCAGACCTGCATCACCCGGTCCTGCCCCGACCAGCACCACTTCACCCCGATGGTCCAACGGCTCGGTTAACAGACGTTCAGTGGTTTCGGCTACGGCAGAGTGATCTTCGTTAGCCAGCGACTGTGCCAGACGATCGTTTACAAAGAACTTTTCCCAGAAGCGACGGCGTTCACCGACGGTTGCAAAGGTCTTTTTCACCCGGGCGCGCAGCTGACCTGCATAATGCGCCACCTGACCCAGATGCTGCGGCAAAAGCGATTCCAGTTTCTCACGCAGCAAGCGTGCAAGCACAGGCGAAGTGCCGCCAGACGAAACCGCCACCATCAGCGGGGAGCGATCGATGATCGAGGGCATAATGAAGCTGGCTTCTTTCGGCGCATCCACCACGTTACAGAAGATACGACGGGTTTCGCACGCGTCGCTGACGCGCTGGTTCACGGCGTCATCATCCGTGGCGGCGATGGTCAGCCAGCAGGTATCCAGCAGGCTTTCATCAAACTCGCCCTGCACCAGCGTCAGCATGCCTTCCCGCGCCCAGACTTCAAACTGTGGATCGAAAGCCAGGGCGTTTACGGTGAGTCGGGCACCTGCGTCTAACAGCAGGCGTGCTTTACGTTCAGCGACATCGCCGCCGCCCACAAGCAGGCAGTCGCGATGACGTAATTGACAGAAAATCGGCAGGTGATCCACGACATTACCTCTTAAGAATGGGCTTTCGCCTGAGCAGTTGCGATGTGTGCCGGAGTCGGACGCTCCGCTTTAGGGGTAGCATACCAGTAACCCAGACCCATAAACACTGCACCTGAAAGGGTATTGCCCAGCGTTACCCACAACAGGTTATGACCGATACCCGAAAGGGTGAAGGCATCACTATGATGACCTAACCAGGAAAGGGCGAACAGCGTCATGTTGGCAACGGAGTGCTCGTAACCGGAGGCGATAAACGCCAGCAGACACCACCAGATAGCGATAAACTTCGCGGCACCTTCCGTGCGGATTGCCATCCAGATTGCCAGACATACCAGCCAGTTACAGAGCGCACCTTTGAAAAAGAGCGCTATTGCGGGCTGGGTGGTTTTTGCCAGCGCCACGGTGTGGACGATGCTGGTATCCACCGGCAGCAGGCTCCCACCGCCCCAGCTGTACAACAGCGCCACAAAGACGGAACCCAGAAGGTTGCCTACCCAGGTCTGGGGCAGAATGGCCCACATTTGCCCGTGGCTGATGGTGCCCGCTTTTACACCGAGCGTCAGAAACATCGTATGGCCGGTAAAGAGTTCAGAGCCTGCGATGATCACCAGCGTTAAGGCAATACCAAACGTCGCGCCCATGACCAACGGACGAATGGACGGGTCGAGTAAATTACCGAGCGTGAAAATTAAAATAATACCCAAACCGACATAGGCGCCGGCCATGGCAGAGCTGACCCAGAAGCCGAGCGGATTGGTGTGGTTGAGCCGTGCGATGCGCGCAGCATTAGCCGCACACTTATTAATGGTGTCTGTAAACATGGTTTGATTATCCTGAAAAATAAAAGAAAACGTTTAAAAAGGGAGGCATTGCGCCTCCCTCAAAATAATTAACCGCGTAACTGCACGTGACCCTCTTTCACGCGTACGTCATAGTGCTTCACGGAATGACTTTCATCTTCCATACAGTGCCCGTCGCTCAGACGAAAACGCTGTTTTTTCAGCGGGCTGGCGACCCACAGTTCGCCCTGATGTTCAGCGATCAGGCCACGCGAAAGCACGCTGGCTTCAAAGAACGGGTCGATATTGCTGATAGCAAAAACCTGTTCGTCGTGACGCGGACGGAAGAGGGCAACATGTTCACTACCCAGCAGAGCACACACGCCGGAACCTGGAATAATGTCATTGATTTTGCAGATATTTACCCACTGGCTCATACATTTTCCTCCACCAGCATCACCGGAATACGTTCGTAAGGCGTTGCAGGACGATGCTGTTCACGCTCAGGCACCACCTGGACATTCGGGTCGCGCTGGGTGCTGTTGATAAAGTGTTTGAAGCGTACCTGTGCAGCCGGCGTGTTAACCGTTTCAGTCCACTCGCAGATGACCGCTTCACGCAGGCGTGCAATCTCTTCTTCAAGATGCTCATTCAGGCCCAGCTTGTCATCGATAATCACTGACTTCAGGTAGTCGATGCCGCCTTCCAGATTGTCCAGCCAGGAAGCGGTACGCGTAAGTTTGTCAGCCGTACGGATGTAGAACATCATGAAACGGTCGAGGTACTTCAGCAGGGTTTCGCGGTCCAGATCGGCGGCCAGCAGATCGGCATGGCGCGGCTTCATCCCGCCGTTACCGCAGACATACAGGTTCCAGCCTTTCTCGGTAGCAATGATGCCCACGTCCTTACCCTGCGCTTCAGCGCACTCGCGGGTACAACCGGAGACGCCAAACTTCATTTTGTGCGGAGTGCGGATACCTTTGTAGCGGTTTTCCAGTTCAACGCCGAAGCCCACGCTGTCGCCCACGCCGTAGCGGCACCAGGTGCTGCCCACGCAGGTTTTTGCCATACGCAGTGCTTTGGCGTATGCGTGACCCGTTTCAAAACCTGCTTCAATCAGCTGACGCCAGATTTCCGGCAGGTCGTCTTTTTGCGCGCCAAACAGGCCGATACGCTGGGAACCGGTGATTTTGGTGTACAGGTTGAATTCACGTGCGACACGGCCAATCGCCACCAGCCCTTCCGGGGTGATCTCGCCGCCTGCTGAGCGTGGGATAACAGAGTAGGTACCGTCTTTCTGGATATTGGCCAGGAAGTTGTCGTTGGTATCCTGCAGCGGAGTATGTGCCGGTTTCAGGATGTACTCATTCCAGCAGGAGGCCAGGAGTGAGCCGACGGTAGGTTTGCAGACTTCACAGCCGTAACCCTGACCGTGTTTCGCCAGCAATTCGTCAAAGGATTTAATGCCCTCGACGCGAATCAGATGGTAAAGCTCCTGGCGAGAATACGAGAAGTGCTCGCAAAGATTGTTGTTCACTTCGATGCCCTGTTTCGCCAGTTCGGCGTTGAGCACCTGTGTGACCAGCGGAATACAGCCACCGCAGCCGGTACCGGCTTTGGTTTCCGCTTTCAGCGCGGCGACGGTGTGGCAGCCTTTATTGATGGCGGCTACCAGCATGCCTTTGGTGACATCGAAGCAAGAACAAATCTGCGCGCTGTCCGGCAGTTTATCCACGCCAATGGACGGTTTACCGTTAGACGCATGAGCAGGCAGGATCAGCGCGTCCGGGTTTTCCGGCAGTTCGATGGCATTCAGTACCAGCTGCAGCAGGTTGCCATAATCGCTGGTATCCCCAACGAGCACGGCGCCCAGCAGGGTTTTGTTATCCGGGCTGACGATAAGACGTTTATAGACTTCTTTGCTTTCGTCCAGATAGACGTAGCTGCGTGAATCAGGCGTGCGGCCATGTGCGTCACCGATCCCGCCCACATCCACACCCAGCAGTTTCAGCTTGGCGCTCATGTCTGCGCCGGTGAAGGCATTTTCCTGGCCGAGAATGTGGTCTACGGCAACCTGCGCCATTTTGTAGCCAGGCGCCACCAGCCCATAAACACGGTTGTTCCAGCTGGCGCATTCGCCAATCGCGTAGATGTCCGGGTCAGAGGTCTGGCAGGCGTCGTTGATCATGATCCCGCCACGCTGTGCCACGGCCAGCCCGCACTGGGTCGCCATTTTGTCGCGTGGGCGAATACCAGTAGAGAAGACGATGAAGTCCACTTCCAGTTCGCTGCCGTCGGCAAAGCGCATGGTTTTGCGTGCTTCTGTGCCTTCCTGGACGATCTCTTTGGTGTTTTTGCTGGTGTGAACTTTCACACCCATACTTTCGATCTTACGGCGCAGCTGGTCGCCGCCCATATGATCAAGCTGTTCTGCCATCAGCATCGGCGCAAATTCGATGACGTGAGTTTCAACGCCGAGGTTTTTCAGCGCGCCTGCCGCTTCAAGGCCGAGCAGACCGCCGCCGACCACGGCGCCCCGTTTGCTGCGACGAGCACAAGCCTCGATGGCTTTAAGATCTTCGATGGTACGATAAACGAAGCAATCCTGAGTTTCAGACCCTTTGATTGGCGGGATCCACGGGTAGGAACCCGTTGCCATAATCAGCTTGTCATAAAAAACCGTGCGTCCGGCACTGGAGTGGATCACTTTTTCCTGACGGTTAATGGTAATCGCACGTTCGCCAACCAGTACTTTTACGCCATGCTTCTCGTAGAAACCTTCACGCACCATAGAAAGTTCTTCAGCGGTGTGGTGAGAGAAGTAGGAGGAGAGGTGCACACGGTCGTACGCCTTGCGGGGTTCTTCACAAAAGACGGTAATATCAAACTGGGCGGCGTCAGCTTTATCGAGAAGGTCTTCTATAAAGCGATGGCCGACCATGCCGTTACCGATGATCGCGAGTCTGACTTTGCTCATTTTTGCCTCGATTTCTTTTCTATTACTGCCTACCTTAACGATTCAGCAAAGGCACTTATTGATGCAAATCAAATACGCCTTCAACTACCCCTTAGTGAGTAGATTGCTGATTTGTCAGGATTTTTATAAGTACCGGAAATGACTCACTTTTCGTCAGCGGCGATTTTGTGTACAAAATAGGGGGCTTATTGCTCAAATCCGGTACTCCCAAATTTCAGCGGCTTTTTTCAGGGGAACACTATGTCGACAACACCGCTTTGGCTGGTTCAAAACGTTCGTTTACCGAATCGGGAAGGGCTCTGGCAAATTGCCATTGAGCAGGGGCGTTTTGGCGAGATCCGTCCCATGGGCGAGGACACCCATGATGAGAGCCATGAGGTATTAAATGGTCGTGGCGGTCTGGCCATTCCGCCTTTTATCGAGCCGCATATTCATCTCGATACCACCCAAACGGCCGGCGAGCCACGCTGGAATCAGTCCGGCACGCTGTTCGAAGGGATCGAGCGCTGGGCGGAACGCAAAGCGCAACTCACGCATGATGATGTGAAAGCGCGGGCGTGGAAGACCCTGAAGTGGCAAATGGCAAACGGCATTCAGTTTGTCCGCACCCACGTTGATGTGTCCGACCCCTCACTTACGGCCCTGAAAGCGATGCTGGACGTTAAGCGCGAAGTGGCCCCGTGGATTGAACTGCAAATTGTGGCGTTCCCGCAGGAGGGGATACTTTCCTATCCTGACGGCGCGGCCTTGCTGGAAGAGGCGCTAAAGCTGGGCGCCGACGT
Organism: Huaxiibacter chinensis; assembly: GCF_022171985.1. Taxonomy (GTDB): domain Bacteria; phylum Pseudomonadota; class Gammaproteobacteria; order Enterobacterales; family Enterobacteriaceae; genus Enterobacter; species Enterobacter chinensis_A. Next base: position 58,952 of record NZ_JAJVHF010000009.1, on the reverse strand, counting down.
GGTAGGGGCAATACCCCATTTTGAGTTCACCCGGGAATACGGCGTGGAGTCGTTACATATCGCTTTTACGCTGGCAAAAAAATACAACCGTCTGCTGGATATACATTGCGATGAAATCGACGATGAGCAGTCGCGATTCCTCGAAACCGTGGCGACGCTGGCGTACGAAACCGGAATGGGCGACCGGGTGACCGCCAGCCATACCACCGCGATGCACTCCTACAATGGCGCTTATACCTCACGGCTGTTCCGGTTGCTGAAAATGTCGGGGATTAACTTTGTGGCCAACCCGCTGGTCAATATTCATCTGCAGGGCCGCTTTGATGATTATCCGAAACGACGCGGTATCACCCGGGTAAAAGAGTTACAGGAGGCGGGGATCAACGTCTGCTTCGGGCATGATGATGTCTTTGACCCGTGGTATCCGCTGGGGACGGGCAATATGTTGCAGGTTCTGCATATGGGCCTGCACGTGTGTCAGATGATGGGCTTTCAGCAAATTGATAGTGGCTTAAACCTGATCACCCATAACAGTTCAAGAACCTTTGGGCTGAAGGATTATGGCATTGAGACGGGGTATCCGGCGAACCTGATTATTCTGCCGGCAGAAAACGGATTTGAAGCCGTGCGCTGTCAGGTGCCGGTGCGCTGGTCGATTCGCCAGGGTCGGGTCATTTCAATGACGCAGTTACCGCAAACGTGGGTGCAGATGGACACGGGGGGAGAGGCGGTGCTCTTTACGAAAAACAGCCCCTTTGCTGAGCGCAAAGGGGCGTAATGGATCAGTGACCTGCTGCGGTCGCGTTATGCTGACGGTGGCGGGTCACAAAGCCCAGCACCAGGCACATCACAAAGACCACCGCGTACAGGGCGTTCGCGGTGTGCAACGCGGCCAGAGGGCCGCTGTGGGCGACAATCGGGCCGGTGACCACGAAGGTCAGCATGGTACCGATGGTGCCGCAGGTCAGAACAAAGTTAACCAGCTTCGGCGAGGCGACTTTCGTCTGCAACGAGCCCAGCGTAATGATCGAGGTATAAATCGCGCTGGAGAAGAAGCCCAGCGTCAGGATAAACCACGGCATATGTTCTGGTGAGCCGTTGATGAACAGGTACATCAGCACGGTGGCTGCCCCTGCCAGGACGGTCAAAATGCGCTGTAAATCGAAGAAACGCAGAATGAAGCTAAATGCCCACATGCCGAACATGTAAGACATCCAGAAATCGCTCACCAGTTTACCCGCGTCATTCAGGCTCATGCCCAGACCTTTGGCATACTCCGGCACCCAGGAGATAAAGCCCAGCTGGCCCAGGATGTAGCACAGCGCGGCAATGGAGAGGAACAGTACGCCAATACCCCATTTTTCTTTCACGACTGTTTCAGTCGCGTTGGGCGCTTTTTTGCCCAGCACCGGAAACTCGCAGCCGAAGGTCAGGATAAAGATCGCCACGTAGACCAGGCCGATACAGGCATAAACCCAGTACCATTCGATGCTGCGAGCCAGCAGAGCGGCGGCCACCATCGGGAAGATCATGCCGGCCATACTAAAGAAGGAGTCGGTAAACAGCAGACGTGCGCCGCGCTGACGCCCTTCATACATGTGGGTGATCAGGAAGGTCCCGATAGACATCGTGATCCCGCTTACCAGACCCAGCACGAACATGGCGGCAGAGAACAGGGCGATGCTGTGGCTGAGCATCAGACCCGCCACGGCGGCGACCATCAGCACAAAGCCAAAGCGCAACTGCGTTTTCAGCGGGACGATTTCCATCAGCCAGGCATTCAGGAAAATAGAGATGAGGATCCCTGCATTCAGGAAGGTGAAGGTATTACTCATGCTGGAAACGGGCAACTGGAAATAGTCTGCGATGTTCCCCATCACCATTCCGGTGACGATCACCAACGCACCGGTCAGGGCGTAGGAGAAGAAGCTGATCCATGTGAGCTTGATGCGATTGCTGTTAGTCATGTCTGGCCTGTTCAAAGAAAAGTAAAGCGCGTTGACGGCGCTCGAGCGGGCAGATTTTAGACATTAAAGTGATCCATTCATATCTTTTATGGGTAATTAGATTCTTATTGCAGGATTTTGTGTGATCTAAGTCACATAAAAATGTGGCGTAACCAACCGTTTGCGTGGTTACAACTGTTTCAATTTCGTAAAATTAGGTAAAAGGCTGGTCTACATCCATACTGCTCTTTAGAATCAAGCCACTCGCTTTCTTTTCTGCGCTTTGTTAAGGAATTCTCATGCTCAAATCAACACTGGCGGCTGTCGCAGCTGTGTTTGCTCTTTCTGCCGTTTCCCCTGCTGCGCTGGCAGCTAAAGGTGACCCTCACGTTCTGCTGACGACTTCCGCAGGGAATATTGAGCTGGAACTGAACAGCCAGAAAGCTCCTGTTTCTGTTAAAAACTTCCTCGACTACGTGAACAGCGGATTCTATAACGGCACCACGTTCCACCGTGTGATCCCGGGCTTTATGCTGCAGGGCGGTGGTTTTAACGAGCAGATGCAGCAAAAACAGCCGAATGCGCCGATCAAAAACGAAGCGGACAATGGTTTACGCAACACCCGCGGGACCATTTCCATGGCCCGTACCGCAGACAAAGACAGTGCAACCAGCCAGTTCTTCCTGAACGTGGCCGATAATGCCTTCCTCGACCATGGTCAGCGTGACTTTGGCTATGCCGTATTTGGTAAAGTGGTGAAAGGAATGGATGTGGCGGATAAGATTTCTCAGGTCCAGACCCATGACGTGGGTCCCTACCAGAATGTGCCGACAAAACCGGTCGTTATCCTCTCCGCAAAAGTCCTGCCGTAACCGCCTCTGCACGGGCGATTCTCGCCCGTGTTGTTTGACCCTTCCTGCGAAAACGCGTTTTGCTGCTTATACTTGTGGCAAACGGACACATTCAGGGAGGCGTGAAGTGAAAAAACTCACCGACAAGCAAAAAGCCCGACTCTGGGAGCAGCAACGCAATGCCAATTTTCAGGCCAGTCGACGGCTTGAAGGGATCGACACCCCGCTTGTTACGCTAAACGCCGAAGAGGCGCAGAGCCGTCTTGAGGAACTCAGGAGGCACTATGAGCGATAAATATGGCGATGGCCGCGACCCGTACCTCTATCCCGGGCTGAATGTGATGCGTAATCGGCTGGATATCCGCCAGGCAGACAGGCTGGCGCAAGCGGCCTATGAGCTGACCGCGCTGCGTGCGGCGACGCTTGACCTGGGCCCCCCTGCGCGAGGTTTACCCCATTTATGCGCGATTCATCGTCACCTCTATCAGGATGTGTTTGACTGGGCGGGCGAGATTCGTGAGATGGATATTTATCAGGGGGATACGCGCTTTTGCCACTTCGCGTATATCGAGAAAGAGGGCAACAGCCTGATGCAGGATCTCGAAGAGGAGGGGTATCTCGTCGGGCTTGAGAAGAGTGAGTTCATTGCCCGACTGAGCCATTACTATTGTGAGATTAACGTCCTGCACCCGTTCCGCATTGGGAATGGGATTGCTCAGCGCATCTTCTTTGAACAACTGGCGATCCACGCCGGCTATCAGCTCAGCTGGCGGGATATTGCGCCGGATCAGTGGGCGGCCGCCAATCAAAATGGCGCGATGGGCGACCTGTCGGCACTGAATGCCATCTTTGCCAAAGTAGTGAGCGAAGCGCGGGAAACTGAGTAGAATAGGGCGGCTAATTTTCGGGAGCCGCCATGATTTTGCTGATTGATAACTACGATTCCTTTACCTGGAACCTTTACCAGTACTTTTGTGAACTTGGTGTTGAGGTGGTGGTTCGGCGTAACGACGCGTTAACGCTGGAGGATATCGAAACATTAGCGCCGCAAAAAATCGTTATCTCTCCCGGCCCCTGCACCCCGTCTGAATCCGGTGTTTCTCTGGAGGTCATTCGCCATTACGCAGGGAGGCTGCCGATCCTCGGTGTCTGCCTGGGTCACCAGGCGATTGCACAGGTTTTTGGTGCGACCATCGTCCGCGCGGCGCGCGTGATGCATGGCAAAACGTCCCCGGTGACCCATACCAGTACCGGCGTTTTCGCCGGGCTTAATCAACCCCTGACGGTGACACGCTACCATTCCCTGATAATTGACCCGTCCACCCTGCCCGCATGCTTTGAAGTCACCGCCTGGAGCGAAACACAAGAGATCATGGGGATCCGTCATCGGGAGTGGGATCTGGAGGGCGTGCAGTTTCATCCGGAGAGTATTCTGAGCGAACAGGGACATGCGCTGCTGGCTAATTTTCTTCATCGCTGAATTTTAATTGCCTTGCTTTGATTTTTTATGCATATTTTGTGATTATATTTTCACAATCTTTGTGACATAAAATGGATGGGCATGACATGGCTACTGAACAATCTGCAATCACACGCGCAACTTTCGATGAAGTCATTCTGCCGATTTATGCACCGGCCGAGTTTATCCCGGTAAAAGGGAAAGGCAGCCGGGTCTGGGATCAGCAGGGTAAAGAGTACATCGATTTTGCGGGGGGGATTGCAGTGACGGCGCTCGGGCACTGCCATCCTGCGCTGGTGGACGCGTTAAAAACGCAGGGGGAAACCCTCTGGCACACCAGCAACGTCTTTACGAACGAACCAGCGCTGCGCCTGGGCCGTAAAATCATTGATGCCACCTTTGCCGAACGCGTGCTGTTTATGAACTCGGGCACGGAAGCGAACGAAACCGCGTTCAAACTGGCGCGTTTCTATGCCTCCACGCGTCACAGCCCGTATAAAACAAAAATTATCGCCTTCCACAACGCCTTCCACGGTCGCTCGCTGTTTACCGTGTCGGTGGGCGGGCAGCCAAAATATTCCGACGGCTTTGGCCCCAAACCGGCGGATATCATTCACGTTCCTTTCAACGATCTGCACGCCGTAAAAGCGGTGATGGACGATCACACCTGCGCCGTGGTGGTTGAGCCTATTCAGGGTGAAGGCGGCGTAACGGCCGCAACGCCAGCCTTCCTGCAAGGTTTGCGCGAGCTGTGTGATGCCCATCAGGCATTGCTGGTCTTTGATGAAGTGCAAAGCGGCATGGGGCGGACCGGCGATCTCTTTGCCTATATGCACTATGGCGTCACGCCGGACATCCTGACCAGCGCCAAAGCGCTCGGCGGCGGTTTCCCGGTGAGTGCGGTGTTGACCACGCAGGATATCGCCTCGGCATTCCACGTTGGCTCTCACGGTTCCACCTATGGCGGTAATCCGCTGGCCTGCGCGGTGGCCGGGGCAGCATTCGATATTATTAATACGCCTGAAGTGCTGAATGGCGTGACGGCGAAACGCGAGCAGTTTGTGCAGCATCTTCAGCAGATTGACGCGCAGTTCGATGTCTTTACCGAGGTGCGGGGCCTGGGCTTGCTGGTGGGGGCAGAACTGAAACCTCAGTACAAAGGCCGGGCGCGTGATTTCCTGCATGCCGCTGCCCATGAAGGGGTGATGGTGCTGAATGCGGGGCCAGATGTCATGCGCTTTGCCCCGTCGCTGGTGGTGGAAGAGAAGGATATCGAAGAGGGGTTAAACCGTTTTGCCGCTGCGGTCGCGACGATCGTTAAGGCCTAATACGCCGTGCGCTTTAAGCGACGGGTTAACCAAATTCCGTGATGCGGACGCTGACGCCATGCCACCGACGAAATAGTGTGCATGGTGTTCAGGTGCCCCAGTATACGCTGCAAATGCTGCTCCAGCGTGCTCATAGGCCCGTAGGTGAGTGTCTCTGGTCCTTCCATAATGTTTATATCCCCCGACTCGCCAGGCGCGTCATATTCCAGTCGCTGCTGGCAGCGTTGCAGGGCGATTTCACAGGACTGCAAATAACGCTGGGCCAGATCCGGCGTCAGCATCGTGTGCTCACGCGCCAGCGTTGTCATCGCGTTGATATGCTCAACGATAAACTGACTGTGCGTGACCCACAGTTTCATGTCCGCCAGATAATGCGCATTAAAACCCGGCTCCTGCATTGCCTGATTGAGGGAGTTAAACAGCGCGTTGTGCGCCTGGTTCACCTTCATACGTTGATAGGCCAGCGGAGATGGCTGTGGGTCGTCGCTCAGAATCAGGCGAATCGCCTGCTGATCGGCTTCCAGCGCATCGTGGGCGTTTTGCCGTAATAATCCGCTCTGCCACTGCGGCCATAGCCAGACCATGCCACCAAATGCGATCAGGCAGCCGATCAGCGTATCAATCAATCGGGCGACAATAAATTGTTCTCCGTTGAGGGTGAGCAACTGCAGGGTGTACACCGCCGTGACCGTGAACCCGACCGTCGCCCAGCCGTAGTTTTTCCGGATAATCAAATAGCTGACCAGCGTAATCACGAGCATCCCTGCCAGCGTATAGCCGTCCGGGACGTGGAAGTGCAGCGTGATGCCAGCGATCACCAGTCCCGCGAGGGTTCCGCCGGAACGATGAAGAATGCGCACCCGCGTTGCGCCGTAACCGTTCTGGGTCACAAAGAGGATGGTCATTAAAATCCAGTAAGGTTTAGGCAGATTGAGGGCCATTCCCATCAGGCTTGCGATGCTTAACATCACGCTTATTCGCGCCGCATTTCGTAGCGCGGAGGATTTAAACGACAGATAGCTCTTCAGTGCGGGCAACAGCGGCAGGCGTTTTTGCTTATCGGCCATCAGGTCGCGGGGATAGAGAGGGCGCTGGGTGAGGAGTACGCGGGCAATGCGGCTAAAGTGCCATGCGCAGAACTGGCCGACAGGGTTATCCGGATGCTGGCGGGCAATTTTTTCCAGCGCGCCGAGTGGTTTGTCCATGTTAAAACGCGTCGGATAGCGATGGTAAAGAATGTCATCCGCCAGCACGCGCAGGCGGCTTGCGACGGTCTGGGCATTCCAGCGAATCACGGCTTCGGCGTGGCTACGTTCAACCAGCTTCTGGACTTCGCCGGGGTAATGCAGGCTGACGGAGATATGCTCCTGTAAATCCAGACCCACCTGAAACGTTCGCAGCAACCGCTTGTATTCGTGATTATTATTGGCGGCCAGCATGTGGAGTTGCTGATAGCACTGACTGATCAGATCAACGACTTTTTGTTGACGCGTCAGCAGGGGCGGCAAGGCTTTTTCCGGATCGTTATGCTGGGTCAGTAAGGTGTATTTCGCTTCACAATAGTCAGCGAGCTGAACGTAAAGCAGGCTTAACGATTCACGCAGCGGTTGTTCGCGCCACATCCAGAACCACAGCCAGTTAAACAGGCCATACCATAGCGTACCCAGCGCGTAGATGAGCAGAGGTTCCCAGATGGGCATGTTACCGGCGAGGCTGAGCGTAAAAATCGCTGCAATCAGGGAGGCAGGCAGCAGGCGGGCATGAAGCGAGCTGATCTCTGCCGTGACGCCCAGCGTCATCGCCAGCACCGTCAGGATCAGCGGCAGGGGGATGTCACGTGCCAGCAGCAGCTGGACCGCAAGGCTACAACCGGCGAACAGGCATCCACCAATAATCAGGCGTTTGAAAAAGCGTTTATGCGGCGTGTCGAGACCCGCAATGTTGCAGCAGGCAGGCACAAGGGAGAACAGCAGACCGTGCTGCAGATGGCCGAGAAGTAAGCCGATAGCCACGGGAAGACATAACACCAGCGTCTGCCGAAGTGCGTAGTTAACTTCCGGGTGATAAATCAGCCTGCGCCACATGGGGAAGAGACAAAAACGGCGTGCTATCTTGCGACGGCACGCCGTTTAATCGGGGTTAACGGGTTCCGTAAACCACGATCGTTTTACCGTGCGCGGAGATCAGGTTCTGATCTTCCAGCATTTTCAGAATACGGCCTACTGTCTCGCGTGAACAACCGACGATCTGACCAATTTCCTGACGGGTAATTTTAATTTGCATACCGTCCGGGTGGGTCATGGCGTCTGGCTGTTTCGCCAGGTTCAGCAGTGTCTGTGCAATGCGGCCGGTGACGTCCAGGAAGGCGAGGTTACCCACTTTCTCAGACGTGACCTGCAGACGGCGAGCCATCTGCGAAGAAAGACGCATCAGAATATCCGGATTAACCTGGATCAGCTGACGGAATTTCTTGTACGAAATTTCAGCCACTTCACAGGCTGATTTTGCACGAACCCAGGCGCTACGTTCCTGGCCTTCTTCAAACAGGCCCAGTTCGCCAATGAAATCGCCCTGGTTCAGATAAGAAAGGATCATCTCTTTCCCTTCTTCATCTTTGATCAGCACTGCCACCGAGCCTTTAACGATGTAATACAACGTTTCGGCTTTTTCACCCTGGTGAATCAGCGTGCTCTTAGATGGGTACTTATGAATGTGGCAATGAGACAAGAACCATTCGAGAGTCGGGTCTGTTTGCGGTTTGCCAAGCACCATGCGCTGTTATCCTCTGTTATAAGCTGTCACCAGAGTCATAAGATGCATCCGGACTCTGGGGTTGCAATCGAATTCTTACCCATACCTGGGAAGTCGGCTGTCTTAATCTGTCGCAGCCAGTAAAGTTTGATGTCCTCTGCATACATGTGTAACGTCAATGTATTACTGTAGCATCGAGACTGTTTTAGCATAGCTTTAGCCGCGTGTCTCCTGGTGTCTCGCTTCAGCATGATGCAGGTCGCCTTCCGTTGCGAGAATTGTCACGCCCGCGTAATCTGTTGAGATATGGGCAACGTTGGAGTTATTAAAAATGCAAGCGCGTGTGAAATGGGTTGAAGGTTTAACGTTCCTGGGCGAATCCGCTTCGGGACACCAGATTCTGATGGACGGAAACTCCGGCGATAAAGCCCCTAGCCCAATGGAAGTGGTGTTAATGGCGGCAGGGGGATGTAGCGCGATTGACGTTGTCTCTATTCTGCAAAAGGGGCGTCAGGAGGTGACGGATTGCGAAGTGAAGCTGACCTCGGAACGCCGTGAAGAAGCGCCACGCCTGTTCACGCACATCAATTTGCACTTTATTGTGACCGGTAAGGCACTGAAGGATGCGGCGGTGTCTCGTGCCGTGGATCTCTCTGCGGAAAAATACTGTTCTGTGGCGTTGATGCTGGAGAAAGCGGTCAATATTACCCATTCGTATGAAGTGATTGAGGGGTGATTTTCAGGCATTGTGCGGTCTGATGCCCTCACCCTGACCCTCTCCCACGGGGAGAGGGGACTGTTTGTGTGGTCTGATGCCCTCACCCTGACCCTCTCCCACGGGAGAGGGGAGTGTTAGTGTGGTCTGATGCCCTCACCCTGACCCTCTCCCACGGGAGAGGGGAGTGTTAGTGCGGTCTGATGCCCTTACCCTGACCCTCTCCCACGGGGAGAGGGGAATGTTTGTGCGGTCTGATGCCCTCACCCTGACCCTCTCCCACGGGGAGAGGGAAATGTTTGTGCGGTCTGATGCCCTCACCCTGACCCTTTCCCACGGGGAGAGGGGAGTGTTTGTGTGGTATGTATGCCCTCACTCTGTTGGTGAGGGCAAGTGATTATGCGATCTGCTTTCCTTCCATCAGTCGCTGCACCAGCGGCATCATAATTAACTCCATCGCCAGCCCCATCTTTCCGCCTGGCACGACCAGCGTATCCATGTGCGAAATGAATGACCCTTGCAGCATCGCCAGCAGCCACGGGTAATCGATGCCTTCCAGATTACGAAAATGGATCACCACAAAACTTTCATCCAGCGATGGGATGCCTTTCGCCGCAAACGGGTTAGAGGTGTCTACGGTGGGTACGCGCTGGAAGTTAATGTGCGTGCGCGAAAACTGAGGGGTCAGGAAGTTAATATAATCTTCCATGGAGCGGACCACTGAATCCATAACGGCTTCACGGGAGTGGCCGCGTTCGCTGGTATCTCGCGTCAGCTTTTGGATCCACTCCAGATTGACGATAGGGACCACGCCAACCAGCAAATCAACGTGGCGGGCGACATCGTGCTGGGGCGTGACCACGCCGCCGTGCAATCCCTCGTAAAACAGCACGTCGGTGGGCTCAGGTAGCGGCTGCCACGGGGTAAAAGTACCCGGAACCTGATTCCAGGGAACGGCTTCATCGTAAGTGTGCAGGTATTTGCGCGCCTGCCCTTTGCCGCTTAAACCGTATTCTGCAAAGGTCTGCTCCAGCAGGCCAAAGTCATTCGCCTCGGGGCCGAAGTAGCTGATGTGCTTACCTAAATCTCGCGCTTTGCGAATAGCCATGTCCATTTCCGGACGCGTGTAGCGGTGAAAGCTGTCGCCTTCGACCTCCGCCGCCCGTAGGCTGAGCTGCGCGAATATTTTGCGAAAAGCGAGGCTGGTGGTGGTGGTTCCCGCACCACTTGAGCCGGTAACGGCAATAACCGGATGTCTGGCGGACATAGCAACTCCCTGACTAAAAGATGGAGCAATCAACCGCGAAACTGATTGCGGGGCATAATGTTGACGGTTTCATGCAGTTCAGACCACACCAGCAACACCTCGCCACTCTGTAGCTGCCGTTTCACATCGGCGACTTTCTGTTCTAGCGAACGTTCATGTTCACCATAATCGGTGCCTTCACGTAATACAAAGCTTTCAATCAGGCTTTCCAGCGTTTCGGGAGCCAGATCCTGCCAGGGAATCATCATCGTGTTCTGTCCAGATAAGGGGTTAACCAGTCGGGGATGCGCGTTTCCAGCCACATTGTCGGGCGTCGTAGCGTGCCGCCGATAAAGCCCACGTGTCCACCATGCTCCGTCAGTTGATATTCCACATTGCCCGGCAGGTGCTCGGGCGCCGGGATGGAGTGATGGTCCATAAAGGGATCGTCCTTCGCATGGATGATCAGCGTCGGCTGGGTGATCTGATTCAGCAACGGCATGGCGCTGCACTGACGATAATAGTCTATTGCGTCGGCAAAACCGTGAATTTTCGAGGTGATAAGATCGTCAAACTCACGAAGGCGACGCATGCCTTTTAACTGTTGCAGATTGACCGGTAACGAATCCGGGTAGGCTTTCAGTTTTCGCGCCGCATTGGCCTTCAGGAGATTAAGCAGATAGCGCTGATAAACCCGAGAAAACCCCTTTTCCATATGATAACTGCACTGTTCCAGCATAAAGGGTGCTGAGACGATCACCGCCGCATCCAGCGGCACGGTGTTCCCCTCTTTCGCCAGCAGACAGGCGAGCATATTCCCGCCCAGCGAGTAGCCTACCGCTGCGGTGGGCGCAGGCCCCCAGGTCCGGGCTAGCCATTGCAGGAACCAGGTGCCGTCTTCAGTTTCGCCCGAATGGTAAATCCGCTTCTGGCGGTTGGGTTCGCCGCTGCATCCGCGAAAATGCATCACCACGCCAAGCCAGCCGCGCGCTTTGGCTGCATGAATCAGACCATGCGCGTAAGGGCTGTGCAGGCTGCCTTCGAGGCCATGAAAAACCACCAGCCGCGGTTTGTGCGTAGCCTGCGCCGGATCCTCGCTCCAGGCCAGATCGACAAAGTCGTCGTCGGGCAGATCCAGGCGCTGCCAGTGAGGCGTAAATTGCACTTTGCGACGCAGTAATCGCGGCAGCATGGTTTGCAGATGTGGATTCGCCACACCGCGCAGCGGCACAAAGGCGGCGCTCTGCTCACACGCGATGTCGAAGTCCGAAGGGATAATTTGAGTCATACGTTGCGATGTCAGTTTTTGTCGGTTTTTAACGCTGTTTTCCAAAGTGTACTCGTTTAGCCTGGTTTTCAGAAACGCGAACTGATCCGGATCACATATATTTACAACGATTATTACTCTCAGGCTAATGATTCATCACTACGCTTGATTGATGACTTTCTCACCTACGCGCATTCTTTACTCAGCGTTAAGCAAATCAGAATGATGTGCTGAATCAGGAGGTTAATAATGTTATCTGGGCAAACACCCGCCCGGCTCTGGAACACGCGACGCACCGAGAAAGCGCGCCGTCTGGCTTCAGTCCCGGTCCAAGGCAAGGTCCTGCCGACCGACGATTTCGTCGCGATGCTGGAGAAACTGATTGCACCAGGCGACAAAGTCGTACTGGAAGGCAATAACCAAAAACAGGCCGATTTCCTTTCCCGCTCACTCGCTGAAGTGAATCCGCAAATTGTTCATGACCTGCATATGATCATGCCAAGCGTCGGACGCAGCGAACATCTGGACATCTTCGAAAAGGGCATCGCCCGCAAACTTGACTTCTCCTTCTCCGGGACACAGAGCCTGCGCATCTCGCAGCTGCTGGAAGATGGTCAACTCGAAATCGGCGCGATCCACACCTATATCGAACTCTATTCACGCCTCTATGTAGACCTGTCGCCTAACGTGGCGCTTATCGCGGGCTTTAAAGCGGACCGTAAAGGGAACCTGTATACCGGCGCCAGTACCGAAGACACTCCCGCTCTGGTCGAATCCGCCGCGTTCCATGACGGCATTGTCATCGCCCAGGTGAATGAACTGGTTGACGACGAATGCGACCTGCCGCGCGTCGATATTCCTGGCTCCTGGATTGACTACGTGGTGGTTGCGGACAAGCCGTTCTTTATCGAACCGCTGTTTACCCGCGACCCGCGTTTGATCAAACAGGAACATATCCTGATGGCGATGATGGCGATTAAAGGCATCTACGCAGAACATCAGGTTCAGTCCCTGAACCACGGTATCGGTTTTAACACCGCCGCGATTGAACTGCTGCTGCCAACCTACGGCGAACAGCTGGGTCTGAAGGGCAAAATCTGTAAGCACTGGACCCTGAACCCGCATCCAACCCTGATCCCGGCCATTGAAAGCGGCTGGGTGGAAAGCGTGCACTGCTTCGGCGGCGAACTGGGGATGGAAGAGTACATTCGCGCCCGTCCGGACATTTTCTTTACCGGCGCTGATGGCTCTATGCGTTCTAACCGTGCCTTCTGCCAGCTGGCAGGGCAATACGCGGTCGACATGTTCATTGGTTCCACCCTGCAGGTGGACGGCTATGCTAACTCCTCTACCGTTACCCGTGGTCGTCTGTCTGGTTTTGGTGGTGCGCCGAACATGGGGCATGACCCTCACGGTCGTCGTCATGCAACGCCTGCCTGGCTGAACATGATTACCGAACCTGACCCGATGCAGCGCGGTAAAAAACTCGTCGTTCAGATGGTCGAAACTTTCCAGGCGGGCGTTAAACCGACCTTCGTGGAAAAACTCGATGCGGTGGACGTGGCGAAAACCTCCGGCATGCCGCTGGCACCGGTGATGATCTATGGCGATGACGTCACGCACGTGCTCACCGAAGAGGGTATTGCGTACCTCTATCGCGCCAAAGACCTCGAAGAGCGCCGGGCGATGGTGGCGGCCGTTGCGGGGATCACCGATATCGGCCTGGGCGTCGATGCGAAACGTGTGGCGGAGCTGCGTCAAAGCGGCAAAGTCGTTTACCCGGAAGATATGGGTATCCGTCGTACCGATGCCACCCGCTCTCTGCTGGCGGCAGGCAGCGTGTCTGACCTGGTGGAATGGTCCGGCGGTCTTTACAACCCACCTGCGAAATTCCGGAGCTGGTAATGAAACTTCTGCCCCAGATTCAGGTTGAAGGCGGTGCCGAATGGCTGGCGCGAACCGCCACGCAGTGTCTTATTGACGAAGCGCGACTAAGCCCTAAACCCGGTCTGGTGGACAGTCGGGGAAACGGGGCGCACGACGATCTCACGCTTGCGTTGATGGAGCGGTCTGCCCGCAGCCTGACCCCGACGTTTCAGGCGCTGGCCCTGCAAAGCTGGCAGCGTCCGGCAGATATTGCACTCAGACAAACCGTAGGGCGTCTTGGTCGCGAAGGCGAGCAGCAGATGATGGCTGCCACACAAGGCGTAAATACCCACCGTGGCGCGATTTGGGCGCTGGGCTTGCTGGTTAGCGCGGTGGCGATGTCAGGCGGCAGCGCCAACGCGCATGCCGTGGCGGCCACTGCCGCAGAGCTGGCAAAATTGCCGGATGCGGCGGCCCCGAAAGTCTTCAGCAAGGGACTTCGCGCAACCCATCGTTATCGCGTGCCGGGTGCCCGAGAAGAAGCGCAGCAGGGGTTTCCGCACATTATTCAGCGGGCACTGCCCCAGCTTCGTCTCAGCCGCCTGAGCGGCAGCAGCGAAACCTGTGCCCGGCTCGATGCGCTCATGGCCATCATGACGTCGCTCACCGACACCTGCGTGCTATCCCGCGCCGGTATGGAAGGACTCGACGCCATGCAGGACGGCGCCCGCACCGTGCTGAAGGCCGGGGGAACCGCACAGCCGGCAGGGCAAAGCGCCTTAGCGGAGTTAGACCGTCAGATGCTCGCACTAAACGCATCGCCTGGCGGCGCGGCCGACCTGCTTGCCGCCACGCTGTTCCTCGATCGCATCGATACGCCCTATTTACAGCATTAAGAGGATGTTATGGAAAAAATTACCTTAACTCTGCCCGCCAGCCGCACGCTAAACGGTAAGGCGCTGGCAGGGGTCGTCGGCTCCGGGGATATGGAGGTATTGTTTACCGCCGAACCGGGCCAGACGCTCACCGTTGATATCACCACGTCCGTTGACAACAGCCGTAGCCGTTGGGAGGCGCTGTTTACACGTCTGCAAACCGTCAGCAGCCTGCCTGCCGGCACGCTGACCATCCACGATTTTGGCGCAACGCCGGGTGTGGCACGCATTCGTATCGAACAGGTCTTTGAGGAGGTGAGCTATGCGTGACGATCGCAGTTTTATCGAATTGAAAGCACGTCAGCGTGCGCACGCCTTGCTGGATGAAGGGAGCTACCGCGAACTGCTGGATCCTTTTGAAGGTATCGTCTCTCCGTGGTTAGGCGCTCAGGGCATTGTGCCTCAGGCCGATGACGGCATGGTGGTGGCCAAAGGCACTATCAAGGGTCAACCCGCTGTTGTGGTGGCGATTGAAGGCGCATTCCAGGGCGGCAGTATGGGCGAAGTGTCCGGTGCCAAAATGGCCGCAGCGCTGGAGCTGGCGGCAGAAGATAACCGCAACGGCATTCCCACTCAGGCGGTGTTAAGCCTGGAAACCGGCGGCGTCCGCTTGCAGGAAGCCAACCTTGGCCTGGCGGCGATTGCCGATATTCACGCGGCCATTGTTGACCTGCGCCGCTATACCCCGGTGATCGGCATTGTTGCCGGGACCGTGGGCTGCTTCGGCGGGATGTCCATTGCCGCAGCGCTGTGCAGCTATCTGATTGTGACTCGCGAAGCGCGTCTGGGTCTGAACGGCCCGCAGGTTATCGAGCAGGAAGCGGGTATTGAAGAGTATGACTCCCGCGATCGTCCGTTTATCTGGAGCATGACCGGCGGCGAAATTCGCTATGAAAGCGGGCTGGTCGATGCGCTGGTGGGCGACGGGGTCAACGCCGTGAAACAGGCCATGAACGAGGCGATTGCTAAAGGCGTTCCGGCAAAACACCGTACCGATAACTATGACTGGTATCTGGACCGTCTGACCCGTTTCGACACGCAGAAACAGGCCGATACCGAACAAATTCACGCGCTTTTTGCCCGGGAGGAGAAATGATGACTCACTCAGTAAGCCGCGGTGAACTCTGGCTGCAAACTCTTGCACCGAACGCGCAACGTCTTGAAGGGCTTTGCCCGTCAGTACAGGCCGCAGACGCGGAACTTAACGGCGAAACCACACGTTTTATCGCCGTCGTACCGGATGCTAACAACCACTTCCCACGCGCTGCACAAGGCGAGGTGGGTCTCCTGGAAGGCTGGACGCTGGCGAAAGTGGTCAGCGAAACCATCGCTGCCGATGCGGATAAAGCCGTTAAGCGTCCGATTGTGGCGGTGATCGACGTCCCAAGCCAGGCCTATGGCCGTCGCGAAGAGGCGTTTGGGATCCATCAGGCGCTGGCCGGTGCGGCAGGGGCGTATGCCAATGCCCGTCTTGCGGGCCATCCGGTGATTGGCCTTATCGTCGGTAAAGCGATGTCTGGCGCATTCCTGGCGCACGGCTATCAGGCCAACCGTCTGATTGCTTTTAACGACACGGGTGTACTGATCCATGCGATGGGCAAAGAGTCCGCCGCGCGTATCACCCTGCGTACCGTCGAGGCGCTGGAAAAACTGGCCGCCACCATTCCGCCGATGGCATATGACATCAGCAACTATGCCACGCTGGGGCTGCTGGAAAATCTGCTGGATATCAGCAATCCCGACGCCCCAACGGACAGCGATCTGACGCAGGTGAAAACCGCGCTGCAACAGGCCATCAATGACGCTCGTCAGGATGCCACACTTAAAAGTCGTTTGGGTGCGGACAACCGTCGCAGCTCAGCGCTTGTACGCGAGCGTATGCGCGCAAGCTGGTAAGAACAAAGACCTGCCAGATGGACAACCCCGTGGGCGCAATTGCTGCGTCCACGCGGGGGAGTTCGTCCTGAAAAATAATAATCATCGCGCCAGTGCTAAACGATTTTTCTCTTTAATACAGGTGATTTATGACTTACGTAATTGTTCATGCTCTTGCACCGATTTTCATCATCATGCTGCTGGGATTCTGGGCCGGTAAGGCCAAAATGGTTGATAACAAAAATGTCTCCCTGCTTAATATTTTCGTCATGGATTTTGCCCTGCCTGCCGCGTTGTTTAGTGCGACAGTTCAGACCCCGTGGACGGGGATTGTTGCTCAGTCGCCGTTAATTCTGGTGCTCACCCTGGCCATGTGGATCACCTATGCGGTCATCTACTTTATGGCGATTAAGGTCTTTAAAAAATCACCTCAGGATGCCGCGGTACTGACATTGACGGTCGCCTTGCCGAACTATGCCGCGCTGGGTCTGCCCATTCTGGGCAGCGTGCTGGGCGAAAGCTCGTCGACATCGCTCTCTGTGGCGGTCTCAATCGCCTGTGGTTCCGTACTGATGACGCCGTTCTGCCTGCTGATTCTGGAACGCGAAAAAGCGCGTGCAGAAGGCAATAACTCAGGCTCAACCCTCTCTATGCTGCCCGTGCTGATGTGGCGTTCCATCAAAAAACCGATTGTCATGGGGCCGCTGCTGGGTGTGATTCTGTCAGCCATTGGCATTAAAATGCCGGAACTGGTTCTGGCCGCAATTAAGCCACTGGGCCTGGCGGCAACCGCCGCAGCGCTGTTCCTGACCGGGGTGATTCTTTCTGCCCGTAAACTGCAGATCAACACCATGGTAATTACCTCGACGATTGCCAAACTGCTGATTCAGCCCGCGATCGCATGGGGTATTGTGGTGATTCTGGGTCTGCACGGGCCGGTCGCCATTACCGCGATTCTGATGATTGCCCTGTCTGCCGGTTTCTTTGGCGTCGTCTTTGGCAACCGCTTTGGTGTGCAGTCGCCTGATGCGGAAGCGGTGCTGCTGTTGAGCTCCGTGCTGTGTATCCTGTCGTTGCCGCTGTTTATTTCGTTAACTTCAGGGATCTAACTATGACCTCAACATTACGCCCCCATGACTTAATCTGGCTGAACGCGCGTGAGGCGCTGGAAGGTATCACCGACGACTGGGTTGAAAGTGCATGGCACAGTGGCCTGCCGGTTGTGGTGCGGCGTGATGTTGACAATCAGGGTCGTATTCCCGTTGGTGTACGGGGTTTGCGTCGCGATCAGCGTGCCGCTGGATGGGTGGAGCCGAAAAATGTTTTACGCGTCGTCTCCCCCGAACAGCTCAGCACGGCCTGCGACCTGCTCCGCTCGCCGTTTATCACCCAGCCGCCGGTACAGGTCGCCGCGCAGCTTGCGCAGCAGGCGTGGCCGTGGACATGGGGCATTACAGGCAGCACGGGCTACGCACTGGCAACCGGGATTCCGGTGATACATGCCGACAGCGATCTTGATTTGCTTATCCGCGCCCCTTTGCCGCTTTCACCTGCGATGTTTGATAAATGGCAATCCCAACTGAGCCGAGCCCTCTGTCGTGCCGATACCCAGGTTGATACGCCTGAGGGCGGTTTTGCTCTGGCAGAGTGGCGACGAGACGGGAAGACGTTGCTGAAAACGCGCCGTGGGCCGCGCCTGGTGGCCGACCCGTGGCACAGGGAGGCGTAATGAAAATCGTGTTTACCTTTCCCGGTCAGGGAACGCAGCATGCAGGCATGCTGCAAAATCTGCCAGGCACGACGCTGGCGCAAGCCCGTGAGGTACTGGGTGCTGAAGTGGAGACCCTCGATACTGAAGCCTCGTTGACCCACACGCGGGCGGTACAGCTTTCGCTGTTGATTGCGGGCGTTGCCTGGGCGCGCGAGCTGGAACAACGCGGCGTGAAGCCGGATATTGTCAGCGGCCTGTCCATAGGCGCTTACCCGGCGGCGGTGGTGGCCGGCGCGCTGGAATTCACGGATGCGCTAAAGCTGGTCGCGCTGCGCGGCGATCTGATGGAGCAAGCGTATCCGCACGGGTATGGTCTGACGGCGATTATGGGCCTGACGCTGCCGCAGGTAGAAACGCTCCTTGCAGGCACCGGAACCTATATTGCCAACCTGAATGCCGAAACGCAGATTGTGATCGCCGGACCCGACGAAGGAATGGCGCAGGTGGCACAGCGTGCGCTGGCGAAAGGGGCCAATAAGGCGCATCGGCTGACCGTCAGCGTGCCTTCCCATTGCGAACTGCTGGCGGAGCCGGCGCAAAATCTGGTGGAGGCGTTTAAATCGGTGACGCTCTCCCGCCCGCGCTATGCGTACCTGAGCGGCAGCACAGGGCGCGTCCTCTGGACGCCTGAGAAGATAGCGGACGATCTGGCGATGAACATGGCACGCACGGTGCGCTGGCAGGAGGCGGTGATCTCCGCCAACGAGCGCGACGCCCGGCTGGCCATTGAAATGCCCCCAGGCGGCGTGCTGACCTGCTTAACGCGTCAGGCGGCGTGGGAAGGGGAATCCATTTCACTGGAGCGCAGCGGCATAGACGTGGCGGTGCATCTGGCGAAACGGCTCAGGGCGTGACGTTTTGCTCCAGACTGCGGGCATACATCCGCCCTTCGGCGGCCAGTGCCCGCAGGCTGGGATCCTGCTCGCGGTTGCGGGCAAAGACAATGGCGATCAGCTGTTGCATCTGGTACGGCTCGGCCAGCTTTTGCAGTTGAACGGAGCTTTCATACACTTTTTTCATCCGGCCCGGCATCAGGGTGTAGCCCACACCGGCCTGCACCAGACTGAGCATGGAGAAAATGTCATTCACCCGCGTCACAATCTCCGGCTCAAACCCGGCAATATGAAACGCCTCCTGAAAGCCTGCATAGGTGGCAAAACCTTCCGCCAGCGACACGAACTTCTGATCTTTATAATCGCGTAAGTCTGCCGGGCCGCTGCTGTTGAGCTTTGCGGAGGCGGGGGCGGCCAGGAAAATATCGTCCTGGAACAGGGGCAACACTTCGAGGGCGTTGCGATCGATATCGCTTTCGGAGATAGAGATCAGAATCGCGTCCAGCGTCCCTTCTTCGAGCAAATGCAGCAACATCTCGTTGGAACCCATTGTCAGATCCAGTTCCAGATCGGGACGACGCAGCTTCATGCCCATAATCAGGCGCGGCACGGTTTCCATCGTTAGCGAGTAGAGCGTGCCCACGCGCAGGCGACCCTGCCCAATTCCGGCAATTTTACGCGCCTCTTCCAGACCGCGCTCCATGACCTGCATGACCTCCTGGCAATACTCCAGCAATGTCCAGGCGGAGGGCAGGGCAATCAGGTTGCGGCCTTTATGCGTAAAGAGCGGGCAGCGAACGTTCTCTTCCAGCGTATGCAGGGCGCGATGCACGCTCACACCGCTGAGGCTCAACGCCTCGGCGGTACGGGCGATATTGCCCTTTTCCATGAAGGTCATGAAAATACTGAGCTTGCGGAATGTAATGTCACTCGTTATATCAATGCTCATAACCCTCCTGGTCCGTTTAGTCGCCTTGCAACATCTCTTCCAGCTGTTCCTGGGCTTCAAGCCAGGCCATTTCACAGGCTTCGAGGCCCGATTTGGCTTTTGCCTGAGTTTGCAGGCACTCGGTGAGTTCGGCTTTGCGGCTCTGGTCGTAAAGCTCGCTGTCACCCAGTTTTTCTTCAACGGTGCTTAACGTCGCGTTGAGTTTCTCCATCTCTTTTTCCAGACGGGCGATCTCTTTACGCAACGGCTGCGTTTGCGTGCGCAGTTCGGCTTCACGGCGTTTTTGATCTTTACGTGACTGGGCGCTATTGGCGTTATCTTTTGCCTCGTCTGCAGGCTGATTCTCCTGCTTTTGCACGTCGGTCAGCCACTGTTGATAATCTTCCAGGTCGCCGTCAAAGGCTTCGACTTTGCCGTCGTGCACCAGATAAAGATCGTCGGTCGTGGAGCGGATCAGGTGGCGATCGTGCGAGACGACAACCAGCGCGCCTTCAAATTCGATTAGCGCTTCGGTCAGCGCCTGACGCATGTCGAGATCCAGGTGGTTGGTCGGTTCATCGAGCAGCAGCAGGTTAGGCCGTTGCCAGACGATGAGCGCCAGCACCAGACGCGCTTTTTCGCCGCCGGAGAAGCGTTCCGTATTTTCGGTGACCTTATCGCCACGGAAACCAAAGCCGCCGAGGTAGTCACGCAGTTTTTGCTCCATCTCTTGCGGAGCGAGGCGTGCCAGATGCTGAATCGGGGATTCATCGGCGCGCAAAAATTCCAGCTGATGCTGAGCGAAATAGCCGAGCTTGATGCCTTTCGCCAGGCCAATTTCGCCGCTGACAGGGTTAAGTTCACCCGCAAGCAGTTTAATCAGCGTTGATTTACCGGCGCCGTTACGGCCCAGCAGACCAATGCGTGATCCCGGGACAAGGTTAAGCTTGATGGAGTCAAGGATGATGCGCTCGCCATAGCCCGCGCTGACTTTTTCCATTTTCAGCAAGGGATTCGGCAGGCTTTCAGGCTGACGGAAACTAAACTGGAATGGATTATCCACATGCGCCGGAGCAATCATCTCCATGCGTTCCAGCATCTTCACGCGGCTTTGCGCCTGTTTCGCTTTCGAGGCTTTTGCTTTAAAGCGATCCACAAAGCTTTGCAGGTGCGCCACGCGCTGCTGCTGGCTTTCGTACAGGGATTGCTGTTGGGCAAGGCGTGTCGCACGTTGACGTTCGAAGGAGCTGTAGTTGCCCGTGTATTCGAACATCGACTCCTGCTCGATATGGATGATTTTATCCACGACCGGATCGAGGAAGTCACGGTCATGCGAAATCAGAATCAGCGTGCCCTGATAGCTTTTCAGCCATTTTTCCAGCCAGATCACGGCGTCGAGATCCAGGTGGTTAGTCGGTTCATCAAGCAGCAGAAGATCGGAGCGGCAGATCAGCGCCTGCGCCAGGTTAAGACGCATACGCCAGCCGCCCGAGAAATCGCTCACCGGACGTTCAAGTTGTTCATTGCTGAACCCCAGGCCGTGCAGCAGGCTCGAGGCGCGTGAGCGAATGGTCCAGGCGTCGATAGCATCCAGCTTGCCGTGAACGGTGGCGATAGCATGTCCATCGTTGCGCTCGTTGGCCGCGTTGAGTTCACGTTCCAGCTTGCGGTATTCGCGGTCGCCATCAATGACATAGTCGAGCGCCGGCACGTTGAGCGCAGGCGTCTCCTGATTGACCCAGGCGAGCTGCCAGTTACCCGGATAGGTAAAGTTGCCGCCGTCGGCACTTATTTCATTTTTTAACAGGGCAAGCAGGGTCGATTTGCCGCAGCCGTTTTTACCCACCAGGCCCACTTTCTGCCCGGGGTTAATGGTGGCTGTCGCGTTGTCCAGAAGGACGCGCACGCCGCGACGAATTTGTAATGAGGAGAAAACAATCATAGAGCGCCGTGTGTTCCGACTATGTTAAGTTGTCATTATAATCAGGTTAAATGTACCGCCACGCGCAGCGTGGGGTGTGCCATGTTAGCCCAAAATGGCGATGATGACGACCCGGGAGGGGAATGATGTCCCAGACAGCAAAAGTGCTGCTGTTGTATGCCCATCCGGAATCCCAGGACTCGGTCGCAAACCGGGTTTTGCTTAAACCGGCTCAACAGCTGAGTAATGTGACGGTGCATGATTTATACGCGCACTATCCCGATTTTTTTATCGATATTCCTTATGAGCAAGAATTGCTGCGTCAGCACGATGTGATTGTGTTCCAGCATCCGCTTTTTACCTACAGCTGCCCGGCGCTGCTGAAAGAGTGGCTCGACCGCGTGCTGACCCGGGGGTTTTCCAGTGGGCCAGGAGGCAACCAGCTGGCGGGAAAGTACTGGCGGAGTGTGATTACCACCGGCGAGCCTGAAAGCGCCTATCGCCATGACAGCCTGAATCGCTATTCGATGAGCGATATTTTACGCCCGTTCGAACTGACCGCGGGAATGTGCCGCATGCACTGGATGAGCCCCATGATCGTCTACTGGGCCCGGCGTCAACCGGCGCAGGAACTGGCGAGCCATGCGAAAGCCTATGGCGAATGGCTCTCCTCACCCATCCCGGCAGGAGGTCAATGATGGAAGGTTCCGATCTGTTACTGGCGGGAGTGCTGTTTCTTTTTGCTGCTGTTTTAGCGGTGCCTCTGGCCGCCAGGCTTGGCATCGGTGCGGTGCTGGGTTACCTGCTGGCGGGCATCGCAATTGGTCCCTGGGGCCTTGGATTTATCAGCGATGTGGATGAAATCCTCCACTTCTCTGAGCTGGGTGTGGTGTTCCTGATGTTTATCATTGGGCTGGAACTGAACCCGTCGAAGCTCTGGCACCTGCGGCGATCGATATTCGGCGTGGGGGCCGCGCAGGTGGTTTTCAGCGCGGTGATTTTGGGCGGCTTACTGATGCTCACCGATTTCAGCTGGCAGGCGGCGGTTGTGGGAGGGATTGGCCTTGCCATGTCATCAACGGCAATGGCGCTGCAGCTGATGCGCGATAAGGGGATGAACCGCAATGAGTCCGGACAGCTTGGCTTCTCGATTCTGCTGTTTCAGGATTTAGCCGTAATCCCGGCGCTGGCACTGGTGCCCCTTTTGGTGGGACCGGGTGACGACCATTTTGACTGGGTGAAGATCAGCATAAAGGTACTGGCCTTCGCGGGTATGCTGGTGGGCGGACGCTTCCTGCTGCGTCCGGTCTTTCGCTTTATTGCCGCGTCCGGCGTACGTGAAGTCTTCACAGCCGCCACGCTGCTGCTGGTGCTGGGATCGGCGCTGTTTATGGATGCGCTGGGATTATCCATGGCGCTGGGCACCTTTATTGCCGGGGTTCTGCTGGCAGAAAGCGAATACCGCCACGAGCTGGAAACGGCCATCGATCCGTTTAAAGGCTTGCTGCTTGGCCTGTTCTTTATCTCCGTCGGGATGGCGCTAAACCTCGGCGTGCTTTATACCCATATACTGTGGGTAGTGATGAGTGTCGTTGTGCTGATTGCCGTCAAAACGCTGGTGCTTTACACCCTGGCCCGTATTTACGGCTTGCGCAGCTCGGAGCGGATGCAATTTGCGGGCGTGCTCAGTCAGGGGGGAGAGTTCGCGTTTGTCCTCTTCTCCACTGCATCTGCCCAGCGCGTATTCCAGGATGACCAGATGGCCCTGCTGCTGGTGACGGTGACGCTCTCGATGATGACGACGCCTGTGCTGATGAAAGCGATCGACAGAATGCTTTCCCGGCGGCTCAACCCGGTTGAGGATGAAGACGAGACGCCGTGGGTGGAGGATGATAAACCGCAGGTTATTGTGGTGGGGTTTGGGCGATTTGGTCAGGTTATTGGACGCCTGCTGATGGCGAATAAGATGCGCATTACGGTGCTGGAGCGGGATATCAGTGCCGTAAACCTGATGCGTAAATATGGCTATAAGGTCTATTACGGCGATGCAACGCAGCTTGAGCTGCTGCGCTCAGCCGGTGCCCAGGCGGCCGAATCGATCGTTATCACCTGTAACGATCCGGAAGATACGATGAAGATGGTGGAACTGTGTCAACAGCACTTTCCGCATCTGCATATTCTGGCGCGTGCACGAGGACGCGTTGAAGCGCATGAATTACTGCAGGCAGGTGTAAAGCATTTTTCACGCGAGACGTTTTCCAGCGCGCTGGAGCTTGGCCGTAAAACGCTGGTGTCGCTGGGGATGCATCCACACCAGGCGCAGCGCGCGCAGCTGCATTTCCGGCGCCTTGACATGCGCATGCTGCGTGAGCTGATGCCGGTGCACTCGGATACCGCGCAGATTTCCCGCGTGCGGGAAGCCCGACGCGAGCTGGAAGAGATCTTTCAGCGTGAGATGCAGCAGGAACGACGCCAGATGGACGGCTGGGATGAATTTGAATAAGGGTTAAAAGATGGCAGTACGTAAACGTTTTATTGCAGGGGCAAAATGCCCGGCCTGTCAGGCTCAGGATTCACTGGCGATGTGGCGCGAAAATAATATTGATATTGTTGAGTGCGTTAAGTGCGGACACCAGATGCGCGAGGCGGATAAAGAGGTACGCGAGCACGTGCGCAAAGAGGAGCAAGTGATCGGCATTTTTCATCCGGACTAGCGATATACCCAGAGTTTTTTTAAGCTAAAGGGTACACAGGTGCAGATTTCCGCTACAATCTGCGCCAGCAATTTTCCCACGCTCAGGAGATATCATGAAAGTAGCAAAAGACCTGGTGGTCAGCCTGGCCTATCAGGTACGTACAGAAGACGGTGTGTTGGTTGATGAGTCTCCGGTGAGTGCGCCGCTGGACTACCTGCATGGTCACGGTTCCCTGATTTCCGGCCTGGAAAGCGCGCTGGAAGGTCACGATGTTGGCGATAAATTTGACGTTGCTGTAGGTGCTAACGACGCTTACGGTCAGTACGATGAAAACCTGGTTCAGCGCGTGCCTAAAGACGTCTTCATGGGCGTTGACGAGCTGCAGGTTGGCATGCGTTTCCTGGCAGAAACTGACCAGGGTCCCGTTCCGGTTGAAATCACCGAAGTGGAAGACGAGCATGTTGTGGTTGATGGTAACCACATGCTGGCTGGCCAGAACCTGAAGTTCAACGTGGAAGTTATCGCGATCCGTGAAGCCACTGAAGAAGAGCTGGCTCATGGCCACGTTCACGGTGCGCACGGTCACGACCACGATCACGACCATGACGGTTGCTGCGGTGGTCACGGCCACGATCATGACCACGGTCACGAGCACGGCAAAGGTGGTTGCGGTAACGGCGGCTGCGGTTGCCACTAATTTCCTGATACGGAAATAAAAAAGCGGGATTAAATCCCGCTTTTTTTACGTCTCAATAATGAGGCGGAGGTGTTTCTTCTGCCTGTGAAGCCAGGTGAGAAGACTGCGTTGCTTTCACTTTTTCCGTCAGCAAGCGTAAAAGATCGCGAAGTTTCGCCATTTCTAATTCATGAGCCGTGACGGTCTGGTTCAGTTCTTCGATGGTAACATCCTGGAACGCCAGACGGCTTTCCAGCTCGGCCAGCCGCGCTTCCATGGTTTTTTCGTGCATGATTGACCTCGTCATTTACTGTTACGCCATCAGACATTGGCGGTGTCGAATTTTACCCGAGTTTAGCCTGCTGTGCAGTATCCATCCCTCCCGCAAGAAACTTATTTAAACAAAAATAGTCTGAAAAGTAGCGAGATTAGGGGGAGTCCGTCTGTAGATTTCTTCTGCAACGTTCTATAGTACGCATCTCATTTACATTTAATACTGGGGCGAGAGGCCCCGGTTCCTGGAGATATGGATGAAATCACTGTTTAAAGTCACGCTGCTGGCGACGACAATGGCCGTTGCGCTGAATGCGCCACTCTCTTTCGCTGCCGATACTGCGGCGAAACCTGCTGCAAGCGCAGAGAGTAAAGCGGCGTTCAAAAATGACGACCAGAAATCAGCGTACGCGCTGGGCGCATCTCTGGGCCGTTACATGGAAAACTCTCTGAAAGAGCAGGAAAAACTGGGCATCAAACTGGATAAAGATCAGCTGATCGCCGGTGTTCAGGATGCGTTTGCCAACAAAAGCAAACTGTCTGACCAGGAAATTGAACAGACTCTGCAGGCTTTCGAAGCTCGCGTGAAGTCCTCCGCTCAGGCGAAGATGGAAAAAGACGCCGCGGATAACGAAGCGAAAGGTAAAGCCTTCCGTGAGAAATTTGCCAAAGAGAAAGATGTGAAAACCTCTTCTACTGGCCTGCTGTATAAAGTCGAGAAAGCCGGTACCGGTGACGCGCCTAAAGACAGCGATACGGTTGTCGTGAACTACAAAGGGACGCTGATTGACGGTAAAGAGTTCGATAACTCTTACACCCGCGGTGAGCCGCTCTCCTTCCGTCTGGACGGTGTTATCCCTGGCTGGACCGAAGGCCTGAAAAACATCAAGAAAGGCGGTAAAATTCAGCTGGTTATTCCACCAGACCTGGCTTACGGCAAAACCGGTGTTCCGGGTATCCCGGCCAATTCTACGCTGGTCTTCAACGTAGAGCTGCTGGATATCAAACCAGCGCCGAAAGCGGACGCCAAGCCTGAAGCGGCGACCGACGAAAAAGCAGCAGACGCTGCGAAGAAGTAAAAGAGTGACGCCGCCGCCTTTAAGGCGGCGGTTTTTTTATTATGGGGCAGATATAATTAACACTGGAAAGCATTGCCTACGCTGTATTAATTTAGTTGTCCGTGTAAATATGAGCCTGCCCTGAAAACATAACGACAGGCTCCTGAAAAGGAGTGTTTTTTTCATGTCCAGGTCGCTTTTAACCAACGAAACCAGCGAGCTTGATCTGCTGGATCAACGTCCTTTCGATCAGACCGACTTCGATATCTTAAAATCCTACGAAGCGGTGGTGGACGGGTTAGCGATGCTCATAGGCCCGCACTGCGAAATCGTATTGCACTCCTTGCAAGATCTTAAATGTTCCGCCATCCGCATTGCCAATGGTGAGCACACTGGTCGCAAAATTGGCTCGCCAATCACCGACCTTGCATTGCGTATGCTGCACGACATGACCGGCGCGGACAGCAGCGTCTCAAAATGTTATTTCACCCGTGCCAAAAGCGGCGTGCTGATGAAGTCAGAAACCATCGCTATCCGTAACCGCGATCACCGCGTCATTGGTTTGCTGTGCATCAACATGAACCTTGATGTGCCTTTCTCGCAGATCATGAGCACCTTTATTCCACCGGAAACGCCTGATGTAGGGTCATCCGTCAACTTTGCGTCTTCTGTGGAAGATTTGGTCACACAGACGCTGGAGTTCACCATCGAAGAGGTGAACGCCGATCGCAACGTGTCGAACAACGCCAAGAACCGCCAGATTGTGTTGAATCTCTATGAGAAAGGCATTTTCGACATTAAAGATGCGATCAACCAGGTGGCCGATCGTCTGAACATCTCAAAACATACGGTTTATCTCTATATTCGTCAGTTCAAAAGCGGCGATTTCCTGGGGCAGGATAAGTAATGCGCTTTGCGTTAATGGTCACAGGGCCGGCATACGGCACTCAGCAGGCAAGCAGCGCCCTGCAGTTCGCGCAAACCTTGCTGCAGGCTGGCCATCACGTAATGAATATTTTCTTCTACCGCGAAGGCATCTACAACGCGAACCAGCTCACGTCCCCGGCCTCCGATGAGGTTGATATGGTACGCGCCTGGCAGACGCTTCACGAAAAGCACGGCGTTGAGCTACATATCTGTGTTGCTGCCGCATTGCGCCGTGGCGTCGTGGACAGCACGGAGGCTGAACGGTTAGGGCTGACAGGGGCGAATCTCCAGTCAGGATTTTCTTTAAGTGGTTTAGGCGCGCTGGCACAGGCTGCGCTTACCTGCGATCGTATGGTGCAATTCTGATGAAGCGCGTGGCGTTTGTTTTTACGTCAGCCCCCCATGGAAGCGCATCCGGTCGGGAAGGGCTGGATGCGTTGCTGGCGACTTCGGCTCTTACCGAAGAGATTGGCGTCTTTTTTATCAGCGACGGTGTCCTTCAGATCCTTGCAGGACAGCAGCCGCAGAAAATACTGGCCCGGGATTATATCGCCACCTTTAAGGTCCTGCCTCTCTATGACATTGAGTCAATTTGGGTCTGTGCGGAGTCGTTAAAAGCGCGCGGTCTGGCTGAAAGTACCCCTATGGTACTGGAAGCGACAGCGCTGGCGCCCGATGCCCTGCGTAATGAACTCTCCCGGTACGATACCGTTCTGACATTCTGAGGCCGCTATGCTCCATACCCTCCGCCACTCACCCTGGCAATGTGACATCGACAGCCTGCTCCGTATGCTGAGTGAAGGCGACGATCTGCTGCTTATCCAGGATGGTGTGCTGGGCGCCATTAAGGGCAATCGCTTCGTTGAAATTTTCAGCAATGCCCCCATATCCATCTCTGCACTAAGGGAAGACATTGATGCCCGCGGTCTTTCTGGTCAAATTTCAGCCAAAATCGACGTCGTTGACTATACTGACTTCGTTAATCTTGCCGTGAAGCATGCCAGTCAAATGAGCTGGTAAGCCGAGATCGTTGTATATTTCTTGACACCTTTTCGGCGTGGCCCTAAAATTTCGCGTCCTCATATTGTGTGAGGTCGATTTATTACGTGTTTACGAAGCAAAAGCTAAAACCAGGAGCTATTTAATGGCAACAGTTAACCAGCTGGTACGCAAACCACGCGCTCGCAAAGTTGCAAAAAGCAACGTGCCTGCGCTGGAAGCCTGCCCGCAGAAACGTGGTGTATGTACTCGTGTATATACCACCACTCCTAAGAAACCAAACTCCGCACTGCGTAAAGTATGCCGTGTGCGTTTGACCAACGGTTTTGAAGTGACTTCCTACATCGGTGGTGAAGGTCACAACCTGCAGGAACACTCCGTGATCCTGATCCGTGGCGGTCGTGTAAAAGACCTTCCGGGTGTTCGTTATCACACCGTTCGTGGTGCACTTGACTGTTCCGGCGTTAAAGACCGTAAGCAGTCTCGTTCCAAGTATGGCGTGAAACGTCCTAAGGCTTAATGGTTCTCCGTTAAGTAAGGCCAAACTGTTTTAACTAATGTCAAACTAAACTCTATGAGTTTTGGACAATCCTGAATTAACAACGGAGTATTCCCATGCCACGTCGTCGCGTCATTGGTCAGCGTAAAATTCTTCCAGATCCGAAGTTCGGATCAGAACTGCTGGCAAAATTCGTCAATATCCTGATGGTAGATGGTAAAAAATCTACTGCAGAAGCTATCGTATACAGCGCGCTTGAGACCCTGGCTCAACGCTCTGATAAAAACGCACTGGAAGCTTTCGAAGTCGCTCTCGACAACGTTCGCCCTACTGTAGAAGTTAAGTCCCGCCGCGTTGGTGGTTCTACTTATCAGGTTCCAGTTGAAGTTCGTCCGGTTCGTCGTAATGCTCTGGCAATGCGTTGGATCGTTGAAGCTGCTCGTAAACGCGGTGATAAATCCATGGCCCTGCGTCTGGCGAACGAACTTTCTGATGCTGCAGACAACAAAGGTACTGCAGTTAAGAAACGTGAAGACGTTCACCGTATGGCAGAAGCCAACAAGGCGTTCGCACACTACCGTTGGTAATCCCTTCGGAGTCATAGTCACCAGACGGGCGCTTCAGAGAAGCTGCCCGCTCTGGGTTACTTAACTGAACGCCAAAGAAACAAACGAGGAATCAAATGGCTCGTACAACACCCATCGCACGCTACCGTAACATCGGTATCAGTGCGCACATCGACGCCGGTAAAACCACTACTACCGAACGTATTCTGTTCTACACCGGTGTAAACCATAAAATCGGTGAAGTTCATGACGGCGCAGCTACCATGGACTGGATGGAACAGGAGCAGGAGCGTGGTATTACTATCACCTCCGCAGCGACTACTGCATTTTGGTCAGGTATGGCTAAGCAGTATGAGCCGCACCGTGTAAACATCATCGACACCCCGGGGCACGTTGACTTCACCATCGAAGTTGAACGTTCCATGCGTGTTCTTGATGGTGCTGTAATGGTTTACTGCGCAGTTGGTGGTGTTCAGCCGCAGTCTGAAACCGTATGGCGTCAGGCAAACAAATATAAAGTTCCACGCATCGCGTTCGTTAACAAAATGGACCGTATGGGTGCTAACTTCCTGAAAGTTGTTGGTCAGATCAAAACCCGTCTGGGCGCGACTCCGGTTCCGCTTCAGCTGGCAATTGGTGCTGAAGAAGGTTTCACCGGTGTTGTTGACCTGGTGAAAATGAAAGCCATCAACTGGAACGAAGAAGACGCAGGCGTAACCTTCACTTATGAAGATATTCCAGCTGACATGCAGGACCTGGCCGAAGAATGGCACCAGAACCTGATCGAGTCCGCTGCTGAAGCTTCAGAAGAGCTGATGGAGAAATACCTGGGTGGTGAAGAACTGACTGAAGAAGAGATCAAAAAAGCTCTGCGTCAGCGTGTTCTGAACAACGAAATCATCCTGGTAACCTGTGGTTCTGCGTTCAAGAACAAAGGTGTTCAGGCAATGCTGGATGCGGTAATTGATTACCTGCCATCTCCAGTAGATGTTCCTGCGATCAACGGTATCCTGGACGACGGTAAAGACACGCCGGCTGAACGTCACGCAAGTGATGAAGAGCCGTTTGCTGCTCTGGCGTTCAAAATCGCTACCGACCCGTTCGTGGGTAACCTGACGTTCTTCCGCGTGTACTCTGGCGTGGTTAACTCTGGTGACACCATCCTGAACTCTGTGAAAGCGGCACGTGAGCGTTTCGGTCGTATCGTACAGATGCACGCAAACAAACGTGAAGAGATCAAAGAAGTTCGCGCTGGTGACATCGCTGCAGCTATCGGTCTGAAAGACGTAACTACTGGTGATACCCTGTGTAACCCAGATGCGCCAATCATTCTGGAGCGTATGGAATTCCCAGAGCCAGTAATCTCTATCGCCGTTGAACCAAAAACCAAAGCTGACCAGGAAAAAATGGGTCTGGCTCTGGGTCGTCTGGCAAAAGAAGATCCATCATTCCGCGTATGGACTGATGAAGAATCTAACCAGACCATCATCGCTGGTATGGGTGAACTGCACCTCGACATCATCGTTGACCGTATGAAACGTGAATTCAACGTTGAAGCGAACGTGGGTAAACCACAGGTTGCTTACCGCGAAGCGATTCGTGCGAAAGTTACCGATGTTGAAGGTAAGCACGCCAAGCAGTCTGGTGGTCGTGGTCAGTACGGTCATGTTATTATCGACATGTACCCTCTGGAGCCTGGCTCAAACCCGAAAGGTTACGAGTTCATCAACGACATCAAAGGTGGTGTAATTCCTGGTGAATACATCCCTGCCGTTGATAAAGGCATTCAGGAACAGCTGAAGTCTGGCCCGCTGGCGGGTTACCCGGTAGTCGATCTCGGTGTGCGTCTGCACTTCGGTTCTTACCATGACGTTGACTCCTCTGAACTGGCGTTTAAACTGGCCGCTTCTATTGCCTTTAAAGAAGGCTTTAAGAAAGCGAAACCAGTTCTGCTTGAGCCTATCATGAAGGTTGAAGTAGAGACTCCGGAAGAGAACACGGGTGATGTCATCGGTGACCTTAGCCGTCGTCGTGGTATGCTGCGCGGTCAAGAATCCAACGTGACTGGCGTTGTGATCCACGCTGAAGTTCCGCTGTCTGAAATGTTCGGATATGCAACTCAACTGCGTTCACTGACCAAAGGTCGTGCTTCTTACTCCATGGAGTTCCTGAAGTATGACGATGCGCCGAACAACGTTGCTCAGGCCGTAATCGAAGCTCGTGGCAAATAAGCCATAGGGTTAAAAACAAAATCCCGTGCCCCCTCGGTGAGGGGGCACTATAGTAAGGAATATAGCCGTGTCTAAAGAAAAATTTGAACGTACAAAACCGCACGTCAACGTCGGTACTATCGGCCACGTTGACCATGGTAAAACTACCCTGACTGCTGCAATCACTACCGTTCTGGCTAAAACCTACGGTGGTTCTGCTCGTGCATTCGACCAGATCGATAACGCACCAGAAGAAAAAGCTCGTGGTATCACCATCAACACTTCTCACGTTGAATATGACACCCCGACTCGCCACTACGCACACGTAGACTGCCCAGGCCACGCCGACTATGTTAAAAACATGATCACCGGTGCTGCGCAGATGGACGGCGCGATCCTGGTTGTTGCTGCGACTGACGGCCCTATGCCTCAGACTCGTGAGCACATCCTGCTGGGTCGTCAGGTAGGCGTTCCTTTCATCATCGTGTTCCTGAACAAATGCGACATGGTTGATGACGAAGAGCTGCTGGAACTGGTAGAGATGGAAGTTCGTGAACTGCTGTCTCAGTACGATTTCCCAGGCGACGATACTCCAATCGTACGTGGTTCTGCTCTGAAAGCGCTGGAAGGCGAAGCAGAGTGGGAAGCGAAGATTGTTGAACTGGCTGGCTTCCTGGATTCTTACATCCCAGAACCAGAACGTGCTATCGACAAGCCATTCCTGCTGCCAATCGAAGACGTATTCTCTATCTCCGGCCGTGGTACTGTTGTTACCGGTCGTGTAGAGCGCGGTATCGTTAAAGTTGGCGAAGAAGTTGAAATCGTTGGTATCAAAGAGACTGCTAAGTCTACCTGTACCGGCGTTGAAATGTTCCGCAAATTGCTGGACGAAGGCCGTGCTGGTGAGAACGTTGGTGTTCTGCTGCGTGGTATCAAACGTGAAGAAATCGAACGTGGTCAGGTTCTGGCTAAGCCAGGCTCTATCAAGCCGCACACCAAATTCGAATCTGAAGTTTACATCCTGTCCAAAGATGAAGGCGGCCGTCATACTCCGTTCTTCAAAGGCTACCGTCCACAGTTCTACTTCCGTACAACTGACGTGACTGGTACCATCGAACTGCCAGAAGGCGTTGAGATGGTAATGCCAGGCGACAACATTCAGATGGTTGTTACCCTGATCCACCCAATCGCGATGGATGACGGTCTGCGTTTCGCAATCCGTGAAGGCGGCCGTACCGTTGGCGCGGGCGTTGTTGCTAAAGTTCTGGGCTAATTAATTATCCCTGAATTAAAAAGGACGCTTCGGCGTCCTTTTTTGTTTTATGCGAGTCTGTATTTGTCACAAATTTTCGCATTTTTTGTCCCGTTCCGACGCGTATCCTGCGGCCTGTGCTATTGTAATCATAACCATTCTCACTTACACTTTGCGCATATTTTGAACGGGAGTCTGTATGTACGTTTGCTTATGTAATGGTGTGAGTGATAAAAAAATTCGTCAGGCCGTTCGTCAATTTCAGCCACAATCCTTCCAGCAGCTGCGCAAGTTTGTTCCCGTAGGAAATCAGTGCGGTAAGTGCGTACGCGCCGCCCGTGAGATCATGCAGGATGAACTGATGCAGATCCCAGAATTCAAAGAGATTGCCTAAGCACCGATCTTTTTTTTGACATCCCTGTAGCCCGTTCTACGCTTCAATGAGTGGAAGCGGAGGGACTATATAATGAAAGGTGATGTGAAAATCATAAGTTATCTCAATAAATTATTGGGAAATGAGCTTGTCGCAATCAATCAGTATTTTCTTCATGCAAGAATGTTCAAAAACTGGGGCCTGACGCGCCTCAATGATGTTGAATACCACGAATCCATCGATGAGATGAAACACGCAGATAAGTACATCGAGCGTATTTTGTTCCTTGAAGGCATTCCTAACCTGCAGGATCTCGGCAAACTGGGCATCGGCGAAGACGTCGAGGAGATGCTCCGTTCAGACCTGGCGCTGGAACTTGAAGGGGCGAAAGATCTGCGTGAGGCGATTGCCTATGCGGATAGCGTCCATGACTACGTGAGCCGCGATATGATGATTCAGATTCTGGCCGATGAGGAAGGTCACATCGACTGGCTGGAAACTGAGCTGGATCTGATCGGCAAGATTGGCCTGCCAAACTATCTTCAGTCGCAGATCAAAGTGGAAAATTAATCAGGCTTTGCCAGCCGACGCATAAACCCGCTGCTGCCAGAAATGGCCCAAAAGGCAGTGGGTTTTTTAATGGCTCTTTTTCAGGCTGACATAAAGAGAGAATGAGAAGATACACGAGTGCCATGAGCGCCGCGACGAGCGCCAGTACGGGTAAAATGCACCATCCATGCCATGCTCCAAGCGCTGCCACATATTTTACATCGCCATAGCCCAGCCCCTCGCGATGGCATACCAATCGAAACCCCCAGTAGATAGCCGAAAAACCCAGATAGCCAGCCATCGCCCCAACCACCGCGCTCGGAAGAAAAGAGGGGTGAATGCAAAGCTGGAAGAGCAGGCCTGCCCAGAGTAACGGACACACATAGCGGTCCGGCAACAATCCCGTGCGAATATCTTCACGTACCAGTAAAACCGAAAGCATTAAATAGACGAGCAAAAAGGGCAGGGTGGTCAGCATGTCATCATCCTTGAAAAGAGGTTTAGCGCATCATCCTCACATCATTCATGGGCGACAAATTGAAAATTAAGACCCTGCGTGTCGGCTTCCACTCATGTGGTGAAGGGCCGCGCGTTTTCAGAAAGAATGCGAGCGGCTGCGCATAATGAATCTCTGGCGCTTATTTTCTAAACGACACTTGCGTCTCGCCCAGATTTACGTATAATGCGCGGGCTTGTCGTAATTGACGGCGGGTTCAATCAGAACCGGAGTAACTCATTTTGTTACTCAACAATGCTCCCAATTGGGGGGCTACGTAAGAACGGTTACACTCTCCCATCAATCGTAATGGGTTTGAGTAGTGATCATTTTCGTTTATAAAATAATTGGAGCTCTGGTCTCATGCAGAACCAAAGAATCCGTATCCGCCTGAAAGCGTTTGATCATCGTCTGATTGATCAATCAACCGCGGAAATCGTCGAGACTGCTAAGCGCACTGGTGCGCAAGTCCGTGGTCCGATCCCGCTGCCGACCCGCAAAGAGCGCTTCACTGTTCTGATCTCTCCGCACGTTAACAAAGACGCGCGCGATCAGTACGAAATCCGCACTCACAAGCGTCTGGTTGACATCGTTGAGCCAACCGAGAAAACCGTTGATGCTCTGATGCGTCTGGATCTGGCTGCCGGTGTAGACGTGCAGATCAGCCTGGGTTAATCAGGTCATCGAGCGATTGAGAGGTTGATACAATGATTGGTTTAGTCGGTAAAAAAGTGGGAATGACTCGCATCTTCACTGAAGATGGCGTATCTATCCCAGTAACCGTAATCGAAGTTGAAGCAAACCGCGTTACTCAGGTTAAAGACCTGGCTAACGATGGCTACCGTGCTGTTCAGGTTACCACTGGTGCTAAAAAAGCTAACCGTGTAACCAAACCAGAAGCGGGTCACTTCGCTAAAGCTGGCGTTGAAGCTGGCCGTGGTCTGTGGGAATTCCGTCTTGCTGAAGGCGAAGAGTTCACCGTAGGTCAGGACATTAGCGTTGAGCTGTTTGCTGAAGTTAAAAAAGTTGACGTAACCGGTACCTCTAAAGGTAAAGGTTTTGCTGGTACCGTTAAGCGCTGGAACTTCCGTACTCAGGATGCCACGCACGGTAACTCCTTGTCTCACCGCGTTCCGGGTTCTATCGGTCAGAACCAGACTCCGGGCAAAGTGTTCAAAGGCAAGAAAATGGCAGGTCAGCTGGGTAACGAACGTGTGACTGTTCAGAGCCTGGACGTAGTACGTGTTGACGCTGAGCGCAACCTGCTGCTGGTTAAAGGTGCAGTTCCGGGTGCAACCGGTAGCGACCTGATCGTTAAACCAGCTGTGAAGGCGTAAGGGGATAGCAATGGAATTAGTATTGAAAGACGCGCAGAGCGCGCTGACTGTTTCCGAAACTACCTTCGGTCGTGATTTCAACGAAGCGCTGGTTCACCAGGTTGTAGTTGCTTATGCAGCTGGTGCTCGTCAGGGTACTCGTGCTCAGAAGACTCGTGCTGAAGTAACTGGTTCCGGCAAAAAGCCGTGGCGCCAGAAAGGTACCGGCCGTGCGCGTTCAGGTTCTATCAAGAGCCCGATCTGGCGTTCCGGTGGCGTGACCTTCGCTGCTCGCCCGCAGGACCACAGTCAAAAAGTAAACAAAAAGATGTACCGCGGCGCGCTGAAAAGCATTCTGTCCGAACTGGTACGTCAGGATCGTCTGATCGTTGTCGAATCATTCTCTGTTGAAGCGCCTAAAACTAAGCTGCTGGCACAGAAACTGAAAGACATGGCTCTGGAAGATGTGCTGATCATCACCGGTGAGCTGGACGAAAATCTGTTCCTGGCTGCGCGCAACCTGCACAAGGTTGACGTACGCGATGCAACAGGTATCGACCCGGTTAGCCTGATCGCCTTCGACAAAGTCGTAATGACTGCTGATGCTGTTAAGCAAGTTGAGGAGATGCTGGCATGATTCGTGAAGAACGTCTGCTGAAGGTGCTTCGTGCGCCGCACGTTTCTGAAAAAGCGTCTGCTGCGATGGAAAAAACCAATACCATCGTTCTCAAAGTTGCTAAAGACGCGACCAAAGCAGAAATCAAAGCTGCTGTGCAGAAACTGTTTGAAGTCGAAGTCGAAGTCGTTAACACCCTGGTTGTTAAAGGGAAAGTTAAACGTCACGGACAGCGTATCGGTCGTCGTAGCGACTGGAAAAAAGCTTACGTCACCCTGAAGGAAGGCCAGAATCTGGACTTCGTCGGCGGCGCTGAGTAAGTCGGAGGAGTAATACAATGGCAGTTGTTAAATGTAAACCGACATCTCCGGGTCGTCGCCACGTTGTTAAAGTGGTCAACCCAGAGCTGCACAAGGGCAAACCTTTTGCTCCGCTGGTTGAAAAA
Organism: Huaxiibacter chinensis; assembly: GCF_022171985.1. Taxonomy (GTDB): domain Bacteria; phylum Pseudomonadota; class Gammaproteobacteria; order Enterobacterales; family Enterobacteriaceae; genus Enterobacter; species Enterobacter chinensis_A. The sequence goes on along the minus strand of NZ_JAJVHF010000009.1, from coordinate 22,309 downwards.
AACAGCAAATCCGGTGGTCGTAACAACAATGGCCGTATCACCACTCGTCACATCGGTGGTGGTCACAAGCAGGCTTACCGTATTGTTGACTTCAAACGCAACAAAGACGGTATCCCGGCAATTGTTGAGCGTCTTGAGTACGATCCGAACCGTTCCGCGAACATCGCGCTGGTTCTGTACAAAGATGGCGAACGCCGTTACATCCTGGCCCCTAAAGGCCTGAAAGCTGGCGACCAGATTCAGTCTGGCGTTGATGCTGCAATCAAAGCAGGCAACACCCTGCCGATGCGCAATATCCCGGTTGGTTCTACCGTTCATAACGTAGAAATGAAACCAGGTAAAGGCGGTCAGATGGCACGTTCCGCTGGTACTTACGTTCAGATCGTTGCTCGTGATGGTGCTTATGTCACCCTGCGTCTGCGTTCTGGTGAAATGCGTAAAGTCGAAGCAGACTGCCGCGCTACTCTGGGCGAAGTTGGCAATGCTGAGCATATGCTGCGCGTTCTGGGTAAAGCTGGTGCTGCACGCTGGCGTGGTGTTCGTCCTACCGTTCGCGGTACTGCGATGAACCCAGTCGACCACCCACATGGTGGTGGTGAAGGTCGTAACTTTGGTAAGCACCCGGTATCTCCGTGGGGCGTTCAGACCAAAGGTAAGAAGACCCGCAGCAACAAGCGTACTGATAAATTTATCGTACGTCGCCGTAGCAAATAATATTAGAGGATAAGCCATGCCACGTTCTCTCAAGAAAGGTCCTTTTATTGACCTGCACTTGCTGAAGAAGGTAGAGAAAGCGGTGGAAAGCGGAGACAAGAAGCCCCTGCGCACTTGGTCCCGTCGTTCAACGATCTTTCCTAACATGATCGGTTTGACCATCGCTGTCCATAATGGTCGTCAGCACGTTCCAGTCTTTGTTTCCGACGAAATGGTCGGTCACAAACTGGGTGAATTCGCACCGACTCGTACTTATCGCGGCCATGCTGCTGATAAAAAAGCGAAGAAGAAATAAGGTAGGAGGAAGAGATGGAAACTTTAGCTCAACATCGCCATGCTCGTTCTTCTGCTCAGAAGGTACGCCTTGTTGCTGACCTGATTCGCGGTAAGAAAGTGTCGCAGGCCCTGGACATCCTGACCTATACCAACAAGAAAGCTGCGGTATTGGTCAAGAAAGTACTGGAATCTGCCATTGCTAACGCTGAACACAACGATGGCGCTGACATTGACGATCTGAAAGTTGCGAAAATTTTCGTAGATGAAGGCCCAAGCATGAAGCGCATTATGCCGCGTGCGAAAGGTCGTGCAGATCGCATCCTGAAGCGCACCAGCCACATTACTGTGGTTGTGTCCGATCGCTGAGACTCTGGAGACTAGCAATGGGTCAGAAAGTACATCCTAATGGTATTCGCCTGGGTATTGTAAAACCATGGAATTCAACCTGGTTTGCGAACACCAAAGAATTCGCTGACAACCTGGACAGCGATTTTAAAGTACGTCAGTACCTGACTAAGGAACTGGCTAAAGCGTCTGTATCTCGTATCGTTATCGAGCGTCCAGCTAAGAGCATCCGTGTGACTATTCACACTGCTCGTCCTGGCATCGTGATCGGTAAGAAAGGCGAAGACGTAGAAAAACTGCGCAAGGTCGTAGCGGATATCGCTGGCGTTCCTGCACAGATCAATATCGCTGAAGTTCGTAAGCCTGAACTGGACGCTAAATTGGTTGCTGACAGCATCACTTCACAGCTGGAACGTCGTGTTATGTTCCGTCGTGCTATGAAGCGTGCTGTACAGAACGCAATGCGTCTGGGCGCTAAAGGTATCAAAGTTGAAGTTAGCGGCCGTCTGGGCGGCGCGGAAATCGCACGTACCGAATGGTACCGCGAAGGTCGCGTACCGTTGCACACACTGCGTGCTGACATCGACTACAACACCTCTGAAGCGCACACCACTTACGGTGTAATCGGCGTTAAGGTATGGATCTTCAAAGGTGAGATCCTGGGTGGTATGGCTGCTGTTGAACAACCGGAAAAACCGGCTGCGCAACCTAAAAAGCAGCAGCGTAAAGGCCGTAAATAAGGAGCGTCGCTGATGTTACAACCAAAGCGTACAAAATTCCGTAAAGTGCACAAAGGCCGCAACCGTGGTCTGGCGCAGGGTACGGATGTTAGCTTCGGCTCTTTCGGTCTGAAAGCTGTTGGCCGTGGGCGTCTGACTGCACGTCAGATCGAAGCAGCACGTCGTGCAATGACCCGTGCAGTTAAGCGTCAAGGTAAAATCTGGATCCGTGTATTCCCGGACAAACCAATTACCGAGAAGCCGCTGGAAGTTCGTATGGGTAAAGGTAAAGGTAACGTGGAGTACTGGGTTGCCTTGATCCAACCGGGCAAAGTCCTGTATGAAATGGACGGTGTACCGGAAGAGCTGGCCCGTGAAGCATTCGGCCTGGCAGCAGCGAAACTGCCGATTAAAACCACCTTTGTAACTAAGACGGTGATGTAATGAAAGCAAATGAGCTGCGTGAAAAAAGCGTTGAAGAGCTGAACGCTGAGCTGCTGAACCTGCTGCGTGAGCAGTTTAACCTGCGCATGCAGGCTGCAAGTGGCCAGCTGCAACAGACTCACCTGCTGAAGCAAGTGCGTCGTGATGTTGCACGCGTTAAGACTTTACTGACTCAGAAGGCGGGTGCGTAATGACCGATAAAATCCGTACTCTGCAAGGTCGTGTTGTTAGCGACAAAATGGAGAAATCCATTGTTGTTGCTATCGAACGTATTGTGAAACACCCGATCTACGGTAAATTCATCAAGCGTACGACCAAACTGCACGTACATGACGAGAACAACGAATGTGGTATCGGCGACAAGGTTGAAATCCGTGAATGCCGTCCACTGTCCAAGACTAAGTCCTGGACGCTGGTTCGCGTTGTAGAGAAAGCGGTTCTGTAATAGAGTTAGCCTTCTCAATACGAATAAACGGCTCAGCAATGAGCCGTTTATTTTTTCTACCCATATTGTAGAAGCGGTGTTATAATGCCGCGCCCTCGATATGGGGCTTTTTAACGGCTCTGATTTTGGAGTCTCAGGTAGTAGTTGACATTAGCGGAGCACTGAAATGATCCAAGAACAGACTATGCTGAACGTCGCCGACAACTCCGGTGCACGTCGCGTAATGTGTATCAAGGTTCTGGGTGGCTCGCACCGTCGCTACGCAGGCGTAGGCGACATCATCAAGATCACCATCAAGGAAGCAATTCCACGTGGTAAGGTCAAAAAAGGTGATGTGCTGAAAGCGGTAGTGGTGCGCACCAGAAAGGGTGTTCGTCGCCCTGACGGTTCTGTCATTCGCTTCGATGGTAATGCATGCGTTATTTTAAACAATAACAGCGAGCAGCCTATCGGCACGCGTATCTTTGGGCCGGTAACTCGTGAGCTTCGTACTGAGAAGTTCATGAAAATTATCTCTCTGGCACCAGAAGTACTCTAAGGAGCGAATCATGGCAGCGAAAATCCGTCGTGATGACGAAGTTATCGTGTTAACCGGTAAAGATAAAGGTAAACGCGGTAAAGTAAAAAATGTTCTGTCTTCCGGCAAGATCATTGTTGAAGGTATCAACCTGGTTAAGAAACATCAGAAGCCGGTTCCGGCCCTGAACCAACCAGGTGGCATCGTTGAAAAAGAAGCTGCTATTCAGGTTTCTAACGTTGCGCTCTTCAACTCGGCAACCGGTAAGGCTGACCGTGTAGGCTTTAGATTTGAAGATGGCAAAAAAGTCCGTTTCTTCAAATCGAACAGCGAAACTATCAAGTAATTTGGAGTAGTACGATGGCGAAACTGCATGATTACTACAAAGACGAAGTAGTTAGCAAACTCATGACTGAGTTTAACTACAATTCTGTCATGCAAGTCCCTCGGGTCGAGAAGATCACCCTGAACATGGGTGTTGGTGAAGCGATCGCTGACAAAAAACTGCTGGATAACGCAGCAGCTGATTTGACAGCTATCTCCGGTCAAAAGCCGTTGATCACCAAAGCACGCAAATCTGTTGCAGGCTTCAAAATCCGTCAGGGCTATCCGATCGGCTGTAAAGTAACTCTGCGTGGCGAACGCATGTGGGAGTTCCTTGAGCGCCTGATCTCTATTGCTGTTCCACGTATCCGTGACTTCCGTGGCTTGTCCGCTAAGTCTTTCGACGGTCGTGGTAACTACAGCATGGGTGTCCGTGAGCAGATCATCTTCCCAGAGATCGACTACGATAAAGTCGACCGCGTGCGTGGTTTGGATATTACCATTACCACTACTGCGAACTCTGACGAAGAAGGCCGTGCTCTGCTGGCTGCCTTTGACTTCCCGTTCCGCAAGTAAGGTAGGGTTACTGAATGGCTAAGCAATCAATGAAAGCACGCGAAGTAAAGCGCGTAGCTTTAGCTGATAAATTCTTCGCTAAACGCGCTGAACTGAAAGCGATCATTTCTGATGTGAACGCTTCCGACGAAGATCGTTGGAATGCTGTTCTCAAGCTGCAGTCTCTGCCGCGTGATTCCAGCCCGTCTCGTCAGCGTAACCGCTGCCGTCAAACAGGTCGTCCACATGGTTATGTGGGCAAGTTCGGGTTGAGCCGTATCAAACTGCGTGAAGCCGCCATGCGCGGTGAAGTACCAGGCTTGAAAAAGGCTAGCTGGTAATTACCAATTGAATCACGGGAGTAAAGACAGATGAGCATGCAAGATCCGATCGCGGATATGCTGACCCGTATCCGTAACGGTCAGGCCGCGAACAAAGTTGCGGTCACCATGCCTTCCGCCAAGCTGAAAGTGGCAATTGCCAACGTGCTGAAGGAAGAAGGTTTTATCGAAGATTTTAAAGTTGAAGGCGACACCAAGCCGGAACTGGAACTTACGCTTAAGTATTTCCAGGGTAAAGCTGTTGTAGAAAGCATTCAGCGTGTCAGCCGCCCAGGCCTGCGCATCTATAAGAAAAAAGATGAGCTGCCTAAAGTTATGGCTGGTCTGGGTATCGCAGTTGTTTCTACCTCTAAAGGTGTTATGACTGATCGTGCAGCGCGCCAAGCTGGTCTTGGTGGCGAAATTATCTGCTACGTAGCCTAATCGGAGGAAAGAATGTCTCGTGTTGCTAAAGCACCGGTCGTTATTCCTGCCGGCGTTGATGTAAAAATCGACGGACAGGTTATTACGATCAAAGGTAAAAATGGCGAGCTGACTCGTACCCTCAACAATGCTGTTGAAGTTAAACATGCAGACAATGCTCTGACCTTCGGTCCACGTGATGGTTTCGTGGATGGATGGGCTCAGGCTGGTACCGCGCGTGCCCTGCTGAACTCAATGGTTGTTGGTGTTACCGAAGGCTTCACTAAAAAGCTTCAACTAGTTGGTGTAGGTTATCGTGCAGCGATCAAAGGGAATGCAGTAGGCCTGTCTCTGGGCTTCTCACACCCTGTTGAGCATCCGCTGCCAGCCGGTATCACTGCAGAATGTCCGTCTCAGACTGAAATCGTGCTGAAAGGCGCGGATAAACAGCTGATCGGTCAGGTTGCAGCAGATCTGCGCGCCTACCGTCGTCCTGAGCCTTATAAAGGCAAGGGTGTTCGTTACGCCGACGAAGTCGTGCGTACCAAAGAGGCTAAGAAGAAGTAAGGTAACACTATGGATAAGAAATCTGCTCGTATCCGTCGTGCGACCCGCGCACGCCGCAAGCTCAAAGAGCTGGGTGCAACTCGCCTGGTGGTACATCGTACCCCGCGTCATATTTACGCACAGGTCATTGCACCGAACGGTTCTGAAGTTCTGGTAGCTGCTTCTACTGTAGAAAAAGCTATTACAGAACAATTGAAGTACACCGGTAACAAAGACGCTGCTGCAGCTGTAGGTAAAGCTGTTGCTGAACGCGCTCTGGAAAAAGGCATCAAAGTCGTGTCCTTTGACCGTTCCGGGTTCCAATATCATGGTCGTGTCCAGGCACTGGCAGATGCTGCCCGTGAAGCTGGCCTTCAGTTCTAAGGTAGAGGTGTAAGATGGCTCACATCGAAAAACAGGCTGGCGAACTGCAGGAAAAGCTGATCGCGGTTAACCGCGTATCTAAAACCGTTAAAGGTGGTCGTATTTTCTCCTTCACAGCTCTGACTGTTGTTGGTGATGGTAATGGTCGCGTTGGTTTTGGTTACGGTAAAGCGCGTGAAGTTCCAGCAGCGATCCAGAAAGCGATGGAAAAAGCCCGTCGCAATATGATTAACGTCGCGCTGAACCACGGCACCCTGCAACACCCTTTAAAAGGTGTTCACACGGGTTCTCGTGTATTCATGCAGCCGGCTTCTGAAGGTACCGGTATTATTGCCGGTGGTGCAATGCGCGCCGTTCTGGAAGTCGCTGGAGTTCATAACGTTCTGGCCAAAGCATATGGTTCCACCAACCCGATCAACGTGGTTCGTGCAACTATTGATGGCCTGGAAAATATGAATTCTCCAGAAATGGTCGCTGCCAAGCGTGGTAAATCCGTTGAAGAAATTCTGGGGTAATTGACCATGGCAAAGACTATTAAAATCACTCAAACCCGCAGTGCAATCGGTCGTCTGCCGAAACACAAGGCAACGCTGCTTGGCCTGGGTCTGCGTCGTATTGGTCATACCGTTGAGCGTGAGGATACTCCCGCTGTACGTGGTATGGTCAACGCGGTTTACTTCATGGTTAAAGTTGAGGAGTAAGAGATGCGTTTAAATACTCTGTCTCCAGCCGAAGGCTCTAAAAAGGCGGGTAAACGCCTTGGTCGTGGTATCGGTTCTGGCCTCGGTAAAACCGGTGGTCGTGGTCACAAAGGTCAGAACTCTCGTTCTGGCGGTGGCGTACGTCGCGGTTTCGAGGGTGGCCAGATGCCACTGTACCGTCGTCTGCCGAAATTCGGCTTCACCTCTCGCAAAGCAGCGATTACAGCGGAAATCCGTCTGTCTGACCTGGCGAAAGTTGAAGGCGGCGTTGTTGACCTGAACACGCTGAAAGCAGCAAACATTATCGGTATCCAGATCGAGTTCGCGAAAGTGATCCTGGCTGGTGAAGTTTCAACTCCGGTAACTGTTCGTGGCCTGCGTGTATCTAAAGGCGCACGTGCTGCTATCGAAGCTGCTGGCGGTAAAATTGAGGAATAAGTAGCAGATGGCTAAGCAACCGGGATTAGATTTTCAAAGTGCCAAGGGTGGTTTTGGCGAACTTAAACGCAGACTTCTGTTTGTGGTTGGTGCGCTGATTGTTTTCCGAATTGGCTCTTTTATTCCGATCCCTGGTATCGATGCCGCTGTACTTGCCAAACTGCTTGAGCAACAGCGAGGTACCATCATTGAAATGTTCAACATGTTCTCTGGTGGTGCTCTCAGCCGTGCTTCAATCTTTGCACTGGGTATTATGCCGTATATTTCGGCATCAATTATTATCCAGCTGCTGACGGTCGTTCATCCGGCCCTGGCAGAGTTGAAGAAAGAAGGGGAGTCTGGTCGTCGTAAGATCAGCCAGTACACCCGTTACGGCACTCTGGTGCTGGCAATATTCCAGTCGATCGGTATTGCTACCGGTCTTCCGAATATGCCTGGTATGCAAGGTCTGGTAATCAATCCAGGCTTTGCGTTCTATTTCACCGCTGTTGTAAGTCTGGTCACAGGAACCATGTTCCTGATGTGGCTCGGCGAACAGATTACTGAACGAGGTATCGGTAACGGTATCTCGATCATTATCTTCGCTGGTATCGTTGCGGGACTCCCGCCAGCCATTGCCCATACAATCGAGCAAGCGCGTCAAGGCGACCTGCACTTCCTTCTGTTGCTATTGGTTGCAGTGTTAGTATTTGCAGTGACGTTCTTTGTTGTCTTCGTTGAACGTGGTCAACGCCGCATTGTGGTGAACTACGCTAAACGTCAACAGGGTCGTCGCGTGTATGCTGCACAGAGCACACATTTGCCGCTGAAAGTGAATATGGCGGGTGTAATCCCGGCAATCTTCGCTTCCAGTATCATTCTGTTCCCGGCGACCATCGCGTCATGGTTCGGGGGCGGTACTGGTTGGAACTGGCTGACAACAATTTCGCTGTATTTGCAGCCTGGGCAACCGCTTTATGTGTTACTCTATGCGTCTGCAATCATCTTCTTCTGTTTCTTCTATACGGCGTTGGTCTTCAACCCACGTGAAACAGCAGATAACCTGAAGAAGTCCGGTGCATTTGTACCAGGAATTCGTCCGGGAGAGCAAACGGCGAAGTATATCGATAAAGTAATGACTCGCCTGACTTTGGTTGGTGCGCTTTATATTACTTTTATTTGCCTGATCCCGGAGTTCATGCGTGATGCAATGAAAGTACCGTTCTACTTCGGTGGAACTTCACTGCTCATCGTTGTTGTCGTGATTATGGACTTTATGGCTCAAGTGCAAACTCTGATGATGTCAAGTCAGTACGAGTCTGCATTGAAGAAGGCGAACCTGAAAGGCTACGGCCGCTAAACGGTCGCCCGAGAAGTTACGGAGAGTAAAAATGAAAGTTCGTGCTTCCGTCAAGAAATTATGCCGTAACTGCAAAATCGTTAAGCGTGATGGTGTCATCCGTGTGATTTGCAGTGCCGAACCGAAACATAAACAGCGCCAAGGCTGATTATTTCGCATATTTTTCTTGCAAAGTTGGGTTGAGCTGGCTAGATTAGCCAGCCAATCTTTTGTATGTCTGTGCGCAACCATTTGAGTATCCTGAAAACGGGCTTTTCAGCATGGTGTGTACATATTAAATAGTAGGAGTGCATAGTGGCCCGTATAGCAGGCATTAACATTCCTGATCAGAAACATGCTGTGATCGCATTAACTTCGATCTACGGCGTCGGCAAGACCCGTTCCAAGGCCATTTTGGCTGCAGCGGGTATCGCTGAAGATGTTAAGATCAGTGAGCTGTCTGAAGAACAAATCGACACGCTGCGTGACGAAGTTGCCAAATTTGTCGTTGAAGGTGATCTGCGCCGTGAAGTTAGCATGAGCATCAAGCGCCTTATGGACCTTGGTTGCTATCGCGGTTTGCGTCATCGTCGTGGTCTGCCAGTGCGCGGTCAGCGTACTAAGACCAACGCACGTACCCGTAAGGGTCCGCGCAAACCGATCAAGAAATAATCGGGGTGATTGAATAATGGCAAAGGCACCAATTCGTGCACGTAAGCGTGTAAGAAAACAAGTCTCTGACGGCGTGGCTCATATCCATGCTTCTTTTAACAACACCATCGTTACTATTACTGATCGTCAGGGTAACGCATTGGGTTGGGCAACAGCCGGTGGTTCCGGTTTCCGTGGTTCACGCAAATCCACTCCGTTTGCAGCTCAGGTTGCAGCAGAGCGTTGCGCTGAAGCCGTAAAAGAATACGGCATCAAGAATCTGGAAGTTATGGTTAAAGGTCCGGGTCCGGGTCGCGAATCTACTGTTCGTGCTCTGAACGCCGCTGGTTTCCGCATCACTAATATTACTGATGTGACTCCGATCCCTCATAACGGTTGTCGTCCGCCGAAAAAACGTCGCGTTTAACGCTTACGTTTTCTAGGATTGTTGGAGATAGAAAATGGCAAGATATTTGGGTCCTAAGCTCAAGCTGAGCCGTCGTGAGGGCACCGACTTATTCCTTAAGTCTGGCGTTCGCGCGATCGATACCAAGTGTAAAATTGAACAAGCTCCTGGCCAGCACGGTGCGCGTAAACCGCGTCTGTCTGACTATGGTGTGCAGTTGCGTGAAAAGCAGAAAGTTCGCCGTACTTACGGTGTGCTGGAGCGTCAGTTCCGTAACTACTATAAAGAAGCAGCACGTCTGAAAGGCAACACTGGTGAAAACCTGTTGGCTCTGCTGGAAGGTCGTCTGGACAACGTTGTTTACCGTATGGGCTTCGGTGCTACTCGCTCCGAGTCACGCCAGTTGGTTAGCCATAAAGCGATCATGGTAAACGGTCGTGTTGTTAACATCGCTTCTTATCAGGTTAAAGCGAATGACGTTGTTAGCATTCGTGAGAAAGCGAAAAAGCAATCTCGCGTGAAAGCCGCTCTGGAGCTGGCTGAGCAGCGTGAAAAGCCAACCTGGCTGGAAGTTGATGCTGGCAAGATGGAAGGCACGTTCAAGCGTCAGCCGGAACGTTCTGATCTGTCTGCGGACATTAACGAACACCTGATCGTCGAGCTTTACTCCAAGTAAAGCTTAGTACCAAAGAGAGGACACAATGCAGGGTTCTGTGACAGAGTTTCTAAAACCGCGCCTGGTAGATATCGAGCAAGTGAGTTCGACGCACGCCAAGGTGACCCTTGAGCCTTTAGAGCGTGGCTTTGGCCATACTCTGGGTAACGCACTGCGCCGTATTCTGCTCTCATCGATGCCGGGTTGTGCGGTGACCGAAGTTGAGATTGATGGTGTACTTCATGAGTACAGCACCAAAGAAGGTGTTCAGGAGGATATCCTGGAAATCCTGCTCAACCTGAAAGGGCTTGCGGTGAGAGTTCAGGGGAAAGATGAAGTTATCCTTACCTTGAATAAATCTGGCATTGGCCCTGTGACTGCAGCCGACATTACCCACGACGGTGATGTCGAAATCGTCAAGCCGCAGCACGTGATCTGCCACCTGACCGATGAGAACGCAGCGATTAGCATGCGTATCAAAGTTCAGCGCGGTCGTGGTTATGTGCCGGCTTCTGCCCGAATTCATTCGGAAGAAGATGAGCGCCCAATCGGCCGTCTGCTGGTCGACGCATGTTACAGCCCTGTAGAGCGTATTGCCTACAATGTTGAAGCAGCGCGTGTAGAACAGCGTACCGACCTGGACAAGCTGGTCATCGAAATGGAAACCAACGGCACAATCGATCCTGAAGAGGCGATTCGTCGTGCGGCAACCATCCTGGCAGAACAACTGGAAGCTTTCGTTGACTTACGTGATGTACGTCAGCCTGAAGTGAAAGAAGAGAAACCAGAATTCGATCCGATCCTGCTGCGCCCTGTTGACGATCTGGAATTGACTGTCCGCTCTGCTAACTGCCTTAAAGCAGAAGCTATCCACTATATCGGTGATCTGGTACAGCGTACCGAGGTTGAGTTGCTGAAAACGCCGAACCTGGGTAAAAAATCTCTTACCGAGATTAAAGACGTGCTGGCTTCACGTGGTCTGTCTCTGGGCATGCGCCTGGAAAACTGGCCACCGGCAAGCATTGCTGACGAGTAACCGGATCACAGGTTAAGGTTTTACTGAGAAGGATAAGGTCATGCGCCATCGTAAGAGTGGTCGTCAACTGAACCGCAACAGCAGCCATCGCCAGGCTATGTTCCGCAACATGGCAGGTTCACTGGTTCGTCATGAGATCATCAAGACGACCCTGCCTAAAGCGAAAGAGCTGCGTCGCGTAGTTGAGCCGCTGATTACTCTTGCCAAGACTGACAGCGTTGCAAATCGTCGTCTGGCATTCGCCCGCACTCGTGATAACGAGATCGTGGCAAAACTGTTTAACGAGCTGGGCCCGCGTTTCGCGACCCGCGCCGGTGGTTACACTCGTATTCTGAAGTGTGGCTTCCGTGCAGGCGACAACGCTCCGATGGCTTACATCGAGCTGGTTGATCGTTCTGAGTCGAAAGCAGAAGCTGCTGCAGAGTAATCTGCAGTAACGTAAAGAAACCCGCTTCGGCGGGTTTTTTTATATCTTGTATGCCCTCATATTCCCTACAATAACCCTATCAATTTTTGTTCATCCTCTGGAGCACACGTTATGTGGTTACTCGATCAGTGGGCAGAACGCCATATACTTGATGCCCAACGCCAGGGAGAATTCGACAACCTGCCGGGTTCAGGTGAACCATTGACCCTGGATGAAGATCTCCACGTTCCCCCAGAGCTTCGAGCCGGTTATCGGCTTCTTAAAAATGCAGGCTGCCTACCCCCAGAACTCCAGCAGCGTAAAGAAGCGGTGGATCTTGCCGACCTGTTAAAAACAGTCAGTCGGGACGAACCAGAATATGAAGCGCTCAGTCGTCGTCTTGCGCTGCTAGAACTTAAACTACGTCAGTCGGGGTTAAGCACCGAGTTTCTTCATGGTGAATATGCCCATAATCTGGCGTCAAAAATGAAGGAGGCGGAATGATGTATCGTATTGGTCAGATCGCTAAACTTGCCGACGTCACCCCCGATACCATTCGTTATTACGAAAAACAGCAAATGATGGATCATGAAGTGCGTACCGAAGGTGGGTTCAGGCTATATACGGAAAAGGATCTACAGAGACTGAAGTTCATTCGACATGCCCGGCAGCTGGGGTTTACCCTGGATTCAATAAGAGAACTGCTGTCGATCCGGATAGATCCGGAGCACCACACTTGCCAGGAATCAAAAAGTATCGTTCAGGCCCGGCTGAGCGAAGTTCAGGCGCGTATTGAAGAATTGCAAACGATGCAGAGATCTCTGCAAAGACTCAATGATGCCTGCTGCGGTACAGCCCACAGTAGCATTTACTGCTCGATCCTGGAGACGCTTGAACAGGGCGTGCGCAGTGAAACGAAGGGGTGTTGATTTTAAAGAGAGGCAGGACTACACTCCTGCTGTTTTTACATACAATCTGGAGAACTTATGAGCCGGTATCAACATACGAAAGGCCAAATTCAGGACAATGCTATTGCAGCATTACTGCATGATCCCCTGTTTAAACAGCGTATTGAAAAGAATAAGAAAGGAAAAGGCAGTTATTTGCGAAAAGAGAAAAATGCAAAAGGACGTAACTGGGAGGCCAGTGGCAAGAAAGTGAATCGCTTTTTTGCCACTGGCCTTCTTACTTTCTGGGCCTGATTAAGAACGACTGTTCTGTTCTTTTAACAGATCGCGAATTTCAGTAAGCAGCACTTCTTCTTTCGTAGGGGCCGGTGGTGCTTTAGGCTCTTCTTTTTTGCGATTCAGCTTATTGATAAGCTTGATAGCCAGGAAGATCGCAAATGCAACGATGACAAAATCAAAGATATTCTGAATAAAAATACCGTAATGCATTACGACGGCAGGAATATCACCCTGCGCTTCACGAAGCGTAACGGCAAACTGTTTGAAATCGATGCCGCCAATTAATAATCCTAACGGCGGCATAATGATATCGGCGACAAGAGATGAAACGATCTTACCGAACGCTGCACCAATAATCACACCTACTGCCAAATCTACCACGTTCCCGCGCATCGCAAATTCGCGAAATTCTTTAACAAAACTCATTTCATTCTCCTTATGCCAGCTGACAATTTTAAGTTTAACAAATCATTAGCTAATTACCATTAACGACTAATAATCGTCAGGAAGAATTAGTCATCAGAAAATATAGGGGATTATCTTCAGGGTACCTGTAAAGGTACCCCATCAGAATTACAGGAAGAAAGGACTTGGCTGGAATAAGCGTTCTACGTCGCTAATAAACTTTTTATCCGTCAGGAACATAATGACGTGATCGCCTTGCTCAATACGTAAATTATCGTTCGCAATCATGACGTCGTTTCCACGCACTACGGCACCAATAATCGTACCTGGCGGCAGTTTAATTTCATCGATGGCACGGCCAACAACGCGTGAGGTGGTTTCATCGCCGTGCGCTACGGCCTCGATGGCCTCGGCAACGCCACGACGTAATGAGGAAACCCCGACGATATCCGCTTTTCGCACGTGGCTAAGTAATGCAGAAATCGTTGCCTGTTGTGGGGAAATAGCGATATCAATCACGCTGCCTTGCACCAAATCCACATAGGCCCGGCGTTGAATCAACACCATAACTTTTTTGGCGCCCATGCGTTTTGCCAGCATGGCAGACATAATGTTCGCTTCATCGTCATTCGTGACCGCAATAAACAGATCGACTTGATCGATATGCTCTTCGGCGAGTAACTCTTGATCGGACGCATCGCCATAGAAGACGATCGTGTTTTGCAATTTTTCTGCGAGCTCGGCAGCGCGCTGTTGATCGCGTTCGATCAGTTTTACGCTGTAGTCTTTTTCCAGACGATGCGCCAGACCAGCGCCGATATTCCCGCCCCCAACCAGCATGATGCGCTTGTAGGGTTTTTCCAGACGCTGAAGCTCACTCATTACCGCACGAATATGCTGCGATGCTGCGATAAAGAAGACTTCATCACCCGCTTCCACAATGGTTGAGCCTTGTGGACGGATGGGGCGGTCATGGCGGAATATCGCTGCGACGCGCGTATCAATATGAGGCATATGTTCACGCATGGTGGACAATGCGTTGCCAATCAACGGGCCGCCATAATAGGCTTTCACCACCGCCAGGCTGACCTTGCCCTCGGCGAAATTGACGACCTGCAATGCGCCCGGATACTCAATCAAACGGTAAATGCTGTCGATAACCAACTGTTCCGGCGCAATCAAATGATCGATGGGCACCGCTTCCGAATTAAATAACTTCTCCGCATCCCGCACGTAATCCGGGGAACGAATACGCGCAATACGATTCGGCGTGTTAAATAACGAATACGCGACCTGACAGGCAACCATGTTGGTTTCATCTGAACTGGTGACCGCGACCAGCATGTCTGCATCGTCAGCACCCGCCTCGCGCAGAACGCGAGGGTGTGAACCATGGCCCTGCACAACGCGCAGATCGAACTTATCCTGCAAACCGCGCAGCCGATCCCCGTTGGTATCAACGATAGTGATGTCGTTATTCTCGCCCACCAGGTTTTCGGCCAACGTACCACCGACCTGTCCGGCACCCAGAATGATTATCTTCATAAATTGCGACCTGTTTTCACCATCACGCTTTGACTATCTTAGCGTAAAAGAAGCCATCACCTTCTTCAGCTCCGGGAAGATTTTGTTTGCCCGGTTTTTCGGCAGTGCCTGTACAGAGTTTGGCGTCTGGTGTGCGTTTCAGGAATGCTGCGATTTGCTGACCATTCTCTTCAGGAAGTACAGAGCAGGTGGCATAAACCAGCGTGCCGCCGGACTTAAGGTGTGGCCAGATGGCCTCCAGGATTTCTGCCTGCAACTGGGCTAATTCACTGATATCGCGATCGCGGCGCAGCCATTTTATATCGGGATGTCGACGCACCACGCCCGTAGCAGAACAAGGCGCATCTAATAAAATACGGTCGAACTGCTCATCGCCACACCACTGGGCTGGCGTGCGGCCATCGCCTTGTTTAACCTCTGCTTTTAAACCGAGGCGTTTCAGGTTGTCATAAACGCGGGAGAGTCGTTGTTCATCGACATCGACGGCCAAAACGCTCGCCTGCGGAGCAACTTCCAGAATATGGGTTGTTTTACCGCCTGGCGCTGCACAGAGATCTAAAATACGCTCGCCATTTTGCGGTTCCAGATAGGCCATGCAACCCTGGGCTGATGCATCCTGTACGGTGACCCAGCCTTGATCAAAACCCGGTAAAGAAAATACGGGTGCAGGAGAAAGTAAACGCACTGCATCCGGATACCCGCTGTGTACTGCACCCTCCATACCGGCTTCTTCCAGAAGAGCCAGCCACTCATCGCGTGAGTGATGAGCGCGGTTAACGCGCAGCCACATAGGAGGGCGTTGGTTGTTTGCCTCGACTATTGCGGCCCAGTTTTCCGGGTAGGCTTTTTTAAGTCGTTTTAGCAGCCACTCTGGATGCAGGAAGCGATGTTCTGATTGTGCAAATTCGGCCAGAAGTTCTTCCTGCTGGCGCTGGAACTGACGCAGCACGCCGTTAATGAGCCCTTTCAACTGCGGGCGTTTGATGGCAACGGCGCCTTCCACGGTTTCAGCCAGAGCGGCATGCGGAGGAATACGCGTATGCAGCAACTGATAAAATCCGACCATAATCAGATAATGAATGGTGCGCTGCTTTCCCGTCATTGGCCGGGACATGAGTTTGCTGATAAGCCATTCATGCTGGGGAAGGGTGCGTAGCACGCCAAAGCACAACTCCTGCAGCAGGGCTTTATCTTTATCGGACACTTTTTGCTGCAGCGGTGGCAGAATGTTGCTCAGAGACTGACCCTGTTCGACTACTTGCTCAATAGCCTGTGCTGCCATACTGCGAAGGTTTTGTTTTTTCATAGCCGTAGAAATAAAAATGCCCGGAAACTCCGGGCCTTAGGAATAGATGAACTCAGGCAAGACTTCTGCCTGGCGTAAACCACTCACGACGAGAATTTAAAAGATCCTGTGCGCTCATCGCTTTCTTGCCCGCCGGCTGGAGTGATTCAAGATTCAGGATGCCTGAAGTCGTGGCGACCTGAATTCCCTGTTTATTTGCGTCGACGATGGTGCCCGGAACGGCTTGTGTTTCTGCGTCAATAACGGAAGCTTTCCAGATTTTGACAGGCTGATCGTCAATCATCAGCCAGCTCATCGGCCAGGGATTAAAGGCACGAATACAGCGTTCAAGCTGGGCGGCAGACAGGGACCAGTCAATTCTGGCTTCCTCTTTACTGAGTTTTTCCGCATAGGTAACGAGGGCTTCATCCTGCACTTCCGGATGTGCCGTGCCGTCTGCCAGCTGTTGCAAGGTTTCGATTAATCCCTGTGGACCAAGCTCTGCGAGCTTATCGTACAAGGTCGCGCTGGTATCCTCAGCGGTGATGGGGCAGGCGAGCTTAAAGAGCATGTCACCCGTATCCAGGCCAACATCCATCTTCATGATCGTCACGCCGGTTTCACTGTCACCCGCCCATAGCGCACGTTGAATAGGAGCAGCTCCACGCCAGCGAGGCAGGAGAGAACCGTGCACATTCACGCAGCCCAGACGCGGTAGATCAAGCACAGCTTTGGGCAAAATCAACCCATAGGCCACAACCACCATGACATCTGCATTCAGGTCAGCGACCAGCTGCTGATTCTCTGCCGGGCGTAGGGATACCGGCTGAAATACCGGTAACCCTTTTTCTTCCGCCAGTACTTTTACCGGGCCAGGGAGCAATTTTTTGCCGCGCCCGGCCGGGCGGTCAGGCTGTGTAAACACACCCACAACCTCATGACCCGACGTTAAAAGCGCATCAAGATGTCGCGCCGCGAAATCGGGCGTTCCAGCGAAGATAATGCGAAGCTTTCTAGACACGTTATTCCTTGTATCCGGGGGGGCACATTATGCACGAGCGCGCATACGGTCCAGTTTCTCTACTTTCTGACGAATACGCTGTTGCTTCAGGGGGGAGAGATAATCAATAAAGAGTTTCCCCACCAGATGATCCATCTCATGCTGAATGCAAATCGCCAGCAGGTCATCTGCTTCCAGTTCAAACGGTTTGCCGTCTCGGTCAAGCGCGCGAATTTTCACTTTCTCTGCACGAGGCACCAAAGCACGTTGTTCAGGGATGGACAGACAGCCCTCTTCAATACCGGTTTCGCCGCTTTTCTCAAGCAGCTCAGGATTGATCAGCACCAGGCGCTCTTCGCGATTTTCTGATACATCAATCACGATGATACGTTTGTGAATGTCTACCTGTGTTGCCGCCAGGCCAATCCCTTCTTCAGCGTACATCGTATCGAACATATCATCGACGATACGCTGAATTTCTGCATTCACTTCTTTAACCGGTTCAGCGACGATGCGAAGGCGCTCGTCCGGAATATGTAACACTTGCAAAACTGCCATAAATTTCCAGAGTCGTATTCAGGAGTTGATAAGATTATTACCTCTATTCTAGACAAATCCCCCTCTGATTGACAGCATCGCTGACCAATCGCAAAGATTGCTGAGGCTGCTTATGGCAGGGGAAAGGATGACATCGACAGAGATTTGGTTACGCCTGATACATATAGGTGATTTATATGGTGAGAGAATGGTTAACCTTGGCCAGCGTCTCTCATCATGCGGGCAGTTAGATCACGCTTTACTTGCAGAAGCCGGGCTGACAAAAAAGCAGATCGACAAGTTTTATGCGCAGAGCGGCGCTGAGATAGAAAGAAGCTTGCAGTGGCTTGCTATGCCCGACCATTATCTTCTGACGGCGAACAGCCCGCACTATCCCTCTATTTTGCGCACGCTGGTCGATTTTCCCGGCGCATTGTTTGTTGCCGGAAATATTCATGCGCTAAATAGCGTTCAGTTGGCTGTCGTGGGAAGTCGCTCCCCCTCCTGGTATGGCGAACGCTGGGGGAAGATCATTTGTGAGCAACTGGCACAAACTGGATTGACCATAACCAGCGGGCTGGCGTGTGGTATAGACGGCGTGGCACACCGTGCGACGCTTGCCGTCCAGGGTACGACGGTGGCAGTGCTTGGCAACGGGCTATTCAACGTCTACCCGCGCAGGCATGTGCCTCTGGCTGAACAGATTATTGCCTCTGCCGGTGCCGTTATTTCTGAATTCTCGCTGGCTACGCCTCCCTGGCCTGCCAATTTTCCCCGTCGTAATCGAATCATTAGTGGGTTAAGCCTCGGCGTATTTGTCGTCGAGGCTGCGTTACGCAGTGGTTCGTTAGTGACGGCCCGATATGGGCTGGAACAAGGCCGCGAGGTATTTGCCTTGCCGGGGCCGATAGGAAACCCCGGTTGTGAAGGTCCACACTGGTTAATAAAACAGGGCGCAACGCCGGTTACACGCGCGGAGGACATCCTCGAAAATTTGCGACATGGGTTACATTGGTCAGCGGATCAGCCTGAAAAAGCACTTTATTCATCAGATAAGGAGGCCGTGGCATTGCCATTTCCAAAGCTCCTGGCTAACGTAGGAGATGAGGTAACACCTGTTGACGTTGTCGCTGAACGTGCCGGCCAACCTGTGCCAGCAACGGTAGCACAGCTACTGGAACTGGAGTTAGCAGGGTGGATCGCAGCTGTACCCGGCGGCTATGTCCGATTAAGGAGGGCAAGCCATGTTCGACGTACTGATGTATTTGTTTGAGACTTACATCCATAACGAAGCCGAAACGCGCGTGGATCAGGACAGAATAACGCGAGACCTTACCGATGCGGGATTTGAACAGGAAGATATCTTTAACGCATTAAACTGGCTCGAAAAACTGGCTGACTATCAGGATGGTCTTGCCGAACCGATGCAGATGGCCTCTGACCCTTTATCTGTGAGGATCTATACAGCAGAAGAGGGTGAAAGGCTGGATGCCAGTTGCCGGGGATTTTTGTTATTCCTGGAGCAAATTCAGGTGCTAAACCTCGAAACCCGAGAGATGGTGATAGAGCGCGTCATGGCGCTGGATACGGCAGAGTTCGAACTGGATGATCTGAAATGGGTCATCCTGATGGTTCTGTTTAACATTCCAGGGTGTGAAAATGCCTATCAGCAGATGGAAGAATTACTCTTTGAAGTGAATGAAGGTATGCTGCATTAATTGATGTGTAGCATGAAGAGTATTTATGGCCAAATCAGCACTCTTTACGGTGCGTAACAACGAGCCCTGCCCACAATGCGGGGCTGAACTTGTTATACGATCCGGGAAACACGGTCCGTTTCTCGGATGCTCTCACTATCCGGACTGCCAATATGTTCGTCCCCTGCAGAATCAGGCGGACGGACATATCGTTAAGATTCTGGAGGGGCAGACCTGCCCTGAATGCGGCGGCAATCTCGTGCTGCGCCAGGGGCGCTTTGGCATGTTTATCGGATGCATTGACTATCCCCAGTGCGCACATACTGAACAAATTGATAAGCCAGATGAAACAGCGATAGCGTGCCCACAGTGCCAACAAGGGAGCCTGGTCCAGCGTCGTTCGCGTTTTGGCAAAACCTTTTACTCCTGCGATCGCTATCCGGAATGTCAGTTTGTTATCAATTTCAAACCGGTTGCGGGATCATGCCCTCATTGCGATTACCCGCTGCTTATAGAAAAGAAAACAGCGCAGGGCGTTAAATGCTTCTGCGCCAGTAAACAATGTGGAAAGCCGGTATCGGCGGATTAAACCTGTGAATAATAATGTTCAATCAGGCTCCATTGCGCATGCACTGGAAGTACTGAAAAAAGAAGACGTCATCGCCTATCCTACAGAAGCTGTTTTTGGAGTCGGTTGCGATCCGGACAGTGAAGTCGCGGTCAATCGCTTATTAACGCTCAAACAAAGACCCGTCGAAAAAGGACTGATTCTGATTGCTGCCAGCTTCGCGCAGCTAAAACCCTATATTGACGATTCAATGCTCACGTCTGAACAACGTGAGACGATCTTTGCATCGTGGCCGGGTCCGGTAACGTACGTTTTCCCGGCGTTGCCTACAACGCCTCGCTGGTTGACGGGGCGATTTAACTCGCTGGCCGTTCGGGTAACGGATCATCCTGTTGTTATTGCGTTGTGTGAACAATTTGGTAAGCCACTGGTTTCAACCAGCGCAAACCTGACCGGATTACCCCCATGCCGCAACAGAAGTGAAGTCCTTGCGCAATTTGGCGATGATTTCCCTGTGGTACTCGGTGAAACGGGAGGGCGTCAAAATCCTTCGGAAATTCGGGATGCATTAACCGGCGAACGTTTTCGCCAGGGGTAACATGATGGAAACGTACGCCGTTTTTGGTAATCCGATCGCGCACAGTAAATCTCCCTTTATCCATGGTGAATTTGCCCGGCAACTGCAGATCAAACACCCGTATGGGCGCGTACTGGCGCCACTGGATGACTTTATCCCGACGCTAAATGGTTTTTTTAAGGCGGGAGGCAAAGGTGCGAATATTACCGTGCCATTTAAAGAGCAGGCATTTGAACGAGCCGATGTGTTAACGGAACGCGCCTCGCTTGCGGGTGCAGTGAATACCTTAAAATATCTCGAAGATGGTCGACTGCTGGGCGATAACACCGACGGCATTGGTTTACTCAGCGATCTCGAAAGACTTTCCTATATCAAACCAGGCTATCGGATCTTACTCATCGGGGCAGGGGGCGCGTCGCGAGGGGTATTATTACCCTTGCTGTCTATGGATTGCGCCGTAACCATTACCAATCGCACCTTTTCCCGTGCTGAAGAACTGGCGGGCCTGTTTTCTCATACGGGTAGTGTGGGAGCATGTGCGATGGAGAATCTTCAAGGGCACGAGTTTGATCTGATAATCAATGCGACCTCAAGCGGCATTAAAGGCGACGTGCCTGAGATCCCCTCCTCCCTTATTAATCCCCATGCCTGTTACTACGACATGTTCTATCAGAAAGGACAAACCCCTTTCCTTGCATGGTGCGAAGGCCATGGTGCGAAACATCTCTCCGATGGACTCGGAATGCTGGTGGGACAGGCTGCACATGCGGTATTGC
Source organism: Huaxiibacter chinensis (assembly GCF_022171985.1). Lineage (GTDB taxonomy): Bacteria > Pseudomonadota > Gammaproteobacteria > Enterobacterales > Enterobacteriaceae > Enterobacter > Enterobacter chinensis_A. Next base: position 1,109 of record NZ_JAJVHF010000009.1, on the reverse strand, counting down.
TTTGGCATGGTGTCTTACCGGAAGTAGAACCAGTGATACACTCCCTGCAACAGGCGCTGCTGGTATGAATCAGGCTATTCATTTCCCGGACAGAGAAACCTGGGATGAAGAAAGGCAGGCGGTTTGCTTCCCTGTAATAGTGAATGGTATGCAACTGACGTGTGCGATGGGGGGCGGCGAACTGCTTCGCCGTTTTGGAGGGATATCACCCCTCCAGGCGTTCGTTGAAAATCGCTGGGATCTGGAAGAAGAAGCCAGCGACAGGATCCGCGATCGACAAGAAGACGATCAGGGCTGGGTCTGGTTATCCTGAGCCAGATATTCATCTTTCCATTTTACGTAGTTGTTCGCTGAATATTTCAACCCTTCTATCTCTGCTTCTTTTAAAGGGCGGATCTGTTTAACCGGACTGCCCAGATAGAGATAGCCGCTTTCCAGACGTTTGTTTTGCGGCACCAGGCTGCCAGCGCCAATCATCACATCGTCTTCTACTATTACGCCGTCCAGCAATATAGACCCCATTCCAACCAGGACGCGATTGCCAATCGTGCAGCCATGCAACATGACTTTATGTCCTACCGTGACATCTTCGCCCACGATCAGCGGGTTGCCGTCAGGGTTATAGCTGGATTTATGGGTGACGTGTAAGACACTGCCGTCCTGGATATTCGTACGCGCACCGATTGCGACATAATTCACATCACCTCGTATAGCGACTAACGGCCAGATACTGACATCAGCGGCGAGTCGGACATCTCCAATGACAACACTGCTGCTATCGATCATCACGCGATCGCCTCTTTGTGGGAGAAGATCTTTATAAGGACGCACGGAACGGGACATAACTACCTCAGCTCATAAACAGGATACAGAAGACTTTGATCGTAATATCCCGTGTGGGCAAGCGTTAAATGCGTCAATATTTAAGCAAATCGGGCGGGAATTCAGCGAAAAGAGTGGAAAATCAGCAGTCAGAAAAAAAGATCCAAAAAACGCTTGTGCTAAAAACTGGGATCCCTATAATGCGCCTCCATCGACACGGCGGATGTGAATCACTTCACACAAACAGCCGGTTCGGTTGAAGAGAAAAAATCCTGAAATTCAGGGTT
>NZ_JAJVHF010000008.1 GCF_022171985.1 Huaxiibacter chinensis | reverse complement strand
GAGGCACCGGAGCCGCCTGCGGCGACGGCCCGAAGGGCGAGCGAAGCGAGTCATCCTGCACGACCCACCAATGTAAAAAAGCGCCCTAAAGGCGCTTTTTTGCTATCTGCGATTTGAACGATTCGAACCTGCAGCAGGTTCGAGCCGAACGCAGTGAGGCACCGGAGCCGCCTGCGGCGACGGCCCGAAGGGCGAGCGAAGCGAGTCATCCTGCACGACCCACCAATGTAAAAAAGCGCCCTAAAGGCGCCTTTTTGCTATCTGCGATTTGCCAGTGCCTTAATCAACTGCGTCACCGCAGGGGTCGCCTGCTTCTCGTCATACACTACGTATAAATCTGCCGGAATACGTTCCTGTAGCGGGCGAAATACCACGCCGGGCCACTGCATTTGGGCATAGCTGTCCGCAGCCAGGGTTATCCCCATCCCCATGCTGATCATTGCCAGAACCGTTTGAAGCTCAACAGCTTCGCGCACAATCATGGGCGTGAAGCCTGCCTGCTGGCAGACGCGGTGCAAAAATGCCCAGTCTGAATGAGCAGAGGGCATCGTGACGAAATATTCATTTTGCAGATCGGAAAGCGCGATGGCGGGCTGGCTGACAAAAGGGTGATCCTCCGGCATAGCCACCAGAAACGACGCGTTCCCTAAGCAAAGACCGGTAAAACCGGCCGTCGGGTCGGTGGCCATACGCCAGATCCCCACGTCCAGCTCACGCCGCTCCAGCAGGGCCATCTGCATGACCGGCGATTTTTCGCGGAAAACAACGTCAACATTCGGGTAATCTTTTAAGAACGTACGCATCACCGAACGCACCTCACTCCACATGGCCGTGCCCACAATGCCCATCTCAATGCGCCCTGCTTCCCCCCGCCCAATCTTTTCGACCCGGGCAAGGGCCTGGCTGGCGCTGGCAAGCAGACGCCGCGACTCTTCCATCAGCACTTTGCCTGCATGCGTCAGGGCAACGCTGCGTGAATGACGAATAAAAAGCAGCGTCCCCAGTTGGCTCTCAAGCTCTTTAATATGCAGACTCAAAGGGGGTTGCGACATATTGAGACGGGCCGCAGCCCGCCCAAAATGCAGCTCTTCTGCCACGGCAAGAAAATAGCGCAACAGTTTAAGATCGGTACGGTAAACGCGTTCCATCACACTCCATCCCGGCGAAAACACTCAACACCCCACCTTAGATCGTTTCGCCGTTTACGGGCAGATTTTAATGTGTAACTGTGCTCAACCCGCTGTTTTTAGGCGAGTGGCGGTAGTTGAAACAGAAGTAAAAGACGACCGTCAGAACCAGTGCATAGGCAGCAAAAACGAGCCAGATGGTCTGCCAGTCCTTCACGCCCTCTACGGAGAAGTAATCCACCGCCATCCCGCTAAGAATCGCCCCTACGTAAGCGCCAACACCGTTGACCATCGTCATAAATAAGCCCTGCGCACTGGCACGAATATCGGCACTCACCTCCTGTTCGACAAAAACGGAGCCGGAGATATTAAAGAAATCAAAAGCGCATCCATAGACAATCATTGACATCATCAACAGGACAACCCCCGTCGCCGACGGATCGCCGAAGGCAAACAGACCAAATCGCAACATCCAGGCCAGCATGCTCATCAGCATGACCGTTTTGATGCCGAAGCGTTGCAGGAAATAGGGGATGGTCAAAATGAAAAACACCTCAGACATCTGCGATACGGAGAGCAGGATGGAGGGGTAATTAACGATAAAACTGTTGGCGTACGCTGGGTTGCGGGCAAAGTCATGCAGGAAGGGGCTTCCAAAGGTATTGGTTATTTGCAGCACCGCCCCCAAAAGCATGGCAAACAGAAAAAATACTGCCATGCGCGGTTGGCGGAATAAGACAAAGGCATTCAGGCCCAGCTTGCTGGCAAGGGTCTGAGAGGCTTTTTTCCTGGCGACAGGAATGGAAGGCAGCGTCAGTGCATAGAGCGCTAATGCCAGTGAAGACCCGGCGGCGATATACAGCTGGATATTGCTCAGCTCTAAGCCCATCAGGCTAATGGTCCACATGGCGATGATAAACCCCAGGGTGCCATAAACGCGCACAGGGGGAAAATGGGTCACCGTATCCAGCCCCGCCTGTTCAAGGCAGGAATAGGAGATGGTGTTCGATAACGCGATAGTGGGCATAAATGCCATTGCATTGACCAGCATTACCCAGAACATCAGGCCAGGCTCATTGACCTGGGCGGCATAGCATAACGCTGCGGCGCAAATAAGATGACAGAGCAGATAGGCTCTTTCTGCGCGCAGCCATTTATCGGCAATAATGCCCACCAGCGAAGGCATGATTATCGCCGCCAGCCCCTTAGAACTGTAAACCATGCCCACGTCGGAACCGGTAAAATGAAGGGTGTTAATCATCCAGGAACCCAGGGTCACCAGCCAGCTTCCCCAGATAAAATATTGCATAAAGGACATCATCTTTAAACGCGTCGTGATGTTCATAACCGTTCCTTTTGCACGCTGTGGCCCCGGTGGGCCACAGGTGAGTTGACTCAGGCCAGTTTGCGCAGAAAACCGCAGATGAGATTGATGAACTTTTGCCGGGACAGTTCTGCCGCAGCCAGCGTCTGTGCGTGCGAAAGGGTTATCTCGCCCAGCCCTTCCGCCAGGTTAGTGATGGCGGACACCGCAACCACTTTTAGTCCGCAGTGGCGCGCGGAAATCACCTCTGGCACCACGGACATCCCCACCACGTCACCGCCCATGATTTGCATCATGCGAATCTCTGCCGCCGTTTCAAAGTTGGGGCCGGGATACGAGACGAAGACCCCTTCCTTGAGCGGAAAGCCCTCTTCTTTTGCCACAGCCTGTAAAACGCTGCGATAGTCCGCGTCATAGGCATTGGCCAGTGAGAAGAAACGCTCGCCAAAGCGATCGTCGTTCAGGCCGACCATGGGGGTGCCTGGCAGGGTATTAATATGATCGGTAAGCGCGACAAGGCTGCCCGGCTTGACCTCCGGGCGCAGCGACCCTGCGGCATTGGTGCTGAACAGCAGCTCGCAGCCCAGCAACTTAAAGGTACGAATCGCATCGGTCATGACGCTCATTCCGCGACCTTCATAAAAATGCCCGCGTCCTTTCATACAGGCGACGGGCACGCCGGCAAGATGGCCCAGCACCAGTTCTCCCGCATGACCGTGGACGGTGCTCACCGGGAAGCCCGGTAACGCCTCGTAGGGTATCGCCACGGCATCATCGATCCGATCGGCAAGCGCGCCCAGGCCTGAACCCAGGATAAAAGCAACGCGTGGAGTGAAAGTCGGTTTCGCGGCCCGAATGATATCGGCGCAATGCCAGGGCGTATTCGAGTGGGTCATAGCAGCTCCTTCAGGGTAAAAAGCGATAGTGGCTATCGCATGACACCTGACTTATAGCCGGAGCAGCTGGGTTATCACCAATACACTTTCCGCTTCCCATTGATAGGATTTCAGTATCAATGCGCGACCTGCCAGAGATGGCAGGGGGACTCAAGCTCGTCCCCGCGGTGCCGATACTTCTTTTTTAGGCACAAGGAGAGCATATGACCACGATCCAGGCATCAACGTCCCCCATTAAAACCAGCGGCAGCGGCAGCGGTTCAACTGACAACAGCATCGCGGCTCAAATTAGCCGAATTACCGCGAAAATCACTAAACTGACGCAGCAGTTAAAGGAGCTTGCTTTTGGGAGCGGGAGTACGGAAGAAAAGAAAAAACAGCAGGAGCTGATTCAGCAGCAGCTTGAAATGCTGCAAACCCAGCTGGAGCAGCTCATGCGTCGGCAGGCTGAAGAGGCGCAGCAAAAACAGGAGCAAAAGCAGTCGACGGCGAAAGGGGTTGTCATCCCGTCAAACGACCATCAGGTGGATATCTACATCTAATCCTCCCCGGCGTGAAACAAAGGATCGCGCGTGCGGGTCTCGATCAACCGTTGAGCCTGCATGCGCACCACCTCCCAACAGGCCTGCGCCGCGCCGGAAAGCGAACGATTCTTGCGACGAGCCAGCATCAGTTGTCGCTCAATACAGGGGGTAAAGCGACGCACCGTTAATTGACTTCCCTGGGGTAACGGTAAGGCCAGCGCCGGTAAAACGCTTATCCCGATCCCCGCTTCTACCATCGGAAACAGCGTGGCCGGGTGCCCGATCTCCTGCACGATAGTCGCCTCTACCTGCTGCTGCGCCAGCGCTGCATCAATCAGTGGTCGACTGCCCGAGGCGTAATCCTGTAAGACCAGATTGGCCCCCTGGAGCGCCTGCCACGAAACCTGCGGCAGTGACGCCAGCGGATCGTCGGCGCGGCATAGCAGCAAAAAGGGTTCGGATAACACCCTTTCGCACGCCAGGTCCGTTACCGGCCCCGGATCGATGACGATGCCAAAATCCACGTCGCCCTGGCGAATGCTCTCCAGTACCCACTGTTGCGGTCGGTCGTGAAGGACAAAATTGATGTCGGGATAGCGGTGATTACTTTCGGCAATGCACTGGGGGATCAGATGTGCGGAGATAGTCTGGCTCGCCGCAACGCGGACCGTGCCGGAAAGTTGCTGCCCCACCCGCCCGACATCCCGCATCGTACTGTTCAGTTCATCCAGTACCCTTTCCAGACGCGCTGCCAGCTGCTGTCCCGCCTCGGTGAGCACGACTTCGCGCGTGGTGCGGTCGAGCAAACGCACGCCGGTTTGCTGCTCCAGCTCTTTCACGCTATGGCTCACGGCCGACTGACTCAACCCGATGATTTCTCCGGCGCGACTAAAGCTTCTGGCCTGAGCCACGGTGACAAACACGCGAAGTTGACGTAAGGAGTAATTCATTTATTTAATTCATCAATGGATGCAATAAATCAATTTTATTTCTCAAACGGATAAAAGCACAATAGCGCAATCTGCTTTCAGGAGTGTTTATGAAACTATTTCGCATTCTCGACCCCTTTACCCTTACGCTGATCGTGACGGTTCTGCTGGCTTCCTTTTTCCCGGCGCGTGGCGAATTTGTCCCCTTCGTCGAAGGCCTGACCACCGCCGCGATTGCCCTGCTGTTTTTCATGCACGGCGCCAAACTCTCGCGTGAGGCAATCATAGCGGGCGGTAGCCACTGGCGGCTGCATCTGTGGGTGATGTGCAGTACCTTTATCCTTTTCCCGGTCCTCGGCGTGCTGTTTGCCTGGTGGGCACCGGTAAACGTCGATCCTGCGCTGTACACCGGTTTTCTCTATTTGTGCATACTGCCTGCGACCGTACAGTCGGCGATTGCGTTCACCTCGCTTGCAGGGGGCAACGTTGCCGCCGCCGTGTGCTCTGCTTCCGCATCCAGCCTGCTGGGGATTTTTGTCTCCCCGCTTCTGGTCGGCCTCTTGATGAACATGCACGGTGCGGAAGGTAACCTTGAGCAAGTGGGCAAAATCTGTCTTCAACTGCTGCTGCCATTTGTGCTGGGGCATCTCTCCCGTCCGTGGACAGGTGATTTTGTCGCGAGAAATAAAAAGTGGATCGGTAAGACCGACCAGCTCTCTATTTTGTTAGTGGTTTATTCCGCGTTCGGCGAGGCCGTCGTTAATGGCATCTGGCATAAAGTGGGCATTGGGTCATTGCTGTTTATCGCCCTCGTGAGCTGTGTTTTGCTGGCGATTGTTATTGCGGTAAACATCTTTGTTGCCCGTAAATGTGGGTTTAACAAAGCTGATGAAATTACCATTGTGTTCTGCGGCTCGAAAAAGAGTCTGGCCAATGGGATCCCGATGGCAAACATCCTGTTCCCGACGGCGATGATTGGAATGATGGTGCTGCCGCTGATGATTTTCCATCAAATCCAGCTGATGGTCTGCGCTGTGCTGGCGCGTCGCTATAAGCGTCAGGCAGAAAAGCGGGCGCAGGAAGAGACCCGCGCCGCGAAGGCTTAAGGTTTTTTCAGGGGCTGAACCAGATGGCTCAGCCCCTCAGTTTTAATGAGTAAGGTAATGGCCATCAGTTCGCCGAGCCGGCCTGCCGGGAATTCGTCCTTACGGGCAAACCACAGCAAATACTCCTCCGGGACGTCGATCAGTCGACGTCCTTTGTATTTCCCGAACGGCATCTCGGTATTCGCGATGTCGAAAAGCTGCTCTTTTTCCACGTCACTCTCCTAACAGGCGGAGCATTTCGGCTTCGTCGATAACGTCGATTCCCAGCTCCTGCGCTTTCGCCAGTTTTGAGCCTGCGGCCTCGCCTGCAATCACCAGATCGGTTTTCTTCGACACGCTGCCTGCCACTTTCGCCCCCAGGGCGACCAGCCGCGCCTTAGCATCATCACGAGAAAGCTGGCTCAGGCTACCGGTTAATACCACGGTTTTTCCGGCAAACGGGCTGTCGATCTCTTCCGCATTAACGACAATCGGCGCTGGCCAGTGGATCCCCTCGGCGAGTAGCTGACCAATCACGTCGCGGTTACTCTCTTCGGCAAAGAAATTGAAGACATGCGTAGCGACGACAATACCAACATCCTGCACTTTTTGTAGATCGTCGATAGTCGCACTCTCCAGCGCATCGAGGCTCCCAAAGTGGGCCGCTAATCCCGCCGCCGTTGCCTCGCCGACTTCGCGGATGCCCAGCGCATACAGGAAGCGTGCGAAGGTCGTCTCTTTGGATTTTTCGAGTGCATTCACCACGTTCTGTGCAGACTTTGGTCCCATTCGATCCAGCCCGGTCAGCTTCCCGGCGGTCAGACGGAAGAGATCGGCAGGGGTATGGACATACTCTTTTTCGACAAGCTGGTCGATAATTTTGTCGCCCATCCCGTCAACGTCCAGCGCCCGACGCGACACGAAATGCTTAAGCGCCTCTTTACGCTGCGCGCCGCAGATTAAGCCGCCCGTACAGCGTGTCACCACTTCCCCTTCAACGCGTTCCACATCCGAGCCGCACACGGGACAATGCGTCGGGAAGACGATTGCGCGGGTCTCTTCGGGGCGTTCTGAATCCACTACGTTCACCACCTGCGGGATCACGTCTCCCGCACGGCGAATGACGACCTTATCGCCAATGCGCAAGCCCAGGCGGGCAATCTCATCCGCGTTATGCAGCGTGGCATTACTGACCAGTACACCCGCGACCTGCACAGGCTCCAGGCGGGCAACGGGCGTAATGGCACCGGTACGGCCTACCTGGAACTCGACATCACGGACGAACGTCATCTGCTCCTGGGCCGGGAATTTAAAGGCCACCGCCCAGCGCGGCGCACGGGCAACGAAGCCTAACTGCTCCTGAAGTGCCAGCGAGTTAACCTTAATCACCACGCCGTCGATATCAAATCCGAGCGTGGGCCGATCTTCTTCAACCTTGTGATAAAACGCCAGAACCGCTTCCGGCGAGTCACAAAGCTGCACGCGGTTGCTTACCGGCAAGCCCCATTCTTTAAACTGCAGCAGGCGACCCAGATGGGTGTCAGGCAGCTCACCCCCTTCAAGGATGCCGACGCCATAACAGAAAAAGTTCAGCGGGCGTTTTGCCGTAATGCGCGGATCGAGCTGACGCAAGGAACCGGCCGCCGCATTACGCGGGTTAGCAAACACCTTGCCCCCGGTGCGACGCGCTTCGTCGTTAATTTTTTCAAAGCCGGCCTGCGGTAAAAAGACTTCGCCGCGCACTTCAAGGCGTGCAGGAATGTTATCGCCACGCAGCGTAAGCGGGATGGCGCGGATGGTACGCACGTTGGTGGTGATATCTTCACCGGTGGTGCCATCACCACGCGTGGCGGCGCGGGTCAGAACGCCGTTTTCGTACAAAATGCTCACTGCCAGACCGTCGAGTTTAAGCTCGCAGCACCAGGTCAGGGAATCTGTGCTTTTAAGACGGTCCTGGACGCGCTTGTTGAAGGCCAGAAAGCTCTCTTCATCAAACACGTTATCCAGAGAAAGCATCGGCACTTCGTGACGTACCTGGCTAAAGGACGCCAGCGGAGACGCCCCCACGCGTTGGGTAGGCGAATCTGGGGTAATAAGTTCCGGATGCTGTGATTCAAGCTCGCGCAGTTCACGCATCAGGCGGTCATATTCCGCGTCCGGGACTTCCGGGGCATCCATCACGTGATACAGGTATTCATGATGGCGAAGCGTGGTTCGCAGCTGCGTTAATTGTTGTTCGATAGAGTCCATATCACACCATCAATGAGAAAAACCCCCGACAGGCGGGGGTTGAGGAGGAGTTGAGGTTATCGCCTGAGTTAAGCGTTAGCGTCCTTCACTTCACGGATGCGGTCCTGATACTCACGCATTTTTTGCGGGGTCATCATACGACGCTGATCGTCGAGAACCACACCACCCACTTCGTCAGCGATGTGCTGAGCAGACTGAAGCATCAGCTTAAAGTTTTGCAATTCATCGCCGTAGGACGGAACCTGCATAAAGATAGTGATACCTGGCGTGGTGAAATCACCCGTCATTTCCGGATCAAAGGTGCCCGGGTTAACCATGTTGGCCAGGCTGAACAGCGAAGGTCCGCTTCCGTCCGGGCTTAAGTGACGATGGAAGATATTCATATCGCCAAACTTGAAACCGGCCTGCTGGATGCTGTTAAGCAGCACGTCACCGTTAAGCTGAGAACCATGATGGGCCGCCACGTTCATGATGATGACCGTCTCTTTACGCTGCGGCTTTTCGGCCACAGGCGCAGGGGCCTCTTCGACAAGAGGTTCAGGCTCAAACTGCGGCGCTGGCGCAGGCTGTTCGACCGCTGCCGGGGCCGGCTGAACCGGCGCGTGCTGAGGAGCGGCAGGTTGCTGCATCGGTTGAGGCTGTTGAACCGGCTGCGGCTGGTGTACAGGTTGAGGCTGGTGAACAGGCTGCGGTTGTGCAACGGGCTGCTGCACGGGCTGCGTTGGCTGTCGCACCGGCTCTTCAACAGGAGCAGGCTGCGGCGCAGGCTGGCGCGGCTGAGCGGAAGCATACGGCGGCTGATACTGATGCTGCGAAGGCTGACGAGGCGCTTCATGCTCCCCCTGGCCGGCGCCAGGCGCAGGAGTATTGACGCGATGCACGCGGACTTCACCCACGCCTTCATCGTCGTTTTCTTCAAAGCCGTCATCGCCATCATCATCATGACGACTGGACTTCATACGCTTGAGTGGGCGATCGCGAAACATCGAGGAGCGCTCTTTACGGCTGGTCCAGAAACCATGTACCAGTAAAGCGAATATGGCGATCGCGCCAACAATGATTAATATCAGACGCAAATCCTGCATCATTATATTCTCTGTTGTTCTAACACCTTGCCACCACGGCAAACATTTACTCACTAAGAGTATTTGGCGAACTCGTCAAGTGCAAGTGTGTGCAGAGCATTCGCTGCATAAAGATGGACTAAATCGTGCTTTTTGCTGTTTTTTCGAACATTTCCGAACTGGTCATTCATCCATAACGGGATAATATAGGCGGGCAATTCCACTGGTTGTGTAAAAAGGAGTACAGCCTGTTTATGGTTTCATCAACTTCATCGCCTCTGCGTAGCGGCATCGGGTATTTTATCCAGGGGTGGAAACTGGTCTCCCTGCCGGGGATCCGTCGCTTTGTCATCCTTCCCCTCTTAATTAACATTTTGCTGATGGGCGGTGCGTTCTGGTGGCTTTTTACCAAACTTGAAACCTGGGTCCCGGCCTTAATGAGCTATGTTCCTGATTGGTTACAGTGGCTGAGCTATCTTCTGTGGCCGGTCATGGTGATCTCGGTGCTGCTGGTGTTTGGTTACTTCTTCTCGACGGTTGCCAACTGGATAGCCGCCCCGTTCAATGGGCTGCTGGCAGAACAGCTTGAGGCGAGACTCACCGGCGCCACGCCGCCGGATACCGGGGTCCTGGGCATCATGAAAGATTTGCCGCGGATTATGAAACGCGAGTGGCAAAAATTTGCCTGGTACCTGCCCCGGGCGGTCATCCTGCTGATCCTCTATTTTATTCCTGGTATCGGGCAGACCGTCGCGCCGGTTCTATGGTTCCTCTTTAGCGCGTGGATGCTGGCTATTCAGTATTGCGACTATCCCTTCGACAACCATAAAGTGCCGTTTAAAGAGATGCGCACGGCGCTACGTTCACAAAAAGTCATCAACATGCAGTTTGGGGCGTTAACCAGCCTGTTTACCCTCGTCCCGTTCCTGAATCTGTTCATTATGCCCGTTGCCGTATGCGGTGCGACGGCAATGTGGGTGGATTGCTACCGTGCTAAGCACGCGTTATGGAAGTAATGCAAAAATGTGTAAATTGGGGGTAGCTTATGCTATCCCTTATTCCATACTGATCCCCATTATTTCTCAGTAGCATATAGATATGCGAATTCCTTACTTCCCCATACTTTTCCAACAGGTATGCTGGAACGGTATCCCCATTTCATACAGTTAAGGACAGGCCATGAGTAAGATTTATGAAGACAACTCGCTGACTATCGGTCATACGCCCCTGGTTCGACTGAACCGCATCGGTAATGGACGCATCCTTGCGAAGGTAGAATCTCGTAACCCAAGCTTCAGCGTCAAATGCCGTATCGGTGCCAACATGATTTGGGATGCGGAAAAACGCGGCGTGCTGAAACCGGGTATCGAGTTAGTCGAGCCAACCAGCGGGAACACCGGCATCGCGCTGGCTTACGTGGCGGCCGCACGGGGTTACAAACTGACGCTTACGATGCCTGAAACCATGAGCGTTGAACGCCGCAAACTGCTGAAAGCGCTGGGCGCAAACCTGGTGCTGACCGAAGGTGCGAAAGGCATGAAAGGGGCCATTCAGAAAGCCGAAGAGATCGTTGCCAGCAATCCGGAAAAATTCCTGCTCCTTCAGCAGTTCAGTAACCCGGCCAACCCTGAGATTCACGAAAAAACCACCGGCCCGGAAATCTGGGAAGATACCGACGGCCAGGTCGATGTCTTTATTTCTGGCGTTGGCACCGGCGGAACCTTAACGGGCGTGGCGCGTTATATTAAAGGCACAAAAGGCAAAAAAGAGCTGATTACCGTGGCCGTGGAGCCAACCGACTCGCCGGTTATCGCTCAGGCGCTGGCAGGTGAAGAGCTTAAACCGGGTCCACACAAAATTCAGGGCATCGGCGCCGGTTTCATTCCGGGCAACCTTGACCTTAAGCTGATTGACAAGGTTGTGGCGATCACCAATGAAGAAGCGATCTCCACCGCCCGTCGTCTGATGGAAGAGGAAGGTATTCTTGCCGGTATCTCTTCTGGCGCCGCGGTGGCCGCTGCGTTAAAATTGCAGGAAGACGAAGCCTTTACCAACAAGAATATTGTGGTTATCCTTCCGTCCTCGGGTGAGCGTTACTTGAGCACTGCGTTGTTCGCCGATCTCTTCACTGAGAAAGAGCTGCAACAGTAGGGCCAGCATGTTAAAAACGCGTAAAAAAGCACCTTTTTAGGTGCTTTTTTGTGGCCTGCATCAAACTTTTACCCCCTCTGGCATTGATTCACCCCGTCGGGTCTGGTATTTAACCTGACAATTATTTTGAAGCGCGAAATTAATCATTCTGAGAAATTCCGACTGCTGAATCGATTTTATGATTTGGTTCAAGTCTTGCTTTCACTGCATAATGTTTAATGACGATCGAAACGTCAGCGCTAACTATACAGGCTAAAGTTGAGCCGCCAGGCTAGACTTTAGTTCCACAACACAAAACCTATAAGTTGGGGAAATACAATGTTCCAGCAAGAAGTTACCATTACCGCTCCAAACGGTCTGCATACCCGCCCTGCTGCTCAGTTTGTTAAAGAAGCGAAAGGCTTCACTTCTGAGATCACTGTGACTTCCAACGGCAAAAGCGCTAGCGCAAAAAGCCTGTTTAAACTGCAAACTCTGGGCCTGACTCAGGGTACCGTTGTGACCCTGTCCGCGGAAGGCGAAGACGAGCAGAAAGCAGTTGAGCATCTGGTAAAACTGATGGCTGAGCTCGAGTAAGTAACGGGTTCTTTTTAATATCAGTCACAAGTAAGGTAGGGTTATGATTTCAGGCATTTTAGCATCCCCGGGTATCGCTTTCGGCAAGGCACTTCTGCTGAAAGAAGACGAGATCGTCATCGACCGGAAAAAAATTTCTGCCGATAAGGTCAATCAGGAAGTTGAGCGTTTTCTGAGCGGTCGTGCCAAGGCATCAGCGCAACTGGAAGCGATCAAAACTAAAGCTGGCGAAACTTTCGGTGAAGAAAAAGAAGCCATCTTCGAAGGGCACATCATGCTGCTCGAAGATGAGGAGCTGGAGCAGGAAATCATAGCCCTGATTAAAGATAAAGGCATGACGGCCGATGCGGCTGCGCATGAAGTTATCGAAGGCCAGGCGACTGCCCTGGAAGAGCTGGATGATGAATACCTGAAAGAACGTGCGGCTGACGTACGCGACATCGGTAAGCGCCTGCTGCGCAACATCCTGGGTCTGGCAATCATCGACCTGAGCTCCATTCAGGACGAAGTGATTCTGGTTGCTGCTGACCTCACCCCGTCTGAAACCGCACAGCTGAACCTGAACAAGGTGCTGGGTTTCATCACCGATGCCGGTGGACGTACCTCCCACACCTCAATCATGGCGCGTTCGCTTGAACTGCCTGCCATCGTGGGTACCGGTAGCGTGACCGCTCAGGTGAAAAACGACGATTATCTGATTCTGGATGCCGTAAACAACGTGGTTTACGTCAACCCAACGAACGAAGAGATCGAGCAACTCCGCGCCGTACAGGAGCAGGTTGCCACCGAGAAAGCAGAACTCGCGAAACTGAAAGACCTGCCAGCAATTACGCTGGACGGCCATCAGGTTGAAGTGTGCGCTAACATCGGTACCGTACGTGACGTTGATGGCGCTGAGCGCAACGGCGCGGAAGGCGTAGGTCTGTATCGTACTGAATTCCTGTTCATGGACCGCGACGCGCTGCCTACTGAAGAAGAGCAGTTTGCGGCATACAAAGCTGTCGCTGAAGCCTGTGGCTCTCAGGCAGTGATCGTGCGTACCATGGATATCGGCGGCGACAAAGAGCTGCCGTACATGAACTTCCCGAAAGAAGAGAACCCGTTCCTGGGCTGGCGTGCCGTGCGTATCGCCATGGATCGTAAAGAGATCCTGCGTGACCAGGTTCGCGCCATTCTGCGTGCCTCTGCGTTCGGTAAATTGCGCATCATGTTCCCGATGATCATCTCTGTTGAAGAAGTGCGTGCACTGAAAAAAGAGATCGAAATCTACAAACAGGAACTGCGTGACGAAGGCAAAGCCTTTGACGAGTCAATCGAAGTGGGCGTGATGGTGGAAACACCTGCCGCCGCAACCATTGCGCGTCATCTGGCCAAAGAAGTTGACTTCTTTAGTATCGGAACCAATGATTTAACACAGTACACTCTGGCAGTTGACCGTGGTAATGATATGATCTCGCATCTCTACCAGCCAATGTCACCGTCCGTGCTGACGCTTATTAAGCAAGTTATTGATGCTTCTCATGCGGAAGGTAAATGGACTGGCATGTGTGGTGAGCTTGCAGGCGACGAACGTGCTACACTTCTGTTGCTGGGTATGGGTCTGGACGAGTTCTCTATGAGTGCCATTTCCATCCCGCGCATTAAGAAGATTATCCGTAACACGAACTTCGAAGATGCGAAGGTGTTAGCAGAGCAGGCTCTTGCTCAACCGACAACGGACGAGTTAATGACGCTGGTTAACAAGTTCATTGAAGAAAAAACAATCTGCTAATCCACGAGATGCGGCCCAAATTACTGCTTAGGAGAAGATCATGGGTTTGTTCGATAAACTGAAATCTCTGGTTTCTGATGATAAGAAAGACACCGGAACTATTGAGATTATTGCTCCGCTGTCTGGCGAAATCGTTAATATCGAAGACGTGCCGGATGTAGTATTTGCCGAAAAAATCGTTGGCGATGGTATTGCTATCAAACCAACGGGCAACAAAATGGTTGCTCCAGTTGATGGCACCATCGGTAAAATTTTTGAAACCAACCATGCGTTCTCTATCGAATCTGATAGCGGTATCGAACTGTTTGTTCACTTCGGTATCGACACCGTTGAACTGAAAGGCGAAGGCTTTAAGCGTATCGCTGAAGAAGGTCAGCGCGTGAAAGTTGGCGATCCGGTTATTGAATTCGACCTCGCCCTGCTGGAAGAGAAAGCCAAGTCTACCCTGACGCCGGTTGTTATCTCCAACATGGACGAAATCAAAGAACTGATCAAACTGTCTGGCAGTGTGACCGTGGGTGAAACCCCGGTGATTCGCATCAAGAAGTAATTCTTGCCGCACAGAAAAATGGCGCCTTCGGGTGCCATTGTTATTTATGCCGGCAGGATGAGCTCGTCATAGCCTTTAGATAACGTATACGCCATAATCTCCGTCACCCGGTCTCCCGCACGACGAATCGCCTCTGTCACCTTCTCGCCCTGCACCATTGCGCTGACCAGTTCTGAACAGAACAGATCGCCTGTGCCTTTTAAATCCGTTGCCACGCGCGGATGCGCCGTGATTGTCACCCCATTTTCGCTCACCAGTACCACATGAATCGTGTCTGGCTCTGCCTTGACGGGTGCGCTGGTGATAGCAACCCATTTCAGGGTGTCCGACAACAGACCTTGTGCGGCCTCAACGGCGCTTTCCGGGGTGCGGCAAGGGTGACCGCTCAGGACTTCCAGCTCGAAAACGTTGGGGGTAATCCCCTGCGCCAGCGGCAGTAAATGCTGGCGGTATGCCTCCGGGATTTCGGGATTCACATAGATTCCGCTATCGATATCGCCCATCACCGGATCGACCAGGACCAGTAGCTCAGGATGCTGCGCTTTAATTTTCTTAAGCCATTCGGCCAGCAGCCCGATCTGGCTGGCGCTTCCCATATACCCTGTGGTAACCGCTTTTAGCTCGCGTAAAATATCACGCTCTTCCAGCGCTTTCAGATAGCCGCTGAACCACTCATCCGGGATCACACCGCCGTAGAAGCTGTCGTAATGCGGCGTGTTGCTAAACAGCACCGTCGGCACAGCAGTCACGTTTAAATGATGCTGACGGATATTCGGCACTGCAATACTGTTGCCTACGCTGCCATAGACGACCTGTGACTGCACGGCCACAATATCCGTTTGCTGTGCCCGTGTTTTATCGCGAAATAAGATCATCTCCATGATGTTAGATCCCTGCCCCCTGCGAGTAACTCTCTTCACCAAAAACGCCGGTGGAGAGATAACGATCGCCGCGATCGCAAATAATCGCCACCACCACGGCCCCCGGGTGCGACTGCGCCACGCGAATTGCGCCCGCTACCGCGCCCCCTGAACTGACGCCGCAGAATATGCCTTCGCGTACCGCCAGCTCTCGCATGGTATTTTCTGCCTCGCGCTGATGAATATCCAGCACCTGGTCTACAAGCTGGGCATTAAAGATGCCGGGCATATACTCCGCTGGCCAGCGACGGATCCCGGGGATACTGCTCCCCTCTTCCGGCTGCAGACCCACAATCGTCACCTGTTTTTCCTGCTCGCGCAGAAAACGCGAAACGCCGGTAATGGTGCCCGTAGTGCCCATGCTGGAGACGAAATGGGTGATTTTCCCCTGCGTTTGCTGCCAGATTTCCGGGCCGGTGGTGGTGTAGTGAGCGTAGGGGTTATCGGGATTATTAAACTGATCGAGCAGGGTTCCTTCGCCGCGCTCCGCCATCGCAAGTGCCAAATCGCGCGCGCCTTCCATTCCCTGCTCTTTCGTCACCAGAATCAGCTCAGCACCGTAGGCGCGCATCGCCGCCCTGCGCTCCTGGCTCATGTTGTCAGGCATCAGCAGTTTCATGCGGTAGCCTTTCAGCGCAGCAATCATGGCCAGTGCAATTCCGGTATTACCGCTCGTCGCCTCGATCAATACATCGCCGGGCTTAATCTCACCGCGTTTCTCTGCCTGGACAATCATAGAGAGCGCCGCTCTGTCCTTAACGGATCCGGCCGGATTATTGCCTTCCAGTTTGACCCAGATTTCACTGCCATTGTCTGGCCCCAGACGCTGGAGCTTAACCAGAGGAGTATTGCCGATGGTGTGTTCGAGTGTATTCACGATTGTTACTCAATAAAAAAGCCGGGGGCGCGCAGCGATCCCGGCCTGCATGACACAGTGATAACGGTAGGCCCGATAAGCAGTGCGTCAACGGGCGATAAACAGTCTCAATAAAGTATCAGGCTGACTCCGCCAGAGCAATATTCTCACGCGTCTCAATGCGCTCGGTGCCGTGATAGATGCGGGCGTGCTGTAGCCCGACATACAGACGTTCACCGCGGTACGGCGGGGCATCATCGCGCATCACCACGGTTAAAGGTTCGGTGTACCAGCCCAACGGCTGTACTACCAGGTGGGTGTAGTGCCCCTTCGGACTCGCTTCCAGCACCTGTACCGGCAGCGGTGAATCGAGGCTGGTTCGGCGGCTCACGTCAACTTCCCAGGGGCGCAGGAACAGATCGACCTCTCCCTGATGGGCTGGGGTGTAGCCGAGCGGCCAGCGGTGTGCGCCCACATGGAACTGTCCACCGCGCAGGGTGCCCTTCAGACGATTCACTTCGCCCATAAACTCCAGCACAAAGCGGGTTGCCGGTTCACGCCAGAGCTGCTCGGGTTCATCCACCTGTTCAATATTTCCCTGACTCATCACCACCACGCGATCGGCGACCTCCATTGCCTCTTCCTGATCGTGGGTCACAAACACGCTGGTGAATTTCAGCTCTTCATGCAGCTGACGCAGCCAGCGCCGCAGCTCTTTACGCACCTGGGCATCCAGCGCGCCAAAGGGTTCATCCAGCAGCAGGATTTGCGGCTCAACGGCCAGGGCGCGCGCCAGGGCGACACGCTGCTTTTGTCCACCTGAAAGCTGGGCCGGGAAACGGTCGGCCAGGTGCGCAAGCTGCACCATCTCCAGCAGTCTGGTTACTTTCGCTTTGATCGTCGCTGCATTCGGGCGTTCGCGGCGCGGCAGCACGGTCAGGCCAAACGCGATGTTATCGAACACGTTCATGTGGCGGAACAGCGCGTAGTGCTGGAACACGAAGCCGACTTTGCGGTCGCGGGCGTGCAGGCGGCTGACATCGGTGCCGTGGAAACGGATATGCCCGCTGGTCTGATGCTCAAGCCCGGCGATGATGCGCAGCAGTGTCGTTTTACCGGAACCTGACGGCCCCAGCAGCGCCACCATCTGTCCGGAAGGGATATCCAGTGAGATATCATTCAGCACCTGGGTGCGACCAAAAGACTTCTTAATATTGGCAATCTCAATGCTCATGATTTCCCTCCTGCTGCAGACGTTTTTCCTGATTCTCTAAACGCCACTGCACCATGCTCTTCAAAAACAGGGTCAAAATAGCCATCAGCGTTAATAACGCTGCGGCAGTAAAGGAACCGACGGTGTTGTAGTCCTGTTCCAGTAATTCAATCTGTAACGGCAGCGACAGCGTCTCGCCGCGAATCGAGCCGGAGACGACCGACACCGCGCCAAACTCACCGATCGCACGGGCGTTGGTCAGCACCACGCCGTAGAGCAGCGCCCAGCGAATGTTGGGTAGCGTTACCCGGCGGAACATCTGCCAGCCAGATGCCCCCAGTAAAATCGCCGCTTCGTCCTCATGACTGCCCTGGCTTAACATCACAGGCACCAGTTCGCGCACCACAAACGGACAGGTCACGAAAATGGTCACCAGCACCATGCCGGGCCAGGCGAACATAATTTGCAGGTTGTGCTCGTCCAGCCAGCCGCCCAGCGGACCGTTCGATCCGTAAAACAGCAGATAGACTAAACCTGCCACAACCGGAGAGACGGCAAACGGGATATCCAGCAGCGTCAGCAGCAGCTGGCGGCCTGGAAAGTTAAATCGCGTCACCAGCCAGGCCAGCAAAATGCCGAAGACCAGATTTATCGGTACGGTAATAAGGGCAATCATCACCGTCAGCCAGATGGCGTGCAGCATGTCCGGGTCGGCCAGGTTTTGCAGCGCAGGCATTATTCCTTTGCTGAACGCCTGCACGAAGATGTAGATCATCGGCACAACCAGAATAAAGGCGGAGACCAGCACGCCCGTTCCGATCAGAAACCATTTACCCCAGTTCACGCGGGGCGCGTCATAGCGCTTCAATTGGGTAACTTCCGCCATCAGTGACCTACCACGCGTCGACCAAAGCGACTTTGCAGAGTGTTAATCGAAAACAGCAGCAGCAGCGACGCCGCCAGGATCACCGAGGCGATTGCGCTCGCCGCGGGATAATCAAACTCCTGTAAGCGAACAAAAATCATCAGCGAGGTCACTTCGGTTTTCCACGCGATGTTCCCGGCAATGAAGATCACCGCACCAAACTCACCCAGACTGCGGGTAAAGGAGAGCGCCACGCCAGCAAGCAGCGCCGGGGAAAGCTCCGGCAGCACCACTTTGCGAAAGCTTTGGATACGCGTTGCACCGAGCGTCTCTGCGGCCTCTTCGTATTCCGGCCCAAGCTCTTCCAGCACCGGCTGCACGGTACGCACCACGAAAGGGATGCTGGTAAAAGCCATCGCCACCGCGATACCCAGCCAGGTATAGGTCACCTTGATATCGAACTTCGCCAGCCATTCGCCATAAAAGCCATTCACCGAGAACAGCGAGGCCAGGGTTAAGCCCGCAACCGCTGTCGGCAGGGCAAACGGCAGATCCATTAACGCGTCGAGCAGCGTACGTCCCGGGAAGCGATAGCGCGTTAAGATCCACGCCATCAGCAGCCCAAAGACGCCATTGAAAATAGAGGCAACAAACGCCGAAAGCAGCGTGACCTTATAAGCGGCGACCACCTGTGGATTGGTGATGACTTCCCAGTATTGCGCCCAGCTCATCTGCGCCAGCTGCATCACCAGCGCACTTAACGGCAACAATAAAATCAGGCAGACGAACAGCAGGCTGGTCCCAAGGCTTAACGTAAAGCCCGGCAGCACGCGTCTGGATGAAACGGCAAACATTACTTACGCCCCGCCGCCAGCAATTTGTCTAACTCACCGCCGGTGGTGAAGTGCGTTTTCATCACTTCAGGCCATGAACCAAACTGGTCTTCCACGCGGAACAAGTCGGTCTGCGGGAACTTATCGTTGAGCTTGTTCATCACCTCAGGATTGTTCACGCGATAGTAATAGTTCGTAATAATGGTCTGCGCCTGCGGGCTATAGAGATAGTTCAGATACGCTTTCGCCGCCTTCTCGGTACCGTTCGCTTTCACGTTTTTATCGACCCAGGCGACCGGAAACTCAGCCAGAATATTCGTCTTAGGGATAACGACCTCAAAGCCCTGCGCTTCATACTGTTTGCGGATGTTATTCACTTCCGACTCAAAGCTAATCAACACATCGCCCAGGCCACGTTCTGCAAAGGTCGTGGTCGCCCCGCGACCGCCGGTATCAAACACTTCGACGTTTTTCAGGAACTGGGTCATAAACTGCTCGGTTTTCGCTTTATCGCCCCCGTCCGCTTTATCCGCCGCGCCCCATGCCGCCAGATAGGTATAGCGGGCATTACCCGAGGTTTTCGGGTTAGGGAAAATCAGCTTGACGTCGGAACGCACCAGATCGTTCCAGTCGTGAATATTTTTGGGGTTGCCCTTACGGACCAGGAAACCCATGGTGGAGTAGAACGGTGAGCTGTTATTCGGCAAACGGCTCTGCCAGTCCGCCGGAATCAACTTGCCTTTGTCATGCAGGATTTGCACATCGGTAATCTGGTTGTAGGTCACCACATCCGCTTTCAGGCCCTGCAAAATCGCCAGCGCCTGCTTGGACGACCCGGCATGCGACTGCTTAATGGTGAGCTTGTCGCCGTTATTGTCTTTGGCCCACTGCTGTTCAAACGGGGGATTGAGGGCGGCAAACAGTTCGCGTGAGACGTCATAGGAGCTGTTCAGTAACTCGGTTGCCTGCGCCTGTGCCATCAGCAGTAATCCCGCCAGCGTCAGAGTGCCTTTTTTCAGTACGGTAACGACCATTGCGCGCCCTTATTAATTTGATGACTATCTTATGGTCATAATATTTATAACGCGTACGAAAGGAGTAACGGTTTTATATACCGTTTGGTGATTTAGAAGCAGAAAAGAGAATAAGGGTGCGGCCTGATGGCCTCACCCTGCCCCTCTCGTGGGGGAGAGGGTGGAGAGCCGTTACAGCGCCAGCAGACGCTCAACAGACGGGGCGAAGTAATAACCGCCTGTCACCGGTCTGGTGAAGCGCAGCATGGCGTCGCGTTTGCCGTCGGTGTCACCGAACATGCTCAGCAGCTGCTGCTCAATGTTGTACAGACGTGCACAGTAGGCGCAAAAATAGAGGCCATGCGTACCGCTTGCCGTGCCGTACGGCAGGCTTTGACGAACAATCTTCAGCCCTTTGCCCTCTTCTTTGAGGTCCACGCGGCTGAGATGAGAGGTGACCGGACGCTCGTCGCCATCGATCTCTTCATTGGCCTCTTTGGTCCGTCCAATCATCATCTCCTGATCGGGCACGCTCATGCGGTTCAGCTGCTTGAGGTTATGCTCCCAGCGCTGGACGAAGACATAGCTGCCGCCCGCGTCGACGCCATCTTTGATGACCGCCACCTCGCGACGCGTCTCTTCTCCCGCCGGGTTTTCGGTCCCGTCGACAAAGCCGCTCAGATCCCTCTCTTCCACCCAGCGGAAACCGTGAACTTCTTCCTGCACGTCGATGCTGTCGCCAAAGGCCTCCATCGCCGCCTGCGCAACGGAAAAGTTCAGGTCATGACGCAGGGAAAGAATATGGATCAGCAGGTCGTACTGGGTCGCTGGCGCCAGGCCTTTGCCATAGGGGATGAAATCTTTCAGCTCTTCAGCCCCTTCGCCGCCGCTCAGCTGGCGCCAGACCGTATTGCCAAACCCGACAACCGCTCCGAGATGCGCCTCCGGGAATTTAGCCTGAAAGGTGGCCAGTTTATCGATAAATACTTTGCTGCCCGCACGCAGGGCATCCGCATCCCCTTTCACATTGGCTTCAATCCAAATCGCCGCGCGGCAATGTTCTGGCAAAATGCCACTCTGAACCTGAGACATCGCTCCTCCTGAAAAAAAGATGCCACGAAGTCGTGGCATTGATGGCGGCATTATACCTGGATTTTCAGCGAGGCGGTTTGTTCAGGCGCAAATTACTGCTTCCAGATAATTTTGCTCACCGTCCAGTTTTTCAGCGTATCGTCCGACGGCATTAAGCCTTCCGGGCCGCTCCACTCACCTGTAAAGAGGTAGCTAATGTGCTGGCTGCCTTCTGCCTTACACGCCACGGCGACGTTGTCATCGGACGGCGCACTGGTACAGTTGCCGTAGGCCTTTTGATAAAGCTCGCTAAACGGCGTGCCGACTTTAACGCCGCTGGCCGTCGGGATCGCTTTATCCATGACCGAAATATGATTCACGGTGCCTTTATCGCCATTGATCACCAGCGCCAGTTGGTCATCTTTCAGCGCTTCAAAATAGCGCACGATAGTACCATTTTCCGTTTTCATCCCGCTACGCAGCCGATAATCACTGCCTAACGCCGACTCAATCGCCTCTTGATTAAGGGCAGTCGAGGCCGTGATCTGACCCACACCCTGCTCGGTGACCTCAAGTGACGATCCAAACCAGTTCCAGGGATAAGCTGCCGACCAGTTAATTGACGAAACAGACGACAACGTTGAACAGCCGGTTAATACCAGCGGCAGAGCGCATAAAAGCAGACGCAGCGATTTCATTGAAAGTCCTTTCTTGTTAATTCAACGCTTGTTGGAGTGCAGCATCGTAAAAAAGTGCCGTTATTCTTTCTCATAGGCAAATGCCGCACGCAGGCGCGGGTTGGTCAACAGCCAGGTCAGGGCCATAACATCAGCAATCACCAGCGCAATCCCGACGCCGCTCAACGGCTCACCGTTCAGCCAGAGAAGCGGCTGCCAGCACAATAAAACGCCCTGAGCCAGAACCAGCAGCCAGCGAAAGCTTCGCCACAGGCGCGGGACATGCTGGCGACGTCCGCTCAGCAAAAAAGCGAGCGCGGCGGGGAGACCGGGTAATAACCCGAGCCAGAAGCTATCGTGATCGGGATAGAATAAATTGAGCAGGGTGATACCCTGGTCGCGGGACGCCCCTGCGGCCACAAACAGCACCCAGGTGCGGGCCTGAAGCAGCAGCACGCACCAGAATAAAAAGGGTAATCTGACGCGCCCGTGATCGTCATAATCACCGGGATGGAACTCAATACTCTTCATCTTCTATCAGGCGCTTACCGAGGTTCATGACATCCGCATGTTCATATCCCAGGCGTTCATACATGCCCAGTACGACGTCGTTATCTTCCCGAACCATGATCTGAATTTTTGGGCAGCCGCGGGCAATAAGTTTCTTTTCCAGACGATTCAGCAGCGCATTGGCAATACCGCGACCACGGTATTCAGGGTGTACGCCCAGATAATAGGCTGACCCGCGATGTCCGTCGTAGCCGCCCATCACCGTGCCCACCACTTCACCGTTCACTTCTGCCACCAGAAAAAGACTGACGTCGTGATTCACCTTACGCTCAATGTCCATTTCCGGATCGTTCCACGGACGCAGCAGATCGCAGCGCTCCCAAAGGGTGATCACCTCTTCGAAATCTTCCTGACGAAAAACGCGTATCTCCATGGTCTTAACCGCCTTTTTGGATTGAAAACAGTGATTATGGCGTCAAAGAGGCGTTAAGCCAATAAGCGGGGAAAATCTCGCCTGAATTTGGCATAATGGCACTTTGTCACGTATTGAAATGAAAAGTAAAACAATTCTCATCAAGGACTGTCGTAACGGGAAACGCGATACGATATAACACCCGGACCCATTTTTTTGACAATTCAGGCCGCATGAGCACATTCAAACCCTTAAAAACACTCACATCGCGTCGTCAGGTTCTCAAAGCGGGGCTGGCGGCCTTAACGTTAACAGGCATCGCTCAGGCGCAGGCTAAAGAAGAGAGCACGCTTAAAACCAGCAATGGCCACAGCAAACCAAAGACCAAAAAAGCGGGTGCGAAACGCCTCGTCATGCTCGATCCCGGTCACGGCGGGATTGATACGGGCGCAATTGGTCATAACGGCTCTAAAGAAAAACACGTGGTGCTGGCGATTGCAAAAAATGTGCGGGCGATTTTACGCAGCAACGGTATTGACGCACGCCTGACCCGCACTGGCGATACCTTTATCCCGCTGTACGATCGCGTGGAGATCGCCCACAAGCACGGCGCGGATCTCTTCATGTCCATTCATGCTGACGGCTTCACCAATCCCAGCGCGGCAGGCGCGTCGGTCTTTGCGTTATCCAACCGGGGCGCGAGTAGCGCCATGGCGAAATACCTCTCCGATCGTGAAAACCGGGCGGATGAAGTGGCGGGTAAAAAAGCCACCGATAAAGATCATCTTCTTCAGCAGGTGTTGTTCGATCTGGTGCAGACGGACACCATTAAAAACAGCCTGACGCTCGGCTCGCATATTCTCAAGCGAATTAAACCCGTGCATCGCCTGCACAGCAGAAGCACCGAGCAGGCCGCCTTTGTGGTGTTAAAATCGCCTTCCATTCCGTCAGTGCTGGTTGAGACGTCGTTTATCACCAACCCGGAAGAAGAGCGCCTGCTGGGAACCACCGCCTTTCGCCAGAAGATCGCCAACGCGATCGCGTCCGGCATCATCAGTTACTTTAACTGGTTTGATAATCAAAAAGCTCATTCGACGAGACGTAAATGAAACCCAACGCTGAGCGTGTAAAAGCGTTTCTGCTTCAGCTGCAGGACGCTATTTGTCAGAAACTGACGGCCATTGATGGTGGCGACTTTAACGAAGATAACTGGCAGCGTGAAGCCGGCGGCGGCGGACGCAGTCGCGTCCTGCGTAATGGCGGTATCTTTGAACAGGCGGGGGTGAATTTTTCCCATGTTCAGGGCGACGCTATGCCGGCATCCGCGACGGCGCACCGTCCTGAACTGGCCGGACGCAGCTTTGAAGCGATGGGCGTTTCGCTTGTCGTGCATCCCCACAACCCGTTTGTCCCCACCAGCCACGCGAACGTGCGCTTTTTCATCGCTGAAAAACCCGGCGCTGACCCGGTCTGGTGGTTTGGCGGTGGTTTTGACCTAACGCCCTACTACGGGTTTGAAGAGGATGCCGTTCACTGGCACACCACCGCGCGCGACCTCTGCTTGCCGTTTGGCGAAGACATATATCCAAAATATAAAAAGTGGTGCGATGACTACTTCTGTCTTAAGCATCGTGACGAGCAGCGCGGCATTGGCGGGCTCTTCTTTGACGATCTCAATACGCCTGATTTTGATACCGCGTTCAGCTTTATGCAGGCCGTCGGCGAAGGCTATACCGAGGCGTATCTGCCGATTGTTGAGCGACGCAAACATACCGACTACGGCGTACGTGAACGCGAGTTCCAGCTCTATCGCCGCGGACGCTATGTGGAGTTCAACCTGGTCTGGGATCGCGGCACGCTGTTTGGTTTGCAAACCGGCGGGCGTACGGAGTCGATTCTGATGTCGATGCCGCCCCTGGTGCGCTGGGAGTATAACTACGTGCCAAAAGAAGGCAGCCCGGAGGCTGCCTTGAAGGAATTTATCCAGGTTCGGGACTGGGTGTAGCCCTTATCCCTTACCCCGCCCCTCTCCTACAGAGAGAGGGAGTCGACATCCCCCTTCTCTGTGTGAGAGGGGGGTAAAACTACAGCGGCTGCGTCTGCGCTTCTACCACTGCCAGCGCCACCATGTTGACGATACGACGCACGGAGGCAATCGGCGTCAATACATGCACCGGTTTCGCCACGCCCATCAGCACCGGCCCCACGGTCACCCCTTCAGAGCTTGAGACACGCAGCAGGTTGTAGCTGATACGCGCCGCCTCGACGTTTGGCATAATCAGCACGTTGGCAGACCCTTTCAGCGGGCTGTCCGGCATACGTTCGTTACGAATGCTTTCCACCAGCGCCGCATCGCCGTGCATCTCGCCATCTATCATCAGCTCCGGCGCACGTTGACGCACCAGCTCCAGCGTTTCACGCATTTTGTAGGCTGCCGGTGATTTGGACGAACCGAAATTAGAGTGCGACAGCAGCGCCACTTTTGGCTCAATGCCGAAACGGCGTACGGTTTCCGCCGCCATCACGGTGATCTCCGCTAACTGCTCTGGCGTCGGATCGTCATTCACATAGGTATCGGCGATAAAGGTGTTACCGCTTGGCAGCAACAGGGCGTTCATTGCGCCCGCCGCATGGACCCCTTCACGATAGCCAAAGATCTCCTGCACCACGCTGAAATGCTCGTGGTAGTCGCCAATGGTGCCGCAGATCAGCGCGTCGGCTTCGCCACGATGAACCATGATCGCCCCAATCACGGTGGTATTGCTAATAACCGCTCGCTGCGCCTGTTCCTGAGTGATCCCGCGACGTTTCATGATCGCGTAGTATTCGTTCCAGTACTCTTTGAAACGCGGATCCGATTCATTGTTGACGATCTCAAAGTCCACGCCCGGTTTGATCTGTAAACCGAGTTTCTGAATACGCATCTCAATCACGCTCGGACGACCAATCAGAATAGGCTTCGCCAGACCCAGGCTAATCAACTCCTGCGTCGCGTGCAGCACTCTCGCCTCTTCCCCTTCCGCCAGCACCACGCGTTTTGCATCCGCGCGGGCCTGAGAGAAGATCGGCTTCATAAACAGGTTAGTTTTATAGACGAATTCGGTGAGCTTATCGATATACGCATCGAAATCTTCAATCGGACGCGTCGCCACGCCGGAGTCCATCGCCGCTTTCGCCACGGCAGGGGCGATCTTCACGATCAGACGCGGGTCGAAGGGTTTAGGAATAATGTAATCCGGGCCGAAGCTCAAATCCTGATCGCCGTATGCGGAGGCCACCACTTCACTCTGTTCGGCATGGGCCAGCTCGGCGATGGCGTGCACGGCGGCAAGCTTCATCTCTTCGTTGATTGCCGTCGCGCCAACGTCCAGCGCCCCGCGGAAGATGAACGGGAAGCAGAGTACGTTATTCACCTGGTTCGGATAGTCTGAACGTCCGGTACAGATAATCGCATCTTCGCGCACCGCTTTTGCCAGCGGCGGCAGAATTTCCGGCTCCGGGTTAGCCAGGGCCAGAATCATCGGCGCACGCGCCATTTTCTGCACCATCTCAGGGGTGAGCACTTTCGGGCCGGAGCAGCCAAGGAAGATATCCGCTCCCTCAATGACATCATCCAGCGTGCGTTTGCCGTCGTCATCCACCGCGTACGCCGCTTTGGTTTCCGCCATATTCGGTTCACGATCCTTGTAGATCACGCCCTTCGAGTCACAGACCACGATGTTGTGTTTCTGCATCCCCAGCGCCACCAGCAGGTTCATACAGGCGATGGCGGCAGCACCCGCGCCGGACACGACCATGCGTACGTCGGAGAGATTTTTCTCCACCACGCGCAGGCCGTTCAGAATGGCGGCGGTACTGATAATCGCCGTGCCGTGCTGATCGTCATGGAACACGGGAATGTTCATACGCTCGCGCAGCTTCTGCTCGATATAAAAACATTCCGGCGCTTTAATGTCTTCCAGGTTGATGCCGCCAAAGGTTGGCTCCAGCGCAGCCACCACGTTGATAAATTTGTCCGGATCGAGCTCATCCACTTCGATATCAAACACGTCGATACCGGCAAACTTCTTAAACAGAACGCCCTTCCCTTCCATGACGGGTTTACCCGCCAGCGCACCAATGTTGCCCAGACCCAGTACTGCCGTGCCGTTCGACACAACGGCCACCAGGTTACCGCGCGCGGTGTATTTATAGGCGGCTAGCGGATCTTTTTCGATTTCCAGACACGGGGCGGCAACGCCTGGCGAGTAAGCCAACGCCAGATCGCGCTGCGTCGCCAGCGGCTTGGTAGGGGAAACCTGGATTTTGCCCGGTACAGGGAATTGATGAAAATCGAGGGCACTCTGTTTTAACTGATCATCCATCTTATTGTTCCTTTCACGTATCGATCAAAAAGGGCGGCGTTTTACGTTCCTGATGCTCGCCCTGGAATGGCGGATAGTATCGCCCCGGAAGCCAGCATAAACTTTGAAGGCTGCCAAACTCTCACTATCGCAAATCAAAAATTGTTATCAATTTATAGCAACCATGTTACCCACTGCCAAAACCAATGCCTCCCCGTCTGCTATGCTTTTTTGTTAAGTACGTCATGTATTTCGCAGAAGTGTGAACAAACGCACTCCACACATTCTTTTATTTCGAAGGAGTCATTGTTTATGAATCAGTTAGACGGCATCAAGCAATTCACCACCGTAGTGGCCGACAGCGGCGATATCGAATCCATACGCCATTACCAGCCGGAAGATGCAACCACTAACCCTTCACTGCTACTGAAAGCAGCGGGTCTGGCGCATTTCAGTCATTTGATTGATGACGCGATCGCCTACGGCAAACAGCGCGGAAAAACGCAGGAACAGCAGGTCGCTGAGGCCAGCGACAAACTGGCCGTTAATATTGGTGCGGAAATTCTGAAAAGCATCCCGGGCCGCGTCTCGACAGAGGTGGACGCCCGCCTGTCCTTTGACAAAGAGAAAAGCATCGCCAAAGCGCGTCGACTGGTCGAACTTTACCAGGAGCAGGACATTGATAAATCACGGATCCTG
Source organism: Huaxiibacter chinensis (assembly GCF_022171985.1). Classification (GTDB taxonomy): domain Bacteria; phylum Pseudomonadota; class Gammaproteobacteria; order Enterobacterales; family Enterobacteriaceae; genus Enterobacter; species Enterobacter chinensis_A. The sequence goes on along the minus strand of NZ_JAJVHF010000008.1, from coordinate 134,111 downwards.
ATCAAGCTTGCCTCCACCTGGGAGGGGATACAGGCCGCGGAAGTGCTGGAGAAAGAGGGCATCAACTGTAACCTGACGCTCCTGTTCTCCTTTGCCCAGGCCCGCGCCTGCGCCGAAGCGGGGGTGTTTTTGATCTCCCCGTTTGTGGGGCGTATTTACGACTGGTATCAGGCGAAACAGAAGATGGACCCGTACGTGGTCGAACAGGATCCGGGCGTGAAATCAGTGCGTAATATTTACGACTATTTCAAACAGCATCGCTATAACACCATCGTGATGGGGGCGAGCTTCCGCCGCACGGAACAGATTCTGGCGCTGGCAGGCTGCGACCGCCTGACCATCTCCCCTGACCTGCTTAAACAGCTGCAGGAAAGTGAAGAAACCGTCATGCGCAAGCTGATCCCAACCTCCACCGTTCTGCCAAAACCGAAACCGCTGACCGAAGCGGAGTTCCGCTGGGAACATAATCAGGACCCAATGGCCGTGGAAAAGCTGGCGGATGGCATTCGCCAGTTCGCCGTTGACCAGCGCAAGCTGGAAGACCTTCTCGCCGCCAAACTTTAATTTCGCCATGGAGTGAACTATGTCCCGTAAAGAACTCGCCAATGCCATTCGCGCCCTCAGTATGGATGCCGTGCAAAAAGCTAACTCCGGCCACCCGGGCGCACCCATGGGCATGGCCGATATTGCCGAAGTGTTATGGAATGATTTTCTGAAACACAACCCTAACGACCCAACGTGGTATGACCGCGACCGCTTTATTCTCTCTAACGGTCATGCGTCAATGCTGCTCTATAGCCTGCTGCATCTGTCCGGCTACGATCTGCCGCTGTCAGAAATCAAAAACTTCCGTCAGCTTCACTCCAAAACGCCCGGTCACCCGGAGCTTGGCTATACGCCCGGGGTGGAAACGACCACCGGCCCGCTGGGCCAGGGCCTGGCTAACGCAGTCGGCCTGGCGATTGCCGAGCGCACGCTGGCAGCCCAGTTTAACCAGCCTGACCATGAGATCGTCGATCACTTCACCTATGTTTTCATGGGTGATGGCTGTCTGATGGAGGGGATTTCGCATGAGGTTTGCTCGCTGGCGGGCACCTTAGGGCTGGGCAAGCTGATTGGGTTCTACGATCACAACGGTATCTCCATCGATGGTGAAACCACGGGCTGGTTTACCGACGACACGGCAAAACGCTTCGAGGCCTATCACTGGCACGTGGTCCATGAAATTGACGGGCACGATCCGCAGGCCGTCAAACAGGCCATTGAAGAAGCACAGCGTGTGACCGATAAACCGTCGCTGATCATCTGCCGCACAACCATCGGGTTTGGTTCACCGAACAAAGCGGGCAAAGAAGAGTCTCACGGCGCGGCGCTGGGCGAAGAGGAAGTGGCGTTAACCCGTCAGAAACTGGGCTGGAAATACCCGGCGTTCGAGATCCCCAAAGAGATTTACCACGCCTGTGATGCTCGCGAAGCGGGTGAAAAAGCCCAGCACGACTGGAATGCAAAATTTGCCGCCTACAAAGAGGCACATCCGGAACTCGCCGCTGAATTTTCCCGCCGCATGAGCGGAGAACTGCCCGCCGACTGGGAAGCGAAAACGCAGGAACTGATTGAAAACCTGCAGGCTAATCCGGCTAAAATCGCCACCCGTAAGGCCTCGCAAAATACCCTGAACGTCATCGGTCCTCTTCTGCCCGAACTGCTGGGCGGTTCCGCGGATTTGGCCCCCAGTAACCTCACCATCTGGTCGGGCTCGACGTCGCTGAAAGAAGATATTGCCGGCAACTATATTCACTACGGCGTACGCGAATTTGGCATGACCGCGATTGCCAACGGCATCGCCCACCACGGCGGATTTGTCCCTTATACCGCCACTTTCCTGATGTTTGTCGAATATGCCCGTAACGCGGCGCGTATGGCGGCGCTGATGAAAGCACGTCAAATTATGGTTTACACCCACGACTCCATCGGTCTGGGGGAAGATGGGCCAACGCACCAGGCGGTGGAACAACTCGCCAGCTTACGTCTGACGCCGAACTTCAGCACCTGGAGACCATGCGATCAGGTGGAAGCCGCGGTAGGCTGGAAACTGGCCGTTGAACGGCACAACGGCCCTACGGCGCTGATCTTGTCCCGACAAAACTTGCTGCAAATTGAGCGTAGCCCGGAGCAGGTGAAAAACATCGCCCGTGGGGGATACATTCTTAAAGACAGCGGCGGTAAGCCGGATGTGATTTTAATCGCCACAGGGTCTGAAATCGAAATTACGGTAAAAGCGGCAGAAAAACTTACCGCTGAAGGGCATGCCGTGCGCGTCGTCTCGCTGCCTTCCACCGATATTTTTGATGCCCAGGATGAGGCGTACCGCGAATCGGTTCTGCCTTCCAGCGTCGCCGCTCGCGTGGCGGTGGAAGCCGGGATCGCCGACTACTGGTACAAATACGTTGGGCTGAAAGGCGCCATCGTGGGGATGACCGGCTACGGCGAATCCGCCCCGGCCGATAAATTGTTCCCGTACTTTGGCTTTACCGTGGAAAACGTGGTTGAAAAAGCGCTAAGCGTCATTTAGCGCGTGATCCACAGAGTGGGCCAGGCATCTGGCCCATGCCAGTTATCGCAGGTAGGTTCTTCTGCATAACGCACCAGACGAAAGCGCTGGCCGTCAAAACGCCAGCGTGTCTGGATACCGCAATCGCCCAGTCCTCGTCCTAATGCCAGCGTGGTCAATTCACGATTTTTTTCATCGAAACCGGCATTCATTAACTCCATTTCTCCTCCCTCGCTCGAGGGGGTAAACGGCAGACGCAAGCGTACTGGACGGGCAGCGAACGGTTTTTTACGCGATACCAGCCAGGCCAGATCGACGGTGTTATAGGCACCCGCTTCACAGCTAATGATTAATAGCGCTTTGTCATCGGTTAAGGCCGTCACGCGCACTTCGCGCCGATTCGGGTCGAGGGAGCACTGGCTGTTGTTCATGCGCCAGGTGCCATAATCCAGAAGATCGTTAAGCTCATCATGCATCAGCGGCGTAGGCGTGGGATTGACGACGGCCACCTTTTTTAATGCCGGTGCCGGGGGCACGCTGAGCGGCGGATCGTCTCCTTTTTTTATCCACGCGGTTTCGCTGCCGACACGCTTTTGCTGAGCATCGATAAAGAGCATCGCCGCCTTCAGACCATCCAGGGACGCGCGCTGCGTCCCGCCGCTCAGGGCGAGCGTCTGGCCTTCCTGAATCGTTTTCAGAAAAGCGTTGATCGTGGCCGTATCGTCGGTCGCCAGACGCCACGGCGTCAGCTGCCAGTGAGCTGCTTTGAGGGTGAGAGGGGCATTATCCAGGCGCAGGCGTGGCGCAATCGGCGGCTCAGTGGGTGCGGGGCTCGCTAACCCTCCCAGCTCAATGCGTAAGGTCGCATCCGTTTTTGCTCCCGCACTGCGGCTCAGCGTCATGACCAGCCCTCCCTGCTCAGCGGTATTTCGCGCGATGCAGAAATTCTGGTTATTGCAGGTGACCTGCCAGTCAGTAAAGGATTGCTGTGCAGGCGCCGCCTGAACCGCAGAGGCGGAAAGTACGCTGAGCAACAGAGTAAGGAGAACGCAGTGGCGCATGGAAGAGACTATCCCGGGAACAGAAGCTGACAAACTGGCTGTATCTTCATGTTCTGTTCCGGGGAGAACAATCAGAATCGTCGGATAGATTCATCTGAAATGCAATTTATTGACATAGCGTCGTGATGGCACTCAGTTCATCAGCCCTGAGGTCTGGAGATACTGCAGTAAAATTACCGTCTTTCCGTCCTGTATTTCTCCCGTTTTCACCATCGCCAGTGCCTGGGTAAAGGGGATTTCCAGAACCTCAATATCCTCGTCTTCCACGCCGCCGCCTGCCTGCGTGCGCTGGGCATCGGTATATTCACCAATGTAGAAGTGAATAAGTTCCGTCACGCCACCCGGCGACATATACAGCTCAAAGACCTTTTTCACCTCACCGACGACAAAACCAGTCTCTTCGATGGCTTCTTTGCGCGCGCAGACTTCTGGCTCATCGGCATCCAGCAAGCCGGCGCAGGTTTCGATAAGCCGACCATCCGGGTTACCGTTTACCCAGGTCGCCATACGGAACTGACGGACCAACACCACCGTTTGTTTTACCGGGCTGTAAAGCAAAATAGTCGCGCCATTGCCTCTGTCGTACACTTCGCGTTTATGGCGGATCACTTCGCCATTGTTTCGCACCAGATCGTAGGTGATATTGCGCAAAATAAAGTAATTGTCAGAAAGAATTTTGTCTTTGATAACGTCGATTTTCAGGGTCATACCGGCTCCGCAGCGTAATAAGCTGACTATATTACGCCGCGAAAACCGCTTTGTCGCCCGCGAGGCTAATGCATTTTTAGCCCACTGCTGATGCCCAGCCAATCCAGCATACCCTGTGCCGCATGGCGCCCTTCCGCCATCGCGGTCACGACCAGATCCGCGCCCCGCACCACGTCGCCACCGGCAAATATTTGCGGATTGCTGGTCTGATACCGGTAGCGGCTTTCCACACTGGCCACAATGCGCCCCCATTCGTCCACCGCCACGCCCTGGGCCTGCAGCCAGGGCATGGCGTGAGGATGGAAGCCGAACGCCATGATGACCGCATCAGCAGGCATGATAAATTCACTCCCCTCTATGGGCACAGGCCGACGACGACCCTGCGCATCGGGCTCACCCAGCTGAGTACGCCGCAGGCGAATACCGTTTACCCGGCCTGCGTCATTGCGCATGAGTTCCACGGGCTGCACGTTAAACTCAAAGCGAGCCCCCTCTTCCCGGGCATTTTTCACCTCTTTTATCGAACCGGGCATGTTGGCTTCGTCACGACGATAAGCACAGGTGACCTCCGTTGCCCCCTGGCGCAGAGCGGTGCGCACGCAGTCCATGGCCGTATCCCCGCCGCCCAGCACCACAACCTTTACTCCTTCCGTACTGATATACGGCTCTTCGGCGGATGCCGCGATGCCCATCAGCTGGCGGGTATTCGCCGCCAGGAACGGCAGGGCGTCGTAAACGCCCGGCGCATCCTCGTTCGGAATCCCTGCTTTCATGGAGCGGTAGGTGCCCACGCCAACAAACACCGCATCGTAGTCGTGGAGAAGCTGCGACAGCGGTATGTCCTTGCCAATGTCACAGTTCAGTTCAAAGCGGATACCCATCGCGGAAAATATTTCCCGACGCCGGGCCAGCAGCGATTTATCAAGCTTAAAGGCCGGAATACCGAAGGTCAGCAAACCGCCGATTTCCGGGTGCCGGTCAAAGACGGTCACGTTCACGCCGTGACGAATAAGACGATCGGCACAAGCAAGGCCGGCCGGACCCGCGCCAATGACGGCAATGCGCTTATTGACCGGGACCACGGCCGACATATCCGGTCGCCAGCCTTGTGCCAGCGCCCGATCGGAAATGTAGCGTTCAATCTGGCCGATGGTCACTGAACCGGCGGTATCGCGTACCGTACACGCGCCTTCGCACAGGCGGTCCTGCGGGCAGACGCGACCGGTGATTTCCGGCAGGCAGTTCGTCTGATGCGAAAGCGCTACCGCCGAGTGGATATCACCCGCGTTGACCCGCTCAATCCACTGAGGAATCGTGTTATGCAGCGGGCAGTTCCATTCACAAATCGAATGCTCGCCGCATTTCAGGCACCGCGCGGCTTCTCGCTTCGCCTGCGCTGTGCGAAACGGCAGATAGAGTTCGTTGAAGTTGCCTGCGCGTTCGGCCGGACTGAGCTTGTCCGGCTCCCCACGGGGAATAAGGGTGCGCATGCGCTGATGAAGCGTGCCTGGCGCTTTTTCACGGTCCGCCGCGCCGGTGTGCCATGGCTCTGCCTCCTGGCGGGCAGTGCGTTCGCGGCGTGTTTTCGCCAGACGATTCAGCAGGGCGGGAGTGGCCAGGGTCAGGGCTTTTGCAGGACAGCTTTCTACACAGGCCGGTCCTTGTGGCCTGTCGCGGCAGAGGTCGCATTTATGCGCTGTGGTATGGGTTCGCCCGTCCGCGAGCGGGACGACGACCATATCCATGGTGCCAAACGGGCACGCCACCATGCAGGCCTTACAGCCAATGCATCGCTGCGCGTTAACCTGCACGCTATGCTCGTCTTTTGTTATGGCCCTGTTTGGGCAACTTTGCGCGCAGGGCGCATTTTCACAGTGGTGACAGGTCACTGCGCCATGACGCTCCCCCCGTTTAAGCACCGTGATGCGTGGTATAAACTGGCGTTGAGTCAGAACATGCTGCTCGTTATTATGCCCCATCACGCACGCCACTTCACAAGCGTGACAGCCAATACAGCGTTCATTGTCAGCCATAATAAAACGATTCATAAAAGCACCCGTTCTGTTAGCATTAACCCTTATTTTTATAAGAATATTGTATTTACCGATCCAGCGGCGTTGAGGCAATGTTCAATTGCCCAAAATCTGGCGTTATTGACAACTATCCTGTAGTAGATCAATTAATTTCACCTTCCGTGAAATTGTGTTTCATTTTGTTCGGGAAGCGATAAAGTGATTGTTAAACGTCCTGTCTCAGGAAGCCTGGCCCGGGCTTTTCTGTCGATTATTTTGCTCTCCATCCTCACCAGCGGTATTGCACTCATGACGCTTGCCAGCAGCCTGCGGGATGCTGAAGCCATTAATATTGCCGGCTCACTTCGCATGCAGAGCTACCGCCTGGGCTACGATCTTGAGCGCAACAACGTGAGCATTGCTGAACATCGTCTTCACTGGCAGAAGACCCTCAACACGCCGGTCCTTCAGGAGCTGGATCGCTGGTATGTACCGGAATCGGTCAAACAGGGCTATCAGCAACTGCAGGTCGCCTGGCAGGAGATGGACAGCCACCTCGAGGCGAAGGATAAAGCCTGGTATCAGGCGCACATTCAGCAGTATGTCCAACGCATTGACGCGTTTGTGCTGGCGCTCCAGCACTATGCCGAGCATAAAATGCAGCTGGTGGTAGCCCTTTCACTGGCCGGTGGGCTGGGTATTTTACTGTTAGCGGTGATCACCCTGCGTCAGATCCGACGTCAGGTGGTGGCCCCGCTGAATCATCTGGTTGCCGCAAGCCTGCAAATGGAACAGGGTGATTTCAATATTCATGCGCCCGGCGCGAGCCTGCCTAATGAAATCGGCCTGCTGTCCCGCACGTTTAACCATATGTCGTCCGAACTGGATAAGCACTATCGCTTACTGGAAACCACGGTCGAAGAAAAAACGCACCATCTGAACGAAGCCCATCAGCAGCTTGAACTGCTGTTCACCTGCTCTCAGGCGCTGAATACCAGTCAGATCGATACGCACTGTTTCCGTCATATCCTGCAAATCGTGCAGGCTTACACCGGTATGAACTATCTGGAATTACAATCGAGTGACAACTGGAGGCTTTGCGAAGGCGTAAAGCAAGCCGACCGCGAGCTTATCGCCCTGCCCGTCATCATGCAGGATACCCGGTTTGGCGAGCTACGCTGGCAGCATGAAAATGTCGATGTTTCTTTACCTCTGATGAAAAGCGTCGCCACCATGCTGGGGCGCGGTCTGTATTTCAATCAGGCGCAGAAGCATTATCAGCAGCTGTTATTGATGGAAGAACGCGCCACGATTGCGCGTGAGTTACACGATTCGCTGGCGCAAGTGTTGTCCTATTTGCGCATTCAGCTGGCGCTGCTCAAGCGCGCTGTGCCGCAGGATAACGTACCGGCGCAGGCCATCATTGCTGATTTCTCGCGAGAGCTGAACAACGCCTGGCGTCAGCTGCGGGAACTTCTGACGACCTTCCGTCTGACACTCAATCACTCCAACCTTCCGGCGGCCTTGCAGGAGGCGCTGGATGGACTGCAAAGCCAGACGAGCGCCGCGCTTCATCTCGACTGCCGTCTCTCCTCTCTGGCGCTGGATGCACAAAAACAGGTGCATCTGCTGCAGATCGTGCGCGAAGCGGTGCTCAACGCCATTAAACATGCGCAGGCGACTGAGATCATCGTCAGTTGCGTTACCGCGCCCGACGGCGAGCACACGGTTTCTGTTCGGGATAATGGCGTGGGTATCGGGGATGCCAGCGAGCCGCCGGGCCATTACGGTCTGAATATCATGCGCGAACGCGCGGGACGCCTGGGCGGAACGTTGACCTTTTCTCAGCCGCAAAACGGCGGTACTCAGGTCTCCGTTCGCTTCCGTTCTTCGACGTCAAGTGACGGTAAATAAGGGTAAATTAAAGAAGCGTGCTCTTTGTTCACTGCCTAATCGGGCCATACTCCCGGGTACAGCGTGAAGGAAACGAATGATAATTTACATTATCTTCTTAATTTCTCCACGTTTGGCATCCGCCTAACCGCTAGAGTGTTGCGGGCAATGTACAATAACGATGCGCAGCAAAACGAGGTCCATTTTTCATGGCGAATTTCTTCATCGATCGCCCCATTTTTGCCTGGGTGTTGGCAATTATTTTATGTCTGACAGGCACACTTGCCATTTTGTCACTTCCCGTTGAGCAATATCCCGATCTGGCCCCGCCGAATGTGCGGATCACCGCCAACTACCCTGGCGCGTCGGCTCAGACGCTTGAGAACACCGTCACCCAGGTTATTGAGCAGAATATGACCGGGCTCGATAACCTGATGTACATGTCGTCACAGAGCAGCGCAACCGGACAGGCGACCGTAACCTTGAGCTTTAGTGCCGGTGCCGACCCGGACGAGGCGGTGCAACAGGTGCAAAATCAGCTGCAATCGGCCATGCGTAAATTGCCGCAAGCGGTACAGAATCAGGGCGTGACCGTCCGTAAAACGGGCGACTCCAATATCCTTACCATCGCCTTCGTCTCTACCGACGGCTCGATGGATAAGCAGGATATTGCGGACTACGTCGCCAGTAATATTCAGGACCCCCTGAGCCGAATTAACGGCGTCGGTGATATTGACGCCTATGGTTCGCAATATTCGATGCGTATCTGGCTCGACCCGGCAAAACTTAACAGCGTGCAGATGACCGCAACGGACGTCACGGATGCCATTAAATCCCAGAATGCGCAAATTGCCGTGGGTCAGCTGGGCGGTACCCCTTCCGTGGATAAGCAGGCGCTGAACGCCACGATCAACTCGCAGTCGCTGTTACAGACCCCGCAGCAGTTCCGCGATATCACCCTGCGCGTCAATCAGGATGGTTCCGAAGTGCGTCTGGGCGATGTGGCGACCGTGGAGATGGGGGCCGAGAAATATGACTATCTCAGCCGCTTTAACGGGAAACAGGCTTCCGGACTGGGGGTAAAGCTTGCTTCGGGCGCAAACGAAATGGCGACGGCGAAGCTGGTCCTCGATCGACTGGATGAGCTGTCGCACTATTTTCCGCACGGGCTGGAATATAAAGTCGCTTATGAAACCACCTCCTTTGTGAAGGCTTCGATTGAGGATGTGGTTAAAACTCTGCTCGAAGCGATCGCGCTGGTGTTCCTGGTGATGTACCTCTTCCTGCAAAATTTCCGGGCGACACTTATCCCGACAATCGCGGTTCCGGTGGTTTTGCTGGGGACCTTTGCCGTGCTGTATGCCTTTGGCTACAGCATCAACACCCTTACCATGTTTGCCATGGTGCTGGCGATTGGTCTGCTGGTGGACGATGCCATTGTGGTGGTGGAAAACGTCGAGCGCATCATGACCGAGGAGGGTCTCTCGCCGCGAGAGGCCACCCGTAAGTCGATGGGCCAGATTCAGGGTGCTCTGGTCGGTATCGCGATGGTGCTGTCGGCGGTCTTTGTCCCTATGGCGTTCTTCGGCGGTACCACCGGAGCCATCTACCGCCAGTTCTCCATCACCATCGTGTCGGCAATGGTGTTGTCCGTACTGGTGGCGATGATTCTGACGCCTGCACTGTGCTCGACGCTACTCAAACCGCTGCACAAAGGTGAACAGCACGGGCAGACAGGCTTCTTTGGCTGGTTTAACCGGATGTTCAACCGAAATGCCGCACGCTACGAGGCAGGCGTGGCGAAGATTTTACACCGTAGCCTGCGCTGGATAGTTATCTACATCCTGCTGCTCGGGGGCATGGTCTTTTTATTCCTGCGTCTGCCCACCTCCTTCCTGCCGCTGGAAGACCGGGGTATGTTCATCACGTCCGTTCAGCTTCCGAGTGGAGCAACCCAGCAGCAGACCCTGAAAGTGGTCGAAAAGGTTGAGTCGTACTATTTCAACCAGGAAAAAGACAACATTGTGTCGGTGTTTTCCACGGTAGGCTCCGGGCCTGGCGGCAACGGGCAGAACGTAGCGCGAATGTTTGTTCGCCTGAAAGACTGGAAAGACAGGGACAGCACGGCAGGCTCCTCGTTTGCCATTATTGAACGGGCCACCAAAGCCTTCAGCCGCATTAAGGAAGCACGCGTCTTTGCCAGCAGTCCGGCCGCCATCAGCGGGCTTGGCAGCTCCGCAGGTTTCGATATGGAACTGCAGGATCACGCCGGGGCCGGTCACGATGCGCTGATGGCGGCCCGCGATCGGCTGCTTGAACTGGCGGGCAAAGATCCGTCCCTGACCCGCGTCCGACACAATGGTCTTGATGACAGCCCACAGCTACAGATTGATATCGATCAGCGAAAAGCGCAGGCGCTCGGGGTTTCTATTGATGACATAAATGACACCCTGCAAACCGCCTGGGGCTCAAGCTACGTGAATGACTTTATGGACCGGGGCCGCGTGAAGAAGGTCTATGTTCAGGCTGCCGCCCCTTATCGCATGCTGCCTGACGATATTAACCTGTGGTATGTGCGGAATAATGCCGGGGGCATGGTGCCGTTTTCCGCCTTTGCCACGTCGCACTGGGAGAGCGGTTCTCCGCGCCTCGAACGCTATAACGGCTACTCCGCGCTGGAAATCGTCGGGGAAGCCGCGCCTGGCGTCAGTACCGGTACGGCCATGGACGTCATGGAGAAACTGGTACAGCAGCTGCCGACGGGCTTTGGTCTGGAATGGACGGCGATGTCCTATCAGGAAAGGTTATCCGGGGCACAGGCCCCTGCCCTCTATGCGCTCTCGCTGCTGGTTGTCTTCCTGTGTCTGGCCGCGCTGTATGAAAGCTGGTCCGTACCGTTCTCGGTGATGCTGGTGGTTCCGCTTGGGGTCATTGGCGCGCTGTTAGCCACCTGGATGCGCGGGCTGGAGAATGACGTCTATTTCCAGGTCGGGCTGTTAACGGTGATTGGCCTGTCGGCGAAAAACGCCATTTTGATTGTCGAATTTGCCAATGAGATGAACGCGAAAGGCCATGATTTGTTGTCTTCCACGCTGCATGCGTGCCGTCAGCGGTTGCGACCTATTTTGATGACGTCGCTGGCGTTTGTGTTTGGCGTCCTGCCGATGGCAACCAGTTCCGGCGCGGGTTCAAGCAGTCAGCATGCGGTCGGTACGGGCGTAATGGGCGGGATGATTTCAGCCACCGTTTTGGCTATCTATTTTGTGCCGTTATTCTTTGTGCTGGTACGCCGCCGCTTCCCGCTGAAGGAGCGGCCTGAGTAACGGGCAGAAATAAAAAAGGCGGCTGTGAGGGCCGCCTTTTACTGCGTGATTATATTCACGCTATCGTTTTTTTGCTTAATACGTGCTCTTGCAATTCTTCCAGAATGTCATTTACGAAGCATATCTTCGATAAAGTCTTTCCAGTTCCCCAGTTCATGTTCAATCATAACAACCTCGTTTCTTATTATGCGTATTCTACGAAAATCTGACTTCTTTGTGAAGAACGTTTAATCAATTGCTGCGATTGTTTACCCCGCCCTGTTTGTATTTACGCTAAATATGAACGTATCACCGTAAACTTTATGTGACCAATAGCAATATTTTGAAATAACCATTCATTCGGGTGAGAGCGGCTCTTACCCACTGTTTCTGGCGGAATATATCTCAACTGGACAACTATGCGAAAAAGATGAAAGAATATTCGGCGTACACATGTAGCGCGAATAAAGCCTTATATTAAAAATAACTGATAATGCGAATGTGTTATATTTCCCAACATTACACAACATCTAAAATATTGAACATTTACTGCAAATTAAAACAAAAGGATTCACCATGATTGTGATGTACGGCATTAAAAATTGTGACACCATCAAAAAAGCGCGCCGTTATCTGGAGGCGAACAACGTTGACTACCGTTTTCATGATTACCGCGTCGATGGCCTTGATGCCGATTTTTTGCATAGCGCAATCGCCGAACTCGGATGGGAAGCCCTGCTGAATACCCGTGGCACCACCTGGCGTAAACTGGACGAAAATGTACGCAATAGCATCAAGGACGCCGACAGCGCCGCAAAATTAATGCTTGAAATGCCTGCGATAATCAAACGCCCATTGCTCTGCGCGCCCGGGCAGCCTATGCTGCTTGGCTTTAGTGAATCCAGTTACCAGACTTATATTTGAGGTGCAGTCTATGTCTTGCCCGGTCATTGAGCTGACTCAGCAGCTTATTCGCCGTCCTTCCCTTAGCCCGGATGACGCAGGTTGTCAGGCGTTAATGATTGAACGCCTGCGTGCGATAGGTTTTACCATCGAGCGTATGGACAGTGGCGACACCCAGAATTTCTGGGCCTGGCGCGGTCAGGGCGAAACGCTGGCATTTGCCGGGCATACCGATGTGGTTCCGGCCGGCGACGCAGACCGCTGGATCAACCCGCCGTTTGAACCCACTATCCGTGACGGCATGCTTTTTGGGCGCGGCGCGGCCGACATGAAAGGTTCGCTGGCGGCGATGGTTGTGGCGGCGGAACGCTTTGTGGCCCAGCACCCTCAGCATAAAAACCGTCTTGCGTTTTTGATCACCTCTGATGAAGAAGCCAGTGCTAAAAACGGCACCGTGAAGGTTGTCGAAGCGCTGATGGCGCGTCAGGAACGCCTGGATTATTGCCTTGTCGGGGAACCGTCCAGTACCGAAGTGGTGGGTGATGTCGTGAAAAACGGTCGTCGCGGGTCACTGACCTGCAATCTGACGATTCACGGCGTGCAGGGGCATGTTGCCTATCCGCATCTGGCGGATAATCCGGTTCATCGTGCCGCACCCATGCTCAACGAGCTGGTGGGAATCGAGTGGGACCAGGGGAATGAATTCTTCCCGCCAACCAGTATGCAAATTGCTAACGTGCAGGCCGGAACGGGCAGCAATAACGTCATTCCAGGCGATCTGTTTGTGCAGTTCAATTTCCGTTTCAGTACGGAACTGACTGATGAAATGATCAAAGCCCGGGTTCACGCCCTGCTGGAAAAACACGCTCTGCGTTACACCGTCGACTGGTGGCTCTCCGGTCAGCCATTCCTGACGCAGCGCGGTAAGCTGGTCGATGCGGTGGTAAATGCCATCGCGCACTATAATGAAATAAAGCCACAACTGCTGACGACCGGGGGGACATCTGACGGGCGCTTTATTGCTCGTATGGGTGCACAGGTTGTCGAACTGGGACCAGTAAACGCCACCATTCATAAAATTAACGAATGCGTGAACGCGGCTGATTTACAGCTACTGGCAAGAATGTATCAACGTATCATGGAGCAGCTCGTCGCCTGACGACTGCTCTGAGAAGGAATAGCGAATGGACTGGCTGGCAAAATACTGGTGGATTTTGGTGTTGGTGTTCCTGGTCGGCGTGCTGCTGAACGTGATCAAAGATCTCAAGCGTGTCGATCACAAGAAGTTCCTCGCCAACAAACCTGAGCTCCCGCCTCATCGTGACTTTAACGATAAGTGGGACGACGACGACAAGTGGCCGGATAAAGACCAGAAGAAGTAAACCGTTCTGCGTTGACCGCCCTCTCCTGCCGGGAAGGGCGGTTAAGTCTTACATAAACTCAACGATATCATCATCGTTTGGTTTACCGCCGCTCAGCGCCTCGTCAAAGTAGTGCTTCGGCACGGTATAACGCAGATGATCCAGCGCAAACTGCATGCTGCGATCGTCAATGGCATGTCCCAGCTCATCGACGATATCCAGCGTCACATCTCCCCCAGCCCGGATCAAGGCTTCCTGCGCTGCAACCGCATGAGAAAGCTCAATAACCCTGTCCTCACCGCCGTGGATCAAATGGATCGTCGTTAAGGTCGATGAGGTTTCCGGCAAGGTCGCAAAACGTCCGTTGAAAGCAATCACGCGTGAGGCAAGCCCCGGTTGCGCCTTCACGCTTTCAAGGGACATGATAGCCCCCTGGGAGAAGCCAATCAGTGCCGTAGCCGCAGCGTTGACGCCGCTTTGCTGCTGCCAGTGGCGTACCGTTTCGATAAACGTCGGCATAATGGCATCGATGCGTGCCTGGCGATTCTCTTCGCTGACATCCTGCACGGAAAACCACTGACGTCCGTCAGGGCCGCAGGCTTCCACACCGCCAATGCTGATAATCAGAGCATCAGGAAAAACGGGCGCAAACCAGCTTCCGATTTGTCCCATATTGACCGGATTATCCCCGACCCCATGGAACAAAAGTAATAATTGCTGCGCGGGTTTATCGGGGCTTTGAACAATAAAATGGTCATGTTTCATGGCAGTCTCCTGAATCGATAAGCGGGATTCTACGCCTTTGCGGGGTGATGACCATGCCACTTTACTGAAGAAGTCAGTGAAAAAATTGCCATTGCATAATGGCCGTTTTCAGCTGCTCGCAGCGGGTGGGATCCAGTGCTGACAACGCCTGCGCCGTCTCAGCGCGCTGTGCGACGAGCAGCGCTTTGCGCCCCGGAAGTGCAAGGGTTGACCCCAGTGCGGCATCGTCCAGACCCCGCTCAATTTTGCCCCGCAATGCCTGAAGAGGCCGTTCGCTTTCCATCAGCAGCCGCGTCAGCGCAGCCACTGAGGCAGAGAAAGGCCGGTGGGCAAAGGCAAAGCCGGCCAGCTCCAGCCAGTCGTCACTGTTAAGGGTAGACGCCCAGCCATCGACGACAGGGATCTTTTCGCCATTCCAGCGTTCAATGACGCGCGCATCGCGACAAAGCCTGCGGTGCTCCCCTTCGCATAACGCCCTGCCCGCTTCCGTAAGCGGCAAGAGCGCCATCGCGGTGTAACACCCGCTACTGGCCTCCCGATGGCTCCCCATGCGCACCAGCACAAAGCCGCAACGCTGCCAGAAGCGCCACAGTTCGTCGGTATAGCCGAAGCTGACGGAAAGGTAGTCCAGGTTTTCCGCCCGGCTGACGGCGTGAATCAGCGCCTGCCCCGTGCCCGCTCGCTGACGAGCAGGATGCACCGCGACGCGAGAGATGCGCCGCCCCGTCAAGGTCGCGGCTAGTGGCGCACCGCCGTGTGCGGCCAGCGACTGCGCCACCAGATTACCACGTGGCCGACGGTAGCCCGCCCAGACGGCCTGACTTAGCGCCGGGCTTAACCCGCCCTCATCCACCAGCCACAGCGCGCCGGTGAGCGTGTCTGCCACCTGCGCCACGGCAAAATGCTGCCCCGGCGCATCCATCATGCGTCTCAGGTCGAGGGGCGAAGTACGGTAATGCGCCGAGCACAGCAGCGCATAGATACGGGCAGCAAGCTCAGGCTGATGTTCCCAGACCTGCGGCTCCACGGGGGTAATGAACGTTTCTCCCGTCAGGGGCGCGGGGCCGGGTTCATCATCAAACAGCAATGCACTGGCAATGACCCGCTCAAGGGGACAGCCTGGCGCCCAGCGGACGGGCTCTGAAAGTGAATAATGATGCAGATGGCTGAAGCGGGCGCAGAATTTCAGTAAAAATCCCCGGCCCGTTCCTTCATAGCCTTGCACGGTGGTGGTCAGCAGGACGCGTGAAAAGCGAGAGACCAGCTTCCCGAGCAGAGGGCCGGGAATGGCGGCCGCTTCATCAACCACCAGCCAGTCCGCGTCTTCCGTGCAGGCTAACAACGCATCTGGTGCCATAAAGTGGTATTTGTCACCGGCAAACTGCGCAATAACCTCGGTTGCCCCTTTAGCCGGGGCCGTCACAAGCGCGCGACCCTTTATCCGCTGCAACAGCATGCCAGCAAGCGCCGACTTCCCGCGTCCACGGGGGGCGGTCACCACGGCAACGCCGGATGCCATTGATTCCAGCGCGGTCAAAATCTTCGCCTGTTCGTTCAGCGGTTCCCCGCTGGCAGGAAGCCACTCCGGCGCGAAAGGCAGGGGGGCGACAGGTAGCGGGTCATGCTGCTGCCAGACAATGACCGCCGGGTCCTGAGTGATAACCCGACAAAAATGGCGAACAAAACGAGGAGTGGATACAGGATTGGGACTGTCGCTCCAGCGCACGGAGTCCTGGTCGACCTGCTCTGGCCAGCGGGTGAGCGCTGGCAGCAACAAGACCAGCAGGCTGCCGGCACGCAGCGTGCCGCTGAGTGCCGCAAAAGCGGAAACATCGAACCCGCAGCGGGCATCGAAGATAGCATGGGTGAACTCGCGCCCCAGCAGCCTGCTGAGCGCCTTGGGCGCACAGCCTGGCTCAACGGACGCGTCATCCCCTACCCATAGCCAGTCTCCGGGAAGTTGCTCACGTAATGCCTGCGAGCGGGCCTGTGTCCAGCTTACATCGCCGCTCAGCACAACCAGGCGGCGGTGCCCTTCTCGCGCTAACTGCGCCACGATTGACGCGAAAGGCGCCACCGTTTCCTCCCTGACGAGCAAAACTACAGCTCTTTACCGAAGGTATTGCACTGCGCCGGGTCGCCGCTGGTGAAGCCCCGTTTGAACCAGCTGTAACGCTGTTCAGAGGTCCCGTGCGTGAAGCTGTCTGGCACGACGCGCCCCTGGCTTTGCTGCTGAAGCCGATCGTCGCCTATGGCCTGAGCGGCATTCAGCGCCTCTTCAAGATCGCCCGTCTCCAGCACGCCCTGCTGCTGCATACTGTTGCCCCAGACGCCTGCAAAGCAGTCTGCCTGCAGCTCCATACGCACCGACAGACGATTCACTTCCGCCTGGCTGGCATTTTGCTGAAGCTGACGTACTTTGGGTTCGATACCGAGTAATTTTTGCACATGATGACCGACCTCATGCGCGATAACGTAGCCCTGGGCGAAATCGCCGTCGGCACCTAGCTTGCGCTTCATGTCGTCATAGAAAGAGAGGTCAATATATACCGTGCCGTCGGCTGGGCAGTAGAACGGCCCCATCACCGATTGACCGGTCCCGCAGCCGGTGCGCGTTGCACCGCGATACATCACCAGCTTAGGTTGCTGGTAGGTACGGCCCATTTTTTCGAACTGCTGGCTCCAGGAGTCTTCGGTGGTAGCCAGAATGACCGAGGTGAATTTCGCGGCCTCATCTTCATCGGGGCTGATGGAACGCTGGGAGGTTTGCTGTTGTTGAATCGGCTCGCCCGTCATTAAACCGGTGAGATCGACCCCGTAATACCCTGCCACCAGAACAATGACCAGAAGAACGATACCGCCTTTCCCGGTGGGTAAGCGAAAACCGCCCCCGCCCATTGACGGCCCGCCACTACTGCGTCTGTCTTCTACATTGTCACTTTCACGACGCCCTTGCCAGCGCATAAACACCTCGAATCAATCCCAACAGTCATAGAGTGATCGTAGGCGGTTAGTGGCAGGATTACCATAGTAAACAAGCGTAAGAGGCCAAAGGATGCGCACATCCTTTGGCAACGGAGGAAAATCAGTCGAGTTTAACGCCCAGACGATGCGCGACGGCTTCATAGGCTTCAATCAGGCCACCCAGGCTCTGACGGAAACGGTCTTTATCCATTTTATCGAGGGTTTCTTTATCCCACAGGCGGCTGCCGTCCGGCGAGAACTCATCACCCAGCACGACTTCGCCTTTGTAGAGCCCGAACTCCAGCTTGAAGTCGACAAGGATCAGACCCGCATCGTCAAACAGCTTTTTCAGCACGTCGTTCGCTTTATAGGTCAGTTCCTGCATCCGTGCCAGGTTCTCTTTACTCACCCAGCCAAAGGTTTCGCAGTAGGATTCGTTGACCATCGGGTCGTGCATTTCATCGTTTTTGAGGAACAGATCAAACAGCGGCGGGTTAAGCTCGATGCCCTCTTCGATACCCAGGCGCTTCACCAGTGAGCCTGCGGCGCGGTTACGAATGACACACTCAACCGGCACCATATCCAGTTTTTTAACCAGACATTCCGTGTCGGACAGCAACGCTTCCATCTGGGTAGGAATACCCGCTTCAGCCAGCTTGCTCATAATGAAATGGTTGAACTTGTTGTTCACCATGCCCTTACGATCGAACTGCTCAATGCGTGCGCCATCCCCTGCTGACGTATCATTGCGGAACTCGAGCACCAACAGATCCGGGTTTTCGGTGCTGTATACGGTCTTCGCTTTGCCACGATACAACTCAGCTTGCTTCTGCATCTTCATTACTCCTGGTGTGATGATATGTATTCAAAACTGGGAATATTATGCCACGCACACGTTTGCGTAGCACGAAAATAAAAAGGGCTGGATTAACCAGCCCTCAATTTTACTTGCTGAATGCGGCCTGGAAGACGGCCACCAGCGCATCGTTCTGCGACTGGGTCAGCGTGTGACCTTTCGGGTCGATAAACTGCAAGCTGCTGCGGTTATCAAGGTCGCCGACCTGGATTTTGTAATCGCCCGACGCCAGTTCTGGATCGCGTGCACCCAGCTCCTGCCATGCGCTGTCCGACAACGGCTTGTAGGTTGCCGTGATGCTGCCCGTTGAACGGGTGCTGTCGGTCACTTTCATGCCCACTTTTTCAAGCGTGGCAGGCAGACGTTGCCAGGTCTGGTTAAACGGCGCACGAACCACCAGCATTGGCAGACCGGTGTCATCCGCCGCGCTCTGTACATCGAAGGTGATGCCGTTGCGATTCTGAGAGGCATTAGCCGCATCGGTTGCGTTCTTATCGAGACCGGACGCAATGACGTTCAGCAGTTCGGTGCTATAACGCTGCAGAGAAGCTGCATCCGCAACCGGTTTACCCGCCTGCTCCAGGTTCAACAGCTTAACCGTCACGGCCTGCTGATAACCCTGTGGTTTTACAGAGACTTGATAACGACCACGGTACTGCTGGTCTTCATCCAGACGGCTCCATTGGATCCAGTCTGTGGTCAGCGTCTGGCTGGCGTCGTCACGCTTGTCAATGGTGTAATTTTTTGACTGTAGCACGCTGACAACCTGCGGCCAAAGGGTGCTGTTGCGGCTATTTTCCACCAGCAACGTTGCGGAATCCCCGGTAAATTGGGTGCGCGCACCGCTCACCAGCGCCAGAGGCTGCGCAGGCGGACGAATATCAAGCGCTTTACCGACTGCACCGCTACCGTTGGTCACCGGAATGTTGTAATCGCCGTTTTGAATCGGCAGGATCATGCCAGCTGGTGAATGAAGTTCAGCTAGCGGCGTCGCATCCAGATAGGATTCGTCACCGCTCACCTGGCGCTTGTAGCGCGAGTCAGAACTACAGGCAGCGAGCAGCATAACAAGCGAAACACCCGCAACCTTTACCAGGCGCGACTTCTGTACTGAGTAAGCCATCAAATCTCCCTAAACTTTACAGCAAACCGGCATGCTTCAGCGCCGAGGCCACCACATCACGACCGTGGTCAGTGATAGGGGTCATCGGCAGACGCAGCGTATCGGTCGCTACAAGTCCCAACTCCTTACATGCCCATTTCACTGGGATCGGATTGGGTTCGACAAATAATTTATTATGCAGCGGCATCAGACGCTGATTAATCACGCGAGCTTCATCATAATGACCCGCCGCTGCCAGTTTGCACATTTCAGCCATATCGCGTGCTGCAATGTTGGCGGTAACGGAAATCACGCCATGGCCGCCAAGCTGCATAAAGTCCAGCGAGGTGGCATCATCGCCGCTCAGCAGGATAAAGTCATCAGAAACCAGCTCTTTGATCTGATGAACACGACTTAAGTTCCCTGTAGCCTCTTTAATAGCGATAATATTTTTGACTTTAGAGAGACGACCCACGGTTTCCGGCAGCATATCGCAGCCAGTACGCGACGGCACATTATACAGGATTTGCGGCAAGTCAGTATGTTCAGCGATGGCCTTGAAGTGCTGGAAAAGCCCTTCCTGGGTTGGACGATTGTAATAAGGCGTCACGGTGAGGCAGCCTACAATCCCGCTGTTGTTAAAACGCTGGGTCAGGCTGATGGCTTCTGCGGTGGCGTTTGCGCCCGTACCCGCAATGACCGGGATACGCCCGTCAGCCAGTTCAACGGTCATCATGACCACGTCGCCGTGCTCTTCGTGGCTCAGGGTGGCAGATTCACCGGTAGTTCCTACCGAAACAATCGCCGAGGTGCCGTTGGCGACATGATAATCAATCAGTTTCTTCAGGCTTGACCGACAGACATTACCTTTCTCATCCATCGGCGTAACAATCGCAACAATACTTCCCGTGAACATGGGCCATCCTCTGTGCAAACAAGATTCTCAATGTTACGTTTGGAACTGTAATAAAAGCAAGCGACGTAAGGCGTTCAGGCGGTTGTATGCATGTTTTTTTTATGCTTTCCTTATGAGACTCAACCACGCATAGGAAGAACAGGTTTGACAACCTCATCACAACATTACCTGGTTATCACTGCGCTGGGTGCCGACAGAGCGGGGATCGTAAACGCCATCACCCGCCACGTTAGCAGCTGCGGCTGTAATATCGAAGACAGCCGGCTGGCCATGCTGGGTGAAGAATTTACGTTTATCATGTTACTTTCCGGGACGTGGAATGCCATTACGCTGATTGAATCAACCCTGCCGCTTAAAGGCGCGGAGATGGATTTACTGATCGTCATGAAGCGCACCAATGCCCGCCCGCGTCCAGCCATGCCCGCCACCGTCTGGGTGCAGGTTGAGGTCGCTGACTCGCCGCATCTGGTTGAACGTTTCACGGCTCTTTTTGATAGCCATCAGATGAATATTGCCGAGCTGGTTTCCCGCACGCACCCCGGCGACAGTGACGCCCTGCCCACGCTCTTTATTCAGATTACGGCGCACAGTCCTGCTTCACAGGATGCATCAAATATCGAGCAAGCCTTCAAAGCGCTCTGTACAGAACTCAACGCACAAGGCAGTATTAACGTCGTCAATTATTCCCAGCATGAACAGGATGGAGTTGCGTAATGAATCATCTGAAAGCCGGTGACCTTGCACCGAAATTTAGCCTGCCCGATCAAGACGGCGAGCAAGTAAATTTGGCCGACTTCCAGGGACAGCGTGTTCTGGTCTATTTCTACCCAAAAGCCATGACGCCAGGCTGTACCGTACAAGCGTGCGGACTACGCGATAACATGGACGATTTGAAAAAAGCCGGCGTGGATGTGCTGGGTATCAGCACCGACAAGCCAGAAAAGTTATCACGCTTCGCTGAAAAAGAGGTGCTGAACTTTACCTTGCTCTCGGACGAAGACCATCAGGTTTGCGAGCAGTTTGGCGTCTGGGGTGAAAAAACCTTTATGGGTAAAACCTACGACGGCATTCATCGCATCAGCTTCCTGATCGATGCGGACGGTAAAGTTGAGCACGTGTTTGATGACTTCAAAACCAGCAATCACCACGACGTGGTGTTGAAGTGGTTGAAAGAAAACGCGTAATAAAAAGCAAAACGGCAACCCAGGTTGCCGTTTTTCATGTTTGCTCACTCTCCCACGAAAGAGGGGTTATTGAGCACCCTGTTTACGTTTCTTCCACCGCCGGAACGTCTGGCCAGGCATGTACCACCGCCTTAATCAGCGTCGCCAGCGGAATGGCGAAGAACACGCCCCAGAATCCCCACAGCCCGCCAAAGATCACCACCGACAGGATAATGACCAGCGGATGCAGGTTCACGGCTTCTGAGAACAGCACCGGCACCAGCAAATTACCATCCAACCCTTGAATAATCAGGTAGACCGCAAAGCAACTCCAGAACTCCGTTCCCAGCCCAAACTGGAACAGCGCCACGCCGACCACCGGAAGGGTCACAACAAATGCGCCGATATAGGGAATCAATACGGAGAAGCCCACCAGCACGGCCAGCAGAAGTGAATAGTTGAGGCCAAAGATCAGGAAGCCTATCCACGTCGCCACGCCGACCACAATCATCTCCAGCACTTTACCGCGAATATAGTTGGTGATCTGCTGATTCATCTCCTTCCAGACCTGCCCCGCCAGGCCACGGTTACGCGGCAGGATGCGGCGAACGGCATTCAGCATCTGTTCTTTGTCCTTCACGAGGAAGAAGACCATCAGGGGCACCAGCACCAGATAAACGGCCAGCGTTAACAGGCCCACCAGTGATGCCAGAGAGTATTTCACCACAGAATCCCCCATCGTCATGATGCGGGCGCGCATGTTTTCTGCCATGGCATCAATGATCCCCGCATCCATCAGCGCCGGGTAACGGCGCGGCAGCGTGGCGGCAAAATCAGAGAGTTTATTCAGCATACCCGGCATGTCGCGAATGAGGTAAATGCCCTGCTGCCAGGCCACAGGCAGGACCACAAACGACATCAGCAGGAGGATCCCCACAAAGAAGACCAGCACAATGCTGGTTGCCCAGCGCCGTGAGCAGCCAATTCTCTCCAGCCTGACCGTGGGCCACTCAAGCAGATAAGCCAGCACGATAGCCACCAGCAGCGGGGCTAACAGACCACTAAAGAAGAAAAGGATTCCGAACCCGGCAACCAGAATAACTAACAGCGCAATCGCCTCGGGATCGCTAAAACGACGCCGATACCACTGCTTTAACATTTCGAGCATACAACCCTTCCCTGAATCGGATGGCGGGAGTGAGAGGTGAATTGTATCTAACTGTCACATAAAAGACTTTCGCTTTTTGCCTTTGCGTCACGTTTCGTAAAAGCACGCGGATGGGATTTTCTTCATGCGCTAACACGGCTACACTCGCAGAGCAGTGGAAGGTGAACGTTATGTCGGTTCATCGGTCAAATTAGCACATCCAATATACAGGGCAGAGGTTATGTTCAGGCAATTGAAAAAAACTCTGGCGGCAACGCTTATCGCCGCACTGACCGTCGGTCAGATGATGCCAGCCTTCGCTGACTCGTTCGATACTTTGCCGGATATGGGTACCTCAGCAGGAAGCACGCTCTCCATCGGACAGGAAATGCAGATGGGTGATTTCTATGTGCGCCAGCTGCGCGGCAGTGCGCCGCTGATCAATGACCCGCTCCTGGTGCAATACATTAACGGTTTAGGCATGCGCCTTGTGGCCCATGCTAATTCAGTCAAAACGCCCTTCCACTTCTATTTAATTAATAATGACGAAATCAACGCCTTCGCCTTTTTTGGCGGCAATGTGGTGCTGCATTCGGCGTTATTCCGCTATGCCGATAACGAAAGCCAGCTGGCCTCGGTCATGGCTCACGAAATCTCGCACGTGACCCAGCGCCACCTGGCCCGCGCAATGGAAGACCAAAAGCGTAACGCCCCGCTCACCTGGGTGGGGGCGCTTGGCTCCATTTTACTGGCAATGGCCAGCCCGCAGGCCGGGATGGCGGCGCTCACCGGCACCCTGGCAGGGACGCGTCAGGGCATGATCAGCTTTACCCAACAGAACGAACAGGAAGCCGACCGCATCGGTATTCAGGTGTTGCAGCGCGCAGGCTTTGATCCGCAGGCAATGCCCACATTCCTGGAAAAACTGCTCGATCAGGCGCGATACTCTACGCGTCCGCCCGAGATTTTGCTGACCCACCCTCTGCCCGAAAGCCGCCTGTCCGACGCGCGCAACCGCGCAAACCAGATGCGCCCGGTTGTCGTGCAGTCTTCCCAGGATTTTTACATGGCGAAGGTCAGAACGCTGGGGATGTACAATTCCGGACGTAACCAGCTGACCAACGATCTGCTTGATGCGCTGGAAAAAGGCAATGTCCGCGAGCAGAACGCCGCGAAATATGGCCGGGCGTTACAGGCAATGGAGGCCAATCGGTATGATGAAGCACGCAAAGCGCTTCAGCCCATGCTGGCTGCCGATGCGAATAACCCGTGGTACCTCGATCTGTCCACCGATATCGATCTCGGCCAGAAGAAAACCGCCGATGCGATTAACCGCCTGAAGAATGCCAAAGATCTGCGCACCAATCCGGTGCTGCAACTCAATCTGGCGAACGCTTACTTACAGGGCGGACAGGCCAAAGAGGCCGCCACCATCCTGAACCGCTATACCTTTACCTATAAAGACGACCCCAACGGCTGGGATCTGCTGGCACAGGCCGAAGCGCAGTTGGGCAATCGCGATCAGGAACTTGCCGCGCGGGCAGAAGGCTTTGCTCTCGTGGGCAGGCTCGATCAGTCGATATCCTTGCTCAGCAGCGCCAGCTCACAGGTGAAACTGGGGAGCCTGCAACAGGCGCGTTATGACGCGCGTATCGATCAGTTGCGCAGTCTACAGCAACGCTTCAAGCCGTATGAAAAGATGTAAAAAGGAGAACGTATGTCAGACGCGATAAAAATCTATCACAACCCGCGCTGTTCCAAGAGTCGCGACACGCTGAGCCTGCTGAAATCAAACGGCATTGAGCCCGAGGTCATACTCTATCTGGACACGCCGCCCGATGCCCGGACGATTCGCGCGCTGCTGAGCCAGCTGGGCATGGCCAGCGCTCGTGACCTGATGCGCAAGAAAGAAGATCTCTATAAGCATCTCCATCTGGACGACAGCCATCTCACCGAAGACGAACTGATTAAGGCTATGGTCGAAAATCCGAAGCTCATTGAGCGTCCGATTGTCGTTGCAAACGGGAAAGCCCGTATTGGCCGCCCACCGGAAGATGTCCTCGAACTGCTCAACTAATCGTTGTGCCGCAGCGCGTCGAGAAACGCCTGCGGCGTCCTGTCTCCCAGTTTTTTCTGCGCTTTGCCCAGATTATAAAAACCACAGATCCGTTCCAGCAGCTGATTGACGGGCTCATCGTTGAGCCGGGGGATAATCTCGCCCAGCGGCACGGGAACCTGGACCGCCCGTTGCGGTGCCGGAGCATGTTGAAGCGCGATGCCCAGTGCGGCAGACGACAGATCCAGGCCAATAGTCTCAGCAGATTGTATATCAGCCGGACAGGCAGCCATCACGTCTCGTGCCCAGTGGGACATAAGCTGCGGCGAAATACCTGCATAGAGCCGGGCAAAACACCAGCCGCTGATCGGTTCCCGGGCCCACAACAAATGCTGTTCGCCGCCGTCATCCATATGCAGCGAAAGAGGCAGATGGTGTAACACAAGATGAGTGGGCCGGCGGCCTGCTTTTAACGCTTTAATGCCCCTCTGCATCCCTCCCTGGCGCTCTTTTGCTACCGGTTTGAGATAGCGGTTCAGCGTGGCCCGCGAAACCGAAATACCCAGCCCGTCGTTCACCAGCTGTAAAAGATCGTCCAGCGGGACGGCAAGGCACTCCCGCAGCGCATTTATCAACACCACCTGCTCTTGTCTCAGTGCTTTGTGTATCACCTTTGGCGTGGTGTGGTTATCAGAAACCTGCTCCCGCTTTCGCCAGCGCCGGACCGTGGTCACCGAAATCCCTAACTCTGCTGAGAGCTCACGGTCGCTTCTGGTCGACTCCTGAAGATAGCGACGAATTCGTGGCGTTGTCGTCGCATTGGCATGCAGTTTGATTTCCATCGTGAACCGTCCCGTTTAACTCCGATAACCAATCTTATGAGATTTATATATGAACAGCGATGACATTGTGAGCTATTTCACCTTTTGAACGTCGCGCTTCACTGATAATCCTCAGCAATAACACAACCTCATTACTCAATCTTGTACGGAGTTCACAATGAACAATGTTCTGGGATTTCTTGAAGCAAAACTGATGCCTCTGGCGGCTAAAACGGCGCAGCAGCGGCATCTCGGCGCCATTCGTGGCGCATACGTATCATTCATGCCATTTATTATCGTAGGGTCGATTTTACTGGTGATCTCCTCGTTCCCCAATCAGACCTACCAGCAATTTATGTCTCAGGCCTTTGGTGAAAGCTGGAGCGCCATCATTGAGATCCCGTTCAATGCGGTGTTCTCTACCATGTCGCTGTTTATCAGCTTCCTGGTGGCCTTCAGGCTGGCAGAGCATTATGGTGAAGACCGCATTTCGTGCGGAATCCTGGCGCTGGTGAGCTTCCTGATCCTCACCCCTTTCATTAAGGTCGCCGAGAATGGCGGAATTACGGTGATGCCGGTTGAGTGGATTGGCAGCAAAGGATTATTTGTCGCCATGATTGGCTCACTGCTCTGGACGGAGCTGTTCTGCTGGCTGAAACGTAAAAATCTGGTCATCAAAATGCCCGACGGTGTGCCTCCCGCCGTACAGGAGTCCTTCGCGGCGCTGATCCCAGCTCTGCTGGTGATGATTCTGGTGCTCATCGTCCGCATCGTCTTTGAAAATACCCACTACCACACTATCCATCAATTCATCTATGACGTCGTGGCGACACCGGTTCGCCATTACGGTACCTCGTATTTCGGCGCTCTGATGACGGTTTTCAGTATCACCATTTTGTGGTCCGTGGGGATTAACTCCGGCTCCATGATAAACGGCATCATTCGTCCGCTGTGGATGGAAAACCAGACCGATAATATTGCCGCTATTCAGGCGGGTACCACGCCGCCGCACATCATCACCGAGCAGTTTTTTGACATGATCTGGATGGGCGGCGCGGGGGCCACCTTGTCGCTGGTGATTGCAATGCTGCTGTTTGCCCGCAGTAAAAATATGCGCGAAGTCGCCAGACTGGGCGCGGGTGCGTCGGTATTTAATATCAACGAGCCGATTTTGTTTGGTCTGCCGGTGATCATGAACCCCATCATGCTTATCCCATTCAATCTGGTGCCGCTGGTGCTGGTCACGGTGCAGTATGCGGCCATGAAGCTTGGCGCCGTGGCGGTCACCACCGGGGTCTTTATTCCCTGGACACTCCCCCCCGTTATCAGTGGCTTTATCGTCACCGGGCATATCAGCGGTAGCGTGATGCAGCTTTTGAACCTGCTGATTGGCGCCATGCTCTATCTGCCCTTTATGCGCATCCTTGATAAACAGTACCGCGCCGCGGAGATTGCTTCCGCGACGTCAACCGAAACCACGCTGGCTAAACAGGAGTAAACCATGTGGGGAATTATCGCGACCTGGCGAATGGCGCTGGAAGGCGTTACCGAATCCGCGTCCGCGCTGGCGGCGGGAGAGCCGGTCTCTCAGGCGGTCGTCGATGCCGTTGCGGCCGTTGAAGACTTTCCATTTTACAAATCCGTCGGCTACGGCGGGCTGCCCACCGAAAACGGCGAGGTCGAGCTGGATGCGGCATATATGGATGGCGACACGCTGGCTTTCGGTGCCGTCGGGAACCTGGTGGACATCGCCAACCCGGTGCGCGTCGCGCGGGCATTAAGCCGTCAACGCTATAACAGCCTGATGGTCGGCCAGGGCGCGCGGGAATGGGCGCTCAGCCAGGGATTCGAAGAGAAAGTGATGCTGACCGACCGCGCCATGCAGCACTATCGCAAGCGTTGCCGCGAAACGCTGGATAAAGGTCTTAGCCCGTATGACGGGCACGATACCGTGGGCATCATCGGGCTTGATAATCACGGCTCCATGAGCGTGGCGACGTCAACCAGCGGCCTGTTTATGAAAAAACGGGGCCGGCTTGGCGATTCACCCATTATCGGTTCAGGATTTTACTGTGACAGCGAGACGGGCGCCGCCACGGCCACGGGCGTCGGTGAAGATTTAATGAAAGGCTGCGTCAGCTATGAAATCGTGCGTCGGATGGCGCAGGGGATGTCCCCGCAGCAGGCGGCTGATTCGGTGGTGTTCGAGCTGGAAGACAAACTGATGTCACGCTTTGGCCGCGTCGGCGACCTGTCGGTGGTGTGTATGAATAACAGGGGTGAATTTGGTGCTGCCACCAATATCAAAACCTTCTCCTTCGTGGTGGCGACGGCGCAACAGCCCCTGACGGTCTACCGCACCGAACGCCAGCAGGAAAAAACCCATTATCACGCGGTCGACGAAGCATGGATGCAGGCTTATGCAACCCGCATCCGTGCGCCAATAGAGGAATAATCATGATGACCTGTCAGCTGGTTAATGACCTTTCACACGCCAGGTCAGAAAGCCACTTTATTGCCCCACCGTCCAGCCCCTGCCTGCCTGACACGGCGTTAATCCGTGAGATGCGCGGACATCAGGGAATCTGCGATACCCGTTTTGGCTGTGCGCCTTTCGCGCGTCTCACCTTGCTGCCAGACGAACTGTGGTACGACAACCTGACCGGGGAGCTGATTAACGCGCTACGTCCCCTGCTGGCATCACCAGTCAGCGAAAGCATCATTATCGATGTGAGCGCCATTGACGATACCGTGCTGGTACAACTGCTGCGTTTTCTGTTTAACCAGGCACACCGGTTGAGTGATTTGCAGCTTAAACAGCCGGACGAAAAGGCGATCCGTATCCGTCATATCTCGGTGTTATGCCAACGAGATCAGGAAGATCGCCTGAAGCCGATCGTGAGCCAGCAACGCGCGATCGCCCATGGCATGATCGCCGCACGACGCCTGGCCGATCTGCCTTCCGATCTGTGTACGCCGCAGTTTGTCGTTGAAGAGGCACAACGCCTCTGCGCCGCCTTCCCCGCCCTGCGCTGCGAAGTGCTCGATGAAAAAGCGATCGTTGAGCAAGGCCTTGGCTTGCTCAACGCCGTCGGGAAAGGCGCAAATTGCCCGCCGCGTCTGATGGCCATTCATTACGACGGGGTGACGGATGGACCAGTGCGCTGCTACGTAGGCAAAGGCATTACCTTCGATACTGGCGGCCTGTGGCTGAAAGAAGGCGCGGGCATGTACACCATGAAATACGATATGTGCGGTGCGGCGAACGTGCTGGGCCTAATGCTGGCTGCCGCAGAGCTGCAATTGCCGGTTCGCATGATGGGCGTGCTCGCCCTGGCCGAAAATGCCATCGGGCCGGATGCTATGCAGCCCGGCACGGTAGCCCGCGCCTGTAACGGCCTGACGGTTGAAATCAACAATACCGATGCTGAAGGGCGGCTGGTGCTGGCGGATGCTATCGCCTGGGCCAGCCAGCGCCATCCGCAGGCGCGCTTTATCATCGATATGGCTACCTTGACCGGCGCGGTGGTCAAGGCGCTGGGGTATGAACTCAGTGGATTAATGACTCAGGACGAACCGCTGCGTCGTGCGCTCACGGAGGCCGGTAAACGGTGCGGGGATGAAGTATGGTCCCTGCCGCTGGATGCCCGACTGCGCAAACAAACCGACAGCGCTATCGCCGATCTGTGCAATACGCCCACCAACAATGCAGCGATTAGCGCTTCTGCTGCGTGGCTGCTGCACCATTTCTGCCCGGCTTCGATCCCCTGGGCGCATCTCGACATCAGCGGCACCGCGTTATGGCGCGAGCAAGGCAGAAGCGTAGCCTCGGGCAGGCCTGTTCCGCTGTTGATAACGCATTTGCTGGCGGATATGGCGTGAGATTTTGCCCGGCGGATTTACAGCCGGAGCGTCTCTTTAACGAACGGTATGGTCAGCTTGCGCTGGGCGGTAATAGAGGCATGGTCAAGCTGATCGAGCGTATCGAATAGAGTGCGCATTTCGCGGTCGAGGCGTTTTAACAGAAAACGCCCGACATCTTCCGGCAGTTCAAAGCCGCGCAGACGAGAACGCAGTTGCAGCGCCTGGAGTTTGTCTTCATCCGATAACGGCTGGAGTTTGTAAATTTGCCCCCAGTCGAGGCGGGAGGCCAGATCCGGCAAGCCAAGGTTAAGCTGGCGTGGTGGGCGATCGCCGGTGATCAGCAGGCGGGTTTTGCCCGACTCCAGGATCCGGTTATAGAGATTGAACATCGCCATTTCCCACATCTCATCCCCTGCGATGCATTCAATATTATCGATGCATACCAGCGAAAGGTGTTCCATCCCGTCGAGCACTTCCGGCACAAACCAGGTGCGTTTATCCAGCGGAACATAGCCCACGGCGTCACCGCGCTGAGACAGTTCGGCACAGGCGGCATGCAGCAGATGGCTGCGCCCCGCGCCTTCGCGTGCCCAGATATAGATGTAACCGCTATGTTCCTGACGCAGCACGTTTTGCAGTGCGGCCAGTAAAGAGGGGTTATCGCCCGGCCAGAAACTCGCAAAAGTTTCGTCGTCAGGAAGATAAAGTGGCAAAGAGAGCTGTGCCGGTCCGTTCAGAAATACCTCGATCAAGGTCTCACATAAAATCGGCGATGAGTTTAGCACGGAACCTGCAAGGAGAGAACCGGGCGGATCGTCCGCCCGGTAACAGGATCACGGTGCCGGTCTTTCGCTGTCGTTTGCGTCCAGAATCTCTTCTTCCGGGCGCAAAACGGAGATCAGCTTGAAGATCAGGCTCAGACCCACGCCAACGATGGTGGCCAGCGCCATGCCTTTCAGTTCGGCGGCCCCGATATGCACCTTCGCGCCGCTCACGCCGATGATCAGGATCACCGAGGTCAGAATCAGGTTCTGGGTTTTGTTGTAGTCCACTTTTGATTCAATCAATACGCGAATACCGGATGCCCCGATAACGCCGTACAGTAAAAGCGAGACACCGCCAATCACCGGAACCGGGATAATTTGGATCGCGGCCGCCAGCTTACCGACGCAGGAGAGCAGAATCGCAAAAATCGCCGCGCCACCAATCACCCAGGTACTGTAGACGCGGGTTATTGCCATCACGCCGATATTCTCACCGTAGGTGGTGTTTGGCGTGGAGCCAAAGAAACCGGAAATCATGGTCGACAGGCCATTCGCAAACATGGAGCGATGCAGGCCGGGATCGCGAATCAGATCTTTTTTAACGATGTTCGCCGTCACCACCAGATGGCCCACATGTTCAGCAATGACGACCAGCGCCGCAGGCAAAATGGTGAAAATCGCAAACCACTCGAAACGCGGGGTATAGAAGGTAGGCAGCGCAAACCAGTGCGCCTCTGCAATCGGAGAGGTATCCACCACGCCCATGGCAAAGGAAAGCGCATAACCCGCAAGCACGCCAATCAGAATCGGGATGATTGCCAAAAATCCGCGGAACAGGACGGAACCAAAGACGGTCACACCCAGCGTCACCAGCGAGATGATAATGGTTTTAGAGTCCGGCGCCTGGCCTTCAGCGGGTAACAGGCCCGCCATATTCGCCGCCACGCCTGCGAGTTCCAGGCCGATGACGGCAACGATTGCGCCCATAGCCGCAGGCGGGAACATCACGTCCAGCCAGCCGGTCCCGGCCTTTTTCACAATAAAGGAGACCAGGCAGAACAACACGCCGCACATGATAAACCCGCCCAGCGCGACCTCATACCCCAGCGGCAGCAGCAGTAAGACCGGGGAGATAAAGGCAAAGCTGGAGCCCAGATATGCCGGAATTTTGCCCTTACAGATAAAGAGATAGAGCAGCGTTCCGACACCGTTGAACAGCAGTACGGTGGCCGGGTTGATGTGAAACAGGATTGGCACCAGCACGGTCGCGCCAAACATGGCGAACAGGTGCTGCAAACTAAGCGGGATCGTCTGTAAAAGTGGCGGTCTTTCACTCACCCCGATAGTACGGCGCGTCATAGTGTGTTCCTTAAATGTGTTGGGTTGTTTGTGTTTTATTCAAAAAAAAGCCGACTATCAAAGTCGGCTTCTTTATCATTATTCAATCACTTCGTACCAAAAATCTTGTCGCCGGCATCGCCCAGCCCCGGGATAATGTACCCGTGCTCATTCAGCCCCTGGTCAACAGACGCGGTATAGAGTTCGACGTCCGGGTGGGCTTTCTCAAGTGCTGCAATACCTTCCGGCGCGGCAACCAGTACCAGCACCTTAATGCTGCTGCAGCCTGCATTTTTCAGCAGATCGATCGTGGCAATCATTGAACCGCCGGTAGCCAGCATCGGGTCAACGACCAGCGCCATACGCTCGTCAATGTTTGAAACCAGCTTCTGGAAGTAAGGAACCGGCTCCAGCGTCTCTTCGTCACGGTAAACACCGACAACGCTGATGCGTGCGCTTGGAACGTGCTCCAGCACACCTTCCATCATGCCAAGACCGGCGCGAAGGATAGGCACAACGGTGATTTTTTTGCCTTTGATCTGCTCAACCTGTACCGGGCCGTTCCAGCCCTCGATGGTCACCTTTTCTGTTTCCAGATCGGAGGTTGCTTCGTAAGTCAGTAAGCTTCCTACTTCAGAGGCCAGTTCGCGAAAACGCTTCGTGCTGATGTCATGCTCACGCATCAGGCCCAGCTTGTGTTTAACGAGTGGGTGCTTCACTTCCACAATCTTCATTCTTATTCTCCTCTGAGGTGTCTACCGCAAAAAAATCGCCGGATTATACCGCTTTTTTCGGAGTGCGCCATACCCATCTTACTTGACTGCGATCAACCAAAGTGATTTAAGCAAAAAAAAACCGGAGTGCAAGCTCCGGTTTATGCGTGGGGTTCTGCTCGCTGGCGCTTACAGGTTGTCGCCGTTACTGGCAATAACCTGCTGATACCACTCAAAGGATCTCTTCTTGCTGCGGTTCAGCGTGCCGTTGCCCTCGTTATCTTTATCAACAAAAATAAAGCCGTAGCGTTTTTTCATTTCGCCGGTGCCGGCAGAGACCAGATCGATACAGCCCCACGGGGTGTAGCCCATCAGATCGACTCCGTCTTCCATGACGGCCTTTTTCATCTCGCGGATGTGCGCCGCAAGATAATCGATGCGGTACTGGTCGTTCACCGTGCCATCGCTCTCCTGCACGTCAATCGCGCCAAAACCGTTTTCGACGATAAAGAGGGGAAGCTGATAGTGATCCCAGAACCAGTTCAGGGAGTAACGCAGACCGACCGGATCAATCTGCCAGCCCCAGTCCGATTTCTGCACGTACGGGTTTGAGACCAGGCTTTTGCTTTCGTCGTAATGAAGCTCCGGGTTGTCCGCCATCGCTTTGGTGGCAAACGACATGTAATAGCTGAAGCCGATGTAATCGACGCAGCCCTGCTTCAGGGCGGCAATATCGTCCTCAGTGATATCCAGGTCAAACCCACGGCGCTCGAAGTAATTCAGCAGATGCTGCGGATAATGCCCGCGAACATGCACGTCGGTGAACCAGTAGCGACGATGCATGGCATTCATCGCCATCATCACGTCGTTTGGCGCACAGCTGAGGGGATAGATCGGGCACATCGCAATCATGCAGCCAATCTTTAACGCTGGATTGATTTCGCGACCGGCTTTTACTGCCAGTGCGCTTGCGACCAGCTCGTAGTGCGCGGCCTGGAACATCACCGGTTCGCGATCTTCTCCCGGCGCATAGCGCAGGCCAGAGTTCGTAAACGGCGCAAAATCTTCGTGGAAATTCGCCTGATTATTGATTT
This sequence comes from Huaxiibacter chinensis, assembly GCF_022171985.1. Lineage (GTDB taxonomy): Bacteria > Pseudomonadota > Gammaproteobacteria > Enterobacterales > Enterobacteriaceae > Enterobacter > Enterobacter chinensis_A. Next base: position 100,757 of record NZ_JAJVHF010000008.1, on the reverse strand, counting down.
CATTGAAGGTCATCCAGTATTTCACTTTGTGCTGGTAACGTTCAAACGCGACCGTCGCGAAACGGACAAAGAAATCAATCAGCTTACGGTTACGCCAGCCGCCGTACTCGGTAACCAGATGGAAAGGCATCTCAAAGTGTGAGAGCGTGATAACCGGTTCGATGCCGTGTTTCAGGCACTCATCAAACAGGTCATCATAAAATTGCAGACCGGCTTCGTTAGGCTCCTGCTCATCGCCATTCGGGAAGAGACGCGTCCAGGCGATGGAGGTACGAAAACATTTAAACCCCATCTCGGCAAAGAGTTTGATGTCTTCTTTATAGCGATGGTAGAAATCGATCGCCTCGTGGTTCGGGTAATTTTTGCCGGGCAGAACGCCCTCGGTGATTTCACGCGGCACGCCGTGCGCCCCGACGGTCATCACGTCCGCGACGCTAACGCCCTTTCCTCCCTCTTTCCAGCCGCCTTCCAGCTGGTGCGCCGCAACGGCACCGCCCCACAGAAAACCTTCTTTAAATCCTGGCATTCTCATTCCCTCATTCTGCGTTATTTTCTGCAAAAACAGTTACAGAAACCGGTTTCAGTGAAATCATGTGCAATGCGCTTAGCTGTTGCAAGCACATTACCGAAACCGGTTTCATTTTCGTGAACGGAGTCAAGTTTGCCGCTTCCTCTTGTCGAGTCAGAAAAATATCGCGCCTCTTTTTCCTTGCGTCGATTAAGGCTCGCAAACGTTTGCCTGGACTGTTAGAATTGCGCCGATTTTTCTTACTATCGCAATGCAATCGCGTGGGGACTTGAGCCGTGACCAACAAAACTTCTCTCAGCTATAAAGATGCCGGTGTTGATATTGACGCAGGTAATGCGCTGGTTGACCGAATCAAAGGTGTGGTGAAAAAAACCCGCCGCCCTGAAGTGATGGGTGGTCTGGGTGGATTCGGCGCACTGTGCGCACTGCCGCAAAAATATCGTGAACCTGTGCTGGTCTCGGGCACGGATGGCGTGGGCACCAAGCTGCGTCTGGCAATGGATTTGAAACGTCATGACACCATCGGCATCGACCTGGTTGCGATGTGCGTGAACGATCTGGTGGTCCAGGGTGCAGAACCGCTGTTCTTCCTCGACTACTACGCGACCGGCAAGCTGGATGTCGACACCGCGGCCAGCGTGATTAATGGGATCGCTGAAGGCTGCCTGCAGTCTGGCTGTGCGCTCGTCGGCGGCGAAACGGCAGAAATGCCCGGCATGTACCACGGCGAAGATTACGACGTCGCGGGCTTCTGCGTGGGTGTGGTAGAAAAATCAGACATTATTGATGGCAGCAAAGTGACCGACGGCGACGTCCTGATTGCGCTTGGCTCCAGCGGTCCGCACTCAAATGGTTACTCTTTGGTGCGCAAAATTGTGGAAGTGAGCGGTTGCGATCCTGAAACCACCCAGCTTGAAGGTAAATCGCTGGCCGATCACCTGCTGGCCCCGACCCGCATCTACGTGAAAAACATTCTTGAGCTGATTGAACAGGTTGACGTTCATGCGATTGCCCACCTGACGGGCGGCGGCTTCTGGGAAAATATTCCCCGCGTTCTGCCGGACAATACCCAGGCTGTTATTGATGAATCCTCCTGGCAGTGGCCAGCCGTATTCAACTGGCTGCAAACCGCGGGCAACGTCAGCCAACACGAAATGTACCGTACCTTTAACTGTGGCGTAGGAATGCTCATCGCGCTGCCGGCCAGTGAAGCAGACAAGGCCATTAGCCTGATGCAGGCGAAGGGTGAAAACGCATGGAAAATCGGTATTATCAAAGCGTCTGATTCCGAAGAGCGTGTGGTCATTGAATGAAAAACATCGTGGTGCTCATTTCCGGTAACGGAAGCAATTTGCAGGCCATCATCGATGCCTGCAAGCAAAAGCAAATTAATGGCACCCTTCGCGCAGTTTTCAGTAACAAGGCCGATGCATTCGGCCTTGAGCGTGCCCGCGAAGCGGGCATTCCGGCGCATGCGCTGGAGGCGAGTCAGTTCTCCGGCCGCGAAGCCTTCGATCGCGAGCTGATGCAGGAAATCGACGCCTATGCCCCCGATGTGGTGGTGCTGGCAGGATACATGCGTATTCTGAGCCCCGCGTTTGTGGCGCATTACGCCGGACGACTGCTGAATATTCACCCGTCTCTTCTGCCCAAATATCCTGGCCTGCACACCCATCGTCAGGTGCTGGAAAACGGCGATGAGGAGCATGGCACCTCCGTTCATTTCGTGACCGACGAACTGGACGGCGGCCCGGTTATTTTGCAGGCCAAAGTCCCGGTGTTTGACGGCGATGAAGAGGATGACATCACCGCGCGGGTTCAGGCGCAGGAACATGCTATCTACCCGCTGGTCGTAAGCTGGTTTGTCGAAGGACGTCTGGCCATGCGCAACAACGCGGCCTGGCTGGATGGCGCACAGCTTCCGGCACAGGGATATGCGGCTGACGACTAGTGTTGTTTTACCGGGGGGCGCGACGCTTAGGCGGACCGATGTACTTTGGGGTCCAGTAAGCGTTACGCCACCCGACATGCCCTCCCCCAACCCTCTAAAATCCCGCAGAAAAAAAATTTACTGTCATACTTTTCTGGCACAGTTGGACATCTCGTGGCAAAGCTCGCCATAATAGAATCGAGACGGATTTGCTGCGTCCCGTGATTGAAACGGAGTGTAAGTTGTAATGGGTCAGGAAAAGTTATACATCGAGAAAGAGCTAAGCTGGTTAGCGTTTAACGAACGCGTGCTTCAGGAAGCGGCGGATAAAAGCAACCCGCTCATTGAGCGGATGCGTTTTTTGGGCATCTATTCAAATAACCTGGATGAGTTCTATAAGGTTCGCTTTGCCGAGCTGAAACGCCGGATTATCATCAGCGAAGAACAAGGTTTAAACTCTAACTCGCGCCACTTGCTTGGGAAGATTCAGTCTCGCGTACTGAAAGCCGATCAGGAATTTGATGGTCTTTATAACGAGTTGCTGCTGGAGATGGCGCGCAACCAGATCTTCCTGATCAATGAACGCCAGCTCTCCGCCAATCAGCAAAGCTGGCTGCGCCACTATTTTAAACATTATCTGCGCCAGCACATCACGCCCATTCTGATCAACCGCGAAACCGATCTGGTGCAGTTCCTGAAAGATGACTACACCTATCTGGCCGTTGAGATTATTCGTGGCGAATCCATCCGCTATGCGCTGCTGGAGATCCCGTCAGATAAAGTCCCGCGCTTCGTCAACCTGCCGCCAGAAACACCGCGCCGACGCAAGCCAATGATTCTGCTGGACAACATACTTCGCTACTGTCTGGACGATATTTTTAAAGGCTTCTTCGATTACGACGCCCTCAACGCCTATTCCATGAAAATGACCCGTGACGCGGAATACGATCTGGTGCACGAAATGGAAGCCAGCCTGATGGAGCTGATGTCATCGAGCCTGAAACAACGTCTGACGGCCGAGCCTGTACGTTTTGTTTATCAGCGCGACATGCCTGATGCGATGGTCGAAATGCTGCGCGATAAGCTCACCATCTCCCGCTATGACTCCATCGTTCCCGGCGGACGCTATCACAACTTTAAGGACTTTATTGGCTTCCCGAATGTCGGCAAAGCCAATCTGGTTAACAAACCGCTGCCGCGTCTGCGTCATATCTGGTTTGATAAATTCCGTAACGGATTCGATGCCATCCGTGAACGCGACGTGCTGCTCTATTACCCGTATCACACCTTTGAGCATGTGCTTGAACTGCTCCGCCAGGCCTCATTCGATCCGAACGTCCTGGCCATTAAGATCAACATTTATCGCGTGGCAAAAGATTCGCGCATCATCGATGCAATGATTCACGCCGCGCACAACGGTAAAAAAGTGACCGTGGTGGTTGAACTGCAGGCGCGCTTTGATGAGGCGGCAAACATTCACTGGGCGCGACGTCTGACGGAAGCGGGCGTGCACGTTATCTTCTCGGCGCCGGGCCTGAAAATTCACGCCAAACTGTTCCTGATCTCCCGTAAAGAGGGAGATGAGGTTGTGCGTTACGCCCATATCGGTACCGGGAACTTCAACGAGAAGACCGCCCGCATCTACACCGACTACTCGCTGCTGACTGCCGATGCGCGTATCACCAACGAAGTGCGCCGGGTCTTTAACTTTATCGAAAACCCTTACCGACCGGTGAGCTTCGACTACCTGCTGGTGTCGCCGCAGAACTCCCGTCGGCTGCTTTACGAGATGATTGATAAAGAAATTGCTGCCGCCCAGGCAGGCGCACCTTCGGGTATCACGCTGAAGCTGAACAACCTGGTCGATAAAGGGCTCGTCGATCGCCTGTATGCGGCCTCTTGCTCCGGTGTGCAGGTCAATCTGTTGATTCGCGGTATGTGTTCATTGATTCCCGAACTGGAGGGCATTAGTGATAATATTCGCGTCATCAGTATCGTTGACCGCTACCTGGAACACGATCGCGTCTATATTTTTGAAAACGGTGGCGAGAAGCGCGTTTACCTTTCCTCTGCGGACTGGATGACGCGCAACATTGATTACCGCATCGAAGTGGCCACGCCGTTGCTTGATCCGCGACTGAAACAGCAGATTTTGAACATTATCGATCTGCAGTTGAGCGACACGGTGAAAGCGCGCTATATCGACAAAGAACTGAGTAACCGCTATGTGCCACGTGGCAACCGCCGTAAAGTGCGCTCACAACTGGCGATTTACGACTATATCAAATCACTCGAGCAACCAGATTAACCTATGCCGATAAATGATAAGACGCCACGACCGCAGGAGTTTGCCGCGGTCGATTTAGGTTCTAACAGCTTTCATATGGTCATCGCCCGTGAGGTGGATGGCGCTATGCAGATCATTGGTCGCCTGAAACAGCGCGTACACCTGGCTGACGGCCTTGATGATCAAAATATGCTCAGCGAAGAGGCGATGGAGCGGGGCCTGGCTTGCCTGTCGCTGTTTGCCGAACGACTGCAAGGGTTCTCGGCTTCCAGCGTGTGCATTGTGGGCACTCACACATTGCGTCAGGCGCTGAACGCGCCGGATTTTCTGAAGCGGGCTGAGAAAGTGATCCCCTACCCGATTGAAATCATTTCGGGGAACGAGGAAGCACGTCTGATCTTTATGGGCGTTGAACACACCCAGCCAGAGAAAGGCCGTAAGCTGGTGATTGACATCGGCGGGGGGTCAACGGAGCTGGTGATTGGCGAAGACTTCGAACCAAAGCTGGTCGAAAGCCGCCGTATGGGCTGCGTAAGCTTCGCGCAAATGTACTTCCCCGGTGGCGCCATCAGCCGGGAAAACTTCCAGCGCGCCCGGATGGCGGCGGTTCAAAAACTGGAATCGCTCGCCTGGCAGTATCGCCTGCAAGGCTGGAACGTTGCGCTTGGTGCCTCTGGCAGTATCAAAGCAGCGCACGAAGTGCTGCTTGAGATGGGCGAAAAAGATGGTTTTATCACCCCTGAGCGTCTGGATATGCTTCGCGAAGAGGTGCTCAAATTTAAGAGCTTTGACGCACTGAGCCTGCCGGGCCTGTCTGAGGAACGCAAAGCGGTGTTCGTGCCGGGTCTGGCGATTCTGTGCGGCGTTTTTGATGCGCTGGCGATTCGTGAACTGCGTCTTTCTGACGGCGCGCTCCGCGAAGGCGTGCTGTATGAGATGGAGGGCCGTTTCCGCCATCAGGATATTCGCAGCCGCACGGCGCAGAGCCTGGCGAACCAGTACAATATCGATCGTGAACAGGCTAAACGCGTTCTGGACACCACCACACATATTTACGATCAGTGGGCTGAACAGAATCCGAAGCTTGTCCATCCCCAGCTTGCAGCTCTGCTGAAGTGGAGCGCGATGCTGCATGAAGTTGGCCTGAATATTAACCACAGTGGGATGCATCGCCACTCGGCCTATATTCTGCAAAACAGCGATCTGCCCGGCTATAACCAGGAGCAGCAAAGCATGATGGCGACGCTGGTGCGTTACCACCGTAAGGCGATCAAGCTCGACGATCTGCCTCGCTTTACGCTGTTCAAGAAAAAACAGTTCCTGCCTCTGATTCAGATTTTACGCCTCGGCGTACTGCTGAATAATCAGCGCCAGGCCACAACCACCCCGCCAACGCTGCGGCTCAAAACGGACGACCACCACTGGACGCTGAGCTTCCCGCACGACTGGTTCAGCCAGAACGCGCTGGTGCTTCTGGATCTTGAAAAAGAGCAGCAGTACTGGGAAGCGGTCACCGGCTGGATGTTGAAAATCGAAGAAGACCAGTCGCCAGAGATCGCCGCATAACACCCGCCCTCAGGCGTCCCCGGACGCCTGAGTCTCTATCAGTGATTCCATCGGTTCCGGTTTGCCGATTAAATACCCCTGTAAATAGTCAATGCCTAACGCACTGGCCGCGCTTCGTATCTCTTCGCTTTCGACATACTCCGCAACCACCAGCATTTTTTTCATCCGCGCCAGATGGCATATCGACGCCACGATCTGGTAATCCAGACTGTTATCCACGATGTTGCGAATAAAGCTTCCGTCGATTTTCAGGATGTCAGCATCGACGCTTTTAAGCCGTGCATAGCTCGCATAACCGGTACCAAAATCGTCAATGGCAATACGCGATCCCATAAGCTGAAGCTGTTTGATCGTCTGCATGGCCATCTCCGCATTGCCAAAATGACTGTTTTCCGTGATTTCAAATATCAGCTGCCAGGCCTCTACGGCATATTTCTTTAGCAAGCGGCTGACCTCCAGGGGAAACTGTCCCCGACACACCGTTGAGGGCGCAAGGTTGATCGCAAAGCGCTTGCCAGGCAGTTTTTCACGGTGTTCAGCTAAAAACTGTAGCGTTCGCTCCAGTACCCAGAGGTCCACGCGCGACGATAAACCAAACTCCTGCGCCACGGGCAGGAAGCGGTCTGGCGATAACAGGCTGCCTTTTTCATCCGGCATTCTCAGCAGCACTTCATGATAGTGATCGCCCCGAACGCCCATCACGGGCTGTACCATCAGCGCAAATTCATTCTGTTCCAGCGCGCGCTGCAGACGATTCATCATATCGACTTTATTTTTCAGGCTTCGCTGCAGGTTAACCGCCCCGCGCTGCTGCAGGCTTTCAGGATGGTTCGTGGAGAGGGAGAGATCGGCAATGACGCTCAGCTCCCCCAGCAGCAGAAAGAGATGATTGACCGGGGAGCGTACATAGCAATAGCTAATGCCGACCTGAGGTTGCAGCGGCATACCGTCCCAGACAAAGCGAAAACCTTTGATGTGCTCATCCAGCGCCTCAATGCGCGACTGGTGAGACTCGGTGTTCAGCCGTATGGCGAGGTCATGTCCGGGCAGCTGATACACGCGCTCATGCGTTTCCAGCAATCGATTAATCCATGCGGCCAGCTGCTGTTTATACTGAATGCGCAGCAGCACGCCGTAGTTGCGCCCCAGCACTTCCAGTTCAGGAATGCGCAATAAGCACAGCGCCGACCAGGGAAAACGGGTTAACGTGCGGGTCAACGCCCGTAAATTCGGCATGTGAAGCACGGGATCGAGAAAAGCCAGCCGACGGGCGCGTTGTGTGATATCGCGTTGACGGGTGGCCAGCATCGCCATATAAATCACCACAAACGAGAAGACAAGATAGCTTGAGGAGGTGATAGCCAGCTGAATATCGTATACCGGTGATAACGGGATATAGCGGAAGAAATAGTGAATCGAGACCACCAGTACCGGCGTCCAGATTAGCGAGACCAGCCGATAGCCAAAGCGCATTGAGCCCCATAACATCACCGGCATTAGCAGGGACAGCGTATAGTTAGTGCCAAATATCGAGCTATTTTCGTTAACAGGGATCATCAGTAAACAGAACAGGCTGCCCAGGATCGCTGCCCAGACGATAAACTCCACCACCGTCACTTTTTTGTCGATTTGCGCACGAATCTGGGCGATGAGCCCGTTGATATACCGCGGATGACGAATCAGTCGAATCAGTAAATAACAAAAGGGGACACCGGTAAGCCCGCTTACCAGCAGAGCCTGATAGTTTATCAGGGTTCGAATACTCATCGGATTGATGCCCGCCATGCTTTCGCGACTGTGGTAAATCCCCAGGTAGACGGCGAACTGAAAGAGCACTAAAAACAGCGTCGCAGGGCAAAATACCTGCCAGAAAATCCGCTGCGACATTAATCGCACGTCCCCGTAGGGCACCATATTCCGCCGTGGCGCGAAGACCCGATAACCGCCCCAGCTGATAATCAGCGGCACGACAAAGTGGATGACCGAGGCCACCGTTTCGAAGAGGCCTATCGCGTCGTAATAGCGATAAAACAGCGAAAGGATAATGCCCGGCAACGCGGCCAGTCCGAAAAACATCATCAGCGCCTGCAGGAAGGCGAGCGGCAGATAGTAGAGAACCGCCACCCCCCCTGCGATCTGGGTATAGGTATTGGCATAACTGAGTAAAGGCAGTAGCACGATGGGCAGAACCAGGGGAAGCGCCCACCAGCGATCTTTATTTTTAATCAGGAGCGTGAGAATGTGCATAGATGCCCGTATAACACCCTTTTGATCCTGAGGGTAAATTAAGACAGGCATCCAACCTGACGTAACTGTCGCAACCTAATGAAAGGTGACACACTGGAGCAGGGATTGTAGTTATGCACGCAGGGAAACTATTGACTTAAATCAAATTAATACGCTCAAATACCCTTTGTTACGAACTTTTTTTTTGCATTTTTATTCTTTCTATCAAGGGGCTAAATACTATTATCATTATCTATACGAATACATAATTTAATCATTGACGGATTTTTACAGATTGCGTAATTGACCCTCTCTTTCCTCTGTGCCTTAATATCCCTGTCGCCCAAAGGGTATGTCCAGGAAAATCACAGTGAGTCAGGCCACACGTATGCATAAACGACATCGATTTAACACTCGAATGACACGCATCATCCTGCTTATTAGCTTCCTGTTCTTCTTTGGCCGCTTTGTCTACTCCTCCATCGGTGCCTGGTATCACCATCAGGAAAAAACACAGTCTCAGCAATCCAGTTTGTCGGTTGAAACCCCGGCGCGCTAACGCACGAATCCAGGCCGTCTGCCGCCTGTTTGTGATTTATGGGTGATATCACTCCTGTGAGAATTTGCCCCCGCCGTCTCCCTGACCACAGCCTGCCAGCGTGCGAATTGTATCGCACTGTATCTCTGCTCTCAGGCTTACGCACCAATACAAATAAGCCGCTTTCGTAAACAATCACGATACATAAAAATGGTCTTCTGTGTCTGTCGTCATTCTTAACCGATGAGGAGAACACAGATGATACATCGCTATTTACTGCTGCCTTTATTCGCTCTCACGACTGCCACCGGTGCATTCGCCGCCCCCCTGAGCGGACTGAGTGCCGCAGACGTGAACGGACCCGCTGCCGTCGCCCCGCTTGAGCAGGCTCAACCACCGGCGAAACTCATTGTCGATCCGCCGCTTGCCGGCCCACTGGCAAAAGGCGCGGTCTTTATCCAGTACCGCGCTGAAAACCTGCGGATTGAACCTGTCTTCGGGCCTGAGGCGTTAAAAGTCACGCCGCGTATCGGTCATATCCACGTCATTGTGGATAACGCCCCCTGGCACTGGGCGGACGCCAGCGGCGAGCCGGTAACTCTGGTCGGGCTGCCTGCAGGCAAACACAGCGTCACGATTATTCTGGCCGATCCAACCCATAAACCGCTCGATCGTAAAACCATTGCGTTCACCGTACCGCCCCACGCGGCCGTCCATCACTTTTGAAGGCATTGAGATGAAGAGATTATCTGTATTCACGGCGGGTCTGTTGGCGTTATCCGCCAGTGCATTCGCACAGAATCCCACGAGCGTGGTGCTGGTTCATGGCGCCTTTGCCGATGGCAGCAGCTGGAATAAGGTCATTCACCAGCTACAGAAGCAGCATACCGAGGTCATTGCCGTGCAGCTGCCCCTGACATCGTTAAAAGAGGATGTCGCCGCCACCCAGCGCGCCATCGCCCGCGCACATGGCGATGTGGTGCTGGTCGGACACTCCTGGGGCGGCACGGTGATTACCGAAGCCGGCAACGATGCCCGGGTAAAATCCCTGGTCTACGTGGCGGCGTTCGCGCCGGACGCCGGTCAGTCAACGGCAGACCTGGCAGGACGCTATCCCGCGCCGCCGGGGAGCGCTGATATCGCAAAAACGGCCGACGGCTATTTGTATCTGCCACCTGCTGCGGTGCGTCAGGATTTCGCCCCTGATGCCACCGCAACTGAACAGCAAAGCATCGCGGCAACGCAGGGCCCCATTAAGGCCGATGCCTTCGCCGAGAAAATCACCCACGCCGCGTGGCATGACAAACCCAGCTGGTTTGTCGTCAGTCAGCATGACCGAATGATTAATCCGGATCTTGAACGGGCGATGGCGCAACAGATTCATGCAAAAACCACGCAGGTCGCGGCAAGTCATGTCTCCATGATCAGCCACCCGGAGCAGGTTACGCAAGTGATTGAACAGGCGGTGATGGGGAAATAAAGAGACAAAAAAGCCCGCTTTACGCGGGCTTGACAAGCTATTGATTGAAAAGGGTTATTCCCACTCAATCGTCGCAGGTGGCTTACCGCTGATGTCATACACCACGCGGGAGATACCGTTCACTTCATTGATAATGCGGTTGGACACGCGGCCTAAGAAGTCGTAAGGCAGGTGCGCCCAGTGCGCGGTCATGAAGTCGATGGTTTCGACCGCACGCAGGGAAACCACCCAGTCGTATTTACGGCCATCGCCCATCACGCCAACAGAGCGAACCGGCAGGAACACGGTGAACGCCTGGCTCACTTTGTTGTACAGATCGGCTTTGTGCAGCTCTTCAATGAAGATAGCATCCGCGCGACGCAGCAGGTCGCAGTACTCTTTCTTCACTTCGCCCAGCACGCGCACGCCCAGACCCGGGCCCGGGAACGGGTGGCGGTAGAGCATATCGTACGGCAGACCCAGTTCCAGACCGATCTTGCGCACTTCGTCTTTAAACAGCTCACGCAGTGGCTCAACCAGACCCATCTTCATCTCTTTCGGCAGGCCGCCCACGTTGTGGTGAGATTTGATGACGTGTGCTTTACCGGTTGCAGAAGCCGCGGATTCGATCACGTCTGGGTAGATAGTGCCCTGCGCCAGCCACTTCACGTCTTCCAGCTTCAGCGCCTCTTCATCGAACACTTCAACGAAGACGCGACCGATGATTTTACGTTTCGCTTCCGGATCGTTTTCACCGGCCAGCGCGTCGAGGAAGCGCTTCTCGCCTTCCACGTGGATGATGTTCAGCCCGAAGTGGTCACCAAACATGTCCATTACCTGCTGGGCTTCGTTCAGACGCAGCAGGCCGTTGTCCACGAAAACGCAGGTCAGGTTTTTGCCAATCGCACGGTGCAGCAGCATCGCGGTGACGGAGGAGTCAACGCCGCCGGACAGGCCGAGGATGACTTTGTCATTGCCCACCTGCTGACGAATACGCTCAATCGCATCGTCGATGATTTTGGCCGGCGTCCACAGCGCTTCACACTGGCAAATATCGCGAACAAAACGATCCAGCATGCGCATACCCTGACGGGTGTGGGTCACTTCCGGGTGGAACTGCACGCCGTAAAAGCGTTTTTCTTCGTTAGCCATAATGGCGAACGGGCAGGTCTCGGTGCTGGCGACGGTGACAAAGTCAGACGGAATCGCCGTTACTTTGTCGCCGTGGCTCATCCACACGTCCAGCAGCGGTTTACCGTCTGCGGTCAGGGAGTCTTCGATACCGCGAACCAGCGCGCTGTCGGTCAAGACTTCTACCTGTGCATAGCCAAACTCACGCTCGTTAGAGGCTTCTACGTGACCACCCAGCTGCATCGCCATGGTCTGCATGCCGTAGCACACGCCAAATACCGGCACGCCCGCTTCAAAGACATATTGCGGTGCGCGAGGGCTGTTATCTTCGGTGGTGCTCTCCGGGCCGCCGGAAAGAATAATGCCGCTTGGATTGAATTCACGAATTTGTGCTTCTGTGACATCCCACGCCCACAGCTCACAATAAACGCCCAGTTCACGTACGCGACGTGCAACAAGCTGTGTGTACTGCGATCCGAAATCCAGGATAAGAATGCGATGTTTATGAATGTTTTCCGTCATTGACGATAATTCCGAGGCAAGTGAAACAAAGCGCCCGGCTTAGAGCCGGGCGCGGAAACTTATCAGGAGCCCAGACGATAGTTCGGGGACTCTTTGGTGATCGTCACGTCGTGAACGTGACTTTCCTGGATACCGGCACCGCTGATACGGACGAATTCTGCCTTCGTACGCAGCAGGTCAATGGTACCACAGCCGGTGAGACCCATACAGGAACGCAGGCCGCCCATTTGCTGGTGGATGATCTCTTTCAGGTGACCTTTATAGGCTACGCGACCTTCGATACCTTCCGGTACCAGTTTGTCAGCCGCGTTGTCGGTCTGGAAGTAACGGTCTGAGGAGCCTTTCGACATCGCGCCCAGGGAACCCATTCCACGGTAGGACTTATAAGAACGTCCCTGGAACAACTCGATTTCACCTGGAGATTCTTCCGTACCCGCCAGCATAGAACCTACCATCACGGCAGCAGCGCCCGCGGCGATAGCTTTCGCGATGTCGCCGGAGAAGCGGATACCGCCGTCAGCGATAACCGGAATACCGGTGCCTTCCAGCGCTTCAACCGCGTCGGAGACTGCAGTGATCTGTGGAACACCGACGCCCGTCACGATACGCGTCGTACAGATTGAGCCAGGGCCGATACCAACCTTCACCGCGCTGCAACCGGCTTCAGCCAGCGCGCGAGCGCCAGCGCCCGTCGCCACATTGCCGCCGATGATCTGTAAGTCTGGGTATTTTGCACGGGTTTCACGAATACGTTGCAGCACGCCTTCGGAGTGGCCGTGTGAGGAGTCGATCAGCAGAACGTCAACGCCCGCCGCCACCAGCGCATCAACGCGCTCTTCGTTGCCAGCACCGGCACCCACCGCTGCGCCAACGCGCAGACGGCCATGCTCGTCTTTACAGGCGTTAGGTTTACGTTCTGCTTTCTGGAAATCTTTCACGGTGATCATGCCGCGAAGGTGGAAGCTATCGTCAACCACCAGGGCTTTCTCTACGCGTTTTTCATGCATTTTCGCCAGCACGACGTCGCGGGTTTCCCCTTCACGCACCGTCACCAGACGCTCTTTCGGCGTCATATAAACGCTGACAGGCTGGTTCAGATCGGTCACGAAACGCACGTCACGGCCGGTGATGATCCCCACCAGTTCGTAATCTTCCGTCACGACAGGGTAGCCCGCAAAGCCGTTACGCTCGGTCAGCGCTTTGACTTCATGCAGGGTGGTCGTCGGCAGAACGGTCTGTGGGTCGGATACGATACCGGATTCATGTTTCTTCACGCGGCGAACTTCTTCCGCCTGGCGTTCGATAGACATGTTTTTATGAATAAAGCCGATGCCACCTTCCTGTGCCAGGGCGATTGCCAGGCGCGCTTCAGTCACGGTGTCCATAGCCGCAGAGAGCATAGGAATGTTCAGGCGAATGGATTTCGTCAACTGGGTGCTGAGATCGGCAGTATTCGGCAGAACGGTGGAATGAGCGGGAACGAGGAGGACGTCGTCAAACGTCAGTGCTTCTTTAGCAATACGTAGCATGGGCAATATCTCTGACCTGGGTGGTTAAATATTGCCGTGGCATTATACAGAGCGTAACCGATTGCATCTACACTTTTTTATAAAAATGCTTGCGATTGTCCCTGAGCGGGTTACTATCGACTGAATAACCTGCTGATTTAGAATTTGATCCCGCTCACATGTTATCCTCTCAGACCTCCTCAATTTTTACCGTTAGCCGCCTTAATCAATCGGTTCGTTTGCTGCTTGAGCAGGAGATGGGACAGGTCTGGATCAGCGGCGAGATCTCTAATTTCACGCAGCCCTCATCCGGTCACTGGTACTTCACGCTAAAAGACGACACCGCTCAGGTGCGCTGCGCAATGTTCCGCAACAGCAACCGTCGCGTGACGTTTCGCCCTCAGCATGGTCAACAGGTTCTGGTTCGCGCCAATATCACTTTGTATGAGCCGCGCGGCGATTATCAAATCATCGTCGAAAGCATGCAGCCTGCGGGCGAAGGGTTACTCCAGCAAAAATACGAGCAGCTGAAAGCAAAACTTTCCGATGAAGGCTTGTTCGATCAGCAGTTCAAAAAAACGCTGCCCTCCCCTGCGCACTGCGTGGGCGTGATCACCTCAAAAACCGGTGCCGCGTTACACGATATTTTGCATGTTCTGAAGCGTCGCGACCCTTCCCTGCCGGTAGTTATCTATCCGACCGCCGTTCAGGGTGACGATGCGCCAGGCCAAATCGTGCGCGCCATTGAGCTGGCAAACGCCCGTCAGGAATGCGACGTGCTGATTGTCGGGCGCGGTGGCGGTTCGCTGGAAGATTTATGGAGCTTTAACGACGAACGCGTGGCGCGGGCCATTTTCGCAAGCCAGATCCCGGTTGTCAGCGCCGTCGGCCACGAAACGGACGTGACCATCGCGGATTTTGTCGCCGACCTCCGCGCGCCAACGCCATCCGCCGCGGCGGAAGTGGTGAGCCGCAATCAGCTGGAACTGCTGCGCCAGTTGCAGAACGGTCAACAGCGTCTGGAGATGGCGATGGATTATTTCCTTGCCAGCCGCACGCGGCGGTTTACCCAGCTTCACCATCGTTTGCAACAGCAGCACCCGCAGCTGCGCCTGGCGCGTCAGCAAACCGTGCTGGACCGTCTGCGCCAGCGAATGAACTTTGCGCTGGATAATCAGCTTAAGCGTGCGGTATCGCGCCAGCAGCGCCTCACTCAGCGTCTGAACCAGCAAAATCCACAGCCGAAGATTTATCGCGCACAAACCCGCATTCAACAGCTTGAGTATCGCCTGGCGGAAAATATCCGCACCCGCCTTAGCGCAACGCGTGAACGGTTTGGCAATGCCGTCACCCATCTCGAGGCAGTCAGCCCGCTCTCGACGCTGGCGCGTGGCTATAGCGTCACGACGGCCACCGATGGCAAAGTTCTGAAGCAAACGAAGCAGGTCAAAGCCGGAGATGTGCTGACCACCCGCCTGTCTGACGGCTGGGTTGAGAGCGAAGTGAAAGCAATTCAGCCGGTGAAAAAGCCCCGTCAGAAAAAAACCGGATAATTCTTCGTCGGTTACAAACTATACTGCTGCTATTCCCTTTTATCTGGCATTGCCCGAACTAAGGAGAGCAGCATGGCCTATCTTCACAGCGTTATCCCCCCCTATATTCTGCGTCGTATTATTGAGTCCGGTTCAGAGCCGCAGCAGCGCTGCGCCCGCCAGACGCTTACGCACGTTCAGTCCCTTATGGCCCATATGCCGGGGAAACCCGCCGCGCCGCACGTGAATAAAGCCGGACAGCTGGAACGCGATATTTATGATGCCCGTCAGCTTCAGGAACTTCCCGGCACGCAGGTGCGTTATGAAGGGCAGCCGTCTAACGGCGATGTCGCCGTCGATGAGGCTTATGATTATTTAGGGATCACGCATGACTTCTTCTGGAAAAATTATCAGCGTGATTCACTCGATAACAAGGGGCTTATTTTGACCGGCACCGTTCACTATGGCCGGGAATATCAGAACGCCTTCTGGAACGGCCAGCAGATGGTCTTTGGCGACGGTGACGGCGAAATATTCAATCGCTTTACCATTGCCATTGACGTCGTGGCGCACGAGCTAAGCCACGGCGTCACCGAGACCGAAGCCGGGCTTATCTATTTCGAGCAATCGGGCGCATTGAATGAGTCATTGTCGGATGTGTTTGGCTCGCTGGTGAAACAGTATCAGCGCAAGCAAACCGCTGACAAAGCCGACTGGCTGATTGGTGAAGGGCTGCTGGCTGAGGGGATCAACGGCAAAGGACTGCGTTCCATGTCCGAACCGGGTACTGCCTACGACGACCCGCTGCTCGGCAAAGATCCCCAGCCCGCGCATATGAAAGATTTCATCAAAACGCGCGAGGATAACGGCGGCGTGCATCTCAACTCCGGCATTCCTAATCGGGCGTTTTATCTGGCCGCGACGGCGATTGGCGGTTATGCCTGGGAAAAAGCGGGTTATGCCTGGTACGACACGGTTTGCGACCGCAACCTGGCGCAAGATGCCGATTTTGACGCCTTCGCAAAACTGACGATTGCCCATGGGGAGAAACGTTCGGGAAGCGAGGTCGCTGCAGCCATTGAACAGGCGTGGAAACAGACAGGGGTACTGTAATGCAGATTCCGGACCTGACGGATGACGCCATCGTTGAGCTGGCGCGAGAAGGCGGCGTCGCCTTTATGCCAAAACTGAGCGGCCAGCGCACCATTGCGCTTTCCGCCCTTACCGAGACGCAGCGTCAGCGGGTGGTGAGCATTCTGGAGCAGGCGTTTCCGCGAGGTCAGCCGCCGGGGGAACCCTCTTCACCCGGCAGGGGCGATCAGCGCTACTTCCGTATTCAGATTATCTGGACGCAGCACAACCAGGCGCAGTATGCCGATATGATTGTGCTCGTCCCGGAACAGGAAGCGCCCGACTCGCTGGTCGAGCTGTGGCAAAAAGGCGAAGGCTGCGTGTGCGATTAAGCGCCCGCGTTGACGAACTCAACGCGCTTTTTCGAAATCAGGCCGTGACCGTTCTGGCAGAAATAGTCGACCGCACCGCAGGCTTTTAATACCTGGAGGGGCTGATGACAGTCCGGGCAACGGGCTTCCAGCGCGATATCTTTATCGCAATGCGAACAGTGGGCGACGCCGTGTTGTGGCTCAAGCTCTGCGTGGCAATCCGGGCAGGTAATCGACATGTTGACTCCTTGACTGGGCATTCGTTTATACGCAGATATTAACACGCAGCGCTCAGTGTGGGCCACGCAGCTGTTGCTGTAAGTTCAGAAGGCGTTCCACTTCGTCTGTCCGGCGACGCGTGGTACGGCTCACCTCTTGCGGGTCCGTTTCAAACAGGCTTTTCTCTCCCAGAATGCGTTCAGCCAGACAGTGGGCGTAAATCGTACCCGGGACAGACCAGCGCTGGACATTTTCACCGTCCCTTAGCGTCAGCACATCCTCTGTACCGCGTCGGTCCTGACTGATGACCCGTCCATCGCGCAGGTAAAACCACAGACCTTTTTTCTCACCCGACGGACCGGCGTATTTGTTGAGCCAGATATCGACGGGGATACCGCTCATTCGCCCTTTAAGGTGCGCCTCCCCTTCTGCCATGGTGAAATCGCCTTTGCGGATGTCGTAGCCCAGCCGATCCCGGGCCGCCACCAGCTCGAGCGTCATATCGTCCTGCCCGCCCAGATAACGAAGCGTTTCACGCAGCATTGCCAGCACATGCGTGCCGATATCCAGAATTACGCCGTCAGGATGGCGCAGCGTTCGGGTGTCCGGTTCGCCGGTGGCGAAGTTTAGCGCGGCAGGTTCCCCATTTGCGTTGTACCCACTTGGCTCCTGCAAAAATCCTTCAATTCTGATGATGTCGGAAAGGGTACTTATCAGCCCGCGCTGAACCGCGGCAATGCGCGCCATCCAGTGGTCGAGGGCCAGCACACGCGCCGCCGCGCCGGGCAGTGCCAGCAGTTTTTTCAGGGTTTGGATTTGAGAAAGTGTGCCCACAACGGGTTTTTCAACGACGATACGCGGGACGGCAGACGCAAGGGCCTGCTCAAGGATAGCAAGATGCTGCAGGGAAGTAGTGGTAATAAACAGAGTATCGAGAGGATGAGAGAGAAGCTCAGCAAGTGACGCGCAACGCGTGATGCCTTCTGGCTTTTTTGCTGGCTGGACATCAAAACCAATACAGCGTACTGATTCGCCAAACAGCGTACGCAGTGCGGGCAGATAGGCCGTTTCAACCACTGCACCCAGACCCACAAACCCTAACAGCATAACTTACCTCGTCGAATACATTACCGGGGCAAACGCCTGCCCCGGTAATGTGATGAGGTTTTATCAGGCGTCAGCGACCGGTTTCGTCTGCACATTTTCCAGCATGCGACGCACCGGAACAATGAGCAGCGTCAGCACAGCGGCACAAATCAGCAGTGCGATGGAGCAACGGGCAAAGAGGTCCGGCAGCATATCCAGTTGGTCCGCTTTAACGTGACCACCAATCAGGCCAGCCGCCAGATTACCCAGTGCGCTGGCACAGAACCACAGCCCCATCATCTGACCACGCATTCTTTCCGGCGCCAGCAGCGTCATGGTCGCCAGACCAATCGGGCTGAGACACAGTTCACCCAGCGTCAGCATCAGGATACTGCCAACCAGCCAGAACGGAGAAACACCCGCCCCGCCATTGCTCAGCACATTCTGCGCCGCCAGCATCATCAGGCCAAAGCCTGCGGCTGCACAGAGAATACCGATCACGAATTTGGTGATGCTGCTCAGGCGAACGTTATTGCGCGCCAGCATCGGCCAGGCCCAGCTAAAGACCGGTGCCAGCAGAATGATAAACAGCGCATTGATCGACTGGAACCAGACGGCCGGGATTTCAAAATCACCGATCATACGGTTAGTGTAGTCGTTAGCGAACAGGTTGAACGAGGTCGGCTTCTGCTCAAACGCAGACCAGAAGAAGGCGGCGGAAACCAGCAGGATAAAGCAGACCAGCAGCCTGGCGCGCTCTTTGCGGTTCAGCCCGGCAAAAACAAACAGGTAGATAAAATAGAGGGCCACGGAGATGGCAATCACATAGACCAGCACGCTGGCTACCGCGACCGGGTTAATGACAATGACGCCCTGCGCAATCAGCGTCACGATAATCGCCACGCCAGCCGCCAGCGCCACTAACCATGCGCCCACGCCTTTTCGCTTCACCACCGGGTTATTCCAGGTGGAGTCGAGGCCCACTTCGCTGTCGTAACGTTTCATCGCCGGAACCGCAAACACACGGAAGATGATTAACGCCACCAGCATCCCGATCCCGCCGATGCCAAAGCCCCAGTGCCAGCCGTGCGACTTAATCAGCCAGCCAGAGATCAACGGCGCGATAAAGGACCCCATGTTGATGCCCATGTAGAACAGCGAGAAACCGCCGTCACGACGCGCATCGCCTTTTTTGTACAAGGTGCCAACCATGACTGAGATACAGGTTTTAAACAGCCCTGAGCCAAGCACAATAAACATCAGACCGATAAAGAACAGGTTGTCGCCCATGATGGCCGAAAGCGCAATCGACAGATGGCCCAGTGCAATCAGTATGGAGCCGTACCAGACTGCTCTCTGCTGTCCGAGCCAGTTATCCGCCAGCCATCCGCCCGGCAGCGCGGCCAGATACATGGTACCGGCAAAGATCCCGACAATCGCCGAGGCATTTTCTCGCGCCAGCCCCATGCCGCCGTCGTAAACGGTCGCGGCCATAAAGAGAATGAGTAAAGGGCGGATACCGTAGAACGAGAAACGTTCCCACATTTCAGTGAAGAAAAGCGAGCCAAGAGGATAAGGATGACCGAAGAAGGTTCGGCTTTCGTTTTTATTAACAGAGGATTGCATAATTCTCCCGAGAAGGTGCGTCGTGTTGCGTGTAAACACCGCGATGTACGCCGGTCAGTTATATATCTGGCCGATTTTTTACAGGCGGCGAAATGTTATTTAACCATTTGATAACCAGACGGCAGTTTTGTCTAGTACCAACCTCGTGACTTTAAGATGAAAATTCGACAATTGTCTACTTTCTTAGATTTTATGTTGGCATTAAAACGATAAAGATTGACTTTAGAAGGCGGAATCGTTTGCCGTTACCGGGCAAAAAAAACCCGCGACGAGCGCGGGCTTTGAGAGAAGCATCAAGGATGCGTTTGATTATTTGCTTTTTTTAATGTGCTTAATCAAACGTTTACGTTTACGCATCTGGTTCGGCGTTAACGTATTGCGCTTATTCGCGAACGGGTTCTCCCCTTCCTTGAACTGAATGCGGATTGGCGTACCCATCACGTCCAGAGATTTACGGAAGTAGTTCATCAGATAGCGTTTATAGGAATCAGGCAGGTCTTTTACCTGGTTACCGTGAATCACCACGATTGGCGGGTTATAACCACCTGCGTGTGCATATTTCAGCTTCACGCGACGACCACGCACCAGCGGCGGCTGATGATCCTCTGCTGCCATCGTCATAATACGGGTCAGCATGGCCGTGCTCTGGCGACGCGTTGAGCTGTCGTACGCTTCACGCACCGATTCGAACAGGTTACCCACGCCACTGCCATGCAGCGCCGAGATAAAGTGAACGCGGGCAAAATCGATGAAGCCCAGACGGAAGTCGAGCATCTCTTTGACCTGCTCTCTGACATCGTTGCTCAGGCCATCCCATTTGTTGACGACGATAACCAGTGAGCGCCCACTATTAAGGATAAAGCCGAGAAGTGACAGATCCTGATCGGAGATGCCTTCACGCGCATCGATAACCAGCATAACCACGTTGGCATCTTCAATCGCCTGCAGGGTTTTGATGACGGAGAACTTTTCGACGACATCGGTGATTTTACCGCGCTTACGCACGCCCGCGGTATCGATCAGGACATATTCGCGCTCGTCACGCTGCATGGGAATATAAATGCTGTCACGCGTGGTGCCAGGCATGTCATAAACAACCACACGCTCTTCACCAAGAATGCGGTTCGTCAGCGTTGATTTACCCACGTTAGGGCGGCCAACGATGGCCAGTTTAATCGGCAGATCCTGCGGATTAAAATCGTCCTCAGGCTCTTCAGCACCTTCAACGCCCTCTTCAAACTGTGCCCAGTAGGCTGCATCTTCGTCCACTTCTTCCTGCGGGTTAACTTCGTCAACCCACGGCAGCAGAACAGTTTCCAACAGGCTGGTCACGCCACGGCCGTGAGACGCAGCGATAGGATAGATGTCACCCAGACCTAACGACCAAAAATCGGCGACGGCCTGATCGGCATCGATACCGTCAGTTTTGTTTGCGACCAGGAAGGTCGGTTTTTCACGGGAGCGCAGGTGTTTTGCGATAGCGGAGTCGGCAGGCATCAGCCCGGCACGGGCGTCCACCATAAAGAGCACCACATCCGCCTCTTCGATTGCCAGCAGAGATTGCTCTGCCATGCGTGTTTCCACTCCGTCTTCCGTCCCGTCAATACCGCCAGTATCGATACAGATAAACTCGCGACCTTCCACTTCAGCACGACCGTACTTACGGTCACGAGTCAGCCCCGGGAAATCCGCTACCAGCGCATCACGGGTGCGTGTTAAACGGTTAAAAAGAGTGGATTTTCCAACGTTCGGGCGCCCGACAAGCGCGACCACAGGTACCATGTTTGAAGCCTCATAAAATTCAAAATAACATCGCAATTACGACGTATTTAAAAATGTCAAAACGGCCCCTGAGTGAACAGGGGCCGTTTAGTATACTACAACCGCAACGATTAACGCGTAATCGCGTATAACGTGCCGTCTTTAGCCTGAATCAGCAATTTACCATCCGCCACGACAGGATCGGTCAGGAAGCCGGAGCTGTCCACTTTATCCTGTGCCACGAAGCGACCCGTTTGCGGGTCAATCCAGTGCATATAGCCTTCGCTGTCGCCAACGACCAGGCTGCCGTTATACAGCGCGGGTGCCGTCAGCAGACGGTGCAGCAGATCGCTTTGCGTCCACATCGTTACGCCGCCTTCGGTGTTGAGTGCCAGCAGACGATCGTTTTGATCAACCAGGTAGATACGGTTGCCGTCAACGATAAAGTCATTCACCGAACCCAGCTCGCGTTTCCACATAATCTGGCCGCTGCGCAGATCCATCGCCGTGAGGTTACCGTTATATGCCAGAGCATACACGACGCCGTTCACGATCACTGGCGTGGTATCAACGTCGCTCAGACGGTCGATCTCAGTTGGACCCGTTGCCTGAGAAATACGTTGCTGCCAGATCATTTGCCCCTGTTCCATCAGCACCGCACTCACGCGACCGTTGTCACCGCCCACGATGGCGGCACCAAATGCGGTTGCCGGAGCGGATTCGCCGCGCAGGGACAGAGCAGGCATATCGAGGTTAACGGTCCATTTCACCGCACCGTCAGCTTCGTTAAGCGCCTGAAGCTGCCCATTGCTGGTGTGAATCAGAACCACGCCATCGCTCACCACCGGGCGAGACAAGGCTTCACCCGCTACGCGAGTCTGCCATGCCACGGAGCCATCGCTGGTGTTCAGGGCATAAACCTGCGCCTTTTCACTGCCAATGTAGACATGCCCGCCGGAGACCGTAATCCCGCCAGACAGCAGTGCCGGCGCACGCGAGAACCAGCCGTCTTTTTCCGCCAGGTTCACCGACCACACTTCTTTGCCATCATCGGCGTTGAATGCGGTAACGGTCCCTTTACGGTCGGCCGCATAAACGACGCTGTCCGCAAACGCAGGGTGCAGGTTGGAATAGAAATCACCGATACCGCTACCGACGGAGGAGCTCCATGCGGTAGAAGGGGTAAACTGGTTTTCAACCGTCGGCAACGGGGACATTTTAACAACATCTTCTTCGCCACTGAACAGTGAACAGCCACTCAATAACGTAACGGAAAGCAGTCCTGGCAGAAGTAATTTACGCAATTGCATTGGGTCCCTCTCAGACGGACAAATTATTGATTTTCATCTGCATCATTTCGCTCAGCGCTGGAGAAGCGTTGCTTTTCACACCCGCTTCCCATGCGTCGCGCGCGCCTTTTTTGTCACCCTTGCTCAGCAATGCTTCGCCGCGCAAATCGGCAACGATGGCTGCAAAGCCTTCGCCCTTAATGGTGTCGAGCGTTTTCAGCGCGTCATCCGCTTTTTTCTGTTGAACCTGAATACGCGCCAGACGGAGATTGATTAACGCTTTCAGATTGTCATCGCTTGCCGCAGAGAGACCCTGCGTCAGCTGTGCAGCCGCTTTATCCAGTTCATTTTTATCAACGAACTGCTGAGCGACTTCTAAAGACGCCAGCGCACCATAGGTATTTTTGTTGTCCGCAGCAAATTTCTCTGCGGCGGTCAGCGTTTGCGGCTGATCGGCGCGAATCGCGCTCACGGTCGCCTCGTAAGACTGTGAGGTACCACGCGCAGAATCCGCCTGGTGGCTGTTCCAGTAGCGCCAGCCAATCAGCGCGCCTACGCCTAAAATGACCCCAACAGCCAGGGCTTTGCCGTTTTCAGCAAAGAAGCGTTTAATCGCATCAACCTGGTCGTTTTCGTTCTCGTACATTTCCACGCTGTCCTTCCCCTTAGCCCAGTAAAGTGCGCAAGTGCGCCGCAACGCCATCCTGCGTTACCGTTGTTTGCTCACCAGAGCGCAGGTCTTTTACGACCACTTCGCTGTTTGCGACTTCGGTCTCGCCCAGCACCAGTGCAATGCTTGCGCCCCACTTATCAGCACGCGCAAACTGTTTTTTAAAGTTGCCGCCGCCGTGGTTGGTCATCAGCTTAACGCCCGGTAACGCATCGCGTACCCGTTCAGCAAGCTGCATGGCTGCAGACTGCGTTTCCGCACCTGAAGCAACCAGGTAAATATCGACAACGGAATCGGCTTTAAATTCCGGATTAACTGCCTGAACCAGCAAAACCAGTCGTTCCAGACCCATCGCAAAGCCAACAGCGGGCGCAGCACGACCACCGAGTTGCTCAACCAGACCGTCATAACGGCCACCGGCGCAGACGGTACCCTGGGAACCCAGGCTGGTGGTCACCCACTCGAAGACCGTACGGTTATAGTAGTCCAGACCGCGTACCAGCCGTTGATTCACGGTATAGGCAATGCCCGCCGCTTCCAGCAGCTTGCACAGGCCCGTAAAGTGTTCACGAGACTCGTCGTCCAGATAATCACCCAGCGCAGGTGCATCGTTCAGCAAGGCCTGAACATCAGGGTTTTTGGAATCCAGCACGCGCAGAGGGTTGCTGTACATACGACGCTGGCAATCCTCGTCGAGCTTCTCTTTGTGCTGCTCAAGGAAAGCAACAAGCGCATCGCGGTAGTTAGCACGCGCTTCAAGGGAACCAATAGAGTTCAGCTCAAGCGCTACATGTTCGGAGATACCCAGCTCACGCCACCAGCGGGCGGTAAGCATGATAAGCTCGGCGTCGATATCCGGCCCCTGCAGGCCAAAGACTTCCACACCCAGCTGGTTAAACTGACGATAACGCCCTTTCTGCGGACGTTCGTGGCGGAACATCGGGCCGATATACCACAGGCGCTGCTCCTGATTGTACAGAAGACCATGTTCGATGCCGGCGCGTACGCAGCCCGCCGTACCTTCCGGACGCAGCGTCAGGCTATCGCCGTTACGATCCTCAAAGGTATACATCTCTTTTTCAACGACGTCGGTCACTTCGCCGATCGCACGCTTGAACAACGGGGTCTGCTCTACAATCGGCAAACGGATTTCGCTGTAACCGTAGCTGCCGAGCACCTGTTTCAGTGTGCCTTCAATGCGCTGCCAGATGGCGGTTTCGCCAGGCAGATAATCGTTCATGCCGCGGATGGCTTGAATGTTTTTTGCCACGTTTATTCTCTTTCTATATACAAAAAAGAACCCATCAAGTGGGTTCAATCATACACGGGAAGCACAAGGCTTCCCATCACGTTATTTTTCAACCTGCTGAATGCTGATGCGCTGCGCTTCATCCAACATGCTGGCTTTGGCGCGAATGCGGGCTTCAAGCTGGTCAATCATGTCATTATTATCCAGACGATCGCGACGAACGCCATCTTCATAGAGACCACTTTTCTTGTTACCGCCGGTGACGCCGAGCGTGGAGACCAGCGCTTCACCCGGACCATTCACGACGCAACCGATGATGGACACATCCATTGGCGTAATAATATCTTCCAGGCGTTGCTCGAGCGCATTCACGGTGCCAATGACGTCAAATTCCTGGCGGGAACACGTCGGGCACGCAATGAAGTTGATCCCGCGCGCACGAATACGCAGCGACTTCAGAATATCGAATCCAACTTTGATCTCTTCCACCGGATCGGCGGCCAGAGAGACGCGCAAGGTATCACCGATCCCTTCCGAGAGCAGAAGTCCCAGACCGATCGCAGACTTCACTGACCCACTGCGCAGGCCACCCGCTTCGGTGATCCCCAGGTGCAGAGGCTGATCGATTTGCTTCGCCAGCAGACGATAAGACTCCACCGCCAGGAATACGTCAGACGCTTTTACGCTGACCTTAAACTGATCGAAGTTCAGGCGATCGAGATGATCCACATGACGCATGGCTGATTCCAGCAATGCCTGCGGCGTAGGTTCGCCGTATTTTTCCTGCAGATCTTTTTCCAGAGAACCGGCGTTAACGCCGATACGGATGGGAATATTTTTATCGCGCGCGCAATCGACCACGGTGCGGATACGCTCTTCGCTGCCGATATTACCCGGGTTAATGCGCAGACAATCCACGCCGTATTCCGCCACCTTCAGCGCAATACGGTAGTCGAAGTGAATATCAGCCACCAGCGGAACGCTGACCTGCTGTTTAATCAGCCTGAAGGCTTCGGCGGCATCCATCGTCGGCACGGAGACACGAACAATGTCCGCCCCCACGCGTTCTAATGCTTTGATTTGATTAACGGTCGCCTCAACATCCGTGGTACGGGTGTTGGTCATCGACTGGACGGCGATAGGTGCACCATCGCCGATCGGCACATTACCAACGTAAATCCGTTTCGATTTTCTACGTTGAATCGGAGCCTGGTTATGCATGAAAAATCTCCCGCGTTGCCCGCTTATTACTGTGCTGCTGATTGTTCGGCATTAACGGTAAGACGCGCAACCTGGTTAGTTCTGATAAAACGGCTCAAATCGACAGGTTTACCCTGGAACTGAATCTGGACCGCTGCTGGAGCGCCGATTTTAAGTTTATACGGCGCCTGTCCGGTTAAATTTAACGCGCCATCTTTACGCTGCAGGCCGCTAAACAGTTTTTTACCCGTCGCGTCGGTGACTTCAAGCCAGCAATCAGCAGAGAAATTCATGACCAGCGCGTTTGGGTCGGCCGCCGCATTGGCGACGCCAGCCTGATCGGTTGGCAGAGGCTGCGTACCCGCTGCGTTATCTGTGCCCGGCGTGGTTGCCGGGGTCGCCGTCGCGGTATCTACGTTTGCCTGAGACGGGGCAACGACCGCATTTTGATCCTGTGCAGGTGCAGTCGCCGGGGTCTGAGGCTCTACAGCCCCCGTGGAATCCGTGGCGGCCGTTTGCGGCTCGGTGGTGGTCGCTGGGCTCTCCGTGGTTAACGGCACGCTTTGCGCGCCGCTATTTGCAGAGTTGTTCAGCTCAGCTGAGGACTGATCGGCCATTGTCGTGATCTCTTCCTGCTGCGCCTTGTGGTTTTGCCACCACCATGCGCCCGTCAGACCAATCACCACAAACAGCACCAGCCAGGTAAAGCTCATCAGCCAGCCATCACGCTTTTTACGGCGTTTACCCAGAGAGAACGTCTGCATCGGTGCAACTTTCGCCGCCCGTACAGGCACCTGCTTTTCCATCATCGGCAGCAGTTCGTTCTCAGGAATATGCACCAGTTTTGCATAAGAACGGATATAACCACGCAGAAACGTTGAAGCCAGATCGGCAGGTGCCTTGTCTTCTTCAATGTTGCGAACCGTGGAGACTTTCAGGCACAAGCGTTCTGCAACGGCTTGTTGACTGAGTCCGAGTTGTTCACGGGCGTTGCGAAGACGAACGCCAGTGGAGAGTGCTTCATTTTGGTCGTGAGTGGCTTCAGTATTCATTCGCTACAACTACTGGTACGTGTAAATTAGGATTGAGGTGCCGGTAAGTCACAATGCCACCCGCACCGCGAAACTTCTGGTCAGTTAACCATAAACAGACAGTATAGGACTGCCAGGCCTATGAAGACAGTTTAGTCCTCGCTAACGGGCTAAACTGTTGTTACGTCGTTACATACTGCCTTAAAGTCGTATGAAACGCACCGTAATTATCATTCAGACACAATGTAATGGCTAATGACCTTCGCTTCCTCTGCACCACGGTGCACAAATGCACCGTGGTTGCCCAGGAATTAAACGGCTTTAACGTCTATCGCTTCACCCTGCATACGCTTACGTAACGTACGCTTGGTACGGTCAATCACTTCCCCGGCGAGCTGCCCGCAGGCGGCGTCGATATCATCACCACGGGTTTTACGCACGATAGTGGTGAAACCGTATTCCATTAACACCTTAGAGAAACGGTCGATACGGCTGTTTGAGCTGCGGCCATACGGTGCTCCAGGGAACGGGTTCCATGGAATCAGGTTAATCTTGCACGGCGTGTCTTTGAGCAGTTCAGCCAGCTGATGCGCGTGATCGGTACCGTCATTAATGTGATCGAGCATAACGTACTCAATCGTTACGCGGCCCTGGTTCGCGTTGGATTTCTCCAGGTAGCGGCGCACGGCAGCGAGGAAGGTTTCGATATTGTACTTTTTGTTGATCGGTACAATTTCGTCACGAATTTCATCATTCGGCGCGTGCAGGGAGATCGCCAGCGCAACGTCAATCATATCGCCCAGCTTGTCCAGCGCAGGCACAACGCCTGAGGTGGAGAGCGTGACGCGACGTTTAGACAGGCCAAAACCGAAGTCGTCCAGCATGATTTCCATCGCCGGAACCACGTTTGTCAGGTTCAGCAACGGCTCGCCCATGCCCATCATCACCACGTTGGTGATAGGACGCGTCCCGGTGACTTTTGCGGCTCCGACGATTTTCGCCGCACGCCACACCTGGCCAATAATTTCAGAGACGCGCAGGTTACGGTTAAAGCCCTGCTGCGCCGTTGAACAGAATTTACACTCCAGCGCGCATCCGACCTGCGAAGAGACGCACAGCGTCGCACGATCGTCTTCCGGGATATACACGGTTTCGACGCGCTGGTCGCCAACGGCAATCGCCCATTTAATGGTGCCGTCAGCGGAACGCTGCTCTTCGACCACTTCGGGGGCGCGGATTTCAGCCACTTCCTTGAGCTTGTTACGCAGGACTTTGTTGATGTCAGTCATGTCATCAAAATCGTCGCTGCAATAGTGATACATCCATTTCATCACCTGATCGGCACGAAACGGCTTCTCGCCCATCTCTTTGAAGAACTCGCGCATCTGCTGACGGTTCAGATCCAGCAGGTTGATTTTTCCATTTTTAGTGGGAACCGCTTCGATGACGATTTCGGAGGTGTTAACTAGTTCAGACATATTATTTCTCGGCCTCGTTGTTACACGTTATGGCCCGTGGAGGGTTGAAAAGAAACGCCCCGGTAAGCGATTTGCTCATCCGGGGCGTTACATTGTACAAAGTCTGGCGCAGGGATGCCACGTTTGCACGCGGCATTTACGAAAAATAAACTTTTTCGCGCGCAGAAATTAGCGCGTGCGAGCGCACACTTCGCCTTCAGCGAAGAAGTAGGCGATTTCACGTGCCGCAGATTCAACAGAATCAGAACCGTGGGTGCCGTTCTCGGTGAAGCTGTCAGCGTAGTCTGCACGCAGCGTACCGGCCAGCGCGTTATCCGGGTTAGTCGCGCCCAGCAGATCGCGGTGACGCTGTACGGCGTTTTCGCCTTCCAGTACGGATACCACGATTGGGCCCGAGGTCATGAACTCTACCAGACCGTCGAAGAATGGACGACCTTCGTGCTCAGCATAGAAGCCGCGCGCCTGCTCAACGGTCAGGTGCAGCATTTTGGTGCCAACAATTTTGAACCCTGCGGCTTCAAAGCGCGCAAAGATGCTGCCAATAACGTTTTTTGCCACCGCGTTTGGTTTGATGATGGAAAAAGTACGTTCAATAGCCATGATTACCTCTGTGATTTGTTCTGTTGTTTTGCATACCGCAGTATGGTGTGGCGCGGATTATAAAGAGCAATGGCGCTATTGCCTATGGATGCAGGTAACATTTTTTTAAAATAAGACGAGTTTTAGCAACAGGCATCAGGAACGCATTCCATGCGCATGATGTTTACAGAGATAACAATGTTCCGCGTCCGGTTCAAGCGCCCAGAATGCACGATGGCATGAGCGGCAGGTCCGCTCACGGGCCGAAAGGTGTTTTATTGCCGAAAGCCCACGCCTCTTTTCGAGCTTAATTGCCTGATGCAGGCATACTGCGGTACAGCCCCCGCAACCGGTACAGGCTGCGGCATCAAGAATAAACGCCCCCGCGTCAAAACGAAGGGCTTTTTCCGGACAGGCCCGCCAGCAGGCGCTGCACATCACACAACGCGAGGCATCAATCGACAGCGCAGCCTCGCTTTGATCAGCAAAGTATTGCCGTACCCGTCTGATGCCAGGCCGCACCGTCGCAGTGTGAACATGCTCGCGCGGAACATGGAACAGGCTGCGTCGGGCAAGGTTAATCGGTACGACGTCTGGCGGCTTTATTCCCCATGTCGCTTCGCCGTAGGCCTTCAGCACCAGGTTGAGCCGTGCAATGGCCAGTAGCCAGAGCTCGTTTTGTTCAGGCGACAGTGCGACAAAGCGGATCCCGTACTCCCGGTGCCAGAGAAGCAGTTCGTTGACCGTAGGGGGCTGGCCTGAGAAGGGCCCAACCAGCGTGTCACCACAGTAGTGCCGCGTGGCGGGTGAAAGGCCTGAGATAGCCTCTGCCGGGCAGACGAACAGGCAGTTGCCACACTGAATGCACATCGACGCATCGATATGCATCCCGCCCTCGATCGGTGAAAAGACCTGCGCAGGGCATTCGCCTGCACAGGTTTTACAGGTGGCGTAACGGAAGCGATGACGGACGCAATGCTGCGTGACCGCCATCGCAGGTTCAAAGGTGAAGTTCACCCTTAGCCAATACTAAAAAAGACGTAGCGCAACATGATTTCGCCAACCACTAACCCAATACTTCCCGCCATGATCGCCAGCCGCTTGTGTTTAAGCAGCCCGACGACAAACACCAGCATTCCCACGACTGACAGGCTCTGGCTCAGCACATGGAAGCCCTGCATTTGCTGCAACAGGGCTACAGGGTGATGCGGCAACGTGACGATGGACGCATCGGCAGCGGCGATCTCCGCCATCCAGAGTGGTTGGACGATCAGGCGAATCAGGACTACCAGCATTGCGATGGCAGCGGCAATCCGTAGCGTCGTGGTTTGACGCGACTCGACGTTATCCATACAGGCAAAGGCAATAACGACAGAGCCGACGATGCCCACGGTGCCGAAAAAGAGGATCAGCGTGTTAAAATGCTGCCACGTCACCACCGACGTGTGCATATAGATTTGCGCCATACAGAAGACATCGATCGCCCCCAGGAATGCCGCCACTACCAGCAACCCTTTCCAGCCCGGTTTTTTTGCCAGTAACAGCAACGACGCCAGCCCCAGGCAAGCCAGATAGAGACTTGCAAAAACAATTTCACGGCTCAGCCATGAACTCCCTACGTGGCGCAGCGCGTTCAGGGCATTAAGCGGATAACCCATATGCAGCGTTGAGGCGATAAGCCCGATACAGGCAAGGGCAAAGGCGGTCGCCGCGATCGGGAACATGCGCAGGCGTGCCGTCTGAGATTGGGGGGCGAGTGCCAGCCAGAGCGTAACGCCCACCGATCCCTGCAAAAACAGCGTAAAAACGAGGAGTGGTAACTCATGCATGACGTTTCCCCTCTTTCTCTGCGCCCTGATGCGCTTTGATGACCAGGTTCGGCTGGGTTATCGCGGAATCCGGTAATCCTTTAACGTCACACAGGCTGCCGTATTTGGCGCGCAGTTCGTCAATCGGACCGAATTTTATCGCTTCCAGAGGACAGGTGGCGACGCACATCGGCTGCTCCCCTTTTGCCTGCAGGTCTACGCAGAAATCGCATTTCGACATTTGTCCGGTCTGCTCGTTAAGCTGCGGCGCGCCATAAGGGCATGACCAGGCGCAATAGCCGCAGCCGACGCACTTGTCGGTATCGACACGCACGATGCCGTCACCGGGACGTTTGTGCATTGCCGTCGTCGGGCAATTTTTGGTGCAGATGGGATCGGCGCAATGGTTGCAGGAGACAGAGAGCGTGTAGGCAAACACGTTATTGATTACGCCGCCCTGCCCGGTTGGGACAAAGCCGCCGCCATTTACCTCGTAAACGCGGCGAAAACGTCGCCCTACCTCAAGGTTGTTTTTATCTTTGCACGCCACCTGACAGGCCTTACAGCCAGAGCATCGGGAAGCGTCGATAAAGAAGCCCAGCTGTTTATCGCTCACCGGCGCGTAATGTTTGAATTGGCTCATGCTTTTGCTACCTCAACCAGCATAGTTTGATGGGAATTCCCTTTCGCCAGCGCGGTGATACGGGCCGAGCTCAGCACGTTGGCACAGCCCCCGCGATCCACGCCCTGTTCATCAGGATGCCACCAGGCTCCAGCCTGCATGGCCACCACGCCAGGGATGATGCGCGGCGTCACTTCTGCCGGAATCTGGCAAATGCCGCGTTCGTTGTGAATACGCACGCTGTCGCCCTGCCTGATGCCACGTTTTTCAGCATCCTGCGGATTGATCCACAGTTTTTGCGTCTGGACTTCAACGAGCCAGGGGTTCGCATACTGGGTAGAGTTTGCGCGATTCTTGCCCTTCCACGTTATCAACTGCAGCGGGAAGGTCTTCGCCAGCGCATCTTCAGGCCCTTCATGCGCAGGAACATAGTGTGAAAGCGCGGGAATTTCCGGATGGTGCATGTCGTAAAGGCGTTTTGAGAAAATCTCGATTTTCCCGGACGGCGTCGGGAACGGGTGGTTTTTCGGATCGCGAATGTTCTCTTCAAAGGCGATGTAAGGGGCGCTTTTGAATAAATGCTGACGGGTCTGCTGCAGCGTCGCAAAGTCCGGCAGATTCTCATCCGGCATGGCCAGGCGGGTTTGCTCCCAGATATGTTCAATCCAGCCTTTTTCATCGCGGCCCTGGCTGAAATCGGCTTCAATGCCTAACTTCTTCGCGACCTCGCGCAGCCAGTCATAGTCGGAACGGCGTTCAAATTCCGGCTCGATCAATTTTTCCGACAGGATCAAATAGCTCGCGGTGCCCCAGGTCTCGCCAATATTCCAGCGCTCCATAAAACTGGTTTCGGGAAGGAGAAGATCGGCATATTTCGCGCTGGGCGTCATAAAGAGATCGCTTGCGACAATGAAGCGGATCTTTGACTCATCTTCCAGCACCCGCGTTGCCTGATGCAGATCGGGGTTTTGATTCGCCAGATAGTTGCCCGCAAGCGAGAAGAGAATACGGATATTGCTGTCCAGCCTGTCGGCCTCTTTTAGCCCCACGTCTGGCGTCACTTTGCTGGCATCGTCTGCGGCCTGTACCCAGTTCATCACTGAAATTTTGGCTTTCACCGGGTTATCGGGCATCTCAGGACCGGCGGCAAATTTACGGTTGGCACAGCCGCCGTAGCCCGCCGCCCAGCCACCCTGAATACCGACGTTGCCGGTAATGCTCGCCAGCAGCGTTGAGCCACGGGCGGTGCGCTCGCCGCAGTTGTGTCGCTGGGGTCCCCATCCCTGAATCAGGGCCGCAGGTTTGGTAGTGGCATAATCTCGCGCCAGCTGACGGATCGTCTGTGCCGGAACATGGGTGATTTTCTCTGCCCACTCCGGCGTTTTGACCACGCCATCTTTTGCGCCGGTCAGGTAGGCCACCAGCGATTCGTTAGCCGGCACGCCCTCAGGCATCGACGCCTCGTCAAACCCCAGGGTGTAACGCGTGATAAAATCACTGTCGTGCAAATTTTCCGTCACGATGACATACATCATCGCATCCATCAGCGCATTGTCAGTGGTCGGCAGAAGCGGGATCCACTGTTCGGCCAGGGAGGACACGGTATCGGAATAACGCGGATCAACAACGATAAAGCGGGTGCCGTTTTGCTTCATCTTCTGGAAGAAATAGTTGCTGTGACCAAAAATAGTCTCGGTGGGATTATGCCCCCACAGGATCACAAGCTTAGTGTCCAGCAGCGTATCGAGCGAGCTTCCGCTGGCGGCCGTACCGTAGGTATAAGGTGTTGCGGCGGCGGTATTGCCCATGCTGACAGAATGGTAGCTCTCCAGATATCCGCCGGTTAAATTCAGCAGACGACGCACCATTTTATCGCCGGAAAAGGTGCCGCCAGACACCGCCGTGCCAACATGGACATAGCGCGATGCCGCACCGTATTGAGCGGTCAACGTTTGCAAATTGCTGGCAATAAGCGTGGTGGCTTCATCCCAGGAAATGCGTTCAAATTTCCCTTCACCACGCTTGCCCACGCGTTTCATGGGATATTTAAGCCTGTCGGGATGATAGACAAACTTTCGGTAAGCTCGCCCGCGTACACAGGCACGCATGACGGGCATGTCCGGATCCAGGGCATTATCGGGCCGCGTGGAAATACGCGTGACGACGCCATCACTGACATGCGCACGAATATCGCATTTTCCGCCGCAGTCAAAGGTGCTGCAGGTTTGCACCACATTTTCCTGGACAGCTTCCGCCGCGACAGGCGCCGTCTCAGCCTGACCGCGTGAGGGCAGAGAGATAAAGGGCAGCGCGACCAGTGCCGAGCTTGCCTGAATAAAGTGGCGTCGCGAGACCGGAGGGAAGACCCCCTCTCCCTTTTTATGAATATCGTTCATCATTCGTTCCTTCAAACAAAAAACTATTTTCGCTTGTACTCAGGAAGGGACGTTTGACGTTTATCAATATAACTCGTAAGGGGGAGAAATCTATATCCGTAATAATAATCACTCACAGATACAGGGTGGTAAATATACAAATAACGAATGAAAATTATTAATTATATTTATTTGCTGAATTATTCCTGACGCATCTCAAAGGTCACGGCAACCGTCTGCCCTTGTTCATCCATCACGACTAACTGATAGCTCCCCGCCGTGCTGAGAATAAGCGTGGTGCCCGAAGTCGCCGCATTAAGGCTCTCGCCATTTAAAAACCACCAGCGACGTCCTTCGCCCCCCGACGTTGAAACGGGCACATGTACGCTGTCCTGACCGGGTAGACGCTTAATAACCGCACCCTCGCGTATCCCCGACAGAATCAGCGGCGCGGCGCCTAAGGCATTCATCGGCGGGCAGGTTTTAGATGCGGCGGGCAGGCGGGCCGCACGCCTCTCGGTTGGGGGCAGCCAGGGTTCAAGCGGCAATGGCCAGACATCCAGCGTTTTCTCCGTTGCATCGGGGCAATCTGCGGCAACACGTTTGCCTTCTTTGTTAAGCCAGATCGGGAAATGTATTCCCCGCGCCCCTTCCTGTTCGGGCAGTAAAAGCGTGGGTGGCTGGCTGCCCTCCAGCAACCAGGTGGCTAATCGGCGGCGGCAATTTTCGCTGCCTTCGGGTAATGCTTGCCCGCCCGGCCAGCAGATCACTCCCCTACTGACGGTCTCAGGACGCGGATCGCGAGGCAATCGCGCTTCGTCAATCGTTGAACGCGACTGAAGCATATTATTGACCTGGTTTAACAGCGGAACCGCGCTGGCAAAACCGAACTGTCCGGCAACCGGCGTCCCGTCCGGGCGGCCGGTCCAGATACCGATAAGATAACGCGCATTGAGCCCCACGGCCCAGGCATCGCGGTAGCCATAACTGGTCCCTGTTTTCCAGGCGAACGGCGCGATCTGCGGCAGTGCGCCGTCCGGTAAAGGCTGCGCTTCGTTGCCCAGAATGCGGCGAATAATCCAGGCCGCGCCAGGCGAAAGTAACGGGCGTTCGATTAAGGGATCGTCAGGCCGCAGCCGGAGCCGCGCCGCTTTGCCGTGACGCGCGAAGGCGCTATAGGCTGCGGTGATATCCGCCAGCCTCGCCCCTGCCCCACCCAGAATCAGGGATAGATTGGGCTGTGCTCCCGCAGGAAGAGTGAGCGGTAACCCGGCATTGCTCAGCAGGCCTGCAAAGCGTTTAGGACCATACGCCTCGAGTACCTGTACTGCCGGTAAATTCAGCGAACGTACCAGGGCTTCACTCATGCTGACGGGGCCATGAAACCCGCTGTCAAAATTGCCCGGCCGGTAATCACCGGTACGCCGTGGCACATCCTGCAGTAACGAGGCCGGATGAATCAGCCCCTCATCAAGCGCCATCCCGTAAATAAAGGGCTTCAGTACCGAACCTGGCGAGCGGATGGCGTTCACCATATCGACGTGGCTGAATCGCGTATCATCCGTGATGTCGACAGAACCGACCCAGCCCCGAACGTTCATCGTGGAATGGTCAACCACGATCATCGCCAGTGAACTGCGCGGAGGAAGCCGCGATTTCCAGTTCAGGGCCAGCTCTTCAAGCTGGCGTTGCAACGAGGCATCCAGCGTGGTGACAATTTTCGTCTCGCGGGTTTTACCCAGCATCATGCGAGAAAAGAGCGGCGCGAGCTGCGGCATTTGTCGGGGGGCCAGCCAGACGGGCTCTTCACGGGACTCTTTCACCTGCTGCGCCGTCCAGACGCCCTGGGTAACCATTCTCTCCAGCACTTTATTGCGCGCGGCTTCCGCCCGTTCCGGCCAGCGGTCAGGGCGTAAACGGCTGGGGGCCTGGGGAAGGACCGCGAGCAACGCGGCTTCAGAGTAGCTTAACTGCGAAGGCGCTTTGCCCAGATAAGCCCAGCTTGCTGCGCCGACGCCCTGAAGCGTGCCGCCAAAGGGTGCCCGGTTCAGGTAGAGCGTCAGGATGTCGCGCTTGGAGAGATGCCATTCCAGCTGGATCGCACGCCAGAGCTGGCGGATCTTGCCGCCAATAGTGCGGGGGTGCGGATCGAGCAGGCGGGCCACCTGCATGGTGAGCGTGCTGCCGCCTGAGACGACTTTGCCGGAGCTGATATCCTGCCAGGCCGCTCGCAGTACGGAAAAAGGATTTACCCCCGGATGATCCCAGAACCAGCGGTCTTCATACTGAATCAGGGCGTCAAGATAGCGCGGCGAGACCTCTTCGAGGGTGACCGGATAACGCCAGATACCGTCGCGATCGGCAAATCGCCAGAGCGGCGTGCCGTTTTCGTCAACCACAACCCGAGCCGGATTCACCTCATGTAAAGGTAATTGCCACAGGCGATCGGCCGCCAGGATGCTGCCCCATAAAATGAGAATCGCTCCCGCCAGCCTTAGCCAGCGGGAGCGCATCAGACGCGATAATGACACGTTATGGAACGACAATCAGCGGGCCACTTGCTGCGCCCGTTGCCCGCCATTGAGGAACGTACATCGATTCGACCATCGGAACCGGTAACTGATAGGTTCCAGGCGTCACCGCACGCGCCAGATACACCAGCGTGACCGTCTGGCCTTCATTCACCGGCACTGCAGCAACGAAGCGGTCGTCGCGGAATTCCATGTGCTGGATGTCCGCCTGTTGCATCTGACTCAACAGGTTTTGCACCTCGCTGCCGCTGTCCTGCAGGCTGGCGCTGCTGCTCGCCAGGTTCTGATTTTCCAGTTCCAGGCCAGCCGGAAGCAAATCGACGACCAGGGCGTCAGGCACGTTTTGCGTCGCTTTCACCTCCAGCCAGACCAGCACCAGCTCACCGCTCTTAAGTGATGAAAGTGATTTGCTGCTGCCGTCGGTCGCCAGAATATGACGTTCAATATGCAGCACGTTCGATGACGGCTGCGGCGCATATTCCGGGTAGCCCGTGCTGTCGAGGCGGACCCACAGCGGTGTCGTGCCGCTATTGGTAACCTGAAGCGCATCCAGACGGTCGCCCGCGACATTCTCAACCCGCGCATTTTCGCCGCTCAGAGCAGTTTCTGACAGGCTGGTGGTGGCCTGCCACGCGCCCGAGAGCGTCTGGAGCGAACGTCCTGCCAGGAACAGCGCGTTGCTCTCCTGGGTGGAGAGCCAGCGCTGGCTGAATGCCTGTTCTGAAAGGGCATTCAGCAAACTGTTCTGCTCCTCAGGCAACAATTTATACTCCTCCAGCAACGAGAGCATCAGCGCATTGTCACGCAGCTGGCTGCCGTAATCGGCCATCCAGCGTTTGCTCTCCTGACGTGGCGTTTTGACGGCAAGATCCAGCGCCAGCTGGCTGCGGGGAGCATCGCCCATGAGTTTCAATGCCATCCCTAACTGCATCAGCGGTAAGCCGGAACCTGCCGTCGCACGGCGTTCCCAGATTTCCCGCAGCGCTCCCAGCGGGGCTTTCTGCTGACGAGCCAGCACCAGCGCAGCATAGACCTGAACGGCAAACTTGCTGGCTGGCGTATCGTCGCTGTAGCGGATCGACATCATGCCCGGATCCTGCAGATAACGCAGCAGGCGGTTATTCGCATTGTTCAGCGCATCCGTTGGTACGCTATAACCCTGCTCGCCAGCGCGAACCAGGAAATCGGTCGTATAGGCGCTGAGCCAGTACTCTTCCGGGCCATTTTTATCCCACAACGCGAATCCACCGTCGTCACGCTGCATTTGCAGCAGGCGGGAGATGCCTACCTCAACGGCGGCACGACGGCTTTCATCCGTATCCCCTTTGATACCGAGCGCATTCAGCTGGGCGGCATTGGTGTAAAGCGACGGGAACAGGCCACTGGTGGTTTGTTCCAGACAGCCATAAGGGTAAGCCTTCAGTTCGCGAATATAGCGCGCCAGGTTAAGCGGGGGTGTACCGCTCAACATCAGTTGCCCCTGCAAAGTCGCCGCAGAGAAGCCGTTAATATGCTGCGACGGCGCGGTCCAGCTTTCTCCTGGGTTCAGCATTGTGCCGGAATTCACGGTTTGTGCCGGGAACGCCGGACGCACGCCAATCTTCCAGCTCTTTTGCTGCGGTGCGAACGTCTCGCCCGGTAGCGTCAGGCCCGACACCTGTGCGGTAATCTCTCCGTCACCATAGCCTTCCTGGGCCCTCACCGGGATAAACAGCGTGGTACGATCGCCTGGCCCCAGCGTGAGGGGACGCGGCTGCGCGCCCTCAAGGGACAGTTGACCGCTTGCCGAAAGCGCCACGTTCAGCGTCTGCGGCTGGTCAGTCAGATTGGTGAGATCCAGCGTTAAGCGGGAGGTATCGCCACTGGCAAGGAAGCGCGGCATGTTTAGCTCTGAAATGACGGGCGCAGCAACAATAACCTTGTTTTCACTGCTGCCGAAATCGTCATCGGTCCAGGCCTGGGCCATCAGACGCAGCTCGCCGTTGAAATCACCAATCGGTAAGTCGATTGTGCCTTCACCGTTGGCATCCAGCGTCACGGGTTGCGCCTGCTGGGCAATTATCGTGACGTGGTTAACCGGCGGTTTACCGCCGCGCTTAAGCTCATCACCATCCCCACCAAAACGCAGGGCCGCCGTACGCCCCTGGCCTTCGATAACCTGTCCGTAAATGTCGTAAATATCCGCCCCGTAGCGTTTCTGCCCGAAGAAGGCTTGCCACGGATCCGGGGTGACGTAATCGGTGATGTTCAACACGCCGCTGTCCACGGCAGAGACCAGCACGTTAACTTTTTGCGGCACCTGGCCGGTTTTCACACTGGCTTTCACCTTCACCGACAGCGTCTGGTTTGGACGCATTTTCTGCGGGTTATCCAGCGCGATCGTCAGGCGGCGATTTTCATCCCCCATCGGGATATGCAGCAGCCCGACCGCCCGCTTCGGCGTGGCGGATTTCGATTTATCGCCGGGGCGAACCACCAGCGTGCTGAGATACAGATCGTGACGCTTCCAGGCTTTATCCACCGGAATGGCTAAATCCAGTCCGTTTGCCGGGACATCGATCTCTTTCCACCACAGCGGGCCTTCACTGGATTCGATCATGGCATAACCTTTACCCGCGGCAGGCGCCGCGATATGCAGGTTAATGGTGTCACCCGGCTGATAGGCCGGTTTATCCAGCTTGAGCATGACGCGATCGGGACGGGCAGCGCCGGTACCGTCGCTGTTATCCTGCCAGCTGTAGCCAGCCCAGAAACGCACGCTGCTGACAGCGCCATCCGGTGCTTTTGCTTCGAGACGATACGAGCCCCACTCCACCGGGAAGGTCACCTTGCCGGTCTCGTCGGCGGCAAGGGCGATCTCTTGCTCCCCTTCCACGAGATCTTTCTGATCAAACTGAGATTCCCAGCCGTCGCCTTCAGACCAGTTCCAGTAATAGTCACGACGCTCACGAATCAGGCGCACCTGCATGCCAGACACGGCTTTTTTCGCCCCACTGGCATCGGCATAGACGAGGTCGAAACTGGCATTGCTATTTTCGTCAACAATAGGCTGATTCACGGTGGTGTCGGTGCGATAGTCGTACACCGCTTTGCTGGCAAACTGCGGGCGGATGCCGGGCAGCGTGTCCGTTGGCCAGATAGCCTGCTCGACACGACGCGTAACCGGACGACCACCCGACTCAAGCAGGCTGGCCTGCAATATCACCTGCAGCGGCGAATGGGTCTCCTTCCACTGGCTTTCAGCGGTCACCTGGCCGCGGCCTTGTTTATCCAGAGCAAGTTGCACCTCATCCAGGCTGCGGCTCAGGTTTTCTTCAGCGATATCACCAAACTGAAAGCCCGGCAGTGCCGTGACGGCCTCGCGCAGCGGGCGCAGGAATAGCTGCCCCTGCAGGGTGTTGCCGCTGGCCGGAGCGCCGTACAGGTAGTAGCCCACCACATCAAAGGCAACGTCATCCTCACGGGAAACCGGTGTTTTTTGCCCGGTCAGATTAAGCGCCATGCGTTCTGGCATAAAATCTTCAACCTGGAAGTCCCACATTCTCTGCTGGTTGTCGCCCGTGTTAGCACGGATGTGCCACATACCGGTTTGCGCACCGCTATCAAGCGGGTAATTCAAGCGATAGAGGCCGTTTTCCGGCTGGCTGACCAGCGTGCGTGCCACCTGTCCATCGGGGCGCAGGACGTCAAGCTTCACCGGTTGATCGGGCAGCGGCTTACCGTCACTGTCGCGAAGCAGACCATTGAGGATCACCGTTTCACCGGGACGATAGAGATCGCGTGGACCAAACATAAAGAACTGCTTGCTGAATCCCGGCGCACCGGCAATGTCGAATTCTGCCAGATCCAGGGCAGGCAGTTTGAGATCCAGCAGCGTTGTCTGGCCGTCTTTACGCGCCAGAAGCAGCGCGGCTTCTTTATCGGTTTCCAGCTTCGCGTGACCGTCGGCGTCGCTGGTTCCTTGCGCCAGCGTCTGACCTTTGTCATTGAGCAGCGATACTTCAATGCCGGATTGCGCAGCGCCGTTCTCAAGGCTTTGGGTGAAGATATCCAGTCGATTATGGTAGCGGTGTGCCGAGAGCCCGATATCGCTCAGGGTAAAGAGCGTGGCGGCATTGCTGTAATTATAATGACCCGCCTGGTTCATGACGGCGATATAAACACCCGACTGCTGCAGCGGTTTAATGTCGCGCAGCGGCAGAAGCAATTTTTCGCGGGTATTACGGGCAGGATTCAGATCGAAACGTCCGGTATAGACCAGGTCCGCCATCTTGAGCAGATTATCCGACTCCCAGTTAGACAGGGAACTGCGGTACTCCCACTGGCTGACAAAAGCCGCCAGCGATTCAGGCTTCACGCGATAGAAATTCACATCAACATTATTGACGTTAAGCGCCATCACCGGCAGCCCTTCCACCACTTTACCCGGCAGCAGCGACCCCCGGCTGGCAAATCCTACGGTCGGCTCAATATCACGCGTGGTCAGCGTTTTTTCAACGTTGCTGCCAAACGCGGTTTTATTTAAGGCCTGTAGAGCGCTCTCAACCGTTACGATCAGATTGCGGTTCGGCTCAAGATGACGCAGGCGCAGCTCTTTAAGGTTAGGGGCAAGTTCCCATGCACCGTCCACCTTTCCGCTTTTTTTATCCACGACATGAACCGTTTTGGCGAAATCCTGTTCGGGATTCAGGGGGATAGAAAAAGTTAATACCAGTGTCGAGGCCCCCTCTAGCTGGACTTCGGATGCATCCAGCAAAGTGAGGGTTTTTCCCTGACTTTGTGCCGCCAGTTTCGCCAGCCTTTCAGTATCAGGTTTAGCGGGGGTTTTCTGAACGGCTGCGGGTGTATCCGACGCAGCCGGCGCCGCAGCCTTCGGTTTTTCGTCGTTATTATCACAACCGGTAAGCGTAAATGCGGTGAGTAGCGCAAGCGAAAGCGCAGCTAAACGAAACGGTTTCATCCTTTATCCCTGGCCCGTGGAGCCTGTTGATCGTCATCCGGATAAGTATTATCCGCAAGTTTCATTATTTCCAAAGTCCAATTTGAGAATATGAGAAATGCTTTGCATCTGAGCACAGAACGGTGCCGGGCGAGTGATATCGCGATCACAACCTAAAAGGTTACATGTTACCTTCAGAGTCATTTGTTTTTAAAACAATAAGATAGATAGCGACTTTCCTTCATAGCCTGCTAGTTTTAATGCACAGACGCACCCTGAGTGCGCGGTTCACAATGAGAGATAACCATGAAACGAGCCGTGAACGCCCTACAAAATTTCGGAAAATCACTGTACGGACCGGTACTTATCTTACCCATCGTCGGTCTGTTTATCGCCTTTGGTAACGTGCTGGGCAACGGAAATCTGGCCGAGTACCTGCCGTTTCTCGGCCATCCACTGATTCAACATCTGGGACAGCTGATCGCGAAATCGGCGGTTTCCGTGCTGGTCAATCTCGCGCTGGTCTTTGCCGTAGGCATCCCGATTGGTCTGGCATCGCGCGACAAAGGTTACGCCGCGTTAATCGGCCTGGTTACCTTTGTCGTGTTTATCAATGCGATGAATGTCACGCTGCAGCTGCAGGGCGCCCTCGCCCCGGCAGATCAGATGAAAGCAGCAGGACAAGGCATGGTGCTGGGGGTACAGGTCCTGGAGATGGGCGTCTTCGCCGGGATCCTGACCGGGGCGCTCTCCGGGTATCTCTACAATAAATATTCCAGCGTCCAGTTTAACGGCGCGATGGCAATTTATTCAGGCCACTGTTTTGTCGCCATTATTATGCTGCCCGTGTCGATGTTGCTCGGTGTCCTGATGAGTGAACTCTGGCCGTTCGCCCAGCACGGCATTAGCGCAATGGCGCTGGCGATAAAAGGGTCCGGCCCGTTCGGCGTGGCGATTTACGGCTTCCTTGAACGTATTCTGGTGCCGACGGGCCTGCATCATCTGGTCTACACCCCGTTCCTGTATACCGAACTGGGCGGCACGCAGGACGTTTGCGGCACCGTTTATCAGGGCGCACGTAACATCTATTTTGCCGAGATGGCCTGTCCGGACGTGAAGCAGTTAAGCAGCACGGTGGTGTGGGACGCGCGCGGTATCAGTAAAATGTTTGGCCTGCCCGCAGCGGCGCTGGCGATGTACATGACGGCGAAACCGGAACGTAAAGCCATCGCCAAAGCCATTCTTATCCCGGCCGCCCTCACCTCGCTGCTGGTGGGCGTGACCGAACCCATCGAATTTTCGTTCCTGTTCGTTGCGCCGTTACTGTTTGTGGTGCACGCCGTGCTGACCGGCATTGGCATGATGCTGTTTTACCTGTTCGGCGTTCACGCTATCGGTGCGAACGGCATTATCGACTTCATTCTCTATAACCTGCCGCTGGGCACCGAAAAATCCAACTGGCCGATGTACATCCTGGTCGGGCTGATCATGTTCGCGCTCTATTTCGTCATCTTCCGCTTCCTGATCCTGCGCTTCGACATGAAGACGCCGGGCCGTGAGGATGAGGATCAGGAGACCCGTCTCTACAGCAAACAAGAGTACCAGGCGAAGGGCAATAACGATGGCCTGGGCGAGTCCATTGTGGTGGGCCTTGGCGGACGGGAAAACATTGAGGTCGTGGATAACTGCTACACCCGACTGCGCGTCACGGTACGGGATACCGCCCTCGTTGACGAGCCACGGCTCAAAGCGACAGGGGCGAAAGCCGTCATCAAACAAGGTAATAACGTTCAGGTGGTCTACGGGCTGCATGTCAAAAAAATGCGAGAAGCCGTTGAGACGTTTCTCTGAAGGAGATCATGATGTTTAAACCCCCATTCATTCTGTCTATCGCCGGCGGCGGCAGTACCTATACGCCCGGCATCGTGAAAAGCCTGATGGTGCAACTGCAGGATTTCCCGCTGGCCGAAATCCGCCTCTATGACATTGATGCCGCCCGTCAGGAGACGATTGCGCCGGTTGTCGAGAAGGTCATTCGCGATCACAGCCAGAGCATCGTGTTTACCGTGACCAGCGACCCGGAGGTGGCCTTTAGCGGCGCACATTTCGTATTCGCCCAGATGCGCGTGGGACAGTACAAAATGCGTGAGCAGGATGAGAAAATCCCGTTGCGTCACGGTGTGGTAGGTCAGGAGACCTGCGGACCCGGCGGGCTGGCGTATGGCCTGCGGACCATCTTGCCGATGGTAGAACTGATCGACAGCGTGGAACGTTACGCGCACGAAAAAGCCTGGATCGTTAACTATTCCAACCCGGCAGCCATCGTGGCGGAAGGGGTACGTCGTCTGCGTCCTCATGCGCGCGTGCTCAACATCTGCGATATGCCGGTCGCGGCGATGCGTAACATGGGGGCGATACTGGGCGTTGACCGACATAAACTCGAAGTGGACTATTTTGGTCTGAACCACTTTGGCTGGTTTACCAGCGTGCGGGTAGACGGCGAAGAAAAATTACCTGCCCTGCGTCAGCACATCGCAAAATTCGGTCTGTTAACGGAAGATGCCGCCAAAACCGATCCGCAGCATTCCGATCCGTCCTGGGTGAAAACCTGGCGCAACATTAAACCGATCATGGATAATTTCCCCGAGTATCTGCCCAATCCGTATTTGCAGTACTACCTGATGCCCAATCAGATCGTCGAACATCAAAATCCGGACTACACGCGTGCGAACGAAGTGATGAACGGACGTGAGAAAAAGCTGTTTGCGGCAGCCGAGGAGTACAAACGAACCGGCGTGCTTTCAGATGCATTCCACGTGGGCGTGCACGGCGAGTTTATCGTGGATGTGGCCCGCTCTCTGGCCTTTAACCTGCGCCAGCGCCATCTGGTCATGGTTGAAAACAGAGGCGCGATCGTCAATCTTCCGTACGATGCAGTGGTTGAAGTCCCGGCCTATATTACCTCTGAAGGACCCGAACCCGTCCGCGTGGGCAAAGTGCCTCTGTTCCATCAAACCCTGCTTCAGCAACAGCTGGCGTCAGAACAACTGCTGGTAGAAGCCACGGTGGAAG
Organism: Huaxiibacter chinensis; assembly: GCF_022171985.1. Lineage (GTDB taxonomy): Bacteria > Pseudomonadota > Gammaproteobacteria > Enterobacterales > Enterobacteriaceae > Enterobacter > Enterobacter chinensis_A. The sequence goes on along the minus strand of NZ_JAJVHF010000008.1, from coordinate 56,552 downwards.
GCAGCTACGAAAAAGCGCTGCAGGCCTTCACCCTTAACCGTACCGTACCGACGATGGAGCATGCAAAAGCGATCCTCGATGAGATGATCGAGGCCAACCGGGACTACTGGCCTGCCCTGCAAAAAGCCTGGCAGGACGGCGAAGCGGTGAAAAAATAAGGGGTTGCTCGCGAGTTGAACGTGGGGTGCTTGTCGGTGTCAGAAAAAACACCGACAATCCTTTTTTAAGGAAAAATGGAGGCACCCCATGTCCACCTCATATTTTGTCTCTGCCGACTGGCTTATTGAGCACGGCGACGACCCGGAAGTGCAAATCCTTGATGCAAGAATGGCCCCTCCCGGTCAGGAGCACCGTGACGTTCCCGCGGAATACCGCGCCGGGCATCTACCTGAAGCGGTATTTTTTGATATCGAAGCCCTCTCCGATCACCACTCTCCCCTGCCGCACATGCTACCGCGCCCTGAAGCCTTTTCCGTTACCATGCGCGAGCTCGGCGTCAGCCGTGATAAGCACCTGGTGGTGTATGACGAGGGGAATCTGTTTTCCGCCCCGCGTGCATGGTGGATGCTGAAAAATTTCGGCGTCGAAAAGGTGTCGATTCTGGCGGGCGGGCTTGCTGGCTGGAAACGGGATGAACTGCCCTTGCAGGAAGGCGATGTGCGTCTGCCGGAAGGGGAATTCGATGCCACCTTCGAGGCAGAGGTCGTCAAACGTCTGACCGATGTGCTGGTGGTCAGCCACGAAAAGACCGCGCAGATCGTTGATGCCCGTCCTGCCCCACGTTTCAACGCCCAGGCGGATGAACCGCGTCCGGGACTGAAGCGTGGCCACATTCCCGGCGCGCTGAACGTACCCTGGGGCGATCTGGTGTTTGAAGGTGAGCTTAAAACCACCGACGAATTGCGGGACATTTTTGAGCGACAAGGCGTCGATTTGCAGCGTCCCGTCATTGCCAGCTGTGGCTCCGGCGTGACGGCGTGCGTGGTCATTCTGGCTCTCGCCACGCTGGGCATGACCGACGTAACGCTTTACGACGGTTCGTGGAGCGAATGGGGCGCACGGGACGACCTTCCCGTTGAACCGGCTCGATAATGGATAACCGACTGGCAACGCTGCTCACGCGGGGGGAATCCCTTACGCGTGCAGAATATCGGGTGCTGGCGCATCTGACGGAACACCCGTTGCTGGTCGGCAATATCACGGTACGCGAACTGGCGCAGGCGACCTTTGTCTCAACCGCCACCATCATGCGACTGTGCCAGAAACTGGGCTTCAGCGGTTTCAGCGAGTTTATCTGGCACTGCAAACAGCTGCTCACCGACACGCCGCATATTCCCTCTCAGGTGCAGGGGGCGTTGCATCTCCCCGCCCTGTTTAGCCAGTTCATCGCCAACTATCAGCGCACGTTTCACTGGGTGACCGAAGAGAAGCGCTATCAGTTTTCGTCCCTGCTGCGTGAAAAAGAGAGCTTTTTCCTTTATGGCGCCGGGTTTTCTTATCTGTTTGCGGAGTATCTCACCAAGAAGCTGCAGGTGCTGGGGAAGACGGCGTTTATTTCCGGGCCGGGCGACAGCCGGAATATTTTTCTCAGCAACGCGGCTCGGTATCAGGTGTTTATCGCGGTGTCCCGCAGCGGCGAAACGGAGCAGGTGCTGGATAAGGCGAAAATCGCCAAAAATGTCGGCATGACGGTGGTGGCCTTCACCCGGGCATCAGCGAACTCGCTGGCAGGCATGGCCGATCTGCATTTTGCACTGTACGACGAAGCGGTGCATTACGCCGCCGAGGCCGCGGGCGTCACCTCGTTTGAGTCGAATCTGGTATTGCTGATGGATCTCCTGCTGCTGGAAGCGACGGGGTGAAGACTCACCCCGCGTCATCAGATAATGCGGGTAGTTTTAAGATCGCGCAGGAAACCGCCCCAGCGACGCTCATAAAACGGCGTGATGTGCTCAGTGATAAAGTGGCTAATGCCCTTCTCATCCTTTCTCACCTGACAGATATCAATGGGTTCATCACCCGGCAGCGTATCGGTGGCAACGCTGCCCGCCGCCTGAATAATTTCATCGATATCGCCGTCTGCTTCAATGCCGATCAGCAGCACCGGCTGTTCTTCCGTGCTCTCTTTAATCGAACACAAGAACGCGCGCCTGACGGGTTTCAGGGTCTTGAAAAGCGTAGTCAGTGAATCAATCATCTGGGCTGGCGGCTCGGCCACTTCTGAAAGCAACAGCGTTTCGCCCCCTTCCAGCACCTCCTGCGTGCTGAGCGGGTTACCCTCTTCGCCGATCAGATGGCTGATTTCACGCGGCGTGAACTCTTTACCCGTTGGCAACTTCGCGTTCAGGAAAAGCGTTTCGCCGAGCGTCATTTCAAACAGCGTGCGTACCGGCATCACCACAAACGCCTGCTCATCTTCAACGGCTTCCTGGAGGGCTTCAAGCGATGTGAAAAACGGAATAACCGAGGTGCCGTCCTCTTTTTCCCAGTGCAGCAGATCCAGCGCACTGTCTTCAACAACCTGCTCGCCTTCCGCTGCGGTGCCTGGCACCCAGACGGTCGACTCCAGCAGGCTGCGGAAAAATGCCGGACGGTGGGCAGGTTCCGTTGCCGCCTTTTCAAGCAGCGTTTCTAATTCGTTTTTGGTTTCTGACATAGTTTGGCTACTTCGTAAAAAAGCCGGGTGGCGCAACGCTTTACCCGGCCTGGAAAATCCGTAAGCCCGGTAAGCGCAGTGCTCCCGGGCAAGAGAATTACTCGGCGGTCAGCAGATTTGCAATGGTACGCACGCCCAGACCGGTGGCGCCTGCAGACCACTGCTCAACGCCCGCTTTACGGTAGGTCGCGGAACAGTCGATGTGCAGCCAGCCTTCGTGGTAGTTCTCAACAAAGTGAGACAGGAAACCTGCCGCGGTGCTTGCCCCAGCCGGATACGCCGCGCTGGCGGTGTTATTCAGTTCGGCAAAATTAGACGGCAGCTGGCTGCGATGGAATTCGGCCAGCGGCAGGCGCCAGAATGGCTCGTTCTCTTGTGCAGCGCTGGCGAGCAGACGAGCGGCCAGCTTGTCGTCGAAGCTGAACAGGGCATGGTAGTCGTTGCCAAGGGCAGTTTTCGCCGCACCGGTCAGGGTCGCCATATCAATGATTAACTCTGGTTTCTGCGCAGACGCGTCAATCAGACCATCCGCCAGCACCAGACGCCCTTCTGCGTCAGTGTTCATCACTTCAACGTTTTTACCGTTACGGTAGCGAATGATATCCCCGAGCTTAAAGGCATTGCCGCTGACCATGTTATCTGCACAGCACAGATAGAGCTTCACGCGCTTGTTCAGACCACGATTAATCGCAAAGGCCAGCGCCCCGGTAATGGTGGCAGCGCCGCCCATGTCCGATTTCATGGAGTCCATGAACGCGCTCTGCTTCAGGCTGTAGCCGCCGGTATCGAAGGTGATACCTTTACCCACCAGGCAGGCATAAACCGGGGCTTCTTTATCGCCGGTTGGGTTGTAATCAAGCGCCAGCAGGACCGGTGGACGTTCAGATCCGCGGCCTACGGTGTGGATACCCATGTAATTTTGTTCGCGGAGATCTTCGCCTTTGGTGATGCGGTAGGACATTTTATCTCCTGCCGCGCCGCTCAGCAGATCGACTGCACGCTGAGCCAGCTGCTCCGGCCCCAGCTCTTCTGCTGGCGCGTTGATCGTATCACGCACCCAGTCGATAATGGTGAGGCGGCTTTCCAGCTCTTTCTGACCTGCTTCGTCGAGGCTTGCCCACTCCACTTTACGCGTGCCTTTAGGTCCTTTAAAACCGGCCCAGAATGCCCAGCTGCGGTCGATGTCCCAGCCTTCGCCTGCCAGCGTAACGTGCTTAATACCCAGACCGTCGATTTTGCGTGCAGCACGCTGAATCAGCCCCAAATCATCGGTGCCGTTCAGGTGCAGAGTGATGCCGTCATTGTTGATGCTGTAGGGCGCTTTTTCGCCCCAGCGTGCGTCCGCTGGCTGAGTCGAAATCGTAATCTTCATCGCTTCGGTCATTGTCTTTTTCCTTATTAGCAACTAGCAAACGGGCCGCCCAGAGGCAGCCCGTTTCGTTATCTATTCTGCTTCATCTAACCAGACTAACAGAATCGCCTCCAGAATTTTTTCACTGGATGCGCTGGGATCGTCATCAAAATCCTCCAGATCGCAGATCCACTGATGCATATCGGTGAATCGCACGGTCTTCGGATCGAGATCCGGGTTGGCGTCGTACAACGCTTCACCGATTTCACGGCTGTCGGTCCACTTGAGTCCCATACTCACCTCTGTTAATGCTCGCGAGCATGGTTAATGGTGTAACGCGGGAATTCAACCACCAGGTCTTCATCGGTAACGCGTGCCTGACAGCTTAAACGGCTGTCTGGCTCCAGACCCCAGGCCTTATCCAGCATATCATCTTCATCTTCCGTGCTCTCCGCAAGGGAGTCAAAACCTTCACGGACAACGCAGTGGCAGGTGGTGCAGGCACAGGATTTTTCACAGGCGTGTTCCACTTCGATACCGTTACGCAGGGCAACATCGAGAATGGTTTCGCCGGTCTCAGCTTCCAGAACTACGCCATCCGGACAGAGGTCCGCATGGGGCAGAAAAACAATCTTTGGCATATCAAACCTCGTCCACGGACTGACCTTTCAACGCAACACGAACAGATTTGTCCATGCGGCGAGCGGCAAAGTCCTGGGTTTCTTTATCAACGTTTTTAATCGCTTGTTCTATTGCGTCAGCGTCATCTTCTTTGGCAACGGTGCGTAAATGCGCCGCCGCCTCATCAATCACCTGGCGCTCTGCGGCGCTTAGCAGCGCGGCATCAGCAGTGAGTGCGCCTTCCAGACTTTCCAGCACGCGTGCCGCTTCAACTTTTTGTTCAGCCAGCATGCGCGCCTTCACGTCCTGTTCGGCATAGCTCATTGAATCCTGAATCATGGAGGCGATTTCGCCATCGGTCAGACCGTAAGACGGTTTCACCTGGATGGACGATTCCACGCCGGTGGATTTCTCCATCGCCGTCACGCTCAGCAGTCCGTCCGCATCGACCTGGAAAGTGACGCGAATATGCGCCCCGCCCGCAGGCAGCGCCGGAATGCTGCGCAGGGCAAAGCGTGCCAGAGAGCGACAATCCTGAACCAGTTCGCGCTCACCCTGCATAACGTGGATGGACATCGCGGTCTGGCCATCTTTAAAGGTCGTGAACTCCTGGGCACGCGCCACCGGAATGGTGGTGTTGCGTGGGATCACTTTCTCAACGAGACCGCCCATGGTTTCTAAGCCCAGGGAGAGCGGGATCACGTCAAGCAGCAGCATTTCGCTGTCCGGCTTATTGCCCACCAGAATGTCGGCCTGGATAGCGGCACCCACGGCAACGACTTTATCCGGGTCGATAGAGGTGAGCGGCGTGCGGCCAAAGAACTCACCTACGCGGTGACGCACCAGCGGTACGCGCGTTGAGCCGCCGACCATCACCACTTCAAGCACCTCGCTCGCCTCTACGCCAGCATCTTTCAATGCGCGGCGACAGGCCAGCAGGGTACGTTTAACCAGCGGGGCAATCAGATCGTCAAACTGTTCACGGGTGATTTCACCCTGCCAGCCCGCCACGTTAACGGTGACAGTCTGCGCATCGCTCAGCGCAATTTTGGCGTCGATAGCCGCGTCCAGCAGTTCACGCTGCACGCGGTCGTCGCTACGATCGGCCACGCCCGCCTGCTCGCGAATATAATCCGCCAGCAGATGGTCAAAATCATCGCCACCCAGCGCAGAATCGCCGCCGGTGGCCAGCACTTCAAACACCCCGCGGCTTAAGCGCAGAATGGAGATATCAAAGGTGCCGCCGCCCAGGTCATACACGGCAATGACGCCTTCCTGACCGGAGTCCAGACCATACGCGATTGCCGCTGCGGTCGGTTCATTGAGCAGACGCAGCACGTGCAGGCCCGCCAGACGCGCCGCGTCTTTCGTGCCCTGACGCTGTGCATCATCAAAATAGGCCGGAACGGTGATCACCACGCCGTCCAGCTCGCCTTCCAGCGTTGCCGTCGCCCGTGCCGCCAGCGCTTTTAAAATATCGGCAGAGACACGAACCGGGTTCAACAGACCTGCAGGGGTGTGAATCATCGGCAGACCGTTTTCGCTGGCCTGCAGCTGATAAGGCAGATGCGGATAACGTTGCTGAATGTCAGCAAGGGAGCGGCCCATCATGCGTTTGACCGAACTGATGGTATTCGCAGGATCTTTGGCGGCATTGGCGCGCGCGGCGTACCCGACCGTGTGCCCCTCTTTCTGGTAGTTCACCACGGAAGGCAGAAGATGACGTCCGTCGACATCCGCCAGGGTTTCGGCCTGCCCACTACGGACGGTTGCCACGAGGGAATTGGTGGTGCCTAAGTCTATGCCCACCGCCAGACGACGCTGGTGCGGTGCGGCGCTCAGGCCAGGCTCACTAATTTGTAATAAGGCCATAATTGCTTCCGAAATTAAAAATCGAGCAGTTTTTCTTCGAGTTGTTCTGCACTGCTGCGTAGTTTATCGAGAAAACGGAGCTTGCGTACAGTGTCCGCTGCCACGTCCCACGTCTCGTGATTCAATTGTTCAACCATGAGCTGATGGCGAGAATCAAACATTCCCTTCACCCGTTTGATGAAGCTTTCAAGGCGCGCTTCGTCTTTGGCGTGTTCAATCTCATCCAGCTCTTCGCGCAGTTCAAGCTGCTCCATCAGGAACGCCGTGTCGCGCACGGTGTGCTGTTCGCTGGCCAAATCAGTACCGTGGAGTGAAAGGAGATACTCTGCACGGCTGAGCGGATTGCGCAGCGTCTGCCAGGCCTGATTGATGGTCGCGGATTGCGATACGGCTGCCAATTGCTCTGACGGGGTACCACTGGCGAATTTGTCCGGATGGTACTGACGTTGCAGATCCTGGAAACGGACCGTCAGCGCCGGGAGGTCAATGGAGTATTGAGCGGGTAATCCGAAGAGAGTGAAGTAATCCATAACAATCTCAGGGGTAGGCTTTGAACAAACCCCACGCGCAGCGTGGGGTTTCGGATGACGCGCGGTTAAACGTGGAAGCTTTCGCCGCAACCACACTCGTCTTTAACGTTCGGGTTCGTGAATTTAAAGCCTTCGTTCAGGCCCTCTTTCACAAAGTCCAGCTGAGTGCCGTTGAGGAACTGCAGGCTCTTGCCATCGACCACTACCTTCACGCCCTTGTCTTCAAACACGGTGTCATCAGTCGCCGGTTCGTCAACAAACTCCAGTACGTAAGCCATACCGGAACAGCCGGAGGTGCGTACGCCCAGTCGCAGGCCAAAGCCTTTACCACGGTTCTCCAGGAAGGAGCTTACTCGCGCGGCAGCACTGTCGCTAAGGGTAATCGACATACTCAAACCTCAATTATTTTGCTTCACGTTTGCTTTTGTAATCCGCAATAGCGGCTTTAATCGCGTCTTCTGCCAGAATAGAACAGTGAATTTTCACCGGCGGCAGTTCGAGTTCGTCAGCAATATCGGTATTTTTAATTGCCTGTGCTTCGTCCAGAGACTTGCCCTTCACCCATTCGGTGACCAGAGAGCTGGAAGCGATAGCAGAACCGCAACCGTAGGTCTTGAAACGTGCGTCTTCAATGATACCGTCATTGTTGACTTTAATCTGTAATTTCATCACGTCGCCACAGGCAGGTGCACCCACCATGCCGCTGCCTACGCTGTCGTCGCTGTTGTCAAAAGAGCCAACGTTGCGTGGGTTTTCGTAATGATCAATAACTTTTTCGCTGTATGCCATGATTGAATTCTCCTTACCTGCCGATTAGTGATGTGACCATTCGATGCTGTTCAGATCCACGCCCTGTTTGAACATTTCCCATAGTGGAGAAAGGTCACGCAGACGGCCGATAGAGTTACGAACCAGCTTGATGGTGTAGTCAATCTCTTCTTCGGTAGTAAAACGACCCAAAGAGAAGCGGATAGAGCTGTGTGCCAGCTCGTCAGTCATACCCAGTGCGCGCAGCACGTAGGATGGCTCCAGGCTTGCAGACGTACAGGCAGAACCAGACGATACCGCCAGGTCTTTCAGGGCCATAATCAGCGATTCACCTTCAACATAGTTGAAGCTGACGTTAAGAATGTTAGGAGCGCCCTGCTCAAGATCGCCGTTCAGGTACACTTCTTCCATGTCCTTCACGCCGTCCCACAGACGGTTACGCAGCGTACGCAGGCGTGCCATCTCGGTTTCCATCTCTTCTTTCGCGATGCGGTAAGCTTCACCCATGCCCACAATCTGGTGAACAGGCAGCGTACCGGAACGCATACCGCGCTCGTGACCGCCGCCGTGCATCTGTGCTTCGATGCGGATACGTGGCTTACGACGAACGTACAGTGCGCCAATCCCTTTCGGGCCATAGATTTTGTGGCCGGAGAAGGACATCAGGTCGACTTTCAGCTGGCTCAGGTCGACAGGCAGTTTGCCCACGCTCTGGGTCGCATCAACGTGGTAGATGATGCCGCGCGCACGGCACATTTCGCCGATAGTCGCGATATCCTGAACCACGCCGATTTCATTATTCACGTGCATGATGGAGACAAGAATCGTGTCTTCACGCATCGCAGCTTCAAGCTCTTTGAGATCGATAATACCGTTGCTCTTCGGCGCAAGGTAGGTCACTTCGAACCCTTCACGCTCGAGCTGACGGCAGGTATCCAGCACGGCTTTGTGCTCGGTTTTGCTGGTGATGATGTGCTTGCCTTTTTTCTGATAGAAGTTGGCCGCACCTTTAATCGCCAGGTTATCGGATTCAGTCGCACCGGAGGTGAAAACAATTTCACGCGGATCGGCACCGACCAGGTCAGCAATCTGATTACGGGCGATATCAACCGCCTCTTCAGCATGCCAGCCAAAACGGTGTGAACGGGACGCTGGGTTACCAAAGTTTCCGTCCAGGGTCAGACACTGCATCATTTTCTCGGCAACACGCGGGTCCACCGGCGTGGTTGCGGAGTAATCGAGATAGATCGGTAATTTCATTGCTCTATAAACTCCGTACATCGCTTCAATGCAAGGAACCAGGCTACCGGCTGGATGTACGACCGTGTAGACGGGGCGCGTGCCCCGGCCTGATTCTGAAATCTTTTTACGCTTTTGTTTTCAGGCCGCGTTTAACCAACCTGAACCGTATCGCGTCTTTTATTTATGCGCGCAGCTTAACGTTAATGGCGTCTTGCCCGCGGGTACTGCGTTGTGATTCATGGCTATGCTGACGTCCTGACACATCAAGAACTTCCTGGTTATTCACCAGTTCGCCCAGCGTGATGTTATTCAGGAAACCGGTCAGACGATCGCTCAGGTCGCGCCACAGCGCGTGGGTCAGGCATTTGTCGCCGCCCTGGCAGCCGCCTTTACCCTGGCAACGGGTCGCGTCGACGGATTCATCCACAGCGCTGATGACTTCACCAACGGCGATGCTGCCCGCATCTTTACCCAGGAGGTATCCGCCGCCCGGGCCACGAACGCTGGAAACCAGTCCATTTTTACGCAATCTGGAGAACAATTGTTCCAGATAAGATAATGAAATTCCCTGTCGTTCAGAAATATCAGCCAACGGAACCGGGCCCGTTTCAGAGTTGAGCGCGACGTCCAGCATCGCGGTCACGGCATAACGCCCTTTAGATGTCAGTCTCATGTCTTACTTAACCTCAAACTCGCCCCTGCCCGGGGTTTTTTATTGTAAAATGGGGGTCTTGCATAGCAGGGCCAAGTCTGACATTCCCGACTAAATTGGTCAACTATTTACTTGACTGTTTTAGTCAGGTATTAAACGTTCTGTGCCATTTTGCCGTAGCCTGAGCGTATGCCCTGACCACGGCGCTTTCCCCCGGGGAGAGGGAAACAGGGGGCACTATTCTTTATTCTTCTGCTCAATCGACGCCAGAATCCCGCGCAGGATATTAAGCTCCTGGCTTTCCGGACGCGCACGGGTAAACATTCGGCGCAGTTTATTCATTACCTGCCCCGGATGCCCTTCCCGAATAAAGCCGGTAGACAGCAACGTCTGCTCAAGATGGCCGTAGAAACGCTCCAGATCGTCCACCAGCGGATAGGGTGTCTCTTCATCCTGCACAGCGTCGCCTGACTCCTGCTTTGCCAGCCAGGCCATGCGCACTTCGTAGGCGATAACCTGCACCGCCATGGCCAGGTTGAGCGAGCTGTATTCCGGGTTTGCCGCAATCGCCACGTGGTAATGGCACTTCTGCAACTCTTCGTTCGTCAGGCCCACGCGTTCGCGACCAAACACCAGCGCGACCGGCGCATGCTCGGCTTCTGCGGTGCTTTTCAGGCCACATTCACGCGGGTCGAGCATCGGCCACGGCAAGGTGCGCGAGCGCGCACTGGTACCCACGACCAGGCTACAACCTGCCAGCGCTTCGTCCAGGGTGTCAACGATGTGCGCACTGCCGATGACATCGCTGGCACCGGCGGCCAGCGCGATCGCCTGCGAGTCTGGTTTTACCAGCGGATTCACCAGCCAGAGATTGGTTAAGCCCATGGTTTTCATTGCGCGGGCAACAGAGCCCATATTGCCGGTATGCGATGTTTCGACCAGCACGATTCGAATGTTTTGCAGCATAATATTTAGTTGTCTGAGGCCAGTGTCTGAAGAATATTCCGGCATATTATCATAAACGAGAGACATGATCCGAACTCGCTGCTATACTCTGCGCCGTTTTCGTTTCCCCTGTTCTTTAACATCCAGTGAGAGTAACCGATGCAACATCCTATGTTGACCATCGCCGTGCGCGCAGCGCGCAAGGCGGGTAATGTAATTGCCAAACACTACGAAACGCCAGATTCTGTAGAGACCAGCCAGAAAGGCAGCAATGACTTTGTGACTAACGTCGATAAAGCCGCAGAAGCGATGATTATCGAAACCATTCGCAAATCTTACCCGCAGCACACCATTATCACCGAAGAAAGCGGTGAGCATGCAGGCGAAGATCAGGATGTTCAATGGGTTATTGATCCACTGGATGGCACCACCAACTTCGTTAAACGTCTTCCTCATTTCTCTGTATCCATTGCCGTACGCATTAAAGGCCGTACAGAAGTGGCCGTGGTTTACGATCCAATGCGTAACGAACTGTTCACCGCGACCCGTGGTCAGGGCGCACAGCTGAATGGCTATCGTCTGCGTGGCACCAACGCTCGCGATCTGGATGGCACCATTCTGGCGACCGGTTTCCCGTTCAAAGCCAAACAGCACGCGACCACCTACATGAAAATCCTCGGCAAACTCTTTACCGAATGCGCGGACTTCCGTCGTTCAGGTTCTGCTGCTCTGGATCTGGCCTACGTGGCTGCCGGGCGTGTGGACGGTTATTTTGAAATTGGCCTCAAGCCGTGGGACTTTGCTGCGGGCGAGCTGATTGCACGTGAAGCAGGCGCGCTGGTCTGTGACTTCACTGGCGGACATAACTTCCTGATGAGCGGCAATATCGTGGCGGGTAACCCACGCGTGGTGAAAGCCATGCTGGCGAACATGCGTGACGAACTGAGCGACGCGCTGAAGCGCTAAATTCCGCTTCTGGCGGTTCTCTCTTTTCAGGGAGAACCGCTTGTACTCAAAACGGACGCAGTCCCCTACCTACCGGCACCGCGCTTACCCAAAGCGTCACAGCTGCCGCCAGGAGAATCACCCCGCCCGCCAGGGCCAGCGTTGTCCAGCCAACCTGCTTCCAGAGAACCGGCGTTGCGTTGCCGCTTAGCTTGACGGCCAGTTGCCGAAAACTGTGAACCAACAGCGCCAGTGATGTAATGGTTAACGACGTGCCTGCCGCCATCGCCAGAGCGGATATCACTCCCCAGCTAAAGACCCCAATCACTTTACTGAACAACAGCACCATGATCGCTCCCGAGCAGGGTCGCATTCCCATAGAGAGTATGATCATCAGCCGTGCCCGCCAGTCCTCCCCGCTTTGAAGCTGTGCCTGGGTCGGTAAATGTTGATGCCCGCAGCCGCAATGCGCATCATGGACATGATGCGGCGTAAAGGTCTTAAACACGGGCTTTCGCACTAACAGGCGCAGTTTTTTCAGCGCTCGCCAGCACAGGAGCAGCCCCAGGACACCCACCAGGGCATAGCTGCCTTTCTCCAGCCAGAAACTGCTCAGATGCAGCTGGCGTGCGGGTAACTTCAACAGCGTTAACACCACCACCACCAGCACGATCGCCACAATCCCCTGCAACAGCGAGGAAGCCAGCGTCAGGCCAATACTTGATTTCAGTTTTGAGGGATGGGTCGCGAGCCATGTTGTGATGACGATCTTCCCGTGTCCCGGCCCCAGCGCATGAAGCACGCCATAAAGAAAGCTGAAGATCAGCAGCGATCCGCCAGCCTTTGTCGGATCGGCCGCCACGGCCTTCAGCAAACTGCTCATCTGCTGATTGACCTCGCGCTGCCAGAGAATGCTTTTCATCATGACCTGCGGCCACGCCTGCCATAACCAGAGTGCACCGGCGACCGACAACAGCAGGAAGAGCATCAGCGGCCACCACTGCAGCCAGCGGGGTCTCTTTTTCACGGAAGTTATGATTACTGACATTGTACTTTCACCACCTGCGCAAATTGTTTACCCAGCTCCATGTCCTCCGGCGGGGCATCTTCTTTATCAAGTGAAATAGCAAAGTTAAGCGTTTCTTCACTGGGGTTGGGCGTGGTTACGCTGATTTTACACTGCTGCTGCAATGCCGCAGGGAGGCTGACGTCACTCTCTTCGGCATAGCTCATATCAACATAGTAAGTGGGATCAAAGGTCGAAAAGGTATAGGTTTGCCCGTCGAGCGGCTGAGGCTGCGCCAGCGGCAGAATAAAGGTCAACACCGCCTGGTGCCCCTCGCGCGCCATTCCGTAGGTTGTGGGCCGATTGAGGAATTTCACCTTTTGCCCGTTATGCCAGAACTCGGTGAAATAGTGCTGGCCCAGCACGTTTGCCATCACCTCTGCCGCCAGCTTTTTCCAGACTTCATCACCCGGCTTTGCATTTCCGGCATCATAAAGCAGATCGGCTGAGGTGATCTCATCCATAGTCCAGCGCATTTTCAGGCCGCTAAGCTGATGGTTTTCGGCCACCAGCGTCGTTTGCAGCGTGATAAAACTGTGAGGATGCGCCACCGCACTGAAAGATAAAACCGCACATATTATTGCGCAGGCGCTGTGTTTAACTGTTTGCATCAATTCCTCACGTCATAAATTCTGTGATGTTCGCCCGCAATCCTGAGTGAAAGAGCTGCCGGCGCGCTTTCCAGCCCACATCCTTTAGCTATTCTTATCAAATACTCTTACTGGATACCCTGCAGATGATGACGACTCTCGAAATTCCATCTGTGCTTTCCAGTTCGCAGCGTCGCTGCCAGGTGCTCATGATGTTTTACCTGCCCGGATTCGCCGTAACTTCGCAATCGATTATTGATTTAAACGGAGTCGACAGCGACATTGCACGGCAAGATATAGCGGAGACGCGCGATGAAATCCAGCGCTATCACCGTCTGGACATCGCCACGCATCATGACGGCAGCTACCGGATGGAAGGCACAACCCTGGACAAACGTTTATGCCTGTTACACGGATTGCGCCGGGCGCTGCGTCTGTGTCCGCACTTTGTCTCGGGGCAGTTTACCCCGGCGCTCAAAACAGCCCTTAAACAGATGGGCATTCCCCGCACGTTATACGATGACACCAACCTGCGGGCGCTGATCAACTTCTGTTCGCGCCGTCTGCAACGGCAGTTTGAGTGTCGAGATATACAGTTTTTGCAACTCTATCTGCAATATTGCCTGATTCAGCATCACCTGGGGCAAACGCCGCAGTTTTCTCCCGTCCAGCGTAACTGGGCGCAGTCTCGCGGGGAATATCTTACCGCCCAGGAGATCGTTCGTCACTGGCAGCGCCGGGTTGCGCAGCTGCCCCACGACGATGAACATCTCTTTTTATCCCTGCTTTTTATGATGTTGCGAACGCCCGATCCCCTTCGCGACGCGCATCAGCAGGATGAACGCCTGCGCCAGACTATCGTTCGGATGATCGCCCGCTTCCAGGCAGAAACCGGCATGCGCTTTAGTGACGAACAGGGGCTTACCGATCAGCTCTATATTCACCTTGCCCAGGCGCTGGACCGCTCTCTGTTTGGTATCGGCATTGATAACGCGCTGCCCGAGGAAATTGGTCGCCTTTATCCGCGTTTAATGCGCACCACCCAGGCCATTCTGTCTGAAGTGGAGGCTGAGTTTGGCCTGCGATTTTCGGATGAAGAGATGAGCCTGGTGGCGGTTATCTTTGGCGCCTGGCTGATGCAGGAGACTGACCTGCACGAAAAGCAGGTGGTCTTGCTAACCGGGGAGGATAAAACCTGCGAAGAGGTCATTGAGCAACAGCTGCGTGAATTGACCCTGTTGCCGTTGAATATCCGCTATCTGGCGTTAAATGTGTTCCAGCAGGAGGGCGCACCGCGGGAAGCCGCGCTGGTCATTACCCCCTACGCCACCGCCCTGCCGCTGTTTTCACCGCCGCTCATTCACGCCGTCGAGACGCTTAATGAGCAGCAGCAAAAACATATCCGCGCCATGCTGGAGTCCTGAGGTTAGCGTCGCGCCGCGACCTTTGGACGTACCAGTATGGCCGGTATCGCCACCAGCGCCATCACCCAAAACACGCCGTGCCCCAGATGCTGATACAGGAAGCCGGCAAAGACGGTCATGATGGCGATACTGCCGCCCATCGCCACGGCGGAATAAATGGCCTGAAGACGAATGACATCGCCCCCTTCACGCGCCGCGATATAGCGCATCGCCGCAAGGTGGCAAACGGTGAAGGTACCGCAGTGTAAAATTTGCGCCACGATGAGCCAGGGCAACTCCGTCGTCCACCCCATAATTCCCCATCGCGCCACGCCGCAGAGGGCGGACAGCAGCAGTAAATCGCGCGCGCCAAACCGACGGAACAGTTTTTTGCTCAGGGCAAAAATAACCACTTCGGCTACCACGCCCAGCGACCACAGATAGCCCACCGCTGAAGCGGAGTATCCCGCCTCCTGCCAGTAAATTGCGCTGAAGCCATAGTACGCCGCATGTGCGCCCTGCAGCAGACAGACGCAGGCAAGGAAACGCCAGCTTTGTACCACTAACGTGCGCCAGGCGGGCCAGCCAGCACTCTCCTGCTGTCGTGTTTCACCGTGCGGCATGACCGATGGACGCAGCAGCATCCCCAGCACCATCGAAGCAATCCCCACGCTAAGCAACGCCAGGATCGCCCGATAGTCATATAGGCTGACCAGTTTCCCCACCAGCGCAGAGCCGATCACAAAGGCAATTGATCCCCACAGGCGGACACGGCCATAGTCCATGGTGATCTGTTTTTGCCAGGTATTCGCCAGCGCATCGGTTAAGGGCACCAGCGGCGAGAAGAAGAGGTTAAATCCAACCATCACCACCATCAGCCAGGCAAACTGATGACTGACCCAGAAAGCGGCCAGGAACACCAGCGTCAGGAGTGAGAGCACCCGCAGCGCTTTAATGAGCAGGGAAGGATCGCTCACGCGTGGGGCAATGATCAGGCTGCCAAGGAAACGAGCGACCAGCCCCGATCCAAGCAGGATGCCGATCGTTTCAGGCGTCAGGCCAATACCGGCCAGCCAGACGCTCCAGAAGGGCAAGAAAATACCGTAGCTAAAGAAGTAGGTAAAATAGCTGAGTGCCAGCCAGCGCGTGGAATGCAAAACCATGAATCCCTCCCGTTTTGGAGGCGATAGTCTGGCGGGAATAGGGAAATATAGCAAGTCGTTAGCGGGCTATAAATTAACGTTTATTTAACAAAAAATGTCCTGTCCATGCCCAAAAACAAAAAAGGCCGCAAGCGCGGCCTTTTTGATACGGGCAAAGCAGGATTATGCGTAAACCGGGAAGCGTGCGCAGATATCCAGAACTTTACCTTTAACGCGCTCGATTACCGCGTCGTCATTGATATTGTCCAGCACATCACACATCCAGCCAGCCAGCTCTTTCACTTCGGCTTCTTTGAAACCGCGACGTGTCACAGCCGGAGAACCGATACGGATGCCGGAGGTCACAAACGGGCTCTTCGGATCGTTTGGCACGCTGTTTTTGTTCACGGTGATGTTCGCACGGCCAAGGGCTGCATCCGCTTCTTTACCGGTCAGGTTTTTATCCACCAGATCCAGCAGGAACAGGTGGTTCTCAGTACCGCCGGAGACCACTTTGTAGCCACGGTTCAGGAAGACTTCGACCATCGCTTTGGCGTTTTTTGCCACCTGCTGCTGGTAAACTTTGAACTCTGGCTCCATGGCTTCTTTCAGCGCCACCGCTTTCGCCGCGATCACGTGCATCAACGGGCCGCCCTGCGCGCTTGGGAAGACGGCAGAGTTCAGTTTCTTATACAGATCTTCGTCGCCGCCCTTCGCCAGGATCAGGCCACCGCGTGGACCCGCCAGGGTTTTGTGGGTGGTGGTGGTCACAACGTGAGCGTGTGGAACCGGGTTCGGGTAAACATCTGCGGCAATCAGGCCCGCAACGTGTGCCATATCAACGAACAGGTACGCGCCGATGCTGTCTGCGATTTCACGCATTTTTGCCCAGTCAACCACACCGGAGTAAGCAGAGAAGCCACCGATAATCATCTTCGGTTTGTGCTCTTTAGCCTGCTTCGCCATGTCTTCGTAGTCGATTTTACCGGACTCATCAATGCCGTAAGGGATAATGTTGTACAGTTTGCCAGAGAAGTTAACCGGAGAGCCGTGAGTCAGGTGGCCGCCTTGCGCCAGGTTCATACCCAGAACGGTATCGCCCGGTTGCAGCAGCGCGGTGTAGACCGCGAAGTTAGCCTGAGAGCCGGAGTGCGGCTGGACGTTAGCGTAGTCGGCGCCAAACAGCTCTTTTGCGCGATCGATGGCCAGCTGTTCAACAATATCAACGTATTCGCAGCCGCCGTAATAGCGCTTGCCTGGATAACCTTCAGCATATTTGTTGGTCAGCTGAGAACCCTGTGCCTGCATCACGCGCGGGCTGGTGTAGTTTTCGGAGGCGATCAGTTCGATGTGCTCTTCCTGACGTACTTTTTCCTGCTCCATAGCCTGCCACAGTTCGGCATCATAATCGGCAATGTTCATTTCACGCTTTAACATCCGCATCTCCTGACTCAGCTAACAATAAAATTTTGGCCTTAAAAGCCAGTCCTGTTGGACAACGCGCAACAGTATAACCGAATCGTTCTGCGATAACAGGTCTTGACAAACGAATTTACGCAAACGATTACCTTCACGCCACGCAAGGGTTTGAGGAATAAAGCTCTCGGGATATTCAAGGGATTTCTTTTCAGGTTTGTGATGCATATTTTTCACGTTGCAAAGAACCATTTACAACGCAGGGTTATTTTTTATAAGATGCATTTAAAATACATCATTAAAGTAACATTAAAGGAAGCTGCTATGCTCGACGCTCAAACCATCGCTACCGTTAAATCCACTATCCCGCTGCTGGTCGAAACCGGTCCGAAGCTTACCGCCCACTTTTACGACCGCATGTTTGCGCATAATCCGGAGCTCAAAGAAATTTTTAATATGAGCAACCAGCGTAATGGCGATCAGCGTGAAGCTTTATTCAACGCCATCGCCGCGTATGCCAGCAATATCGACAACCTGGCGGCCCTTCTGCCTGCGGTCGAGAAAATCGCCCAGAAGCATACCAGTTTCCAGATCAAACCCGAGCAGTACAATATTGTTGGTAGCCACCTGATCGCGACGCTGGACGAGATGTTCAGCCCGGGTCAGGCGGTGCTGGAGGCCTGGGGCAAAGCCTATGGCGTGCTGGCAAATGTCTTTATCCAGCGTGAAGCCCAGATCTACAGTGAACATGCTGAAAAAGCAGGCGGCTGGGAAGGCACGCGCGCTTTCCGTATCGTGGAAAAAACACCGCGTAGCGCGCTGATTACCAGCTTTGAATTCGAACCGGTCGACGGCCAGGCGGTGGCGGATTATCAGCCAGGCCAGTATCTGGGCGTGTGGCTGAAACCTGAAGGCTTCCCGCATCAGGAGATTCGCCAGTACTCCCTGACCCGTAAACCCAACGGCAAGGGTTATCGCATTGCGGTAAAACGTGAAGACGGCGGACAGGTATCCACCTGGCTTCACAACGAAGCTCGCGTGGGAGATGTGGTTCACCTTGCGGCGCCTGCAGGCGATTTCTTTATGGCCGTGGACGCCGATACGCCGGTGACCCTGATCTCCGCAGGCGTCGGCCAGACCCCGATGCTGGCGATGCTGGACACGCTGGCAAAATCGCATCACCGCGCGCAGGTAAACTGGTTCCACGCCGCGGAAAACGGCGAGGTGCATGCGTTTGCGGATGAAGTGACAACGATTGCAGCCAGCCTGCCGCGCTTTACTGCCCATACCTGGTATCGACTGCCGACCGAGGCCGATCGCGCCGCAGGACGCTTTAACAGCGAAGGTCTTATCGAGTTAAGCCAGCATGAAAGCGCGTTTAGCGCACCGGAGATGCAGTTCTATGTCTGTGGGCCGGTAGCGTTTATGCAGTATGCGGCGAAACAGCTGGTTGACCTGGGCGTCAACAAAGAGAACATTCACTACGAATGTTTCGGGCCGCATAAAGTGCTGTAATCAAAAAGCCCCTCAATGTGAGGGGCTTTTTTTGCCGGGTAGCGGCTGCGCCTTACCTGGCCTTTAAAATGCGGGCAGCGTTAAATCGCGGCGTCGTCTTCTTCACCAGTACGGATACGGATGACGCGCGCCACGTCAAAGACGAAGATTTTACCGTCGCCAATTTTGCCCGTTTGCGCCGTGCGAATAATGCTATCCACGCAGGTGTCCACGATGTCGTCGGTGACCACAATCTCAATTTTGACTTTCGGCAGGAAATCCACCATATATTCAGCGCCACGATACAGCTCGGTGTGGCCCTTCTGACGACCAAAGCCTTTCACTTCTGTCACGGTCATCCCGGTGATGCCGACCTCTGCCAGCGCTTCACGTACATCATCCAGTTTGAAAGGTTTAATAATCGCATCAATCTTTTTCATGGTGGGTCCTTAAACGCTTGCCAGTCAGTCGCTTCGTAATCGATTGCTCACAGTACCATATTCAATCCATTTTTGCGGTACTACTCTTTAAAATCGTTGGCTTCCAGCTCGTGCCGAGACAGCAGTTTATAAAACTCGGTGCGGTTGCGTCCCGCCATGCGCGCAGCGTGCGTGACGTTACCTTTGGTGATCTGCAACAGCTTACGCAGATAGTTCAGCTCAAACTGATTACGCGCCTCTACAAAGGTCGGTAGCGCTGTGTTTTCCCCTTCCAGCGCCTGCTCCACCAGCGCATCGCTGATCACCGGCGATGAGGTCAGCGCCACGCACTGTTCAATCACGTTCACCAGCTGACGCACGTTACCAGGCCAGCTTGCCGTCATCAGGCGCTTCATGGCATCGGTTGAAAAAGCGCGGACAAAGGGCTTATGCCGGTCGGCTGACTGGCGAAGAAGATGATTTGCCAGCAGAGGAATATCTTCCGCACGCTCTGCCAGTGCGGGTATTTTCAGGTTGACCACGTTCAGACGGTAGTAGAGATCCTCACGGAACTCTTTACGCTCCATGGCCTTGGGCAAGTCGCGGTGCGTAGCGGAGATGATACGCACGTTAATGTCGATATCACGGTTACTGCCCAGCGGGCGCACTTTGCGCTCCTGCAAAACACGCAGCAATTTAACCTGCAGCGGGGCGGGCATATCCCCGATTTCATCGAGGAACAGCGTGCCGCCTTCTGCCGCCTGGAATAACCCTTCCCGGCTGCTCACCGCCCCGGTGAAGGCGCCGCGCGCGTGGCCAAAGAGTTCAGACTCCAGCAGTTGTTCCGGCAAGGCCCCGCAGTTGATGGCGATGAACGCATTTTTACTGCGCGGGCTGGCGTTATGTATGGCCTGCGCCAGGATCTCTTTGCCCGTACCGCTTTGCCCGTTGATCAACAGGCTTACATCAGACTGCGCCACCATGCGCGCCTGCTCTAGCAGGCGAAGCATCATCGGGCTGCGGGTGACTATCGTCTCGCGCCATTTTTCATCGACCGACGGCGCGGCATGCTCCAGCGCATCATCGATGGCTTTATACAGCGCATCTTTGTCGACCGGCTTGGTCAGAAAACTAAAGACGCCCTGCTGCGTGGCAGCCACAGCATCCGGAATTGAACCATGCGCGGTAAGAATAATCACCGGCATTCCAGGCTGCAGCTTTTGGATCTCGGCAAAAAGCTGCATCCCGTCCATTTCATCCATGCGCAGGTCGCTAATGACTAAATCGACTTTCTCGCGGCCCAGCGCTTTCAACCCTTCCATACCGCTTTCTGCGGTCACAATGCTATAACCTTCGCTGACCAGACGCATCCCTAAGAGCTTAAGCAAGCCGGGATCGTCATCCACCAGCAAGAGATGAGCAGGTTTGCGGCTTGTCATGGCTTCACATCCTCTTGTTTTGGCGCGTCACTGTCCTGATCCGACGTTTTTTCTGACTGCGCCGCACCTTTCTGTCCGTCTGGCAGATAGCTGCTGGCGGGCTTACGGGTGGAAAGTTGACGTTCGATATCCGTCAGGTTTTCCAGCTTGCGGGTGGTGGTTTCAAGCTGAGCACGTAAATACTGTTGCTGCTGGCGAAGGGTATCCAGCTCCGCGTCGGTGGACTGCTGGAGTTTACCGTAACGGTAACGCTCCTCGGCAAGCTGTAACTGCGAGGCCTGACCATCACGCCAGAGCTGATAAAGCGGACGAACCTGGGCGGGTATTTGTGGGCTGAGCGCATCCAGACGCGTGGTATTGGTTCGGCGTTCCACCGGATTGATTTTGGCATTCGCCAGTAAAATGCCGAGTTTAAAAGAGTCCTGCCAGGTGTTATCCGTCCACTGATGGGCCTGCGCGCGGGCATCTGCCGGCGATAAACGCTCGGCGCAATCCATGCTTCGCAACCAGTATAGCGGGTTGGCCTCCACGTCATGCCCCTTCAGCCACCAGATGTTGTCACACTCGGTAGACAAAAAATCCGCCAGCTGATGCTCAGGCAATTTATCATCCTGCTTATCGCTGATGGCGCTTTTCGGGGTATGCGCTGCGCAACCGGCCAGAAGTAAACAGGGCAGGCTGACGCGAAAAAATGTGCTGGAAAACACCGCGTTACAAGCGCGGGAAAAAACGTGTGACATACTCACCAGACTTAATTTCATTTCATTAATTTATTCGGTTCAAGGGGCAGCTCAATGCGGAAACAGACATCCACGCGGGTATCCTGCGCGATGTAAAGCTCCCCATGCATACGGCGTATACAGTCCCGGGCAATGCTTAAACCCAGGCCGCTTCCTTTGACCGCACCTTTTCGCTGATGACTTCCCTGGAAAAAAGGTTCGAAGATCATCGCTTTTTCATCATCCGGAATAGGCGTGCCGGTATTGGCGACATCAATACATACGCGCGGGCCATTTTGAAAACTGCGTATATAAATGTTACCGGATTCAGTACCATAGTGCACCGCATTGGAATAAAGATTATCCAGCACACTCATTAATAGCATGGGTTCGGCAAAACAGGCCGATTCATTGAGTTCCAGCTCGGTATGCATCATTTTAGCTCGTGCCGGCAGGCTATGAGCGGAAATCACCATATCGATTAACGGCTCAATCTCGACGCGCTCCAGCTCCACCGCACCATCAGCCAGTTTACGGTTATAGTCCAGCAATTGCTCAATCAGCTTTTGTAAATTTCGACTACTGGCATCCAGGATATCGACAATCTCTTTTTGCTCCGTCGTCAACGACCCAGCCACCTCATCGGCCAGCAGTTCCGTGCCTTCGCGCATGCTGGCAAGCGGGGTTTTTAATTCATGGGAGATATGACGCAGAAACTGGTGGCGTTGCGATTCGAGCCACGCCAGGCGTTCAGAAAGCCAGATAATGCGCTGACCGACTGACCGCAGTTCGCGAGGCCCCTTGAAAACAACGGTATTACCCAGCGATTTCCCTTCGCCAAGACGATTGATCATGCGTTCAATGCCTTTTACCGGACCGATAATCATTCGGGTAAAGAGCATGACCAGGCCGAGGCTCACTAAAAACAGCACCAGCGCCTGCCAGCCAAAAAACTGCCCGCGCTCGGCGATCTCCTGCTGGAGTTGCTGCCCTCGCGAGAAAATCACCGTACGGGTTGCCTGTACCATTTCCGTATTGGCATTGGCGAAGGCTTCAAGGCGAGGCGTCGCGATCTCATCCGGGCCACTATTTTTACACCGCAACTGCCCAAGATCGTTCAGATCCTGACGTAGCGCCTGGTAGAGTTTATCGTCAGGTAAAACGCCCGCATGCGCATCCAGCATTTCGCTGTAGCGCTTGCGTTGATTTTGATAGACCCTTTCCAGCGTTCGGTCGTCCAGTACGCAATACTGGCGATAGCTCCGCTCCATTTCGAGCGCAGCATTGGTCATCGCCTCGCTACGACGTGCATCGATAAGCGTGGTACGGTTAGTGAGTGCGGCCTGTGCGCTAAGCGCGTTCAGGCTTTGCCAGGCTTGCCAGGCCAGCACCAGCAAGGGCAGCAGGATGAGCAAAAAAGCCATCATCACGAGCTGTCGCAGGGAACGGGGGAAAAGGGACCAGCGTCTCAACGCATTACTCTCTTATCAGGGGTGTTGAGTGATGCTAACTGAGTCAGCCCTTCAGATACAACAAAGCCGGGTAAAAACCCGGCTTTGTGTTGGAATGAGGCGGTGCCTTACTCGACGTTTCGCCCGGATCTGATAAAGCCGAAGCAATAATCAGTAGTTGGACGGCAGGCACCTTTTTGTGCGTCATTCGAAGTTTATGTAGCGCTTCCCGAAGGGGCTGACATAAGAAGGTGAATGAGCCACTGATTACTATTATGCAACACCCGTGCCAGATATCAAATAATATTATTAACTAGCTAATTTTATTAGGTTTTATAGATTTATTTACTTCATTTCTCAGCGAATGATTTCCAGGCTAACTGTCTCTGATTAGCAACACCTTAAGAACAACCTTATTACCACCAGTAAAATCAATACTTTAAGTGTCGCCTTTTGGAGACACCTCTTTTGGCGCTTTGTCGCAATTTACCGACAGCCATAAAAAAGCCCTCCGAAGAGGGCTTACAGGTCATTAAACGTTTAACCGAGCTGCTTACGCGCGTTGCGGAAGATACGCATCCATGGGCTGTCTTCGCCCCAGTTTTCCGGATGCCAGGAGTTACTGACGGTACGGAACACACGCTCAGGGTGCGGCATCATAATCGTCACGCGGCCGCTTTCATTGGTGACTGCCGTGATCCCGTTGGCTGATCCGTTCGGGTTTGCCGGGTAGGTTTGCGTGACCTTACCGAAGTGATCGACGAAGCGCAGCGCCACCAGACCTTTGCTTTCAAGCGTGGCCAGATGCGCGGCATCACGCACTTCCACCTGCCCTTCACCATGAGAAACGGCAATGGGCATCTGCGATCCAACCATCCCCTGCAGCAGGAGTGACGGGCTTTGCGTCACTTCGACCAGGCTGAAACGCGCCTCAAAACGATCCGACTGGTTACGTACAAAGCGTGGCCAGGCTTCGCTGCCCGGGATCAGCTCGCGCAGATTAGACATCATCTGGCAACCGTTACATACCCCTAAGGCCAGGGTTTGTGGACGATGGAAGAAGGTTTCAAACGCATCGCGTACACGGTTATTGAAGAGGATGGATTTTGCCCAGCCTTCCCCCGCGCCCAGCACGTCACCGTAAGAGAAGCCGCCGCAGGCCACCAGCGCCTGGAAATCTTCCAGACCGGTGCGCCCTGCCAGCAGGTCGCTCATGTGCACGTCGATAGCATCGAAGCCCGCACGGTAGAAGGCCGCAGCCATCTCAACGTGGGAGTTCACGCCCTGCTCGCGCAGAACGGCAACCTTAGGACGTGCGCCAGTGGCAATGTACGGAGCGGCGATGTCTTCGTTAATATCAAACGAAAGCTTCACGTTCAGGCCCGGATCGTTGTCATTGGCTTTTGCTTCATGCTCCTGATCGGCGCACTCCGGGTTATCGCGCAGGCGCTGCATCTGCCAGGTCGTCTCTGCCCACCACATGCGCAGGGTGGTACGGCTTTCGCTGAATACCGCCTTGCCGTCCGCTTCGATCACGAAACGGTCGCCCTGCACGGCTTTGCCCAGATAGTGTACGCAGTCTTCCAGACCATGCTGTGCCAGTACGGCTTCCACGGCGTCACGGTCTGCCGCACGAACCTGAATCACCGCGCCCAGCTCTTCGTTGAACAGGGCCGCAAGACGATCCTCGCCCAGGGAGGCGATGTTCGCTTCCACACCGCAGTGACCGGTAAAGGCCATCTCAGCCAGGGTCACCAGCAGACCTCCGTCTGAACGGTCGTGGTAGGCCAGCAGTTTGCGGCCTGCTACCAGCGCCTGAATGGCGTCGTAGAACCCTTTCAGTTTGGCGACATCGCGCACATCGGCGGTTTTGTCCCCCAGCTGACGGTAAACCTGCGCCAGCGCGGTCGCGCCCAACGCGTTATGACCTTGTCCCAGATCGATAAGCAGCAGGGCGTTATCTTCCGTAGACAGCTGCGGCGTCACGGTGTGGCGCACATCTTCTACGCGGGCAAAGGCGGTGATGACCAGCGACAGCGGAGACGTCATCTCGCGCTGCTCGTTCCCTTCCTGCCAGCGGGTTTTCATCGACATGGAGTCTTTCCCCACCGGAATGGTCAGACCCAGCGCCGGACATAACTCCTCACCCACCGCTTTAACGGCTTCATACAGGCCTGCATCTTCGCCCGGGTGACCGGCTGCGGCCATCCAGTTTGCGGAGAGCTTAATGCGTTTGATGTCGCCAATCTGTGTGGCAGCAATGTTGGTCAGCGCCTCGCCAACCGCCAGGCGGCCGGATGCGGCAAAGTCCAGTAAGGCAACGGGAGTACGTTCGCCCAGCGCCATCGCTTCGCCGTAATAGCTGTCGAGACTTGCCGTGGTGACCGCGCAGTTGGCTACCGGGATCTGCCAGGGGCCTACCATCTGATCGCGCGCCACCATACCGGTGACCGAGCGATCGCCAATGGTGACCAGGAAGGTTTTTTCGGCGACCGCAGGCAGATGCAGCACGCGGTTTACCGCATCGGCAAGGGTAATGTCCCGACGGTCCAGAGCTTTACCCGCCGCTTTACGCGTTTGCACGTCGCGCGTCATCTTCGGCGTTTTGCCCAGCAGCACATCCAGCGGGAGGTCGATAGGCTGGTTGTCAAAATGCGGATCGTTCATGGTCAGGTGCAGGGCTTCTGTCGCTTCACCAATTACCGCATACGGCGCACGCTCACGGCGGCATAATTCGTCGAAGAGCGGCAACTGATCGGCCGCCACGGCCATCACGTAGCGTTCCTGAGATTCGTTACACCAGATTTCCAGCGGGCTCATGCCTGGCTCATCGCTGAGGATTTTACGCAGATCGAAACGTCCGCCACGCCCGCCGTCGCTCACCAGCTCCGGCATGGCGTTGGACAGGCCACCTGCCCCGACGTCGTGAATAAACAGAATCGGGTTCGCGTCGCCAAGCTGCCAGCAACGGTCAATGACTTCCTGGCAACGACGCTCCATTTCCGGGTTATCGCGCTGTACGGAGGCAAAATCGAGATCGGCATCAGACTGACCGGACGCCATGGAAGAGGCTGCCCCGCCGCCCAGACCGATATTCATTGCCGGGCCACCCAGCACAATCAGTTTCGCGCCAACGGTGATCTCGCCTTTCTGAACGTGATCCGCACGGATATTGCCAATCCCGCCCGCCAGCATGATCGGTTTGTGATAGCCGCGCAGCTCTTCGCCGTTGTGGCTGTCGACTTTCTCTTCATAGGTACGGAAGTATCCGTTTAACGCAGGACGGCCAAATTCGTTGTTAAACGCCGCGCCGCCCAGTGGGCCTTCGGTCATGATATCCAGCGCGGTGACAATGCGTTCCGGCTTGCCGAAATCCTCTTCCCACGGCTGTTCAAAGCCCGGGATGCGCAGGTTGGAGACGGAGAAACCGACCAGGCCCGCTTTAGGTTTTGCCCCGCGTCCGGTAGCCCCTTCATCACGGATCTCACCGCCGGAACCGGTCGCCGCACCCGGCCATGGGGAGATAGCCGTCGGGTGGTTGTGTGTTTCGACCTTCATCAGGATATGCGCAGGCTCCTGATGGAAATCGTAGCGCCCTGCTTCGCGATCGGCGAAGAAGCGGCCCACCTCGGAACCTTCCATGACCGCCGCATTGTCTTTATAAGCAGACAGCACGTGGTCCGGGGTACATTCAAAGGTATTTTTAATCATTTTGAACAGCGATTTCGGCTGCTGCTCGCCGTCGATGACCCAGTCGGCGTTAAAGATTTTATGGCGGCAGTGCTCAGAGTTAGCCTGGGCGAACATGTACAGCTCAATATCATTTGGGTTGCGGTTCAGCTTGATGAACGCATCCTGCAGATAATCGATTTCATCTTCCGCCAGCGCCAGACCTAAGCGCTGGTTAGCCTCCGTCAGTGCCTGACGGCCCTGTCCCAGCAGATCCACACTTTGTACGGGCGCAGGCTGATGATGGGCGAAAAGCTGTTGCGCGTCGTCGAGAGAGGAAAACACGCTCTCCATCATGCGATCGTGCAGTTCATCGGCCACCGTCTGCCACTGCCCGTCGGTCAGCGTGGAGGCTTCAACATAATATGCCACGCCGCGCTCAAGACGATTAATCTGGCTCAGGCCGCAGTTGTGGGCGATATCGGTGGCTTTGGAAGACCAGGGGGAGATAGTACCGGGACGAGGTGTGGCGAGGATCAGTTTGCCGGATGGCGTATGGCTGCTAAGGCTCGGACCATACCTGAGCAGGCGACCAAGCTGCTCTTGTTGCTGCGCGTTCAACGGCGCATTCAGGTCAGCAAAATGGACATACTCAGCGTATATCGTGCTTACCGGAAGGTTGGCTGCCTGAAAACGTGCCAGCAGTTTGTTAATACGGAAGGCAGACAGTGCAGGCGAACCACGCAGAATTTCCATCATAAGTCTCTCGTCTTCGAAGCGCCTGAGGCGCTTACAGTGTGCGCAAGGGGAAAACGGGCGTCATTATAGAGAATAGTGCGCGCCGACGAAACCGTTTGCGTCGAAATAAAATCGACGTTTACGTTTAACAATAGATGTCACCGAATTCTCTAATTTGTTGCCAACTGGCGCAAGTTTACGCAAAATGCCGCTCATTCAATGACAAACCTTACACCAAACATGACTACAGCACGTTGAGGCATCGCACGGCGCAGAGAATTAACTAATTGAAAAAATTAAAGATTAATTATCTGTTCATCGGCATCGTCACCTTGCTGCTGGCAGCGGCCTTATGGCCTTCAATCCCCTGGTTCGGCAAAGCCGAAAACCGTATCGCTGCGATTCAGTCGCGGGGAGAGCTGCGCGTCAGTACCATTAACTCCCCCCTGACTTACACCAACATTAACGGCAAAATCATTGGGCTGGATTATGAAATCGCCCAGCATTTTGCAGACTACCTGGGCGTTAAGCTCAAAATTACCGTTCGCCAGAACATCAGTCAGCTGTTTGACGATCTGGATAACGGTGATGCCGATATTCTGGCCGCAGGGCTGGTCTATAACAGCGAGCGCAGTAAGAGCTATCAGCCGGGGCCAACCTACTATTCTGTTTCACAGCAGCTGGTCTACCGTGTGGGCAGCCTGCGTCCGCGCAGCCTTGAAAACCTCACCGACGCGCAGCTGACGATTGCGCCGGGTCACGTGGTCATTGATGATTTACGTGAACTGAAAGAGAAAAAATTTCCCAATCTGAGCTGGAAGGTGGACGACAAGCTGGGCACCACAGCGCTGATGGCGATGGTCAAAGATAAAAAATTACCCTATACCATCGCGGACTCGGTTGCGATTAGCCTGTTCCAGCGTGTGCATCCCGAGCTGGCCGTCGCGCTGGACGTAACCGATGAACAACCCGTGACCTGGTTTAGTCGACTCGATGAGGATCAGACGCTTTCGGCTGCGATGCTCGATTTTTATAGCGCCATGAATGAAGACGGCACGCTGGCACGCCTGGAAGAGAAGTATCTGGGCCATGGGGATGACTTCGATTACGTAGACACCCGCAGCTTCCTGCGGGCGGTTGACAGCGTGTTACCGGAACTGCAGCCGCTGTTTGAGAAATATGCGCAGGAGATCGACTGGCGCCTGCTGGCGGCCATCTCTTATCAGGAGTCTCACTGGGATACGCAGGCCACCTCCCCAACTGGCGTACGTGGTCTGATGATGCTCACCAAAAATACCGCGCAAAGTCTGGGCCTGACCGATCGCACCGATGCCGAGCAGAGCATCAGCGGCGGCGCACGCTATTTGAAGGATATGATGGGCAAAGTGCCTGAGACGGTACCTGAAGAGGAGCGAATCTGGTTTGCGCTGGCGGCATATAACATGGGTTATGCGCACATGCTTGATGCACGTACCCTGACCGCAAAAACCAAAGGCAATCCTGATAGCTGGTCTGACGTTAAGCAGCGTTTGCCGCTTCTGAGCCAGAAGCCCTGGTACAATAAATTAACCTACGGCTATGCGCGCGGGCACGAAGCTTATGCCTACGTGGAAAACATCCGTAAATACCAGATTAGCCTGGTGGGCTATCTACAGGAAAAAGAGAAAGAGGCAACAGAAGCGCAGCAGCTGGCACAAAGTTATCCGGTGGTTTCACCGGCGGAGCTTAATCACCCTGTGCCTTCAGTTCTGCCCTTTGTTGCTTTTTCTGTTGACGGCGCATTCGAAAGAAGTCACTTAGTCGCGCCGAACAGTCTTGTGCAAGTACCCCACCGATGACGTTCACCTGGTGATTCATGCCCGGATGGCCGAGAACGTCCATCAGCGATCCGGCTGCCCCGGTTTTTTCATCACGCGCACCGTAAACCAGCGTCCCGATGCGGCTGTGGACCATCGCCCCGGAGCACATCACGCATGGCTCAAGGGTGACATACAGCGTGGTATCCAGCAGACGGTAGTTTTGCAGGACTAACCCCCCCTGCCGCAGCGCCATGATTTCTGCATGCGCGGTGGGATCGTGGCGACCTATCGGGCGATTCCACCCTTCCCCGATGACCTGGTTATTATGTACCAGAACAGCACCCACGGGCACTTCGCCCTCATCCCAGGCACGTTGGGCCAGATTGAGCGCGTGGCGCATCCAGTATTCATGATCATGTTCTGGGTTGGACAACGATTGATACTCCCGTCTAAAAGCGGGCGGCATTATACACAC
Organism: Huaxiibacter chinensis; assembly: GCF_022171985.1. Lineage (GTDB taxonomy): Bacteria > Pseudomonadota > Gammaproteobacteria > Enterobacterales > Enterobacteriaceae > Enterobacter > Enterobacter chinensis_A. The sequence continues at coordinate 27,150 of NZ_JAJVHF010000008.1, read as the reverse complement.
CCGCTCCAGATAAGACTATTCAAGTTGCTGAAGTTCACCCACGGGGGTGACGCGCCAGCGGTGCTGACAGAAATAAAGAAGAGGGTTGTCCTGCTTGCTGTCACTGTAGCCGCTGTAGAGTCGCAGCGGCGTACCGATGCGTTTTTCCAGCTGCACCACCTTCTCATGCCCCAGACAGCGCAAAGTCAGGACCCAGCCGCCGTACCGTCGCGTCATCTGCGTGGCGATAATATTAACGCGGGGCAGCCAGGGGGTATCGAAATAGACCTGCTCCACCAGCGGTTGGGGAGAACCGGTAATTAACCAGATATCGGCATCGTTGGCATTGAGATAGCTGGTGAGCCGCTCCTGCACCACCGGGAAGGCCGTGACGTGACTGCGGAACCAGTGTGCAAAATCCTGCTGAAGCTGTTTGAGACGCGCCTCGCTGTGTCCAAACGTGCAGCCCCAAAGCAGCAAGCTCATCGGCCAACGCGCCGCCCGGCCCTTAACCAGCAGCGCCACGCCAATGACCGGTAAAAGAGGCAACACGAGAAGCACATTCAGGGGCTGACGCCGTAACAGGTAGCGCATAAAGGTGCCGAACATATCCTGCTGATGTAGCGTACCATCCAGGTCAAAAAAGACGACGCGACGCTCGTGATTTGCCAAACCTTACTCCTCTGTGTCGATAGATGCTGACAGCCGGATTAACGGGATTCCGGCGATCGTCACTAACAGATAGCCTAACAGATAGAGCATGACTTTTCCGGTGACGAGGGTGATTGTCCTGGTAAAGGGACAATTTCCCTCCTCATCCCCGTTGCGCGCTTATCCTTCTAACGCCGCGCGCAAGAAACCCTGGTGTGCATCAAGTTTGGTCCGGGCGGCTGCGGCATCCATTCCGCTCAAAATCATTAAGATGGCGGGCTTCACGTCATGATCGGTTTGCTTAAGCACCGCTTCGGCCTCTTCGCGGCTTGCTCCCGTGGCTTCCATCACCATACGGCAGGCGCGGTCCACCAGCTTGATGTTGGTGGCTTTCATATCCACCATCAGGTTCTGGTACACCTTGCCAAATTTCACCATGGCCCCGGTAGAGATCATGTTAAGCACCAGCTTTTGTGCGGTACCTGACTTCAGGCGCGTTGAACCGGTCAAGGCTTCTGGCCCAACGACGGGGGAAATCGCGATAGCCGCTATCTGCGCAATCGGAGATCCAGGGTTACAGGAGATCGCCACTGTTGTGCAACCGACCTCTTTGGCGTATTCCAGCCCACCGATCACGTACGGCGTTCTGCCGGATGCCGCAAGCCCAACCACCAGATCGACGGGCGTCAGGTCTAACGCCCGCAGATCGTCGGCGCCTAATTGTTGGTCGTCTTCAGCGCCTTCAACCGCCTTGAGCAATGCCCCGGGCCCGCCGGCGATGAGTCCCACAACCAGACCGTGCGGCACGCCAAAGGTTGGCGGACACTCCGACGCGTCCAGCACGCCCAGACGTCCACTGGTGCCGGCCCCCATATAAATAATCCTGCCGCCTGCCTTCAACGCCCCGGCGGCGGCGTCTACCGCTTTCGCCACCTCTGGCAATGTCTCTTTCACTGCCAGCGCGACCAGCGTATCCTGTTGATTAAAGCGGTTAACCAGGTCGAGCGTGGTGAGCGCATCCAGATCCATGGTTTGCGGGTTACGGGTTTCAGAAACTAACGAGCCTAGATTCATTTTTTTCACCTCAAGAATATTTAATTCAATCTAACCGTACTATAATGGAATATTAAATTCATTCAGGCGAGCAAATCATGATTTGCAACGGCTGTCACACTTTCGCCAGGAGAAGGTATGAACTGCTTAATACGAATTCGACAGCGTTACGCGGGCTTTGCTCAGAGCGATAAGAAACTGGCTGATTTTCTGCTGTCCCAGCCCGATCGTGCCCGGCACCTCAGCTCTCAACAGCTGGCGAGTGAGGCCGGGGTCAGCCAGTCGAGCGTGGTGAAGTTTGCCCAAAAGATCGGTTTCAAAGGCTTTCCCGCGCTGAAACTGGCGCTAAGCGAGGCGCTGGTCAGCAATCCTAACCCGCAATCCATGCCGCTGCATAATCAGATTCGCGGCGATGATCCTATGCGCCTGGTTGGCGAAAAACTCATTAAAGAAAACGTGACGGCGATGCACGCGACGCTTGATGTTAATAGCGAAGAGAAACTGCTGGAGAGCGTCGCAATGCTGCGATCGGCGCGGCGCATCGTGTTGACCGGCATTGGTGCTTCTGGCCTGGTTGCGCGTAATTTTGGCTGGAAACTGACAAAAATCGGCCTTAATGCCATCGTCGAGCAGGATATGCACGCCCTGCTGGCCACCGTCCAGGCGATGGATCCCAACGATCTGCTGCTGGCGATCTCCTATTCCGGCGAGCGTCGTGAAATTAATATGGCTGCCGATGAAACGTTGCGCGTGGGGGGCAAAATTCTGGCCCTGACCGGCTTTACCCCGAACGCGTTGCAACAGCGAGCAACACGTTGCCTCTATACCATTGCCGAGGAGCAAGCGACGCGAAGCGCGGCAATCTCTTCGACCAGCGCGCAAATGATGCTGACGGACCTGCTTTTCGTGGCGCTGGTGCAACAGGATCTTGAGCATGCGCCGGAGCGTATTCGCCACAGCGAAGCGCTGGTAAAAAAACTGGTCTGAGCAGGAAATGAGCGTATAATGCCCGCCCTGTTTGTGTTGTTTCTGAGAAATTCCTGATGGCGCTGTTAATCACCAAAAAATGTATCAACTGCGATATGTGCGAGCCTGAATGCCCGAACGAAGCGATTTCAATGGGTGACAGTATCTATGAGATTAACAGCGACCGCTGCACCGAGTGCGTCGGCCACTATGAAACGCCCACCTGCCAGAAAGTGTGTCCGATTCCGAACACTATTCTTAAGGATCCAGCGCATGTCGAGAATGAAGAACAGTTGTGGGATAAGTTTGTCCTGATGCACCACGCGGACAAACTTTAACCTTCGACAATCACCGTGGCGCAGGCGTAGTGTCGTTCATCGGCCAGCGTCACATGCATGTGCTGAACCCCCATTCTTTCTGCCAGTTTTTGCGCTTCGCCCCACAAACGCAGACGCGGTTTACCCAGCTCATCGTTGAAAACTTCGAACTGGTTAAACGCCAGCCCGTTACGAATTCCGGTTCCGAATGCTTTTGCTGCGGCCTCTTTCACCGCGAAACGCTTCGCCAGAAAGCGCTCCGGCTGTTGATGCGTTTCCCAGACAGACCATTCATTTTCACTTAACACGCGCCGGGCAAGGCGATCGCCACTGCGAGCGATCACCGCTTCGATGCGGGCAATTTCAACGATGTCCGTACCTAAGCCCAGGATTGCCATTAGCTGCGCGCTTCTGTCATCAGGCGTTTCATTTCGGCTACCGCCTCTTTCAGGCCGCTCATCACTGCACGGCCCATAATGGCGTGGCCGATGTTCAGTTCATGCATTTCCGGCAACGCAGCAATCGCTTTCACGTTATGGTAGGTCAAACCATGGCCCGCGTTGACCTTCAGGCCGAGACTGGCCGCGTACGTGGCCGCACTGGCGATGCGTTCTAACTCTTTGCGCTGCGTCACTTCGTCTTCTGCATCGGCATAGCAACCGGTGTGAATTTCGATATAGGGGGCGCCCACTTCGGCGGCGGCCTTAATCTGATCACCATCAGCATCAATAAATAACGAAACCAGAATACCGGCATCCGCCAGGCGTTTGCAGGCGTCGCGCATCTTCTCACGCTGACCGGCAACATCCAGCCCGCCTTCCGTTGTCACTTCCTGACGTTTTTCCGGCACCAGGCAGCAGAAATGCGGTTTCGTCTCACAGGCAATCGTCAGCATCTCTTCCGTGACGGCCATCTCCAGATTCATGCGGGTATCCAGCGTCTGGCGCAGGATACGTACGTCACGGTCGGTAATATGGCGGCGATCTTCACGCAGATGAACCGTAATGCCGTCGGCGCCAGCCTGCTCGGCAATAAAAGCCGCCTGAACCGGATCAGGATAAGCCGTTCCACGTGCGTTACGCAGCGTGGCAATGTGATCGATGTTGACGCCTAACAGTAATTCAGCCATGACAATCCTCGGTTTTATCGTAATTCGTTAACGCTTTGGCAAAAACTGCCTGAATAATTCGCGGCTCTTTAAGGGCTTGCCACCAAGATACGGCTTGAGGGCAATTCGGGTAAAGCGTTTTGCCGCCCGCAGGGTGTCTGCGTCCGGAAACTCACGTTCGTACAATGCCCTGAGGTGCCGTCCCGTAAAGGTCGTGTTGTCGATGACAATGCTGGCGATAAAGCCTTTCTCTTCCCGATAGCGGTAGGTCATGGTGTCATCCACGGGGTCGCCGCTGCCGGCACAATGCAGAAAATCGACGCCGTATCCCAGATGCGCCAGCAGCGCCAGTTCAAAACGCCGCAACGCGGGTTCCGGCGACGCCGTTGCGCCAGCAAGCTCCTGAATACAGTGCAAATAATCGAAGAAAAGTTCTGAGAAGCGCGTCTCATGTTCAAGAACACGTGAGATGAGTTCATTGACATACAGACCGCTGTAAAGGGTGATACCGGAGAGAGGAAGCGCCAGAGAGACGGCTTCAGCACTGCGAAGGGTTTTGACATCCCCTCTCCCGCCGAAACGGACCAGTAAAGGGGTAAAGGGTTGCAAAGCCCCTTTAAGATTGGAACGTTTGGAACGTGCGCCTTTTGCAACAAGGCGCACGCGGCCCGACTCTTCCGTGAAGACGTCCAGCATCAGGCTGGTTTCGCTCCAGGGACGACTATGGAGGACAAACGCACGCTGCCAGCCTTCCATTATGTTTGTCGTCTTTTAGGTTGCAGTGTGAACGTTATTGATCGTCGCCGTAACCGAGGCTGCGGAGTGCGCGCTCATCATCGGCCCAGCCTGATTTCACTTTCACCCAGAGCTCCAGGTGAACCGGGGCTTCAAACATCTCCTGCATGTCTTTACGGGCTTCGATACCGATGGTTTTGATCTTGGCGCCTTTGTTGCCAATCACCATCTTTTTCTGCCCTTCACGCTCAACGAGAATCAGGCCATTGATATCGTATCCGCCACGCTCGTTGGTCTGGAAACGTTCGATTTCAACGGTGACAGAATAAGGCAGTTCCGCTCCCAGGAAACGCATCAGCTTTTCACGGATGATTTCGGAAGCCATAAAACGCTGCGAACGATCGGTGATGTACTCTTCCGGGAAATGATGAATCGCTTCCGGCAGATGCTTGCGCACGATACCTGCGATGGTATCAACGTTCAGACCGGTCTCGGCAGACAACGGAACGATATCAAGGAAGTTCATCTGGCTGCCCAGCCACTGCAGATGCGGCAGCAGGTCGGCTTTTTCCTGCACATTGTCAACTTTATTGACGGCAAGGATGACCGGGACTTTGCCGTCACGCAGCTTGTTCAGAACCATCTCGTCGTCCGCCGTCCAGCGGGTGCCTTCAACAACAAAGATCACCAGTTCGACGTCGCCAATCGAGCTGCTCGCCGCTTTGTTCATCAGGCGATTAATGGCACGTTTCTCTTCCATGTGCAGACCCGGGGTATCGACGTAAATCGCCTGATACTCACCTTCTGTATGGATACCGACGATACGGTGACGCGTGGTCTGCGCCTTACGAGAGGTAATAGAGATTTTCTGCCCAAGCAGATTATTCAATAAGGTGGATTTGCCCACGTTCGGACGTCCGACGATGGCAATAAATCCGCAATAGGTTTTTTCTTCGCTCATTCCAGCTCCAGCATTTTTAACGCCTGTTCGGCGGCAGCCTGTTCAGCCTTACGTCGGCTTGAACCTGTGCCAACCACCGGTTCACTCAGGCCGCTAACCTGGCAATGGATGGTAAATTCCTGATCGTGCGCTTCTCCGCGCACCTGCACCACCAGATAGGATGGCAGCGGCAGATGGCGACCCTGCAGATACTCCTGCAAGCGCGTTTTCGGATCTTTTTGTTTATCGCCCGGGCTAATTTCGTCCAGGCGAGTTTGATACCAGTTCAGAATCAGTTGCTCAACCGTCTGGATATCGCTATCGAGGAAAACGCCACCGATTAATGCTTCGACAGTATCGGCGAGAATTGATTCCCGGCGAAAACCACCGCTTTTCAATTCACCCGGGCCGAGGCGCAAACATTCACCCAGCTCAAACTCTCGTGCAATTTCAGCCAGCGTATTGCCGCGCACTAGCGTTGCGCGCATGCGGCTCATATCGCCTTCGTCCACACGAGGGAAACGGTGATAAAGCGCATTCGCAATGACGTAACTCAAAATGGAGTCACCCAGGAACTCTAAACGCTCATTATGTTTGCTGCTGGCACTTCGATGGGTTAATGCCTGTTGCAATAATTCATGATGCTGAAAAGTGTAGCCCAGCTTCCGTTGAAGCCGATTAATTACGATGGGGTTCATGCGATACCAATAGGATAAATGCGTCAAAAATTCAGCACACGAAACCGACCTGAGTAAAACCAACGCGGTTTCGTGTGCCGTGGCACCCGCAGGAGCCAACCATAAACTTCGGGGGAATATTCTATACGCAACGACCGGGGATGTCGTTAGTTCGAGGGCATTTATCGCTTAAATAATTCACATAGCCGCCAATTAAGACGGCTATGTGTTCATTTAATGAGAATTAATGGATGCCGCCAATGCGATTGAGACGAACGCCCGTAGGCCATTCACCTTCCTGCTTCTCAAAGCTCATCCAGATCGCGGTAGCTTTACCGACCAGATTTGCTTCAGGCACAAAGCCCCAGTAACGGCTATCGGCAGAGTTATCCCGGTTATCACCCATCATGAAGTAATGCCCAGGTGGAACAATCCAGGTGGCGAGAGGCTGGCCTGGCTGCTGATAGTACATGCCCAGCTGATCCTGTGCGACCGGCACCGTCAGAATGCGATGGGTGACGTCTCCCAGCGTTTCTTTACGCTCCACCAGACGGATACCGTTCTCTTTGGTTTCCCCTGCTGGAAGCTGGAAGAATCCGCTGGTTGCTTCACCGCCGTTACGACGGGCAAAGGTTTGAACGAAATCGCTCGGTTCAACGTTGGAGTAAGTAATCGGCAACGCATTCCCGCAGGCCGTACCAGAGCTGCATCCCGGCTGAACGGTGACTTCTTTGGCAACCGGATCGTAGCTGACTTTATCGCCCGGCAGACCAACAGCACGCTTGATGTAGTCAAGACGCGGATCATCAGGGTATTTAAAGACCACGATATCGCCACGCTTCGGATGACCGGTTTCAATGAGCGTTTTCTGGTAAATAGGATCTTTAATGCCGTAGGCAAACTTTTCTACCAGAATAAAATCGCCAATCAACAGCGTTGGCATCATCGAACCTGACGGGATCTGGAACGGCTCATAAATAAATGAGCGCACCACCAGCACAATCGCCAGCACCGGGAAGACCGATGCGCCTGTTTCAAGCCAGCCCGGTTTAGGGCCCACTTTTTTCAGGGTTTTCGGGTCCAACTGATCGCCAGTGGCTGCCTGCGCGGCAGCCTGACGTTCATGTCGTTTTGGCGCGAAAATAAATTTATCCAGGCACCACAACAGCCCCGTCACCAGGGTTGCAATGACCAGGATCAGGGCAAACATGTTCGCCATGCCAACTCCTTAGAATTATTTGCCGTCTTTACCAACGTGCAGAATGGCAAGGAACGCTTCCTGTGGCAGCTCAACGTTACCAACCTGCTTCATGCGTTTTTTACCGTCTTTCTGTTTCTGCAACAGCTTCTTCTTACGGCTCACGTCACCGCCGTAGCATTTCGCCAGAACGTTTTTACGCAGCTGTTTAACGGTGGAACGCGCAATGATGTGGTTACCGATTGCCGCCTGAATCGCAATATCAAACTGCTGGCGAGGGATCAGTTCTTTCATCTTCTCAACCAGTTCGCGGCCACGATACGGTGCGTTATCGTTGTGTGTGATCAGCGCCAGCGCATCTACGCGCTCACCGTTGATCAGAACGTCAACGCGTACCATGTTGGACGCCTGGAAACGCTTAAAGTTGTAGTCCAGCGACGCATAGCCACGGGAGGTTGACTTAAGACGGTCGAAGAAATCAAGAACCACTTCAGCCATTGGAATTTCGTAGGTCAGCGCAACCTGGTTACCGTGGTACACCATGTTGGTCTGGACACCGCGTTTTTCGATACACAGCGTGATGACGTTACCGAGGAATTCCTGCGGCAACAGCATGTGGCACTCTGCGATTGGCTCGCGCAACTCTTCGATGTTATTTAACGGTGGCAGCTTGGAGGGGCTGTCAACATAGATAACTTCTTTGTTCGTCGTCTGAACTTCATACACCACGGTCGGTGCCGTTGTAATCAGATCCAGATCGTATTCACGCTCAAGACGTTCCTGGATGATCTCCATGTGCAGCAGACCCAGGAAGCCACAACGGAAGCCGAAGCCCAGTGCGGTTGAGCTTTCTGGTTCATAGAACAGAGAGGCATCGTTCAGGCTCAGCTTGCCAAGCGCATCACGGAAGTTCTCATAGTCATCGGAACTCACCGGGAACAGGCCAGCGTAAACCTGCGGCTTCACTTTCTTGAAGCCAGGCAGCGGTTTATCGGCCGGATTACGCGCCTGAGTCAGGGTATCACCCACCGGTGCGCCCAGAATGTCTTTAATAGCGCAGACCAGCCAGCCCACTTCGCCGCATTTCAGTTCGGTACGATCAACCTGTTTAGGCGTGAAGATGCCCAGACGATCGGCGTTATAGACCTGACCGCTGCTCATCACTTTAATTTTGTCGCCTTTACGCATGGTGCCGTTTTTAATACGGACCAGCGAAACCACGCCCAGGTAGTTATCAAACCAGGAGTCGATGATCAGCGCCTGCAGAGGTGCATCAGGATCGCCTTCCGGTGCCGGGATATCCCGCACCAGGCGCTCCAGCACGTCTGGCACACCGACGCCCGTTTTCGCGGAGCAGCGCACCGCATCGGTCGCATCGATGCCCACGATGTCTTCAATCTCTTCCGCAACACGCTCAGGATCGGCGGCAGGCAGGTCGATCTTGTTCAGTACAGGAACCACTTCCAGTTCCATTTCCATGGCGGTGTAGCAGTTTGCCAGGGTCTGGGCTTCAACGCCCTGCCCGGCATCCACCACCAGCAGTGCGCCTTCGCAGGCTGCCAGCGAACGGGAAACTTCATAAGAGAAGTCAACGTGGCCTGGGGTATCGATGAAATTCAGTTGGTAGGTTTCACCATCAGGAGCCTTGTAATCGAGCGTGACGCTCTGCGCCTTGATGGTAATGCCGCGTTCGCGTTCCAGGTCCATGGAGTCCAGAACCTGGGCTTCCATTTCACGATCAGAAAGGCCACCGCAAATCTGGATAATACGGTCCGACAGCGTCGACTTACCGTGGTCAATGTGAGCAATGATCGAAAAGTTACGTATGTTCTTCATATAGTTAAATAATTATGCCTTACGAATTCCTGGAGGCCGCTGTTCTTAGCCTGACGTTTTTCAGTGCGAAAACGCAGCATTCTACACTACATCTTCGTCACCAGGAAATGCTCTTGACCCCAAGCTTAGCGCGAAGACGCTGCGTTTTCTGTTCGGAGGTGTAAATAAAGATAAAGCCCGGTGAATTATCGGGCTTCGGAAGAGAGTGTTTCAACACGAAGCTGATCGGGCGCTAATGCCACGCTCAGGATGACGGGCTGCCAGGCTTCGCGTTCCGCCAGTTTTTGAGAAAACCCGCGCGCGAGTAAAAAACCGCCCACGCCACCCAGCGCGCCACCGCACATGGCGGCAAGATCGGTGCCGAACAGCATCTGGAACAGACCGCCGAGCGCAAACAATCCCACCAGCGGCGAGAGATAGACCAGCATCGCGGAACCCAGCAAGCTGCCTTCTGCAATACCCAGCTCGACTTTTTGCCCAGCGACCAGCGGTTGGTCGCTGGGTACGGAAATCGTGTGCGTCGTCTGTGGACCAAGCTTATTGAGCACCCGACTGCCGCAACCGGCACGGGAAGCGCAGCTATTGCAGGACGCTTTTACGTCGCAGCTCACCAGCGCAACGCCGTTTTGCCATGAAATGACGGTAGCCCATTCTTTGATCATTGAGCGGCCCTGAATTTAATACTGTCAGCAATACGTTTTGTGGTTTGCGGAGGAAGCTCACCCACGATGGTAATTTCTGCGTTGTCACGCACCGTCGTACTCACCGTCCGACGTCCTGTTCGAAGCATTTGATCGGAACTGGACGCCGTCGCACGGTTGATATTGACCGAGAAACTAAACAAGCCATCAGAATAGAGGCGGGATTCAACCGGCGTGTCGATCGTAGGAAGCTGACGGCGGCTGCTGGAGATCTCGTTGAATCCTTGTGGGATCCACGACGGAACCCAGTTGAAGTTCGCGGAGTCGCCAGCAGGCACGGAGAGAAGCGGAGGCAAACTGGCTTTAGCCAGATTTTGCATGCTGCTGCCAACCTGGTTGTTCACGGTGAATGAGATCACCCGGAACTGCTCCAGCGTCTCGCCGTCTCTGTCCAGTAAATCGATGCGCATTGGCAATTTGCTCTCCGCATCCATCCAGACAATGTAGCTATAACGCGTACCGTCTCTCGCCACAACGCGAATAACCTCACAGAGCCTGTCAGCAATACGCGTGCGGCCAACGGAGATAAAATCGTAGTACGGCGAAAGACGTTTAAAGTCGGTGTAGATCAGGGACGGAAGCGAATCGACGATATAATCGCCATTCAGCGTGAACGGCTCAAGGCCTGGTTCAAAATAGCTGATTTCATTACCACGCTGAACCACTTCCCGGCGCGGGCCGTCCATTTGCAGAAGCTGAGCGAGAGGCTGGTTATCAAGACGGGCATGGCGATAGCGCAAAGACTCAACGCCCTGCTTATTAATACTGATAAAGGCCAACTCATAATTGAGTGACTGGCTGGCCATGTTCATTTGCTGCAACAACGCCCCGGACGATAAATCAGCCGAGGCGTTTGCAGAGAAGAACATGCTACCCGCCACTAAAGACACGGTGCACCAAAGTTGCTTCATTACTGCGATTGCGTTCCTAAAGTTTGGGTTCCTGGCACTTGCACAGCCGCTTGCTGCGTTTGCGCTTTCTCAAACTGAAGCTGCTCAGAGTGCAGACGACGCTGCAATTCGTAGTCTTGCAACATCGCGTTGATGCGACGACGCTGTTCCTGAACCTGCTGTTGCTGGCCAGGACTCGCTGTGGCATCGGCTGGCACACCCAGACTCACCGGGCTTGCTTTACCACCCATCATCGGCATCGTATTAAAGACGGGCGCTTCAGGCGGCTGGTTGACTTCAGACTGATTGTTATACTGCTGCACACCTACGATAACTGCAAGCGATACGCATGCAGCCACGCCCATTTGGGTAAGCTGGCTCGCCCAGGGACGCACTTTTTGCCAGAACGGCATTTTCTGCCACTGGTGCGGTGCGGGTTGTGCTTCAGGAATCAGCGGCGTGGTCTGATGAACAGGCTCGTTTTCAATCGCTGCCATAACGCGGGCAGAGATATCAAAATGGAGAACATCGCTCGTATCACCACGAAGGGTGTCGCGAATGAGATGGTAGCTCTCCCAGGTCTCTTGCAACTCGGAAGAGTGAGAAAGCTCATCAAGCAGCTCACCATCCAGTGTTTCACCATCCATTAAAGCGGAAAGTTTTTCTTTCTGCATGCCTAATACCTTTTCCAGTATCCCGCTATCGTCAACGCCTGATAAGCGGTTGAACTTTATTATCAATAGCTTCTCGTGCACGAAAAATACGTGAACGAACCGTACCAACCGGGCAATCCATGATAGCGGCTATCTCTTCATAGCTAAGTCCATCAAGCTCCCGCAACGTAATTGCCATACGTAAATCTTCCGGAAGCGACTCGATCGTACGAAAAACTATCTGTCTCAGTTCTTCTGACAACATTAAGTTCTCAGGGTTCGAAATTTCTTTCAACGCGCCGCCACTTTCAAAGTTTTCGGCATCGATGGCGTCCACATCACTTGAAGGTGGACGGCGACCCTGAGCGACCAGATAATTCTTTGCTGTATTAACCGCAATGCGATACAGCCATGTATAGAAAGCACTATCTCCCCGGAAAGAATCCAGCGCGCGATAGGCCTTAATAAAGGACTCCTGTACCACGTCAGGGACGTCCCCTGAAGGCACATAACGAGAAACCAGACTGGCTACCTTATGCTGATAGCGAACCACCAGTAAGTTGAAAGCCTTCTGTTCTCCCTTCTGGACCCGTTCTACCAGGACCTGGTCCGTTAACTGCTCGCTCATCCGAGGTAATGTCTCCCCAAACCTAAATTCCACGCGTTATCGAAACGCCACTCTGCAACATTGCACTTTGAGCAAGCACCAGCTTAGAGTGTCTTTTATTCAATAAGTTCCGTAACGCCTTTGTTTTTGTTCATCGTGTCGCAGGCTGTTTATTTTCTCTCATTATAAGCCTGTTAACGATACGCACCCAGTTTCTGAGAAGAAATGGCATTTTACCGCCTGCAGAGTAACGCAACACGGGTTTAATTTCACCACAAAATCTGACGCTAACGATCTGCTTCGCAAAATATTTTCGTTATTTTACAGGATTTTTCTCCTTGCCCTCATGTTTAGGGGGCGCAACTCGATGCAAAAAAAACGTGCGATTCATCGCATTGAGGTGCTATTGTCAGGCCTCTGTGTTTAGTAAATTAAACAAACATTATGACTACATCTCCAGAATTGACCTGTGACGTTTTGATCATTGGCAGCGGTGCTGCCGGGCTTTCCCTGGCGCTTCGTCTGGCCGCGCATCAGAAGGTGATTGTGCTGAGCAAAGGACCGATGAGTGAAGGTTCAACGTATTATGCTCAGGGCGGAATCGCAGCCGTATTCGATGAAACCGACAGCATCGCGTCGCATGTAGACGATACCTTGATTGCCGGTGCCGGGATAGTGGATGCACATGCCGCTGAGTATGTCGCCAGCAATGCCCGCCACTGTGTACAGTGGCTGATTGACCAGGGCGTGCTTTTTGATACCCACGTTCAGCCTAATGGGGAGGAAGTCTATCACCTTACCCGTGAAGGGGGTCACAGTCATCGCCGCATTCTTCATGCAGCAGATGCCACGGGTAAAGAGGTGGAAACTACCCTGGTGGGCAAGGCCATGAACCACCCTAACATTCAGGTGCTGGAGCGCAGTAACGCAGTCGATTTAATCCTTTCCGATAAAATAGGTTTGCCCGGACACCGCCGCGTGGTGGGTGCCTGGGTCTGGAACCGTAATAAAGAGAAAGTAGAAACCTGCCAGGCGAAAGCCGTCGTGCTGGCAACAGGTGGTGCATCAAAAGTGTATCAGTACACGACGAACCCGGACATTTCTTCGGGCGATGGCATTGCCATGGCATGGCGCGCAGGCTGTCGCGTGGCCAATATGGAATTTAACCAGTTCCATCCCACCGCCTTATTCCATCCTCAGGCGCGTAATTTCCTGCTAACAGAAGCCTTAAGAGGCGAAGGCGCCTGGCTTAAGCGTCCTGACGGAACGCGCTTTATGCCTGAGTTTGATGAACGCGCTGAACTCGCTCCACGCGATATTGTGGCCCGGGCAATCGATCATGAGATGAAGCGTCTGGGCGTTGATTGCATGTATCTCGATATCAGCCATAAGCCTGCTGACTTTATACGTCAGCATTTTCCAACCATCTATGAAAAGTTGCTCGGCCTGGGAATTGATCTGACAAAAGATCCGGTCCCTGTCGTACCCGCAGCCCATTATACCTGCGGCGGCGTTATGGTTGATGACCATGGGCGCACGGATGTTGATGGCTTATATGCGATTGGTGAAGTGAGCTATACCGGTCTGCACGGCGCTAACCGTATGGCGTCCAATTCATTGCTGGAGTGTCTGGTTTATGGCTGGTCTGCTGCCGAAGACATAACCCGACGATTGCCCGACGCGCAGCAGGTTGATTGGCTGCCAGCCTGGGATGAAAGCCGCGTCGACAACCCTGACGAGCGGGTGGTGATTCAGCATAACTGGCATGAGCTGCGGTTACTCATGTGGGATTACGTCGGGATCGTGCGCACCACAAAACGCCTTGAGCGGGCGCTGCGACGTATCACCATGTTGCAGCAGGAGATTGACGAATATTATGCCAATTTCCGCGTCTCCAATAACCTGCTGGAACTGCGCAACCTGGTGCAGGTGGCAGAGCTTATCGTGCGTTGTGCGATGATGCGCAAAGAGAGCCGAGGTTTGCATTTTACTTTGGACTACCCGGAACAGCTGCCTGAATCCGGCCCGTCCATTCTTTCGCCACAGACTCACATAAACAGATAAAACGGCTGGGTCAGCGCAGTGTAATCCTCGGAATAACGTTGATCTGGCCCACGAATGACCATCCTGTCGCTAAAGCACTCTCCTTCTTTAGGTGACAATGCCAGCAATACACGATGGGGCAGTCGCCCTTCCGTATCGGCAATATCCGTTCTTAAACGTAAATGCCAGCCTATTCCCTGGGCTTTTTTGATAAAGGCGTTACCGGTACTTTCGGGAAGCACAACGCAGAAAAAACCCTCTTCCGAAATGAGATTGGCCGCGCTGACCAGCAATGCCTGATGATCGAGCGAACCGGTGTAACGCGCCTGTTCCCGTTCAGGCGTGGCGCACTCTACGCCCGGTTCGTAATAAGGAGGATTGCTGACGATCAGATCGTAGCGAGCCGTCTGTTCGGTGGCCCAGACCAGAATATCAGCGCATTCAACACGTACGCGTGACGCCCATGGCGATTCGGCCATATTTTCACTGGCCTGTTGCGCTGCCGACGCATCAAGTTCGACGGCATCGATAGTGACAGAGGCCTCAGTCCGTTGCGCCAGCATCAGCGCCAGTAATCCGCTGCCGCTGCCGATATCCAGAATGCGTTTCACACCCGCGACAGGCGCCCATGCGCCTAATAAAATACCGTCCGTACCCACTTTCATCGCGCAGCGATCGTGTGCAACAAAGAACTGTTTAAAGGTAAAACCATCGCGGCGCAATTGCGCTTTGGGTTGAGACATGTCAAAGCAACCTTCTTATCCAAAACGGGAGTAGCATAGGGGAAAGCGAAGTGGCGGAAAAGGGATATCCATACAAACAGATGAAGATTGCAGCCATAACGTCTATAATCAGCGCCCCACACAGAGGTAAAACATGACTGTAACGACTTTTTCCGAACTTGAACTCGATGAATGCCTGCTGGAAGCGCTCCAGAGTAAAGGCTTCACACGCCCGACTGCCATCCAGGCGGCAGCCATTCCGCCTGCACTAGAAGGCCGCGACGTACTCGGTTCTGCGCCGACAGGCACCGGTAAAACGGCGGCGTACCTGCTGCCTGTCTTGCAGCATCTGATTGATTTCCCTCGTAAGAAATCAGGCCCACCGCGCATTTTGATTCTGACGCCGACACGTGAGTTAGCCGTTCAGGTTGCAGAGCATGCGCGTGAACTGGCGGCGAATACCCACCTGGATATTGCGACCATCACCGGTGGCGTGGCCTACATGAACCACGCTGAAGTGTTTAGCGAGAACCAGGATATCGTGGTGGCCACCACCGGCCGTTTGATGCAGTACATCAAAGAAGAGAACTTTGACTGTCGCGCAGTGGAAACGCTGATTCTGGATGAAGCAGACCGTATGCTGGAGCTGGGCTTCGCGCAGGACATCGAACATATTGCAGGCGAAACGCGCTGGCGCAAGCAGACGATGCTGTTCTCCGCCACGCTGGAAGGCGATGCGATTAAAGACTTTGCTGAGCGCCTTCTGGAAGACCCGGCAGAAGTGTCTGCGACCCCTTCCACGCGCGAGCGTAAGAAGATCCACCAGTGGTATTACCGCGCAGATAACTTTGAGCATAAGCTCGAACTGCTGAAACATTTGCTCAAGCAAGATGACACCACGCGTACCATCGTCTTTGTGCGTAAGCGCGAGCGTGTGCACGAACTGGCCGACCAGCTTCGCTCAGCCGGCATTAATAACTGTTATCTCGAAGGCGAGATGGCACAGGTGAAACGTACCGAAGGGATTAAACGTCTGACCGAGGGTCGCGTTAACGTACTAATTGCCACCGACGTCGCCGCGCGCGGTATCGATATTCCAGACGTTAGCCATGTCATCAACTTTGATATGCCTCGTAGCGGCGATATCTATCTGCACCGTATCGGTCGTACCGGACGTGCGGGACGCAAAGGCATCGCCATTTCTCTGGTTGAAGCTCACGACTATCTGCTGTTGATGAAAATTGGCCGCTACGTTGAAGAGCCGTTAAAAGCCCGCGTCATCAGCGAACTGCGTCCGACCACGCGTCCACCGAACGAGAAAATGACGGGGAAACCGTCTAAAAAGGTGCTCGCGAAACGCGAAGAGAAGAAAAAAGCAGAGAAAGAGAAGCCGCGCGTTAAGAATCGTCATCGCGACGCCAAAAATATTGGCAAGCGTCGCAAGCCAAGTGGCAGTACGGACACGTCTGCAAAAGAAGAATAAAAAAACGCCGGGCTTATCACCCGGCGTTTTTTTTCGTCACCTTACAGGCTTTCAGTAAAGGTACGCGCAATCACGTCGCGCTGCTGTTCAGGCGTCAGTGAGTTGAAGCGAACGGCATAGCCGGAAACGCGGATGGTCAATTGCGGGTATTTTTCAGGGTGCTTAACCGCATCTTCCAGCGTTTCACGGCGCAGAACGTTAACGTTCAGGTGCTGACCACCTTCCACGCGAACTTCAGGTTGGACTTCCATAGGGATTTCGCGATATTCGATTTCGCCCAGTTTATTTACTGGTACAACTTCATCTTCAGCAAAACCGGCTTTCGCCACAACACAACGCGCTTCACCCTTTTCGCTGTCCAGCAGCCAGAAAGAGTTCAGCAGGTCGTCGTTTGCAGCTTTAGTGATCTGGATACCCGTAATCATGTGATGCCTCCCATAACCTACATTATTTGGTGTCGGCCAAGCGCGGCCAATTGGTAAAACCATTGTTTCTTGAGTGTATATATATCAGTCGACCCGCCCTTATTCCTTGACCTAAATCAACAAAATCCAGACCACACAAAGTATGTGGTTTGAATTTGTTGTTTTATATCAATTTTCACATCAGGAAACGGGAATTAAAGCTGTTTTTGCAATGGTTAAAGGATAGGCGGTATTAGATTTTGCACCTGTGGCGTAAGCGGTTAAGCTAGCCAAAGATAAACTTCGCAGGAGAGCGAGATGACCGCTTCATTAACCTGGCATGACGTACTGGCCGACGAAAAACAACAGCCCTATTTTATCAATACGCTCAATACCGTCGCCGCAGAAAGACAGTCCGGACAAACTATTTATCCGCCGCAAAAAGATGTCTTTAACGCCTTTCGCTTTACCGAACTTAACGATGTGAAAGTGGTGATCCTGGGTCAGGACCCCTATCACGGGCCAGGCCAGGCACACGGGCTGGCGTTTTCGGTACGTCCGGGAATCGCTACGCCGCCTTCCCTGTTAAACATGTATAAAGAGCTGGAAGGATCGATTCCGGGCTTTACGCGCCCGGCCCATGGCTATCTTGAAAGCTGGGCTCGTCAGGGCGTGTTGTTACTCAATACGGTATTGACCGTCCGGGCGGGACAAGCCCATTCACATGCGAGCCTTGGCTGGGAAACCTTTACGGATAAAGTCATTTCGTTGATTAATGAACATCGCGAGGGCGTGGTTTTTCTTTTATGGGGAGCACATGCACAAAAGAAAGGCGCGATAATTGACCCGCAACGTCATCACATTCTGAAAGCACCGCATCCCTCGCCGCTGTCGGCGCATCGGGGATTTTTTGGGTGTCATCATTTTGTCAAAGCGAATGAATGGCTGGAGAAACGTGGCGAGAAGCCCGTGGACTGGATGCCCGTATTACCGGCAGAGAGCGAATAAAAAATGTATCCCGGTGAACAAGACGTCACCGGGATCATGTGAACAACGCGTGATTACGCTTTGTTCTGACGCCACCACTCGGCGAGCAGTACGCCGGTTGCGACTGAGACGTTCAGACTTTCTACATTGCCCGTACCGTCGATAGAGACGCTCAGGTCGGCCGTTGAAAGCGCAGCATCGGATAAACCATCACGCTCCTGACCCAGCACCAGAACCATTTTACGCGGCAGCGTCGCTTTAAACAGCGGCGTGCCGGCATGGCTCGAGGTGGTCACAATGGAGTAGCCCGCCTTACGGAACTGTTCAATAGCATCCAGCACGCTTTCACCCGTAATCGGTTGAACGTGTTCAGCTCCCCCTTCCGCAGTACGGATTGCTGCGCCAGATTCCACCAGCGCCGCGTCCTGCAGCAGGACGCCTTTCACGCCGAAATGCGCACAGCTACGCATCATTGCGCCCAGATTGTGAGGGTTACCCACGTCTTCCAGTGCCAGTACGCAGTCGTCAGCATCAGCCTGACTCACCCACTGCTGCACGGTTGTCCCATTACGCTTTTTAATCAGGAAGCAGACGCCGCCGTGGTGTTCCGTGCCTGACGCTTTTGTCAGCTCTTCATCATCGACCACATGATAGGCTTTACGATTTGCCGCCATCCAGCGCAGGGCTTCTTTGAAGCGCGGGGTGACGCTCTGGATAAACCAGGCGCGGACGATGCATTCAGGGCGACTCTGGAACAGAGCCTGGCAGGCGTTCTCGCCATAGACGCGGGTCTCTTCTGCACGCTGACGGCGCAGGACTTCCGGGTCGATAAAGCTTTTACCGCTGATGCCGCCATGATCGGCTTTCGCCGGGGCTTCTTCGCCAGGGGCACGGGAAACCGTACGCCATGGTGAGGCATCACGTGGGGAATCATTGCGTTTGCGATCGTCACGCTTACGGTCATCACGTTTGCGGTCATCACCGCGGGAATTTCTGTCATCGCGGGCGGGGCGACGGCCACCGTCTGCACGAGAAGATGCCGGACGCCCTGCACCCTTTCCGGTACGCGGATTGACAGTGCGTTTGTCAGAATCATCATCACTGCGGACATACATCACTTTGACCTTGCCGCTTTTATTTTTCAGTTCGTCGTTCATGCTTTTCTCCACCAGCGCTGCGCGAAGCGCGCAGATTACCCGATGTACAAGCGCATAGCCATTAATTCGTACAAAAGCCTGTGACTATTATTCTCATTGAATAAAACGCATTGTCGTTTCAAACACGCTCACCGATAATATGTAACATATGAGAAACATCATCGGCATTTCGCCGTTGTGTCCCCCTGCTCTATCAGAGGTTAGTTATGAATACCGTATGTGCCAACTGCCAGGCTCTCAATCGCATTCCTGATGATCGAATTGAAGACGGAGCAAAATGCGGGCGTTGCGGACATGAGCTTTTCGATGGCGATGTGATCAACGCAACCAGCGAGACCCTGGACAAGCTGCTGAAAGACGATCTGCCTGTGGTGGTCGATTTCTGGGCGCCGTGGTGCGGCCCGTGCCGTAATTTCGCCCCTATTTTTGAGGACGTTGCTGAAGAACGCAGCGGCAAAATACGTTTCGTGAAAGTGAACACGGAAGCTGAACGCGAACTGAGCGCACGTTTTCGCATTCGCAGTATCCCCACGATCATGATCTTCAAAAAGGGCGAAGTGGTCGACATGCTGAATGGCGCAGTGCCGAAGGCGCCGTTTGAGAGCTGGCTTAACGAATCACTGTAACATTTACGGGGTACATCTTGTGCCCCGTTCTCCCCTCTGCGAAAATGGCGTTTTTCCTGCGCATCTTCCATGACTGATAACGCCGTCCTCCAATTACGCGCTGAACGCCTTGCGCGTGCAACACGCCCATTTCTTGCCCGTGGCAACCGCATCCGTCGCTGTCAGCGCTGTTTGCTGCCGCTAAAGCAATGCTTATGTGAAACGCTCTCTCCGAGCCAGGCGCAAAGTCGCTTTTGTCTGGTCATGTTCGATACCGAGCCAATGAAACCCAGCAATACTGGCCGGCTTATTGCTGATATTTTGCCTGATACTGCCGCATTTCAGTGGTCGCGAACCGAGCCACCGCAGGCTCTGCTGGATCTGGTCGCCTGCCCCGACTATCAGCCGATGGTGGTTTTCCCCGCCTCATATGCAGACACTGCACGTCAGGTGCTTACCGCGCCCCCAGCGGGTAAGCCTCCTCTGTTTATTATGCTCGACGGAACCTGGAGCGAAGCCCGAAAAATGTTTCGTAAAAGTCCTTACCTGGATGCCCTTCCCGTCATTTCGGTGGATCTGTCCCGCGTTTCCGCTTACCGGCTACGTGAAGCGCACGCGGACGGGCAGTATTGCACGGCGGAAGTTGCCATCGCGCTGCTGGATCTGGCGGGTGACACGCCGGCTGCCAGTGCTCTCGGCGATCATTTTTCCTGCTTCCGTGAACGTTACCTTGCAGGAAAGACCAGACATAAGGGAAGCATCACAGCACAGGAAGCGGAAAGCGTTTAAAATCATCAGGTCACTCGCCTTCACAGGAGACTTGTATGAGCCAGCGAGGGCTTGAAGCGCTACTTCGCCCAAAATCCATTGCCGTGATTGGTGCCTCCATGAAACCCGACCGGGCAGGGTATTTGATGATGCGCAATTTGCTGGCCGGTGGATTTAACGGTCCTGTGCTCCCGGTGACGCCCGCTTATAAGGCCGTGCAGGGGGTGCTCGCCTGGCCTGATGTGCAAAGCCTGCCGTTTATTCCGGACCTTGCCATCTTATGCACCCACGCCAGGCGTAACCTCACCTTACTGGAATCCCTGGGTCAAAAAGGGTGTAAAACCTGCATTATTCTCTCTTCGCCTCCTGAGCAGCAGAGTGAATTACTCGCCTGCGCCAGCCGTTATCAGATGCGGTTACTGGGACCGAATAGCCTGGGTTTATTAGCCCCCTGGCAGGGGCTGAATGCCAGTTTTTCGCCGGTTCCCATCCGGAAAGGCAAGCTCGCCTTTATTTCGCAGTCGGCCGCCGTCTCAAACACGATCCTCGACTGGGCACAGCAGCGTGAGATGGGGTTCTCCTACTTCATCGCCCTGGGTGATAGCCTAGATATTGACGTGGATGAGCTACTCGATTTTCTGGCTCGCGACGGTAAAACCAGCGCGATCCTGCTCTATCTTGAACATTTAAGCGACGCCCGGCGATTCGTGTCTGCCGCGCGAAGCGCGTCGCGCAATAAACCCATCCTGGTCATCAAAAGTGGCCGTAGCCCGGCGGCGCAACGTTTACTTAATTCACATTCAGGTCTGGATCCTGCCTGGGATGCGGCAATTCAGCGTGCCGGCTTATTGCGCGTGCAGGATACGCATGAACTATTTTCTGCGGTTGAAACGCTCAGCCACATGCGCCCGCTTCGTGGTGAGAAGTTGATGATCATCAGTAATGGCGCCGCACCGGCCGCTCTGGCGCTTGATGAACTGTGGAAGCGTAACGGCAAACTGGCGGCACTCAGTGAAGAGACACTTCAGCATCTGCGAGATGTTTTGCCTGCAAGCGTCGCCCCGGCGAACCCGCTGGACTTGCGCGATGATGCCAGTAATGAACGTTATATTCAGGCAATCTCAACCTTGCTCGACAGCCAGGATTTTGATGCCCTGATGGTTATCCATTCCCCCAGCGCAGCAGCTCCCGGCAGTGAAAGCGCGCGTGCCCTGATCGAAGCCGTTAAACGCCATCCGCGCGGGAAATATGTCACCTTGCTGACGAACTGGTGCGGGGAGTTTTCCTCCCAGGAAGCACGTCGTTTATTCAGCGAGGCGGGTTTACCTACCTATCGAACCCCGGAAGGCACTATTACTGCTTTTATGCATATGGTGGAATATCGTCGCAACCAGAAGCAGCTGAGAGAAACGCCTGCGCTGCCCGGTAATTTGACGGCCAATACCGCGGATGCTCACGCTTTGCTGCAACACGCTATTCAGGAGGGGGCACGTTCACTGGATACGCATGAAGTGAAACCTATTCTGGATGCGTATGGAATGCAGACGTTGCCAACCTGGATTGCCAGCGATAGCGCTGAAGCTGTGCACATTGCCGAGCAGCTCGGCTATCCGGTCGCCCTGAAGCTTCGCTCTCCGGATATTCCTCATAAATCAGACGTCCAGGGTGTGATGCTTTATCTGCGCACGGCGTCAGAGGTGCAACACGCTGCTGAGGCGATTATCGATCGTGTCAAAATGACCTGGCCACAGGCGCGGATCCACGGCCTGCTGGTACAAAGCATGGCCAATCGCGCGGGTGCGCAGGAATTAAGAGTGGTGGTGGAACACGATCCGGTCTTTGGACCACTGATCATGCTTGGGGAAGGTGGCGTGGAATGGCGGCCAGAAGAACAGGCTGTCGTCGCGCTTCCACCGCTTAACATGAATCTGGCCCGTTATCTTGTCATTCAGGCCATTAAAAGTAAGAAGATACGCGGTCGCAGCGCGCTGCGACCGCTTGATATCGCCGGATTGAGCCGCTTCCTGGTGCAGGTCTCAAATCTTATTGTGGATTGTGCTGAAATCCAGCGCCTGGATATTCATCCTCTTCTGGCATCCGGAAACGAGTTCACCGCCCTTGACGTCACGCTTGATATTGCGCCTTTTGAAGGCGATCGCGAAAGCCGGCTTGCTATCCGCCCCTACCCTCTTCATCTGGAAGAGAAGGTGCTGATGAAAAATGGCGAACAGGCGCTGTTTCGCCCGATTCTGCCGGAAGATGAGCCCCTGCTTCAGGCCTTTATCGCGCGAGTGACCAAAGAAGATTTGTACTATCGCTACTTTAGCGAAATCAACGAATTTACCCATGAAGACTTAGCCAATATGACCCAAATCGACTACGATCGGGAAATGGCGTTTGTTGCCGTTCGTCGCAGTGATGATGGCGATGAGATCCTGGGCGTGACGCGGGCAATTTCCGATCCGGATAATGTGGATGCAGAGTTTGCGGTGCTGGTGCGTTCGGATCTGAAAGGTCTTGGGCTGGGAAGGCGGCTGCTGGAAAAGCTCATTAGCTATACGCGAGATCACGGATTGTTACGCCTGAATGGCATTACTATGCCACATAACCAGGGCATGATCGCCCTGGCGCGAAAGCTTGGATTTGACGTGGATATACAGCTTGAAGATGGGATCGTCACCCTGTCTCTTGGCCTGTCTTCCCCTGATACTCCAGAGTAAGGTACTGGAAATGTTGACCACTTTAGGAAGTACTGGTGGTATCATTGTCCGCTTATATTGTCTGCAGATGACAGGCAAACCTTCAATGAACAGAGAAGATACGCACTGTGATGTTGTCAAAATTTAAGCGTAATAAACATCAACAACACCTTGCTCAACTACCGAAGATTTCTCAGTCAGTTGATGATGTCGAGTTCTTTTACGCCCCCGCTCATTTCCGGGAGGCGCTTCTGGAGAAAATCGCCAGCGCGACGCGGCGTATTTGCATTGTGGCCCTCTATCTTGAACAAGATGAAGGCGGCAGTGCCATTCTTAACGCCCTCTATGAAGCAAAACGCCAGCGTCCTGAACTGGATGTGCGAATTTTAGTTGACTGGCATCGTGGACAGCGCGGCCGAATTGGTGCTGCCGCATCGAACACCAACGCGGACTGGTATTGCCGCATGGCCCAGGAAAACCCGGGTATCGATGTGCCTGTCTATGGCGTACCGGTAAATACCCGTGAAGCGCTCGGCGTCTTGCACTTCAAAGGCTTTATTATCGACGATAGCGTGCTTTATAGCGGCGCGAGCCTGAACGATGTTTATCTTCATCAGCTTGATAAATACCGTTACGATCGCTACCAGCTGATTCGTAATCCGCAGATGGTCGATATCATGTTTAACTGGGTCGACCAGTATCTGGTCCATGGCCGTGGCGTGAATCGTCTTGACGATCCGCACCGTCCAAAAAGCCCGGAAATCAAAAACGACATTCGTTTGTTCCGTCAGGAGCTGCGTGATGCGATGTACCATTTCCAGGGGGATGCTAGTAACGAACAGCTGGCCGTAACCCCGCTTGTGGGCCTTGGAAAATCCAGCCTGCTGAATAAAACCATCTACCATCTGATGCCGTGTACTGAGCAGAAATTGACTATCTGTACACCTTATTTCAACCTGCCTGCGATCCTGGTGCGCAACATTATTCAACTGCTCCGGGACGGTAAAAAAGTTGAGATCATCGTGGGTGATAAAACGGCGAACGATTTTTTCATTCCTGAAGATCAGCCGTTCAAAATTATTGGGGCTTTACCCTATCTCTATGAGATCAACCTGCGCCGTTTCCTGAGCCGTCTGCAATATTATGTCAACACCGATCAGCTGGTGGTGCGCCTCTGGAAAGATGAGGACAACAGTTATCATCTGAAAGGCATGTGGGTGGATGACGAGTGGATGCTGCTGACGGGTAACAACCTCAATCCGCGTGCATGGCGCCTGGATCTGGAGAATGCGATTTTAATCCACGATCCACGTCAGGAACTGGCAGCCTCACGCGAAAGAGAGCTGGAATTGATACGTACGCATACCACTGTGGTTCGCCACTATCGGGATTTGCAAAGCATCGCGGACTATCCGGTTAAAGTGCGTAAGCTTATCCGACGCTTACGCCGCATCCGAATCGATCGCCTGATAAGTCGTATTCTCTGACACTCTGGCCCCGCTATTGCGGGGCTTTTTTCTGGAGCCAGCCTGTGCGTATTCCGCTTCTCTTTGCTCTCTTACTTCTTACGGGTTGTAGCCATATGGCGAATGACCGCTGGCAAGGCCAGGATAAAGCCCAACATTTTATCGCTTCCGCGATGCTGTCGGCTGCGGGTAATGAAGTCGCGCAGCACCAGGGATACAGCCGGGATCGCAGTGCAGC
Source organism: Huaxiibacter chinensis (assembly GCF_022171985.1). Classification (GTDB taxonomy): domain Bacteria; phylum Pseudomonadota; class Gammaproteobacteria; order Enterobacterales; family Enterobacteriaceae; genus Enterobacter; species Enterobacter chinensis_A. Next base: position 2,267 of record NZ_JAJVHF010000008.1, on the reverse strand, counting down.
AATTGGCTTTATGTTTTCGGTGAGTCTCGGGGCGTCAAAAGAGCTTTGGGACAGCCGTCCTGCAGGAAGCGGCTGGAGCTGGAAAGACTTTGCCTGGGACGTAGCCGGAGCGACAACCGGCTACGCGGTATGGCAGATGGCTCATTACTAAAGGCGAATGCCTTTACCCTTGCGGTGCAGCATCAGGGAGACAATAAAGGCCAGCGCCCCCATCACGGTAACATACCAGAAGAACGTTGTTTCACTGCCCCAGGATTTAAGCGACAGCGCGACGTATTCCGCTGACCCGCCAAATAGCGCGTTAGCCACCGCATAGGATAAGCCTACCCCAAGCGCCCTGACCTGGGCAGGGAACATCTCTGCTTTCAATATCCCGCTGATTGACGTGTAAAAACTAACGATAACCAGTGCAACCATGATGAGTCCAAAAGCGGCATAGGGTGAGGTCGTATGCTGCAGCGCGCTTAATAGCGGGACGGTGCCAAGAGTCAGTAAACTGCCAAAAATCAGCATGGAGGTTCTGCGGCCTATTTTATCCGATAGCGCACCGATAGCCGGCTGAATAAGCATAAAGACCAGCAGGGCGAGGGTCATTACCACGCTTGCGACGTTAGCATGCATGCCGGAGGTATTGACCAGATACTTTTGCATATAGGTGGTAAAGGTGTAGAAGCTTAACGATCCCGCGGCGGTAAAACCGAGTACCATTAAAAAGGCTTTACGGTTACGCCACAGGCCTTTAAGGGAGCCCGCCTCCTTCAGTGCCCTGACCTCTTGTTGAGACGTTTCATCCAGCTGGCGGCGCAGCCACAGAGCCACAACAGCAAGAGCGGCCCCCATTGCAAAGGGGATGCGCCAGCCCCATGCGCGAAGATCGGCATCGCTGAGAATGTGCTGAAGGATGACAACAACCAGCAGAGCAAGCAGCTGCCCGCCGATTAGCGTGACATACTGGAATGAAGCATAGAATCCTTTCCGCCCTTCAACAGCGACTTCACTCATGTATGTCGCGCTGGTGCCGTACTCGCCCCCAACAGAAAGCCCCTGGAACAGTCGTGCCAGCAGCAGCAACGCGGGTGCCCATGTCCCGATAACGTCATAACCGGGAAGGCAGGCAATCACCAGCGAGCCCACGCACATCATGCATACCGATATGAGCATCGAGGTCTTGCGACCTTTTCTGTCGGCGATCCGGCCGAACAGCCACCCGCCGATGGGACGCATTAAGAACCCGGCGGCAAAGACGCCTGCGGTTTGCAAAAGTTGCGTTGTGGTATTACCGGAAGGGAAAAAGATATGTGCGAAATAGAGGGAGCAGAATGAATAAACGTAAAAATCGAACCACTCTACCAGGTTCCCCGATGAAGCCCCAACGATTGCCCAAACCCGACGGCGGGTATCTTTACCCGTTAAGCTTGTGTTTTCCGTATCTGTACTTGCTACGGTTTCAGTCATTTTAAATCCCCTGTCTCACATTGCGGGCCAGTGCCCACCCACAGTAAAACTGGATTTAAAACGAACCGTTAGGTAAATAAAATGTTTCCAGTATGTTTCATTACGTTTTGTGAAGTTGATCAGCTATCGAATTATTAGCGAACGTAGTAATCATCCCCACTTACTTTGATGCGCTTTTTTCCGCTGCAGATAATCTTCGTCCCCGCGGATTTTATCCCACCATGTTTTGAACACCGCGGCAGCTTCAGCTTTAACCGGATCGTGATCGAGGGGTTTAACCTGACGCTCTTTATCGTACTTTTTACCGCCTTTATGATTGGCGTATCGACGGGCACGTGTGTAGCCCATCTGGATGAATTTTCGGGCCATGTCCATGCCGACAAAGTCATTTTTTTGGCGGTATTCTTCAAACAGAGCATATATCGCTTTTGCAGAACGCGTCGCCACCTCCGCATTCTTGTATCGCCAGTGAGGAAGAATTTCACTTTTGTAGGGCTCAACCATCAAAACGCCCTGTTCTCCCCGACCAACCTGGTATAGCTCGGGACGTTCGCGGAAATTAATGCTGGCAAAATCTTGCTGATAATCAAATGGACGGGTCAAAGCGGCACCATTGTTAAAGTGTTTTTAACAATTTTAGACGGCAATGAGGAAAAGATGCGGGGCTTTTGGCTACAAAGCAAAAAACCCCGCACCTTACGGTACGGGGTTCTTCTTAATTAATGCCTGGCAGTTCCCTACTCTCGCATGGGGAGACCCCACACTACCATCGGCGCTACGGCGTTTCACTTCTGAGTTCGGCATGGGGTCAG
>NZ_JAJVHF010000007.1 GCF_022171985.1 Huaxiibacter chinensis | reverse complement strand
AGTGCGCATCCACGGACGCGGGGTGGAGCAGCCTGGTAGCTCGTCGGGCTCATAACCCGAAGGTCGTCGGTTCAAATCCGGCCCCCGCAACCAATCAAATTTGATAAAGAAGTTTCTGCATGAGTAGAGATTTCGACAACGTAGTTCGATTCACCGCGAAGCTTAACGAAGCCAACGCAGAGATGAATTGAAATACCACGAAGAAAGACGGACGCGGGGTGGAGCAGCCTGGTAGCTCGTCGGGCTCATAACCCGAAGGTCGTCGGTTCAAATCCGGCCCCCGCAACCAATTCTTCGAAAACATCAGACACCCTTTTGGGTGTTTTTTTGTATCTGCCGTTTATGACGTTGCCGGGTAAAGACCCGGCAGACATCATTATCCCCGTCTGGCTAACGTCGCCCCATCTGAGAAATACGCTTTAATCCCTGCCAGAATAGACTCCGCTACTTCCTGCTGGAATTTCGCCGTTTTGAGCTTTCGCTCCTCTTCCACGTTACTGATGAAGGCCGTTTCGACCAGGATCGACGGAATATCGGGCGCTTTGAGTACCGCGAACCCGGCCTGCTCAACGCTGTTTTTATGCAGCTTATTGACGCGGCCCAGCTTTCCCAGCACCGCTTTACCAAACTTCAGGCTGTCTGTAATGGTGAGCGACTGCACCATGTCGAACATGGTGTGGTCCACATAGCGATCGCCGCTCTTCCCTACCCCACCGATCAGGTCAGAGGCGTTTTGCGAATCGGCCAGCAGCCTCGCGGCGGTACTGGTTGCACCTTTGGTCGACAGGGCAAACACCGACGAGCCGCTCGGCTGTCGGCTGGTAAAGGCATCGGCGTGAATAGAGACAAAAAGGTCGGCGCGCTGTTTCTGTGCTTTCGCCACGCGTACCTTGAGCGGAATAAACACATCTTCATTGCGCGTCATGTAGGCCCGCATGTTGCCTTCTCTGTCGATTAACGCCTTCAGGCGACGGCCAATTTGCAGGACGACATCTTTCTCGCGGGTGTGATATTTACCCACCGCGCCGGAATCTTCACCGCCATGCCCCGGATCCAGCATGATCACAATCGGACGATCCCGCCCTGCCTTCCCGGGCTGCGGTCCGCTTTGCGCGGGTGGCACCTGCTTTTCAAGATCGCCTTTATTGTAATCTTCCAGCAGCGCCAGCAAAGGATCCTGAATATCGGTCGCATTTGCCGGATAGAGATCCATCACCAGACGCTCTTTAAAGGACGCAACGGGCGCCAGCGCAAACAGCTGCGGCTTAACGTTTTGCTTCAGCTCAAACACCATACGCACGGTTTGCGGATCAAACTGCCCCACGCGGGCCGATTTGATAAAAGGATCGTCGCCCCGAATTTGTGCTCCCATCCCCTTCAGAACCGAGTTCAGGTTCACGCCTTCAATATCCACCACAACACGCTCGGGGTTGCTGAGGGCAAACTGTTTATATTTCAGCACCTGGTTGGATTCAACCGTGACGCGCGTATAGGTCGATGACGGCCAGACACGCACCGCCACCACCTGACTGACGGCGGCAAAACTTATCTGGCTGACGCTAAGCAACCACATCGCCCCTGCCCCTTTTAAGAAGCGGCGACGGCTTAATGCTGAATTGGATCCCGACATGCTTCTCCCGAGCAATAAATCATTGAATGATACTAAACGTCCAAATTGACCGAAAACTTTAACGAATGACGCATAAACTGTCATCAACAAAAGGGTAAACAATCATACGGTAACGCACCGGTTGCTTATAAATTTATGGTGTTCGATAAAAATTTAGACTTGCACCCACGGCAATAATCGAATAAAAATACACAAAATACGAATAAACATTCACTGAGGGTTTGCCGTGGTAAAGGAACGCAGAACCGAACTGGTCCAGGGATTTCGTCATTCTGTTCCCTACATCAATGCCCATCGGGGAAAGACATTTGTCATCATGTTGGGTGGCGAAGCCATTGAACATGAAAACTTTTCCAGCATTGTCAATGACATCGGCCTGCTGCACAGCCTCGGCATCCGTCTGGTGGTCGTGTACGGCGCACGCCCACAAATCGACGCTAACCTGGCGGCCCATCATCACGAACCCATTTATCATAAACATACACGCGTCACGGATGCCAAAACGCTGGAGCTGGTTAAGCAGGCTGCCGGGCTTTTACAACTGGATATCACGGCGCGGCTGTCGATGAGCCTTAATAACACGCCGTTGCAGGGTGCCCACATCAACGTGGTCAGCGGAAACTTTATCATTTCGCAGCCTTTAGGCGTGGACGACGGCGTGGACTATTGCCACAGTGGCCGTATCCGGCGCATCGATGAAGAGGCCATCCACCGTCAGCTGGATAACGGCGCGATAGTGTTGATGGGGCCGGTTGCCGTCTCCGTAACCGGGGAAAGCTTTAACCTGACCTCCGAAGAGGTCGCCACACAGCTGGCCATCAAACTGAAAGCCGAGAAGATGATTGGTTTTTGCTCCTCGCAGGGCGTGTATGATGAGCAGGGGAATATCGTTCCTGAACTTTTCCCCAACGAAGCACAAGCGCGGGTCGAAACGCTGGAAGCACAGGGCGACTATCATTCTGGCACCGTGCGTTTTCTGCGTGGCGCGGTGAAGGCCTGCCGCAGCGGCGTACGGCGCAGCCATCTTATTAGCTATCAGGAAGACGGCGCGTTGCTGCAAGAGTTGTTCTCTCGCGATGGGATCGGTACTCAGATTGTGATGGAGAGCGCCGAGCAAATTCGTCGGGCCACCATCAATGATATTGGCGGCATTCTCGAGCTGATTCGCCCTCTTGAGCAGCAGGGTATTCTGGTGCGCCGCTCGCGTGAGCAACTGGAGATGGAAATCGATAAATTCACCATCATCCAGCGCGATAACCTGACCATTGCCTGCGCGGCGCTTTATCCTTTCCCTGAAGAGAAAATCGGCGAAATGGCCTGCGTTGCGGTTCACCCTGACTATCGCAGCTCATCTCGCGGGGAAGTTTTGCTGGAACGCATTGCCGCCCAGGCGCGGCAAAACGGCTTAAGCAAACTCTTTGTCCTGACGACCCGGAGCATTCACTGGTTCCAGGAGCGCGGATTCACGCCAGTCGATATCGACTCGCTGCCTGAAAGCAAAAAAGAGATGTACAACTACCAGCGTCGCTCAAAAGTGCTGATGGCTGATTTGGGTTAATCCCGCAGGCCATCACTGGGCTTCGAAAATAGCACTTAACCCGCTACGACGTTCCGTGCGGGTCGTAACAGCCTGCGCCAGCACCCTGTCGTCTGCATACACGGAAAGACGACGACGGGCGCGGGTAATGGCGGTATAGACCAGTTCACGCGTCACCACGGGCGACAATTGCGCTGGCAGAATCAGCGCCGCGTGGTCAAACTCTGAGCCTTGCGATTTGTGCACTGTCATCGCCCAGGTTGTTTCATGTTCGGGCAAGCGGCTTGGCTGCACGGATTTTACGCTGCCATCCGGCATCTGAAACCAGACGCGCAGCCCATTGCCGCGATCGAGGGCGATGCCGATATCACCATTGAACAGTCCCAGCGCGCTGTCATTGCGGGAAATCATCACCGGACGCCCCTCATACCAGCGTGAATGCGGCTGGCGTACAATCTGCCGTTTTTGCGCCAGCACCTGCTCCAGCCGCTCGTTGAGCCCCGTCACGCCAAAAGGACCTTCACGGAGCGCGCACAGCAGCTGATATTCTCCGAATGCGGTAATGACCGCCTCCGGCGTATCCTGACGCTTCAGGCACGCCAGAAACTGCTGGTAGCCCTGCCAGGCATCATTGAGCATAGCCAGATACTCATCGCCGGTTTGCAATCGCTTCTTCTCGATATCACCAAAGCGCCCGTCAAAGACCGTGCGAATTGCCCCACGATCGCCCCGGTTCACCGCCGAGGCAAGCTGACCGATGCCGGAATCACTGCCAAAACGGTAGCTTTTTTGCAGCAGGCAAAGACTGTCCCGAAGCGCGCCGGCGACGGGATCGTCATTGCCGTCAATCTGACAGCCCGTAATCCGGGCCAGTTCACGTGCGCGCTCTGCGGTATAGCCAACGCTTGCATAGGTACAGATATCGCCGAGCACGGCCCCCGCTTCAACCGAGGCAAGCTGGTCACGGTCGCCCAGGAAAATAACCCGGGCATGGGGCGGCAGCGCGTCGATTAAACGCGACATCATTGTCAGGTCGATCATTGATGCTTCGTCTACCACCAGCACATCCAGATGCAAGGGGTTACTGGCATGATAGCGCAGCCGCTGGCTGCCCGGCTGAGCACCCAGCAAGCGATGCAACGTGCTCGCCTCACTCGGGAATCGTTCACGCTGCTCGTCGCTTAGCGGCAGCTTTTGTAAGGCTCCGCCAAGCGACTCCGTAAGGCGCGCCGCCGCTTTCCCGGTGGGCGCCGCAAGCTGGATACGGCATTTTTGCGTGCCGGCCATGTGAATCAGTGCGGCCAGCAGCTTCGCCACGGTGGTGGTTTTACCGGTTCCCGGCCCGCCAGAGATGACGGAGATCCGTCGGGTCAGCGCCACGGCGGCAGCAATTTTCTGCCAGTTCACCGCCTCGCCAGAATCAAAGAGATCGTTCAGGGTTTGCTGCAGCAAGCCGGCATCGTAGGCCATCGACTGATTGGCCTCGTTAAAAAAGCGGGCGATGGCCAGTTCATTACGCCACATACGATTAAGATAGAGGCGTTCGGCACACAGAATTAACGGCGTGGGGCGCTCACCCGTGCTCACCGCGGCAGAACTTAACAGAACCGACGGCCAGTCCGGGACGTTACCCAGCAGGGCGTAGCATGCCTGAAGCGAGGGTGCCATATTGTCATCTGCCACCAGTCGTGACAGCGGTAAACACACATGCCCCTCGCCGGCATCTCTGCTCAACATGGCTGCCGCAAGCATCACCTCCGGCTCGCTATCACTGGCGACCATCATGGCAAATTGCACATCCAGCTGGCGTATCGCACGTTGCTCTACCGCCTCCAGTAGTCGCGTTCGCATCGTCATTGCGCCACCTCCTCTGTGATCCCCGCAAATAAATTATCCATTTTTTCGATCAGTGCCGCTTCGGGGCGCGTGGCAAATATGCCCGACTGAGGATCGTTTGCGTCAATGCCACGCAGGAACAGATAAATGACACCGCCAAAATGGGTATCGTAATGGTAGTCCGCAATGCGATGACGCAGATAACGGTGTAACGCCAGCGTATAAAGCTGATACTGCAGATCGTAGCGATGTGAACGCATAGCTGCTGCCATTGCCTCCTGGGTATAAGCCTCACTGCTCTCGCCCAGCCAGTTTGATTTGTAATCCAGCAGGTAATATCGCCCGTCATGGCGAAAGACCAGGTCAATAAACCCTTTCAGCATTCCTTTAACCTGACGGAAATCGAGCGGCGGGCAGGCTTGCGATAAGGGATCGTACTTGCGGATGAGCGTATCAAGGTTTTCTGCCGTCAGGGGACCGGTAATGGGGAGATAAAACTCCATCTCCACCTGTTTTTGCTTCGCAGGAAGCTGGCTAAGCGACACGCCGGCTTCCGTCAGCGGCGCCTCCAGAATGGCGGTTAACCAGTTGGTCATCACCGGCTGCCAGTGAGAGGCATAACCTCCCTTTTGCAGCATGTCCAGAACCCAGTCGCTGGACACGGGCTGAGTAAAATCAAGCTCTTCAAACAGGCTGTGTAAAAACGTCCCCGGCGACGCACCGCGCGGAAACTGATGCGGAGTCAGCACAGGCTCTTCCGCCACGTCGCCCACCCCTGCCGCGTCGACGTCGAGCTTTGGCATAAGATCCTGCGCGAAGGTCTGGCCGTGCTGCTGCAAACCAGAATAGCTGGTGACCCGCCAGTCGTCCTGCAGGCGTCGCTGGATCTGACGTACGTCAAGCTCCGGAGACTGGCCGTCTGGCATCTGCCAGCGCGTGGTATCAGGTATGCCAGGGATGTGCAGCGCAATGTGTTCGTTGCACAAGCTTTCCAGGCACTGCCTCAGCCCTGCCGCATCCCGTGGCTCACCCTGCTGAATCAGACGGCCCAGCGCGCTATGGTGAAGATCGCTGTCGCCTGTTTTCTCGCCGCGGCGGCGGAACAGTGGCGCAACGCCCAGGCTGCAATGCCACACCGAACGCGTTAATGCCACGTACAACAGGCGTAAATCTTCAGCCAGACGTTCTGCCTCTGCCAGCTCCACGCTTCCTTCAGCATTACTGAGATCCAGCACTGGCTCAAAGGAGACCCTGTCGTGATAAAACGCCTGATCCTGAGCGCGATAACTGGCAATAAACGGCAGCCATACCAGCGGATATTCCAGCCCTTTCGATTTATGGATAGTAACGATCTGCACCAGATGTTTATCGCTTTCCAGGCGCATCTGCTGGCTGGCTGAGTGACTGTTCGGATCGGCAATATGCTGTGACAGCCAGCGAATCAGCGCATGTTCGCTCTCGAGCTGGGTTCCCGCTTCCTGAAGCAGTTCGCTGATGTGCAAGATATCGGTAAGACGGCGCTCACCGCCCGGTGTGGCCAACATGTTTTCCGCGATGTTTCGCCGCGTCATCAATTCACGCAGCATCGCCATCACGCCGCGTTTTTGCCAGCGCTCGCGATAGTGGGCGAACTCTTCAACCACCTTGTCCCAGGCCATTTCATCGTTGTTAAGCGTATCGATATCGCGTGCATTCAGGCCAAGCATCGAGCTCGCCAGCGCGCTGCGCAACGTGCTTTCTCTTTCGGGAGTCAGCACGGCCTGCAGCAGCCAAAGCAACTCCTGCGCTTCCAGCGTTTCGAAAACGCTATCGCGATTTGAGAGGTAAATAGAAGGAATATTCAGCAGCGTCAGGGCATCACGCACCAGCGCGGCCTCCTGGCGACTGCGCACCAGCACGGTAATATCAGAAGCTTTGACGGGCCGTGAGGCTTCTCCTTTGCACAGCAACGCTTCGCCCAGTGCTCCTGCACTTAGCCAGTCACGAATTTGCGCTGCACAGTTTTGGGCCATCGCACTCTGATAGTCGCTAATCCCGGCGCCTTCGCCCTCCATCAGCCAGAAGGTCATTGCCGGTTGTGCCGCACCCTGATACTCAAAACGAAGATCGCTGTTTTTTATCGCGGATTTGACCGGCAGGAAGGGGATCTCCCGGAACATAAACGCGGCGTCCATACGTTCAAAGAGCGTGTTGACGCTGGCCACCATTCCCGGGGCTGAACGCCAGTTGGTATCAAGCGTGTAGTGGGCGGCCACTTCGCCCCGTGCTTTCATATAGGTAAAAATATCCGCACCGCGAAACGCGTAAATCGCCTGTTTAGGGTCGCCAATGAGCAATAGCGCCGTATCAGGCTGCTGACGCCAGATGCGGCGAAAAATGCGGTACTGCTGTGGATCGGTATCCTGAAATTCGTCGATCATCGCCACGGGGAACCGCGCCCGGATTGCCGCAGCCAGCGCTTCTCCGTTTTCACTGCCGAGCGCCGCATCCAGACGGCTGAGCATGTCATCGAAGCCCAGCTCGCCACGGCGGCGCTTCTCACGTGCGACCGTTTCGCGAATTTCCGTCATCGCACGGGTGATAATCAGGTCATTCAGGGTGAGCGGCTGTTCCAGCAAAGCGTCAATGGCCACAAACAGGGGATGTTCAGGAACGACGCCGTCAGCTTTGGTCCGCTCTCTGAGAAAGCGTTGGGAAAATTTTTCTAACGCATCCGGTAGCGCGTAGCTGCGCGTCTCTTCCTGGGCCCAGGCGCTGACTTTCTCAATCCACTTTCCCTGATTGCCGCGATTAAACTTGCGTCTGTCGATGCCCGACTGTTCAAGAATGGCATCGATATCTGCCACCGAAGCCAGCCATTGCTGCTTCAGCGCGGCGATCAGAGAGATGATTTTTTCATGGCGGGAGGCCAGGGTTTCGTCCACCGGAGGCGGCGATTTGATCATTGGGGCTTCGCCCTGTAGATAGCGGTCGATGGATCGCAGTAGCGCCTCCGGGCCTTTCCACAGGGTGTGAACAGCCTCCGCGATATCACGCGGAAGCGGGTAGCAGTGACGACGCCAGAAATCGGCGCATGCCTGGTAGCGAAGCTCGGATTCATCTTCGATCAGCTGCTGTTCAAACAGCATGCCCGATTCAAAGGCATTCAGGCTTAGCATCCGCTGACAGAAACCGTGAATGGTAAAGACGGCTGCCTCGTCCATTTGACGTTCAGCCAGCAGCAGTGAATACGCCGCCTGCTGCTTGTCGACAATTTCATCAAGCAGGCTTTGATAGAGCGGGTTATCCGTGTTTTGCCGCAGGCAGGCAATACGCAGTTCGTGAATATTCGAGCGGATGCGGCCCCGCAGTTCTGCCGTGGCCGCCTCGGTGAAGGTCACCACCAATAGCTCTTCCACATTGAGAGGGCGTGGAAAAGCCGCCGTACCGCCAAGGCCTAATAACAGGCGCAAATACAGGGCGGCAATGGTGAAGGTTTTTCCTGTTCCCGCTGAGGCTTCAATCAGTCGTTCACCCTGTAGCGGTAAACGTAAAGGATCAAGGGTCTCAGCGGTATCAGTCATTCTTTCTTACTCCAGGGCATCGTTTTCTGTAACGCGCTGACGCTTTCCCACACTTTCCAGCCTTGCGGATCGACATACTCCGCTTTTCCATTTTGGCTACCGGAAACCTGGGACAGACAAGCCATACCTTGCGGTTGAGTCACCGCCTGATGGAAGAAGTCGGCGACCTTCTGTGGCGTCAGCTGTTTTATCTCGGCCACTACTTTATCACGCGAATCGAACTGCATATTACCGCGATCGAAATCTTTGCTGAGCTGCGAGGCCTCTTCACCCAATGTCTGAGGTGCTTGCTGCACCTGAGCAATGACCGCCTGTTGAATCTGGGCAAACTCTTCCGGCTTCATGGCACGCAGTTTTTCTTCTGCTTGCGGGAAGAAGGCCTGATAACGCTGCCACAGATACGCTGGCTGTTTGTCGCTGCTTTGCAGCAAGAAACCCAGCCCCCACTGACGCCCGACGTTCATGGAAAAGGCGAAAACCGCGTAGCCTAATTGTTCTTCGGTACGCAGCTGGTTGTAGAACCACGGCTGGATGATTTGCCCCAGCACCGCGCTGTATGCAGAGCTGGCAAACTCATCGTAACCGGTGGGAACAAACACCGCCGCCAGTGCAGAATCGGTGCTGCCGCCGGCTTTTTCAAAGATCACGTTTTGCTGCTTGTCGATCACCACATCCTGATTGCGACACCATTCATCGCCTTTTGTGCCCAGTTGGGTGCGGACGTTCTGCGCCAGGGTTTTCGCCTGCTGCTCGCTCATGTTACCCACAATCAGGAACTCTGGCCGCGCATTGGTTTTCAGCGCGTTGCGATAATCCATCACCTCTTTAAGCGTGATGGATGGCAACAAGGCCCGACGCGTTTCGCGCTGGAAGTAGGGGATTTGTGAAAGCATTTGTACTGGCATGATCGCCTGGTCAAAAGCCTTACCCTTTTCAGCGGAATCCATCATTTGCGCATACCAGGATTTCGCCTGCTCAAGCTGTTCCACCGTTGGGGTGTAGCTAAAGTAGCCCTCAAGCAATGCCTGGAAAAGCTGCGGCAGATGCTGAGTATATCCATTGGCATTGACCATCAAACCGTTATTGGCATTTGTCGAGAAGCTAATTCCCCCGACGGCGGCCTGATTGCTGAGCTGATCCAGCGCAATCCCCGCCAGATAATCATTAAGCGCAAACATCACCTGGTTTTTGGCACTGTCCATGGCCTGCGGGTTACGCAGTACCACGCTGACGTCCGCTTTTGGCTCACTGGCAAAATAACGGCTCGGGGTGTACACCACGCGCAGCGTTGGCTCGTCCAGGATGAGTTCCGGATGCGGATAGGCTTTTTCAGGTTTAATCAGCGTAAAGTCATCCGGGATATAGGGGTTCACTTCCAGCAGGCTCAGGCTAATCTCGCTGGATTTTTTCTGCCAGTCAGCAAAAGTTTGCGCCGTGATTTTATCAACCTGATAAGGCGCCTCGACAAAGTAGGCTTTTTTATTGTGCGGCTCTTTCGGGCTGATATACCAGACCCGCGCATTTTGCGGCGTCATCATCGCTAAACGTGCTTTAACGGCTTCGGCATCGTACTGGTCGGCAATGTTAACGGCATCAAGCGTATGTGCCACCGGAACACGAATCATGGTATCCGCCAGCCATTCGACGTAATCCATATCCCGCGTGATCGACGGATAGCGGAAATCGAGATCCAGCACATGGGCGAGTTCGTCGAAGTAGCGCTTATCGACCCCTTTTTCACGCAGCAGATTCAGGTAGCTGAAAATCGCCGCAACAACCTCATCACGCTGGGCAAGCCCCTTGTCGGTTAAGGTGGCCGATATGGCCAAAACGCCGCTGTTCCCATTCACCACGGGATCGGAGTCGGCGCGTATGCCCTCAACCAGCCCCTGTTTTTGCAACCAGTCAGAGAGCGTGCCCGGGCTACGGTTGCCGATAAGATAGGTGATCAGTTCGTCGGTTTTACTGCGGAACTGGGCCGTATTGTTGTCGATACGAAACTCTACCCGCAGGACTTTACGCGGCATTGCCGGAACGTAGTGAATCACAATCCCCTTTTGCGCATCGGTCACAACGGGAACGGTGATTTCAGGTCGTTCAATATTTTTATTGGGGACGCGCCCGTAGGTCTGCGCCGCCAGTTTCGCCAGTTCCGGCAACGGTTTATTGCTGTATACCACTGCCTTCATCAGATTGGCTGAATAATATTTGTCACGGAAAGCGTGCAACGCATCAAGAACCGGGCTGCCGGGTTTGTCACTCAGCGTTTCAAGATTGCCACCGGAAAAACGGGCACCAGGGTGCGCAGGGTTGATGGTTTCGGCACTCACCTGCGCCATACGCATCCCGTCTCGGGTGCGGGCCATCGTCAATTCTGCGTTCACCGCATTACGTTCACGGTCAGCATATTTTTTATCCAGCAACGGGGCGGCAATGGCATCGGCCAGACGATCAACCGCACCGTTCAGCGCATCATTTTCTACCTCAAGATAAAAAGCGGTGCGGTAAGGCGCGGTACTGGCGTTGTGGCTGCCGCCATGCATCTTCAGAAATTCGGAGAGGCTGTCAGGTTGTGGGTATTTCGCCGACCCCATCAGCGTCATGTGTTCAAGGTAGTGTGCAAGGCCCGGATGCGAGTCGGGATCCTCAAGCGATCCTACCGGCACGACCAGCGCTGACAACGACTTTACCGCTTGCGGATCGGACACCAGCAGAACAGTCATGCCGTTATCCAGACGAATCGCCTGATACTGACGGGTATCTTTTTCGCTCTTGCGGATAGTGTCCTGAATGGGTTGCCAACCGGACGCTGCCTGAGTGAGGGGAGCCCAAAGGGCGACGAACAATAAAATCAACGCGTTAAACAAGGTGCTGCCTGGCATTCAATACCTCTTCATCACGGCTACATCATTAACAATTTGCGTGCTGAACACGCCAGCATCTCTTTCTTGTAATACATCGGTCCGTGACAAGATGGGCATCATAAATGAACGCCACCCCCTGCGCAATTTTTATACAATCATCATGACTGACTATATTTGAATAGCGATAACAGGTAGCGTTGCGCTTCTAAAGTGATCGCGTCAAAGTACTCGGGTTCAAGCGTTCGCCATAAGCGCTGATACCAGACATCTTCACCCTCTCCACGCACCATCATATTCCCTTCGTAGGCCTGTAAAAACTTGCTGCGCGCTTTCAGCAGCGAGGCCTCGTCCGTTAACATGGCATCATTTTGCGCATCGTAACAAGCTTTTATCCACGCCCCCCCACTTTCTGGGAGCAGAAGCAAGGGAGTGGTCATACCCTGGCGATAGCCCTCAATGTATTGCGACAGGTAGGCTAAAGCGCGATCGGCGTCTATTGCCGGGAACCGCCACTCACCGTCCTTACGCAGAAACATGCGGCTTTCGCCTTCATATCCACTCGCACTGTAGACAAGATGTTCGAGCCAGAGTTGCAATCCTTGTGAAACGCTGAGCATGGCAGGTCGCCAGCGCAGTAAACCGTCCGGCTGAACATGCTGGAGCCAGCCGGTAAGGTGAACACCGTTACAGGTAAGATCGATTTCGAGACTTTCGCTCGGCTGACGGCACGTCATCACCCGCTGTGCAAGCGCCTGCATTTCCTGGCACTGCGCATCCCAGATAATTTCGCCGAAGGCCCCATAAGGCAATTGCCCTGCCGCCCGGTATCGCCGGAATAAAGCCTGTGCCTCTTCCTCTTCAACCAGCGCATTCAGCAGCTGCTGATTGAGTTGATAGCGTTCCAGCCCGTCAAGCGTGAAAGGCTCCGCATCCGGAATATCACTCTCTTCTGAACGGAAATTAACCTGCAAGCGCTGCTGGAAAAAGGCGCGTACTGGGTGCGCCCAAAAGCGCTGAAGCTGGTCGAAGGTGAGCGTTGTCAGCGAAAGAGGTTCCAGCGCCTGGATAAACGCGGTTTGCGCGATGCCCTCTTTTTTTGCAGCCGGCAGCCATTCTCGCGCATAGCTCTGCTGTTCATTCTGTTCAAAATTCAGTGGGTCGAAGGGCATACGCGTATGGTTAACGGTAATATGCGCAATCACGCGTTGCTCACTTTCATCACAGTTACGCATCTCATCACCCGGAAGGTAATGGCTCTGCCCGATGTAATCGATCAGCTCCTGTACCAGCACCGACGGGAAGCGTTCGCTGTTATCCTGTATGGATCGCCCGATATAGCTGATATAGAGTTTCTGCTGCGCGGAAATTAAGGCTTCCAGGAACAGGTAGCGGTCATCGTCACGTCGGCTGCGATCGCCGCGTTTCGGCGCCTGCGTCATCAAATCGAAACCTAAAGGCGCAAGCGCGCGAGGATAAACGCCGTCGTTCATGCCAAGCAGGCAGACCACTTTAAAGGGAATTGAACGCATCGGCATCAGGGTACAAATATTGATTGGCCCTGCCAGAAAACGCTGGCTGATACGCTCCTGATCGAGACGTTGCGTGAGTTCATCCCGCAGTAACGATAGCGGTATGGCTTCATGGTATTGTGATGAAACCCCTTCTTCGACGATCGCCTGCCACTGCTGTTCAATCAGCGCCATCGCCGCTTCGGTTTCGCTGTCCGGCAGGAAGAAATCATTCAGCATGGCCCGACATACGGGCAGCCATTCTTCCAGCGTACGCAGCTGGTTAAGCTCACGGCGCCAGTAGTTCAGGCGCATCAGCAGCGCAGCAAGATGGCCCACCAGTTCGGCGATAAGCCCGGACGACTCATCATAGGGCAGAACGTCTTTCCATTCGCCCTGGCTGCTTTCCATCGCATAGCCAAGAAGCATGCGCGTCAGGCCAAATTGCCAGGTGTGTTGTCCGGTTGCAGGCAGCTGGAATTCCTGTACGTTGTCATCGTCAATACCCCATCGCACGCCGGATTCATTGACCCACTGACGTAAAAAGCGCAGACCCTCTTCATTAATATCAAAACGCGCCGCCAGCACGGGGACATCCAGCAAGGCCAGCACATCTTCTGAGATAAAGCGGCTATCCGGCAGGGAAAGCAGGCTGACAAAAGCCTGAAGCGCAGGATGTGACTGACGCGCCCGGCGATCAGAAACCGCATAAGGCAGGTATCGCTCTCCTGTTGCGCTGCCAAAAACAGCCTGAATATAGGGGCTGTAGCTGTCGATATCGGCCACCATCACCACAATATCGCGCGGAGTGAGGTCGGGATCGTCCTGCAGCATCGCTAGTAAGCGATCGTGCAGAATCTCCACTTCCCGCTGCGGGCTGTGGCAAACGTGGAGCGTCACGCTACGATCGTCTGGATCAAGCCTGCGTTTCAGATCGCTTCTGGCAAACTCTTCGGCGGTGATCCCCGCCACTGCCCGGTTTTCAAGGTCAAGGATATCCAGCTGAACATTGTGCAGCAGACTGTCTGGCGTGATATCGGCAAAGGCATCTACATCCCCCTCGCCGGAAGAAGAGATATCCGACAGCATATGAATGTAATCGCGTCCCAGTTTTCCCCATGAGGCCAGCAGGGGATTGGGTAAGTTCTGGACGCCATCTTCGTTAAAAAGATGCTCAACGTTGGTGCTGTCTTTAAAGAGGGGAATTGAGCGTTCTTCAAAAATACGACGACGTTGACGGGATACCAGACGCGCAAGCCAGCGTCCATCCTGAATATCGCCCCAATAATGGCGGCAGGGATTCGTGAACAAAATATAGATATCCACGTGTTTACCCAGTGCTTTTAACGCATTGAGATAAACGGGCGGCAGTGCGGAAATACCACAGATAAACACGCGTGAAGGCAGGCCAGCAGGCGTTTCCGATGCATTTTCCAGCGTCGAAATAAAACGGTCATAGAGGTTCGCACGATGCCACTGAGGCTGACCGAGCTCTTCCGTGTAGTCGACCAGCGCCTTCCAGAGGGGTGCCTGCCAGATTTGGGCTTCAGGCAGTCCGTCCACAAGCGCCCCACTCTCCCAGCGGGTCAACCAGTCGGGACGATAGACCAGATACTGATCGTAGAGATCCGCCACACGTGTAGCCAGCTGGAACAGCTTACGTTGATCGGTATCGTCATTAAGATAATGGCGCAGCATGGTGAAGGCATCCTGCTCCAGCATCGTGGGCAAGAGCGACATCAGTTTCCAGCTCATGCTTTGCTTATTAAACGCGCTCTGTTTCGGGATGTCTGGCAGAACACGTACGAACATGTCCCAAATGAAGCTTGCCGGAAGCGGGAAATCGATATTGGCGGCGATACCAAATTTTTGCGACAGGGACATTTGCAGCCATTGCGCCATGCCCGTGCTTTGCACCAGCACCATTTCTGGCTCAAAAGGATCGTCAAGCCGTTCGCGCTCGACGATAAACTCCATCAGTGCTTCCAGCACATCCAGACGATTTGAGTGGTAGACCCTTAACATACATGCTCCCGACTACTGGCTTAACGGACAATGCAGGCGTGTCATCTGACCCTGCCGTCCCAGAGGAGAAATAACCGTGACCGTGATGCTGACACATCCAGCCTGCGTTGTCTGCACCCGCTTAACCTGCCAGCCCGCAGGCAGACTGTTTGCCGATAATTGCGCCTGATTCCAGGCGTGGTGCCACAGCTGTCGGTACTGATTGTACAGCGTGAAGCGGCTGGCAAGGGCACGATGATAGCCTGATAACGCCGTGACAATCATGACCATCAACACCATCGCCATTAAAACTTCCACCATGCTAAAACCTTTTTGTCTGCTTAACGGGGCTGACATAGTGCAGCCTCCCTGAGCGGGCAAAAATCACTCCATCCATGCGGGGATAAAAGCACGCTCCCCTCAACGAGCTCGCCTCCCTGCCACAGCACACCATCGCCGCTACTGGCGATAAGCAATACGCGGTTGTCGCTTAACAGACGCAGACACGCCCGCCAGGTGCCTTCGCTGCGGCACTGGCTGCCCTGGTGTATCGACCAGGGTTGTCGCCGTCCCCACTCCAGCGCCGACTGCACGTTCGCCTGGGTCTGGAGCGACTGGCTTTCACGCGCGACCACACGGCTAAACGCATCAAGTTGCTGATTGAGTCCTGCCAGCATCAGGCTGCCGAGAAGCATCAGCAGCAACACCAGCGACAGCGACGACATCCCTTGCTGGCGACTCACAGATTGAACCCCGTGACATGATGCACTACCTGAACCGATGAGCTATCGTAGCCCTTACGCGAGGCGCTCAGCGCGATGACAAATTCGGGTGAAAATCCAGCCAGCGCATGTTGTCGAACAGAAAAATTGTGTATGAACACCCTGTCCGGATCGGTTAATTTGTCCCATCCTTTTCCCTCACAGTGCGTGGCCCCGCGCTGCGTTTCCAGCACGCCGGATGCCAGCCTAAACCCGGTCTGCTCAGCTTCTGCCTTTGGCGTCTTCTCCCACTGGCCGTTACTGTTGGCATCCCACTGAACAATGACGCATTGTCCATCCTGACTGATAAATATCCCCCGGCCCTGACACTGGCCGACACAGTATCCCGCTCGTTGAATTTGCTTGCCTATCGCCATCACCCTTAGCCAGATATCCTCTTCCAGGTCCTGCTTCGCTTCCTGGCGCAAAATGGCCTGCTGCAGTCCTGGCAGAAATCGGGCGGAACTGAGCAGTAATAAGCTGCCGATGGCCATCGCAATCAGCACTTCGGTCAGGGAGAACCCGCGCGAATTTACTGACACGTGTCTTGTCCTGTACTGCTGCACATTCTGATTCGCCCCAGGTTTGAAACGATAATCAGCCATTCCCCGGCGCGACTGCGTACCCGAATATGTCCGGCCCAGGCGGTATCGTTACGTCCATAAAACGTCAGCGAGGGGGTGATTTCCGCAACGGTTACGTCGGGCCAGATCGCACGCAGGACTAAGGCCCCGCCAGAATGGCAATCCAGTATTGTCGAAATCGTTAAACAGCCACCCTGGCCGTCTGACCTCTGCACAACGCTATGGTCCCTGTTGTGATTATTCGCATCACTTCTGACTTCCATAAGGTAATCCCGTATCTGATGCGCGGCCTGCCACAAGCGCTGCTGTTCCTGCCAGCTCTGCCAGCCATAAAGCCCTGTCGCGCTGAGCGTGACGACAAGCGCGATTGCCACCATGGTTTCGATTAAGGTAAAGCCGCATTCGTTTTTCATGCAGGAAGTGTGCTGCGCACCCATTTGAAAAACGAGGGCAAAAAAAGAGGTTTGCGAGGGGTTATCAGGGAAATCTGTGTCGTTGCAACTGCATGACAACAAAGTGGAAAGCCGCTCGCAAAAGTAAAACGCGGGCCAAAAAAAACCGGCGCTGATAAGCACCGGTTGTGTCAGGATACTGCGTCAGATAGCAACAGGCGCTTTGATGCCAGGGTGGGGATCATAGCCCTCAATCTCAAAGTCGTCGAAACGATAATCGAAGAGTGAGTCCGGTTTACGCTTAATGACGAGCTTCGGCAACGCACGGGGTTCACGGGTCAGCTGCAGATGCGTCTGTTCCATGTGATTGCTGTAAAGATGGGTATCACCACCGGTCCAGACGAAATCACCCACTTCCAGGTTGCACTGCTGCGCCATCATATGCACCAGCAACGCGTAGCTGGCGATATTGAAAGGTAAGCCTAAGAACACATCGCAGGAGCGCTGGTAGAGCTGGCAAGAGAGCTTGCCGTCAGCAACGTAGAACTGGAAGAAGGCGTGACACGGGGCCAGGGCCATCTTATCCAGCTCGCCCACGTTCCACGCCGAAACGATGATACGACGTGAATCGGGATCGTTTTTCAACTGCTCAAGCACGGTTGCGATCTGATCGATATGGCGGCCATCTGGCGTTGGCCAGGCACGCCACTGCTTACCGTATACCGGCCCAAGATCGCCCTTTTCATCTGCCCATTCATCCCAGATGGAGACATTGTTTTCATGCAGATAGGCAACGTTGGTATCGCCTTGCAGGAACCAGAGCAGTTCATGAATGATCGAGCGCAAATGGCAGCGCTTGGTTGTCACCAGAGGGAAGCCTTCCTGCAGATTGAAGCGCATCTGGTGGCCAAAAATGGAGAGCGTACCGGTCCCGGTACGGTCGTTTTTCGGCGTGCCCTCTTCGAGCACTTTTTTCATCAACTCAAGATACTGTTTCATGGTTCCTCAGGAAAGTTGTTGCTGTGGACGACGACGATACGCCCAAATCATCATGATGACACCCGCGACAATCATTGGGATGGAGAGGATCTGCCCCATGCTAATGTATTGCACCCATTCACCCGTGAACTGCGCATCCGGCTGGCGGAAGAATTCTACGATGATACGGAACGCGCCGTAACCGATCAGGAACAGGCCTGATACAGCGCCCATTGGGCGTGGCTTGCGGATAAAGATATTCAGGATGATAAACAGCACGACCCCTTCCAGCGCCAGCTCGTACAGCTGTGACATATGGCGCGGCAGTACACCGTAGGTATCGAAAATGGATTGCCATTCCGGGTGCGATGGCAGCAGCGCCAGATCCTCGGCACGGGATGCAGGGAAGAGCATGGTGTACGGAACGCTTGGGTCAACACGCCCCCACAGCTCACCGTTAATGAAGTTCCCCAGACGCCCGGCGCCCAGGCCAAACGGGATCAACGGTGCAATGAAATCAGCCACCTGGAAGAAGTTGCGTTTCGTGCGTTTGGCAAAAATCACCATCACCAGAATCACACCAATCAGGCCACCGTGGAATGACATTCCCCCGTCCCAGACGCGGAACAGATAGAGAGGATCGTTCAGGAAGACCGGGAAGTTGTAGAACATCACATAGCCGATACGTCCGCCCAGGAACACGCCCAGGAAGCCCGCATAGAGCAGATTTTCTACCTCATTTTTGGTCCATCCACTGCCTGGACGACCGGCACGACGACCCGCCAGCCACATGGCAAAAATGAAACCGACAAGATACATCAAGCCGTACCAGTGAAGTGCCACCGGCCCGATAGAGAATATGACCGGATCAAATTCCGGAAAATGCAGATAACCACTGTTCATCTGTCACCACAAGTTCTTGTTATTCCGCTGAAAATGGACAGCGGTAGAGAATCGCGAACGGCGTAAACCGACGCTCCAAAGCTGCGAATCATAGCACAAGGCAGGCGTCGGGGATGCGATTGAGATGTAAAAGATGTGTATAGAGTTTTGTTCGGCTTTGGCCCGCTCGCCGGGAGAGCCCGTGGCGATCACCGACCACCGCGAATAAGCCCGCCCATACCGCGACGCTCCATAAAGGCCGCCACCTGATGACGAACCTCCGTCGCCAGTTGGGCCTCAAGGCTGCGTCGGGCCAGCGCCTGCGCATCGGCATAATCGATATGCCGCAGCAGATATTTTACCCGCGCCACGGAACGGCCATTCATCGACAGATGGCGGAAACCTAATCCAATCAGGATAGCCACGCACATCGAGTCCCCGGCCATTTCACCGCACAGACGCAAATCGATCCCGTGCTGTTCGGCTTCACGCGCAATCATCGCCAGCGCACGCAGCATGCCCGGATGAAGGCTGTCATACATGCTGGCAACCCGGGTATTGTTACGATCGACCGCCAGAATATACTGGGTGAGATCGTTCGTCCCGACCGAGATAAAATCGACGCGGTTTGCCAGCTGGGGCAGCATAAAGACCATTGAAGGGACCTCAAGCATGACCCCCAGGCGCGGTTTCGGGATCGCATAACCGATCATCTCTTCCACTTCGCGACCGGCACGTTCAATCAGACGACGCGCTTCATCGATCTCATCCAGGCTTGTCACCATCGGCAAAAGAATACTGAGGTTGCCCGTCGCGGCGTTGGCACGCAGCATGGCGCGCACCTGGATCAAAAAGATCTCCGGCTGGTCGAGCGTGATGCGGATACCTCGCCATCCCAGACAGGGATTTTCTTCACTGATAGGCATATAAGGCAGCTGCTTATCCGCCCCCACGTCCAGCGTTCGCAGCGTCACGGGTTTGTCATTGAACATTTGCAACATGCCCTGGTACTGCGCGACCTGCTCTTCTTCAGACGGAAAACCGCTTTGCAGCATAAAAGGGATCTCGGTGCGATACAGCCCAATGCCGTCGATGCGATTACCGAGTTTTTCTTCATGTGCCGGGCTGAGACCCGCGTTCAGCATCACTTTGATGCGCTCACCGCTTTTTAACTGCGCGGGGAGATTCACGTCATCTTCTGCCAGCTTGCTTAATTCGTTTTCTTCGCTGATGAGGCGCTGATATTCCTGCAGCAACACGGGCTCAGGATCCACCAGCAGCTCGCCGCGATAGCCGTCCACCACCAGCGTGCGACGATGCAGAACCGAGGGCTGTACATCGGCGCCCATCACGGTGGGAATGCCCAGCGCACGAACCATGATCGCTGCATGGGAGTTGGCCGCGCCATCCCGGACAACCACCCCGGCAAGACGATCCTGCGGCAGCTCCGCCAGCGTAGTCGCAGAGAGTTCATCAGCGACCAGAACAAACCGTTTTGGCCAGGCATCCGCGCCCTGCGTCGTGTCATCGAGATGGAACAGCAGGCGCTGGCCCAGCGTGCGGAGATCGCCTGCGCGCTCCTTCAGATAGCCATCCGTCAGCGCGGCGAACTGCTCGGCGAATTTCTCAATGATCTTTTTCACCGCCCATTCGGCGACTGAACCCTGGTCCACCTCCGCAAAAAGCTCACGCCGCAGCCGCGCATCGGAAAGGAGATGCGAATAGAGATCGAATATCGCCGCCGTCTCTTTTTGCGCCCCGGCCGCAAAGCGTTTGCTGTAACGCCGGAATTCGCCCGCGGCCTCTTCCAGCGCCGCCGTTAACCGCTCGCGTTCCAGGGCCGTATCCAGCGTTGACGCTTCATACACCTGCTCCATCAGTGGCAGGGTGGCATCCATCCAGCCTTCGGCAATGGCGACGCCAGGCGAGGCAGGCAGCGCCCGAATGCGCGTGTGACGGTACTGGCCGAACAAGGCGGCGAGCTGAGATTGCGACAGAATGGCCGCCATTTGCGTGGCGAGCGTGACGAGGAAGGACTCCTCGCTTTCATCGTATTGCCGTATTTCTCGTTGTTGCACCACCAGAACGCCAAGCAGCTGGCGGCGCTGAATAATAGGCACGCCAAGGAAGGCGCGAAAACGCTCTTCTTTAACGGAAGGGATATATTTAAAGCTGGGGTGTTTTTGAGCATCCGCAAGGTTAATGGGCTCAGCCAGGCGTCCAACCAGCCCCACGATGCCCTCGTCGAACGCAAGCGCAACGGTACGACCCCGCGGCTTTTTCAGCCCGCGAGTTGCCATCAGATAGTAACAACGCCGGTCATGGTCGGCCAGATAGACCGAACAGACTTCGGTTTCCATCGCAAGACAGATATCAGTGACGAGGATATCCAGCGCTTCGTTCACACGAGGCGCGCTGGCTACCTTCTCAACTATTTCTCGCAAGCGGGTGAGCATGATTTGCGTAGCTTAACCTCTTTTACGTCGCCAGGCAGGTGCGCTTTGCGGCTTAGGAGCGGTTTCCTGAAGCGCCATAACCACACTTGCAAACTCTTTCATCACCCTACGGTAAACGTCGCGCTTAAATGAGACGACCTGACGAACCGGATACCAGTAGCTCACCCAGCGCCAGCCGTCGAACTCTGGCGTGCTGCAGGTTTGCATATTGATTTCTGAATCGTTGCTTACCAATTGCAAAAGAAACCATCTTTGTTTCTGGCCGATACAAACCGGCTTTGTGTCCCAACGCACCAAACGTTTCGGTAACTTGTAACGCAACCAGTTGCGGGTCGAAGCCAGGATGCGAACATCTTTTCGGCTTAAGCCGACTTCTTCGAACAGCTCCCGATACATCGCTTGTTCTGGGGACTCTCCTGGGTTGATTCCACCTTGTGGAAATTGCCAGGAGTGCTGACCATACCGTCTTGCCCACATAACCTGGCCCTGACGATTACAAATTACGATACCTACATTCGGGCGGTAGCCATCGTCATCAATCACCGGACTACCTCAAACTAAACCTGATATACAAACGATTGTTTCACACTCCAGTGAGGCGGTAAACCACTCTCTTACAGGCCTGCAACGGAATAACATTTGAATAACTCACAATTTTCACTCAAGTTATAAACAGATGAGCACGCCCGGAGGCCATTTTATTCACTTTTTCTGTGGATATACTTGTGAAGAAGTATGGAATTACCGATGGACAACCTGAAGCCTCGGAAATCTCCGAGAAATTGCGCAACGCATTTATCTCATTTTTATCATTAAGTTACATGTCATTTTGAATCAACATCGGTGCATAACGTGACGATCGTCACACAGGAGATCTTTCTACTGATGAAAGATCGAACAGCGTCGGTTTTATCCACAGATTGTGCCAATAAGTTAGTCACAATTTGTGTGAAAATTGGATTTTCATCGCACGTCAAGGCTGTAAATGGAACCAGTAGTCGGGGTTATTCTCAGTTATCCCACTTTTCTGTGGATAACATGGTGTAAGATCCTGTTCATTGCCAGTGACCAGAATGGGACAACCTTTTCCGGAACAAAATCTGACGCCACGAAAAATCGAAAAAAAGCAGATGAATCATAGGCCTGTGATATACCGACTAGAAAAGATAAACTCTATCCACAACAGAGACTAATGCAGTTCATTTTTTAACCAAGGGTTTATAACATGCTCCCGCTAAGACCATTATCATCGCCGCCCACGAGCGAAGCAGAGTTATTACACCAGGCGCAGCGCGTCGCGGGCTATACGCTGGGCGAACTTGCGGTGCAGGCAGGCTTGCCCATACCGAAAGATCTTAAGCGTGATAAGGGCTGGACTGGCATCTTGCTGGAAACCTGGCTGGGCGCCAGCGCGGGGAGCAAACCGGAGCAGGATTTCGCCGCCCTGGGCGTTGAGCTAAAAACGATCCCTATTAATAGCCAGGGGAAGCCGCTTGAAACCACCTTTGTCTGCGTTGCCCCGCTCACGGGCAATACGGGCGTGACCTGGGAATACAGTCACGTAAGACATAAGCTGAAACGCGTGCTGTGGGTCCCCGTCGAAGGCGAACGGCTTATCCCGCTGGCTGAACGTCGGGTCGGCGCCCCGCTTTTATGGAGCCCCAGCGAAGAAGAAGAGCATCAGTTACGCCAGGACTGGGAAGAGTTAATGGATATGATCGTGCTGGGTCAGGTAGAGCGCATTACCGCCCGCCATGGCGAAGTGTTACAGCTTCGTCCCAAGGCGGCGAACAGTAAAGCGCTCACTGAAGCAATTGGAACGCACGGCGAACCTATCCTCACCCTGCCACGGGGCTTTTACCTTAAGAAGAATTTTACCGGTGCGCTGCTGGCGCGGCATTTTTTCTGAAAACAGACGTTTTGTCATGGTTTTGCGACGAATCAAACATTTTCACGTAGCTTTTAAGATTTTACCGCTTTCACCTGTCGAATTATCAGGGTATTACTACACTATGATTGGATACGAGCCAGATGAGGATGATAATGATGAAAAAATGGGCAGTGTTGATCTCGGCAGTGGGTTTGGCATGCGCTGTTTCGGGTTGCAGTAGCGATTACGTGATGGCTACCAAAGATGGACGAATGATTTTGACCGACGGTAAGCCTCAGGTTGATGATGATACCGGTCTGGTAAGCTACCGCGATCAGCAGGGTAACAATATGCAGATTAACCGCGATGATGTTTCGCAAATCATCGAACGTTAATCCGATGACGAACAGATAAAGGTCAGTGGGTTACTGGCCTTTTTGTTTTTTCCCTTCCCCTTTTGCTTCCCCTCTGCCATGTTTATATTCCTTCGTCGGGGAGTTCCTGACGCCTACAGTAAAGGAAGCCGGCTATGCATTATCACCGTATCCCCCACAGCTCTCTGGAGATAAGCCAACTGGGGTTGGGCACGATGACATTTGGTGAACAAAACAGCGAAGCCGATGCCCATGCTCAACTTGATTACGCCGTCAGCCAGGGAATTAACCTGATTGATGTCGCGGAAATGTACCCCGTGCCGCCGCGCCCGGAAACGCAGGGGTTAACGGAAACCTTTGTCGGCAACTGGCTGGCGAAGCACGGTAACCGTGAAAAACTGGTTCTTGCCTCTAAGGTGAGCGGCCCGTCGCGCAATAACGACACGGGCATTCGTCAGAACCAGATCCTTGATCGCAAAAATATTCGCGAGGCGCTGGATGCCAGCCTGAAGCGACTGCAAACCGATTATCTCGATTTATATCAGGTTCACTGGCCGCAGCGCCCAACCAACTGTTTTGGCAAACTGGGTTACACCTGGAGCGACACGGCGCCAGCGGTATCGCTGCTGGAAACCCTGGAAGCGCTAACGGAATGCCAGCGTGCCGGGAAGATCCGCTACATCGGCGTCTCAAATGAGACCGCGTTTGGCGTGATGCGTTACCTGCATCTGGCGGACAAACACGACCTGCCCCGCATTGTGACGATTCAAAACCCGTACAGCCTGGTGAACCGCAGCTATGAAGTCGGTCTTGCCGAGGTGAGTCAGTTTGAAGGGGTAGAGTTACTGGCGTATTCGTGTCTGGCGTTCGGAACCCTCACCGGCAAGTACCTGAATGGTGCAAGGCCTGCGGGAGCGCGTAACACGCTGTTTGAGCGCTTTACACGCTACAGCGGCGAGCAGACACAAAAGGCCATTGCGGCGTATGTGGATATCGCCAGACATCACGGTCTGGATCCGGCGCAGATGGCGCTGGCCTTTGTCCGTCGCCAGCCGTTTGTCGCCAGTACCTTACTCGGGGCGACGTCTCTGGAGCAGTTGAAAACGAACGTTGAAAGCTTCCACCTTGAGCTGAGTGAAGAGGTGTTAGCGGAGATTGAAGCGGTGCATCAGGTTTATACCTATCCGGCACCGTAGGTCATTAATCGTGCCCGGCGACGAAATCATTGCCGGGCATCAAACTTAACGGCGACGCTGCCAGATCCACAACCCACTGATTGCCAGCGCAAAAAGTGCGCCAAACCCGACGCCAATGCCCACGACAGGCGCGCCCGCCTTAACGGCCAGCGAATAGAGGCCCAGCATCAGCAGCATGGCAATGTTCTCCCCGAGATTCTGTACGGCAATCGCATTTCCTGCCCCTACCGTTTGTTTGCCACGCTCCTGCAGCAAGGCGTTGAGCGGCACGACAAAGAATCCCCCGAGCATTCCTATCAGCATCAGCAGCGCGTATGCGGGCAGCAGGGCATGTTGCAGAGAAAAGAACAGCACCCCCACGCCAATCAGGATCCCAGCGGGCATGCAACGCGCCACGGTGTCGAGCGTCACCAGTTTCGCCGCAATACCGGCACCGGCGACAATCCCGACGGCAACCATCGCGTTCAGATAAGTTGGCGTGGCGTTATCGGTTATTCCCAACGCGACGGGCACCCACAGCACCAGTAAGAAGCGAAGGGTAACCCCCGCCCCCCAGAACATGCTGGTGCCCAACAAGGAGAAGCGGGTTTCACCGTTGCGCCACAGTACGCGGCAGGCGTCAAAAAAGCGGGCCGTCAGGGGGCGGACATGCCAGGACTGTCCCGGACGGGCGACAGGCAGCACCGGGATAAACAGGTTTGCCGCCACTGCCCCCGCATAGACGACGCCGCAGACGCCGAGCGCGGCCAGCACGTGCCAGTCAGCAAGCACGCCGCCTGCCACGGAGCCTGTCAGGATGGCCGCGATGGTCGAGGACTCCATCAGACCGTTTGCTTTAACCAGCTTATCGCCGGTTGTCAGTTCGCCCAGGATGCCGTACTTGGCGGGAGAATAGGCCGCCGCGCCAATGCCTACCAGGGTGTAGCCGATAAAGGGATTGACGCCAAAACAGATGCTGGCTGCACCGACCAGCTTGAGCGTATTGGCGCACATCATCACCCGTCCCTTCGGGAAGCTGTCGGCGATTTGCCCGACAAACGGGGCGAAAACAATGTAAGCGCCCACAAACACCATCTGCAGTATGGGCTGACTCCAGTCCGGATAAAACTCCGCCTTGAGTAAGGCCAGCGTCGCAAACAGCAGCGCATTATCCGCAAAGGCCGACAGGAACTGCGCGGCGGTAACCGCCATCATCCCTCTCGACCAGATAGAGTCGTTAGTGTGCACTGACTTATGCATTATGCTGTTCCGCCTGTTCGACCATGCCTTTAAGGGTGACAAAATCGGGTTTTCCGCTCCCGAGGACCGGTAACTGCTTCAGATAGCGAATGTCTCTTGGCACGGCCAGCTCAGGGATCCCCTGCGCACGGGCGTGCTGAAGCAAGGCGTCCCGTTTCAGTTCGCTGTCGGTGGTAAACAGCACCAGCGCTTCGCCTTTACTGGCATCGCTTTTCACCGACGTAGCATGCATTTTTTCCGGTGAGACCGCAGAAGCCAGCATTTCCACCATTTCAAGGGAGATCATTTCGCCTGCTATTTTCGCAAACCGTTTCGCACGCCCCTGAATCTGCACATACCCCTGCTCGTCAAACCGGACAATATCGCCCGTGTCGTACCAGCCGTGCTCGGTTTCGCCGAGGGCATTTTCTGCCGTTGGCGCTTCCAGCACGCCCGGATTTTCGACACGCAGATAGCCGTTCATGATATTCGGGCCTTTCAGCTGCAGGCGTCCCCCTTCCTCAATCCCCGGTACGGCCAGCAGACGCGCATCCATTCCAGGAAGAATGCGCCCCACCGTGCCGGGCCTGGCGGCCATCGGTACGTTGATGGAGACAACCGGGGCGCACTCGGTCACGCCATACCCTTCCAGAATGCGTAAACCGAATTTATCCTGCCAGATCTGGCGCGTGCTCTCCTGCAGTTTTTCTGCCCCCGCCACCACGTAGCGAATGCGGAAGAAATCATAAGGATTAGCAAAGCGCGCATAGTTGCCAAGGAAAGTGGAGGTACCAAACAGAACGGTGCAGTTTCGGTCATACACCAGCTCCGGCACCACACGGTAGTGCAGCGGGCTGGGGTAAAGAAACACTTCTGCGCCCGTGAATAACGGGGTAAAGAGCCCAACGGTCAGACCGAAAGAGTGGAACAGCGGCAGCGCAGACATAAAACGATCTTTGGCGGTAAAGTCCGCGATGGTTTTGATCTGCTCGACGTTGGCAAGAAGACTTTTATGGCTGTGAACCACCCCTTTCGGGTGTCCTTCGGAGCCCGAGGTAAAGAGCACGATCGCGGCGTCCTCGGGCTGCTGTTTTACCTGGGCCAGACGCGGGACGAGCAGATGAGCAAAAATCCACAGCTTATCGGCAGTCGTCACATCGGCTTTAAGATCTTCGAGGTAGACCCAGCGGACCTGGGTAAGCTGCTCCGGCAGATGCCAAAGTTTGCCTTTATCAAGGAACTGGCGCGAGGTAAACACGGTCTTGATTTGCGCCGCGGTAATCGCGCTGGTTAGCCCTTTCACCCCCGCCGTATAGTTCATCATGGCCGGAATGCGTCCCCGCGACACGGCCCCGAAAATCACCGCCGCGCTGATCCCGGCGTTCGGCAGCATCAGGCCAATTTTCTCGCCCTGCTTGCTGTACTTTTCCAGAATTCGCCCGACAAAAAGCGTTTTGGTCAAAAGCTTGCGGTAGGTGTCAGGCGTGAAGTTGATATCTTCAATACAGGGCTTATTGGCACCGTACCGGTACTGCGCCGTAAGCAGGGCGTCGTAAAGCGTTTCGCGCGGACGTACCGCCATCCGTGCTTCCATCATGATCTGGTGCAGCATCTCGCCCGCTATCTTGCGTCTGTCGCGCGCGCGCGGCGCCTCGGGCATGGGCAGCGTGGTGGGCGGTAAAATATGCAGCGTAATCTGCGGGAACAGGCGCTGTTTGACCAGCCCTTTCAGGCGACTGAAGGGCGTAAGTTCAGCCCCCTCAATGCGCAGCGGAACCACGGTCGCTTTTGATTTTGCCGCCACAAAGCCCGCGCCATCGTAGATTTTCATCAACGAACCCGTTACCGAAATGCGCCCCTCAGGGAAGATCACCACCGGACGGCCCTGCTCAATCAGACGCACCAGATGTTTAATCATCATCGGCTTTGTCGGATCCAGCGGAACGAAATCAATAAAGGGGGCGAGCTTGCGCATATACCATTTCTGGCTAATTGAACTGTAGACCGCAAAGACGGGGCGTCCCGGCAGAAAGAGAGCCAGCAGAATGCCATCAATAAAAGACACATGGTTAGGCGTAATAAGAACGCGCTCGCCGTTCAGGGACTGAAGATCGCCCGTGATGCGAATGCGGAAAAGGATTCGAAATAAGAAACGGAAGAACCCAAAAAGCATGTCAACTCCCTTTGCCCGTAAATGAATGGATTACGCTAAATTGTGGCAGATTACACGAGAAGTGCAGAGGGGGCGACAGCTAATACAGAGGCGAAAAAAAACCTGCGCATCCGCGCAGGTTGGTGCAAGAGATGAGTACGAATCCGTACCAGGAATTCTCACCAATCAATACCTCTGGGATCTTGATTGTGGCTTCGTGACCTCATCTTCGCCAGTATGAAAACGCAAGTGATTGAGCCGAAGTGCAACCAGGTGTGAATTTTATCGATTGCTGTTACAGGTTGATGTTCAGGCAAAAAAAACCTGCGTATGGACGCAGGTTGGTGTAAATCGTGTTAATCAACCGGAGTTGATTTCACCTATCAATACCTCTGGGATCACGACTGTAGCAATCTGGTCATATTTTCCACCAGCGGACAATCGCAACAGCCTGCCGCAAAGTGTAACTAAAGATTCCGCCAGACATTATTCTGACACGCTTCGCCGTGTAACGATTACACGACGTCTTACGCTCTGCATCACGTTTGCGCAGTCAGGCGGCGGCGAGACCTTGAATGCACCTCGCTTTTCCGCAACACTAGTGGGTGTGTAAACGCTTACCCCCATAAGAAGGTACTGAATGGCGACAATTAAGGATGTGGCACGGATGGCGGGTGTCTCCGTTGCGACCGTCTCACGCGTGATAAATCATTCTCCCAAAGCCAGCGATACATCACGACAGGCCGTTATGAGCGCCATGGAAACCCTGAACTATCATCCCAACGCCAATGCCCGGGCGCTTGCCCAGCAATCGACCGAAACGGTAGGTCTGGTGGTGGGTGATGTCTCCGACCCTTTTTTTGGTGCCATGGTTAAAGCCGTTGAGCATGTCGCCTACGAGACGGGCAATTTTTTACTGATCGGCAACGGCTACCATAATGAACATAAAGAGCGCCAGGCCATCGAACAGCTGATTCGCCATCGCTGCGCGGCGCTTGTCGTGCATGCAAAGGTTCTGCCGGACGAAGAGTTGCTGCATCTGATGAAGCAAATTCCGGGTATGGTCCTGATAAATCGTATTATTCCAGGTTATGAAAAACGCTGTGTCGCGCTCGACGATCGCTACGGTGCCTGGCTTGCGACGCGGCATCTTATTCAGCAGGGTCATACGCGCATTGGTTATCTCTGCTCAAACCACCAGATTTCAGATGCGGAAGACCGTTTACAAGGCTATCACGACGCCCTGCGTGAGCATGGTCTGCCGTCAAATGAACGGCTGGTAACCTATGCAGAGCCCGATGAGAGCGGCGGTGAGCAGGCGATGACGGAGCTGCTGGGCCGGGGGAAAAACTTTACGGCCGTGGCCTGTTATAACGACTCGATGGCCGCAGGCGCGATGGGCGTGCTGAATGATAACGGCATCGACGTGCCCGCTGAGATTTCGCTGATTGGATTCGATGACGTGCTGGTGTCTCGCTATGTGCGTCCACGCCTGACCACCGTCCGATATCCGATAGTTACTATGGCCACCCAGGCTGCGGAACTGGCGCTGGCGCTGGCCGATAACCGTCCGCTGCCGGATATTACCCACCTGTTTAGCCCGACGCTAGTCCGCCGTCACTCTGTTGTAGCGCCGCCGGACGCGGTGAGCGAATAGCGATAGAGATGGACCGTTTTATCCGGGTATTCCAGCGCATCCCCGATATACTGCCAGCCGTAGCGTTCGTAAAAGTTGCGGCAGGCCGACCAGAGATGCAGTTCTGCATACCCGGCCTGCCTGGCGTAGTCCTGCACATGGTTCTGTAATTTTCCCGCCAGCCCTTTGCCGCGCGCGGCGTCATCGACATAGAGCGCCGCCATCCAGGGGAAAAGATCCTGCCGAGTGATTAAATCGCACCGCCAGAGCCCGACCGTGCCAAGTAACCTCTCACCGTCGAGCGCTACAAAGGTTATTGGTAAGGCATCCGGCGTCTGGCTGTGGTCAACAATGCTCGCAAAAAAGGCCCGCGGTAATCCGTCGCCAAACGCCTGCCAGAGCCAGTCTGTGACCTGCTCAGCATGGTGCGACGCGGCGTAGAGCGGCAAAATCTTCACACCAGTTTTCCCTGAAACAGCGGGACGGATTCAAACAGATAGCCATCGAAATCGGGCGCATCCTCGTCGGACAGCTCCAGCAGGCTCTTTTTAACGTTTTCCAGATGCTGGAACATGGCCTGCCAGGCCCCCATGACGTCGCGACGTCGCAGGGCGGCGAGAATGGTTTGTCTGTCGCCCAGCCATTTCAGTCGCCAGGCGCGGCTGGCGATGTGGACGTTAAATTGCTGCCACAGCGGGCTGCTGTCCATGTGATGCCAGACGCTCTCAACGGTCGCCAGCAGCATCTGATTTTGCGTGGCGCCCGCCAGCACCAGGTGGAACATCTTGTTGTTATCCTGGCTGTTGTCATTGCTGGCGATGGCGCGCTGCTCTTGTTCAATGATGCGGCGCAAGTTATCGATATCGGCACGCGTCGCCATTTTTGCGGCAAAAGCCGCGATATTGCTTTCCAGCAGCTGGCGCGCCTGCAAAATTTCAAACGGGCCGACATCGCTGTTCAGGAAGCGCTCTTCTTCGTTTTCATGCTCTTCTGGAATGCGCATGACATAGACGCCGGAACCCTGGCGAATATCCACCGTCCCTTGCAGCTCAAGCATGAGCAGCGCCTCACGCACAATGGTACGGCTCACGCCGTAGGTTTCAGCGATATTGCGCTCAGGCGGCAGGCGGGAGCCAACGGGATAGTGACCCTGGATAATTTGCGTGCGCAAATCCTCGCCAATTTCCTGGTACTGTTTTTTTTCCGGTGGGACAACGGCCTTATCCACAATATCACCTGCGCTTACTTATCAGTTAATACGTGGCCGGGCATCCTCCCGGCCAGTTTGTCGGCTATTTTACCAGAACCCATGTGGTTTTCGCTTACTTCCATTCCTCATCAAGTTGAAGCGTGAGCGTGCGCGCATCGCGCAGCTGGCGGAACCAGTGGGCAGACTTTTTCGCATGGCGGGCCCGATTATCCTCCAGATCGATTTCAATCAGACCGTAGCGGTTTTTAAACGCATTCATGGGCGAGACGTTATCGGTAAATGCCCAGAGCATATACCCGTGGCAATTCGCGCCCTCTTCCCGGGCGAGCAGCGTGTAGTAAAGATGCTCGCTGATAAATTCGATGCGGTAATCATCTTCAATGATGCCGTCACGATTGCGATACTGAGATTCATTTTCCACACCCATGCCGCTCTCGGCGACAAACCACGGGATATTGCGGTAATCGCGTTTGATACGCATGGCCATGTCATAAATGATGCGCGGATAGATTTCCCAGCCACGCGAGGGGTTCATGCGGCGTCCGGGCAGTTCAAAGGGTTCGTAGTACCATGCAGGATGGAAAGGCGTTTGCGGATGCCAGGCGCGAGACGGTGCTTTCACCCGGTGCGGATAGTAGAGGTTAATCCCCAGCTCATCGACGGTGTGTTCAGCAATCAGCGCCAGCTCGTCCGCGGTGTAGTCCCAGGCGACCTGATGCTGCTCAAGCAGTGCCAGCAGCGCCGGCGGATAGTGTCCATGCACCAGCGGGTCGAGAAACACGCGGTTATAAAACAGATCGTAGATCTCTGCCGCCTGTACATCATGCGGGGCCGTCGAGCGTGGATAAGTCACTTCCGGATTCAGAATGCATCCGACCGTGCCGGAATACCCCTTTTCATGAAAATGTTTCACCACCTTCGCCGTTGCCAGCACTTTATGGTGATTCCACTGCATCCATTTGCCGGTGTTTTGTTCATAAGGCCAGCGCAGCGCGTCAAGGTAGACCCGGGTCTGCACCACAATGGGTTCATTGAAGGTAAACCAGCGGGTGACTTTGCCGTGATAGCGTTCAAACACCTTTTCGGCATAGCGGACGAACAGGTCAACGACATGTTTTGACCCCCAGCCACCGTAGGTTTCCAGCAGCACGCCGGGCAGTTCGTAATGCTCCAGACAGATCATTGGTTCGATGCCCTGCCGGTGCATTTCGTCGAACAGGGCATCGTAATAAGCGGCGTAGTCTTCGTCGACCGTTGCGTTTTCATAGTCCGTCAAAAAACGCGACCAGTTAATCGAGGTGCGATAATGCGTCAGTCCCGCCTCTTTCATCAGCGCGACATCGTCCCGGTAACGGTGAATAAAATCGGTCGCCACTGCCGGGCCATACCCTTTATGCCAGACGTGGCGATCGTTTTTGTACCAGAGATCGATCCAGGAGTCCTGCCCTTCTTTCTTGCCGCTCCAGCCTTCAGTCTGCCAGGCGGACGCTGCCGCCCCCAGAATAAAATCCTGCGGTATCGCAATGCGTTTTATGCTCATAGCGTCCTCATGCGTTATCGGTGGCCTGTTGCAGCGCAGCCTGCTCCGCACGGCGGGAGGCGATCTTCACAAACGGCAGATAGATAATGACGGCGGTGATAATACAGATGCCCTGGGTAATGACTGCCCCCATCGAACCGGCGGTTGATAACCATGCGTTAATCAGCGGTGGCGTTGTCCAGGGCACCATCACCACGGCTTTACCGGCAAATCCGGTCACGGTGGCAAAATAGCCGATAGAGCCGGTGACCAGCGGGGTGATGATAAAGGGGATCGCCAGAATCGGGTTGAGCATGATCGGCATACCAAAGATAACGGGCTCGTTGATATTAAAAAGACCGGGGCCAATCGACAGCTTGGCGATCTCTTTCATCTCTTTACGCCGGGTACCGATCATCACGGCAATCAGCAGACCAATGGTCAGCCCCGAGCCGCCAATACTCATATACACATCCCAGAACGGCATAGTGATGATATTGGGGATCTCTTTACCCTGCTCAAACGCGCTCATGTTGACGGTAATCGCCCCCAGCAGCAGCGGCTCGCGGATCGGTTTGATCATCTGGTTACCATGAATACCAATCACCCAGAAAAGCTGAGCGACGAACATCAGCAGCAAAATGCCGGGCAAGCTTTGCACCACGCGCTCCAGCGGTTGCTGGACCACCTGATACACCGCGTCATACAGGTACATACCGGTTATCTGGTGGAAGACAAACCCCAGGGTCGCAATGGCGGTAGTGGTAATAATGGCGGGGATCAGCGCAGAAAACGACGCGGCAACGTTCGGCGGGACGGTGTCCGGCATTCTGATCTTGAGACCTTTGCGATCTTCAAGCCAGCAGTAAATCTCGACGGACAGGATCGCGATAAACATGCCAAGGAACAGACTGCGGGTATCAGAAAACTGCCGCAGCAGCACGTCCTTCACCACGTGCATTTCCCCGTCCACCATCATCTCTACGGTGGTCGGCGTCACGCAGATAAAGCAGATCACCGCGAGCAGCCCCGGGAATAACGACTTGATGCCATTGATGCGTCCCAGCTCAATACCGATTAAAAACACGGCGCCAATGTTTAAAAAGTTAAGCGTGGCGTAGTTAAGCGCGCTGGTGATGGGTTTGAGCGTGGCCAGAAACGAAAGCGACTGAAAACTGGCGAGGCCATTTTTTGGATCCAGCACCATGTTGGAGATCAGTACCGAGAATGCTCCAACAATGATGACCGGCATTAGGGTTATAAAGGCGGATTTGATCGCCATGATATAGCGATAGCTGTTGAATTTGGTGGCGAAACTGCCCAGAGAGTCGATCAGTTTTTCCTGTAATGCCATAGGGTAATACCTCAGTAAAAGGGCTTTTATTGAATAAGGTGTACAGCCGGCTTCTATTGGCATACCAAAAATAGCTTTCCAGTGAGGATCGTTCTGTGATTAAGCTCCCAGTGCGGCCAGAGGTATTCCAAATCATGATTTATCACCACTTTGGTATGCCACTTGCCCTTTTTTATGCTGGAAAACGATCCGTTGCCGAAAAGCGTGATCGTGGTGGGGGTTTTGCATGTGCCGCTGCGCATATGTGCCTGAGCGTCTGTGATAAACTGCGAAGGATTAGGTGAAAGCAGGAATTTCTAATGGCAACAATGCTGGATGTCTCATTGCGCGCAGGGGTCTCAAAAGCCACCGTTTCGCGTGTACTGAACGGCACAGGTCAGGTAAAAGAGAGTACCCGTCAGCAAGTCTTTAACGCGATGGAAGAGTTGGGCTACCGCCCGAATTTTCTGGCGCGCTCGCTGGCAAACCAGACCAGCAACAGCATTGGCCTGGTGGTCTCGACGTTCGACGGTTTTTACTTTGGCCGCCTGCTTCAGCAGGCGTCGCGCCAGACGGAAACCCACGGTAAGCAACTGATCGTCACCGACGGTCACGACGCCCCCGAACAGGAAGAGCAGGCCGTACAAATGCTGGCCGACCGCAAATGTGACGCCATTGTGCTTTACACCCGCTATATGAGCGAAAAAGCGATCATGAAGCTCATCCACTCCGTGCAAACGCCGCTGGTGGTGATCAACCGTGAAGTCAGCCAGGCCGCCGATCGCTGCGTATTCTTCGAGCAGCAGGATGCTGCGTTTAAAGCGGTCGATTATCTGATAGGTCAGGGCCATCGTGAGATTGCCTGCATGACCGTGCCAATCCACACGCCAACCGGTAAAGCGCGCCTGATGGGCTATCGCAAAGCTCTCGAAAAACATGGCATTGTCTGGGACGATCGCCGGGTGAAATATGGCGATGCGGGAATGACGCGCGGTTATGAACTGTGCAAAGCGTTGATTGACGAAAAGGTTCCTTTCAGCGCCCTATTTGCCTGTAATGACGATATGGCCCTTGGCGCGTCCAAGGCCCTGCATCAGGCGGGGCTGCGAATTCCACAGGATATTTCGCTGTTTGGCTTTGACGATGCTCCCTGCGCCAAATGGCTGGAGCCCGCGCTCTCCTCCGTCTATCTGCCCATCGATAATATGATCGTGACGGCTATCGATCAGGCGATCCGGCTGGCAAAAAACCAGCCGGTTGAAACTATCCCGCCCTTTACCGGCACGCTGGTATTACGCGATTCGGTCACTACCGGGCCGTACTACACCTCAAAATAGCTCCAGCGCGAGCAGCTCCTGAATGGTCTGACGACGGCGAATCAGTCGCGCCTCGCCACCATCAAACATCACTTCCGGCAGTAACGGGCGGCTGTTGTAGTTTGAGGACATAGACGCCCCGTAAGCCCCGGTATCGTGCAACACCAGATAGTCGCCAGGCTGCACGGCGGGCAGAGAGCGGGTCTCGACCTTTCCGCCTTCCTGCTGGGTAAAGACGTCGCCGGATTCGCACAGCGGGCCCGCCACCACGGTTTCGACACGAGGCGCCTGAGCCAGATCGCGTCCGTCGGCGGCGAGCGCCGAAATATGGTGATAGCTGCCATACATGGAAGGGCGCATCAGATCGTTAAACCCGGCGTCGATCAGCACAAAATGGCGCGATCCCATCTCTTTCACGCTGCGTACCTGAGAAACCAGCACGCCCGATTCAGCCACCAGAAAACGACCCGGTTCGATTTCAAGTTTTACCGGATGCCCGAGATGGGCGGCAATTTTATCGCGCGCCGCATTCCACAGGCCAAAGTAATGATCGGTATCGATCGCCTCTTCGCCTTCGCGATAAGGTATGGACAGACCGCCTCCGGCGGAGATGGCCTCCAGATCCTGACCAAAATCGATCACCTGGCGCACCATGGCACCGCACACCTGCTCAAGATGACCGTAATCCACGCCGGATCCGATATGCATATGAATGCCCACCAGCTGCAGGTGGTAGCGCTGTATGACTTCCAGCGCGGCAGGTAGATCGCTATACCAGATACCGTGCTTACTGTTTTCACCGCCGGTGTTGGTTTTCTGGCTGTGCCCGTGGCCAAAACCGGGGTTCACCCGCAGCCAGACCCGATGGCCCGGCGAGACGTTGCCCAGTTGCGCGAGCATATCAACGGAACCGGCGTTAACCGGCACCTGTAGCTCTTTCACCCTTTCAAGCGTTGCGTCATCAATCAGATCGGCGGTAAAGACGATGGCGTCGCTGTCAGCAGCAGGATCGTATCCTGCCGCCAGCGCACGCTCAATTTCCCCTAACGACACGGAGTCCACCTTCACGCCCTGCTCACGCATTAGCCGTAATATATGGATGTTTGAGCAAGCTTTCTGCGCAAAGCGAACCACGTCAAACTGGTGTAACGCCGCGATCTTGTCGCGAATAATCTGCGCATCATAGACCCACACCGGACAGCCAAACTCGGCTGGCAGGCGCAGGAGGTTGTCAGCGTTCAACGCGGTTTCGGTCTGGTTTAACGGGCGTGGCATGCTCTTCTCCGGGGACACATTCTTTTTTAGGATTACGCCACAGCGTGAAGAGAATAAAAAATATCGTTTTTTCGGCAGTCTATGCAAAAATGATATGAGTTCATTGAAAACCCAGGTGCGCTATGCCCGCCGTAAACCTACGCCATATCGAAATTTTTCATGCGGTTATGACCGCCGGCAACCTGACCGAAGCCGCGAGTATGCTGCATACCTCACAGCCCACGGTGAGCCGGGAACTGGCGCGGTTTGAAAAAGTGCTGGGTTTAAAACTCTTCGAACGTACGCGTGGCCGCCTGCATCCGACGGTGCAAGGGTTACGTCTGTTCGAAGAGGTTCAGCGCTCCTGGTATGGGCTGGATCGTATCGTGAGCGCGGCGGAGAGCCTGCGGGAGTTTCGTCAGGGCGAGCTGTCAATCGTCTGCCTGCCGGTCTTTTCACAATCTTTCCTGCCGCCGCTGTTACAGCCTTTTCTGGCTCGCTACCCTGACGTCAACCTGACTATCGTGCCCCAGGAATCTCCGCTGCTGGAAGAGTGGCTGTCGGCGCAGCGCCATGATTTGGGCCTGACCGAAACCCGGGTCACCCCGGCCGGGACCGAACGCACCGAGTTACTTTCGTTAGATGAAGTGTGCGTGCTCCCCGAAGGGCATCCGTTAGCACGTAAAAGCGTACTGACGCCGCTGGATTTTCAGGGCGAGAATTACATCAGCCTGTCGCAAACGGACAGTTATCGACATCTTCTGGATGCCCTCTTTGCCGAGCACCAGGTGAAACGCCGCATGGTGGTAGAAACGCACAGCGCTGCCTCCATCTGTGCCATGGTTCGGGCAGGCGTCGGCGTCGCGGTGGTCAACCCCCTCACGGCGATGGATTATGCCGGCAGCGGCGTGGCGATCCGGCCGTTTAGCGTCTCGGTGCCCTTTTCCGTCAGTTTGATCCGCCCTCTTCATCGCCCGGTATCCGCGCTCGTCGAGGCGTTTACCGCGCATCTTAAGCAAGATGCGCAACACCTCGCGCAGCGCTTACCTGAGCTTATCAGGACAACATAAATTCGACCGCATCAGCGGCATGGATTGCCGCGGTATCAAAGACCGCGATCGGGCTTTGCGCCACGGGCACCAGCAACCCAATTTCCGTGCAGCCAAAGATCACCCCTTCCGCGCCCTCTTTGGCCAGTTTTTCAATCACCTCAATATAGAAATTGCGCGACGCCTCGCTGAAGGTCCCGAGGCAAAGCTCATCAAAAATGATCTGATTGATGCGCGCCCGATCGGCGTCGTCTGGGATCAGGCTCTCAATACCAAACTGCGCGCTCAGGCGCCCCCGATAGAAATCCTGCTCCATGGTGTAGCGCGTTCCCAGCAGGGCAACGCGCTTCATTCCGGCGGCCTGAATAGCGCGGCCTGTCGCATCGGCAATATGCAGGAAGGGCAGCGCACAGCGCGCTTCGATATGCCCGGCGACTTTATGCATGGTGTTCGTGCAAAGTAAAATCCCCTCAGCCCCGGCGCGCTCCAGCCCGAGCGCCGCCTGAGCAAGCATTTCGCCCGCTTTGTCCCACTCGCCGCTGGCCTGACACGCTTCGATTTCATGAAAATCCACGCTGTGCAGAAGCAGGCTCGCAGAATGAAGGCCGCCAAGACGGTGCTTGATGCCTTCATTGATTAAACGGTAGTAGGGAATGGTTGATTCCCAGCTCATTCCACCCAGTAACCCGATCGTTTTCATCTTTTCTCCTTTGCGTTTCTCTCAGTGAAGCAAACTTGTGATCGTGTTTCCAGTTCTTTGGCGTGGCGTTTCCTTTTAACTCGCGCTGGTATAAATTAAATGAAACATCGTTTCAACATAAGACAGGACA
Organism: Huaxiibacter chinensis; assembly: GCF_022171985.1. GTDB lineage: Bacteria > Pseudomonadota > Gammaproteobacteria > Enterobacterales > Enterobacteriaceae > Enterobacter > Enterobacter chinensis_A. The sequence continues at coordinate 162,553 of NZ_JAJVHF010000007.1, read as the reverse complement.
CCCACATGTTTATTTTTCATAAAGACACGCAGCTGGACGATCTGGGTAATGGCGTGACGCGTCGTATTCTGGCGCACGACGGCAAGATGATGGCAGTCGAAGTCAATTTTGAGCAAGGCGCCGTGGGACCGATGCATAATCATCCCCATGAACAGCTGACCTATGTGCTGTCGGGCGAATTCGAATTCACTATCGGCGATGAAAAGCATGTGGTGAGCGCGGGGGATACGCTTTATAAAGAGCCGCATATCATGCACGGCTGCGTCTGCCTGAAACCCGGTACGCTACTGGATACGTTTACCCCTGTCCGGGAAGATTTTCTGAAATAAAAAAGGGCGGTGATTACACCGCCCTTTTTCTATCTTATTCCGCTACCGGTTCTGTCAGAGGCTGGGCGATCGGCAGGCGAGACTCCATCGCCTCGCGCAGCAGAACACTGCCACAGGCAAACAGGCCCCCGAGCAGCACCGCCAGAAGCACAACCACCGATTTACCCGGGCCGTCTTTGCGGATGGGTAAAGAAGGCGAGAGCTGATATTTGAACGGTTCAAATTCCAGATCATCAACCGACAACTTTTGCAGCTGCGCCAGATGGTATTCCCGGTTCTGGAAATCCGCATTCAGCTCTGCGACATCCCGCAGCGACTTTTCAATTTTTAACTTCTGCGCAATGCCATCGGCACCGAGCGCCACGGAGTAATCCGGATCGTCTTTCACCGCCTGCCCGTTGCTGTAAACCGGTTTTTTTATTCCGGCGGCGTTCGCCACTTCCAGAGAGTAATTCAGACGCTGGAGATTCGTGTTGTGAATCGTGGTCAGACGGACGCGATCCAGATCCAGGCGCTCTTTCTCAATGCGCGTTTTCAGTTCCAGCACGTTGCGAATATGCAGCATAGTCTCTTTTTCAACGATGGCTGAGATATAGCTGATATAACCGTCAAGCACGCGCTGGGCGTCCTGTGCCGTCGGCGCGGTAAAACTCAGCGTCCATGAGGTATAGGGGGCTTTATCCGCCTCTTTTGCCGATGCGTTATCCTGCGCTTTCATCTTTTCGGAGATATTGACCACGGCACGATGCAGCTCCAGGGGATCGATATCCGCCTCTTTAAGCTGCTCCGTCACGTAGGGCGATGTTTTCATATATTCTTCCAGCAACGACTGAGACTGGAATTTCTTGATAAAAAGATCGAAAACATCGTTGCGACTGACTTTAACATCCACATCCAGCACCTGAAGCGCCACCAGCGTTTGTTGCAGTTGGCTCCACTGGTTTTGCTCAGCGGGTGTCACCACCGCCTTGCTGGTCCACTTTTGCGGTAACAGAAACGAGACCGCAATACCGGCAAGCGCAAAGGCAAGTACGATAGCAACAATCCGTTTCTTAGCGGCGAGCAGGACATCCAGGAGTCCCAGGAGATCTATTTCTTTTGGACGAAGGGCCGGTGAGTTATAGCTGGCTAAATCCAGATCCGTGTTTTTTTTAATATCCATCGCTGACATGCTGAATCTTCTGTTTATGTTGCGGTAAAACCCTGCCTGGGTGTCTTAAGGAGGGGTATCATACAAGGTTCTAAGAATTATCTGAACGTATCGATCGGTAAAATCAGATCTGCCTACAATTTTTGGTAGTACAACTTCCAAACATGACTCTGTTACAAAAGTTGTCCGCCACATGGGGGAATAACTCTCCTCCCCTCCGTTAATACCGCGCATTAATCATAAAAATGCCAGCCACCTCACCTTATTGAAACACCGTTTCGACCTCGATCACACTTCCACTATTTATCGAATGACTCCGTAACAAATAGCAATAAAATAAATTAAAACGGTGTTTTACAAATCAAGAACAGCGGTTCGCTTGTTTTTGAAACCCGCTAAACCCGGAGATGTAAATCACAGCAATGTATTGATAAATCAGGAGTTACATGAAGTCACCCTGAAACAAACGATAGCAAATACCCCCTCCTGCGCCCGAAGTTTCGAGCGCCGGACGTGATTTGAAGAGCAGATTCCGTTTTAACCATTGATTGCCAGGTAGGTATGTATGAATGAAAACAAACTGCTGGGGTTGGCCTGGATATCGCCTTATATAATTGGGTTGATACTCTTTACGGCCTTCCCCTTTGTTTCATCTTTCTTTCTCAGTTTTACTGATTACGATCTGATGAGTCCTCCGGTGTTTAACGGCATCGAAAACTATCGTTACATGTTTACCGAAGACACCCTCTTCTGGAAATCCATGGGCGTGACCTTTGCTTATGTATTCCTGACCATTCCCCTGAAGCTGGCGTTTGCGTTAGGTATTGCGTTTGTCCTTAACTTTAAATTACGCGGAATCGGTTTTTTCCGTACGGCCTATTATATTCCCTCCATCCTCGGCAGCTCGGTAGCTATCGCCGTTCTGTGGCGTGCGCTGTTTGCCATTGATGGTCTGCTCAATAGCTTTATTGGCGTGTTTGGATTCGACGCGGTGAACTGGCTGGGAGAACCTTCTCTTGCTCTGATGTCGGTTACCCTGCTGCGCGTCTGGCAGTTCGGCTCTGCGATGGTTATCTTCCTGGCCGCGCTGCAAAACGTCCCGCAGTCGCAATATGAAGCGGCAATGATCGACGGCGCGTCGAAATGGCAGATGTTCATGAAAGTTACCGTGCCACTGATCACCCCGGTTATTTTCTTCAACTTCATCATGCAGACCACGCAGGCGTTCCAGGAATTTACCGGTCCGTACGTCATTACGGGCGGTGGACCAACCTATTCAACCTATCTGTTCTCGCTGTACATCTACGACACAGCCTTCAAGTACTTCGATATGGGTTACGGGGCGGCACTGGCCTGGATCCTGTTCCTGGTGGTCGCCGTCTTTGCCGCTATCGCCTTTAAGTCATCGAAATACTGGGTGTTCTACTCCGCCGATAAGGGAGGCAAAAATGGCTGATATTCAAGAAATCTCGACGGCGAGAAGCATTGCAGATCGTGAAGTCGCCAGGACATTGCGTAAGGAAAAAATCAACGCCAGCGTGCGTTACGTCATCCTGCTGTTTGTTGGCCTGCTGATGCTCTATCCGCTGGTGTGGATGTTCTCGGCATCGTTTAAACCGAACCATGAGATCTTCACCACGCTCAGCCTGTGGCCAGCCCATGCCACCTGGGACGGTTTTGTGAACGGCTGGAAAACCGGCACGGAATATAACTTTGGCCATTACATGCTGAACACCTTCAAGTATGTGATCCCGAAAGTGATCCTGACCATTATCTCCTCCACCATCGTGGCGTACGGCTTTGCGCGCTTCGAGATCCCATGGAAGAAATTCTGGTTTGCCACCCTTATCACCACCATGCTGCTGCCCAGCACCGTGCTGCTGATCCCGCAGTACCTGATGTTCCGTGAAATGGGCATGCTGAACAGCTACATGCCGCTGTACCTGCCGCTGGCCTTCGCCACGCAAGGGTTCTTCGTCTTTATGCTGATTCAGTTCCTGCGCGGCGTGCCGCGTGACATGGAAGAAGCGGCGCAAATCGACGGCTGCAACTCGATTCAGGTGCTGTGGTACGTGGTGGTGCCGATCCTGAAACCCGCCATTATCTCTGTCGCATTGTTCCAGTTTATGTGGTCAATGAACGACTTCATCGGGCCGCTGATTTATGTCTACAGCGTGGATAAATACCCGATTGCACTGGCTCTGAAAATGTCCATCGACGTCACCGAAGGTGCGCCATGGAACGAAATTCTGGCAATGGCGAGCATCTCCATTCTGCCATCCATCATTGTCTTCTTCCTGGCACAGCGCTACTTCGTACAGGGCGTAACCAGCAGCGGAATTAAAGGTTAAGAGGGAAATATCATGGCTGAAGTGATCTTCAACAAACTGGAAAAGGTTTACTCCAACGGCTTCAAAGCGGTACATGCTATCGACCTTAAAATCGCTGAAGGGGAGTTTATGGTGATCGTCGGGCCTTCCGGCTGCGCCAAATCCACCACCCTGCGCATGCTTGCCGGGCTGGAAACCATCAGCGGCGGCGAAGTGCGAATTGGTGAGAAAATTGTCAACAACCTCGCGCCAAAAGAGCGCGGGATTGCGATGGTATTCCAGAACTACGCGCTTTATCCCCACATGACCGTTCGCGAGAACCTGGCATTCGGCCTGAAGCTGAGCAAAATGCCGAAAGCGCAAATTGATGCTCAGGTTAACGAAGCGGCAAAAATCCTGGAACTGGAAGAGTTACTGGATCGTCTGCCCCGTCAGCTCTCCGGCGGTCAGGCACAGCGTGTGGCCGTCGGCCGTGCGATTGTGAAAAAGCCAGACGTGTTTTTATTCGATGAACCCCTGTCCAACCTCGACGCCAAACTGCGCGCCTCGATGCGTATTCGAATTTCTGACCTGCACAAGCAGTTGAAGAAGTCCGGCAAACCGGCCACCACGGTCTATGTGACGCACGATCAGACCGAAGCGATGACCATGGGCGATCGCATTTGCGTGATGAAGCTTGGCCATATCATGCAGGTGGATACCCCGGACAATCTTTATCACAAGCCGAAAAACATGTTCGTGGCCGGTTTTATTGGCGCACCTGAGATGAATATCCGTGCGACAAAGCTGGTCGATCAGGCGGGACGCCTGGCGTTGAGCATTGGCAACGAAACAATGCCGCTCAGTGAAACGCTGCATAACAACGTCGTCGATCATGCCTCGCAGGACGTTTTCTATGGCATCCGTCCGGAATTCGTGTCGGTGAGTGACGAACCTTTCGCCGAAGGGAGCTGCAGCGGTGAACTGGTCCGTGTCGAAAACATGGGGCATGAATTCTTCATGTACCTGAAAGTGGCAGAGTACGAATTAACGGCCCGAATTCCTTCCGATGAAGCTAAGCCTATGATTGAAAAAGGCCTTCACCGTAAGGTGTATTTTAAGTTTGATATGAATAAGTGTCATATATTTGACGCGAAAACAGAACTGAACATCTCAATCTGACTGGAGCTATAAAAATGAAAAAAGTGCTTTTAAGCGCAGCAATCTCCGCGACTCTGGGCCTTACTGCTTTGCCATCGATGGCACAAGATGTTGATTTACGTATGTCCTGGTGGGGAGGCAATGGTCGCCATCAGGTCACGCTAAAGGCGCTGGAGGAGTTCCATAAACAGAACCCTGACATCAACGTCAAGGCGGAATACACCGGATGGGATGGTCATTTATCCCGCCTGACCACCCAGATCGCCGGCGGAACGGAGCCGGATGTGATGCAGACCAACTGGAACTGGCTGCCGATTTTCTCGAAAACCGGCGATGGTTTTTACGATCTGAACAAAATGAAAGACGTGATCGATTTAACCCAGTTCGATCCGAAAGAGCTTCAGTCGACGACGGTCAATGGCAAGCTGAACGGGATCCCTATCTCGGTCACAGCGCGTGTGTTCTATTTTAACGATGAAACCTGGAAAAAAGCGGGCGTTGAATACCCGAAAACCTGGGAAGCGCTGATGGCTGCGGGTAAAACCTTTGAGAGCAAACTGGGAAAGCAGTATTACCCTGTCGTGCTTGAGCATCAGGATACGCTGGCGCTGCTGAATTCTTATATGATTCAGAAATACAACATTCCTGCGGTGGATGAGAAGACCAAAAAGTTCTCCTACAGCAAAGAGCAGTGGGTTGAGTTCTTCCAGACCTATAAAAATCTGGTCGACAGCCACGTGATGCCAGACACCAAGTACTATGCCTCGTTCGGTAAGAGCAATATGTACGAGATGAAGCCGTGGATCCAGGGTGAGTGGGGCGGCACTTATATGTGGAACTCCACCATCAATAAGTATTCCGATAACCTGAAGCCACCTGCAAAACTGGAGCTGGGCAGCTATCCAATGCTGGAAGGCGCGACCGACGCGGGGCTGTTCTTCAAACCTGCGCAGATGCTCTCTATTGGTAAATCGACCAAAAATCCGGAAGCGGCGGCGAAAGTGATTAACTTCCTGCTGAACAGCAAAGAGGGTGTCGATACGCTGGGTCTGGAGCGTGGCGTGCCTTTGAGCAAAGCAGCGGTGAAATACCTGACGGAAGATGGTCAAATCAAAGAGAACGATCCGGCGGTTGCGGGATTACGTCTGGCGCAATCCCTGCCAGCCAAACTGTCCGTGTCACCGTACTTTGACGATCCGCAGATCGTTGCTCAGTTCGGGACCTCTTTGCAATACATCGACTATGGTCAAAAAACCGTGGAAGAGACGGCAGCTGACTTCCAGCGTCAGGCTGAGCGTATCCTGAAACGCGCCATGCGTTAATTCCGCTGTCTTGTCTGTACCCTGCCACTTCCGGTGGCGGGGTATTTTTTTATCTGGAGGTTCCCCCCATGAAAGGAAAAATCATCCCGCTCACTTTTCGCACGCGTCTGGACCAGGAAACCGGGCACGAAGTGATACGTCTGACGCCGCCGCACATTGTTTGTCACCGAAATTACTTCTATCAGAAATGTTTTACCCGCGATGGCAGCAAGCTGATCTTTGGCGGCGCATTCGAAGGCCACTGGAATTACTATCTGCTCGATCTGAACCGGCAACAGGCAACGCAGTTAACGGAAGGGGCGGGAGATAATACTTTTGGCGGTTTTTTAGCAGATGACGATAAATCGCTTTGGTATGTCAAAAACAATCGCGAACTGCGCCGGGTGGATTTGGCGAGTTTAGAGGAGCATGTCACCTATGAAGTGGACGACGCCTGGGTGGCCTATGGAACCTGGGTGGCGAATTCAGACTGTAGCCAGCTGGTGGGTATCGAAATTAAAAAGAGTGACTGGCAGCCGCTGACCGACTGGAGCAAATTCCGCGCCTTTTACTTCACGCAGCCTGAATGCCGCCTGATTAAGGTCGATTTACGTACCGGTGAGCGCAAGGTGATTTTGCAGGAAAAACGCTGGCTTGGTCATCCTCTCTTTCGCCCCTTTGATGACAACACGGTCGCGTTTTGTCACGAAGGCCCCCGCGACGCCATTGATGCGCGCATGTGGTTGATCAATGCCGACGGCAGTAATTTGCGCAAGGTCCGCCAGCATGCGCCAGGCGAAAGTTTTACGCATGAATTTTGGGTGCCTGACGGGTCCGCGCTGTATTACGTGGCGCATAAAGAGAACGACCCGCAACGCTATCTGTTCAGTGCCGATCCGCAGTCGCTTGAGAATCGCCAGCTAATGGCGATCCCGCCCTGCTCTCACCTGATGAGTAATCACGACGGTTCGCTGATCGTCGGCGATGGATCGCCGCACAACACCGGCGACATCAGTCTGAACGATCCCTTTATTTGGGTATTTGACAGTAAAAAAGGGACGCAGAAAGCGGTTTGCCAGCATAACACCAGCTGGAAAGTGCTGGACGGCGATCGGCAGGTTACACACCCGCATCCGTCGTTTTCGCCGGATGATAAATGGGTGTTGTATACGTCGGATGAAGAAGGGATGCCTGCGCTTTATTTATGTGCGGTGTAAGGGGCTTTGCTCCCTCTCCCTTTGGAAGAGGGCTGGGTGGCTTTGCTCCCTCTCCCTTTGGGAGAGGGCTGGGGTGAGGGAGAGCATGCAACAAAGGTGGTTCTCTCCTCCTGAGCGGATGCCTAACCCGTCATGTCTTTTCTTACCGCGATAAAAAAGCCAATGAACAAATGGCATCTCACAGCGAGCCCCTGGTCGGGCTGAAAATCGCCGAAGCGTTTCCGGAAGGCCGGGGCGAGGCGCAGGGATGCGCCGAGAGGGCGCGACTTGCAGGGACGCTGCATCGCGCCCGACCCGAAAGCCTGAAGGAAAAAGCTGAGGGGACCGCGAAGCGGCGATTTTCTTGCCGGGAGCCCGGGTCGCCAGGGCGGCGGCGATTGAGCCGCCCTGGCACGTTCACCGGTTCCCCTGTCAAAGAGAAGCGTTGTTCATAAAGTGAACGGAACAACCTCCACAGTTACATGCCCCCTCAAAGAGATTACACAGGCTGAATCACTCCCCCCTATACCCCAATATTCCGTAACTTCTCCCCTGCCATCAATTTACGTTCAATGTGCTCCAGGGTGACATTTTTAGTTTCAGGAATAAGCCAGAAGGTGACGCCAATAAAGGCGATATTCAGCACCGTATAGAGCCAGAACGTTCCCGCAGCGCCAATCGAATCCAGTAGCGTCAGGAAGGTGGCCCCGATAATCATATTCGAGACCCAGTTGGTGGTCGTCGAACAGGTAATCCCAAAATCGCGGCATTTCAGCGGCTGGATTTCTGAGCACAGGATCCACACAACCGGTGCGGCGCTCATGGCGTAACCTGCAATACACATCATGGTCATCCCCACCGAAAGCCACGACAGGCTGCTGGAGGCGGTGCCATTATCAAACTGCATCAGACAATATCCGAGGATAAGCGTACCCAGCGCCATCACGCTAAAACCTATTTTCAGTGCCGGTTTACGCCCGGCTTTATCCACGGTAAAGACCGCTATAAAGGTGGCAAACATAAAGGTTAACCCGACCACCAGCGTCGCAATCATCTGCTGTTCGGTCGTGGTAAAGCCCGCCATTTTAAATATGCGCGGCGCGTAATACATGATGATGTTCATGCCGGTGAATTGCTGCATTGCCTGGAGCAACATGCCGAGGAACACCGCACGGCGCACATTTTTATTGGCTTTAAATAACGACCAGCCGCCCTGCTTCAGCTTAAGGCTCTCGCGGATTTCGTTTAGCTCCTCACGGGCTTTTTCAGAGGTATCACGCAGCATTCGCAGCACCTCTTCGGCTTCAACGTGACGCCCTTTCTGCGCCAGCCAGCGTGGGCTGTTAGGTAAAAAGATCACCAGGACCATCAGCAGGACGGCGGGCAGCGCCAGCACGCCCAACATAGCGCGCCAGTTTCCGCTGTAGCTAAAGTACGTATCAGACAGGAAGGCCAGCACGATGCCCAGCGTCACCATCAGCTGATACATGCTGATCATCTTCCCGCGCACGTTCTCGCTCGCCATTTCAGAGAGGTAGAGCGGCGCCGTATAGGAGGCGATGCCCACCGCAACGCCCAACAACACGCGGAACAGAAGCAGCGCCTCTACTCCTGTAGCAAATGCGGAGCCTAACGAACCGACGACGAATAAAATCGCCCCTGCCATCAGGCTATACTTGCGCCCCAGTCTGAAAGAGAGCCAGCCGTTGAACAGTGCGCCAATCGCCGCACCGAGCATCATACTGCTGACCACCCACTCCTGAAGACGGCTGCTAAGCGTAAAGTGATCTGTAATAAAGGGAAGTGCCCCGGCGATAACGCCGATATCCAGACCAAACAGTAAACCTGCCACGGCGGCCGAAACAGAAACAAACTGATTCATTCTGCGCGTATCGCGCAGGGCGCGGGGCATCAAGGTAGAGTCATTTATAGAAGTCATTATTTCCTGCCTGAACAGCGTAAGACGTGTAATGAAATTACGAGAATGCCGGGAAAAGTGTCAGGTCGTATAACGTGAAGATATGGATTAATAAGCTGCACCATGACGATCTGTGATGGACATTACAGTTTCAACTCAGAGTGAAATATACTCGAATTTAGTTAATACACTCATTTATAAGCAATTAAGTTGTGATCTGCATCGTTTCACCGTTAATCACTATGGATATTCGCCGCGCAGGGATATGGACAATGCCGATTGACAGGCAAAAAAAACCTCCGCACCGGGCAGAGGTTTTTATCACCCGCTGACGATTAACGCGCCAGCCAGCCGCCATCCACAGCAATGGTATAGCCATTGATATAGTCAGAAGCAGGTGACGCCAGGAAGACGACAGGTCCCATCAGATCGCTCGGTAAACCCCAGCGCCCTGCCGGGATACGATCGAGGATCTCAGCGCTACGCTGCTCATCAGCGCGCAGCTGCTGCGTGTTATTGGTCGCCATATAACCCGGTGCGATGGCATTCACATTGATATTGTGTTTTGCCCATTCGTTTGCCAGCAGACGCGTGACGCCCATGACGGCACTTTTGGATGCGGTGTAAGACGGTACGCGGATGCCGCCCTGGAAGGAGAGCATAGAGGCGATGTTAACAATTTTGCCGCCGTTCCCCTGAGCAATAAAGTGTTTCGCCGCCGCCTGTGACATGAAGAAGACGCTCTTAATGTTCAGGTTCATGACGTCGTCCCAGTCACGCTCGCTAAAGTTGATCGCATCTTCACGACGAATCAGGCCAGCGTTGTTGACCAGCACATCAATATGGCCGAATTCCGCTACGGCGCGTTCCAGCAGTTCCGGGATCGCCTCAATGTTACGCAGATCGGCGGTCAGGCTCAGAAAACGACGCCCCAGCGCGGTAACGCGCTCGATGGTTTCAGTTGGCTCAACAATGTTAATGCCGACGATATCACAGCCCGCTTCCGCCAGACCTAATGCCATACCCTGGCCCAGACCGGTATCACAACCCGTCACAACAGCCACTTTACCTTGCAGAGAAAATGCATCCAGAATCATTTTTTTTCCTTTATCTTTCAGCGCCTGTCACGAACAGGCAGAGTTATGCTCAACTGCCCGCGACTAGCGCAGATCTTTAACAGCGACGTGGTCCATGTCATCAAATACCTGGTTTTCACCGACCATACCCCAGATGAAGGTATAGGCTTTGGTTCCGACACCGGAGTGAATAGACCAGCTTGGCGAAATGACCGCCTGCTCGTTGTGCATCACGAGATGGCGGGTTTCCTGCGGCTGCCCCATCATGTGGAACACGCAGGCGTCTTCGTCCATATTGAAATAGAAGTACACTTCCATGCGGCGCTCGTGCGTATGGCACGGCATGGTATTCCAGAGATTCCCCGGCGCCAGTTCGGTTAAGCCCATGCTGAGCTGACAGGTTTCCAGGACATCCGGCACAAAGTATTTATTGATCGTGCGACGGTTACTGGTGAGATTGTCCCCCAACGTAACGGGAGAAACATCCGCAGGCGTCACCTTTTTGGTCGGGTAAGTCATGTGCGCCGGCGCGCAGTTGTAGTAGAACTTCGCCGGTTTGCCGGCATCGATACTGGCGAAGACCACTTCTTTCGCCCCTTTACCGACGTACAGCGCATCACGATGACCGATTTCATGGCACTGACCATCAACGGTGATGGTGCCCGCGCCGCCAATATTGATCACCCCCAGCTCACGACGCTCCAGGAAGTAGCTGACCCCGAGCTGTTTGCCCACTTCACCGCCCACGGACACCGTCGTTGAGACCGGCATAATGCCGCCAACAATAATGCGGTCGATGTGGCTGTACACCATGGTGTATTGATCGGCAACAAACACCTTCTCGACTAAAAACTCATCGCGCAGCCCCTGTGTATCCAGTGTCTTTGCATGCGCGCTGTGGATGCTTTGTCTGACCTCCACGTGTACCTCCAGAATTGATCGTGCCCGAGGGCCAGGATAATTAACGAAACGATGTTCCGTTTTCATGTTGCACACATAGTATCTGCTGAGAAATGGGTTTTCAATTACATTTAAAACGTTGTTTCACTTTTTCTGCATCTTAATGACGGAAATGCAGTTGCGATCACGAATGTTGAGCGTTGACAGAGAAAAGCGCAGCAAACAGCAATCCGTCAGGTTGATTTTTTACTTTAATAAACAACTAATTATAAAAACTTTGAGTTTTCACATCGAACGGGGAATCACGCGCATAAAATCAAAGAAACCCATCGACTCCGTTAATAAATCTTACAAATTGCGCCATCAGTCACACACATTGAAACGTTGTTTTGATATTTTGATACTCAGTTTTTAACTCGATAATCATTCAGATATGGCTGCCGAAGCAGGATTCAGCCGTCACTATAAAGGAGTGCATCATGGCTAAAGGTATGCGGGTCAAGCTGAACTACGAGCACAGCCGCGATCCGGATACAGGCGTGGAAATAACTCGCCTGACTCCACCGGAAGTCACCTGTCATCGTAATTACTTCTACCAGAAGTGTTTCTTTAACGATGGCAGTCATTTGCTGTTCGCGGGGGAGTTCGACGGTCACTGGAACTACTACCTGCTGGATGTGAAAAAAGCTGAAGCTGTCCAGTTGACCGAAGGCGCTGGCGACAATACTTTCGGTGGATTCCTCTCACCGGATGACGCGTCGCTTTATTATGTGAAAAACGATCGCGTCTTGCTGGAAGTGGATCTTAAAACGCTGGCGGAACGCGAGGTTTATCGCGTACCCGATGAGTGGGTCGGCTACGGAACCTGGGTGGCTAACAGCGACTGCACCAAACTGGTCGGCATTGAGATCGCGAAAAGCGACTGGACACCGCTTAATGACTGGAAAATCTTCCACGACTTCTTCCATAAAGGACCGCATTGCCGTCTGTTGCGTGTCGATCTTAAGACCGGCGAAAGCGCGACCATCCACGAAGAGAAAAACTGGCTGGGCCATCCTATTTACCGTCCGTTCGATGACAATACCGTGGCCTTCTGTCACGAAGGGCCACACGACCTGGTCGACGCCCGCATGTGGATGGTGAACGAAGATGGCAGCCACGTTCGCAAAGTCAAAGAGCATGCTGAGGGTGAAAGCTGTACGCATGAATTCTGGGTGCCAGACGGTTCGGCGCTCGTCTATGTCTCTTACCTGAAAGGCCAGCAGGGTCGCACTATTTACCGTTTTAATCCGGAGACGGGCGTCAACGAAGCCGTTATGCCAATGCCTGCCTGCTCGCATTTAATGAGTAATTTTGATGGAACCTTACTGGTGGGCGATGGTTCCGGCACGCCGGTAGATGTGAAAGACACCAGCGGTTATACAATCGATAACGATCCGTATCTTTATGCGTTTGATGTGGCGAAGAAAAGTTATTTCCGCATTGCACGTCATGATACCTCCTGGGCTACGGTGGCCAATAGCCGCCAGGTGACCCATCCGCATCCGTCCTTTACCCCGGATGATAAAGCGGTTCTGTTTAGTTCCGATAAAGACGGCAAACCGGCGCTCTATATCGCGAAACTTCCCGAGCAACCTGAAATGTTGCATGCATGATTTAAGTGAGTGTTTCTGTAACTGGCCTTGCCCTCCTTTATGGAGGGCTTTTTTTTGGCCCGCAGAGGCAGATTAGCGGTTGTGATCCAAAATCATTCGCGTGACCCGACACTGAAGAGACGCAAAAAAGCCGGCTCGTGGCGAGCCGGCTTTTTCCCGGAGGTACTGCTTATTTATTATTAGAAAGAATATGCGACGCCTAAACGGAAACGCGTCTGACGCTCGTCGGTCTCTTTTACCCCAACGTTGCCCACTTCAACATACGGCGCCCAGTTTTTATCCCATTTATAAGCCAGCTTGGCATTATATTCATTGGAATAATCTTTATTATTATTTCTAATCGTGCCCTCGGAGCTTTTCGCGTAAACATAGTTCAGCTCTGTACGCCAGTCTCCCATTACAAATCCTACCCATGCATCTCCACGGTTAACTTTATCGTCTTCTTTATTTGAGCTTGACGGATAACGGGTATATTCATAACGGTAACGCGCTGCCACATAAAAACCACTATCGAAGCTATATTGCAAATGCAGATTAGGTTTATAGATGGTGCGACTGTCATTACTTTCAAGAGTAAGCGCAGGCGTCAGAGCAATATTTTTGTTAGCCTTCCAGCGCCAGCTAATCTGGTCTTCATGACCATTACCAACCATATCAGCAAACGGCTGATCGGCCTTATCGCCACCTGATTTCCATTTAGCTTCTACAGAGAAGCCCAGGCCATTATCAAAACGATGTGAAACCGACACGCGGTCGGCGTTCGAACCGCTATCAATATATTCATGACGCAGATCGACGGTGACGGCCTGGGCCGCGAATGACGCACCAACAAGAGAAGCAAGGACCAGAGATTTCTTAAGCATGCCAAAAACCCTCAATTGAAATGATGTTTCGTTTTTATGGAATTGCATTTTATTTTTAAAGCACCATTATTTTAGTGATCGGGATCGTAATTACTTGTTTCATTTTTTTTGGCAATGATCGACGTGACCGGCATCAACAAAGACGGTCAACCAAGGGTAAATTTCAGGATTAAGATCACATTAATTTTTTATAACCGAGGAAGTAAAGTGAAGAAATTATTAGGTCATTAAGAATTTACTTATCCATGTAAAAATAAGATCGCGCTCAAAAAAAAAGCCTCCGGTATAAGGAGGCTTCGTTAAAAAGAAGGGCGATATTATCTTTCGATAGCGAGCGCTACACCCTGACCGCCGCCGATACAGAGCGTAGCCAGCCCTTTGCGGGCGTCTCGTTTAATCATTTCGTGTACCAGCGAGACCAGAATACGACAGCCGGACGCCCCTATCGGGTGACCGAGCGCAATCGCGCCGCCGTTCACATTCACCCGCTGAGGATCCCATTCAAGCATTTTTCCTACAGAGAGCGCCTGTGCCGCAAAAGCTTCGTTCACCTCTATAAGATCTACATCACCAAGCTGCCAGCCCGCACGCTCAAGGCATCGGCGTGTCGCGTAAACAGGCGCGATCCCCATCAACGCCGGATCAACGCCCACGCTGGCAAAAGCCTTGATGCGCGCCAGTACGGGTAAATTGAGCTCTTCTGCTTTCGATTCACTCATCATCATCACGGCGGCGGCACCATCGTTAATCGAAGAAGCATTGCCTGCCGTCACGGAGCCGGTGCTCTCGAATGCCGGGTTGAGCATTGCCAGCCCTTCTGCGCTGGTGTCGGTGCGCGGCTGTTCATCAGTATCAACGATTAACAGTTCATTATTCTGACGTACCGTATTCACCGGGACGATCTCATTGCGAAATCGTCCGGAATCAATGGCCGCGCGGGCTTTTTGCTGCGAGCTGAGCGCGTAAGCATCCTGAAGTTCGCGGCTGATACCATATTCCCGCGCCAGGTTTTCGGCGGTGACGCCCATGTGGTAGTCGTTGAACGCATCCCACAGCCCGTCGTGGACCAGGCTGTCGAGCAGCTGACTGTTTCCCAGCTGCGCGCCGGTGCGGCTGTCCGTTAGCACATGCGGCGCACGGCTCATATTCTCCTGGCCGCCTGCAATCACCACTTCGGCTTCACCGCACTGGATCGCCTGCGTCGCAAGATGAAGCGCTTTCAGCCCGGAGCCACACACATCATTAATGGTGATAGCCGAGACCGTGTTAGGTAATCCGCCTTTTAAGGCCGCCTGACGAGCCGGGTTTTGCCCGGCACCGGCCGTGAGGACCTGACCCAGGATCACCTCGTCAATTTCATGCGCGGGGATGCCACTGCGCTCCACCAGCGCTTTCAATACCACGCTGCCCAACTCAACGGCGGAATGACGTGCTAATGCCCCCTGAAAGCAGCCGATAGCCGTACGCAACGCCCCCACGATCACGACCTCTTTCATCTCAACCTCTGCGCAAAATGACACCGCAGATAGTAGAGGCATTGTTATCAACAATTAACGTAATTGTTTAAAATAAGTGAGTTTAGTCACAGGATTATCGCGCCTGATGTAAATACTGACGCAACCAGTTTCCTGCCACGCCCGGCGGGGCGCGTTTATTCCACAGAAGGTCGACGGCAATGGTGCGCGGCCATCCGGTTACGTTAAGCTGCACAAGGGTTTTTGCCCCCGCGAATTCGTCTACCAGGGCACAGGGCAGCGCGCACCAGCCAAACCCCTGCACGGCCATACTCAGCAGCATCAGGTAATTGGGTGCCGACCAGACAGGCCCGCGCGCCAGCGAAGGCTCGCGTTCCAGATAAGTATTCAGCTGCAGTTCGCGCCAGCCGTGAAGTTCATCCGCCTCTATCAGCGCCTGCTCTGCGAGGGGATGCGACGTGGAGACGTAAATGGCCATACGGCTTTGCATCGGCAGGCGCGTGGCACCTATCCCCGTAGGATAACTGTCCCGGGCCTCGGTCAGGCCAATATGCGCCCGCTCCTTTTGCAGCAGGTCAATAACATCCTCCTCCTCCCCGACAAGGCACTCAAATTGCGTGTGGGGATAACGGGCATCGAACTCCGTCATCAGGTTTTCCAGCACGTCCGGGTTAAGCGTATCCGATAACACAAACGTTAAACGCGCTTCCGTTTGCGCGGTAAGCGACACGGCCAGCTGATCCAGGCGCTCGCCGGCGGCAAGGATGGACTGGACATACCCCAGCACCTGTTTGCCCTGCGCGGTTAAAACAGGCTGACGGGCGGAACGGTCAAACAGGGCAAAACCTAAATCCGCTTCAAGATTGGCAATGGCCGTACTGATGGTGGACTGGCTTTTACGCAGCCGTCGCGCAGCCGCAGAAAAAGAACCGGTGGTCACCGTCTCAACAAAGGCGGTCAGGGCTTCAGGGGAGTAACGCATAATCTATCTACTTTATCGATGGTAACTATCTTTTATATATCACCTTTTACGATGACAATAGTCCTGTCAACGCCCATTCCGGCGAATTAATGAGGTCAGTAAATGCAACACGATGTCCATAAACGGAAATTGCCGGAGCGCATTTTCCATGCCGTCAGCTTTGAGCTGATCGCCACCGCGATTCTGGCGCCCACTGCGGCCTGGTTAATGGGCCGTTCGGTGCTTGAAATGGGGGGACTGACCATCATCCTGGCGACGACCGCCATGGTCTGGAACATTATTTATAACTTCGTTTTCGACCGTTTCTGGCCCAGACACCGCGTTCCGCGGACGACCAAAGTTCGCGCCCTGCACGCGCTGGGTTTTGAGTGCGGGTTTATCGTCATTGGGGTGACGATTGTCGCTGCCGTGCTGGGCGTGACGCTGCTTCAGGCCTTTACGCTGGAGATTGGTTTCTTCCTGTTCTTCCTGCCTTACACCATGTTCTATAACTGGGCATACGACACCCTGCGCGACAAAATGATCAAACGTCGCCAGCAGCGGCGTGCGCTAACACACTAATCCCCCATGGGCCGGAATCCCCTTCCGGCCCAGACATAACGAAGCAACTGCTCCGGCAACGAAGAATTATGGTAAATTACTCTCCTTTTTGTTCGTTTTTATAGTTGATACGTTGCTCTAATGTCGAAAATTTGGTCTAAAGAAGAAACGCTCTGGAGCTTTGCCCTCTATGGCACTGCCGTGGGCGCAGGAACATTGTTTCTGCCCATTCAGCTTGGCTCCGCAGGCGCGATAGTCCTGCTTATCACCGCCCTGGTGGCTTATCCATTAACCTACTGGCCGCATAAAGCGCTGGCTCAATTTATCCTGTCGTCCAAAACCAAAGGCAGCGAAGGGATAACCGGCGCGGTCACGCACTACTACGGAAAGAAAATTGGGCATCTGATCACCACGCTCTACTTTATCGCTTTCTTTGTTGTCGTTCTGATCTACGCCGTCGCCATTACCAACTCGCTCACCGAACAGCTGGCGAAGCATCTTACGGTAACCACAACCGTACGTATGCTGGTGAGTCTGGGCGTGGTCATGGTGCTTAACCTGATCTTTCTGACGGGTCGCCACATCACCATCAAAGTGATGGGATTCCTGGTTTTCCCCCTGATTGCCTACTTCCTGTTTGTGTCGTTATATCTCACCACAAGCTGGCAGCCTTCGCTGCTGACCAGCCAGATGGCGTTCGATCAGCACACGCTGCACCAGGTATGGATTTCTATTCCTGTGATGGTTTTTGCTTTTAGCCATACCCCGATTATCTCTACGTTCGCCGTCGATCGACGCGAAAAGTATGGCGATGCGGCAATGGGTAAATGCAAAAAAATCATGAAGGTCGCGTACCTGATTATTTGCCTGAGCGTACTGTTCTTTGTCTTCAGCTGTCTGCTGTCGATTCCGCCGTCGTATATCGTGGCGGCGAAAGAAGAAGGCGTGACGATTTTATCGGCGCTTTCGATGATGCCCTCCTCCCCGGCCTGGCTGGGTATTTCGGGCATTATTGTGGCGGTGGTCGCCATGTCGAAATCGTTCCTGGGCACCTATTTTGGGGTGATCGAAGGGGCGACAGAGATCGTGAAATCGTCGCTGAATCAGGTGGGCGTGAAGAAGAGTCGTGCCTTTAATCGGGCGCTGTCGATCATGATGGTGTCGTTCATCACCTTTGTGGTGTGCTGCATTAACCCGAACGCAATCTCGATGATTTATGCCATCAGTGGGCCGCTCATTGCGATGATTTTGTTTATCATGCCGACGCTCTCCACTTACTTAATCCCTGCGCTTAAACCGTATCGCTCTATTGGTAATTTGCTGACGTTAATTGTCGGCGTCCTGTGCGTTTCGGTGATGTTTGTCGGATAAAAAAAAGCGGTGTTCAGCGCATGGCTGAACACCGCGTCTCGCCGTAAGGCTTTTTCCAGGCAAAACTAGGCGCGAATATCGTCGTATTCGCGGGTTTTGTCGAATTCGTGTTTGGCGAAAGGACACAGAGGAATGATTTTGCGGTTTTCAGCGCGCATCTCTTCGACCACTTTTGCGACCAGCTGCTTGCCAACGCCCTGCCCTTTCAGACTCTCATCCACATCCGTGTGCTCAATAATGCTCAGGTTTTCCCCCGTAGGGACATAAACAATTTCGGCAACCTGATTGCCGTGCGCATCGTTGACGTAAAACTTGTTGTGGCCTTGCAGAATTTCCATGGTTCCTCGCTTATTTTTGGCGGTACTTCAGCGCACCGCTCGGGCAGGTGTCAATCACACGTACAACCGTTTCAACGTCCACTTCATCCGGAATGATCCACGGTTTACGCTTCAGGTTGAAAAGCAACGCACTCCCCCGCACGCAGTTGGCAGAGTGCTGACACAGGTTGGTATTAAAATAGACGTCAATTTTTTCGCCGGTATAGGCCCGGTACCCCGCGTCCAGGAGTTCGTTATCCATGACATTGCCTCTGTTGTTTTTATCAATTAGGGATAAGCATAGCGCTTGCTGACGCCCGTTCGTTCTGGATTCTGCCTGCGATAACGCAGGCGTGCACGGGTAAACCGTTACGCCTCAGGATCACAGACACTATGAAGAAAATGGCAGAAATACGCAAAGGGGAACAGAGCGTGTACCGCGTTAAAATGAAATGCTTCTATACGGCCTGAAAAGTTCAGCTTTTATATACTGCTGCACGCTGTATGGGGCAGATATTATCCGGGCGGAGCGCGGCGTCATTCTCAACAATCATTGAGGACATTTATGCGCGTGAAGAGTATTTAATGACATTGTGCGACAGGCTGAAGAGATTCTGGAGCGGGCGAAGGGAATCGAACCCTCGTATAGAGCTTGGGAAGCTCTCGTTCTACCATTGAACTACGCCCGCTTTGAGGTGCGTTAGGCATTATAGCCCTAACGCACCGTCACACAAGCCTCTTGTTCGCTAAGTGGCGAGAAATTAATCATTTAGCACTTAGGCTTACTGCCCTGAGCCGGTAAATAGCGTTGGGGATCGATTGCCGTGGCGCGGTAGCGAATCTGGAAATGCAGCGCAACGGAACTGGCGCCGGTACTGCCCATCGTCGCTATTTTTTGTCCTGCTTTGACGTTTTGCCCATTGTTAACCAGTAACGAATCATTATGCGCATAGGCGGTGATGTAATCCTCACCGTGCTTAATCATGATCAGATTGCCATAACCGCGTAGCTGATTGCCCACGTAGACCACTTTACCAGCGCCGGACGCATAAACCGGTGAGCCGCGCGTGCCTGCAATATCAATCCCCTTGTTGCCCCCTTCTGCGGTGGAGTACGGCAGGACCACTTTTCCGCTCGCAGGCCAGACCCAGCAACGCTGGCCAACCGGCGGCCATGATGATTTTGGTACGGCATAGGATGGGGTGACTTTGGCGGTTTGGCCTTTACCCGAGCTCGATTTCTTCGAGGTGGACCCGCTACTGCTTACCCGGAGCTTTTGCCCCACTTCTATGGTATAGGGCGCGGAAATGTTATTCAGCCGCGCCAGCTCCTTCACGCTGGTGCCGGTTAAGCGCGAAATGCGATAAAGCGTATCGCCGCGCTTCACGGTATACACCGTGCCGGAATAGCTGCCCGCATCGGATGATTTACTGCCCGAGCAGCCCGCCAGCAATAACGTTAGCGTCAGGCATAAAACAGCGGTAAGGGGATTTCTCGTCAGGCTTCCTGCAAACAAAACAGTTCCTCGGTCAGCGTGAATGGCGCACTATGATAACAGTCTCCCCCCTGATGCCCAATATTTGCCGTAAAAGGATCGTTATCGGGCCTCTCCTCTGACAGAACGCGTCAGCTCTGTGGGCCAAACGGTTCATTTAAGAATGCAGTATAATAACAAAATCCGATGACGCAGCCCTGCCCGCCCCGCGCTTAAACACGCCGAAAACGGGATACGCGCGACGCCATTCGGCATTTTTGTTACTGGAGCAAGAATGAGCATTCAAGAACACGTTATCTTAGTTAACGAACGGGGAGAGGTTATTGGCACCGAGGAGAAATATGCCGCGCATACGACGCATACCTCGCTGCATCAGGCCTTCTCTTCCTGGCTTTTTAACCCGCAAGGCGAATGCCTGGTGACCCGACGCGCCATGAATAAAAAAGCCTGGCCCGGCGTCTGGACCAACTCTGTCTGCGGTCATCCGCAGATTGGCGAAGCGATTGAGCAAGCGATCGTCCGCCGTTGTCGCGATGAGGTCGGGGCCGACATTACCGACATCACCCCCGTTGCGCCTGAATTTCGTTACCGTAAAGTCGATCCTTCCGGCATCGTAGAAAACGAGGTCTGCCCGGTTTTTGCCGCCCGTATCACCAGTGAGCTTAACGTGAATCCCGATGAGGTGATGGAGTATCACTGGGTCGAGCTGGAGACGTTATTCCGCGCCCTGGACGCGACGCCGTGGGCCTTTAGTCCGTGGATGGTGATGGAAGCCGCCGCCGCCCGCGAAGCGCTCACCGCTTACGCGGCAAAATAAAAAAGCCCCGGCGAAACGCTCGGGGCTTTTTTTATGTCTTAAAGACTTATTTCACCGGACGCATGGCCGGGAAGAGGATCACGTCACGGATGGTGTGGCTGTTGGTGAACAGCATGACCATACGGTCGATACCAATACCCAGGCCCGCCGTAGGTGGCAAACCGTGTTCCAGCGCGGTCACGTAGTCTTCATCGAAGAACATCGCTTCGTCATCGCCCGCTGCTTTCGCATCAACCTGATCCTGGAAACGCTGCGCCTGATCCTGCGCATCGTTCAGCTCGCTGAAGCCGTTACCGATTTCACGACCACCAATAAAGAACTCAAAGCGGTCGGTGATTTCCGGGTTTTCGTCGTTACGACGCGCCAGCGGAGACACCTCTGCCGGATATTCGGTAATGAAGGTTGGCTGAATCAGATGGGCTTCGGCAACTTCTTCGAAGATCTCGGTCACGATGCGGCCCAGACCCCAGCTCTTCTCAACCTTGATGCCGATGCTTTCTGCAATCGCTTTGGCAGAGTCGAAGTTATCGAGGTCAGCCATCTCCGTTTCCGGACGGTATTTCTTGATGGCTTCGCGCATGGTCAGCTTGACGAACGGCTTACCGAAATCGAAGACCTCTTCACCGTAAGGGACTTCCGTGGTGCCCAGAATATCCTGCGCCAGCGTACGGAACAGAGATTCGGTCAGCTCGATCAGATCTTTGTAGTCCGCGTAGGCCATATAGAGTTCCATCATGGTGAACTCTGGGTTATGGCGAACGGAGATACCTTCGTTACGGAAGTTACGGTTGATTTCGAAGACGCGCTCGAAGCCGCCGACCACCAGACGCTTCAGGTACAGTTCCGGCGCGATACGCAGGTACATGTCCAGGTCCAGGGCATTATGATGGGTGATGAACGGACGAGCAGACGCACCGCCGGGGATCACCTGCATCATAGGGGTTTCCACTTCCATAAAGTCGCGGTTAACCATGAACTGGCGAATACCGGCCATGATCTGAGAGCGAATTTTGAAGGTCTTACGGGATTCATCATTCGAGATGAGATCCAGGTAACGCTGACGATAGCGCGCTTCCTGATCCTGCAGGCCGTGGAATTTATCCGGCAATGGACGCAGTGCTTTGGTCAGCAGACGCAGCTCGGTGCAGTGGATAGACAGTTCACCGGTTTTGGTTTTGAACAGCTTACCCTTCGCGCCCAGGATATCGCCCAGGTCCCACTTCTTGAACTGCTCGTTGTAGATGCCTTCCGGCAGGTCGTCACGAGAAACGTACAGCTGAATACGACCGCCCACATCCTGTAACGTCACGAAAGACGCTTTACCCATGATACGGCGGGTCATCATTCGGCCAGCAACGGACACTTCGATGTTCAGCGCTTCGAGCTCTTCGTTCTCTTTCGCATCGAAGTCAGCGTGAAGCTGGTCTGAGGTATGATCGCGACGGAAATCGTTCGGGAAGGGAATACCCTGCTCACGCAGTGCAGCCAGCTTCTCACGACGGCTTTTCAGTTCGTTATTAAGATCGACTACCGCGTCAGTGCCCTGTGCTTGTTGTTCAGACATGTTGGTTCCTCATAACCCTGCTTTCAAACTTGCTTCGATAAATTGGTCCAGGCTGCCGTCCAGCACGGCCTGCGTGTTGCGGGTCTCAACCCCGGTACGCAAGTCTTTAATGCGGGAGTCATCGAGGACATAAGAACGGATCTGGCTACCCCAGCCGATGTCAGATTTGTTGTCTTCCATCACCTGTTTCTCAGCATTCTTTTTCTGCATTTCCAGTTCATAAAGCTTCGCTTTCATCTGCTTCATGGCCTGGTCTTTGTTCTTATGCTGGGAGCGGTCATTTTGACACTGCGTTACCAGGCCGGTTGGCACGTGCGTGATACGCACCGCGGATTCCGTACGGTTAACGTGCTGACCGCCCGCGCCGGAAGCGCGGTATACGTCGATACGCAGATCGGCCGGGTTGATTTCGATATCAATATCGTCATCCACTTCCGGATAGACAAACGCAGAGCTGAAGGAGGTATGACGACGGCCGCCGGAATCGAACGGGCTCTTACGCACCAGGCGGTGAACGCCCGTTTCAGTACGCAGCCAACCGTAGGCGTAATCGCCGATAATCTTGATAGTGATGGATTTAATGCCCGCCACTTCACCTTCAGACTCTTCGATGATTTCCGTTTTGAAACCACGCGCCTCAGCCCAGCGCAGATACATGCGCGTCAGCATGCTCGCCCAGTCCTGCGCTTCCGTCCCGCCGGAGCCGGCCTGGATATCCAGGTAGCAATCTGCGCCGTCATATTCGCCGGAGAACATACGACGGAATTCAAGCTGAGCCAGCTTTTCTTCCAGCACGTCCAGTTCAGCGATGGCTTCGTTAAAGGTTTCTTCGTCGTCGGCTTCGACGGCTAATTCCAGCAGGCCGGAGACATCTTCCAGCCCCTGAGACATTTGGTCGAGGGTATCAACGATAGCTTCGAGGGAGGAACGTTCTTTACCCAGCGCCTGGGCGCGTTCAGGTTCGTTCCAGACGTCCGGCTGTTCCAGCTCGGCGTTTACTTCTTCAAGACGCTCTTTCTTGGCATCATAGTCAAAGATACCCCCTAAGAACGTCTGAGCGCTCCGTGAGGTCTTGAATGCGGTTTTTTACCGGATTAATTTCAAACATGGTCTGTTTTCTTTTTTCGACGTGTCAAAATGCGGTGATAAGAGCGGGATTGTACCGAATCCGCGCCCTTTTTTATAGAGAATACTGACGCTAAATTGGCCAGATATGGTCGATGATGATCTGAAGCGTGCGGTTTCCGCGAAACTCATTAATATCGAGCTTAAAGGCCAGTTCAACCTCACGTACGCCATTGTCCGGCCAGACGGCGGTGTCGACGTTAAACGCAATGCCGTCCAGTAGCGGACCGCCGCCCACCGGCTCAACCATCACTTTCAAATGCCTTTCTCCCACGATACGCTGCTGCAGCAGGCGAAAACGCCCGTCAAAAAGCGGCTCAGGGAACATTTGCCCCCACGGGCCCGCATCACGCAGCATTTGCGCCACGTCCATGGTCATCTCGGCAACGGACAGTGGACCATCGGAGACAATTTCACCCTGCAACAACGCCGGGTCGATCCAGTCAGTGACCAGCGCGCTAAACAGACGCTGAAACTCGTCGAACTTTGCCTCTTCAAGCGATAAGCCCGCCGCCATCGCATGTCCGCCAAACTTGATCATCAGCCCAGGATAGAGCGTATCAAGGCGCTCCAGGGCATCGCGCATATGCAAACCCTGAATGGAGCGGCCCGAGCCTTTCAGCGTGCCGTCCCCCGCGGGGGCAAAGGCGATAACCGGACGGTGGAATCGTTCTTTGATTCGTGAGGCCAGAATGCCAACCACGCCCTGATGCCAGTCGGGATGGTACATTGCCAGCCCGCCCGGCAGCGGTTCACCGCTACGCTCAAGCTTGTCGCATAAGGTCAGCGCTTCGGCCTGCATCCCCTGTTCAATCTCTTTACGCGTCTGGTTCAGTGCATCAAGCTCGCTCGCCAGTACGCGCGCTTCGCCGATGTTGTCGCACAGCAACAGCGCGACGCCGACGGACATATCGTCCAGGCGACCGGCCGCATTCAGGCGTGGGCCCAGCGCGAAACCTAAATCGTTTGCAGCCAGTTTTAGCGGGTCACGGTTGGCGATCTCAAGCAGTGCTTTAATGCCTGGACGGCACTTGCCCGCACGAATGCGGCTTAAGCCCTGCCAGGTCAAAATGCGGTTATTGGTATCCAGCGGCACGACGTCTGCGACGGTACCGAGCGCCACCAGATCGAGGTATTCCGCCAGATTAGGCATGGCGATACCGCGTGATTCAAACCAGCCGTTGTCACGCAGCAATGCGCGCAGCGCCAGCATCAGATAAAACGCTACCCCGACTCCCGCCAGCGATTTCGACGGGAAATCGCAGTCGCGCAGGTTCGGGTTAATGATCGCTTCGGCTGCGGGCAAGGTTTCGCCGGGCAGGTGGTGATCGGTGATAATTACCGGGATCCCCAGCGCGTGGGCACGATCGACGCCCGCATGGGAAGAGATCCCGTTATCCACGGTCATGATCATTTGCGCGCCGCGGGCATGAGCCTGATCGACCACTTCCGGGCTGAGACCATAGCCATCTTCAAAGCGATTCGGCACCAGATAGGCCACGCTGTCGCAGCCCAGCGCCCGCAGGCTGAGCACGCTCAGTGCCGTACTGGTGGCGCCGTCGGCATCAAAATCCCCGACGACCACAATGCGCGTGCCTTCGCGGAAAGCGTCATAGAGCATTCCGGTCGCTTTCTCGACACCGCTCAGCTGTTGCCAGGGCAACAGCCCTTTTACGGTACGCTCAAGCTCCACGCCAGAGCGTACGCCGCGGCTGGCATACAATCGCCGCAAAAGCGGCGAAAGTTCGGCCGGTAAATCGACGTTTTCATCCGCCTCGCGGCGGCGCAATTTGATGGGGGCTTTCACGCG
The DNA here is from genome assembly GCF_022171985.1 of Huaxiibacter chinensis. Taxonomy (GTDB): domain Bacteria; phylum Pseudomonadota; class Gammaproteobacteria; order Enterobacterales; family Enterobacteriaceae; genus Enterobacter; species Enterobacter chinensis_A. The sequence continues at coordinate 137,199 of NZ_JAJVHF010000007.1, read as the reverse complement.
AATTATTTACCACCAAACTGTTTCTGGTGTGCGTCGAGGAAGGCTTTCATCTCTTTTGGCCCCTGATAGCCCGGCACAACGTAGCCGTTGTTCAGCACAATCGCCGGTGTTCCGGACACGCCAAACTGCACGCCGAGCGCGTAGTGGTTGGCGATATCAATATCACAGGAGGCAGGCTGGACGCCCTTCCCGTTCATCGCATCGTCAAAGGCCTTATTACGGTCTTTAGCACACCAGATGGCTTTCATATCCTGCTCAGGCTGGCTCTGTACGCCCGCGCGCGGGAAGGCGAGATACCGCACGGTGATGCCCAGCGCGTTATAGTCTTTCATCTCTTCATGCAGCTTGTGGCAATAGCCACAGGTGATGTCGGTGAAAACGGTAATGACGTGTTTTTCCTGCGCCGCTTTATAGACAATCATCTCTTTTTCCAGCGCGTTCAGGTTTTTCATCAGCAGCTGGTTAGTCACGTTCACCGGCTGCGCACCGCTGACGTCGTACATCGGTCCCTGAATAAAATGCTTACCGTCTTCAGTGACATACAGAACGCCGCTGTTGGTCAGAACCGTTTTCATTCCGGCAACCGGGGCTGGCTGAATTTCGCTGCTGGTCACGCCCAGTTTTGCCAGAGATTGTTTGATGGCTGCATCGTCTGCATGGGCTAAACCGGTAAAAGAGGCGGCCAGCAAGGTAAACAGCGCGAAAGACTTTTTCATATTCATTCCTAATGCAATTCCTCGGCACTCACGCACGTGGGTGGTGCTGTTGATGTAACTGCCGCAAGCGCTCGGTCGCGACATGCGTATAAATTTGCGTCGTCGATAGATCGCTATGCCCCAGCAGCATCTGCACCACGCGCAAGTCGGCGCCATGGTTCAGCAGATGTGTGGCGAAGGCGTGGCGCAACACGTGCGGCGACAGTTTTTCACTGTCGATACCCGCCAGTGTCGCGTAATGTTTGATGCGATGCCAGAAGGTTTGTCGCGTCATTTGCTGTGCGCGCTGGCTGGGAAAGAGCACGTCAATTGAGACGCCGTTCAGCAGCCACGGGCGCCCGTGCTCCAGCCAGGTTTCAACCCAGTAAACGGCCTCTTCGCCAAGCGGCACCAGCCGTTCTTTGTTTCCTTTGCCGATTACACGCACCACGCCCTGACGAAGGCTGATATCACTCATCGTCAGCCCGACTAATTCAGAGACGCGCAAACCGGTGGCGTACAGCACCTCGAGCATCGCTTTATCGCGCAACTCCAGCGGCAGGTCAACCACTGGCGCTTGTAATAATCTCTCAATTTGCGCTTCGCTGAGATCTTTAGGTAAACGCTGCGGTAATTTGGGCGACGCCAGCAGCGCGCTGGGATCGTCCGGGCGGATCTTCTCACGGTAGAGATGTTGAAACAGGCGGCGCATTGCACTCAACAATCGCGCCGAACTGGTCGCCTTATATCCCCCCGCCTGCCGTTCGGCCAGCAGGTTTTGCAGGTCGTCGCTTTGCGCCTCGGCCAGCGACAGTTCACGGTGCGCGAGCCATTCCACCAGCATGGTTAAATCCCGGCGATACGCGCTAAGCGTGTTCTCGGCAAGATTTTTCTCCAGCCAGAGCGCATCGAGAAACTGCTCGACGAGCGCGAGATCCTTTTCCACATCTGCCCCTTGATGTTGCCATTCGCCATTATGACGTAATGGTACAGCTTTCTGGTACACTACGCCTAAAGTCATAGCAAAAATTGAGACGTTTTGGCGATGAATATTGGTTTGTTTTATGGTTCCAGCACCTGCTATACCGAAATGGCAGCAGAGAAAATTCGTGACATTATTGGCCCGGAACTGGTCACGCTACACAATCTGAAAGATGATGCTCCCGCCCTGATGGAGCAGTACGATGTGCTGATACTCGGCATCCCGACCTGGGACTTTGGCGAGATTCAGGAAGACTGGGAAGCAGTCTGGGATCGGCTCGATTCGCTCAATCTGGAAGGCAAAATCATCGCCATGTATGGCATGGGTGACCAGTTAGGCTACGGAGAATGGTTCCTGGATGCGCTCGGTATGCTGCACGATAAACTGCTGCCAAAAGGCGTGAGCTTTATCGGCTACTGGCCGACCGAAGGCTATGAATTTACCAGCCCGAAGCCCGTCATCGCCGATGGCCAGCTATTTGTCGGCCTGGCGCTGGACGAAACCAATCAGTACGATCTGAGCGATGAGCGCCTGCAAAACTGGTGCGAGCAGATTCTGGGCGAAATGGCCGAAAAATTCAGCTAAGCGTTATCGCCCCTGCGTCGGTTGCTGTAACAGCATCCGACGTAAATCCCGCCACTCTGCCGAATCCATGCTGTCCGCTGCCAGCCACAAATGCTGGCTACGCTTCCCTTCCGTCTGCCGCAGACGAAACATCATGCCGGATTTGAGCATCCACGGCGTACCGACAATTTCCCACTCTTTGCCCTGCCAGCGCAGGCGAGAATCCATCATCAGCTTGATTTCACCCTGACGGGCGTTAATGCGTCGTTGGCTGCGAACGCTGTCGAACACCACCAGCGAAAGGAGCAGAAGCCATAACGGCGTGTAGCTCAGCGGCCATGGCATTAATAAAACAATGGCCGCGACCAGACCGTGGAGCAATAACGACATCCACTGTGAGCGCCAGGAAACGCGCAGATCAGATTGCCACAGGACCACGTTCCCGATTCCGTGTTTGAATTAATTGCACCATCCGTTGCAACTCGGTGTCGGCGGGTTTGCCGTGATTCATCAGCCAGTTGAACAAATCAGGATCGTCGCTTTCAAGCAGACGAACGAACAGACGTTTGTCATCATCGCTCAGGCTGTCGTACTCATGCTCAAAGAAGGGCATGACAGAGATATCGAGTTCGCGCATACCGCGACGGCATGCCCAATGAATGCGGGCTTTATTGTTAATGTCCATGTTGTTTTTCCTGCATAACGTTTGGCAAAGGCTTTTCCCTTCAGAGGGGGCGGGATGTCGTTCTCCCTCCCGGGACAATCCCTAGTGTAACGTGTTTTTTGCTCTTTCTTTACTGGAATATTGCAAGTCGGAAGCATGCTTGCAGAAAAAACCCTACAAAGAAAGCGGATTACTCTGTTCTGCGTAGCGCTACGCAGAACAGCGATAAGGCACAATTGGCCTGCTGAAAGCGCTTGCAATGACGACAGTCTCTTTTACCATTAGGCATTATCAAAGCGTTAAGCAATTCAGGACATCACTATGGCATTTACACCATTTTCTCCTCGCCAGCCCGTCGCCTCTGCGCGTCTGCCGCTGACGCTTATTTCTCTTGATGACTGGGCACTGGCAACTCTCACGGGTGCCGACAGCGAAAAATATCTGCAGGGTCAGGTGACGGCAGACGTCGGTCAAATGACGGAGCATCAGCACCTGTTGGCCGCGCACTGCGATCCTAAAGGTAAAATGTGGAGCAATCTGCGCCTTTTCCGCCGTCAGGATGGCTTTGCCCTGATCGAGCGCCGCAGCCTGCGCGATGCGCAGCTCACTGAACTGAAAAAATATGCGGTCTTCTCAAAAGTGACCATTGTCGCTGATGATGAACATGTCTTGCTGGGCGTGGCCGGATTCCAGGCCCGAGCGGCACTGAAAAACCTCTTCAGCGCGCTGCCAGACGCTGAAAAACAGGTCGTTAGCGAAGGCGCAACCTCTATTCTTTGGTTTGAACATCCGGCAGAACGTTTCCTTCTGGTGACCGACGCTGAAACCGCAGAGCGCGTCACGGAAGCCTTACGCGGCGAAGCGCAGCTCAATAACAGCCAGCAGTGGCTGGCGCTGAATATCGAAGCGGGTCTCCCGGTGATTGACGCGGCAAACAGCGCGCAGTTTATTCCGCAGGCAACCAACCTGCAGGCGCTGGGTGGTATCAGCTTTAAGAAAGGGTGCTACACCGGTCAGGAGATGGTGGCGCGGGCAAAATTCCGTGGTGCCAACAAACGTGCGCTGTGGACGTTGTCCGGTCAAGCCAGCCGCGTGCCGGAAGCAGGCGAAGATTTAGAGATGAAAATGGGTGAGAACTGGCGTCGTACGGGCACCGTGCTGGCTGCGGTTCAACTCGACGATGGTCGCCTGTTGGTTCAGGTCGTGATGAACAACGATATGGAAGCCGATACCGTGTTCCGCGTGCGTGACGATGCCAATACGCTGAGCATAGAACCACTGCCTTACTCTCTGGAAGAGTAAGCCAGCCTTAAGGCGGCTACGCATTTTAACTGTGAAATGCTCTCTCCCTGCGGCTCATTCTGACATGCTCCCTCTCCCTGTGCGAGAGGGTTGGGGTGAGGGCATCAGACCGCACAGCGTAACGCTTAAACCTGCCCAACATACAGATAGATCGCCAGGAAGTGGCAGACGCTACCGCCCAGGACAAAGCCGTGCCAAATCGCATGGTTGTAAGGAATACGCTTACAGACGTAGAAAATAACCCCCAGGGAGTAAACGATCCCGCCCACGGCAAGCAGAGTCACCCCTCCGGCTGAAAGCTTGACCGCCAGCTGATAAATCACAATCAGCGACAGCCAGCCCATCGTCAGATAAGTCACCAGTGAGAGCACCTTAAACCGATGCGCAATGGTGAGTTTGAAGAGGATGCCCAACAGCGCCAGGCTCCAGATGACAACCATTAACCCCCGCGACAGAGGGGAGTTCAGCCCCACCAGTAAAAAGGGCGTGTAGGTACCGGCAATCAGCAGATAAATAGCGCAATGGTCGAATTTTTTGAGCCATCTCTTTGCCCGTTGATGGGGAATGGCATGGTAAAGCGTCGACGCGAGAAACAGCAGAATCATGCTTCCGCCATACAGACTGTAACTGGTGATCGCCATGGCGCTCGCATTGGCATCCGTCGCCTGAACCAGCAGCAACACTAATCCCACGATCCCGAAAACGAGACCAATACCATGACTAATACTGTTGGCTATCTCCTCAGCCAGTGAATATCCTTGTGTGATTAATGGCTTACTTACCATGCGCAACTCCAGCAGAACATAAGATGATTATGCATCATCCGTTATGCTAACTGAGAATGATTTCAGTGAACACATGTTAGCTAAAATAAATCCATTAATAAGAGAATTCCATTAAAATCATACAATTGAATGAATATATGACCTTACACCTGTCCGCTACAATTTAAACGCATTTAAAATCAATCACATAAAAATGTGTTTGTTGAGGATAAATCTCCGTAATGACCTCACGGAGCGCCGCCAGGGACATGTTTTCCTGCACCGCGTGTTTTTCCGTCAGCGTATCCAGCGTCACCGTCGACACGCCCGTCACTTCAATGGTGCAAAAGTAGACTTCATCTTCATAGCGCCCGACCCGCAGGATATCACCCGCTTTAAAATGTGACTCGCTTTCATCCCGAATGGTAATGGTTTTACGCCCGGCCAGAATGTCGTCCTGAAAGCGTTGAAAAAAAGTGATGTCGTTTGGCTGCATGTTATTATTCCTTTTAGAAAAGTCTGATGAGTGAGTTTAGCCATTGTGAGCATGTTCTCCCATTCCGCCGTTGCCCGTCTCAACAACCTTGAGATGATGGTCTACCACTATGTCATCAAAAACCGTGACAAGGTGATGTACATGACCATCCGTGAACTGGCAGAAGCGGCTGGCGTATCGACCACCACCATCCTGCGTTTCTGCCGCAAGCTCAACTGTGAGGGCTACTCGGAATTTCGCGTACGTTTTAAACTCTATTTAGAGCAAAACGAGCCCCAGCAGGCGAATTTTGGTGCCAGTGAAATTATCAGCTTTTTTAAAAGCGTTAACAACGAAGAGTTCGACGCGTTATTAGATCACGCGGTGGATATTATTTTATCGTCCGAACGTATTATATTTGTTGGTGCGGGCACCTCTGGCTCGCTGGCAAAATATGGCGCACGTTTCTTTTCAAATATCGGCAAATTCAGCAACCATATTGACGACCCTTATTTCCCGGTGACCAATGACATGGCCAAAAATGCGCTGGCCATTGTGCTGTCCGTCTCCGGTGAAACCGAGGAGATCTTACGCTTCGCCAGCCAGTTCAGCCTGCATCACTGTAAAGTGCTCTCCATAACCAGCCACGAACAGTCGCGCCTGGCAAAGCTGGCGGATTTTAATCTCTCCTGGCATGTGCCACAAACCCGTATTGGCGGCGTCTACGATATTACAACGCAAATTCCCGTCATCTATATTCTGGAGTCGCTGGGGCGCAAACTGGCGAAGAAATTAACAGAATAAAACACCCTGTTTTATGAATGTGACATATTACATTTTCAGCGAATTGTTATATCGTGACATTTAATGTCGCTTTGCTAGACTCGATGTCAATATTGCCTCCATTGAGAATAGCAAAGATGAAAAAATTAACCTTACCAAAAGATTTTTTATGGGGTGGCGCGGTTGCGGCACACCAGGTTGAAGGCGGCTGGAATAAAGGCGGCAAGGGGCCCAGTATTTGCGACGTTCTCACCGGCGGCGCGCACGGCGTGCCACGCGAAATCACTCAGGACGTCGTGCCGGGTAAATATTATCCGAACCACGAGGCCATCGACTTCCACGGCCATTACAAAGAAGACATCAAACTGTTTGCCGAGATGGGTTTCAAGTGCTTCCGCACCTCTATCGCCTGGACGCGCATCTTCCCGAAAGGGGATGAAACCCAGCCGAATGAAGAAGGGCTGAAGTTCTATGACGACATGTTCGATGAGCTGCTGAAGTACAATATCGAGCCCGTTATCACCCTCTCCCACTTCGAAATGCCGCTGCATCTGGTGCAGGAATACGGTGGCTGGACCAACCGGAAAGTGGTGGATTTCTTTGTGCGCTTCGCGGAAGTGGTGTTTGAGCGCTACAAAAATAAGGTCAAATACTGGATGACCTTCAATGAGATCAACAACCAGCGTAACTGGCGTGCGCCGCTGTTCGGCTACTGCTGCTCAGGCGTGGTTTATACCGAGCATGACAATCCGGAAGAGACCATGTACCAGGTGCTGCACCACCAGTTCGTGGCAAGCGCGCTGGCGGTGAAGGCGGCGCGACGCATTAATCCAGAGATGAAAGTCGGCTGCATGCTGGCAATGGTGGCGCTCTATCCGTTCTCCTGCAAGCCAGAGGATGTGATGTTCGCTCAGGAATCCATGCGCGAGCGCTATGTCTTTACCGACGTTCAGCTGCGTGGCTACTACCCGTCCTACGTGCTTAACGAGTGGGAACGCCGTGGGTTTAATATCAACATGGAAGACGGTGACGACGCGATTCTGCGCGAAGGCACCTGCGACTATCTGGGTTTCAGCTATTACATGACCAATGCGGTCAAAGCCGAAGGCGGCAGCGGCGATGCCATTTCCGGCTTCGAAGGCAGCGTACCGAACCCGCACGTGAAAGCCTCGGACTGGGGCTGGCAGATTGACCCGGTGGGCCTGCGTTATTCACTGTGCGAACTGTACGAGCGTTACCAGAAACCGCTGTTTATCGTTGAAAACGGCTTCGGTGCCTACGATAAAGTGGAAGAGGACGGCAGCATCAACGATGACTATCGCATCGACTACCTGCGCGCCCACGTGAAAGAGATGATGAAAGCCGTCACTTACGACGGCGTGGACCTGATGGGTTATACCCCGTGGGGTTGCATTGACTGCGTGTCGTTCACCACCGGTCAGTACAGCAAGCGCTACGGTTTTATCTACGTGAACAAGCACGATGACGGCACGGGTGATATGTCCCGCTCGCGGAAGAAGAGCTTCGAGTGGTATAAAGCCGCGATCGCCAGCAACGGCGAAACGCTGTAATCCTTTCCCCTCTCCCCGTTTTTAGGGAGAGGGGCATATTCATTTACCGCCCGCCAGCTCGATAAAACTGCCCGTCACATACGATGCTTTTTCGCTCAGCAACCAGACAATCGCCTGCGCCACCTCTTCCGGCTGGCCGCCTCGCTGCATTGGCAGCATGGACTTAACCCGATCCACCCGACCCGGCTCGCCGCCAGAGGCATGGATATCGGTATAAATCAGGCCAGGGCGCACGCAGTTAACGCGAATGCCTTGTGCCGCCACCTCCAGCGATAAACCGGTCGTCAACGAATCCACGGCCCCCTTGGAGGCCGCGTAATCCACATACTCACCCGGCGCGCCCAGGCGTGACGCCGCTGATGAGACATTCACTATCGCCCCGCCCTTGCCGCCGTGTTTAAACGACATGCGTTTTACCGCTTCACGACAGCAGAGAAAATACCCGGTCACGTTAGTTGCCAGGACGCGATTAATGCGCTCTGCCGACAGGTTTTCGATGGTGGATTGTTCAAACAGAATACCGGCGTTATTGACCAGCGCCGTCAGCGTTTCACCTTCACGATCGATACTGTCGTACATCGCCAGCACCTGCGCTTCGTCGCTGATATCCGCACGCACGGCGAAGGCTTTGCCGCCTGCTTCAATGATTTGATTGATCACATCCGTCGCGGCCTTGATGTTGTGATGGTAGTTCACCGCCACGGTATAGCCTTCGCGTGCCAGCTGCAGCGCGGTCGCTTTACCAATCCCGCGGCTGGCGCCGGTAACCAGTGCAATTGCCATTTACATCCTCCAAATAAAAAAGCCGGGTAGCGCTGGCGCTTACCCGGCCTACAGTATGGCAGACAGATTATGCGTATTCGCTCATCGGAACACACGAACAGAACAGGTTACGGTCGCCATAAACGTCATCAAGACGCTTAACGGTCGGCCAGTATTTGTTTGCCACGCCCGCCGGGAAGACCGCCAGCTCGCGGGAGTAGCCGTGGGTCCACTCCGCCACCAGCTCGTGCTGGGTGTGCGGCGCGTTGACCAGCGGGTTATCGTCGAGCGTCCACTCGCCGTCCTGCACACGATCGATCTCCATGCGGATGGCGAGCATCGCGTCAATGAAGCGGTCCAGCTCAGCTTTGCTTTCCGACTCCGTTGGCTCAACCATCAGCGTGCCCGCCACCGGGAAGGACATCGTTGGGGCGTGGAAGCCGTAGTCGATCAGACGTTTGGCAATATCCAGCTCGCTGATGCCCGTCGCGTCTTTCAGCGGACGAATATCAAGGATGCATTCGTGCGCCACGCGGCCATCACGGCCGGTATAGAGCACCGGGAAGGCAGATTTCAGGCGCGTGGCAATGTAGTTGGCGTTGAGGATCGCCACCTGGCTTGCCTGCTTCAGCCCTTCCGCACCCATCATGCGGATGTACATCCAGCTGATTGGCAGGATAGAGGCGCTACCGAACGGTGCCGCAGAGACGGCGCCCTGGCGGGTCAACATGCCTTCAATCTGCACCACGCTGTGACCCGGCACGAACGGTGCCAGATGCGCTTTCACGCCGATAGGGCCCATACCCGGGCCGCCACCGCCGTGTGGAATGCAGAAGGTTTTATGCAGGTTCAGGTGCGACACATCCGCACCGATAAAGCCCGGAGAGGTGATCCCCACCTGCGCGTTCATGTTCGCCCCGTCGAGATAAACCTGACCGCCGAACTGATGCACCACTTCACACACTTCACGGATGGTCTCTTCATACACGCCGTGAGTGGACGGGTAGGTCACCATGATGCAGGAAAGTTTTTCGCCCGCCTGCCCGGCTTTCGCACGCAGATCGGCCAGGTCGATGTTGCCGTTTTTGTCACAGGCAACCACCACCACTTCCATGCCTGCCATTTGTGCCGAGGCCGGGTTAGTACCGTGTGCGGAGCTTGGGATCAGGCAGATATCGCGATGCCCTTCATTGCGGCTTTCGTGATAGTGACGAATCGCCAGCAGGCCTGCATATTCACCCTGCGCGCCGGAGTTTGGCTGCATACAGAGCGCGTCATAGCCGGTCAGCTTCACCAGCCAGTCGGAAAGCTGGTTGATCATCATATGATACCCTTCCGCCTGATCTGCCGGGCAGAATGGGTGCAGCTCAGAGAACTCCGGCCAGGTGATAGGGATCATCTCTGCCGCCGCGTTCAGCTTCATGGTGCAGGAGCCCAGCGGGATCATCGCCTGATTCAGGGCCAGATCTTTGCGCTCCAGAGAGTGCATATAGCGCATCATCTCGGTTTCGCTGTGATAGCGATTGAAGACCGGGTGCGCCAGAATGGCATCGTTACGCAGCATGCTCTCCTGGATGGAGCGGCTGTCGTGGGCCACCTCTTTATCCAGCGCGTCGATGTCCAGACCATGCGCATCGCCCAGCAGGACGCTAAACAGATCCTGCACGTCTTCACGCGTGGTGGTTTCATTCAGCGTAATGCCTACGGCATTGAGAATATCGGTGCGCAGGTTGATTTCCGCGGCTTCAGCACCTGCGATAACGGCGGCTTTGTCTGCCACTTCGACGCACAGAGTATCGAAGTAGTGCGCATGACGCAGTTTCAGTCCTTTCTGTTGCAGGCCCGCCGCCAGAATATCCGCAAAGCGGTGAATGCGGCTGGCAATGCGTTTCAGACCAGCCGGACCGTGGAAGACCGCATACAGGCTGGCAATGTTCGCCAGCAGGACCTGAGAAGTACAAATGTTTGAGTTCGCTTTTTCGCGACGGATATGCTGCTCACGCGTCTGCATGGCCATACGCAGCGCGGTGTTCCCGGCCGCATCTTTCGACACACCAATGATTCGGCCTGGCATGGAACGTTTAAATTCATCTTTGGCCGCAAAGAACGCAGCGTGCGGACCGCCGTAGCCCATCGGCACGCCGAAGCGCTGTGCAGAGCCAAAGACAATGTCTGCGCCCTGTTTGCCAGGTGCCGTCAGCAGGACCAGGGCCATAAAATCAGCGGCGACGCTGACAATCACTTTACGGGATTTCAGCTCGGCAATCAGCGTGCTGTAGTCGTGCACTTCCCCGGTGGTGCCCACCTGTTGCAGCAGCACGCCAAACACATCCTGATGATCCAGCACTTTGTCCGCTTCATCGACAATCACGTCAAAGCCGAAGGTCTCCGCACGAGTGCGCACCACGTCCAGGGTTTGCGGATGCACGTCCGCCGCCACGAAGAAACGGTTCGCATTTTTGAGTTTACTGACACGTTTGGCCATCGCCATGGCTTCGGCCGCTGCGGTGGCTTCGTCGAGCAGTGAAGCGGATGCGATATCCAGACCGGTCAGATCCAGCGTCACCTGCTGGAAGTTCAGCAGCGCTTCCAGACGGCCCTGCGACACCTCCGGTTGATACGGCGTGTAGGCGGTGTACCAGCCCGGATTTTCCAGCATATTACGCAGGATCACCGGCGGCAGCTGAACAGGGGTATAACCCATGCCAATGTAAGACTTAAAGCGCTTGTTCAGGCTGGCGATTGCTTTCAGCTCTGCCAGCGCGGCGAATTCCGTCGTGGCCTCACCGACCTGAGGCGGCGTGGCAAGCTGGATATCTTTTGGCACGATCTGGCCGATCAGTGCGTTTAATGAATCCGCGCCAACTGTCTTCAGCATCTCCTGCTGTTGCTGAGCATCCGGCCCAATGTGACGTTCAATGAAAGCGCCACGGTTTTCAAGCTGGCTTAAAGTCTGTGTCATGAGCGATGGTTCCTGAAACGTGCAGTGAATGTGTATTCCCTCTCCTTTCAGGAGAGGGTTAGGGTGAGGGGAAGATTGGCACTCTCACCCCTGCCCTCTCCCCATAAGGGAGAGGGATAAGGCTTACTCGTCTTCTAACAGGGCTTCGTAGGCAGAAGCATCCAGCAGTGCCGCGACTTCTGCTTCGTCAGTGGCTTTGATTTTGAAGATCCAGCCGCCTTCATAAGGTTCGCTGTTTACCAGCTCCGGGGAGTCGCTCAGCGCGTCGTTTACCGCCACGATTTCGCCGCTGACCGGCGCATAGATGTCTGAGGCCGCTTTCACGGATTCAGCGACAGCACAGTCGTCGCCCGCGCTAACGGTCGCGCCCACATCCGGCAGGTCGATAAAGACCATGTCACCGAGCAGCTCTTGCGCATGCTCGGTGATGCCGACGGAATAAGTGCCGTCGGCTTCTTTGCGCAGCCATTCGTGTTCTTTGCTGTATTTCAGTTCTGCTGGCACATTGCTCATTGGAAATCTCCTGATAAAAATGATTAAGCGACCGGTTTACCGGCGCGAACAAAAATCGGTTTGGTGACGGTGACGGGCATTTCGCGATTGCGGATCTGCACCACGGCAGTCTCGCCAATCCCGGCCGGCACGCGTGCCAGTGCAATGCTGTAACCCAGCGTCGGGGAGAAGGTGCCGCTGGTAATGATGCCTTCGTGCTGATTGCCGTTTGCATCCGTGAAACGCACCGGCAGCTCGTTGCGCAGCACGCCTTTTTCGGTCATGACCAGGCCCACCAGCTGCTCCGTACCTTTCTCACGCTGCATTTCCAGCGCTTCGCGACCAATGAAATCGCGGTCTGCCGGTTCCCAGGCAATGGTCCAGCCCATATTGGCGGCCAGTGGAGAGACACCTTCGTCCATCTCCTGCCCATAGAGATTCATACCGGCTTCCAGACGCAGCGTATCGCGTGCGCCCAGGCCCGCCGGCTTAACGCCCGCCTTCACCAGCGCCTGCCAGAAATCGGCCGCTTTCTCGTTTGGCAGGGCAATTTCATATCCGGCTTCACCGGTGTAGCCCGTCGTTGCGATGAAAAGATCGCCCGCCTGCACGCCAAAGAAGGGTTTCATCCCTTCTGTTGCCTGACGCTGCTCTTCGGTGAACAGCGTGGCGGCTTTGGCCTGCGCGTTTGGCCCTTGAACCGCAATAAGAGAGAGATCGTCACGGACGGTAATGTCGATGGCGAAAGGTTCAGCGTGTTGGGAAATCCAGGAGAGGTCTTTTTCGCGGGTGGCAGAGTTAACAACAAGGCGGAAAAAATCTTCCGTAAAGTAATAGACGATCAGGTCATCAATCACGCCGCCGGAGGCATTCAGCATGCCGCTGTAAAGCGCTTTACCCGCCGTCTTGAGCTTTGCGACGTCGTTGGCCAGCAGATAACGCAAGAACTCCCGGGTGCGGCTACCCCGCAGGTCGACAATGGTCATGTGTGATACATCAAACATGCCGGCGTCGGTGCGCACCGCGTGATGCTCGTCAATCTGTGAGCCGTAGTGCAGCGGCATCATCCAGCCATGGAAGTCCACCATGCGTGCGCCACATAACTCATGCTGTTGGTACAAAGGAGTTTGTTGAGCCATCTTTTCCTCGTTGAATAAGCGGGGCTATCTTGCGTTTCGCGCCTCAATATTCATCACGAAACCCGTCATCGGCATCACTCCTGGACGCCGACGCAAACGTTCTCTTTTACCTGAACTTACCACCGAAACCGGCGATTAACCATAAGGTAAAATGGGTCATCACATTAGCTTATGACCAAAAATCGCTAAGAAGCCTACAGAGTTATTCACTGGGGAAATGCGATTTAACCCGCATAAAATTAACAATGCAGATACATTTTTAGCGTAGTGAGAGATTTCATCCGGAAAAACGGGCGTATTTTCCGTCAGGCAAAAAAGGCCAAATTAGAAAATCTAATGCGAAAAGAGGCGTGAAATTAGAATATTTCAAACGAGGAGATTTTCCCGGCGGCAGCGCCGGGAAATGAAAGTGTGACGGGGGTCTAACTTAGCGCAGCCAGTCCGGCAGATCGTTCAGACCCATCGCCTGGCGGAGGAGTTGCGGCTTAACGCCAGGAAGCGTATCGGCCAGTTTTAATCCCATATCTCTGAGCAGCTTTTTCGCAGGATGATTTCCGGCAAAAAGCTCACGGAAACCCTGCATGCCCGCCAGCATCATTGCGGCGCTGTGCTTACGGCTGCGCTCATAACCACGCAGATACAGGTGTTGACCGATATCTTTGCCCTCGCGCTGTAAACGACGAAGCACCTGAATCAGCTCCGCGGCATCCATAAACCCCAGGTTGACTCCCTGCCCGGCCAGCGGATGGATGGTATGGGCAGCATCGCCCACCAGCGCCAGACGATGTGCGGCAAACTGACGCGCATAGCGCCCGGTGAGCGGGTACACGAGACGTTCACTCTCCAGCGTGCAAAGCCCCAGACGATTATCAAAAGCCATACACAGCGCCTGATTAAACGCCTCTGGCGTGGCCTCCTGCATCTGCTTTGCTTTTTCCGGCACCAGAGACCAGACGATAGAGCACAGATGAGGATCGCTCAGCGGCAGAAATGCGAGGATGCCATCGTTATGGAATACCTGGCGCGCCACGCCGCCGTGCGGCTCTACGGTACGAATTGTCGCGACCATAGCATGATGGCGATAATCCCAGAAGGTCAGCGGAATATCCGCTTTTTCGCGTAGCCACGAGTTTGCGCCGTCGGCACCGACCATGAGCCGGGCCGTCAGCATGTCGCCGCTTTGCAGGGTGATAAAGGCTTCGTTTTCACCCCAGGCGACCTGTTGGACCTGCGCCGGCGCAAATAATGTCAGGTCTGAACACTGCTGGGCTTTACGCCACAGCGCGTCATGAATGACCGCATTTTCAACGATGTGACCCAAATGGCTATAGCCCATGCTTTCGTCATCGAAGGCAATATGACCAAAGCTGTCTTTGTCCCACACTTCCATGCCGTGATAACAGCTGGCGCGAAAACCCGTGATATCCGACCAGACGCCTAAACGCGTCAGGAGCTTTTCACTGGCGGCGTTGATCGCAGAGACCCGAAGCGCAGGCGGGGCGTCGGGCGCGACAGGCTGAGGCTGATTTTGTTCAAGCACCGCCACACGCAAGCCGCTGCCCTGCAAACCGCAGGCCAGCGCCAGGCCAACCATTCCACCGCCGACAATCGCAACATCTACATTCTGCACTGAGTTAACTCCTTAACGCGCAACCCAACCGAGAGTCCGCTGCGCCAGCACGTCACGTGCCGGAATGAATAATTCCATCGCCATCAGCCCCGCATTACGGCCCGCGACCAGCGGAGCCCAGCGATTGGCGAACAGGTGTACCAGGCCATCCGTCACGCCAATGGTGGCGTCTTTATCTGCCTGGCGACGTTTTTGATACTGGCACAGAACCGACCAGGCGCCGTAATCTTTCTGCTCCTGCCATGCCTGAGCCAGGGTTTCCGCCAGGCTCATGACATCGCGCAAACCAAGGTTAAATCCCTGTCCGGCGATAGGGTGAAGCGTCTGCGCCGCGTTTCCGACCAGGGCAACGCGATGCGAAATGGACTGTGACGCGGTGGTCAGCGCCAGAGGATAAGACGCCCGCTGGCCCGCATGCAGGATCTTCCCGAGGCGCCAGCCAAACGCTTTTTGTAATTCCTCACAAAAACGGTCATCCGACCAGGCCATCACCTGGTCAACGTTCTCCAGCGCATGGCACCAGACCAGTGAACTGCGTCCCTGCGACATCGGCAGCAGGGCGAGCGGGCCATGCTCAGTAAAGCGCTCGAACGCACGCCCTTCATGCGCCACAGCGGTGGACACATTGGCGATGACTGCCGCCTGGCCGTACGGCTGTTGATGCCACGTAATACCGCACTGGGTGCCCAGCGCCGAACGTGAGCCATCTGCCGCCACCATCAGCTGCGCGTCTATGTGGGTGCCGTCGTCAAGCGTAACGCTTACCCCCTCTTCCCGGCGGCTAAACTGCTCGACGCGAGACGGACAGTGCATCGTGACGCCTGGCGCATCGTTCAGCAAACGGAATAAACGCTGCCCGACGTCGTGGAGCTCCACCACCTGTCCAAGCGCTTCTATCCGGTAATCTTCGGCTTCGAGGGTGACAAATCCCGCATGTCCGCGATCGCTCACATGCACCGTTTTAATGGCCGTGGCGCAGTCGGCAATCGCCTGCCAGAGACCAATGCGCGATAACTGCTGGCAGGTGCCTTGCGCAATCGCAATGGCGCGGGCGTCAAAGCCCGGATGTGCCGCGCCCTTGGGATCAACGGCCTCCACGAGATGGACGTCCAGTTGCCCTTGCGTCAGGTGCGAGAGCGCCAGCGCCAGCGTTGCGCCCGTCATGCCGCCGCCCACGATCACAATACTCATGCGCGTGCCGCCGCCATCAGCGCTTCGATATCGTCCGCGCGTTTTACCACCGACGCCGTCAGGTTTTCATTACCCGACTCGGTGATCGCAATGTCGTCTTCAATTCGGATACCGATCCCGCGATATTCAGCGGGCACGTCGGCATCCGGCGCGATGTATAGGCCGGGTTCTACAGTCAGGACCATGCCTGGCTCGAGCGGTCGTGAACGGTCAACGCCGTATCCGCCAACGTCATGGACATCCAGCCCCAGCCAGTGGCTCAGGCCATGCATAAAGAACGCGCGATGTGCGTTATGTTCAATCAGCTCATCGACCTCCCCTTTCAGGATCTGCAGCTCAACCAGACCGGTCACCATAATGCGCACCACGTCTTGAGTGACGGCCTGAATGGAGGTGCCCGGACGGAACAGTTTCAGCGCCGTTTCCAGCGAGTTCAGGACAATGTCATAGATGGCGCGCTGAGCAGGGGTAAATTTGCCGTTCACCGGAAACGTGCGCGTGATATCGCCCGCATACCCCTGGTATTCGCAACCGGCATCAATCAGCACTAACTCGCCGTCGCGCAATTCACACTCATTTTCGGTGTAATGCAAAATGCAGCCGTTTTCGCCGCCGCCAACGATGGTGTTGTAGGAAGGAAAGCGCGCACCGTGACGGCTAAACTCGTGCAGGATTTCGCCTTCAAGCTGGTACTCAAACATGCCCGGACGGCATTTTTCCATCGCCCGCGTGTGGGCCAGGGCGCTGATTTCACCCGCCCGACGCATGATCTCCAGCTCTTCAGCCGACTTGAATAAGCGCATCTCATGAACAAGGGGCCGCCAGTCGGTGATAGACGCAGGCGCAATGAGATTCTGGCGGGAGCCTTTACGCAGTTTATCCAGCGCGTTGAAGACGATCTCATCGGCCCAGGCATATTCGCCCTGCGCGTGGTAGACCTCGTCGAGCCCATTCAGCAACTGGTAAAGCTGCTCATTGATTTCGCTAAAGGCCAGCGCACGCTCGACACCCAGTTTCGCCGGTGCCGCGTCCTGGCCTAAACGGCGACCAAACCAGGTTTCAGCGCTGAGATCGCGCACACGGTTAAACAGGACGCTGTGGTTATGGGTGTCATCGCTTTTAATCAGCACCAGTACCGCTTCCGGCTCGTTAAAGCCGGTGAAGTACCAGAAGTCGCTGCTCTGGCGATAGGGATATTCACTATCGTTGCTGCGCGTGGCTTCCGGGGCCGCAAAAATCAGCGCGGCACTGCCCGGTTTCATTTTTGCCAGCAGCGCCTGTCGGCGGCGCAGATACTCTTCCTGCGTGATGACCATGACACCCTCCTGTGCGTGGTGCTGTTAGTGTAAAGTAGGTTTACGGACTTCCGGCGCGGTGGGCTGGGAGCGCGTAAAGGTATCGTGGCACAGCAGGGCCGCAACACGAACGTACTCGATAATTTCTTCGACGGACATCTCCAGCTCTTCCTGGTCTTCGTCTTCATCGTAACCAAGCTGCGCAATATTGCGCAGATCGTCAATCGATTCGCCGGCTTCTCCGGTCACTTTATCCAGCTTAGGCTGGGTGATGCCCAGGCCCAACAGGTAGTGATTAACCCAACCAGCCAGAGCATCGGCGCGATCAAACACGCTAATTTCGTCGCCATCAGGCAGATAAAGCTGAAAAAGGAAGCCGTCATCTTCCAGCGAATCGCTGATCGCCGCGTGCATTTTACGCAGCGCTTCGGCCAGCTCGTGACCAAAGGCCAGCCCTTCGTTCGTCAGGTCGTGAACCAGCGGCTGCCATGAGCTATCGCTGTTTCCACCACACAGCATCCCGCTGATCAGACCATGCATTTCAGCAGGGGTTAAACCCACGCCTTGCTGGTTCAGTAACTGGCTGACTTCGTTGTAACCAGGCATTTCGTTCTGTATAGACATACGCATTCGTCATCAATGGGAGGATATTCATGATATGCTACCACTTTGGACCCTGGAGATACCAGAAAAGGGCTTGTATCTTCATATCAGGGTAGCTATAGTGTCGCCCCTTCGCAGCCCCCGGGGCCGTATGCGAAGGTCGCGCAGTCAAACAGCAGGAAGGTGGCATGTCTGCACAACCCGTCGATCTCCAAATTTTTGGCCGTTCGCTGCGAGTGAATTGTCCGCCTGAACAAAGGGATGCTTTGAATCAGGCTGCGGACGATTTGAATCAGCGGTTGCAAGATCTAAAAGAACGCACTAGAGTCACAAATACTGAGCAGCTGGTTTTCATCGCCGCGTTGAACATCAGCTATGAGTTAACTCAGGAAAAAGCGAAGACCCGCGACTATGCGGCGAGCATGGAGCAGCGCATTAAAATGCTTCAGCAGACCATTGAACAAGCGTTGCTTGATCAGGGTCGCAGTCCCGAAAGACCGGGGCCAAAGTTTGAATAACACTTTGCAGTTTACTATGGTAGAGTGACTGTGAAGACAAAATTTCTCTGAGATGTTCGCAAGCGGGCCAGTCCCCTGAGCCGATATTTCATACCACAAGAATGTGGCGCTCCATGGTCGGTGAGCATGCTCGGTTCGTCCGAGAAGCCTTAAGACTATGACGACACATTCACCTTGAACCAAGGGTTCAAGGGTTACAGCCTGCGGCGGCATCTCGGAGATTCCCTCTTTCTTCTCTACCGACTACCATGACTCAACCTCCAGAAGTAATTTCATCACGCCAGCAAATTCGCCAGACCATCCGTCAACGTCGTCGCGCCCTTACGCCCGAGCAACAGTCTCAGTTTGCCGTGCAGGCCGCTGCGCGAATGATGGCTTATCCGCCCGTTGTGATGGCGCATACTGTCGCACTGTTTCTCTCGTTTGATGGAGAACTGGACACCCAGCCGCTCATCGACCAGCTCTGGCGAGCCGGAAAAAAAGTCTACCTACCCGTGTTACACCCCTTTAGCCCCGGCAACCTGTTGTTCCTGCATTACCATCCGCACAGTGAACTGCTGGTCAACCGCTTACGCATTTATGAGCCGAAGCTGGATGTCCGCGATGTATTGCCGCTTGCGGAGCTGGATGTGCTGATCACTCCCCTCGTCGCCTTCGATGAACAGGGGCAACGTTTAGGCATGGGTGGCGGGTTTTATGACAGAACGCTGCAAAACTGGCAGCAGCATGGCTTTCAGCCGGTAGGGTATGCGCACGATTGTCAGGGCGTGGCCGCCTTGCCGGTGGAGAAATGGGATATTCCGTTGCCTGCCGTGGTGACGCCCGGCAAAGTTTGGTGCTGGTAGAAGAAAGCCGGGGGGTGGCGACACCTGACCCGGCTTGCATATTCGTTCGGATAGCCCAGGTCGGGTAAGACGCAGCCGTCACCCGACACGACTCACCGCGCAATCAGTACAGAAGACGTGCGCGGATCGTTCCCGGAATCGCCTTCATGCTCTGCAACGCTTTCTCAGCGACATCTTCATCCGCTTCGATATCAATAACCACATAGCCCATTTGCGAATTGGTTTGCAGGTACTGTGCCGCAATGTTTACGCCCTGCTCGGCAAAAATCTGGTTAATCGCGGTCAGCACGCCCGGACGGTTTTCGTGGATGTGCAGCAGGCGACGGCCGCCGTGCAGCGGCAGAGATACTTCCGGGAAATTCACAGCGGAAAGCGTCGAACCGTTGTCGGAGTATTTGCTCAGCTTGCCCGCCACTTCCAGGCCGATATTTTCCTGGGCTTCCTGCGTTGACCCCCCGATATGCGGCGTCAGGATCACGTTGTCGAATTCGCACAGCGGCGAGGTGAACGGATCGCTGTTGGTCGCAGGCTCGGTTGGGAAAACGTCGATGGCCGCGCCGGCCAGATGCTTGCTTCGTAGCGCATCGCACAGCGCCGGAATATCCACCACCGTACCGCGTGCGGCGTTAATCAGCAGCGCACCCGGCTTCATCAGAGCCAGCTCGTCCGCGCCCATCATGTTTTTGGTTGAAGCATTTTCCGGCACATGCAGGCTTACCACGTCACTCATGTTCAGCAGGTCGGACAGATGCTGAACCTGGGTGGCATTGCCCAGCGGCAGCTTGTTTTCGATATCGTAGAAGAACACGTGCATCCCTAAGGATTCAGCCAGAATACCCAGCTGCGTGCCGATATGGCCATAACCGATGATCCCCAGCTTTTTGCCGCGCGCTTCAAACGACCCCGATGCCAGCTTGTTCCACACGCCGCGGTGCGCCTTGGCGTTCGCTTCCGGAATACCGCGCAGCAGTAACAGCAGTTCGCCGATCACCAGCTCCGCCACGGAACGCGTGTTAGAGAACGGCGCGTTGAAGACAGGTACGCCACGTTTTGCCGCGGCATCCAGATCGACCTGATTGGTACCGATACAGAAACAGCCAATCGCCACGAGCTTTTCAGCACAGGCAATAACGTCAGCAGTCAGATGGGTTCGGGATCGCAGGCCAATAAAATGGGCATCACGGATGGACTCTTTCAACTGCTCGGTGTCCAGTGCGCCTTTGTGGAATTCGATGTTGGTGTAGCCTGCTGCACGAAGATTATCGATCGCTTTCTGGTGCACGCCTTCGACCAGCAGAAACTTAATCTTGTCTTTTTCCAGTGATACCTTTGCCATTTACCCGACCCTGTTTTGTCTGAACTGTTGTTGTGCTGTATTTGAATCCGCTCTAGCCAACATATCAAAAAAAACTATTGCAGCAATATGAACGTTTGCGTCGCCGTTCTGAAGAAAAGTCATCCAGAGCAAAATGGCAGTGGAAAATGCTGCGGAACTTTTATAACGCGGAAGGATCGTCAGGGGTCACCGAAAAACGTGACACAAGTCACCGAATTTGGCTTTTGAAAAATTTTTAGCGGGGAGAGGGCTCCCCCCGTCAGATCATTTTACGATGGTTTTCACACCGTCAGCGGTACCAATCAACGCCACATCCGCGCCACGGTTGGCGAATAACCCCACGGTAACCACGCCCGGGATCGCATTGATGGCATTTTCCATCGCCACGGCATCGAGAATTTCCAGACCGTGCACATCAAGGATCACGTTACCGTTGTCGGTAACCACGCCCTGACGGTACTCCGGACGACCGCCCAGCCTGACCAACTGACGCGCCACCGCGCTGCGCGCCATCGGAATCACTTCGACAGGCAGCGGGAAATTACCCAGAATATCCACCTGCTTGGAAGCATCGGCGATACAGATAAACTTATCGGCAACCGAGGCGATAATTTTTTCACGGGTCAGCGCTGCGCCGCCGCCTTTGATCATCTGCATGTGGCCGTTGATTTCATCCGCGCCATCAACGTAGATACCCAGACGGTCAACCTCGTTAAGGTCAAAGACGGTAATCCCCAGGCTTTTCAGCTTTTCCGTGGAGGCATCGGAGCTGGATACCGCGCCCTCGATCTGCCCTTTCATCGTACCCAGCGCATCAATAAAGTGCGCGGCGGTCGAGCCGGTACCTACGCCGACAATGGTGCCTGGCTGTACGTACTGAAGAGCGGCCCATCCTACTGCTTTTTTCAGTTCATCCTGCGTCATGATCGTTTGCCTGTGATGAGAAAACTCAGGGCGCATTATAGAACAGCCCGGGTGGATTTCGTCTGCCACGAAAGGAAAATTGTGTCATAGTGCAGATTAAGCAAAATTCAGGAGTATCGCCCCGCAATGAAACGTCCGGACTACAGAACACTTCAGGCCCTTGATGCCGTTATTCGTGAACGCGGTTTTGAGCGCGCGGCGCAAAAGCTGTGCATCACGCAATCTGCTGTTTCACAGCGTATCAAACAGCTTGAGAATATGTTCGGACAACCGTTACTGGTGCGTACCGTCCCACCGCGCCCGACCGAGCAAGGGCAAAAACTGCTCGCCTTACTGCGCCAGGTCGAACTGCTGGAAGACGAATGGCTGGGCGATGAACAGACCGGTTCAACGCCGCTGCTGCTGTCGCTGGCGGTCAACGCGGACAGTCTGGCAACCTGGTTACTGCCTGCCCTTTCCGCCGTTCTGGCTGATTCACCGATTCGTCTTAACCTGCAGGTGGAAGATGAAACGCGTACTCAGGAACGCCTGCGTCGTGGTGAAGTGGTCGGTGCCGTCAGTATTCAGCCGCAGGCCCTGCCGAGCTGCCTGGTCGATCAGCTGGGCGCGCTGGACTACCTGTTTGTCGCCTCGAAGGAATTTGCCAACCGCTACTTCCCCAATGGCGTCACCCGTGCGGCGCTGCTTAAAGCCCCGGCCGTCGCGTTCGATCATCTCGACGACATGCATCAGGCCTTCCTGCAGCAGAACTTTGATCTGCCGCCGGGCAGCGTGCCGTGCCATATCGTGAACTCGTCAGAAGCCTTCGTTCAGCTGGCGCGCCAGGGCACGACCTGCTGTATGATCCCGCACCTGCAGATTGAGAAAGAGTTGAAAAGCGGTGAGCTTATCGATTTAACCCCCGGTCTGTATCAGCGCCGGATGCTTTACTGGCATCGGTTTGCGCCGGAAAGCCGCATGATGCGCAACGTCACCGATGCGCTGCTGGCGTACGGACATAAGGTGTTGAGACAAGACTAAAAAAAAGCCGGGTTGCTTACGGCCACCCGGCTTATCTTTGACGTTGCAGTGTGCTTACTGAGCTTTAGCCGGTTCAGAGGCTGGCTGGCTCTGAGCCGCCTGGCCCTGAGCGGGTTCCAGCTGGAAGACAACGTCTACCTGATCGTCGAACTGAATCGTCGGCTGCTCGTAGGTTTCCTGAGCAGACACCGGCGCAGCGTCAGCCTTCATCATACGAACCATCGGGCTTGGCTGGTAGTTCGACACATGATAGCGCACGCTATACACGGGCCCCAGTTGACTCTTGAAGCCGGATGCCAGCTGTTGCGCCTGACGCACCGCGTCATCAATAGCGGCTTTACGCGCTTCGTCTTTATACTTTTCAGGTTGCGCAACGCCCAGCGACACGGAACGGATCTCGTTCAGTCCCGCCTTCAGCGCACCGTCCAGCAACGAGTTCAGTTTGTCGAGCTGACGCAGGGTCACTTCGACGGTACGCACGGCACGGTAGCCCTTCAGGATGCTTTTGCCGTTCTGGTAGTCATAATCGGGCTGGGTACGCAGGTTCGCTGAATTGATATCCTTTTTAGCGACGCCATTCTGCTCCAGGAAAGAGAGATATTGCGCAACGCGATCGTCCGCCTGCTTCTTGGCAGAAGCGGCATCTTTCGCGGCGACGTTCACTTCGATTGCAAGCGTTGCAACATCAGGAACAGCATCCACGCTCGCTGTACCAGAGGTAACAATGTGCGGGCCGTCAGGTAATTCGCTTGCCTGCACCGACACTGCACCAAAACTCACTAATGCCGCCAGGGCCATCACTTTAAACTTCACTGTCATTCCTCCATGTTGCGAAGAGTACCCATTAACAGGGCGCATGCCTGCAAGCTTAGCGGGTCTTATTCAGATGTCCATAAGACAACGCTTAGTTGAAAAGTGTCTGCACGTGCTGGATGCCGTCTTTCGCTAACTGGAAGGCAATAAACCACATGACCAGCCCCACCAGCATATAAATGATGCGCTGGGCTTTCGCGGTCCGCAGACGTGGCGCAAGCCAGGCGGCAAGAATGGCCAGGCCAAAGAACCACAAAAACGAGGCGCTGACCGTACCCAGGGCAAACCAGCGCTTAGGCTCAACATCAAGCTGACCGCCCAGGCTGCCGAGCACAACGAAGGTATCCAGATAGACGTGCGGATTGAGCCATGTCACCGCCAGCATGGTTGCCACGATTTTCCAGCGCCCCTGCTTCATCACTTCGGCGCTAGCCAGCTCAAGATTACTGCTCATCGCGGTTTTCAACGCACCAAAACCATACCACAGCAAAAAGGCCACACCGCCCCAGGTCACCAGCGCCAGCAACCATGGCGACTGCATCAGCAGTGCGCTACCGCCGAAAATGCCGGCGCAGATCAGTAGCAAATCGCTCACCGCGCACAGCAGGGCAATCATCAGATGGTACTGTCGGCGAATGCCCTGGTTCATCACAAAGGCATTTTGCGGACCGAGAGGAAGGATCATCGCCGCGCCTAGCGCAAACCCTTGAAAATAGTAAGATAACATTGCATAACTCTCATCAGGTTTTCTTTATGTGCAGACTATACTGCGCGCGCGCCATTAGAGAAAATTGATAATTTTAATGATTAATTAGAATATTTAATAAAATCCTGTGCAGGGTGCAAGATTCAGATTTTATCAAATCCCCTGCCCCCTCAACCGGCGTATCCTTAATCCCTCCCTGACTCGTTAAACCTCTCCAGGAAATACTATGAAGCATCCAGGATTTGCTGCGTTCGTCTGTGCCGCATTCGCGCTTTTATCTGCCTTCCCGGGCACCGTGAGCGCGGAAAAGATCCTGCGTTACACTGACCACGAACCGTACGGCAATATGCGCACGCAGTTTATAAAACAGGTTTTCTTTCGGGAGATTGAAAAAGAGTCGCAAGGCCGTCTGAAAATTGATGCCCACTGGAATGGGGAAATATCAAATAGTTACAATGCGTTAAGGACGCTGAGTCAGGGTAAAGAAGCTGACATCGGCATAGTCGTGCCCGAATATACGGCTGAACAACTTCCGCTGCATCAGATATTTAAAAGCTTCCCTCTGGGGCCAGATAACGGTGATGCACAGGTGACGTTCTTTCATCGCGTGTTCAAGCAACATCCACAATTTGCCCGGGAACTGGAGCAAAATAACCTGATTAATGTGCAGTTCTTCCTGGGTTATCCGGTAGGTTTTTTTACGCGTCAGCCAGAAGTGAAGTTAAGTCAGTTAAAGGGAACAACGTGGCGAACCGCCAGCTTCTGGCATCAGTCATTTTTGCGCAACGCTGGCGCTACCACCGTGGCAATGCCCTGGAACGACAAAATTAACGACGCATTGCGCGCCGGACAGTTGAACGGGCTGATGGTCAACCTCGACAGCGGATACGACATCCATGCGCAGCGCGAGGCACCCTATATATACTCTTCTCCAGCGCTCTGGCTTGGACATGTCTATCTTCTGGTAATGAATAAAGACACCTGGAACGCGATGTCCGGGCAGGATCGACAGGCTATCTATCGCGCGGCTAACATCACCGAGAAACAGCTCGGCGCGACCCTGGACAAGGGGCTGGCAGCTCTGACCGCTACGCTGGAAAAGGAAGGCGCTCAGTTTCATCTTCTTAGCCGTGGCGAGCTGGAGAAATGGCAAAGAGTGACGCAATATCAAGCAGTACAACGTGACTGGGTGATTCAGCAGGAAAGTAAAGGTAATGCGGACGCGGGCGCATTGATGCGCGATGTTAGCCAGCTTCTGGAGGGAAGCGCGCGCAAACAGCCATAAAGCACAACGCCCGCGTTTCAGGCGGGCGTTGGCTGAGCCGACACGCGTTATTCGGCTTCTTTTACGCGCTTGAAGTTCACGTCCATCTGCGGATACGGGAAGCTGATACCGTTCGCATCAAAATCACGTTTGATACGTTCCAGAACATCCCAGTAAACGTTTTGCAGATCGCTGCTCTTACTCCAGATACGCACCACGAAGTTAATTGACGATGCGCCCAGCTCGTTCAGGCGTACGGTCATTTCGCGATCTTTCAGGATACGTTCATCAGACTCGATAATATCGGTGATGAGCTTCTTAACCAGTTCGGTATCAGAATCGTAACCCACGCCAATCACCAGTTCATTGCGGCGAATCGGCTCACGGGAGAAGTTGGTGATGTTCCCGTCGATGACTTTTTTGTTCGGAACAATAACGATTTTACCGTCTGCCGAACGCAGCGTGGTGGAGAAGATCTGCACGTTCAGCACGGTACCTGCCGTGCCACCCAGATCGACATATTCACCGGCGCGGAACGGACGGAAGGTGACCAGCAGAACGCCAGCCGCCAGGTTAGAGAGCGAGCCCTGAAGTGCCAGGCCAACGGCCAGACCAGCGGCACCCAGCACGGCAATGACGGAGGCGGTCTGCACGCCAACCCGACCTAATGCAGCAATGAGAGTAAACGCAATAATGCCGTAGCGCACCAGCGCTGACAGGAAATCAGCAACCGTGGCGTCAATGTGGCGTGAGAGCATGACGCGATTGATGGCCCGGGAAACGGTACGGGCAACAATCATCCCCACGACGATAATGGCAATTGCCGCCGCAATATTCACGGCGTAGCTGATGAGCAGCGCCTGATTGCGCACCAGCCAGGAGCCAGCGTTATTGATGCTATCTACAACACCGAGATCTTCCATTTATCATTCCTTATGCTCTTATAAACAACAAAATCCATCCCACACGGAGACAGGCAGGTTAGTAAAGGGTAAACAAAAAGCGTGAAAGATGCCAAACAGATCACAAAAACAGAGGATGCAGCTTATTGAAAAGGCATAAAAAAAGGCCCGCAAATGCGGGCCTTTTTGACACGTTTAGCGATTCAAATTACAGAACGTCAACCGCGTTCAGTTCTTTGAATGCCTGCTCCAGACGGGTGATCATTGAAGTCTGTGCAGCACGCAGCCATACGCGTGGATCGTAGTATTTCTTGTTCGGCTGGTCTTCGCCTTTCGGGTTGCCCAGCTGACCCTGCAGGTAAGCTTCGTTTGCTTTGTAGTAGCCCAGGATACCGTCCCATGTTGCCCACTGGGTATCGGTATCGATGTTCATTTTGATAACACCGTAGCTAACAGAGTCTTTGATTTCCTGAGCAGAAGAACCGGAACCGCCGTGGAAGACGAAGTTCAGGCTGTTGTGCGGCAGGTTGTGTTTCTTAGAAACATAGTCCTGAGAATCGCGCAGGATAGTTGGAGTCAGAACCACGTTACCTGGTTTGTAAACGCCGTGAACGTTACCGAAGGACGCTGCAATGGTGAAGCGCGGGCTGATTTTGCTCAGCTCGGTGTACGCGTAGTCAACGTCTTCTGGCTGGGTGTACAGAGCAGAAGCGTCCATGTGGCTGTTGTCCACACCGTCTTCTTCGCCACCGGTGCAACCCAGTTCGATTTCCAGAGTCATGTCCATTTTGGACATACGCGCCAGGTATTTGGAGCAGATTTCGATGTTCTCTTCCAGAGATTCTTCAGACAGGTCGATCATGTGAGAAGAGAACAGTGGTTTACCGGTCGCGGCGAAGTGTTTTTCGCCCGCGTCCAGCAGACCGTCGATCCACGGCAGCAGTTTCTTCGCGCAGTGGTCAGTGTGCAGGATAACTGGAACACCGTAGTGCTCAGCCATCTGGTGAACGTGATGCGCACCAGAGATTGCGCCCAGGATTGCCGCGCCCTGAGGAACGTCAGTTTTCACGCCTTTACCCGCGATGAATGCTGCGCCGCCGTTAGAGAACTGAACGATAACCGGTGCTTTTACTTTTGCAGCGGTTTCCAGTACGGCGTTAATGGAATCGGTACCCACGCAGTTAACAGCAGGCAGAGCAAAGTTGTTTTCTTTAGCTACCTGGAACACTTTCTGAACGTCATCACCAGTGATCACGCCAGGTTTTACGAAATCAAAAATTTTAGACATGTTACGTAGTCCTGTATCTTCGGCCGTTAGAAAAGGTGCGTGCTCATAAAGCGCGCTGAAATTTGGGCAGGTTTCCCTGCCCTTGAATGGCTTACTTCTTAGCGCGCTCTTCGAGCATTGCTACTGCTGGCAGGACTTTGCCTTCCACGAACTCGAGGAATGCACCGCCACCAGTGGAGATGTAGGAGATCTTGTCAGAAATACCGAACAGGTCGATTGCTGCCAGCGTATCACCGCCGCCTGCAATGGAGAACGCGTCGCTGTCTGCGATAGCGTTAGCCACGATTTCAGTTCCTTTACGGAAGTTAGGGAATTCAAACACGCCAACCGGGCCATTCCACAGAATCGTTTTCGCGTTTTTCAGGATTTCAGCCAGTTTCTGTGCAGACACATCGCCCAGGTCCAGAATCTGCTCTTCATCTTTGATGTCGTTAACAGATTTCAGGGTTGCGGTCGCTGTTTCAGAGAACTCTGTTGCGACGCGTACGTCCGTTGGAACCGGGATATCGCAGGTTGTCAGCAGACGTTTTGCTTCGTCCACCAGGTCTGCTTCATACAGGGATTTACCCACGTTATGGCCTTGAGCCGCCACGAAGGTGTTTGCGATACCACCGCCAACGATCAGCTGGTCAGCGATTTTAGACAGAGAATCCAGAACGGTCAGCTTGGTGGACACTTTAGAACCACCAACGATAGCCACCATTGGACGTGCAGGTTCTTTCAGCGCTTTACCCAGTGCTTCCAGTTCGTCTGCCAGCAGAGGACCTGCACAAGCAACGTCTGCAAATTTACCGATACCGTGGGTAGAAGCTTGTGCACGGTGAGCCGTACCAAATGCGTCCATCACGAACACGTCGCACAGAGCGGCGTATTTTTTAGACAGTGCTTCGTCGTCTTTCTTTTCGCCTTTGTTGAAGCGAACGTTTTCCAGAACAACCAGTTCACCTGCGGCAACTTCCACGCCGTCCAGGTAGTCTTTGACCAGACGTACCGGGCTGGACAGTTTGTCTTTCAGATAGTTAACAACCGGCAGCAGAGAGAATTCTTCATTGTACTCACCTTCGGTCGGACGACCCAGGTGGGAGGTAACCATCACTTTTGCGCCCTGCTTCAGAGCCAGTTCGATGGTCGGCAGAGATGCACGAATACGTGCGTCACTGGTCACTTTGCCATCTTTAACCGGTACGTTCAGATCGGCACGGATGAAAACGCGTTTACCTGCCAGATCCAGATCGGTCATCTTAATTACAGACATGGTGAATCCTCTCGTTGATTCTTAAAGTTTTGCAAGCGCACTCTGCGCTCTACCTGAAACCTTGTGCGGCCATTGCTAACGTGGTGTCGAGCATTCGGTTAGCAAAGCCCCATTCGTTATCACACCACACCAGCGTTTTGATGAGGTGGGCACCGCTGACCCGCGTTTGTGTGCCATCGACAATGGCACTGTGCGGATCGTGGTTGAAATCTACTGAGACCAACGGTAATTCCGTATAGTCAACTATACCATGAAATGCACCTTGCGCCGCTTTTTGCAGCAACAGGTTGACTTCACACGCTTTTACCGGTTTCTTCACCGTTACGCTGAGGTCAATAGCCGTCACATTTATGGTCGGCACGCGGACCGCAATGGCCTCGAAACGGTCATTAAACTGGGGGAAAATTCGGGTGATCCCCGCCGCCAGTTTCGTATCCACCGGAATAATGGACTGACTCGCCGCACGTGTGCGACGCAAATCCGGATGGTACGCATCAATGACCTGCTGATCGTGCATGGCAGAGTGAATTGTGGTCACGGTGCCTGATTCAATGCCATAGGCATCGTCTAATAGTTTGATGACCGGAATAATGCAGTTCGTGGTGCAGGAGGCGTTGGAGACAATGCGGTGTTCAGCCTGAAGCTCTTGATGGTTTACGCCATAAACGACAGTGGCATCAAGATCGTGACCACCGGGATGGGAAAACAGGACTTTTTTCGCCCCTGCCGTCAGATGCGCCTCGCCATGTTCGCGAAGGCCATAAACGCCGGTGCAGTCGAGGACCACATCCACTCCCAGCTCACGCCAGGGCAGCGCGTCGATGCTTTGCTCATGCAGAACGCGAATCACATCGTCACCGACGAAGAGCTGCTCTCTTTCCTGGCGAACATCCCAGGCAAAGCGCCCATGACTGGTGTCATATTTCAACAAATGCGCCATGCCCGTGGCATCCGCCAGTTCGTTGATTGCCACCACGGTGATTTCCGCCCGGCGTCCGGATTCGTATAAAGCCCGAACCACGTTACGCCCGATGCGACCGAAGCCATTAATCGCTACGCGTACGGTCATAGATCTCCTGCAAGGCTATCCCTGAGTTGAGGTGCTGAAAGAGTAATCCAGCGACGCCCGAAGGGGAACCTTACCTGTCACAAACTGCGATTGATTGGTCAATTGTCGAACATTTAATCGACTGAAACGCTTCAGCAAGAATAAGCGAAACGAGGAATAAAAGGAACGTCCCGCCGTAGAGATTCGCCATTTATCTGACTTGCGTCACATTTTCGCGAGCAAATGCCCGGCGGATTATTCCATTCTGCCAACCCTGTATTCGCCCCTCTCCGTCATGCACAATAAGACATCGGCCTGGCGACTCTGGCCGAGCACGCGATCGACATTGGGACCATCCGTGCGCAAATAAAAGGCCTGCGCCTCCTCCTGAGATAACCCCCCGGCGATCTTACGCTGCACAAGCCTTTCTCGCAGCGCCGACGCGGGGGCGGTAATAAACACCGAAAGATCGCAACAGGCACCCAGCGCCTTCCAGTTATCGTCATCCAGCAATAGCCAGTTTCCTTCCACGATGACAATACTGGCGCTGACCGCAATCGCGGCTTCAACAGGGTCATGTTTTTGTCGGTCATACTGCGGCCAGTCTACGGTCTCCTCGCCAAGCTGGCGCAGATAGTTTGCCAGTTTTGCCACATCAAAGGTTTCCGGTGCGCCTTTAAAGGGACGCAGCTGATTTGCATCCAGCCAGGCGTTGTAATGATGGAAACCATCCATCGGGAGCGTTTGCATAGCGGGCAGGCCGGGCTCCCGCTGCGAAAGGTATGCCCAGAATGTCGTTAAGGTGGACTTACCTGTACCTGGCGGGGCGCTAAGAAAAACCACGGTTCTTCGTTTACCGCTACGTCTGTGCAGCTTCGCTATATGCTGTAGCAAGGGCAAATGGACCTGTTGAATTTCGGCTTCGCTGTACTGTGCATCAACCTGTAATCCATTCACTGTCAGGCTTATCTTCACGGCTCTAATTCCTTGAGTATTGTCGTTACCGCCAGCGTCATTGCCGTTTTGACCATACCCGTAAAACGAACCTCAGACCATGCGGCAAAATCGGCAAATTTCATCGAGGTAAGCGCATTGAACAGGGTCGCATTACGGGTAATGCTATTTACGTTGCGGATAAAATCCCAGGTGATGTCATCCGCAAAACCCGGAATTTCGCTCTGTTCATTCAGGTACTGACCAAACTGAGCGAAATGGGTGATATCGGCGTAAAGCCACTTATCCATTTTTCCCAGGGCATAAATTAAACGCAACGCTACATTGATATCGTCAAGCGGCCCGCTTTGGGCGAGTAACGGCTTCACTGCATATTCCACGATCTCTTCATCATTATTCACGAACAGCGACGGCAGAAAACGTCTAATCCCCAGCAGCAATATTTCATTTGCTGTTGTCATAAACGAAAGTAAATCCAGCTGAGCATCCAGTTGCTCAATTACGTCGTCTTCGGTTAGCGTCGTCATTCGTTTCTCGATAAATCACCATGAATGCAGGGAGTTTATTATATTACACGTTCGGTCTGCGCCGCCGATCAGTAAAGTTTGCGTGCGCACACCCTTCGTCACCTGTTGAATACCGCTCACCAGATCGCCGCCGGTGACACCTGTCGCAGAGAAAATGACGTCCTGACTTGCCACGAGTTCACGGAGGGAATAGACGCGGTTGATTTCCACCCCCATCGTTTTACAGCGAAGATGTTCCCCGGCGGCCAGGCGTCTGTTCGCTTCCGACTCCCCTTTCGCCTGACAGTAATCAATAAGCTCTGCCTGCATATCTCCGCCCAGTGCGGCAACCGCACAGGCAGAGATCACCCCCTCCGGCGCGCCGCCTGTGGTGTACATGACATCGTATTGATTGTCCTGCAGACAGGTCAGTACACTGGCAGCCACGTCACCATCCGCCAGGGCGAAAACCTTCACGCCCAGCGCGGTGGCGTCATGAATTGCATCACGTAATCGAGGCTTATCGAGCGTGACCATTCGCAGTTTTTCCAGCGGCTTGCCCAGCGCCTGCGCCACGTTACGGAGATTATCGACCAGGGGTAAGCGGAGATCGATGGCCCCTTTTGCCAGCCGGTTAACCACCAGTTTTTTCATATACATATCGGGTGCATGGAGCAAACTGCCTTGTGGAGCAAAGGCCATTACCGCCAGCGCATTGCTTTGCCCCATCGCCACCATCCGGGTGCCTTCAATAGGATCGACGGCAATATCCACGTTCGGTCCGCCGCCCTTGCCGACCTCTTCCCCTATCCACAGCATGGGCGCGCGATCAATCTCGCCCTCACCGATGACAATGCGCCCATGAATCGCCATCTGGTTGAGAGAATGGCGCATTGCGCTCACCGCCAGTCCGTCAATTTTGTTTTTATCGCCGCATCCGATTTGAGGCCAGGCCGCGAGCGCCGCCTGCTCCGTAGTGCGAAACAGCGGCCAGGAAAGCGACATCATGCCATCGCCTCCCCGGTATCCACGCCAAAATGCGCCAGCAAATACTTTTCTGCTTGCTCATTCCAGATGCCGTGCGTCCCGGCAACCAGTGAGGCCAGCTCGCGAAACAGCGGATCGGTCTTACCTTTCTCAGCAAAATCTGAGATTGCCGTTAAAGGCAGGGTCACGCCGTTATAAATCAGTTTCTTGCCCCCAGGAATTGACGGCAAATTAAGGACCGTCTCGGGCACCGCGTCCAGCCCGCCAATATGTGTCACCATAAAGGACGGTTGCAGCTTGCCTGACGCGCTCAGCGCGATCGCTTCTTTCATATCCTCGGTCGAACCGCCGGAGGTCCCCACCACGTGCGTGCTGTTGTAATGGACGTTATAAAAGTTAAGCGGAACCTTAAAATCTTTATCCGTAGGTCCGGCAAAGAAATTGAGGCAACCATCTTCCGCCAGGAGTTCGTCGGCCATTTCCACTACCGACGGAACCGCCGCATAGACAAAGACGTCATCGAAACCGGCATCGTCGGTCAGCGCGCGCAGAGCCGTGGCGGGGTTGTCTACGCCACTGGTATTCACATAAATAAGCTCAATCCCTTTTGCAGTGGCCTGCTCTACGGGCAAAAGCTTACGCGCCTGCGCCAGGCGTGCTTCATCAATATCACCCACCACAATACGAGAAGGCTGAACACCCCCGTTGATGGCGTAATCAATCGCCCCGATTCCCATTGGCCCTGCACAGGCCAGCAGAGCAAGGTTTCCGCCAGGCTTTATTCCCATACGGTGTTCGTAGACGTACGGCGTAGTGTGGTAATTCGCTTTGTACGCGCCAATGATGCAGCAGGCTGGTTCCGCCAACGACGCGGCAGCAAAATAAGATCCGTTATAGGGTAATACGCACCCCAGATTAATGGCCACCTCCGGAATAATCATATAGGTAGCATTACCGCCAAAGTATTCATAGCTATAGCCCGCCGAATAACCTGACGGTAAACCCATGGCAGGTTGTAATACAAAGCGCTGCCCCTTTTTATATTTCCCTGTCAGGTTCTTACCTACTTCAACAATCACCCCGGCGCATTCATGCCCGGTAATGACAGGATGATTCTCTAAATCATCCGGCACACGCTTATGCTCACTGCCAAGCATGGCGGCTTTCCAGGTTGATAAGCAGACGCTATCCGAAATAACGCTGACCAGTAATTCGTTATCCGTTATTGCAGGCAAATCGAATTCGCGCAAACGTACATCGCCCTTACCATAAATCGCGGCAACTTTAGTTTTCATGTTAAACCTCTATAAATCAGATTAGATTTCAGCAGTTATCTTTTTGTAGAGCACGTCGAGCTGCGGATCGCCGATATAATTATGAATAAGGATTAACGGTTTCTCTGATACGCGTTTTACCCGACCTTCAAGACTGGCATGCGTCACGACAATATCTGCATCTGAAGGTATATTCTCAATAGCATAATGTTTTACCTCAATTGCCAGGCCGCCCTTCTCAAGTCGTTTTCGGAAGGTGGTCGCCCCCATCGCGCTTGATCCCATTCCCGCATCGCAGACAAATGCGATTCGCTTAACGTTCTTGAGTGAAAATGCGCCTTCCTGCTTCATGGATTTAATGGCTTTTGTTGATTCCGCAAAACGATCTTCATTTTCGGTTACAACCGGCTTTTCCATTTTCAGGATCACGGATGTCACCGCAAAGGTCACTATCGCCCCTACCGCGACGCCAGCGACCGTCGCCATAAACGAGCCTTTCGGCGTTAAGGCGAGATAGGCAAAAATGGAGCCGGGGCTGGGTCCTGCCACCAGACCGCCGTCGAGTAAATTAAATGTCCAGGTACCGGCCATTCCCCCGGCAATCATGCCTGCCAGCGTCAGGGGCTTCATCAACACATAGGGGAAATAGAGTTCATGGATCCCGCCAAGGAAGTGGATAATCATCGCTCCTGGCGCAGAACGTTTACTCATCCCCTTTCCGAAAAGGGAAAACGCAAGGAGTAATCCGAGCCCGGGACCGGGATTGGAGGCAACCATAAAGAAGATGGATTTTCCGTCAACGGAGGCCTGCTGCATACCCAGCGGATAGTACACTCCCTGGTCAATGGCGTTGTTCAAAAAGAGGATCTTGGCGGGTTCATTGATAACCGATAACAGGGGGAGATAACCTGCGTGTACCAGCGCTTCAATGCACTCTTTCACGAAGGTGTTGGCAATTAACACCGCAGGGCCGATAATTTCGAACCCGAGCAGGCACAGCAACATACCGGCGATGCCCAGCGAAAAGTTATTAATCACCATTTCAAAACCAGCGGGGATGCGCTTCTCCAGAGCCCGGTCGATATATTTAATCATCAGCCCGCCCAGCGGCCCCATGATCATCGATCCCAGGAACATAGGGATATCCGCCCCCACGATCACCCCGATGGTGCCAATTCCGCCCATTACCGCACCACGTTTACCGCCGATGAGATGGCCCCCCGTTGAACCAATCATCACCGGCAACAAATAGGTAATCATCGGGCCGACGATTTTGGCAAAATGCTCATTTGGCAGCCAGCCGGTTGGGATAAATAATGCGGTAATGAATCCCCAGGCAATAAAGGCACCAATATTTGGGATGACCATTGCCGTCAAAAAGCCCCCAAAAGCCTGGACTTTTGCGCGAGCAGACTTATTTTCCATGATATTATCCTGTAAAGGAAAGTGTGATTAGGCCTTAGCAATAATGTCCGTCAGTTCTGTTTCCGTCTGACAATTTAACAGTGCCGCTAAGTGTTCATCTTCAGATAACAACTCACTGAGCGCCTGAATAGCGCCTATATGGGAATCAGGATCGGCGGCGGATAAACCAATTAAGAGTTTTATGGGCTCATCGACGTCATTAAAGGTCACGCCACTCTGTAATAAGGTTAATGACATTCCCGTTTTTAAAGCCCCACACTCTGGTCTGGCGTGCGGCATCGCCACGCCGGGCGCCAGAATATAATAAGGACCATTCTTTAGCGTCGATTCTTTAATAGACTGAATATAGCGCGCATTGATAAATCCGTTTTGCAGCAACGACGCCATGCTGATATCAATAGCCTCTTGCCAGCTATGAGCTGAATGTTTAATTTTTATTGATTCATTCGGGAAATAATTTATGAGTCGCATAAGCACTCTCTTATTTTTAGGATACAGTCTTAACGTAAAAATAAAATACGCGTGCCAATGTATGAAAGCAAACAGGTGAAATGGGGGAAGGAGAAGAATTGAAGGAAATTGAATATCTTAAATAACAATGCGTTGCGCGTATTATTATATTTTGCAACTCGATGAATGCGATCCTGGCTGCAAATATACAAAAAAGACAATAATCATTTATGCGAGACGCATCACTTTTTATCTCTTGCTATATCTAAATAAAGTGATCTTAAGCATAAAAAAAGCCAGGCGATTTTAGTCTACCTGGCCTTAGCGTTTCCCCGGCGACGACCATCCGCCGGGGCAGCTGCGATTACAGCAGTTCTTTCGCTTTCGCGACAACGTTCTCAACGGTAAAGCCAAACTCTTCGAACAGCTGTTCTGCCGGAGCAGATTCACCGAAGGTGGTCATACCCACGATAGCGCCGTTCAGGCCTACATATTTGAACCAGTAGTCAGCGATACCCGCTTCGATTGCCACGCGTGCGGTAACCGCTTTTGGCAATACGGATTCGCGGTACGCGGCATCCTGCTTGTCGAACGCGTCGGTAGACGGCATGGAAACCACGCGCGCTTTCACGCCTTCAGCAGACAGTTTTTCCCAGGCTGCAACAGCCAGTTCCACTTCAGAACCGGTCGCGATGAAGATCAGCTCAGGCTGACCCGCGCAATCTTTCAGCACGTAACCACCGCGCGCGATGTTCGCCAGCTGCTCTGGAGTACGTTCCTGCTGTGCCAGGTTCTGACGGGAGAGGATCAGAGCGGTTGGGCCGTCCTGACGCTCAACGCCGTATTTCCACGCAACCGCAGACTCAACCTGGTCACATGGACGCCATGTAGACATGTTCGGCGTGACGCGCAGGGAAGCCACCTGCTCTACCGGCTGGTGAGTTGGACCATCTTCGCCCAGACCGATGGAGTCATGGGTGTAGACCATCACCTGACGCTGTTTCATCAGCGCAGCCATACGTACGGCGTTACGCGCGTACTCGACAAACATCAGGAAGGTAGAGGTGTACGGCAGGAAACCACCGTGCAGAGAGATACCGTTCGCAATCGCGGTCATACCGAATTCACGCACGCCGTAATGGATATAGTTACCCGCGGTGTCTTCGTTAATCGATTTAGAACCAGACCAGATAGTCAGGTTAGATGGCGCCAGGTCAGCAGAGCCGCCCAGGAATTCTGGCAGCAGCGGACCGAAGGCTTCGATCGCATTCTGAGACGCTTTACGGCTGGCGATTTTAGCAGGGTTCGCCTGCAGCGTAGCAATGATCTCTTTCGCTTTCGCGTCGAAATCAGCGGGCATTTCACCTTTCATACGGCGGGTGAATTCAGCGGCTTCCTGAGGGAAGGCTTTCGCGTAAGCAGCGAACTTCTCGTTCCATGCCGCTTCTTTGGCCTGACCGGCTTCTTTCGCATCCCACTGAGCGTAGATCTCAGAAGGGATTTCGAATGGACCGTATTTCCAGCCCAGTTTTTCACGGGTCAGCGCAATTTCAGCGTCGCCCAGCGGTGCACCGTGAGAATCATGGGTGCCTTCTTTATTTGGTGAGCCGAAACCAATGATGGTTTTGCACATCAGCAGAGAAGGTTTATCGGTTACTGCACGGGCTTCTTCTACAGCGCGTTTAATCGAGTCAGCATTATGGCCATCAACGCCGCGCACAACGTGCCAGCCGTAGGCTTCAAAACGCTTCGCCGTATCGTCTGTGAACCAGCCTTCAACGTGGCCGTCGATAGAGATACCGTTGTCGTCATAGAACGCAACCAGTTTGCCCAGTTTCAGCGTACCGGCCAGGGAGCACACTTCGTGAGAAATGCCTTCCATCATGCAGCCATCGCCCATGAATGCGTAGGTAAAGTGATCGACGATATCGTGACCCGGACGGTTAAATTGCGCCGCCATGGTTTTTTCAGCAATCGCCATACCCACGGCGTTCGCAATACCCTGACCCAGTGGACCAGTGGTGGTTTCGACGCCAGCGGTGTAACCCACTTCAGGGTGACCCGGGGTTTTGGAGTGCAGCTGACGGAAGTTTTTCAGCTCTTCGATAGGCAGTGCATAACCCGTGAGGTGCAGCAGGCTGTAAATCAGCATAGAGCCGTGACCGTTTGACAGCACAAAACGGTCGCGGTCAGCCCAGAGTGGGTTCTGCGGGTTGTGATTCAAAAAATCTCGCCACAGCACTTCGGCAATGTCAGCCATACCCATTGGGGCACCCGGGTGACCAGATTTGGCTTTCTGTACTGCGTCCATGCTCAGCGCACGAATAGCATTAGCAAGCTCTTTACGTGAGGACATTTTAACTCCAGATCGGACTGTTAAAGGCCATGCCCTTGACGACAGCGCGTTTTGGGCTACGCCGGAAAAAAGTGCCAACAATGTAACCCAAGCCGCAAAGCATGTACATGGAGCATTCTTTTGCCGTTTAAGAAATCTCTGGATCATGCTCGCATGTTGCGCAATCTACTCGCCCGGCGCTGTCGATATTCCTTATACTGAGCACATTCCCGCATCGCTGTCGGTGCTTTTCAGATTTTTTTCAGATAAATGGCTACGGAAGCAACATCATGAAAATGCGTGCAATTGTGCTGGCTTTTGGAACAACGCTCCTGCTGAGCGGCTGTCAGAATATGGATTCTAACGGCCTGCTGAGCTCAGGTGCCGAAGCCTTTCAGGCCTATTCACTGAGCGAT
Source organism: Huaxiibacter chinensis (assembly GCF_022171985.1). Lineage (GTDB taxonomy): Bacteria > Pseudomonadota > Gammaproteobacteria > Enterobacterales > Enterobacteriaceae > Enterobacter > Enterobacter chinensis_A. The sequence goes on along the minus strand of NZ_JAJVHF010000007.1, from coordinate 99,059 downwards.
GCGCAGGTAAAAGAATTAAGCGATCAAGCCTGTAAAGAGATGGACGGAAAAGCGACCATCGCCCCGGCAAACAGCACCTACGCGCAGCGTTTGACCAAAATCGCCTCCGCGCTGGGCGATAACATCAACGGCCAGCCGGTGAACTACAAAGTGTATATGGCGAAAGATGTGAACGCCTTTGCCATGGCAAATGGTTGTATCCGCGTTTACAGCGGGCTGATGGACATGATGACCGATAACGAAGTGGAAGCGGTGATCGGACATGAAATGGGCCACGTTGCGCTGGGTCACGTGAAGAAAGGGATGCAGGTCGCACTGGGGACCAACGCTGTGCGCGCGGCAGCGGCTTCGGCGGGCGGTATTGTCGGCAGCCTGTCACAGTCCCAGCTTGGCGATGTGGGTGAGAAACTGGTTAACTCTCAGTTCTCCCAGCGTCAGGAATCTGAAGCAGATGACTACTCCTACGATCTGTTGCGCAAACGCGGAATTAATCCATCCGGTTTAGCCACCAGCTTCGAAAAACTGGCGAAACTGGAAGCGGGTCGTCAAAGCTCCATGTTTGACGATCACCCGGCGTCCGTTGAACGTGCCCAGCATATTCGCGACCGCATGGCCGCCGACGGGATCAAATAAGAGGGAAAGGAGGCTGAGTTGCCTCCTTTTTTTCGCATGATTTGGCACCTTACCCGCTCATTGTGATAACCCCAACCCCACGCCAGTAAACCAGGCCCGGTAAGCGTAGCATTACCGGGCAAACGACTAGTACAGCGTCTTCTGCGGCGGCCCGGCAAACTTCAGGGCGCCAATCTGCCCCATCCGCACTTCCACAACCGACGGCCCCGGTATGGCAAGTGCTTCGGTCATCACCGCGTCGAAATCCTCCGCCCGTTCAACGCTCCACGCCTGTAATCCCATCGCATGCGCCAGCTGCGTAAAGTCAGGGGTATGGAGTTCGTTGTAATACTGACGCCCGCCGAAATACTTATCCTGAATGCCGCGCATGACCCCGTAACCGCCGTCGTTCATCACCAGCAGCGTCACGTTGGCCTTCTCCTGCGCCAGCGTTGCCATCTCGCCCAGATTCAGACTCACGCCGCCATCGCCCACCAGCCCCACCACTTTGCGCTGCGGGTTGGCAATCGCCGTGCCAATCGCCATCGGTAGCCCCATGCCGATGGCGCCTGCCAGCGAGTGGATGTTCATTAACGGTCCATTGGCGCGGAACAGACGGCTGCCCCACAGGCTTCCGGAGACGGTGATATCCCTGACCAGCAGGCCATCCTGCGGCAGCGCTTTTTCGATGGCGTCGTTGAGCTTCGCATACGCACCGCACTGCTCACGTAGCCCCGCAACGGCTTTCGCCAGCGCCTGCTGCACCTGCGTATCCCACTGTGCATTGCCCCATTCGCGCCCCTGCGCTTTCGCCGCCAGCGCGGTTAACAGCGCCGCGCAGTCGGCCACCAGGGTTGTGTCCATCAGATAGTTGCGGCTCGCCGCCGCGGGGTCGATATCAATCTGGACGCGGGGATGCGGCAACTCCAGCGTCCACGAGCGGGTTTCGTTGCTGCGCAGGCGTGAACCGGCGACCAGCGTAAAGTCGCACCGGGCGATCAACGCCTCAACGGACGGCGAGTTATGAAACGCCCGCAGGCTGGCGCGGTGGCCGTCCGGCAGCACGCCGCGTGCGTGGGTGCTGGAGATAACCGTTACCCCCGCATCCGCCAGTTTTTTTACCGCATCAGCGCTAAGGAGCGCGCCGCCACCCAGCCACAGCAGCGGCTGTTTTGCCGCTTTAAGCTGCGCCCACAGCGTGTCGACCACCGCCGTATCAACCGCGGCAACCGACGTCGGTTTTACCGGAGCGGTGATCAGCGATACGGGGATTTTTGCCCCCTGAATATCAATCGGGATCTCCACGGAGACCGGCCCGCACGGCGGGGTTTGCGCCTCCTGAATGGCCTTGTGCAGGATCGCAATTGCCTGGTGCGCGTTGCTGATGCGGTATGCCCGTTTTGAGCTGGCCTTCAGGAAGGTGAGCTGGTCGCGGGTTTCGTGGATAAAGCCGGTATCGGCATCCAGCCAGGCTTTTTCCACCTGGCCCGTGATGTGCAGCAGCGGCGTGCAGGCGTTCATGGCTTCCACCAGCGCGCCGACGGCGTTACCCGCCCCGGCGCCGGTACTGGTCAGCGCCACGCCAAGCCCGGAAAAACGGCCATGGGCATCGGCCATGGTGACCGACCCCGCTTCGCCGCGTGCGGGGACAAAGCGGATATTCCCGCGCTGCCCTACCGCATCGGCGATGGGCAAATTGTGGATGGAGATGACGCCGTAAATGGCCTCAACCTGATACTGCTCCAGCGTTCTGGCGATGGCGTCGCCGACGGTGATCATTTCGCTCATTGCTTACCCTTTCTCAGTCGCACCAGTGGTTGACGCCGTTACCCGTCGCCAGATAAATGCTCTTTTGCTGCATCCAGGCTTTCAGCCCCTGTATGCCCTTTTCGCGGCCCAGACCGCTCTCTTTAAAGCCCCCGAACGGGGTCGAAATCGCAAACACTTTGTAGGTGTTGATCCACACCGTGCCCGCTTCAAGCTGTTCGCTCAGGCGCAGGGCGCGCCCGGTATCCCGCGTCCAGATCCCGGCGGCCAGGCCATAAACGGAATCATTCGCCTCACGGATCAACGCGTCTTCATCGCTAAAGGGCATTGCCACCAGCACCGGGCCGAAGATCTCCTCCTGACAGGCGCGTGAGCTGTTGGTCAGGCCTTCAATGATGGTGGGCTGGAAGTAACTGCCGTTTGCCAGCAGCGGATCGGCCGGGATCTCCCCGCCACAGAGCACGCGGCCCCCTTCACGCTTTGCCAGCTCAACGTAAGCCTGCACGCTCTGGCGGTGCGCGTCGTTAATCAGCGGCCCCACATGAGTGCCGTCGGTAAAGGGATGCCCGACCCGCAGGCCGCGCGTGAATTCCAGCAGCCTCGCCATCAGCGGAGCGTAAAGGCTCTCGTGGATAAAGAGCCGCGAACCGGCAATGCAGGCCTGACCCGCCGAGCTGAAAATGCCGTAGCAGATCCCGCGCGCAGCCAGCTCAACGTCGGCATCTTCCAGTACGATGGTCGGGGATTTACCGCCCAGTTCCAGCGAGGCCGGGATCAATTTTTCCGCCGCCACGTGCGCCAGATGACGGCCCGTGGTGGTGCCACCGGTAAAGGAGATTTTTCGCACTTTCGGGTGACGCGCCAGCGCATCGCCAATCACCGAGCCTTTGCCCGGCAGCACGCTCAGCAGCCCGGCGGGCAGCCCGGCCTGTTCAAAAAGACGCGCCAGCTCCAGCGCCATCAGCGGGGTGGCTTCGGCTGGTTTGAGCACCACCGCATTACCGGCGGCAATGGCCGGCGCCACTTTCTGCATTTCGCTGGCAATAGGGGAATTCCAGGGGGTGATGGCCGCCACGACACCGAGCGGTTCATATCGGCTCAGCGTCAGGAGATCGGGTTGACGCGGCGTGGGCAGCTCACCTTCCAGAAGCTCACAGGCGGCGGCAAAATAACGCGCCGTGCCTGCCGCGCTCATCACCAGACCCCGCGCTTCCGCCAGCGGTTTACCATTGTCGCGGCTCTGCATGCGGGCCAGTTCATCGACGCGGGATTCGATCAGATCCGCCACCTTATGCAGGATCTTCGCCCGCACATGCGGCAGGCTGTGGCGCCAGGCAGGATCGCGCCACGCGCGCTCTCCGGCGTCGATAGCGTCATGCAGATCGTCCAGGCTTGCCGCGTGGAGCGTGGCGTTCACCGCACCGTCTGCCGGGAAATGGCTCTGCATCGGATTGCCGCCGCCGCGCCGCCAGTGGCCGCCAATAAAAATATTCAGATCGTCCATCGTCGCTCCTCAGCGCTGCGCCAGTTCACGGCAGGCGCGAACCGCGCTGAGTGCCGCCAGGGTGGAGGTTTTAGGGTTGCTGGCAAGCGGTAATCCGCTCAGTTCGAGATGGAACTCACCAAACAGCCCTTCGACGTGCAGCGTGTGGGTGTTGCGTTGCGTGGCCGGGTCGACCATCAGCTGCACGCGGGTGTCGTCCATCCCCACGCCGCCAAGTGCCACGGTCGCCGCCACATTGGCATTGGCGGGGAACAGTCGTGCCGCTTCGCGCGCGCTGCCTTCAAAGAAGATCTGCGCCTCGGACACGGCGTTAAGATCGATAAGCTGCTCGGCATAGCTGCCGCGCCAGCTGGCCGGGCTTTTACGCGACTGGTAGGTCACCTTCTCAAGCCCGCCCTCTTTTGCCGCCGCCAGGCCATCTATGCCCGCCACCGCCCCGGAGAGCAGCGTCAGCTTTCCGCCTGCATTAAGCAGACGCTGCTCCAGCGCGCTGTCTGCCAGCGCGCCGGTGGAGATCACCGCCAGATGCCATCCACGGCGTAAAATCGCTTCCCCGTACTGCGCCACCGCCTGCTGGCTGGCGCACTCCAGCACCAGATCGGGAGTCTCCGTACATAATGCGGGCGAGGTCAGTGCCGCCACCGCATCGCCAAACTGCTGACGAATCGCGGCATGATGCGTTTCGCGCGCCACGATCCAGCCGATGGCAACCTGCTCGGGCAGACGCTCAATGACCGCCTGCGCCATGGCACCGTAGCCGATTAACATGATTTTTTTCATGATGTGTCCTTACAGATGACGGCAGAAGCCGCCGGAAACGTCCAGCGCCGCACCGGTGGTAAACGAAGCCAGCGGCGAAGCGAGGAACAGCAGAGCCTGCGCAGGCTCCTGCGGCTTACCGAGACGCGCCATCGGAATGCCGCGTTTGCGGGCGATATCCGCCGTCCACTGCGGCCAGCTCTGGCTTTTATCCGCCCGGTTCTCAAAGCGACGCCGCCACTGGCCGGATTCCACCATGCCAAGCAAAATGGAATTCACGCGGATGCCCTTACCCACCAGCTCTTTCGAGAGCGTGAGCGTCATGTTGAGCAGCGCGGCACGTGCTGCGGAGGTGGCAATCATGTGTTCCTCTGGCTGTAGCGCCAGCAGCGAGTTCACGCAGGTAATGGAAGCAATATCCGACTGCTCCAGCTGCGCCTGAAACGCCTGCACGGGGTTAATTACCCCAAACAGTTTCAGTTCGGCTTCATGCAGCCAGGCCTCGCGCGGGGTGTCACTGAAGTGCGCCACATAACCCTGTCCGGCGTTATTAATCAGCAAGTCTGTCCCGCCAAAGCGGGCCTTAACGGCCTCTGCGAAGGTCAGAACCTGGTCTGCATCCAGCACGTCGCAACGGTGAGAGAAGATCTCGCCATCAGGGAATTCGTTTTGCAGCGACGCATGCGCGCTGGCAAGCCGGTCCGGGTCGCGGCCGCAGAACGCCACTTTTGCCCCCTCGCCCAGCAGCAGGCGCAGCGTTTCAAAGCCAATGCCAGAAGAACCGCCGGTGACTACCGCTACGCGCCCGTCAATTTGTGCATTCATCGCGCACCTCTTCGTTGATACGTAAAAGCTGTTGATTAAAAAACGCGTCGTTATCGAGATAGCTGGCGTGCCCGGCCTGTGGGATCGCGGTATAGGGCATGCCGTAACGCAGCGCCAGCCCCTGCACCTGCTCAGGCTGGGTAATGGCGTCCTGCTCGCCGCACCAGGTTTCAAAATTCCCGGCGTAACGCTTTAGCCAGCCGTGAATATCGTCATGTGCCAGCATCCATGCGGCAGCGAGGTAGCCTTCCGGGCGCAGGGCACGCATGCCCGTCGCAACGGTCGCGATGTCGTCCGCCCGCGCGCCGGGGCGCAACAGCTTCGCCGCGCGGGTCTGGGCGAGTATGTCGCCGCCCAGCGCGATCTGCTGCTCGCGGTTGCGCCACACCTGCTCGCGCTGTTCCGGCGCGGCCTGGCCGTAGCCCTGCGCCGCGTCCGCCAGCACCAGATGCAGTACGCGTTCGGGAAATTTCGCCGCAAAGGCGCATGCCACCAGCGCCCCGAGAGAATGCCCGACCAGCACCACCTGCCAGACGCCCGCGCGGTCCAGCATGGCCGCCAGCGCGTCGGCGTAATCCCCCGCGTTGGCGCGCTCAACCGCCAGCATCGGGCTTTCGCCATAACCGGGCATGTCCCACGCCAGCACGCGAAAACCGCTCAGCGCCATCTGCTTATGCCATGACGCGGCGCCGGAGCTGATCCCGTGCAGCAACATCAGCGGAATGCCGCTTCCCTGTTCACGAAAACCCGTCATCGTGCCCCCTTAATTGCGCTTCACTTTGGACAACGGATGATCTTCCGGATAGGTCGGAATATGCGGCTTCTGAGTACCGAGCATCACGCACATCAGCGCCTCTTCTTCACCATGATTAAACAGACCGCGATAGATGCCCGGCGGAACGGAGATCAGATCGCGTTCGCGCAGCACGGTTTCGGTGTAGTGATCGCCGTCCTGAATCATCAGCGTGATCTGCCCTTTAAGCATAAAGAACACCTCTTCCACGTCGTCATGCAGATGCAGCGGTCCTTCGCACTTTGACGGCAGTACCATAGTGGAAAAGGTGAAATGATCGGCCGCGACGGTATTGGTATCGCTACCCACCCCCGTGGCGCCGGTACCGATGTAGCGCATCTGCGCGCGGCGGTATTTAGGATCGAAATCGGCCTGGAACTTCAGGGCGTTCCAGTCATATTTACGCCCTTCGAAGCGCGCAATACGCGATTCGACCCACTCTTCCATGGTCAGATGGTCAGGTTTAATGCCTGGTTTTGCAGTTACGGTTGAATCAGTCATGACACTCTCCTCAGTAACGTTTCAGCAGCGGCAGTAACAGGACGCAGCCCACCGCCGCCATCACCGCCAGAAAAATCATTCCGGAATCCATGCTGTGGGTGAAGGCGATCAGTGCGCCCATCACCGCTGGCGACAGCGCGCCCGCAAAGTTTCCCAGCCCGTTGAAAATCCCGCCCGCCGTCGCACTCACCCGGGGATGAGTAGCCTTCGCCAGCAGGGCGAAAATGTTCGGCGCACCGGTGCCCCACATAAAGGTGCTAAAGCTCATCGCCGCGATAACCGCCAAAGGGGTATCGAGATGCATGACCGCCGTCAGGCCTACACCCGCGCCAGCCATTGAGATAAAGCAGGCCGCCGCGCGTTTATCGACCCGGTCAGAAAGCCAGGCGCCAATCACCTCGCCCGCCAGCATGGCGATAAAGGGCATCGACGACAGCCAGCCCGCGTGTTCAAGATGAATGCCTTTCCCGTTAATCAGGTAGCCCGGCAACCAGCCGTTGATCCCCCACAGGTAGGTCAGAAACGCGATGTTAAAGATGCAGATAATCCAGAAGTGCGGGCTGACAAACAGCTCGCGCCGGGCGGCACGTCGTTCATCCTGTGATTCGCGATCCGCGGCAGGTTTAGCCCCCAGACGGATCCCGCGCAGGCCAATGCGCACAAACACCAGTACCGGCACGGTAAGCATCGCCATCACAAAGAAGGTGCTCTGCCAGCCGAACGTATTTAGCAGCCAGAGGGAAAGCGGAAAACCAATCGCCGCGCCTACCGGGGTGCCCAGCAGCCACAGCATGGTGGCCCGCGCCTGTAAATGCTGCGGGAAGTTATGCCGCACGATGGCGAACGCCAGCGGAAACAGCGGCCCTTCTGCCACGCCCAGCAGAATGCGCAGGACGATCATGACCGTGTAGTTATGGGTAAACCCCATGGCCACCATCAGCACACACCACACCACCATCATGCCGGTGAGCAGGCGCAGCGGCGCAATCTTGTCCCCCAGTCCGCTCAAAAAGACCGACGAGAAGCCGTAGCTCAGCAGGAAGGCGCTCATCAGAATGCCCAGACGCGTGGTGTCAAAATCAATGCCCATCGCCTGCTGGAAATGGCTGTCGGAAAAGAGCGCCGCAATGCTGATTTTGTCGAAAAATGCCAGCAGCACGCAGGCCAGCAATGACAGCGGGATGGCCCAGCGCACCGCTTTTTCGGGCGTGCGGGTGCCCTCACCGCCTGCCTCAACCGGCGCGGTGTTGGTCTCAAATGTGGTCATGTCTCCCCCTACGGGTGCGGGTAAGCTATCGCAATGACATCAGTGAAAAAGCAGGGTCCGCCAGCGGGACAGCGGACAGATCCCGTCCGGCTGCCATCCAGCGCTTCGCCAGCTTGACGGTACGCGCATCGTTGAACGCCACCAGCTGCGTCAGCCGTCCGTTTTCGTCCAGCGAAAAATAGAGCGCGTTATCGCGAACGATTGTCTTGCTGCCTGGCTGCGGAATACCGAGGATCTGGATGTTGTGCTGGTATTGATCCGACCACAGCCAGGGCGCGTCGTCATAGCCGGGCGCATCGGGATTGAGCATCGCCTTTGCCGTGGCGACCGCCTGATTCTGGGCAAAGGCCCACGACTGAATGCACAGCCCGTAATGGTGGTGCTGAGCCACATCCCCCGCGGCAAAAATAAACGGATCGGACGTGCGGCCCTGCGCATCTACCACGATCCCGCGATCGGTTTTCAAACCCGCGTCGCGCGCCAGCTCAAGATTGAGATCAACACCGATCCCGACGACGACCGCGTCGAAGGTTTCACGTTTACCGTCGCAGTGAATGACCGGCAGACCATTGTTATCCTCCAGCTCCAGCGCCCCGCAGCCGGTACGGATGTCCACACCCTGCTCGCGGTGGAGCGTCTCTAAATGCTGCGACACTTCGCCACTCACTGAACGCATGCACAGCGCGGGCTGCTGTTCAAACAGCGTTACGGCGACGCCACATTTGCGCGCGGAGGCGGCAATCTCCAGGCCAATCCAGCCTCCGCCGATAATAGCCAGGTTTTGACTCTCTGCCAGGCGCGCCTTCAGCCGCTGCGCATCCTGCCAGTGGCGCAGGGTGTAGACCTGCGGGTGCGTCGCCCATGCCTCACCGGGCAGGCGCGCCCGCCCGCCGGTCGCCATTAAAAGGATGTTGTAACTAAGGCATTCACCGTTGCTCAAACGCACCGTTTTCGCGTGACGATCGAGAGATTCCGCCCGCACCGGCCGGCACCACGTCAGGTTTAACGCCTGTTGCGCCTCTTCAGAAAAGAGACGCGGCAGCGCCGCGTCCGGCTCCAGTAAAGTGGCCTTGGACAGCGGAGGGCGTTCGTAGAAATCCCACGCCTCTTCCGCCACGACGCAAATCTCGCCGTCGAAGCCTTCGTCGCGCAGGGTTTTCGCCGCCCAGCCGCCTGCCTGACCGCCGCCAATAATGACAATGCGCGAGGTCATACCGCCTCCGGCTTTTTCTGCTGGCGGCGGGTGTCGTGGTCAATCCCCCCCTCTACCGCCCATTCGGTGAAGGAGATCAGGGAGTGTTCCAGCTCGCGCGGTTGCCAGTTTTCGGTCAGGTAGTCGTCGTTGGTGTAGTACTCAAACGCCCCGCCGGTCGGGCTGTTGACGTACCAGAAGTAGGCGGACGACACCGGATGACGGCCCGGGCCGATAAAGGTGCTCCAGTCGTTTTTATTCATCGCAATGCCGCCGCCGATCACCTCGTGAATGTCGCGCACGGTAAAGGCGACGTGGTTCAGGCCGCGCTTGCGGTTCGGCAACTGAAGCAGGAACAGGTTGTGATGGCCACCGCGCGGGCCACAGCGCAGAAACACCGCACGGTTGATGTAGCGGTCAGACACCTGGAAACCAAGCACCTCACGGTAGAACTGTTCTACCGCCGCCAGCTCCTCGACAAAGAACACCACGTGGCCTACGTTAATCGGCTGGGCGCGATCGTAGACCGGGCTTGGCGTGTCGATACGGCGGGCATCGCCCCACTGGTTAATCGGCTCGACGTTCAGCTCCACCGGCACCTGATGGCTGACCTGGACGCGCAGGGTCATGCCGTTCGGATCGCGGCACTCCAGCGCGTCGCCCGCTTCACGAAAACCGGGCTGCTTCTCAAGCTTCGGGCGCAGCGCGTCGAGCTCGGACTGTGTGGCCACCGCCCAGGTCATCCGGCGCAACGTATTTCCTGCTTCAAACGCTGGCGGCAGATCGGGGCTGTCGATGGGGTTAAGCTCCACGCGTGCGCCGCTCAGGGTGGTAAAACGCTGGCCGCTGGCATCGCCCGTCAGGCCAAAATCTCGCATAAATTTGGCGCAGTGCGTCAGGTTCTCGACGCCAAATTCCAGCTTTTCAATTCCGGTTATACACATCGTTCGTTGCCTCATCTGGCCCAAATTGGGCGTAAAACATGCCCGACGCACTCAAGCGCCTGACGTTAACGTGTTGATTTAGCTGGCCTGTGACAAATACCCTAAGAAGCCAGAAATTTTATCCGCCGCCATGCGGACTTCGTTTTGCAGACGCTCGCGATCGGTCTGGGGGATCTCCTCCGCGGGCACCAGAATGCTCACCACGGCTGCCACCCTTCCGCTGCGGTCGTACACCGGATACACAATGGAGGAGATGCCATGGCGGAAGAAGGATTCGCCGATCACATAGCCGCGTGCTTTGTCCTGCTGCACCATCTGCCACAACGCTTCACGGTCGTGGATCTGGCCCGGCGTGTTGCCCGGCAGACGCTCGTGCGGGAACAGCTGTTCGAAATCGGCTCGCGACATATCGGTCAGCAGCATGCGTCCCAGCGACGTGCAGTGCACCGGTAAACGGGTACCAATGCTCACCTGATTAATACGGGAACCGGCGGCGCTGACGCGGGCGATATAGATGATGTCGCGCCCGTCGCGGATCGCCAGATGACTGCTGCACTGGCTGACGTCACGCAGCTGCTCGATGACCGGCTGACCGACCTGCGCCACATCCAGTGAGGCGATGTATTCAAAGCCCAGACGCAGGACGTTCATGCCAAGCGAGAAGGTATTGGTTCGCGTGTTGCGCTCCAGAAAACCCATGTATTCCAGGGTTTGTACCACGCGGTAGGCGGTGGCTTTCGGCATATCGACCAGCCTGTGCAGCTCGGCAAAGGTCAGTTCACGGTGCTGCTCGCCAAAGGCCAGCAGCAGCTGTAAGCCGCGCTCCAGCCCCGGCACCAGGTACTTCACGTCGTGATCGCTTGCCATATTTGCTTTACCTCAGTTAAAGACAAAACCGCCGTTGACCGGAATCAGCTGTCCGGTGATAAACCGCGACAGATCGCTTAACAGCCAGACCACGCTGCCCGTGACGTCTTCCGGCTGCTGCGCCCCGGTGAGCGCCCGACCGTTTTCGTAGAGCTGATGCCGCTCTGCAGGGACATATTCCGTCGCTTCGACGCGGGTTAAGCCCGGCGCGATGGCGTTAATACGAATGCGTTTTTCACCCAGCTCGCGCGCCATTGAACGGGTCATGGCAATCACGGCGCCCTTGCTGGCCACATAGGCCATCAGGCGCGGCGCGCCCCACAGCGCGGTGTCGGAAGCCACATTGACAATGGCGGCCCCTTCGCGCAGCAGCGGTACCGCATCACGGGTTACCAGCCAGGTGCCTTTGACGTTCACAGACATGACGCGATCCCACAGATCCGGATCGTAATCGAGCATGTTCTTGCCGCCGACGCCGGTCGCCATCGCCGCGTTATTCACCAGGCCGTCGAGGGGGCCCTGTTCGCCAATGGCACTGAACACGCGTGATATGGACTCAGGATCGGCAAGATCGATGACATGTGACTCAATCGCATAGCCCTGCTCACTCAAGCCATGCGCGCTTTCGGCCAGCTCGCCCTGAAGGATGTCGCACATCACCACCGCTGCGCCCTGCTCTGCACAGGCCTTCGCAAAATGAAACCCCAGCCCCCGCGCGGCACCGGTCACCACGATGCGCTTGCCCTGTAACAGACCATTCATCAGGCGGCTCCCTGTTGCGCTTCACGCGCCGCCAGCTGCTCTTTTGCCGCTTTTTGCATCATGCGGCGCAGGCGCGAGAGGCCCACATCATGCTGGTAGAGGTATTCATGTTCCCGTGCATCTGGCGCCATGCTCTCCAGCACCACGCGGTCCTGCTCAAGGACTTCCCAGTGCAGTTTTTCCAGACGGTTACGGTACATAAAGCGCCACATATCGCGCTGCCAGCCCTGCACGCGGCGGATACGCCAGAAGAAGACGCGGCAGTTATCGTTATCTTCCGGCACCACCATGCCGACAATGAAGAAGTGACCGCCCGGCCCGAAACGCTTCTTATAAGGAATGGACAGACGCATCCAGTAGGTGCCGCTGTTGCCGAGCTCAACCCAGTCGAAGTTGATGCCGCTCTGGCCTTTTTTCTCAAAGATAAACCCGGTTTTCGTCGGCTGCAGGACCATATCCGCTTTGCGATCCCCTTCCGCCATGGAGTGCGACGAAGAGTGCAGATAGGTGCCATGCATCGGGTCCATGACGTTTTCCAGCGCGTACTGGTAGTTGCATTTCCACCCGGCGGTGCAGAGAAAGTGGCTGAAATTTTCCGTGTCAGCGAGTTCATCCGGGAAGCTCAGTTCGTCGGGTTGCCGATCGGCGGTCACGCCAAACCACAGGAAAATGGCACCGTGCGCCTCCTGCACGTTGTAGCTGCGCACGCACTGCTGCCCGACCAGAGGACATTTGTCCACCGCAGGCACATCCTTCACTTCGCCGTTGCCCGCCACCTCCACGCCGTGATACCAGCAGGCGATACGATCGCCCAGATTCCAGCCCATCGACAGACGTGCGCCACGGTGCGGGCAGCGATCTTCCAGCGCCTGCACCTGGCCATCTTTGTTGCGCCAGACCACAATCTGTTCGCCCAGACGGGTGATCCCCACCGGCGCTGACTGCACTTCCCAGCTGGCCAGCACCGGATACCACAGGCCGCGCAGACCTTTATCAAGATAGTTTTGTACGGTAGTCGTCATCGCATCGTCCTCAGTAGCCGTTAACCTGTAAGAATGCCTGGAAGCTGGCATCGCTCCACGGCTCGCCCTGCCGATCGTGCATGCGTACCGCGTTCAGCCCGTTGACCAGTTCCGGCAGGGTTTCTGCACCCTGTTCGAACAGCTCTTCCAGCGTCGCGATCAGCGTGATTTCCCACTCTTCCGGGACGCGGCTGCGGGTCTGCCAGATCAGGTTGGGGTAATCACCGGGCTTATGGATGGCGCCGTTACCGCCCTCCGCCGGCGGGGTAAACTGACGGCTTTCCGGCAATGCAGGATTGAAGTTCAGACGTTCGCTCATGCCACTGTCTCCTCGACGAAGGTAATCTGGATTTGGTTTTCAAAGAGCCGAACCGGGTAACGGTTGAGGTTACGTCCGCCGGGGCCGTGCAGGCACTGGCCGGTTTTGACATCGAAAACCGCCTCATGCAGCGGGCACTCCACCTTACCGTCCTCGACGAATCCCTGACTCAGCAGGGCGTAAGCGTGCGGGCATACGTCTTCCAGCGCGTAATATTCACCATCAATCACATAAACGCCGATCTCTTTGCCCTCGACGTTGCCGCTAAAAGGGAAATCTTCCTGTACTTGTTCTGCGTCACATACGCCTATCCAGCTCATCACGATCCTCCAGGCTTTTGTTTCATATATGAAACTCTGTTTCTTATTTAATACGGTCAATATAAAAGCGATGAATGTTTCGTCAAGCTCGAATGTGACGAATTTGTTAACCAGGCGGAGTTTAATTATCTAACTGTGCAAGCGATCACGAAAAAATGCAGCGAGATGAAATTTTCATTATTGAAGGGAGAATAAATCGCTTTTTCAGAGGGCCCTCTGTTTTTTTAAAAAGATATTGACTTCTTTTGCTCTCATTCCTTAAAAACTATATGCGCGCCTGATCAGGGTGTTTCACCTGTGAAACTGATATTTAATTTATCTTTATTTAACAATGAGTTTCACAGGTGAATCATTTTAGTTGCGTGACAATAACATTCGTAAAAATATAAACAGACAGCACGCTTAAGGCGGATAAAATGACGGCGAGATGGCAAGGTACTTTAGCACTTTTGATGCTGATTATTATTTCTTACATCGACCGGGTAAATATCTCGGTGATGATTTTAAACCCTGAATTTGCCGAACATTTTCAGCTAAATGAAAACAGAATGTTACAAGGAATGCTCATGACCTGCTTTCTGCTGGGTTATGGTTTTTCCGCTCTTCTGTTAACGCCGGTTATTGAAAGCAAGATGCATTACCGGCAGGGATTATTAAGCAGTATTGCAATATGGGCCGTGATTTGTGCCCTCTCGCCTCTGCTGGGTTCGCTGATGGGGATGCTCATTGCCCGCCTGGTTTTAGGCATTGCCGAAGGGCCGCTCTTTTCACTGAAAACACGCTTTATCAGCGATAACTTTCACGCCGGGGAGATCGGCAAGCCTAACGCCGTCACCGCGCTGGGCGTTTCCCTGGGGCTGGCGGTAGGCTTTCCGCTGGTGACCTGGCTGATGACCCATTTCGGCTGGGCAGGTTCGTTTTATGCCCTGGCGCTGCTGAACATGGTGCTGGGAGGGGGTGTTATCTGGCGCTTTCTGCCGGCCCCGCATCGCGCGGTAAAGCAGAAAAAACCGGGGTTTAAGCAGACCTTTACGCTTGCCTGGCAGACGCCGCTTTTGGGCTGGATCCTGCTGGTTGAAATTGCCACGCTCAGTTATCTGTGGGGCAGCAGCGCCTGGCTTCCGGCCTGGCTGCGCGATGAACATCACTTCTCGCTGCACGCGACCGGCTTTCTCGCGGCAATCCCCTTCCTGCTGAGCCTGGGCTCGAAGTTTCTCGGCGGTGTTTTGCTGGACAGAATGCGTCCGGACCAGGCGCCCGTGCTGTTTGTAATAGGCGGGTTCTTAACGGCCTGTTCAGTCGTCATGCTGATGCTGAGCCACCAGCCCGGCTGGCTGGCGCTGTTTATGCTCTCGGCCAATATTTTCTGGGGGCTTCAGGGTGCGGCCATTCCGGCGGTTATCCAGCATCATGCGGCGCGGGAAGCCGTTGGCAGTGCCTACGGGATCATCAACGGGATTGGGAATATTTGCGCGGCGTTTATTCCGCTGCTGATGGGGATGGTGATGAAATCGGTGGGTTCAGTCAGCTCAGGGTTTTCGGTGCTGGTCGTCTCGCAGGTTATCACCCTGCTGGCAGGAGGCATGTTGCTGCTGCGCATGCGTCGCGCAGCAGCAATCCGGGCGTAAGGCTTATTCGCCTTTTTTCGCCGCCTGGATGTAAAGCATTTCCAGAGCGAGGGTGGCCGCCGCCAGAGCCGTGATTTCTGACTGGTCGTAAGCCGGAGCCACTTCCACCACGTCCATCCCCACGATGTTCAGATCCTTCAGGCCGCGCACCAGTTTAATGGCGCGGTCTGAGGTCAGGCCGCCGATGACCGGCGTACCGGTGCCCGGTGCAAACGCCGGATCCAGGCAGTCGATATCGAAGGTCAGGTACACCGGCATATCGCCTACGATCTGCTTCACCTGGGCGATGATGTCGTCCACGCCGCGATCGTTCACCTGGCCGGCGTCCAGCACGGTGAAACCATTGTCTTTATCGAACTCGGTACGGATACCAATCTGCACCGAGTGATTCGGATCGATCAGCCCCTCTTTCGGCGCGGTGAAGAACATGGTGCCATGGTCGAATTCACAGCCGTTCGCGTAGGTGTCGGTATGCGCATCAAAATGCACCAGCGCCATCTTACCAAAGTGCTTCGCATGCGCGCGCAGCAGCGGCAGCGTAACGAAGTGGTCGCCGCCGAAGGAGAGCATACGCTTGCCTGCCGCCAGCAGCTTCTCGGCGTGGGCCTGCAGCTTTTCGCTCATCTCGCGTGCGTCACCGAAGGCATACACCAGATCGCCACAGTCAACCACGTTCAGGCGCTCGCGCATGTCGAAGTTCCACGGGAAGCGGTTATGCTCCCAGGCCAGGTTGGTAGAAACCTGACGAATTGCCGCCGGACCATGGCGCCCACCGGCACGACCGGACGTGGCCATATCGAAAGGCACGCCGGTGATGACCCAGTCGGCATCGCTGTCGTACGGCTGGAAGTTCATCGGAAGGCGTAAAAAACCAAACGCATTCGATACCAGAGAGTTATCGTACTGATGACCTAAAGTGCTCATGTCCTGACCTCTTTCAACGTCGATACATTAAAAACAGATGAAAAAAAATCCCCTCCGCGTCGTTAAACCCGACGAGGAAGGGATTGATTCGTAAATCGCTTATTGGGGCGAATTATCGCCGTTAATTCATACGGGTTCAAGAGAGTATAGGCGATGGGACCGCCTGGTGCTCTGACCCTGCTCCCTCCCACCGGGAGAGAGCGGTTTCCTTACTCGTCTTCGAGGTACGTGTACCCGTACAGACCTGCTTCAAACTCTTCCAGGAACTGCTGCTGAAGCGCCGCGTCCAGATCGGTGTTTTTCACCTGATCGCGGAACTGGGTGAGCAGTTTTTTCGGATCCAGCTGCACGTACTCCAGCATGTCGGCGACAGTATCGCCCTCATCCGACAGCTCCACTTCCACGTTGCCGTCAGGGAAGACAAACACGTCAACCGCTTCGGTATCCCCGAACAGGTTATGCATGTTGCCTAAAATTTCCTGATACGCCCCGACCATAAAGAAGCCCAGCATTGGCGGGTTCTCTGGATCGTATTCCGGCATTGGCATGGTGGTCGCAATACCGTCACCGTCGACGTAGTGATCGATAGCACCGTCGGAATCACAGGTGATATCCAGCAGTACCGCACGGCGCTCCGGCGCACGATTCAGCCCTTCCAGCGGCAGAACCGGGAACAGTTGATCGATACCCCAGGCGTCCGGCATGGACTGGAACAGCGAGAAGTTGACGTAGATTTTATCCGCCATACGTTCCTGCAGTTCGTCGATGATAGGACGATGCGCACGGTTGCTCGGATCGAGCTGTTTCTGCACTTCATGGCACATATTCAGATACAGCTGTTCCGCCCACGCACGTTCCTGAAGGCTGAACGAACCTGAAGAGTAACCGACATGGATATCGTGAAGATCCATCTGGCTGTCGTGCAGCCATTCGCGCAGGGAGCGGCGCGTGCCCGGTTCGTGCATCTCCTGCCAGGTTTCCCACATATTTTGCAGGGAACGCGGTGCATCATCCTGCGGCGGCGTGGCTTCGGAAATTTCGCTACGCTCAACGCCGATAATATTCGACACCAGCACGGTGTGATGCGCCGTTACGGCACGACCGGATTCAGTGATTACCGTGGGATGCGGTAACCCGTGTTCTTCACAGGCGTCGCCAATCGCCCAGATAATGTTGTTGGCATATTCGTTCAGGCCGTAGTTAACGGAGCAGTCAGACTGCGAGCGGGTTCCTTCATAGTCGACACCCAGACCGCCGCCGACGTCAAAGCACTGAATATTCACGCCAAGCTTGTGCAGCTCAACGTAGAACCGCGCCGATTCACGCACGCCCGTTGCGATATCGCGAATGTTCGCCATCTGCGAACCAAGGTGGAAGTGCAGCAGCTGGATGCTGTCCAGACGACCGCGTTCACGTAACATTTCGACCAGTTGCAGAACCTGGTTGGCCGCCAGCCCGAACTTGGATTTTTCGCCGCCGGACGACTGCCATTTACCGGAGCCTTGCGACGCCAGACGCGCACGCACGCCCAGGCGCGGAACAACGTTCAGACGCTCGGCCTCTTCCAGCACGATGGCAATTTCGGACATCTTCTCGATGACCAGATAGACCTTGTGGCCCATCTTCTCGCCAATCAGCGCCAGTCGAATGTATTCGCGGTCTTTATAGCCGTTACAGACGATCACCGAGCGGGTCATGCCAGCATGTGCCAGTACGGCCATCAGTTCGGCTTTAGAGCCCGCTTCCAGTCCCAGCGGTTCGCCGGAATGAATGAGAGATTCGATCACGCGGCGGTGCTGGTTCACCTTGATCGGGTAAACCAGGAAGTAGTCACCGTTATAGCCATAGGATTCACGCGCACGCTTAAACGCCGCGTTGATGGAGCGCAAACGGTGTTGCAGAATCTGTGGGAAGCAGAACAGTGCAGGCAGACGCTGCCCCTGCGCTTCACGCGCTTTCACAAGGCTTGCAAGATCGACGCGCGCTTCCGGTACATCAGGATCCGGGCATACGGTGATATGGCCCAGTTCGTTGACGTCGTAGTAGTTATTGCCCCACCAGGCAATATTGTAAGTGCGTAGCATCTTGCTGGCTTCCTGGGAGCTCATCGCAACCTCCTGCATAGAACGTAGTACACCCTGTTCGCCTGCTGACGAAGGCGAAAGCGAAGACATGTCGTCAGACATAGCGAACCTCAACTTATTGTATTCAGTGTAAAACAGTTGACTACTATCGCAGCGAAAAACTGCGATAACAACCCATAAACGACCCGGGCACTCAGCAGATTATGCTGAATACGAGGCCGTGCGACCGGTTTCTTATTCATATCATTGTAAACACGTAACCGAACTTAAGTATGACAAGGTTCGGCGAAACCACGAGAAAACTCCTGAATTAACAAGAGCGCCCTTGTTCAGTTTTCACAAAGCGTGACCGGCCCTGGAATCCTGAGAAGCACCGAGATGGGTATAACATCGGCAGGTTTGCAGACTAGAAATGCGGGTTGCGGAAATCAAATGCGCGCCAGAACGGCTGCGCTGAATTAGCGGAAAACGATGGTTCATTATCTCGTATCACCTCCACGGCCGCTCCTGTTGAAACGGACCACAAGCTAAAGCTAAAAATTCACTGCTTAACCCGGCTGGAAGTGGCGACACGATGAATTCATCGAGCGCTTATTGGTTATCTGCCTGTGCGTTCCTGTTTCAGGAATTTTTACCTGAAAACAACGTCAGACCGATACGAGCCGCGCGCCGCGTTTTATACCGAGAACAGGGGTAAAAAGCAAAAGATAATTGCGTACGTTGTCACCACCGTCAGGAAATATTTCCAGCAGAAAGATCAACAGGGTGAGACCGAAGTCAAAAAACACTGGAAATCGGGCGAAGAACTGACCTAAAATAGCCGTCCAGATGTTAATCCATCCATACTGATTAACACTCAGACTGCCAGTGTCATTAACCTGCAGGCCTTGGTAGAATCATCTCCTATGGCTCTTCCGCACAGCAGTTTGAGCTAACCAAATTCCTCTTAGGTGAAATAAAAAATGGCAAAACACCTGTTTACGTCCGAGTCCGTATCAGAAGGACATCCTGATAAAATCGCTGACCAAATCTCCGATGCGGTGCTGGATGCGATCCTCGAACAGGATCCTAAAGCGCGCGTTGCGTGTGAAACCTACGTCAAAACCGGCATGGTTCTGGTAGGCGGCGAGATCACCACCAGCGCGTGGGTGGATATCGAAGAGATCACCCGTAACACGGTGCGTGAAATCGGCTACGTGCATTCCGATATGGGCTTTGACGCCAACTCTTGCGCCGTATTGAGCGCGATCGGCAAACAGTCTCCGGACATCAACCAGGGCGTCGACCGTCAGGACCCACTGGAACAGGGCGCGGGCGACCAGGGCCTGATGTTTGGTTATGCCACCAACGAAACCGACGTGCTGATGCCAGCGCCAGTCACCTACGCACACCGTCTGGTGCAGCGTCAGGCTGACGTGCGTAAAAACGGCACTCTGCCCTGGCTGCGTCCTGACGCAAAAAGCCAGGTGACCTTCCAGTACGACGACGGCAAAATCGTGGGTATCGACGCGGTCGTGTTGTCTACCCAACATGCTGAAGATATCGATCAGAAATCCCTGCAAGAAGCGGTGATGGAAGAGATCATTAAGCCCGTTCTGCCCGTCGAGTGGCTGAACGCGTCCACCAAATACTTCATTAACCCGACGGGCCGTTTTGTTATCGGTGGTCCTATGGGCGACTGCGGTCTGACCGGACGTAAAATCATCGTTGATACCTACGGCGGCATGGCGCGTCACGGTGGCGGTGCGTTCTCAGGTAAAGATCCGTCTAAGGTTGACCGTTCTGCTGCCTACGCTGCACGTTATGTGGCGAAAAACATCGTGGCTGCGGGTCTGGCTGACCGTTGTGAGATTCAGGTTTCTTACGCGATCGGCGTGGCTGAACCCACTTCCATCATGGTTGAAACCTTCGGAACGGAAAAAGTGCCGACCGAGCAACTGACCCTGCTGGTACGTGAGTTCTTCGACCTGCGTCCATACGGCCTGATTCAGATGCTGGATCTGCTGCACCCAATCTACAAAGAAACCGCTGCATACGGTCACTTTGGTCGCGAACATTTCCCATGGGAAAAAACCGACAAAGCCGCTCTGCTGCGTGATGCTGCCGGCCTGTAAATTACGACCGCCAGTAAAAAAGGCCAGCCTCGTGCTGGCTTTTTTGTTTTTCTCGTCGGGACTGCGGCGCCTGACCAGACGATAAATGAAACCGCTTACACCCCATCCTTAATGCCGCGCTTTCAGAATAATCTCTTTGCATGATCTAACTTCATATGCTGTTACATTCCGTTTCAGTTAAGTCTGAATTTTATGCAAACGGGATGCGCATCAACTCTTTTACCTCTATATTTTCAAAGCTTTAATAAATTTTACAGGATTGCGGTAGTGTAACCGATTACACCAATGTGATTAGTCTCACATATTTTTACGCCGCACTGGCCTAACCTTTACATTGATAAAACTGATAACCCAACTGGAGGGCATAATGCCTGACAATAAAAAACAGGGGCGTACGTCCAATAAGGCAATGACATTTTTTGTCTGCTTTCTCGCAGCCCTCGCAGGATTACTGTTCGGCCTGGATATCGGCGTGATTGCAGGGGCATTGCCCTTCATCACTGATGAATTCCAGATTAGCGCGCACACGCAAGAGTGGGTCGTTAGCTCCATGATGTTTGGTGCTGCCGTGGGTGCTGTAGGCAGCGGCTGGCTCTCTTATCGCCTCGGGCGTAAAAAGAGCCTGATGATCGGGGCGATCCTCTTTGTGGTCGGTTCACTCTGCTCTGCCGCGGCACCAAACGTGGAAGTTCTGATTATCTCCCGCGTGCTGCTGGGCCTGGCAGTGGGTGTAGCCTCTTACACCGCCCCGCTCTACCTGTCTGAAATTGCCCCGGAAAAAATCCGCGGCAGTATGATCTCCATGTATCAGCTGATGATCACCATCGGGATTTTGGGTGCCTATCTGTCTGATACCGCCTTCAGCTACAGCGGCGCATGGCGCTGGATGCTGGGCGTCATCATCATTCCGGCCATTTTACTGCTGATTGGCGTCTTCTTCCTGCCAGACAGCCCGCGCTGGTATGCCGCGAAACGCCGCTTCCACGACGCAGAACGCGTGCTGTTGCGCCTTCGCGACTCCAGCGCGGAAGCAAAAAATGAGCTGGATGAGATCCGCGAAAGCCTGAAGGTCAAACAGACCGGCTGGGCGCTGTTCAAAGAAAACAGCAACTTCCGTCGTGCGGTGTTCCTGGGCGTGCTCCTGCAGGTGATGCAGCAGTTCACCGGCATGAACGTCATCATGTATTACGCGCCTAAAATCTTTGAACTGGCAGGCTATACCAACACTACCGAGCAGATGTGGGGAACCGTTATCGTTGGTCTGACGAACGTTCTGGCGACCTTCATTGCGATTGGGCTGGTGGACCGCTGGGGTCGTAAACCGACGCTCACGCTGGGCTTCCTGGTCATGGCTGTCGGCATGGGCGTGCTGGGTACGATGATGCATCTGGGCATCCACTCGCCATCGGCGCAGTACTTCGCCGTCGCGATGCTCCTGATGTTTATCGTTGGCTTCGCCATGAGTGCAGGTCCGCTGATTTGGGTACTGTGTTCTGAGATCCAGCCGCTGAAAGGCCGCGATTTTGGTATCACCTGTTCAACGGCCACCAACTGGATTGCCAACATGATCGTCGGTGCAACCTTCCTGACCATGCTGAACACGCTGGGCAACGCCAATACCTTCTGGGTGTACGGCGGTCTGAACCTGCTGTTCATCGTGCTGACGCTGTGGCTGGTGCCTGAAACCAAACACGTGTCGCTGGAACACATCGAACGTAACCTGATGAAAGGTCGTCCTCTGCGCGAAATTGGCGCACGCGACTAATCTCCCGAGGGGAGGCGCCCCTTGCGCCTCCCCGCTCCACGTTTTATGCTCTGCCCCTATGAAAACACCCCGTCTTCCTCTCGCCCTCCAGCTTGCCGTCATGCGCTGTCTGCGGGATAAACTCGCCCAGGCTAATCTCAAGCTGGGGCGCACCTACCCCGAACCCAAAATGGTTTATCGTCAGCGCGGAACGTCGGCGGGCACCGCCTGGCTCGACGCGTATGAAATCCGGCTGAATCCCGTATTAATGATGGAAAACCAGCAGGCCTTCATCGACGAAGTGGTGCCTCACGAGCTGGCGCATTTACTGGTATGGAAACACTTTGGTCGCGTGGCGCCCCACGGTAAAGAGTGGAAATGGATGATGGAAGAGGTTCTTGGCGTGCCGGCCCGCCGGACGCATCAGTTCCAGCTGGAATCGGTACGGCGCAATACGTTCCCCTATCGCTGCACGTGCCAGCAGCATCAGTTAACCGTCCGCCGCCATAATCGGGTGGTGCGAGGAGAAGCGACCTACCGCTGCGTGAAATGCGGGGAGCCGCTGGTAGCAGAATAATCGGTAGAACCATCAGGAACTTTCGTGATCTGCCTGATTGCATACAGGAGCAACTTTCGTTACGTTGCGGGCTCGTTTTGACACGGAGTTCACGATGTCCCGTAATCTCTCCTTCGCGGTCGCTCTTCTGGCGACGGCATTTTCAGGCCATGTTCTGGCCGACGGTATCAAGAGTTTCTCTCAGGCAAAAGCCGCTGGCGTGAAGGTGAACGCCGACGTTCCCGGTGATTTCTACTGCGGCTGCAAGATTAACTGGCAAGGTAAAAAAGGGGTCGTGGATCTTGAATCCTGCGGCTATAAAGTGCGCAAAAATGAAAATCGCGCCAGCCGTATTGAATGGGAGCATGTGGTTCCCGCGTGGCAGTTTGGCCACCAGCGCCAGTGCTGGCAGGATGGCGGACGTAAAAATTGTGCCAGGGATCCGGTCTATCGTCAGATAGAGAGCGACATGCATAACCTGCAACCCGCCGTGGGCGAAGTGAACGGCGATCGCGGCAACTTTATGTACAGCCAGTGGAACGGGGGCGAAGGCCAGTATGGTCAGTGCGGCATGAAGGTCGACTTCAAAGAGAAGCTGGCAGAACCGCCCGCCCGCGCCCGTGGCAGCATTGCCCGCACCTACTTCTATATGCGCGATCGCTATGACCTGAATTTGTCGCGCCAGCAGACCCAGCTCTTCAACGCCTGGAATAAACTTTATCCTGTGACCGACTGGGAGTGCCAGCGCGACGAGCGGATTGCTAAAGTTCAGGGGAATCATAACCCGTATGTCCAGCGGGCTTGCCAGGCGCAAAAGAGCTAACCTACACTAGCGGCAATTGTTAACAGGTTTCCCCCACCTTCCCCCTCTCCTGCCAGGCGAGCGGGGAAAACGTGCCGGGACTCAGCTCTTGATGGACGTCTTAACTATGCGTGTTCCTCGTATTTATCACCCTGAATGCATTACCGCTGGCAGCGACATTGCGCTGTCTGAAGACGCCGCTAACCACGTTGGCCGCGTGCTGCGTATGAGTGCAGGTCAGTCGATTCAGCTATTTGATGGCTCAAACCAGGTCTTCGACGCGCAAATCATCCGCGCCGATAAGAAAAGCGTCCAGGTCACTATCCTGGGCGGTGAAACGGACGATCGTGAATCCCCGCTGCATATTCATCTGGGCCAGGTGATGTCACGCGGCGAAAAAATGGAATTTACCATCCAGAAATCGATCGAACTTGGGGTAAGCCTCATTACGCCACTTTTTTCTGAGCGTTGCGGCGTTAAACTGGATGCTGAACGTCTGAACAAAAAGATCCAACAGTGGCAGAAAATCGCTATCGCAGCCTGTGAGCAGTGCGGCCGTAACCGCATCCCGGAAATCCGTCCCCCGATGGATCTCGAAGCCTGGTGTGCCGAAGAAGAGTCGGGCCTTAAGCTCAACCTTCATCCACGCGCCAGCGCAAGCATTAACACGCTGCCGCTGCCGGTCGAACGCGTTCGCCTGCTTATTGGTCCCGAAGGGGGCCTTTCGGCTGATGAAATAGCAATGACGGCCCGCTACCAGTTTACTGATATTCTGTTGGGACCTCGCGTTCTGCGCACTGAGACAACGGCACTCACTGCCATCACCGCGCTTCAGGTGCGGTTTGGCGATCTGGGTTGAAGCTAAGCCTGACCGATTAGGCTTTTAACGGAGATGAACATGATCAAGCTCGGCATCGTGATGGACCCCATCGCAAACATTAACATCAAGAAAGACTCCAGCTTCGCTATGCTGCTGGAAGCGCAGCGTCGCGGCTATCAGCTTCATTATATGGAGATGAGCGATCTTTACCTGATCAACGGTGAAGCCCGTGCGCGCACGCGTATCGTTAACGTCGAGCAGAATTACGATAAATGGTATGAGTTCGGTTCCGAGCAAGACCTGCCGCTCGCCGAGCTTGATGTGATCCTGATGCGTAAAGATCCGCCGTTTGACACCGAATATATCTACTGCACGTATATCCTTGAACGCGCAGAAGAAAAAGGCACGCTGATCGTTAACAAACCGCAGAGCCTGCGCGACTGTAACGAAAAATTGTATACGGCCTGGTTCTCCGATCTGACGCCTGAAACGCTGGTGACGCGCAGTAAAGCCCAGCTTAAAGCCTTCTGGCAGAAGCACACCGATATCATCCTCAAACCGCTCGACGGCATGGGCGGTGCATCTATTTTCCGTGTTAAAGAAGGCGATCCGAATATTGGCGTTATCGCCGAAACGCTGACCGAGCACGGCACCCGCTACTGCATGGCGCAGAACTATATTCCGGCCATTGTGGACGGCGACAAGCGCGTGCTGGTTGTGGATGGCGAGCCGGTACCTTACTGCCTGGCGCGCATTCCGCAGGGCGGCGAAACCCGGGGTAACCTGGCGGCTGGCGGCCGTGGCGAACCTCGCCCACTGAGCGAAAGCGACTGGGAAATCGCCCGTCGTGTTGGACCGATGCTGAAAGCGAAAGGCCTTATCTTTGTCGGTCTGGATATCATCGGCGATCGCCTGACGGAAGTGAACGTCACCAGCCCCACCTGCATCCGCGAAATCGAAGCCGAATTCCCTGTTTCCATTACCGGTATGCTGATGGACGCTATTGAGAAACGATTAGTGAAGTAATACACCAATAAGTGACAGCGTTCTCATTTGTACGCATACTGAACGCTGTTGCTTTTTAAACCAGGAAACAGAACCTCTGACAATGAATTTACAGCATCACTTTCTGATTGCCATGCCTGCTCTCCAGGACCCCTTTTTTCGTCGTTCCGTAGTCTATATCTGCGAATACAATGAAGACGGTGCGATGGGGATTATCATTAATAAACCGCTGGAAAATCTGCAAATCGACGGCATTCTGGATAAGCTGAAGATCGCTTCAGAAGATCGCCTTCCGGAGATCCGCCTCGATAAACCGGTGATGCTGGGTGGCCCCCTGGCGGAAGATCGCGGGTTTATCCTTCATACGCCGCCGGGTTTTTCCTCCAGCATTCGCGTGTCTGACAATACGGTCGTCACCACCTCGCGCGACGTGCTCGAAACGCTGGGTACGGCCAGCCAGCCTACAGACGTGCTGGTTGCGCTCGGATATGCTTCGTGGGAGAAAGGTCAACTGGAGCAGGAGATCCTCGATAACGCGTGGCTCACCGCCCCCGCCGATCTGAATATTCTGTTTAAGACCCCCATTGCGGACCGCTGGCGCGACGCGGCAAAACTGATTGGTATTGATATCCAGACGATGCCTGGCGTTGCGGGGCACGCGTAATGAGTGGCACCCTTCTCGCATTCGATTTTGGTACCAAAAGTATTGGCGTGGCTATTGGTCAGCGCATCACCGGTACCGCGCGCCCGTTGACCGCGCTAAAGGCGCAGGACGGCACGCCGGACTGGACGCTGATCGAACGCCTGCTCAAAGAATGGCAGCCCGATGAGGTTATTGTTGGCCTGCCGTTAAACATGGACGGTACCGAGCAGCCGCTCACTGCCCGTGCGCGTAAGTTCGCCAATAAAATTCACGGACGTTTCGGAGTGGCTGTTAAGCTTCATGACGAGCGTCTGAGCACCGTTGAAGCCCGTTCCGGCCTGTTTCAACAGGGTGGATTCCGTGCGCTTAACAAGGGCAGCATTGATTCTGCGTCCGCTGTGATTATCCTCGAAAGCTTCTTCGAACAGGGTTACTGACCCGAGCCGATTTGCCCGCGTTGCCGGGCAAAATCTTTTTATCTCTCGATCCTGCTCACACTTCCCGGTCTCCTTTTTGCATCTTCCCGAGTGTTTCTATAAAAGAAACATAGTGGCTTATGCGCTTTCTAACAGTTGGGCATTCAGTGCATAAAGCTCTTTCAGACGCGCCTGTATCACGGCATCGCCAGGTTGCCACATGCCGGCAAAGGCCAGCGCAGCGTGGTGTGCTCCGACCGGTTGCGCCATGGAGACCTCTCCGTCTTCGTGGTGCCAGACGACATGCCCCTGTTCGCGCTGCTGAGCCACATACGGCGCCAGGCTGGACCACTGTTCAGGCGTCAATCTGGCTGTTAACTGCTCGTCGCTTTCGGCAGCCAGTAGCGACATGCCAATAACCGATTGCCAGGCGGGCAGCATATGGAAGCCCGCTAAAGCCTGACTGGTCGGGCTGCCGGGAACGGAGTGCCAGATGTAAATCACCTGGTCTTCCCAGAGAACCCCGAGCGCCACAACGATATCCCGTGGTGCCAGGCGCTCAAGCTTGGGCAGCGCACTGGAGAAGAGTCTGGAGCCACGAATCGACTGCGCGGCTAATGCGTGGATACCCGGGCCGGGTAAATAGCGGCGTTGCTCATCCTGCATCGTCAGGCCAATGGAGGCCATGGTCATCAGTAAACGGTTCACGCGTGTCGTGTTGATTCCCATCAGACGCGACAGTTCGCGGCAGCCAATGGCGCGATCGCTTGAGACCAGATATTGCAGACAGCGTATGCCGTCAATCAGGCTTTGATTCGGTTGTGATGACATAGCAGTTTTTATTCGATTTAGAAGTGAATGCGTCGATTCTACAGCCAGTTCAGAAGGATACAAGGTAATGAAAATCTATCCGCAAAATGATGCCAGAACCTTCCCCGTGACTTCGCTTACGGCCGACCTGCTGGTTGCCGGCGGCGGGCTTGCCGGGCTATGCGCGGCGCTCGCAGCGGCCCGGGACGGACTGAACGTTGTGCTCATTCAGGACAGGCCCGTGCTGGGCGGTAACGCCTCAAGCGAAGTGCGCCTGTGGGCTAACGGTGCCACCTCGCATATGGGCAACAATAACCGCTGGGCGCGTGAAGGCGGCATTATGGGTGAGATCATGGAGGAGAATCTCTGGCGCAACAAAGAGGGAAACCCGGTGATGTTTGACCTGGTCCTGCTCGATCTCGCCAAAAGCCAGCCGGGACTGACGCTGCTGTTGAATACCGCCGTTTACGACATCGAGAAACAAGGCTCACGCATCACTGCCGTCAGCGCGTTTAATGCCATCAACGAGACGTTTTACCATGTTCAGGCCGGGCAGTTTTGCGATGCAACCGGCGACGGCGTGCTGGGTTTCCTCGCAGGAGCAGAGTTTCGTGAAGGGGCGGAAGATATCGACGAACTGGGCGAAAAAATGGCCCCCGGCGATCGCTTCGGCCATAAGCTTGGCCATTCGATTTACTTCTATACCAAACGCACTTCCGGGCCGGTTAAGTTTGTGGCCCCCTCCTTCGCCCTGAAAGACATCACCGAGATCCCCCGCTACAGACGTCTTACCTCGACGCTCAACGGCTGCGACCTGTGGTGGCTGGAGTGGGGCGGGCGTCTTGATACCGTACATCAAAGCGAAGAGATCAAATGGGAGCTGTGGAAAATCGTCTGGGGCGTCTGGGATTACATTAAAAACTCCGGTGAATTCCCTGATGCGGATAACCTGACGATTGAATGGGTCGGCGCGATCCCCGGCAAACGGGAGAGCCGCCGGTTTATGGGCGATCATCTGCTTTGCCAGCAGGACATCATCGAGCAGCGCGATCATTACGATGCCGTGGCCTACGGCGGGTGGTCGATTGACCTGCACCCAGCCGACGGCGTTTACAGTACCCATGATGGCTGCCGTCAGTTTCACAGCAAGGGCACCTACACCATTCCGTTTCGATCGCTCTATAGCCGTTCGCTGGATAACCTGTTCCTGACCGGCAGGCTGATTTCCGCCTCGCACGTCGCCTTCGGCAGCGCCCGCGTGATGTGCACCTGCGGTGTGCTTGGCGAAGTCGTCGGGCGCGCGGCGGCGCTGTGTCATGCTCAACACCTCACGCCCAAAATGCTGGCCGACCCCGGGCGCATTGGCGCACTGCAACAACAGCTGCAGGCGACAGGCTGCTATATCCCGCGCCAGCGGCTGGAAAACCCGGCGCAGGGGGCAACCGTCACCACCAGCAGTGAATTTATACTCTCCACCCTGGAGCAGAACGGAGAGTGGCTGTCGCTAGGCGCCAGAATGGCAGTCGTTATGCCGGTAAAAAGCTGCGAGCCTTTTCCTGACATTACCTTCCGCCTGCGTTCGACTGCCCCGCAATCAATCGGCGTGTCGCTGCTGGGCAGTATGAAAGCAGGCAATTTCACCCCTGACCTGGAGTATGCTCGTTGCAGCTTAGCCTTAGCGGATGAACAGGATCACCGCTGCACCTTTGCCTGGACAAGCGATCGCGATCAGTATGTGTTTATCGCCTTTGATGCCTGCGATAGCGCTGAAATTGCGCTGACCGACGTGCATCTGCCCGGTTTAATGACCGTCTTCAATAGCCTTAACGCGCGCGTGGCAAAACATACCCGTCAGGTGGTCGAGGGGGATTTTGGCGTGGACGAATTCGACTTCTGGCTTCCGCGCCGCCATCCGCATCAGGTCTTCCCCGCTCTGCGGCTGAGTACGCCTATGCGCTGTTATGCCGCAGGGCAATTACTGAATGGTCACCTTCGTCCGGAGCAGCAAACCAACGGATGGATCCCCGCCGATGATGATCTCTCTCCGCAGGTCGTCTGGCGCTGGGCGAACCCGCAGGAAATCCGTAGCCTGACGCTAATCCAGGACCATGATTTCGATAATGCGATGGAGACGGTGCAAATGGGCCATCATCAGGCCGTTACGCCCCACTGCATTACGCATTACCGACTGTGGGCCGATGAACAAATGATTAGCGAGGTGGAGCATAACCATCATTCCGTCTGCGAGCATCACCTGCCTGCCCCCATCATGGCCCGTGAAGTGAAGATGGAGATCCTTGCCACTGCCGGCAGACGGCCTGCGGTCTACGCTCTGCACGTTCGTTAGAGTCGCCCCTGTGCCCGGCGCTCTGCCAGGCTCTGGTCAAAATTCTGCATTCCTGCCTGTTGCCCGGTTTGAATGACGCCGGGCAACTGCCAGGTTTTGCCTTCGCGAATCAGGTTTGCCGAAGCCGGCGTATTGACCAGCATTTCATACAGCGCCACGCGCCCTCCCTGCACGTCCCGCAGCAACTTCTGGGCCAGGACTGCCCGCAGGCTGCCTGCCAGCTGATTGCGTACCGGATCTTTCTCCTGCGCGGGAAAGGTATCCACCAGCCGTTCGATGGCCTGCGCCGCGCCGCGGGTATGCAGCGTGGCGAGCACCAAATGCCCGGTTTCTGCCGCCGTGAGTGCCTGGCGGATCGTCTCGCTGTCGCGGAGTTCTCCGATTAAAATGACGTCCGGATCTTCACGCAGCGCGGCGCGTAACGCGTCGGAAAACGACGGACAATTAAGGCCAATTTCACGCTGATGTATCAGGCATCGTTCGCTGTGATAGATAAACTCCACCGGATCTTCCAGCGTCAGCAAATGCCCGTCGAGATGGTGATTGAGATAATCCACCATCGCCGCGAGGGTGGTGGATTTGCCGCTGCCCGTGGCGCCGGTCACCAGAATCAACCCGTTGTCATAGGTCAGCAGCTCGGGAATCACCCTGGGCGCACCTAAATCGGCGAGCGTTGGGCACGCGCGCGGCAGCAATCTTAAGGTCAGGGACATACCGGTAAGGTGCAAAAAGGCGCTGGCGCGCAGCCGCTGCCCCGAGTCCAGCGCAACCGCGAAATCCACATGACCATTGGCCCACCACGCGCCCTGCTGCTCGTCGTTAAGCCACGCTTTCAGCAGCTGCGCAATATCTGGCGACGGAAATGGCGCAGGCTCCAGGTCGCCCTGCCTTCGCCAGCGCGGTGGCGAATCACTGCACAGGTGTAGATCGGAGACGTTATGCTTTACACTAAGGGCCACAATTTCTTCCATATCCATACGACACTCCCCGGAAAATGAACGACATTGCGCATAACCTGACACAGGTCAGGAACAAAATCTCAGCCGCTGCAATGCGTTGCGGCCGTGCTTCAGAAGAAGTCACGCTGCTTGCAGTCAGCAAAACGAAACCTGCGAGTGCGATCGCAGAAGCGATTGACGCAGGCCACCGCGCCTTTGGCGAAAATTACGTTCAGGAAGGTGTGGAAAAAATTCGCCATTTTCAGGCATCGGGAATTGGCGATCTGCAGTGGCACTTTATCGGTCCCTTGCAGTCGAACAAAAGCCGTCTGGTCGCAGAACATTTTGACTGGTGCCACACCGTCGATCGTCTGCGCATCGCCACGCGCTTAAGCGAGCAACGCCCTTCAGGCATGACCCCGCTTAACGTACTGATTCAAATCAATATCAGCGATGAAAACAGCAAATCCGGCATTGCGCTCTCTGCCCTTGACGAACTGGCGGCGCAGGTCGCTGAACTGCCGGGCTTAACGCTTCGCGGTTTGATGGCAATTCCGGCCCCTGAGTCAAGTTATGAAAGGCAGTTTGCGGTAGCCCGGCAAATGGCGGTAGCATTTGAGGCGCTTAAAGCACACTACCCTACGGTAGACACGCTTTCACTGGGCATGTCGGACGATATGGAAGCCGCTATCGCGGCAGGCAGCACTATGGTGCGCATCGGCACAGCCATTTTCGGTGCGCGCAACTACTCCCAATAATAAGGAAACCTGAGGAACGCCATGAAGACGTTGACCTTCCTGCTCTCAACGGTCATTGAACTGTATACGATGGCGCTTTTGCTGCGCGTCTGGATGCAGTGGGCCCGCTGTGATTTTTACAATCCGTTCTCACAGTTTGTCGTGAAAATCACGCAACCTGTCATCGGCCCGTTACGCCGCATTATTCCTGCGATGGGGCCTATTGACAGCGCTTCGCTGCTGGTCGCTTTTATTCTGTCCGTGGTGAAAGCCATCGTGCTGTTTATGGTGATCACCTTCCAGCCGATTATCTGGATTGCCGCGGTTTTGATCCTCCTGAAAACCATTGGCTCGCTCATTTTCTGGGTCCTGCTGGTCATGGCGATCATGAGCTGGGTGAGCCGTGGCCGCAGCCCGGTTGAGTTTGCAATGATTCAGCTGACGGAACCGCTGCTGCGCCCGATTCGTAATTTGCTGCCTTCAATGGGCGGTATCGACTTCTCCCCGATGATTCTGGTACTGCTGCTTTATGTGCTGAATATGGGCATCGCCGAACTGTTACAGTCAACGGGCAACATGCTGCTGCCGGGGCTGTGGATGGCGCTATGAGTGCGGTCAGCGCCTGCACTGACGGGCTGGTTTTACGGCTGTATATTCAGCCGAAAGCCAGCCGGGACAGCATTGTCGGTTTGCATGGCGACGAGCTAAAAGTCGCCATTACCGCCCCGCCGGTGGATGGTCAGGCAAATGCGCATCTGACCAAATATCTGGCAAAACAGTTTCGGGTGGCGAAAAGCCAGGTCATCATAGAAAAGGGTGAACTGGGCCGCCATAAACAGGTAAAAATCCTTCATCCGCAAAATATCCCGACGGAAGTCGCGGCACTGACAGAGTAGGAAAAACAATGCAAAAAGTGGTTCTCGCTACCGGTAACGCCGGTAAGGTGCGCGAGCTGGCCTCGCTATTAAATGATTTCGGCCTGGATGTGGTAGCACAGACGGAGCTCGGCGTAGAATCCGCCGACGAGACCGGCCTGACCTTTATTGAAAATGCGATCCTGAAAGCGCGCCATGCCGCGCAGGTGACGGGACTGCCCGCCATCGCTGACGACTCGGGACTGGCGGTGGACTTTTTAGGCGGCGCACCGGGGATCTACTCCGCGCGCTATTCTGGTGCTGATGCAACCGACCAGCAGAATCTGGAAAAGTTGCTGGTGGCACTGGAAGGCGTGCCTGACGCCCAACGGCAGGCACAGTTCCATTGCGTGCTGGTTTACCTGCGCCACGCCGAAGATCCCACGCCGATTGTCTGCCACGGCAGCTGGCCCGGGGTGATTGCCCGTGAATCCTCCGGTAACGGTGGCTTTGGTTACGATCCCATTTTCTTTGTCCCCTCTGAGGGCAAAACCGCTGCGGAGCTCACCCGCGAAGAGAAAAGCGCGATTTCCCACCGTGGACGCGCCCTGAAACTGTTACTGGAAGCACTGCGTAATGGCTAATTTGCCACCCCTGAGTCTTTATATTCACATCCCCTGGTGCGTGCAGAAATGCCCGTACTGTGATTTCAACTCGCACGCGCTGAAGGGTGAAGTGCCGCATGATGACTACGTTGCGCATCTGCTGGCCGACCTGGATGCCGATGTACCTTACGCACAGGGACGTGAAGTTAAGACCATTTTCATTGGTGGCGGTACGCCGAGCCTGCTTTCTGGCCCGGCGATGCAGACGCTGCTGGACGGCGTGCGTGCGCGGCTGAATCTGGCGGCAGATGCTGAAATTACAATGGAAGCCAACCCCGGCACCGTAGAAGCCGACCGTTTTGTCGACTACCAGCGAGCCGGTGTGAACCGCATCTCCATTGGCGTGCAGAGTTTTAGCGAACCGAAATTAAAACGTCTTGGTCGTATTCACGGTTCGCAAGAGGCCAAACGCGCCGCGAATCTGGCGACAGGGCTGGGGTTGCGAAGCTTTAACCTTGATTTGATGCACGGTCTGCCGGACCAGTCGCTTGAAGAGGCGCTGGATGATTTACGCCAGGCCATTGCGCTGAATCCTCCACACCTTTCCTGGTATCAGCTGACCATCGAACCCAACACCTTGTTTGGATCGCGTCCGCCCAAACTGCCCGATGACGATGCGCTGTGGGACATCTTTGAGCAGGGCCATCAGTTATTGAGTGCCGCGGGTTATCAGCAATACGAAACCTCTGCGTATGCAAAACCGGGGTATCAGTGTCAGCACAACCTGAACTACTGGCGCTTTGGTGATTATCTGGGGATTGGCTGTGGCGCGCATGGTAAAGTGACCTTCCCGGACGGGCGCATTTTGCGTACCGCGAAGACGCGGCATCCACGCGGCTATATGGAAGGCCGTTACCTGGAACGCAGCCATGACGTCGAGACGGAAGATAAACCTTTTGAGTTCTTTATGAACCGCTTCCGTCTGCTGGAACCGGCACCACGCGCGGAGTTTACGCTCTATACCGGCTTGTCAGAGTCGGTGATCCGTCCGCAAATTGACGAGGCCCTGGCGAAAGGGTATCTCACAGAGTGCGAGCATTTCTGGCAGATCACCGAGCACGGCAAACTGTTCTTAAACTCCCTTCTTGAGCTGTTCCTCGCCGAAGGATCCTGAAGACGGATTCCGGATTTTGCATCCTGTTCTGCCAGCTGAGCGAAAGGCTGGCAGAGTGTGGGGATGGACAACGTAAAACAACTGCGAACGACGATGACACCCGAAGAGCTGCGCCTGTGGTATCTGCTTCGGGATCGTCGTTTTTTTGGCTATAAATTTCGCCGCCAGATGCCGATTGGGCCGTATGTCGTCGATTTTGCTTGTGTCAAAGCGAAGCTGATTGTTGAGCTGGACGGAGGGCAACATCAGGACAGGGAAGCCTATGATTCACGTCGTTGTGAATTTTTGAACGCAAATGGCTGGGAAGTGGTGCGCTTCTGGAATAATGAATTTCGGGAGAACGAGGAGGCGGTATTGATGGTTCTGTTGCAACATTTGCGCCGCCTGATGCCCTCACCCTAACCCTCTCCCACGGGGAGAGGGAACGGTGACGTCCTGCAGGTGGAGGGGATGGGGGCGAGTTTGTAGCCCTTGCGCCGCCTGATGCCCTCACCCTAACCCGCTCCCACGGGAGAGGGAACGGTGACGTCCTGCAGATGGAGGGGATGGAGGGCGAGCTTGTAGCCCTTGCGCCGCCTGTTGCCCTCACCCTGGCCCTCTCCCACGGGAGAGGGAACGGTGACATCCTGCTGGTGGAGGGGATGGGGGCGAGTTTGCACCCCTTGCGCCGCCTGATGCCCTCACCCTGGCCCTCTCCCACGGGAGAGGGAACGGTGACGTCCTGCTGGTGGAGGGGATGGGGGGTGAGCTTGTAGCCCTTGCGCCGCCTGATGCCCTTACCCTGGCCCTCTCCCACGGGAGAGGGAACGGTGACATCCTGCAGGTACAGGGGATGGAGGGCAAGCTTGTAGCCCTTGCGCCGCCTGATGCCCTCACCCTGGCCCTCTCCCACGGGAAGAGGGAACGGTGACATCCTGCTGGTGGAGGGGATGGAGGGCGAGTTTGTAGCCCTTGCGCCGCCTGATGCCCTCACCCTAACCCGCTCCCACGGGAGAGGGAACGGTGACGTCCTGCAGCTGGAGGCAAACGGTCTTTCTCCCTCTCCCCTGGGGAGAGGGTCGGGGTGAGGGGCCCAGCGCGCAGAAACGCTACTTCAGCGTCCCTACCAGCGCCTTACGGCTATCTTCGAGCGACACCACGCGTTTACACACGTCTTTGCCGAACTGCTGGAAATCGGCTTCCTGATTCTTCCACTCATTCTGGATGGAGGTCTGTAAACCGCCCAGGCTGCCCAGCACACCCTGCAAAGGATTGCCGCCGCCTTTCAGTACCGCTTTGGCGCCCATCTCATTAATACTGTCCTGCAGAATCCCGCCCATCGCCTGATTAACCAGGTTTTGCCCATCGGCGCGCACCTGATCGATCGCTTTATAATGGAATGTCAGGCCGTCGGTACGGTGCTCAATAATCCGGTTCATTTGCTCTTTGAGCTGCGCATCAAGCTTGGTCAGACGGGAACGCATATTGCTGCTCTCTCCCATCTCTTTGGTGATGATCTTATCCAGAGCCACGCGGCCTTTCTCAACGCGCGTGAGTGCGCCTTCGTCAATCCACGGCAGAGCGGTACGCAGGTCAGCCTGATAATCTTTTGCCTGTTCACGCTGCGCGGCGCTAAGGGTGTATTGCTTACCGTTGTACATGACACTGCCATCTGGCGTAATGACCAGATTGCCGTTTTCGCCTTTAACCTGCACGGTTTGCGGGCTTAAAATCACATCATCTCGCGGCGTCACTTCGCATTTGTAGTCCGCATGTGCGGCAAGCGTCGTGGTCATCAGTGCCGCAGCAAGCAGCGTTTTGCGCATCATAAAAACTCCCTCAGACAAAACGGGCCAGCTAATGCTGGCCCCGTGTTGCTTATTTAGTCCCACCAAATGTCGAAAAGTTCGCTCACGCGCACTTCTTCGAATTTGCGGTCTTCCAGCCATTTGCGCACAAGAGTCTGCTGCTCTTCGGTACATTTACCGATTTCTTGCTTACAGATCAGACCTTCCCATGCCAGGTAACCACTGCCGTCAAACGCCAGTTTGTTTGGCTCGATGACTTCATCGATGAACGCATCAACTTCTTTATCGATGGTTTCTACGCTGGTGCCTTCCGGGAAACGCCATGCAACAGAAAAACCCACTTCCTGGAATTCTTCGATATGCATCTTTTTACGCAGACGACGGCTACGGTTCTTTGCCATTATTTCACCCTCTCGAACATTAAGTCCCATACACCGTGACCAAGACGATGGCCACGCTGTTCAAATTTTGTCACCGGACGTGAATCCGGGCGCGGTACGTAGTCATTGCTCTCAGACTGATTTTTATAGCCATCCAGAGATGACATCACTTCAAGCATGTGTTCCGCGTACGGTTCCCAGTCGGTCGCCATATGGAAAACGCCGCCCAGTTTTAGCTTACTTTTCACTAACTCAGCAAAAGGGGCCTGAACGATACGGCGTTTATTATGACGTGCTTTGTGCCACGGGTCAGGGAAAAAGAGCTGAACCATGTTTAAAGAATTGTCAGGAATCATTTTATGCAGCACTTCGACCGCATCGTGACACATCACGCGCAGGTTCTCTACGCCCTCTTCGTGGGCCATGGCCAGACAGGCACCCACACCCGGGGAGTGCACTTCAATGCCCAGGAAAGCCTGCTCAGGCCGCGCTTTTGCCATGGTCACCAGCGAGGTGCCCATACCAAACCCAATTTCCAGCGTCACCGGCGCTTCACGACCAAACAGTTCGGCAAAGTCGACAGGCTGTTCAGTGAACTCAACGCCCATCACCGGCCAGTAGTTGTCCAGCGCGTGCTGCTGCCCTTTGGTCAGGCGCCCCTGACGGCGGACAAAGCTGCGAATACGGCGCAGCGGGCGACCGTTTTCATCAAATTCCGGTGAAATGACGTCGTTTTTCATAAAAGAGTAGTCTGCTTGTGAGAGTGTTCGGGAAACGGGCATTATCCAAAGTTAAGCCATCTATGCAAGCATGGGAAAGATCCGGTTTACAGTCGATTAACGCTGTGCTGCAATCTGCGTCCCTGATTATGTGAATCGATAACCATGCAAGCCTCTCAATTTTCAGCCCAGGTGCTGGACTGGTACGACAAATACGGGCGTAAAACCCTGCCCTGGCAAATTGAAAAAACGCCTTACAAAGTATGGCTCTCTGAGGTGATGTTGCAACAAACTCAGGTTGCGACGGTGATTCCCTATTTCGAGCGCTTTATGGCGCGTTTCCCGACGGTCACCGATCTGGCCAATGCCCCTTTGGATGAAGTGCTGCACCTGTGGACAGGTCTCGGTTATTACGCGCGAGCCCGCAATCTGCACAAAGCCGCTCAGCAGGTGGCCACGCTGCATAAGGGCCGTTTCCCGGAGACGTTCGATGAAGTGGCGGCACTGCCCGGCGTCGGCCGCTCCACTGCGGGCGCCGTCCTTTCTCTTTCGCTGGGCCAGCACTATCCGATTCTCGATGGCAACGTAAAACGCGTGCTGGCACGTTGCTATGCTGTTGACGGCTGGCCGGGTAAGAAAGACGTTGAAAAACGCCTGTGGGACATTAGCGAGGCCGTGACCCCTGCGTCAGGCGTAGCGCGTTTTAATCAGGCAATGATGGATCTCGGCGCGATCGTCTGTACGCGCACGAAACCTAAGTGCGAACTCTGTCCGGTAAATAACCTGTGCGTGGCCTATGCTCATCACAGCTGGGCACAGTACCCGGGCAAGAAACCGAAACAGACTCTCCCCGAGCGTACCGGCTATATGCTTTTAATGCAGCACGGTGACGACGCCTGGCTCGCCCAGCGTCCGCCGAGCGGCCTGTGGGGCGGCTTGTTCTGCTTCCCCCAGTTTGAATCCGAGGAAGCGCTTCGCGAGTGGCTGAACCTGCGAGGTATTCCTGCCGATACCCTGACGCAACTGACCGCTTTCCGCCATACGTTTAGCCATTTCCATCTGGATATTGTCCCGATGTGGCTTCCCGTGTCCTCCTTCACCTCATGCATGGATGAAGGCAGCGGTCTCTGGTATAACTTAGCGCAACCGCCGTCAGTTGGGCTGGCGGCTCCCGTGGAGCGTCTGTTACAACAATTACGCACCGGAGCAATGGTTTAGCTTCGGTTAAAAAAGAGGAACGAGTATGGCCAGAACAATTTTTTGCACCTTCCTGCAACGTGACGCCGAAGGCCAGGACTTCCAGCTCTATCCGGGCGATCTGGGTAAACGTATTTATAACGAAATCTCGAAAGAGGCGTGGGCGCAGTGGCAGCACAAGCAGACTATGCTTATCAACGAGAAAAAACTGACCATGATGAACCCGGAACACCGCAAACTGCTGGAGCAGGAGATGGTGAACTTCCTGTTCGAAGGCAAAGACGTGCATATTGAAGGCTACACGCCGCCGGAAAAATAATTTTGCGGGCTGTTGCCGGGTAGCGCTGCGCTTACCCGGCTTATAACACCTTAGGCCCGTGCCCAACGCAAACACAACACGCACTCCCGGAATGATGAAAAAAATTTTAGCGCTTGCACTTGTTGCGCCGCTGCTTGTCTCTTGTTCCTCCAAAAAGGGCGATAGCTACAACGAAGCCTGGGTCAAGGACACCAACGGTTTTGACATTTTGATGGGGCAGTTTGCCCATAACATCGAAAATATTTGGGGATTTAACGAGGTCCTTATTGCCGGACCCAAGGATTACGTTAAATATACCGACGCTTACCAGACGCGTAGCCACATCAACTTTGATGAGGGTACGATCACCATTGAGACCATCGCGGGCACCGAGCCAACGGCGCGGTTACGCCAGGCCATTGTTAAAACCCTGCTGATGGGTGACGATCCGGGCACCATCGACCTCTATTCTGACGCTGACGATATCACCATTTCAAAAGAACCGTTCCTGTACGGTCAGGTGGTCGATCAGACCGGGCAGCCCATCCGCTGGGAAGGCCGCGCGACAAAGTTTGCTGACTATCTGCTGCAAACCCGCCTGAAGAGCCGCAACAACGGGCTCAAAATTATCTACAGCGTGACCATTAATCTGGTGCCGAACCACCTTGATAAGCGTGCACATAAATACATTGGCATGGTGCGTCAGGCATCGCGTAAGTACGGTGTCGATGAATCACTGATTCTGGCCATTATGCAGACGGAATCGTCGTTTAACCCATACGCAGTAAGCCGTTCCGACGCCCTGGGGTTGATGCAGGTCGTTCAGCACAGCGCCGGTAAAGACGTCTTCCGTTCAAAGGGTAAATCCGGCACGCCGAGCCGCAGCTATCTGTTTGATCCGCAGAGTAATATCGATACCGGTACCGCGTATCTGGCGATGCTGAGCAATGTCTATCTTGGCGGAATTGATAACCCGACGTCACGTCGCTATGCGGTGATCACGGCATACAATGGCGGGGCAGGCAGCGTATTGCGGGTGTTCTCAAGCGATAAGGTGCAGGCAGCGAATATCATTAACACCATGACGCCAGGAGATGTCTACTCCACCCTGACCACCCGCCATCCGTCGGCGGAATCTCGACGCTATCTGTACAAGGTGAATACCGCTCAGAAAGGGTACCGACGCAAATAGCGTTGTTTCCTTCCTCTGAGCTCCTTCTCCCCCTCCCTGGGGGAGCCAGGAGTGTTCACCGCCCTTCTCTCCCTCCCTGCGGGGGAGCCAGGAGTGGACCACCGCCCTTCTCCCTCCCTGCGAGGAGCCAGGAGTGTTCACCGCCCTTCTCCCTCCCTGCGGGGGAGCCAGGAGTGGACCACCACCCTTTTCCCTCCCTGCGGAGGAGCCAGGAGTGGACCACCGCCCTTCTCCCTCCCTGGGGGAGCCAGGAGTGGACCACCGCCCTTCTCCCTCCCTGCGGGGAACCAGGAGTGGACCACCGCCCTTCTCCCTCCCTGCGGGGGAGCCAGGAGTGGACCACCGCCTTTCTCCCTCCCTGCGGGGAACCAGGAGTGGACCACCGCCCTTCTCCCTCTCCCGGTGGGAGAGGGCCGGGGTGAGGGCATCAGACCGCACTCCCCACCCATACGAAAATGTTATTTGCATCACAATCTGATCTGCAAATTAATATGGATTGCATTTTTTTGCGGGAGGTAACAAAACATAACGTTGCCTGCTGATAGAATCGCATCAAATAGCAACCCTGAATGTTCCCATATCAACATATCTCCCGCTCATTTGTGAGGAAAGTAACATGAACCTTAAGCTGCAGCTTAAAATCTTGTCGTTTCTGCAGTTCTGCCTGTGGGGGAGCTGGCTGACCACGCTCGGCTCCTATATGTTTGTCACGCTCAAGTTCGACGGCGCATCTATTGGCGCCGTCTACAGCTCACTGGGTATCGCGGCAGTCTTCATGCCTACGCTGCTGGGGATCGTGGCGGACAAATGGATCAGCGCAAAATGGCTGTATGCCCTTTGCCACCTCGTGGGGGCGGGCACGTTATTTATGGCTGCGGGCGTCACGACGCCAGGCGCGATGTTTATCGTGATCCTGCTTAACTCGCTGGCCTATATGCCTACGCTGGGTTTGATCAACACGATCTCCTATCACCGCATCAAGTCAGCTGGCCTTGATATCGTTACCGATTTTCCCCCCATCCGTATCTGGGGCACCATCGGCTTTATTATGGCGATGTGGGGCGTGAGCTTCGCAGGCTTTGAACTGAGCCATATGCAGCTGTACATCGGTGCCGCGCTCTCCGTGGTGCTGGCACTGTTCACCCTGACGCTGCCGCACGTTCCGGTGTCGAATCAGCAAAAGAACCAGACCTGGACCTCAATGCTGGGCCTGGACGCGTTCGCACTGTTTAAAAACCGACGCATG
The DNA here is from genome assembly GCF_022171985.1 of Huaxiibacter chinensis. Classification (GTDB taxonomy): domain Bacteria; phylum Pseudomonadota; class Gammaproteobacteria; order Enterobacterales; family Enterobacteriaceae; genus Enterobacter; species Enterobacter chinensis_A. Next base: position 58,585 of record NZ_JAJVHF010000007.1, on the reverse strand, counting down.
GCGATCTTCTTTATCTTCTCCATGCTGCTGGGCGCCGAGCTGCAAATCACCAACATGTTCGGCAACACGTTCCTGCACAGCTTCGATAATAACCCACTGTTCTCCGGCAGCTTTATTGTCGAACACGCTTCGGTGATGATGTCGATTTCCCAGATTTCTGAAACCCTGTTCATTCTGACCATCCCGTTCTTCCTGAGCCGCTACGGCATCAAGAACGTTATGCTCATCAGTATTGCTGCATGGATGTTGCGCTTCGGTCTGTTCGCCTACGGCGACCCAAGCCCATTCGGCACCGTGCTGCTGGTTCTGTCGATGATTGTTTACGGCTGCGCCTTCGACTTCTTCAACATTTCTGGTTCGGTCTTTGTGGAAAAAGAAGTGAAGCCTGAAATTCGTGCCAGTGCGCAGGGTATGTTCCTGATGATGACTAACGGTTTCGGCTGTATCCTGGGCGGCATTGTGAGCGGTAAAGTCGTTGAAATGTATACCACCAACGGCATCACCGACTGGCAGCCAGTCTGGCTTATCTTTGCCGGTTACTCGCTGGTGCTGTTCTTCGCGTTCATCGCGCTGTTCAAGTACAAGCACGTTCGCGAACCACACGGCGCACAATCTGTCGCGCATTAACAATATCCCCTCTCAGATAAGAGAGGGGCCTGCCTGACGCGGTTTCACCCCTCGTCCGCTATGGACGAGGGGGAAATCACTCGCTTTTCAGCACATAGCCGTACAAGCGCTTAATCCCATCGGCATCTTTTTGACTGTAGACGCCCTGCAGTTCCGGCGAGAAGCCAGGCAGCAGATTAATGCCCTCCTCAAGCGCCAGGAAGTAGCGCTGGACCGCGCCTCCCCACACCTCGCCAGGCACCACGCACAGGACGCCCGGTGGATAAGGTAATGCCCCTTCTGCCGCGATACGCCCTTCTGCTTCACTGATGCGCACCAGATCGACGTTACCGCGAATGTACGCCTGGTTGGCATCCTGAGGATTCATCTTCACCGCAGGGAAGCTCTCTTTGCGGAACATCGCCTTCTGCAGATCTTTGACCTTAAAGCTGACGTACAGATCGTGCATCTCCTGGCATAACTGACGCAGGGTGTAATCGCGATAACGTACCGGGTATTTGTTAAAGACGGTCGGCAGCACGTCGGCAAGCGGTGTGTCATCTTCAATGTGCTGCTCAAACTGTCCCAGCATTGCCACCAGCTGCGCCATTTTTTCAGCGCTTTCCGCCGGCGTCAGCAGGAAGAGTATCGAGTTAAGATCGCACTTCTCCGGCACGATGCCGTTTTCACGCAGATAATGGGCCAGAATGGTTGCTGGTACCCCAAACGCCGTGTATTCACCCGTTTGTGCATCAATGCCCGGCGTGGTTAACAGCAGCTTGCAGGGATCGACAAAATACTGCTCGCTGGCGTAGCCCTCAAAACCGTGCCATTTCGCGCCAGGCTCAAAGCTGAAGAACCGGCGTTCACTGGCGATAACCTGCGTGGGGTGATCCTGCCACGGACGCCCGGCGACCACCGGCGGGATAAAGGGTTTGATCATCTTGCAGTTGGCCACGATCGCTTTACGCGCTTCAATCCCCAGCGCCACGCACTCTGCCCATAACCTGCGCCCGCTTTCGCCTTCATGGATCTTGGCATTCACATCCAGCGCAGCAAACAGCGGGTAAAACGGACTGGTTGACGCGTGCAGCATAAAAGCATTATTCAGGCGTTTGTGCGGACAGAACCGTGCCTGACCGCGAATATGGTTATCTTTCTTGTGGATCTGGGAGGTTTGCGAGAACCCGGCCTGCTGCTTATGAACCGACTGGGTGACAAAAATACCCGGATCGTTGGCGGTCAGTTCCAGTAAAAGCGGCGAGCTGTCGGCCATCATCGGGATAAACTGCTCATACCCGACCCATGCAGAGTCGAAGAGAATGTAATCACACAGATGGCCGATTTTGTCGATGACCTGACGGGCGTTGTAGATGGTTCCGTCGTAGGTGCCAAGCTGGATCACCGCCAGACGAAATGGCCTGGCCTCCTGCGCTTTATCCGGCGCCACCTCGCGAATAAGACCACGCAGCCAGGCATCGTCGAAGCAGTGTTCATCAATGCCGCCGATAAAGCCAAACGGATTGCGCGACGCCTCAAGATATACCGGTGTAGCCCCCGCCTGGATCAGCGCGCCATGATGGTTAGATTTGTGATTATTGCGATCAAAAAGCACCAGATCGCCACGGGTTAACAGCGCATTGGTGACAACCTTATTTGCCGCCGACGTGCCGTTGAGGACAAAGTAGGTTTTATCCGCATTAAAGACTTTCGCCGCGAACTTTTGCGCCTCTTTTGCCGAGCCTTCATGGATAAGCAAATCGCCGAGCTTCACATCGGCATTGCACATATCGGCACGAAACACGTTCTCGCCAAAGAAATCATAGAACTGGCGACCCGCCGGATGCTTTTTGAAGAAGGCGCCATGCTGATGGCCCGGGCAGGCAAAGGTACTGTTTCCCATCGCCACATACTGCGTCAGCGTGTCAAAAAAAGGAGGCAGAAGGTTTTCTTCATAACGACAGGCGGCAGCTTCCAGCTCCAGCCACTCCTGCGCTTTGCCATCGATAACGGCGCTAACGCCTTCCGGCACATCGACTGGTTCGGCAGAAAAGAGAAATACCGGCAGCTGGAACCCGGTGCGCTTCAACAAAGCCAGAATGCCGCTGCGGCTGTCGGCAGGGGTCATAACGACCGCCGCCACATCGGTAAAATCGGTGTTATCTAACGCAACCACTTCCCGGTGCGTGGAGAGGACCGACATGAGCGCGTGGCTGACGGCAATTTTCAGTGATTTCATATGCACAAATACCCGTTTCAGGGGAATAAAAAGCCCCGGGCAGCATGGCGGCCTGCCCAACGAACGCGTCTGACTGGAGTACAGCTCCGATCGCCAGACATCAGTAAAATCAGAACACGTCTGGTTTTACTGTTGTCCTGCAGTGAGCCTGCGTGAACCTCACCGCATGATGAGAGTAGAAGAGGAACAGCTGAGACGGACAGGTTTTCGCGCAGTGGTAAATATCATCATCATGGGCGGCCCGTTATCCGGCAGGAGAAATTTCGCGCAATGATGTCACCTTTTATTTTGGGGTGCAAGAGAGAATCCTTATGCAATTTTCAGGCAAAATTGCCCCCACAATGTCCTTGTTGATGTAATAATAATGCACAATCAATGATTATATAGCTGGAGTACATTTTGGTTATTGGACCGTTTATCAACGCCGGGGCGGTACTTTTAGGCGGGGTGTTGGGCGCCGTATTAAGCCAGAGATTGCCGGAGCGGATTCGCTCATCAATGCCCTCTATTTTTGGTCTGGCTTCGCTGGGGATCGGTATTTTACTGGTCGTCAAATGCGCCAATCTACCTGTTATGGTACTGGCGACATTGCTGGGCGCATTGATTGGGGAGTTTTGTTATCTGGAAAAAGGCATTAACAGCGCGGTGGGTAAAGCAAAGCAGCTGATTTCACGTCCGGGTAAAGCAAAGAGTGGTTCACACGAAACCTTTATACAAAATTATGTCGCCATCATTATTCTCTTTTGCGCCAGCGGAACGGGCATTTTCGGCGCCATGCAGGAAGGCATGACCGGCGATCCCAGCATATTGATTGCCAAGGCGTTTCTCGATTTCTTCACCGCGACAATCTTTGCCACGACGCTTGGCATCGCCGTAGCCGCCATCAGCGTGCCGATGCTGCTGATCCAGCTTGCGCTTGCCACCTGTGCCGCCTTGATCTTACCACTGACGACGCCGGCGATGATGGCTGATTTCACCGCCGTGGGCGGCCTGCTTTTGCTGGCGACCGGTCTGCGGATTTGCGGTATCAAAATGTTCGCCGTGGTGAATATGCTTCCGGCTCTGGTGCTTGCTATGCCCCTTTCCGCGCTATGGACACATTTTGCCGCATAAGGATTCATCAACCTGGTGAGAGAATGTGCAGTCTGTAACGAAAACAACAAATTTCGTTGACGACAAAGGCCCAATCGGGTTTAATGCGGCCCGTTGCCCGGATAGCTCAGTCGGTAGAGCAGGGGATTGAAAATCCCCGTGTCCTTGGTTCGATTCCGAGTCCGGGCACCACTCTTTAAAGAACCCAGCCTATGGCTGGGTTTTTGCTTTCTGGGCCTGTTGCATTATGACGGCAGTCAACTCGAACAAGATTACTCACGCTGTGGCATTTTTGACGCAATACCAGAATGAGAACTACTGGCCTGCAGTCAGCATTGAGTAGTTTGTGATAAGCTGCTTCAGATGCTGCTCTGTCTGCATTTTTTGCGCGGACGTTATCATCTCTGGATTTTCCTCTATACTCATCCGCCGCAACTGTTCCTCAATTGGCACTGTTTTACTGAATGCCTGGGTAGCAGCAAATACCTGTGATTTTAGCTCGCTAACGGTAATATACTTTCCTTTCTGCCCATCCAGGGCATTGAGCTGTGTCGTCATCTCCTGAAGTTTGAGCATCCCCTCATGCCAGCCGTTCATCGCATCATCAGATAGCGTTGAAGCACTTAACTGTTGCTGCCATTGCTGTGCCAAAAGCTTAGCCTGTTCCGGCCACAATCCCTGAACCTGTTCTGTAAGTTTTCGGCTGTAAGCAAGATTCCAGTCCGGGGATAACTGACCCAGCCGGGCAAGCTGCTGCTGTGTTTGGGCAATAAGATCCTTCGACAAGGGAGACTGCTGACGCAACATGGCTAGCGTTTCAGGGGTGAGTGGGACAGGTAACGGAGCCAGTGAAGCAGCAAACAGGGTCTGAAGCGGGTCTGGTCGGTGAAGAAACTGCCAGCTCCATACCGCGACGGTGCTTATAACCAGCATGGTACACATACCTGCAGCGAAGGATTTCCATTTTTTTACCGGAGTGGGCATTGCGGACAACACCTCCACGTTCGGCGGCTGTTCTGAGCGAACAATGTACACCCACTTCACTGCACTTTCAGTAGGGCTATCAGCAGGGCCCATTGTGGACGTGCCCGCATCATTCATCACGGCGGCGGACAACGCGTTACCCGTCTGAATGGCTGAGTCTGAGCCAGAAGTGCCGTCACTGTTTTCCAGCCTGACTACATTGTTGTGTATCAGGACACGTAATGTTTCAAGCTGGCTGTGATGTTTAAGCTCCAGGCGCTGAAGCACCTCCCCCAGCCTGGTAAGCAGCTGCTCCGAACGATACAACGGGCTAAGATCGCTGTAATTTAGTGAAAGTGTACGCATCCGTTGCTGCAGGCGCTGACTCAGACTACTGAGAATTTCCATGCGTGCATGGACCGGCTGAGGCCACAACGCCCCCCACTGATGGCTTATCAGTGCCTCGAGTATCGTCAGCCCTTCATTGAGCCCGGATAAGCCGGCCAGTTGCGTACGCGTAAGCGTATACCAGGCCGCCGTCTGCAATTCCACACCGTTCTGTTCAAACAGTGAGAGACAAAGTTTTTCGGCATAATGCCAGTTCACATCCGGACGCGCCGGATGGTTCAGCTTGCTCAGCTCATCACGCAGGGCGGCATAATCCGGTAGTGTGCGCGGGTCGCCGCCGGTTTTGATTTTACGCGGGGTGATGTCATTCATGACCAGTTGTCCATTTGACGTATTAGGAGCTATTGGAAGTCATTGCTTATGCAGCTTCGCTTTCTGCATATTCGAGACTCTGCAGGTAATGCAACGCCACCGGGTCAGCAATATATTCAACCTGCCCGTGGTGACGCTCAACCTCATCGATTATCCGGCTGAGCTCGACCCGGAAAAACTCCTTACGCAGGTTAACCCGGTTAATCCGGTAGCTTTCCAGATGGTCGTGAAGTGTCTTTTCAAGTGCGGGGGCATCATCGCAGGAAATCATGGCGTGGACGTCAAAATCAAACGGCACGGCTGCCCCGCTCAGTTCTTTCACACGCTCCATAGGCTCCAGCCGTCGGGTCATACCGATTTTGAAGACGTTTTCACCGAAGGAACCGATATTCGAAATCACATACACGTGCCCCTGCTTCGTGAGCTGGGCCATAGATTTGGCGCGTTCATACTGCTGATGCACGTCCTGGATTTTCTGCTCCAGCTCCAGACGCTGTCTTTGCAACTCTTCCCTGTAAGCCCCCTCAGCGGCGAGCAGAGCTTTATCCAGTAAACACTGCTGCTCCGCAAGACGTTGTTCCTCCTCTTCCGCTTCGCGCTGCTGCTGCTCCAGCTCATCCTGACGCTGTTTTTCTTCCCGCATCTGACGCTTGAGCTCAGCCTGATATTCTTTTTCTTCCTGCGCTTTTTCCAACAGGGCGACCTTATCCAGAAACTGCTGTTTTACACCTTCCCAGTCGGCGTTATCTTCAAGTTCCAGGAAGGTGATTTTTTCGCTGATGGCCGCGTAAGCGTCCCTCTCCTTTCTGAGCTGGTCATACTTGCTTTGCCAGTTATTTACCGTGGTGCCGGAAAGAAGGGTTTTGACTTTGAATTTATACGCGGAGTCCACAATACGCTGCAGTGCCCGGGAAGCTTTATTTCTGGCATGATGAAAGTCATCCCACTGACCGGAAAGCTGTTTCTTTTCCTGATACAGTCCGCGAGCCACTTCAGTACTGACGGTTTCTTCAAAAGCTTTCTCTTTCTGCGTCAGGTCCAACACGGCCTGTTCAAGCTCCGCTGTTTTCTTCCGGAATCCCCGGTAAATGAATACCCGCATTATGAATGCAACGGCTATCAGTAAGCCAAAGAACAGACCAATAACTCCGGCCGGATTGGACACTGACTCAATAAATTGCTCGTTAAGGTTAATTAATGCTCTTACCGCAACATAAATACCCCAGGCAATCACGCCAATAATGACCAGAACAATACCCGCAGACTTGTCTTCTTTTTTTCTTCGTGCCATGTTTTATTTCTTTCCTTTCTTCTTTTAATCCTGACTATTTAAACTGAAAAATGGGCAAGGGGATTAATACTGGTTCCCTGAGCAAATCGGTAAATGGGTGTATCCGGGCTTACTGGCCATATAGAGGGGAGCACATGTGGGCTGTCGGGGTTGGGTACTGACCGGTTCGTCGTTTTCTGCAACACGTTGCGGCTCCTGCTTTTTCGCCGTTGTCACCTTTTTCGTTTGCGTTTTTCGGGTGGAAGTGGACGGTCTTACCGGATTGCTGGTTTCTGAGGAACCATACCCGGAACAAAATCGTTTCGACTGACTCAGACTCCCGTCATTACAGACAAAGCGTCCATCCGATGTGCAGTGCGCTATACCGCCTTTTGAACCCGAGCAGGGCTGCCTTCCACGCGCAGCATCAGCCTGCGCCATAAAAAGAACTCCTGAGACCAGAAGGAAGATTAATTTTCTCATTTCCATATCCGTGATTTATTTCGTTACTTTGGCGCTAAGTAATCCGAAAGCTATTAACCGTTTCGTAAGGAAAACTTGCAATGACTCAAAGCAAAAATAATGATTCATTTTCAGCCCCCGCTATGGCAGAAGCGCTAAAATTTGGCCAAAAAATGTGTTCTCATCAAAACCCTGCCCGGATGGGGATAATGCACCAGGCGGATTAAAGGTCCACTTGTTCACGGTACCTGACCGCATGAACAAACGCCCCAGCGAAGTCACATGTCCTCCATCATGAAAAGTCACCTCCACGCATCCGGTCACGCCCTGACCATACAAAAATACCGGCACAAACTTTACAGCCCGGTCGTCGACACGCAGGACGATACCGGGAATATCAAAAACCCCACCCTCCACCAGCAGGTCAGTGACGGTTGCCGTGAACGTACCCACACTCAATCCGGTATCCACCAGCCACGCGTCCATCTGCTCCTGAAGCTGTGTTATTCGCAGGCGAAATTCTGCGATATCGGCCAGAGTCTTGCTGTTAGACGAGACCGGGACAGACTGTCTGGCCTGCAGTTTTTTGAGGAACTGTGATTTTACTGACATGGTGCTCTCTGCCCTTACAGGCGGGTAGTCGTGTCGAGATACTGCCGTTGCTTAAGATGTCGCAGGAGTACCCGCCCTTCCGGCATAAACTCGGTTCCGTAACGCACCAGCCCGATACCCTTGAGTTCAGCATCGATGGCGTAACGCAGCTCGCCCGGAATGTCCTGCTCAAGCAGAACGACCGCTATTTTTTTCAGACGGGGCTCATATTTCAGCAGCACCTCAGACAGGGTTCCCATCAGCTCATGGGCGGTACCTGGCATCCCCTGCAGGATTTTGGTCATGTCCGGCAAGCCATAGTCCGGCAGATGCGCCAGCGTCCCGGCGCGGCAATTGAGTATCCGCTGCATGTTGTCGAGCACGGAGAGGATGACCTGGTTCTGCTCACTGACCTGCGACAGCGGAAGACCGCCGGTAAAATGACCGGTAAGCATTTCATACAGCGAGGGTGAGTTGTGTCCCTGGGGCATCAGTCATCCTTAAGGGGTTGCAGCGTCAGGTGGTTATTACCCGCTTCCAGAATACGCGGTTTATCCGGATCAAGGTCGTCACGATGGATAACCTGCTTCCAGGTGTTGTTGACCATATCCGGATGGCGGAACAACCCCACCACAGCAACAAACTGCGCGTCTTCTTCCATAGGCATGTTCAGGTTTGCATCACCGCCGGGCTTCACCACCACGTCACGACTGGCCAGCAGGTCGGCTTTCAGCTGGGTGTCACCCTCCTTCAACAACTGCTGGTAGACCGTTTTGTCAAAGGTCTTGCGGTCTTTAAGCTGGTAGACCCTGACCAAAACGGATTCGGATAACGGGTTGCTTTCACGCGCATCCGTGTTCAGCGCTTCACGGGCCGTAAAGTCCAGATGCAGCACCTTAATCTTCTTGTGAAAAATGGCTGTGTAAGCTGATTTTGTGCCATCGGAGATGCCCTGCGTGACGCCACAACCGGTCAGGCTTAATGCCAGAAAACAGCATGCAGATTTAATCAAACTTGTACGTAACACGTCGGTTTCCTTGTTGTGGTGTGGCGGGCTCCAGCCCCGTGTAATAACCCAGCTCTGTAGTAAAGGTCTGCGGAATATCTTCCGCCAGCTCACCTTCTTCCGCACCCAGCACGCCATTCATGCCAAGCCAGAACGGCCCCTCACCCAGCGGCGGAACGGCCAGCAGGCGGGTACTGGTGGTCAGCGTGATTTTTGCCTTAAAGCGCCAGCCCAGATAAACCCGTAGCATCACGAGAAAATCGTGGTGCAGCAGGCCGTCCGGCTTCCAGCCTTGCGATTCCTTCTCATCATCAGTTGAGAGTGCAATCAGCAACTGGCTGTTAGCGTCCATCGCCTCATCGCCAAGCGGTGTGTTGCTATCCAGCAGAAAATCTTCATCGCCGTAAAAACCCAGCGGCTGGCTGATTTCCACCGGTCGCAGGCAGTACGGACTGATCTGTACCCGGGTATGCGGTGCCAGCAGGCTGACCAGTGCCTGCATGCCGTGCTGAGTTTTTCCGGGTTGCTGCAGCACACCGAGCAGTGCCAGAAATCGCGAGACGGGTGTGGCGATATTCTTGGCCGTTCCGGGAATGCCAAGCCCCACCAGGCCCAGCAACGACTGAGATATGCTATCCGAGCCGCCGGGCTCGAAGCTTGCCGGGTAAGAGTATTTACGCCAGATGCGGTAAAACTGCGTCAGAATGCGGTGGCTGAAGATATCGAGAAAACTCTGCAGCGCTTCATGTCCGTCAGCTCGCAGTGTGATGTCATCGAGATACGCTGTCGGTAATGGCGAATCAATACCGTACATGCCCAGAAATGTGGTACGGATGATGGGCGGTTTATGGTCGTCATCCTCGTCGTATTCGACGGCCTTCAGCTCACTGGCCGGAAACCCCATTCCCGGATGCGGAGCAAAGCGCACCAGATCATCAGCCGGATGGCTGGTTGAACCCATCAACGGTTTATCAGGGTTCTGTTTCTCCAGCAACTGGCATAACCGGTAAAAGTTAATGCGGTGCAGGTCGGCTTCCAGCCGCGGGGTCAGCCGGGAATGCGGCGATTGTGCTTCTCTTCCCATCCCAGGCGCTCTCCGGTTGGTTGCAGTATGATAATAAGGCGATTAAACAAATAGATATCGGTGTAGAGCGCAAAGAAGCGGCTCAGCATCTCGCCGAACAGACAGATATCTCCCCGCCCGGCAAAGCCGTGACTGTCCAGCGTCACTTCAATCTGCACGCCGCGCACCAGGTAGCCCTGTTCAAAGCGTTCCGTTTCGCTGTGTTTCACGTCAATAATCGCTTCAAGGCGACGGCGGTTCATCTCGCTGCCGGTCCACTCATACAGCGCCAGGGTGCCGCGCAGCACATCGGCGTTATCCATCATCGAAAGAAAACCGCTACCGAGGTGGCTCAGCACGCGCCAGTGGAAGCGGTCCTGCGCCGGTGGATAACAGGGCAGCGTTGGCGCGCACAGGTTAGTCACGGCGATACTGGCCGAGGTGGTTTTCATCACCGTATCAAGCACCGTTCTCTGCAGTGCACGTCGTGGCAACTGGCCGTTGGTACCGGTCAGCGTCAGCGACAGACTTTCATCCTCCGGCACCGTGTGGTTATCAAACGCTTCGCCACCGAGGATAAGCCAGGTGTTATGCAGTCCTGACGGGCCACGGCGCATGCGGGTGTGGTAGTAATATTCCGGCGCTTCGTGACGCATCATCCCGCCCTTGTGGCGGAAGCTAGAGAATGGCACATAGGTATGCTGACTTGATGACATCACTGAATCCACCGCATAAATTTCCGTATGGCCATCCTGCACGCGCATCGGGCGCAGCATGTATTCCGTCTGCAGGGAATTCAGCGTCAGCGGGTCAGATTCCAGCGGGAACAGATTAATCACCGGCACGCAGTTCAGACGCAAATGTTTTTCGGTAAAGCTGAAATCGTGCTCCCACCGTTCCGCCAGCACTACGTCGATTTCGAACCATGGGAGCTCAGCCGGAAAGGTCACGGTCTCCAGCCCACGCAGCCCCGTGAACATGAATTTCTCACGGAAGGTGAAGTACTCCAGCAGCAACTGATAACCACTAAAGCTGCTGCTCCCCTTCGGCCACAGGTCATCGTCATCGCCAAATCCCAGCGCGGCGAAATATCCGTCGAGCGGTCTTCTGTCCACGTCGCCCGGCATCCGCAGCCAGAGACGCGCAGTGTTTATGATAAAAGCTTCATGCATGGCGCAGGCCAGCGGTGCGTCTGCGTTGAAGTAGAACGGAATTTGATTGAGATCGACACGACTCCAGTCGGCAAGATGGCTGCAGTTAAACCGCAGGCTGATGACCGAACGTCCATCCGGATCGGTCGACAGGCGGGCGTGCTCCAGCGACAACGGCTGAAGGGTGATTACTTTGGTGGTGGTGTACCGGCAGCGCGTACCCTTCTCCCCGATCGGCCGCGAATTCACCTCGAAACCTTTGACAATGCGCATTTGCTCTTTCATTTCACGCCAGTCAGGGGTGAACTCCACCACCGACATTGACGGAATGGTGCGCAGGTAATGCGGCCACAGCAGGCTGACCAGCCCTTCAGTCAGTTCCGGCAGGTCATCGTCAAGCTTTTCACGCAGCCGGCCCATCAGGAAGGCAAAGCCCTCGAACAGACGCTCCACGTACGGGTCGCGCGCACCCGCTTTATCGAGATTGAGCATTGCCGCCTGCTCGGGGTGAGCGCGGGCAAATTCTTCACCAGCTTCCAGCAGATAGCGCATTTCAGCGTCGTAATAACGCAGGGTTAAGTCGTCCATATCACTTTATTCTGAATGTTCAGGGAGGGCTCAGGTGAAATAAAACCTGATAAGATGGAAAAACACCGGGGCGGCAAAACAGAGCGAGTCGATGCGATCCATCATTCCGCCGTGCCCCTCGATCATCGCGCCAAAATCTTTAACTCCGCGATCTCGTTTAATAGCGGACATACATAGCCCACCCGCAAAGCCCAACAGCGTGATCAACAGAGAGATCAGCGCAGCCTGCCAGGGCGCAAAAGGCGTTACCCACCACAGCAGCGTACCCACCAGGGTGGCGGAGGCAATGCCGCCAACAAATCCTTCGACGGTTTTATTCGGACTCAGTCGCGGTGCAATGGACCTTTTCCCGAACAGTTTGCCGAATACATACTGCAGAACATCGGAAATCTGCACCACGATCATCAGGAATAACAGCAGCTTAATATTCTGATTTTCAAAACCGGGGATCGATAACATCAACAATGCCGGGGCATGGCTGATGCAGTACACCGCCACCATCATGCTCCACTGAATTTTGGCGCTGCGTTCCAGAAAATGCAGTGAGTCGCCAGCCAGCGCCATGCGGGTCGGGATAAACAGGAAGGTATAGACGGGAATGAAAATTGCGAACGTGCCGTACCACTGCATCCCCACTAATACGTACTGCAGAGGCAGTAAGATAAAGAAGCACCAGAATAGTGCTTCGTGATCGCCACGGCGGGTTGGCGTTAACGTGACGCACTCCCTGAGCGCCAGAAACGATATCATCGCAAACAGCAGCGTTGAGCCCAGCGGGCCAAACCACATCGCCATCACTGACAAAAGACACATTCCCCACCAGGCGCGGATCCTGGCATTGAGATTATCGATAACCGGGGTGTTGCCTTTTGCTTTGGCCAAAATCGCGCCGATGATGCTGGCAACGACCAGCAGGCTAAACAATCCGCATAGTAAAAAAACCAGTGACTTATCCTGAAGATTCATGTTCTGAGCGCCTCCAGCGCCGCTTTTGCCCGCAGCAGAAAGTCCTGCTTAGTTTCCGTTTCTTCCGGCGAAGCGATGGGCTCGCCGAAGGTCGCCGAACACAAAACCGGCACCACCAACAAAGAGCCCTTTGGCAGCACACGATTCAGGTTTTCCAGATACACAGGCACCAGTTCAACACCCGGATTCATTTTCGCCAGGTGCCAGATTCCGCTTTTGAAAGTGCTGATGGATTCGCCGTCGCCACGGGTACCTTCCGGGAAAATAATCAGCGAGTCTTTGCTCTTCAGCGATTCCGTCATCAGCTCCAGAGCGTTGTTGGGCTGTTTGTCATCGGGTTCCGTCGGGCGTCGTTTAATGAGCACCGTATTAAAGACCCTGCGGGCGATATAGCGCCGGGCTTTGCTTGCCAGCCAGTATTCGGCAGCTGCCACCGGCCTGACGCGCTGGCGCAGTAAAGGCGGCATGCTGGCCCAAATCACGATGCCATCCAGATGGCTGGAGTGGTTAGCGTAGTAAATTCGGACCTGTTCCTGCGGAAGAGGCGAAAGCCAGCGCGCTCTGACGCCGGTCAGAAGGCGGCAGAGACGCACCAAAAAGGATGCCGCTACCCGGCTGTCCAGTGACTGTTTTACGGTGTCACTCATCGGCCTGCTCCTTATTTAATCCCAGTTGATTTAATTCTCTGAGGATCGCTTTCCCGCGTCGCCAGCAGGTCACCAGCGTGCCAAGATTCACGATTAGCAGCGCGAGGGCAATCACGCCCTGCCCCCACAGTGGTGGGAGAAACAGGGCCACCAGCGCGACGACAAAAAGTGTCGCCATGCGATGTTGTTTGGCCATCGGTCCCAGGAACTGTTGCTTCAGGCCACAAGTGCCGCCCAGCAGCCGCAGATATGCCGTCATTAGCGCCAGCAGCGCGGCGCTCCAGCCCAGAGTGGCGGCCCACGGGTATTGGATCAGTCCGTATCCAACGCCAATTAAAATCAGTGAATCCGAAATCCGGTCGGGCAATTCGTTGTACACCGGTCCGGCGAGGCTGGCTTTTCCGCCCTCCACGGCCACCATTCCATCCAGAAGATTGCAGATCAGCCGCCCCTGAATCATCGCGGCGGCGAGAAGCAGGCAAAGTACTCGTCTCCATAAGGTCGGGCACGTAAATGCTAAGCTAAAAGCGGCTCCCGCCACCAGCGCACAGACAATACTGGCGAGCGAAATTTGATTCGGTGTGACATTATGTTTCCCTAACCAGCGGGCACTGGCTTGCGCCCAGTGCTTGTCACGCATGGCTATCGGGCGGCGTTCCTTAGTATTTATTTCCATTAGATAAGCTCATCAAAAGAGTCAAAGAGTCAGTCAACAAATTCACCCGCACAGCACTGCACTGCCGGCCGGATCGAGCGCAATCAGACCCGCCAGAAGCTGGTCCATCTCTGGCTGTAACCGTGATTTATCGGTTTCACTGCGTGTGGCTTTCATGCGCAGCAGTCTAAGGCGGCGCGATTTCACTTCAAACAACAGTGCTGGTGTCCACTGCATAAGAGTGATTGACTGTGCGGCACTGTCGAGCTCCCCCAGCAGATGCAGCGCAAGTTCATTCTTGCCCTTCTGCTCGGCCACGCGTGCCATCAGCAGGCGCAACAGCCATTTGTCTTTTGCAGAGTCGGCACCAGGGCGGGTCTGCAGCCAGTGGAGGGTAACATCCAGACCTTCGCTGTCTGCTTTCTCCAGCGCTTCAGGTTCAAGCGCCAGAATATCGTTGTCACCCGTTCTGATAGCGCTGACGGGCTCATCCCGCCAGCCGGACATATCGTCCAGCACGCTCTGGTTTATCCAGTTCAGTGTCACTTCATCCGCAAACGGCGTGCCGTCATTAAAGGCCAGGGTTTCAAGCCCGGTAAGGCGACGCAGCAACCCTTTCAGGTCGGCGGCGATGATATCAGCCAGCACATCCTGCCCCGACCTCACCAGGGCCTGATGGATATACCACTGCAAATCCAGCCAGAGGTGATTGGCGCCACGCGAGAAAGTGCTGTCCGCCTGCTCCAGTATCTCCAGCCAGCTCTGCTGCAGGTACAGGCGTTTCAGTATGGCCCGCTGGTCAGTGCGCGGCGGTTCGATGCGCGTTTTCCCTTCAGCGTCCGGCGCCGGAATAGCACTCAAGGTGTCATGACGCAGGCTTTTCATAAGCCGATGTGCAGCGAGCCAGCCATCAGGTTGCTCACGCAGATATCCCGTAAGGGTGCGGGCCTGAGCCAGCAAGTCCTGACCGGAGCTAATGCGGTTCAGAACCGGCGCGCCTGACTCGGCCGTGTGCGTGGAGGGCTGTGACTGGGCCTTATTACCGGCGTTCTGCGGTACCACCGCATCCACGCCCCCGCCTTTAATCAGACGGGACTCCAGAGTACTGTATAACGCATTGAGTTCCGGCCGTGACGCCTCCGGCTCTGTCTCCAGACTGTCACTGATGAGCAGCAGCACTCCGGCGGTACGCTGTGCGTCATCACGTACAACTTCCGGGTAAAGCGACAGACTGTCGAGTACTCGGGCTCCGGCGAGCCATTCCAGCGCCGGTTTACGGCTCCGCTCGCGCTGCGGGTGAAGCTGTGCTCCATAGTGCTGAAGCAATCCCACCAGCAGTTCAAGTCCTTCGGCAAAGCCAGCTTCGCCATCCTGGTGCAGACGCGCCCAACAGTAATAGGTGGCAATCCGGATATCTTTGGCCGTGGTGGTCAGCAGTTTTTCAGCAAGCGTGCAAATCAGACCGGTATCAATGCCAGAGAGCTTGTTGACTTCCTCACGAATACGCTGAAAATCATCGTCATATCCCGGGTCTTCCCCGGTCGGACTGGCAATGCTTACCGGGGCAAGCCAGGGCTGCCAATTTTCTGTGCGTGCCTGCGCCTGTTGTCGCAGCTGAATTTCGTCAGCCTGACAGGCGGCAACCAGATTCTGCAGTGTGCTCATTATTCGACACCATCCATGTCACTGTTTCCTGTGTTAGCCATCAGCGCCTGAGCGGTGGCCGCGCTGTCGACACTGAATATCTGATCCGGCAGCGTGAAACCGCGCAGATCCAGCAGCGCCAGCGGACCTTTTCCGAGTTGTGAGCGCAGCACCCACTGCAGGGTGCGACCATCCGGGGCGGTAAAGCTCATCATCCACTGGCTGCGGTCAAGCTGCTGGCGCTTGCTCTGGTCCAGCCAGCGAATAAAGCCCCAGGTCCCGCTGTAATCCCCGAACAGGCGCGCACCGGCGTTGACCGTGGACCAGGTCAGCATTGCCCCCGGCTTGTAAGTGTCTCCCGGCCAGCGAAAGCTCTGCCAGTCCGCCATCTGGTTGAAGTAGTGCAGCATTTGCCCATCAATGGTCAGTTGGGTTTCCACCACCTGCGGTACTGGGCGCGCCTGTAGCTCAAAGCTGATGCCCTGACTTCCATCGGTGAACAAAATGTCTGACAACTGGCTTAGCTGATTTATCGCCCGCAGAAAGGCCGGATTAAAGCTCAGCCCCTGGCTGTTGACCTTATCCGCCACCCACTGGCTGCCCTCTTTGTGCAGCACACCGTTGAGTTCTGTCGTCAGGAAGCGCTCTATACGTCCGCTGTCCTTACGCACAAATTCAGCCAGCATCGGTAAAGAGGCATCACTTTTGCTGGCGGCAAACGGGAAACGTCCGTCAAAGGCAGTTTGCCAGTTCGCAACAACCGAGCGGCTCCATTTATCATTCAGACTGGCTGCTGACGGCTGAAGAACGGTCTCCCAGGCCTGGGTCAGCGGCTGCACAAACATTGTGCTGCCAAATCCGCTCCACTCCTCGCCAAGACTTGCCGAAATCAGACTGCCGTACTGCTGAGTGTCAGTCAGATCCACGCTTTTACCCTGGAATACGGTCTGCGCCAGAGTCTGCATCATCTCCTGCGGATCAGAGGCACTGGCCACCTGTTGCAGTCGGAGACGCACGCGGGTGATTCGGGTCAGATACGTTTGCAGGCTCAGTGATGTGTCAGCCGACATGACGTTACTGCCTGTGTTTTTACCCAGAAGCTGAAGCAGCGGGCCAAAGGTTTCATCGAGCGGCCCCTGCGGCCCTGACGCAGACTGGTCAATCGCAGGTTTGTCTTTTCCGCCTACGAGATCTTTAGCCGATTTGATGATGGAGTCCGAAAGGCCTTCGCTTTGCTGGCCGGTCTGCCCCTGCCACGCGATGGTGTTCATCAGGGCAATTAGCGGCGACTGGCGGACATCGCTCATCAGCGTCAACTGGTCGGTAACGTCAGCAATGTTGTTCGCAGGATTAAGTCGCAGGCTGTTGAGGAAGCTCAGCCAGCTGCCGGCAAAGTCGGTGAAGTAACGTTGCGTAAGACGTGCTTTCAGAGCTTCCGGTGACAGGTCTGAGGACACCGCTTTCCGGCTGTCACTCAGCACCCAGTCAATTTCATCCCGGCGGGAATTTGCGGCTTTTTCAATAGCCTGCTGAATGCCCCCTTCCCACGCCTGGCGGGTAAGCATGCCCGGCACCACTTCCTCGGTCGTGAACAGTCGCCTCGCATCGGTACCGCTGGTCATATCCTCCAGGGACACATCGGCGAAGTTACGACGTACGGATTTGAGCATGTTCTCATACAGCGTGCTTTCAGCGTTACGCCGTCCAATTTGCTGCAACAGGACCTGGCGGCTCTGACTCACCAGCTGCGCATCCGGCGTGATTTTCCACAGCGGCTGCTTTGGCAGTTCGGTGATGTAGAAGGCCCACAAATCCGGCGACAGGCTTTGCCACAGACCGGTGGAAATACCCATCCGCGTCGGCTCCACGGCTTTCATGATCTGAGCGTAATACGCGCCATCGGCTTTATCAGGTCGGGCCATCATCAGCCAGGCCTTCAGCTGGTCATAGCCCGGCTTCGCCAACTGTGCACGCTGGTCGCTGTTGGGGGCAGAATTCGCCAGCAAACTGAGCTTCTGTGCCAGGGCGGCATTGGCCGGGTCGCGTATCAGACGGTTGTTCGCTACGCCGTACCAGGGCAGCATCGCTTCAAGCAGCTGCTGATTATGGTCCAGACCGAAGCGTTGATACCAGGGCGCGCCGTTCTGAATACGGTGCTGCAGGCGGCCAGCGTCATTACGCAAGGTATGCAGGGCCGTCAACTGGTAATCCGATACCGAAGGATGCTCCACCAGGGCATGAGCCTGCTCAGATACGGAGACGATCTGCGACCGGTTAAGCGCAAACGACAGCAGCGTCCCTGCCCCCCAGACACAGATAATGGTCATCAGCGTCCAGGCGAGGGTTTGTTCCCAGGACATGCCCACGCGACGACCACGCACGCGAGTGCAATCGTCGATAACGCCCTGCCAGCTGGCCGGGAACGTCAGCGCATGTGTATGCGAAGGAAGCGATGCTACTTTAAGGACTTCGGCGGAAGGATCCTCTTTCCCGTCCAGGCTGAATACCAGCCCACGCAGCGGCACCCGCTGCTGTGAACTGAACAGCCACGGCGTCAGCCGGGCGGCCCAGCCTGTGCTGGACCCTTGCTCAAACTGCTGCGCCAGACGCAGTAAAAAATCGTAGCGGTTGTTATCCGCAATTTGTGACAGCCCCTGCTCGCGCAGCTGCGGCAGCAGGCTGTTGAGCTGAGCCGTCACCTCGTCCGGTATCGCCCGCAGCGGCAGCGTCACGCCGACAGCCTGAGGCTGACGCGCCGCCTGCGACCATGCGCTGTCGCACAGCTGCCAGAGATAAACCGGGGCGGAATAGCGCAGCGCCTCGCTGATTTTCTCCAGACCGCGAAGATCGTTGTCGCTCATTTGCGGGGTAAGGTTCTGGCCTTCGCCTATTACCCGGACGATACCGTCCAGAGGACGACCACGACGCAATTTGCGAAGTGAGGCATATTTTTCCGCGTCGATATCTGCCGCAAGGCTGCCGCCGTAAATCAGGACCGTACGGTTACCTTCCAGCCACTGGCTGGCCTGCAGGTTGGGTACTAACTGATTGATGGCAGTTTCGTCGCCGGTAACGAGCAGGAGACGGACTTTGTTGCGCCAGAAAAATCTGTAACGAATTCGAAGATGATTTTTAAGACTTGAGAATAATTGACCACTATTACCGCCCACAACTGAGGAAGGAGCGAGCTTTTCCAATGACATCTGCGGCTTATAGACAGCCTGATTTCTTCTCTGCTTCCATCGCCACCAAACAGGTGAACCAATCAGGCCAAAGAGTAAAACGGCAAACGCAGCTCCCCAAATCGTCCAGATTTTTTGAGCTGAAATCCCAAGTTTGTTCAAACTCTCCTGATTGATAAAAATTAAAAATGCGATTATCCCCGCCAGACCGACAATCAGAAGGAAGTACCCCCATGAGCCATAGCGTGCATTTGGCATTATTTTTTGTTCGGTCATGCGTAAAGCTCCCTGGCAATCAAGCAAAGTGTCCCTGTTTTCTGCGGCGTCTGATTTACCAGCAGTTGATCCTTACCCGTTTTATTGGCGGCCTCGGCCAGCATCGCGAGGGAAAGTGGCAAGGCCATCTCTCCGGGAGGTCCAAAGGAGAGATCGATAGAATGCAGAGGTCTTTTCTCCGGCAGCGGCCAGTGATGAAGAGTTGCATATTGCATTATTTCTGTAGCAGCTTTTTCAGCCGCTCCCAACAGCCAAACGTATTCCAGACTCTGCTTATCGGGCTGAACATATTCGAATAACATATCTAACTCATTGTTAAACTTACCCTCTTCCAATGGCATCGTACGAGTTATGCCAGCGATAACAGGCAATGAATGCTGATGAGCATAAGCAGATGACGTAAGGAGCTGAGCAGAAATAAACTCACTTGACTGCCCGCTGCGCCGATGAGGCCAGTCCTGAAGACAAAGCATTAATACCAGCCCATCAAAATTCTTTTCATCATAGAAAGAATTTAGAGTCTTCATGGAATAGATTAAATTGGGAATGAGATCCCATTGCTGAGAAATTAACTCAATGCGTTTTTCGTCAATCCGATCTGGCGACTGGTAAACATAAACAGAGTGCAGGGAATAACGATATCCGGGATGTTGCAACTCCAGCTTTCTGTCTGTTTCCTTCATAAAATCTTGAAAGCTATGCTGGGAGTTGAATAATGGACGAGCTTTTTTAGGAAATGCAGGAACCTTTTCCAACTCGTCCAATAGTGCCTCCATTCCTTTCTCTTCCGGAGAAAACAAAACATTACCAACCACGGCAAGCTGCTGTCGACTCCAGTTGCGCCATTCAGCTTTGGTTTGTTCTCTTTCGAAATCCCAGGTCCGACTAGCTGCGACAGACTGCTCGTAGCGATTAAAAAGCACCCCGAATAAGCATAACCAAATCAACAATGCGGGGAGGGCACCGTAGAAGAAAACTTCAGCATAAGTTGCCTTATTCCAGATCCATAAGCTGGAAATAGCCCCCACTATCAACATCAGTACCAATACTATTATCCAGAACCAGAACTTTGGTGGTGGAAGAGATTTTTTATCAGGAATATCAGGTATAGGCCACGCCATAGTAAAACTCGATATTTGTATGTTTTATTAAAGACAAAAAATAAATTAAAAGTACCATGCACAACAATCCAGATTAACTGAATGTTATGCTGTCCATTAAAAGATCAAATAAAAGAATAACCATGCGTTGTTTAAGAGTTAACGCTGTAGTATTTCATTTTTCAGAGCCAGCCATTCTTTCCTGTAAGTTTTTTTAAGAATAGACACGAGCAACTTATGCTTACACTTTTCGGCAAAGCCCTTTTTATTTCTACAGTCGCAAATATCAATCCATAACGCTTTTTTATCAAACCCACTCCATACCGAAGGTGCTGGAGTCATGAGATCCGTGTAACAAAAAGGGGCAACCCATTCAAATAAAAGCTCTTCAACTATAGTAACAGGGGAATTTTTCGCTATTGAGGAAATGCATATAAAACCGACTTCGTTATCTACATATATTTCTGATAGTGCGCCATATAAATTGTAGTAAGCTAGTTTATATTTCACGTTGTAAACTCCTCAATTTCCTTCCACGGACTGCCTGCCGCTCAGAATGGAGCTCTGCCCTGCTCAATACTTGACCACAACTGAATATTAGATTCCTTTTTCTTTGCAATCGCTATCGTTTAATAATCTCAGGCTAATTTTGATATCCTTATTTTCAATTTCAGGAATTTGTAATGGATGACCATCTTTATCCAGACGACCATAATAATCTTTATTTTCAGCAGTTATTTTGTAACATTGCCCATCAGGGCTTGAACCCGAGAATGGATTAACTATCTGAATGTTTTCATTACGTTCAACGGTGACAGCTTTCGTTTGACAAGCAGTGATGAAAATCAGAGACATCAGGCCGGCAAGCAATAAGCTACATTGAGATTCATCCTTCATTAGTCATTCCTTTTTGTCTTCTACCTCTGAGGGATGCAGTGTTTAAATTTTTTCAGTGCTGATGTTTTTTTCTAATATCCCCACACCTTTCTTAGGCCTTAGAATAGCTATCCGGAATACCAGGGATAAATTTCGCGTGACATGGGCAGGAACTAAAGCTATCAAGTGACCCCGCCAGAAGCTGGCCTCCATCGAATGTATCTGCAGCTCCGCATAAGATTTTGTAAGTTCCCGGGTACTTACCGCAGTTAACCATATCTCCTTCTCTGGCAGCAGAAACGCCATACCATTGAAATGTAGGATCGCCGGTAAGGATCTTCCCACCACAGGTGGTGCTATCACCGACTCTTAAAAAATAACCGACACTCATTGCGCATCCTCTATTTTCAAATATTGTGGATGTATACAGAAAGCATGACTAATTTTACCAGCGCTACTTATAACGAAGGGAATTTACCAGCCGGTCCCAGATTTCAATCATCTGCGCTTCGCTGTAACGCGTTTTTTTATACTCACTGCCAAATCCAATATTAAGATTCGGTTTATCCGGTGTGGCATCACGTTCGTTCGCATAAAGCATAAAATCATAGAATGTGTTCTTTTCATCTTTTCCCGTCGTACCATTTCTAATCGTTTGGATACCGCCAAATAACCATGATTCTGCAGGAATACCATTCGGTGAGAGTGCTACCTTTTTTATGCTGTACTGATTTGACGTTTTAAGTGCTTTGTTAATTAGTGCACTACGGTTAAATAGAGTATCATCCGAGCCCTTAATTGTGTTATCCATATTGACACCAAAAACAAAATCATCACTCTCATACCTGAAAGTAAGAGTTTCTTTGTGCTTTCCGCCATCATCCCGGATAAACCCATTCGGTATACACACGCCTTTAGCAGATGGAATATCCTCATCTTTTCTGCCGCTAAGCCGTGATATCAGAGACTGCAGGGCCGCCAGCCTGGCTGGCTTCTCATTCATTTGAGCTTCGGTAAAACCAGCTTTAATGTATGTTTTTTTTCTTTCCCTATATTTAGGACTGGATAAATCAAGTATTTCCGTCGTAATAATAAAAGCCGTCGCATTTACAAATACATGCGCCTCTAAAACTCTCCCGAGGTCATCTTCTCCTGAAATATTCCTGTCAAAAACAACCCCCTTACCATCAGGCAACTCAATTTTTTCTTTTATAAACGGTGCATTTACAGACTCATTTTCAGGCTTATTTATAGCATCACGCAGTTCCTGCTCTCTTCGCTGTATCCGCTGTTTAAATGCAGGCGGATAGAGAGGTTTACTTTCAATTTTAAAATCATCGATAAAAACCATATCGTGAAGCTGATTGTTAAACGAACCGGGAACGTCAATCACATAGCGCCCGATGCACTGTGGTTTGGTTTGCGCAAACAAAGTATTTATCACTGGACTGCCCTTCTGCACTGGCGTGGATGCCGTAGCCTGGGCAATAAAAAGCATACTGCCCGCCATAATCGATAACGCTGTAAGCTGCCAGATTGTCTTCATGGGATTGGGATCTCCTGGACCATTTTTACAATAGCCCTGAGGGTAAACTGCAGGGCTGGCCTGTCTTTTATATCCTTCAGGCTGCTGACGTCGTAGGCCCCCTGATGGTCAACGCCGGTTGCCAGAACACTTTTGATTTCGCTGTTGCGGCATATGGCGCTCAGTGACTCCACTGGCACCGTGCCATCACCCGGCGTTTTTGAAGAGGTGACAACGTACATCTGGGAACGATTAAATGGCAGGGGGATCTCCCGATAGTTGTTGGGTAGCCTCCTGTCATTTTCATGTGTATTTTTCGGATAGGTGATGGAGGTTTTCCGCCACGCTAAAGTACCGTCGGAGTCGATTTTATGGCCGTAAAAAGCGTAAGTATTAGGGTGATAGCCTCTACTATCCATGAGAGAAATAAACTTGCGGACAGGCTTATCAACTAAACGTACATAGTTAGTCCAGTTACTCTGATTAATTGCCTCATCCTTATCGATAATGTCGGATTCATACAGGCGGTACCAGAGAGTTTTATTCAGATATATTTCACCGAAAGGATCGCGGGTCTGCGGCAGTTTTACATCACTACCGTCTTCGCCAGCCCCTTCCACGGTCAGCCAGGGAGTCCCGGCAAGGTATTTCGCCGAGGGCAAGAGCTGAAGCGGCGCGGGAGCCCTGGCCAGGACCGGCATCAGCTCTTCTGCCGTATTGCCCAGCACGGCCCCGGCCATGCCTTCCTGTTTAGCGCCAACCTTCATGCGGCGGTACGCCGCCGGTGAGCCAAGGTCGGGGATCACCCCATGCACTATCCCCAGAATTTTATCTTTTGCTCCGCTGACCTGGGACGCGTAGCGCGCCACCAGCCCGCCCATGGAATGGGTGATGATAATGACTTTTTCCTGTCCGGGAGGAAAAGGCATGCCGTGGCCACAGTGATTTTTATAGAGCCTTATCGTCCTGTCGATAAAGGCGACCAGCCCTTCCGCCGAGGTTTTATTATCCTGCAGCCAGTTATAGCCATAAACGTGTACCGGGAATAAAAAGTTCTGAAAATGGTTCAGTTCTTCCTGGGTCAGGACAGATTCACCGGTAATTTCGGCATCTTTTCCCCCAGACAGAGATTTGCCGACCAGCTGGCTTAGTACCCCATTTTTCTCTGGCGCTGATTTGCCGTAGTTAACAAGATCCTGCTGCCAGTCATCCAACAGCGCACCTTGTAAAACACTTAAAAATTTACCGTAGCTGAAGGATAAAACCTCCCCCCAGCCCCGTTCCCGCCGGGTTGTAAATAATTTCCCATCATCGGAAATCGGAGAATAGAGGGTCTGGTTGATATCCCCACGATTATCCACCTTCGTGGTGTCAGGATTAAGTAATTTTCTTCTGCGCTCACCGTCCATTCCAGCCCATTTAAAAAATACGCCCGCTGAACTATCGCCACGCCAAATAACTTCGGTTTTTGAGGCTATGTTTGCCATCAAATTAGACCCCATCACCCCAGGCAGGAAGATAACGGGGATCGCTTTGACAGGCGGCTGAAGCAAAACGGCTTTAGCATTCTCTGATTTTTTTTGATTCTGTATGCCGGGCCAGTAGATCTTTCCACTGTCATCCCATTCTGGTTTTATACAGGTCATAGAGGGGCTGCTCTTATTACCTGTAGTATTTTCTTCCGCCATGATTTCCGTCCTTTTTCCTTTCAGGAAAATACTTTTCAGAAAGACATTCGGGGCAATCAACCTTGTGTTTTCCCGAAGATATGTTCCTAAATAACAGAGCGCCTTATGTTTTATCCAGCAAAGAGGCGTTGAGAGAATCGACATTTACATTATTCTGCACCGCAGTGGTCCCTGAAGCGGAGGTCGCTAAACTTTGCTGCGTGCCATCCCCGCCTGTTAAACCCAGCTTCAGACCGGCCACCGGCGAGTCATCCGATAACCTTCTGACTTCAGGCGTTATGGCAAAATCAGTGTTTTCCCAGCTCTGCGCCGCCACGCTCAGGCTCTGACCGCCAAACTTCTGCCACACCGCTGCCCGCTGGATAATTTTGTCCGGCGCCGCACACTCCACGACACCATCAGCAATACGGATATAGCCGCCTCCGCTGGTGAGGATGATTTCCTGTTTCGCGCTGATGACCAGCCTGCCTTCGCTGCTGCTGATGCGGATATCTTTCAGCGCATCCAGCGTCATCTCATCCCCCTGCGCCTGTATCTCCACTTTCCCCTGGCTGGCAAACATTTTGATACCCAATTTTTGGGCAAACAAACTCACCCTCTCCCCGGCCGCCACGGTGAATCTTTTCAGTGCACTGAAATCAGTATGTTTGCCGCTGGTGCTGATAACATTCTCACCCGCTGACAGCTGCACACTTTTTGGCGTGCTCTGGGCAATGCCCTCCGGGGCGGAGAGTAACAGCGCGGACTGTTTTAAATCGGTAAGCGTCTGCTGCAGCAGCATCTTCTGAGCCTGGATATCAGCCAGTTCGGCTTTGGCTGTTTCAACTGCCCCGCTCAGGGCCTCGGCCTGGTTCAGGGCCAGTTGCAGCTGGCTCATCGCCGCCTGCATCTCCAGCACCTGGCCCTGCGCCTTCGCCTGCCCGTCCGCACTGATAAACAGCCCATTCTGCGCCCGTATCGCGCCCCAGCTGTCGGTTCTGAGTTCAAAACCTTCACCGCGCTTTTGCTTCTCAGCATCCACTAAATGTCCGAGGTTCAGCTGACTCTTGCCGCCGTACTCCGTCGAGACTTTGATATGCTCTTTTCCGCGCTCGTCATCCAGACGGATTTTGTTGTTCGCCGGGGTGCGCAGGACGTTGCGTTTGTAGTTACGGATGGTGACGTGGTCGCCGTGGGCCGAGTCGTGCAGCACGCCGGAGATGTACGGTCTGTCCGGGTTACCATCTTCAAAGCCGATGGCCACTTCGGTGCCCGCCAGCAGTGGCAGGTGCAGACCGTAAGTATCGCCAGCATAGGGGCGAGACTGACGGACCCACAGGCTCTCGAAGCCGGTCTCCCAGTTATCACGGTCAAACAGCATGTTGACCCGATAGCGGCCATCTTTATCGATGTGGCCGTAAGTGTCGTTCTCGGTGGTGCTCGTGACGCGTGCCGGCAATGTGCCAGCCATCACCGGACGTGAGCCAGGCTCAGGACGGAAACTAAAATCCCTGCTGTCCGGGATGCCGTCGAACGTGACGCCAAAATCTTCATCACGGCGCGCATGGCTGTGCATCGCCGTGATGACCACACCCTTGCTGAATACCTCAGCCACTTCGTATCCGCCGTTGACTTTCAGCACCTGCCCCGGAGAGAGCGTCGGACAGCTGGTGATGGCATGGGTCTGCGTCTGGCCATTCAGATAACGCTCGTGACGAATGCGGGCATAAAATGCCCCGGACTCCGGGGCCGGATTGCGGTCATACGCACTTCCCGGTGTCAGATAATTATCGCCGTAGTGGTAGGCCTCACCACAGGTGGTGGCATCCCCGAGGGTCGCGTCCACCCGGGTGTTCATGTCTTCCGTCGCCTGACGGTAGTTGTAGTCGCGGGTGCTGACCAGTTTCTGCACCACGTTGTGATGACATTCCATGCCCCAGACCGAATCCACGCCTTCCGAATGTTGCCCTGATGGGGGTACTGACGGCAGCGTCAGGTCTTTCTCGTAACGCTGCTGGCTGTCGTAAAACTCCACGACGTCGATGTTCAGGCGCGTGTCGGTGGTGAAGCGGAACCAGATACCGACTTCGCCCAGCAGGCGGGTGATAAAATGCAGGTCGTCCTCACCGTACTGCATCACCTGCTCACGGCGCGGGTACTCTTTTGCAAGCGAGAACAGAAAATCCTGTCCTTTAAAGCTGTGCCGCTCGCGCAGGATTTTTTCCACGATTTGCGGGACCGACATGTCCTGATAAATGGCGTTCTGGTGCGAACGGTCAAGCAGCGCCAGGCGTGGCTGGAGCGTCAGGGCATAGTGGGTTTCATCTTTTGAGGTGTTGAGACGTTCAAAGCCGCTCACCACCCCCTGAAGGGTTCGCACGACCTGCTGCATTTTGATGCCGTAACCCTGATCAACCGGGGCCTGCAGCGTCAGGGAGGCGGCTTTCATCAGCATCATCTCTTTGCTGAAGGCATGGTCAGGGCTCGTGAATTCAATACGGTAACTGAACGGCGTACTCAGGGCTTCATCGCCTTCGAACGCCAGTACATCCAGCTCTGCTACACATCCCTTCACCGACAACTGATGATGGCTGTGGCTGAACCTTATCGGGAGATGACTACTCATGCGTGCACTCCTTGTTTACGGTCAAACTCCAGCCCGATACCCTCTTCCTCACTCCAGCTAAGGCATAGCGACTGTGGTTTCTGTTTCGCGGACATGTGGGTCAGTAACTGCTGGCTCAGCACCGGCAGGATTTGTTGATTGAGCAGACTGTCGACGTTGCGTGCGCCAGTGTCCGGCAGCAGGCAGGCGGCAGTGAGTGCGTCATACAGGCTCTCATCAATCTGCGTGGTCAGGCCGTAGTGACGATGTAAGCGCTTGCTGACCTGTGAAAGCTTCATTTCCACGATGGTACGCATGGCCGCTTCCGCCAGAGGGCGGTAAATTACGGTCTGGAAACGGGCCAGCAGTGCTGGCTGGAAGTGGTCGCGTAAAATCGGACGCAGCAGTTCGTGCAGATCCGCTTCGGTCGCTTCCGGCTGTTCGTCCAGCAGCTGCATCAGGTGGTCGCTACCAAGATTCGAGGTCATCAGAATAACGGTATTACGGAAGTCGATTTCTCGGCCTTCACCGTCGCGCATAAAGCCGCGATCGAACACCTGGTAGAACAGGTTCATGACGTCGCGGTGCGCCTTTTCCACTTCATCGAGCAGTACCACGCTGTACGGGCGCTTGCGCACGGCTTCGGTGAGGATGCCGCCCTGACCGTAGCCCACGTAGCCCGGTGGGGAGCCTTTCAGCTGGGAAACAGTGTGCGGCTCCTGGTACTCGGACAGGTTGATGGTAATCAGCGATTTTTCACCGCCATACAGCACATCCGCGAGCGCCAGTGCGGTTTCGGTCTTGCCGACGCCGCTCGGGCCAACCAGCAGGAATACGCCCTGCGGACCATTCTCGGACGTCAGGCCCGTTTTGGCGGCACGCAGACGCTGTGCAATAGCATTAAGAGAAACATCCTGGCCGACCACGCGTTTACCCATTTCGTTTTCCAGGGTCAGCAGCTCGGTCTGCTCGTCCTTCATCAGGGAAGACAGCGGTACACCGGTCCAGTCGGCGATAACATTCGCGACCGTACGGGGGTCCACATCCACCTGAACCAGCACGTCGCCCTGTTGCGCCTGTTCAAGCTGCTGCTGCAGATCGGAAATTTCAGCCTGCTGGCTGATATCCTGTCGGCTGGCCATCAACTGCTGTGCAAGCGACTTTTCATGGCTGAAGCGCGCCTCTTGCTCCTCGATACGCGCTTCCAGTTCAGTCCGCTGCTGCTCAATGGCCCCCAGGCGGTCGCCATGACGGTTGCTGCCTGCGGCGATATCTTCCAGCAGTGCCTGCTCTTCCAGTGCCAGTGCGGTCAGCTGTGCTTTCAGGCGCACAATTTGTTCTGGCACCGTATCGAAGCTCATACGCACGCGGGCGGCGGCCGTATCCAGCAGGTCAACCGCCTTGTCCGGCAACTGGCGACCAGTCAGGTAACGGCGCGACAGCGTGACCGCGGCGCGGACTGCGTCATCGGTGATATGTACGTTGTGGTGTTCGGCATAGCAGGATTTGAGGCCACGCAGCATCAGACACGCGGTGTCATCATCCGGCTCGTCCACTTTCACCATCTGGAAGCGGCGCTCCAGGGCGGCATCGCGCTCGAAGTATTGTTTATATTCAGACCAGGTGGTGGCGGCAATGGTGCGCAGTTCGCCACGGGCCAGCGCCGGTTTCAGCAGGTTGGCCGCATCCGCGCCGCCCGCCTGATTGCCGGCTCCGATAATGGTATGGGCTTCGTCGATAAAAAGCAGAATCGGCACCGGTGACTGCTGCACCGCATCGATAACGTTCTTCAGCCGCTGTTCGAATTCGCCCTTCACACCCGCACCGGCCTGCAGCAAGCCCAGGTCGAGGGTGCGAAGGATGACCGGTTTGAGAGATTCCGGGACGTTGCCTTCGGCAATACGCAGCGCCAGACCTTCGACCAGTGCCGTTTTTCCCACGCCCGGATCACCGACCAGAATAGGATTGTTCTTGCGACGACGGGAGAGAATATCCACCATCTGGCGAATTTCAGTGTCGCGACCAAAGACCGGATCAATCTTACCCTCTTTCGCTTTGGCGGTGACATCAAGGGTGAATTTATCCAGTGCGTTATGTAGCGCCGGGCTCAGCTCTCCCTCTTTTAACTCCGCGCCGACAGGGCGCCCGATGAACTCCACGCCTCCACCATGCCTCTGCGCCAGTTCGGCTTCATGCTGTACTTCCGGGCGTTCATCTGATTGGGCATCCAGTAACGGACGCAGGCGTTCCAGCTGGCTCAGCCCCAGTGTCAGCAGCGGCCACAGACCATCACAGCGAACCAGATTTTGTTTCCCGACGAGGGCCATCAGCAGATGATGACTTCGGATCTGTTCTTCTCCCGCAAGCGAGGCAATCAGCCAGGCTTCCTGCATCAGCATCTGGATATTTCCCGATAGCTGTGGACGCTGGCGTACTGAACGCGGTTGTTTATCGAGCCAGCCGAGCAAATCCTGCCAGATGCTGTCCATATCCCACTCATAGCGGCGCGCCAGCACTGTCAGGTCTCCCTCTCCCTGCTCCAGCAGCTTCAGCAGCACGTGCTCTGGCAGGATTTCGGTGTGTGCGCGGGTCTGACACAGGGAGGCTGCCCCTTCCATTGCGCGGGCGCAGTAGGGATTCAGACGACGTAACAGGATGGCTGGATTTTCCATTTATCTCTCTCTTGATAGCTTCCGGGCACGCTACCGCCCCTCGCTGTTTCCCTTTCAGGGGACCAAAGCGCATGTGGTCAGGCAGGCAGTTTGTGAGGTTCTTTGCTCAACGTCCGTGACAACAGACGCTCAGCAAAAAAGCGGACAGAGAAACTCTGTCCGCTGTGACTTACGCGGTGGCGCGTTCGTTCCAGGAATCGGAATGAATGATGTTGCCGTCTTTGTAGGTCCAGGTGATTTTTTCGTAACGCAGCTCAATGCGCTCAAGGTGGTTGTGCTTCTCTTTAGAAGGATCCTTGATGTCATACATTTCAGGATTCACTTTCACCACTTTCACGTTTTCCAGTTTGGTGTTGAAGTACTCCACTTCCTGGCCCGCGTCGTTGATTTTGTACCACTTGAATTCCGCTGATTTGAGGGTCTGACCGGTGGTCACGGCCTTGTACAGATACGGGCTGGACGAGTCGATTTCCTTGGTGAACAGGAACGGGGTGTGGATACGGGTACCGGTCAGCTTGCCGGTGTTGTTGTCAGTCGGGATGTACAGGTTATGCTCCTGAGCGACAACTTCGATGCTGCCTTCACGATCCTGAACGTCAACAGACCCTTTAATGTCCGCGCCGCCGTCGTCTTTCAGCCAAAGATAAACAGGAATTGCCATGGAATTACTCTCCATTGTGTTGTGATGCGCCATCATCCTGCGATGACGCCTGGGTGTGGCCCGGTATCTGACAGGCGTTCGCCTGCGGTACCAGACTGATTTCGACACGGCGGTTGAGCGCACGGCCCTCCGGGGTGTCATTGGTTGCGATCGGACGGCTTGCACCATAGCCCTGCACCGCAAAACAGCTTTCCGGCACGTCACCGGTGTCACGCATCCAGTCGCGCACTGCTTCGGCACGTTTCTGAGAGAGTGTCTGGTTCAGTTGCGGATTGCCGGTGTTATCGGTGTGCCCGGACACGACAATCAGCCAGCCCGGCTTCGCTTTGATACCGACCAGTGAGTTGACCAGCATTTTGGTGGAGCCAGCCTTCAGCACGGATTGGCCAGAATCAAACAGCGACATACTGTCGAGGCGGACAATTTTCGGTACCGGTTTCGGCTGCGGTTCAGGCGGCGGGGGTGGGGGTACATAAGAGCGGATAGCATCCAGCACAGGCATTCGTAGCCGTTCCCCCTGATACAGGCCCAGGCTTATACGCGCCGGTACACCATTACGCGCCCAGCCATCCAGCTCTGCCGCATCGTCACGCAGGACGGCAACCGCGTCGGCTTTTGGCCCGAAATCTTGCATCGGGATACGGTCATAGCGAGCAATATCGAAACTCACACGCTGCAGCAACTGGTGGTTGTTCCAACCACTACTGAGTAGTGCTGCAATCGCTGCCAGCGTGAAAATCCCGAGCGCACAACGGAAGGCTCGTCCACGCGGCGTCATGCCTCGCCCTTCGGGCAGCAGCGGCAGGATAAAATCCGGGAAGGGGGAGATAACCGTACTGTCCGTTCCCACCGGCTGCCAGCCCGCAACCTGCTGCATCGCAGTGTGACGGGAAAGCCACGCAGTCCAGGCAGATGTGGCCAGACTTCCGGCAAGGATCGGTCCCATTCGACACAGCACCTCACCAGGTGCGATAACAGGAATGTCGGGATTCTCATCCATAAAGACAGCCTCGACGTGCTGATGGAACCAGCTCATCAGGCTGTTCATCAACACCTGTTGCTGCAACGCAGGCGACCCACCGGTGGTGATCCATGCAGAAAATGAACTCGGCGCTGAAAACTCACGCCAGATCCTCACCCCTTCCCCCGGGATAGCCGCCTGCCAGAGCAGATCATTCATCATCGCGCTGCCAACCTGACCATTCAGAATCAGCGGCACAGAATGACCCGTTTCTTTACGCAGCTGGCTGATTTGCCAGCGCAGGGCCAGCAGACGACTGGTAAGGCGCTCGCTGTCCGCATGTTTCTGCGGACAGACGCTGACCATCACAGACAGCTGGCGGCCCCAGTCAGGGCGCAGCCACAGTATCTGGCGGACTGCCTGCTCCAAATTCTGATGATCCTCCACACGGATCCAGCATCCCTGTGTAACCGTAAGCACCGGTGACTGCTGCATACATGCCAGCGGCAGATCGCCACAAACCAGCACCACGGGCTGACGGTAAGTGGCTTCCGGGAGGTCGTCCAGACGCAGAGTGACGTCATGCTCCGCACGACGACGGGTGAAAGTCCAGAACGCCAGGATAAGACCCAGCACCGTCAGCAGAATGAGCACAGAAACCAGGCGGGTGACCGGCAGGAACCCCACGCAGACCACTGCACTGAGCAGGGCAGCCCACAGCGCAAGCCCGCGCTGTTGTGCAGCACTCATTTCACGGCTCCCGGCAGCAGGCTCAATAGCGTCTGATCCAGCCAGTGATTCAGTCCCCACCAGAGTGCAGCGACCACCACCAGGCTCAGGCCGATACGCGCGGGCCACGACGCCAGCCAGCCCCCCATTCCTCGTCCGGTATGACTTTCCGCCAGGACCGGATGGGTTTGTGGATAGCTGAACGGTGTGACATGTTCACTGAGCGCGTTAACGAGCTTCTGGCGCTCCGGGTCGTTCAGCGAGCGGAAACTGCCGAGGAACCCCAGCATCATGACCCGCTGGAAGCAGGTCACTACAGCATGGTCAGGCGCTGGTTCACGCAGCACATCGCGCATCCGATCGCACAGCGTATCACCGGCATCCATAGTGCCGAGGAAGTGTCCCTGCAGGGGAATGTCATACCACTGCACGCAGGCATCATCCTCCACACCGCGACCTTTGACGGCTTCATCAAGCAGCGCACACTGTGCAGTGAGAATATGTTTACAGCTGGCTTCATCGAGTTCGTTCGCTTTCAGCTCACGCTGCACACGCTCAACATCAGCAATGCAGCGCTCCCACAACGTGCGCCCTTCTCCATCCTGAAACGTCGGACCGTGACGCAGGCTTATCACCTGCAGCCAGGTGTCTTGCAGCAGGGCATCAATATCAATGAACGCGGCCGCTCCGCGTTTACCCTCACTCATGTTCTCAGCACCGCAAACAGTTCAAGTTCAGGCTCGCCGAGCATACCGGGAACGTAAAACATACAGGTACCGCCCTGAAGCATTTCGGTAGCCAGAGGATGAGAGACGTCAAGGCTGAAATACTGGTTTTCCAGACGCAGTGGAATGGCTGCTGGCACATGGCGCAGTGGCGTCAGAGGCACGCCCACCCTTGATGAATTAACGATACTCCTGACATGATCGGGACTGCCGACCTTGCACTGGCGCGGTAACTGCTCCTGCAGTTGCGCCACTGGCATTGGTGAACGCACGGAGAGGTAGTAATCCGCCCCTTCGCGCAGGCGTGGGTCATGCAGGCGGGCCTGCCAGAAGTGAAGACGGGCATCGTGCTCAAGCTCAATCGCCACCACTCGCGACGGCAAGCTGGCTTCAAGCAGGTCGCCCAGTAAGTCAAAAAGCGGCGGAAAGACGTTATTCAGCTGCTCATGCTGCCAGACAGGAATAGCACTCACCTGGTGTTCCAGCGAGAAGGTCAGCAGGCTGCCCGCAAGGCGTGCCAGTTCCGGGTACAGACGCTCTGGTTGACTTTGCGGGTGACGCTGAAACTGTCCGAGCACGGGTTCTGCGCTGTTCAGGGCATTGAGTAGCCAGAACAGAGACACATCAGCCACGGCAAAATCGGCCATGCGCTCGTTACTTTCACGACGCATGTCCATCAGGCGACTCAGACGGGCACGCAGTTGCGTCATCAGCTGTTCCAACTGGGTCACCAGCCAGCGACTGCCCTGGATGGTAAGGAGCGGGGGGAGAAACGTTTCATCGAGTTCCCAGCTCCCCTGTGAATCCTGCTGCAGACGGGCGACCGGACTGGTCAGATAATCACTGTTGTTCTGATGGGCGAAACGCAGAGTCAGCTCTGGCTGCATTACTGCAATCTGGCGAGTATCGTCCCCAAAGGTGTTGCGGACATCACGCCAGCGCTGGCGATAACGCACAGGACGCTCGGCCACCTCATCGGGTTTAAGGCAGTTACCGCCATTCGCCCGCAGCAGCGGAAGCGCCAGAACCACCACCACTTCCTGTGATTCGTCCTCAAGCGCCAGCACCGGTGGCAGGGAGTCGGCATTATCCGTGTCGATAAGCGTGCCGTCGGGGAAACGGATATGCAGATGGCGGGCCTGCAGACAACCCAGTTTCAGCGCATCCTGTTCGAAAGTGGCCTCAATTATTCCCCAGGGATGGGAGAGACCCAGCCGGGCAATGCATTCCGCAGACCAGGCCGCGTACGCGGCCTGTTGCTGGAAGTGCTGGGGAGAGACCATCACGCCCCTGCCCCATAACGGTTGTTCCGTTTTCATTGGCTTCCTGCCTTAGCTTATGACTTGGCTTTCGGCATCTGGGAAACCAGAGACAGGTTGACGTCCATCCCTTCAACCTGGAAGTGCGGGATGGCGTACAGCTTCACGCGGAAGAAGCCCGGGTTGTCTTCGATATCTTCCACCACCACTTTCGCGTCACGCAGCGGGTGAGACGCCTGCAGCTCATCACCCGGATCGGTCATTTCGGTGACCAGTCCACGAACCCAGGTATTCAGCTCCAGTTCCAGCAGACGACGGTCTTTAGTGGTACCGATGTTTTCACGCTGAATTAGCTTCAGGTAGTGGGCAATACGCGACAGCAGGAAGATGTACGGCAGACGGGCATTGATACGGCTGTTGGCCGTCGCATCGGCGGTGTCATACAGGGCTGGCTTCTGGGTGGAGTTGGCCGAGAAGAAGCAGGAGTAATCGCGATTCTTGTAGTAGGAGAGCGGAATAAAACCAAGATTCGCGAACTCAAATTCGCGGGTTTCAGGGATCATCACCTCTGACGGGATCTTCACCTGATTGCCGGTACCCAAATCGTACAGATGGATAGGCAGGTCCTGAACCGCACCACCGGCCTGTGGGCCACGAATTTGTACGCACCAGCCATTGTTGATGAAGCTGCGCACCATGTTGGATGCAAAGGCAAACGAGGCATTGGTCCACAGATATTTATTATGATCCGGGCCTTTCACTTCTTCGACGTAATTGAAGCTGCGCACCGGCACAGTGTCCGGGCCATACGGCAGGCGGCCCAGTACGCGCGGCATCACCAGGCCGATATAACGTGAGTCGTCAGTGTCGCGGAAAGATTTCCACTTGATGTATTCAGCGCGGTCAAAGTAGTTGCCGATATCCTTGATGGCCGCCACTTCCTCCATTGACTCTTTGAGGAAGAATTTCGGGCCGGCAGAGCCGATAAACGGCATATGTGCTGCAGCAGACACTTTAGAAATATTGCGCAGTAGGGCAACATCCTGCGCAGACGCATCAAACTCGTAGGCGGAAATCAGCGCGGCAATCGGCTCACCGCCCGGGGTGTCATACTCATCAATATAGGTATGTTTATACAGACCGCTCTGGATGATTTCCGGGCTGTCTTCGAAGTCCTGACGCAGATCTTCTTTTGACATGTCCAGCAGTTCGACCTTCACGTTCTGGCGGAAATCAGTTTTGTCGACCAGGGACTTAACACCACGCCACAGACTTTCTACCGCCTGGAATTCTTCGCTGTGCATGACCGCATCCAGTTGACGGCTAATCTGGTAGTCCAGCTCCGCGATATGGTGGTCAATCAGGTTTTTATCTAGTTTTTCTACTTTTGAGCCCGATTTTTTGAGGCATTCGAGAAATACCTGCATCCCGGCCGTTAAACGTTCATCTGCGGTCGCATCCGACATTGCT
Source organism: Huaxiibacter chinensis (assembly GCF_022171985.1). Lineage (GTDB taxonomy): Bacteria > Pseudomonadota > Gammaproteobacteria > Enterobacterales > Enterobacteriaceae > Enterobacter > Enterobacter chinensis_A. The sequence goes on along the minus strand of NZ_JAJVHF010000007.1, from coordinate 23,214 downwards.
TGCGCATCCTGCCAGATATCCAGCGCACTCAGCTCGGACACCGGGTTCAGGTTGATTTTTTCAAACAGGGATGCATAAACCCCACCTGCCGCGGGACGTTCCAGCAACACGCTCTCGCCACCAGCGGCATTCTCATTTTTTACAGACATCAGCATTTTCCTTATAAATCCGTTAAATCATCGTGACCGTTATGGCTGTTTCGGTGCCAGGGCTGACAGTTCGGCTCTAAGTTCTGCGCTTAATGCCGGGTCCAGGAGAATTTTTTCTAGCTCCTTTCGGAAAGCCTGGTTATCCAGTAAATTTGCCTTTAAATCGCGAAGCAGGTTGCGCATGGAAAGCATCGCCTTCAGCTGAGGGATTTGTCGGGAGACCTGCTCCGGAGAAAAATCTTTCATGCTCCGGAATGTCAGACTAATGTTGTCTTCGCTGCCATCACCCGAGAGGGTATTTTCAACGGTAAGATTCACTTTTGGGGAATATTCGGAAAGCACTGAGTCAAAGTTATTTTTGTTCAAATTAACTTTTTCGCGCTCCGATAATGGCGCGGACTCTTGACCATTACTGAAATCTCCCGCTACAAGTAATTTCAGTGGAAGCTCCGTTTTCTTGCTCGCTCCACCCGTATGCAAATCTAGTTTTAAATTAATACGCGCCTTCGGCACTTCATTCTGGAAACTGTCAGCCATTTCATCATCCCTCGGTTTATCGCTGTGTATGCTTTTCACACGCCAGTGCTGTAACGCGATAATAGAATAATGATCGACTCAAGATCAAATTTACCGATCTTTAAACCACAATAAGAAATTTCTTAAGAATTTTCTTCTGATTGTTAATAGCGTATAACAGTGCACTAACAGCAAAAAGATCTAGCAGCAGCAGAACTAACCAGTATTTATGTCGTAAACGATAAAATAGGCGGAGAGTTGCGAGCAGATGAGCGATTCATTGATTTAAATCAATATTCAACCCCTAAAAATACCCATTGCACTTCTGGAAGGTTTTTTATGGCAACAGGAGAAAATAAATGGAAAAGGCATTTAGAAAATCATGACATTGCATCATGTGAAACGCGGTCACGGGCGTAAAAAAGGGGGCTTTTGTTTATACTATTTCGGATTTTTATTTATAATCTGGGCTTTAGTAGGATCCATGCTGGCGCAGGCTTGGCCTCACAAAATCCATAAGAGTAAAATTTTTCGTCCCTCTCACATTCATCTAACAGCCAGATGTTAAACGGTCTCCGGACTCCCCGGACAACCCCGCCCATTTCGCCCCCCAGTCTGAACCATGCCCCATGCCGGGTACGACCACGACCCGTGTACAGTGTCCCCCCACCGCCTGTTGGAAGCGGCGGGCAACCAGAGTCGGCACGACGTTGTCCTGATCGCCACTGTAGTGAATCTGCGGAAGTGTCCGCAGGGTGGACGCCGTATCAATGGCGTTAAGGGCGCGCGGCATTGGCGTGACCTGATGCAGAGCATTCACCCAGGCGACATCGAGATTACCCGCAACCGTGCGTAACGATTGCACATCGCTGCGACGCATGGCCAACAGTGCAGCCATATTGCCTCCGCCTGAATAGCCGGTTAAATCCAGTTTGACCCCAGGATAACGCCTGACAATCTGGTCCAGGGCTTCATTCATTGCCCTGAGCGCTTCCGGGGAAAACCGATCGGTCGTCCACTCGTTTACGGTGCAATGGGTCGGTAAAGGCAGGATGAACTGACAGGGGCGCGCCAGATAAAGCACGCTGGAGCTGACATCCGCAGCGGCAAGGGAAAGCCCTGTTGGGTTTCGCGGCGTTGGATTATCCGACGGCTGCGTGCGGCTTTTCCAGGCGAACCCGTCGCCTTCTATGTATACGTGGATTGTCCTTACGGGAGGGGTAAAGCGGCTCCATGTCGCCACCGGGTACCGTTCCGTTTGTAAATTTTCTCTGATCAGACCAGAATGCGCTGCCAGAGTGTTTGCCGTGCTTAATGGACTGGTCGATTCACAGCCGGCGAATAAAAAAGATAAATGAATCAATGTGACGACAAAGAATATATTTTTATTTAACCGCAACCCTTCACCCGCCTTAAGTCAAATTAAACGTCATACAAAATATAGCGAACACTTCCGCCCATAAATAATTAAACAAGCCTTATTGTTTTCTGCAACAAAATGTATATTCTTCGCCGCAACAATATCGGAATAATCCGAAGAATAATGCATTCGCATTTTATAACAATCGCAACTTGTGACGGCTTACCATGGAAAAAAAACGTCTTAGCCAGCTGATCTCGCTGCTGGTCGCCTCAATGGCAACGCAAGCAATGTTCTCCCCTCACGCGTATGCTGCATCCGGTGTCATCATCGATAACGCGTACACCAGCGTGCAAGTATTGTCCTCAAATCCATTAGTACATGTTACCGATTCAGGGTCTATCAACGGGACTAACCAAACTGCCCTCTTTCTGGGGACCAGTGTGAATGTAGAGACGCTGACGAACGATGGCACGATTTCGGGTCTTTATGGCATTTATAACTCGGGCGCCATTGATAATTTAACCAATGCAGGCCTCATAACCTCGGCTGGAAATACCTTAGCGGATAATGGGGCTATTTATAATGCGGGCACCATTGGCACGCTTCGCAATACGGGTACGATCAGAACTGAACTCGTGAATAATTATGGTAACTCGGCCATTTATAACCGGGGCAGCATAGACACGATTATCAACGATAATGACATTACGCACAGTATTTTTGGTATTAATAATCAGGGTATTATCAATACCATTGAAAATAACGGCCAAATTAATGCGGATACCTTTGGTATTCTGAGTAACGATGCAAACGGAACGGCGTTAGGCACCATCACCAACAACGGCCTTATCACGGCTGGTAGCTACGGTATTTTTATTACCAGCATCAACAATCAAAACCAGGCCACGCATATCGTTAACAACGGGGAGATCAGCAGTAACGGTTATGCCCTGTTTTTAAACGCCAATTTTATTAATAACCTCAGCGCCAACGCACAGGTTACCCTGACCAATAATGGTCTGGTAAAGGGAAATATCTATTCCAACAGCCTGGCACCGCTGAGCATTAACGGCGGGACGCAGACAACCGGGACACTGACGGGCAACAACGGTATCGGCTCCATCACCAGCTACCGCTCCGACGTGGTCTTTGGCACAGGTTCGTTACTGTTAAACGATAACGTGACTGCGAACAATGGTACTGTGCGCAACGACGCGGCCTCGTTGCAAATTAATGACGCCATGACTGTTACGGGCAACTACCACCAGAAGGCAGCGGCGACGCTGATCTCCGGTATTTCCGATCTCGCCACGCACGAAGGCAGTATCACTGCTGATACTGGCTATGGTCGTCTGAAGGTGACCGGCGATGCGCTGGTGGAAGCGGGCTCGCAGGTGAATTTACTTCGCACCGGCACTACCTATAAGTTTGCCGAAGGTCAGCGCTATGTCGTGATCTCCGCCGCTGGCGCGAACACCGATTATCACGCGGATAAACTGAACTACGAAGCGATCGGCTACCGTGGTGCGGTGACAGGGTCCGTCTACGAAGAGGGCGTGAATAAAGCCCTTGTCTTAACGGTCGGCGCTGAGCCGGAGATTACGCCGCCGGTTGTTACGCCACCAGTAGTCACTCCACCGGTTGTTACACCGCCTGTGGTGACCCCGCCGGTTGTTACACCGCCTGTGGTGACCCCGCCGGTTGTCACACCGCCTGTGGTGACCCCGCCGGTTGTGACGCCGCCTGTGGTAACTCCGCCAGTTGTTACGCCGCCTGTGGTGACCCCGCCGGTCGTGACGCCGCCTGTGGTGACTGATCCTGCGCCGACAACGCCGAACAAACCCGGGCAGGCGACAATCCCTGGCGCTACCGCGGCACTGGGTGGTCTGGCAAATTACACAGGTATCGCCTCCCCGCAACTACTGAATCTGTATAACGCCTCGTTGGCCCTCGAAGGTAAACAAGCGTCGAACCGTGCGGGAGAAAGCCTGTCGCCTGCACAGAACCTGAATGCCAGCGCAGCCGCCACCGTGGCAACCTCAACCGCACAGGCGGTTGTGGGATCGCACATGGATGCCGTACGTAATCCTGCCAGCTCGGGTACCAGTGGCATCGCCACCGGGGATGATTACAGCAGCAACTGGATTGTCTGGGGCCAGCCGTTTGGCGGATACGCCCGTCAGGACAGCCATGATGATGTCAGTGGATACAGCGCGAAATTTGGCGGCCTGCTTTTAGGTGCCGACCGCGCGCTGGGCGATGACTGGCGTCTGGGTGCGGCAGTGAACTACAGCAATACGTCCGTGCACGGCAAAGATAACCTGAGCGGCAATACTTCTACCGCAGATAACTACGGGGTGATTGGTTATGCGGGCTTCACGGGCGATCCATGGTATCTCAACCTCTCAGCAGGTCTGAACCGCCAGAATTACAGCTCCGTGCGTCGCGCCGATTTCACCGGTTTCTCTGGCGCGGCAAAAGGTAAATTCAACGGCCAGTCCGTGACCCTGCAAACAGAATTCGGTTATCCGTTTACGCTGCCTGCCAATGTGGTCCTGACGCCGCTGGCCAGCCTGACCTATGGCTATCAGCACGTTGATGGCTATAAAGAGACGGGCGGAAACGGTATGGCGCTGGACGTCAGCAGCACGCATGCCCAGTCGGTCATTAGCGACATCGGCGCCCGCATCGAAAAAACCGTTGCCACAGGATTCGGCAACCTCACCCCGTTCGTACAGGTCTCCTGGATCCACCAGTACGACCAGCATCAGGTGAGCAGCCGTGCGTCTTACGCGGCAGATGCCGTTGGTGAAACCAGCTTTAGCACCAAAGGCGCGTCGCCGGTAAAAGATATGGCTGGCGTGGCTGTCGGCACTACGCTGTACGAAGGCAATGACCTGAGCTTTGATGCGCGCTATGACCTGCAGGCAGGCGAGCGTTATCAGGCTCACACCTTTAGCCTGCGTCTGCGTAAGACGTTCTGATAAAACACAGGGGGGCTAGCAGCCCCCCTTTTTTTGCCTCTTCCTGACGTTGAGTTTTTTCATCCACCAGCCGATAGTAGTCATTTTGCTGATAAGCCGAATGATATGAAACTCTCTGCATCACCTCTGGCATTAAACCTCGGTGCGTTTTTGCTGCTGATCGGTCTGGTGTATACCGGCCTGATGACATCGGATCGCACGACCTGGCTCATGGAAGTGACGCCGGTCATCCTCATCGTGCCGCTTCTGCTGGCAACGCATAAGCGCTACCCCTTAACACCGCTGCTTTATACGCTGATTTTCTTTCACGCCATTATTCTGATGGTGGGAGGCATGTATACCTACGCCAAAGTTCCCGTGGGATTCGACGTGCAGGCGATGTTGAATCTCAGTCGTAATCCGTATGACAAACTCGGGCATTTTTTCCAGGGACTGGTTCCCGCGCTTGCCGCACGCGAGATTCTGGTGCGCGGCGGTTACGTCAGCGGGCGCAAAATGACAGGATTTTTGGTCTGCTGTATCGCGCTTGCCATCAGCGCCACTTACGAGCTTATTGAGTGGTGGGCAGCCCTGGCCATGGGCCAGGGTGCGGATGATTTTCTGGGAACGCAGGGCGATCCGTGGGATACCCAGTCCGATATGTTTTGTGCCCTGCTCGGCGCACTGTTTACCGTGTTCATCCTTGGCCGGGTCCATCAGCGTCAGTTGATCAGGCTTTTAAACTGATGCCCGTCTCAGCCAGCACGCCCATCTGGCTGTACATGGCGCCCGCCGCGCTGACAATCGACATCGCAATGGCGGCGCCGCTCCCTTCACCCAGGCGTAGATCCAGATAAAGATAAGGTGTCAGGCCGAGGTGTTCCAGCGCTCGCTGGGCACCTTTTTCCGCAGAAAAGTGTGACGGGATACAGTAGCTTTTCGCTTCAGGCGCAATCTGACAGGCCACCATCGCCGCAGCGCAGGAGAGAAAACCGTCCAGCACGACCGGGAGCCCGCACGACGCCGCGCCTAAAATCAAGCCGGTCATGCCCGCCAGATCAAAGCCCCCCACCTTCGCCATCACCGCTATACCGTCCGCGGCATCCGGCTGGTTCACGTGAATCGCCTGCCTGACGACCGACGCTTTATGCGGCACCCTGTCCTTAGGGAGATTGGCCCCAATGCCCACGACCTCATGCGGATCGCAGCCGCTTAAAACGCTGATAATAGCCGAGGCCGGCGTGGTATTGGCCATGCCCAGTTCACCGGTGCCAAAAACGGAAATCCCCTCTGCCGCACGCTGTTTCACCAGCCGGGCAGCGGATAACATTAACTGCTCAGCATCCTGACGGGACATGGCAGGCCCACGGGCGATGTTGCTGCTGCCACGAGCGACTTTCAGGCTAAGCATGCCCTCAACAGGCTCGCCATCGATACCTGCATCCACCGCTAAGACCGACGTCTGGGTGCTTTTCGCCAGCACGCAGACGCCTGAAATGCCCTTCACCATATTGTGAGCCTGAAGCCAGGTGACCACCTTTGGGCTGGCGGCGACGCCTTCGTCATACACGCCATGATCGGCACACATGACAATGATCTCTTTTTTCAGGTTGTCCAGCTGGTGCAAGCCGGGCATACCCGCCAGCTGAATCGCCAGGGTCTCAAGGCGTCCCAGGCTGTTTAGCGGTTTAACCAGCCCGTCAATATAGCGTGCCGCCTGCGCCTGTTTTTCGGCATCAAGCGGACGAATCGCGGCAATCACTTCCTGCAAGGTATCCATTATTCTTCTCACTTGTCCGTCAGAAAACGGCTTCGATCGTTAAAACTTCTCAGCACCATAAATCCGCCGCGGTTTTCTACCAGCGTCCAGGCATCGTGCTTAAACGGGAAGTGCCACATGGATTCAAGGGGCATATTCAGCCAGGACGCCAGCAGCATACTCAGCACGCCCTGATGGGCAACCACCAGCCTGTCACCCTCACCCGGGTTAGCCTTCCACGCTTCGGCCACCTCCTTTACGCGTCTGGCAAAGGCGGGAAATGGCTCCCCTCCACCAGGGGTGGCATTTTGCCAGTCATCCAGCCAGTTCTGCCACGCGACAGGCTCATTCTGCGCAATCGCGCTGTAGTGACACATCTCCCAGGTGCCAAAATCGAGCTCGTTCAGTCGGCTTTCGACCTGAAAATCACCTTTAGGCACGATGAGCTTCGCCGTTTGCTGCGCCCGCTGGAGCTGGCTGGTGAACAGGGTTTTGAATGTCACATCGGCCAGACACCGGCCAACGTGGGTACTCTGGGCGATCCCTTTTTCCGTTAAGGGTAAATCGGTGCGACCATAAAACACACCGCTCTCATTGGCAGACGTTTGTCCGTGACGAACCAGAAATAGACGCATGATTTACACCCACAACAAGGCCAACAGAAAAATGATCTCTCCGCACTCTTCCAGCGCCCCCAGCGTATCGCCGGTTTGACCGCCAAGGCGGCGGCGCAAATAACCCACCAGCCCCCAGATTGCCAGGTAGCAGACAAGAATAGCGCCAAGCCCCTGAAGCCCGGCCAAAACCCAGACCGCCACGATGCCAGCAACCAGCGTTATCGCGGCTTCACGCAAGGTGATTTGCCCGATATACAAGTTCCCCAGCCCGTCGACATCCCGGGCATAGCGCTGGCCGTACATGCCTAAGGCCAGCGCCGAACGTCCGGCGATGGGGGCGCAGACAAGCAGCGCCAGCAGGTGCGCTGCGGGTAAATGCGCAATCCCCGCTACGGCCACCGTTTTGATAAGAATGGCGAAAATGAGCGCCAGTCCGCCAAACGTCCCCAGGCGGCTGTCCTTCATGATCTCCAGCATGCGTTCGCGCGTGCGGGCCGAAAAAAGTCCGTCGCAGGTATCAGCCAGCCCGTCCAGATGAAATCCGCCCGTCAGGATGACCAGCGCCAGCACGTAGGCGATAGCGCCAATATAAAGGCCGCCGCCGGTCTGGCTGACCAGTAAAGAGAGGCCGCCCGCCAGTACGCCCACGATCGCCCCGACGATCGGAAATGAGGTTATCCCGCGGCCAAGATGGCGAAAATCGACGCCATCTGTCCATTTTCCCGGTACCGGGATCCGCGTCATCAGGCGCATCGTGGCCCATAACATATTTAAGCGCATTTAATTTTGACTCCAATCCCTGACACCACCAGCCAGACTTCCTCTGCGGCTTTCGCCAGCGTCTGATTTACCCGCCCTGAAATATCGATGAAATGCCGCGCCAGACGATTTTCGGGCGTGATGCTCATTCCCAGTTCATTGGTCACGATAAAGACGGGGCCAGGCAGCTGCTGACAGGCGGCAATCAGGGCATCAATTTGCTGTTGCAGAACGCCTTCCAGCGCGTCGAAATCCAGCGTCTCGGGATCTTCGCCGCCGGAAGCATCAAAGAGTAAATTCGCCAGCAGCGTGGTGATGCACTCAATGACCACGCCTTCTCCCGGCGCAACCTGCTGGCGCAACACCTTATCGAGATCCGCGTAACCTTCCCAGGTTCGCCAGTGTGCGGGCCGCTGGGCACGATGTCGATCGATACGCAGCGCCATTTCCGCATCCGTCACCGTCGACGTGGCAATGTATAAAACCTGTTCACACTGCTGCATCGCCAGCTGCTCGACGTGCGCGCTCTTTCCGCTGCGCGCGCCTCCAGTGACTAAAATCATCCCTTCCTCTCCTGATGTTCACGCATGATCCGGTACACTTTTTCGATATCAATATAGCTGCGCATCGCCGTGGCCAGTACATCAAATTGCTGTGCTTTATACGCCGCGTAATCAAGCTTCTCTTCACGTGCAGGCAGCCCTTTACGCGCACGCAAGCTGTTCACCATTGCGTGAGTAAACGCATTATTATCGAACAAGCCGTGCAGATACGTTCCAAATACCGATCCATCGGCCGAAAAGGTCCCTTCCGCGATTCGCTCACCGTTTTTTTGCAGGTACAGCGCCGAACGTGTGACATCCACCCGGGTTTCCCCCATGTGGATCTCATAGCCATTCAGGAAGATCCCGGAAAGAGGAGCCAGCCAGCCGGGCAAGTTTGTCGCCATTTCTGCACGCACCCGCGTGGTGGTTTTGACCGGCGCAAATCGTGTCGTGGTCGGCAGAAGACCCAGTCCTGGCATGCTTCCCAGGCCAGATTCCACCTCATCATGCAGGCTTTCACCCAGCATCTGATAGCCGCCGCAAATCCCCATCACCGGGATACCGTCGCGATGGCGCGCCAGCACCCGCCGGGCGAGCGCCGTTTCCCGTAGCCATGTCAGATCGGCCAGCGTGTTTTTGCTCCCCGGCAGGATAATCAGATCGGCGTCGTCCAGCGCGTCGGGCCGGGAGACATAACGCACGCGAACATCAGGCTGCGCGGAAAGGGCATTAAAATCGGTGAAATTAGCGATATGCGGCAGATGTACCACGGCGATGTCGATATCGCGCTTGCGGGTGTGCTTTACGCGTTGCAGCGCGACGCCATCTTCTTCCTCAAGATCGATATCCAGCCAGGGCATCACGCCGAGAACGGGCACGCCGGTTAAGGCTTCGATCTGTTGCAGGCCGTCGTGAAGCAGCGCCACGTCACCGCGAAACTTGTTAATGATGACGCCCTTAACCCGCCAGCGCTCGTGTTCCTGAAGCAGCGCCAGCGTGCCGTAGATCGCGGCAAACACGCCGCCGCGGTCAATATCCGCCACCAGAATCACCGGGCAGTGTGCGATCTCAGCCATGCCCATGTTGACGATATCCCGATCCCGCAGATTAATCTCTGCCGGACTGCCCGCGCCCTCCAGCACCAGGACATCGTATTCCTGCGCCAGGCTTTGATAGACCGAAGTAATCTGCTCCCGTAAGCGGGGCTTGTACGCGTGGTAGCTGGCGGCGTCCATATTGCAGGCCACCTGCCCCATCAGAACCACCTGAGCCTGGCGATCGCTGGTGGGTTTCAGCAAGACGGGATTCATCCGCACGTCGGGTTCAATGCCTGCGGCTTCGGCCTGAAAAATCTGCGCCCGCCCCATCTCTTTGCCATCCGGGGTAATGCCTGAATTCAGCGCCATGTTTTGTGATTTAAAGGGCGCGGTTCGCCAGCCATCCTGATGAAATATCCGGCACAGGCCCGCCACTAAAACGCTTTTGCCCACATCGGACGCTGTCCCCTGCAGCATGATTGCCTGCGTCATTCCGTCTCCTGCTATACGTTTAGCGAAGTATTCAGTTTATCATTTCCTCTGTTTCTCCCGCGCATAAAAAAACATCCGCAAAAGTCATTTCCGGATGTTGTATAAATTAAGGCAAGAAGATACGGGTGAATTAACTGAACTGCCTGACCATCCTGTCCAGTTCATTCTCCCTTACCGCCCTGGAAAGATAATATCCCTGAAAGCTGTTGACACCGGCGGCTTTCAATTTTTCAAATTTTTCTTTGCTGTCCACTCCTTCGGCAATACAGCTCCGACCGGTCATATCACTGTAATACTGAATGGCCTTTATCAGGCTATAATCGGCCTGGTTTTCGGCAAACTTGTCAACTATATCGCGATCAAGCTTTAATCCATCAAACATTATCTGTCTGATCGGAAACATGACATGTTCGCTTGAAAAGCAGTCATCCAGAAAAAGTCGACAACCCGTTTCACGTAATTGTCGCATTGTTTCAGGGATTGTTTTATCCTGCGTAACATCGATTGTCTCTGCGAACTCAAAAACCAGATTCTGTGCCCAGCAAGCATGACTTAACATTTGCACTGCTTTCCTTGCCATACCCGGCAAAGCAGTGCCTGAAGCCAGCTCCTGAGGGATATTTACTGAGAAATAATATTTTCCGTTATATTTATTCACCCCGCGCACAGCCGCATCAACGACCATTGCCGTTAATTTAAGCCAAATATTTTTGTTATGCATACCCGTTAAGAAACTGGCGGGACTCAGTAATTTACCGTTACGATACCAACGCAACAAAATTTCAAACCCGATGACTTTCTTGTCTCGATCGGTAATAATTTGATAGGCCGGAAAGATCTCCTTCTTCTCTATAGCACGACAAAAATCAGGTTCGCTCAACGGCAGCACGGATAACGTTTCTCTTCGCATTTTAAAACGGTTACGAATCACGCCAGAATCATTTATCCATGGCTGAATAAATTGCAACTTTCGCAGACCTTCCTGCCGATGAGTATAGACAGTTTTAATTCCCAGACCGAGCTTCTCTGATTGTTCTTTCACGCTCATGCCACGATAGAAACCCAGGACAATATCCAATTCACGAAGCGTCAATCCTTTTGTGGCACACCCTATCAGCCTTTCTTCAACTTTTGCAGCCTCCTTTAGTAAGAGGTTATTCTGACCGACAATATTTTTCCAGTCATGTGATAGACTGGCGACCCTGACATTTTCCAGGGTGCTTTTATCAATAAGTGATGCCTTCATCATACTAAACAGCCAGTTCATCGGTAACTGACCATAAATAATCACCGGTATTTTTTCAGGTAGGGCATTCAGGAAAGAAACACATTTTTTCAGCGTATCCAAAATAGCACAGAGATCTCCTTTCAAAAAAACGGCAAGGGTGCCGGTTTCATTATTGAAATTACGAAGATCCGCGCCTCGAGCATCATCGTGGTCAACCATAATACGATCGCAGGCTACCTCATTGTTATCCAGTAACTTTTTATACCCCCACCAGGTATAACTACAGGGAGAAATAACATAGCGATGCTGACGAGTTTTTGAATGGGCTGCGAGCATTTCCCTTGCCATTCTGTTCTCCTGTAGAAATAGATAGCCATACAGAACCCTTTTCCTTAAGAAAAAGGCTGGATGCACTCGATAATATTTAAGAGTTATGTTTTTACGCACGAAAGCGCATGTTTTACTGAAACTTAAAACATGTTCAAACGAGGTGGTCTGTTAACCTGTCGAATAAGAATATCAAATAAATATTGTAACCACCATACTAAAAACAACAAATATACGAACAAAACCACATACATAAATACATCATGACAAAAAATTAAACTTAACTTATACCGCGTTCTCATCGTAGCAGTGGACATATTTGGGTTAATTGAGTGACGTGTTTAACGTCAAGATTTTCATGCTGACCCTGACTTAATCATTCCCTTTTGGTGCGGAAAATGCATAAAGAACTAAAATTCTAAAAGTAAATATCATTCACAGTATGTATAATAGCTATGTCATATCTTCGTCAAAGAAATAACTTAGAAAACTATTGATTCGTTTCACAATAAGGCAACCATATGGATATCCACATATCATCCAGGGCATTGCTACACCGTAGAGATGTTATCAAAAACAACCCTCGATTTAGTGAAGCAATAAAAGAACACTACCGTATTAATGATGCCATATACAAAAAACAACCTTTATTCTACAAAACAATGCTCCAGGAATCACGATTTAACATTGTTTTATCAATGTGCTGTTTCGTTTTTGGCAGCCAGGCCTCTTCCGTTTCGGATATCAAAGAATTATGTACACGTTATAAGATAGCCAGCCCCAATAGCGTCATTGCTATCATCACTCTGTTGCGAACCACTCACCGAATTAAAACCTGGCGGTGTAGTGAGGATCGTCGAAAAACGATGATTGAACCGACAACAAAAGGCTTAGAGGAACTCAAGCGTTATATGTCAGGGGCTTTTTTACCGGTAAGCATTCTGTATCCGGATTACAATATTAACATTAATCTGCTAGATGACACTGGTCAGCGGCATAGTTTCTTTCATCGTGCGGCAGAATATCTTTTTCGTGGCGTCACGTTTAAAAAGATTCTGCCTGAAGTGGGATTGTTTATTGATAAAGATGGTGGACGCATGATCATGCTTTATCTTTATCTACAGGCAATTAAAAACAAAAATGCATATGGCGCCATTATTGAATATTCTGCCAGCGTTCTGGCCCGCGAGTTTTTTGTTTCACGCATCCATGTCAACAGGATTATGAAATCAGCTCAGGAAGCGGGTTATTTCAAAGAGCGCGAAAATGGGTTTATTACCATTCATGCGAGTTTTATTGAACTGGTAGAAAATTATGCCGGTCTGTACTTTGCCTATGTCACTCACTATCTCAATATTCACCCTAAAGAGCGTCTTGCTGCGATAAGGTTTAACTCAACGGTGTGAGCAAAAGGGCGCTCGGTTTTCCGACCGCCCTTTTTTTAACGTTCTCGCAAGGCTTCTTTCGCTTTGTTCAACGGCTTCAGCAGATAATCGAGAATGGTTTTACTGCCTGTTTTGATGTCGACTGTCGCGATCATACCTGGGAACACCGGAAACGTTTGACCTTGCTTATTGGTCAGATGGTTACTCGTCGTTCTGATATAGACCCGGTAATAATAAACGTCTCGTTTTACTTCATCCTGTAGTGTATCCGGGGAGATCATCGTCACTTCCCCCTCGAGTCCGCCATAAATGGAGTAATCGTAGGCCGTCACTTTGACCAACGCCTGTTGCCCAGGATGGATAAAGGCGACATCGCGAGGCGAAATCTTTGCTTCAATCAGCATCTGATCGTCAAGAGGCACCAAACTCATTAACTTACCGTTTGGAGGAATCACACCACCGACGGTGGTCACGTCGATATCTTTTACAATACCGCGCACGGGCGCATTAAACGTCAGGCGAGTCAGAGAATCTTCACGACCCTTCATCACCGAACGTTGCGCTTCCACTTCCGCATTTGCCTTGGCTAACTCCTCGCGAGCCCGTACGTAGTACTGATTTTGCATCTCCGTCATTTTGTTCTCCAGCTCGTTTTTTTGACGTTCAAGCCGAAGGACTTCCACTTTACTGGCGGCGCCTTGCGTAACAAGCGGACGCGTTAAGCCTAACTCGCGCTGAATCAGGGCGGCTCCCTGTCGCAGACCCGCAAGTCCTTTTTCGAGGCTTTCCCGGCGGGACTGATAGAGCGCGGTTTCCTGCTTGACCAGCTCCGCGTCATCATCCAGTTCTTCCGGAAAGACTAACTCACTGTTATTCACCTCTGCATTCAGGCGGGCAGCCGTTGCCAGTGCAGCATTCAGGCGAGATTCACTTTCAAGCACGCCGGACTCTGTTTTCGTCCGGTCCAGTTGCGCCAGTTGCTGTCCGCGCTCGACAATATCGCCTTCGCGTACCAGCAGTTTATGGATGATGCCGCCTTCCAGGGACTGGATAACCTGCTCATGGGAAGAGGGGATCACTTTGCCGCTGCCCGTCGTAACTTCGTCAAGATGGAAAACGCTGGCCCATGTCACAAAGGCCGCTAACAGAGCGAACAGTGACCATGCCACCCACGAGGAGCGGGGCAGACGTGGCTCCTTCAGGCGACTATTAAAGCGGGAAAAATCACTCATACCGTCCCCTCCTCAACGGGACGAGTCCCCGGTGCATTCTTTTTCATGGTCACGGTTCGCTGTGCGGCTTGCTGAGGAGCCATACCGTGCTGATTCAGAATGGCATCGCGCGGCCCGTCCATCACTACCTTTCCGTTTTCGAGCACAATGATGCGATCGACCAGCTCCAGAATGGGCAAGCGATGCGTGGCCACTACCAGCGTCCTCTGCTCACCAAGCCAGCCCTTAAGATGCTGGATAAACTGTTTCTCGCTCACTTCATCAAGCCAGGCGGTGGGTTCATCCAGCAATAAAATAGTGGGGGACGTCAGTAAAGCACGCGCCAGTAACAGCGCCTGACGCTGACCGCCTGACAATCCGGCCCCACCCTCACTGATCACGTAGTTCAGGCCCATTTTCTGCTTACGAACGAACTCAAGGGCACCGCTGTTCACCAGGGCCAGATGAATCTCTTCGTCGGTAGCAAGGGGATTGCCCATCATAATGTTGTCGCGCACAGAGCCGAAGAACAGCCTTGCCTGCTGGCTGAGCAGTTGCATGTCGCGCCGCACGTCCGCCGGATCAAGATGACTCATCGCAACATCGTCCAGCAAAAGTGTGCCCTGCTGAGGCTCCTGCATCCCCGCCAGCAACTGAAGCAACGTGCTCTTTCCCGAACCATTTCGCCCCAGAACCGCCACGCGCTCACCCGCCGCAATGTTTAAACGCGGGAGGTTGAGGACGGTCAGTTTCTCTTCCTCATCGTAATAAAAACTAACGTTCTCGAAGGCGTACTGCCCGCGCAAATGCGCTTTATGCACTTTTTTACCCTGCTGCGGGTCGTCAATAGGGCGCTGCATCAGATCGTCCAGCCCTTTTCGCGCCACCTTCGCCGATTGCCAACGCGAAAGGACACCTGAAATTTGCGACAGTGGCGCAATCGTTCGCGACGCCAGAATGGAGGTCCCCACCAGCGCGCCGGTTGTCATATCGCCACTGATGACCAGATAACTACCAATCAGCAACACCACGGCGTAGACGATAGACTGCACTTCCTGTGTCCAGGTCAGTAATAGCCCGGTAAGCCAGCGCTGCTTCATACCGACACTGGCCGCCACATCATTAGTATTGTTCCACTGGTTTTGAAAGCGTTGCTCCGCACGCATTAATTTGATGTCTTCAATGCCCTGGACGGCTTCCACCAGCGTTGCGTTGCGGATAGCCGACTCGCGCATTCCCTCGCTGGAGAGTCTGCCAAGAGGCCGTTGCACCAGTAATCCCGGAATCAGCAGCAAAGGCACGGCGAGTAAGACCACCAGGACCAGTGGCCCGCCGATCATCCACAGAATAAAGACAAACAACAGGAAGAACGGCAGGTCAGAAATTGCCGCGATAGTTGTCGAGGTGATCAATTCACGAACGGACTCCAGCTCGCGAATCTGCGCGATGAACGATCCTGTGGATTTTGAACGCGCGCCGTTTTTTATGCGGAGTGCGTGGGCAAAAACGCGCTCCGAGATCCGCAGATCTGCCCGTTTCCCAATCACATCAGAAATATGCACTCGTAGCATACGCATGATGAATTCGAAGAGAATCGCCATCATCACGCCGCCAAATAATACCCACAGCGTGGCCTCGGACTGAGACGGCACCACACGATCGTAAACCTGCATGGAAAACACCATGCCAGACAGCGCCAGCACGTTAGCCACCAGCGCAACCAGCATAATATCGCTGTAGCGTCGCCAGTCTTTCAGAGCCAGTTGCCAGAACCAGTTCTTCTGGTAGGGTTTGATGTAATCGTCCACGCGAGCGTCAGGCGTTGATTCCAGCGGGCGTAATACCTTTAAGCTGATTAACCGTTCACCGAGCGCATCACGCGTCAGAACCGTTTCCAGCCCGCCATCTCCGCTAAACTGCAGGCTCACATTTTTCTCGCTGTCCATGCGAGTGATGACCGCTATTTGCCCGCCGGTAAACTCGGCAATAAGGGGCAAGCGCCAGGGATCGATTAACGCAGCATCAGGCTGCGCTTCGCGGACGCCTAGCCCAAGCTGGCGCGCCATCTCCTCCAGCACCTGTTGGCGCGGAGACTGATTTTGATGAGCGAGAGTGACCCGGACATTTTCCGGTGAAAAGTCCAGTCGATAATGTTTCGCAACGAGCAGCATGGCCTGGAGCCAGGATTCGTATTGCGGATGTGTATTCATATTGCTACGTCCTGTTCAGCGCGGTCGTTACGCACCGAAATGATATCCCTGTTGGATGATTAGTAATCGAATGATCCCTAAACAACCCCGCAAAAATACCTTAATTTTTCTATGGTTATGGGTATTACTGTAAAGAAACGCAAAAAGCCGCGAGAGAGACTCTCGCGGCGGCGTTTTTACGCAATTAACAGTTGATGGTTAGCCAGCAAGGTGGCCAGATCGGTTTGTACGCCGTTCAAGGTCACGACGGTGGTCGGATCAAACTGAGCGCCTGTTCCGTCACGGTCGATCTGGATCTCGGTATTACTGCCATTCTGCACCACGCGAATGTAGTCGGTGATATCCCCTGCACTGCTGTCCAGGGTGGCGACGCCATTAACGTAACTCGCAGAACCGGTCCCGGTATAGCCGCTGCCAGATAAGAGGTCACGCAGATCAATCCTGTCCGTATCAGCCGTTCCTTCCCAGGTCCCCACGGTAAAGCCATTCACGACATCGCTACCGTTTCCACCCGTGGCATCGGAGGCGTTGATCAACTTGTAAAGCAGAGTGTCATGACCGCCACTGCCGATGTTGAAGATGTCATTGCCCCCTCGTCCTTCGAACTGGTTATCACCGCTGTTGCCAGTGAACACGTCGTTAAAATTCGATCCCGCAACGCCCTCAATGTTCACCAGGGTCGTAGTATTAAACCCGGTGTCCTGCGCGGTGCTGAGGCTCAAATCAACCGTGACGCCGGAGGTGGCATTCCGGTAGTCCACCACGTCCATTCCACCCGTATTGCTCCAGGTATCATGGTCGGAGGTGGTCGTCCAGCCGCCTGAACCGTTATAGGTATAGGTCCCTTCATCCGCGATAAAGGTGTCGTTATAGCCCGTACCGGTAATCGTGCCGCTGTGGCCTCCCGTCGCGGCTTCGGCAGTAAGCACATAGCCCTCTTTACCGTTACCCGCTTCAAGACCGTCCCAGGTGACGTTGGCGGAAGCGCCGTTGGTGATCTTCACAATCTCTGCCGTATAGGTTTCGTCCGGATTTAACCCGTAGAAACTGACCAGCGCAGAGCTGTCGTTCACCCCAACACCTGACTGAGCGTTGATAATCTGGGAGGCCACCAACACACCGGCCGCGTTATACAGATTCACGGTGTTACCGTAGTAGCTGTTGATCCCTTCGCTATCGACGATACGCAGGTGCATGGCGGTACCCTCTTCGATGGTTTGATTGTTCTGCACATAAACCACTTTGCCATTCAACTGCGAGACCAGCAGATCTTGCGTGCCATCCCAGTTGTAATCCAGGGCGGCGATACCCGTGACGTTCACCAGTCCGGACGCTAATTGCGTCGGCGTCCACGTGGCGCCATTGCCTCCGTTGGTGAACAGGGTGGCCGTCTGGGACCCGCTGTAGGTGCTGAACTTGATAATGTCCATTTGACCATCACCGTTCCAGTCAACGGCCGCCGACAGATAGCCTGCGGTGGCGTTTGACGCTTCCACTGCGCTCTTGGTGGTAGACAGCTGGCCCGTCCCGTCGTTGTAGTAGATCACCCCGCCGTTATTGCCATAGCTGCTGCCAAGATACAGATCCATGTAACCATCACCGTTGAAGTCAGCCCAAGTCATCGACGCCGCGGTCGTCGAGTTGGCGGTGTTCACCACAAACACGTTGGTCAGGTTCTGTCCGACAGAGAGCGTGCCATTGCCGTTGTTGTTAATCACGGTCATGGAGTACGCGCCGCTGCGGTTAGTGTGCTGAACGATGTCCACTGTACCGTCGTTGTTCAGGTCGACGCCGGAGATTTCACGTCCGGAGTCAAACTGCCCGTAGAACCCGCCTTCACCCCCGGTGCCATCCGGCGTTAAGGTACCTTTGTTGTTCACCAGATAGGTCAGGGAGTCCATCCCCGCGTCGCCATAAGCCAGATCCAGATAGCCGTCACCGGTTTTGTCGTACGCGATCACGCCGCCATACCAGATGGTGGTGCCCATCGCCAGCTGACTGGCGGTGTAGCTGGTGCCGTTGTAGGTCCACATCACCTGCGTTGAGCCGCCGTAAGTGTTCTCGGTACCGAAAACATCCGCCGTGCCGTTACGGTCAAAGTCGGCCGTCGTCTGGCTGACCAGATAGTACCCGCGCGTGTTGGTTAACGTGGTCCCGGCATAGCTCGATGCATCGCTGCTGGAATAGGATTTCCCGTTAGTAATGATATTCCACAGACCCTCGCTATTCAGACCCAGTGTCATCGTCGAGTTATTCAGATTGGCCGTGCCGCTTGCCCAGTCGGTATTCACCGATTCAGTCCCGACGGTCAAACTGCCGGTGGCAATGCCGGTTGTGTTGCCGTTACCTGCGCTGCTTTTCACCTGTGCGGTGACGTTGTAGCTGTTCACCCCCAGCGCATCACCGTCAGGGATTTGCAGATACCAGGTATTGTGATCCGGGTCGACAACGACCGCACCGCCGGTTTCGGAGGTATAGGTTTTACCGTTCAGGGTCACCACCAGATATTCACCGTTAGTCAGTTCCGCCGAAACCGTCCCGCTCAGAATTGGCGTGGTGTCTGCCGTAGTCTGTCCGGTAATGATGGCCGTCGTGGTCGGCTCGCTGGTATCCACTTTCAGCACGAAGTCATCTGAATCAGTCGAGTTACCCGCCAGGTCTGTTACGCGCAGGATGTAGGTGTGATGACCATCGGCCAGCCCGCTATCCTGGAAGTACCAGCTGGTCGCCCCGTTCATCGTTACCTGACCCAGCAAAACGCCATCGCGATACAGTTCGGCGATTTCACCCTCGGCCAGCGCCTGGTTCAGCGTGCCGTTAATTAACGGAGTGGTGTCATCGGTGGCGACGGACGCGGCGAACTCGCCCTGGCGCTCGCCGTCGAGATCGGTGTAGCTCACCACGGTGCCCTGGGTCGCTGGCGGTGTGGTATCGACCGTCACAACCTGCTGAGAGGTCGACCCGACATTCCCCGCTTCATCGACGATGCGTACCTGATAGGTGTAATCGCCGTCCGTCAACGTACGGGTATCGGTGTAACTCCACTGCGTATTGTTTACCGTCGTATCAATCCAGGTCGCCCCACCGTCCAGACTGATTTGCACGCGCTCATCACTCGCCAGGGCGCTGCCCAGCGTACCGTTCACCGTCAACGTCGTGTCATTGGTAATGAAATCGCTACCAGATTGCCCGGTGTCTTCGCTAATGGCATCAATCGTGATGCCATACTGCGGAGCCTGCGTATCGACGGTGACCACCTGCGAGGTGGTGGAACCGACGTTACCCGCCTGATCCACAACGCGAACCTGATAGGTATAGTCACCGTCGGTCAACGTCCGGGTATCCGCATAGCGCCAGGTCGTGCCGCTGACGGTGGCAGTTACCCAGGTCACGCCGCCGTCCATGCTTACCTGGACAAATTCATTATTGCCCAGCGCCGCGCCCAACGTTCCGTTCAGCGTGTAAGAGGTTTCGCTGGTCAGGAAGTCATTATTATCAAAGCCGGTATCGACGGTGATGTTATCCACGCTAACGGTGATAGCGGCGTCAGGCGCAACGGTATCTACCGTCACCTGCTGATGCGCCGACGCGCCCACATTTCCGGCGGTATCAATCACCCGCACCCAGTAGTCGTATATCTGGTTTTCCAGGGTACGACCGTCGGCGTAGTACCAGCTATTGCCGATCACCGTGACGTTTTGCCAGCTGGTGCCGCCGTCCAGACTGATCTGCACATGTTCGCCGTCAGCCAGCGTGGCGCCCAATGAACCGTGCAGCGTGAGCGACGTATCGTTAGTGATGAAGTCACTGTTACTTAAGCCGGTGTCGTCGCTGATGCTGTCGATAGAGACCGTTTTGCTGGCATCTGGCGCAACAGTGTCAATTGTCACCACCTGCTGCGTGGTCGCGCTGATGTTGCCCGCGTCGTCAATCACCCGCAGCTGATAGTTGTAATCACCGTCATTCAGCGTGCGTCCATCGACATAGGTCCAGGTCAGCCCACTGACATTCACATCCAACCAGGTTGCTCCCCCGTCCAGGCTTATCTGGGCATGATCCCGGTTACCGAGCGCCGCCCCCAGCGTGCCTTTAAGGGTTATCTGGTTGTCGCTGGTAATAAAGTCGCTGCCAGACAGCCCCGTATCCTGGCTTACCGAATCCACCGTAATGGTCGATACCGCTGGCACCGTCAAATCAACCACCACATTCTGGCTGTCGGTCGCACCAATGTTGCCCGCATTATCGATAACGCGAACCTGATACTGCCAGGTTCCGTCAGTCAAGGTGCGGCCATCGGTGTAACGCCACTGGGTGCCGGTTACCGTCAGGTCACTCCAGGTCACACCACCATCAAGGCTAATCTGCGCTTTCTCGTTATTCCCGAGCTGGGCGGTCAGAGATCCGTTCACCACCACCTGGCTGTCGTTGGTGATGAAATCGCTGGCGCTCAGTCCAGTATCGTTTTGCAACGCATCAATGCTGATGCCCATTGATGGCGGCGTCAGATCGACGGTGACCGTGTGGTCAGCCGTGATGCTATTCCCAATCGTATTGCTCACTTCGGCGTGAATCACATATGAACCGCCATCAGCCAGAGCGGTGACATCTGCGCTGCCCAGGGTATAACTCCAGCGCCCGTCGTTTTGCACCGTCGCCGTGTAGGTTTTGCCATTCAGGGTCAGGGTGACCGTCTGGCCCGCAGGCGCGTCGGTCGTCCCGCCGATCACCAGCGGCGTGCCATGTTCTGCGGCACTGACGATGTCGTCCTGGGCAAAGGTGTCAATACTCAGGGTCGGTACATCACCGCTGAGCGTCACGTCATGCGTGGTACTGCCCGGGTTACCGGCTTTATCGCTAACGCTCGCCGTCAGGGTGTAATCGTTGTCACTGAGTCCCAGGAAATCACGTCCGGCGATAAACACCGACCACGTCCCGTCGGCTTGCACAGTTGCCTGATAGTCATGACCGTTGAACGTCAAGACCACCGTCTGGCCCTGCTCAGCGCTCGTCGTCCCACGGATGGTCTGTCCCGCCAGTTGCTCCGTGTTGTTGATAATATCGTCGCCCGCCACGGTATTAATGGTGACGGTTGGCGCCACCGTATCCACCGTGAGGGTGTGCGTGGTCTGGCCGTTGTTACCCGCCTTATCGTTGACCGACGCGGTCACCGTTAACGCTCCCTGATTCAGTGAAGCGAGATCGGTTGCCGGTACGTCGAGCGTCCAGGTACCATCATTCGCCACTGTCGCGGTGTAATTTTTGCCACCCAGCGTGACCGTTACGCTCTGCCCGGCTTCCGCACTGGTAGACCCCCGCACGGTCAATGGCTGCTGTGCTTCTGCGGCATTCAACATGTCATCGCCTGAAAGCGTGGCAATGCTGACAACCGGCGCGGTGGTATCAACGCTGATACCGTGAGTGGCAGACGCGCTGTTGCCCGCACTGTCCTGCGCCGAAACCGACACCTGATACTGCGCGCCATCCGCCAGTCCGGCCACGTCCGCTGCCGGAACGGTAGTCTTCCAGCTACCATCGCTCTGGATAGTGGCGGTGTAGGACTTCCCATTCAGGGTGACCGTCACCTGAGTTCCACTGGCAAACTGCGAGCTCGAACCGGTGATATCCAGCCCACTGCCCGCTTCTGCCGCGTTGATAACATCGTCGCCGCTAACGGTGGCCACGGTGAGTGACACCGCCGCCGTATTCACCACGACATCGTGCGTCTGTGTGCTGCTGTTGCCTGCACTGTCGGTCAGCGTGGCACTGATGGTCACCGTCCCCTCAGCCAGAGCCGAAATGGTGCTGGCAGGCACGCCTACGCTCCAGTTGCCCGCCGCATCGACGGTAGTGGTGTACTGTTTGTCGCCCAGGGTAATCACCAGCTTATCGCCCACTGACGCACCGGTCGCCGTACCGCTAATAATGTGAGCCTGACTATGCTCAACGCTATTGATCACATCATCGCCCGCCACGGTATTAAAGCGGATGACCGGTGGCGTGGTATCCAGGGTGATGGCTTTATCCGCACTGCCCGGGTTGCCTGCCGCATCGTTCACGCTCACCTGTACGGTGTAACCGTTATCCGCCAGCGCGGCCAGATCGGTTGACGGAACGTTCACGCTCCAGGTCCCGCCCTGCTGTACCTGAGCGGTATAAGACTTACCGCCCAGCGTCACGCTTATCGTCTGTCCGACTTCAGCCGTCGTGGTCCCGGCAATCGCAATACCCGCAGCCGCTTCATCGCCATTAATCACGTTATCCGCCGCAATCGTGTCGATGGTCACCGTCGGGGCAGTGGCGTCCACGCTGTATTCACGGCCCGCCGAAGCGCTGTTGCCGTTCACATTAGACACGCTGACCTGCACGCTGGCATCGCCATCCTTCAGGCCCGCCAGATCTGCCGACGGCACAGTCGCCGTCCAGTTGCCGTCCGCATCCACTTTCGCGGTATAGATTTTGCCACCGAAAGCAATGCTGACGGTCCGGTTCTCTTCCACGTAGGATGTGCTACCACTCAGTACCAGATCCGCGCCTTTTTCTGCCGCGTTGATCACGTCGTCGCCCGCAATGGCGTTGACGCTGATGGCAACGGTCGCCAGATCGACGGTGACGTCGTGGCTGATGGAGACAGGATTGCCTGCCGTGCTCTGGCC
>NZ_JAJVHF010000006.1 GCF_022171985.1 Huaxiibacter chinensis | reverse complement strand
ACGTTAGAATCCATGTCACTTTGAGTGCCCACACAGATTGTCTGATAAATTGTTAAAGAGCAGTGCAACGCGGCTTTCGCTCACCGTTGCGAGGTCCCGTATAATACGTTTTCCTCGTTCAGAGTCAAGCGTTTGTTTTCGCTTTTCTCTGCCGGCGTTCATCGCTGAACCCCGCTGACCCGGCGGCTTGTGTTCCGTTGTTCCGTGTCAGTGGAGGCGCATTATAGGGAGTTCTTCGGCGGTGACAAGCGTAAATTTAAAAAAAGTTTCTGACCGCGTTTTTTTTCACCAAAAGCGTCCGTATTAAGCTACTAATTGTTCTATTTGGCGTCTTTGCAACCACAATCCCCCTGCAGATGGCATACTTACCAGCATGAATAATTAAGGAATAAGAGCGATGCCCTTAAGCGCACAACAGCTGGCAGCCCAAAAAAACCTCTCTTATGTACTGGCTGAGAAGTTAGCTCAGCGAATTCTGGCCGGCAAATATGCCCCGGGGAGTATTCTCCCGGGCGAAATGGAACTGGGTGAGCAATTTGGCGTAAGCCGTACCGCCGTTCGGGAGGCCGTTAAAACGCTCACTGCGAAAGGGATGGTGCTGCCACGCCCCCGCATCGGAACACGCGTCATGCCTCAGGGTAACTGGAACTTTCTCGATCAGGAGCTGCTTTCCTGGTGGATGACCGAAGAAAACGTCCATCAGGTGATCGATCACTTCCTCGTGATGCGAAGCAGCCTTGAGCCCCGGGCCTGTTTGCTCGCGGCAACGCTCGGCAGTGCAGAACAGAAAGCCCGGATGAATACCTTAATGGAAGAGATGACCTACCTGAAGAAACACTTTAACCGGGAGCGTTGGGTTGAAGTGGATATGGCCTGGCACGAACACATCTATTATATGAGTGGAAATCCTTTCCTGATCTCCTTTGCCTCGCTGTTCCATTCGGTGTATCGCACCTACTTTACCGCCATTACGCAAAACGACGTGGTGAAGCTCGATTTACACCAGGCCATCGTTGATGCCATACAGGACAGCGATGGTCAGCGGGCGTTGAATGCTTGCCAGGCTTTATTAGCTGCACCAAACCCGTAACAGGATCCACAATGACAGAAAAAAAAGCGCGCAGTATGGCCGGATTGCCATGGATTGCGGCAATGGCTTTCTTTATGCAGGCACTGGATGCCACCATTTTAAACACCGCGCTACCCGCAATTGCGGAAAGTCTTAACCGGTCACCGCTGGCGATGCAGTCAGCCATCATTAGTTATACGCTGACCGTTGCCATGCTGATTCCCGTTAGTGGCTGGCTGGCCGATCGCTTTGGCACACGCCGGGTATTTATGCTCGCCGTTCTGCTCTTTACGCTTGGCTCGCTGGCCTGCGCACTTTCAACGTCCCTGAGCGAGCTGGTTATCTTTCGCGTCTTACAGGGCGTCGGCGGCGCGATGATGATGCCTGTCGCCCGCCTTGCCCTGCTGCGCGCCTATCCTCGCAGTGAGCTTCTCCCGGTACTTAACTTTGTGACCATGCCCGGACTGGTGGGCCCTATCCTGGGGCCCGTGCTGGGTGGTGTACTGGTGACATGGGCAAGCTGGCACTGGATTTTCCTGATTAACATTCCGATTGGTGTCGCCGGGCTTTGCTACGCCCGTAAATATATGCCGAACTTCACGACCCCCAGACGCAGTTTTGATATGGGCGGCTTTTTCCTGTTCGGCATAAGCCTGGTGTTATTCTCTATCGGGATGGAGCTGTTCGGTGAACGGATTGTCGCAACATGGATTGCGCTGGCGATCATCTTAACCAGTATTTGTCTCTTTCTTCTTTATATACGTCATGCGCGTCGCCACCCTACGCCACTCATTTCACTTTTACTGTTTAAGACCCGAACGTTCTCCGTCGGGATTGGCGGGAACATCGCCTCACGTTTAGGCACCGGATGCGTTCCGTTTTTGATGCCATTAATGCTGCAGGTGGGATTTGGTTACCCGGCCTTAATCGCTGGCATCATGATGGCTCCTACCGCCGTTGGCTCTATTCTGGCGAAATCGATGGTAACGAACATATTGCGCAGGCTAGGCTATCGCAAGACGTTAGTGGGCATCACCGTGTTTATCGGGGCGATGATTGCGCAATTCTCCTTGCAGTCATCGGCCCTGCCCGTCTGGATGCTGATCCTGCCGCTGTTTGTTCTGGGAATGGCGATGTCTATTCAGTTCACGTCGATGAATACCATCACGCTTGCCGATCTGACTGACGAGAACGCCAGCGGCGGGAATAGCGTCCTGGCCGTCACGCAGCAGTTGTCCATTAGTCTGGGGGTTGCTGTCAGCGCAGCGGTGCTGCGCGTCTATGAGGGTTTCGAAGGAACCAATACGGTGGAGCAGTTTCACTACACCTTTATCACCATGGGGGTGATTACGGTGGTCTCCGCACTGGTCTTTATGCTGTTAAAACCTAAGGATGGTCGAAACCTGATTAAAGAGCGCCACCAGCCGAAACCGAACCGCGTTCCATCAGAACAGGAGTAAGTTGCAGCCGCTGCTGTTGCAGGGAGGGTTGCGCCATACGATGGATTAAGACATCGATGGCCAGCTCTCCCAGTTCATCTTTCGGTTGATGAATCGTTGTCAGCGGGGGCGTCATATATTGCGCCAGTTCGATATCGTCGTAGCCAATCACCGCCATATCCTGAGGGACGCGCAATCCTGCCTGATATAACGCCTGATACGCACCAAATGCCATCGCATCATTACCAATGAATACGGCCTGCGGTCGCGATTCTTGCTTCAGGAGTTTCTGCATCGCCTCAAACCCACCGTTGAATTCGAAGTCACCGGTAATTTGATATCCCTCGGGTACTGGCAGACCGGCACGCGCCATTGCGTCAATATAGCCTTCGAGACGCAAACGGGCCGGCGTTTTATCCAGCGGCCCCGTAATACAGGCGATGCGGGTATAGCCTTTATCGATCAGATACTGGGTGGCCATGTCGCCCCCCAGCAGAGAGTTATCCTGAATCAAATCGCTGGTACCGTCGAAGGGGGCCCAGTCCATCATGACCGTGGGTATAGAAGGGTAGCGCTGAATAATCTCTTTCGAAGGCTGATGCGTTTCGGTGCACAGCAGCAGTAATCCGTCGACGCGTTTTTGCATCAGCGTCTCCAGGTTACGGTTCATGCGCTGTTCATCGCCTTCCGTATTACACAGTACCAGGCTGTAACCACGTTCAAAGCAGCTGCGTTCCACGCCGCGAACGAGTTCAGAATAAAAGGGGTTGGTACTGGCGGTGATCAACATGCCGATGGTGCGCGTCTGGTTAAGCTTGAGGCTGCGGGCGAGCGCCGAAGGGGCATAGTTAAGATCTTTGATTGCCGCGTCGACCTTCTCCCGAATCGCTTCGCTCACAAAGCGATCGTTATTAATGACGTGTGAGACGGTCGACGTAGAAACGCCCGCCATGCGGGCGACATCTTTCATTGTGGCCAAGCGCTACCTCTGCTGACTCAGGAATTCATCAATCTCTTTACGCCATGGAACGGAAGGCTGAGCGCCCTTTCGCGTTACGGCAATTGCCGCAGCTGCATGGGCAAAACGGATCGCCTTATCCATAGGCTCACCTTCAAGCAGTGCTGTCACCAGCGCACCATTAAAGGTATCACCGGCAGCAATGGTATCAATCGCCTTGACCCTGAAGCCAGGAACCCGGCGGCCTTCACCGTTAACGCTCGCCCAGACGCCACGGCTGCCCAGGGTAATAATTACGGTACCAATGCCCTTATCATGCAAGGCCCTGGCGGCACGCGCAGCGTCGTCATCGTTTTCAACACGAATATTCGTCAGCTTTTCTGCTTCGGTTTCGTTCGGGGTGATGATGTCCACCAGCGCCAGAAGCTCATCCGATAATACACGTGCCGGGGCTGGATTAAGTACGACAGTGGTATGATTTTCATGGGCAATTTTCGCCGCAGCCAGCACGCTGTCGACCGGGGATTCAAGCTGCATCAGAAGAGCATCAGCCTGAGCAATACGTTCGCGCTGAGCGTTAACGCGCGCCACATCCAGCGCAGCATTAGCACCGGCATGAATACCGATAACATTCTCACCTTCGGCATTGACGAAAATCAACGCCACGCCGGTGGATTCACCTGCCACCACGCTCACGGGCGCAACATCAATCTTGTCGCTGACCAGCTGTTTGCGGACGCGTTCGCCAGTGTCGTCATCTCCCGTGCAGGCAATGAAAGCGATGTGGGCGCCGCTGCGTCCGGCGGCGACGGCCTGGTTTGCCCCCTTACCGCCAAAAGCCACCTGATAGTGATTACCGGTGACCGTTTCGCCCGGTGTCGGGAACGATTCAAGGTTAAGAATGTGATCGGCATTGATGCTGCCAAGGACGACGAGATTGCCTGCGGTTTTCATTGTTGAGGTGTCCATCTGAGAGCGCCACCGGTTTTACCCGGTGGCGTATGCCACACTTTTCTTTTATAGGGTGTCCCTCAGGCCGCCACGGGCGACCTGAATCGCCAGTTACTGCTTGATGACCAGCTTCAGGTCAACAGGGTATTTGGCCTGAACTTTTTCGCCTTTCAGCACTTTATCTGCAGTCTGTACGCCGGTAGCGCCAATCTGCTCTGGTAACTGGGCGATGGTCGCAGCCAGTTTGCCATCATTTACCGCTTTTTCACCATCTGGCGTACCGTCAAATCCGACAACCATCACATCAGATTTACCTGCCGTTTGCAGCGCGCGCAGCGCGCCCAGCGCCATTTCGTCGTTCTGTGCAAACACCGCCTGCACGTCAGGGTGTGCGGTCAGCAGGTTCTGCATTACGTTCAGACCCTTGGTACGGTCGAAGTCTGCAGGCTGGCTGGCCAGGACGTTAAACTTGTGCGCGGCAACCGCCTGCTGGAAACCTTCACCACGTTCACGGGCCGCTGACGTACCGGCAATGCCCTGCAGTTCGATCACTTTTGCGCCTTCACCGGCTTTCTTCGCGATGTAGTCACCGGCGATTTTACCGCCCAGTACGTTATCAGACGCGATGTGGCTGACCACTTCGCCTTTAGAGGCCTGACGGTCCAGAGTGATCACGGGGATTTTCGCCTGGTTTGCCATTTTCACTGCGTTACCCACCGCATCGGAATCGGTTGGGTTGATCAGCAGGATTTTGGTCCCGCGAACGGTCAGGTCCTGAACGTTCGCCAGCTCTTTCGCCGGGTTGTTCTGAGAATCCAGCACCACCAGGTTGTAGCCCAGTTTGTCGGCTTCTTTCTGTGCGCCATCCTTCAGGGAAACGAAGAATGGGTTATTCAGCGTTGAGACGACCAGCGCAATGGTATCTTTCGCCATGGCGTTAGCGCTCACGGTTGCGCTCAGCGCGACCGCAGAAACCAGGGTAGCCAGTTTTTTCATGTTCATATCTAAGATGTCCTGTAGTGTCGTCAGTTACTGTTTTTTGTTGTCTACCAGTACCGCCAGCAAAATCACCACCGCTTTAACGATCATCTGGTAATAGGAGGAAACACCTAATAAATTCAAGCCATTATTCAGGAAACCAAGGATCAGTGCGCCGATCAAGGTCCCAACAATGCGACCTTTACCCCCCGCAAGGCTCGTCCCGCCCAGCACCACCGCTGCAATCGCATCAAGCTCGTAGCCCGTGCCTGCCGTAGGCTGCGCCGATGAAAGACGTGCGACTTCAATGATGCCTGCCAGCGAGGCCAGTAAGCCGCACAGGGAGTAAACAATGATTTTAACTTTGTTAACGCTGATGCCGGACAGACGCGTTGCCGCTTCATTACCGCCCAACGCATAGATATAACGGCCAAGACGCGTATGGTGCAACATGTACCAGGCTGCCAGGAAGACGATCCCCATAATCCATACGGGCGTTGGGATACCCAGCGGGCGACCAATACCGAACCAGCCAAACAGATCGGCATTATCCGTAAAGCCGGTATTCACCGGGCTGCCGTTGGTATAAACCATCGTCACGCCGCGCAGTAAAAGCATCATCACCAGGGTGGCGATAAACGCCTGCACCCGGCCTTTCGCCACAATCATACCGGTCACGGCACCGATCGCGGCACCCAACGCCAGCGCGGCGGCAACGGCCACCAGCGCATTAACCTCAATCCCGACAATAGATGCCGCGACCGCGCCGGTAAGCGCCAGCAGGGAACCAACGGACAAGTCGATACCCGAGGTCAAAATCACCAGCGTCATCCCCACCGCCATAATGGCGTTCACGGAGGTCTGCTGAAGTATGTTGAAGAGGTTATTAACGGTAAAAAAGTTGGGACTCATGGTGGACACCACCGCGATCAGCACCAACAGCGCAATCAGCGATTTTTGTTCCAACAGCCATGCTTTGGTGAAATACCGGCGACCAGAAACAGCCTGGGTTGTCATCTTCTTACTCCTGATTCACGCGATTAAGCTTGCCCACAGCGGCAGCCATCAGAACTTCCTGGGTGGCCTGCTCGCGAGTGAATTCACCGCCGAGATGCCCTTCATGCATAACAATAATACGATCGCTCATGCCTAAGACTTCTGGCATCTCGGAAGAGACCAGAATGATGCTCAGGCCATCAGCCTTGAACTGGTTGATTAACTGATAAATCTCTTTCTTCGCCCCGACGTCCACCCCACGGGTAGGTTCATCGAGGATCAGCACTTTCGGACGCGTCATTAAGCCGCGGGCAATCGCCACTTTTTGCTGATTACCGCCGGACAGCAGGCCGATTGCCTGCTCCATTGACGGTGTTTTCACATTGAAAAGACGGATAAAATCGCTGACCGCCTGCTGCTCATCTTTATGCCGCAGGCTGCCGACGTTGTGGCTAAAGTAGCGCAGCGCGGTAAGTGACATATTCTCTTTTACCGACATGCCCAGCACTAAGCCGTCACGTTTACGGTCTTCAGAGATATAAACGATACCGTTCGCCAGGCCATCCTGCGGAGAACGAGTCACCACCTCATGGCCGTCGAGGGTGACATAACCGCTGCTGCGAGGCAGTGCGCCATAGAGCACTTTCATCAGCTCGGTACGCCCCGCGCCCATGAGCCCCGCCACCCCCAGGATTTCCCCCTGGCGCAGCGTAAACGACACGTTATCCACGCCCGGCCCGCACAGATTATCCACCTTCAGACGCAAGCCACCCGGTGCTTTATCCAGGCGCGGATACTGATCTTCAAGCTTACGTCCCACCATCATTTCGATAAGTGAGTCTTCACTGAGCGTCGCCACTTCGCGTTCGGCAATAAACTGCCCGTCGCGGAAGACCGTCACGTCATCGCAAATTTCGAAGATCTCTTTCATACGGTGGGAGATGTAGACGATGCCGCGGCCTTGCGATTTGAGTTCGCGAATAACGCGGAATAAGGAGTCGGTTTCGGTGTCGGTCAATGCATCTGTCGGCTCGTCCATGACGATGACTTTTGACTCAAAGCTCAGCACCTTGGCGATTTCGACCATTTGCTGATCGCCAATGGACAGATCGCCTACCAGACGGTCGCTTTTAAAGCGCAGGTTCAGCTTCGCCAGCAGCTTGTCCGCTTCGGCGTACATCGTTTTCCAGTCGATCTTGCCAAAGCGGCCGACGAATTCACGGCCAAGGAAGATGTTTTCCGCAATGCTGAGCTGCGGGATCAGGTTCAGTTCCTGGTGAATGATACCGATGCCCGCTTCCTGGGAGGATTTAGGTCCGTTAAAGGTGGTCTCTTTTCCCAGCCACAGCAGTGAACCTGCATCGCGTTGATAGATGCCGGTCAGCACCTTCATCATGGTGGATTTGCCGGCACCGTTTTCACCCACCAGCGCCATGACGCGGCCAGGATAGACGTTAAGTGCCGCGCCGGAGAGGGCTTTTACGCCCGGGAACGACTTATCGATCCCTTTAAGTTGCAGTAATGCGTCCATGACGGCCTCAGAAAGTGACGCCAGCACAGAGAATGATATTCGCATACGGGGAACACTCCCCGCTGCGAATCACCGCCTGACTGTCTGCGGTTTGTTGTTTGAATTGCTCGTGCGTTGTGTAACGAATTTCTATGGTGTTTCCCTGGTGTTGTTGCAGTTGCTCTATGTGGCTGAGCAACGTTTCATGGAGTTGCGGATTATGTTGTTTGATTTCCGCGGCGAGAATGGCGGTCTCAACCTGCATCTCCGCGGTGACCACGCTCAGTACCTGCATAAACGAAGGAACGCCCTGCGTTAATGCCATATCGATACGAGTGGTGCTGCGCGGAACCGGTAAGCCTGCATCGCAAACCACCAGCGTATCGGTATGCCCAAGACGGGAAATAACCGATGAGATTTCTGAGTTGAGTACCGTGCCTTTCTTCATTTTCTTGCTCCACTAGCGAAACGTTTCGCTGACATGAGTTTAATCCTAACGGTGTTCAGAAAACCATCATGACGTAACAGATTTGTGATCGGCGTCGAAACGTTTCGCTAAGTGAAATGCAGAGGAGATAAATGTAAAACGGCAACCCTGCGGTTACCGTTTTTTTATGTTTGCGCCCTCTCCCGCGGGAGAGGGTAATGGAGAGGGCATCAGGTTACAAAAACCTTAAATCTCGACCTGCGTACCCAGTTCAATGACGCGGTTAGGCGGGATCTCAAACTGATCGGGTGCACGCAGCGCGTTACGTTGCAGGAGAAGATAGAGCTTGCCGCGCAGGCGTAAATACCAGGGACGCTTGCCGATAATCAGCGACTCGTGCGACATAAAGAACGAGGTCTCCATCATACGGCAGCTCAACCCTTCCAGACCGCAACGGTGGAACACCTCCTCCACGTTCGGCGTTTCACGCCAGCCGTAGCTTGCCACCACGCGCCAGAAGGTTGGCGACAGCTGCTCGATCTGAACACGACGCACGTTGTGGACATAAGGCGCGTCTTCCGTGCGAAGCGTCAGCAGGATCACGCGTTCGTGCAGCACTTTGTTGTGCTTGAGGTTATGCATCAGGGCAAACGGAATCACGTTCAGCGCGCGCGACATATAGACAGCGGTACCTGGCACACGAACCGGGGGGGATTTTTCCAGGGAGGCAATCATCGCCTCCAGAGAATTACCGTGCTCGTGCATACGGCGCAGCAGACGGAATCGCTCGCTTTTCCAGGTGGTCATCACAATGAACATCACCAGGCCCAGCGTCAGCGGCAGCCAGCCGCCAGAGACAATCTTGTCGAGGTTTGCCGAGAACAGCGGAATATCGATACACAGGAAACCAACCAGAATCATCCCCACAAGGAATTTATTCCAGTGCCAGTTTCGGTACGCCACCGTGGTGGAAAGAAGGGAGGTCAGCACCATGGTGCCGGTGACCGCGATACCGTACGCCGCCGCCAGGTTGCTGGAGTGTTCGAAGCTGACAATCACTATCACCACGGCCACGTAGAGCAGCCAGTTAATGAATGGTATGTAGATCTGCCCGGACTCCATTTCCGAGGTATGAATGATACGCATCGGAGAGAGATACCCCAGACGTACCGCCTGACGCGTCAGGGAGAACACGCCAGAAATCACCGCCTGAGACGCGATCACGGTCGCCAGAGTGGCGAGGATCAGCATCGGCACCAGCGCCCAGTCCGGTGCCAGCAGGAAGAACGGGTTTTTGATGGCTTCAGGATGAGCGAGCAACAGCGCGCCCTGACCAAAGTAGTTCAGCACCAGTGCCGGCAGCACCACGCTAAACCAGGCTAAACGTATAGGCAGTTTGCCAAAGTGGCCCATATCCGCATACAACGCTTCAACCCCGGTGATGGAGAGCACGACCGCGCCCAGCGCGACGAATGAGACGACTTTGTATTCAAGGAAGAAATGCGCAGCCCAGTAAGGATTCAGTGCCTGCAGCACTTCCGGGTTGGCAATAATGCCGCGCAAACCCAGTGCCGCGAGGATCAGGAACCACACCAGCATTATCGGCGCAAACAGTTTCCCCACCAGCCCCGTACCGTGCTTCTGAATCACAAACAGTAGCGTCAGAACCATAATAGCCAGCGGGACAACCCAGGTTTCAAGCTGCGGCGCGATAATCTCAAGCCCTTCGATTGCCGAAAGCACCGAGATAGCGGGCGTGATGACGACCTCACCATAGAAGAAGCTGCCGCCAATCAGGCCAATAATGACCAGGACCGACGTCATTCTTGCCGACGTATTTCGCCCGGCCAGGGACATAAGCGTCAGGATCCCCCCTTCACCGGCGTTATCCGCCCGCATGACGAAAGAGAGATACTTTAAGGAAACCACCAGGATCAGCAGCCAGAAGATGAGAGACAGGAAGCCAAAGACGGCATCACGTTCAACACCAAAACCAAACTGGCCAGACAGACATTCGCGAAGCGTATAAAGCGGGCTGGTGCCGATATCACCGTACACAACCCCAATAGCCGCAAGCGTTACTGCGCTTAATGATTGCTTATTATCAGTGCTCATAGACTAGTCTTTTCGTTATATAACAAATGTGTGCTTAGTCCCTTGGCCCACAAAAAGGCGCACAGTATGCACGATTATTCGCAAGATCGTATCCCTAAATTCAACCGCATTAATGTAGCGCAAAGAAAATAACGCCGCACTTCAGTCTATTACCAGCCCATGCCGAAACGTCTATACTCGCTTCAATTAGCTGTATCGACAGCGAAAGGATGCAAAACTATTATGGCTCACTCCCACTTATTAGCAGAAAGAATTTCCCGCCTCAGCAGCGCGCTGGAAAAAGGCCTTTTCGAGCGTAGCCACGCCGTTCGCTTGTGTTTGCTGGCCGCGCTGAGCGGCGAAAGCGTTTTCTTACTCGGCCCACCGGGTATTGCCAAAAGTCTGATCGCCCGCAGGCTGAAATTCGCGTTCCAGAACGCCCGCGCCTTCGAATACCTGATGACCCGCTTCTCCACGCCGGAGGAGGTATTCGGCCCGCTGTCTATCCAGGCGCTTAAAGATGAAGGGCGCTATCAGCGTTTAACGGCAGGCTATCTTCCTGAGGCCGAAATCGTCTTTCTGGATGAAATCTGGAAAGCAGGCCCGGCCATTCTGAACACCCTGCTGACGGCCATTAACGAACGGCGTTTCCGTAACGGCGCCAGTGAAGAGAAGATCCCCATGCGTTTGCTGGTGGCCGCGTCGAATGAGCTTCCGGAAGCGGACAGCAGCCTGGAAGCGCTGTACGATCGCATGTTGATTCGTCTGTGGCTTGATAAAGTGCAGGATAAATCGAATTTCCGCTCGTTGCTGGTAAGCCAGCAGGATGAAAATGAAAACCCGGTCCCTCCTGCGCTTCAGGTCACGGATGACGAATACCAGCAGTGGCAGCAGGATATCGGCAAAATTAACCTGCCTGATGCGGTCTTTGAACTGATCTATATGCTGCGCCAGCAGCTGGATTTGCTGCCGTCCGCCCCGTACGTCTCTGACCGCCGCTGGAAAAAAGCCATACGCCTGTTGCAGGCCTGCGCGTTTTTCAGCGGACGTGAAGCCGTTGCCCCCATCGATCTTATTTTGTTGAAGGATTGTTTGTGGCATGACGCCGAAGGCATGAATCTTATGCAGCAACAGCTTGACATATTGATGACCGGACACGCCTGGGGTCAGCAGACGATGTTAAATAAACTGGGCGCAATCACCCAGAGACGCCTCCAGTTGCAGCAGCAACAAAGCGACAAAACGGCGCTAAAAGTGAGTCGCTTAGGGGGGATGTTTGCCCGTAAGCCGCACTATGAATTGCCTGCCGATGTGACCGAATCCTCTCTGACATTACTGCTCCAGCAACCGCTTAAGCTGCATGATATGCAGGTCGTGCATATTACCGTCGAACGAGACGCCCTGGCGCAATGGCTGGATAAAAGCGGCGAAATCCGGGGCAAGCTTAACGGCATCGGTTTTGCTCAGATATTGAATTTGGAAGTAGACACCAGTATGCATCTGGTTATCCGCGACGTAAGCCTGCAGGGTTCACGTCTTGCGCTACCGGGTAATGCCACGGACAGCGTACCGGAGGAGATCAAGCAGCAGCTGGACGCGCTGGATACCGAATGGCATCAACAGCACACGCGGTTCAGCGAGCAGCAGAAATGTCTCTTTATCCATAGCGACTGGTTAGGTCGTATCGAAGCCAGCCTGCAGGACGTGAGCGCGCAGATCAAACAGGCCCGTCAATGCTAACGCTGGATACCCTCAATATGATGCTGGCCGTGAGTGAAGAGGGGCTGATTGAAGAAGTGATGATTACGCTTCTCGCTACACCTCAACTGGCTGCCTTCTTTGAGAAATTCCCGCGGATCAAAAAAGCGGTTACCGACGATCTCCCGCGCTGGCGCGACAGCCTGCGAAGACGACTCAGAGAGACGGAAGTCCCGCCAGAGTTAACCGAAGAGGTCACCTGTTATCAGGAAAGCCAGCGGCTCTCTACCCCACAGTTTAACACCCAGCTGCCGCAAATCCTGACGCTGCTCGATAAGGTGCACTCCCCTTATGCAAGCCAGGCGCGCACGCTCTCAGCCGAGAACGCCACGTTTACTCCCGCGCTGCACACCCTCTTTTTACAGCGATGGCGATTAAGTCTGGTGGTACAGACGACGTCGCTTAATCAACAGCTTCTGGAAGAAGAGCGCGAGCAATTGCTCAGTGAAGTTCAGGAACGGATGACGCTAAGCGGTCAGCTTGAAGAGGTGCTGGTCGAAAACGAGAATGCTGCGGGACGTTTGTGGGATATGAGCGCCGGGAAGCTCAGGCGCGGTGATTATCAGCTGATTGTGAAATACGGTGAGTTTCTGACCCTGCAGCCGGAGCTGATGCAACTGGCCGAACAGCTGGGCCGCTCGCGCGAAGCGAAATCGGTGCCCAAAAAAGATGCGCCGATGGAAACATTTCGCACGCTGGTACGCGAACCGGCCACCGTGCCGGAACAGGTAGATGGGCTTCAGCAAAGTGACGATATTCTGCGTTTATTGCCCACAGAACTGGCGACGCTTGGCATTACTGAACTGGAATATGAGTTTTATCGTCGGCTGGTGGAGAAACAGCTTTTGACCTACAGGCTGCACGGAGAGTCCTGGCGGGAGAAGATAAGCCAGCGTCCGGTGATTCATCAGGATTTTGATGAGCAACCGCGCGGGCCGTTTATTGTCTGTGTGGATACTTCCGGCTCAATGGGTGGCTTCAATGAACAGTGCGCCAAAGCCTTTTGCCTGGCCCTGATGCGCGTTGCGCTCGCGGATCGCCGCCGCTGTTACATTATGCTTTTTTCCAGTGAGGTCGTGGCCTATGAACTGACGGGGCAAGAGGGCATAGAGCAGGCAATCCGTTTTTTAAGCCAGCGCTTTCGGGGCGGTACCGACCTGGCCCGCTGCTTTCGCGCCATCATTGAGCGAATGCAGGGCGGTGAGTGGCATGATGCCGATGCGGTGGTGATTTCCGATTTTATTGCCCAGCGTCTTCCCGATGATGTGGTCAATAACGTGAAAACATTACAACGCGTTCATCAGCATCGTTTTCATGCGGTGGCAATGTCTGCACATGGAAAACCCGGGATCATGCGCATCTTCGATCATATCTGGCGCTTTGATACCGGGCTGCGTAGTCGTTTGATCAGGCGGTGGAAACGCTAATTAAAGCAGCGCGTCGACGCTCGCACGGACCTGCTGCGGCCATACGCCGCACTGAACCTGTCCAATATGAGACAGTTGCAGCAGAAGCATGGTCAGGCGCGACTGGCCAATACCGCCGCCAATGGTCTGAGGCATTTCGCCGCGCAGTAACGCCTGATGCCACTCCAGCTTCAGGCGATCTTCATCCCCCGTCACCGCCAGTTGACGTTTTAACGCTGCAGCATCAACGCGGATCCCCATAGACGAAAGCTCAAAAGCATCTTCCAGAATCGGGTTCCATACCAGAATATCGCCGTTCAGCCCGGCATAGTTCCCCTCGCTCTCTGAGCTCCAGTCGTCGTAATCAGGTGCGCGAACATCGTGACGTTTCCCGTCAGACAACGCACCGCCAATCCCCATCAGAAACACCGCGCCCAGCTCTTTAGCGATCGCTCGCTCACGGCCTTTGGCGTCAAGATCAGGGAAACGGCTCAGCAGATCCTGGCTGTGAACAAAGTGGATCGTCTCTGGCAGGAACGGTGCTAGTCCATACGCTTCGCTCACGGCCTTTTCGGTCGCTTTGATCCCGGCGTAGAGTGCTTCTACGGTCGTTTTCAGCGTCCCCATATGGCGCTCACCGTCACCCATTACGCGTTCCCAGTCCCACTGGTCAACGTAGACAGAGTGAATGGCAGTGAGACGATCTTCATCGGGACGAAGGGCTTTCATGTGCGTGTAGAGCCCTTCGCCCGCGCTGAAGTCGTGTTGTCCCAGCGTCTGTCGCTTCCACTTTGCCAGTGAATGTACGACTTCGAACTGGGCGTCCGGCAAGGTTTTCACTTTGACCTGTACCGCTTTTTCGCATCCAGACAGGTTGTCCTGCGTCCCGTCGCCCACGCGGCTAAGAATGGGAGCCTGGACTTCGATAAGACCGAGCTTCTCTTCAAGCTGACGTGAAAAATAGGATTTAACGAAACTGATCTGGCGTTGTTTTGCGATGTAAGCGGTTTTCATTTTTATACTCCTGCGTCCTGTTGGTAATGATTAAGCAACAGAAAGGGCGTCAAATACAATAATCAAACAACAAAAAGGCCTTCTTACTTTTGATTCGTTAAAAAAACACGCTAGAATAGTTTTAATCATTAATCTTCATAAGAAAAAACGATGGAAAATTATCAGATCGATAATCTGGATCGCGGCATCCTTGAGGCCTTAATGGCAAATGCGCGTACCGCCTATGCCGAACTAGCCAAACAATTTGGCGTCAGCCCGGGCACAATTCACGTACGTGTCGAGAAAATGAAGCAAGCGGGCATTATCACCGGGGCGCGCATCGACGTAAGTCCAAAGCATCTGGGTTACGACGTGTGCTGCTTCATTGGCATTATTCTTAAAAGCGCAAAGGATTACCCTTCGGCGCTGGCGAAACTCAACGCGCTGGATGAAGTGACGGAAGCCTATTACACCACCGGGCATTACAGCATCTTTATTAAGGTCATGTGCCGATCCATCGATGCCCTGCAACAGGTACTTATCAACAAGATCCAAACAATTGATGAAATTCAGTCCACCGAGACGCTGATCTCCCTGCAAAACCCGATTATGCGTACCATCCGCCCGTGATCGGGCAATTTCATTCCCACATTTTCCACAGGTAGATCCCAGCTCGCTCA
The DNA here is from genome assembly GCF_022171985.1 of Huaxiibacter chinensis. Taxonomy (GTDB): domain Bacteria; phylum Pseudomonadota; class Gammaproteobacteria; order Enterobacterales; family Enterobacteriaceae; genus Enterobacter; species Enterobacter chinensis_A. The sequence continues at coordinate 264,206 of NZ_JAJVHF010000006.1, read as the reverse complement.
CAGCGTACAATGATCCCCTCTTTATATGAGCGAGCGATCAATGGCGGACATTACTCTCATCAGTGGCAGTACTCTTGGCGGAGCGGAATACGTTGCGGAACATCTGGCCGAAAAGCTGGAAGACGCGGGTTTCTCCACTGAAACGCTGCACGGACCACTGCTGGACGACCTTAATAAAGAAGGGATCTGGCTACTGATCACCTCAACGCATGGCGCAGGTGATATCCCGGACAACCTTCAGCCGCTCTATGATGAACTGCAGGAACAGCAGCCTGAGCTTTCCGCCGTGCGTTTCGGCGCAATCGGTATTGGCAGCCGCGAATACGACACCTTTTGCGGTGCAATAGAGAAAGTAGAGGCGGCGTTAACGTCGTGTGGGGCCAAACAGATCGGTGAAACGCTCAAGATCAACGTCCTCGATCACGATATTCCGGAGGATCCAGCAGAAGAATGGCTGGGTGAATGGAAAAATTTACTCAAAAACGCTTAAAGATCGTGCGATCAGATGTGGATAACTCTGGTTAAAACCTTGGATTAAGCAGTAGTTATCCCAATAACAACCCTTGCTCAGTTTTTAGGCTGTGGATAAAGAGCTGTTTTGATCCCAGCTTATACGGCTCAGGATCACCGATCATTCACAGCAAACGATCCTTTCTAAGGTCATGATCTTTATTGAGAGATCGGGCTTATCCACACGATCGGTCGATCCTAATAAGAGATCATAATAAAACAGATCTCTAAATACATAGATCTTCTTTTTAATAGTCCAAGATCCCAATGCTTTCTCGAAAGACTAAAGTTGAGTAGAATCCACGGCCCGGACTTCAATCCATTTTCATACCGCTTTACGCGAGGCAGACCACCATGTTTTATCAGGATCCTTTTGACGTCATCATCATTGGCGGGGGTCATGCAGGCACTGAGGCCGCAATGGCCGCAGCGCGTATGGGTCAGCAGACCCTGCTTTTGACACACAATATCGACACGCTGGGACAAATGTCCTGCAATCCGGCGATTGGCGGCATTGGGAAAGGACACCTGGTAAAAGAAGTGGATGCACTTGGCGGCCTGATGGCGAAAGCCGTCGATCAAGCAGGCATTCAGTTTAGGATACTAAACGCGAGCAAAGGCCCCGCCGTGCGGGCCACCCGTGCTCAGGCGGATCGCGTGCTCTATCGGCAGGCGGTGCGTACTGCGCTGGAAAACCAGCCGAACCTGATGATCTTCCAGCAGGCGGTTGAAGATCTGATCGTCGAGAACGATCGTGTGGTGGGCGCGGTGACCCAAATGGGGCTCAAGTTCCGTGCAAAAGCCGTTGTGCTGACCGTCGGAACCTTCCTTGACGGAAAAATTCACATCGGACTGGATAATTACAGCGGCGGCCGTGCTGGCGATCCGCCGTCTATCCCGCTCGCACGACGTCTGCGTGAATTGCCGCTGCGCGTAAACCGACTGAAAACCGGTACGCCTCCGCGTATCGACGCACGAACTATCGATTTCAGCGTACTGGCACAGCAGCATGGTGATAACCCCATGCCGGTCTTCTCGTTCATGGGCAATGCGTCCCAGCACCCTCAGCAGGTGCCGTGCTATATCACGCATACCAACGAGAAAACGCATGACGTGATCCGCAGCAACCTCGATCGCAGCCCGATGTATGCCGGGGTGATCGAAGGGATCGGCCCGCGTTATTGCCCATCGATCGAAGACAAGGTGATGCGCTTTGCCGATCGAAACCAGCACCAGATCTTCCTGGAGCCGGAAGGACTCACGTCTAACGAAATTTATCCGAACGGGATCTCCACCAGCCTGCCGTTCGACGTGCAGATTCAAATTGTTCGCTCCATGCAGGGCATGGAAAATGCCAAAATCGTTCGCCCTGGCTATGCTATCGAGTACGATTTCTTCGACCCACGTGATTTAAAACCAACCCTGGAAAGCAAGTTTATCGAGGGTCTGTTCTTCGCGGGTCAAATCAACGGCACCACGGGCTATGAAGAAGCTGCCGCCCAGGGGCTGTTGGCCGGTCTGAACGCTGCGCGGCTCTCTGCGGATAAAGAAGGCTGGGCGCCACGACGCGATCAGGCCTATCTCGGCGTGCTGGTGGACGACCTCAGCACAATGGGCACCAAAGAACCGTACCGCATGTTTACCTCTCGTGCGGAATACCGTCTGATGCTGCGTGAAGATAACGCGGACTTACGTCTGACCGAAAAAGGCCGTGAATTAGGTCTGGTCGATGACGAACGCTGGGCGCGTTTCAACGAGAAGCTGGAACGTATCGAAACGGAACGTCAGCGTCTGAAATCCACCTGGGTCAATCCATTGGCCGAGTCTGCTGCAGAAGTGAACGCTCACTTAACTGCGCCGCTCTCACGTGAAGCCAGTGGTGAAGATCTGCTGCGCCGTCCTGAAATGACCTATGAGCAGCTGGTCCAGATGACGCCGTTTACGCCGGGTCTGGAAGATGCCGAAGCGGCAGAGCAGGTCGAAATTCAGGTGAAATACGAAGGTTACATTGCGCGCCAGCAAGATGAGATCGACAAACAGCAGCGTAACGAGAACACGATCCTGCCTGCGACCCTGGATTACCGTCAGGTGTCAGGTTTGTCTAACGAAGTGATCGCTAAACTTAACGATCATAAACCGGCCTCTATTGGTCAGGCATCGCGTATCTCAGGCGTGACGCCAGCAGCGATTTCAATCCTGCTGGTCTGGTTGAAAAAACAAGGTATGCTGCGCCGCAGCGCATAAGACGTTAAACATCGCCCGGTTTGCTAATAAGCGCACCGGGCGACCGAACTTCGTAAGGCGGGTTAGCGTTGCGCCACCCGCCGCTCAGTATCTCAACAGGTATTCACCGTGCTCAACAAACTCTCTCGTCTGCTGGAACAGGCAGGTATTTCGCTCACCGATCACCAGAAAAATCAGCTGGTGGCGTATGTCGATATGCTGAATAAATGGAACAAGGCGTACAATCTCACCTCCGTACGCGATCCCAACGAGATGCTGGTGCGTCATATTCTCGACAGTATCGTGGTGGCGCCCCATCTGCAGGGCGAACGTTTTATCGATGTCGGGACAGGCCCTGGTTTGCCGGGTATTCCGCTGTCGATTGTGCGCCCTGAGAGTCATTTCACGCTGCTGGACAGCCTGGGCAAGCGTGTCCGCTTTCTGCGCCAGGTCCAGCATGAACTGAAGCTTGAGAATATCGAGCCCGTACAGAGCAGGGTAGAGGACTTTCCTTCTGAGCCACCGTTTGATGGCGTGATCAGCCGTGCTTTCGCCTCGCTGAACGATATGGTGAGCTGGTGCAAACACTTACCGGGTCAGAACGGTCGCTTTTATGCCCTGAAAGGTCTGGTGCCTGAAGACGAAATCGCCCAACTGCCTGACGGCTTCAGTGTCGAAAATATCACCAAATTGCGCGTCCCCCAGCTGGAAGGCGAACGTCATCTGGTGATCATTACACACGCTTAATTTTAAAAATTAATAAAAAATGTGGAATTTGTGCGGTTCTTAGCGTGTTAAAAAACGCGAGGGAAAGCGAAGTGCAGACTAAGGGCTTTTAACCTCTTATTTACCAGGGGTTATCGCTGGTTTAACCTGGCCGTACGAAATGACGCGTTAGATAGTCAACATTGAAAATATCAGTCTGCTAAAAGTAGAATTGAGTAATGATAAATTAATGTTAAATATTTATTAAAAATGTCAATGAAAGGTTTTTCTTGTATATAGGGCTGTTTTGCAAATAGTTACTGTCATTTGCCTTTAATATCAGAAAGATGAAATTCAGTGAATTATTGATTTGATAAATATGTCCTTATCGTAAATGTGTATTTTGTGATCTCGTGCACGCTTTATCATCAGCGTTTCCGCGCAATTTGCAGTTTTGCACCGCTGCGCGATCATTGATGAAAAGTTGAAAAATAGCGACGGCGAAAAATATTTAAACATTTATTCACCTTTTCGCTACTTATTGTTTGAATTCACGAGGGCGCACCGTATAATTTGACCGCTTTTTGATGCTTGACTCTGAGCCTTAAAGAACGTTTTATACGACACGCGGCATACCTCGAAGGGAGCAGGAGTTAAACGTGATGTCAGTGTCGCTCTTGAACAAGAACGTTGCTCGCAAACTTCTGTTCATTCAGTTTCTGGCCGTGATAGCAAGTGGACTGCTGTTCTGCCTCAAAGACCCCTTCTGGGGCATCTCCGCTGCGTGTGGAGGTTTGGCGGTAGTTTTGCCAAACATGTTATTTATGATTTTTGCCTGGTGTCATCAGGCACATACACCTGCCAAAGGCCGCGTGGCCTGGTCCTTCGCTCTGGGCGAAGTGTGTAAGGTGTTGTTCACCTTCGGGTTACTGGTGATGGCGCTGGCCGTTTTCAAAGTGGTATTTTTGCCGCTGATCGCGACGTGGGTTTTGGTGCTGGTGGTACAAGTTCTGGCACCAGCTGTAATCAACAACAAAGGGTAAAAGGCATCATGGCTTCAGAAAATATGACGCCGCAGGATTACATAGGTCACCATCTGACGAACCTTCAGATTGATCTGCGTACATTCTCGCTGGTGGATCCGCATAACGCCCCGGCCACCTTCTGGACACTCAACATTGACTCCATGTTCTTCTCGGTGGTGTTGGGTCTGTTGTTCCTGGCCATGTTCCGCAGCGTTGCTAAAAAAGCGACCAGCGGTGTTCCAGGGAAATTCCAGACGGCAATCGAATTAGTCATCGGCTTTGTTCATGGCAGCGTCAAAGACATGTATCACGGCAAGAGCAAGCTGATTGCTCCCCTGGCGTTGACTGTCTTCGTCTGGGTCTTCCTGATGAACCTGATGGACCTTCTGCCTATCGACCTGCTGCCGTACATCGGCGAGCATGTGTTTGGTCTGCCTGCACTGCGTGTGGTACCGTCTGCGGACGTGAACATCACCCTGTCTATGGCGCTGGGCGTATTCATCCTCATTCTTTTCTACAGCATCAAAATGAAAGGCGTAAGCGGCTTCCTGAAAGAGCTTACCTTGCAGCCGTTCAATCACTGGGCGTTCATTCCGGTCAACCTGATTCTGGAAGGCGTTAGCCTGCTGTCCAAACCAGTTTCTCTTGGTCTGCGACTGTTCGGTAACATGTATGCGGGTGAGCTGATTTTCATTCTGATCGCGGGTCTTCTGCCGTGGTGGTCACAGTGGGTTCTGAATGTGCCATGGGCCATTTTCCACATCCTGATCATTACGCTGCAAGCCTTTATCTTCATGGTTCTGACGATCGTCTATCTGTCGATGGCGTCTGAAGAGCACTGATTTTTTACCAACACTACTACGTTTTTATTGAAACAAACTGGAGACTGTCATGGAAAACCTGAATATGGATCTGCTGTACATGGCTGCCGCTGTGATGATGGGTCTGGCGGCTATCGGTGCTGCGATCGGTATCGGCATCCTCGGGGGCAAATTCCTGGAAGGCGCTGCGCGTCAACCGGATCTGATTCCTCTGCTGCGTACTCAGTTCTTTATCGTTATGGGTCTGGTGGATGCAATCCCAATGATCGCTGTAGGTCTGGGTCTGTACGTGATGTTTGCTGTCGCGTAGTAGTAGTCTTACAAACCTAAGCCACAGAAATTAAAGAGGTATTGTGCTGTGAACATGAACGCAACAATCCTCGGCCAGGCCATCGCGTTTATTCTCTTTGTCTGGTTCTGCATGAAGTATGTATGGCCGCCATTAATGGCAGCCATCGAAAAACGTCAGAAAGAAATTGCTGACGGTCTGGCTTCTGCAGAGCGCGCTAAGAAAGATTTGGACCTTGCACAGGCCAACGCGACAGACCAGCTGAAAAAAGCCAAGGCGGAAGCTCAGGTCATCATTGAACAGGCTAACAAACGCCGTTCTCAGATCCTGGACGAAGCCAAAGCGGAAGCAGAACAGGAACGCACTAAGATCGTGACACAGGCTCAGGCTGAAATTGATGCTGAGCGTAAACGTGCTCGTGAAGAACTGCGTAAGCAGGTTGCGATCCTGGCTGTTGCTGGCGCCGAGAAGATCATCGAACGTTCCGTGGATGAAGCTGCTAATAGCGACATCGTGGACAAACTTGTCGCTGAACTGTAAGGAGGGAGGGGCTGATGTCTGAATTTGTTACGGTAGCTCGCCCCTACGCCAAAGCAGCTTTTGACTTTGCTGTCGAACACCAAAATGTCGACCGCTGGCAGGATATGCTGGCGTTTGCCGCTGAGGTAACGAAAAACGAGCAAATGGCAGAATTGCTTTCAGGTGCACTGGCACCTGAAACGCTGGCTGCCTCGTTTATCGCCGTGTGTGGCGAGCAGCTGGATGCCAACGGCCAGAACCTGATTAAGGTCATGGCCGAGAATGGTCGTCTGCGCGTGCTCCCTGATGTTCTGGAGCAGTTCGAGCACTTACGTGCCCTCAGTGAAGCCACTGTCGAAGTCGAAGTGACGTCGGCAAATGAACTGAGTGAAGAACAGCTTGCGAAAATCAGCGCCGCGATGGAAAAACGTCTGTCACGCAAAGTTAAGCTGAATTGCAAAATCGATAAGTCTGTAATGGCAGGCGTAATCATCCGAGCGGGTGATATGGTCATTGATGGCAGCGTACGCGGCCGTCTTGAACGCCTTGCAGACGTCTTGCAGTCTTAAGGGGACTGGAGCATGCAACTGAATTCCACCGAAATCAGCGAACTGATCAAGCAGCGCATTGCTCAGTTCAGTGTTGTGAGTGAAGCTCACAACGAAGGTACTATTGTTTCTGTAAGTGACGGTGTTATCCGCATCCACGGCCTTGCCGATTGTATGCAGGGTGAGATGATTTCCCTGCCGGGTAACCGTTACGCTATCGCACTGAACCTGGAGCGCGACTCCGTAGGTGCAGTAGTGATGGGTCCGTATGCTGACCTTGCCGAAGGCATGAAGGTTAAATGTACTGGCCGTATTCTTGAAGTTCCAGTTGGCCGTGGCCTGCTGGGTCGCGTGGTGAACACCCTGGGTGCGCCAATCGACGGTAAAGGTCCAGTTGATAACGATGGCTTCTCGCCAATCGAAGTTATTGCACCGGGCGTTATCGATCGTCAGTCGGTCGATCAGCCTGTTCAGACGGGTTATAAGTCCGTCGATGCCATGATTCCAATTGGACGTGGCCAGCGTGAACTGATCATCGGTGACCGTCAGACCGGTAAAACCGCAATGGCGATTGATGCGATCATCAACCAGCGCGACTCCGGTATCAAATGCGTGTACGTGGCTATCGGCCAGAAAGCGTCCACCATTTCTAACGTGGTTCGTAAACTGGAAGAGCACGGCGCACTGTCTAACACCATCGTTGTGGTAGCAACAGCGTCTGAATCCGCTGCACTGCAGTACCTGGCACCGTATGCAGGTTGCGCAATGGGCGAATACTTCCGTGACCGCGGTGAAGATGCGCTGATCGTATACGATGACCTGTCTAAACAGGCTGTTGCTTATCGTCAGGTTTCCCTGCTGCTTCGTCGTCCACCAGGACGTGAAGCCTTCCCGGGCGACGTGTTTTATCTCCACTCCCGTCTGCTGGAGCGCGCATCCCGCGTAAACGCGGAATACGTAGAGAACTTCACCAAAGGTGAAGTTAAAGGTAAAACCGGCTCCCTGACTGCCCTGCCGATTATCGAAACCCAGGCGGGTGACGTTTCTGCGTTCGTTCCAACCAACGTAATTTCGATTACCGATGGTCAGATCTTCCTGGAAACCAACCTGTTTAACTCCGGTATTCGTCCTGCGGTTAACCCGGGTATCTCCGTATCCCGTGTGGGTGGTGCTGCTCAGACCAAGATCATCAAGAAACTGTCCGGTGGTATTCGTACCGCACTGGCACAGTATCGTGAACTGGCTGCGTTCTCTCAGTTCGCATCCGATCTGGATGAAGCAACCCGTAAGCAGCTGAGCCATGGTCAGAAAGTGACCGAGCTGCTGAAACAGAAACAGTATGCCCCTATGTCTGTTGCACAACAGGGCCTGGTGCTGTTCGCGGCAGAACGTGGTTATCTTGAAGATGTTGAACTGGCGAAAATCGGTAGCTTCGAAGCCGCTCTGCTGGCTTACGTTGACCGTGATCACGCTCCGTTGATGCAAGAGATCAACCAGTCCGGTGGCTATAACGACGAAATCGAAGGCAAGCTGAAAAGCATCCTCGATTCCTTCAAAGCAACCCAGTCCTGGTAACGTCCGGCGGTCTGTCTTAGGACAGGCCGCAAGGCATTGAGGAGAAGCTCATGGCCGGCGCAAAAGAGATACGTAGTAAGATCGCAAGCGTCCAGAATACGCAGAAGATCACTAAAGCGATGGAAATGGTCGCCGCTTCCAAAATGCGTAAATCGCAGGATCGCATGGCGGCCAGCCGTCCTTATGCAGATACCATGCGCAAAGTGATTGGTCACCTTGCGAACGGGAATCTGGAGTATAAGCATCCTTACCTGGAAGAACGCGACGTTAAGCGCGTGGGCTACCTGGTGGTGTCTACCGACCGTGGTCTGTGCGGTGGTTTGAACATTAACCTGTTCAAAAAACTGCTGGCGGAAATGAAAGTCTGGTCTGATAAAGGCGTTCAGAGCGATATCGCGATGATCGGCTCTAAAGGCGTCTCTTTCTTTAATTCCGTAGGCGGCAACATTGTCGCTCAGGTGACCGGTATGGGTGATAACCCATCCCTGTCCGAACTGATCGGCCCGGTAAAAGTGATGTTGCAGGCCTATGATGAAGGCCGTCTGGACAGGCTGTACGTTGTCAGCAACAAATTTATTAATACCATGTCTCAGGTTCCGACGCTGACTCAGCTGCTGCCTTTACCGGCATCAGAAGATGACGAGCTGAAGCAAAAAGCCTGGGATTACCTGTATGAACCCGATCCGAAACCGCTGCTGGATACCCTGCTGCGTCGTTACGTTGAATCTCAGGTTTATCAGGGCGTGGTAGAAAACCTGGCCAGCGAGCAGGCCGCACGTATGGTGGCGATGAAAGCCGCGACCGACAATGGCGGCAGCCTGATTAAAGAGCTGCAGTTGGTATACAACAAAGCTCGTCAGGCCAGCATTACTCAGGAACTCACCGAAATCGTCGGTGGTGCATCCGCGGTATAACCAGGTTAATTCGTAGAGGATTCAAGATGGCTACTGGAAAAATTGTCCAGGTAATCGGCGCCGTGGTTGACGTCGAATTCCCTCAGGATGCCGTACCGCGCGTGTACGATGCTCTTGAGGTTAAGAATGGTAATGAGAGCCTGGTGCTGGAAGTTCAGCAGCAGCTCGGTGGTGGTATCGTACGTACTATCGCCATGGGTTCTTCCGACGGTCTGCGTCGTGGTCTGGAAGTTCAGGACCTCGAGCACCCAATCGAAGTACCAGTAGGTAAAGCAACACTGGGTCGTATCATGAACGTATTGGGTCAACCCATCGACATGAAAGGCGACATCGGTGAAGAAGACCGTTGGGCTATCCACCGTGCGGCACCTTCCTATGAAGAGCTGTCAAGCTCTCAGGAACTGCTGGAAACCGGCATCAAGGTTATCGACCTGATGTGTCCGTTCGCTAAGGGCGGTAAAGTCGGTCTGTTCGGTGGTGCGGGCGTAGGTAAAACCGTAAACATGATGGAGCTGATCCGTAACATCGCGATCGAACACTCCGGTTACTCCGTGTTTGCAGGTGTGGGTGAGCGTACTCGTGAGGGTAACGACTTCTACCATGAAATGACCGACTCCAACGTTCTGGATAAAGTATCCCTGGTTTACGGCCAGATGAACGAGCCACCAGGAAACCGTCTGCGCGTTGCGCTGACCGGTCTGACTATGGCTGAGAAGTTCCGTGACGAAGGTCGTGACGTTCTGCTGTTCGTTGATAACATCTATCGTTATACCCTGGCCGGTACAGAAGTATCTGCACTGCTGGGTCGTATGCCTTCAGCGGTAGGCTACCAGCCGACCCTGGCGGAAGAGATGGGTGTTCTTCAGGAACGTATCACCTCTACCAAAACCGGTTCTATCACCTCCGTTCAGGCGGTATACGTACCTGCGGATGACTTGACTGACCCATCACCAGCCACCACCTTTGCACACCTTGACGCAACCGTGGTACTGAGCCGTCAGATCGCGTCTCTGGGTATCTACCCGGCCGTTGACCCGCTGGACTCCACCAGCCGTCAGCTGGATCCACTGGTTGTGGGTCAGGAACACTACGACACCGCGCGTGGCGTACAGTCCCTGCTGCAGCGTTACCAGGAACTGAAAGACATCATCGCCATCCTGGGTATGGATGAGCTGTCTGAAGAAGACAAACTGGTGGTAGCACGTGCGCGTAAGATCCAGCGCTTCCTGTCCCAGCCATTCTTCGTTGCGGAAGTATTCACCGGTTCTCCAGGTAAATACGTTTCCCTGAAAGACACCATCCGTGGCTTTAAAGGCATCATGGAAGGCGAATACGATCACCTGCCGGAGCAGGCGTTCTACATGGTTGGTTCCATCGACGAAGCCGTGGAAAAAGCCAAAAAACTTTAACGCCTTAATCGGAGGGTGATATGGCAATGACTTACCACCTGGACGTCGTCAGCGCAGAGCAACAAATGTTCTCTGGTCTGGTCGAAAAAATCCAGGTAACGGGTAGTGAAGGTGAACTGGGTATTTTCCCGGGTCACGCACCGCTGCTCACCGCCATTAAGCCTGGTATGATCCGCATCGTTAAACAGTTCGGTCATGAAGAGTTTATCTACCTGTCCGGCGGCATTCTTGAAGTGCAGCCTGGCAGCGTGACCGTTCTCGCTGACACTGCTATTCGTGGTCAGGACCTCGACGAAGCGCGAGCTCTGGAAGCGAAGCGCAAAGCAGAAGAGCACATTAAGAGCTCTCATGGCGACGTGGATTACGCTCAGGCATCAGCAGAGCTGGCCAAAGCGATCGCGAAACTGCGCGTTATCGAGTTGACTAAAAAAGCGATGTAACACCGGCTTGAAAAGTACAAAAGCCAGTCTGGATTCAGACTGGCTTTTTTTATGGCTGCGTTTCAGTAAAGATGAAACTAAAATGGCGTTTTATTATTTTGTGATAAGCGTCACAAAAATGTTGATCGGTAAATTCCTGAGGTGTAGACTTCTTTTTGTGATGAAGATCACACATTAACCTTCAGAAAATCAGGAAACCATTATGAAACTGATCAACAAAGTCATCGCTCTCTTCAGCAACATGAACGTCTCTTTCGGTACGATCAACCACTAATACGCTGAATGCCGAGTGGCGCATGCGCTTACCGTTGTGTGATAAGCGAAGCGCCATCGGGCAATGTCTCTCCTGCGCGGTTTACGCTGCGTCCATCCTCAATAAAATAATTCGTCTCATCAATATTCCCCACCACCGCATCGTTATACTGCCCGGGTTGTGTGCGCACTGACTTATTCCCCGTGAAGACCCCCTGAGTGGAAGGTTCGCCATACGGGCTTGGGCGGAAGATAAAGTTAAAGCGGTGATTGTCGATCGCTACGTTATGAGAGACCACCAGCGCGCCAGGATTAAAGTTATCGGTAAAACCGTCCAGATGATTTCCGATCGCTTTGCTGTTGCGGATTTCATGCGCGACGGGCTGGCCTTCGCCACCGAGCTTAAAACCGTTACTGGTGTTATTGCGGGCAACTGAATTCTCGATCACCACCACGCCGTTTGCGCCATCCTCGATCTTGTTAAACAGATCAAAACCGTCGTCGATATTGTCGTGGGCGTAGCAATTTTCCAGACGATTACCTTCCCCGACGCGCATCTTCACGGCAAAGCCGTCAGCATTAATCTTACCGGGATCCTCATTGCTGTAGGATTCAGAATTGATCACCCGGTTATCGCTGGCCCACAGTGGGCGACCCACGTTATCCGGCGAGGAGATTTGAATGCCGGTATCGTCGTTACGGTAAGCTTTGACGTTTTCGATAAGGTTATGGCTGCCCTGAATGCGCAGGCTTTTCCCGGTGATTTCAATGCCTTTGAGATGCCAGTAGCTCGCATCCAACCGCAGTCCATGGATCACGGCCTTTCCGTCTGCCTGCAACGACGTCACCTTTTCCGCGCTGCCGCTGGCGGAAACCGGGATTTCACTGAGCGGATAATCTCCGGCGGCCAGAATAATACTCCCGCCAGGGGAAACCCGAGCTATGGCGGTGGCTAAATCCACCGGAGACGCAGCCGTCCCCTGACCTTCTGCTTTTGCATCGGGGGCAACGTGTATCGTCTCACCGTGAACGCCCTTCAACTTTGTCACGGAGAACGTCTGGTGTATCGCTTCCCCACTGGCAGGGGTAAACAGCAGGCTAAAGTCATTACTCTCCCCAAGCGTGGTGGCTACGCTATACATCGTTCCCGCTTTAACGGGTTTATCACTCCCGATCACCACTTCATTCTGGCGCAGGCTGAATACGCCATCGACATTCGCGCGGGCCTGAACCAGGTACGCGGCTGTGGTGCTTTGCGTGGCAGAGGCGAGCTGGACAACAGCAGGAAGCGCTATCGGCTGCCAGGGTGCAGATGCCACGGTGTTCGCCGCTGAGGTGGTGAGCGTGGCATCGGAGACGGTGATTCTGGCATTACGCGATGCAAAGAAGCCGACATAGTAAGATTCAGGCTTCTGCACGGCGATCAGTTCGGCGCGCGGCACGCTTTTACTCACCCAGGCATCGCTGCCGGCGGGAGCCCATGCGGTGACAAACCCGTCGTTAGTGCGCGCCAGCTTTAAACGAAAGGTCGGCGTCTGGCTGATATCCACCTCTTCCTGGTAACTCTGTTTTTTGATCGCCGCGCCCGCATTACCCCACGGCTGGGTGATTCCCTCCCGGGTAATGGCCTGTAGCTTGATTCGATGATGATCTTTCTTATCCTGCGTCATGATGGCGTTCATCACCAGATTCGATGCCGCAGGAAACTCTTCGTAGCCTTCTTTCAGCGGTTGCTGGCGCGGGTTCCCAATGACGTCACGCACTAACAGCCCCGCCCCCTCCTGAGCGGCAGGTTTTGCCCCATTTTCTGGGCCAAACTGATCGACGGTGACCGTGGCTTCCAGGACAAAGTTTTGGCTGGTGGGAAGTTCGGTATAAAAGAAGGTTAAACCGTCGTGTGAATTGGCGATTTTGCCCCCACGGCTTTCCAGGGTGATGGGTTTGGACAGATCGGCTGTGTCCTGCGGTGTGAGTACTTTTCCCTCAACAGAAACATCATTAACGCCGATTTTTTCTGGTAACACGTTAGAGGAAAAATTGAGATCGGTTGATTGCCCAAAGGCTACCGCTTTCCAGACAGGTTGCGCTGCTGCCACTGCGGATAACGCGCTGTACATCATTAGGGCCAGAGGTATCTTATAATTCATTTTATTCTCCTGAGTGATAATTGAGCGCCATTATCATCAAGATGAAACAGTGTTTCTTTTTCTAAAGTCACATTATTGGATAATTAAAACGATGTTTTGTTTTTAAGGGATCTTCTTTCAGGAGACGAAAAAATGGCTAACCTCTTGTCCCGGCTGGCGACTTATCGCCAGAAGGCTATTTTCCGGAAGAAAAGTGATTTACTCTGCCCTCAAAAGTATCCTCAAACGGCCAGGAATGGCCGTTGTTGAACGTTTTACAGACAGCCCATTTTATGACGCAAAATATGTAGAATTTTCAACGTTAAAGGGTTCTACTTCTCACTTAAATTACAGTCAGGACGCGTATGTTGAATAATACAATGAGCGTGGTCATCCTTGCCGCTGGCAAAGGAACCCGCATGTATTCCGATCTCCCGAAGGTATTGCACACCCTGGCAGGAAAGCCAATGGTGAAGCATGTCATTGATGCTGCTAATGATTTAGGGGCTCGTCAGGTTCATCTGGTCTATGGCCACGGCGGCGATCTGCTTAAAGAGACGCTCAGTCACGACAACCTTAACTGGGTGCTCCAGGCAGAGCAACTCGGTACAGGCCATGCCATGCAGCAGGCTGCGCCGTATTTTAACGACGATGAAGACATCTTAATGCTGTATGGCGATGTCCCGCTTATCGCTGTCGATACGCTGATTCGCCTGCGTGACGCAAAACCGCAGGGCGGCATTGGGCTGCTGACGGTCAAACTTGACGACCCAACCGGCTATGGCCGTATCACCCGTGAGAACGGAAAAGTGACCGGCATTGTGGAGCATAAAGATGCTTCCGAAGCGCAGCGTGAGATTCAGGAGATCAATACCGGCATTCTCATCGCCAATGGCGCAGACCTGAAGCGCTGGTTGTCGAATCTGAACAACAATAACGCCCAGGGTGAATTCTACATCACCGATATCATCGCGATGGCCTATCAGGAAGGCCATGAGATTGTCGCGGTCCACCCTGAACGCCTGAGTGAAGTGGAGGGGGTGAACAACCGTCTGCAGCTTTCTCGACTTGAGCGCGTTTATCAGGCTGAGCAGGCAGAAAAACTGCTGTTGGCTGGCGTTATGCTGCGCGATCCTGCCCGCTTCGATCTGCGCGGAACCCTGGCGCACGGGCGTGACGTAGAAATTGATACTAACGTTATCCTTGAAGGTGACGTTCAGCTTGGTCACCGCGTCAAAATCGGCGCTGGCTGTGTGATTAAAAACAGCATCATCGGTGACGACTGTGAAATCAGTCCCTATAGCGTCGTGGAAGATGCCCGTCTGGACGCCGCATGCACCATTGGCCCGTTTGCGCGTTTGCGCCCCGGTGCTGAGCTGCTGGAAGGCGCCCACGTTGGCAACTTCGTCGAAATGAAAAAAGCGCGTCTGGGTAAAGGCTCCAAAGCCGGCCATCTGACCTATCTGGGCGATGCTGACATTGGCGATAACGTTAACATTGGTGCAGGAACCATCACCTGTAACTATGACGGCGCCAATAAGTTTAAAACCATCATCGGCAATGACGTCTTTGTCGGTTCCGATTCGCAGCTGGTGGCGCCAGTCACGATTGGCCATGGTGCGACGATTGCCGCCGGGACAACCGTGACGCGTAATGTGGCGGATAACGAGCTGGTAATCAGCCGCGTACCGCAGGTACACAAGCAGGGCTGGCAACGTCCTGTGAAGAAGAAGTAACCGTTTTTTCGGGATGAGGGGATAACATAATCCCCCACCCACCAGCAGTACTTATAACGATAACCCCACTCTCTACAAGGCTCGGGGCACCCGTAAAACGGGTAAATACAGGTCAGCGACAACGCATGGCATAACGCCATAATCAGGAAATTTAACTATGTGTGGAATTGTTGGCGCAGTTGCGCAGCGTGATATTGCTGAAATCCTTATCGAAGGTTTACGTCGTCTTGAATACCGTGGTTACGACTCAGCCGGTCTGGCTGTTGTGGATGCAGAAGGTCATATGACCCGCCTGCGTCGCCTCGGTAAAGTGCAAATGCTGGCTCAGGCCGCGGAAGAGACGCCGCTGCATGGCGGTACGGGGATTGCACACACCCGTTGGGCGACACACGGTGAACCCTCAGAAGGTAACGCGCACCCGCATGTGTCTGAACACATTGTGGTGGTACATAACGGCATTATCGAAAACCACGAACCGCTGCGCGAAGAACTGAAAGCGCGCGGGTACACCTTTGTCTCTGAAACCGACACCGAAGTGATTGCTCACCTGGTGCACTGGGAGCTGGAACAAGGCGGCACACTGCGTGAAGCTGTGCTGCGTGCTATTCCTCAGCTGCGTGGCGCATACGGTACGGTGATCATGGATTCCCGCGATCCGGGTACGTTGCTGGCCGCGCGTTCCGGTAGCCCAATGGTTATCGGTCTGGGTATGGGCGAGAACTTTATCGCGTCTGACCAACTGGCGCTGCTGCCGGTCACCCGTCGCTTTATCTTCCTGGAAGAGGGCGATATCGCTGAAGTGACGCGCCGCAGCGTGACGGTCTTCGATACCAAAGGCGAGCAGGTGAAACGCCAGGAGATCGAATCCAGCCTGCAGTACGACGCTGGTGACAAAGGCGCTTACCGTCACTACATGCAAAAAGAGATTTACGAACAGCCAAACGCGATCAAAAACACCCTGATCGGGCGTATCAATCACGGTGAAGTCGATTTAAGCGAGCTGGGCGCGAACGCTAACGAGATGCTCGCCAACGTTGAGCACATTCAGATCGTGGCCTGCGGGACCTCTTACAACTCCGGTATGGTTTCGCGCTACTGGTTCGAAGCACTGGCTGGCGTGCCGTGCGATGTCGAAATTGCCTCTGAGTTCCGCTATCGCAAATCCGCGGTGCGCCGCAACAGCCTGATGATCACCCTTTCACAGTCTGGTGAAACGGCGGATACCCTGGCTGCCCTGCGTCTTTCTAAAGAGCTGGGTTATCTGGGGTCGCTGGCCATTTGTAACGTGCCGGGCTCATCGCTGGTACGTGAATCCGACCTGGCGCTGATGACCAAAGCAGGCACAGAGATCGGCGTGGCGTCGACCAAAGCCTTTACTACTCAGCTCACCGTTCTGCTGATGCTGGTGGCGAAGCTGGCTCGACTGAAAGGGCAGGATGCGTCCATTGAGCAGGATATTGTTCACGGGCTCCAGGCGCTGCCAAGCCGTATTGAGCAGATGCTGTCTCAGGACAAACGCATTGAAGCGCTGGCGGAAGATTTCTCTGACAAACATCACGCGCTGTTCCTCGGCCGTGGCGATCAGTATCCCATTGCGCTGGAAGGCGCGTTGAAGCTGAAAGAGATCTCCTACATTCACGCGGAAGCATACGCAGCAGGCGAGCTGAAACACGGCCCGCTGGCGCTGATTGACGCGGACATGCCGGTTATCGTTGTCGCACCGAACAACGAGCTGCTGGAAAAACTGAAGTCCAATATCGAAGAAGTCCGCGCTCGCGGTGGCGTACTGTATGTCTTTGCCGATAAGGATGCGGGTTTTGTGGGCAGCGACAACATGCACATCATTGAGATGCCGCATGTCGAAGAGGTGATTGCGCCGATCTTCTACACCGTTCCACTGCAGCTGCTGGCCTATCACGTGGCGCTGATCAAAGGCACCGACGTTGACCAGCCGCGTAACCTGGCGAAGTCTGTTACCGTAGAATAATCCCTTCAGGCTCCACCTTCGGGTGGAGCTTTTCTCGCCTTCCTGGTTTGTTTTTAATCAATGCCTCTTCATTTTTATATATGACAATCTGTCATCTTCAGCTACTTTTTCCAGTGTCACACAAATAAAATTTTAGTGTAAACATCCTGTCATGTAGTGATTTAACTTAATGTTATTTATAAGTAATTTTGCTTTATTTTAAGTGAAATTTTCTGTGTCATAAAACTGTCATAATTCGTACATTTATCTGTCACCTGATTGTCCTATTTTGCTCAGCGTAGCCACTAAACAATGATTTACGAAATCCTTGCAGGAGACATTATGAAAGTTATGCGTACCACTGTCGCAACTGTTGTCGCCGCGACCTTATCGATGAGCGCTTTCTCTGTATTCGCAGCAGCAAGCCTGACTGGCGCTGGCGCAACCTTCCCTGCGCCGGTGTATGCCAAATGGGCAGATACTTACCAGAAAGAGACCGGCAACAAGGTTAACTATCAGGGTATCGGCTCCTCCGGTGGCGTAAAACAAATCACCGCGAACACCGTTGATTTCGGCGCATCAGATGCTCCGTTGTCTGATGACAAGCTGGCTCAGGAAGGCCTGTTCCAGTTCCCGACCGTCATCGGCGGTGTTGTGCTGGCCGTTAACATTCCAGGCCTGAAATCAGGCGAACTGGTTCTGGACGGTAAGACCCTGGGTGACATCTACCTCGGCAAAATCAAAAAATGGGATGACGAAGCCATCACCAAACTGAACCCGGGTGTAAAACTGCCTTCGCAGAACATCGCTGTGGTTCGTCGTGCTGACGGTTCCGGTACCTCATTCGTCTTCACCAGCTACCTGGCGAAAGTTAACGAAGAGTGGAAATCGAAAGTAGGTTCCGGCTCTACCGTAAACTGGCCGACCGGTCTGGGCGGTAAAGGTAACGACGGTATCGCCGCGTTCGTACAGCGTCTGCCTGGCTCAATTGGCTACGTAGAGTACGCTTACGCGAAGCAGAACAACCTGGCTTACACCAAACTGGTCTCTGCTGATGGCAAACCGGTAAGCCCGACGGAAGAAAACTTCGCTAACGCCGCAAAAGGCGCTGACTGGAGCAAATCTTTCGCTCAGGATCTGACGAACCAGAAAGGTGACGAAGCATGGCCAATCACCTCGACCACCTTTATCCTGGTGCACAAAGATCAGAAGAAACCTGAACAAGGCACTGAAGTTCTGAAGTTCTTTGACTGGGCTTACAAAAACGGCGGCAAACAGGCTAACGACCTGGATTACGCAAGCCTGCCGGACAGCGTGGTTGAGCAGATTCGTGCTGCATGGAAAACCAACGTCAAAGACAGCAGCGGTAAAGCGCTGTACTAACAGAATTTTTTTGACGAAGATGGCGGGTGGCGCGACAGCTTACCCGCCCTACGGTTAACCCTGTAGGCCCGGAAGCGTCAGCGTTACCGGGCATATTCGTAAGACGTTTTTAACAGAAGAGTAATTTATGGCTGCAACCAAGCCTGCTTTTAACCCTCCGGGTAAAAATGGTGACAAAATTTTCAGCGCGCTGGTAAAACTGGCTGCGCTGATTGTGCTATTGCTGCTGGGCGGCATTATCGTGTCACTGGTTTTCTCCTCCTGGCCGAGCATCCAGAAATTCGGTTTTTCCTTCCTCTGGACCAAAGAGTGGGATGCGCCAAATGACATCTACGGCGCGCTGGTGCCGATTTACGGCACGCTGGTGACGTCGTTCATCGCCCTGTTGATTGCGGTTCCGGTGAGCTTTGGTATCGCCCTGTTCCTGACGGAACTGGCGCCAGGCTGGTTAAGACGTCCACTGGGTATCGCCATCGAACTGCTGGCTGCGATCCCGAGTATCGTCTATGGCATGTGGGGCCTGTTTATCTTTGCGCCGCTGTTTGCCACCTACTTCCAGGAGCCGGTAGGCAACGTCCTGTCGACAATTCCGTTCGTGGGCGCGCTGTTCTCAGGTCCGGCGTTCGGTATCGGTATTCTGGCTGCGGGCGTGATCCTCGCTATTATGATTATTCCGTACATTGCGGCGGTCATGCGCGATGTCTTCGAACAAACCCCGGTGATGATGAAAGAGTCGGCCTACGGCATCGGCTGCACCACCTGGGAAGTGATCTGGCGCATCGTCCTGCCGTTCACCAAAAATGGGGTGATTGGCGGCGTGATGCTGGGTCTGGGTCGTGCGCTGGGTGAAACCATGGCGGTGACCTTTATCATCGGTAACACCTACCAGCTCGACAGCGTTTCGCTCTATATGCCGGGTAACAGCATTACCTCTGCGCTGGCTAACGAATTCGCCGAAGCGGAATCCGGGCTGCACGTGGCAGCGTTGATGGAGCTGGGTCTGATTCTGTTTGTGATTACCTTTATCGTGCTGGCGATTTCAAAAGTGATGGTGATGCGTCTGGCGAAAAATGAGGGGGCACGCTAATGGCGACTCTCGAAATGCAAAGCACCGCTGCGCTGGCGGAATCCCGCCGCAAAATGCAGTCCCGTCGCCGCCTGAAAAACCGCATCGCCCTGACGCTCTCGATGGGTACGATGGCATTTGGTCTGTTCTGGCTGGTCTGGATCCTGTTTTCTACCGTGGTACGCGGGATTGATGGGATGTCACTGTCGCTGTTCACCGAGATGACGCCGCCGCCGAACACCGCGGGCGGGGGTCTGGCGAACGCCCTGGCGGGCAGCGGCCTGCTGATCCTGTGGGCGACCGTCTTTGGGACGCCGCTTGGCATCATGGCCGGTATCTATCTGGCGGAGTACGGGCGTAAATCCTGGCTGGCAGAAGTGATTCGCTTCATTAACGACATTCTGCTTTCAGCCCCGTCGATCGTGGTTGGTCTGTTTGTTTACACCGTAGTCGTGGCGCAAATGGAACACTTCTCCGGTTGGGCGGGCGTGATTGCGCTGGCGCTGTTGCAGGTGCCCATCGTGATTCGTACCACCGAGAACATGCTGAAACTGGTGCCGGACAGCCTGCGTGAAGCGGCTTACGCGCTGGGTACGCCAAAGTGGAAAATGATCTCCGCGATTACGCTGAAGGCGTCCATCTCCGGGATCATGACCGGTATCCTGCTGGCGGTGGCACGTATTGCGGGTGAAACGGCCCCGCTGCTGTTTACCTCCCTCTCCAATCAGTTCTGGAGCACCGATATGATGCAGCCAATCGCCAACCTGCCGGTGACCATCTTTAAATTCGCGATGAGTCCTTTCGCGGAATGGCAGCAGCTGGCCTGGGCCGGGGTGCTGATTATCACCCTTTGTGTACTGTTGCTGAACATTCTGGCGCGCGTCATTTTCGCGAAGAAGAAACACGGTTAATTTTTTACGGCGCGGCACAACGCGGCGCCGAATGAGGAAATGAGTCAATGAGTATGGTTGATACTGCACCGGGTAAGATTCAGGTTCGTGATTTGAACTTCTACTACGGTAAATTCCATGCGCTGAAGAACATTAATCTGGATATTGCTAAGAACCAGGTTACGGCGTTTATCGGTCCGTCAGGCTGCGGGAAATCCACGCTCCTGCGCACCTTTAACAAAATGTACTCGCTCTACCCTGAGCAGCGTGCAGAAGGCGAAATCCTGCTGGATGGTGACAACATTCTCACCCATTCCCAGGACATCGCGCTGCTGCGCGCCAAGGTCGGTATGGTGTTCCAGAAGCCGACGCCGTTCCCGATGTCCATCTATGACAACATCGCCTTTGGTGTGCGCCTGTTCGAAAAACTGTCACGTGCCGATATGGACGAGCGCGTGCAGTGGGCTTTGACCAAGGCCGCACTCTGGAACGAAACCAAAGATAAACTGCACCAGAGCGGATACTCTCTCTCCGGTGGTCAGCAGCAACGTCTGTGTATCGCTCGTGGAATCGCTATTCGCCCGGAAGTGCTGCTGCTGGATGAGCCATGTTCCGCGCTGGATCCGATTTCAACCGGTCGTATCGAAGAGCTGATCACCGAGCTGAAGCAGGATTACACGGTGGTGATCGTTACGCACAACATGCAGCAGGCTGCGCGTTGCTCCGACCACACGGCGTTTATGTATCTGGGCGAGTTGATTGAGTTCAGCGATACGGATGCGCTGTTCACCCGGCCCGCGAAAAAACAAACTGAAGACTACATTACCGGTCGTTACGGCTGAGTCAGGAGCTCGTTGTGGATAACCTTAATCTTAATAAACACATTTCCGGCCAGTTCAACGCTGAACTGGAGAGCATCCGTACCCAGGTAATGACCATGGGCGGCATGGTGGAGCAGCAGCTTTCCGATGCGATTACCGCGATGCATAACCAGGACAGCGAGCTGGCCCAGCGCGTGGTGGAAGGCGACAAAAACGTCAATATGATGGAAGTCGCCATCGACGAGGCCTGCGTGCGCATCATTGCGAAACGCCAGCCGACCGCCAGCGACCTGCGTCTGGTGATGGCGATTATCAAAACGATCGCCGAGCTGGAACGTATTGGTGATGTGGCAGACAAAATTTGCCGCACGGCGCTGGAGAAGTTTTCCCACCAGCACCAGCCGCTGCTGGTCAGCCTTGAGTCGCTGGGGCGCCACACCGTGCAGATGCTGCATGACGTGCTGGACGCTTTTGCGCGTATGGATCTGGACGAAGCGGTGCGTATCTATCGGGAAGACAAAAAGGTCGACCAGGAATATGAAGGCATCGTGCGTCAGCTGATGACCTACATGATGGAAGATCCGCGCACCATTCCAAGCGTGCTGACGGCGCTTTTCTGCGCACGCTCCATCGAGCGTATCGGCGACCGCTGTCAGAACATTTGTGAATATATCTTCTACTTCGTGAAGGGGCAGGATTTCCGTCACGTCGGCGGTGATGAGCTGGATAAGCTGCTGGCGGGTAAAGATCCGAAAGAGTGATTTTTACCCTCACCCTAACCCTCTCCCTAAGGGAGAGGGGACAAGATGGTTTTCTCCCTCTTCTTTTGGGAGAGGGCCGGTGAGGGGTAAAACTTAGCGAGTAATATCCCACCCACGCGCCTTCCACAGCGCCGGCAGTTGCGCCAGATCGGTGAAGGTGGTCACTTTGGGATGATCGATCGGCTTGTTGTGCGGATCGGCGCAGAAGTAAAACACCTCCATTCCCGCATCAATGCCCGACTGGGCTCCGGCCGATGAATCATCCACCAGGATGCAATTCTCGACGTTCACCTTCATGGCGTTGGCCGCATGGAACATCAGGGCCGGATCGGGTTTCCAGCGTTGAATATCGTAGCCGCTGAACAATTTTTCCGGGAAATGGTGCAGCATCTTAAGCTTACCCAGAGAGTGCTGCATCTTGCTGACCGGGCCATTCGAGACCACACACATGGGGATCGTCATGCTGTCCAGCAGCGCATTGGCGCCAGCAATCACCTCCAGTTCCGAGTCAAAAAGGCGTGCGACCTCGGCGCGGTACACAGGCTCAAGATCGGCTTTCGCGAGATCCACGCCGTGTTCTTCGTTAATGATGTCGATGATCTCGTAGAGCTTAACGCCTTTAAAACGTTTAAAAATTTCTTCAAGATCGAGCGTAATGCCAAATTCCTGGAACATGGCGACATACGCGCGGGAACAAATGACCTCACTGTCGACCAGCGTACCGTCGCAGTCGAAAAATACCGCTTCAATTCCGGACATGCCTTTCCCTTTTTTACCAGTTTAACGTTTACGTGCTGCTGAATGACCATACGCAATCGTTGCCGTATAAGCAAAATCAATGAAAAAAGTCTCTCGCAACCGCCACTATTGTCGCATTTTGGTATAGGATAGCGACGGATTTTCCCTCCTTGTTCGGAAATTGATGATGAGTCAACAACACACTACCCAGACGTCTGGTCAGGGTTTGCTTGAGCGCGTGTTTAAACTGCGCGAGCATGGCACCACGGCACGCACCGAAGTGATTGCCGGTTTCACCACCTTCCTGACGATGGTGTATATCGTTTTTGTTAACCCGCAAATTTTGGGCGTTGCTGGCATGGATACCAGCGCCGTCTTTGTGACGACCTGCCTGATCGCTGCGCTTGGCAGCATTCTGATGGGGGTGTTCGCTAACCTGCCGGTCGCACTGGCGCCAGCCATGGGCCTGAATGCTTTCTTCGCGTTCGTGGTGGTTCAGGCAATGGGTCTGCCGTGGCAAGTCGGCATGGGGGCCATCTTCTGGGGCGCCGTGGGTCTGCTGCTGCTGACGATCTTCCGCGTACGCTACTGGATGATTGCCAATATCCCGGTGAGCCTGCGTGTGGGCATTACCAGCGGGATTGGTCTGTTTATCGGCATGATGGGCCTGAAAAACGCCGGTGTGATTGTGGCGAACCCGGATACGCTGGTGAGCATCGGTCACCTGACGTCACATAACGTGCTGCTGGGCGTGCTGGGCTTCTTTATCATCGCGATACTGGCTTCCCGTAATATTCACGCGGCGGTGCTGGTCTCCATCGTGGTGACCACTCTGCTGGGCTGGATGCTGGGCGATGTGCAATACAAAGGGTTCATCTCTGCGCCGCCGAGTGTCTCCACCGTTATCGGTCACGTTGATCTGGCGGGGTCGTTTAACCTGGGTCTGGCGGGCGTCATCTTCTCCTTTATGCTGGTGAACCTGTTCGACTCCTCCGGTACGCTGATTGGCGTGACGGATAAAGCGGGCCTGGCGGATGAAAAAGGGAAATTCCCTCGCATGAAGCAGGCGCTGTTTGTGGATAGCGTCTCCTCGGTTGCGGGTTCTTTCATCGGCACCTCGTCTGTTACCGCTTACATTGAGTCCTCGTCGGGCGTCTCCGTCGGCGGTCGTACCGGTTTAACCGCGGTCGTTGTCGGTATCCTGTTCCTGCTGGTGATTTTCCTCTCTCCGCTGGCCGGCATGGTTCCGCCGTATGCGGCAGCCGGTGCGTTGATTTACGTTGGCGTGCTGATGACGTCCAGCCTGGCGCGCGTGAAGTGGGATGATTTAACTGAAGCGGTCCCGGCGTTTATCACCGCCGTGATGATGCCGTTTAGCTTCTCGATTACCGAAGGCATCGCGCTGGGCTTTATCTCTTACTGCGTGATGAAGATTGGCACCGGACGTTTCCGCGATCTCAGCCCATGCGTCATCGTGGTTGCACTGCTGTTTGTACTGAAGATTGTGTTTATCGACGCCAAATAAGCAAAAAGCCCTTTTCTTCGAAAAGGGCTTTTGTGTTTGTACCCTCTCCCCGTGGGAGAGGGCTGGGGTGAGGGCATCAGCCCGCGCTGAAATTACGCCTTCACCCGCTTAATATAATCCCCGAACGCAGTCAGCTGACCGCTCAGGTGATCCAGCGTGCTTTGATCAACCACTTCTCCCGTCTGGGGGTCGACTTTATTCTGAATCACGCCGCCCATAAATTCGGGTTTGTTCATGACCATCGCATCCAGGAACACCAGGATCTGGCGCAGATGATACTGGCAGCGTGCCCCGCCGATAGCCCCCATAGAGCTGGTCTGAATCAGCACAGGTTTACCCGCCAGCGGTTGCTCTGGCAGGCGTGAAAGCCAGTCGATCGCGTTTTTCAAACCGCCGGGTACGGAATAGTTATATTCGGGGGTGACAATCACCACGCCATCCGCCTGGCGGATCTGCTCAGCTATCGCTTCGACGCTTTGCGGGAATCCCTCTTCCTGCTGGATATCGGCGTCATACAAAGGGATCTCACCGATGGAAGGCAAAGCGGAAATCGCCATGCCAGCAGGGGCGATGCCAGGTAACGTACGCGCCACCATGGCGTTGAATGAACCTTTACGCAGGCTCCCCAGTAACGTAACAACTTTCAGCGTCTCAGACATGATTACTCCTGTTTCGTCATGATGGCCCTGTATGGGTCAGTTCAAGGTAAATGCTTTTCTGCGGGTAAACTGGTTAAGCGTATGAGCCGCGCTTCGGGTTCATTCGCACGTTCCGGTACATCCGCAAGACTATGCCAACCGTGGCGGCTGTCAAATTCCCAGATTTTGAGGCGTTCGATCGCCGGGGAGACGGAAATTGCCCAAATCAACACATCTTCTGCATCGCTGAGGGCTTCAATGCGCGACGCTTTCGTCGCCCGCAACCTTCCCGAGCCGGGCAGCAGTTGCAGCAGGCTGGCGTCGTCAGAGGCGCAACCGCAGAGCTTACGAACGCTCTGGCGCAGGGTAATCAGCTGTGCTTTGGCTTCGTCAGGGTCATTTTGATTTCTGACCCATAGCGCCTCATTGCTGGATAAAGGATAGGCGTCATGGGCATGAGGGCCGCTGTGAAAGCCTCGGGTCGCGCGCTGAAGTTCCATGTCCAGCCCGCAATCGCCTTCGGTCGTCAGCGCTACCCCGACGATATTACCGATATACGCCACAGAGAACCGCGGCAGTTCAGGATCGGCAAACACAGGGCGGCCTTCTCCCTGAAGAATGATTTCTGGCAGTTCAAGCGTGCCGTAAAGCATAAACAGCAGCTCCGCGAGCAGTGCCCGCGAGGCTAAAAAGCGCGTGCGCCGGTATTCTGGTAGCTTATCCGCCTCGTTATAACAGGCTGAGGAAAGCCTGGCTGACACAAGTCGTCCTTCTGTCAGTGTTCCTCGTGCAAAATGCGTTGCCATTTTTCGCTCCGTGATAATGGTCTAAGCCAGGTTAAACGGTTACATCATTATCGCTTAACTCTCACTCTCTTTTAATCGGTAAATGATGGGATGAGAAGCTTAGGGACCGAACTTTACATTCGCAGGGGCAAAAGATGCATTTTTAACGCAAGGAATCACCGTATAACGACTTAATGGTGTCCTTAAGCCAAATGAGTTTTGGGTTGTGGCTGTTACGCTTATGCCAGATGAGCGTAAAGGGGACGGTGAGCTTCTCGGCCAGAGCCTCATCCACCGGAATCGGGCGTGCCACCAGCTTACGCTGGTGGAGCTGATTATAGTGACGGCAGTACCAGGGCGCGGTGGCAATGTAGTTATGGTGCGGTTGTGCAGCCATAAACATCGACTGCTCAAAGCCGGGAAGGCTCATGGCGATATTACGCTCACGCCCCATCTCTTTAAGCACTTCGTCCAGTGCCCAGGTGTCGCTACGCTCCCAAAAAATGCTGATGTGCGGATAGCGCAGGAACGTATCGAGATTCCACTCCTCCTGGAGTGCCGGGTGGTCTTCACGCAAATAGACGCAGGGACGATCGCTGAATAAAATTTCGTGGTCGATAAACCATGGCATCAGTTTTAACAGTTCGCGGGAGCGGGGATGCGTTTCGCGGCCGGTAAACCCCAGATCCACCTCACCCCGCGTAATGGCATCCAGAGAGTCATAATCCCAGTGACGCATACGCACCGTCGCCTGCGGATAACGTTGATTAACCTGTTCCAGCAGGGCGTTAAACCGAATCAGCATAAGCGGCGTTTCTGCCGCCAGTTCGAACTTGATGCTCCCCGGCGAGTCGTGATGAAACTTATCGAGGATTTGATTACCTATCTGCATCCAGTCGGTCAGGTCCTGCTCAAGGCTGACGGTGAGCGGGGTAGGAAGCAGCCCCAGCGGTGTTTTCACAAAGAGCGGATCTTCAAACCATTCCCGCAGCTTGGCCAGCGACTTGCTGACCGCAGACGGCGTCACGTTCATCCGCTTCGCCGCTTTGGTGACGCTGCGTTCCTGCAACAATAACTGCAGACAAAGCAGCAGGTTGAGATCAAGACTGCTGAGAGATTTCTTCATAGTGTGCTGCGGGCCGGACCATCATCAGTAGCAGAATGCAGAGTATGCTACAGCCAATCAGAATCCCGATCAGCATATTCAGGGCGTTTAAACCGATAATGGCGGCCAGCCAAATCCAGAGCGACGACCCGCAAACCTGCGCTATGCCCAGTACCGAGCTTGCCACGCCGGCACGCAGTGAGAACGGACCCAGCGCCTGACTCATTGCCACGCCAAACCCAACAGAAAACCCTGCACAGATAAGCGTAATGCCCACCAGCATGAGAGCGTGTTCACTTGCGGTCGCCAGAATCACGCCCGCCGCAAGGAACAGCACCTGCGACGTCAGCATCAGGGTACGCTGTTTAAACACGTTCAGGGCAAACGGCGTGGAAAAAGAGACCGCCATACTCACCATCGCGGTTAATGCCATCACCGTGGAATATTGGCCGCGATCGAACCCCATCACCTCCATCAGTAAAACCGGGGAAACGTTTACATAGGTCAGGATCACCGCCACGCTGAAGGTTGTCACCAGCAGCCGACTGATGAAAAAGCGATTAAGTAATTTTTCACTGGGCTGGAACGTGGCCGGTGTGGCCGCGTGATGCGCGCCAGGATGCGTCTCTTTGAGAACCGTCATCGAGAGGATAAAGACCAGCATCCCCATCGCGGCCATCGTCCAGAACAGGCTCTGCCAGGGCAGCTTTAACATGATCAGATAGCCTATAACGGGCGCGAGTACCGGAATGATGCAGGTAATGCCGTTCAGCATGGAGAGCACTTTTGCACGGCGCTGTGCGCTTAAGGTGTCGCGTAAAATGGCAAACGCCACCACATAGCAGCCACCCGCGCCAATGCCCTGAATAAAGCGTCCGATTAAAAACAGCGTGCTGTTATCGGCCAGAGAACAGAGTCCGGAGGCGAGAGCGAAAATCACCGCCCCGGTAATGGCCACCGGCTGCCGGCCTGCTTTATCGGCGATCTTGCCGGCAAAGACCATCGATGAGGCCATCCCTGCCAGGTAAGCGGAAAACGCGATATGAAGTTGCGCTTCGCTGGCCCCCAGATCGCGTGCGATATGCGGTAGCCCCACCAGATACATATCAATACCTGATGGATAAAGCAGAACTAAAGCAAAGCTACAAAACAGAAAACGCGCCATAAATCCCCCATGTCAGGCAGGCGCAAAGCATAGGGGGTGGAGCAAGAAGAAGCGAGTTGCCATTTGGACAATAGTGATTTCCCGGGAGGAAATCACTTATTCAGGCGGGTTACTTACCAATACAGAAGCTTGAGAAGATCCGTCCCAGCAGGTCGTCCGAGGTAAACTCGCCGGTGATTTCGCTTAAGCTTTGTTGCGCTAACCGTAGCTCTTCAGCCAGCAGTTCACCTGCCCATGCGCCAAGCAGCTGCGCTTTGCCCTGGTCGAGATGATTTGCCGCCTCTTCCAGTGCCTGCAAGTGGCGACGACGCGCGAGGAAGCCGCCTTCCATACTGGTTTCAAAGCCCATGCTTTGTTTGAGATGGTTACGCAGCGCTTCAACGCCTTCGCCGGTACGGGCCGACAGGCGAATCAGTGAGTGACCGTTCACCTCGCTCAGACCCTGCGTTTCGCCTGTGACATCCGCCTTGTTACGCACAACCGTAATCGGCAGTTTTGCCGGCAGACGTGCAATAAAGTCCGGCCAGATATCCGCCGGGTCAACGGCATCGGTCGTGGTGCCGTCCACCATAAACAGCACGCGGTCGGCTTGCTCTATTTCCTGCCAGGCGCGTTCGATGCCAATGCGTTCTACTTCATCGCTCGCATCACGCAGGCCCGCGGTATCAATGATGTGCAGCGGCATACCGTCAATATGGATGTGCTCGCGCAGAACATCACGGGTGGTCCCGGCGATATCAGTAACGATCGCGGCTTCACGGCCCGCCAGTGCGTTCAGCAAACTCGATTTACCGGCGTTTGGACGACCGGCGATAACCACCTTCATTCCTTCGCGCAGCAGGCTACCCTGGCGCGCTTCGGCACGCACCGCATCGAGATCGGTCATCACATTGTTGAGCTGGGCTTCGATTTTGCCATCGGAGAGGAAGTCGATCTCCTCATCCGGAAAATCAATCGCTGCTTCGACGTAGATTCGCAGGTGAGTAAGTGCTTCCACTAAATGGTTCACGCGAGCAGAAAACGCCCCCTGAAGCGAGTTCAGCGCAGAGCGGGCCGCCTGCTCAGAGCTGGCGTCGATCAGATCGGCAATCGCCTCGGCCTGGGCCAGGTCAAGCTTATCGTTCAGGAAGGCGCGCTCGGAGAACTCGCCCGGCTTCGCGATACGCAGGCCCGGCAGCGTCAGAATGCGTTTTAACAGCAGGTCGAGGATCACCGGACCGCCGTGGCCCTGCAGCTCCAGCACGTCTTCGCCGGTAAAGGAGTTCGGGCCGGGGAACCACAGCGCTATGCCCTGGTCCAGCGGCGTGCCGTCGGCATCTTTAAAGGGCAGGTAATCCGCGTAGCGCGGTTTAGGCAGTTTACCCAGCACCGCTTCGGCCACCTCGCGCGCCTTCAGGCCGGAGATGCGCAGAATACCTACACCACCGCGTCCCGGTGGGGTTGCCTGGGCGACGATAGTGTCGTTATGGCTCATGGTTGGTCTCTTTGTAAATGTGAAAAAGGCGGTCTAATGACCGCCTTCTCTGGCATGACTCTACCGTGAATACTCGACATAATTCAAGTTGCAGGAAGGCGGCAAGTTTGTGCGCCCCAGAAGCTTACAGAAGTAAGTGACTGGGGCAATCAAACGCAGCCAACGCGCCTGCGGCTTGAAGAATGAAGAGTATCAGGACTTTTTCTTTTCGCGGCTATGCAGGCCACGCTTCTCCAGACCACGATAAATCAACTGCTGCTGGATGATGGTCACCAGGTTGCTGACGATATAGTACAGCACCAGACCTGACGGGAACCACAGGAAGAACACGGTGAAGATGACCGGCATAAAGGTCATGATCTTCTGCTGCATCGGGTCGGTCACGGTGGTCGGCGACATCTTCTGGATGAAGAACATCGTCACGCCCATCAGGATCGGCAGGATGTAGTACGGGTCCTGTGCAGACAGGTCATGGATCCACAGTGCGAACGGCGCATGGCGCAGCTCAACGGAACCCATCAGCATGTAGTACAGCGCAAGGAAGATTGGCATCTGAATCAGCAGCGGGAAGCAACCACCCAGCGGGTTTACTTTCTCTGCTTTGTACAGGGCCATCATTTCCTGGCTCTGACGCTGTTTGTCATCGCCCAGACGCTCACGCATCGCCGCAATCTTCGGCTGCAGCATACGCATCTTCGCCATGGAGGTGTACTGCGCTTTAGTCAGCGGGTACATGATGCCACGAACGATAAAGGTGATAACGATGATGGAGAAGCCCCAGTTACCCAGGAAGCTGTGGATGAACTTCAGCAGCTTAAACAGCGGCTGAGAGATGAACCACAACCAACCATAATCTACGGTCAGATCCAGGTGCGGCGCAACGGCTGCCATTTTGTCCTGGATTTCCGGGCCGACCCACAGGGTGCTGGCCAGGTTACCGGTTTGACCCGGCTGAACCAGAACAGGCTGTGATTTGTAGCCGATGGCTGCAATACCATTACCCAGGTTCGCGGTGTAGAAGTTGTTCGAGCCATCGTTGTTTGGCACCCAGGCCGTCGCGAAATACTGTTGCAGCATCGCAACCCAACCGCCTTTAGAACTGACGTTCAGGTTTTCGTTATCAGCGATGGTGTCGAATTTGTATTTCTCGTACTTGGTATCTGGCGTGGAGTACGCCGCGCCACGGAAGGTATGCAGCGCAAAGTTGCTGCTTCCGGTGTCACGGTGAGACGGCAGATTGATGGACTGCTTCAGCTGACCAAAGGTCGACACTTCCAGCGGTTTCGCACCGGTGTTCTGAACGCTGTAGCCCACATTCACCGCATATTCACCGCGTTTCAGGGTGAAGGTTTTGGTGAAGGTATTGCCTGCGGCATCGGTATAGGTCATCGGAATTGCGATTTCGTTCTGGCCATCAGCCAGGACAAAGGTATCACTGTCGACGTTATACAGAGGACGCGCACCGTTAGCCGGGTTATCCGGGCCATCACGGCCGGTCAGGCCACTTTGCGCCTGGTAGATAAACTCTGGCGTCGTTTCCAGCAACTGGAACGGTTCGTTAGACTTCAGCTCTTTCGGGTAGGTCAACAGCAGCGCCTGCTCAACATCACCACCACGGGTGTTAATAGTCAGCTCAAGCACGTCGGTCTTAACCGTAATCTGTTTCCCCTGGCCACTGGCCGGTACGCCCTGGTCGGCGGCGCTACCCGCTGCGGTGGTCGTGGTCTGCGTGGTCTGTTGAGCTTGAGGTTGAGGATTTTTATCCTGCTCCCATGCCTGCCAGATCATGAAAGACACGAACAACAAAGCGATGATAAGAAGATTGCGTTGCGAATCCATCGTTAGTGTTCTCTGGTATCAAAAGGTCCTGGGGGGACGGGATCGTCTCCACCTGGGTGTAAAGGGTGGCATTTTAATACGCGTTTCACCGTCAACCAACTGCCTTTTATCACTCCAAACCTGCGCAATGCCTCAATTCCGTAGCTTGAGCACGTTGGCGTGAAACGACAGTGTGGCCCGAGTAGCGGGCTAATCAGGCGCTGATAAACCCTAATAAGGGCTATCAGGACCCTGGAGCCAGGCGACAGTGGCGGCGCCATAATTTTTCCAACGCTTCCGAGAGAGCACGGTTATCGAGGTCGGCAACCCCCTTTTTAGCCACCACCACGAAATCCATTGAAGGCAGTTCGTGTTGACGTAAACGGAAGCTTTCACGCGTCAGACGTTTAATCCGGTTGCGTTCATGCGCACGCTTAACGTTTTTCTTGGCGACTGTGAGACCGATGCGGGGATGCCCCAGCGAATTTTGGCGGCCGAGGATGGTGATTTGCGGCGTGCCAGCCCGTTGTGGCTGCTGGAAGACGAAAGTGAAATGAGTGGGAGTTAACAAACGTAACTCCCTGGGAAATGCTAGCTTAACCACGCAGGGTTAGCTTTATTACTTGGAAACGGTCAGACGAGAACGGCTTTTAGCACGACGACGTGCCAGAACCTGACGACCATTTTTAGTAGCCATACGAGCACGGAAGCCGTGAGAACGGTTGCGCTTCAGTACAGACGGTTGAAAAGTGCGTTTCATGGCGATTTCTACCTAAACTTGAATAATTTCACTGACTTTCGCGTATACCCGAACGAATAACGAACGACTAACGCCTCAGCGTGTGTGATTAAAGAGGCCGGATTGTAATAATTGTACACTCCGGAGTCAATTCTCTTTCCTTATTTCCCGCGTATTTCCGCACGTTTTCGCGTGCAAAATGAGCAACGGACGACGCAGGAAGTCGAGCATCACGCGCCGGGTGGGGGATTATACGGTCTCTCGTTGAAATCGCAAGGATCGTCCAGGATCTTCGTGAGATCTTTTAAGCCAAAAAAGGTCCCTGCTTATTAAATTTTTCAATATGCGGCCTAAATCGTGGGGCACGCGTACCAGGATCGTTTACACTTACTCGGTTTCGGATCTTCCTGTGGATAAATCGGGAAGAATCTGTGAGAAACAGAAGATCTCTGGCTCAGTTTAGGCTATGATCCGCGGTCCTGATCGGGATCCCAGGGGCCCGATTGGGAGAAATTGCAGAGAGCAATTCGCACGTCACCCTTTTGCACAGGGTCTTTTCGACGTGTGTCAAAAATCACGAATTTTCAGTATTTTTCTTTTATTGTTCGAGTGGAGTCCGCCGTGTCACTTTCGCTTTGGCAGCAATGTCTTGCCCGATTGCAGGATGAGTTACCAGCCACAGAATTCAGTATGTGGATCCGCCCATTGCAGGCGGAACTGAGCGATAACACGCTGGCTTTGTATGCGCCAAACCGTTTCGTGCTTGATTGGGTAAGGGATAAATACCTCAATAACATCAATGGATTGTTAAACGATTTTTGCGGCACCGATGCGCCGCAGCTGCGTTTTGAAGTCGGTACCAAGCCGGTGACGCAAACGCTCAGAGAAACCGTGAATGTTGCCGCACCTGCGCAAATTCATGTGCCTACTCCCCGCATTGTTCAGCCTGCACGCGCAGGCTGGGATAACGTTCCAGCACCCGCTGAGCAGACCTACCGTTCTAACGTTAACGTGAAGCACACGTTTGATAACTTCGTTGAAGGTAAGTCCAACCAGCTGGCGCGTGCAGCGGCCCGCCAGGTAGCGGATAACCCAGGCGGCGCGTATAACCCTCTGTTTCTTTATGGCGGCACCGGTCTGGGTAAAACTCACCTGCTGCACGCGGTGGGAAATGGCATTGTGGCCCGTAAGCCCAATGCGAAAGTGGTGTATATGCACTCCGAGCGCTTCGTTCAGGACATGGTTAAAGCCCTGCAAAACAATGCGATCGAAGAATTTAAACGCTACTACCGTTCTGTTGATGCGCTGCTGATCGATGACATCCAGTTCTTTGCCAATAAAGAACGATCCCAGGAAGAGTTTTTCCACACCTTTAATGCGCTGCTGGAAGGTAATCAGCAGATCATTTTGACGTCGGATCGCTATCCTAAAGAGATCAACGGGGTTGAGGATCGTCTGAAATCCCGATTTGGCTGGGGCCTGACCGTGGCGATCGAGCCACCGGAGCTGGAAACCCGCGTCGCGATCCTGATGAAAAAAGCCGATGAAAACGACATTCGTCTGCCAGGCGAAGTGGCGTTCTTTATCGCGAAGCGTTTGCGTTCAAACGTACGTGAACTCGAAGGCGCACTGAACCGCGTTATCGCTAACGCCAACTTTACCGGCCGGGCGATTACCATTGATTTTGTGCGCGAAGCGCTGCGCGATCTGCTGGCATTGCAGGAAAAACTGGTCACT
Source organism: Huaxiibacter chinensis (assembly GCF_022171985.1). Taxonomy (GTDB): domain Bacteria; phylum Pseudomonadota; class Gammaproteobacteria; order Enterobacterales; family Enterobacteriaceae; genus Enterobacter; species Enterobacter chinensis_A. The sequence goes on along the minus strand of NZ_JAJVHF010000006.1, from coordinate 230,503 downwards.
ATTGATAATATTCAGAAGACGGTGGCCGAGTATTACAAAATCAAAATTGCAGACCTGCTCTCCAAGCGACGTTCTCGCTCGGTAGCGCGTCCGCGTCAGATGGCGATGGCACTGGCAAAAGAGCTAACCAACCACAGTCTGCCGGAAATCGGCGATGCGTTTGGTGGCCGTGACCATACGACCGTCCTTCATGCCTGCCGCAAGATTGAGCAGTTGCGTGAAGAAAGCCACGACATAAAAGAAGACTTTTCCAATTTAATCAGAACCCTATCATCGTGACGCTATGAAATTTACCGTTGAACGTGAACATTTATTAAAACCGCTGCAACAGGTGAGTGGCCCATTAGGTGGCCGCCCGACGCTACCTATTCTTGGCAATCTGCTGTTGCAGGTCGCTGACGGCACGCTGTCGCTGACGGGTACCGATCTTGAAATGGAAATGGTTGCGCGTGTCACGCTGTCTCAGCCGCATGACGCAGGCGCAACGACCGTCCCTGCGCGTAAGTTCTTTGATATCTGCCGTGGATTGCCCGAAGGCGCGGAAATCGCCGTTCAGCTGGAAGGCGATCGGATGCTGGTGCGTTCTGGCCGCAGCCGTTTCTCGCTCTCCACGCTGCCGGCTATCGACTTCCCGAACCTGGATGACTGGCAGAGTGAAGTTGAATTCACCCTGCCGCAGGCGACGATGAAGCGTCTGATCGAAGCCACGCAATTCTCGATGGCCCATCAGGACGTTCGTTACTATTTAAACGGCATGCTGTTCGAAACCGAAGGTGAAGAGCTGCGTACCGTGGCGACGGACGGACACCGTCTGGCCGTCTGCTCCATGCCTGTTGGAGAGAGCCTGCCGAACCATTCGGTGATTGTGCCGCGTAAAGGCGTGATCGAACTGATGCGTATGCTCGACGGCGGCGAAAACCCGCTGCGCGTGCAGATTGGCAGTAACAACATCCGCGCTCACGTGGGCGATTTCATCTTCACGTCCAAGCTGGTAGATGGTCGCTTCCCGGACTATCGTCGCGTATTGCCCAAGAATCCGGACAAAACGCTGGAAGCGGGCTGCGATATCCTTAAACAGGCCTTCGCGCGTGCGGCTATCCTCTCTAACGAGAAATTCCGCGGCGTGCGTCTGTTTGTTCACGAAAACCAGATCAAAATCACCGCCAACAACCCCGAACAGGAAGAAGCAGAAGAGATTCTGGACGTCACCTACGCCGGGGCTGAGATGGAAATCGGCTTTAACGTCAGCTACGTGCTCGACGTACTGAACGCGCTGAAGTGTGAAAACGTCCGTATTCTGCTGACCGACTCCGTTTCGAGCGTGCAGATCGAAGACGCCGCATCGCAGTCGGCGGCATACGTTGTTATGCCAATGCGACTGTAGTGAAGAATATCGGGCGATCTTACCTGCCTTTTTCAGCCTGGGCTGTGCGCGTCTCTGTCACCTGGTTCCTGTACGTGCCAGAGACGGCGTGCCGTCCACGTTGAAACCGGCTGCGCCGATTACGCCCTGGCCCGAAGATACCCTGATATGTCACTGACGCGCCTGTTAATCAAAGATTTCCGCAATATCGAAAACGCGGATCTCGCTTTATCTCCCGGCTTTAATTTCCTGGTTGGCGCCAATGGCAGCGGCAAAACCAGCGTGCTGGAAGCTATTTATACGCTTGGTCATGGGCGGGCATTTCGCAGCTTGCAGATTGGCCGCGTCATTCGCCATGAACAGGATGCGTTTATCCTTCACGGGCGTTTGCAGGGGCAGGATCACGAAACCGCGATTGGCCTGACGAAGGACAAGCTTGGCGACAGCAAAGTGCGCATCGATGGCACCGACGGTCATAAAGTTGCCGAGCTGGCGCTGTTGATGCCGATGCAGCTGATCACGCCTGAGGGGTTTACTTTACTCAATGGCGGCCCCAAATACAGAAGAGCCTTCCTCGACTGGGGATGCTTCCATAATGAGGCGGGATTTTTCAGCGCCTGGAGCAACCTGAAACGGCTGCTCAAGCAACGTAACGCCGCCCTGCGCCAGGTGACCCGCTACGCCCAGCTGCGTCCCTGGGATTTAGAACTCATTCCACTGGCGGAACAACTCAGCCGCTGGCGAGCCGAATACAGCGCGGGTATTGCCGAAGATATGGCGGATACCTGCAAACAGTTTTTACCGGAGTTTTCTCTCACCTTTTCCTTCCAGCGTGGCTGGGAGAAAGAGACGGATTATGCCGAAGTGCTTGAGAGAAGCTTTGAACGCGATCGCATGCTGACCTATACCGCGCACGGCCCACACAAAGCGGATTTTCGCATTCGTGCCGATGGCGCACCGGTCGAAGATACCTTATCACGCGGGCAGCTCAAACTCCTGATGTGCGCGCTACGTCTGGCGCAGGGAGAATTCCTGACTCGTGAGAGCGGGCGACGCTGTCTGTACCTGATAGATGATTTTGCCTCGGAACTTGATGACGCACGGCGCGGGCTGCTTGCCAGCCGCTTAAAAGCCACGCAGTCGCAGGTTTTCGTCAGCGCAATTAGCGCTGAACACGTTATAGACATGTCGGACGAAAATTCGAAGATGTTTACCGTGGAAAAGGGTAAAATAACGGATTAACCCAAGATAAAATGAGCGAGAAACGTTGATGTCGAATTCTTATGACTCCTCCAGTATCAAAGTCCTGAAAGGGCTGGATGCGGTGCGTAAGCGCCCAGGTATGTATATCGGCGATACCGATGACGGCACCGGTCTGCACCACATGGTATTCGAGGTCGTGGATAACGCAATCGACGAAGCACTCGCGGGTCACTGTAAAGATATTATCGTCACCATTCACGGCGATAACTCCGTATCCGTACAGGATGACGGGCGTGGTATCCCAACCGGTATTCACCCGGAAGAGGGCGTGTCGGCGGCAGAGGTCATCATGACCGTTCTGCATGCGGGCGGTAAATTCGATGATAACTCCTATAAAGTTTCAGGCGGTCTGCACGGCGTCGGCGTTTCCGTTGTTAACGCCCTGTCGCAGAAACTGGAGCTGATTATCTACCGCGAAGGCAAAATACATAATCAGGTTTATACCCACGGCGTGCCGCAGGCTCCGCTGACCGTGACCGGTGATACCGAAAAAACCGGTACCACGGTGCGCTTCTGGCCAAGCCACGAAACCTTTACTAACGTCACTGATTTCGAATACGACATTCTGGCGAAACGTCTTCGCGAGCTGTCATTCCTGAACTCCGGTGTCTCTATCCGCCTGCGCGATAAGCGTGACGGCAAAGAAGACCATTTCCATTACGAAGGCGGCATCAAGGCGTTTGTTGAGTATCTCAACAAAAACAAAACGCCAATCCACCCAAATATCTTCTATTTCTCTACTGAAAAAGACGGTATCGGCGTGGAAGTGGCGCTGCAGTGGAACGACGGTTTCCAGGAAAACATTTATTGCTTCACCAACAACATCCCACAGCGCGATGGTGGTACGCACCTGGTCGGCTTCCGTACGGCAATGACCCGTACGCTGAATGCCTACATGGACAAAGAAGGCTACAGCAAAAAAGCGAAAGTCAGCGCCACTGGTGATGATGCGCGTGAAGGCCTGATTGCGGTTGTGTCGGTAAAAGTTCCTGACCCTAAATTCTCTTCTCAGACCAAAGACAAACTGGTCTCTTCCGAGGTGAAAACGGCGGTTGAACAACAGATGAACGAACTGTTGAGCGAATACCTGCTGGAAAACCCAACGGATGCGAAAATCGTGGTCGGCAAAATTATCGATGCCGCCCGTGCGCGTGAAGCGGCACGTAAAGCGCGTGAGATGACCCGCCGTAAGGGCGCGCTGGACCTGGCTGGCCTGCCGGGCAAACTGGCGGACTGCCAGGAGCGCGATCCTGCTCGCTCTGAACTGTACCTTGTGGAAGGGGACTCTGCGGGCGGCTCCGCGAAGCAGGGCCGTAACCGTAAAAATCAGGCGATCCTGCCGCTGAAGGGTAAAATCCTGAACGTGGAAAAGGCGCGCTTTGACAAAATGCTCTCTTCTCAGGAAGTGGCGACGCTGATCACCGCGCTCGGTTGCGGCATCGGTCGCGATGAGTACAACCCGGACAAACTGCGCTATCACAGCATCATCATCATGACCGATGCCGACGTCGATGGTTCACACATCCGTACGTTGCTGCTGACCTTCTTCTATCGTCAGATGCCAGAAATCGTCGAGCGCGGCCATATCTACATTGCCCAGCCACCGCTGTACAAAGTGAAAAAAGGCAAGCAGGAACAGTACATTAAAGACGACGAAGCGATGGACCAGTATCAAATCTCCATTGCTCTGGATGGCGCAACGCTGCACGCCAATGCGCATGCACCCGCGCTGGCCGGTGAGCCGCTGGAACGTCTGGTTTCTGAATATAACGCCACGCAGAAAATGATTGGCCGCATGGAGCGCCGTTTCCCGCGCACCTTGCTGAAAGCACTGGTCTATCAGTCAACGCTGGCTGAAGCGGATCTGAGCGACGAACAGACCGTGACGCGCTGGGTCAACCAGCTGGTGACCGATCTGAACGAGAACGAACAGCATGGCAGCATGTGGAAGTTTGACGTGCGTGAAAACGCCGAACTGAACCTGTTCGAGCCGATTATTCGCGTGCGTACGCATGGTGTGGACACCGATTATCCACTGGATCACGAGTTTGTGACCGGTGGCGAATATCGTCGTCTGTGCGCGCTGGGTGAAAAACTGCGCGATCTGATTGAAGAAGATGCGTTCATCGAGCGTGGCGAACGCCGTCAGCCAGTGACCAGCTTCGAGCAGGCGCTGGAATGGCTGGTGAAAGAGTCGCGTCGTGGCTTGTACATTCAGCGTTATAAAGGCCTGGGCGAAATGAACCCGGAACAGCTGTGGGAAACCACCATGGATCCGGAAAGCCGTCGTATGCTGCGCGTCACCGTTAAAGATGCGATTGCTGCCGATCAGCTGTTCACGACCCTGATGGGCGATGCGGTTGAACCGCGCCGTGCCTTTATCGAAGAGAACGCCCTGAAAGCAGCGAATATCGATATCTAAGTTATCCCCCTCCCCTCAGCCCTCTCCCACAAGGAGAGGGTGTACGGTCCCTCTGCCTGAAGCAGAGGGTGAGGGGAAAACCTGCGCAAAAGAGGAATCCCCCCCTCACACCCCATCCCCTTTCTTACCGTGTTTTTTGAGCGGAATCGCGTTAGCATGATCCAAGACTCATTTAACCTGGGGATCTCATGGCCATAAAACTCATCGCAATCGACATGGACGGCACGTTGCTGCTGCCTGACCACACCATCTCTCCTGCTGTCAAAAATGCCATCGCCGCTGCCCGTGAAAAGGGCGTCAATGTCGTCCTGACCACCGGTCGTCCGTATGCGGGCGTGCACAGCTACCTGAAAGAGCTGCACATGAATCAGCCGGGTGATTACTGCATTACCTATAACGGCGCACTGGTACAGAAGGCGGCGGACGGCAGCACGGTGGCGCAAACCGCGTTGAACTATGACGATTATCTGTTCCTGGAAAAACTGTCACGCGAGGTCGGTTCTCATTTCCACGCGCTCGACCGTAATACGCTCTATACCGCTAATCGGGATATCAGCTACTACACGGTGCATGAGTCTTTTGTTGCCACAATTCCGCTGGTGTTCTGTGAAGCCGAGAAAATGGACCCGGCTACGCAGTTCCTCAAAGTGATGATGATTGACGAGCCTGAAATTCTGGATAAAGCGATTGCGCGTATCCCGGCAGAGGTAAAAGAGAAATACACCGTGCTGAAAAGTGCGCCGTACTTCCTCGAAATCCTGGATAAACGCGTCAATAAAGGCACCGGTGTGAAATCTCTTGCGGATACGCTGGGGATTAAATCAGAAGAGATCATGGCGCTGGGCGATCAGGAAAACGACATCGCTATGATCGAATATGCGGGCATGGGTGTGGCGATGGATAACGCCATTCCGTCGGTGAAAGAAGTCGCCAATTTCGTCACTAAATCCAACCTGGAAGACGGCGTTGCCTACGCGATCGAGAAATTTGTCCTGAACTAAGTTCTGCTGAAACTCATCAGCCTCGGTTATCAACCGGGGCTTTTTTTTGCGTTGAATTTATCGAATTGTTCTTTTTGTGATCTGGATTGTAGTACAACATTAAATGATTGTACTACATTACAGCCACGGCAATGACGAAAGGCATCACGTTTGTACTGCAAAAGTGAGGCGAAATTCAGCGCTCGCGGTAAAGTAGGGATGGACTTACAGAGCACAAGGACTCTCCATGACGCTGAATAAAACCGATCGCATTGTGATCACGCTGGGTACCCAGATTGTGGGTGGCAAATACGTTCCCGGTTCGCCGTTACCCGCAGAAGCCGAGCTCTGCGAAGAGTTTGAAACCTCGCGCAACATCATCCGCGAAGTGTTTCGCTCGTTGATGGCGAAGCGGTTGATAGAAATGAAACGTTATCGCGGCGCCTTCGTCGCCCCGCGTAACCAGTGGAACTACCTCGATACCGATGTCCTGCAGTGGGTGCTGGAAAATGACTACGACCCAAGACTGATTGGCGCGATGAGTGAGGTACGTAATCTGGTTGAACCGGCCATCGCCCGTTGGGCAGCCGAACGCGCAACGTCAGGCGATCTGGCGCAAATTGAATCGGCGCTCAACGATATGATCGCCAATAACCAGGACCGGGATGCCTTTAACGAAGCGGATATCCGCTACCACGAGGCCGTATTGCAGTCAGTACATAACCCGGTCTTACAACAGCTTAGCGTGGCGATCAGTTCGCTGCAGCGAGCCGTCTTTGAACGAACCTGGATGGGTGATGAGGCCAACATGCCAAAAACTCTTCAGGAACATAAGGCGCTATTCGATGCGATACGGCATCAGGATAGCGATGCGGCAGAGCAGGCGGCACTCACGATGATCGCCAGCTCAACACGAAGGTTAAAGGAAATCACATGACACCTCGCTACATCGCCATAGACTGGGGATCGACCAATCTGCGCGCCTGGCTTTACCAGGGCGACGAATGTCTGGAGAGCAGGCAATCAGAATCGGGCGTGACGCGCCTGAACGGTCAATCACCCGAGGCGGTGTTAGCGAAAGTGACCTCTGGATGGCGCGACAGCGCCACGCCAGTCATCATGGCGGGTATGGTGGGCAGCAATGTGGGCTGGAAGGCTGTGCCTTATCTGCCTGTTCCCACCTGTTTCTCTGCCATTGGGCAGCAGTTAACGTCCGTTGGCGACAATGTGTGGATTATTCCCGGTCTTTGCGTTTCACGTGACGATAACCATAACGTGATGCGCGGTGAAGAGACACAATTGCTTGGCGCCCGCACCCTTTCTCCTTCGTCTGTCTACGTTATGCCCGGCACCCATTGCAAATGGGTCCAGGCAGATGAGAAGCAAATCCACGATTTTCGTACCGTGATGACCGGTGAATTGCATCATTTGCTGCTCACACACTCGCTGGTGGGTGCGGGTTTGCCGGAGCAGGACTCGTCTGCACAGGCGTTTACCGCCGGGCTTGAGCGCGGCCTCGCCTCGCCTGCCGTATTGCCACATCTCTTTGAAGTTCGCGCGTCGCACGTGTTGGGAAACCTGCCCCGCGAGCAGGTCAGCGAATTTTTATCCGGCCTGTTGATTGGCGCAGAAGTCGCCAGCCTGAGTGAGCAGTTCGCCGGGCAACAGGCCATCACCCTCGTCGCGGGTTCATCGCTGACCTCTCGTTACCGCCAGGCGTTCAATGCCGTGGGGCGTGATGTCTCAGCGGTTGATGGCGACACGGCATTTCAGGCAGGAATAAGGAGCATCGCTCATGCAGTGGCAAACTAATCTTCCCCTTATCGCTATCTTGCGCGGCATCACGCCCGACGAGGCAGTCGCGCACGTTGGCGCCGCGATCGACGCCGGTTTTGACGCCGTGGAAATCCCGCTTAATTCTCCCGAGTGGGAAAAGAGCATCCCGGCGGTGGTGGAGGCGTTCGGTGACAAAGCGCTGATCGGGGCTGGCACCGTATTGCAGCCCGAGCAGGTAGATCAGCTTGCGAAAATGGGCTGCAAACTCATCGTCACGCCAAATATTCACCCTGAGGTGATCCGTCGAGCCGTCAGTTATGGCATGACCGTCTGCCCTGGCTGTGCGACGGCGACAGAAGCCTTCACGGCTCTCGATGCAGGTGCCCAGGCGCTCAAAATTTTCCCTTCATCGGCTTTTGGGCCGGATTACATCAAGGCGCTGAAAGCGGTACTCCCCGCCAGCGTTCCGGTCTTTGCCGTGGGGGGCGTGACGCCTGAAAACCTGGCGCAATGGATTAACTCCGGTTGTGCGGGAGCAGGGCTGGGCAGCGATCTCTATCGCGCCGGGCAGTCCGTTGAACGTACCGCCACTCAGGCGGCGGCATTTGTAGAAGCGTATCGAGAGGCAGTGAAATGAAAATAACTAACATCACCACGTACCGTTTACCCCCGCGCTGGATGTTTTTGAAAATTGAAACCGATGAAGGCGTGGTTGGCTGGGGTGAGCCTGTTATCGAAGGACGCGCACGCACCGTTGAGGCCGCCGTGCATGAACTCAGTGAATACCTGATTGGCCAGGATCCGGCACGCATCAACGACCTGTGGCAGGTCATGTATCGTGCAGGTTTCTACCGTGGTGGCCCCGTTCTGATGAGCGCGATTGCAGGCATCGATCAGGCATTGTGGGATATCAAAGGGAAAGTGTTGAATGCGCCGGTCTGGCAACTTATGGGCGGTCTGGTACGCGATAAAATTAAAGCCTATAGCTGGGTGGGCGGCGATCGTCCTGCAGATGTCATTCAGGGTATAAGAACGTTGCGCAATATCGGCTTTGACACCTTTAAGCTGAATGGCTGCGAAGAGATGGGCGTGATTGATAATTCACGTGCCGTGGACAAGGCGGTGAGCACCGTTGCGCAAATTCGCGAAGCTTTCGGGAATGAGATTGAATTTGGCCTCGATTTCCACGGCCGCGTCAGTGCGCCAATGGCGAAAGTCTTGATCAAAGAACTGGAGCAGTATCGGCCGCTGTTTATTGAAGAGCCGGTGCTGGCAGAACAGGCGGAATATTATCCAAAACTGGCGGCGCAAACCCATATTCCTATTGCCGCTGGCGAACGCATGTTCTCGCGCTTTGAATTTAAGCGCGTTCTGGAAGCGGGCGGTCTGGCAATTCTGCAACCCGATCTGTCGCACGCTGGCGGCATTACCGAATGCTACAAAATCGCCGGTATGGCCGAAGCCTACGACGTGGCCCTGGCACCGCACTGTCCGCTGGGACCGATCGCACTGGCGGCGTGTCTGCACGTCGACTTTGTTTCGCGCAACGCCGTGTTCCAGGAGCAGAGCATGGGCATTCACTATAACCAGGGCGCGGAACTGCTCGATTTTGTGAAAAACAAAGAAGACTTCAGCATGGAAGGCGGTTTCTTTAAACCGTTAACGAAGCCGGGCCTGGGCGTGGACATTGACGAAGCCAGGGTCATAGAGCTGAGTCAAAATGCGCCGGACTGGCGTAATCCGTTGTGGCGTCATGAAGACGGCTCCGTCGCCGAATGGTAATGTCCTTCATCCTTCGCGCCGCAGATGCGTTGGCTTCGATTGTGCACCCCAGTCACTTACTTGAGTAAGCTCCCGGGGATTTACAATCTTGCCGCCTTCCTGCACCACGAATGATTCTGGACACCACAAATAATAAAAAAACCCAATACCCCCTCTGAAACTACAGGGCATGGTGAGCGGCTTCGCTATGCCCAAAATCTGGAGACAGATAACAATGGATATTCCAGTAACCGCTGCAAAACCCGGGCGTCGTCGCTATCTGACGCTCATCATGATCTTTATTACCGTCGTGATTTGCTACGTTGACCGCGCCAATCTGGCGGTGGCGTCGGCCCATATTCAGGAAGAGTTTGGCATTACCAAAGCGGAAATGGGCTACGTATTCTCGGCGTTTGCCTGGCTTTATACCCTCTGTCAGATCCCGGGTGGCTGGTTCCTGGACCGCGTCGGGTCGCGCCTGACCTATTTCATTGCCATCTTTGGCTGGTCGGTGGCGACGCTATTTCAGGGGTTCGCCACGGGGCTGATGTCGCTGATTGGGCTGCGCGCCATTACGGGCATCTTTGAAGCACCGGCGTTTCCAACCAATAACCGCATGGTGACAAGCTGGTTCCCCGAGCAGGAGCGTGCTTCAGCGGTGGGCTTCTACACCTCCGGGCAATTTGTCGGTCTGGCCTTCCTGACGCCGCTGCTCATCTGGATCCAGGAGATGCTGAGCTGGCACTGGGTGTTTATCATTACCGGCGGTATTGGCATTATCTGGTCCTTTATCTGGTTCAAGGTTTACCAGCCACCGCGCCTGACCAAAAATATTACTCAGGCGGAACTGGATTACATTCGTGACGGCGGGGGCCTAATCGACGGCGATGCGCCAGCGAAGAAAGAGGCTCGCCAGCCGCTGACGAAAGCCGAGTGGAAGCTGGTCTTTCATCGCAAGCTGATCGGCGTTTATATCGGGCAGTTCGCGGTGACCTCCACGCTGTGGTTCTTCCTGACCTGGTTCCCCAACTATCTGACGCAGGAAAAGGGCATTACGGCGCTAAAAGCCGGTTTTATGACCACTGTGCCTTTCCTGGCGGCGTTCTTTGGCGTGCTGCTTTCCGGCTGGCTGGCCGATAAGCTGGTGAAAAAAGGTTACTCGCTGGGGGCGGCGCGTAAAACGCCCATCATCTGCGGCTTGCTTATCTCGACCTGCATTATGGGGGCCAACTACACCAACGATCCGGTATGGATTATGACGCTGATGGCACTTGCCTTCTTCGGCAACGGTTTTGCGTCCATCACCTGGTCCCTGGTGTCATCACTTGCGCCGATGCGGCTGATTGGCCTGACCGGGGGCGTGTTTAACTTTGTTGGCGGTCTGGGAGGCATCACCGTTCCGCTGGTTGTGGGTTATCTGGCTCAGGATTACGGTTTTGGCCCGGCGCTGGTTTATATCTCTGCAGTGGCCCTGATTGGCGCGCTGTCTTACATCCTGCTGGTCGGCAATGTTAAACGAGTAGGCTAATTTATTGCGATGCTTTACCCTGATGCGATAACCGCGCATCAGGGTATCCACATGAAACAAATCACCTCAGCTCATCGCCATCATCAACTTACCAACATCAATACCTGGACGGCAGACAGCCAGTGGCTGGTGTTTGACGTTCGCCCTTCTGGCGCGTCGTTTACCGGCGAAACCATCGAACGGGTGAACGTTGAGTCGGGCGAGGTGCAGGTAATCTATCGTGCGCATCACGGGGCCTGCGTCGGCGTGGTGACCGTTCATCCCGTTGAGGATAAGTACGTCTTTATCCACGGCCCGGAGCATCCGGATGCAGGCTGGCAGTACGATTTTCATCATCGACGTGGCGTCATTGCACACGGCGAGCATCTCAGCGCGCTCGAGGCGATGGACATCACCGCCCCTTATACGCCTGGTGCCTTACGCGGCGGCACTCACGTCCATGTCTATAGCCCGCAGGGTGACGCGGTGAGCTTTACCTATAACGACCACGTCCTGCATGAACGCGATGCGACGCTCGATTTGCGCAACGTCGGCGTCGCCACGCCGTTTGGCCCGGTCACGCCCCAGGGAAATCACCCCCGTGAATATGCAGGCACCTGCTGGAGCGTGCTGGTCAGCCGTACCACGCCCACGCCGCAACCGGGCAGCGATGAAATTAACCGTGCGTATGAAGAGGGCTGGGTGGGCAATAACCGGCTGGCGTTCATCGGCGATACGCTGTCAGTCACGGGAGTAAAAGTACCGGAACTGTTTATTGTGGATCTTCCGCATAACGAAAGCGGCTGGAAGCAGGCGGGCCGCGATCCGCTGGAAGGTACGCCGCAGACCATGCCTGCCCCGCCCGCGGGTGTGGCGCAACGTCGTCTGACCTTTACGCACGATCGTCGTTTTCCCGGGCTGGTAACTACGCCCCGCCATTGGGTCAGAGCGAACCCGCAGGGAACAGCGATTGCTTTCCTGATGCGTGATGATAACGGGGTGGTGCAGCTGTGGCTCATTTCACCTGACGGCGGCGAAACGCGTCAATTAACGCATAACAGCAGCGATATCCAGTCGGCGTTTAACTGGCATCCTTCCGGTGAATCGTTGGGCTTCGTCCTCGAAAATCGTATCGCCCGTTGCGATGCGCTGACGGGCCAGGTGCTCTTTTTGACGTCCGATCATGGCAATCCGCCGTCTGGCGATGCTGTGGTGTTCTCACCTGACGGGCAGTGGATTGCCTGGATGGAAGAGGTGGACGGTTTTCGTCAGCTTTGGGTGACGGAAACCGCCTGAATTAGCGTGGGGGCATGGCGGCGGGCGGAATAACGGCGTTCGTCGCCAGATTTTCCTGCTCGCTTTTCTCTACGCGAGAGCGAACTGAACTGTCAGTACGATAGAAGTCCCATGGAAGTAAGAGCGTGTCGACAACGGCGGTGAACGGCATATCCAGTACCACCAGGGATTTTGTGCCCCAGTTGGTGTCGTCATCCGAGATCATCTGCGCGCTGGCACGCGTGCCCGGATATGTTCCTTCTTTACCGCCAGTGTGAGACATCACGCTCGAACACCCGCAAAGTAAAACAACCCCGCTGAACGTCGTCAGCTTTATCAGAACATTTTTCATCATCACTCAGTCATCGTTAATGTTACTGCATAGACCTGCAACTCAGGGTTATAGCGAGCCTTGATCAAAATGGACAGCCCGGAACCCCTGCACTGTGGCGGTCATCGCAATTTAACCCTTTGTGCTGTAGTCCCAGTCTATGCGAGTGCCGGTAAAGTGCAAAAAAATCTTGCGATAAAACTCTTGAAAAGATCGGATACAGACCCATTTTATTGTTGTGGCCCGATAACGAACTCGCCGAATGGGTGTTCAGGGGCGCAGTGGCCTGTCCATGGTGGAAGGCTCAATATTCTCGCTGATTTCAGGAGCAATGACTTATGCGTAACTTCGATCTCTCTCCGCTTTATCGTTCTGCTATTGGTTTCGATCGCCTGTTCAACCATTTAGAAAATAATCAGAGCCAGAGCAACGGCTACCCTCCATACAATGTTGAACTGGTTGACGAAAACCACTACCGCATCGCCATTGCCGTCGCCGGTTTTGCCGAAAGCGAACTGGAGATCACCGCGCAGGACAACCTGCTGGTGGTGAAAGGCTCGCATTCAGCTGAGCAGAAAGAGCGTACCTATCTGTATCAGGGCATCGCGGAGCGCAATTTCGAACGCAAATTCCAGTTAGCCGAAAACATTCATGTTAAAGGCGCGAACCTGGTCAACGGCCTGCTGTTTGTCGATCTGGAACGTGTGATTCCGGAAGAGAAAAAACCGCGCCGTATCGAAATTAATTGATTAGACGGGTCGCGTCAGCGGCCCACCCAGAATTGCTTGCCGTAATGGGAGCATAGGTGAATCCGTCAGGATTTACAGGACAACTGTGCACAAAAATAAACTGTGCCGAACTCGCTTCTTAGAAGGAGATTTAGTATGCGTAACTACGATTTATCCCCACTTCTGCGTCAGTGGATTGGTTTTGACAAACTGGCTAACGCCCTGCAAAGCACCGCTGACCATCAGGCTTTCCCGCCCTACAATATTGAAAAAAGTGATGATAACCACTATCGCATCACCCTTGCGCTGGCCGGGTTCCGCCAGGACGATCTTGAGATCCAGCTTGAGGGTACCCGTCTGACGGTGAAAGGCACGCCGCAAAAACCTGAAACCGAGACCCAGTGGTTACATCAGGGGCTGGTGATCCAGCCGTTCAGCCTGGGCTTTACCCTGGCCGATCATATGGAGGTTTCCGGCGCGACCTTCAATAACGGGTTGTTGCATATCGATCTGACCCGGAACGTGCCAGAAGCTCTGGCCCCGCAGCGTATCGCCATTAGCGAGCGCCCCGCGTTGAATAGCTAATATTGTGCGGGCGTATGCCCGCACCGCGGCCCTCTCCCTCTGGAAGAGGGTGAAAAGAATCAGCCCTGCCCCCGGTGGGCAGGGCTTTTTTTTATCCCTCACCCAGGCTGTCAAACACGCTGTGCGCCTCGCTAACTTTCTTATGCGGCCTTATTCGTTAAAACCGCCCGGCGGCCTCATGTGTGCGAGAACCCATAAAAAAACCCGCCGCAGCGGGTTGGGTGTCAGTAAAAGTAGGTGTACGGCTTTTTGTGTGTGTGCCAGATAATGCAATCCGGATCCTTACCTTGCATCACACGACTGAGGTTCTGACGGTCAGACGCGCGGCGCGGTCGGGTGTGGTAAAGATTGTTCCAGGCACTTGGGTTGTGGCTGGTGTTCCAGTCCGGCCAGCGGCCAGGTGCAAGATCGGCATAGTGCGCCATTTTCCCCTCACAGCCAGGGTAGCCAACATGCGCATGAGGCAGCGGCTTGCCGTGGCGATCACGGTCTTTTACTCGATGAAAAACAGACATTTTTAGACTCCTTAAAAGGTTCTAAAAATGCTCCTGTAGTAGATACATGCTGCCTCCGCTCTCTCTCAATGCCCCTCGCACTTAGTTCCTGTATGCCCATGCCATTAATCCGGCGCCGGTGGCCGCACATGTGGCAAGAACAACTGCAGGGGGTTCGATAGACCATTCCAGTGTGTGCTGGTGTTCCAGCACCGCTGTTGTTATAGGTTGCGCGTTTGTGTTTGAGACGTGCCGCATGGTGGCGGCGTTCGGCGCGTGTTCGTGCCATTTGGATAACTCCGGGTACTGCCAGCGGCCTTATGCCGCGCGGCTAGCAGCCCGGAGTAAATGAATGCCCTCAAGTCTGCTCTTCGCCTCGTTTTTCTGCCACCAGCACGATACCTTTGCGGGACTCATTTGGCGCCAGGCTCCAGATTTGCTCTTCCGGGATGCTACGACCATCGTACTTCACGCGCTCACCATCATACGGCCAGAATGCGCGACGTTCAGAGTCAAACACGAATACGTCAATGCCGACCTCTTTACGGGCCATACGAGCCCACAACGCCTTGCCGCCAGGGAATTGCACATTATCGCTTACCAGCACAATGCCATCATTGATGAGCGCCTTATAGAGGGCGCTGGCCACGTTGACGTTTCGCTCACGCTTGGTGACTATTACACCCTCAACCTGGAGCGGAGTTGTTTCAAGTTCGTAATAGCCGATAACAGCCAGGATGGTTTCGGTTTCATCCTCACTTTGTCGCGATTTCAGGTCAATTTTGGCCACAATAACATGGCGCAAATCGCCATTAATATCATCAGGTTCACCATAGACCGCGACGGCATGGTGTCGGTCATTGTGGATGTAAATATCCACCGCCCGGCCGTTGACCGTCGTTTCACCAATTTTACGGTATTCCCGCGCCATAGTGGCGGGGCTGTATGACATCGGTATCACCGCCATATCAAAACTCCCGCTGTTATTTAGGACTGGAGACATCATTCTCTCTGGATAATAGACCTATAGGTCAACTATATCACCCTTTGAAATTCAGGGGGAAGTGGGTAGGCGCCAGGACAATTTTTCAACGGATATACCATAACAGCCTTTATGCTTTCGCAGATCGTTGCAGCCATTTCCTTTTGCTCCGATCCCAATACCTTTTATCTACCAAAGCGTGTTTTTGTCCTACAAACGCTGGCTATGTCCTGGTTCCTGGCGATCGCCGCTGTCAGGAATGAATTTACATTCTCTCTTCTCAGCCTGCTCGAAATAACGCCGCTTAACTCGTCGTGCGAGCAACCGCTTATGTGAGTTGCTTGTTAAGGGAGGGAATCTTGAGCTTGCAGCGTCAATAACCCAGGACGTTAAACGCTAACAGGGGCAGCCCCGGCAGGGCTTTTTTGTGCGCCATCGCCCATACATCCCCGTCCGGCTCTGAGAGAATCCTTGTTATAACTAAGGTTATAGCAAGGAAGTGGATCATGAGTGGTATCGCGTTAACCGTTAGCGTGTTGGCCCTGGTCGCGGTGGTAGGACTATGGATTGGCAACATCAAAATTCGTGGTGTGGGGTTTGGCATTGGCGGTGTGCTGTTTGGCGGCATTTTTGTGGGCCATTTTGCCGATCTGCTGGGCCTGTCTCTCAGTGCAGAAATGCTGCATTTCATCCAGGAATTCGGCCTGATCCTCTTTGTCTATACCATCGGTATCCAGGTGGGTCCGGGTTTCTTTGCCTCGCTGCGTGTCTCCGGACTGCGCTTAAACCTGTTCGCTTTCGCCATTGTGCTGCTGGGCGGGCTGGTAACCGCCATCCTGCATAAACTTTTCGACATCCCGCTTCCCGTCGTGCTGGGCATCTTCTCCGGCGCGGTAACCAACACGCCAGCGCTGGGTGCCGGACAGCAAATTCTGCGTGATTTGGGGATTTCACCGGATGTCGTCGATCAGATGGGGATGAGCTATGCCATGGCTTATCCGTTCGGCATTTGCGGCATCTTGCTGACCATGTGGCTGGTGCGCGTGCTGTTTCGGATTAACGTGGAGGACGAGGCAAAAGCGCACGAGTCCACGCTGACCAATGGTCATGCCTTGATCAAAACCATCAATATTCGCGTCGAAAACCCCAATCTCAATAATATGGCTATTCAGGATGTACCGATTCTGAACAGTCCCACGATCATCTGTTCCCGCCTGAAGCGGGAAGAGATGCTGATGGTCCCGTCGCCGGGCACGGTGATTCAGACCGGGGATTTGCTCCATCTCGTCGGGCAACCGGGTGATTTGCACAATGCACAGCTGGTGATTGGCCAGGAGGTCGATACCTCGCTCTCCACGCGCGGCACCGATATGCGCGTCGAGCGCGTCGTGGTGACAAATGAGCAGGTATTAGGGAAGAAAATCCGCGATCTGCAGGTGAAAGAGCGCTATGACGTAGTGATCTCGCGGCTAAACCGTGCCGGGGTTGAACTGGTCGCCAGCCAGGACGCCAGCCTGCAATTTGGCGATATTTTGAATCTGGTGGGGCGGCCATCCTCCATCGATGCTGTGGCTGACATGGTGGGTAACGCGCAACAGAAATTACAGCAGGTGCAGATGCTGCCGGTTTTCATTGGTATTGGTCTGGGCGTCCTTCTGGGTTCTATTCCGTTGTATGTGCCTGGCTTCCCGGTCGCGCTTAAGCTGGGCCTGGCGGGCGGCCCGTTGATTATGGCGCTGATTCTTGGGCGCATTGGCTCCATCGGCAAGCTGTACTGGTTCATGCCGCCCAGCGCGAATCTGGCGCTGCGCGAACTGGGTATTGTTCTGTTCCTTGCGGTGGTTGGCCTGAAATCCGGAGGCGATTTCATCGATACCCTGACCCAGGGTGAAGGGGTCAGCTGGATTGGTTACGGCATCGTTATCACCGCCGTTCCGCTGCTGACGGTCGGGATTGTGGCGCGCATGTTGACGAAGATGAACTATCTGACGCTGTGCGGCATGCTCGCCGGGTCAATGACCGATCCACCTGCGCTTGCCTTTGCCAACAACCTGCACGCCACCAGCGGTGCGGCAGCGCTTTCGTACGCCACCGTTTACCCGCTGGTGATGTTCCTGCGCATCATCACCCCGCAGCTACTGGCCGTGTTGTTCTGGGGGATGGGGTAAGAGTTCGTCAGGGTGGATGCGCCGCAAATGGTAGTCCACCTGGTAATCACTGGTATTACGAAACATAACGGAATAATTCAGAAACTCGCCGTTGTCGCTATAAGAGAGCGAGGTGATTCGCAGCAACGGCGTGTGTTCTGCCACATTCAATAATTGGGCTAGCTGCTTGTCAGCCAGGACAGGCGTCAGACTCTCATAATTTCCGCTAATGGTGATCCCACACTCCTTCTCGATGTAATCAAACTTTGAACCTTCAAGATGCGCCAGCGAGAGATGGCGAAACAGCTTAACGGGCATAAAGCTGTCCTCCAGCATGAGCGGTTTTCCCTCAACGTAGCGCACCCGGCGCGAGAAATAGATACGCTCATCAATCTGTATCCGCAGCTGGCTGGCAATGGCGGGTGGGGCGGGCATGACTTCAAACTGCAATACCTTACTTTGTACCTCTTTTCCCTGCTGGCGAAGCACTTCAACCAGCCCGGTGAGGTTGGTGGTTTCATGATGCACATCCTTCCGGGCGACAAAAGTGCCGCTTCCATGGCGACGCACTACCAGCCCCCAACTCACCAGCAAGTCAATTGCCTTTCGGACGGTCATGCGCGCCACGCCAAATTCCAGCGCCAGGGTTTTTTCGCCGGGAAGCGGGCTGCCGACATTGTAGCCCGATGAATTCAGCCGCAAACGCAATCTGTCGGCTATTGATTTATAGATCACCTGTAGACCTCTCTGTGACTTTCCAGCCATGACCTCTGTCTTAACATGTCCATATTTAACGTAAAAAGTAGACCTGAGTGCACAAATTAAAACCATGAATGCGATCACGAATCGCAGCGGCAGGCCATGTGAACGGCTAAGCGAGTTCTTATTCTCCTTTCAGGCCAGTACAAAACCAAAAAGGCCTCTTCCCCTACAGGTTGTTTAATGAGGATTTCAAGATGCTCAGTCAAATACAACGTTTCGGCGGCGCCATGTTTACCCCGGTGCTTTTATTTCCTTTTGCGGGCATGGTGGTGGGCATTGCCATTATGCTGCGCAACCCGCTTTTTGTGGGTGAGGCCTTAACCGCACCCAATCATTTATTTGCCCAGATTGTCCATATTATTGAAGAAGGTGGCTGGGCCGTCTTTCGCAATATGCCCCTCATCTTCGCTGTCGGACTTCCGATTGGCCTGGCAAAGCAGGCTCAGGGCCGGGCCTGCCTGGCGGTGCTGATCAGCTTCCTGACCTGGAACTACTTTATCAACGCTATGGGAATGACCTGGGGGCAATTCTTTGGCGTGAATTTTATGGCTGAACCTACCGCAGGCAGCGGGCTGGCGATGATCGCCGGAATTAAAACGCTCGATACCAGCATTATTGGCGCCATTATTATTTCCGGGCTGGTAACCGCTATCCATAACCGTTTTTTCGACAAACCACTTCCGGTTTTTCTGGGCATATTTCAGGGCACCTCGTTTGTCGTCATTATCGCTTTCTTTGTGATGATTCCCTGCGCCTGGCTGACCCTGCTTGGCTGGCCGAAAGTTCAAATGGGCATCGAATCGCTACAGGCATTCTTACGCTCTGCGGGCGCGTTGGGGGTGTGGGTGTACACCTTCCTGGAGCGTATTTTAATCCCTACCGGACTGCACCATTTTGTCTACGGTCCCTTTATTTTTGGCCCGGCAGTCGTTGAAGGCGGTATTCAGGTTTACTGGGCGCAGCATTTACAGGAATTCAGCCAAAGCACTGAACCCCTGAAAACCTTATTCCCGGAAGGCGGCTTTGCCCTGCACGGTAACTCAAAAGTGTTTGGTTCCGTCGGGATTGCGCTGGCGCTGTGGTACACCGCCGCGCCAGAAAACCGGGTGAAAGTCGCGGGACTGCTGATCCCGGCTACGCTGACCGCTGTGCTGGTCGGCATCACCGAGCCGCTGGAGTTTACCTTCCTGTTTATTTCACCGCTGCTGTTTGCCGTCCACGCGGTACTGGCCGCGACCATGGCGACGATGATGTACGTCTTCGGCGTCGTGGGCAATATGGGCGGCGGGTTGCTTGACCAGTTCCTGCCGCAAAACTGGATCCCGATGTTCCACAATCATGCTTCGACGGTTTTCATCCAGGTGGGCATTGGCCTGGGCTTCACCGGCCTCTACTTTATGGTCTTCAAGACGCTGATTGAGCGCCTGAATCTTAAAACGCCGGGGCGCGAAGAGAGCGAGGTCAAACTCTATAGCAAGGCTGACTATAAGGCTTCACGTGGGCAAACCACGGCGCCTGCGGCGGCAAGCCAACAGGTCGGTCAGGCAGCCGGTTTCTTACAGGCGCTTGGCGGCGCCGCCAATATCGACAGCATCAATAATTGCGCCACCCGCTTACGAATCGCGCTGGTTGATATGGCGAATACCCAAAGCGACGACGTTTTTAAAGCGCTGGGCGCCCACGGCGTGGTGCGACGCGGCAACGGTATCCAGGTGATTGTCGGGCTGCACGTTCCACAGGTTCGCGAACAGCTTGAATCGCTGATGAAAACCCCTTCCTCCCACGACTCCATTACCCTGACAGAGGCTGTATCATGAAAAGATTCTCAGTTGTTATTGCAGGCGGCGGTAGCACCTTCACGCCAGGTATTGTCCTGATGCTGCTGGCAAACCGCGATCGTTTCCCGCTGCGCACGCTGAAGTTCTATGACAACGACGGTGCGCGCCAGGAGATCATCGCCGAAGCGTGCAAAATCATTCTCCAGGAACAGGCGCCGGAGATTGAATTTAGCTATACCACCGATCCAAAAGCGGCTTTCACCGATGTCGATTTTGTCATGGCACATATTCGCGTGGGTAAATACCCGATGCGCGAACAGGACGAAAAAATTCCGCTGCGCCATGGCGTGTTGGGCCAGGAAACCTGCGGCCCGGGCGGCATCTCCTACGGTATGCGCTCTATTGGCGGCGTACTGGAATTAGTGGACTTCATGGAGCAGTACTCGCCAGAAGCGTGGATGCTGAACTATTCCAACCCGGCTGCGATTGTGGCGGAAGCGACCCGCCGCCTGCGCCCGAACGCTAAAATTCTCAATATCTGCGATATGCCCATTGGCATTGAAGGACGAATGGCGCAAATCGTCGGTCTAAAAGATCGTAAAGAGATGCGGGTACGTTATTACGGCCTGAATCACTTTGGCTGGTGGACATCGGTCGAAGATCTCAAGGGTAATGATTTAATGCCTGCGTTACGGGATTATGTTGCGAAGAATGGCTATGTTCCGCCGGCCGAGGATGCCCATACCGAAGCCAGCTGGAATGATACTTTTGCGAAGGCGAGAGACGTACAGGCCTTGGATCCCGACACGCTGCCGAACACCTATCTGAAATACTATCTCTTCCCGGACTACGTGGTTGCACACTCGAATCCGGAACGCACGCGCGCTAACGAGGTGATGGATCATCGTGAGAAGCATGTGTTCAGCGCCTGCCGGGCGATTATCGAAGCCGGTGTATCTTCTGCCGGGGAGCTGGAAATCGACGAACATGCGTCGTACATCGTCGACCTGGCGACAGCCATTGCGTTTAATACGCAGGAGCGCATGCTGCTGATTGTGCCTAACAACGGTGCCATTCATAACTTTGATGCCGACGCGATGGTTGAAATTCCCTGCCTGGTCGGTCATAACGGGCCGGAGCCGTTAACCGTGGGCGATATTCCGCACTTCCAGAAAGGGTTGATGAGCCAGCAGGTGGCGGTAGAAAAACTGGTCGTTGATGCCTGGGAGCATCGCTCGTATAACAAACTGTGGCAGGCGATAACGCTGTCGAAAACGGTGCCGAGCGCCTCCGTTGCGAAAGCGATTCTGGACGATCTGATCGAGGCCAATAAAGCCTACTGGCCAGCGCTACAGTGATCTTCCTGACCGGCATCGCCCGATGCCGGTCTCCTTGTCCTTGTCGATTTACGCTATGCTGGAACCTGCCTGCATCAGACAAGGACTCTTCATGAAAATCTCCCGCCTTGGTGAAGCGCCGGATTATCGCTTCTCGCTGGCTAACGAGCGCACGTTTTTGGCGTGGATTCGAACCGCACTCGGTTTTCTTGCCGCAGGTGTGGGCCTCGATCAGCTTGCGCCGGATTTTGCCACCCCACTGATTCGTGAAGTGCTGGCGCTGCTGCTGTGTCTGTTTGCCGGCGTGCTGGCGATCTACGGCTATTTGCGCTGGCTGCGTAATGAAAAGGCGATGCGGCTCAAGCAAGACCTCCCCTATACGCGCGGGTTGCTCATCATCAGCACGATGTTGCTGGCGGTGGCGGGCGTAGTGATGGTGCTGGTGTTGTATGCCGGATAGCCGCAAAGCGCGACGCGAAGCCGACCCCGGCCTGCAGCCGGAGCGGACGTCGCTGGCCTGGCTGCGGACGCTGCTGGGGTATGGCGCGCTGATTGCCCTTGCGATCAAGCACAACTGGCATCGCACCGGTGTCCCCTTCTGGATCTCACTGGTCGTGCTGGCGCTCGTGGCGATCGTTTTGTGGCGCTATACCCGCAGTCGCAACGTTATGGATGTGGCGCAGGATGATTTTGTACAGCCGAAGGCGGTGCGCGATAAATTCCTCATCGCCCTCGCGGTGCTGTCGTTGTCACTGCTGTTTGCGGCCACCCATCTGCAGTTTATCTTTTCCCTTTAGCCAGGTAGTTCGCCATCTCGTCTTCCGGCACCATTCCGCCGCCGGTCGCCCAGACCAGATGGGTCGCGTTCGCGGAGGCGACAGGCACGCGCACCGGCCCTGCCATGCCCGCCAGCGCCGACGGCTCCAGACGAATGCCTTCTTCCTGTGCCAGCCAGCCGAGCATGTCGTACATGCTTTGATCGGAGAGGGTATAGAACCCGTCAAGCAACCGCTCCATCGCCCGCCCCACGAAGCCAGACGCGCGTCCAACCGCCAGCCCGTCGGCGGCCGTCACGTTGTCGATACCCAGATCCTGCACGGCGATGGCATCATGCAGCCCGGTGTAGACGCCCAGCAGCATGCACGGAGAGTGCGTCGGTTCGGCAAAGAAACAATGCACGTGGTCGCCAAAGGCCAGCTTCAGGCCAAACGCCACGCCACCGGGACCGCCACCGACACCGCACGGCAGATAGACGTACAGCGGATGGTCCGCATCCACCACGCGGCCCTGGGCGGCAAACTGGGCTTTTAGCCGCTCGCCTGCCACCGCATAGCCCAGGAACAGCGTGCGGGAGTTTTCATCGTCGATAAAGAAACAGTTCGGATCGCTCTCCGCGGCCTTGCGCCCTTGCTCCACCGCCACGCCGTAATCCTGCTCATATTCCACGACGATCACACCGTGGCTGCGTAGTTTGGCTTTCTTCCATTCGCGGGCGTCGGCGGACATATGCACCGTGACCTTAAAGCCGATACGCGCGCTCATGATGCCAATGGACATTCCGAGGTTGCCGGTGGATCCCACGGCAATGCTGTACTGGCTGAAGAACGCTTTAAAGCGCGGCTCCAGCAGAATGCGGTAATCGTCTTCGACGCTCAGCAACCCTGCTTCCCGCGCCAGTTTCTCGGCGTGGGTCAGCACTTCATAGATGCCCCCGCGCGCTTTAATGGAGCCGGAAATGGGCAAATGACTGTCTTTTTTCAGCAGCAGCGTGCCGGGAATAGCCACCCCCGATTCGTTCTCCAGCCTCTTGTGCATCGCCGGAATCGCCACCAGTTCGGATTCGATAATCCCCTGTGTGGCCGCCGTTTCGGGGAACGCGTTTGCCAGATACGGCGCAAAGCGGTTGAGGCGTGCATGCGCGTCGTCCACATCGGCTTTGCTCAGCCCGACATACGGCAACCCTTCAGCGAGCGTGGTCGCGCGTGGATTCAGCCAGGTGGTCTCTTTCAGCGCAATCAGCGCCTCGACAAGAGGAAATTGCGTGGTTAAGGCGGTGATTTTTGCGTGTTCCATAGGATGTCTCTTCGCGCTCAGATAGGTAAGGAAAGCAGGAACGAGCAGTGAGATGCAACCCCCGGGGCAATAAATGTCGCTGTGGTTCTGGGCAGGGCCAGTCTCGTGCCGCTGTCGCGAATGCGTTTTATGTTTTGCACGGCAGCAAAGCCGGCGTCCCGTTCGTCACCGCGTAATCAACGGGTGAAAAACCCAGTCTTGAGAAAGAATTATTACCCTTTGGCTCTACACCAAACCGGAAAAAGCGTGCTAAATACAGAGTATTGCTTCTGATTTCTCGCAAGGTTAACCGTGTTAAAACCATTGATTGCCGCCGCGCTGCTTTTCACCACGGGCTGGAGCTTTGCCGCTGAGCCACCGCTCACGGCTGCGCGCTATGCGCAGATGCTGGGCACCGGAATGGCCGTGGACTGGGCGCGAACCGAGCGGGGTATTCGGGAGTTCGACCCGCTGGTTGTACGTGATTTTCGCGCCAAAGGTATCACCCACGTACGCATTCGCGTGGCGGGCGAGCCCACGGAAGCGCGGCTCATTCATCTGCGCAAACTGGTGGAGGCCTGCAACCAGTACGGCGTGATCCCCATTATCGCCTATCAGGCCGATCGGTATAAAAGCGATCCGAAAGCGGATAATGAAAAAGAGGTGGTGAACTGGTGGAGTGCGGTAGCGCATTATTTTGGCCAGAGTTACCCGCTACTGGGGTTTGATCTGATTTATGAACCCGCGGATAAGCTCAATCACAATCCTGCTTCGCTTAATCGCGTCTATGAGAAATCCATCAAAGCGATACACAGTATCGATGCCGGGAGGATGATCTTTGTGGCACCGCGCTTGCGAGCGGCGCCGGAAGAGTTAACCAGCCTCAGGCTCCCCGCACAGAGTCAAAACACGGTGCTGGGGGAGTGGCATATCTTCCCCTGGGGGCCGCTGAAGAGTAATGGAAAATATCCCTGGACGTCCGGCACCGCTGCCGAAAAAACGGCGATCCGCAGCCGGATAAATGCCGCGCTACACTGGCAGCAAAAAACCGGACATGTCAGCTGGGTCGGCGGCTGGGGTGTGGGAGAGTCTATCCATCTGACGCCCACGGCATCGCAACGCGCCTTTGCCAGCTTTATGGCCTGCGAGCTGCAAAAGGCAAAAATACCCTATGCGATTAACGCCGATTTTCAGTTTTACGATGGGGAAGAGGGGGCGTGGCGTCCGGGGCTGGAGCCGTTGCTCCAGGCCATGATGACGCCGGATTGCGACAAGCCCGACGATAAGCCGGGCCATCATCTCATTAAATCGTCTGCTCGTGATGCGGCTCGCGTGAAGCCAGCGGCAGCCAGCACAGCAAAATCAATAGCCCCATCAGGGTCATCAGTAAACCCAGGCTAGACTGGCCGGTCTGCGGCATCATGGCGGACAGCCAGGCCAGCACGCCAGAGCCAATATTTTGCAGGCCACCGACCAGCGCCCCGGCGGTGCCCGCGAGGAACGGGAAAGGCTCCATCGCGCCGCTGGTGGCGAGGGGGAAGAGCATGCCGGCGCCGAAGAAAAATAACGCTGCCGGGATAAGCAGTGTCCAGACCGTCATCACTCCGAGCAGCCCCGGGATCCACATCATCAGCCCTGCCGCCAGGCAGCTGATCACCGACTGCCACATTAACGTGGAAAAGCGTTTGTTCGGCCGTCCGGCGAACCATGCGCCGAAAAAGGCCGCAGGGATAGGCAGGATAAAAAGAATGCTGACCACCATACTGCTCAGGCCAAGCCCCGCACCGAGTAAAACGCCGGAGCAGGCTTCGAACACCGCGATCCCCGCCAGGCCGCCAATCAGCATCAGCAGATAGCAGCTGAATGCGCCATTCCCGAACAAGGTCTTATAGCTGGCCATCAGCCGGGTGCGTGGTGCCTCTGTCGGACGCGTTTCAGGCATCCAGCGCGCCATACTGAAGGTGACGATAACGCACAAGACCAGCAGGAAGGCGTAACAGGCGCGCCATGACCAGATGCTGTCCAGCACGCCGCCAATAAGCGGTGCCAGAAGCGGGCTCACCAGAATCCCCATGTTAAGCAGGCTGTTCGCATGGCGAAGCTGCGTTCCCTGATACATATCGCGCGGCAGCGTTCGCGCCATCACACCGCCAACGCCCGTGCCCATGCCTTGCAGAGCGCTGGCCGCGATCAAAACAGGCAGGCTATGGGTGGTGATGGCAATGACCGTCGCGACCATAAAAATGGACATTCCCACCAGAATCACCGGCCGGCGACCGACGCGATCGGACAAGGGGCCATAAAAGAGTTGTGAGACGCCGTAGGTCAGCAGATAAGCGGCCATCACGCTCTGAACCGCGCCTTCGCGGACGTTTAGCGCAATCGCCATGTCCGCAATCGCCGGGATATAGATGGTTTGCGCCATCTGTCCGACGGCGACCAGTAACACCAGCATCAACAGTAAATTAACGTTCCTTTGCTTTTTCATGTCGCTGAATACTTTTGCCAAAAGTCGAAAAGAAAGAATAAGTGACTACGCATTCCCATAAATGCGCGAGGAATCTATCACAATCAGATGGCAAGTTAAGTATTTAGCAGATGTATGAATGGAAGGATGAAGGCAGGATTTGTAGACAATATCGGCAACTAAAGTTGCCAGTTCCTTACGCCAGCCTCAGTAAGATCGCTCCGCCTGCGATACCCAGCGCCGCAAGAATACGCAGACCTGCAACTTTCTCTTTTAAAAGAAGAAAAGCAATCAGCGCCCCAAACAGAATTGAGGTCTCGCGCAGTGCGGCGACCACCGCCAGCGGAGCCTGCGTCATCGCCCATAATGCCAGGCCATATGACCCCATGGTCCCGACGCCGCCGAGGAGCCCTTTTTTCCAGTGCAGACGCAGGTAATGTGACGCCTGCCGACGCCGCGCCACCATGGCCCAGCAAAGCAGACAAAAACCGTTCATAAAGAACGTCCAGAGCGTATAGCCGAGGGCGGTTTCAGAGAGCCTGACGCCGGTGCCGTCCACCAGAGTGTATCCGGCGATAAAACAGGCGTTAATAAGCGCCAGCCAGATCCCTTTACGCGACTGCATTCGCCCGGCCAGCGCCATGGTGAGGATCGACAGGCACACCACGCCAATGCCGCACCAGGCAAGCCCTGATAAAGGGTCACCCAGCACCAGCACGCTGACGAGCGCCACCAGCAACGGCGCCGTGCCGCGCATCAGCGGGTAGGTCTGACTCATATCCGAAACCTGATAGGTTCTGGCCACAAGGACCGTATACACCACCTGTAACGCGCATGAGATAACCAGATAAGGCCAGCTTGCCATTGCAGGTTGAGGCGAGAAGGGCAGCAGTACCAGCGCAATAATGGCGGCTGAGCCACTCACGCTAATGGCAGAGTAGAGCTTGTCCGTACCGGCTTTTACGATGGCGTTCCAGCTGGCATGTAACAGTGCGGCGAAGAGTAAAATGGCGAAAACGGTGAGAGTCATAATGCTTTCAGGCGATGGATGTCACATAAATGTAACATTCACGCCGAGAGGCCGCCAGTTCGTTATACGGCGCAAAACAGACGGTGCGTAACCCGCGGCTCGTCGGCCACCAGGCGAAAACCGGCGTGATGATAAAAACCGTATGCCGCCTGCGGCGCATGGGTATTCAGGAAATCAAACCAGATACTGGCATCGGCCATCACCACGGAAAGGAGCTGTTTACCGATCCCCATACCACGGCACTTTTCACTGACGTACAAATGACGAATACGCCCGGCGCGCGGTTGCTGGCTAAAGGGATCGCGGTTTAACCCACATACGCCCACCAGTTTCCCGTTGAGAAACGCGCCCAGCAGCTTTTCACCCGGGGCATTGAAACGATTTTCACCGCGCTGCCAGTTCTCCTCGAGCCGGCGCAGCATATTGAAATTCAGCGCGAGACTCTCGGCTTTTAGCGCGATATATCCCGGCTCATCAGGCGTAACCGGCTCAATTAACAGACGTGACATAGCATTCCCTCGTTATTAAAGAGGGGCGGTTTCCCGCCCCTCTCAGGTGCGACTTGAACCTGAATCACCGCAGGTATTTCAGGACGGCATCAAGCAGTTGCAGTACCGCAACAATGAGTTTGAGGATTAAAACCACCATATCCACGACGCTCATACGCGTCTCCTTTTGGTTCAAAGGAGCACGATGCTGGCGTACCTTTCCGCCGCCTGTGGCCAGCACCTTTATTGACGTAACACAGTGTGCTCACTTCAGGGGGTTAAGGCACTGACGGCACCACCCGTTTCAGCCAGGACTTCGTTGCGCCGGTTAAATTGCGGCCCCCTCGCTCACTGCGAACAATCTCAGTATAGATAAATACTGTATGCATGAACAGTATTTTATGGACAAAATTCAGCAGCCGATCCATACTTCAAAACGTCAAAATCCGTGCCTGAAATTGCGCGTTCGTCTGCGATCGCGTATACTTTTTGCGTTGACGTAACACAGTGTGTTCTGCGGAAACCAACCGCAAAACCCTGAAAAAAACCTCGCTCCGGCGAGGTTTTTTGTTTTCTGCTATCGCAATAATAACGATGCCTGTTGACGCGCTGATAAGGCGTGATATCGTTGCCATAATGGCAACGGACGCGGCAGGCATGCAGTATGCATTTAATCTCAATGAAAGCTCTTTTGGATGCGGTCAGGCAGTTTCCTCAATACAGGGAAGAGCTTCTTTTTCTGGGCAAAATTATCGAAAAAAGCCATTGCCCGACGCCTGCTGCGCTTAAAAAACTCTTTCCAACGCTGGATAATTTTAAGTATCTCGATAAGCATTATGTGATTGATATTGCAAACAACAATCTCAGAGTTGTGGCTCTCATTTTCTTTGAAAGCCAAAAGTTTTATGTGCGCCATGTTTTCAATCATAAGGAATATGACCGTTTTACGGAGAAACATCGCACTAAGGGGAAGAAATGACGATCGTCGCTGAAGCAATTAAAGCTACGCATGCCCTTGTTGCCGCTGTTCCTCTGTTAGGTGAACATCCGAGCGAGAAGGATTACAACGATGCTCTGGAACTGGTTGAGTATTTGCTCGTCAATGAACCCGGTAGTCCCTTACTGGATATTGTCTGTGCAAGAATCAGCCATTATGAGGCGCGTCAACCTGACATGGTTGCCTTACGCCAGGAGATGAACGCCATACCTGCCGGGATTGCAGTGTTAAAAACACTGATGGATCAGTACAACCTGACCCTATCTGATTTTCCGGACGAAATTGGCAGTAAATCAATGGTTTCAAGGGTGCTTAATGGCCAACGTCAGCTCACGTTAAACCATATTAAAAAGCTGGCTGCACGCTTTGGCGTATCGCCCGCGCTCTTTATCGAATGAGATAAAAATCGAGCCAGGCTGTTTTCAGCACCTGACAAGCGAAACGTGATCCCTGACACAAATTCATGTGGATGAAAATATTTCCATTGTCAGGCTCCGGAACCTGTGGTTGTATAAATTCTATCAATGATTCTAAACACAGGTCCTAAATGACAACTTCCATGATGACGTCGACCCTACTAAAAACTGCGCAATCTGCCGCAGTGGTCGTCGTACGTGTGGTGGTGGTCGTCGGCAACGCGCCGTAGGGACTGGATCAACACACGAATCCAAAACCCCGCCGGCGCAAACCGGGCGGGGTTTTTCGTTTAAGAGCCCTTCCCGGAACGCAGGCCCAGAAGAAAAGGACTGGAGCATGGCAAGTTCGGGCACAACATCCACAAAAACGCGTTTCACTGGCGCGCAGTTAATCGTTCATTTACTGGAACGTCAGGGCATCACGCTGGTTTCCGGCATCCCGGGCGGTACGGTTCTGCCGCTGTATGATGCGTTGAGCGAAAGTACGCAGATTCGTCACGTGCTGGCACGACACGAGCAGGGCGCCGGGTTTATTGCCCAAGGCATCGCACGAACGCAGGGTAAACCCGCGGTGTGCATGGCCTGTAGCGGCCCGGGTGCGACCAATCTGGTTACGGCCATCGCCGACGCCCGTCTCGACTCTATTCCACTGATCTGCATTACCGGCCAGGTTCCTTCCTCCATGATCGGCACCGATGCGTTTCAGGAAGTGGACACCTACGGCATCTCTATCCCCATCACCAAACATAACTATTTAGTTCGCGATATCGCCGAACTTCCGCAGGTTATTAGCGATGCTTTTCGCATCGCCCAGTCTGGCCGTCCCGGCCCGGTGTGGATAGACATTCCTAAGGACGTCCAGACCGCAGAGATTGACATCGACCACTTCCCTGAACCGGGTGAGCGTACTCGTCCGCCTGAGTTCGGCGAGGAAAGCATACGTGACGCTGCGGCAATGATTAACGCCGCCCAGCGCCCGGTGCTCTATCTGGGCGGCGGGGCGATCAATGCCTCCGCTGCCGCGCGTGAACTCGCCGAAAAAGCTAGTCTGCCCACCACCATGACCTTAATGGCGCTGGGTATGCTGCCAAAAGCGCACCCACTGTCATTAGGGATGCTGGGCATGCACGGGGCGCGCAGCACCAATTTTATTATGCAGGAGGCGGATTTACTGATCGTGCTGGGCGCACGTTTTGATGACCGGGCGATTGGTAAAACCGAGCAGTTCTGCCCGAATGCCAAAATTATTCACGTCGACATCGATCGTGCTGAACTCGGTAAAATCAAGCAGCCGCACGTGGCGATTCAGGGAGATGTTGCCGAGGTTCTGGCGCAGTTGATTCCGCAAACGCACGCCTCTGACCGCGCCGACTGGCGTAAGCTGGTGGCGGATTTGCAGCAGGAATTCCCGAGCGCCATCCCCGCACAAGGCGATCCCCTGAGCCATTACGGGCTGATTAACGCCGTGGCCGCCTGCGTTGACGACAACGCCATTATTACGACAGACGTGGGTCAGCATCAGATGTGGACCGCGCAGGCCTATCCCCTGAACCGTCCGCGTCAGTGGCTGACCTCCGGCGGCCTTGGCACCATGGGTTTTGGTCTGCCTGCGGCGGTCGGCGCAGCGCTGGCGAACCCGGATCGCAAAGTGATTTGTTTCTCCGGCGACGGCAGCCTGATGATGAATATTCAGGAGATGGCCACGGCGGCTGAAAATCAGCTGGACGTAAAAATTATCCTGATGAATAACGAAGCGCTGGGTCTGGTGCATCAGCAACAAAGCCTGTTCTATAAGCAGGGCGTGTTTGCCGCTACCTATCCGGGAACGATCAACTTTATGCAGATCGCCGCTGGATTTGGCCTGCACGCCTGTGATTTAAACGCCGAAGCGGATCCGCAGGCCGCATTGCAGGAGGCGATTTCCCGTCCCGGCCCCGCGTTGATTCACGTTCGTATCGATGCACAGCAAAAAGTTTATCCAATGGTCCCACCGGGTGCGGCCAATACAGAAATGGTGGGGGAATAAGCCATGCAGAAACAATGTGATAACGTCATTCTTGAACTCACCGTACGCAACCATCCTGGGGTCATGACCCACGTTTGCGGTCTTTTTGCCCGTCGGGCGTTTAACGTCGAAGGCATTCTGTGTTTGCCGATTCAGGGCAGTGAACAGAGCCGGATCTGGCTGCTGGTCAATGATGACCAGCGTCTGGAGCAGATGATCGCGCAAATCGACAAGCTGGAAGATGTGACCCGCGTAGTTCGTAACCAGTCCGACCCAACCATGTTTAATAAGATCTCGGTCTTCTTCGAATAAATCGCTCACAGCTTGAACAGCCCCGCGCTTATCGTTAAGGTAAGCGCGTTTTTCTCCCCGTAAGGTTAGCCACATGACCACCATTGCCCTTATCGACGATCATCTGATTGTCCGCTCTGGTTTTGCCCAGCTTTTAAGTCTGGAACCGGATTTTCAGGTCGTTGCGGAATTTGGCTCGGGCCGCGAGGCGCTGGCGGGCTTGCCGGGGCGCGGCGTGCAAGTGTGTATTTGTGATATCTCTATGCCGGACCTCTCCGGGCTGGAGCTGCTGAATCAACTTCCCAAAGGGATGTCGACGATTATGCTCTCCGTCCACGACAGCCCGGCGCTGGTGGAACAGGCGCTGAATGCCGGAGCGAGGGGTTTTCTCTCGAAGCGCTGTAGCCCTGACGAACTGATTTCTGCCGTGCGTACCGTCTCGACCGGGGGCTGTTATCTGACGCCGGACATTGCCATCAAGCTGGCCGCAGGCCGCCAGGATCCCCTGACGAAACGTGAACGTCAGGTTGCAGAAAAACTGGTGCAGGGCATGGCGGTGAAAGAGATTGCCGTGGCGCTTGGGCTGTCGCCGAAAACGGTTCACGTCCACCGCGCTAACCTGATGGAAAAACTGGGCGTCAGTAACGACGTTGAGCTGGCGCACCGTATGTTCGACGGCTGGCAATGAACCCTTTTTTGTCGCGACTGATCTCCGTTGTCGCCTGCTTTTTTATCTTTTCTGCCGCCTGGTTCTGCCTGTGGAGCATTAGCCTTCATCTGGTCGAACGCCCGGAGCTTGCCGTTTTGCTGTTTCCGTTTGGCCTGCGTCTGGGGTTAACGCTGCAGTGCCCGCGCGGCTACTGGCCCGTCTTGCTGGGCGCAGAGGGCATACTGCTCCTTTGGCTGGCAAAGCAAGTGGGGCTGGCGCACGTTCCCTTATTGATGATCGGGAGCGTGTTGACGTTGCTGCCTGCGGCGCTGATCTCCCGCTATCGTCATCAGCGCGACTGGCGAACGCTGTTGCATCAGGGCGGAGCGTTGATCGCTGCCGCGCTCCTGCAATCCCTGCCGTGGCTCGGTCAGACCGATACTCTGACCGTTTTACTGCTCACCCTGACCGGCGGCCTGACGCTGGCGCCGACGTGCCTGGTGATCTGGCACTATCTGACCAGCACCGTCTGGCAACCCCTGGGGCCTGCCCTGGTGTCCCAGCCGGTGAACTGGCGGGCGCGACACCTCATCTGGTATCTGCTGCTTTTCGTCGTCAGTCTCTGGTTGCAGCTGGGTCTGCCTGCGGAACTCTCACGCTTTACCCCGTTCTGCCTGGCGTTGCCGATCATTGCCCTGGCGTGGCATTACGGCTGGCAGGGGGCGCTGATCGCCACCCTGATGAATGCCATCGCACTGATTGCCAGCCAGACCTGGCACGATCACCCCGTCGATTTGCTGCTCTCGCTGCTGGCACAAAGCCTCACCGGACTGCTGCTGGGAGCCGGCATTCAGCGTCTGCGCGAGCTGAATCAGTCGCTGCAAAACGAGCTGGCGCGCAATCGCCGTCTGGCCGAGCGGCTGGTGGAAACCGAAGAGAGCGTGCGTCAGGAAGTGGCGCGAGAACTTCACGATGATATCGGCCAGACCATTACGGCTATACGTACCCAGGCCGGGATCGTCCAGCGCCTCGCCTTAGAGAACGGTGGCGTAAAGCAAAGCGGCGCGCATATCGAACAGCTTTCTCTTGGGGTGTACGACTCCGTTCGTCGACTGCTTGGGCGATTACGCCCGCGTCAGCTGGACGATCTGTCGCTTGAGCAGGCCGTGCGGTCGATGATGCGGGAAATGGAGCTGGAAAGCCGGGGCATCGTCAGCCACCTGGACTGGAAGATTGAAGAAGCGTTGCTGAGCGAAGGCCAGCGCGTCACGCTGTTTCGTGTCTGTCAGGAAGGATTGAACAATATCGTGAAACACGCCAGCGCGACGGCGATGGCCCTGAAAGGCTGGCAACAGAAAGATCGTCTGATGCTGGTGATTGAAGATGATGGTTGCGGCCTGCCGCCCGGTTCAGGGCAGGAGGGCTTTGGTCTGGCCGGGATGCGTGAGCGCGTCACGGCGCTGGGCGGTACGCTGACCCTTTCCTGTACGCATGGCACACGCGTCAGCGTCAACCTGCCGCTGCGTTATCTCTGAGGACCTGTCATGTTCACGTTTCTGAAAACCCCGGCTAACGCCGCACCTGTGGGTAACCGCGCCGACATTGACGCCCGTTACCGTTACTGGCGACGCCATATTCTGATCACCCTCTGGCTGGGCTACGCGCTGTTTTATTTTACCCGTAAGAGCTTCAACGCCGCCGCCCCGGAAATCCTCGCCAGCGGCGTGATGACGCGTACGGACATCGGCTTGCTGGCGACGCTGTTTTATATCACTTACGGTCTGTCGAAATTCTTCTCCGGCATCGTCAGCGACCGCTCAAATGCGCGCTATTTCATGGGGATAGGCCTGATCGCCACCGGCGTGGTGAACATTTTGTTTGGCTTTTCCACCTCGCTCTGGGCCTTTGCCCTGCTGTGGGCGCTGAACGCTTTTTTTCAGGGCTGGGGGGCGCCGGTGTGTGCCCGTCTGCTTACCAGCTGGTATTCGCGTAACGAGCGCGGCGGCTGGTGGGCTATCTGGAACACGGCGCACAACGTTGGCGGGGCGCTGATCCCCATGGTAGTGGGAGCCGCCGCGCTACACTACGGCTGGCGCACGGGCATGATGATTGCGGGTGTTCTGGCGATCGTCGCCGGGCTGTTTCTGTGCTGGCGCTTGCGCGATCGCCCGCAAACCGTGGGTCTGCCGCCGGTTGGGGAGTGGCGGCACGATGAGATGGATATCGCGCAACAGCAGGAAGGAGCAGGGCTGACGCGCAAAGAGATCCTTACCAAATACGTTCTCCTGAACCCCTATATCTGGCTGCTGTCGCTTTGCTACGTGCTGGTCTACGTGGTGCGTGCGGCGATCAACGACTGGGGCAATTTATACATGTCCGAAACGCTGGGCGTGGACCTGGTCACCGCGAACTCGGCGGTGACGATGTTTGAACTGGGCGGATTCATCGGTGCGCTGGTGGCGGGCTGGGGCTCGGACAAACTGTTTAACGGCAACCGCGGCCCGATGAATCTCATCTTCGCCGCCGGGATTTTGCTTTCCGTTGGTTCGCTGTGGCTGATGCCTTTTGCCAGCTACGTGATGCAGGCAGCGTGCTTCTTCACCACCGGTTTCTTTGTGTTTGGCCCGCAGATGCTGATTGGCATGGCGGCGGCCGAGTGCTCGCATAAAGAGGCCGCCGGGGCGGCAACGGGCTTTGTCGGCCTGTTTGCCTATCTCGGTGCGTCGCTGTCCGGCTGGCCGCTGGCGCGGGTGATCGACGCCTGGCACTGGAGTGGGTTTTTCGCGGTCATCGCTATCGCTGCAGGGATTTCTGCTCTGTTGCTGCTGCCGTTTCTGAATGCGCAGGCACCGCGAGAAGCGTGACGCGCTTCACCTTTTAATGCCGAGTGACGCAAAACTAAGATATTTTCCCGGTTTGACCTGGACGCTGTCTCAGGCGTCTCTCCCGGCTGATTTTTACAATGCCTGCCATTCGCAGGTATAAAAATCAGCTCAGGAGATACCCATGCTGGCCTTTCTGAATCAGGTGCGCAAGCCGACCCTGGATCTGCCGCTCGATGTGCGGCGCAAGATGTGGTTCAAACCGTTCATGCAGTCCTATCTGGTGGTCTTTATCGGCTACCTGACGATGTATCTTATCCGCAAAAACTTCAACATCGCGCAGAACGACATGATCACCACCTACGGGCTGAGCATGACGCAGTTGGGGATGATTGGTCTGGGCTTTTCCATCACCTACGGCGTGGGCAAAACCGTTGTTTCTTACTATGCGGACGGTAAAAACACCAAGCAGTTCCTGCCGTTTATGCTGATCCTCTCCGCCATCTGTATGCTGGGCTTTAGCGCCAGCATGGGGGCGGGTTCCGTCAGCCTGTTCATGATGATCGCTTTCTACGCCCTGAGCGGTTTTTTCCAGAGTACCGGCGGGTCGTGCAGCTACTCCACCATCACCAAATGGACGCCACGCCGCAAGCGGGGTTCATACCTGGGCATGTGGAACATTTCGCATAACCTTGGCGGCGCGGGCGCGGCGGGTGTAGCGCTGTTCGGGGCGAACGTGCTGTTCGACGGCCACGTCATTGGGATGTTTATCTTCCCGTCCATTATCGCGCTGATTGTGGGCTTTATCGGCCTGCGCTACGGCAGCGACTCCCCGGAATCCTACGGTCTCGGCAACGCTGAAGAGCTGTTTGGGGAAGCGATCAGTGAAGAAGACAAAGAAGCTGAAAATGAGTCGATGACCAAATGGCAGATCTTTGTTGAGTATGTGCTGAAAAACAAAGTGATCTGGCTGCTCTGCTTCTCCAACATCTTCCTGTACGTGGTGCGCATCGGTATCGACCAGTGGTCCACGGTGTATGCCTTCCAGGAGCTGAAGCTATCCAAAGAGGTGGCGATTCAGGGCTTTACCCTGTTTGAAGTGGGGGCGCTGGTAGGGACGTTGCTGTGGGGCTGGCTGTCGGATCTGGCCAACGGGCGTCGTGCGCTGGTGGCCTGCGTCGCGTTGGCATTGATTATCGCCACCCTTGGCGTCTATCAGCATGCCAGCAACCAGTACGTTTATCTTATGTCATTGTTCGCGCTGGGCTTCCTGGTATTTGGCCCGCAATTGTTGATTGGCGTTGCGGCGGTGGGATTTGTGCCGAAAAAAGCGATCGGCGCTGCCGATGGAATTAAGGGCACCTTCGCCTATCTGATTGGTGACAGCTTCGCCAAGCTGGGCCTCGGTATGATCGCCGACGGCACGCCGATTTTCGGCCTGACCGGCTGGGCGGGCACCTTCGCAGCGCTGGACGCCGCCGCGATCGCCTGTATCTGCCTGATGGCGATGGTTGCTGTACTGGAAGAACGTAAGATTCGTCGTGAGAAACGCTTACACGCACTGAATGCGGTTTAAGTATGCAGGTAACATCTTTGCCCGGCTGACCGCCGGGCTTTTTTTCCTTCCCGCTACCCCTCAGAAAAAAGATTACGGTTCATTTTTCACTCCACCCGCAGCCGGTCACACGGTGTTTTCTGGAACGTTCATCATCTAACTTCTTAATATGGTTAAAAATGCTTGGTCAATATCTCAAAAGAGATCGAACAGGCGTAAACATGACCTGGCTTGAACTTTTATAGCCGCACCGGGCATACGCTGGGGGAGATAGGCGCACTAAAAAGAAGAACATGAATGAAGTTTTCAAGCCAACTACTAGCCAGAACACAACCCGGTGTTTGACTATTACAACTTGCTCAAGGAAAAATTAACATGGCTATACCAGCTTACTTATGGCTTAAGGATGACGGTGGAGCATTAATCAAAGGCGGAGTTGATGTTCAGCACAGAGAATGCAGCATTGAGGTAAAAGGATTCCACCATAACCTCATGATCCCAACAGACAATGCCACCGGTAAAATAACCGGTACGCGCATGCATTCACCTATGTTGATCATTAAAGAATTCGATTGCTCAAGCCCATACCTCTATAAAGCGGTAGCGACAGGGCAGAGCCTGGTCTCTGCTGAGATAAAATGGTATAGGATTAACTACTCCGGCCAGGAAGAAGAGTACTTTAATATGCTGCTCGAAGGCGTCAGTGTCGTTTCTATCTCACCAGCGATGGCACCAGGCGATAACCCTAACGAAAACCATATGGAAACGGTTGAACTACGTTACGAGAAAATTACATGGAAGCATAACGACGGGAACATCATCTTTAGCGATGCCTGGAACGAACGCCAGTCAGCGTAAAGAACGTAAGGGGCAAGCAGCCCCTTAATCATATAACCAGCGCCCGGCTTTGGCTGACTCAATAATCATTTCGAGCGTTAGCGGCTTATACTGTCGATCCCAAAACCTTTTTCTAAGTCCAAACTGAAACCAAAACAGCTCCGGCTCAAAATAGTTGTCCAGAACAAAGTTGCTGTACTCAATCCCATAGCGATTGAAAAGGTCAAGCAGCATGTCCTCAAGATCTTCAGGAACGAGGTTGAAATGCTCCCGGAAGGTCCACTCCTTCTGGGCGGGACGTTTCAGTTCACTGTAGTTTTCAGTGATGTAATCTAAAAATTCTTGATCATCAGGCAATAACATTAGAAGTATGTCCATTCGATCCGATCTTTCGGTCGAGCTATCAGGTTGTACTTGTTTCTGGTTTCTTTGGCCACAAGGGCAAATACAATGATTGCCTGGGCATAGCCAACGAACGGAACAGCCCTTCCAACTACTGCCCCAACCTTATTTGTTTGTCTTGTTTTACCCATACCGATAATGGTCTCCACCCTCATCCCTCCAGGAAAGCGGACTCCCTTTAATATGCGACGTGCTAGTTTGGAGGCAACACTTGTACGCGAGCCTGACGCGCCTAACACCTTACGCTTGGGTATTAGAGGCTGACCTGCAAGGATTGTTGCAGCAGTCTCTATCGTTACGCCCAAATGGTTCGCCAGACCCTCAGCGAATATCAGCAAAAATAGCTCCTGTGGGGTTACGTTCGAATTCCCTCGATAGAAATACGTCCCCCCAGATTCCTCTATTGTATTCATAGCATTATCCTGAATTCATTTTAAGCAAGGTTATAGCCTTGCTTAACCTCAGGATAATGAGTGGATAATAGTTTTATGAAATTAAGAAAAGTGCCCGCAAACAGTATATTTGTCGATTATGAGGTCGTGATATCCGCAAGCTGTAATGAGGATCGCATCTTCCTCAAGTGCGTTGTACCAGCTGTGGTACTTACTACAAAGCCAGACGTTTCGGCGCCTGGCGTTTTAAAACACTCAGGCTCATCACTGCATATCCTTTAAAACATTCCATAAAAGGGGATGCGTATATTTTACGTCCCCCTTTACCCCGCTTTACAGACCCGTTCCCCAGCATGCTCTACATTTTAATTTTGCTGCCACATCGCGCAGCGTTTATCTGTTTTGTTATGGAGAGCTTGCATGTTGACCCGACGACTATCCTGTCTTGCGCTACTGATGGCGCTGGCTTCCCCCGCAATAGCCGCGGATGCGCCAACATATGGCGAAAAGCTGGAAGGTTTTGATTACGCCTGGCCGGTAAAACACTTCACCTTTACCTCGCAAAATCAGCCGCTTGATATGGCCTATCTGGACGTTCAGCCTGATAAGCCCAACGGCCGCACCGTGGTGCTGATGCACGGTAAAAACTTCTGCGCGGGAACCTGGGAAGAGACAATCCGCGCGCTGTCTGCCAGCGGTTACCGCGTGGTAGCACCAGACCAGATTGGGTTCTGTAAATCCACCAAACCCGAGCATTACCAGTACAGCTTCCAGCAGCTGGCGGATAACACCCACGCGTTGCTTAAACAGCTGGGCGTCGATCGTGTCACGGTTATTGGGCATTCCACCGGAGGGATGCTGGCGACCCGCTACGCGCTGATGTGGCCCCAGGAAGTGGAACAGTTGGTAATGGTGAACCCAATCGGTTTAGAAGACTGGAAAGCCCGCGGCGTGCCGCATATTACGGTCGATCAATGGTATCAGCGAGAGCTTAAAACCAGCGCCGACGGCATCCGCCAGTATGAGAAAAATACCTACTATGCCGGGGAGTGGAAGCCAGAATATGAGCGCTGGGTAACGATGCTCGCCGGGCTGAACAATGGGCCTGGCAAAGCGCGCGTGGCCTGGAACTCGGCGTTACTCTACGACATGATCTATACCCAGCCGGTGATCTACGAATTTGGCGAACTGAAAATGCCGGTATTTTTGATGATCGGTACCAAAGACAATACCGCCATCGGGAAAGATCTGGCTCCGCCGGAGGTGCGCAAGCAGCTTGGCCGTTATGAGGTGCTCGGGAAGGATGCCGCGAAGCGCATCCCGCATGCCACGCTTGTCGAATTTAACGACATGGGCCACGCCCCGCAGATGCAGGACCCGCAACGCTTCCACGAGGCACTGCTGAAAGGGCTTCAGGCACGCTGATTTTCACCCGCATTGTCCACGCAGCCAGCGGGCGCGGGCAATGCGGGGTTAACCCACCCACGTTCATCGCAATTTCCCCCCTTTTTTTTCAGCACATTATTATGGCGTTGCCCGCTGTCGACCCGGCACATTTCCCGATATCATGGACGGCTACTTTAAGGAGAACGCATGATCTGGATAATGCTGGCAACGCTTGTCGTGGTGTTTGTGGTCGGATTTCGCATCCTGACTTCGGATTCCCGCCGCGCCATCAAACGGTTAAGCGAGCGTCTGGGGATCACGCCCGTTCCGCTGGAGTCGATGATTGACCAGTGCGGCAAAACCGCTGGCAATGAATTTATCCGCTACCTTGAGCGACCAGATGAAGCCCACTTGCTCAATGCGGCGCAGGTTCTGCTGATCTGGCAGGTCTGCATTGTCGACGGCAGCGAAGAAAACCTGCAAACCTGGTATCGAATGCTGCGGAAAGCCCGTCTGGCGGCCCCGATCACCGATGCGCAGGTCCGTCTGGCGCTGGGTTTTATGCGGGAAATCGAACCCGATCCTTACGAATTCAATGCGTTTCAGCTTCGCTACAATCAACTTTTCCTGCCGGAAGAGGGCGTGTTTTTCCTGCACTGATTGCGGGTAACAGATGAGACCAGCGTCAGCAATCAAACAAAAGTTGTCAAAACGTTAAATTCGTCACACTTTTGATGATAAACTGCGCGACTTTTCCGCACGTTTTATCTCAGGTGACGCCATGACAGAACATATCCAGACCACGCCCACACCGCAGAGCAAAGAGGTCTCGCGACCTAACTGGTCGGCGGTTTTTTCTGTGGCGTTCTGCGTCGCCTGCCTGATTACCGTGGAGTTTCTGCCGGTTAGCCTGCTGACGCCCATGGCGCAGGATCTGGGCATCTCCGAAGGCGTGGCGGGGCAGTCGGTGACCGTAACCGCCTTTGTCGCCATGTTTGCCAGCCTGTTTATCACCCAGATTATTGGCACTATTGACCGTCGCAAGGTGGTGATTTTATTTGCCGTTTTGCTCACTCTCTCCTGCGTGCTGGTGTCGTTCGCCGATAACTTTACGCTGCTGCTTCTGGGCCGAGCCTGTCTGGGCCTGGGGCTGGGCGGCTTTTGGGCGATGTCCGCGTCACTGACGATGCGTCTGGTGCCCGCGCGAACGGTGCCAAAAGCGCTGTCTGTGATCTTTGGCGCGGTGTCGATAGCGCTGGTGATTGCCGCGCCGTTGGGCAGTTTCCTTGGCGGAATTATTGGCTGGCGCAACGTATTTAACGGCGCGGCGATAATGGGGATTTTCTGTATTTTCTGGGTATGGAAGGCGTTGCCTTCCTTGCCCGGCGAGGCCGCGCACCATAAGCAAAACATGTTTAGCCTGCTGAAACGCCCCGGTGTGCTGGCCGGGATGACGGCGATCTTTATGGCCTTTGCCGGTCAGTTTGCCTTCTTTACCTATATTCGCCCGGTGTTTATGACCATGGCAGGCTTTGACGTGGATGGCCTGACGCTGGTGCTGTTGAGCTTTGGTATCGCCAGTTTTGTCGGTACGTCGCTGTCGGCACAGTTTCTTAAACGTTCGCTGAAGGTTGCGCTGGCAGGCGCGCCGCTGGTCCTGGCCGTGAGTGCGGCTGTACTGATTGTGTGGGGGAGCGATAAGTGGGTGGCCTCCGCGATCGCCATCATCTGGGGCTTTGCTTTTGCGCTGGTGCCGGTTGGCTGGTCTACCTGGATCACCCGCTCGCTTGCCGATCAGGCCGAAAAAGCCGGGTCGATTCAGGTGGCGGTGATTCAGCTGGCGAACACCTGTGGCGCTGCGGTAGGCGGGATCGCGCTGGACCATATCGGTCTGACCTCACCGCTGGTGATTTCCGGCACGTTAATGCTGTTAACGGCGCTGCTGGTGGCGAGTAAGGTGAAGGCGAAGTAGTTCCTTCCTCTCTCCCTCTCCCCGTGGGTGAGGGCATCACGCCGCACCTGCGCCCCGTATTTCTCCCTCTCCCCGTGGGAGAGGGTCGGAGTGAGGGCACCAGACCGCACCTGCGCCCCGTTTTTCTCCCTCTCCCTGTGGGAGAGGGTCGGGGTGAGGGCATCAGACCGCACCTGCGCCCCGTATTTCTCCCTCCCCATGGGAGAGGGTCGGAGTGAGGGCATTAGACCGCACCTGCGCCCCATTTTCTCCCTCTCCCCGTGTGAGAGGGTCGGGGTGAAGGCATCACGCCGCACCTGCGCCCCGTTTTTCTCCCTCTCCCCGTGGGAGAGGGTCGGGGTGAGGGCATCACGCCGCACCTGCGCCCCGTTTTTCTCCCTATCCCGTGGGAGTGGGCCGGGGTGAGGGCACCAGATCGCACCTGCCACGCCGCATCCCATGCTATCCTGTCGCCCAAAGCCAACATTACACATCGCAGGGGAGAACATGGGTTCCACACGCAAAGGGATGCTAAACGTTCTGATCGCCGCCGTTTTATGGGGTAGTTCGGGAGTTTGTGCGCAATACATCATGGAAAAAAGCCAGATTTCTTCGCCTTATCTGACGATGATCCGCCTGCTGTTTACCGGCGTAATACTTCTGACGTTATC
The DNA here is from genome assembly GCF_022171985.1 of Huaxiibacter chinensis. Taxonomy (GTDB): domain Bacteria; phylum Pseudomonadota; class Gammaproteobacteria; order Enterobacterales; family Enterobacteriaceae; genus Enterobacter; species Enterobacter chinensis_A. Next base: position 188,601 of record NZ_JAJVHF010000006.1, on the reverse strand, counting down.
CTTCGTCCACGGCGACAAAATTTTCGCGATCATCAAAAATCGCAAGGAGGCTATCAGCCTGCTGTTTTTCTCGATTGTGGGCGCCCTCACCGTGCAGCTTACCTTCCTGCTGACCATTGAAAAATCCAACGCCGCGACCGCCACCGTACTGCAATTTTTATCCCCCACCATTATTGTGGCGTGGTTCGCGCTGGCGAGGAAAAAACGTCCGGGAATCTTCGTACTGTCGGCAATATTCACCTCGCTTATTGGCACTTTCCTGCTGGTCACGCACGGGGATCCGACCTCGCTCACTATCTCCCCGGCCGCGCTGTTCTTTGGTATTGCCTCCGCGTTCGCCGCTGCGTTTTACACTACCTATCCTTCTGCGCTGATTGCCCGCTACGGCACGCTGCCGGTTGTCGGCTGGAGTATGCTGATCGCGGGCATAATGCTGACGCCGTTTTATGCCGGACGCGGAACATCCTTCGTGATCGATACCAGCCTGCTGCTGGCGTTTTTCTATCTGGTGGTGATCGGAACGGCGCTGACGTTCAGCCTGTATCTGAAAGGCGCTCAGATGATAGGTGGACCGAAAGCGAGCATTCTGAGCTGCGCCGAGCCGCTGAGCAGTGCGCTGCTCTCGGTGCTCCTGCTGGGCGTGGCCTTTACGCTGCCGGACTGGCTGGGAACGTTGCTGATTGTGTCGTCTGTGATACTGATTTCGATGGATTCGAGAAGAAGGGTTAAGGCATCCGCGTAGCCTGATGCCCTCACCCCGGCCCTCTCCCACGGGAGAGGGAGAAAAGCGGGTCTGGTGCCCTCATCCCGGCCCTCTCCCACGGGAGAGGGAGAAAAGCGGGTCTGGTGCCCTCACCCCGACCCCCTCCTACGGGAGAGGGAGAAAAGCGGGTCTGGTGCCCTCACCCCGGCCCTCTCCCACGGGAGAGGGAGAAAAGAGGGTGTGATGCGCTCATTCCGGCCCCCTCCCACGGGAGAGGGAGAAAAGCGGGTCTGGTGCCCTCACCCCAGCCCACTCCCACGGGAGAGGGAGAAAAGCGGGTCTGATGCGCTCATTCCGGCCCCCTCCCATGGGGAGAGGGGGCATACACTCACCTTCCTTAGAACCAGGCTTCCCACATCGCGCCGACGTTGAAATCGTCGAGCGTTTCGTCTTTGGTATTGTTCACGCGCGCCGTGCGTTCGTTATCCACTTTGCCGCCGGTCACGTAGAAGCGCAGCATAGGGCGGAATTCCGGACCCATCGCGATGGACATATTCTGGGAGAGCGTCAGCTTCCAGCCTTTGTTATCGCCGCCGTTGTCGTAATCAACATGCTGCCAGCCCGCTTCCAGCCAGGTGGAGTGAACATCGTTCCACCAGTGCATTGGACGAATAATGGCGTTGTAGTTCTTACGGTTGTCGGTGTCATCACGGCTGTTGTCGTAATCGTGGAAGGCAAGGATATACTCCACCTGCGTGGCCTGGGTGAATTTGTATAACCCCTCGAAGCTGGCGTAGACCGTGGTCAGATCTTCAGTCTTGTTGAAGACGCTGTTGTCCGAGTTATCAGAGTAACGAGCAATCACCTTGTTCACGCCGCTGTCGTTGGTGTGGCTCAGCACCACGCCGCCCTGCCAGGCCTTCAGGCGTTCTTCGCTATCAATCGCTTTTGAGTCGAAGCCGTAGTTGGCGTACAGCTCAAGGTCTAATGGGCCCAGCTTCATGCCGTGAATTTTAGACGTTGCGGCATAGTTGCCTTTGTCGCCCGTACCGGAACCGCCGGTACAAGAGATGCGAGATGGGTTCGTGTCGTCTTCCATCACTTCCGGATTACAGGATTCCACCGCTGCCACGGCCGCGACGTCAAACTGCACGCCGCCGATGTCGAAGTTCTTCACCCCGGCACCCTGGCCGTCGTGGTTCATCCAGAAGTAGTCGTTGATGCCCTGTTGCGGACGCTGGTGGAAGTCACGACCCGCCCAGAAGTAAGCGTTCGGGTTAGACGCCATAATATTCGTCACGCCCGCATAGGCTTTTTTCAGGTTAACTTCGTCGCCCCAGTGGTCGATCATCACGTTGATGTCCCAGATCGCACCGTTGTCGCCTTTAAAAGCTTTGGAGAGCTGGAATTCACCGCCGTTGCCTTCGTTACCCAGACGGCCGATGGCGGATGCGCCGTTATAGGAACCATCGACGGCGACGTACTTCTGGTCAGCCGCCTGGAAGTGGGCACCGTAGCGGGCGTAACCCGTAAATTTCACCCCGAACGGAATCGCCATATCCGGGGATTGCGCCGCGCTTTGCGGCTCGGTGACCACGTCCGTTTTCTTCGCGATCGCCGCATCCATTTTGGCCTGACGTTCTGCCAGTGCTTTATCCACCGCTTTGGCCACAATGGCGTCGATTTGCTCCTGGGTAAATTCCTGTGCGAGCACGGAAATTGGGCAAAGCGCGGCGATTACCGCCATTGTTAATGGAAGTTTTTTAATCATGTTCATGGTTATCTCAATATAGTTTAATTTTATTCAGACAATAACCACCCGATTCCGATCTGACAGAATATGTCGCTATCATCAGAATAAGTTGATTTTTATTTATAGGTACAGAGGTATTACATTAACGATTTATTTCCCCATAGCTTATCTCTGATATAAATGAATTATTTCTTCGGATAGCTCACGTGCCAGAAGCGAGTTCATTAAATGGTCCTGGGCGTGCACCATAATTAAGGTCATCGGCTGGCGAGCTTCGCCCGCATCCTGTTCAATCAGACTGGTTTGCATTTGATGCGCCTGGCGCGCGTAGCCGTCAGCTTCGCGCAGCAGGCTTTTGGCTTCGTCAATGTTGCCATTACGCGCCGCGTGCAGGGCTTCAAAGCACAGGCTCCGCGACTGACCGGCGTTGACGATAATTTCCATTACGGCATCTTCTAAGACGATCATGATTGTTTACTCTTTCTCAAAACTATTATTCAGAGACGTGGCGGCGAACCATTCTCCACTTTTCTTTATGGTGCGTTTTTGCGTCGCTAAATCCAGCTGAATAAAGCCGTAGCGATTTTTATAGGCATTACACCATGACCAGTTATCGATAAATGTCCACATATGATAACCCAGGCAGTGGCTGCCTTCGGTTATGCCTTTGTGTACCCATTTAAGATGCTCAGCGATAAAATCAATACGGTACCGATCGTTAATTTGCCCGTTTTCAATAAAACGCTGTTCATTTTCGACGCCCATGCCGTTTTCAGAAATAAAGCAGCGCGGGTTGCCGTAATTTTCACGCAGGTTAACCAGAATATCGTAAATACCCGGCTCGTAAATTTCCCAACCACGATACGGGTTCATTTTGCGACCCGGCATTTCATAATTATCAAAGAACCACTCCGGCATAAACGGAGCCTGAGGGTTGACCGCACTGTCGCGACACTTCACGCGACGCGGCTGATAATAGTTAATGCCCAGCAGATCAATAGTGCCTTCGGCGATCAGCGCGCTGTCGTTGGGTTCACATGCCGGGAGCTGATCGTAGGAACGCAATAAGGCCACCAGATCGGCCGGATATTCACCGCGCAACACCGGGTCGAGGAAGCTGCGGTTGAACATCAGATCGGCAATGTGCGCCGCTTTCAGATCCGCCGGGTTCTGTGAACGCGGATAGGAAGGCGTCAGGTTCAGCACAATACCAATTTCACCCGCATAATGCCCGGCGCGGTAGGCGCGAACGGCCTGCGCGTGTGCCAGTACGGTGTGATAGGCCACCGTCGCCGCACGACGGAAATCGACAACGTTAGGGTAATGGAAGTCGTACAGATAACCGCCTTCCACCGGCACAATGGGCTCGTTGAACGTAAACCAGTGCAGGACGCGATCGCCAAACAGCTCAAAGCAGACCTGCGCGTAGCGGGCATAGGCCGCCACCACGTCGCGGTTTTCCCAGCCGCCTATCTCCTGCATCGCCATCGGCATGTCGAAGTGGAACAGCGTGATAAACGGCGTGATCCCCTGCTCAAGCAGTTCGTCGAACACCTGATTGTAAAAGTCTACCGCCTGCGGATTCACTTCACCGATGCCATCGGGGATCAGGCGAGCCCAGCTAATCGACGTGCGAAAGCTGTTATGGTTCAGCTGCTTTAACAGCTGAATGTCCGTTTTCCAGTGCTGGCAGAATGTCGAGGTATCCTGCGGACCGACGCCCTGATGAAAACGGTTTGGCTCATTGGCATACCAGCGATCCCAGGTGGTTTCGCCCGCTCTGTCGCCCTCGGTTTGCAGCGCGGAGCTGGCGCTTCCCCACCAAAAGTTATCGGGAAATGAATATTTCATAATGCTTCCTCTTTGACTTAACGACTGGCGGTTTCAGCGACGCCGACCGTAGCCTGAGCTTTCTGTTCTTCGGTTTTCATCAAAGAACGTTCATAGGCACGCAGGAACGGCAGATACATCAACGCTGACATCACCATACAAATTACGCACATCACCACCGGGCTAAAGGCCCAGTTTGCCGCCCATGACGCCCCAATAGGTGCCGGTGTCGTCCACGGTGTGAGGGAAACAACCTGCGCCAGCCAGCCGAGTCGGGTAGCCGCATAGGCCAGGCACGCATTCACCAGCGGCACGAACACGAACGGGATAAACAGCATCGGGTTCATGATGATCGGCGCGCCAAACAGGATCGGTTCGTTGATGTTAAAGAAGCTTGGCACCACGCCCATTTTGCCGATGGTACGCAGATGGGTCACGCGGCTACGCAGCAGCAGGAAGGCCAGCGGCAGGGTGGAACCCACGCCACCAATCAACAGGTAGTGATCCCAGAATCCTTGCAGATAAACGTGCGGCAACGCCGCGCCCGCCGCCAGCGCCGCCTGGTTTGCTGACAGGTTTGCCATCCAGAACGGGTTCATAATGCCGGTCACAATCAGCGAGCCGTGGATACCCGCGAACCAGAAGATCTGGCACAGCAGCACGGAGAGCAAAATGGCTGGCAGGGAGTCCGATGCAGAGACCAGCGGTTCCAGCAGGTGCATAATGGCCTGCGGGATAATCATGCCGGTTTGCGCTTCAATGAACAGGTTCAACGGATGCAGCGTACCGATCACCACCATCACCGGAATCAGGATTTCAAACGAGCGAGCGACGCCTGTCGGCACCTCTTTAGGCAAACGGATCGTGACCTTGTTCTCCTTGAGCCATGCGTAAACACGGGTGGAGTAAATAGCGGTGATCAGCGCGGTAAATATCCCCTGGCCCGATAAATACTGGGTAGAGATTTTCCCGTCGGCATACGGTGCCGCTACCAGCAGAAACGCCATAAAGGCCAGCAGGCCGGACATCACCGGATCGAGGTTAAACTGGCGACCCAGGCTTGCCCCAATGCCCACCGAGATAAAGAACGTCATCACGCCCATGCTGAGGTTAAACGGCAGCATCAGCTGTTCACGGTAGGTCTGGGAGAAATCCAGCCAGCCGCGGGCAAAACTGTTGGTGGTATCCGCCGAGAAGGGCGGGAAGATGAAGACCAGCATAAACGAGCCGATAATCATGAACGGCAGCGCCGCGGTAAAGCCGTCACGAATCGCAATCACGTACTTTTGCTGTCCGAGCTTTGCCGCCAGCGGGGTAATGGACTGCTCAATCACAGCAACCATGGATTGGTATAACGAACTCATGAGAACACCTTCTTAGTGTGCCGCTTCGATAAGCGACAGAGCGTAGTCCAGCACCTTATCGCCGCGCTGCATCCCGTAGTCCATCATGTCGATGGCCTGAACCGGAATACCCTGCGTGGCAGCCTTGTCTGCGAGTGTTTTTAACATGTATTTAACTTGCGGTCCGAGAAGCACGACCTGATAGTGCGGAAATTGCGTATCAAATTCGGATACGCCGTACGCATCAATCTTCACCGGAAGACCCCGCTCCTCCGCCGCATCGACCATTTTCCTCACCAAAAGGCTGGTGGACATCCCGGCAGAGCAGCACAGCATAATCTTGAACATCGACAACCATCCTCTAAATGTAAAAAGTTATTGCGGAGATGATTGGACATCATACGGAAACCGGTTTCCATTTATAAAAGAGAGAAGTGTGACAACTATCAAAATCCGTTACTTATAAGGCTAATTATCAGGATAGCGATCACATTATTTGGCGCTTTTAGCATCAAAATGAGTGGAAACGGAAAATCGGTTTCCATGGAAAACGGAAACGGATATACTCCTGATTGGCTATAATGTGAGCCGCAGTGGTAATGGGATTTGCAGGGACCGGTGGTGCCTGTCAGGGGAGAGAGATGTCTACAATCAACGATGTATCACGTCTGGCCGGGGTGTCCAAAGCCACGGTATCACGGGTGTTGAGCGGGTCGCGCGGTGTCAAGGAAGCCAGCCGTCAGGCCGTTTTAAAAGCGGCGGATGAGCTGAACTATCGGCCCAACGTTATAGCCCAGTCGCTGCTGAGCCAGTCCACCGGCTGCATCGGGGTGATTTGCGCGCAGGATAACATTAACCAGACCACCGGTTATCTCTATGCGCTGGAGAAGCATCTCAGCCAGCATCAAAAGCATTTGCTGCTTCGCTTTGCCAATACCAAAGCCGAGGTGATGAATGCCCTTGATGAACTCTCCTGCGGACTTTGCGATGACATCCTCATTATCGGCGCGCGTTTCCCGCTGAATGTCGATCAGGATAACGTCATTCTGGTGGATTGTATGGAAGCGGATAACGCCAACAGCATCCAGTATGACCATGCTTTTGCAGCAGAAACCGCCTGTAACTTCCTGACCAGTCAGGGGCGTCGTCAGATTGCGTTGATTCACCCGCAGGGCAGCGGCTTTGCCGACCAGGTTCTGCTGGGTTATAAACACGCGCTCGAAAAGAACTTCCTGCCTTTTAACCGCAATCTGGTCTTTATGGACGCGACATCGTCCTCGGTTGCCTTGCAGGAGCTGCTCAATAACGCGACCACGCTGAACTTCAATGCCCTCTTAGTGGCAGACGAACAGGAAGCCCAGCGGGTGATCCCCCAGCTACAGGCGTTCAATAAATCGGTGCCTGAAGACATCATGGTGTTCAGCCTGGCCGGTTCGTTACATCTGCCGGGTATCCCGGTGATTCCGGCCATTGAATACTCAATGGATGCCATGGCGGCGCGGATTGTCAGCTGGCTGAATGAAAAAACGCAGATGCTGGGCGCGTATGTTCTGCGCGGGGATTTAATTATTCCGGATGTGCGTAAGCGGTAAACAGCGTGCGTGAAGCGCAGGCTTCACGCTTAATAATCCTCCATACAGTCAACCTTTCCCACGGCTTCCCAGTAGTTATCCAGGTTATCGCGCTCCATCGCCAGTACGGCATTTTTAATCAGCAACTGGTTCGCCTCTGAAGACATAATCATGGCCCGCCACGCTTTATCAGACTGCTTTCTCTGCGGTGAGCAGACTTTCTTCACATCTTTCATGATCGTCTCTCTCATTTTGGCCTCTTTGGCCGGATCGATCTTCTCCTGAGCATGAACGAAGGCTGCGAAAAGCAGGCATACAATCAGACAAAACAGATGGGCAACTTTCATAAAACCCCCGAAAAAAACACGCGTCGCTTCCTGAAATATATAGTTACATTCACCGTTGTGGTTCAAGCCGAAAGTATGATTTTTGGCGCGCATCGGTATGAGATCACTTAAGCGTAGCCGCACTTTTTAGCGGCCATGACGGCCGGGTAAAAAAATGTTTCGCGACCGCGCGTTGTTCGCGGTGAGTCGCTGTAATAAAGGGGTTTTCCGCCCAAGTCGGGGTGTATTTATCGGGATAAAGCTGTGCGATAGTGTGGGAGTAACGACGAAAAGGAGAACCCTATGCAGCTGAACATTACCCACCACGTTACGCCCCAGGACAAAGAGGAATTGCTGACGGGTCTGCGCGCCTATAACGCCCAGTTCCTGAATTTAGCCAACTTTAGTGGCGACATTGCGGTTTATGCGCGAGACGAGAATGGCGTCTTGACGGGAGGCTTAATCGGGACGCGCAAAGGCGATTGGTTGAATATCGATTTTCTGTGGGTTAGCGAAGGCGCGCGGGGGTCAGGGCTGGGCAGCCAGGTGATTAACGCCGCAGAAGAAGAGGCCAGGCGTCAGGGCTGTCGCCATGCGCTGGTGGACACAGCCAGTTTCCAGGCGCGCCCGTTTTACGAGAAGCAGGGTTACGCGCTGCAATTTTCCGTGCAGGACTATCCTCATGAAGGCATGCAGCGACACTATTTGGCTAAACGGCTCTGACCGCCTAAACCCGCGCCGATGACCGCGAGGGCATGTTTAACAATAACGTCCGGCGAGAGTGCATTCAGCCTCTCGTCATTGCGCATCCGCGAGAAGGGCACCAGTACCAGACTGAGCAGCGTGGTGAACAGCAGCTCAGGGGCAAGATCCCGGTTCAGTTCCCCCTCCTGCTGCCAGCCTTTGATAGTGGCGAGCGTCGCCTGATATTTCTCATCCCCAAACCGCGCATGCAGGTGCGTGCGCAGGACAGGCATTTCACCAATCACCTCCTGCATCCACAGCGGGGCAAACCAGCGATGCTGTTCCGCCAGGTCGGCCAGTACCTTGACCATCTGCGTTAACGCTTTCACCGGCGAATCGGCATGTTCAACGAAAATGGCGCCGATTTTGTTGCGTAATGGCAGAAAACGCTCCTCGATCATGGCGTCAAGCAACTGCTCTCTGGAATTGAAATAGTAATGCAGCATGGCAGGCGTCACGCCCGCTTCTTTGGCGATGGCGTTCAGCGAGGTATTGGCGATCCCCTGACGGGAGAAGAGGTTCAGGGCGATGTCCAGAAGCTGTTCGCGGCTGGCGGTGGCCCGTTTCCCCCCTCGTGGACGACCGGGACGGCGCGGTTCAGAATTATCTCTATGTGCTGACATGCTATCGGGATCCCTTGATCTTATGCATCACTTAGATAAATATTAATTATCTAATTAATTAATTTCAAGTGGTGTCTTATGGAGTCTGATTCTTCGACTCACTCGAACACTGGGCAAAAAGCACCGTCCATTCGGTTGTTATTCAGTGCGTTGCTGCTGGTGATGCTGTTATCTGCCCTCGATCAGACCATTGTATCGACGGCATTACCCACCATCGTGGGTGAACTGGGCGGGCTGGATAAGCTCTCCTGGGTGGTGACCGCCTATATTCTCAGTTCAACCATCGTTGTGCCGCTGTACGGTAAATTTGGCGATCTGTTTGGCCGCAAAATCGTGCTGCAAATCGCTATCGTCCTGTTTCTGGTGGGATCGGCCCTGTGCGGCCTGGCGCAAAACATGACGCAGCTGGTGCTGATGCGCGCCCTGCAAGGGCTGGGTGGCGGCGGCCTGATGGTCATTAGCATGGCGGCGGTCGCCGATGTGATCCCACCCGCCGAGCGGGGCCGTTACCAGGGCTTATTCGGCGGGGTGTTCGGTCTGGCGACGGTCATTGGGCCACTGGTGGGCGGGTTTATCGTCCAGCACGCCTCCTGGCGCTGGATTTTTTATATCAATCTGCCGCTGGGGCTGTTTGCGCTGCTGGTCATCGGCGCCGTATTCCATAGCAGTGCCAAACGCAGCAAACATGAAATCGACTTTCTGGGGGCGTTTTACCTCAGCATGGCCCTGCTGTGCATTATCTTGTTCACCTCGGAAGGGGGAACGATACGCCCGTGGAACGACCCGCAACTGTGGTGCATTCTGGCGTTTGGCCTGACGGGGATTGCCGGATTTATCTATGAAGAGCGTCTGGCGTGGGAGCCGATTATTCCGCTGTCGCTCTTCCGCGACCGCAGCTTTCTGCTGTGCAGCCTGATTGGCTTTATCATCGGGATGTCGCTGTTCGGGTCGGTGACGTTTCTGCCGCTCTATCTGCAGGTGGTAAAAGAGGCCACGCCCACAGAGGCAGGTTTACAGCTGATCCCGTTGATGGGCGGGCTGTTGCTTACCTCAATTATCAGTGGACGCATCATCAGCCACACCGGGAAATATCGACTGTTCCCGATCCTTGGCACCCTGCTGGGCGTGGTGGGCATGGTGTTACTGACGCGGATCTCCATTCATTCGCCTACGTGGCAGCTTTATCTGTTTACCGGCGTGCTGGGAATGGGGCTTGGGTTAGTGATGCAGGTGCTGGTTCTGGCTGTGCAGAACAGCGTATCTGCCAGTCAGTATGGCGTGGCGACATCCGGTGTGACGCTGTTCCGTTCCATTGGCGGTGCTATCGGTGTGGCGCTGTTTGGCGCGGTGTTCACCCATGTGCTGCAGTCAGGCCTGCTTGAGCGGCTGCCCGAAGGCGCGGAGCTGCCGCGCGAGCTGAATCCGGTGGCGATTCACCATCTTCCCGACACTCTGCGTCTGGCTTACCTGGATGCGTTTGGTACCGCCATTCACGCCGTGTTTATGATGGCGGCGGGAATTATGGTGCTGGCCTTTGTGCTGTCGTGGTTTTTGCGTGAATCACCGTTACGCCGGGGGACATCGGATCGCCCGGATAAATCCCCGTCACCCCACCGGTAATCACATATATCTTTTTCGTCTGGTTGATGCTTTTTCGTTTTTTCGCGTACCGCTTCGTTGCCGCTATAGTCATGAAAACGTGTGTGAAAAGGACAGGACGGATGAAATATCGACTCGGCGCATTACTGATTGCGGGCCTGCTGCTGGCGGGCTGCGATCAGAGCAGTAGCGATGCCAAACACATCAAAGTGGGTGTGATCAACGGGGCTGAGCAGGACGTGGCAGAGGTGGCAAAAAAAGTCGCCAAAGAGAAATTCGGTCTCGACGTTGAACTGGTCGGTTTTAGCGGCTCGCTGCTGCCAAACGACGCGACCAATCACGGCGAGCTGGATGCAAACGTCTTCCAGCACCGTCCTTTCCTTGCCGAAGACAACAAAGCGCATCATTACAAACTGGTGGCGGTGGCGAATACTTTCGTCTTCCCGATGGCAGGCTATTCCCGCAAAATTAAATCCGTTTCCGAGCTACAGGACGGGGCGACGGTCGCCATCCCAAATGACCCGACCAATCTGGGCCGGGCGTTACTGCTGTTACAAAACGAGAAGCTTATTAGCCTGAAGCCCGACGTGGGTCTGCTTCCGACCGCGCTGGATATTACCGCCAACCCGCATCACCTGAAGATTATGGAGCTGGAGGGGGCGCAACTGCCGCGCGTGCTCGACGATCCTAAAGTCGATGTGGCCATCATCAGCACAACCTATCTTCAGCAAACGGGCCTGTCACCCGTGCATGACAGCGTCTTTATCGAAGACAAAAATTCGCCCTACGTAAACATTATTGTGACGCGGGAAGAGAATAAAGACGCCGAAAACGTGAAGGAATTCATTCAATCCTATCAGTCACCGGAAGTGGCGAAAGCGGCAGAGAAAGTCTTTAACGGCGGCGCGGTGCCTGGCTGGTAAACGTTGGCCCGATTTCATCGATCATCGCCCGTATGCCCACATCGCAAAAAGCAGGCCGGGATTATTCTTTCGTCATACCCTAATGGAGGAATGACGATGAAGATTACCCAAATTCGCAATGCGACCCAGATTATTACCTATGCAGGAAAACGCTTTCTGATTGACCCGATGCTTGCGCCTAAAGGTGCCTGGCCGGGTTTTCCAGGAACGGCACACGCTGAAATACGCAATCCGATGGTCGATCTCCCTTTCGGAGTGGATAAGATTGTCGATGTCGATGCGGTTATTGTGACCCATACTCATGAGGATCACTGGGACCAGGCGGCGATTGATTGTTGCCTGTACATTATTCGCCAGCGTTTCGGCAGCGTGGTGGCGAATCAGATTGCCCGCCGGATGATCGTCCCCCCGCACCGCGAAGGGGGACAGGCGCAGTTTATCGCCCAGCCGGTTCCGGAAAACACCCGTGATACGCGAATAAACTGCCTGATCGATTATCTGCAGCGCCATATTCATGAGCGGCACAACCTGGACTCGCTGGCAGAGGTGGTTTCAATGAGCCGCCGTACCTTAACCCGCCACTTCGTGAAAGCCACGGGTATGACCGTTGCCGACTGGCTCACTGCCGAACGTCTGCGCCGCAGCCAGATCCTGCTGGAATCAGGCAGCCTGCCCATTGAAACCGTGGCAGAACAGGTGGGCTTTGTCTCGCCCGTCACCTACCGGCAACAGTTCAAATCGCGTTTCGGCGTCAGTCCCGCCGAGTGGCGAAAGACGTTTCGCAACGCATAATTCTGAACGGGTAACAGGTTCAGCGAAGCTGCTGCATCCGCGTTTCCCCCTCCTCCATCGACAGCTGATAGAGCGAAAAGGCGCAGTGTTTTTCGATAAGCTCTGCCAGTTCCGGCGAGTGGCTGGTGAGCCAGATCTGCGAGTAGCGGCTGGCCTCGGCAATCAGGCTCGCCAGCGCGGGCAGCATTTGCGGGTGCAGGCTATTTTCAGGCTCGTTAAGGGCAATAAACGCCGGCGGGCGCGGGCTTAACAGGGCCACAGCCAGGCACAGAAAACGCAGCGTACCGTCGGAAAACTCGGCGGGCTCGAGCGGACGGCTTAATCCTTCGCGCTGCATCATCATGCGAAAACGGCCGTCGCTATTGTCGCTGTAAAAGACGCAGCCGGGAAAAGCCTGATCCAGAATGCGCATCAGCAGCAGTTCGTCGCCAATTTCGACAATGGTCTGGAAAGCGGCCGCCAGGTTTGCGCCGTCGCTGGCCAGGATCGGCGAGCGAAAGCCGACCTGCGGAGCCCGCATCGCCGAGCCGGAGGAGACGGAAAACTCGTGATAAAAACGCCAGTTGCGCAGCGATTCGCGCATCTGCGACACCTCCGGATAAAGATGCGGCTCACCCAGTTGCCCAAACACCGATTCGTTCTCATACAGCGTGCCGCTGTGGGTCACCTTTTCGTGATGGACGTTGTTGAGGAAAACGGTCTGATTCTTGCGCTGCATCAGGCGGGCAGAGGGGCGGCGATGCTGGTTGCTCAGCCAAATTGACTCTTCTTTGATTACGGGGTCGAGGTTGAACTGAGAGGGATAAGGCACTTTTTCGACGAAACCGACCTGCAGTTCGTACTCATACGTATCGGTTTCTACCGCCAGCGACATGCGCCGTAGCTGGTCGCTGCGTGATTTTCCTGCCCAGAAAACCTTAAGGATGCCCCCTTCGTTTGCCAGCGCCTGCGAAAACTGCCCCTGTGCCGCGCTGTGCATCAGATGAATGGCTTTATAAATATTGGATTTACCGCTGCCGTTTGGGCCAAACACAATATTGAGCTGTTCCAGCTCCAGAGACTGGCGACGAATTGAGCGGTAGTTTTCAATGTGCAGCGTTTTAATCATCAGGAAGCACCCGCAGTTGTCCTATAACCCTGTATATAATGCCAGTATTATTAGAAAAAAACATAAAAAAAGACGACAGTGAGGATGTCGTCTAAGGGTGCTACCTGTTCGGACCCTTCGGGCAAGGGGCCTTCGCGTTATGAAGCGTTAACTGATGGCGAGCCGTAACCCGAGCTCATCGGGGTAGGGATCAAAGTAGTTCTGCGTCAGCAGATAGTTATCCGGATGTTCTGCCAGATAGTGCTTCAGCAGGGTCAATGGCGCGAGGATAGGCAACAGCCCCGCGCGGTAATTCAGGATCACTTCGCGCAGTTCGGAACGCTGGCGGGCGTTCAGTTTTTCACGGAAATAGCCCTGAATATGCATCAGCACGTTGGTGTGGTTTTTACGCGATGCAGGCTGTTTGAGGATCGCCATCAGCTTATCGCGATAGGCCACAAAGAAATCATCGAGATCTTTCCACTCGTGAAGCGATGCGACAAAAGGACCAATTTCACGGTATGCGCGCTGGTTATGCGCCAGCAGTTGCAGCTTATAGCGGCTGTGGAAGGCCAGCAGCGCGCCGCGCGTCAGTCCTTTATCGCGAAGGGTGTTCAGCTCATGCAGGGCAAATATCCGGGCAATAAAGTTCTCGCGCAGCACCGGATCGTGCAGGCGTCCGTCTTCTTCCACCGGCAGCCACGGGTATTTTTCCATTAAGGCTGCGGTGAATGTCCCCACCCCAACTTTGCTGCCCTGATTCCCCTTTTCGTCATACTGACGGACGCGCTCCATGCCGCAGCTGGGTGACTTAGCGCAGACAATAAAGCCGTCATAATGGGCGACAGTGGGCAGATACTTCGCCGTAAAATCAGCCATTTTATCGGTAACGTCATCATGCGGTGCGTGAGTAAAACGCATCTGGATATCGCCAACGGTCGTTTTTACCAGGCGCAGCGCCGGACGCGGAACCGGCAGGCCAATCGCCATCTCCGGACAGACGGGTTTGAAGGTCACCCGTTTTGCCAGCGCATCCATCACAAATCCCATTCGTTTATGGCCGCCGTCAAAGCGCACGGCCGATCCGGTCAGGCATCCGCTGATACCTAGTACGGGCTGCTTGTTCATGAGGCGCTCCTCCGGAAATCTGTTTGCGACGATAAAAACAGTATAGCTAAAACTTACACAAATAATATTGTTTGTCTAAGTTTTGGAGGGTTTAATTTTTTATAGTGAGTAATATCAGGGAGATAGGATGTCAAAAAAAGCGCTTAACAGAGGGTATTAAGCGCCAGAGAGGATCAGCTGCCTTTATAGGTTGAATACCCGTACTGGCTTAACAGAAGGGGAATGTGCAGTTTTTCGTTCGTGCGGGTCACGGTGAACTGAACCGGGACCTCCGGGAAGAAGGATTCCAGTTTCTGGCTCTGGAAGTAATCGTTCGTTTTGAACGTCACTTTATAGACACCTGGCTGCATGTCCTGATCCTGTGGATACAGGGATTTAATTCTGCCGTCAGCATCGGTTTTGCCGCTCGCGACAGACGTCCAGTTATTCTGCTGCTGTTTTTCCAGCGTGACGGTGACGCCAGGGGAGGGAAGCCCGGTTTGCTGATTCAGAATATGAACACTTAATGTACCGACCGGTGCGCTAAATGCCGCTGGAACCATTGCCAGAGAAGAAAGAATAATAAGGCCAGAGAGTTTATTCATGTTGATGTCCTGTCAGATTAAATCACAAGGGAAAATCTAGCAGGTTGATTGCAAAAGAGTATTCAACTTTTCGTGATAACTGGAGCACCCCTTTTACGGGGCGACCCTTGCATTACGCCTGGTGATATTGTTCGCGCAACGGCGGACAAACCTGCCAATGCTATAAGTCGCCCGCTAAAAGATAAGTCTTAATATACGGCGATTGGTCATCCGTTGAATAAAGCCGGTGCTGCGTGCACTACACTTACTAACCTAGGTGCACTGGAAAGGAGTTCTTATGAAGTTATGGCCCGTTTTAACAGGTGTCGCGATTTCCCTCGCGCTGGTGGCCTGTAAATCACCGACCCCGCCTAAAGGGGTTCAACCCATTACTGATTTTGATGCTGGCCGTTATTTAGGCAAATGGTACGAGGTCGCCCGCCTGGAAAACCGCTTTGAGCGCGGGCTGCAACAGGTAACGGCAACCTATGGTAAGCGTAGCGATGGCGGTATCACCGTGCTGAACCGGGGCTACGATCCGGTAAAAAATAAATGGAATGAGAGCGAAGGTAAGGCCTATTTCACCGGCAAGCCCACCACGGCTGCGCTGAAAGTCTCCTTCTTTGGCCCGTTCTACGGCGGATATAACGTGATTGCGCTTGATGATAAATATCAGTACGCGCTGGTCAGTGGACCGAATCGCGATTATCTCTGGCTCCTGTCGCGTACGCCAAATATGCCGGACGCGGTGAAGCAAGATTACCTGAATATCGCCAAAGGGCTGGGGTTCCGCGTCGACCAACTGGTGTGGGTAAAACAGTAAACAGGGCGCAACGATATTCGTGATTGCCGTAGAGTAATATCGTTGCGCGTCGTTATACGCCCGTTCAGGCCAATCTGAACGGCAAACATATCGCAAAGTCGCCCCTGTAAAAGATGACGTTAAATTCGATCAGAATTGATCGGACACCCGCTTTGAACTGACACAAGCTGTCAGCGCCACGCTCTACTCTTATCCTCACGCTTCCTATCAATAATCGTAGGGCGTCTTAAGTTTCTTTTTTTTTGGCCGTTAACTCTTTCTAAAAGAGTTAAGCCATTTTCATCACCTTTAACGCAGCGAGACCCCCCAATGGTTAATGTCTGTACACCTTCGCACGCCTCGTTATTACAAAAGGCAGATGCCTTACTTGAGCAGGAAATCACCGCAGGTAAACCGATTATTGCCGCGTGGGGATTAATGAATGCCGGAAAAAGCTTTCTGCTCAATATGCTCACGAACCACATTCAAACCGAATGTTTTCGCACGAATGACATCCGTGAAACGGCGGAATTAAGCGAATTTGAAACCGACGATTTTGTTTTTCTCGATACTCCCGGCCTTGATGCCAATAATGCCGATGACCTGATTGCGCTGCAGGGTGCGGCGAAAGCGGATATCGTCCTGTTTGTACACCAGCCTCAGGGTGAGCTGGAACAGATAGAAATGGATTTTTTGCGCCAGCTTAAAGCCTCATTCGGCGAGTATGCCGAACAAAATATCATTCTTATTCTGAGCAAAGCGGATGTCGAAAGCGCTGAGAATATCGCTGCTATTGAAAAGCGCATGCTGGAACAATGCCGCGACGACCTTGGCTTTATGCCACGCTGCTATGCCCTTTCGGGTTCACGCTTCCACGCGGGCGTAATGCAAAAACAGGAAGGTCTTATTCGCGCCAGCCGTCTTTACGATCTGGCGGAACATCTGGACGGATTAAATACCGATGCGGTTAACGTAAAACGTGAGCGTCAACGCGTGGCCGTAGAAGAGATTATCGCGGAGTTTATCCAGGCTGAGACGGCGCTGCATGAACAATTTGTGCGCAAGAAATCTCAAATTCAAAACGGTTTCCAGCCTTTCGATAAGGTGATGGAAAACTTCCGCGCTTCAATGGAGCACTCCCTCAAAAACTTCCCCGCTGTCTAAGGAGAGAGCAAATGGCACTTCCGTGGTTAATTGGCGCAGCGGTTTTAGGCGTAGGCGCACTCATTGCTTCTGCATCCAGCGATGACGACAGCTCAAACGGTAACGGAGACGACGAAGAACGCCGCCGCCGGGAACGCGCCGAACGGGAACGTCGCGAGCGCGAACAGCAGGAGGAGCGTGACTCCATCAAAGCGGCGCTCATAAAAGAAGGTGAGGAGCGTCGCGCTGATTTCGAGCACACGCTGACGGGGTGGGTCGATGTCGCCTGGCAAAGTCAGCCGGCCTTTAAAGCCGTCGTTTTACAAACCGGAAAACAATACAAGCGCGTGGTTGCGGAATCTTTCACTGATATCAATGAACTCGTGATGTTGAATCGCACTACCCGGGAAAACCTCACGGAGTTTGAGGCCTGCTACGACGTTGAGTTGACCATGACGGAACAATTTTATGACGCCGTGGACGAGCTGATTGATTGCCAGGAACAACTGCAGGTGCTTCAGGACTACCGCGAGCAGTTTGAGCGCATTCGCCAGCATTTGAGTCGCTAAGAAGGTGAGAGAACACATGAATAACGAGATGCTGCGCGAAGACCTGCTGGACTCTTTTCAGACGCTGCAGGCGCAATTCGATGCCTCGCTGGACCAGGCCAAAGCGTTAGATAAAACCTTTGCGGACCACTACACACGGTTTCGCACCAATTTGTTCGGGCTTCTGGAAGACGCGCAGGCAAAGCTGCCGGAGACCAGCCCGTTAAGTGAGTCGTTGGGCGGGTTTATCTCCGGGCTAAAGACGCTCGATAAGGCCTGGAAAACCAAGCTGGAGAAACAAAACAAAGGGCTAAGCTTTCGCCAGAACTTTGAAGATTCGCTGCTGGTATATGTTTATGGGAAGGTGAAATCAGGTAAAAGCTCGCTGGGGAATTATATGGCCTGGGGGCATGTTAATCCGACCGCTGAGCAGCAGGAAGGCAACACCGCGCTGAGCTATAAATCCTATGACAATACGGATGCCGAAAACGGCGATGCGCAGCACGAAGCAGAGAAGCAGGGCAAATTCCGCGTGGATGCAACGGAGGCGACCAGTTCCATTCAAAGCTTTCGCCTGCCGGGCCTGACCTGGGTTGATTCTCCAGGCTTGCACTCCGTGCGGTCACAAAATGGCGAGCTGGCGAAAGAGCATGCCGATCATGCTGACCTGATTTTGTATACCATGAAATCGGATGCGCCGGGCAGGGCCAGCGATCTCCATGAGATCCGCCAGCTCGTTGGCAAAGAAAAAAGCATCATGCTGTTGCTGACGGGTAGCGATAAAAAACAGCACGGCTGGGATGCGGTCAGGGAGGAGCCGACAGAGCTTTGCGTAATGAAATCCCGCCAGGATCGCGAGATGCAGCAGAAATTCGTGCGCGACGAACTGCAAAGCAGCCAGATTGATGCCAGCGACGTGGATATTTTGTCGGTTTCGGCCCGCTATGCGGAATTACATGCTGACAACCCTGCGGCCATCCACGACAGCGGCATGGGGCAGCTTTTTGCCCGACTGCATGAAATATCACAGGCGCGTGGCGTGCGCATGAAGCGCGCCGTGCCAATGACCAATTTTAAAAACTTCTTAACCGGTTGCCTGCTGGAAGTGGCGGAATATCACCAGCTAACGGGCTCGTGGGCAACGATGCTGAGTAACCTGAACGCAAACGTGCAGAAAAAGGTCGTGCCCGCCACGCGCGAGGCGCAATCTGCCCTGCGCAATGCCATCGTTTCGCGCTTTGATGCCATGGCAGCGTCTCGCGATGATGAACAGCACCTCAACCGTGCGCTGCAGGAGGCTCAGCCTCAGTGGGATAACCTCAGGGCCACGCGGGTAGACAACGCGCTGGAGGCCATTTTAGACGACGTAATGAAGGCGTTTAAAACGGCAGTGATCACAACGTGGCACCAGTCGCCGTTGACGCTGCCGTCGTTCTCGCTGGAGAAAGTCACCGAGCAAATCCCGGAGGGATACACCAAAAGCACACGGGGACGTAACGGTGGACTAGGCGCATTGTTAGGCGGCGCCGCAGGCATGTTACTCGGTCCGGTGGGCGCGGCAATCGGTGCCAGCATCGGCGCGGGCATTGGTTCCATGACAGGCGACAGCGCTCAGCAGACGACGCGCACAATTGAAATTGCCGTGGGCGACAACCTCAACGAGGTGCGGGATCAGGTGCTGAGTTTCTATCACGACAGCATTGAGCGCGAAATCCGGCATAAAGTTAACACGCTGTTTAGCGCGTTACTTGAGGATATGGAAGCGTCCTGCACGAAGCTCAATGATGAAATTAAAGCCTTTGAGCGTGCGTTGATCGCGCTGAAAACACGTACCGAAAAACAGCTCGCCAGCAAGGTTCACTAACATGATGGAAATGTCCGCAGCCGATCTTTTTGCCACCTTCGATCTTACGGCGAAACTGGCAAACCAGTTTCCTGAACTTGCGCGTGAGTTTGCTCCGGTTCAGCAACAGTTTGACGATAAACGTCTTCAGCCAGATGCCTGCATCATGGTGTATGGCGTCTATAACGCCGGTAAAAGTACGCTAATTAACGCCCTCATCGGCGAGCGCGTGGCAAAAACCGGCGATATTCCAATGACCAGCAGCGTGGATGATTACCGCTGGAACAACAGCATTATTCTGGATACGCCGGGGGTGGATGCACCCATGGAACACGAAAAAGTGACCCGCGAGCAGATGCTGAAAGCCGACGCGGTGATTTTTGTCGTCAACCCCTCTGGTGCCGCCGAGGAAGAGAAAACCCTCAAGGTGTTGATTGAGATTTTACAGGCGAAGAAAAAGCTTTTCCTGGTCCTCAACGATAAAGATCGCATGGACGTGGAGGTCTTCACCCGTCTTAAAAATGATATTCGCATTCGCCTCCAGGCGCTGGCTGCAGAGCAGGGAATGGAGGATGTTTTGCAGGATATTCCTGTGCTGCGGGTTAATGCGGAGATGGCGTTGCAGGCGAAGCTGGACAATGTCCCCGGTCTGTTACGACTGAGCGAGTTTCCGCAGTTCGAAGAGACATTAACGGCGTTTATTGCCAGCATCGACAGCCAGCATATTTATCGTCGACTGGGGAGCGAACTGAACGCTTTTCTGGACAAACTTCTTCAGACGCTCGACCGCCAGTCCACCAGTGAAACGGTGCGTCATGTCGATACGCTGCTGAAAAACATGGTCGTGCAGCAACATGAGTGTCGTAAAAATATTGTCGATGAGGTCAGACGCCAGCGCGACGACATGTACCGTGGAAGTAAAGCGGCACTCCGTCAGGACCCTGAGCATGCGCAGGCCAGGATCGAAAGCTTATTCATTCAGGCCAGCGGGGCTATTGAGAGGGTGCAAACTCGCGAGATGGAGTATCTGGTACAGCGATTTGAAGACGATGTCGATAGCCTGCAAGCGACGCTGACCCGTCAGGGGCAAAGCCATACGCTGAACGGCCTGCCGCAAATGCCAGACACCCAGCCGGGAGCGGATCGCGCCGATCCATCCGAAAAAGGCGGGATCAACGCGGAGATGGTCAATCATGCCGTGAACTCGCTGGGATCCCTTGCCAGACCGGAGCACATTGTCAGCGGCCTGAAGCTGGTAAAAGAGTGGCTACCTTCGCTAATGAAAGGCATTGGACCGAAAACCATGGAAAAATGGGGGGCGGCGGTAGTAGGAAAATGGATCCCTTACGTCGGGCCCGCTATTACCGTGATCGGCTCGCTGTGGGATATCTTCGCTGAAGATAACGAGACCAAAAAAGCGCGCGAGCATAGCGAACAGCAGCGACGCGAATGGGAACGCTTTCTGCAGGAGATCGATGACTTCGCCCATACTACGGCCTCGCAGTTTGAAGCAAACGCGATACGGCTGGTGGATGAATCCTTAACGCCCTGGTTTGACGCGCAGCTGGACAAGGTTAAAGCGGCACGGGATATGGCCAGCCAGCAGGATCGAGCCTTGAGCGAGAGCGTACTGGAAGCGCAGCGCCTTGCCTCACGGCTTAGCCAATTTGCATGAGTGACGACGCGCTCACGCCTTTCCCCTGTAACGCCTGCGGCAAATGTTGCCGCAGGGTCAACGCCAGCCCCGAAACGGCCTTCCTCGATCGCGGTGACGGCGTTTGCCAGCATTTCGTTGAAGAGACCCATTTGTGCGCCATCTACACGACGCGTCCGCTGGTGTGTCGGGTTGAGGATTATTATCGCGCAAAGCTACGGGATGTGATTGGTTGGGATGAATTTGTCCGGCTGAATATGGCGATATGTGAAAAGCTTTGAGAAACTCAGGTACTGGCACAGCGCAGTAAGGTATTTACCTTCATAAAATGAATATTGAATCCGCAATACCCTCAGATTTCCCTCGCCTTATCGCGATTTGGGAATCCTCCGTTAGCGCGACGCACCACTTTTTACAGGCGAGTGATATCGCGGCGCTACGTCCGCTATTGCTCCATCGCTATTTGCCCAACTTAAACGTCTTTTTTGCTCGCGATACGCTGGGCATGATTCACGGCTTTGTGGGTGTGGACGATAATCGCGTGGAAATGCTGTTCGTTGACGATGCGAGCCGGGGAAAAGGCGCGGGAAAAATGTTGCTGAGATACGCAATTGAACAGCTCGGTGCGAATGAACTGGATGTGAACGAGCAAAATACGCAGGGTGTTGAGTTTTATCGCCATATGGGGTTTGTGTCGGTTGGACGCTCGGAACTGGACGGGCAAGGCAACCCCTTTCCCTTGCTGCATCTACGGTATCACGGGGATCGTAAAGCTGGTGTTTAGCCTCTTGCCATCGTGGTTGAAAATGTTGTCTGGGATGGTTACACCGATTTTATTTAATGCTTAACATGTTGATTTTAAAACCATGTTTGTATTGGGTAAATGAGCTATGTTTTATACCCTCCAACAATTTTGTCTGTGACGTTTGGGGATATTCTGAGCTACTTTTTCGGCACTTTATTCCACTGTAGCAAAGTGGCAATATCCTGCTCGCCTTGGGCTTCTTTTAAATGCCGTTGTTGTTCGGCAAACTGAACATACTCCGCCTGCGCTTTTTCATCGGCTATTTTCTTACTGACTTTACCCGCGCCTTGTAGAACCTCACGGTCGTTAAATTGAAGAAATTGATCCAGCTTATCCTGCCAGTCGCGTAAAAATACCTGTCGACGACGACGGGCCTGATCCTCAGCAAAATCCAGCCACATGTTAACTACGCGGTTGAGCTCACTGACTTCATCCTGGCTGAGATAGTTTTTTGCTACTGTCACATCTCCTTTACGTACCTCTTCGCCTTTATAGCTGGTTAAGCCCATGTGCGGCTGGCTGGCATCGGCACGTTTGTGGATGAGTTCAGCA
Organism: Huaxiibacter chinensis; assembly: GCF_022171985.1. Classification (GTDB taxonomy): domain Bacteria; phylum Pseudomonadota; class Gammaproteobacteria; order Enterobacterales; family Enterobacteriaceae; genus Enterobacter; species Enterobacter chinensis_A. The sequence goes on along the minus strand of NZ_JAJVHF010000006.1, from coordinate 166,269 downwards.
GCGGTATGGCCGGTACAGGCAAAATGCAACTTGTTCTGGATAGTTTGAAAAAACTGCGTGGTTTCCTTTAGCGACGGTTGATAGTCGGCAGCTAACGCAAAAATTTCCCGCACCCGCAAATACACCCGGCGCTCGCTGGCGCGAATATCGCGGATGCGCTCGAGCATCTCATCAAAGTAATCAGGTACAGCCGATGTGCCAACTGGCGGATTTTTCAGTCGCTCATCGTCTATCACAAAACCTTTGATCAGGTATTCCTGGAGCGTCTGGGTGGCCCACTGACGGAACTGTGTGCCGCGGGGGGAGCGAACCCGATAGCCAACTGCAAGGATGACAGACAGGCTGTAGTGAAGCCGATTGCGACTTACCTGGCGACTACCTTCCTGTTGAACTTGTAAGTAAGACTTACAGGTTGCGTTTTGGTCAAGTTCATCTTCTTCATAGATCGCTTTAATGTGCTGGGTAACGGCTTGGGGAGTAATCTGATAAAGGTTTGCGATGGTTGCCTGTGGGAGCCAGAGTGTTTCTTGCTCAAAGCGGCATTCAACGCGTACTTTACCGTCATCGCTGGCAAACATAACGAATTCACCAGCAGGGGATGGAATAAAGTATTTATCTGTCATGTCGCCTCCGCATAGATCTGACTAAAATTGCTGTAATCAACCTAGTATGCCAGAGATCCCTGTTGAAGCTCATTAGACGGATTGCGTTTATTATGCTGCAAATGCCGCTGGGAAAAGTTTGCCATGATAATGCATCCCCAAATTACGGGTTGACCTCATGGTGCAAAAAATCCTGATAAACAATGGGTTAGAATCGGGGGTACTGACTTCGGAAGAGTTAAGTAGAAACAAACTGGCGGAAGATCACAGGAGTCGAACCTGCCCGGGACCGCTGGCGGCCCCAACTGGATTTGAAATCCAGCCACCTCACCGGAGATGACGATCTTCCGCGCCTGCATTGCTACATGGAGGCGGGCGCATTATAGCTACTTTCAATCGTTTACCCTATCCCTCCGTGTGTTTTTTTCACCTCTCTTTTGACCTGAATCGGGTTGTTTAGGGTAAATCCTAAGAATTTCCTCAGGTTACCTTTTCGCTCTGCGAGTTTTACCGCGATCACAAAAAAGAAGAAACGTAAGTTAGTAACCAGAAAACGCAATACACGCTCTCGAAACAATGGTTTAAAAACACGGAACCGGTCTCTGCGCCCCTACAGCGTCAAAGGATTAAAAAAATGAAGAGCGAAGTGTTAACTGTTAAGGAAAAGATTGGCTACGGCATGGGTGACGCCGCCAGCCATATCATTTTTGATAATGTCATGTTGTATATGATGTTTTTCTATACCGATATCTTCGGCATCCCCGCTGGCTTTGTTGGCACCATGTTCCTGCTGGCGCGCGGGCTGGATGCGATTTCGGACCCGTGTATGGGCCTGCTGGCCGACCGCACGCGCAGCCGCTGGGGGAAATTCCGTCCCTGGATCCTGTTTGGTGCCATCCCGTTTGGTCTCGTCTGCGTGCTGGCCTACACCACGCCGGACCTCAGCCTGAACGGCAAGATGATTTATGCCGCCGTCACCTATACGCTGCTGACGCTGCTCTATACGGTGGTGAATATCCCGTATTGCGCGCTCGGGGGCGTTATTACGAACGACCCGACGCAACGTATCTCCCTGCAGTCGTGGCGCTTCGTGCTGGCGACGGCGGGTGGCATGCTCTCCACGGTACTGATGATGCCGCTGGTTAATTTGATTGGCGGTGACGATAAAGCCGTCGGTTTCCAGGGCGGGATCGCCGTGCTGTCGGTCGTGGCGTTCCTGATGCTGGCATTTTGCTTCTTCACCACCAAAGAGCGCATTCAGGTGCCGCCGAGCACCACCTCCATGCGGGAAGACCTGCGTGATATCTGGCAAAACGACCAGTGGCGCATCGTCGGCGTGCTGACCATCCTAAACATCCTCGCTGTCTGCGTGCGCGGCGGCGCGATGATGTACTACTGCACCTGGATTATGGGATCGCCGGAAATCTTCGTCGCGTTCCTGACCACCTACTGCGTCGGCAACCTGATTGGTTCAGCGCTGGCGAAACCGCTCACCGACTGGAAATGTAAAGTCAGCGTCTTCTGGTGGACCAACGCGGCGCTGGCGGTTCTGAGCGTGGCGATGTTCTTCGTGCCGATGAATGCCAACCTGCTCATGTTCTGCTTTATTTTCGTCATCGGCGTCCTGCACCAGCTGGTCACGCCGATCCAGTGGGTCATGATGTCTGACACCGTCGATTACGGTGAGTGGACCAACGGTAAGCGCCTGACCGGGATCAGTTTTGCAGGCACGCTGTTTGTGCTGAAGCTGGGTCTGGCACTGGGTGGTGCATTGATTGGCTGGATGCTGGCCGGGGGCGGCTATGACGCGGCGGCCAAAGTGCAAAACAGCGCGACCATTACCATCATCATTGCCCTGTTCACGCTGGTTCCGGCGGCGTGCTACCTGGTGAGCGCGGTCGTGGCAAAACGTTACTACACGCTGAAAACCCCCTTCCTGCTCAAAATCATGGCCGAACTGGCAGAAGGCGCGCATCGCAACGCGCAGGATTTTGAACACCCGACGGTCAGCAAAGAATTTCAGAACTAAGAGGACGATAAGATGAAAATCAGTGACGGAAACTGGCTCATTCAACCGGGTCTGAATGTAACCTACCCGGTCCAGGTGTTCGACGTAGAGCAGCAGGGGAATGACCTGGTCGTCTATGTTGCGCCGCGCGACGTGCGCGAACGCACCTGGCAGCTGGACACATTGATGTTTACGGTTCGCCTTTTTGCGCCGCAGGAAGGGATTGTTGGGGTGAGAATCGAACATTTTCAGGGGGCGCTGAACAACGGCCCGCACTATCCGCTGAACGTGCTTAACGAGGTCAACGTTCAGATTGAAAATAACGCGGAGTACGCCGAGCTGAAAAGCGGCAACCTCAGCGTGCGGGTAACCAAAGGTGAGTTCTGGGCGCTGGATTTCCTGCGTAACGGCCAGCGCATTACCGGTAGCCAGTTGAAAAATAATGGCTACGTGCAGGATGGCAATGCCGACCGCCAGTATATGTTCGAACGCCTGGACCTGGGCGTGGGCGAAACGGTTTATGGCCTGGGCGAGCGCTTTACCGCGCTGGTGCGCAACGGTCAGACGGTCGAAACCTGGAATCGCGACGGCGGCACCAGCACTGAGCAGTCGTACAAAAATATTCCGTTTTATCTGACCAACCGCGGCTACGGCGTGCTGGTGAACCATCCGGAGAGCGTGTCGTTTGAAGTGGGTTCAGAAAAAGTCTCTAAAGTGCAGTTCAGCGTTGAAGGCGAGCATCTGGAATATTTTGTTATCGATGGCCCGACGCCAAAAGAGGTATTGAACCGTTATACGCAATTCACAGGCCGCCCGGCGCTGCCGCCTGCCTGGTCGTTCGGCCTGTGGCTGACCACTTCGTTTACCACGAATTACGACGAGGCGACGGTTAACAGCTTTATCGACGGGATGGCGGAGCGCGATCTGCCGCTACACGTTTTCCATTTCGACTGCTTCTGGATGAAGGCCTTCCAGTGGTGCGACTTTGAATGGGATCCGGTCACCTTCCCCGATCCGGAAGGCATGATTCGCCGCCTGAAAGAGAAAGGCCTAAAGGTCTGCGTCTGGATTAACCCCTACATCGGGCAAAAATCTCCTGTCTTCAACGAGCTGAAAGAGAAAGGCTATCTGCTGAAACGCCCGGACGGCGCCGTGTGGCAGTGGGATAAATGGCAGCCGGGTCTGGCGATTTATGACTTTACTAATCCGGACGCCTGTCAATGGTATGCCGATAAGCTAAAAGGGCTGGTGAATATCGGCGTGGATTGCTTTAAGACCGATTTTGGCGAGCGTATTCCAACGGACGTGCAGTGGTTTGATGGCGCTGACCCGCAGAAGATGCACAACCATTACGCCTATATCTATAACGAGCTGGTCTGGGATGTGCTGAAAGAGACGGTGGGCGAAGAGGAGGCAGTACTGTTTGCACGCTCGGCATCCGTGGGGGCACAGAAATTTCCGGTGCACTGGGGTGGGGACTGTTACGCCAACTACGAATCCATGGCGGAAAGCTTGCGTGGCGGCCTGTCGATTGGTCTGTCGGGCTTTGGTTTCTGGAGCCATGATATCGGCGGGTTCGAAAACACCGCGCCCGCGCATGTGTATAAACGCTGGTGCGCCTTCGGGTTATTCTCCAGCCACAGCCGCCTGCACGGCAGCAAATCCTACCGTGTGCCGTGGGCTTATGACGATGAGTCCTGCGACGTGGTGCGCCACTTTACGCAGCTTAAATGCCAGTTGATGCCTTATCTGTATCGTCAGGCGGCGCTGGCCCGTGAAGTGGGTACACCGATGCTGCGCGCCATGATGCTGGAGTTCCCGGACGATCCGGCGTGCGATTATCTTGATCGCCAGTACATGCTGGGTGATGCCATTATGGTTGCGCCGGTCTTCAGCGAGGCGGGCGACGTGCAGTTTTATCTGCCGGAAGGGCGCTGGACGCATCTGTGGCACAACGACGACGTGCAGGGGGGGCGGTGGCATAAACAGCAGCACGACTTCCAGAGCCTGCCGGTCTATGTCCGGGAAAACACGTTGCTGGCGCTGGGAAGCAATAACCAGAAGCCGGACTACGCGTGGAACGACGGCACGGCATTCCAGCTGTTTAACCTGGGCGAGGGCTGTACGGCAGCGAGCCACGTACCGGCAGCGGATGGGTCAGTGGCGTTCCGGTTAACGGCGACGCGAAACGGCGAGACCCTGACGGTGAAAGGGGAGGGCGAAGCGCAAAACTGGTCGATTTGTCTGCGTAACATTCAGCAGGTGAGCCGCGTTGAGGGCGCATCCCATACGGGCAGCGAATGGGGTGTGGTGGTAAAACCTGAAGGCAACGAGCTGGTTATTCACCTTTAACGGGTTGCCTGGTTTGCCGGGCGGCGACGCCCGGCCTACTGGTAGCGTGATTTCAGTGAGTTACCTGAACCGGCGGGCCTGAGCAGCGACGCGCCGTCAGGCGGATTTATTGGCGAACGATTACTGAGGCTGTGCGATGGCGTTATCTGTCGCCTCGCCATTGACCACCGTCTGCGTGACGCGCTGTTTATCCATGTTGACCGCGCTCAGTTTTCCATTCACCGTCGGCTTCAGAGGCGCTTTCGCCTGAAGTTGACCGCTGGCCGTCAGCTGGATATTCCCGTCGCCGGTGATGGATAAGGCTGGCCATCCCCACTGCTGTAAAAGATTAAGCGGCACGCCGCGACCATTCAGGCTGACGGTGGTGTGGCGTTGTGGCAGCTGAGACACGGTGGCCGTAGCCTCCAGGATCCCCTTCTCAGTGAAGGCGCTCAGGTCGCTGATATTTACGGTAGACGCATTCGCTGCGAGCGCCAGCGAAGGCCGCCGGACATCCACCCGATTAAACGTTGCCGCCGCGCCATTCAGCGTGGCATTTCCGCCCCATACGCCCCACTGACGATCTTTTGCCAGCCGCAGATTCGCGCCGTACCCATCAAGCGAGGTGATCTGCCAGGGGAAGGTCGGATCGATGTCGATAACCAGGTTACGGCTCAGGCCGAATTTTTTCAGCACGACGCTGTTCAGCCATTCCGGTAACGGGTCCATCCACAGCGTTTTCCAGTTTTCTGGCAGGGTGTATTCCAGCCCGGCGACGGCGACATCGTCCAGCTCCAGCGCTTTGCCTTTACGCAACCAGTTGCCGGAGGTGCGCACCATGCCGCCCTCCCAGCGTGATGTAAACTGGCGCAGCGCGATCCCCTGCGGGGAGAACTCGGCATTGAAAATGGGATCGAACAGGTGCAGTGAACCAAAGATAAATTCACTGGCATTCATTGAGAGCCGTCCGTCCTGACTTTGCCAGTCTCCCTGCGTTAACGTCAGATTCCGCAGGCTTAAATCAAGTTCGGTGACCGCCCAGTCCGGCCCCTGAAGACGGGCATCGGTGACCTCCAGTCGACCAATCTGCAAAGACGGCAGGGTAGCGATTGGGGCAAAGAACGCCTGCAGCGATTTGTCGCTTTGCAGACGGATATCGTTCAGGCGCAGGGTATCGACTATCCAGCCGCCCTCCGCGTTGCGGCGTGCGTTACCGGTGAGCGAGCCACGCGCCATATCAGCACCAACCGTGCTCAACACCACTTCCTGACCGTTGATTTCGCCCTGAATGAGCACGTTGCTGGCGGGGACACCATTGAGCGTCATCGAACCCGCACTCATCTGAATCTGGGCTTTTTTGCCGAGCACGTTGCCCGCTTCGGGCTGCCACGGGCTCAGGCCCCCTGTGACTTTTTGCGCACTCAAATCCCAGGCCATATTGGGGCTATTGAAAGCCATATTTTTCAACTGCAGGCGATCGGCCTGGAAGGGAAGGGGCGCCGTTTCGGGTGAAAGATTGAGCGTCCCATCTACCAGAGTAATGGTATCCATATGCATCGGATCGGTAATTTGTCGGCTGCTCAAACCGAGATCGACTCTTTTGGCGACCAGCGTGGCCGGTTTGCCATCACGGCCAAAGGTCACGTTTTCCAGAATGATATGCGAAGGCGTGGAAAAACGATGATCCATCTGGTCGAAATTGAGTTCGTAATCCGTGTTAACGCTGACCCAGCTGCTGACCTGTGCGGCGCCCCAGCGAGTCTGAATGAGAATATACACCGCCAGGATCGCGACCAGTATCGCCATCAAAAACCCGATAAGCAGCTTTCCAATAAATTTCATGGTCTTCCATCCCGTCAAACGCACCTCTAGGAGTTATGCACGATTTATGCGCAATCCTCAAGCCGGGAATGGTGTAATAAGATGTCACGGCAGGCATTGACCGCCTGCCGTGAAGGGGAATTAATTCTTTTCAGGCGGGAAAACGAGGTTCAGTACAATGGCGGTGATCCCCCCGGCAGCGATGCCGGAAGAGAGCAGGTTTTTCACCCAGTCCGGGGCAAACTGCAGGATCAGCGGTTGTTGAGAGACGCCCAGGCCCACGGCCAGCGACAGCGCAATAATCATAATGGCACGACGGTTCAGCGGCTCGCGGGAGACAATGCGCACACCGGAGGCGGCGATAGTCCCAAACATCACCAGCGTGGCGCCGCCCAGCACGGGCTCTGGGATGTGCTGTACAAAACCGCTCACGGCCGGGAAGAGGCCCAGCGCGATCAACATCAGTGCCACCACGAAGCCCACGTAGCGGCTTGCGACGCCGGTCAACTGGATGACGCCATTATTCTGACCGAAGCAGGAGTTCGGGAAGGTATTAAATACCGCAGAGACAAAAGAGTTCAGCCCGTTTGCCAGCACGCCGCCTTTCAGGCGCTTCATGTAGACCGGGCCTGAGACGGGTTGTTCAGAGACGTCAGACGTGGCGGTAATGTCGCCGATCGTTTCCAGGGAGGTGATCATAAAGACCAGCATCAGCGGCAGCAGCAGGTTCCAGTCAATGCCCAGACCGTAATACAGCGGCGTCGGCACCATGATCAACGGCGCGTCAGTCTGTGGGGTCGTTGCCGGCAACATCCCCATCGCCCAGGCCATGAGATAACCGGCCGCCATGGCGATCACCAGCGAGGCAACACGCAGGTAAGGGTTACGCTGACGGTTGAGCAAAATAATAATGCCCAGCACGACGCCTGCGAGCAGCAGGTTTTTCGGCGCGCCAAAGGTGTGATCGCTCATTGCCGCATAACCGCCGCCAATAGAGGTCAGGCCAACCTGAATCAGCGACAGGCCGATAATCATGACCACCACGCCGGAGACCAGCGGCGTAATCACGCGGCGTGCCAGATGAAGTACGCGGGAGATAACCATCTCGGTACAGCTGGCCAGCATCAGCGTACCAAACAGGGCCGCCATCATGGTTGGCACATCCGCACCACCGGTTTTAAGCGCCGTTCCACCCATAATCAGCGGGGCAACAAAGTTAAAGCTGGTGCCCTGAATGGAGAGTAAACCCGAGCCCACCGGCCCCCAGGCTTTTATTTGAATAATGGAGGCGACACCAGAGGCGAACAGCGACATGCTGATGATGTGCTGCGTGTCCTGAGCGGGTAAACCGAGAGCCTGGCAGATCAGCAAAGCGGGGGTGATGACCGCAACAAACATGGCCAGCAGATGCTGACAGGCTGCGAACAGCGTTTGCGCCAGCGGAGGACGATCCTCAAGGCGGTAGATCAATTCACTATTATGCTGCGCGTGCGCAATCGGTTGCGCATCAGCGGACTCTAAGGCGTTACTGGACATCGGCGGCAATCCCACGGTGGAAAAGCGGGCATTTTATCTGACCAGACGGTAAAAGCAAACGATTGCATTTATAATTTTTATCACCAGATTCGGTAAGCAGTTTCAGGCGTTGGAGTAGCGTTCGGTTTCCGGCATCCAGCGTTCAATCAGCGCTGCCGCCTGTTCCGGATAACGTTCATGAATATGGCGTGCCAGACGCTGAACTTCGGGGATCATGGCCTGATCGCGCATCAAATCCGCCACTTTAAATTCCGCATTACCCGTTTGGCGGGTGCCGAGGAGTTCACCGGGGCCACGAATTTCGAGGTCTTTTTGCGCGATGACGAAGCCATCATTACTGTCGCGCAGAACCTGCAGGCGCATCTGTGCGGTTCGGGAAAGAGGCGATTTAAAGAGCAGCACGCAGTGAGACGCCACCGATCCGCGACCCACCCGACCACGCAGCTGGTGGAGTTGCGCAAGCCCGAGGCGCTCCGGATTTTCAATAATCATCAGGCTGGCATTAGGTACATCCACGCCCACTTCAATCACGGTAGTAGCAACCAGCAAATGCAACTCGCCCTGTTTAAAGGCGTGCATCACCGCCTGCTTCTCTGCGGGTTTCATTCGCCCATGGACCAGCCCAATCCGGAGTTCTGGCAGAGCCAGCTTTAACTCTTCCCACGTGGCCTCTGCCGCCTGGGCTTCCAGAAGGTCGGACTCTTCAATCAGCGTACACACCCAGTAGGCCTGACGATTCTCCGTGGTGCTGGCCTGCCGCACGCGCTCGATAATCTCGCTGCGGCGGGTGTCCGGAATCGCGACCGTGGTAACAGGGGTACGTCCCGGAGGCAGCTCATCGATGGTGGAGGTGTCGAGATCGGCATAGGCCGTCATTGCCAGCGTACGCGGGATCGGCGTGGCCGTCATGATTAACTGATGCGGGTGGAATCCTTGCTGTTGGCCTTTTTCGCGCAACGCCAGCCGCTGATGAACGCCAAAGCGGTGCTGCTCATCAATGATCACCAGCGCCAGACCGTTGAACTGCACCTGTTCCTGGAATATGGCGTGCGTCCCGACCACCATCTGCACCTGACCGCTGGCAATCGCCTCCTGCTGCGCAAGTCGCGCTTTCCCTTTTTGCTTGCCGGCAAGCCAGCCCACTTCAATGCCAAGCGGTTCGAACCAGTTGCGGAAGTTGATCGCATGTTGCTCGGCGAGCAGTTCCGTCGGCGCCATGAGCGCCACCTGTTTACCCAGCGCAATGGCGCGCAGTGCGGCGAGCGCCGCCACCAGCGTTTTACCCGATCCCACGTCGCCCTGAACAAGACGCATCATAGGAATATCAAGCGCCAGGTCATGTTCAATTTCTGCGGTGACGCGTTTCTGAGCCGCGGTAGGTTTAAAGGGTAATGAGGCCAGCAGCTTATCTTTTAAATCATCCTTCGCCTTTAACGGCAGGGCGTGAAACCGCTGTGCCCCGGCGCGTAACGCCAGCATGCTCAGGTTATGCGCCAGTAATTCTTCAAGGATAAGCCGCCGCTGGGCAGGGTGGTGCCCGCTTTCTAAGTCGCTGAGCTGCAGGGTGGGCGGCGGGCGATGCAGCGTGCGCAGCGCCTCCGGCAGGCTCATCATGCCTTGTGCCAGCTCAGGCGGTAACAGTTCAGCGATGGCGCAGGTGTCGAGCAGTTCAAGCGCCTGGTCGGTGAGTTTGCGCAGCGTCGCCTGCTTAATGCCTTCGGTGGTGGGGTAGACCGGCGTCAGCGTGTCCTGCAATTCTGGGGTGCTGAGATCGCCCTGTACCCGATACTCAGGGTGGATCATTTCCGCGCCGTATTTGCCGCGTTTTGCCTCGCCGTAAGCCAGCACGCGTCGCCCGGTGGCGAGGCTGTTTTTCATTGCTGCGCTGAAATTGAAAAAGCGCAGGGTAAGAATGCCGGAGCCGTCGCTAATCTGGCAGGTCATCATTCGGCGACCGCCAAACGTCACGTTACAGTTCAGGACTTCGCCTTCGACGGTGGCGTAGATACCCGGCAGGAGATCGCCAATGGCATAAAGCTGCGTGCGATCTTCGTAGCGTAAGGGGAGATGAAGAAGTAAATCCTGAACGGTGTGCAGGCCGATTTTGGCCAGTTTGTTACTTTGCGCCGCACCTACGCCGGTCAGCGAGTTAAGGGGTATCGCGTCCAGCAGACGGCCTTTCATCTTAACTTCGCCGATTGCATCGTGGCCCACCACGCAGCATCGGCTTCGATCTCGCCCTGCGCATTAACGTGGGGGTAAGGCAAATTTTTCTGTTTTGCCACGCGGGCCAGCACGGGATAACCGCCTTCAAACAGCAAACGCTGTTGCTCTTCTTCCGGCAACATACTGTTGCTGCGCTTATACATGCCCGCATTCTGACGCTGGCGCTGGGCTTCATACAGAATCAGCGCTGAGGCGACGGAGACGTTCAACGACTGCACCATGCCGGTCATCGGGATGATGATGTCCCGATCCGCCAGATCCAGCGCTTCTTGCGTGATCCCGGTTTTTTCCTGACCCATCAGGATGCAGGTCGGGCGCGTATAGTCGATCTCACGAAAATCAACGGCATCATCGGAAAGGTGGGTGGCAAGGATTTGCATACCGCGCGCCTTGAGCTGCGACACGGCATCTGCAATGGTGGAATGCGTGGTTACCGTTACCCAGCTGTTGCTGCCTGCGGCGCTGGAAGCCATGGTGCGCATGCGGTTCCCCGGCCAGACGGCGTGAACTTCATGCACGCCAACGGCGTCGGCGGTACGCACAATGGCAGAGACGTTATGAGGTTTATGGACCTGCTCCATGCACACCGTGAGGTCAGGCTGACGCCTGGCGAGCATTTCACAAATCCGCGCATAACGCTGTGCATTCATAAGGCTAGTTTCGGTTACGCGTCACTTTGATGACGTCCGGCATCACGCGGATTTTGCGCATGATGTTCGCCAGATGGACACGATCGCGGGCCGTCAGGCGTATAAATGCGCTGTAAACGCGGCCATCTTTCTCTTCCGTGTTCAGGCTCTGAATGTTGGAAGTGGCCGTATTGATTGCCGCCGTCAGGTTTGCCAGTGCACCCTGGTGGTTGAACATATCGACCTTAATTTCGGTGATAAATTCTTGTGCGGTCTCTTTATCCCATTCGACCGCCATAAACTTCTCAGGCTCTTTCTGATAGCCACGGATGTTACGGCAGGATTCGTGATGGATAACAAGGCCTTTACCCGGGCTGACGTGGGCAATAATCGGGTCGCCAGGAATCGGTCGGCAACATTTTGCAAAGGTAATCAGCACGCCATCGGCGCCTTTAATCGGCAGATGACCCTGACCCTGCGTGGTGGTCGCTGGCGCGGAAGCATCACCTTGCTGCAGGTTTTTCGCCACCACAACGCTCATCGCATTGCCCAGCCCAATTTCAGCCAGCAGATCGTCAAGGACGGCGAGCTTCATGCGGTCCAACTCGCGCTGAATGTTCTCTGGCGGGATTTCGGCCAGCTTACGGCTGCCGCCCAACGCGTGGTTAAGCAAACGACGCCCAAGGCTGACGGAGTCGTCACGCTTGAGGTTTTTCAGCAGTTGACGAATTTTGGCGCGCGCTTTCGAGCTGACAACAAAGTTCAGCCACGCCGCGTTCGGACGAGCGCCCGGGGCGGTAATGATTTCGACCGTCTGGCCGCTTGTCAGCGGCTGCGACAGCGGATAAGGCTGTCTGTCGACGCGAGCGCCCACGCAGGCATGTCCGATATCGGTATGAACGGCATAGGCGAAATCGACCGGTGTAGCGCCTGCGGGCAGTTCGACAATGCGGCCTTCTGGCGTGAAAACGTAAATCTCATCCGGGAAGAGATCGGATTTAACGCTCTCGATAAATTCAAACGAGCTACCGGCGCTCTGTTGCAGCTCCAGCAGGCTTTGCATCCAGCGCTGGGCGCGGATTTGCGCGGTCGTGCTGGTTTCACCGTGCTCTTTATACGCCCAGTGTGCAGCAACACCCATTTCCGCCATCTGATCCATATCTTCAGTGCGGATTTGTACTTCGACAGGCACGCCGTGGGGACCGATCATCGAGGTGTGCAAAGATTGATAGCCGTTCGCTTTTGGAATGGCGATGTAATCTTTCATGCGCCCTGGACGCGGTTTGTACAGGCTGTGCATCTGACCGAGTACGCGATAACAGGTGTCGGAATCATGAACGATCACGCGGAATGCGTAGATATCCATGATGGAGTGAAAACGCTGCTCTTTAAGCACCATCTTGCAGTAGATGGAGTACAGGTGCTTTTCGCGACCGCTGACGCGGCACGGAATTCCCGCTTCCTGTAAACGGCCTTCAATTTCAGAGAGGATTTTTTGAATCATCTCTTTACGGTTGCCGCGTGCGGCTTTCACCACCTCTTTAATCACACGATAGCGGTTTGGATACAGGGCTTCAAAACCCAGCTCTTCCAGCTCGGTTTTAATGTGATGTATGCCTAAACGGTGCGCCAGCGGGCTGTAGATTTCGAGGGTTTCGCGAGCAATGCGGCGACGTTTGTCCGGGCGCAAAGAGCCCAGCGTGCGCATGTTATGGGTGCGGTCAGCCAGTTTGATGAGAATGACGCGGATATCCTGCACCATCGCCATAATCATCTTGCGGAAGTTTTCGGCTTGCGCCTCTTTCTTATCGCGGAACTTCAGCTTATCAAGCTTAGAGACCCCTTCCACCAGTTCGGCAACGCTTTTGCCAAACAGCTGTTCCATATCCTGGTAGGTGGCGGGGGTATCTTCGATCACGTCATGCAGAAGCGCAGCCATCAGCGTTTCATAGTCGAGTTTCATCTCGGCCAGAATGCAGGCGACTGCAACCGGGTGCGTGATATAGGGTTCACCGCTTGAACGTGTCTGACCCTCGTGAGCGTCACGTGCAACGAGATACGCCTGCTGAAGACGTTTGATTTGGTCTTCAGGCAGGTAGGTTTGAATCAGTTGATTCAGGCTTTCAAACAGATACAAGGGCGACCCGCAGGATTAATTAACGACGACCTTCAGCAATGGCGGTGACGGCCTGCAGTTCTGCGGCTTCCTGCTCTTGCTGCTCCTGGCGCTCACGTACGTCGAGGATCTGGCTGTTGATCAGACCTTCTTCGATTTCACGCAGCGCAATAACGGTGGTTTTATCGTTTTCTTCTGGTACCAGCGGATCTTTACCACCGGACTGCATCTGACGAGCGCGACGCGCGGCGACCAGTACCAGGTCAAAACGGTTACCAATTTTCTCTACAGCGTCCTGAACAGTTACGCGTGCCATACTTAAAATGCTCCACAGATGAAGAAATGACTGGGCATGATACTGAATGTGGGTTCAGTCTGCCAACAGTTTGGTGATTAATGCGTCATGTCGCTGCTTCTGGCGGCTCATGCGCAGACGTTCGGCGCGAATAATAGTCTTAAGATCGCCAAGGGCGGTATCAAAATCATCATTCACAATCAGGTAATCATATTCGGCGTAATGGCTCATTTCTGCAACTGCCTGGGCCATACGTTTTGCAATAACTTCTTCGCTATCCTGGCCGCGTCCACGCAGACGGCGGTCCAGCTCTTCTTTTGACGGCGGTAAAATAAAGATACTGCGTGCCTGGGGCATTTTAGCGCGAATTTGTTGCGCGCCCTGCCAGTCGATATCCAGGAACACATTTACGCCCGTCGCCAGGACCTGCTCAATGGTTTCACGCGACGTCCCGTAGTAGTTACCGAAAACTTCGGCGTGTTCAAGAAACGCTTCTCTGCCGATCATCGACCGAAACTCATCGTGATTCACAAAGAAATAGTGTTCACCGTGTACTTCACCCGGGCGCGGCTGGCGCGTGGTATGAGAAACAGAAACTTGCGTATCGTATAACGGTTGGGTTTTTAACAATGCCTGAATCAGGCTGGATTTACCCGCGCCACTAGGGGCAGAAACAATATAAAGCGTGCCTTGAGCCATGAGAGTCTTTCGTATGTGTTAGCGATGAAGTCCTACATACGGGCTTATTATACACGTCGCCGCCTCGTGACGTAGCCTTTGTCACACTTTTTCCATTCAATAAAAGAATTTTGCACACCGTTATCCTGTTTTTCCTGTCATTTGCAGCAACAAAAATTAAAGACAGAAGCCATCCCGAGAACCTGCGCTTTTCTGGTCGTCAGGCGTGGCAAGACGGGGTATACCCTTCGCAAAACAGGGAGGACAGGCGATGTGGAAAGGCGTTTGCATAGGATTGATGTTGTGGAGCGTAAACGGTATGGCCGTGTGCCCCGTCTGGTCGCCGGCCAAAGCGGCACAGGAGATGGCGGGACTGCAGGCACAGATTACCCGGTGGGACGAGGCATACTGGAAGCAGGGCAAAAGCGAGGTGAGTGACGATGTTTACGATCAGCTCAACGCCCGCCTGAAACAGTGGCAGCGCTGTTTTGGTGACAAACCCTCTGAGGATATCCCCCCAAAAAATGGCTCGCTCAGCCATCCGGTCGCCCATACCGGCGTGCACAAAGTGGCGGGGAAAGAAGAGTTGCGCCAGTGGATGCTGAATCATCACGACCTGTGGGTTCAGCCTAAAGTAGACGGTGTAGCGGTGACGCTGGTTTATCAGAAGGGCAAGCTGGTGCGCGCAATCAGTCGGGGTGATGGCGAGAAAGGGGAAGACTGGACAGCCCGGGTGCGAGGCATTCCTTCCGTCCCGGATAACATAAGTGGCCCGCTGGCGGATAGCGTGCTGCAGGGTGAGCTCTTTTTACAGCGCGACGGCCATGTCCAGAAACAGATGGGCGGAATGAATGCACGGGCTGTTGTGGCTGGTGCCCTGATGCGTCATGAGGACAAGACCGCGCTGAAGACGATAGGCCTGTTTATCTGGGCGTGGCCAGATGGGCCGCAGGCCATGCCGCAGCGGCTTAAAGCGTTAACGCAGGCAGGCTTTACCTTAACCGCCCGCTATACGCTGCCGGTGAGTTCACCTGACGAGGTTGAAAAACAACGCCAGCACTGGCTGACGTCGCCGCTGCCTTTTGTCACCGATGGCATTGTGGTGCGTTCGGCGCAGGAGCCGTCCGGCCAGCGCTGGCTGCCCGGCTCCGGTAGCTGGCTTGTTGCCTGGAAGTACACCCCCGTCGCTCAGATAGCAGAGGTAAACGATATTCTGTTTGCCGTGGGGAGAACGGGGAAAATTTCCGTCGTCGCTGCGTTAGCGCCCGTACAACTGGATGATAAACGCGTTCAGCGCGTCAACCTTGGCTCAACAGGGCGCTGGCAGACGCTGGATATCGCCCCGGGGGATCAGGTTTTGTTAAGTCTGGCAGGCCAGGGCATTCCCCGGGTGGATAAGGTGGTGTGGCGCGGCGTCGACAGAACGAAGCCAGTGCCTCCCCCGGCGCGATTTACGACACTCACCTGCTTTTACGCTTCGCCGGCGTGCGCCCGGCAGTTTATCGCAAGGCTTGTCTGGTTAGGTTCATCGCCGGTACTGGATATAAGCGGTTTAGGTGAGTCAGGCTGGCGGACGCTGCATCAGGCCTGGCGCTTTGACCATATTTTCTCATGGCTGGCGCTGACCAAAGAACAACTGCAAAACACCCCCGGTCTGAGCGCATCGCGCGGCTTGCAGCTTTGGCATCGTTTTGAGTTTGCTCGCCATCAACCCTTTGTTCGCTGGATAAATGCGTTAGGTTTGCCTTTACCGCAAGCTGCGGTGAAGGCACTGGGGCAGCAAACGTGGCAGCAGTTACGGGAACGGGATGCTGAAAGCTGGCATCGCCTTCCGGGCGTGGGGCCGGAAAAAGCGCGCAAGATAGTCGAGTTTATCCATCATCCCACGCTGGACGCCCTGTCGCGCTGGTTGGGCGAGCAGGGCGTCCAGGGGTTTTAAAGCGAGTTCGCTTTTGCCTTACGCCAGGGGGTATCCCTGGCAGGAGAACTGAACGTATCGCGAAGCTGATCGTAATCGAATATATGACGTCCCCCGTCCATAACGGATAAAAGCGTCGAACCCTGATAGCAGGTCTCAAGTAAAGATTGGCAATTTTCAATGCCGGTTGAAATGCCAAGCCAGCTCAGCATCAGCTCGTAATTATGGGTCGTTGGCCAGTTTTCCTGCACCCAGCCGAGCTTTCGCTTCTGGCTATCCAGCGCTTTTTGGCTATACCAGATGAACTGCGGAACGTCATAGGCCTCTTTGCTCGGGTTGCGCGATCCGTGCATATACAGGGAGTCCAGCTGGGGGTTTTTTTCCAGGCCGTGATCGGAGAAGTACAGTATCGAGGAGGCGCTGCCCTGCAGACGTTTTGCCACTTCGCCGATAAAGTAATCCGTAAATCGGATGGCATTGTTGTAGCAGTCTTCGAATTTATCGCCCGAATTAAGCACGCTGGCGGAAGGGGGATAACGATCGCACGCAATTTCGTGGCTGCCATTAATATGCAGAACGATAAATTTTTTGCCGGGTACGGTGAGCGCCTGGTCAAGAGCAGGCAACAGCTCGGTGTCGTATTGTGTATCTATCCACTGGGCTTTCTGGCTGGTGGACGCGATTGCCACAATGTAATTATTACTTTTGCCTGAGTGGCCTTGCGCGCTAATCCACTCGGTATGATAGCCCGTTTTACGCGCAATGCTGACGATATTATCGGCCAGTTTATCGGCTGTGAAGTGATCCGGATCGGCTTTGCTTAAAATCATGGGTACGGCTAAAACGGTGGCAGACGCTGGTGCGGTGGCATGACTAAAAATTAACGCATTATTTTTAAAAGCAGATTCGACCGGGGTTGTTTCCTGATTAAAGCCGTAGAGCTGCATATTGCTGCGGCGCGCGGATTCCCCCACGATCACGACATAGTTCTCAATGCCAGTTTCGTGATACTGCAGCGCAGGGTAATGCACGCTTTCCTGGCTGATTTTCTCAGCCAGAGCATTATCGCGGTGGGCAATGATAAATTCAGCCCCCGTGTAAAACGGTGTATTAGTCAGAATTCTGGCGCTGAGTGGGTAATAAACCTCAAGGTCTTTACGCTTTTTTAACCAGTTGGCGGTTGAGTACCACCCCATATAAATCACAAGCAGAATGACCCCAACCGTCTTTATCCGGCCAGACAGGTTCTCGCTCAGTGATTTAATGGCGTACCAGGTGATGAGAAAATACCCCAGCACGACGGGTATAGAACGGAGATAAAGCCCCGACATACTTTTGGCTTCTGCCAGATGGGTTGCCAGAATACTCATCGCAAAAACGGTATTGAACTCGCTCTGGTAAACATTCCAGGTGCTGAACGCAATGGCAAAATTGAGCGTCAGCAGCGCCGATAGAATGAGGGCGATAATCTTACCTGGCAGATAACGATAGATCCCCGCGGCGGCCAGCAGGAGAAATACATTGCAGAGTGCGATGCGAATAGCAAAGCGGACGGGTTGCGTGAACAGTACCGGCCAGAGCTGGATTGCGACTGAGAGCATCAGCAAAATCAAAAAGTGACCGCTGAGTTTTTTATTTATCGTGAGCGCGGAGGCTTTAGCAAATGACATTATTTCTTAGAGCTATTTTATGGATGCAGGCGCTCAGCAGTATATCCCGCTTTAAGAGGCTGATTTATGCACTTCATGTGCTTTTTCGGACCTGTTGTCGTTCCGTTAAGAAATCAATGCGTGTCATGCGTGTAATGAAATACCGGTAAACCTAGCTTCAATCGCAGGGCCAGCAGTCTGGTGGTAAAACCAAACAGCAATGTGGCAATGACCACGACCTCCTGATTGGACACATAATGCTGCAAAGCGATGTACAGAACAGCTGAGGCAAATGATATGCCCGCATAAAGCTCTTTTTGAAAAACAAGGGGGATGCGCTTGCAGAACATATCGCGCAATACGCCGCCAAACACGCCGGTAACCACAGCAGCAATTATCGCGATGATCGGGCCTTCACCCATATCCAGTGCAATTTGCGCACCGATAATGGAGAAAACAACCAGACCCAGTGCGTCCAGCACTAAAAACAGGCGCCTTAAATGGGGCATGACAGGCGCTGCCAGCGTTGTTAACACCGCCGCAGCCGCGACGATCACGACATATTCAGGGTGCTTCACCCAGCCTAAGGGATAATGGCCCAGCAAAATATCGCGAACCGACCCCCCACCAAGGGCTGTCGCTGTGGCGATAATAATGACGCCAAAAGTATCCATGCGGCGGCGTCCGGCAGCTAACGCGCCAGTCATCGCTTCAGCCGTGATGCCGATCAGATAAAGAGTATGTAGAAGCATTCATCCCCCAGAGTTGAGGGCGGTAGGGTAACGTTTCGTGAGCAGCGTCACGATTGAGATTTTCTTGTGCGAGGTTGTTACCCTTAGTTTTTCTTATTCATGTTTGCGCTTATTGCTGCTCATGGTGGCTAATAAACTAAATCAGCCATTAGATTTACTCATGTATTGAGTCAGTGTTTGTTAAAGATGGTCTGGAACATGGGTACGAGCCATTTGTTCCCCGTCTCGCTGAGATGATTATCGTCAAAATAGAGGGGCTGTAGGTTATGGCTCCCCATGCAGCGACCTGACGTACAAAGATAATCATCTGGGGCGAGAACCTTCACGCCACACTGTTGTGCAGCCCGATTTTGCGCATCAATCACCATGCGGTTTCGTTGCTGATACACCGTTAGCGGCAAAGAAATATCCTGGGCAGTTCCCTGGGTCATCAGGCGGTGAGACAAAGTCCGTGGCACGTTTTCGCCCATTTCAGGAACGGGATGGACCAGATAAACAGGGTGATCGCGGTTAAGCGTGCAAGCCATCTCCACAATAGAATCAGCATACTGTGTCTGATAAGAGCCTGCATTCTGAGCAGCCGATTTAAAGATAACCTGTTTATTTTCAGCGTAGTGCGTCAGGCGATTCACAATGACCACCGGGACATTCGCCGGGTATTCACGCAGTTTGTTAGTCAGTGAACGGTTAAATTTCCCGCAACGGTTATGCTCCGTCAGCTCGGCATTGGCAAGCGTAGGGCAGCCTGAGTAGGTTATGCCAATAACGGAACCAGACTCCCTGGCCGCTTCTGCGAGCGCGGTGGCCGTGGCCTCTGCATGGCTGTCGCCAATAATAATGGCGGCAGGCTCGCCGGTACCGTAATAACTTAAATGCGTTTTAGGGTCGACGGCAAAGTTCTTGTTATGCGCTTGCGCAGCGATTTTATCGACCATGGGATCGGGGCGGCTGACAAGATATTCATTTTTGACCAGATAGCTAAATACCCAGGCAATACCGATAAAACCAAACAGGACCGACCAAAACGCCACGGCCGAGCGCTGATTTAAAAACTCTTTTGCCGGTTGTTCAACCAGCACCCAGGATAACCACCCGGCAACGAATGAGAGCGCGATAGCGCTAAACACCCATAAAACGTCATGCTGATGGCCGGCATACACTAAAAAGACGGCAATGGGCCAGTGCCATAAATATACAGAATAGGAACTTAGCCCGACCCAGCGGAAGTTGCGGTCAATCACGTTCACCAGCGGGGAATAATGGCTGAAGATCACAAGCATTGCCCCCGTTACCGGGATCACTGTCAGCAGGCCAGGCCAGGCATCTTCAGCATGGATAAACAGCAGAGACAGAAGAATCAGCGAATATCCCGCGATCGCCGCAAGGGGACGCAGGGACATCGGCGGAGTAAAGCGCTTTGCGGCGTACCAGACGACCCCGCCACAGAGCATCTCCCAGGCACGATACGGCATGAGATAAAAGCGTGTAGAAGCATCTACCGTGGCGCTGGTTAAACTAAACCATAACGAACCCACAGCCAGTATTAACAGGCACAATCCCATATCCACCCGTTTCCTGAGGGGATATAAGGCCATCATAATGAAGGGTAATACCAGATAAAACTGCCATTCGACGGACAGAGACCAGGTGTGCAGGAACCAATTTTCGTGAGAGTCGGTAGCGAAATAATCTCCCGATTCTTTGTTCAATTTGAGATTGGAAATAAATAAAGCGGCGTAGCCAACGTAATTACCCAGTTTTTTATATTCACTGGTGGGTAACCAGAAATAGGTTGCAGCGGATAATATTAGGCACATAACTAATAGTGCCGGAATAATCCGTTTACAGCGTGCCGCATAAAAGGTAAAGAAACTGAAGGTTCGCTTATCCAGTGCCGTGGCGATAATTTTGGTCATCAGGAAGCCGGATATCACAAAAAAGACATCGACGCCGACAAACCCGCCCGGGAGCAGCGTGGCGGCAAAGTGATAAAACACGACAGAGAGAATGGCAATTCCACGCAGCAGGTTAATGTCCTGCCGGAACTCACGATCAACCGGGAGGCTTCGGGATTCCTCAAGTGATAAGTTGATGTTTGCCATTATGTTTCCTGGACATTAAACATTTTGGATAGGGAAGGCGAAGCGCAGTGTATCAAATAATCTAAAGAAATTCCTGGGCTGAGATGGGCAAAGAGGGCTTAAGGAGAACCTTCAATGGTGAATAAATGTAAAAAATAAAAGGTCATAATGAATTATGACCTTGTTAACCGATAAGACTTTACGCATTAAGAAAACGTAACGGTTACTCGATATTCTGAATCTGCTCACGCATCTGTTCGATAAGCACTTTCAGCTCAATCGCGGAATTCGTCACGTCAGAGTTAATGGATTTTGACGCCAGCGTATTCGATTCGCGGTTGAACTCCTGCATCATAAAGTCCAGACGGCGGCCAACGGCTTCCTTTTTCTTCAGAATGTTGTACGTCTCTTTTACATGCGCTTCGAGGCGATCAAGCTCTTCGGCCACGTCAACGCGCTGGGCCATAAGGACCAGTTCTTGCTCAAGACGCGTGTTTTCCAGCTGCACTTCGGCTTCTTCCAGTTTGGCGACCAGACGTTCGCGCTGCCATTGCAGCACTTCTGGCATATGCGCGCGCACTTTCTGTACCTCAACGCTGACGCCTTCCAGACGCTGTTCAATCATCGTTTTAAGCGCCTGACCTTCGGTTTCGCGGGCCACGATAAAGTCGTCCAGCGCGCCGTCAAGCGCACCGAGGATTTCAGCGGTAATCGCATCCAGATCCTGCTCGCCGGCGGCCATTACGCCCGGCCAGCGCAGAATGTCGACAGGATTAATTTCCCCTTCATCGCTCTGCATTTTGACCCAGTTCGCCGCGTTGACCAGCTGTTTAGCCAGCTTTTCGTTAAGGATCAGTTCACCTTGTGCGCTCGCATCAGGTTCAAAGCGCAGGTTGCACTCGACCTTGCCACGCGTCAGGCGCGCACGAATTCGCTCACGTACGACGGGCTCCAGGCTGCGGAATTGCTCCGGCATACGGAAATAGGTTTCCAGATAGCGCTGGTTTACCGAGCGCATTTCCCAGGTAGCGCTACCCCAGCTACCCTTGATTTCACGCCGGGCGTAGGCGGTCATACTGCGAATCATAGACATTCCCGTTTTTGAAGGAGAGATGGGGGGATTATAGCTTTCGGGGCTTTGTCAGGATAGGAATAAGCGCGTTTAATCCGTATAATGCGCAGCCACATTCGTTTCAAGCCGGAGATAACACCATGCGTCCATCAGGCCGTAGCGCCAATCAGGTGCGCCCCGTCACCCTGACCCGTAACTATACAAAACACGCTGAGGGTTCCGTGCTTGTTGCATTTGGTGACACCAAAGTGCTGTGCACCGCATCGATTGAAGAAGGCGTGCCGCGCTTCCTGAAAGGCCAGGGGCAAGGCTGGATCACCGCTGAATATGGCATGCTTCCGCGTGCGACCCATACCCGTAACGCCCGTGAAGCGGCGAAGGGTAAACAGGGTGGCCGTACCATGGAAATCCAGCGACTGATCGCGCGTGCGCTGCGTGCCGCGGTCGATCTGAAAACCCTGGGTGAATTCACCATTACGCTCGACTGTGACGTGATTCAGGCCGATGGCGGCACGCGTACGGCGTCAATTACCGGTGCCTGTGTGGCGCTGGCCGATGCGCTGAACAAACTGGTTGCCGCCGGTAAGCTGAAAAAGAACCCGATGAAAGGCATGGTGGCTGCGGTATCCGTGGGCATCGTCAATGGCGAAGCGCTTTGCGATCTGGAATACGTTGAAGATTCCGCAGCGGAAACCGACATGAACGTGGTGATGACCGAAGATGGCCGCATCATCGAGGTACAGGGCACCGCAGAAGGCGAGCCGTTTACCCATGAAGAGCTTCTTACCCTGCTGGCGTTAGCCCGAGGGGGAATCGAATCCATTGTCACGACTCAGAAAGCGGCGTTAGAAAATTAATTTTAAGAGCGACGTTGTCGCTCTTTTTTTTGTCCGTAAAAAGTCTGAAGGAGCAAATCCATGAAACCGTATCAGCGCCAGTTTATTGAGTTTGCGCTTAACAAGCAGGTCCTTAAGTTTGGCGAATTTACGCTGAAATCTGGGCGCAAAAGCCCCTATTTCTTCAACGCCGGCCTGTTTAACACCGGGCGCGACCTGGCACTGTTAGGCCGTTTTTACGCCGAAGCGCTGGCGGATTCCGGGATTGATTTCGATCTGCTGTTTGGCCCGGCCTATAAAGGCATTCCGATTGCCACGACCACTGCGGTGGCGCTGGCGGAGCATCACGATCGCGATGTCCCTTATTGCTTTAACCGCAAAGAAGCCAAGACGCATGGCGAAGGCGGTAATCTGGTCGGGAGCCCGTTGCAGGGGCGCGTGATGCTGGTAGATGATGTCATTACTGCCGGGACGGCGATCCGTGAGTCGATGGAGATTATCCAGGCGCAGAATGCGACGCTGGCGGGCGTACTGATCTCGCTTGACCGCCAGGAGCGCGGGCGCGGCGATATCTCGGCCATTCAGGAAGTGGAACGTGATTATGGCTGCAACGTGATCTCTATCATCACGCTGAAGGATTTGATTGCTTACCTGGAAGAGAAGCCTGAGATGGCGGATCATCTGGCGTCGGTGCGTGAGTATCGGGAAGCATTCGGCGTTTAAGCATGCTGCCCGGCGACGCTATGCTTGCCGGGCCTGCCTGACGTGTAAGCCGGAGAGGGGGACGTCCACCCTCCGGCAACACGGTTATTGCAACTGCGCGGCCACCAGCGGCCAGCGGGTATCAAAATCGTCCGTAGGGCGATATTTAAAGTCGCTGCGCACAAAGCGTGAGAGCATCCCTTCGCAAAAGGCCAGTAGTTGCCCCGCCAGCAGATTTTCGTCCGTGACGTAGCCTTCTCCTTCGCGCATTTTCTTTTCACGCAGAACCTGACGTAACTGCGCTTCGATACGTTCGAAAAGCTGGTTGATACGCCCCTGCAGCTTGTCCTGTTCGAACATCAGCGCATGGCCCGTCATGATCCGCGTAAGGCCCGGATTGCGTTCACCAAAACCCAGAATCAGCAAAACAATTAGCCGTAATCGGGCGGTGGTATCTTTCTCGTCTTTCAGAATGAGGTTGATACGGGTAATCAGGCTATCTTCGATAAACTCAATGAGGCTATCAAACATCCGCGTTTTGCTCGGGAAATGGCGATACAGCGCCGCTTCAGAAACCCCAACAGAGGCGGCAAGTTTAGCGGTGGTGATGCGTTGGCTACCATCACTGGATTCAAGCATCAGTGCCAGAGATTGAAGTATTTCTTCGCGACGATTCCGTTTCGCGGTTTGTTTTTCTGCCATGTTACAAAATACCCCTGAAAATAAGCGCCTGTCAGGCTGGCATCCACACAGCGACCGCAAACAGGTGTTTGCGGTATGTTATTGCATTAATACGCTGTGTAAGACGTCTTAACGGGCTTATTTGCGCCCGGAATGGCCGAAGCCGCCCTCGCCACGATCGGTGGCGTCGAAGTCTGCCACCAGGTTAAATTCTGCCTGTACCACGGGTACAAAGACCATCTGTGCGATACGCTCGCCCGGTTCAATCGTGAAGCTGTCCTGACCACGGTTCCAGACGGAAACCATCAGTTGGCCCTGGTAATCAGAGTCGATCAGGCCGACCAGGTTACCCAGTACCACGCCATGCTTATGGCCCAGACCCGAACGCGGCAGAATCACCGCCGCCAGTGACGGGTCTGCAATGTGAATGGCAAGGCCAGTTGGCACCAGGGTGGTGACACCCGGCGCCAGCTCTACGGCGTCATCGAGACAGGCGCGCAGGTCAAGACCGGCAGAGCCGGAGGTGGCGTAGGTTGGCAGGGGAAATTGCGTACCTACACGCGGGTCCAGAATCTTAACGTCGATTTTTTTCATCATAACGGGTAACGATCTCGTCCAGTAATTGTTGGCCCAGGAGTTCCTTACGCTCAAGCGGTAAGCGTTTATCTCCATCCTGCCAGAAAAGGTGCAATGCGTTGCTGTCGCTGTTAAAACCTTGTGTGGCCAGCGATACGTCGTTCGCGCAAATCAAATCGAGGTTTTTGCGGCTACGTTTTTGCCGGGCATATTCTTCCACATTATTCGTTTCGGCGGCAAACCCAACAACGTAAGGTCGATGCTCTTTTAATGCGGCGACCCCTGCAACGATATCGGGGTTCTTCACCATTTTTAGTGTTAATTCATCGCCTTGCTTTTTAATTTTGTCCTGCGAAATTGTCCCGGCACGGTAATCTGCGACGGCGGCACAACCGATAAAAATCTGCTGATTCTGTGCATGCGCCTGCACCGCAGCGTCCATTTCCAGTGCGGTGGTAACATCAATACGCTGCACAGACGGCGGCGTCGGTAACGAGACCGGGCCGCTCACCAGCGTGACGTTTGCCCCGCGTTTAGCCGCTGCGGCAGCAATCGCAAAGCCCATCTTGCCCGAACTGTGGTTGGTGATATAGCGCACCGGATCCAGCGGCTCACGCGTGGGGCCCGCCGTAATCATGATGTTGAGATGTTGCAGATCGTTGACAGGCGAGAAATGCGCGACGGCCATATCGACAATCGTCAGGGGATCGAGCATACGGCCAGGGCCGACATCGCCACAGGCCTGGCTGCCGCTGTCCGGGCCCCAAATCAACATGCCACGCGAGGCCAGCGTCGCGAGATTGTGCTGGGTCGCCGCGTTACGGTACATCTGCTGGTTCATGGCGGGCACCACGGCAACGGGCGCAGGCGTGGCCAGACAAATGGTTGAGACCAGGTCGTTTGCCATGCCAGCCGCGACGCGGGCGATTAAATCGGCGGTAGCGGGGGCAAGGATAACGAGGTCTGCCCATTTGCCCAGTTCAATATGGCCCATGGCCGCTTCTGCAGCCGGGTCGAGCAGGCTATCCGAAACCGGGTATCCTGATACGGCTTGCAGGCTTAAAGGGGTGATAAAGGCTTTGCCCCCTTCTGTGATCGCGACGCGCACGTCTGCGCCACGGTCGCGCAAGCGACGCACCAGTTCTGGCGCTTTATACGCAGCGATTCCGCCGCTGACGCCAAGTACGATTTTTTTACCGGCCAGGCTCATGTTGATTCTTTCCTGTTGGGGTTCACCAGAGAGGGGCATTTTATCACAATAAGAAAAGCGACGTGATTTTGTACGCGTTCCACTTTGCGAGGCGCTACGCAAGAAGAAAACGGGTCCGTCGAAGGGCTGAAAGGGCTATGGCAAAGTGGCGGCAAAAGGAGAGGGACATGGATACGACATTGCCACTATTGCCGCGTGAAAAGATGCTCAATCACGGCATCACATCACTGACGGATACCGAGTTACTGGCGCTGTTTTTACGGACAGGCATACCGGGAAAGAGCGTGTATATGCTGTCGCAGGAGCTGCTACATCATTTCGGCTCGTTGTACGGCCTGCTCACCGCGGAGCACGCGGAATTTAAGCACGTTGAGGGCATCGGCTTAGCCAAATTCGCCCAGCTTAAGGGGATTGCAGAGCTGGCACGGCGATTTTACAACGTGCGTATGCAGGAGGAGTCATTGCTGCTCAGCCCCCAAATGACGCGTGATTTTCTGCAAAGCCAGCTTTCGGATGCGGAACGCGAGATCTTTATGGTGATCTTTCTGGATAATAAAAATCATGTGCTCAAACACAGCCGTCTTTTTTCGGGAACACTGAGTCATGTTGAGGTACATCCGCGAGAAATTGTGCGAGAAGCGATAAAAGTGAATGCAGCGGCGGTGATCCTCGCGCATAATCACCCCTCGGGCTGTGCCGAACCGAGTAAAGCCGACAGACAGATCACCGATCGTATTATTAAATGCTGTCAATTCATGGATATTCGTGTCTTAGACCATCTGATAATTGGCCGTGGAGAGTACGTCTCTTTTGCAGAGCGGGGTTGGATTTAACCCCGTTCTCGCGATCCATTGGGATCTTTGTCTGTTCGGGACTTGAGCACATCGCCGAGTCAGCGTATACTACGCCACCTTTGAGAATCTCGGGTTTGGCATTTGGGCCTGGCAATCGAGAGTTCACTTAGAACTATGCGATGACCGGGCTGTAAAGCCTGACGAGGCGCCGATACCCCATACGAAGCTCGAGCTAATTTGATTTTTGGAGAATAGACATGTCCCGAGTCTGCCAAGTTACTGGCAAGCGTCCGGTGACCGGTAACAACCGTTCCCACGCACTGAACGCGACTAAACGCCGTTTCCTGCCGAACCTGCACTCTCACCGTTTTTGGGTTGAGAGCGAGAAGCGTTTTGTCACCCTGCGTGTATCTGCTAAAGGTATGCGTGTAATTGATAAGAAAGGCATCGATACAGTTCTGTCCGAACTGCGTGCCCGTGGCGAAAAGTACTAAGTACTTAAAGAGGAAATAGATCATGGCTAAAGGTATTCGTGAGAAAATCAAGCTGGTTTCTTCTGCTGGTACAGGTCACTTCTACACCACCACGAAGAACAAACGTACTAAGCCGGAAAAACTGGAACTGAAAAAATTCGATCCAGTTGTACGCCAGCACGTACTGTACAAAGAAGCTAAAATCAAATAATTTTGGTTTCCTTTGTATGAAAAACCCGGCTTCGGCCGGGTTTTTTGCATTCTATGTATCTCAAAGGAGGAAACATGCCTGAATTACCTGAGGTAGAGACCAGCCGCCGCGGTATCGAGCCGCATCTGGTCGGCGCAACGATTCTGCATGCCATTGTGCGTAACGGCCGTCTCCGTTGGCCCGTTTCTGATGAGATACATGCATTAAGCGATAAACCGGTGCTGAGCGTACAGCGTCGCGCCAAATACCTGCTGCTGGAGCTGCCTGACGGCTGGATTATCATCCACCTGGGGATGTCCGGCAGCCTGCGCATCCTGACGGAAGAGTTGCCTGCGGCAAAACACGACCACGTGGATTTAGTGCTGAGCAACGGCAAAGTGCTGCGTTATACGGATCCTCGCCGCTTTGGCGCGTGGTTATGGACTAAAGAGCTTGCCGGCCATAACGTGCTGGCCCATCTTGGGCCAGAGCCGCTAAGCGAGGCGTTTGACGCCACCTACCTGAAAGCACAGTGCGCGAAGAAGAAAACGGCGATCAAACCCTGGCTGATGGATAACAAGCTGGTGGTGGGCGTAGGGAATATCTACGCCAGCGAATCGCTGTTTGCCGCCGGGATCCATCCCGATCGGCTTGCGCTTTCCCTGTCGGACGCCGAGTGCGAATTGCTGGTCAAGGTCATTAAGGCGGTGTTGCAGCGCTCGATTGAGCAGGGTGGCACGACGCTGAAAGACTTCCTGCAAAGTGACGGTAAGCCAGGTTATTTTGCGCAGGAACTACAGGTCTATGGGCGTAAAGGCGAGCCGTGCAGAGTCTGCGGCACACCGATTGTGGCGACGAAGCACGCGCAGCGCGCCACCTTCTATTGCCGCCAGTGTCAGAAATAAGCTATTTCAGCTTTGCCATCAGCGCCTTGTGCACGTTTGCAGGCAGGAAGTGCGTGACGTCACCCTGGTGACGCGCCACTTCCTTGACCAGCGTGGAAGAGATAAACGACCACTCTTTCGACGGCATCAGAAAGACGCTTTCCAGTTCTGGCATCAGATGACGATTCATATGGGCCAGCTGCATCTCGTATTCAAAGTCTGCAACCGCCCGTAAGCCGCGTATCAGGATATTCGCCTGCTGCGCACGGGCGAAGTTCGCCATCAGATCGCTAAACCCGACCACTTCGACGTTTGGCAAATGGGCAATCGCCTCCCTGGCCAGCGCAACGCGCTCGTCGAGGTCAAACATCGGTTTTTTGCTGGGGCTGGCGGCAATGGCCAGGATGACGGTACCAAACATGCTTGCCGCGCGGGTGATGATATCGACGTGGCCGTTGGTGATGGGATCAAACGTGCCCGGATAAATCGCTTTTGTGCTCATCGTTTACGCTTTCTCTGAATAGCCGCGGTTTAGCGCCCACAGCTCGGTGTATTTATTGAAAGTATACTGCGCATTCACCACTGCCAGTAACCAGCCCTGCTTACCGTCCAGCACGCCACCCCGTAAAAGCAATGTTTTCAGGAACGCGCCAAGCGTATGGGTAAAGATCCCCGTCAGGCTGGTCTTCTTGCCGCGCTGATGCCGTTCCTGTGCCCAGGCGGTGGCATAGTTCAGCTGCTTTTGCTGGAAGCTGGCGAAATCGCGACAGGTCAGGTGGAGCAAATCCCCGCGTAAGGCAACCACCTGCGCATGGTCGCAGGCCAGCGATTCATGCACCCGGTTATCGTTGTACTGATAGTCCGTACGCGCATAAAGGCGCGTGACACGATCGGGGTACCAGCCGCTGTGACGCATAAAGCGGCCCAGAAAATAGTTACGACGGGCGATACTGTAAACCGCACCGGGGGCGGGCGCGTGAAGCACGTTTTGAATGGATTGCCTGAGTTCCGGCGTGATGCGTTCGTCTGTATCAATCATCAACACGTAATCGCCGGTTGCATACGCCTGCGCGCGCTGACGCTGAATGCCGTAACCCTGCCAGTCCGTATTGGTATAAACCTTTACACCTGCCGCACGGGCGACGTCGGGGGTTGCGTCCTCGCTGCCGGAATCAAGCAGCACAATTTCGTCGGCCCAGGCGACAGAAGCCAGACAGTCAGGCAGCAGGTCGGCAGCGTTTTTGGCGATCATCACGACCGACAGGCGCAGTGGCATTAATGGCTCCGCTGAGGCAGATAAGGTTGCAGAAGTTCCAGTAAGCGCGTTAAAGCGCCCTGATTCTGATGCAGCACTTCAACCGCATGGCGGCCGTACCACAGGCGGTAATCTTCGTCGGTCAGCAGGGTGGAAACCTCTTTCACGACAGAGTCCGCATCGGTAACGGTAATCAGGCCATCGGCCTGCTGCAATTTCGCGCAGATATCTTTGAAGTTAAAGATGTGCGGGCCCATCAGAACCGGAATCGCATGAGCGGCAGGTTCCAGTGGGTTATGTCCGCCCCGTTCGACAAGGCTTCCGCCGACGAAGGCCAGATCGGCAATGCCGTAAAGCAGCATCAATTCACCCATGGTATCGCCAATCACCACCTGGGTGCTGTTAGACGGGATTTCGCCGGTGCTGCGCAGGGTGAAGCTGAATCCCCCTTTTTGCACCAGTTCCCGTGCGTCTTTGAAGCGCTCCGGATGGCGTGGAACCAGAATCAGCAGTAAGTCCGGGAATTTCTCCAGCAAGCGACGGTGCGCCTGCAGGATGATCTCTTCTTCGCCATCGTGGGTGCTGGTGGCAATCCAGACCTGACGACGCGGCGCCCACTGGCGGCGTAACGTGATCGCGCGTGCCGCCAGCTCTGGCGTCACTGAAATATCAAATTTGAGGCTGCCGGTAACGGCAAGCTGGTTACGCTTTAGGCCCAGGGAAAGGAAGCGCGCGGCATCTTCGTCGTTTTGCGCGGCAATCAGCGTAATTTTACTCAGCAGACGGCGCATAAATTTCCCGAGCTTTCCGTAAC
Organism: Huaxiibacter chinensis; assembly: GCF_022171985.1. Taxonomy (GTDB): domain Bacteria; phylum Pseudomonadota; class Gammaproteobacteria; order Enterobacterales; family Enterobacteriaceae; genus Enterobacter; species Enterobacter chinensis_A. The sequence goes on along the minus strand of NZ_JAJVHF010000006.1, from coordinate 136,140 downwards.
CCTTCGCTGAACGTTCTGAAAGACGGGCATTGGCCACGACCAGCGGGATTTTGCGGGCATGCAGTGCAGAAATCATGTTCGGCCACAGTTCGGTTTCCATCACAATCACCAGCTTGGGTCGCACGGTGTTGAGGAAACGGTTCATGGCGCAGGGCAGGTCGTAAGGCAGATAAACGTGATGGACGTCTTTGCCAAAGGCCGACATCGCGCGTTCCGACCCGGTAGGCGTCATGGTGGTCACGGTGATCGGAAGCGAAGGATAGCGATGGCGCAAGGCGCGAACCAGCGGGATGGCCGCCAGCGTTTCGCCGACAGATACGGAGTGCAGCAGAATACCGTCCGGCGCCACCTTATTGCGGCAATAGCCATAACGTTCGGCCCAGCGTTTTCGGTACGCAGGCGCTTTACGGCTACGAAGCAATAGTCGCAGCCACACCAGTGGCTGAATGATGTAGAGCAGAGCGGTATACAACAATTCCAAGCGATTATCCGTTTTTTAGTTTCGGCGGGCAAATTCTAAGCATTTAGGCCGTCTAAAGCTATCTCTTTGGCGCTTTTGCTTGTCCATTTGACGGTGTTACAGGCATTTGCGGATAAAAAAACGGGCAATTGCTTGCCCGTTCAATGTCTTCTGGATTAACGCTCTGCTTCAGGAAGCGCGTTCAGATGATAGGTGACTCGCTCCGAAAGGCCCCGAATGTCGCCCCCGGTGATGAAGAAGCTGTCATCTTTCTGGTTGGGATTACTGACCGTATAGCCCAGCATTTTATTGATTAAGGTCGCCACCTGATAATGGTTAAGCGGGACCTGCGGGCCTATCGCCTGCATGGAGTAGGCGGGATCGTTGCTGAAGTACAAGAACGGTACCTGAGCAATCGGCATCTCGACAACTGAATGGCCAAACAGCCCGCCGTCACCCACGCGTTCGCCATGGTCGGAAGTGATAAAGACCAGGACAGGCAGTGCCGATTTAGCCATCGCCGTGCGAATCGCCGAGGCCAGCTCTTTGTCGTACAGGCGAACCGCATCGTCATACTCGTTTTTCTTCTGCGCAACGTCATCGTTCAGGCGCGGCGTAGAGAATTTGGCAAAACCCTGCGGGATGTTGCGTTCGTAAGGGATATGCGGCGCGCGGCTGTTCAGCACCATCAGGAACGGTTTGTTCCAGTCCAGGGTCGCTTTTTCGACAGAGGGGGTCAGCACCACGTCGGCACCGACATCCGGAGCCGGACGAATCTGCGTGTCTTCCCACAGATCGATATCGTGGATGCCAATCCAGTTACTCAGTCCTTCCAGACCCTGGGCCGAGATAAAGGCCGTCTGGTAACCGTGCTTTTTCGCGTTGGCAAAAATATTGGTCGATTTTGATTTGTAGGCGCCGTAGTTATCAGGCTCACGCAGGTTGTTGACCAGCATAGGAATCGCCACGCGCGTGGAGACGGCATTAGAGACGATCAGACGACCGGTTCCCTGATACTGTTTCAGCAGCGCTTTCAGCTCTGGCGTCGTGTCGCGCTCGTAGCCCAGCGCACTCACATGATGCGGGTTCAGGCTCTCGCCGATGGCCAGAATGATGGAGTATTTACCCGCGTGTGTGCCTTCAATCGGCGTGACCTTGTATGGATCGTAATGGGTGACGCTCTGGTTTTCGCCAGACAGCGCTTCCGGAATCAAACGGATCGCGCTAAAGCTCATCGCCGAGAGACCATTACGTAGCAGGGAATGACGCAGATCCGGGTTGAACTTGTACATTTGCCCGTCAATCGCTTTATAGAACTGCCCGGCAAACATGACCACGATGGCAAGCAGGCACGGCAGCGCCAGCCATTTATGCCACAGGGGAGCCAGGCGGCGCGTAAAGACCAGGGCAAAAATAACCGCAACGGCCATGATGGCGAAATAGATGCCAAGCGATCCGAGGCTGTCGGTGATGCCGCTGGCAATATCTTTCGTTTCGACAAAGGCCAGCCAGACTTCACTGGGACCGTAAAATTGCCCATAAAACTGGTAATAGACGGCTTCAGAGATCTGGACGATGAATGTCACCGCCAGCAGCAGGCGCGTCAGGAAAAAGCGTGCACTGACCGCAGCAAGCAGCGAAATGATGAGATAAAGCGAAATATCGCCCGCTTTTGGCTGATACACGTGGTCTTTTAACAGAATGATGATTTCGGATAGCGAAAACAGCAGCAGAAAAGCCAGCGTCAGCCCCAGTGTACGCAACAGGTTGCTGCGCATGGTGAGTGAAGAACGTGTAGATGTTTTGAACATGAAAGAACTCAATCCCGGTCAGAACTTTTTAGTCAGCGGACGAATGGCTTTGCCAAAGCCAAAGCGCAGTGCGCGAACCCATGTTGGGCGATTATGCAATCCTTTACGCCAGGTCTCCTCAAACAGGTTAAACCAGCGCGCGGCAACCGCTTCGCGGGAGTAGACCTGTAAACGTTTATCTCCCTGCTCGCGCATCTGACGATAAAGCTCAGGGGTATTTTTGAGCTTCATGATCGCCTCGAAGGCTTCGTCAGGGTTTTTAGCGATCAGGTAATCCAGTTCGCTTTCACGAATCGCGCGGTAAGACGGCTCATCATCACAGACCATGACGGTTTTACCGAGCCAGTTATTAATCAGCTTACTGGCGGGCTTGCGGGCTAACTTGTGGTCATGTGATTTGCGGAAGCTGATACAAACGTCCACGTCCTGGTAGTTCGTCCAGTTATCAAAGGAGATACGCAGTTCGATGCCCTGTTCGGCAAGACGTTGTTTGAAATTGCCGTCACGATACTCGTCCGGGAAGCTGTCAACGCGGCCAAAAAAGGCGACGGTCTTGACGGTTTCATCGGTACGCTGACGCGGTTTGACGCCCGGCTGTGGCCAGTACGGCACAAATATGCGGTTACTGTGACCATCGACTTCCGGGTTCTGATCCACCACAACATCCGCGCCGACCACCGGTGGACGATCGGCACGCGCCACCACCGTAACGCCGCGCCAGGGTTTCACGCGCGAGCCGAAGTCGTCGTTATGCATCAGATTGATGGCATCCGCCCGGCATTCAGAACCAAACGAGCATTCGATCTCGTCGCCGTAATAGTGCTTTAGCGCAAGCGTAGTCTGGAAAGTCCAGCCGCCACGGCCGCCACAATAAAAGCGTTCAGGGATGCTGTCCGGATTAACTCGGTTATCCAGCAGCGTCTGGAAATCTGCATAGTTTTTAGCGATGAAGTCCGCGCGAGAAACCGCGTGTAATTTGAGTTTGCTCATAATATCCGTTAGCCGAGAATTTTTTTAAGACGGAAGTAACGACGTCCAAGACGCCAGCGCTGACGAAAACCACGGGCGTTTTGCCAGATCATGCGCCAGATACCGCGCTCGAAAAGCTCGCGGGTGATTTCACGTTTCTTCGCCATATCATCGATATTGTTGATGCTGTGCAGAATGCCCAGCCCTTCTTTCGCAATTTGCCAGTGGCAGGCTGGCACGCGCTTGACCTGTTCAGGATGCCGATTATTGATGGCATCGAGCATTTCCAGGATCTTCATATAGTGGCGTGAAGAGCGCATACGCGTATCGTCGGTGCCCGGCGTATGAGAGACCGATGCCGAGTGGATCAGGTAGTCGTAATAGACTTCATCGATGTACTGCACGCGTTTGGCCGTGAGCAGCACTTCCGTTGTCCAGGGAATATCCTGATGACGCAGGCCGTGTTCAAAGGTAAAGCCCTGCTCTTTGATAAAGGCGTGGCGATAGATATTCAGCCAGGTGACATGAAGAAACTTACGCGACTCCAGCGCCATTTGCAGCCAGGTTGGGCCATCGAGCACGCCGGTTGACGCAAGCTTGTCAGACGGGAAAATCTTTTTCGAAGGACGTCCGTCGTCGTAAATATAGGTCCCGTTGCAGGTGGCGACATCCAATTGCCCGGCGTGGGCGATTTCCAGCAAGCGCGGATACATGCCCGGATAAATCACATCATCAATGTCGGGAAAGGCTACATACTCGCCTTTCGCCACGGCAAGCCCGGTATTACGGGCGGCGGAGACGCCACCGTTAGCCTGATCGATGACCTTAAAATCAGCAAATTCGCCGGCATAGCGAGCAATAATTTCAGCCGATGCATCGGTGGAACCATCATTCACAATGATAAGCTCAAGGTCAGGCAGGTTCTGTTTTTTAATGCTGTCAAAAAAAGCGCTCAGGAAATTTTCGCCATTATAGACGGCGACAATCAGGCTTAATTGAGGCGTTCCAGACATGCTTACTCCGTATTATTACGCGATAACGTACGATCAATGTCTTACTGTAACGTGCGATGGCTTTTCGACAGCCGGCAGGCAAAAGAGTTCTCTGGAAACAGGTGACCGGGGCTGACTCCCCCCGGCATCCTGTTTAAACCATCAGGAAGGTGTGTCCTGAGGTGTTCTGGGGCGCAATGCGCACATCCCAATCAGCAGTCCGGTCAAGAACAGGTACTGCTCCAGATAGTGATCTTTCAGGTTGTGATCGACCAGCGTTCTGGAGAAGAAGCCGACGGTAAATAGCAGCAGGAACATCCCCACCATGGTGTTGCCGTGGCGGAATTCACGCCAGCCGATATACCAGCAGCCCGCCAGCAAAATAAGCCAGCCTGCGATACCGGCAATCCCGTTTTGAATACCAAACTCAATCAGGCCGTAGTGGCTGTGAGGGATATTGATACGTTTATCTTGCGTATCCCGACGTAACACGTAGCGGAACGCTTCTTTACGCGGACCCATCCCTGCCGGATGTTCAGCCACCAGCGCCCAGCCCTGATGGAAGAAACTGGCGCGACAGCCGTTGGAGTGATCCATCGGGCGACCTTGGCTGTTCAAAGGAACGATGCCGTTCGTTTTGTTATAGCAATAGCTCGTAAAGGGAGCATTCCAGCCGGTAACAGCATCGTCTTCAAGGCTTTGCCAGCGCGGGTCGGTCTTCCAGGAGGCATAGCCCAGCAGCACAGAGGTCACCATGATGCCGATAAGAATCCCACCGGTTAAGAGCACGCGGCTGCGGCGCATGCTGTGCAAACTCAACAGCACAAAGGAGGAGAACAGGCTCCCTACCAGGCCGATAGTGCCCCAGCGCGTATCCACCAGCGCGGTGCAAACCAGGTTGCAGAGCAGCATAAAGGCCAGCACAGGCGTCTTCAGGCGTAAGAAACGTTGCTGCAGCAGGCCGCGTGCAAGCAGTTCCGCCAGCATAAAACCGGTGATCATATTCACCTGGAAGCTCATGCGCGTACGGTTGAAGACAATACGCGTTTCACCCCAATGGATCACGCCATCGCGCCAGTAAAGCCAAATCGTATCAAGCAAATGGATACACACGACGCCCCAGAAGAAGAGGACGATCAGGGTAAAGAAACGGGCGGCAGACATGGACGGAAATTTGTCCTGAATCACCGGTACAAGCACCAGCCCCATACAGAACAGTAATACCGGCCGGAGCCATTGTCCGTCCCAGGTCGAAACCATCTCTTTAATATCAGGGGCGACAAATAGCCCGTTGATCAGGATAAAGAAGGTTAATACCCATATCACAATGAGAACGAACTTAATTTTGTTTAAGTTGAGCGAGCTTCGTGCGGCGAGTGAGCTGAAAAAGAGTCCGAGCGTCACTACAATATTTGGGTAAATCAGGCCATTACGATGGAAAGGAAGTTGGTCATTCGGGATTGGCCAGATAAAACATAAAGCCAGTACCGACAGGATTAAAAGGCCTGTCAGATTGTTACGAATATTTTTCATAGTTTTAGTACTGGTTAAGGATTTCGGTATTTTAACCGGTTAGTTAACATTGCTGTTCGCAAATTCCAGGTCATTCCAGACGGAATAAAAGCCCGTGAAAATTACCACAGATGCCATAACTACAGAAGGATAAAGTTTGTAAGCAAGACTAATCCGTTTGTGCATTCCGGCATTTACAAGGGTTATAATCCTCGCTCAGGCAGGTTAAGTCCAACGACAGGAAATATATGCATATTGTTCACACTGAAGCAGACGGCGGTAAAGGCGGACAACCTTTACGCATCATCAACGAATCCCTGGGGATGATTCATCGTGGACATCAGGTGACCATTCTCTGCCCGGACACGGCGCCGCTGCACGCGCTGGCGCGGGAAGCCGGCCTGACGGTGGTGACGCTTCCGTTAAAGCGTAAGAACCTGAACAACCTGAAATTGTTGCGGCGCTGGCTGACAGAACATCGTAAAACTATTGATGTAATAAATAGTCACAATTCTGCCGATACCTGGCTGGTGGCCCTTGCCAATTTAACCCTCCCGGACCCGGTACCCCTGGTGCGGACGCGTCATGCCTCGGGCGTACCGCGTAACAACTGGACCACGCGCTGGCTGTTCCGCAAAGCCTGTGCGCACATTGTGACCACGGGTGAGGCGCTGCGTCATCAGATGGCCGATATCGGCGTGCCGATGTCTCAGAGCACCTCAGTGCCGAGCGGCGTGGACACGGAGCGCTTTCATCCGGCGGATAAACACCAGGCCAGAACGCAGTGTGATTTGTCACAGGACGATTTCTGGCTGGGCGTGGTGTCGCATCTGCGCCCCAATAAGGGCCACAGCGTTCTGCTGCGTGCGCTGGCGAAAATCGACCAGCCCGGGATCAAACTGGTCATTGTCGGTGAAGGCCCGCATAAAGCGACGCTGGAACAGGAGATTATGGGGCTTGGCTTGCAGCAGCGCGTGGTGATGGCGGGGCACCGCAGCGATCCTGAACAGTGGTTCCCGGCGTTCGATATTGCTCTTAGCCCATCTCATGATATGGAAGGGGTGCCGCAAGGCGTCCTGCAATCACTGGCTTCGCGCGTGGCGACCATCGCGACCGATGCGGGCGGTACGGCAGATGCAGTGATTAACGGCAAGACGGGAATATTGATTGCCCAGCGCGACGAGGCGGCGCTTCAGGACGCGATACTGAAACTGTATAACGATACCGCCTTACGCGAGACGCTGGCGCAGCAGGGGTATGACTACCTGTGTGCCCATTTAACCCGTGAATGTATGCTAGATGCGATGGAGAAAGTCTTCTCCGATGCGGCTCAGCGCAACAGATCGCGATAAAGCGCTTGTAACTCTTTCGCCATATTGTCCAGCGTGTACGGCTCAGCGGTCGCCCTTGCGGCGGCTGAGTAATTTGTGCCCTGCTCGCGCCCTGTGAGCCACGCCGTAATCACCTGCTGATAACCTTCGCTGTCGAGAGCATCCCGCACCCAGCCATTGACCCCTTCTTCAATCCATTCGGCGGCGCCGCAGCCGTGGCTCGTCATCAGCGGCAACCCGCAGGCCAGGGCTTCGACACACACGTTCGGGAACGGATCGTAGAGCGTGGGTAAAATCAGCGCATCGGCGGTACCGTATACTTCACGCACTTCTGCAACCGGTCCAAGAAAACGCACGCGTGAAGCAACGCCCAGCGAGGAGGCTAGCTTTTCATATTTCCGCGCCTGTTTATCGCGTCCGGCGATCAGCAAAAAGACCCCGGGATGCGGCACGATGGCACGCAACGCGGTGGCAACCCCTTTGCGGCTAAAGCCGGAGCCGACGTAGGCTAAAACGGGGGCATCCAACGGAATATTCAGCGCCTCACGCTGTGAGAACGCCTTTACATCGGGGGTGAAATGCCCGGTATCGACGCCGTTGTAGATGACGGTGAGCTTGTCGTCCGATAAGCCAAAACGGCGGGCAATATCGTCGCGCACCATTCTTGAATTACAAATGACGTTGCGAAGCTGCGGATGCTGAAACATCTGCGCTTCAGCCTGCAAAATATAACGATGATAACGACTTAGTGACTGTGCCCAACGCGCCAGCGGCGACAGGATACGGCTGTATTGTTCAAGCCAGGTAGCATGGACGCCATCGCCGGCGCGAAAAATGGTCGCGCCCGGGATGCGTTCGTGGCTCTGCACAATATCGAACTGAGAAAAATGGGCAGCCGCCTCGGTGGCGAAGCCGGATTCGCGCGCAACACGATTACGGAAAGGCGGATTAACCGTTAACGTCTGCCAGCCGGCGGCGTTTTCCCACTGGCGGGCAATCAACGTCACATCCAGCGAAGTATCCTGTGCCAGCACGTTCAGCGCACGGGAGACAAAGCGCTCCGCGCCGCCGTTGGGGTTGTAGGTCTGTCGGACGATCGCCAGTTTCATGCCGGGTTTTCCAGTAGCAGAGTATCAATGGCGCTCAGGACCTGCTGGGCAGAGATCGCCGTGATGCAGTCCGATACCCCACTGTCACCACAACCCGCTTTGCCGCAGGGCTGACAGGTAAATCCGGCGGTGATCACGCGATATCTCACGCCCCACGGTGCCCACTTAATGGCGCCGGTAGGGCCAAAGATGGCGACGGTGGGGGTTCCGACGGCGCTTGCCAGATGCATTGGCATGGAGTCGACGCCAAAATAGACGCGGGCATGCTTCATCAGCGCCCCCAGCTCCTTCAGGTTCAGCTGACCGCTCAGATCAAACACCGGCTGGGTCAGGGCCGCGCGCAGCTCATCCATGTAGGCGGTCTCTTCTTTTGACGGCGCAGCGGACAGGATGATCGGCAAGCCTCGCGAGGCCAGATTATCGATAGTGGCTGCCAGCTTTTTGATATCCCAGGCCTTAAACATCCAACGTGAAGTCGGGTGCACCAGAATATATGAATTATTCGCGACACCGAAGGCCGCCAGTTTTTCAGCGACGGAGGCTTCTGCTTCCTCACCCGGGACAAAAAGCGTGTATTTATCTTCCACGTTTTGCGGGTGGATACCGATGCGGCGCAGCGCATCCAGATTGACCTCAACCATATGACGGCTGTTGTCCTGAATGGCCGGATAGAGCGTGGTAAAGGACTTCACCCAGCGACGTCGCGCCAGACCGCTGCGTTTTTCCGGCTTGAAGCCCACGGAGACGCGAGGCTTAAGTCGACGCGCCAGACGGGCGCCATGCCAGTGCTCGGTCAGGTTAATCAGCACATCATAATTTCGCGCTTTCAGGGTATTCACCAGCGCCCGATACAGGCGGAACTGGGCAAACCAGCCCTGTTTACGCCAGTTACGCCCAATGGTATGCACCCGATCGATATAAGGATGGCTGGTCAGCATCGCCTGCGTGTCGTCATACACGAGGGCATCGACTTCAACATCCGGCCAGTTTCTTTTCAGTACCGTGAAAACGGGTGACGTAAGCAGGACGTCACCGTGATGACGCAGCTTGATGATCAGCACGCGCTTAGGTGGGCGCTCTGCTGAGAAAAAATCAGTCATAGGCTCTCTCTGCTGCCAGCAAAGGCGCTAATTGCGCAAAAACCGCAGCGGCATTGAGGTCGCCTAACTGCGTTGAATGTTCCGGACGGCAGATATATTGGTTTTTTCCGTAGCCGCCGATAAGACCCGGATCCGTCGGGCCATAGAGCGTAATATTAGGACGATCGAGCGCCGCCGTCAGGTGGCTTAACCCGGTGTCAACGGAGACCACCGCCGTGGCGCCGGCTAATTCTCGCGCCACGCCATCGAGTTTCATGCGCGGCAATACTTCCACGTAGTCGAACCCTTCAGCCAGACGTTTGGCCCGCGCCTCTTCATGCGGCGCACCCCACGGAAGCTTAATGCGAACGCCTGCGTGACGCAGTAAGCCTGTCAGCTCGCGCCAGTGGGACTCCGGCCAGTGCTTGTCGTCGCGGGTGGTGGCATGAAGGAAAATCAGATAAGGCGTCTCTTCTTGCGGGGAATCGTGCAGAAAATGCTGCGATATGGCGTAATCGCCCTGACTTGCGGGCTTGGCGTAACCCAGGCTTTTGGCGAACAGTTCACGCGTGCGCTCCACGGCGTGCTGCTGCTTTGCAATCGCATGGCGACGATGATAGAACAGGCTCGCCAGCGGCTCGCGGGCCGAATGCCAGTCCATACCATGCTTTACGCCGTGCGCCAGTCTGGTCACCAGCGCGGCGCTTTTGACCAGCCCCTGGGCATCGATAATCGCATCGTAACGCTGCGCCTGCACCGCCTCACGAAAGGCCTTGCGCTCGGCTTTAATCGGCGCGGAAAACCACGCTTTACGCCAGCGACGGATCGCAACCGGGATCACGCGGTCTACCGCCGCATGCCAGGTCGGGATCTGCGCAAAGCCTTCTTCCACGACCCAGTCAAAACGGATGCCGGGAATCGCCTGCACAGCGTCCGTCAACGACGGGAGGGTATGCAACACATCGCCCATTGAAGAGGTTTTAACGATCAATACCCGCATTCGTTATCCTTCTTCACTCAACAGTAGCGCGTTGAGCTCTTCAAGGACACGTTCTGGCGTAATGTCGATCAGGCTCTGGTGATATCCTTCAGCCGCATCGCCTTTTCGCACTTTGTGATAGCCGGTGATCAGCCGAATGACGCGCGCTTTATGGGAAAGAGGCGGCGTAAAGTCGGGACTGCTTGGGCCATACAGCGCCACCAGCGGACGGTTAAGCGCCGCGGCTACGTGCATCAGGCCCGAGTCATTGGTCACCACCGCTTTGCAGGCGGCCAACAGAATCACCGCCTGCTCAAGCTGGGTTTCCCCTGCCAGGTTACGGCACCAGGCCTGCTGTTCGGTACTGAGCGCAGCGAGGATTTCGTTCCCTGCCTCGTGGTCCTTCGCCGAGCCAAACAGGACAATTTGATACCCTTCGTCAATCAGCTGCTTCGCCAGTTCCGCATAATGATAGTGCGGCCAGCGTTTCGCCGGGCCAAATTCCGCGCCAGGGCAAAAGCCTACGATTGGGCGTTCCGCCGAAAGATTAAAGGCACCGCAGGTCTGCGATTTCTCGCCCTCGTTCACCTGTAACTGCGGCCACAACAGCGGCTGCGGCAGATCTTTTGCGCTGCGCATCACGCCTTTGTCGTACGCCAGCGCCACGTAGCGCTCGACCATCAGAGGCCAGGCGTCTTTATCGAGTACGCGCGCGTCGTTTAGTAGACCGTAGCGCATCTCCCCGCGCCAGCCGGTGCGGTGCGGCACGCCCGCAAAGAAGGGCACGAGGGCAGATTTAAAGGAGTTGGGCAGGACGTAAGCGCGGTCATAGCGTTTTTCGCGCAGACTATGACCAAGCGCGCGGCGTTCGCCGATTTCCAGCGCCCCATGGCCCAGCGGCATTGGGATCGCCTCGTTCACTTCCGGCATACGCGATAACAGCGGACGGCACCAGGCTGGTGCCATCACATCAATTATCGCCTGGGGATAACGCGCCTTGAGCGTGCGATAGAGACTTTGCGACATCATCATGTCGCCCACCCATGACGGGCCGATCACCAGAATTTTCATACTTACGCGTCGCGATTCAGCCAGGCCATATATTCCGTTACGCCTTCGGCAACGGTCTTGAACGGCTTGTCATAGCCCGCTTTGCGCAGGTTAGTCAGGTCAGCCTGGGTAAACGCCTGATAGCGGCCTTTCAGTTTTTCCGGGAACGGAATGTACTCGAGGCTGCCTTTTTTATGGTATGCCAGCGCGGCATCCGCAACGGCCTGGAAGGACTCTGCACGGCCGGTACCCAGGTTAAAGATACCGGACACGCCGTTTTCCCAGAACCACAGGTTCACGGCCGCCACGTCGCCCACATAGACGAAGTCACGCTTGAAGCCGTCGCTGCCTTCGAACAGTTTCGGACTTTCGCCATTATTAAGCTGGGTGTTCAGGTGGAACGCCACGCTCGCCATGCTGCCTTTGTGGCCTTCGCGCGGACCATAGACGTTGAAGTAACGGAAGCCAACAATCTGAGAGTTTGCTTCTGGCAGAACCTGACGGACGTATTCGTCGAACAGGAACTTGGAGTAACCGTAGACGTTCAGCGGCTGCTCATATTCACGGGATTCAATGAAGTCAGAAGTGCGTCCGCCGTAGGTCGCCGCAGAAGAGGCGTACAGGAAGGGAATTTCACGCTCCAGGCAGAAATGCAGGATCTCTTTTGAGTACTGATAGTTGTTATCCATCATGTACTTGCCGTCCCACTCGGTGGTGGAAGAGCACGCGCCCTCGTGGAAGATAGCCTCGATCTCGCCGAAATCTTCACCCGCCATAATCTGGATAAGGAAGTCTTCTTTATCCATGTAGTCAGCGATGTTCAGGTCCACCAGGTTAACAAACTTGGTGCCGTCTTTCAGGTTGTCCACCACCAGAATATCGGTGATGCCTTTATCATTGAGGGCCTTGATAATATTGCTGCCAATAAAGCCCGCGCCGCCGGTAACGATAATCATAACTGTAACCTTTGAAGTGTGGAGCCCGGGCACAATCCCGGACGCTAATGTTCTTATCATATCATCACAATGCCCTGTCTTCAGCCATTCACCGACATACACTTCATCCTTCACGCTGCCCCGGCGTTGGCGGCGTTCAGAAACCCCGGTCACATAGTTATCTATGCTCCCGGGGATTTTTTCTCTTGCCGCCTTGATGCAACGTGAATGATTTTGTGTATGTCTAAAAAGGTTACGCGTGATTTATGCTGCAAAAACGAGAAGAGATAATGCGTCGTCTCGTATAGACGTATAGCTTTGGGTAATATGTGCCGAAATTTGCCGAGTCTGGAGAATTGCAATGCGTGGTGATTTTTACAAACAGTTAAACAGCGACCTCGATACCGCACGTGCGGAAGGGTTGTTTAAAGAAGAGCGTATTATCACGTCTGCTCAGCAGGCGGACATCACCGTTGCCGACGGCAGCCATGTGATCAACTTCTGTGCGAACAACTACTTAGGTCTGGCTAATCACCCTGAGCTGATTGCCGCCGCCAAAAACGGCATGGACACCCACGGGTTTGGTATGGCCTCCGTGCGCTTTATCTGCGGCACGCAGGACAGCCACAAGCAGCTTGAGCAAAAGCTGGCTGATTTCCTGGGCATGGAAGATGCGATTCTGTACTCCTCCTGCTTTGACGCCAACGGGGGTCTGTTTGAGACGCTGCTGGGTGCAGAAGACGCGATCATTTCTGACGCACTGAACCATGCCTCCATTATCGACGGCGTACGTCTGTGCAAAGCGAAGCGCTTCCGCTATGCCAATAACGACATGACCGAGCTGGAAGCACGTCTGAAGGAGGCGCGTGAAGCGGGCGCCCGCCACGTGCTGATCGCCACCGATGGCGTGTTCTCCATGGACGGCGTGATCGCCAACCTGAAAGGCGTGTGTGACCTGGCAGACAAATACGATGCGCTGGTGATGGTCGACGACTCTCACGCGGTCGGCTTTGTGGGCGAGAATGGTCGTGGTTCGCACGAATACTGTGACGTGATGGGCCGTGTTGACATCATCACCGGCACGCTGGGTAAAGCGCTCGGCGGCGCGTCCGGTGGCTATACCGCGGCGCGTAAAGAGGTGGTGGAGTGGCTGCGTCAGCGTTCCCGTCCGTATCTGTTCTCTAACTCGCTGGCACCCGCGATTGTTGCCGCCTCCATCAAAGTGCTGGAGATGGTGGAATCCGGCGCAGAGCTGCGCGAGCGTCTGTGGTCAAACGCCCGTCTGTTCCGTGAAAAAATGAGTGCCGCGGGCTTCACCCTGGCGGGTGCCGATCATGCCATTATCCCGGTGATGCTGGGCGATGCAGTGGTGGCGCAGAAATTTGCTCGCGAGCTGCAAAAAGAAGGGATTTACGTCACCGGGTTCTTCTTCCCGGTGGTGCCAAAAGGTCAGGCGCGTATTCGCACCCAGATGTCTGCGGCGCATTCGCCTGAACAAATTGAGCGTGCGGTAGAAGCCTTTACCCGCATCGGCAAACAACTGGGCGTAGTTGCCTGAGGACGTGTGATGAAAGCGTTATCCAAACTGAAAGCGGAAGAAGGGATTTGGATGACCGACGTGCCGGAGCCGGAAGTCGGTCATAACGATCTGCTGATCAAAATTCGTAAAACCGCCATTTGCGGCACTGACGTTCACATTTATAACTGGGATCAGTGGTCGCAAAAAACCATTCCGGTACCGATGGTTGTCGGTCACGAGTACGTCGGCGAAGTGGTTGGCATTGGCCAGGAAGTGAAAGGCTTTAAAATTGGCGACCGCGTTTCCGGCGAAGGTCACATTACCTGCGGCCATTGTCGTAACTGCCGCGGCGGACGAACCCATCTGTGCCGTAATACGGTCGGTGTTGGCGTAAACCGTCCGGGCTGCTTTGCTGAATACCTGGTGATCCCGGCGTTCAATGCGTTCAAGATCCCGGACAACATCTCTGACGACCTGGCCTCTATCTTTGACCCGTTCGGCAACGCCGTGCACACGGCGCTCTCCTTTGACCTGGTGGGTGAAGATGTGCTGGTGTCTGGCGCAGGCCCTATCGGCATTATGGCGGCGGCCGTGGCGAAACACGTGGGTGCACGCAATGTCGTGATCACTGACGTCAATGAGTATCGCTTATCGCTGGCGCGCAAAATGGGCGTAACCCGCGCGGTGGACGTCTCTAAAGAGAACCTGAACGACGTGATGGCCGAGCTGGGGATGACCGAAGGTTTTGACGTGGGTCTGGAAATGTCCGGCGCCCCACCGGCGTTCCGTACCATGCTCGACACCATGAACCACGGTGGTCGTATTGCGATGCTGGGTATTCCACCGTCCGATATGTCCATCGACTGGAACAAAGTGATCTTTAAAGGGCTGTTCATCAAAGGTATCTACGGTCGCGAAATGTTCGAAACCTGGTACAAGATGGCGGCGCTGATTCAGTCTGGTCTGGATCTGACGCCGATCATTACGCACCATTTCGGCATTGATGATTTCCAGAAGGGCTTTGATGCGATGCGCTCTGGCCAGTCCGGGAAGGTCATCTTAAGCTGGGATTAACCCCTGAAAAGCGCCTGCGGGCGCTTTTTTTTGCAGCGTCTTCACAATTTTGCGATCCGCAATCGGATTATTTCGAGTTTTATTTCGCTTTTTTATCCACACGCTTATAAAGTTTGTTTAACTCCCGTTTACCTTTACAGTGACTATGTTCAAGCTGACCGTTTGTTTATTGACCTGTAACTCAGCGCGACTCCTGCGCGAAGTCCTGCCTCCCTTGCTGATCGTGGGCGATGAAATCATTGTGGTGGATTCCGGCAGTACGGATAACACGCTGGATATCTGCCATGAATATGGCCTGACCCCGCATCTACATCCTTACGCCATGCACGGTATGCAAATGAATCATGCCATTGGCCTGGCATCCAATGACTGGGTGCTCTGCATGGACAGCGATGAAATTCTGGATGCTGAAACGATCGATTTTATTCTGGCGCTAAAGGCCGGTGAAGAGCCTGCGGTGGACAACGCCTGGCGTATCACCCGCTACTGGCACGTGCTGGGGCAGGAGGTGCGAACCCTTTATCCTGTCTCGTCACCCGATTTCCCGGTGCGGCTTTTTAACCGGACCCAGGCGCGATTTAACCATCGCCCCGTGGATGACAAGGTGGAAGGCAGGCTGCACACCGTGAAAATGCCAGGGCGCGTGCGCCATGACACCTTTTATACGCTGCACGAAGTCTTCAATAAGCTGAACAGCTACACCTCGCGGCTGGTGAAATACCAGAACGTTCGCCCGTCCATTGGCCGAGGGATCGTCAGCGCCATTGGCGCGTTCTTCAAATGGTATCTCTTTAGCGGAGCCTGGCGGCAGGGGAAGGTGGGTGTCGTGACGGGCCTGTACGCCACTTCATACAGCTTTTTGAAATACTTTAAAGCCTGGTATCAACATGAAGACAAAAAAGAGCCCGTTGCTAAGGAGCATACGGACTCTCATCTTGTTGAATAATTAAGCTTTATTACCCCAGCCTTGCCACTGGTGCTTAAAGTACTGCACCAGTGTGCTCTGGCTCATACTCTCCCCAATCACCGTAAAGAAGCGCGTCGCGTAGACCGGCTCAGGCGTTTGTTTCGGCTGGCACATGTTCACCCCCCGGAACGGATTACGCGGTGCCGTAGCCGGCGGCGGGGTATGTGGTCGTGAGGTATCCACCTGTGGTTCGTTCAGCAGATCGCCCGGACGGACCAGCGTGATATCAGAGGGCAGGGTCGGCAGCATTTGCTGCAATACGCGCACCGTGGACGGATGCGGATGCCCAATGGCAATGGCGGATCCATTTCGCCGCGCCAGCTGAACGGCGCGATTAAACTGGACGCGAATGTCCGCTTCGTTCTGCGTGTCGTCCAGGAAGACTTTACGCTTAATCACCTTCACACCCGTGCCCTGTGCGGCACGCATCGCCTGGCTATTTCCGATGGTTACGCTGTCGAGGAAAAAGAGATTGTAGCGTTCCAGCGCCTGCATCACTTTTTGCATTCCAAACAGGCTGGAGGTCATCGCGCTGCCCATGTGGTTGTTCAGTCCGACCGCAAACGGCACTTTGTTATACGCATCGCGAATAATGCGTTCGATCTCGTCGCTGCTCATATCCGGGCGAAGCGTGTCTTTTTCTAACGGTTGCTTACTGAGGGGGGCCATCGGCAGATGAATCAGGACCTGGTGCCCGCTATTGTGTGCTTTGGTCGCCATTTCGTGCGCGTGTGGCGCATTGGGTAACACGGCGACGGAGATGGCCTGCGGCATGGCCAGCACCTGATTTTCCGTGTGCGGACGATAACCAAAGTCATCAATCACAATGGCAAGTTTGCCTGCGTATACCGGAGAAGCCAGCGCCAGTGCACTGACGATGGAGAAAACAAAACGACGAAATTGAAGCAAAACCTATCTTCCCAACCACGGCTGTGGATTGACCGCCTGACCCTGGCGACGGATTTCGAAATAGAGTGACGGGCGGCCCTGACCGCCACTGCTGCCCACAAGGGCGATGGGTTGTCCAGCACGGACCTGCGTACCCACGCTGACCAGCGCGCTCTGGTTATAGCCGTAAAGACTCATATCGCCTTTACCGTGCTCAACCACCACGACCAGCCCGTAGCCCTGCAACCAGTCGGCGAGAATGACGCGGCCATCGGCGATAGCTTTGACTTCACTCCCTTCAGACGCACCGATAACGATACCTTTCCAACGTAGCTCACCTTGTAGCTGTTCGCCATAGCGATGCAGAATTGTGCCGCGAACGGGCCAGAAGGCTTGTCCGCGCGGTGCGCCCAGTCCGCCGGTACGTGATATCAGCGAACGTTCCGTTTCCGTTGGTTTGTAGGTGGTCCCTTTGCGGGAGGCTTCCTGCTGGCGATCTTTCACCGCCTGCGCTTCACGCGCTTCTTTCTCTGCACGGGCTTTTGCTGCCGCTTCGGCGCGGGCAATACTGTTGCGCAGCTTAGATTCGTTAGCGCGCATTTCACTGAGCTGGCTTTGGCCCTGCTGGATAGAGGATTCCAGCCCGGCGAGCGTCTTCTTACGCTCGTTACGCGCCTGCTCGAGCTTCGCCTGCTGCGCCTGCTGGTCATACAGCAACGTTTGCTGCTGACTCTGTTTTTCTTCCAGTTCGGCTTTCTGCGAGGTGACCTCTTCCCGCGTTTGCTTAAGCTGCGCGATGGTCTCCTGGCGTGCCTGGTTCAGATAGCCAAAATAGGCCTGTAAGCGCTGGCCGCGCTGGCTCTCTTCACCGCTCAGGATGAGCTGAATGCCAGTGTGTTCGCCCTGGCGGAACGCCGCATCGAGCTGGGCCGCCAGATTGCGCTCCTGCGCATCTCGCTGACGTTCCAGCTTTGCAATGGACGCATTCATCTCGTCAATTTGCTTATTGAGCTGGGAGAGGGTGTTCTGCGTTTCGCGCAATTTACGGGTGGCAGCGGAGATCGCCTCTTCCTGCTGCTTAAGTTGCGCAAGCAGCGAGGAGCGCTGCTGCTGCTGCTGGCGTACCGCACGCTCTTTGGCGGCGATATCTGCCTGGATTGATTTTAACTGATCGCGGTCGTCCGCATGGGCGGAAGCGGCGCACAACAATACGCCAGCGCTAAGCGCGCTGGCGTAAAGCACAGGCCTGATGGATAACCGAAACGGCTTCACGGCCCATGTGATTGAAAAAATCGCCTTTCCCCTCATGGGGAAGGATTATTCCACGATGAACAGCGGCTTGCCAGTCATCTCTTTCGGGATTTCCATACCCATCAGCGTCAGCATCGTTGGCGCGATGTCGGAAAGCTTGCCGCCTTCGACCGCTTTCAGTGATTTATTACCGACATAAATCAATGGCACAGGCAGGTTAGTGTGCGCCGTGTGGGCCTGACCGGTAGAAGGATCGCGCATCTGCTCTGCGTTACCGTGATCGGCCGTAATCAGCAACTGACCCCCTACGGACTCGACCGCTTTAGCCACCTGTTCAACGCAATGATCCAGCGTCTCAACGGCTTTTACTGCCGCTTCCATCACGCCCGTGTGGCCCACCATATCGCCGTTCGGGTAGTTACAGATAATGGTGTCGTACTTACCGCTTTCGATGGCGGCGACCAGTTTTTCGGTCAATTCGGCTGAGCTCATCTCAGGCTGCAGATCGTAGGTCGCGACTTTCGGTGAGTTAATCAGAATACGGTCTTCGCCTTTGAACGGCTCTTCGACGCCGCCATTAAAGAAGAAGGTGACGTGAGCATATTTTTCCGTTTCGGAGATGCGCAGTTGGGTTTTGTCGTTCTTCGCCATCCACTCACCAAAGGTATTGGCCAGAGAGGCTGGTGGGTAAGCGCACGGAACCTTGATGTCAGCGGCGTATTCCGTCAGCATCACAAAATCGAGGTTAACCTCTTTTTTACGAGCGAAACCGTCGAAATCAGCGTTCACGAAGGCGCGGGTGATTTCACGGGCACGGTCAGCACGGAAGTTCATGAAAATCAGCGCATCGCCGTCTTCCATTGCCGCGTCTGGCTGGTCTTCTGCACGGATGACCGTCGCTTTAACGAACTCGTCGTTCTCATCGCGGGCATACGCGGCGTCAAGACCGGCCACCGCGGAATCAAACTGGAATTCACCTTTTGCCAGCGTCATCAGATCATACGCTTGTTCAACGCGATCCCAGCGGTTGTCACGGTCCATGGCGTAGTAACGACCAATGATAGACGCGACGCGACCTTTACCGAGCGCGGCAAATTTATCTTCGAAAGTTTGCAGGGAAGATTTTGCGCTGCGAGGAGGCGTATCACGTCCATCCAGGAAAGCGTGCAGGTAAATTTTTTCTGCGCCGCGTTCAGCCGCCAGTTCAACCATTGCCAGAATGTGATCTTCATGGCTGTGTACGC
Organism: Huaxiibacter chinensis; assembly: GCF_022171985.1. Taxonomy (GTDB): domain Bacteria; phylum Pseudomonadota; class Gammaproteobacteria; order Enterobacterales; family Enterobacteriaceae; genus Enterobacter; species Enterobacter chinensis_A. The sequence goes on along the minus strand of NZ_JAJVHF010000006.1, from coordinate 116,970 downwards.
CACCGGCGGAGAGCAGGCCCATGATATGTACCGCTTTACCGGCCTTAACGGCTTTATCGACGGCGGTGGTCAGCACGTTGTTTGAGAAGAAGGTGCGTTCTTTAATTTCAACGTCCAGACGGGTGAGATCCTGATAGACGATACGGCCCGCACCCAGATTGACGTGACCCACTTCAGAGTTACCCATTTGACGGTCTGGCAGACCCACTTCCAGGCCAGATGCATCAATCAGCGTATGCGGACGTTTCGCCCACAGGGCATCCATGACCGGGGTCTTTGCGTTGAAAATGGCGTTATCCTGGCTATCTTCACGGTAGCCATAGCCATCCAGAATCACCAGTACCATAGGTTTTTTAGAAACCGACATTGCGACAACCTCATGCTCAAGAGATAAAAAAATTTGCGTAATTTTACTACAGCTGAATCGATCAAATAGCCGCAGAAGATCAAAGAAAGCGTGGGGGCAAGCGCCCGTAAAGACCATTTTGGGTCATTTTTTTCGTGGCATGCCGCAGAAAATGGATTAGCTTATTCTCGCTGGCTGTATTTGCCACAACGCACAGGTATACTCCTGTCCTGGTTTTTTTATCACTACGTCGGGAGTTGTTACCCCCCATGCAAGAAATTATGCAATTTGTTAGCCGCCATCCGGTACTGAGTATCGCGTGGATTGGTTTACTGGCCGCTGTGCTGTTTACTACATTTAAAGGCCTGACTTCTAAAGTTAAGGTGATTACCCGTGGTGAAGCAACGCGTCTGATTAATAAAGAAGATGCGGTGGTTGTGGATCTGCGTCAGCGCGACGATTTCCGCAAAGGTCACATTGCCGGTGCTATCAACCTGTTACCCGCTGAAATCAAGGCCAACAACGTAGGTGAACTGGAAAAGCATAAAGCTCAACCGATCATCGTTGTTGATGGTACCGGAATGCAGGCACAGGATCCGGCAAGCGCGCTTATCAAAGCGGGCTTCGAAAAAGTGTATGTACTGAAAGACGGCGTCTCCGGCTGGAGCGGTGAAAACCTGCCGCTGGTTCGCGGCAAATAAGAGGAATACGTTATGGCCAATATTGAAATCTATACCAAAGCGACCTGCCCGTTCTGTCATCGCGCAAAAGCTCTGCTGAGCAGTAAAGGCGTGACCTTCCAGGAACTGCCTATTGATGGCGATGCGGCAAAACGTGAAGAGATGATTAAACGTAGTGGCCGTACCACGGTTCCGCAGATTTTTATTGATGCGCAGCACATTGGCGGCTGTGATGACTTGTATGCGCTTGATGCAAGCGGTGGACTAGAACCCCTGCTGCGCTAAGGCGTTTTAGGATAATTAAAAAGGGTATTTCCATGTCAGAACAAAACAACAACGAAATGAGCTTCCAGATCCAGCGCATCTATACTAAAGATGTCTCTTTTGAAGCTCCAAATGCACCACAGGTTTTCCAGAAAGACTGGCAGCCTGAAGTTAAACTTGATCTTGATACCGCGTCTACCCAACTGGCAGACGATGTATACGAAGTCGTGCTGCGCGTGACCGTTACCGCTTCTCTGGGCGAAGAAACTGCGTTCCTGTGTGAAGTTCAGCAGGGCGGGATTTTCTCCATCGGCGGCATTGAAGGCAACCAGATGGCGCATTGCCTGGGTGCATACTGCCCGAACATTCTGTTCCCGTATGCCCGTGAATGCATCACCAGCCTGGTCTCTCGCGGTACATTCCCGCAACTGAACCTTGCGCCAGTTAACTTTGATGCGCTGTTCATGAACTATCTGCAACAGCAAGCTGGCGAAGGTACTGAACAACATCAGGATGCCTGATGAGTACTGTTAATGCGTCAATGACAGTGATCGGTGCCGGCTCGTACGGCACCGCTCTTGCCATCACCCTGGCCCGAAATGGCCATGAAGTGGTGCTTTGGGGCCACGATCCCAAACACATTGCGACGTTGCAACACGATCGCTGCAACGTGGCTTTTCTTCCGGATGTCCCTTTCCCCGACTCGCTGCATCTCGAAAGCGATCTCGCGACCGCGCTGGCAGCCAGCCGCAATATTCTGGTTGTCGTCCCGAGCCATGTCTTTGGCCAGGTTTTACATCAGATCAAACCGCTGATGCGCGCCGACGCGCGTATTGTGTGGGCCACGAAAGGGCTGGAAGCCGAAACCGGACGTCTGTTGCAGGACGTAGCCCGTGAAGTTCTGGGTGATGATATTCCGCTGGCGGTAATCTCCGGGCCAACCTTCGCTAAAGAGCTGGCGGCAGGCCTGCCGACGGCCATTTCACTGGCGTCTACCGATCGGGCGTTCTCGGACGATCTGCAGCAGCTTTTGCATTGCGGTAAGAGCTTCCGCGTCTACAGCAATCCCGATTTTATCGGCGTGCAGCTGGGCGGGGCGGTGAAGAACGTGATTGCGATTGGTGCAGGCATGTCCGACGGTATCGGGTTTGGTGCAAATGCCCGTACGGCGCTGATCACCCGTGGCCTGAGCGAAATGTCTCGTCTGGGCACCGCGCTTGGCGCCGATCCCACCACCTTTATGGGGATGGCGGGTTTAGGCGATCTGGTGCTGACCTGTACCGACAACCAGTCTCGTAATCGCCGCTTTGGCATGATGCTCGGCCAGGGCATGGACGTGATTGGCGCACAGGAAAAGATTGGCCAGGTCGTGGAAGGTTACCGCAATACCAAAGAAGTTCGCGAATTGGCGCACCGCTTTGGTGTCGAAATGCCAATAACCGAGGAAATTTATCAGGTATTGTATTGCGGAAAAAATGCGCGCGAGGCAGCATTGACCTTACTGGGTCGCTCACGCAAGGACGAGCGTAGCAATAACTAATCGGAACCGTAGTCATCTGAATGACCCAGCCAGCGCAGAACTGGCTGGTCATTAACCTGTCGTCTGGAGTAAGCAATGCCGTGTGAAGAACTGGATATCGTCTGGAATAATATTAAAGCTGAAGCCCGGGCTTTAGCCGACTGCGAGCCTATGCTCGCCAGCTTCTACCACGCAACGCTACTTAAGCATGAAAACCTTGGCAGCGCGCTGAGCTATATGCTCGCCAATAAGCTGGCCTCTTCGATTATGCCGGCCATTGCCATTCGTGAAGTGGTGGAAGAGGCCTACGCCGCCGATCCTGAAATGATCGCTTCTGCCGCCTGCGATATCCAGGCCGTGCGCACGCGCGATCCCGCGGTAGATAAATATTCTACGCCGCTGCTCTATCTCAAGGGTTTTCATGCCTTGCAGGCTTACCGTATCGGTCACTGGCTATGGAATGAAGGCCGCCGCGCGCTGGCTATCTTTCTGCAAAACCAGGTGTCCGTGACCTTTCAGGTCGATATCCATCCGGCTGCGACGATTGGTCGTGGCATCATGCTCGACCATGCGACGGGCATCGTGGTGGGTGAAACCGCCGTCATCGAAGATGACGTCTCTATTCTGCAATCGGTCACCCTGGGCGGTACGGGCAAAACCAGCGGCGATCGTCACCCTAAAATCCGCGAAGGCGTTATGATTGGCGCTGGTGCAAAGATCCTCGGTAACATTGAAGTGGGGCGTGGCGCGAAGATTGGCGCGGGCTCCGTGGTGTTACAACCCGTTCCGCCACACACAACCGCTGCTGGCGTACCGGCGCGTATCGTCGGCAAACCAGACAGCGATAAGCCGTCGATGGATATGGATCAGCACTTTAACGGCATCCACCATACCTTTGAGTATGGCGACGGGATTTAATCTCTGAGAATGGCGCCGGGATAACCTAACTGGCGCCATGCTTCATACACCACCACCGACACCGCGTTCGACAAATTCATGCTTCGGCTGTCCGGCATCATGGGGATTCGGATTTTTTGTGCGGGCGGCAGGGCATCCAGAATAGTCGCCGGAAGACCACGTGTTTCCGGGCCAAACATCAAATAGTCACCGTCCTGATAGCTAACTGCGCTGTGCGCTGGCGTGCCTTTTGTCGTCAGGGCAAACATGCGCTGCGGCTTTTCTGCCTCAATAAAGGCGGCGTAATCCTGATGACGCATCACGGCAGTAAACTCGTGATAATCCAGCCCTGCGCGACGCAGACGTTTGTCATCCCACGCAAAGCCCATTGGCTCGATAATATGCAGACGAAAACCGGTATTGGCGCACAGGCGGATAATATTACCGGTATTAGGTGGAATTTCAGGTTCGAATAAAACGATGTTAAGCATGCTGCCCCCTTATATGCGGGGGCAGAATAGCAGAGTTTTGCCCTCACCCTAACCCTCTCCCGCAGGGAGAGGGAATATTTCTACCTCCCGCTCCCCGTGGGACAGGCACTGGTTTTCTCCCCCTCCCTGTGGGACAGGGTCGAGTGATGGCACAGGTTTTTCTCCCTCTCCCTGTGGGAGAGGGCCGGGGTGAGGGCATCAGGCCGCACAACACCGCACCACGGTTACGCCGCATCCCCCTGCGACAGCGGTGCCAGCGCCGCGGGTAATTTACTCAGCTCCTGCACAAGCGAATCCTTGCTGATTTCCCCGATCGTTTTTGCTCCCGTTAGCGTCATCGCCACCTTCATCTCTTTCTCAATCAGGTTAAGCAAATTCGCCACGCCCGCCTGGCCGTGCGTCGCCAGTGCATACAAATACGCGCGGCCCAGCAGTACGGTGTCCGCACCCAGGGCAATCATGCGCACGACATCCAGGCCGTTACGAATACCGCTATCGGCCAGAATCGCAATATCCCCTTTTACCGCATCAGCAATAGCAGGGAGCGCGCGTGCAGAAGACAGCACGCCATCCAGCTGACGACCGCCGTGGTTGGAAACGACAATGCCATCCGCGCCGAACCGCACGGCATCGCGGGCATCTTCCGGATCCAGGATCCCTTTGATCACCATCGGGCCATTCCAGAATTCCCGGATCCACTCAAGGTCCTTCCACGAAATAGACGGATCGAAGTTATTCGCCAGCCAGCCAATATAGTCTTCAAGCCCGGTCGGCTTACCGAGGTAGGTCGAGATATTCCCCAAATCATGGGGACGGCCATTAACCCCGACGTCCCAGGCCCACTGTGGATGCGTCACCGCCTGCCAGTAACGTCGCATTGCCGCATTCGCACCGCTCATGCCGGAGTGCGCATCGCGATAACGTGCGCCGGGCGTGGGCATATCCACGGTAAACACCAGCGTTGAACAGCCTGCTGCTTTGGCTCGCTCCAGCGCGTTGCGCATAAAACCGCGATCGCGCAGGACATAAAGCTGGAACCACATAGGTCGCTTAATGGTGGGAGCAACCTCTTCGATAGGGCAGACCGACACGGTGGACAGGGTGAACGGGATCCCTTTTGCATCCGCCGCCGCCGCGGCCTGTACTTCGCCCCGCCGGGCGTACATGCCGCACAAACCCACGGGGGCCAGCGCAACGGGCATGGAGAGCGTCTCGTTGAACAGTTTCGTCTCAAGGCTCAGGTCCGACATATTCTTCAGCACGCGCTGACGCAGCGCCACTTCAGAGAGATCTTCTACGTTTCGGCGCAGGGTGTATTCAGCGTAAGCGCCTCCGTCAATGTAGTGAAACAAAAAGGGCGGCAGGATGCGCTGCGCCGCGGCGCGATAGTCACTGGCTGCGGAAATAATCATGCATTGTTCTCCCGGGAATTATCATGATCGCCGGGCAGACGGGTAATACGCGCTTGCCTGGCCTGATCTTCATCGAACTCTTTAATGGTGGTATGCACAAAGCCCAGATGCGCCATCATCGCTTTGCGAGCGGCCTCGGCATCCCCTGCCAGAATGGCGTTCAGAACGGCTTCATGCTGCTCGGTCAGTTGGGCAAAAACGGGGGGCACCAGATACATGCGCTGACGGCTCTGCTTCACGGAGGATTGCAGCAGGTCAAAAAAACCGCGCATGGTCTGCAGCAGGACAATATTGTGCGACGCTTCGGCAATCGCCAGATGAAAACGCACATCGGCCTGCGACGCGATATCCGGATCGCGGCTTTGGGTCGCCTCGAAGCAGGCTTTAAGTTTCTCTTTGTCCGCATCCGTGGCGCGCATAGCGGCATGCCAGGCGGTACTGGTCTCGATAGCATGCCGGGCTTCAAGGATATCGAAGCTGTAGTCCGGATCGTTCTCCATCAGCGTTTTCAGCGGCTGAACGATGTTTTGCCCGGACCAGTCATCATGCTGCCAGCGCACAAAGGTGCCGCCCCCGCGACGGCTCAGTAAAACGCCTTCACTGACCAGCGTTGCCAGTGCTTCACGCAGGGAATTGCGCGAGACGCCAAGCTGTGCGGCAAGCTGGCGCTCGGCGGGCAATTTCATGCCCGCTTCAAGCTGTTGTTCTTCAATCAGCGCCAGCACGCGAGAGGCGATCTCGTCGGACAGGCGTCTGGGCATCACTATCATGGAATCATCCAGGTTAAGACATAGGCCTGCAGCGTGGTGATTATCCCGACCATGCAGGTGAATATCAGGCTGTGTTTTACGGTAAAGCGGAACAGGTCCGACTCTTTACCGACCAGTCCCACCGCGGCGCAGGCAATGGCGATGGACTGCGGGGAGATCATTTTGCCCGTCACGCCACCCGTTGTATTGGCGGCGACTAACAGCACATCCGACACGCCAATCTGCTGTGCGGCAGTGGCCTGTAAGGCCGCAAACAGGGCGTTAGATGAGGTATCCGATCCGGTCAGGAACACCCCCAGCCAGCCGAGGAACGGCGAGAAGAAGGTAAACGCATGGCCGGTATGGGCCAGCGCTAACGCCAGCGTCGACGACAGGCCGGAATAGTTGGAGATGAAGGCGAACGCCAACACCATGCCGATAGAGTAAATCGGCAGCGCCAGTTCCTTCAGCGTGCTGGCAAAGGTCTGTATCGCGGCGGCCGGCTTCATGCGCAACCACACTATAGACAGGATAGCGGCAAACAGAATGGCGGTGCCGGTGGCAGAAAACCAGTCAAATTTATAGACCGCCGCATACGGCGTCGCGTCGTGAACGACCGGCGGCATCCGCGCGACCATTTTGTCGAGGAACGGCACAGAGATATTGAACACCATGTCGTAGAGCGCGCCACCTGGCGCAAAGAGCGCTTTGAACGGTGGAACGCTCCAGAGCGTAACCGTGGCCGTCAGAAAGAGGAACGGTGACCAGGCGCGGATAATCTGTCCGGGAGTGTAGTGCGTCCGGGCCAGCGTCTGATCCACCTGCGAGGCGCCCATGTCGCCAAAGCGGAAGGTGCGTACCGGCTGCCAACGCTTCAGGAACAGCGTCAGACACACAAGAGAAACCAGCGACGAGATGATGTCCGGCAGTTCGGGGCCGATAAAGTTTGAGCTGAGGTACTGGGCGATAGCAAATGAACCGCCCGCCACGACGACCGCAGGCCAGGTCTCTTTAATCCCGCGCCAGCCGTCCATAATCGCCATGATCCAGAACAGCACAATAATGGTCAGGAACGGCAGTTGACGACCCACCATCTGACCAATTTCAAAGCTATCCAGCCCGGTCACCTGTCCGGCAACCAAAATGGGAATACCCATTGCGCCAAAGGCCACCGGCGCCGTGTTCACGATAAGGCACAGGCCCGCGGCATAAAGGGGGTTAAAGCCCAGCCCCACGAGCAGCGCGGCGGTAATCGCTACGGGCGCGCCAAATCCTGCGGCACCTTCCAGAAACGCACCGAAACAAAACCCGACAATCAGCATTTGCAGACGCTGGTCAGGGGTGATGGAGAGGATCGACGAGCGGATAATGTCGAACTGCCCGGTTTTCACCGAGATTTTATAGACAAATACGGCAGCGATGATGATCCAGGCTATCGGCCAGAGACCGTAGAAAAAGCCATAAACGACCGACGCCAGCGCGCGATCGACAGGCATTTTATAGAAGAGGAGGGCCACAACTAAGGCAATGGCCACGGTCCAGGTGGCGGCGATATAGCCCTTCAATTTGAGCTTAATCAGCGCAAAAAAGAAGAACAGAATAGGTAACGATGCGATCAGGCTCGACAGCCAGATATTCCCGGCCGGATCGTAGTTTTGTTGCCAGAGGCTCATGCAGGTCTCCTGAGGACCACACGATCGGTTCGGCGGTGAGTCTGTGCTCATCTCTGCGTCACAGTCAGTGTAAAAGTGGTCCTGCCAATAGGGTGATGTAGGGTTAATGACAACAAATGGTTAATCAATTGTTATGCATGAGCAATGGTTTTGTGAGCAGAAATGGCAGAAGTGTGAACCAGGGGACAATCAAAAGGGGAATTGGTTGGGCCAATTTCACGGGAGGCGGGCAATACGGCGACTCCCCGCGAAACTGGCCTTCAGGAGGGCTCAAATGACTTTTTTACTGTCCTCTTCCTCCGCGTAAGTTATTAAACCGTCACTTTGCTTAAGCTTGTGATCTTTGATCAACTGCTCAACTACGTCAGAAATGACTCGCTTCAGAAGGCTACTCGTCGATTTAAAACCCAGCATTCTCGAAACCGCGGTAATAACTTCATCCTCTGTGGCACCCAAGCCGACTTTAACGAATTCAACCGTGCCTGAGGCAATTTCTTCCGGAGCAATCATCTCTGGTTTGCGTAGGCCTGCTGATAACACATTTTGTCTATTGCGAAGCTGAATGGCCGCTCCCGTATAGAAAAAGAAGCCATTTTCTTCTGAGATCTTGCCCTTTTTACATGCTAATTGGGCAGACTGGCTAACGACGTTTTCAATGCGAGCGCCAGCACGTTGCAATCCCCATGCGGTACGCAGACGGGTGATGATTTCGCTTAAGTGGACAGGGGTTTCAACGGAGACGATTTTTTCGATCATGTCTGCAAGAACACCTGTAGGCATTTCGTGTAAAGCATAGGCAAAATTAGCTTCAGGCTTCGATTCTTCATAGTTAATCGATTGGTCATTTGCGGGATTAGATTTATCTAAGCCGACTTCAATGACGTTATCTCGTTCAACAGTCACTATCTCAATGGGAACCGCACGTAAATGAGAAGATGCATGTTGCGCTCTGTTTTTCAGCTGGTCCTTTGCATTTTCGATAGCATTGATGACTTTCTGAAGCTGTTCTTCTGGGCGCTGGAACCAATCGGTACTCCAGATGCGATGGATGAACCATCCATGATCCTCCAACACCGCCTGGCGTAAGCGATCTCGCTCTCGGGCCGAGCGCGAAGAATGGTAGGCGCTCCCATCGCATTCAATTCCGAGGAGATAACGTCCCGGCATGTCAGGATCGGCAATGGCCAGATCAATGAAGAAACCTGCTATCCCAACCTGCGGATGCACCTGATAGCCTTTAGCTTGCAGCGCTGCTGCAACTTGTTCTTCGAAAATGCTATCCATGGGACGCCCTGAAGGCGTTGACATTGATAAACGGCCTGTACGGGCATACTGAAGGAAAAGTTTGAACGCCAGTACGCCAATACCTTTTGCACGTTCGAGATCGATATCTTCATCGGTAATGGAGGCAAAGACTTCGCAGCGACGTTTTGCGCGACTAATTAAAACATTTAAGCGCCGTTCTCCACCTTGTGAACCAAGTGGGCCAAATCGCATAGCGAGATAACCTTGAGCATTTCGGGCATACCCTACTGAGATCATGATGACATCTCGCTCATCACCCTGGATATTCTCAAGATTTTTAATGAAGAAAGGCTCGCCATGATGGGACTGGAAGAAATCTTCGTATTGCGGGTTCAATCGGCGAAGGAACTCTAGCTCGTCCTGGATCGCTTTGCGTTGGGAAACGGAAAATGTTGCAACACCCAGCGAAAGTTCCGGATTTGACTGGATATGCTCCAGAATTGCTGTTGCAACTCTCCTGGCTTCAATGGGATTGGAGTTACTGCCTCCTGATTCAAAAACACCCTGTTCAACATAATGGAATCGTAAACCCATTCCCGCTTCTTCCGTATAGGGGCTTGGTACGATAAAGAGCTTATTCTCATAGAACTGGCTATTTGAGACGGCAATAAGAGATTGATGGCGACTGCGATAATGCCATCGTAGCATCCGTTGAGGTAATCCTCTGGCCACGAATAGACCCAGGATGCTCTCGATATCAGCAACTTGAGTTGCATCGTCATCATCCCCATCGTTACTGGCTTCGGTCATTCGTGAGAAGAAGCTGGTCGGCGGTAATTGCCTTTCATCACCTACGACGACGACTTGCCGACAACGTGCAATAGCACCAATAGCGTCAACGGGCTGGATCTGGCTGGCTTCATCCATCACGAGCAGATCAAATTTTTGTTTTCCTGGGATCAAAAATTGCGCAACGGAAAGCGGACTCATCATAATTACTGGTTTTAATGCCTGTATTGCCGGGCCAGCTTTGAGCATGAGCTGACGTATAGGCATATGCCCTCTTTTTCTTGCCATTTCAGCTCGCAAAATGCCTACAGGCCCTGCAGCACCCATTTTAGAAGGAATGCGCCGATGGTGGGCTCGTGCAACTTCAAGGCTGGAAGACTTAATACGTCGCAGGTCCATTTCTGCGAACGAGTTCACTTTTCGCGTATGAAGCTCACCATCAAAACGAGAAAGAGAAGGTATATTTTCAGCCATTAAAGTAAACAGCGAATCGAAATAAGAATATTCAACGGAGGTGTAGCATTCATTAAGAGGCAAGCGCCCATCTTCAATTCTGTCAATGACTTCCGAAAGCCCCGACTGGTTAGCCTGATTACGCCGATGCTGCCATGCAACCCATTTTGATAGCTGTTCTGAGTGCTCGATCCAGGACTCAAGTTTGTCAGAGAGGCGCTGAATACTTATTAAGGCATTATTATCTGAACAGAAAAGATCATCAAATCCGGAGTGGAGCTCTTTAGCGAGTATTTTCAGTCCGTCAAGAATGGTCGAATTCATTGTAGTAAGTTGGTTTACCGTCTCCATTAATTCATCACGGTCTTTGATAGTTGCGCTGATAAATCGTAAATCACCATATTCAACCATCCAGTCATAATCTTTTTTTAGTCGATCCCAACTTGAGTGATAGCTTAACCAGTCTTTTCCAAATGCAGCGTTTCCTAATTCTGATTGAGATTCGATTGATTTTTTCTGGTATTGCAGATCAATGATTTTTTTGATCAGACTGAGACGTTCGCCCAAGTCATCTGCCGGACATTGCATAATCTGGTGAGACAATGTATCAAGACGAACAAGCTTTTGTATGAGAGCCTGAATGAAATTCAGGGGAACCCGTTTGACAGAATAATTGTTATCAAACCAAGGCTCTGGTGATGGGCCGAAAGCCTTCCACAGTAGATTGAGTTCGACATTGGCGCTCTCCAAAAGCAGTGACAACTGGCCGCTGAGATGCTTAAGCATCTCGCGATCTGAAAGTTGGCTCGCTAGCATACGTGCTTCCGGACCGACGTCCTTAATCGTAGCCATCCACTCGACTAAAGCTTTGAGAGCAATGCTGTCGCTATTTTCACTACGCCAATGTGGACCAAATGCGTTACTACCAAATTCATTACAGCCCGAGATTTTTTTTCTGAGTGCTTGTGCCTGAATTATATTATCCAGGATTTCAATTTGCTGAACTAAGGGTTGATTCGTATCACGAATCAGTGTTTTCGAAAGCGCTCGGGAGCGTCGCCAATCTCCGTTCAGAAATTTAAACACGCCTGTATTGACGGCGAGATGATGCCTGATTTGCGTGAGCTCCGTTTCCCATACAGTTTCAAATACAAGGGGATTAAGTTTTTTTCGCAGAGAATTGAAACTGGCAATGGCCTCGACCAGATCCATGGCTTGCTCAACACCATGTTCCCACACAGAAGCAATAAATGCTTGAGGGCTTGCATCTGGTGCGTCTGCAACTCGCTGGCTGAGGGTGATAAGGTTTTTGATGTCTCTACTCGAAATGTATTGAGCATCTGTACCAAGTTCTTTTGCAAGATTTGTCACAGCTGTGCTGATTTGCGGAAGTAAGGGCAGCAACATTTTGGCAGAAGCGAAGGCACCAGGCTGAAGGGGGCAGGGGAGAGACTGTAATTCATCACGAAGTTCAAGAAGGTCGGTATCAAATTGATTTGGATAAATGAAGCTTTGTACTTCATCGTAACCTTTGGTGAAAGTTTCACCTTTATCAATCAGGTCTTTTATTTTGGAGGATGAATTCGACCAAACTGGTGCAATGAGAGCAGACTCTTCAAATTCTGGAGCTTGATTAAGGGCAGTAGCGCGCTCTGTAATTTTAACCGTATCATCAAAGTAGGTGGGCTTTGGATTTAATCCGATAAGAGAGGCTGTAGATAACATTAACTCATGGAAGATTTTCGTCTGGCTTAGTAATGCATCTATTTTGGGAATCAGCCTTTCCGTTTCGCTCGGCAAAATCGATTCCCGTTTGACCCCATTCCATGGATGATTCTGAGGTAGGCCAATATCCTCGATACGCTCAATAATTTCTTTGACGAGATCCAGGCGTTTTAACAGATCAGTGTTACTCCATTCAGCAAAGCCATGGAGATGGAAGTCGGTAGGTGCTTGTCCGTTTTGACGTAAGCGAACAAGTTGCCCAATCACCTGATATGGGCTTAATTTGGATGGGGTAAAAATCTTATGTAATCGAGCAGGGTGTTCATTTAAAGTATCACGGGCCTCAGTTAAATTTTCGATCAGCTCGTCAGGATATTCTCCACGAGGCGATCCCAGCTCCCATACACGTTTCAACTCTTCTAATAAAATACGCTTATTGGCCTTGTTACTATGTAACTCAAGACAAGCATCGCCAACGCCCGTTTGGTCTAAACGTCGTTTTACTACTTCCAGAGCTGCCATTTTCTCAGCAACGAAAAGCACTGTTTTTCCATCTGCGATAGCAGATGCAATAATATTGGCTATGGTTTGTGACTTACCCGTTCCCGGTGGCCCTTGTATCACCAGGTTTTTGCCTTTTCTCACCTCATGAATAGCGAGTGTTTGTGAGCTATCGCTGTCCATAATGTGCAGCATGTCTTTTGGTGAGATAATGGGATCTATAGAACTCTCGTCTGAGATAAGTCCATCGCTTTCTTCAAAACCCTCTTCCATAAGCGCGCGTATAAGGTACTGGGAGGTAATCGCTTCTCCATCAGGCCAATTTGCAGGATCTAAATCCCGGTACATCAAAAATTTAGAGAACGAAAATAAACCGAGGATAATATCGTTGTCATTGACTTCCCAATCGGTCTTTAAAGCTATTGCCTGTTTAACAGCTTCAAAGTAACTTTTTACGTCAATGTTATCATTATCATCACACAGCATTTCAGGCACGCTTATATGGTGAACCCGTTCAAGAAATGCTTCCAGTGAAAGATTCGATATAATGTCTTCTGCACGTGCTCTTAGTTTGAAACGTTCACCTGCATTGCCTCGTTCAAGGCTCACAGGCACAAGTATCAAAGGCGCATAGCGTATATTTTCTTTATTAGCGGGATCGATCCACTTAAGTGTTCCCAGTGCGAGAAAAAGAATATTGGCACCTTGCTCTTCTTCTAGTGTTTTTGAGTCATGATAGAGATCAAGCAGGCGTGACTGTAAGCCTTTAGGTGTAAGACGGGTTTGAAGCTTTGTGTCAAGGTGCTGTGACCTTGTCTCGGTACTTGTCTCATCAAACTGATAAACGAATTTTTTCTCATCTGAGGAGTTATCCTCATCTTTCAGCTCGATGTCTTCTTCTTTTCCCGATTTTCCATGGAGAAAAGTGAATGCTTTTTTTTCATTGACGAGCAGGTCATAAATGAGATCGGAACGTTCGTCTATAACTTCAAGGAAGCGAGTATTTTTAGATCTTGGGATGTTAAGTAAACGATTTCTGGCACCCAGATCAAGCAGTTCAGCTCTGGCTTTTTCAAGTTTTTGTTCTAATGAAAGTGCACTGTTTTGAAAGGCTGTGTGTTCAGTAGAGTTCATAGATTGATAACCTAATTCAATGACTAACCATCAAACCTTTGAATATATTATATTTCAGAGGTTTATTGGGTGTATTATTTAGATTTATAAGGTAAGTATTTACTGTACTCTTCTGGAAAGGGATTGTGAACCCATCGTTATCATTATTGCAGAAGATTAATCAATCACAATTACTATCTTGATCAATAAAAAAGCCTGATATATACACATAATGAATATATCAGGCTTAAAAATTTACTTTAAGTTAAATTATTCAGAATGCCGTCTTACAAAAGCCCGTCATCTCTTTCAGGCCCATTTCACGGCCAAGTTCGGTCATTGGATGAACGACCACCAGGCCACGGACGCTTTTCTTCAGCTTACCCATGTCGGCTTGTTCTTTTTTAGTGATCGCTCGACGATGCGGCATGTCCATCAGCTTCTGGGCTTCTTTGCTCAGCTTATGGCCTTTAACGGCGCGCAGGCGCTCGATTTCGGCTTCCAGGGTGGCAACCTCTTTCTCAAGCTCGGCGAACTTATCGGCAGACTCCACTAAGGACAGACCCGCTTGCTGATGGCGGATCAAATCCAGGCGGTCGCTCAGGCGTTTAATTTCGTTTTTTTCGACTTCTTTCATCACATATAGCTCTAAAATCGGGGGAATTACAGGGAAGGATACACCAATGCGCGCTGTCTTACTTCTGAAACGCTTTTTTTAAGCTGATTCGGGAAATCAGCTCAGTCAGGGAAAGGACCATGGTGGAACGCACAACTTGCTGATACCTCAGCTTTTGCATCGCATGAAGCTCGGGATCGCTTTTATCAAAATTCGGTGCAGGCGGCAGGGCGCTTACGCAGTGAAGTTCGCCAAAGGGGCCGAGTATCTCGTCATCGGTAAACGCGTACTCATTGCCATCATGATTAAGCTCTTCCCGCAGGGCCATCAGCAGTTCAGCATCTTCATATTCGTGACGGCTGAGTACGCCAAGGCCGTAGATCAACTTCAGACGCACAGAGAGATCGCCCAGCGGTCCGTCGCCGTCCAGTAACGGTTCTACAGCATATTTTACCGCGTAGTCGTCTTTGCGAAACACCTGAAGCACCAGAATATTGACCGCCTCGGTTAATAGCTCCACGGCGGTGATCAGGAAACTTCGTACGGTTTTGCCAGCATTCAGACGCTCAAGCACACGATTTTCAAAGGCCTGGGTTTGTTCCATTATTGCCTGCATATCTGACAATCTGTTGTTCGGGCGCAGGATGACCTGCGCCGTATTCTGCATCATTTAGTGGCGTTGTATGCGTTAACCGCCTCCGCAACCACGTCACTGTTCGCCTCGAGCCCTGAAATCTGCGCCAGCGCGGCCTGCGGACCCTGCGCGTCAATCAGCTGCGCCAGCTCCTGTGCCTGTGGATCCTGCTCGCTGCGATAGTGCATCGCGGCGGCAATCCCTTTTACCAGGTTGGCGTGCGGCAAGCTGTATTCCAGCGTACCCAACAGCGGTTTGATCAGACGGTCGCCCGCGCTCAGTTTACGCAAAGGCTGACGGCCAACGCGCTCAACGTCATCTTTCAGATACGGGTTTTCAAAACGACCGAGGATTTTCTGAATATATGCCGCGTGTTTTTCGGCATCAAAACCGTAGCGTTTAATCAGTACCGCGCCGCTCTCGTCCATCGCCCCTTTTACCACCGCACGGATTTTCTCATCGAGAATCGCGTCACGAATGGTCTGATGACCGGCTAATTTTCCGAGGTACGCGGTTATAGCATGCCCGGTGTTCAGCGTGAAGAGTTTGCGTTCGACAAAGGCCATCAGGTTATCGGTTAATTCCATCCCCGGAATAGTGGGCAGCGTGCCTTTAAACTGGGTTTTATCAACAATCCACTCGCTGAAGGTTTCTACGGTCACTTCCAGCGGATCGTGGGTCGCGGATTCTGACGGCGGAACGATACGGTCAACGGCGGAATCGACAAACCCGACGTGTGCTTCCACCCAGGCTTTGTCTTCGTCGGCAACAGCGGCGAGTACGTGCCCTTTCAGCTGCGTGGTGCCGCGCACCATGTTCTCGCAGGCGATGATGTTCAGAGGGGCTTCATTCCCCTGTGCTTTACGTTTAGCCAGGCCTTTCGCCACGGCAGGCGCGATGCGCTCAAGAACAACCGGACCGACGGCGGTCGTGACCAGATCGACGGTGGCGATAAGATCGATGACGTCGTCGCCAATGCTGCTCACTGCGTTTACGCCAGAGACTGTTTCAACCTGTTCGTTTTCACCAACGACATGGACCTGGTAGCTATGACGGGCATTCAGGGCGTCGAGCACCACCTGGTTCACATCGGCGAATGTCAGCGTAATGCCCGCGTCTGCCAGCAGTTTGCCGATAAAGCCACGACCGATATTACCTGCGCCAAAATGTAATGCTTTCATCGTATTAACCTTCATCAATGTTTGTACCCGAGAGGGCTGGGGTGAGGCATTTCCCTCACCCTAACCCTCTCCCGAAGGGAGAGGGGTCAGGACATGCTTATTTGTTCAGCAGGGCCAGTACTTCTTCCACGCTCGTGGTATTGGCCAGACGCTCAATGACCGTGTCGTCATCCAGGGCGTTGGTCAGGCTGGTAATCACCTGAATATGCTCGTTGTTACGGGCAGCGATACCAATCACCAGACGGGCGATGTCGTCCTCTTCTTCACCGAAGCGCACGCCGTCCGGATACTGGCAGAATACCACGCCGGTTTTCAGCACGCGGTCTTTCGCTTCAACCGTACCGTGTGGAACCGCAATTGACTCGCCCAGATAGGTCGGGGTCAGTTTTTCACGGTCCAGCATGGCCTGAACGTATTCTGGCTCAACGTAGCCGCCTTTCACCAGTTGCTCACCCGCAAAGCGAATGGCTTCTTCTTTGTGGCTTGCCGTGCGGCCCAGGAAGATGTTTTCCGCGCCGAGCCTGAACAGGTGAGCGTTGCTCTCATCAAAGCTGTCCTGCAGGCTGGAACGCACCTTCACTTCGTTAGTTTCATGGCGTTGTGCTGCCACCAGACGCTCGGTCAGGCTGGTATAGAGACCGCTGTCCAGGAAGTTGGTCAGTGAAATATGCTGCGCCTGAGGAACCTGACGCATGGCGCGCTCGGTCAGATCGCGGTGCGTAATCACCAGGTCAACATCCGGTGGCAGGTTGTTGATCGCGCTGTTGGTTACAGAGATGTTGGTCAGCCCCGCATCCTGCACTTTCTTACGCAGTACGCCTGCACCCATGGCGCTGGAACCCATACCTGCATCGCAGGCAACGATGATTTTGCGCACGTGGCTCAGGTCGTTAGAAACGTCACCCGCAGACAGCGGGGTCGCCGCGCCTTTCGATTCAGATTTCATATCCTGCATACGACGGGTCGCTGCTTCGATATCGTCTTCTTCTTTCACTTTGCTGGTTTTCAGCAGAATTGCGGAGACCACGAAGGAGACCGCCATCGCCGCACAGATAGCAGCAATGTTCGCGAAGTAAGCGCCTTTTGGCGTCATCGCCAGTACCGCCAGGATAGAGCCTGGAGAGGCAGGAGAGACCAGACCACCGCCCAGCACGCTCAGCGTGAACACGCCGGTCATACCGCCCAGGATAACGGCCACAATCAGACGTGGGTTCATCAGCACGTACGGGAAGTAAATTTCGTGGATACCGCCCAGGAAGTGAATGATTGCCGCGCCGCCAGCAGACTGTTTCGCGCTACCACGACCAAAGAACATATAGGCCAGCAGTACGCCCATACCGGGACCCGGGTTCGCTTCAATCAGGAAGAAGATAGACTTGCCGAGTTCGTGGGATTGCTGAATGCCCAGCGGTGAGAAGATACCGTGGTTAATGGCGTTGTTCAGGAACAGAATTTTTGCCGGTTCAACGAAGATAGACGCCAGCGGCAGCATGTCATGGATAACCATGAAGTTAACGCCCGCCGCCAGGGCTTTGGACAGCACTTCAACCGCAGGGCCAATGCCCATGAACGCCAGAATCGCGAGGATCATCCCGATGATGCCCGCGGAGAAGTTGTTCACCAGCATTTCAAAGCCGGATTTGATTTTGCCATCAACCCAGACGTCGAATTTCTTAATCGCCCAGCCGCCCAGAGGACCGGCAATCATGGCGCCCAGGAACATCGGCATGTCCGCACCGACGATCACGCCCATCGTAGTAATGGCACCCACCACGCCACCGCGGTCACCGCCAACCAGACGACCACCGGTAAAACCGATCAGCAGTGGCAGCAGATAAGTAATCATTGGGCCAACAAGCTTCGCCAGCGTTTCGTTTGGCATCCATCCTGTTGGAATAAATAAGGCAGTGATGATACCCCACGCGATAAACGCGCCGATATTTGGCATCACCATATTGCTGAGGAAACGACCAAAGCTTTGAACTTTGATCTTGAAATCGGATGACATAAAACACCCCTTCTTCTGGTTACGCTTAGGCTTGCGGCCCGAGGTTTATTGTTAATGCGCGGCGGCAGAGAGGTAGCCGAGCCCTGTTCTGATGCTGTGAAATCTGGCACTGAATCGTTCAACTGTCCAGACAGAGGAATTTTGTGTGATCTCCATCACGTAAATGTAGGGGGGAGGGTAATTTATAGAGTGATCTCCATCACATAAATGGCGAATAAAAAAAATACAACGGGCAAAAAACAGGCGCTTCGGCCCTTCTTTTGTGATGCGCGTCACAATTTACAAGGGCGGCTTTGTTTCTGTAATGTGACTGAATTCACAAAATATTTTTATGCGGAGTTATCTGGATGTGATTAATGTCAAACTCTGTCTTACGGCAGGGTCTGCAAGTGTTATTAATTCACATTCAATGCTAAAAAAATTCCTCCATTATGTAGTATGGCGAAAAGTCTTAACCTGCATTACGCTCAGTGTAAGATTAAGTATATTATTATTCATGTTATATTTTGACACGCTTATAAACTTGCACGCAGTTATAATAAAAAACAATACTCCACGACGCTTACGTAATAAGTGCAAGCGTTGCGCTTAAATCAAATTAATTTGGCTGCTTATCATTTTACAAAGTTAATGAGTTTACGCAGTTTATGTGAGGAAAATATGTTTCTCAATTATTTTGCCCTGGGTGTATTGATTTTTGTTTTTCTGGTTCTGTTTTACGGAATCATCGCCATCCATGATATTCCCTATAACATCGCAAAAAAACGTCAACATCCTCATGCGGATGCGATTCATACGGCGGGCTGGATTAGCCTGTTTACGTTACATGCTATCTGGCCATTTCTGTGGATCTGGGCAACCCTCTATCAGCCTGAGCGTGGCTGGGGAATGCAAAACCCTCGTCTGGAGTCAGACCGGCTTCCTGAGGTCGATGCGCTTGCCTTACGCGTCGCCGAGCTGGAAAACAAACTGGCCACGCTGCAACCGACCGCTGCCCAGAACACCCAGGAGCATTAATCATGGATTTGCTCATTATTTTGACCTATGTGGCTTTCGCCTGGGCCATTTTTAAAATATTCCGCATTCCGGTAAACCAGTGGACACTGGCAACCGCCACGTTAGGCGGAGTATTTATTGTTGCCGGGCTTATTTTATTAATGAACTACAACCATCCCTATACTTTTACGGCGCAAAAAGCGGTTATTTCCATTCCGATTACGCCGCAGGTAACGGGAATTGTTAGCGAAGTCACCGATAAAAATAATCAACTCATTAAAAAAGGCGACGTGTTATTTAAACTTGACCCTGGCCGTTATCAGGCGCGCGTCGACAGACTGAATGCTGATTTAGTCACTGCCACCCATAATATTGACGTCCTGAAAGCGCAGCTTACGGAGGCGGTCGCCAACACCAGCCGCGTGTCCGCAGAGCGTGACCGTCTGTATAAAGATTATCAACGCTATCTGAAAGGCAGCCGGGCGAAGGTTAACCCGTTCTCTGAAAGCGATATCGACAACGCGCGGCAAAATTACCTGGCGCAGGATGCCATGGTAAAAGGGTCCGTTGCAGACCAGGTACAAATTCAGAGTCAGCTGGACAGCATGGTCAACGGCGAGCAGTCGCAGATTGCTTCACTGCGTGCTCAGCTTGCAGAAGCCAAATACAATCTTGATCAGACCGTGGTGCGGGCACCGAGCAATGGTTATGTCACCCAGGTGCTCATCCGTCCGGGCACGTATGCAGCCGCACTGCCGCTGCGTCCGGTGATGGTCTTTATCCCTGAACAGAAACGTCAGATTATCGCGCAGTTCCGCCAGAACTCGTTGCTGCGTCTTAAACCGGGCGACGAAGCCGAAGTAGTGTTCAGCGCGCTGCCCGGCCAGGTGTTCGCCGGTAAGCTCACCAGCATTTTGCCGGTGGTGCCGGGAGGCTCTTATCAGGCGCAGGGTGCCCTACAGTCCCTGACGGTTACCCCGGGAACTGACGGTGTGCTGGGGACCATTGAACTGGCGCCAAATGCCGATGTTGATGCCCTGCCAGACGGCATTTATGCGCAGGTGGCGGTCTATTCCGACCACTTCTCGCACGTGTCGGTGATGCGTAAAGTTTTACTGCGCATGACCAGCTGGATGCATTACCTCTATCTCGATCACTAACGCCTGCCATTTTTCATTGTCTGATCCATACTTAGCGTTTTGAGTGTTCAAGGATCAGGCAATGAAACTTATCGGCAGCTATACCAGCCCCTTCGTGCGTAAAATTTCCGTGCTGTTGCTGGAAAAAGGCATCACCTTCGAGTTTATTAACGAGCAGCCTTACAATGCGGAAAACGGCGTGGCGCTTTATAACCCGTTAGGCAAAGTACCGGCGCTGGTCACCGATGACGGTGAGACCTGGTTTGATTCGCCCATCATTGCGGAATACATCGAACTGCTGGGCATCGCGCCGGCCATGATGCCGCGTGAGCCGAAAGCCGCGCTGGTTATTAAGCAGATTGAAGCTCTTGCCGATGGGATTATGGATGCCGCGCTGACCTCCGTTCGTGAGCAGGCGCGTCCGGTTGCACAACAATCAGAAACGGAATTGCTGCGTCAAAGAGAGAAAATCAACCGGAGCCTGGACCGATGCGAAGCGCTGATCCGCGAGGGTAAAATTGAGCCTGATGCCGTCAATCTGGCCACCATCGCCATCGCCTGCGCCATTGGCTACCTCAATTTCCGCCGCGTTGCGCCGGGCTGGTGCGTCGAACGCCCGCTGCTGGTTAAGCTGGCCGAGACGCTTTTCCAGCGGGATAGCTTCGCACGCACCGAGCCGCCAAAAGCCTAATCATTTAACTGTCTTTCTTCATTGGGTTATTTATCCAGAGCGGGTGACGCTTACCGCTCTGTACATCGTTTATTTTTTATCGCGTGTCGCTGTTATTTCTGATCACGCTGACCCAGCGGATAACAGCGTCGGCTTAATGTACTATTAAATTCAGCGGGTTAATCACTTTTAATTGCAGGTGATTTAGCGAAAATCTCCTTTGCGGGGGAGGGTTATTTTATAAATTGATCTGGATAAAGGCTCGCTGCACCTTTCAGGACTCGTACGCATCAACCTGCTAAAATAGCCGCAGTTTTCTTATTCTCAGGCAGATTTATGAAACCGGATTCCCGCTCGCTCTACCGACACCTTCCCGCTACGGACCGCTTACTGCGTGACGCGTCATTTGAACCGTTACTGAACCGGTACGGGCATACGCGCGTGGTGAATACGCTCAGAACGCTGCAAAACGACGCACGCCGGGCGATTGGTGAGGAAGGCATTCTGCCTGAATGGAACGATAACTGGGCTCAGGCGGTACAGGCACGGCTCGAACAACGGCAGGCGGGGGCGCTGCAGCCGGTGTTTAACCTTACCGGCACGGTTCTGCACACCAATCTTGGCCGTGCGCAGCAGGCCGAAGAGGCGATAGAGGCCGTCACCCAGGCGATGCGTTCGCCCGTTACCCTGGAGTACGATCTGGACGGCGCGGGACGCGGGCATCGCGATCGCGCGCTGGCCGAATTGCTTTGCCAGATCACGGGCGCGGAAGATGCCTGCATTGTGAATAACAACGCCGCTGCCGTGCTGCTGATGCTCGCGGCGACGGCGGCGGGTAAAGAGGTCGTGGTGTCGCGGGGTGAGCTGGTGGAGATTGGCGGCGCCTTTCGTATTCCCGACGTGATGCGTCAGGCCGGGTGCGTGCTGCATGAAGTCGGCACCACCAACCGCACGCATGCCAAAGATTATCGTGCCGCGGTAAATGACAATACCGCGCTGCTGATGAAAGTCCACACCAGCAATTATCAGGTTGAAGGCTTTACCAAAGCGGTGGATGAAGCCGAGCTTGCCGCGCTGGGCTGCGAACTGAACGTGCCGGTCATTGCCGATTTAGGCAGCGGTTCGCTGGTGGATCTGAGCCATTACGGTTTGCCAAAGGAGCCGATGCCACAGGAGATGATCGCCGCGGGCGTCAGCCTGGTGAGCTTTTCCGGTGACAAACTGCTGGGCGGGCCGCAGGCGGGGATTATCGTTGGCAAGCGCGACCTGATCGCGCAGTTGCAGGCTCATCCACTGAAACGTGCTCTTCGCGCCGATAAAATGACGCTCGCCGCGCTGGATGCCACGCTGCGGCTCTATCTGCACCCCGAGAAGCTGGCCGAACGTCTGCCCACGCTGCGGCTGTTGACCCGCGATGCCGACGCCATTCATGCCCAGGGCGTGCGCTTGCAGGCGCAGATTGCGCCACATTTTGCGCAGTTCGATGTTCGCGTTGAGCCGTGTCAGTCACAAATCGGCAGCGGCTCGCTGCCGGTGGACAGGCTGCCCAGCGCGGCGTTAACGTTTACGCCGAAGGACGGTCGAGGAAGCCAGCTTGAGGCCTTGTCGATGCGCTGGCGCGCGCTGCCCGCTCCTGTCATTGGTCGGATATACGACGGACGTTTATGGCTGGATCTACGCTGTCTTGAAGATGAACAGCGTTTTCTGGAGATGTTGCTGAAATGATTATTGCCACTGCGGGTCATGTCGACCACGGTAAAACCACGCTATTACAGGCGATCACGGGGATAAACGCCGATCGCCTGCCGGAAGAAAAAAAACGCGGCATGACCAT
The DNA here is from genome assembly GCF_022171985.1 of Huaxiibacter chinensis. Lineage (GTDB taxonomy): Bacteria > Pseudomonadota > Gammaproteobacteria > Enterobacterales > Enterobacteriaceae > Enterobacter > Enterobacter chinensis_A. Next base: position 94,035 of record NZ_JAJVHF010000006.1, on the reverse strand, counting down.
CGATCTGGGCTATGCCTACTGGCCGCAGCCGGATGGACGCGTGCTGGGTTTTATCGATGTCCCCGGCCACGAAAAATTTCTCACCAATATGCTGGCAGGCGTCGGCGGTATCGATCATGCCCTGCTGGTGGTTGCCTGCGATGACGGCGTGATGGCCCAGACCCGCGAGCATCTGGCGATCCTGCAACTGACCGGCAACCCTCAACTCACCGTCGCGCTCACCAAAGCCGACCGCGTGGATGAGGCGCGTGTTGACGAGGTTCGTCACCAGATCGCCCGCGTGCTGGGCGAATATGGTTTTGACGATGCCCCCGTTTTTGTCACGGTGGCGACGGAAGGCCGCGGTATTGAGGCCCTCCGCGAACACCTCACGCAGCTCGCTTCCCGTGAGCAGGCCAGCCATCATCGCTTCCGCCTGGCAATCGATCGGGCCTTTACCGTCAAAGGGGCCGGGCTGGTGGTCACCGGCACCGCACTCAGCGGTGACGTAAACGTGGGTGACACCCTTTGGCTAACCGGGGTCAACAAACCGATGCGCGTGCGCGGCCTGCATGCGCAAAACCAACCTGCGGAACGTGCGTCTGCGGGGCAACGCATCGCCTTAAATATTGCGGGCGATGCGGAAAAAGAGCAGCTCAATCGCGGCGACTGGCTATTGGCCGATGCGCCGCCTGAGCCGTCTGAACGGGTGGTTGTCTCGCTACACACGCTCGGGGCGCTCACCCAATGGCAGCCGGTGCATATCCACCATGCTGCCAGCCACGTCACCGGCCGCGTTTCGCTGCTGGAAAACGATCTTGCGGAGCTGGTGTTCGACACGCCGCTCTGGCTGGCGGACAACGACAGACTGGTGCTGCGTGATATCTCTGCTCGCGAAACCCTGGCGGGGGCCCGTGTCGTGATGCTCAATCCGCCCCGCCGCGGCAAACGTAAACCAGACTATCTGCAATGGCTGGCGGCGCTGGCGCTGGCAAAAGGTGATGACGCCGCGCTGGCGGTACGTCTTGAGCGCGGTGCGGTAAACCTTGCTGATTTTGCCTGGGCACGCCAGCTTAATGGCGAAGGCCTACGGCAGCTGACGCAGCAGCCCGGTTTTATTCAGGCGGGAAATAGCTTACTGAGTGCCCCCGTCGCGGCGCGCTGGCAGCGTAAAGTGCTCACAACCCTGGCGACCTATCATGAACAGCATCAGGATGAACCCGGGCCGGGGCGCGAGAGATTGCGCCGCATGGCGCTGCCGATGGAAGACGATGCGCTGGTGCTGCTGTTAATCGAGCAGATGCGCGAGAGCGGCGTGATTCAAAGTCATCACGGCTGGCTGCATTTACCCGATCACAAAGCCGGATTTACGCCAGAGCAAGAGGCCATCTGGCAAAAAGCCGCGCCGCTGTTTGGCGATGAACCCTGGTGGGTGCGCGATCTGGCTCGTGAAACCGGCGCAGATGAAGCCTTAATGCGCCAGGTATTGCGGCATGCGGCGCAGCAAGGGCTGATTACCGCGATCGTGAAAGATCGTTACTATCGCAACGATCGTATTGTCACCTTCGCCAGCCTGATCCGTGAACTGGATCAGGCGCGCGGCTCCACCTGCGCGGCGGATTTCCGCGATCGTCTCAACGTCGGACGCAAGCTGGCGATTCAGATACTGGAATATTTTAATCGCATTGGCTTTACCCGCCGTCGCGGTAACGATCACCTGCTGCGTGATGCAATGCTCTTTCCGGAGACAACCAAACCCTGAATCAGGCGCGGGATGCCCATTTTTGCCGGGCCAGCCAGACTGCACCCAGCCGTCCCGCCTGATTACCTAACTCGCAGGGCATAATGGGGACGCGCAGCGCATCCCACTCTTCGAACGTTTCCAGGTGCTTTTCCATCAGGGTATATATCTTTTCCTGCTCGCTAATCCCGCCGCCAATCAGCACCGCCTGCGGATCAAACATGGATATCACGCTATATACGCCGCGTGACAGGTACAACGCCCACTCATTGATGGCCTCACGCAGATGGACGTCGCTGTTCATGCGCGTGAAGAGGGCCTCGCCGTCGGGCATATCGTCTTCTGACAGGGCGAGCGCCTTACGACAGGCCTCCATCAGCCCGCGCGCCGAGGCGACTTCATACATGCATTCGCCCTTATTCCCCACGGGAATGACGCCAAACTCACCGGCGCGGTAATGCGCGCCACGGTAGAGATCGCCTTCCGTCACAATGCCGCCGCCGATGCCGGTGCCAATCGTCATGCAGACAAAGCTCTCGTAATGGCGTCCGGCCCCGCGCCAGCGCTCGCCAAGTGCCGCGCAGTTAGCATCATTTTCAGCGATAACGGGGAGATCGGTCAGCCCGCCAAAGAGTTCATACAGATTCACCTCATCCAGGTAACTGAGGGCACCTGCTTTGGCTGCCTGGCCGGTATGGGTATTGATATGGCCGGGGAAACTGACGCCAATAGCCTGGATGTCATGGGATTTTTGCCAGGACTCCACGACCTTCTGCCATTGCTCTTTGAAGGATTCCGCGTTGTCAGGGGTATCAAACTCATCGCAATCCAGCTCGTTACCCTCATCATCAATCACGCCATGCTTAATATGGGTGCCCCCCACGTCAAATCCGATAAACAGCCCCATCGTTGTACCCTCACCCATTTCGTTAATCCTAAGTATGGCTGAGTAGCAAAAACGAAACGTAAAGTAAGGTAATCCGTGATACTTATCGTAAAGCTGTTATCAACTGGCGAGAAAAGCATCAGTCGTGACTACCCTTGTAAGACATTCACAGCAAGGAGACGGTCATGACGAATAATCCTCCCTCAACGCGTATGCAGCCCGGCGAGTATGGTTATCCCCTGAAGCTTAAGCCCCGTTATGACAACTTTATCGGCGGCGACTGGGTGGCCCCCGTCGACGGCGAATATTATTCCAACCTGACGCCCGTCACCGGCCAGCCGCTGTGTGAGATAGCCAGCTCGGGTAAAAAAGATATCGATCTGGCGCTGGATGCGGCGCATAAAGCAAAAGACAAATGGGGACAGATGTCCATTCAGGACCGGGCGGCGATATTGTTTAAAATTGCCGATCGCATGGAGCAAAATCTGGAGCTTTTGGCGGCTGCAGAGACGTGGGATAACGGTAAACCCATCCGTGAAACGACGGCGGCGGATGTGCCGCTGGCCATCGACCATTTCCGCTATTTTGCGTCCTGTATTCGTGCGCAGGAGGGCGGGATCAGCGAAGTGGACAGTGAAACCGTGGCGTATCATTTCCATGAACCACTCGGCGTGGTAGGGCAAATTATCCCGTGGAACTTCCCGCTGCTGATGGCGAGCTGGAAAATGGCCCCCGCATTAGCCGCAGGTAACTGCGTGGTGCTGAAGCCCGCACGTCTGACCCCGCTGTCTGTGCTGTTGCTGATGGAAATCATTGGCGATCTGGTGCCGCCAGGGGTGATTAACGTGGTCAACGGCGCGGGCGGTGAAATTGGCGAATATCTGGCTACCTCAAAACGTATCGCCAAAGTAGCCTTTACCGGCTCCACGGAAGTGGGCCAGCAAATTATGCAGTACGCCACGCAGAATATTATTCCGGTCACCCTGGAGCTGGGCGGTAAATCGCCGAATATCTTCTTCGCGGACGTCATGGACGAGGAAGATGCCTTCTTTGACAAAGCGCTGGAAGGCTTTGCGCTGTTTGCGTTTAACCAGGGCGAAGTCTGTACCTGTCCAAGCCGGGCGCTGGTGCAGGAGTCCATTTATGAGCGCTTTATGGAGCGTGCGATCCGCCGCGTAGAGTCCATCCGCAGCGGTAACCCGCTCGACAGCGGGACACAAATGGGGGCGCAGGTGTCACATGGACAGCTTGAAACCATCCTCAACTATATTGATATCGGTAAAAAAGAGGGCGCGGATGTGCTAACCGGGGGCCGTCGTAAACTGCTTGAGGGTGAACTGAAAGAGGGCTACTACCTCGAGCCGACCATTCTCTACGGCAAAAACGATATGCGCGTCTTCCAGGAGGAGATATTTGGCCCGGTGCTGGCGGTGACGACCTTTAAAACCATGGAAGAGGCGCTGGCGTTGGCAAACGATACGCAATACGGGCTGGGGGCGGGCGTCTGGAGCCGCAACGGTAATCTGGCGTATAAGATGGGGCGCGGTATTCAGGCCGGGCGCGTCTGGACTAACTGTTATCACGCATACCCTGCTCATGCGGCGTTCGGCGGCTATAAACAGTCGGGCATAGGCCGTGAAACCCATAAAATGATGCTGGACCATTATCAGCAAACCAAATGCTTACTGGTCAGTTATTCCGATAAGCCGCTCGGGCTGTTTTGATCCTCAGACTCAGGCCGCCCTGATGCGGCCTGAGCAATTTGCTGGCGAAGACAGTTCAGCACGCCATCCAGAACATATTGCACCCGCCACGGTTGATAATCACGTTTGCGGAATATCGCGGTTAAATTAAGCCACCACTCCTCTTCATGGGGGAAGCAAGGCACCAGCATGCCCTGGGATAACTCTTTTTTCAGGCTCTCCTTTGGCGCAAAAACGATCCCGAGGTTATTTCTTGCCAGCTCAAGGGCCGTCTGCGTATTGTCGCAGATATAGTTTCCCGTCACTTTGTAATCGCGCACTTCATCGCTGCCGTGAACGCGAAACCGCCAGATGTTGGCATCGTCAACGAGCATGGAGTCAATTAAAATACACGAGTGATTAATTAACTCTTCAGGGCCGGAAAGAGGGTGCCTGTTTAAATACTCTTTGGAAGCAAACGCGGTAATAGAGTATTTTGTCAGAACGGTAGCAACCAAATTTTCATCTTTGGGCTGGGTGTAAGTAATTAAAATATCGCAGTCGTCAGGAAACGTCACACCCTCGGAAAATTCATTACGATCGAGATTATAGGTTTTCAACGAGAGATGAATATCACCTAATTCTTCGATCTGATGAATAACATGGCGTGCCAGATAAGTGACAATACCGGTTGGGGCGTAAAGGGTGACTCTTCCACGCTTCTCATGTTTGTAGTCCGCGATAAAATTAATCAGTTGGCTATTTTTATCCAGCGTGGCATTCACGTACGGCAGGAGTGCCTCACCAAACTGAGTGAGGGCGAGCTGGCGAGTGGTGCGTTCAAAAACTTTCAGCCCCACGCGTGTTTCAAAATCAGACAGATACTTGCTCACATTGGCCTGCGCCATGCCCAACAGCGCGGCGGCATCACCGATGCTGCGTGTTGCGGCGATGACGGAAATAATCTTTAATTCACGCGGCTTTAATTGTAATTTATTCATTATGCACGCCCATCTATATGATTATATATATAATATTATATAAACTGCTTTATTGCACTGGCAAATTTGTAACCATTAGAATCGCCTCGCTTGTTTGGCGTCTAAATGGATTGCAATAAATGACTATTAAAAAGAATTTACTGATTATCACCGCGTTATTTGCGACATCATCGGCTATGGCGGGTGAGTTCTCTCTTGGGGCGGGCGCCGTATTTAATGAATCGCCTTACAAAGGGTATAATGAGACGACTTCAGCAGTGCCTTTAATTAGCTACGAAGGCGATCGTTTTTACATTCGTCAGACGACGGGCGGCTGGATTCTGTGGAAAGACGAGAAAAATGAATTAAGCTTCACCGCATCCTGGATGCCATTGCATTTTGACCCGGATAACAACGACGATCGTCAGATGAAAACCCTGGATGAACGTAAAGCCTCTGCTTTTGTGGGCGGCGCTTATTACCGCCATGAACGGTGGGGTAGCCTGAAAATTGCCGCCTCCGGCGATGCTATGGACGAAAGCGGCGGTGTGGTAGGCGAGATCTCTTACTTCCGTCCGATCCGTATGGAACGCCTGACCCTGACGCCATCCTTTGGCGTGTTTTACAGTGACGAAAGTTATAACGATTACTACTACGGCGTATCCGGTAACGAGTCCCGTCGCTCCGGCCTGAATAAATACACCGCCGGTGACAGCTGGACCCCCTATGTTGGACTCGCGGCGAAATACCAGCTGACACAAAAACTGTACCTTCATGCCAGCGCGGTTTACACGGTGCTCCCCGATGACGTGAAGAACAGCCCGATGATCGATCGTGAGGAGAGCTTTGCCCTGATGACCGGCCTGACCTGGCGTTTCTGATGGTTAACAATGCCCCCACGGAGGGGGCTGACAGATTTTAGCGCGTGAGCCACCGGACGGCGGCTTCAGCTGGCCCGGTTTAAACTCCCTCTCCCGTGGGAGAGGGGCGGGGTGAGGGCATCAGGCCTCGTCCACCCAAATCCGCATTTCGCCTTCACCCCGATTGGCCCAGCTAAACCACGGGATAAATGTCAGCGTATGGGACTCAGGTTTAACCGGCGAGCGATCGTACTGCCAGAGCGCTTGTGAACCCGCGTCTGACGCGCGATGCGCCACCCCTTGCACCTGAATCAGCATCTTGTGCGCAAATATGCCTTTTCCTTCAAAGACCCTGAATTCACTGTCAGCAGGCAGCGACAGATTATGCAGGCCGGGTCCGTTATCGGCCTCTTCCAGGCAATAAACCAGCGGACCGCGCTGGATCGCCACTTTACCCGCCTGCTGTCGGACCTGCGGATTTCCGTAAAGGCGTCGAACCGGCATCGGCAGCGTCAGGGTTAATGCATCCCCTTCCTGCCAGTTGCGGGTGAGGTAGAGATAACCACGTACCACATCACCGGTAACCGCTTCGCCGTTCAGCGTCACAGTAGGGTTTTCGCACCAGTCCGGCAGGCGCAGCGCCAGCGTGTGGGTGACCACAACCGGAGACGTAATGTTGATATTCACCTGTTCATGCCACGGATAGTTGCCGCTAATCCGTAACTGCAATGCCCGATCGCCTACCGGTATGGCAATGTCATTCCCCACGTAGAGATTGATAAACAAGGCATCCGGACGTGCGGTAAAGATATAATGACCGAGAGACGTCAGGACGCGAGCGATGTTCGGCGGGCAACAGGCGCAACCAAACCAGCGCTGGCGGATCGGTTTAACGTGGTCATAAATGTGGTTGAAGGCGAGTGATTTCGGATGAACTTCCAGCGGATTGACGTAGAAAAAGTGCTTGCCATCCAGCGCCATCCCGCCCAGTACCGTGTTGTAAAGCGCACGCTCCATCACGTCGGCATACTGGCTGTCCGCCTCCATCTCCAGCATGCGGCGGGCAAACATCATCAGACCAATCGAGGCGCAGCTTTCGGCATAAACCGTATCGTTTGGCAGATCGTAATCGCTGCTGAAGGCCTCGCCGCTGCTTTGTGAGCCGATACCGCCAGTGATATAAAGCTGGCGTTGTACCATGTTGTTCCACAGGCGCAGGCAGTCTTTACGTTTGCCTTCGTCATGACTCAAACGCGCCAGATGCGCCATGCCTGCCATCAGGTAGACGAAGCGGACCGCGTGGCCGATCGCCGTTTGCTGTTCTGAAAGGGGCTGATGCGCCTGGCTGTAGGCTTTATCTTTAACCATCCACGCCGGGCCGTAGGTATTCCAGTGCGACGTCCGGCCACGCTTCTCATATTCGATGTCATAAAAATGGGGCTGAGCGCCACGCTCTTCGATGAAATATTTCACCAGCGCCATGTAGCGTGGTTCTTGCGTGACATCGTAAAGCCGCATCAGCGCCAGTTCGATTTCCGGATGACCGGGATAGCCGTGCAGCTGATTGTCACCAGGGCCAAAGACGGCGTCGATATGGTCCGCAAGCTTACAGACAACCTCTAACAGGCGACGCTTGCCGGTGCCCTGAAAATACGCCACCCCCGCTTCAATCATATGTCCGGCGCAGTACAATTCATGGCATTCAGCCAGATTGGTCCAGCGTTCGCCGGGGGCTTTCACCGTGAAGTAGGTGTTCAGATAGCCATCTTCACACTGTGCGGCGGCCACCAGCTCAATCACGTCATCGGCGGTTTTTTCAAGCTCCGCATCCGGTTTTTGGCACAGCGACCATGCCACTGCTTCCAGCCATTTCGCCACGTCGCTGTCCTGGAATACCATGCCGTAAAACTCGCCTTCTTCCAGCCCCGCCGCAATGCGGAAATTGGTGATGGCATGGCTCGGTTCGGCCTCCGTCACGCGGTCGTTAAGCGCATCCCACTGGTAGGGGATCACCACATCGCGAACCAGACGTTGATACTGACCCAGGAACGGATCGTTGATTTTAAGCTTGTGCAGATCGGGTTCCATTATGGACATCGTGTTCTCCTCAGGACTGAACGTGACGCTGGCGCAGATCGGTTGCAATGCGCGTCATCATAGGGTTATTGAGCTTGCACCAGCGGATAGAGACCGCTAAAAGCAGGTGGAAGAGGGCAGGGAGTAATGTCTCCATGGCCGTAATGCCCTGGAGCGAGGCGGCCGTCTGGTTGCCCGCGCCAGGCTGATAAGCGACAGAGATAAAAATCAGGCTGATAATGCCCGCGCTGGAGGCCCACGCCAGCTTGATAAAGAAGAGATTAAAGGCGAAGTTCATGCCGGAAGAGCGCACGCGCGTTTTCCATTCGCCGTAGTCGTCGGCGAAGGCCATCAATGAGAAGTGCAGCGGCAGCGTAAAGCCAAGGATCACGCCGTTCGCCAGAATGACCAGCAGCCACAGCGTCTGATAGGCCGGGCCACCCGGTAAGAACCACATTCCCACCGCGAGCGCGGCCAGTACCAGATTGGTGTAGTAGTACAGTTTCACCGTATCAATACGACGCGTGAGCGGGTTCACGATGACCGCGCCCAGAATGGCGGCAAAGGTCACCATGGTGAAGAACAGCGATGTATAGGCGGTGCTGCCCTGGAGCACGTAGGTGATGAAATACATATATCCGCCGCCGCGGATGTTAAAGACGTTAATCAACAGGAACGACATCACCAGCATCAATAAAAGCTGATCGTTTTTGCGCAGGCCGGCCAGATGCTCACGCAGGGTAAAGCGGCCCATCAAGGCCAGCGGCACACGTTCGCGAACCCAGAAGAAACAGCACAGGAACATCACCACGGCGATGGCGCACAACACGCCGACCCCCAGCTGATACCCTTGCGCCACGTTGCCCTTTCCCAGGACATCTACCAGCCACGGTAACCCTACGGAGACCAGGAAACCCGCCACGCCGCACAGGACAAAACGCCAGGACTGGCAAGATATCACTTCATTGTGGCGCGTGGTCATGGTGTTGATCAGCGCGCAATAAGGCACGTTGATGGCGGTATAGCCCACGGAGAGCAGCAGGTAGGTGCCAAATGCCCAGGCAATTTTCACCCCCATGCTGGCGTCCGGGACGGTAAAGGTGAGCACGCCAATGATGCCAATCGGGAGGGCAATCCACAGCTGCCAGGGACGAAAACGCCCCCAGCGGCTTTGGGTCCGGTCCGCTATGACGCCCATGATCGGGTCGGAGACGGCGTCAAAAACGCGCAGGGCGATAAACAACGTGCCCACCAGCGCAGGAGTCAGGCCAAACACATCGGTATAGAAAAAGGTTAAAAAATTCATGATGAGACAGGTAATCACCGTCCCACCCGCGTCGCCCAGGCCGTAGCCGATTTTTTCGCGGATGGAGAGGCGGTCGTCGACGTTCTGCTGCACGACGTCAGAGCGTGTTATCGGCGTGGAAGTCATGAGGTCACTCCTCGGTTAACGAGTTTTTATTGTGTTTGTGTTGGGTACCCATTAATTCTGCTCTGAATCATCGAAGCAACAAGGGAAGGGAAAAGTATAAAAAGGTGAGGATTCCGACCTGATAATAAAAATGTGATTTAGATCGGGCACGCGGTCAATTATTTACTAATAATCAACCAGCAAGAAATTAAAAATGGTGCATAAAAGCGAGATAATGAATACCGATGCTAGAATTATCCATAGCGCTTCCGATTAAAGTCCAGAATGGCGGGTTATTTATTTCCCGCGGTACAGGGCGTCATCCCTCCCGAAAACTGACCTCGTGGGAAATCATTTTTGTCGAAAAGGGGACATTAACGATTCAGGAGGAGAATCGCGTGTTTGACGTCAGTGCCGGAGAGAGTTTGCTGCTGTGGCCAAACCGACGCCACGTGGGGGTGGAGGATTTTCCGGCCGATCTGAAGTTTTACTGGCTCCATTTTGATGTTGAACCCATGGATAATAACCACAATAATCTTGCGTTATTAGCCATTGAGCAATATTGCCATGTCCATGACGCACAGTATGTTATTTCGCTGTTCCGTCAGTTTTTAAGCGAGCAGGAAAAGCTTAAACGCAGTGTGGCGTTAGAGTTTATTTTGCTGTTAATTCTTCAGCAAATTGCGCAGTCGGGAGGGGTAGAAGAAAATAGTGACGAAGCGGGCGCTTCAATGGCGTGGAAAGCCAAACAATTAATACTTACCAAATATCATCTGGCGATTTCTACCTCCTGGCTGGCGAAAGAGTTGCACTGTAATGCCGATTATCTGGGCCGGGTATTTCGGCGCAATTTCCATCTCACCCTGACCGAGGCCATCCATCGCCAGCGTGTCAGAGCGGCTGAGAAGCTTTTACTGGATAACGCCTCTTCACTCACCGAGGTGGCAAACCGCTGTGGCTTTAATGATGTCGGCTATTTTCGGCAGATTTTTCGCAAACATACGGGATTAACGCCCGCCGTCTGGAAACGGCGGTACTCGAAAGAACACATCAATTCCGGTTGATCACTGCCCGTAATAGGCGTTTGCCCCGTGCTTACGCAGGTAATGTTTATCCAGTAAATCCTGCTGCATGGCGGGCAATTGCGGTGAGAGCTGGCGTGAGAACAACCCCATATAAGCACACTCTTCCAGCACAACCGCATTGTGTACGGCATCGGCGGCATCGCAGCCCCAGGCAAAAGGACCATGTGAATGGACTAATACCGCCGGGATCTGCTGTGGACTCAGGTTACGTTCTTCGAAAGTTTTAATGATCACCTCTCCGGTTTGATACTCGTACTCGCCCGCGATTTCCGCGGGCGTCATTTTCCGCGTACAGGGAATATCGCCGTAGAAATAGTCGGCATGCGTGGTGCCCCAGGCGGGGAGATCCAGCCCGGCTTGCGACCAGATGGTGGCATGACGCGAGTGGGTGTGCACGATACCGCCGATCTCCGGATAACGGCGGTAGAGCGCCAGATGGGTCGGGGTATCCGAGGAGGGTTTTTTAGCGCCTTCCACCACCGTACCGCTGGCAATGTCGACCACCACCATATCCTCTGCCGTCATGACGTCGTACTCTACGCCGGAGGGTTTAATAACCATCAGCCCACGCGCGCGATCGATGGCGCTGACGTTCCCCCAGGTGAACGTCACCAGCTGGTGGACGGGCAGCGCCAGATTTGCCGCCAGGACTTCTGCTTTTAACGCTTCTAACATGTCATGCCTCCTTCCTGCATACGGGCTTCGATCCAGCGTCGTGCCTGAATGATTTCCAGCACCGGTTCTTTTGCTTTTTCTGTCCACATCTCAATGAGAAACGCGCCGCGATAGTTGAGCTTATTCAGGGTCTGGAATACGCCAACAAAATCGACGCAGCCCTCTCCGAATGGTACGTCGCGGAACTGACCCGGGTTGTCCGCTGTGACCGCCCGGGTATCCTTCAAATGGATCGCGGCAATGCGGTCAATGCCTAACGTTAACTCAGCGGTGACGTCATTGCCCCACGCACTCAGGTTGCCGACGTCCGGATACACGCTGAACCACGGCGAGGCCAGCATCTCGTCCCACTTTTTCCACTTGCTGATGGAGTTCATAAAGGCGGTGTCCATGATCTCCACGGCCAGCATGACCTGTGCGGCGGCGGCTTGCTCCACTGCCCATGCCAGTCCCTCGGCAAAGCGCTGCTGTGTCCCGGCGTCGTGCTCCTCGTAATACACGTCATAGCCTGCCAGCTGGATGGTGCGAATGCCCAAATCGCGCGCCAGTTTGATCGCTTTGGTCATGATGGCGCGGGCGCGTTCACGCACAGCTTCATCACGGCTGCCAAACGGAAAGCGGCGGTGGGCGGAGAGACACAGAGACGGAATGGCGACGCCGGTTTCGAGCATTGCCTCTACCAGCGAGGCGCGCTGCGTGGTACTCCAGTCCAGGCGTGACAGACGTTCGTCGGTTTCATCTACCGACATCTCAACAAAATCAAAACCGCAGCTTTTTGCCAGAACCAGCCGCTCGGGCCAGGAGAGATCCTTTGACAGCGCTTTTTCATAAATACCTAACGGATGCTGACGCATGGTTATTCTCCCCAGAGGGCGTGGATTTGCGCATGAAATTCCCGCGCCACCTGCGAAGGTTGTGCGGCATTTGCCAGGGCACGGCCGGCGATAAAGGCTTTAACGTTGATCTGCTGAAACAACGGCAGGTCGGCTGGCGTAATACCGCCGGTGATGGAGAGCTGCAGGCCAATATCAGACAGCGCTTTCATTCTGGCGAGATCTGCCTCGCCCCACTGCTGACCGCTGGCCTGGGCGTCACGTCCACGGTGATAGATCGCCTGTCTTACACCCAGGCGATACCACGCCCGGGCATCGTCCAGCGTCCAGTTGCCAAACAGTTCCATCTGGATTTCGCCGCCGCGCGCCACTGCCACCGCATGTCCTTTTTCTACCGTTGCAAGCGGTGCGGCGCAGATAATTGTCATCCAGTTTGCACCGGCATCAAATGCCTGTTGGGCCAGCGTTTCCCCGGCATCGGCAACTTTCCAGTCGGCGACGATAATTTTATCCGGACACTGCTCGCGCAGGGCGCGTACGGCGGGTAACCCTTCAGTCAGGCACAGAATGGTTCCGGCTTCGACGATGTCGACGTGATCCTGTAGCAAGGTAACGTCATGCTGTGCGGCCTTCAGGCTGGTATGGTCGAGCGCCAGCTGGAGTAATGGTCGGCTCATAGGTCGTGCTCCTTAATGTGGGCGTGATAGCCCTGTAAAGCGGCAATCAGTAACTGATAACGGTGATATTTGCGCTGGTAGGCGAGGTGTGCCTGCATGTCGGGTTCAATTACGCGGATCGGGTGGTTAAGATGGCGCTGGGCGGTGCGGAAGTCGGGATAAATTCCCGTGCCCACGAGCGCAGCCAGCGCGGCACCGGCGCAGCCCGTCTCTTCAACCTGGGGGAGCTCAATCGCCAGTCCGCTGACGTCCGCCAGCATCTGCATCCATACGTCAGAGTGCGTCGGGCCACCCGTCACGCGGAGCGTCCGCACGTGGGTAAAGCGTTCCAGCATCCGGTTAAGATGGGTCATGTGGCTGAACACCACCCCTTCGTAAACCGCCTGAAGCAGATGTGCGCGGGTGTGTATCGCCTGCATGCCATAAAAGCCGCTGGTCATTTCAAGACCGGCGTTGCTGCCGTAGAGAAACGGCAGAAAGAGCACTTCGCTTTCGGCTTTTGGCAGGCTGGCGACAGCCTCGTTAATCTCCTCGAACGACAGATCTCCCCATTGCGCCGTCAGCCATTCGAGGTTGCCCGAGGAGGTGGGGCTGGCTTCGTGCACAATGTATTGCTGCGGATGAACATAGCGACCATAGACATACGGGTAGGGTTCATGGTCGCGCAGGCCGTTGGCCAGGCCGCTGGTGACGGCCCAGGTGCCCATCACCGCATTGAGCGTATGTTCATCCTGCAGTCCGGCGCAAAGTGCGGTGGAAACCACATCAAACAGACCGCCTGCAACGGGCGTACCCGCCGCGAGACCGGTCAATGCGGCTGCCTGAGCGGTGATTTCCCCGCAAATTTCTGCTGAACCAACAACGGGTGGCAAAGCACCGTCAATTTCATTAATACCCAGCCAACGGGTGAGCTGTGGGTCGTATTGACCGGTGCGCATGTTGTAGAGGTTAGACTCGGAGATATTGCTCTCTTCGCAGCCTTTCTTTCCGGTCAGACACCAGCGCAGGTAGTCATGCGCCATCATCACGCAGCCAATCTGCTGATACCGCTGCGGTTCGTTCTCTTTCACCCAACGCAGAAGCGAAGCCGGGTGTCCCGTCCACAGCGTCTGGCGGGTATGCGGATACAGTTTTTCGTGGATCAGGTCCTGCTGCCAGCGCTGCACAATCGCCAGTGCGCGTCTGTCTGAGGAGAGCATCGCATTGCCCAGCGGCTGGTCATTTTTATCCAGAAGGAATAGCCCTTTGCCCTGAGCCGAGATACCCACGCCCTTGATCTGCTCGCCGACAACGTCGGCCTGTTTCAGCAGTCTGGCAACGGTGATGTAGCAATGCTCCCAGAGTGAGTTCATATTCCGTTCGGCGTAGCCCGGACGCGGGCTGAGCGTGGCGACGGAGCAACGCTCAATACAGACTTCTTTTCCCTGGCGGGTGTATAAACCGGCTTTGAGATAGGTACCACCACAATCGATACCCAGCCAGAAGGATGCTTTTTCGGTCATTGTTGACTCTCTTGTCCGACTCCCTCTCCGGGGGGAGAGGGCAGGTCATCAGGCCGCGTGCTTTTGCGGATTCACCGTGGCACGACGGTTCGATCCGGCATCGCACCTGGCGGGCAGAAGCAGGGCTAAAATGGACGCCAGCGCCAGTGATACCGCCAGGCAGTAAACACCGGCATCTTTGCTGTACAGGGTGATCAATACCCCGACCGCATAAGGGCCGCAGAAACCGCCGAGATTGCCCAGGGCGTTAATCACGCCGCGTGCACCTCCGGCCATCTCGGCACTGAACAGACGCGCCGGAATGGTCCAGAACACCCCCGCTGCAGATTGCAGGAAGAAGCCACAGCCCACGAGTGCGGCATAGGCCAGCCAGATGTTTTCTTTCAGCGCCACCGAGAGGAACATACACAGGGCGAAGCCGATGAGCGGCAGGGAGACGAACAGCTTGCGTTTGCCGGTACGATCGGACAGCGTGGAGAACAAGAACATGCCGGCAATGGCACCGATATAAGGCAACACGGCCAGCATTCCTACCTGACCCATACTGGAATGGGTAAGCTCTTTCAGAATGGTGGGCAGCCAGAGGGTGTAGCCATAAATTCCGGTCTGATAAAAGAAATTCAACGCGATCAGCTGCCACATGGTTTTGTCAGAGAGCACCGACCCCAGCGAAGCATTGATGACCTCTTTACCGGCAATCGCCCGCTGCTCCGCGGCCAGCGTTTCAACCAGATAGTTTTTCTCTGCTTCTGAAATCCATTTGGCCTCCTGCGGTCGGTCATAGATGGTATTTACCCACAACACCAGCACCACGATGGACAGTAGCCCCTCGATAATGAACAGCCAGCGCCAGTCGAGAGCCGTAATAATCCAGCCGGAGAGGGGGGCGGTGATGATCCCCGCAATCGGCACGAACATGATCACAATGGCATTAGCGCGTCCACGTTCGGCATCCGGGAACCAGTTGCTGATCATGGTGAGTACCACGGGCAACATGCCCCCTTCCGCGACCCCGAGTAAAAAGCGCAATGCCAGCAGTTGATACTGATTGGTGACAAGCCCTGTGAGTACGGAGATAACTGCCCAGGCGACCAGCGACCAGCCGATAAATTTTTTGCCGCTGCCGTGAACGGCTATCTTGCCGCCAGGAACCTGCAGGAACAGATAACCAATAAAAAATATCCCCCCCGCCAGCCCGGCCATCGTGGCGGTGATCCCTAATTCCGCATCCATACCGCCAGGCATCGCAAACGCAATATTCACGCGATCCATATAAGAAATTATGCAGGCGATAAGAATGGGTGGAATTATTCTTAACCAGCGTTGGCGCGGAATATCCGCGTGTAGAGTATCAGAAGAAGTATTCATAATTTTTGTCTCGTTAATGTATCTGGAGGTGTAACGAAATTATGTTTTATTATTTTTATGCTTTTTTCAGGTTGCTAATACCGTCGCGCAAAATAGCGATGCGATGGCTGACGTCAGCATTAGCATTTATTTCCAGTAACTTAATACCGGAGAATTTCAAGGTTGCGGCACTGGCCGCAGTAAACAGTTCGCTGACATGTTCCGTCGTCATTAAACTTTCAGGGCAGAACGAAGAAAAGGGCGCGTGAAGATCCTGCCACTGGCCGTACTCCCCGGTTGCGGTCGTGCCTGAGAACATCAGCGCGCCCAGTTTGCCGGCTTTTACGGCCACATTAACGTGTTGAACCGGCAGGGTGGTGTTGCGACCTTCAATTGCCGACCGCGCCCAGTTGATGCAGAGACTGATATCCGTTTCACGCACGACTTCCAGAACCTGCTCAAGGGGAAGGAAACCCTTGCGCGGCGCGCTTCCCGTCATCGCGTCGCAGTGTTCAAGAATCAGATCGCAGGGCCAGTCCCAGGCGGCAATCTCGTTAATTGAGCGCGCAAACGCGTCCGTGGCCTGGGCTACTGACGCGTTGCCCGCTTGTGGGGCTGCCTGCATTTCGAGCGCAATCACTTTGCCGGGAAAACGGGTATTTATCGTTGAGACTTTTTGCAGGAGATGCCGATAAAATTCCACGCTTTCACGACGCTGCGCTTCATCCGCTGAGGCCAGGCCAAAACCGCCGTTGCTGCCCCGCCGACGCATCGTTTCCATAACGGCTGTTGCGACGATGCGCCACTCTGCCGGAGTGTGGCGAAACAGCCAGTCATCCCCATAAGGGTGAATATTTTCCAGTATGGGTTGTTCAATGCCGCGCACGTATGGCGTATCGGCAAGTTCACGCCAGAAATGGGCCTCTTCTTGTTCCCCTCTCTGGTGAAACGACGGTGCGCAGGGGTACGCACCAATAATAAAATCGGTGTGAGTCATTTCGCCTTCCTGTTTATTTTATCGCTTTAAACTAATTCGCTGATAGCCACTTTAACGACAATTTTACGAATGGCCGATTCCTTGTGTTTATGACATTGAGGACGATGCACATCCTGTGGAAAAAATATGGCGTAATGCCCTGGTACTAATTCTATAAACGTTTCATTTTCCATCTTCTGATAGAAAATAATATCGCGTTCTTCAAGCAGTGATTCGCTTACGGGATTATTTCCGGTGTCGATAGCCACACCAATTTTTTCTTCTCCCCACGCCAGAAACTGAATATCAAGATAGCGACGATGCACTTCAGGACGATTTTCAGCCTGGGCTTTGGTTTTCAGATCCAGTATCTGCGCAAAGATCTTGCGCCCGTCGATCTCAACCACGCCGGGTTCGAGAGTGGTGAAATCGGTGTTGCGTAAAAATGACAGCGCCTTTTCAATTGCTACCGGCAGCCGACATGGGTTGGGTTGAGAAATATGTCCGAATATCATGGCGTCACTCCTTACAGCGACTGAATCTTCGCCCACACGCTGTCGTCGATGGTAATGCCGTTGCGACGGTTCTCTTCAAGCAGGCGCGTAAATTCGTGCCCTGGCAAACGGACCGCAACCTCTTCATCGGAACGTTCAGCGGTGGTGATGAAATCCATGATGCGCTGGAGTTTGGCATCGCGGGTCGCGCCGTCGATGAGCCGGTCGACTTCAATGGCAATAAAGATCTGCGAGACGCCATATTCATCGCTGTTGTCCTGGGTAACTTCTGCCACGGAGGCACCGTCTGAGAGGAGGGTGGCAATCATGTCCAGAACGATAGATAAGCCCGATCCTTTCCAGTAGCCCATCGGCAGAATGCGACGGTTTTTCTCAATCACGCCCGGCTCTTTGGTTAAGTGGCCTTCGTCATCAAAGCCGCCATCAACCGGCAGTTCGCGCCCGGCCAGACGATTAACCTCAAGCATGCCGTAGGAGAACATCGACATCGACATATCAACCATGGTGATAGGGCTTGAGGGAATAGCGACAATCAGGGGATTGGTGCCAATACGACACTCTTTGGCTCCCCACGGCGGCATCACGGCAATGGAGTTGGTCCAGCAAATGCCAATATAACCTTTCTCTGCTGCCTGCCAGCCGTAGCTGCCGCCGCGCATCCAGTGATTGGCGTTACGTAGCGCCACCAGGCCGATGCCATGATCGGAGGCCAGCTCAGTGGCCCGATCCATCATCTTTTTCGCGGTCAAATTACCAATAGCGCGCTGGGCATCCCATTGCTCAATTGCGCCCAGCGTGGTGATTCGCCTGGGGACGGCATCAGGGATGATATCCCCGGCATCGAGCTGTTGAATAAAACGGGGAAAACGGTTCACGCCGTGGGAATAGACGCCGGATTCGGTTGTGCGGGCAAACATCTCGGCGCAGGCATCCGCGGTATCCGCTTTTACGCCGCGCTTGAGCAGCACCTCATTAAAGGCGGCTTTTAACTCTTCAAAGGTCACTTTCATCCCTGGTCTCCTGAATTTTTGGCGGGCAAGTGTGTGCTTTTTTATCGCTAAATTTCACTATGCGAAATCTGATTTCAAATATAGCGATCAATTTTTGCCAGATCAACGACATTCATGATTTTCAAAATCGATTAAAATCAATGGATTGTGATTTTTCTGTTGAGATCGTGAACTGAACCACACTTTGCGCTACCATCAGGGCGCGATTAATGGAGAGCAATTTGATGAGCATGAAAGAGAGCGAAACGACGCAAGAAAAAGAGAGGCCAGCAGGCAGCCAGAGCTTGTTTCGCGGCCTGATGCTGATTGAAATTTTGAGTAACTATCCAAACGGTTGTCCGCTTGCACACTTATCTGAACTTGCCGGGTTAAACAAAAGCACCGTGCATCGACTGTTACAGGGGTTGCAGTCGTGTGGCTATGTGACGCCAGCGCCTGCGGCAGGCAGCTATCGGCTGACCACAAAATTTATCGCGGTTGGGCAGAAGGCTCTGTCATCACTGAATATTATCCACGTGGCGGCGCCGCACCTTGAAACGCTGAATCTGGTGACGGGCGAAACCGTGAACTTTTCCAGCCGGGAAGACGATCATGCGATTCTGATTTATAAGCTTGAGCCGACGACGGGCATGCTGCGCACGCGAGCCTACATCGGCCAACACATGCCGCTGTATTGCTCTGCTATGGGTAAGATTTACATGGCGTTCGGCCATCAGGATTATGTGGAAAGTTACTGGCAGAGCCACCAGGACATTATTCAACCGCTCACCCGTAATACCATCACCGACCTGCATGCGATGTACGATGAGCTGGCAGAAATTCGTCAGCGCAGCATGGCGATGGACAAAGAAGAAAACGAGCTGGGCGTCTCCTGTATTGCGGTGCCGGTGTTTGATATTCATGGCCGCGTGCCGTACGCCATCTCAATTTCCTTATCGACATCGCGTATGAAGCAGGTGGGTGAAAAGAATTTGCTGAAACCTCTGCGTGAGACGGCGGACGCCATTTCGCGCGAACTGGGATTTACTGTCCGATCGGAGTCGTGAATGAATCACTTTATCATGGCAGATCCAACGAAATGCATAGGCTGTCGCACCTGCGAAGTGGCCTGCGTCGTTGCTCATCAGGACAAGCAGGATTGCGCCACGGTTTCTCAGTTTGCCGCGCGGATTCGGGTCGTGAAGGGCGGGGCGTTTACGACGGCAGTGGCCTGCCATCAGTGTGAAGATGCGCCCTGTGCCAGTGCGTGCCCAACCCATGCCATAGGTCTTCGCTCAGGGGCCTGGTGCGTGGACCAGGCGCGCTGTATTGGCTGCAAAAGCTGCATGATGGCGTGCCCGTTCGGCGCCATGCAGGTCGAATGGTCCGGGGAGAAGGTGCAGGCGCTAAAATGCGATCTGTGTTCGCATCGCGAGGAGGGACCGGCCTGTGTGGCGGCCTGTCCAACCCGCGCATTACGCCTGGTCGATCCCGCCAGATTACGCGCTGAACGTCTGCGTCATTTGGCGTAAACCGTTACAGATCGCCCTCATGCCAGGCGCGCTCGACCTCTTCGGCCAGAATCTTCACGCCTGCTTCGATTTTCTCCGGGTCCGGCACGTAGTTCATGCGCATACACTGATGCGTGTGCGGCCAGGGTTTATCGAGACCCGGGAAGAAATAGTCCCCCGGCACCATCAGCACGCCGCGTTTTTTCAGGCGCTGGTAAAGCAGCTCGGTGGAGATCGGCAGGTCTTTAAACCAGAGCCAGAGGAAGATGGCTCCTTCCGGTTTATGAATCAGGCAGCGTTCTTCGGGTAAATAGCGGCGAAGCGTCGCGATCGTTTCCTGAACACGCTGATAATAGAACGGTTTAATCACGTCGTTTGACAGGCGCAGCAGATCGTTACGCCTGATCATTTCGCACATCATTGCCGGGCCCATTCCCCCTGGCGCCAGGCTGATAATGCCGTTCATGTTGGTGATGGCGGTGATGATTTTTTCATTCGCGATAATGATCCCGCAGCGGCTGCCTGGCAGGCCGAGCTTCGACAGGCTCATACACAGCACGATGTTTGGGTTCCACAGCGGTCGCGCCTCGCTAAAAATAATGCCCGGGAAAGGGACGCCATAGGCGTTATCAATGACCAGCGGGATACCGTTCTGGTTCGCCAGCGCATCGAGTTTGATCAGCTCGTCATCGGTGATCACGTTGCCCGTGGGGTTGGTAGGGCGCGACACGCAGATCATGCCCGTCTCTTCGCCAATATGCAGATGCTCAAAATCGACGTGATACTTGAACTGGCCCTCTGGCAGAAGCTCGATGTTAGGGCGCGCAGAGACAAACAGGTCTTCTTCCAGACCGGAATCGGCGTAGCCAATGTATTCCGGCGCGAGAGGGAAAAGCACTTTTTTGGTGGTGCCGTCGGCGCGACGTCCGGCGAAGAGATTAAATAAGTAGAAAAATGCGCTCTGACTGCCATTTGTCAGTGCAATATTCTGCGGTTCGATATCCCATCCCAGCTCCTCGCGCAGCATGTTGGCGAGCAAAGCGAGAAGCGCTGTTTTCCCCTGCGGACCATCATAGTTGCACAGCGCCTCGGTGAGGCTGCCGTTTTCCAGCATCTCTGCCAGCAGGGTCTGGAAGTATTCGTTCATCTCCGGAATTTGCGCCGGGTTACCGCCGCCGAGCATGATTGCGCCCGGTGTGCGCAGCCCGTCGTTAAGGTCCTCCATCAGGCGTGTAATACCTGAATGGCGGGTGAATTTATCGCCGAAAAGTGAAAAGGTCATAACAGGTGATCTATCGTGCTTATTCTAAGAGTGGGCCACCATAACGCGGCAGATGCGCGGGTGCAAATGGGGAAAAGCGGGGCGGGTTATTGTTTAATGTTATGGATTGCTGATTAAGCAGTCGATCGTTCCGTCAGGCTCTCCTCTACCATCGGAAGAGGAGAGCTACAGCGGTTACTGATTTCCGGCCCAGACTACCATCACCTTATCGCCCTCATGCTGGCGCACAAAGCCATAGCCCTGCTTCATAGACAAGGTCGTCTGTTTTCCTTCGCCAATGGCGGGATGACGAGCACGGAATTTCCCCAGAATTTGCCAGTGGGCCACCGTTTGCGCCTGCGAACCGGTAATGTCCTGCCAGTTCATCTCTGAACGGGTTCCCTGTAGCGGATCGGACCCCGTCGGGCCAAAGGGACGTTCTGATTCATCACCGTAGAAAATCTGTACCGAGCCAGGGGCAAGCAGTAACAGTTCGGCTGCACGCTGACCGCCCTCGCGGAACAGGCGCGTATCGTGCGATGAGAGATAGCTCAGGACGTTAAAGCTTTGCAGCTTTTCTGCCATCTGCTGCCAGGTCAAATCCATGTCTGCCAGGCAATCAACCGCTTTTGCGGCCTGCTCCTGATAATCAAAGTTGATCATCGCGTCGAAACCATGACGATAGTATTCGCTTTGCATTACGCCATGGCCCCAGGATTCACCGGTCATCCAGAAGGGGGCGTCATCGAGCTTTTTATCCGGGTTGGCTTGCTTCCAGGCCTGTAGCGCGGCGGTGGCTTGCGCTTTCAACTGCTGCCATCCCGCCATCTCAACGTGTTTAGCGGTATCGACGCGGAATCCATCAATGCCGTAATCGCGCACCCACTGGCTTAACCACTGGGTCAGATAATCGCGCGGCGTGTAACCGGCGATTTCCTTAGCCTGTGTGTCGGGCTTATGACGATAAAAGTTTGGCAAACCAGACGGGGTCGTCGATTCTGTTTTGAGGTCCGGCAAAAAGGCCAGCGACATCGTCAGATCGTCAAAGCCCGGATTGTCGTAATCGCCGATATCGGTACGGATCCATTTTTTGCCCCACCAGTTGTCCCATCCCGCCTTGTCGCTGAAATTAATATAATCATTAAAGCTGTGCCAGGTTTGCCCGGCTTTCGGCGTCCAGTCGGTCCAGCGTTCGCCCAGCGTTTTTTTCAGCTCATCGCCCTGCAGGTATAAGGCCCCGAACTGAAACGCCTGCATATCCGCCAGCGTAGCGTAGCCGGTATGGTTCATGACGACGTCAAAAAGAATGCGGATCCCTCGCTTGTGCGCCTCGTCGACAAGATGACGTAAATCGTCTTCGGTGCCCATATTGGCGTCGAGCTTCGTCCAGTCCTGGGTGTAGTAGCCGTGATAGGCATAATGCGGAAAATCGCCTTTCGTCCCGCCGCCGACCCACCCGTGGATCTGCTCCAGCGGTGAGCTGATCCACAGCGCATTGACGCCGAGCTGCTGTAAATAGTCGAGCTTGCTCGCCAGCCCTTTTAAATCGCCGCCGTGAAAGGTGCCGATCTCCTGCATGCCGTCTTTATGACGACCATAGCTATTGTCATTGGTGGGGTCGCCATTCATAAAGCGGTCGGTCAGCACAAAGTAGACCGTGGCGTTTTGCCAGCTAAACGGCGCGGCCTTGTCGGTTTCTGCCCGCTCCAGCAACAATAATCCGTTACTGTTCGCGGCGGGCTGTAGCGTAATTTTGCCCTGCTGCACCGTTGCGGTTTGTTTGCTGTAAAAATCGCGGACGACGGTCCCTTCCGGGAAGGTGTCTGAAACCGTCAGGGTAAGGGGGTTACCCTCCCATTTTGGGCACTGACGAATCACACTGGCGACGGAGGTTTCGGCCTCGCTTTCTACCGTCAACATCAACGTTGGCGTACCGGATCGCGTATCAACGCGCATCTGGTAGCGCCCATCGCGGAACAATCGCCATTGAGGCGGCGTGCCTTCGCAGGGTTTAAGAGAGAGCATCACATTGAGTTTTATGGTTTCTGCGGGCTGCCAGCACGTCTGGTCAAGATGTAGCGTGAGGGGTCGGGTACCCTTCGCGAGCTCGGCATGGCTGGTAAATATCCCCGTGCCTTGTGAATTAAACGCAGAGAATCCCGTTGAGGCCCACTCGGCAGAGGCGATTGTAGGTAAAAGCAATAGGGCTAAAGCGGCGCGTTGCATTCCATCTTCCTGTTGCGGCTATTTTAACCAGTGTGCCATCAGGTTGAAATGACTGACTCCTCCTCCGTCCGTTTCTGCCAGGAGGAGGCGCAAGGATGAGTGATCCCGCGCAAAATTAAGCGTTTATCTGCGAGATCGCACACAAATTTGCAGAAATGATGTTTAAGTGAGCAAGTTTCAGGTGACATAGTTTCGGAAATGGACTATTTCTTTGAGTGCTCTGAAAGGTTATTTTTGATATGATTTGAGATTCAGCTCTCAATTTTGTGAAAAAAATAAAGGGTTGGAACGTTTATATCCGACCAGGAGACCTAATGATATCGACTCCCATACGACGATTTGGGGCTACGATACTCATGTTGCTCACCGTGACATTTTCAGGTGAGGTGCTTGCGAAGACGCACACGGACACAACGAGTAAGAAAGCCCACGTCATAAAGACGACGACAGTAAACAGTAAGAGTAAGGTTAGCAGTAAACAAGAGTATTCTCGCAATAGTGTAAAAAGTCGTTCACTGCCTGATTTGCGAAAATACCCTTCCGGAACACCAAGGAAAAAAGCGTTTCTCCGGACGGTAATGCCTTATATTACAAGCCAAAACTCTGCGATTACCGCGGATCGTAACTGGCTGATCTCAAAACAGTACGAAAGCCGCTGGTCACCGACGGAACGCAATCGCCTGAAGGACATTGCGAAACGCTATAAAGTGAGCTGGAACGGTAATACGCGTCGTGTTCCGTGGAACACATTGCTTGAGCGCGTGGATATTATCCCGGGCAGCATGGTCGCCACCATGGCCGCCGCCGAAAGTGGCTGGGGTACGTCTAAGCTTGCTCGTAACAACAATAATCTCTTTGGCATGAAATGCGCCAAGGGGCGTTGTACGAACGCGCCAGGAAAAGTGAAAGGGTACTCACAGTTTGAATCGGTTAAAGATTCCGTGAACGCCTATGTGGTGAATCTGAACACGCATCCGGCCTATTCGTCGTTCCGTAAGTCACGCGCTCAGCTGCGTAAGGCGGATCAGGAAGTGACAGCAAGCACGATGATTCACAAGCTGAAAGGGTATTCCACACAGGGCAAGAGCTATAACAATTATCTCTTCGCCATGTATCAGGATAATCAGCGCTTAATTGCCGCACATATGTAATTGCCAAAAAAAACGCCTTCCACTGGAAGGCGTTTTTCTTTATTCCAAAAGCATTACACCAGCACTTCGCTGTACCGCTCCCGATACTCTTTCGGTGTGGTGTCATACTCCTTTTTAAAGACCGAATAGAAATATTGCAGCGATGGGTAACCGCACATCTGCGAAATTTCATTGATCGACAATGACGTGGATATCAACAGGCTGCGGGCCTTTTCCAGCTTTTCAGCATGAATCACCGCATGGATGGTTTCGCCAACCTCTTCTTTGAAGCGTTTTTCCAGATTGGAGCGCGAAATTCCCACGGCATCCAGCACCTGATCAACTTTGATGCCTTTGCAGGCATGATTGCGTATGTAGTGCATTGCCTGGATGACCGCCGGATCGTTTAACGAGCGATAGTCCGTAGAGCGTCGTTCAACGACACGAACGGGCGGGACCAGAAGACGCTGCAGAGGAAGTGATTCATTATCCAGCAGGCGATGGAGTAGTTTTGCCGCCTGATAGCCCATCTGACGAGTGCCCTGCGCTACGGACGACAGCGCCACGCGTGACAAATAGCGGGTCAGCTCTTCGTTATCAATGCCAATCACGCACAGTTTTTCAGGGACGGGGATATGCAAATGATCGCATACCTGAAGGATGTGACGCGCCCGGGCATCGGTAACCGCGATGATGCCCGTTTGTGGAGGCAATGTTTGCAGCCAGTCGGCGAGACGATTTTGTGCGTGCTGCCAGTTCTCCGGCGCGGTTTCCAGCCCTTGATAGACCACACCGCGATACTTCTCCTGCGCCACGATTTGGCAAAACGCATATTCACGCTCCATCGCCCAGCCTTTCCCGCTGGACGCGGGCAGGCCGTAGAAGGCGAAGCGGTGTACCCCTTTTTCTTTCAGGTGCAGAAACGCGCTTTCAACCAGCGCGTGGTTGTCCGTCGCGATGTAATGCACCGGCGGATATTTCTCGGGAGAATGGAAAGAGCCGCCGACGCCGACAATCGGCACGTCGACACCGACCAGCATCCGCTGGATATCAGGATCGTCATAATCTGCGATGACGCCATCACCCAGCCAGTCTTTTATGGTTTCGATACTGGCCCGGAAGTCCTCTTCTATAAAGATGTCCCATTCGGATTGCGACGCCTGCAAATACTCACCTACGCCCTCCACAACCTGGCGGTCATAGGCTTTGTTGGCATTGAATAACAACGTAATGCGGTGACGCTTTTCAAACATGGCTTACCTTTCCCCAAAAAAGTGATTCTCAGGCTCGTCTTTTCGTTGCGGAATCCATCCATACGGCCAGTAACAGAATGGCGCCCTTAACGATATACTGCCAGAACGTCGGCACGTCCATCATACTCATTCCGTTATCCAACGACGCCATGATAAATGCACCCATGACGGCCCCCGCCACGCTGCCAATACCGCCTGCAAGGCTGGTTCCCCCAATCACACAGGCCGCGATCGCATCCAGCTCGGCGATGTTCCCCGCAGAAGGTGAACCTGCCCCTAAACGTGAGCTCAGGATCAGCCCGGCGATGGCCACCATCAGGCCATTAATTGCAAATACCGCAAGCTTGGTGCGTTCGACGTTGATCCCTGACAGGCGCGCCGCTTCCAGATTGCCGCCGATGGCATAGATCCGCCGTCCAAACGCCGTACGGGTCGCCATAAACATACCGGCCAGCAACAGCAACGTCAGGATCAGCACGGGCGTAGGCACACCGCGATAATCGTTCAGAAGCCAGATGGCCCCTAATACGATCACGGCGGTTAAGGCCTGGCGCCCCACCACAGAGGTGGAGGCGGGCGCAGCAAGGCCTAAGGCCTGACGACGCATACGTCCGCGCCACTGCCAGCCGACAAATGCCATCAAACCGATCGCGCCCAGCGTAAAGCCCAGACCGTCAGAGAGATAGCTCTGTCCAATCTGCGACATCGACGCGCTGGTGGGAGACACGGTGGTGCCGTTAGTGATACCGATGAGGATACCGCGAAACGCCAGCATTCCCGCCAGAGTGACAATAAACGAGGGGACTTTTCGATAGGCGACCCACCAGCCATTCCATGCGCCCAGTAGCAGACCCAGCACCAGCGTGACCGCCACGGTCAACGGCAGGGGCCAGCCCAGCCAGACATCAAAGATTGCCGCAACGCCGCCCAGCAATCCCATCATGGAGCCCACCGAGAGGTCTATCTCGGCCGAGATAATCACAAACACCATGCCCACGGCCAGAATCCCGGTGATGGCGGTCTGGCGAAGCAGGTTAGAGACGTTGCGCGCACTTAAGTAAGAGCCGTCGGTCATCCAGGTAAAAAACAGCATAATTGCGATGATGGCGGCAATCATCACGAAGACTTGCAGGTTTAACGCTTTCAACCCTGTGAACGCGCCGGGCGTCGGAACAGCGACTTTTACCTCAGACGGATTGCTTTTCGACATGACGTTCGCTCCTCAATGCGGCTTCCATTACCTTTTCCTGGGTCAAGTTTTGGTTAATCAGGTTGGCTTTCAGCTTGCCTTCGTGCATTACCAGCACGCGATCGCTCAGCCCGAGCACTTCTGGAAGCTCAGAGGAGATCACAATAACGGCGATGCCTTGCTGGACCAGCTGGTTGATAAGTTTGTAGATTTCGTACTTCGCGCCGATATCGATTCCTCGCGTCGGCTCGTCAAGGATCAAAATACGGGGATTGAGCAACAGGCAGCGCGCCAGAATGGCTTTTTGCTGATTACCGCCACTCAGGCGTCCTATCGCCAGCTCGGGAGAGGAGGTTTTCACTTTGAGTCGGTCCAGCGACTGGAGTATGCACTGCTGTTCTGCTGCATCGTCCAGGCTGCTCAACACGCCGGAAAACTGATCCAGCGCGGCGAGTGTGATATTTTTCCCCACCGCCATGACCGGTACGATGCCGTCTTTTTTGCGATCCTCCGGCACCATAGCAATGCCGTGGGTAATCGCCTGCTGGCAGGTAGCGATTTGCACCTGTTGGCCATCAATAAAGATTTTTCCTTCCCAGCGCCCCGGCCAGACGCCAAACAAACATTGTACGGCTTCCGTCCGACCGGCCCCGACCAGCCCGGCAATCCCCAGAATCTCTCCACGCTTCAGGGAAAATGAGATGTCATTAACGCGCTTGATATGGCGATTAACCGGATGCCACGCCGTCAGGTTTTCGACACGCAGGATCTCTGCGCCGGCGGCATGCGGTTCCGAGGGGTATAATGCCGTCAGCTCGCGACCCACCATCATGGTGATGATGTCATCCTCGCTCATGCCTGCGGCATCGCGCGTACCGATATGCTGTCCATCGCGAATAACGCAGATGGTGTCCGATATGGCTTTCACTTCATTGAGTTTGTGCGAAATATAAATGCAGGCGATCCCGTGGTTTTGCAGGTCGCGGATAATATTGAGCAGAACCGCCGTTTCCTGTTCGGTCAGCGAGGCGGTCGGTTCGTCGAGAATCAACAGGCGCACCTGTTTATTCAGTGCCTTGGCAATTTCAACCAGCTGTTGTTGGCCTAACCCCAGATCGCCCACGCGCGTATTGGGCGAAATGGCCAGGCTCACCTGTGCCAGCAGCTTTTCACAGCGTAGCGTCATGGTGTCGTAGTCCAGCACGCCGTGACGGGAAATCTCTGCGCCCAGGAAAATGTTTTCGAGCACTGTCAGGTGTTTAACCAGCGCCAGCTCCTGATGTATAATGGCGATACCTTTGCGTTCGGTATCACGGATATGGGTGGCCTGTAGCGTTTCGCCAGAAAAGATGATTTCGCCGTCATAGCTGCCATGGGGATAAATGCCGCACAGCACTTTCATCAGCGTGGATTTGCCGGAACCATTTTCACCACACAGCGAGACGATCTCACCGGGGTTGAGCCGCAGGCTGACATTGTCCACAGCCTTCACCACACCAAAGGCTTTGGTGATACTTTTCATTTCGAGTAAATAAGGCATAACGGCTCCACATAACCTGAAGGAAAAACCGTACATGTCGACGTGCCCCTGAAATCAGGGGCCACGAGGGGTTAGAGTTCGCTCTTTTGGTGGAAGCCGTCTTTCACAACGGTGGCGTCGATATTTTCTTTATTCACTTCAATAGGCGTCAGTAAACGTGCAGGCACATCTTTCAGGCCGTTGTTTAAGCTGGAATCGGCTTTCGGCTGTTGGCCATTACCCAGTTCAACGGCAATCTCTGCGGCCGTGTTAGCAAGCTGAGTAATAGGTTTATAAACGGTCATGGTCTGCGTGCCGTTGAGAATACGCTTTACCCCAGCGAGGTCGGCATCTTGTCCGGAGATCGCCACTTTACCTGCCAGCCCTTGCGCACTTAAAGCCTGAATGGCGCCGCCTGCGGTAGCATCGTTGGATGCCACCACGGCATCGATTTTGTTATTGTTGGCAGTCAGCGCATTTTCCATGATTTTTAGCGCATTTTCCGGTAGCCAGCCGTCAGCCCATTGATCGCCGACAATTTTAATTTTGCCCTCGTCAATATAGGGCTTGAGGACTTTCATTTGGCCTTCGCGGAACAATTTGGCATTGTTATCAACAGGCGAACCGCCCATCAGGAAATAATTTCCCTGCGGCACCTTATTGACCAGGCTTTGCGCCTGAATTTCGCCCACTTTTTCGTTATCAAAAGAAATATAAAAATCAATATCAGCATTATTAATCATACGATCGTAAGCCAATACCTTAATGCCTTCTTGTTTGGCTTCTTTAACAACATTACTTAATACCTGACCGTTGTAAGGAATAATAACCAGCACATCAACACCGCGGTTAATCATATTTTCGATTTGCGATATTTGTGTTTCTTCATTTCCGTTGGCGGACTGAACAAACACTTTTGCACCGAGGGATTCCGCTTTTTTCACAAAAATATCGCGATCTTTTTGCCAGCGTTCGAGGCGAAGATCGTCAATTGCCATCCCAATTTTGACTTCTTTGGCATGGCCCACAACGCTCGTCAGCAGTAGCGAGGCGCAGAGAGTCAGGCACAGGTTTTTTATCATCATCATTATATTACCTTTTTTGTAGGGTGGTGAAACGGAGACAAAAGAATCATTCACTGCCGGATACGCAGCAAATTCTTAACGTGGAATGGCAAACTGGCAATTACTGATTTTTATCTTCTCGTTACGATATTTGGTTTATTTGTCAATTTATGACCGCGATCTGATTTTCAAAT
The DNA here is from genome assembly GCF_022171985.1 of Huaxiibacter chinensis. Classification (GTDB taxonomy): domain Bacteria; phylum Pseudomonadota; class Gammaproteobacteria; order Enterobacterales; family Enterobacteriaceae; genus Enterobacter; species Enterobacter chinensis_A. The sequence goes on along the minus strand of NZ_JAJVHF010000006.1, from coordinate 64,474 downwards.
GCGTAACTTATTAATTACACATGATTCTGGAATAAACGCCGAAAAATCGTTTGCAGGCGTATTGTTTTTGCGAGCCAGCGCACGTTTGTGCATTCTCTGAATGCCAGTGTGAAATAACGTAATTGAGCAACGTGAAATGAGTATTCACTATTACTGCAGTATCGATTACTCGCCGCACCTCTTGATTATGGAGTTCAATATGCAAGCTTATTTCGACCAACTCGATCGCGTTCGCTACGAAGGCCCGAAATCCACCAATCCTTTAGCATTCCGTCATTACAATCCGGACGAGCTGGTGCTGGGTAAGCGCATGGAAGATCATCTGCGTTTTGCCGCGTGTTACTGGCATACCTTCTGCTGGAACGGCGCGGACATGTTTGGTGTCGGTTCATTTGATCGTCCGTGGCAGCAGCCGGGCGAGGCGCTGGAGCTGGCGAAACGCAAAGCGGATGTCGCATTTGAATTCTTCCACAAGCTGAATGTGCCTTACTACTGTTTCCACGATGTGGACGTCTCTCCGGAAGGGGCATCGCTGAAAGAGTATCTGAACAACTTTGCGCAGATGGTCGACTATCTGGGTGAAAAACAGCAACAAAGCGGCGTGAAATTACTGTGGGGCACGGCAAACTGCTTCACCAATCCACGTTACGGCGCGGGTGCCGCGACAAGCCCTGACCCGGAAGTGTTCAGCTGGGCCGCTACGCAGGTGGTCACCGCAATGAATGCAACCCACAAGCTGGGCGGTGAAAACTACGTACTGTGGGGAGGACGTGAAGGTTACGAAACGCTGCTCAATACCGATCTGCGCCAGGAGCGCGAGCAGATTGGCCGCTTCATGCAGATGGTTGTCGACCATAAACACAAAATCGGTTTCCGCGGCACGCTGCTCATTGAACCTAAACCACAAGAGCCCACCAAGCACCAGTACGACTACGATGTGGCGACCGTGTATGGCTTCCTGAAGCAGTTCGGTCTGGAAAAAGAGATCAAAGTGAACATTGAAGCGAACCACGCCACGCTGGCGGGCCACTCGTTCCATCATGAGATTGCTTCTGCTATCGCGTTGGGTATCTTCGGCTCTGTCGATGCCAACCGCGGCGATCCGCAGCTGGGCTGGGATACTGACCAGTTCCCGATCAGCGTCGAAGAGAACGCCCTGGTAATGTATGAAATTGTTAAAGCAGGTGGCTTCACGACGGGGGGTCTGAACTTCGATGCCAAAGTCCGCCGTCAAAGCACCGATAAATACGACCTGTTCTATGGTCACATCGGCGCGATGGACACCATGGCGCTGGCGCTGAAAGTCGCGGCGCGCATGATTGAAGACGGCCAGCTGGATAAGCGCGTTGCGAAGCGTTATGCCGGCTGGAACAGTGAGCTGGGTCAGCAAATTTTAAAAGGCCAGTTATCCCTGGCGGATATTGCGAAGTACGCTGAACAACACAACCTGGCACCGCAGCACCAGAGTGGGCATCAGGAGCTGCTGGAAAACCTGGTGAATTACTACTTGTTCGATAAGTAATTCGTCGGGAAAGACGTGGATAAGCCCGGTCAGCGTTGTGCAACCGGGCATTTCTTTTAAAGGAGTCACCGCAATGTATATCGGGATCGATCTTGGCACATCGGGTGTGAAAGCCATTCTTTTAAGCGAACAGGGAGAGGTGGTGGCCTCGCAAACGGAAAAGCTGCACGTCTCGCGTCCGCACCCGTTATGGTCAGAACAGGATCCCGAGCAGTGGTGGCTGGCAACGGATCGTGCAATAAAAGCCCTGGGCGAACAGCACAGCCTGCGCGACGTTAAGGCGTTAGGGATTGCCGGACAAATGCATGGCGCCACGCTGCTTGATCGCGAAAACCGCGTGCTGCGCCCGGCGATTCTCTGGAATGACGGTCGTTGCGCCGAAGAGTGCGCCCTTCTTGAAGCGCAGGTGCCTGACTCACGCGATATTACCGGCAACCTGATGATGCCGGGGTTTACGGCACCGAAACTGCTGTGGGTTCAGCGTCATGAGCCGGAGGTTTTTCAACAGGTAGCGAAGGTTTTGTTACCTAAAGACTATTTGCGTTTTCGGATGACCGGTGAGTTTGCCAGCGACATGTCCGATGCGGCTGGCACCCTGTGGCTGGATGTCGCCAGACGCGACTGGAGCGAGACAATGCTCGCGGCGTGTCATCTCACGCGCGAACACATGCCTGCACTTTTTGAAGGCAGTGAGGTGACGGGGACGTTATTAGCCTCAGTGGCCGAACGCTGGAATTTACCCGCTATTCCTGTCGTGGCCGGAGGCGGCGATAATGCCGCCGGTGCGGTGGGTGTCGGGATGGTCGATGCGGGTCAGGCGATGCTGTCGCTTGGCACGTCGGGCGTCTACTTTGCCGTCAGTGAAGGGTATCTCAGCAACCCTGAAAGCGCGGTGCACAGTTTTTGCCATGCGCTGCCGGGTAAATGGCATCTGATGTCGGTCATGCTCAGTGCGGCATCTTGTCTGGACTGGGCGGCCAAACTCACCGGCGCAGACGATGTCCCGGCGTTGATTGCGGCGGCACAGCAGGCGGATGAAGAGGCCGACCCTGTCTGGTTCCTGCCGTATCTTTCCGGCGAACGTACGCCGCATAATAACCCGCAGGCCAAGGGTGTTTTCTTTGGTTTAACCCATCAGCATGGCCCTGCCGAGCTGGCCCGTGCGGTGCTGGAAGGCGTGGGATATGCTCTGGCCGATGGAATGGACGTGGTGCACGATTGCGGCCTGAAGCCCGGGCACATTACGCTGATTGGCGGCGGTGCGCGGAGCAGCTACTGGCGACAAATGCTGGCAGATATCAGCGGCCTGACGCTGGATTATCGCACCGGCGGTGACGTCGGCCCGGCGCTGGGAGCAGCACGTCTGGCGCAAATCGCCATGAATCCGGGCAAAGCCCTGACAGAACTTCTGCCGCAATTGCCACTGGAGCAGTCCCATCGTCCGGATGCGGAACGTCATGCGCGCTATGCCAGACAACGCGACGTTTTCCGCAAAATTTACCAACAGCTTTTGCCACTGATGTCATAACAACAGCCTGGCCTTCAGCGGCATGAGGATGTCCTTTTTTGGTCTTCTCAGCGCGCGATCTCCTCGTCAGTATAGGGTTACACCCATCGGCGAGGAGAGTTACCATGACGCGTACGGCATTAATAAATATCGACACTCAGCAGTCCTTTCATCATCGCGAGTACTGGCAGGAGGCGGGGTTTGGCGCGTTCCAGCAGGCGATGCTGGGCCTTATCGAAGGGTGTGAATCTCGTGGCATACCGGTAGTGGATATCTTCCATGTTGACGACAGCGGGCCTTTCTCGCTGCAAAGCGGCCATGTCAAACCCATGTCCTTTTTACGTCATAAACCGGCGGTAATTTTCCAGAAACATGTCCATAATGCGTTTACCGATACGGGGCTCGATCGCTGGTTACGCGAACGGGACATTCATTGTCTGATTATCTGCGGGCTGCGTACGGAGCAGTGTTGTGAAACCACAGCACGTGTGGCGTCGGATCTTGGCTATCGCGTTATCTTTGTCAGCGAGGCAACCCTGACGTTTCCCATGACGTACCGGGGCATAACCCTTGATACCCACGATTTACGCCACCGGACTGAAACGGTGCTGGCCGGACGTTTTGCTGAAATTAAAACCGTTGCGGAGACGCTGGAGTCATTCTGATGAGTATTGACGTCTGGTTTGTGATGTTGCCGGGAGTCCTTTCGCTGGATATGACCGGTCCGGCAGAAACCTTTGCGCTGGCAGGCGATGCGTTTCGCCTGCATTACATTGGCCCACAGACAGACGTGGCGACCTCGATTGGCCTGACGATGAGCGGTATCGCCCCGCTGCCAGAGCGCCTGCCGGCAGGCAGTTTGCTGGTGTTGCCGGGCGTTGCCGACTCTTCCCTACACTTTTCTACCCCCGCAGCGCTGGCCGTTCAGCACTGGCTAATGCGACAGCAGCCTGATATTCAGCGGCAGGCCATCACCGTCATGTGCGTCTGCTCGGGCGCGATACTGGCTGCAAAGTCCGGCCTGCTGCACGGTAAGCACTGTACGACGCATCACGATGTGATCGCGCGACTGCGTACTGCCGCACCGGGGGCGGTCATCAAAGAAAATCGAATATTCGTGCAGGATGATAATTTGTGGACCAGCGCGGGTATTACTTCCGGAATAGATCTGGCCCTGCATCTGATCAACCGTTTGTGCGGCCCGGAAAAGGCGCTGGCGGTGGCGCGCGAAATGGTCGTCTGGTTCCGGCGTTCGGGTGATGACCCGCAACTTTCACCCTGGCTGCGTTATCGTAATCACCTTCATCCGGCGATACACCGTGCACAGGATGCGTTAACGGCAGAGCCGCAAAGAGGCTGGCATCTGGCCGATATCGCCGCTATGGCGCACGTCAGCCCCCGCCATTTAACCCGGCTTTTTCAGGAACATTTAGGTATTAGCGTGCGCGATTACCTGGAACAGCTTCGACTGGCCATCGCGCAACAGTGGCTGCGGCAGGGACGCGGCGTGGAGCACGCGGCCATCGCGGCCGGATTCTCCTCTCCGCGTCAGTTTCACCGGGCGAAACAACGGCTCGTTAACTGACAAAGCGACGCGTATCGAGCTTTTGCAGCAGCACCGACAGCAGCAGGCTCACCAGGACCGTCGCGGTGAAAATCCAGACGATATCGAACACCGGCCAGCGTTTGAACTCCACGCCGTTCGTGCGCAGGGCGTGGATCACCAGCGCATGAAAACCATAAATCCCCAATGAGTGTCGCGAAATCAATCCCAGCACAGGCAGCGGACGCGTATTCAGGGTGTTCTTCACCAGCGTGAGCAGAGAGACGGCGCAAATAAAGACCATCGGGCCGCAGTAGAGGTACCAGGTATCGGCAAAATTCCCCCGCCAGCGCAGCTCATGTAAAGTCCCGCGCGAAATCACCACTACCGCTCCGATAAACAGCGCGGCACAAAGCCATGTCAGCCGTGGCTTTTGCGTCTCCATCATGCCGATAGCGCGGCCCAGTAAGCCGTAAACCACGTAGTAAAACGTATCGCCGTTGATATACAGATTGACCGGCAGCCATTCAAATCCGCCCACTTTCTGCGACAGGGTATTGGGGTTGGCGAGCAGCCCAATGACCACCATCAGTGCCAGCAGCATCTTGCCGCCCACGTTTTTTACCTGAATCAACGGAGAAACCAGGTAGATAACGATAATGGCGAAGAAAAACCACAGATGATAGAAAACCGGTTTTTGCAGCAGATTCCTCAGCGACAGTTCCGCGTTTATCGAGGTAAACAGGGTGATATAGAGCAACGCGACGGTGCTGTAAAACAGCAGGCATAAGGCGATACGGACAAAATGGCGCGGCTGCGCGCTGCGCTCGCCAAAAAAGAGATACCCGGAAATCATGAAAAAGAGCGGGACGCTGACGCGGGAGGCAGAGTTAAGGATATTGGCGATATCCCAGTTCAGTGGACTGATGCTGTGGGCGTTGGTGATATACCAGGTCGTGGTATGGATCATCACCACCATTAAGCAGGCTATCCCTCGCAAATTATCTATCCAGTTAATTTTTGACTGCATCAGTTCCTCTGACTCCATGGTAAAAATGGTCTGACTCTCATTGCTGGCCGGTCTCTCACTGGATAATTCTGAGTTTGTTTCCGCTGCCTTGTGTCGCGGGTGGGAGATTCGCAGAATGCGGCGCCATAATCTATAAAGCGTATGACTAAAAATAACAGCCAGAACATAAGGCGGTAATAAAAATGATGATGAAGCGCGCTGTATCACTGTTTATTGTCCTGTCACTGGCAGGATGCAGTACACCGGATGACGCCCCGGCGCAGAAAGCGCAAAAAAGTAAAGTCAGCCCGGAACGGTCATTAAATATGGAACATCTTTGCAAGGATCAGGCGGCGCATCGTTACAATACCGGCGCGCAAAAAGTCGATGTTACCGGCTTCGAGCAGTTCCAGGGCAGCTATGAGATGCGCGGTTATACCGATCGTAAAGAGAGCTTTGTCTGTTCATTCGACGCGGAAGGGCAGTTTTTGCATCTCTCTATGCGCTAGCGCAGGTCGTCAGCGGCGCGCGGTACGCTAAAAAGCTTATTTCCCAATTTTCCTTAAACAAACCCGTTTCGTACTGTATATCTTCCGGTCAGCGGGTATACTGATCGCTTCCATTCAAAACACACGTATCCAGCACGAAAAACTATGCAAAAGTTTGATACCAAGACCTTCCAGGGCCTGATCCTGACTTTACAGGATTACTGGGCTCGCCAGGGCTGCACCATCGTTCAACCTTTGGACATGGAAGTGGGCGCAGGCACTTCACACCCGATGACCAGTTTACGTGCATTGGGACCCGAGCCGATGGCTACTGCCTATGTGCAGCCGTCGCGTCGTCCTACCGATGGTCGTTACGGCGAAAACCCGAACCGCTTACAGCACTATTATCAGTTCCAGGTGGTGATTAAGCCTTCACCGGACAATATTCAGGAACTGTATCTCGGTTCGCTGAAAGCGCTGGGCGTGGATCCGACCATTCACGACATTCGCTTTGTTGAAGATAACTGGGAAAACCCGACGCTGGGTGCCTGGGGTCTGGGTTGGGAAGTGTGGCTGAACGGGATGGAAGTGACGCAGTTCACTTACTTCCAGCAGGTGGGTGGTCTGGAATGTAAGCCTATCACCGGTGAAATCACCTACGGCCTGGAACGTCTGGCGATGTACATTCAGGGCGTAGACAGCGTTTACGACCTGGTCTGGAGCGACGGCCCGTTGGGTAAAACCACCTACGGCGACGTGTTCCATCAGAATGAAGTGGAACAATCCACTTATAACTTCGAATACGCAGACGTGGACTTCCTGTTCACCTGCTTCGAGCAGTATGAGAAAGAAGCCCAGCAGCTGCTGGCGCTGGAGTCTCCACTGCCGCTGCCAGCCTATGAGCGTATTCTGAAGGCCGCCCACAGCTTCAACCTGCTGGACGCCCGCAAAGCCATCTCCGTGACTGAACGTCAGCGTTATATCCTGCGTATTCGCACCCTGACCAAAGCCGTTGCAGAAGCTTACTATGCGTCCCGTGAAGCCCTTGGCTTCCCGATGTGCAACCGAAACAAATAAGAGGCGGCCATGTCTGAGAAAACTTTCCTGGTGGAAATTGGCACTGAAGAGCTGCCACCAAAAGCCCTGCGCAGCCTGGCGGAGTCCTTCGCTGCAAACGTGACGGCTGAGCTGGATAACGCTGGCCTGGCACACGGTAATATTGAATGGTTTGCTGCTCCGCGTCGTCTGGCGCTGAAGGTGGCGAACCTTGCGGCATCGCAACCCGATCGCGAAGTTGAAAAACGCGGCCCTGCGATTGCCCAGGCGTTTGATGCCGAAGGCAAGCCGAGCAAAGCAGCAGAAGGCTGGGCACGTGGTTGTGGCATCACCGTTGATCAGGCCGAGCGTCTGACCACCGATAAAGGCGAATGGCTGCTGTATCGCGCCCATGTTAAAGGCGAAAGCGCCGAAGCGTTGCTGCCAAACATGATTGCCACTTCTCTGGCAAAACTGCCGATTCCAAAACTGATGCGCTGGGGCGCGTCCGACGTGCACTTTGTGCGTCCGGTTCACACCGTGACCCTGCTGTTAGGCAGTGACGTTATTCCGGCAACGATTCTGGGCATTGCGTCCGATCGCGTGATCCGCGGCCACCGCTTTATGGGCGAGCCAGAGTTCACGATTGATAACGCAGACCAGTATCCGCAGATCCTGCTTGAGCGCGGTAAAGTGATCGCCGATTACGAACAGCGTAAAGCCAAAATCAAGGCGGATGCAGAAGAGGCAGCGCGTAAGATTGGCGGTCAAGCCGATCTGAGCGAAAGCCTGCTGGAAGAAGTGACCTCGCTGGTGGAATGGCCGGTCGTGCTGACCGCGAAATTCGAAGAGAAATTCCTCGCGGTTCCGGCTGAAGCGCTGGTGTACACCATGAAGGGTGACCAGAAGTACTTCCCGGTTTACGCTGAAGACGGCAAGCTGCTGCCAAACTTTATCTTCGTGGCTAACATCGAATCGAAAGATCCGATGCAGATTATCTCCGGTAACGAGAAAGTTGTCCGTCCACGTCTGGCAGATGCTGAGTTCTTCTTTAATACCGACCGTAAAAAGCGTCTGGAAGATCATCTGCCGCGCCTGCAAACCGTGCTGTTCCAGCAACAGCTGGGTACGCTGCGCGACAAGACCGACCGTATTGCGGAGCTGTCCGGCTGGATCGCGCGTGAAATCGGTGCAGACGTCAACCACGCCACCCGTGCGGGTCTGCTGTCTAAGTGCGACCTGATGACCAACATGGTGTTCGAATTTACCGACACTCAGGGTGTGATGGGCATGCACTACGCGCGCCACGACGGTGAAGCGGAAGATGTGGCCGTGGCCCTGAACGAACAGTATCAACCGCGTTTTGCGGGTGACGATCTGCCGTCCAACCCGGTGGCCTGTGCGGTTGCGATTGCCGATAAGATGGACACCCTGGCGGGTATCTTCGGTATTGGCCAGCATCCGAAAGGCGACAAAGACCCGTTTGCGCTGCGTCGTGCTGCGCTGGGCGTGCTGCGTATCATCGTTGAGAAGAACCTGAATCTGGATCTGCAGACCCTGACCGAAGAAGCGGTGCGTCTGTACGGTGACAAGCTGACCAACGCGAAAGTGGTGGATGACGTGATCGACTTTATGCTGGGCCGTTTCCGCGCCTGGTATCAGGACGAAGGTTATACCGTCGACACCATTCAGGCGGTGCTGGCGCGTCGTCCGACCCGTCCGGCAGATTTCGATGCGCGTATGAAGGCGGTTTCTCACTTCCGTACGCTGGAAGCGGCATCGGCGCTGGCGGCGGCGAACAAGCGTGTCTCCAACATCCTTGCGAAATCTGACGAAACGCTGAACGAGCGTGTCAACGCAGCCACGCTGAAAGAGCCAGAAGAGATTGCGCTGGCGCTGCAGGTTGTGGTGCTGCGCGACAAGCTGGAGCCGTTCTTTGCAGAAGGTCGCTATCAGGAAGCGCTGGTCGAACTGGCGGAACTGCGTGAAGTCATCGACGCCTTCTTCGAGAAGGTCATGGTGAACGTCGAGGATAAAGAGCTGCGAATTAACCGTCTCTCTATGCTTGAGAAACTGCGCGAACTGTTCCTGCGCGTGGCGGATATTTCGCTGCTGCAGTAAGAGACCCTTTATGCCCGGCGATGTAAGTTTGCCGGGTAGTGAACTGTCAAAACCCGCTTCGGCGGGTTTTGTTATTTATTGCACCAGGCGCGGTTATTCGGCACATTGCTGAAAAAATAACCTTGAAAGGAGACGCCTGAACCCGTTATCCTGATCCCGATGACTTTTCGCCCTCTGGAGCGCCCCCCAAAAATGAACAATCACGACTGATGAATTTCGATCCTTGCTAAACGCAACCGCGTTGGCAGGGGATGTGTTGATTTCATTCAGGAGTGCTTATGGCTCATTTTGTGCAGTCCCCTTCTTTTATTTTGCATCAGGTCACCTGTCAGTTCGCGACGGGCGATATTCTTTTTGGTCCGCTGAGTCTGTCCATAGAGCCGTCCCTGTGCGCGCTGGTGGGGCGTAACGGTAGCGGTAAAACACGCTTATTGCGGCTACTGGCTGGGCTGGATACGCCTGCATCCGGGCATATCGAGCGTTTCGGTTCGTGGGTGTATGTGGCGCAGCATCATGTCGTATCACCCCACACCACGCTTGCAGAACTGCTGGGCGTCGAGGCCATTTTCGCCGCCCGGCGGCGCATCGATAGCGGGGATTACCTGCCGGACGATCTGGAGCGGCTCGACGGACACTGGGACCTTGGCGAGCGACTCACGCAGGCATTTGCTCAGGCCAGCCTCCCGCCTTTCTCCCCCGATAAGCGTGCCGCAGAACTGAGCGGCGGCGAGCGTGTTCGCGCCTTGCTTTGTGGTGCCTTTACAGCCGATGCCGACTTTTTGCTGCTTGATGAGCCTACCAATCACCTCGACAGGCAAGGCCGTGAATGGTTTTACGCGGAGCTTTTCCGCCAGCGTGGCGGGGTACTCGTCGCCTCTCACGATCGTGAACTGCTGGAGAAGATGAACCGCATTCTGGAACTGAGCGGGGCAGGACTGCGGCGTTACGGTGGAAATTATACGGACTATCAGCGTCAGCGCGGGAGCGAGCAACAGGCAGCCCGCGCGGCGCTCGAACATGCCGCCACGGAGCGCAAGCGGACGCGGGCACGTATGCAAAAAGAGCATGACGACAGTCTCCGGCGGTCTGCGAAGACGCTGCGCAAGGTGGACAGTCTGAACATCGCCTCCTTTGAACGCGTCAGGTATAAAGCAGAGGCGAAGGAGCGTCCTGCTGCCTGGCGCAAACAGCACCATGAGCAGAATGACGCCCTGAACAGGGCGGTCAATCTGGCGCGAGAAAAGGTGACTGAAGATAACCCGGTGATGTTTACCCTGCCCGGCAGCCAGATCGCCGAAGGAAAGCAGGCGCTGGTACTGGAAGACGTGCAATTGCCTTTTGTTGCGATGCCACCCTTGACCTGGCGGATGGACGGGCCGATGCGGGTCGCGTTGCGCGGACCTAATGGCTGCGGAAAGTCGACGCTTCTCAAGGTGATATTGGGTGAGATCGCTCCGCTTGCCGGGCATTGTCACGCGTCGGTGAAGATGGCGTATCTCGATCAGCATCTCTCTTCGCTGGATCTGACGCAATCGGTCATGACGCTTCTCAACCTGAACAATACTCCTCTGGAGGAGGGCGTTCTGCGCACGCGTCTGGCACAGCTGCAATTAGGGGCGGATAAAGTGTCATTGCCCCTCGCCGAACTGAGCGGCGGAGAACGGTTAAAAGCCGCCCTGGCCTGCGTACTGTGGCGAGCCGAGGCAACCCAGTTGCTGCTGCTGGATGAGCCAACCAACCATCTGGATTTGGACTCGGTACAGGCAATCGAGGCGGCGCTGGCCGATTTTCCGGGGGCGATACTGGTTGTTTCACATGATGATGCCTTCCTGGACGGGCTTAAGCTGACCCATGAGCTGGTCTGGCAACAGGCGGGGTGGTATTGCAGAGAACGCTAAAAACACAAACCCCCGCATTCGCGGGGGCGTAAACTTTTTTAATGCATTTTAGGCCTTACTACGGGCTGAGTACGGGCGTTGCCTGAATCAGGCGCATCAGCTTTAACTCGGTCATGGAAGGTTTAACACGTTTTGATTCCCATTCCTGAACCTGAGCGACGCTTACGCCCATTTCTCTAGCGAAATCAATTGTTTTCAATCCTGTCCCTTTGCGCAATCGCTCAAATTCAGTAAAGGGATTGGATTTTTGCGCCAACGTCACCGTCTGCGATAGATCTTTAAATACAATTTGTTCCAGGCTGGTTAACAGCTCAAACATTGGGTCTTTAGATTCCATTAAGAACTCCTCATAAATCTCACAACGGGATCATGAACATCAGAGAGCCATTTAAGAATAGTTGCAAAAAGGAACCTTGGATCGTTGCGGGAGTGATTAATCGTGCGGTAAGCATTGCCTGAGCGTTTCAGCAGACTGGATAGTTATGCTAATTACCTGATTAATCATAAGCAGGTTTCGAATGGTATTTTTTTGTAAATCGTCAGAAAAAATCCAGCAATAGCCGTTTTGCATGAAAAGAGTATCTTGCGGACGTGACCTGGACTATTCTTGTCACCATTGGGCACACGTGTGCCAGAGTGCGTATTTTTTGGGTGAAAGGAGTAATAAAATGGCGACAGGAAAGTCCTGCTCTCGCTGGTTTGCGCCTCTTGCGGCGCTACTGATGGTAGTTAGCCTGAGTGGGTGTTTCGATAAGGAAGGCGATCAGCGCAAGGCGTTCATCGATTTTCTGCAAAATACCGTAATGCGTAGCGGCGAGCATTTGCCTACGCTGACCGCAGATCAGAAAAAACAGCTCGGTCCCTTTGTTTCCGATTACGCCATTCTTTATGGTTATTCACAGCAGGTGAATCAGGCGATGGATTCCGGGCTTCGTCCGGTTGTGGACAGCGTGAATGCCATCCGCGTACCGCAGGATTATATGACTCAGCGTGAACCGCTGCGTCAGTCTAACGGGGCGCTGGGCGTGCTTAGCCAGCAGTTACAGAACGCGAAAATGCAGGCAGACGCCGCACGTTCCGCGCTGAAGCATGAAGAAGACCTCAAGCCGGTGTTCGATCAGGCGTACGAGAAAGTGGTGACCAAACCCGCAAGTGCGCTGGAGCCACTGATTCCGGCTGCGCAGATCTTCACGCAGCAGCTGGTTCAGGTGGGTGATTTTATCGCTTCGCAGGATACGCAGGTGAGCTTTGTCTCTAACGGCATTCAGTTCCCGACGTCTCAGCAAGCCAGTCAGTACAATACGCTTATTGGTCCACTTGCCTCGCAGCATCAGGCATTTAGTCAGGCCTGGAGCGCCGCAGTCGCGGCAACCGAGTAAAAAACACCCCGCTTCTGGCGGGGTTTTTTATCAATGGCGAAAATAAAGCTTGTCATTCGAGTACCACCCACGTATAACTATGTTCGTCGGTTTGTTCACAGACCTAAAGCAGTTTAGTTAAGCAGTCCAGATGAGTTATCTTAGATACCCTTCGTAGTGACCCTTCCTTCATCGCTTAAAAATCTGTAATACATTCCATCATCGCGCCGGAAGGCAAAACAAATTTTTAAAAAGGTAATATCTATGTCTGGTAAAATGACTGGTCTGGTAAAATGGTTCAACGCTGATAAAGGTTTCGGCTTCATCACTCCTGACGATGGCTCTAAAGATGTATTCGTACACTTCTCTGCTATCCAGAACGAAGGCTACAAATCTTTGGACGAAGGTCAGAAAGTTTCCTTCACCATCGAAAGCGGCGCTAAAGGCCCAGCAGCTGGTAACGTTGTAAGCCTGTAAGCTTCCAACTCAGCAGCAAAGAATTTTAAAACCCGCCTTATGGCGGGTTTTTTCGTTTTAGGCTTTTACCTGCGGGTTAACGCAGTTCTTTTCTACCTTTCCCTTCAGCGCATCGATCAGATTGTCTACTGCCGTTGCAGCCATGTTGTAGCGGGTTTCATGTGTGGCAGACCCAATGTGCGGCAGCGCGACGACGTTCGCCATACTGAGCAGCGGCGAGTCGACCGGCAAGGGTTCCTGCTCAAACACGTCCAGCCCTGCGGCGTGAATTTCACCCTGCTGCAAGGCGTCAATCAGTGCCTTCTCATCGACGACCGGGCCACGCCCCGCGTTAATGAAAATGGCCGACTTTTTCATCTTCTTAAATTCTGCTTTGCCGATCATATGATGCGTTTCGTCAGTCAGCGGCAGGATCAGGCAGACGTAGTCGGCTTCCTGAAGCAGGGTATCTAATTCACAGTAGCGTGCGTCAAAACGCTCTTCCGCCTCCTGATGATGGCGACGCGCGTTGTAGAGGACGGGCATGTTAAAGCCAAAATGCGCACGCTGTGCCAGTGCCAGGCCAATACGGCCCATGCCGACAATCCCCAGCGTTTTGCCATGAACATCCACGCCAAACCAGTCCGGCCCAATGCTTTTAGTCCATTCGCCCGCCTTAACCCGCTCGGCCACTTCCACGACGCGGCGCGCGGTGCTCAGCACCAGTGCCATCAGCGTATCAGCTACCGTTTCCGTTAGCGCATAGGGCGTGTGCATGAGCAGGATCTGTCGGTTATTAAGGGCATCAACGTCGAAATTGTCATAACCCACTGAAATGGTTGATGTGGCACGCAGCGCAGGCATTTTATCCAGCAAAGCGGCATCCACTTTTTCGCTTGAACCCAGCAAGCCTTCGGCGCGGGCAAAAGCATCCGCATGCTGCGCGACGGTTTCCGGACTGAGATCCTTCACGCGGGTCACGGTAAAGTGCTCTTCAAGTCGTTTCTGCAGATCTTCAGGCAGTGCTTTATACAAAATGACGGACGGCTTCATGCTAATCTCCGTTGAGTTGAAAGGGGTCAGGCGTGGCGTGCGCCAGCAGGAATTTGTTGATTATTAGCAGGCTTAACAATGAGAGTAAGCCATACCGAGGCGAAAAGTGCCACCCCCATAAAAATGTATGAGGCGGACGGGCTGCCGGTGCTTCCGTTAAGGTAGCCCACAAACCAGGAGCCGAAGAACGATCCTAATGCGCCCATACTATTGATTAACGCCATCGCGCCACCGGCAACGTTCCGCGGCAGCATCTCCGGAATAATGGCAAAGAACGGACCGTATGGGGCGTACATCGCGGCGCCCGCGATGACCAGCAGCGTGTAAGAGATCCAGAAATGATTGGCGCCGACCGCCCAGGAACCAATAAATGCACAGGCAGCAATCAGCAGCAGTGGCCAGACAAACAGCTTACGGTTTTGCAGCTTATCGGAGGCCCAGGAAGCAACGATCATCGCGATAGTCGCCGCCAGATAAGGTACGGCAGAGAGCCAGCCCACTTCGACCATTCCCAGGTTTTCCCCACCGCTGCGGATAATAGAAGGCAGCCACAGGACAAAGCCGTACACCCCGATGCTCCAGGTGAAATACTGCATACACAACAGGATCACGTTGCGGGAACGGAAGGCCTCGCCATAGTTTCGTACCGGCTTCAGCCCTTGCTGCTCTTTTTCCAGCTCGGCCTGCAGCGCGGCTTTTTCATCGCCAGAGAGCCAGTTCACCTGTGCAGGTTTGTCTTTTACCAGCACCCACCAGCAGAAGGCCCAGATGATGGCCGGCACGCCTTCGATGATGAACATATGGCGCCAGCCGAACGACTGAATCAGGTAACCTGACACCACGGACATCCACAGCACCGTGACCGGGTTCCCCAGGATCAGGAAGGTATTGGCTCGCGAGCGTTCTGATTTGGTAAACCAGTTGCTGATATAAATCAGCATGGCGGGCATGACGGCAGCTTCAACGACGCCGAGGATAAAGCGGATAGCGGCCAGCGCAGGAATATTATTTACCATCCCCGTGAGCGAGGCGCAGGCTCCCCATAAAATCAGGCAGATAAAAATCAGTTTGCGTACGCTGCGGCGTTCGGCATAGATAGCGCCGGGGATCTGGAAGAAGAAGTAACCCAGGAAGAACAGGGCGCCCAATAATGACGAGACACCTTTGGTGATCCCCAGATCTTCCGTGATGCCTGCGGCGGAAGCGAAACTGAAGTTTGCACGGTCGAGGTACGCCAGGCTGTACGTGATAAACACGATCGGCATGATGTACCACCAGCGTTTTAATGCATTTGTCGACTTATTCATGGGCTTGCCTCTGTGGTTGAGGTGATACCGCCGTTGTATGTAGGGTACACGGTGGTGAATTTGGGTTATTCGGATAACTGGTTGCGCGTGGGCAATCCTTCACTGTCGCCCTGCACCTGAATCGCCAGCGAACCAATGTGGTTACCCCGGGCGACGGCCTGCTGCAGCGTTTTGCCTTCCAGCAGGGCGCTGATGACCCCCACGGCAAAACCATCTCCCGCACCAACGGTATCGACGACGTTATCGACGTGAACCGCCGGAACGGTGCCTTGCTCACTGGCGGATGTTTTGAACCAGGCACCGTCAGCGCCGATCTTGACGATCACGGCCTTAACGCCTCGCTCCAGATAAAAATCGGCAATGCCTTCCGGCGTCGTTTCGCCAGTGAGAATGGTTCCCTCTTTGAGGCCGGGCAAAACCCAGTCGGCCTTAAACGCCAGATGGTTGAGTTTTTCCACCATCTCGGCTTCGCTTTTCCAGAGAACGGGACGAAGGTTGGGATCAAAGGAGATACTTTTCCCCTGAGCTTTGAAGTTCGTTGCGGCATGATCGAGCAGTGCCCAGGAGCTGGCGGACAGCGCCGCCGCCACACCGCTCAGGTGCAAATGGCGTGCTGAACTGAAATAGCCCGGACTGAAATCCTCAGTAGAGAGGTGGCTCGCGGCGGAGCCTTTACGGAAATACTCCACAATGGGATCGGTTCCATTATCGACTTTCGATTTAACCTGGAAACCGGTTGGATACCGGTCATCCAGCGTCACGCCTGTTGAATCAATCCCCTCTTTTTTCAGGCAATCTAAAACATACTGCCCAAAGCTGTCGTTCCCTACGCGGCTCACCCAGCCGACGTTCAGCCCCAGGCGTGCCAGCCCGGTGGCAACGTTCAGCTCCGCGCCCGCGACGCGTTTGATAAAGCGTTCGACGTGGCTCAGATCGCCGGTTTCGGTGGCGACAAACATGGTCATCGCCTCACCAATGGTGATGACATCCAGCCTCTTTTGCATGGCGTTACTCCTCACGCAGCAGGTTGACATAATGGCGTGTGACCGCGGCTAAATCCGGGCCTTCCAGGGGAAATTCAATGCCTCGTGGCGCATCGCCCGGCAGTTGTTCCAGCAGCGCCATCCAGCGCGCGTCTGCGCAATCGGGCGCTATGGCGCGAAAGTGCTGATGATGCGGGACGGCCGCTTTGACATGAATATAGCTGACGGCTGGCGCCAGATGACGGGCCGCCTCTTCCGGTGATTCGCCGACCCAGAGCCAGTTGCCGGTGTCAAACGTCAGGGTGACGGGTAATGCCATGACCCGGCAGGCGGCTTTAAAACGTTGCATGGGGGCGAGCTGACCACAGTCGGTCTGATCGTTCTCCACCACCAGCGCCATTCCGCTCTCGCTGAGAAGCATGCGTAAGTGTTCCAGCGGTTTTTTATCGTGGAACTGTCCCAGAGATAGTTTGAGCCACAGGGCATTCAGCGCTGAGGCTTCCTGAAGATAGAGCGGAAGGTCCGGGTTGAGGGTGCCGTCCGGCATAAAGAGGGCGGCTGGGGCGGAATAACACGCCAGTAAATCCAGCCCTTCGATAGACCGGGCGAGGTCAGGCAGCGCGTTGAGTTCTTCCGGGGTGAAGAGTTCACGACGAATTTCTACGCCATCCGCGCCGCCGGCAGCAATCACCGGCAGTATCGCGCTCTGACCACCTGCCTCTCGTACCCGATCCGCGCCATACGCGGCGGTAACGACCATTATTTTCCTGACCATTGCCTGACTCCATCACCTAATCGATACTATTACGCTAGATGGAACCGGTTCCAAAGGAAAGGTCAGTGTGTGTAATTTATGATCGCCATCACGAAGGGGAAATTAACGGGCGGTCGAACCGCGAACGATCAGTTCACCGGAGAAAACCTGCTCGCGAACCCGGTCATCGAGGCCTTCGATGCGGCGCACGACCTGCTCTACGGCGGCGTAGCCGATTTGCCAGGTGGGCTGTTTGAGGGTGGTTATCCCCACACCCGCAAGCTCCGCCCACTCCAGCTCATCGAACCCTAATAACCCAATATCGCTTCCCCAGTGCAGACCGAGGCGTTTGAGCGAGCGGGCCACCTGAAGCGTGAGCGCACCGTTGGCGGAAATAATCGCTTTACGCATTCCACGGTGATGCGTATGGAACTGGCGCAGGGCATTATCAATCTGCCCGGCTTCATGCAGCGGGGTTTCGGCATTTTCGGCAATGACGCCTGGATAGCGCGCCAGCGTGGCGCGAAAAGCACTCAGGCGATCGCGCCGGGTATTGACCATACCCAGCGGTTCGCTGAGGAACAGAATCGCTTCAAAGCCCTGCTCGATAAGATGTTCTGTGGCGGTGGTCGCCGCCTGAGTATTATCCAGCCCGACCACGTCGCAGGCGAAATCCGGAATTTTGCGGTCGATCAGGACCATGGGTAAAGAGGATTGCTGCAACCGGTTTAACCCCTCTTCGCGCATGCCGACGGCGTTGACCACGATGCCTTCGACCTGATAGCTCCGCAGCAGATCGAGGTAGTGCAACTCCTGATCCAGTTCGTTATTGGTATTACACACCAAAGGGGTGAACCCTTTTTCGCGGCAGGCGGCTTCAATTCCACTGAGCACATTGACGGAGTAGGGATTGGTAATATCGGCGATGATGAGCCCAATCAGGCGTGTTCTGCCCCGTTTCAGGCCGCGCGCCATCAGGCTGGGGCGGTAATTGAGATCGGCAATGGCCTGTTCAATACGCGCCAGCAGCGCATCGGACAGCAGGTGTTTTTCGCCATTCAGATAGCGCGAAATGCTGGTCTTCCCGGTCCTGGCGGCTTTCGCCACGTCGCTGATGGTGGCGCGTGCTGGTTTGCTCATCGCTGATTCCCTTATGAATAGTGAGAACACCTTAGCGGGAAAATGAGCGATGGCAAGCGCTTCATGATGGCGTGCTTAGCCGGAGGGTGTTAATCCAGCCCTCTCCCACCGGGAGAGGGAGGGAGCGCCTTTATTGAAGAGGGCTTAAGGTGATCTCAACGCGGCGGTTTTGCGCTTTGCCTTCCGCCGTGCTGTTGCTGGCGATAGGATTTGCCGGACCCATGCCGCTGGTGCGGATACGGGTGGCCACGACGCCCTGTGTAATCAGCGAGCTGGCGACGGAATCTGCACGCTGCTGTGACAGGCGCATATTCAGATCCTGGCCGCCGGTGCTGTCGGTGTAACCGATGACGTTAATCGCAGTTTTAGGATACTCTTTCAGCACCATCGCGACGCCCGTCAGGGTATTCGCACCAGCAGGTTTCAGCGTGGCGCTGGAGCTGTCAAACGTAACGTTGTTCGGCATGTTCAGGATGATGTTGTCACCACTTCGCGTCACGCTGACGCCGGTACCCTGCATTTTGTCGCGCAGTTTCGCTTCCTGCACATCCATGTAATACCCGACGCCGCCGCCCAGGGCTGCGCCAGCCGCTGCACCAATCAACGCGCCTTTGCCGCGATCTTTTTTGGACGAGGAGAGCGCGCCAACGCCTGCACCCACCAGGGAGCCAAGGCCCGCGCCGATGCCGGATTTACCCGCTTCGCGTTCGCCGGTGTAAGGGTTTGTTGTGCAGCCTGAAACAGCCAGTGCACCGCTCACCAGAGCGGCAATAACCAGTACGCGTTTATTCATCTTATTTCCTTAATCCTTTTTATTCTTTGCCACAGCGAGCGTGGCGGTTGATTATGACGTCCAAATAGTTAGAAAATTTCAGGGATAACTCCGAAATTTGTGTCAAACCATAAACAGCCTCAACAGAAGGCCGTCATACCTGCAACAGGCAACCCGGGAGCGCACGCTTTGACCACTTCGACAAAAACCATTCTGACCGCCGCCCATTGGGGCCCCATGCTGGTGGAGACTGACGGTGACACTGTTTTCTCCTCGCGGGGCGCGCTGCCCGTGCAGCACCCGAATTCGTTACAAACTGCCGTTCGCGATCAGGTGCACAGCAAAACCCGCGTGCGCTGGCCGATGGTGCGCAAAGGGTTTCTTGCGTCACCCGATAAACCGCAGGGCGTACGCGGGGAGGATGAGTTTGTTCGCGTAAGCTGGGATGACGCACTGGCCCTGATTGACGCGCAGCACAAGCGTATTCGCCAGAGCTATGGCCCGGCGTCGATTTTTGCCGGTTCCTATGGCTGGCGTTCAAATGGGGTGCTGCATAAAGCGGCGACGCTGCTCCAGCGTTATATGAGCCTGGCGGGTGGGTATACGGGGCATCTCGGTGATTATTCCACCGGCGCGGCGCAGGCAATCATGCCGTACGTGGTGGGGGGAAACGAAGTTTATCAGCAGCAAACCAGCTGGCCGCTGGTGCTGGAACATACTGACGTGGTGGTGCTTTGGAGCGCCAACCCTCTCAACACGCTGAAAATTGCCTGGAATGCCAGCGACGAGCAGGGCATCGGGTATTTTGACGCGCTGCGTAAAAGCGGCAAACGCATCCTGTGTATCGATCCGATGCGTTCGGAAACGATGGATTTTATGGGCGACAGCGCGGAGTGGATTGCGCCGCATATGGGCACGGACGTGGCGCTGATGCTGGGGATTGCGCATACGCTGGTTGAAAACAACTGGCATGACGAAGCTTTCCTTGCGCGTTGCACCACAGGCTATGACAAATTTGCTGACTATTTATTGGGCCATGCCGACGGTATCGCCAAAACGGCGGAGTGGGCGGCAGAAATTTGTGGCGTAAGTGCGCCTAAAATTCGCGAGCTTGCAGAGCTATTCCATAACCACACCACCATGTTGATGTCCGGTTGGGGTATGCAGCGCCAGCAGTTTGGCGAACAAAAGCACTGGATGCTGGTGACGCTGGCCGCAATGCTTGGGCAGATTGGTACGCCGGGCGGGGGTTTTGGCCTCTCTTATCATTTTGCGAACGGCGGCAATCCGACGCGTAAAGCTGCGGTCCTGGCCTCGATGCAGGGGCTGGTGAAAAACGGGACCGACGCGGTGGATAAAATCCCCGTCGCCCGTATTGTTGAAGCGCTGGAAAACCCCGGCGGTTTTTATCAGCACAACGGCATGGATCGACACTTCCCGGATATTCGTTTCGTCTGGTGGGCCGGCGGAGCAAACTTTACCCATCATCAGGACACCAACCGCCTGATTCGTGCATGGAAAAAGCCGGAGCTGGTCGTCATTTCCGAGTGCTTCTGGACCGCAGCGGCCAAACACGCGGATATCGTCTTACCCGCCACCACGTCGTTCGAGCGTAACGATCTCACCATGACCGGCGATTACAGTAATCAGCACATGGTGCCGATGAAGCGCGTTGTCGCGCCGCGTGATGAAGCCCGCGATGATTTTGAGGTGTTCGCCGATCTCTGCGAGCGCTGGGAGACGGGTGGACGCGAGCGCTTTACTGAAGGTAAAACGGACCTCCAGTGGCTGGAAACGTTCTACCACATTGCCGGAGAACGCGGCGCGGCGCACGGCGTGACCTTGCCGCCCTTTGCTGAGTTTTGGCAGGCCAACGCGATCTTCGAAATGCCGGAGAGCGAGCAAAATGACCGCTTTGTCCGGTTTGCCGATTTCCGTCGCGATCCGCAAAATCATCCCCTCAAAACCGAGAGCGGCAAAATAGAAATCTATAGCCAGCGGATCGCCCGCTATGGCTATGCGGACTGCCCGCCGCATCCGATGTGGCTTGAGCCAGATGAGTGGCAGGGCAATGCCCGGCCCGAGCAGTTGCAGGTATTGTCCGCCCATCCGGCGCATCGTCTGCACAGCCAGTTGAATTACGCTTCACTGCGTGAGCGCTATGCCGTCGCAGGGCGTGAGCCGGTGACCCTGAATACGCAGGATGCGAACGCGCGCGGTATTGCGGAGGGTGACGTCGTGCGCGTCTGGAACGATCGCGGACAGGTTCTGGCGGGGGCCGTGGTGAGCGATGGTATCAGGCCGGGCGTCATCTGTATTCACCAGGGCGCATGGCCCGATTTGGATCGCACCAACGGCGGGATCTGTAAAAACGGCGCGGTCAACGTGCTGACCAAAGATCTCCCCAGCTCAAAGCTGGGGAACGGCTGTGCCGGGAATACGGCACTGGCATGGGTTGAGAAATATACAGGCCCTGAGCTTACGCTCACGGCGTTTGATCCTCCTGCCAGCGCATGATCCAGGTGGGGTGTTGCGTTTCGTCTTGCCAGGCGCTGTCTTCAATGCGAAAGCCCTGCGCATGATAGAAATTCACCGCCCGACTGTTCTTCTGGTAAACCTCCAGAGTGAGATCGGCATAGCGCTGTTTTACATGGGCGATCAGCGCCTTGCCGATGCCTTTTCCAAGATATGCGGGGTCGACAAACAGGGCCCCTATAAATTGCGAATGCATCACGCTGATAAACCCCCGCAGTTCTCCAGCGTCCATCCAGACCCAGGTTTCTGCTGAAGGCAGCCAGGTGTTGCGAACCAGAGGTTCACTCTCTTTCCAGTATTGGGCATCGATAAACGGGTGCGCTTCGGTGGTGCTTTCCATCCACAAGCGCAGCAGCGGGGCGGTATCGTTACTTTGCCATTTGTGAATCATTCCCTCCTCCCGGGTAACAAATACATCCTGTAATATGGTCGTTGACCAGCCCGCAGGCCTGCATGAACGAGTAGCAAATGGTGGTGCCCACGAACTTAAAGCCGCGTTTTTTCAACGCCTTTGAGAGTGCATCAGAAGCGGGTGTCGACGTTGGAATGTCGGCCCGGGTGGCGGCATGGGAAACCTGCGGCTGGTGGTCGACAAATCCCCAGACAAACTCTGCGAAAGGTTCCCCGTTTTGCGCCATCGTCAGAAAGGCGCGGGCGTTGCCGATGATGGCCTGAATTTTCCCCCGGTGGCGGATAATTCCTGCATCCTGCACCAGTCTTTCCACATCCTCATCGGTCATGGCGGCTACGGCTAACGGATCAAAATGATGGAAGGCGCGCCGGTAATTTTCGCGTTTTTTCAGTACGGTGATCCACGATAAGCCGGCCTGTTGGCCTTCAAGACAGATCATCTCGAAAAGCTTCTGTGCGTTGGTCTCCGGCACCCCCCATTCCTGGTCATGGTAATCAATATAAAGCTGATCCTGACTGACCCACCCGCAACGTTGCATGATTTCGCTCCCTTGTTGATTCCAGTGGAGAAATATTTCATCAGCCCTGCTTGACGTGTCTGTTAAAAAGACAATAGTTAATACAGGGCTATGTCCTTATACCTCTTCGTACACAATGAGAAATATCGCCGAATTCGGCTCTCTGGAGTCGCTTTGATGATGATAAAAAAAATCAGTGGTCGCCATGCTTACATAAGCCTGGCGGGGCTATTTCTGTGCCACTCAGCTTATGCATGGCAACAGGAATATATCGTTTCAGACGCAGAAAGTAATACGACAGAACGCTATACATGGGATGCCGATCACCAACCGCGCTATGAGGACATCCTCGAAGAGCGCATCCGCACGTCGCAAACCGTCTCAGGGCTGGCATTAACCATGCCGGAGAATTATCCGGCGGAATCGACGAGTACGCTGAGCCTGGGCGTCAGCATTCCTGTCACGCGCAATATTACGACCGGGCCGGTTGCGGCTTGGCATTACGACGGCTCATCGTCCTCTTTATACAATGAGTTTGGCGATAATGTGAATACTGCCACGCTGACCGATCCGCTCTGGCATGCCAGCGTCAGCACGTTGGGGTGGCGCGTGGATTCACAGTGGGGCGAACTGCGTCCATGGGCGCAGATAAGTTATAACCAGCAGTTCGGTGATAATCAGTGGAAATCGCAGTCAGGCCTCAATCGCCTCTCCGCCAGCATGCAAAACGGCAACTGGACCGATGTCACCGTGGGGGCAGACGTCTTGCTTCATCCGCATATGGCCGCCTATGCGTCGCTGTCCCAGGCCGATAATGCCATGACGGGGGAAGATTATCTTTATACGCTGGGCGTGAGCGCCAGATTTTAAATATTGTGCGATTCTTCAACCTTGTTGTAACATCTTGTATACAGGAACAGCCGGGTTCAGGGCGATAGTAGACGCTAACTTCACGTCATTTCCTGCCCCGGCAAGGTCGTTCATGCCGGATTAAAGGCATTTCATTCCGTTTCTCCTGCAACTCGTGCCGTTTTCCCCCTGAAGAGAAGGGTTTTGTTTATCGTTGTCTACAGCGAATTCCCTTACTTTCTCTTGCAGGACAACTGCCATGAACACATCAAACTACAATCGTACGCGCTGGCTGACCCTTTTTGGCACCATCGTGACGCAGTTCGCGTTGGGATCGGTTTATACCTGGAGCCTGTTTAACAGCGCATTGTCCGATAAGCTCGGCGCGCCGGTAAGCCAGGTCGCATTTTCCTTTGGTCTGTTAAGCCTGGGGTTAGCATTGTCCTCCTCGGTGGCGGGCAAATTACAGGAACGTTTTGGTGTTAAACGCGTGACGATGGCCTCCGGGATCCTGCTGGGAGTGGGCTTCTTCCTGACCGCGCATTCCAGCAGCCTGATGATGTTGTGGCTGAGCGCAGGGGTGTTAGTCGGCCTGGCGGATGGCGCAGGTTATCTGTTAACGCTGTCAAACTGTGTGAAATGGTTCCCGGAGCGCAAGGGGCTGATTTCTGCCTTCTCCATCGGTTCGTATGGCCTGGGCAGCCTGGGTTTCAAATTCATTGACTCGCATCTTCTGGCTTCCGTTGGCCTGGAAAAGACCTTCATGATCTGGGGCGCTATCGTGCTGGTGATGATTCTTTTCGGCGCAACGCTGATGAAAGACGCCCCTCAGCAGGAGGTCAAAACAGTGAACGGGGTGGTGGAAAACGACTTCACGTTGGCGCAATCCATGCGTAAACCACAGTACTGGATGCTGGCCGTAATGTTCCTGACCGCCTGCATGAGTGGCCTGTACGTCATTGGCGTGGCGAAGGATATCGCACAGGGAATGGTGAAACTGGACGCAATGACGGCGGCGAATGCGGTGACGGTGATCTCCATTGCAAACCTGTCGGGCCGTCTGGTGCTGGGTATCCTCTCAGATAAAATGTCACGTATCCGCGTGATTACGCTGGGCCAGGTCGTGTCGCTGGTGGGTATGGCTGCCTTGCTGTTCGCACCGCTAAACGAAATGACCTTCTTTGCCGCCATCGCCTGTGTCGCGTTTAACTTTGGTGGCACCATCACCGTCTTCCCGTCGCTGGTCAGCGAGTTCTTTGGCCTGAACAACCTGGCGAAAAATTACGGTGTGATTTACCTGGGCTTTGGGATTGGCAGTATTTGCGGCTCCCTGATTGCATCGCTGTTTGGTGGCTTCTACGTGACCTTCTGCGTCATCTTCGCCCTGCTGATTCTCTCTCTGGCGCTATCGACAACTATTCGTCAGCCACGGCGTGAAAGCTTCCAGGAAGCACACGCGTAATCATGCGATGAACGAGGCCGGTTATCCGGCCTTTTTGCTGTCTGCGTTCTGATAAAAGACAGTATCAGTCAAGTCAGAGTTTGTTTTTTTGTAAATAACTGCCGCGATCACACACTCTGCTGCCACTTTTTCCCTTCCCTGTGGTCTACTTACCACGCTTGTAGACGTTTCCTATAACGATCCCCTGAGCGAATATCTACGTTGTTCACTTTTGATTCAAAGGTGTACGGCGTGACCGTCCCTTTTTTCGGGTTGCATGCATGAAATACATTAAATCGATGACTCAACAAAAGCTGAGTTTGCTGCTGGCGTTGTACATCGGCCTGTTTATGAACGGTGCTGTTTTTTTCCGTCGGTTTGACGGTTATGCACAAGATTTTACTTTCTGGAAGGGTATTGCCGCGGTTGTTGAACTGGCCGGTACCGTGCTGGTGACGTTCTTCTTATTACGTTTGCTCTCTCTTTTCGGACGACGTGTCTGGCGCGTACTGGCGTCTCTGGTTGTGTTGTGCTCGGCGGGGGCCAGCTACTACATGACCTTTATGAATGTGGTGATAGGCTACGGTATTATTGCCTCGGTCATGACCACCGATATCGACCTGTCGAAAGAGGTCGTTGGCTTACACTTCATCCTCTGGCTGATTGGCGTGAGCGCCTTACCGCTTCTGTTTATCTGGAGCAACCGTTGCCGCTATACCTTATTGCGCCAGATGCGCACGCCGGGTTTGCGTATTCGTAGCGTCGCGGTGGTGCTGCTGGCAGGGTTGATGGTCTGGGGGCCAATTCGCCTGCTGGAAGTGAAGCAAAAGAATGATGAACGAACCTCTGGCGTTGATATGCCAAGCTATGGCGGTGTGATCGCCAACTCTTATCTTCCCTCAAACTGGATCTCGGCTCTTGGGCTGTACGCCTGGGCGCAGGTGGACGAGTCCTCTGATAATAAATCGCTGATGAACCCGGCGAAGAAGTTTACCTATGAAGCGCCGAAAGACATCGATGATACCTACGTTGTGTTCATCATTGGTGAGACGACGCGCTGGGATCATATGGGCATGCTGGGTTACGACCGCGACACTACGCCTAAGCTGTCGCAGGAAAAGAATCTCGTTGCGTTCCGTGGCTACTCTTGTGATACCGCCACCAAGCTTTCGCTGCGCTGTATGTTCGTGCGTGAAGGCGGGGCGAGCGATAACCCGCAGCGTACGCTGAAAGAGCAAAACGTCTTCTCTGTGTTACACCAGCTTGGTTTTTCGGCCGACCTGTACGCAATGCAGAGCGAGATGTGGTTCTACAGCAACACCATGGCGAAGAATATCGCCTACCGTGAACAGATTGGTGCTGAGCCGCGTAACCGGGGTAAGAGCGTTGACGACATGCTGCTCATCGACGAGATGAAGAACTCGTTAAACGGTAATCCGGATGGCAAGCACATGATCATCCTGCATACCAAAGGGTCGCACTTCAACTACACGCAGCGTTATCCGCGCAGCTTCGCAAAATGGACGCCGGAATGTGTGGGTGTCGATAAGGACTGTACCAAAGAGCAACTGATCAACTCCTATGACAATACGGTGATGTATGTCGATCACTTTATCGATAGCGTCATTGACCAGGTCCGCGATAAGAAAGCGATTGTTTTCTACGCGGCTGACCACGGTGAGTCGATTAATGAGTATGAGCACCTGCACGGTACGCCGCGTAAAATGGCGCCACCAGAGCAGTTCCGCGTGCCTATGATGGTCTGGATGTCGGATAAGTACCTTGAAGAGCCTGAGAAGGCGAAAATGTTCCAGCATCTGAAGAAAGAAGCGGAAATGAAGGTGCCTCGCCGTCACGTAGAGCTGTATGACACCATTATGGGCTGCCTCGGCTATACCTCACCTGACGGTGGAATTAACGAGAATAACAACTGGTGTCACCTTCCTGACGACACCGCGAAAGCCACGAAGTAACCGGTCTGGCGAGTTTCTCGCCGATCGAATGGCTTTTTTATCATAAGGGATTGACGGGCGCATACCTCAGCAGTAAGATGCGCTCCGCATTCGGCGAGTAGCGCAGCTTGGTAGCGCAACTGGTTTGGGACCAGTGGGTCGGAGGTTCGAATCCTCTCTCGCCGACCACATTTAAAAAAGGGCTAACCGCAAGGTTGGCCCTTTTTGCATCCACAATGTATGTGAGGATGAGAAACTCCGGGGCAGGAGGTTCGACTCGAGCGAAGCGAGAGAACGTTGCTTTAGCAACGGCCCGCAGGGCGAGCCACGAAGTGGCGAGTCATCCTCTCTCGCCGACCACATTTAGAAAAGGGCTAACCGCAAGGTTGGCCCTTTTTGCATTAGGACGTTATTCCCTTCAACCCTGCAAAATGCCCCTGATCCTCGTTATGCCCTGCCTGTTAACGATTTTGTGACATATTCCATTGTATTTTTTTATATATAGATTGATCTTTTTTCGCGTTGCTTATGGATAACCTCAGCATTTTCCGCTGTGCGTTTTAACGTTCGCGGTATTAAGTGCTCACATTATCACCGTTCTGTAAGAAAGTTTACCTAATCTGCATAAATGTTAATCACTGGATGTTGCGAAATATGAAGAGAATTGTGCTACAACATCGCGAGTAGCATAAATTTCCCTGCTGAAAATAGGTGCCTGGAGTTTTTTTAATCTTTGTTTGCCATTTCTCACCCTCAACGTAAATCCCCGTCACCTGTATTGACGTTTTCACATTCTGTTGACAGATTGTAGGGCACGAGGGGCATTTCAGGGAGGATCTGCGCTGCAACTCTGTCGCTCTTCTGAAAGGATTCTCCATCCCTTATAACGCCTTCGGGCACCACCGACCGGACCGGGTAAAAAATAAATAAAGGTCAGGCGGCGTAACACAACAAAGCAAAACATCACATTGGAGCAGAATAATGAGTATTTCCTTGAAGAAGTCAGGGATGCTGAAGCTTGGTCTGAGCCTGGTTGCTCTCACCGTCGCGGCAAGCGTACAGGCAAAAACCCTGGTTTACTGTTCTGAAGGCTCGCCGGAAGGCTTTAACCCACAGCTCTTCACCTCTGGTACGACGTACGACGCAAGCTCTGTGCCGATTTATAACCGTCTGGTTGAATTCAAAACCGGTACCACGGAAGTCATTCCTGGCCTGGCGGAGAAATGGGAAGTCAGCGAAGACGGCAAAACCTACACCTTCCACCTGCGTCAGGGTGTTAAATGGCAGGACAGCAAAGAATTTAAACCTACGCGCGACTTAAACGCCGACGACGTTGTGTTCTCCTTCGACCGTCAGAAAAATGCCCAGAACCCGTACCATAAAGTTTCTGGTGGCAGCTACGAATACTTCGAAGGTATGGGTCTGCCAGACCTGATTACCGAAGTGAAAAAAGTGGACGACAAAACGGTTCAGTTCGTGCTGTCTCGCCCGGAAGCGCCATTCCTGGCTGACCTGGCCATGGACTTCGCTTCTATTCTGTCAAAAGAATATGCAGACAATATGCTGAAAGCGGGCACCCCGGAGAAAGTGGATCTTAATCCAATTGGTACCGGTCCGTTCCAGCTGCTGCAGTACCAGAAAGATTCCCGCATTCTGTACAAAGCGTTTGAAGGCTTCTGGGGCACCAAGCCGAAGATCGACCGCCTGGTCTTCTCCATCACGCCTGATGCCTCTGTACGCTATGCCAAACTGCAGAAAAATGAATGCCAGGTCATGCCATACCCGAACCCGGCTGACATTGCGCGCATGAAGCAGGACAAAAATATCAACCTGCTGGAGCAGGCTGGCCTGAACGTGGGTTATCTCTCCTTTAACACCGAGAAGAAGCCGTTCGACGACGTGAAAGTGCGTCAGGCGCTGACCTACGCGGTGAACAAAGAAGCGATCATCAAAGCGGTGTATCAGGGCGCAGGCGTTGCGGCGAAAAACCTGATTCCACCAACGATGTGGGGCTATAACGACGACATCAAAGACTACAGCTACGATCCGGAAAAAGCGAAAGCGCTGCTGAAAGAAGCAGGTCAGGATAAAGGCTTTACCGTTGAGCTGTGGGCGATGCCTGTTCAGCGTCCATACAACCCGAACGCACGCCGCATGGCTGAAATGGTTCAGGCTGACTGGGCTAAGATCGGCGTTCAGGCCAAGATTGTGACCTACGAGTGGGGCGAGTATCTGAAGCGCGCCAAAGCAGGTGAGCATCAGGCTGTGATGATGGGCTGGACCGGCGACAATGGGGATCCGGACAACTTCTTCGCGACCCTGTTCAGCTGTGCGGCCGCGAAAGATGGTTCTAACTACTCTCGCTGGTGCTACAAGCCGTTTGAAGACCTGATTCAGCCGGCGCGTGCGACCGACGACCACAACAAACGTATCGAACTCTACAAGCAGGCTCAGGTTGTGATGCACGATCAGGCTCCGGCTCTGATTGTTGCTCACTCCACGGTGTACGAGCCAGTGCGTAAAGAAGTGAAAGGCTATGTGGTTGATCCACTGGGCAAACACCACTTTGAAAACGTCTCTGTTGAATAATAAGTAGGGTGTTCACCCTCTCCCTCCGGGAGGGGGCGGGGTGAGAGGGATCGGTTTCCTCTCACCCTCATCTTCTCTGCAGGAGAAGATATTTACATTTGTGAGCAATACAGACGTCACGCCGCTGGTTGTGCGTCATTAGAGAGAATCCGGGTTATGTTGCAGTTCATCCTCCGACGTCTGGGACTTGTTATCCCCACGTTTATCGGTATTACCCTTCTCACCTTTGCCTTTGTCCATATGATCCCCGGTGACCCGGTGATGATTATGGCGGGTGAGCGTGGAATCTCCCCCGAGCGTCATGCGCAACTGTTGGCCGAACTCGGCCTGAATAAGCCCTTGTGGCAACAGTACCTCAACTATATCTGGGGCGTCATGCATGGTGATTTGGGTATTTCGCTGAAAAGCCGTCTTCCGGTGTGGGACGAGTTTGTGCCTCGCTTTAAAGCGACGCTCGAACTGGGTGTCTGCGCCATGATTTTTGCCACCGCCGTGGGTATCCCCGTTGGCGTGCTGGCTGCCGTTAAACGCGGTTCCATCTTCGATCATACTGCGGTGGGCCTGGCGCTGACCGGTTACTCCATGCCTATCTTCTGGTGGGGCATGATGTTGATCATGCTGGTCTCTGTGCACTGGAACCTGACGCCCGTTTCCGGTCGCGTCAGCGATATGGTGTTCCTTGATGATACGAATCCGCTTACCGGATTCATGCTTATCGACACCGCGATCTGGGGTGAAGAGGGCAACTTCATTGATGCGGTGGCGCATATGATCTTACCGGCCATGGTGTTGGGGACGATCCCGCTGGCCGTGATTGTTCGTATGACACGCTCCTCCATGCTGGAAGTGCTGGGTGAGGATTATATCCGTACCGCGCGCGCCAAAGGGCTGACCCGTATGCGCGTCATCATTGTTCACGCCCTGCGAAACGCCATGCTGCCGGTGGTGACCGTGATCGGTTTGCAGGTAGGTACGCTGCTGGCGGGGGCTATCCTGACCGAAACGATCTTCTCATGGCCGGGCCTGGGACGCTGGTTGATTGATGCACTGCAGCGCCGTGATTATCCGGTGGTGCAGGGGGGTGTGTTGCTGGTGGCGACGATGATTATCCTCGTTAACCTGCTGGTCGATTTGCTGTACGGCGTGGTGAACCCGCGTATTCGTCATAAGAAGTAAGGGGCCATCATGTCACAAGTTACTCCAAATAAAGTTATTGCTGCCCCGGTGCCGATGACGCCGCTGCAGGAATTCTGGCATTACTTCAAACGTAACAAGGGTGCGGTTATCGGCCTGGTGTACGTGGTCATCATGCTGATTATCGCGGTCTTCGCGAACTATCTGGCGCCGTATAACCCAGCCGATCAGTTCCGCGACGTGCTGCTCGCTCCGCCAGCCTGGCAGGACGGCGGCACGATGGCGCACCTGTTGGGAACCGATGATGTCGGCCGTGATGTGTTATCGCGTCTAATGTACGGTGCTCGCCTGTCGCTGCTGGTAGGCTGCCTGGTGGTGGTGCTGTCGTTGATCCTCGGGGTTATCCTGGGGCTGGTCGCCGGCTATTTTGGCGGGATTATCGATAATCTCATCATGCGCGTGGTTGACATCATGCTGGCGCTGCCAAGCCTGCTGTTAGCGCTGGTGCTGGTGGCCGTCTTTGGGCCATCCATTGGTAACGCCGCGCTGGCGCTGACGTTTGTCGCGCTTCCGCACTATGTTCGATTAACGCGAGCGGCGGTGCTGGTCGAAGTGAACCGCGATTACGTCACGGCATCTCGCGTGGCAGGGGCGGGCGCACTGCGTCAGATGTTCGTCAATATTCTTCCGAACTGCCTTGCGCCGCTGATTGTTCAGGCGTCGCTCGGTTTCTCTAACGCGATTCTCGATATGGCTGCTTTAGGCTTCCTTGGCATGGGTGCGCAACCGCCAACACCGGAATGGGGCACCATGCTCGCCGATGTGTTGCAGTTCGCGCAAAGCGCCTGGTGGGTCGTGACCTTCCCGGGTCTGGCGATCCTGCTAACGGTGCTGGCATTTAACCTGATGGGTGATGGTCTGCGTGATGCACTTGATCCCAAACTGAAGCAGTAAGAGGCACGAGATGGCGTTATTAAATGTAGATAAATTATCGGTGCACTTCGGTGACGTAGGCACCGAGTTTCGTGCCGTAGACCGTATCAGCTACAGCGTGAACCAGGGTGAAGTGGTTGGCATTGTCGGGGAGTCTGGTTCAGGTAAATCGGTCAGCTCGCTGGCGATTATGGGACTGATTGATTTCCCGGGCCGCGTGATGGCAGAAAGCCTCGAATTCAACGGCCAGGACCTGAAGCGTATCTCCGAGAAGCAGCGCCGCCAGCTGGTCGGCGCTGAAGTGGCGATGATCTTCCAGGACCCGATGACCAGCCTGAACCCATGCTATACCGTGGGCTTCCAGATTATGGAAGCCATTAAGGTGCATCAGGGGGGTAATAAGAGCACGCGCCGTCAGCGCGCGATCGATTTGCTGAATCAGGTGGGTATTCCCGATCCTGCCTCGCGTCTGGATGTTTATCCGCACCAGTTGTCCGGTGGGATGAGCCAGCGCGTGATGATTGCAATGGCGATTGCCTGCCGGCCGAAGCTGCTCATTGCCGATGAACCGACGACGGCACTGGATGTGACCATTCAGGCGCAGATCATTGAGCTGCTGCTGGAATTACAGCAGAAAGAGAACATGGCGCTGGTGCTGATCACCCACGATTTGGCCCTGGTGGCCGAAGCGGCGCATAAAATCATTGTAATGTATGCAGGCCAGGTGGTGGAAACCGGCAATTCGCACGATATCTTCCGTGCGCCCCGTCATCCGTATACCCAGGCTTTGCTTCGTGCACTGCCGGAGTTTGCGCAGGATAAAGCCCGTCTGGCGTCGCTGCCGGGCGTAGTGCCGGGTAAATACGATCGCCCGACAGGCTGCTTGCTCAATCCTCGCTGTCCGTATGCGACGGATAAATGCCGTGCTGAAGAACCTGAGCTGTTTACCTTAAATGACGGTCGTCAGTCGAAATGTCACTATCCCCTTGATGATGCCGGGAGGCCCACACTATGAGTACGCAAGAGGCCACCAGGCACCTTCCGCTGTTGCAGGCGATCGATCTTAAAAAACATTATCCGGTGAAGAAGGGGCTTTTTGCCCCGGAACGCCTGGTAAAGGCGCTGGATGGGGTGTCGTTCACCCTTGAGCGCGGCAAGACGCTGGCTGTGGTCGGGGAGTCAGGGTGCGGTAAATCCACCCTCGGACGCCTGCTGACGATGATTGAGACGCCCACCGGCGGTGAGCTTTATTATCAGGGGCAGGATCTGCTTAAGCACGATCCGCAGGCGCAAAAGCTGCGCCGACAGAAAATCCAGATTGTGTTCCAGAACCCGTACGGCTCCCTGAACCCGCGCAAGAAAGTGGGGCAGATTCTGGAAGAGCCGCTGCAAATCAACAGCGAGTTGAGTAAAGAGCAGCGTCGCGAGAAAGCGCTGGCGATGATGGCGAAGGTCGGCCTGAAGACCGAGCATTACGATCGCTACCCGCATATGTTCTCCGGCGGGCAGCGCCAGCGTATTGCCATCGCGCGTGGACTGATGCTTGACCCGGACGTGGTGATTGCCGATGAACCGGTATCGGCACTCGACGTTTCGGTGCGTGCTCAGGTGCTTAACCTGATGATGGATTTACAGCAGGATATGGGCCTGTCCTATGTGTTCATTTCACATGACCTGTCCGTGGTCGAGCACATCGCCGATGAAGTGATGGTGATGTATCTGGGCCGCTGCGTAGAAAAGGGCACGAAGGATCAGATTTTTAATAATCCTCGTCACCCGTATACGCAGGCTTTGCTTTCAGCGACACCGCGCCTGAATCCTGACGATCGACGCGAGCGTATCAAGCTGACCGGCGAGCTGCCAAGCCCGCTGAGTCCACCGCCGGGCTGCGCTTTCAACGCCCGTTGCCGTCGACGTTTTGGCCCTTGTACTCAGCTACAGCCTCAGCTGAAAGAGTATGGCGGTCAGCTGGTAGCCTGCTTTGCAGTCGATCAGGATGAAAACGGTGAGAAACCTCACGCATAACCTAAAATAAAAAACCGGCGATGTTCGCCGGTTTTTTTGTCTCTGCGTCTCGCCTACTTACGTAAACGAACCTGGTCGACCGCGTGGTTTTCACTTTTGGTGAGGATCAGGCTGGCACGTTCGCGCGTGGGCAGGATGTTCTCTTTCAGGTTCACGTAGTTGATTTCGTTCCACAAGGATGTTGCCACGTTAATCGCTTCCTGCTCGGAAAGCTGGGCATAGTTGTGGAAGTAAGAGTCCGGATCGGTGAACGCCCCTTCGCGGAATTTCAGGAAGCGGTTGATATACCAGTTTTGCAGTAAATCTTCCGGGGCATCGACATAGATAGAGAAATCGACGAAATCGGAAACAAAGACATGATGCGGGTCGTGGGGATAATCCATACCGCTTTGCAGAACATTTAAGCCTTCCAGAATCAGGATATCCGGCTGGACTACGGTCTTATCGCCATCGGGAATACGATCATAAATAAGATGAGAGTAAACCGGGGCGGTCACGTTCGGCGCGCCGGATTTCAGGTCAGAGACAAATTTTACCAGGCGATGCATATCATAAGAGAGCGGGAAGCCTTTTTTCTTCATCAGGCCGCGTTCTTTTAATACGTCGTTGGGATGCAGGAAACCATCTGTGGTGATCAGCTCTACGCTGCGGTGCTCTGGCCAGCGGCTGAGCAGGGCCTGAAGAACACGAGCGGTGGTGCTTTTCCCGACGGCTACGCTGCCTGCAATGCTGATGATATAAGGTATGCGCTGGCCGTTAGTGCCGAGAAACTGTTCCAGCACCGCCTGGCGGCGCAGGTTGGAACTAATATAGAAGTTAAGCAAACGCGACAAAGGCAAATAGATCTCAGCCACTTCTTCAAGCGATAAATCTTCGTTGATCCCTTTTAACCGTGCTATCTCGCCTTCAGTCAGCGTCATAGGGACGGAATCACGCAGTGCAGCCCACTGGCTACGGTTAAATTGAAGGTAGGGTGTCATTAACGATTGCTCTTTTTTGCTCATAAGCATGATCTGTGAACTCTGTACCGACTCAATCGGGCAAGCGGGCGAGCAGAAGTCCATCACTTAGTAGTTAATTTTGGACAATGGGCAGGAGGTTAACACCAGATGACGCGAATAATAAGAAAAAATATGGGCAAGTGATGCTTCCGCGGGAGTCATCACGGTACGTATAAAAGAAGTATTTGGCCCTCTGTCGCTGGTTATTTGACCTGCAACGCGTGAAATTACAGCGTTTTTTCCTGGTTACGCACAAAATGTGAGCGAAAGAACAATTTATGCAATTTTTTAGTTGCATGAACCGGCATGTCTCCATAAAATGCGCGCTACTTGATGCCGACTTAGCTCAGTAGGTAGAGCAACTGACTTGTAATCAGTAGGTCACCAGTTCGATTCCGGTAGTCGGCACCATCAAGTCCGGTGGGGTTCCCGAGCGGCCAAAGGGAGCAGACTGTAAATCTGCCGTCACAGACTTCGAAGGTTCGAATCCTTCCCCCACCACCACTTTCTGGCAGCGTAAATGCCGCCAGAGCTGGTTAGAAAAATTAATCAGCTCGAACTTAAAAAGAGAGAAATCTCTTTTTTTGTTACAGAAAGAACTGGGTAGCCGAGTTTCAGGATGCGGGCATCGTATAATGGCTATTACCTCAGCCTTCCAAGCTGATGATGCGGGTTCGATTCCCGCTGCCCGCTCCAAACGTGCTGATATGGCTCAGTTGGTAGAGCGCACCCTTGGTAAGGGTGAGGTCCCCAGTTCGACTCTGGGTATCAGCACCACTTCACTTATCCCTCCCGTTTCTCTCTGTTTCAATTTAAATAAATTCAACAGTTCAGGCGTTTTGCCTGGTTGATGTGGTGATATCACCGATTTATCCGTGTCTTAGAGGGACAATCGATGTCTAAAGAAAAGTTTGAACGTACAAAACCGCACGTCAACGTCGGTACTATCGGCCACGTTGACCATGGTAAAACAACGCTGACCGCTGCAATCACTACCGTTTTGGCTAAAACCTACGGTGGTTCTGCTCGTGCATTCGACCAGATCGATAACGCACCAGAAGAAAAAGCTCGTGGTATCACCATCAACACCTCTCACGTTGAATATGACACCCCGACTCGCCACTACGCACACGTAGACTGCCCAGGCCACGCCGACTATGTTAAAAACATGATCACCGGTGCTGCGCAGATGGACGGCGCGATCCTGGTTGTTGCTGCGACTGATGGCCCTATGCCTCAGACGCGTGAGCACATCCTGCTGGGTCGTCAGGTAGGCGTTCCTTACATCATCGTGTTCCTGAACAAATGCGACATGGTTGATGACGAAGAACTGCTGGAACTGGTAGAGATGGAAGTTCGTGAACTGCTGTCTCAGTACGATTTCCCAGGCGACGATACTCCAATCGTACGTGGTTCTGCTCTGAAAGCGCTGGAAGGCGAAGCTGAGTGGGAAGCGAAGATTGTTGAACTGGCTGGCTTCCTGGATTCTTACATCCCAGAACCAGAACGTGCTATCGACAAGCCATTCCTGCTGCCAATCGAAGACGTATTCTCTATCTCCGGCCGTGGTACTGTTGTTACCGGTCGTGTAGAGCGCGGTATCGTTAAAGTTGGCGAAGAAGTTGAAATCGTTGGTATCAAAGAGACTGCTAAGTCTACCTGTACCGGCGTTGAAATGTTCCGCAAACTGCTGGACGAAGGCCGCGCTGGTGAGAACGTTGGTGTTCTGCTGCGTGGTATCAAACGTGAAGAAATCGAACGTGGTCAGGTTCTGGCTAAGCCAGGCTCTATCAAGCCGCACACCAAATTCGAATCTGAAGTTTACATCCTGTCCAAAGATGAAGGCGGCCGTCATACTCCGTTCTTCAAAGGCTACCGTCCACAGTTCTACTTCCGTACAACTGACGTGACCGGTACCATCGAACTGCCAGAAGGCGTTGAGATGGTCATGCCAGGCGACAACATTCAGATGGTTGTTACCCTGATCCACCCAATCGCGATGGATGACGGTCTGCGTTTCGCAATCCGTGAAGGTGGTCGTACCGTTGGTGCGGGCGTTGTTGCAAAAGTTCTGGGCTAATAGCCGATAACATTTGACGCAATGCGCGATAAAAGGGCATCATTTGATGCCCTTTTTGCACGCTTTCGAACCAGAACCTGGCTCATCAGTGATTTTATTTGTCATAATCATTGCTGAGACAGGCTCTGTAGAGGGCGTTTAGTCCGAAAAGCTGCAGTGCATTTCGGCTTGGTTCGCCTCGCAATCGCGGGGTGAAAATGTTTGTAGAATTCTTCTGACAGGTTGGTTTATGAGTGCGAATACCGAAGCTCAAGGGAGCGGTCGCGGCCTGGAAGCGATGAAGTGGGTCATTGTAGCCGTGCTGCTGATTGTAGCGATCGTTGGCAACTACCTTTATCGTGACATGATGCTGCCGTTGCGTGCGCTGGCCGTAGTAATTCTTATTGCTGCAGCGGGTGGTGTCGCGCTGTTGACGACAAAAGGTAAAGCGACCGTTGCTTTTGCCCGCGAAGCGCGAACTGAAGTTCGCAAGGTCATTTGGCCGACTCGCCAGGAAACATTGCACACCACGCTGATTGTGGCAGCGGTGACTGCTGTAATGTCACTGATCCTGTGGGGACTGGATGGCATTCTGGTTCG
The DNA here is from genome assembly GCF_022171985.1 of Huaxiibacter chinensis. Taxonomy (GTDB): domain Bacteria; phylum Pseudomonadota; class Gammaproteobacteria; order Enterobacterales; family Enterobacteriaceae; genus Enterobacter; species Enterobacter chinensis_A. The sequence continues at coordinate 27,481 of NZ_JAJVHF010000006.1, read as the reverse complement.
CCTGGTCTCCTTTATCACTGGCCTGAGGTTCTAAGATGTCTGAAGCCCCTAAGATGCGCTGGTACGTCGTTCAGGCGTTTTCCGGTTTTGAAGGCCGTGTAGCAACGTCGCTGCGCGAGCATATCAAATTACACAATATGGAAGAGTTGTTTGGCGAAGTCATGGTACCGACCGAAGAAGTGGTCGAGATCCGTGGCGGCCTGCGTCGCAAAAGCGAGCGTAAATTCTTCCCGGGTTACGTGCTTGTTCAGATGGTGATGAACGATGCAAGCTGGCACCTGGTGCGCAGCGTCCCGCGCGTAATGGGCTTTATCGGCGGCACGTCCGACCGTCCGGCACCAATCAGCGACAAAGAAGTTGATGCGATTATGAACCGCCTGCAGCAGGTGGGTGATAAGCCGCGTCCTAAAACGCTGTTTGAACCGGGTGAAATGGTGCGTGTTAGCGACGGTCCGTTTGCTGACTTTAACGGCGTGGTTGAAGAAGTGGACTATGAAAAGTCCCGCCTGAAAGTATCTGTTTCTATCTTTGGTCGTGCGACCCCGGTAGAGCTGGACTTTGCACAGGTCGAAAAAGCCTAAGCACAGCGTAAAAAAGCGACGATTTAATCGTTGCACAGGGCGCGAGATTGGAATACAATTTCGCGCCTTTTGTTTTTATGGGTTGCGGCCCGTAAAACGAATTTATATCACGGGGAGCCTCACTGAGGCGTTATAACCCACACAGAGGATTTTAGAATGGCTAAGAAAGTACAAGCCTACGTTAAGCTGCAGGTTGCAGCGGGTATGGCTAACCCGAGTCCACCAGTAGGTCCGGCTCTGGGTCAACAGGGCGTTAACATCATGGAATTCTGTAAAGCGTTCAACGCCAAAACAGAATCCCTGGAAAAAGGCCTGCCAACTCCGGTTGTTATTACCGTTTACGCTGACCGTTCTTTCACCTTCATTACCAAGACCCCGCCGGCAGCAGTTCTGCTGAAAAAAGCGGCTGGTATCAAGTCTGGTTCCGGTAAGCCGAACAAAGACAAAGTAGGTAAAATTTCCCGCGCTCAGCTGCAGGAAATCGCGCAGACCAAAGCTGCCGACATGACTGGTTCCGACATTGAAGCGATGACTCGCTCCATTGAAGGTACTGCACGTTCCATGGGCCTGGTAGTGGAGGACTAAGAAATGGCTAAACTGACCAAGCGCATGTCCGTCATTCGTGACAAAGTTGACGCAACTAAGCAGTACGATATCAACGAAGCTATCGCTCTGCTGAAAGAACTGGCTACTGCTAAGTTCGTAGAAAGCGTTGACGTTGCCGTTAACCTCGGCATCGATGCTCGTAAATCCGATCAGAACGTTCGTGGCGCAACTGTACTGCCACACGGTACTGGCCGTTCCGTTCGCGTAGCTGTATTTGCTCAGGGTGCAAACGCTGAAGCTGCTAAAGCTGCCGGCGCTGAACTGGTAGGTATGGAAGATCTGGCTGATCAGATCAAGAAAGGCGAAATGAACTTCGACGTTGTTATCGCATCTCCAGATGCAATGCGCGTTGTTGGCCAGTTGGGCCAGGTTCTGGGTCCACGCGGCCTGATGCCAAACCCGAAAGTCGGTACTGTAACCCCTAACGTTGCTGAAGCGGTTAAGAACGCTAAAGCAGGTCAGGTTCGTTATCGTAACGACAAAAACGGCATCATCCACACCACCATCGGTAAAGTGGACTTTGACGCTGACAAACTGAAAGAAAACCTGGAATCTCTGCTGGTTGCGCTGAAAAAAGCGAAACCAACTCAGGCGAAAGGCGTGTACATCAAGAAAGTTAGCATCTCCACCACCATGGGTGCAGGTGTTGCAGTTGACCAGGCTGGCCTGAGCGCTGCTGCAAACTAATGCCTTTACGTGGGCGGTGGATTTGTCTACAATCTTACCCCCACGTATTCTGCTTAATGCAGACGTATGTCCGAGATATTCAGGCTGTGGCAAGGCGACAACTGGGTGAATCGCCAGGAGCATAGTTAACTATGTGACGGGTGTGAACGAAGGCAGTCAACGCCGCGACAGATTGAATAGCGATGGATAGACAAGATTTGTTCGTTGGAGCCTGGCCTATCCAGGCCTCCGTCGAAGACCGCAGGTGTTTCGCAAGAAACTTAATCCCCTGCGTAGACGGTGACAGAACGCTAAGATTATTTTTGGATACTCTGGCTTGTTTCTGCTCACCGTATTAAGACGCTCTTGCCGTTGGTAAGAGTGAAGTGAGTTCCAGGGCATGAGCCCTGGCAAACATCCAGGAGCAAAGCTAATGGCTTTAAATCTTCAAGACAAACAAGCGATTGTTGCTGAAGTCAGCGAAGTAGCCAAAGGCGCGCTGTCTGCAGTAGTTGCGGATTCCCGTGGCGTTACTGTTGACAAAATGACTGAACTGCGTAAAGCAGGTCGCGAAGCCGGCGTATACATGCGTGTTGTTCGTAACACCCTGCTGCGCCGTGTTGTTGAAGGTACTCAGTTTGAGTGCCTGAAAGACGCGTTCGTTGGTCCGACCCTGATTGCATATTCTATGGAACACCCGGGCGCAGCTGCTCGTCTGTTCAAAGATTTCGCTAAAGCGAATGCAAAATTTGAGGTCAAAGCCGCAGCCTTTGAAGGTGAGTTGATCCCGGCATCGCAAATCGATCGCCTGGCTACACTGCCAACCTACGAAGAAGCAATTGCACGCCTGATGGCAACCATGAAAGAAGCTTCGGCTGGCAAACTGGTTCGCACTCTGGCTGCTGTACGCGATGCGAAAGAAGCTGCTTAATAGCCGCCTTCTTTATAAAGCATTCGCTTACGTATAAACTTATTCTGATTTTCAGGAACAATTTAAATGTCTATCACTAAAGATCAAATCATCGAAGCAGTTGCAGCTATGTCTGTAATGGACGTTGTAGAGCTGGTATCTGCAATGGAAGAAAAATTCGGCGTTTCTGCTGCTGCCGCTGTAGCTGTAGCTGCTGGCCCAGCTGAAGCTGCTGAAGAAAAAACTGAATTCGACGTGATTCTGAAAGGTATCGGCGCGAACAAAGTTGCAGTAATCAAAGCAGTACGTGGCGCAACTGGCCTGGGTCTGAAAGAAGCTAAAGACCTGGTAGAATCTGCTCCAGCTGCACTGAAAGAAGGCGTGAGCAAAGATGACGCTGAAGCACTGAAAAAATCTCTGGAAGAAGCTGGCGCAGAAGTTGAAGTTAAATAAGCCAACCTTTCCGGTTGCAGCCTGAGTAATTAGGCTGATGGCTGGTGACTTTTTAGTCACCAGCCTTTTTGCGCTGTAAGGCGCCAGTAGCATTTCACACTGTTTGACTGCTGGCTGTCCTGACAATGCTTGTTTCTATCGACGTCTTAATATACTGCAACAGACCGCAGGGGCTGTGTAAATTGCAACGAAATGGTTTAAGCGTGATAGCAACAGGTATTGCGGAAAGTATTCGATTTTCCGATCAACAAAACGGTGTTGCACAAACTGTCCCTTCGTCGGGCAGATGGGTCGACTTGTCAGCGAGCTGAGGAACCCTAATGGTTTACTCCTATACCGAGAAAAAACGTATTCGTAAGGATTTTGGTAAACGTCCACAAGTTCTGGATATACCTTATCTCCTTTCTATCCAGCTTGACTCGTTCCAGAAGTTTATCGAGCAAGATCCTGAAGGGCAGTATGGTCTGGAAGCAGCTTTCCGTTCCGTATTCCCGATTAAAAGCTATAGCGGTAATTCTGAGCTGCAATACGTCAGCTACCGCCTTGGCGAACCGGTGTTTGACGTTCAGGAATGTCAGATCCGTGGCGTGACCTATTCCGCACCGCTGCGCGTAAAACTGCGTCTGGTGATCTACGAGCGCGAAGCGCCTGAAGGCACCGTTAAAGACATTAAAGAACAAGAAGTCTACATGGGTGAAATTCCACTCATGACAGACAACGGTACTTTCGTTATCAACGGTACTGAGCGTGTTATCGTTTCCCAGCTGCATCGTAGCCCGGGCGTCTTCTTTGACAGCGATAAAGGTAAAACGCACTCATCCGGTAAAGTACTGTATAACGCTCGCATCATTCCTTACCGTGGTTCATGGCTGGACTTCGAGTTCGATCCGAAAGACAACCTGTTTGTCCGTATCGACCGTCGTCGTAAACTGCCTGCAACCATCATCCTGCGTGCGCTGCAATATACCACTGAGCAGATCCTGGACCTGTTCTTTGAGAAAGTGATCTTTGAGATCCGCGACAACAAGCTGCAAATGGAGTTGGTGCCGGAACGTCTGCGTGGTGAGACCGCGTCGTTCGACATCGAATTCGACGGCAAAGTGTATGTGGAAAAAGGTCGCCGTATTACTGCGCGTCACATCCGTCAGCTGGAAAAAGATGATATCAAACTCATCGAAGTCCCGGTTGAATACATTGCAGGAAAAGTATCCGCGAAAGATTACGTCGATGCATCAACGGGCGAACTGATCTGCCCGGCGAACATGGAATTGAGTCTGGATCTGTTGGCTAAACTGAGCCAGTCCGGTCACAAACGTATCGAAACGCTGTTCACGAACGATCTGGACCACGGTGCCTACATTTCTGAAACTGTACGCGTCGACCCAACCACCGATCGTCTGAGCGCACTGGTAGAAATCTACCGCATGATGCGCCCTGGTGAGCCGCCAACTCGCGAAGCAGCTGAAAACCTGTTTGAGAACCTGTTCTTCTCTGAAGACCGCTACGATCTGTCTGCGGTTGGTCGTATGAAGTTCAACCGTTCTCTGCTGCGTGATTCGATTGAAGGTTCCGGTATCCTGAGCAAAGAAGACATCATCGAAGTGATGAAAAAGCTCATCGATATCCGTAACGGCAAAGGCGAAGTGGATGACATCGACCACCTCGGCAACCGTCGTATCCGTTCCGTAGGCGAAATGGCGGAAAACCAATTCCGCGTTGGCCTGGTACGTGTTGAGCGTGCGGTGAAAGAGCGTCTGTCTCTGGGCGATCTGGATACCCTGATGCCTCAGGATATGATCAACGCCAAGCCAATCTCTGCCGCAGTGAAAGAGTTCTTCGGTTCCAGCCAGCTGTCTCAGTTTATGGACCAGAACAACCCGCTGTCTGAGATTACGCACAAACGTCGTATCTCCGCACTGGGCCCGGGTGGTTTGACCCGTGAACGTGCAGGCTTTGAAGTTCGAGACGTACACCCGACTCACTACGGTCGCGTATGTCCAATCGAAACGCCTGAAGGTCCAAACATCGGTCTGATCAACTCCCTGTCCGTTTACGCACAGACGAACGAATACGGTTTCCTTGAGACCCCGTATCGTAAAGTGACTGACGGTGTGGTGACCGATGAGATTCATTACCTGTCTGCTATCGAAGAAGGCAACTACGTTATCGCTCAGGCGAACTCCAACCTGGATGACGAAGGCCACTTTGTAGAAGATCTGGTTACCTGCCGTAGCAAAGGCGAATCCAGCTTGTTCAGCCGTGACCAGGTTGACTACATGGACGTTTCCACCCAGCAGGTGGTTTCTGTCGGTGCGTCCCTGATCCCGTTCCTGGAACACGATGACGCCAACCGTGCATTGATGGGTGCGAACATGCAACGTCAGGCCGTTCCAACTCTGCGCGCTGATAAGCCGCTGGTTGGTACCGGTATGGAACGTGCTGTTGCCGTTGACTCCGGTGTAACTGCGGTTGCTAAACGTGGCGGTACTGTTCAGTACGTGGATGCCTCTCGTATCGTTATCAAAGTTAACGAAGATGAGATGTACCCGGGCGAAGCAGGTATCGACATCTATAACCTGACCAAATACACCCGTTCTAACCAGAACACCTGTATCAACCAGATGCCATGTGTGTCTCTGGGTGAACCTATTGAGCGCGGCGACGTGCTGGCAGATGGTCCGTCTACCGATCTCGGTGAACTGGCGCTCGGTCAGAACATGCGCGTAGCGTTCATGCCGTGGAATGGTTACAACTTCGAAGACTCCATCCTCGTCTCCGAGCGTGTGGTTCAGGAAGATCGTTTCACCACGATTCACATTCAGGAACTGGCATGTGTGTCCCGTGACACCAAGCTGGGGCCAGAAGAGATCACCGCTGACATCCCTAACGTGGGTGAAGCTGCGCTCTCCAAACTGGATGAATCCGGTATCGTTTACATCGGTGCTGAAGTGACCGGCGGCGACATTCTGGTTGGTAAAGTGACGCCGAAAGGTGAAACCCAGCTGACGCCAGAAGAGAAACTGCTGCGCGCCATCTTCGGTGAGAAAGCGTCTGACGTTAAAGACTCTTCTCTGCGCGTACCAAACGGTGTTTCCGGTACGATCATCGACGTTCAGGTCTTTACCCGTGATGGCGTAGAAAAAGACAAACGTGCGCTGGAAATCGAAGAGATGCAGCTGAAGCAGGCGAAGAAAGACCTGTCTGAAGAACTGCAGATCCTCGAAGCGGGCCTGTTTGGTCGTATCTACGCGGTGCTGGTTGCCGGTGGTGTTGAAGCTGAGAAGCTCGACAAACTGCCTCGCGATCGCTGGCTGGAACTGGGCCTGACCGACGAAGAGAAACAAAATCAGCTGGAGCAACTGGCTGAGCAGTACGACGAACTGAAACACGAGTTCGAGAAAAAACTCGAAGCGAAACGCCGTAAAATCACTCAGGGCGACGATCTGGCACCTGGCGTGCTGAAGATTGTTAAAGTCTATCTGGCCGTTAAACGTCAGATTCAGCCTGGTGATAAAATGGCAGGTCGTCACGGTAACAAGGGTGTTATCTCTAAGATCAACCCGATCGAAGATATGCCGCACGATGCTAACGGTACGCCGGTAGATATCGTACTGAACCCGCTGGGCGTACCGTCTCGTATGAACATTGGTCAGATCCTTGAAACTCACCTGGGTATGGCTGCGAAAGGTATTGGCGAGAAGATCAACGCCATGCTGAAACAGCAGCAAGAAGTCGCGAAACTGCGCGAATTCATCCAGCGTGCGTACGATCTGGGTACTGATGTTCGTCAGAAAGTTGACCTGAACACCTTCTCTGATGATGAAGTGATGCGTCTGGCTGAGAACCTGAAAAAAGGTATGCCAATCGCAACGCCAGTCTTTGACGGTGCGAAAGAGTCTGAAATCAAGGAACTGTTACAGCTGGGTGGCCTGCCAACTTCTGGTCAGATCACGCTGTTCGACGGACGTACCGGTGAGCAATTCGAGCGCCAGGTTACCGTCGGCTATATGTACATGCTGAAACTGAACCACCTGGTTGATGACAAGATGCATGCGCGTTCTACCGGTTCTTACAGCCTGGTTACTCAGCAGCCGCTGGGTGGTAAGGCACAGTTCGGTGGTCAGCGCTTCGGTGAGATGGAAGTATGGGCGCTTGAAGCATACGGCGCGGCATACACCCTGCAGGAAATGCTTACCGTTAAGTCTGATGACGTCAACGGTCGTACCAAGATGTATAAAAACATCGTGGACGGCAACCATCAGATGGAACCAGGTATGCCAGAATCCTTCAACGTACTGTTGAAAGAGATTCGTTCTCTGGGTATCAACATCGAGCTGGAAGACGAGTAACTCTCGCTCAAACAGGTCACTGGTGCCGGGATAAAACCCGGCACCAGATTGTGCTAACTCCGACGGGAGCAAATCCGTGAAAGATTTATTAAAGTTTCTGAAAGCGCAGACTAAAACCGAAGAGTTTGATGCGATCAAAATTGCTCTGGCCTCGCCAGACATGATCCGTTCATGGTCTTTCGGTGAAGTTAAAAAGCCGGAAACCATCAACTACCGTACGTTCAAGCCTGAGCGTGACGGCCTTTTCTGTGCGCGTATTTTCGGGCCAGTAAAAGATTACGAGTGCCTGTGCGGTAAGTACAAGCGCCTGAAACACCGTGGTGTGATCTGTGAGAAGTGCGGCGTTGAAGTGACCCAGACTAAAGTGCGTCGTGAACGCATGGGCCACATCGAGCTGGCGTCTCCAACGGCTCACATCTGGTTCCTGAAATCACTGCCGTCCCGTATCGGTTTGCTGCTGGATATGCCGCTGCGTGATATCGAACGTGTTCTGTACTTCGAATCATATGTTGTGATCGAAGGCGGGATGACGAATCTGGAACGTAACCAGATTCTGACCGAAGAACAGTATCTGGACGCGCTGGAAGAGTTCGGTGACGAATTCGACGCGAAGATGGGTGCGGAAGCTATTCAGGCCCTGTTGAAAAACATGGATCTGGAGAAAGAGTGCGAGCAGCTGCGTGAAGAGCTGAACGAAACGAATTCCGAAACCAAGCGTAAAAAGCTGACCAAGCGTATCAAACTGCTGGAAGCGTTCGTCCTGTCTGGTAACAAACCAGAGTGGATGATCCTGACCGTTCTGCCGGTTCTGCCGCCAGATCTGCGTCCACTGGTACCGCTGGATGGTGGTCGTTTCGCGACGTCTGACCTGAACGATCTGTATCGTCGCGTCATCAACCGTAACAACCGTCTGAAACGTCTGCTGGATCTGGCTGCGCCTGACATCATCGTACGTAACGAAAAACGTATGCTGCAGGAAGCGGTCGATGCTCTGCTGGACAACGGTCGTCGCGGTCGTGCAATCACCGGTTCTAACAAACGTCCTCTGAAATCTTTGGCCGACATGATCAAAGGTAAACAGGGTCGTTTCCGTCAGAACCTGCTCGGTAAGCGTGTTGACTACTCCGGTCGTTCTGTTATCACCGTAGGTCCATACCTGCGTCTGCATCAGTGCGGTCTGCCGAAGAAAATGGCACTGGAGCTGTTCAAACCATTCATTTACGGCAAGCTGGAACTGCGTGGCCTGGCCACCACCATCAAAGCCGCGAAGAAAATGGTTGAGCGTGAAGAAGCTGTCGTTTGGGATATCCTGGACGAAGTTATCCGCGAACACCCGGTACTGCTGAACCGTGCACCAACCCTGCACCGTTTGGGTATCCAGGCATTTGAACCGGTTCTGATCGAAGGTAAAGCTATCCAGCTGCACCCGCTGGTTTGTGCGGCCTATAACGCCGACTTCGATGGTGACCAGATGGCAGTACACGTTCCACTGACGCTTGAAGCTCAGCTGGAAGCGCGTGCGCTGATGATGTCTACCAACAACATTCTGTCACCAGCGAACGGCGAGCCAATCATCGTTCCTTCTCAGGACGTTGTATTGGGTCTGTACTACATGACCCGTGACTGTGTTAACGCCAAAGGCGAAGGCATGGTGCTGTCTGGCCCTAAAGAAGCTGAGCGTATCTATCGCGCTGGCCTGGCCTCACTGCATGCGCGTGTCAAAGTGCGTATCACTGAATATGAAAAAGACGCTAACGGTGAATTCGTTGCGAACACCAGCCTGAAAGACACGACCGTTGGCCGTGCGATTCTGTGGATGATCGTACCGAAAGGCTTACCTTACTCCATCGTCAACCAGGCGCTGGGCAAGAAAGCCATCTCCAAGATGCTGAACACCTGTTACCGTATTTTGGGCCTGAAGCCTACGGTAATCTTTGCTGACCAGACAATGTACACCGGCTTTGCTTATGCAGCGCGTTCAGGTGTCTCTGTTGGTATTGATGACATGGTCATCCCGGCGAAGAAAACGGAAATCATCTCTGAAGCAGAAGCTGAAGTTGCTGAAATCCAGGAACAGTTCCAGTCTGGTCTGGTCACCGCAGGTGAACGTTACAACAAAGTTATCGATATCTGGGCAGCGGCGAACGATCGTGTATCCAAAGCGATGATGGATAACCTGCAAACCGAAACCGTGGTTAACCGCGACGGCGTAGAAGAGCAGCAGGTTTCCTTCAACAGCATCTACATGATGGCCGACTCCGGTGCGCGTGGTTCTGCAGCACAGATTCGTCAGCTGGCAGGTATGCGTGGTCTGATGGCTAAGCCAGATGGCTCGATCATTGAAACGCCAATCACCGCGAACTTCCGTGAAGGTCTGAACGTACTCCAGTACTTCATCTCCACGCACGGTGCGCGTAAAGGTCTGGCGGATACCGCACTGAAAACGGCTAACTCCGGTTATCTGACTCGTCGTCTGGTTGACGTCGCGCAGGATCTGGTTGTCACCGAAGATGACTGTGGCACGCACGAAGGCATTCTGATGACTCCGGTCATCGAAGGTGGCGACGTGAAAGAGCCACTGCGCGACCGCGTTCTGGGTCGTGTCACGGCTGAAGATATCCTGAAGCCGGGTACAGCGGATATCCTGGTAACACGTAACACCCTGCTCGATGAGCAATGGTGTGACCTGTTAGAACTCAACTCTGTTGATAGCGTGAAAGTACGTTCCGTTGTAGGTTGCGAAACCGACTTCGGCGTGTGTGCACACTGCTACGGTCGCGACCTGGCACGTGGTCACATCATCAACAAAGGTGAAGCCATCGGGGTTATCGCAGCACAGTCCATCGGTGAGCCGGGTACACAGCTGACGATGCGTACGTTCCACATCGGTGGTGCGGCATCTCGTTCTGCTGCTGAATCCAGCATCCAGGTGAAAAACAAAGGTAGCATCAAGCTCAGCAACGCGAAGTCGGTTACAAACTCTGCCGGTAAACTGGTCGTGACTTCTCGTAATACCGAGCTGAAGCTGATCGACGAATTCGGTCGTACCAAAGAGAGCTATAAAGTACCTTACGGTGCAGTCATGGCAAAAGGTGATGGCGAGCAGGTTGCTGGCGGTGAAACCGTTGCAAACTGGGATCCGCACACCATGCCAGTTATCACCGAAGTGGGTGGCTTTATTCGCTTCACGGATATGATCGACGGCCAGACGATTACTCGTCAGACCGACGAACTGACCGGCTTGTCATCTCTGGTGGTTCTGGATTCTGCAGAACGTACCGCAGGTGGTAAAGATCTGCGTCCAGCACTGAAAATCCTCGATGCCAACGGTAACGACGTTCTGATCCCGGGCACCGATATGCCGGCTCAGTACTTCCTGCCAGGTAAAGCGATTGTTCAGCTGGAAGATGGCGTACAGATCAGCGCGGGTGACACGCTGGCTCGTATTCCACAGGAATCCGGCGGTACCAAGGACATCACGGGTGGTCTGCCACGCGTTGCTGACCTGTTCGAAGCACGTCGTCCGAAAGAGCCAGCTATCCTTGCGGAAATCACGGGTATCATCTCCTTCGGTAAAGAAACCAAAGGCAAACGTCGTCTGGTTATCACTCCGTTAGACGGTAGCGAGCCATACGAAGAGATGATTCCAAAATGGCGTCAGCTCAACGTGTTCGAAGGTGAACGTGTAGAACGTGGTGATGTGGTTTCCGATGGTCCAGAAGCGCCGCATGACATTCTGCGTCTTCGTGGTGTTCACGCGGTTACGCGTTACATCACCAACGAAGTTCAGGACGTTTACCGTCTGCAGGGCGTTAAGATTAACGATAAACACATCGAAGTTATCGTTCGTCAGATGCTGCGTAAAGCAACCATCGAAAGCACTGGCAGCTCCGACTTCCTGGAAGGCGAACAGGTTGAATACTCTCGCGTTAAGATTGCCAACCGCGATCTGGAAGCGAACGGCAAAGTGGCGGCAACCTATGCTCGCGACCTGCTGGGTATCACCAAAGCGTCTCTGGCAACCGAGTCCTTCATCTCTGCAGCATCCTTCCAGGAGACAACGCGTGTCCTGACCGAAGCCGCTGTTGCAGGTAAACGTGATGAATTGCGCGGTCTGAAAGAGAACGTCATCGTGGGTCGTCTGATCCCTGCCGGTACCGGTTATGCGTACCATCAGGATCGTATGCGTCGTCGTGCAGCGGGCGAACTGCCAGCCGCACCGCAGGTCACTGCTGAAGATGCATCCGCGAGCCTGGCAGAACTGCTTAACGCAGGTCTGGGCGGTTCCGACAACGATTAATCGTTGATGCAGCCAATAAAAAACCCGCTTCGGCGGGTTTTTTTTATGCTGTTACTGGGCCTGATGAGTTGAGTGTCGTTTGGCGTTAATCAGTTGACCAGCGGCAGTCGACGGTAAAGCTCAATCATATCGCCCGCCAGATCCTGGATGACCATTGCATTCATCAGGTGGTCCTGTGAGTGAACGGTAATGAGATTGACCGGCAGCTTTCCGGTGCCTTCGTCAAAACCGATCAGCTGTGTCTGGATGGTGTGTGCCTGCTTAACGTAGTCGCGTGACTCTTCCATCGCCTTTTCGGCTTCGTCAAACTCACCCTTACGCGCCAGCTGCAATGCAGTCAGAGCAGCGCTACGCGCCGCGCCAGCATTGACCAGCAGTTCCATGATGGTGGTTTCTAAATCTTCCATTATGACTCCAGTAACTTAAGCGCTTTTTCCAGAACGGCTTCGCCTTTCATCATGCCGTAATCCATCATGTCGATCACTGCGACGGGTTTACCCAGCGGTTCAGCCTGCGCCTGCAGTTTGGCAAGCTCGTACTTCACCTGTGGCCCCAGTAAAACGATATCCGCTGTGGCGATAATGTCTTTAAACTCCGCAACCGGAACGGCTTTGATACTTACTTCGACCCCTTTTTTCTGCGCGGCGTCTTTCATGCGTTGAACCAGCATGCTGGTAGACATTCCCGCTGCACAGCATAAAACGATGTTCTTCATAGTCAGCCTCGATCTACATGTGTTTATTGATAATTATCCCGTGCAGACCGCTTCAACAACCGCTTTACCGCGATTGTGTGTCAGGCATCACAAAGAATTCTGGTTTTTCTGAAACCGGTTACAATTCTGCTAAACAAATCTGAGACGGAGCAAAGTGCAGGGGCGGTTTGACGCGAATAATGCGATCGTTGAGCATTGGCCGGCGGGACGAAAATGGCCGCGTTAATAAAGTACTGTTGATATTTGCATGTTATTAAAAACAGTATTGACTCTGCATTTCAACTGTGTAGATTGGTACTCAACAGCAGAGAAAGCGTTATATGCTGTTTATCCAGAAAGTGTTAGTGAGCTTTATTGGGGGTTGCGATGAAGGCCACGAAGTTATGTTGTTTGGGTTAGTCGAAACGGGATAAATAATGTTTCTCGCTTCGCTAAAGCTTCAAGGTCTCGATGTTGAAACAGGAAATCGCAAAGAAGTATCGAAAGCGCGACGATGTAACGCCATGTTTTAAGAGTAAAAAGTTGCGGTGATGGTTTTTATGTAAGTGAACCGCAAAGCAGTAAGGCAATGCATCAAAGAGTTTATGTCGCGATGGGGAATGTACTTGTTTAAGATGCCGCCGTATTTATTTGGCGGGCGCGTAAGTTAAACAACTAATAGAGGAGTCTTTTGGAAAATTTGAAGCATCCAATATTATCTGTGTTAAACCTGTACATTAAACAGCAGTCTCATAAGCAGTAATCCGCAATTAAGTCTATTAATGTTAATTTTGAAGTTCGCAGTACCTTAAAAGCCCTGACTGCAATGGTCAGGGCTTTTTTATAATGTTATCAATCACCCAGTTGAATTGCCCGAGCGGCAGACGCGAAGGCAGGGCGAAACGAGGAAGAAGCTTTTCGCCCTGGTCAGCTTCCGTTGCTGACGGCGGCAGAATAAGAAAACACGCGGACCACAACAATCTGCCATTCACTGCTCTACGAGCCGCTTTGTAATCATTCCGTTTCGTTACATCTTCTTTCAGCGGTTTTGCGACGCGCGCCCCAGCCAGCTATCCCAGTCTTTCCATACCGGCTGTAAACCTTGCGCCGTTAACGCCTCTGCCACTTCTTCAGGTCGACGAGCGTCGTGAGGGGCAAACTGCTCCAGTTCGGGATGATCATCAGCGTAACCGCCCGGCTGCGTTTTAGAGAAAGCGCTCACGTTGTTAATGGCCAGCGGGATCACCTGGTCGCGGAAGGCCGGAGACTCACGCGTTGAGAGCGAGAGTTCTACTTCGGGGGCGAGCAAGCGGAACGCGCAAATCGTCTGGACTAACTGCCGTTCGTCCATCAGAGACGCAGGTTCAATGCCCCCCGCGCACGGCCGCAGCCGGGGAAAAGAGACGGAATAGCGGCTTTGCCAGTAGTGTTGTTGCAGCCATAACAGATGTTCGGCCACCATAAAGCAATCTACACGCCAGCTGTCAGATAAACCAATGAGCGCCCCAAGACCGATTTTATCGATTCCGGCACGGCCTAGCCTGTCAGGGGTCTCCAGACGATAGAAGAAACCCTGCTTTTTACCTTTAAGATGATGTTGGGCATACATTTTCGGGTGATAGGTCTCCTGATAAACCATCACCCCGTCCAGCCCGAGCGTTTTCAACTCGGCATATTCCTGCGTCGACAGAGGCTGAACCTCCATCTGCAAGGACGAAAACTGGCGTCGAATGGCGGGAAGATGCTGACGAAAATAGTCCATTCCGACTTTCCCCTGATGCTCTCCGGTCACCAGCAACAGGTGGTCAAATCCCAGCGCTTTAATGGCTGCACACTCGCGGGCAATCTCGTGTTCGTCCAGCGTTTTGCGCCTGATGCGGTTACTCATAGAGAAACCACAGTACGTACAGTCATTGGCGCAAAGGTTCGAGAGATAGAGCGGAACGTAAAAACTCACCGTATTGCCGAAACGTTGACGGGTAAGACGCTGCGCGCGTTGGGCCATGGGTTCCAGTAAGGCACTTGCGGCAGGGGAGAGTAACGCCATCATCTCTTCCCGGCCGGGATGACGCGCGTTTAAGGCCCGCTCAACGTCCTCCGGGGTTTTGCTGTGAATTTTCAGTCGGATATCATCCCAGTCCAGCTCCCGCCAGCGGTCCACAAAGCTCTTCATGGGTACGCCTCCAGAAAGCCGGTGAGCGGACTGGTGGCCTGCGCTACGCGTTGACGAGCGCCGGGCCCGGCGTGACGCGCCAGCAGGCCGGCTTCGACCGCCAGACGAAACGCACGCGCCATGGTCACCGGGCAGTCGGCAACCGCAATCGCCGTATTGACCAGCACGGCGTCCGCGCCCATCTCCAGCGCTTGCGTCGCATGGCTGGGCACCCCAATCCCTGCATCAATGACGACGGGCACGGTGGCCTGTTCAATGATAATTTCCAGCATCGCACGCGTCTCCAGGCCCTGGTTGGAACCAATAGGGGCCCCCAGCGGCATCACCGCGGCGCAGCCCACCTCCTCCAGACGTTTGCACAGCACAGGGTCGGCGCCGCAATAAGGGAGAACGATGAATCCCTGTTTCACCAGCATTTCTGCGGCTTTTAACGTTTCGATAGGGTCGGGCAATAGCCAGCGAGCGTCAGGATGGATCTCCAGCTTCAGCCAGCGTGTACCCAGGGCTTCACGCGCAAGCTGTGCGGCAAAAATGGCCTCTTCTGCAGTTTTGGCGCCAGAGGTATTGGGCAGCAGCGTCACGCCAGCGTCCAGCAGCGGGGCAAGAATGGCATCACTACGATTCCGGAGATCCACGCGTTTCATCGCCAGCGTCACGAGCTGGCTACCGCTTTCACGAATCGCCTCCAGCATCAGCTGCGGTGAGGCAAATTTCCCTGTGCCGGTGAAGAGATGGGAATCAAACGTTTTGTCTGCAATACGTAACATATCAGCCTCCCGCAATAACCTGAAAAAGCAGGATGTTATCGCCGTCGCGCACCTGCTGACGTTCCCACTGCTCACGCGGCAGGATCTGTTGGTTGAGGGCCAGCGCGATGCCGGGTTTCAGCTGGCAGAGTTGATCGAGCAGCATGGCGACCGTTAATTCCTCCCGGCACTGCATGGGTTCGTCATTAAACGTGATCCGCATGGTGCCCTCCGCAAACCGGGCAGTCGCTGGCGCGCTGCAGGGCAAGCTGGCGCCAGCTTCCCGCGCGTCCATCAAACAGGCGTAGCGTGTTGCTGGGAGCCGCCATCCCGCAGAGGAGTTTGATGGCGTCGAGCGCCTGCAAGGTTCCCATTACGCCGACGACCGGACCAAGAATGCCTGCCGTGCGGCACGTGCGCTGCGGTTCTTCTTCCTCCGGCCACACGCAGCGGTAACACCCCTGGTTCCAGGGCGGCGTGAGAACCATCATCTGTCCGCCCAAACCCACGGCGCTGGCCGTAATCAGAGGCGTGTTGAGGCGCACACACGCGGCGTTGATCGCCTGGCGGGTCGCCATATTGTCCGTGCAGTCGAGCACCACATCTGCCTGTGCAACCTGCTGACGTAAGCTTTCTCCTGCCAGTCGTTCATGAAGCCCAGTGACGTGAATTGCCGGATTAAGCTCGCTTAATCGCGCCTGAGACACGTCAACTTTTGACCTGCCGATGTCTTCGCTGGTAAAGATGATTTGCCGCTGCAAATTACTCAGATGTACGTCGTCATCGTCAGCCAACACCAGTGAGCCAACCCCGGCACCGGCCAGATAGAGCGCCGCGGGGGCGCCTAACCCTCCAAGTCCGACAATCAACACCCGGCTGGCGAGCAGTTTCTGCTGCCCGTCAATCGCGATATCCTCAAGCATTATCTGGCGGCTGTAGCGCATAAAGTCATGATCATTCATCGCCTGCTCCTGCCAGTTGCAAGAGTTGTCGGGTCGCGAGCGACCAGTCTTCCGCCTGGGTAATCGCGCTGACGACGGCAATGCTGCCTACACCGGTATTCAGTACCGCTGGGGCACGCGCCAGACTGATGCCGCCAATGGCGACGGTGGGATAATCGCGCAGGCGCGTTACGTGCTCCACAAGTTGAGCCAGACCCTGCGGAGCCGAAGGCATCTGTTTGGTTTGGGTAGGGAAAACGTGACCGAGTGCGATGTAAGATGGACGTGCCGCCAGCGCCACGTCGATTTCCATGTCGTCGTGCGTTGAGACGCCAAGGCGTAGCCCGGCTTCGCGGATAGCGTTGAGGTCGGTGGTTTCCAGGTCTTCCTGACCGAGATGCACGCCGTACGCGCGGTGCTTAATGGCCAGCCGCCAGTAATCGTTGATAAACAGACGGGCGTTAACCCGCTTGCCCAGGGCAATGGCGGCGGCCACGTCAGCCTCAACGTCTTCATCGCGTTTATCTTTGATGCGCAGTTGGATCGTGCGAACCCCGGAGGCCAGCAGACGTTCTATCCACTCCACGCTGTCCACAACCGGATAGAGCCCTAACCGGAAAGGGACGGGCGGAAAATCAGGCTGATACATTAGGCCTCCTCTTTTTTGAGGTAGATTTCGCCGCCTTTGGCGCGGAAGTTTTCCGACATATCCGCCATGCCCACCTCAATCGCCTGTGCGGCAGCGTAGTCACGCACTTCCTGGCTGATTTTCATCGAGCAGAATTTAGGCCCACACATGGAGCAGAAGTGCGCCACTTTGCCGGACTCTTGCGGCAGGGTTTCATCGTGGTAGGCGCGGGCGGTAAACGGGTCGAGGGCCAGGTTAAACTGATCTTCCCAGCGGAATTCAAAGCGCGCCTTCGACATGGCGTTATCGCGGATTTGCGCGCCTGGATGGCCTTTCGCCAAATCGGCGGCGTGCGCGGCGATTTTGTAGGTGATAAGCCCCTGCTTCACGTCCTCTTTGTTGGGCAGGCCCAAATGCTCTTTTGGCGTAACGTAGCAGAGCATGGCACAGCCAAACCAGCCGATCATGGCGGCACCGATGCCGGAGGTGAAATGGTCATAGCCCGGCGCGATATCGGTCGTCAGCGGCCCTAAGGTATAGAACGGCGCTTCGTGGCAGCGCTCCAGTTCTTCGGTCATGTTGCGGCGGATCATCTGCATCGGCACGTGCCCCGGGCCTTCAATCATCACCTGCACATCATATTCCCAGGCAATTTTCGTCAGCTCGCCCAGGGTATGTAGCTCGGCGAATTGTGCTTCATCGTTGGCATCACGAATCGACCCTGGGCGCAGGCCATCTCCCAGCGAGAGCGAGACATCGTAGGCCGCGCAGATTTCGCAAATTTCGCGGAAATGCACATACAGGAAGTTTTCCTGATGATGTGACAAACACCATTTCGCCATAATGGAGCCGCCACGCGACACAATCCCGGTGAGGCGTTTCGCGGTCATTGGCACGTAGCGCAGCAGCACGCCTGCGTGGATGGTGAAATAGTCCACCCCTTGTTCAGCCTGCTCCAGCAGCGTATCGCGGAACGCTTCCCAGGTGAGATCTTCAGCGATCCCATTCACTTTTTCCAGCGCCTGATAGATCGGGACGGTACCAATGGGGACCGGGCTATTACGCAGGATCCATTCGCGGGTTTCGTGAATATACCGGCCGGTAGAGAGGTCCATGACCGTGTCGGCACCCCAGCGCGTCGACCAGACCAATTTTTCTACCTCTTCTTCGATAGAGGAGGTCACCGCAGAGTTGCCGATATTGGCATTAACCTTCACCAGGAAGTTACGCCCGATGATCATGGGTTCCGATTCCGGATGGTTGATATTGGCAGGAATAATGGCGCGTCCTTTAGCCACTTCGTCGCGGACAAACTCAGGCGTAATGTTTTCAGGCAGGCAAGCGCCAAAGCTTTCGCCGGGATGCTGATGACGCAGTATTTCGCTGCGAATACGCTCGCGTCCCATGTTCTCGCGCAGGGCAATAAACTCCATTTCAGGCGTCACGATCCCCCGGCGGGCGTAGTGAAGCTGCGTCACACATTTCCCGGCCAGAGCACGTTTAGGGGTCAGAAGGCCGGTAAAGCGCAGTTCATCAAGCCCATCGTCTGCCAGACGTTCGTTGGTGTAGGCGGAGCTGCGCACGGGCAGGTCTTCACTGTCCTGGCGGGCATCAATCCACGGCTGACGCAGTTTTGCCAGCCCCTGCTGCACGTCAATCGCCACATCGGGATCGCCATACGGGCCCGAGGTGTCGTACACCGGCACCGCTTCGTTGTCTTCATACTGGGGGGTGTCTTTGCTCCCGCCGATTAGCGTTGGGCTGAGCTGGATTTCACGCATGGGCACGCGGATATTCGGCTGCGAACCCGTAATATAGATACGTTTTGAGTTGGGAAAGGCGGTACCTTCGAGCGTATCGATAAAGCGTTGTGCTTGTGCGCGCTGTTCGCGGCGGGTCATTTTAGGTGCAGACATAGCTCATTCCAAAAAAGAAGGACGTGGCTTGTCAGACGACGGATGAAGCAAGAGAGGATCGCCCAGGGCGATTCAACAGCTGTTTGACTCTTGTTCCCTTCGCAGGTATTAGCCTGATCAGGTTCCGCGGATCCCGAATTAACGGTCTCAGCCCGGCTTTCGCGCTAGGCACTCCGACAAGAATGTGCTCCCCTGAAACAGGAGCAGTGCATGTAAATTATACGTTAATGATTCATAACTCAAGCAGGGCGCGCGATGTTCTCTTCGTTGCTCGCCTTCAGATTATTATCCAGCACAAGGGTGATCAGCTTATCTTCCAGCGTGAATCGGCCCTCCAGCGCTTCGCCCAGGTCAGACAACGCTTGCTGGAACTCAAGATAGTTATCATGATCGATAGCATTCTCAAGCGTGGAATCGTAGTAATCCATGATCTGTTGCGTATTCGCTTCCAGCAGCGGGTAGAGTTTGGAAGCGGTTAAATACGGATTAGTCCCTTCCATTTCACGGATAATACGTTCATAAATATTGAAATGGCCGTCGGAAAGGTAGTCGACCAGACTCTGGCAAAAGTTATCCAGCGCTTTTTCATTGAGCCGCATATACGATTCTTTGCCAGGCTTAATGCCAACAAGATTGTAGTAGGCAACGAGCAAATGCTTGCGCATATGCAGCCAGCGATCGACCAGTTTGTTACTTCCGCCAACGCGCTCTGTCAGGGTTTCTAGCTGGTTTAGCATGTTTGACTCCGCAAGGTTGAGATAAAAGCTGCCCACTCAAAATGTAATAATAATGTTACCAACATGCCTGTGAAGCAAAGGTTGTGCAATAGATATGGATCGTATAATTGAAAAATTAGATCGCGGCTGGTGGATTGTCAGCCATGAACAAAAATTATGGCTTCCTGCGGGAGAAATACCTTACGGCGAGGCAAAAAATTTCGATCTTGCGGGCCAGCCCGCGTTAAAGATCGGCGAGTGGCAGGGCGAGCCGGTGTGGTTGATCCAACAAAATCGTTCTCAGGAGATGGGATCGGTTCGCCAGGTGCTCGATCTTGACCCGGGCCTGTTCCAGCTTGCCGGTCGCGGCGTGCAGCTCGCTGAATTTTACCGTTCTCACCGGTTCTGTGGTTACTGTGGTCATTCGATGCGCCCCAGCAAAACCGAATGGGCGCTGCTGTGCAGTCACTGCCGCGAGCGCTACTACCCGCAAATCGCCCCCTGCATTATCGTGGCTATCCGTCGCGGTGACAGTATCCTGCTGGCGCAACACGTTCGCCACCGTAACGGCATTCATACCGTACTGGCGGGTTTCGTTGAGGTTGGCGAAACGCTCGAACAAACCGTCGCCCGCGAAGTGATGGAAGAGAGCGGCATCAAGGTTAAAAACCTGCGCTATGTGACCTCTCAGCCGTGGCCGTTCCCTATGTCGCTGATGACCGCCTTTATGGCCGACTACGACAGCGGGGAAATCGTGATTGATCCGAAGGAGTTGCTTAGCGCGAACTGGTATCGCTACGACGATTTGCCGCTGTTACCACCACCAGGCACCGTGGCGCGGCGCTTAATTGAAGATACCGTCGCAATGTGTCGGGCCGAGTATGAGTAGTGTTACACTGAGGCCATGACGCTTAAGGAACTGCAAAAATGACCGAACTGAAGAACGATCGTTATCTGCGTGCGCTACTGCGCCAACCCGTTGATATCACCCCGGTGTGGATGATGCGCCAGGCTGGGCGCTATTTGCCGGAGTATAAAGCCACGCGCGCGGAGGCGGGCGATTTTATGTCGCTGTGCAAAAATGCGGAGCTGGCTTGCGAAGTTACGCTACAGCCACTGCGTCGCTTCCCGCTTGATGCTGCGATTCTTTTTTCAGATATCCTCACGATCCCGGATGCCATGGGGCTGGGGCTGTATTTCGAAACCGGCGAAGGCCCGCGCTTCACCTCCCCAATCAAAAGCAAAGCCGACGTAGATAAACTGCCGATCCCCGATCCGGAAGGCGAACTGGGTTACGTGATGAACGCGGTGCGCACTATTCGTCGCGAGCTGAAGGGCGAAGTGCCGCTGATTGGTTTTTCCGGCAGCCCGTGGACGCTGGCGACCTACATGGTTGAAGGCGGCAGCAGCAAGGCCTTTACCCTCATCAAAAAAATGATGTACGCGGAGCCGCTGGCCCTGCATGCGCTGCTCGACAAGCTGGCGAAAAGCGTCACCTTGTACCTGAATGCGCAAATTAAAGCGGGCGCGCAGTCGGTGATGATTTTCGACACCTGGGGCGGCGTGCTCACCGGGCGCGATTATCAGCAGTTCTCCCTGTATTACATGCATAAAATTGTGGATGGGTTGCTTCGTGAAAACGAAGGCCGCCGCGTGCCGGTTACCCTGTTTACCAAAGGCGGCGGGCAGTGGCTGGAAGCGCTGGCCGCAACCGGCTGTGATGCGCTGGGTCTCGACTGGACCACCGACATCGGCGAGGCGCGCCGTCGCGTGGGCGACAAAGTGGCGCTGCAGGGCAATATGGACCCGTCTATGCTTTATGCCCAGCCTGCCCGTATTGAAGAAGAAGTGTCGACTATACTGTCTGCTTTCGGCCAGGGTGAAGGACACGTCTTTAACCTCGGTCATGGCATTCACCAGGATGTGCCGCCAGAACACGCTGGCGTCTTTGTGGAGGCGGTGCATCGGCTTTCTGCCCAGTATCACAAGTAAGGAGTGGTTATGGATCTCGCGTCGTTACGCGCTCAACAGATAGAACTGGCCTCATCAGTGATCCGCGAGGATCGTCTGGATACGGATCCCCCGCAGTACATTGGCGGCGCGGACGTGGGGTTCGAGCAGGGTGGTGAAGTGACGCGGGCGGCGATGGTGATACTGAAGTACCCCTCGCTGGAGCTGGTGGAGTACAAAGTCGCGCGTATCGCCACCACCATGCCTTACATTCCCGGTTTTCTCTCCTTCCGTGAATACCCCGCGCTGCTTGCAGCGTGGGAGCAACTTTCGCAAAAGCCCGACCTGCTGTTCGTTGATGGGCATGGCATTTCCCATCCGCGCCGCCTGGGCGTTGCCAGCCACTTTGGCTTGCTGGTGGACGTGCCGACCATCGGCGTCGCCTAGAAACGGCTCTGTGGGAAGTTTGAACCGCTTTCTGCCGAACCCGGCGCGCTGGCACCGCTTCTCGACAAAGGCGAGCAACTGGCGTGGGTCTGGCGCAGCAAAGCGCGCTGTAATCCCCTGTTTATTGCCACAGGGCATCGGGTCAGTACCGACAGTGCGCTGGCCTGGGTGCAGCGCTGTATGACAGGGTATCGCTTGCCTGAACCCACTCGCTGGGCGGATGCGGTCGCATCCGGGCGTCCTGCTTTTGTTCGTTGGCAGGAAATTCAGCCATGATTCAGGTAAACTGCGGCTAATTTCCGATTCGAGACATCATCATGTTACAAAACCCGATTCATCTGCGCCTTGAGAAGCTGGAAAGCTGGCAGCACACCACGTTTATGGCCTGCCTGTGCGAGCGCATGTATCCCAACTATGCCGCGTTCTGTAAGCAGACCAGCTTTGGTGAAGGCCAGATTTATCGCCGCATCCTGGATTTAATCTGGGAAACGCTGACGGTTAAAGACGCGAAGGTGAACTTCGACTCCCAGCTCGAAAAGCTGGAAGAGGCGATCCCGGCGGCGGATGACTTTGACATGTACGGTGTCTACCCGGCCATCGATGCCTGCGTTGCATTAAGTGAGCTGATTCACTCCCGCCTGAGTGGCGAAACGCTGGAGCATGCGATTGAAGTCAGCAAGGCCTCCATTACCACGGTCGCCATGCTGGAAATGACCCAGGCAGGTCGTGAAATGACCGACGAAGAGCTGAGAGCAAACCCGGCTGTAGAGCAAGAATGGGACATCCAGTGGGAAATTTTCCGACTCCTTGCCGACTGTGAAGAACGCGATATTGACCTGATTAAAGGTCTGCGCGCGGACTTACGTGAGGCGGGCGAGAGTAATATTGGTATAATTTTTAACCAATGAGACAATAAAACGTGATTTAACGCCTGTTTTGTCGCACCTCGACTCTTCCCTTCTGCCCCCCGTCTGGTCTACATTTGGGGGGCGAAAAAAAGTGGCTATCGGTGCGTGTATGCAGGAGAGTGCTTTTTTGGCATTTTCGTCGCACTCGATGCTTAGCAAGCGATAAACACATTGAAAGGATAACTTATGAACAAGACTCAACTGATTGATGTAATTGCGGACAAGGCTGATCTGTCTAAAGTGCAGGCTAAAGCTGCTCTGGAATCCACCCTGGCTGCTATTACTGAGTCTCTGAAAGAAGGCGATGCTGTACAACTGGTTGGTTTCGGTACCTTCAAAGTGAACCACCGCGCTGAGCGTACTGGCCGCAACCCGCAGACCGGTAAAGAAATCAAAATCGCCGCTGCAAACGTACCGGCCTTTGTTTCTGGCAAAGCACTGAAAGACGCTGTTAAGTAATAAGCGTGGCAGTGAACAGTTTTAACAAGGGGGCGATTTCGCCCCTTTTGTCTTTCTGGCGTGGCGCACTCACGCTGGCAGGCGTGTTATTGCTTTCAGCCTGTAGCCACGACAACTCCCTGCCGCCGTTTACCGCCAGCGGCTATGCCGCCGATCAGGGCGCGGTAAGGGTCTGGCGAAAAGACACGGACGGCGAAGTCCACCTCCTTTCTGCGTTCAGTCCATGGCATACCGGCAACACCTCTACGGCAGAATACCGCTGGCAAGGCGATGCGCTGACGCTGATTGAACTGAATATCTACAGCAAAACGCCCGAGCACGTTCGCGTACGTTTTGATGACCATGGCGAGCTCAGCTTTATGCAGCGCGAAATCGATGGTCAAAAACAACAACTCTCCAGCGATCAAATCGCGCTCTATCGTTACCGGGCTGAACAGGTTCGTCAGACCAGCGACGCATTGCGTCAGGGCAGGGTGGTGTTACGTCAGGGACGCTGGCATTCCGATGGCTCTGTGACCACCTGTGAAGGGCAAACCGTTAAGCCCGATCTGGAATCCTGGGCGCTGGCGCATATTGAACGCCGTCAGCGTCACTCATCACTGGAAGTGAGCGTAGCGTGGCTTGAAGCACCGGAAGGGGCTCAGCTATTGCTGGTGGCGAATGAAGATTTCTGCACCTGGCAGCCAACCGAGAAGAGCTTCTGAGTTCTGCGGATGAAGCCGGAGGGCGCTAACGCTTATCCGGCTGCGTAAGATCCCCTCTCCCAGTGGAAGAGGGGTGAGGCTAAATTACTCGCCCTGCTCGCGCGCAATGGCGCGATAACCGATATCCTGGCGGCTAAAGCTGCCGTTCCAGTGAATATCAGCCATCAGCGTATAGGCGCGCTTTTGCGCTTCCGCGACGGTGTGACCCAATGCGGTCGCGCACAGCACGCGGCCACCGTTAGTCAGGACACGATCGTCGTCAGACAGCGTTGTGCCCGCGTGGAACACTTTTGCGCCGTCTACTGCTTCCAGCGGCAGGCCGTGGATCTCGTCACCGGTGCTGTAATTGCCTGGATAGCCGCCCGCCGCAATCACCACGCCCAGAGAGGCACGTTCGTCCCACTCAGACGTTTTCTCGTCGAGCTTGCCATCGCAGGCCGCCAGGCACAGTTCGACCAGGTCAGATTTCATGCGCAGCATGATGGGCTGAGTTTCCGGATCGCCGAAGCGGCAGTTGAATTCGATTACCTTCGGGTTGCCCTGCTTGTCGATCATCAGGCCTGCATACAGGAAACCGGTGTAGGTATTTCCTTCTGCCGCCATGCCTTTCACGGTTGGCCAGATGATGCGTTCCATGGTGCGCTGATGAACTTCATCGGTGACCACCGGCGCAGGGGAGTACGCACCCATCCCGCCGGTATTTGGACCCGTATCGCCATCACCGACGCGTTTGTGATCCTGGCTGGTGGCCATTGGCAGGACGTGTTCACCATCCACCATCACGATAAAGCTGGCTTCTTCGCCATCCAGGAACTCCTCGATGACGATGCGATGACCAGCATCACCAAAGGCGTTACCGGCCAGCATATCCTGCACGGCGGCTTCGCCTTCTTCGAGCGTCATCGCAACAATCACGCCTTTACCCGCGGCAAGACCGTCCGCTTTAATCACAATCGGCGCGCCTTTCTCACGCAGATAGGCAAGCGCAGGCTCAACGTCGGTGAAGTTTTGGTATTCACCCGTCGGGATCCTATGGCGAGCAAGGAAATCTTTGGTGAAGGCTTTGGAGCCCTCCAGCTGTGCAGCGCCTTCGGTTGGGCCGAAAATCGTCAGCCCTTCAGCACGGAACGCATCTACCACGCCAATCACCAGCGGGGCTTCTGGTCCAACAATGGTCAGATCGATTTTTTCATTCCGGGCAAAACTCAGCAACGCCGGAATATCGGTGACAGAAATCGCCACGTTTTGCAAAGTAGGTTCCAGCGCGGTGCCCGCATTACCCGGTGCGACGAAGACGGTTTTCACTAACGGAGATTGTGCCGCTTTCCATGCCAGGGCGTGTTCACGCCCGCCGTTACCAATTACTAAAACTTTCATTGTCTGCTCCGAAGATTAATGGCGGAAATGACGCATGTCGGTGAAGATCATCGCAATGCCGTGTTCATCGGCGGCGGCAATGACTTCATCATCACGGATAGAACCACCCGGCTGGATCACGCAGGTGATGCCCACGGCGGCGGCGGCATCGATCCCGTCACGGAACGGGAAGAAAGCATCAGAGGCCATCGCGGACCCTTTCACTTCCAGACCTTCATCACCTGCTTTAATTCCCGCAATTTTCGCCGAGTAGACGCGGCTCATCTGGCCTGCACCTATTCCGATGGTCATGTTCTCTTTGGCATAGACAATCGCATTGGATTTCACGAACTTCGCGACCTTCCAGCAGAACAGCGCATCACGCAGCTCTTGTTCCGTGGGCTGACGTTTCGTCACGACGCGAAGATCGTTCGCGGTGACCATCCCCAAATCGCGATCCTGAACCAGCAGGCCACCATTAACACGTTTGAAATCCAGACCCGGGGTACGTTCTGCCCACTGACCGCAAACCAGTACGCGGACGTTCTGTTTTGCCGCCGTAATTTTTAACGCTTCTTCGGTTGCGGAAGGGGCAATGATGACCTCAACAAACTGGCGGGAGATAATCGCCTGTGCCGTGTCGGCATCCAGTTCGCGGTTGAACGCGATAATGCCGCCGAATGCAGAGGTGGGGTCAGTTTTATAGGCGCGATCGTAAGCATCCATAATAGACGTGCTGACTGCTACGCCGCATGGGTTGGCGTGCTTCACAATCACACACGCGGGTTCGTTGAACTCTTTCACGCATTCGAGCGCGGCATCGGTGTCAGCAATGTTGTTATAAGAGAGCGCCTTACCCTGAACCTGCTGTGCGGTGGCAACGGACGCTTCTTTTACTTCTTCTTCTATATAGAAGGCAGCCTGCTGGTGGCTGTTCTCGCCGTAGCGCATATCCTGCTTCTTAATGAAGTTCAGGTTGAGCGTGCGCGGGAAGCGCCCGGAAGGTTCGTTGGTTTCGCCGTGATAAGCAGGCACCAGGCTACCGAAGTAGTTGGCGATCATGCTGTCGTACGCGGCGGTGTGCTCGAAGGCTTTAATAGCGAGGTCGAAGCGGGTAGCCAGCTGGAGTGAACCCTCATTGGCATCCATCTCATTAATAATGGTGTTGTAGTCGCTGCTCTTGACGACGATGGCCACATCTTTATGGTTCTTGGCCGCGGAGCGCACCATGGTTGGGCCGCCGATATCGATATTCTCAACGGCATCTTCCAGAGAACAGCCTTCGCGGGCAACGGTCTGGGCAAACGGATAGAGGTTAACGACAACCATATCGATAGGCGCGATATCATGCTCGTCCATAATGCCGTCGTCCTGACCGCGACGACCCAGGATCCCGCCATGTACTTTTGGATGCAGGGTCTTTACACGTCCATCCATCATTTCCGGGAAGCCGGTGTAATCGGAGACTTCCGTTACCGGCAGACCTTTATCTGCTAACAGGCGAGCGGTACCGCCGGTGGAAAGCAACTCTACACCACGTGCAGAAAGTGCCTGAGCGAATTCGACGATACCGGCTTTATCAGAAACACTGAGCAGAGCGCGGCGAACTGGACGACGTTGTTGCATGGTAAATCCCCTGGATTTCACGATAACAGAGAGCGTTAGATGAATTTTCCGCAAAAAACTCATCTAACACCTCTAACGGAGCATCCTTGTTTTGCGCGGGCATTTTAACGAAAACGTTTGCGCATCGCTCGTCATTTTTCAAATTTTCGCAGTCTTGTGGATAAGTCTGTGTGAAAAAAGGTATAAGGCGGGGTTTTGCTGGGGATTGCAGCAGTCAGTCATTTTTCTGTCATTTAAGTATTGCGGCGGCGTGAGAACTCCCTATAATGCGCCTCCATCGACACGGCGGATGTGAATCACTTCACACAAACAGCCGGTTCGGTTGAAGAGAAAAAATCCTGAAATTCAGGGT
>NZ_JAJVHF010000005.1 GCF_022171985.1 Huaxiibacter chinensis | reverse complement strand
TTAGGGCGCCTTTTTACATTGGTGGGTCGTGCAGGATTCGAACCTGCGACCAATTGATTAAAAGTCAACTGCTCTACCAACTGAGCTAACGACCCGAATGGTGGGTGATGACGGGCTCGAACCGCCGACCCCCTCCGTGTAAAGGAGGTGCTCTACCAACTGAGCTAATCACCCTGACTTCGGTACTACATTGACAAGAATCTTCGTTGAGAATGGTGGGCGATGACGGGCTCGAACCGCCGACCCCCTCCGTGTAAAGGAGATGCTCTACCAACTGAGCTAATCGCCCATTCTCAAATTCTTATCTACACGGCGAGTCTACATGAAGTAGATGGTGGGTGATGACGGGCTCGAACCGCCGACCCCCTCCGTGTAAAGGAGATGCTCTACCAACTGAGCTAATCACCCCCGCTGTGTGGAGTCGCATTATAGGGAGAGTTGAAAATGAGTCAACGCCTTTTCTGAATATTTTGTTTGTTCGTCGTAAAATTAGTCAAAACGATCGCTGAATGGGCAAGGGCGCATGATTTATAAACAAAATTCGTAAACCTGCATATCAAACAGGGAACATCATTGAGGAATCAGCCCACAGTGATAGAATATTGCCCATTGTTTTTTTCCAGCATTTGCCGGTCGTCGGCATCTTTATAACGTAAGGCCATTTCATGAAAATCAAAACACGCTTCGCGCCAAGCCCGACAGGCTATTTGCACGTCGGCGGTGCACGTACTGCCCTTTACTCCTGGCTTTTTGCCCGTCATAACGGCGGTGAGTTCGTGCTGCGTATTGAAGACACCGATCTTGAGCGTTCGACGCCGGAAGCTATCGAAGCCATTATGGACGGGATGAACTGGCTGAATCTGGAGTGGGATGAAGGTCCTTACTTCCAGACTAAACGTTTTGACCGTTACAACGCCGCCATTGACGAGATGCTTAACGCGGGCACGGCGTACAAATGCTACTGCTCCAAAGAGCGCCTGGAAGCATTGCGTGAAGAGCAGATGGCAAACGGCGAAAAGCCTCGCTATGACGGCCGTTGCCGCCATGATCACAGTGAACATGCTGCTGATGAACCTTGCGTGGTGCGTTTCGCCAACCCGCAGGAAGGTTCTGTTATTTTCGACGACCAAATCCGTGGCCCGATCGAATTCAGCAACCAGGAGCTGGACGACCTGATTATTCGCCGTACTGATGGTTCCCCAACCTATAACTTCTGCGTCGTGGTCGATGACTGGGATATGGAAATCACCCATGTGATTCGCGGTGAAGATCATATCAACAACACGCCGCGCCAGATAAACATCCTCAAAGCGCTGAACGCGCCTGTTCCTGTTTATGCACACGTTTCCATGATTAACGGTGACGACGGTAAAAAGCTGTCCAAGCGTCACGGTGCGGTAAGCGTAATGCAGTATCGCGATGATGGTTATCTGCCAGAAGCCTTGCTGAACTATCTGGTGCGTCTGGGCTGGTCCAGTGGCGACCAGGAGATCTTCAGCCGTGAAGAGATGATCAAGCTCTTCTCACTGGGCGCGGTGAGCAAATCAGCCAGTGCATTCAACACGGATAAGCTGCTGTGGCTGAACCACCACTATATTAATACGATGCCTGCGGAATACGTTGCTACCTATCTGCAGTGGCACATTGAGCAGGCGAACATCGATACCCGTACCGGCCCTGAACTGGCCGATCTGGTTCGCCTGTTGGGCGAGCGTTGCAAAACGCTGAAAGAGATCGCAGAAAGCTGCCGTTACTTCTACGAAGATTTCAGCGAATTTGACGCCGATGCGGCGAAGAAACATCTGCGTCCTGTGGCGCGCCAGCCGCTGGAAGTGGTGCGTGACAAGCTGCAAGCCATCACGACCTGGACTGCCGAAAATGTGCACCATGCGATTCAGGCAACGGCTGACGAGCTGGAAGTGGGGATGGGTAAAGTCGGTATGCCGCTGCGCGTCGCGGTAACTGGCGCGGGCCAGTCTCCGGCGCTGGATGTGACCGTCCATGCGATTGGTAAAACGCGCAGCGTGGCGCGCATTAACCAGGCTCTGGGCTTTATTGCGGAACGCGAAAGCCAGCAATAAGTGACAAGGGCAGCATCATAACGGCAGGGAGACCTGCCGTTTTTTATGCCTGTTCGTCTGCTATTCCCAGCCGCCTGAGAAACCCGTTGATTCCCTCTCTTAACAGCAAGCGCTCAAGATGGTCTTGTTCCGGCTTTGTCATTTTTGCCAGCACGTCGGAAATCTGAGGTGAAAGGGCAGGCACAACAGGGCGAGCGTAGGAGGGTGGCGTCTCTTCCAGCTGATAAACGGACTGTTGCAGACGCATCGATGGCAGACTCTTAATATGTTCCCGCACTCGCGCATCCACATAAACCCATCGGGCGCGACCGCCTTTGACACCGTTTATTCTTTCGGTTTTCCATCCTTTCTCGCGGATCCAGCGATTCACCGTTTGTTTTGCCATCCCGAGCGTGATGGACAGCTCTTCCGTGGTCATTTTGCTCCGTAGTGTTTTCATATCAATTCTGGTCGCGAATCCCTAAGCGTTGTAGCAATCCGGTAATTCCGTCCCGTAGTAATAAGGAGGTCATCTGTTTGCGCTCGTCGGGTGTCATTTCATTCGCCAGCGTCAGGAGTAAAGCATGCAGTGGACTCTCACCCGCGACGTTTTCGGGAACGTCAGGCGCATCCGTGGCTCTGCGCGCGCTGCGAATAAATTCCCGCACGTTTTCATTTACGTGTACCAGACGCGCTTTCCCTCCCTGAACGCCGGGCCTTGGCGATGTCATCCAGCCCTCTTTGCGCACCCATTTATTGATGGTCTGTCGGCTGAAACCTGTGAGCCGGGCTAACTCTTCTGGCGTCATTCGTTCCTTGATCATGCAATTTCCTGAGTAAGAGTATGGTTAATAGAGGTTCATTTTATAGCACCCTTTTACGTGAAAACGTGACAGGGTTAACTCATGATTGCGAGGAGGGCCGCAAGAAGATTCATTTGCATGATTTTTCAGCGGTTGAGAGCATCCGGATGATTTTGCCGTTGACACCCCGCGGAGGAATTCATATTATGCCGCCCGTCAACACGACAGCTTTACGTTGGGGCTATAGCTCAGCTGGGAGAGCGCTTGCATGGCATGCAAGAGGTCAGCGGTTCGATCCCGCTTAGCTCCACCAAATTCTCACCCAAAGAATTTGGAACGTAAAATCTGTGGGGCTATAGCTCAGCTGGGAGAGCGCTTGCATGGCATGCAAGAGGTCAGCGGTTCGATCCCGCTTAGCTCCACCAAAATTCTAACCCTCGCTGCAAAGCGGGGGTTTTTTTATGCTTTCGTAAAATGATCTCTTCACTTTTGTTATCAACCTGTCTGTTTTCTAAACCACGAAGCGCAAAATCGGTCTAAATGTAGACCACAACTTGATTCACGCTATGAATAAACCTAATATTCCTAAGGCCAATATAATGCCGGGATGAATTGTCAAATAAATTAATGAAAAGTAAATCAGGTAATAATTTAAAAATATTTATGCTTGCGCAAATATTGTGCCTGCTTGCTGTCCCTTTGGCTCGCTCTATTTCACCTCGCGCACTTATCGATGGGGTCGACGTCTATTTAGCCTGGCTACCCTTAAGTTTGATGCTGGCGATAATTCTGCTGTTTGGTCGGCGGGGAATTATTCCCGTTATTACGAGCTTTGCCCTGGTCAACGCCCTGAGTTTCGATCTCACTTTTTTACAGCAGGCTGTTCTGTTGTTTTGTCAGGTTTTTACAGTATTTGCCGCGTGTGGCGCGCTTCGTCTGCAGTTAGGCCGCCGCTGGCGCTATGGCGTACCTAACCGTCACCTTGGTGTGCGCCTCTTCTGGCTGGGGTTTATTATTCCGCCGGGCATCAAACTCTCCATGTACCTGGCCGGACAACTCTTTGATTTTCCCGTTTCACTGTCAACGTTCTTCGGTGACGGCAGCGCCATTTATCATATTATCGATATTCAAAGCCTGATATGCGCGGGCTTAATATTTACGATGATGTTCTATTATCCGTTAAGAATGATTATTAATCCTCGCTATGCCAGAACTTTCTGGCTGCGCAGTATTAAGCCCTATATTAGTAAAAACAGCGCTCTTTTTACATTCACGTGGCTAACGCTTTTAGGGCTCGTTCTCACTATACTTTGCGCGCCTTTTGAATCGCCATTCATTGCGGGTTATCTGGTACCGGTGATTTTTATTCTGTTTACCGCCGCTATCAGCCGATTAAGTTATGCGCTGGTTTCGCTCTGCTGGGCATTTTCGGCGCTGACGCTGCTGACCTATAACAAAAACTTTCTTAATGGTGTAGAAACGGGATACTCACTCTCCTTTGTTCTGTCCGTACTGATTTCCTTTACGATTTGCCTCTTATACATGTGGCGTATTTATCAACGTACCGAGTGGCTGAAACGAGGCTGGCAGGAGAGGGCGCTAACCGATCCGCTAACGGGACTGGCAAACCTGCGTGCGCTGGAGATTTATTTGACTGCTCAACCTGACGCGAAAATTTGCTGTTTGCGCATGGATAACCTTGAGTTTCTCAGTCGTCACTATGGCATGTTGATGCGCGTACATTGTAAGCGCGCTATCACCCAGTCGGTTCAGCCTCTTTTGCAGAGTGATGAGAAATTCTTTCAGCTTCCTGGCAGTGAAATGGTGCTGGTTTTACTGGGCCCGCAAACGGCTGAACGGTTGCAACATATCGTCGATCTGCTCAATAACCGGAATTTTTACTGGAACAATACGGCACTGGATATTGAATTTGGCGGCGCGTGGGGTGAGGTAGAAGGCCGCAGCGGGGATCAACTAAATCATACGTTGGGTCAACTGAGCTGGCTTTCTGAGCAGTCCTGTATTGCGCATACGGTGCTCGCCTTAACCCACAGTCAGGAGACGGTTTCCGGCCAAACAACAGAGCGCGTGCTGATGCTCAGCCGGATTAAACGCGCGCTGGATGAGGACGGCGTCAAACTCTACGCTCAGCCTATTCAAAACGTGGCGGGAGAGGGGTATCACGAGATTCTTTCACGTCTGGAGAGTGACGGGGAACTGATCTCGCCCGACCGGTTCATTCCGCTGATCGCGCAGTTTAATATGAGCCATCGCTTTGACCTTACGGTGCTGGAAAAGCTGCTTCTGTGGCTGCGTGCACACCCCTCGCCGCACAGCGTGACCCGGTTCTCAGTGAATCTGATGCCGCTGACGCTGATGCAAAAAGAGATTGCCTCGGAGATTATTGCCCTCTTTACCCAGTATGGAATCGATCCGCAGGTGGTCATAATTGAGATCACGGAAGAGCAGGCTTTTTCCAGTTCGGATTCCAGTATTCAAAATATTCAAAAGCTGAGCGAGTATGGCTTTAAAATCGCCATTGATGATTTTGGCACCGGCTACGCCAACTATGAACGGCTGAAAAGGCTGGAGGCGGATATCATCAAAATCGATGGCTCATTTGTGAAAGATATCTGTACCGACAGTATGGATGCGATGATCGTTAAATCCATCTGCAACCTGGCAAAGACAAAATCACTCACCGTTGTGGCGGAGTATGTGGAAACGGATGCGCAGCGGCAGTTGCTGCTTGCTTCAGGCGTGGATTATTTACAGGGGTACTTGATCGGTAAACCGCGTCCGCTAGAGGAATCGCAGGCGTAAAAAAACCGGAGCCAGGCTCCGGTTTCGTTTGAGGTGGTTTACAGAACCAGTGCTGCGATAGAAGCAGACAGGACGCTCACCAGCGTTGAACCATAGACCAGCTTCAGACCAAAGCGGGAAACCACGTTGCCTTGCTCTTCGTTCAGACCTTTAATCGCACCGGCGATGATGCCGATTGATGAGAAGTTGGCGAAGGAGACGAGGAATACGGACAGGATACCTTCAGCACGTGGAGACAGGGTGCTGGCGATCTTCTGCAGATCCATCATGGCCACGAATTCGTTAGAAACCAGTTTGGTCGCCATGATGCTGCCAACCTGAAGCGCTTCATGCGCTGGCACACCCATAACCCAGGCAATAGGGTAGAAGATGTAACCCAGAATGCCCTGGAAGGAAATACCCAGCACGGCCGCAAACAGCGCGTTCAGTGCGGAAATCAGGGCGATGAAGCCGATCAGCATGGCGGCTACGATCACGGCCACTTTGAAGCCTGCCAGAATGTATTCACCCAGCATTTCGAAGAAGCTCTGCCCTTCATGCAGGTTGGACATCTGAATGTTTTCTTCGCTGGCATCAACGCGGTATGGGTTGATCAGGGAGAGTACAATAAAGGTGCTGAACATGTTCAGTACCAGTGCCGCAACCACGTATTTAGGTTCCAGCATCGTCATGTACGCACCCACGATAGACATGGAAACGGTAGACATCGCCGTAGCTGCCATGGTGTACATACGATTGCGGGACATTTTGCCAAGAATATCTTTATAGGCGATAAAGTTCTCAGACTGACCCAGAATCAGGGAGCTGACTGCGTTGAATGATTCCAGTTTACCCATGCCGTTGACCTTGGATAACAGGAAACCAATCGCACGAATCACTACCGGCAGAACGCGGATGTGTTGCAGAATACCGATCAGCGCAGAGATAAAGACGATAGGGCACAGCACTTTCAGGAAGAAGAATGCCAGACCTTGATCGTTCATGCTGCCAAAGACGAAGTTCGTCCCTTCGTTAGCAAATCCGAGCAGTTTTTCGAACATTTCGGAGAAGCCTTTCACGAAACCCAGGCCTACGTTGGAGTTCAGGAAGAACCACGCAAGTAATACTTCAATAACGAGCAGTTGAACAACATAACGAATACGAATATTTTTGCGGTCAGTGCTGACCAGCAATGCAAGTGCAGTAACGACTACAAGTGCCAGGACAAAATGAAGGACGCGGTCCATATTTGCTCCAAATATGAGGCAGGTTTAATTTCCGTGCACATTCTATGTAACGTCGACAAAGAAAACGAGATCAAGACCACACTATAGTTACATCCTGTGACGAGTCTCAAAAATAGTGATCAACAATACATTTTTGTTATGTTAGGTAAATGAGTGAAAAGTTAAGTTTGTGTGCTACGCTTCACAAATGTGTATGATTTCACCGCCGTGACGTCATTCAGCATTCCCGCCCGATCTATTGTTCCAGGCTATCAGAGAAATCAACAACAACCATTTAAATGATCTTGATAATCATTCTCATTTTGATAGCATGAAACATAGCAAAGGCTATATTTACAGAGGCAGAAATGACAAACAGTCGCGTAGAGGGTAGCAGTGGCAGAGCCGCGCGCAAGTTGCGCTTTGCATTAATGGGACCTGCATTCATTGCGGCTATTGGCTATATCGATCCAGGTAACTTTGCGACGAATATTCAGGCAGGAGCCAGCTTCGGCTATAAATTGCTGTGGGTGGTCGTCTGGGCAAACCTGATGGCGATGCTGATCCAGGTACTCTCTGCCAAGCTGGGTATTGCGACGGGCCGAAACCTGGCAGAGCAAATTCGGGAACATTATCCACGCCCCGTCGTCTGGTTTTATTGGGTGCAGGCCGAAATCATCGCCATGGCAACCGATCTGGCCGAATTTATTGGGGCGGCGATTGGTTTCAAGTTGATCCTGGGCGTTTCCCTGCTCCAGGGGGCTGTACTGACCGGTATCGCCACCTTCCTGATATTAATGCTCCAGCGTCGCGGGCAAAAACCCCTTGAGCTGGTTATTGGCGGCCTGCTGCTTTTTGTGGCGGCTGCGTATATCGTCGAGCTGGTCTTTTCGCAACCCAATCTGGTGCAGCTGGGTAAAGGAATGGTCATCCCAGCCTTGCCGACAACCGAAGCGGTATTTCTTGCCGCCGGGGTGTTAGGGGCGACAATCATGCCGCATGTGATCTATCTGCACTCTTCGCTGACGCAGAATCAGCATGACGGATCCCGACAGGAGCGCTATTCAGCGACGAAATGGGATGTGGCTATCGCGATGACCATCGCCGGTTTTGTTAACCTGGCGATGATGGCGACCGCTGCCGCTGCGTTCCATTTCAATGGGCATACGGGTGTTGCCGACCTGGATCAGGCTTATCTGACGCTTGAACCGCTGCTGAGCCATGCGGCGGCGACGATTTTTGGGCTTAGCCTGGTTGCTGCGGGCCTCTCTTCCACGGTGGTAGGGACGCTGGCGGGGCAGGTTGTGATGCAGGGTTTTGTGCGATTCCACATTCCGCTGTGGGTACGTCGTTCGGTCACCATGCTGCCGTCGTTCATCGTGATTCTGATGGGGCTGGATCCGACCCGGATTCTGGTGATGAGCCAGGTCTTACTGAGTTTTGGTATTGCGCTGGCGCTGGTGCCGCTGCTGATTTTTACCAGCAACCCAACGCTGATGGGGGATCTGGTTAACTCAACCCGCGTAAGACGCCTTGGTTGGTTAATTGTGGTCCTGGTGGTGGCACTC
Source organism: Huaxiibacter chinensis (assembly GCF_022171985.1). Lineage (GTDB taxonomy): Bacteria > Pseudomonadota > Gammaproteobacteria > Enterobacterales > Enterobacteriaceae > Enterobacter > Enterobacter chinensis_A. Next base: position 285,700 of record NZ_JAJVHF010000005.1, on the reverse strand, counting down.
AACCTCTGGCTGCTGGTCGGCACTCTCCTGGGGTTATAAATGAAAAAGGAGCCCTGGGGCTCCTTTTTGAATAGCGTTTATTAAATTTAGCGATGATGCCCGCCGTGACCATGTCCGTGTCCGTGACCACGATGCCCACGGCGATCGTCCCGGTCGCTCCAGCCTTCACGATAACCGCGTTCATAGGCCTTGCGGTTGTCCCAGCCACGGTGGCGACCATTGTCATGTCTCCACCAGCGGTCATTACGCCATTCGTAATGACGACGCCAGTAATCGCGGTCGCGCCAGCCGCCGCCGTCCCAGTAGTTACCATAATTATCACGATCGCCAATCTGTAATTTGATGGATGGCAACAGGGTGATCTCGCCAGCATTAGTGACCAGCGGTGCTGCTGTAGCCAGTAATACCGCTGTCAGAATCAGTGACCTGAACATTTTTATTCTCCTTCACGATCGGGGCCGTAAAAGGCCTGTTAACGCAATATTACGGGGCGGTAAAGCCCCGTATAATCGCCTCAACTCCTAATTCATGGAGGGGAGCACTTTTTGCTAAAAACGCGCTTAATTTGAGCTATTGAGAATCGTGTCGATTCTCTTCAGTTCATCCGCCGTGAACTCACTGTTTTTCAACATGGCAACGGCATCGTCAATCTGCGCCGTTTTACTGGCCCCGATCAGAACGGACGCCACGGTGTTGTGACGCAGGACCCACGCCAGCGCCATTTGAGAGAGCTTTTGTCCCCGGTTTTCTGCCAGGGCATTCAGCTGTCGAACCTTCGCCAGTTTCGCATCCGTAATCTGGTCCGGATTAAGGAACTTGCTGCCGCTCGCCGCTCGGGAATCCGCCGGGATGCCATTCAGATAACGGTCGGTCAGCTGGCCGCCTGCTAGCGGGGAGAAGGGAATACAGCCCACGCCTTTTTCATCCAGAACAGACAGTAATCCCTCTTCCGGACCCCGTTCAAACATCGAGTACTTCGGCTGATGAATCAGGCAAGGCGTGCCCAGATCCTCCAGAATTGCCGTCGCCTCGCGTGTTTGCGTTGCGGAGTAGTTAGATAAGCCGACGTACAGGGCTTTCCCCTGACGCACTATCTGATCGAGGGCTTTCATGGTCTCTTTCAGCGGCGTGTCCGGATCGGGACGATGATGATAGAAGATGTCGACATACTCCAGACCCATGCGCTTAAGGCTTTGGTCGAGGCTGGCAATCAGGTATTTGCGCGATCCCCAGTCGCCATAGGGGCCATCCCACATTGTATAGCCCGCTTTGGTCGAGATAATTAACTCGTCTCGGTACGAGGCAAAGTCCTCTTTAAAAATGCGACCGAAGTTGGATTCTGCCGATCCCGGCGGTGGGCCATAGTTGTTCGCAAGGTCAAAATGGGTGATGCCCAGTTCAAAAGCACGTTGTAAAAGTTGACGACTGTTGTCAATGAGGGTGGTGTCACCAAAGTTATGCCACAGACCCAGAGAAACGGCAGGGAGCTTAAGCCCGCTCTGACCACAACGACGATATTGCATTGTCTCGTAACGATTTTTGTCCGCCTTGAAAACCATACTGGTGACCTCTGACGTAAAAGTTAATCTGCAGTGTATACGCTTACACGCACGCTTTGGACATCAGATTAATACACACTTTCTCGTAAAGCATTCGTTCCACTCTCTACTTTTCGCCTTTTCTGGACAGGTATCACGCTTCTTTAATACTCAAGATGAGTTTAACGTCAGAAGGACACCTGTTATGCGAACCCCATATTGCGTCGCCGATTACTTACTCGAGCGTCTGTCACACTGCGGTGCCGGGCATCTGTTCGGCGTTCCGGGTGATTATAATTTACAGTTTCTCGACCACGTCATTGAGAGTAAAACGATCGGATGGGTGGGCTGCGCCAATGAGCTGAATGCGGCCTATGCCGCAGACGGATATGCCCGTTGCAACGGGTTTGCCGCCTTGCTGACGACCTTTGGCGTGGGTGAACTGAGCGCTATGAACGGTATCGCCGGGAGCTTTGCTGAGTATGTTCCCGTCCTGCATATCGTGGGCGCGCCGGGTACCGCTGCGCAGCAAAAAGGGGAGTTGCTGCACCACACTCTGGGAGACGGCGAGTTTCGACACTTTTACCATATGAGCGAGCCCATCACCGCAGCGCAGGCCATTCTCACCGAACAAAATGCCTGCTATGAAATTGACCGGGTTCTCTCCGTTATGCTGCGCGAGCGGCGTCCCGGTTACCTTATGCTGCCCGCGGATGTGGCAAAAAAACCTGCCACTCCCCCTGTAAGCGCTCTCACGTATCATGCCGCGTCCGACGATACGGCCTGTCTGAACGCCTTCCGCGAGGCGGCGGAAAAACGTCTGACGCAAAGCGGACGTGTCGCTCTGCTCGCCGATTTTCTCGCGTTGCGCTATGGTCTTAAAGCGCAACTTCAGGAGTGGGTCACTGAGACGCCCATGGCGCACGCCACGATGCTGATGGGGAAAGGTCTCTTTGACGAGCGGCTGCCGGGCTTTAACGGAACCTACAGCGGTTCGGCCAGTAACGACGCCGTAAAAGAGGCCATCGAACAGGCTGATACCGTTGTCTGTGTCGGCACACGATTTACCGATACCCTGACCGCAGGCTTTACCCACAAGCTTACGGCCAGGCAGACCATTGAAGTCCAGCCCCATGCGGCCCGTGTCGGCGACAGATGGTTTACCGGCATCCCGATGACGCAGGCGGTGGCAATCTTGTCTGAGCTGTGCAAAGTGCACGTTAAGGATAAAAACGTAGCGCGGCCCGGTGAGGTGGCGTTTGATTATCACCAGGGGCGCCTGACGCAGGATAATTTCTGGAAAACGTTGCAAACCTTTATACGCCCCGGCGATATCATTCTGGCGGATCAAGGCACGTCGGCGTTTGGCGCGGCAGCGCTGCGTCTGCCTGCGGACGTCAACTTTATCGTTCAGCCGCTTTGGGGATCGATTGGTTATACGCTGGCGGCGGCCTATGGCGCCCAGACGGCCTGCCCACAGCGGCGGGTGATTGTCCTGACGGGGGACGGAGCTGCGCAGCTGACTATTCAGGAGATGGGGTCCATGCTGCGCGACGGCCAGCGCCCGGTTATTCTGGTCTTGAACAACGAAGGTTACACCGTCGAGCGTGCGATCCATGGGGCAACGCAGCGCTATAACGATATCGCGCTATGGAACTGGACGCAGGTACCGAACGCGTTGAGCCAGGACTGTCAGGCGCAATGCTGGCGGGTCAGCGAGACGGTACAGCTGGCAGAGGTGCTGGAGAAAGTCGCCCATCATGACCGACTTTCTCTGATTGAAGTCATGCTGCCGAAAGATGACATTCCGCCGCTTTTAAGCGCCATTACCACGGCGCTGGAAGCGCGTAACAGCGCCTGATTATTTATCGTTTCGCCAGGCCATTAACATCGGCTTGCCCGCCAGCAGGAGCCAGGCGGGCAGCATCACAATGCAGAGCAGGGGGAGCAGCGTGGTATCTGGCACCACGGCGGCTGCCATAAACAGGCTCAGCCACGCATCCCGGGTCACCACCAGCACCAGCCCCAGAATCGAACAGGAGACGGTAATCGCGGCGGGAACCGCATCAACGTGCTCATGCAACATCAGGCCTAACGCCACGCCGATAAATACTGCCGGGAATATTCGCCCGCCGCGAAAACCGCACGCTGCCGCTACCACGACGGCAGCCAGTTTGACGATGGCAAACAAGAGGTAATCGGACACGCTGAAGATCTGGCTAAAAGCCATCTGCTGCATCTCGTCCAGCCCTTTAAACAGGGTGATAGGCCCCCCGATGGCACCGAGAATACCCAGCAGGAACCCTCCCACGCCAAGGATCAGCACCGGATGTTTCAGCTTATGGACCAGACGATGCAGACGGGGCAAACACCATACCGCAACCATGCCCAGCGCAATCGCAATCGCCACCACGATGGCTCCGCTGAAAATATCGGCAATCTGCATCTGGCCGTAGTGCGGAATCGGCAGCGAAAAGTGAGGATGGAAAAACAGGCTCGTGGTCAGCGCGCCGGCCGCCGCCGCCATCAGCGGAGCAAAAAGGCGATCCCACAGGGGAACGTCCTGGTTACCGCTCAGGGTCTGAGAAAAAATCAGCGCAGCGGCGACAGGCGTACCAAACAGCGCGCCGATGGTGCCCGCCGACGCGAGAACCGTCCAGTCCAGCATGCCCACGCGAGGAAGCAGTCGCGAGCCGATATAGACCGCAAGGGCGATATTCACCGCCATGATCGGATGTTCAGGACCCAGACTGACGCCACCGGCCAGACCGACAATCAACGCAATGATAAGCCCGGGCAGTGCCGAGGGCGCGACGGGCGCACCAATCAACGGTTCCAGTGCCGGATCGGGGCCAGCATGTCCTGGACTGAAGCGAATCACCAGCCCCACCACCACGCCGGTGAGGGTTAGCATCAGGATAATCCAGGCAGGCGAGTCAAAACGGACGCCGAGCTGTAACGGAAGGGAGGTCCAGAGCAACGTCTGCAACGTTGACGCGACTTTCATTACCACAATCAAAATCAGGCTGGAGGCGATACCAATGATCAACGCAGGGAGCGCTAACAGCAACATGGTCCTGGCGCGCGGATGGAGCATGATGATTTCCTTGTACAAAAGCAATGATGTGACTTTGCACATTCAGTTTGACGGCAATAGTGCAAAAGGTGCTGAAACGGTAAAGTGATTCTGTGACCATGATCGATAATTCTGGGGCATTCACCTTCAGGTCGTTGTTGTTATCACGCCTTGAATTTACAGTGTCCCAAAGATTTATTCTGACTTTAGCGGAGCAGTAGAAGAATGACAAAGTATGCTTTAGTAGGTGATGTCGGTGGCACCAATGCCAGGCTGGCACTCTGTGATGTGGCGAGTGGGGAAATCTCCCAGGCGAAAACCTACTCCGGGCTTGATTATCCCAGCCTGGAAGCGGTCGTGCGCGTCTATCTGGATGAGCACAACGCGAGCGTAGAGGATGGATGCATTGCCATCGCCTGCCCGATTACCGGTGACTGGGTCGCGATGACGAACCACACCTGGGCATTTTCTATTGCTGAAATGAAAAAGAACCTGGGTTTTGCCCATCTCGAAATCATCAATGACTTTACCGCCGTTTCTATGGCTATTCCCATGCTGAAACCGGAGCATTTAATCCAGTTTGGCGGCGATAAACCGGTGGATGGCAAACCCATTGCGGTCTATGGTGCCGGTACGGGCCTCGGGGTGTCGCATCTGGTGCATGTAGACAAACGCTGGATCAGCCTGCCGGGAGAAGGGGGGCACGTCGATTTCGCACCTAACAGCGAAGAAGAGGGCATCATCCTGCAGGAACTGCGCGCCGAACTGGGCCATGTCTCTGCCGAACGCGTCCTGTCGGGGCCGGGTTTAGTCTATTTGTATCGCGCGATTGTGAAGTCGGACGGGCGTCTGCCGGAAAATCTGCAGCCAAAAGATGTCACCGAGCGTGCGCTTGCCGATAGCTGTATCGACTGCCGTCGCGCGCTGTCGCTCTTCTGCGTCATCATGGGCCGCTTTGGCGGTAACCTGGCGTTGAACCTGGGCACCTTTGGTGGGGTGTATATTGCCGGGGGCATCGTCCCTCGCTTCCTCGAATTCTTTAAAGCGTCGGGCTTCCGCGGGGGCTTCGAAGACAAAGGGCGCTTTAAGGCCTACGTACAGGATATTCCTGTCTACCTGATCGTGCATGATAATCCGGGCCTTCTGGGCTCTGGCGCGCACCTGCGCCAGACGCTGGGACAGGTGCTCTGATTTGCTGTAACCCTCGCCATCGGGGGTTACAGATGCATCAACTGCCTGAATTCCTTGACCCGACTGCGACTCACCGGCACCTGAAAATCCAGATCCTTCAGGCGTAAAATGTAGGTGTTGTTAAACCACGGCTCGATTTCGCGGATCTTGTTGAGATTGACGCAAAATGAACGGTGACAGCGGAAAAAGTGTGAGGCGGGCAGTTTGCTGCAAAATTCGGTGATATTCATCGGCATCACATAGGATTCACGACGCGTATAGACGAAGGTCATTTTCTCGTGCGCTTCGGCATAGTAAATATCGTCCATGGGCGTCACGATAATACGTTCGTCCTTCACCAGGTTCAGGGTGTCATTTTCCCGGGTGGTGGCATGAGTGGCGCTTTGCTGCGGACTATTTTGTTGCTGCCACGCCAGCTCCAGCTTTTGCAGCATGGTGACGATACGCGACTCCTGATATGGCTTCAGAATATAGTCGAAAGCCTCGAGTTCAAAGGCTTCAACGGCATGCTCCTTCCAGGCGGTAACAAACACGATAAAAGGCTTATGGGCAAACTGATTGATGTTTTGCGCCAGCAGTACCCCGTCAAGAGACGGGATATTGATGTCCAGAAAAATGGCGTCAACCCGGTTGTGCTGCAAAAACTTCAACACATCCAGCCCGTCTTCAAACGTGCCTACAATCTCCATCTGGCTGTGGGTTTTTATCAGCCAGCTCAGCTCCTGTTGGGCGAGGAATTCATCTTCCACAATGATGACTTTCATGCGTCACTCCGTACTTATGGCAACAACAGCGTCTGCGCAGGAACGGGAGACCGTTCATTTGGGACATAAAACGTGATTTCCGTTCCCGGCTCGAGACGGCGAATATGCAGCCCCTCGCCGTAGAGCAGCTTCACGCGATGATGGACATTGAGCAGGCCAATTTTATTCCCCGGCATTTCATTGGACTCCACGCGGGCAATGACCGCGGGATCGATACCGTGTCCGGTATCACGCACTGAAACACGCACGCGATTACCGCTCTCTGCAATACTGATGGTGACCACGCCTTTGCCCTTACAGGGCTGGATACCATGAACGATTGCGTTCTCGACCAGCGGCTGAATCAGCAGGCTTGGGATCACGCAGTTTACCTCTTCATCAATATCGTAGATCACCGTCAGCTTGTCGCCGAAGCGCGCCTGTTCAATGGCGATGTAATCTTTTATCTGATACAGCTCTTTTTTGATGTCGATCTGCTCGTCATCTTTCAGTTCAATGTTATAGCGCAGGTAACGCGACAAATTATAAATAAGCTGGCGGGCAGTATCCGGATTCATGCGAATGGATGACGAAATTGCATTGAGGGCGTTAAATAGAAAATGAGGATTAATTTTACTTTGCAGGGCGCGCAACTCAGCCTTATTTGCCATTTCCCGCAGTTGCTCGGCGCGGGAGACCTCAAGCTGCGTCGAGATAATCTGCGACAATCCTACCGCCATCTCCTGAAGAGAGGAGGTGATCTGGTGCGCGTGGCAGTAATAGATTTTTAGCGTGCCGGTAACGACCCCTTTCTCCCAAAGCGGGATCACCAGCATCGAGTGGATCTCCGGTGTGCGGTGCGCTTCATCATTGTTTTTAATGATTATTTTACCGTAGCGAAGCGCCTGGCGGGTGGTGGGGCTGACGGTGTCATCGTTGTCCCGATAGTTATGTTCGCCCACGCCGACATAGGCCAACACATGATCAATGTTAGTGATGGCCACTGCGTCCGCATGGATATCGCGGCGGATAATGTTGCAGACCTGGCGCAGGGATTCAGCATTCACGTGGCGAAACAGCGGCAATGTTTTGTTGGCAATATCGAGCGCCAGCTTTGCCTGACGCGCAGCGATGGCCTCTTTTTCCCCTTCCACGCTTTGCACCAGCAAGACGATAAAACCGATGCAGACGCTCCCCACGATCATCGGAATGCCAATTTTGGAGACGATATCCAGCCCCAGCGCGGTGGTGGGTGCCCAGGCCACGACGAGGATCATGGTGAGCGTCTCACACAGCATCCCCGCCGCAATGCCCACTTTCCAGTGCTGTTTTTTCGGTATTTTACGGTTAATCCAGCCGGAGAGAATGCCCGCGATGATGCTGGTGATAAAACACGGAACGGCAGTCACGCCCCCGATATCGATTAAATAGCGATGCGTACCCGCAATGAGGCCGGTGATGATCCCCACCCAGGGGCCAAACAAAATCCCGCCCGACATCACCGCGATAATGCGTACGTTAACCAGCGATCCTTCTACCGGTACGCCGGACCAGGTACTGAACAGCGCAAACAGTGAAAAGATGGCGGTTACGGCCAGCAGTTCGCGCGGAGAGTGCGCCGATTTATGCAGAAGCTCACGAAAGAGCCGGATACGGATCAGAAAGAACAGGCAAATGAGCATTAATGCTGCACGATCAAAAACAGCCAGCAGCATATCGAATATTTCGTGCACGGGGAGACCTGAAGCGACGGGAAAAACCTATGATAAAAAACCTGGCGCCAGATGACCAGACATCATAGTTTTTTATGAAACGGGGAAAAACCATAATTTGCAAAGGGGATTGACCAGTTTAACCGTCCTGTCGGGCCAGGGGAGGGAGAAAGGTTACCGCTGTAACTGCATTGATATCATGATGTTAAAATATTACCGCATTCCCTTTTTCGCTTCCGCTTTTTCACGCTGGCGGGTTCCGGTTTTATTCAGCCCACAATTTTTAATTTTTCCTCTCGACAGCACGATTTTGTTCAGGTTATTTTCTAAACACGCCACACACGTGGCAGCGTCGCTCGGACGGTCCGGGCGCTAACGTCTCACAGAGGAATGTATGGCTGAATCCAGTCCTGAACGCCGTTTTACGCGTATCGATCGTCTTCCCCCTTATGTTTTCAATATCACGGCTGAACTCAAAATGGCTGCGCGTCGGCGCGGCGAAGACATTATTGATTTCAGCATGGGTAATCCCGATGGTCCTACGCCACCGCATATTGTTGAAAAACTCTGCACGGTGGCCCAGCGACCGGATACGCACGGTTATTCGACGTCACGCGGAATACCGCGTCTGCGTCGCGCTATCTCCCGCTGGTATCAGGATCGTTATCAGGTGGATATCGACCCCGAAACGGAAGCCATTGTCACCATTGGTTCCAAAGAGGGGCTGGCGCACCTGATGCTGGCAACCTTGGACCACGGCGATACGGTGCTGGTGCCCAATCCAAGCTACCCCATTCATATCTACGGTGCCGTGATTGCGGGCGCCCAGGTCCGTTCTGTTCCGCTGGTGCAGGGCGTTGACTTCTTCAACGAGCTGGAACGCGCTATCCGCGAAAGCTATCCAAAACCGAAGATGATGATCCTGGGCTTCCCGTCGAACCCCACGGCGCAGTGCGTTGAGCTGGAGTTCTTCGAGAAGGTGGTCGCGCTGGCGAAGCGCTATGATGTGCTGGTGGTACACGATCTTGCCTATGCGGACATCGTATACGATGGCTGGAAAGCGCCGTCCATTATGCAGGTTCCCGGCGCACGTGATGTGGCCGTCGAGTTTTTTACGCTCTCTAAAAGCTACAACATGGCTGGCTGGCGTATCGGATTCATGGTGGGGAATAAAACGCTGGTGAACGCGCTGGCGCGCATCAAAAGCTATCATGACTACGGCACCTTTACGCCACTGCAGGTGGCGGCGATTGCCGCGCTGGAAGGCGATCAGCAGTGTGTTCACGATATCGCTGCACAGTATAAGCGTCGCCGTGACGTGCTGGTCAAAGGGTTACATGAAGCGGGATGGATGGTAGAGATCCCTAAGGCCTCGATGTACGTCTGGGCCAAAATTCCTGAACCCTATGCGGCGATGGGATCGCTGGAGTTTGCAAAAAAACTCCTGCAGGACGCCAAAGTCTGTGTCTCACCCGGGGTCGGTTTTGGCGAATATGGCGATACGCATGTCCGTTTTGCCTTAATCGAAAACAGCGACCGCATCCGCCAGGCGGTCAGAGGCATTAAGGGCATGTTCCGTGCCGACGGGCTGCTCCCTTCAGAAAAGAAAAATCCTGCCGAATCTGCATAAAAAAACAGGAGCCAATGGCTCCTGTTTTTAAACTGTCTTTTCTTCGCTCAGATCATCAGGGCAAAGGTACCGGCCCAAACTAAAACAATGACCGAAACGCCCATAAAGAAATATTTCACTTTTCATCGCTCCGCGCATCTCAGGACACGCATTTAAAAACAGAGTCCAACTGAGTATAGAGAGTTGAAGTCGGGCTCAAACGGAAATAAGAATTATCCCGTGATGCCGCCGACGCCCGCTCAGAATTCTGTGCATCCCATTGCCAGACGGCGCTAATGTACGCTTAATTTTATAGGGTGACAAGTGTCATTTTTTTAAATAATTTCTGATACTTACGAGTGTCGTGGAACGGCGACAGTTTTGTTTCGGTACGCAATAAATATCATTTGAGCGACGAGTCAGGAAGAGAGGCGTTGACGATATGCAGGTGTTTGATAAGGTTAGTTTCCTGGCGAAACTAACCTTAAATTAACATTACAGATAGAGGGAGGGTTCACCGGGCGGGCGCGTTTTGAAGCGACGATGCACCCACAAATACTGCTCCGGGGCACGCATGATTTCTTTCTCGATCACGTTGTTAATGTAGGCGGCTGCCGCCTGCTCTTCATCCGGATAGTTATGCATTTCCGGCGTGATATAGAGGCGATAACCCGATTTATCCGTTTTCCTCACCATGGTGACGGTGAGCATAGCCGCTTTTGACAGACGAGAAATGACAAAGGTGCCGTTGGTGGTCGCCACATTGTTGACGGCGAAGAAGGGGGCAAAGCTACTGCCTTTACGCCCGTAATCCTGATCGGGGGCGAACCAGACGGCTTCCCCTTTTTTCAAGGCGCCAACCAGTCCGCGCAGGTTATTGCGGCTGATCATCGCTTTATTCGACCGCATCCTGCCGCGTGTTTGTACCCACTCCATCAGGGCGTTGTTATGGGGGCGGTAGGTTGCCATCATGGGCTGGCATAGTCCCATCACGCGGCCACCCAGTTCCAGAGACATAAAATGGACCCCGACGACAATAACGCCGCGGTTTTTTGCCTGTGCCTGTTTCAGGTTGTCCAGCCCCTCAACATCAAACCATTTACGCACGCGTTCATCGGGCCAGAACCATGCCATGCCGGTCTCGAGTAAACCCATGCCAAGGGATTTAAAGTTTTCTGCGATCAGTTTTTCGTGTTCTTGCGGATTTTGATCGGGGAAGCAGAGTTCGAGATTTCGTCGGGCAATGGATTCACGACGTTTGAGGAACGGGCGTGATGCGGTGCCTAATTTAGAACCAAAGAAAAGCAGTGCTGGGTAGGGCATCTGGACAAGTAACCAGAGAAGGCCAACGCCAAACCATGTTAGCCAGTAACGTGGATGAAGAAAATCACGTTCAAATTTGGATTGAGACAAGTTATAGGACCTATGTAAAACCTGAACAGGTAACGCAAACGAAGCGCTACAGTATGAAGATGAAGACCGCAGTTCGGGGTCGTGGTTTCAGGCTTTACCGATCTTTACGGCGTTGCCAGACCACAGCCAACGCAGGGTGGGCTGCGTACTGTAACATCCTTACAGACTCTGTGCTACGACTACTTTTTGTAGCATATCAAGTGAGTATAGCGCTGCCAGATTGCTCTTACATCACAGGCAAATGACAATTTTTCTGCCGGGAAAACAGGCGCGGGGGCTTTATAAGTGGGTAATGACTGTTTAGCCCCCAGGTGTTTGCAGAGAGAATTAATGACGTTACTTACGATGTGGTTATTTGCGGTTTGTGATAACGCGGCAAATCGATAATATCGTAAGTAAAGGTCTCTTTCAGATAACAGCGATCGGGCGTTTCGCTGTCAGCATAAACCATAAAATATTCCTGCGACTTTTCAAACTCAATGAGGTTATCGCCATTTTTAAAGCGGGTGACCAGAAAGGGAATATTATCCTGCGTTTTAGCATGCCGAACGCCAGAGGCAATTTGAAAATGATCGCCCCATTTCATGGTGCTGAGGTGGTATTTAAAACTGGAAATGATGACGTTTTTACGCAATGAACAGGAGAGTTTTATCGCCGTAGCAGCAAAAGAAGAGGTGCTGAATAAGGTCAACAGGCTGAGGATGAATAAGGTTTTCAAGAGGGACTCCATTCGTTGGCTGACAAAGGTCAGTGTGAGGACGCGTCAAGCGCGAAAGAGGACGGCAGTGGAAGAGCCCACTGCCAGAGCGTGGCCGGTCACGAAGCAGAGGTTCGTGTCCCGGTTAACAGTCATTACCACATCAGATCGTCAGGCACGACAAAATCGGCATAAGGATCTTCTTCATCCTGCGCTTGTTCACTGAGTTCAGCGCTAACGACAATATAGCTGGCATCACGTTGGGCAATTTTATTTGCCACAACGGAAGGAATAATCGCATATTCGCTTTCACTGGCGTTATGCGTAACCAGACGCGCAATGGCGAGGCGGCCATTGATTAATTGCGACTGCGTGACTTTATCGACATAGATTTTTTTTATCAGATTATTGTCTGTGAAGTTATAACCAATGTCGCCTTTTGACACGGTGATGCGATTCATTTCGATCAGCTGTTTGATCTGGGCTTTATACTCTTTGGTTAAGGCAGCCTGTTTTTGCTGTTCACTTAACTGCTTGTCACGCTCCAGCTGAGCCTGCTTGTTGATCTCCACCGCTTCTCTTGCCTCACGCGCCTGTACGCGGGATTTTTTGGTGGTTTTCTGCACTTTTGCCAGCTTTTTACTGCTGACTAGTCCCGCTTTGAGCATCTGCTCTTGTAATGTTAGCTTTGTCATCTTCGTTTCTGGCGTCAGTCAAATGTTGTGCAAGATTATACCTGTTAAGGGCCTCTTTGTGCCAGTTCAGGGATGAGTGGATGCCGGCAGGAAGAACCGTACGCGTCTGAATAACTCGTTGACAATAATGGAATTTAAGCAAGAGGAAGGGTGAAATGCGCGATGGTGTCCCCTGCAGGAATCGAACCTGCAACTAGCCCTTAGGAGGGGCTCGTTATATCCATTTAACTAAGGGGACGAAGCGGCAAGAGTATAACGTTTTTCATCGCTTACGTTAAGCGCCTTGCCGCCCGACTGGTTAAAGAGTCGTCATTCAGGAGGATTTATTTTCTTTTATCCCGTTGGTTTGCGGGTTGTTTTCTTTCGCTTTCAGCTCCGCTTTACGCTTATTGGACATGTCGTTGCGGATTTGCGCATGGCTTAAAAGCGCAAATATGAAGGTCCCGCCGCAGATGTTGCCGGCAAGCGTTGGCAGCGCAAACGGCCAGAAAAAGTCGGTCCAGTGCAATGTACCGTTAAAGACCAGATAGAGTATTTCTACCGTGCCCACGACGATATGGGTGGTATCGGCAAGTGCTATCAGCCATGTCATTAAAATAATGACCACGATTTTGGCGGAACCCGCAGACGGGAACATCCAGACCATGGTGGCAATAATCCAGCCCGAGATAATGGCATTAGAGAACATCTCGATGGGCGTGTTTTTCATCACCTCCATACCAATCGTCACGAACGCATCGCGGGTAGCTTCATCAAATATCGGCATATATTCAAAGGCCCAGGCGGCAATGCCTGTGCCGATCAGGTTACCGAGCAACACCACGCCCCACAGGCGCATTAGCAGACCAAAATTGCCCCACGTAGGGCTTTGCATCACCGGAAGCACGGCGGTGACCGTGTTCTCTGTAAACAGCTGCTGACGGGCCATAATGACGATGATAAAACCGAAGGTATAGCCCAGGCTCTCCAGAATAAATGCCCCCGGAATCCCCTCCAGATGCACGTGAAAAATACCCTTCGCCAGCAGCGACGCGCCCATGGACAGGCCTGCGGCAATGGCTGACCACAGAAGAGCCATGGCATCGCGTTCAAGCTCCTTTTCACCGTCCTGGCGGATATGCTCGTGGATAGCCATTGCCCGCGAAGGAAGGCGCTCTTCGTCTACCTCTATCTCTTTACCACTCTCTTTTTCTTCGCTCTCTACCTCGATCTCATCAGTGTGCTGGTCGAGTTTCTCGTCTTTTAAATCGTCCATTAAGCTTCTCCACGCAAGTGTTATCCTGTTAAGCGTAGCGGGTCTGTCGAAGTTTCCAGGCGGTAAACTCTTATTTTTCTGCGCAATGGCAATAAAGGCGATACAACCTTTTTATACAAACGTTAGACTTGGGCGCGAAACGAATGAATAAAGCCAGGCTATGCTGAGAGAAGATGAAGACGCATTCCGCGCTTCATTGCGTGCGTGGACATCCGGAAACGTGCTGTTACAATCACTTGCATGTTTTCGGCGAGGCGGCTGACGCCTCGCCCCGGATGGCAATCAACGATAGCCATACTTAACAGGGAGAATACTATGAAACTTCGGCTGTCGGCGCTTGCGCTGGGGTCAACGTTGCTTGTGGGCTGCGCCAGCTCCGGCGAGCAAACGGGGCGCTCCGATCCTCTGGAAGGATTCAACCGCAGCATGTATAGCTTCAACTACAACGTGCTGGATCCGTATTTGGTCCGTCCCGTTGCCGTGGCCTGGCGTGACTACGTTCCGCAACCTGCGCGCAATGGTCTGAGCAACTTCACCAGCAACCTGGAAGAGCCGGCAGTAATGGCGAACTTCTTCCTGCAGGGCGATCCGTATCAGGGTATGGTGCATTTCACCCGTTTCTTCCTGAACACTCTGCTGGGGATGGGCGGCTTTATCGATGTTGCCGGTATGGCAAACCCTAAACTGCAGCGTGAGCAGCCGCACCGTTTCGGCAGCACGCTGGGTCATTACGGCGTGGGCTATGGCCCGTATGTGCATTTACCGTTCTACGGCAGCTTTACCGTACGTGATGATGGCGGCGACATGGTCGATACCCTCTATCCGGTGCTCTCGTGGCTCACCTGGCCGTTGTCGGTTGGTAAATGGACGGTAGAAGGGATTGAGACTCGTGCTCAGCTGCTGGATTCAGACGGCCTGCTGCGCCAGTCTTCTGACCCGTATATCCTGGTGCGTGAAGCGTACTTCCAGAACCATGACTTTATTGCCAACGGCGGTAAGCTGAAACCGGAAGATAACCCGAACGCAAAAGCAATTAAAAACGAGCTATCAGAAATAGACGCAGAATAAAGAAAAAAGGTGAGCAAATGCTCACCTTTTTTAATGCGGAGAATATTAGAACGCGTAGTTGAAGTTCATGCCGTACAGCCAGGCTTTCCCTTCTGAAGAGAATTCATACGGGCCTTCCTGGAAGGTGACTTTTTGGCCGTGCATATAAGAGACACCGGCATCAATAGAAGCATCTTTATTGAAGGCGTAGGTGGCGCCTGCGCTCAGCCAGAAACGGTCCTGATCCGGAATGGAGATGGAACGTTTGTCAGCCGGGACCGGGCTATCATCGAAGGCAATACCGGTACGGAACGTCCAGTTGTCATCCATATAATAGGTTGTACCCAGCGCGATACGGTAAGCGTCGCGGAAATTCTCATCTTTCTGAAAGAGAGTATCGCCATTGCTGTTGGTGGCCTTCAGCTCCTGGAACTGGCTCCAGCTGGTGTAGGTCAGGCTATAGTGAACGGCCCATTGTGGTGCAACGCGGTTGTAACCGGACAGCTCCCACATTTCAGGCAGGTTCAGCGTCAGAGAACCGCCCGTTGTACGACCATTGGTGCCTGAAGGTAAGCCAAAATTACCCAAAATCTGATTATAGGCGGATGGCAGGCCGCTCTTATAGTCGCCGTCGAAGTCGATTTTAACTTCTGAACGGTAGGTAAAGCCGTAGCGGTTATTCTTATCAATTTCATACAGGATACCGGCGTTCCAGCCGAAGCCCCACTCGTCACCCTTCAGATAGGCAATTTGCGTGTCGCCTGGAATCTGGGCAACTTGTCCTGCCAGTGCAGGCGGCAGAGCACCAGAGCCCGCAACGATCTTGCCCAGGTCACCGGCATAGCGCTCAATTTTCGCTCTTGCGTAAACCGCATCGAAGCCCACACCGAAGCTCCAGTGGCTGTCAAGACGATACGCACCGCTCAGGTTAAGGTTCAGCGTTTCCAGGTCGGTCGTGCCGCCGTAAGCGCCCGCGGCATAGTTGTTATTGAATTCGGTCGCCAGACCATAGTTGGAGGTCACGGATGCGCCCCAACCAAACTGATCGTTAATTGGCGCGACAAAGTGCATGTTAGGGACCCACGCAGTCGGGGCAATATTTTTTGCGCCCAGGCTTGCGCCGGTAGGTGAACGTCCAGAGATATCTACATCGGGATCGACAAAAATAGCGCCGGCGGAGAATGTCGGACGATCAAACATGGTAATCAATGCCGGGTTACGGCTGACATTGCCTGCGTCGTCGGCAATAGCACCTTCACCGGAATAAGCACGGCCAAGGCCAGAAGAGGAGAACTCATTAAGCTGGAAGCCCGCTGACCAGGCGGACGTTGATACGAGTGCCACTGCGACTGCCAGCGCAGTCTTGTTAAACAGGGTTTTCTGGCTCATGACCATAACCTCATTGAGTTATTTTTATTCAATAATTGTTACACGTAGTAACAGGAGCGCGAAGTGTAGGGTCTGTGGTAACACTTAGAAATCAGACCAGTGGCGAGAGTATAGGTCGGACCAGATGTGATGTTGCAAGTTTGTTTCTTAAGTTTTTCAAACATGTTTTACGAAACGGGATCTGCGTGGCAAAAATGCGACCACTGCCGCTCATCAAAAAGGGTGATTTTTGTTCTGGATCATTTTTTAGTGTGATATTGGTCACTTATCTCCTTCTGCCTCATTAACGACTGGAGAGGCTCTGAGCAGGAGCGTAAAATAGCCCTATCGTGTCTATCTCGCGTTGAACGCGAATACAGAGGAAATTGAGCTATGAGTAAATGCAGTGCTGATGAAACCCCGGTTTGCTGCTGTATGGATGTTGGCACCATTATGGACAACACCGATTGCACCGCGTCTTACAGCCGCGTTTTTACCAATCGTGCAGAAGCCGAAGAGACCCTGGCCGCACTGACTAAACGTGCGCGTGATGTCGAATCTGAACCCTGTGACATCAAATCGACCTTTACTGACGTAGAGGGCGGCGTTCAGCTTGATATTGACTTCGTCTTTGCCTGTGAAGCCGAAACGCTGATTTTCCAGCTCGGTCTGCGTTAATCCTGCCTGCAACGCCTCCGTCCTCCGGAGGCGTTTTCTTTTTGTTCTCTGTGTTTTAGCTCGCAATTTTTCGCTTCCCTCATTGGCTGAATGTAAAAAAATGGTTAAGACTATTATCAGGTCAGACCACTTTGCATATTTGCTATACACAGGGGAGCGTTATGAGTCAGGCACTACCGCTTGTCACCCGTCAGGGCGACCGCATTGCCATTGTCAGTGGATTGCGTACGCCGTTTGCGCGTCAGGCAACGGCGTTCCACGGAATACCGGCCATTGATCTGGGGAAAATGGTCGTCGGGGAGATGCTGGCTCGCAGCGAAATACCTCCCGAAGTTATCGAACAATTAGTTTTTGGGCAGGTGGTGCAGATGCCTGCTGCGCCCAATATTGCCCGTGAAATTGTGCTGGGTACCGGTATGAATGTGCATACCGATGCCTACAGCGTCAGTCGCGCCTGTGCGACCAGTTTCCAGGCTGTGGCCAATGTCGCCGAAAGTCTGATGGCAGGGACCATCCGTGCAGGCATTGCCGGCGGCGCAGACTCCTCTTCCGTGCTGCCTATTGGCGTCAGTAAAAAGCTGGCGCGCGTGCTGGTGGACGTGAATAAGGCCCGGACCCTGGGACAAAAAATCAAACTCTTCTCCCGGCTTCGCCTGCAGGATCTTGCTCCCGTGCCACCCGCTGTGGCGGAATATTCCACCGGGCTGCGGATGGGCGACACCGCCGAGCAGATGGCGAAAACCTACGGCATTACGCGTGAACAACAGGATGCACTGGCACATCGCTCGCACCAGCGTGCCGCTCAGGCCTGGTCGGAAGGGAAACTCGCTGACGAAGTGATGACCGCCTATATCCCCCCGTATCGCGAGCCCTTCGCGGAAGATAACAACATTCGTGGCACTTCTACGCTGGCCGACTACGCCAGGCTGCGTCCCGCTTTTGATCGTCAACACGGTACCGTGACCGCCGCGAACAGTACGCCTCTGACAGATGGTGCGGCTGCGGTGATCCTGATGACCGAATCCCGCGCGCGCGAACTGGGGCTGAAACCGCTGGGTTATCTGCGCAGCTACGCCTTCACCGCCATTGATGTCTGGCAGGACATGCTGCTGGGGCCTGCCTGGTCTACGCCGCTGGCGCTTGAGCGCGCCGGGCTCACGCTTGCTGATTTAACCTTGATTGATATGCATGAAGCCTTTGCCGCACAAACGCTGGCAAACCTGCAGCTGCTGGCAAGTGAACGCTTTGCCCGCGACGTACTTGGTCGCCAACACGCCACCGGTGAAGTGGATGACAGCAAATTTAACGTGCTGGGCGGATCAATTGCCTACGGGCATCCTTTCGCCGCCACGGGCGCGCGTATGATCACCCAAACGCTGCATGAACTTCGCCGTCGCGGCGGCGGTTTTGGCCTGGTCACGGCGTGTGCTGCCGGCGGCCTGGGCGCGGCAATGGTCCTGGAGGCTGAATAATGGAACTGAATTCTGCATTTACTTTACATGTCCGCCTCGACAACGTGGCCGTTGTGACCGTCGATGTCCCTGACGAAAAAATGAACACGCTGAAGGCCGAATTTGGTTCTCAGGTCCGCGCGATTGTGAAACAAATTCGCGAGAATAAATCGATTCGGGGAGTGGTCTTTATTTCGGGAAAACCGGATAACTTTATCGCCGGGGCTGATATCAACATGATCGCCCGCGCGAAAAATGCGCAAGAGGCCGAAGATCTCGCCCGCCAGGGGCAGCAGATTATGGCGGAGATCCACAGCCTGCCGATCCCGGTGATCGCTGCGATCCATGGCGCCTGTCTGGGGGGCGGTCTGGAGCTGGCGCTGGCGTGCCATAGCCGAATCTGCACGGACGATGCAAAAACGGTCCTGGGCTTGCCGGAAGTGCAGTTAGGCCTGCTTCCCGGTTCGGGCGGCACGCAGCGACTGCCCCGTCTGGTAGGGGTGAGCACTGCGCTGGAGATGATCCTCTCGGGTAAACAGTTGCGGCCGCGTCAGGCTTTAAAAGCAGGCCTGGTGGATGAGGTTGTTCCTCACGCCATACTTCTTGAGGCCGCCGTTGAGCAGGCGTTGAAAGATCGCGTGACAAGCCGACACTTACCGGTTCGCGAGCGTATTCTGGCCGGTCCACTTGGGCGCTCGTTACTTTTCAACTGGGTGGGTAAGAAAACCGAGCAGAAGACCAAAGGAAATTATCCTGCGACGCGACGTATTCTTGACGTCATTGAAACGGGGCTGTCTCAGGGCATCAGCAGCGGATATGCCGCTGAAGCAAAAGCCTTCGGTGAGCTGGCGATGACGCCAGAGTCGCGTGCGTTGCGCAGCATTTTCTTTGCCAGCACCGAGGTCAAAAAAGATCCCGGAAGCGAGGCAGCACCAGCACCGCTTCACTCTGTCGGCGTGCTGGGGGGAGGATTAATGGGCGGTGGCATCGCCTGGGTAACCGCCAGTAAAGCCGCCTTGCCGGTTCGTATCAAAGACATTAACCCTAAAGGCATCAATCACGCGTTGCAATATAGCTGGCAACTGCTTGATCAAAAGGTCAAGCGCCGCCATATAAAGAGTGGCGAACGCGATCGCACGATGGCGCTCATCTCTGGCACGACAGATTACCGTGGTTTCCAGCACCGGGATGTGGTGATTGAAGCCGTATTTGAATCGCTGGAACTCAAACAGCAAATGGTGGCTGAGGTTGAGCAATTCTGTGCCCCGCACACGATTTTTGCGTCGAATACCTCCTCGTTGCCGATAGGGGATATCGCGGCCAACGCAGCACGCCCTGAGCAGGTGATAGGTCTGCACTTCTTCAGCCCGGTGGAAAAAATGCCGCTGGTAGAGGTTATCCCCCATGCCGGAACCAGTGCGCAAACCGTGGCGACGGTGGTCAAACTGGCTAAAAAGCAGGGGAAAACACCGGTGGTAGTGGCAGATAAAGCCGGTTTTTACGTTAACCGCGTTCTTGCCCCCTATATCAATGAAGCGATGCGGCTGTTGACCGAAGGCGAGAAGATTGAACACGTCGATAACGCCTTAGTTAAGTTTGGTTTCCCCGTTGGTCCAATCCAACTTTTGGATGAGGTGGGAATTGATACCGGCACTAAAATTATTCCTGTGCTCGAAGCAGCTTACGGAGAACGTTTTAGCCCGCCTGCAAACATTGTTTCGGCAATTTTGAATGACGATCGCAAAGGCAGAAAAAATGGTCGTGGTTTCTATCTTTACGCCGCCAAAGGGCGTAAAAGCAAGAAACAGGTTGACCCTTCGGTTTATGGGCTCATTCATGCCAGCGGACAGGGCAAATTGTCGGCGCAGCAGTGCGCTGAACGGTGCGTCATGATGATGCTCAATGAGGCGGCACGCTGCTTTGATGAGCAGGTCATTAAGAGTGCGCGAGACGGGGATATCGGTGCCGTGTTTGGTATTGGTTTCCCGCCGTTCCTGGGCGGTCCATTCCGGTATATGGACACGCTGGGCACGAGCGAAGTGGTGGCGATTTTACAGCGCCTGGCAACGCAATACGGTCCACGGTTTACCCCTTGTGACGCATTATTGCGAATGGCGGAGCGGAGCCAGACCTTTTGGCCCGCAAAGGAATCTGATCTTGTAAGTTAAGGTCAAAGAAGCGTAAATCCTGAGTTGAATGACCCTTTGATGGCGATTTTGTAAACAGTTATTGACTATACTTACGCCACTGAGGTAAAAAACAGCGTTTCATTCACCGAATGGATCAGGCACAATGCCCGGCCATCAGGTTTTCTACCTCGAACGGTTTGCGGGTAGTCAGCGCTGATGCTCCTGGTTAACAAAAGCGGTGCAATATGCAAGTTTTTATCATGCGTCACGGTGACGCGGCACTCGATGCCGCCAGTGACTCTGTTCGTCCTTTAACAACCTGCGGCTGTGACGAATCCCGTCAAATGGCCACCTGGTTAGAAGGTCAAAAAGTGGACATTGAACGTGTTCTGGTGAGTCCGTTCCTGCGTGCTGAACAGACACTGGATGTGGTGGGGGAATGTATGCACCTGCCAGAAGGCGTGGATGTCCTTCCTGAACTCACCCCCTGTGGTGACGTCGGCCTGGTCAGCGCCTATCTTCAGACGCTGTGCAATGAAGGGGTCGCTTCTGCACTGGTGATTTCCCACCTGCCGCTGGTCGGCTACCTGGTCGCAGAACTGTGCCCTGGCGAAACGCCGCCGATGTTCTCGACCTCTGCCATTGCCAATGTCTCTCTTGACGAGACAGGCAAAGGGATATTCAACTGGCAGATGAGTCCGTGTAATTTGAAGATGGCAAAAGCTATCTGACGTGACGCACGACAGGCGGGGATCTCTTTGCCCCGCCAGCCTGTCAGGGCAGCTCAGGTGGCTGCCACTCTTCTACCTCAATCAACACCAGCAGCGCGGCATCTCCGCCGTACTCTTTGGGTGCCTGATGGAAAGCCATCACGTGAGGATGCTGAGCCAGCCATAACGGCGTTTGCTGTTTAAGAATGTGTTTACCGTGCCCGTGCATCACGCAGGTGCAAAAAACATGCTCCCGACGGCAGGCGGCAATGAGCGCGCCCAGTTCCTGTTTCGCCTGCATTTGCGTCAGGCCGTGCAAATCGAGAAACAGCTCCGGGGAGTAATCACCACGGCGCAACTTCTTCAGTTCAAAATGACTCACATCTTCCCGAACATATTTCACTGCGCCCTGTGTGTTCAGCAGAGGCTGAAATTCGTCTGAAAAATAGTGGCTGTTATCGGCCTGTTCCTGAATCAAACGCTTTACCGGTACGTCGGTCACTTTTTTGCGGGCCGGGCGATGGACAATGGTGTCCTGCTTCATTTGCCGCGTCCCGCTCATGAGCTGGCGAAACAGCGTTTGATCCTCCTCGGTAAGCGGCATTTTCTTCTTCATGGGTCAGTCTCATCTCTTATTTCCGACAGTGTACCGCACTAAACGCATTTTTTAACCTCAAGCGGCACGCGTCATTGCTGATTTATCCCCGTCTTCATGGCAAACTAGCCGCCGAAAATTAAGCGAGCATGCCCTGGAGGGAAAAGTGGATAAAATATTTGTCGATGAAGCAGTAAACGAGCTGCATACCATACAGGACATGTTGCGTTGGTCGGTCAGCCGCTTTAGCGCCGCCAATATCTGGTACGGTCACGGAACCGATAATCCCTGGGACGAGGCCGTTCAACTGGTCCTGCCGTCGCTTTATCTGCCGCTCGATATACCGGAAGATATGCGCACGGCGCGCCTGACCTCCAGTGAAAAGCACCGCATCGTGGAGCGCGTCATCCGCCGTGTGAACGAGCGCATTCCGGTGGCCTATCTCACCAACAAAGCCTGGTTCTGTGGTCACGAATTCTATGTTGATGAACGCGTGCTGGTGCCGCGCTCGCCGATTGGCGAACTGATCAACAACCACTTTGAAGGGCTGATTCATCATCAGCCAGAGCATATTCTGGATATGTGTACCGGCAGCGGCTGTATTGCCATTGCCTGTGCGTATGCCTACCCGGAAGCGGAAGTGGACGCCGTGGACATCTCCACCGATGCGCTGGCCGTGACCGAGCACAATATCGAAGAGCACGGCCTGATTCATCATGTCACGCCAATCCGCTCCGATCTGTTCCGCGAACTGCCAAAAGTGCAGTACGACCTGATCGTCACGAATCCACCGTACGTTGACGCAGAGGATATGTCCGACCTGCCGAATGAGTACCGTCACGAGCCGGAACTGGGCCTGGCATCAGGTACCGATGGCCTGAAGCTGACGCGTCGTATTCTGGCCTGTGCGCCGGATTACCTGACGGATAACGGTATTCTGATTTGTGAAGTCGGTAACAGCATGGTACATCTGATGGAGCAGTACCCGGATGTGCCTTTCACCTGGCTTGAGTTTGATAACGGCGGGGAAGGCGTCTTTATGCTGACCAAAGCGCAGCTCATTGCGGCACGTGAATACTTCAGCATCTATAAAGATTAATCCAGCGGGCTTCGGCCCGTTTCACAACGCTCAAACACAAATAACGACATCGGAGCCGTGATGGCAGGAAACAGTATTGGACAATTATTCCGCGTGACCACCTTCGGGGAGTCGCACGGTCTGGCGCTCGGCTGTATCGTTGACGGCGTGCCGCCGGGAATCGAACTGACCGAAGCAGATTTACAGCACGACCTCGACCGTCGTCGTCCGGGGACCTCTCGCTACACCACGCAGCGTCGCGAGCCGGATCAGGTCAAAATTCTCTCCGGCGTCTTTGAAGGGCGCACAACCGGCACCAGCATCGGCCTGCTGATTGAAAATACCGACCAGCGATCTCAGGATTACGGCAGCATCAAAGATGTGTTCCGTCCGGGGCATGCCGACTATACCTACGAGCAAAAATACGGTTTCCGCGACTATCGCGGCGGCGGGCGTTCCTCCGCCCGTGAAACCGCGATGCGCGTTGCGGCAGGGGCGATTGCCAAAAAATATCTGGCGCAGAAATTTGGCATCGTTATTCGCGGTTGCCTGACGCAGATGGGCGACATCCCGCTGGCTATCAAAGACTGGGATCTGGTCGAACAGAACCCGTTCTTCTGCGCCGATGCAGACAAGCTCGACGCGCTGGACGAACTGATGCGCGGCCTGAAAAAAGAGGGCGATTCTATCGGTGCGAAAGTCACGGTTGTCGCCGATGGCGTTCCGCCGGGCTTAGGTGAGCCGGTATTTGACCGTCTCGACGCCGATATTGCCCACGCTATGATGAGCATTAACGCGGTCAAAGGCGTGGAAATTGGCGACGGTTTTGACGTGGTTCAGCTTCGCGGCAGCCAGAACCGCGACGAAATCACCCATGAGGGCTTCCAGAGTAACCATGCGGGCGGCATTCTTGGTGGGATCAGCAGTGGTCAACAGATTGTGGCCAATATCGCGCTGAAGCCCACCTCCAGTATTACGGTGCCAGGGCGTACGCTGAACCGCGCTGGTGAAGAAGTTGAGATGATCACCAAAGGTCGTCACGATCCCTGTGTGGGGATCCGTGCGGTGCCAATTGCCGAAGCGATGCTGGCGATTGTGCTGATGGATCACTTCCTGCGCCAGCGTGCGCAGAATGCCGATGTGACGACGACACTTCCACGCTGGTAAACATGAAAAAAACCGCAATCGCCCTGCTGGCTCTGCTGGCCAGCGCGGGCAGTCTGGCCGCCACGCCGTGGCAAAAAATCACCCATCCGGTGGCGGGCAGCGCGCAGTCCATTGGGGCATTCTCCAATGGCTGTATCGTCGGTGCTGAGGCGCTTCCGTTACAGTCGGAGACGTATCAGGTGATGCGTACTGACCAGCGACGCTACTTCGGCCACCCGGATCTGGTGCTGTTTATCCAGCGGCTGGGCAATCAGGTGCATAACCTGGGGCTGGGGACGATGCTGATTGGGGATATGGGCATGCCTGCGGGCGGACGGTTCAACGGCGGGCATGCCAGCCATCAGTCCGGTCTGGATGTGGATATTTTCCTGCAGTTACCGCAAACGCGCTGGAGTTCCGCGCAGTTGCTTAAGCCGCAGGCGCTGGACCTGGTCGCGCGTGACGGTAAAAATGTCGTGCCGTCTCTGTGGTCAAAAGAGGTTTCCAGCATGATTAAGCTGGCGGCGAACGATAACGACGTGACGCGTATCTTCGTGAACCCGGCCATTAAGCAACAGCTGTGTCTGGATGCCGGAACCGACCGGGACTGGCTGCGCAAAGTGCGCCCGTGGTTCCAGCACCGTGCGCATATGCATGTGCGTCTGCGCTGCCCGGCGAACAGCCTGGAATGTGAAGATCAGCCGTTACCGCCGCCAGGCGATGGTTGTGGCGCGGAACTGCAAAGCTGGTTTGAACCGGCTAAACCTGGAACCTCTAAGCCTGAGAAGAAGACACCGCCTCCGTTGCCGCCTTCCTGCCAGGCGCTACTGGATGAGCATGTACTTTAATGGATAATTTCGTCGATCTGTTTATGGTGTCACCGGCACTGCTGGTGGTGCTGTTTTTTGTTGCCATGCTCGCAGGATTTATTGATGCACTGGCCGGCGGCGGCGGATTGCTGACGGTCCCTGCGTTACTGGCTGCGGGAATGAGTCCCGCCCAGGCGCTGGCGACCAATAAATTGCAGGCGTGCGGCGGTTCGCTATCCGCGTCGCTCTATTTTATTCGTCGTAAAGTGGTCAATTTAGCCGATCAGAAGCTCAACATTCTGATGACGTTTATCGGTTCCACCACCGGCGCGCTGCTGGTGCAGCACGTTCAGTCAGATATTCTGCGCCAAATCCTGCCCATCCTGGTAATTTGCATCGGACTCTATTTTTTACTGATGCCAAAACTGGGAGAAGAGGACCGCCAGCGTCGCCTGCACGGCCTGCCTTTTGCCCTGATTGCGGGCGGGTGCGTCGGCTTCTACGACGGTTTCTTCGGCCCGGGTGCGGGTTCCTTTTATGCGCTGGCCTTTGTGACCCTGGCGGGATTTAATCTTGCGAAATCCACCGCCCACGCCAAAGTGCTGAATGCCACCTCCAACGTCGGCGGACTGCTGCTGTTTATCATTGGCGGCAAAGTTATCTGGGCGACGGGATTTGTCATGATGGTGGGGCAGTTTTTAGGCGCACGCGTCGGCTCGCGTCTGGTTTTAAGCAAAGGGCAAAAACTCATTCGACCCATGATTGTCATTGTATCGGCGGTGATGAGTGCCAAACTTCTTTATGACAGCCACGGACAGGAGATCCTCCACTGGTTGGGGATGAACTAATGAACAGTACGCATAATTACGCACAGCTGATTGAGATTTTTAACGGCTGCTTTGCGGATGATTTTAATACCCGTCTGATTAAAGGTGACGACGAACCGATCTATCTTCCTGCAGATGCCGAAGTGCCTTACAACCGCGTTGTGTTTGCCCATGGCTTTTACGCCAGCGCGCTGCACGAAATATCGCACTGGTGCATTGCCGGTAAAGCGCGCCGTGAACAGGTGGACTTTGGTTACTGGTACTGCCCGGACGGGCGCGATGCCGTGACGCAAGGGCAGTTTGAAGATGTTGAGGTCAAACCCCAGGCTTTAGAGTGGTTGTTCTGCGTGTCGGCAGGTTATCCGTTCAACGTCAGCTGCGATAATCTGGAAGGTGACGTTGAGCCCGATCGCATTGTTTTCCAGCGCCGCGTGCACGCGCAGGTGATGGCGTATCTTGAGAACGGCATTCCGGAACGTCCGGCGCGCTTTATCAGGGCATTACAGAATTATTATCACACGCCGGCATTCACGGCGGAACTCTTCCCGTGGCCGGAAGATCTTTAACTGAGGAAAGAAGATGATCGCAGAATTTGAATCACGCATTCTGGCGTTAATTGATGACATGGTAGAGCACGCCAGCGACGATGAACTGTTTGCCAGCGGTTATCTGCGTGGTCACCTGACGCTTGCGGTAGCGGAACTGGAAGCGGGCGAAGACCATTCGCCAGAAGCGGTTCACGCTGAGGTTGGGCGCGGTCTTGAAAAAGCCATTCAGGCGGGTGAGCTCTCCCCGCGCGATCAATCTTTAGTGCTGGGTATGTGGGACAACCTGTTCCAGCAGGCTCAGCAGAAGTAAGCCTGTGTCAGGTCCTCACCCGCGTGGTGAGGACCTTAATCCGTTACCCTACCTGTTTCCCTTTCAGTAATTTCCGCACCCACAGCCGGTTAGGATTCAGCGCGGCCAGCGTAACGCTATCTAACGGCAAGGGCTCATCGCTCATTTGCGACGCCAGAATTTCCGCGACCAGCGGCGCAGAACATAATCCGCGTGACCCCAGTCCGCCCAGGACATATAAATGGCGATATACAGGCGCCGTCACGGCAGCGTCGCGGTGCCCGGCGAGCGTTTCATAGGCGCTTAAGGTCGCCGCATAGTCCGGCACGTTTCCTGCCATCGGGAGATGATCGCGCGTCGCACATCGCACACCGCAACGGGCCTCTCCCGCACTGACGTCGACCTCTTGCGCCCACTTCGCCTGCGGGAAGCAATCCAGTAAACGTTGACGATTATGCCGCTGATCCTCCTCGCTGTACTGCGCGTCGGTCTGCCCGCGATGGTAGCTCGCGCCAATGCAATGCTGCCCGTTGCCCGGATTCTGCGGCGTCAGATAGCCGTCATAGCACAGAACCTGGCGTAACGTGCCAAGCGCCGGCGTGGTGGGAATATGGCTGACCTGGCCTGCTACCGGATAGACCGGCAGTTTTTCGGTCTGAACAAAATCGGCAATGCGATGACCGTTTGCCAGCACCAGGCTCGCATGCTCCGCACGCTCACCGTTTCGGAAATCTAACCGCCATCCGGCGGCGGTTTCGTCCAGCGAGGCCACTTCATAGCCATACTTTACTTTTAACCCGCGTGACCGGGCGAGATCGATAACGCCTGCCGTCAGCTGTGCCGGGCAGAGCCAGCCGCCCAGCGGATAATGGATGCCGCCGCACGCGGTTTCCAGGCCGGTTTCAGCGAGCACCTCTTCGGCACTGACCGCAGAGGCGATGGCCGCCGGAAGTTCCAGCGCAAGCATATGGTCAATCTTCTGCTGGCTTTTCTCATTCCAGCCGAGCTGCCTGACGCCACACCAGTCGTGATCGAAGGCGACCGGCAGGCTATCGTAAAAGCGCCGGGCAAACGTGAAGGCCGCCGGGAAGAACTGGCTGAGCGCCGGATCGTGGGCGCTCAGGAGAGGATACAAGGCGCCCTGGCGATTGCCGGAGGCTCCCTGCGCAGGGGCATCATCGGCGCTGTAGAGCGTCACTTGCCAGCCGCGCTGAATAAGCGCCAGGGCGAGCAGGGCGCTGGCTATGCCGCCGCCGACTATGGCCGCTTCGCGATTATCGCTGGCGCGGCGAATGTACCAGGGCGTTGATAAAGGCTGTGGGGTATCCGTCTCCATCGTTCCGGTCAGCATTTCACGCTTGCGGCCAAACCCTTTGCTCTTACGCACCGTAAAACCAGCCTCCTGCAGCCCGCGGCGAACAAAGCCTGCCGAGGTAAATGTGGCAAGCGTGGCTCCCGGGCGCGCCAGACGCGCCATTGCGCGAAACAGATGCGCGTTCCACATATCCGGGTTTTTAGAGGGGGCAAAACCATCTAAAAACCAGGCATCGACCTTTTGATTGTGGGTATCGTCGAGTTTATCGGTTAACGCGTTGATATCACCCAGCCAGAGATCCAGCGTTACGTTCGCGTCGCCCAGCAGCAGGCGATGGCACCCCCCAATGGGCAGAGGCCACTGCGCCTGAAGCTGGCTGGCCCAGGGGGCAAGCTCAGGCCAGTGCTGATGTGCGAGGGTTAAATCTTCGGCCGTCAGCGGAAATTTTTCAAAACTGATGAAATGTAATCTTTTCAGGGTAGCGTCAGGGTGTGCGGCGCGAAACTGGTCAAACGCCTGCCAGAGGGTCAGAAAATTCAGACCGGTCCCAAAACCGCTTTCGGCGACAACGAAACACGCGCGAGAGTGGGCAGGGAAGCGCTCGCTAAGGTGATTTCCCTCAAGGAAAACATAACGGGTTTCTTCCAGTCCGTTATCATTAGAGAAGTAGACATCGTCGAAATCTCGGGAAACAGGTGTACCCTCAGCGTTGAACTCAAGGTTGGCAGGTTGTATGGCGTTTTGTTTCACGTAAGTTACTCGTCTGACAGGCAGTGACAGGATCTTAACGATGTGGGTCCGCTGGTGCAAATTTCCGCAGAAATTGGCTGATCGGACTTGTTCGGCGTACAAGTGTACGCTATTGTGCGACTCGAAACTTAAAATAGTATGACTTACAGAGGTATTGAATGAAACGTGCAGTGATTACTGGCCTGGGCATCGTTTCCAGCATCGGTAACAACCAGCAGGAAGTCCTGGAATCTCTGCGTGAAGGACGCTCGGGGATCACTTTCTCTCAAGAATTCAAAGATTCTGGTATGCGCAGCCACGTATGGGGTAATGTCAAACTGGACACCACCGGTCTGATCGATCGCAAAGTGGTCCGTTTCATGAACGATGCCTCTATCTACGCATTCCTTTCTATGCAGCAAGCCGTTGAAGATGCGGGCCTGAAAGCAGAAGAGTATCAAAACAACCCTCGCGTGGGCCTGATCGCCGGTTCCGGTGGTTCTTCTAAAGCACAGGTATTTGGTGCTGACGCAATGCGTAGCCCACGTGGTCTGAAAGCTGTCGGTCCTTACGTTGTGACGAAAGCGATGGGCTCTGCGGTTTCCGCCTGCCTTGCGACACCTTTTAAAATTCACGGCGTGAACTATTCCATCAGCTCTGCCTGTGCGACGTCCGCTCACTGTATCGGTAACGCGGTTGAGCAGATCCAACTGGGCAAACAGGACATCGTGTTTGCTGGCGGCGGCGAAGAGCTGGGCTGGGAAATGGCCTGCGAGTTCGACGCAATGGGCGCACTTTCTACCAAATATAACGAAACGCCTGAAAAAGCGTCTCGTACGTATGACGCACAGCGTGATGGTTTCATCATCGCGGGCGGCGGCGGCATGGTTGTCGTTGAAGAGCTGGAGCATGCTCTGGCGCGTGGCGCACACATTTATGCCGAAATCGTCGGTTACGGCGCAACCTCCGATGGCGCAGACATGGTCGCCCCTTCTGGTGAAGGCGCTGTGCGCTGCATGAAGCTGGCTATGCAGGGCGTTGATACCCCTATCGATTACCTGAACTCCCACGGTACGTCTACGCCAGTGGGCGACGTGAAAGAGCTTGGCGCTATCCGTGAAGTGTTCGGTGACAACAGCCCGGCTATTTCCGCGACCAAAGCGATGACCGGTCACTCTCTGGGTGCGGCAGGCGTTCAGGAAGCAATCTACTCCTTGCTGATGCTGGAACACGGCTTTATCGCCCCAAGCATCAACGTAGAGGAGCTGGATGAGCAGGCTGCTGGTCTGAACATCGTGACCAAAACCACTGAGCAGACGCTGAACACCGTAATGTCTAACAGCTTCGGTTTTGGTGGCACTAACGCCACGCTGGTAATGCGTAAGCTGAAAGCGTAATTCGCGCAATGCGTGTGAAAAGGGAGCCTCAGGGCTCCCTTTTTTGCGTTGACAACCGGCTGAAAGGACAGGCAAAATCCAGCCTCAACATTATCCCTTTGATAATGCGTAAGCGTTTAACGTCAACCAACGCACCTTAATCCTGATCCTCAGGTAGAGGGGGCGTGGTAATTTCCCGCCTTACTCTTCATTTCGGAGTAATGCATGACAGCAGTCAGCCAAACAGAAAACACCTCCTCAGCGAATCTCTCGCTGTTTCGCATCGCTTTCGCGGTGTTCCTCACCTATATGACCGTCGGTCTCCCGTTGCCGGTTATTCCGCTCTTTGTGCATCAGGAGTTGGGCTATGGCAATACGCTGGTCGGCGTTGCCGTTGGTATTCAGTTTTTAGCGACCGTTTTAACCCGCGGTTATGCGGGCCGTCTGGCCGACCAGCACGGGGCTAAACGCTCTGCTCTGCAGGGAATGCTGGCCTGCGGTCTGGCGGGTGGGGCATGGCTCCTGGCCGCGCTGCTGCCCGTCGAGCCCGGTTATAAATTTGCGCTGTTAGTGGTAGGGCGCTTGATACTGGGCTTTGGTGAAAGCCAGCTATTGACCGGCACACTGACCTGGGGGATGGGGCTGGTCGGCCCGTCGCGTTCGGGAAAAGTGATGTCCTGGAACGGAATGGCGATTTACGGCGCACTCGCGGCGGGGGCACCGCTGGGGCTGCTCATCCACAGCCACTTCGGTTTTGCCGCATTGGCCGGAACAACCATGGTTTTGCCTCTGCTGGCGTGGGCCTTTAACGGCTCCGTGCGTAAAGTGCCCGCACACAAAGGCGAACGCCCTTCCTTGTGGAGCGTGGTGGGGCAGATCTGGAAACCGGGTCTCGGCCTGGCTTTGCAGGGCGTGGGTTTTGCCGTCATTGGCACCTTTGTCTCGCTGTACTTTATGGATCGCGGCTGGGCGATGGCGGGCTTTACGCTGACGGCGTTTGGCGGAGCGTTCGTGCTGATGCGTGTGCTGTTCGGCTGGATGCCGGATCGATTTGGCGGTGTGAAAGTGGCCGTCGTCTCGCTGGTGATAGAGACCATCGGGCTGGTACTGCTGTGGCAGGCTCCGGGCGCCTCCGTTGCGCTGCTTGGCGCGGCGCTGACCGGCTGCGGCTGCTCGTTGATCTTCCCGGCGCTGGGCGTTGAGGTGGTGAAGCGTGTTGCACCGCAGGTGCGCGGTACGGCGCTGGGCGGCTATGCAGCATTTCAGGATATCTCGTACGGCGTCACCGGGCCGCTGGCCGGGCTATTAGCGACTTCGTTTGGTTATCCATCGGTATTTCTCGCCGGTGCGGTGTCGGCCGTGGTGGGGATTGTAGTGACGCTGGTGGCGTTTCGCCGATCTTAACCCGGTGTTGCATATCCCACTCGGGCCGGTATTTGTGCGTTTATTGGCCCGATAGCGAAAAGCTATCGGGCACAATGTCAGGCCACCAGCCAGAAAATGGCCAGCGCGATAACCAGTGCAACGAACATCAGGCCGGGGCGGGCCGACATCGATTTAAACGTCTCGACGATCGGCGCAAACAGCGGGCTATAAATCGGCTGGATATTACGTGCTTCCGGCACGCCGACTTCACGGTCGGCACGGCGAATAAAGACCTGATTTAACAAATCCTGCACCTGGGCGGTGGTCAACACCGTTTGCGGCGTAACCTGCCAGAGTTGTTGGGCGTAATCGCGGATCGCTGAAAATTCCTGCGGTTCAAGCGGCTGCTTCAGCGCGGCCTGCAAGGTATTTAGCGTTGGCGCGTGCTGGGTACTCAGCGTTTGACGGGCCTGAAGCCATGTCGTCAGATGGGTGAAATGTTTTGCCGGGATCATTTCGCCCACTTTCACCCCGGACAGCTCCAGCATGGACTGCCAGATAAGCTTAGTCGGCTCGCCGGTGGCGGCCGCCAGTCGGGTGACCATCTGTTTAAGCGTATTATGCTCGGCAGGCAGTAATGGACGTTCCGTCGCAGGGCGCTGCTGTGGCTGCGGGATGGAAAGCTGGTTACTTTGCAGCAGCGTCAGCACCGTTTTTAACTGATCCGGCGTGAGCTGGCTTAATGCTGTCTGACCAAACTGCTGGCGAATAAAATCACTGACCGCCTGGCGATTGTTCCCCTGACCGAGTAGCTCGGTCAGCTGGGACACCATCTGGCGAGTCGTGTGGTTCTGCAGCGCAGTAGCGACGCGCTGATTCAGGTTCTGCTCGGCGGCAGGGAAGTGACGCGACAGCAGCGGGGTGTCGTTTTTCAATCCCAAATCATGTTTTACCCCCGCCCAGACTTCCGCATTCTGCTGGGACGTAAGCGAGATCAAACGCGTAATTAAACGCTCCAGCACGGTACGCTGTTGCGTGGAAAGCGGTTGTTCGCCAGCGGCGTTGGGCACTACGGGCCCTTCACCCGGAGGGCGGGGCGGCGTACCTGAAATGGGCTGCATCGTCAAAAATCCTTAAAGTCAAAACTCTGCGTTAACCCGGCATACATATATGCCTGGCGGCGAGATTATGGCACACTTGGCAGGTTTTCTTCCTCTCAAACAGGTACTCTGACGTGAAAATCCTCGTTGATGAAAATATGCCTTACGCCCGTGAGCTTTTTAGCCGCCTGGGCGAGGTTAAGGCTGTCCCTGGTCGCCCCATTCCCGTTAACGAACTGGATGATGCAGATGCGCTGATGGTTCGCTCGGTGACCAAAGTCAATGAAGCGTTGCTTTCCGGTAAAGGCATTAGGTTTGTGGGCACGGCAACGGCAGGGACCGATCATGTGGACGAGCACTGGCTGGCGCAGGCGGGTATTGGCTTTTCAGCCGCGCCGGGCTGCAATGCTATCGCCGTTGTTGAATACGTTTTCTCCTCCCTGTTAATGCTGGGTGAACGCGACGGGTTTGCGCTAAAAGACCGCACGGTCGGGATCGTCGGCGTAGGGAACGTGGGCGGACGTCTGCAAAAGCGCCTTGAAGCCTTAGGGATTCGCACGCTGTTATGCGATCCGCCGCGCAAAGATAAGGGCGATGCAGAGGATTTCCGCACGCTGGACGAGCTGGTCGAGCAGTGCGATGTGTTGACCTTTCACACGCCGCTGTTTAAAGACGGGCCGTACAAGACGCTGCATCTTGCCGACGAGGCGCTGATTCGCCGACTTAAGCCTGGCACTATTCTGATAAACGCCTGCCGTGGCCCGGTCGTCGACAATGCGGCCTTGCTGGCGTGTCTGGAAGAGGGGCAAAATCTCAGCGTGGTGCTGGATGTCTGGGAGCCTGAGCCGGATCTGAACGTGGCGCTGCTTAACAAGGTTGATGTCGCTACCGCGCACATTGCGGGCTACACCCTTGAAGGCAAAGCCCGCGGCACGACGCAGGTATTTGAAGCGTTCAGCCAGTTTATCGGTCAACCGCAACAGGTTGCGCTTGATACGCTGCTGCCCGCACCGGAGTTTGGCCGCATCACGCTGCACGGTCCGCTGGATCAGCCAACGCTGAAAAGACTGGCGCACTTAGTGTATGATGTGCGCCGCGATGACGCGCTGCTGCGTAAAGTCGCCAGCATTCCGGGTGAGTTTGACAGGCTGCGCAAACATTATGTTGAGCGTCGCGAGTGGTCTTCCCTGTATGTGATGTGTGACGATGCCGAAGCGGCAACGCTATTGAAACAGCTGGGTTTTAACGCTGTACATCACCCGGCGCGTTAATATCTTCTTCACGCTCCCCGGCCAGATACGCCGCCGGGGACGCTTATTTATTTCTGGAGTAAACCACCATGTCTGAAGGCTGGAATATTGCCGTACTGGGTGCCACTGGCGCTGTGGGCGAAGCCCTGCTCGAAACACTTGCTGAGCGTCAGTTCCCGGTGGGTGAAATCTTTGCGCTGGCGCGTGCTGACAGCGCAGGCGTAGCGTTACGTTACGAAGGAAAAACGGTTAGCACTCAGGATGTTGCTCAGTTTGACTGGACGCAGGCGCAGCTGGCCTTTTTCGCCGCGGGTGCGGAAGCCTCGGCCGCGTATGCGGATGAGGCGGCAAACGCGGGGTGCCTGGTCATCGATCTGAGCGGTCTGTTTGCGCTGGAGCCAGACGTGCCGCTGGTCGTTCCGGACGTTAACCCGTCAGTATTAGCAGACTACCGCAACCGTAATATCATCGCCGTTCCGGATAGCCTGACCAGCCAGCTGCTTACCGCACTGAAACCGTTAATCGACCAGGGCGGCTTGTCGCGTATCAACGTCACCAGTCTGCTCTCCGTCTCGGCTCGCGGCAAAAAGGCGGTGGATGCCCTGGCCGGACAGAGTGCGAAGTTACTGAACGGTATTCCGGTGGATGAAGACGACTTCTTTGGTCGTCAACTGGCCTTTAACATGATGCCGCTTCTGCCCGATCGCGATGGCAGCGTGCGTCAGGAGCGTCGTCTCGTCGATGAAGCCCGCAAAATTATGCAGGATGAAGGGCTGGTCATTTCAGCAAGCTGCGTGCAATCCCCGGTGTTCTACGGCCACGCGCAAGTTGTGGGCTATGAAGGATTACGTCCGCTGGCCGCTGAAGAGGCGCGTGAAGCCTTTGAACGCATGGAAGACATCTCGCTCAGCGAAGAAACCGATTTCCCGACGCAGGTGGGTGATGCCAGCGGCAGCGCACATTTGTCGATTGGCTGCGTGCGTAACGATTACGGTACGCCGGAGCTGGTACAGTTCTGGTCTGTGGCAGACAACGTCCGCTTTGGCGGCGCGCTGATGGCCGTAAAAATTGCTGAAAAGCTGGTGCAGGAGTATCTGTACTGATGTCAGAAGTGGAACAAAAGCCGGTCCATAAAATTGCCCTCGGCATTGAGTACGATGGCAGTAAATATTATGGCTGGCAGCGTCAGAATGAAGTGCGCAGTGTCCAGGAAAAACTGGAAAAAGCGCTCTCTCAGGTGGCGAATGAACCTGTCAGCGTGTATTGCGCGGGTCGCACGGATTCCGGCGTACACGGTACGGGGCAGGTGGTCCATTTTGAGACGACCGCCGTGCGCAAAGATGCCGCCTGGACGCTGGGCGTAAATGCGAATTTACCTGGTGACATTGCGGTGCGCTGGGTGAAAACTGTGCCGGATGATTTTCACGCGCGATTTAGCGCCACCGCGCGTCGTTACCGTTACATCATCTACAATCAGCGTCTGCGCCCCGCGGTGCTGGGGCAGGGCGTCACCCATTATTACGAGCCGCTGGACGCGGAGCGCATGCAGCGTGCCGCGCAGAGCCTGATTGGGGAAAATGACTTTACCTCCTTCCGCGCTGTGCAGTGCCAGTCACGCACGCCGTGGCGAAACGTTATGCATATTAACGTCAGCCGTCATGGTGCGTATGTGGTGGTCGATATCAAAGCGAATGCCTTTGTACATCATATGGTCAGGAATATCGTTGGCAGCCTGATGGAAGTGGGCGCCGGACACCAGCCGGAGAGCTGGATTGCAGAACTGCTGGCAGCGAAGGACAGAACGCTTGCGGCAGCAACGGCGAAAGCGGAAGGCTTGTATCTGGTATCGGTTGATTACCCGGCACGCTTTGACCTTCCAAAACCGCCAATGGGCCCGCTGTTTTTAGCGGACTAACGACGTTGCAATTAAGGCTGAGCAAATATGGACGTAGTACGTTTTCTCATTGATTTCATCTTGCATATCGATGTTCATCTGGCAGAGCTGGTGGCGCAGTATGGTGTCTGGGTGTACGCCATTCTGTTCCTGATACTGTTCTGTGAAACCGGGCTGGTCGTGACGCCATTCCTGCCTGGCGATTCGCTGCTGTTTGTCGCCGGTGCCTTGTCTGCGCTGCCCACCAACGATCTCAACGTGCATCTGATGGTGGCGCTGATGATTGTGGCGGCGATAGTGGGCGATGCGGTCAACTACACGATTGGGCGGCTGTTTGGCGAAAAGCTGTTCAGTAACCCTGACTCGAAGATTTTCCGCCGCAGCTATTTAGATAAAACGCACGCGTTTTATAACCGTCACGGCGGCAAAACCATTATCCTGGCGCGCTTTGTGCCGATCGTTCGCACGTTTGCTCCGTTTGTGGCGGGAATGGGACATATGTCCTATCGTCACTTTGCAGCCTATAACGTGATTGGCGCCCTGCTGTGGGTTCTGCTGTTTACCTATGCAGGCTACCTGTTTGGCGATCTGCCGATCGTTCAGGAAAATCTTAAGTTATTGATTGTTTCTATTATTGTGCTTTCAATCCTGCCGGGTGTGGTTGAAATTATTCGCCATAAGCGCGCAGCAGCAAAACACGCCAAGTAAAAACGCATCTGCGGTTCGACCACTTTTTTATCCAAAGTTTCGGGCTGTTATGTTTTAATGTGCAACATTCATGGTCTGTTTGCGGCAAAAATGGCATTATGCGCCGCTTACAGCAAAACTGGCATACGACCAGGTTCAGGCAGAAAGGTTATCAATGAGCTGGATTGAACGAATTAAAAGCAACATCGCACCTACCCGTAAGGCGAGTATTCCTGAAGGTGTATGGACCAAATGTGACAGCTGTGGGCAGGTTCTGTACCGCGCCGAGCTGGAGCGCAATCTGGAGGTCTGCCCGAAGTGCGACCACCACATGCGTATGACGGCGCGTAACCGCCTGCATAGCTTGCTGGACGAAGGTTCTCTTGTAGAACTGGGTAGCGAACTTGAGCCAAAAGATGTGCTGAAGTTCCGCGACTCTAAAAAATACAAAGATCGTCTTGCCGCCGCTCAAAAAGAGACGGGCGAGAAAGACGCGCTGGTGGTAATGAAAGGCACTCTGCATGAGATGCCTGTCGTTGCCGTGGCCTTTGAGTTTGCTTTTATGGGCGGCTCAATGGGCTCTGTTGTCGGTGCGCGTTTTATCCGTGCTGTTGAACAGGCGCTGGAAGATAACTGTCCGCTGATCTGCTTCTCCGCCTCTGGTGGCGCGCGTATGCAGGAAGCGCTGATGTCTCTGATGCAGATGGCGAAAACCTCTGCGGCACTGGCAAAAATGCAGGAACGCGGTCTGCCGTACATCTCTGTACTGACCGACCCGACCATGGGTGGCGTCTCCGCAAGCTTTGCTATGCTGGGCGATCTGAACGTGGCCGAACCTAAAGCCCTAATCGGCTTTGCGGGTCCTCGCGTTATTGAACAGACCGTTCGCGAAAAACTGCCGCCGGGCTTCCAGCGCAGTGAGTTCCTGATCGAAAAAGGCGCTATCGACATGATCGTCCGCCGTCCGGAAATGCGCCTGAAACTGGCCAGCATTCTGGCGAAGCTGATGAATCTGCCCGCGCCGAACCCGGATGAACCACGCGAAGGCGTAGTCGTCCCGGATCAGGAACCCGAGGCCTGATCACTCAAAAGGGCAGGGCCGGTTGGCGCTGCCCTTTTGCTTTCTCTTCGTAACTGAAAAGTGCGTATCATGGAAAATAACAGTATTCCCCAAGCCACGTCACCCCTGGTCACGTGGCTTTCTTATCTGGAAAACCTGCACAGTAAAACCATCGATATGGGGCTTGAGCGCATAAGCCAGGTTGCGGCGCGTCTGGGCGTCCTGAAACCGGCTCCCTTTGTGTTTACCGTGGCGGGCACGAACGGCAAAGGGACAACCTGCCGGACGCTGGAAATGGTGCTGATGGCCGCAGGTTACAAGGTCGGCGTGTACAGCTCGCCGCACCTCGTCCGCTATACGGAGCGTGTCCGCGTGCAGAACACCGAACTGCCCGAGTCCGCGCACACCGCCTCATTCGCCGAGATTGAAGCGGCGCGCGGTGACACCTCTTTGACCTATTTCGAATACGGGACGCTCTCGGCGCTGTGGCTGTTTAAACAGGCGCAGCTCGATGTGGTGATTCTGGAGGTCGGACTGGGCGGTCGCCTGGATGCCACGAACATGGTTGATGCCGATGTCTCCGTGGTAACCAGCATCGCGCTGGATCATATTGACTGGCTCGGCCCCGATCGCGAAAGCATTGGCCGTGAGAAGGCTGGCATTTTCCGCGCCAATAAACCGGCGGTTGTCGGTGAGCCCGATATGCCGCACACCATCGCGGACGTTGCAAAAGAGAAAGGCGCGATTCTGCTGCGTCGTGATGCGGACTGGCATGATGAGGTGATGGAAAATAGCTGGCGCTTTAGCGACGCGCAGGGGACGCTGGATAATCTGCCATTGCCGCAGGTGCCTCAACCTAACGCCGCGACCGCGCTGGCGGCGCTGCGGGCAAGCGGATTGCCGGTAAGTGAGCAGGCCATCCGCGACGGCATTGAGCATGCGCTTTTACCGGGGCGCTTTCAGATTGTCAGTGAAGCACCGCGTCTGATTCTGGATGTGGCGCATAATCCGCATGCGGCAGCCTACCTGGCCGGACGCCTGAAATCGTTACCAAAAACCGGGCGCGTTCTTGCGGTTATCGGTATGCTTCATGATAAAGATATTGGCGGCACGCTGGCCTGCATGGAGAGTGTTGTCGATTGCTGGTATTGTGCTCCTCTGGAAGGGCCGCGTGGCGCGACTGCCGAACAGCTCATGGAACATCTTGGCAAGGGCAGCATTTTTCAGAGCGTGGCGCAGGCCTGGCGCGCGGCGATGGCCGATGCCAGACCAGAAGATACCGTGCTGGTGTGTGGATCATTCCATACGGTGGCACATGTCATGGATGTGATGGACGCGGGGAGAACCGGTGGCGAGTAAGTTTCAGAACCGTTTAGCGGGCACAATTGTGCTGGTTGCACTGGGAGTGATCATTCTTCCGGGCCTGCTCGACGGGCAGAAAAAACATTATCAGGACGAGTTCGCAGCGATTCCGCTGGTGCCTAAACCTGGCGATCGTGATGAGCCCGATATGCTTCCTGCGGCAACGCAGGCCCTGCCTGCACAGCCGCCTGAAGGGGCTGCAGAAGAAGTGCGTGCCGGAGACGCGGCGGCGCCGTCGCTGGACGCTTCACGGCTGGCGGCAAACAACGCCGATCTGGATCCGATTCCTGAACCTGCCGTACAACCTAAGCCCGTCGAAAAAGTAAAACCGGCCGAAAAGCCTCAGCCTAAACCTCCGCGTGACAAAGCCGCTGAGCAACTGGCTGCAGCAGCGGAAACGCCGCCGGAAAAACCGGTCCAGGAAGAGAAACCCGCCCCGACCGGCAAAGCGTACGTGGTGCAGTTGGGGGCGCTTAAAAACGCGGACAAAGTTAACGAGGTGGTCAGCAAACTGCGTAGCGCAGGGTACCGTGCTTATACTTCACCAACGACCCCTGTACAGGGTAAAATCACCCGTATCCTGGTGGGTCCGGACGCGTCTAAAGATAAGCTTAAAGGCTCGCTTGGCGAACTGAAGCAGATCTCCGGGTTAAGCGGCGTGGTGATGAACTACAGCGCGAACTGACGCGTAATTTTTCCTTATCCTGTCCTTTTCCCGCCAGGGTAGCGCAGCGATTCAGGCGTGCTACCCGAAGGGAAAGCAGCAGTATGAAGGGGAAGGCATCCGCCCAAAGAGGCGCATAAGCCATCGGCGTTGATCATTTTTTCAGCGCCTTTTTTATTTACGCGAGGGAAGGAAATCCCTACGCAAACGTTTTCTTTTTCTGTTAGAATTCGCCCCGAACTGGATGACAGGGCGTTAAATCGTGGGACATATATGGTCTGGATTGATTACGCCATCATTGCGGTGATAGGTTTTTCCTGTCTGGTTAGCCTGATCCGTGGCTTTGTACGTGAAGCGTTATCGCTGGTGACATGGGGTTGTGCTTTCTTTGTCGCCAGTCATTACTACACTTACCTGTCTGTCTGGTTCACGGGCTTTGAAGATGAACTGGTCCGAAATGGAATCGCCATCGCGGTGCTGTTTATCGCGACGCTGATTGTCGGCGCTATCGTCAACTATGTGATAGGTCAGCTGGTCGAGAAAACCGGTCTGTCAGGAACGGACAGGGTGCTCGGGATCTGTTTCGGGGCGTTGCGAGGGGCGCTGATTGTGGCCGCCATACTGTTCTTCCTGGATACCTTTACCGGGTTCTCCAAAAGTGAAGACTGGCAGAAATCGCAGCTGATTCCACAGTTCAGCTTTATCATCAGATGGTTCTTTGACTATCTGCAAAGCTCGTCGAGTTTCTTGCCCAGGGCGTAATGCGCTCTGAGATGTGGCTTAACGAGGAAAAGACGAATGTGCGGTATTGTCGGGATCGCCGGTTTCATGCCGGTAAACCAGTCTATTTATGA
Organism: Huaxiibacter chinensis; assembly: GCF_022171985.1. Classification (GTDB taxonomy): domain Bacteria; phylum Pseudomonadota; class Gammaproteobacteria; order Enterobacterales; family Enterobacteriaceae; genus Enterobacter; species Enterobacter chinensis_A. The sequence continues at coordinate 245,440 of NZ_JAJVHF010000005.1, read as the reverse complement.
CGCGTTATCGGTGCTTCAGCACCGTGGCCAGGATGCTGCGGGTATCATTACCATTGATGCAAACAACTGCTTCCGTTTACGTAAGGCGAACGGCCTGGTAAACGACGTGTTTGAAGCCCGCCATATGCAGCGCCTGCAAGGTAACATGGGTATTGGTCACGTTCGTTATCCTACCGCTGGCAGTTCCAGCGCCTCCGAAGCTCAGCCGTTTTACGTTAACTCTCCGTATGGCATCACGCTTGCCCACAATGGCAATCTGACCAACGCGCATGAGTTGCGTAAAAAACTGTTCGAAGAGAAACGTCGTCACATTAACACCACCTCTGATTCAGAAATCCTGCTCAATATCTTCGCCAGCGAGCTGGATAATTTCCGTCATTATCCGCTGGAAGCGGATAACATCTTTGCTGCGGTCGCGGCCACGAACCGCCAGATCCGCGGGGCGTACGCTTGTGTTGCAATGATTATCGGGCACGGTATGGTTGCCTTCCGCGATCCTAACGGTATTCGCCCGCTGGTTCTGGGTAAACGCGATCTCGGCGATGGCCGCACCGAATATATGGTGGCCTCTGAGAGCGTTGCGCTGGATACGCTGGGCTTTGAATTCCTGCGCGACGTGGCGCCTGGTGAAGCGGTCTACATCGCTGAAAAAGGCCAGTTATTTACCCGTCAGTGTGCGGATAATCCGGTCTCCAACCCGTGCCTGTTTGAATACGTTTACTTCGCACGTCCGGACTCTTTCATCGATAAAATTTCCGTGTACAGCGCTCGCGTCACTATGGGGACCAAACTCGGTGAGAAGATCGCTCGCGAGTGGGATGACCTGGATATCGACGTGGTGATCCCTATTCCGGAAACGTCCTGCGATATTGCACTGGAAATTGCGCGTATTCTGGATAAGCCATACCGCCAGGGCTTCGTGAAAAACCGCTACGTGGGCCGCACCTTTATCATGCCGGGGCAGCAGCTGCGTCGTAAATCGGTACGCCGTAAACTGAACGCGAACCGCGCTGAATTCCGTGATAAGAACGTGTTGCTGGTAGATGACTCTATCGTGCGCGGCACCACCTCTGAGCAGATTATCGAGATGGCACGCGAAGCAGGGGCGAAGAAAGTCTATCTGGCGTCCGCCGCGCCTGAAATTCGTTTCCCTAACGTCTATGGTATCGACATGCCTACCGCCAACGAGCTGATTGCGCATGGTCGTGAAGTGGATGAGATCCGCCAGATTATCGGCGCCGATGGTCTGATTTTCCAGGATCTCGACGATCTGATTGAAGCGGTACGCGCTGAAAATCCGGATATTCAGCAGTTTGAATGTTCCGTCTTTAACGGGATCTACGTGACCAAAGATGTTGATCAACAATATCTGGACTATCTCGACTCGCTGCGCAATGACGATGTAAAAGCGATTCAGATGCAAAACGATCTTGAAAGCCTCGAAATGCATAACGAAGGCTGATTGTCTGGCAGGTGAGGGCGCTGGCCCTCACTTGCAACTCCCCGTAAAATCCTGCACAGTCTGCCCTGAAACACGAAAGGGCGAATTCATGAAACGACTCATAGTAGGCATCAGCGGTGCCAGCGGCGCAATTTATGGCGTGCGCCTGTTGCAGGTGCTGCGCGACGTAGCAGAAGTGGAAACGCATCTGGTGATGAGCCAGGCCGCACGGCAGACCCTCTCCCTCGAAACCGATTTTTCCCTGCGTGATGTCCAGTCACTGGCCGATGTGGTTCACGACGCCCGGGATATCGCTGCCAGCATCTCTTCTGGCTCGTTTAAGACGGCCGGCATGGTTATCCTGCCTTGCTCGATAAAAACGCTCTCTGGCATCGTCAACAGCTATACCGACACGCTGGTGACCCGCGCGGCGGATGTGGTGTTAAAAGAACGGCGTCCGCTGGTGCTGTGCGTGCGTGAAACGCCGCTGCACCTTGGTCATCTGCGCCTGATGACGCAGGCTTCAGAGCTGGGCGCTGTCATCATGCCGCCGGTGCCGGCCTTCTATCACCGTCCACAAACGCTGGACGATGTGATTAACCAGACGGTGAACCGCGTGCTCGATCAGTTTGATATCACCCTGCCGGACGATCTCTTTACTCGCTGGCAGGGTGCCTGAAACGTGCTCAATCTGAGTGCATGAAATGCCAGGTTGCCCTGTTTCAGGGCAAATCTGCAACAGCGATCATATCCTCGACATTTAATTCGTATTTTCCCTTTTTCCCGCTGCGGTTCGTCCGTCAGACCTGCTATCTTTCACCATTAAGGCAATATCGCAACGTTTTATTAACATATTTAACGTCAAATTTATTCATGGACGGTAAAGTGGCATAAGACCTGCAAGAGAAGCCCTGCTATACAACACACAACACAATACATAATAAAATCACGGTACTTGAGGGTAAATGTATGAAGAAGACGGTTCTTGCTCTGTCTTTGCTGGTGGGGTTAAGTGCGGCGGCGAGCAGCTATGCAGCACTGCCTCAGACAGTACGTATCGGAACTGACGCTACTTACGCGCCATTCTCTTCCAAAGATGCGAAAGGCGATTTTGTTGGGTTTGATATCGATCTGGGCAATGAGATGTGCAAACGTATGTCGGTGAAATGCACCTGGGTGGGCAGCGATTTTGACGCGCTTATTCCCTCGCTGAAAGCCAAGAAGATCGACGCGATTATTTCCTCCCTCTCTATTACCGAAAAACGTCAGCAGGAGATTGCCTTCTCTGAGAAGCTCTATGCTGCCGACTCCCGCCTGATTGCCGCGAAAGGCTCTCCGATTCAGCCCACCATCGACTCGCTGAAAGGCAAGCATGTGGGCGTGCTTCAGGGGTCAACCCAGGAAGGCTATGCCAACGCAAACTGGCGTGAGAAGGGCGTGGACGTGGTCGCTTATCAGAATCAGGATTTAATCTATTCGGATCTCTCGGCTGGTCGCCTTGACGCCGCGTTCCAGGATGAAGTTGCCGCGAGCGAAGGCTTCCTGAAACAACCTGCGGGTAAAGAGTACGCGTTTGCTGGCCCGTCCGTGAAAGATAAAAAGTACTTTGGCGACGGTACCGGTATTGGTCTGCGTAAAGATGATACCGAGCTGAAAGCGGCATTTGATAAAGCTTTTACCGAACTGCGTAAAGACGGGACCTACGACAAACTGGCGAAAAAATACTTCGACTTTAACGTCTACGGTGATTAATCCACGCTGGCTTGCAGGGAATCGTTGCGATTTCGCAGGCCACCGCCTGGAGCTCTTTGACCCAAAAGGGTGCAGACGCTGCACTCTTTTGGATCGCTCAGTGCATACTTAAGCATTTGTAATGCAAAATATTGCGCTCAACAGGCATAAAACTTTGCCTTGCTGAGGGAATTAATGGCACATTAATGGCACTCCGTCGTCGTAAAATCCCGTTAAAGACAGTCTGTTGAGGATAAATATGAAAAAACTGGTGTTGTCCCTTTCTCTGGTACTGGCCTTTTCCAGTGCTACCGCAGCTTTCGCCGCCCTTCCGCAAAAAGTCCGCATTGGTACCGATCCGACTTATGCCCCCTTTGAATCGAAGAATGCGAAGGGTGAACTGGTCGGTTTTGATATCGATTTAGCGAATGAGCTCTGCAAGCGTATCAAAACGCAATGTACCTACGTTGAGAACCCGCTGGATGCGCTGATCCCCTCGCTGAAAGCCAAAAAGATCGACGTGATCATGTCTTCACTCTCGATCACTGAAAAGCGTCAGCAGGAGATCGCGTTTACCGACAAACTCTACGCCGCCGATTCTCGTCTGGTGGTGGCGAACTCTTCTGATATTCAGCCAACGATCGCGTCTCTGAAAGGCAAGCGTGTCGGCGTGCTGCAAGGCACGACACAGGAAACTTACGGTAACGAACACTGGGCGCCAAAAGGGATTGAAATTGTCTCCTACCAGGGTCAGGAAAATATCTATGCGGACCTGACGGCAGGGCGTATCGACGCCGCTTTCCAGGATGAAGTTGCAGCCAGCGAAGGCTTCCTGAAACAGCCTGTGGGGAAAGATTACAAATTTGGCGGCCCGTCAATTAAAGACGAGAAGCTCTTCGGCGTGGGTACCGGCATGGGCCTGCGTAAAGAAGATAACGAACTGCGTGAAGCGCTGAATAAAGCCTTTGCTGAAATGCGTGCTGACGGCACCTACGAAAAACTGGCGAAGAAATACTTCGACTTTGATGTTTATGGCGGCTAAGCGCTCCGCTCAATAACGTGCGGCCCCTCCTGAATAAGGAGGGGAAAAGACACGGAATCACGACTCACGACACGACAGGGCAGGCGGTATGCTGTACGGATTTTCTGGCGTTATTTTACAGGGCGCGTTGGTCACCCTTGAGCTGGCTCTCAGCTCCGTGGTGCTGGCGGTGCTGATAGGCCTGGCGGGGGCGGGGGCCAAACTCTCAAGCAACCGCATTCTGGCGCTGGTGTTTGAAGCTTACACGACGTTGATTCGCGGCGTGCCCGATCTGGTTTTGATGTTGCTGATCTTCTATGGCCTGCAAATCGCGCTGAATGGCGTGACGGATGCCATCGGCATGTCGCAAATCGACATCGACCCTATGGTCGCGGGTATCATTACGCTGGGCTTTATTTACGGTGCCTATTTTACGGAAACCTTCCGTGGCGCGTATATGGCTGTCCCCCGCGGGCACATTGAAGCCGCCACCGCCTTTGGTTTTACCGCGTCGCAAACCTTCCGTCGCATTATGTTCCCGGCGATGATGCGCTATGCGCTTCCCGGCATTGGCAACAACTGGCAGGTTATCCTGAAAGCCACCGCGCTGGTTTCGTTGCTGGGCCTGGAAGACGTGGTGAAAGCCACGCAGCTGGCGGGTAAAAGCACCTGGGAACCCTTCTATTTTGCCGTAGTGTGCGGCGTTATCTATCTGGTCTTTACGACAGTCTCCAATGGTGTGCTGCTTCTGCTCGAACGTCGCTACTCCGTGGGTGTGAAGAGGGCTGACCTGTGATTGAGATTATTCAGGAATACTGGAAATCGCTGCTCTGGACCGATGGCTATCGCTTTACCGGCGTTGCCATTACGCTGTGGCTGCTGATCTCATCCGTTGTGATGGGGGGCGTGCTGGCGATTTTCCTCGCCATCGGACGCGTGTCGAATAACAAATTTATCCGCTTCCCGATTTGGCTGTTTACGTATGTGTTTCGCGGAACACCGCTCTACGTGCAGCTCCTGGTATTTTATTCCGGGATGTATACGCTGGAGATTGTGAAAGGCACCGAGATGCTCAATGCCTTCTTCCGCAGCGGTCTGAACTGTACCGTGCTGGCACTGACCCTGAACACCTGTGCCTATACGACGGAGATCTTTGCCGGGGCGATTCGCTCTGTGCCCTATGGTGAAATAGAAGCGGCGCGCGCGTATGGCTTTTCATCGGTGAAACTCTATCGCTGCATTATTTTACCGTCGGCGCTGCGCATTGCGCTGCCCGCCTACAGTAACGAAGTCATTTTGATGCTGCACTCCACCGCGCTGGCGTTCACCGCCACGGTGCCGGATTTACTGAAGATTGCGCGAGATATCAACTCGGCAACCTACCAGCCCTTTACCGCATTCGGTCTGGCGGCGGTGCTTTATTTACTTATTTCGTATGTCCTGATTAGCCTGTTCCGTAAAGCGGAAAAACGCTGGCTGCAGCATATCAAACCTTCTTCGACGCACTGAGAATTAAGATGGCTGAGAACAAACTAAACGTTATTGATCTGCACAAACGCTACGGCGAACATGAAGTGCTGAAAGGGGTATCGCTACAGGCTAACGCAGGCGATGTCATCAGCATTATCGGCTCATCCGGCTCGGGGAAAAGTACCTTTCTGCGCTGCATCAATTTCCTCGAAAAACCCAGCGAAGGGTCGATTATTGTCAGCGGGCAAAATATTACGCTGCTGCGCGATAAAGACGGTCAGCTCAAGGTGGGGGACAAAAATCAGCTGCGCCTGTTGCGTACGCGCCTGACCATGGTCTTCCAGCACTTCAACCTCTGGAGCCATATGACGGTGATTGAGAACGTCATGGAAGCACCCATTCAGGTGTTGGGATTAAGCAAGCAAGAGGCCCGGGCGCGTGCAGAGAAGTATCTGGCGAAGGTGGGGATCGACGAGCGGCAGCAGATAAAGTACCCGGTGCATTTATCGGGCGGCCAACAGCAGCGTGTCTCCATTGCACGGGCGCTGGCAATGGAGCCTGAGGTCTTACTGTTCGATGAACCCACTTCCGCGCTGGATCCTGAACTGGTCGGTGAAGTGCTGCGCATTATGCAAAAACTGGCCGAAGAGGGGAAAACGATGGTCGTCGTCACGCATGAAATGAGTTTTGCGCGCAACGTTTCCAACCACGTTATTTTCCTTCATCAGGGTAAAATCGAAGAGCAGGGCCACCCCGACGACGTGCTCGGTAACCCGCAAAGCCCGCGCTTGCAGCAATTCCTGAAAGGCTCCCAGAACTAGTCAGCCCCTGCTTTTCTCCCGTTCCCGGCAGGAACGTGTTGAGCGAGGCAGTGTAATTTCCCCCTCTCCCCGTGGGAGCGTGTGTAGCGAGGCAGTGTAATTTCCCCCTCTCCCCGTGGAAGTGTGTGGAGCGAGGCAGTGTAATTTCCCCCTCTCCCCGTGGGAGCGTGTGGAGCGAGGCAGTGCAATTTCTCCCTCTCCCCGTGGGAGCTTGTGGAGCGAGACAGAGTAATTTCTCCCTCTTCCCGTGGAAGCGTATGGAGCGAAGCAGTGTAATTTCCCCCTCTCCCCGTGGGAGAGGGCCGGGGTGAGGGCATCAGGCCGCACCACACTCCAGTCGATACGCCCAGTCGTCATACCTCACGCCGTCAATCTCGTACGCCTTCTCAAGCACCTGCGTGCGCACAAACCCGGCTTTCTCAAGCACCCTTACCGACCCGGCGTTATCCGCCAGCACCCAGGCGTTAATCGCCTTCACGCCCGTCTGGTTGAAGGCGTACTCGCACACCGCACGTAACGCTTCGCTGGCGATCCCTTTTCCCTGTGCCGCAGGCACAACCGTATAACCAATGTCCGCTTCGTCGCGATGCTCAGCACTGATTTGCAAACCAATATCCCCCAGCGGCAGAGGGTTATCATGCAAACGGATCACGAAAACATGCGGCGCCGTCAGGCGCGCGGCAAACAGACGTCGGGTCTCTTTTTCGGGCGCAATCGACGCCATATAGCGCATGATGGACCGATCTTCGCGTAAGGAACGGAAGAAGGGCCAGTCGGAATGCTCAAACGGGGTCAGGTGAAGACGGGGAGTGGTGATGGTTGCCATAGTTACGCCATTTCTGAAAGACTGGCCTGTAACCATAACATAACCCTTATGGGAGGTTTACCCCACAACGTCCCCCAGTGCCTCTTCTAAGTCATACCAGCGAAAGGCAAATCCTGCCGCCTCCAGGCGTTTTGGCAGCGCTCGCTGTCCGCCTAACACCAGCACTGACGATTCGCCCATCATCAGACGAATAGCCGTGGCAGGCGCACGGATCACGGCGGGGCGATGCAGGGCATGGCCGAGCGCATGGGCAAATTGTTCATTACGCACAGGATAGGGCGACACCATGTTGAAGGGGCCGCGCAGGTCATTATCGAGCAGCCAGAGAATACCATTCACCATATCGTCGATATGGATCCAGGCCAGGTATTGTCGGCCACTCCCCATCGGCCCGCCGAGGCCCAGCTTAAACACCGGCAACATTTTCGCCAGGATGCCGCCTTTCGGGGCCAGCACGACTCCGGTGCGCAGCAGGCAGACGCGGGTGTTATCGCTCTGCGCTCCGCACGCAATTTGCTCCCAGCGCGCGCACAGCTTGTGGGTAAATTCGTTGTGCGGCGGCTCCTCTTCGGTCACCACGACCTCACCGAGATCGCCATAATATCCGGCCGCCGAACCTGAAATCAGGACCTGCGGCGGATGCTGGCTCGCCTGAAACAGGTCAACCAGTTTCTGGGTGATGTTCCAGCGGCTGTTACAGAGCCGCTGTTTCTGCTCTTCTGTCCAGCGTTTATCGGCAATGGGTTCGCCAGCAAGATTAATGACCGCGTCAAAGTCGTCCAGATTTTGCCGTTCCGTCAGCCCCTTCCACACGTCGATGCCGGAACCCAGCACCTGACGGGCTTTTTCGGGGCTTCGGGTCACCACGGTGACATCGTGATGCAACGCCTGTAAACGCGGCACAAGATGGCGGCCAATCAGGCCGGTCCCACCGGTCAGCAAAATCTTCATACAACCTCCAGGGTTACGCCTGGCGTTTCCAACTTAACGTCATGGAGACCGAGTCGGCGTAACGCAGGGCGTGAAGTTTATCGATCTCAACCTCAGCATATGTGACCCAGTGGTGCTCGCGTGCGATATCGAGCACATCCTGAGTTAATTTTTCCAGTAAAGAGAAACGATTATTTTCAACATAGTTAATGATGCTTTTAGTGATGGTGCGGTAATTCAGGGCATCATTAATATCTTCACTGGTGCGTGATTTCTCTGCGGGATAATGGATAACGACATTGATCACGATATCCTGTCGGTTCTCGATCTCTTCGTCTTTAATCCCAATAAAAGTACGTAAACGTAAGTTTTTTATACGAATAATAGCGTCATGCTGAGACATTGCAGGCTTCCTCTGTGGCGTTATGGCACCATCATACATGAGGAGATCAGGCGCGCCCAAGAGGGCAACGACTTAAATAGCGTGCACTTTTTGCATCGCCCGCTCTGTGGCTGGCCGGGTACGGATACGCTCGAACCAGTTATTCACCGCAGGGTAGGACGCAAGATCGATACGCTGGCGAATATGGGCGTTAATCCAGGGCCAGCAGGCGATATCGGCAATGCTGTAATGATCCCCGCCAAGCCACGGTGTTTTCTCCAGCCGTTTGTTCAGCACACCGTACAGGCGCTGCGTTTCCACCTGATAGCGCTCAATCGCATAGGGAATGGGTTGCGGGGCGAAATGGTTAAAATGGTGGTTTTGCCCAAGCATCGGTCCAAGCCCACTCGTTTGCCAGAACAGCCACTGTAAGGTGTGATGGCGCTCGCGCAGTTCGCCGCTCAGCAACTGCCCCGTTTTTTCAGCCAGGTAGAGTAAAATTTCACCCGACTCGAACAGGCTGAGTGGCCTGCCGCCGTCTACAGGCGCGGTATCGACAATAGCCGGAATTTTATTATTGGGTGAAATGGCCAGAAAATCGGGGCGGAACTGATCCCCTTTACTGATATCGACCTTAATAATGCGGTAGTCCAGCTGCGCTTCTTCCAGAAAGAGGGTGATCTTATGGCCGTTCGGCGTGGGGGCATAATAGAGGTCTATCATTTCAGCTCCTGTCGTTGCATTTTTCACGTCGTCAAAACGAGTATAGGTGGTGGTGGTAAATTGTGAGTTTTCATCAAGTGACAGGAGTGCAAAGAGATTATATGTTGAATATCAAACCGTCTGCCTGTGAGGATGCCATGAATCAGCCCGCCATAACGCTTTGGTCCGATGCTCAATATTATTCGCCCTACGTGATGAGCGTGTACGTCGCGCTTGCGGAAAAAGGGCTCTCTTTTTCGCTGAAAACCGTTGACCTGGACCGGGGGGAGCATCTCACGCCCCAGTGGCAAGGGTACGGATTAACGCGCCGCGTGCCGGTGCTGGCGATGGACGACTTTGAGCTTAGTGAGTCTTCGGCAATCACAGAGTACCTTGAGGAGCGTTTCGCCCCGCCTGAATGGGAGCGAATCTATCCCCATGAGCCGCAAAAACGGGCCAGGGCGCGTCAAATTCAGGCCTGGTTGCGCAGCGATTTAGGCCCTGTTCGCGAAGAGCGCTCCACGGATGTGGTGTTTGGCGGCGTGAAAAAGCCTGCCTTAACGCCAGCGGGGGCCGCCTGCGCGCAAAAGCTTTACGACACGGCTTTATCGCTACTGGCGCACGGTAACCCCAATCTGTTCGGTGAATGGTGTATTGCCGATGCGGATCTGGCGCTGATGTTAAACCGTCTGGTGCTGAATGGGGATACCGTTCCGCCTGCGCTGGTGGATTATGCAACGTTCCAGTGGCAACGCGCCTCCGTCCAGCGTTACGTGGCGCTATCAGCGAAACGTAGCGGCTGAAACGCATCGGCGATTAGGCTAAAATAGGGCGGTATCTTTAGTAAGGAGTGCCGGATGAAACTGATGTTTGCGTCAGATATTCATGGATCCCTGCCCGCTACAGAGCGCGTGCTTTCGCTCTTTGCCGAAAGCGGCGCGCAATGGTTAGTGATTTTAGGTGATGTGCTGAACCATGGTCCACGCAACGCCCTGCCGGAAGGCTATGCGCCGGCGCAGGTGGCAGAAAAACTCAACGCCTGTGCTGAACGCATCATTGCCGTTCGTGGAAACTGCGACAGCGAGGTCGATCAAATGTTGCTTCGCTTTCCGATAACCGCGCCCTGGCAGCAGGTGATACTGGAAAAGTGCCGTCTGTTTTTGACTCACGGGCATCTGTTTAGCCCGACCCATTTGCCGCCCCTGGCGGCTGGCGATGTGCTGGTTTACGGCCATACTCATATTCCGGTGGCGGAAAAACAGGGCGAAATTTTCCATTTTAATCCCGGTTCGGTCAGTATCCCTAAAGGCGGGTATGCGCCCAGTTACGGTATGCTGGAAGATAATCATCTGCAGGTCATCGCACTTAATGATCAGCAAGTTATTGCGCAGGTCCGGATTAATCCGTAAGTTACACCTCACAAGTCAAACGCGTCGACAGAGCGCTTAAACGAGAAGGGTTCCCGATGGTGGAGCAGAGTCATTTGGCAAGTACAGAGTGGGTTGATATTGTCAGTGAAGACAATGAGGTGATTGCACAGGCGAGCCGCGAACAGATGCGTGCAGAACGTCTGCGTCATCGCGCAACTTACATCGTTGTTCATGACGGAATGGGTAAGATCCTGGTACAGCGACGTACTGAAACGAAAGATTTTCTCCCGGGCATGCTGGATGCCACAGCGGGTGGTGTCGTTCAGGCTGATGAAATTTTACTGGACTCCGCGCGACGCGAGGCAGAAGAAGAGTTAGGCATAGCCGGCGTCCCCTTTGCTGAACACGGCCAGTTCTATTTTGAAGATGAACATTGCCGTGTCTGGGGCGGGCTATTCAGCTGTGTGTCTCACGGACCTTTTGCCCTCCAGGAAGAAGAGGTGAGCGAAGTACGCTGGATGACGCCAGAAGAGATCACCGCCCGTTGCGATGAGTTTACGCCCGACTCGCTGAAAGCGCTGGCGCTGTGGATGAGCCGCAACGCCAAAAACGAATCCGCAAAACCTGAAAAGCAGGAACAGGCTGAATAAGCCCTAGCAGCTTTCCCGCAAACAAAGACTGGAGGCGATCGGCTTTTGATCGCGCCAGTCTCCGCCATTCAAACGGTCCAGCAATGCCCGACCAGCCTCAATACCAATCTTCCGATGCGGCACCGCCATCGTGGTCAGCGGTGGCTGACAGACCCGGCTGACGTCACTGTCCCCAAACCCGACAACGGCCAGATCGTCCGGCACTTTGATGCGTCTGCGCTGGCATTCGTACAGAGCGCCACAGGCCAGCTCGTCAGAGACGCATACCAGTGCATCAAGCTCCGGCCAGGCGAGTAAAAATTCCGGAAGCTGAGACGCGCCGGTCGAGAAGTTCGGCGGCAGCGCGGCGTTGATCACTCTGTTTGGCGACAGATGATGGCGTAACATGGCCTTATACCAGCCCTGCAAATGCTGCTGAAAAATCCACTGCTCCTGATTTGCGCACAGCAAGCCAATATTCTGATAACCGCGCTGGATGACAAGCTCGGTCAGTTCGTACATCGCGGCAACGTTATCGATCCCGATATTCATATCCAGCGGATCGGCACGCATCGCCCCCATTTCCATCACCGGAATCGAGGCGTTTTTGAGCCAGTGGCGGACGGTGTCAGTATGTTCAACGCTCAGGAGGATAGCGGCGGCGATATTCGAGGCGAGAAGCGTTTCGAGAAGCTTCTCTTCCTGCTCAAGACGATGCTGCGATTCCGCGAGCATAATCTGGTATCCGGCGGGTTGCAGCACCTGCTGAAGCCCGGCAAACATCTCGGAACAGCCATCTTCAGCCAGATTGGGCACGACCATGGCGATCGTCCATGACGAGGCGGACGCCAGCGCACTGGCGGCAAGATTAGGCATATATCCCAGCTCATGCACGGCCGCTTCGATCTTTTCACGCAGCTTATCGGAAACCTGTTCAGGCGTGCGCAATGCCCGGGAGACGGTCATGGTCCCCACGCCGGCAAGTTGCGCGACTTCAGCGAGCGTCACTTTGCCGGTACTACGTCGTTTACGGGTTAAAGACATACAAATTCCTGGTCACCACGCGTTCTCTTCCTTCGCTTCACGTGAACTTGAGTATACCCCTTAAATCCCTTTTTTTACTGTGATTTCCGTGGAGGATTATAATTTGATAGCGCTATCACAATTTTGCACACGCGATTTTGGTAGCGCTATCTTTGTGAGATTGATCGCAGATATCCCCCAGAGCCTTGCTTAAAGTTTGTTCATCACGGGTCTGGATGGGAGAGGAAAAGTGCTCAAAAACTGGCTGAACGAGGCAACCATTACGCTGCAAGACCGTGTCGAAAGCTGGCCTGAGGCACTGGCGCTGTGTGCCAGACCCTTGCTTGAGATGAACGTCATCACGCCCGACTACGTAACGGCAATTGTGCAGCAGCACCATGCGCTGGGGCCTTACTATGTGCTGGCACCGGGTCTGGCGATGCCGCATGCCCGGCCGGAAGAGGGGGCGAAGGCACTGGGTCTCTCATTATTAAAACTCAAACAAGGCGTTTCGTTTGAGGCAGGCGAATTTGATCCGGTGAATGTGATTATTATGCTGGCAGCCCCGGATAAACAAAGCCATATCGAAATGATCTCCGCGCTGGCGGAGTTATTTTCCAGTGACGATGATTTGGCACAATTACATAGCGTCAACACGCTGGAGGAAATAAAAACCATCATAGAACGCTTCTAGATTTATTTTATCTGTTCCGGTATTTGGAAACATCACGATAATCGTGATGCGGGCGTACTCTACTCTAAAAAAGGCATACCAATGAAAATCATGGCGATTTGCGGCTCCGGCCTGGGCAGTAGTTTTATGGTCGAAATGAATATTAAAAAGGTGCTGAAAAAATTAAATATAGACGCAGAGGTTGAACACTCCGACCTGTCCTCCGCGACCCCGGGCGCGGCCGATCTGTTTGTGATGGCGAAAGATATCGCGGCCAGTGCCAGCGTACCGGAAAGCCAGCTGGTGGTGATCACGAACATCATCGATATCAATGAACTCGAAGCGCAGCTGAGCGCCTGGTTCGTCAAACAATAACTTTAGTGAGGTGGATATGTTTATCCTCGAAACGCTGAACTTCGTTGTTGATATTTTAAAGGTACCCTCAGTGTTAGTCGGTCTGATTGCGCTGATAGGGCTGGTGGCACAAAAGAAACCGTTTTCTGATGTCGTGAAAGGCACCATAAAAACCATTCTGGGATTTATTGTACTGGGGGGCGGCGCAACTGTGCTGGTGGGATCGCTCAATCCACTGGGGGGCATGTTTGAACACGCGTTTAATATTCAGGGGATTATTCCAAATAACGAGGCGGTGGTGTCAATTGCGCTGGAAAAATATGGCGCATCGACGGCCTTAATTATGGCCTTTGGGATGGTGGCGAATATTATTGTTGCCCGCTTTACGCGCCTGAAATACATCTTCCTCACCGGCCATCACACCTTTTATATGGCGTGCATGATTGGCGTGATCCTGACGGTCGCGGGTTTTGAAGGGGTGGCGCTGGTCTTTACCGGTTCGCTGATACTGGGTCTGGTGATGGCTTTCTTCCCGGCCCTGGCGCAGCGTTATATGAAGCGTATCACGGGCACCGACGATATTGCGTTCGGCCACTTCGGTACCCTGGGCTATGTGCTCTCTGGCTGGATCGGCAGCAAATGTGGAAAAGGATCGCGCTCGACGGAAGAGATGAACCTGCCGAAAAACCTCAGCTTCCTGCGAGACAGCTCAATCTCCATTTCGCTGACCATGATGATCATCTATTTGATCATGGCGGTGAGCGCGGGGCGTGAGTATGTCGAAGCGACCTTCAGCGGCGGGCAGAACTACCTGGTGTACGCCATCATCATGGCCATCACCTTCGCCGCCGGGGTATTTATCATCCTGCAGGGCGTGCGTCTGATTCTGGCCGAAATCGTCCCGGCCTTTACCGGCTTTTCTGAAAAACTGGTCCCCAACGCACGCCCGGCGCTGGACTGTCCGGTCGTTTATCCGTATGCACCCAATGCCGTGCTGATTGGCTTCCTGTTTAGCTTCCTGGGAGGGCTGGTTGGGCTGTTCATCTGTGGACAGTTCAGTTGGGTACTGATACTGCCAGGCGTAGTCCCGCACTTCTTCACCGGCGCCACCGCGGGCGTATTTGGTAACGCCACCGGGGGACGTCGTGGCGCGATGATAGGTGCGTTTGCCAACGGCCTGCTGATTACCTTCCTGCCGGTTCTGCTGTTGCCGGTGCTGGGGGCCATTGGTTTTGCTAACACCACCTTCTCGGATGCCGATTTTGGCGCGGTGGGTATCGTGCTGGGTAACCTGGCCCGCTTCCTGTCGCCGCTTGCCATAACGGGCCTTGTGGTGGCGCTGTTTGCCCTGCTGGTGGCCTATAACGTCTTCGCAAAAAATAAACCTGCGGCCGATAGCGCCCAGCCCAATACCGGAGCCAAATCATGAACATAAAAGAAGTCACGCAGCTGGCGCGTACGATTCGCCTCGAAACGCTTAAAGCATTGACGCAATTGGGATTCGGCCATTATGGCGGCAGCATGTCGGTGGTAGAGACGCTGGCGGTCCTCTACGGTGCGGTGATGAAAATCGATCCTGCCGACCCGGACTGGCCGGAGCGCGATTACTTTGTCCTGTCGAAAGGGCATGCAGGCCCGGCGCTCTACAGCACGCTGGCCATTAAGGGCTACTTCCCGATGGAGGAGCTGAGCACGCTTAACCAGAACGGTACGCGTCTGCCCAGCCATCCGGACAGGCTAAAAACCCGCGGCGTGGATGCCACCACCGGTTCGCTGGGACAGGGGATCTCCATTGCGGGCGGAATGGCACTCTCACACAGGCTGGCGGGACGACCCAATCGGGTCTTCTGCATCGTGGGGGACGGCGAGTTGAACGAAGGGCAGTGCTGGGAGGCGTTCCAGTTTATCGCCCACCATCGCCTCAACAACCTCACGGTGTTTGTTGACTGGAATAAACAACAGCTGGACGGTGAACTGGACGAAATTATCTGCGCGTTCGATCTGGAAGGGAAATTCCGCGCCTTCGGGTTTGACGTTGTCACCGTTAAAGGAGACGACATTCCTGCGCTGCTGGAGGTGGTGTCTTTGCCACAGGGGGCCGATGACAGGCCGCTGGTGGTCATCCTCGACAGCATCAAAGGGCAGGGCGTGCCGTATCTGGAGCAACTGGGTAATTCACACCATCTGCGACTGACGGAGGAGAGCAAAGCGGCGCTGAATGAGACGATTCGTCAACTGGAGGTTTCACATGATTAAGATTGCTCCTGCAGGACAAAAAGATGCCGTCGAAATGCGTAAAGTCTATGCGGGTTTTGTGGCGAAGCAGATTGAGGCCGGGCGTGAGATTATCGCCCTGGAAGCGGATCTGATGAGTTCGATGGCGATGGACGGCGTGGCGCGGGATTACCCACAGCATGTGATTAACTGCGGCATCATGGAGGCCAACGTCATTGGCACAGCCGCAGGACTGTCGCTCACCGGGCGTAAACCCTTCGTCCACACCTTTACCGCCTTCGCCAGCCGCCGCTGCTTTGACCAGCTGTTTATGGCCCTGGATTATCAGCGCAACAACGTCAAAGTCATTGCATCGGATGCGGGCGTCACGGCCTGCCATAACGGCGGGACCCATATGTCATTCGAGGATATGGGCATTGTTCGAGGTCTGGCGAACTCGGTGGTTCTCGAGGTGACGGATGCCGTCATGTTTGAGGATGTGCTGCGCCAGCTGATCGATCTGGACGGTTTTTACTGGGTGCGTACTATTCGTAAGCAGGCACCGAGCGTCTATGCGCCGGGTTCGCGCTTTACAATTGGCAAGGGCAATGTGCTGCGTGAAGGGAAAGACATCACCCTGATTGCCAACGGCATTATGGTTGCGGAAGCGCTCGAAGCGGCGCGTCAGCTTGAACAGGAAGGCGTCAGCGCGGCGGTGATTGATATGTTCACCCTGAAACCTATCGATCGGATGCTGGTAAAAAATTACGCTGAAAAAACCGGGCGTATCGTGACCTGCGAAAACCACAGTATTCATAACGGACTGGGATCGGCGGTAGCGGAGGTGCTGGTTGAGACCTGCCCGGTGCCGATGCGGCGTGTAGGGGTGAAGGAGCGTTACGGTCAGGTGGGCACACAGGACTTTTTACAAAAGGAGTACGGCCTGACGGCCCATGACATTGTCTCGGCGGCAAGAGAGCTGCTGTAAATAAAAAAGGCGACCCTGTGGTCGCCTTTTTGTTGCCCGGTGGCGCTGACGCTTACCGGGCCTGCAGAGCACCTACCAGTTACTCTTGCTGGGAAGACTGGATCGCGGTCAGTGCGATGGTGTAGACGATATCGTCGACCAGCGCGCCACGAGACAGGTCATTCACCGGCTTGCGCATACCCTGCAGCATTGGCCCGATGGAGATCAGGTCCGCAGAACGCTGTACCGCTTTGTAGGTGGTGTTACCGGTGTTCAGATCAGGGAAGATGAACACGGTGGCACGACCCGCAACCGGGGAGTTAGGTGCTTTGGATTTCGCCACGTCAGCCATCACCGCAGCATCGTACTGCAGCGGGCCGTCGATCATCAGGTCAGGACGTTTTTCCTGCGCCAGACGGGTCGCTTCACGGACTTTCTCGACATCGCTCCCTGCACCGGAATTACCGGTAGAGTAGGAGAGCATCGCCACGCGCGGTTCGATACCAAAGGCTGTGGCGGAATCCGCAGACTGAATCGCGATTTCTGCCAGCTGTTCTGCCGTCGGGTCCGGGTTGATCGCACAGTCACCGTAAACGTAAACCTGTTCAGGCAGCAGCATGAAGAACACGGAAGAGACCAGCGAGCTGCCCGGTGCCGTTTTGATCAGCTGCAGCGGTGGACGGATGGTGTTCGCAGTGGTGTGAACCGCACCGGAAACCAGACCGTCAACTTCGTCCTGCTCCAGCATCAGCGTGCCCAGCACCACGTTGTCTTCGAGCTGTTCACGGGCAACGGCTTCGGTCATGCCTTTGCTCTTACGCAGCTCAACCAGACGGGCAACGTAGCTTTCGCGAACCACTTCAGGGTCAACGATTTCGATGCCTGCGCCCAGCTCAACGCCCTGAGACGCCGCAACGCGGTTAATTTCATCCGGGTTACCCAGCAGCACACAGGTCGCGATGCCGCGCTCTGCACAGATAGCCGCGGCTTTTACGGTACGTGGTTCGTCGCCTTCTGGCAGAACAACGCGTTTGCCCGCTTTACGCGCCAGCTCGGTCAGCTGATAGCGGAAGGCTGGCGGTGACAGACGACGGCTGCGCTCGGAGGTCGCCGTCAGGGATTCGATCCAGTCTGCGTTGATGTAGCCTGCAACGTATTCCTGAACTTTCTCGATACGCTCATGGTCATCAACCGGTACTTCCAGGTTGAAGCTCTGCAGGCTCAGTGATGTCTGCCAGGTGTTAGTGTTGACCATAAAGACCGGCAGGCCGGTAGCGAACGCACGTTCGCACAGCTTGCTGACGCGTGGGTCCATTTCATAAGCACCGGTCAGCAGGATCGCACCGATCTCAACGCCGTTCATCGCCGCCAGGCAGGCCGCAACCAGCACGTCCGGGCGGTCAGCGGAGGTCACCAGCAGGGAGCCTGCGCGGAAATGCTCCAGCATGTGTGGAATGCTACGCGCACAGAAGGTGACGGATTTAACGCGGCGGGTGTTGATATCGCCTTCGTTAACCACGGTCGCATTCAGGTGACGAGCCATATCGATTGCGCGGGTGGCAATCAGATCGAAGCTCCACGGCACTGCGCCCAGTAGAGGTAACGGGCTGCTTTCGCTCAGCAATGCTGCGTCTACTTTGACCACTTTCGCTTTAGAAGAGTCGTCGAAGATTTCAGACAGGTCAGGACGGGTACGCCCTTGCTCATCCACCGGGGCATTCAGTTTGTTAACAATCACACCGGTGATGTTGGCATTTTTCGCGCCGCCGAAGCTGCTGCGGGTCAGTTCGATACGTTCTTTCAGCTGTTCCTGAGTATCGGTACCCTGGGACATCACGAAGACGATTTCTGCGTTCAGTGTTTTGGCAATCTCGTAGTTCAGAGACTGAGCAAACTGGTGTTTACGCGTTGGGACCAGGCCTTCAACCAGCACCACTTCAGCGTCTTGCGCGTTGGCGTGATAGTTGGCAATGATCTCTTCCATCAGCACGTCTTTCTGATTGCTGGAGAGCAGAGACTCAACGTGGCTCATCTTCAGCGGTTCAGCCGCTGGCAGATTGGAATTTTTACGCACAATGGCGGTGGTCTGGTCTGGCGCATCGCCACCAGCACGCGGCTGAGCGATAGGCTTGAAGACGCTCAGACGAACGCCTTTACGTTCCATAGCACGGATAACGCCCAGGCTGACGCTGGTCAGACCGACGCTGGTTCCGGTAGGGATCAGCATAATAGTACGGGACACGGTTTATCCTCTTTCGTTGCCGCCAGATTTGGCGGGAGACAAAACAGCACCGCCAGCAAGGCTGGCGGTGTGGAATCAGGCAGTCAGACGGCTCGCGTCTTGCGCAATGACCAGCTCTTCATTCGTTGGGATAACGATAGCCGGGCGGGTGCCTTCTTTGTTGATGAAGCCAGACTTGCCGAAGCGGGCAGCCAGGTTACGCTCGTGATCAACGTCGAAGCCCAGAACGCCCAGTTTGCCCAGGGACAGTTCACGCACCATTGCTGCGTTCTCACCGATACCGCCGGTGAAGATAACCGCATCCAGACGACCGTCCATCAGCGCAGTGTAAGAACCGATGTACTTCGCCAGACGGTGGCAGTAAACGTCCATTGCACGTTTTGCGTCTTCTTTTTCTGCGTAGTTGTCTTCAACATAACGGCAGTCGCTGGTGACCTGGGTCAGACCGAGCAGGCCAGACTCTTTGGTCAGCATTTTGTTGATGTCATCAACGCTCATGCCCAGGGTGTCGTGCAGGTGGAAGATAATCGCCGGGTCGATGTCACCGGAACGCGTACCCATCACCAGACCTTCCAGTGGCGTCAGACCCATGGAGGTATCAACACATTTACCGTTACGGATAGCAGAAACAGAACCACCGTTGCCCAGGTGGCAGGTGATGATGTTAACTTCTTCAACCGGCTTGTTCAGGACTTTTGCCGCTTCCTGAGTCACATAGAAGTGGCTGGTGCCGTGTGCGCCATAGCGACGTACGCCATGTTCTTTGTAAAGGTTGTACGGCAGCGCGTAGAGGTAAGACTCTTCCGGCATGGTCTGATGGAACGCAGTGTCGAACACAGCCACGTTTTTGTCTTTCAGATTCGGGAAGGATTTCAGCGCTTCGTAGATACCGATCAGGTGAGCCGGGTTGTGCAGCGGGGCGAAAGAGGCAGAGTCTTTAATGCCCTGGATGACAGAGTCATCAATGACGACGGAGCTGGTGTATTTTTCGCCGCCGTGGACGATACGGTGACCAATCGCCGTCAGCTGAGCAGACAGTTCTGGTTTTTGTGCCAGAATAGTGTTAACGATAAAGTTCAGCGCTTCACTGTGAGCGGCGCCTGCACCTAAAGCCGCTTCTTGTTTGCTGCCGTCCATTTTCCATTTAATACGCGCTTCAGGAAGATGGAAACATTCGGACAAACCAGAGAGGTACTCTTCACCGTTATTGGCATCGATGATGGCAAATTTGAGGGAAGAGCTACCGCAGTTCAGAACCAGTACTAACTTACTCGACATGGAAGTACCTACTATTGATACGTGGCTAAAAAAACGTCAGTGAGTCTAAAAGCGTAACGCAAGATGACTCAGACATTTATGATTAACATCATGTCAGGCAAACTTTCTGACAGGATGAAAGAAATCTCTCTAATTTTATGTCATTTTGAACAATTTTCAGGCAATGACATAATATGTGATAATTTGACGAGTTAACGATTCTCGTCTAAGGCCCTTTGAGGCTGGCACAGAATACCCGATACTGGGTAGCGATGACAAAATATTTTGAACGTTGTCATAGCCCGTTGTGGTTTTGCACAAATATTTTAATTTTTATATGTGAAGTTGAGGTACAGCCATGTCGACACCTGAAAATCCCTCCGTGAACTTCTTTAGTCTGTTTCGTCGGGGACAGCATTATGCGAAGACGTGGCCGATGGAAAAACGCCTTGCGCCTGTGTTTGTCGAGAATCGCGTCATCCGCATGACGCGCTATGCCATTCGCTTTATGCCGCCAATCGCGGTGTTCACCCTTTGCTGGCAGATTGCCTTGGGCGGCCAGCTTGGTCCGGCCGTCGCCACCGCGCTTTTCGCGCTTACGCTGCCCATGCAGGGCTTATGGTGGCTGGGTAAACGTTCCGTCACGCCATTGCCGCCTGGAATATTAAGCTGGTTTTATGAAGTCCGCGGCAAACTCCAGGAAGCTGGCCAGGCGCTCGCCCCTGTCGAAGGCAAACCGGATTATCAGGCGCTGGCGGATACGCTTAAGCGCGCTTTTAAACAACTTGATAAAACATTCCTTGATGACTTGTGATTGATCATCGAAACGTCTCAGAAAAGAGGGCACAGTAACACTCAGTTACCGTGTCTTTTTTTTACGCGCCATGTGCCACAGGAGTCGAAAGATGGAAATGACCCATGCTCAACGTCTGATTTTGTCTAACCAGTACAAGATGATGACGATGCTTGATCCCGACAATGCAGAACGCTACAGCCGCTTACAGACCATCGTTGAGCGCGGCTTTGGCCTGCAAATGCGCGAACTGGACCGCGAGTTTGGCGAATTAAAGGAAGAAACCTGCCGTACGATCATCGATATCATGGAGATGTACCATGCGCTGCACGTTTCCTGGACTAACCTCAAGGATGCGCAGACCATTGACGAACGTCGCGTCACGTTCCTGGGATTCGATGCGGCTACAGAAGCCCGCTATTTAAGCTACGTGCGCTTTATGGTGAACACCGAAGGGCGTTACACCCATTTTGATGCAGGCACGCACGGCTTCAATGCCCAGACCCCTATGTGGGAAAAATATCAGCGGATGCTGAGCGTCTGGCACGCTTGTCCGCGTCAGTACCATTTAAGCAGCAATGAGATTCAACAAATTATTAATGCCTGAGGAGGTGCGTGTGCAGTGTAAAGGTTTTCTGTTTGATCTGGACGGTACGCTGGTGGATTCGCTGCCGGTTGTTGAGCGTTCGTGGTGTCACTGGGCTGACCGGCATGGCATCGACCATCAGGACGTACTGAATTTCATCCATGGCAAACAGGCCATTACCTCGCTACGTCATTTCATGGCGGGACGCACCGAGGAAGAGATTCAGGCGGAATTTACTTGGCTTGAGCAAATCGAAGCCACCGACACGGAGGGCATTACCGCCTTGCCGGGTGCCCGCGAACTGCTTGAACATTTAAACGAAGCCCGTATCCCCTGGGCGATTGTGACCTCCGGCTCCATTCCGGTTGCCCATGCCCGCCATAAGGCGGCCGGTCTGCCGACGCCGGAGGTGTTTATCACGGCTGAGCGGGTAACGCGCGGCAAGCCGGAACCGGATGCATTTTTGCTGGGGGCGGAGCTGTTAGGCCTCGCACCGAAAGATTGCGTGGTGGTCGAAGACGCCGCCGCAGGGGTGCTTGCCGGGCTGAACGCCGGCAGTCATGTTATTGCGGTGAATGTGCCCGCGGATTCACCGCGTCTGTCCGAGGCTGATTTTGTCCTGACCTCGCTGACGGCGCTGGGGGTCACCCGGGGACCGGACGGGATTGTTACCGTTTCTCAAAAAATGTAATCGCATGATTTAGCCCCACATCGCTGGGGCTTTTTTATGGCAAAATTTCCCCCTTTCAACCTGACAAGGATATGTTGTGAACGGTGAACTGATTTGGGTGCTTAGCCTCCTTGTAATCGCCATCCTTCTTTTTGCCACCGGCAAGGTACGCATGGATGCCGTTGCGTTGCTGGTCATTGTGGCTTTTGTCCTGAGCGGCACATTAACGCTTCCTGAAGCCTTTTCCGGCTTTAGCGATCCCAACGTTATTCTAATTGCCGCGCTCTTTATTATCGGCGACGGGCTGGTACGGACCGGCGTGGCGACCGTTGTGGGCACCTGGCTGGTGAAAATCGCCGGCAGCAGTGAAACCAAAATGCTTGTCTGGCTGATGCTGACGGTGGCCTGTCTGGGCGCTTTTATGAGCTCTACGGGCGTGGTCGCTATCTTCATTCCCGTCGTGCTGAGCGTTTCGATGCGGATGCAAACGTCACCGTCGCGCCTGATGATGCCGCTGAGCTTCGCCGGGCTTATTAGCGGCATGATGACCCTGGTGGCAACCCCGCCAAACCTGGTCGTTAACAGCGAGCTGTTGCGCGAAGGTTATGCGGGATTCAGCTTTTTCAGCGTCACCCCCATCGGGCTTGTGGTGCTGGTTTTAGGCGTCCTTTATATGCTGCTGACCCGCTTTGCGCTGAGAGGGGACATTCAGCATAAAGGCGCTGAGGGCTGGAAGCGCCGGACTTTCCGCGATCTGATTAAAGAGTACCGCCTGACCGGGCGGGCGCGTCGTCTGGCTATTCGCCCGGGTTCACCCCTGATTGGTCAGCGTCTGGACGACCTGAAACTGCGCGAGCGTTACGGCGCTAACGTCATAGGCGTTGAGCGCTGGCGGCGTTTTCGTCGCGTTATCGTCAACGTCAACGGGGTATCGGAATTTCGGGCGCGTGATGTCCTGCTGATCGATATGTCCACCGCGGAGGTGGACTTACGGGAATTTTGCAGCGAACAGCTGCTGGAGCCGATGGTCTTGCGTGGAGAGTATTTCTCGGATCAGGCACTTGATGTGGGGATGGCCGAAGTGTCGCTGATCCCGGCGTCGGAATTGCTCGGCAAAACGGTGCGTGAAATGAGTTTTCGTACCCGCTACGGCCTGAATGTAGTGGGACTGAAGCGAGACGGCGTGGCAATGGAAGGCGCAGTGGTGGATGAACCGCTGCGGCTGGGGGATATTTTCCTGGTGGTCGGGAACTGGAAACTGATCAACCAGCTTGGCCAAAAAGGGCGTGATTTTGTCGTGCTCAATATGCCCGTCGAGGAGAGCGATGCCTCGCCTGCGCACAGCCAGGCACCCCATGCCATATTCTGTCTGGTGCTGATGGTGGCCTTGATGCTGACGGATGAAATCCCCAATCCGATCGCCGCGATCGTGGCCTGTCTCCTGATGGGGAAATTCCGCTGTATTGATGCGGAAAGCGCCTATAAGGCGATTCACTGGCCGAGCATTATTTTGATTGTCGGAATGATGCCCTTTGCGCTGGCGCTGCAAAAAACCGGCGGGGTGGATCTGGTGGTGAAAGGATTAATGGACGTAGGCGGCGGGTATGGGCCGTACATGATGCTGGTGTGCCTGTTTATTATGTGCGCGTCGATAGGGCTGTTTATTTCGAATACGGCAACGGCGGTACTGATGGCCCCCATCGCGCTGGCGATGGCGAAATCCATGGGCGTTTCACCCTATCCGTTCGCGATGATGGTGGCGATGGCCGCTTCTGCCGCGTTTATGACCCCGGTATCTTCTCCGGTCAATACGCTGGTGTTGGGGCCCGGTAATTATAAATTCAGCGACTTTGTGAAGCTGGGCGTGCCGTTTACTCTCCTGGTGATGATTGTTTGCGTGGTGTTGATCCCGATGCTGTTCCCGTTTTGAACAGAGGGCCGGGCGGCGGCTGCTCCAGACCCGGCCCTGGATATCGTTTTACCGCCCCGGCTCGCGCAGCGCTGCCGGGGGGAAATCACAGTGGAGAGTCCTGGCTTATTTCATCCAGCGATAAATGGAAGCTGGGCACAAACACCTGCATGAAGTAGTCCATCTCTTCGCTACGGCGCGATTCCAGCGTTTTTTCCAGCCGTGTTTTAGCCAGTAAAAATTCATTATTGCCGGCGGATAACTCCTCAAGACATTTGAGATAGGCGCAAAGCGCGTCCGCCTGTTTGACCAGCGATTTCTCTTCATCGGTACACTGGTGTTCATCGATGAGTGGGGCAAAAATATCACGCAGCTCTTCAGGTACCATTTCAACCAGTTTTTGTTGGGCAATTTTTTCTATTGCTTTGTATTCCTGCGCAATTTGCGCATTGAAATATTTAACCGGCGTCGGGAGATCGCCCGTCAGCACTTCAGATGCATCGTGATACATCGCCAGCAGAGCGATACGCTCGGCGTTCACCTGACCGTTGAATTTACGATTTTTTATGGCTGCCAGCGCATGGGCCACCATGGCGACCTGCAGGCTATGTTCGGAAACATTTTCCGTGCGCACGTTGCGCATCAATGGCCAGCGGTTGATCAGCTTAAGACGGGAGAGGTGGGCGAAGAAATGACTCTGACTCATAGGTTACCTTTTGTCTTTCACGGCGACAGATTTCATTGTGCGGGGAGGGGAGGCAAGATGCAAATCAGGCTGCCCGAGGCAGCCTGATGAAAAGATTACAGCTGATGATATCCGGAAAGGAAACGTCCAAAGCGGCTGATGGCCATTTCCAGTTCGTCTTCGCGAGGCAGGGTCACGATGCGAACGTGATCGGGCCAGGGCCAGTTAAACGCCGTTCCCTGAACCAGCAGAACCTTTTCCTGTAACAGGAAATCGAGCACCATCTTCTGGTCATCATGGATATTGAAGCGTTTAGCGTCAATTTTTGGGAACATATAGAGCGCGCCGTTTGGCTTCACGCAGGAGACGCCAGGAATGTCGTTAATCAGCTCCCATGCGCGGTTGCGTTGCTCATAAAGGCGTCCACCCGGGACGATAAACTCACTGATGCTCTGATAACCGCCTAACGCGGTTTGAATGGCATGCTGTGCCGGAACGTTCGCACAAAGGCGCATAGACGCCAGCATTTCCAGGCCTTCAATGTAGCCCTTAGCATGTTTTTTAGGCCCGTTCAGGACCATCCAACCCTGACGGAATCCTGCCACGCGGTAGGTTTTCGACAGGCCGTTGAAGGTCACCGTGAGCAGATCGGGTGCCAGCGCCGCGATAGAGTGGTGCTGCGCCGCATCGTAGAGGATCTTATCGTAAATTTCGTCCGCGAAAATGATCAGGTTGTGTTGGCGGGCGATCTCGACGATCTCCAGTAACAGCTCTTTTGAATAGACGGCGCCCGTTGGGTTATTTGGGTTGATAATCACAATGCCGCGCGTGCGCGGGGTGATTTTGGCGCGGATATCATCCAGGTCAGGGAACCAGTCAGCAGATTCATCGCAGAGATAATGCACCGCTTTTCCGCTGGAGAGCGAAACCGCCGCTGTCCATAACGGATAATCCGGCGCAGGCACCAGCATTTCATCACCGCTGTTTAACAATGCCTGCATGGCCTGCACGATCAGTTCAGACACACCGTTACCGATATAGATGTCTTCCACGGTGACGTCACGCATCCCACGGGCCTGATAATGCTGCATGATGGCTTTACGTGCGGAGTAGAGGCCTTTTGAATCGCAGTAACCTTGCGCAGTCGGCAGATTACGGATTACATCAACCAGGATCTCATCCGGCGCGTCAAAACCAAAGGGCGCTGGATTACCAATGTTGAGTTTCAGAACCTTATTGCCTTCCTCTTCAAGGCGCTTAGCCTCTTTAAGGACCGGCCCGCGAATGTCGTAACAGACGTTGTCTAATTTGCTGGATTTTTCGATGGGGGACATGAACCTTTGACCTTTTTAGCTATTATTGCCACTCCCTGCCGTGGAAGTCAGCACGGAACAATGTACTCCCACAAGGCGCTGTTTTGAAGGGTGCACAGTAGAAGATTTTGTTCATCCCGTTCGCGTACAGGGAATTTTTTACGCTGAACTCTCCCGTGTCTAATGCGTATTAATGTGGTGGAAGTTTGTTTTTCCAGAGTAACGCGCCGCTTTGTCATGATTACTATGGATTTAATGCTGCTGAAAATGATTTTCTTCCAGCGCATTTAATGATAGCGTGTATGGTTACGCAGGGTAACATTTCGAAAAAGCTGAATTTTCAGCGCGGCTAACCCGAATAAACCGGGTTAAAACAGCCGTTAGCCTTGTGAAATTAATGTTAAGCATTATTTATGAATAAAAACGCTGTTCATCAAAATTTATTTAATATTAATGATGAGTTGGCAATTTTCGTTAAATTTAATAAATTAGTGCGCCTTGTAATCAGTCCCGATAAATCCTGACTATTGGAATAATACTTATAAATAAAGTGGATTTGGGTTAAGATGTCTGTTCGGGTAAGCGGGTTAAAGATAACAACGATCCGTTTATCTGAATGCCTTAACCTGAATAAGTTGATTGTTATTGTTAGCGTTATCTCTGGCTTGAAAGCATCAGCAACACACTGCTTCTGTACCTCCGTTGCGATAAAGATGCTGGCGAATAGGTCTCTCCTTTCAGGAATTTACATAAATTCGCGAATAGCTGAATATTCTGGACGTTTCAGAGAATAAAAATAGCGTCATGAAACGTGATTTCTGACCAACGATATACACCAGCACAATAGCTATCTGTCAGGCAGTCTGCCGGGCCGGGATGCAGGGAAATCTTCATAAGGATTTGTTTACCTGATACACACAGCTTCAACCCGGGCAGTTCCGCACGAGCAACCTGTAAGTGAATAGATATGATAAATGCAAATCGTCCGATAATGAATCTCGATCTCGATCTGCTGAGAACCTTTGTTGCGGTCGCTGATCTTAATACTTTTGCCGCCGCTGCTGCTGCGGTTTGTCGAACACAGTCTGCTGTCAGTCAACAAATGCAGCGGCTGGAGCAACTAGTGGGAAAAGAGCTTTTTGCTCGCCATGGTCGTAATAAACTGTTAACTGAGCATGGCATTCAGTTGCTGGGTTATGCCCGCAAAATACTGCGCTTTAATGATGAAGCTTGTATGGCTTTAATGTTTAGCAACCTTCAGGGGGTGTTAACGTTGGGCGCTTCTGATGAATCCGCAGATACAATATTGCCGTTTCTGCTCAACCGCATCAGTTCGGTATATCCGAAGCTTGCACTTGATGTGAGCGTTAAACGTAATGCGTTTATGGTCGAAATGCTTAACGCGCATGAAGTGGATCTGGTGGTCACTACGCATCGCCCGGGTCAGTTTGATTGCCTGACGCTGCGCACCTCACCGACGCACTGGTACTGCGCGGCAGAGTATGTTCTGCAAAAAGGCGAAGCCATACCACTGGTGTTGCTGGACGATCCCAGCCCGTTCCGGGATATGGTGATTTCGACGCTGAATGAAGCCAATATTCCGTGGCGCCTGGCCTATGTTGCATCGACATTGCCTGCAGTGCGGGCCGCAGTGAAAGCAGGCCTGGGCGTGACGGCACGTCCCGTAGAGATGATGAGCCCGGATTTACGCGTGCTGGGTCAGTCTGACGGCTTGCCCGCTCTGCCGGATACGGAATACCTTTTGTGCCATAACCCTGCGAGCAATAACGAACTGGCGAAAGTCGTTTTTGAAGCCATGGTTAACTACCATAATCCATGGCAATACCAGAATGTTACTCCGGAAGGGGGGGGCGATCCCCTCGTGGTGGAAAAGGACTTTGAGTGATCTCGCTCATAGAATTCTCGTAACAATTTGTAAGTGTAGAAAGAAACCACTCAAGCCTGTTTTCGGCTGAGTGGTTTTTTTTTGCAAAAAATAACATTAAAAACCTAATGGTTATAGTAAAATAGGCTTTATAATCAGCTGGATGAATAACAAAGGAGGAATTTTAACCGATCTGGCATTCTACACAGTCCTCATGAGCCAGATGTTAAAAAAACGGCGAAAATGTTGCTGTTTTTTTGATTCAATTAACAAAAGCGTGTCACAGATCAAGAAAATACTCCTCTTTGGGGGGAGGAATCGGCAGCGAATCCTGTCAAAATAGGAGGGTTATTTTTTTTACTTCCAAAACGGACACGATTCAACAGGATGCCGTTGACGTAAAGTCATCTACCCACCAGGGTTAAAGGGCATGAATTGTTAATGAGAATCACTCTATGTGATTTAATGTGAAGAAACCTTTGTTAAAGTTGACAAAAGGTTATAGAAAGGAGTAAAAAACCACATCATTTTGCTGTCTACGTCTCATTTCTGACAGTCGGTGTAAGGTTTTTCATTCCTCCCCATGAATCGATGTGATGTCCATCTGCCAGTAAGAGCAGCGTTGTAGATATCACTTTTGATGAGTAAGCAATGAGTATGTCAACATCCACAGAAGTCGTCGCTCACCATTGGGCATTCGCAATCTTTCTTATTGTTGCCATAGGTCTGTGCTGCCTGATGTTAGTCGGCGGCTGGTTCCTGGGCGGTCGCGCCCGCGCAAGGCACAAAAACACACCTTTCGAATCAGGTATTGATTCAGTAGGTACCGCTCGCTTACGCCTGTCCGCCAAGTTCTATCTGGTGGCCATGTTCTTCGTCATCTTCGACGTTGAAGCGCTCTACCTTTTCGCCTGGTCAACGTCAATTCGCGAAAGCGGATGGGTTGGCTTTGTCGAAGCCGCAATTTTCATTTTAGTGCTACTGGCCGGTCTGCTTTACCTGGTGCGCATCGGCGCGCTGGACTGGACACCTGTGCGCTCACGTCGTGGACTGAGCAATCCGGAAAACAGTAACTCTAATCGTCAGCAGTAACAGCGAGGCAATAAGATGGATTATACGCTCACCCGCATAGATCCTAACGGTGAGAATGACCGTTACCCCCTGCAAAAACAGGAGATCGTAACCGACCCCCTGGAGCAAGAAGTCAACAAAAGCGTGTACATGGGCAAGCTCGAAAATGCCATGCACGACATGGTTAACTGGGGGCGTAAGAACTCCATTTGGCCATACAACTTTGGTCTTTCTTGCTGCTACGTTGAAATGGTGACGTCATTCACTGCGGTGCATGACGTTGCGCGTTTTGGTGCTGAGGTACTGCGTGCTTCCCCTCGTCAGGCTGACCTGATGGTGGTTGCAGGCACCTGCTTCACCAAAATGGCTCCCGTCATTCAACGTCTTTACGATCAAATGCTCGAGCCGAAATGGGTCATTTCCATGGGGGCATGTGCAAATTCCGGTGGTATGTACGACATTTATTCTGTCGTGCAGGGCGTCGATAAGTTTATCCCGGTGGATGTGTACATCCCTGGCTGTCCACCACGTCCGGAAGCTTACATGCAGGCGTTGATGCTGCTGCAGGATTCCATCGGGAAAGAGCGCCGTCCGCTCTCCTGGGTGGTTGGCGATCAGGGTGTCTACCGCGCCAATATGCAGTCTGAGCGCGAGCGTAAACGCGGCGAACGTATCGCAGTGACCAACCTGCGTACGCCTGACGAAATTTAATTTGCGCCTGTGGGCATGGAGTCAACCTTCGCATATCACTATTCAAATAGCGCGAAGCCACGCCCGACAGTCACCACGGACCATTTGCAATGGTGAACAATATGACCGACTTAACCGCGCAAGCCGCGAGTCTTACCCGGGACCATCTGGATGACCCGGTTATTGGCGAACTGCGCAACCGTTTTGGGCCGGATGCCTTTACTGTTCAGGCCACCCGCACCGGGGTACCCGTTGTTTGGGTGAAACGTGAACAATTACTGGAAGTGGTCGATTTCCTCAAGAAATTGCCGAAACCTTACGTCATGCTGTTTGACTTACACGGCATGGATGAACGTCTGCGTACGCACCGCCAGGGTCTCCCTGCTGCGGATTTTTCCGTTTTCTACCACCTGATCTCAATAGACCGTAATACGGATATCATGCTCAAGGTGGCATTGTCTGAAAACGACATGCATCTGCCGACGATCACCAAACTTTTCCCGAACGCCAACTGGTATGAGCGCGAAACCTGGGAAATGTTTGGCATGACCTTTGATGGCCACCCGCACCTGACGCGCATCATGATGCCGCAGACCTGGACCGGTCACCCGCTGCGTAAAGACTACCCGGCACGCGCCACCGAATTCGATCCGTTTGAGCTGACCAAAGCAAAACAGGATCTGGAGATGGAAGCGCTGACCTTCAAGCCGGAAGACTGGGGCATGAAGCGCGGCACCGAAAACGAGGACTTCATGTTCCTCAACCTCGGCCCGAACCACCCGTCTGCGCACGGTGCATTCCGTATTATTCTTCAGCTCGATGGCGAAGAGATTGTCGACTGCGTGCCTGATATCGGTTATCACCACCGTGGTGCTGAGAAAATGGGCGAGCGTCAATCCTGGCACAGCTACATTCCTTACACTGACCGTATCGAGTACCTCGGCGGCTGCGTAAACGAAATGCCTTACGTACTGGCCGTTGAAAAACTGGCAGGCATTACCACGCCGGATCGCGTTAACGTGATTCGCGTCATGCTGTCAGAACTGTTCCGCATCAACAGCCACCTGCTCTACATCTCTACGTTCATCCAGGACGTCGGGGCGATGACGCCGGTCTTCTTCGCCTTTACCGATCGTCAGAAAATCTACGATTTGGTCGAAGCCATCACCGGTTTCCGTATGCACCCGGCCTGGTTCCGTATCGGCGGTGTGGCACACGATCTGCCTCGCGGCTGGGATCGTCTGCTGCGCGAATTCCTCGACTGGATGCCGAAGCGTCTGGCTTCCTATGAAAAAGCCGCACTGCGCAACACCATTCTGATTGGTCGTTCGAAAGGCGTGGCCGCTTACGGTGCGAAAGAAGCGCTGGAGTGGGGCACCACCGGTGCTGGCCTGCGCGCAACGGGTATCGATTTCGACGTGCGTAAAGCCCGTCCTTATTCCGGCTATGAAAACTTCGACTTTGAAGTCCCGGTTGGCGGTGGTGTGTCTGACTGCTATACCCGCGTGATGCTGAAAGTTGAAGAGCTGCGCCAGAGTCTGCGTATCCTTGAGCAGTGCCTCAACAACATGCCGGAAGGCCCGTTCAAAGCGGATCACCCGCTGACGACGCCGCCACCGAAAGAGCGCACGCTGCAACATATCGAAACCTTGATTACGCACTTCCTGCAGGTTTCCTGGGGCCCGGTCATGCCGGCGCAGGAGTCCTTCCAGATGATTGAAGCGACCAAGGGTATCAACAGTTACTACCTGACGAGTGACGGCAGCACTATGAGCTACCGTACCCGTGTGCGTACGCCGAGCTTCGCGCACCTGCAGCAGATCCCGGCCGCCATTCGCGGCAGTCTGGTCTCTGACCTGATTGTGTATCTGGGTAGTATCGACTTTGTTATGTCAGATGTGGACCGCTAATTATGCACGAGAATGAACAACCACAAACCGAGGCTTTTGAGCTGAGTGAAGCAGAACGTGCGGCGATTGAGCACGAGATGCACCACTACGAAGACCCGCGTGCGGCGTCCATTGAAGCGCTGAAAATCGTACAAAAGCAGCGCGGCTGGGTGCCGGATGGCGCGATCTACGCGATCGCCGATGTGCTGGGTATCCCGGCAAGCGACGTGGAAGGCGTGGCGACATTCTATAGCCAAATCTTCCGCCAGCCGGTAGGCCGACACGTGATTCGCTATTGCGACAGCGTGGTCTGCCATATCACGGGATACCAGGGGATTCAGGCGGCTCTCGAGAAAAAACTCGATATCAAGCCGGGACAGACGACCTTCGACGGTCGTTTTACGCTGCTTCCGACCTGCTGCCTGGGTAACTGCGACAAGGGACCGAGCATGATGATTGATGAGGACACTCATAGCCATCTCACGCCGGAAGCGATTCCTGACCTGCTGGAGCGGTACAAATGAAAACGGTAATTCGTACTGCTGAGACGCATCCGCTGACCTGGCGTCTTCGCGATGATAAACAGCCGGTATGGCTTGAAGAATATCAAAGCAAAAACGGTTATGAAGGGGCACGCAAAGCGCTGTCTGGCATGGCGCCGGACGATATCGTCAATGCCGTGAAAGATTCCGGTCTGAAAGGGCGTGGCGGTGCGGGCTTCTCCACCGGTCTGAAGTGGAGCCTGATGCCAAAAGACGAATCCATGAACATCCGTTACCTGCTGTGTAACGCCGATGAAATGGAGCCGGGCACCTATAAAGACCGCCTGCTGATGGAACAGCTGCCGCACCTGCTGGTGGAAGGCATGCTGATCTCCGCGTTTGCGCTGAAAGCCTACCGTGGCTACATCTTCCTGCGCGGTGAGTACATCGAAGCAGCTGAAAACCTGCGTCGCGCCATCGCCGAAGCAACCGAAGCGGGCCTGTTAGGTAAAAACATTCTTGGCACCGGTTTTGACTTTGAACTGTTCGTGCACACCGGCGCAGGGCGTTATATCTGTGGTGAAGAGACCGCACTGATTAACTCCCTGGAAGGCCGCCGTGCGAACCCACGTTCCAAGCCTCCGTTCCCGGCAAGCTCCGGCGTATGGGGTAAACCAACGTGCGTTAACAACGTTGAAACCCTGTGTAACGTCCCGGCCATTCTGGCAAACGGCGTAGAGTGGTATCAGGGCATCTCAAAAAGTAAAGATGCCGGTACCAAGCTGATGGGCTTCTCGGGTCGCGTTAAAAACCCAGGCCTGTGGGAACTGCCGTTTGGCACCACTGCCCGCGAAATTCTTGAAGACTACGCTGGCGGCATGCGCGATGGCCTGAAATTTAAAGCCTGGCAGCCGGGTGGGGCAGGGACTGACTTCCTGACCGAAGCCCACCTTGACCTGCCGATGGAATTCGAAAGCATTGGTAAAGCAGGCAGCCGTCTGGGTACGGCGCTGGCGATGGCCGTCGACCACGAGATCGGCATGGTCTCGCTGGTGCGTAACCTGGAAGAGTTCTTTGCCCGCGAGTCCTGCGGCTGGTGTACGCCATGCCGTGACGGTCTGCCGTGGAGCGTGAAGATCCTGCGTGCCATCGAACGTGGCGAAGGCCAGCCTGGCGACATCGAGACACTTGAGCAACTGTGTCGATTCCTGGGCCCGGGTAAAACCTTCTGTGCCCACGCACCAGGCGCCGTAGAGCCACTGCAGAGCGCGATAAAATATTTCCGCGACGAATTCGAAGCAGGCATCAAGCAGCCGTTCAGCAATACCCATGCGATTAATGGGATTCAGCCGAACCTGCTGAAAGCGCGCTGGTAAAAACAGAATTTTGATTAACGCTCAGACCTGTCTGAGCCAACTGGAAGCATGCTAATGGCTACGATTCATGTAGACGGCAAAGAATACGAAGTCAACGGGGCGGACAACCTGCTAGAAGCTTGTCTGTCTCTTGGCCTCGATATTCCGTATTTTTGCTGGCATCCGGCGCTGGGAAGCGTCGGTGCTTGCCGCCAGTGTGCGGTGAAGCAATATCAAAACGCGGAAGACACGCGTGGTCGCCTGGTCATGTCCTGTATGACACCAGCAACCGAAGGCACTTTTATTTCGATCGATGACGCAGAAGCGAAGCAGTTCCGTGAAAGCGTGGTGGAGTGGTTGATGACCAACCACCCGCACGACTGTCCGGTCTGTGAAGAGGGCGGTAACTGCCACCTTCAGGATATGACCGTGATGACCGGTCACAGCTTCCGTCGCTATCGTTTTACTAAGCGTACCCACCGTAACCAGGATTTGGGGCCGTTCATCTCTCATGAAATGAACCGCTGCATCGCCTGCTATCGCTGCGTGCGTTATTACAAAGATTACGCAGACGGTCAGGATTTGGGCGTGTATGGCGCACATGACAACGTCTACTTCGGTCGTCCGGAAGATGGCACGCTTGAAAGCGAATTCTCCGGTAACCTGGTCGAAATTTGCCCGACCGGCGTATTCACCGATAAAACGCACTCCGAGCGCTACAACCGTAAATGGGACATGCAGTTTGCACCTAGCATCTGCCAGCAGTGCTCCCTGGGTTGTAACACCAGTCCGGGTGAACGTTATGGCGAACTGCGCCGTATCGAAAACCGTTATAACGGTACCGTTAACCACTACTTCCTTTGCGACCGTGGTCGTTTCGGCTATGGCTATGTGAACCTGAAAGACCGTCCGCGTCAGCCGGTTCAACGTCGTGGCGATGACCTTATTACCCTGAATGCCGAACAGGCGATGCAGGGTGCCGCAGATATTCTGCGCCAGTCGAAGAAAGTGATCGGTATTGGTTCGCCGCGTGCCAGCGTTGAAAGCAACTTCGCGCTGCGTGAGCTGGTTGGTGCTGAAAACTTCTATACCGGTATCGCGACCGGCGAGCAGGAACGTCTGCAGCTGGTACTGAAAGTACTGCGCGAAGGCGGTATTCATACCCCTGCGCTGCGTGAAATCGAATCTTACGATGCCGTTCTGGTGCTGGGTGAAGATCTGACCCAGACCGGCGCTCGCGCTGCCCTGGCCGTTCGTCAGGCGGTGAAAGGTAAAGCGCGTGAAATGGCGGCGGCTCAGAAAGTGGCCGACTGGCAGATTGCAGCAATCCTGAACATCGGTCAGCGTGCGAAGCATCCGTTGTTTGTCACCAACGTGGATAACACCCGTCTTGATGATATCGCCGCATGGACATACCGTGCGCCGGTTGAAGATCAGGCGCGTCTTGGCTTTGCTATTGCCCACGCGCTGGACAACAGCGCGCCGGCTGTCGAAGGGCTGGATCGTGACCTGCAAAGCAAGATCGACGTGATCGTTCAGGCGCTGGCAGGGGCTAAAAAACCACTGATTATCTCCGGCACCAACGCCGGCAGTCCTGATGTTATTCAGGCCGCTGCGAACGTGGCGAAAGCCCTGAAAGGGCGTGGCGCGGATGTGGGCGTTACCATGATTGCCCGTGCGGTGAACAGTGTCGGACTGGGTATGATGGGCGGCGGTTCTCTTGAAGAAGCGCTCAGCGAACTGGAATCCGGTGCGGCAGATGGCGTGATTGTTCTTGAGAACGATCTGCATCGTCATGCTTCAGCGGCACGCGTTGACGCAGCCCTTTCCAAAGCGCCGCTGGTGATGGTGATTGACCATCAGCGTACGGCGATTATGGACAAAGCGCACCTTGTGCTCTCTGCGGCAAGCTTCGCGGAAAGCGACGGTACGGTTATCAACAACGAAGGCCGTGCACAGCGTTTCTTCCAGGTGTATGACCCGGCGTACTACGACAGCAACATCATCATGCTGGAAAGCTGGCGCTGGCTGCACTCGCTGCACAGCACCGTGGAAAACCGTCAGGTTGACTGGACCCAGCTCGATCATGTGATCGACGCCGTGGTTGAAAAACTGCCTCAGCTGGCTGGCATTAAAGATGCTGCGCCGGACGCAAGCTTCCGTATTCGTGGCCAGAAACTGGCGCGTGAACCGCATCGTTACAGTGGTCGTACCGCTATGCGTGCGAACATTAGCGTTCACGAGCCACGTCAGCCGCAAGATAAAGACACCATGTTTGCCTTCTCAATGGAAGGGAACAACCAGCCGTCCGCACCACGCTCGCAGATTCCATTTGCATGGGCACCAGGCTGGAACTCCCCGCAGGCATGGAATAAATTCCAGGCCGAAGTGGGGGGCTCTCTGCGTCATGGCGACCCGGGAGTGCGTCTGATTGAAGCCTCTGAAACCGGCCTGGAGTTCTTTACCACCGTTCCGGAAAGCTTCCAGGCTCAGGAAGGAAACTGGCGTATCGCGCCTTACTACCATCTGTTTGGTAGTGACGAGATGTCCCAGCGTTCTCCTGTATTCCAGAGCCGTATGCCACAGCCTTACATTAAGCTCAATCCGGCAGACGCCGCGAAGCTGGGCGTTAATGCGGGCAGCCATGTCTCCTTTAGCTACGAAGGCCAGACAATCAGCTTACCGCTGATTATTTCTGAAGGCCTGACGGCAGGGCAGGTTGGTTTGCCAATGGGCATGCCGGGTATTGCACCGGTGCTGGCAGGCGCGCGTCTTGATAATCTGCAGGAGGCAAAAGCATGAGTTGGTTAACGCCGGATCTTATCGACATTCTGCTTAGCATTCTCAAGGCGGTCGTCATTTTGCTGGTGGTCGTTACCTGCGGCGCGTTCATGAGCTTTGGTGAACGTCGTCTGCTCGGTCTGTTCCAGAACCGTTACGGACCGAACCGCGTGGGCTGGGGTGGTTCACTCCAGCTGGTCGCGGACATGATCAAAATGTTCTTTAAAGAGGACTGGATCCCGCGCTTCTCGGATCGCGTCATCTTTACGCTGGCGCCGATGATTGCGTTTACCTCGCTGCTGCTGGCGTTTGCGATTGTTCCTGTCAGCCCGAGCTGGGTAGTCGCTGACCTGAATATCGGGATTCTGTTCTTCCTGATGATGGCAGGCCTCGCGGTTTATGCGGTGCTGTTTGCAGGCTGGTCCAGTAACAACAAATACTCCCTGCTGGGTGCGATGCGTGCTTCCGCGCAAACGCTGAGCTACGAAGTGTTCCTGGGTCTTTCCCTGATGGGCGTGGTGGCACAGGCCGGTTCATTCAACATGACCGACATCGTCAACAACCAGGCTGACATCTGGAACGTGATCCCGCAGTTCTTTGGTTTTGTCACCTTTGCTATCGCGGGCGTGGCGGTTTGTCACCGTCACCCGTTTGACCAGCCAGAAGCCGAACAGGAACTGGCCGACGGTTACCACATTGAATATTCCGGGATGAAATTCGGTCTGTTCTTCGTGGGCGAATACATCGGTATCGTCACCATTTCCGCGTTGATGGTAACGCTGTTCTTTGGTGGCTGGCATGGCCCGTTCTTACCGCCGTTCATCTGGTTCGCGCTGAAAACCGCGTTCTTCATGATGATGTTCATTTTGATTCGTGCGTCTTTACCGCGTCCTCGTTACGACCAGGTAATGTCCTTCGGCTGGAAAGTGTGCCTGCCGCTGACGCTCGTCAACTTGTTGGTAACGGCGGCTGTCATTCTCTGGCAGCAGCCATAAGGGGCTTTAGACCATGACCTTAAAAGAATTATTCGTAGGTTTCGGCACCCAGGTACGCAGTATCTGGATGATCGGCCTGCATGCGTTTGCTAAACGCGAAACTCGGATGTACCCGGAAGAGCCGGTCTATCTGCCGCCACGCTATCGTGGTCGTATCGTGCTGACGCGCGATCCGGACGGTTCAGAGCGCTGCGTTGCCTGTAACCTGTGTGCGGTAGCCTGTCCGGTAGGCTGTATCTCTTTGCAAAAAGCAGAGACGGTTGATGGCCGCTGGTACCCTGAGTTTTTCCGCATTAACTTCTCACGCTGCATTTTCTGCGGTCTGTGTGAAGAAGCGTGCCCAACCACGGCGATTCAGCTGACTCCGGATTTCGAACTGGGTGAGTACAAGCGTCAGGATCTGGTGTACGAGAAAGAGGATCTGCTGATTTCCGGTCCGGGCAAATACCCGGAATATAACTTCTACCGGATGGCGGGTATGGCAATCGACGGCAAAGATAAGGGCGAAGCAGAGAACGAAGCCAAGCCTATCGACGTCAAGAGCCTGTTACCGTAAGGAGAGGGCAATGGAATTCGCTTTTTATATCTGTGGCCTCATCGCCATCCTGGCTACGCTACGAGTGATTACGCACACCAATCCGGTGCATGCGCTGCTGTATTTAATCATCTCGCTGCTGGCTATTTCCGGAGTGTTCTTCGCTCTGGGCGCGCATTTCGCGGGTGCACTGGAAATCATCGTCTACGCCGGGGCCATTATGGTGCTGTTCGTCTTCGTGGTGATGATGCTGAATCTGGGCGGCTCTGAAATTGAGCAGGAACGTCAGTGGTTACAACCGCAGGTCTGGATTGGCCCGGCAATTTTGTCGGCCATCATGCTGGTGGTGATTGTTTACGCCATTCTGGGCGTGAATGACCAGGGCATCGACGGCACGCCGATTAGCGCGAAAGCAGTGGGCATTGCGCTGTTTGGTCCGTACGTCCTGGCGGTTGAACTGGCGTCAATGCTGCTGCTGGCCGGTCTGGTTGTTGCCTTCCACGTGGGCCGCGAAGAGCGTGCTGGCGAGGTGCTGAGCAATCGTACTGACGATCGCGCGAAAAGAAAAATGGAGGAGCGCGCATGATCCCTTTAACACATGGACTGATCCTCGCCGCGATATTATTCGTTCTGGGCTTAACCGGTCTGGTTATCCGCCGCAATCTGCTGTTTATGCTGATTGGTCTGGAAATCATGATCAACGCCTCTGCGCTGGCCTTCGTGGTCGCCGGAAGCTACTGGGGACAGCCTGATGGTCAGGTTATGTACATTCTCGCTATCAGCCTTGCGGCTGCCGAAGCGAGTATTGGCCTGGCGCTGTTGCTGCAGCTCCATCGTCGCCGCCAGAACCTGAACATCGATTCAGTAAGTGAGTTGCGTGGATGAACATGCTTGCCTTAACCATTATTTTTCCGCTGATTGGCTTTGTGCTGCTGGCATTTTCTCGCGGCCGCTGGTCTGAGAATCTGTCCGCAACCGTGGGCATTGGCTCTATCGGTCTGGCTGCGCTGGTGACAGCGTACGCGGGTATCGACTTCTTCAACAACGGACGTCAGGTCTTTAGCGTGCCGCTGTGGACCTGGATGGCGGTCGGTGATTTCAATATCGGGTTCAACCTGGTGCTGGATGGTCTCTCCCTCACCATGCTCTCCGTGGTGACCGGTGTGGGCTTCCTGATCCACATGTTTGCGTCCTGGTATATGCGCGGTGAAGAGGGTTACTCCCGCTTCTTCGCCTACACCAACCTGTTTATCGCGAGCATGGTTGTTCTGGTGCTGGCCGATAACCTGCTGCTGATGTATCTCGGCTGGGAAGGCGTGGGGCTTTGCTCTTACCTGCTGATCGGTTTCTATTATACCGATCCGAAGAATGGCGCAGCGGCCATGAAAGCGTTCGTCGTGACCCGCGTGGGTGACGTCTTCCTCGCCTTCGCGCTGTTCATTCTTTACAACGAACTGGGCACGCTGAACTTCCGCGAAATGGTGGAACTGGCGCCGGCACACTTCGAAGCGGGCAACAACATGCTGATGTGGGCAACGCTGATGTTGCTGGGTGGTGCTGTGGGTAAATCCGCACAGCTGCCGTTGCAGACATGGCTTGCTGACGCGATGGCAGGCCCAACGCCTGTCTCCGCGCTGATCCACGCCGCGACCATGGTAACCGCGGGTGTCTACCTGATTGCCCGTACACATGGTCTGTTCCTGATGACGCCGGAAATTCTGCATCTGGTGGGCATCGTCGGTGCGGTTACGCTGGTGCTGGCAGGCTTTGCCGCGCTGGTCCAGACCGACATCAAACGCGTGCTTGCTTACTCCACCATGAGCCAGATTGGTTACATGTTCCTGGCGCTGGGCGTTCAGGCATGGGACGCAGCCATTTTCCACCTGATGACGCACGCGTTCTTTAAAGCGCTGCTGTTCCTCTCATCCGGTTCGGTCATTCTGGCCTGCCACCATGAGCAGAACATTTTCAAAATGGGTGGCCTGCGTAAATCCATTCCGCTGGTCTACGTCTGCTTCCTGGTGGGCGGCGCGGCGCTGGCGGCACTGCCGCTGATTACCGCGGGCTTCTTCAGTAAGGACGAAATCCTTGCGGGTGCCATGGCTAATGGTCATATCAATCTGATGGTTGCGGGTCTGGTCGGTGCGTTTATGACCTCCTTGTATACCTTCCGTATGATTTTCATCGTCTTCCACGGTAAAGAACAAATTCACGCTCACGCAGGGAAGGGGATTACTCACCACCTGCCGCTGATTGTGCTGCTGATCCTGTCTACCTTCATCGGGGCAATGATTGTGCCACCGCTGCAGGGTGTCCTGCCGGATACCACAGAGCTTGAGCACGGTCGCGTTCTGACGCTTGAAATCACCTCCGGTGTGGTGGCCATTGCGGGCATCCTGATCGCGGCATGGCTGTGGCTGGGCAAACGTACGCTGGTGACCTCGATTGCCAACAGTGCGCCAGGCCGTCTGCTTGGCACCTGGTGGTACAACGCGTGGGGCTTTGACTGGCTGTACGATAAGATTTTCGTGAAGCCATTCCTGGGCATTGCGTGGCTGCTGAAACGCGATCCGATGAACGCAATGATGAACATCCCGGCCATCCTCTCCCGCTTTGCAGGCAAAGGTCTGCTGCTGAGCGAGAACGGATATCTGCGCTGGTATGTTGCATCCATGAGCATCGGTGCGGTTGTCGTGCTGGCACTGCTGATGGTGTTGCGTTAGTCGTTAAGTGAATTTAATTAGAATTCGTTGAAATCAGGTCCAACAGGACAGGCGTTATCGGCGAAGTCAGAGTGAACACCGCCTGCGCACAGCAACCGGAGCGTAATAAACGACGTGAGGATTGCCAGCACAGACGGGGTTCGCTATGACGAGTAAGATAGCCTGAGCCGGACTTAAACAAGGAACAAATATCGCCATGTTATTACCCTGGCTAATACTGATTCCCTTCATCGGCGGTTTCCTTTGCTGGCAGACTGAACGCTTTGGCGTG
The DNA here is from genome assembly GCF_022171985.1 of Huaxiibacter chinensis. GTDB lineage: Bacteria > Pseudomonadota > Gammaproteobacteria > Enterobacterales > Enterobacteriaceae > Enterobacter > Enterobacter chinensis_A. The sequence continues at coordinate 204,754 of NZ_JAJVHF010000005.1, read as the reverse complement.
AAGATGCCGCGCTGGATTGCGCTGATCACCATGGGACTGACGCTGGCACTGTCGCTGCAACTGTGGATGCAGGGCGGTTATTCATTGACCCAATCTGCGGGCCTTCCGCAGTGGCAGTCAGAGTTTATCCTGCCGTGGATCCCACGCTTTGGGATCACGATTCACCTGGCGCTGGATGGTTTGTCACTGCTGATGGTGGTCCTGACCGGTCTGCTCGGCGTTCTGGCGGTTCTGTGCTCCTGGCAAGAAATTCAAAAATACCAGGGCTTCTTCCACCTCAACCTGATGTGGATCCTGGGCGGCGTAATCGGCGTGTTCCTGGCCATCGATATGTTCCTGTTCTTCTTCTTCTGGGAGATGATGCTGGTGCCGATGTACTTCCTGATCGCGCTGTGGGGCCATAAGGCTTCTGACGGTAAAACGCGTATCACGGCGGCAACCAAGTTCTTCATCTATACCCAGGCGAGTGGTCTGGTGATGTTGATTGCCATCCTGGGACTGGTGTTTGTCCATTACGATGCGACCGGCGTCTGGACCTTCAACTACGAACAGCTGCTGAAAACGCCAATGTCGCACGGGGTAGAATACCTGCTGATGCTCGGCTTCTTCATCGCCTTTGCGGTGAAAATGCCGGTTGTGCCGCTGCACGGCTGGCTGCCGGACGCGCACTCTCAGGCCCCAACGGCGGGTTCCGTTGACCTGGCCGGTATCTTGCTGAAAACCGCGGCCTACGGCCTGCTGCGTTTTGCACTGCCGCTGTTCCCGAATGCCTCCGCAGAGTTCGCGCCAATTGCCATGTGGCTGGGTGTGATCGGTATCTTCTACGGTGCCTGGATGGCCTTCACCCAGTACGATATTAAACGTCTGATCGCGTACACCTCGGTTTCCCACATGGGCTTCGTGTTGATTGCTATCTACACCGGCAGCCAGCTGGCGTACCAGGGCGCGGTGATTCAGATGATTGCGCACGGTCTGTCTGCGGCGGGTCTCTTCATCCTGTGCGGTCAGCTGTACGAACGTCTGCACACCCGCGATATGCGTATGATGGGCGGTCTGTGGAGCAAGATTAAATGGCTGCCTGCGCTCTCTATGTTCTTCGCAGTCGCTACCCTGGGTATGCCCGGGACCGGTAACTTCGTTGGCGAATTTATGATTCTGTTCGGCAGCTTTAAAGTTGTTCCGACGATCACCGTAATCTCCACCTTCGGTCTGGTCTTTGCCTCCGTTTACTCGCTGGCGATGCTGCATCGCGCTTACTTCGGTAAAGCGAAAAGCGAAATTGCGGCGCAAACGCTGCCAGGCATGTCGCTGCGAGAGCTGTCGATCGTTCTGCTGCTGGTCGTACTACTGGTGCTGTTGGGCTTCTATCCGCAGCCAATTCTGGATACCTCGCATTCCGCGATGAGCAATATCCAGCAGTGGTTTGTTAATTCTGCTTCTACTACAAGGCCGTAAATCGCCATGACAATAACTCCACAACAACTGATTGCGCTGCTACCGCTGCTGATCGTCGGATTGACGGTGGTGGTTGTGATGCTCTCCATTGCGTGGCGACGCAATCACTTCCTGAATGCCACGCTGTCGGTTCTGGGTTTGAACGCCGCATTAGTCTCCCTCTGGTTTGTTGGCCAGGCGGGAGCAATGGACGTCACGCCGCTGATGCGCGTCGACGGATTTGCCATGCTCTACACCGGGCTGGTCCTGCTGGCGAGCCTGGCGACCTGTACGTTCGCCTATCCATGGCTTGAAGGGTACAACGACAATAAAGAAGAGTTTTACCTGCTGGTACTGATTGCCTCGCTGGGTGGGATCCTTCTGGCAAACGCGAACCATATGGCGGCGCTGTTCCTCGGTATTGAGCTGATCTCTCTGCCGCTGTTCGGCCTGATTGGCTACGCCTTCCGTCAGAAACGTTCGCTGGAAGCCAGTATCAAGTACACCATTCTGTCTGCGGCGGCGTCATCGTTCCTGCTGTTCGGTATTGCGCTGATTTACGCACAGTCCGGTAACCTCTCTTTCGTTGCCATTGGCAAGAGCCTGGGCGACGGCATGCTGCACGAGCCGCTGCTGCTGGCGGGTCTGGGCATGATGATTGTGGGCCTGGGCTTTAAGCTCTCTCTGGTGCCATTCCACCTGTGGACGCCAGACGTCTACCAGGGCGCACCTGCGCCGGTCTCTACCTTCCTGGCGACGGCAAGTAAAATTGCCATCTTCGGGGTAGTGATGCGTCTGTTCATGTACGCACCGGTGGGAGATAGCGAAGCGGTTCGCGTTGTGCTTGGCATTATTGCGTTCGTCTCCATCATCTTCGGTAACCTGATGGCGTTGAGCCAGACCAACATTAAACGTCTGCTGGGTTACTCTTCTATCTCCCATCTGGGTTACCTGATGGTCGCGCTCATTGCTCTGCAGAGCGGGATGATGTCGATGGAAGCCGTAGGCGTTTACCTGGCCGGTTATCTGTTCAGCAGCCTCGGCGCGTTCGGCGTGGTGAGCCTGATGTCCAGCCCGTACCGTGGTCCGGATGCTGATTCACTGTTCTCCTACCGTGGCCTGTTCTGGCATCGTCCGATTCTTTCTGCGGTCATGACGGTGATGATGCTGTCTCTGGCAGGTATCCCGATGACGCTCGGCTTTATCGGTAAGTTCTACGTGCTGGCAGTCGGTGTGCAGACGGGCCTGTGGTGGCTGACAGCGGCCGTGGTTATCGGCTCCGCTATCGGTCTGTACTACTACCTGCGCGTTGCCGTGAGTCTGTATCTGAATGCGCCTCAACAGCTTAACCGTGATGCACCTACCAACTGGCAGTACAGCGCCGGTGGTATCGTGGTGCTCATTTCTGCGCTGCTGGTGCTGATCTTCGGTATCTATCCGCAGCCGCTGATAGATATCGTTCAGCACGCGATGCCATTGATGTAAAAACAAAAACCCGCCTCGGCGGGTTTTTTTATGGTTTTCCCCCTCTCCCGGTGGGAGAGGGCCGGGGTGAGGGCACCCGATTAAGCCAGCTGCTTGCGACTGATCAACGGACCGTCAATCTTCTTCATCGACCGATCCAACACCTCTTCAATGACGGATGACAGTTCGTTCAGTTCGAACTTCGCCACGTAACCATCCGCCTTCACTTTACGAATATGATCTTCGTTGGCATTGCCAGAAAGAGAGGAGTGAATCACCACCGGGATATCCTTCAATACAGGATCGGTTTTGATTTTACGCGTCAGCGTAAAACCGTCCATTTCCGGCATTTCGAGATCGGTCAGGACAAGGGCGATCTTATCGGTGATCGGCACCCCTTCGGCCTGCGCCTGTGCGGCCAACACGCCAATCTTCTCCCACGCATCCTTGCCGGTAATATGCAGCTGCGCCGGGATCGCCATCGCCTCCAGCCCTTTTTCCAGCATCGAACGCGCGACTTTTGAATCCTCTGCCACAATCGCCACAGCGCCAGGCTTCATATGGAATTTCGTGGTGGTCAGATTAGTGGCGTGCAGATCATGGTTGGCGGGGGTGATGTCATACAGAATCTGCTCAACATCCAGCACCATGGCCAGATCGTTGGTGTCACTTTTTTCATCAAGGCACGCAATGCTGGTGATGTAACGACCGCTCACGGCGGTTTCTGCGGCATGAACCTGTTTCCAGTCAAGACGCATAATATTCTCGACTGACTCGACGGCAAACGCCTGCACGCTGCGGGCATATTCGGTAATTAACAGAATATTCAGGCCGGTTGTAGGCTTACAGCCCGCCACGGCAGCCAGGTCGATCACCGGGATCACCTGATCGCGGATGTTCACCATTCCCATCAGCGGCGATTTCATCCCCGCCGGTTTGGTGAACTCCGGCATAGGTACAATTTCACGCAGCTTGAATACGTTAATGCCAAATAGCTCAGATTTGCTCTCATCCATCGAGGTGCCGAGACGGAACAACAGCAGTTCAAACCGGTTCGACAGGGTCAGATTGGCCCTGTCATCAATATCTTTCTGGAAATTATCCATTGTACCCTCAAGTGAGATGCTTGCCTTTTAATCGTTATCGGCACGCCGAGGGAAAAATGAAGGACTAAACGCGAATGCGGGCAAAATCTTCTGCCAGGTCGCAGGCGGGAAAGATCGTGCGACACTCTGCCAGCAGGCTGGCGCATCCTTGCGGGTCGTACCGGGAGCTGACGTGCGTAATGACCAGCTTTTTCACTTTGGCATCGCGGGCCACCCGCGCCGCCTGATGGGTAGAGCTGTGCCCGCGGCTGTTTGCTTTCTCTTCCATGGCCGCCTCCAGCGTCGCTTCATGCACCATCAAATCGACATCCTGTGCAAGCACCCTCGCCGCCGGGCAGGGGCCCGTATCGCCAAAAATAGCCAGCTTCTTGCCTGGCAGAGGAGCCGAAAGATAATCCTGACCGTTTACCGTATCACCGTTCTCAAGCGTGACCGTTTCGCCCTGTTTCAGGCGCTGGAACACGGGGCCAGGCTTAACGCCACGGGCAATCAGCGCGGCGGCATCCAGGGCGCCAGGCTTGTCATGCTCGACAATACGATAGCCATAGCATTCGACGGGATGATTAAGCCGGTGCGCACTCACGGTATAATCCGCATCCCTGACGACAACGCCTTCGTCTATTTCGATGACCTCCAGCGGAAAATCGGTCCACGAGCCACTCAGCCGAAGCGTGGTCTCTACGAACTCACGAATGCCGGCGGGGCCGTAGAGGGTTAGCGCGTTGACGTTACCCGCCATCGAACGACTGCACAGCAGCCCCGGCAGGCCAAAAAGGTGATCGCCATGCAGGTGGGTAATAAAAATTTTATCGAGCTTACCCGGATGATAAGGCGTCTGTAACAGCTGATGCTGCGTGCCTTCGCCGCAGTCAAACAGCCACAGCCCCGCCCGGACGGGATGTTGTAAATCGAGCAGCATTGCCGTTACGTTGCGCGAACGGGTTGGCACACCCGCAGACGTACCCAGAAAAATCAGTTCCATAACACAGTCAGACTCTTTGCCGAACGATAAAGTGTTTAGTATAACGGGATGAGACCTCATAAGGAGCCTGACATGATTCAGTGGCAAGATTTACACCATAGTGAACTCAGCGCATCCGCGCTATATGCCCTGCTTAAGCTACGTTGCGAAGTGTTTGTGGTTGAACAAACCTGTCCCTATCTGGATGTCGACGGCGACGACCTGGTCGGTGAAAACCGCCATCTCCTAGGCTGGCGGGACAACGCGCTGGTGGCGTATGCGAGGATTCTGAAAAGCGAGGACGATTTTGATCCCGTGGTGATTGGCCGCGTGGTGATTAGCGGCAAGGCGCGAGGCGAAAAGCTCGGACATCAACTGATGGAACAAACGCTCTCATCCTGCAAAAAGCACTGGCCTGACAAGGCCTTATACCTTGGCGCACAGGCGCACCTGCAACCCTTCTACGCCCACTTTGGCTTCTTACCGGTAACCGACGTCTACGATGAAGATGGGATCCCGCACATTGGCATGGCAAAAGAAGCGAAACAGGCGTAATGGCGCGGGGTTGTCTATAGTTACCGGACTGATGCACTCACAAGGAGATAACTATGTCATTTCAATCCTGGGATACACGTATCGATGACGACCTCGCTCTGCTGAGCGATACGCTGGAAGAAGTGCTGCGCTCTTCAGGCGATCCGGCAGACCAAAAGTATATTGAGCTGAAAGCGCGTGCCGAGCAGGCGCTGGAGGACGTGAAGAACCGCGTCAGCCATGCATCTGATAATTATTATTATCGTGCGAAGCAAGCGGTCTATCGTGCTGATGACTATGTGCATGAAAAACCGTGGCAGGGCATTGGCGTCGGGGCGGCGGCAGGCCTGGTGTTAGGGCTGTTGTTGGCGCGCCGTTAATCTCGCTATTTGCACACGCTGACCCCTCCCTAAACGTGGGTACTGCCTTTTGGGGCAAGTACCCCGTATAATGTGAGGTTTTACAGGGAGAGGTCCGCGTGCATTCACTATCTGATGCGCTGGAGCGATTGCAGGCTCTGCTCGCACATGACATTCCAGCCACACCCGGTTTACGTCATCTTGACGTCTCTTTTCCGTTAAACGATGCCTTCGATCCCCTGGCCTGGCTGGGTGCACAGTTATGCTATCCGCAGTTTTACTGGCAACAGCGTAACGGTGACGAAGAGCTGGCCGCACTCGGCTCCCTCAAACCTTTCTCTTCTCTTTCTGCTGCGCAACGCTTTTTGCGTGCCCACCCGGCCTGCGACGATACCCGTATTTGTGGCCTGAATGCCTTTACGCCAGAACAGGGGCACCTGTTTTTACCGCGTCTGCTTTGGATGCGTGAAGGGGGCTCGGCCAGGCTGCGTCTGACCTTGTTTAGCGCACACTCCCTGGCGCAGGACGCGCAAGAGGCGGCAGGATTTTTACATCAGCTGACCGGTCTTAAACCGATGCCACGCCTGCCTTCACAACGCGTCAGCGAAACCCATTCGTCCAGCCGTCCTGAATGGATGGCATTAATTGCCCGGGCGACGGAGGCAATCGCGCGCGGTGAATTCGAAAAAGTGGTGCTGGCGCGGGCAACGGACCTGCAATTTTCACAGCCGGTCAACCCCATCGCACTGATGGCAGCCAGCCGGGCGCTCAATCTCACCTGTTTTCATTTCTGCATGGTCTTCGATGCGCAAAAGGCCTTTATGGGCTCATCCCCCGAGCGGCTTTGGCGCAGACGAGGCAAACACCTGCGCACAGAAGCCCTGGCAGGGACCGTGGCCAACAGCAGCGACGATGTGCAGGCGCAGCGTTTAAGTGACTGGTTGATGCACGACGATAAAAATCAGCGTGAAAATATGCTGGTGGTTGAAGATATCTGTCAGCGCTTGCAGCGTCATACGCTGTCGCTGGAGGTACTGCCTGCCCAGGTGGTTCGCCTGCGCAAAGTACAGCATTTACGCCGCTGTATCTGGACGGAAATGCACGATGCTGATGATGAGCAGTGTTTGCATCTGCTGCAGCCGACGGCAGCGGTCGCCGGGCTTCCCCGTCAGGCGGCGCGCGAGTTTATTCAACGCATGGAACCCTTCGATCGGGAATGGTATGCCGGTTCGGCGGGCTATCTCTCCCTGAGGCAAAGTGAATTTTGCGTGGCGCTCCGCTCGGCGCGGGTGAGTGACGCAGAGGTGCGGCTCTACGCCGGGGCGGGCATTGTCAGCGGTTCGGACCCCGAACAGGAGTGGCTGGAGATCGAAAATAAAGCCGCGGGATTGAGAAGTTTGCTCCTAAGGGATTAGCACAGAGTCGCACAATCCCGATTCATATCAAAATTCCATCTTTTCCTATTATTTATACTGTGTCGCAATATTGATACCGGACAATCTCATGTCAGTAAGTTCTTTTAACCGACGCTGGGCGGCGGTCATTCTTGAAGCCCTGACGCGCCATGGTGTCAGGCACGTCTGTATCGCACCGGGTTCACGCTCGACGCCGTTGACGCTGGCGGCAGCAGAAAACCGGGCCCTGGTGCATCACACGCACTTTGATGAGCGCGGGCTGGGCCATCTGGCTCTGGGGCTGGCAAAAGTCAGTCGCGCGCCCGTGGCGGTAATAGTGACGTCCGGTACGGCGGTTGCTAATCTCTATCCTGCCTTAATTGAAGCAGGGCTGACGGGCGAAAAACTGGTGCTGCTCACCGCAGACAGACCGCCGGAGTTGATTGATTGCGGGGCAAATCAGGCCATTCGCCAGCCCGGGATTTTCTCCTCTCATCCCTCGGTATCCGTTGCGCTGCCGCGTCCCACGCAGGATATTCCCGCCAGCTGGCTGGTCTCAACGATTGATCATGCGCTGGGCTCGCTGCGTCACGGCGCGCTGCACATTAACTGTCCTTTTGCCGAGCCGCTGTACGGCGAGCTTGATGACACAGGCGTTGCGTGGCAGCAATCGCTGGGTGACTGGTGGCGCAGCGATAAACCCTGGCTTCGCACCCAGACCCATCTCGAAAGCGCCCGCCAGCGCGACTGGTTCTTCTGGCGGCAAAAGCGCGGCGTGGTCGTTGCCGGGCGGATGAGTGCGAGTGAAGGAAAGCGGTCGGCTGAGTGGGCGAAAACGCTGGGTTGGCCGCTGATCGGCGATGTGCTGTCGCAGACAGGGCAGCCGTTGCCCTGTGCAGATCTATGGCTGGGTAACGCTGGCGCAGTCAGCGAGCTGGCGCAGTCGCAAATCGTCGTACAGCTGGGATCAAGTCTGACCGGAAAGCGTCTGCTTCAGTGGCAGGCCACCTGCGAGCCTGAGGAATACTGGATTATCGACCCGCTGGAAGGGCGGCTGGACCCGGCACATCATCGCGGTCGCCGTCTGGTTAGCGACATCGACACCTGGCTTGATGCCCATCCGGCGGAAAAACGCGCGCCGTGGGCGACGGCAATCCCTGCCCTGGCACAGCAGGCCTGGCAATTAACCGCTCAGCAGTGCGAGGGCTTTAGCGAGGCGGCATTTGCGCATCGCATTCATCATTATTTGCCCGAACAGGGCCAGCTGTTTGTCGGTAATAGCCTGGTGGTTCGGTTAATCGACGCGCTCTCGCAGCTGCCTGCGGGCTATCCGGTTTACAGCAACCGTGGAGCCAGCGGCATTGACGGCCTGCTTTCGACCGCGGCCGGGGTGCAGCGTGCCAGCGCGAAATCCACGCTGGCCATTGTGGGCGATCTTTCCGCGCTCTACGACATGAATGCGCTGGCGCTGCTGCGCCAGGTCTCCGCCCCGTTCGTGCTGGTCGTGGTGAACAATAATGGCGGACAGATTTTCTCTTTACTGCCTACACCGCAGAGCGAACGTGAGCGTTTCTACCTGATGCCGCAAAACGTGCATTTTGAACATGCGGCGGCGATGTTTAGCCTGAAATATCATCGTCCGGAAAGCTGGGCCGAACTGGACGATGCCTTCCGCACCGCCTGGCGACAGCCGGGGGCCACGCTGATTGAGCTGGTGGTCAATGAGTCGGATGGTGCTCAAACGCTGCAAAATCTGGTGGCGCAGGTAAGCCATCTATGAGCCTTTCTGCAAAACAGCGTGCAGGTAAACCGGGTTACCCCTGGCTCGTCTTTCTGCACGGGTTTTCAGGCGACGGGCGTGAATGGCATGAGACTGGCGAGCGTCTGCCTGACTATCCGGCGCTGTACGTTGATTTGCCAGGGCATGGCGGCTCGGCTGATGTGGTTGTATCGGGATTCGCTGATGTCAGCCACGCGCTGACCAACACCCTTCTTAGTTACAACATACTTGATTACTGGCTGGTGGGATACTCCCTCGGCGGACGTATCGCCATGTATCACGCCACACAGGGTTTGGCAGGGCTGAAAGGGCTCATCGTGGAGGGCGGACATCCGGGGCTGCAATCTGCCGCCGAACGCGAAGCAAGACGTCAGTCGGATGCACGCTGGGCATCCCGATTCCGGAATGAACCCCTGGAAGAGGTCTTCGCGGACTGGTATCAGCAGCCCGTTTTTGCTTCTTTAACCGATGAACAACGCCATGATCTGATCGCCCTACGCAGCCAGAACCGGGGGCAGAGTCTTGCCGCGATGCTGCAGGCCACGTCGCCAGGCGTACAGGACGACTTACGTGCCGCGCTGCGTGAACGTGATTATCCTTTTTATTATGTGTATGGCGAAAAAGATGCCCGGTTTGGCGCAATAGCCGCTGAACTGGATGCTGAACGCCATGTGATTCCTCATGCCGGACACAACGCGCACCGGGAAAATCCGGATGCCTTTGCCGCGTGTCTGGCGCAGATACTGCGTCTTCGAATAAAGGACACTCCATGATCTATCCTGATGAACAAATGCTGTATGCACCGGTTGAATGGCACGACTGCTCCGAAGGTTATACCGACATTCGTTACCATAAATCCGCCGACGGGATTGCCAAAATCACCATTAATCGTCCCCAGGTGCGTAACGCCTTTCGCCCGCTGACGGTAAAAGAGATGATGCAGGCGATGGCAGATGCGCGTTACGACGACAATATCGGCGTGATTGTTCTGACCGGGGAAGGGGACAAAGCGTTCTGCGCCGGTGGCGACCAGAAAGTGCGCGGCGACTACGGCGGATACCAGGATGACTCTGGCGTTCATCACCTGAACGTGCTCGATTTCCAGCGCCAGATCCGCACCTGTCCGAAACCGGTGGTCGCGATGGTGGCAGGCTACTCCATCGGTGGCGGCCATGTGCTGCACATGATGTGTGACCTGACCATTGCCGCAGAAAACGCCATCTTCGGTCAGACTGGACCTAAAGTCGGCTCCTTTGACGGTGGCTGGGGCGCGTCCTATATGGCCCGCATCGTGGGTCAGAAAAAGGCGCGTGAAATCTGGTTCCTGTGCCGCCAGTATGACGCCAAAGAGGCGCTGGATATGGGCCTGGTCAACACCGTGGTGCCGATTGCCGATCTCGAGAAAGAGACCGTACGCTGGTGTCGTGAAATGCTGCAAAACAGCCCAATGGCGCTGCGCTGCCTGAAAGCGGCTCTGAATGCCGACTGCGATGGTCAGGCGGGTCTGCAGGAGCTGGCGGGCAACGCCACTATGCTGTTCTACATGACCGAAGAAGGCCAGGAAGGGCGTAACGCGTTTAATGAAAAACGCCAGCCAGACTTCAGCAAATACAAGCGCAACCCGTAATGCGTCGCGCGCAGGTTTACCGCTGGCAGATACCGATGGACGCGGGCGTGGTGCTGCGTGAACGGCGGTTAAAAACCCGTGATGGCGTGCTGGTGCATCTGCAACAGGGCGAGCAGGAAGGCTGGGGCGAGATATCGCCTCTGCCGGGCTTTAGCCTTGAGTCGCTGGATGATGCGCAGGCGCTCGTGCTGGCGTGGATCGGTGAATGGCGTGAGGGCGCGAACCCGGCGTTGCCGGAGGTGCCTTCCGCGGCTTTCGGTATTAGCTGCGCGCTGGCGGAGCTGGACGGTAGCTTGCCTGCAAAGGCGAATTACCGCGCGGCGCCGCTCTGCACGGGCGATCCCGATGAGCTTTTTGCGCTGCTCGCCGCCATGCCGGGCGAGAAGGTCGCGAAAATCAAAGTCGGTCTGTACGAAGCGGTGCGTGACGGAATGGTCGCGAACCTCTTACTGGAAGCCTTGCCCGACCTGCATCTGCGGCTGGATGCTAATCGCGCCTGGACGCCGCTTAAGGCCCGGCAGTTCGCGAAGTACGTTAACCCGGCATACCGCAGTCGCATCGCGTTTCTGGAAGAGCCGTGTCAAACCCGCGACGATTCCCGGGCGTTTGCCCGCGACACGGGCATTGCCATTGCCTGGGATGAAAGCCTGCGCGAAGAAGGCTTTGCGTTTGTCGCTGAACCGGGTGTTAGCGCGGTGGTCATTAAACCAACGTTGACCGGCAGCCTTGCTAAGGTGCGCGAGCAGGTCGCGGCGGCGCATGCCGCCGGGCTAACGGCGGTCATTAGCTCTTCGATAGAGTCCAGCCTGGGGCTGACGCAGCTGGCGCGCATTGCCGCCTGGTTAACGCCAGACACTGTCCCCGGTCTCGATACGCTGAACCTGATGCAAAATCAGCTTCTCCGTCCTTGGCCTGACAGCACGCTACCCTTGCTTGACGTTGCAGGGCTGGAGCCGTTGCGATGAGTTTTACCGACTGGCCCTGGCGACACTGGCGCGCGCAGTGTGCCGATAAACCGGCCCTGAGGCTGAACGATGAAACGCTCAGCTGGCAACAGCTATGCGAGCGCATCGACCGTCTTGCGGCGGGCTTTCATGAGCAGGGCGTGCAGGAGGGCGATGGCGTACTGCTGCTGGCGCATAATCATCCGCAAACCCTGTTGGCATGGCTGGCGCTTTTGCAGTGCGGGGCGCGTATTCTTCCCGTGAACCCGCAGCTGCCGCACCCGCTGCTGGACGTGCTGCTGCCGCAGATGACGCTGCGCTTTGCGCTGGTGCTGGGCGGCAATTACGCGGGGTTAGTGGCGCTCAGTATGCACGAGATGCCGGGCGCGCATCGCGTGGCATGGCAACCGTCGCGGCTGGCTTCCATGACGCTGACGTCCGGCTCTACCGGTTTACCTAAAGCGGCGGTGCATACCTGTGCCGCTCATCTTGCCAGCGCGCGCGGCGTGCTTTCGCTGATGCCCTACGGCGATGAGGATGACTGGCTGCTCTCCCTGCCGCTGTTTCATGTCTCGGGTCAGGGGATTTTGTGGCGCTGGCTGCAGGCGGGCGCGCGTTTAACGGTGCGCGAGAAGCAGCCGCTGGCGCAGGCCCTGGAGGGTTGTACGCATGCCTCGCTGGTCCCGACTCAGCTCTGGCGTCTGCTCAATGCACATCAGCCTGTCGCGCTAAAAGCCGTACTGCTTGGCGGAGCCGCGATCCCCGTTGACCTGACGCAGCAGGCGCGTCAGCAGGGGATCCGCACGTATTGCGGCTACGGTCTGACGGAGTTTGCTTCAACGGTTTGCGCCAAAGAGGCGGACGGTGAACCGGACGTCGGCTGTGCGCTGCCGGGCCGAGAGGTACAGGTGGTCGACGGTGAAGTGTGGATTAAGGCGCAGAGTATGGCCTCAGGCTACTGGCGGGACGGCGCGTTGATTTCGCTGACCAACGATCGGGGCTGGTTTGCCACCCGCGATCGTGGGGAATGGCATGACGGACGCCTGACGATCCTGGGCCGGATGGACAACCTCTTTTTCAGTGGGGGCGAAGGGATCCAGCCGGAAAGCCTTGAGCGGGTCATTGCCCGCCATCCGCAGATAAACCAGGTGTTTATCGTCCCGCTGGACGACGCTGAGTTTGGTCAGCGTCCGGTAGCGGTGGTGGAGTGTGAACCGGGAACCGATATCACCCGCTTCCCGGCATGGGTGCAGGACAAACTGGCGCGCTTTGAGCAGCCGGTGCACTGGCTGGTGCTGCCGTCAGAGCTGAAAAATGGCGGGATAAAAATCTCCCGCCAGGCGTTGAAACAGTGGGTCGCACGTCTTCTGAAAGGGTGATTAACCGATATCCGGCGCCGGTTTGCGCTGGCGGCGGCGCAGCAGACGCAATACCGGTGGAACCACAATCACCAGGATGGCCATTGCCAACAGCACCTTCGTCACGCTGCTGTCCCACAGAATCGACATATTGCCGTTGCTGATGGACAAGGCGCGGCGCAGGTTCTGCTCCAGCATCTCGCCCAGCACAAAACCTAAAATCAACGGCGACATCGGGAAGTGCATCTTACGCAGGATGTAGCCGAGTACCCCCAGCAGCACCATCAGCACCAGATCGAAGGTGGTGCTGTGTACGGCATACACCCCCACCGCGGAGACGGCCGCGATGGCCGGCACCAGGAACCACAGGGGGATTGTCAGCATCCGCGTGAACAGACCAATCAGCGGAATGTTCATGATCAGCAGCATCACGTTGGCGATCAGCAGTGCGGCAATCAGCCCCCAGACAATATCCGGTTGCTCGGTAAACATGGCCGGGCCGGGTGTAATGTTATACAGCGTCAGTGCGCCCATCATCACCGCGGTGGTGCCCGAGCCCGGCACGCCCAGGGTCAGCATCGGGATAAACGAGCCGCAGGCCGAGGCGTTATTCGCCGCTTCTGGCGCCGCTACCCCACGAATGTCCCCCTTGCCGAAGCTGTCGCTGTTGCCGCTGAGCTTTTTCTCGGTCATGTAGGTGATAGCGCTGGCGATGGTGGCCCCGGCGCCCGGCAAAATGCCGACGAAGAAGCCAATCACCGACGAACGCAGCGTTGCGCCGATACACTGAGCGCCTTCTTTGGCATTAAAGAGCATGCGGCCGGTTTTACGCACCAGCGTCTGCCCGCTGCTGGTATGTTCCAGCATTAATAAAATTTCAGAAACAGAGAACAGGCCAATCACGACCACGATAAACTGCACGCCGTCGGAAAGGTGCACGCTGTCAAAGGTAAAGCGATAAACCCCGGTGTTGGCATCCACGCCGACGGTGGCTAACCCTAAGCCAATCAGCGCGGATAAAAACGATTTCAGCGGATTTTGCGCCATCATGCTGCCAAGACAGGCGATGGCAAAGACCATCAACGCAAAATACTCTGCCGGACCAAACGCCAGCGACCACTGGGCCAGCGCAGGGGCAAACAGAATGATGCCGCCAATGGCTATCAGCGAACCACAAAACGAACTGACCGCAGAGATGGACAGCGCCACGCCGCCGCGACCCTGTCGTGCCATCGGGTAGCCATCCAGCGCGGTCATGATGGCCGCCGCATCGCCGGGTACGTTCAGCAGGATGGATGAAATACGTCCGCCATATTCACAGCCGATATACACCGTTGCCAGCAGGATCAGCGCCGATTCCGCAGGCAGATGCAGGGCAAACGCCAGCGGGAGTAAAATGGCGACGCCGTTGATCGGCCCAAGACCGGGCAGTAAACCGACGATGGTTCCGACAAAGCAGCCGATTAAGGCTATCACCAGGTTTTCCGGGGTCATCGCCACGGCGAACCCCTGTGAGAGATAAATCCAGGTATCCATAGCGTGCTCCGTTAATTAAGCCATGCGCCGAGCGGGAGCGTGACGTCCAGCAGGCGATCAAAGGCGAACCACAGTGAAATCCCCAGCACCGCGCCGGAAATCCCCGCCGCGAGAAGGGTGGCGTTAAACAGTATGCCGATCACCAGCGTCAGAATGGCGGTCGCCAGCGGAAAGCCGAGCCACTCAAAACCCCAGGCGTACATCAGCAGAACAATCACCATCACCAGCAGACGCTGCAGAATACGGCGCGGCGGCCACTCTACGGTATCCGGATGGCGCAGCAGCAGGGCCACCGAGCAGAGCAGCATCAGACCGACAATGCCCATCGGGAAGGGGCGCGGCCCCACCGGTTCATAACTGTATTCACTGTGGATCTGCCAGGCGATGAACATCCCGCCAATGCAGAGCAGCAGCCAAATCCCGGCAAAAACACGATCGCTCATACCGCCTCCGGTTATTTGGCCAGGCCAAAGGCTTTTGCCTTCTCGCGATAGTCGACGACCTGTTTTTTGACGTACTCATCCAGCGGCTTGCCGCTCAGGTTGAACTCAAACAGCCCGCGCAGGTCGCGCTGCTTTTTAAACGCGTCAGTCTGCTGAAGTTTATTGAAGGTCTCGACCCACCACTGGTATTCGGCATCGGTCACTTTTGGCCCGACGAAGAAACCGCGGATAATCGGCCAGACCAGGTCATATCCTTGTTCTTTCGCGGTAGGGACGTCTGCCAGTTGGCCCGGCAGGCGGTTCTCAGAGAAGACCGCCAGCACGCGGATTTTATCGCCGCTCAGGTAGGGCACCATTTCACTGAGGTCGCCGGAGACCGCCTGCACGTGATTCCCCATCAGCGCCGTCACCGGTTCGCCGCCCCCTTCAAACGCCACGTAGCGCATCTTGTGAGGATCCACCTTCGCCTGCTGCGCCAGCAGGGCCGCTTTCATCCAGTCCTGGCTGCCGATAGAGGCACCGGCGCCAATCACCACGCTGTTGGGGTCCTTTTCCATGGCGGTTAACAGGTCTTTCAGGGATTTCCACGGTGAATCCGCCCGCACGGCAATCATGCCGTAGTCGGTACCGACGGTTGCCAGCCAGCGCACGTCATCCACGTCGTAGCGGCCAAACTTTCCCTGGGACAAGTTCAGCAGCGAACCACCGGAGAAGGCCACCACCGTGCCGGCTTCCGCAGGGCGTTGCGCCACAATCGCGTTGTAGGCGACGGCGCCGACGCCGCCGGGCATGTAGGTCACACGCATGGGTTTGGCGATAGCGCCGGTCTCCAGCATGCTCACCTGAATGAGTTTGCAGGTGAGATCAAACCCGCCGCCGGGTTTCGCCGGCGCGATGCACTCGGTGCGGGACGGGGCATCCTGCGCCTGCACGACAGAGGCACTTATCATCAATACGCTTGCAGCAAGGGTAGAAAGTAATTGTTTTTTCATCGTTTATCCTCACGCCGGAGTTCCGGGAGTACGGGTACGGGTCTTTTTTCTGATTATGTGAACCACCTTGTAGCGGTTCCGTTGCGTGATTGTTAAAACATTAACCTTTCATTTCCCTTTCACTGCGACACCAACTTTACAGGATGTGATATGCGTCTCTTACTGGCGGAAGATAATCGTGAGCTGGCTCACTGGCTGGAGAAAGCGCTGGTGCAGGAAGGCTTTGCCGTGGACTGCGTTTTTGACGGGCGCGCCGCCGACCATCTGCTGCAGGGAGAAAGCTATGCGGTTGCCATTCTGGACATCGGAATGCCCGGCTTTGACGGTCTGGAAGTAGTGCATCGGCTGCGTAAACGCGGTCAGACGCTGCCCGTCCTGTTTCTTACCGCACGCAGTAACGTCGCGGATCGGGTGAAAGGGCTCAACGCCGGGGCGGATGATTATCTGCCGAAACCGTTTGAGCTGGAGGAGCTGGACGCGCGGCTGCGCGCGCTGTTGCGCAGAAGTGAAGGGCGGACGCAGGAGCGTCAGCGTCTGGGTGAACTGGAATATGACGACGAAGGCTTTTTCCTGTTGCGCGATGAACCGCTGTCGCTCACGCCGCGGGAGCTGTCGCTGCTGAAAGTGTTGATGCATCGCCGGACCCGGCCCGTCTCCCGGCAGCAACTGTTCGACCAGGTGTTTAGCCTGAATGACGATGTCAGCCCTGAAAGTATCGATCTTTATATCCATCGCCTGCGTAAAAAGCTCAGCGGCAGCGGCGTGCGGGTCACCACCCTTCGCGGGCTGGGCTATGTGCTGGAGTGCGGCGATGAAGTGGGTTAAGCCGCAGTCGCTCTACCTGCAACTGCTGCTGTTTCTTGGGCTTCCGTTGCTGTTGCTGTGGGGGTTGTCGGCCTTTAACAGCTACGTCAGCGCATTGCAGGCGGCCACGCAGGCCTACGACCGCACGCTGTTATCCTCTGCCCGCACCATATCAGAGCGGCTGGTGGTCCACGACGGTAAGCTGGATGTGAATGTGCCCTGGGTGGTGCTCGACAGCTTTGAACTCAATATGAACGACCGGCTTTATTACAAAGTGGTCGATCCCGACGGGCGGGTGATCTCAGGTTATGACGATCTGCCAAAGATGCCGCCAGCGATATCACGCACCACGCTCTATCCGGCGCTGGCGTGGTTTTATCACACTGAATATCGCGGTCAGGCGATCCGTGTCGCGCGCCTGCTGCAGCCCGTGAATGAAGATAATGTGGTCGGCATGGCGGAGATTTACGTCGCGGAGACGCTCCAGTCCCGCCGCTATCTCGCCAGCCAGTTGCTTTTTTCCTCCTGGGTCTCTCAGGGCTTGCTGGTGCTGCTGACGCTGGTACTGACCGCGTGGCTATTGCGTCGCGTACTGCGCCCGATGCGCCAGCTCTCTTCGCTGATGGTGCGGCGCGAACCGGGCCTGCTCGCGCCGCTGCCGGAGCTGTTGCCCTGGTCCGAGACCCGGCTGCTGATTGTGGCGTTTAACCGCTATATCGACAGGCTACGCGGCGTGCTGTCGCGACAGGAACGCTTTAACGCGGATGCCTCGCATCAGCTTAAAACGCCGCTGGCGGTGCTCAAAACCCAGGTCTCCGTTGCCCTGGCGCGTCAGGACCCAGCCCTGTGGCAGGAGAGCCTGCGGGCAATAAATGCCACCCTGGATGACACCATTGTGCTGACCGAGCGGTTATTACAACTTTCTGCGGTGAAGCGTAAAGAGCAAGGGGAGGGCCAGTTTGCGCCGGTGGATCTGGTTCAGGTCGTGCAAAATTGCTGCTTTTCCCGGCTGGCGCAGGCGCGCAGTAAAGCGATTGATCTGGGCTATGACGGCCTGCAGGAGCCGGTCATAATTGAAGGCGATGACGTGCTGCTGGGTGAGCTGTGCGCCAACCTGCTGGAAAATGCCATCAAATACACGCCTTCGGGAGGCGTGGTGACCGTTTTCCTGCGAACGGATAACGGTGCCGTTGAGCTGAGCGTGGAGGACAGCGGTCCTGGTATCGAAGAGGATCAGGTCCACCAGGCGATGCTGCCCTTCCACCGGCTGGATAACGTGGGTGATGCCGCCGGGTCAGGGATCGGGCTGGCGCTGGCCGCTGACATTGCCCGCCTGCACCGCAGCCATCTGCAGCTGACGCGCAGCGAAACCCTGGGCGGATTATGCGTCAAAATGCGTTTTCTCCTGCCTGGCTAAAAAAACACCGGGTATCAATTCGTTACAAACTACGGCAACGCCGCACGCAGAGTGCTTGATCCACGGGCGACACAGGTTAAAATCTCGCGGTTTTGGGACTTATCTATAAAATTGTGCGGGAACACGACAATGAAAAAAGTGGCATTAGTGGGCTTAGGCCTGATGGTTGTATCGTCGGCGGCGAACGCCATCAGCTTTAACGGCTCGGCGGGTCAGGATTATACGCACCTCGGCTTTGGCCTCGGGACGGAAACCTCCGGCCTGGCGATGACCGGCGGCTGGACGCATAACGATGACGACGGCGATGCGGCAAGCCTCGGCCTGGGTCTGAACATTCCTCTTGGTCCGTTCCTGGCCACCGTGGGCGGCAAGGGCATTTACACCAACCCGAACGACGGTGATGAAGGTTACGCGGCGGCGGTAGGCGGCGGCCTTCAGTGGAAAATTGGCGATAGCTTCGGCCTGTTCGGCGAGTATTACTACTCCCCGGATTCGCTCTCCAGCGGTATCGACAGCTATGAAGAAGCCAACGCGGGCGCGCGCTGGACCATCATGCGTCCGATCACGATTGAAGCCGGTTATCGCTATCTGAACCTGGCGGGTAAAGACGGCAACCGCGACAACGCGCTGGCCGACGGTCCGTACGTGGGCGTGAGCGCAGGATTCTGATTCTCTGGCGCGGTGTCCTGCCGCGCCTGTTTCTTCTTCCCTCCGCATCTGATTGCGCTATAGTGTTTTCACTATATATGCGGGAGAACACAATGATAAATGTGGAGATGTTGTCCACCGGTGATGAAGTTCTGCATGGACAGATTACCGATACCAACGCAGCCTGGCTGGCCAATTTTTTCTTTGAGCAGGGATTACCCTTAACGCGCCGTAACACCGTGGGCGACAGCCTGGACGCGCTGGTGAGCATTCTGCGTGAGCGTAGCGAGCATGCGGATGTCCTGATCGTAAACGGCGGCCTGGGCCCCACCAGCGATGACCTCAGCGCACTGGCGGCGGCGACCGCTAAAGGCGAAGAACTGGTGCTGCACACCGAATGGCTGGCGCAGATGGAGCGTTTCTTCACCGAGCGCGGCAGGGTGATGGCACCCAGTAACCGCAAACAGGCAGAGATCCCCGCCAGCGCTGAGCTGGTCGATAACCCGGTCGGGACGGCTTGCGGTTTTGCCCTTACGCTGAATCGCTGTCTGATGTTCTTCACCCCGGGCGTACCCTCTGAATTTAAGGTGATGGTGGAGCGTGAAATTTTACCGCGCCTGCGCGCACGTTTTACCCTGCCTGAACCCCCGATATGTCTTCGTCTGACCACCTTTGGCCGCTCAGAAAGCGATCTGGCGCAAAGCCTGGATCATCTGACCCTGCCGGAAGGCGTGACGATGGGGTATCGCTCCTCCATGCCGATTATTGAACTGAAACTCACCGGCCCGGCGAGCCAGAAAGCGGCGATGCAGGCGCTCTGGCCTGAGGTTCAGCGCGTGGCGGGGGAAAATCTGATATTTGAAGGAACGGAAGGGTTGCCGCTGCACATTGCGCGTGATTTACAGGAGCGCCAGTTGAGCCTCACCCTGAGCGAGCAGTTCACCGGTGGTCTTCTGGCGCTGCAACTCTCACGTGCCGGAGCGCCGTTGCTGGCAAGTGAAGTGGTGCCTTCCCAGGAAGAGACGCTGGCGCAAACCGCCCACTGGGCCGCCGAACGTCGGGTTAACCACTTTGCCGGTCTGGCGCTGGCGGTGACGGGGCTGGAAGACGAACATCTTAACTTTGCGCTGGCGACGCCCCAGGGAACGCACGCCCTTCGGGTGCAGATGAGCGTAACGCGTCACAGTCTCCAGGTGCGTCAGGAGGTTTGCGCCATGATGGCGTTGAACATGTTGCGCCGCTGGCTACTGGGCAAAGAGGTTGCCAGCGAGCACGGCTGGATCAACGTCGTCGATTCGCTGTTTATTGAATGAACGTTGTAGCCGGGGCCCGGTGCCCCGGTTTTTAACCCAGGGCTTTGGCCAGTAGAGAGAGAGGATGTTCACACCGCTTGCTGGTGGACATCTCAATCTGCCACTTGCAGGTTTCGCAGTCAGTTACCACGATGTCCGCGCCGCTCTCTTCTATCTGGCGAAACAGCGGAGCGCCGATTGCCTGTGAAGTCGGATAGTTTTCGCGTTTAAAGCCATAGGTTCCGGCAATGCCACAGCAGCGTGAATCCAGCACCGTCAGCTCCAGACCCGGAATCAGGCGTAACAGTTCCAGGGTATAGAGCGCCCAGCCCATCTTTTCCATATGACATGGCGTGTGATAAACCACCTTAAGCGGCAGCGGGTTCAGCGGCAGCGTCTGGCCGCTATCCAGCTTTCGCCACAGGAAACGCGTCGCCAGTTCGATATGTTCCCGCAGGCCGGTGTTGTCCACATCCAGCAGGTGAGGGTACTCATCACGCAGCGTAAAGGTGCAGGTGGAGGAGGTGGCGAGCACAGGCATGGCGTTGTCGACAATTGCTTCGCGTAGTGATGTGACGTTTGATTGCGCCTGTTTACGCGCTTTATCGATAAAGCCGTTTGCAATCAGCGGCACGCCGCAGCACTTCTCTTTTTTCAGCAACTGCACGCCGGTTCCCAGCGCATTCATCACCTTGATCAGGTCCTTGCCCAGTTGCGGGTGGTTATAATTGACGTAGCAGCCGTGGAAGAACGCCACCTGGTCCGGAAAGGCGGCTTGCGCCGCGGCTACGGATTTATACCAGCGACGGAAAGTACCGTGCGAATATTTCGGCAGGCTGCGGTGATGGTCGATTTTTAGCGTCGCATCCAACAATTGACGTACAGGTTTAAGCGACGTGGCGGCATTAATCAGCGGGGCGAACGGCGTTGACACGCTGCCCATCAGATCGGTATGGCTCAAAATCGCATCGCGCAGCGTGGGTTTTTGTTGGCTGTAGCGTGCGCGGGCTCGCTGGATAATGTCACCAATTTTCACATCTGACGGACACGCCACTTCGCAGCGTTTACAGTTGATACAGTATTTCAGCGCTTCGTCGTAGAGCGCGCCATCCTTCAGGCGCAGTCGTTCGCCGTCAGGCCCGGCCTGTTTTGGGCCGGGATAGCGTGGATTAACGCTGCTGACCGGACAGGCTGTTGTGCAGATCGTGCATTTAATGCAGCTTTCGAAACGGGTATCGTTCATGCGTTTTCCCCCGCCCGCTGGACAATCTGGTGGGCGACATACATTGCGGTAACGGCGCATACGCCGCCGCCGCACCCTTGTGCAATCGGATCAAAGCCGCCCAGCACGGAGCCGATGGCGTAGAGATTGTCCACCGGTACGCCGGAAAGCGTCGGGCGAAGGGTGTTGTCCACCCTCACGCCAAATTGCTGCCAGGGCTGCGGCGAGAAGAAATCTCGCTGATACCACTCTGAGCGGGTCGCGCTTTGCCGCACATCCAGCCCCATAATGGCCTCCTCCACACCGTTGCGATGGCTGATCAGACCGTTGCTGAAGAAACTCCCGCTCGCCAGCACCACAAACCGGGCACGCAGCGGAATATCGTCGTGGTTTCGCGTCCAGACGCTGCTGGCTACGCCGTCTGCCAGCGACACTTTTTTCACTTCATCGCCGGCCATCCACACGCCGCCCTGGGCGATAAACTGCCGCTGAAGCTGATTATGCAGGCGGATGCCTGGAACAGAAGGGGGAAGGGTCGGCAATAAACAGAGGCGGCAGCTTAACCGATCTGAAAGCCAGCGCCACAGGCGGTTGTCCGTCAGGCCAAAGCAGGCGGGCAAATAGAGCGCATCGCACGCTGTGCTGAGCGGGGCGAGGGCGTCAAAGAGCAGCGGCCATTTATCTTCGTTATCGAGAAAGCGAGCGATATTCACGGCGCGAAATTCGCTGGCGTTTTCGCGCAGCACGTCCAGCTCCGGAAGCTCAATCTCCGCCGAGTCCGCCTGAAAACCCTGCTGACGTAGTGATGAGGCCGTAAGGTGAGGCTGGAAATCAAGAAAACCGCTGATGCCCACCACCCGAATGCGGTCTGTCGTGGAAGGCTTAACGGGCACCTCTTCGGGGCTGAGCCACGCCGCACGTCGCATGCCCAGCGGCGTGACGCGAAGATGGTTCTGATGTGCTTCTCCTTGTAGCCGTGTGCCGCACTGGGCCAGCAGGGCTTCGGCTTCTGCTGCCAGCGGCGCAACCAGCCCGGCACCGATTAGCCGGTAAGGATGCTCAGGAGGCAGAATGTCCGGTTTTTGCAGCGTGGCAAGCGGATGATCAACGGGCGTGCCGTCTGGCAGAGCGCCCAGCAGGTCCAGCGAGCCGGAGGAGAAATGCAGCGCACCCTGACCCCGACAGACGATAGCGCAGCGTAAACCCAACCGGGTCAGCTTAAGCCCGCAGAGCAGGCCCGCCAGCCCGCCGCCAATAATCACCGTATCAAACTTCATGATGAGGTTCCTTTTCCAGTCCGCATAAACCCTGATAGACCCAGCGGGTAAATTCACTCTCGCGTAACGCATCCCCCCAGGCCACGGGCTGTACGCCCTTCCAGCGCTCGTTAAGGAACTCACTCAACTGGGTCAATGACTGGGCCGAGGTGGTGACATTAAACCGCTGCAGAAGCCCGGCTGCGCGACAGGCGCACAGCTCGCCCTGGCAGGTGCCCATGCCGGTGCGTGTCCGGCGTCGGAGATCGAGTAAGTTATTTACCGCCAGGTTTTCAACGGCATATTGCACTTCGCCTGCGGTGACGGCCTCGCATTCACACACCAGGCTACGGCTTAAGCGGTTTTGCCCAAGCCATGCCGGGGTGCGATCGCCATGACGATAGATTGCGGAGCCGCGCAGCGGCGCGGGCAGAGAGATGATTTTATGCAGCGTTTTTTCGGCGGATTCCTGTGAACCGGGCAGAGGACGTTCAGCGGTGGTACACGGCTGCGTATTGCCCAGTTTTTGACACACCGCGTCGGTCGCCCACTCGGACATCAGCCGATAGGTCATTAATTTGCCGCCGGTGATGGTGATAAAGCCTTCCATCCCGTCACGGGCCGCATGATCGAGCAGCACGATGCCGCGGCTGACGTTTCGCCCGCTCGGGTCGTTATCGCTGGCCACCAGGGGACGTACGCCCGAGTAGGCCCGCAGGATCCGGGTTTGCGACATGACGGGCGCCAGCTTTTCCCCTTCGCGCAGCAAAATATCCACCTCTTCGGCCGTGACGCGATTGCAGTCAATCTCGTTGTAATCGATATGAGTGGAGGTGGTGCCAATGAGCGAGATGGTATCGCCAGGCACCAGAATATCGGCATCAGCAGGTTTGCGGCAGCGGTTAATGACATAGTTGTTGATGCGATGATCGAGGATCAGCAGCGAGCCTTTCGCCGGGAACATGCGCACAGAGAGCGCGGCGTATTCGGCAATACGTTGTCCCCAGATCCCCGCTGCATTGACCACCACGCTGGCATACAGCTCGCTGTGTTCGCCATAGAGCGTGTCGTATACCCGCACGCCGCGCACGGTATCCCCCTCGCGAATCAAACCCGTCACTTCATGCGCGGTGAGGATGGTCGCCCCGTGCTCGCGGGCGTCGAGCATGTTGGCCGCCGTCAGACGGAAAGGATCCACGGTGCCGTCCGGCACCTTGACCGCGCCGATAAGCGCCGGGTTGACCGCAGGCTCCATTCTTATTGCCTGTGCCGGGTCAAGCGCCTGCGCCTGAATTCCCGCCCGGGTGCAGGCAGTGATAAAGGTTTGCTGAAAGACGAGATCGTCTTCCGGCAGGGTAATAAACAGGCCTTCCGTGGGTTCAATGCAGTGGCGAGCGATACGCCTGAGGATGCGATTTTCTGCGATGCACTCTTTAGCGGATTCGCCGTCGGTGACGGCATAGCGGGCGCCGCTGTGCAGCAGGCCGTGATTTCTTCCGGTCGCGCCGGTGGCAATGTCATGGCGTTCCAGCAGCGTCACGCTTAAGCCGCGCAGCGCGCAATCGCGAGCAATACCTGCGCCCGTTGCGCCGCCGCCAATGATGATGACATCGCTGTAACGAGGGTCACGGAGAGTCATGGTTTACCTCATGTTCGTTTTTTTACCATTTAGCCACATTAATACTGTGGTTTGTTTGATTTCGAACATAATCGAGCGTCATTCGAAAATGAAACGTGATTCCGTGCGCCTTTTTGCGCACATTGTCATATTTCTGTAACAATCTGTGCGTTGATTCACAGTAACAATCACTGTGATTTTTTAACATCGCGGCCTCTGGAACCGGGCGCGCTCAGTCCGGTCGTTTATGACAAGGCCACGGAGGCTATTATGCTCAGTATTTTTAAACCTGCGCCGCATCAGGCGCGCGTGTCTGACGCGGAGGTGGATCCCCTTTATCGTCGCCTGCGGTGGCAAATCTTCCTGGGGATTTTCTTCGGTTATGCTGCTTACTATCTGGTGCGTAAAAACTTCGCGCTGGCAATGCCCTACCTGGTGGAACAAGGATTTTCCCGTGGCGATTTAGGCTTTGCGTTATCCGGGATTTCTATCGCCTACGGTTTCTCTAAATTCATCATGGGGTCCGTATCAGACCGGTCGAATCCGCGCGTTTTCCTGCCTGCGGGATTGATCCTGGCTGCCGCCGTGATGCTGTTTATGGGCTTTGTCCCTTGGGCGACATCGAGCATTGCCGTCATGTTTGTTCTGCTGTTCCTGTGCGGTTGGTTCCAGGGCATGGGTTGGCCGCCTTGTGGGCGAACCATGGTGCACTGGTGGTCGCAAAAGGAGCGCGGCGGGATCGTTTCGGTGTGGAACTGCGCGCATAACGTGGGGGGCGGTATTCCTCCGCTGCTGTTCCTGCTGGGCATGGCGTGGTTTAACGACTGGAAAGCGGCGCTCTATATGCCCGCCTTTGGTGCCATCATCATTGCTCTTATCGCCTTTGCCTTAATGCGCGATACGCCGCAGTCCTGCGGGTTACCGCCTATTGAAGAGTACAAGAACGACTATCCGGACGATTACAGCGAGCAGCATGAAGAAGAGTTAACCGCAAAGCAGATCTTCATGAAGTATGTTTTGCCAAACAAATTGCTGTGGTACATCGCCATTGCCAACGTGTTTGTCTATCTGCTGCGCTACGGCATCCTCGACTGGTCACCGACCTATCTGAAAGAGGTGAAGCACTTTGCGCTGGATAAATCGTCGTGGGCGTACTTCCTGTACGAATACGCCGGTATTCCGGGCACGCTGATTTGCGGCTGGATGTCGGACAAAGTGTTCCGCGGTAACCGTGGGGCGACGGGCGTCTTCTTTATGACGTTAGTAACCATTGCCACCATTGTTTACTGGCTCAACCCACCGGGTAATCCGGGCGTGGATATGGCCTGTATGATTGTTATCGGCTTCCTCATCTACGGCCCTGTCATGTTGATTGGTTTGCACGCGCTTGAACTGGCACCGAAAAAAGCCGCCGGCACTGCCGCAGGTTTCACCGGGCTGTTCGGGTATCTGGGCGGGTCGGTCGCGGCAAGCGCCATTGTTGGCTACACCGTGGACTTCTTCGGCTGGGACGGGGGCTTTATGGTGATGATCGGTGGCAGTATTCTTGCGGTTCTGTTGCTCATCGTGGTGATGTTTGGTGAAAAACGCCATCACGCCGAAGTACAGGCGCGTCGTCAATAAGGAGCAGGTGATGAACTGTACCCGTATTGCAACCGGTATGCTGTTGGCCGGCCTGCTCAGCGTTCAGGCGATGGCGGCAGAGAAAATTGTGATCGCCCATCGCGGCGCCAGTGGCTATTTGCCGGAACATACGCTTCCGGCTAAGGCAATGGCCTATGCGCAGGGCGCCGACTACCTTGAGCAGGATCTGGTGATGACGAAGGACGACCATCTGGTCGTTCTCCACGATCACTATCTGGATCGTGTGACCGACGTGGCAACACGTTTTCCGGACCGCGCACGAAAAGATGGCCGTTACTATGCCATTGATTTTACGCTGGATGAAATTCGCTCGCTGAAATTCACCGAAGGGTTTGAGCTGGAAAAGGGTAAACAGGTTCAGGTGTATCCGGGGCGTTTCCCGATGGGCAAATCCGATTTCCGTATTCATACCTTTGAAGAGGAGATTGAGTTTGTTCAGGGGCTAAACCATTCAACCGGGAAGAACATCGGGATTTACCCGGAGATTAAAGCGCCGTGGTTCCACCATCAGGAAGGCAAGGATATCGCCGCGAAAACGCTGGAGGTGCTGAAAAAGTACGGTTACACCAGCAAAAAGGACAAGGTTTACCTGCAATGCTTTGATGCCGCAGAACTGAAGCGCATCAAAAATGAGCTGGAGCCGAAAATGGGCATGAACCTGAATCTTGTCCAGTTGATCGCTTACACCGACTGGAATGAAACCCAGGAAAAGCAGCCGGACGGGACATGGGTGAACTACAGCTATGACTGGATGTTTAAGCCCGGGGCGATGAAGCAGATTGCGCAGTATGCTGACGGTATTGGCCCGGATTACCATATGCTGGTGGCGGAAGGATCGTCACCAGGGCAGGTGAAGCTGACGGCCATGGTGAAAGAGGCGCATAGCGATCATCTCCAGGTGCATCCTTACACCGTGCGTGCCGACCAGCTCCCCGCGTATGCCACGGATGTGAATCAGCTTTACGACGTGCTGTACAATCAGGCCGGAGTGGACGGATTGTTTACCGATTTCCCGGACAAAGCGGTGGAATTTATTCAGAAGAAATAAGGTCAGGCTCTACGGCCTGATGCCCTCACCCTAACCCTCTCCCACGGGAGAGGGGAGAAAGGCGGGTGCAGTGTTGTTGTGAAGCTGCTACCGAAATTATGGCTCTGCGGCCTGATGCCCTCACCCTAACCCTCTCCCACGGGAGAGGGGACAAGGGCGGGTGCAGTGTTGTTGTGAAGCCGCTACCGAAATTATGGCTCTGCGGCCTGATGCCCTCACCTTAAACCTCTCCTACGGGAGAGGTGACCAGGGCGGGGGTTACATCTCGATTTCGATATCGCCTTTCGCCCGGCAACAGCAGGGCAAAATTTCACCTTCGTTGATAAAGGCCAGCGGTTCGGTCAGCCAGTCTACTTGACCGGCGACTAAGCGGCAGCGGCATGAGCCGCAATATCCCGAGCGACACTGGTACTCCACGTCGACCTGATGCGCTTCAAGCGCAATCAACAGGGAAGCGTGCTCTTCCCGGCACAGAACTTCGGTACCGGAAAGGCTGAGCGTTACGCGGCTCATCAGAGCTGGAAGTCGCTCAGGTCGTCGGTATTGACCTCAGAGTCAATCTGTCCGACCAGATAGGAGCTCACTTCCACTTCCTGCGGCGCCACCTGCACGTTATCGGATACCAGCCAGGTATTGATCCACGGGATCGGGTTAGAGCGGGTTTTGAACGGCAGTTCAAGCCCAACCGCCTGCATACGGATGTTGGTGATGTACTCAACGTACTGGCACAGGATATCTTTGTTAAGGCCAATCATTGAGCCGTCGCGGAACAGATAATCTGCCCACTCTTTCTCCTGCTGGGCCGCCAGCACGAACAGGTCATAGCACTCCTGTTTGCACTCTTCGGCAATCTCTGCCATCTCCGGATCGTCCGTGCCGCTGCGCAACAGGTTCAGCATATGCTGGGTGCCGGTCAGGTGCAGGGCTTCATCACGGGCAATCAGACGAATGATTTTGGCGTTACCTTCCATCAGCTTGCGTTCTGCAAAGGCGAAGGAGCAGGCGAAGCTGACGTAGAAACGAATCGCTTCCAGCGCGTTCACGCTCATCAGGCACAGATAGAGCTGTTTTTTCAGCGCGCGCAGGTTCACGGTAATGGTTTTACCGTTAACGTTGTGCGTGCCTTCACCCAGCAGATGCCAGTAGCTGGTCATTTCGATCAGCTCGTCGTAGTAATGGGCAATGCCTTCAGCGCGCTTCTGGATCTGCTCGTTCGTGACGATATCGTCAAACACCACCGCCGGATCGTTCACGATATTGCGGATGATATGGGTGTAAGAGCGAGAGTGGATAGTCTCGGAGAACGCCCAGGTTTCTACCCAGGTTTCCAGCTCCGGAATGGAGATCAGCGGCAGCAGCGCCACGTTCGGGCTACGGCCCTGGATAGAGTCGAGCAGCGTCTGGTACTTCAGGTTGCTCAGGAAAATGTGCTTTTCATGATCCGGCAGCGCATGGAAGTCGATACGATCGCGCGACACGTCGACCTCTTCCGGACGCCAGAAGAAGGAGAGTTGCTTTTCAATCAGCTTTTCGAAGATGTCATATTTTTGCTGATCGTAGCGTGCCACGTTGACCGGCTGGCCAAAAAACATCGGCTCTTTAAGCTGGTCGTTTTTCGTCTGTGAAAAGGTGGTATATGCCATGAGTGTGTCCTGTGGTGTTATTTCCCTCACCCCGGCCCTCTCCCACAGGGAGGGGGGGAAAGAGTTCCCTCTCCCAGTGGGAGAGGGTTAGGGTGAGGGGATTTATTAGATCTTACATGCGCCGCTTTCGCAGCCATCGTCCTGAATAGAAGGCGCCATGTCGTCCTGCGCATCTTCAGCCCCATCACGGGTGTTGTGATAGTACAGGGTTTTCACGCCAAACTTGTAGGCAGTCAGCAGGTCTTTCAGCAGTTGCTGCATCGGGACTTTGCCAGACGGGAAGCGCGTTGGATCGTAGTTGGTATTGGCAGAGATCGACTGATCGATAAACTTCTGCATGATACCGACCAGCTGCAGATAACCGTCGTTGTTCGGCATTTCCCACAGCAGTTCGTAGTTATCTTTCAGCAGCTCGTAGTCCGGCACAACCTGACGCAGCACGCCATCTTTCGATGCTTTGATACTCACGTAGCCGCGCGGCGGCTCAATGCCGTTCGTCGCATTGGAGATCTGCGAGGACGTCTCAGAAGGCATCAGCGCAGAGAGCGTGGAGTTACGCAGACCGTGCGTTTTGATCGATTCACGCAGCGCTTCCCAGTCCAGATGCAGCGGTTCGCTGGTGATGGCGTCGAGATCCTTTTTATAGGTATCGATCGGCAAAATGCCTTGCGCGTAGGTAGTCTCGTTGAACCACGGGCACGCGCCTTGCTCTTTAGCCAGCTCGTTTGACGCTTTCATGAGATAGTACTGAATCGCTTCAAAAGTCTGATGGGTCAGGTTGTTTGCGCTGCCGTCGGAGTAGCGTTTACCGTTTTTCGCCAGCCAGTAGGCGAAGTTAATTACGCCGATACCCAGCGTACGACGCCCCATTGCACCGCGTTTCGCCGCAGGGATTGGGTAATCCTGGTAGTCCAGCAGGGCATCGAGGGCGCGAACGGCCAGCACCGCCAGCTCTTCCAGTTCATCCAGGCTCTTAATCGCGCCAAGGTTAAACGCAGACAGCGTGCAGAGGGCAATTTCACCGTTTTCGTCATTCACGTCATACAGCGGCTTGGTCGGCAGCGCGATTTCCAGGCACAGGTTAGACTGACGCACAGGCGCAACGGCCGGATCGAACGGGCTGTGAGTGTTGCAGTGGTCGACGTTCTGAATGTAGATACGGCCCGTGGAGGCACGCTCCTGCATCATCAGAGAGAACAGGTCGACGGCTTTCACGCGCTGCTTACGGATGCTGTCATCCTGTTCGTACTGGGTGTACAAACGCTCAAATTCGTCCTGGTCGGCGAAGAAGGCATCGTACAGGCCCGGGACGTCAGACGGGCTGAACAGGGTAATGTCCTGGCCCTTCAGCAGACGGGTGTACATCAGTTTGTTGATCTGCACGCCATAATCCATATGACGCACGCGGTTGCCTTCAACACCACGGTTGTTTTTCAGCACCAGCAGGCTTTCCACTTCCAGATGCCACATCGGGTAGAACAGCGTAGCCGCACCGCCGCGCACGCCGCCCTGAGAGCAGGATTTAACCGCCGTCTGGAAATGCTTGTAGAACGGGATACAGCCGGTGTGGAACGCTTCACCGCCGCGGATTGGGCTACCCAGGGCACGAATACGGCCCGCGTTAATACCAATACCGGCACGCTGGGAGACGTATTTCACGATGGCGCTGGAGGTGGCGTTAATGGAATCAAGGCTATCGCCGCACTCGATCAGAACGCACGAGCTGAACTGACGCGTCGGGGTGCGCACGCCGGACATGATTGGCGTTGGCAGAGAAATTTTGAACGTAGAGACCGCATCGTAGAAACGCTTCACGTATTCCAGACGGGTGGCACGCGGGTAGTTAGAGAACAGGCAAGCCGCCACCAGAATGTACAGGAACTGGGCGCTCTCGTAGATTTCGCCGCTCACACGGTTCTGAACAAGGTATTTGCCTTCGAGCTGCTTCACCGCTGCGTAAGAGAAGTTCATATCGCGCCAGTGATCGATAAACCCGTTCATCTGCTCGAACTCTTCTTCCGTGTAGTCTTCCAGCAGATGCCTGTCGTATTTACCCAGGGAGACCATTTTTGAAACGTGGTCAAACAGCGCGGGTGGCTCGAACTGACCGTACGCTTTTTTGCGCAGGTGGAAAATGGCCAGGCGGGCAGCGAGGTACTGATAATCCGGTGCCTCACGAGAGATCAGATCGGCAGCCGCCTTGATGATGGTTTCATGGATATCAGACGTTTTGATGCCGTCATAGAACTGGATGTGTGAACGCAGCTCAACCTGGGAAATAGATACGTTGCTCAGTCCTTCTGCTGCCCAGTCGAGAACTCGATGGATTTTGTCGAGATTGATACGCTCAGTGGTACCGTCGCGCTTTGTCACCAGCAGACTCTGATTCATGTGGTTTTTTACCTGTCCGTGAAATAAAAAATATCCCCCCGCTTATCCACAGGTCCGTCTTGTGACTAACTCTGTGGATAAATACTATATATAGGGGGTTTGCGATTAAATGAACGCTATATGGTGAGTATTCTAGTATCGAATCTTTTCAGCACAAGAGTTGATTTTGACGTTAAAATGAGGTTGTCAGAGCGTAAAAAAGGCTAAGTCCTCGTACCGTAAGGCCTGGACGTGATGTCAATAATGTAGAAAAAAAAATGAAAATTTGATCGAGTGCTGATTTCTTCAACGGGAGGTCAGAATTGCGCAACATGATGCTGCGCAATCTTTATAAGATTATTCGATGACGTTAGTCTTTTTTGGCGGTCGTATGCAACATATAGTTAACATCCACCCCCGCACCCAGCTTAAATTTATCGGTTAACGGGTTGTAATGCAGACCAGTGATATGCTGCTCTTTAAGCCCGGTCCGATCCACCCAGCCTAATAATTCCGCTGGCTTGATAAATTTCTTCACATCATGCGTGCCCTTCGGCACCATGCGCAGCACATATTCCGCGCCAACCACCGCCATCAGCCAGGCTTTGCCGTTACGGTTGATGGTTGAGAAGAACACCTGGCCGCCCGGTTTGACCAGCTTTGCGCAGGCCTGCACAACGGACTGTGGATCGGGAACGTGCTCCAGCATCTCCATGCAGGTCACCACGTCGTACTGATGGGCATGATTCGCCGCATGTTCTTCGACGGTTTCCTGCACATAGTCCACCTGCACCCCGGATTCCAGCGCATGAAGACGGGCAACCTGCAGGGGCTCAAAGCCCATATCAAGACCTGTCACCGTCGCGCCTTCGCGCGCCATGCTCTCTGCGAGGATCCCGCCGCCGCAGCCGACGTCGAGGATTTTCTTACCGAACAGGCCGCCGGAACGCTCCGCGATATAGCCCAGACGCAGCGGGTTAATACGGTGCAGAGGTTTGAATTCACCCTCAAGATCCCACCAGCGGGACGCCACCGCTTCAAATTTGGCGATCTCTGCATGGTCTACGTTGTGAGCCACCGGTGATTTTTCGGCATTCATGGGCGCTTTTACTCCTTATTTAGCAAGACAATCGAGTATATCAGGCTATCCCCGCGAATAAAGCATACAGGTTTACCTGTCTGGTAGCGGTTGTGTTATAATTTGCGACCTTTGAATCCGGGATACAGTAGAGGGATAGCGGTTAGATGAGCGACCTTGCGAGAGAAATTACACCGGTTAACATCGAGGAAGAGCTTAAGAGCTCCTATCTGGATTATGCGATGTCGGTCATTGTTGGCCGTGCGCTGCCGGACGTCCGAGATGGCCTGAAGCCGGTACACCGTCGCGTACTATACGCCATGAACGTATTGGGCAATGACTGGAATAAAGCCTACAAAAAATCTGCCCGTGTCGTGGGTGACGTCATCGGTAAATATCACCCGCATGGTGATATCGCCGTTTACGACACTATCGTCCGTATGGCGCAGCCATTCTCCTTGCGTTACATGCTGGTAGATGGTCAGGGTAACTTTGGTTCTGTCGACGGCGACTCCGCTGCGGCGATGCGTTATACGGAAATCCGTATGTCGAAAATCGCCCACGAGCTGATGGCTGACCTGGAAAAAGAGACGGTCGATTTCGTCGATAACTATGACGGCACCGAGCGTATCCCTGATGTTATGCCCACTAAGATCCCGAACCTGCTGGTTAACGGTTCTTCCGGTATCGCCGTGGGTATGGCAACCAACATTCCGCCGCACAACATCACCGAAGTCATCAATGGTTGTCTCGCCTACATCGACGATGAAGAGATTACCGTTGAAGGGCTGATGGAACACATTCCGGGTCCGGACTTCCCAACGGCTGCCATCATCAATGGCCGTCGTGGTATTGAAGAAGCATACCGTACCGGTCGTGGTAAGATTTATATTCGCGCCCGCGCAGAAGTGGAAGCAGATGCGAAAACCGGCCGTGAAACCATTATCGTTCACGAAATCCCGTATCAGGTCAACAAAGCGCGCCTGATCGAGAAGATCGCGGAACTGGTAAAAGAAAAACGTGTTGAAGGTATCAGCGCGCTGCGTGACGAGTCTGATAAAGACGGTATGCGCATCGTAATTGAAATCAAACGCGACGCGGTGGGCGAGGTTGTGCTGAACAACCTGTACTCCCAGACTCAGCTTCAGGTCTCCTTCGGTATCAACATGGTTGCACTGCACCATGGTCAGCCGAAGATCATGAACCTGAAAGATATTCTGAGCGCGTTCGTTCGTCACCGTCGTGAAGTGGTGACGCGCCGTACCATTTTCGAACTGCGTAAAGCCCGCGACCGTGCGCACATCCTTGAAGCACTGGCTGTTGCTCTGGCAAACATCGACCCTATCATTGAGTTGATTCGCCGTGCGCCAACGCCTGCTGAGGCAAAAGCCGGTCTGGTCGCCCGTCCTTGGGCGCTGGGTAATG
Organism: Huaxiibacter chinensis; assembly: GCF_022171985.1. Lineage (GTDB taxonomy): Bacteria > Pseudomonadota > Gammaproteobacteria > Enterobacterales > Enterobacteriaceae > Enterobacter > Enterobacter chinensis_A. Next base: position 171,357 of record NZ_JAJVHF010000005.1, on the reverse strand, counting down.
TCTCTGCCATGCTCGAACGTGCAGGCGATGACGCTGCACGTCCTGAGTGGCTGGAACCTGAGTTCGGCGTGCGTGATGGTCAGTACTACCTGACCGAGCAGCAGGCGCAGGCTATTCTGGATCTGCGTTTGCAGAAACTGACCGGCCTTGAGCATGAAAAACTGCTCGATGAATATAAAGAGCTGCTGGAGCAGATTGCAGAGCTTCTGCATATTCTTGCCAGCGCCGATCGCCTGATGGAAGTGATCCGCGAAGAGCTGGAACTGGTCCGCGATCAGTTCGGCGATGAGCGTCGCACGGAAATTACCGCGAACTCTTCTGATATCAACATTGAAGACCTGATCAACCGTGAAGATGTGGTGGTCACCCTGTCTCACCAGGGCTATGTGAAGTATCAGCCGCTGACCGACTACGAAGCACAACGTCGTGGTGGTAAAGGCAAGTCTGCGGCACGTATTAAAGAAGAAGACTTTATTGACCGCCTGCTGGTGGCTAACACCCATGACACGATCCTCTGCTTCTCAAGCCGTGGTCGTCTGTACTGGATGAAGGTTTACCAGCTGCCAGAAGCGAGCCGTGGTGCGCGTGGTCGCCCAATCGTCAACCTGTTGCCGCTTGAGCCGAACGAACGTATTACGGCGATTCTGCCGGTGCGTGAATACGAAGAGGGCGTTAACGTCTTCATGGCGACCGCCAGCGGCACCGTGAAGAAAACGGCGCTGACCGAGTTTAGCCGCCCACGTTCTGCCGGGATCATCGCGGTGAACCTGAACGAAGGCGACGAGCTGATTGGCGTTGATCTGACCTCTGGTACTGACGAAGTCATGCTGTTCTCCGCGGCGGGTAAAGTCGTTCGCTTCAAAGAAAACGCCGTACGTGCGATGGGACGTACCGCGACCGGCGTGCGCGGTATTAAGCTTGCCGGTGAAGACGCGGTTGTCTCCCTGATTATTCCGCGTGGCGAAGGAGCAATCCTGACCGTGACGCAGAACGGTTACGGTAAACGTACCGCTGAAGCCGAGTACCCAACCAAATCACGCGGCACGCAGGGTGTTATCTCGATCAAAGTGACCGAGCGTAACGGTTCTGTTGTCGGCGCGGTGCAGGTTGATGATTGCGATCAGATCATGATGATCACCGATGCCGGTACGCTGGTGCGTACTCGCGTGTCAGAGATCAGCGTGGTAGGGCGTAACACCCAGGGCGTGATCCTCATCCGTACTGCGGAAGATGAAAACGTGGTGGGCCTGCAACGTGTTGCTGAGCCTGTCGACGATGAAGAACTGGATTCTATCGACGGCAGCGTAGCGGAAGGCGACGATGAAATCGCGCCAGAAGCCGAAAGCGACGATGATGTTGCGGACGACGCTGAAGAGTAATGTCTCCTGACGTAAAAAGGGCCGGATTCCGGCCCTTTCTTTTTTTGCGGACACGTGAGCATTGCGACAAACTACGTTTACCGCTACCTTAACCACATTCTTTTTGACCCCGACGGCGGAGCCTCGCCCCCTTGAAATATCTCGTCTCCTTTCGTACCACGCTAAAAGTTTCTCGCTATTTTTTCCGGGCGTTAGCGCTACTGCTTTGGCTACTGGTGGCCCTGGCCTCGGTGTTCTATATCGTCAACGCCTTGCACAAGAAGGAGTCCGAGATCCGTCAGGAGTTTAGCTATAACTCCGATCAGGCCCAGCGCTATATCCAGCGCACGTCGGATGTGATGAAAGAGTTGAAATACATCGCGGAAAACCGGCTGACGGCGGAAAACGGTATTCTGGCCAGCCGTGGACGAAACGATAAGGTTGAGATCCCCAATTTTGAGCCGCTGTTCCCCGATTCCGACTGCTCGGCGATGGGCGGAACCTGGCGCGGGTCGCTGGAGTCACTGTCATGGTTTATGCGCTACTGGCGGGATAATTTTTCTGCGGCTTACGATCTGAATCGCGTCTTTCTTATCGGTAGCGATAATTTGTGCATGGCGAATTTCGGCCTGCGCGATGTGCCGGTCGACCGTGATAATGCGCTGAAAAGCCTGCACGAACGGATTAAGAAATACCGTAACGCGCCGCAGGACGAGCGCAGTAACAACATTTACTGGATAAGCCAGGGCCCGCGCGCTGAAGTGGGCTACTTCTATGCGCTGACGCCGGTCTACCTGGCCAACCGCCTGCAGGCGCTGCTGGGAATTGAGCAAACTATCCGGATGGAGAATTTCTTCACGCCGGGCAGCCTGCCGATGGGCGTGACCATTCTGGACGAGAATGGCCATACCCTGATCTCCCTCACCGGTCCGGAGAAGCGCATCACAATCGATCAGCACTGGTTGCAGGAGCGTACCTGGTTTGGCTACACCTCCGGGTTCCGCGAGCTGGTGCTGAAAAAAAGTTTGCCGCCATCGTCCCTGAGCATTGTCTATTCCGTGCCGGTTGACCTGGTGCTGGAACGTATACGCCTGCTGATTTTGAACGCTATCCTGCTGAACGTGCTGGTCGGTATCGCCCTCTTTATGCTGACGCGGATGTATGAGCGCAGAATTTTTATTCCCGCCGAAATCGATGCGCAGCGCCTGGAAGAACACGAACAATTTAACCGTAAAATTGTTGCCTCAGCCCCGGTCGGCATTTGTATCCTGCGTACCCAGGACGGCACCAATATCCTGAGTAACGAACTGGCGCACAACTACCTGAATATGCTGACCCACGAGGACCGACAGCGCCTGACGCAGATTATCTGCGGTCAGCAGGTGAACTTCGTCGACGTGCTCACCAGTAACAATACCAATCTGCAAATCAGCTTTGTGCATTCACGTTATCGCAACGAAAACGTGGCGATTTGCGTGCTGGTGGATGTATCCGCCCGCGTTAAAATGGAAGAGTCTTTGCAGGAAATGGCGCAAGCGGCGGAACAGGCCAGCCAGTCGAAATCCATGTTCCTGGCGACGGTCAGCCATGAGCTTCGCACGCCGTTATACGGCATTATTGGTAACCTCGATCTCTTGCAAACGAAAGAGTTACCGAAAGGGGTGGGTCGTCTCGTCACGGCGATGAATAACTCTTCCAGCCTGTTGCTGAAAATCATCAGCGATATTCTCGATTTCTCAAAAATCGAATCGGAACAGCTCAAAATCGAGCCGCGCGAGTTCTCTCCACGTGAAGTGATGAACCATATTACCGCCAACTATATGCCGCTGGTCGTGCGTAAACAGCTGGGCCTTTACTGCTTTATTGAACCCGATGTGCCGCTGACGCTGGAAGGTGACCCGATGCGTCTGCAGCAGGTGATCTCAAACCTGTTGAGCAACGCCATTAAATTTACCGATATCGGCTGCATCATTTTGCACGTGTCCCGTGCAGGGGACTATCTCAGCATCCGCGTGCGCGATACGGGCGTTGGGATCCCGGCAAAAGAGGTGGTGCGTCTGTTCGATCCTTTCTTCCAGGTGGGCACCGGCGTACAGCGTAACTTCCAGGGTACCGGCCTGGGACTGGCGATTTGTGAAAAGCTGATCAGCATGATGGACGGTGATATCTCGGTGGATACCGAGCCGGGCATGGGCAGTCAGTTTACGATTCGTATCCCGCTTTACCATGCGCAGCATCCGGAAAAACCGTTTGTAGAAGGGCTCAGCGGCAAACGCTGCTGGCTGGCGGTGCATAACGCCTCCCTTTATACGTTCCTGGAGTCGCTGCTCACCCGTAGCGGCCTCAGCGTGGCGCGTTACGAGGGCCACACGGCAGAGGCTGATGATATCCTTATTACCGATGATGCGCCGGATGCCGCGTGGCAGGGTAGGGCAGCGGTGGTCTTTTGCCGTCGGCACATCGGTATTCCGCAGGAGCGCGTGCCTGGTGAATGGGTTCACAGCGTGGCGACGCCGCATGAGTTGCTTAACCTGCTGGCGCATATTTACAAAGTTGAAGTAGACACCCGGGATGGCGTCGCGGCGCTGCCGTCGGTGGAATCTAACGTCGCCAGAAACGATGACATGATGATTCTGGTGGTCGACGATCACCCGATTAACCGCCGACTGCTGGCCGACCAGCTCGGGTCACTGGGGTACCTTTGCCTGACCGCCAACGACGGGGTCGATGCGCTGAATGTTCTCAGCAAGAACCACATCGATATTGTGCTGAGCGACGTTAACATGCCAAACATGGATGGCTATCGCCTGACCCAGCGTATTCGTCAGCTTGGCCTGACGTTGCCGGTGGTGGGGGTGACGGCGAATGCGCTGGCGGAAGAGAAACAACGTTGTCTGGAATCAGGGATGGACAGCTGCCTGTCGAAGCCGGTGACGCTGGACGTTCTCAAACAGACGCTGTCGGTGTATGCCGAACGCGTCAGGAAAACCAGGGTATAAAAAAACCCGGTCCGCAAATGCGCGACCGGGTTTTTTTACGACCAAAGCATTACTCTTTATCGACCGCGCTCAGCGTAACAGAGGAGAGATAGTTCAACAGGGCGATATCGTTTTCCACGCCCAGTTTCATCATCGCTGATTTCTTCTGGCTGCTGATGGTCTTAATGCTGCGGTTAAGCTTCTTGGCAATTTCCGTAACCAGGAAACCTTCTGCGAACAGACGCAGTACTTCGCTCTCTTTCGGCGAGAGACGTTTGTCGCCGTAACCACCCGCGCTGATTTTCTCCAGCAGGCGAGCCACGCTTTCCGGCGTAAATTTCTTGCCTTTCTGCAGTGCCGCCAGGGCTTTTGGCAGATCCGTCGGTGCGCCTTGTTTAAGCACGATACCTTCGATATCCAGATCCAGAACGGCGCTCAGGATAGCCGGGTTGTTGTTCATGGTCAGAACAATGATCGAAATACTGGGGAAGTGACGCTTAATGTATTTGATCAGGGTAATGCCATCACCGTATTTATCCCCAGGCATGGAGAGATCGGTGATGAGCACGTGCGCATCCAGTTTAGGCAGGTTATTGATCAGTGCTGTGGAGTCTTCAAATTCACCGACAACATTCACCCATTCGATCTGTTCAAGTGATTTGCGAATACCGAACAGTACAATCGGATGGTCATCGGCAATAATTACGTTCATATTGTTCATGTATTAGGCTACCTTGCTACAGCAAGCTTTTGACGTAGGCGTCAATGTCGCTGATGTATTTTTCTATGCCAGAAGCATCTGTCTCACGAATAAGATGTTCCAGCGTTTCACATAACTGCTTGCCCGGAACCAGGTTAAGCATGGCAAACACCCCTTTAAGGCGATGTGCTGTCTGCGCCAGTGCCGCAAAATCTTTCTCGGCGGACTCAGTATACAACCGCTTAACATCATCTGGAACTGTATCCACAAAGAGTGAATAGTAGCCACTGGCATGGAGTTCGGCATTTTCATCGCCACCCAACGGGGACTCCAGGATCCCTTCCTGCGCCAGCTGCTCTTCTATTAGTTGTAGTACAGCTTCCTGCATAGCATTGCTCATATTGAAGTTGACGCGCAGCTGGCCGGGGCCGATTTTTCGCACGCCGGACTCATCATCGCTTAAAAGCAAGCCGGAGGCAGTAAGATTAGACGGATTATCAGTTAAAAAGAGATCAAATTCTTGACTCGCCAGTCTCTCATCCGGCGTGATGCACTCAGCACCCCAGTTTTCGAGCTGACGAACCACAATAGCGCGGATCTCGTTTGAGGTCACATCCACCATTGCCACGACGTCATCCAGCAGGCGTTCTTCGTCCTCTTCCTGTGGATTTGCGGTCATTTTAACGTGCAGAGAATAACGCGTCCCCAGCGATTCACGCGCCTTGATATTCAGGTGCCCGCCCAGCTTACGTGCCAGCTGATCGCACAACCAGAAGGTGAGGGCGTTCGCTTTGCCATAATTATCGCTCTGCGTGTCGTTCAGGAACGGGAAGTGGAGATTATCGATCTCATTCACCGTGACGCCTTCACCGGTATCGAGAATACGGAACGTCAGACGATCGTCGACCGATTCATCGGTGCTGACTTCCAGCGTAATTTTGCCAATCTGGGTGGTGGTGACGGCGTACTGAATCAGCATCAACAGAATGCGGCGCAACGCCTCCCGATCGCCATGGCGTTCATCATTGGCGGGGAGATTATTGTTAATCAGCAGTTGAAGCCCTTTACGCTTGATCACCGGCAAGACTTCAGGAACCACTTCGTCAATCAACGCCTGGATGGAGAAGAGGGACGGGCTGCTCTTCCAGCTGTCATTCTCCAGCATATTCGCCAGCTGAATTTCATCGACGAGACGGGCCAGAGAGTCGGCCTGGATCGCCAGCTGATGACTTTCAGGCTCTTTTAGGCTGGCGGCCTGAGCTGCCAGCGTTTTCAACGGTTGCTTGAAGGCATCGCTGATATTGTGCATAAACGCGGCACGGCCTTGCTGATTTTTCTCATACAACCGCTGGGCCTGCTTCAGCTTCTTATTCACCAGAACTTCACGGTCCTGGTCACGAATGATAAAGATCTGCGTGCGTGATGCCACCTGGCTGCGGAACTGGCGTATTTCATAGAGTTCATTATTAATGGTCGCCTGAATCACGCCCTGATGCTGATCGGCCATTGCGGTGATGTTCTGCAAATTAAGATGCGGCATTAAGTGGTCGGCAATTTTATTACTGATGATCGTGCGGTTTGCTTCCTGATCGTGCACCAGTAAACCCAGAGGCAGCACGGAGACAATCTCTTCGTTCAGGGCTCGCAATACGCGCAGTTCACTGCTGGAACCAGAGGAGGAAGGGCTTTCACTCGCCCGCCCCGGCTGGAAGCGAAACGTGGTGTACCCAAACACGGCCAGGGCGAGCAGGCCAATGTTAAGCAACAGCGGCAGCAGGATATTTTGCAGCGTGTCCAGCAGAAGGGTACCAAACGGAACCTGCCACACCAGGCGCATACCGGTCGAGTTCAGCGAGGAGGTGATCTCAATTTTTGAACCATTAAAGGAGATTGCTACGCTTTCCGCGGTCTCTTTATCAGGCGGCGTGCGCAAGTTTTGTGTGGAATTGTCCGGATCCAGACGGAAGCTATCCAGCGGCATATCCGGCGGGATCAAATCATTAATCGGTAAGTCGAAGGCGACCACCGTGGCCAGATGTCCTGGCTGATTAAACGTCGTGCGCAGCGTAAAGTAATGACCGTTTTGCCAGTCAAGGCGACGCAGCGAAGAGAAACTTTCGCGCTCATCCAGCGCATTCGCCTGCTGCAGCATCTCCGCGCGGCGAGTATCGACAATGGAACCCACCGCCGTCTCTTTAAAGCCCGAGGAGAGATCTTTAAGCGGCAGCGTGGAGATCAGGATCATGCTGTTATCCTGACCATTAAGATAGTACATCGACCACGGCACCGTTTCAGCGCCCCACAGCGTGTCGAGGTAGGTCGACATCCGCTGCGTCATTTCGAGCGTGGCGCTATCGTGGGAGCCAAAAATTAAGGCTTCGGTTTTGCGGCGCGGCTTTTCCAGGTAGTAGACGTCCTGCTTGAGGCGCGTCTCCTGCAATCCGTCACCGGAAGCGGTGCCCGGAGCAGCAGCAATATTGTCGTAAATCTGCCAGGTGGCGTAGCGCCAGGTGTCGATGCGTTTATGCAATGCATGGGTGATATCGACAATCTGATAACTTCTGTCTTTCAGCCAGGCGTTAACCGCGCTTTGCACCATAACTCCCATCGTCACCAGCAGCACTATGATCAATAGAAGAAAGAAACGAGTGATGCTCCCGGGAAGGAGGGAAAATTTGCCTGACGCGGTCGTCTCAGATTGACTCATTAATTGGTAACCCGTGGTGGTCGCACTTTTGGGAGATAGGCAGTATAAAGCGTAATAACTGAATTTCCAGCGTAGTTGTCAGTCTGTGACGGACTTTTTGCGCCCGATCCAGGCCAAAGTGCAATAGCGGTGAATGTGTACAGCGTTTTGCCATCTGTACAAATAATTATCGTAATCGTTAAGAAATAGCACTAATTAACAAGAAATTAAGATTTAGAGTAAATGCATGGGCGCAACGAATGTCACGGGAGGGTTTAATTAATAGTCGTTATAATTTCAGGCGGGTAGCACAAAAAAAACACTTTTCCGTAAAGAAAAGTAAAAAAAAACCGAATGCAGTGCATTCGGCTCAATTAGGGATAAACAGACATTCAAATTTGAATGACGGTAATAAATAAAGTTAATGATGATAGCGAGATATATTTTAGTGAACTCAAAGCGCTTTGTTTTGTCATTCAGTGCGGTAACTATTTTTTGTTTATCTATTTGATTTAAATGGCTTTATATAACACTTTGATTAAAAGTGCCTTATTTATTAGCTTTTTGTGCTGTCGAAAAGTTCCCTTTTGTTTACAAGTTGACACATCTTTGACGACAAATGAAACATCTTCAAAGTTTTAGTATCATATTCGTATTGGATTATTCTGTATTTTTGCGGAGAATGAATGTGCCGACTGGTTGAGAGGGTCAATCAGTAAGCAGTGGCAATTATAAGGCATATAACAGAGGGTTAATAAAATGAAAGTTAAAGTCCTGTCCCTCCTGGTACCAGCACTGCTGGTAGCGGGCGCAGCAAATGCGGCTGAAATTTATAATAAAGACGGCAACAAATTAGATCTGTACGGCAAAGTAGATGGCCTGCACTATTTTTCTGATGATGACGGTGCTGATGGCGATCAGACTTACATGCGTCTGGGCTTCAAAGGCGAAACGCAGGTAAACGACCAGCTGACCGGTTACGGCCAGTGGGAATACCAGATTCAGGGCAACACCACTGAAAGCGACAACCAGTCCTGGACGCGTATGGCATTCGCCGGTCTGAGATTTGGTGATGCAGGCTCATTCGACTACGGTCGTAACTACGGCGTCATCTATGACGTAACGTCCTGGACCGACGTACTGCCAGAATTTGGCGGCGACACTTACGGCAGCGACAACTTCCTGCAACAACGTGCAAATGGCGTTGCCACTTACCGTAACCAGGACTTCTTTGGTCTGGTGGATGGCCTGAACTTTGCTCTGCAGTATCAGGGTAAAAACGGCAGCGTAAGCGGTGAAAACGACACGGGTCGCAGCACCCTGAAACAGAACGGCGACGGCTATGGCGCGTCACTGACCTATAACCTGGGCGAAGGCTTCAGCGTAGGCGGTGCGATGTCTTCCTCTAAACGTACCGCAGATCAGAACGCAGTAGACGTTTACGGCAACGGCGACCGTGCTGAAGTTTACAGCGGCGGCCTGAAATACGACGCAAACAACATCTACCTGGCAGCGCACTACTCCCAGACCTATAACGCAACGCGTTTCGGCAACTCTCAGAACGACAGCTCCGTTTACGGTTTTGCTAACAAAGCACAGAATTTCGAAGTGGTTGCTCAGTACCAGTTCGATTTCGGCCTGCGTCCATCCGTGGCTTACCTGCAGTCTAAAGGCAAAGACATCGAAGGCGGTTACGGCGATCAGGACCTGCTGAAATATGTTGACGTTGGCGCGACCTACTTCTTCAACAAAAACATGTCTACCTATGTTGATTACAAAATCAACCTGCTGGATGACAATAACTTTACCCGTGCAGCTGGCGTAGGCACTGACGATATCGTCGCGCTGGGTCTGGTTTACCAGTTCTAATTTCTTGTCTTTTTTACATAAGGGACCTTAAGGTCCCTTTTTTTATGCTTTTTTCACCACTCAAAACGAACCGTTTTGGTGTACTCTTGCCGTTCAGGTTTGAGGATAATAACGAATGGAAATGACTTTTTTTCGCGCCAGCGTACTGGCGGCGCTTTTCTTTCTCACGGCATGCGATTCTTCCACGCCCGTGGCAAAGGTTGAAACACCCGCAGCAACGGTACTTGAAGGCAAGACGATGGGCACATTCTGGCGCGTGAGCATCATGAATGTTGATAAAGATCGGGCCAGTGAACTGCGCGAGAAGATCCAGAGCCAGCTCGACGCGGACGATCAGCTGCTCACGACGTATAAAAATGACTCCGCACTGATGCGATTCAATTTATCGAACAGCACCTCGCCCTGGCCTGTGAATGCAGCGATGGCGGACATCATCACCGAGTCGCTGCGCGTGGGTTATAAAACCAATGGCGCGATGGATATCACCGTGGGGCCGTTGGTCAATTTGTGGGGATTCGGTCCCAATAAGCAGCCGGTGAGCGAGCCCGGGCAGGCGCAAATCGACGATGCACGGGCCCGTACCGGGTTACAACATCTGTCGGTGATCAATCAGTACGGACAACAGTATTTACAAAAAGATATTCCCGATCTTTTCGTCGATCTCTCTACCGTCGGCGAGGGTTACGCCGCCGATCATCTTGCAAAGCTGATGAGCCAGGAGGGCATCGCCCGTTATCTGGTGTCGGTGGGCGGCGCGCTGGTTAGCCGTGGTATGAACGCCAGCGATAAACCCTGGCGCGTGGCTATTCAAAAACCGACCGATCAGCAACAGGCTGTCCAGGCGATTGTGGACATTAACGGTCATGGGATTAGTACCTCCGGCAGTTATCGCAACTATTACGAGCTGGATGGCAAACGAATTTCGCACGTCATCGATCCGCAAACGGGTCGTCCCATTGAACACAAGCTGGTCTCGGTAACGGTTGTCTCGCCCACCGCGCTGGAGGCTGATGCCTGGGATACGGGGCTGATGGTGTTGGGAACGGAGAAAGCCAAAGAGGTCGTGCGTCAGGAGGGGCTGGCGGTGTACATGATCTTTAAAGAGGGGGAGGGCTTCAAAACCTGGATGTCGCCTCAGTTCCAGAGCTTCCTCGTGAGCGAAAAAAATTAAAAAGCAAGGTTGCGGGTTTTTGTTTGATGGCGCTCTGGCAAGGTAGGATTATGCTTGTAAGAGGAGTCGAAGATGAAAAACCTGACGCGAAATACCGATGACGATCGCTGGCTGGCCGTGCTGGCCCGCGATCTGACTGCCGACGGACAATTTGTTTTTGCAGTCCGCACAACCGGCATCTTCTGCCGTCCGTCCTGCCGTGCGCGCCACGCGCTGCGTAAAAATGTCTGTTTCTTTCCCGATGCGATTCATGCTGTGCAGGCCGGATACCGGGCCTGCAAACGCTGTTTCCCGGATAAAGCCGATCCACAGGCGTATCGGGTGGCAAAAGTCGAAAAAGCCTGCCGCCTGCTCGAACAGGATCGCCCCTTAACGCTGGATGCGCTGGCGCAACAGGTGGGAATGAGTCCGTACCACTTTCATCGACTGTTCAAATCCCTGACGGGCATGACGCCAAAAGCCTGGCAACAGGCCGCGCGGGCTGAACGCCTGCGTCGGGCATTAATGGAAGGGGAGACCGTCACCGCGTCGGTGCTGGCGGCCGGGTTTCCCGACAGCAGTAGTTATTACCGGAAAGCCGATGAGGCGCTGGGCATGACCGCCAGACAGTACCGCAGCGGCGGAAATCATCTTGCGGTGCGCTTCGCAATCAGTCATTGCTCGCTGGGACGCTGTCTGGTGGCGGAAAGCGAGCGGGGAATTTGTGCCTTGCTACTGGGTGATGATGATACGGCGTTACTGGCCGAACTCACCTTGATGTTCCCCCATGCCCGGTACGAGTCGCAAAACGAGGATTTTACCCGGCGAGTAGGCCAGGTCATTGCCCGCGTGGATAATCCGGATGCATCGCTGGCGCTGCCGCTGGATATTCGCGGCACGGCTTTCCAGCAGCAGGTCTGGCAGGCGCTACGCGCCATTCCCTGTGGTGAAACGGCCAGCTATCGGCAGGTGGCTCAAGCCATCGGCAAACCCGATGCCGTGCGTGCCGTTGCAGGGGCCTGCGCCGCCAATAAACTGGCTATTCTTATTCCCTGTCATCGTGTTGTGCGGACTGACGGGGCGTTATCCGGCTATCGCTGGGGCACGGCGCGAAAAGCAGCCTTACTTCAGCGCGAAGCGAAACCACGGGAGGCCTGATGCTCGATCTCTTTGCCGATGCAGAACCCTGGCAGGAACCGCTGGCGCCTGGCGCGGTAATTTTACGACGTTTTGCCCTGTCGCGGGCGGCGGCGCTTTTTCAGGGCATTGATGACGTTGCCGCTGCGGCCCCTTTCCGGCATATGGTGACGCCGGGGGGGTACACCATGTCAGTGGCGATGACCAACTGTGGTGAACTGGGTTGGGCCACCAACGCGCGCGGCTATCTCTATTCCCCGGTCGACCCGCTTACGGGGCTGCGGTGGCCGCAGATGCCGACGGCGCTGAGTGAACTTTGCCATGATGCCGCCGTGGCGGCAGGATATCCCGACTTTCAGCCTGACGCCTGCCTGATAAATCGTTACGCTCCCGGGGCAAAACTTTCGCTGCATCAGGATAAAGACGAAGCCAATTTAGCGGCGCCTATTGTCTCCGTTTCGCTGGGCCTGCCGGCTATTTTCCAGTTTGGCGGGTTAAAACGTCAGGATCCGCTCAGGCGACTGATGCTGGAGCATGGCGATGTGGTGGTCTGGGGAGGCGAATCGCGGCTGTTCTACCATGGGATTCAGCCGCTTAAATCTGGCGAACATCCGCAGGCCGGCGCGTTTCGCTATAACCTGACCTTCCGCCAGGCAGGGAATAGCGAATAAAAATAAGAATTATTCTTGATGTAAACGCCGGGCAGTTTACACTGCTGGCTGTTTTTTATTGTCCGGATTGCTCTGCATGCAACTACTTCTTCTTGTCTGGCGGCAGTACCGCTGGCCCTTTATTGCGGTCATGGCGCTCAGCCTCGCCAGCGCCGCCCTGGGTATTGGTCTGATCGCCTTTATCAACGTGCGGTTGATCGAAATGGTCGACACAACGTTGTCCGTTTTACCGGAATTTCTCGGCTTATTGCTGCTTCTCATGGCCGTGACGCTGGGATCGCAACTGGCGCTTACCGTGCTGGGCCACCATTTTGTCTATCGCCTGCGCAGTGAGTTTATCAAGCGTATTATGGACACCCACGTGGAGCGCGTGGAACAGCTGGGAAGCGCATCGCTTCTCGCCGGGCTCACCAGCGACGTTCGCGCCATCACCATTGCGTTTGTGCGTCTGCCTGAACTGGTTCAGGGGATTATCCTCACCTTTGGCTCTGCGGCTTATCTGGCCTGGCTCTCCACCAAAATGCTGGCGGTTACCGCGCTGTGGATTGTGGTGACCATCTGGGGCGGTTATATGCTGGTAGCGCGGGTGTATAAGCACATGGCCGTACTGCGCGAAACGGAAGATAAACTCTATAACGACTACCAGACGGTGCTGGAAGGGCGTAAAGAGCTCACGCTCAATCGCGAGCGGGCGGAACATATCTTTAATCATCTTTATATTCCGGATGCGCGCGAATATCGCCACCATATTATTCGCGCAGACACCTTCCACCTGAGCGCGGTTAACTGGTCGAATATTATGATGCTGGGCGCCATCGGTCTGGTTTTCTGGATGGCAAACAGTCTGGGCTGGGCGGATACCAACGTAGCCGCTACCTATTCCCTGACGCTCCTCTTTTTACGCACGCCGCTGCTGTCGGCAGTGGGCGCTCTGCCGACGCTGTTGAGCGCGCAGGTGGCCTTCAGGAAGCTAAACAAGTTTGAACTGGCACCGTTCAAAGCCGACTTCCCGCGTCCGCAGGCCTTCCCTGACTGGAAGACGCTGGAGCTTCGCAATGTGACGTTCCATTATCAGGACAACGCCTTCGCGGTCGGACCGGTGAATTTGACCCTGCATCGGGGCGAATTGATATTCCTGATTGGGGGTAACGGCAGTGGGAAATCGACGCTGGCGATGCTGCTGACAGGATTGTACCAACCGCAGTCCGGCGAAATTTTGCTGGATGGCAAACCGGTGTCGGTCGATAAACCTGAAGATTATCGCAAACTGTTTTCCGCGGTCTTTACGGATGTCTGGCTGTTTGACCAGCTCTTAGGGCCGGAGGGCAAAGCCGCCGACGCGGCCCTGGTCGAGAAATGGATGAACCATCTCCAGATGTCGCATAAGCTTGAGCTGAAGGACGGCAAAATCCTCAATCTGAAGCTGTCAAAAGGGCAGAAAAAACGCGTGGCGTTGCTGCTGGCGCTGGCGGAAGAGCGTGACATTATTCTGCTGGACGAGTGGGCCGCCGATCAGGACCCGCACTTCCGTCGCGAGTTTTATCAGGTGCTGTTGCCGCTGATGCAGGCGATGGGCAAAACGATCTTTGCCATCAGCCATGACGACCATTACTTTATCCATGCTGACCGTCTGCTGGAAATGCGCAATGGCGTATTAAGCGAACTGGTCGGTGAAGAACGCGATGCCGCCTCGCGCGATGCCGTGGCGCGAACCGCCTGAGGCTATTTTGCCCGGCAGCTCTCATCTGCCGGGCACAAACTTACCGATTCGCCTGTTTTTCATTCATACCCGCCGGTTGTTTATTATCATTTACATTCCCTCGCGCTATGCTTAACCGCATCTCATTTCATGGATTTATAATTAATGGCCGTAAAAAAGAAAAACAGCGCACGGTTGCGCGACCAGGAGCGTGCCCGCCTTATCTGGCTGCTCACCACTGACAAAGCGGTCACTTCGACGCTATTAGGTAAATTAACCCTGGCTGAGCAATATGACGTCGGTACGTTGGCCGACGATATTGCTGAGGTAGGGGCACTGGTGGCGCATTTGCCGCCACCGGATCTCGCCGATACCCTCGAAGCCTTGCCCTCCGAAGAGCGTCACGCCCTTTGGCGCCTGGTTCAGGATCATGAGCGCGGGCAGGTCTTGCTCGAAGCCTCTGAGAATGTCTGGGACGATCTTATCGATGAGATGAGCGACCACGATATTCTGGAAGCGCTGAAAACCCTGGATATTGATGAGCAGATCTACCTCGTTCAGCACCTGCCGCGTAACCTGACCGGCCGTCTTCTGGCTTCATTGCCGGCTGATGAGCGCGCTCGCGTGCGGCAGGTGATGCATTTCGAGAAGAACAGCGTTGGTGCGATCATGGAATTCGAGGTGATCACCATTCGCCCGGATGTGACGCTGGCCACCGTACAACGCTATTTACGCCGTCTGGGGAAGATGCCGGAAAACACCGATAAACTCTTCGTGACCTCGCGGGATAAAACGCTGTTAGGCGAGCTGGCGCTGCAAACCATACTTCTTAACAGCACGCAGCGTCGGGTGATTGACGTTATGGAAGACGATCCGATGGTCTTCTCGCCCGAAGACGACGCGGAAAAAGCCGCCCGAACCTTTGAACGTGACAACTTAATCAGTGCGGCGGTGATCGATTCGGTCGGGAAACTGATGGGGCGTGTCACCATCGATGAAATTGTTGATGTGGTTTACGAAGAGACGGATAACGACCTGCGCGCCCTGGGCGGCCTGAGCGCGGAAGACGATGTTCATGCTTCTGTGGGTAAGGCGGTCAAAACCCGCTGGGCGTGGCTCGCCGTTAACTTATGTACGGCGTTTATCGCCTCCCGCGTTATCGACGGATTTGAACATACGATTTCGCAACTGGTTGCCCTGGCCTCCCTGATGCCGATCGTGGCGGGGATTGGCGGCAATACGGGAAACCAGACCATCACGATGATTGTCCGCGCGCTGGCGCTGCAACATATTCAGCCTGGTAACTTCACTTTCCTGATATTCAGGGAGATGGGCGTTGCGCTGATCAATGGCCTGGTGTGGGGCGGTATTATGGGCGGTATTACCTGGTGGCTGTATGATGATATGGCTCTGGGGGGCGTGATGATGCTGGCAATGGTACTGAATTTGCTGGTGGCGTCGATGATGGGAGTGATTATTCCGCTGGCGATGACCCGTCTGGGACGCGACCCCGCGGTGGGGTCGAGCGTCATGATCACCGCCATTACGGACACCGGTGGATTCTTTATTTTCCTTGGTCTGGCGACGATATTTCTTCTTTAACCGGCGGCTTGCGTTTAAGGCGGGCAGGGATAATCGCCATGACCACCAGACCGCCCAGAACGCCAATCGCCAGATTACCCGTTGAGACCGTTGCGGCAACGGTAATCAGCATGACAAGGGTTTCGGCGACCGGCGCAGAAGCGACCGTGCCTGGCTGAATGCTGTGCCAGTTGAACGTCTTGAACGCCACAATGGCCATAATCCCCGCCAGCACGGCCATCGGGATTTTGGCCATGACCTCGCTTAGTGCGGTGACCAGAACCAGCAGGACCAGCCCGGCGGCAACCGTTGAAATGCGGCTACGCCCTTTGCCCATCTCCACGTTGACGATGGTTTGGCCAATCATCGCGCATCCCGCAATCCCGCCATAAAAACCAGACATGATATTGGCAACGCCCAGCCCGATGCTTTCCCGGCGTTTGCTCGATGGCGTAGCCGTCAGCTCATCCACCAGTTTTGCCGTCAAAAGCGACTCCATCAGGCCAACGAAGGCGATGCTCAGGGCACAAGGCCAGATAATACTGAGTGTTTGCAGATTCAACGGCACCAGTAGTTCGGTCAAACCCGGTAAGCCCCCGCTCATGGAGCCTTCATCCCCGACGGTTGGCAGGATTTGCCCGCTGGTCACGGTGAACAGGGTCAAAAGAACAATGGCAATCAACGGCGACGGAACGCTTTTAATAAACCGCGGCACCCACAGCACTATTAATAAGGTCAGGACAAACAGGCCGACAATTAATGGGCTTTTTGTCCAGAAATGGGGCACCTGGGCAAAGAAGATCAACACGCCAAGCGCGTTAACAAAGCCGGTCATTACCGCATGCGGAATGAATCGCATCAGCCGCGCCATGCCCATCACGCCAAAGAGAATCTGAATCACACCCGCAAGCACCACCGCAGGCAGAATATACTGAACGCCGTGCTGAGCCACCATCGGGCCTATTACCAGCGCAACGGAACCGGCTGCCGCCGTCACCATAGCCGGACGTCCGCCAAACACGGAGAGCGCCAGGCAGAGCACCACCGAGGCAACCAGACTGACTTTTGGATCAACGCCTGCGACCACGGAAAAAGAGATCACTTCCGGAATCAGGGCCAGCGCGGTAATCACGCCAGCCAGGGTTTCACGCATAAACAGTTTTGGCGAGCGTAATACGGTTGCCACATGACCTTCATCGGTCGACAGGTGAGTAGAGTGGGGTAATGACATAAACATCCGCAGGTTGAGGCAGGCTTCCGTGCGCGCGATCACAAAGTGCAGCATAGTAGCCAGGATTAAGGCATTTGACCAGTCGCTAAACTTAATACCCTTATAAACAATCCATCATTAAATTTCACAATTACAATAATTTCGTAACCTTTAAACGCTTTTTAAAAGTTGTTACCGTTGCCCCGCAGCTTATCTCACCTGCAATTTTCACGTACTTATCATTATACGTAAGGCACAAATGATGAAAAAAATGACTGCCATGCTCTTTTCCATGGCTATCGGGCTTAACGTCGTCTCCATGACGGCGCAGGCTGCGGAGCCAAAAGAGCAGGAAACGGACGTTCTATTAATTGGTGGCGGCGTCATGAGCGCCACGCTTGGCACATACCTGCAAGAATTACAGCCAGACTGGTCGATGACCATGGTTGAGCGCCTGGATGGCGTGGCAAAGGAAAGCTCGAACGGCTGGAATAACGCCGGCACCGGGCACTCGGCGCTTATGGAGCTGAACTACACGCCGCAGAAAAAGGACGGCTCCATTAGCATCGAGAAAGCCGTAGAAATTAACGAAGCTTTCCAGGTTTCCCGTCAGTTCTGGTCTCACCAGGTGAACAACGGCGTGCTGCAAAACCCGCACTCCTTTATCAATACCGTTCCGCATATGAGCTTTGTCTGGGGCGATCGGAACGTTAACTTCCTGCGCGCACGTTACGCGGCGTTACAGCAGAGCAGCCTGTTCCGCGGCATGAAATATTCTGAAGATCATCAACAGATTAAAGAATGGGCGCCGCTGGTGATGGAAGGGCGCGACCCGAATCAGAAAGTGGCCGCTACCCGTACTGAAATTGGAACCGACGTCAATTACGGGGAAATCACCCGCCAGCTGGTTGGCTCTTTGCAAAAGAAAGAGAACTTTAACCTGGCGCTCAACACCGAGGTGCGCGGCTTTAAGCGCAACGCGGATAATAGCTGGAGCGTAACCGTTGCCGACCTGAAGAACAACGAGGCAGAGCACGTCATCAAGGCGAAGTTTGTCTTCATTGGCGCGGGTGGTGCTGCACTGAAGCTGCTTCAGGAAACCGGCATCCCGGAAGCGGATGACTATGCGGGCTTCCCGGTCGGTGGACAGTTCCTGGTGTCTGAAAACCCGGAAGTGGTTAATCGTCATCTGGCGAAAGTGTACGGCCAGGCATCCGTCGGTGCGCCGCCGATGTCTGTTCCGCACATCGATACCCGTATGCTGGACGGCAAACGCGTTGTGCTGTTCGGACCTTTCGCTACTTTCTCGACTAAGTTCCTGAAAAATGGTTCATTGTGGGATCTGTTGAGCTCGACCACGACGTCAAACTTTATGCCAATGGTCGACGTTGGTATGGATAATTTTGACCTGGTGAAATACCTGATTAGCCAGGTCATGCTGTCTGATGACGATCGCTTTGCTTCGTTGCAGGAATATTATCCTCAGGCGAAAAAAGCGGACTGGCGTCTCTGGCAGGCCGGGCAGCGCGTGCAAATTATCAAGCGCGATCCGAAAGAGGGCGGGGTACTGCGTCTGGGTACCGAAGTGGTGAGCGATAAAGAGGGGACCATTGCTGCACTGCTGGGTGCTTCGCCGGGCGCCTCCACCGCGGCCCCGATCATGCTGCACCTGATGGAAAAAGTGTTTAAAGATAAAGTCGCCAGCCCGGAATGGCAGGCGAAACTGAAAACCATTATTCCATCATACGGCACTAAGCTGAACGGTAACGTCGCCGCGACCGAACAGGAGCTGGAGTACACCAGCCGCGTACTGCAACTGCAGTATGTTAAACCGCAGCCGGCCGATGCCGCGCCGCAGGCTCAGCCGCAGGCCAAACCGCAAGCGGAATCTAAGCCCGTCGCGGATATTGCGCTGTAAATAAAAAAAGCCGGGTGAATCACCCGGCTCTTTTTTAACGCGTTACGGCGTTTTCAATCTTCTCTTCGGCTTTCCAGATGCGATATTTCACCTCAACCGTATCTGGCGTATAGACCACAATCGGAAGTTTGCTGTTATAGCGCAACAGGCTGTTTTCACCCAGGTACGCCGTCACAAATTTCTCTTCTTTCTTACCGTCCGGACACGCCATCATGGTTGAAACCGGCGATGTGACCTTATCAAAGACATAGTAATCATAACCCCAGCCTTCAAGGGTTTTGCTCTCCAGCTGACCGCCCAGACGGTGCTGATTGCAGTCCACTTCCAGCGTTTTACCAATCAGCAGCTCGACCTTATAACCCGATTCATCTTCCTGGGCAGGGAGCTGGATAACCTGACGTTTCATGCCTTTTTCGGCCTGCGGGTAAGGCGCGACTTTTTCCAGCGGCTGCGTTTTATCCGTTGTGCTGGCAAATGCGCTGCCACTGACACAGGCTGCGGCGAGCAGGGCAAGAGCGAATGTAGGTGCGTTTTTCACAGTTCTTCCTTTATGTTAAAACGATCGATATAAGGCTAACACAGTGCGCCGCAGTCGTCGGTTCGATTTACTTAAATTTTCACATTTAATAGCGTATTAAACTGCCTGTTTAGCTTTGGTTTGGATGAAAATGCTGATGTGGAATCGTCAGGTCGATCGTGTTAGGGTTAGCGGGAAATAATGTTATTCAACTGTGAAGGGAAGAATCATGGTCCGCGAAAAGCTTAACACTCCTGAAGGCAGGAAGTTTTTACTGGCGCTGTTTGTTGTGTTTTTGATTGCCGCAGCCGGCGTCGGACGCGCGACCATTGTGGGCGTCATTGAGCAGTACAACATTCCGCTCTCCCAGTGGACGACCAGTATGTTTGTGCTGCAGTCGGCGATGATATTTGTCTACAGCCTGGTCTTCACCGTTCTGCTGGCTATCCCGCTGGGAATTTATTTTCTGGGTGGAAAAGAGAAACAGTAGGCGAGTCAGAAACAAAAAAACCAACCCTGAGGGTTGGTTTTTTTATAGGGATTTTTGGTCGGCACGAGAGGATTTGAACCTCCGACCCCCGACACCCCATGACGGTGCGCTACCAGGCTGCGCTACGTGCCGACGCATTGCAAATTATCCTACCTGTTTTTTTGCTGAATGCAAGAAAACAGGTTACTAAACGATTAATAATTAATCAGTTAGCGATAAAGCGCTTTTCATCCGTGAGCACCTGCAGCAACAAACTCAACTGCGGTTTTTGATCTTTAATTTTTTCGCCGTTCAGATTGTAGGTCTGGTAGGTCCCGTTGCTGTTCAGCACCAGCGTAAACGCCGGTGTGGTCACGGCAAGCGTATGACTGTTGGCCGCGGTGACCCAGTTATGGCGGCGCGTGGCGCTAAACAGATCCTGCCCCTGCGAATACTCAATGGCTGGCGTGCTCACATGCAGCAGGCGTTGCATCAGCGTGGTCATCACATCTTTGTGATCGGTCAGCATAGTAATGTGTTGCGCAGGCGTGCCCGGCCAGTGGATCACCAGCGGAACGTGCAGGTTAGGGCGAGCCCAGTTAGTGTCTTTGACTTCATCGCCCAGAGGAACGCCATGGCCTGCCGTCACGATCACGACGGTATTTTCAAGCTTGCCTGCATCCTGTAAGGCCTTCAGGACGCGACCAATCTGGTTATC
Source organism: Huaxiibacter chinensis (assembly GCF_022171985.1). Taxonomy (GTDB): domain Bacteria; phylum Pseudomonadota; class Gammaproteobacteria; order Enterobacterales; family Enterobacteriaceae; genus Enterobacter; species Enterobacter chinensis_A. The sequence goes on along the minus strand of NZ_JAJVHF010000005.1, from coordinate 150,696 downwards.
CACTTCTTCTGCTGCACGATGGTAACGGCGGGTGAAACCCTTCTGCTGTGTATCATCCAGCGTGGTGCCATTCAGGGCGACCCAGGAGAACCAGCGGTTATCTTCCTGCGCGTAGCGGTTTAACCAGTTTATCCACTGGCTGGCCGTCTGCTCATCAGACTGGCTACGTGCCGCAGGCAGTGAGAAATCAGAGAGCAATGCCTGACGATAGAGTGGGCTGGTGAAGCCGTCTGAAGAGAACAGACCCAACTGATAGCCTTGCTGGTTCAACGAGGTGATCAGCGCGGCGGGCGTGCGGGAAGACAACACGCCGTCCATATAGCTTGGCGAAATACCGTAGAACAGGCCGAAGATGCCCGCATCAGTATTATTCCCCGAGCTCATATGCTGGGTAAAACTGATATTCTTCTCGGCAAAGTCCGCCAGGACAGGCATTTGTTTCTCAAAGCGCGAGTAGTTCAGCCCGTCTACGGTTATCAGCAGCACGTTCTGACCACGGCCCATATCGCGGTAGCGTAAATCACTGAGCGGATACTGGACTGACACCGCTTCGGGGTTGCCTTGCTCGACCAGTCGACGCTGATACTCCTGCGCATCGAGCAGGCCGTGTTTCTCGAGGAAGCGACGGGCCGTCATCGGATAAGAGAGCGGCAGATTGGCGCGCTGCATCGTCACAGGACGATAGAAATTGGCATCCGCCCAGATATACATGACGTGTGAGCTGATAAAGGCGACGAAAAACAGCGCTGCCACAGGTTTGGCGTAGTGACGACGGCGGGTCAGGCTCCGAAGCTTTTGCCAGCTCCAGGTGGCAAACAGCATCTCAATCAGCAGGATAATGGGCACACTGATAAACATCAGCTGCCAGTCGCGCGCGGTTTCGTTCTGGTCAGGGTTAATGACCAGTTCCCAGACGATGGGGTTGAGATGCAGGTGGAAACGGGTAAAGACTTCGCTGTCGATCAGCAGTAACGTCATGCCGATCGTGGCGAGGATGGCCGATAAAAATCGCATCAGCCGCTGCGACATCACAACGAATGTCAGCGGGAAAAGAATCAGCAAATAGGTGGCGAAAACCAGGAAGCTAAAATGACCCACAACGCTAATCCAGGAGTATACACGCCCGGTTAATGTCGTCGGCCAGTCGGCCACGAACAGATAACGGCTGCCAATCACCATGGCCAACAGAATGTTGAACAGGGCAAACCAGTGCCCCCAGCTGACCATCTGGGAGACTTTTTCGCGGTAGCGCTGACGATTCGTCACCATAAACTGTTGTTCGTTTCCCTTAATGCGCCTGGTCGTCGCTCACTGAAGACTGCAAGGCCTGGGCGAAGGATTTGGCGATCGCCTGACGTTGAGCCGGAGCCACGCTGGTATTGATAAGGTTAGTGACCATATTTCCCAAAACCATCAGGGAGAGATCGGTCGGCGTTTTATGTTTTTCCAGTACGTTGACCAGCTCACTGAGCAGTTGTTCAACGTGTTCGTCACTGTAGCGGGAATGTTGTGGCATAAATCAAAATCATTTCGTTGATGAAAGGGCAACATAGTACCGTAGCGACAGCTTTTTTTCCCCTTTTTTATCTTCTATTGCACACATGCGTTGGTGGTGGTTGAATACCGCCCGGTCTAACAGGAGAGTTTATCATGAGTCTGGATATCAACCAGATTGCCCTTCACCAGCTTATCAAGCGTGATGAGCAAACCCTTGAGCTGGTGCTGCGCGATTCGTTACTTGAACCAACGCCTACCGTTGTAGAGATGATGGCAGAATTACACCGCGTCTACAGCGCCAAGAATAAAGCCTACGGCATGTTTAATGAGGACAGCGAGCTGGCGCAAGCTTTGCGCCTGCAGCGTCAGGGCGAAGAAGAATTTTTGCCGTTCAGCCGTGCGGCGACCGGACGCTTACGTGACGAGCTGGCAAAATATCCCTTTGCGGAGGGCGGTATCGTCCTGTTCTGTCAGTATCGCTATCTGGCCGTAGACTACCTGCTGGTGACCGTGCTGAACAACCTTAGCAGCATGCGCGTCAATGAGCAGCTGGATATCAGTTCGACCCATTACCTGGATATCAACCACGCGGATATCGTGGCGCGTATCGATTTGACGGAGTGGGAAACAAATCCGGAATCAACGCGCTATCTCACCTTCCTGAAAGGGCGCGTTGGCCGTAAAGTCGCTGACTTCTTTATGGACTTCCTCGGGGCCAGCGAAGGCCTGAACGCAAAAGCGCAGAATAAAGGCCTGCTGCAGGCGGTAGATGATTTCACCGCAGAAGCGCAGCTGGACAAATCTGAACGCCAGACCGTGCGTCAGCAGGTGTACAGCTATTGCAACGAACAGCTTCAGGCAGGGGAGGAGATTGAACTGGAATCGCTCTCAAAAGAGCTGGCGGGCGTTAGCGAGGTGAGCTTCCACGAGTTTACGGCGGATAAGGGGTACGAGCTGGAAGAGAGCTTCCCGGCGGATCGCAGCACGCTGCGCCAGTTAACCAAATTCGCCGGTAGCGGCGGTGGGTTAAGCATTAACTTTGATGCCATGCTGTTGGGGGAACGTATCTTCTGGGATCCGGCAACCGACACGCTGACGATCAAAGGCACGCCGCCCAATCTGCGCGATCAGCTTCAGCGCCGGACGTCAGGCGGGAAATAGCCGCCATAAAAAAACCCCGCAATGCGGGGTTTTTTTATGGCGGCTATTATGCGCGAACGAAGTCGATGTGAGTCAGTTTTGGCTTGAACGGGTGACGCTGAACAGCCTGAACTTTCACTTTTTCTTCTTTACCGTCAACAACGAGGGTCAGAACTTCGCCGTAAAAACCAGCTTTAGTCTGCATGTTCCACACTTTGTCGTGATCCAGTTCGATTGCAACTGGAGCAGCTTCGCCACCATAAATGATAGCCGGGAACTTGTTGGCGGTACGCAGGCGGCGGCTCGCACCCTTGCCCTGCACGTTACGAACTTCTGCATCGATAGTAAACATTGATTTCTCTCTGTATTTAAAACCCTGCTACAGGCGACCCAGCAACAGGTGAGTGTTCTGCCCCACGGATGTGAAGCGGGCGGCATTTTATACTTAAACGCGCCCTACATCAATGAAAAGTCCCTCAGCCACGCAATTCATTCGCCCGGCGAAAACGGCCTTCATAGTCAAAGACCTTTTCCCGAACCTGCCAGAACTGGCCCTTCTTTCGCGCAACAACAAAATCGGGATGGCGCAATAAGGGTGCCTGATGAAGGATGTCGGCAACGGTTATCCAGCGCAGCGGCACGCCGGGCGTACGGGTATGCGGACGGATAAACAGTTGCTCAAAGGCGGTACGCTGGGCAGGCGTTTGCAGCCGGAACCGCTCGCTGACGTCTGCGCCGTCTTCGTCATAATAGGTAATTTTAAGCCACTCACCTTTGTCATCGGCGCCGGCTTGCAACGTCATCCCCGAACAGCGCAGCACCAGGGCGTCTTTAAGTTTCAGCGCCGCTTTCAGCATATCATCCGGATCGACCAGCACGGTGTCGCACTCCCGGCAGCGGCGGGCGGCAATGTCGTTTTCGGCATTGCACTGCGGGCAGTTTTTAAACCGAAAGCGGTAATCACACTGTTCACGATGTCCTTCGTCATCGTCAAACCAGCCCTGGCAGCGGCGACCAAAATGTTCAATCAGCGTGCCGTCGGCGGTGGTTTTGCCCCAGAAGGTATTGGCGAATCCGCAGGTGGGACAAAATACCTGCACCGGCACGTTGTCACTTTTGCCTTTTGGCGTGCCCACTTCTGGCGCGTAAAGATCGTGCGGATTGCCCGCATAATCCAGAATCAGACAATCCTTTTTCCCCGGGGCCAGGCGCAGCCCTCGTCCGACGATCTGCTGATAAAGGCTGACGGATTCGGTGGGGCGCAGAATCGCAATCAGATCGACATGGGGGGCATCGAAGCCGGTGGTGAGGACCGAGACATTCACCAGATAGCGGAATTGCTGCGCTTTGAACGCGTCAATGAGCGCGTCCCGCTCGGGGCCGGGTGTATCGCCCGTAATCAGTGCAGCATCGTTAGCCGGAAGCAGGCCGACGACCTCCCTGGCGTGTTCCACGGTGGAGGCAAAAATCATCACGCCCCGGCGCGTTTGCGCGAACTCTTCTATCTGGCTGATGATATGCGGCGTGATGCGCTGCTGTTTTTTCAGCTCTCCGTTCAAATCGGCTTCGCTGAATAAACCATTACTCTGCGCCTGCAAACGGCTGAAGTCATACTGCACGACCGGCATATCCAGACGCTCCGGCGGGGTCAGATAACCGTGCTTAATCATATAGCGAAGCGGCAGTTCATAGATGCAGTCGCGGAACAGCGCATTCTCATTTCCGCGCACCATCCCGTGATAATGGAACTGGTAAATCCAGCCTTTCCCCAGGCGAAACGGGGTGGCCGTAAGCCCAAGCAGGCGAATAGCGGGATTGACCGACTTCAGATGCGCAAGAATTTGCTGATACTGGCTGTCGTCGTCATCGCTGATGCGGTGGCATTCGTCGATAATCAACAACGAAAATTCGCTGCGAAAAAGTTCCAGATTGCGGGCCACGGACTGTACGCTGCCAAACACCACTTTCCCGTGGCTCTCTTTACGCTTCAACCCGGCGGCGAAAATATCGGCCTCCAGGCCCAGCGCCTGGTATTTGGCGTGGTTTTGCGCGACCAGTTCTTTGACATGCGCCAGCACCAGCACGCGACCGCGGGCGAGGCGCGCCAGTTCAGCAATGACCAGGCTTTTGCCCGCGCCTGTAGGGAGCACGATTGCCGCAGGCTCTTGATGTTTGCGAAACCAGGCGAGCGTGGCGTCTACGGCTTCTTGCTGGTAAGGACGAAGTGTGAAAGTCATGGGTTCTCTGATTGGTTATCTCGCACATAGTATGCCACGAAACTTTTTCCCTTGAGTGGCGCTAATAGACCGTTATACTGGACCGTTCTTGACTGCTTATTTTTCGGACATGTTGTCCGACTCCCTGCACCATTAAGGCTAAAAAGATTTCATGCGACTTGATAAGTTTATCGCTCAGCAACTCAGCGTAAGCCGCGCTATTGCCGGGCGTGAGATACGCGCCAGCCGCGTTACCGTGGACGGCGACGTTGTCCGTGACAGTGCTTTCAAACTGCTGCCTGCGCACGAGGTAGAGTTCGATGGCAATACGCTGACCCAACAGCTCGGCCCGCGTTATTTTATGCTGAACAAGCCACAAGGCTATGTCTGCTCAACCGACGACCCGGATCACCCAACGGTGCTCTATTTCCTGGATGAACCCGTGGCGCACAAGCTTCACGCGGCGGGGCGTCTGGATATCGATACCACGGGTCTGGTGCTGATGACTGACGACGGTCAGTGGTCCCACCGTGTGACCTCCCCGCGTCATCATTGTGAAAAAACCTATCTGGTGACGCTGGAGTCGCCGGTAGCGGATGACACCGCGGCGCAGTTCACCCACGGCGTCCAGCTCCATAATGAAAAGGATCTGACCAAACCGGCGGTGCTGGAAGTGATTACCCCCACTGAAGTGCGTCTCACCATCAGCGAAGGTCGCTACCACCAGGTGAAGCGAATGTTTGCCGCAGTCGGCAACCGCGTGGTGGGGTTGCATCGTGAACGGATTGGCGACATTGCGCTCGATGCGGATCTCGAACCCGGTGAATATCGCCCGTTAACGGAAGCCGAGATTGCCAGCATTGGCATGCCCCCACGCTAATTTCAGGAGCACCCTGTGACCACCAGGCCACACACCTCGTTCAGCATTGTTTTTATCCTGGGCCTGCTGGCGATGCTGATGCCGCTGTCCATCGATATGTATCTGCCCGCGCTGCCGGTGATCTCCGCGCAGTTTGGCGTACCGGCGGGCAGTGCGCAAATGACGCTCAGCACCTACATCCTTGGGTTCGCCGTAGGACAGTTGCTGTATGGCCCAATGGCCGACAGCATCGGACGCAAGCCGGTGATCCTCGGCGGCACGCTGGTATTTGCGGCAGCGGCGGTGGCCTGCGCGTTAGCTCAGACTATCGATCAGCTGATTGTGATGCGCTTCTTCCATGGGCTTGCCGCCGCGGCGGCGAGTGTGGTGATTAACGCGCTGATGCGCGATATCTACCCGAAAGAAGAGTTCTCACGCATGATGTCGTTTGTCATGCTGGTCACCACCATTGCGCCGCTGGTTGCGCCCATGGTGGGGGGCGCGGTGCTGGTCTGGTTTAGCTGGCATGCTATTTTCTGGATCCTGGCGATTGCGGCGCTGCTGGCGTCGGCGATGATCTTCTTCTTTATCAATGAGACCTTGCCCGTTGAGCGTCGGCAAAAGTTTCATATACGGACGACGCTGGGTAACTTTGCTTCGCTGTTTCGCCATAAGCGGGTCCTGAGCTACATGCTGGCAAGCGGGTTTAGCTTTGCAGGCATGTTCTCCTTCCTCAGTGCCGGGCCTTTCGTCTATATCGAAATTAACCACGTCTCACCGCAGCATTTTGGTTACTACTTCGCGTTGAACATTGTGTTCCTGTTTATCATGACCATCATTAACAGCCGCTTTGTTCGCCGGATTGGCGCACTGAATATGTTCCGCGCGGGCCTGTGGATCCAGTTCGCCATGGCGCTCTGGATGGTCTTTAGCGCCTTCTTTGATATCGGCTTCTGGGCGCTGGTGGTGGGAGTGGCGGCCTTTGTCGGCTGTGTGTCCATGGTGTCGTCGAATGGGATGGCGGTGATCCTCGACGAATTTCCTCATATGGCGGGGACGGCGTCGTCGCTGGCGGGGACCTTCCGGTTTGGCATTGGCGCTATCATTGGCGCGCTGCTGTCTATGGCAACATTTAACACCGCCTGGCCGATGATCTGGTCAATCGCCTTTTGCGCGAGCTGTTCCATTTTCTTCTACCTCTATGCCAGTCGGCCGAGGAAAGCGGCGAAATAACGCACAAAAAAGGGACCCGGGTGGTCCCTTTTTTGATGCACATCAACCAAAGCGGCGTTCGTTCACCCGGTGTTTGTTTCTTTTATGTAAAATCTATTTGTGTAAAAAGTCACACCATTGTAGTTAAAAAGGTTGAGTTAGATCGCAGAAACGGGTACATATAGCCCGAAAGCAAGCCTGTCACTGACAAAAAAACGCTCTGATAAATGAGGCACTAACCTTCTGCAAGCCGCGTCGGTTAACGGTTTCTCAGCAAAAACAGGGCAGGCTGGCCATGATGTGTTACTATAAATGTAAATAAATTGTGAAGTAAATTTTGCTTCCGGGGAACGAACGTGAATACATTACAACTCTCCATCGTCCATCGCTTACCGCAGTGTTATCGCTGGTCTGCGGGCTTTGCAGGTTCGAAGGTTGAACCGATTCCGCAAAGTGGCACGAACGGCGAAAACTCACTGGTCGCGCTGAAGTTATTAAGCCCGGACGATGAGAACGCGTGGCCGGTGATGGAGCGTCTGAGCCAGGCGTTAACCGATATTGAAGTGGTCAGCTCCGTTCTGGAGTGTGAAGGCGAGCCGTGTTTATTCGTCAACAGCCAGGATGAATTTGCCGCAACCTGCCGTCTGAAAAATTTCGGCGTTGCTATCGCTGAGCCCTTCTCCGGGCAGTATCCTTTCTGAAGTCAGCGCAGTGCCAGTAGCTGGCGCGTGTAGTCCTCTGCGGGTGCGGTAAAGACGCGCTGACACTCTCCCTGCTCAACCACTTCCCCCTGACGCAGCACGATCACCTGATGACACAACGCACGAACCACCTCAAGATCGTGGCTGATAAAAATATAGGCCAGCCGGTGCTTTTCCTGCAATCCTTTCAGTAAGGCCAGGATCTGTGCCTGGACCGTTCTGTCGAGCGAAGAGGTGGGTTCATCCAGAATAATCAGTTCCGGTTTCAGGATCAGCGCGCGGGCGATCGCGATACGCTGACGCTGGCCGCCGGAAAACGACGCCGGATAACGGTGGCGCGTTTCGGGATCCAGTCCCACTTCCTGCATGGCGTTGATCACTTCTTCTTCACGCTGGGTGGCGCGAAGGTCGGGTCGATGGACGCGTAAGCCTTCCTCAATGATTTGCAGTACGCTCAGCCGGGGGTTGAGCGCGGAGTTGGGATCCTGGAAAACCACCTGCATACGCGGGCGCACGGGAAGCATCTGACGACGATTCCAGAGATGCAACGGCTGGCCGTCGAACAGTATTGAGCCCTGTGACGCGATCAGGCGTAACAGCGCAAGCCCCGTGGTGCTTTTTCCCGATCCCGATTCTCCCACCAGCCCCAGCGCTTCGCCGGGGCGCAGGGTAAAACCGATCGCTTTCAGGACCGTATTCTTTGCGACAACCCGGCGAAGAATGCCCTTGCGAACGGGAAACGCGACCGAGAGGTTTTCAACGCTCAGCAACGGGGCGCTGCCCGGGGTGAGCGGTACAGGATCGCCCGAAGGCTCACTGTTCAGCAGCCGCTGCGTGTAAGGGTGCTTAGGTGCGCTGAACAGGGCGCTTGTGCTGTTTTGCTCCACGCAATGCCCGTTCTGCATCACCGCCACGTTATCAGCCAGCTTTTTCACGATACTCAGGTTATGGGTAATGAACAGCAGGCTCATGTTCAGCTCATCGCGCAGCTCGCGGAGAAGCTGCAGGATCTGCGCCTGAACGGTGACATCCAGCGCGGTGGTTGGCTCATCGGCAATCAGCAGTTCGGGGCGCGTCAGGAGCGCCATCGCAATCATCACGCGCTGACGTTCTCCGCCGGACAGCTGATGCGGGAAGTCCGACAGGCGTTTTGCCGCATTACGGATCCCGGTGCGGTCCAGGCAATCCAGCATTACGCCGCGTGCGGCTTCTTTGCGCATGCCCCGGTGCAGAGAAAGCACTTCATACAGCTGTTTTTCCAGCGTATGCAGCGGATTCAACGACACCATCGGTTCCTGAAAAATCATGGCGATTTTGTTTCCGCGAACGCCGCGCAGCGTTTGCTCGTCCGCATGCAGCAACGACTGTCCGTGGAATAAAATATCGCCCTGCGGGTAGACGACGGGCGGGGCGGGCAGCAGTCGCAGGATGGAAAGCGCAGAGACGCTTTTACCTGACCCCGACTCGCCGACGAGCGCCAGCGTTTCACCTGCCTCAATCTTCAGCGACAATCCACTGACCACTTCACGGGATTCACCTTGCTGCGTGAAGCGGATGGACAAATTATCAATATGCAGAAGCGGCTGAGTCATCTTATATCGCCTTATTGGGGTCGAAGGCATCGCGTACCGCTTCGCCAATGAAAATCAGCAGGGAGAGCAGCACGGCTACGGAAAGGAAGGCCGTAATGCCTAACCAGGGGGCCTGAAGGTTGTTCTTTCCTTGCAACAGTAACTCCCCGAGGGAAGGGGAGCCCAGCGGCAGACCAAAGCCGAGAAAATCGAGCGAGGTGAGGGTCGTAATGGAGCTGCAGAGAATAAAGGGCAGAAACGTCAGCGTGGCGACCACGGCGTTGGGCAGCATATGGCGGAAGATAATGCTGCGATCGCTTACGCCCAGCACCTGCGCGGCGCGGATGTAGTCGAAATTACGCGTCCGTAAAAACTCGGCCCGTACGACGCCCACCAGCGCCATCCAGCCAAACAGCACCGTAATCCCCAGCAACCACCAAAAACCAGGCTGCACTACGCTTGAAAGCAGGATGATCAAAAAGAGCGTCGGCATCCCTGACCAGACCTCGATAACGCGCTGCCCCCAGAGATCGATACGCCCACCGTAATACCCCTGAACTGCACCTGCCACCACGCCCATCACGCTGGAAAAAAGGGTAAGGAGCAGGCCGAACAGAATGGAGATTCGCGTGCCGTAAAGAATGCGGGCCAGCACATCACCGCCATTGGCGTCGGTTCCCAGCCAGTTTTGCGTGGACGGCGGGGAAGGGAACGGGGTGGTCGTGGCAAAGTTAATGCTGTTTGCCCCAAAGCGAATCGGAGCCCACAGTGCCCAGCCATGGCGATCGATCTGCGCGCGCAGCCAGGGGTCCTGGTAATCCGCGGGGGTGGCGAATGGCCCGCCGAAATCGCTTTCGCTGTAATTCGTCAGGACCGGGGTGTACCAGCGATCGTTAAAATGCACCAGCAGCGGTTTGTCGTTGGCGATCAGTTCGGAAAACAGGCTGAGGACAAACAGCACGGTAAAAATCCACAACGACCAGTATCCACGACGGTTGTGACGAAAGCGGGCCCAGCGGGCCTGGTTAACGGGGCTAAAACGCGACATTAGCGGCCCTCAAAATCAATACGAGGGTCGACCAGCGTGTAGCTAATATCGCTAATGATATTCAGCAGCAGGCCAATCAACGTGAAAATATACAATGTGCCAAACATCACCGGATAATCGCGCGAGACGGTGGCTTCATACCCCAGCAGTCCCAGTCCGTTTAAGGAGAACATCACCTCAATCAGCAGTGAGCCGGTGAAAAACATGCTGATAAAGGTGGCCGGAAATCCGGCGATCACCAGCAGCATGGCGTTGCGAAAAACGTGTTTCCACATGATCTGTTTTTCGCTTACCCCTTTTGCCCGCGCCGTAACCACGTACTGCTTGCGGATCTCATCCAGGAAGGCGTTTTTCGTAAGCATGGTCAGGGCGGCAAACCCACCAATCACCGTAGCCAAAACGGGCAGGGTTATGTGCCAGAGGTAATCCGTTATTTTTTTATACCACGGCAGGGTGCTGAAGTCGGTCGACACCAGGCCCCGTAGCGGGAAAAGATCGAAATAGCTGCCTCCCGCAAAAAAGACAATCAGTAATACGGCGAATAAAAAGGCGGGGATCGCATAGCCCACGATGATAAACGTACTGCTCCAGATATCGAACCGGCTGCCGTTGTAGATCGCCTTGCGAATGCCGAGGGGAATGGATACCAGATAGATAATCAGCGTCCCCCACAAGCCTAACGTTATGGACACCGGCAGGCTGTCTTTGATCAGTTGCAGCACCGAGGCGCTGCGAAACAGGCTGTCGCCAAAATCGAAGCGGATATAATTCCACAGCATAGTGAAATAGCGCTCATGGAGCGGTTTATCAAAGCCATAACGCTGGGTGATTTCTGCGATCACTTCCGGGTCGAGCCCGCGCCCGCCACGGTAGTTACTGTCGCTGATATTGTCGGTGCCGGTCCTGGCATGGCTGGCGCGTAGCCCGTCGTTTCCGCTGCCGGGCAAGCCGCTGCTGTGCCCAAACTCAATGGCGGCGATAGCCTGATCGACCGGGCCACCGGGGGCAATCTGCACAATGAAAAAATTAATGGTGATGATGGCCCACAGCGTCGGGATAATCAGCAACAAGCGTCGTATTAAGTAAGCACCCATTGAGATTCCCTACCGCCGCTCAGCGGGCAGTTTTGCGGCTTTATTAACGTCATACCACCAGTTATCAAAACCTATCGAATAGACCGGGCGAACCGCCGGCTGGGAGAATTTATCCCAGTATGCGAGGCGATCTTCACCCATGAACCACATGGGGAGCATGTAATAGTTCCAGGTTAACACCCGATCGAGCACGCGACCCAGAGGCAGCAGCTTTTGTTTGTCCCCTTGTGCCGCGATGATTTTGGCAATCAGCGTGTCGAGGACGGGGCTTGAGACGCCCGGGGCATTATAGGAGGAGTTAATGTATTCCGAGGCCCAGGATATCTGCAAACTGCTGCTTGGCCACGGCTGAGCCTGCCACAGCGTGGGCATCATGTCGTAATCCCGCTTGCGCAGGCGGTTAGTAATCTGTGCCGTATCAATTTGTCGGATATCCATCTTCACGCCGAGCCGTTCAAGATTATGCTGGAACGGCAGCACCCACTGATTATTGCCGCCGGAGGCGAGAAGAAGCTCAAATCTGAGCGGCTTGCCGGTTTGCGCATTCACGCGCTGTTGATTTTTCAATACCCAGCCTGCCTCATCGAGCAGTTTACTGGCTTTCAGCAGATTCTCGCGGTCGTAACCATCTGCCCGTGAGGCTGGGGGCTCAAAAATGGTGGTGAAGGCTTCAGGTGGTACCTCTGCTTTTAAGGGGGCGAGCAGGATCAACTCTGCTGCGTCAGGGTAGTGACGTGCTGCATATTCGGTGTTCTGAAAATAGCTGCTGGTTCGGCTGTACGCCCCGTAAAAGAGCGCTTTGTTCATCCAGTCAAAATCAAAGGCGAGCGTAATGGCCTGACGAACTCGCCTGTCGGCAAAGAACGGGCGCTGAATGTTGAACGCCAGCCAGCGCGTGTCCTGCGCGGAGGTGTTCGGTTGCGCCTCTTTCACAATATAGTGACGGTCAAAGTTTTTACCGATATAGCGCGTGGCCCAGTTCTTTGCGCTGACCTCCTGGCGAAAATCAAACGCACCGGCTTTGAAGGCTTCGAAAGCAACGTTATCGTCGAGATAGTAATCGTAGCGCAGCGTATCAAAGTTCCAGCGCCCGCGGTTCACCGGTAAATCGGCTGCCCAGTAATCTTTCACGCGGGAATAGATGACATATTGCCCCATGCGCCAGCGTGTGATGCGGTAGGGGCCGCCCGCCAGCGGCGGGGTGGATAAAGGGTCGCTGAGCTTATGATCTTTCCAGAAGGATTCTGGCATCACCGGGAGCGAAAAGAGGCTCAGCATATCTTCTTTGCTGGGCTTAGCCAGTTCTATGCGGACGGTGAGCGGCGCGATGGCTTTAATCGTCGTTCCCTTAAACACCACGCGAAACTGCGGCACCCCTTCGGTCATAAATTTTTGAAAGGTAAACGCCACATCGCTGGCTTTAACAGGCGTGCCATCGTGAAAACGGGCTTTTGGATTCAGGGTGACCTCAGCCCAGGAAAAATCAGTCGCATAACGCGCCATCTCGGCGACCAGCGGGTAATAGCTTCCGGGTTCATCATCAGAGGTCACAAACAGGCTGTCGTAGAGGGCATCAGTGCGCTGTGCCGGCACACCGCGCAGCGCATATCGGTTGAAGTTATCGAAGGTGCCCAGCGAGGAGAGCGTGACGCTGCCGCCTTTCGGCGCGGCAGGATTAACATAATCAAAGTGGGTAAAGTGGGCCGCATACTTTGGCTCACCCAGTACCGCAAACGCGTAGCTTTCTTTGATGGCTTGCGCCTGGCAGGTCAGGCTGAACAGCGTCAGCAGCGATAAAACGAAGCGCATTAACATTCGCAGCGTATTCCTTTTATTCTGACTCACCCGGCGTGAGCGCTTTATCAAGCTGAATAATAAGTGACGAAGCCGTCAATGTGAAATTATTCACTGTCCTTAACGAAATCAGGCTGCCACTGTATAAAGTCCGGCAACGGCATGGGACGACTAATCCAGTATCCTTGCAGGTAATTCACCCCATGCTCGCGTAACCATGCAGCCTGTTCAGGTGTTTCTACGCCTTCCGCGACGGTGACCATATTCAACCGTCTGGCAAGCGTTAGCACAGCGTCCAGCACCGGCGAGGTCACGGTTTCGGTTCCGATAGCATTGACGAATCCCCGGTCGATTTTCAGGTAATCCATGGTAAACCGCTCAAGATAAATCAACGCACTGTGCCCGGTGCCAAAATCGTCAATTGCAATTTCAAACCCTTCATGGTGGAGCCACTCAAACAATGAGCGCGCTTCACGCTGATTAATCATGTCACGTTCGGTTATCTCCAGCACGACCTGGAAGCGATCGGGGGGTAAGGAGGCCTTGAAGCGGCGCATATCCTCTTTAAACGAGTCCGCATGTAAATGGCCTGGCGCGATATTAATGCCAAACTTAGCGCCAGGGGGTAACACGGTTTGCAGCAAGGGCGCATCACGGATAATCAAATCAAAAAGATGCAGCGTCAGCGGAACAATTAACTTTTGCGCTTCGGCAAAGCTGATGAAGGCATCCGGAGGGATTTCGCCCATGGTGGGATGTCGCCAGCGCATCAAGACTTCAGCCCCGCTCATTTTGAGCTGCCCGGCGTCCACGACGGGCTGATAAACCACGTAGAACTGCCCGCGTTTAATGGCGGCAAGGATCTCCTTACCAGGATTCAGGCGCACCGTCAGTAGGTAATAGATCAGCGTGCCGGCAGCAATCCCGCATACCAGACCAAACAAGAGCGCAAAAAAGAGCTCTCCGGGCGTCCATTGTTGCGCGTAAAGATTGATTTTAAGCGGAACACCGTTAAGCGTGGCGGTACGGGTCGGGATCTCACGCAGGTCGCGGGTATTGAATAAGCGGGATGACATCGTTGTCAGCGCTTTATCGCCTATTACAATGGCAATGCCGGTAAAGTCATTCTGACGTTCCGTATAAAGCAAATAGGGCGTCAGATTAATATTGATCGAGGTGAATACGCCGCCGTCACGAATAAGGGGGTTTCGGTACCAGATGGCAATTGCAGGGCGATTCGGCAGCATCGGGGTCCCGGAGAGCAGCTCAACGTCAATGTTTTTTTGGATATTCAGCTCAGGGATCAAGTCATTAATAGCGCTGTTCATCGCCCCCGTGGCCGAAGAACAAAACGCGATGTTGTCCCTGACCAATACAAATGCCCGCACGTTGATGCTGAAGGCGGCACTGGAGGTCAGTTTAGCGCTAACGTCATCACACTGGCCGAGCGTCAGCGGCTGGAGGGCATCAATGGACGTTTTAAGCTCGTCAAAGTAGCTTTCCATATAGACGTGCAGGTCGGACATCAGGGTATCTAGCTTGGCTTCCCGCTTATGGTAGCTCCAGAAAAATTGCAGTGAGCCGCAGAGCAGGGCGATTAAAACACCTGCCAGGATGCTGCCTGTCAGTAATTTGCGGTTGCTGGAAAAGTAGCGGGTGAACATATACGTCATTGTTCCTGAACTGCCGTGGGGACGCTTTTCACGGCTTAACTGACATCGTCATATGACTGTAGTCGGAATTATGACTGAGACACGATGACTTCTTAGACCAGAAGGCAAAAAAAAACACTGCCGAAGCAGTGCTTTGTTTTATTACATTGTCAGCCAAGGGATAACCGACAATATAATAGATTAACTGCGGCTCAGTACACGACGCGCTTCGTTATAGCGCTTCTTCCAGTAGGGCTCGTTCATGCTGGAGATGGTCACACCGCTGCTGGTGGAAGCATGGACAAACTGGTCGTTACCAATATAGATCCCCACATGGCGTCCGGTTGAACCTGCACGGAACAGAACTAAGTCACCGGTGCGCAGCTTCGTGCGGGAGATTGACTTGCCCATTTCCTGCTGTTCGTAAGTTGAACGCGGAAGATCTAATCCAAATTGCTCACGGAAGGTCCGCTGGACGAAACCGGAACAATCGATACCTTTTTTGGTGCTGCCGCCCAGACGATAGCGCACGCCTTTCCAGTCAGCATACTGGTCCATAATACGGGACTTCACGTCCAGATTACGTACCATACTTTCAAATTCATCCTGAGAAGCTTGCAGTGACGAGGCATCTTCCATGCCCACAACACGCGTCTCAGGATGCATATTCTTTGCGGTGTTCGTTGTACTACATGCTGAAAGCAGGACCGCCACTGCAATCGCCGGGATGCCCCGCAAGATATATCTCAAAATCGGTTGAGATTTGACCATGTTGATTATTTTCCCTTGAAGTCCTTAACGATAAATATCGTTATAAAAATGCCAAACGTGACGAGACTAATTACCTGCGCACTTTGAGACAATTCTTTATGGTCAAATCTGTGGTTTAACGCACAATTTTATTCAACACGCGGAAAATTATCTCTGTGAGGCAAAACGTGTTCGAGATTAACCGATTGCTTTGGGCAATGCGAGCAAAAAGAAACGTTTTTTTATAAGAAATTGTGATAGAGAAAGTGAATGCGTGGCAATGCGCAAAATCTCGCCAGTTTAGGTTAAAAACCGTGCAACGTATTCATTTTTATAATGAATAATGTGACAAAAGGATGACAAATAGTGCGTAGGTGGGCGAGGAAATAATCAGGGATCGAAAACGATCCCTGATGAATGGCGCGGATTAAGGTTATTTATTTGTTTTAATTTTGTTGCGTCCACCGGGTAAATAGCAACAAAAGAGATCAACCAGACGATCGCTTAACGGCGTCAACAACATCCACGGCAGGCCAATCAGCACAGCGGAAAGCGAGCCGATGACAATATCCGTCAACCAGTGCGCGCCGATCATGACACGCGGGAAGGCGAAGACCACAACGATAATAAGGGCGATGACGAAGGCTTTCTTACCGAAATAACGCAGCATAAAGCCCGAGAAAATGAGCAGCATCATCCCATGATCGCCCGGGAAACTGTCCTTCGACGCGTCTTTAGTGGGAATATGCAGCAATTCACTGACGCGATAAATATCCGGGAAGGAGAGCGACGGGCTGGCGCGTTTTACCGGCATCAATCCCTGCGCAAGCTGGTTAATCACGACGGCGGTCAGCAACATCACCAGGCCAATCATGATGATTCGCCGACGCCCTTCTGCATCGGCTTTGCGCCAGAAGGAGAGCATCAGGCAGCCCATAGCCAGCAAAGAAATGCCGTCAAAGGCGCGGTTATTCGTCAGCGCAACCAGCCACAGGAAGGCGCGACTTTTTACCAGCTCCTGGTTAAAGAAGTGGAAAAGCCCGGAATCCAGCGGGAACCAGAAACCATGGTTTAGCGGCAGATACCAGGAGAGAAAGAGAGCCACGCCAAGCGCGTTCAGCAGTAAAATCAGGGGAAGTCTTTTCATCATCATCATGTCGGTAATGTATTCGACGGAAACGTTAGTCGTCCGAACTTAAACGAAGCTTCAACAAACTAGCCTGAAGGGCATTCCAGTCCGGGTTAACCGCACTAATTAACTCAATTCGGCTATCCGGCGGCGCAACGTTTTGCGTTTCAATGAAAAAATCCGTTCCCTGTCGATTAATCCTCACCAGGCCATCTGCGGTGCGCATAATACCTTTAACGCGCTCGACGGGGGCCAGTCGCGCCCACTCAAGGATCCCTATGGTGTCAAACCGCGTATCGGCATCAAAGATCCAGCCGCATGCCTGGTGTCCCTGACCGTGGTTCAGGTTTCGACGCCAGCGCTGTTGCTCAGGCAGGCTCAGTGCCGCCAGCCCTTTTTTCGTCGCGTGGGCGTGGGAGTGCGCTTCACTGGCAGGCAGTTCGGCGGTGTTCAGTCTGGGGAGATCGAGCAGTGCGCTGTCAATCTTGCCCTGCGTGGCGTGAATAAGGGTGCGGTTGCCGCCGAAATGCTGCCACCAGGTATCCAGTGCCGCACGGCTTTCCGGCGTGGCCCGGTCCTCTTTATTGGCAACGATAATATCGGCGCAGGCCAACTGATCGCGGAAATTATCGTTTTGCACGGCTTTCTCATCCAGGAGCTGGCGAGGATCCAGAACACACAGCGTGGCCTGCAGGTCAATCCAGGGTTCATAAACCGGGGCGGTCAGCAGGTCGAGGATCTGTTTCGGATGGCCTAACCCGGTCGGTTCAATGATCAAGCGGTCCGGTTTACCCTGGCGCAGCAGCGTATTCAGCCCCACCTGCATGGGTAAACCATTCACGCAGCACATGCAGCCTCCCGGGATCTCTTTTACCAGCGCGCCGCTGTCGGCCAGTAAAGCCCCGTCAATGCCCACTTCACCGAATTCATTGACCAGCACGGCCCATTTTTCGGCGGGATCTTTATTGGCTAACAGGTGAAGAATTGAGGTGGTTTTTCCGCTGCCGAGAAAACCCGTTACCAGATTGGTTTTGGTCACATCTACTCCAGGACACGATGATCATACTGTTACAATGATGCGTAATCCTGGTCGAAAATGACAGCGATGAGAAGGGGAAAGCGAACGGAAAAGGCCTCCGTTCGCCTTTAAGGCAAAAAATGTTAATGCGCGAGCGTGTCGATAACGGCCTGACGCGCGCCATCCTCGGCGATACGACGATACGCGTCGCTCACCGCTGCCACAAAGGAGGGGTTATTTGGCAGGTCGATGCCAAAAATCTCGGACAGCGTCAGCAGGGCGCTCACACGTTCCGCATCGCTGCTGCTCTCAACCAGTGACCGAATTTTGTCGCTCAGCGGATCGCGCACGTCAATAGAATTGCCGCGCTCGTCCACGCCGCTCACGTAGCGCATCCATCCGGCGATACCCAGCGCCAGTAGCGGCCAGCGGCTCTCCCGCTGGATCAGGACGCGAATCCCTTCCAGCATCCGCTGCGGAAGCTTCTGGCTACCGTCCATCGCAATCTGCCAGGTGCGATGCTGCAAGGCCGGATTGGCAAATCGCGCAATCAGGCTGTCGGCGTAGTCGGTGAGATCCACCCCGGTGATGCGTAATGTCGGCGCCTGCTCGTCAAGCATCAGGCGGCGGGCTGCGTCCCGAAAGGCGTCATCTTCCATGCATTCATTGATGTGGGCGTACCCGGCAAGATAGCCCAGATAGGTCAGAAACGAGTGACTGCCGTTGAGCATGCGCAGTTTCATCTGCTCCCATGGGAGCACGTCCTGCACCATTTGCACCCCGGCGAGTTCCCACTCCGGGCGTCCGGCGACAAAATTATCTTCTACCACCCACTGAATAAAAGGCTCACAGCTGATGGCGCAGGGATCTTCAACGCCCAGCTCACGGGCGATCTCGGCCAGCGATTCTTCGGTTGCTGCCGGTACGATACGATCGACCATGGTCCCCGGGAAGCTCACCTGTTCAGCGATCCATTCGGCAAGCTCAGGTGAACGCTTCTGAGCCATGCCGAGAACCGCGTTTTTTACCACATGACCGTTATCAGGAATGTTATCGCAGGACAACACGGTGAAGGGCTGCAGACCGCGCTCGCGACGGCGATGCAGGGCCTCGACCAGGATACCGGGTGCTGAATGCGGTTCCTGCGGGTTTTCCAGGTCGTGAACGATGCGCGGGTTTTGCGTGTCCAGCTTGCCCGTCGCAGGATCAATGCAGTAGCCTTTTTCGGTGATGGTCAGCGACACAATGGCGACCTGTGGCTCGCAGAATTTCTCAATAATGGCTGCCAGGGAATCGAGCTTCGCATTCAGACATTCATGAACCGCGCCAATGACGATCGGCTGATTTCCCTCAGCTCCTTTCTCAAGCACGGTATAGAGATGATCCTGCGCGCGAAGCTGGCTCATTAACGTGTCGCCGCTAAACAGGCTAATCTCACAAATGCCCCAGTCTCCGCCTTTGGCATTCAACACGCGATCGGTTAAAAGCGCCTGATGGGCACGATGAAACGCCCCGAAGCCAAAATGAACGATGCGGGAGCGCAGCGCGTTACGATCGTACTGCGGTTGCTGAACGTGCAAGGGGAGCGAAACAGAGGCTACAGTCTTCATGAAATACACACCTGATTAACCATTAATTAACAATGCCAGTGTAAAGTTATATGACAACAAAGAGAATTGGTAAGCCGTAAATATCCAGATTCTGTGAGTTCGATCAATCAATGTGGCGGCGCGGATTGACCGGTATAACGAAACATGTATGGTAGTCGTCATTGCGTCAACCAATTTTGGTATAACAACTTGTGAGGTGTTGCAATGGAACAAACCTGGCGTTGGTACGGGCCGAACGATCCGGTTTCTCTTGATGATGTGCGTCAGGCTGGCGCGACGGGTGTTGTGACGGCACTGCACCATATTCCTAACGGTCAGGTCTGGCCGGTTGAAGAGATTAAAAAACGCCAGGCGTTGCTGGCGGAAAAAGGGCTGACCTGGTCTGTCGTGGAGAGCATTCCTGTCCACGAAGATATCAAGACGCATAGCGGTGAATACGACACCTGGATTGCCAACTATCAGCAAAGCATTCGTAATCTTGGCAGCTGTGGTATTGATACCGTCTGCTACAACTTTATGCCTATTCTCGACTGGACGCGTACCGATCTTGAGTACACGTTGCCGGACGGCTCAAAGGCGCTGCGATTTGACCAAATCGCCTTTGCGGCATTTGAACTGCATATTCTGAAGCGGCCGGGTGCCGGGGCGGATTATACGTCTGAAGAGCAGCAGCAGGCGAAGAAATGGTTTAACGACGCCAGCGAAGCCGATATCGAAAAACTGACGCGTAACATTATCGCCGGTTTGCCGGGAGCCGAAGAGGGCTATACCCTGGATCAGTTCCGTGCCCGTCTGGCGGAATACGGCGACATCGATAAAGATCAGCTTCGCGAAAATATGGCCTATTTCCTGCGCGCCATCGTGCCGGTTGCCGAGGCCTGCGGATTGCGCCTGGCCGTCCATCCTGACGATCCACCGCGCCCAATTCTGGGCCTGCCGCGTATCGTATCGACCATTGAAGATATGCAGTGGCTGAAAGAGACCGTGGATAGCATCAATAATGGCTTTACCATGTGCACAGGCTCTTACGGGGTGCGTGAAGATAACGACCTGGTCCGCATGATTGAAACGTTCGGCGATCGTATTCACTTCACCCATCTGCGTGCGACCTGCCGTGAAGGAAATCCAAAAACCTTCCATGAGGCGGCTCACCTTGGGGGGGACGTCAACATGGTGGCCGTGGTGGACGCGATTCTGAAAGAAGAACAGCGTCGCAAGCAGGCCGGGGACAGCCGCGCGATCCCGTTCCGTCCTGACCACGGGCATCAAATGCTGGATGATTTGCGTAAGAAAACCAACCCCGGTTATTCGGCAATTGGTCGTCTGAAAGGGATGGCAGAAGTGCGCGGCGTAGAGCTGGCGCTGAAAATGACCAAATATCCCGAGCTGCTGTAAGCTCGCCTGGCCGGTCGCGTAACGCTGACCGGGCCCATAAAAAAACCGGCCATTGAGCCGGTTTTTTACGTTTAAACCGGGTAAGCCCCGATTAAAAGAGAATCAGTCCGCGCGACCCATATAGCGTTTTTCTTCAATATGAATACGGATTTTTTCGCCAGCAGACAGATATTCCGGCACCAGTACAACCAGACCGGTCGTAAGCGTAGCAGGTTTGTTGCGGGCACTTGCGGACGCGCCTTTAATACCCGGTGACGTTTCGACAATCTCCAGATCAACGGTCTGCGGCAGTTCCAGGGCTAACAGCTGACCATCCCAGGTTAAGACCTGCATGTCCGGCATTCCGCCTTCTGGAATGAATTGCAATTCT
Organism: Huaxiibacter chinensis; assembly: GCF_022171985.1. Classification (GTDB taxonomy): domain Bacteria; phylum Pseudomonadota; class Gammaproteobacteria; order Enterobacterales; family Enterobacteriaceae; genus Enterobacter; species Enterobacter chinensis_A. The sequence continues at coordinate 129,640 of NZ_JAJVHF010000005.1, read as the reverse complement.
TCTTCGATCTGGTCTTTGGTAAAGATGTAAGGGGTGTAGTCTTCTTTATCCATGAAAACGTATTCGTTGCCGTCAATATAAGAGAAATCAACGAAACGACGCGTCAGGGTCACGGTATCGACGATATCATCGCCCTTGAAACGTTCTTCCACCTTCAGGCCGGTACGTACATCCGCAAAGCGCATTTTGTACAGCGTCGCAGCGCCACGGGCGCTCGGGGACTGAACGTCGATATCTTTGACAATCAGCAGCTTGCCGTTGTAGTTCAGTACCATACCTTTCTTAATTTCGTTCGCTCTTGGCATTGCAATAATCCTGTTTACGAGGAGGTAAAAAATATCGCGCCAAATTACTCGCGCGCGGCCTTTCAGGCAAGCGGAATTAGTGGCTTTTGCTATCAATACACAAAAGGTGTTACTGTGCGCCAAATGCCCGACTGCACGGGCCTCAGTCAATGATAGAGAGCATTATGAATTGCCGTCCAGACTGTGGCGCGTGCTGTACTGCACCGTCCATTTCAAGCCCCATACCCGGGATGCCAGACGGCAAGCCCGCCAACACGCGTTGTGTTCAGCTTTCTGACGATAATCTTTGCCAGATCTTTGGCTCACCGTTGCGTCCGCCGGTTTGCGCGGGGCTACAGGCTTCCGTGGAGATGTGTGGCGTCACGCGAGGGCAGGCCATGATCTATCTGTTAGAGCTGGAGGCGCTCACCGCCCCCTAAACGTCTTTAATTCTGGTCAGACAGCCAATGGTCACCAGGCACATGCCCAGGGCAATCCAGAAAACGGTGTGATAATTCCATATTTCGGCCACCACGCCGGCCAGCGAGCCTGCAATAATCCAGCCCACGCGCGTGGTATTGGTGTATAGCGTGGTGGCGGCCCCCGCCTGACCCGGCATAAGATCCTGAAAATAGAGCATGCCGATCCCGGCAAGAATCCCGATATAGACGGCGTTCAGCAGCTGTAAAGCCAGCAGCAACGCTGGTGTGTCAACGGTCAGCATGCCGATGTAAAAAAGTAACCCCGATACGGCGGCAATTCGCATCAAAAAACGTTTACCGAAACGCTTCGCATAATAGCCTGCAATCAGCATGGTGGGGATTTCCAGCCCGGCCGCGGCGCCCATCATGATGCCAGCCAGCTTTTCCGGCAGATGAAGTTCATCAATAATAAACAGCGGCATATTGATGATATATAAACTGTTGGTGCCCCACATCAGCGTGCAGACGCTGAAAAGCAGCAGCGCGTCGCGGCGGTTGCGACGGGGGGCTTCCAGCGTGCCGGTTGCCAGTCTCGGCTCTTTGCGCATGGAAGGCAGGAAGAACCACACCATGGCGCCACAGACCACAAAGGCAACGGCAGCGCACAGATACATCACGGTGAAGCCCCATCCCATCGCCAGCGCATAGGCCAGCGGCGGGCCAATGACCCACGCCAGAGAGACCTGCGCACGAAGTATTGAGCTGAACATGACCGCTTCACGCCCCGTGCGATCGGCGTGTTCCCGGGCAAGGGCGAACATCTGCGGGTTCGCCGTGGAGCCGAAGCTGCTCAGGAAGACGCCCACAAACAGCAGAATAAAATAGTTCCGATTCCACGCAAACAGCAGGCAGGCAAACACGCCCAGCAGACAGCAGAAGACAATAAGGCTTTTACGGTCGCCTTTACGATCTGAACGTCCCGCCAGAAACTGGCTTACCAGAATGCCAATCACCGCGCTGCCGGTAAAGAAGAAGCCCACCATCGCCGGGCGCACATGCACTTCGTTGGTCAGAAAGAGGCTGAGCGTCGGCGTTTGCAGCGCGCCGGCTATCCCCGTAAGGAAGGCAACGATCAGGAATGCCGATGATGTCAGATCAAAAGGCTTTGGTGAGGCGGCTGCGGGGGAGTTGTGCATGTTTCTGTATCAGTGATTTAAAGAGTCGCGGGAGTTTACGCCGCTTGTCAGAAAATGAACAGATGGCGGAATCAAATTAGCCACGAAATATCAAAAAGGCATTTCAAAAAAATAGCGCGCTGACGGTTGCTGAACGCAGCGGGATAATTTGATTTAAGCTTCAGCAGGCAGCGGCGGGGCGCCAATAAAATGTGCTTTACGTCTAAATTCTGACACTCAAATCGTAACTTTTCTTGCAAGCTTCAGCATTAAGCGCAAGACTTCTTGAAACGTTTCAGCGCTTTCTTGTTTTACTGACGGAGCAGGTTAGCGCCTTTTTTCTCATAGTAGCTGAAACGATTCAATTCAGCAGGAGAGGAGAACTATGTTCCAGTTATCAGTGCAGGACATTCACCCGGGCGAGCAGGCCGGTAATAAAGAAGAAGCTATTCGCCAGATTGCCGCTGCACTTGTGCAGGCGGGAAATGTCGCGGACGGCTACGTAGATGGCATGCTTGCTCGCGAGCAGCAGACGTCGACCTTCCTCGGCAACGGCATCGCCATTCCGCACGGCACCACCGATACCCGCGACCAGGTCCTTAAAACGGGCGTGCAGGTTTATCAGTTCCCGCAGGGGATTCTGTGGGGCGAAGGCCAGGTCGCGTATGTGGCTATCGGTATCGCCGCCAGCAGCGACGAGCATCTGGGGCTGCTGCGTCAGCTGACGCATGTGCTGAGCGATGACTCTGTTGCTGAACAGCTGAAATCCGCCACCACCGCGGAAGAGTTGCGCGCATTGCTGATGGGTGAAAAACAGAGCGCCGCGCTGAAACTGGATAACGACACGCTGACCCTGGACGTTGCCGCATCCGATCTGGTGACCTTACAGGCGCTTAACGCGGGCCGCCTGAAGGAAGCCGGAGCAGTGGAAACGGCCTTCGTGGCGCACGCCATCAATGATAAGCCGTTAAATCTGGGTCAGGGTATCTGGCTGAACGACAGTGCTGAAGGCAATGTGCGTAGCGCGATTGCGGTCAGCCGGGCTGCAACGGCATTCGACGTTGAAGGCGAAAGCGCCGCGCTGTTGGTCACCGTTTCGATGGCCGACGATCAGCCGGTCGCCGTACTGAAGCGCCTGAGCGATCTCTTGCTGAACGATAAGGCAAAACATTTGCTGAACGCGGATGCCGCCACCTTGCTGGCACTGCTGACGCAGGACGACGCGCTGACGGACGATCTGCTGAGCGCAGAATTTGTGGTGCGCAACGAGCATGGTTTACATGCGCGCCCGGGCACCATGCTGGTGAACACCATTAAGCAGTTTGAGAGTGAGATTACCGTGACTAACCTCGATGGATCGGGAAAACCGGCTAACGGCCGCAGTCTGATGAAAGTGGTGGCACTGGGCGTGAAAAAAGGCCATCGCCTGCGCTTTACCGCACAGGGCGCAGATGCTGAACAAGCGCTGAAGGCGATTGGCGATGCCATCGCAGCGGGTTTAGGGGAGGGCGCATAATGAGCAGACGTGTTGCCACTATTACGCTTAACCCCGCCTATGATCTGGTCGGTTTCTGTCCGGAGATTGAACGTGGCGAAGTGAACCTGGTGCGGACAACCGGCCTTCACGCGGCGGGGAAAGGGATTAACGTTGCGAAGGTGCTTAAAGATTTAGGTATTGATGTCACCGTCGGTGGATTCCTGGGAAAAGACAACCAGGACGGTTTTCAGCAGTTGTTCAGCGAGCTGGGTATTGCCAACCGTTTTCAGGTGGTTCAGGGCCGCACGCGTATCAACGTCAAGCTGACGGAAAAAGACGGCGAAGTCACCGACCTGAATTTCTCCGGTTTTGAAGTCACGCCTGCCGACTGGGAGCGTTTTGTTAATGACTCCCTGACCTGGCTGGGTCAGTTCGACATGGTTTGCGTCAGCGGCAGTTTGCCGTCCGGCGTCAGCCCGGAGGCCTTCACCGACTGGATGATGCGTCTGCGCAGTCAGTGTCCTTGCATTATTTTCGACAGCAGTCGTGAAGCGCTGGTCGCCGGACTGAAAGCGTCGCCGTGGCTGGTTAAGCCAAACCGTCGCGAACTGGAGATCTGGGCGGGCCGTAAGCTGCCAGAATTAAAAGATGTGATTGAAGCCGCTCATGCGCTGCGTGAACAGGGTATTGCTCATGTTGTGATTTCGTTGGGGGCAGAGGGCGCGCTGTGGGTTAACGCGTCGGGCGAATGGATCGCCAAACCACCGTCGGTAGAAGTCGTCAGTACCGTAGGGGCAGGGGATTCAATGGTGGGAGGCCTGATTTACGGTCTGCTGATGCGTGAATCCAGTGAACATACGCTGCGTCTTGCAACCGCGGTGGCGGCCCTGGCCGTCAGCCAGAGCAATGTAGGCATTACCGAACGTACCCAGTTGGCGGCGATGATGGCGCGCGTTGACTTACAACCTTTTAACTAACAGCAGGAGAGGCATAATGAAAACGCTGCTGATCATTGATTCCGGTCTCGGACAGGCTCGCGCCTATATGGCGAAGACACTTCTGGGCGCGGCGGCACAAAAGGCGCACGTTGAGATTGTCGATAACCCAAATGATGCCGAACTGGCGATTGTTCTGGGTGACGAAATCCCGGCTGACAACGCGCTGAACGGCAAAAAAGTGTGGCTGGGCGATATTAACCGCGCCGTGGCGCATCCTGAACTCTTCCTGAGCGAAGCGAAAGGCCATGCCGCCGTTTATACCGCCCCGGTAGAAACCGCAGCCGTCACCACGGCGGGTCCGAAACGTGTGGTGGCAATCACCGCATGTCCGACCGGCGTGGCGCATACCTTCATGGCGGCGGAAGCCATCGAAACCGAAGCGAAAAAACGCGGCTGGTGGGTAAAAGTTGAAACGCGCGGTTCCGTGGGGGCAGGCAATGCCATCACCGCGGAAGAAGTGGCTGAAGCCGATCTGGTGATTGTGGCGGCAGACATCGAAGTGGATCTGGCGAAATTTGCCGGTAAGCCGATGTATCGCACCTCCACCGGACTGGCGCTGAAGAAAACGGCGCAGGAGTTTGATAAAGCGCTGGCAGAAGCGAAACCGTACCAGACTTCGGCGAAATCCCAGACGGCAACGGAAGGGAAAAAAGAGTCTGCTGGCGCGTATCGTCACCTGTTGACCGGTGTGTCATACATGCTGCCAATGGTTGTCGCGGGCGGGCTCTGTATTGCGCTCTCCTTCGCCTTTGGTATCGAAGCCTTCAAGGAACCTGGCACCCTGGCGGCGGCGCTGATGCAAATCGGTGGTGGTTCAGCGTTTGCCCTGATGGTACCCGTGCTGGCCGGTTACATCGCCTTCTCTATTGCGGATCGTCCAGGTCTGACGCCGGGTTTAATCGGCGGTATGCTGGCGGTGAGCACCGGGTCAGGCTTTATCGGCGGTATCATTGCCGGCTTCCTGGCAGGTTATGTGGCGAAGGCCATCAGTTCGAAACTGAAACTGCCGCAAAGCATGGAAGCGCTGAAACCGATTCTGATCATTCCGCTGATTTCAAGCCTCGTGGTCGGCCTGGGTATGATCTACCTGATCGGTAAACCGGTTGCGGGTATCCTGGAAGGGCTGACTCACTGGCTGCAAACCATGGGGACGGCGAACGCGGTTCTGCTGGGTGCTATCCTCGGTGGCATGATGTGTACCGATATGGGTGGTCCGGTTAACAAAGCGGCCTATGCTTTTGGTGTCGGCTTACTGAGTACCCAGACGTACGCTCCGATGGCGGCGATTATGGCAGCCGGTATGGTGCCACCGCTGGCGCTGGGGCTGGCGACAATTATTGCGCGCCGTAAGTTCGATAAAGCGCAGCAGGAAGGCGGAAAAGCCGCGCTGGTGCTGGGCCTGTGCTTCATTACCGAAGGCGCCATTCCGTTTGCTGCTCGTGACCCAATGCGTGTATTGCCATGCTGTATCGTAGGTGGCGCAGTGACCGGCGCAATCTCCATGGCGATTGGGGCAAAACTGATGGCTCCGCACGGTGGTCTGTTCGTCCTGCTGATCCCAGGCGCCATTACCCCGGTTCTGGGATATCTGTTTGCGATTATCGCCGGTACGCTGGTGGCGGGACTCTCTTACGCGGTGCTGAAACGCCCGGAAGCGGAAGTGGTCGCCAAAGTGGCGTAAACAGGTTGTCGGGTGGGGCATTGCCACACCCGACCCACAAAAAAGCCGGGTGCGACTGCAACCCGGCTTTTTTTATGCCACCTGTTCTGCTGTTTGCTGTGCCTTCAGCCAGGCGATCTCTTCGGCCCATATATCCGGGTTCACGGTTTCCAGCACCATAGGAATGCCGTCGAAACGGGGGTCCTGCATGATAAAACGAAACGCATCGTGGCCGATATTGCCTTCACCCAGACTGTGGTGACGGTCGACGCGGCTGCCAAAAGCGCTTTTAGCATCGTTAAGATGCATTCCACGCAGGTATTTGAAGCCAACGATACGCTCGAACTCCGCGAATGTGTTTTCGCACGCTTCCAGAGTTCGCAGGTCGTACCCTGCCGCGAACGCATGGCAGGTGTCGATGCAGACGCCGACACGCGATTTGTCTTCCACGCCGTCGATGATGGCCGCCAGATGCTCAAATCTGAAGCCCAGGTTGCTCCCTTGCCCGGCGGTATTTTCAATCACTGCGGTAACGCCCTTAGTCTGGTCCAGCGCGATATTGATCGACTCGGCAATGCGCGCCAGACAGGCATCCTCATCAATTTGCATAAGATGGCTGCCCGGGTGGAAGTTCAGCAGCGTCAGGCCAAGCTGCTCGCAGCGCTGAAGCTCATCCAGGAAGGCTTCGCGGGATTTCTCCAGCGCCTCGTGGACCGGATGACCAAGGTTTATCAGATAGCTGTCATGCGGAAGGATTTGCCCTGGGCCGTAATGGTATTTTTCACAGGCGGCTTTGAAATCATCGATGATCTCCGCCGTCAGCGGAGCCGCGCGCCACTGGCGCTGATTTTTGGTGAACAGGGCGAAAGCCGTCGCCTCGATTTCGGCAGCGCGAATGGCCGCATTTGCCAGGCCACCCGCCGCGCTGACGTGCGCTCCAACATATTTCATAAAGGGACTCCTGTTAACCCGAAACGCGTATGATAGCGGGTTAACAGGAGAAGGATGAAGTGGTTTATGCCATCAGGCTATGTACGGCCAGGTTAATGGCACCGCCGCCGACAATCAGCCAGGCAAAAAGCATCAGCGCCATCAGCAGCGGTTTGGCTCCGGCTTTTTTCAGGGCGCTGACGTGGGTGGTCACCCCCAGCGCCGCCATCGCCATGGCCAGCAGGACAGTATCCAGCGTCACCAGCATCTCAACCACCGCGTTTGGCAGCAGATGGAAAGAGTTGAACACGGCGACCACGATAAACAGAAGGGCAAACCACGGCACGGTGATTTTACTTTTCTCGCCCTTCCCGGCAGGCGTAAGCTGTTTAACCCGCGCAGCCAGAATAAGCAGGAACGGGGCCAGCATCATGACGCGCAGCATTTTGGCAATCACTGCGGCGTTTTCCGCTTCCGGGCTAACGGCATGGCCGGCGGCGACAACCTGCGCAACTTCATGCATTGTCGATCCCATATAGATGCCATAGGCCTCAGGCGTAAACCAGTGGGCAAGCAGGGGATACATCGCCGGATAGAGGAAAATCGCCAGCGTACCAAAGATAACCACGGTGGCGACCGCGACGGTCACTTTACTGGATTCGGCTTTTACCACCGGTTCCGTCGCGAGCACGGCGGCAGCCCCACAAATACTGCTCCCGGCACCGATAAGCCAGCTTGTCTGTTTATCCAGGCCAAAAATTTTCTGACCAATAAAGCATGCCAGCAGGAAGGTGCTGGTCAACGTCAGAACGTCGATCGCTATCCCGCTGACGCCCACGTCGGCAATCTGCGCGAAGGTGAGGCGAAAACCATAAAGAATAATCCCCAGGCGTAGCAGATGCTGCTTGGCGAAAATGATCCCGCCATCGCAAGGTTTTGCAATCTGCGGGTAAAACGTATTGCCCACGACCATACCGAGTAAAATCGCGAGCGTTAATGCGCTAAAACCTGCGCCTGCCACGGCCTGAATGCTGCCTCCCCATAATGCGACGCCCGCAATCGCGGCGCTTAGCGCCACGCCCGGCACAAAGTGCCACACTGTACGATGATGTTGTAGGGTGAGTGCTGTCATAACCTTCTCCTTTGTCTGGCTAAAAGGTTACGGCGATCTGGTTTAAAAATAAAATTGATTATATATTTATAATTAATCTTTATAAGTGGTAAGCGACCATGCACATAACCTTACGTCAGCTCGAAGTCTTTGCCGAAGTCCTGAAAAGCGGATCGACCACGCAAGCTTCGCAAATGTTGGCCCTCTCACAGTCGGCGGTGAGCGCCGCATTAACCGATCTTGAAGGCCAGCTAGGCGTACAGCTCTTCGACAGGGTAGGGAAGCGGCTGGTCGTGAATGAACATGGTCGGTTGCTCTACCCTCGTGCGCTGGCTTTACTGGAACAAACGACAGAAATAGAGCAGCTGTTTCGCGAGGACAATGGTGCGATCCGCGTTTTCGCCAGCAGTACCATCGGCAACTATATTCTGCCGGAAGTGATTGCCCGCTACCGTCGCGATTTTCCTACTCTTCCGCTTGAGATGAGCGTTGGAAATAGCCAGGACGTCATAAACGCCATTATCGACTTTCGGGTCGACATCGGTCTTATTGAAGGGCCCTGTCATAACGTTGATATCATTGCCGAGCCGTGGCTGGAAGATGAACTGGTGGTCTTCGCGTCTCCCGCGTCCGATTTACTGCAAGGGGAGGTCACGCTGGAACGTCTTGCGCACGCCCAATGGATTTTGCGTGAACACGGTTCCGGCACGCGTGAAATTGTCGATTATCTGCTGCTTTCTCATTTACCGCAGTTCCGTTTAGGCATGGAACTGGGTAATTCCGAAGCCATCAAACACGCGGTACGCCATGGTCTGGGGATCAGTTGCTTGTCCCGTCGGGTAATCGCCGAACAGCTGGAGAGCGGATCGCTGGTCGAAATTTCGGTACCGTTACCTAAACTGGTCCGCACGCTGTGGTGCATCCACCATCGTCAGAAACACCTTTCCAATGCATTACAGCGCTTCTTACGCTACTGCGAAATGTAGCTCAGACTCAGCTTTGCTAATAATCCTGGACGGGTCATGAAGCTCTCTTATAACTGCGCATTTCTGCCAGATGGAACGCTTATCGTCTGCTACAATCGCGCCTCATTTATTGAAGGGACAGCATTTTTATATGGTTTCAGAAACTAAAACCACAGAAGCGCCCGCGCTACGTCGCGCACTGAAGGCGCGTCACCTGACGATGATTGCCATTGGCGGTTCTATCGGTACAGGTCTTTTCGTCGCCTCTGGGGCGACAATTTCAGCGGCTGGCCCGGGTGGCGCGCTGTTTTCTTATATCCTGATTGGTTTAATGGTCTATTTTCTGATGACCAGCCTGGGTGAACTGGCGGCCTATATGCCGGTATCCGGTTCCTTTTCGACCTATGGCCAAAAGTATGTAGAAGAAGGTTTCGGCTTCGCGCTGGGCTGGAACTACTGGTACAACTGGGCGGTTACCATCGCCGTTGACTTAGTCGCGGCACAGCTGGTCATGACCTGGTGGTTCCCCGATACGCCGGGCTGGATCTGGAGTGCTTTATTCCTCGCGGTCATTTTCCTGCTTAACTACATCTCGGTACGCGGCTTCGGTGAAGCGGAGTACTGGTTCTCGCTCATCAAAGTGACCACCGTCATTATCTTTATTGTGGTTGGCGTGGCGATGATTGTCGGTATCTTCAAAGGCGCGGAGCCGGCGGGCTGGAGCAACTGGGCGATAGGCGATGCGCCGTTCGCGGGTGGCTTTGCGGCCATGATTGGCGTGGCGATGATCGTCGGCTTCTCCTTCCAGGGGACTGAGCTGATTGGTATCGCGGCCGGTGAATCTGAAGATCCTGAAAAGAACATTCCGCGCGCGGTGCGTCAGGTGTTCTGGCGTATCCTGCTGTTCTATGTCTTCGCGATCCTGATTATTAGCCTGATTATTCCTTATACCGATCCGAGCCTGCTGCGTAATGACGTGAAAGACATCAGCGTCAGTCCGTTTACCCTGGTCTTCCAGCATGCGGGTCTGCTGTCTGCGGCGGCGGTGATGAACGCCGTGATCCTGACCGCCGTGCTTTCTGCGGGTAACTCAGGGATGTATGCCTCCACCCGTATGCTCTATACGCTGGCATGTGATGGCAAAGCGCCGCGCATTTTCGCTAAATTGTCCCGTGGCGGTGTACCGCGTAACGCGCTGTATGCCACCACGGTGGTAGCGGGGCTGTGCTTCCTGACCTCTATGTTTGGCAACCAGACGGTTTACCTGTGGCTGCTTAATACGTCAGGTATGACGGGCTTTATCGCCTGGCTGGGGATTGCCATCAGCCACTATCGTTTCCGTCGCGGCTATGTTCTGCAAGGCCACGATATCAACGATTTGCCGTATCGCTCGGGCTTCTTCCCGCTTGGGCCGATCTTCGCCTTTGTATTGTGTCTGATTATTACGCTCGGCCAGAACTACGAAGCCTTCCTGTCAGATACCATTGACTGGGGCGGCGTGATGGCAACCTACATCGGTATCCCGCTGTTCCTGATTATCTGGTTCGGCTACAAGCTGTCAAAAGGCACTCGCTTCGTCCGCTATAGCGAAATGGATTTCCCAGGACGATTTAAAAAATAACCGCAACGCCTCTCTTTGGCCCGCTCCCTGAGCGGGCTTTTTTATGTCCACAGTATGGAGAAATGACATAATTTTTAACAATTGAATTGATAATAGTTATCGTTTGCTTTATCGTTACGCGCATTAAAAGATGCATTCAGGTTCAGGCATCGCGTGCCGCATAAACCCAGGCACGACTGCAACACCTGCACTTAAACACATAACCGACCCGCCGAAGATGCGGGCGGACAGCAATGCCTTGTGAGCAATAAATATTTGATAGTGTTGTGTTTACCTCATGGAGATATGGAATGTTTAGGTTGAATCCCTTCGTCAGGGGAGGCCTGTGCGCGTCTGCACTGTCCCTGACCCTGCCTGTTATTGCGGCCGAGTCCGGCGATACAATGGTGGTGACTGCATCCGCCAGCGAACAAAATTTGAAGGATGCTCCCGCCAGTATCAGCGTCATTACTCAGCAGGATCTGCAACGTAAACCGGTGAACAACCTGAAAGATGTTTTGCGGGAAGTGCCGGGCGTGCAGTTAACCAACGAAGGGGATAACCGCAAGGGCGTGAGTATTCGTGGCCTGGACAGCAGCTATACGCTCATCCTGGTCGACGGAAAGCGCGTCAACTCGCGTAACGCCGTATTCCGCCACAACGATTTTGATCTCAACTGGATCCCGGTCGATGCCATCGAACGGATCGAAGTGGTGCGCGGGCCGATGTCCTCGCTCTACGGGTCCGATGCACTGGGCGGGGTGGTTAACATCATCACCAAAAAAATCGGTCAGAAATGGACCGGCACCCTGACGGCAGACACCACTATTCAGGAACATCGCGATCGCGGTGATACCTATAACGGTCAGTTTTATACCAGTGGTCCACTGATTGACGGCGTGCTGGGGCTGAAGGCCTACGGCAGCCTGTCGAAACGTGAAAAGGACGATCAGCAATCTTCAGACACGACCTCCACCGGCCAGACGCCCCGCATTGAAGGCTTTACCAGCCGCGACGGGAATGTCGAGTTTGCATGGACCCCCAATGAAAATCATGACTTCACTGCCGGATACGGCTTCGATCGTCAGGACCGCGATTCCGACTCGCTCGATCAAAACCGCCTTGAACGTCAGAATTACTCGCTGAGCCATAACGGACGCTGGAATGTCGGCAACAGTGAACTGAAATTTTACGGTGAAAAAGTCGATAACAAAAACCCGGGTAACAGCAGTGCGATCACCTCTGAGAGTACGGCCGTTGACGGCAAGTATGTTCTGCCATTGGGTGAGATCAATCAGCTCTTCACGCTGGGTGGGGAGTGGCGTCACGACACGTTAAAAGATCCGGTTAACCTGACCGGCGGCTCCAGCAGTAAGACGTCGACCAGCCAGTACGCGCTGTTTATCGAAGATGAATGGCGCATCTTTGAGCCGCTGGCGCTGACCACCGGCGTGCGCATGGACGATCACGACACCTACGGCGATCACTGGAGTCCGCGTGCCTATCTCGTCTATAACGCGACCGACACGGTGACCCTTAAAGGGGGGTGGGCGACGGCCTTTAAAGCGCCTTCGCTGCTGCAGCTCAGCCCGGACTGGACCACAGGTTCTTGTCGTGGCGGGTGTGATATCGTCGGTAGCCCGGATCTCAAACCGGAAACCAGCAAAAGCGTTGAATTCGGCCTTTATTACGCCGGCGAAGAGGGCTGGTTAGAGGGCGTACAGGCGAGCATTACGACCTTCCAGAACGACGTGGACGACCGCATCAGCATCAGCCGTACCCGAAGCGTGTCAGAGGCGCAAAGCTATCCTAACTATGTGGGTCTCAATGAAAATGGCGAGCCGATCTTCCGCTACTATAACGTCAATAAGGCGCGTATTCGTGGCGTCGAAACGGAGCTGAAAGTCCCGCTGGCTGAAGACTGGAAAATAACGCTGAATTACACCTATAACGACGGGCGCGACATCAGTAATGGCGGAAACAAGCCGCTGTCCGATCTGCCATTCCATACCGCAAACGGCACCGTTGACTGGCAGGCTTCCCAGGCATGGTCATTCTACGTGCAGGGTAATTATACAGGTGAGAAACGCACTATCACCGAGGGTGAAGCGACGCCTGGCGGTTACGTGGTATGGAACACCGGCGCAGCCTGGCAGGCAACCAAAAACGTCAAGCTGAGAGCGGGCGTGCAGAACCTGCTCGATAAAGATCTGAGTCGTGATGACTACAGCTATACGGAAGACGGTCGCCGTTACTTTATGGCGCTGGATTACCAGTTCTGATGAGGTAGTCAGGTCTGGTAATGGCATGAAAAGCAAAACGGCAACGCAGGTTGCCGTTTTTTATAGGTGTATCTTTCCGGGGAGAGGAGATCCGGAGGCCTTCAGGCGAACAGATACTTCGCGTGGAAGCGGAGATGATCCTCGATAAACGAGGCAATAAAGTAGTAACTGTGATCGTAGCCCGGCTGAATACGCAGCGTAAGCGGCCACTCTTTTTGCCGTGCGACCTCCGCAAAGACCGCAGGCTGTAACTGCCCGGCCAGGAACGGATCGGCATCTCCCTGATCGATGAGCAGCGGAATGGCCTGCCCGGTCTGGCTTGCCTGCAACAGGGCACAGCTGTCCCACTCCTGCCAGCACGCAGTCTCTTCACCCAGATACTGCGTGAAGGCTTTCTGACCCCAGGGCACCTGCGACGGGTTAACAATGGGCGCGAAGGCCGACACGCTGGTGAATCTGCCTGGGTTCTTCAGTGCCATTACCAGCGCCCCATGCCCCCCCATAGAATGTCCACTGATGGCGCAGCGATCGCCTGTGTCAAACTCCGCCTGAATCAGGGCAGGTAGCTCATCGCGCAGGTAATCATACATACGATAATGACGTGCCCACGGCGCCTGCGTGGCGTTCAGATAAAAACCGGCCCCTTTACCAAGATCGTATGCCGCGTCGTCGGCAACGTCATCGCCGCGCGGGCTGGTATCGGGCATCACCAGCGCGATACCCAGGGAGGCTGCCAGCCGTTGCGCCCCGGCCTTGGTGGTAAAATTCTCGTCGTTACAGGTTAGCCCGGAAAGCCAGTACAGCACGGGCGGCTTTTGCTGGCCGTCAACGGGCGGGAGAAAAATGCTGAACGTCATCGCACAGTTCAGTACGGTGGAGTCGTGCCGCCAGCGCTGCTGCCGACCTTCAAAACAACGGTGCTCTTCGAGCAGTTCCATGCAAGGCTCCTGATGGTGTGATGGGTTTTACCCCATAATACAGCGTTTTCATTGACCTGTGAGCAACTTTCACTTTCGGTCACTCAACAGATGTTGCATCATGAATTAACTGAATTTTAACAATTGGAGTGGTCATGGCGCTGCGTATTGCGCTCTGCGGATTTGTGGTTCTGGTCGTTGCCATGGGGATCGGGCGGTTTGCGTTTACGCCGCAGGTGCCTTTGATGATAGCGGCAGGGCAACTGACGTTGACGAGCGCGGGCCTGGTGGCCGCAACGAACTATCTCGGCTATCTGGTGGGGGCATGGGATGCCATGCGGGCGCATCGTTTCGTTGAAGGCCGCCTTTACCTTGGGGTGGCGGGCGCCGTGGCGATCACGCTGTTGTCGGCGGTTGCGGATAACGCCGTGGTGCACGGAATACTGCGTTTTATTATTGGCTGCATGAGCGGCTGGTCGATGGTTCTCATCGCCGCCTGGACCAACGAAAGGCTGGCCCATTATGGCAAACCAGGCCTGAGCGCCGCGGTTTTCGCCGGCCCCGGTGCCGGAATTGCGCTCAGCGGATTACTGGCTGTCTATATTCAGGCGCGGGCGTTATCTGCGGGGGCGGCGTGGCAGATTTATGGTGTGCTGGCGCTGATTCTTATTGTGGTTGTTGCGCGCTATCTCCCGCGTAAAGGGCAGCTTCATCGCCCCGATACGGTGCCTGAACCCCTTGTCCTGACCAGCAATCTTCGTCGTCTGGTCTGGAGCTACAGCCTCGCCGGATTCGGGTACATTCTCCCGGCAACGTTTTTATCGCAAATGGCGGCCCTGCGTTTTCCGGGCAGCGTGTTCGCCCAGTTCGTCTGGCCCGTCTTTGGCGCCGCAGCGGTGGCCGGGATTGCGTTAAGCATTGCGATGCGTCGCGTCTCCACAACGCACCGCCGGCTGGCGTTCGTTCTGTGGTTACAGGGCCTTGGCGTCTTTGCCGCCTGGCTGATGCCGGGAATCAGCGGCCTGATAACCGGCGCGCTGCTGGTGGGCGGCGGGTTCCTGTGCGCGGTGCAGTTATCCCTACACTGTGGCCGCGAACTGGCGCCCAATCATACGCGTTATATGGCCGGGCTGCTTACCACGGGGTATGCGTTGGGCCAGCTGGTAGGCCCGGTGACCTCTGCCGTATCGACCTGGCTTACCCACCGGCTGGAGCCTGCGCTGGGCCTGGCGGGGGTAGCGCTGTTTATCGGCGGCGCGCTGGTATGGAATCGTCAGGATGAAAGGCAGCAGCAATTGCAATAATTATCGCTGTGAATACTGGATTATGTGTCCGCGCTCACGCACAATGAGCGCATACTTTTGCCACAACGAGGGCAAAAGACAGCCCCACCTGCAGGAGAAAAGAATGCCATCACTCAGTAAAGAAGCTGCTCTGGTCCATGAGGCGCTGGTCGCGCGTGGTCTTGAAACCCCGCTGCGTCCACCAGTCAATGAGTTGGACAATGAAACACGTAAACGTCTGATTTCCGGGCACATGACCGAGATCATGCAACTGCTGAATCTCGACCTGAGCGATGACAGTCTCATGGAAACCCCTCAACGTATCGCTAAAATGTATGTTGATGAAATTTTCTCTGGTCTGGATTACGCCAATTTCCCGAAAATTACCGTCATTGAAAACAAAATGAACGTGGATGAAATGGTCACAGTGCGCGATATCACGCTGACCAGTACCTGCGAGCATCACTTTGTCACCATCGATGGCAAAGCGACCGTGGCGTATATTCCCAAAGATACGGTGATTGGCTTGTCCAAAATTAACCGCATTGTGCAGTTCTTTGCCCAGCGTCCGCAGGTGCAGGAGCGACTGACCCAGCAAATTTTGACCGCGCTGCAAACGCTGCTGGGCACCAATAACGTGGCCGTCTCCATTGATGCTGTACACTACTGCGTGAAAGCGCGCGGCGTGCGTGACGCCACCAGTGCAACCACCACCACCTCGCTGGGTGGCCTGTTTAAATCCAGCCAGAATACTCGCCAGGAGTTCCTGCGCGCAGTGCGTCACCACAACTAACCAACAGGGCAGGGTCAATGGAGCGTAATGTCACGCTGGATTTTATACGTGGCGTGGCCATTCTGGGGATCCTGCTGCTCAATATCAGCGCCTTCGGGTTACCGAAGGCCGCGTATCTCAACCCGGCCTGGTATGGGGACATTACCCGCAGCGACGCCTGGACCTGGGCGCTCCTCGATCTTTTCGCCCAGGTTAAATTCCTGACGCTGTTTGCGCTGCTTTTCGGCGCAGGGTTACAACTTCTTCTCAAACGCGGTAAGCGCTGGATCCAGTGCCGACTGACCCTCCTTGTCCTTCTTGGTTTTATTCATGGTCTTTTTTTCTGGGATGGTGACATTCTGCTGGCCTATGGATTAGTCGGGCTGATTTGCTGGCGCATGATCCGCGATGCGCATGACGTAAAAAATATGTTTAACACCGGCGTGGTGTTATACGTCATTGGCATTGGCGTCCTGCTGCTGCTGGGCTTGATGTCAGGCGGTGCAACCAACCGCTCCTGGATCCCGGATGCGGCTAATCTGCAGTATGAACAGTACTGGAAGCTGAAAGGGGGCGTCGAAGCGGTGAGCAATCGGGCAGATATGCTCGGGGATAATCTGCTTGCGCTCGGTGCGCAATATGGCTGGCAGCTGGCGGGCATGATGTTAATGGGGGCGGCACTGATGCGCTCAGGCTGGCTTAAAGGCGCGTTCAGCCAGACGCATTATCGGCGAACGGGTATCGTGCTGGTGCTGACTGGCATGGTCATTAATTTACCTGCCATCGTCGCGCAATGGATGTTGCACTGGGACTATCGCTGGTGTGCATTCCTGCTTCAGGCTCCTCGGGAACTGAGCGCGCCGTTTCAGACCATCGGCTATGCCTCGCTGATCTACGGCTTCTGGCCACACATAGCACGCACAAGGCTGGCGGGGGCGATTGCCTGCGTGGGCAGAATGGCGTTAAGCAACTATCTGTTACAGACGCTTATCTGCACGACGCTGTTTTATCGCCTTGATCTGTTTATGAAATTCGACCGTTTTCAGCTTATGGCTTTTGTCGTCCCGGTGTGGATGGCAAACCTGCTCTTCTCGGTCATCTGGCTGCGCTACTTCCGTCAGGGTCCTGTGGAGTGGTTATGGCGTCAACTCACCGCCCGTGCGTCAGGCACGTCATTGACTAATACATCCAGATAACGATCTGGATCACAATCATTAACAAAACGGATGTAACCGTTTTCATCTGTGTGACCTTCTTCACGTAGTCCCCGCGCTGTCGCTGCCAGAATAGCCTTCTTGCTAAACACAGGGGGTGTCTGTGAGTTGCTGCAATCCTTTAAAGGGTGGTGAACATGATCACCATCCGTGACGTGGCCCGCATCGCGGGTGTTTCTGTTGCGACCGTTTCCCGGGTGCTGAATAACAGCGCGCTGGTAAGCCCTGACACGCGTGAAACCGTGATGAAGGCCGTCGCACAGCTCGACTATCGACCTAATGCGAACGCGCAGGCGCTGGCCACGCAGGTCAGCGATACCATTGGCGTAGTGGTAATGGACGTGTCCGATGCCTTCTTTGGCGCGCTGGTCAAAGCGGTGGATGTCGTTGCCCAACAGCATCAGAAATATGTCCTGATTGGTAACAGTTACCACGAGGCGGAAAAAGAACGTCACGCCATTGAGGTACTTATCCGCCAGCGCTGTAACGCGCTGATTGTCCACTCAAAAGCCCTGAGCGATGAAGAGCTTGCCGGATTTATGGATCACATACCCGGCATGGTTCTGGTGAATCGCGTCGTGCCCGGCTACGCCCATCGCTGCGTGGCGCTGGACAACGTCAGTGGGGCAACCATGGCGACACGTATGTTGTTGAATAATGGACATCAGCGCATCGGCTATCTTGCCTCAAGCCATCATATTGAGGATAACGATATGCGCCGGGAAGGGTGGCAAAACGCGCTGAAAGAGGCGGGCATTACCCCGCAGGACAGCTGGATTGGAACGGGTTCGCCCGATATGCCGGGCGGTGAAGCGGCGATGGTCGAGCTGCTCGGCCGTAATTTGCAGCTTACGGCGGTGTTTGCCTATAACGACAGTATGGCCGCCGGGGCGCTCACGGCACTGAAAGACAACGGTATTGCGGTGCCACAGCATTTGTCATTGATTGGTTTCGATGATATCCCGATTGCGCGCTACACCGACCCGCAGCTCACTACCGTCCGCTATCCCATCGCCTCTATGGCGCGCCTGGCCACTGAGCTGGCGTTACAGGGGGCGGCAGGCTTGCTGGATCCGGACGCAACACACTGTTTCATGCCGACTTTAGTCCGTCGACACTCGGTTGCTATTCGGCAAATTGTGGCTCCGATCACTAACTGATTACACGGAGTGATGTAACCGTTTTCAATCTGTGAGTAAATTCACAGTATCTTAACAAGGCGCTGTCTATGATGTCAGCGTTTCAGGAGCTGAAACGCTATGTAACGGTGATTAATCACTTTCACCATAGCGAAAGTGCCGCAAACGACCAAAAAAACGCAATCTGGAGCGTTACCGAACACGGAAGATAGAAATTTTATAAGTGAACTTCGGCTGTCAGTAACGTTTTTTTAACATCTGCCCGCCGACCGTTATTCACAACCAGAACTACCCTGCATAAAAAAACCGGAGATACCATGAATAAGAAGGTGTTGACTCTGTCTGCTGTTATGGCAAGCATGCTTTTTGGTGCAGCAGCGCACGCTGCGGATACCCGTATTGGCGTAACGATTTATAAATACGACGACAACTTCATGTCTGTTGTGCGTAAAGCAATTGAAAAAGACGCGAAAGCCGCGCCGGACGTTCAGCTTCTGATGAACGACTCCCAGAACGATCAGTCCAAACAAAACGACCAGATCGACGTTCTGCTGGCAAAAGGCGTGAAAGCCCTGGCGATCAACCTGGTTGACCCCGCTGCAGCAGGCACCGTTATCGAGAAAGCGCGCGGCCAGAATGTGCCTATCGTTTTCTTCAACAAAGAACCTTCACGTAAAGCGCTGGATAGCTACGACAAAGCTTTCTATGTGGGTACCGACTCCAAAGAGTCTGGCATCATCCAGGGCGATCTGATTGCAAAACACTGGGCGGCAAATCCTAACTGGGATCTGAACAAAGACGGCCAGATTCAGTTCGTGTTGCTGAAAGGCGAGCCGGGCCACCCGGACGCTGAAGCGCGTACGACCTATGTTATCAAAGAGCTGAATGATAAAGGTCTGAAGACGCAACAGTTAGCGTTAGATACCGCCATGTGGGATACCGCACAGGCAAAAGATAAGATGGATGCATGGCTGTCCGGCCCGAACGCCAACAAAATTGAAGTCGTGATCGCGAACAACGATGCGATGGCAATGGGTGCCGTAGAAGCGCTGAAAGCACACAACAAATCCTCTGTTCCGGTATTTGGCGTGGATGCCCTGCCAGAAGCGCTGGCGCTGGTGAAATCCGGTGCGATGGCCGGTACCGTGCTGAACGATGCCAACAACCAGGCGAAAGCGACCTTTGACCTGGCGAAAAACCTGGCCGACGGCAAAGGTGCCGCTGATGGCACCAACTGGAAAATCGAAAACAAAATCGTTCGCGTACCTTACGTGGGCGTAGACCAGTCAAATCTGGCTGAGTTTATCGGTAAATAATTTAGATTAAGCACGTTCCCAATGGGCGCAATTCGTTGCGCCCTTTTATAACGCGATATGCGAGACCGAAAGGTATAATTATGGTCAGCACAACTACTCAGTCGTCAGGCGAATTCTTGTTGGAAATGAGTAATATCAACAAGTCTTTCCCGGGCGTTAAGGCTCTCGATAACGTTAATTTAAAAGTCCGTCCTCACTCTATTCATGCGTTAATGGGGGAGAACGGTGCAGGTAAATCAACATTATTGAAATGCCTTTTCGGGATCTATCAAAAAGATTCTGGCAGCATTCTTTTTCAGGGAAAGGAGATCGATTTCCATTCGGCCAAAGAAGCACTGGAGAATGGTATTTCGATGGTTCACCAGGAATTAAACCTGGTTCTGCAACGGTCCGTTATGGACAATATGTGGCTGGGACGTTATCCCACCAAAGGTGTCTTTGTCGATCAGGACAAAATGTACCGTGACACCAAAGCGATTTTCGATGAACTGGATATTGATATCGACCCACGCGCACGCGTAGGCACCTTATCCGTTTCACAGATGCAGATGATTGAAATTGCCAAGGCTTTCTCCTATAACGCCAAAATCGTTATTATGGATGAGCCCACTTCGTCGTTAACGGAAAAAGAGGTGAATCACCTTTTCACTATTATCCGTAAATTAAAAGATCGCGGCTGCGGCATCGTCTATATCTCACACAAAATGGAAGAGATCTTCCAGCTGTGCGATGAAATCACCATTTTGCGTGACGGCCAGTGGATCGCCACCCAGCCTCTTGAAGGGCTGGACATGGACAAAATCATTTCCATGATGGTGGGCCGTTCCCTGAACCAGCGCTTCCCTGATAAAGAAAACAAGCCTGGTGAAGTGATTCTGGAGGTGCGTAACCTCACGTCACTGCGTCAGCCCTCGATTCGCGATGTCTCTTTCGACCTGCATAAGGGCGAAATATTAGGGATTGCCGGGCTGGTGGGGGCCAAACGTACTGATATCGTGGAAACCCTGTTTGGCATCCGTGAAAAATCGGGCGGAACCATCACTCTGCACGGTAAGAAGATTAATAACCATAATGCCAACGAAGCCATTAACCATGGTTTTGCCCTGGTCACCGAAGAGCGTCGTTCAACGGGTATTTATGCGTATCTGGATATTAACTTTAACTCGCTGATATCAAATATTCGTAACTACAAAAACAAAATTGGCCTGCTGGATAACTCGCGGATGAAGAGTGATACCCAATGGGTTATCGACGCGATGCGTGTTAAAACGCCTGGGCATCAAACGCAGATTGGTTCGCTTTCAGGTGGTAACCAGCAGAAAGTGATTATCGGTCGTTGGTTATTAACACAACCAGAAATTTTAATGCTCGACGAGCCTACTCGCGGCATTGATGTGGGTGCAAAATTTGAAATCTATCAACTGATAGCAGAACTGGCCAAAAAGAATAAAGGGATCATTATTATTTCTTCCGAAATGCCGGAATTGTTAGGGATCACAGATCGTATTCTGGTTATGAGCAATGGTCTCGTTGCCGGAATTGTTGACACCAAAACGACAACGCAAAACGAAATTCTCCGTCTTGCGTCATTGCACCTTTAAGATCAGGGGCTCCTCATGAGTGCGTTAAATAAAAAAAGTTTTCTCACTTATCTGAAAGAAGGCGGAATTTACGTTGTTCTTTTAGTGTTATTGGCCATTATTATTTTCCAGGACCCTACGTTCTTAAGTTTACTGAACTTAAGTAATATTCTGACGCAGTCTTCAGTGCGTATTATTATCGCGCTGGGCGTGGCAGGCCTTATCGTCACGCAGGGTACCGACCTGTCGGCCGGTCGTCAGGTGGGCCTTGCGGCGGTTATCGCGGCAACGCTGCTTCAGTCGGTTGAAAACGCCAACAAAGTCTTCCCGGAAATGGCGACCATGCCCATCATCCTGGTTGTGCTGATTGTCTGCGTTATCGGTGCGATTATCGGCCTGATCAACGGCATTATCATCGCCTATCTTAACGTGACGCCGTTTATTACCACTCTGGGTACGATGATCATCGTTTACGGGATCAACTCCCTTTACTACGATTTTGTCGGCGCATCACCAATCTCTGGTTTTGACAGCGGCTTTTCGACCTTTGCTCAGGGATTCGTGGCGTTAGGGACGTTCCGACTCTCCTACATCACCTTCTATGCGCTGATCGCCGTGGCGTTCGTATGGGTGCTGTGGAACAAAACGCGCTTTGGTAAAAACATCTTCGCCATCGGGGGCAACCCGGAAGCCGCGAAAGTGTCCGGCGTTAACGTGGCGCTGAACCTGCTGATGATTTATGCCCTGTCAGGTGTCTTCTATGCCTTCGGGGGATTACTGGAAGCCGGTCGTATCGGTTCCGCAACGAACAACCTTGGCTTCATGTATGAGCTGGATGCGATTGCAGCCTGCGTGGTGGGCGGCGTCTCCTTCAGCGGTGGCGTGGGTACCGTCTTCGGCGTGGTGACCGGTGTTATCATCTTTACCGTGATTAACTACGGTCTGACCTACATCGGCGTGAACCCTTACTGGCAGTACATCATTAAGGGCGCGATCATCATCTTCGCCGTTGCCCTGGACTCACTGAAGTACGCTCGTAAGAAGTAATAAGCAATCAACGAAAAACCCGCTCTTGCAGCGGGTTTTTTTATGTCCGTAACTTACTTTTTCTTCTGTAGTTCAAGAAGTTGTTCTGGCGTCACTGCCGGATACCCCTGGGCATCTTCCGGCACTTCGTGCATGGACGGAATGGGCACCAGCGGGCCTAAGAAGCGTGGCTCACGTTTGAACAGATAGAGATCGGCCAGCGCCCCAAAGCGCGCCCCGAACTCACGTACCCGCACGCTGAGCATATCTTTCGGGGAGGGCACGGCATAACACTGCGCCTGAATACCCATATGCAACGCAATAAACAGCGCCCGCTCGCAGTGGAAGCGCTGCGTAATGATAATAAAGTCGTTGGTATCGAACACTTTACGTGTGCGGACGATGGAGTCCAGCGTGCGGAATCCGGCATAGTCCAGAACGATATCCGCAGGATCGACGCCGGCGGCAATCAGGTCTTTACGCATCGTCACCGGTTCGTTATAGCTTTGCAGCGCGTTATCGCCGCTCAGCAGCAGGTAATTCACCTTGCCGCTGTTATACGCATTAAGCGCGCCCTGAATACGATAGCGGTAATACTGGTTAATGACGCCAGTGCGATAGTATTTCGCGGTGCCCAGCACCACACCCACCTGGCGGTAGGGCAGGTCCTGGAGATCGTCAAAGATGTAGGGAGCGGTTTTCCAGCTCATCCACCGGTCGAGGCCGAGCACAGTCAACAGCAGTATGCCGACCAGGACAGACAGGCTGTAAAACACGCGCTTTAACATGAAGTTGACTCGTACCGAAGGTGAAATTTCAATCAGGCTACTGTACCCGTCAGTGAAGCGCAAGAATCAGCGGTTTGATCGAAGGGTTTTTAGTCAGCAAGGCGGGCATTCCTGCCCGCGCAGGGGCATCAGGCAAGCAGGGCGCGGTCGATATTTGAGCAGCCCAGCGCTTTCAGGGTAGCCGCGGTCGCATCCCACTGAATCAGAGGCGCATCGGCTTTTTCAGCCAGCACGGCGCGCTGAATATCAGGATAGTCGTATCCATTCAGACTCAGCAGGTTCAGTGCGCCCTGTAGCGGCGGCAAGGTCGGGTTAAAGGCAGCGTTTTCAGCATAGCTGCCGCTAAAAATGCGCCCGTCGCGACATTCCAGCGCCACGCCGCTTGGCGATTGACTGTAAGGCGTATGGCACTTATTGGCGGCGGCAATGGCTGCCTGAGTCAGTTCATCGCCGGTCAGGGCAAAACCGTGGTCCTGCTCGTCCATCAGCAGCGTTTTGATCTCAAGATCTTTTGGCCCAAACGCATCCGGTAAATAGTCACCCAGCGTATGCGGTTCGCGGCCCGGCAGGTTAATACGCAGCTGTAAGCCGCTGTTCAGTTCGTTCATAAACTGACGGCAGTGTCCGCAGGGGGTGTAATTAACGGTGATAGCCGCGAGGGCTTTTTCACCACGCAGCCAGGCATGGCTGATGGCGCTCTGCTCGGCATGGACGGTTTGTTGCATGGTGGCACCCAGGAACTCCATGTTCCCACCGAAGTACCAGGTTCCGCTCACGCCACGCGCAATCGCACCGACGTTGAAATGGGAAAGATCGGCTCTGGCGCACGCGGCGGCCAGCGGCAACAGTGCGAAAGCCAGCGCGTCTTCGTCCAGCCCCGAAGCCTGTTTAAGCGTCGCGACCTGCTCCGCCGTCAGCAGAGCGGGGAAGTGCGCATCCGCCAGAACCGGAGCCAGAGCTGACTGAAGATCGGCGGTGAGCTGGGCGAAGGCAGATTGAAAACGTGGGTGCATGGCAATGCCTCATAAAGGTTAATGGATCGGTAGTGTACGGAGCCGTTCGGCCTTTATATGTGATCCACATCTCATTATCTGTGCAACTCATGAAAACAAAATCAAAATTGCGCGACGCATCGCAAATTTTAACCCACCAGCGTCAGAATAATGGGGAACAGGAACGGGGCGATAAGAGAGGTCATAATCCCGCAGATGACCAGCGCCAGCGAGCTAAATGCGCCTTCCTGATAATCCAGTTCCGCGCAGCGCGCCGTTCCCAGTGCGTGAGAGGCCGTACCCATAGCCAGACCCCGCGCCGCTTTGGTGCGAATCTTCATCAGGTTGAGCAGCGTATGACCAAAGACTGCCCCCAGAATACCGACATAAATCACACACATCGCGCTTATCGCCGGGATGCCGCCGATGCTGCCGCCCACGGCCATCGCAATCGGCGTGGTCACGGATTTCGGCATAATCGAGGCGGCAATTTGTGGCGAAGCGCCCATCAGGAGTGCGACGGTGGTGCCGGTTAGCATCGCAACCACGCTGCCAATAAGGCAGATAGTGATAATGGACTTCCAGCGTGCGCGGATCTGATGCAGTTGCTCATACAGCGGAAAGGCCAGGGCCACCACCGCCGGTTGCAGAAGATCGTTTAAGATTTTGCTGCCGGCAAAATAACGCTCATAAGGAATGCCGGTGAAGATAAGGAAGGGGATGATCACCACCATCGCCACCAGTAAGGGATTCAGCAAGGGCATTTTAAATCGCGCGGCGAGCTTGCGAGCGGCAAAAAATACCGCGAGCGTCAGGGGCAGCGACCACCAGATGTTAGCCATCATTGTTTGGTTCCTTTCTCACCGACCACGTTGCGTTCGCCATGGACCAGATGCGAACTCCAGCTCACCACCAGGAAAACCACCAGCGTACTGACCGAGCAGGAGACAATAATTGGGCCGAACTGCGCCATAAGCAGATCGTAATACTGCATGACGCCCACGCCAATGGGGACGAACAGCAGCGCCATATAGCGAATCAATACGAAGCAGCCGGGGTTGACCCATTTTGCGGGCAGAATTTGCAGCGCCAACAGCACGAAGAGAATCAGCATGCCGATAATGCTGCCGGGAATGGCAATCGGCAGAAGCGTGGCGATGAAAATCCCCGCATACAGGCAGGCATAGATCAGGACGAATGCGCGCAGATAGTGCCAGAGGGTTTTTAATGATTTGCTCATAAGAGGGTCCTTAACGAAACACATTCATCATACAATTAAATCCAGAAACGTGCCACGGATCACATCATGAATTTTGAGCATACCAGACATTCCAAAAGGGAACGTCATGCGTAAGCTGACGTGACGCCATTATGAAGAAGCCCGGAAAGAATAACCATAGTTGGCCTGGTTCCGTTTTCGACAGGCAGCCGGTTTGACGGGGTACGTGGCGTTCTTGCCTGTGTGCGTTCTCCCCGCCTGAAAGACTTTCAACCTGCCAGGAGAGCGGCTACCATAGCGCGTCTTTTTTCACAGGTATCCATGATGCGCGTTTTACTGGCCCCGATGGAAGGTGTGCTCGACTCCCTGGTGCGTGAGCTGCTGACCGAGGTGAACGATTACGATCTCTGCGTCACCGAATTTTTGCGTGTGGTCGATATGCTTTTGCCGGTCAAGTCGTTTTACCGACTCTGCCCGGAGCTGCATCATCAGAGCCGGACGCCGTCCGGCACGCTGGTGCGCGTACAATTACTGGGGCAATATCCCGAATGGCTGGCGGAAAATGCCGCGCGCGCCGTGGAGTTAGGGTCCTGGGGCGTGGATCTGAACTGCGGTTGTCCGTCAAAAATGGTCAACGGCAGCGGCGGCGGCGCGACGTTGCTAAAAGATCCCGAGCTGATTTATCGCGGGGCGAAAGCGATGCGTGAGGCGGTGCCAGCGCATCTGCCGGTGACGGTGAAGATTCGCCTTGGCTGGGACAGCGGCGAACGCCAGTTTGAAATCGCGGATGCGGTACAGCAGGCGGGCGCCACGGAGCTTGTCGTCCACGGGCGCACCAAAGAAGATGCCTATAAAGCCGATCGCATTAACTGGCAGGCAATCAGGGATATCCGCCAGCGGCTGACGATCCCGGTGATTGCAAACGGCGAGATCTGGGACTACGCCAGCGCGCAGGCTTGCCTGAAAGAGACCGGCTGTGATTCGGTCATGATTGGTCGCGGCGCGCTGAATGTGCCTAACCTGAGCAGGGTCATCAAATATAACGAGCCGAGAATGCCCTGGCCGGACGTGGTGGCGCTTCTGCAGAAATATACGCGCCTCGAGAAACAGGGCGATACAGGCTTATATCATGTCGCCCGTATTAAACAATGGCTCAGCTATTTGCGCAAAGAGTACAGCGAATCGCTGGCGCTGTTCCAGGAAGTAAGAACGTTGCAAAGTTCACAAGAGATTGCCCGCGTCATTCAGTCTAAATAATGCAATTACGCAAAGCATGAGACGTGCCCGGCGGGAAGCCGGGCACAAGTCCTTAGAAAATCATCTTAAAGACGCCTGTCACCACCAGCAACCCAATCAGAAAGATAATCAAAATAGCCCACAGTAATATTTTCATTCGCTTCTCCTGCGTATGTATGTCGGGTTAAGTGTAGCAGCCACGGCTACGTTGATTTATAAATCACATGAATGTTTGTAATTCACTAATTTTAAAGATGAATATTTTGCTGAACATAAAAATGTATGACAAATTGCGCATTGCCACGGGTTACTAAAAAAAAGAGGCCGGGCAGGCGTAATTTGCGCCTTTCTTTTTTGGGTGAATGGCGTGATGAAACGTTCGGTTATTTATTCTTTTGGCTTACCTCTCTCCTTTTTACTTGCCGGCTGCGCGCCGGGACACGACACGGCGGCCGCGCTTTCGCCGAACATACCGGTTGCACACATTGAGACCGGGCTGGTAGCCGGACAGTGGCCTGAAAACGAATGGTGGAAAACCTTCCACGATGCCCAGCTTGATTCGCTGATTGCCCGGGCCCTGGCCGATGCGCCGGATATGCAGATCGCCCGACAACGAGTGACCCTTGCAGAAGCCCAGGCAAAAATGGCCATCGCGGCGGATGGCCCACAGATTGATTTTTCGGCGGATGCGGAGCGGCAAAAAATGTCGGCAGAAGGGCTTATGGGCCCGTTTGCATTGACCGACCCCGCGGCGGGGACGACCGGACCGTGGTACACCAACGGGACGTTGGGGTTAACGGCGGGCTGGGATCTGGATTTATGGGGAAAAAACCGCGCGCAGGTTGCGGCCCGTATCGGCAAGGTGAATGCACAAAAAGCGGAGCTGGAACAGACCCGGCAGCTCCTTGCCAGCAGCGTGGCGCGCCTGTACTGGGACTGGCAGACCCAGACGGCCATGGAAAAGGGGGTTAACGCCATTAAACGCGAGCAGCAAAATATCATTGCCGCCGATCGTGAGCTGTACCAGCAGGGGATTACCTCTTCTGTCGAAGGCGTTGAAACGGATATTAACGCCCGTAAATCTGACGAACGACTGGCCGAAATTCAGGGCAAAAAGCGCGCCATCGAAGCGCGTCTGGCGGCGCTCACCCGCACGCCCGTCGTGACGCTCTCCCCGCAGCCTCTGCCCGCGGTCAACACAACGCTGCCGGCTTCGCTGGGCTATGAGTTACTGGCCCGCCGTCCGGATCTTCAGGCGGCACACTGGTATATCGAGGCGTCCATGAGCGAGGTGGAGGCGGCGAAAGCCGCGTTCTATCCCGACGTTAATCTGATGGCTTTTCTGCAACAGGATGCGCTGCACCTGAGCGATTTATTCCGTTCCTCGGCGCAACAGATGGGCGTTACCGCAGGCCTGACCCTGCCCATTTTCGACAGTGGCCGCCTGAATGCCCGCCTCGATATAGCCCAGGCGCAAAGCAATTTGTCGGTGGCGAACTACAACAAAGCGGTGGTGGAGGCGGTCAATCAGGTTACCCGGACAGCGAGCGAAGTTGAAACCCTGCGGGTAAAAAACCAGCATCAGCAGCAGGTAGAAGCTGATGCCGCCCGCGTAGTCGCCCTGGCACGAGCGCGCTTTAACGCGGGGATGCTTGCGGGCTCCCGCGTCAGCGAGGCGAAAATCCCGGCATTGCAGGAGCACATCGCCGGGGTGAGGCTTCAAGGCCAGTACATCGATGCGACGCTGCAACTCACCTCAGCGCTCGGCGGTGGATATCACAACGGGTAAATCGTGAGCGTTATCTATACTTATCTCTTCGCGAATGTACAGGAGACAGGTATGACAACAGATAATCGGGTGGCGATTGTCACCGCGTCTGATTCAGGTATTGGTAAAACAACGGCGCTCATGCTGGCCGAGCGCGGCTTTGATATCGGGGTGACCTGGCATTCCGACGACAAGGGCGCACAAGAAACCTGCCGGGAAGTGGAACGACGCGGTCGTCGGGCCGAGTCTGTTCAGCTGGATTTGAGCACGCTTCCTGACGGGGCGAAGGCAATCGAGACGTTAATTGCCCGTTTTGGTCGGCTGGATGTGCTGGTCAACAACGCGGGGGCAATGACCAAGGCGCCGTTTCTTGATATGAAATTTGACGACTGGCGCGCCATCTTTACCGTCGATGTGGACGGCGCCTTCCTGTGTTCGCAAATCGCGGCCCGCCAGATGGTGAAGCAGGGGCAGGGCGGGCGGATCGTGAATATTACCTCCGTTCACGAGCACACCCCGCTGCCGGAGGCCAGCGCCTATACCGCCGCCAAGCACGCGCTGGGAGGATTAACCAAATCGATGGCACTGGAACTGGTCGGGCATAACATTCTGGTCAATGCCGTGGCGCCAGGCGCCATAGCCACGCCAATGAATGATATGGATGACAGCGAAGTCAAAGCGGGCTCCATGCCGGAAATTCCGCTGGCGCGTCCTGGACATACGAAGGAAATTGCCAGCCTGGTGGCATGGTTATGCGATACCGATGCCAGCTACGCTACCGGACAATCTTTTATCGTCGATGGCGGATTTATGCTGGCCAATCCACAGTTTAAACCGGCATAAAGCAGGCTAATCCCGCTTGTTATCGCGGTGTTTCAACCAGAGACGCACCGCGATAACCAGCACAACCATAACGATTAACCAGGCCCAGTGCTTCAGATGTTGATCGAAATTGTGCAGCCATGGACCAATCACCTCGCCCCCGACATACCCCAGCGTCGTAAAGATAAGCGCCCAGGCAATCGCCCCGAGGATATTCAGCGGAATAAACAGTTTTGGCGGGAGCCGACTTGCGCCAATCAGCAGCGGGCCGATGATGCGAAAACCGTACATAAAGCGTGTGCCAATGACAAACAGGTAAGGGTGACGCTGTATCAGGCGCTGAGCGCGATTAATTTTCTTCTGATGTTTCGCAAACCGCTTAAGCAACGTTGGGCCAAAACGTAATCCCAGCAGATAAAGTAACTGATCGCCAATCATGCCGCCGAGTGCGACAGCGGCCACCACCAGCGGAAAGCGAAGTAAACCTTGATGAGCGGCAACGCCGCCGAGGAGGGTAATGGTTTCCCCTTCTGCCACACTGCCGATAACCAGTGCAGCGTAACCATAATGCTCAATCAAACTATTGATATCCATAAGGTAAGCGGTGTCTCCTTGTGAAAGCGTCCTTAAAGCATACACCCTGACAATTAATAGCGTGGAAAGAGGGATGTGTTGATTGTTCAGAAAATAACCTAAAGCCGCATTATACTTACAGTACCGCTGTACGGGTCGACAACAAGGGGGCGTTATGAACCATGTCTGGGGTCTTTTTTCCCATCCCGATCGTGAAATGCAGGTCATCAGGAACGAGAACGAAACGGTCACGCATCACTACACGCATCATGTTCTTATGATGGCGGCGATTCCCGTGGTCTGCGCGTTTATTGGCACAACACAAATTGGCTGGAATTTCGGCGATGGCAACATCGTGCGGCTCTCCTGGCCCACCGGGTTAGCTCTCGCCGTGGTCTTTTACGGCATTATGCTGGCGGGGGTCGCCATCATGGGCCGGGTGATTTACTGGATGGCAAGAAACTATCCGCAGCGGCCATCGCTCACGCTCTGTATGGTGTTTGCGGGTTATGTCGCCACGCCGCTGTTCCTGAGCGGTATCGTTGCGCTCTACCCCCTGGTGTGGCTGTGCGCCCTGACCGGCACGGTCGCGCTGTTTTATACCGGTTATCTGCTGTTTGTCGGCATCCCGACCTTCCTGAATATCAACAAAGAAGAAGGTTTAAGTTTCTCAGGCTCCACGCTCGCCATTGGTGTGCTGCTGCTGGAAGCCCTTCTGGCGCTGACTGTTATTCTCTGGGGTTATGGTTACCGGCTTTTCTAAGCTCAATGCATTGCTGGCGTAAATGCCAGCAATGCAGCATCTGTACACGATTATCCACTGGCGACATGCGAATCGGCTCGCTATGATGCCTTTGCCAGCCTGTTTTCACCCAGTGTGACAGGCGGCGTACGTTAAAACGTGCCTGAACAATTATCAGAAGCCTCACCATGCTGAAATTCCGAGTCTCATTACTCAGCCTCGCGCTGATTCTGGCTGTGCCTGTAGCCATGCCTGCCATCGCTAAAACACCTGCGATGACGACCGCCGCTCAACCGGAAATCGCCTCCGGTAGCGCGATGATTGTCGATCTGAATACCAATAAGGTGATCTACTCCAGCCATCCGGACCTTGTGCGCCCGATCGCGTCAATTACCAAACTGATGACCGCGATGGTGGTGCTGGATGCACGCCTGCCGCTGGATGAAAAGCTGAAGGTGGATATCAGCCAGACGCCAGAAATGAAGGGGATCTATTCGCGCGTGCGTCTGAACAGTGAAATCAGCCGTAAGAATATGCTGTTGCTGGCGCTGATGTCGTCAGAAAACCGTGCCGCGGCCAGCCTGGCGCACCATTATCCGGGGGGCTATAACGCGTTTATCCGGGCGATGAATGCGAAGGCCAAAGCGCTGGGTATGAGCAACACCCATTTTGTCGAACCGACCGGCTTGTCGATTCATAACGTCTCGACGGCGCGGGACCTGACGAAAATGCTGATTGCCAGCAAACAATATCCGCTGATCGGCCAGCTGAGCACCACGCGTGAAGAGATGGCGACGTTCGCTAACCCGCCGTACACGCTGCCGTTCCGCAATACCAACCATCTGGTTTACCGCGACAACTGGAACATTCAGTTAACCAAGACTGGCTTTACCAACGCGGCAGGGCATTGCCTGGTGATGCGTACCGTCTTTAACGGCAAACCGGTGGCGCTGGTGGTGATGGATGCTTTTGGCAAATATACCCACTTTGCGGACGCCAGCCGTCTACGTACCTGGATTGAGACAGGGAAGGCGCAGCCGGTCCCGGCAGCCGCATTGAGCTATAAAAAACAAAAGGCGGCGCAGATGGCCAGCGCCTCCGTTGCGGGCGAACAGACCGCGCAGAACGATTAACTATTCCGGCAGCGTCCAGTCACCGTCGTTGAGTGGACGCTGCATGATCAAGGTATCCCGCCAGTTCCCTTTCTTGTAGCCAACGCTTCTGAGCTGCCCGGCGACCTCAAACCCATGTTTTTTATGCAGCCGCAGTGAACCTGCATTGTTATGTCCATCGCCCACGACGGCAATCAACTGCCGCCAGTGGCCCTCTTCACAGCGGGCGATCAGCGCTTCCATTAATGCACTACCAAAACCGCGTCCGGTTGCACTGGCATCCACGTAAATCGACTCTTCAAGCGTGTACCGATAGGCGGGGCGAGGGCGATAAAGCGACGCATAGCAATACCCCACCACCACGCCGCGATAGAGCGCAACAAGCCAGGGAAAACCGCCGTCAATAATCGTGCGCATACGCTGGCGCATGTCATCAATCGTGGGGGGAACTTCTTCAAACGAGGCGCGTCCGTTAAGCACATGCCAGGCATAGATAGCGGCAATGGCGTGAACGTCGTCAGGGTGGGCGTCGCGCACCTCTATCTCGGAAGTGGAAAGGATATCGACGGCCGACATGATCTGCTTACTCCTCAGAATAAAAAAGCCGGGGAACACGTCCCCGGCGGTGAGAGATTACTCTAATACGATTCTGGTGAGCTTAACAATCCTCTCAGTGTGGCTTCACGTCGTCTTCAGTGACGGGCGCACGATCAACGGCTGGAGCGGGCTCCTCTTGCCAGTATTTTTTTCGGGTTGTCTTACCAATGCCGGGGTTCATGCTATTGGTGGGATCATTTTCACGATAAAATTTGGTCAGTGTCTCCGGCGCTTTATACAGGTGTCCCACGTTGTGTTCGGCTGGATATTGCGCCCCGCGTGCGCGCAGAAGCTCCAGCATCTGCTCTTTCAGCGCATGGGCATCGACCCCTTTTTTAACAATGTAATCCTGGTGGAAGACATAGCACATAAAGTGACCGTAATAGAGCTTATGCACCAGTTGGCTGTCGATTTCCGGCGGCAGATGTTCAAACCACTCGGTGTCGTTGCGGCGCAAGGCGATATCAAGCGCCAGAATATCTTCGACCTCATCCGCATGCACAGCCTGATAGCGGATAGCGGCGCCCGCCGCGGCAAAACGGTGTAAAAAGGCTTTGCTGCCTTCTTCTGCGGTGCAGGCAAAGAAATCGCCCTCGGCGGTTTTGAAGTAGTCTGCAAGCCAGGCCTGAGCCTCGGCAATACCGTCTCCTGCCATTTTCAGCAGCAGATGGTGTTCGTACTTATCTCGCCAGCTTTTCATGCGCGGCGGCAGGTGCGCCGGGAAGGCGTTTCCCAGCTTTTGCATAAAGCGATCGGTGAAGTGGGGTTTAAACAGCGACACCTTTTCGAGCATGGCATCGGTGCGTCCCTTCATGGTGAAGAAGAACGGCATCTTGTCCGTGCCCAGCTTGTCGATCATCAGGAAGGTATCTTTGCCATACCGCTCGGCGATATCGTAAATATCGCGATGCATATACTCGCCGGCGACCGGCAGATGCGTGAACTCCGCAAGGATATGCCGCCGTATTTCGGTCAGCACTTCGGGCTGATTGGTGCCGATATAGAACACCTGCTGCTTTTTCTCGGCTTCGAAGGTATCAAGACGGACGGCAAAAACGGCCAGTTTGCCCGCGCAGCCGGAGGATTCAAACAGGCGGTCCGGGTCAGCGTTATAGCGCGCTGGGGTATCCGCATGGATATCGCGCACGCGCGTAATATAGTCATGATCGTGCGCGTGACGGCCATCGTGCTGCACGTCTTCATCTTTCACCCGGTCATCATCGAGTTTACTGAGAATTTGCTCTGGCGTGACGCCAAGATTAATCCCCAGATGGTTGACCAGGGTCAGTTTGCCGTTTTCATCAATGCGCGCAAACAGTGACATTTCGGTGTATGCCGGGCCGCGCTGCACCAGCGAACCGCCGGAGTTGTTACAAATCCCGCCCACGACCGACGCGCCAATGCAGGACGATCCAATTACCGAGTGCGGCTCGCGGCCCAGGGGCTTAAGCGCTTTTTCAAGGGAGTAGAGCGTCGTACCCGGGAACGCCAGCACCTGTTCACCTTTATCCAGTACGTGCAGTTTATCCAGACGCAGCGTGCTGATAATGATGATATCGCGGTCGTAGTCGTTCCCGTTCGGGGTGGAGCCTTCGGTTAAACCGGTATTCGCCGCCTGCATTAAAATAATTTTATCTGCGTCGACGCAGGCGCTCAGCACGCGCCATAATTCCAGCAGCGTGCCGGGGAAGACCACCGCCAGCGCTTCGCCCTGGCCGGAGCGGAAGCCCTTACGATAGCGGGCTGTTTTTGCCGGGTCTGTCAGGACATGCGTCTGACCGACAAGGCGAGACAGTTCGTTAATCAATACAGTGTTATGTTGAGTTCGAACGGAAGTCATTTTCCACTCCTTGTGGTGGGGCAAATTTCACGCAGTAAAGCATAGCGCGATTAATTGTTAAGTGAGCAAGTATTCAGTAGAAATATCAGAGAATAACCCTGCACCGAACCGAGGGTTTATGGCACACTGCGCTTTTCGCACGCTCCGGGCCGGGATCGACCGGCGGTTAATGATGAGAGAGTAAAACGACATGAAATGGCTTTGTTCTGTAGGTGTCGCGGTGAGTCTGGCGCTGCAACCTGCGCTGGCAAATGATCTGTCTGGCAACCACCCGCTAACGCCAGAAGCCCGGGACGCCTTCGTCACGGAACTGCTCACCAAAATGACGGTTGATGAGAAAATCGGCCAGTTGCGTCTTATCAGCGTCGGCCCGGATAACCCGAAAGAGGCGATCCGCGACATGATCAAAGCAAGCCAGGTCGGGGCGATTTTTAACACGGTCACCCGCCAGGATATCCGCAAAATGCAGGATCAGGCGATGGCGCTGAGCCGCCTGAAGATTCCCCTGTTCTTTGCCTATGACGTGGTGCATGGGCAGCGTACCGTTTTCCCTATCAGCCTCGGTTTGGCCTCCTCCTTTAACCTCGATGCGGTGAAAACCGTGGGTCGCGTCTCGGCCTATGAAGCGGCAGACGACGGGCTGAACATGACCTGGGCGCCGATGGTGGACGTCTCCCGCGATCCGCGCTGGGGCCGGGGCTCTGAAGGTTTCGGTGAAGATACCTTTTTAACCGCCACCCTGGGTAAAACCATGGTGGAGGCGATGCAGGGCAAAAGCCCGGCGGATCGCTACTCGGTGATGACCAGCGTCAAACACTTCGCCGCCTATGGCGCGGTGGAAGGGGGCAAAGAGTACAACACCGTGGACATGAGCCCACAGCGTCTGTTTAACGACTATATGCCGCCATATAAAGCCGGTCTGGATGCGGGGAGCGGGGCGGTCATGGTTGCCCTGAACTCGCTCAATGGCACCCCGGCGACCTCGGATTCGTGGCTGCTGAAAGACGTGCTGCGCGATCAATGGGGCTTTAAGGGCATTACGGTGTCCGACCATGGCGCAATCAAAGAGTTGATTAAACACGGCACGGCGTCCGATCCGGAAGATGCGGTCCGTGTCGCGCTGAAAGCCGGTATCAACATGAGTATGAGCGACGAGTATTACAGTAAATATCTGCCGGACCTGGTGAAGACCGGAAAGGTCACCATGGCAGAGCTGGACGACGCCACTCGCCATGTGCTGAACGTGAAATACGATATGGGGCTGTTTAACGATCCGTACAGCCACCTGGGGCCGAAGGATTCCGATCCGGCTGATACCAACGCCGAAAGCCGTCTGCATCGCAAAGAAGCGCGTGAAGTGGCGCGCGAAAGCCTTGTGCTGTTGAAAAACCGGCTCGACACGCTGCCGCTGAAAAAATCGGGCACCGTTGCCGTGGTTGGCCCGCTGGCTGACAGCAAGCGTGACGTGATGGGCAGCTGGTCTGCGGCAGGCGTGGCCGATCAGTCGGTGACCGTGCTCACCGGCATCAAAAATGCCGTCGGTGAAAAGGCCAGCGTGGTTTACGCCAAAGGGGCGAACGTCACGGATGACAAAGACATCGTTACCTTCCTGAACCAGTATGAAGATGCGGTAAAAGTCGACCCGCGTCCGGCGAAAGAGATGATTGACGAAGCCGTTAACGCTGCGAAGCAGTCTGACGTCGTCGTGGCCGTGGTGGGCGAAGCCCAGGGTATGGCGCATGAGGCCTCCAGCCGGACGGACATCACCCTCCCGCAGAGTCAGCGAGACCTGATTGCCGCGTTAAAAGCCACCGGCAAACCGCTGGTGCTGGTGCTGATGAACGGCCGCCCGCTGGCGCTGGTAAAAGAGGATCAGCAGGCTGACGCCATTCTGGAAACCTGGTTCGCCGGTACCGAAGGCGGCAATGCCATCGCTGACGTGCTGTTTGGCGATTACAATCCGTCCGGCAAGCTGCCGATGTCCTTCCCGCGTTCCGTAGGGCAAATTCCGGTCTACTACAGCCACCTGAACACCGGTCGTCCTTACAATGCGGACAAGCCAAACAAATACACCTCGCGTTACTTTGATGAAGCCAACGGCCCGCTGTATCCCTTTGGCTATGGTCTGAGCTACACCACCTTTAAGGTCTCTGAGGTCAAAATGTCTTCACCGACCCTGAAGCGTGACGGCACCGTCACCGCCAGCGTGGAGGTCACTAATACCGGTAAACGTGAAGGCGAGACGGTCATCCAGATGTACGTTCAGGACGTCACCGCGTCAATGAGCCGTCCGGTGAAACAGCTGCGTGGCTTCGAGAAAGTGGACCTGAAACCCGGCGAAACGAAAACCGTCAGCTTCCCGATTGACGTGAACGCGCTGAAGTTCTGGAACCAACAGATGAAGTACGATGCTGAAGCCGGCACGTTTAACGTCTTTATCGGCCTGGATTCTGCCCGCGTGAATCAGGGCGAATTCACCCTGCTGTAATTTTCCTGCCTTACGCCTCTTCCCAAACCCGGGAAGAGGCGCCTTATCTTCTGCTAAAAGCGTATTTCAGGCGGTCAAATTCCCGGTTTTAAACTACGCTTTTCTCTCAAGCCTCTGATAAGGGCGATAAAAAATGGGGTTAGCACAATGACAATGACAAAGGGAATATTCGGTTCTGCGATGCTGCTGGCGGCGCTGAGCCTGCCTTTACAGGCGGCTGAGCCGGTAAAGGTAGGATCGAAAATCGATACCGAAGGGGCACTGCTCGGGAATATTATTCTTCAGGTGCTTGAAAGCCACGGCGTGAAAACCGTCAATAAAGTACAGCTTGGCGCCACGCCTGTGGTGCGCGGGGCGATTACGTCCGGCGAGCTGGATATCTATCCTGAATACACCGGCAACGGGGCATTCTTCTTCAAAGATGAAAACGATCCGGCCTGGAAAAACGCCTCGGCGGGCTATGAGAAGGTCAAAAAGCTCGACGCCGAACAAAATAAGCTGATCTGGCTGACGCCGGCCCCCGCTAATAACACCTGGACCATCGCGGTGCGTAAGGACCTGGCTGAAAAAGGCAAACTCACGACGCTCGACGATCTGAGTCGTTACCTGAAAGATAAGGGCGAGTTCAAACTGGCGGCATCGGCCGAATTTATTGAGCGACCGGATGCGCTGCCCGCGTTTGAAAAAGCCTATGGCTTCAAGCTGGATCAAAGCCAGCTGCTCTCGCTAGCGGGTGGCGATACTGCCGTGACGATTAAAGCGGCGGCCCAGAAAACGTCCGGCGTTAATGCGGCCATGGCGTACGGGACCGATGGTCCGGTTGCGGCACTGGGACTCCAGACGCTGACCGATCCAAAAGGCGTACAGCCGATTTATGCGCCTGCGCCCGTAGTGCGTGAAGCCGTGCTGAAAGCCTACCCGGAAATGGCCGACTGGCTGAAGCCGGTCTTTGAAACGCTGGATGCGAAAACGTTACAACAGCTCAATGCGAGCATCGCGGTGGAAGGGCTGGATGCCAAAAAAGTGGCAGCCGACTACCTGAAGCAAAAAGGACTGGTGAAGTAACAGGACAAGGCTGTGCCAATACATTGTCATAACCGCGTACTGCTGCTGCTCGCGTTTATCGCGCTGGCAGCGTGCGCGCTCCCGTTTGTGAATTTTGCGCCCAATCGTCTTTTATCTGGCGAAGGGCGCGCCCTCTGGCAGGTGTGGTCCTTTACGCCCGGCCTGCTGACGGCTGCGCTGGCGATGGTCGCGCTGCTGGCATTCTGCACAGGGCGCACCGCGTTAATCCTGACGCTTATCCTCTGCGAACTGCTGTTTGCGTTGCTCGTCTGGAGCGCAGGGCAGGCGGCGACGCATCTGGTTGCCGTTGAAAGCCCGCTGGCGCGCACTTCGGTGGGAAGCGGGCTTTGGCTATGGCTGGCCCTGTGCCTGCTGGCCTGTAGCGATGCTGTTCGGCGACTGACGACACAGCCTCTCTGGCGCTGGCTCCTCAATGCGCAGCTCTGGATCCTGCCCGTAGCGATCCTCATCGGCGGCGATTTAAATCAGCTGTCGTTGCTAAAAGAGTACGCCAATCGCCAGGACGTCTTCGATAATGCGCTTATTCAGCATCTGACCATTCTGGCTGGCACACTTATCCCGGCTGTCGTGATTGGCGTACCCATTGGCCTGTGGTGTTACCGCCACCCGCTCCGGCAAGGGCCGGTTTTCGCCGTTCTCAATGTGATCCAGACCGTGCCTTCCGTTGCGCTTTTCGGCCTGTTAATTGCCCCGCTTGCCGGGCTGGTGAAGGCGTTTCCCGCGCTCGGCACGTTAGGCATCGCCGGCACCGGATTAACCCCGGCGCTGATCGCGCTGGTGCTTTACGCGCTGCTCCCGCTGGCGCGCGGCGTGCTGGCCGGGCTGGGTCAGGTCTCATCCGACGTTTTAGAAAGCGCGAACGCAATGGGCATGAGCGCCCGTCAACGCTTCTGGAAGGTCCAGTTACCGATTGCAATGCCTCTGCTTATCCGCAGTCTGCGGGTGGTGGCCGTGCAAACGGTGGGCATGGCCGTTATCGCGGCGCTCATTGGCGCGGGTGGTTTTGGGGCCCTGGTCTTTCAGGGGCTACTCAGTAGCGCGCTGGATTTGGTATTGCTTGGCGTCATTCCCACCATTGCGCTGGCGGTGGTGATCGACGCGGTCTTTGCCTTGTGGCTGGCCCTGCTCAAGGGGAGAAAAGATGATTGAATTTCATGATGTAAACAAAAGTTTTGCCGGGCACAAAGCGGTGAGCGATCTCAATCTTCATTTTGAAGAGGGGGCGTTTTCGGTGCTCATTGGCACGTCGGGTTCGGGTAAGTCCACCACGCTGAAGATGATAAACCGGCTGGTGGAGCATGACAGCGGGCAAATCCGCTTTGCTGGCGTTGAGATCCGCAGCCTGCCGGTGCTGGAACTGCGCCGTCGCATGGGATACGCCATTCAGTCTATTGGCCTGTTTCCCCACTGGACGGTTGCGCAGAACATCGCCACCGTGCCGGATTTACAAAAGTGGTCGCGGCAAAAAGTGGCCGATCGCGTGGATGAACTGATGGCGTTACTGGGGCTGGATCCTGTCCTGCGCGCGCGGTATCCGCATCAGCTTTCGGGCGGGCAGCAGCAGCGCGTGGGTGTTGCCCGGGCGCTGGCGGCAAATCCTGAGGTCTTGCTGATGGATGAACCCTTTGGCGCGCTGGATCCGGTAACCCGCGGTGCGCTGCAAACCGAGATGACCCGTATTCATCGCATTCTTGGACGCACCATTATTCTGGTGACGCACGACATTGACGAGGCATTACGCCTTGCCGATCGGCTGGTGCTGATGGATAAAGGCGAGGTGGTGCAGCAGGGGACGCCGCTGGAACTGCTGACGCGACCGGCAACGGACTTTGTGCGCGAATTCTTCGGGCGCAGCGAGCTGGGCGTCCGTCTGCTCTCCCTGCGTACCGTGGAAACCTACATGCGCCGGGAGCCTCAGGCTGGCGGTGAAGCGTTGCAGGCCGGGATGAGCCTGCGTGATGCTCTGTCGGCATTTGTCGCGCGGCAGTGCGAAATCTTGCCCGTCGTCGACGATAACGGCGTTCCGTGCGGTACGCTGCATTTTCGCGATTTGCTGGCCGGGGAGGTGAAACGTGAAGGTCATGCGTGATCCGCTGCTCTGGCTGATAGTGGCTTTTGTCGCCCTGCTGGTGCTGATGCCCTACAGCGGCGCGCTGTTCAGTACGTTATTCCCTGAGCTTCCCCGTCCTGTTTATCAGCAGGAGAGCTTTATCAGCCTGACGCTGGCGCATTTCTGGCTGGTGGGGGTTTCAAGCGCGATTGCCATGGTGCTGGGTCTGGGGGCTGGGATCCTGGTCACGCGCCCGGCTGGGCGAGAGTTTCGCCCGCTGGTGGAAACCATTGCCGCGATCGGCCAGACCTTCCCACCCGTGGCGGTACTGGCGATTGCCGTTCCCGTCATTGGATTTGGTCAACAGCCGGCAATTATTGCCCTGATTTTATATGGCGTGTTGCCCATTCTGCAGGCGACGCTGGCCGGACTGGCTGCGGTGCCTTCGGCGGTAGTGAGCGTGTCTCAGGGAATGGGGATGAGTGCCTGGCAGCGGCTGCTAAAGGTGGAACTGCCGCTGGCAGCGCCGGTGATTCTGGCGGGTGTGCGGACATCGGTCATTATTAATATCGGCACCGCCGCTATCGCGTCGACAGTGGGGGCAAACACGCTGGGAACGCCGATAATCATTGGGCTCAGCGGGTTTAACACAGCGTATATTCTGCAAGGTGCCCTTCTGGTGGCACTGGCGGCTATCGTCGTCGATCGCGCCTTCGAGCGTCTGGCCTGGTTTCTCAGCCGACACCGCCGCGTACAATAAAGGAGTAGCCGGCCAGCATGACGCCGCCGATGCCGCTGATAGCCATAAAGGCAAAAAGAATAATAACGGCGAGTTTGGTTGACTTCATGTGTGCTCCTTTTGTTAACCACTCAATTATACGGTGAAGCGCACCTGTTAATGAACCATTAAATGCCGTTAAGGACGATCAGTGGCGCAAGGCGTAGACCGGATAGCCCGTTTCGCGCCATTCGCTGATCAGCTGTTCCTGCGCTGCGCTTGGGATATCCCCGCACCAGACCAGCAAGGTTTGCCCGTCAAACAGTTCGGGACGCAGCTGGGCCAGGGAGTGGGCGAGGACATCGACGCGCCAGCCCTGCTGGGTGGCAATCCACGCTTCTAGCCACAGTCGGGTGGTATCCTGGACATTCCAGCCTACCACCAGGGCGTCCTTGCTGTTCTTTTTGCGTGCCGACGCCAGGCAGACGGAAATATAGTTAATCAAGACGCCATCAAGCATGCTTAACAAAGCCTGCAACGTCGGCTGCTGGCTTTGCAGTCGAAGGCGAAGCGGAATAAAAAGCTGCTCGATGAGCGTCTGCGCCGGGTGCTCCCGGCAAAGATCGATGATCCAGGCCCGCAGCCGTTGCAGGTGACCCGCCTGTAAAAAACGGAGCAGCCTTTCCTGTTGTTCCCGCCACTCCGCAAGGCACGCTGAATCCTCCTGGCTCAGCAATGATTTCACCTTGCTCACCTGGACCCCGTTATCGATCCAGCTTTTGATTTCACGGATCCGGTCAATATCCGTGTCGTTAAACAGGCGATGTCCCCCGTCTGTTCTTTGCGGTTTTAGCAGACCATATCGACGCTGCCAGGCCCGCAGCGTCACGGGATTAATATCACAAAGCAGTGCCACTTCACCGATCGTGTACAGCGCCATCATTGCCCCCTGGCTTGCGCGTCCCCAGAATAACTGTAGACCCTGTTGAGCGAACCAGGAAAAATTGTCTGTTTTTCGAACACACTCTGCGAAGGCGGCATTAACGGCGGGGAAAAGGGTGTGATGTCGGGCACGAATTACACTTTTTTTGGAACGCTTCAAAGAAA
The DNA here is from genome assembly GCF_022171985.1 of Huaxiibacter chinensis. Taxonomy (GTDB): domain Bacteria; phylum Pseudomonadota; class Gammaproteobacteria; order Enterobacterales; family Enterobacteriaceae; genus Enterobacter; species Enterobacter chinensis_A. Next base: position 88,351 of record NZ_JAJVHF010000005.1, on the reverse strand, counting down.
GTTAAACCGCATCAGTGTATGTTACGCGTTTTTAGAAATTGCGGTTGCTGGCATGTATGAGTTTAATCTGGTGTTGCTGCTGCTTCAGCAGATGTGTGTTTTTCTGGTCATCGCATGGTTGATGAGCAAAACGCGGTTATTCATACCGCTGATGCAGGTGACCGTTCGCCTTCCGCATAAGCTCCTGTGTTACGTTACTTTCTCTATCTTCTGCATCCTCGGTACCTATTTTGGGCTTCATATCGAAGATTCCATCGCCAATACGCGCGCTATTGGCGCAGTGATGGGAGGCCTGCTGGGCGGCCCGTTGGTCGGTGGACTGGTTGGGCTGACCGGCGGATTGCATCGCTATTCCATGGGCGGGATGACGGCGCTCAGCTGCATGATTTCAACCATTGTTGAAGGATTGCTGGGTGGCCTGGTCCATAGCTACATGATCAAGCGCGGCCGCCCGGATAAGGTCTTCAGCCCGATTACCGCAGGCGCCATTACCTTAGTAGCAGAACTGGCGCAAATGCTCATAATCCTGCTGATTGCACGACCGTTTGACGATGCGCTGCATCTGGTCAGCAGTATTGCGGCGCCAATGATGGTGACTAATACCGTGGGCGCGGCGCTCTTTATGCGCATCCTGCTGGATAAGCGCGCCATGTTTGAAAAATACACCTCGGCGTTTTCTGCCACGGCACTCAAAGTGGCTGCCTCAACGGAAGGGATCCTCCGGCAGGGATTTAACGAAGAGAACAGCATGAAGGTGGCCCAGGTACTCTATCAGGAACTGGATATCGGGGCGGTGGCGATCACCGATCGTGAGCGTTTGCTGGCCTTTACCGGAACCGGCGACGATCATCATCTTCCCGGCAAACCCATCTCCTCGACCTATACCTTGCGCGCCATAGAAACCGGGGAGGTGGTCTATGCAGACGGTAATGAAGTGCCGTACCGCTGTTCCCTGCATCCGCAGTGCAAGCTGGGATCTACGCTGGTGATCCCCCTGCGTGGCGAAAATCAGCGGGTTATGGGTACGATTAAGCTTTATGAAGCAAAAAATCGCCTCTTCAGCTCGATCAACCGAACCCTGGGGGAGGGGATTGCGCAGCTGCTGTCGGCACAGATCCTTGCCGGACAATATGAGCGGCAAAAAGCCTTACTGACCCAGTCGGAGATCAAACTCCTGCATGCCCAGGTAAATCCGCATTTCCTGTTTAACGCGTTGAATACGCTTAAAGCGGTCATCCGGCACGACAGAGAACAGGCCACGCAGCTTGTACAATTCTTGTCGACGTTCTTTCGCAAAAACCTGAAGCGCCCCTCTGAAGTGGTGACCCTGGCGGATGAAATTGAGCATGTTAACGCCTACCTGCAAATTGAGAAGGCGCGGTTTCAGTCCCGCTTGCAGGTGTCGCTTTCTGTCCCGGATGAGCTGGCGCACCAGCATCTTCCCGCGTTTACGTTGCAGCCCATTGTGGAAAATGCCATCAAACATGGTACGTCCCAGCTGCTGGGGACCGGCGAAATTAGCATCTCAGCGAGCCGTTTTAACCATCATCTTGTGCTCGACATTGAAGATAACGCAGGGCTCTATCAGCCTGGCGCCGAGTCCGGCGGGCTGGGGATGAGCCTGGTGGACAAACGTCTGCGCGCCCGCTTTGGCGACGATTGCGGCATTACCGTTATCTATGAGCCAGACAGATTTACCCGTATTACCCTACGACTGCCCCTTGAGGAGAGCCCATGTTAAGAGTGCTGATTGTGGATGATGAGCCGTTAGCGCGGGAAAACGTGCGGGTCCTGCTTCAGGAGCAAGCGTATATTGAGATTGTCGGGGAGTGCGCCAACGCCATAGAAGCCATCGGCGCGGTGCACAAACTGCGTCCGGACGTGCTGTTTCTCGATATTCAGATGCCGCGCATCAGCGGCCTGGAGATGGTGGGTATGCTCGATCCTGCTCAGCGGCCCTATATCGTCTTCCTCACCGCCTATGATGAATATGCGGTGAAGGCGTTTGAAGAACACGCTTTCGACTATTTACTGAAACCAATAGAAGAGAAACGTCTGGAGAAAACCCTTGCCCGCCTGCGCCAGGAGCGGACGGAGCAGGATGTCAGCCTGTTACCGGAGCATCAGCAGGCGCTAAAATTTATCCCCTGCACCGGCCATAGCCGCATTTATCTGCTGCAAATGGATGATGTCGCCTTTGTGAGCAGCCGCATGAGCGGCGTTTACGTTACCAGCGCGGAGGGCAACGAAGGGTTTACCGAGCTGACGCTGCGCACGCTGGAAAGCCGTACGCCGCTGGTTCGCTGCCACCGTCAGTATCTGGTGAACATGGCGCATCTCAAAGAGATCCGCCTTGAAGAGAACGGTCAGGCGGAGCTGGTGTTACGCGCCGGGCAGACCGTGCCGGTGAGCCGTCGTTATCTTAAGAGTTTGAAAGAGGCGATTGGCCTGTAAAACTGGTACACTTCGCGACATTGCATCATCGACAGTTAAAGGCACTCATGCTTAGTAATGACATTCTTCGTAGCCTGCGCTACACCCTGAAAGCAAATAATAACGATATGGTGCGCATTCTTGCGCTGGCCGATATGGAGGCCACCTCTGCGGGGTTTGATACCTGGATGACCAAAGAAGATGAAGAGGGTTTTGTTCGCTGCCCGGACATTATCCTGTCGGGTTTCCTGAACGGCCTGATTTACGATAAACGCGGCAAAGATGACAGTGCGCCAGAGCTGGCCCTTGAGCGCCGTGTGAACAACAATACGGTGCTGAAAAAGCTGCGTATCGCGTTTTCGCTGAAAACCGACGACATTCTGGCCATCATGACCGAGCAGAAATTTCGCGTCTCGGTACCGGAAATCACTGCCATGATGCGCGCCCCGGACCACAAGAACTACCGCGAATGCGGCGATCAGTTTTTGCGTAATTTCCTGCGCGGGCTGACCCACCGGGTGCACCACCCGAAGGCATAAATTCAGCGGGGTGCGGCCTGATGTCCTCACCCTCTCCCAGGGAGAGCGGGAGAAAACAGATTGCCATAAAAAAAGCCGGAGATTTTCTCCGGCTTTTTTGTTATTTCACCTGCTGACCCGGCTTCGCGCCTTCGTCAGGGCTTAACAGGAAAATATCTTTCCCGCCAGGGCCTGCGGCCATGACCATGCCTTCCGAGATACCGAAGCGCATTTTGCGCGGCGCCAGGTTGGCGACCATCACGGTCTGACGGCCAATGAGCACCTGCGGGTCCGGATAGGCAGAGCGAATGCCGGAGAACACATTGCGCTTCTCGCCACCGAGATCCAGGGTCAAACGCAGCAGTTTGTCGGAGCCTTCAACAAACTCGGCGTTTTCGATCAGGGCAACGCGCAGATCGACTTTGGCAAAATCATCAAAGGTGATGGTTTCCTGAATCGGATCGTCCGCCAGCGGACCGGTCACCGGGGCGGCTGCCGCCTTCACTTCTTCTTTTGACGCCTCAACCAGCGCTTCAACCTGTTTCATTTCGATACGGTTGTAGAGGGCCTTAAACGTGTTCACCTTATGATCCAGCAGCGGTTGCTGAATGGCATCCCAGGTCAGTTCGGTGTTCAGGAACGCTTCAGCACGTTCGGTCAGCTGCGGCAGAACCGGCTTCAGGTAAGTCATCAGCACGCGGAACAGGTTAATCCCCATGGAGCAGATGGCCTGCAGGTCAGCATCGCGGCCTTCCTGTTTAGCGACAACCCACGGCGCCTGCTCGTCCACATAGCGGTTTGCCAGGTCAGCCAGCGCCATGATTTCACGTACGGCTTTGCCGAACTCGCGGGCTTCCCACGCTTCGCCAATCGTGGCAGCCGCGTCGATGAAGGTTTGGTACAGCGCCGGGTCGGCAAGCTCAGCGGCCATGACGCCGTCAAAACGCTTCGCGATAAAGCCTGCGTTACGGGACGCCAGGTTGACCACTTTGTTAACGATGTCCGCGTTCACGCGCTGGACGAAGTCTTCCAGGTTAAGATCGATATCGTCGATGCGGGAAGAGAGCTTCGCCGTATAGTAGTAGCGCAGGCTATCCGCGTCGAAGTGGTTCAGCCAGGTGCTGGCCTTAATAAAGGTGCCGCGGGATTTGGACATCTTCGCGCCGTTAACCGTGACGTAGCCATGCACAAACAGGTTGGTTGGCTTGCGGAAGTTGCTGCCTTCCAGCATGGCTGGCCAGAACAGGCTATGGAAGTAAACGATGTCTTTGCCGATGAAGTGGTACAGCTCGGCGGTGGAATCTTTCTTCCAGTACTCTTCAAAGCTTGTGGTGTCGCCGCGCTTGTCGCACAGATTCTTAAATGAACCCATATAGCCGATTGGCGCGTCGAGCCAGACGTAAAAATATTTGCCCGGCGCGTTCGGAATTTCGAAGCCGAAATATGGCGCATCGCGGGAGATGTCCCACTGCTGCAGGCCTGACTCAAACCACTCCTGCATTTTGTTCGCCACTTGCTCCTGCAGCGCACCGCTGCGGGTCCAGGCCTGCAACATTTCGCTGAACGACGGCAAATCAAAGAAGAAGTGTTCAGAATCACGCATAACCGGCGTGGCGCCGGAAACAACGGATTTGGGTTCGATAAGTTCGGTCGGGCTGTAGGTCGCACCGCACACTTCGCAGTTATCGCCGTATTGATCCGGAGATTTGCATTTCGGGCAGGTCCCTTTCACGAAACGGTCTGGCAGGAACATGCCTTTTTCCGGATCGTAAAGCTGAGAGATGGTGCGGTTTTTGATAAAACCGTTCTCTTTCAGTCGGGTATAAATCAGCTCAGACAGCTCGCGGTTCTCGTCGCTGTGCGTGGAGTGATAGTTATCGTAGCTGATGTCAAAGCCAGCAAAATCGGTTTGATGCTCCTGACTCATTTCGGTAATCATCTGTTCCGGGGAGATCCCCAGCTGTTGCGCTTTCAGCATAATTGGCGTGCCGTGGGCGTCGTCTGCACAAATGAAATTTACCTCGTGGCCGCGCATTCGCTGGTAACGGACCCAGACATCAGCCTGGATATGCTCCAGCATGTGGCCGAGGTGGATTGAGCCGTTGGCGTACGGCAGTGCGCACGTTACCAGAATTTTTTTCGCGACTTGAGTCATAGTAGTCATTACTTCTTTTAACTGTGAAAAGGGTTTTTGATATTACCAAAAGGGGCATTATTAAGTAAGCACAAACCACGGCCTTTCAGGTAAACTTGTCGTCTAAGGTCTTATTCACAAGAACAAAGGAGTCGGGATGAGTTTGCAATCCCAGGCCAAATCACCGGAAGCCTTACGAGCAATGGTCGCCGGGACGCTGGCTAATTTTCAGCACCCCACCCTGAAGCACAATCTGACGGCGCTGAAAGCGCTTCACCACGTCGCCTGGCTGGACGATACGCTGCACATTGAGCTGCAGATGCCGTTTGCCTGGAAAAGCGCGTTTGAAACCCTGAAAGAGCAAACCAGCGCCGATCTTCTTCGCCTTACCGGGGCGAAGGCGATTGACTGGAAGCTGTCGCACAGCATTGCCACGCTCAAGCGCGTGAAGAATCAGCCGGGCGTAAATGGCGTTAAAAACATTATCGCCGTCAGCTCCGGTAAGGGCGGGGTAGGGAAGTCCTCTACGGCGGTCAACCTGGCCCTTGCGCTTGTCGCAGAAGGCGCAAAAGTCGGGATTCTGGATGCCGATATCTACGGCCCGTCGATCCCGAATATGCTCGGCGCAGAAAATCAACGTCCGACCTCACCGGATGGCACCCATATGGCGCCCATCGTCGCCCACGGTCTTGCCACCAACTCCATTGGGTATCTGGTGACGGACGATAACGCGATGGTCTGGCGTGGCCCTATGGCCAGCAAAGCGCTGTTGCAGATGCTGCAAGAGACCATGTGGCCGGACCTGGACTATCTGGTGCTGGATATGCCGCCGGGCACCGGTGACATTCAGCTGACGCTGGCGCAAAACATCCCGGTCACGGGGGCGGTTGTCGTCACCACGCCGCAGGATATCGCGCTGATTGATGCTAAAAAAGGCATCGTGATGTTTGAGAAAGTGGAAGTGCCGGTGCTCGGTATCGTCGAGAACATGAGCATGCACATCTGCAGCAACTGCGGACACCACGAGGCCATCTTTGGCACCGGCGGTGCGGAAAAACTGGCCGAGCAGTATCACACCCAGCTGCTGGGTCAGCTGCCGCTGCATATCACCCTGCGTGAAGATCTTGATAGCGGTAAGCCAACGGTCGTCAGCCGTCCGGAAAGCGAGTTTGCAGAGATGTATCGTCAACTGGCAGGGCGCGTTGCGGCGCAGCTTTACTGGCAGGGCGACGTCATCCCAAGTGAGATCGCCTTCCGCGCGGTGTAATCCCGGGCAGTCAGCGCCAGGTGGCGGCAATGCCGCCTGGCGCTAACGCAGCCGATAATGCATTAAATAGTATTCGCCGTCCGGCGAGTCGCCCGTCGCTTCAATGTGCCAGCCGTGGCGCTGGTAAAACGCGACAGCCCGTTCGTTCTTCACCAGGCATTTCAACGCTCCCGTACTCGTAAACCTTTTCTGCACCTTTTCCAGCAGCAAGCGACCCACACCCAGATGCTGGTATTGCGGGTCGACAAACAGGTTGTGCAGAAAATTATCGTTCGTCCAGACGGAAGCAAAACCCAGGCGATGCCCGTTCTGAACGGCGACCCATATCTCTTCATCACGGGTTGCCGCGTCAAAGTCTTCAAGCTGCCATTCATCACCCTTTAACCACGGCCAGGCATCACGGCGGGCGTGCAGGTAGAGCGTGCGCAGGAAAGGACGGTCGCTCTCCTGCCAGGGCCGGACGCTGATGGTATTAACGGTGATAGAAGATATCCCCGTTGTAGGCTTTGAGAATTTTGCCATCGGTATCGGTAATCAGCACGTAGTTCTCACCCATGTACGTCCAGTGGGTATCGGCATCCGGCTTGGGCAGGTTACGCAGCTGATACTGCTTAATGGTGTACTCTGGCGTCTGATACTGTGCTGGCGCCGTATCGCCTATTTTGAACTTAGTGAAATCGGCGATGAACTCTTGTTCTTCATACGCCTGGATGCCAGACGGCGCGGCCGCAGTCTGTGGGGCAGCAGAGGCTGCACCCGCAAGAGACAGTAATACACCCAGAAGCAGCAATTTACGCTTAGCCATTTTTTCTCCAGTTTGACCTTTTATTGATACGTTTTATGAGCCATGACCTAACCATACGGCAGATGGCCCATTTTAAGTATCAGACTATGGCTTGTTTGGGAAAAAATGTAACAAAACTGAACGGTCTCATCAGGATCCTCCGTTAGTGCCTGACCAGTGTCGCAAAATAATAGACCAGCGGAATGGCAAGGATCCACAGACCCACCGGGATTTCACGTCCTTTCCCGGCAATCGCTTTGATGACAATGTAAAACAGTAACCCCCCCGCAATGCCTGTGCCGAAGCTGTTGGCAATCAGCGTAATCATCACCATCATCAGCACGGGTAACCCGTCGGTGAAATTGGCCAGATCCACCTTACGCAGGCCGCTGAACATATTCAGGCCAATCAGAATCAAGGCGGGGGCCGTGGCCTCTTTCGGGATCATCAGCGCCACCGGGGTGAAAAGCAGCATCAGCAGGAACATCACCGCCGCCGCAAGGGCCGTCATGCCGGTTTTCCCGCCGGCTTCTGCGGCCGCGGAGGATTCAATCAGCGCCGTCGCGGCCGGAATACCCACCCACGGACCGATCGCGGCGGCAATGGAATCCACCATAAACGGACGATTGATGTGCGGCATATTGCCTTCTTCATCCAGCAATCCGGCTTCGCCACCCACCGCCAGCGTGGTACCCATCGTGGAGAAAAACTCCGAGGCGAAAAAGACAAACAGGAACGGCAGGAAAGCGATGTTCAGCGCACCGAGCAGATCGATTTGCCCGAAGACTGGCGTCAGGGCATGCGGCAGGTCGATGAAACTGGCCGGCAGTTTCGTCACGCTCAACGGGATCCCGACCAGCGTGGCAAATAATATTGCCCAGAGGATCGCACCGGGAATACGCCGCGCCTGTAAGGCGATAGCGAGGAACAGCCCACACAGCGCCACCAGCGCGCCCGGTGCCAGGAAATCGCCCAGCATCAGGGCGTTGGTTTTGGCATTCGCCAGCACCAGCCCGGCGTTGCGGAAACCGAGTACGGCGACAAACAGCCCGATGGAGGCCGTCAGCCCCAGCTTGATGGACTGCGGAACGGAACGGGTAACCACTTCGCGCAGGCCAAAGCGGGTCAGCAGGAAGAACAAAATCCCCGACCAGCAGGCGATACCCAGACCAATTTGCCAGCCGATGCCTTCACTGCCCGCAAGCGTCACCCCGACCAGCACCGAGCCGCCGATGCCCGGCCCGACGATAAACGGCAGGTTGGCGTAAAACGCCATTAACAGCGTCCCGGCAACAAAGACCAGAATGGTGCCCGTAGTCGCGGCGCCTTTATCCATTCCTCCCACGGCCAGCAGCCCCGGGATCACCACCAGCAAATAGGCGGCAGCGAGAAAACCGGTGATACCCGCCAGGCACTCGGTGCGCACGGTGCTCCCGCGTGCACGAAGTGCAAAACGACGTTCAAGCCAGCGCCCTGGTGCTGGCGAATTCACGGTATTGTCGGCCATTATCTGGCTCTCCTTCGGTATTATTGTGTGTTGTCCGGGGTTTCCCGGTAAGAAATCAGCGGATCGACAATCTGGCGCGTGCTGCCATCGGTCAGGCCAAGATCGGTCAAATGGGGTCCGGCATTACAGGCAAGGCAGGTGCCTTCGATGGCCTTAAAGACCCGGTACGGCGGTTCCCAGTCGGCAATCAGACTGCTGCGCTCGCGCAACGTCCGGAACTGCAGCGCCAGCTCGGCAGGGGGCAGTTCCGACAGCATGCCCGCAATCGGCATGGCAACGTGGGCAATCACCTCACCCTGCTGCGCCAGTGCCATGCCACCCCCGTTGTTGATAAGCGTATTGGCAGCCAGCGCCATATCGTTTGGATCGCGGCCCAGAACCACCAGGTTGTGAGAATCGTGCGAGTAGCTGGTGGCTATCGCGCCGCGCAGTTCCCCCCAGCCTTCAAGCAGGGCGATTTGCGGTTTTGCGGCATGGCGCGCATGGCGATGCTGCACCCAGATCAGGCTAAAGCCGTCCGGGATCTGCACGCACCCGTTGCGCACCTGCACATAAGTTTCACCCCAGCGGGTAAAGCGCGCGCCGCTGATGTGACGCAGGCGAGCCACGCCGTGGTTCGCGTTGCCAATACGCATGCGGAAATCACCGGCGGTCAGGGCAGACAACCGTACGGTATCACGCGGCAACGTAAGAGGCGTATCAGCAACGGGCGCGATCATTGCTCCGTCCTGCGCAATCCGCTTTCCGGCGACGTAAACCTGGCGCGCCGTCAGTTTATCCAGCGAGTCAAACACCACCAGATCCGCGCGACGCCCGGCGGCAATCAGCCCCAGGTCGTTACGCTGCAGGCGAATGGCCGCATTGAGCGTTGCAAAACGCAGTGCGTCGGTGGCTGCTAATCCATGTTCAATCAGCAGGTTCAGCAGCGCGATGATTCCGCCTTTTTCCATCAGGATGTCTGGCGGGACATCATCGGTGCAAACCGTGATGTGTGAAGAGAGATGGGGAAGGGTTTTCAGGGCGTTTACAATATCGGGCAACAAATAAGGATGCGAGCCGCGGATCTCCAGCGTCAGCCCGGCACGCAGTTTTTCCAGCGCGTCGTCAGCCGACGTTAACTCATGGTCAGACGTTACGCCAGCTGCCAGATAGGCCTGTAGATCCGCACCGCTGAGACCGCGGGCATGGCCTTCAATCAGCTTTCCACTGTCGAGACCGGCCTGCATAATTTCAAGCATACGCTGGCTGCCGTTAAGCACGCCGTGCATGTCCATCACTTCAGCCACGCCGCGCACTTCCGGCCAGCCGAGCAGGGTGTTCATCTCGTCTCCGGCAAAATCCGCCCCGGACATTTCCAGGCCGGGCGTTGAGGGCACGCTTGAAGGTGCGGCGACCATCACCTGCAGCGGCAGGTTGCGGCTGGCCTCAATCGCAAAACGGACGCCGTCAATGCCCAGCACGTTGGCCAGCTCATGCGGATCCCAGAAGACCGCCGTGGTGCCCTGGGCCAGCACGATTTCTGCGTAGCGGGCGGGCATAAGATGGGAGCTTTCAAGGTGGACGTGAGTATCCATCAGCCCGGGCGACAGAAACTGGTTGTTCAGCGCGTGCGTCTCGTGCGCGTCGCTGCGGCTGCCGCGCGGATGGACGCTGGCAATCAGTGCGCCCACGATGCCGACATCTGCTTCGCGGATCTCCCCGGTGACCATATCCACAATACGGGTATCGGTGAGCAGCAGGTCAAAGGGCATTTCGCCTCGTGCAGCCTGAACGGCGCGGCGTCGGGTTTCAGCAGTCATGCAATTAACAGTTCCAGCATCAAAATAATGACGCTACTCTATGCACACGGCAAACGTTTGCCCAGCTGATAAAACTTATCGCCCGATAACCCCGGGTTATTCTGTGACGCGTGTAATGGATAATCATGACGGAACCCTGGCAGCGCCTGCCCGCGCTCTCTCTTCGACAGCTTCAGTATTTTGTTACTCTGGCGCAGCTGCGTCATTTTACCGATACCGCCAGCAAACTGGCGATCAGCCAGCCGGCGCTCAGCAGTGCGTTGCGCCAAATCGAAACGGTGCTTGGGGGCAAACTGGTTAACCGGACCGCCTCGGCCGTGACGTTGACGGAGCTTGGTACGGCCATTTTGCCGCACGCGCAGCGGGTGCTCAGCGTGGCGCAGCTCGCGTTTGACGACATGCAGCACATTGTTCAGGCAGGGGGCGATGGCACCGTGCGCATTGGCCTTATTCCTTCCGTCAGTTCACTGCTCTTTCCGCTGCTTCCCCAGACGCTTGCCCGGGCCTTTCCCCGCCTCAGGGTGGAATTTCACGATCAAACCAACGATGCGCTGGTGGCCCAGCTGCTGAAAGGACAGATTGATTTCGGCATTGGTGCGCTCGATAACTCTGTTCCCGACCAGCTGAACGTGTTTCCCTTACAGGATGACCCGTTTGTCGCGGTCATTCACAGCGACGATCCGCTGGCCGCGTCGGCGCACCTGCCCTGGAAGCAACTGGCAGGGCGGGATATCGCCGTGTTCTCAAAAGGCAATATTCAGCGTCTGGTGGCGGCGCTCGCGGAAAGCCACCGTTTGTCGTTGCCGACACGCTATCAGGTGGACTACATCGAAACTTTGTATGGCCTGGTGCGCTCGAAACTCGCCGTGGCGATTTTACCGCAGCTCTATACCACGCACCTCCAGGACCCGCAGCTCAGGGTGGTACATCTTCAACAACCGGCCCTGGCCCGCACGGTGGCGTTAATGCGCGTCCCGCAGCCGCTTCCTCCGCTTATCGAATCCTGCTTTACGCTGATGGCCGACACGTTGCGAACGAAATGACCCGACACTTCTTTACAGCGTGATGGCGCATTGCTCGCTAAGATGACCGTCGATTCATAAAGAGGTCACAATGGAAAACCGCAAATTCAGTCGACTGCGCCGCTGGGCGCGGGAAGGGATCATCTTCTTTCTGCTCGCGCTGGCCGTCATGTGGGGCGTGGATCAATACCGCAAGCCCACACTCCCCGCCAGCTTTAGCGCTGCACCGATGCACAGCATCGACGGAAAGATCCACGATATAACGGCACTCAGCCAGGAACGCCCGCTGCTGATATACGTATGGGCAACCTGGTGCAGCATCTGCCGGTTTACGACGCCCTCGGTCAATACGCTGGCAGAACAGGGTGGCAACGTCGTGAGTATCGCCATGCGTTCCGGCGACGATGCAAAGCTGGCGCGCTGGGTCGAGAAGAAACAGCTGGTCATGCCGGTGGTCAACGATGCCAACGGTGCGCTGTCGCAGGCGTGGCAGGTGAGCGTAACACCGACGCTGGTGATCGTGTCGAAGGGGAAAGTGGTCAGCACCACAACGGGCTGGACTAGCTACTGGGGTATGAAATTCAGGCTGTGGTGGGCAGGACGTTAAAATAACCCCTCTTCCGCGGGAAGAGGGGTCTGTTATTACTTCGCCATGACTTCCTGCGCGGTACGCTCAACCAGAGACAGCAGGATTTTAATGTCCTCCAGGGTCACGGTTGGGTTCAGCAGCGTCAGCTTCAGGCAGGTGACGCCGTTATGCTCGGTCACGCCGACGTTTGCACGTCCGGACTCCAGCAGCGCATCACCAATTTTCTGGTTCAGCAGGGCGATACCTGCGTCATCCATCTGCGCCTGCGGACGGAAGCGGAACAGCACGCTTGCCAGCTGCGGCTGCATGACCAGTTCCAGAGCAGGCTGCTCTTTCACGTAAGCCGCAACCTGCTGTGCCAGGGTCACACCGTGATCGATGATCGCCGCGTATTGTTCCTGACCCAGCGCTTCCAGGCTCATCCACAGCTTCAGCGCGTCGAAGCGGCGCGTGGTTTGCAGCGATTTGGACACCAGGTTCGGCACGCCAGCTTCTTCATCGAACTCAGAGTTCAGATAGGCCGCCTGATAGCGCATCAGCTCATAGTGGCGCGCTTCTTTCAGCAGGAACGCACCGCAGCTGATGGTCTGGAAGAACTGCTTGTGGAAGTCCAGAGTAACGGAATCCACCAGCTCGATACCGTCCAGGTAGTGACGATACTGCTCAGACATCAGCAGCGCGCCGCCCCAGGCTGCATCAACGTGTACCCAGATATTCTGCTTTGCCGCCAGTTCAGCAATGGCACGCAGCGGATCGATTGCACCTGCATCGGTTGTACCGGCGGTGGCAACAATCGCCAGGATCTGCTCGCCGTTCGCATTGCACTGCTCAATTTTCGCCGCCAGATCGTTGAGATCCATGCGGCAGAATTCATCCGTTTTCACCTGCACGACGGACTGGTAGCCCAGACCCATCAGCGCCATATTCTTCTGCACGGAGAAGTGAGCGTTTTCAGAGCACAGCACGCGGATTTTACGCAGATCGCCCGTCAGGCCATCCTGCTGTACGGAGTGCCCCTGACGCGCGAAGAACGCATCGCGTGCCAGCATCAGGCCCATCAGGTTACTCTGGGTGCCGCCGCTGGTGAACACACCAGCATCGCCAGCCTGATAACCCACGCGGGTACGCAGCCATTCGATCAACTTGATCTCAATGATGGTTGCGGACGGGCTTTGATCCCAGGAGTCCATGCTCTGGTTAGTGGCGTTAATCAGCACTTCCGCCGCCTGGCTAACCACCAGGCTTGGGCAGTGCAGGTGCGCCACACACTGCGGGTGATGAACGGACAGGCTGTCTTTCAGGAAGAACTCCACGGCGCGTTCAATCGCCGCTTCGTTGCCCAGCCCTTTCGGGTTGAAATCCAGCTTAATACGGTCGCGCAGTTCCGCGACCGTTTTGCCCTGATACATCTCAGGCTGTTTCAGCCACTGCATCACAGCCTGAGTGCTCTGCTCAATCGCCTGCTGGTAAGCTTCAATGCTCTGTGCAGAGGAGAACAAAATTGGGTTTGAATCAGACATCGTATTCAACAACTCCGGTTATACCGGGCGAACGCCCGCAGCAAGCAGCGCCTGCTCAAATTTATCCAGGAAGATTTTCAGCTCTTCATCGTTGATCAGCAGAGAAGGCAGCAGACGCAACACAACACCGTTACGACCACCACGTTCCAGGATCAGACCGGCTTCGAAGCACTTCTTCTGAATCAGGGCAGACAGTTCGCCATCGCCCGGGAAGCAGCCCATGTGGTCTGCCGCTTCGTTTGGCTTAACGATCTCAATACCAATCATCATGCCCAGGCCGCGAACGTGACCGATAACCGGATAGCGTTTCGCCATCTCGTTCAGCTGGCCTTTCAGCCATTCGCCCTGTTCGGCCACTTTGCCTGCGATGTTTTGATCTTTCAGGATTTTCAGCGTTGTCAGACCGGTTGCCATCGCCAGCTGGTTGCCGCGGAAGGTGCCGGTGTGGTGGCCTGGCGCCCACGCATCAAACTGCTTTTTGATACCGAGAACCGCCAGTGGCAGACCGCCGCCAACCGCTTTAGACATCACGATAATGTCTGGCTCAATGCCCGCGTGTTCGAAGGCGAAGAATTTACCGGTACGGGCAAAGCCCGCCTGAACTTCGTCGAGGATCAGCAGAATGCCGTGTTCCTGGGTCACTTTGCGGATGCGCTGCAGCCACTCAGCCGGAGCCGGATTCACGCCGCCTTCACCCTGAACGGCTTCAAGGATCACCGCAGCAGGTTTACGCACGCCGCTTTCAACGTCGTTAATCAGGTTGTCGAAGTAGTAGGTCAGCGCTTTCACGCCCGCCTCACCGCCGATACCCAGTGGGCAGCGGTACTGGTGTGGGTAAGGCATGAACTGCACTTCTGGCATCATACCGTTCACCGCTTCTTTCGGAGACAGGTTGCCGGTCACCGCCAGTGCGCCGTGCGTCATGCCGTGGTAACCACCAGAGAAGCTGATGATTCCGCTACGGCCGGTCACTTTTTTCGCCAGCTTCAGCGCCGCTTCCACAGCGTCAGCGCCGGATGGACCCGTGAACTGCAGGCAGTACTCTTTGCCCTGACCCGGCAGAAGAGAAAGCAGGTATTCGGAGAACGCGTCTTTCAGAGGCGTTGTCAGATCCAGTGTATGTAACGGCAAGCCGCTGGTAATGACATTTTGGATGCTTTTCAGCACATCAGGATGATTGTGACCCAGCGCGAGGGTGCCTGCGCCAGCTAAACAATCAAGATATTCTTTATTATCGGCATCGGTAATCCACACGCCTTCTGCTTTAGTGATCGCTAAAGGCAGTTTGCGAGGATAGCTCCTGACGTTCGATTCAAACTCGGCCTGACGGGCCAGATAGGTTTCGTTGCTTTTGCGGGCATCTGCAGTGTCAATACGGACTTTATCCGTCATCATATCACTCCTACAACCGCGGCTTCGTTATGCGCCACGATTGAATAAATAGTTAATAAAGGGGGGCCTGTAAAAAACGCCGCCAATATAGAGCCTTTTTAGGTCCGGCTCAATGGTTAATTTGATTACTATTTTGTTACGTCAGTCAGGGGGGCTAAACCCCGCAGAAGCATGCAGATAAAACAGGGTGAATCCTCGAATAAAAACAGGTACTTATCCCATATCACTCAGGACTGTAAAGGTTGAGCTGAGAGTGTTACAAATCGTGCCAAAAATGCCCCTGAAAACGGGACACGCACTGGCAGGGTTTTGTGTGATTTTTTACAGGTCGCACACATGACCCGTTATCCTCGCCTGATAACCAGCAGAGCGCTTACAGGACCCCGGCTGAGCTTAAACGAGATAGGGCGGCGGGATTTTACCGCCGCCGTTACGCTTATAAAAATATCCAGACTGGGTTATTTCGCTTTTTTAAGGTTGCCGACGTAGACATTATTTTCCATTAAAGAAACCTTGCCGTTACGATAATGAATAATGGTATAGGTGCCTTGCTTAAAAACAGTGGCGTCAGCATTGTTCTCATCCATCGACGCCGCTTTTCCGTTTACCGTAACGGAATGATCATTCATGAATACAACCTCTACGCCATGGCCAGTAAACACCTTTTTGGTATGCTGACTGTTTTGCGCTTTAGTTTTGCTTATATCACATGAACCATTAGCTTCAGTAACCTGTGTGCAGCCTGATGAATCAAGTTGTTTACGAAAGCTTTCACTGATTGCAGAGGCATTAAAGCTGATGGTCGCGGTGACCAGGATGATCGCCAGAAGAGACTTTTTCATCATTGCTATCACTCATTTTAAACGTTATACAGTTTTCTGAAAATAACCTCATATACTCTATTCCACCGGCAAAGCCTACGGCGATACAGGTTAAATAAAGCAGAGCGCTACATAAAATATATTTTAGCATTGCGTTTTAACTCATTGGGATTTCGACAACGCCTTTTGTCTACAGGTGACCCTTTCTCCATATTGATGAAAGCAATGTAGCTAAGCCTCTGTTTAACGCTGCATAGCCATCGTGTAAGCGCTTACATTAAGAAGTCAAAAAAAACGTTGGCGCGCCGAATGTTCTCCATTACCAATGGCCCAGATTACGTGAACCAGACTGTGCAGCACCGCCGCCGATATGGTTATCTCCACCCATACCGTGGGCGCTATGGGAATTTGCCGCGTTGTTTGCCCCATTGCCTGTACCCTGTTCAGCGTGCCCGGATACCTTTTCACGATCGCTTCGGGGATGGGCACTGCGCAGCAACGCGGGAGTATGGGGGACGCTGACTTGCGCCTCCGGGTCTACCTTTGCTAGCTCTCCCGCCGTCGTGCGGATCGTTTGTCCCTTAATGATGGCGTTAACCCGGGTCTCTGGTTTCAGGGCAGTGGCGCTCACATTAATAGTATCGACCTGCGCTGGCTTTGCGGTGATCGCTGCGACGGCCTGGCTGATATTGTTTTGCAGCACAGGCGTGGATTGCGTGGGCTTCATGCTGGCATAACGTTCCGGGGTTGCCGGGTCGATGCCTTGTACCATTCCCTTCTTCATGGCAGGGGCCTGTACGCCGGTCAGGCCCGTTGGCACGCCCACAGGATTTGTTTTCACACCGTAGTGGCTGATTTCCTCGCGGGTGATAGCAGGGGGTAACGACGTTTCTTTATTAACAGATAGCGTTGCGGCGGGTTCGGTAACGGATGATGGAGCCGTTATCGCGCCTGCGTTACTGTTATCCATTGGCCCTGAAATTGCCTGTTTGGCACCGTTATACGCATCGTTAACGCGCTGCTGCGTACCTGGATTGTGATTATTCGCATTATCCTGAATCGCTGAACCTAAGCGATCGTTCATAATGCTAAACGTTTCATTAGCCACTGCATTCAGTGAAAATACAGCCGCTATCATCATTGCTAAGAGAGATCTTTTCATTTTAATTATCAGTTAATAGTGATTTTGTTTCTTTAGGAGAAACACTGATGATTGACCGGCGTTACTATCGCCCTGGTTGACTAAAATAATCTTGATCTGGATCACATTAAGCGTGAATGTTCGCCCAATAAGAAAAATCTCTATCTGATTTAAAATCACCTAAAAACATGTGGTTATCTTTTTTTGTATTATGAAATTAGTTTCGCTTTCGCTTGAAACCCTGCGCAGCGGACTTCGCGAAACAAAAGCATCACTATTGAGGTAAAGTCAAAGGGACTGGTGGGAGAGTATGGCTAGAAGAGCATTTTTGTTGGACGAATTCTCTCCACAATCAGGATCTAAACACCGTATTTCTTTACCCTTTTAGTTATCTTTATGACACTACAATCTCAATTAAGATTTTAGAAAGGATACATATTTTCTTTCGCAATGTTATATATTTGGTAAGACATCTGTAGGGGCATTGAGTAAGTTTTTACATGCATTTCTACATAAAATTACAGCGGATTTGTTTATTTGTTAAAAGATTACCATAAAGAAACAGGGGCTGAGCGCCCCTTTATTCAAAAATCCCGGGATAGGATAATGTAACCATTAAATCTTATAGAGCATTCATCTTTATTCATTAGGCTGGATGCGATAAAAACATCTTTCTTATTGGCCTTGTTGATATAGGTGTATTTCGCTGTGATAGATTTTGTGTCGTTTCCGTAGTAGCTAGAAAAGTATTCACTTTCAGGAATAGTAGCTTTTCCTTTCGCGATAGAATCAGCACGATCTGATTTTGCTAATACTTCTGCATATATTTCAGAAACAGGTATGGTGGTGATAATTTCCACTTCTGTTTTATCTTTCTGGATTGTCGAGACATCAATTTTCAATTCTTTCTCTATAGCATTAAACAACCACGATTCCATTGATGCGCCAACAGCAGCACAATTGTAATCATGAGCATAAGCAAAAAGAGGAGCAATAGCTAATGTGCAAATCAAAAGCTTCTTCATGTTAATCTTCCACAACCAGAATTTTATCACTGCTAGCAGCAATCAATTTTCTATTTGGCAGACTCACGATAATACAGCCATCAGAAGCCGAACCTGGGTGTGCTGCACTATCACCGTGTATCATGAAAGCA
This sequence comes from Huaxiibacter chinensis, assembly GCF_022171985.1. Classification (GTDB taxonomy): domain Bacteria; phylum Pseudomonadota; class Gammaproteobacteria; order Enterobacterales; family Enterobacteriaceae; genus Enterobacter; species Enterobacter chinensis_A. The sequence goes on along the minus strand of NZ_JAJVHF010000005.1, from coordinate 70,268 downwards.
TCTCTTCCACACATATCATTAGCTGCATAGGGTGTTAGTCTCATTGTCCAGGCCCTGGTGTTATGATGAAAGAACGGAGCGCCAATTTTATATGTTCCTCTTGGTAATGGGCCTTTACCTTTTACACACTCATAAGCTGAATCATTTTTATATCCAGGCCTGCCTGAGTACAATCCATCAAACTGGTAAGAACCATTGAGATAGAAACTATGAGCACTAACTTTATATACCCATGTCATTATGCAGCCTCCTTGTCGCCGTTCCATAAATCGCTATGAATAATATTCCCGTCTAAGTAATGCCATGTGATTTTTTCATAAGCCAAATAAAATGCTTCTAAATGGTTATGCTTTTCAAAGGATGGGTTTTTAATATCCATCATGAATGGTTCAATGTAGTTAACTCTTACATTATCCATTGTGACACGGAAATATTCTTCTTCTATACCGTTAAAGTTGATTCGGTAGAATCTCAATACGGCTTGTTTAAACGTCCTACCCGAAGAAACGCCTTGATAGAGTCTAGGCGAAGTGCTATCTATTTCTTTGATCAAAGCATAATCACCATGCTTACGCTTACTGGTAATCTTGCCTGTCAGGTTGTCAGTAGGCAGCTCTACATTGTGCATCAGTTCTACAATCTCTACAGAACCTTCCCTACCGGGCATATCAACAGAGCCTTTAACCTGATTCCCTGCTTCATCGGTAAGCCAAAGATAAACTGGTATCGCCATATTTTAAAATCCCTTTTCCTGTATTAGTAGTGAATGTTAATTCTACTCCTGCGCCATCAGAATTAGGGGGGGAATATCTCAGGAAAGCTCTTAAAATCAATTCCATTTAAGTGCTGCTTTATTGTTTTTTAGTTGGTCTTCACTATCGAGTTTTCGCTCCTGTCAGTTGAGAAGGAAGGGTAGTTAAATCTTTAGTGTCGACAGAAGGAGATGATCTGGCATTGCGACATGCTTACCTCTACGTAGTCGTGATTTTTATAGGAGGTCACTTTAGGCAAAATAATTAACTTTATTAACCCGATTCGTGGGGAGGGAATGTTATATTTCCTTTAGCTATGAATGCTTATGTATTTAAACTGTAACACCTAACCAACCTGTTTTATGATTCTTCCGACAGAAACCTCTTTTAGTTTTCACTTGACAAGAAACATCCTCGTCGAGTTCATAGTAGCCAATTAGCTCCTTGAAATTCTCAGGACTAATCTCTTGTTTACATGAGAACGATTTTCGATTTCCAATCTCAAAATATTTTGAAAAATACTCAGTTTTTTCAGACATCAACTTCTCCCTATGATGAAGAAACTGGTTAGATGAACAGCACTGAGAAAATATACACCTCAATAACCACGGGATCAATGTTACTAATATCCATTTAGTGCACAGATCACCAACATATGGTCTCTAATCATATATAAACATCTATATGCGGTATGGCAGCTTTGCAACTCTATCGTTGGGGATTACTGAATATCAGCTTAGGGCAACTATTAGAGCTATTGGTAATGGCACCGCTATGGTAAGAGTACATCTAGGTAAATAGGTTCGTGAAGGCACTTTCAAGGGTGCTGTTGAGGCTGGGGAAACCCGGCCTTTGTGTGTTCGGTGTTTGATGCTAGGTGCCACGACTTGAGACACAAGCTGGGACACAAAGCATTTTTTAGGGTTGAGTCTTTGACTTCCCGCTGGCATGATCCAGAATAGGGATTAACGGGACGTTAATCGCAAGCTTTTGATTTTGTAGTAAATGACTCGGGGTGCCCTTCTTTGTGAAGGCTGAGAAATACCCGTACCACCTGATCTGGATAATGCCAGCGTAGGGAAGTCAGATACCTTCCCGGTTATCGCTTCTTCACGCAAGGCAGGAGCGACAACATGCAGCCTGACCTTCTTGATTTTCACGTTTTACATCACTTTCGCACCCATTCCCCCCTCACGCACTGTATGACCAACGATGTCGTTCAGGCATTTACGGCCAATGTGTTGCTGGCCCTTGGCGCGTCTCCGGCTATGGTGATTGAGCCTGAAGAGGCGGAGCAATTTGCGTCGGTAGCAGACGCTCTGCTGATCAACGTCGGCACGCTCACCTCGGGACGTGCACAGGCAATGCGCCGGGCGGTGGAAAGCGCGGCGGCGGCAGGAAAACCCTGGACGCTTGACCCGGTTGCGGTAGGAGCCCTGGCCTTTCGCACCCGTTTTTGTCAGCAGATCCTTTCCCTGAAACCTGCGGCGATCCGCGGTAATGCCTCGGAGATTATGGCCCTGGCGGGAATGAGCGGCGGAGGGCGCGGTGTCGACACCACAAATACCGCAGCCGATGCACTGCCTGCCGCACAGGCTCTGGCGCGCCAGATCAGTACCATCGTCGCCGTCACCGGCGAAGTGGATTACGTCACCGATGGTCACCGCACCCGCAGCGTGACGGGGGGCGATAGCCTGATGACGCGCGTGGTGGGAACGGGGTGTGCCCTTTCCGCTGTGGTAGCGGCCAGCTGTTCGCTGCCGGGTGACCGACTGGATAACGTGGCTGCCGCCTGCGATTTTATGAAACGAGCTGGCGCTATCGCCGCTGCGCAAAGCCGCGGGCCGGGTAGTTTCGCCTCGCACTTTCTTGATGCGTTATGGAATCTGGAGGAGCAAGCATGAAGCGGATCAACGCACTCACTATCGCCGGCACCGATCCTTCAGGCGGTGCAGGCATTCAGGCTGATTTAAAAACCTTTTCCGCCCTGGGGGCGTATGGCTGTTCGGTGATGACCGCGCTGGTGGCGCAAAATACCCGCGGGGTACAGTCTGTCTATCGTATTGAGCCCGATTTCGTCACGGCACAGCTGGAGTCGGTCTTAAGCGATGTCCGTATTGATACCACCAAAATCGGCATGCTGGCTGAGACGGACATCGTTGAGGCGGTTGCGGATCAGCTCGCCCGCTATCGGGTGCAAAACGTGGTACTGGATACGGTGATGCTGGCAAAAAGCGGCGATCCTTTACTCTCCGCGTCGGCCGTTGCGACGATGCGAAAACGATTGTTGCCGCAGGTTGCGTTGATCACGCCAAATCTGCCGGAGGCCGCAGCCTTGCTGGAGGCACCGCACGCGTGCAACGAGCAGGAGATGAAAGAACAGGGCAGGGCGCTGCTGGCGATGGGATGCGAAGCGGTGCTGATGAAAGGGGGGCATCTGGATGATGCAGAAAGCCCGGACTGGCTATTTACCCGCAACGGCGCGCAGCGATTTACCGCGCCGCGGATTCACACCAAAAATACCCACGGAACCGGGTGTACTTTATCAGCCGCGCTTGCCGCACTGCGCCCGCGACACGCCAGCTGGGCGGACACGGTAGCAGAGGCAAAAGCCTGGCTTTCCTGCGCGCTGGCAAAAGCCGACAGCCTCGAGGTGGGTCACGGAATTGGGCCGGTACACCATTTTCATGCGTGGTGGTAAGGCCCTGAAGGAGTATACTGAAAGGGAACTTCAGGTCAGGAAAAACAGAGATGGAACAAGCGCATACCCAGTTAATTATGCAACTGAACGAACGGATTTCAGCGGCGGATAACACGCCGTTGTATCTTAAGTTTGCCGAGACGATAAAAAACGCCGTGCGCAATGGCATGCTCGGGCACGGCAATATTTTACCGGGCGAGCGCGATCTCAGCCAGTTAACGGGAGTCTCACGCATCACCGTGCGTAAGGCGATGCAGGCGCTGGAAGAGCAGGGTGTTGTGACGCGCTCGCGGGGCTACGGCACGCAAATTAACAATATCTTCGAATATTCCCTTAAAGAGGCGCGAGGATTTTCTCAACAGGTCGTGCTGCGCGGAAAAAAGCCCGACACGCTGTGGGTGAACAAGCGGGTCGTCAAATGTCCGGATGAGGTGGCAGGCGAGCTTGCCATTGCGCCGCAGAGCGATGTATTTCTGTTGAAACGGATCCGCTACGTGGATGACGATGCCGTGTCCATTGAAGAGTCGTGGGTGCCCGTCGGGTTAATTCCGGATCCGGATGCGATCGGCATTTCGCTGTACGACTATTTTCGCAGTCAGAATATTTTCCCTCAGCGGACCCGTTCCCGCGTGAGCGCCCGCATGCCTGACAGCGAATTCCAGAACCATATCAATATGGATGATAAAATTCCGGTACTGGTGATAAAGCAGGTTGCGCTCGACCAACAGCACCGGACCATTGAGTACAGCATCAGCTATTGCCGAAGCGATCTATACGTTTTCGTATGCGAGGAGTAGCGCCTCACGGGTGGGCGCACAGTCGCCGCCGCGATGGCTGACCACCCAGGCCCCCACGGCGTTGCCCAGCCGCACCGCCTCTTCCAGCGTCCAGCCTGCCGCGAGCCCGGCCAGCGTTCCCCCGGCGTGACTGTCGCCCGCACCGATCGTATCCACCACCGTTGCCGAAAAGGCAGGTACATGCCCCTGATGCTCGCCGTCATAAAACGCTGCGCCATCCTTGTCATAACGAACGATCAGCGGACTGCCATAGTGGGCCTGCCACGCGCTGCCCAGCGACGCGGTTTCAACGCCTAATCGCCCGGCGGCAAGTTCCGCTTCGTGCCGGTTCAGCGAGACGATGGGTTTACAGGCCATAATGCGCGTCATGATGTCATCAGAGATGTCTTCAATGCGCGGACCGAAATCGATGAAAGGCGTGACAGACTCAAGCCCTTCCAGCCAGCGCGTCAGCAGCGCTGCGCTCGGCGAAGCCAGCTGATATCCGGAAAGATACACCAGGCTTTGCGGGGGGACTTTCAGCGCATCAAGCCAGGCTTGTTGCCACTGATTTTCCACACCGCTAAAGGACATAAAGGTTCGTTCACCGTCCGGTTCGACCAGAGCCAGGCACCAGCCGTTGTCTCCGGTCTCTGCTTCCACTGCCGTGTGAACGCCCTGTCGGGTCATCGCCTGGCGGATCATGTCCGCCCACACGCCATGCCCGACAGGCAGGGCATTCTGGGCGGGGATATTCAGTCGTTTTAACGCAATGGCGATATTCAGCGCACATCCACCAATATTCACGCCTTGCTGCTTCAGTTCGATGTCACACCCGCGCCAGGGCAGGGCGTAGGCATCGGCAATGACATCGACCACGGCCGCGCCCAGCACCGTCACTGGCCGCCTGGCCGTTAACGATGCCAGGCGAAGGGCGAATGTTGCGTTCATACGCTCTCCCTTTGCTCCCGGTAGTGGAGCAGATGTTCGCAGTAGTAGCCAAAATCGAGCTGGTTGACCTTATCCAGCTCCGCTTTTAGCGCAGAATCAATGGCCTGAACACCCTGCAAGGCGCCGCAGATAGCCGTCGCCATCGCGCCGATGGTATCAGTATCGCCCCCCAGGTTAGCGCACAGAATGGCGCAGCGGTTCGGGTCAGTGCCCGCCAGTTCAACCATGGCAATCGCCGCCGGAACCGATTCAAGCGTACTGGTGCCCGCACCGACAAGCTGATAGACCTGCTCGCTGGCTGACTCAATCCCGTTTGCCTCGCGCACCGTCTTTAATGCCAGTTCGATTCGGGCAGCCAGAGAGGCGCTAAAGGTCGTAACCCTGGCTTCCTGCGCATAACGCGCGATACCAGGCAGGGCATCCACGATGTGCGCCCAGCTCGCACCGTCAATGGCGCGGGAGATGGCCCATGACACCACAACGGCGCCGGCAATCGCCAGATCGGATTTGTGCGTGGGGCTGGAGGCCAGCGCCACTTCACCGACAAAGTGCTCAAGGCGCGTTGCGGGCAACAGACATCCCAGCGGGGAGGCACGCATCGCGGCGCCGTTGGTTACACCGTTATTTTCCAGCTCGCTTACCGGTTTACCGTCGCGAATCGCATTCAGGGCAATTTTCGAGGTCGGTCCAAGCACATTTTTGTTGAACGCGTCGAAATCCGTCGCCCATTGCAAAATATGTCTGCCGATGACGTCAGGGTTAATCTGGCCTTCACATTCAATGAGGGCATCCGCCAGACACAGTGCCATAGAGGTATCGTCGGTAAATTCCGCCTGATTAAAATAACAGGCGGCGTTGTTCTCGGCCGGGCCGGGTAAAAAACGGTCGATCCAGCCAAAATGCGCTTTTACCCGACGGCGTGGCCACAGTTCCGATGGCATACCCATCGCATCCCCTAAAGCCTGCCCGTACAGTGCGCCGAGAATACGGTCTGCTTTCATTTAACTTCCCCTCGTGTCAGCGCGGTATCGCCATCCACCACCTCAATTGCGGTGATTTCATTATCCGATTCGCGGAAAAACAGCATAAACAGCACGGCGATGACGGCGATCATGATCGCGCCAAACGTCCACATTCCGGCCCAGTTGAAGGTCAACCCGTTCACAGGCTCTTTATAAGCAAACATCTTTTCCATCATCACGCCGCCCAGACGGTAGCCCAACAGGCTGCCAAAGCCCTGACAGCACAGCGTGATCAATCCTTGCGCCGCGGTGCGCATATGCGCAGGGGCTTTTTTATCGACATAGATATACGCGGTGACGTAATAGAAGTCGTAACTCACGCCGTGCAGCAGAATGCCAAGGAACAGCAGGGCATAGGTGAAATACTCCTCCGCGCCGCCGAAGACGAAAAAGGCGTAGCGAATGGCCGCGGTGATAAGACCTAGCAACAGAACCTTTTTAATACCAAAGCGCTTTGTGAAGAAGGGCAGCGCCAGCATAAAGAAGATTTCTGAGAACTGGCCGAGCGTCATCCAGCCCGTTGCGTTTTTCATACCGACTTCGGTGAGGTAGCCATTGGCGAAGATGTAATAAAACGCCAGCGGCATCGCGAACAGGAAAGAGCAGAAGAAAAAGACGAGGAAATTTTTATCACGCAGCAGGACCAGCGCGTCCAGACCCAGCATGACTTTAACATCCATTTTACCGGTGCTTTTTGGCGGCGTATTCGGCAGGAAGAACGCAAACACCCCGAGAAGCACAGAGCTGGCCGCCGTCAGCAGCAGCGGCAGGTTGGTATCTGAAATATCGCTATAACCCATCATTTGCGGCAGGAAGCCGCACGCCAGGCCAGAGGCAATCCAGCCTATTGTCCCCATAACGCGGATGCGCGGGAAATCAGCCTCTACGTCATCGACGTTGGCAAAGGCAATGCTGTTGGTCAAGGCAATGGTGGGCATATAGGTAAGCGAGTAAGCCAGCAGCAGCGGGAAAAAGCCGCTAAAGGTGGTCTGTTGCGCCGCAAAGTACATCAGAATCGCGCCCGCAAACATCAGCACCGCCAGAACCTTTTGCGCGGCAAAGAAGCGGTCCGTTAGCGAGCCGACAAGAATAGGAGAAAGGATCGCCGCGATGGCGGTACAGGCATAAGACCAGCCAATCTCTCCGGCGGTAAAACCGCTTTTACTCAGCCATAGCCACAGCGGCACAAACCAGGCACCCCAGATAAACCATTCAACAAACATCATGAACGACAGTTGGACTTTCGTTTTCATTTTGAATCCTGCATGTCAGAGAGAATACGTGGATACCATACCATCCAATAATACCTTTTAAATACCTTTGAAAGGATTGTTTGATCAATGTAACAGTTTTGTTGTGAATGAATCGAGGCAGCAGATTGTGCTGAAAGAACGGGCGTTAAGTGGAAAATCTCTCCGGTCGGTACCAGGCTTAACCTGCCCAAAAAATTTGGGTCTGGAAAACACGCTCCGGCACCAGGCCGGAACTTACGGGAGCCTCACTATGACCGATATTGCGCAGTTGCTTGGCAAAGACGCCGACAGCCTATTACAGCATCGTTGTATGACTATTCCATCCGACCAGCTTTACCTTCCGGGTCACGACTACGTTGACCGCGTCATGATCGACAATAATCGCCCGCCGGCGGTTCTGCGAAACATGCAAACTCTCTACAATACCGGGCGTCTCGCCGGGACGGGATACCTGTCTATTTTGCCGGTAGACCAGGGCGTGGAGCACTCAGCGGGCGCCTCGTTTGCCGCTAACCCGCTCTATTTCGATCCGAAGAATATCGTGGAACTGGCGATTGAAGCCGGTTGCAACTGCGTGGCCTCCACCTACGGCGTGCTGGCTTCCGTTTCGCGCCGCTATGCGCACCGCATCCCGTTCCTCGTCAAACTCAATCACAACGAGACGCTAAGCTACCCCACGGAATACGATCAGACGCTCTACGCCAGCGTTGAGCAGGCCTTCAATATGGGGGCGGTGGCCGTTGGGGCGACGATTTACTTTGGCTCTGAGCAGTCACGCCGTCAGATAGAAGAGATCTCCGCCGCGTTTGAACGGGCGCATGAGCTGGGCATGGTTACCGTTCTCTGGGCCTATCTGCGCAATAATGCTTTCAAAAAAGACGGCGTGGATTACCACGTGTCTGCGGATCTGACCGGCCAGGCTAACCATCTGGCGGCGACCATCGGCGCAGACATTGTTAAGCAAAAAATGGCTGAAAATAATGGCGGCTACAAGGCGGTGAACTTCGGTTATACCGATGACCGCGTTTACAGCAAGCTGACCAGCGAGAACCCTATCGATCTGGTGCGCTACCAGCTGGCGAACTGCTATATGGGCCGGGCGGGCCTGATCAACTCTGGCGGTGCGGCAGGAGGCGAAACGGATTTAACCGATGCGGTTCGCACGGCGGTGATCAACAAACGCGCGGGCGGGATGGGGCTGATCCTGGGTCGCAAAGCGTTTAAGAAAACCATGACCGAAGGCGTGAAGCTCATCAATGCGGTTCAGGATGTCTATCTTGACAGCAAAGTGACCATCGCTTAATCCACCTCACTGACCCTCTCCCGTCGGGGGAGGGTATCCTGATGTTGCTTGTCCTGCACGTTCCTTTTCCCGGGCCGTAAATGGGTGCGGTAATTCACTTCATTTCCTTCCGAACGTCCTTTCGATCCACTTCACACTTCGCCCTCCTTTTGTGAAAAGTGTCACTCCCTCCCGTGCATTTGCACAACAAATCGTCGACGCATAGCGGAAATTGTCTAAGGCAGCGGACGAATTTTGCGCTTAAAGTTAATTTCGAAACAGCTTTTCAAATTAAGACGTCGCACCAATCTCCGTTGTGTTAAGGACTGATAATGAAAATTGAATCTGTAAATGTCACCGTCTTCCAGTACCCCACGCGTCGGGTCTCGGACAGCGCCGGTCATTCGCATCCTGGCCCGGAAAGCCTGGCCAAAATGGCGATGCTCACCATTACGGCAGACGATGGCACGCAAGGGTACGCTTTTGCGCCGCCGGAAGTGGTGCGCCCCTTCGTGGTGAATACCTTCTTCCGCAAAGTGCTGGTGGGGCAGGACGTATTCAATCGTGAGCGCATCTGGCAGGACCTGGCCCACTGGCAGCGTGGGAGCGCACACCAGTTAACCGAGCGCGCGCTCTCGTTTGTGGAACAGGCGCTGTGGGATCTGGCGGGACGTAAGCTGAATATGCCGGTCTGGAAACTGCTTGGCGGCTATCGGGATACAGTGCCAGCCTACGGCAGCACCATGTGCGGCGACGATTTGCCAGGCGGCCTCTCTACGCCGGATGAGTATGCCCGCTTTGCCGAAAAGCTGGTGGCGCGCGGCTATAAGGCCATCAAGCTGCATACCTGGATGCCGCCGGTCTCTTTCGCCCCCAACCCGAAAATGGATGTTAAAGCCTGTGCTGCCGTGCGCGAAGCGGTCGGCCCCGACATCGATCTGATGATTGACGGTTACCACTGGTACAGCCGTGCCGAGGCGCTTTATATCGGCAAAGCGCTGGAAAAACTCGACTTCGCCTGGTTTGAAGAGCCGATGGAAGAGGAGAGCATGGCCTCATATGCCTGGCTTGCGGACAATCTGTCGATACCGATTATCGGCCCGGAAAGCCTGGGTGGAAAACACCACAGCCGCGCCGACTGGGTTAAAGCGGGCGCCTGCGACATTCTGCGTGCGGGCCCCAACGGTGTCGGCGGCATTTCACCCACGCTTAAAGTGGCTCACCTGGCGGAATCCTTCGGCATGGACTGCGAAGTGCACGGAAACGGCGCGGCAAGCCTGGCGGTGATTGGCGCCATTAAAAACTGCCGCTGGTATGAACGTGGGTTACTGCATCCGTTCCTGGATTACGACGAACCTGCGGCGTATCTCAATAGCCTTATCGATCCGATGGATGAAAACGGCATGGTCACCTTGCCAGACCGCCCCGGACTCGGTGAAGACATTAATTTTGCGTATATCGAAGCTAATACCGTCAGCCACGACTGACCATAACAATACTTCAACCCTACAAACGGTATACACAGATGAACAAAAACACCCTCACGAAGGCGTGTTTACTCACGCTTTCGCTGATGATGGGGAGCGGTGCGGCGTATGCAAAAACGCCGCCCGACCAGCTCATCATCGGCATGAATATGAACAACCTGCTGACCCTCGATCCGGCCGCTATGACCGGCAACGAGGTCGTCGGGATAGTGGTGAATCTCTATGATTCGCTGGTGGAGCTTGACCCGAACGAACTGACTCACGTGAAACCTGCGCTGGCGAAAAGCTGGGAGATCGCACCGGATCGCAAAACCCTGACGTTTCATCTTCGTGATGATGTGACTTTCCATTCCGGTAATCCGCTTACCGCAGAGGACGTCGTCTGGTCGATGCGCCGCCTGCTGCACCTTAATCTGGCGCAGGCCTCGGTGTGGAAATCCTACGGCTTCTCGAAGAAGAACATCGACCAGCAGATCAGCGCGCCCGATGCGTACACGGTGCAAATTGTTCTGCCGAAGCCCAACGATCCGCAACTGGTGATCTATTCCCTGGGCGCACTCGGCAATCTGGGCGTACTCGACAGCAAAACCGTGCAGCAGCATGCGGTAAACAACGACTGGGGCAACCGCTGGCTCACCACCAACGAAGCCGGCTCAGGGCCCTTTATGCTGGAAACCTGGCAAGCAAAAGATGTGTTGCGGATGCAGCGCAACCCGCATTACTGGCGTGATGCACCCAAAATGAACCGGGTCGTGCTGCGCCATTTCCAGGAGTCGCAAACCCTGCGACTGATGATTGAAAAAGGCGATCTGGATATCGCCAGCAACATGGCGGTGTCTGACATCAACGCCCTGCGTAAAGACCCTCACTTAACGGTAGAAGCCGTGCAAAAAGGGACGGTCTACTACGTCGCCATGAGCATGAAAGAGGCGCATTTTGCCAATCCGAAAGTGCGCGAGGCGGTGCGCTACCTGATTGACTATCAGGGGATCAACAAGGCGCTTATGCCGGGCTACGGCGTGCTGCACCAGCGGCCCATTAAGGCGGGAATGCCGTCCACGCTGCCGGACCCGGGTTATCAGCTCGACATACCGCGTGCAAAAAAACTGCTGGCGGAAGCAGGGTACCCGCAGGGGTTTGACACTACCTTACGCGTGCTGGCAGACCAGCCGTTTTTGAATATCGCCATCGCCGTGCAGTCCACGCTGATGCAGGCGGGGATCAACGCCAAAATTATCACCGGCACCGGTAACCAGATCTACGGGGCGATGCGCGAGCGCAAATTCGACATGCTGGTCGGGCGCGGCGGCAGCGGGGTGGAACCGCATCCGCACTCCAGCCTGCGTGCGCTGGTCTATAACCCGGACAACAGCGACGCGGCGCGGCTCACCAATTTCCAGGGGTGGCGCACCAGTTTTTACGACAAGCCACTGAATGAGATGATCGATAAAGCGTTGCTGGAGCGGGATGCAAAACAACAGATTGCCGATTATCAGCAAATTCAGGTGCGTTATGACGCGCTGATCCCGGCGATGGTCCCGCTGTCGCAAATGGTCGATTCCGTGGTGGTGCGTAACGAGGTGAAAAACTTCCAGTCGCATCCTTCGGCGACCACCTTCCTGCGCGAAGTCTATAAAACCGGAGGTGAACAATGAGCGTGGCGATCCTCTCTCCTGGCTCCCGCACCCGCCGTTTTTCGAAACGGCTGACGCAGGTGCTGATCACGCTGTTTGGCCTGCTGCTGCTCACGTTCTTCATCGGGCGCGTTATGCCGGTGGATCCGGTTCTGGCGATTGTCGGCCCGGATGCGGATCACAGTACCTACCAGCAGGTCTATCACCAGCTGGGCTTTGACCAGTCGCTGCTGACCCAGTTCGGCATTTACCTTAACAATCTGCTCCACGGCGATCTGGGTAATGCCTTGCTGACGGGCAAACCGGTGACGGACGATATTCTGCGCGTCTTCCCGGCCACGCTGGAGCTGGCCACCATGGCGATTATCGTCGGTGCGGGGCTTGGGATCCCGCTGGGCGTGCTGGCGGCGGCACGGCGCAACAGCGTGTCGGATTATGTGGTGCGCATCATCAGCCTGGCGGGCTACTCCACGCCCATTTTCTGGGTGGGCATGATGGGTCTGCTGCTGTTTTACGCCTGGCTCGGTTGGGTGGGCGGCGCGGGACGTCTGGATCTCGGTCTGGATGGCATGGTGCCGCGTCGCACCGGCCTGATGACCCTTGACGCGTTGCTGGCCGGTAACAGCGCGGTCTTCTGGAACGCTATTAATCATCTGGTGCTGCCCGCGTCGCTGCTCGGTTTTCACTCGCTCGCCTACATCAGCCGAATGACCCGCAGCTTTATGCTGGCGCAGCTGTCGCAGGAGTTCATCATCACTGCCCGCGTAAAAGGGTTAACGGAGCGTCAGGTGATCTGGAATCACGCGTTTCGTAACATTCTGGTTCAACTGTTGACCGTCGTTGCGCTGGCTTACGGCTCCCTTCTGGAAGGCGCCGTGCTGATTGAAACCGTCTTCTCCTGGCCGGGCTTTGGCTCCTACCTCACGGGTAGCCTGCTGCTGGGGGATATGAACGCGGTAATGGGCTGTGTACTGCTGGTGGGGCTGATTTTCGTCATGCTCAACCTGCTCTCTGACATGCTGTATCAATTCTTTGACCCGAGGACGAAATCATGACCGTTTCTCTGGATACCCCGCTGGGCGCGCGTCAACGTGAAGGCCGTCAGCGGCTTAAGCGGACCCTGACGCGGGCCACCGGCTTTGTGGGCAAGATGGCGCGTAATCCGTTAACCGCGATCGGCGGGGGCATCGTACTGCTGCTGCTCATCGTCGCCGCGTTTGCCCCGTGGATTGCCCCTTATAACCCGCTGGTGCAGGACCTGAACAATGCGCTGGTGGCACCGAACGGGCAGCACTGGTTCGGCACCGACGAGTTTGGTCGTGATATTTTTAGCCGGCTGGTCTACGGCTCGCGTATCACGCTCTATATCGTGCTGCTGGTCTCGGTGACCGTCGGGCCGCTGGGGCTGCTGTTGGGCGTCACCGCCGGCTATTTTGGTGGCAAAGTCGATGCGGTGCTGATGCGGGTCACCGATATTTTTATCTCATTCCCAAGCCTGGTGCTGGCCCTGGCATTTGTTGCGGCGCTCGGTCCGGGCCTTGAACACGTGGTGATTGCCATCACGCTGACCGCCTGGCCACCCATTGCCCGACTGGCGCGAGCGGAAACCCTCTCGCTGCGCCAGGCCGATTTTATCTCGGCGGTACGGTTACAGGGGGCATCGCCGGTGCGTGTTTTATGGCGACACATTGTGCCGCTCTGTCTGCCCTCGGTCATTATTCGTATCACCATGAATATGGCCGGGATCATTCTGACGGCCGCAGGTCTGGGCTTCCTGGGCCTGGGCGCGCAGCCGCCGGAACCGGAGTGGGGGGCGATGATCTCCAGCGGACGTACCTACATGATGGAGTGCTGGTGGGTGGTGACGATCCCCGGTCTGGCGATTCTGATTAACAGTCTGGCATTCAACTTTTTAGGAGATGGCTTACGTGACATCCTCGATCCTCGCAGCGAATAACGCGCTGCTCGACGTGCGCGATCTCCACGTCGACTTTACCAACGGCAGCGCCGTGACGCAGGCCGTGCGCGGCGTCTCATTCCAGTTAGGTCGCGAAAAGCTGGCAATTGTAGGTGAATCGGGCTCGGGTAAATCCACGGTAGGGCGGGCGCTACTGCGTCTGCATCCGGCCAAGGCCCGTATCAGCGCCACCCGCATGCAGTTTGGCGAGGTGGATTTGCGCACGGTCAGCGAGGCGCAAATGCGCGGCATTCGTGGCAAGCGGATCTCCATGATCATGCAGGACCCGAAGTATTCGCTTAATCCGGTCGTTTGCGTGGGTGACCAGATCGCCGAAGCCTGGTTAACCCATCATCCCGGGCGCAAAGCCGAGGCTAAGGCAAAAGTGCTGGAGATGCTCGACGTGGTGCGCATTCGCCAGCCGGAGCGGGTGTATCACCTCTATCCGCATGAAATCTCCGGCGGGCAGGGGCAGCGCATTATGATTGCCATGATGCTGATTACCGATCCTGAACTGGTTATTGCCGATGAACCCACCTCGGCGCTGGATGTGTCGGTGCGCCTTCAGGTGCTGGGATTGCTGGACGATCTGGTGGCGTCACGCGGGCTGGGGCTGATTTTTATCAGCCACGATATCAACCTGGTGCGCAGCTTTTGCGATCGGGTGCTGGTGATGTATGCCGGTCGGGTGGTGGAATCCATCGCCGCCTGCGATCTGCATAACGCAAAGCACCCGTATACGCAGGGGTTAATTAACGCGCTGCCGGAGCTTAACCATCGTCGCCCGGTGCTGCCCGTCCTGCAACGTCAGGCCAGTTGGCTCACCGAGTAAGGAGCAGAGATGATCGAGATTAAACATCTTAACCTCGCCTTTGGCGAAGGCGAGAAGCGCAATCAGGTGCTGGACGACGTGAATATTACCGTCCGGGAAGGCGAAATTTATGGGCTGGTCGGGGAGTCCGGTTCCGGCAAAACCACGGTGCTCAAATGTCTGGCCGGGCTGTTCACGCACTGGGATGGCGAGCTGGCGATCGACGGCAAAGCGCTGGAGAAGCGCATCAGCCAGGCGCGTTGCCGACGCGTTCAGATGGTGTTCCAGGACCCTTACGGTTCACTGCATCCGCGCCACACCATTGGCGATATTCTGGAGGAGCCGCTGCAGATCCACGGTATCACGGACCGGGACCGTCGCATTCATGGTTTGCTCGATAAAGTTGGGCTGAATCGGGCCTTTCGCGATCGCTATCCGCACCAGCTTTCCGGCGGGCAGCGCCAGCGTGTGGCCATCGCGCGGGCATTGATTCTGGAGCCGCAGGTGTTATTGCTGGATGAGCCGACTTCCGCCCTGGATGTCTCGGTGCAGGCGGAGATCCTGAACCTGCTGGCTGAGTTGCAGCGCGAATCGAATCTGACCTACCTGATGGTGACGCACGACTTAGGGGTCATCGCGCATCTGTGTCAGAGGGTGGCGGTGATGCAGTACGGCAAAATCCTCGAAACCCTGACCGTCGATGAGATGGTCGCCGGGCGGGCAAAAACGGATTATACGCGGATGTTAATGACAGCCAGTCAGCAGTACAGCCGTGAAATGGCGCGACAGGTCTCGGTTTATTAATTATCAGGAGCCAGGCCGGGCAGGTTTGAACGTCCCCCGGCGCTGGCGTCAGCGTAAAAGCGCGCAATCCGGCGGCAAGCGGCACTGCAACGCGCCGGGCATGACCGCAATGCGGAAACGATCGCCGCTTAAAGGTTCCCCGTCCAGGTTGAAGGTCATGCCATGGGGAGCCTCAACCTCAAACCAGGCGGACTGGCCGTCGATAATATTCGGGCTCTCTTCAGGATTGGTGAGAGTGGTAAACAGCGCCGGTAGCAGTTCGTCGCCGGTAAAAATACGCAGCTGCAGGAGTCCGTCATTGATCAGCGCGTCGGGGCAGAGCTGTTGACCGCCACCGGCCTGACGCCCGTTACCAATGCCAATGACCAGCGCGTCGCCCTGCCAGTGAAAGTTGTCGCCGGTAATTTCGCAGCGGTCCGGCTTAAGGGTATCCATGCGCATCAGACCATGAATGAGATACGACACGCCGCCCAGCGCGGCTTTGAGTTTTTCCGGCGTTTCGCTGGTGATGCGTGTGCCAAATCCACCGGTTGCCATATTGATAAAACAGGTCTGGTCATTGACCTGAGCAATATCCACCGCCGTCGGCTTACCCACAATCGCCAGCTGGAGGGCCTTATCCAGGCTTTCCGGTATCCCGACACTGGTGGCGAAATCGTTGGCCGTCCCTAAAGGTAAAATGCCCAGAGCCAGGCGATGAGCCGCGTTCAGTCTGGTCAGCGCCGTTGCAATTTCATTGATGGTGCCGTCGCCGCCGCCCGAGATCACGGTTTTTACTCCCAGCTGGCAGGCTTCATCGATATAGCGCGCCGCGTCGCCCTTTTCCCAGGTGACACGAACGTGAATAACGACGCCTTCATCACGTAAATCAGCAATAGCCTGACGCAACGGTTCGTTGCCTGCACTTTTGCCGTTAAGGATCAATAAACTGTCTGGATAGATTGCCATCCACGGTGCTCCCTTTTTCTGCGCTCTCAAGAGTGTATCTCAGCGAAGCAAAAAACGGGTAAGAACAGGCCGAAAGGCAAAAAAATAAGCCTGCGTAAGGGGGCGTTTACGTACCTGGAACATTAAAACAATTGCTGGCCCTGTTCCGACCCAATCAGGACAGCAACAGATTGACCGGAGGTAGCAAACGAGCAAAACCCGCCAATGCGAGTCGTTTTGACTCTTTTAATTACCTGAGCAAATTCAATGACCGTCCGCAAGGTGCCAGAAGCGGACGTTGCTAGCCCATGGTACGTTAGTTTAAAAGGGGCAGGTCATCAGATCCGACTTTGCAAAAAAACCGAACTGCCCCCTTAAACCGCGGTAGGGCAGGCACCGGAATTTCCGGTTGCCTACGGCTTAAAACTTAGAGGCTGGCGTACTGTCCGAACCTGTATTTTCTCCAGATCTGTGCCACGGTTAAACGGTACAATGTTAAATGGCGATATGACTACGCCGGTCATCAGACGGCGTCACGCCAAATGTTTTTTTGTATAAAGTGGTGAAATAATTGCTGTTAGTAAAACCACACATAAAAGCAATTTCGGTCACGGTCATCTCTGTTTCACGCAGCCTTGATCGGGCAGACAGGAGTCTCAGCCTCTTTATGTAATTCTCGGGTGTCATTCCGGTGGCTTCTTTAATATGCCTGAACATGGTCCGGGGCGTTAAATGGAAATTTAACGCCAGCAGATCCCAGTCATATTGTTCAAAACAATTCTCCTGCAGATGGTTGAGAAGTTTATGTAATTTATAACGTGTATTGTTTTTCTGCGCCCTGTACTGGGCTTCGGTAATGACCATAACCAGTCTGAAAAAAAGATATTCCCGTTGCTCAACTGGCTGTACCGAATTAAAGATCTGATCGACCAGTGAATTGCATTCCATTCGGATCCCCGGGGGTAACCAGACATATGAACTCAGGTTACCTGCCGATATCCGCTCAAGCAGACCTTCCATCCGGCTCAGGTAATTAAAATCAACATTCGGATTAACCAGAATGTTAATCAGTTTCAGCGTTCCCAGCTCGTCGTAAAAATGATGGTCTGTTCTTCGCACATAAAAAACATCCCCCTGCTGTACAAACAGAGGCCTGCCATTAATAACATGCAGCCCATGCCCCTGTTCAACAATCACTAACTCGTCAAATTCATGAGTATGTTCACAGCCATTATCTTCCGGATCGCTTTTATACAACGCAAGCTTATCGGTGTCGGCATTGAAATACATTGTGATCGTCAGATTGTTCATACATACCTCCTGATTACTGAGGGCAACAATAGAGGAATTGTGCCAGTACAGAAACGGAGGTTTTACAAAATGTGAACCTTCCACCTGTAATCTCACATCCACTGCCACTTTCTCTGCTGACTTGGCAGCCGCAGGGTGGTTGCCACATACCCGGGACGAATATCCTTCAGGAAATTCCAGAGGGGAAGTATATGTCGCAAGCCATACAGTCGAACAGTCATATGACCATGATGAGGGAACCCGTCTTCCTGAATAAGGCCGCTGAGCTGACACCGGTCATACGCAGAAGAAAAACCTGTCCGCTTAATGCCATTCGCCTGTGCGAAGATCCGCAGGCAGTGCATGGCTGGAGTATGGAGCCTATAGACACCGCGGACGCTTATCTGCAAAAGAGCTTCAGCACCGGAGACAGCCTTATTCTCGATTTCGGGACGCACGGGGTGGGCTGGCTGACGTTCGCCTGTGATTACACAGGCAGCCCGCCTGATGCACCTGCACACCTCCGGTTCACCTTTGGTGAAACACTGTGCGAGATTGCCGAGCCATTCAGCGAATATGAGGGCTGGCTAAGCAGCAGCTGGCTGCAGCAGCACGACGAATACATTGATGTTATTCCTTCCACGATCCAGCTTTCACGGCGTTACTGTTTCCGGTATCTGAAAATCACTGTTGTCTCTTTATCCCCCAAATATCAGCTTCGTTTAACGGATGTGACTTTTGAAACCGTCAGTTCTGCTCCGGAAACACACCCGGCATGTGATACCCGCGATGCGCAGTTGAGGCGCATTGATGAGATATCAGTCCTGACACTGCGTAACTGTATGCAGGAAGTTTTTGAGGATGGACCTAAACGGGATCGCAGGCTGTGGCTGGGCGATCTGAGACTGCAGGCGCTGGTTAACAACGTCACCTTTAAGAACCATGATCTCGTACGTCGCTGTCTTTATCTCTTTTCAGGCCACCGGCGTGAGGATGGCATGGTGTCCGCCAATATATTTACCAGACCTCATGTGATCGCTGATGACACTTTCCTGTTCGACTATTCACTCTTCTATGTCGATATCCTGAATGACTACGTGCTTGAAACTCAAGATGTGGCCACCGCAAAAGAACTCTGGCCGATCGCGTTACGACAAATTGAGCTTGCTCTGGATCGCTGTGACACTGACGGCCTTGTAACAGACAGCAGCGACTGGTGGTCATTTATTGACTGGCACGAAAAACTGAATAAACAGGGCCCGTCACAGGGGGTGCTGATCTACTGTCTGCATAAAGCAATACAGCTTGCACAGATTTGCCAGCCGGAGTTATGTGAGCGTTTATCCGCCACGTTAAGCCGGCTGATGGCAGGTGCCCGGCGATTATGGGACCCAGCCAGAGGGCTGTATGTCAGTGGTGCCGAACGACAAATCAGCTACGCAACGCAGATCTGGATGGTACTGGCCGATATCGGCGACGGTGCTCACCAGCGGACAGTGATGGAAAACCTCCTTCATTCATCCCCGGAAATTGGTATGAATACGCCATACATGAGACATCACTTTATCGCCGCGTTATTAAAAACGGGTATGCGCGAACGGGCGATCGAGGAAATTAAAAAATACTGGGGGAAAATGGTCGAATACGGCGCAGACACGTTCTGGGAACTCTTCGATCCCGAACATCCCGACTTCTCTCCGTATGGCAGCAAGCTTATTAACAGTTACTGCCATGCCTGGAGTTGCACCCCGTCCTGGTTTATTCGCCAGTACGGACTTTAAATACTCGTGATTGAAGAGACAATAAAATGGCTGATACTTCACTGAATGTATGGCGCCAGCGGGTTGGATATGGCATCGCTGACTTATCCTGTAACCTGGTCTGGCAGTTAATTTCATTGTATTTGATGTTTTTCTATACCGATGTCATGGGGTTGCCGGCTTACTACGTTGGCATTATGTTCCTTGTAACAAGACTGGTGGATGGTGTTGCTGATGTCCTGATGGGACTGGTTATTGATAATACCAGTACCCGCTGGGGACGTTGCCGCCCCTGGTTACTGGTCGGTGCCGTTCCGTTCGGTGTCATGTGCGTTCTGGCCTTCTATGTCCCTGACTTCGGCACTACCGGAAAGCTGATTTATGCGTTTATCACTTATCTCTGTCTCTCTTTTCTTTATACCCTTGTGAATATCCCGTTCTGTGCAATGCTGCCATTTATCACGGCTGATTCGCAGGAAAGAACGACGCTGTCATCAGTGCGCATTTTATTAGGCTCACTGGGTTCGACCATTGTGGCAGTGGCCACGCTACCACTGGTTGCTTCGTTCGGTCGGGGCGATCAGGAGCGGGGCTTCCTCTATACCGCGATTATTTTTGGTGTGATCGCCACCTTTTTCCTGCTGGTCAGTTTTAAGAACGTTGAAGAAAAAATCACGATAACCCAGGAGCGTATGACGCTTAGTCGTGCCTGGCTGGGCCTGAAGGAAAATACCCCGTGGAAAATATTTGCGATGAATATCTTCCTGATGTGGGGGGCATTTTTCTTTCAGACCGGGGCGCTGGTTTACTTCTTTAATTACTATGTCGGCAGCACCGAACTGACAGCGATTATTGCGGGGATAACAACATTTGTGCCGCTGCTTGGAACACTGACCGTTCCGGTGCTGGCAGCCAGAATGAAGAAACGGCACGTTTATCTTTTTGCCAGTTTTATAAACCTTATTGGTATGGCAATCATGATTGCCTCAGGCGTTAATCATATGGGACTTATTGTCGGTGCCGTTATTCTGTCCCTGGGAGCTGGCCAGCGACTTGCCATCTATTTCTCCATGCAGGCAGATCCTGTGGATTATGGCGTATGGAAAACAGGTATTAACACGGCAGGTATTTTAACGTCCATTAATGGTTTCCTGGGAAAAGTCGCTATGGCCATTGCTGGCGCAATAACAGGCCTGTTGCTTTCATCCGGCGGGTATGTTGCCAATGCAACGCAATCTGCGGACGCTTTGTTTGCGATTAAAGCCTGTTATCCCTATATACCAGCAATATTGATTATCGCATCGATGGTCTGGATGGGTAGATTTTACAGGCTCGATGATACCTACGCAGATATCCGGGCGGATCTGGATGCTGCTCAGCATTCACCATCAGATAACGAAAATAAAAAAGCAGCCGTTATTTAAATAATTATAAGGACACTTTCATGCGTATCTCTGTAATTTACGCAGCGATTTGCTGCGCCCTTTTTTCACCCCGAATGGTTAATGCCGTACAGCTGACGGTAGAGCAGCGACTGCAGCAACTTGAGCAACGACTTAATATCTCTGAGAAAAAAACGGCGGAAGCCGAAAGCCGTGCAGCAAATGCAGAAAAAAAACTGGCTGACTTATCGAAACAAAATGAAGTCACCAGTAAACAGGTTGAGGCCGTCAGTAAAAAGCAGGAAATTAATAAAGGGACTGATGGTATGGAATTCAGTGCTTATGCCCGTACTGGTCTTCTGATTAATAGCCATGGAAAAGGCGGCAGAGGCGGGCCGGGTGTTTCTCCGGCCAGCTCCCTGAATGATGATGCGCATACTGGACGACTGGGTAATGAAAAAGATAATTACCTTGAACTGAGTCTTGGAAAGCGCATGACCTTCAGTGACGGTTCATGGGCACATTTTAAAACAATGATTGCGGATGGCGCTAAAAACCCCGATCCGTGGGTGCAGGACAATAACAGTCACCATATCAACGTACGACAGCTCTATGTGGAAATGGGAGGCTTCAGTGAGTTCTCCGGACCGTTTAACGATGCTTATATCTGGGCAGGAAAACGCTTCGACAGGGATAATTTTGACATTCACTTTACGGACAGCGACATCATGTTCCTTGGGGGGACCGGAGGCGGGGTTTATGACGTCAAATGGGGAGACACCCTGCAGGGAGCTTATTCCGTTTATGGCCGAAACTTTGGCGATTTGGGTAGCGATCGCTATGAAGAAAACGACATTCAGAACGTCATGTTTACGGCGAATCATTCCTATAACAACTGGCAGCTCATGCTTACCGGTATGACTGCGCAGGGGAATGATGATCTTAAGGATAATACCTCGACAACCGGAAGTTATGCTTACCGCTCGGATAACACAGCTAAAAATGGTTACTACGCCATGCTGGCCTATCACGATAAACAGCAGTTTTACGGGCTGGCTAAAGGCATGTCTGAAACGGCTCTCCAGTATGGTGGCGGGCTTGGTGCTGAAGCGAGACAACCCGGCAGCGATGGAGATCTGACCGAAAATGCCAAATCTGTACGTCTCGCATCCTATGGCATACTCCCCGTCTGGAATAACTGGGAGCTGGCGCCATCGGTGATTGCTCAGCACAGTGAAGACCGTTACCGGGAGGGTGACCGCTATGACTGGGCAAGTTTCAATTTCCGCGCATCGCAGGCACTGACAGCGCATTTTGCGCTACTGTATGAAGCGTCCTGGCAATATATGGATCTCGATCCTAACGGACGCACTTACAGTTCTGATCAGGGGGTGCAGACCTATCAGCCAGTTAAGGGTGGATTCTATAAACTCACCTTCGCCCCGACATTTAAGGTCGGCAATGTTTTCGATATCAAGGCCCGCCCAGAAATTCGCTTTTTTGCCACTTACATGGACTGGGATAAAGAGCTTGATCGCTATGCCCTGAATGATGATTTTGGCAGTGAAGGCTTTACTGCAGGTGGTACCTGGAATTTCGGTGTTCAGGCTGAAATCTGGTTCTGAGTGAGCTGACTGCAGTGGATCGTGATTAAACATAAAATCGCGACTGTTCCCGTCGATACATTCTGGGTGTTTCAGACGTGGCCATCTTTCCGGCCACGTCTGACTCAGGCGTTGGGAAAGTCCGCCACTGGCTGACTGCAGACTTGCTCTTACTCAGTTACTGCAGGTCGTGTCGTTCGTTCTCAAATGACTCCCGTATTCCGGTGTCTGATTCATGCTGCTATAAATCAATTTCTCGTGATTATTAGTTTTTTGACATAAAAGCATTCTGAATTGGGCTAAAGTCAAACATGGCAGTGCGCACTACAATACCTTTCTTGTTAATACAAGCATTCAGGCTATGTCTTTCTGACTGAGCCATTCCCGGCAGGGGATATCTTCAGAAGCCGTTGCGGAAATACATTAAGGAGAAAGCTATGTCTCGTATCGTTGTCATTGGTGGCAGTGGCCACGTGGGCTCTTATCTCGTGCCAATGCTGGTTGAACTGGGTCACCAGGTGGTAAACGTCAGCCGGGGCGCAGCAAAGCCTTATCGCCCTCATTACGCATGGTCTCTCATCGAAAACGTTGTTATTGACCGGCTGGAAGAAGAAAAGAAAGGAACCTTTGGTCAACGTATTGCTGAGCTTCAGGCCGATATTGTCATCGACATGATTGCATTTGATCTCGGCAGTACGCAGCAAATTGTTGAAGCGCTTCGCGGCAGGATTGAGCATTATCTTTTCTGCAGTTCAATCTGGGTTTACGGTCGTTATGTGTCAGTCCCCTCTCTGGAAACAGATCCTGTCAGCCCGATTGATGCTTACGGACAGGGTAAAGCGGAAAGCGAAGCCTGGCTGATGCGTGAAGCGCGGCTGTCTGGCTTCCCGGCTACTTGTTTCCGTCCGGGACATATTGTCGGTGAAGGATGGGTACCGACCACGCCTCAGGGGAATTCTAATCCTGAAGTGTATTCGCGTATTGCCCGTGGTGAAACGCTGGCACTGCCTAATCTCGGAAGTGAAACGGTACATCATGTTCATGCTGTTGATGTCGCACAGCTTATCATTAAGGCCATTGAAAACCGTTCTGCTTCAGTAGGTGAAATTTTCAATGCGGTATCCGGCCAGGCCATCACGCTCAGGGGTTACGCTGAAGCCGTTTTCCGCTGGTTTGGTAGGGAACCGTCCCTGAAGTTCCAGCCTTTTGACGAGTGGCTTGCCGGGCTTGAACCTGAATTTGCTGAAAACTCCAGAGGGCATGTGGTGCGAAGTTCTTCACATTCCATTGAGAAAGCCCGCGTCAGGCTGGGTTACCAGCCCCGTTACAGCAGCCTGGAAGCGATCCATGAGTCCGTTCAGGCACTGATCGCCCAGGGGCAGGTAGAGTCACCTTCACGCTGATCACGACGCAGATACGTTTTTAACCTTTGTTCAGGCGGGGCAGATTGAAATCGCTGCTCCGCCGTCACCCTGCTTTTTTATCTGACTGCAGGCTGTGAGCCTGTGGTAACTGTTCACCATCATCTTTAGAAATTATCTATGAATAAACCGCTTAATGCGGGCGGCTTCAGTGCGCCCGAAATGACGTCTGCCTGGAGTGCAGTCATCAGCATGGCTCTGCTGTGCTTCGTCCTCGTTTCATCAGAATTTATGCCGGTCAGTCTGCTGACCCCGATTGCAAATGATCTGTCGGTCACGGAAGGGCAGGCAGGTCAGGCCATTGCCTTTTCCGGGCTGTTTGCGGTGATTACAAGCCTGTTTGGTAACACATTGCTTGCCCGCTTCGACCGGCGTACAGCAGTGATTTTCTATACTCTTGTAATGGTGATGTCCGGTGTCATCGTCACGTCTGCTCACGGCTACGGCATGTTTATGTTCGGGCGTGCACTGATTGGTATTTCCATTGGGGGATTCTGGTCACTTTCTACGGCCATTCTGGTACGGATTGTACGTCCCGTGAGTGTCCCTAAAGCTATCGCCATTCTGCAGGGCGGGACCGCACTGGCGTTCGTGGTGGCACCACCGCTGGGAAGCTTTCTGGGCAGCTTCATCGGCTGGCGGGGTGCATTCTTTACCGTGGTACCTGCGGGTGTGATCTGCCTGATATGGCAGATGGTCGTCATACCGAAACTGCCGCCGCAGCGTGATACCAGTATAAAACAGATAGTATCCCTGTTGCGCAGCCGGACATTCGCCCTGGGCATGATTGCCGTGACGCTTGCCTTCATGGGACAGTTCTCGCTGTCCACTTACCTGCGTCCTTTCCTCGAAAGCGTCACTGGACTGGGCATCAACATGATTTCCCTGTTCCTGTTGGGCGTAGGCGTTGCAGGGCTGACGGGAACGCTGATTTCAGGTTTTTTTGTCAGGGATAATCTGCTGCCAGCCCTCACCGGTTTACCGGCGGGCCTGGCGATCGTCGCAGGTTTGCTCACAGGTCTGGGACACATACCCACTGCCACAGGAGCATTGCTTCTGGTTTGGGGCATACTTGTGACTCCCATTCCTGTCGTATGGAATACCTGGATGACCCGGATTATTCCGGATGAACTGGAGGCTGGCGGTGCCCTGATGGTCGCCCTGATCCAGTTCGCCATTACAATGGGCGCATTCACTGGCGGCGAATTATTTGATCACCAGGGCTGGGTCAGCACCTTCATGCTCGCCACCGCCCTGCTGGTAGCCTCTGCCATTATTGCCGTCCTGCCCGGGCGTCGCTCACTGGCAGGAAAATAAATGCCAGACAGGCCGCTTAACCCGCCGAAGGGATGCGTAAGGCATCAATAATAACTTTCAGTGCCGGCGACATCTGTCGCCGGCTGGGATAATAAAGATGATAGCCCTTGAAAACAGGGCTCCAGTCCTCAAGCACTCTCTCCCACTTCCCCTGCTTTATCCCGGGTTCAGCCAGATTATCCGGAACATATGCCAGTCCATACCCAGCCTCAACGGACGTGAGCATCGGATAAACGCTGCTGTATATCAGCTGACCCTGAACTTTCATGTTCAGTTTCTCATCCCCTTTCTCAAACTCCCATGCGTACAGCTGCCCGGCCCCGGAATGTCTGATATTGATGCAGTTATGACCAGCCAGTTCTGAAGGGTGTGAAGGTTTACCGGCTCTGGCAAGGTAGTCCGGAGATCCAATTACGGCAGGCCGCCAGTCAGCCCCAATCCTGACAGCTATCATATCCTTGACCACATCATCCCCTAGCCGGACTCCCGCATCAAAGCGCCCCTCAACAATATCGATAAAGCCGTTTTGCTGGGACAATTCGACCTGAATATCAGGATAATGTTTTAGGACCGGGGCCAGAGCCGGCCAGATGTACTCATGCAGCATGTGGTCTGAAACCGTGAGCCTTACCGTTCCCGCAGGTGTGTCGCGAAAACGAAGCAGGTCAGAGATATCTGTTTCTATGGCGTTGAGGCGCGGTTCAAGCGCGGCCATAAGTTTTTCACCGATATCGGTGGGTGCCACTTTGCGCGTTGTACGCATCAGTAGCCGCATACCGAGCCTTTCCTCAAGACGTCTGATAATGTGAGACAGCGTTGATTGAGAAATATTCAGCCGTGCAGCAGCTCTGGTAAAACTCCGTTCCTGCGCGACAGCAAGGAACGCAAGATAATCATTAAAATCTTCGCGCATGAACGTTTTCCGTGTAATGAACAAACCTTTCGGCTTAAGCTTTTTCCTGAATGATTTTACAGTCATCCTCTTTGAAAGTCCGTTGTTCGCTCATAACGGCACTTAAACTGCATTATTTTGAGAAGCTGACTGAATTCACTCTGCTTCGTAAGGAGAGAGGATAATGTCGTCGTAATTTCTAATTTCTATGTTTGTCTCTGCCGTTTCGCGAGCGCATGTTTTGCTGCGCGTGATGCCCATTCATCAGATTGGTCCAGGTGCTCAATCTCTGCCTCTGCTATAGGCGTGACACGGATCAGGGAAACGGAGCCAAAAGGTAAATGATCAATCCTGCGGTCATCAAGGCTGAGAATGATTCGGGTGAATGGGTGATATTCGTCTGTAAGCGAACAAAACAGGATTGCGCCATATTTTTCAACATCGTCAGCAACCTGATACCCATCTGCAACGAGATCGCCCAGATTAATCAAGAGAGAAGCCCAGTCATCCGTCGGGCGGCTGATGGTAGTAAAAGCGTCTAATTCCATGAAAAGTTCACAGCCTACACCATTTTCCGGATCGGCAATGCCGGCCCAGGGCGTCGAGAGGCCATCAGTGGCCAGCGTAATTGTGGTTTTGCTCTTAATATTGAGCACTCGACGATGAGGGCCGAACCAGTTCGTCTGGTTGTGTAGATTTGCGTCATCTCGTTCAGCTATAAAGTTATCTGAGACGCAACCATATCTTTCCCAAAAGGCTCGTCTTGCTATTGAGGCGGCCTCATAAATTGGGTCTTGAGGACCGCGCGGCACTATTGTCTTATCAAACAGTGTATCAACCGTAACGCGCCCGCGTATTAACGGTATTTTAGATTTTGTCCAGCGAACGATGACCTTATTAAAAGGTTGTAAATGTGATGCTTCAAGTTTCTCGACAACCTCCCGGACCGTTTGAAGGGCGTGGTTACCCTCTGCAATATGACTCCTATCTGCATACATGTAGCCTCCAGTTAGTGAGGAGACGCCAGCCTGTTCGGTTATAAAGAACCATTCTCCGTTCACAGCGCCAACGGGTGCCTTGTCTAAGGCCGAGCGTAAGTCTCTTGCCGCATCAGCGTTTGAATATGCTGTCATGTCTGTCCTTTAGCTTCACGTCTTAGGTATCTTATGTAATTTTTATTGCAGGCCCTGCGCGCCAAAGTGGAGCGCAGATAGTCGAGAGCACGTATAAATGGAGACTGTTTATAAAAATACTCTCGTGGCTGTAAAAGTACCAACGTACGATTCTCGCACAAAGCAGCCCTCAGTACCTCGCCCACGTCCGCTGCGTGCCAAGAGCAGACATTGCGAACACCATTGGGACATCAATGGCAAGCAAGTAAGGCTCTTTTACTGGGATAGCCTTAATTAACAACTGACTAATTGATAATCTAGATTAAAATCTGGATAGGAAAGACTATCTAAAACCAGAAATTTTATCTGGTGTTCCATCCTGAGTTTAAGTTGAGTAGTATGGAATCATGCCAGAATACAAAGCAGAAGATCGTACCAAGCATCCCTGTACCCTCAAAGAATGGTATGAAAAATGTACAATTTGCATAAACTTGGATGGAACAGCTTTCAGCAACTTTGTCTTACTATAGCTCGAGAAGTTCTGGGGCAGACAGTACAGTCATTCTTAGATTCAAATGACGCAGGACAAGATGGCGCTTTTTCTGGTAATTGGAGCCCGGTCAATGGACAGAACCTGAGTGGAAGATTTGTAATTCAGTGCAAGTTTACAAACAGGGCAGATTATTGTCTTACCCCATCTGACGTAAAAGGCGAAATACCTAAGATTAGAAAACTGGTTAATGATGGGGTTTGTGATGTCTATATACTGATGACCAATGCTGGAATTTCAGGGAAACAAGCAAATACGATTAGTTTGTTGATCAAGGATGCAGGAGTTAAAGATGTATTGATACTCGGCTCTACTTGGATAGAGGACCAAATTAAAGAAAAAACGAAGCTTCGGATGCTTGTACCTCGCTTATATGGTCTTGGTGACCTAAGCCAAATCTTAGATGAACGGGCCTATGCACAAGCAAGAGCTGTACTTGACTCATTACGTGAAGACTTGGCAAAAGTTGTAATAACTAGTGCCTACCGCAAAGCGGTAAAGGCTTTAGATGAGCATGGTTTTGTTTTACTAATTGGTGAGCCTGCTGCAGGAAAAACGACAATTGCTTCAATGCTGGCAATGGCTGCTGCCGATAAATGGGGATCATCAGTAGTTAAACTGGCCGATCCGGAGCAAGTCGCTGAACGGTGGAACCCCGATGAATCTTCACAATTTTTTTGGGTTGATGATGCATTTGGAGTAACACAGTACGAATCATCATTAGTTTACGGCTGGAATCATTCGCTTGTTCAGATTAAGGCGATGCTGCAACGTGGCGTAAAAATCGTCATGACATCCCGAGACTACATTTACAATCGTGCCCGCAATGACCTGAAGGAGAGTGCTTTTCCTCTGCTTAGCGAAAGCCAAGTGGTGATTGATGTCCACGAATTGTCTGATCTTGAAAAGCAACAGATCCTTTATAACCATTTAAAACTTGGGCACCAGCCTATGGCGTTTCGTTCCAGAATTAAGTCGTATCTAGAAGATATAGCTGCTCATTCACGTTTTATTCCCGAGACAGCACGCCGTATTGCAGATCCATTTTTCACTAAAGATATCTATATAAGTAAATATCACCTTGAGCAATTTGTAGATAAGCGTGAGCAATTTCTACTTGAGGTAATTACTGGATTGGATGCGAATAGTAAAGCGGCACTTGGCATGATCTATATGAGAAAGGATCATCTTGAAAGTCCTATTACACTTCAGGGAAATGAAGTTCTGGCATTAGACAGGCTTGGTTGTACATTAGGGGAGTGTATTTCAGCACTAAATGCTCTTAACGGTAGCCTTGTGACGTTAGTGAATGTTGATGACATATTTGCCTGGCGTTTTAAGCACCCAACTATTGGTGATGCCTATGCAATGACTTTAATTTCTAGCCCTGACTTACTTGGTATTTTCTTAAGCGGTAGCTCAATAGAAAATATGATGCAGCAAATTACATGTGGGAATGTTGGCTTAGAAAAAGCAATTATTGTACCCAAATCACTTTTCCCTATGATAGCTGCACGTTTATCTGAATTCTCTACCAGCGATAGATATAAGGTACGGTGGATGTCTATATGGGGAGCGAAAAGATCTCTTTATCTATTTTTAGCCTATCGCTGTTCAAAAGAATTTCTTGAACAATACATTGAAGTTACACCTGAAATATTATCGCGCATATGTGAACCAGGCTTACGTTTAAGTGTGGCTCCTGAGGTTAGTCTTGTTGTAACATTGTATAATCACAATCTTCTACCCGAGAAGAATCGAAAGCGTTTCGTTGAAATAGTGAGTCGTTATGCCATTGACGGAGAAGATATTTATGCATTGAGCGATAGGCGGATTCGTTGCGTCTTTACCGAAGGAGAGTATAGAGAGCTTATAAATTCGGTACGTACTGAGCTAATACCAACATTATCAAAAGTCAGAGAAAACATGCAATTTAATTATATTCAATCTGAATCTCCAGAAGAATATATGCAGGACATAATTGAAATGTTTGACGTACTAAAGGAGCAATTCAATGATGACCCAACAGTAATTGACATAATTGAACATGAACTAGAAGTTGTGGACCAGTGGATCGTGGAAGCAGATTTTCCTGAACCTGATATTAGTCCTCGTGAATTAGGTGTATTAGGGCCAACTGATGAAAAGCACAGTGTACGAAGCATCTTTGATGATATTGATGCCGATTAATACCTTATTGATTTATCGTCAATAATTCATGACTAGTTCCTCATAGATTAGATGCATTAACTCGTCTTGGTTTTAGTCATGGTCAATTGCACCTGCAGACTGGTTGTCAGTAGTCCGGTTCTCGCTCACGGCAGGCCTTCTACTTAGTTAGCAGGTCCCGCTTCGTGCTAGGAGCGGAAATGCTATAAGTCTTTTTGATACGTGCAGTAGGTGCATACCACGCCCAACTAAAACTCAAGCGGCATCCATGATTTTTTTCTTCGATATTAAGGAAGAAGAAATTATGATATCCTTTATATAAAACACCAATATTAACAAGGGTAAACAGTATGAAACTTAAAAAAATGATGGAAATGGATTTCATCAGGGATTTTCGTACTCATCTTGAAACACCTTTTGAACATCAGTTATTTGACGCCAGCCTTCGGAACTATTGTTCACACGGAAACCCTCTTCGATTTAATAATTTCGCATTTGCTATGCGAGAATTGGTAACCAATATTCTTAACCGGAAAGCACCAGAACAGGATGTCATTTCTGCTCCTTGGTACATTCAAGAATCCCCAGATAGAAAAGTTACACGAAAACAGCAACTGAAGTACTGCGCTCAAAAACACATTCCAGATATTTTGATTTCAGTTGAAACGTTAGAAAAAATAAACGAAAAAACAAAAAGATATAATAAAGAGTATAGTGTTTTTAATAAATACACTCATATTACAGAAAAGTACTTTAACAATGAATCTAAAGCTGTTTTTGATGAAGTGAAACAACTCATCGAACTCACCTCGAAGGCATATGATATATTTGATGATCTCGAAAATGTGATGTCTGAAGAGGTACTGGAATCGATTAGTGCTGAAATCCGTGAAGTAACAAGAGATAACATCCCTGGTGAAATTGATATTCTTTCTTCATCCACTCTTGTAGATGATAGTGAAGTCACAGACATTCGCTTAATAACCATGACAAATGAGTTCATTTATTTTTTAATTAAAGGAACGATTTATATAACTCGGCAATATGGAAAAGGTGAGGATTTTTATGCATCTGGTGACCATTACCCCTTCTGGTTCGCCGTTTCTGTAAGTGCACAGGATTTCAATTCAGTTAACCCATTGAATGTTAATATTATGGTTGATACATCTGAATGGTATGCTGAAAGTAAAGAAGATCAGGCATATCAGTCTCTGATAAACAGTGCAGAATTCCTGAGCAGAATAGATTACATCAATATTTCTACTCGTGAGAAAGAAAAACTTTTCCCTGGTGTAAGTAAATTACTTACATCGTCTGACACAAACAGCAAAGCTATATACGAATCTTGTACTATTGAATATGGTTCTGACGACGACTTACCTTTTTAAGCACAAGGCTTTGTGATGAACTTTCACATTTCTATCGATGATTGGCATGTGAATACTTAGAGCTTCCGGACAGTTACTTTTATCTTCTGAATATGTTTCGACAACAGTTCTGCATGCTAGTGACCTGATCCCTGTTGATTCGTACAGAATAGTATTAGCAAAGTCCGCTTTTCGCTCAAAGCAGACTGCCAGAAGCATGCAGTTACTGACTAAAGGAGGTCACTTCAAATCAGTTTTTTCGTAGTGATGTGGTCGACGTGTGAAAATGAAAGAAAAAAAGCAATTTATTTCAAATGCTTAAAGCAAAAAAATAAGCCTGCGTAAGGGAGATTACGCAGGCTAAGGAGGTGGTTCCTGGTACAGCTAGCATTTATGGGTTATGTTTTTCAGCGCTGAGGATAATACCCTTATCGAACGAAACGGTATGTGATCCGATTCTAAGAATCTTCCGCTGGTAAAAAATAACCCCGCTTGACTATTTATTGTGCGGATTTCGGGTGCTTTCCCCTTCGAAATTGCGCATCAGCAGCGCAAATTCCAGCTCCACCTCTTCCGGTACCGGTAACCAGACGACGTGCCCGTCACCCGGTGCGACGGTGATGGCTTCACCTTTGCCGTTTTCCAGATGCTCCAGGCGGAAGTTCATATTACCCTGCGGGGTCATCAGCTCCAGGCTGTCGCCCTGCGTGAATTTGTTTTTCACCGCTACGGCGGCCAGTGCGCCTTTACGCTCTCCGGTGAAATCACCAACAAACTGCTGACGTTCTGAGACGGAATAGCCGTGCTCGTAGTTCTGGTAATCGTCGTGCGTATGGCGACGCAGGAACCCTTCGGTATAGCCGCGATGCGCCAGGCCTTCCAGGGTTTCCAGCAGGCTGGTGTCGAACGGTTTGCCCGCGGCGGCGTCGTCGATCGCTTTACGGTAGACCTGCGCGGTGCGTGCGCAGTAGTAATAGGATTTGGTGCGGCCTTCAATCTTCAGGGAATGCACGCCCATCTGGGTCAGACGCTCGACGTGCGCAATGGCGCGCAGGTCTTTTGAGTTCATAATGTAGGTGCCATGCTCGTCTTCAAAGGCGGTCATGTACTCACCCGGGCGTTTGGCCTCTTCAATCATAAACACGCTGTCGGTCGGTGCGCCCACGCCCAGCGTCGGCTCGACGTTTTGCACCGGAATCGGCTCGTATTTATGAACGATATTGCCGATATCATCTTCTTTGCCTTCCTGGACGTTATATTCCCAGCGGCAGGCGTTAGTGCAGGTGCCCTGATTAGGGTCGCGTTTGTTGATGTAGCCAGACAGCAGACAGCGGCCGGAGTAGGCCATGCACAGCGCACCGTGAACAAAAATCTCAATTTCCATTTCGGGTACCTGGGTGCGGATCTCTTCGATCTCTTCAAGCGAGAGCTCACGCGACAGAATCACGCGGGTCAGGCCCATCTGCTTCCAGAATTTTACCGTCGCCCAGTTCACGGCGTTCGCCTGAACGGACAGGTGAATATCCATCTCGGGGAAATTCTCCCGAACCAGCATGATCAACCCCGGGTCTGACATGATCAGCGCATCCGGACGCATCTCCACCACCGGCTTCAAATCGCGAATAAACGTTTTCAGCTTGGCGTTATGCGGCGCGATATTCACCACCACGTAGAACTTTTTCCCCTGCGCGTGGGCTTCGTTAATGCCAAGCTGGAGGTTTTCGTGGTTGAATTCGTTGTTACGCACGCGCAGCGAGTAACGCGGTTGGCCCGCATATACCGCATCGGCGCCATAGGCGAAAGCGTAACGCATATTCTGCAGCGTTCCCGCCGGGGAAAGGAGTTCAGGTTTAAACATGTGTGTTCTCGTTCTGATGACAGGTCAGATCCGCTTGCACCGGGTGCAGCGGGTAAGGGGAGATCCCCTACTTTAAGGGCGGGCATTGTAGCGCTGCGGGAAGGGCAGGTAAAGCGATTGTGCCGGGCGGACGCGTGCCTGACCCGGCTTCATCATGATGCGTCAGGCAATGCGGCAGGCATCCGCTTCCCAGCGGTACCCCACGCCATATACCGCACGGATAAACGACTGGTCGGCATCCAGCGCTTCCAGCTTGCGGCGCAGGTTTTTAATATGGCTGTCGATGGTGCGGTCGGTCACCACGCGATAATCATCATAGAGATGGTTAAGCAGTTGTTCGCGGGAGAACACTTTCCCCGGTTCGTGGGAGAGCGTTTTCAACAGGCGAAACTCGGCGGGCGTCAGATCTAAAAGCTTGCTGCGCCAGCTGGCCTGAAAGCGGCTCTCATCCACCACCAGCGGGCTGTTGGCGTCCAGGGTTTGCAGTTCACGCTGGGGTTTACAGCGGCGCAAAATCGTTTTCACGCGAGCCACGACTTCACGCGGGCTATAGGGTTTGCAGATGTAATCATCAGCACCGATTTCCAGGCCCAGCAGACGGTCAATCTCTTCGATTTTGGCGGTGACCATGACAATGGGGATGTCGGAGAAACGGCGAATTTCCCGGCACAGGGTCAAACCGTCGGTGCCGGGCAGCATCAAATCCAGCAGGATGAGGTCCGGCGGCGTCTGGCGCACAAAGGGCAGGACATGATCGCCGTGGCTGATCAGCGAGGGGGCATAGCTCGCGGCGCGCAAATAGTCGATTAATAACTGCCCAAGCTTAGGCTCATCCTCCACGATCAGAATACGTGGCGTGTTTTCGTCAATGGGTAACTCAGTCATACTTCTCTCGATAACTCCCGTTCCAGCGGTAACGCTACTGTAATGCTTACCCCGCCAAAAGGCGAATGGGCGGCGCGGATTGTCCCGCCGTGGGCTTCCACAATGTTTACGCAAATCGCCAGCCCCAGCCCGGAGCCGCCGCTGGCGCGGTTACGCGAGCCTTCGGTGCGGTAGAAACGCTCAAACAGTTTTTCCAGCTGAGCATCCTGGACGCCGGGCGCGGAGTCCGCAAAGGTCAGGGCAAAGCGACCCTCTTCCTGACGGCCAGAGATATGTAATCCTCCGCCCGCATCGGTATAACGCAGGCTGTTTTCCAGCAGGTTATTAAACAGCTGCATCAGTCGGTCGGGATCGCCAAAGACCACGGCGCTGTCCGGCAGCGACAGGTCAATCGTCAGGTTGCGGCTGGTGAAACGTTCCCGAAACGCGCCGCTGACCACCTCCAGTATCGTGATCACATCCACCGGTGATTTTTGATACGCCAGCGCGCCTTCGTCGGACATCGATAGCTGGTGCAGATCGTTGACCAGTTTCGTCAGGGTGCCGACCTCTGCCTGCAACGACGCCACCGACTCAGGGGTGAACTGGCGCACGCCATCCTGAATGGCTTCCAGTTCCCCGCGCAATACCGCCAGCGGGGTCCGCAGTTCGTGTGAGATATCGGCCATAAAATCCCGGCGCATCTGTTGGTTCTTTTCAAGGGTGCTGGCGAGCTGGTTAAAGTCCTGCGCCAGCTTGCCCAGTTCATCCTGACTGCGGGTATCCACACGGGTAGAAAAATCGCCGGCCGCCAGTTTATGCGTGCCCTCGACCAGCCGTTTCACCGGCGCAAGCAGCCCGCGCGCCAGCGGGAAAGTGGCGAGCGCCGCCAGCAGGGTGGAGAGCGCCACAATTAACCAGCTGGTCTGGCGCTGTTGGCGATCAAAGTTGATGTCGGTATTACGGGTCAACCGCTCGACGGGGGAGGCAATCACCCAGCCCACCGCCGCGCCGTTAACCGTGATGGCCCGCTTTGTACCGTCCTGCGGAACAGGGGCTCGCGGGCCGACCAGCACGCGTTGATCCTGGTCGATAACCCAGAACTGCGTGCGCCAGCCGTGCGGCGGCATACCGGCACCGGGGCGGTCATCATCGGTGTCATGCTCCAGCGAGCGCAGGATCTGGAACACGAATCGATCGTTGTTACGCAGGAAACGCCAGTTACCGTGCAGGGCATACTGCTCGCCCAGCGCGTCACTTAACCCCTGAAGACGCTGCTCATTACCGTGTTTGATATAATCGATAAAGCCCCGCTCAAAGCTGACGCGCACCGCCCAGTGCATGGTGATCAGCAGCACAATGCAGGTGGCGAAGATCGCCACAAACAGTTTTCCCGTAATGCCGGGCCGCCAGAATTTCATCGTTCTCTCCTTCTGCGTCGGCCGATCACGACGTTCTTACTGGTATCATCCGGGACCCGGGCGAAAATAAAGGCGGGCAGGGCGATAATGACCGCCATGCTGAGATAAGTGTACAGAAAGACCTGATGCGCAACGGCGTTGTCGGCACTGAGATGCTGCTGCCCGTAAAGGCCGAGGAGCAGACCGGCAAGGGTAACGCCAATGCTCATGGAGAGCTGCATGATCATCGACAGCAGGCTATTACCGCTGCTGGCCAGCTCGTCGGGTAAATCTTTCAGCGTCAGGGTATTCATTGAGGAGAAGCGGGTCGAGTTGATCATCCCCTGGAAGAACAGCACGACGGGTAACGCGTAGTACCAGCCCATCAGCGCCACCGCCATAAACAGCAGGGTGATCGTGGCTAACCCCAGGGTCGAAGCGACAAGGACATGGCGATAGCCAAACCGGTTTACCACCTGTACCACAATGCGTTTCATCCCCATGCTGCCCAACACCATCGGGATCATCATCAGCCCGGCATGAAAGGGCGAAAAGCCCAGCCCAATCTGCAAAAATACAGGCGTCATAAACGGCAGCATGCCGCTGCCCAGACGACCAACGAAGCTGCCCAGCAGACCCACCCTGAACGTCGTATTTTCGAAAAGCGAGAGCCTGAACAACGCCTGTTCGTTACCCCGCGCGTGCCAGAGATACCACAGGAGAGAGAGCACCCCGATAAGCACCAGTAGCGACAGAGACAGGGTGGAAATGCCCAGCCCTTTTTGCCCGTCCAGTGCCAGCGTAAGCGTAGCCATGCCCACCGCGAGCAAAATAAAGCCCACTTTATCGAAGCGGCGGGTCTGCATTTTGTAGTTAGGCATCAGCACCAGCGTGGCGATGGCGCCCACGATGCCAACGGGCAGGTTGATCAGGAATATCCAGTGCCATGACGCGTACTCGACCAGCACCCCGCCCAGTGCCGGGCCGAGTAAAGGCCCAACCTGACCGGGAAGCGTAACAAAGGTCATAGCCGCCATGTACTGCGCGCGCGGGACGATTTTCATCACCGTTAGCCGCCCGACCGGGACCATCATCGCCCCGCCGATGCCCTGAAGGGCGCGGGCCATGATCAGCTGATCGAGGGTATTAGCCTGGGCGCAAAACAGCGAACCTGCGGTAAACAGCACGATGGCGGTGAAGAAAATATTGCGTACCCCCACTTTGTCCGCCAGCCAGCCGCTGGCGGGCAGCATGACGGCTACCGTCAGCACGTAGGAGACAATCACCATGTGCATATGCAGCGGGCTTTCGCCCAGGCTTGCCGCCATTGAGGGAAGGGCGGTATTGACAATGGTGGTATCCAGCGACTGCATAAAGAAGCCAAAGGCTACGATCCACAGCTGCCAGCGTACATTACCGGGAAGGTCAGTCATCTATTCGCTCACCGTCGTTCTGTTTTTTCGCGTAAAACGCACCCGCAGGCCGTCAAAGAACAGGTAGACCACGGGAGTCGTATAGAGCGTCAGCAGCTGGCTCATCACCAGCCCGCCGACAATAGTAATCCCCAGCGGTTGACGCAGTTCAGAGCCATCTCCTCCGGAAATCACCAGCGGCAGTGCGCCAAACAGGGCCGCCAGCGTGGTCATCATGATCGGACGAAAGCGCAGCAGGCAGGCCTGGAAAATAGCATCGCGCGGCGTCAGCTGACCGTTACGCTGCGCATCCAGCGCGAAGTCCACCATCATGATGGCGTTTTTCTTCACGATGCCAATTAATAACATGATGCCAATCAGGGCAATCAGGCTAAAGGGTGCGCCAAAAATCTCCAGCGCCAGCAGCGCACCGACGCCTGCCGACGGCAACGTCGACAGAATGGTCAGAGGATGCACATAGCTTTCGTACAGAATCCCCAGCACGATATAGACCGTGGCAATCGCCGCCAGAATCAGGATCACCTGGGAGTTCATTGTCTCCTGAAAGACCTGTGCCGTTCCGGCGAAGCTACCGCGCACGGTAGAGGGCACACCCAGCTGCGTCATGGTGCGATTGATCGCCTCGCTGGCCTCTGACAGAGACGAACCGGTCGGCAGGTTAAACGAGATCGTCGAGGCGGCCGACAGGCCCTGATGGTTTACCGAAAGCGGCGCATTAGCAGGCTGCCAGTGGGCGAACCCCGAGAGCGGAATGGATTTTCCGTCGTTATTGATGACATACATTTTATCCAGCGCGCTGATGTCCTGGGTGTAGCGCGGATCCACTTCCATCACGACCTTATACTGGTTCATGGGCTGATAAATGGTGGAAATTTGCCGCTGACCAAAGGCGTTATTCAGCAGGCTGTTGGCGGCGTTCACGTCAATCCCCAGCCGCGCCATGGTTTCGCGGTCGTAGGTTAAATTCATCTCGGCGCCGTTATCCTGCTGATCGGAGTTCACGTCTGCCAGTTCCGGCAGCGCGGCCAGCGCTTTGCGGATTTTGGGTTCCCACTCCCGCAGCGAGGCCAGATCGTCCGAGAGCAGGGTGTACTGGTAGCTGGCGTTCGCCTGGCGTCCACCCACGCGAATATCCTGAACGGCCATCAAAAACAGATTAGCCCCCGGTTCTTTAGCCAGTTTCCCGCGCAGGCGATCGATCACCTGTTGCGCCGTCTCGGCTCTTTCGCTGCGTGGTTTAAGGGCTATGAACATTAAGCCGCTGTTCACCCGCGAGCCTCCGGTAAAGCCGGTGACATTATCTACCGCCGGATCTTCACGAATAATCTTCATGAAATCCTGCAGCTTAATGCGCATGGCCTGAAAGGAGATACTCTGGTCGGCCTGAATTCCGCCCATCAGCGCCCCGGTATCCTGCTCCGGGAAAAAGGTTTTCGGAATAGAGATGTACATCCAGACGTTGAGTGCAATGGTGCCCACCAGCACCAGCCCGACAATGCGGGTATGGTTAAGCACCCACTTGAGCGATTTGCCGTAGCCTTCCTGCATCGCCATCAGTAAACGACCAACGCCTTTTTTGCGCGGCTGCGAATGCGGCTTGCTGCTTTTGAGCATCCA
Organism: Huaxiibacter chinensis; assembly: GCF_022171985.1. Lineage (GTDB taxonomy): Bacteria > Pseudomonadota > Gammaproteobacteria > Enterobacterales > Enterobacteriaceae > Enterobacter > Enterobacter chinensis_A. The sequence continues at coordinate 31,875 of NZ_JAJVHF010000005.1, read as the reverse complement.
GCCGCACATCATTGGGGTGAGCGTCAGCGAGATAACCAGTGAAATACCAATCGCCACCGACAGCGTGACGGCAAACTCGCGCAGCAATCGTCCCGGCAGGCCTCCCATTAGCAGCAGGGGAAGGAAAACGGCGACCAGCGAAAGGCTCATCGACAGCACGGTGAACCCCACCTCCCGGGTGCCCTGCAGGGCGGCCTGCAGCGGTTTCATGCCCGCTTCAAGATGGCGGGAGATATTTTCCAGCACCACGATGGCATCATCCACCACAAAACCCGTGGCGATGGTCAGCGCCATCAGCGACAGGTTGTTGAGGCTGAATCCGCACAGATACATGGCGGCAAAGGTGCCGATTAACGATACAGGCACCGCCACCGCCGGGATCAGCGTGGCGCGCCCGGAACGCAGGAAGAGAAAGACCACCAGAATCACCAGCGCGATGGAGATGATCAGCGTCTGTTCCACCTCCTCAAGCGATGCGCGGATCGTGGGCGAGCGATCCTGGGCAATTTGCAGATCGATAGCCGCCGGGATGGTCTCCTGAAGTTCCGGCAGGCGCTGGCGAATGCTGTTCACCGTCTGAATAATATTGGCTTCCGGCAGCTTGCGAATTATCAGCAGGATAGCCGGTTTGGCATTGGTCATCCCGGCGTTGCGCACATCCTGAACCGAGTCGGTTACCTTTGCCACATCGCTCAGGCGCACGACCGCGCCATTGTTGTAATGGATAATCAGCGGCTGGTATTCCGCCGCCGTTTTCAGCTCGTCATTGGTCTGGATCTGCCAGCGATGGCTCCCGTCTTCAATGGCTCCTTGCGGCTTGCGCACGTTGGCATTGCTGATGGCGGTACGGACATCGTCGAGCGATACCCCCTGATTAAACAAAGCTTCTGGATTCAGGCCCACCCGCACGGCAGGCAGGGAACTACCGCCCACGTCCACGTCGCCCACGCCGTCAATTTGCGCGAGGGTCTGCGCCAGCTGGGTAGAGGCGAAATCGTACAGCTCTCCCTGTGAGTACGTCTCCGAGGTGAGCGTCAGGATCATAATTGGCGCATCGGACGGGTTGGCTTTGCGATAGGTTGGGCGGCTGGGCATCCCGCTCGGCAGCAGACTTTGTGCGGCGTTGATCGCCGCCTGCACATCGCGCGCCGCGCCGTTGATATCGCGATTAAAGTTGAATTCAAGAATGATGCGCGTGCTGCCGAGGGAGCTGCTCGAGGTCATCTCATTGACCCCGGCTATGCGCCCAAGCGACCGCTCCAGCGGCGTCGCCACAGACGACGCCATCGTTTCTGGCGACGCGCCCGGCAGCGAGGCGCTGACCATAATGACCGGAAAATCCACCTGCGGCAGGGGGGCTACCGGCAGCATCTTAAAACCCAGAACCCCGCACAGGGTGATGGCGAGCGAAATCAATATCGTCGCCACCGGGCGGTAAATGAAGAGGGCGAAGAACTTCACTTACGCCTCCTCTTCACGTTTTGGGAAACGCGCTTTTATTCTCAGCGCCAGGTTGTCAAACAGCAGATAGATAACCGGGGTGGTAAACAGCGTTAAGACCTGGCTCACCATCAGCCCGCCGACCATGCCAATCCCCAGCGGACGACGTAGCTCAGCCCCGACGCCGGTACTGAGCATCAGCGGCAGGGCGCCCAGCAGGGCGGCCAGAGTGGTCATCAGAATCGGGCGAAAACGCAGCAGACAGGCCTGATAAATCGCCTCGCGCGGCGCCATCCCCTGTTCGCGCTCCGCGGCCAGGGCAAAGTCAATCATCATGATGGCGTTCTTCTTGACGATACCTATCAGCAAAATAATGCCGATGATGGCGATCACGTCCAGCTCGCTCCCTGCCAGCATCAACGCCAGCAGCGCGCCTACGCCCGCGGTAGGCAGGGTCGAGAGAATCGTAATCGGATGGATAAAGCTCTCGTAAAGGACCCCCAGCACGATATACATGGCGACCACCGCCGCGACAATCAGCCAGATGGTGTTGCCCAGCGCGGCCTGGAACGCCAGCGTACTGCCCTGGAACTGCGTCTGAATGTCGGTCGGGAAGTTGAGCGTTTTTTCCGCGTTGAGAATGGCCTCCACCGCCTCGCCAAGCGAGTGGTTATCCGAGACATTGAACGAAATGGTGGTGGACGGGAACTGATCCAGATGATTTATCGACAGCGGCGTAAAACGCTCCTCTACCTGGGCAATGGCGTTTAACGGCACGATACCGCCGTCCTTGCTGGTAAGACGGATCGAATCCAGCGCCGCCAGACCCGGCGTACGTTCGGTGTCGTGCTCAAGCACCACCCGATACTGGTTAGCCTGGGTGTAAATCGTGGAGATCAGGCGCTGCCCAAAGGCGTTATAGAGGGCATTATCCACATCCGCCATGGTGATCCCCAGACGGCTGGCGGCGTCACGGTTGACGTTGATCCAGGCGGCCAGTCCCTTATCCTGCCAGTCGCTGCTGACGTCCGTCATCTGCGGCAGGGTTTTCAGCTTGTCCACTAACTGCGGCACCCATGTACTGAGCGCGTCGAGGCTGGTGGCCTGCAGGGTGAACTGATACTGCGTGCGGCTGACCTGCGTATCAATGGTTAAATCCTGAATCGGCTGCAGATACAATTCGACGCCCGGAACCCTGGCGATAGCCGATTGCAGACGCTCAATTACGGTGTTCACGCGGTCATCACGATCGTCGAGCGGCTTGAGGTTGATCTGCAGACGAGCGCTGTTGAGGGAGGGATTGGTGCCGTCCACGCCCACAAACGACGTCAGGCTCTCCACCGCTGGATCTTTCATGATAATTTCTGACACCGTTTGCTGCCGTTCGGCCATACTGGCGAAGGAGACGGACTGCGGTGCCTGCAACGTACCCTGAATAATGCCGTTATCCTGAATCGGGAAGAAGCCCTTCGGGATGAAAATCCACAGCACGACGCTAAGCGCCAGAGTGCCGAGGGCGACGCCAAGCGTGGCCCACGGATGGTTAAGCACTTTCGTCAGCATTCGGCCATAGGCAGCGATCACCCGTTCGAACATACGTTCGGTGGCGCGAGAAAAACGGTTCTGCTTACGCAAGGATTCAACGCTTAACATGCGCGCGCACATCATTGGGGTGAGCGTCAGCGACACCACGGCGGAAATGAGAATAGCGACGGCCAGCGTCACCGCAAACTCACGGAACAGACGACCGACAATATCGCCCATGAACAGCAATGGGATGAGCACCGCAATCAGCGAAAAGGTGAGCGAGATGATGGTAAAACCGATTTCGCCCGCGCCCTTAAGCGCCGCAGCGAGCGGTTTTTCGCCTTTTTCGATATAGCGCGAGATGTTTTCGATCACCACGATGGCGTCATCCACGACAAACCCGGTGGCGATGGTTAGCGCCATCAACGTCAGGTTGTTAATGGAGAAATCGAGAAACACCATCACGGCAAAGGTGCCAATCAGCGACAGGGGCACGGCAACGGCGGGAATAATGGTCGCCGGGACGTTACGCAGGAAGACGTAAATGATCATCACCACCAGCGCGATCGCCAGCATCAGCTCAGACTGCGTATCGCTGACGGAGGCGCGGATGTTGGTGGTGCGGTCTGAAAGCACCTTCACATTGACGGATTTAGGCAGGCTTTCAATGAGCTGCGGCAGCATGGCGCGAATGCTGTCCGCGGTGTCGATGATGTTGGCGCCAGGCTGGCGTTGAACGTTCATGACGATCGCCTGCTCTTTATTGGCCCACGCGCCAAGCCAGCTGTTTTCCGCGCCTTGTTCCACGGTGGCGACGTCGCCCAGACGGATCGGCGCGCCGTTCTGATACGCGACAATCAGCTGGCGATACTCGTCGGCGGACTGCATCTGATCGTTAGCCGACAGCGTCACCGCCCGGGTTGGCCCATCCAGTGAGCCTTTTGCCGAGTTAACGTTAGCGCTGGTAATGGCGGTACGGATGGTCTCGCTGGTTAAACCCAGCGCGGCAATGGCCTGAGCGTTGAGCTTCACCCGCACGGCCGGACGCTGACCGCCGGAAAGGGTGACCAGACCGACGCCGTTGACCTGGGAAATTTTTTGCGCCACGCGCGTTTCGACCATATCTTCCACCTGCGTCATCGGCATGGCGGAGGAGGTGACGGCCAGCGTCATGATCGGCGGATCGGCCGGGTTGACCTTGCTGTAAACGGGCGGGTTAGGTAAATCAGACGGCAGCAGGTTCGTGGCGGCATTAATCGCGGCCTGCACCTCCTGTTCTGCCACATCCAGCGAGAGGGCGATCTGGAACTGCAACGTCACCACCGACGCCCCGCCGGAGCTTTGGGACGACATCTGCTTCAAGCCCGACATCTGTCCGAACTGGCGTTCGAGCGGGGCCGTAATTGCAGACGTCACCACGTCCGGGCTGGCGCCAGGGTATAAGGTGACGACCTGAATGGTGGGGTAATCCACCTCCGGCAGCGCGGAGACCGGCAAAAAACGGTAGCCAATGATGCCCGCCAGCAAAATCGCCACCATCAGCAGCGTGGTGGCAACGGGGCGCAGAATAAACAGGCGTGATGGCCCGCCTGTAGAGCTGGGTGGTAACACCTGCATCAGGAGCTCGCTCCCTGACGGGTGGATTCAGGCTTCGCGGGTTTCGCCGTTGAAGCCTCGCTGTGCGCTTCCACGACCTCGACTTTTGCCCCTTCGGTCAGGCGGTCGATACCGTCGGTCACCACGCGATCGCCGGCGGACAGCCCGGCCGCGATCACCACCGTCTGGCTATCCTGAATCCCGGGCTTAACCAAATGCTTGCTCACCTTATTGTCGCTATTCAACACCCAGACGAAGTTCCCTTCGTTACCCATTTGCAGAGCCGCCGTTGGGATCACCACCGCATTCTCTTGCGTCGCGACCAGCATGCGCGCATTCACAAACTGATTGGGGAAGAGGGCGTCGTCCTGATTATTAAACCGTGCTTTCAGCTTGATGGTACCGGTGGTCGCATCAATTTGATTGTCCAGGCTCAACAGCGTGCCGTCGCTGAGCTTATGTTTATTGGTGCGATCCCAGGCTTCAACCGCCAGCGTCTGGCCCGCTTTTTGCGCCTGCACCACGGTGGCGATGTCGCTTTCCGGCAGGGTAAACACCAGATCGATAGGGTGAGTTTGCGTTAACACCACAATGCCCGTGGTATCGCCGCTGGAAATTTGATTACCGACGTCGACCTGTTTCAATCCGACGCGCCCGTCGATGGGGGCGGTGATGCGGCTCCAGTCCAGCTGCAGCTGTGCGCTGGCGACGGCAGCTTCATCGGCTTTAATGGTGCCCTGCGTTTCGCTGACCAGAGAACGCTGGGTATCAAGCTCCTGACGCGAGACGAGGTTCGTTTTTACCAGCTGCTGATAGCGGGCCAGGTCGCGCTGGGCGTTGGCGTAGGTGGCTTTATCTTTTGCCAGCTGCCCCTGCGCCTGCGCCAGCGCCACGTTGAACTGGCTCGGATCGATTTCCGCCAGCAGATCGCCCGCTTTCACCTGTTGGCCTTCTTTAAAGTGGATGGCCATGAGCTGTCCGTCGACGCGGCTCCGCACGGTAACGGTATTCGCTGCGGTTACCGTGCCCAGACCTGAAAGGTAACGCGGCACGGATTTATTGACCGCCGTAGCGGCCTGGACCGGCGCAAGCGGGCCGCTTCGCATACCGTGACGACCACCGCCGGTGCGCTGTTGCTGCGTTGAGGGCTCGTTTGCCGACGAGTGGCTGTGCCAGTACCAGGCGGCGGCAAGCGCGACCACAATGATACCGGCGGCGATTGCCCAGCGGGATTTGTTACTGCCTTTCATCGTTATACGTTCTCTTCCTGAAACACTGCGGGGAATGATACTAGTTTAGTCAGGCAACGCTTCGGAAAAATGGAGGAAATATGGAAGACTGTCTGGATTTGTCTGAATGGGCAGAGGGAAACGCGCTGAAAAAGAAAAGCCGGAGGGCGAATGCCCATGCCCGGCGCATGAGAAATGGCGTTGCCGGGTAAGCGATACCCGGCCTTCGTCATTTAACTAAACATCACTTTCGCCCAGCGAGCCAGACCTGCGGTCACCGAGCCAAAATCATCGCCACCGGCAATCGGAATACCCGGCAGTTGTTCCGCCAGCGCTTTTTTGATTAACGGTGAACGGGCGCTGCCCCCGGTCAGATAGATAACATCGGGCTTTTCGTTGCCGTTTTCCAGCGCCAGCTGAACCTGCTCAAGAATACGTTGTAACGGTTGGGTGAGGGCGAGTTCCAGCCCTTGCTGCGAAATCGCCGTCGCCAGGTCGTTACTCATAAAGGGCAAAGCGACGTTATGTTGCGCGACCTGAGAAAGGGCAATTTTGCTCTCTTCTGCACTGCGCACCATGCGATAGCTCAGGCGCTGACGCCAGAGTTTATGCAGCAAGGCCACCTTTTCCCCGTCCTGAGCGTCGCGAACCAGATCGTTTAAGAACCGGCCATTCGCCGTGCTGTAAAAGTCGCTCTGCGCCGGAACGTCGTTAATGGCGACGGCGTTCCACCACGGCAGAATAGGCAGGGCGGTGCCTTTTTCTGTTTGTCCGCCCATGCCGAGCAGCGGCATCAGGCTTTTGAAGGCCAGCGCGATATCCAGATCGTTACCACCAACGCGGCAGCCGCTGTGGCCTAACAGGCTATTTTCACGATCGCGACGGTGATGCCATTGTGGGCCCATCAGCAGTAACGAGCAGTCCGTGGTCCCGCCGCCGATATCGACCACCAGTACCCGTTTCTCTTCACGCAGGGTGGCTTCAAAGTCCAGACCTGCCGCGACCGGTTCGTACTGGAATACCACATCCTGGAAGCCCGCACGGTGTGCAGCACGCTCCAGAATGCCCTGCGCCTGCTGGTTGGCGTCGTCTCCGCCCAGACCCTGGAAGTTAATAGGACGACCAATTACGGCCTGGGTAATGGCCTCCGGCACCTGCGACTGCGCCTGAAGACGAATGTGCAGCATCATGGCGCAGACCAAATCTTCAAACAGGGCGACCTGCTGGGGTTTCAGTCCGCTGGCGCCGAGGAAGGACTTTGGCGATTTAACGAAGTAGACCTCTTCCGGGTCCTCAATATACTGGCCCAGTGAGGCGAGACCGAACTGCACGCTGGTGGGCGTGACATCGATATCTTCGTCGCGGTTGTAGTTAACGGCCCGACGCAATAACGCCTGAGTTTCGCCGGCAGGCGCCGGAACCTGATGATGGCGGTACAGCCATTCGCTCACCGCTTCACGCGTCGGCGCACAGAGCATCGACGGCAGCAAGGTGCTCTCTTTTTCCATTTTCAACAGTCGCGGTTGATCGTTATCCATCACCGCAACTGAACAGTTTGCCGTACCGTAGTCAAAACCTATAAACACAGCCGTAATCCCCATGCCGTTGAGAAGGGGCGAGACTTTAGCGAAATGTCTGCCCGCCGACAACAGGAATATGAAAGCAAAGCAGATCGGCAAAAGTCGGTTTATGCTGTGAAGGACATTGTAAGGAGCGTGAATGTATACCCTGAACTGGCAACCGCCGTATGACTGGCAATGGATGTTTGAATTTCTTGGCGCGCGTAAGGTCGCGGGCATCGAAACCGTCACCCGCACCTGTTACGAGCGCAGTTTCGCCTGCCTCGGACATCAGGGGATCTTTCGCGTCACCCCGAACGAGACGCAAGCTACCTTACAGGTTTCATTAAGCGAGGGGCTGGTACCTGTCGCCGAGCCCTGTTTGTCGGCCATAGCGCGACTTTTCGATCTCTCCTGCGATCCGCAGGAAATCGCCCGTACGCTTGGCGAGCTTGGCGCGGCGCGCCCGGGATTACGTTTGCCGGGCGCGATGAATGCCTACGAGCAGGGGGTAAGGGCGATTCTGGGGCAACTGGTGAGCGTGGCGATGGCGGCAAAGCTTGCCGGGAAAGTCGTCGCGTTATGCGGAGAACCGCTCCCTGAGCATCCCGGCTATTTTCTCTTCCCCACGCCTGAACGGCTGGCGGCTGCCGACCCGCTGGCGCTCAAAGCCCTGGGTATGCCGCTTAAACGCGCGGAATCACTTATTTATCTGGCCCGGTCGGTGGTGGCGGGGGATTTCCCGCTGGCGCCGCCTGAGGATATTGAGGCGGGCATGAAGGCGCTCCAGCAACGGCCCGGGATCGGGCGCTGGACGGCCAACTATCTGGCGCTACGCGGCTGGCAGGCTAAGGATGTTTTTCTGCCGGATGATTATCTGATTAAACAGCGTTTTGCCGGCATGACGCCAGCGCAAATCCGCCGTTATGCCGAACGCTGGCAGCCCTGGCGCTCCTATGCATTGCTGCATATCTGGTACACCGAAAACTGGTCGCCCTTAGTTGATGGCGAAATAGCTGGTGTTAAGCAGTAGCTCCAGCGGCTGGGCTTCTGAGATGGTATCGCCGTAAATATAATCGATTCCGATGCCGGAAAGGGTGTCCATCATCAGTGGTTGATGGCATGGGCCTGCGACGGTTTTCATCCCCAGACGCTGAGCATGCCCCTGAATGATGGTCACCATCATTTCATCCATCAGGTTCCCGTGGACGTTAGCGGTCAACTCCTGGTCCAGCAGGACGTAATCCGCCATGTGCGCCGTCAAATGATTAAAGACGTTCATTTCGCGACCCACCTGGCTTAATACGATACGACAGCCTGCATGACGCAGTTTCTGCACGGCGCTCTGAAGCGTGGCCTCCTGTTGCAGCACAGCCTCCACCGGGATCACCAGGTGCAGCAAGCGCCCCGGCAGCGGGCTCTTCTCCAGTAACCCCAGCAGCTCGTCCACCAGCGTCGCGCTGGTAAGCCCTTCCGCTGAGAGCGGTAGCGCCACGCCCATGCCTTTTGCGGCCACCTGCGCGGCATAAGCGCGGAAAAATTCCTGGAAGATACGCCGGTCCAGCGCGTGCAGCAGGTCAGGCTCCGACAGGCCCGAACGGAATGCCTGTTCCTCGAGCACCTCGCCCTGGCTGGTCCACAGCCGCAGGGAGATAAGCCAGAAATTGCTGCTTTCCGGAATTCGGGGGGAGGCCACGCTGCGGGCAATCATCAGCAGATGATTGTCTTTAATCATGTGCCACTGCTCGTCGAGGGACATCATGCTGCGGGCGCTGTGCATCCGCTCCTGTTGCGGCTCATAGACTGTTACCACCCCGCGCCCACTGTTTTTAGAGGCATAACAGGCGATATCCGCCTGCGACATGACTTCGGCGGACTGGTGGTTAGTATCATCAATCAGGGTGATACCCGCGCTGGCACCGATGCGGTGCAGTCGTCCTTCCCACATGAAGTGGTATTCGTTAATGGCATGAATAATCCTTCCGGCAATGTAGCGTGAGCTTTCGATGTTGCAATCGGGGAGCAATAAACCAAACTCATCCCCGCCAAGGCGCGCCAGGATGTCGCTTGAACGTAACATGCTTAACATTAACGACGACAGTTCACGCAGCAGGGCATCCCCCGCCGCGTGGCCTGCGGTGTCGTTGACCGCTTTAAAGCGATCGAGATCGATAAAGACCAGCGCATGCCGCTGATGCGTCTCCTGCACGTTCAGCAACAGACGTTTCAGATGGCCTTCAAAACTGACGCGGTTTGCCAGATGGGTGAGGGCATCGTGAGAGGCGCTGTAGCTGAGCTGACGCAGCATTTTGCGGGATTCCGTCACGTCCTGGATCACCAGAACAGAACCGATGTTTTGCCCATCCAGGGTGCTTAACGGCGTGATGCTGTAATGAATATCAAAGGTTCCGCCGGTGCGGCAGTGAAGGACCACATCCTGATCAATATCAGAACGCGACATATCGCCGCTGTGAATATTTTCCATCAGGGGGCCATTTTCGCTGAAGGTGATACGCAGCACCTTGAGGACAGGCTGCCCCATTGCTTCCTGCTGCAGCCAGCCGCTCATTTTCTCGGCGACCGGGTTCATAAAGGTGACGTTCATGTCCACATCCGTGCACAGTACCGCTTCGCCGATAGAGTCGAGGGTGATATGCAGACGTTCTTTTTCCTGGTAGAGCGCTTCGTTCAGCTCTTTGACCTCGGTCATATCCATGCTGATACCCAGCAAGCGTTCAACTTCCCCATGCTTGTTCAACACACGGTTCGCCAGGGAGCGGATATGCCGCACGCCCTCTTTTACGCGAATACGAAATTCCAGCTTAAACGGGACACGGGCGCTCAGGGCATCGCGCAGCACCTGCTCGGCATGCGTCCGGTCTTCCGGGATCACGCAGTCGTGCCATAGCTGCCAGGTCGGCTTCATATGGGAGGGGACGTCATACAGCTCGAACATGCGTTTGTCCCAGCTGATAACGTCAGGCTCCAGATCCCATTCCCAGATGCCAATCCCGCCCGCTTCGTTGGCCAGGGTAATGCGCTCCATCAAGCGTTTATTGACCCATTCCGTCTGTTTGAGATCGTTAATGTCTTCAATTTGCGCAATAAAGTAGAGCGGAGAACCATCGGCATGGCGCACGACCGACACGGCCAGCAGCGCCCAGACAACCTCTCCGTTGCGCGTGTAGTAGCGTTTTTCCAGTGAATAGCTGTTGATATCGCCGCGTACCAGTTGATCCATAAACTCCAGATCGTTGTTTAAATCTTCAGGCCAGGTGAGCTGCTGGAACGTCAAAGAGTGCAATTCAGCCTGGTTGTAACCCAGAAACTGGCAAAGCGCCTTGTTAGCCTGTAGCCACTGGCCCTCAATGCTGACCAGCGCCATGCCGATGGCGGAATACTCCATCGCGTTACGAAAACGCTCTTCGCTCTCGGTGATGTGCTTACGTTCAGCGCGGAAGGCATACATCACCATGGTCATGACGTTGGCAGGTAACAGGATCATTAAAAACGGCAGCCACGGCGCGTTAAACATCGCCTCAGAATGTTGTGAGGTGAGCGGCGTGGGATGGGTGGCTATCATCAGAGATACCATCATCACCGTGACCAGGAAGACGAGGAATGCTTCCATGCGCGGCAGCCTTACGGCGCTCCACATCAGAAGTACGATGATGCAGGTAAAGGGCCAAGGCAGCCAGTTGATCGCCAGCCAGCAAAGCACCAGGGTGACCGCCAGGGTTAAGAGCGTCTCCAGCAGGAGTTTTGGATCGCGGTGACGCAATAAATAGTGGGGCTTAAAGAGTAGCCCTAACGGCACCAGCGCCAGTGCACCGATAGACTCTGAAAGGACCCACACCACAAAGTCACGCAGGGGTTCGCTGCTCGGCACAAGATAATGCACCAGTATCCCGCCCAGGAGCGGCGGGATGATGGCACTGCCAACGGCGAGCCGGGCCCAGTCGGTCAGATTCTGGAGCGGGTTGTAGCGGGGGAGCAGTTTTCGCAGTAAGAGCGCGCCAATGCAGGCTTCAATGACGTTGATGGCGGTGTAGGTGACGCTAATGGTTTCCCATGAAAACAGCAGCCACGAGGCGAACACGTTGCCGAAGGAGCAGGCCAGCGCAATGCCGGGCCACATTTTCCCTGCATGGCGGTAAAAAGCCACCATCATGATGGAGGTCGGGAACCATAACGGTGCCAGTAAGGTTCCTAATCGAGTCAATTCAAGCGAGAAAAGTGTAAAGATGAAGGCGACAAGACCAAGGCTGACAAGCCGTAGTAAAGGATTGGGGGTAGTAACCAAAACGCGCTGGTATTGTTTATTCATTACCGCTCTATCCAGGGACGCCATGCCGCCAGGACGGCGTCCGGACGAAGAAAAAAGTGAATTGGATTATGCTAGTACAAACAATTTACAATTCATATGCTGACCGCTCATAATTTGACATCACAGAGTTATTAAATACGGAGTCTGCAGAAATTTCATCTTCAGCGCGTTAAAATTAACCGTTTAAATTTGCGTCAGGGAGAAATAGCTGGTTTCGCAGCCACTCTCGCATTACCTGCGCATTCGACTGGTATCGCGCACGTTAAATCCCTATAATTGCCGCGTTTGACGCTACGGCGTCGTCCTTCCTTTACATCCAGGTTAATCAGGTCGCTAAATTTATGACTGATAAGTCTCATCAGTGCGTCATCATAGGCATCGCCGGCGCATCGGCTTCAGGTAAAAGTCTTATTGCAAGTACGCTTTATCGCGAACTGCGCGAACAAGTTGGTGATGAGCATATCGGCGTCATTCCCGAAGACAGCTATTACAAAGATCAATCGCATCTGTCGATGGAAGAGCGTGTAAAAACTAACTACGACCATCCCAATGCTATGGATCACAGCCTGTTGTTCCAGCATTTACAGATGATCAAAAACGGCACGCCTATTGATCTCCCGGTTTACAGCTACGTTGAGCATACGCGTACGCAGGACACCATCCATATTGAACCCAAAAAAGTGATTATCCTGGAAGGCATTTTACTGCTGACCGACGCGCGTCTGCGTGAAGCGATGAACTTCTCTATATTTGTGGATACCCCGCTCGACATCTGCCTCATGCGCCGTATCAAACGCGACGTCAACGAGCGCGGGCGTTCGATGGACTCGGTCATGGCGCAGTATCAGAAAACGGTACGTCCAATGTTCCTGCAGTTTATTGAACCGTCGAAACAATATGCCGATATCATCGTCCCGCGTGGGGGTAAAAACCGCATTGCGATCGATATTCTGAAAGCGAAAATTAGCCAGTTTTTTGAATAATTTGCGCGAATTGTGTACCGTTCAGAGATAACCTGGTTTTGCGCCCTGGCCCGTTGGCCGCGGCGCATGATGCGCAAAAGGAGAAAGTGCCATGCGTCTTTGTGACCGAGATATAGAAGCCTGGCTGGATGAGGGCCGTCTGTCTATCACCCCGCGTCCGCCGGTTGAGCGTATTAATGGCGTCACCGTTGACGTACGCCTGGGGAATAATTTCCGCACGTTCAGCGGCCATACGGCTCCCTTTATCGACCTTAGCGGGCCGAAAGACGAAGTGAGCGCGGCGCTGGATCGCGTCATGAGCGATGAGATTGTGCTGAACGAGGGCGAAGCCTTTTACCTTCATCCAGGCGAACTGGCTCTGGCAGTCACCTATGAATCCGTGACGCTGCCCGCCGATCTCGTGGGCTGGCTTGATGGGCGTTCTTCTCTGGCGCGTCTGGGGTTGATGGTGCACGTTACCGCGCACCGTATCGATCCCGGCTGGTCTGGTCGTATCGTGCTGGAGTTTTTCAATGCCGGTAAATTGCCGCTGGCGCTGCGTCCAGGAATGATGATCGGTGCCCTGAGTTTTGAACTGCTGACCGGCGTGGCGGAACGTCCGTATAATCGCCGTCAGGACGCGAAATATCGCGATCAACAGGGTGCGGTCGCCAGTCGTATTGATAAAGACTGATTTTTGTCCACTGAGGATGCCATGAGAAGAATACTGACAACGCTGATGATTTTGCTAGTGGTGGTCGTGGCTGGCCTTTCTGCGTTGGTTCTGCTGGTTAACCCAAATGATTTTCGTGCCTATATGGTGCGTCAGGTCGAAGTGCGTAGCGGCTATGAACTGAAGCTCGAGGGTCCATTGCGCTGGCACGTCTGGCCGCAGCTCAGTATTCTTTCGGGTCGTATGTCCTTAACCGCGCCGGGCGCGTCGGTACCGCTGGTTTCTGCCGACAATATGCGTCTGGACGTGGCGTTAATTCCTCTGCTGTCGCATCAGTTGCAGGTTGAGCAGGTGATGCTCAAAGGGGCGGTGATTCAACTCACCCCGCAATCCGAAGCCGTTCGTCAGGAGAATGCCCCAGTCGCCCCGCGTGAAAATACCCTGCCTGACGTCCCGGAAGACGCGGGCTGGTCATTTGATATTGGCAGCCTGAAAGTGGCTGACAGCGTGCTGGTCTTCCAGCATGAGGACGATGAGCAGGTGACGGTGCGCAATATCAATCTGCAGATGGATCAGGATAAGCGCCATCTGGCGACGGTGGATTTCACCGGACGGATTAACCGTAACCAGCGTGATATGACCCTGGCGATGAAAGCCAACGTTAACGCCTCTGATTATCCTCATCAGCTGACGGCGGACATCCAGTCGCTCAACTGGAAACTCACCGGTGCCGACCTTCCTGCTCAGGGCATTTCCGGGCAGGGCAGTCTGCAGGCCATCTGGCGAGAAGAGCAGAAGCTGCTCGCATTGAATCAGCTTAATCTGCAGGCTAACGACAGCGATCTGAAGGGTAACGCCAGCGTTGTGCTTGGCGAAGAGCCGAAGTGGGTTATCGATCTGCAGTTTGGCAAACTCAACCTTGAGAGTTTACTGCCGCCGCAGCCGGTTGCCGCCGCAGAAGGCAGCCCTGCTCAGCAGGGGCAAAGTCAGCCTAAGCAGACGCGCCCGGTTATCTCTTCCTCTATTGATCAGCCAGATTACAACGGGCTGCGCGGCTTTACGGCGGATATTTCGCTAAAAGCCGATGCGGTGCGCTGGCGCGGGATCGACTTCAGCGCCGTGAGCAGCCAGATGGAGAACCGGAGCGGCCTTCTGACGATCTCCGACCTCAGCGGTAAAATAGGTAACGGATCGCTTTCGCTGCCGGGCGTGGTGGACGTGCGCAAAGATAACGTCCGTACGACTTTCCAGCCGCGTCTCGATAACGTTGAGATTGGTACTATCCTGAAGGCATTCAACTACCCCATTGCGTTGACCGGCAACCTCTCCTTAGCAGGGGACTTCTCGGGCAATAAAGTGGATGCAGAAGCGTTCCGCCGGGACTGGCAGGGTCAGGCGCACGTAGAATTAACCAATACCCGCATGGAAGGCCTTAACTTCCAGCAGCTGGTTCAGCAGGCGGTTGAGCGCAGTAGCAGCAACGTTAAAGCCAATGAAAACTACGACAGCGCCACGCGCCTTGATAGCTTCACCACCGATTTGAGCCTCGATAGAGGACAGCTCACGCTCGACAATATGCAGGGGCAGTCTGCGTTGCTGGCATTAACCGGTGAGGGCACCATGGATCTGGTGAAAGAAACGACGGATACGCGCTTCAACGTACGCGTTCTGTCAGGCTGGGAAGGCGAGGGCAAGCTGGTTGAATTCCTGAAGGAGACGCCAATTCCGTTATCCGTGTTTGGTAAGTGGCAGGCGCTGAATTACAGCCTTCAGGTCGATCAGCTTTTGCGTAAGCATCTTCAGGAAGAAGCAAAACGACGTCTTAACGATTGGGCGGATAAAAACAAAGATTCGCAAAACGGTAAAGACGTCAAAAAGCTGCTGGAAAAACTCTGAGTTAATACGTGGTCCTCTCCTCAGTGAGGAGAGGACTGTTCAGACCTCATAATCCAGATCGTCTTCGCGACGTAGCGGAATCAACTGCACTTTCTGCACGCGATGGCTCTCCACCTCTAAGGTCTTAAGCAGATAATTCCCCACCTGCACCTCTTCGCCCGGTTTCGGGATACGCTGTAAATACTCCATCAGCAGGCCCGCTATGGTGTGATATTCACGCTTTTCATCCAGAGGCAACGGCACAAACTGCACCAAATCTTCCAGAGGCATATGGCCGTTTGCGGTCCAGGAGCCGTCGCTGTTTTTCTGTATATCGTGACGTGCGTCGATTTCATCCACTTCATTCGGTAAATTACCGGCAATGGTCTCCATAACGTCACTGAGCGTGACCACACCTTCAACCGAACCAAACTCATCGACCACAAAGGCAAAGTGCGTGCGCGCGTTTCTGAATTGCTCCAGCGCGGACAGCAGGGGCAGCGCTTCGGGGAACACCAGCGGCTGGCGCACCAGGACGCGCAGATCCAGCGGCTCGCCGTTAAGCGACTGTTGCAGCAGATCGATAACGTGAACGACCCCGACCAGATCGTCATCCTCATCGCCGCCGGTCACCACGACCCGGGTATGCTGGTTCTTTTCCAGTAATGCGCGGATTTGCGCTTCGGGCGCATTCAGGTCGATATGTTCAATATCGTGGCGCGAGGTCATGATACTGCTGACGGAGCGCTGGTTAAGGTTCAGTACGCGCTCGATCATCAACCGCTCCTGCGGGTTGAAAATCTGTCCCTCCTGGTGATCGGCCAGCAAAGAGGCGGACTCGGCATCGAGTTCAGCGTCCTCTTTTTTCCCGCTCAGCAGACGGATCACCGTATCGGTCGTTCGCTGGCGAAGTGTCTGATTGGCCGACAGGAAGCGGCGGCGGTTAAATATCGCCAGCTGATTCAGCGCTTCAATCATGACCGAGAAGCCAATAGCGGCGTACAGATAGCCTTTCGGGATAAAGAAGCCAAAGCCGTCGGCGACCAGGCTAAAGCCAATCATCAGCAGGAAGCTGAGGCAGAGAATGACAATCGTTGGATGGCTGTTTACAAAGCGCGTCAGCGCTTTACTTGCCATCAGCATCAGGGTGATGGCAATGATGACGGCCGCCATCATCACCGCCAGATGATCAACCATCCCCACGGCAGTAATCACGGAGTCCAGTGAGAAAACGGCATCCAGCACCACGATTTGCGCCACCACCGGCCAGAATTTGGCCCCGCGTCGCTGAGTGGGGTTGTCGTTGTCCTTGCCTTCGAGCCGTTCATTTAATTCCACCGTTGCTTTAAACAGTAAGAACAGGCCGCCGAAAAGCATAATCAGATCGCGGGCGCTGAAGCTGAATTCATGGACGGTGAAGAGGGGTTTAGTCAGGGTGACCATCCATGAGATTGACGCCAGCAACAGCAGGCGCATCACCATCGCCAGAAGTAAGCCCGTGACGCGAGCACGGTCACGCTGCGAGGGAGGCAGTTTTTCAGCGAGGATGGCTATAAACACCAGGTTATCAATACCGAGCACTAATTCGATAACGACAAGCGTTACCAGCCCGGCCCAGATCGATGGATCGGCAATCCATTCCATAGTAAATGCAATACCTTTGGTTATATGACAATTGTCACAGTCCGATCATGGATAAAGCGCGTCAAAAATGCAATGTTTGCCTGAGATTTCTCTTAATCCCCGGCCACAGTTGACAGATTCCTGTTACAGCAAATATTCCGTCTGGAAAGTCATATTTTATATAACCAGGCGCAATTAGGAAATATCGCAAGCAATGATTTGCAGGTCTGATTTGTCAATATAAAGATAATCCTAAAACTGCAAAACTTTGCTCTTAATATTAATCTTAAAAACAACTTACAGGCCTGTTGTCTCCTTGCCTGGTATTAGGTTAGCTGCAACAATTCTTCCAGCATCAAATGTTAAATCTACTTGTTGCTATTTTTTTAATAGGTCGCGGGAAATGCTGCGTTATCTGTCAGGCGCTATAAATGACGGATTTATTTCCCAAAAAGACCCGTTTCAGAGGGTGTTTTCCCATAACACATTGTTAAGACAGTGGATTGGTAACTGAAAGCCAAGGGCGGTAGCGTGCCTGAAAGCGTGTGAATCAGCCTCGGTTATTCTGTCAAGAGCCAGCGGATGAATAAAGTTTTTTTAGGACTGATGCCAGTTATATTTCAATTTCATTAACTGCATTCTGAATGGAAAACGATCCGCGCTTATTTAAATTGCACAGGATAATTACTCTGCCAAAGTGATAAATAATCAATGATGAAATCCAAAATGAAATTGATGCCATTATTGGTGTCTGTGACCTTGATGAGTGGTTGTACGGTCTTTCCCGGCAGCAATATGTCAACAATGGGTAAGGATGTGATCAAGCAACAGGATGCTGATTTTGATCTCGACAAGATGGTGAATGTTTATCCATTAACGCCGCGTCTTGTTGAACAATTACGCCCACGTCCAAATGTTGCACAGCCCAATATGTCTCTGGACCAGGAAATCTCATCCTATCAATATCGGGTAGGGCCAGGCGACGTCATCAGCGTGACGGTCTGGGATCACCCTGAACTGACCACGCCTGCCGGGCAGTATCGTAGCTCCAGCGATACCGGCAACTGGGTCCAGCCTGACGGCACCATGTTCTATCCGTACATCGGTAAAGTACATGTCGTCGGCAAAACGCTTGCAGAAATTCGTAGTGATATTACCGGCCGCTTAGCGCAGTACATTGCTGACCCGCAGGTTGACGTTAATATCGCCGCCTTCCGTTCGCAAAAAGCGTATGTCTCCGGTCAGGTCAATAAATCCGGCCAGCAGGCGATCACCAACGTGCCGCTGACGGTGCTCGATGCCATTAACACCGCAGGTGGCTTAACTGACGCCGCCGACTGGCGCAACGTGGTGCTGACGCACAACGGTAAAGAAGAGCGCATTTCGCTTCAGGCCCTGATGCAAAACGGCGACCTGAGTCAGAACCGTCTGCTCTACCCGGGTGACATTCTGTTTGTTCCGCGCAATGACGACCTGAAAGTGTTCGTGATGGGCGAAGTGAAAAAACAGAGCACGCTCAAAATGGACTTCAGCGGTATGACCCTGACCGAAGCGCTGGGCAATGCAGAAGGTCTTGACCTGACGGCATCTAACGCCAGCGGCATCTTCGTCATCCGTCCGCTGAAAGGCGAGGGCAATGCGAAAGGCAAGATTGCCAATATTTACCAGTTGGATATGTCCGATGCGACGTCTCTGGTGATGGCAACCGAATTCCGCCTCCAGCCATACGATGTGGTCTACGTCACCACGGCGCCAGTCACGCGCTGGAACCGTTTGATCAACCAGTTGCTGCCAACCATCAATGGCGTTCGCTATATGACGGACACGGCGCGCGACGTCCATACCTGGTAATCCGCGATGTTTAATAAAATTCTGGTGGTATGCGTGGGGAACATTTGCCGTTCCCCCACGGCTGAACGTCTGCTGAAAAATTATCAGCCTGAGTTGACGGTCGCTTCTGCAGGACTGGGTGCGCTGGTGGGGAAAGGGGCCGATGAGCGAGCGTCAAGCGTGGCGCAGGCGCATGACCTCTCTCTGGACGGGCACGTGGCACGTCAGATCTCCGGTCGCATGTGTCGGGATTACGATCTGATCCTGGCGATGGAAAAGCGCCACATTCATGCGCTGTGTGAAATTGCGCCAGAGATGCGCGGCAAAGTCATGCTCTTTGGCCACTGGGACAGTGAGCGCGAAATTCCCGATCCGTATCGCAAGAGCCGTGAGGCATTTGAGGCGGTTTACACCTTACTTGACCAGTCTGCCCAAAAATGGGCGCAGGCACTGAAAGCTCAGCAGGGATAACAATGACAGAAAATACCAAACCTTCTGCCGCCCCGATTTCGGGCAGTGATGAAATAGATATTGGGCGTCTGATCGGCACCATTATCGAAGCGAAATGGTGGGTGCTGGGCATCACGTCGGTGTTTGCGCTGGGTGCCATTATCTACACTCTGTTCGCTACGCCTATCTACAGCGCCGATGCGCTGGTACAGATCGAACAAAACACCGGAAACTCGCTGGTGCAGGATATCGGCTCGGCGCTGGCGAATAAGCCACCGGCGTCCGACGCAGAAATTCAGCTGATCCAGTCGCGTCTGGTGCTGGGTAAAACCGTTGACGATCTTGACCTGGATATCGGCGTGACCAAAAACAGCTTCCCGATCTTCGGGGCAGGCTGGGACCGGTTGATGGGTCGTCAAAATGACATGGTCAAAGTGACCACCTTCAACCTGCCGAAAGGGGCGGGCGATCAGGTGTTTACGCTTGAGGTGTTAGGGCCGAAAGAGTATGAGCTGACCAGCGACGCCGGCTTTAGCGCCCGCGGGCAGGTCGGACAGATGTTGAGCAAAAACGGCGTCAGCATGATGGTCAGTGATATTCATGCGTCGGAAGGCGGCAAGTTCACCGTCAGTAAATTCTCCATGCTGGGGATGATCAACAATCTGCAAAGCAACCTGAGCGTCACTGAAAACGGGAAAGATACCGGCGTCCTGAGCATGACCTTCACCGGTGAAGATAAGGACAAAATCCGCGACATTCTGAACAGCATTACGCGCAACTACCTCGAACAGAACATCGAGCGCAAATCCGCAGAAGCGGCCAAAAGCCTCGCCTTCCTGGCAAAACAGCTGCCCGAAGTGCGTTCTCGTCTTGATGAAGCGGAAAACAAGCTGAACGCGTTCCGTCAGGATAAAGACTCCGTTGACCTGCCGCTAGAAGCCAAATCGGTGCTGGACTCGATGGTCAACATCGACGCGCAGTTGAACGAACTGACCTTTAAAGAAGCCGAGATTTCGAAGCTCTATACCAAACGTCACCCGGCGTACCGCACGTTGCTGGAAAAACGCCAGGCGCTGGAAGATGAAAAATCGAAGCTGAACAATCGCGTCACCGCGATGCCGAAAACGCAGCAAGAGATCGTGCGTCTGACCCGTGATGTGGAATCCGGACAGCAGGTGTACATGCAGTTGCTGAACAAACAGCAGGAGCTGAAGATCACCGAAGCCAGCACCGTGGGTGATGTGCGTATCGTTGACCCGGCCATTACCCAGCCCGGTGTGCTGAAGCCGAAGAAAGCACTGATTATCCTCGGCAGCATTATCCTTGGGTTGATGCTCTCCATCGTCGGTGTATTGCTTCGTTCGCTATTCAACCGGGGTATCGAAAGCCCGCAGGTGCTGGAAGAGCATGGCATTAGCGTCTACGCCAGCATTCCGCTGTCGGAATGGCAAAAATCCCGCGACAGCGTCAAAACGGTCAAAGGGGTTAAGCGTTACAAACAAAGCCAGCTCCTGGCAGTGGGCAACCCAACCGACCTGGCCATTGAAGCGGTGCGTAGCCTGCGAACCAGCCTGCACTTTGCCATGATGCAGGCTAAAAACAACGTCCTGATGTTGACCGGGGTCAGCCCGTCGATTGGTAAAACCTTCGTGTGTGCCAACCTTGCCGCGGTGATTAGCCAGACCAATAAGCGCGTGCTGTTGATCGACTGTGATATGCGTAAAGGCTATACCCATGAACTGCTGGGGACCAACAACGTAAACGGTCTGTCGGAAGTGCTGCTGGGTAAAGGCGACATTGAGCAGTGCGCCAAGCCGACCTCTATCACGAACTTTGACCTTGTTCCGCGCGGTCAAATTCCACCGAATCCGTCAGAGCTGCTGATGAGTCAGCGATTCACGCAGCTCATCGCCTGGGCAAGCCAGCATTACGACCTGGTCCTGATCGATACGCCGCCAATTCTTGCGGTAACCGATGCCGCCATTGTGGGTCGCCATGCAGGAACTACGCTGATGGTCGCCCGCTATGCGGTCAATACCCTGAAAGAGGTGGAAACCAGTCTGAGCCGCTTCGAGCAAAACGGCATTGAGGTGAAAGGGGTGATTCTGAACTCCATCTTCCGCCGCGCCACCGGCTATCAGGATTACGGCTATTACGAGTACGAATACAAGTCTGACAGTAAATAATCCTTTCCTCTCACCTGACCCTCTCCTACGGGAGGGGGCGGGCGAGGGTATCTATTCCATCCGGGGAAACCATGACAACACAGCGCCCTTTAATTTCTATTTATATGCCGACATGGAACCGTCAGCAGCTGGCGATCCGTGCGATAAAATCGGTTTTGCGTCAGGATTATGACCACTGGGAAATGATTATTGTCGATGACTGCTCCTCTTCTTATGAGCAACTGCAGCAGTTTGTGACCGACCTGAACGATCCCCGCGTTAAGTACACCCATAACGCCATAAATACGGGGGCCTGCGCGGTACGTAACCAGGCGATTCTGCAGGCGAAAGGGGAGTATATAACCGGCATTGATGACGACGATGAATGGACACCGAATCGTCTGTCGATCTTCCTGTCGCATAAACAGCAGCTGGTGACGCATGCGTTTCTGTATGCCAACGACTATGTCTGCCAGGGCGAGGTCTATTCCCAACCGGCCAGCCTGCCGCTGTATCCGAAGTCGCCCTATTCGCGTCGTCTGTTTTACAAGCGCAACATCATTGGCAATCAGGTCTTTACCTGGGCATGGCGTTTTAAAGAGTGCCTGTTCGATACCGAACTGAAAGCGGCACAGGACTACGATATTTTCCTGCGAATGGTCGTGGAGTATGGCGAGCCGTGGAAAGTGGAAGACGCAACGCAAATTCTGCATATCAACCACGGTGAGATGCAAATCACCTCTTCGCCGAAAAAGTTTTCCGGCTACTTCCATTTTTATCGCAAGCACAAAGATAAATTCGACCGTGCCAGCCGCAAGTATCAACTCTTTACCCTCTATCAGATCCGCAACAAGCGCATGAACTGGCGCACATTGCTTACGCTGCTCTCCGTGCGTAACGGCAAGCGTCTGGCTGATGGACTTCGGGGGAAATAATGTTTCTGGAAGATTGCCGCGCAAATAGCTGGAGCCTGCGTCCGTGCTGCATGGTGCTGGCTTATCGCATTGCCCATTTCTGCTCCGTCTGGCGCAAAAAAAACGTTCTCAATAATCTTTGGGCCGCGCCCGTGCTGGTGATGTACCGCATCATCACCGAATGCTTCTTTGGCTACGAAATCCAGGCGGGGGCCACGATTGGACGCCGCTTTACCATTCATCATGGCTATGCCGTCGTCATCAACAAGTTCGTGGTCGCCGGGGATGATTTCACCATTCGCCACGCCGTCACTATCGGCAACCGGGGTCCAGACAGCCTTGCCTGTCCTGTCATCGGCAACAACGTTGAGCTGGGGGCGAACGTGGTGATTATTGGTGATATTCGTGTGGGAAATAACGTCACTGTCGGCGCAGGAAGCGTGGTGCTGGACACCATTCCGGATAACGCGCTGGTGACCGGTGAAAAGGCCCGCGTGAAGGTGATTAAATGAATATTCTGCAATTTAATGTCCGTCTGGCTGAGGGCGGAGCGGCAGGTGTTGCGCTGGATCTGCATCAGCGTGCGCTGCAAAAAGGGTTACAGTCCCGTTTCGTGTATGGCTACGGCAAGGGCGGTAAAAAAAGCGTCAGCCACGATAACTATCCGCACGTGCTGAAACAGACTCCACGCTTAACGTCGGTTGCCAATATTGCCTTGTTCCGTCTGTTCAACCGCGATCTCTTCGGCAACCTGAACAGCCTTTACCGCACGGTGACCCGCACGTCAGGCCCGGTGGTCCTTCATTTCCACGTGCTGCACAGCTACTGGTTAAATCTGGAAGAGGTGGTGGCCTTTTGTGAAAAGGTGAAAGCGCATAAAGCGGATACCACCTTCGTCTGGACCCTGCACGATCACTGGAGCGTAACCGGACGTTGCGCCTTCACCGACGGCTGCGAAGGCTGGAGAACGGACTGTCAGAAATGCCCGACGCTCGCCAACTACCCGCCGGTAAAAGTGGATCGTGCGCATCAGCTGGTCTCGGGCAAACGACAGTTGTTCCGCGATATGCTGGCGCTTGGCTGCACCTTTATTTCGCCAAGCCAGCACGTTGCCGATGCGTTCAACAGCCTGTACGGGGCAGGGCGCTGCAGGATCATCAATAACGGCATCGACGTGGCGACGGAAGAGATCCTGGCAGAACTGGACCCGATTACCGATACCCAGGGAAAACCCAAAATCGCCGTGGTTGCCCACGACCTGCGCTATGACGGCAAAACCAACCAGCAGCTGGTGCGCGACATGATGGCGCTGGGCGATAAGATTGAACTGCACACCTTCGGTAAGTTCTCGCCGTTTGAGGGACCGAACGTGGTGAATCACGGTTTCGAGACGGATAAGCGCAAGCTGATGAGCGCCTTAAATGGGATGGATGCGCTGGTGTTCAGCTCCCGTGTTGATAATTACCCGCTGATTTTGTGCGAAGCGCTCTCTATTGGGGTGCCGGTCATCGCCACCCACAGCGACGCCGCGCGAGAGGTGCTGGAGAAATCCGGTGGGAAGACCTTCAGCGAAAGCGAGGTGGTCCCGCTGGTGCAGCAGCCAAAGGCTCATATTGCGCAAGCTGTTTTTAACACTACCCTGGAATCGTTCCGCAACCGCAGTCGCGTGGCTTACAGTGGTGAACAGATGCTGGAGGAGTATGTCTCGTTCTATCAGAATCTGTAGTTATCTGCTGCTTCCGCTGATCTATCTGCTGGTCAACGTCAAAATTGCCCAGCTTGGTGAAAGCTTCCCGATAACCATTGTGACCTTCCTGCCCGTGCTCCTGCTGCTGTATGTGGACAAAATCAGTATTAAAAAACTGATGATCGCCCTGGGGCTTGGCGCGGGCCTGACCGCCTTTAACTACATTTTTGGTCAGTCGCTGGATGCCAGCAAGTATGTCACTTCCACCATGCTGTTTGTTTATATCGTCATCATTATTGGCATGGTGTGGAGTATTCGCTTTAAAACAATATCGCCACACAATTATAGGAAAATCCTCAGGTTCTTTTATCTTGCGGTAACACTTATTGTTGTGCTTGCTGCAATGGAGATGGCGCAAATTATTTTGACGGGCGGCAGTAGCCTGATGGAAATAATTTCGAAATATCTCATTTACAGTAATAGCTATGTTCTGAACTTTATTAAGTTTGGCGGTAAGCGAACCACCGCACTCTATTTTGAACCGGCGTTTTTTGCTCTGGCGTTAATCTCAATTTGGCTCAGCATCAAACAGTTCGGTATCAAAACCCCCAAGACCGATGCTATGATTCTTGCAGGGATTGTTCTGTCAGGTTCCTTCTCGGGCGTCATGACGTTCATCCTGTTTTACTTGCTTGAATGGGCTTTCCAGTACCTGAATAAGGAAGCCATTAAGAAAAAACTACCCTTAGCGATAATATCGCTAACCGTATTTTTAGTCGGCATTGTCTTTGCATTCCCTTACATCGCCACGCGACTGGGGGATTTGGGTACGGAAGGGTCGTCATCTTATTATCGCATTATCGGTCCGCTGGTGATGGTTGGGTATTCTTTAACCCATATTGATGGCGTAGTAAGATTCGGCTCACTTTATGAATATGTTGCATCATTCGGAATCTTTAACGGTGCGGACGTCGGTAAAACCATAGACAATGGCCTGTATCTGTTAATTATTTACTTTTCATGGTTTGCCGTGCTGTTGACAGCCTGGTATCTGTTTAAAGTGTTTAAAATGATGATAAACGCGTTTGGTGATAACCAAAACTTTCGGGTGCAGCTGTATCTTTTTACGCCGGTGTCGCTGTTTTTTACCGGGTCAATATTTAGCCCGGAATATGCATTCTTAATTGTGTGTCCGTTTATTTTACGCAAAGCGCTCAATATTACGCGGATATGACAAAACGAGGTGGTTTATGTTTCTAAGCGTCATTACTGTCGCCTTTCGTAATCATGAAGGGGTGGTAAAAACCTGGCGCTCGCTGCGCAACCTGGCACGCGATCCCAGCCTCACGTTTGAATGGATCGTTGTCGATGGCGGCTCCAGCGATGGCACGGCGGAGTTTCTCGAAAAACTGAACGGTGAGTTCAATTTACGTTATATCAGCGAGAAAGATAACGGTATCTATGATGCGATGAATAAAGGCATTGCGATGGCGCAAGGGCGTTACGCTATCTTCCTGAATTCAGGGGATGTCTTCCATGAGGATGTGGCGTTATTTGCCCGTCAGCTGTCGCGTCAGAAAGACGAAGCCATGGTGATGGGTGATGCGCTGCTGGACTTCGGCGACGGACACAAAATGACCCGCAATGCGAAGCCAGGCTGGTATATCTACCACAGCCTGCCCGCCAGTCATCAGGCGATTTTCTTCCCGGTGGCCGGGCTGAAAAAACATCCGTACGACCTGCAATATAAAGTGTCATCAGATTATGCCTTGACGGCCAGCATGTATAAAGCGGGTTACCCGTTCCGCCGTATTAAAGGGCTGGTTTCCGAATTCTCGATGGGCGGTGTGTCAACCTCCAATAATCTTGAATTATGTCAGGATGCAAAAAACGTACAGCGCAAGATATTACGCGTACCCGGCTTCTGGGCGGAATTATCCTATTTATTACGTCTGAAAACGACGGGTAAAACAAAAGCCTTATATAACAAAGTCTGAATATAAGGAAATGTCATGCAGGAGTTAAAAGGCTTTTCCGTGCCGAAAGGTTTTCGGGGCGGGAACGGGATTAAAGTGCAGTTGTGGTGGGCCGTGCAGGCAACGTTATTTGCCTGGTCGCCACAGGTGTTGTATCGCTGGCGCGCATTTTTGCTGCGTCTGTTTGGTGCAAAAATTGGCAAGAACGTGGTGATTCGACCGTCGGTAAAAATTACCTATCCCTGGAAGCTAACGCTCGGTGATTACGCCTGGGTAGGGGATGACGCGGTATTGTACACCCTGGGTGACATTACCATTGGTGCCAATTCTGTCGTGTCACAAAAGTGTTATTTGTGCACCGGTAGCCACGATTTTATGAGCCCGCATTTTGATATTAACGCCACCCCAATTGTGATTGGCGAAAAATGCTGGCTGGCAACAGATGTGTTTGTTGCTCCCGGTGTTTCTGTTGGCGATGGCACCGTAGTCGGTGCACGCAGCAGCGTTTTTAAATCGCTACCGGCAAATAAGATTTGCCGTGGCAACCCCGCAGTGGTGATACGCGAACGCGTTGAAACTGATTAAATTCGATAAGTACAGAGGAATATAAACATGTCTAAAGTCGCTCTCATCACCGGCGTTACCGGGCAGGATGGTTCTTATCTGGCAGAGTTCCTGCTGGAAAAAGGGTATGAAGTTCATGGTATTAAACGTCGTGCTTCTTCGTTTAATACAGAACGTGTGGATCATATTTATCAGGATCCTCATTCTGCAAACCCGAAATTCCATTTGCATTACGGCGATCTGACCGATACGTCTAACCTGACCCGTATTCTGCAAGAAGTACAGCCGGATGAAGTGTACAACCTGGGTGCGATGAGCCATGTCGCGGTGTCGTTTGAATCCCCGGAATATACCGCTGACGTCGATGCCATGGGTACGCTGCGTCTGCTGGAAGCGATTCGCTTCCTGGGCCTGGAAAAGAAAACGCGTTTCTATCAGGCATCTACCTCTGAACTTTATGGTCTGGTGCAGGAAATCCCGCAGAAAGAGACCACCCCGTTCTACCCACGTTCTCCGTACGCTGTTGCCAAAATGTACGCGTACTGGATCACCGTAAACTACCGCGAATCCTACGGCATGTATGCCTGTAACGGCATCCTGTTTAACCACGAATCTCCACGTCGTGGCGAAACCTTCGTGACCCGTAAAATCACCCGCGCCATTGCAAACATTGCTCAGGGCCTCGAGAAGAAACTGCACCTCGGTAACATGGACTCCCTGCGTGACTGGGGCCATGCGAAAGACTACGTGAAAATGCAGTGGATGATGCTGCAGCAGGAAAAACCAGAAGATTTCGTTATTGCGACCGGCGTGCAGTACTCCGTGCGTCAGTTTGTCGAAATGGCCGCCGCTCAGCTGGGCATTAAGCTGCGCTTTGAAGGCACCGGCGTCGAAGAGAAAGGTATTGTTGTTTCCGTAACCGGTCACGATGCACCAGGCGTGCAGCCAGGCGATGTGATTGTTGAGGTTGACCCGCGTTACTTCCGTCCTGCTGAGGTAGAAACCCTGCTCGGCGATCCAACCAAAGCACACGAAAAACTGGGCTGGAAACCGGAAATCACGCTCCAGGAAATGGTCTCTGAAATGGTGGCTCACGACCTTGAAGCAGCGAAAAAACACTCTCTGCTTAAGTCTCATGGCTACGAGGTTTCCATCGCGCTGGAGTCCTGATAATGACTAAACAACGTATTTTTGTCGCCGGACATCGCGGGATGGTGGGTTCCGCCATCGTCCGCCAGCTTGAACAGCGCGGCGACGTCGACGTCATTGTTCGTACGCGTGATGAGCTGAACCTGCTGGATGCGAAAGCCGTGCAGGATTTCTTTGCCGAAGCGCGCGTCGATCAGGTGTACCTGGCGGCAGCAAAAGTGGGCGGTATTGTGGCGAACAATATCTACCCGGCTGACTTCATCTACGAAAATATGATGATTGAGAGCAACATCATTCACGCGGCGCACCTGCACAACGTGAATAAGCTGCTGTTCCTCGGTTCATCCTGTATTTATCCGAAGATGGCGAAACAGCCGATCGCGGAAAGCGAACTGCTGCAAGGAACGCTGGAAGCCACGAATGAACCGTACGCCATCGCCAAGATTGCGGGCATCAAACTCTGTGAGTCTTACAACCGTCAGTACGGTCGTGACTACCGCTCGGTGATGCCAACCAATCTGTATGGCCCGCACGATAACTTCCACCCGAGCAACTCGCACGTGATCCCGGCGCTGCTCCGTCGTTTCCATGAAGCGACAGCCGAGAATGCGCCTGACGTGGTGGTGTGGGGTAGCGGTACGCCAATGCGCGAGTTCCTGCATGTGGATGATATGGCGGCAGCCAGCATTCACGTTATGGAGCTGGACAGCGAAGTGTGGCAGGAGAATACCGAGCCCATGCTGTCTCACATCAACGTGGGTACCGGCGTTGACTGCACTATTCGTGAGCTGGCGCAGACCATCGCCCAGGTGGTGGGCTACAAAGGTCGCGTGGTGTTTGACGCCACCAAGCCTGACGGCACGCCGCGTAAATTGCTGGACGTGACCCGTCTGCATCAGTTGGGCTGGTACCACGAGGTTTCACTGGAGCAGGGGCTGGCAAGCACGTATCAGTGGTTCCTGGAAAACCAGCACCGCTTCCGGGGGTAACGATGTTTTTAAGTCAGGAAGATTTTGCCACGGTTGTGCGTTCGACCCCGCTGATTTCCATCGATTTGATCGTGGAAAACGAGCGTGGGGAGAACCTGCTCGGGCGTCGTACCAATCGTCCCGCACAGGGATACTGGTTCGTTCCCGGTGGACGCGTTCTGAAGGATGAGACGCTGGAGTCGGCTTTTGAACGCCTGACTCAGGCAGAGCTGGGCTTGCGGCTGCCAATGGCAGCCGGGCAGTTCTACGGCGTCTGGCAGCACTTCTATGACGATAACTTTTCCGGTACCGATTTCACCACCCATTACGTGGTGCTCGGTTTTCATCTCAGGGTGAATCAGGCAGATCTGCGTCTGCCTGATGCACAGCACGATGATTATCGCTGGCTCACGCCGGATGCGCTTCTGGCAAGCGATCGAGTGCACGACAACAGTCGCGCCTACTTCCTTGCCGACCGTCAGGCCGGAGTACCGGGACTATGAAGATCCTTGTTTACGGAATCAACTATTCACCGGAGCTGACCGGGATCGGTAAGTACACCGGTGAAATGGTGGAATGGATGGCCAGTCAGGGTCACGAGGTGCGGGTCATTACGGCCCCGCCTTACTACCCGGAGTGGAAAGTCGGTGAAAAGTACTCCAGCTGGCGCTATCGCCGTGAAGTGGGCAATGCCACCGTCTGGCGCTGCCCGCTTTACGTGCCGAAGCAGCCTTCAACGCTGAAGCGTCTGATTCATCTGGGCAGCTTTGCCCTGAGCAGTTTCTTCCCGCTGATGGCGCAGCGACGCTGGAAGCCGGATCGCATTATCGGCGTGGTCCCGACGCTGTTTTGTACCCCGGGAATGCGCCTGCTGGGAAAACTGTCTGGCGCACGCACGTTGCTGCACATTCAGGATTATGAAGTGGATGCCATGCTCGGACTGGGCATGGCAGGTAAAGGGAAGGGCGGCAAAGTCGCGAAGCTTGCCAGCGCGTTTGAACGCAACGGCCTGCACAACGTGGATTATGTCTCGACCATTTCCCGCTCAATGATGAACAAAGCGCAGGAGAAAGGCGTCGCGGCCGAGAAGGTGATCTTCTTCCCGAACTGGTCCGAAGTGGCCCGTTTCCGCGACGTTGAAGCGCGCGATGCCGCAGCGCTGCGTGCTCAGCTGGGATTGCCGGAGGATCAAAAGATCATCCTTTACTCAGGCAATATCGGGGAAAAACAGGGGCTGGAAAGCGTTATCGACGCGGCGGCGCAGCTCAGCCACCAGGCGTGGATGTTCGTGATTGTCGGTCAGGGCGGCGGGAAAGCGCGACTGGAAAAAATGGTCAACGACCGTGGCCTGAAAAATGTGAAGTTCTTCCCGCTCCAGTCCTACGACGCACTGCCTGCGCTGCTGAAGATGGGCGATTGCCATCTCGTCGTACAGAAACGCGGTGCCGCAGATGCGGTACTGCCGTCTAAATTGACCAACATTTTGGCCGTCGGCGGCAATGCGGTGATCACCGCAGAACCTGAGACCGAACTGGGCCAGCTGTGTGACCTTTACCCGGGGATCGCCGTTTGCGTTGAACCCGAATCGGTATCCGCGCTGGTCGCCGGAATTGAACAGGCACTCGTCATGCCAAAACAGAACACGGTGGCACGTGAATATGCCGAACGCACGCTCGAAAAAGAGAACGTGCTTAGCCAATTTATTGCAGATATACGGGGATAATCATGAGTCAGAATAAATTGTATCCGGTCGTTATGGCTGGTGGCTCAGGTAGTCGGTTGTGGCCGCTGTCCCGCGTGCTCTATCCAAAACAGTTCCTCTGCCTGAAAGGGGAGCTGACCATGCTGCAAACGACGGTGAACCGTCTGAACGGCGTGGAGTGCGAAAGCCCGGTCGTCATTTGTAACGAGCAGCATCGTTTTATTGTGGCCGAACAGCTTCGCCAGCTCAACAAGCTGACGGAAAACATCATTCTTGAGCCTGCGGGGCGTAATACCGCGCCGGCGATTGCCCTGGCGGCGCTGGCGGCGAAACGCAGCAGCCCGGATTGCGATCCGCTGATGCTGGTGCTGGCGGCAGACCACGTGATTCAGCAGGAAGAGACCTTCCGCGACGCGGTGCGCGCCGCGATCCCCTATGCCGACAGCGGCAAGCTGGTCACCTTTGGTATCGTCCCCGACCTGCCTGAAACCGGCTATGGCTACATTCGTCGCGGCGATGTAGCCCCGGGCGCGGGCGACAGCGTGGCGTTCAACGTGGCGCAGTTCGTTGAGAAACCGAATCTTGATACCGCACAAGCCTACGTGGCCAGCGGGGAGTACTACTGGAACAGCGGTATGTTCCTGTTCCGTGCCGGTCGCTATCTGGAGGAGCTGCAAAAGTATCGTCCGGATATCCTCAGCGCCTGTGAAAAAGCGATGGCCGTGGTAGACCCGGATCTGGACTTTATTCGCGTCGACGAAGCGGCGTTCCTGGCCTGTCCGGAAGAGTCCGTTGACTACGCGGTAATGGAACGTACGGCGGATGCGGTGGTTGTCCCTATGGACGCCGGCTGGAGCGACGTGGGCTCCTGGTCTTCGTTGTGGGAAATCAGCGCACATACGCCTGAAGGCAATGTCCATCACGGCGATGTGATCAGCCACAAAACGGAAAACAGCTACGTGTATGCCGAATCCGGCCTGGTCACCACCGTGGGTGTTAAAGATCTGGTGGTCGTGCAGACCAAAGATGCCGTGCTGATTGCCGACCGCAACGCGGTGCAGGACGTCAAGAAAGTGGTTGAGCAGATTAAAGCCGAAGGGCGTCACGAACACCATATCCACCGCGAAGTTTATCGCCCCTGGGGCAAGTACGACTCTATCGACGCGGGCGAACGCTACCAGGTAAAACGCATAACTGTGAAGCCAGGCGAAGGATTGTCGGTGCAAATGCATCATCATCGCGCCGAGCATTGGGTCGTGGTGGCGGGGACGGCAAAAGTGACCATCAATGGCGATATCAAACTGCTGGGTGAAAACGAATCCATCTACATTCCGCTGGGGGCGACCCACTGCCTGGAAAACCCGGGGAAAATTCCGCTCGATCTGATTGAGGTGCGCTCCGGTTCGTATCTTGAAGAGGACGACATTGTCCGCTTCGAAGATCGTTACGGACGGGTCTAGCGCCGGTTAATCCTGCCCGGTTGCGGGGTATTTACCGGGTCTACGAATGAAAAATAACTATGCCTGTTACACGGGCGGGCCGACTGTTGCCTGAAAAAGGGATCATCATGGAAAAGTTAACCTGTTTTAAAGCTTATGACATTCGCGGCAAGCTGGGTGAAGAGCTGAACGAAGACATTGCGTGGCGCATTGGCCGCGC
>NZ_JAJVHF010000004.1 GCF_022171985.1 Huaxiibacter chinensis | reverse complement strand
AGCGCGGTGTCCACCTGCAGGTTTGCGGTGTTGCTGATGCTGTTGCCCACGCCGTTCACGGCGCTGGCGTTCAGGGTGTAACTGGCCTCGCCGAGCCCGGCCAGATCGGCGGCCGGTACGGTCAGACTCCAGGCGCCGTCGGCCCCCGTGGTGGCGGTATACTGTCTGCCGTTCAGGGTCACGGTCACCTTGGTGCCTTCCGCCAGGTTGGCGCTGGTGCCGCTGACAGCCAGATCCTGCCCTTTTTCCACTGCGTTCAGCACGTTATCGCCGGAAATCGCGTCAAAGCTCAGCGACGGCAGGCCGGTATCCACGGTCACGGTGTGCGTGCCGCTGCCGGTATTGTCCGCTGCGTCGGTGACGCTGACGTTCACGCTGACCGTGCCGTCGCTCAGCCCGGAAATCACGCTGGCCGGTACGCCGACGCTCCAGTTGCCGGACGCATCCAGCACCGTGGTCCAGCTGTGGCTGCCGAGGGTTACCGTCACTTTGTCACCCGCCGCCGCGCCGGTGGCAAAGCCGCTGATGATCTGCGCCTGGCCGTGTTCGGTGACGTTAATCACGTCGTCTCCGGCGAAGGTGTTAATGCTCACCACCGGTACCGTGGTATCCACCGTCAGGTTGTGATTAACGGAGGCCGTGTTGCCCGCCTGGTCAGTCACGCTCGCCGTGACCGTGACGCTCCCGTCGCCCAGTGCCGCCAGATCTGCTGCCGGTACGTCAAGCGTCCAGCTGCCGTCTGCGCCCACCGTGGCGCTGTAGTTTTTGCCGTTCAGGGTGACAGTCACCGTCTGCCCCGCTTCTGCGGTGCTGGTGCCGTTTATGGTCAGGTCAGCCTGCGCTTCTGCCGCATTAAGAATGTCGTTCCCGGCAAGGGTACTGAGGGTGACCGACGGAGGAGTCGCGTCCACGCTGTATTCACGGCCCGCCGAAGCGCTGTTGCCGTTCACGTTGGTGACGCTCACCTGCACGCTGGCATCGCCATCCTTCAGGCCCGCCAGATCCGCCGACGGCACGGTCGCCGTCCAGTTGCCGTCCGCATCCACTTTCGCGGTCCAGGTTTTGCCACCGAAAGTAATATTGACGGTCTGGTTCTCTTCTACATTCAGCGTGGTGCCGGACAGCACCAGGTCCGCGCCTTTTTCCGCCGCGTTGATCACGTCATCGCCCGCAATGGCGTTGACGCTGATGGCAACGGTCGCCAGATCGACGGTGACGTCGTGGCTGATGGAGACAGGATTGCCTGCCGTGCTCTGGCCTGCCACGGTAATCACGACGTTACCTGCCGCCAGCGCCCCAACGTCTGCCGCCGGAACGGCTGTGCTCCAGGAGCCATCGGCCAGCACGGTCGCCGGATAAGGTTTACCGTTGAGAGTCACAGTCAGGGCTGTGCCTGCCGTCAGGCCATTGCTGGAGCCGGTGACGATCAGGTTCTGACCGTGCTCGATGCTGTTAATGACATCGTCGCCTGCCACGGTATCCACGCGCAGACCCGGCAAGTTAGCGTCGATAGCGATCTCACGCTCCGCAGAACCGCTGTTATTGACGCCATTGGTCACCGAGGCGGTGACGGTCAGATCGCCGTTACCGATGGCTGTTAAAACGTCTGCCGGGACATTCACCGACCAGGTCAGATCGCTCTGTACCGTCGTGGTGTACTGATGTCCCCCCACAGTCACCGTCACGGTATTGCCTGCTTCGGCGTTTATCACTTTCCCGCTGATGCTCTGGCCTGCCGCGACTTCGGCGGCATTGACCACGTCGTCACCGGCAATCGTATTAATGATCACTCCAGGCAGAACGGATTCGACAGTAACCGTATGTGCGGTACTGCTGCTGTTACCCACGCCATCGGTGGCGAAAGCGGTGATCTCATACAACGCTTCACCCAGCAAGCCGACCTGTTCCGCCGGAACGGTCGTGGTCCAGTTGCCGCTGCCATCGACCGTCGCACTCCACGCTTTGCCATTCAACATAATGGTCACCACGGCCCCGGTTGCCAGACCGATGGCGGTACCACTAATGGTCAGTTCCTGGCCTTTTTCGGCGTTATTGATCACATCGTCGTCTGAAACGGTGTTGATGGTGAGTACAGGCGCGGAGAGATTCACCTCCACGTCATGCGTTGTGCTGTTGCTGTTACCCGCTTTATCGGTAAGCGTCGCGGTGAGCGTGTGCTCTCCGGCAATCAATGCCCCTACATCCGCCGCCGGAACGCCAACGCGCCACTGACCCGCCGCATCCAGCGTTGCGGTGTAAGATTGGTTGTTCAGCGTCAGGGTAACCACATCGCCCGCTGCCGCACCGGTGACCTTACCGCTGACGATCAGCGCCTGGCCATGTTCCGTGCTGTTGATAATGTCATCGCCGGAAACGGTATTAATGGTCAGCTGCGGTACGGTGATGTCGACAAGCATGTCGCGATCCGCCGTTGCCGGGTTGCCCGCTTTGTCGCTTACCGTTGCCTGCACGTTCCAGGTGCCGTCGGTCAATTCACCGAGATCGGCAGAAGGAACGGTGGTACTCCAGCGTCCGTCATTACCCACCGTGGCGCTGTACGCTTTGCCGTTCAGAGTCACGTTAACCGTCTGGCCCGCTTCTGCGGTGCTGGTGCCTGTGATGGTCAGATCGGCCTTCGCCTCGGTAGCATTCAGCCGGTTATCGCCGCTGAGCGTATCGACGGTCACGGTCGGTGCGGTGGCGTCCACGCTGTATTCACGGCCCGCCGAAGCGCTGTTGCCGTTCACGTTGGTGACGCTGACCTGCACGCTGGCGTCGCCATCCTTCAGGCCCGCCAGATCTGCCGTCGGCACGGTCGCCGACCAGTTGCCGTCCGCATCCACTTTCGCGGTCCAGGTTTTGCCACCGAAAGTAATATTGACGGTCTGCCCCGGCTCCACATTCAGCGTGGTGCCGGACAGCACCAGATCCGCGCCTTTTTCCGCCGCGTTGATCACGTCATCGCCCGCAATGGCGTTGACGCTGATGGCAACGGTCGCCAGATCGACGGTGACGTCGTGGCTGATGGTGACAGGATTGCCTGCCGTGCTCTGGCCTGCCACGGTAATCACGACGTTACCTGCCGCCAGTGCCCCAACGTCTGCCGCCGGAACGGCTGCGCTCCAGGTGCCATCGGCCAGCACGGTCGCCGGATAAGGTTTACCGTTGAGGGTCACGGTCAGGGCTGTGCCCGCCGTCAGGCCATTGCTGGAGCCGGTGACGATCAGGTTCTGACCGTGCTCGATGCTGTTAATGACATCGTCGCCTGCCACGGTATCCACGCGCAGACCCGGCAAGTTAGCGTCGATAGCGATCTCACGCTCCGCAGAACCGCTGTTGCCGTGTCCATTGGTCACCGAGGCCGTGACGGTCAGATCGCCGTTACCGATGGCTGTTAAAACGTCTGACGGGACATTGACTGACCAGGTCAGATCGTCGCCTACCGTTGCGGTGTAGCTGTTCCCGCCCAGGGTCACGGTCACGGTGTCACCGGATACCGCGCCGCTCACGGTGCCGCTCAGGGTTTGCCCCGTTGCCACTTCACCGGCGTTGATCACATCATCCGTCGCGATAGGATTAATCGTGACCTGCGGCAATGCGCTATCGACAAGCACATCATGATTTGCGCTGGTGGTATTTCCGGCGTTGTCGGTCACGCTGGCGGAGATGGAATAGTGTGCTTCCCCCAGACTTCCCACCGCTGATGCCGGAACAGTGACGTTCCAGTTACCGCTGGCATCGGTGGTAGCCGTGTAATGAATGCCGTTGAGGGTCACCGTCACCGCGGTGCCTGCTGGCTGATTGCTGGTGCCGCTGAGCAGCAGATCCACGCCCTTCTCCGCCGCGTTAATGACGTTGTCTACCGCAACGGTATTGATGGTAATAACCGGTGCCGTTAAGGCGATATCCAGATCGTGGCTGGCCTGGGCGCGGTTACCCGCTTTGTCAGCGAGGGTCGCCGAAAGCGTCGCGTCGCCGTTCACCAGTGCGCCCACGTCCGCAGCCGGGATGCCCACGCTCCAGTTGCCTGACGCATCCAGCATTGCCGTATAGTCTTTGCCCATCAGCGAGACGGTAACCACATCGCCCGCCTGAGCGCCGGTTACCGAGCCGCTGACGATCAATGCCTGACCGTGTTCAGCCAGGTTAACGATGTCATCCCCTGCCACAGTATTAAAGGTGATGTGCGGGACGGTGGTATCAACCAGAAGCGTGGTGCCAGCGCTGGCCGGGTTGCCCGCTTTATCGGTGACGGAGGCAATAATCGCGGCATTGCCGTCGGTGATGCCTGCCATATCGGCTGCCGGGACGTCCAGCGTCCAGCTGCCGTCTGGCTGCACCTCTGCGGAGTACTGCTTGCCGTTAAAGGCCACGGTCACCGTCTGGCCAGCCTCGGCACTGGATGTGCCGCTCAGCGTCAGATCCGTCGCCGCCTCAGCCGCGTTGAGGATATTGTCACCGCTGACGGGATGAATCATCACCGTCGGTGCGGTAGTGTCCACGCTGTACTCTTGCGCCGAGCTGGCTCCGTTGCCATTCACATTGGCGACGCTCACCTGCACGCTGGCATCGCCATCCTTCAGGCCCGCCAGATCCGCAGACGGCACGGTGTAAGTCCAGTTACCGTCGCTATCAACCGTGGTGGTATAGGTTTTGCCACCAAACGTTATGCTGACGGTCTGCCCGGCTTCCACATTCGTGGTCGTGCCAGACAACGTCAAATCCTGACCTTTTTCCGCCGCGTTCAGCACGTTATCTACGGTCACGCTATTGATTGAGATCGCGACAGGTGCAAGGTCGACATCCACAATCGTGCCAATGGTCACCGGATTATCGGAGGCATCCTTCGCACTGGCGGTGATGTTCAGCTCGCCCGCTGCCCAACCGGCAACGTCGGAGGCCGGGATTGCCGCCTGCCAGGTACCGTCCGCGAGGACGGTTGCCGCATACTCTTTTCCATTGATGATGATGTTGACCGTGCTGCCTGCCGCGAGATCGGTGCTGGATCCGCTCACGATCAGGTTTTGCCCGTGTTCGATAATGTTGATCACATCATCGCCTGCCACGGTGTCGATCCGTAGACCCGGCAGTTGTGCATCGACGGTGAAATCCAGCGAGGAAGAACCGGTGTTGCCGTGGACATTCGTCACGCTCGCCGTGACGGTTAAGTCGCCATTACCCAGCGCGTTCAGGATCTCCGCACTCAGTGGCAGGCTCCAACTCAAGTCATTCTGTACGATAGCGGTATAGGTTTTACCGCCCAGCGTCAGGGTCACGACATCCCCGGCGGCGGCGTTTGTCACGGTGCCCGTCAAGGTTTGACCCGCGGCCACTTCGCTGGCGTTAATAATATTGTCGCCCGCAAGGGTATGCAGCGTCACCACCGGCAGCGCGCTGTCAACGAGCACGTCATGGGTGGTCGAAGCAGTGTTACCCACGCTGTCGGTGACTGCCGCGCTCACGGTGTAGCGGGCTTCACCCAGAGCGCTGACGGCGGAGGCTGGAACGGTGACCTGCCATTGCCCGCTGGCGTCGGCGATCGCGACATAGTCAATGCCGTTCAACGTCACGGTGATTGACGTGCCTTGCGGTTGATTGCTGGTACCGGACAGGATCAGATCGCTGCCTTTCTCGGTGGCGTTGATCACATCGTCAGCGGCGAGCGTGTCAATGGCGATCGTCGGGATCGCGGTATTCACAATGACGTCCAGAGAGCTGCTGCCCGTATTACCCGAGCGATCGGTCACCGAGACGTCCACGTTCCAGGTACCGTCTGCCAGACCCTGAACCACTGACGCAGGGAGGCCAAGACTCCAGTGACCGGATGCATCAACGACGGTAGTGTATTCGACGTCATTAATGGTCACCGTTACCCGATCGCCCGCCGCCGCGCCAGTCACTGAGCCGCTCAGGATCTGTGCCTGCGAATGCGCAGTGTGGTTAACGGT
This sequence comes from Huaxiibacter chinensis, assembly GCF_022171985.1. Taxonomy (GTDB): domain Bacteria; phylum Pseudomonadota; class Gammaproteobacteria; order Enterobacterales; family Enterobacteriaceae; genus Enterobacter; species Enterobacter chinensis_A. The sequence goes on along the minus strand of NZ_JAJVHF010000004.1, from coordinate 352,719 downwards.
GTTGCTGCTGGTAACAAAATCATCGATCGTCACCTGCGGCACGGTGGCATCCACCAGCCCGACGCGATCGGTGCTGCTGCTGTTGCCCGCCACATCACTGACGCTGGCGGTCACGGTCAGCGTGCCATCCGCCAGTGCGCCAACATCTGCCGCAGGCACCGTCAGTTGCCAGGTACCATCGTTTTGTACCCTGGCCTGATACTGTTTGTCGCCCAGCATCACGGTGACAGTCTGGCCCGGTTCGGCGTTGGAGGTACCGCCCAGCGTCAAATCTTGTTGCGCTTCTGCCGCGTTGATAATGTTGTCCGGCGTCAGATTATCGAGCGTGATCGTCGGCGCCTGGGTATCCACCACCACCACGCGACCCGCATCTGCACTGTTGCCGCTCACGTTCGTGACGCTCACGCTAATCTGTGCGCGCCCGTCGCTCAGGCCATCCATCGCCTGGGCGGGAACGGTGACGCTCCAGCGACCGTCCGCCTGCACCTGCGCAGTGAAGGTCCGATCGGCGAAGGAGATCACCACCGTCTGGCCCGCTTCAACGCCCTGGGTCTGACCGTTAAGGGTCAGATCCGTCCCTTTTTCAATTGCGTTCAGCATGTCATCCTGCGAAACGGTCTCCAGGGTGATCGCAACCGGGTTGAGATCAAGCGAGATCGGATGCTCAGCCGTGATGATATTTTTCCACGAATCCTGCGCGCTGGCAGAGACCAGCACATCGCCCGCGGGCCAGTTTTGAAGATCCGCGGCAGGCACACCAATTTGCCAATGACCGCTGGCTGTCACGACCGCCAGGTAGTCAATCTGATTAATGGTGACGGTAATTTGCGTACCTTCCGCCAGATGGCTGCTGGACCCCGTGACGCTCAGATCCTGATTCTGTTCAATGGCATTAATGACATCATCACCCGAAACGGTATTCACGCGTAATCCCGGAATAGCGGCGTTAATATTGATGTCGCGTTCGCCGGTGCCGGTGTTGCCATGCGCGTTGGTTACCGAGGCGCTGAAGGTCAAATCGCCATCGCCAAAATTCTTGAGATCGGCTGTCGGAAGGGTGACGCTCCAGGTCAGATCGCTTTCGACCGTTGCGGTGTAGTTTTTCCCGCCTACGCTAATCGACACCGTGTCTCCCGGTGCCGCACCCGTAACGCGTCCGCTCAACGTCTGGTCCACGGCAACTTCCGCATGGTTGACGAGGTTATCACCGGCAAACGTGTTCACAATCACCTGCGGCAATACGGTGTCCACCAGCAGATGCCCCTCGGCCATGCCGGTGTTGCCTGCGCTATCAGTACCACTGACGCTTACGGTATAGAGGGTGTTCGCCAGATTCAGCACGTCCGTCACCGGAATCTGCACGGCCCAGACGCCATTTTCTACCGTCGTTTGATAATTCACGTTGTTTAACGTAACGGTCATCACAGTGCCATCAGGCAGATTGCTGGTGCCGCTCAGGCTCAGTGGCTGTAAGGATTCCTGCGCGTTCAGAACGTTATCCTGGCTTATCGCGTCCAGCGTAAACTCAGGCGGGTTACCGCTCAGCGTAATACCCTGCGTTGCGCTACCCGTATTGCCAGCCGCATCGGTGACCGAAACCGTAAAGGTATGCTGTCCTTCCCCCAGTGACCCAAACACAGAGGCAGGAACGCCCACGCTCCAGCTCCCGTCGACCTGAACCATGCCTGTAAAGGTGTGATTGCCCAACGTCACGGTCACGATATCCCCTGCCGCCGCGCCGCTTGCATGGCCGGTAATCACATGCGCCTGACCCTGCTCAGCGGTGTTGAGTACGTTATCGCCTGCCACCGTATTCACGGTCACCACCGGTGCGGTAGTATCAACGCTGAACGAAGAGGTGGTTGAGGTTGGATTGCCTGCTTTATCGCTGACATTCACCGTCAGAGTATGATCGCCCTCGCCCAGCGCATTGACCTCGCTGGCGCTCAGAGTCAGCGACCATTTGCCATCGCTGCCCACGGTGGCGGTGTGATTTTTGCCGTTCAGCGACACCGTAACGATCTGGCCTGCTTCGGCGCTGGTGGTGCCACTGACGATCACCGGCTGCCCGTGTTCAGCGGCATTAATAATGTTGTCCTGTGAAAGCGTATCAACCGAAAGCGACGGTGGCTGGGTATCCACAGTCAGGGTTTGATGACCGCTGACGGTATTGCCCGCAGCGTCTTTCCCGCTTACGGTCACGGTCCAGGTCCCCTCGCTCAACGCCCGGGCATCCGCCGTCGGGATGCTGACACTCCAGGTCCCGTTCGCGCCCACGTCTGCGCTATAGGTTTTGCCATTCAGCGTCACCGCCAGTTGTGTGCCCTGCGCCAGGCTTTTGCTGGTGCCAGACAGGGTAAAGCCTGCGGATTGTTCGCTGGCATTAATGACGTTATCACCGGCGGTGGTGGCCAGCGTAACGGCCGCATCCGCAGTGTCCACCGTCACCGTAATGTGACCTGCGGAGGTGGTTTTACTGCCGTCGATCTGCACCACGGACCAGGTATGTTCCCCGTCGGTTTGCGTGGGCAGTTTAACCGTCCAGGTTCCGTCTTTACCGACCATCGTGCTGGCGATAGTGCTGCCGTTGCTGTCCTTTATCTGAATGGTTGCACCCGGCTGACCACTACCACTGAAGGTTGGGGTGTTATCGTCCGTGATCTCTTTTGCACTCAGCAGCCCCTGCCTGTCACCCGCTTTATCCGTGACCATAAAGGTCGGCGTCGCGCTTTCAACCTCTTTGGTATTGTCGATGACCTTCGTTTTCGTCTCGCCGTCGCCACCATGGGCCAGCAGTGCGCCAATAGCCCCGCCGCCCAGCGCCGCGCCCGCGATCCAGCCCCAGGGCGCATCACTCAGGACACTTCCCTGCTCAAGGAAAGGTTCAATACTGGTAATCGGGGTCGCGCTGGCGGTTAACTCGGTTGCCGCCAGGCCCGCCGTCTCCCCCATCTCTGCGAAGGAAATATGAGTCAGTTCCTGTTGATCGTTAAATACCAGCTCAGACTGGTTTTGCGTGTCAGGATCCTCGATGAAATAGTTATTGCACCGAATAACGCTGCCATCTTTCATGTAAATCAGCAGATCCTTGCCCTGACGCATATAGCGCGCGACATCCTGGGCAGAACCGTGAATTTCAATGACGCTTGGCCCGGAGACCGATACCGACAGATTACCTTCTCCCGTCAGTACCGTTTTTTCTGCGGTTTTACGAATGATGACATCAACAATCTTAACCTTACTCATATTATTCTCCTTGCAGGCGTACGAATTCCTGTGAGTATTTCCACCCAAGGGATGCAACAACCCCTGGGAAAAAACCCCCATTTTTTTAGACTTATTTTCGCGACAGGCGCCGCGCGCATTTAACTCAGATCAGGCAATTTTGCAGCGGCATTTTTTTCAATACCAATGAGCGGCATTAAATTATCGATAGCGGAGGCGTAATTAATTGCGGCACTCCAGCTATCATATTCCGCCGTTATTTTTGACGATGTGGCTTGCCAGACATCCTGTTCAACGCTAAGCAAATCATTAATGCTTCTTTTGCTTAACGTGTATTCGTTTTTGTAGACGTCCCGCGTGCGCAGCGCAGTGATAAGCTGGAGCCTGCCGGCCTCCATTCGACCACGCGCGCCGGCCCAGTCTGCCTGTGCAACAGAGGCTTTTTGCAGAACATCAAAGCGCGCCTGCTCCACTTGCGAAGAGGCCATGGCTCTGGTTCCTTCAGCCTGGCGTACGCGAGCGGAAACCGCCCCACCCTGATAAAGCGGGGCATCAACGTTCAGCTGAATTTGATCGTCCCAGTATGAACGGTTATCCGACTCATAGCGCGTGCGCCCGCCTTTCAGGCTCAACGTCGGCCAGTGCTGGGACTTTGCCCGCTCAACGCCATATTGTGCCGAGGTTTCCATTGTCCTTGCCGCCAGCACGGCTGGAATCAGCGAATAATCGATGCTGTCCAGCGATTCCTGTTTTACCTCAAGGCTGTTCGGCAGCGGAGAAAGCCGCTGTGCATCAATGCCCGTCAAAACGGATAATCTAGCCCGTGCACTTTGCAGAGCCGCGTTATATTGCTCAAGCGTTGCCTGCATACCCGCAATGCGGGTCTGCGTTTGTAGTTCATCAGAGGTACTGCTTAGCCCGGCATCCGAGCGTAATTTCGCCAGCTGCTGAACATTTTTAAGCGCCTGAACATTCTCTTTCGCCGCGTTCGCCAGGTCTGAATAGCGCTTGACGTCGACATAGCTCAGTGCGGTTTTTTCCGCGACAGTCGACAGCGTACTCATCAACTGATAACGATAGCTATCGCGCTGGGCCGAGGTCTGGCTAATGGCGCTGTCGGTTTTGCCAAAATCATAAACAAGCTGCGTCAGGCTTAATCCCCACGCCGCAGAATTTTTGAGTGAGCCGCTGGAGTCCGTCGTCTGGCTGTGTCCGGTATTTCCATTGAGCGATATTTGTGGCATCCATCCACTGCGAGCCTCATCTATTTGGGCTTGTCCGATCCCCATCTGCGCGGCCTGCTGACTAATAGATGGATCGCGATCAAAAGCAAAGAGAATGCTTTCCCGTAAAGATGTTTCAGGTACAGGGGCTGCACCCGCTGGACTATTAAATGCCCAGGCCATCGTCATTGATGACGTTAATATAGCCAGCGCTGAAATTATTCCCCAAAAATCTTTTTTTGGCATGAGCGATCTCCCACGTCTATTTCACCCCCTAAGGATGTGCTTTACCGCCCTTCCGATTTATTCACCCTAAAGTGGTACGGAAAGCCTCTTTGTCTAAAAAATAATTCACATCAAGAATTTTTTTATTGCTGCCAGAAAAATAGTGACCACAGGCAAAATCAAGTCCGTTCAGGATTATTCCTTTTAGGATTTTGCCTATTCATTAATCCTATTCGTCCTGGAGCATAACAAAATGTCTTAAGTGGAACTATACCCACAATGTTAATGGTGTGTTAATAACAAGAGAAAAAATGAGGTTTCTGGACAAATGGCTAAAAGAAGCATTTTAAACTCAACTAATAATCATATTGTAATTTAAAGAAATATTTATTTTAGTGGCCTGTACATATTTGAGTTAATTTCAGAAGGGATCAAACACAAAGATTTTCAAATAATCGTCAGTTTTGTTCGTGCTGAGCTATATATTCCGCAGAAAAACGATTATGAGCGTTTTATGCAGTACAGATGACTACCCAAACTCACATTGCGATATTTAAAACCAATATATTTAAATTTTACGGAGTCTAATTTCGTATGTGAAAAATTAAACAGAACAATAACATTGAATTCAACTCTTATTCAGATTATTCCTTCTTAAGAGAGTCCAGTAGCGACGCGGCCCCGCTGAGGGGGTTTACCGGATAACCACCCAACGCCATCCCAGCAGGACGGTCAGGCTGACAATGCTGATGAAGGCCGCGAAATGGAGCAGAAAGTCCAGATAGTGGGTCTCGACGGGATGGCAAAATGCCAGCAGCGTGAGGGCCATGCAGGCCACTCCAGCCCCGGCCGAGGCCAGCGCCCGTAAGGGGTTGATCGCTCGCGTGCGGCGCAAATATCCCACGACAAGCAGCATCATAGGCAGACTGACGGTCATCATAAAAGCGTAACAGTTGACCTCCTCCGGATGAGCAGAGCGTACATGGGTTTGCCCCATGCTCAATATCACGCCCGCCAGCCAGAGCAGGAATAGCGGAAGAAACCACCATCCGCTCAACGGCTTGCGACCGGCAATACTGAACGAAAAGGCGTTACGGATGGCTAACACGCCCATTATAAACGTCAGGCTCAGCTGCATCGCGGCAAGCCATGATTCCGAATGGGACCAGTCGGTGGACAGGCGATACACCAGCAAACTGCTCGCCCATCCGCAGGGCAACGCCATCAGGAGCCAGACCAGCACGCGCTTTCCGCCGGTTAAAGGCCGGCTGACCGGCCCCGCTTCGCGCGTGAGTTTTTCAATGAAAACGTTATGATCGGTCATGGTTTGCCCCTATCCGGCGAAGGTTGGTGAGTGCTCTGTGTAGTAAGGATTTAACGGCTGAAATACTCAGGTTGTGTTGCAGGGCAGCCTCTGCGAGGCTCATCTCCTGCAAATGAATATGCTCCACAATTTGGCGCTGCCGCGACGGTAGCTGCGCGAGTATCAACGCCAGCTCATCCGCCGTCTCCTGGCGTTCCTCACCGTCAAAGAGGGCAGCGTCGGTTGCCTGTTCCTCCTCCGACTCGCGTGCAAGGTAACGCCCCCTGCGGCGTAAGGCATCTATGGTGCGGGCCTGGGTAATCGCCATTAGCCAGGGGAGAAAAGGATAAGCAGGATCGTAGGTATGCCGCACCCGGTGGACCGACAGCAGCACGTCCTGAATAACATCGTCCACCAGCGCGTTGTCCCCTATCCGCTTGCGCACGATCGCGCGGATAACGGGCACGATGGCCTGCAACAGCTGCGTATAGGCTTCACGATTGCCCGCCTGCGCACTGACCATCAGCGCAGGCCAGCTTTCACGCGGCGCTCTGCCGTTATCCATATACCGCCAGTGTTATCATCTTATGTTTTTTTACCGGAAGCCTGATTCAGGGCGTTAATCACAATCGACGGAGTCAGAACCTGAGGCAGCACTTTTGGCGCGCTGCCGTCGGCGGGATAGACCACATACAGCGGCAATCCGCCCTGCCCAAAGGTGCTCATTGCATCGTCGATGTCTGCATTAAATTTAGTTGAATCCGCCACCATATAGACGGTATTTGTGCGGGTGAGCGCCTGTTTTACCGCATCCGTCGATAACGAAGTCCGATCGTTAACCTGGCAGGTGATGCACCACGAGGCGGTGAAGTTCACAAAGATCGCTTTGCCGTGACCGCGCAGTTCATTAACGGTGTGAGGTGACCATTTGACCGGCGCGACCGCTGTGGCAGTTTGCGGCGCTGCGGTCGGCTCCGCCCCCGCCTGCAATACATTGGGCAGCGGTACGACGGCCCCTAAAAAGAGCGCCACCGTTATCGTCAGCAGAACCTTAAAGGAGCGTCCCATCAGCCGTCTGCGTTGCGCAATGCCGTACAGCCAGGCCGTAAAGCTGACCACCACGGCGCTGGCCAGAATCGCCGCCAGTGCCGTGGTGCCCGCCTGCTGCGCCAGGACCCACACCAGCCAGGCGAAGGCGCCCAGCATCGGAAACGCCAGTCCCCGCTTGAGAATATCCATCCATGCGCCCGGTCTTGGCAGGCGCGAAGCAATAGCCGGGAAGAAGGAAACCAGCGTAAAAGGCGCAGCAAAACCCAATGCCAGGGCCAGGAAAATCCCCAGCGCAACGGCAGGCGGCTGGACCAGCGCAAAGCCGATTGCCCCGGCCATAAAGGGGGCAGAACAAGGCGTCGCCACGACGATGGCCAGCGCGCCGGTTAACGCAGAACGCACAAAGACGCCCCGGCCCACGGAAATTTCCCCCGCCCGCTGAAGCGATAACCCCACCTCAAACACGCCAAGCAGGTTCAGTGCCGCGCCCAGCACAATGAGCGCCAGAATCCCTATCACCAGCGGTGACTGAAGCTGAAAGCCCCAGCCCACGGCGGTGCCCTCGGCGCGCAACGCCAGCAGGAGGCCCGCCAGCGCCAGCATGGTCACCACCACGCCGAGTAAAAACCCGCTGCCTTCCGTACGGGCACGATTGCTGTCGCCCTGATGATGTAAAAGCCCAAGCGCTTTAAGCGAAATAACCGGAAAAACACAGGGCATAAAATTAAGGATAATGCCGCCCAAAAAGGCGGCCAGAATGGCAGTTAACATGGCGAACCCCGGCAGCGATATTACGAATGCGAATCCGCGTATTTTTTGACAGCATCCATGGTTTTCTGAATATGCTCGTCGGGATTACGATCCGTATAGCTAAGCAGAATTTTTCCATCCGGGGCAATCACAAACGACGTCCGATCCGAAACGGTTTTTCCGTTCATCTCCATCAGGGTTTTATATTCCGCAGCCACCTTCGCGCCCGGGTCGGCGGCAACGGCGAATTTATCGCGGCACTCCAGTTTTGAAAATTCATCCACCTGATCGACATTTCCTGCGGTGACGCCCACGACGGTTGCCCCGTGTTTTTTGAACTCATCCGTGGCTTCGGCAAAGGCGTGAGCCTCAAGCGTACAGCCTTTGGTGAAGGCGGCCGGGAAAAAGTAGAGCACCACCGGCCCTTTTTGCAGCGCCTGCTTCAGGGAGAAGGTCAGCGGCTTCCCGCCCAGCGCGCCCTGCAGGCTGAAGTCTGGGGCTTTAGCCCCCGCTTCCAGGGCGGCGTGCGCACTCAGCGTAAAGAGAGAAAGCGTCAGAACGGCGACAGCGGACAAGGTTTTCAAACGTTTCATGGTTGGCTCCATCAGGGAAAAGTGTGCTGTTTTAATGATAGTTCGCACGCTAAGGCCTTAAAGTTTCGCTCGCCCATAAAAAAACCTCCGCCAGGTTTCCCCGCCGGAGGTTAACGGTTTTCATTGCGCCTGTGGGCTAGCGATCTTTCTCCACGATCAGCGGTTCAATGTCGCTCTCTTTCTTGATCACTAACGAGTCATCTCCGCGCAGGCAGGTTCCGCCGTAGTTACCGCCAACGGTAAAGGTGCAGACCTGAATATATTTCCCGTCCACTTTTGGCAAGCACCACAGCTGCTGGTAAATATTCTTCCTGTCGACAAAGTTGCCGCTGGATTTATCCAGCAGTTCTTCTGCAGGGCTGATCAAATCGATATTGCTGCCACAGCGCCCGGCGATAGGTTTCACCGCATACCCGGTTTGTGCCAGCGCGTCGTTAACCTCGAAGTCCGTCTCCAGCAAGTAGCGATGATGCGGGAAGAGCTGCCAGAGCACGGGCAGGATCGCCTTGTTGCCCGGAATGACGGTCCATAACGGTTCAAAGACCAGCACTTCCGGACGCAGCAAGACGTCAATCAGACGCACCTCGTTTTGCGGATGACCGGTGCGGATTGGCACGGCGGCATATTCGGTTTCGCTCACCTCGCGGATCTGTTCAATGGCCGTTTCCCACGCCCAGGTTTTCCAGACGCAGTTCACGTGGCGGCCCTCTTCATCCACCAGCTGTCCCGCCGTATCCCAGCTTAAAGCGCCAAGCCCATGCAGGATTTTGGTCTCAAAACCGGCCTGCATCAGCGAACGTTGAATAAAGAGCGCGTGGTAATCCTCTTCAATGTCGTTATCCTGCATGATGTGTACAAAAGGCCGCGCATGGCTGTGTTTCCAGGCACCGGTCAGCTCTTCCAGCAGCCCTTCCGCCGGATTATGCCCCGTACCGCGGTAGCCATTTTTCACCCACTCCTCAAGGATCAGCCCGCCTTCGGTATGACACGAGGCCGAATCGGCGTTGTATTCATACACCTTCAGCCCGCGCTCATCCATGCAAAAATCCATACGACCGGTGATCATATGGTGGCGACGCCACTGCCATGAAAGCCGCAGACGCGGCCAGAGGATTTTTGGAATGTCGAAAAGCGACAGCAGGGTATCGTCTTTCAGCACCTTATCGGTGGCATGAAGATACATCAAATGCAGTTCATTGGTGGCTTTGATCAGCTCCTGCTCGGCGCTTTCCGTGATGGTGAAATACTGGCAGGGATCTTTGTTGATCACGTGGCCGTTCGCCTCGACGTAGGCTTTTTGCAGCGCATCGTTTTCATTCAACCACTTGCCGTCGAACTGACGTTTGTTCGGCAACCGCGCGCCACGAATGTTCAGCAGTTCGCCGTCGATATCGGGCTGTGGCAGGCTGTGTTCCGCGTTGTCCGTCTGGATCATCCAGCCAAGAATGGTGGTATCAGTAAAGGTGTCGTGCAGGGTGTAGCAGCCGTCCTCCACGCTTAAGCGCAGCTCTCGCGTCCACTGCTGGCCAAACGGCAGCGGGGAATGCAGCACGTTCTGTTCGGCAATCCGCACCTTATCGCCCAGTAACTGCGTAATAACCGCGACATGGCCCGTTTCGTTAAACTCCCCGCCCTTTTGCCAGATCAGCAGCGCACCGGCTTCTGGCGCACGCTTTGAGCCGTTCGCAAAGGCCTGTAAGGGCAGAAGATTGTCGTTAACCACTTCGCGCAGGAAGCGCAGCGAGAAGATCTCCCACGCCATGCCGACATCCGTGAAGACAAAGCCGTAGTTGAGGAACAGAAAGCGACGGGCGAACTCGACGCATTGCCACTTGTGCCCCATGTATTCATTGCCAATATAGCTACGAAACTCGGCGTCTTCGGGGTAGTGACGCGGATCCAGACTGTCGTAGTTTGACGAGTAAATTGCCACGCCTCCCGGCGCATAACCTAATAACGTCCCAAACGGAGCGTCACTGCTTAACTTTCCTTTACGCATGTTCTCAACCTAAAACAGGCAGGCGGCAATGGTTAGAAGGGTTGTCGTCGTCTGCACGTTGTTATTAACCTGACAGAGGTGAATCAATCATACACCTCTGCCTGAGTGAGTAAACGCGCGGGCTTAGGTCCTGAAGAGCCAACAGGCGGTGAAATGGCCGGGGGCGATCTCCTGCATGGTCGGCTCTTGCGTCTGACATACCGGCATTGCATGCGGGCAACGGCTGCAAAAATGGCACCCGGGCAGCGCCGCCGTTGGGCTGGGGATCTCTCCGCGTAAGGTCGCCTGCTCCAGATTTCGAATGCGCGGATCGGGCTGCGGCACCGCCGCCAGTAGCGCACGGGTATAGGGGTGCGCCGGATGCTGGTACAGCGCGTCGGCGGGTGCCACCTCCACCAGCTTGCCAAGATACATCACCCCGATTCGGCTGGAGATGTGGCGCACCATCGACAGATCGTGGGCGATAAAGAGATAGGTCAGCCCCAGCTCTTCCTGCAGGTCCTGAAGAATATTCACCACCTGCGCCTGCACGGACACATCCAGCGCCGACAGCGGCTCATCACACAGAACAAACTCCGGGCGCACCGACAGGGCGCGGGCAATGCTGATCCGCTGACGCTGGCCGCCGCTGAACTCATGCGGAAAACGCTGCAGATGCTCCCGCTTCAGCCCGACTTTTTCGAGCAGAAATTCCGTGCGCGTCTGCTGTTCTTCACGACGATAGCCGTGGATCTGCATGGGTTCAGCGATGAGTTGCTGCACCGTCATCCCGGGGTTAAGCGATGAGTACGGGTCCTGGAATATCGCCTGCATGCGCTTGCGCAGGGGTTTGAGTTGCCTCTCGCTGGCCTGGGCTATCTCCTGCCCGGCAAAGTGAATTTCGCCAGAGGTGATATCAAACAGGCGCAGAATGGCGCGGCCCAGCGTGGATTTCCCGCAGCCAGACTCCCCCACCAGACCAAAGGTTTCACCACGGTGGATATCAAAACTCACCCCATCCACCGCCTTCACCGCCACGCCTTTGCGCAGCAGCCCTCCGTTGAGATGATAATGTTTGCGCAGTTCTCGTACGCTCACTAACGGCGCGTGTTGCTCGCTCATGCCTGAATCTCCTTCTCCTGCCACAGCCAGCAGGCGGCGCGATGTTCTTCACCGATACGGTAAAAAGACGGTTGGTGTTCGCACTGCGGCATCCGTTTTGGGCAGCGTTCGGCAAAGGGACACCCCGGGGGCGGGTTAAGCAGGCCGGGTGGCGATCCTTCAATGGGTGACAGACGATGGCTGGCATGTCCCGGACGCGGCAAAGATGCCAGCAGCCCCTGGGTATAAGGATGCGCGGCACGGTAAAAAATATCCTCCACGCTGCCCTCCTCCATGACCAGCCCGCCGTACATGACCACCACACGGCTACAGACCTGCGCCACTACGCCAAGATCGTGCGTCACCAGCAAAATAGCCGTCCTGGTTTGCTGTTGCAGGCTTTTCAGCAATCGCAGGATCTGTGCCTGGATGGTGACATCCAGCGCGGTCGTGGGCTCGTCGGCGATCAGCAATTTAGGGTGACAGGAGAGCGCAATGGCAATCATGACCCGCTGGCGCATTCCGCCGCTGAACTCGTGCGGATACTGGTCGTAACGACGTTCCGCTTCGGCAATTCCCACCTGCTCCAGCATGGCAAGGGCGGCCGCCTTAGCGGCTTTCTTTGACAGCTTTTTATTGCGTATCAGGATCTCAGCCATCTGCCTGCCGATGGTCAGCACAGGATTAAGCGCGGTCATCGGATCCTGAAAAATCATGGCGATCTCATTTCCGCGAATGGCGCGCATCTGCTCGGGCGTTTTCTGCGCCAGATCCTCATTCTGAAAATGGATACTGCCCCCTGCGATCCGCCCGTTGCTGCCCAGCAGCTGGATGATCGACTTACAGGTCACGCTTTTTCCGCAGCCGGATTCTCCGACGATGCCAACAAGCTCACCAGGCTGCACCTGAAAGCTCACGCCACGCACCGCGTGGACATCACCATCCCGGGTACGGAAGGTGGTGTGCAGATTATCGAGGGCTAATAAGTTACTCATCGCGGTTCGCTCCCGGCTCAAAGGCGGTGCGGAACACGTCGCCCAGCACGTTAAAACTGAAGACCGTCAGCAGGATCAAAATGCCGGGGAACATCGCCAGCCACGAGGCTTCGCCAATGTACGACTGGGCATTATTCAGCATACTCCCCCAGGAGGCAGCGGGTGCCTGCACGCCTAAGCCTAAGAAACTTAACGTCGATTCCATCAGGATCGCCGAGGCGATATTCAGGGTAGCCGCCACGATCACCGTCGGCATGACGCCGGGAAGAATGTGCCGCAAAATAATACGCAGCGGATGCTCACCCGATGCGCGAGCATAGAGAACATATTCGCGCTCTTTCACCGTCAGGGTTTCGGCTCGCACCAGGCGCGACATGCTCATCCACGTCAGAAGGCTGATGATCAGAATGATATTATCTACGCCCGGTTTGAGGTAGGCGTTTACCACCAGCAGCAGAAAAAACGCCGGGATCGCCATCAGAATATCCACGGCGCGCATCATCAGATTATCGAGCCAGCCGCCAAAATAGCCGCTGACCGTCCCTACCACGGTGCCAATCAGCGTGGAAAAGAGCATCGCAAGAAAGCCCACCATCAGGGAGATTTGCCCGCCATAAAGCGCGCGCGTGAAGTAATCCCGTCCATATTCATCGGTGCCAAACCAGTGGGCCGCGTCAGGCGGCAGCGTACGTGCTCCCAACGACATCCGATCCGGATCGTAGGGGCTCAGCCCCGCACAGAGCGCGGCAGCGATAAAAATAAACAAAACCAGAAGGGAAAACTGCGCCGGACGATTGCGGCGCAGCTGGTGACGAACGTGTTGCCAGCGTCTGCTCATCCGGGGTTACCTCAGTGTACGAATGCGGGGATCGGCGAAGCGATACAACAGATCGGCAATCAGGTTGCCGACGATCAGCATCATCGACGACAGCATAATGATCGCCATGATCAGCGGGTAATCGAGCGAGGTGATCGACTGGATCCCCAGAAGCCCCATACCCGGCCACGAGAAGACGCTTTCCGTCACATAAGCCCCCACGATCAGTTCGCCAAACGACAGGCCAAAGAGCGTAATCACCGGCAGCAGCACATTTTTCAACACGTGATGGAACAGAATGCCGGAACGCGTGGCGCCGTAGGCCAGCTGGGTCTGGACATAGTCTGCCGACAGTTGCGAGATGGTGTTGGAACGAATGTAGCGCACGTAGCTGGAGAGGTTATAAAAGGTCAATGCGATGCAGGGCAATACGCCGTGGCGCACCACGTCCAGCCAGTTATCGTCCATGCCGATGGTGCGCATTCCCATGCTGGGAAACCAGTTGAGCTGCACGGCAAAGACGGTGATAAGCAGAATGCCGAACCAGAATATCGGCACGGAAATACCAATATAGGCAAAAAGGTTCAGCACATGATCCAGCCAGCGGTGTTTGAACGCACCGGCCAGCAAACCGAGGGGAATGGCGAAAATCATCGCCATCAGCAGTGACGCGCCCATCAGGCCAAGCGTGGCGGGGATACGTTCACCGATCATCTCCAGCACCGGACGGTGGTAGATCAGGGAATAACCCAGATCGCCCCGTAAGACATTTTTTAACCACAGCACATACTGCGTGACGACCGGTTTATCCAGCCCCATGCTCTGGCGGATCCGTTCGATATCCTCCGGCGCCATTCGCGGGGTGATGTACGCCGCCACCGGGTCGCCCGGCGCAAGCTTAACCAGCAGAAATGCCACCAGGGAAATAAAGAAAAGCATCGGCAGCAGTTGCAGCAGCCGACGCGTTAATAAAGTGTTCACGACATGTCCTTACCCGCCAGACCGAAAAGGCCCCGATCAAGATCGGGGCAACCGCTTATTTTTGATAGATTTTTGACAGATCCTGGAACATATACACCGGCTTCGGTTCAGCCTCCTGCGTGCCGCCAAACCGTTTATCGACGGCGACGGTCGCATTGGTATAAGAGATGGGGTAATAGGTCATGTCATTGGCGACGGTTTGCTGAATCTGTTTGTAGATTTCAGCGCGCTTCGCGGTATCGGTTTCTACTGCGCCTTTATCCCACAGCGCGTCGAACTGCGGATTTTTATAATGCGCGTAGTTGTAGGCTTCGTTGCTCATAAAGAGCGATTTATAGCCGTCAGGCTCGGCGCCCATGATGTAACCGCCCAGATTCAGCTCCCACGCCGTGTTATTCATATCCAGGCTTCGCTGAGACATGGCGTTGGAATCCAGCGGCATCAGCTCCACGTTCACGCCAATCCCCTTCAGCGACTGCTGAATATAGAGCGCCATGCTCTCCTGAGTTTTATTGGTGTTTACATAGGCCAGACGCAGTTTCAGATTCTGCGGTGCGCCGGACGCCTTCAGCAGCGCCTTCGCTTTCTCCTGATCGAATTTATACTGCTCCACGTCATCGGTCTGGTACAGGGTATCCGGCGTCAGGAATGAGGTGGCGGGTTTGGCGTAATCCAGCGAGGTGAACGCCGTTTGCGTCAGCTCATCTTTATTAATGGCGTAAGCGATAGCCTGACGCAGTTCTTTGCTCTTCATGACCGGGACGTTCTGATTAAAGGTCATGTAGGCCAGACGCCCTTCCGGATAGACCACGAAATCAAATTTACCGGTATTTTTTAGTCGGCTGACGTCCTGCGGATCGACCATCTTGAGGTTAATCTCGCCGTTTTGCAGCGCAAGGTTGGCGGAATTGCTGTCTTTGGCGAAGCGGTAGGTGACGGAATCCAGCTTCGCCTTGCCGTTCCAGTAATCATCAAAACGGGTCAGGGCATAATATTGTCCGGCGCGATACTCCTTAAACCTGAACGGACCGGACCCTACCGGCGCATCGTTTTTGGTGCTTTTTTCCAGATCGGTTTCGCTGGCGAACACGTGTTGCGGGATCGGGTAGATCTGTACCAGCGTGCCGGTAAAGGCGGCGCTTACCTGCGGTAAGGTGAATTTCACGGTGCGATCGTCAACCTTGCTCACCTCAACCGGTTTCCCGCCATAGGTGAACATGCTGCGAAAGAAGCTGTGCTGTTTGGCATCGAGCAGTTTAGTAAAAGTGAAGACGACATCATCGGCGGTCAGCGGTTGGCCATCCTGCCATTTCAGATTGGGTTTTAAGGTCAGCGTATAGCTTAAATTATCGGCGGAAGGCGTCAGGCTTTCGGCAAGGCCCCATTCGATTTTTCCGTCGTTAAAGCTGTAGAGCGGCGCATAGAGCGCCTGCATAATGGTTAAGGTGGTGCGGTCGCTGGCATACAGCGGATTTACCGCCAGCGGATCGCCGGAGGTAATACCAATAATCAGCGATCCTCCCTCTTTTGCTGCCTCGCTTTTCGCGGCTGGCGCAGCGGTGGTCTCTTTATTTTTGGCATCATCACACCCTGCCGCACTTAATGCCATCGACACCAGAACAGCAGATAATAGTTGCTTGCGCATATCTCACTAACTCCTTGCCTGAAAAGTGTTTAATACTGTTAAATTATTTTTATTCAGAAGCATCATATGCAGCTTTGCGTTATTTCGCATTAACAATGAAAATGCGATTTTCGATTAAGCTTATAACCGAATTGATATATATAAGCGCCAGAAGGAATAGCGCCAGTTTATAGCGCTCAGTTCGTTAAACCGTTCACGAATCTCCTGCTACACTGCCTCAATACATCACGCAAAAGGCAGACCAACATGTCCGACAACACGTATCAGCCACCAAAAGTATGGCAATGGGAACAAAACAGTAACGGCGGCGCATTCGCGAATATCAATCGTCCGGTATCCGGTGCGACCCACGAAAAAGCGTTGCCTGTGGGGACGCATCCGCTCCAGCTCTATTCTCTGGGGACGCCAAACGGCCAGAAAGTAACCATCATGCTGGAAGAGCTGCTGGCGCTTGGCGTGACCGGCGCGGAGTACGACGCGTGGCTGATTCGCATTGGCGAAGGCGATCAGTTCTCCAGCGGCTTCGTAGACGTTAACCCAAACTCGAAAATTCCGGCGCTGCGTGACCATTCCACTACGCCGCCAACGCGCGTGTTTGAATCCGGTAATATCCTGCTGTACCTGGCAGAGAAATTTGGTCATTTCCTGCCGAAGGACCCGGCTGGGCGCACGGAAACCCTGAACTGGTTATTCTGGCTGCAAGGCTCCGCGCCGTTCCTTGGGGGCGGTTTTGGTCACTTTTATAACTATGCGCCGGTGAAGATCCAGTACGCGATTGACCGTTTCACCATGGAGGCAAAACGCCTCCTCGACGTACTGGATAAGCAACTGGCCCGTGGCCGTTATATCGCAGGTGAAGAATATACCATTGCGGATATGGCGATCTGGCCGTGGTTTGGCAGCGTGGTGTTGGGCAACGTCTATAACGCTGCTGAATTCCTGGATGCGGAAAAATACACCCACGTGCAGCGTTGGGCGAAAGATGTGGGCAACCGCCCTGCCGTGAAGCGTGGCCGTATGGTCAACCGGACCTTTGGTGAGCCGAGCGAGCAGCTGCATGAACGTCATGCGGCCAGCGACTTCGATACCCAGACCGAGGATAAACGTCAGGGGTAATGGGTGCGGCCTGTTGCCCTCACCCCGGCCCTCTCCCACAGGGAGAGGGTGAAAACAAAGCTCCTCTCCCACTGGGAGAGGGAGAAAAAAAACTCCTCTCCCTCAGGGAGAGGAAGAACGTGCGGCCTGTTGCCCTCACCCCCAGCCCTCTCCCACGGGGAGAGGGAGAACGTGCGGCCTGATGCCCTCACCCCGACCCTCTCCCACAGGGAGAGGGTGAAAACAAAAGCTCCTCTCCCACAGGGAGAGGAAGAACGTGCGGCCTGTTGCCCTCACCCCAGCCCTCTCCCACGGGGAGAGGGAGAAAACAAAAACGCCTCTCCCACAGGGAGGGAGAAGCCCTCATTCACGGGGAGAGGGTAAAAATCCTGCCTGTTGCACTATCTTCTGAGCCTCCACCGACAGCAAAAAATCCGCCAGCGGCTGTGCCTGTGGCGTGATGACCGCACAGGCATAGTTCGCCAGCGGGTTATAGGGTGGCGGGATAGTGATTACCTTCAGCCCCTCCATCTGGCGAAGCGTTTCACCGTAGCTCGCATAGCCGATGAAGACCTCCGCTTTACCGCTATGAAGTATCCACTCCGCCGCCAGTCTGCCGGGAGGAATGGGCGCTGAATCACATCCTCCAACCAGCGCCTGTGCTCGTCGCCTCACGCTTTCGCCCGCCGCCCCCATGCGGGTGAATAGCTCCTGCGCGTAATCACCCGACGGATCGGCGCCGGGCGTGGACGTGGCAATGCGTAATGTTTCCCGCGTCAGCAGCGAAAACCAGTCATCGCCTTTACGCCATACTTCGCGGCGCACGGTCAGGCAGAGTTGATTGCTGGCGAAGGGAAAAACGGCCAGCGCGCGCCCCGCGGCTAGCAGCGCCCGGGGATGGGCCAGATTAGCAGACGCAAACAGATCGCAAAACTCGCCCGCTTCGATACGTTCCCTCAGCAGGCCGGCAGGGCCGAACTCTGCCTCTACCGGTTCAGGGAAGTGCGCCATAAGCGATGTCCAGACCGTACGCAGACTGCCTGCCGCCAGGACCTTCATCAGTCGATCCCTTCATAATGCGTGCGATAAAACCGCTGGTACCAGTCGTCAGCCGCTTTGCGCATATCCACATCCTGGAATTTTTCAGGATAGAGTTTTTTCGCCATCCACAGCTCACCTATGCCCATCGCCTCCGGCATGGGATAGCCCCAGGCTTTGGCATAATCCGGCATCAGATAGACGCGATGATGTTTCACCGCATCAATAGTCTGCCACTGCGGTGAGCGCTGGATTTCGTTGACCACGGAGGGGTAGCGATCCTGCACAAATATCACCTGGGGGTTCCAGGCAATGATCTGCTCCATCGCCACGGTTTTAAAGCCCTGAAGGGTCGATGCAGCCACGTTTACCGCGCCCGCGTGCGCCATCATCAAGCCGGTGTATTTTCCCGAGCCGTAGGTTGTCAGCGCCGGATTCGCCATATACGCCCGAACACGTTTTTCTGCCGCGACATCCTTCAGACGATCGCGCACCCTTTTACGCCCCCGATCGGTGGCCTCAATCAGCGCCCGCGCCTCGGGCTGCTTATTAACGATCTCACCGATAAGCGTGATGCCCTCGCGCAGCCCCAGGTCATAGGCCTTTTCTTCATCGGCCATGGTAGGGTTCATTTTGGCCTTCTCCCCTGCGGCATCATGACGCAGAGAGATCGCCACGACGGGGATCCCAAGGCTGCTGATCTTGTCGATCATCTCCTGCGGCGCGTAGTTGGTGACAAAAACCACCTGCGGATGCAGGGCCACCAGTTTTTCAGCGTCCACGTGCGTCAGATCCCCGAGCGCCGCCTTGTGGTTAAGCTCCGGGGCGAGGCGGGCATAGCCGTCTCCGAGCTGTTGTTTCCAGTTTGCCATTACGCCGACAATTTTATCGGTGGCGTTCATCTGCACCAGCAGGTTTAACGTCTGATGTTGAAGCACCACAACACGGTCGACGGTATCGGGAAGGGTCACCGTGCGGCCAATCTGGTCGGTTATCTGCCGCGATGCCTCGGACGATAACGGGAGTAAAATCAGCGCGCTAAATGCCACTGCCTGCCAAAAGCGTTGTTTCATGTTGTCCTCACTTTTTCGTTATGCAAATGATTATATAACGATAAGCGCACGGCGTCCCGATATGCTTTATTCAGAGAGAGGCATTCCCTGCCAGGCAACCCCGCCGGTAACCTGTTCTTTTTTCACTCTCATATTTACAAGTCCCCCTAAACTGGCAAGAATCATCCTTATTTCCTTAAGAAACTTCGCATGACAAAACAGGCGTTCAGGCAGCACATTCTCACTCTGAAAGTTCATTACGCCTGTTATATTCCGGGCGCACGTTTACGCACCGGGAACGATGCATGAAGACGCAACGCCAGGCGCAGATTATCCAGTTGCTCAGTGACTGCGACTGGCTGACAACCGACGCGCTCGCCGGAAAACTTGCCGTCAGTAAAGAGACGATCCGACGCGATCTGAACGTCCTGCAACACCAGGGCAAAATTGTCCGCCACCATGGTCGGGCGAGAGTGATCCATCCCGACAGCCGCGACGGCGGCGAGCCCTTTGGCGCGCGGCTGAAAAGCCATTATGCCGATAAAGCGGATATTGCCCGCCACGCGCTGGACTGGGTGAGTGAAGGGATGACGCTGGCGCTGGACGCCAGCTCGACCTGCTTTCACCTGGCGCGCCAGCTCCCCGATATCCCCTTAACCGTCTTCACCAACAGCTTGCCTATCTGTCACGAGATGGCGAAACGCGAAAACATTACGCTTATCTGCTCTGGCGGCACGCTTGAGCGGAAATATCGCTGTTACGTCAATCCTGCGCTGATGTCCTTGCTGAAAGGGCTGGAGATCGATCTGTTTATCTTCTCCTGCGAGGGCGTTGATGAGGCGGGCAACATGTGGGATCCGACGGACTACCATGCCCGCTTTAAGGCGCAGTTGCTCAGCCGGGCCAGTCAGTCGCTTTTGCTGATTGATAAAAGTAAGTTTCAGCGCTCAAGCGAGGTGAAAATTGGCGATCTGTCGCAGGTGACGCAGCTGATTTCGGACGCTCAGCCCTCAAAGCGATAGACCGCCGAAAAAACAGGCCGCATGAGGCGGCCTTTGAAGGGATTACGCAGAGAGGCGGAATTTTTGCACCGAACGTTGCAGCTCTTCGGTTTGCCGTTCCAGTGCCGAAGCGGCAGCGGAAACTTGTTCAACCAGCGAGGCGTTTTGCTGGGTCACCCCATCCATCTGGGTAATCGCAATGCCCACCTGTGAAATCCCTTTGCTTTGTTCTTCCGATGCCGAGGCGATCTGCTTCATGATGGTGGTCACTTCCGTCACGTCACGCAGAATGGCTTCCATGGTGTTGCCGGTATCATTCACCAGCTGCGCCCCTTGTTCCACGCGGGAAACCGAGTCCGCAATCAGCCCTTCAATCTCTTTCGCCGCGTTGGCGCTGCGGCTTGCCAGATTACGCACTTCACCGGCCACCACGGCAAACCCGCGCCCTTGCTCACCCGCGCGGGCGGCTTCGACGGCGGCGTTGAGCGCCAGAATATTGGTCTGGAAGGCAATACTGTTGATGACGTTGGTGATCTCCGCAATTTTCTTAGAGCTGTCGGAAATACCCGTCATCGTTGCGACAACGTCATCTACCAGCGATCCCCCCCGGCTGGCGGTCGTCGAGGCAACGTCGGCCAGCTGGCTCGCCTGACGTGCGCTTTCGGCATTCAGCCTTACCGTGGCGGTTAATTGCTCCATGCTGGCAGCGGTCTCTTCCAGCGCCGCGGCCTGCTCTTCCGTACGGGAGGAGAGGTCATTGTTGCCGCTGGAGATTTCCGTCGCGCCGCGCCAGATGTTTTCGCTACCGGAACGAATAGTGCTGACCGCTTCACGCAGGCTGTCCTGCATAGCGATGAGCAACGGCACCAGTTGACCCACGCAGTTGCGTCCAAAGGGGATAATTGGCTGGCTCAAATCGCCCTGCGCAATCTGGCGGAAATGTTCGCGCATGCGATCCAGAGGTTTCACCAGCATCGCCACCAGATAACGGTCGGTGAAGATGAGGATCATTAAACCAATGAGCGTGGCGGCAATGATCACCGTGCGGGTCATGCTGGTCAGGCCATCCACCAGCACGCGGGTTCTGTCGAGCGTCTTATCGGCAGTCATGTTGAAAGCATCCGCTGCGGCGCCAAACGCACGGCTGAGCGGCGGCGTCACCGTGTTAGCCTGCTGACGGTAGCCGTCGAGCTGGCCTTGCTGCGCCTGCTGCATTTGCGGCGTGATCCCCTGATCGAGCAGAGCCTGCCAGCTTGAGATGACCTGTGCCGAGACCTGCTCGTCCATCGGACCCGGCGAAATGGCTTTCATCTCACCCAGCTTCTTTGCCATGTTGTCCAGGGCTTGCTGTGCCGGAGCGAAATCGGGCGTGCCGCCCGCCGCTTTGGCTTCCATGGCGCGACTCAGACGGGTGACAAAACGAAAATATTGGTCATTTCCCTGACTCAGGACCGTCATCTGTTTCACCAGCTGGCGATCGACCTCGTTACCTTCAGAGACCCGGGAGAGTGACCAGGTGCTGTACAATCCCACCCCAGCCCACATTAAACAAAAGAGTCCCAGTATTGCCAGCATGACAAACCGGATCGTGAAATTGCGAAGCATCTGCATAGAGTTTTCCTTGCCGTGAGGGAGATATCGCCCAGAGGCGAGACTTACCCTCGGTTATCGGCAGAAAAACGAGAAGATATAACCTTTTATGATTATCGTTAACACGCGATCCGGCGTTATGTCAGGTACTTTTCAAACCAGCTTAACGTACGCTGCCAGGCCAGCTCAGCGGCAGGTTTATCATATCTTGGGGTAGAATCGTTGTGAAATCCGTGGTTTACCCCTGGATAGACGTAAGCTTCGTAGACCTTATTATTCAATTTAAGCGCTGCTTCATAGGTAGGCCAGCCCTCATTAATATTTTTATCCCGTTCGGCATAATGCAGGAGCAAAGGGGCTTTAATGTTCACCACATCAGCGGCAGCGGGCTGACGGCCGTAAAACGGCACGGCACAATCCAGCTCAGGATAAGCGACCGCCGCCGCATTCGAGACGCCTCCGCCGTAGCAAAAACCGGTGATACCGACTTTCCCGGTGGCGTCAGGATGGCGCTGCATAAATTCGACTGCGGCAAAGAAGTCGTTCATCAACGCTGTCGGATCGACTTTTTGCTGCAGCACTTTGCCCTCTTCATCGTTGCCGGGATATCCCCCCACAGAACTTAAGCCATCCGGCGCTAACGCGATATACCCCGCTTTCGCCACTCGCCGCGCCACATCTTCGATGTAGGGGTTAAGCCCTCGATTTTCATGCACAACCACCACCGCAGGCACCTTGCCCGTCGCCTTTGCCGGTTTCACCAGATAACCGCGGACGTCACCATGCCCGTTGGGCGAGGGGTAGTGAATGTATTCAGGCAGGATATCGGGATCGGTAAATTTTACCTGTTCTGCGAGGGCATAGTTGGGCTTGAGCAGATCAAACAACGCCAGCGCGGTCATTCCCCCCACCGCATAGCGCGCTGCGAGGTTAAGAAACTCGCGTTTACTGATTTTACCGTGGGCGTAATAGTCGTAGTAATCCAGCAACTCTTGCGGAAAATCTTTTGCCGTCAGACGCGTCATCGCATATCTCCCGGAAATATGATTGTATAAGGATAGAATGAAAACGCTGTTTCGAAAATTCATCACCTAAGAAAGGAGAAAGAATGTCCTGGAACGCTTACCCTGGCCGCTATGAGAATATGCAGTACCGCTACTGCGGCAAAAGTGGGCTACGCCTGCCCGCGCTCTCCCTTGGTTTGTGGCACAGTTTTGGCCACGTGCAACCGCTCGAAAATCAACGCGCGCTCCTGCGCAAAGCGTTCGATCTGGGGATCACCCATTTCGATCTCGCCAATAACTATGGCCCGCCTGCGGGCAGCGCGGAAGAGAATTTCGGTCGCCTGTTACGCGAGGATTTTGCGGCATACCGTGACGAATTAATCATCTCGACCAAAGCGGGCTACGATATGTGGCCGGGCCCGTACGGCTCCGGCGGTTCGCGCAAATATCTGCTCGCCAGCCTCGATCAAAGCCTGAAACGCATGGGCGTTGACTACGTGGATATCTTCTATTCCCACCGCGTGGACGAAAATACCCCGATGGAAGAGACCGCCTCAGCGCTGGCGCACGCCGTGCAAAGCGGTAAAGCGTTATACGTTGGGATTTCATCCTACTCCCCTGAACGTACCCGGCAGATGACCGACCTGCTGCGTGAATGGAAAATCCCGTTACTTATCCATCAGCCTTCATACAACCTGCTTAACCGTTGGGTGGATAAGAGCGGCTTGCTTGACACGCTCTCCGCGAACGGCACAGGCTGCATTGCCTTTACGCCGCTGGCGCAGGGGCTGTTAACCGGAAAATACCTCAACGGGATCCCCGAGGATTCACGCATGCAGCGTGAGGGTAAGAAAGCACGCGGCCTGACCGAGAAGATGCTGACGGAGGCGAATATCAACAGTCTTCGTCTGCTGAACGACATGGCGCAAGCGCGCGGTCAAACAATGGCGCAGATGGCATTAAGCTGGCTGCTGAAAGATGACCGGGTCACTTCGGTGCTGATCGGCGCGAGCCGTGCGGAGCAACTAGAAGAGAACGTCCAGGCGCTAAATAATCTGCGTTTTACCGAAGACGAACTGAAGCGAATCGATCGACACGTCGCGGACGGAGAACTGAATTTGTGGCAGGCATCATCAGATAAGTAAGAAGCACACCCCTCTCCTGAGAGGGGTGACATCAGATTGCGGTCGGTAAAGAGGGTAAATCTTCAGACTTCAGACGGGTCGACAACCGGGCGGGCGTACTCAGGCCAGACAATCACCACAAGCTCAGGATAGGCATCCAGACTGAATTCGCGAAAACACTGGCGCAGGTTCAGCACATCCAAATCAGAATGAGAGACCTTTTCGCCGTTAAGACACCGCTTTTTGATATTGTCATAATATTTATAGACGGCAGAGTTCAGGTCGCTACAGCGGCGCTGAGCATCGAAAAGGCCCGGCGTGTCGTTTATTTCTGTCATCTTCATGCGCTTAATTGTCGCATGCAGAAAATCGATATATTCGTGATTCACGCGCCAATACCATACCGGCGTGATGGCATTCATCAACACCGAAAAATGGTCCTCACCCTCTTCTTTGGTCATAAGAACAGGCTCAGGCTGAGAGGCGTCATGCAGCGTCCCTTTCGTTTTATTGAACTCTCGCATCAATAAAAGAACGCCTGCTGTGAGTAATAGTAAGGTAATGACAGAATAAAAAATGCTGTTCATGGGTTGGCTCCATTTTTTTTGATTTTAAATTTGCCACATGTTATTGTCAACGAATCTCACGCCTTATCTATTCCTACCGTGTTGAAGTTAAAGGATATAAAAATGCTGCCCGAGAATCTCGTCCCGGCCAGGTACCACATTGCCTCTGTGGATCCAAAACCCGGGAGCGCAGAAAGCCACGCTAATTTCACTCAGGGAAAAAGAACGCTCGACGATTTCGAAGCCGACATATTAATAGGTGTTACCCGTAGCGGTAAGTCCCGAAATATGCTGCTGGAAGAGCACGACAGGCATATTAAGGACCGCTTATTTCGGGTTGTAAAAATTGAAGCCTTTGCCACGCTTTTAAACGATCTGCAGGCAGAAGGTGAAATAGATGCCCAGGCATTAAGTCAAATAATGGCTGAAAAAACCGAAGAAATAAACGAAGCGGGCAATAAAATTTGGCTTAATCTTATTACCCTGGAAACCAATAACCCACTCTTTTATAAACTAGAGGACGATTAACGTGAAAGATGTCGAAGACAATAACGTTTATTTGACTTTAGATAACCAAAAAAGCGATGAGTTTATCTTAAAGCAAAATCTCGACGCGCTGGTCACTTATAAAAATGATGAGATGGCGCGTATTGCGCAAGATTTGGTATCGATCCCGGCCGCGCTGGTCCGTTTAAAATGGCAGAATCGCCGCGAGATATATTCTCTGCAGGTGAAAGAAGAAATTTATGGTGCCATGATAAACGCGGTAATCGCGCTGAAACCCGAACTCAAAGAGAAGATCATGGGGCGGCTTGAAAGCCACTATCAGCATTTGCTGGCCCGTGAAACGGCAACGCTGCGTTTAACGCGCAAGCTGGCAGACGGTGAATACCGCACGGCAAACGTTACCGCTGTTGCCCTGAACGAGGAGTCCGTCGCCCCCCAGCAGACCGCTACCCCCACCGCGTCGTAATCCCTTTCTTTGTTTTATCTCTTTCTCCGCTTTAGGGTTATTCCTGAATTTGCCTTAAGACGAGTGAGGCCATCTAGACTTAATATTTGATATCGCAAGTCAAGTAAGGAGATCTTAATGGCTAATAACCAGACGACAATCCAGGACCCCACCACCCAATATTATACGGGCGAATACCCTAAGCAGAAGCAGCCCGCTCCTGGGGTGCAAGCGAAGATGACCCCCGTGCCAGACTGTGGCGAAGAGAGCTACAAAGGCAGCGGCAGACTCGCGAATCGCAAGGCGTTGGTGACAGGCGGTGACTCCGGTATCGGACGTGCAGCGGCCATTGCGTATGCCCGTGAAGGCGCGGACGTGGCGATTAACTACCTTCCTGCTGAAGAAGAAGATGCTCAGCAGGTGAAGCAGCTGATAGAAGAAGCCGGTCGAAAAGCCGTCTTGCTTCCCGGCGATTTAAGCGATGAAACCTTTGCCCGCTCGCTGGTGCATAAAGCCCATGAGGCACTGGGAGGTCTGGATGTTCTGGCGTTGGTAGCCGGGAAGCAGACCGCTGTTGAAAAGATTGCCGATCTGACGACGGAGCAATTCAAGCAGACCTATGCCGTAAACGTGCTGGCCCTGTTCTGGATCACTCAGGAGGCGATTCCGCTGCTCCCTGCCGGTGCCAGTATTGTGACGACCTCGTCAATCCAGGCTTACCAGCCCAGCCCGCATCTGCTGGATTATGCGTCGACCAAAGCCGCTATTCTGAACTATAGCCGTGGTCTGGCAAAACAGGTTGCCGAGCAAGGTATCCGCGTCAACGTGGTTGCTCCGGGGCCCATCTGGACCGCGCTGCAGATTTCCGGCGGTCAGCCTCAGGAAAAAATTCCTCAGTTTGGTCAGCAAACCCCGATGAAGCGTGCCGGTCAGCCCGCAGAGCTGGCACCGGTTTATGTGTATCTGGCAAGCCAGGAGTCAAGCTACGTCACGGCAGAAGTGCATGGCGTGTGTGGTGGTGAACATCTGGGATAAGGTGTAGTGTGCCGTCCTCTCCTCAGGGAGAGGACGCTGAACCTATTAAAAACGGCAACCCTGAGGTTGCCGTTATGCGTTTATTTGGCTGTCGTTTTTTCTTCGCCAACGAGACCAATTTTCAGATAGCCCGCCTGATGGAGCGTATCCATAACCCGCATCATGGTTTCGTAATCAACGGTTTTATCTGCACGGAAGAAGACCGTCGTGTCTTTCTTACCGCCGGTCAGTTGATCCAGCGCCGGAATGACTGATGCATCCGTCACCGGGTCGTTGCCCAGGAACATGGATTTGTCCGCCTTCACCGACAGATAGATCGGTTTTTCCGGGCGGGGCTGCGGCTGGCTGGAAGAAGCAGGCAAATTCACCTTCACGTCCACCGTCGCCAGCGGCGCTGCAACCATAAAGATAATCAGCAGAACCAGCATGACGTCGATAAACGGCGTCACGTTGATTTCATGCATTTCGCCGTTATCGTCCAGATTTTCGTTAAGACGCATTGCCATAGAATCAACCTACACGCAGTTTGGACGCAGAGTGCACCGGTTTCGCCGAGCTGGCGTTCAGGTCCAGGTCACGGCTTTGCAGCAGCAGAACCTGTGCGGCAACATCACCCAGCGTGGCTTTGTAGCTGCCAATCATCCGCGCAAAAATGTTATAGATAACCACCGCAGGAATCGCGGCCACCAGGCCAATCGCCGTTGCCAGCAGGGCTTCGGCAATACCCGGGGCGACAACCGCCAGGTTGGTTGTTTGCGTTTGCGCGATGCCGATGAAGCTATTCATGATGCCCCATACGGTACCGAACAGGCCCACGAACGGGGATATTGCGCCGATCGTCGCCAGATAACCATTACCCCGGCCCATATGACGGCCAATGGCTGCCACACGACGCTCCAGACGGAACCCGGTACGCTCTTTGATGCCTTCGTTATCTTCACTGCCGGCGGAGAGTTCCAGTTCGTTCTGCGCTTCATTCACTAACAGGGTCGTGAGGCTTTTTGCGTGGAAGGATGACGTCATGTCAGAAGCCTGATCCAAAGAGCGTGCTTCAGCCAGCTGCTGCTGCTCGCGCTTCAATCGACGCTTTTGGGAAATCAGCTCGACGCTCTTGCTGAAAAAAATGGCCCAGGTGATGACGGATGCCAGAATCAGGCCGATCATCACAATCTTCACGACGATGTCAGCATGATGGTACATGCCCCAAACGGAGAGATCCGTCTGCATCAAATTATTACCCACTCTGTATCTCCAGGACGTCAGTCACAAAAACTGCGCATAATAATATCAAAAACACATCGAATTGATAGTCGTTCTCATTAGTATTTACATGATGACGCAAAATCGTTTCATTTTCCTTGCGCTTACGCAGTAAAAATTTTGTCGTCGGGGATTTTAGAAAATTTTCGTCTTATTCAGCCAGCAAGGAAGTGCACTTTTTTACTTTCATGGTAGTCTGGACGTCCAGACGTATAAAAACAGGCTTAGCGAACATGAAAGAGAAACAGCTTGATACCACGTGTGTCCAGGCAGGACGCAGTAAAAAGTACACTCAGGGTTCGGTAAATAGCGTTATTCAGCGCGCCTCTTCACTGGTGTTTGATACCGTTGAAGAGAAGAAGCTCGCCACGCGTAACCGTGCCAAGGGCGGCCTGTTTTACGGGCGTCGCGGCACGCTGACCCACTTTTCTCTGCAGGAGGCCATGTGCGAGCTGGAAGGCGGCGCGGGCTGTGCCCTCTTCCCCTGCGGTGCGGCGGCGGTGGCCAATACGATTCTGGCGTTTGTCGAGCAGGGCGATCACATTCTGATGACCAACACGGCCTACGAGCCCAGCCAGGATTTCTGCACCAAAATTCTGCGTAAACTGGGCGTCACCACAGGCTGGTTCGACCCGCTGATTGG
Organism: Huaxiibacter chinensis; assembly: GCF_022171985.1. Taxonomy (GTDB): domain Bacteria; phylum Pseudomonadota; class Gammaproteobacteria; order Enterobacterales; family Enterobacteriaceae; genus Enterobacter; species Enterobacter chinensis_A. The sequence goes on along the minus strand of NZ_JAJVHF010000004.1, from coordinate 324,473 downwards.
TGCAGGGATTGCGGAGCTGATTCAGCCCAACACGCGCATTGTCTTTCTGGAATCCCCGGGCTCCATTACCATGGAAGTCCACGACGTCCCTGCCATCGTTACCGCCGTGCGAAGCGTTGCGCCCGATGCAATCATCATGATCGATAATACCTGGGCTGCTGGCGTGCTGTTTAAGGCACTCGATTTTGATATTGATATCTCGATTCAGGCCGCGACCAAATATCTGATCGGCCACTCTGATGGCATGATTGGCACGGCGGTTTCAAACGCCCGCTGCTGGGATCAGCTACGCGAAAATGCGTACCTGATGGGGCAAATGGTAGATGCGGATACGGCGTACATGACCAGCCGGGGAATACGCACTTTGGGCGTCCGTCTGCGCCAGCATCATGAAAGCAGCCTGAAGGTGGCGCAATGGCTTTCGCAGCATCCGCAGGTTGCCCGGGTGAATCATCCTGCCCTGCCGGGCAGTAAAGGTCATGAATTCTGGCAACGAGACTTTACCGGAAGCAGCGGGCTGTTCTCTTTTGTGCTCAATCAACGTCTTGATGATGCAGCGCTGGCCGCCTATCTGGATCATTTTTCGCTCTTCAGCATGGCCTACTCCTGGGGAGGCTATGAATCGTTAATTCTGCCTAACCAGCCTGAACAGATCACGGCCCTGCGTCCGGGTAGCGAGGCGGATTTTACCGGCACCCTTATCCGACTGCATATTGGTTTAGAAAATGTTGACGATCTGATTGCGGATTTAGCGGCAGGATTTGAGCGCATCGTGTAAAGTGCAGGCAGAAATGTACTCCTGGACTCTTTTGTGAACACTGCAAGGGAAAAGTCTTGGTTAGTTGCGTCCGTGATCAAACCAGACGTGACAAAAAGGAGTACAATAGCCCTCTACCCGCGTCTGCTGTTCCACAGGAAAGTCCATGGCTGTTATTCAAGATATTATTGCGGCACTTTGGCAACACGATTTTGCCGCTCTGGCGGATCCCCATGTCGTAGGGGTCGTCTATTTTGTGATGTTTGCGACTTTATTTCTGGAAAATGGACTTCTTCCCGCCTCGTTTTTACCGGGTGACAGCCTGTTGCTGTTGGCTGGGGCATTGATCGGTAAAGGGGTGATGGATTTTGCCCCCACCATGTTTATCCTGACCTGTGCGGCCAGCCTGGGCTGCTGGCTAAGCTATTTGCAGGGCCGCTGGCTGGGCAATACCCGCATGGTCAAAGGCTGGCTGGCGCAGCTGCCTCACAAATATCATCAGCGTGCGACCTGCATGTTTGACCGACACGGCCTGCTGGCGCTGCTGGCGGGACGATTCCTGGCCTTTGTGCGCACCCTGCTACCTACAATGGCGGGTATCTCCGGTCTTTCCAACCGTCGCTTCCAGTTCTTTAACTGGCTGAGCGCCCTGTTATGGGTCGGTGTGGTCACCTCGCTGGGCTATGCGCTGAATATGATCCCCTTTGTGAAACGTCACGAAGATCAGGTAATGACCTTCCTGTTGATTCTGCCAATTTTCCTGTTGGTTGCGGGCCTGATTGGCACCATCGTGGTCGTTATCAAAAAGAAATACGGTAACGCCTGAAGAAAGCCGGGCGACGCTGAGCGCGCCCGCCCTTTCCCTCTCTTTACATACCCTGCATCATTCTGATTCGCGCCGCATCCTCGCCCGGCGTCACGCCAAAATAGCGTTTGAACTCCCGGCTGAACTGCGAGGCGCTTTCATAACCCACGCGCATGGCGGCGGCACTGGCCTTCATACCGTCGTGGATCATGAGCATACGTGCCTTATGCAGGCGGTAGCTTTTCAGATACTGCAACGGCGAGGTGCTGGTTACGGATTTAAAGTTATGGTGGAACGCCGATACGCTCATATTCGCTTCTGAGGCCAGTTCATCAACGCTGAGATTTTCGGTGTACTGGCTTTCGATACGCTTGAGTACGCGGCTGATCAAACTGAAATGCGTCTGACGGCTCACCAGCGCAAGCAACGCACCACCGCCAGGCCCCAGCAGCACGTGATACAGGATTTCACGGATAATCTGTTTACCCAGGATGCGTGCATCCAGCGGGCGCTCCATCACATCCAGCAGACGTTCTATCGCGCACAAAATTTCGTCGGAAAGGCGGGCTGAATTAATCCCGCTGGCGGCCATTGCCGGCTGGAACAGCTCGTCCTCGCCGATATCCATCAATAATTCCTGCAATTGCAGAATATCGACATTCAGGCGAATGCCCGCCAAAGGCACGGCGTCTGTCGCGAAGGTTTCACATTCGAAGGGTAAAGGCACCGTCAGGAGCAGATATTCATTGGTGTCATAGCGAAACACGCGTTCATTGATATAGCCAATTTTATGACCCGAAAAGAGAAATACGATGCCTGGCTGATACATCACCGGCGTGCGCGTCCCTGGCTGAGTGCCATAGAGAAGGCGCACATCCGGCAGCAAATGACTCAGCATATTTTCTTTCACTTTCAGCCTGTTAATTTGCTTCGTTAACAGCTGACACGTCTCTTCGCGGTTCATTAACGCTGACTCCTGGCCCAGTATTTGACCTGAACAGTGTGCGCACTTTTACGCTTTTTCTCCAGTCCTCTGTAGAAATGGGCAAGACAACGGCAGGAATGTGCATTGAGCGGATCGCCCGTGACGCCCACAATGGCCCCCATCAGGTCGCCTTCTGCGCCACCACGATTTTCACCCACATAAGGGAACGAGACATGAATAACTTTAATCTGCATACACCTACCCGCATTCTGTTTGGTAAAAATTCCATCGCCGGGCTGCGCGATCAGATCCCTGCTGACGCTCGCGTGTTGATCACCTACGGCGGCGGCAGCGTGAAGAAAACCGGCGTGCTGGACCAGGTCTATAGCGCCCTGGAAGGCATGGACGTGCGCGAATTTGGCGGCATCGAGCCAAACCCGTCTTACGAAACGCTGATGAACGCGGTCAAGATTGCCCGTGACGATAACGTCACCTTCCTGCTGGCGGTTGGCGGGGGTTCGGTGCTGGACGGGACAAAATTTATCGCCGCAGCGGCGCATTACGCCGACGGCGTTGACCCGTGGCATATCCTGCAAACCGGCGGCAGCGAAATCACCCGCGCCATTCCGATGGGATCGGTCCTGACCCTGCCCGCGACGGGCTCTGAATCCAACAAAGGCGCGGTGATCTCCCGTAAAACCACCGGCGACAAACAGGCCTTTATGAACGATCACGTTCAGCCTGTCTTTGCCGTTCTGGACCCGGTATATACCTACACCCTGCCGCCGCGTCAGGTCGCAAACGGCGTGGTCGATGCCTTCGTGCATACCGTTGAGCAGTACGTGACCTATCCGGTAAACGGCAAAATTCAGGATCGCTTCGCGGAAGGTATTCTGCTGACGCTGGTTGAAGATGGCCCGAAAGCGCTGAAAGACCCGGAAAATTATGACGTACGTGCCAACGTGATGTGGGCAGCAACGCAGGCGCTGAACGGCCTGATCGGTGCAGGCGTTCCGCAGGACTGGGCCACCCACATGCTGGGCCATGAACTGACGGCAATGCACGGTCTGGATCACGCACAAACGCTGGCGGTTGTTCTACCTGCCCTGTGGAATGAAAAACGCGACACAAAACGCGCTAAATTGCTGCAGTATGCCGAGCGCGTCTGGAACATCACCGAAGGTTCTGACGACGCGCGCATCGACGCGGCTATCGAAGCGACACGCAACTTCTTTGAACAGATGGGCGTGCCTACACGTCTTTCCGGCTACGGCCTCGACGGTAGCTCTATCCCGGCGCTGCTGGCAAAACTAGAAGAGCATGGCATGACGCAACTGGGTGAACATAAAGACATTACCCTGGACGTGAGCCGTCGCATCTACGAAGCGGCACGCTAAGCGTTTTTGTCTTCCCGACTTTCGTTTTTTGACATTTCGTCCAGACTTAATGCACACCACATCATCGGGGGGCTCCCCGGTGATGAGCAAATGGAGGAGGAAAGATGGCAAACCAAACCGTAATCAAGCTTCAGGACGGCAACGTAATGCCCCAGTTAGGGCTGGGCGTATGGAAAGCCGGTAACGACGAGGTCGTATCCGCCATTCATAAAGCACTCGAAGTGGGGTATCGCTCAATTGATACCGCCGCCGCCTACAAAAATGAGGAGGGTGTCGGTAACGCGCTGGCAAGCGCCGGCGTGGCGCGAGACGACCTGTTCATCACCACTAAACTGTGGAACGACGACCAGAAACGCCCGCATGACGCATTGCAGGAGAGCCTGGACAAACTGCAGCTCGATTTTGTCGACCTGTATCTGATGCACTGGCCCGTTCCGGCTATCGACCATTATGTCGATGCCTGGAAGGGGATGATTGAACTGCAGCAGGCGGGCCTGGTGAAGAGTATCGGCGTATGTAACTTCCAGGTGCATCATCTGCAACGCCTGATTGACGAAACGGGTGTCGCCCCGGTTATTAATCAGATTGAGCTACATCCCTTGATGCAGCAACGGCAGCTGCACGCCTGGAACGCCACGCATAAGATCCAGACCGAGTCCTGGAGCCCGCTGGCCCAGGGCGGCGAAGGCGTTTTCGATCAGAAAATCATCCGCGATCTTGCGGATAAATATGGTAAGACTCCGGCGCAGATCGTGATTCGCTGGCATCTCGACTGCGGGCTGGTGGTTATTCCGAAATCGGTCACCCCATCGCGTATCGCCGAGAACTTCGATGTCTGGGATTTCCGCCTGGACAAAGATGAGCTGGGGGAAATTGCGAAGCTGGATAAAGGTCAGCGCTTAGGGCCGGATCCTGACCAGTTTGGAGGGTGAGTTTCCGGCGCGCTGTTGCGCGTTAGGGTGAGGCAGGCGCACGCTGTTGCCCTCACCCTAACCCTCTCCCACAGGGAGAGGGGACTGTTCTGTCTTCTCCCTCACCCACAGGATGAAGGAACTGTTCGGTGTTCTCACTCACCCACAGGATGAGGGAACTGTTCGGCGTTCTCCCTCGCCCACAGGGATCTTCTCGCTCCCCCATACAAAGTGGCACCCTTTTCTCCCTCTCCCCGTGGGAGAGGGCCGGGGTGAGGGCATCAGGCCGCACTCACCCACAGGGATTTTCCCGCTCACTCATACAAAGGGGCACCCTTTTCTCCATCTCCCCGTGGGAGAGGGCATCAGGCCGCACTCACCCACAGGGATTTTCCTGCTCCCCCATACAAAGTGGCACCCTTTCCCCCTCTCCCTGTGGGAGAGGGCCGGGGTGAGGGCATCAGGCCGCACTCACCCGCTTTTACGCTTCACACTTTTCTTCGCCCCTGCCCCGCCGTTCGAACGCTGATGCACAATCGGCGTGTGCTTGGTCAGTGCCGGGCGCAAGTTGCGGTTCTGACGGCGCGCCTCGCGCATCTCATCCAGCGTTGGCGCAGGCACCAGGCAGTCGCGGCGGGAACCAATCAGGTGCTTTTTACCCATCTCTTCCAGCGCCTGGCGGATCAGCGGCCAGTTTGCCGGATCGTGATAGCGCAGCAGCGCTTTATGCAGGCGACGCTGTTTATCCCCTTTCGGCACCACCACGTCTTCACTCTTATAGCCAATCTTACTCAGCGGATTCTTGCCGGTGTAATACATGGTGGTCGAGTTCGCGAGCGGCGATGGATAGAAGTTCTGCACCTGATCCAGACGGAAGCGACGCTGCTTCAGCCACAGCGCCAGGTTAACCATATCCTCATCGCGCGTACCCGGGTGGGCCGAGATGAAGTAAGGGATCAGGTACTGCTCTTTACCGGCCTGCTTTGAATAGGTATCAAACAGCTCTTTAAAGCGATCGTAGCTGCCCATACCCGGCTTCATCATCTTAGACAGCGGGCCTTCTTCGGTATGCTCAGGCGCAATCTTCAGATATCCGCCGACGTGGTGCGTCGCCAGCTCTTTGATGTAGCGCGGATCTTCTACGGCGATGTCATAACGCACCCCGGAGGCAATCAGGATCTTTTTGATACCTTTCAGGTCGCGAGCACGACGATAGAGGTTAATGGTCGGCTCATGGTTGGTATCCATGTGCTGGCAAATGTCCGGATAGACACACGACAGACGACGACAGGTTTGCTCCGCGCGCGGCGACTTACAGCGCAACATATACATATTGGCAGTCGGCCCCCCCAGATCGGAGATGACCCCGGTAAAGCCCGGCACCGTATCGCGAATGGCTTCGATCTCGTTGACGATCGACTCCTCAGAACGGCTCTGAATAATGCGGCCTTCGTGCTCGGTAATGGAGCAGAGCGAGCACCCTATAATTCTGATCATTTAGAAATTTTTTTGCGTTTAAAATCAATGAATTGAAAGATTTCATTTTTCTAAGTCTGATAAAACAGATGAAAACCCAACTGACTATACTCATAAAACTCAATCTTTGCGCTGCTGTACGATACCAGTAATTACAGGCGCCGAGTTTAACATCATGAAAAGTAGCCCAATAATGAATGACGCAACGCCAGCTGCGGTGCCTAACTTCTGACTGAACACCATTGAAACAAAGTACATATTTGGGATAAAAACGGACATAGCAATCACGAAAAGTAACTTATTCAGATAATTATTTATTCGGGTCTTAACCTCAACTCTATCATAAAAAGCCATCGAAACGTAAGCAGTTATCAGTGAATAAAAAGACCATGTCATATAGTTAACCGATTCATTAAATGCCTCTCGCAAAAGCAAAGCACTTTCTGTCATTCCCTACCTCATTAAATCAATAGAAAATAAATCTGAATAATTTATTTTTAAAAGAAAAGAACACAACATAACTTCAGTAGTTATGATTAATCCCTGAATGATTATTTCTTAGCAAGATATAACATGCTTAATGTATATCAGGCAATAAAAAAACTCCCAAAGACCACCGCTGTGGTCTTCAGGTATAGGATTTAAAGAACGAACTCAGTCCGGAAACGTATCACTATCTTCTGTAACGTCCGCTTTCTCTGGTAACATTCTGTTTTTAATATACTGTGAATTCCTGCAGATGAGAGGAAAAATCTCCGAGTTATTCATTATACAACTCGTTGCCGTACGGGCGTCCTCCGGAGACCATGATGAAAATGAAAACGTCTGACGGTCAAGCCATTGAGACAATAATACATTATCAACAGAAGCGCTAAACAGCGCCGCAATAGCCCTGCGTTCAACGGCCTTCTCAGGTTCAATAAACGACAACTCATTATGAAAACGGGTAATAATCGCAATACGGCTGTCAATACGAATATGTCTTTCAAGTAAGACATCGTGCAACTCATCAAGTACAGTCTCTCTCTGGGTATCGTCGAGGCAAGACCACAGGAAATGAATGTTCTCGGCATTTGTGACAACGTCTGGCTCTGCATCACGGAACCATGATGCAAAGATACCCACACTACCTTCCATCCGGATATGCTGCCCCTGAAGTTGCATTTGTTCAAGGATAAAGCGCATGTTCACAGGAAGAACCGTAAAACACTCAATAAGCCTTTCAGAAGAACTAAATACTCCACATGCCAGGGCGTTCAGCTTTTTCTTCAAAATATCAAACTGCTCACCTGACTGATATACGTCATGGAGAAATACTGGACCCATAGCATTCACATCAGACTCAATTATTTTCTCTGACAGTGCTTTTTGACGCTCTCGCACAAATATTAAAAGAGAGGTTGCATTTGTAGCTTCTTTGATGACGTCATACTGACCTTTAACAAAGCTCAGGACAGGTATATTCACCAGAAGACCTAAATCAACAATCCTGCCAACAGCATTTTTGATGTACGGCAGAACATTTTTATCCTTAAGTGCTATAAAGATACTCTCGGCAGTACGTAGATAACGAAGATATGCAGCCAAAGCCAGGTCAAACCGTTCCTCACCAATATGTTCACTGTACGACTCGATACCGGCATAGTTACCATGGAGCACCATGTGAGCAACAGCCTGTGCAGCAAATTCCGCAGGGAAGAGATTCCTCGTCGCCGTATTATTAAGATAATATTGATTTAAAACATTATTATTCCAGTCCGGGCTCAGAACAATTTTTCTGAAATGGATAACGTCCTCAACAACCTGACGATTTTTAAGCGTCATTATTGCAGAGCTAACCTGAGCCCCACCTGTACCATCATTCTTTCCAATTACGTTCTGTACCGCCTTCGATGCAATATTGATATGCCGGATAATTCCCGGATTAAAAAGGTCTATCTGAGGTTGCTCAGCTCCATAGCGTAACATCTCCTCCCGACCGTGATTTCCGATATCTAGTGTGCCAATTTTCAGGTTTGACAAGGTCTCTTCATTATTGACAAGGTATTCCACATAAAATACGCCATCTACAAAATTCTCCATTTTATTCAGTAGTGATTCACCGGCCAGAACAGAGTATGAATCAGCTTCCTGCAGCAACGTCTGCGTGGATTCAGCCTCCAATTTTTCTGAATCCTGAATTTCATCAAGTTTACTCACAATAAACGATATTTGCCTTTCGACGAAAGGCTCTAGGCTTATCCGCCCGTCAGCCATCAGTTTCTGCAGACTCAATACGAAACCTTCATCATTCTTTTCTCTGAGTGAAACAGCATAACTCTGATTCAGCATTTGCACTGCGACTTTGAGTTGCGGTTCGGCGAGAGCCTGACACTTCTCATCCATCCGGCTATAAGAAACCAGCCAGTCTCGCATCTGAATATGTGGTGCCACTCGCTGCCATGCTTCAGCGAAACCCCACAAGGCCGTCAGTTCTTCAAGCCGTGGGATATTTATAGCACCAATCGCGTCTTTAAGAGGCGTATCAAGCAACTCGCTCCTGGCAAGCTCCACCGTGGACTGATAGTGGATGCTCATCAGAAATTCGCTCCATCTTTCTGTATCGTTATTAAAAATTCGGGATATTTGTTGATAAGTTAGCGAGAGCATCTCGTCAAAATCATCCGGAGCAATACCGGGTTCGGTCTGACTAGCTTTGGGATCGCGAAGTAATACTTTAATATCTCGCTCCCCGTATCTGACCACCAGTAAGTAGAGAGCAATAAGAATATGGCGATGATCTTCTGTTGCAGGAACGGTAAGGTTCAGAATATGAATATCATTAACAAACTTCTTCATTAATCGCGGTGTGATACGAGGATACTCAGAGGGTTTCCAGCGCTCAAGCAACACCGTTGCTTCCCGGCACGCTATCCCTGCATCCTCATTTACTGTTTCTTTCCAGTACTGCCTTAACGCTTCCTGCCATCCTGCCGAAATAAGAGGAGGAACCTGAAAACTTACAGGAATCCGCTTTGCAATAAACTCACGCCCGCTGAAACCCGCCACAGAAAGTGAGGCTGAAACCTGTCTTGCCGAATAGGGCACCACTATCCTGAAGTGTTCATGAGTGGCTCCGGCAATAAGCTCCATATCACTCCAGAGCTCTTTCACTTTGTCTGCACTGATTCGGTCCAGATTATCAATGATAAGGATGAAGCGATCTCCATGGGAAATGACCTCTTTGGAGGTAAATCCCTGCAGAGCTTCAGCCAGCTCAATAGCTCCGACCTCCTTATTAACTAGCCAAGTCTCTTCAATCCTGTCAGTACTGTTGCGTTTGAACAAATCACCAATACTCGAATACCCTTTCTTTCTGTACCATTCCATGTTCTGCAGGCATGCCAGTCCTGCGACCATAATGGCAGGAGAAAGAAACGCGGCCACCTCAACATAAAAAAGCCACCCTAATAATGACTCCTTGTTAGTAAAATATTGATTAAGGTCTGTTAGCACATAACGAAGCATCTGCACGGAAAGCAATGACAGTAAAATAAAAACGACGGTCAACCAGCTTAGCCTGCTGCTGACCCTCTTGTCGTATTCAACGATGTTACCCAGAGCCAGATTTTTATACTTATCCAACACATCCCGGGAGCCCGGACATTGTAGGCTGACCCCGTGGTGGATGACATCGATAAGCGCTTTTTTAGTTGAGCCATGATGGTAACGTTCTGCATCAAAGTTAATGAACGTAAAATCATCTTTAAGCTTTTTCTGCAGGAACTTCAATATTGTTGACTTACCTGAACCCAGCTCACCTTCCAGACCAATAATATTGACATCAGGTGTCCTGATGATCTGAGCCACATTCTCTGCAACTTTTTCATGACTGCTGCCTCTAAACATATCCTGGTCAGCGGGTGATTCCGTCTGCAATCGTAGAGTCATTCAGCAATTTCCTTCGTTATAACGTAAGATTCTTTCACTATTAGACACAGTACAGAGCCCACAGCAACCAAATGACTGCAGCCGGGGCAGTTTAGTTTTAAGCATGCATAAGCCGATTTCGATGGAATCCCTTTCACACAATAATATTGAATTGAAGCAATGAAAACATTAATGTGTTTGTTGTGACTAGCTGCAGGGGCCTGGAAGAAATTCCAAAGCCTGACAAACCGGAACAGGGCTTGCTCTGCTCCGGTTTTATCCAGTTCATCTTGAAGCCCTTGTTTTTGTTACATATCCCTGCTCACTCTTTCAGCCATTGTTAAGCTTCTTGTGTGTAATCTGCGAATAATACGGATGCAAAATTGATGCAATGGATTATACATACCTACAGCGCACGTTACGCTGAGCTGAATCGAATTTCAGAGAACGTTCTTCGCTATTACCCTGCCCAGCCAGTTGAACACATTTTATCATCCGGCCCCGAGAGTGACATGTTCTCTGCCTGGTACAGCCTTCATCAGAGTCAAACTAGACGTTATTTACAGGCAAAAGAAGACAGCTACAGAGTTTAAGTCTGACATTATTCGTGGCTGTGTCTGCCTTCGGAGTTTTCAGCTTATCCCGATAACAGCGGTTTTGAAAAATTGACGTTTTTTACACCGGTACATTGCCCGAACGCAATCTCCCCCGTAGCGAAATACCGCCCCGCAGAAAATCGTCCATGCTCGGCATGCCCCTGGAACATCAGCATCTTTTCAATAAAGGTTTTACAGCCTATAGTCTGTATAACACAAAATACACCTTACCTGCTGTATTACAGGGCGGTACTCCCTACTCAGTCTGCGAGGCAGGTCACTTATGAATAATCAGTTCCCGATAAAAACGCTGAACCAGCTCAGACCTGTGCTAATCGGGTTTCGCAAAATCAAGGGCTTCACGCAAAAAGATGTGTCTGAGAGGCTTGCCGTAACGCAGCAAACCTATGCCCGCCTGGAAGCAAACCCTGCTAGCGCCAGTATTGATCGTCTGTACAAGGTATTCAGTATTCTGGGCGTAGAAATAACGCTGTCATCTATTTCCCCTTCACCCTTCATTTCCCACACAGAGATGAGGGGGGCATTTGACAGCACTCCCGCCAGACGGGAGAAATGGTGACTATTAGAAGTTTGCTAGTTTTGTCGAATGACGCCAACTACATGTCCGCATCCATCGAGTAGTGGCTTCAAGCCACGATTGTCACTGCCTCCGCTGCCTTTTTCCAGTAACTCTCTCCTTTTAATTCTAATATTTAGGGGTGTCAACGCAAAGCAGAAACGGCACCTTCTTTGCGAGACAGAAATGACCTGTGATTGCCTGGCCGATTTATGGCAGCTAAGTGCGAGAAGCGGATATAGCGAATTCGCCATTGTACGGGATTAGCAGGTTTACTGAAGCAACCTGCGATGGCGTTATGGCAATAGTCAGTCCCCTGTCCAGTCGGCATAGGTGGCCACCTCGTCACCGCCGGGGATAAACTGATTGAAGCCTCCGCGCAAAATCACTTATTCTTTTCCGTTAATAAAATGCAGGAGCAAAGTCATGACTGGCGAAATTCGTGGGCGAGGCAGGCCACGAAAAACAGAGAGTACCTATACAGATACCCGTAATGACCTGATCCGAAGCGGGCTTGAACTGCTCACGCAGAATGGTTTTCTTTCAACGGGAGTCGATGCCATTGTCAAAAATGCCAGTGTTCCTAAAGGCTCATTTTATTACTATTTCAAGAGCAAAGAAGAGTATGCCCAGACTGTTCTGAGCGCCTATGACAGTTTCTTTGTGCATAAACTCCAAAAACATCTGTATGAATCATCCTTCACACCAATGATGCGTCTGGAAAATTTCATCGACGATGCCTGCGACGGCATTAAAAAGTACAATTTCACCCGGGGCTGTCTGGTTGGCAATATGATGCAGGAGAGTCCGGGTCTTCCACTGTCCTTTATCAAACAGCTCCACGAAATACTTGAGCGCTGGCAGGCGCTTGTGGCGTGCTGTCTGTCCGACGCGTTATCTTCGGGCGAAATCCGTTCCGATATGAATAATACGCAACTGGCGGCCATTTTCTGGAGCAGTTGGGAGGGTGCCGTAATGCGTGCCAAACTTTATTGCTCAACCCAGCCTGTGTACGACTTCTGGAGCTATTTCAAAAAGTCAGTACGCTATCAGCCCTCTAAGGACACGGCTGTTGAAAAGTAAAAAAGGGGCCGCAGCCCCTGATAATAATTATCAAACCCAGGCTGAGCCTGGCTTCCACTTCATTAGCTACACTGAATTACTGCCCGGCCACGAATTCCGCCACTCAGAAGTTTTTCGGCCACATTGATGGCATCACTCAGCGGATAAACGGTGGTCAGGCTATCCAGTCTGGACTCCGGTAAATACTGTACCGCCTGCTGCCAGATCGCCGCTCTTTTTTCCTTCGCGAACATGACACTGTCAATCCCTTTCAGCGTGACGCCACGCAGGATAAACGGAGCCACATTCCCCATTAGTTCCATCCCCTGTGCCATGCCGCAGGCTGCAACAATACTGCCATAACGCACCCCGGCGCATACATTGCAGAGCGTATGGCTACCGACTGTATCAATGGCGGCAGCCCAGCGTTCTTTCTGTAACGGTTTTCCGGGACAGGAGAGCTCGGAACGGTTAATAATCTCGTCCACACCGACCGTTTTATAGAGCCAGGCAGCCTCTTCCGGGCGTCCAGTAGACGCCGTAACGCGGTACCCCATTGATGCAAGGATCATGGCCGCAATGCTCCCGACGCCGCCGCTGGCACCGGTAACAAGTACCGGACCATCTTCAGGCTTAATACCATGATTCAGAAGTGCGTCTACGCACAGCATCGCGGTAAACCCAGCTGTTCCGATTGCCATTACGTGTTTGCCGTTAGCGCCAGCCGGGAGCGGCGTCAGCCAGTCTCCATTTACCCGTGCTTTTTCGGATAGTCCGCCCCAGTGTTTTTCCCCAACACCCCAGCCGGTCAGGAGAACCTTATCTCCGGCCTGATATTCGGGATGTGAACTGGCGGACACTGTACCGGTAAAATCAATGCCGGGCACCATGGGAAAGCGTCGGACGATTGGGCCCCGGCCCGTAATGGCCAGTGCGTCTTTGTAGTTGATGGATGAATAGTCAACATTGACCTCCACATCCCCCTGCGGTAGTTCACTTTCAGCGATTTCAGCAAGTTGCGCACTATAGCGTCCATCTGTTTTGTTGATTAATAAAGATTTAAACACGTTCACCTCGTTTGTCCGGGCGTTTACCGTTCAGTCATTAAGTCGTCAATAAATAATATTGACCGATCGTCTAATAATCAACACTACGATCCCAGTGCTTTGCCAGCATTCAAGAAACATTATTCATTTCATGCACTTAAAGCTGTCTTTTTTGACCGACATCAAACTGTATTCTGGTTTATCTGGTGCAGAGGGAAAATCAGCATCCCTGAAGATACATAGCTAATGCTTCAGAACACGGCTGATGATGCGATAAAACAACCAGGCTTTAATGAGTTAGTCTGAGCGGACCTTCGGCTCAGTAAATAGGTCCGCTCCGTGCCAAGAGCAGACGCTGGTAATTCGGGTAATGGTGCCAACTTACTGATTTAGTGTATGATGGTGTTTTTGAGGTGCTCCAGTGGCTTCTGTTTCTATCAGCTGTCCCTCCTGTTCAGCTACTGAAGGCGTGGTGCGTAACGGTAAAAGTACTGCCGGACATCAGCGCTATCTCTGCTCTCACTGCCGTAAAACATGGCAGCTACAGTTCACTTACACCGTCTCTCAGCCCGGTACACACCAGAAAATTATTGATATGGCCATGAATGGCGTCGGATGTCGCGCCAGTGCACGCATTATGGGCGTTGGCCTCAACACGATTTTACGACACTTAAAAAACTCAGGCCGCAGTCGGTAAACTCACGCATACAACCGGGCAGTGACGTCATTGTTTGCGCGGAAATGGACGAACAGTGGGGTTACGTCGGCGCTAAATCACGCCAGCGCTGGTTGTTTTACGCGTATGACAGGATACGGAGGACGGTTGTGGCGCACGTATTCGGTGAACGCACGTTGGTCACGCTGGAGCGTCTTCTGGGCCTGCTGTCGGCCTTTGAGGTCGTGGTATGGATGACGGATGGCTGGCCGCTTTATGAATCACGCCTGAAGGGAGAACTGCACGTTATCAGCAAGCGATATACGCAGCGCATTGAGCGGCATAACCTGAATCTGAGGCAGCATCTGGCAAGGCTGGGCAGGAAGTCACTGTCGTTCTCAAAATCGGTGGAGCTGCATGACAAAGTCATCGGGCATTATCTGAACATAAAACACTATCAGTAAGTTGGAGTCATTACCGGTGCTCTGATATATTTATTATACTATAGTGGGGTATGTGTTGATCTTAATGTAATACTCCCCTATAGTATAAGAAATACAGAGCAGTGAGGTAAGCAATGCCCAGTACTCCTGAAGAGAAAAAAAAGGTCCTAACCCGGGTTCGCCGTATCCGGGGTCAGATTGATGCTCTGGAAAGAGCACTTGAAAGTGGCGCTGAATGCCGTTCCGTTCTCCAGCAAATCGCCGCCGTCCGGGGCGCCGCTAACGGACTGATGGCAGAGGTGCTGGAGAGCCACATACGGGAAACCTTTGACCAGAATGACAGCTACAGTCATGAAGTCAGTAAATCAGTTGACGATACGATTGAGCTGGTTCGTGCCTATCTTAAATAGGTGAGGCCATTATTACATTGAGGATATATTACGTATGAAATCACGTGCCGCTGTTGCATTTGCACCAGGGAAGCCCCTGGAGATTGTTGAAATTGATGTTGCTCCGCCTAAAAAAGGCGAGGTGCTGATTAAAAACACCCACACAGGTGTCTGCCATACCGATGCCTTTACCCTCTCAGGGAATGACCCTGAGGGCGTTTTCCCGGTGGTTCTCGGCCACGAGGGAGCCGGTATCGTCGTTGAAGTTGGTGAAGGCGTCACCAGTGTGAAGCCGGGTGACCATGTTATTCCGCTCTACACCGCTGAATGCGGGGAGTGTGAATTCTGCCAGTCCGGTAAAACGAACCTCTGTGTATCGGTTCGCGAGACTCAGGGCAAAGGACTGATGCCTGACGGGACCACTCGCTTTTCATACAACGGTCAGCCTCTTTACCACTACATGGGATGTTCCACATTCAGTGAATACACCGTTGTGGCCGAGGTTTCTCTGGCAAAAATTAACCCGGAGGCGAACCATGAACACGTCTGCCTGTTGGGTTGTGGCGTGACTACCGGTATTGGCGCCGTCCATAACACGGCTAAAGTGCAGCCGGGCGATTCAGTTGCCATTTTTGGTCTGGGGGCAATTGGTCTGGCTGCGGTACAGGGGGCCCGTCAGGCAAAAGCGGGACGTATTATCGCTATCGATACTAATCCGACAAAATTTGACCTGGCCCGTCAGTTCGGGGCCACTGACTGCATTAACCCGAATGATTATGACAAACCGATTAAAGATGTTCTGCTGGATATCAACAAGTGGGGTATTGACCATACCTTTGAATGTATCGGTAACGTTAACGTCATGCGTGCAGCGCTGGAAAGTGCTCACCGTGGGTGGGGGCAGTCCGTTGTCATTGGTGTCGCAGGGGCCGGACAGGAGATTTCCACCCGTCCTTTCCAGCTGGTCACCGGGCGCGTATGGAAAGGTTCCGCGTTTGGCGGAGTAAAAGGCCGCACTCAGCTCCCCGGTATGGTCGAGGATGCCATGAAGGGGGATATTGACCTTGAGCCATTTGTAACCCATACGATGACACTGGATGAAATCAATGACGCCTTCGAGCTTATGCATGAAGGCAAATCTATCCGGACAGTGATTCATTACTGATCCCATCAGAATTTTAATCAACTCAAACTGAAGGAAGTGGAAAATGACAACTCCGGTAATTTCTGGTGACGGCATCTTTTCTCATGTGTTCATTGGCGCAGCCGATGTCGAGAAATCCTCCGCATTTTACGATGTCGTCCTGGGCACGCTTGGTATCAATAACCTCGGCCCGTTTGGCAACGGCTGGGTACTCTATGGCCGCGAAAAGCCGGCATTTATCATTGCCCGTCCGGGCAACGGTGAAGCACCTTCCGCTAACGGGGTGACTGTCGGCTTCGCTGCTGCCACCCCGGAAGAGGTTGATGCTTTCCATGCTGCCGGCCTTGCCGCCGGTGGAGCTGATGAAGGTCAACCTGGCCCGCGTGGTCACCTTCCCGGGGCCTATGCTGCCTACCTGCGGGATCCGGCGGGTAACAAAATCACGGCGTATACGTTTATCTGACGTCCGGATTTAAAGATACTTCCCCTGGCTTCGGTCAGGGGAAATAACCATGAGATAACGGCTGATGGAACTCATTGAGCAGCATGCCAGCTCTGGCGGCTGGCAAAACGTGTACCGGCATTATTCACAATCCCTTAATTGTGAAATGAATTTCGGTGTGTATCTTCCTCCCAAAGCAGTAACAGAAAAACTGCCGGTACTATACTGGTTGTCGGGCCTGACCTGTACTGAGCAGAATTTCATCACCAAATCAGGTATGCAGCATTATGCAGCCCGGCATAACGTCATCGTTGTTGTCCCGGATACCAGTCCCCGGGGTAATAATGTCCCGGATGCCGACAGTTACGATCTTGGCCAGGGGGCCGGTTTTTATCTGAACGCGACGGAACAGCCGTGGAATGTTCATTACAGGATGTATGACTATATTCTCAGAGAGCTTCCGGATGTCGTCATGAATCATTTTCCTGCAACGGCAAGAAAATCTATATCCGGTCATTCTATGGGAGGGCTGGGTGCTCTGGTGCTGGCTCTGCGAAATCCTGGTGAATATGTGAGCGTATCAGCATTTTCCCCGATAGTATCGCCTTCTCAGGTGCCATGGGGGCAACAGGCATTTAGCGCTTACCTGGGTGAAAACAGAAAAACGTGGGAAGCCTACGATCCAGTCAGCCTCATTTTACAGGGTGAAAAATTACCAGAAATCTTCATTGATCAGGGGCTGAGTGACGCCTTTTATGAAGAGCAACTGCGCACCAAAATCCTTGAGAGAGTATGCAATGAGATGAACCTCAATGCGTCGTTCCGATATCATACTGGATACGACCACAGCTATTATTTCATTTCCAGCTTTATTGGTGAGCACATTGCTTACCATGCCAACAGGCTCAGGCTGTCAGCATGAGTTGATTTCCAGCCTCAGAAAATGTGCTTAATTTTCAGGCCTGAACAGGGCCTGAACCCTGCAGACCTGAGATGTACTGTAACTGAATCGCCACGGATAATCTAGACACTTCCGAGCCGTTGATGGACTGACCCCGCCCCGGTAGACGATCCTGCCCTATAGTTTGGACTGACCCCACGCCTGTAGACAAATCCTGTCCTCACGACGAGGCCTGTTCGAAGGCCTCCGGACTGACGTCGCCGAGGTGGCTGTGGCGCCGGGACCGGTTATAGAAGACTTCAATGTAATCGAAGATCCGCCCGGGCCAGATCCCTGGTTTTATATATGCGTTTTCTGATCCGTTCTTTTTTCAGCGAACTGAAGAACGATTCGGCCACCGCATTATCCCAGCAGTTGCCACGCCGGCTCATGCTCGGCGCCAGGTTATTGGCCCGGTAGAAGCGCTGCCAGTCGTCACTGCCGTACTGGCTGCCCTGATCGCTATGTACGATAACCTCGCTGTCTGGTTTTCGGCGCCAGACCGCCATCATCAGCGCGTCGAGCGCCAGTTCGCGTGAGAGAGTGGGTTTCATCGACCAGCCGACCACATTACGGGCGAAGAGATCGATAACCACCGCCAGATACAGCCAGCCCTGCCAGGTGCGGATATAAGTAATATCGGTGACCCAGACCTGGGTGGCCCGGACAACGGTGAACTGCCGCTGCACGAGATTAGGAGCAACGACTGAAGGCCTGCCAGCGATACGACGTGGCGCTTTATAGCCGCGCACAGCTTTAATCCGGTCCAGTTGCATGATCCGACCCACCCGGTTTCTACCACAGGTTTCCCCGATTTCGTTCAGATCGCCATGAACCCGCCGGTAACCGTATACGCCTCCGCTCAGGGAATATGAGTCGCGGATAAGCATCAGCAGGCGCTGGTTATCTTTATCACGCGCCGAGACAGGGTTATGCAGCCACGCATAGAACCCGGCCCGGGCGACATTCAGTACCCGACACATCGTCATCACACCCCATACAGTTCGGTGCTCATTGATAAAGCGGTACTTCAGTCGGGCTCCTTTGCAAAGTACCGCGCGGCCTTTTTCAGGATATCCCGTTCTTCTTCGGTGCGTTTTAGCTGCGCCCGGAGTTTCAGGATCTCGCTTTTAGCTTCCAGTAAATCCCGGGCATGCTGCTCGCTGTTATCAGGTTTGATAGCCCGTAGCCACTTGTAGAGGCGGTGTGCAGAGACGCCCAGACGCTCAGATACTTAGGCGACGGAATAACCGCGTTCCGTTATCTGACGGACGGCTTCTTCCTTAAATTCAGGTGTAAATCGTGGTGTGCCCATACGCTCCTCCTATACTCAAACTATAGGGCAGGATCGTCTACCGGGGCGGGGTCAGTCCAGGGAGCCGTTAACGACCTGATGGCGGTTGTTCTGGAAAGCTATCTTCGGGAGGAATTCCCCGATACGGGCAAACGAAATGAGTCGCAGAAGAGGTCAATCGACGACACCATTTCGATAGTCCGCTCCTATCTCCGTTAACTCTGCCAGGCAGATGTCTGATGGGGTCTAAAACTGTAATGAAAGGAAATGACATATGAAATCACGTGCATTATTCATCTGTATTTTTTAATTGGTACCCGAAACCGCCTGAGTGTCGCCATCAGCTGGGTCTGGAACCACAGCGTCGCGTACCGGGGAGCCCGCATTATCACGGGAGCCAAATCTCCGGTCCCGGGTACGCCGCCAGCCAGTTCTCATACAGAAGGCGGATCCGCAGGGTACCGCTGAAACTTCAGCGGTGTCCCACATGGTACCACCGGGCCCAGCTTCAGCAATCTGTTTCCAGTCACACAAACGCTTTTTTCGACGGGCTTTCTGATCGAGCGGTCCGGCACACCAGATACCGTCACAAGAGGTGGCCTTATTAAGAGCGGACACACCTAGCACAGGAAATTCTATGGCAAAGAAACTTTTCGGTTATCATCCCATCCTGACTGACGACAACAATTCAGTTGTGATTCGCGGTGCTCGCGAGAACAACCTTAAAGAGGTGGATGTTTCCATTCCGCGCAACGCATTGGTTGTTTTTTCGGGTGTGTCAGGCTCGGGTAAGTCTTCACTGGCCTTTGGCACCATTTATGCTGAGGCGCAACGGCGCTACTTTGAATCGGTTGCCCCCTACGCTCGTCGCCTCATTGATCAGGTCGGGGTTCCGGATGTGGATGCCATTGACGGACTGCCGCCAGCCGTTGCGCTTCAGCAACAACGCGGTGCCAGTAACGCGCGCTCCTCTGTCGGCAGCGTGACCACCTTATCCAGTCTGGTGCGAATGATGTACTCACGGGCGGGCGCTTATCCTGCCGGACAACCGATGCTGTATGCCGAGGATTTTTCTCCCAACACGCCGCAGGGGGCATGCCCTTCTTGCCATGGTCTGGGCCATATCTATGAGGTAACTGAAACACTGATGGTGCCCGATCCCTCACTTAGTATCCGTGAAAAGGCTATTGCTTCCTGGCCCCCGGCCTGGCACGGACAGAATCTGCGGGATATTCTGGTGACGCTGGGGTATGACATCGACACTCCCTGGAAAAATCTGCCAGCGGAAGACCGTCAGTGGATCCTTTTTACCGAAGACACCCCCACTGTACCGGTTTTCCCGGGACTGAGTCCGGAAGATACGCGCGAAGCCGTCAGGAAAAAAATGACGCCGGGTTATATGGGGACCTTCACCGGGGCACGTCGTTATGTGCTACATACCTTCGCCAGCACGCAAAGCGCGTTGATGAGAAAACGAGTCTCCCGTTTTATGGAAGGCAAGCTGTGTCCGGTCTGTCACGGGAAAAGACTGAAGTCAGAATCATTGTCCGTCACCTTTGCCGGTGTGGACATTGGTGAATTTATGCAGATGCCCTTAGACCAGCTGGCGGAATTGCTCCTTCCAATCTCCCGGGGGGATTTCAGTGCCCACCACGCCGGCGCAGATGCCGACAGGGATATCACCCGTCGGGATCTGACAGAGCGTGCTGCATCCGGAAAAGCGGTCCATTCCGATAACGCCGATGTCTGCCGGACATCGGCGTTATCGGAAGAGAAACGACTGGCGGCACAACGGCTGACCGGTGGTGTCATGGCCCGGTTGTATCAGTTGCAGAAGCTGGGGCTGGGTTATCTTACGCTGGACAGAGCAACCCCAACTCTATCTGCAGGAGAGCTTCAGCGACTGCGTCTTGCCACGCAACTCAGTTCGATGCTGTTTGGTGTGGTCTATGTTCTTGATGAACCGTCTGCGGGTCTGCACCCCTCAGACAGTAAAGCGCTTTACGATGCGCTTGAGAACCTTCGTGATGCCGGCAACTCGGTGTTTGTCGTTGAACATGATCTTAACCTGATGCGACGGGCGCAATGGCTTGTTGATGTGGGACCGTCGGCTGGTGAACAGGGAGGACATGTTCTCTACAGTGGTATTCCTGAAGATCTGAAAGCCGTCACCCAATCTCGTACCGCGCGTTATTTATTTGATGAAGTCCGGCCACCACAATCTTTTGCCCGTATCCCATCCGGGTGGCTGAAACTGCAGGGGATCCATCGCCACAATCTTAAGTGGATCGATGTTGATATTCCTCTGGGTGTGCTGACAGCCGTGACGGGAGTCTCTGGCTCCGGTAAATCCAGTCTGATTGCCCAGGCCTTACCGGAACTGGTGCTTTCTTCACTTGGCGGTGAGCCAGAAGACGTGCTTTCCGAAGCCAGCGACGCTGAGGGGCCATCCGTAACGGAGAAAACGTACGGTACCCTGACCGGTGATACCGGACTGGTAAAGCGTCTGGTTCAGGTTGACCAGAAACCGATAGGCAGGACCCCCCGTTCAAACCTGGCGACATATACCGGGTTGTTTGATCCTGTTCGTAAGCTCTTTGCCGGAACGACTGACGCCAAACTCCATCATTACGATGCGGGTCAATTCTCTTTCAATGTGGCAAAAGGCCGCTGTGCAACCTGTGAAGGTGAAGGATTCGTCAGCGTGGAGCTGTTGTTTATGCCGAGCGTGTATGCACCGTGCCCGACCTGCCATGGCGCGCGGTATAACCGGGATACTCTCAGGATCTGCTGGCAGGACAAAAATATCGCGGAGGTCCTGCATATGACGGTGGATGAAGCCAGTCAGTTCTTTGCGACTGAAGAACCAGTGGCTCGTCCCCTCCGTCTGCTGAGTGAAATTGGTCTGGGCTACCTGCGTCTGGGACAACCAGCAACCGAGTTATCCGGAGGGGAGGCGCAAAGGATCAAGCTGGCAACCGAACTACAACGTAGCCAACGTGGCCACACGTTGTATATCCTAGATGAACCGACAACCGGCCTGCATGCTTCAGACGCCGACCGCCTCCTTGTGCAGCTGCAGCGGCTTGTTGATGCAGAAAATACGGTGATAATGATTGAACACGATATGCGGGCGGTTACTCAGGCAGACCAGGTTATCGACATCGGTCCTGGAGCGGGACATGAGGGAGGACGCCTGGTTGCCGCAGGAACTCCCGAACAGGTATCGCAGGTCAAAGAAAGCCGTACCGCACAGTATATTGCCAGGGAACTCTCACGGAACGGTTAAAAAGGGCTGTGTCGTCATTGCGTCAATGGCGGCACATTCCCGGCGTGTTCTGTATCAGTAATCTCCCGCAGGTATAATTTCAGCGCATCCCACTGGTTCAGCGCGTACGCGAACGCCTTCGACAGCTCCGAGTGCCGTGACAGCGTTTTCTGCTTTTCACGCAGCCAGCCCTCCAGCGCGGTCAGCAGCGGTACCGCTTTTTCCTGCCGAATGGCCAGCCGTTCCGCCGCGCTTTTGCCCCGGATGCCCGCCTCGATGCCATACAGCTCGCCGATACGGCACAGCGCTTCGGTCGTGGTGTCAGAGGGCGTCCGCACGTGCACGTCCGCCTGCAACACCCCGCTGAACCCCGCAAGATGCGACTGCGGATGTGTAACGCTGGCGTGATAGAAATTTTAAGTCAGTCATCAGGTGTCCACCTAATTAGGGGTCAGTTTGGATATCGAAAATTATTGTACGTCAAGGTTATTTTTTGACCTCTCTACTTTAGCGGGCCTCAGCCGACGAAACTTATCGGAAGCCGGTACCGGCCAGTCTGACTGAAGATGGAAGCAAAATTAATGCTGTGGGCTACCATACCTTCTTTAACAGGTGATTTGTGAACTGCAACTTCTCGGAACGGGAGTTTGCGCAAGGACCGGAAGTCCGCTTTTCGCTCATAGCGGACCGTTCCTGCGCACATGTCTGCTATGTGGTAGAGGCAGACAATACTTACAGCACAGGGCGTTAATAAATACGGAACAGATCAACCGCAGATGCCTCCTCCTGAATGTATTAATTTTGCTATCTCGTCGGCAAAATCAGGGAACAAGTCTGGATATGGAAGCGCCTGGCAGCTGAAAGTATGAATAATAACGCCCTGACAGGATATTTTATTGCACCCTGTCAAAAGTCATACATTCTTTCCCGGTTTTTGCTTTCTCATACCGGATAACTCTATTTAAGGCTTAAGGATAACCTTCGTCCATCCTTCATCCCGCTCATCGAAGTGCTTATATCCGGCAGGAGCCTCTTCAAGCGAAAGACGATGAGAAATTATTTTGCCCGGACTGGCTTTATCGTGATGGATGAGGCGAGACAGCTGACGGTTATAGGCCTTAACGTTCGCCTGGCCGGTACGGATTGCCTGTCCTTTAAACCAGAAACTCCCAAAATCAAATGGCATCTTACCCTCTCTGGCAAGCTCCGATTCAGCCCCCGGATCCTGAGGAATAAAGACGCCAACCACACCAATTCCCCCGGTTGCTTTCGTCGACGCAACAAGACTGTTCATGGTAACAGAGTTATCTTCATGGCCATGTTTGTTACAGCACTGATAGCCAACACATTCGCAGCCACAATCCGTACCGCGTCCATCCGTCAGGTCGAGAATTTTTTGTACAGCTTCATCGCCAGTAGCATTGATGCCCGTCGCCCCCATTTTTTCAGCCAGAGCCAACCGGTCTGTGTGCGTATCAACCACAAACACCTGTGAAGCACCTTTAATGATCGCCGAATGAGCTGCCATCAAACCGACCGGCCCCGCGCCATAAATGGCCACGCTTTCACCAGGCTTCAATCCGGCAAGTTCTGTTGCATGCCAGCCGGTAGGAAAAATGTCAGAGAGCATCACATAATCATCTTCTTTTTCTGCCGCATCAGGGGGAAGAACAAGGCAGTTAAAGTCGGCAAATGGCACCCGAAGCAGTTCCGCCTGACCTCCCTCCCAGGGACCCATTTCAGCAAAACCATAAGCTGCGCCTGCCGTACCCGGATTGGTAGTGAGACAAAAGCCGGTCAGACCTTTTTCACAGTTTTCGCAAAAACCACATCCCACGTTAAACGGCAGACAAACATAGTCGCCCACCTTAATACGTTCAACGCCTGAGCCAATTTCGACCACTTCACCCAGGTTTTCGTGACCCAGAATCCGTCCCTGTTCAAAGCTGGTCCGGCCCTCATACATGTGCAAGTCCGACCCACAAATGTTGGTGGTGGTGATGCGGACGAGTACATCCGTGGGGCGGACAATTTTCGCATCCGGTACGTCTTTTACTTTTACATCATAAGGACCGTTGTAAATTACTGCTTTCATGATCTTCTCCTTCTTGCGTGCGGAAAGGAAATGCTGCCCCGCGGATTGGGGTATCAATCGAGTTTAGCTGCCATAACAGATCTCGCGATCGGCGAAAGGACGATTAGGATGTTTCTTAACTAAGTGCATTGAAGTCTGTAAGACAGGTACTTACCGATGAAGGCTGCCTGGAAAACGTAAAAACATCACACGTTAATCCGGTTTTTTTAAGCAGGCAAGGGATTACGGACAGCTTTGAGCGAGAAGCGGATAAAGTAAATCTATCTCATTTCTGCATTGTGCCAGAAGTAGACATAGGTGAATTAGGTAACCCTAGAGATGCACTTTGAATCAATGATATGAAATGCTGAAAAGGTAATTAACTAATTCAAAATTTGAATAATCAGTTATCTCTTCCATGCTTAATACGTAACCTTAGCTAAGGAGAAATTATGTTAGACGAATACAAAAAATGCATCGAAGCCTGTTATCTATGTGCAACGGCATGTGATAACTGTGCGGCTTCGTGTCTCGACGAAGAGAATCTGGAGATGATGCGCGAGTGCATAAAACTGGATATGCAGTGTGCAAATATCTGCCGTCTTGCAGCTCAATTCATGACACTAAATAGCGGGTCTGCCCAGGATCTTTGCCGTCTTTGCGCTGATGTTTGTCAGAAGTGCGGTGACGAGTGTGGAAAGCATGAACATGACCATTGTCAGGATTGCTCAAGCGCTTGTCATCACTGCGCCGAACAATGCAGAAAGATGGCCGCCTGAGAAAAACTCAAATTACCAAACCCGCTTCGGCGGGGTTTTATATTCCCGGTAATAAGTCGTAGAAGGATGAGATAGATGAGTTTAAGAGTACGGGCGGGAAATAGATCTACTCGAAAGTACTAGCCTCAATGACAAATTCTGGCACAGATTATTTGATTGGCTCAATGTCCGTTTTCGCTGACAGCGGACTGCACCCCGCCGGGGTGACCGCTTCGTGCCAGAATTGGACGTTTCCAAAATCTGCATGCACTAATCGGTGGAGAGCAGATCTCACTGCATAGCCATGCAGACGCGCAGAAATCATCAGGGGCGTTTGAAAGGTGCCGGAAACAGGCGGGAGGCCGCAGAAACGTGCTGAGGGCGCCTGCGGCGGTGCGCCCAAGGGTTGTTATGTTTAATATGGCAGAACTTTCCTGTCGCTATCATTTTGACGCCCGCTATTCGCTCATAGATATGCCTGTCGCGTTTGCGGCTTTACTTGTTATACCCAACCTGCCTGATTTTTATCGCCAGCATCCCGGAATTGAAATTATCCTGAGCAGCTCAGACCGCCGACGGAATATGCTGCATGATGGCCTGGACTGCATACTGAGGGTGGGGGAGCTGGACGATGGCGACTATATCGCAAAGGAGGTGGGAACCGTTAAAATGACGACCTGCGCCAGTCCTGCGTATCTTGATCAACACGGCACCCCGGAAACAATGGACGAGTTGCAGCAGCATCAGGCCGTCAACTGGATTAACAGCAGCAACAGACAAGTTATGCCCTGGACATTCGGGACGTCAGAGGGCTCCACCGAAATTGAACTTCCAGGCAGGCTTGTCGTGGATAACTCAGAAGCCTACATTGCAGCAGGCCTGGCGGGGCTGGGAATACTACAGGGCATGAATATTTTTTTGCAGCCTTATCTCGATCGCGGGCTGTTGGTAGAGGTTCTGCCAGATAATACGTCCCCGAATCGCAAACTGTAACTTCTGTATCCGCACCGCCATCTCTCCCGAAAAGTACGGGCGTTTACCGACTGGCTGGAAAGTTTATTGTAAACGCCTGGGGGCCTGCAGCCTGCTGGTACGTGCGCTGCCTTTTATCGGCCCGCCAGCTTCTGTATGGCTTCACGGACAGGAGCATCGCCAGACGTCAGCTCAATGATGACGCGGCTGACGGCAGGTTGCTCAATGAGTTCAGCCAGCGTAGCCGCCACGTCATCACGGGGCACGTTACCATACGGGATGGCCAGGCCGGCACGTACATAACCCGTACCAGTCTTATCCTGCAGCGCGCCGGGGCGCAGGATCACCCAGTCAAGCTCGCTTTGTGCTAGTTCCACATCGGCCATTTTTTTAACACGCATATAATTTTCGAATGATTCAGAAGTGGTTTCTCCCCGTGCGGACTCCGGGAATGCAGAAACGAGCAGAAAGCGAGACACACCGGCACTGAGGGCGGCAGCTACCGACTTTTTCAGCCCTTCGCCGTCGACCGCATTGGTCATCTCCTGTCCCCCCTTACCGCCGGCACCGGCAGTAAACACCACTGTATCACTACCTGCAAAGTGCATCGCCAGCGCAGCTGCATCCAGCTCTGTCAGGCTCCCACTGACGGGCTCAGCACCCAGCTCGCCTAGCAATGCCTGCTGCTCTGGCTTACGGTAGAGGGCACGAACAGCATGCCCCCTACCTGAAAGGATCCTGCACAGACGCTGGCCGATTTTGCCTGCACCACCGATAATGAAAACATGAACCACAGTTGTCTCCTTCTGGGGTTATGATGTGTCCGAAATTATAACCTGACATCAGGTCAGTTCCTTTGAGCCTGACCGATTGCACTGCATGCTGCTGCCAGCACCAGACAGCTGGTCAGATACTCAGTTGTTCTTATAGCTGAGAACAACAGCCGTACCGATTTAGCTCTCCCGTCACGATGAGAACTCCTGAACCGGTTACACGCAATGCCGGCCAATATCTTCCGTTATATTCGAAAGATCCACGCAAGTTACTGAAGTGCGAGGGACGCAATGTGTACCTTGAACGAACTGAAGTCAGCGGAACCCTGAAGGTTCGATTCCATAGCGTTCAGAAAACTGCTTGCTGAAGCTCGATAGTGAATTGTAACCCACCCGCCCCGCGACCGTTTTTACCGGCAGCGTCGATGTCATCAGCAGGCGGAGAGCCTCCGCGATACGTGCATCGGCGATAACTGAGCGTAAGCTGGTTGACTCACTGGCCAGGTGGCGCCGAAGCGTGGGGCCACTGAGTCCCGTCAGATCTTCAATTTCAGCAGCACTCCAGGGATGAGCCGGTTTGTCCGCTACCATCTGACGGATTTTCATGGCCAGACTTGGCTGCCGGGCTCGCAGCAAAGCATGGTATCCCATGCCATAAAGCCAGAGCACCACTTCAACCATGGCGTGCAGGGAAAGCGGACGCTTCCCTTCCCGCATTGCGGCTGTCCAGCGGTTAAGGGGTGAAAGAAGAGCTGATACGGAAATGGCTGCGATGCTGCCGGTGTCCTGTGGTGGTGGTGCGGCAAGTAACAGCCTGGCTGCTTCAAGCTGTTCCTCCGCGAGCACCACGCTCAGGGCAACAAACTCACCACTTTGTTCTGAAGGGGCATATTCTATATCGATGCTACGGGCATTCGGGACGACCATAATCTCGCCCGGGATCACCCGGTGCCATTTCTCATTTTCACGATACCGGAATTCTCCTTCCAGCGGGAAGGAAAGGGTCGCACCTTCCACCTCGAACTTCTTTACCTGATGCGTCTGTTCTGCGCGAAGGCAATCGCAGGGAAGTGGAAAACGGGAGCGTGCCAGGGTAAGAAGCTCAGCGAGGAGATCATCAACGGGAGAATCGGAAAAGCTGACTGTTTGCATATTCATCCGGAATTTGACTTTGACCGCTATTATACGTCGCCATATACAAAAGCATACAGCGACGCGTGCGGTTGTCTATTCCCGGATGACAAAAATCAGGCCGATTATAGTTATTGCCATACCCACAAGCATGGGCAATGTAATGGCCTCTCCAAACAGCAACCACGCTTCAGCTGCCGTGAGAATGGGAACCAGGTAAAAGTAAGTAGCGACTTTGGTTGCTTCACCGCTTCGTATCATAAAAATCAGCAACATAATCGCCAGAACCGATACGCCAATAACCAGCCAGCCCAGACCCAGCGCAAATGATAAGCTCCACTGCGTCGGAGCAGATTCGAACATCAGGCTAATTGCACCCATCGATATTGTCAAAGTGACGTACTGTAAAAACGTGTTCGCAAAGATATGTCCATCTCCCTGAGCACGGCGCTGATAAAGCGCTCCGATCGTTACGCCAAATAACCCCAGCATGACCGACCCAAAAGCCACAGGATCCAGTGCAAAACTATGCTGGCCTGGCGAGAGCACCAGGAAAACGCCCGCAAAGCCAATCGCAATACCCAGCCATTTCCGGGGATGCAGGGACTGACGGTGCATGAGTGAAACCAGTATTGCAGTCAGTACCGGCTGCAGGCCGGTGATGAGCGCCACAATGCCTGACGGCATGCCACGATGGATGGCATAAAAGCATCCGCCCAGAAAGAAGCTCTGCAGGAAAAGTCCGACAATCAGGTTGCGAACCATTCCTCTGCCGGACGGAAAACGGGCCCTGAACCCCAGTGTAAGCAGCAGAAGGACCAGACAGGAAAATGCGCCACGCAGGAATAAAAGATGAAACGGCGCGCTGTACTGCACGGTAAATTTGGCTGCGACAAACCCTGACTCCAGAGGAATACAAAAAGCCAGGGCGCAAGAGTAATGAGCCATTTTTTTGTGAGGCAGTGATATTCATAGTATTGCAGGTGGGTTCTTGTCGGGCGATATGAAAGGGGATCTTCCCGGTCACTATTGTGTGCACCGGGAAGGAAGGTGATCAGACTGCGGGTGACCACAGGTCGTAATTCAGTGCGAAGCTGTTACCTTCACGGATAACCTTACCGGTAGTAGGCAGGTTGAAGTGCATACCACTGACAGCCAGGTTATCGCTCGCTGCGCGGTCAAGCACTTTGCTACGGATGGCCGCCGCCGCCGCAGGATCGCTGTCGAACGCGATAGTAACGTCAGGCTGAGCAACCTGAATGTGCGGGAAGTGAACAATATCACCCCAGATGAGCAGCGACTCTTTTTCATCACCCAGCAGATAACCGGTATGTCCTGGTGTATGGCCGAACAGCGGTACAGTCTGAATACCTGGTAAAATCGCTTCCTCGCGGAATGGCACCAGTTTGTCGTCATAAGCGCTGAAGGCGTTCCTTGCTACTTCAAAGAACGGCTTGAATGCGTCAGGCGCGCCAGCGGAAATGGTTTCATCACGCCAGAAAGCGAGTTCTTTCTCATGCACAAACAACTGCTGAACATTGCGGAAAACGGGAGTCTGCAGGGGGCCTGCAAGCCCGCCGATATGGTCAGGATGCGCGTGAGTCAGGAGAAGGGTATCAATCTGAAGCGGGTCAATGCCTGCCGCGGCCAGGGCTACCTGAAGCCGACCGCCCCAGCCATTGATACCTCCGGCACCACTGTCAATCAGGATGGTTCGCTCAGGCGTCTGGATAACGTAGACGTTGATATTAATACGGGGTACTGCTGGCACACCGCGCTTCTGCAGTAAATCCTCGGCACGTGAGCCGTCAATACCAGACAGCAGCTCAAAAGATACGTCCAGATAGCCATCACTCAGCATGGTCACAGTCATGTCACCTACTTTTTTGCGATTGATAGCCGGGGCCTGCCAGTTCAGTTGTGAAGTCATATTGGTCTCCGTTACGATTAGAGGTCATCAGGTTTTACTTTAGCAATAGTAACGAAATTTCTGGTTCGAACTGCTCATCCTGCTACGTAAACCGCTCATTCTTAAAATCCGGAGCACAGCAGGTTATATTGCTTTTGCCTTTCTCATGTAAGGTGTCGGTATTATCTTTACCGGAGCCTGTAATGGACATTATTGGAATTATCATGTCGGCGGGAAAAGCCTCTGACCAGTCCTCAAGCACCCGACAATAGTGTCCCGCCTCAATCCCCGCCAGGGCAGAAGACTCCGGCAGGTAGGCCAGGCCGTAGCCATCTTTTACTGCCTGAAGCATTGGATAAATGCTTGAAAAAGTAAGCTGCCCGTCCACTTTTTTCACAATCTCCCCCTGCCTGACAAATTCCCAGCCATACAGCGGGCCTGTGGGTGACAGACGTATATTGATGCAGTCATGTTTTTCCAGCTGAGAGGGATGTAGCGGCAGACCTCTTTCTGCAAGATAGGTGGACGATCCAATGACGACAAACCGTATGTCCGGTGCGATTCGGACGGCCACCATATCCTTTAATATGTCATCACCAATTCGGACTCCGGCATCAAAATTGCCCTCAACAATGTCGACAAAACCGTTCTGCTGCGACATTTCCACCTTGATATCCGAATATTTTTTTAGTAACGGTGACAATCGTGGCCAGAGACATTCATGAATCATGTGATCTGATACCGTAAGTCTGACCAGCCCAGCCGGTGTATGGCGCAGTCTCTGAAGAGCTGTCACGCCCGCTTCAATGCGCGCAAGACCGGGTTCAAGCGTCAGTAATAATTGTTTACCGGCTTCGGTGACAGCCACCCGCCTGGTTGTACGCATAAGTAACGGCATGCCAACGCGCTCCTCGAGACGACGTATCGTGTGTGAAAGCGTGGATGCCGAGATCCCGAGGCGGACAGCAGCCCGTGAAAAACTGCACTCCTGTGCTACTGCCATGAATGCAACATAGTCATTAAAATCGTGACGCATACCGTTCCCGTTCAGGATCTCCGATAACATTATCAGAACCATTTAGGTTCATGATGCCGATTCTGTGAGCCATCAGGCAACCCCCCCGTTCCGCTCATCCGATCATAATTTTTATAAATCTAGATATTGGTAAATCTCAATATGTGGAATAAAGTGTCGTGGTTCTGCGGCTACATCGGCCGAACGACGACATGCCAGGTCGTAAATGCTGAGACATGGCGTTTCAGTGATATTGAAAATTCGCTATATCAGGATATGTAATGAAGACGAAAAACCTGTTCTCTCCCACCAGACTAGGTCCCTACACCCTGAAGAATCGTGTTGTACTTCCGCCTTTAACCCGCTCACGGAGCTCACAACCGGGTGATATTCCGAACGAACTGATGGCTGAATATTACGCACAGCGCAGCAGTGCCGGGTTTATGGTGACCGAAGGAACACAAATCGAACCTCGTGGGCAGGGTTATGCGTGGACCCCGGGGATCTACAGCTCACGGCAAGTGGAAGGCTGGAAGAAAGTGACGCGGGCAGTGCATGAAAAAGAAGGCATCATTTTTGCCCAGCTCTGGCATGTCGGAAGAGTATCCCATAACTCCCTGCAGCCATGTAACGCCTCGCCTGTCGCTCCGTCGGCGATACCGGCAGGGGAAAACGTTAAGGTATTCATCGAAACCGGGCCGGGAGAGGGTGCGCTGGCTACCGCTTCCTGCCCCCGCGCACTGGAAAAAGAGGAAATTAGTGAGATTGTCAGGATGTACGCCGGGGCAGCTCAGAACGCCCTTGATGCCGGTTTTGACGGTGTGGAAATTCACTGTGCAAATGGATACCTGGTTAACCAGTTCATGTCATCCCATAGCAACAAAAGAGAGGATGAATATGGTGGCTCATTACATAACCGGCTGCGGTTTCTGCGCGAAGTGACGCAGGCTGTCGCTGATGTGGTCGGTAAAGACCGTGTGGGAGTCCGTTTTGCTCCGCTCTTTCAGACCACGGATGAAGTAAGGGTCTATCTTGGCCTGGTGGAAGATGATCCCCATGAAACCTATACCGAAGCCGTTAAAATTCTTGAAGAAATCGGAATAGCCTATATTTCTCTTGCTGAAGCCGACTGGGATGATGCTCCCGAATTGCCTGAAGCATTCAGAGCTGAAGTCCGTAAGTTATTCAGCGGTGTAATTATGTATGCCGGGCGATATACGCAAGAAAAAGCCGAACGGATTATCGGTGCTGGCTGGGGAGACATTATCGGATTTGGCCGCCCGTTCATAGCTAATCCGGATTTACCGCAGCGCCTTTATCATGAATGGCCACTGAATCCGGTCGATCCAACAACCATGTATGGTGGAACGGCAAAAGGCTACACAGATTATCCCGCCTTTGGCTAACCATTCTTATGAGCATCAGCTTTTCAAAAGCTGATGCTTAACGTAGAGAAGTATCGTAACATTGCAATTCCTCAATGCGACAAGTGACAGAGTTTATGCCTGATATTGATTTGAATGACGTGATTAAGGCGCTGGGAAACCCTGTTAGAAGAAAAATTCTGCATATGCTCAAGGAACCGAAAATACACTTCCATCAGCCTTATGCTGATGCGGACGAGTTCGGTGTGTGTGTCAGTATCATTCAGGAAAAGGTCGGGCTCTCACAGTCTACCGTTTCTCTTTACCTCTCAGCTCTTCAACGGGCACAACTTGTTACTTCTCAGCGCATCGGTCCCTGGACGTACTACAAACGTGACAATGATAAAATAAGGGTTGTTCTTGAGTTGCTGAAAAATACAATCTGATACAGGACTGAGCACATTCAGTGTAACAGTACCGGGGGTTCGTACTTGCGATCCCGGCAGGCATTCCATGAAAGCGCACTAATTCCTCAATATCAGGCTGCAGACCGGTCATAAGAGGCTAATAGTTTTGCAAAATATCCACCAGTTTGGGTCAAATCACTCTGTCGGTTGGTGTGCATACTCGGTGCAAGGACCTGCAGATATTTAAGATGGCGGATAGCTTGTTACAGTGCCGCTGATGACATTCCGACCCTGTTGCCGTCCGGGTAAGATAATACCTCTGACAGCGGTCATAAAAGCCCAACATAATTGTCTTTCGAGCCATATATTAATCGCTCATCGCGCTCTCTTTTTCGAAGAGGTGTCACTTAATCATGATCGGTCAGTACAAAAAGACAGTGCTTTTCCAAATTCCGGACGGTTGTATGCGAAAACGGTGAAGCTCAACAAATGGTGTCATCGCTGTGCAATGCTCTGCGGGCTCATTCTTTCAGTTAACTGTTTGGTTACAGCTTCAATGAAGTATTTCAGTTAATTCACAGCGAGGGTTTGAGGAAACCACGCTGTGATTACCCAACGCTCATCCGGAGCATCCGGATTGAACTGTCGCTGGAGCTTGTTGGGCGACACGATACTGGCCTCGCCTTTACATGCCCTCGGGCTCCGGTATCCGACCTGAGCCTTTATCCCGACACGTTTCATCAGTCGCCAGACTCTGTTCACTCCGCACTGTTGCCCGCTGTCCCGCAGATCCAGATGGATTTTGCGATAACCATAGACGCATCCCGATTCCAGCCAGAACTGTTTAATCTGTCCTGTCAGTCTCAGGTCTGCCTGATGGCGTTGTGAATGCGGCTGCTGAAGCCAGGCGTAAAAACCACTGGGATGTTCATCCAGCACCCGACAGAGCAGGCGAACAGGCCAGCAATAGGTGTTGTCACGAATAAAGGCGTACCTCAGTCGGACAGCTTTGCGAAGTACGCCGCGGCTTTTTTTAATATGTCCCGTTCGTCGGTAACCCGCTTCAGCTCTTTCTGAAGACGGCGGATCTCGGCCTGAGCATCTGACTGTTCTTTATTAGTGGAAGAATCCGGACCGTAGTTCTTTATCCAGGCGTAAAGGCTGTGGGTGGTGATATCGAGACGCGTTGCAACGCTGGCAACAGAATAACCGCGATCAACAACCTGTTTGACTGCTTCAATTTTAAACTCTTCAGGATAACGCTTACCGCTCATGGGCACCTCTCTTTAAGTCATCTTAAATGACTCTGAGGTGTCTGTTAAACCTGTGGCGATTCACCTCGCGTCCTTCCGTTCAGTATAGCCTCAGTCCCTGACACCACCCGAGAACGGAATGACGTCCCCTTTCTCCCTCCCGGTGTTGCGTTCAAGCTCCCTGACATACTGCTGTAAAAGTATAAGGTTATGTAACAGCTCTACATTTTCAGCCATCATCTTTTTGATTTCTTCCCTCAGCTCATTTCTCTGACGGCGATACTTTTCTTTCAGCTTGATCTGCTGCTCAATGCCCTGCTCATCAACCGGCGCGGTGCCCTGGCACGTTTTTTTCAGACTGCGGATAGCCTCCCTGACCTGCCTGTACTCAGGACAGTTATAATTCAGGGTGCCGTTTGCCAGCCCCGCTCGTTTTTCCACAGCATACTGGCTGATACGCTCCCCTGATAACATCAGTTCCCTCAGGGCCTGCTCTGCTCTTGCCTGTGTTTTTTTAACCCCCGACTGTTCGTTCGTCATGCTCTATTCATCCTTTTCAAAAAAACGGACAGCATCTGCATAAAAATCTCTCTCAAGCATCAGAAAATCCCTGTCAGCCTGAGGAGCATTATTTCGCACGGCAATCTCCAGAAGGTTGTCATAATGAGCCATCCTGCGTTTCCACACGGGAACAGAATCAGCTCCGGCCAGCATGTTCTCACATCCCGGATTGCAGGACGCTGACTGAACAACCGCCTTAAACTCGCAGTCATGGCCATTCATGCAATAAAAACCGTTTCCAAGAGATACCAGTTTTTGCCCGCCTCGTTTAGCCATGCTCATCGCTTTTTTCAGTGTAGGAAACGTCATCTGATGTAAGTGCCCACCTCTCTGGGACATCAGTAACTTCCCGCCTTCGCCATAAAGCAGGCCTTCATGCTGATAAGAAACAGCCCTGGAAGCTGAGAGTTCGGTATCAACCCTCTCAATCTCGGCAGCGAATGCCTGAGGGATCGCCCGGCTAAAATGCGAAGCGTTGAGTGCACCGGACATATACCACTCCGTCATGCCTCTGATTAAGTGCTTAAACTGCCGGATAAGATCATTAGTAGAAATCAGATCAAGACGCCTGAGGTGTACAGCAAGTGAACGGCGAAACTGATGGGTTCGCAATGGCCAGAAAGCCCCCTCCCGAATCTCCATCGCAACGCGTTCATCATCACGTATGTTTGGATTTAAAAGCCTGAACTCATCAATATGGTCACGTCGGATGAACAGATGGTGTCTTTTCACAAATTTCTTTGCCCACTCAGTCTGGCGCTGCGTCCCCATAAAAGAGAGTTTTTGCTCCGAGAACCACGACCTGATATTTAAAGACAATGGAACATTGTCCAGCGTCTTCCCGTCCAGGCCTGTCATGATTTGATTAATTCTGCGTAAATGCTGAAAAGGCTTTTCCACATAGCGACAAACAACCCAGTCTTCGTGACTTCCACCTTCCGGGGCGAACTTATGCAACACCGAACGAAGTCCCAGGATATCACCATCATAAATCAGTGAACCGTGCATCACGCCAAGCACTTCGCTGTGTCTCATCCCCGACATGGCCTGTATCACATTCATGACTTTTAACGTCAGCTCAAAATGCCAGGTGTTCAGCTTTATGTGATCAACGCCAATAAAATCAGATCTCCAGCGCTTATTTTTATGTACCGAGAACCAGCCCTGCATCCCGGGGCCAAGTGTCGCGAAAAGCGCCCGAATTTCCCCGGCAACAATATTGTAGTAATACGCGGCCCGGTAATCCGGTATGCTTTTTGCTGTCCCTCTTTTACGGGCTTCCAGCATCGACGTATAGTAAGGCGAATCATAAAAACCGTTTATGATAGCGCACAGCCGGGAAAACCCGTCAAAATCGAAATCACTGATTTCAGCATCCAGTTCAGTAATCAGCCCTTCCCAGACAGACATCATAAGACTGAAAGGCATACAATATGTCTGGTTTGAATCATCCACACTGTTGTAACTGTCGAAGCTAATATCAGGAAAGTAACCGTATTTTCGAAGACGGGTATGACCTGTCAGCGAGATATCCGCCAGGTCCATAAAGTAATTACGTAATGTTCTTTCAGAACGCTTCCTGCCGTGCTCATCCTCCTCCTTCATCTTTACAATGAAAGCATTCCGGACAAGCGGAAAACGAAGCTGAAACAGACTGCGATACCCCATAGACTCAATAATACGGGCTCCCGCCACAATGTTTGCACATTTCCGGATCAGGGACTGCGTCTTCGCGGTCCTGCCGACAATCCAGAGCAGGCTGGCTGAGATGATTTTGGCTTCAAGACGCAGTTCAGGATCCCGTATGCCTGAAAAATTAACGGTTCTTAACGTTTCACCAATATGGGTTCTGACATAGCGATTGGTCCAGACATCATCCCTGAAATAAATATTCAGCGTCTCCTCATTGATAAAACGCATATCATGTTCATCTGAGCTGGCGATAACCAGGCAGTTATTCAGACGTTCAAAGCTTTTGTTTTCTAGTGCCTCACAGATGATATCCTCAGTCGGAAACTCATCCCCTGAACGAAGCGGCGTTCCGGCAGGAAACTCCGCCATTCGACTACGGCTTACCTCTTTTTTCTTCAAATCTGCCATACCGGAGCCACACCTTCTCGCTGAAGTTTAACGCGCGCTTTTTTCAGGGTCGCCTCATCTACCAGCCCAAGCCGTAAATCAATCTTCAGGAGTAACGTTTCATAACGCTCCACAGCATTGACCGAACCGATGTACAACGGTTTTCCATACTCGATAGCATGCCTGAATGACAGCAGGAGCCATACAGACTCCAGCGTTTCCACAACGCAACTTTTTGAACATTCGACACAATGAGAAAAATCCGCACAAGCCTTTGGTGTCCGGCCAAATCGTTTTTGCTTTTTTATAAAGCGCAATTCAATATCTGTAGGCGGCTCCTGCGATCGACATCCCAGGCCATTCAATAAAAGATCCACACCCTCATCGCTTCCACGCAGATCGATCCCCAGCTCATCAGCAACTTTTACCCGCTCGGATAACGCACGTGTCGCAATCCCCTGATTCATAAGCGTATCAAGTGCAGCACTGAAGTTTTCCTTCGCCCCCTGTGGGTTACCTGCAGCATAATTCCGCCTGTAAGTGCCCCAGTTATGCTGTGCTTTTTCCGCCGTAATCAGACCATTCTTTAATGTTCTGTCCGTATACTGCTCAGACGTTTTGCGCAAGCCAGAAACGGTAATTGATGGAAGCGAGGGATTAAGCTGCCGCATCGTGGCCCACGCCCCCTCAGAGTTAGAAAATTTAGTCAGATGACTGGGATTAAGAGAATAAAGCTTACGGAATTTCACCTGCGGCTCACTCAGAAACAGCGCCTGTACCGGAGGGAAGTTATCTGCGGAAACCAGATAGTTAACGATGTCGTCCCTGAGCCTGATAAAAGACAGAAACCAGTAATAGCCCGCACGTTTGGTCACATACTCCGATTTACCTATCGTCAGACGTATATACTTATTCGCTCTCCCCTTATAAACATAATCAGTGCTGATACCCTTTTCATCCAGATGTATATCATCCCGCGTCAGACCCAGAACCTGAGAGGTGTTTCCCCATGTGTGGTAACAGAACAGAAAAAAAGAAGTAAGAAAGTAATTTTCCAGAACGTCCCTGATGATGATCTCTGCCCTGCTGACCCCGTTCTCTCCCGGATACCGGAAATACGCTTCATAAACAGGTGCCAGCAAAGACGGTGAGAAATGCCGCACCCCTTTTTCCGATTTAGCGATATGCTCCCGGATACATCCCGCAAGGAACTCATTCATGGATGACAACTGCCTCAGGATCTCGGAAAGTTCATTCCTGGTATAGCTATCCCTTCCCTGCTGCTGATACGTTCCTTTCGGTAAGAATTCATATTCATACCGCCTCTGAATCTGCCCGCCCGTAAGCAAAAACCGGTTGACCACGGACAAGTAGTGTCTTGCCATCCTGACTGAAATTTTTCGCCGACGAATATCGTTCATGAGATGTTTAATATACATTTCAACGCCTTCAGCCGTGCCATAGTCATACTGATTGACTGACTGCCATATAAAAAACATATTGAGATAACGGAAAATGGTTAACCTTCCGGCGGGACGGTAAGACAGAAGAAATCGTTTCAGAGAGGCAATAAAATCGCGTTTTTCAGGGCGGGCAAGATGCGAATGTTCACTAAACCATCCGGGGAGCAACACATAATCTGAAAAATGAGCCTGAAGATAAACGTCAAGTAAATAATATCGGTTCAGATCCCGCTGAGTGATGTGTCCGCTGACCGTCTCCCATGACAGCACATTTTCGGCCATCCACGTTATCTGCGTTTCACTCCGGCTCATATATGGCTCCATCGCGACCTGCAGCACCGTCAATCAATGCGTCCATGACCCCGGCGACTGCATCAGAAATCTGGTTTTGCTGAAGAAAGACGATGTATTTCATCGTCGTATTTTCGCTTTTATGGCCCATCCAGTATTTTACTGTACCCAGCGCATTTGCGGCCTGATCGGGATAGCAACTCAGTGCCGAGCGTAAAAAATGGGTCGCAAACGTTGCCCGCAAATCATGGGGTTTATGTCTGAACACATTTCCCGGAGCAGACCGGGCCAGGCGATGGCGAAAACTGTACCAGCGGGAGTAAAAGGCTTTTTCAGACATCCGTTTCCCGTTTGCCATTAAAAATAAAGGCTCGTGCCGCCCTTCCCCACCCTGTCGTGCACGCCATTTTTGGATCTTCTTTTCATACTCCTCATCCGCCAGATAATCCAGAACCTGCTCGTACAATCGTCTGGTGATGAAGAGTTCTCGCGTCATCCCAAACTTCGTATGAACTCCGCATCTCGGACCAATATGAAGCCCCCTGATGGTCAACTCAGATACAGGGACACTGGCAAGGTACTCTTCAGTAAAGAGTGACGACGGCAGGGTCAGCATTTCATCCAGCCGTAACCCACAATTTTTCATCAGCACAATCATTAAACTGAACAACCCGGACTCAGATTTCAGTGCCTCATCCAGGATATGAACCTCTGCATCATTCAGTGGGTTGATTGTCCTTTTTGTTGTGCTGGTTATCCTGATGGCAAGATCCGAACTTATCACCTTGCGTCGCCCGTCAACGACTTTTTCGACCAACGTAAAAAATGAGCTGGCAGCCAGCTCACCACACTTGCCCAGAAATACGTAAAACCGTCGGATAACGCTGATGTACACCGCCGCGGTGGATGAGGCGATGCGCCCCTGCCTTACGGCCCCCAGAAGATACTCCCTGAAGCCATATGTAGGGCTTTGGTATTTCAACGTTCCCGGGGTGAAAGGGTCAAGTCCGTTATCCTCCAGCCACCTTATCCAGCGTAAAAATGCCCGGGCTAAAGGCTTTAAATCCCTGGCCTGCAGGATAGCTTTATCCATAAGATAAAAGTGTACATATCGGCTCAGTTTTCGATTCTGGATGCCGCTAATATAAGGTATTTCAGCATACAGAAATCCGGGTTCAAATTTCAGTTTCGGCTCTGTTGCATCCAGTTTGCTGACACGCCCATAACGCGCATGAATGTTAGTGATTATCCTCACAGTCTGTCGCCCTGAAACGCCACCTCATGCCTACACTATAAATCCGGAAGAAGAAAAAACAAACAACCAGGTTGCCGGGAGTGAATATGCAAATCAGGAGGAAAGTAAAAGATGTAACGACACCATCACGATGCAATACATTGACCTCAACACGTTACCCGGACCATACGTGATAAACATCACAAATCCTTTGAGTGAAGAACTTAAGATGTGATTTTCATTTCCCGGCACAAACCGTGCCCTTAAAAAACAGGCAACGGATACATCTTAATGCCAGAAGTAAACCTTAATTGATTGAATACAGCCTGAGTCCATTGCAAAAATAACACACAGGGTAAATTCGCATATACAGAACCCAACGAAAAGCAAAAGAAACCTGTAACACATTTCGTTTACCTGTCACTTTCAATTGTAAAAGCCAGCAGAAAAAGCGCATATAACTATATTTATCCCTGCGGGGACTTTTGTTTGTGCTATATATTTTTTACAGAGAACCGCAACGCGTCCAAACACAAGAATATATTTACCTCTGGAAAATGGTCTGACTCCCTTTCACGTGGTTGTAGTGACCTGTTCTGTGATTCATGTAATGTCTTTTCTGGATGAGGAAAATATGTCATCACTGATATTTTATACAGACGAAGCACAAGCACTGATTGTAACAGATACCCTTGCCGTCACCGATAATGGGGAGCCGTTATCTTTTGTTTCCAAAGCAGGTTACATCCCCCAGCTAAGAACCATCATAGCAGGTACGGGGGCAGGTGGATTTTCTAACACCTGGTTGCTTGAAGCATCAACCAGAATGGTCGTATCAGGTATACAAAATCTCAATTATCATACATCGGCCTGTCTAAGGAGGCTGTGGAAACAATACAAGCATGACCATGCAATTCCCTCTTCTTCAACGGTGACAACCAGTGTTTATCAGTTCGCAATTTGCGAGGAAACAGGAAATATCGTTTCGTTCGCCTATCGCTCAGTCCATGATTTCGAATCAGAGCAATTACAATACGGAACAGGAGTAAAACCTGAGTGCCAAATCCTGGATGGGGATTTGTTGCAGACAATTCCTGTAATGATGAATGAACAAAGGGCTATACAGGCGACATACTCACACCCGGAACGGATCCATATTGGCGGTGAGATGATTGCGCATTATCTGACATCATCTATGTATCAATGCTTTAAGATTGGGGAATTTGAGGATTTCAGAACTCAGGGAGAGTATATATTGAGCAGGATTTAGGCAAAACGCGGTTCAGATAAAGTGCTTTTAACAGGCTTGCTGAACATTAAAAGGATATCTCTCAATTACGATGAATAGCTTGAATTCTAAAAATAGAAAAGTAGAGTTTAACTCTAAATACATAAAAACAAGAGTAAAAGAGCAGCCGCCAAAGCAGCCGCGCATAATATTGACCGAAAAACGGATCATATCGTAGGCGGGAATGCGGCTGTCGCCATAAGACGGATGCGGCACGCGCTTATATGGCAGAGCGAACACGCTATCCATCTCTTCGGTAGAAAGCGGGATCGCCGGTGGATTCACCCAGATATACCGCTCGCCATGTTTTTGCATCAGCGCGCGGGCGCAGCCCGGGTTGGTTTCATGGTGCAAAATACGCGAGGCGTGGGCGTAGAGCACTTTGTCCCCTTTGACCTTCTCGAAGGAGGGCAAGAGTACGTAGGTTTTTTCCCATGGCTTTGGACGCGGCGGCTGGACAACAACGGCTTTCGCTTCGGCTTTCTTCGGCTCGACGGGTTTGTTATCGGCGCAAGGCAGATCTTCCCCGTACGGATGGGGGATGGGGTCGATTTTTCCGGGCATATCAATGATACGCGAATCGACGCCGGTCCAGCCTGGCAGCGCCTCTTTCACCATGATTGCGGTGTTTCGCACGTCACGGATAGCCGATACCGGCTCACCCTGAGACAGGCGATGGGCCACTTCAACCAGCGGACGTTCGCCGTTACCGAAGATCAGCATGTCGGCTTTTGAGTCCACCAGCACCGAACGGCGCACGGTATCAGACCAGTAATCGTAATGCGCGGTGCGGCGCAGGCTCGCTTCAATCCCACCCAGGATGACCGGCACGTCTTTCCATGCTTCTTTACAACGCTGGGTGTAAACCAAAGTGGCGCGATCCGGTCGCTTACCCGCCAGGTTATCGGCGGTGTAGGCGTCGTCATGACGCAGTTTGCGGTCGGCAGTGTAGCGGTTGATCATGGAATCCATGTTGCCCGCCGTCACGCCGAAGAACAGATTGGGTTTGCCGAGGCGCATAAAGTCCTCTTTGCTGTTCCAGTCTGGCTGGGAGATGATCCCGACCCGGAAGCCCTGCGCTTCAAGCATACGGCCACAGATGGCCATGCCAAAACTCGGGTGATCGACGTAGGCATCGCCTGTCACCAGAATGATATCGCAGCTGTCCCAGCCCAGTTGGTCCATCTCTTCACGGGACATCGGCAGGAACGGCGCCGGTCCAAAACAGGCTGCCCAGTACTGCGGCCAGGAGAAGAGGTCTCGATCCGGCTGGATCAAGGATATTGCGCTCATAATGCTTCCGAAGAAAAAATAAACAAAGGGCGGGGATTATACGCTGGAATAATGCGGGAAATGAAGGGGTATTATGCGGGCTGTTGCCCTCACCCCGACCCTCTCCCACAGGTAGAGTGGGAAGAGCGGAGCGAGCTAAATTTGCCCTCTCCCACAGGGAGAGGGGAAGAGCAGATTACGGTGCGGGGTTTACCAGCAGCTGGCCGACCGATCCCCGATCCGCCATCTCCAGGGTTTGACTGTGGAACAGGAACGGGAAGTGCGGCCACGAAGGTTGACCGTAATAGACCAGCAGCTCAACCTGCCCGTCGACCCAGACGGTATCTTTCCAGCCTCTGTCTTCCGGGAACGGCATCGCCCCGTTGACGTTGCGGATTAAGAACGTTACGCCTTCAATATGGAACGACTGAGGCATTTCGGCACGCACCGTCCAGCGCTCCCAGGTCCCCTGCTGCGCCGTAATATCAATGCGGTTGACATCCCACAGCGCGCCGTTGATACCCGGATCGTCTCCCAGGGTAATATCACGGCTACGGACGGGCGAACCGGTCAGGATCTCTTCGGGCAGCAGGCGCATCGGCAGGCTGTCCGTCACCAGCGGTAACAGACCCGTCGGACGCAGCGTGAGCACCAGCGTAGAGACCAGAATACTCGACGGCTCAAAGAAGCCCCGAATACGATCCACAATGCTTGCCGCTTCGCCACAGGTGATGGAAACCTCATCGCCGTTAGTCATATCCACCAGGATTTCGCGGCGTTCGCCCGGGGCCAGCGTCAGCTGTTTAACGGATACCGGCGCAGGCAAGAAGCCCTGATCGCCTGAAATAACATGCAGCGGACGACCGTCGCTCATCTGCAGCAGATAACGACGCGCGTTTGACGCATTCAGTAAACGCAGACGTACCCAGCCGCGCGACACTTCGACATACGGGCTTTGCGCGCCGTTGACCAGCAAGGTGTCCCCGACAAAGCCGCCGCTGCCCGGTTCGCTGTATTCCGGTGAGCCAAAATTATCCAGCCGCTTATCCTGGATAATGACCGGGAAATCATCCACGCCATAATGGTTGGGGATCGGCAGAGATTTGCTGATCTCATCTTCCACCAGCCACATGCCCGCCAGCCCGTTATAGACCTGCTGAGCCGAGCGGTTAGGCGTGTTAGCGCGATACCACAGCGTGGATGCGCTCTGTCGAATCGGCAGCACGGGTGCCCAGTCGGCGCTGGGGGACATCATGCGCGCAGGACCGCCAATCAGCGGACCCGGCACCTGCAGACCGCTGATGGTCATCGCAACGTTTTCAGTCAGACGGTTACTGTAAATAAGCTTAACGTCATCGCCGCTCCAGACGCGGATCGTCGGGCCAAGATAGCGCCCGTTAACACCCCACACCGACGCGCGCGTTCCCTGCGTGAATGTCCAGTGGGCGCGTTGCATCGTCAGGAAAAGGGGCTGACCACGACGGGATTCCAGTAACGGCGGAACAGGCAGCGGCTGTTGCTGCCCCGCGGCGTTGGCTGTCAGGGGAACCGCACCCGCACAAAGGGCGATTCCCGAAGCCTGAATAAACTGACGCCGACTGAGTGACATATAAGCTCCATCTGAAACGACTGACAACGTGGGAAATCTTTTTCCCTTTAACGCCGGATTAAATCTTTCCGGCGGCTTCTCTTTCTGCGACT
This sequence comes from Huaxiibacter chinensis, assembly GCF_022171985.1. Classification (GTDB taxonomy): domain Bacteria; phylum Pseudomonadota; class Gammaproteobacteria; order Enterobacterales; family Enterobacteriaceae; genus Enterobacter; species Enterobacter chinensis_A. The sequence goes on along the minus strand of NZ_JAJVHF010000004.1, from coordinate 280,892 downwards.
TCTTTGTCGAGCTGGGCAATATGCTGAGCCATCAGTTCACGGCAATGCGTTGCCAGCTCGCGCACCTGATCTTTGCCATATTTGCTGGTATCCACCGGCGGCAGCATTTCGACAATCACTAACCCGTTTTTCAGACGGTTAAGGCTAATCTTATTAGAAGTATTTGAAACGCACACTGGAATAATTGGAACACCTGCCGCAATTGCAGCATGAAACGCGCCCGTTTTAAACGGCAGCAGACCGCGACCACGGCTACGCGTCCCTTCCGGGAACATCCAGATAGAAATACGACGCTTCTTAAAGTGATTGACCACTTCAGCAATCGTACCGTGCGCTTTTGCACGATTATTACGATCAATCAGCAAGTTACCGGTGAGCCAGTAGAGCTGACCAAAGAACGGGATCCACAGCAGGCTTTTTTTACCCACGGTGACGGTGGGGGGCTGCACAATGTTTGCCGCGGTCACCATATCGTAGTTGTTCTGATGGTTAGCGATATAAATGGCGTTGCTGAAATCAGTCATCCCTTCAGGAAGGCGTTGTTCGACTTTCAGGCCATACAGCGGCGCAAGACGACCGAACATGTGACCAAAGGTGGCGACATGTTTTGGGTTACGCGGGCTGAACAAACACCAGATGCAGCCGAAAATACAGACCAGGAGACAATAAATAACGGTAAGAATGGTTCGAACAATAAATAGCATAGCGACCTCTGAAGCCCCAACAGCTGACAATTATACTTCACCTGTGGCCAGGTAAGGACTTTATTACACGCGCGTATTGTTAATCGCAACGCACGAATTAACAACGTTTTTACGGGAAATTTTAACGGGAGCGCCCCTCCTGAACGGAGGGGCGTAATCACGGCTTACTCTTCGCTGTCGCCCGCGTTGCTGCGGTGCGGTGAGTCAATCTCCACGCGGTCGATGCGTTGCAGACCGCGCATCAGGGAGCCGCGACGTCCGCGTTCCCCAACCACCTTCTGCAACTCTTCCGGACGCAGCTTAATTTTCCGCTTACCGACATGAATGGTCAGCGTGCTCTGCGGTGGCAGAATAAACAGATGCGCCAGGCCATCTTCGCCTTTCGCCGCTTCCGCCGACGGAATACTGATGATTTTGTTGCCTTTGCCTTTCGACAGCTGCGGCAGATCGCTGACCGGGAACATCAGCATACGGCCTGCAACGGTGATCGCCAGCAGCATGTCGCTGTCGTTTTCAATCACCAGCGGCGTCATCACATGCGCATTGTCCGGCAGGCTGATCATCGCCTTACCGGCGCGGTTACGCGCCACCAGATCGTTGAAGGTACAGATAAAGCCATAACCTGCGTCGGAGGCCATCAGCAGTTTCTGCTCATCGTTCTCCATCAGCATATGATCAACCGTTGCGCCCGGCGGCAGCGTCAGTTTGCCGGTAATCGGCTCACCCTGACCCCGCGCAGAAGGCAGCGTGATCGGGTCGATGGCGTAGCTTCGACCGGTAGAGTCGATAAAGACCACCGGCTGGTTGCTCTTGCCTTTTACCGCCGATTTAAAGCTGTCGCCCGCTTTGTAGCTCAGACCTGGCGCGTCGATATCATGCCCTTTTGCACTGCGTACCCAGCCACTTTGAGACAGCACGATAGTCACCGGTTCAGACGGCAGCATGTCATGCTCGCTCATGGCTTTCGCTTCTTCACGTTCGTGAAGCGGCGAGCGGCGATCGTCGCCAAAGGCATCGGAATCGGCCTGCAGCTCTTTCTTCAGCAGGGTATTCATCTTGCGCTCGGAGGCCAGAATCGCCTGCAGCTGATCGCGCTCTTTTTCCAGCTCGTTCTGCTCACCGCGGATCTTCATCTCTTCCAGTTTGGCGAGATGACGCAGCTTCAGCTCAAGGATCGCCTCGGCCTGGGTTTCGCTGATGCCAAAGCGCGACATCAGCGCCGGCTTCGGCTCGTCCTCAGAACGGATGATCTCAATCACTTCGTCGATATTCAGGAACGCCACCAGCAAACCTTCGAGGATGTGCAGGCGCTTGAGGACTTTTTCCAGGCGATAGTTCAGACGGCGGCGAACGGTATCGCGGCGGAAGGCCAGCCATTCGGTTAGGATCTCCAGCAGGTTTTTCACCGCCGGACGACCGTCGAGACCGATCATGTTCAGGTTGATGCGGTAGCTTTTTTCCAGATCGGTGGTCGCAAACAGGTGGTTCATCACCTGCTCCATGTCCACGCGGTTGGAGCGCGGCACGATCACCAGACGGGTGGGGTTTTCGTGGTCGGATTCGTCACGCAGGTCGTCGACCATCGGCAGCTTTTTATTGCGCATCTGGGACGCAATCTGCTCCAGCACTTTCGCGCCCGACACCTGGTGCGGCAGCGCGGTGATCACCACGGCGCCGTCTTCTTTGGTCCACACCGCGCGCATACGCACGGAGCCGCGACCGTTCTGGTAGATTTTGCGAATTTCCGCACGCGAGGTAATGATTTCCGCCTCGGTCGGGTAGTCCGGCCCCTGAACGATATCCAGCAGCTCGTCGAGCGTGGTTTTCGGCTGTTCAATCAGGGTAATGGCGGCTTTCGCCACTTCACGCAGGTTGTGCGGCGGAATATCCGTCGCCATGCCCACGGCAATGCCGGTGGTGCCGTTCAGCAGGATATTTGGCAGACGCGCAGGCAGCATTTTCGGCTCCTGCATCGTTCCGTCAAAGTTTGGAACCCAGTCAACCGTCCCCTGCCCCAGCTCACCCAACAGCACTTCGGCATATTTGGACAAGCGAGATTCGGTGTAACGCATCGCAGCGAAGGATTTGGGATCGTCCGGCGCCCCCCAGTTCCCCTGACCATCGACCAGCGGATAACGGTAGGAGAACGGCTGTGCCATCAGCACCATCGCTTCATAGCAGGCGATGTCACCGTGCGGGTGGTATTTACCCAACACGTCACCGACGGTACGGGCGGATTTTTTGAACTTGGCGCTGGCGCTCAGCCCCAGCTCGGACATCGCATAGACGATGCGGCGCTGTACGGGCTTCAGACCATCACCGATAAACGGCAATGCCCTGTCCATGATGACGTACATGGAGTAGTTCAGGTAGGCATTTTCCGTGAATTCATGTAGCGCGAGGCGCTCTGCCATGTCACTCATTACGTGTGATTCCTCAACTCAGAAACCTGCGGGTTTCAGGCAATATTGCCGCAGATACTACCCTATCTGGCGTGATGAGTCACAAAGAAAACAACGCCAGCCTTCGCCCTTTTCAGAGGGATCCGTGCGGCATTTTTAACAGCATTTCATGCAATAAGGCGTACCTGTAACGGGTAAATAAAGTGCATCAACTGGTTTTTATTTGATTAAAGGCAGAATAAATAAACTTATTTCACGTTACGCTTATCCCGCTATCAATTCCACTCAGGAAAATAAATGAGTCAACTTATTTATTTAAGACTTGAGGGTGATATTCAGGGAAACATTTCCGCAGGCTGCGGTTCGCAAAAATCCATTGGCAATCGTTATCAAATGGGGCATGAAGACGAAATTCAGGTCTTTGGCCTGATGCAGGCCGCCAGCCGGAATCCGGGTGGCACGCATCACCACGGGCTGCGTTTTTGCAAAACTCTGGATAAAAGCTCTCCATTACTTAATAACGCAATCAATAATAATGAACGGCTGAATATGTTGTTTGATATTTATCGAATCAATCAATATGGTCGGCTGGAAAATTATTATACTATTGAACTTCGCGCTGCCAGAATTCAGTCCCTGGACTGTAAAATCACCTTAAAAGATTTACCGTATGAATATGTATCAGTCGAGTATGATTATATTTGTTGCCGCCATCTCATTGCCGGTACCGAGTTTTATGATCAGTTAATACCGGATCAATCCCCTCAGTTGCTCCCGATTGTCCAGAAAATACCGCTGCCGCCGCAGCCGCCGGAACGCAAGGCGACCCTGGTAATGGGCATTTTCTTCGACGGCACAGGTAATAATGCTGTGAATACGGGGAGCATGCTTAAAGCCCTAACCGCACAACATTTTGATATCGAGGATCCTGATGCGGAAAGCATTCTTGCTAAGAATGTCTCGGAGAAAATGGGGATTCGCGGAGTGGGCGCGAGCAGTTACCTGGGATATTACACGAACATTCACTGGCTCAATAAACTTTATGAGCAAAACTACCCGCAAGACAGCAACTATATCCAGGGCGTTCTGTATGTGGAGGGGATCGGCACCCGGGCAGGCGAACCGGATGATCCGATAGGCCTGGGGCTAGGAAGCGCAGCGACAGGGATTATCGCCAAAACTGACGATGCGGTGGCGCAGCTGGCAAAGGCAATAAAAATTGTAATCGCCAGGCTCACAGGAAAGTTTGTAGTCGAGAATCTTATGTTTGACATCTTCGGCTTCAGCCGTGGGGCCGCGGCGGCCCGCCATTTTGCTAACCGCGTCCGGGCAGGAGACCAAGCCATAATCCATGCCATCTCAACAGGCTTAAGCAAATTTAGCTACTCCGGAACCCCAGCGGGAAAAACCCGCTTTCTCGGCATCATGGATACCGTAGCCGCAGTCGGCACCGTGACAAACGGTCTCGATCCGCACAGCGCGGACACTGGTGACGTTAATATCCTTCTACGCCCTGGCGTGGCGCAAAAGGTTTTTCATATCACCGCCCAGCATGAGTGCCGCTATAACTTCGCCCTTAACAGCGTGGCTCCCGCCTGGCCTGAGCTGGCACTCCCCGGCGCGCATTCCGATATTGGTGGCGGATATCTGCCGCAGCTGCGTGAAGATCTCTTTCTAACCCGTCCACAAGTCGAAACGCGGCCGGCGAATCAACCTGGGGCCAACTCGCGCGTTTACCGGCAGGCAAAAGAGCAACTGCACGAGCTGGCGCACTGCCCCACACTCATGCCGCTTATCCATACTAATGCGATCACCCCGGAGATCTGGGAAGACGACTATGCTCCCGCCGATCGCTACAGTCAGCCGCAAAAACGCACTTTTGCCGCTCTGACACTACGCCATCGTGTGGTGAGACATGCCTGGTCGAAGGTGGCGCTTCGGGTGATGGTAGATGCGGCAAAGGAGGGAGGTGCACTATTTGCTGATATTGAACAAGACCCTATATACGCTCTTCCTGACGAACTTAAGGCGTACTGCGAACATGCCAGAGCGATGGGCAAACTAGTCCGCCAGCATAAATCCGTCCCGGGTTTTACGCCTGCCGAAGTGGACATAATTGCCAGAAACTTTATCCACTGCTCAGCCCACTGGAACGCCGTTACGCTCAGGCAGACCGGGGAGCTACAGGGCGGCACTGCGGCATCCGAAACTATCGGCTTTGTAAACCGACCGGACGAGAACTGGACCCGAACCGTTTATAACATGGATGGAATAAAACGATGAAAACGCTAAACATACTTACCGTTGCGTTGCTAATGACAACATCGGGTTGTGTGATGCAGAAGTCATACCCTTTACAGTCCAAACAGGCCGCCAGTGCGGACTGGGCACTGCCCACCGGAGAGTGGGACTTTTCTTTTGTCACTCCAAAAGATGTGTGGTCTGAAGCCACTCATGTCCGAATAATTGATACGGATGGTTATCGTTATATCTTCAACACCCTTGATCAGACTTCTCACGTTCGAGATTCGATCGATAAGTGGTCCTCTGCTATTCATGGCCCCAGCATCAACTTCAACAAAGCCAAAAAACCCCCTCAGTACATCGTCTTCTGCTGGGATTCCTATGCTGACCGACAGACTTATGAAACCAGCGTCATTTTTGGGCCAGAAACCTGGCTGCGCATGAAAACGCCTGCTGACCATACATGGTACGGAGAGACTGTCTGGTACAACAGCATGGTGTTTGGCCTGTCCCCGGGAGGCAAAGTCAAAATCTGGTTCTCTGACGTCGAAGGACGGCCCAGCCTTCCCGTTAAGCCCATTAAGCTCAGGACCCTCTCCGGTAAGGACCTGACCCTTTGCAAAGACTACGCCACGCCCGCTGAAGACTATAAAAAGGTCATCTCCGTTGAGGAGATCAACAAAGGGAAAACCTACCCGTACGGGAACTGGGATTAACAGGGATGAGAACCATGAAAATACCTACGCTATTGCTGTCCCTCCTGGCACTGACCGCTGCAGGGTGTAGCTCCGGAAAAACTTATCCCGTTCAGTCCAAACAGGCCGCCAGTGCGGACTGGACACTGCCATATGAATACTGGAGCTTTTCTTTTGTCACTCCAAAATATTTGAGGGCAGAAGCCACTCATGTCCGAATAATAGATACTGATGGTTATCGTTATATCTTCAATACCCTTGACCAGACTTCACGAGGTCCAGACTCCATCGATAAGTGGGCTTCTGCTATTCATGGCCCCAGCATCAACTTCAACAAAGCCAAAAAACCCCCTCAGTACATCGTCTTCTGCTGGGAGTCTTATATTGACCAGGAAACGTATGAAACCAGCGCCATTTTTGGGCCAGAAACCTGGCTGCGCATGAAAACGCCTGCTGACCATACCTGGTACGGAGAGACTGTCTGGTACAACAGAATGGTATTTGGCCTGTCCCCGGGAGGCAAAGTCAAAATCTGGTTCTCTGACGTCGAAGGGCGGCCCAGCCTTCCCGTTAAGCCCATTAAGCTCAGGACCCGCTCCGGTAAAGACCTGACACTTTGCAAAGACTATGTCGTCCCCGGCGGATTATTTAATTTTATCCAGTCAACGCAGGATTTTATTAAGGGCAAAACCTACCCGTACGGGAACTGGGACTAACAGGGATGAATACCATGAAAATACCTACGCTAGTGATGTCCCTCCTGGCGCTGACCGCTGCAGGGTGTAGCTCCGGAAAAACTTATCCCGTTCAGTCCAAACAGGCCGCCAGCGCGGACTGGACACTGCCATATGAATACTGGAGCTTTTCTTTTGTCACTCCAAAATATTTGAGGGCAGAAGCCACTCATGTCCGAATAATAGATACTGATGGTTATCGTTATATCTTCAATACCCTTGACCAGACTTCACGAGGTCCAGACTCCATCGATAAGTGGGCTTCTGCTATTCATGGCCCCAGCATCAACTTCAACAAAGCCAAAAAACCCCCTCAGTACATCGTCTTCTGCTGGGAGTCTTATATTGATCAGGAAACGTATGAAACCAGCGCCATTTTTGGGCCAGAAACCTGGCTGCGTATGAAAACGCCTGCTGACCATACTCGACCTTCCGGCGCACCTGTTTGGTACAACAGAATGGTATTTGGCCTGTCTCCGGGAGGCAAAGTCAAAATCTGGTTCTCTGACGTCGAAGGACGGCCCAGCCTTCCCGTTAAGCCCATTAAGCTCAGGACCCGCTCCGGTAAAGACCTGACACTATGCAAAGACTATGTCGTCCCCGGCGGATTATTTAATTTTATCCAGTCAACGCAGGATTTTATTAAGGGCAAAACCTACCCCTACGGGAACTGGGATTAACAACAAAAAAATGCCGATCGGCTAGCGATCGGCATGTATAGGTAATTTCTATCTGAAATTATTTATTCAGCTTGATAACCTGTTTTACATCGACTTCGAACTCGTTCCAGTCTTTATCGACCTTACCCTGAAGTTCCACTTTATCCTGCGGGCCTACGGTCACGCCGTTCCAGCGCTTGTGGTCGATCTCAACGACCACGGTTCCGGACTCATCGCGGAAGTTGTAGCGGTCATCAGACACGCGCTCGGTGATGTTCCCGCGCAGTTTCACCCAGCTGTCGTCCTTCATCTCTTTGACTTTTGCCGCGGTGGTGAGGTTGGCGTTGTTATCGACAAAACCGCCCTGCTGGGTTTGGGTTTGCGTCTGGGTTGCGGTTGCAGAAGGGCCGTTAAAACCGCCCTGTGCAGCAAAGACCGGTGCCGTAGTCATCATCATGATGGCAGCGAGTGCAGCGAATTTTTTCATCTTCATCTCTCCCTTTAATGTGGTTTCGCAGTCCATTAAACAGAGTAAACCTTAACAACTTCTTAAGGGGAAAATTTATTTATTTTTACTGTACAGCAGCCTCGGCCAGGAGGTTTACTGGCGACATCAAGGAGGAAACATGCGCATTTTACTGATTGAAGACGACAAGCTGATCGGCGATGGCATCAAGGCGGGCTTAAGCAAAATGGGTTTTAGCGTGGACTGGTTTACCGAGGGTAAAACAGGCAAAGCCGCGCTCTATTCCGCGCCTTATGATGCCGTCGTGCTGGATCTGACGCTGCCCGAAATCGACGGGCTGGCGATCCTCCATGCCTGGCGAGAGAGCGGCCGCAGTGAGCCGGTGCTGATCCTGACCGCCCGTGATGCGCTTAACCAGCGCGTCGAGGGGCTGCGTCTGGGGGCAGATGATTATCTCTGCAAACCCTTTGCGCTGATTGAAGTCGCCGCCCGACTTGAAGCGCTGGTGCGACGCAGCCACGGTCAGACGCGCAGCGAACTTCGCCATGGCAACGTCATCCTGGATCCCGTAAGCCTGGTGGCCACGCTTAATGGCGAAACGCTGGCGCTCAAGCCGAAGGAGTTTGCTCTGCTGGAGCTCTTAATGCGCAATGCCGGACGCGTGTTGCCGCGCAAACTGATCGAAGAAAAACTCTATAACTGGGACGATGATGTCTCCAGCAACGCCGTGGAAGTCCACGTCCATCATTTACGCCGAAAGCTGGGAAGTGATTTTATCCGCACCGTACACGGCATCGGCTACACCCTGGGTGACGCATGAAACTGACCCAACGCCTGAGCCTGAAACTGCGGCTGACGCTGCTCTTTTTGCTCCTGTCGCTCACGGCATGGTTTACCGCAAGCGTGGTGGCCTGGCAACAAACGACGCATAAACTCGATAAGCTGTTTGATACCCAGCAAATGCTGTTTGCCAAACGGCTGCTGACGATGGAGTTAGACGCGCATACGGCGTCTGCGCTGATGCAGGACGTGCCTAAAAAGGCCCGACATGGGCATCTGGACGATGACGCGCTGGCCTTCGCCATCTTCTCTCCTGACGGCAACATGTTGCTCAATGACGGGGAGAATGGCCGCGATATTCCCGGACATTACCGTCGCGATGGCTTTACCGATGGACACCTGCAGGATGATAACGACGCATGGCGCTTTCTGTGGCTGACCGCGCCCAACGGCAAATACCGGGTGGTAGTGGGTCAGGAACGGGAATACCGCCAGGATATGGCGATGGATATTGTCCGTTCTCAACTGATCCCGTGGATGGTGGCGCTGCCCATCATGCTGCTGTTACTGATTGTCTTGCTGAGCCGTGAGCTGAAACCACTGAAAAACCTGGCCCAGACGTTGCGCCGCCGTTCTCCCGATGCCACTGACCGACTCAATCTATCGGTCCCCAGCGAAGTGCGCCCCCTGCTTGACGCGCTTAACCATCTGTTTGAACGTACTCAGGAGATGATGAGCCGTGAGCGGCGTTTTACCTCTGACGCGGCACATGAGTTGCGCAGCCCCCTGACGGCCCTGAAGGTCCAGACCGAAGTCGCCCAGCTGTCGCTGGATGACCCGCAGGCTCAGGCAAAGGCGCTGGTACAACTGCACGCCGGCATCGATCGGGCCTCCCGACTGGTGGAACAACTCCTGACGCTCTCCCGTCTGGATTCGCTGGATAATCTGGACGATATCGAGCCTGTCCGGATGGCCGATTTACTGCAATCGTCGGTGATGGATATCTACCATCCTGCGCATCAGGCGGGTATCGAGGTACGTCTGAACGTGAAGGCGGAACAGGTCACGCGTTCCGGACAGCCCTTACTGCTCAGCCTGCTGGTCCGGAATCTGCTGGATAACGCGATACGCTACAGCCCGCGCGGCAGTGAGGTAGACGTTACCCTGGAGGCCCGCAGCTTTACGGTTCGCGATAACGGACCCGGCATTGCGCCGGAAACGCTGACCCGACTGGGAGAGCGTTTTTATCGCCCGCCCGGCCAGGATGAGACGGGCAGCGGGCTGGGATTGTCGATCGTTAAACGCATCGCCGCCCTGCACGGCATGACGCTGACGCTCGGAAACGCCCCGGATGGCGGGTTTATCGCGCGGATAAGCTGGTGAGCAATTATTGCGTCCAGCGCAAAAGACTTTGCACATTTTGCTTATTACTCCGCCTCGCTATCGCGCGTAGAATTGTCCTCAATCTCTCAGCGTGAGGACAAATTATGAGCAACATACTGATTATTAACGGGGCAAAAAAGTTTGCCCACTCTAACGGCCAGTTAAATGACACCCTGACCGAGGTCGCGGATGGTTTTCTGCGCGACGCCGGGCATGATGTCAGAGTCGTGCGTACCGATGGCGACTATGATGTGCACGCAGAGGTACAAAACTTCCTCTGGGCCGACGTTGTGGTCTGGCAAATGCCGGGCTGGTGGATGGGCGCGCCGTGGACCGTGAAAAAGTATATGGACGATGTCTTCACCGAAGGCCACGGCTCGCTGTACGCCAGCGATGGTCGCACGCGTTCTGATGCCTCGAAAAAATATGGATCCGGCGGTTTGCTGCACGGCAAAAAATATATGCTGTCCCTGACCTGGAACGCCCCGCTGGATGCCTTCACCGATGAAGATCAGTTCTTCCATGGCGTGGGGGTCGACGGCGCCTATCTGCCTTTCCATAAGGCGAACCAGTTCCTGGCCATGGAGCCGCTGCCGACCTTTATCGTCAATGACGTGATTAAAATGCCCGATGTCCCGCGTTATATCGCAGAATATCGCAAGCATCTGGCCGAAATTTTTGCTTAACTGTTAGCCTGGAATTAGAAGGAGTTAATCATGCTTACCGTTATTGCTGAAATTCGTACCCGTCCAGGCCAACATCACCGCCAGGCGGTACTGGATGAGTTTGTTAAAATTATCCCAACCGTTTTGAAAGAAGAAGGCTGCCACGGCTACGCGCCGATGGTGGATGCCACCACTGACGCGAGCTTCCAGTCCACCGCGCCAGACTCCATCATCATGGTTGAGCAGTGGGAATCCGTTGCACACCTCGACGCGCATCTGCAGACCCCGCACATGAAAGCGTGGAGCGAAGCGGTAAAAGGTAACGTTCTGGAAACCCACATCCGTATTCTGGAGCAAGGGGTGTAAATAATCCCTGACATCCCTCTCCCTTCGGAGAGGGAATGCCTGCCACCTGCTATGCTTATTCTGACTTCATGTTTAACAGGAGGATGGAATGGGTCTTTTTAATTTTGTAAAAGAAGCAGGCGAAAAACTCTGGGACAACCTGACTGACCATAAAGGTCAGGGTGAGAAAGTCACAGAGCACCTCAAGAAACTGAACATTCCCGGTGCCGAAAAAGTGCAGGTGAACGTGACCGACGGCAAAGCCAGCGTCACGGGCGATGGCCTGACCCAGGAGCAGAAGGAGAAAATCCAGGTTGCCGTGGGGAATATCGCTGGTGTCAGCGAGGTCGAGAACAATATCACCGCGACCGATGCCAAAGACGAAGCCACTTACTATACGGTGAAGTCCGGCGATACTCTAAGCGCCATCTCCAAAACCGTGTACGGTGACGCCAACCAGTACAACAAGATCTTCGAGGCGAACCGCCCGATGCTCTCAAGCCCCGATAAAATCTATCCCGGCCAGACGCTGCGTATCCCTAAAGCCTGACGACAACGGAAAGCGAAAGGATGAAAATAGCCTGTCTTGGCTGGGGTTCGTTAATCTGGAAATATGGTCCGCTGCCCGTTGACGGAGAGTGGAAACCTGACGGCCCCGCGCTGCCCGTGGAGTTTTGTCGGGTGAGCGATGGTGGAGAGTTGGCTACCGCGCTCTGTATGAATGCCCCTGCCGTGCCCGTGCTGTGGGCCTGGCTTAGCGTGACAACGCTAAGCCAGGCCTGTGAAGCGCTACGCAAGCGGGAGGCGATCCCCGAGGCACGCTGTGACGGTATCGGCTCGCTGCTGATTACCGGACGCAACTGCGGTTTTCTCTCATCATGGGCAGCAGAGCGGGGAATTGATGCCCTCATCTGGACGGGGCTTCCGCCCCGTAGCGCCGCAATGGAAGGCCGCGTTCCCACCGTTGACGAGGCGATTGCCTACCTCGACAGCCTTACCGGCGAAACGCGGGATCATGCACGGGACTATTTGAACCGCGTACCGGCTCAAATCAGCACGCCCTATCGAAAGGTGATTACTGACGTTCTGGGGTTGTGATCCACCCCGTCGTTTTTACCAGTACAGCTTCCAGCTCTGGGTAAAGCGCACCAGCGCCTCCACGTAAAAGTAATCTCCCCAGCTTGCGCACTCATCCACGCCTTTATCGCTCGCCAGATGATAAACCGAGTGCTTAAGCAGCCCGTTGCCCTTCTCCTCTTTCCCCATCAGGTAGTGCTTCGTCAAAGAAGACATGATGCCTTTCGCCCATTCCAGGTAACGCTCGCGATCCGGATCGGTCACCGGCAGGTGCTTCACCAGCTCCAGCAGACCGCAGACCGCAATTGCCGCAGACGAAGCGTCGCGAAGCGCATCGGTGCCCACCAGCGCCAGATCCCAGTGGCAAACGTAATCTTCCGGCAGTCGATTAAGGAAGTAGTTTGCCAGCCGTTTTGACAGGGCAATCATCGTTTCATCGCCGGTATAGATATAGCTCAGCAGGAAGCCATAAATCCCCCACGCCTGGCCGCGTGACCAGCAGGAGTCATCGGCGTAGCCTTGCTGGGTATTGCCGTAGCGCGGCGCGCCGGTGTTCACATCCATATAGTAGGTATGGAAAGTGGAAGCATCTTCGCGGATAAGGTATTTCGCCGCCTGGTGCACATGGGCTTTTGCGGCTTCGGCAAAGCGCGGATCGCCCGTCTGTTCACTCGCCCAGTAGAGCAAAGGCAGGTTCATATTGCAGTCGATGATCATGCGTCCGGCCTGTTCGGGATCGCTCAGATCTCCCCAGGCCTGAATGATCCTGGCTTTCTCATGAAAACGTTCAAGCAGCGCTTCTGCTGCCAGCAGCGAAAAGCTCCGCGCCTCACGATTACCGGTTAACCGCCAGCCTGCCACACAGGAGAGCGTATACAGGAAGCCCAGATCGTGCGTATTGGTGTCGTGTCGTCCGGCAATGCGCAGACCAAACGAGCGCACATGTTTCTCGGCCATACGGCGAAATTTATCCTCACCGCTCATTTCCCATGCCAGCCAAAGCTGGCCTGTCCAGAAGCTGGTGGTCCATTCCACGTTGTCGGTCAGGGGATAGAACCCCTCTTTACAGGTTTCTGCAGGAAATTTATCACCGAACTCCGTTAAATGACGGCTAATCAGTTCAAGGACATGGCTGCGCGCGGAGTTCAGTTCATCGCTAAACTGGCGTGTATCGACGGGCGCGGGAATGGTGGCCAGACGTTCCTCAACGATATGACTTAACATATTTCGGTTCCTTCTTTGACGGCGTGAATTATCGTAACGGTGTTTGTTCTGCGAGCGTGGTTTCCCGCGTGCCCCGCCATTTGCTCTGGCAGGCGGATAACGTGAAGGCAGAAATGAGCGTAAAGGTCAGCGCCGTGGCGCCCATAATGATATAGGTCTGTTCAAAGCCGATGCGGTCATACATATATCCCGCCGGTGAGGACACCACGACATTCCCCACATACAGCATCGCCTGATACCCCAGTAAATACATGGTCGCATTGACGCGCTTATCGAAATGCTCGGCGATATATTTAAAGACGGAGACTAACAGCAGGCAGATTTCCAGACCGTACAGCGGCTTAAGCACGGAAATTAACAGGTGCGAATCGCATATCCCGGAAATAATCAGCCGCGCGCCGACCACCAGCCCCACGATTAACAGCCCGCGTTTGGCCCCAATGAAATTCACAAACAGCGGGATGACCATATACATGACAAATTCCATGCCCGACTGCACGGTGCCGAGATAGCCAAATACCGCATTGCCCTGGTGGATATCATCAAAGAAGGTAACGAAATAGCGCGAGAACTGCTGTTCAGCAATAAACATCATCCAGGCCACGCCCGCGACGTAGAGGCAAAAGGCCCAGAATTTGCGGTTACGCAGTAAGGCATAGACATCCGCCGGGGCAATTTTCTCTTTGGTCAACACCTCGCCCGCATGAACGGAGTTCGTGTTTACTTTCAGGTTTAGCAGCACAATCAGCATGATGACCGAGGCCACGCTGCCCATAATAAAGTTATACGAAGGGGATAAATTAAACAGCAAACCGGAGAACGATGACGCCACCGCCCAGCCAAGCGAACCCCACATGCGGATCTGGCCAAACTCCATGCCGTTTAAACGGCTAAAGCGATCGGAATAGGATTCGCAGGCCGCCACGCCAGCGTACCAGGCAAAGCTCAAATACAGGGCACCAATAATAATACCCAGCATCGTGTTAGATAATAACAGCGGTTGATAGACGTAAATAAAGAACGGCGCCATCAGGGCCGACATCACGACCACAAAATAGAGCAGATATTTACTCATGCCGATTTTATCGAGAATATAGCCATATATCGGCTTTAAGATAACCGAGAAAATTCCGTTTACCGCAAACACGGTCCCGATCACCGACCCGCTCAGGTTAGCCTTTTGTCCCAGCCAGATAGCCAGAAGACCAATACTGGCAGACCAGGTAAAGAAATAGAGAAAGATAAAGCTACTGATTTTGTAATATTCTGCTTTATTGCTCGTTGACAGACTTTTCATATCATCCTCGCCGACAGGTAGGGTCCAGAGTTATAGAGAGAACGACAGCGTGCGTTCGCATTCAGGATCGTGAAGGGCAACCTGATTATTTGTTATGTGAAGCTGTGGCGTTGCCGCCGTTTTAGCGGGATCGCCCGACGCCATAACCGCGCAACAAAGCCAGTGCTCTCCTTTCCCAAGCGGCGTGGTCAGGATCGGAACAGAGGCGCATTCTGCAAACATAATGCTGCTGTTCGGCGGCGTGACGAGGCTATCCGGCTGGCGAGCAATCTCTGCTGACAGATCGACAATACTGCTGCTGCCGTTGGTGGCCGACAGGTAGCTGCCCCGCCCCTGAATCTGATGCACTGTTTTCATGACCGCAAACCCGCCTTCCACCGTCTGCAGTTCGCGCTGGGTGTTAATCCGATGCAGTCTGATATGCCAGTCGCCAAAAGGCACCAGCCAGCTCGCGATCTGAACGTCATGCCAGGGCGACCAGCGCGAGAAAATATAATTTTCATCGACGCGTACCTCGTCGCACTCCCGACGCCCGCGGAAATAACCGTCGCCATCGGCAAGCAGCAGCATGGAGTCACAGGCGGCATGTTTCAGACCATAACGCCCACGCTCAATGGTGAAACCAAAGCGGCTGGAATAGGCAAATTTGGTATATTTTGCCTCGGTATTGACGTAGTTATTCAGCTCAAGCTGTCCGGCCGTGAGCAAGACCACGTGCTGAGAATGGTCGCTATGCATCAGGAGCTGCTGGGCGTGCGGGATGGCCTGTTTTTCGGCAAGGACCGGCAGCGGCTGCTCTTCTGCCTGCCAGAAAGGATGGCTCTCCGGCAGGGCGAGAATCAGGTAGGTTTTGAGCGCCCAGTAGGGCGACCCGGGTGAGTTATAGTCTTCGCACATCACCAGATTGGGACAGGCAAACCCCAGCGTCAAAATGCCGTCGCGATCGACAATAGGTTGCTGCTGCCACCAGCGCAGGTGGCGCAACACGATGCCTTTTACAATGCCTGGCGTGAAGACCTCCAGACCGGAAAAGGCGACCGCGCTCCAGAAGGCGACCATCGCGAAGCGGTAGGTCAGGCTGCGGCCAAAAGGCACCGAGGCCCCGTCGGCCGCCGAAAAAAAGATAAAATCCTGGGCAAACTGTCGGGCGCGTTCACGCAGGACAACGGCCCTCTCTTCATCATCGCCGAGCGTGGCGTAAATCAGGCCGTAAAAGTGGAACGCCATCGAGATGTAATAATCTTTTGGTCGACCTGCCCCGTCGGAATACCATCCGTCACCCAGATAGTAAGCGTCCATCATGTCGAAACGACGCTCTATCGCCTGTGGATCGAAGGGTAAACCGGCACGTTTAAAACCGAGCTGGACCATAATGGCAAAGTAGTTCCAGTTACTGTCCGGCATCTGCGCATCGGTAATCTGGTTCAGCCACGCGTGCAGGTTTTTTACCTCGCGCTCGCTAAATGACGCCAGCAGTCGGTCCTGCAGTAACGTCAGCCCAAGCCCATACGCGGCCATCTCCACCAGACGCTGATCGAAAGGGCCCGCATCACCCCAGTATTCTTCGCTGTGCGGATCGGTGCCGAGTTTGATCGCCGTAAGGTATTTTTCGCTGTACGGCGTTGCCTCGCCGGAGGCCATCAGCGGAAACAGGCCCCACAGCGCCCGCGACAGACCTTCCATCCGGGCAATGTCTGCGCTGTAGTGCGCACAGGTCTCGCCCAGCGAAATGCGCGACTGGCCTGGCGGAAACTGCTTGTCCAGCGCGCCAAGCAGGACATTCAATGACGTCACCACATCCTGTCGAGAAGACAACGGTTTTGATTTTTCTCTGTTTGTCGCCCACATACGCTCTTCCTCGTAATCATCTGCGGCAAAGCATAGAGAATCCATAAGGTGCAGAAATGTTAGCCAGCTCACACGCATGAGAGATGAATAAACCCTCAGTTGAGAAAATTTAAAAAGGTGGTTTATAAAGAGAAATGGACGGGGAAAAATTGAGTTTTATTGCACTATGTACGATACGCCTGCAACGGATCATCTTGAACCCATCGCCCTGAACGATACGCTGGTATCGTTTAGCCGCTTATTCGCCAATACCGTGCGTTATCACCACTGGCATCAGTGCCTGGAGATTTTGTACGTCGAAGAGGGCTTTGGCATCGTGATTGTTGATAATCGCCAGTACACCATGCGGCCTGGACGGTTATTCTTTTTTCCGCCATTTACCCTGCATAACGTGATGGTGGATGAACAAGCGGAAGGCAGTTACCGGCGCACCATTATTCATCTGGATCAGCATGCGGTTATGAAGACGCTGCGCGATTTTCCCCAGACCCGTCAGCGGCTGCAAAATCTGTCGCGACGCGGCGGCAAAGCCTGGATCGCCGATATGGCGGAGTGCCATTCCCATATCGATCGCCTGTTTAGCCGCTATCATGCCCCTCTGAACAGTGAAAATATCGCCAGCCTGATTATCAGCCTTTTTGCCCTGCTACCGGATGATGACGCGGGTGAGCCCGGCAGTCGGCACGGGATTGGGAGTCAGGTCATGTTCTGGCTCGATGAGCACTATCAGCAGAAATTTAGCCTGGATGCGCTGGCCGGCGAGCTAGGTAAATCACGCAGCTATGTCTCGCGGAAATTTCATGCTGAAACAGGCGAAAAAATTCATGATTACCTGAATACGCTCAGGCTGCGAAAAGCCTGCGAATGCCTGCTCCACACGGAAGAGAGCGTGGGAGACATTGCGCTGAAGGTAGGATTTTCCGAGGTGACGTATTTTATCAGCGCCTTCAAAAAGGGCATCGGCGAGACGCCCCTGCAGTACCGAAAGAGTCATCTACGTACTCTTCTTCCCCGGTTTTAATCCACGGTGCAATTCGTTGATCCGCTTTATCGATTTAATACTGCGCTGTGGGCTCGTGGAGGCCACCGACACAATAAGCATCTCCAGACATAACAATACTGTGCCATGCAGCGGGATTTTGCCTTTTTCGCCACCGCGCGGGACGTGTATCACCACGCTGGCTTCTTTGCTGAAACGGGAGTCCAGCGCGTTGGTCAACAAAATGGTCGGAATGCCCAATCGTTTCGCTTCGCGCAGCGTGGTTTGCCCTTCGCGGTGGGCAGATTTCTGCGCCATCATCACCAGCACATCACCACGCTGAAGCGCAATGATTTGCTCAGCCAGACCAATCCCCGTGCGGTTTAGCGGTGTGGCGGGCAGCCCCATCCGGTTAAACATTCTGGCGGTATATTCCGCCAGAATGCCCGAAGCGCCTATGCCAAATATCGCCACCTGACGTGCCTCGCTCAGCAGCGCGACCGCCTGCGCCATGGCGTAGCGATTGGCGGGTTCAGACAGCACGTCGCAGGTGTGTTGATGTCCCTCCAGCACAAAATCGATGCTGGAGTTCACATCACTGGTCAGGACATTTACCGTAGAAGAGATTTTATCGCCGGAACTGATGGCCGGGCCAAACCAATGCTCAAGCGTCTGCTTCAGATCCCGCAGCCCGGCAAATCCAAGCGCCTGAATCGCCCGCACCACGGTCGCGTCGGAGGTGTTAAGCTGAGCCGCGATCTCCATTGCCGTGTGCTCCATGACGGCTTCGCGGTTTTCGTTGATCCAGCCAGCAACCAGGGCCAGACGCGGCGAAAGCAGATGCTCGCGGGCGCGAAAACGTTCGCCGTAAACGTCAACACGCGCTTTTTCTTTGCGGATCATGGCGCCTCCGGCAGCGGACGGCCCGCAATCTGCGACTGAACCTGGGCTGCCATCAGCCCTAACGAGGCAAAGGAGTTGGAAATAGCCTCCTCACGCGAGATCAACACATAGTGCCCGGTCCGACAGGCGGTGAGAAACTGACACCAGCCAGGCATGACGCTCTCCATTGCGGCCCGTTCATCCTGGGGTTTACCGCCTGTATCGCCCCGCCAGGTCGCAAAGACAAAGTCTGCATCCAGGTCCGGCAAACGTTCGGCGCTGACATCAATACGTCCCCCTTCAGGAATGCTCTCGATCAGCGGCGGGAAGGTAAACCCGGCGTCCCGCAGCACACGGCCCAGCGAATGATAGGTGTGCATGGCGGTGATCTTGCCCTGATTAGCCTGGATGACCGACACCGAAATTTTACGGGTCTCGATTGTCGCTTTCAGCGCGTTGATCTGCTCGTGATAGCGTCGCTCCAGAATCCGCAGTCGCGCCTGGGTCCCGGTGAGCTGGGCCAGCTTGCGATAAATTTCCGGCGCGCCACCGTCAAGATGATCAATGCTCACCGTGGGGGCGATTCTTTCCAGTTGTTCAATCGGCGTATTGCGCGTCGGCTCCGTGATGATGAGATCCGGCTTGGCGGCGGCGATGGCCTCAATATCAATATCGGCCGTACCGATAAACTGGATATCGGCGTTGTCAAAATCCACGCCCGTTAACATCCCGCTGGAGCGGATAAAATGGCTGCCGTCAGGGCGCGTGCGGCCATGGCTGGCGACCGGAGGGACACCCAGCTCAATCAAGGGAATCGTGATGTCTAAATCATGCAGCGAGACGATACGACGCGGGTGGACGGGTACCGTCACGTGACGGCCCAGATCGTCGGTGAATGTCTGAACAGGCTCAGCCGCGCTTACGCTAAAGCCTGCCAGCAGTAAAACAGTTAACCATACACGCATGCTGCTCCCCTTTTTAAAAACGATCCCGACGTTGCCAGAGCAACGCCAGGAAAAACGGTCCGCCAATCAGCGAAATCACAATGCCCGCAGGCAGTTGCAGCGGCAGAAATGCCAGTCGCCCAATGCTGTCGGCAACCAGTACCAACAACGCGCCCAACACTGCGCTCCCTGACAACACGCTGGCTTGCCCGCCACGCAACAAAAAACGCGCCATATGCGGTGCGATTAAGCCGACAAAGCCGATACTCCCCACGCAGGAGACGCACGCGGCGGTCAACAGCACCGGCGCCAACACCTGTAACATCGCCAGACGTGCCGGACGCACGCCCAGACCGCGCGCTGTCGGGTTGCCCAGCAGAGCCACGTCCGCCGCCCGACAGGTACACAGCAGTAAAATAAACGCGGGCAGCGCCCAACCTGCCGCCACGCCCAGCAGCGTCCAGTTGGCGGCATGTAAGCTTCCCGCCAGCCACAGCATCGCCGTTTGCACATCGCGTATATCGGCGGTGGTCATAAAGACGCCCATGCCTGCCGCAAACGCCCATGACACGCCAATGCCCGTAAGAATAAAACGCGGACGCGAGATATCCCGCGCCAGCACCACCACCAGCAACGCCGTGAGCAGACCGCCGGTGATTCCGGCCACCGGACGCCAGACGATGCCCACTGCGGGAAACTGGAAAATCAACAGCAGCACCGCCACGCTACAGCCTTCTTTCACGCCGATAAGCCCCGGATCGGCCAAGCCATTGCGGGTGAGGGATTGCATAGCTGCCCCCGCCACACCGAGCATCGCACCGCACAGTAACCCCATCAGCAGACGCGGCAGACGGATATCCTGGACGATATAGCGAGCCTCTGCGCTCAGGCTATCGGGATGAAATAGCGCATGCCCGAGAGAGGACGAAGGCAGGGCAAATGTTCCCTGCGTCAGGCCAAAGAGTCCGAGAGTGAGGGCTAACGCGAGCAGCACCGCAAGCCAGACTAACGCCCGGGGCCGGACCAGCGCGGAAAAAAGCCTAAGCCGCAGCGGATACAGCCCGGCACGCAGACTCGTCCGGCTCATTTAAATAACCTCGTCGCCATGAGAATAAAGACGGGAGCCCCCACCAGCGCAGTCATCACGCCGGTCGCCAGCTCATGTGGCGTAAAGAGCACGCGGGCGGCGATATCCGCCAGTAATAAAACCAGCGCGCCACAGCAGGCTGAGAGCGGCACCATGACGCGTAAATCAACCGAGACCAGACGCCGGATAAGCTGGGGCACCACCAGTCCGATAAAACCAATCGGCCCGGCAATCGCTACCGCTGCGCCACAGAGCAACGCGGTTGCGAGTAATGCCAGAAAGCGCGTTCTGAGGAGGGAAAGGCCCAGCCCTTGCGCCATTTTGTCGCCGAGCGCCAGCGTATTCAGAGAGGGGGCGAGCCACACCGACAATGCCCACCCCGCAGCGGCAACCCAGGCGGCGGTTTGAGTCGTCGCCCAGCTCAGCCCGGCCAGGTCACCCGCCAGCCACGTCCGCAGCGCCTGGAATGTTTGCTCATCAAGGATCAATATGGCGGCGGTGATCGACGCGGTGAAAGCCGAAAGAGCCACACCGCAAAGCGTAACTTTCATGGGCGTTAACCCGACGCGACCGGCTGAAGAGAGCATCAAAACCAGCAGAAAGAGGGTTCCTGCCCCCACGGCTGCGATAAGTGGGCGACCAAACGGCAACGTCAGGCCGAGGGCGCTGGTCAGCACCACCGCCAGGGCCGCTCCCGCGTTCAGGCCAAGAATATGCGGTTCACCCAATGGATTACGGATAATTGCCTGTAGCAAGACTCCCGCAACGCCAAGCGCCGCACCGACAATGACCGCAGCGACCAGACGCAGTAATCGCAGGTTGACGATCACGTTATGATCGAAGTCACGGGGATTGAAATCAATAAGTGCCTGCACCACGGTATGCGGCGCAATATATCGCGCCCCCAATCCCAGGTGAACGATAGCCCCCGCGCAGAGCAGGAGAATAAACATCAGCGATGCCAGACTCGTCTTCATCCGGCCTGTCCTGTCTGACGACGAAACGGTATGAAGAAAGGTTTGCCGGTAAGCGGATTAACCGAGGCCTGCACCTCGACGTCGAAGACCGTTTTAATCAGCTCCGGGGTACAGATATCCCCCTCATGAAGCACACCTTCCACCCGCCCCTGACGCAGAAAGATCAGCGTGTCGCCGTAGTTGACCGCGAAATTGAGATCGTGCAGGACAACCACCACCGTTCGACCATGATGGCGGGTTAAATCATGCAGTAATTCAAGGATCTCCACCTGATAACGCAGATCGAGAAAGGTCGTTGGCTCGTCGAGCAATATCGTTGGAGTTTGCTGTGCCAGCGCCATGGCTATCCAGCAGCGCTGCCGTTGTCCACCTGAAAGGCTTTCTACAGGCAAATGTGCAAAAGCGTCTGTATTGGTCAGGCGCAGCGCCTCGTCTACCGCTCGTTCGTCTGCCTCCGTCCACTGACGCATGAAGTTTTGCCACGGAAAGCGCCCGCGTGAAACCAGTTCAAACACGGTTAACCCTTCTGGCAGCAGCGGCGATTGCGGCAAAATACCCAAACAACGGGAAACCGCTTTAGTGGGTTGTTGGTGTATGGCTTTGCCGTCTAACAGTACTGCCCCACCCATCGGTTGCAGCAAACGCGCCATCGTACTGAGGAGGGTTGATTTCCCACAGCCGTTAGCCCCAACCAGAACGGTCATTTTCCCTGAAGGAAGCGTGAGGGAAATATCATCAATAATGATTTTTTTCTGATAACCCGCAGAGAGGTTTTCCAGAACCAGCCCTGTGTCTGCCGAATGATTTGCCACGTGAACGCCAATTAAATAAATAATGGATAAATAAAAATAAAACTCATTCTCTTTTGAGGATTCTGACCTTGCTCTCTGTAGTAGTCAAGTGGATGCATACCCTAATAAAAACAGGGGTTAACTGCACAAAAACCTGAGGAATCAATCACACTATAATGATGATTTTCAGTAGTTTAGTGCATGTATCGCAGGGAGTTTTTGATCCTTTTTCAGCGGTAGTCGATTTTTTCTTTTTTCCATTTACTACTACATTGCCGCATGATTGAATGATTCTCATTACAAACCCGAAGCTTAAGAAAGCTTAACGGGGCACGCTTTTCGGGCAATGAAACACCACTTTCACTCGCGATAATTCGTTGAGTTCTTTGGGAAACAGATGTTAATGGCTAAGTTCACACCTTCACTCTCCGGGATAACGGGGCGTTTGCTCTTTTCTTTACTGTTCGTCGCGCCACTGGCGCAGTCTGCCGGTACCCGCACCGAAAAAGACGATGAAACGCTGACCGTCACCGCCGATCCAAATGCAAAGACAGAGGCCACCAATGGCTATCAGCCGTTAAATACCTCAACCGCTACGCTCACCAACATGCCCATGCTCGATATCCCGCAGGTGGTCAATACCGTCAGCGATCGGGTTCTTGAAGATCAGCATGTCACCTCCCTCGATGAGGCGCTGTACAACGTGAGCAACGTTGTGCAAACCAACACCCTCGGCGGCACACAGGATGCGTTCGTTCGCCGTGGATTTGGGGCGAATCGTGATGGATCCATCATGACCAACGGCCTGCGCACCGTCTTACCGCGCAGCTTTAACGCCGCCACGGAGCGGGTTGAGGTACTGAAAGGTCCGGCATCGACGCTGTATGGGATTCTGGATCCGGGCGGCTTGATCAACGTGATCACGAAACGACCCGAAAACAGGTTTGGCGGCTCGATTTCAGCCACCTCCAGCAGTTTTGGTGGCGGTACCGGACAACTGGATATGACCGGCCCTGTTGAAGGCACACGGCTGGCCTGGCGCCTTACGGGTGAATATCAGAAAGAAGATTACTGGCGTAACTTCGGTAAAACACGCAGCACCTTTATCGCCCCGTCGCTGTCCTGGTTGGGTGATGATGCGACCGTTACCGTTCTCTATTCACACCGGGATTATCAGGTCCCCTTCGATCGAGGGACCCTGTTCGATCTCAACACCAAACAGCCGGTTAAAGTGGATCCTAAAACCCGGTTCGACGAGCCGTTTAACATTACCGACGGTGAGTCAGATTTGGCGCAACTCAACGCGGAGTACCGCCTTAACAGCCAATGGACTGCGAAGTTTGACTACAGCTTCAGCCAGGACAAATATACGGACAATCAGGCCCGCGTCATGGCCTATGACGCCACCACCGGCAATCTCACCCGTCGTGTTGACGCCACTCAAGGTTCAACCCAGCGTATGCACGCCACGCGGGCTGACTTGCAGGGTAACCTGGATATTGCCGGTTTCTATAACGAGATCCTGACTGGCGTGTCGTACGAGAATTACGATCTGTTGCGCACGGATATGATCCGCTGTAAGAACGTGAAAGGGTTTAATATCTATCATCCGACTTACGGGGATCTGAGCAAATGCACCACCGTGTCGGCATCTGACAGCGATCAGACGATCAAACAGGAGAGCTATTCTGCCTATACGCAGGACGCCCTGTATCTGACCGATAAATGGATAGCGGTAACCGGGATTCGCTATCAGTCTTACACTCAGTATGCCGGGAAAGGTCGCCCCTTTAACGTGAATACTGACAGCCGTGACGATCGGTGGACGC
The DNA here is from genome assembly GCF_022171985.1 of Huaxiibacter chinensis. Taxonomy (GTDB): domain Bacteria; phylum Pseudomonadota; class Gammaproteobacteria; order Enterobacterales; family Enterobacteriaceae; genus Enterobacter; species Enterobacter chinensis_A. Next base: position 256,880 of record NZ_JAJVHF010000004.1, on the reverse strand, counting down.
CGAAAGCGGGACTGGTTTACAAGCTTACGCCGGCCGTGTCGTTGTTTGCGAACTACTCCCAGACGTTTATGCCTCAGTCATCGATTGCCAGCTACATTGGCAACTTGCCGCCAGAAACCTCTAATGCTTACGAAATAGGCGCTAAGTTTGACCTTTTCAACGGTATTACCGCCAACATTGCCTTGTTTGATATTCATAAGCGCAACGTCCTCTATACCGAAAGCATCGGTGATGAAACGGTGGCAAAAACCGCTGGTCGCGTGCGTTCGCAAGGGGTGGAAGTGGATCTCGCGGGCTCGTTAACTGAAAACACCAACCTCATCGCCAGCTACGGGTACACGGACGCAAAGGTCCTGGAAGATCCTGATTATGCAGGCAAACCCTTACCCAATGTCCCCCGTCACACCGGTTCTCTGTTCCTGACCTATGACATACAGAACGTCATCGGCGGTAATACGCTGACACTCGGCGGCGGAGGGCATGGTGTGAGCCGTCGCTCGGCAACCAACGGGGCGGACTACTACCTTCCGGGCTATTTTATCGCTGACGCGTTTGCGGCGTATAAGATGAAATGGCAGTACCCGGTGACGCTGCAGCTGAACGTCAAGAATCTGTTTGATAAGACCTACTACACCTCATCCATTGCAACGAATAATCTGGGTAACCAGATTGGCGATCCACGCGAAGTGCAGTTTACGGTGAAGATGGATTTTTGATGTAAAAAAGCCCGGTAGCGCTCACGCTTACCGGGCTTTCGATACCTGAGTCAGGATGAGGACATCAGGCCTCGATATCGGCCATATCCCCTTTCTCCTGCAGCCAGTTGCGTCGGTCTTCCGAGCGCTTCTTGGCCAGCAGCATATCCATCATGGCATTGGTTTGCTGTTCGTCTTCGTCGCTGATCACCAGCTGCACCAGACGGCGGGTATTCGGATCGAGGGTCGTTTCGCGCAGCTGCATCGGGTTCATTTCGCCCAGCCCTTTAAAGCGCTGTACGTTCGGTTTGCCCTTCTTACGCTTCAGCTGTTCCAGTACACCTGCTTTTTCTTCTTCCGTCAGCGCGTAATAGACCTCTTTTCCGAGATCGATACGGTAGAGCGGCGGCAGCGCCACGTGGACGTGGCCATTTTTCACCAGGGTGCGGAAATGTTTCACAAACAGCGCGCAGAGCAGCGTGGCGATGTGTAAACCATCCGAGTCCGCATCCGCCAGAATGCAGATTTTACCGTAGCGCAGCTGGCTCAGATCCTCGCTGTCCGGATCGATACCGATCGCCACAGAGATGTCGTGCACTTCCTGCGAGGCCAGCACTTCGTCAGAAGAGACTTCCCAGGTGTTAAGGATCTTACCCTTGAGCGGCATGATCGCCTGAAACTCACGATCGCGTGCCTGTTTCGCCGATCCGCCTGCTGAATCCCCTTCCACGAGGAAGAGTTCGGTACGATTCAGATCCTGTGCGGTACAGTCCGCCAGTTTGCCCGGCAGCGCCGGACCGCTGGTCAGCTTTTTACGCACCACTTTTTTGGCTGCGCGCAGGCGTCGCTGAGCGCTGGAAATTGCCATTTCCGCCAGCATTTCTGCGGTCTGTATGTTCTGGTTGAGCCACAGGCTAAACGCATCTTTCACCACACCCGACACAAATGCCGCGCACTGGCGTGACGAGAGGCGCTCTTTAGTCTGTCCGGCGAACTGCGGATCCTGCATTTTGACCGACAGCACATACGCACAGCGATCCCAGATATCTTCCGCCGACAGCTTCACGCCACGCGGCAGGATATTGCGGTATTCGCAGAATTCGCGCATGGCGTCCAGCAGACCCTGACGCAGGCCGTTTACGTGCGTTCCGCCCTGCATGGTAGGGATCAGGTTGACGTAGCTTTCGGTCAGCAGCTCACCGCCTTCCGGCAGCCAGAGCAGCGCCCAGTCCACCGCTTCCGTATCACCGGTAAAATTACCGAGAAACGGTTTTTCCGGCAGCGTCGGCAGGCCGTTGATCGCCTCGTTCAGGTAATCGTTAAGACCGTCCTGATAGCACCAGCGCTGCTCACTGTTATTGACTTCATCTTTGAAGGTGATTTCAACGCCCGGGCACAGCACCGCTTTGGCTTTCAGAATGTGCGTTAAGCGAGAAACGGAGAAACGGGGGCTGTCGAAGAAGCTTTCATCCGGCCAGAAATGGACGCTTGTGCCGGTATTGCGCTTACCGCAGGTGCCGACAACCTGGAGATCCTGGACCTTATCGCCGTTTTCAAACGCGATGTTATAGACCTGGCCGTCGCGACGCACGTTGACCTCCACGCGTCTTGACAGGGCATTGACCACGGAGATGCCCACGCCATGCAAGCCGCCGGAGAACTGGTAGTTTTTGTTGGAGAATTTCCCCCCGGCGTGCAGACGACAGAGGATCAGCTCAACGGCTGGCACCCCTTCTTCCGGGTGGATATCGACGGGCATGCCGCGTCCGTCGTCAATCACTTCTAACGACTGGTCGGCGTGCAGGATAACGTCGATGCGTTTGGCATGGCCTGCCAGCGCTTCGTCCACACTGTTATCAATCACTTCCTGGCCCAGGTGGTTTGGGCGCGTGGTATCGGTATACATCCCCGGGCGGCGGCGAACCGGCTCAAGCCCGGTGAGGACCTCAATGGCATCAGCGTTATAGGTTTGCGTCATGATTTAACTAGCAATTCGCAGTGATTGTCAGTGGCTGTGCAGACCAAGAAAATCGACAATCTGGGTGAAATGATCCTCAAAGCCCGTGAAAGCATGGTTTCCGCCCTCTTGTACAGTTTGGCGGCAGGATGCGTAATACGCCACTGCCTGGCGGTAATCCAGCACTTCATCACCCGTCTGTTGCAGCAACCAGATGAGATCCGGCGCTTCGAGAGGGTCTATCTGCATGACTTTGAGGTCGTAAATATGGCGTGACTCTAGCACATATTGTTGTCCGGTGTAGGGGTTCTCGTTCTGGCCGAGATAGTCTTGTAATAGCTCAAATGGACGTACGGCAGGGTTAACCACCACCGCAGGCACCATAAAGCATTGCGACAGCCAGGTGGCGTAATATCCCCCCAGCGACGACCCAACCACACCAAAGTTTTTTCCGCCCTGACGCATCACAATTGACTCCAGCATTTCTGCCGCATCCGCCGGATAGGGCGGCAGTTGCGGCACAATCATCTCGATGTGCGGATGATGTTCATGCAACCACTGGCGAAACAACGTGGCTTTCGCAGAGCGTGGAGAACTGTTGAATCCGTGAAGATAGAGGAGCGTTGACATCAGTATCCTTCTGAAGCGGTATCCGGGTTAAACTGTGCGCCTTCCAGTCGGCAGACTTCCGTGCTCAGCGAGCCATCTGGGTACAACTCCAGCCAGCGCCAGCCCGGCGCAATAGTATCAAGGGTGAAGTTGGCACAATGGGGTTTAAACTGTACGCAGGTTGATGGCGTCGCCAGCAGGCGGCGGCCATTCCACTCGAGATCCTGTTCCTGGTGAATGTGTCCGCACAGCAGCGTATTCACATTCGGGTATTTCATCAGCACCCGATCCAGCGCCGCCGAATTGCGCAGACTGTGTTGATCCAGCCAGCTGCATCCGGCCGGAAGCGGATGATGATGAAGAAGGAGTAAGGTTTGACGTTCAGGTTCGGCAATCAGCTTCTGCTCCAGCCATTCAAGCTGAAAGTCGCTCAGTTCACCGTGGGGAACACCAAAGACCTGCGTATCGAGCAGTAAAATCTGCCAGTGCTCGCCCACAAAAACACGCTTGGCTGGAGAGATACCCGCGTCCTGAAGCGCACTGTACATGGCAGGCTGGAAATCATGGTTTCCCGGCAACCAGACGCAGGGCACGCTAAAGCTCGCGATGCCTTCAGCAAAATGCTGATAGGCCGCGGCGCTTTGATCCTGTGCCAGATCGCCCGTAGCGACAATTAAATCACATGCGCGCTGCTGGGCATGAATGGCGTCCAGTACTGACTGGTAGCTCTCCCAGGTATTTACCCCTAACAACGTTTCATGTTTTTCGGCAAACAGGTGAGTATCGGTAATTTGTAATATCCTGACTGGCGCCCCACCAGCAACAGTCAGGTTCAACAGGCTTTCCAAATGGTGTCCTTAGGTAGGTTTATGACGCTAACAAACCGGAATCGCCATTGCTCCATGTGCTAAACAGTATCTAAGCCAGTCCGCAAGGAACTGGTTAATTTGATGCTTTTCGTCGCGTTGATGCAACTTTTTATTAGGGTAATCATACCGCGCTTTGAAACGGAAGATCTGCTGACTTGAACACACTTCAGCCACCATAGCGTCATGATAAAGCCGAACCGTCATTGACGGCAGGCTCCAGTAGCTGATCGTCGGCGCCGTTTGCTTGATTTCGACAAGCGTGGTGTAGCGCGTTGATTCCGTAATCGTTAAGGAATACTGCGCGTTGCTCACCTGATAGCTAACCGTTTCGCCGGGCGCGTCTTCTCGAGGCAGCAGGCGGCGTAACTGCGCGAAGTTGGTTTCGCACAGTCGCATCATTTCTGGGAAGTCAGGTGTATAGCGCTTCATTTTGTCCACTCGTTTCGTAAGTCTTGATAATGCAGCTGCAGCCATTGCAGGGCGATGACAGAAGCCGCGTTGTCGATTTTCCCCTCTTCTACCCACTGGTAAGCCTGCTCCCGGCTCACCACATGAACACGAATATCTTCGTTTTCATCTGCCAGACCGTGAATACCTTCTGCGGTCGTGGCGTCCACTTCGCCCACCAGAATCGACGATCGTTCGCTGGTGCCACCCGGGCTTGCCAGATAGCTTAACACTGGTTTAGTGCGTCCGACGACCAGGCCGGCCTCTTCCACGGCTTCACGACGGGCAACGTCTTCCGGTGTTTCGCCATCCTCTATCATACCGGCCACCATCTCCAGCAACCACGGGCTTTCACTGGTGTCATAGGCCGCTATCCGGACCTGCTCAATCAGCACGACTTCGTCGCGCACTGGGTCAAAGGGTAGCAAGACTGCGGCATGCCCGCGCTCAAAAATTTCACGTCGCACTTCGCCACTCATTTCACCGTTAAATAACCGATGCCTGAAACGGTAAAGTTCCAGTGAAAAAAATCCGCTATAAAGCGTTTCTCGTGCAATAATTTCTACATCATTTTTGGCGAAGGTCATTGGAAACGTCTCTGGTTTTTGCATGGCGGTATCCTTTCACAATTGTGTGGAAATCATGAATTTCAAGGCTGTTTGGCTGCCGTTTTATAGGCTATATGCTAGATTGGTGCAAAATACCGCCGGATGGCACGTAACGCCAACCTTTTGGTGTGTATGATTCTGTTAGAATCGGCAATTATTTTTGATTAGATCAGCGCTAATACTGCTTCACAACAAGGAATGCAAATGAAGAAATTGCTCCCCATCCTTATCGGCCTGAGCCTGACGGGCTTCAGCGCGATGAGCCAGGCAGAAAACCTGTTACAGGTTTATCAGCAAGCACGTCTGGGCAACCCTGAACTGCGTAAGTCAGCGGCCGATCGTGACGCTGCGTTCGAAAAGATTAACGAAGCACGCAGCCCGCTGCTGCCGCAATTGGGCTTAGGCGCAGATTACACCTACAGCAATGGCTTCCGTGATGCGAATGGCGTTAACTCTAATGCCACCAGCGCATCTCTGCAATTAACGCAAACCTTGTTTGATATGTCCAAATGGCGTGCGCTGACTCTGCAGGAAAAGAGCGCCGGTATTCAGGACGTCACCTATCAGACCGATCAGCAAACGCTGATCCTGAACACCGCGACGGCCTACTTCAACGTGTTGAGCGCAATTGATTCGCTCTCCTACACCGAAGCGCAGAAACAGGCGATTTATCGTCAGTTAGACCAAACGACACAGCGTTTTAACGTCGGCCTGGTCGCGATTACCGACGTGCAGAACGCCCGTTCACAATACGACAGCGTGCTGGCGAACGAAGTGACTGCCCGTAACAACCTGGATAACGCGCTGGAATCACTGCGTCAGGTGACCGGTAACTACTACCCGGAACTGGCTTCGTTGAACGTCGACAATTTCAAAACGGATAAGCCGCAGGCCGTCAATGCGCTGCTGAAAGAAGCTGAAAACCGCAACCTCGCCCTGTTACAGGCTCGTCTGAGCCAGGACCTGGCGCGTGAGCAAATCCGCCAGGCACAGGATGGGCATCTGCCTACTCTGGGTTTGACCGCCTCTACCGGCGTGTCTGACACGACGTACAGCGGCTCTAAAACCAACAGCGCACAATACGATGACAGCAACATGGGTCAGAATAAAGTGGGTCTGACCTTCTCCATGCCGCTGTATCAGGGTGGGATGGTGAACTCTCAGGTCAAACAAGCGCAGTACAACTTTGTTGGCGCAAGCGAGCAGCTGGAAACCGCCCACCGTAACGTGGTGCAGACCGTGCGTTCTTCCTTTAACAACGTGAACGCCTCCATCAGCAGCATCAACGCTTACAAACAGGCCGTTGTTTCTGCTCAAAGCTCCCTGGATGCGATGGAAGCAGGCTACTCGGTCGGTACACGTACTATCGTCGATGTGCTGGATGCCACCACTACGCTCTATAACGCAAAACAGCAGCTCTCCAGCGCACGTTATAACTACCTGATTAATCAGCTGAACATCAAATCAGCATTAGGGACGTTGAACGAGCAAGACCTGCAAATGCTGAACAACACGCTGGGCAAACCGGTTTCAACCGCGCCTGAAAACGTCGCGCCGGAAAACCCGCAGCAGGACGCCGCCGTGGATAACTTTAACGGCAATGGCAACGCGGATATGCCAGCAGCACAGCCTGCTGCCGCGCGTACCACCACTGCTGCGCCAGCCAGCAGCGGCACGAATCCGTTCCGCCACTAAGCTTTACCTGATGGCGCCTCGCCTGGCGGGCCTACTTCATCGTAGGCCCGGTAAGCAGGCGCCCTGTCACATCCAAACGTAAGTCAACGTAAAGATCCCCCTCACATCCCCTCTTCGCTTCAATTTCGACCACCTATCCACTATCCTAAGCCTTATTTCCTATGTACTACCACTGGGTCCTGGAAGACAAAAATGAAACGGACAAAAACGATTAATCACGCGTCGTTCCGCAAGAACTGGAATGCACGCCACCTGACACCTGTCGCCCTGGCGATCACCGCAGTAATTATGCTGGCGGGCTGCGAGCAAAGCGACGAAACCGTGTCGATGTACCAGAACGCTGACGACTGCTCGGCGGCCACCGGCAAATCCGCGGAATGTACCACGGCGTATAACAACGCGCTGAAAGAAGCGGAGAAGACCGCGCCGAAATATGCGACGCGCGAAGACTGTATTGCTGAATTCGGTGAAGGCCAGTGCCAGCAGGCCCCTGCTCAGGCAGGCATGGCGCCAGAAAACCAGGCGCAAAACCAGTCGAGCGGCAGTTTCTGGATGCCGCTGATGGCAGGTTACATGATGGGTCGTATGATGAGCGGGGGCGCAGGCTTCCAGCAGCAGCCGCTGTTTAGCTCTAAAAACCCGTCCAGCCCGGCTTACGGTAAATACACCGATGCGACGGGTAAAAACTACGGGGCTGCACAGCCAGGCCGGACCATGACGGTACCGAAAACGGCGATGGCGCCTAAGCCCGCGACCACCAGCACGGTAACCCGTGGCGGTTTTGGTGAGTCCGTTGCGAAACAGTCCACCATGCAGCGTAGTGCGACGGGATCCACTACCCGCTCCATGGGCGGCTGATCATGGAACGAGTCAGTATTGTTGAACGCCCGGACTGGCGTGAAAAAGCGACCGAATATGGCTTTAACTTTCACACCATGTACGGTGAACCGTACTGGTGTGAAGATGCTTATTATAAGCTGACCTTAGCCCAGGTTGATAAACTCGAAGAGGTCACCGCCGAGTTGCACCAGATGTGCCTGAAGGTGGTTGAACAGGTTATCGAAAGCGATGAACTGATGGCTAAATTCCGTATCCCGAAGCACACCTGGAATTTTGTGCGTCAGTCGTGGAAAACGAATCAGCCTTCACTCTACTCTCGCCTCGATCTGGCCTGGGACGGCGTCACTGAACCTAAGCTTCTCGAAAACAATGCCGATACGCCAACGTCGTTGTACGAAGCGGCATTCTTCCAGTGGATTTGGCTGGAAGATCAGGCTAATGCCGGTAACCTGCCGGAAGGCAGCGACCAGTTCAACAGCCTGCAGGAAAAGCTCATTGAGCGATTTACTGAGCTGCGCGAACAGCACGGATTCAGTCTGCTGCATCTCGCCTGCTGTCGCGATACCGTGGAAGATCGTGGTACCGTGCAGTATCTGCAGGACTGTGCAGCCGAAGCAGAAGTGGCCACGGAATTCCTCTATATCGAAGATATCGGTTTAGGCGAACGCGGTGAATTCACCGATACTCAGGACCAGATCATCAGTAATCTGTTCAAGCTGTATCCGTGGGAGTATATGCTGCGTGAAACGTTCTCGACCAAACTGGAAGATGCAGGCGTACGCTGGCTGGAGCCGGCCTGGAAGAGCATCATCTCCAATAAAGCGTTGCTGCCAATGCTGTGGAAAATGTTCCCGAATCACCCGAATCTGCTGCCGGCCTACTTTGCTGAAGATGACTTCCCGCCAATGCATAAGTATGTCGTGAAGCCCATTTTCTCCCGCGAAGGCGCGAACGTGTCGATTATCGAAAACGGCAAAACGCTGGAAGCGGTAGAAGGGCCTTACGGCGAAGAAGGGATGATCGTCCAGGAATTTTATCAGCTTCCTAAATTTGGCGACAGCTATACGCTGATCGGCAGCTGGCTTATCAACGATCGGCCAGCCGGGATCGGTATTCGTGAAGACAGGGCTTTGATTACCCAGGATTTGTCACGTTTCTATCCACATATCTTTGTCGAGTAAGTCGTTATGCTGGGGTGCGGCATTCTGCCCGCACCTCAGCCCTCTCAATGCGCACGGCGCACGTTAACCCACCTGCACAGACAGCATACTGATGCTGCCCATTTCCATGCCTTCAACGGGAACGGTGACCGCTTCCTGCCCGTCCCACGCTCCTAATACATACAGCAACGGCAGGAAGTGATCCGGCGTTGGGTTAGATAATGCACCACCGTCATGTTCAAGATAGTTCACCAGCGGATGCTCTTCCGCAGGGCCCTGCCAGGTCAGATTGGCTTTCACAAACTCGTTAAACGACGATGCCCACGGATACGGCGTGTTGTCCCCATGCCAGCGCGCGGTACGCAGGTTGTGCACGACGTTCCCGCTTGCCACCAGCATTACGCCTTCGTCGCGCAGTGCGGCGAGCTTACGTCCGATCTCAAGATGCCATGCCGCCGGTTTTGTGCTGTCGATGCTCAGTTGCACCATCGGGATATCGGCTTCCGGGTACATTTTGATCAGCACGCCCCAGGAGCCATGGTCAAAACCCCAGGCCTCTTTATCCAGCGCCACGGGGACAGGCGCCAATAACTCGACCAGATGCTGCGCCAGCGCAGGCGAACCGGGCGCCGGGTAATGAGTATCGTACAGTGCCTGCGGAAAACCGCCGAAATCATGGATCGTTTTCGGTGCCTCCATAGCCGTCACCCCTGTCCCGCGGGTAAACCAGTGTGCGGAGACCACCACTATCGCTTTCGGACGCGGCAACGTCTCGCCAAGATGACGCCAGGCACGCGTATAGACGTTATCTTCCAGGACGTTCATCGGGCTACCGTGGCCCAAAAACAGTGCTGGCATACGAAAAGAAGTCATGGTGATATCCTTACTGAAGGTGTCAATTTAATGGTTCTACATTACGCGTTCTCTGACTAAGATGAACTCAGATAACGGTGATGATCATCATCAGGAAATTTGAATGTAAGGAATCTGTAAAGCAGCGTTTGCCCTCTCGCTTTACCGAAGATGAGTCATTAGCATGAATGATTATCAAAAGGAGCAGTGAATGTCAGTCCCCTTGATTCTGACCCTTCTTGCAGGCGCGGCCACGTTTATCGGGGCGTTTCTGGGCGTCCTTGGTCAGAAGCCTTCAAACCGTATGCTGGCTTTTTCCCTTGGATTTGCCGCAGGGATTATGCTGCTTATTTCATTGATGGAAATGCTCCCTGCCGCGCTGGCAACGCAGGGGATGTCGCCCGTTCTGGGCTACAGTATGTTCGTGTGTGGCCTGCTGGGCTACTTCGCCCTCGATCGCCTGCTCCCGCATGCACATCCGCAGGATTTAATGCGAAAAAAAGCATCGCCGCAGCCCCACAATATCAAACGCACCGCCATTCTCCTGACGCTCGGTATCAGCCTGCATAACTTCCCGGAAGGCGTCGCCACCTATGTCACGGCAAGCAATAATCTGGAGCTGGGATTCGGCATCGCGCTGGCGGTGGCATTGCATAACATTCCAGAGGGGCTGGCGGTCGCCGGGCCGGTATATGCCGCCACAGGTTCAAAACGCACCGCCGTCTTTTGGGCAGGCATTTCCGGCCTGGCCGAGATCCTGGGTGGCATTCTGGCGTGGTTGATTCTGGGCAGTATGATTTCGCCCGTGGTCATGGCGGCTATTATGGCTGCCGTCGCCGGTATCATGGTGGCGCTGTCGGTCGATGAGCTGATGCCGCTGGCGAAAGAGATCGACCCGGAAAGCAACCCGAGCTACGGCGTCTTGTGCGGAATGTCCGTGATGGGCTTAAGCCTGGTGCTGCTTCAGGCGGCAGGCATCGGCTAAAATCCGGGACGCGCTTATCCTTCCCGGATGTGCTCGCCCTGCTTTCCTGCTTTAACTAAAAACAAAAAAGCCGGGCATCTCCCGGCTTTTTTACGTCAGCGTTTTCAGCTGGCTTTGCGCTCGTGCGCCTGGCGGTATTCCACCAGATCTTCGATGGTCACGACCGGCATATTGTGTAAGCGGGCAAAGGTGACGCACTCCGGCGCACGCGCCATGGTGCCATCATCGTTAGTCAGTTCACACAGCACGCCCGCAGGCTTAAAGCCCGCCAGGGTCACCAGATCGAGGGTGGCTTCGGTGTGGCCGCCACGCGTTAACACGCCGCCTGCCTGGGCACGCAGCGGGAATACGTGGCCTGGACGATGCAGGTCAGAAGGTTTTGCGCCATCGGCAATGGCGGCACGCACGGTCGTCAGACGGTCGGCGGCAGAAACACCGGTGGTCACGCCGTGTGCAGCTTCGATAGTCACGGTAAAACCGGTACCGAAAGCGCTGGTGTTGTTTTCAACCATCATTGGCAGGTCGAGCTGTTTACGGCGTTCTTCGTTGATACACAGGCAGACGATGCCGCTACCGTGACGGATGGTCAGCGCCATCTGCTCAACGGTCATGTTTTCGGCGGCAAAAATCATGTCGCCTTCGTTTTCACGGTTTTCGTCGTCAAGCACCATGACACCGCGGCCTTCGCGCAGCGCATCTAATGCGTGTTCAACACGTTCAATGGAAGTACCAAAAGAGGAAAGTAGCGTCTGATTCATGGTAAAAAAACCTCATTAACATTATGGTTACCAGAATCAGGGCAGTCTTAGGAGTACCGTACAAGCGGCAAAAAAATAACGTGAGCGGGCCGTGCCCGACTTGATCGTTACTCTCTCCCATCCGGACTCTAACCGTCGGCCCCGGAATTACACCGGATCTGCTGACCTTTGAGTTTTCACCCAAAGCGCTCGCGGGCTTTCAGCGCAAGGCTGATTTACCGCCGGTGGGGAATTTCGCCCCGCCCTGAGAATAAGCGTGATAACTATAACGCTATTGATTTCTCCGGGCAATGCATAAGCTTCAAACAATTCTGGTTTATGGATGAGCGTAACGCGCTACAATAGTCTCTAACACCTTTCATCAAGGGAAACGACAATGATTGACCCGAAAAAAATTGAACAAATTGCCCGTCAGGTCCATGAATCCATGCCGAAAGGAATTCGTGAATTTGGTGATGACGTCGAGAAGAAAATTCGCCAGGTCCTGCAGTCGCAGCTGACGCGTCTGGATCTGGTGAGCCGTGAAGAGTTTGACGTGCAGACGCAGGTTCTGCTGCGCACCCGCGAGAAAATCGCGTTACTGGAACAGCGCCTGAACGAGCTGGAAAACCGCCATGCGCCAGAAGAAGTGAAGCCTGCCCCGGCCATTCCACCGGTGGACGATCAGGCATAAGGTCAATGCAAAACGGCAACTTCGGTTGCCGTTTTTTGTGTTTGCTCCCTCTCCCCGTGGGAGAGGGGCGGGCTGATGCCCGCGTGGGTTACTGGCTGTCTTTCTGGATCTTCTTAATGATGTTGGTGGTTGAACACCCGTCCTCGAAGTTGAGTACCATCACTTCGCCGCCGTTGGCCCAGACCTCTTCGCTGCCCGCGATCTGCTCCGGTTGGTAATCGCCGCCTTTCACCAGCAGGTCCGGCAAAATACCGGCAATCAGGCGCTGCGGGGTGTCTTCTTCAAACGAGACCACCCAGTCCACCGCTTCCAGCGCGCCGAGCACAATCATACGCTGCTCCAGCGGATTCACCGGACGGGTTTCTCCTTTCAGGCGTTTGGTCGACGCATCGCTGTTTACCGCCACAATCAGGCGATCGCCCAGCTTACGGGCATTCGCCAGATAAGAGACGTGACCCGCATGCAGAATGTCGAATACGCCGTTGGTCATCACCACTTTCTCACCGCGTTTACGCGCAGCGGCCACGGCCACCTTCAGCTCGTCTTCGCTCATAACGCCAAAACCGGTATCGGCACGACCCCGCACGGCGTTTTCCAGCTCGATTGGCGAAACGGTCGAAGTACCCAGTTTACCGACCACCACGCCCGCTGCCGCGTTCGCAAAGTAGCAGGCTTCATCCAGAGAGTTACCCGCCGCCAGCGTCGCCGCCAGCACGCCGATCACCGTATCACCGGCCCCGGTCACGTCGTACACTTCCTGTGCCTGAGTCGGTAAATGCAGCGGCGCTTTGCCCGGCTGTAAAAGGGTCATCCCCTGCTCAGAACGGGTGACCAGCAGCGCAGACAGTTCAAAATCAGCAATGATTTTCATGCCGCGTTCGACCAGTTCCGCTTCGGTTTTGCACTTGCCCGCCACCGCCTCAAATTCAGACAGATTTGGCGTCAGCAGCGTTGCGCCGCGATAGCGTTCAAAATCGGTCCCTTTCGGATCGATCAATACCGGCACGTTAGCCTTGCGCGCCAGCTGAATCATCGTCTGCACGCTGGCCAGCGCGCCTTTGGCGTAATCGGACAACACCAGCGCGCCAATCGTGCCCAGCGCCTGGTTAATGCGCTCATGCAACGGCTCTGGATCAACGCCCTCAAACCCTTCTTCAAAGTCGAGGCGGATCAGCTGCTGGTTGCGGGAAAGCACGCGCAGCTTGGTGATGGTCGGGTGAGTCGGAACAGAGACAAAGTCACACTTCACGTTCACGTCCGCCAGCGACTTGCTCAGCGCACGCGCCGCATCGTCGATGCCGGTCAGCCCGACCAGGCGCGAATGCGCGCCCAGTGAAGCAATGTTCATCGCCACGTTTGCCGCGCCGCCGGGGCGCTCTTCAATGGTATCCACCTTCACCACCGGGACGGGGGCTTCCGGTGAGATACGGCTGGTTGGCCCATACCAGTAGCGATCCAGCATCACATCACCGACAACCATAACCCCAGCACGTTCAAACTCTGGCAGTGTTACTTTCATTCCTGACTCCAGAAAGATTCACAATTTGCGCGCGATAATATCACACTTGTTTTGTTACGCACGGTTCCACAAGCCACTTCTGCCAGCTGGCGCGGACCCGTTCACGTTCTTCTTCAAAGCACGTCAGCGCCACATGCCCAGGCTGCTCCTGTAACGCCAGATGGTGCAACTCATCGCGCAGGGTGGTGTAAGCATGGGTTAACGCCCGTGCTTCCTGCTCGTCCATGATGTCGTTTTGCGCTAACAGTTCGAGGATGCGCACGTTGTCTGACCAGCGTGTCAGCTTCGGCTTATCATGGGCATGCCCAAGCACCAGAAATTGCGTGATGAATTCAATGTCGGTAATTCCGCCTTCGTCGGCTTTAATATCAAAGCGATCGCGGTGCTTACCGCCCAGGTGAGCGCGCATTTTTTCGCGCATTTCACGCACCTCGGTTTGCAGCGTACTGCCCTCACGCCTGACGGTCAGCACATCGCGACGAATGGCATCAAACTGCTGCTTCAGCTGCGGATCGCCATACACCACACGTGCGCGAACCAACGCCTGATGCTCCCACGTCCAGGCTTCATTTTGCTGATAATCGGCGAACGACTCCGTGGAGGTGACCAGCATTCCCGCCGCGCCGGACGGGCGCAAGCGGGCATCCACTTCGTACAAAATGCCTGACGAGGTGCGCGTGCTGAACAGATGCATAATGCGCTGCGCCAGACGCAGGTAAAACTGTCGTCCATCGATCTCGCGTTCGCCATCGGTCATGACGTCTATCGGGCAGTCGTGCAGGAAAATCAGATCAAGATCGGAACTGTACCCCAGCTCCCAGCCGCCCAGTTTGCCGTAGCCAACCACGGCAAAACCGCGCCCCTCGCGATCCGCCAGGTGCTTCGGCTGCCCATACCGCGCCACCATCTGTACCCATGCCTGATGGACGACGGCATCAATAATGGCCTCGGCAAGCCAGGTGAGATGATCGCTCACTTTCATTACCGGCAGCGTACCGGCGATATCGGCGGCGGCCACGCGCAGCATTTGCGCCTGTTTAAACTGCCGCAACGCTTCCAGCTGTTGCTCCTCATCCTCCTCGGGCACGCGCAGCAAATACTGGCGAAGCTCATCCCGATAGGCATCGGTGGCGGTAGGCTGATAGAGCGTATTGGGATCGAGCAGTTCATCCAGCAGCAGCGGATAACGCGCCAGTTTATTCGCCACCATCGGGGAGGCGGCGCACAGCGTGATCAGGTGTTTTAGCGCGCCAGGGAACTCACTTAACAGCTCAAGATAGGTGGTACGGGTCATGATGCCCGACAAAAGCGGCGTCAGGCGCGACAGCGGTACGGGGGCATCGGCACGGGAACAGACGTCGCTTAACAGGTGCGGCATTAACTGATCCAGCACCTGACGGCCACGCGGGCCGATGGCGCGCTTGTTGATTTCCAGACGGAAATCCGCGATCAGGGCCACCACGCGATGACGATCGTCATCGCTCAGATGCGCCAGGACCGGCGTTGTATCGTCTTCCTGCAACGCATCCTGCCACAGTTCGCGCCAGTGCTCCGACAGCGCATCTTCCGGCGATTCGCTCTCATCGTCGCCAATCAGGTCGTTAAAAATACGCCGCACGCCCGCCATATGCTCTTCCAGCTGCGCGGTCAGCGCTGCCCAGTCCTCTGCACGCATACCCCAGGCCAGTCGCGCACGGTTTAACTCGTCTGCCGGTAAGGTCTGGGTTTGTTCGTCGTTAATGCTCTGCAGCAGGTTTTCCAGGCGGCGCAGATAAAGATAGGCGTCATGCAGGGTTTGCGCATCGCCTTCCGGCAGCAGATGAAGCTGGTCGATGGCGGCCAGCGTCGGCAACAGGGAACGGGATTGCAGCGAGGGTTCACGTCCACCGCGAATCAGCTGGAACACCTGCACGATAAATTCAATCTCGCGAATGCCGCCAGCGCCCAGCTTGATATTGTCTTTCAGCCCACGACGGCGCACTTCACGGGCAATCATCCCTTTCATGTTGCGCAGCGACTGGATCACGCTGAAATCGATATAGCGACGGAAAACAAACGGGCGCAGCATGGCGCGCAGCTCGTCGGCATACTGATCCTGCTTATCGCCCATGATCCGCGCTTTCACCATGGCATAGCGTTCCCAGTCGCGCCCTTGCTCCTGGTAGTAATCTTCCAGCGCGGCATAGCTCAGCACCAGCGGGCCGCTATCGCCAAAGGGACGTAAACGCATGTCCACCCGATAGACAAAGCCGTCCTGCGTCGGCTGATCGAGGGCTTTTATCAGGCGCTGGCCGAGACGCGTAAAGAACTGGGCGTTATCCAGCTCGCGGCGTCCCCCGCGCGTCGAGCCTTTTTCCGGCCAGGCGAAAATCAGATCGATATCCGAGGAGAAATTCAGCTCGCCGCCGCCCAGTTTGCCCATGCCTAAAATCATCAGCGGCTGGGGTGCGCCCTCCTCACTGCATGGGGTGCCCCACTCCCTGCAACAGGCATCGTATAACCAGTCGCGGGCGGCCACGATCAGGGTCTCCGCCAGGCAACTCAACTGCTGTAATGTGCTCTCTTCACTGAGTAATGCCAGCGACTGTGCCCAGGCAATTCGCACCATCACGCGGCGACGGAACTGACGCAGCACGCGCATTAAGGCAGGCTCGTCGGTGACCTCCGCCAGCGCATCGTGCAGCCATTGCCCGTACTGCTGCCACTCGTCCGCCCGCGGTGGCGCGGCTTCAAGCTCGGCCAGCCAGTCGGGGTTGGCGACGATACTCTCCTGCACAAAATCGCTAAATGTAAGCACTTGCTGCGCCTGCTCGCTTAGCGAAGCGGCAGATAACGATTCTGGCAGACGTTCACAAACCGTCTGCCAGTGTTGCTGTAACGGTGAAGAAAGCGGCATCCTGGAGTTCCTTGCCTGAGAGTTAACGTTTTCCGCTGTGCAGCCAGAATGGCTCCTGCGAAATAGCCTCATTACGGAAGTGTTCAATTTCGATGCGCTGACGCGTTTCGATTGCGTGGCGAAGACCTTGCCAGTTCTCCAGCCAGAACTGTGCTTTCACCCCGTCGTAGGCGCTTGCCAGCAGCAAAATGCTGTCAATATTGCGCGTCAGGCGAATCAGCTGGTCGGCATACTGATCCCCGAGCGGCTGCGCAAAAACAGCTTTTAAATCAGCGGCGCTACGGGACATATGGGTATCGGCAAATCGCTTAAACGACTCGGCAATTTTCTTCTGCGCTTTCTCATCGAGGAAACGCTGCCAGCCACGCGTCACCAGAAACTCCGTTAAGGCCAGCTTTGCCGCCGCCGTTTGCGGGCTGTAAACCGCCGTTTCGGCAGAGACATCCGTCGCCATCAGCGCGTCGGTTTGCGTGAGCAGATCACGTAAGTGAGTGCTCGCTTTACGTGGAACGATGCCGCCGAATACGACCAGCGCGTTACGCACCAACCCGAGGGCGGCCTGCACGTGGGCTTTCGCCTCTTTGACGCCGCGTACCCATAGCTCTTCGTGATACTGCCACTGGCTCAGGGCCAGCTCCAGGGCAGCTTCCAGCCCTTGCTCAACGCTGGCTTTCGGCGCCACTTTCAGGATGGTCGTGGGCTTCACGACGCGCGGCGCATCGCCCGCCGCCAGGTGATAGCCGCGTGCGGCCTTACTCAGGCTTCCCTGGCGCAGGCACGACAAGCCCACCAGTTTGTGCGCCAGCTTGAGGATGTCTTCAGGATTGCCTTCCAGCAGTTCAAGCTCGAGTTCGCAAAGGGGTTCCTGACCGGATTCCGCTTTCACCTCACCCTGATCGAGCGCGATTTCAATACGGCTCTGTCCCTCTTTCACCCGCCATCTTTCACGGCTGAAATCGGTGCTGAAAAGCGGTTGTACCGCCGAAGATAACGCTTCCGGCAGCTCGCCGTTGGGCCACACTTCACTCGGGAAGCGCGCCAGGTCAAGTTCTGCTTTCTCGATGTCGATATTGTATTCAGGACGCTGGTGCAACCCGCCCACGACACGACCGGCGATTTTCATGGTCATCTCATAACGGCCGTTCGCACCGCGAATACGCAGCCCCATATCGTGGCTGCGAAGCCAGTTATCAGGCGTTTCGTAATAGATGTTCTGCAGCTGGACCGGCTCATGGTGCTCACCGGATAGCGTATGAAGATGGGTGCGCAGCGCATCAACGCTGTCTTTTTCGACGATAAATTTTAATTCGATCTCTTGAGCCATTGTTATCTACTTATGGTTGCGTCACAGGCGCGTCAATGGAGGCGAACTTCCTCGCCATTTATTTGTCAGTACATAGTATTTTGCGCCAAATTGCCACGCAATGAGCAATTTGACGGGCGTAAATGTGAATAAGGGTGACACAGATGATTCCGATTGCTGACGAATGCTTTGCGTGGAGACACTGTTGCCACTACTATCGTTCCACTTTTTATGAAAATAACGACTATGATGCTTAAATTACGCCTGATTGGACTAACTTTCCTCGCTTTTAGCGCCGCGACCACTGTCCACGCTGAAGAAAAGCGTTACGTTTCTGACGAACTGAACACCTGGGTACGTAGTGGCCCCGGAGACAATTATCGCCTCGTGGGTACGGTTAACGCCGGCGAGGAAGTGGTTTTACTGCAAACCAATGCAGACACAAATTATGGTCAGGTGCGCGACAGTACCGGCCGCACCTCCTGGATCCCGTTAAAAGAGCTGAGCAACGTGCCGAGCCTGCGCACCCGCGTGCCGGATCTGGAAAATCAGGTTAAAACCCTGACCGATAAGCTGAACAATATCGACACCACCTGGAATCAGCGCACCGCTGAAATGCAGCAGAAAGTGGCGCAAAGCGACAGCGTGATCAACGGGCTGAAAGACGAGAACCAGAAGTTGAAAAACGAGCTGATCGTCGCCCAGAAAAAGGTCAGTGCGGCCAATCTCCAGCTCGATGACAAACAACGCACCATCATCATGCAGTGGTTTATGTATGGCGGCGGCGTGCTGGGCGTCGGTCTGGTGCTGGGTCTGGTGCTGCCAATGCTCATTCCAAGCCGTAAGCGTAAAGACCGCTGGATGAACTAACTCGTCTTCTCTGCCACACTTACGTATTATCTTGCGAAAAGAGAAAACGGGAGAGTGGGCGTGAAGAGTTATCTGGTCGGTGGTGCGGTTCGTGATGCGTTGTTAGGTCTGCCGGTCAAAGATAAAGACTGGGTTGTGGTCGGCGCCACGCCAGAAGAGATGCTTAATGCGGGCTACCAGCAGGTAGGCCGCGATTTTCCCGTGTTCCTTCATCCTGAAAGCCGGGAAGAGTACGCCCTTGCCCGCACCGAGCGGAAAGCCGGTTTTGGTTATACCGGCTTTACCTGCTATGCCGCACCTGACGTTACGCTTGAACAGGATTTATTGCGCCGCGACCTGACCATCAATGCCCTGGCGCAGGACGAAGAAGGCAATATCATTGACGCCTACGGCGGCCAGGATGATCTCCAGAAACGTCTTTTACGTCACGTCTCACCGGCTTTTTCTGAAGATCCTCTGCGCGTGCTGCGCGTGGCGCGATTCGCTGCACGCTACGCGCATTTAAGCTTTCGCATCGCCGATGAAACGATCGCGCTAATGACCGCCATGACGGATGCCGGAGAGCTGGAACACCTCACCCCTGAACGCGTCTGGAAAGAGACGGAAAATGCGCTCACCACCCGTAATCCTCAGGTCTTTTTCCAGGTGCTTCGCGACTGTGGCGCGCTGAAGGTGCTGTTCCCGGAAATTGACGCCCTGTTCGGCGTCCCCGCCCCTGCGAAGTGGCATCCGGAAATCGACACGGGCATTCATACATTGATGACCTTGAGCATGGCCGCCATGCTCAGCCCTGAGGTGGATGTTCGTTTCGCCACGCTGTGCCACGACCTGGGCAAGGGTTTAACCCCGAAATCGATGTGGCCGCGCCATCACGGTCATGGTCCGGCGGGGGTGAAGCTGGTTGAGAAGATTTGCCAGCGCCTGCGTGTCCCTAATGAGATCCGCGATCTGGCGAAGCTGGTGGCCGAATTCCACGATCTCATTCATACCTTCCCCATCCTTAAGCCTGCCACTATCGTGAAGTTATTCGACAATATTGACGCGTGGCGTAAACCACAACGCGTCGTGCAGATTGCGCTCACCAGTGAAGCCGACGTGCGCGGCCGTACGGGTTTTGAAGCCTGTGATTACGCTCAGGGCCGTTTACTGCGTGAGGCCTGGGACGTGGCCAGAGCGGTTCCGACGCGGGAGGTGGTTGAGGCGGGATTTACCGGGCCTGAGATTCGTGAAGAGTTAACAAAACGACGGATTCAGGCGGTTGCCGACTGGAAGGAAGAGCGGTGCCCTCAGCCAAAAGACTGAGGGCTGTTGATCAGAAGAAGACCACGTAAACGGCTGCCGCAACGATAAAGCGATAAATAGCGAACGGGATAAACGAGATACATTTAATCAGCTGCAGGAAGGTTTTGATGGCG
The DNA here is from genome assembly GCF_022171985.1 of Huaxiibacter chinensis. Lineage (GTDB taxonomy): Bacteria > Pseudomonadota > Gammaproteobacteria > Enterobacterales > Enterobacteriaceae > Enterobacter > Enterobacter chinensis_A. The sequence goes on along the minus strand of NZ_JAJVHF010000004.1, from coordinate 236,729 downwards.
ATCAGCGCCACAATGAAGGCGGTCACAAAGCCCACGGCAAACATCGGAATGTCGCCCGCAGTCAGGAAGTGATAGCTCTTATAAAGATCCAGCGCGGTTGCACCCATCATCATAGGTACGGCGAGCAGGAAAGAGAATTCAGACGCCGCATAGCGGCTCACGCCCATCAGCATCCCGCCTGAAATGGTGGCCCCTGAACGTGAAAAACCAGGCCACAGCGCCAGGCACTGGAAACAGCCAATCATAAACGCCTGAAGATAGGTCATATCGTCCAGACCAGGCGCTTTTGGCTCTTTCGGTTTCAGCAATTCAGCCGCAATCAGCAGCACGCCGCCAACCACCAGCGCATACATCACGTTAATCGGGTTAAACAGCGATTTGATCATGTCATGGAAAGCCAGGCCAAGCACCACCGCCGGAACCATGCCGAGCAGAATATGGATAAGCGTCAGACGCCCTTTTCCCTCACCCTCTCTCTGAGGGGGACGACCAAAGTGAATGCCAATCAGGCTGAACAAACGTCGCCAGAACATAACCACCACGGCGAGAATGGAACCCAGCTGGATTACCACTTCAAACGTTTTTGCCGTTTCACCTTCAAAGCCCAGCAGGTGACCCACGATGATCATGTGTCCGGTGCTGGAAACAGGCAGAAACTCCGTCAATCCTTCGACCACACCCAGTATTGCCGCCACCAGCAGCGAGTGCATATCGCTCATCTATAAACCCCTAAAAAGATATAAAAAAACGGTGACCCTAAAGGCTACCGTGAAAGATACAGCTTTAAGACCGGTATAACAGAAAATGGTTTAGCGATTATGACCTTAATTATTTCCTTTCAGATTTTTGCCACGCTCAATGATGACGCCAACGTTAGCCGCACGCGCCACGGCGCCCGGTTTACTCACCTTGATGCGCACCCAGGGTGAGTTAAAACGCGTCAGTAGCAGTTCCGCTACCTCTTCTGCCACACGTTCCACCAGCGCAAAACGTTGATCTTCGACGTGCTTCACCACCGCCTCACTGATATCGGCATAGCTCAGACAGTCGTTCACATCGTCGCTTTTTGCCGATTTGCGGTTATCCCACCCCATTTCGATATCGAACACTAATTTCTGTTCGATGGTCTGTTCCCAGTCATAAACACCAATAGTGGTGATTACCGAAAGTTGCTCTATAAATACAATATCCATCACGACCTGCCTGCTTTTTGGCTAAACCGGATACCACTTCCGGCGAATTATGCGTATTATCCACAGATGTTGAGAACACAGATACATTTTCAAAACGGAACAGCGTTATGAGTGCAATCGCGCCTGGAATGATTCTCCTCGCCTATCTTTGCGGCTCAATCTCCAGCGCCATTCTGGTCTGCCGCATCGCCGGATTGCCTGACCCCCGCGTCAGCGGCTCCGGAAATCCCGGGGCGACCAATGTACTACGAATTGGCGGCAAAGGAGCAGCCGTAGCGGTTTTGATTTTTGATGTTCTGAAAGGAATGTTACCCGTCTGGGGCGCGTATGCGTTGGGCGTTACGCCGTTCTGGCTGGGGCTTATCGCCATCGCCGCCTGCGTTGGTCATATCTGGCCGGTCTTCTTCGGTTTCAAAGGCGGGAAAGGTGTCGCCACCGCCTTTGGCGCCATTGCGCCTATCGGCTGGGATTTAACTGGCGTGATGGCGGGCACCTGGCTGCTGACCATTTTGTTAAGCGGTTACTCCTCCCTGGGGGCCATCGTCAGCGCGCTGATCGCGCCGTTTTACGTCTGGTGGTTTAAACCTCAGTTTACCTTCCCGGTCTCCATGCTCTCCTGCCTAATTCTGCTGCGCCATCATGACAATATTCAGCGCTTGTGGCGGCGTCAGGAGACAAAAATCTGGACGAAGCTGAAGAAAAAGAAAAAGAAATAAGGCCCGGCGCTCCCGGGCTTTTCCTTATCGCATTCTGCCGCACCATCATCTTTTCCTATGACAAAAATCGCTAACGGCTGATCCATACTCGGCATATTCGGGTAAGGGCAACAGGAGCGATATTGTGCCAGGCACACCAGCAAAAAAGCAGACCACTGGCTGGCAAGCGTCGCTCGCACTGCATTTCTCCTGCCCGGCAGATAAAACGCTTCTGCGGTCTGCACAGCATGTCGGCCCCCTGACCGTTCAGCGCCCTTTTTATCCTGAAGGGGGCACCTGCCATCTTTATTTATTGCATCCTCCGGGGGGCATAGTGGGGGGCGATACGCTGGATATCAGCGTTCGTCTTGAACCCAAAAGCCACGTGTTGATGACCATGCCCGGCGCCAGCAAGTTTTACCGGAGCAGCGGCGCACAGGCCCATTTGCGCCAGCATTTTTATCTTGAGGAAGAGGCCACCCTGGAGTGGCTGCCGCAGGATACGATTTTCTTTCCCGGCACGCATGCCACCCTGCGCTCCGTGTTTCATCTGCATCGCGCCAGCACGCTGCTGGCCTGGGAGCTATTTTGTCTGGGCCGTCCGGTCATCCACGAAACGTTCAGCCACGGGACGATTGAGAGTCGGCTTGAGGTCTGGCTGGATGGCGAACCCTTGCTCATCGAACGCCAGCATCTGGCAGACGGCCATCTTGACCCTGTCATGCATTACCCCTGGATCGGCACGCTGCTGTTCTACCCCGCCAGCGAGCCTCACCTTGAAGCGGTACGCCAGCGGCTCGGCCCCTTTGAAAATATGGCGGGCGCGACCCTGACGGAAAACCTGCTTTCCGTGCGTTTTTTATCTGACGATAACCTGATCTGCCAGCAGGTGATGCGCGATATCTGGCAGGACCTTCGTCCCTTATTAACCGATAAAACGCCATATTCGCCGCGAATCTGGCAGACCTGAGAGAGATGCGATGGAACTGACGCCCAGAGAAAAAGACAAACTGTTGCTCTTTACCGCCGCGCTGGTGGCGGAACGTCGCCTTGCGCGCGGCGTTAAGCTCAACTACCCGGAATCTGTCGCGTTGATTAGCGCCTTTATCATGGAAGGCGCGCGTGACGGGCAGACCGTGGCGCATCTGATGGAAGCGGGCCGTCACGTCCTGACCCGTACGCAGGTTATGGAGGGTGTACCGGAGATGATCCCGGATATCCAGGTAGAAGCGACCTTTCCGGACGGTTCAAAGCTCGTCACCGTCCACAACCCGATCCAATAGGCGGACGCGATGATCCCAGGCGAATACCAGATCCAACCCGGGCAGATAGCCATTAATGTCGATCGTCAGACGCAGCGCATCGTGGTCGAAAATCATGGCGACAGGCCGATTCAGGTAGGATCGCATTATCATTTTTATGAAGTGAACCCCGCGCTGAAGTTCGATCGTCAGGCAGCAAAAGGGTACCGGCTCAATATTCCCGCAGGCACCGCCGTGCGCTTTGAGCCAGGACAAAAGCGCGACGTCACGCTGGTGCGGGTTGCCGGTGCGCAACGCATTTTTGGTTTTCGCGGCGACGTCATGGGCGCTCTGGAGGATCACAATGGCTGAGATGTCACGCCAGGCTTACGCCGATATGTTCGGCCCGACCACCGGTGACAAAGTCAGGCTGGCGGATACCGAACTGTGGATCGAGGTGGAAAAAGATCTCACCGTCTACGGTGAAGAGGTGAAATTCGGCGGCGGAAAAGTGATCCGCGATGGCATGGGTCAGGGGCAAATGACCGCTCAGGAGTGCGTGGATCTGGTTATCACCAATGCGCTGATCGTCGATCACTGGGGGATCGTTAAAGCGGACATCGGCGTGAAAGACGGCAGGATCTTCGCCGTCGGCAAAGCGGGCAACCCGGATATTCAGCCCGGCGTGACGATCCCCATTGGCGCGGCCACCGAGGCGATCGCGGGCGAAGGCAAGATCGTCACCGCCGGCGGGATCGATACGCACATTCACTGGATCTGCCCGCAGCAGGCGGAAGAGGCGTTAGTTTCTGGCGTCACCACCATGATCGGCGGCGGCACAGGCCCGGCGGCAGGGACTCACGCCACGACCTGTACGCCCGGTCCCAGGTATATCGCCCGCATGTTGCAGGCGGTGGAGACCTTGCCGGTGAATATCGGCCTGCTCGGGAAAGGGAACAGCGCCAATCCTGATGCCCTGCGCGAGCAAATCTCCGCTGGCGCGATAGGGCTTAAAATTCATGAAGACTGGGGGTCAACCCCGGCCACCATCGACTGTGCATTGCGCGTGGCTGAAGAGATGGATATTCAGGTGGCGCTTCACAGCGACACGCTCAACGAAGCCGGTTTTGTCGAGGACACGCTGAACGCCATCGGGGGACGGACGATTCACACCTTCCATACTGAAGGGGCCGGTGGCGGCCATGCGCCGGATATTATTACGGCCTGCGCGCATCCCAATATTCTGCCCTCCTCCACCAATCCGACGCTGCCGTACACGGTGAATACCCTCGACGAACACCTCGATATGCTGATGGTGTGCCATCATCTCGATCCGGATATTGCCGAGGACGTCGCCTTTGCCGAATCGCGTATTCGTCGGGAAACCATTGCCGCAGAAGATGTCCTGCATGATATCGGCGCGTTCTCCCTCACCTCTTCCGATTCTCAGGCGATGGGCCGCGTGGGGGAAGTGATCATCCGCACCTGGCAGGTGGCTCACCGGATGAAAGTCCAGCGCGGCGCGCTCGCTGAGGAGTCGGGCGATAATGACAATTTTCGCGTGAAACGTTACGTCGCCAAATACACCATCAACCCGGCGCTGACGCACGGCATCGCCCACGAAGTGGGATCGATCGAGGCGGGGAAACTTGCCGATCTGGTGCTCTGGTCGCCCGCCTTTTTTGGCGTTAAACCCGCCACCATTGTCAAAGGCGGGATGATCGCCTGTGCCCCTATGGGGGATATCAATGCCTCGATACCCACGCCGCAACCCGTGCACTATCGTCCTATGTTTGGCTCCCTTGGCGCTGCGCGTCACGCCACGCGCCTGACGTTTATCTCACAGGCCGGCGAGGCGGAAGGCATCCCGCAGCGGCTGAACCTGCAGAGCGGCATCGCCGTGGTGAAAGGCTGCCGGACGGTGAAAAAAACCGACATGATTCACAACGATCTGATGCCGAATATCACCGTTGATGCCCAGACGTACGAGGTCCGTATTGACGGCGAATTGATAACCAGCGAACCGGCGGACGTTCTGCCGATGGCGCAACGCTATTTTCTTTTCTAAGGAGCGATGATGATCACCCTCACCCAACGGCTGGACCATGCGCATGACGTGACTGCCCGCGTCACGCTGCCCATCGATATTCGCGTTAAGAGCCGTGCCAGAGTGGCGTTGAACGACGGGCGCGAAGCCGGACTGATGCTCCCCCGCGGCCTGCTGCTCCGGGGCGGCGATCTGCTGGCAACCGAAGACGGCAGTGAGGTGGTTGAAGTGATCGCCGCCCCGGAATCCGTGTCCGTTATCCGCTGCACCGATCCCTGGCTGCTTGCCCGCGCCTGCTATCACCTGGGGAATCGCCACGTGCCGCTGCAGGTGATGCCCGGCGAACTGCGCTATCACCACGACCACGTCCTTGACGATATGCTGCGCCAGTTCGGGCTGGAGGTGACCTTTGCCCACCTGCCGTTTGAACCGGAGGCCGGAGCTTACGCCAGTGAAAGCCATGGTCATTCCCACGCGCACGCGCATTAAGGGCAGCATGGAGCCTAACCGCCAGCAGTTACGCCTGATGCAGCTTTCCAGCAGCAGCCTGCCGGTAGGCTCTTTTACCTGGTCACAAGGGCTGGAGTGGGCGGTTGAAGCGGGATGGATAACCACGCCAGCGGCGTTTAAACGCTGGCAGATTCAGCAGATGGAGCAGAGCTTTTTCTGCGTTGATTTGCCGCTTTTCTCCCGCCTGTATCATGCCTGCGAACAGGATGATGTGGCGAGTGCAGCGCGCTGGACAGCGTATCTTCTCGCCTGCCGTGAAACGCACGAGCTTCGCGAAGAGGAGCGCAACCGGGGCGCCGCGTTTACCCGTCTGATTAAAAGCTGGGAGCCCGATTGCCCCATCGACTGGCTGCCCTTATTTGCCAAAAGCCAGCTGTGCGGTATGGCATGGCTCGGTGTGCGCTGGGAGATTGACGTTCAGTCGCTGGCGCTGAGTCTCGGCTACAGCTGGATTGAAAGCGCGGTGATGGCGGGCGTTAAGCTGGTGCCTTTTGGGCAACAGGCGGCGCAGCAGTTAATCATCGACCTGAGCGACCATTTTGCCTGCGGGTTTGAGACGGCATTTCTGCGTACGGATGATCGGCTTGGGGCCGCCACGCCTCTTTCTGCCATCGCCTCTGCCCGCCATGAAACACAATATTCACGGTTATTCCGTTCATGAGGATCCCTATGTCTGATTACAAACACCCGCTGCGCGTCGGCGTGGGCGGCCCGGTCGGTTCGGGCAAAACGGCACTTCTGGAAGCGCTCTGCAAAGCGATGCGCGACACGTACCATCTTGCGGTGGTGACTAACGATATTTACACCAAAGAGGATCAGCGCATCCTGACCGAAGCAGGTGCGCTTGAGCCAGAACGCATTGTCGGTGTTGAAACCGGGGGATGCCCGCATACGGCGATCCGTGAAGACGCCTCAATGAATCTCGCCGCCGTGGAAGCGCTGAGCGAAAAATTCGGTAATCTGGATCTGATTTTTGTCGAAAGCGGCGGCGATAATCTGAGCGCGACCTTCAGCCCGGAACTGGCGGATCTGACAGTCTACGTGATCGACGTGGCGGAAGGGGAAAAGATCCCGCGCAAAGGGGGACCGGGGATCACGAAGTCCGATTTTCTGGTGATCAACAAAACCGATCTTGCGCCGTACGTGGGGGCCTCTCTCGAGGTCATGGAGCGCGACACCAATCGCATGCGCGGCGAACGTCCCTGGACGTTTACCAACCTGAAAACGGGCGACGGTCTGACGAAGATTATTGCGTTTCTGGAAGAAAAAGGAATGCTGAAGGTGTAGTGGGTTCTCACCCGGTAGCCAGCCTGCTAACTGACGGCACGGCGCACGCCGTGCCGTCGGAAAACGTTATGCCTCAGGCAGCTCCGCCAGCGGCCAGCGCGGACGCACGGACACGCTCAGGTCTGCCGTTGCACCCGCTTTGACCCGCACCATGCCCGCATACGCGATCATCGCCCCGTTATCGGTACAAAATTCCGGACGGGCGTAGAAGACCTCGCCACGCCGTTTTTGCATCATCTCAGCAAGCTTCGCACGCAGCGTGCGGTTGGCGCTGACGCCCCCCGCCATCACCAGACGCTTAAATCCGGTCTGATCCAGCGCGCGTTTACACTTGATCATCAGCGTATCAACCACGGCGTCTTCAAACGCGCGGGCAATATCCGCACGGGTTTGATCGTCGTTCTCGTTATTGCGGATGGTGTTCGCCGCGAAGGTTTTAAGCCCGGAGAAGCTAAAATCCAGCCCCGGACGATCGGTCATCGGACGCGGGAATACAAACCGCTTCTCGACGCCCTGTGACGCCAGCTTAGAGAGCATCGGGCCGCCGGGATAATCCAGACCGAGCAGTTTGGCCGTTTTGTCAAAGGCTTCACCGGCCGCATCATCAATGGATTCGCCGAGCAGTTCGTACTGGCCGATCCCGGTCACGCTGATAAGCTGAGTATGGCCGCCGGAAACCAGCAGGGCGACAAACGGAAAATCAGGCGGATTGTCTTCCAGCATCGGTGCCAGAAGGTGCCCTTCCATATGGTGAACCGGAATCGCCGGGACATCCCATGCAAACGCCAGAGAACGTCCAACGGTTGCGCCGACCAGCAGCGCGCCGACCAGACCCGGACCCGCCGTATAGGCCACCGCATCGATCTCTTTTGCGCTCAAACCCGCCTCTTTCAGCGCCGCCTGAATCAGCGGAACGGTTTTACGCACGTGGTCGCGAGACGCCAGTTCGGGCACCACGCCGCCATAATCAGCGTGCAATTTCACCTGACTATACAGTTGGTTGGCCAGAAGGCCTTTTTCGTCGTCGTAAATAGCGATGCCGGTTTCATCGCAGGATGTTTCAATACCCAGTACACGCATGACTTGTTTTACCTCGTTTCTGTACCGCGCAGTGTAGGGCCTATGCGGGTTGATGTAAAACTTTGTTCGCCCCAGGAAGAAGCCTCGTGTATACTCTTCTCCCTTATAAAAGTCCCTTTCAAAATCGCATCGGTGCTTTACAAAGCAGCAGCATTTGCAGTAAAATTCCGCACCATTTTGAAATAAGCTGGCGTTGATGCCAGCGGCAAACCGAATTTATCAAAGGTGAGAGTTACATGCCGGTAATTAAAGTACGTGAAAACGAGCCGTTCGACGTAGCACTGCGTCGCTTCAAACGTTCATGCGAAAAAGCAGGTGTTCTGGCTGAAGTTCGTCGTCGTGAGTTCTATGAAAAACCAACGACTGAACGTAAGCGCGCTAAAGCTTCTGCTGTGAAACGTCACGCGAAGAAACTGGCTCGCGAAAACGCACGCCGTACTCGTCTGTACTAATCTGTTGAGGGCACCCGCCCTCAATTGACAGACAGAGTTGTAGTCGTAAGGCCGTGCTTCCGAAAGGAATGCGCGGCTTGTTTTCGTTTATGAGTTACTAAAATTTTTTGGGGCATATGGCCGGACGAATCCCACGCGTATTCATCAATGACCTGCTAGCCAGAACCGACATCGTCGATCTCATCGACGCGCGGGTTAAGCTGAAAAAGCAGGGCAAGAACTACCATGCGTGCTGTCCTTTCCATAACGAAAAAACCCCCTCCTTCACCGTTAACGGTGAAAAACAGTTTTACCATTGCTTCGGCTGTGGTGCTCACGGGAATGCCGTTGATTTTTTAATGAACTACGACAAGCTCGAGTTCGTTGAAACCGTCGAAGAGCTGGCGGCGATGCATAACCTTGAAGTGCCGTATGAAGCAGGCAGTGGGCCAAGCCAGATCGAACGCCATCAACGGCAAACGCTGTATCAGTTGATGGAGGGTCTGAACTCGTTTTACCAACAGTCTCTTAAGCACGCTGCCGCTGAGCCTGCGCGTCAGTATCTGACACAGCGCGGTCTGAGTGACGATGTCATTGCGCGTTTCGCTATTGGTTACGCCCCGCCCGGCTGGGACAACGTGTTAAAGCGTTTTGGCGGCAATAGCGAAGATCGTAAATCGCTTATCGATGCGGGCATGCTGGTCACCAATGACCAGGGACGAAGCTACGACCGCTTCCGCGAACGGGTGATGTTCCCCATTCGCGACAAGCGTGGACGGGTGATTGGTTTTGGTGGACGCGTGCTGGGCGATGCCCTGCCGAAATACCTGAACTCCCCGGAGACCGATATTTTCCATAAGGGCCGCCAGCTGTACGGTCTTTATGAGGCGATGCAGGATAATGCTGAACCCAGGCGCCTGCTGGTGGTCGAAGGCTATATGGATGTGGTTGCGCTGGCGCAGTATGACATCAACTACGCCGTTGCGTCGTTGGGCACGTCAACCACCGCCGACCATATTCAGCTGCTGTTCCGTGCGACAAACAACGTTATCTGTTGTTACGACGGTGACCGCGCCGGTCGCGACGCCGCCTGGCGAGCGCTGGAAACGGCACTCCCTTATATGACCGACGGGCGGCAGCTACGCTTTATGTTCCTGCCCGACGGTGAAGACCCGGATACGCTGGTGCGTAAAGAGGGCAAAGCGGCGTTTGAAGCGCGGATGGAGCAGGCACAGCCGCTCTCCACGTTTTTGTTTAACAGCCTGATGCCGCAGGTTGATTTGAGTACGCCAGACGGCCGTGCGCAGTTAAGCACGCTGGCGCTGCCGCTGATTACGCAGGTGCCGGGCGAAACGTTGCGCATTTATCTGCGTCAGGAGCTGGGGAATAAGCTGGGCATACTGGACGACAGCCAGCTTGAACGTTTAATGCCGAAATTGTCTGAAAACGGTACGGTTCGCCCCGCGCCTCAGCTAAAACGCACAACCATGCGTATACTGATAGGATTGCTGGTGCAGAACCCGGAACTGGCACCCAACGTGCCTTCGCTGGCGGGTCTGGACTATGAAAAGCTGCCGGGACTTGGCCTATTCGCAGAACTGGTTGACACCTGTCTGGCGCAGCCAGGTCTGACCACCGGTCAGCTTTTAGAGCATTATCGCGGAACAAATGCGTCTGCAACCCTTGAAAAACTGTCGATGTGGGACGATATAGCAGATAAGGATATCGCAGAAAAAACGTTCACCGACTCACTCAACCATATGTTTGATTCGATGCTTGAACTGCGCCAGGAGGAGCTGATTGCCCGCGAGCGCACTCATGGTTTAAGCAGCGAAGAACGCCGGGAACTCTGGATGTTAAACCAGGAACTGGCAAAGAAATAAAACAAAAAGATTAAAGTATTTAACGGCTTAAGTGCCGAATATCGATCGGGAAGCCCCCGGCAGCCGCACTGAGAGGCAGCGGCACTAATATAAGTACGCCCTCGCTTTAAATGTTGGTAGCAGCACCGCCGACACCAATCAAACGAAATAAGTGTGGATACCGTCTTATGGAGCAAAACCCGCAGTCACAGCTGAAACTTCTTGTCCAACGCGGTAAGGAGCAAGGCTATCTGACCTATGCCGAGGTCAATGACCATCTGCCGGAAGATATCGTCGATTCAGATCAAATCGAAGACATCATCCAAATGATCAATGACATGGGCATTCAGGTGATGGAAGAAGCACCGGATGCCGATGATCTGTTGCTGGCTGAAAACTCCAACAACACCGACGAAGATGCTGAAGAAGCTGCCGCACAGGTGCTTTCCAGCGTGGAATCCGAAATCGGACGAACCACTGACCCGGTTCGTATGTACATGCGCGAAATGGGTACCGTTGAACTGCTGACCCGCGAAGGCGAAATTGACATCGCGAAACGCATCGAAGACGGCATCAACCAGGTTCAGTGTTCCGTTGCTGAGTACCCTGAAGCCATTACCTATCTGCTTGAACAGTACGATCGCGTCGAGGCTGAAGAAGCCCGTCTGTCCGATCTGATCACTGGCTTTGTCGATCCAAACGCAGAAGAAGACCTGGCACCGACCGCTACCCACGTGGGTTCTGAACTGTCTCAGGAAGAGATAGCGGACGATGACGAAGAAGAAGAAGACGACGACGATAGCAGCGATGACGACAACAGCATCGACCCTGAGCTGGCTCGCGAGAAGTTTGCCGAACTGCGTACACAGTACGAACTGGCACGTGACACCATCAAAGCGAAAGGCCGTAGCCATGCCGCCGCTCAGGAACAGATCCTGAAGCTGTCTGAAGTCTTCAAACAGTTCCGTCTGGTGCCGAAGCAGTTCGACTACCTGGTAAACAGCATGCGCGTCATGATGGATCGCGTGCGCACCCAGGAACGCATCATCATGAAACTGTGCGTTGAGCAGTGCAAGATGCCGAAGAAAAACTTCATCACGCTCTTCACTGGCAACGAAACCAGCGAAACCTGGTTCAACGCCGCTATCGCCATGAACAAGCCGTGGTCTGAAAAGCTCCACGACGTGAAAGAAGACGTCTACCGTAGCCTGTCCAAGCTGCAGCAGATCGAAGAAGAGACCGGCCTGACCATCGAGCAGGTGAAGGACATCAACCGTCGTATGTCTATCGGTGAAGCGAAAGCCCGCCGTGCGAAGAAAGAGATGGTTGAAGCGAACTTGCGTCTGGTTATCTCTATCGCGAAAAAATACACCAACCGTGGCCTGCAGTTCCTGGACCTGATCCAGGAAGGCAACATCGGTCTGATGAAAGCGGTAGATAAGTTTGAATACCGCCGTGGTTACAAGTTCTCCACCTATGCAACCTGGTGGATCCGTCAGGCTATCACCCGCTCTATCGCGGATCAGGCACGCACCATCCGTATCCCGGTGCATATGATTGAGACGATCAACAAACTCAACCGTATCTCCCGCCAGATGCTGCAAGAGATGGGCCGTGAGCCAACGCCGGAAGAGCTGGCTGAACGCATGCTGATGCCGGAAGACAAGATCCGTAAAGTGCTGAAGATCGCCAAAGAGCCTATCTCCATGGAAACACCAATCGGTGATGATGAAGATTCACATCTGGGTGATTTCATCGAGGATACCACCCTCGAGCTGCCGCTGGACTCTGCCACTACCGAGAGCCTGCGTGCTGCCACACACGACGTGCTGGCTGGCCTGACCGCCCGTGAAGCAAAAGTCCTGCGTATGCGTTTCGGTATCGATATGAACACCGACCACACGCTGGAAGAAGTGGGTAAACAGTTCGACGTTACCCGCGAACGTATTCGTCAGATCGAAGCGAAGGCCCTGCGCAAACTGCGTCACCCTAGCCGCTCTGAAGTCCTGCGTAGCTTCCTGGACGATTAATCTGTCCTGCAGATGAAAAGCTCCCCTCGGGGAGCTTTTTTTTTGCCTGACCATCAGGAGGTACAAAAATTGGTAGGGGTCGCCGCATAAACATGCAATTGCAAATGATAGTTATTTTCATTATCATTTTTCTTTTCGTAAACTACTGTAAAGAAAAATTACATGTCTATCAATACATTGCAGAAAAAACTCTTTAGTGCGATTGCACTATCTCTGGTACTTCACGCTGGTTCACTCTTCGCTAAGGAATTTACTGAAGAGCCTTTCCCATCACAGCCGCTTGGCCCGGGTGTTTATGAACTGGCCTATGATGCCGGGCAAAACGCCCTCTATGTCGCCTCTGCGCCCTCTTTTGAGAAAGATAAACCCGCAGGCAACGTTTTCCTTCTCGCCGCTGACTCTCTCGCCATCAAAGATCGTATCACGACTCAACGTCGCCCCTTTTCTGTCGCGCTGGATGAACCCAATCATCTGTTGTTTTTAGGCAATGCCCTGGATGGCTCAATCACGGTGATGGATACGCGTACCAACAAAGAGGTGAAGACCATCCAGCTGTCGGACGCCAAAACCCGCGCTCATGTTCGTGAAGCGGTTTTGGATAAAAAGCATCAGCGCCTCTACGTCTCGGGTATCGCAAGTAAAGATGAAGGCGTGCTTTGGGTAATCGACACACAAAAACAAGAGTTGGTTCATACGCTTAAAAAGATGGACCCGGTCGGTTTTGCAGTCGATGAAGCGAGTGATAAGGTTTACGCCGTCACCGGCAAAGGCGAACTGATCACGCTGGACGGTAAAACGTCTCAGGAACTTTCCCGCGTAAAAGTCGATCCTCGCGAGCCTGAACATTACTTCCTCAACATCGCCCTTAACCCGGCCAAAAACGTAGGGTTTATCGCCGATACCAATACCGCCGATGTGCTGGTCGTTCAGCTCGACTCTGGCAAGCTCATCCATCGCATTCCGACGCCTAACGCCATTGCCGCGCTCTACAATCCGGCGCGCAACGAAGTGTACGTCACGCACCGTAACGCCCGTCAGATAAGCGTCATCGACGCCGACACCTATCGCGTAAAACACAGCGTAAAAACGGCGGCCATGCCAAACAGTATGGTGCTTTCGCCGGACAGCAAAACGCTCTACGTCAGCGTGAAGCAGGATGAAAAAGCCAATAAGGCTGATTACGTACTCAAACTCGATTTAACCCACTTCTGAGGAGAGCGTCGTGATTAACCAGACACGCATGGCGCTGGCGATTTCACTCGCCCTGACGTCCCTTCCTGCGGCCGTTTTTGCCGAAGAAACTACCCCCGCTAACGAAGATGAACTGGTGGTGACCGCCACCGGTTTCAGCCAGGAGCGCCGCGAAGCGCCTGCTACCATCTCCGTCATGGGTGAAAAAGAACTGAACACCCGATCGAACCAGAACGTCACCGAAGCGCTTCGCGAAATGCCTGGCGTCCTGGTCGGTAATGGTCACGGCAGCCTTGCCACGGGCGATGTGCAGATGCGCGGCATGGACTCCACCTATACCGCCTATATGGTTAACGGGATCAAACAGGCGACAAGGGAATCCCGCCCCTATGGTCATCATATCGGCACGGAAGCGGCCTTTATGCCGCCGCTTGCCGCCATCGAGCGCATCGAAGTGATCCGTGGCCCGATGTCCTCGCTCTATGGCTCGGACGCTATTGGTGGCGTGGTCAACGTCATCACCAAAAAAGCCTATAACCTCGATAAATGGACCGGCGTACTGGAGGATAACTATTTCCTGCAGGAGAAGAGCGAATACGGTAATACCAATCAGACGAATGCCTTTTTGATGGGACCGATCGTTCCGGGCAAGCTGGGCGTTAGCCTGGCAGCGGACTATCTCGATCGTCGGGACGACGACAGCCCACAGGACGAGCGCTTTGTGAAGCATCAGGCAGGTAACCTGGATGCGACCATTAATATGTCGCCGACCGATACCGAGCTGTGGGATCTGAACGTGGTTAAAGGGCATCAGGTTAAATCTCACAACGATAAAGCCTGGCAATGGGACTTCGATCGCGACGCCGCGTCGCTCTCTCAGCACGCCTGGTACGGCGACGATCTGCTGGAGGTGAAGAACTTTATCAGCTATGAAAACGCCAAAACGGAATACCGCGTGCCGGGCATGAGTTCACAGTTTATCAAGCAGCGTAACTATGAGGCCAACAGTGCGAACACCTTTACGCTGGGCGATCATAAGCTGACGCTGGGGGCTAACTTCACCCGTAACGAACTGAATGACACCTTCGGCATCGCAGACAAGGAAGTACCGGGCGTAGAGCCGGTCAGCAAAATCACCCGCAACGGCTGGGCGATTTTCGCTGAAGATGCGTGGATGATAGTCCCGGACTTTACTCTGACCACCTCGGCACGTCTGAATCACGACAGCTACTTTGGCTACCACGTCACGCCGAAGCTTTACGGTAACTGGACGCTGGATGAGAACTGGGCGCTGAAAGGCGGTGTGTCGGCAGGCTATAAAAAGCCGGATCTGCGTCAGAATAATGAAGGTTTCACCAGCGTTTATGGGTCCTATCCTTATTCCTTCATTGGGATCGGCAACGATGACCTGAAACCGGAGAAGAGCGTTAACACCGAACTGGGTGTCTACTGGCAGCAGGACGCGCTGGCGCTGGACGCCACGGTCTTCTTCACCAAATTTAAAGATAAAATCAGTGACTACACGATCTGTACCGCAACAGCCACACAGAAGTGCGTTTACAACGGGTATCAAGCGGAAGAGGTTTCACAGTATTTCAACGTCAGCGATGCGGAAATCTATGGTCTGGAGCTGAACGGTGACTGGCAGGTGACAGCCGCCCTGAAAGCAAATGCGAACTACACCTATACCCACAGCGAGCAGAAAAGCGGACAGTATCAAGGCTATGCGCTGAACGATTTCCCAACCAGTATGGCTAACCTGTCCCTGACCTGGAACGCGCAAAACGATCTTGAACTGTGGACGAAAGCAAGCTGGCGCAGTAACTCACCGGATATCGGTAAATCGAGTTCTACCGAGGCCTACGCGCTGGTTGATTTAGGGGCGCGTTACCATTTGAACAAGAACATCACGTTGATGGCGGGTATCTATAACCTGTTTGACGTGAATCCGATCTACACCACCACCTCTAACCAGTCAGCCATGCTGGAAGGACGCCGCTATAATATGGGCGCACGCTTCGAGTTCTGACAGTGCTGCCGGAGCCGCTGGCTCCGGCAGTTATAATCCCCGCACGATAAGCGCTTCATCCAGTTCCCGATACGCTTCGACCAGCTTATCCAGCGACGCCCTGTTCAGTCCGCTCGGATTCGGCAATACCCAGACCTGGGTCACGCCAATGGAAATACTCTGTTTGCCCCACTGTGCCCCGCGCTGGCTAAACGCCTGCTCGTAGGCCTGCTTTCCCAGGATCGCCAGCGCAGCAGGCTGATAATCCTCTATTTTCTTGACCAGCTCCCGCCCGCCGCTACGCAGCTCGTGCAGGTTCACCTCGCTCGCCTGCACCGTAGGCCGCTCGACCAGCATCGTGATCCCACAGCGCGTATCCAGCAGATGCTGCTCTTCTTCCGGCTTCAGTAGTCGGTCGGTAAACCCCGCCTGATGAATCACTTTCCAGAAGCGATTTCCCGGATGCGCGAAGTGAAAACCCGTGTGTGCCGAGGACTTGCCCGGGTTGATACCGCAAAACACCACCCGCAGGCCAGGGGCCAAAATATCGTTAATCATCCTTACTCCCGATCAATGCATCATCATACAAGTATAAAGGATTGATTATGCATTGTTTATAAAAACAGCAGGCAGGTGCGAATGGCTGGATTGCTGAGGGGAGTTACTCTATAATTCACCGCCACGGCCCCTTAGCTCAGTGGTTAGAGCAGGCGACTCATAATCGCTTGGTCGCTGGTTCAAGTCCAGCAGGGGCCACCAAATTTTAGCTTTAAAATCATATAATTAAGCCACTCTAGCGAGTGGCTTTTTTGTTGGTCTTGTGCGGTTAAGATTAGCAGGCGTTGGCTAGTGTGAAGGTTATTTGCACTCGCTGAAAATAGTGCAAAGCGGGTAAAGTTTAAGGTCGTCCTTCGAAACAAAAATATCCAGTGGTTTTTCAGGCACACCGATGATGGACTGGGTTTCGTTTTTGCCATAGAGACCCGTTACCTGTTGTCTGGAAGCCAGGTTGCTGGCTGCATCAGAACGTAACACTTGATTGATCGACGGCCTGACTTCATAGGGAATACAAAACGCTGAATCATTGGATGCGAAGAGCAGACGCCTACCCTCTTCATGCAGACGTTGGTTCACCATTTTCAGGTCAATCTGTTGGTTGTTACAAGTATCAAAGCCGAATTGATGATTTTTTTCCAGGCGGCCATTATAAATGGAGAAAAAATTCATGCCGCGTGGCATTTCAAACGTTTGAAAACCATCATTGATACCCGTCTCAACATTCAGAGGACCTGAAGATATTGAAATAAAGTCCTTCGTATATAAAGGCGACCCGGTATGAATAACATGACGATTAACTACACCACTATCCCTAATCTCATATTGAGTTGTCTCCTGTTTGGTTAATTCATAACCGCAAAGTCCCTTTTTATTTTCTGATGTCATGGAACAGTCATTAATGTAAAATAGCGTATCTCCTTCCTTAATGAGTTTTTGAGCATTTAGCGCAAAAGCTTCGAAGTAAACACTCTTGATATTCTTATTTTTATCCGCAATTCCATAGAGAGGGATTCGATATTGCTGCTGACCAATAGTTAACGAATCACCGTTGTACCTCATTGGATCTTTTAGCGATGGAAAGCTCCAGAGAGATGATGCAAACCCCAGGTAATTACTGATATTTTTACTTTCATGCCATGCACTCAATATATCACTTTTGGTAGTACTCAGCAGACTGTGGCCAAATCCAAAGTCAGGATTGCTGGCAGATGAGACATCCAGAATAGTTGGCCAAACATCTAATAAGGTACCTGGTTTAACAATCTGTTGTGCCTTCAAACCCTTTTTAATGATAATAAAATTATTTCGTCGTGCATCCTGAATTTTATCTAAGTTATCACTAGCCGAATTTGCCATCATTAAATGATCTGACACAAGGACGATTATAGTATTATCAAAATAGGCAGAATCAATAATTTTATTAATAAGTCGTCCTAATAAAAAATCAGAGCAACTGACTGATTTCAGCATAGGATTATCAATATTGTCAGGGATATTCCCGTCACAAACGGATAAGTAGGTACCTGCAGGTGGATGAGTATTAACTGTTAAAAATGAGAGCAGAAAGTTTTTTCGACTATTCGAAAGACGCTCAAACTCACTGTAGACGTGATCTATCAACTTATCGTCATGAACCCCCCAGCCACTAACTTCCCCTTCGCTCAATAAGTTATTATCCAAAAAATAATTTTTGTCATGCTGGTATAGCCATCCATGCTGGGAAAAGAATTTGTCGCCACCGGCAAATTCTTTGTCACTACCTCGTACGAATTCCGTAGCATAACCCGCTTTTTGTAAATGCGTTGCGATACAATCGGCACCAGCCAGGAAGTGTGACATATTGCTCGCACTATTACCCTGAGGAAGAACTAATGGAACAGCACACTGGGTATTAACCATCCCGGCCATGGTCCACCCCATGCCAGGAATTTGTTCAATATTTGTAAAATCAAGATAGTTATCGGCAATACGGCTTATATGAGGAATATAGTTCACGCCGTTTATATTTCTTAAAGTCCTTTCGAGACTTTCTGCATAGATAAATACATAGTTATATTTATGATCAATTCTGTAATCTACACCATTGTATTTCTCGGCCACCTCGAAGCCTTTCCCGAACGAATCATCCGGAAAAGAATTATATACATTTTTTAATGCACGCGACTGACTAACAGCCACCAAACAAATTACAACAAAGAGGCCATTGAAAATTATGGCTTTTTTTGCGGAAATTTTTTTCCTGAATTTAAATGCGCCCACTAAGATAAGTAAACAGAGGGAAATAAAAGACAACGCTGCATAAACCTTTGGCAGAATATCGTCGACTGATGCCCCATGAATATCGCTCTTTAAATGATAATAAACTGCGTCTGTCACACCATTTCCGGTGAACATATTACAAACAAACCAGAAAGCGAACATTAATATATAAATCACAACGATTAACGCTTTAGTGCGTATAAGTGATGCGTTTGCAAATGTGAATGCCACTAACAGTATTAAAAATAAATAATCCATGGTGATATTTTAAGAGGAGGAGAATACTGGATTATAACTTCTTTCATAAAAAATGGTAGTAGGGTCTAAACACAGTGAGATTGCAGTTCAGGGGCCATGAATCTTTCATTCTTACATGGAGGAACCATTTCGAGTCATAAAATATCAAAAAATTACCTATCTCTAGTAAAAACAATAGGTTATCCACTATTTAAAATTCCATCGTTAACTCATACCGCTTTCCGGGCCATCAGTAATGATTTCTTCGACACGTTTATCGTGAGTCTACTCAACTCAATAAAGGATACTCCCCATTATCGATCTCCCATCAGATCCCCCAATCCTCCTCACAAACCATAAAAACTAAAGAAATCATCCGTCGCGCCGATCATCATCCGTGTGTATTATTTCCTGTAGCTGTGACCACAACTATCCTTAACTCAAATACTTAAGCGCCAAAGCGAAAGGCATCATGAGCACACCGATCAAACGGCTAGAAATCATTAAAAATGCCATTGAGCTGGAAGATGACGACATCATTCTGAGCCAACTGGCACGGCTGAAAAGTGAAGCGTTTGACGAAGAGCTACAGGCGATCGTCTCCGCGCTTGAGAATAAAAATTACACCGTGGCGATGGCGGCGATAACGCAATGGTTGCAAAGCCAACGGGCTATCACCCAGTGGCGCGATCCGCAGGTGGCCGCCAGCAAGCTGGAACTGAAAGCGCTGGAAGAGCGCCTGCGAGACCTTATCGATCGCCGCAATGCCCGCGTGCAGCAGCTGGATGAATTTAACGATCTCTATTTCTCACGCCTGGGCCCGCTGATGCAGCAAATCCTGTCGCTGCGAAAGACCCTCGCGGAACTCAATCTGCGCCGCCAGCAGGCGGAGTTTCGTCGCAGACAAGAGGATTATCGCCGCTGTCAGCACTATATGGCGCAGGCGGTAGAGGTGCTTGCGACGCTCACCCAGCGCTGGCGCGATCTGCCCGCCGATTCGGTACAGGCCAGCGACGCGCGTAAGCATTTACAGCAGCAAAGCGATCTTATTGCCAATCTGCTGAACGAAGCGCAGGAGCTGGAAACGGGCCTGACGCGGGAAGAAGAGCCGGCGCGACAGGCCCGGGATGAGGCAAACGAAGAGTACGAAAAGTATCGTGAGCAGCACCACGATGCTGAAATACGGCTGCGTAAAGGGAAAGATCTTTCTGAAGAAGATCAAAACGAGCTGAAACGGCTCTGGCGGCAGGCAAGTAAACTCTGTCACCCGGATCTGGTCGCTGACGATCTGAAAGAAGAGGCCAATGCCATGATGGTCCAGCTCAATCAGGCTAAGCAACGCGGTGACGTAAAAGCGATTCGTTCCCTGGTCGCACGCCTGCAACAAGGATTCGAGCCCTTGATGGCCAGCGACAGATTGAACGATCTAGAGCGCATCCGTAAAAAAATGACGCAGGTGCGCGAGCAAATCGACACGCTGGTCAATGAACTGGCCGAGCTGGAAAAAGAGGAGTCGTGGCTTCTTGTCTCCTCACTGAGCAATATGGAAAGCTATTTCGCCCAGCAGGAGAAAGCGTTGCACGACGTGCGCGCCTCGCTTGAACATCAGGTGAACGAGGCGCAGCTGGATACCGCCGCGTAGCTATTTAGCGTGCCAGTATGCGCTGGCACGCACCAGCTGTTGATCAATCGCCTCAGTGTCGAACTGGCGGCTCAGCCGTTTCACCACTTTTCCTTCCCCGGTCAGCCAGATGAAATAATCATTCTCTGGCACCGTCAGTGAAGCCAGATGATCGGCGATCGCCTGTTCGTCATGCCCCGGTATCCAGGTGATGTTGAAATCAAGATCGGCCAGATACACCTGATAAGCGGCATCCCCAACGGTGACCACGGCATGAATCTCCGGGCGAACCGGCAATCGGGCAATGGCTTCGAGCCGACGACGCAGCGCGGGCATGCCGGACTCATCGCACACGTAGAGTTGCCAGGCATAATCCTCCGGTACTACCAGCGAACCGCGCGGTCCTCCGATAGTGAGCGTATCCCCCTCTTTTGCCTGCACGGCCCAGTCGCTTGCGATACCGCCATCGTGCACAAAGAAATCAAGCATCAGCTCATGGCGTCCTTCGTCATACAGCGGCGTATAGTCGCGGGCCTGCGGGCGCACGCCCTCTCCCCAGTCGATACCCTCCTCCGTGACGACCGGTGGCACAAAGGCCGTGCCGGGGGCCGGGAAAAACACTTTGCTGTGATCATCAAATCCTTTTGAGCTAAAGCCTTCCAGTGCTTCGCCGCCCAGGACAATACGCTGAAAACCAGCGCTCACGCGCTCGACGCGGAGCACGGTCAGCTCGCGAAAGCGCAGTTCATTACGAACACGTTGTGGATAGCGGGTAGATGTCATGTCATTGCCTTCATGAATGTGATTACGATATATCTAAAATTGGTTCAAATGATAATGATTGCTATCCACGAAGAATGCAAGAATTTTTTTGATATAGAAAATGCGGCGTAAACCGGGTGGCAGAAAACAACCAAAAACCCTCTAATATTAATAATTTATAAATTTACTGGCCATGCTTGTTGCACATTTATCATTTTTAGATATAAATTAGATATATCAAATTAAGGAGAGACAACATGCGACATTCACACGACGGTTTTGAGCGCGGTCACCACCACCACGGACGTGGTGGCGAGCACCACCAACGCGGCGGTGAGCACCACGGCGGCGGCGGGCGTCGTCAGCGCTTCTTTGGGCACGGGGAGTTACGCCTGGTGATCCTGGAGATTCTCACCCGCAATGCGAGCCACGGCTATGAACTTATCAAGGAGATCGAAACCCTGACGCAGGGTAATTACACCCCCAGCCCGGGCGTGATTTACCCTACCCTCGATTTCCTGCAGGATCAGCAGTTCATCACTATCTCTGAAGAGGAAAACGGGCGGAAGAAAATTGCCATTACCGTCGCCGGACAGCACTGGCTGGACGAAAACCAGGAACATCTGGAGCACATACAGGAACGCGTGAAAGCGCGCTGCGTGGGCTTTCAGTTGCGGAAAAACCCGCAGATGAAGCGGGCATTAGATAACTTTAAAGCCGTACTGGATCTCAAAGTGAACCAGGAAGGGCTAAGCGATGCACAGCTTAAACAGATTATCGGCATTATTGACCGTGCATCGCTGGACATAACGCAGCTGGATTAAGCCAGCGCCTCCTCGCGCACGCGGAATACTTTTACCAGCTCTTTCAGGTGCAGGGCCTGATCGTTCAGGGAAGCCGCCGCCGCAACAGACTCTTCCACCAGCGCGGAGTTTTGTTGCGTGGTGGAGTCAATCAGGCCAATAGCGCTGTTGATCTGCGAGATACCCTCGGTCTGCTCATGGCTGGCCTGGCGGATTTCGCGCAGGATCATATCCATCCCTTCCACGTTGCCGACCATGCCATTAATCAGGCCGCTGGCCTTTTCCACCAGGTTCATACCGTCCTGAGTCTGGCTGGTCGAGCTTTCGATAAGCTGGCGTATTTCACTCGCCGATGACGCGCTTTTTTGCGCCAGTTGACGCACTTCTCCGGCCACAACCGCAAAGCCGCGTCCATGCTCACCCGCGCGCGCCGCTTCGACGGCCGCATTCAGCGCAAGAATGTTGGTCTGGAACGCAATCGCATCAATCAGGTTGATGATGTCAGACATCCGGTTGGAGGTGTCATTAATCAGGCGCATTTTTTGCGTGACCTGCTTCATCATCTCACCGTTGTTTTTCACCACGGTCGCGGCATCTGCGGAAAGAGTTGTTGCTTCACCGGTATGAGCCGCGGTGTTTTTGACCGTCGCGGTGATCTGTTCCATGGAGGCGGCCGTCTGCTCAACGGAGCTGGCCTGCTCTTCGGTTCGGGCTGCCAGATCCTGGTTTCCTGCCACAATCTGCGCCGCCGCGCTGGAGATGTTTTCCGAACCGGTTTGCACCTGCTGGACGATCGTCAGGAGCCGGGTTTTCATCTCCATCAGGGCATGCAGTAACTGGCCCGTTTCATCACCGGAGCGCGCAGATATCGTGCGGGTTAAATCGCCTTCGGCAATGGCTTCTGCGAACGTGACCGCCTCGCCGAGCGGGCGAGTGATTGATCGCACAATAAACCAGCCCATCGCACTACCGGCGATAACGCTTATCAACGTCAGCGCGAGAAGCATCAGACGGTTGGTGGTGAAATCGCCTTCCACCTGTTTACCGGCGCTTTTCATCTCATTATTTTGCACCGCGATCAGCTCCTGCACTTTGGCTTTATAGGCCCGCTGCAGGGTGACGGTGTGGGTCATCATCTCCTCAATCGCCCCGGCACGATCGTTGTTTTGCACGGACTGTAAAATGCGATAACGGGAGTCAAGGTACTGCTGGCGCACCTCGCCAATGCCAGCCAGAATGCGTTGCGATTCTGCATCCTTCAGGGCTGCATTCAAATCCTTCAGTATCAGCGTAATCTGCCCGCTAATGGCTTTCAGGCGCTGCTGTGATTCCCCCGCATAGGTGCCTTTTTCATCCAGCAGCATGAGCTGTTGAGTGCTAACAAATTCCTGAAAATTATCGATGAGCTGGTTAGCTTTAACCGTTGTGGGATAGACAGTGGAGATAATAGATTGCATTCCGTTATTAGCTCGATTGAGACTCATCAGCGACAGGCTCGCGCTCACGATCATCAAGACAATAAAGAACCCGAAAGCCAAAAATAACTTTGTGCCGATCTTAACGTTACGTAAGAACATATATACTCCATCAATGGGATTATTCCTCAACGTTCAGTTTTATCGGTCACTTCTCCGCTAACTTTATGACTTTGATCGTTTTTATATTTCATAACTGTCGATATGGATAGGCAGGGACTATTAATTATTGATAATCGATCGTTATACAACCACCGGAACGGATTATTTTTAAATATCAGCCCGCAGCCAGATTCTCTGCAGGAAAAATAAATGAACGGTATTATTTAGTTACTTAATATTATTTTAACAAAAAAGTCACAAATAAGCCCAAGGACGCTGAACAAAAAAGCCGCTTATTTCTGGCGAAATAAACGGCTTTACTGGAACGGGTTGAGTTTAATGGAGCACGGTTACCGCATCTTCAAGGCGACCCGCACGATGCTTCACCATTGCCGAGACGCGGGCGCTTTCTTCAACCAGATCGGCGTTTTTCTGCGTAATGCCATCCAGCTCGGCGACGGCACGGGTAAGATCGTTAAGACCCGTCGCCTGCTCAGACGTGGAGTGGCTGATCTGCGCAATCAGGCTGGTGACGTTTTGCACCTGCGTCACAATGTCGTCCATCGTCCGCCCTGCTGCGTGAACCTGGTCGGCGCCCGATTGCACTTTATTCGCACTGGCATCAATCAGCTTGCGAATATCATTGGCCGCATTGGCGCTCCGGCTGGCCAGATGTCGAACTTCGCCCGCCACCACCGCAAAGCCTTTTCCCTGCTCGCCGGCACGCGCCGCTTCTACCGCCGCGTTCAGCGCCAGAATATTGGTCTGGAAGGCAATATCGTTAATCAGTTTGGTAATGGAGCCGATGCGCTGGGTACTGTCGGCAATTTCATCCATTGTCTTCACCACGGTTTGCATCGCATTCCCGCCCTGCGTTGCCGCACCGCTGGCCGCCATCGAGAGCTTATCCGCCGCCGCCGCGGTTTCAGAGTTGCTCTGGACCGATGCCGCCATCTGGTTCATGGTGGTCACCGTCTGCTGGACGTTGGCAACCGTCTGTCGGGTACGATCGTTCAAATCGTCGTTGCCTTTTGCCAGACGATCGCTGCCGTCGCGCACGCTCACCACCTGGCTTGAAACATCATTTATCAGCCAGCGACACATCAACCCCAGCTGCCCCACTGCCCGCAGGGTCAGCCCCAGCTCATCGCTGCGGTTAAGATGTTCCACGCTGTTGCGCTCGCCGGTCGCCACTTTCAGCGCCTGACGGGCCACGTTCTCTACAGGACGCACGATTTGCTGCTCAAACACCATCGTGCCCAGGATCGTCACCAGCGCACTGGCCGCCACCGCCAGCAGCCCGCCCTGGCTTGCCACCAGCGTGGCGGCCAGTACGGCAAATAATCCTGCCATCACGCAGCGCACGCGCCAGCGTAGCGGCATGGCGGGTAATTTACCCAGCCAGCCTTTGCGCACCACTAATCCTTTATGGATTCGCTTGCTGGATCGGCCTTCGTTGAGGGCTTGATAAAGCGGCTCAACCGCGGCAATTTCTTCTCTCGTGGCGTGCGTACGAATCGACATATAGCCCGTCACTTCCCCACCGCGTACCATCGGCACCGCATTCGCACGCACCCAGTAGTGGTCACCATTTTTGCGGCGATTTTTAACAATACCGCTCCACGGCTCACCCTGTTTGAGCGTATACCACATATCCGCAAACGCGGCTTTCGGCATATCAGGATGGCGGACCAGATTGTGAGGTTGCCCCAGCAATTCATGAAGCTGATAGCCGCTCACCTGCACAAAGGTGTCATTGGTATGGGTCATATGACTGTGCAGATCGGTGGTGGACATTAACGTGGTGTCGTCGTTCAGCGGATATTCATTCTGGCTGACGTAGGGTTGAGAAAACATGATGGGCATCCCTTGCAGGTTATTCGATTGTTAAATTTGTGGATTAATCTCTTTTCGGCGGTAAAGAATTTATCTTTAGTTGTTAAAACCGATCGAGATCGCATATTTAAGCTAAACCGCACTTTTTGTATGCTTTCTTAATTGATTGATTTTGAATACTTTCATAAAGAAATTACCTACAAAGGAGGATAGGTTAACGATGGCTACATTCTCCGACATGCACCTGCGTGGTGCAATTGCCCTGAAAGGGGTCTTGCTCTTTCACAAAAGCGCAGCGGGACACCAGGCTCCCCCGCCTCCGGCATGATTAAATATTGCGCAATATTATTTTCACCTGGCGTTTATCCCGATTTTCGTAAAGCCCCCGGAAGTGGCGTAATCCCTGCAATACTTAACGCAGTATCATGTGATACGCGATCCTCCGGAGCTTATTTTGAACAGGTTACCTTCCAGCGCCTCGGCTCTTGCCTGTACCGCGCACGCACTGAATCTCATTGAGAAGCAAACGCTTGATCATGAGGAGATGAAACAACTTAACCGAGAGGTGATTGATTACTTCAAAGAGCATGTGAATCCGGGATTTTTAGAGTATCGAAAATCTGTTACCGCTGGCGGGGATTACGGAGCCGTAGAGTGGCAGGCGGGCAGTCTGAATACGCTTGTCGACACCCAGGGACAGGAATTTATAGATTGCCTGGGGGGTTTTGGCATTTTCAACGTGGGGCACCGTAATCCAGTTGTGGTTTCCGCCGTACAGAATCAACTCGCAAAACAACCGCTTCACAGCCAGGAATTACTCGACCCGCTTCGCGCGATGCTCGCGAAAACGCTGGCCGCATTAACGCCTGGTAAACTGAAATACAGCTTCTTTAGCAACAGCGGCACAGAGTCAGTGGAAGCGGCGCTTAAGCTCGCTAAGGCCTATCAGTCGCCGCGCGGAAAGTTCACCTTTATCGCCACTACCGGCGCTTTCCATGGCAAATCGCTCGGCGCTTTGTCTGCCACCGCCAAATCAACCTTCCGCAACCCCTTTATGCCGCTGCTGCCGGGCTTTCGTCATGTGGCGTTTGGCGACATTGATGCCATGCGGACCCAGCTCACCGACTGCCGGAAAACCGGAGATGATGTGGCGGCGGTGATTCTGGAGCCCATCCAGGGTGAAGGCGGCGTGATCCTGCCGCCGCCGGGCTATCTGCCTGCGGTTCGCCAGCTGTGCGATGAGTTTGGCGCACTGCTGATCCTGGATGAAGTGCAAACCGGAATGGGACGCACGGGCAAGATGTTTGCCTGCGAACACGAAAATGTTCAGCCGGACATCCTCTGCCTTGCCAAAGCGCTCGGCGGCGGGGTGATGCCGATTGGGGCGACGGTCGCAACCGAAGAGGTCTTCTCGGTGCTGTTTGACAACCCCTTCCTGCATACCACCACCTTCGGCGGCAACCCGCTCTCCTGCGCCGCCGCGCTGGCGACCATCAACGTTCTGCTGGAACAGAACCTGCCTGCCCAGGCAGAGCAGAAAGGCGATATGCTGCTGGATGGATTCCTGCAACTGGGTCGTGAATACCCGGATCTGGTGCAGGATGCACGGGGAAAAGGGATGTTAATGGCGATTGAGTTTGTCGATAACGAAACCGGTTATACCTTTGCGAGCGAAATGTTCCGCCAGCGGGTATTGGTCGCCGGAACGCTGAATAATTCCAAAACGATCCGGATTGAGCCGCCGCTTACGCTGACGATAGAGCAGTGCGAGCAGGTGCTGAAAGCGGCCCGCAAGGCGCTGGCCGCCATGCGGGTGAGTGTGGAAGAAGCGTGATACGCCTCCCCCTCCGGCGGGAGGGGGACGTTACGCCGCCAGGCTTATCCGCCTGCGTGGTCACCGTGGGCGCTGCTCTACTCCGGCAACAACCCGATAAAGCAGCGCTTCTTGCGCGGCTCCGACATAAGCGCCTCAAGCTTGTCCACGCACGCCAGATAGTGGGGCGTTTGCTTGTGCGCCATTACGGCCTCTTCGTCTTTGTAGGCTTCGTAGATATAGAATCGGGTTTTCACCCGCGGGTCCTGCAAGACGTCAAAACGCAGGTTTCCCGGCTCCTTTATGGCCCCTTCGTGGTTGGCGCGAAACACCTCCAGAAACTCATCCACGCGCTCGGGTTTGATATTTATTTCCACTAACGTCACGTTCATTTTGCCTCTCCCTGTTTTTCGTCCTGCCAGAACTGGAACGCCTCACGGGCGCTCAGGTTCTCATGGACCACTTTTTTCACCGCTTTGAGCATGGCGAGCGGCGCGCTGGACTGGAAAATATTACGCCCCATGTCCACGCCTGATGCCCCTTGATCGATCGCGCGGAAGCACATCTCCAGCGCCTCAAGCTCCGGCAGCTTTTTGCCTCCGGCGATGACAATCGGCACCGGACAACTGGCGGTGACTTTTTCGAACCCCTCCTCCACAAAATAGGTTTTCACAAACTGGGCGCCCATCTCTGCGGCAATGCGGCTGGCCAGCGAGAAATAACGCGCATCCCGCGCCATCTCTTTGCCCACGCCGGTAACGGCAAGCGTGGGGATCCCGTAGCGGTTTCCCGCATCCACCAGCTTGATAATGTTATTGATCGACTGGTGTTCAAATTCGCTGCCAATGTAAACCTGCGCCGCCACGGCACAGACGTTCAGGCGCAGCGCATCTTCCATCGCCACGGCCACGCACTCGTTCGACAGCTCGCCTAAAATCGAGTTGCCGCCCGAGGCGCGCAGCACTACCGGCTTGTTGGTGGCTGCCGGTACCTGGCTTCGCAGGATGCCGCGGGTACACATCAGCACGTCGGTTTCGGCAAACAGCGGGGCAATCGACAGATCGATGCGTTCAAGCCCGGTGGTCGGGCCCTGAAAATATCCATGGTCGAAGGCCAGCATCACCGTACGGTTGCTTTTTGGATTGAAAATACGCGCCAGTCGGGACTGCATCCCCCAGTCCAGCGCGCCACAGCCCTTAAGGGTATAGGGTACGTTGACCTGCGGTGTGCCAATGCCAAAATCTTTGCCGTCTTTGATGTCGTCTAAATCAGCCATTTTCTCCCCCGTCAGAAATCGTATTTACCGATGTTCTCTTTGGTGAACACCACGCGCTCCGGCAGCAACACAATGCCGTTACCCTTCGCTTCATACTGGTAGCCCTGCACGCTGTTCGGCTCGACCTTCAGCGTACCGAGACCTTTTACGTCCAGGCTGTCGCCCACGTTAAGATCGCCTTTTTTCAACAAACGATCGGCGACATTGACCGCAATTTTGCCCTGTTGCACCACATCCCACAGGCCAAAGGCTTTTACCGTGCCGCGCTCAACGTACGGACGCATTACGTTAGGCGTGCTGAATCCAACGATCGCCACCCCTTCTCGCTTCAGGTTTTCCGCTGCCTGCGCGGCTGCCGGCAGCGCGTTGGCATCCGGGGCGATGATCGCATCCAGATCCGGATAGGCCTTTAAGATCCCTTCGGCGGTTTGCAGCGATTTAGTGGCGTCGTTATAGCCAAACTGCGTGGTGACGACCTGCCACTGCGGGTGATCTTTCTCGATTTTGGCTTTGGCCTCTTTCACCCACTGGTTCTGGTCGGTGACGGTGGGGCTGGAGTAGAAGAACGCGACTTTGGCATTGGGTTTGGTGACCTGCTTTCCGGCCATCTCCACCAGCAGGCCGCCGAGTTGCTCTGGCGTGCCCTGATTAATATAGATACTGCGGCATTCCGGTTTGGTGTCAGAGTCCCAGGTCAGTACCTTAACGCCCCGCTGCATGGCCCGCTTGAGCGCCGGACAAAGGCCGTCAGGCGATACCGCCGAGACGATAATGGCGTTATAGCCCTGGTTGACGAAGTTATTGATAAGCTGCACCTGCCCGGAGACGCTAGGCTCGGTCGGGCCATCGTAAGTCACATCAACGCCCAGGTCTTTGCCCGCCTCCTTCGCGCCGTTGCCGCCGCTGGTGAAAAAGCCCACGCCCACCAGTTTCGGGATAAAAGCAATGCGATCG
Organism: Huaxiibacter chinensis; assembly: GCF_022171985.1. GTDB lineage: Bacteria > Pseudomonadota > Gammaproteobacteria > Enterobacterales > Enterobacteriaceae > Enterobacter > Enterobacter chinensis_A. Next base: position 207,458 of record NZ_JAJVHF010000004.1, on the reverse strand, counting down.
GCGGCCTGTGCTGCCGCCACGCTGAGCGCCAGACACATGACTATCAGTTTTATTTTCATCTTAAGCTCCGGGTATGTTTTGTGAAGAAAGTACGCACCCACTCTCGGTGCAAGCTCAGCGAACGTCCCATCACCACCACCACCAGCAGCGCCCCTGACAGCGCGCTCGACACCTGGTTGGGGATGCCGACCATCTGTAACCCCTGTTGCAGATACCCCACCAGCAGCGCCGCCAGTGCTGTACCCAGTACGGAACCCGAGCCGCCATAGATATTGGCCCCGCCCAGTACGGCAGCGGTCAGCGCGGGCATTAAAAGATCGCGGCCTAAATCGGAACGCGCCGAGCCGAAATAGGAGACCATCACCAGCGCCGCCATCGCCGATGCCACGCCCACCAGCCCATAGAGCACGTAAGGCATGCCGTTGACCGACAGCGCGGCGTAGCGCGCCGCGCGCGGGTTTTGCCCCATCAGGAAGAGATGGCGGCCGAAGCGCCCACGATGGGTAATCAGCCAGAAGAAGAGCGTCACCACTGCAAACAGCACCAGCGGGATCGGCAAACCAAAGAGCGTGAGATTCGCGAACGCGGTGAAGCTGTCCGGTAAGCCGCCGATCCCTTCGTAACCCGTCGCCCCCGCCATGCCAGAAAGCAGCAGCGCACCGCCGCCGTAGAGATAGAGCGTGCCGAGGGTGATGACCAGCGGGCTGATGCCGGTGTAGTGGATAAGCGCGGCGTTGAATAAGCCGCACAGCAGCCCAAGCAGAAGCGTAAGCGGGATCGCCATCCACATCGGCAGGCCGAACTGCGTCATGACCCCGAGAGCAATGGCGCACAGCCCCACGGTAGAACCCAGCGAAATATCGATCCCGCCACTGATGATCACCAGCGTCAGCGGCAGCGCGACAATGCCGATGCAGATAAAATCGCTGGTGCTAAAAAGCAGCATGTTGATATCCAGCATGCGCGGATTGAGGAGGCCGAACAGCAGGATTTCCAGCACCAGTAAAATCAGTAACGTGAATGCCCAGTTAAGCTTCATTTACGCCACCTCTTTTTTGCGTTTTGGAAACGGGGTAACGTGCTTTCCCCCTCTGTTTCCCGGCTGGAAACGACTGTATTTCAGCGCCCGCTGATGACGCGTCAGCGCCTGACGCAGCCGTCCGTCGAGCACCAGCACGCCCAGCAGCACCAGTCCGGCAATAAAGTCGTTCCACCAGGCGGGCAGGCGGAACAGCACCAGCACGGTATCGATTTGCGTCAGGAAGAAGGCGCCGAGAAACGCGCCAACCAGCGTTCCGGTTCCACCCAGCAGAGAGATACCGCCCAGCACGCAGGCGGCGATGGCTTTCATCTCCAGCCCGCTGCCGGTCTGGTTGGGCACAAAGCCAATCTGCGAGGCGAAGACGATCCCTGCACAGGCCGCCAGCATGCCGTTGAGGGTAAAGGCGATCATCCGCGTACGGTTCACCGCCACGCCCAGCTGTCGGGCAGCAGCAAGGTTATCCCCAACGGCATAAAAATCGCGGCCAAAGGCGGTGCGCGAGAAAATCCAGGCGCTTACGCCCGCCAGGATCAGCACCAGAAAACCGAGCGGTGAAACACCGATAAGTACAGGTTCGGACAGCGTCTTCAGCGCCGGTGGCAGCCCTTCTATCCATTTCCCGCCGGTCCATAACAGCATCCCGCCGCGATAAAGCCCGAGCGTGCCCAGTGTGGCAACTATCGCCGGAATACGCAGCCCTACCACCAGCAGGCCGTTAAACGCCCCCGCCAGCGCGCCGATGGTCAACGCGAAGAGCATCGCAACCGGCAGACTGTAGCCATTATTCAGCGCCACGCCGACCGCAATGGCGCAAAGCCCGACGGTGGACCCAACGGAAACGTCGATATTGCGGGTGAGCATCACCAGCGTCGCCCCCAGCGCCAGCAGGATCAGAATTTGCGAACTGGCGAAGATCATCCCCAGCGTCTGAAAGCTGAGATAAGCAGGGTTGAGCGCAATCAGAACGCCAAACAGCGCCATAATCGCGAGAAAAGCGCTCAGTTCACGGTTTTTGAGTAGCGTTTTCATGCTTGTCCTCCGAAGGCCAGGGCCATCATGCGATCCAGGCTCACCGCCTGCCCCGGCAGTTCCCCGCTCAGTACCCCCTGATGCATGACCAGTACGCGATCGGCCAGCCCTGGAAATTCATCAAGATCGCTTGAGATCATCAGTACCGCCACGTTCTGGGCGGCCACGCTTTTGATCAACTGATAGATATCAGCCCGGGCGGAGACATCCACCCCGCGCGTGGGCTCATCCACAATCAGCAGCAATGGGTTCGCCTCCAGGCAGCGCGCCAGCAGGACCTTCTGCTGATTGCCACCGGAAAGCGTGCGGACGAGCTGGTCAGGATGGGTCAGTTTGATCCCCAACGCCCGGTGATAACGCTCCACCACGGCGGCTTCGCGCTGCGGCTGTTGCCAGAGGGAAGGCTCGTTGAGCGCGACGGTGTTCCAGCGCACGGGCGCATCAAGAAACAGGCCTGAGACCTGTCGATCCTCCGGCAGATACACCAGCCCTTTTTCCAGACGGGTCTGCACCGTTTCCCCACCTATATCCTGATTTTCCAGCCAGATCCGCCCCCCGCGCACCGGACGCAGGCCGTAGAGGGTCTCGGCAAACTCGGTGCGCCCGGATCCCACCAGCCCGGCCAGCCCGACGATCTCCCCCGCGTAGATCGTCATATTCAGATCGATAAAGCCTTCACCGGTCAGATCCTCAACCCGCAAAACCGGAAAATCCTGCGCCTGCGTCCGGCGATTACCGGGCAGCGCCAGCCACAGTTTTTGTGTATCGCTCAGCCCCTGCTCACGGCTTACGGGCGTCATCGCCGCTATTAACGCCGCGTCATCGAAATGGGCCGTTTCCCCGGTCAGGGCGATGGCGCCGTCGCGCATCACCGAGACATGGCTGGCCAGTTGGCGGATTTCCGGCAGCTTATGCGAGATAAAAACAATACCGACCCCCAGCGCCTGCAAGGCGCGGATCTGGCGAAAGAGCCGTTCGGTTTCACCGGGAGTGAGCGATGCGGTTGGTTCATCCAGGATCAGGATCGTCGCATTGCGCATTAAGCCACGGAGGATCTCGACCATCTGTTGATCCGCCACCTCCAGCGTACTGGCGGCCGCATCCAGATTGAGCTGACACTGCAGCTGCTGGAGTTTGTCATCGAGGCGTTGATGAAGATCGTTCTCCCGCGGCAGGCGGAAAAGGATATTTTCGCGCACGGTCAGATTGGGAAATAACAACGATTCCTGCGGAACCAGGTAGATACCTAGCTGATGAGCCTGGCCGGGTTTAAGGCGCGCAAAAGGCTTTCCTGCCACACAAAGTTCACCCTTATCGGGCGTCTCTACCCCTGCGATGATTTTCATTAACGTTGATTTTCCGGCCCCGTTCCCGCCCATCAGGGCATGCACCTGACCGGAAAGCAGCGTGAAATCAATGCCTTTAAGTACCGGCACCCCGGAGAATGCTTTATGGATACCGCACGCCTCAATCAGAACTGTCATCATCGCTCCGCTATTGAACAAATGATTTTTAGATTTAATAATGTTCAAAAGCGTAGACGGTGAACTATATTTACAACCGTGCAGGGATCACAGTTTTATCGATTTAGATCCAGATATAACCAAAAGAATCTAAAAGATCCGTTTTGTCGCGTGGCTCACAGTTTCCCTTCGCGTCATCACGAACATATGTTCTAAATTTTTATAAGAGTTCAAACATGAGCGATAAACGCATTGCTGAAGAAGGACGGTTTGCCGGGCTGGCGCTGGCGGAAGAGGAACTGGTCGCTCGCGTCGCCTGGTGTTACTACCACGATGGGCTGACCCAGAACGACATTGGCGAGCGCCTTGGCCTGCCGCGCCTGAAAATCTCCCGGCTTCTGGAAAAAGGCCGGCAGTCCGGCGTGATTCGCGTGCAGATCAACTCCCGCTACGAGGGGTGTCTGGCGCTGGAGACCGAGTTACAGCAACGGTTTGGGCTGAAGCTGGCACGCGTCCTGCCCGCGCTGAATACGCCCCCGATGAACGTCCGGCTGGGCATTGGCGCCGCGCAGTCGCTGATGGGGGTACTGGAGCCAGGCCAGCTGCTGGCGGTGGGGTTTGGTGAAACCACCATGAGCTGTTTGCAGCATTTGAGCGGATTTATCAGCTCTCAGCAGGTACGTCTGGTCACCCTGTCCGGCGGTGTCGGTCCTTATATGACCGGGATTGGACAACTGGATGCGGCGTGTCGCGTCAGCATGATCCCCGCGCCGCTTCGGGTTTCATCGGCGGAAGTCGCCGGGATCCTGCGTCGTGAAACCAGCGTGCGGGATGTGATCCTCGCAGCGACCGCCGCCGACGTGGCGGTCGTCGGGATTGGCGCGGTGAATCAGCATCGCGATGCCACTATCCTGCGTTCAGGGTACATCAGTGAAGGTGAACAGCTCATGTATGCGCGAAAAGGCGCCGTGGGCGATATTCTCGGCTACTTCCTCAACGCCGCAGGTGAACGGGTTGAGGATCTGGACATCCATCAGGAGTTACTGGGCGTGACGCTCGACGAACTGGCGCAGTTGCCCACCATCGTTGGCGTCGCCGGTGGAGAAGAGAAAGCAGAGGCAATATATGCCGCACTGAAAGGTCGCCGTATCAATGGCCTGGTGACGGAAGAGACGACAGCCCGCGCGGTGCTGGCTCTGGCGAACTGAGAGCCCCTTACCCCGCGCTAACTTTGAGGCATGCTCATGAGTTACCTTTTAGCGTTAGATGCAGGGACAGGCAGCGTTCGCGCCGTGATTTTTGACTTACACGGCACTCAAATTTCCGTCGGCCAGGCCGAGTGGAAGCACCTGAGCGTGGAAAATGTTCCCGGCTCCATGGAGTTCGATCTGGATACGAACTGGCGCCTGGCCTGCCAGTGTATTCATCAGGCGCTGGATCGCGCCCACCTGACCGGGGCAGAGATTCAGTCGGTCGCCTGCTGCTCAATGCGGGAAGGGATTGTGCTGTATGATCGCAACGGCGACGCCATCTGGGCCTGCGCGAACGTTGACGCGCGCGCCAGCCGCGAGGTGGCTGAACTCAAAGAGATCCACGACGACCGTTTTGAATCCGAGGTGTATGACGTCTCTGGCCAGACGCTGGCCCTGAGCGCCATGCCGCGCCTGCTGTGGCTGGCCCACCATCGGCCTGACATCTACCGCAACGCGGCGACCATCACCATGATCAGCGACTGGCTGGCGGCGAAGCTCTCCGGCGAACTGGCCGTTGACCCGTCGAACGCGGGCACCACGGGAATGCTGGATCTCTTTAGCCGCGACTGGCGTCCGGCACTGCTGGATATGGCCGGACTGCGCGCCGATATTCTCTCGCCCGTGAAAGAGACCGGCACCGTACTCGGCGTGATTACCCCGCAAGCCGCGCAGCAAAGCGGCCTGCGCGAAGGCACGCCGGTGGTGATGGGCGGCGGTGACGTGCAGTTGGGGTGTCTGGGATTAGGCGTGGTCCGCGCCGGACAAACGGCGGTGCTGGGCGGCACGTTCTGGCAGCAGGTCGTCAACCTGCCGCAGGTGCGGACCGATCCTGACATGAATATTCGCGTTAACCCTCATGTGATCCCCGGTATGGCGCAGGCAGAGTCAATCAGCTTCTTTACCGGCCTAACCATGCGCTGGTTCCGCGATGCGTTCTGTGCTGAAGAGAAGCTCATCGCCGAACGAATGGGGATGGACACCTACTCCCTGCTCGAAGAGATGGCAGGACGCGTGCCGGCTGGCTCGCACGGCGTGATGCCTATTTTCTCCGACGCGATGCACTTCAAACAGTGGTATCACGCCGCCCCGTCGTTTATTAACCTCTCCATTGACCCGGAAAAGTGCAATAAAGCGACCTTATTCCGCGCCCTTGAAGAGAATGCGGCGATTGTCTCCGCCTGTAACCTGGCGCAAATTTCCCGTTTCTCTGGCGTGCAGTTTGAGAGCCTGGTCTTTGCGGGCGGCGGCGCCAAAGGCGCACTCTGGAGCCAGATTTTAAGCGATGTCACCGGCCTGCCCGTGCGCGTGCCGGAAGTGAAAGAGGCAACCGCGCTGGGCTGTGCGATTGCCGCGGGCTCCGGCGCAGGGTTATATGCCGATATGGCCGGAACCGGCGAGCGACTGGTGAAATGGAGCCGGGAATTTACGCCCAATCCAGAACACCGTGACCTGTACGACGGCATGATGCAGAAGTGGCAGGCGGTATACGCCGATCAGCTTGGGCTGGTGGATAGCGGGTTGACGACATCGATGTGGCAGGCGCCGGGACTGGTCAAAACGGTACGTTCTGTTGCGCCTTAAAAACAGGCCGCTGGCGCAGCGATGATCGCTGCGCCAGCACACGTGAAAGAAAAGAGAGAATGTTTAACGAAGCAGCCATCGGTCAAGATTTTTTCCTATTCTGTCATCCAAATCCAAAAAATAATTTTCATAATTAGTTTTAATTATACTGCCATCCATCGCCTGCACATAAACACCGCCATAGCTATGTATATAGAATGTCAAAGTATTATCCTCAGAACGATATATATTTACCTGCAGGTCCTTATCAACGCACCGGAATTCACTTTTCGTTTGAGTGAAACAATAATAATTTTCATCCCAATGGTTATTAATATCTCTGACACCCTCTACAGCCTCCATGATGACAATATTATTAAAATCACTTATTGAAATGTTAAACTGTTCTTGCAGCACTTTTTTATTATCATTAAACCAATTTATTTTATCTCTGTCTGTTAAGGGAAGATGATCAACAGCAATAACATAATCACCTGCTAAAATATGATCGACCATTAAAACGTTAATCCGTCGCAAAGACCACATATTATATAATGCAGCAATGATAAAGAGTGCTGCCAGTGATTTTCTCATAAACAGAAGGAAAGCCATTAATACTCACCAGTGCGAAAGACGGCTTGAAAATTTGTAAAAAGTGGTTTGAAGGCAAAGTCCTTGTGCCGTGGCAAAAAAAACCCTATACGGAAGAAACGAAAATTTCTGTATATCTCTTTTTTTATATCTATAATGTCCAGCCCAAAATGTTCCTGATATTTATATATTAACGTGGTATCCCATCCCATGGCGTACTCCTGAAGTTAAAAAACGTATGTTTTGTGCAGCAACATCGTCAACTTAAATTTGCGCCATTAATCTGGCCTTTGGACGCGTTCAATTTTATCCCCTGCGACGAGTTGATATGTCGTTTGATCAGTTACGATATAAAAAACAGCTTTGCGATCCGGGTATTCATTCACAATCAATAAATGCTCCCTCAGGATACAACTGCGGTCGGTTTGAATAGTCGGAAAACACAAAAGATCCTCGTCTGGCATTTCATTATAATTTGTAAATCCCTCACCGATATCCAGGATATTGATAGAATGTATAGAATCATTGTATAAAGGATAGTTACGCGCTAACTCTTCTCGACGAGACATATACCAGTCTATTTTTTCTTTGTCCGTCCAGGGTAAATGGTCTACAACGATAGACAGATCTGAGCCAGCATCAGAATAGACATATGCTATATTGACAGGGCGCAGTGTCCAAAGGTTATAAAAACCTCCTGATAAAAATAGCAACAGAAGCATTTTTGCCATTTTATTATTCATTAATATTCACCTATTCTCACTACAGAGTGGAAATCAGTAAAGAAGGGTTTAAAAGCGTAATCTCTGTGCCTCTGTAAAAAGAACCAGATACGGAAGAAACGAAAGTTTCTGTATTTGTCTTTTTTTATATCTATAATGTCCAGTCCAAAATGATCCTGAGCTTTAAATATTAACGTAGCATCCCATCCCATGGCGTATTTCTGAAGATCGAGAAGGGTTATATTTTGTGCTGAAATATCGTGAATTGATATACCAAGTCCATTTATTCGATCTGTTTTAGAATTAAATTTATCCAAGGTTGCAGTATATAAAACCACTTTTAAATCATGTATAAGTGAACTTATATTTAGCTCATGTTTATTGTAAAGAAAATAATCATGAATGGATTCTTTTATTTTAAAAGCTGGACCTTCATGACTCATCCTTTCAATCCTGTTTTGAAAAGCGGCATTCAATCTTAAGCTGTAGAAATTACTCCCTTTTCCAAATCTAAAATGATCAATCAGCTCTCGGATCAACATCTTATATTCACCCGTAAATGAAAACATTGCCGAAAGCTCTTTCATTTCGGTAAATAAAATATTAACGCATTCCTGATGCGAAATTTTTGTTCCGCGCGGAGGCGATCCTAAAAATCCCTCGAGAGGATATCTAAGAGGGAAGTCATAGCGCACGAGCCGGTAAGGATCGACTTTTGCTGAAACATCTTTGAGTCCAAACGACAGCAATTCCCGATCCCCCATGTCGCCGCATTTCATATCGTCCGCATAATGGGCATTGAAGCCCGTGACAGTTTCAAAGAGCGTGGCGGGAAGATACATTGATGAGGCTAAACCATTAATCATTTCATATTCACCTTGTTAATAATCAATGTGTTAGCGTTATTGAAGGTGAGAATAAAATAGCTTTCTGCAAAAAAACGGAGCTTGCCTCACACTCTTCACTGAAGGGAATCCGGATAAGATCTTTGAATCCCATCACATTCACTGCACTCCCCTTTTCCCTTTTGCCCGCGACTGGCTAAATTAGTAACTCATCCGACCACATAACAATAATTTTACATTGGAAGAGAGTATGAGCCGCTATCCGTCGTTATTCGCCCCGCTCGATTTGGGATTTACCACGCTTAAAAATCGCGTCCTGATGGGGTCGATGCATACCGGTCTGGAGGAACGTCCGGACGGGGCCGAGCGTCTGGCGGCCTTTTATGCCGAGCGCGCCCGCCACGGGGTGGCGTTGATTGTGACGGGAGGCGTGGCGCCGGCGTCAAGCGGCGTGACAATGGAGGGCGGTGCGGTGCTGAACGATGTCAGCCAGTTGCCGCATCACCGGATGATAACCGACGCGGTGCATAGCGAAGGCGGCAAAATTGCCCTGCAGATTCTGCACACCGGACGGTATAGCTATCAACCGAATCTGGTGGCTCCGTCCTCGATTCAGGCCCCCATTAACCCTTTCAAACCCCATGCGCTGACCCATGACCAGATTCTGGCGTTAATCGATGACTTCGCTCGCTGTGCGGCGCTGGCGCGGGAGGCGGGTTACGATGGCGTGGAGATCATGGGTTCTGAAGGCTACCTGATTAATGAATTTCTGGCCGCTCGCACCAATCAGCGCGACGACGAATGGGGCGGAGAGTACACCCGCCGGATGCGGTTTGCCGTCGACGTGGTCCGCGCGGTACGCGAGCGGGTCGGCACCGATTTTATCATCGTATTTCGCCTGTCGATGATTGACCTGGTAGAGGGTGGCGGCACGTTCGAAGAGACGGTCAGGCTGGCACAGGCCGTGGAAGCTGCGGGCGCGACGCTTATCAATACCGGCATTGGCTGGCACGAAGCGCGCATCCCCACTATCGCCACCGCCGTTCCCCGCGCCGCATTTAGCTGGGTCACGCGCAAGCTCAAGGGCCGCGTCTCAATCCCGCTGGTGACCACCAACCGGATTAACGATCCGCAGGTCGCAGAGGATCTGCTGGTAAACGGCGACGCTGATATGGTGTCGATGGCCCGCCCGTTCCTCGCGGATGCCGAACTGCTTTCCAAAGCGCAGAGCGGACGCGCCGATGAGATCAACACCTGCATTGGTTGTAATCAGGCCTGCCTTGATCAGATCTTCGCAGGCAAAGTCACTTCATGTCTGGTCAATCCCCGGGCCTGTCATGAAACAAAAATGCCCATCGTTCCGGCCGTCACATCAAAACGCCTGGCGGTGATTGGTGCCGGTCCGGCAGGCCTGGCGTTTGCCGTCAATGCCGCGGCGCGTGGCCACAAGGTGACGTTATTCGATGCGGCGGCAGAGATCGGCGGGCAGTTTAATATTGCCAAACAGATCCCCGGCAAAGAGGAATTTTACGAGACGCTGCGCTACTACCGCCGAATGATCGACCTGACGGACGTCGATCTGCGGCTTAATCAGTATGTCATTGCGGACGATCTTTTCGATTTCGATGAAACGATCGTCGCCACCGGGATCGCCCCGCGCACGCCTGAGATCGAAGGTATCGATCATCCTAAGGTACTGAGTTATCTGGACGTACTGCGGGACAAAATGCCGGTGGGCGAAAAGGTGGCTATTATCGGCTGCGGCGGGATCGGCTTTGATACGGCAATGTATTTAAGCCAGCCCGGCGAAGCCACCAGCCAGAATATCGCTGAGTTTTGTGTGGAATGGGGCATTGATACCAGCCTGACGCAAGCGGGCGGGCTTCGTCCGGAAGGGCCGCAGCTGCCAAAAAGCCCGCGTCAGATTGTGATGCTTCAGCGCAAAGCCAGCAAACCAGGTGAAGGACTGGGCAAAACCACCGGCTGGATCCATCGCGCTACCCTGCTTTCACGCGGTGTGAAAATGATCCCGGCGGTGAGCTACCAGAAGATCGACGACGAGGGTTTACACGTGCTGACGGGCGGTGAGTCGCAGGTCCTGCCTGTGGATAACGTTATTCTGTGCGCCGGACAGGAGCCGCGACGAGAGCTGGTTGATCCCCTGCGTAAGGCGGGCAAAACGGTGCATTTAATTGGCGGGTGTGACGTGGCGATGGAGCTGGATGCGCGGCGTGCCATTGCGCAAGGGACGAAGCTGGCACTAGAGATTTAAATTTATCCCGGCGGCGCTGCGCTTATCGGGCCTACAAAACCGTAGGCCACTGCAAGCAAAGCGCCGCCGGGCACAGCGCCCTTAGCGACGGCGTCCCAGCTTCACCGCTTTTAACACCACAAACTTGTTGTTGGTGGCAATGGTGGTGCAGTTGCCGAAGATCTTCTTCAGCTTGTGGAAGTAGTCCAGATGGCGGTTCGCCACGATATACAGCTCACCGTTGATTTTCAGACAGCGGCGGGCGTGGTGGAACATCTCCCAGGCAACGTTATCCGTCAGAGCGTGCTGCTGATGGAATGGCGGGTTACAGAGCACCGCATTAAAACGGAACGGCTCTACGCCCGACAGGGCGTTATTGATCATAAACTCGCAGCGGTCCAGCGCCTCTGGCATATTGGTTTCAACGTTCAGGCGGCTGGAGGCTACGGCCATCGGCGATTCATCGGCAAAGACGACGCTGGCTTCCGGGTTTTTCTCCAGCAGGGTCAGGCCAATCACGCCGTTACCGCAACCCAGATCGACGATTTCGCCTTCCAGATTTTGCGGCAGATGTTCCATGAAGAAGCGCGCGCCAATATCCAGACCGGTACGTGAGAAGACGTTCGCATGGTTGTGAATCGTCCAGTCGGTCCCTTCCAGCTTCCAGCTTAACGTCTGTGATGCCTCTGCAAGCGCGGGTTGCGTAAAGGTACAGTTAATCAGACGCGCCTTCTTCCAGGCCAGCGTCGTCGTGGTTGTCCCCAACACTTTTTCGAACAACTCCAGGGTGGAATTGTGAATATCGCGCGCTTTCGCGCCGGCAATGATGCGGGTTTCAGGGGTCACGACCAGACGCAGCGCGCGCAGTTGCTGTTCCAGCAGCGCAAGGGTTTTCGGGATTTTAATCAACACGATACCCGGCGCCTGTGGGTAGTCGGCGGTGCTGTCGAGAAACTTAACGCTGGATTCAGCGATATCGTTGTGACGCAGGTTTTCACGCGTCGCCAGTTCACTGAGATATGAATCACCGATGCTGTAAGGCGAGTGTTCAGCCAGCGCACAGGCCAGCGCGCCGAAACTATCATTCAGGATCAGAACCGGGCCGCTAATTTCAGTTTCATCCAACTGTTGCAGCAAATATTCATCCGCCGCTTCCCACGCCTGCAGTGGGTTAACGTCGTCCGTTTCCGGGAAACGTTTAAGGTTGAGTGAACGGAAACCGTTGTCTAAGTGGCTCATCGGCCCTCCTGAGTGGTAAAATTTGGCGTTATCCCTGAAAAGGGTGCGTGAGTATACCCGTTTTATTGATCATTTGGGGCTTTGATGAACCAACTTACTTATCTCCAGGGCTACCCGGAGAACTTACTTTCCCAGGTTCGCAGCTTAATTGCCGAGCAAAAGCTGGGCGCCGTACTGGAAAAGCGTTATCCGGGTACGCATGATTTCGCGACGGATAAAGCCCTCTGGCAGTACACGCAGGATATGAAAAATCGTTACCTGCGCAGCGCACCGCCGATCAATAAGGTGATGTACGACAACAAAATCCACGTGCTGAAAAATGCCCTGGGTCTGCATACCGCCATCTCTCGCGTACAGGGCGGCAAGCTGAAAGCGAAAGCTGAGATCCGCGTGGCGACCGTTTTCCGCACTGCGCCAGAGGCTTTTTTACGTATGATCGTGGTACATGAGCTGGCGCATCTCAAGGAAAAAGAGCATGACAAGGCGTTCTATTCGCTGTGCTGCCATATGGAGCCGCAGTATCACCAGCTGGAATTTGACACCCGTTTGTGGCTGACGCATTTATCGTTAAAGAGTAATGCGCAGTAGCGCACTGGTTTTGCAATAATCACGTGCTACAGTGACAAAAGGTTCCCCGCTACGGAGTACGTAAACGTTTATGATACGTTTCGCAGTCATTGGGACGAACTGGATCACCCGCCAGTTCGTCGACGCCGCCCATGAAACCGGCAAATTCAAACTCACCGCCGTCTATTCACGCCGCCTTGAACAGGCGCAGACCTTTGCCAGTGATTATCCCGTCGAGCATCTGTTTACCTCGCTTGACGAGATGGCGCAAAGCGACGCAATAGACGCCGTCTATATCGCCAGCCCGAACTCGCTTCACTCTGCGCAAACGTTGCTCTTCCTTGCGCATAAAAAACAAGTGATTTGCGAAAAGCCGCTGGCCTCGAATATTCAGGAAGTAGAGGCCGCCATTGCGCTGGCCCGGGAAAATCAGGTGGTGCTTTTTGAAGCCTTTAAAACTGCCAGCCTGCCTAATTTCCTGCTTTTACAGCAGTCGTTGCCGAAAATTGGCAAAGTGCGTAAAGCCTTTATCAACTACTGCCAGTATTCCTCGCGCTATCAGCGTTATCTGGACGGCGAAAACCCGAACACCTTTAATCCGGCCTTCTCCAACGGCTCGATTATGGATATCGGCTTTTATTGCCTCGCCTCTGCCGTGGCGCTGTGGGGTGAGCCGCACGGCGTGACGGCCCACGCCAGCCTGCTGGAGAGCGGCGTGGATGCGCACGGCCTGGTTGTGCTTGATTACGGGGATTTCAGCGTAACGCTGCAGCACTCCAAGGTGAGTGATTCCGTACTACCGAGCGAAATTCAGGGCGAAGCTGGCTCGCTGGTGATTGAGAAAATCTCCGAGTGCCAGAAAGTGAGCATTGTGCCGCGCGGAGGGAAACCGCAAGAGCTGACGCAGCCTCAGCATATTAACACTATGCTCTATGAGGCAGAGGTCTTCGCGCGCCTGGTTGAAAACAACGAAGTAAACCACCCGGGGCTTGCCGTCAGTCGTACCACGGCGAAGCTGCAGACGGAAATCCGTCGGCAAACGGGCGTGGTGTTCCCGGCAGACGGCGTGAACGCGGAAATGACCGCGTAAAGCTGTGTAATGAAATCGGTCAGGGCATTGACGAAATCACTGTCCTGACATATTTTGTTACCTGCAAAGGGGAGTAACTTCATTGCCGGTGGGTCGTCATTACGATGCGTGCATTATCGCATCCGGTCGCCGGGCAACGCGTAAAGCAGCTAAGCGTGCTTTATGGGTTGTAAGTGAGACCTTGCCGGAAGGCGAGGTCCCTGCATATAAAACGCAACGGCTATCGTCTTCTGACTATGGCCGTTTTTGTTTTTATGTGTAAGGAAAATAATATGCATTCTGTCGGCACTCCTATGTTGTGGGGCGGATTCGCGGTTGTCGTGCTGATCATGCTGGCGATTGACCTCTTTTTGCAGGGCCGTCGCGGTGAACATGGCATGTCCATCAAGCAAGCTGCCGTCTGGTCGCTGGTATGGGTCTCCCTTTCTCTGCTCTTCTGTGCCGCCTTCTGGTGGTATCTTGCATCAACCGAAGGCCGTGCGGTCGCCGATCCTCAGGCGCTCGCCTTCCTGACCGGCTATCTCATTGAAAAAGCGCTGGCGGTGGATAACGTCTTCGTCTGGCTCATGCTGTTCAGCTATTTTGCGGTGCCTGCTGCCCTCCAGCGTCGCGTGCTGGTGTACGGCGTGCTGGGTGCGATAATCCTGCGTACCATCATGATTTTCGCCGGAAGCTGGCTGATTACCCAGTTCGAATGGCTGCTGTATGTCTTTGGCGCGTTCCTGCTGTTCACCGGTGTCAAAATGGCGCTGGCGAAAGAGGATGAGACCGGCATTGGTGAAAAACCGCTGGTGAAGTGGATCCGCAGCCACCTGCGCATGACCGATAAAATCGAAACCGAGCATTTCTTCGTGCGCAAGAACGGCCTGCTGTTCGCCACCCCGCTGCTGCTGGTGCTGATCCTGGTTGAGCTGAGCGACGTCATTTTTGCGGTAGACAGTATTCCGGCTATCTTCGCCGTCACCACCGACCCGTTTATCGTCCTGACCTCTAACCTGTTCGCCATCCTGGGTCTGCGTGCGATGTACTTCCTGCTGGCAGGGGCGGCGGAACGCTTCTCCATGCTGAAGTACGGCCTGTCGGTGATTCTGGTGTTTATTGGTATCAAGATGCTGATTGTCGACTTCTACCACATTCCGATCGCGATTTCGCTCGGCGTGGTGTTCGGGATCCTGATCGTGACGCTGTTGATCAATACCTGGGTTAACCGCCAGCACGATAAGAAGCAACACGTGGAATAATCGTCCTGCCCGGCGCATGAGCCGCCGGGCAGAACCTTCTGCGGGTACGCATAGCGCTACCCCACATTATTGTAACGAATTAGTTAAAAATTATGACGCAACACGTAAAATCCAGCATTTTACGCTTCCCTCCGCATGCGCTTTCCCTATACTCATCCAGGCAAACATCTACTTACATCCGGACATAAATGTGACTTAGAGCACATCCAGGATGGAACGCAATTTCACTTAGGAATTTTGTATGAGCACACACTCCAATGGTCTTCTTGCGCGCCTGGCGCAGGGCAGCCTCGTTAAGCAAATTTTGGTCGGGCTGGTACTGGGTATTCTGCTGGCGCTGGTGTCAAAACCCGCCGCGATAGCCACGGGAATTCTGGGCACGCTGTTCGTGGGCGCGCTAAAAGCTGTCGCACCGGTCCTGGTGTTAATGCTGGTGATGGCGTCGATTGCCAATCATCAGCACGGTCAGAAAACAAATATCCGCCCTATCCTCTTCCTTTACCTGCTGGGGACATTTTCTGCCGCGCTGACCGCGGTGGTGTTCAGTTTCCTGTTCCCGTCTACGCTGCACCTGACCAGCGCAGCGGGCGATATCACGCCGCCATCCGGCATTGTGGAAGTCTTACGCGGCCTGCTGATGAGCATGGTTTCAAACCCTATTGATGCGCTGCTTAACGCAAACTATATCGGCATTCTGGTCTGGGCGGTTGGCCTGGGCTTCGCGCTGCGTCACGGTAACGAAACCACAAAACACCTGGTTAACGATATCTCGAACGCCGTGACCTTTATCGTGAAAATCGTGATTCGTTTTGCGCCCATCGGTATCTTCGGCCTGGTCTCCTCCACGCTGGCGACCACCGGTTTCGAGACGCTCTGGGGCTACGCTCAACTGCTGATGGTCCTGATTGGTTGTATGCTGCTGGTCGCGCTGGTGATTAACCCGCTGCTGGTCTTCTGGCAGATCCGCCGTAACCCTTATCCGCTGGTTTTGACCTGTCTGCGTGAAAGTGGCGTGTATGCATTCTTTACCCGCAGCTCTGCCGCGAATATTCCGGTGAATATGGCGCTGGCCGAGAAGCTGAATCTGGATCGCGACACCTACTCGGTTTCCATTCCGCTGGGCGCAACCGTCAACATGGCGGGCGCGGCCATCACCATTACGGTGCTGACGCTGGCGGCGGTTCACACGCTGGGTATCCCGGTTGACCTGCCAACGGCCCTGCTGCTGAGCGTGGTGGCATCGCTGTGCGCCTGTGGCGCATCGGGCGTGGCGGGAGGCTCACTGCTGCTGATTCCGCTGGCATGTAACATGTTCGGCATCCCGAATGAGATCGCCATGCAGGTGGTGGCCGTCGGCTTTATTATCGGCGTGTTGCAGGACTCCTGCGAAACCGCACTGAACTCCTCTACCGACGTGCTGTTCACTGCCGCCGCCTGCCAGGCAGAAGACGCGCGTTTAGCGAAGAACGCGTTACGCGGGTAGACCAAAAGCCCGGTGGCTAACGTAAAAGCAAAACGGCAACCAAAAGGTTGCCGTTTTTACTATTAACGCCCGTTTCCGCCCGTTTCCCGCAGGAGGGCACTGACTACAGCGTCACACCACTCTTAAAGATGGCCAGCTCGCGGAAGTCGTTCTTCTCGTTACAGGTCTGCTTACCGTTTGCAAACTCAACGATGGTATCCACGAATTCATTCAACAGTTGCGGCATCGCTTTACCGTGGATCAACTGTCCGGCATCGAAATCAATCCAGTGCTTTTTCTTCGCCGCCAGTTCGCTGTTGGTGGCAATCTTCACCGTGGGGACAAAACCACCATACGGCGTACCGCGACCCGTACTGAACAGCACCATATGGCACCCGGCTCCCGCCAGGGCGCTGGTCGCCACGGCGTCGTTACCCGGTGCGCTCAGCAGGTTCAGACCCGGCGTTTTCAGACGCTCGCCATAGCGCAGCACGTCCACCACCTGGCTGGCGCCCGCTTTCTGGGTACAGCCGAGAGACTTTTCTTCCAGCGTCGTGATCCCGCCCGCTTTGTTGCCCGGCGAGGGGTTTTCATAAATCGGCTGGTTGTGGGCAATGAAATACTGTTTGAAGTCGTTCACCATGGTGACGGTTTTTTCAAACGTCTCTTCGTCGCGGCAGTGGCTCATCAGAATACGTTCTGCACCGAACATTTCCGGCACTTCGGTCAGCACGGTGGTGCCGCCGTTGGCGATCATATAATCCGAGAATCGGCCCAGCATTGGATTCGCAGTGATTCCGGACAGGCCATCAGACCCGCCGCACTCAAGACCAAATTTCAGCTCGCTCAGCTTGCCAGGCTCACGCTGGTCATGACGCATCACCTCATACAGCTGGTGAAGCTGCTCCAGGCCCGCCTCCACTTCATCATCCTGATGCTGGCACACCATAAAGTGCACGCGCTCAGGATCAAAATCCCCCAGCGTTTCGCGGAAAGCATCCACCTGGTTGTTTTCGCACCCAAGGCCAATGACCAGCACCGCACCCGCGTTCGGGTGGCGCACCATGTTTTGCAGCATGGTGCGGGTATTAATATGGTCATCGCCTAACTGCGAGCAGCCATAGGTGTGGCTGAAAAGGAATACGCCATCGGTTCCTTCGGCATTGTTGGTCTCTTTCAGAAAACGATTCTGAATCTGACGCGCAATACCATTCACGCAGCCCACGGTCGGCAGGATCCACAGTTCGTTGCGGATACCCACCTCACCCGTGGCGCGACGGTAGATCGCGATGTCGCGATCCTCTGCCTGCCCTTCTTCGGCCTGAAAATCAGGTTGATAGCTGTACTCGTCCAGATCGCTGAGATTGGTGCGGGTATTGTGGGAATGAATGTATTCACCCGGCGCGATATCCGCCAGCGCATGACCAATGGGCAACCCGTATTTCACAACGTTTTCCCCTTTTGCGATGGGGACTAACGCAAACTTATGCCCGCGGCCAACCGCCTGGCGTAAGGTGACGGATTGCGTGTCAAAAGTCACTTCGGTGCCTTCGGCCAGATCCGCCAGGGCTACCGCAACGTTATCCAGCGAATGGATCTTGATGTATTGCATATCAACCTCAAACGGCCTTAGTTCAGTTCAATGGCGAAGTAGTCACGCGCATTGTTAAAGCAGATGTTTTTCACCATTTCGCCCAGCAGTTGAATATCGGCTGGCGCTTCGCCCGCAGCCACCCAGCGGCCAATCATCTGGCACAGGATGCGGCGGAAATATTCATGGCGAGTATAAGAAAGGAAGCTGCGGCTGTCGGTCAGCATGCCCACAAAGCGGCTTAACAGGCCCAGTTGCGCCAGCTGCGTCATCTGACGTTCCATACCGTCTTTCTGATCGTTAAACCACCAGCCAGAGCCGAACTGCATCTTGCCTGGCATACCTTCACCCTGGAAATTGCCGATCATGGTGCCCAGCACTTCGTTATCGCGTGGGTTCAGGCAATAGAGAATGGTTTTAGGTAGCAGGTTCTGTTCGTTCTGTTTGCTCAGCAGTTTCGACAGCTCTTCCGCCATCGGACGGTCGTTGATGGAGTCAAAACCGACATCCGCACCCAGCAGTTTAAACTGACGCAGGTTGTTATTTCGCAGCGCGCCAATGTGATACTGCTGTACCCATTCACGACGGGCGTATTCCGCACCGAGGAAGACCAGCACGGCGGTTTTAAACTGCGCCACCTCATGCTCGCTTAAGGACTCACCCGCCAGACGACGTGCCAGAATGCTGTCGAGTTCGGCTTCGTTAGACTCGGCAAAGAGCACCACGTCCAGCGCGTGGTCAGACACTTTACAGCCGTGAGCAGCGAAGTGGTCCAGACGTTTGGTCAGCGCGGTTTGCAGATCGGCAAAGCGGCGAATATCGGTATCGGAAACCTCCGCCAGCTTCGCCATATAGTCGCTGAACGTTGCCTGTTCGATGTTGAACGCTTTATCCGGACGCCAGCTAGGCAGCACTTTGACATCGAACGTGCTGTCTTTCGCAACCGTGGCATGATGCTCCAGTGAATCGACAGGATCGTCCGTGGTGCCGACCATTTTCACGTTCATCTGCTTCATGATGCCGCGTGCAGAGAAGGCATCCTGTGCCAGCAGTTCGTTGCATTGATCCCAAATTTCGTCTGCGGTGGCAGGCGAAAGCAGTTTACCGGTGATGCCAAACGGACGACGCAGCTCAAGGTGCGTCCAGTGATAGAGCGGATTGCCAATGGTGTGAGGCACGGTTGCCGCCCAGGCGTCAAATTTCTCGCGATCGCTCGCATCACCCGTACACAGGCGCTCGGCCACGCCGTTGGTACGCATGGCGCGCCATTTATAGTGGTCACCTTTCAGCCAGATGTCATACAGGTTTTTGAAACGATAATTTTCGGCCACCTGCTGCGGCGGTAAGTGGCAATGGTAGTCGAAAATCGGCTGGTCTTTTGCGTAGTCGTGGTAAAGACGGCGGGCAAATTCGGTATCTAACAGGAAATCGTCGGTCATAAACGGCGTCATTATCGTCTTCCTCTATAACGAGAGCGTCAGAAAGCTAAAGCATATGTTCAGATGCTGCAAAGTTATCACACCAATTTCCAGCGTCAGTAGTTTTTTTCGTGAGTTAGATCAATAAACGTCGACAAATTAATTACCCTGAAAGGAGTAAACCCTCGCGCAAGCCGCGCCAGCCCTGGCTTTGTCGGCGGTAAATAATGACCACACAAAGATTCACACATTTGTGATGTCACTCACCTTTTAAAGTTGTATGACAAGTTATCTTTTCGCCGTCGCAACATATAAGCCGACGGAATGCGTTACCGGTGTTTAATCATCGGAATTAGCGGTACGGATACCGACTTATGCACGATTACAACTGGCAAGGTTCGGGCCGTTCCGGGATTTGTTTCCCGTTACGCCCTCCCGTTACAAGACAGCTCCCGGCAACGGTCGAGTTATTACCGTGCCCCGGCGCGGCATTACTATAACGATGAGGTTTTACATGCGTAAAATTAAAGGGTTACGTTGGTACATGATTGCACTGGTGACGATGGGCACCGTGCTGGGGTACCTGACGCGTAACACCATAGCGGCGGCAGCGCCAACGCTTATGGAAGAGCTGCATATTTCCACGCAGCAATACTCTTACATCATCGCGGCCTATTCCGCGGCTTATACCATCATGCAGCCTGTTGCGGGCTATCTGCTGGACGTACTGGGCACCAAAATCGGTTATGCCTTCTTCGCGGTCACCTGGGCTATTTTCTGTGGCGCTACGGCGCTGGCAGGAAGCTGGGGTGGTCTGGCGCTGGCGCGTGGTGCGGTCGGTGCGGCAGAAGCCGCCATGATCCCTGCGGGCCTGAAGGCCAGCTCCGAATGGTTCCCGGCAAAAGAGCGCTCCATTGCGGTGGGCTACTTCAACGTGGGCTCCTCCATTGGTGCCATGATTGCTCCGCCGCTGGTGGTGTGGGCGATTGTGATGCACAGCTGGCAGCTGGCGTTCATTATCTCTGGCGTGCTGAGCTTTGCGTGGGCCATGGCCTGGCTGATTTTCTACAAACACCCGCGCGATCAGAAAAAACTCTCTGACGAAGAACGTGATTACATCATTGGCGGTCAGGAGTCTCAGCACCAGACCGACAACGGCAAAAAAATGTCCGTTATACAGATTCTGGGCACCCGTCAGTTCTGGGGTATCGCACTGCCACGTTTCCTGGCAGAGCCGGCCTGGGGGACCTTCAACGCCTGGATCCCGCTGTTCATGTTTAAAGCGTATGGCTTTAACCTGAAAGAGATTGCGATGTTCGCCTGGATGCCGATGCTCTTTGCTGACCTGGGCTGTATCGTTGGCGGCTATTTGCCACCGCTGTTCCAGCGCTGGTTTGGCGTGAACCTGATCGTGTCACGTAAGATGGTGGTCACCATGGGCGCACTGCTGATGATTGGCCCGGGTATGATTGGTCTGTTCACCAGCCCGTATGTCGCCATCGCCCTGCTGTGTATCGGCGGCTTTGCTCACCAGTCTCTGTCCGGTGCGCTGATTACCCTTTCTTCTGACGTCTTTGGACGTAACGAAGTGGCAACCGCCAACGGCCTGACCGGTATGGCCGCCTGGACCGCCAGTACCATGTTCGCACTGGTGGTCGGTGCGCTGGCGGATACCATTGGCTTTAGCCCGCTGTTCGCGGTGCTGGCTATCTTCGACCTGCTGGGTGCCGTGGTGATCTGGACGGTGCTGAAAAGCAAATCGGCGGAAGAGTTACAAAAAGAGTCCCTGGGGGGACCCGCCACTCAAAGTTAGCGTCACGCGTCATATCACAGAAGCCGCCTGCGGGCGGCTTTTTTCATGGCGAAATCTGGAGACTGGCGCGCAAAAGTGGTATAACAAATAATCCGCCGTACCCTGCCTGGAGCGCATATGGAAATCACCGAACCCCGCCGCCTTTATCAGCAGCTCGCTGCTGAGTTGAAAGATCGCATTGAGCAAGGCGTATACCTTGTCGGGGATAAGCTGCCCGCCGAACGCTTTATTGCCGATGAGAAGAGCGTCAGCCGCACGGTGGTTCGTGAAGCCATTATTATGCTCGAAGTGGAAGGCTACGTTGAAGTGCGCAAAGGCTCCGGGATCCACGTTATCTCGAACCAGCCAAAACACTCGCCGGTGCCGGATGAAAGTCTGGAGTTTGCCAGCTATGGTCCTTTTGAACTGCTTCAGGCGCGTCAGCTCATCGAAAGCAATATCGCTGAATTCGCCGCGACCCAGGTGACGAAGCAAGACATCATGAAGCTGATGGAGATCCAGGATAAAGCGCGCAAAGAAAAATGCTTCCGCGATTCCGAATGGGATTTACAGTTCCACGTTCAGGTGGCCTTAGCCACGCAAAACACGGCGTTGGCCGCCATTGTCGAAAAAATGTGGACTCAGCGCGTTCATAACCCGTACTGGAAGAAACTGCACGATCATATTGATTTACGCACCGTCGATAACTGGTGTGACGATCATGACCAAATTCTTAAAGCGCTGATTCGTAAAGATCCGCACGCGGCGAAACTGGCGATGTGGCAGCATCTGGAGAACACCAAGCTGATGCTGTTTAACGAAACCAGCGACGACTTCGAATTCAACGCCGACCGCTATCTTTTTGCCGATAATCCGGTCGTTCATCTCGATACCGCCGCCAGTCAGGCAAAATAGTTTTCCTTTCGGCTGGCAGGCGCTTCGTTGCGCCTTCTGGCTGAAAGAGGTAAGCAAAATACATATAGTGTCAGCCTGTGTAAATCCCCTCGCCTCCTCTCTGTTTCATAGTCCAAAATCATTTTTCCAGCATGCGGTAAATACTGTGACGCAATACGTTGGGCTTTGTTACAATTGGATTCAAATTGCCGTTGTTTAGAAGTTAGTGCTTGCTTACCCCGCCATTTAACAGGGAACAGTTCTGGCCACCACCATGTGTCCGCGAGCGACCATAATGAAATCATAATAATGTCGCCGTGCTGTTTACCCCGGAAAACAGGCATGACGTTAACCGATTTCCAGGAACACTGAATGGAACTTTTGACCCAATTACTGAATGCCCTCTGGGCTCAGGATTTTGAAACGCTGGCCAATCCCTCGATGATTGGTATGCTCTATTTCGTCTTGTTTATGATTCTGTTCCTTGAGAATGGATTACTTCCCGCCGCTTTTCTGCCTGGCGACAGTTTGTTGGTTCTGGTCGGCGTTCTCTGTGCTAAAGGGGCGATGTCCTTTCCCCAGACGGTGCTTTTACTGACCATTGCCGCCAGCCTGGGCTGTTGGGTGAGCTATATCCAGGGACGATGGCTGGGCAATACGCGCATTGTCCAGAACTGGCTCTCTCATCTGCCGGCGCATTACCATCAGCGTGCCCATCATCTGTTTCACAAACACGGGCTGTCGGCCCTGCTGCTGGGGCGCTTTATTGCCTTTGTGCGGACTTTATTGCCCACCATTGCGGGTCTTTCCGGTTTAAGCAGCGCGCGTTTTCAGTTCTTCAACTGGATGAGCGGCCTGCTGTGGGTGCTTATTCTGACCACGCTGGGCTATCTGCTGGGCAAAACACCGGTGTTCCTCAAGTATGAAGATCAGCTGATGTCATGCCTGATGCTGCTCCCGGTCGTGCTGCTGGTGTTTGGCTTGCTCGGCTCTCTTTATGTGCTCTGGAAAAAGAAATACGGAGCCAAGGGATAACATGGCAATCTCACCCCATTCTCTGCGCCGCCTCTCCTTTGCTATGGCTGCGCTGATGCTATTAAGCATCATGATTCTGATCTGGGCTGCGGTTCAGCATCAGGAGTCTACGCTGGCGATTCGCCCTATGAATCAGGGGTCCAGCGTACCGGACGGTTTTTCCGTCTGGCACCATCTGGACGCTAACGGCATTCGCTTTAAAAGTATTACCCCGCAAGACGATGTTCTGCTGATCAAATTTGATTCCAGCGCACAGAGTATTGCAGCTAAAGAGGTCCTCGACAGAACGCTGCCGCGCGGATATATCATTGCGTTACAGGATGATGACAGCCGCACCTCTGCCTGGTTAACCCGCCTGCGCGATACGTCGCACCGGTTTGGCTAATTACGAGGATTCTGAATCTTTTCACTCACTTTGGTGATATTGCCGTTTACTTACTATGCTTAAGTACGCGGAGCACCCAACAGAAGTTCTCCGCTTGTAACTGGAAAACGGTCACACCCTTGGGCAGACCGTAAACAATGGAAGGTTTCTATAATGAAATACCGCATCACTCTGGCATTAGCCCTTTTTTCAATCAGCACGGCCTCTTTTGCTAACACCTTGTGTCAGGAGAAGGAGCAGGAGATCCAACGCGAGATCAGTTATGCCGAAAAGCATAACAACCAGAACCGTATTGACGGTCTGAAAAAAGCGTTGAGCGAAGTCAAAGCCAACTGCTCAGACAGTAAGCTGCGTGCTGAACATCAGGAAAAAATCGCGGAACAGAAGGAAGAGATAGCGGAACGCCGTCAGGACCTGAAAGAAGCGAACGAGAAAGGTGATGCGGATAAGATTGCCAGGCGCGAGAAGAAACTGAAAGAGGCACAGGAAGAACTGAAAGCGCTGGAAGCTCGCGAATATTGAGTTAACGGAAATCTCACAGGAGAAAATCATGTCTAAAGATACCACCTCAGAACATCTGCGCGCTGAACTGAAATCCCTGGCGGATACCCTGGAAGAGGTGCTGAACTCCTCATCCGATAAATCGAAAGAAGAGTTGAGCAAACTGCGTAGCAAAGCAGAGAGCGCGTTGAAAGAGAGCCGCTATCGTCTGGGTGAAACCGGCGATGCGCTGGCGAAGCAAACGCGTGAAGCGGCTGCTCGTGCTGACGAATATGTTCGCGATAATCCGTGGACGGGCGTTGGTATCGGTGCCGCCGTGGGTGTGGTTCTGGGCGTACTCCTGACGCGTCGTTGATTATGGAAGATCCTCGTAACGCACAAGGGCCTGCTAAAAACGTCCTCGGCATCGGCCAGCGGATTTTAACCACGCTGGTGGGCATTGCCGAAACGCGCGTACGTCTGGCGGTCATTGAACTGGAAGAGGAGAAAGCAAATCTCTTCCAGATGCTGTTGATGCTGGGGCTGACCATGCTCTTTGCCGCGTTTGGTTTAATGAGCCTGATGGTATTGATCATCTGGGCCATTGACCCGCAGTATCGACTGAATGCGATGATCGCGACCACCGTTGTCCTGCTGGTGGCCGCATTAATAGGCGGTATCTGGACGTTGCGTAAAGCGCGCCAGTCCACGTTTTTGCGCCACACCCGCCAGGAGCTCGCTAACGATCGTTCCCTGCTGGAGGATGACAAGTCGTGAGCAGCAAAACTGAACGTCTGAAGCGTAAAGCGTATCTGCTCAGTGAGATCCAGCAGCAGCGGCTGGATCTTTCTGCCAGCCGTCGCGACTGGCTCGAGGTCACGCACTCTTACGATCGCGGCTGGAACACCCTGCTGAGCTTACGCTCCTGGGCACTGGTCGGGAGCAGCGTGATGGCTATCTGGACAGTTCGCCACCCCAGCATGCTGGTTCGCTGGGCGCGCCGCGGTTTTGGCGTGTGGAGCGCATGGCGTCTGGTAAAAGCCACGTTACGTCAGCAGCAGTTACGTTAGTCTGCCTGAAGTTGCCGGGCGGTACGCCTTTTGCCCGGCAAGTTCATCTCCCCTTCTCCCTTGCTCAATATCTTTGATGAAGTTTGACAGTTTTCCTTGCTAACAATTGTCATTCGTCACGTTTAATATCCTCTCCATCGACAGCAAACACGCGGTATAACCCCGGATTTGCACACAAAAAATAATCAGCAACCATTGTGGTTCCCTGGAGAGTAAAATGAAAAAATTAGAAGATGTTGGTGTACTGGTCGCACGCATTTTGATGCCAATTCTGTTTATCACCGCAGGCTGGGGCAAAATCACCGGCTACGCAGGTACCCAGCAATATATGGAAGCGATGGGCGTTCCGGGGTTCCTGTTACCGCTGACCATTCTGCTTGAGTTCGGCGGCGGCCTGGCCGTTCTGTTTGGCTTCCTGACCCGTACCACAGCGCTGTTTACCGCAGGCTTCACCCTGCTGACTGCCTTTATCTTCCACAGCAACTTTGCGGAAGGCATGAACTCTCTGATGTTCATGAAAAACCTGACTATTGCTGGCGGTTTCCTGCTTCTGGCTATCACCGGTCCTGGCGCATACAGCATTGACCGCGTGCTGAATAAGAAGTGGTAATCACGCTATACTGATTAAACAAAGCGAGGAGAATTCTCCTCGCTTTTGCTTTCCAGAGGAGGAAAACATGGGACAACTCGTTGACGGCGTCTGGCAAGATACCTGGTATGACACCAAATCCACTGGAGGACGCTTCAAGCGTTCCGTTTCGGCTTTCCGAAACTGGCTCACCGCGGACGGTGGACCGGGGCCGGGTGGCGAAGAGGGTTTTGCCGCGGAGAAAGACCGCTATCATCTGTACGTTTCTCTCGCCTGTCCGTGGGCGCACCGCACGCTGATCGTCCGTAAGCTGAAAGGGCTGGAATCGCTCATTCCTGTTTCCGTCGTGAATCCGCTCATGCTGGAAAACGGCTGGACCTTTGACAGCGATTTCCCGGCCGCCACCGGCGACACGCTGTATCACCACGATTTTATGTATCAGCTCTATCTTCGCGCCGATCCGCACTATACCGGCCGCGTCACTGTCCCTGTTCTCTGGGACAAGAAAAATCAGACCATCGTCAGTAATGAATCGGCGGAGATCATTCGCATGTTCAACACGGCATTTGATGCGCTGGGCGCGCGTGCGGGTGATTACTATCCGGTCGAGTTGCGCGACAAAATTGATGAGCTGAACAGCTGGATTTATGACAACGTCAATAACGGCGTTTATAAAGCCGGGTTCGCCACCAGCCAGGAAGCCTATGACGAAGCGGTGACGAAGGTCTTCGAGTCGCTGGAGCGTCTGGAGCAGATCCTTGGCCAGCATCGCTACCTCACCGGCGACCGTCTGACCGAAGCGGATATCCGACTGTGGACCACGCTGGTGCGCTTTGATCCGGTGTATGTCACCCACTTTAAATGCGATAAGCATCGCATCAGCGATTATCTCAACCTGTCCGGCTTCCTGCGCGATCTCTACCAGACGCCGGGAATTGCTGAAACGGTCGATTTCGATCATATTCGCACCCACTATTATCGCAGCCATAAAACGATTAACCCGACGGGTATTATTTCCATTGGCCCGTGGCAGGACCTCGACGAGCCGCACGGTCGCGACGTCCGTTTCGGTTAATTATTCAGGACATCAATCTTTAACCTTAATAATTCGCCCTGTGCGAACCCCAGGAGCGTACCGGCGTACGTGACTGGGGTAAGCGATTCCAGCCAGCACACAGGCCGCGTAAAGGATGACGAGGAAATGCCCTTTTTTAATTCATAATCTCCAGCTATCCTTACCTTGATTGCTTAAAAAACAAGTGATTGACTGATTATCGAGGCAAGGAAAATGGACTGGTATTTAAGAGTACTAAAAAACTACGTTGGATTTGGTGGCCGCGCCCGTCGCAAAGAGTACTGGATGTTTATTCTGGTGAACTTCATCCTGGCGATGGTGCTGGGGATTGTCGACAAAATTCTCGGCTGGGAGCGCGCAGGCGGCGAAGGTATTCTCACAACAATCTACGCGATACTGGTCTTTCTGCCTTCATGGGCGGTGGTGTTCCGTCGTCTGCATGATACCGATCGCTCGGCGTGGTGGTTGTTGCTTCTGCTGATCCCGGTGATCGGCTGGCTGGTGATCCTGATCTTCAACTGTCAGAACGGCACGCCTGGCGACAACCGTTTTGGACCCGATCCGAAATTAAAGCAATATTGATCCCTTCTGCGGTGTCGCAGGTGTTTAACGTTCAAAAAAAGTGTTCGTTATTCTTAAACTTGCTTCGCCGCTCTTCGCCTGTATTTTACTGCCACCTATAATATTGTTCGCTCAATGAACGAGCGGGTTAAATGTCTAAGGACAGGTGTTATGGATTGGTATTTGAAGGTATTAAAAAATTATTTTGGTTTTAGTGGACGCGCGCGTCGTAAAGAGTACTGGATGTTCATTCTGATCAATACGTTGATAACGCTGGCGCTTTCAAGAGCCGTCGTTATGTTGGATGTGTGGATTCTGGCTTCTATTTCTGCCCTGTATTCTATCCTGACGCTTATCCCTACCTGGGCGGTGGCCTTCCGTCGTTTACATGATACCGAACGTTCCGCATGGTGGCTGTTACTTATCGTGATCCCTGTTATTGGCTGGCTGGTTCTGCTGTGTTTCCTCTGTGAAAAAGGGACCGTAGGCGACAACCGCTTCGGGGCCAACCCCAAACTGAATACATAATTCATCGCCCGGTGGCGAAAGGCCACCGGGCAACGTTTTTATTTGTGGGCAAATAATTTTGGTATTTCACGCAGACACCAGGATTTGGCTTCGCCCATACTGTCACGACGCCACGCCATAATAATGTCTACTTCGCTGGTATATTCCGGGCTGACCACGCGCAGGCGTCCTTCGGCAATATCTTTCTCGACGAAAGGGTATGGCATTGTTGCCACGCCCAGTCCTGCCAGCAGGGCCTGACGTTTATCTTCCAGTGAAGTGACCGTCAGACGCGGCTGTTTATCCAGCAGCTGAACCGTCAATACCGGGCGCTCACGCGCGGTATCCGCCACGGCCACGCCGCGGTACTTCACACGTGTCACTTCGGATAACGGCTCCGGCTCCTGGTGAATCGGATGATCCGGTGCCGCCACGTAGACGTTCATCACGCTGTAGAGCTTTTTCGAGTTGATCTCTGAAGAGGAACGGAAGTGCATATCCGGCGCAATAACGATATCAGCCCGGCCCGTTTCCAGACGTTCCCACGCCCCCGCCAGCACCTCTGTGATGACCGAAAGCTGCGTATTGGCTTTGGCGGCCAGACGATCCACCAGCGGGAAGAGCGCCACCGTGGGGACCAGCGCTTCTGTGACCAGCGTCAGATGCGTCTCCCAGCCGCGGGCTAAGGCTTCTGCATCCGTGGTGAGCTTGTCTGCCGCTTCCAGCAGCACACGGCCGCGCTCAAGAAGCATACGGCCCACGTTGGTGAACTTGGTTCGGTGACCGGAACGGTCGAAGAGCACCACATCCAGCTCTTCTTCTAATTTTTGCATGGTGTAGCTCAGGGCGGACGGTACGCGCCCCAGCTCATCTGCCGCCGCAGCAAAACTGCCCCGCCTGTCGATGGCGTCCATTACGCGCAGCGCCTCAAGCGTCAAAGCTCTCTCTTTAGCCATTTCGTTCTCATTCAGGAAATTTGAACATACCGGGCAGAATATCTGGCTAACAATGAAGCGTCCATACCTTTACCATTGTTTTAGTGTAAAGAGAGGGCAGTTTTATGATTACGACAAGAACAGCAAAACAGTGCGGACAGGCCGATTTCGGTTGGCTGCAGGCCCGCTACACCTTCTCATTTGGACATTACTTTGACCCTAAACTGCTCGGTTACGCCTCACTGCGCGTGCTGAATCAGGAAGTGCTCGCACCCGGGGCCTCCTTCCAGCCACGCACGTATCCGAAAGTGGATATCCTGAATATCATCCTGGAAGGCGAAGCAGAATACCGCGACAGCGAGGGCAATCATGTCCAGGCGAAGGCAGGCGAAGCGTTGCTTATCTCAACGCAACCCGGTATTAGCTATAGCGAACATAATCTCAGCAAAGATAAGACGCTGACCCGCATGCAGCTGTGGCTGGATGCCTGTCCACAGCGCGAAAATCCGCTGGTGCAAAAAGTTACCCTTCAGGGAGGCCAGCAGCAGCTTATCGCCTCGCCGGACGGCAGTCAGGAGAGTCTGCAACTGCGCCAGCAGGCATGGATACACCATATCGACCTGAAAAAAGGCGAGCAGGCCCGTTTCCAGCTTCACGGCCCGCGAGCTTATCTGCAGTCGATTCATGGCACCGTGCACGCGTTAACGCATGCGGAAGAGAAAGAAGCGCTCACCTGCGGTGACGGGGCGTTTATTCGTGATGAAGCGAATATTACGCTGGTAGCTGATTCACCGCTGCGCGCGCTGTTGATTGATTTACCCGTGTAAACGCCCCCTCTCCTTTGCAAGGAGAGGGAAACCGTTAAATTTTACTCGCCATAATCTCGATAATTTGTCGGTCAGTCGCCTGCATTGACCGACATGCCAGCGCACACAGGTTAGCAATGGAGTGTTCCACATCGTGGGCAACAATGCCTTCATGGCCGGTGACAGCCGTATTCTCCAGCGCCATCATCACCGCTTTCCACGCGCTGCTGACGCTGGTGGATACCTTCATCGCACAGCTATTCGACGCGCCATCGCAGATCATTCCACTGACATCGCCGATCATGCTGCTTATCGCCATGGCAATCGCCTGATAGCGCCCGTCCAGAAGCCAGGCCATCCCTGCCGCCGCGCCCATGGCTGCCGTTGTGGCCGCGCACAGTGCGGATAAACGCGGAAGCTGGTGATGGATATAGATGGCAGACAGGTGCGAGAGCATCAGCGCACGCGCCAGCGTCTCTTCGTCGACTTTTAGGTGTTCTGCCACCACCAGCACCGGCATCGTGGCCGTAATGCCCTGGTTACCCGATCCGGAATTGCTCATGGCGGGCAGCGTTGCGCCGCCCATTCTGGCATCCGACGCGGCGCTGGTACGAATCACAATCGACGATCCGACATCCTCCGCGATAAACCCTCGCTGCTGCTGATGACGTAACGTCGCGCCGATATGCAGCCCCCATTTGCCGGACAATCCCTCCTGAGAAAGACGGTCATTCAGATGCGCGGCCTCAAGAATAAAGCGGATGGCCGAAAACGGCGCCTGCTCGACAAATTCCAGAATCTCCGCAAGCGTGGTATCCGCGAGCACCCCGAGCGGATCGACTGTGCCGCTTTGCTGCTGCTCATCAAGGGAAAAACAGGTTTCCCCCTGACAGACAATCTGCACCACGCGGGTATGGCCCCCGGCAATGGTCACGCTGGCAGACGCTTTGCCTGCGTAGACACAGGCCCGCGAGTAGAGAATATCCTCACAGGGGTCCTGCAGATTGACCTGGACCTTTCCTGCGTTAAGCAAGGCTTTTGCCCGGACGATGGCGTCATCAGACGCCGCTTTCAGCACCTCCAGCCCGGCCTGGGCATTTCCCCCGATAGCGCCCAGCGCGGCAGCAATAGGCAGCCCGACCATACCCGTGCCGGGCACCGTCACGCCTAAACCATTTTTCATCAGATTAGGCGAAACCCAGGCCTCGATGTGCGTGACGTCACCGGACAGTCGCGCGGCAGCCATCGCACAGGCCAGCGCCAGCGAAATGGGTTCTGTACAGCCTAATGCCGGTTTAACTTCTTCCTGTACAGCCTGAATAAACTGCGTCCATTTAGGATTGATTTGCTCTGACATCGTGACAACCTTATTCATACCTCAGGAGAACGCGAGGAAAGGAGAAACACACAGCAGCAACCCGGTGATAATAATGATCACCAGCGATACGCCTTTATATTTGTGCAGCGCCGGGACTTTATAGACCAGCCAGGCCGGAATTAAGCATCCCACCATGCCGAAGATCGGGCTACAGATAGAGGTGAAGCTCAGAACCGGGGCATTTAAGACGATGGCGCTCCAGGCCAGCAGAATGGCGAAAAGCATAATGCCGCGCTGCACGCTGCGTTCATTAATTTTGTCCGCAGGCATCTTACGGCGCAGAATATTCATTACGATGCCCTGCGTCGCTTCGCGAAAGCCCAGATAGACGCCAAAGAAGGCGGTCATTACGGCAAAAATATTCAGGATCACGCTGACGATTTTTACCCAGCCCGCGCCGTCACCGCTAATAAACTGCGCCGCAATCGCCAGGGCGGAGATATTTTGCTCGTAGGCTTTTACCGCTTCGTCATGCCCCATGGCGAGCGTGAACGACACCGCATAGAAAAAGACCGTCACAAACAGAATGGCAAACGCGATATTCATCGCCCGTAGCGCTTTATGGCGTGCCACCTCAATGGAGGTCGAACGTGAACGATAGGAAATGACCATCGGGCTTAAGGTCTGAATAAACAGAATCGACGTTAAGGTGAAGGGCAGCGTAATAATGGCGTTTTTAATCAGCAGGCCCATCGGGGGCAGCATGCCCACGTTTGCCAGATGCCAAAGCCCTATCATCGACAGCCCCAGCGCCGCCACCACAAACAGCTTCGTCAGCACCATCAGGCTGGAGACTTTAAACAGCAGCTTTTCACCGCGCGAAGAAATCGCTACCAGAATACAAATAAGAAACAGACCGTAGAACGGATTTTCGGACAGCAGACCTTCCGTCACGCCAAAGGTATGCAAATAAGAGGCGCTGTCGTTGGTGATGGCCGTGGAGTAAACAAACATCCAGATCACCAGCATCACAAAATAGAGCGCGCCTAATAAGATGCCCCAGTTTTTGCCCAGATAGCCGCTAATGACGCTTGGGTAATCTTTACATTCGGGTGACTCTGCCAGCGTGTTAATAAACAGCCGCTGAAAAAGATACATGGCCGGATAACCAATTATCGATGAAAGCAGGAAAACCCACAGACCCATTAAACCAACCTGCACCGGGAGAAAAACAATCCCTGCGCCGATCGCCATTCCGATACTCATGATTATCCAGCCGGTATCATTGCTGTCGAATTTAATCGCGTCCTGCCATTCACGCTCACTCATTCCCGCCCGCCTTGCCGCCGGGGAGTCATTCACTATTACGCTGCTGTTTGTCGCCGTATCCATTGGGCTCTCGCTTATTTTGTAGGGTAGACAGTTATTATTTTGAGTTTCCACTCATCAGCGATAATGAGTGTGAGGGTTGCAGGCGCGTATTATTGGAATGGAGCGATCATACCGGGGAGGTGAGAGAAAAAAGCCACACAATTTATCAGGTCTTTCTCAAAGTTAAGCAAAGTTTTCTCTTATCGAACACGAAATAGAAAAAATTGCCAAAAGTGACGGGCTTCACGAAATAAAAAAGCCCCCTTTTGAGGGGGCTGAAAGAGGCCACGGATTTAAATCGCCTCGGTAAAGGTTCGTGAAATGACGTCCTGCTGCTGCTCGCGCGTCAGCGCATTAAACCGCACGGCATACCCTGAAACCCGGATCGTCAGATTAGGGTAATTGTCCGGATGGGCAATGGCGTCCATCAGCATTTCCCGGTTCATGACATTCACGTTCAGGTGCTGGCCGCCTTCAATGGAGGCTTCATGATGGAAATAACCGTCCAGCAGGCCCACCAGATTGGTTTTACGCACCCCTTCGTCTTTACCCAGCGCCTGCGGCACAATGGAAAACGTGTACGAGATGCCGTCTTTGGCGTAGGTGAACGGCAGCTTCGCCACCGAGGTCAACGAGGCAACCGCCCCCTTGCGGTCGCGTCCATGCATCGGGTTAGCGCCAGGCGCAAACGGCGTCCCACCACGACGACCATCCGGCGTGTTACCGGTCTTCTGACCGTAGACCACGTTGGAGGTGATGGTCAGGATCGACTGCGTCGGCACCGCGTTGCGGTACGTCGGAAGCGCCTGAATTTTTTTCATAAAGCGCTCAACCAGATCGCAGGCGATGCTGTCCACGCGATCGTCGTTATTGCCGTACTGCGGGTACTCTCCTTCTATCACAAAATCGACCGCCAGCCCGGTATGGTCACGTACCGGTTTCACGGCGGCATATTTAATTGCCGAGAGTGAATCCGCCGCCACCGACAGACCGGCAATCCCGCACGCCATAGTGCGGTGTACGTCGCGGTCGTGCAGCGCCATCAGCGAGGTTTCATAGCTGTATTTATCATGCATATAGTGGATGAGGTTTAACGCGCTGACATACTGTACGGCCAGCCAGTCCATAAAATGATCCAGGCTCGCCATGACGGTTTCATAATCCAGCACGTCATCCAGCAGCGGGTCGGTTTTAGGCCCGACCTGGATCTTCAGCTTCTCGTCCACCCCGCCGTTGATGGCGTACAGCAGCGTTTTCGCCAGGTTGGCACGCGCACCAAAGAACTGCATCTGCTTGCCGATAACCATCGGGCTGACGCAGCAGGCAATGGCGTAATCATCGCTGTCAAAATCCACGCGCATCAGATCGTCGTTTTCATACTGCAATGACGACGTGGCAATGGACATTTCTGCGGCATATTTCTTAAAGGCGATCGGGAGTTTCTCTGACCAGAGGATCGTCAGGTTGGGTTCGGGTGCAGGCCCCATAGTGTGCAGCGTGTGCAGGTAACGGAACGACGATTTGCTGACCAGCGTCCGGCCATCCAGCCCCATACCGCCGATTACTTCCGTGGCCCAAATCGGATCGCCTGAGAAAAGGGTATCGAACTCCGGCGTGCGCAGGAAACGCACCATGCGGATTTTCATGATGAAATGGTCGATCAGCTCCTGCGCCTGGATCTCATTCAGACGCCCTGCCTGCATATCGCGTTCAATATAAATATCGAGGAAGGTCGCGGTGCGCCCGAGCGACATGGCCCCGCCATTTTGCGACTTCACGGCAGCGAGGTAGGCGAAGTAGAGCCACTGCACCGCCTCCTGCGCGTTCATCGCCGGACGAGAGATATCGTAGCCGTACGCGGCCGCCATCTGCTGGATCTGCAGCAGGGCGCGTTTATGTTCCGCTAACTCCTCACGCAGGCGGATGGTGGCCTCGAGATCTTCGCCCCGCTCCATCTTCGGCTGGAGGTCGGCAAACTGGCATTCGCGCTCGTTCACCAGATAGCGGATCCCATAAAGCGCCACGCGGCGATAATCGCCAATAATACGCCCTCGCCCGTAACCATCCGGCAGGCCCGTGAGCACGCCGGATTTACGGCAGCGCATCATCTCCGGCGAGTAGACGTCAAAGACCCCCTGATTGTGGGTTTTCCGCAGATGGGTGAACACATACTCAAACTGCGGGTCCATTTCGCGACCGTAGGCTTCGAACGAGCTGCGGATCATGTTGATCCCGCCGTACGGATGCAGCGCTCGCTTCAGCGGTTGATCCGTTTGCAGACCCACGATCGTTTCCCGTTTCTTATCGATGTATCCCGGGCCGTGAGCCGTGATCGTCGTGGCAATATTCAGATCAAAATCGACAGGGGCGTGGGTCGCATTTTCCTGACGAATCCCCTCCATCACTTTTTGCCACAACGCCGTCGTAGCAGGCGTCGCCTGCGCAAGAAACGATTCGTCGCCTTCGTACGGGGTATAGTTGTGCTGAATAAAATCGCGCACGTTAATACTGTCCTGCCAGTCATTGCCGCGAAAACCGGCCCACGCGTCGCTGTAGGGGGCGATGCGGGTATCAATCGTTACCTTCATGATTTTCTCTCTGTATCAGACGTACGCCGCAGCCAGACAGTCCTTTCCAAGACGGAGGGCATCCAGTGCGATCATTTTTTCTTCGTTAGTGGGGATCACGACGCAGGCGGCACGGGAGGTCGGCGTAGTGACGATCCGCTCGCCTGAGCTGTTTGGCTGGGCATTTTTTACCGGATCGATCTCAATGCCGAACACCGCCAGACGTTCCATCACCAGGTGGCGAATAAGCCGGGAGTTTTCGCCAATGCCGCCGGTAAACACGATGCCGTCGAGCCGATGCAGAGACGCTGCATGTCCGGCGATGTGACGTGCAATACGATGGACAAAAGTTTCAATCGCCAGTCGCGCGCGCTCGTGTCCTTCCTGCCACGCTTTTTCCAGAGTACGCAGGTCAGAAGAGAGACCGGAAAGACCAAGCAATCCAGACTCTTTATTGGCCACGCGTTCGAGATCCTCAAAAGATTGTCCCGTTTGCTGGGCAATCCACGCCATGGCCCCGAAATCGACGTCGCCGCAGCGGGTCCCCATCATGAGCCCTTCCAGCGGGGTCATGCCCATGGAGGTATCCACGCTTTTTCCGTTTTTTACCGCACAGATCGATGCCCCGTTCCCCAGATGGGCAATCACCAGCCCGCTGTCTTCCTGAGGCACATCCAACAGCGTCAGGGCCTGCAGGGAAACATAGCGGTGCGAGGTACCGTGAAAACCGTAGCGACGCACGCCCAGCTCTTCAAAATAGCGATACGGCAGGCCGTACAAATAGGCGGGTGGCGAAAGCGTCTGGTGGAAACTGGTGTCGAACACCGCCACCTGCTGGATGCCAGGGAAAAGCTGCTGTGCGGCTTCCACACCGCTGAGGTTGGCGTAGTTATGTAACGGTGCCAGCGACGACACCGTGCGGATCTGCTCAATAACGTCGTCAGTGATGAGGGTGGACTCGCTAAAAAGGCTGCCGCCGTGGGCGATGCGATGACCAATCAACGCCACGCTGTCCACTAAATCGCGCTTTTCCAGCTCCAGGGCGATGGCTGCCAGCGCCCCTTCGTAGTCCTTGCGAGCCAGCGGTGCTGGCTCGCCCCCATTCACGGAAATAAAGGCGTTCTCTGTATTCACGCCGTCGACCAATCCCGTGACCAGTGCGTCGCCGCTTGCCGCATCCAGTACGGAAAACTTCACAGAGGACGATCCACAGTTAATCACCAATACAACCGGAAATTCATTCATCTCATTACTCCGCTCTTCCTGAGCTAAAAAATCAGAACAATTTGTAAACGATATTCAGAATGGTCAGCAGACCAATGGCCGTGACGAAGAGGTTTTCCGTTCTGCCTTTGAATTTAGCCAGCGCGGGAACCTTACGGATGGCATACATCGGCAGCAGGCACAGCAGCGACGCGATGATTGGCGCGCCCATGGCTTCAATAAGGTCAAGAATGTTCGGGTTGGCGTACGCCACGACCCAGGTTGACCCCATGATGAACACCATGCTGATGGTATTGAGTTTGCCAACAGAGACCTTTTTCTTATCGCCTTTGTAGCCAAATTTCAGCACCAGGCCGTTCAGCCCTTCCAGCGTGCCGAGATAGTGGCCGAAGAAGGATTTGAAAATAGCGACCAGCGCGATGATTGAGGCGCCATATTCAAGCACGGTGGCAAATGTCGATTTGGTCCCGGACATGGAGGCAAAGTGGTTTGCCAGGTAGGAGAGCACCGGAATATTTTGCGCTTTGGCTTCGGCCATGTTCTGCGGGGAGAGGGTAAACAGGCAGCTAAAGGCAAAGAACATCACCACCGCAACCATCAGCAGGCTGGCGCGACCAATAATTTTGGAACATTTCTGCTCGGTGTACTCTTTGCCAAACTCGCCTTCGTACTCTTCGCGTTTCGATACCACAAACGAGGAGACAATAGGTGAGAAGTTGAACGAGAAGACCATGATAGAGATACCCAGCCAGACGGTCACCAGTATGCCGTCATGCCCGGTAAAGGCGATGTCGCTCAGGTTAACCTGATCGATAACCGCCGAGTTCCAGTAAGGGATCAGGGAGAGTGAAATCAGCACCAGACTGGCGATAAACGGAAACACCAGGAAGCTCATGACCTTCACCATCAGGTCTTTACCGAACCAGATGACAAAGGCCATCAGCAGCAGCAGGAACAGGGCGACAAACCCCCGGTTTAATGCAGGCAGCTGCAGCTGGTTTTCCCAGAAGGTCATAAAGGTGTTTGTAATCGTCACCCCGTAAATCCACAGCAGCGGACAGATAGCAAAAAAGTAGAGGAAGGTAATGACGACCCCACCCGTTTTGCCAAAATGCTCTTCCACCGTTTCGGTGATATTGCCCGAAGGATTACTGCCCGACAGACACAGGCGCGCCAACGCGCGGTGGCAGTAAAAGGCGATCGGGAAGGCCAGAACCAGCATCAATAAAATGGGAATCAGGCCGCCAAAACCCGCGCGAATAGGGAAGAATAACACCCCTGCGCCGATGGCCGTACCAAACAGCCCAAGCGTCCAGGTGGTGTCAGATTTTCGCCAGGATGTCGTTTTTGACTGACCGACAATAATGCTTTCAGTGTTGCTCATAAATTATCCTTTCAGGCGTCAGCGAAGCCGGTAATTTGTGATACGCGAGAGAGATCAATATTGCCGCCGGAAATAATGCTCACGGTTTTCCGGCCCTGAATATAGTGATCCAGTTTTCCACTTAACAGGGCAGCGGTTGCCAGCGCGCCTGCGCCTTCGGTAACCACTTTATTTCGCTGAATTAGCGCAATCATGCTGTTACGAATATCGTCTTCACTGACCAGCACAATGTCATCGACTAATTCACGAACAATTTCGAAGGTTAATTTCCCCGGGCGGGAAACATCGCAACCATCCGCTAACGTACTGGTGGTACGATGATTCATTATTTCACCGGCATAATAGGATGCGGCCATGCCGTGCACGTTTTCAGCCTGCACGCCGATAATATTAATTGTAGGATTGACGGATTTAATGGCCGTCGCGATACCGGCAATCAGGCCACCGCCGCCAATAGGGACGATGACGTTGTCGACGTCATACAGATCTTCAAGAATTTCGAGGCCAATCGTCCCCTGCCCGGCGATGACTAATGCATCATCGTAGGGCGGGATGAAGATACGGCCTTCCATCTCCACAATTTCACTGACTTTGGCGATGGTATCGTTAAAATTTTCCCCGTGAAGGAACACTTCTGCGGAATAATCTCGCGTTGCGGCGACTTTGGATTTCGGCGCCCCCAGCGGCATGACCACCTTGCCGTCGATGCCCAGCATGGCACAGGAGAGTGAAACGCCCTGCGCGTGGTTACCGGCTGAACAGGCGACCACGCCTTTGCGTCTTTCCGCTTCCGTTAATGAACTTAATTTATTGAACGCACCGCGAATTTTAAACGACCCCGTACGCTGCATATTTTCAAACTTGAGGTATATCTCGCCTTTGCAACGCTCGCTTAAATAATTCGACCGGGGCATGCCTGTTTTATAAATCTTTCCTTCGAGCCGTTTGCGGGCAGCCTGTATTTCTTGAATCGTAACCGGAAGATCGTAAGTAATGTGCATAGAATCCTCTTTATAATAATTAATTTCTTTAAGCAAAGTCTGGGTATCGACGAAATACTCGTTTTCGCCGGGTGTCTTAAAACTGATGCGTTCGGTATATTATTCAGCTCTGGACAGTTGTTTTCGCCTTTCACTATTTTGTGCGGAATATTGCTTCGCTAACTCCACTAATACCGAAGCGGATTTTTTAATACGATAATTTTTCGACCACACCGCCGCATAGCGTGCAACGGGTAATTCATCTTCCACCGGTAAAACCACAAATTGATCGGAACCGAAGGGCGTCACCATGTCACGCGGAATGACCGTGAGGTAATCGGCGTTTAACACCAGGTTATAGATAGTGACGACGGAATCGGTCTGGACAATGTTTTCAATGCTGATGTGGTTATTCTGAAGGGTGGTTAAGAGTTCTTTGTAGTAGCCCATATCGGTTTGCGGCATCACCCACTGTTCATGCGTGAGCGATGCCAGGGTTGTCGAACCGATGCACGTTCGTGATTTGCTGGCGACGAGCACAAACTCGGACTCAAACAGCGGCTCAACGTGCAGATCCTGCAACAGCATTTCATCACTCAATGTTCCGATGGCGAAATCCAGACGCCCATCGCGGATGGCGGGCAGGAACGAGGAGAGCTGCGCTTCGAACATCGAGACGCGGGCCTTAGGAAACACTTCCTTGAACTTTTTGATCATACTGGAGAGAAACGTGAAACCAATCAGCGATGGATAACCAAACGACACATCGATAACGGTGCTGAAGCTCAGCGTACTCATCTCGCTCACCATGTTTTTCATTTCGCGGGTGATGGATTCGGAGTACGCGAGCAACGTTTGCCCTGCACTGGTCAGCTTCACCCCGGTGTTTTTACGCACAATCAGCTCTACGCCAAAATAGGATTCGATGTCGTTGATGATTTTGCTAACGGCCGGTTGTGTCAGACCCAGTTGCCTGGCAGCAGCGCCAATGGAGCCACTTTTTATGACTTCCTGAAATACAACGAGGTGTTGTGTTTTCGGTAGAATAATTGTGTTCATTTTATTCTGCGCTTATTTCCTTATCCCGATGCAGAATTCTAACCATTATGTCCAATGGGGGTATGTGCTGTTACTCACAAATTACTTTTACTCATGCTTACGCTTTAAAATTACAGCAAAATAACTCAATAAAATCATTTAGTTATATAAAAATAACTCGCTCATTCACTGATATCGATCAATAAATAATAGCGGGATGAAAATATTTTATGGCGATAACCGCTGTGTATTTATCATTCCCTGCGAAGAGTAATAACGACGATAATTCAGCCAATTAGCGCTGCTTAAATAAGCAATATTTCCTTTAAACATTTTTGTAATTTATCAAATATGCCAATAACCTATTTATTTCTTCCTGAAAAAGCGTTGCGGTCATCACATATTCACACTGCAAATACATTCAATATCAAAATTTAGTTAATGAATAATTAGAAATAAAATACACCGAAGAAACATTTTTAACAAAAAACAAACACTGTAAAAATGGCATTTCTCAGTGCGTAATTTTGTGATTAAGATCGTCAATGCGCGCATTATCGGCATTGACGTCAAAAAAGAGTGAAATGTGCTTTATGTCGCAAACAGACAAATTACTCACCCCACCTTCCTGGCGGGGTGACGTGCAAGACATTAGCAATGAGTTAACGCACCATCCGGGTGAGCGCAACATGTTGCAGAAGCATAATGGTTTTCGCATCCATGATTTCACCCGTCGAGATGGCCTCCAGTGCCCGGTTCAGCGGCCACTCCAGCACCTCAATGTCTTCGCCCTCTTCTTCCAGGCCGCCGCCGTCACTCAGGCGGTCCGCCTCGGTATATTCCGCAATGAAAAACCACAGCTTTTCCGTTACGGAGCCTGGGCTCATAAAAGCGGTAAAGACTTTTTCAATCTGTGAAATGCGAAACCCGGTCTCTTCTTCCGCTTCTGCGATAATACGCTTCTCGGGTGAGGTGTTATCGAGTAATCCCGCTGCCGCTTCTATCAAGAAGCCGTCGTGACCGCTGATATAAGCCGGCAAGCGGAACTGCCGGGTCAATACCACGGTTTTCTTCTCACGGTTGAAGAGCAACACCACGGCTCCGTTTCCTCGATCATAGGCTTCGCGGCTTTGCTGCTGCCAGCTGCCGTCTCTGCGGCGCAGTTCAAAGGTATATTTGTTGAGGGTATACCAGTCGTCGGAGAGCAGCTGTTGTTGTAGATTTCTCACGGGGGAGACTAAGTTGTGCATGTTTTTTACTCCTGCAGATGACAGCCAGCAAAATATCATGCAAAATCGTGCAATATCAAGAAAATTCAGGAATGCATAAAGTATGTTAGCAAGCCAACGTAAACAGCAGATCCTGGCGCAACTGGCGCAGGATAAAATGGTCCACTCCGCTGCGTTAAGCGCCCAGTTCAACGTGTCGGAGGACTCTATCCGCCGGGATCTCCGCGAACTTGCCGCCGCCGGACTTCTGCAGCGTGTGCACGGTGGCGCACTGCCTGTTTCTGCTGCGATCGCCCCGTATGAAACACGCAAAAACGTGCAATCGCAGGCAAAAAAATCGATCGCGCAAAAAGCGATTAAACTCATTCAGCCAGGTCAGGTGGTGATCGTTGACGGCAGCACGACCACCACAGGGATGATCGCGCAACTGCCCCGGGATCTGCCGTTCACGCTGGTTACCCACAGTCCGGGTATTGCCGTCGGGCTGATTGATTATCCGCAGGTAGAGGTGATTTTGCTGGGGGGCGTGCTGTACAAGCACTCTGTTGTTACCACCGGTTCCGCCATGACCGACGCCGCCAGCAAAATCAATGCAGACCTTTTTTTCATGGGGGTCACCGGTGTGCATCCCGCGGCGGGGTTTACGACAGGTAATTTTGAGGAAGCGGGTGTGAAAAGGTTGCTGTCGCAACGAGCGTCAGAGACCATCGTAATGGCGTCAGAGGAAAAACTGAATGCCGCCTCCGCGTTTGCGATTGGTGATTTAAGCCTCGCCAGCACGTTAATCGTCGACCGTGAACTGGATACCCGCCTGCAGGAAGCGCTCACGCAGCAAGGGGTTTCGGTCATATTCTGATCGACCTGCATGCGCGTTTAGTTCTGAAAAGTAAAAACCCCGCCGAAGCGGGGTTTTGTAAGAAGGTGAAGCTGACCGATAAGCCGCGTTCTTTCATAGAAAGCGGAGTGGACAGTCATTCATCTTATTTAGCGCAGACAGCAAAAACCCCGCCGAAGCGGGGTTTTGTAAGATGGTGAAGCTGACCGATAAGCCGGGTTCTGTCGTGGACAGTCATTCATCTAGGCCAGCAATCGCTCACTGGCTCAAGCAGCCTACCCGGGTTCAGTACGGGCCGTACCTTGTGAACCCCTATTTGGCCTTGCTCCGGGTGGAGTTTACCGTGCCACGGACTGTTACCAGCCGCGCGGTGCGCTCTTACCGCACCCTTTCACCCTTACCTGATCCTGCTTGCGCAGGCCATCGGCGGTTTGCTCTCTGTTGCACTGGTCGTGGGTTTCCCCCCCAGGCGTTACCTGGCACCCTGCCCTATGGAGCCCGGACTTTCCTCCCCTCCGCCCGTCTCCCCCCGAAAGGGGACGACGACGAAGCGGCGACTGTCTGGTCAGCTTCGGCGCGCAGTATAGAGGGTTTAACGGCCGCTGTCACCCTTGGGTGCGCATCCCCACCTGCAAAGTGGCGGCGATATTGCGCGACGCGTGATAAATGTTCTCTGATGCGCCACAAAATGCCTCTTCCAGCGAGCAGACGCTATTCAGCACGCTGAATACCGCATCGATGCCGTATTGATGCACCACGCCCACATCTCGCGTCAGGCAGCCTGCAATGCCAATCACCGGCTTGTGATATTTTTTGGCGACGCTTGCCACGCCAACCGGGACCTTGCCGTGGATGCTTTGACTGTCGATACGTCCTTCGCCGGTCAATACCCAGGTGCAATCATGAATATGTTCTTCAAGCTGCAATGCCTGGGTGACAATTTCAATGCCACTGCGCAACTCTGCGCCCAGAAAGGCCATCAGCGCCGCGCCCATGCCGCCCGCGGCACCCGCGCCCGGCACATTTTTCACGTCGATATGGAGTGATTTTTTGATGATATCCGCGAAGTGGCTGAGGTTTTTATCAAGCTCCACAATGGTCGCTTCATCGGCCCCTTTTTGAGGGCCAAAGACGCGCGAGGCGCCGCTTTCCCCTACCAGCGGATTGGTTACATCACAGGCCACGCGGATGGTGCACGCTTTGAGTCGCGGGTCTAAGCCGGAAATATCGATCGCGTTGAGCGCCATCAGGCCGCCGCCGCCGTTGCCGATCTCCTTACCGTTGGCATCGCACAGCCTGGCACCCAGCGCCTGAATCATGCCCGCGCCACCGTCGTTCGTCGCGCTGCCGCCGATGCCAATAATAATATGGCGAGCCCCTTTGTCCAGGGCGTCGAGAATCAACTCCCCCGTTCCGCGTGAGGTAGTGACCAGCGGGTTACGCTTTGCCGGCGGCACCAGCGCCAGGCCGCTTGCCGCCGCCATTTCAATAATCGCGGTGGTTCCATCCCCGGAAATCCCCCAGCATGCGTTGACCTTTTCGCCCAGCGGCCCGGTCACTTCCACATGCTGCTCCGTCCCCTGCGTGGCGGCGATCATCGCTTCGACAGTACCTTCCCCGCCGTCGGCAACCGGCACTGATACATACTCGGCATCGGGGAAAACTTCCCGAAAACCTCTTTCTATCGCCTGAGCCACCTCAGAGGCAGAAAGGCTTTCTTTATAAGAGTCAGGGGCGATTACGATTTTCATAGTTATAGCCTGTTACTGCACAACGCCGGAGGCATTTCACCGATCCGGCCTTTACTGTCAGCCCGGCCAGCGCAGCGCCACCGGGCAGGACGTCATCAGCGTGTGATTTCCACTTTCGCCAGTTTTTCGTAATAGCATGCAATCGCACTGTGATCGGCCGTGCCCATCCCGTCAGCACGCAGCGCCTGCATCATCTCCATCACCGCTGCCGTTAAGGGCAGCTGCGCACCCACGCCGTGCGACGTGTCCAGCGCATTGGCCAGGTCTTTGATATGCAGGTCGATTCGGAAACCGGGCTTAAAGTTGCGATCCATCACCATAGGCGCTTTGGCATCCAGCACGGTGCTGCCCGCCAGACCGCCGCGAATGGCCTGATACACCAGGTCCGGATTCACCCCCGCTTTGGTGGCTAACGTGAGCGCCTCTGACATCGCCGCAATATTCAGGGCCA
This sequence comes from Huaxiibacter chinensis, assembly GCF_022171985.1. Lineage (GTDB taxonomy): Bacteria > Pseudomonadota > Gammaproteobacteria > Enterobacterales > Enterobacteriaceae > Enterobacter > Enterobacter chinensis_A. The sequence goes on along the minus strand of NZ_JAJVHF010000004.1, from coordinate 163,817 downwards.
CGATCACCTGGTTGGCCAGCTTGGTCACGTTGCCTGCGCCAATCTCTCCGGTATGGACCACGGAACCGGCCATCGCTTTCATCAGATCGTAATAGCGATCGAACGTGGCTTTATCGCCCCCAACCATGACCGACAGCGTACCGTCGATTGCTTTCGGCTCCCCGCCACTGACCGGCGCATCCAGCATCTCAACGCCTTTCACTTTCAGTGCTTCGCTGATTTCGCGGCTTGCCAGTGGCGCGATTGAACTCATATCAATCACCACCAGACCCGGTTTCGCGCCTTCGATAATGCCATTTTCGCCCAGCGCCACCTCTTTGACGTGCGGCGAGTTCGGCAGCATGGTGATGATCACGTCACACTGCTCAGCAATCGCTTTGGCCGTCGTGGCCGTTTCAGCTCCTGCGGCAAGCAGTTCTGCAATCACGTCTGGATTACGGTCAGACACCACCAGCGAGTAACCTGCTTTAATCAGGTTTTTGCTCATTGGTTTACCCATGATACCCAGGCCGATAAAACCCACTTTCATTGTCATAATGTCTCTCTCGTCCAGTCGTGATTATTTCTTAAAGGAATCGGCTAACTTCTGCGTGGCAGAGCGGAAAACACCGAGGTCGCTGCCTACGGCAACAAAGGTGGCCCCCCACTCCAGGTAACGGCGGGCATCGGCTTCTACCGGCGCCAGAATGCCGCACGGTTTTCCGTGCGCGTTGGCACGGGCAAAAATATGCTGGATGGCGCGCTGCACGTCGGGATGGTTCGCGTTGCCAAGATGGCCGAAGGCCGCAGCTAAATCGCTTGGCCCCACGAAAATACCGTCTACGCCCTCGGTAGCGGCAATGGCATCTACATTGTCCACACCCTGCTGGCTTTCGATTTGCACCAGGATGGTGATGTTCTTGTTCGACTGCGCAAAGTAGTCCGGCACGGTGCCAAACATGTTGGCGCGATGGGACACCGAAACGCCGCGAATGCCTTCAGGCGGATACCGGGTTGAGGCCACGGCCAGCACGGCCTCTTCTTCATTTTCCACAAACGGAATGAGGAAGTTGTAAAAGCCAATATCCAGCAGGCGTTTGATAATGACCGGCTCGTTCGTTGGCACACGCACCACTGGCGCACTTTGGCTGCCCTTCAGCGCCATCAGCTGCGGTATAAAGGTCGTGATATCATTCGGCGCATGTTCGCCATCCAGGACCAGCCAGTCGAACCCGGCCAGACCGAGCACTTCGGTACTGATGGGGCTGGCAAGCGCAGACCAGCAGCCAATCTGAATCTCTTTCGCCGCCAGGGCAGCTTTAAACTTGTTCGGGAAAATATCGTTACTCATCGTTTTTACCTTTGCTTATTTCTGCAATTCCATGCGTTTGATGTCGCCTACGACGAACAGGTAGCAGAACATCGCTCCCAACGCGGAACAGCCAACGAAGACCAGCGCGGCGTTAAATGAATGCAGCTCGCTGACCAGGTAACCAATGACCAGTGGGGTAACAATCGACGCCACGTTGCCAAAGACGTTAAATACGCCACCGCACAGGCCGACAATCTCTTTCGGAGCCGTATCGGAAATCACCGGCCAGCCCAGCGCGCCAAAACCTTTACCGAAGAACGCCAGCGCCATGAGCATTACCACCAGGGTCGTGTTATCGGTGTAATTACACAGGATGATGGTGGACGCCAGTAACATGCCGAGCACAATCGGTAATTTACGTGCCAGGGTCAGCGACTTACCGCTCTTGATCAGATGGTCAGAGAATACGCCGCCCAGTACGCCGCCGGCAAAGCCGCAGAGCGCCGGGATAGAGGCCACCAGACCGACTTTCAGAATGGACATGCCCTTCTCCTGCACCAGATAAATCGGGAACCAGGTGAGAAAGAACCAGGTAATGGTGTTGATAAAGTATTGTCCAAAAAAGACGCCCAGCATCATGCGATTGGTCAATAACTGTTTGATATAGTGAAGCTTAGGGCCGCTTGCCGCTTTATCGCCCGGCTTCTTGTGATCCATGTCGACCACCGCGCCGCCCTCCGAAATAAACTTCAGCTCTTCGGCAGACATCCGGGGATGATCGGTCGGGTTATGGATAAACTTGACCCACATACCGGTCAGCACAAAACCGATCACACCCATCACGGTAAAGACGTGCTCCCAGCCCCACGCAAAGGTTAACCAGCCCAGCAGCGGCGAGAACAGCGCCAGAGAGAAATATTGCGCGGAGTTAAAAATCGCCGAGGCGGTACCACGCTCTTTGGTCGGGAACCAGGCCGCCACAATACGGGCATTCGCCGGGAAGGAAGGCGCTTCGGAAAAACCCAGCATAAAGCGCATAATAAACATTGAGATACCCGCCCATGCCAGTGGGAAGATATCGACAAACCCTTGCATAAAGGTAAACAGCGACCAGAAGAACAGGCTATAGGTATACACTTTCTTCGAGCCAAATTTGTCCAGCAGCCAGCCGCCGGGGATCTGCATCAGCAGATAGGCCCAGCCAAAAGCAGAGAAGATGTAACCCATCGAGACCGCACTTAATTGCAGCTCTTTCGCCACTTCTGTCCCGGCAATAGAGAGCGTCGCACGGTCAGCATAGTTAACCGCGGTAACAATGAAAATAATCAGCAATATTAAATGTCGGGTATGAATACTCTTTTTCGTTTGTACAGCGGTTTCCAGTGACATGTTTATTTCCTCAGGTACATCGGTCCAGGTATTTTTATTATTTTTGAGAATTTTTAACTGATTATTTTAGATAGCAGGCAATATCGGTTAATTAACCAGATGCAATCAAATCGGGATTAAGTATAAACACCAACCTCTGGCTGCACATTGTCATATTGCTCAATTATCAGCGCAAATATAAACGCTCTGTTGAGCATATGCACAAGCCCCTGGGCGCTAATGCACAGATTTAGGCATTCCGTCCCGCCGCGCGCGCGCTCAAGCATTGAGGAGTGATCCGGATCACATCTTTATCTCCGGACTCCTGACATTCTTTATTAAACAAGGCAGCGTCTTTATTTCTGATAATAAGAAAATAAGCACACTCTCAACTGTATTGAATATCTACCAATTCGCTGGAGAATACTGAGCAATGGCCGACATCGAAATTCGACAAGCCCCCCCGACGGCGTTCTATATAAAAGTGCATGAGACCGATAACGTGGCGATCATTGTCAATGACAATGGTCTGAAAGCAGGAACACGTTTCCCGGATGGCTTGACGCTTATCGAACATATCCCGCAGGGACATAAAGTTGCGCTGGTGGATATTCCCGCGCACGGCGAGATTGTCCGTTATGGCGAAATCATCGGCTATGCCGTCCGGGCTATTCCTCAGGGAAGCTGGATTGAAGAGTCGCTGGTGGAACTGCCTGAAGCCCCGCCGTTAAATACGTTGCCCCTGGCTACACGGGTGCCAGAACCGCTTCCCGCGCTTGAAGGCTATACCTTCGAAGGCTATCGCAATGCAGATGGCAGCGTGGGAACCAAAAACCTGCTGGGCATTACCACCAGCGTGCACTGCGTGGCGGGCGTGGTGGATTATGTCGTGAAGATAATCGAACGCGATCTGTTACCACGCTACCCTAACGTGGATGGCGTGGTCGGCCTGAACCATCTCTATGGCTGCGGCGTGGCGATCAATGCGCCGGCGGCCGTCGTGCCAATCCGTACTATTCATAATATCGCGTTGAACCCGAATTTCGGCGGTGAAGTGATGGTCATCGGGCTGGGCTGTGAAAAACTCCAGCCCGAGCGTCTGTTGCAGGGCACGGAGGATGTGCAGGCTATCAACGTTGATGACGCCAGCATTGTACGTTTGCAGGACGAGCATCACGTCGGGTTTAGATCGATGGTTGACGACATTTTGCAGGTGGCGACGCGTCATCTTGAGAAACTTAACCAGCGCAGACGCGAAACCTGCCCGGCCTCTGAGTTAGTCGTCGGAACGCAGTGTGGCGGGAGCGATGCGTTTTCTGGCGTCACCGCTAACCCGGCGGTGGGATATGCTTCGGATCTTTTTGTGCGCTGCGGTGCCACCGTCATGTTCTCGGAAGTGACCGAAGTGCGCGATGCGATCCACCTTCTCACCCCGCGCGCAATTAACGAAGAGGTAGGCAAGCGCCTGCTGGAAGAGATGGCCTGGTACGATAATTATCTCGATCTGGGGCAGACTGACCGCAGCGCGAACCCTTCTCCGGGTAATAAAAAAGGCGGGCTGGCAAACGTGGTTGAAAAAGCGCTGGGCTCCATTGCGAAGTCCGGACAGAGCGCGATTGTTGAGGTGCTCTCTCCCGGTCAGCGCCCGACCAAACGTGGCCTTATCTACGCCGCTACCCCGGCCAGTGATTTTGTCTGCGGCACGCAACAGGTCGCATCCGGGATTACCGTTCAGGTGTTCACCACCGGCAGGGGTACGCCGTACGGCCTGATGGCGGTTCCTGTTATCAAAATGGCGACCCGTACCGAGCTGGCAAACCGCTGGTATGACTTAATGGACATCAACGCAGGGACCATTGCGACAGGCGAAGAGAGCATCGAGGACGTTGGCTGGAAGTTATTCCACTTCATTCTGGATGTGGCGAGCGGTCGTAAGAAGACGTTCTCCGACCAATGGGGGCTGCATAATCAGCTGGCGGTGTTTAACCCGGCACCGGTGACGTGATTTCATCATAATTCTCGCGAAGCATGGCTCAGGCCATGCTTTTTTTTGCCCTTCTACTTTCGGTTTATTTCCCTAACTTTCGAATCTTTCGTTTTTACGATGCAAATCACAAAAAAACATTCCGAAACCCTATATCTTCTTTCGCATAGACAAAACGAAAGAATTCGGAGGAAGAATGTTCATCATCTCAACGAAAGCGATGTTATTGAAAGCGCAACGTGAAGGTTATGCGGTGCCTGCGTTCAATATTCATAACCTCGAAACGCTGCAAGTGGTTGTTGAAACCGCCTCAGAAATGCGTTCCCCCCTTATTGTTGCAGGCACGCCAGGTACATTTAGTTATGCCGGGACGGGGAACGTTGTGGCCATTGCCAGCGATCTGGCAAAAAGTTACAACCATCCGCTGGCGATCCATCTCGATCATCATGAAGTGTTTGATGATATTGCGCAGAAAGTACAGGCAGGCATCCGTTCTGCGATGATTGACGGTTCGCATTTGTCGTTCGCTGAAAATGTCTCCCTGGTCAAGAAGATGTCTGATTATTGCCACCGATATGATGTCAGCGTGGAGGCCGAGTTGGGACGGCTAGGAGGCCAGGAAGATGATTTGATCGTCAACAGTAAAGACGCCCTTTATACCAACCCGCAGCAGGCTCGTGAATTTGTCGCACTGACGGGCATCGACTCTCTGGCCGTTGCCATAGGCACCGCTCATGGCCTGTATACCGCCACGCCAAAACTCGATTTTGATCGACTGGCTGAAATCCGCCATCAGGTAGATATCCCGCTGGTTCTGCACGGCGCATCCGGGCTGTCTACGGCGGATATTCGCAACGCTATACGTCTCGGTATTTGCAAAGTTAACGTCGCTACCGAGCTCAAAATTGCCTTCTCAAACGCTCTGAAAACCTACTTTATCTCACATCCGGAAACCAGCGACCCGCGGCACTACATGGTGCCTGCGAAAACAGCCATGAAAGAGGTGGTGCGTAAGGTCATTAACGATTGCGGTTGTGAAGGAAAGCTTTAGATCTCAATGCCTTTAGACCTGACCCGGAGGAAACGTGAAAGATATTATTGCCCGACACAAAGTGGGGGAACATATTGGTATTTGTTCAGTTTGTTCAGCACACCCCCTGGTGATCGAAGCCGCACTTAGGTTCGATCTCAATTCAGATAACAAAGTACTTATTGAAGCCACATCCAATCAGGTTAATCAGTTTGGTGGTTATACCGGTATGAAACCCGCTGACTTCAAAAACTTTGTTTTAACTATCGCGAAAGATCTCGGATTCCCGGCAGAACGTTTGATACTGGGAGGCGACCATCTTGGGCCTAATTGCTGGCAGAACGAACCGGCAGAAGCCGCAATGGATAAATCCGTCGAATTGATTAAAGCCTACGTCGCCGCAGGTTTTACCAAAATTCACCTTGATGCCTCGATGTCCTGCGCCGACGATCCTGTTCCACTTGATCCAATGGTGGTGGCCCAGCGCGCAGCAAGGCTCTGTCAGGCGGCAGAAATAACGGCTACTGAAGCGCAGAAAGCCACACTAACCTACGTCATTGGAACGGAAGTCCCTGTTCCAGGCGGTGAAGCCAGCAGTATTAATAGCGTCCATGTGACCCGTGTGGAAGATGCTTCGCAGACGCTAGAAACTCATCGAAAAGCGTTCGGCGCACTGGGTCTGGACGAGGCAATGAAGCGCGTCATTGCAATTGTCGTGCAGCCCGGCGTAGAGTTCGACCATACGCAAATTATCCATTATCAGCCGCATGCCGCAGAGGCGCTTTCTGGCTGGATTCGCCAGACGCCAATGGTTTACGAGGCGCATTCGACCGATTATCAAACGCGCGAGGCTTACCGCGGACTTGTTCGCGACCACTTCGCTATTCTCAAAGTCGGTCCAGCCCTCACCTTCGCGCTGCGCGAGGCAATATTTGCCCTCGCTCAAATGGAAAAAGCGCTTATTGCCCCAGAGCAACGCAGTCAGGTACTGGAGGTGATCGACGAAGTCATGCTGAACGAGCCTGATTACTGGAAAAGATATTACCGTCCAGTCTGGAGCCAGGCGATGGTGGATATTCATTTCAGTTTGTCTGACAGAATTCGTTACTACTGGCCGCACCCACGAATTCGTACAAGCGTGGAAAAATTACTCGCAAATCTGAGCGCCACATCTCTGCCACTGGGGCTTATTAGCCAGTTTATGCCTGTCCAGTTTGAACGTTTGTCGATGAATGAGATCGCGGCAACACCACAAAATCTCGTCATAGACAAAATACAGGACGTATTAAGAGCCTACCGATTTGGCTGTAACCCCGAACACGTCTAATGCCAGGAGAAGCTATGAGTCACGTTTATGTCCGTACCGGAATAGAGTTTGAAAACTGCCAAATGGCGCTGGCCCATATTGGTGAAGAGATGCTGGCAAAAGACGTCGTGCACATGACCTATCCTGCCGCTCTTCTTGAAAGAGAGATGAGCTATCCAACCGGCATTGCGCTTGAACGTCATGCTGTCGCCATCCCCCATTGCGAAGCAATACATGCGAAAAAACCAGCCATTTACCTCATTCGTCCGGACAAGCCTGTGAATTTTCAGCAGGCCGATGATGATGAAAGGGTGGCGGTTTCACTCATTATTGCACTGATTGTTGAGAATCCTGCGGCGCAAATGAAATTGTTGCGTCGTCTGTTTAGTGAGCTGCAAAACCCAGAGACGTTGGACATGCTGTTGAGCGTACCAGCAGAGCTTCTCGCCCAACGTTTTCGGGAGACGATCCTTGAGCCTACCTCTTGTATGCAGGCTTCATAACACACTGATAATAAAAGGAATGCCCTATGAAACGTAAAGTTATCGTTGCCTGTGGCGGAGCTGTCGCCACTTCAACCATGGCAGCAGAAGAAATTAAAGAGCTGTGTGAGGCCCACCATATTGAACTGGACCTTGTTCAATGCCGTGTCACCAAAATCGAAACCTATATGGATGGCGCAAACCTGATCTGTACTACGGCGAAAGTCGACAGAACCTTTGGTGATATCCCTGTCGTACATGGTATGCCGTTTATCTCAGGTGTTGGCATCGAACCATTGCAGCAAAAAATTCTGACAATCCTCAAGGGGTGAGATCATGTTTACCGAAATCATGCGGTATATCCTCGATCTGGGTCCAACCGTAATGTTGCCCATTGTGATTATCATCTTCTCAAAGATGCTGGGAATGAAGCTGGGTGATTGTTTTAAATCAGGTCTTCATATTGGCATTGGCTTTGTCGGGATTGGACTGGTTATCGGCTTGATGCTTGATTCGATTGGCCCGGCCGCGAAAGCGATGGCAGAGCATTTCCAGATCAACCTGCACGTTGTTGACGTCGGCTGGCCGGGTTCATCCCCCATGACCTGGGCCTCGCAAATCGCACTGGTTGCGATCCCCGTGGCAATCGGTGTGAACGTGTTGATGTTAGTGACGCGCATGACGCGCGTGGTTAATGTGGATATCTGGAATATCTGGCATATGACGTTTACCGGCGCAATGCTGCATCTGGCAACCGGCTCGTACTGGCTGGGGATCCTGGGTGTTGTTGTTCACGCGGCGTTTGTCTACAAACTAGGTGACTGGTTTGCCAGAGATACGAAGGAATTCTTCGGCCTGGAAGGCATCGCTATTCCTCACGGCTCTTCAGCGTATCTTGGCCCAATCGCGGTACTGGTCGATACGCTCATCGATAAAGTTCCCGGTCTGAAACGCATTCATTTTAGCGCGGATGACGTGCAAAGACGGTTTGGACCTTTTGGTGAACCGGTGACGGTCGGTTTCGTCATGGGGCTGGTAATCGGACTCCTGGCTGGTTATGACGCAAAATCGGTATTGCAACTCGCCGTGAAAACAGCCGCCGTCATGCTCCTGATGCCCCGCGTTATCAAGCCTATCATGGATGGTTTAACGCCAATTGCTAAGCATGCACGTAAACGCCTGCAGGCAAAATTTGGCGGGCAAGAGTTTCTGATTGGTCTCGATCCGGCGCTGCTGCTCGGCCACACGTCCGTGGTTTCTGCCAGTCTGATTTTTATTCCATTAACCATTCTTATTGCGGTACTGGTACCCGGCAACCAGGTGCTGCCGTTCGGTGATCTGGCGACTATCGGCTTCTTTGTTGCTATGGCCGTGGCGGTTCATCAGGGTAACTTGTTCCGCACGTTAATCTCCGGGACCCTTATTATGGCTATTACGCTGTGGATTGCGACGCAGACAATTGGCCTGCATACGCAACTTGCACAGAATGCTGGTGCCCTGAAAACGGGCGGCATGGTGGCCTCAATGGACCAGGGGGGTTCCCCTGTCACCTGGTTGTTAATCCAACTCTTTACCTGGCAAAACGTCGTTGGTTTCATCGTTATTGGCGCACTTTACTTCACAGGTGTACTACTCACCTGGCGTCGCGCCCGCGCGTTTACAACAGCCGAGAAGAGTGCTGCCAGCCTGGAAGACCAGACGGCATCTTAATATTCGGGGGGCGGCGCTCCCCTTCTTTTTCTGGAGTAGATCATGAAATCAGTGGTTATTCACGCTGAGGGCAGCGTGCGCGTTGAAGAACGCCCCCTACCTCAAATACAGGGCACAGATGATGTATTGGTACGCATTGTGTGCTCAGGTTTATGTGGCTCGGACATCCCGCGTATTTTCGCCAAAGGGGCACATTACTACCCCATAACACTGGGCCATGAATTTAGCGGATATGTCGCGGCTTGCGGCGATTCCGTAAAGGATCTTAAACCAGGCGATGCGGTGGCCTGCGTCCCATTACTGCCCTGTTTTTCCTGTCCGGAATGTGAGAAGGGTTATTACTCGTTATGTAAAAATTATCAGTTCGTCGGCTCGCGTAGTGAAGGCGGCAACGCGGAGTATATCGTCGTGAAACGCGCGAATGTATTCCGCCTTCCTGAAGCGATGGCGATTGAAGATGGCGCCTTTATTGAGCCAATTACCGTAGGGCTGCACGCGTTTCATCTTGCCGCGGGCTGCGAAGGAAAAAATGTCATTATCGTTGGGGCGGGTACTATCGGTCTTCTGGCAATGCAGTGTGCACTGGCGCTTGGCGCAAATAGCGTGAGCGCCATTGATATCAATGACGATAAGCTCGCTCTGGCGAAACGACTGGGGGCTACTGAGGTATTTAACAGTCTCTATCAAAGCGCTGACGAGATCCTTACCGCGATGACTGACCGCAGATTTGATCAGTTGGTGCTGGAGACAGCTGGAACGCCACAAACCGTTTCACTTGCCATTGATATTGCCGGTCCACGCGCGCAGGTTGCCCTGGTAGGAACGCTGCACAATGACCTGAACTTACCCGCCGCAACATTTGGCAAAATTCTGCGTAAGGAGCTAAAGCTTTTGGGAAGCTGGATGAACTATTCAGCCCCGTGGCCAGGAGAAGAGTGGGAAACAGCTACCCGTCTGCTTTCGGCGAAAAAACTACAGCTTGCGCCCCTGATTGCACATAGTGGAGATAGCGAGAGTTTTGCTCAAGCCGTGCAGGCGCTGAATGGTGCTCCGATGCAAGGCAAAATTATGTTGCGCTTCGCATAATCTCTCGAGCCAGCAACCAGAGCTGGCTCACATTTACTTTCGTAATATTACCGTACACCTTTCGCATACCTTCGATTAGAATAGGGAGAGTTAATTATCAGGCACTTCAATATGAACTCATTTGAACGAAGGAACAAAATAGTTGACCTCGTCAACGCTCAGGGCAGCGTAATGGTGCTCGACCTTTCGAATATGTTCGGTATCTCGGAAGTCACCATACGTACAGACCTGCGACTTCTGGAAGAGAAAGGGTTAGTGACACGTTTTCACGGCGGCGCCGCCAGACCCGGAAGTAATCTTGCGGAAAATGATAACCAGGAAGTGGTGCTCGAAGAGCGATACCAGCTTGCAAGCGATCCTAAAAAGCGTATCGCACAGGCCGCAACGGCGATGATACAGGAAGGGATGACCGTTATTCTGGATAGCGGAAGTACGACCATGTTGATCGCAGAAGCGCTGACTAAAAAAGGTAACATTACGGTTATTACGAACAGTCTTCCCGCCGCGTTTGCTCTTTCCGAAAATAAAGATATTACACTGGTTGTTTGCGGCGGTACGGTACGTCATAAAACCCATTCAATGCACGGTACTATTGCCGAACGTTCTCTTGCCGGAATTAGCGCGGACCTGATGTTTGTTGGTGCTGATGGTATCGATGCTACCAATGGTATAACGACATTCAATGAGGGTTACTCAATAAGTAGCGTCATGGCAGCCGCTGCGCATAAAGTCATTGCGGTTCTGGATGCCAGTAAGTTCAACCGTCGGGGGTTTAACCAGGTGCTTCCTATGGCGCAAATTGACTGTGTGATTACGGATGATGGAATCAGCAAACATGAAAGAGATCTTCTGCTCAAAACAGGAACGGAGATCATTACGGTGTAGCTGTTGGTGAAGGCAGCGTTTCTTCCGACATTTCTTCCGACATTTCTTCCGACATTTCTTCCGACATTTCTTCCGACATTTTGAAAATCTGAGCCGGGCAAGCGTCGCGCCACCCGGCCAGAACAAGCTATCTCCTGTTACTCTCCCTGCTGCTCAAGCGCATACTTATAGAGCGCGTTCTTCTTCACGCCGTGAATCTCTGCGGCCAGCGCGGCGGCTTTTTTCAGCGGCAGCTCGGCTTGCAGCAGCGCAAGGGTACGCAATGCGTCGGCAGGCAGTGCGTCCTCCTGGGCTTTATGACCTTCAACGATCAACACCATTTCGCCTTTACGACGATTTTCATCCTCTTTAACCCAGGCGAGCAGCTCGCCCACCGGGGCGCCGTGGATGGTTTCCCAGGTTTTGGTCAGCTCGCGTGCCAGAACCACATAGCGGGATTCGCCCCAGACGGTCACCATATCTTCTAAGCTTTCCAGAAGACGGTGAGTCGATTCATAGAAAATCAGGGTGCGCGGCTCTGCTTCCAGTTCTTTTAGCGTGTCGCGACGGCCTTTGGATTTGGCGGGCAGGAAACCTTCGTAGCAGAAGCGATCGGACGGCAGGCCCGCCGCGCTGAGTGCGGCAATGGCGGCACAAGGACCAGGCAACGGCACGACTCTGATGCCGGCTTCACGACAGGTGCGCACCAGGTGATAGCCAGGATCGTTAATCAACGGGGTACCCGCATCGGAAACCAATGCGATGTTCTGCCCTTCTTTCAGTTTGGCGACCAGCGTTTCAGCTTTTTGTTGCTCATTATGATCGTGTAAGGCGAACAAACGGGCGCTAATGGCGAAGTGCTGGAGCAATAAACCGGTATGACGGGTATCTTCAGCGGCAATTAAATCAACAGCTTGCAAGACGGTAAGCGCACGTTGGGTAATATCAGACAAATTCCCGATAGGAGTAGGTACAATATAAAGCTGGCCTTGAGAATTATCTGCCGTTTCGTGTTGTTTCATTGTTTAGTCCGTATTGCCGATTTAATATTGAGCATTGCCTAAAAAAATATCACTGGATACAGTATGGTACCGTTAACGTTTCTTCGAACAAAAGCTTCGCGCAGCCTTCCTGTTGTGCTGGCAGCCCTGCTCTTTGCAGGCTGTGGCACCCAGGCACCCGATCAGAGTCAAGCCCATATGCAAGGCTCGGCACAAGCTGATTCCGGCTTTTACCTGCAACAAATGTCGCAGAGTTCAAATGATACCAAGACCAACTGGCAATTACTTGCCATTCGTGCACTCCTGAACGAAGGCAAAACGCAGCAAGCCCTCGATTTGTATAATCAACTGCCGCAGGAGCTGAACGATACGCAGCGCCGCGAGCAAACCTTGCTGTCTGCCGAGATGAAAGTTGCCGCGAAAGATTTCCCGGCTGCGAAAAAGATCCTCGGCGGGATAGATATCAGCGCGCTGGATAAAAACCAGCAGGCGCGTTTCTGGCAGGCGGGGATTACGGCTGAACAGGGTCGTCCGTCGCTGACGCTGTTACGCGCCCTGATTGCCCAGGAGCCGCTGTTAAGCGGAGCCGATAAGCAGAAAAACATTGACGCGACCTGGCAGGCCCTCTCGTCGATGACGCCTGAACAGGCGCAAACCCTGGTCATTAATGCCGACGAGAATGTGCTGCAGGGCTGGCTCGATTTACAGCAGATGTGGTTTAACAATCGCAGCGATCCAAAAATGCTGAAAGCCGGTATTACCGACTGGCAGACCCGCTATCCGCAGAACCCTGGCGCTAAAATGCTGCCAACGCAGCTGGTGAACGTGCAGAACTTTAAGCCTGCCTCCACCAGCAAAATCGCGCTGCTGCTGCCGTTGAATGGCCAGGCCGCGGTGTTTGGCCGCACTATTCAGCAAGGCTTTGAAGCCGCGAAGAACGGCACCACGGCGGTGTCGGGCAGCGCGGTTCCGGTTCAGGGTGCGCAGGCTGCAAACGTGAACGACGTTGTGAGCCCTTCCGCCGCTGAGACCAACGATCTGACCACGGCGCAAACGCCTGCCCAGGGCACCCTGCAAAATCCGGTGACGGCACCAACGACGCCTCCTGCCGCGGCACCTGCACAGGCTGCTCAGGCACCTGTTGAAACCCAGGCAGCCCCGACGACGGACGCCGCTCCCGTTGAACAGACGCAAAGCACGACACCTGAACAGCAACCCGCAGCGCAGCCGCCGATGATGGCCACCACCAGCGCAAACCCGGGCGCTGAGCTGAAAATCTACGACACCAGCTCTCAGCCGCTCGACCAGGTTCTGGCGCAGGTTCAACAGGACGGCGCCAGCATCGTGGTTGGCCCGCTGCTGAAAAACAATGTCGAAGAGCTGATGAAAAGCACCACGACGCTCAATGTTCTGGCCCTGAATCAGCCAGAGCAGGTGCAGAATCGCGCAAATATTTGTTACTTCGCTCTGTCGCCTGAAGATGAAGCCCGCGATGCGGCGCGTCATATTCATGAACAGGGTAAACAGGCCCCATTACTCCTTACGCCGCGTAGCACGCTGGGCGATCGCGTGGCGAACGCGTTTGCACAGGAGTGGCAACAGCTGGGCGGCGGTGTGGTTCTGCAACAAAAATTCGGCTCCAGCGCGGAACTACGTGCGGGTGTAAACGGCGGTGCGGGCATTGCGCTCACCGGTAGCCCGGTCACTGCCAGCCTGCCTCAGCAACAAAGCGTGACGATCGGCGGTCTGACTATTCCAGCCCCGCCAACGGATGCGCAGATTAGCGGCGGCGGGAAGGTCGATGCAGCGTACATTGTCGCCACCCCGGAAGAGATCGCCTTTATCAAACCGATGATTGCGATGCGTAACGGCAGCCAGAGCGGCGTCACCCTGTACGCCAGTTCGCGCAGCGCGCAGGGCACCGCCGGGCCGGACTTCCGTCTGGAGATGGATGGCTTGCAGTACAGCGAAATCCCGATGCTGGCAGGCAGCAACCCGGCGCTGATGCAGCAGGCGCTGAGCAGCGTACGTAACGACTACTCTCTGGCGCGCCTCTATGCGATGGGCGTCGATGCCTGGGCGCTGGCGAATAACTTTACCCAGATGCGTCAGGTACCGGGCTATGAGATCAGCGGAAATACCGGCGATCTGACGGCGAATCAGGATTGTGTGATTAACAGGAAGTTATCATGGCTCAAATACCAGCAGGGGCAAATCGTCCCGGCCAGTTAAGCCGCAAGCAGACCGGCGACGCGTGGGAGTTAAAAGCGCGTCGCTGGCTTGAAGGCAAAGGACTGCGTTTTGTCGCCGCCAACGTCCGCGGTCGTGGCGGCGAGATTGATCTCATCATGAAAGAGCATGAGATCATCGTGTTTGTTGAAGTGCGTTTCCGACAGTCGTCTCACTTTGGTGGCGCTGCTGCCAGCGTGACGCTCGCCAAACAACATAAATTATTACAGACTGCCCACTTGTGGCTTGCCCGCCATAATGGGAGTTTTGATACTGTGGATTGCCGGTTCGATGTGGTAGCCTTCACCGGAAACGACATTGAATGGCTTAAAAACGCGTTTGGCGAAGACGCCTAATTAAGAATTTAAAGGGATAACGTGCTCGAAAGAATTAAGGTGTGCTTCACAGAAAGCATTCAGACTCAGATTGCCGCGGCAGAAGCCCTTCCGGATGCTATTTCCCGTGCAGCGATGACGCTGGTGCAATCCCTGCTTAATGGCAACAAAATCCTCTGTTGTGGCAACGGCACCTCCGCCGCCAACGCACAGCATTTTGCTGCCAGCATGATTAATCGTTTTGAAACAGAGCGTCCTAGTTTACCTGCCATTGCACTTAATACCGATAATGTGGTCTTAACGGCGATTGCAAACGATCGTCTGCATGATGAAATTTACGCAAAACAGGTGCGTGCGCTGGGCCATGCGGGGGATGTTTTATTAGCGATTTCTACCCGTGGGAATAGCCGCGACATCGTCAAAGCCGTTGAAGCTGCCGTCACCCGCGATATGACCATCGTGGCGTTGACAGGCTACGATGGCGGCGAACTGGCCGGGCTGTTAGGGCCGCAGGATGTGGAAATTCGCATCCCGTCCCATCGCAGTGCACGTATTCAGGAGATGCACATGCTGACGGTGAACTGTTTATGCGATCTGATCGATAACACGCTTTTCCCTCACCAGGATGATTAAGGAGTAATAATGAAGGCATTATCGACCCTCGCAGTCCTCGTTTCTGCACTGCTACTTCAGGGATGTATTGCCGCCGCCGTTGTCGGTACCGCGGCTGTGGGCACTAAAGCAGCGACCGATCCGCGCTCCGTGGGAACACAGGTGGATGACGGCACGCTGGAGCTACGCGTGAATAGCGCCCTTTCTAAAGATGAACAAATTAAGAAAGAAGCACGCATTAACGTTACCGCGTACCAGGGCAAAGTGTTGCTGGCGGGTCAGGCACCGAACCCCGACCTGGCGGCGCGCGCTAAACAGATCGCAATGGGTGTAGACGGCGCGACCGAAGTGTATAACGAAGTGCGTCAGGGCCAGCCTATCGGCCTGGGAGATGCCTCATCCGATACCTGGATCACCACCAAAGTGCGTTCACAGCTGTTGGGTAGCGATCAGGTGAAATCGTCTAATGTGAAAGTGACCACTGAAAACGGCGAGGTGTTCCTGCTGGGTCTGGTCACGGATCGTGAAGGCAAAGCCGCCGCGGATATTGCCAGCCGCGTCAGCGGGGTAAAACGCGTCACCACCGCCTTTACCTATATCAAATAAAAAAATAGCCCGGCGTTTGCCGGGCTTTTTTTTGGTCTTAGAGCAGTGCAAGGCTGCCTGTAATCATACCACTCACCGCCACCAGCGCACCGGTCAGCCAAAGGGCTTTTGCCGGGAAGGTTTGACGCAGCATGACAAGCGACGGCAGGCTCACGGCAGGCAGCGTAATTAACAGCGCTAACGCTGGCGCCATCCCCATCCCCGCCATCATCAGGGTTTGCACAATTGGAATTTCAGCCGCCGTTGGAATCACGAACAGGCACCCGACGACCGCCATGGCAATGACCCACAGGATCGTATTATCAATGGCGCCATCAGCATGCGGGAAAAGCCAGACCCGCGCCGCGCCCAGAATCAGCACCGCCAGAATATAGACCGGGATAGTGCTCCAGAAAAGCTGCCAGAGCGCCTTTCCCCAGCGCGTCAGGAAACTGCCCTGCGGCTCAGGAATGTCAATATCGACCGGCGCTGCGGGTTGCGCAGACTCTTTCACCATTTTTTGCACCAGCGACGCGACCACCAGCACGGTAATCAGTCCGGCAACCAGACGAATAAAGGCAAAATACCAGCCGAGAACAAATCCCATGAACACTAGCGTCGCCGGGTTGAGCAAAGGGTTGCCCATCCAGAACGCCAGCGCCCCGCCCATCGAGACACGCTGACGCCGCATCCCAGCCACCACCGGCGCGGCGCAACAGGTACACATCATTCCCGGCAGGGCAAAAAGCGTGCCCAGTAGCGTTCCCTGAAAACGGGGTTGCCCTAACGTACGCAGAAGCCAGTGACGAGGGATCAAGACCTGAATCAGGGAACCGAGAAGGACCCCCAGGACCGCCGCTTTCCAGACCGCCAGAAAGTAAACCAGCGCATAATCCCAGGCCGCTTTTATCGGGCTGGTATCCGCTTGTGCAAGAATAGATTTGCCGATGCTATGGGTTTCAGCCGCGGTGAAGGCCTTACCGTAATACGGCTGCCACTTCACATACCAAAGACCCATAATGACAACGAGAAAGAAAAGCGCGGGCTTCCACCATTGAAACGGTGTTGCCGCCTGAGATGAAGACTGACCAGTCATAGCATTCCCCGGGAAGGATAATTAATTAAGCCGGGGGATATTACGCCTCACCTTGTGCAATTTCACGCAGTTTTCCTGAGGGAATGATATTCACCCCTTCCTGAGAGGGCGATAATGCCTCTTTGAGCATGGCGCGCGCCACGTCCCGGGCATCAATGGATTTCCAGTTTCCCGGTAAAAGCTGGAACAACGGAGCCATCAGCGACTCATTGAACCGGCGCTTCTGGCGATCGCCAAGAAGCATAGAAGGACGCACGATGGTCAGCCGTGGCCACTGCTGTGCGATAAGCGCCTCTTCCATTTCACCTTTCACTTTGTTGTAGAAAAACGGCGAGTGCGCACTGGCCCCTAAGGCGCTGACAACCAGAAAATGGCTGGCACCCAATTTTTTGGCGGTTAATGCGGTGTCGATGACCAGCGTGTAATCCGCATGCACAAAGGCCTCTTTGCTGCCGGCTTCACGGCGGGTGGTGCCCAGACAGCAAAAGGCGATATCAACTGGAGTGGATACCTGCGCCAGCGCATCGGTGAGCTGGGGATCGTGCGGATTGAAAACGTCCGGAATATCGGCCAGCGGCCGACGCGTTGGGGCGGCAATGCCACTCACCCTTTTTTCCTGAATCAGCATACGCAACAGATGATCGCCCACCAGCCCCGTTCCCCCCGTAATCAATACCTGACTCATTTTCTTCCCCTTTCCAGATTTGTCCGTTGGCGATCTCAGCAGGCTGAACCACACTTATCAGTCTGCTCCTGGTAAGTATTTACCACAAACGGAGAAAAATCTGTCTGAAGCCAAAACAACGGAGGAAACATGAGCAAGAAAATTGCGGTCTTGATTACCGACGAGTTTGAAGATTCAGAATTTACGTCGCCTGCGGAAGCGTTCCGCAAGGCCGGACATGACGTGATTACCATTGAGAAAGAAGCCGGGAAAACGGTTAAGGGCCATAAAGGCGAAGCCAGCGTGACCATCGATAAAGCCATTGATGACGTGCGCCCGGCGGACTTTGACGCCCTGCTGCTGCCAGGCGGTCACTCACCGGACTCCCTGCGCGGTGACGAACGCTTTGTCAACTTCACCCGTGATTTTGTCGCCAGCGGCAAACCCGTCTTCGCCATTTGTCACGGGCCGCAGCTGCTGATCAGTGCCGAAGTGGTACGTGGACGTAAGCTAACCGCGGTGAAACCGATCGTTATCGATCTGAAAAATGCCGGTGCTGATTTCTACGATCAGGAAGTGGTGGTTGATAACGATCAGCTGGTCACCAGCCGGACGCCGGACGATCTTCCTGCGTTTAACCGTGAAGCGCTACGCTTGCTCGGCGCGTAACCAGTAAAACTTTTTACCAAACCCCAGCGTGTTGTCGGTGAACTTGAGTTCATCAAGGCGTATCTCCCAGACCGGGGCTGACATCGCGCGGGCCACCGGAAAGCGGCGCAGGTAGCGTTTTCGCTGCGCGTCGCTTTCTTCACCGTCCAGCCGACGGATTTCCCCTGCAAACTGCACGCCGCGGATCAACGCTACCGTTTTAGGTTGTCCGTTAACCGTGCCGGCGACTTTTGTCTGCAGACCGGTCATCTGCGCGTGGCGGGTTTTATCCTCGCTCAGGACATAAAAAGCGACGCGTTCAGGGTCGTACACATAGAACGCATTAGCGCACCACATCTCCCCTTTCTCCTGCACACACCAGGTGACAACGTGCTGCTTTGCCAGCCAGCGATTAATGGTGGCCAGAGTTTCCATTTTTGCTCTCTCCCATGCTATCGTGCGTTCACCTTAACATACTGAATTTTTGTATCGTGTGCTGGTTTCTCTATCTTGTCCGAACGGCCAATAATGCGCTCTACACGGGCATAACGACCGATGTTGGCCGCCGCTTCCTCGAGCATCAATGTGGAAAAGGGGCTAAAGCGTTGCGGGGCAAGGGTGAACTCACGCTGGCGTTTTCAGCGCCCGTGGGGGAACGCTCGCTGGCGTTACGAATGGAATATCGCATTAAGCAGCTCACGAAGCGCCAGAAAGAGCGCCTCGTCGCCGGAGACGGTTCTTTTGAGGCGCTACGCGAAAGCCTGCTTAAAACCGATTAAAGTGATCGTGATACTCAACCAGCCCGCTGACGCCATTAAGCGCGTCATCTGCCAGAGGATGAAGCTGGAAAGCCGCTTCGGTGCCCGGCCAGCGACAGCGCAGATCGTGATGCGCGGCCTGCTTAAAGCCTAAACGCCGGTAAAATTCCGGATCGCCCAGCGTGACGACGGCGGCATAGCCAAATTCGTTCAGCGAATCCAGCCCTTCATAGACCAGCTGACGCGCCAGCCCCTGACCGCGATAATTTTCATCGACCGCCAGCGGTGCCATACCGACCCATTGCAGCTCTTCACCCTCGACAGAAACGGGGCTAAAAGCGACATAGCCGACCACGTGGCCTTCGTCGTCAGTGGCCACCAGGCCCAGCGTGATCAGTCCATCTTCACGCAGATCCTGGACCAGCCGCGCTTCGCTATCATCCGGAAACGATCGGCGTAAAAGTGCATCAATGCCCGGGGCATCAATGCCAATTTCAACTCGAATCAGCATGGCTCACCTACTGAAGTGTGTTTACTCTCTGGCGGGGTTTTCAGCCCAGCCTCAACAAAATCGGCCATCTGCATCAGCACCAGCCTGAGCGGCTTTGGCATCTGATCCAGCTCAATGGCATCCATCAAATTTTTGACGTACAGACCCAGTTCAGTATCCCCTTCGATGACCAGCCGACGCTGGAAGAAGAGCGTATCCGGATCCTGTTTACGGGCGGCAATCATCAGCAAATCGCTGGCATCCGCGCTAAAACTCACGTCGGCGTCCGCACAAGGACTGACGATCAAACGGCCGTCTTCAACGGAGGTGAACCAGCGCAAACCGATGTCGCGTACTTCAATGCTCAACCAGCGCCCTTCCAGAAATGCCAGTTCGCCCTCTTCAAGCGCCTGACGAAACTGCCAGCTTAGCATTTGCTCAAGCACCTGGCGCTTAAGCGCGAACGGCGCCAGTTTTACCGGCACGCTCAGCAGTGACGGACCAAAGTGTACGAGACGTGAACGCAGTTTATCCAGCACGAGCTTACTCCCTGATTTCGATAGTCCAGTTATTTTGCCACATCCAGCCGCCACGATAGCGGCGTAAATCAACAAACTGGCATCGCGTTAATTCCATTATTGGTGACATCAATACGCCATTAGCTGCCTTAAATCAAAAATTGTCGCATGGAGGTTAATTAAAATCCCCGTTCGTTAACAATTTTGCGCCCTCAGGGGCGGCAAACGTCAGGATAAATTATGGAGCTGCTCTGCCCGGCCGGAAATCTTCCGGCACTTAAGGCGGCCATCGAAAACGGCGCCGATGCGGTTTATATCGGACTGAAAGATGACACGAATGCCCGCCACTTTGCTGGTCTTAACTTCACGGAGAAAAAACTCCAGGAAGCCGTCAATTTTGTTCACCAGCACCGCCGCAAGCTGCATATTGCCATCAATACCTTTGCACATCCTGATGGCTATGCCCGCTGGCAACGCGCCGTGGATATGGCGGCTCAGTTAGGCGCGGATGCCTTAATCCTTGCCGACCTCGCGATGCTTGAGTATGCCGCAGAACGTTATCCGCATATTGAGCGCCATGTCTCTGTTCAGGCTTCCGCGACCAATGAGGAGGCCGTACGGTTTTATCATCAGCATTTTGACGTGGCCCGCGTAGTTTTGCCCCGCGTGCTCTCCATTCATCAGGTGAAGCAACTGGCACGCGTCTCGCCTGTGCCTCTGGAAGTGTTTGCCTTTGGCAGTTTGTGCATCATGGCCGAAGGGCGGTGCTACCTCTCTTCCTATTTAACCGGTGAATCCCCTAATACGGTTGGGGCGTGCTCCCCTGCCCGTTTCGTGCGCTGGCAACAAACCCCGCAGGGGCTGGAGTCTCGCCTGAACGACGTGCTGATCGACCGTTATCAGGACAATGAAAACGCCGGGTACCCGACGCTGTGCAAAGGGCGTTATCTGGTGGACGGCGAGCGTTACCATGCGCTGGAGGAGCCCACCAGCCTTAATACGCTGGAGCTCCTGCCTGAACTGCTGGCGGCCAACATCGCTTCGGTAAAAATCGAAGGACGCCAGCGTAGCCCGGCCTACGTCAGTCAGGTGGCAAAAGTCTGGCGTCAGGCCATCGACCGCTGTATGGCCGATCCACAACATTACGCCCCTCAGGCAGCGTGGATGGAGACTTTGGGCGCGATGTCCGAAGGGACACAAACCACGCTTGGCGCCTACCACCGTAAATGGCAGTGAGAAAATCGATGAAATATTCCTTAGGGCCAGTGCTCTACTATTGGCCAAAAGAGACGCTGGAAGATTTTTACCAGCAGGCTGCCACGAGCAGTGCCGACGTCATTTATCTTGGCGAAACCGTGTGCAGTAAACGCCGCGCCACGAAAGTGGGCGACTGGCTGGAGATGGCTAAAAGCCTGGCCGGCAGCGGGAAGCAGGTGGTCCTGTCCACGCTGGCGCTGGTGCAGGCATCTTCTGAGCTGGGCGAACTGAAGCGTTACGTTGAGAACGGCGAGTTTCTTATCGAAGCCAGCGATCTGGGCGTGGTGAACATGTGTGCCGAACGCAAGCTGCCGTTTGTCGCGGGCCATGCGCTGAACTGCTATAACGCGGTGACGCTGCGCCTGCTGCTAAAACAGGGAATGACGCGCTGGTGTATGCCCGTCGAGCTCTCACGTGACTGGCTGGCGAACCTGCTGACCCAGTGTGACGAACTGGGTATCCGCGATCGGTTTGAGGTGGAAGTGTTGAGCTATGGGCACCTGCCGCTGGCCTACTCCGCTCGCTGCTTTACCGCACGTTCGGAAGATCGCCCGAAAGACGAATGTGAGACGTGCTGCATAAAGTATCCCAATGGGCGCAACATGCTGTCACAGGAAAATCAGCAAGTCTTTGTGCTGAACGGCATTCAGACCATGAGCGGCTATGTCTACAACCTGGGCAACGAGTTAACCTCAATGGAAGGTCTGGTGGACATGGTGCGCCTGTCACCGCTGGATACCGGGGTATTCGGCATGCTGGACGCCTTCCGCGCCAACGAAAAGGGAGACGCCCCTTTACCGCTATTGCCCCACAGCGACTGCAATGGTTACTGGAAACGCGTAGCGGGTCTGACGTTGCAGGCGTAAGTTGCCTTTCACGCTTTCAGGCGGTTTTAAGGAGACGGCCTGAAGGATGGGCAGTATAAAGCTCACTTTGTTAACAACGGTTACTCATTTTTAATACACTATTAAATGATTAGCCGTCGACAAAGTGAGCTGTTATGACTGAGAAAACCATTCCGTTTTCGGTGCTGGACCTGGCACCGATCCCCGAAGGATCGTCCGCCAGAGAAGCGTTCTCGCACTCTCTGGATCTCGCCCGCCTCGCTGAAAAACGGGGCTATCAGCGCTACTGGCTGGCTGAACACCACAACATGGTCGGCATCGCCAGCGCAGCCACCTCTGTGCTGCTGGGTTACCTTGCGGCAAATACCACGACGCTGCACCTCGGCTCCGGCGGCGTGATGCTGCCTAACCACTCCCCACTGGTGATTGCCGAGCAGTTTGGCACGCTGAATACGCTCTACCCGGGACGCATTGATTTAGGTCTTGGCCGTGCCCCCGGAAGCGATCAACCGACCATGCGCGCGCTGCGTCGCCACATGAGCGGTGACGTGGATAATTTCCCACGCGATGTGGCGGAGCTGGTCGACTGGTTTGATGCGCGCGATCCGAATCCGCAGGTGCGCCCGGTGCCGGGCTACGGCGAAAAAATCCCGGTCTGGCTGCTGGGTTCAAGCCTGTACGGCGCGCAACTCGCGGCACAGCTTGGGTTGCCGTTTGCCTTTGCTTCGCACTTTGCGCCGGACATGTTGCATCAGGCGCTCCATCTGTATCGCACTCACTTCCAGCCTTCCGAGCGCCTGGAAAAACCTTATGCCATGGTGTGTATCAACATCGTCGCCGCCGACAGCGTTCGCGACGCAGAATTTTTATTCACCTCCATGCAACAGGCCTTTATGAAGCTGCGCCGGGGTGAAACCGGGCAGTTACCGCCGCCGGTTGAGAATATGCATCAGCTATGGTCTGCATCAGAGCAGTACGGCGTCCAGCAGGCGTTACGTATGTCGCTGGTGGGCGATAAAGCCAAGGTGCGCCACGGCCTGGAAGCGGTTCTGCGCGAAACGCAAGCCGATGAGATCATGGTTAACGGCCAGATTTTCGATCATCAGGCGCGTTTGCATTCGTTTGATTTGGCGATGCAGGTGAAAGAAGAGCTGTTAGGGTAATGCGATAAGTCCCCCCTCTCCCGCAGGGAGAGGGGGTCGAGACAGGTTACTGATAGACAGGTAACAGATTAAAGCTCGACAGGACGTGGACCAGCGCGTTACCCACACCGAACACCAGAATCAGCGCAATCATCGGCTTACCGCCCCAGACGCGGAATTTCGGGCTACCAAAGCGTTTACGTGATTTGCGTGCCAGCAGCGCCGGAACAATCGCCGCCCAGATGGTTGCGGCAAGCCCGGCATAGCCAATGGCGTAGAGGAAACCGTTCGGCCACAGCAGGCCACCGATAACCGGCGGCAGGAAGGTCAGCAGCGCCGTTTTGAAGCGCCCCATCGCTGAGTCATCAAACCCAAACAGATCGGCCAGATAGTCAAACAGGCCCAGCGTTACGCCCAGGAATGAACTGGCCACCGCGAAGTTAGAGAAGACGACCAGCAGTAAATCCAGACTGCGGCTGTTCAGCACGCCGCTAAGCGTCTGTACCAGCACGTCAATGTTGCCGCCCTTCTGGGCAATACCTATAAATTCCGGACGCGGAATGTTACCCATGGTCCCCAGCAACCAAATCACATACAGCGCCAGCGCCAGCAGCGTGCCATATACCAGGCAGCGGATAATGGTGCGAGGGTCCTTACCGTAATACTTCATCAGGCTCGGCACGTTACCGTGATAGCCAAACGAGGCCAGACAGAACGGCAGGGTCATGAGCAGATACGGTGAATAGGACGCGTTGCTTTCGGCCACGTTAAACAAGGTGGCAGGCGTTACGTGCCCCAGCAGGCTGCCAAAGGTCAGGAAGAAGGTGATGACCTTTGCACCCAGTACAATCGCAGTCATCCGGCTGACGGCTTTGGTGCTCATCCAGACGATGAAGGCCACCCCCAGCGCAAAGCATAATCCAGCCAGACGGGCCGGCACGTTTAGCGACATCCCGGCAAAGGTATGGTGCAAAATCGACCCGCTGGCAGAGATATAGGCGTAGGTGAGAATGTAGAGCACAAAGGCAATTGAGAGTCCGTTGACCAGATTCCAGCCCTTGCCGAGCAAATCTTTAGTGATGGTGTCGAAGCTCGACCCGATGCGGTAGTTAAGGTTAGCTTCCAGGATCATTAATCCCGAATGCAGCATACAGAACCAGGTAAACACCAGTGCCGCCAGCGACCAGAAGAACCACGCACCGGACATCACAACGGGCAGCGAAAACATGCCTGCGCCAATTATTGTGCCGCCGATGATCACCACGCCGCCGAGCAGCGAGGGTGATGTTTGGGTGGTGGTAAGTGTCGCCATACAGCCTTTTCTCCAGTGAATAATAGTGCAAGCAGATTTTATGCTGTCGCACTGTACCAGTACAAGAGTACAAAGGGAATAAAAAAAGCCCCGATAGTGATATCGGGGCTGTAATTATTACTTTACGGCGTTAGCGTAAGGCTTATGCGTCACGACGACGAACAGGACCTTCTTCACGACGTGGACCGCGGTTTTCACGGCGTTCACCGCTGAAGCGACCTGCACCGCCTGCTGGCGCTGCGCCATCACGACGAGGACCACGACCGCCTTCACGACGTTCACCGCCACCGAAGCTACGACGCTCACCCGCTGGACGATCGCCACCACGACGTTCTGGACGTGGCTGTGCATCACCCATCAGCTGCATGTTCATCGGCTTGTTCAGGATGCGGGTACGCGTAAAGTGCTGCAGAACTTCACCCGGCATGCCTTTTGGCAATTCGATGGTGGAGTGAGTACCGAACAGCTTGATGTTACCGATGTAACGGCTGCTGATATCACCTTCGTTCGCAATGGCACCCACGATATGACGAACTTCAACGCCATCATCACGGCCCACTTCAATACGGTACAGTTCCATATCGCCTGCGTCACGACGCTCACGACGTGGACGGTCTTCACCACCGCGCTCTGGACGGTCGCCACGTGGGCCACGCTCAGGACGGTCACCGCGACGGTCACCACGATCGTCACGATCGCGGAATTCACGTTTAGGACGCATCGGTGCATCAGGTGGCACGATCAGAGCACGTTCGCCCTGTGCCATCTTCAGCAGAGCCGCAGCCAGCGTTTCGATATCCAGCTCATCTTCAGAAGATGGCTGAATTTTTGCCAGCAGCGCACGGTACTGATCCAGATCGCTGCTTTCCAGCTGCTGCTGAACTTTAGCGGCGAATTTCTCCAGGCGGCGTTTGCCCAGCAGTTCTGCGTTAGGCAGTTCTACTTCTGGAATGGTCAGCTTCATGGTGCGTTCAATGTTACGCAGCAGACGACGCTCGCGGTTCTCAACGAACAGCAGCGCACGGCCCGCACGACCTGCACGACCGGTACGGCCGATACGGTGAACGTAAGATTCAGAGTCCATCGGGATGTCGTAGTTAACCACCAGGCTAATACGCTCAACGTCCAGACCACGTGCCGCAACGTCTGTTGCAATCAGGATATCCAGACGACCGTCTTTCAGACGCTCCAGAGTCTGCTCACGCAGGGACTGGTTCATGTCACCGTTCAGCGCAGCACTGTTATAGCCGCTACGTTCCAGGGCTTCAGCCACTTCCAGGGTCGCGTTTTTGGTACGAACGAAGATAATCGCCGCATCAAAATCTTCTGATTCCAGGAAACGAACCAGCGCTTCGTTTTTACGCATACCGTACACAGACCAGTAGCTCTGGCTGATGTCCGGGCGAGTGGTTACGCTGGACTGGATACGCACTTCCTGCGGATCCTTCATGAAACGACGGGTAATACGACGGATCGCTTCTGGCATTGTTGCAGAGAACAGAGCGGTCTGATGACCTTCCGGGATCTGCGCCATAATTGTTTCTACGTCTTCGATGAAGCCCATGCGGAGCATTTCGTCAGCTTCATCCAGCACCAGACCGCTCAGTTTAGAGAGGTCCAGGGTACCGCGCTTCAGGTGATCCAACAGACGGCCCGGCGTACCGACAACAATCTGTGGACCCTGACGCAGGGCACGTAACTGCACGTCATAACGCTGGCCGCCGTAAAGGGCTACCACGTTCACGCCGCGCATGTGTTTAGAGAATTCAGTCATTGCTTCCGCCACCTGAACAGCGAGTTCACGGGTCGGAGCCAATACGAGGATCTGCGGTGCACGCAGTTCCGGATCGATGTTGTGCAGCAGCGGCAGCGAGAACGCTGCGGTTTTGCCGCTACCAGTCTGGGCCATGCCCAGCACGTCACGACCAGACAACAGATGTGGGATACATTCTGCCTGGATCGGAGATGGTTTTTCGTAACCCAGATCGGTAAGGGCTTCAAGGATGGGAGCCTTCAGGCCCAGATCTGCAAAAGTGGTTTCGAATTCAGCCATGTAGTACAAGTGCCTCGATATTAATGGCGGCCAGTCTACATAACTCGTCGTGAAAATAATTAGCAATTTTCATTGAAAAGTGTGAACCGGCTCAAAGTAGGTGTATTGACGAACAACAACGCCCTCACCAGTTAAGGTGATGGCAATCAAAAGATTACGGGCTGATGTGTATGTCGTCAGCTATTGCTGGTCCGATTCTGCCAGGTCATCTTGCTCCTGGCCCAAGAGCGATAATTCCAACAATGCATAACGGTGCTCAACGAAGTTGTGTACGTTGTTAGCAACCGCTAATTTGAACAGTGCCGTAGCGCTGTCCATATCCCCCAGACTTAGGTAGTACTTACCTAAATAGAAGTTGGTTTCACTGAGATGCTCAGCGAGCGAGGTGTTATCCGTTGCGTTCGCCTTGAGGCGTTCCATCAGCGTAGCTTCGCTAATGTTCCCCAGGTAGAACTCGACAATGTTCCATCCCCACTGCTCCTTGTCCGATTTTTCGAAACGCTGCTTCAGCGCTTCTTTTGCCTGCTTCTCATTGAGCTTCTGCTCAACGATGTAAAGCCACAGGACACGGAAAGGATCATTAGGATCGTCTTGATAAAACGCCAGCAGATCATCTTGCGCTAACTTGTCACGACCGCCGTAATACAATGCGATACCGCGATTCAAGTGCGCGTAGTTGTAAGTTGGATCAAGCTCAAGTACAGAATCAAACGCTTCATAGGCAGCATCAAAATTGCCTGCCTGCGTTAAGTATATGCCTAAGTAATTGAATACTTCAGGCATATCAGGTCGAATTGCCAGCGCTTGTGAAAAATCATTTCGCGCTAATGCCCTCAGACCGAGACTATCATACAACACTCCGCGCTCATATAAAAGCTGTGCGCGTTCATCATCGGTTAAAGCCCGACTGGCAAGTATTTGTTCCATGCGTGCCAGGATCACTTCCTGTTGCAAAGTCGGTTGCAATGGCACTGCGAGGACTTCGCTCTTACGCCAGGCAGAGTTGCTGCATCCTGCCAGCGTTAAAGCTGTCGCAACGAAACACCAGCGCAAAAAAGGCTTCATTTCCTACTCCCGAAGACAACTGTTGGATGACGTCCTGTCCCCCGGC
The DNA here is from genome assembly GCF_022171985.1 of Huaxiibacter chinensis. Taxonomy (GTDB): domain Bacteria; phylum Pseudomonadota; class Gammaproteobacteria; order Enterobacterales; family Enterobacteriaceae; genus Enterobacter; species Enterobacter chinensis_A. The sequence goes on along the minus strand of NZ_JAJVHF010000004.1, from coordinate 136,040 downwards.
GGCTTAACAAGGCGTCCTGCCTGATAATAAGCCCCCCGCTAACGCGGAGGGCAAATCGCTACCTTACTCGCCTTGTTCTGCAGCTGGCGCTTCTGGCGCTGCGGCAGGAGACTGCTCGGTGGCTTCTTTAATGCTCAGACGGATGCGGCCCTGGCGGTCAACTTCCAGAACTTTAACCGGAACTTCCTGACCCATCTGCAGGTAATCGGTCACTTTCTCAACGCGCTTGTCAGCGATCTGAGAGATGTGAACCAGACCTTCTTTACCGCCACCGATGGCAACGAATGCGCCAAAGTCAACGATACGGGTCACTTTACCGCTGTAGATACGGCCTACTTCGATTTCTGCGGTGATCTCTTCGATACGACGAATCGCGAATTTCGCTTTTTCGCCGTCGGTCGCTGCGATCTTCACAGTACCGTCATCTTCGATTTCGATGGTTGTGCCGGTTTCTTCGGTCAGAGCACGGATAACAGAACCGCCTTTACCGATAACGTCTTTGATTTTGTCCGGGCTGATCTTAATGGTGTGGATACGTGGAGCGAACTGAGAAATGTCGCCACGTGGCGCGTTAATCGCCTGTTCCATCACGCCCAGGATGTGCAGACGTGCACCTTTAGCCTGGTTCAGCGCAACCTGCATGATCTCTTTGGTGATACCTTCAATTTTGATATCCATCTGCAGCGCAGAGATACCTTCGCGGGAACCCGCTACTTTGAAGTCCATATCGCCCAGGTGATCTTCGTCGCCCAGAATGTCAGACAGTACAACATAGTTGTCGCCTTCTTTCACCAGACCCATTGCGATACCCGCAACGGCGGCTTTGATCGGCACGCCTGCATCCATCAGCGCCAGAGATGCGCCACACACGGAAGCCATTGAAGAAGAACCGTTGGATTCGGTGATTTCAGACACCACACGAACGGTGTACGGGAATTTGTCTGCTTCCGGCATCACTGCCAGTACGCCACGCTTCGCCAGACGACCGTGACCAATTTCACGACGCTTAGGCGAGCCAACCATACCGGTTTCACCTACGGAGTACGGAGGGAAGTTATAGTGGAACAGGAAGCTGTCGGTGCGATCGCCCATCAGTTCGTCAATGTTCTGCGCATCACGTGCGGTACCCAGGGTCGCGGTAACCAGCGCCTGCGTTTCGCCACGGGTGAACAGTGCAGAGCCGTGAGTACGTGGCAGAACGCCAGTACGCACATCCAGACCACGGATCATGTCTTTTTCACGGCCATCGATACGCGGCTCGCCTGCCAGAACGCGGCTACGAACAGCATTTTTCTCGATAGCGTGCAGGATTTCGCTCAGTTCGTTCGCGTCCAGAGACTCGTCTTCTGCTACCAGCGTTGCGATGGTTTCAGATTTGATTGCGTCAATCTGTGCGTAACGTTCTTGCTTGTCGGTGATGCGGTAAGCATCGCTCAGACGTGCTTCAGCCAGGGCAGCAACGCGCGCGTTCAGCGCTTCGTTTACGGCTTCAGGCTGCCAGTCCCAGCGTGGTTTACCCGCTTCGTTAACCAGATCTTTGATGTTCTGGATAACAACCTGCTGCTGCTCATGGCCAAAGACCACAGCGCCCAGCATCTGGTCTTCGCTCAGCAGTTCTGCTTCGGATTCAACCATCAGAACGGCGGCTTCGGTACCGGCAACAACCAGGTCCAGCTTGCTCTCTTTGAGCTCATCCTGCGTTGGGTTCAGAACGTACTGGTCGTTAATGTAGCCAACACGAGCAGAACCGATAGGACCGTTGAACGGAATACCAGACAGAGACAGCGCAGCAGATGCGCCGATCATTGCCACGATGTCCGGGTTAACCTGTGGGTTAACGGAAACAACGGTCGCGATAACCTGAACTTCGTTGACGAAGCCTTCCGGGAACAGCGGACGAACCGGGCGGTCAATCAGACGCGCAATCAGGGTTTCGCCTTCGCTTGGACGGCCTTCACGACGGAAGAAGCCACCCGGGATTTTACCGGCAGCGTAAGTACGCTCCTGGTAGTTGACGGTCAGCGGGAAGAAGTCCTGACCTGGTTTAGCTTTCTTCTGGCCAACAACGGTCACGAATACGGCGGTGTCATCCATGCTTACCATTACGGCAGCGGTCGCCTGACGCGCCATCATGCCGGTTTCCAGGGTGACGGTATGCTGACCATACTGGAATTTACGAACGATCGGATTCAGCAAAATTCTGTCCTTTCTTAAATGAATGACAGCACACCCACGGTGTGCTGTCGATTTAACCGGACCTTCTTCGCATCCTCGCGACTAATGACAACCGACACCCCCATGGGTGAAGCCTCTCATTAGCCGCGCGAACCTCTGCAATGAAGATCATTTATAGCAACAATACAATAGTTTCCAGTGAATTGCTGCCGTCTGGTTGAAAAAAGGGGCCATCAGGCCCCTTTTTCTGAAACTCGCAAGACTTAGCGACGCAGACCCAGACGCTCGATCAGCGCGGTGTAGCGTGCAACATCTTTACGTTTCAGGTAGTCGAGCAGTTTACGACGCTGAGAAACCATACGCAGCAGACCACGACGGCTGTGGTGATCTTTTTTGTGCTCTGCAAAGTGACCCTGCAGGTGGTTAATCTGTGCAGTCAGCAGTGCAACCTGAACTTCGGTAGAACCGCTGTCGTTAGTACCACGACCGAACTCGGAAACGATTTTAGCTTTAGCTTCAACGCTTAGAGACATGATGAACTCCAAAAAATAAAGAATGTAAGGATGCCGATCTCTAATTCAGCAATCCCAGTGTACGCCCGGCAAGTTGTTAAACAATTTACCTGGCGTTAAGCGGCGATATTCTACCCGTCTCCCCTGCTTATCGCAAGGCACGTAAAATTCTTATAACGGATATTCTACCACCAGACGACGTGGGGCAACGCGGCCTTCATCGTCCATTTCACCCATACCGATGAATTTGTTTTCTTCGCCTTCCGTCACGCGCACCAGCCCCGTATGCGGCGCATTATTCGTGCGCACGGGGTTGCCGTTTTTAAAGTAAACGGAGGAGGTCAGCGGTAAGTTGACCACCGGGAAATCCGAGGCCGGGCTGTCCATCGGCATCAGGAGCGGGTCTAACAGGTCAGCCGGATCAACGCCCTGCTCTTCTGCCTGCTCAACCAGCCCACGGAGATGGTCAAGCGTGACCATACGCTCAACGGGATACTTACTCACGGCCAGGCGACGCAGGTAAATCACATGCGCACCGCAGCCGAGTTTTTCACCCAGATCGTCGATGATGGTCCGAATATAGGTGCCTTTCGAGCAGTGCACTTCCAGCTCAAGCTCATCCCCTTCGTGACGAATAAACAGCAATTCATACACGGTAATCGGGCGAGCTTCACGCGGGACGTCAATGCCCTGGCGCGCATATTCGTAAAGCTTTTTCCCCTGATACTTCAGCGCGGAGTACATCGAAGGAATTTGTTCGATATCGCCCCGGAAGCTTTCCAGGGCGGCATCCAGCTGTTCGCTGCTGAAATTCACCGGGCGTTCTTCGACAATCTGACCATCCGCATCGGAGGTGTCCGTGCGTTGGCCCAGTTTTGCGATCACGCGATAGCGTTTATCAGAGTCGAGCAAGTACTGCGAAAACTTGGTGGCTTCACCGAGGCAAACAGGCAGCATGCCGGTTGCCAGCGGATCCAGCGCGCCCGTGTGCCCGGCGCGGTTAGCGTTGTAGAGACGCTTTACCTTTTGCAGCACGTCGTTGCTGGAGGCCCCCTGAGGTTTGTCCAGCAACAGCACACCGTGCACGTCGCGACCGCGACGACGAGGACGACTCATCAGTCCTCCTTGCTGTCATCCGCCGGGTTCACACGACGTTCATCGTCATGTTTCACCACGCTGGTCACCAGATTGGACATGCGCATCCCTTCAACCAGCGAGTTATCGTAGAAGAAGGTCAGCTCTGGCACGATACGCAGACGCATCGCTTTACCGAGCAGAGAGCGGATGAAACCAGACGCTTCCTGCAACGCTTTGATACCGTTTTTAACCGCCGCTTCGTCCTGGTCGTTCAGGAACGTCACGAACACTTTGGCATACGCCAGGTCACGCGACATTTCAACGCCCGATACGGTCGTCATCATACCCAAACGCGGGTCTTTGATTTCGCGCTGCAGAATGAGAGCGATTTCTTTCTGCATCTCCTGCCCTACGCGCTGTGGGCGACCAAATTCTTTCGCCATAATAAATTCTCCAGACAAAAAAGGGGCAATAAGCCCCTTTAAGAATAATTGCCGGGTGGCGCTTTGCTAACCCGGCCTACATCGAAGATTAAGCGATTGAACGCTGGATTTCGATGATCTCGAATACTTCGATCATATCGCCAACGCGAACGTCGTTGTAGTTCTTAACACCGATACCACATTCCATGCCGTTACGGACTTCGTTAACGTCATCTTTGAAGCGGCGCAGGGATTCCAGCTCGCCTTCATAGATAACCACGTTGTCACGCAGTACGCGGATTGGGTTATGACGCTTAATCGTGCCTTCAGTGACCATACAGCCCGCGATCGCACCGAATTTCGGTGATTTGAACACGTCACGCACTTCAGCCAGACCAATGATCTGCTGTTTCAGTTCTGGAGACAGCATGCCGCTCATCGCTGCTTTCACTTCGTCGATCAGATGGTAGATGACGGAGTAGTAACGCAGATCCAGGCTTTCTGCATCAATAACTTTACGTGCAGAGGCATCCGCACGAACGTTAAAGCCAACCAGAATGGCGTTGGAAGCCGCAGCCAGGGTTGCGTCGGTTTCGGTGATACCACCTACGCCAGAACCGATGATCTTCACTTTCACTTCGTCGGTAGACAGTTTCAGTAAGGAATCGGAAATCGCTTCAACAGAACCCTGAACGTCCGCTTTCAGTACGACGTTCACTTCGTGAACTTCGCCGTCGGTCATGTTCGCGAACATGTTTTCAAGTTTGGATTTCTGCTGACGAGCCAGTTTAACTTCACGGAATTTGCCCTGACGGTACAGTGCAACTTCACGCGCTTTCTTCTCGTCACGCACAACGGTCACTTCATCACCGGCAGCAGGCACACCTGACAGACCGAGGATTTCCACTGGAATGGATGGACCGGCTTCCAGAACTTCCTGACCCAGTTCGTTACGCATCGCACGAACACGGCCATATTCAAAGCCACACAGAACGATGTCGCCTTTGTTCAGCGTACCTTCACGGACCAGCACCGTAGCAACCGGGCCACGACCTTTATCCAGGAAGGATTCGATCACTGCGCCGCTTGCCATACCGTTGCGAACCGCTTTCAGTTCCAGAACTTCAGCCTGCAGCAGGATAGCGTTCAGCAGGTCATCAATACCGGTACCCGCTTTCGCAGACACAGGGATGAACTGAGACTCACCGCCCCACTCTTCTGGCATCACACCGTACTGGGACAGTTCGTTTTTAACGCGATCCATGTCCGCTTCAGGCTTATCGATTTTGTTCACCGCAACAACGACTGGCACCTGCGCCGCTTTCGCGTGCTGGATTGCTTCAATCGTCTGCGGCATCACGCCATCGTCCGCCGCGACAACCAGAACAACGATATCCGTTGCCTGCGCACCACGAGCACGCATAGAGGTAAACGCGGCGTGGCCCGGGGTATCCAGGAAGGTGATCATGCCGTTTTCGGTTTCTACGTGGTAAGCACCGATATGCTGGGTAATACCACCCGCTTCGCCGGAGGCCACTTTCGTAGAACGAATGTAGTCGAGGAGTGAGGTTTTACCGTGGTCAACGTGACCCATGATGGTCACAACCGGTGCGCGTGCTTCTGCCGCAGCGCCAGTATCACGGTCGCTCATTACCGCTTCTTCCAGCTCGTTTTCACGACGCAGGATAACTTTGTGGCCCATCTCTTCAGCAACCAGCTGCGCGGTTTCCTGATCGATAACCTGGTTAATGGTTGCCATCGCACCCAGCTTCATCATCGCTTTGATGACCTGAGAGCCTTTAACAGCCATTTTGTTAGCCAGTTCGCCAACGGTGATGGTTTCGCCGATCACAACGTCACGGTTAACGGCCTGCGCTGGCTTCTGGAAGCCCTGCTGCAGGGTTGAACCTTTACGCTTGCCGCCTTTACCACCACGACCTGCTGCACGTGCTTCTTCACGGTCAGCTTTAGATTCAGCGTGCTTGTTGCCTTTCTTCTGAGGACGCGCTGCTTTAGCTGCAGTGCGCGTACGGCTACGACCCGCTTCTACTTCGCGATCGTTTTCGTCTTCAGCCTGGCGAGCATGCTGAGAAGTGGTAACGTGATAATCGCTCTTATCTTCGTCACCCTTCGCTTTCTCTTGTTCTGCCCACACGCCTGCATTTTCTTCAGCCATACGACGGGCTTCTTCCGCTACACGACGTGCATCTTCTTCAAGCTTACGACGTGCTTCTTCTTCCGCTTTACGCTTCAGCTCGGCAGCTTCATTTTCGCGTCGGGCTTTTTCTGTCTGGGCAGTTTTGGTCATTTCGTCTGTCTGTTGATTGCTCACTTTGTCTTTTTCCGCGGCGTCGCGCTTCGCTTTTTCACTTGCGTCGCGTTTCGCTTTTTCTGCGGCCTCACGTTCAGCTTTTAATTCTGCCTCACGTTTAGCGGTTGCTTCCGCCTCACGCTGAGCTTGTTCTTCCGCTTCACGCTGTGCCTGCTCTTCCGCGGCCAGGCGTTCAGCCTCTTGCGGATCACGTTTTACAAAGGTGCGTGTCTTGCGGACTTCGATTTGTACCGATTTACTTTTTCCACCGGTACCGGGAATGTTTAACGTGCTACGCGTTTTGCGCTGCAGCGTCAACTTGTCAGGCGTAGAACCGTGTTCACGGTTCAGGTGCGCTAACAAGGTTTGTTTTTCTTGCGCGGTCACTGAGTCATCAGCAGACTTCGGGATCCCTGCATCAGCAAATTGCTGTACCAGGCGGTCCACAGGGGTCTGAATTTCAGCAGCCAGTGATTTTACAGTTACATCAGTCATGCTGTTCCTTCCTGCTACAGTTTATTACGCTTCGTCGCCGAACCAGCAAATATTACGTGCGGCCATGATGAGTTCGCCGGCTTTCTCGTCGGTTAAACCTTCGATATCAGCCAGGTCATCAACGCCTTGTTCAGCGAGATCTTCCAGCGTACAAACACCACGGGCAGCCAGCTTGAACGCAATCGCACGATCAAGACCTTCCAGATTTAGCAGGTCGTCAGCTGGCTTGTTATCACCAAGGCTTTCTTCCTGAGCCAGTGCCAGGGTGGTCAGTGCGTTTTTAGCGCGTTCACGCAGGGCTTCAACGGTTGCTTCATCCAGGCCGTCGATTTCCAGCAGTTCTTTCATTGGCACGTAGGCCAGTTCTTCCAGCGTAGAGAAACCTTCTTCTACCAGAACAGTGGCGAAATCTTCGTCAATATCCAGGTATTTCGTAAAGGTATCGATCGCTGCATGGGCTTCAGCCTGGTGCTTCGCCTGCAGGTCGTCAACGGTCATCACGTTGAGGTCCCAGCCGCTCAGCTGTGAGGCCAGGCGAACGTTCTGACCGTTACGGCCAATCGCCTGCGCCAGGTTACCGGCTTCCACGGCGATATCCATGGTGTGCTTGTCTTCGTCAACAACGATAGACGCAACATCCGCTGGCGCCATGGCATTGATCACGAACTGCGCTGGGTTATCGTCCCAAAGCACGATATCAATACGCTCGCCGCCGAGTTCAGTCGATACCGCCTGAACGCGCGCGCCGCGCATACCGACGCAAGCACCTACTGGATCGATACGCTTGTCATTGGTTTTCACCGCGATTTTCGCACGAGAACCCGGATCGCGGGCCGCAGCTTTAATCTCGAGAACTTCTTCACCAATTTCTGGCACTTCAATGCGGAACAGTTCGATCAGCATTTCAGGTTTAGAACGGGTCACAAACAGCTGTGCACCACGCGCTTCTGGGCGCACGGCGTAGAGAACACCGCGGATACGGTCACCCGGGCGGAAGTTCTCACGCGGCAACATATCTTCGCGCAGGATAACGGCTTCAGCATTGTTACCCAAATCAAGCGCAATGTTGTCGCGGTTCACTTTCTTCACCACACCCGTGATGATTTCACCTTCGTGCGAACGGAACTGATCAACCACCATAGCGCGCTCAGCTTCACGTACTTTCTGTACGATAACCTGCTTAGCCGTTTGGGTGGTGATACGGTCGAAGGTCACAGATTCAATCTGGTCTTCAACGTATTCGCCGACATTAAAGCTTTCATCTTCGAAACGCGCCGCTTCCAGAGTGATCTCTTTCGTTGGCTGAGTCACTTCTTCAACGATGACCCAACGGCGGAAGGTATCGAAATCACCGCTCTTACGATCGATTTCTACGCGGACGTCAATTTCTTGTTCGTATTTTTTCTTGGTTGCTGTAGCCAGGGCACTTTCCAGCGCTTCGAAAATCTTCTCGCGCGGCAGTGATTTCTCATTGGAGACGGCTTCAACAACAGCCAAAATTTCTTTGTTCATCGCGGGCTTTTCACCTCAATCCAGACTGTTAAAAGTGGGGAACCAGGTTCGCCTTCTGGATATTACTCAGCGCGAACACTTCATCTTTGCCTTCGACTGTCACCGTGATCATTTCACCATCAACGGCTTTGATAATACCCTGCCATTTACGGCGGTTCTGCACAGCCATGCGCAGAACGAGAGCCACTTCCTCACCGGTATAGCGCGTGTAGTGTTCTGCCGTGAACATAGGTCGTTCGAGACCAGGCGAGGAAACTTCCAGGTTATAGGCAACCGTAATCGGGTCTTCAACATCAAGGACCGCACTTACCTGGTGGCTGACATCAGCACAATCATCAACATTGATGCCATCTTCACTATCAATGTAGATGCGCAGCGTGGATGTGCGGCTGCGAATAAATTCGATGCCGACCAGTTCGTAGCCCAGTGCTTCGACTGGTGCTTTAATCATCTCTGTTAATTTTTGGTCTAATGTGGACAAGCCCACCCCCAAGACGTAAAAAAAGGGCATAAAGCCCAGTTATTCTGTAGTCAGATAACAAAAAACCCCGATAAATCGGGGCTTTAGATAACTGAACCCTATAGCCGCAACTGCGGCCTGGAGCACTTTCTGAAAGAATTTTTTCAAATCCAGCTACGAAGCCTCTATGTCTTCACAGTATATTTGAAAAAAAACTTTACGGGAAAGTGGTTGCGGGGGCCGGATTTGAACCGACGACCTTCGGGTTATGAGCCCGACGAGCTACCAGGCTGCTCCACCCCGCGCCTGAAACGTGGCAAATTTTACTCGTTTTGGGTAAAAAATGCAAATAATGCTGGGATTTGGTACCGAGGACGGGACGTTAAATCGGCGTTCAGTATATTGATAGTTAACCCCGCCTGTCAACCCTGCATCCTCCAGGGCAAACCAGAGGAATTTTTTACAAAAAAGACACGAATCTCTTCCGGTCACCGACAAAAGATGATTAAATGAAAACTCACTTATTTTGCATAAACATGCAAAGAGAGCGAGAGCAGCCTCTCATCCGTCCATCAAGCAGGGTTTTATTTTATGACGACGATTCTCAAGCATCTTCCGGTAGGACAACGTATAGGCATCGCTTTTTCAGGCGGCCTCGATACCAGCGCTGCACTGCTGTGGATGCGCCAAAAGGGAGCGGTTCCTTATGCATATACTGCGAACCTCGGTCAGCCAGATGAGGAAGACTACGATGCCATTCCTCGTCGCGCCATGGAATATGGTGCAGAGAACGCACGTCTGATTGATTGCCGTAAGCAGCTGGTTGCTGAAGGCATCGCTGCCATTCAGTGCGGCGCTTTCCACAATACGACCGGTGGCCTGACCTATTTCAATACGACCCCGCTGGGCCGTGCGGTAACCGGCACCATGCTGGTTGCCGCCATGAAAGAAGATAACGTGAACATCTGGGGCGACGGCAGCACCTATAAAGGCAACGATATCGAGCGTTTCTATCGTTATGGCCTGCTGACCAATGCTGAATTGCAGATTTACAAACCGTGGCTGGATACCGATTTTATCGATGAGCTGGGCGGCCGTCATGAAATGTCCGAGTTTATGATCGCCTGCGGTTTTGACTACAAGATGTCGGTAGAAAAAGCGTACTCCACCGACTCCAACATGCTGGGCGCGACGCACGAAGCAAAAGATCTGGAATTCCTGAACTCCAGCGTGAAGATCGTTAACCCAATCATGGGCGTGAAGTTCTGGGATGAAAGCGTCAACATTCCGGCAGAAGAAGTCACCGTTCGTTTCGAGCGTGGTCACCCGGTTGCGCTGAACGGCCAAACCTTCCCGGATGATGTTGAACTGATGCTGGAAGCAAACCGTATCGGTGGACGTCACGGCCTGGGAATGAGCGATCAGATTGAAAACCGTATCATCGAAGCGAAAAGCCGTGGCATCTATGAAGCCCCGGGAATGGCGCTGCTGCATATCGCTTACGAGCGTCTGCTGACCGGTATTCATAATGAAGACACCATTGAGCAGTATCACTCTCACGGTCGTCAGCTGGGTAAACTGCTGTATCAGGGCCGCTGGTTCGATCCGCAGGCACTGATGCTGCGTGACGCGCTGCAGCGCTGGGTGGCAAGCGCCATCACCGGCGAAGTGACGCTGGAGCTGCGTCGTGGTAACGACTACTCCATTCTGAATACCGTGTCTGACAATCTGACCTATAAAGCAGAGCGTCTGACCATGGAGAAAGGCGAGTCGGTGTTCTCCCCGGACGATCGTATTGGTCAGCTGACCATGCGTAACCTGGACATCACCGATACCCGCGAGAAGCTGTTCAACTACGTTGAGAATGGCTTACTGTCGGCAAGCACCGGTAACGGTCTGCCACAGGTTGAAAACCTGGAGCACAGCGACAAGAAGTAATCGCTGAGATGAAATGCATAAGGCGTCCGATGGACGCCTTTTTTATGCGCTTTTGTCGGGCATAAAGCACGGTGCCTCCCGGCCTGTACATCACAAAAAGTACAGACGAAAAAAAAGACGTCTTGCGACGTCTTTTTTCTGGAATATTGGTACCGAGGATGGGACTCGAACCCACAAGCCCGTTAGGGCACTACCACCTCAAGGTAGCGTGTCTACCAATTCCACCACCTCGGTACAGATACTTCTCTTAGTGTGGGATATCGCTGGTCGGCTTAGCCGGTTCAGCTGGCTGAGTCTGCTCAGTTTTAGCCGGAGCACTCAGATTTTCCCACTCGCTTCCTTTGCTGGTCTTGTTGCTGTTGATATTGCCCAGCGCCAGACTGATGATGAAGAACAAGGTCGCCAGAATCGCCGTTGAGCGGGTCATGAAGTTCGAAGAACCACTTGAACCAAACAGCGTACCGGAAGCGCCTGCTCCGAAGGAGGCTCCCATATCAGCGCCTTTACCTTGCTGCAGCATGATCAGCGCTACCAGAGCGATGGCTACAATAAGGAAAACAACTAAAAGAGCTTCGTACATAATCAACCTGTTCCTTGCGGATTTGCCGCATACCAATGCTTCGACCAATTAGCAGGAAATTGTGTTTCCCACTGAAGCGGGTGTGAATACTAACCAAAGCGAATCACCTTCGCAAGGGCATTTTCAGTGCATTGTATCAACTGCGGAAAAAATCAGCAAAATGAAATGAAAACCCACCTTAAAACAATGCGCTGATGCCGATAATGGTTACTTTTTCGCGCTTACATCACTGCTTTGCACTTTTTGAAGTTTATATTTGCCGAACTTTTTCACGATCTGCCAGTTGCCATCATCCGTTTCAACGATCTCCTGGGGCGAATACATCGCCATTTTACGCCCAATACGAACACCAAACTGCAGCGTTTCCCCTTCACCGGCGACAACCGCAATCGTGGGGGTCATATCAACAGGTTCAGGTGCAACAGCGGGTGCCGCCACGCTGTCAGCGTGGGTCTCGCGCCGCCCCGCTTCAGGGTCCAGACGATCAAAAAGTAAGGTCATGGGGTCCAGCAACTGATGTTCATGGCTGATTTCCAGATGGAGATGCGGTCCATCGGTACGGCCCGTACTGCCGGACAGCGCGATGATATCGCCCTTCTTCACAAACTGATTTTTTACATACAGCATTTTATTCAGATGGAGATACCGGCTGCTCCAGCCATCCGCATGACGCAGCGTCATATAGATGCCGGTCACGGGGCCATAACCTGTCTCAACCACCATCCCATCCGCAATCGCCAACACGTCGCTATTGGTTGCGGCACGTAAATCAACCCCTTCATGGCGCATAAACGAGTGAATGATGGGGTGATAGCGCATGCCATAGGGCGATGTCACATAAGGTTCGCCCTTCAGAGGGAAGATAAAATGCTGTCCCTGCGCCTGTTGCGTTAAGAGCGGTTTCCAGGTAGGGGCCGGTGCGCTACTCGTAGGGATAGTGGCATTCATCACCGAGAAGACGTTGCTCGCCGCCGTCCCGCCGTCCATTTGCACGGTTTCATCGTCTGCTGCCGTATCCGTTGTTGCGTCGTCCGTTTCCGGATGACTTAAAGAAGATGCTTCCACCTTCAGCTGTGCGGGATCGAATGCTACCTCTTCTGTTTCCTCTTCAGTCACCGGATCGGCTTGTGGCCTGATCACCGTAATTGCATGCTCGCAGGAGATAGAACCGGAATAGTTCAGTTCAGTCGCATGATTCCAGTTTGCCAACATACGACGCATCAGATACTGCGAAAAACAGTAGTCCGGCCCCGGAATGTAGACCGCCAGAGGGCGTAAATGAGACGGTTTCGGCAAGTAGCGTCCTAACCACGCCTCATAATCGTTTGCGGCGGCATACGCGATGCCCTGCAACGCGTCGCTGCACTGTGCTTTCGCGGACGGGCGCAACGCCAGATTATCAGGATAGGTCTCCCGGTCGTGGAGCACCTGAGTAAAATGGTGAAACGTGGGGTAGAGGCACTCTGCCCCCACCGACGAGGTCGGATGCAGCGTCAGCAGCACGCCTGACAAAAGCAAAAAAGACATTAATTTAGCACCTCCGTGTGCATAATAATGACGGCAGCGATCGCGATGGCCGGGCCAAAGGGAATATAACCGCCATCGGTTTCCTGACTTTTACTGCGTCGGGCCATCAGCCAGCGCAATAAAAAGAACACTGCCCCCAGCGCCGCAGACCCCAGCATCAGGTGGGCGATGTTCTCACTCCCCACCCAGGCTGCACAGGCTGCAAAGAGCTTGACGTCCCCGTTGCCGAAACCTTCCTTGTGGGTAATCCATGCAAATCCTCTTGCCATCACCCAGCTAAAGGCCCAGATAAACGCCGCTCCGATAACACAATCCCGGGGTGAAACCGGAATGAGGTTTCTGACCGAGGCAATCAACCCCGCCCACAGCAGCAGGTAGACCAGGCTATCCGGCAGAATAAACGTTTTTAAATCGATCATTGCCAGCGTATAGAGCACGCTAAAAAAGAGCGCGAAAAAAGCGATCTGCAGCACGCTGTATTGCGGGTAATAGCAAAAAACCAGCAGGAAATACCCTACCCCAATCAGCGCTTCGCTTAAGGGGTATTGAAAGGGAATAGCGCATTTGCAGCACCGGCACTTCCCGCGCAGCAAAAGCCAGCTCAGCACGGGGATGTTGTCCCAGGGCTTAATATTCGTCTGGCAGATGGGGCAATGCGATGGCGGCCACCACAGATTGACGTCCGGCAACGTCTTTAACGTTTCGTCATCCGCGGATTCGCGGAACAGCATGACGGGTAAACGATATATCACGACGTTCAGGAAGCTACCAATCAGAAGCCCCAAACCTAACGCCAGCCACGGGTAATACGGCGCAAATAACGCTTCCAGGCGCATTGTTGATTTCCTTATAAATAAATTTGCACAGTATCAGAAGACTCTTTATCGATATAACCGGGGTTGTACCGAACATGGCCTATTTTTGCCGATTATTACCCTGCGCAGCAATAATCTCTGCGCAATGATATTATCGGCAGAATTCCTTGACATTCATTTGAGTGATATTAGCCACCCGCTGTTTTGGATAATGTATCCATCAACGCAAAGAGCGCGATAAAGACCCACACCACGCAGCCCCCAAGGATAACCGTTGCCAGGTTTTTTAATAATCCAGCCAGCTTCTTGATATATTCCTGAATATGGTCCCGAGAACGATCCGATACCGAACGTAATACCTCGTTAAATGAAGGTAATTCTGCATACAAGCTAATATTCAGTAGTTCTTCTTTACCAAGTAAGCCTGTTGATAATGCTTTACTGTAATGGATCCCCTGAGCCATTTTGTCATTCATGACATCAATATGCCAACGGAGCCAGCGGTTCGCATTCAGGCGTACAATGTGTAAGGAGTCGGTCAAGGGTATTCCGTTACTCAGCATCAAGGCGAGGTTATTCAGAAATACCGACGAGGTCAGCTGCTTATAGGTTGAGAAAGGCAGGACTCTGTCCAGAACTTTACCACGCAAGTTGCCGCTCAGGTTGGCCATGGCAAATTTAGAAATAAAGACAAAGGCCACAAAACCGACCAGAATCTTTATCCACAGCCCCTGGTAGAGGGCGGTCCCAAAGTTATAAAGATTTTGCGTTACCCCGGGCCACTTTTCGACAGGCACGACGGAAGCAAACGCCGGAAACACCTTTTGCGAATAACCCGCAATCACAACCAGCGACAGGGTGATCATGATTAACGGGAAAACCAATGCACCAACGATTTTCTTGCGCAGCTCATCGTTGTAATTGATGACCGCCACCAGCGTCAAAAACCCTTCTGCCAGGCTACCGCTTTTTTCCGCCGCGGTTATCACGCTCAGCTCGGAGTTAGGTACCACATCAGCGAAAACGGCGGATACCGATACCTCCTGCTTCATCTGCAGGATCACTTCGCCTAATTTGTTACTGAAGCCTCTGCCGAGTAACTCACGCCCTTCCGTCTGCAGTTTTTGCAGGGAGTCAAATAGCGGCAACCCTGCGCCGATCATATCTGCACAAAACTGGTAGAGATACAGGCGCTGCTTTTTACCGAATTTTTTCAACGATCATCTCCAGATCTTCTTCAGCCATGTCACCAAATTCCATGGAGAACCATGCAGCATCGATGCGTCCTTTCAGCACGTGAGACATCACTTTTTCACGAATTTCAAAACCTTCGGTCAATCCGTTTGCGGTATGACGTTTCTTACGCCACAACGTATAGACGTTGAGCCACTCCTGACGTGAGATGGCCGCCAGTTCTTCATACGTCGGCAGGAAATACTCCATGGCCAGCTGACGTCCCTTGATACCGCTTTGACGACACTGCTCGCATCCACCTTCACCTGCCGTATAAAGGGTGAACTCCTTGCCCAGAATGGTCTTTTTACCCATCTCGGTTTTACAGTTTTCACACAGTACCGGGACCAGTTTTTGGCACTGCAAACCCGCCACAAATCCAGGGGTAGAGAGCTTATCACTGCCGATACCCAGGGCTGACATACGTTGCAGGAGCGACACAATGTTGCCTGCGTGCACCGTGGTAAAGCAGTAGTGACCACTCTCTACCGCCCCCGCCAGCGCGTTTGCGGAAACATTGTCTCGTATCTCCCCCACCATCAGGACGTCAGGGTCGCGTCGCAAAGCCGATTTGATCGCCGCGTGGAATCCCCCGCCGGAAACATCGACTACCGAACTTTGTTTGGCACCATAGATTTGATATTCGACAGGATCCTCAACCGTCAGGAAGCAGCCTCGATCCTCGTAGCGGTTGATTTGCAACCATTCCATCAGGTTTTTCAGCGTGGTGGATTTACCCGAACCTGTGGTTCCCGCGATCACATAAGCGCCATACGGATTACTGAGGATTTTTTTCAGATCCACAATTTCCTCTGGTGATACGCCTATTTTTTCCAGCGAACCGATATTCCCCTTTTGCAGACCTGAAGGAATGATACGGAGCACCGCATGGTAGCAGTCCGCCGTTTCGCCAAAGATCGGGAAATGCGCATAGCGAAAGCGATACGGTTTGCCCGACAGGTTATAAAGGATGTTCGCATTCTGCGGAATGGCACGGTTCCAGGTGGTATCACGGGTTGTCGCCTCTACGTTATAGAGCACGAAAACCAGCTCGTCGCACTGCTGGGATTTGATCTGCATAAACGGCATAAGTACGCCGTTCACACGAGCCTCAAACAGGGCTAAAACGTCATTACGCGTAATGTGTAAGTCACTGGCCCCCATACTCACCACGCGCTGCAGGATGGCTGCCAGGCGTTTCTGCGTATCCGTGATATCAATATTTTTATTGGCATCGTTGAGAAGCTTCAGTGAAACATGTTCAACGATACGGTAGTAATCCTCCTCGGCGACAAGCGCCAGGCCAACGACCTGACGCTTGTGCTGAGACACCAGTCTGGACACCTGAATCTGGAATTCAAACAGAGTGTCGATGCTTAACGATGTCACGACCAGGTAATCGCGCTCTTCGGTGGTTGCCGTAAAGCCGATACCGTCGAATTCCAGGTAAGTCCATTTTCCAGCGAGTAAGTCGTCGGCTGAAATTCGCACAAAATCTAACATTACTGTACCTTTTCTTCAGACATCACTACCGACTTACGATCCTTCGCAAGCTGATAGGTGTTGCCATCGATAGCGAACGTTTCACCAGGACGGACATAGCGTAATGTCCCCCCGCTGGCGACCGCGACACGGTTCGCGCCGCCTATGTTGGCTTCCAGCACCACGCGTGGCATATCAACCGGAGGCGCACTTTGTGGCGCGTCTTTTGGGGTGTCTGCGGGTTTTTCTACCGGCGCGGATACGACCGGTGCCGGTTTCATTTTGTCTTCGCCACGCAGCTTGCGGATCTGGCTCTGCAGTTTTTCAAGCTCAACCTGCTGGGAGAGTTTGCGGCGCTCCTGCTCGTAGACGAAATCATCTTCGGCCATTTGGGCGAGGTGATTCTGTACCTGTTCCGTGTTACTGACAGCGGTCTGCTTTGCGTCGACGTTTTGCGAGCCGGTTTCGCCCGCAGCATCCACTGCCGCCTTAGGCTTCATTTCCGCGCTGTTTTGGGCGGGCTCGCTGGCGGCAGACGGCGCAGCCGCACGTGTTTGCGGAGCCGTTTCTGCCGAAGCAGAAGCAACGTTCTCTTTTTCAGAGACTTTTTTATTAGCCTTTACGAGACTTTTCGCTGTTGACTGCGCACGCTTTTCCGGAGCTTGCGGCAATTCCGTCGTCGGTGCTGCCGTTGCGGTACTGACCACCAGTGACAATGCGCTTGTCACAACGATTGATTTCAGCCTTTTTTGCATACCAGATCTCCTGAAATTTTCATTCCCTTGTCTTGCGACTCAATTTTTTTCACTAAGAAAGCATCACGATAGGCCTGCTTATAAAGCAGGATCTGTAGGTTCGTTAAATCGTCTATGCCTAATGCGGAGGAATCACTTTTAAGTTCTAACTCCCACTTACCGGCCATCAAGCCATACGCCTTCACTTTCCCTGAAAGCTGTGACTCAAGCTCACCCACCGTCGTTTTCGGCATTGTTTTAATAACAATCTCACCGGCTTTTTTCGCTTTGCTTTCTTTACCCACCCCTTTCACCATTGAGTTATACGTGACGAAATATGACACCACGTCGCTGCATGAGGAAAGCGGGAGCGGGTTTTTATGTTTATAGGCCTCGATAAGCGAGTTTTTATTCAGCCTCGACTCGATCTTATCGAAACTAAAATCTCCTTTTTTCTTATCGCCACCTTTTTTCTTTTTAACCAGCATCGTAGGTTGATAGTCTTTTCCCCAAAAAACTTTATGAGGTAATACCCAGATCGCACCCGGTGACATTTTGTATTCAAAGCGACAATTTTTTGTATCGCAGTTGAACATTCTGCTGTCCAGAGGCGCAATGCTAATACGGTCATCGCTTTTCTTGAGTTCGTTCAGCACGATGACTGCCTGGTCAATATCCGCTCCTTCCAGTGAACTGGAATAAAACTTATTCACCGAGTCAATATCGTCTTTTAATTTTTTAGCAGCCTGCTGTTGACGGGCTATCGCTTCTTCCTGGGCTTTTTGGGCAGGCAAGGTGACGAAATAGTACCATCCGCCTGCACCACCTCCACCGATGAGCACTAAAGTTAAAATAAGGACCAGCAACAGTTTTAATTTTGAAACCGCACCGTTCTTATCTTTCCAGAAATACATTCCTTCAAGCATAGGGTTATCCTGTCACAAAAAAATGAAGCGACAATGCTAAAACCAATAACAGGGCTAGCCCGCCAGTAAAAATAGAACCGATAATGATTTGACGCCGGCGCTTTAGTCGCGCCTGTCTGGCACAGCATCGCTCCACAACGGCATTGATCTGGATCTCTTCCAGTGGCGTTACTTCCAGATGGCTGTAACTGTCCGGATGCTTCATTAACTCATCAAAGAGTTCTTTGCTGATAAAGCAGTCGGTGCCGCTGACAATACGACCCTCATCGATGATCAGAAAATAGGTTGTCGCATCGTTTTCATGCGAAAAATAGATCCCATCGCCGTAAAGTTCTTTCACATACAGGGCAAAGGGCTCATAGAGGGTGGACACTTTCGTGCTGTACCCTATCGCGAGCTCGCCAGCGCTATCTTTATAAATCAGCCGTCGATACGCTTTCATCATTCCTCTGAATGACGCCTGCTCCGCGGGCTGTAAATTTTCCAGGCTGGCGGGCTCCCAGTAGAGCCCGGTCAAAATATTATTCTTTAGAAGAATGTTATTCATTTTGAAGTCACTCAGTCATCACGAGAGGTGATGGGCTGACGATAATAGTCAACCCCGACCACCATCAGCACCGTTGCAACACCATCGTTGCTCTGATCCTCTGCGCCCAGGACCTGATACTGCAGACCGTCTTTGGTACTTTTAACTTCATATTTACCGACGACCAGTAAATCCCCGGGTTTGATAATGGAGGAGTTAAAGGATTCGGTGGTGCTTACGTTTGGCAGCTGGACATCATCGTATTCGTTGATCGAATTGAGGAAGCGCTTAGTAAAGCCGCTGACCACTTCGATGCGTCCATCGGACAGCACGCGAGGCGTGATGATAAAACTGGTCCCGGTGACGATTTCCGATGTTTCAACGTCTACGTTTACCTCACCATTATCATCCGTGGTGCGTGTTCTGCTGGACACATAGTACTGTGACTGGGTCATGTTCACCGGCACAGGCATATTGTTGCGGGTGATGAAGGATCCGCTTTGCAGCGATTCACTGCCCGTTAATTTGTATAACGCATCCAGACCAGCGCTAATGTCAACGTGGCTATTTTTCCAGCCCGCAGAGATGCCACCCGCCAGATTGTCGAACAGGCTGCTAGTAATGTTAATAGTGTTATGCGCATCGCCATATTTGAAATCTAAACCACCGCCCAAACTTTTCTCTTTCGCTTTATCAACGATATAGATACGGTAGGTAATAATAAACTGACGACTGTTATCTGCTTTATATTTGTCCAGCGCTTTACTTAGGGCTTCGTATTCAGATGGGCGTGAATTGACCATCAAAATGGACGAGTCTTTAAACAAATTATAGTTACCCGAGGCGACATAGTTTTTCGCCATGTCCTCCACGTCATCCCAGAAGGAGGATTCGAATTTGGTTTCTGATTTGCCTTTCAGGCCACCGCTTGAGGTTGCCTGGTTACCCGACAGGTCCAGCGTGGTTTCAGTGGTATTATTTTCACCATAGAAATCCAGACGGATCGCGTAGGTCTCAAAGACGTTCACTTTGAGAATATTGTGTTCATCCAGGCTGGTATTCACATCATACAGAGAGTTGATATAGCTCATAAACTCTTCGAACGTTCCATCAAACTGTACGGAGCGCGGCGTGTCCCAGGATGCATCATCCGTATTGCCGCCTTTACCGCCCATAGCCGATGAATTGATACGGAAGCTAATTCCCGTTTGCGTGGAGACGGCATCCAGAATAGTGGAGAGCGACGCAGGCTCATACGACGAAATTTTAACGCGCTTACCCATCAGCATTTGTTGTTCAACGCTGTACTGAACCTTTTGGCCCAGGAACGCGGTGTTATATTTTATATAGGGTTGTGTTTTGGATGAATCCACGGAGGTGGCATCGTTGGTATGCGCCTGCACCGCTTTATCAATATCATATTTCTTTTCGAAATTACTCACGCATCCCTGCACTAAAAACGCCAGCAATAACATACCTGTCTTGAGTTTCATTCATTTCATCCAATTACATTTCATCAATTACGATGACACGGTTCTTTTCGTATTTTTTAACCACTAACCCATAATTCTCAGAGAAAAAGAGGTCACCTAATGACTGCAAAACCTCATCATCCGTTTTCCCTGAAAGCGTAATGGTGTTGTAAATAAGGTAATCTTTTTTACTGTTCCAGAAGAGCTTATAGCCGTTGCCCGCCACCCACATTTTAATGCCCTGGCTGAGTAGTTCATTTTCATGAATGACCAGTGACGGAACGGAACGGCTGGCTGCCGTGCCTGGGGCTTGCGTGTCGGCAGCGAAGGGATTCACCGCCGTTGGCGCCATAGGAACCGGGGCCGAGGAGGTGTTCCCCTGGATCATTGCCGCATCGTTGCTGGTATTCACGGATGCCTGAGCCGCACCGATGCTAAGCAACAAGGCCGCTGCCGCCCCCACCGGGAGGGCTTTCCTGAGATTAAATTTCTTCATACATTCCTTTACCTGAATTAACTTATTGATATTGCTGTGTGTCTAAAACATCTGCCGGGGTTCCATCCTGGGGAATGGTGCTGCACCAGGTGGTAAAGACATACGACACGCTCGGGTTCAGCACATTGCGGCCTTCGCCGGTATCCCCGTCAAACATGCCCATGGTTGAGCTCACCACCCAGACGTATTTGGTTTTTTCATGAACGTAATGACCCGCATTATTTTCATAACCCCTGCTGTAAACCTGACCATTCTGAAGCGCAAACTCTACCTGCACGGATATACCGCCTAACTGGCCTAATTTATTTTTTGCCGCTGAGTTCAGACGGGCGCGCGCTTCACTTGCATAGTCATAATTCGCAGCACTACTCTGGCCCGCGCCTGTCTCCTGAAAAGCGGAAATCGAAGAGAGAGCCGCCGCCATATGCGGATACAATTTGCGGACATAGCGATATTTTCGCACCGCTCCTGCGTCATCCATCAGCGGCTGACCTTTTGCATCACGCAAAATAATATCCTGTTCAAACTGCGGGCAGGTCTGTACAGGTAAACGATATCCCCCTATGTTCCTGTCATACGGCACCTGCGCCTCCGGATGGCTATAATCAGCGGCATCGTTATAGGGCTGATAGGCGGGTAAATCGGGTAGCGGCGTCCCGTGTTCATCCACCCCGCGATTGTCAATATTGATGCCTTGCTTCTCCCCGCCTTCAATGCCAGGACCACTGTAGGACACCGTGGGTGGCGTGGTGAGTTCAAATGCGTCCCAGGTATGACTGCTGTAATGTCTACCGTCGGAATAGACGAAATCCGACGTCGAGTCATTCATCGTAATTTCACCGGGGAAGGGATCGCCCCACGAAGCGTCGGGATCGTGCATGGTTTCGGGATCGTTATAAAGATAAGGTTGCGGCTTCCCGTCGTCGTCAAAGACGATTTCTCCCCTTTCGCGCTTAAAGATAAAGACGCGGTTCGCGGTGTTTTCCATCACCACGTTGGCTTTAAGGGTTCCAGGCATGACGCCGTTATCCTTAGACGGATCGGTCATTTCCAGTGCCAGTACGCCCTGCTCGCCATGCGTGCCGGTGCCCTTATTGTCGTCATAGCACAGCTTCACGCCGCTTTCGCCCTGCGTCCAGCAGACCTTGCCGCCGCCCGCACCGCTGTTGCTGGAGTTATCATTGGTATCAATCGTAAAACGAATGCCAAATTCACCCGTGGTGTACTGATTTAATGCATCCAGGTTATTGGCGATAGCGCCGAATTCTATTGGCGTTTTTCCGTCTTTCTTCTGCTTAACTACCATCCAGTGCGCATTGGTCGAATTACGATGCACCAGCATGGCATGGCTTATCGTAATGCCTGCTTTTGACAGCGACTCGGAAAAATGAGGATAATAATCCGCAAAGAAGTAATCGCCATTTTTTTGCTCTTTTTTAAATCTGACGATGACATCAATGCGGTTGATATCGTTAGCGCGATCGCTCTTAGTCTCTTTCGTACCCGCGAAGCCAATACGTTCGATACTCGGCATCGAATTCTTGGCCGTATTACGCATAAAGCAAGGCAGATACTCTTTTTCGAATTCATAATCAGATTTCAGCGTAACATCACATTTTTTGCTGAGGAAGAGATAACGCTTCTGATTTTTACTATTATTATAATCGCCCCACAGATAATAGAAATCTTCACTTCCCGTGTCGACATCGTCTAATTCATTTGTAATACGAACCCGGTAATCTGATGTTGGCTTTGGATCATCTACATTATCTTCATACAGCGGGTTTGGAATTTCGTCTGGCTCGTTGTAAAGGGCAATTTCGTCATCATCCACGAAATTAAGCACCCCTTTCATTTCAGCAACAATAGCATCCGATACATTTTGCTGAGCAATACTTTCTGCTTTTTTACGCGCATATTGGGTATACATCACCATTATGCCACCGGCTATCGCCAGCACGATAATGACTTCCAGTAAGCTAAACCCCGAATCCTTTCTGTTGCGCATACGCTTATTACCCTGTTTCACCATCAAAAAAGCACCTGCCAGATGGCAGGTGCTCTGGATACTTTAATAATGATTATTTGCTGCCGAAGATCACGCCGTTGCTAGCACCTTCATCACTACATACGTCGTCATTAACAATCGCAGTAGCTTTGATTTCGCCAGACGTCAGAGACTTAAGGACAGTGGTGGAGGTAACAACACTCAGATCGTTAGAAATTGTCAGAGGCGTTGTAGAACCTGCTGGTACGCCAGTCACAGCTTCCACATAATCCCACTGGTTACCCATTTGAGAGATCAGGTTGCGGCACTCTTCTGTTTCCAGACCGTTAACCAGAAGCACAAAGACTTTTTTCTGTGAACTATTGCTATCCAGAGAGGCGCTTGTCATCTGGAATGCATCGTTAGAAATGCCGTTGAAGGATTCGTCCGGGGAGATTTTGCCCAGTTTAACCAGAGTAACAATTGGCGTGTCTAAGTCAGAATCAGCAATAGTTGATTTAGTCAGACCCGCAACACCCGCTTTATCTGCTGGATAGCTGCCTTCGTCTTTAAAGGCTTCAGCCATTGAAGTACGGATGCTGTTGGCGTTGTTTTGAATGTCAGACAGATCCTGCGCGGTGAATGCACGCTGAGCAAGGATAACCACACCTGCAGCGATAACGCCGATAATACCTAATACAATAATGATTTCCAGTAAGGTCACACCGCGCTGCTTACGCATTTCCTGCAGTTTCGCTGCCTTGCGGTTCAATTTCCCTTTGAAGTTCCAAACCAAACTATTCATTCTGTTTTCCTTAAATATTAATTTTTGCTTCCCAAGAACCCTCTCGGGAATAGGCGCATTATAGTGACGACAATCCCATTTAAATAGAGATCGTCACCGCTTATAGGATTATATTTAGGGAAGAGGCTAAGTATTTAATTTATCTAATAAACATTTCACCGACGAATTCAGAATAAATTAATTATCATTTAAGATTAATTTAATCGCGTAGAAGTTAATTACAATTTTATATATTATTACACACGTTATGTAAAGAAAAGGCCGCTACAGGAGCGGCCTTTTAAATGATCATTTCATTAGCAGGCTTTTACCGCATCGGCGATGCGGTGTGCAAATTCAGTGACCTGCGTTTCATCTTCGCCTTCGACCATCACGCGAATCAGTGGCTCGGTACCGGATTTACGCAACAGTACGCGGCCACGAGAACCCAGCGCGGCTTCAACGTCAGCCATTACCGCTTTGACGTTGTCGTTCTCAAGCGGGTCACCGTTACCGGCAGCAAAGCGTACGTTAACCAAAACTTGCGGGAACATTTTCATGCCGCTGCAGAGATCGTGCAGGCTCATGTGGTTGCGTACTACCGCTGCCACCACCTGAAGACCCGCGACAATGCCGTCACCCGTGGTGGTTTTGTCCAGCAGGATAACGTGGCCGGAGTTTTCGGCCCCAATGCGCCAGCCTTTCTCCTGCAGTTTTTCCAGCACGTAGCGGTCGCCCACTTTGGCACGCACAAACGGAATGCCCAGCTGCTTCAGCGCCAGCTCCAGACCCATGTTACTCATCAGCGTACCTACCGCACCGCCACGGAGTTGACCCTGACGCAGGCCTTCGCGGGCAATGATATAGAGGATCTGATCGCCATCGACCTTCTGACCTTCATGATCGACCATGATCACGCGATCGCCGTCCCCGTCCAGCGCGATCCCAAGATCGGCTTTCTCGGCCAGTACCCGGGCCTGCAGCGCACGGACATCGGTCGCGCCCACTTCTTCGTTGATGTTCAGACCGTCAGGCTCGCAGCCGATGGTAATAACCTTCGCCCCCAGCTCACGAAACACATTTGGTGCGATGTGGTAAGTTGCGCCGTTTGCGCAGTCCACGACGATTTTCAGGTGACTCAGGCTCAGCTCGTTCGGGAATGTGCCTTTGCAGAATTCAATGTAGCGCCCGGCGGCATCGACGATCCGGCTGGCTTTACCCAGCTCAGCGGAATCGACGCAGGTCAGCTCTTTTTCCATTTCGGCTTCAATGGCCTCTTCCACTTCATCCGGCAATTTGGTGCCTTCGATGGAGAAGAATTTAATACCGTTATCATAAAACGGATTATGCGAGGCAGAAATAACAATGCCCGCTTCAGCGCGGAAGGTGCGGGTAAGATAAGCCACAGCAGGCGTCGGCATAGGCCCGGTAAACGAGGCGGAAAGGCCTGCGGCCGCCAGCCCGGCTTCGAGTGCGGACTCCAGCATATAGCCTGAAATACGGGTGTCTTTCCCAATAATGATTTTACGTGAGCCATGTCGCGCCAGCACTTTACCCGCCGCCCAGCCAAGCTTAAGCACAAATTCAGGAGTGATAGGGGCATCGCCTACGCGTCCACGAATGCCATCGGTGCCAAAAAATTTACGATTACTCATAGCGTTTGTTTTCCTTCGCTGACAATGTGGCTTCAACCACACGCATAGCTTCTACTGTCTCTTTCACGTCATGAACGCGAATAATGTGCGCGCCCTGCATCGCCGCAATCACGGCGCAGGCAAGACTTCCACTCAGGCGTTCGCCCGGGCCGATATTCAACAGCTGCCCAATCATCGATTTCCGCGACATGCCCACCAGCAGAGGCAGATCGAAATGGTGGAATTCCGATAAACGAGCAAGCAGCTCATAGTTATGAGACAGATTTTTACCGAATCCGAACCCGGGGTCGAGCAGCAATTTCTCTTTTGCGATGCCTGCACGTTCACAGCGTGCGATCTGCTCAATAAAGTAGCGATTCACCTCGGTAAACACGTCGTCATAAGACGGTGCTGCCTGCATGGTTTTTGGCTGACCCTGCATGTGCATCAGGCAAACGGGTAATCCCGTTTCTGCCGCGGCTTCCAGCGCGCCGGGCTCGCTCAGAGAGCGAATATCATTAATGATGTGAGCGCCCACTCGCGCGGATTCACGGATCACTTC
The DNA here is from genome assembly GCF_022171985.1 of Huaxiibacter chinensis. GTDB lineage: Bacteria > Pseudomonadota > Gammaproteobacteria > Enterobacterales > Enterobacteriaceae > Enterobacter > Enterobacter chinensis_A. The sequence goes on along the minus strand of NZ_JAJVHF010000004.1, from coordinate 110,380 downwards.
AGGTTTCGAGGTATCCACAGAGATCCAGACTTCAAAACGCTGGGCGATGGCTTCAACCACCGGAATGACGCGCGCCAGCTCTTCGTCCACGCTGACGTCCGCCGCGCCAGGACGCGTGGACTCACCACCGATATCAACGATGGTCGCACCGGCATTGATCATCAGATTGGCATGTTTGACCGCCTCAATCAGCGTATTGTGCGCACCGCCATCGGAGAAAGAATCAGGCGTGACGTTCAGGATCCCCATCACGTGCGGATGGGCAAGATCGAGAACGGAGTCCTGGGCGAAAAGTTTCATGGCATATCCCTGGTATTTACGGTTAAGCGGATAAGAAAAACCCCGGAGCAAGCTCCAGGGTTTTAGATGAAGATAACGGCATGGTAAGCGAGGACTTACTTGTCGCCCAACTGTTCAGACATGGTGTTACCCGGGTTCGGCGTACGCGGTTCATCGACCGGACGCGGCGCACGCGGGGTGCCATTGTTGTCAGAATTGTTGGACGCGCCTGGGTCTTCCCAGCCAGCAGGTGGACGCACTTCGCGGCGAGCCATCAGGTCATCAATCTGCGGCGCATCAATTGTCTCGTATTTCATCAGTGCATCCTTCATGGAGTGCAGGATATCGAGATTCTCGTTCAGGATTTCACGTGCGCGACCGTAGTTACGTTCAATCAGCGCTTTGACTTCCTGGTCGATGATGCGAGCCGTTTCATCAGACATATGTTTCGCTTTAGCCACCGAGCGGCCCAGGAACACTTCACCCTCTTCTTCTGCATACAGCAGCGGACCGAGTTTGTCGGAGAAGCCCCACTGAGTCACCATGTTACGCGCCAGGTTTGTCGCGACTTTAATGTCGTTCGACGCACCGGTAGAAACATGTTCCTGACCGTAGATAATCTCTTCGGCCAGACGACCGCCGTACAGGGTCGAAATCTGGCTTTCCAGCTTCTGGCGGCTGGCACTGATGGCGTCGCCTTCCGGCAGGAAGAACGTCACACCCAATGCGCGACCACGCGGGATAATCGTCACTTTATGCACCGGATCGTGTTCTGGTACCAGACGACCGATAATAGCGTGACCCGCTTCGTGGTATGCCGTGGACTCTTTCTGCGCTTCCGTCATCACCATGGAGCGACGTTCCGCACCCATCATGATTTTGTCTTTCGCTTTCTCGAATTCCACCATCGACACGACGCGTTTGTTACCGCGAGCAGCAAACAGCGCCGCTTCGTTCACCAGGTTCGCGAGATCTGCACCAGAGAAGCCCGGCGTACCACGCGCGATGATTGCCGCATCGATATCTGGCGACAGCGGAACGCGACGCATGTGGACTTTCAGAATCTGTTCACGACCACGTACATCAGGCAGACCGACCACAACCTGACGGTCGAAACGGCCTGGACGCAGCAGCGCAGGGTCAAGAACGTCAGGACGGTTCGTCGCGGCGATAACGATAATACCTTCGTTGCCTTCGAAACCATCCATCTCAACCAGCATCTGGTTCAGCGTCTGTTCGCGTTCATCGTGACCACCGCCCAGACCTGCGCCACGCTGGCGGCCTACGGCGTCGATTTCATCGATGAAGATAATGCACGGTGCCGCCTTCTTGGCCTGTTCGAACATGTCACGCACACGAGATGCACCAACACCTACGAACATTTCAACAAAGTCAGAACCCGAAATAGTAAAGAATGGAACCTTCGCTTCACCCGCGATGGCTTTCGCCAGCAACGTTTTACCGGTACCCGGAGGGCCGACCATCAGGACGCCTTTCGGGATTTTGCCGCCCAATTTCTGGAAACGACTCGGTTCACGCAGGTACTCAACGAGTTCAGCCACTTCCTCTTTTGCTTCGTCACAACCTGCAACGTCAGCAAAGGTGGTCTTGATCTGGTCTTCGGTTAGCATACGCGCCTTGCTCTTACCGAACGACATGGCACCTTTGCCACCGCCGCCCTGCATTTGACGCATAAAGAAGATCCAGACGCCGATAAGAAGCAGCATCGGGAACCAGGAGATGAAGATAGAAGCCAGCAGGCTCGGCTCTTCTGGTGGTTCACCCACTACCTTGACGTTTTTAGTCAGAAGGTTATCAAGCAGCTTAGGATCGTTCACCGGGATGTAAGTCGTGTAACGGTTACTATCTTTCTTGGTAACGTTGATCTCACGTCCGTTGATACGCGCTTCGCGAACCTGGTCCTGGTTGACCTCTTGCAAGAAGGTAGAATAATCCACCTTGCGGCCATTCGACTCGCTGGGCCCAAAGCTCTGGAAAACTGACATCAGCACAACGGCAATGACCAGCCAGAGTATTAGGTTTTTCGCCATGTCACTCAAGGGATTAACCTCATATTACAACTGTGTTAAAAACAGCGTCAGGATACTCTATATCTCGCGTCATTCAAACTTTCGTTCGAAATCGACCAGCTATCACTTTCGCCCGGTCGCTACTATGTACACTTCACGTGAACGAGCACGAGAAGAGTCCGGCTTACGAACTTTGACCTTCGCAAACAGGGAGCGAATTTCCTTTAGATACTCCTCGAAACCTTCGCCCTGGAACACTTTCACTACAAAACTACCACCTGGCGCCAGAACATCACGAGACATTTCTAACGCCAACTCCACCAGATACATGGCGCGGGGGATATCCACCGCCGGTGTTCCACACATATTTGGGGCCATATCAGACATGACGACCTGAACTTTACTCTCACCTACACGTTCAAGCAGTGCTTTCAGCACTAATTCATCACGAAAATCGCCCTGAAGGAAGTCGACACCGACAATGGGATCCATAGGTAAAAGATCGCATGCAATGATTCGCCCCGTTCCGCCGATCTGCGTTACCGCGTACTGGGACCATCCTCCGGGTGCAGCGCCGAGATCGACAACAGTCATTCCCGGTTTAAAGAGTTTGTCACTTTGCTGTATTTCATCAAGTTTAAACCAGGCACGGGAACGCAACCCCTTTTTCTGTGCCTGAAGAACATATTTATCGCTAAAGTGTTCCTGTAGCCAGCGGCTTGAGCTGGCAGAACGCTTTTTACCTGTCATTTCACTTTCCGTCCTGGTTCATCGTACCTTGCCTGTGACGTAAATTTCTACGCAGCTATTTGGCGATATTAGGGAGATGGCGGTAGAATGAACCGTTTTCAATCCCAACGTAAGCAAAAATATACGATGAATCTTAGTACTAAACAAAAACAGCACCTTAAAGGTCTGGCACATCCACTCAAGCCGGTAGTCATGCTTGGCAACAATGGTTTGACCGAAGGGGTGCTCGCCGAGATCGAACAAGCGCTGGAGCACCACGAGTTAATCAAGGTGAAAATCGCCTCTGAAGACAGAGACACTAAAACCCTGATCGTGGAAGCTATCGTGCGTGAAACCGGTGCCTGTAATGTACAGGTTATCGGTAAAACGCTGGTGCTCTATCGCCCATCTAAAGAGCGTAAAATCTCGCTGCCACGCTAAGACTATCCTGAGTTGAACACATTTTTTGTGTGAAACCAGCGATTTCCTTTAGCAGGTGAGCAAAATGCCATGCTCCTTGAGTTGATAAAAGGCCGCTACGCGGCCTTTTTCCTTTCTTTACAATGTATCAACATCTTAGTCAGGATGCGAATTACAGGTAATCAACCTTAATAATTTCGAATTCGACTTCCCCGCCCGGCGTGCGAATGACCACAACATCATCCTGCTCTTTGCCAATCAGGCCGCGGGCAATCGGGGAGTTCACTGAGATCAGGTTCTGCTTAAAATCGGCTTCGTCGTCGCCCACGATGCGATACGTCTGCTCTTCATCGTTGTCCAGATTCAGCACCTGAACGGTCGAACCAAAAATCACGCGGCCATTATTCGGCATTTTGGTGATATCGATCACCTGCGCGTTCGACAGCTTCGCTTCGATATCTTTAATACGACCTTCGCAGAAACCCTGCTGTTCGCGTGCGGCGTGATACTCCGCATTCTCTTTCAAATCGCCATGCTCACGGGCATCAGCGATAGCAGCAATGATTTCGGGACGACGAACCGATTTCAGAAAATCCAGTTCTTCGCGTAGTTTTTCGGCACCACGTAAGGTCATCGGAATAGCTTGCATTGTTATACCTCTTAAACATTCCTGTTGGGAGCAGCATCACCCGCTCCGGCCCCTGAACCCACGATTGTCAGCACCGTGAGCGAGCCAGAAGCAAAAGAAAACTGACCCGGAAGCAAAGTTCCAGGTCAGCAGCAATTTTTCAATTTGATACGTATTTTACCGCGAAGTTCACTATGGGTCATCGTTTACTTTGCAGGGTATTGCACCGTAGTATGACGGTTTGTTTCCGGGTTGTTAGCGCGAGATTATGCGATTTTCCAGATTTATCATCGGATTGACTACCAGTTTAGCGTTCACTGCTCAGGCCGCGAACGTTGATGAGTACATAAATCAGCTGCCCGCAGGGGCTAACCTTGCACTGATGGTACAGAAAGTGGGCGCCCAGGCCCCCGACATTGACTACCACAGCCAGCAGATGGCCTTGCCTGCCAGTACCCAAAAAGTCATCACGGCGTTGGCAGCCCTGCTGCAGCTAGGGCCTGATTTCCGTTTCACCACCACGCTCGAAAGTAAAGGTAGCGTAGACGATGGCGTTTTAAAAGGCGACTTAGTGGCACGATTTGGCGGCGATCCGACGTTTAAACGTCAGGATATTCGCAATATGGTCGCCGTTCTGAAGAAATCAGGCGTCAAGAAAATCGAGGGCAACGTTCTGATTGATACCTCGGTTTTCGCCAGTCACGATAAAGCCCCCGGCTGGCCCTGGAACGACATGACGCAGTGCTTCAGCGCCCCGCCCTCTGCCGCCATTATTGACCGCAACTGTTTCTCCGTCTCGCTGTACAGCGCACCAAAAGCGAATGATTTAGCCTTTATTCGGGTGGCCTCTTACTATCCCGTGACCATGTTCAGCCAGGTGCGTACCCTGGCGAAAGGCTCACCTGATGCCCAGTATTGCGAGCTGGATGTCGTGCCTGGCGATCTTAACCGCTTTACGCTGACCGGCTGCCTGACACAGCGCGCCGACCCGCTGCCGCTGGCGTTTGCGATTCAGGATGGGGCAAGTTATGCCGGTGCGATTCTGAAAGATGAGCTAAAACAGGCAGATATTACCTATACCGGCACGCTCTTACGCCAGACGCAGGCAAACGAACCGGGAACGGTGATAGCGAGCAAACAGTCTGCCCCCTTGCACGATCTGCTTAAGATTATGCTGAAAAAATCGGACAACATGATTGCCGATACCGTGTTCCGCACCATAGGGCATGCACGCTTTGGTGTGCCGGGCACATGGCGGGCAGGATCCGACGCCGTACGTCAGATCCTTCGCCAGCAGGCGGGGATCGATCTGGGCAATACCATTGCTGTCGATGGATCGGGTCTCTCGCGGCATAACCTGATCTCACCGGCGACCATGATGCAGGTGCTGCAATACATCGCCCAGCATGACACCGAACTGAACTTCATCTCCATGCTGCCGCTTGCAGGTTACGACGGCTCGCTGCAGTATCGCGCCGGGTTACACGCCGCAGGTGTGGATGGAAAGGTTTCGGCAAAAACGGGCTCGCTGCAAGGGGTGTACAACCTGGCGGGCTTTATCACCACCGCCAGCGGTCAGCGTATGGCGTTTGTGCAATATCTGTCAGGCTACGCCGTTGAACCTGCAGACCAACGTAACCGTCGTATTCCGCTTGTGCGCTTCGAAAGCCGTCTGTACAAAGATATTTATCAGAATAACTAAGCAAAATGGATGGCCTCTGGCGAGGCCATCCAACATTTTACTTCGCTGCCGTTTTATTCACGATCGGCACAATTTTTATTTCGATTAAGCCCACTCCCAGCCGTCGGACCGGTGAAATCAGGTACGAGCCCAGCACGCTGCCTTCGCGCGTCAGTTCCGGTGCCGGTGGGACTATATTCAATAACCGCGTGTACATATCACCGGTAAAGTGCAGCGTTACCTTTGTCGGATCCTTACCAAAACGAGCATATTGCGTTTGATCGCCAATTTTTACCGCCACCGGCGCATTGATATTTTTGCCAAACGCTTTGGCTTCGATTTCAAGATTGAACTCGCGGGGGAAAGGCGCGTTGTACAGCAGCAGCACAGACGGCGCCATCAATGCGTCAGACCAGCGTCCCCAGGACTCCTGTCGACTTAAACCCATCATATTTTCGATAAAGTTAGGGGTCCCTTCCAGGCCAAACTTGAATGAATCTGACGCATAGCGAATATTCGTGGGATGAATTTTTAACTGCGACTGTTCCCACCGGTAACGTGCGGTATCCGTCGCGGTATTATCATTCAGGACGTTACCTTCATAGTGATTTCCGCTCACTTTTTCCACGGTCACTTTACCGCCCATTTTCCCCTGGGTGAGGCACCAGTCCTGTGAAAGCGCGAATTCGTTACGCCAGATGTTGCCGGGGCGGAAACATTTATCCACCCAGATAAACTGCTCCCCTTCGGTTAACGTCGACAAAGACTGTCTGAGAGACATCACCCTGCTGCCATCGTCCGTCATCGGCAACACCTGGTGGGGTTTAATATTGATGAGCAACGGCAGACCATAGCTATGGTCGTCGAAGGTAAACGTGTTCTTTTCTGCGTTAATAACGAACCGATCAATATGGTCGGGCACCCCCCACAGGTTTCGAATGCTATCTCCCCATGCATAGAGCTTATTTCTAAAGTCTGGAACGCTCTCAGACAGGGATTTTTCACTCAGTGAGCTGCGCCCCAGGCCAATCGCTTTTTCTCCGCCCAGCAGCTCCAGCACCGTCGCGCCATTGTCCAGGGTCGTTCTGGGTTGCGTTTTTATCGCGGGCTTGATGGTGTCGCCCAGGATAAAAAAGAGATTCCGCCGTTCCATCTTATTAAGATAATCAATGGAAACCGCGGTACTCGCCATCGCCAGATGATCGGAAGAGAGAACAATAATGGTATTTTTTGCCCACGGGGAGGCCTGGATTTTTTGCACAAACCGCGCAATATCCTCCTGACTACACAATACCGCGCTCAACGCGTCGGCTTTTTGCCCGTCGATTTGATAGCTATTCTTTTTACAGCCCGGTGAAATAAACCCTTTTGGTGGATGGGTATCGACGGTCAGGGTAAAGAGCGCGAAGCGTTGTCCTGCTGCAGAAAGCTCGCTGAATTTTTGCCAGGCGTTATCCAGAACCACATTGTCATACAGCCCCCAATTATTTTGGACGTCAAAATTGTCCTTCATGCCGGACTCGTTTAACCCCCAGACATGCTTGATGCCATGCACGCGGAAAAAGGCATCTTTGTCGGCGAAGTGGGTATTCGCGCCCTGGAAAAACCAGGTTTCATAACCCGACTTTGTCAGAATATCGCCCAGGCAAACGCTGTCCGGGTAGAAGGTATTCCCGGCATTTTCTCCGCTAAATGCAGTCGGTTTAAACAACGGCAGGCCACACTGCGACGCAACGAGCCCGGCGATGGTAAAGTCGGTCGCGGGCATCTGTTCCGTGTTTGAAAAGTCGAGGCTCATCGCCCGTTGTTTATTCAGATCGGGCAGCAGGTCCGGGAAGACTTTCTCATCAAAATAGGTTCTTTCAAGACTCTCTCCATATATATAAACCAGATTGTATTGCGGTTTTTCGATGTTCTTAATCTTATTCACGTAATACTGGCTAAAGTCGGATCCATCCACCTTTTTATTGAGAAGCGTACTTCCACTCACCTGATATAACGTGGGCGACAACACCACTGCCATCGACCCGGTGATACAGGCCAATACCGTAAACAGTTTATTTCTTCTTCCGCCAGGCAATGCCTTACATAAAAAAAGATAAAGAGCGGCATTAAGAACAACGCAGGTGATAATTGCAAAAAGGGATGGCAAAATGTAATCACTGATTTCAGCCCCTTCAAGAGAGTCCGTCAGAGTGTAGAGCACGGCCTGACTGACGCCATCGCCCGTAAAGTGGTGACAGACGAGCCAAAACCCGTTCATGACTACCGCACAAATCGTTAATATAAAAATAACCGCTGTGATGTATTTGTTTCTGATGGCTTTATAACGATAAATAAACGTTGTACCGATCAGACATAACGCTGACAGAGTCAATAAATTAAGAGATTCCATTCTTTCGCTCAATAACAGAAGGGCTGGCCAGAGGGATGCCAGTATCAGGATAAGATTATATCCTCTCTTGTCTATTCACCCCATAAATTCCGGGGATTTTAGGAATCTATTAAGGGTAAAATTCCCATTCATGATGCTTTACATTTCACTCAACGCCGGCAGGGACATATGCTTACAGTGTGGGTAAGATAATGTCACATACGCCCGCAGTCAGGTTTCTGCCATAATCAGGGCACAACATGGACATTGGACAGTGCAGCCAAGATGAAATTACTTATTGTTGAAGACGACGTGCTGTTACAGGAAGGTCTTGCGCTTGCAATGGCCAATGAAGGGTTCGCGCTTGATTGTGCCAGCACCGCCGCCGAAGCGGATGCGTTAATTCAAAGCGGCGAATACAGCCTGGTGATCCTCGACCTGGGTCTGCCTGATAAAGATGGGGCAACGTTGCTCACGCAGTGGCGTCGTCGTGGCCTGTCCAACCCAGTGCTGATCCTGACCGCTCGAGACGCGCTGGCAGACAGAATTAATGGGCTGGATTCGGGTGCCGACGATTACCTGGTCAAGCCTTTTGCGCTCGCTGAACTGCAGGCGCGCGTACGGGCGCTTATTCGCCGCCATCACGGCCACAGCGACAATATCCTCACTGACGGTGACCTCACGCTGAATTTGCACACGCAGCAGGTGCTGTGCCGTCAGCAGCCTGTTGAGGTCACCCCGAAAGAGTTCGCCTTGCTGACGCGCCTGATTATGCGCACCGGCCAGACGGTGCATCGGGAAACCCTGCAGCAGGACATCTACTCCTGGCAGGACGATCCTGGCTCAAACACGCTTGAAGTCCATATCCATAATCTGCGGCGTAAGCTCGGTAAAGACAGGATCAAAACCGTACGTGGCGTTGGCTATCGCCTGGAGAACCAGAAATGAACAGTATGCGTCGGCGATTAATGGTGTTGCTGGCGGTTATTTTGCTTTTTTTCCAGCTGGTCAGCGTTATCTGGCTCTGGCATGAAAGCCGCGAGCAAATCAGTTTTCTGGTGAACGAAACGCTCTCCGCTAAATCGCGAAATCAGCATGTTGAAAAAGAGATCCGGGAGGCTATCGCCTCGCTGCTGGTACCTTCCCTGGTGATGGTGGGCTTTACCCTGCTGTTTTCATTCTGGGCGGTAACCTGGATAACCCGTCCCCTCAGCAGGCTGCGCGAAAGCCTGGCCAATCGCTCCGCAGATAATCTTTCGCCGCTTCCCATGTATTCAGATATGGAAGAGATTGGCGCCGTGACGACCTCGCTTAACCAGCTGCTTGCCCGGCTTGACCATACCATCCAGCAGGAGCGATTGTTCACTGCCGACGCCGCACACGAGCTGCGAACGCCCCTGGCGGGTATTCGGCTTCATCTGGAATTAATGTCGCAGTCAGGCACGCCACAGGCAGCCACGTTGATTACGCGTATCGATCAATTAATGCATACGGTAGAGCAGCTTTTAATGCTGGCCCGAGCGGGACAAGCGATGGCGAGCGGTCATTACGATACCGTGAGCTGGACGGATCAAATCATTGCGCCACTCTCTCTGGAAGAAGAGACGAAAGATCACACCGTCATCTGGCCACAGGAGAGCAATCTGACCGTTCAGGGCGACCCGGTATTACTGCGTCTGATGCTGCGTAATCTTCTGGAAAATGCTGCGCGCTACAGCCCCCCGGGGACCACGATCACCGTCACCTTAAGCGAACGGGAGGACGGGACACAAATGAGCGTAGCGGATCAGGGTTCAGGCATAGATGAAGCGCACAGACAGTCGATTACCGAACCTTTCCGCCGTCTTGACCAGCGCTACGGCGGCAGCGGGCTGGGGTTAAGTATTGTTCAGCGCATCCTGCAGCTGCATCGGGGTTGTCTGACGCTTGAGAATGGTCCGGACGGCGGTTTAATTGCGCGCTGCTGGCTTCCGTCGACATTACGATAAAAAAAACCCCCTTCAGGAGGGGGTTTCATCAGAGTGTTAGTGCTTGTAGATGAATTCGACACCTTCTTCGTCGTCTTCGTCCCAGTCCTCATCCCACTCTTCATCGTCTTCAACTTCCTGCTCTTCGAGCTGCTGGCGATGGTAGTCATCCCACATGAACTCGACTTTCTCAGGCTGCTTGACGTCTTCTGCCTGCACGATTGGGTTCTCAATGATGAAGTTCATCACATCCCAGCACAGGTCTTTCACGCCAATCTGGCTTGCCGCCGAGATCAGGTAGTATTTATCTTCCCAGCCCATCGCGTCGGCAATCGCTTTCGCTTTTGCTTCTGCTTCGCTCTTGTCCATCAGGTCGATCTTGTTGAACACCAGCCAGCGCGGCTTGCCAGCGAGTTTTTCGCTGTATTTTTCCAGTTCGCCAATGATAATGCGGGCGTTATCAACGGGATCCGATTCATCGATTGGATTGATATCGATAATGTGCAGCAACACACGGCAACGCTCAAGGTGCTTCAGGAAGCGAATACCCAGACCCGCCCCTTCAGCCGCGCCTTCAATAAGCCCGGGAATATCCGCAACAACAAAGCTCTTCTCGTGATCCATACGGACAACGCCAAGGCTCGGTACCAGCGTGGTAAACGGATAATCGGCAACTTTCGGTTTAGCGGCTGAGACGGCGCGAATAAACGTGGATTTACCGGCATTTGGCATACCCAGCATACCGACATCGGCCAGCAGCATCAGCTCCAGTTGCAGGTCGCGCGTATCACCCGGCGTACCCATCGTTTTCTGACGCGGGGCGCGGTTCACAGACGATTTGAAGCGGCTGTTACCTAAACCGTGCCAGCCCCCTTTCGCCACCATCAGGCGCTGACCATGTTTGGTCATATCACCCATGGTCTCACCGGTACCCTGGTCGATAACACGCGTTCCGACAGGCACTTTGATGATCACGTCTTTGCCGCGTTTACCGGTACAGTCACGGCTCTGGCCATTTTGACCACGTTCAGCGCGGAAAGATTTCTCAAAACGATAGTCGATCAGCGTGTTGAGGTTTTCGTCTGCCTCTAACCACACGTCTCCACCGTCTCCACCGTCGCCACCGTCAGGGCCGCCACGAGGAATATATTTTTCACGGCGGAAGCTTACGCAACCATTACCGCCATCACCTGCAACAACCAGGATCGTTGCTTCATCAACAAACTTCATTTTACTCTCCGTAACTCATTCGCCTGAGCGGGGGACTTCTACTACGACCGCGTCATTTTTGCGCCAACGTCCCCAAAGACGATGGCCAATAGCGGAATACATCGCACCCGCAACCACGACAAACGCACCGAGATAGCCTAAAAGGTTTAACATCGGTTTGACGAAGAAATCGGGCCAGGCCATTGATAACAAATCTGAAAATAACAACGTAAACAGCGGAGTCAGCGTAATTAACGCGCTCACCTGCGCTGCCTGCCAGCGCGCCATCGCTTCGGCTAGCGCGCCATAACCGACCAGCGTGTTAAGCCCACAAAAAATCAGGCACGCCAGTTGCCAGTCGCTAAGCTGAGTAATCACACCCGGCTTTGCTAACGGCAATAGTGCAATAGTACATAAAGTGTACAGCAAAAAAAGGATCTGCGGTGAGGCCAGGCGGCGCAATAAAACCTTTTGTGCCACACCGTAACTGACCCAGACGGTTGCTGCCCCGACGCCAAAGATCACACCCCAGGTGTAATCCGTCAGTCGGGTAAATATCTCTATCAAACTGGTGTTAAAAAACATCACCAGGCCACACAGCAGCATACTCGCCCCGACAATCTGCGTGCCTCGCATCTTTTCCTTCAGGATAAAGACGCTGGCGACCATCATGCCGACCGGTGAAAGCTGACCAATCACCTGCGATGCCGTGGGACTCAAATACTGCAGAGAAGAGCTGAACAGAATGAAGTTACCGAACAGCCCTCCCGTCGCGATAGCCAGAAGCACCAGCCAGCGCGGTTTGCGGAAAATCCGCAGAGGAGGCAATTTGCCTTTTATGGCCAGAATCGCCCCAAGGCCGATGCTTGCCATCAGGAAGCGGTAAAACACCACCGTCGGCGGCTCCATCACTTCCAGAACCTGCTTCATTGCAATGGGCAATGCCCCCCAGCAAATCGCTGTTGTCAGCGCCAGGAGAATACCAATGCCAGCCTGCTGCTTCATGCCCGTTTTCCCTGCAGAAAATTTTCCGGACTTCTAATGTAAAAAGCCCCGCAACACGTTGCGGGGCTTTAATCCGTTACCGGACCACGGAAACCTTACTCAGCAACGATGCTGATGTATTTACGGTTGTTCGGGCCTTTAACTTCAAATTTCACTTTACCGTCTGCTTTAGCAAACAGAGTGTGGTCACGACCGCAACCTACGTTGTTGCCCGCGTGGAATTTAGTACCACGTTGACGAACGATGATGCTACCCGCCAGAACAGTTTCGCCACCGAAACGCTTAACGCCAAGGCGTTTAGCTTCTGAATCGCGACCGTTACGTGTGGAGCCGCCAGCCTTTTTATGTGCCATTTAAATCTCTCCTCAGGTCTTAGGCGCTGATGCCAGTAATTTTCACATCAGTGAACCACTGACGGTGGCCCTGCTGCTTACGGTAGTGCTTACGACGACGAAACTTAACGATTTTAACTTTCTCGCCACGACCGTGTGCAACAACTTCAGCTTTGATAACGCCGCCATCAACGAAAGGAACGCCGATTTTGACTTCTTCACCGTTTGCGATCATCAGAACTTCAGCGAACTCAACAGCTTCGCCAGTTGCGATGTCCAGCTTTTCCAGGCGAACGGTCTGACCTTCGCTTACTCGGTGTTGTTTACCACCACTTTGGAAAACCGCGTACATATAGAACTCCGCTTCCGCGCACATCTTCGTATGATTCAGAGTGCGCTATAAATATTCACAATAGGGCGCGAATATTACGCAAAACGCGAGCCTTTGACAAGTGCTACAGTCAATACATGAAGAAAAAAAACACAACACGTACGGTAACGTTTATCTACGCCGTTTTTTCAGTACAATCAGCAATACTATTGATAAACCAAAACCCTTCGTTAGCCCATTTGATATGTGGTAAACAGAACAAAGAAGCCCGGCATTTGCGATGAATTTAGAAAAAATCAACGAGTTAACCGCGCAAGACATGGCGGGTGTGAATGCAGCAATCCTGGAACAACTCAACTCAGACGTTCAGTTGATCAATCAGTTAGGCTATTACATTGTCAGCGGCGGGGGTAAACGCATCCGTCCGATGATTGCAATTCTGGCTGCACGTGCTGTCGGCTATGAGGGAAATGCTCACATCACTATTGCTGCGCTGATCGAATTTATCCACACCGCCACGCTTCTGCATGACGACGTTGTGGATGAATCTGACATGCGCCGCGGCAAAGCAACCGCAAACGCGGCCTTTGGCAATGCTGCAAGCGTTCTGGTCGGTGATTTCATCTATACCCGTGCTTTCCAGATGATGACCAGCCTGGGCTCGCTGAAGGTGCTGGAAGTGATGTCTGAAGCCGTTAACGTCATTGCAGAAGGCGAAGTGCTTCAGCTGATGAACGTCAACGATCCGGACATCACCGAAGAAAACTACATGCGCGTCATCTACAGCAAAACGGCGCGCCTTTTCGAAGCGGCGGCGCAGTGTTCTGGTCTTCTCGCAGGGTGTAGCGAAGCGCAGGAGCGTGGGCTGCAGGATTATGGCCGCTATCTCGGCACCGCCTTCCAGCTGATTGATGATTTGCTGGATTACAGTGCAGATGGCGAAACCCTGGGTAAAAACGTCGGCGACGATCTTAACGAAGGTAAACCTACGCTGCCGCTGTTACACGCGATGCGTCACGGTACGCCGGAACAAGCGCAGATGATTCGTGAAGCCATCGAACAAGGAAACGGCCGGCACCTTCTGGAACCGGTGCTGGAAACCATGGCGCTCTGCGGTTCTCTTGAATGGACGCGCCAGCGTGCAGAAGAAGAAGCGGATAAAGCGATTGCCGCTATTCAGGTCATCCCCGACAGCCCATGGCGTGATGCCCTGATCGGGCTTGCCCACATCGCCGTTCAGCGCGATTTCTAAGTGTGTACTCACTCCCTGCGGTTCTCGCAGGGAGAATTCCAGCACGTTCCAGTTACACTGCTATTCCTGTTAAAACAGCCAGTTACAGCCCGCCTGTATAAAGTCTGGTCCTATTCTGAATATGGTCGCCAGTAATGCGAACTTTTAAAAACAACCGTTCGAAATCGGTATAGTAACCCTCGTCAATTCAGCAGAAATGACGTGGACGCACCTGACCAAAAGGACCGTATGATGGATAAGAAATTTATCGACTGGCACTCAGCCGATATCATTGCCGCACTGCGTAAAAAAGGAACGTCGCTGGCAGCAGAATCGCGCCGCAATGGGTTAAGTTCATCAACACTCGCGAATGCGCTGACCCGCCCGTGGCCGAAAGGAGAATTGATCATCGCGAAAGCGCTGGACACTCAACCCTGGGTGATTTGGCCATCACGCTATCATGACCCTCTGACGCACGAGTTCATCGACAGAACGCGGATGATGCGTAAACGCTGAGCACTGCCGGGGCCCGGCCCCGGTAGCTCGTCTGCCTTAACGCTCGGTGAAACTTCTCTCGATGGTGGTCTGCAACGGGCTTAACAAGTAATCAATCACCCGCCGCGATCCCGTTTTTATCTCCGCCGTAATGTTCATACCTGCATTTAAGGGAATATCCGTTCCTTTTGTCAAAAACGATATTTTTTCCTCCACCAGACACGAGTCCAGCCCTTTAAACCGGCGATACAATCTGCATGACCTGTCATTCCGTCTCGTCGATAGAAAATGTCGGCTGATGCACGACACTAAAATTATCAAAATCGTAGAAACGGCGAGCTATAGCGATTCAACAGCCCAGGTGCATCTGTTGATCAACGCGATGGCTTCTTTTGGGGAGAACGACGAAGGCGTGGGAATGACGGGTAACGCGCTGCCTGTGGAATATAGCTACCACAGCCTGACTCTACCGCAATAAAAAAAAGCTCCCGCCATGGCGGGAGCTTTTCTCTCTACAGAATCACTTATTCTGCTTTTACGCGCTCGATATTTGCACCCAGCGCACGCAGTTTATCTTCGATACGCTCGTAGCCGCGATCGATATGATAGATACGGTCAACCACCGTTGTGCCTTCGGCAATACAGCCTGCCAGCACCAGGCTCGCAGAGGCACGCAGATCCGTTGCCATCACCTGCGCACCAGACAGCTGCTCAACGCCGTGACAAATCACGGTATTGCTTTCAATCTCTGCATGCGCGCCCATACGGATCAGTTCCGGCACGTGCATAAAGCGGTTTTCAAAGATGGTTTCAGTGATGAAGCCCGTGCCTTCTGCCACCAGGTTCAGCAGGGTGAACTGCGCCTGCATATCCGTTGGGAACGCAGGATGTGGCGCGGTACGGACGTTAACCGCCTTAGGACGGTTGCCGTGCATATCCAGGCTAATCCAGTCTTCACCAACTTCAATATCCGCGCCTGCATCACGCAGCTTGGCTAAAACCGCATCCAGCGTATCTGGCTGTGCATTGCGGCAGGTGATTTTGCCACCTGAAATAGCAGCAGCCACCAGGAAGGTGCCGGTTTCGATACGGTCTGGCAGGACGCGATAAACGCCGCCACCCAGACGTTCTACGCCTTCAATGGTAATACGGTCGGTGCCCTGGCCGGTGATTTTCGCGCCCAGCGCAACAAGGAAATTGGCGGTATCAACGATCTCAGGCTCACGCGCCGCGTTCTCGATGATAGTGGTGCCTTCTGCCAGCGTTGCCGCAGACATAATGGTCACGGTCGCGCCGACGCTCACTTTATCCATGACAATGTGCGCGCCTTTCAGACGGCCATTCACAGAGGCTTTAACGTAGCCCTCTTCAAGCTTGATCTCAGCGCCCAGCTTCTCAAGGCCAAAGATATGCAGATCCACCGGACGTGCGCCGATTGCACAGCCGCCCGGCAGAGAAACCTGACCCTGGCCAAAACGCGCCACCAGCGGACCTAACGCCCAGATAGAGGCACGCATGGTTTTCACCAGATCGTACGGTGCAGAGAAGTTATTGACGTTGCTGGCATCGATCCATACGGAACCATTGCGCTCGACTTTGGTGCCCAACTGGGTGAGCAGCTTCATGGTCGTGTCGATATCTTTCAGTTTTGGAACGTTTTGAATCTCTACCGGCTCTTCCGCAAGCAGTGCGGCAAAGAGGATGGGCAGCGCGGCGTTTTTGGCGCCGGAAATTGTCACTTCGCCCTGGAGACGCGTTGGCCCCTGTACACGAAATTTATCCATGAATAATGCTCTCTTATCAATTCAACCGTGCCGCGGGCAATATCCCCCGGCTCAAAAACCGTTTAGTTTGCGATCGCGTTCCCACTCTTGCGGGGTAAACGCCTTAATCGACAGGGCATGGATGCGGTTGTCCGCAATGTATTCCATCAGAGGCGCGTAAACAGCCTGTTGTTTCTTCACACGGCTCATGCCGTCGAACATCTCACCCACAGCAATAACCTGGAAGTGGCTGCCATCGCCAGAGACGTGGACGTCCTGAAGAGAGAGTGCATTCATCAGCACTGACTGGATTTCATTATTTTCCATGGGTTCTACATCATCTTTTAGTGAAAACAAGCTCAACATCTTAGAGCAAAGTGCGGCAGTCTTAAACAAGCAAAAAGCCCCGACATGTAAACAGTCGGGGCTTTCAGAATGTTACGTTGAGAATAAATTAACGCGGCAGGACGTCGGCGGGCAAATTGTACAGTTGAGCCAGGGTCAGCACATTATCGCTGACGCCCGCTAACACCACGTTTTGCCCACGTTTTTTGCCACAGGCAACCAGGTGAACCAACAACGCCACGCCGGCTGTATCCACACGAGACACACCGCTTAAATCGATTACGGTGGCGCCGCGCATTGCCTCTTCACGCGCGTCCCATAAAGGGTTAAGCACGTCCTGATCCAGCTCGCCGGTCAGCAGGAGCCTGTCACCTTCACGCGCCCAGCTCAGTTGCTGCGTCATTACTTTTTCTCGTCCAGCGTGATTTTCTGGCTGGAGATGGATTTCAACTGAGCCGTCAGGCCATCAATGCCTTTCGTGCGCAGCAGATCGCTCCACTCGTTTTGCTTGGTCGTGATCATGCTCACGCCTTCGGCGATCATGTCATACGCCTGCCAGTTGCCCGTTTGGGAATTTTTGCGCCACTGGAAGTCCAGGCGTACCGGCGGACGACCGTTTGGATCGATGATGGTGACACGAATCGGCAGAATCGTCGCATCGCCCAGCGGCTGCTCAGGCGCGATTTGGTAGGTCTGGCCGTGATACATCGCCAGAGCCTGGCCGTAAGCCTGTTTCAGGTATTCACGGAAGGCCGCAAAATAGGCTTCACGCTGCGCAGGCGTTGCATCTTTGTAGTAACGTCCCAGCACTAACGCGCCAGCATACTTAATCTGCACATACGGCAGCAGCTCCTGATCGACCACATCACGCAGATAATCGGGATTTGAACGAATTTTCGGTTGTTCATTTTTGAGACGGTCGAACGTTTTCTTCGCCGCTTCATTCATCTGTTTATACGGATTGCTTTGATCCGCGGCATGGGCCACGGTCAGTGGAGCAATTATCAGCATGGCAACCATAAATAATCGTTTAAACATAAATCAATTCTCCTGAGATCAATGCGTTGCGCCAGGGGCTGGCGCGGCGTCAGTGGAGCCTTCGCTCGGTGCTGGCGAAGCGTCGGATTTGTTATCATCACCCCCTTTACTGTTGTAAAGGAACTGACCAATCATATCTTCCAGCACCATAGCTGACTTCGTGTCCTGAATAACGCCACCGTCTTTAAGGATAGACGTTCCCAGCTCGGGATCTTCAAAGCCGACATTTAAAGCAAGATATTGCTCGCCAAGCAGACCGGAAGTACGAATAGAAAGCGAGCTGGTATCAGGGATATGGTTATAACGCTCTTCGACGTCCATCTCGACACGAGGCAGATAGGTTTTATCGTCCAGAGTAATGTCCGCCACACGACCAATCACTACGCCGCCAATACGCACGGGCGAGCCGGCCTTCAAGCCACCGATGTTATCGAAGGTGGCCGAGATGCGGTAAGTGGGTTCAGTCCGAATAGAGGTGATGTCAGCCGCTCTCAGGCAGATAAACAGCGCGGCAAGCATCGCCAGAAGCAGAAATACACCAACCCAAATTTCACTTTTTCTCGTTTGCATGACCTTAATTCCCAAACATCAGTGCGGTGAGCACAAAATCCAGACCCAGTACGGCCAGCGACGAATGAACGACAGTGCGCGTGGTCGCGCGGCTGATCCCTTCAGAGGTCGGTATCGCGTCATATCCATTGAACAACGCGATCCATGTAACCGTAAACGCAAATACCACGCTCTTAATCAAACAGTTCACCAGATCCATACGCAGATCAACGGCAGACTGCATCGCGGACCAGAAG
This sequence comes from Huaxiibacter chinensis, assembly GCF_022171985.1. Classification (GTDB taxonomy): domain Bacteria; phylum Pseudomonadota; class Gammaproteobacteria; order Enterobacterales; family Enterobacteriaceae; genus Enterobacter; species Enterobacter chinensis_A. Next base: position 91,717 of record NZ_JAJVHF010000004.1, on the reverse strand, counting down.
AACCCCGCGTCAATACCTTTCCACTGCACGCCGACCAGAGAACCGCCCCAGATACCGACCGCCACGAAGAGGATAGTCAGCAGCGGGAGCGAAATCACGCCAGCCCAGAATCGAGGGGAGATCACCCGGCGCAGGGGATCGACGGCCATCATTTCCATACTGGAAAGCTGTTCCGTCGCCCGCATCAGGCCGATTTCAGCCGTTAAGGCCGATCCCGCGCGTCCGGCAAACAGCAGCGCCGCGACAACCGGCCCGAGTTCACGCAGTAATGAGAGTGCGACCAACATGCCCAGACTGGTTTCCGCACTGTAAGTGGTCAGTACCAGATAGCCCTGCAACCCGAGGACCATACCGATAAACAGGCCAGACACAATGACGATCAGCATCGACAGCACGCCAACATTATACAGTTGACGCACCAGCAGCGGTGAATGCTTGCGGAATTCCGGCTTGCCAACCAGCGCATTGAATAACATCAACCCGGCACGCCCGAACGTCCTGATGGTTTTTATGCCACGGTGTCCAAGAGCGGCCAACGCATTTAACAGCATGAGTGGCTTAACTCCCTATTCCCAATAAATCGTGATGATAATCAACGGCGGGATAACGGAACGGAACAGGCCCGTCCGCAATGCCGTCGAGGAACTGCCGTACCCGCGGATCGCTATTGTTTTGTAACGCCTGTGCCCCACCGTGGGCGACGATTTTTTTATCGGCCACGATATAGGCGTAATCAGCAATGCTCAGCACCTCAGGAACATCGTGCGAGACCACGATACAGGTGACGCCCAGCGCGCTGTTAAGCTCGGAGATGAGCTTCACCAGCACGCCCATCGTAATAGGATCTTGTCCGACAAAGGGTTCGTCGAACATGATTAAATCAGGTTCCAGCGCAATGGCGCGCGCCAGCGCCGCACGACGAGCCATACCGCCTGACAGCTCGGAGGGCATTAATTTTGCTGCCCCGCGTAGCCCCACGGCTTCCAGTTTCATCATGACGGTGCTTTTCAGCAATTCAGGAGGCAGGCGCGTATGCTCGCGCAAAGGATAGGCTACGTTATCGAAAACGTTCATATCCGTGAAAAGGGCACCGGACTGAAACAGCATGCTCATCCGCTTACGCACGGTATAAAGGCGCGTGCGGGTCATCGCCGGAATATTTTCGCCGTCGAAAAGGATTTCACCGTTGTCCGGCGCAATTTGTCCGCCGATCAGACGCAGCAGCGTGGTTTTGCCGATCCCAGACGGCCCCATAATCGCGGTAATTTTGCCGCGCGGCACCGTCAACGTAATATTGTCAAATATCAATCGGTTGCTACGTGAGAAGCTGATGTCACGAACATCGACTAAATTCGCCGCATTGTGGCTCATCTATCCTTCCTTTCAATCGCCTACAGATTAAGCATGGCGTGTAATTCAGCCTTGAACCCAGCATTTTTACAGAATATTGCCTGCACGGGTTAGCGAAAGCTGGCATTTGTTTTACTTTTCCGGCGCATAAAGTCAAAATTAGGAATTCGTTACGTCTACAGACTGTATACCGCGCCTGAGATCGCCTCTCAGTGGACCCGCGAGTATACCTGAAGAAAGGACTTTTGATGCTTTTAGCGACAGCACTGTTAATAATTGGTTTACTTTTGGTGGTCTACAGTGCTGACCGTCTGGTGTTCGCGGCCTCGATTCTCTGTCGATTATTCGGCATGCCGCCGTTAATCATCGGCATGACCGTTGTCAGCGTCGGAACTTCGCTTCCAGAAATTATCGTCTCCGCTACCGCCTCCCTTCATGGGCAAGTTGACCTTGCGATCGGTACCGCGATTGGCTCGAACATTGTTAACATTTTATTGATTCTTGGCCTTGCCGCGCTGCTGCATCCATTTCGCGTACATTCCGATGTTCTGCGTCGCGAATTGCCGCTAATGTTAATTGTTAGTCTACTTGCCGGCTATGTGCTTTATGATGGGCAATTAACGTTTGATGACGGGCTGTTATTACTGGCCCTGGCCGTGATTTGGCTGCTGTATATCGTCAAAATCGCCCGGCTGGCTGAAAAACAGGGCAATGACAGCCTGACGCGTGAGCAGGTTGCCGAGCTACCGCGTGAGGGCACCCTACCTGTCGCATTACTGTGGCTGGGGGTGGCGCTGATTATTATGCCGATGGCGACCCGAATGGTGATGGATAATGCCACGGTTCTGGCGAACTATTTTGCCATGAGTGAGTTAACGATTGGCCTCACCGTCATTGCGATTGGTACCAGCCTGCCGGAGCTGGCGACAGCCATCGCGGGGGCACGCAAAGGCGAAGATGATATCGCTATTGGCAATATCATTGGTTCGAACATTTTTAACATTGCCATCGTATTGGGCTTACCCGCGCTGATTGCGCCTGGGGCATTTAACCCTCTGGCCTTCTCGCGCGATTATGGCGTGATGCTGTTGGTGAGCGTCATTTTTGCCCTGCTCTGTTGGCGGCGCAAACAGCAGATTGGTAAAGGAGCAGGCGCACTGCTTGTAGGTGGGTTTATCGTATGGATGGCGATGCTTTACTGGCTGTCGCCTCTTCTCACTGGGTAACGGAAACGCATTATGTCTCAACAAGAGTTGCAGCCGGGTTTTGACTTTCAGAAAGCAGGCAAGGACGTTCTGGAGATTGAACGTGAAGGTCTGGCGCAGTTAGATCAATATATCAATCAGGACTTTACGCTGGCCTGTGAGAAAATATTCCATTGCTCCGGCAAAGTCGTGGTGATGGGAATGGGCAAGTCAGGCCACATAGGCCGTAAAATGGCCGCGACGTTCGCCAGCACCGGCACCTCTTCTTTCTTTGTGCATCCCGGTGAAGCCGCACACGGCGATTTGGGGATGGTGACGCCGCAGGACGTGGTGATTGCCCTCTCCAACTCCGGCGAATCCAATGAGATCCTGGCCCTGATTCCGGTGCTGAAACGGCTGCACGTTCCGCTTATCTGTATGACCAGCCGCCCAGAAAGCAGCATGGCGCGAGCAGCAGATGTCCATCTGTGCGTCAAAGTGCCAAAAGAAGCCTGCCCGCTGGGCCTGGCTCCGACGTCCAGCACCACGGCCGCGCTGGTGATGGGCGATGCCCTCGCGGTTGCCCTGCTGGAAGCGCGTGGTTTTACGCCAGAGGATTTTGCACTCTCCCATCCTGGCGGAGCGCTGGGACGCAAGCTGTTGCTTCGCGTTAACGATATTATGCACACGGGTGATGAGATCCCCCACGTCCGTAAAGACGCTTCGCTGCGCGATGCGTTGCTGGAAATCACCCGCAAAAATCTCGGTATGACCGTGATATGTGATGACACGATGAAGATCGAAGGCATCTTTACCGATGGCGACCTGCGTCGTGTCTTTGATATGGGAATTGACGTCCGTTCCCTCGGTATTATTGATGTCATGACCGAAGGCGGAATTCGTGTTCGTCCCGGTACACTGGCTGTGGATGTGCTGAACCTGATGCAATCCCGCCATATCACCTCCGTTATGGTTGCCGATGGCGACCAGTTGCAGGGTGTGGTACATATGCATGATCTTCTGCGCGCAGGCGTAGTGTAATGAAGGAAAAGACAATGAGTAATGCGGGTGCATCCCTTGCAACCTGTTATGGCCCGGTGAGTCAGCAGATGCTGTCCCAGGCCGAGAAAATTCGCCTGCTGATCCTCGATGTGGATGGCGTCCTTTCCGATGGCCTGATTTACATGGGTAACAACGGTGAAGAGCTGAAAGCCTTTAACGTTCGTGATGGCTACGGAATTCGCTGTGCCCTTACCTCCGGAATTGAAGTTGCTATTATCACCGGGCGAAAGGCTAAACTGGTAGAAGATCGCTGCGAAACGCTGGGCATTACCCATCTGTATCAGGGGCAGTCCGACAAAATGGTCGCGTTTAAAGATTTGCTGGCGAAGCTGGCTATTGATCCGCAAAATGTGGCCTATGTCGGGGACGACCTGATTGACTGGCCCGTAATGGCAGAAGTGGGATTAAGCGTAGCGGTGGCGGATGCGCATCCTTTGTTGATCCCGCGCGCTGATTATGTCACCCGAATCAACGGCGGTCGTGGCGCAGTACGTGAAGTGTGCGATTTATTATTGCTGGCGCAAGGCAAGCTTGATGAGGCCAAAGGGCAATCGATATGAGTAAAACCAGACGTTGGATTACCCTTCTGCTTGTGTTAGTCGCACTGATTCTGATTGGCGTGAATATTGCCGATAACGAAGAAACGCAGACGGATGTGGTCAACACCAGTGACCCTACCTATAAAAGCGATCACAGCGATACGGTGGTATACAGCCCTGAAGGGGCTTTAAACTATCGCCTGATTGCCCAGCATGTTGAACATTTTTCGGAAGAAGGCGTGTCGTGGTTTACCCAACCGGTGATGACGACATTTGACACCAACAAAGTGCCAACGTGGTCGATCAAATCAGATCGGGCTAAATTGACGAATGACCGTATGCTTTATCTGTATGGCCATGTCGAAGTCAACGCCCTGACCGCAGACTCCCAGTTACGCAAAATTACGACGGACAATGCACAGATAAACCTGGTCACCCAGGACGTCACCTCGCAGGATCTGGTGACATTGTACGGTACAACATTTAATTCCAGCGGTATGAGAATGCGCGGGAACTTACGCAGCAAAAACGCCGAGCTGATTGAAAAGGTTAGAACCTCCTATGAAATTCAAAACAAACAAACTCAGCCTTAACTTTATCATCGCCAGTGCGCTGTTGGCTGCCAGTCTTCCCGCTCTCGCGGTTACCGGTGACACCGAACAGCCCATCCATATCGAATCCGACACGCAGTCGCTTGATATGCAAGGCAATGTGGTGACCTTTACGGGCAACGTTGTGATGACCCAGGGCACCATCAAAATTAATGCCGATAAGGTTGTAGTGACCCGCCCTGGTGGTGAACAGGGCAAAGAGATCATTGATGGCTACGGCAATCCTGCCACGTTCTACCAGATGCAGGATAATGGTAAACCGGTCAAAGGCCGTGCTTCCCATATGCACTATGAGCTGGAAAAAGATCTGGTGATCCTGACCGGCAACGCGTTCCTGGAGCAGCTTGATAGCAATATCACCGGCGACAAGATCACGTATCTGGTGAAAGAACAAAAAATGCAGGCCTACAGCGAGAAAGGCCGTCGCGTGACAACCGTTCTGGTACCGTCTCAGCTGCAGGATAAGAGCAAAGAGCAGGCCCCAGCACAGAAGAAGAGTAACTAATCCGTTATGGCAACATTAACTGCAAAAAATCTCGCAAAAGCCTACAAGGGCCGTCGCGTCGTTGAAGATGTCAGTCTGACCGTTAACTCTGGCGAGATTGTGGGCCTGTTAGGGCCAAACGGTGCAGGTAAAACAACCACCTTTTACATGGTCGTCGGCATTGTGTCTCGCGATGCGGGCAATATCATCATTGATGACGACGATATCAGCCTGCTGCCGCTGCATGCCCGCGCGCGTCGCGGCATTGGTTATTTGCCGCAGGAAGCCTCGATTTTCCGCCGCTTAACGGTCTTCGATAACCTGATGGCGGTTCTGCAAATCCGTGACGATCTGACCGCAGAACAGCGTACCGATCGGGCGAACGAGCTGATGGAAGAGTTCCACATCGAACATCTGCGCGACAGTATGGGTCAGGCGCTGTCCGGTGGTGAACGTCGTCGCGTAGAAATTGCCCGCGCACTGGCAGCGAATCCCAAATTTATTTTGTTAGATGAACCTTTTGCGGGCGTTGACCCCATTTCCGTTATCGACATCAAGCGCATTATCGAGCATTTGCGCGACAGCGGCCTCGGTGTGCTGATTACTGACCATAACGTGCGTGAAACACTGGCCGTGTGTGAACGCGCTTATATCGTCAGCCAGGGCCATCTGATTGCCCATGGCACCCCGCTGGAAATTCTCCAGGATGAACATGTGAAGCGCGTGTACCTTGGGGAAGACTTCAGACTCTGATAGGGTAGAGGTTACGTCACGCTAATGCGGAGAAAAACGCCCTGAACATGAAGCAAGGTTTGCAATTAAGGCTGAGCCAGCAGTTGGCGATGACGCCTCAGTTACAACAGGCGATTCGTCTGTTGCAACTGTCCACGTTAGAACTCCAGCAGGAACTCCAGCAGGCCCTGGACAGCAATCCGTTGCTGGAGCAAACCGATCTTCATGACGAAGTTGAAACCCAGGAAAAGCAAGACACCGAAACGCTCGATACGGCAGATGCCCTTGAGCAACATGAGATGCCGGACGAACTGCCGCTGGATGCAAGCTGGGATGAAATTTATACCGCTGGCACCCCCTCAGGCACGCGCGCCGACTATCAGGATGACGAGCTGCCGGTTTACCAGGGCGAAACCACCCAGTCCTTACAGGATTACCTGATGTGGCAGGTGGGGCTGACGCCGTTTACTGAAACCGACCGTGCGATTGCCACCTCCATTGTCGATGCCGTTGATGACACGGGCTATTTGACCGTCACCCTTGACGAAATACTGGAAAGTATTGGCAATAGCGACATTGAGATGGAAGAGATAGAAGCGGTGCTTAAGCGCGTCCAGCGCTTTGATCCCATCGGCGTTGCCGCCAAAGATCTGCGCGACTGCTTGCTCATTCAGCTCTCTCAGTTTGCGAAAGAGTCGCCCAGAATTAACGAAGCCCGGCTTATCATCAGCGAACACCTCGATCTGCTGGCGAACCATGATTTCCGCACCCTGATGCGCGTCACGCGGTTAAAAGAAGAGGTGCTGAAGGAAGCGGTAGATCTGATTCAGTCGCTTGATCCCCGCCCCGGCCAGTCAATCCAGACCGGTGAACCGGAATACGTGATCCCGGATGTGCTGGTGCGAAAACATAACGGTCACTGGACCGTAGAATTAAACTCTGACAGCATCCCCCGTCTGCAAATCAATCAGCAATACGCCTCCCTGTGCACCAGCGTGCGCAACGACTCCGATAATCAATATATTCGCAGCAATCTTCAGGAAGCGCGTTGGTTGATCAAAAGTCTGGAGAGTCGAAATGATACGCTGCTCCGCGTCAGCCGCTGTATTGTTGAACAACAGCAGGCGTTCTTTGAGCAGGGCGAAGAGTTTATGAAACCGATGGTGCTGGCGGATATCGCTCAGGCCGTCGAGATGCATGAATCGACCATTTCGCGTGTGACGACGCAGAAGTATCTGCACAGCCCACGCGGTATTTTTGAGCTTAAGTATTTCTTCTCCAGCCATGTGAATACCGAAGGCGGCGGCGAAGCCTCGTCGACGGCTATTCGCGCACTGGTGAAGAAGTTGATCGCCGCGGAAAACCCCGCGAAGCCACTGAGTGACAGTAAGTTAACCACCATGCTGTCCGATCAGGGTATCATGGTGGCGCGCCGTACTGTTGCAAAGTATCGAGAGTCTTTATCCATTCCGCCGTCTAACCAGCGTAAACAACTGGTCTGACTCAACCGATAAGGAAGACACTATGCAGCTCAACATCACTGGACAAAACGTCGAAATTACTGAGGCTTTACGCGACTTCTTAAACACGAAGTTTGCGAAACTTGAGCAGTATTTCGAAAGAATTAATCAGGTCTACATTGTGTTGAAAGTGGAGAAAGTGACTCACATCTCGGATGCAACCCTCCATGTTAACGGGGGGGAACTTCATGCCAGTGCGGAAGGGCAAGACATGTACGCGGCTATCGACGGCTTGATTGACAAGCTTGCGCGACAGCTTAATAAACATAAAGATAAACTGAAACAACACTAATTGTCCGGGCAGTTAACGGGTGCAGGACGGCCTGTTGTTAAGCACAACAGGCCTTTGTACAGTTAGCGCTTAGGTGAAATTATGATGAACAACGATTCCGCTCTTCAATTGAGCAATGTCCTGAACCAGGAATGTACCCGCAGTGCCGTTCACTGCCAGAGTAAAAAACGTGCGCTGGAAATTATCAGCGAACTGGCGGCAAAACAGTTAGGTCTGCCGCCTCAGGTGGTGTTTGAAGCCATTCTGACACGTGAAAAAATGGGCAGTACCGGGATCGGTAACGGTATCGCTATCCCACACGGTAAGCTGGAAGAAGATACCCTGCGTGCCGTAGGCGTGTTCGTGCAGCTGGAAACACCGATTGCATTTGATGCTATCGACAACCAGCCTGTCGACCTGCTCTTTGCTCTGCTGGTACCAGCCGATCAGACAAAAACGCATTTGCATACGCTCTCGCTGGTGGCAAAGCGTCTGGCGGATAAAACCATCTGTCGACGTCTGCGCGCGGCCCAGAGCGATGAGGAGCTGTATCACATCATCACGGAAACAGAAGGCAATCAGGATGATGCGTAATCAGGAGATGGCCTTCCTATCTGTTGTCCTGAGGAGAAACGGAACATGGTGCTGATGATCGTCAGCGGTCGTTCTGGGTCGGGGAAATCCGTGGCCCTGCGTGCGCTGGAAGATATGGGATTTTACTGCGTGGATAACCTGCCGGTTGTCCTGTTGCCCGATCTGGCCCGGACGCTGGCGGACAGACAAATCTCTGCTGCCGTCAGTATCGATGTGCGTAACATGCCGGAATCCCCGGAAATTTTTGAACAGGCAATGAGCAGCCTGCCCGAGAACTTCTCGCCGCAGCTGCTGTTCCTGGACGCAGACCGCAATACCCTCATTCGCCGTTACAGCGATACCCGTCGATTGCATCCCCTCTCCAGTAAAAATCTGTCGCTGGAGAGCGCCATTGACGAAGAGAGCGATCTGCTCGAGCCTTTACGTTCCCGCGCCGATCTGATTGTGGATACCTCGGAAATGTCCGTCCACGAACTGGCGGAGATGCTGCGTACGCGCCTGCTGGGCAAACGTGAGCGTGAGCTGACCATGGTGTTCGAATCCTTCGGGTTCAAACACGGCATTCCTATTGATGCCGATTATGTTTTCGACGTCCGTTTCCTGCCAAACCCGCACTGGGATCCAAAACTCCGCCCAATGACCGGTCTGGACAAGCCCGTGGCGGCGTTCCTTGACAGGCACACAGAAGTACACAATTTTATTTACCAGACGCGTAGCTACCTTGAGCTATGGTTACCTATGCTCGAGACAAACAATCGCAGCTATCTGACCGTAGCGATCGGCTGTACAGGCGGTAAACATCGCTCGGTGTATATTGCCGAGCAGTTGGCCGATTACTTCCGTTCACGCGGCAAAAACGTTCAGTCACGTCATCGCACGCTGGAAAAACGTAAAACATGACCGTAAAACACACCGTTGAAATCACCAACAAGCTGGGCATGCATGCACGCCCGGCAATGAAGCTGTTTGAACTGATGCAGGGGTTTGATGCAGAAGTGCTGCTGCGCAACGATGAAGGCACCGAAGCAGAAGCCAACAGCGTCATTGCGCTGTTGATGCTTGATTCTGCTAAGGGCCGTCAGATAGAAGTGGAAGCGACCGGTCCCCAGGAAGAAGAGGCACTGGCCGCGGTGGTGGCGCTGTTCAACGCCGGGTTTGATGAAGACTAGTTCTTACATCAGCTGATTTCTCGCCATAAAGCCTTCGCCACCCAGCTGTCGCATCTGCCGCAGGATCCATGCCTGACGGCTGCGAACATAGCCTGACGGCGCATTGGCTTTGAAGCGAATGGGATTGGGCAATACCGCAGCTAATAAAGCGGCTTCGGACATCGTCAGTCGGCTGGCGGGTTTATTAAAGTACCGCTGAGCCGCCGCTTCTACCCCGAATACCCCTTCACCGAATTCCGCGATATTTAAATACACCGTCAGAATGCGTTTCTTACTCCAGACGGTCTCTATACCCACCGTCAGCCCTGCCTCTAACCCTTTACGCAACCAGCTACGTCCGTCCCATAAAAACAGGTTTTTCGCCGTCTGCTGCGAAAGCGTTGACGCCCCGCGTACCCGTGTTTCATTTCGCTCGTTATGCGCCAGCGCTTTCTCAATCGCCGCAACGTCAAAGCCCCAGTGCTCCGGGAATTTTTGGTCTTCTGCGGCGATCACCGCCAGCCCCATCCACGGAGAAATCGCATCCATGCTCGTCCAGTCAGAGTGCGCCACGTAGCTGAAATTGCCGGTCAGCCATGCGCCAAGCTGGCGTTCAACCATGACCGCTGAAAACGGCACAGGCAATACGCTGAAGAGCGCAATACCGCCGCCCCAAAGGACGACGAAAAACAGCACCAGGCGAAGCAAAACACGCTTTACCCAGGCGAGCGGAGAACGTCGTTTGCTCACTGGGCGAGTACCAGCACGCGTTCCACCAGCTTATCAATGCCGGTGGCGGCTTCCGCGATATCCTGTGCCAGCATGTAGGCCGGCGTGGTCACGATTTTATTGTCCTCATCCACCACAATATCGTCGACCGGACACGGCACATGTTCGCCGCCCATCTCTTCAATCAGTTCTGCCGTATCGATATCCGTACCGATGGTCAGGCGCAGCGGAAAATCAAAAATCTTCGGCAACATGGCAGGGGCTATACACATAAAGCCGAGTGGTTTTCCCGCTTCGTGAAGCTGAAGGGCAAGATTTTTTAAGGCGCTGTCGACCTGGCAGTCGCTGCCAGAGCGGGCAAAGCTGCTGAGATTTTTGGCGGCGCCAAAACCGCCCGGCACGATCAGCGCATCCAGATCTTCCGCTACGGCCTGAGACAAGGGCTGCACTTTTCCACGCGCAAGGCGTGCGGCTTCGACCAGCACGTTGCGGGTTTCCGCCATAAGTTCACCCGTCAGATGGTTGATCACATCGGACTGGCTTTTATCCGGCGCAAAACAGACGGCTTCAGCGCCCTGTCGGGCTAACGCGAGCAGCGTCAGCACCGTTTCGTGAATCTCTGCACCGTCGTAAACGCCGCATCCGCTGAGGACTACACCCACCTTTTTCATTCTGTTGCTCCTTCATTGCACCCGACTGCTACCTATTAATCATTCTGATTAAAAGGGTATGCTTCACACATTTCACTGATTCATGTAACAAATCATTTAAGATTTGCTATCTTATCTGCGTGCGGCCCTCATTTTAAGGCTGTGTCTTCATGCGAAAACAACACAAAAATCAGGCACAGCTACGATTTCCCTGGTGTTGGCGCAGTATTCGCGCACCCCGGTTTATCCGGGGTCATTTTTTTCTGGCAGCCACCCACGCCTTCAGAACAGCAACATCGTTCTGCCATTCCTGTTTCATCTCTTCAACCCATTCACCAACGTTATCTGACCACGCCGGTAAATCAGGCGATTGAATCTGCTGACCCAGTTGTTGAAGATGACGCAGGCCGATAGAACCCGCAGCCCCTTTAATCTTGTGCCCCTCTTCAACAATCCCTTTCTGGTCGCGGGCCGTAAGGTTAGATTCCAGCACGCTTAAGTAGCCCGGCATCATTTTTTCAAATACGGCCAGACCGTCGGTAATGAGTTTCGGTCCCACTAAATCGATGTACTGCTCAAGCATAGCGGTATCGAGAATCGACTGTGCTTTTTCGCTTTCTGCTGGCGTCATGGTGCTCTCCTCATCGTCAGTTGTATCCCAGAACTTCTTGATCATGGCGGTCAGGGCAGGCACCGCCAGCGGCTTGCTGAGCACATCGTCCATGCCCGCGTCGAGGTACTCTTGTTTATCTTTCAGGACGTTAGCCGTGAGCGCCACCAGCGGCGGCAGTTCGTCAGCACTGTAGAGGCGCGTTAGCTCGCGCGAGATATCCAGCCCGGTCATGTCCGGCAACTGAATATCCAGCAGCACAAGGTCGTATTCATTCGGCTTAAACATCTCAAGCGCGGCTTTCCCGGTCATCGCCACATCCACGCTATTACCCAGTTTTTCCAGCACCGAGCGCGCGACGATCACGTTCAGTTCAATGTCTTCCACCAGAAGAACATGCAGCGCTGGCAGCGGCATATCGTCATTTTCAAAGGTGTCCTCCACCTCTTCAGCCACCGCGGGCGCATGCACCGTCAGGGTAAAGATCGAGCCTCTGCCCTGCTGGCTGTCCACGGTGATATCACCGCCCATGCTTTTCGCCAGACGGCGCGAGACCGCCAGACCAATCCCCGTTCCCGTGGCCGGTTTACCGCCGTTGCTGTCTTTCACCTGGTAATACATGGCAAAGATCTTATCCTGCTCTTCCTGCGGGATGCCAATGCCGGAATCTTCGACCTCAAAGTGCAGAATATCGCCTTCGTCGTAACGAATACGCACCACCACCTGGCCATCCTGGGTAAATTTAACGGCGTTGCTAATGAGATTCCACAGGATCTGACGCAGTCGCGTTCCGTCAGTAATGACCTTATGCGGCAGCGGCAAGGTCGGCTCCATGACAAAACGCAGCCCCTTCTGCTGCGCCTGCAGACCGGAGAGGTTTTCCAGGTCAGCCAGGAAGCCGGTGAAGTCCACCGGCTGGTTATCCAGCTGGACTTTACGTCGTTCCATTTTATCCATGTCGATAATATCGTTGAAGATATTACCCAGCGTCACCGCCGAGACGTGGATGGTTTTAAGGTATTTTTCCTGCTCGTGAGTTAAATCGGTATCCAGCAAAATGCGGCTAAGCCCAACAATGCCGTTAAGCGGCGTACGCAGCTCATGGCTGATGGTGGAAATAAAGGTGGTCTTATCGCGGCTGGCGCGCTCCAGAGCATCCTGATAGCGTTTACGTTCCGTAATATCACGGCCAAACCCCATCAGCCCGTGGCGTTTCCCCACGCGGTCGTAATACGGCACTTTCCGGATTTCAAAGCAGGCCTTGCGTCCGTCCGGGTAGTCCAGCCACTGTTCGTAGGTCAGCGAGACGTTATGGCGGAACACTTTTTCATCCGTCTCCATGACCTTCGCCGCGGCTTCTGCGGAGTAAACCTGCTGGGGTTTCAGATTCACCAGCTGTTTTTCGCTTTTGCCGGTTAACAGCTCCATCGCCCGGTTACAGCCCGAAAACTCTTTGTCTTCATTACGGTAGAAAACCAGGTCGGGCGAGGCGTCCAGGAAAGAGCGCAGGAACGAGGACTGCTGTTCAAGCTGAATCTGCGTCACCTCACGCTCTTTCATCTCAATTTTCAGCTGCTCCAGCGTGGCCTGACGTTCGGCCTCGGCTTTTTCACGATCCGAGATCTCCTGATTCAGCTGGGCGATGTTGTCTTTCAACTGTACGTTGAGTTTGAGGTCACGCTCGCGCATCTCCTCGAGCTTCACCACCAGGCGAGACAAACGCTGACGTGACTCCTCCAGTTGTTCAACCACCACCGACAGAAAATAGACCGCCCATGGGGTAATCAGCAGACCAAAAAAGATCGAGCGAATCACGTCGATGCTTTCAACCTGACCATGCAACACCATGGTGACAGCCATTTGCACGACAATCGCTAATACCACCAGCGCCAGCGCCAGCAACAGGGAGAAACGGACCAGGCCGAGCTTCATCATCAGATCGACATAGTACTGCGCCAGCATTCGAATTTGCTTCATAGGGGATCCCTTCACGACTTCATCGCTCAATAATACTCAAAATCGGGGGAAGGCGTTGAAGGTTATGTGAAAAAGTGCGGTGTGAAACAGGAGATTAACCTCACTCCCGGGTCGGGAGTGAGGAAGAGAGCAATCAGGAGCGTTTCAGAAGCAGCCAGAGGCTGATCAGGAAGAACGAGGCGCTTGGCAGCAACGCACCGATAACAGGCGGTATGCCATACACCAGCGTTAATGGGCCAAAGATTTGGTCAAGAACGTAGAACACAAAACCAAAGCTGATGCCGGTGACGACACGCACCCCCATCGGCACGCTTCGCAGAGGGCCGAAGATGAATGACAGGGCCATCAGCATCATCACCGCCACCGACAGCGGCTGGAAGATTTTGCTCCACATATTGAGTTGATAACGCCCGGCGTCCTGCCCGCTCGCTTTGAGGTATTTCACGTAATTGTGCAGACCGCTGATCGACAGTGCATCCGGATCGAGCGCCACCACGCCCAGCTTGTCTGGCGTCAGGTTGGTTTTCCAGGTCCCTGATACCGTTTGCGAACCGGTAATTTGCTTGGGATCCTTCAGGTCTGACTCGTCCACCTGCGACAGCCGCCACTGCTTATTATCGGCATCGAATTTGGCCGTTGCGGCATAACGCACCGACTGGAGGCGGCGTTCGTCGTTGAAGGCATAAATACTGACGCCACCCAACTCATCGTCACCCTTCACGCGTTCAATGTAGACAAAGTTGTTTCCGTCTTTCGCCCACAACCCCTGCTGCGTGGACAGCAAAGAGCCACCATACATAGCCTGCGCACGGTAGTTACGCGCCATTTGCTCACCCTGCGGCGCAACCCACTCGCCAATCGCCATGGTGAGCAGAACCAGCGGAATAGCCGTTTTCATCACCGACAGCGCAACCTGCAAACGCGTAAAGCCAGAGGCCTGCATCACCACCAGTTCACTACGCTGCGCCAGCATCCCCAGCCCCAGCAACGCCCCCAGCAGGGCCGCCATCGGGAAGAAGATCTGAATATCTTTTGGTGCGCTGAGCAAGGTATACATCCCCGCACCCATGGCGTCGTAGCTGCCCTGCCCGGCTTTTTTCAGCTGATCAACAAACTTAATGATGCCGGAGAGCGACACCAGCATGAATAACGTCATCATGATGGTGGTGAAAATCGTTTTACCTATGTAGCGGTCAAGAACGCCAAACGCTTGCATTAGATGGCTCCTTTGCGCGTAAATCGGGCACGCAGACGGCGCATTGCCACCGTGTCCCACAGGTTTAATATCAGCGCGAGCAGCAGATACAAGCCGTTGACCGCCCAGGTCCAAATCATCGGATCAATTTTCCCTTTGCCCCCGTTAGATTTGATGGAGGTTTGCAACAGAAAGTAGATGAGATACAGCAGCATGGCCGGCAACATCGACAACACACGCCCCTGACGCGGGTTAACCACGCTCAGCGGAACCACCATCAGCGCCATCATAAAGACGGTAAACACCAGCGTCAGACGCCAGTGCAGCTCTGCACGCGCCCGGTTGGTATTGGTGTTTATCAGGGTCTTCATGTCCATCTGCTCGGTATCATTCGCATCGAGCGCGACGGTCTGGTGACCCACAATCGCCTGATAGTTCTGGAAATCGGTAATGCGGAAGTCTCGCAGCAGCGCGGTGCCTTCAAAGCGCGTCCCTTTGTTCAGCGTAACAACCTGTGAGCCGTCTTTACGCTGCGTAAGCTGTCCCGAGTCGGCGACCACCACCGACGGGCGGGCGTTCCCTTTCGGGCG
Source organism: Huaxiibacter chinensis (assembly GCF_022171985.1). Classification (GTDB taxonomy): domain Bacteria; phylum Pseudomonadota; class Gammaproteobacteria; order Enterobacterales; family Enterobacteriaceae; genus Enterobacter; species Enterobacter chinensis_A. The sequence goes on along the minus strand of NZ_JAJVHF010000004.1, from coordinate 76,471 downwards.
AATCTGCGCAAGGAACACATCATTGAAGCGGCTGCCGTCCACGCTCTCAATAAAGAGCACGGAACTGCCGTCGGTAGCCTGCTGGAACTGGCCTTGAGCCAGCGCCGCCATACCGGGGTTCGCTTTTGCTTCGGCCAGCACCTCATCCTGATGGCGGGAGGACCAGGGCCCTGCCCACATCACGTTCACGGCCGCGACAATGCCTGTAAACAGCGCCAGCACCATCGCCGCTTTCACCAGGACGGCTTTGCTTAAGCCGCAGGCGTGCATCACCGTGATTTCACTTTCGGTATAGAGTTTCCCCAGCGTCATCAGCAAGCCAAGGAAAAGACTCAGCGGCAAAATCAGCTGCGCCATTTCCGGCACGCCTAACCCCAGCAGGGAAAGCACCAGATTTGTTGGGATTTCACCGTCGACAGCCGCACCGAGGATCCTGACCAGCTTCTGACAGAAAAAGATCAGAAGCAGGATGAAAAGGATGGCCAGCTGGCTCTTCAGCGTTTCCCGCACCAGATATCTTATGATTATCACTTTAAATACGCCCGTAAAAACCCGTCTCTTTGCAGGAATTTCGCTTGTTTCATGGCTTAAACGTCATTTATTCTCTTGAGTCGTCGAAATCATCGCTAAGATTAAAAAATCCGGCGGATTCGTGCTTCAGGATATATTTGACGTGTCGAAACCGTAGTAACGTAAGATTAACACGAAGTCACCACAACAGCGGACTTGAGTTACGAAAGGTTTCAATTCTATCCGTAGCCGCCGTCGTTGTCTTTAAGATTCAGGAGCGTAGTGCATGGAGTTCAGTGTAAAAAGTGGTAGCCCGGAGAAACAGCGGAGTGCCTGTATCGTTGTGGGCGTCTTTGAACCACGCCGACTCTCCCCGATCGCCGAACAACTCGATAAAATTAGCGACGGCTATATCAGCGCATTGCTGCGCCGTGGGGAACTGGAAGGCAAACCTGGGCAGACGTTGTTATTGCACCATGTGCCAAACGTCCTGTCCGAACGCATTCTGCTGATTGGTTGCGGCAAAGAGCGCGAGCTGGACGAGCGTCAATATAAGCAGGTGATTCAGAAGACCATTAACACGCTGAATGATACCGGCTCAATGGAAGCGGTCTGCTTCCTGACCGAACTGCACGTGAAAGGCCGTAACACCTACTGGAAAGTGCGTCAGGCGGTTGAGACCGCAAAAGAGAGTCTCTACAGCTTTGATCAGTTGAAGACGACTAAAAGCGAGCCGCGTCGTCCGCTGCGTAAAATGGTCTTCAATGTGCCAACGCGTCGCGAACTGACCAGCGGCGAGCGCGCGATTCAGCACGGTCTGGCGATTGCTGCGGGTATTAAAGCTGCAAAAGATCTCGGCAACATGCCGCCAAACATCTGTAACGCGGGCTACCTGGCTTCTCAGGCGCGTCAATTAGCGGACTCCTACAGTAAGAATGTCATTACCCGCGTCATTGGCGAACAGCAGATGAAAGAGCTGGGAATGCATTCGTACCTTGCCGTCGGCAACGGTTCGCAGAACGAATCGCTGATGTCGGTGATTGAGTACAAAGGCAACCCATCGGAAGATGCGCGCCCTGTTGTGCTGGTGGGTAAAGGTCTTACCTTTGACTCCGGCGGTATTTCAATCAAACCGGCCGAAGGCATGGATGAGATGAAATACGACATGTGCGGTGCCGCTGCGGTATATGGCGTGATGCGCATGGTGGCGGAGCTGCAGTTGCCAATCAATGTTATTGGCGTACTGGCTGGCTGTGAAAACATGCCTGGCGGCCATGCTTATCGTCCGGGTGACGTCCTGACCACCATGTCAGGCCAGACCGTTGAAGTGCTGAATACCGATGCGGAAGGCCGTCTGGTCCTGTGCGACGTATTAACCTATGTGGAACGCTTTGAACCGGAAGCCGTCATCGACGTTGCAACGCTGACCGGCGCGTGCGTTATCGCTTTAGGCCATCACATCACGGGCCTGATGTCGAACCACAATCCGCTGGCGCATGAGCTGATCGGTGCGTCGGAACAAGCGGGCGACCGCGCATGGCGTCTGCCATTGGGCGATGAGTATCAGGAGCAGCTGGAGTCCAACTTTGCCGATATGGCAAACATTGGTGGCCGCCCTGGCGGGGCTATCACGGCAGGTTGCTTCCTGGCGCGCTTTACCCGCAAATACAACTGGGCACATCTGGACATCGCCGGAACGGCATGGCGCTCTGGCAAAGCCAAAGGCGCAACCGGCCGTCCTGTTGCACTCCTGTCGCAGTTCCTGCTCAATCGCGCCGGGTTTAATGGCGACGAGTGAGGTAAAATGCCGGGAGGCGGCCTCGCCTTACCGGCCCTGAACGTCACTCAACCCCAGGCCGGGTAGCGTAACGCCACCCGGCTTTGCATTTGAATCCAAAACAAGAAGCCCCATATTATGAGAAACGCAACGTTCTATCTTCTGGACAACGACACACAACAGGATGGCTTAAGCGCCGTTGAACAACTGGTGTGTGAAATTGCCGCAGAACGTTGGCGCAACGGGAAACGCGTCCTGATTGCCTGCGAAGATGAACAGCAGGCAATTCGTCTGGACGAAGCGCTGTGGGCAAGGCCGCCTGAAAGTTTTGTTCCGCATAATTTATCGGGAGAAGGGCCACGCGGCGGTGCGCCGGTGGAAATTGCCTGGCCGCAAAAACGCAATAGCAGCGCGCGTGATATTCTGATTAGCCTGCGCATCAACTTTGCAGATTTTGCCACCGCTTTCACAGAAGTGGTAGACTTTGTCCCTTACGAAGATTCTCTGAAACAACTGGCGCGCGAACGCTATAAAGCGTACCGCCTGGCTGGTTTTAACCTGAATACGGCAACCTGGAAATAATGGAAAAGACATATAACCCACGAGATATCGAACAGCCGCTTTACGAGCACTGGGAAGAGCAGGGCTATTTCAAGCCTAACGGCGACGAAAGCAAAGAGTCCTTCTGCATCATGATCCCGCCGCCGAACGTCACCGGCAGTTTGCATATGGGTCATGCTTTCCAGCAGACCATCATGGATACCATGATCCGCTATCAGCGCATGCAGGGTAAAAACACCCTGTGGCAGGCTGGTACTGACCACGCGGGCATTGCGACCCAGATGGTGGTTGAGCGTAAGATTGCCGCTGAAGAAGGTAAAACCCGCCACGACTACGGTCGCGACGCGTTCATCGACAAAATCTGGCAGTGGAAAGCCGAGTCTGGCGGCACCATTACCCGCCAGATGCGCCGTCTGGGCAACTCCGTGGACTGGGAGCGCGAGCGCTTCACCATGGACGAAGGTCTTTCCAACGCCGTGAAAGAAGTGTTTGTCCGTCTGTACAAAGAAGATCTGATTTACCGTGGCAAGCGCCTGGTCAACTGGGATCCAAAACTGCGCACCGCGATCTCCGATCTGGAAGTGGAAAACCGCGAGTCGAAAGGCTCCATGTGGCATATCCGTTATCCGCTGGCTGACGGCGCAAAAACCGCAGACGGTAAAGATTACCTGGTGGTAGCGACCACCCGTCCGGAAACCCTGCTGGGCGATACCGGTGTGGCCGTGAACCCGGAAGATCCCCGTTATAAAGATTTGATCGGCAAATTCGTCGTCCTGCCGCTGGTGAATCGTCGTATCCCGATCCTGGGCGATGAGCACGCCGACATGGAAAAAGGCACCGGCTGTGTGAAAATCACGCCTGCGCACGATTTCAATGACTACGAAGTGGGCCGTCGTCACGGGTTGCCGATGATCAACATTCTGACCTTTGACGGCGATATCCGTGAAAGCGCAGAAGTGTATGACACCAAAGGTAACGAATCTGACGCTTACTCCAGCGAGATCCCAGCCGAATTCCAGAAGCTGGAGCGCTTTGCCGCGCGTAAAGCGGTCGTTGCCGCTATTGACGCCCTGGGCCTGCTGGAAGAGATCAAACCACACGACCTGACCGTGCCCTACGGCGACCGTGGCGGCGTAGTCATCGAGCCAATGCTGACCGACCAGTGGTACGTGCGTGCCGACGTGCTGGCAAAACCAGCGGTTGAAGCAGTAGAAAACGGCGATATTCAGTTCGTACCTAAACAGTACGAAAACATGTACTTCTCCTGGATGCGTGATATTCAGGACTGGTGTATCTCCCGTCAGCTGTGGTGGGGCCACCGCATCCCGGCCTGGTACGACAATGAAGGCAACGTCTACGTCGGCCGTACGGAAGACGAAGTGCGTCAGGAAAACAACCTGGGCGCAGACGTTGCGCTGCGTCAGGACGAAGACGTTCTGGATACCTGGTTCTCCTCCGCGCTGTGGACCTTCTCCACCCTCGGCTGGCCAGAAAACACCGATGCGCTGCGTCAGTTCCACCCAACCAGCGTGATGGTCTCCGGTTTCGACATCATCTTCTTCTGGATTGCCCGCATGATCATGATGACCATGCACTTCATCAAAGATGAAAACGGCAAACCGCAGGTCCCGTTCCACACCGTCTACATGACCGGTCTGATTCGTGACGACGAAGGCCAGAAGATGTCTAAATCCAAGGGTAACGTTATCGACCCGCTGGATATGGTTGACGGTATTTCGCTGGAAGACCTGCTGGAAAAACGTACCGGCAACATGATGCAGCCGCAGCTGGCTGAAAAAATTCGTAAACGTACCGAGAAGCAGTTCCCGGACGGCATTGAGCCTCACGGCACCGACGCCCTGCGTTTCACCCTGGCGGCGCTGGCCTCTACTGGTCGCGACATCAACTGGGACATGAAACGTCTGGAAGGTTACCGTAACTTCTGTAATAAGCTGTGGAACGCCAGCCGCTTCGTGCTGATGAACACAGAAGATCAGGATTGCGGCTTCAACGGCGGCGACATGACGCTTTCACTGGCGGACCGCTGGATCCTGGCGGAATTCAACCAGACGATCAAAGCGTATCGTGAAGCGCTGGACACCTACCGCTTCGATATCGCCGCGGGCATTCTGTATGAGTTCACCTGGAACCAGTTCTGTGACTGGTATCTGGAGCTGACCAAACCGGTAATGAACGGCGGTACTGAAGCGGAACTGCGCGGTACGCGCAACACGCTGATCACCGTTCTGGAAGGTCTGCTGCGTCTTGCGCATCCGATTATTCCGTTCATCACTGAAACGATCTGGCAGCGTGTGAAGGTGATCAAAGGCATCACTACCGATACCATCATGCTGCAGCCGTTCCCGGAATTCGACGCCGCTCAGGTTGATGAAGCTGCCGCCTCCGACACCGAGTGGCTGAAGCAAGCCATCGTTGCGGTACGTAACGTTCGTGCAGAAATGAACCTTTCGCCGGGCAAACCGCTGGAGCTGTTGCTGCGCGGTTGCAGTGATGACGCCGTTCGTCGTGTGAACGAGAACCGTACCTTCCTGCAAACGATGGCCCGCCTGGAAAGCATCACCGTGTTGCCGGCAAATGATAAAGGTCCGGTTTCCGTGACCAAAATCATCGACGGTGCCGAGCTGCTGATCCCAATGGCGGGTCTTATCGACAAAGACGCTGAGCTGGCTCGTCTGGCGAAAGAAGTGTCTAAAGTCGACATCGAAATCGGTAAGATCGAAAGCAAGCTGGCAAACGAAGGCTTTGTTGCCCGCGCCCCTGAAGCGGTTATCGCTAAAGAGCGTGAACGTCTGGTGGCATTCGCCGATGCGAAAGCCAAGCTTATCGAGCAGCAAGCGGTTATTGCCGCGCTTTAAGATAATAGAAACGCCGGAGACTCTCTCCGGCGTTTTCTTTTACAATGCATTTTTTATTCGCGCTAACTTCCCATCCGGCATGGTTATCCAATAATACTCACTACTGCTGAAAGCAAACCTTTCGTAAGACCCCGCGTCATATTCCACATTCATGAACATATTTTTTTCTATACAATGTTTATCCGTTTCTTTTTTCAGGGGGAAGCAATACAGATCGCTATCGCCGGATGTTTTAACATCGGTAAATCCGCTGCCAATATCCCAAAAAGTAATTCTGTATGAGTAACTTAAGGGTATTCCGTATTTTTTCTTCAATTCTTCTTTATGATCCAGATACCAATGAATCCTTCCCCACTCGGTTAATGGGAAATGATTTACCACGATACCATATATCTCAAATCGTCTGTCCTGATTAACAAACTGCTCTGATATCATTACAGGCTCATTCTCAACCGGGCTCCCAGCCCAAAAGACAGTGACGGGTCTTTGTGTCCAGAGGAGATAACCAATCATCAGTAACACCAGACTACCGATAAATATTTTACGCTTTTGAAAGTCCTTTCTCATACGCCACCCTTAATATGCACATGGGCATTAAAATTAGTCATAAAAGGTTTACAGGCATAATCGCGATGCCGTTGTAGAAAAAACCAGATACGAAAGAAGCGAAAGTTTTTATAAAGCTCGCGAGTGATATCTTCTTTGCCGAGACCAAAGTGGTCCTGCGCTTTAAAAGCGAGTAATCCCTCCCATGACATGGCATAGCGCTGGAAATCTACATCGCTGAGATCACCATACTGCATTTCATCAATATAATAATTATCATAGCGGTGAAATGTGGAAAAGATTTCTACAGGTAATGACATTGATAAAAGCATATCCATATTCATCACTCATCATCCTCATAAATAATATAATCATGCCTTCCAGGCAGGTTGAACATATGAGAAAAGTAATAAATAAACTCAGAGCAAACCGACATTAACACAACGCCACTGATGAAAATTTCTCCCGGAGGTAATGCCGGGTCTTGCATCATTGAATAGAGGGTGGTATCAAATATTACTATGATGAATTTGTTTATTAATTGAGTAACAAAATGAATCCCACGGTTTTCCCTCCTGCGTTGCGTCCAATAACTGCCCGCGACAACCCAGCCATAGCCGCGGTTATCCGCGAAGTGTCCGCCGAATATGGCCTGACCGCCGATAAAGGCTATACCGTTGCCGATCCTAATCTGGATGAGCTGTTCCAGCTTTACAGCCAGCCGGGCCATGCCTACTGGATTATTGAGCAGGACGGCAAGGTCGTAGGTGGAGGCGGCATTGCGCCGCTGAGCTGCAGTGAACCCGATATTTGTGAACTGCAAAAAATGTACTTCCTGCCCACCATTCGCGGACAAGGCCTGGCGAAAAAGCTGGCGCTTGTTGCACTTGAACGCGCCCGTCAGAACGGCTTTAAACGTTGTTATCTGGAAACCACTGCCTTTCTGAAAGAGGCGATTGGCCTGTATGAACATCTGGGTTTTGAGCACATCTCAGAACCCCTGGGCTGTACCGGCCATACTGACTGCGAAGTCCGGATGCTGAAAACGCTGTAAATCCACTTTCTGCCCCCTTCTGTTAAGCGGCTGTAAACTGAATGCTCTACACTCTCAGTTCACACCATAACGGGGGAAACACGATGTCAAAGATAAAAAGCTACGCCGCACCGCAGGCGGGTGCAGAACTTGAACTGTACGAATACGACGCGGGCGAGCTGAAGGCAGAAGACGTCGAAGTGCAGGTTGACTACTGCGGTATTTGCCATTCCGATTTGTCGATGATCGACAACGAATGGGGCTTCTCTCAGTATCCTTTAGTCGCCGGACATGAAATTATTGGTCGCGTTGTGGCGCTGGGTAATGCGGCGCAGGACAAAGGGCTGAAAGTGGGCCAGCGCGTGGGCATTGGCTGGACAGCGCGTAGCTGTGGTCACTGCGACGCCTGTATTAGCGGCAATCAGATCAACTGTCTTGAAGGCTCGACACCGACCATCATGAACAAAGGCGGGTTTGCCGACAAGCTGCGTGCCGACTGGCAGTGGGTGATTCCATTACCTGAAAGCATTGATATTGAATCAGCGGGCCCGCTGCTGTGTGGTGGCATTACCGTCTTCAAACCTCTGCTCATGCATCATGTTACCGCCACCAGCCGCGTGGGCGTGATTGGTATTGGTGGTTTGGGCCATATCGCTATCAAGCTGCTTCATGCCATGGGCTGCGAAGTCACGGCGTTTAGCTCTAACCCGGCGAAAGAGAAAGAAGTGCTGGCAATGGGTGCGGATAAAGTGGTTAACAGCCGCGATCCTGAGTTACTGAAAGCGTTAGCGGGCCAGTTTGATCTGATCATTAACACCGTAAACGTCGATCTCGACTGGCAGCCGTACTTCGAAGCGCTGGCACATGGCGGTAACTTCCACACCGTGGGCGCCGTCATGAAACCGCTGCCGGTTCCGGCCTTCACGCTGATAGGCGGCGATCGCAGCATCTCAGGTTCGGCTACCGGTACGCCGTATGAACTGCGTAAGCTGATGAAGTTTGCGGGACGCAAGAAAGTCTCTCCGACCACCGAGCTGTATCCTATGTCAAAAATCAACGAAGCCATCCAGCACGTACGCGACGGTAAAGCGCGCTATCGTGTGGTGTTGAAAGCGGATTTTTGAAGTAAATGCGCCGGGCGGCGGTCACGCCCCCGGCCGGCTTCAGAAGTCACGCCCGGTCAGCGTAAGCAGTACCGGGCGATTTTTTATCTATCGTGCCAGTGCGGCAAACACCTCGGCCACCGCCACGGCCCCCGGATCGGTGACGCCGTCCAGATTCTCTTTGTTCACATATGACGAGCGCCCTGCTCCGGCTTTTTGCATGCGCGTGGTGGATTCTGCCCCCTGCATAGCGGCCTTCGCCGCCGACTGAACATCCCCTTTCCGCAGTGCCTCCAGTGCAGGCTGTAACGCGTCGATCAGCGTCCGATCGCCGAGATCCGCGCCGCCATAGTGTTTCATTTGCGCAAGGCCACTTAGCAACGACTCGGGTAACGTTTTGCCCTCGTGCAGCCTGTGACCTGCGGCCGTGAAGAAGATCGACATCAACACGCCACTGGATCCGCCCATCACCGTCGCCAGGCGCTCGCCAATCAGCAGGAACAATTTAGAGACATCGTTAAGCGGCAGCTGATGCTTCTCCAGACGCTGCGCAATTTCGCGCGCCCCTTGCGCAAAGGTTGAACCGGTATCACCGTCCCCCACTTTCGCATCCAGCGCATTCAAACGGTTCTCCAGATCGATCAGCGTTTTGGTCGCGGCCGCCACGGCGTTGTTAACCTGGGTATTCTCCGACGGGGTATACTCTACGCTATCCCGAAGGGGCGTGAGCGGCTGCGAACGTAATGGCGCAAACGCCACCGGTTTTTGCCAGCCAATGGTCTCAACCGGTTCGTTCAACGCCCGCTCAAAAGTCTCATTCAGCTTCAGTAACGAGAGTGAAAAACCCTTCATATCCAGCGAACTGACCAGCGGCGCAGGGCCAATCAGATAAGCAATGCGATCTTTCAGGGCAGAGTGCGCCAGTTCCTTCGTCAGCAGCGCCATCTCAAGTGCAGAAACGCCTCCAAGATTATTAATCAGCACGGCAAATCGACCTTCACCGGCCTTGTCCTGCAAGGGCTTAATCAACGTGTCGATGATCTCCCGGCTGTTATGGCTCTCGACGACCGACGCGCCAGGCTCGCCGTGGATCCCCAGCCCCAGCTCAACGTGGCCTTCTTTGATGCGCCCCTCTTCTTCACTGCTGCCCGGCAGATTGCAGGTCTGCATTGCCACGCCCAGGCTCCAGAGATTTTCACACGCCTGTTGCGCAATATCCCGAACGTCGTTAAGCGATTTGCCCTGCTCGGCGGCATAGCCTGCGATTTTGTGCACCAGCGCCGTTCCGGCTATTCCGCGCGGCTGCTTGTTATCCGGCAGCGCGATATCATCGGCAACAATCACCATCTCCACCTTCAGCCCGTAGCGCTTGGCCTTTTCCGCCGCCAGCCCAAAGTTGAGACGATCGCCTGTATAGTTTTTAACAATCAGCAGGCAGCCGCGATCCCCCGTTACCGCCACGATGGCATTTAATATGGCATCCACACTTGGCGAGGCGAAGAGGTCGCCACACACGGCGGCGGTCAACATGCCTTTACCCACGAAACCGGCGTGCGCGGGTTCATGGCCCGAGCCTCCGCCCGAAATCACCGCCACGCGACCTTTATCCCAGTCGCTACGGGCGACAATACGGATGGCCGGATCAATATCAAGTTTGACGAGGTTTCCGTGCGGCGCGGAAATAAGTATGCCTTCAATGGCATCGTTGACCAGCTGTTTGCGGTCATTAAAAAAGAATCTGGACATAACTTCCCAATATTTTGTGGATCGTATGCAAAGCATAGTCCGCACTGGATAATGCGTCGCAAAGTCAGGAATTTACTGAGTCAGATTACCGCCGGGTTGCCTATACTCGACGCAGGACAAAGAGAGGACTGCATCATGAGTACACCACTGCTGATTGCCCGTACACCCGATACCGAATTGTTCTTACTGCCTGGCATGGCAAACCGTCACGGCCTGATTACTGGCGCGACAGGGACGGGAAAAACCGTCACGCTGCAAAAGCTGGCCGAGTCGTTGTCGTCTATTGGCGTGCCGGTCTTTATGGCCGATGTGAAAGGCGATTTAACCGGGGTGGCGCAGGCGGGTACAGCGTCGGAAAAGCTCATGGAAAGGCTGAAAAAAATGGGCGTGGATGACTGGCAGCCACAGGGCAACCCCGTGGTGGTGTGGGATATCTTCGCAGAGAAAGGCCATCCTGTGCGGGCAACCGTCTCTGACATGGGGCCGCTGTTGCTGGCGCGCCTACTGAATTTGAACGACGTGCAATCGGGTGTCCTCAACATTATCTTTCGTATCGCAGACGATCAGGGTTTGCTGCTGCTCGATTTTAAAGATCTGCGCGCCATCACCCAATACATTGGCGATAACGCTAAGTCGTTTCAGAATCAGTACGGGAATATCAGTAGTGCCTCGGTGGGTGCCATTCAGCGCGGTTTGCTGACGCTGGAACAGCAGGGTGCTGAGCACTTCTTTGGTGAGCCGATGCTGGATATTAAGGACTGGATGCGCGTTGACAGCCAGGGAAAAGGCATCATCAACATCCTGAGTGCGGAAAAGCTCTATCAGATGCCTAAACTTTATGCCGCAAGCCTGCTGTGGATGCTCTCTGAACTGTATGAACAGCTGCCGGAAGCAGGCGATCTGGACAAACCCAAACTGGTCTTTTTCTTTGACGAGGCCCACCTGCTGTTTAACGATGCTCCGCAGGTCCTTCTGGATAAGATTGAACAGGTCATCCGCCTCATCCGCTCAAAAGGGGTCGGCGTCTGGTTTGTTTCGCAAAATCCGTCAGACATTCCTGACAATGTGTTAGGCCAGCTCGGAAACCGGGTTCAGCATGCGCTGCGCGCCTTTACCCCAAAAGATCAGAAAGCGGTCAAAGCCGCCGCGCAAACCATGCGCGCCAACCCCGCCTTTGATACCGAAGCGGCTATCCAGGCGCTGGGAACCGGGGAAGCACTCATCTCGTTTCTGGATGCCAAAGGCAGCCCGACGGTTGTCGAACGCACGATGGTGATTGCCCCCTTTTCCCGTATGGGGCCCGTTACCGATGAGGAGCGCAACGGGCTTATCAATCACTCGCCCGTGTATGGCAAGTATGAAGATGAGGTGGACCGGGAATCCGCCTTTGAAAAACTGCAAAAAGGGGTTCAGGCAAATACGGAACAGCAAAGTACCCCGCCCGTCAAAGGCAATGACGGTGCCGTGGATGAGGGCATTTTAGGCGGACTGAAAGATATTCTCTTTGGCAGCACGGGCCCGCGCGGCGGCAAACGCGATGGCGTGGTGCAAACCATGGCAAAAAGCGCCGCGCGGCAGGTGACAAATCAGATCGTGCGTGGAATGCTCGGAAGCCTGTTAGGCGGCCGTCGACGGTAGACGGGGAACCCACGGGCGACCAAGCGCGGAGCCTTGGACGCCCTGCTCGTTCAGATAACGATCCAGCTCAACCATGCCTGTCCAGCGGTTCTCACACCAAAGTGGGGCAAGCAGCGTGGGACGACGGGCGCTGGCAGAGATGCGGTGATAAATCACTTCAGGGGGCGTATGGCGGATCATCTCCCCCGCTGTCACCGTGTACTCTTCCAGCGCAATGCCGTTAAGCCGCCCGGCTTGCCAGGCTTTGGCCATAATACTGCCCGTCACGATGTGGAGTGGATGCAGCTTGACACCCTCCACGCCGGTCTCCACCACTTTTTCGAGCGTCTCCAGAGCGTGCTGATGGCCTTCGCCGGGCAATCCGACAATGAGATGAGCACAGACTTTTAACCCGCGCTCACGGGCAAGCCGGGCGGTGCGCTGGTAGCAGGCGAAATCGTGCCCACGGTTGATACGGTGCAGGGTTTTATCATGTGCCGTCTGCAAACCCAGCTCAAGCCAGACTTCATACCCCTGATCCTTCACCTCGCTAAGCAAATCCAGGACAGCGTCTGGCACACAGTCAGGGCGGGTGCCCACGCACAATCCCACGATATTGGCCTGGCTGACCGCCTGCTGATACATACTACGCAGCACCTGGACCTCTGCCCAGGTACTGGTGTAAGCCTGAAAATAGGCCAGATACTGTTTTGCACGATTGACCCGATTTGCCTGAAAGGCGAGCTGTTCCGCAATCGACTGAAGCTGCTGCGCCTCGTCGGCGAAGGACGCGACATTACAGAAGGTACAGCCGCCACGCCCAATGGTGCCATCGCGATTGGGGCAGCTAAAACCCCCATGCAGCGTCAGCTTGTGGACCTTTTGCCCATACCGATGAGCAAGATCCCCACCAAACATATTGACTAATTTCTGTAACTGCATAATCTGATAGACCGTCCCGGAGAAAGGGGACAAGCCTGCCATTTTTAGTCTCAGTCGGCGATGACCTGGATCAATCGCTCTGGACCGCTATTATCTATTTGAATAAAAAATCATTATCACTGCAATTTCATTCATCAAACTTCCTATTACTTTTCCTTATGTTCTGATTGTTTTTTTCACTTATCGCGCTCACGGCAAAAAACAGTGTGATGATGCGAGTTTACACCCTATGCCAGATAATTATCCTGCCTTAATTCTTCAATTCAGCACGCAAAAGGGATAATACCGCTTTCATATAGTGAGTCAGATCACACTCCCTTACCGCTTTCAGCCACTACATTGCGCAATAAAATTGAAAAAATAGCTTTTCAAATCAATGCACTAACCTTTCTATAGCACATTTTTGTATAAATAAGATTGCCATTTGACCTGTGTATCAAATCCCGATAAGTTGGAAATCCGCTGGAAGCTTTCTGGATGAGCAGCCTGCTCATCATATTTATGCAGTAATTGAGATTCCCTCTGAAGCAAGTCCTCAAACTTGTTTACCTGCGCGAAAGGATGAAAAAGAGGGCGAATGCGAGGTACGCGTATGACACGCAAACCCCGTCGCCATGCTCTTTCTGTGCCTGTGCGCCACGGTTCAGTGGGAAGCCCGACGAGCCTGGGGAGGTTCACTGATATGTTGTACGATAAATCCCTTGAGAAGGATAACTGTGGTTTCGGCCTGATCGCCCACATAGAAGGCGAACCTAGCCACAAGGTAGTGCGTACTGCTATACACGCACTGGCCCGTATGCAGCACCGTGGCGCTATCCTCGCGGATGGTAAAACCGGCGACGGTTGCGGTCTGCTGCTGCAAAAACCGGATCGCTTCTTCCGCATTGTTGCTGAAGAGCGCGGCTGGCGCTTAGCCAAAAATTATGCGGTCGGCATGCTGTTCCTGAATCAGGATCCTGAAAAAGCCGCTGCTTCTCGCCGCATCGTTGAAGAAGAGCTTCAGCGTGAAACCCTCTCTATTGTCGGCTGGCGCGATGTGCCAACCAATGAAGGGGTGCTCGGTGAAATCGCCCTCTCCTCGCTGCCTCGCATTGAACAAATTTTTGTGAATGCGCCTGCGGGCTGGCGTCCACGCGATATGGAACGTCGCCTGTTTATTGCGCGTCGTCGCATCGAAAAACGCCTCCAGGAAGATAAAGAGTTCTACGTCTGTAGCCTCTCTAATCTGGTAAACATCTATAAAGGTCTGTGTATGCCGGCTGACCTGCCGCGCTTTTACCTGGACCTGGCGGACCTGCGTCTTGAATCGGCCATTTGCCTCTTCCACCAGCGCTTCTCCACCAACACCGTACCACGCTGGCCGCTGGCTCAGCCGTTCCGCTATCTGGCGCACAACGGCGAAATCAATACCATCACCGGTAACCGCCAGTGGGCACGTGCGCGTACCTATAAGTTCCAGACACCGCTGATTCCGGATCTGCACGATGCCGCGCCGTTTGTTAACGAAACCGGCTCAGACTCCAGCTCGATGGATAACATGCTGGAGCTGCTGCTGGCAGGCGGCATGGATATTGTGCGTGCGATGCGTTTGCTGGTACCGCCAGCCTGGCAGAGCAACCCGAATATGGACCCGGAGCTGCGCGCGTTCTTCGACTTTAACTCCATGCACATGGAGCCGTGGGACGGCCCGGCGGGCATCGTCATGTCCGATGGTCGCTACGCTGCCTGTAACCTGGACCGTAACGGCCTGCGTCCGGCACGCTACGTCATCACGAAAGATAAGCTCATCACCTGCGCCTCTGAAGTGGGTATCTGGGATTACCAGCCTGACGAAGTGGTGGAAAAAGGCCGAGTGGGCCCGGGCGAGCTGATGGTGATCGACACCCGCAGCGGTCGCATCCTGCACTCGGCAGAAACCGATGACGATCTGAAAAGCCGCCACCCTTATAAAGAGTGGATGGAGAAAAACGTGCGCCGCCTGGTGCCGTTTGAAGATCTGTCTGACGAAGAGGTTGGCAGCCGTGAACTGGATGACGATGCCCTCGCCAGTTACCAGAAACAGTTTAACTACAGTGCCGAAGAGCTGGACTCGGTGATTCGCGTACTGGGTGAAAATGGCCAGGAAGCGGTCGGCTCGATGGGTGACGATACCCCGTTTGCCGTGCTTTCCAGCCAGCCGCGTATCATTTATGACTACTTCCGTCAGCAGTTTGCGCAGGTGACCAACCCGCCAATCGATCCGCTGCGTGAAGCACATGTGATGTCGCTGGCCACCAGCATCGGTCGTGAGATGAACGTTTTCTGCGAAGCCGAGGGCCAGGCACACCGTCTGAGCTTTAAGTCGCCGATTCTGCTCTACTCCGATTTCAAACAGCTGACCACCATGCAAGAGGAGCACTACCGCGCCGACACGCTCGATATCACCTTCGACGTGACCGAAACGGACCTCGAAACCACGGTGAAAGCGCTGTGTGATAAAGCCGAGCAGATGGTGCGTGAAGGCACCGTTCTGCTGGTGCTGTCTGACCGTAACATTGCGAAAAATCGCCTGCCGGTGCCTGCACCGATGGCGGTGGGTGCCATCCAGACCCGTCTGGTTGATAAAAGCCTGCGTTGCGATGCCAACATCATTGTTGAAACCGCCAGCGCGCGCGATCCGCACCACTTTGCCGTGCTGTTAGGGTTTGGCGCGACCGCCATCTACCCTTATCTCGCCTACGAAACGCTGGCGAAAATGATTGATGGTCACGCGATCGAAAAAGCCTACCGCACCGTGATGCTCAACTACCGTAACGGCATCAACAAAGGTCTGTATAAGATCATGTCCAAAATGGGCATTTCGACCATTGCCTCTTACCGTTGCTCGAAGCTGTTCGAAGCGGTCGGTCTGCACGATGACGTTGCGGATTTGTGCTTCAATGGCGTGATCAGCCGTATCGGCGGAGCCGGTTTCTCCGACTTCCAGCAGGATCTGCTGAACCTGTCTAAACGTGCCTGGCTGGCGCGTAAACCGCTGGATCAGGGTGGCTTGCTAAAATACGTTCACGGTGGCGAATATCACGCCTACAACCCGGACGTCGTGCGCACCTTGCAGCAGGCCGTTCAGAGCGGTGAGTACAGCGATTATCAGCAGTACGCTGAGCTGGTGAATAACCGTCCGGCGGCTACGCTGCGCGATTTACTGGCGGTTACGCCAAACGGCGAAACCGTCAATATTAACGACGTGGAACCCGCCAGCGAGCTGTATAAGCGTTTCGATACGGCAGCGATGTCTATCGGGGCATTGAGTCCGGAAGCGCACGAAGCGCTGGCCGAAGCCATGAACAGCATCGGCGGGAATTCTAACTCCGGTGAAGGGGGCGAAGATCCTGCGCGCTACGGCACCAATAAAGTGTCACGTATCAAGCAGGTGGCTTCAGGGCGTTTCGGCGTGACCCCAGCCTATCTGGTCAATGCTGACGTTATTCAGATTAAAGTCGCGCAGGGTGCAAAACCGGGCGAAGGCGGTCAGTTGCCGGGTGACAAAGTGACCCCGTACATTGCCAAATTGCGCTATTCCGTACCGGGCGTGACGCTGATCTCCCCGCCGCCACACCACGATATCTACTCTATCGAGGATCTGGCACAGCTGATTTTCGACCTGAAACAGGTTAACCCGAAAGCGATGATCTCCGTGAAGCTGGTGTCAGAACCGGGCGTCGGCACCATCGCGACCGGTGTGGCGAAAGCCTATGCGGATCTGATCACCATCGCCGGATATGACGGGGGCACCGGCGCAAGCCCACTCTCCTCCGTGAAATACGCCGGTTGTCCATGGGAGCTGGGTCTGGTTGAGACGCAGCAGGCGCTGGTGGCTAACGGCCTGCGTCACAAGATTCGCCTGCAGGTGGACGGCGGGCTGAAAACCGGTCTCGACATCATCAAAGCGGCGATTCTGGGTGCCGAAAGCTTCGGCTTTGGTACTGGCCCGATGGTCGCGCTCGGCTGTAAATACCTGCGTATTTGCCACCTGAACAACTGCGCAACCGGTGTGGCAACTCAGGACGAAAAACTGCGTAAGAATCACTACCACGGCCTGCCGTTCAAAGTGACGAATTACTTTGAATTTATCGCCCGCGAAACCCGCGAGCTGATGGCACAGCTTGGCGTCACGCGCCTGGTGGATCTGATTGGTCGTACCGACCTGCTGAAAGAGCTGGAAGGGTTCACCGCCAAGCAGCAAAAACTTGAGCTGTCCCGGTTGCTGGAAACGGCTGAGCCGCACCCTGGCAAAGCGGTCTTCTGCACCGAAAACAACCCGCCGTTTGATAACGGTGTGCTGAACGCCCAGTTACTGCATCAGGCGAAGCCGTATGTGGATGAGAAACAGAGCAAAACGTTCTGGTTTGATATTCGCAACACAGACCGCTCTGTAGGCGCCACGCTCTCGGGCTATATTGCCCAGACGCACGGCGATCAGGGTCTGGCAGCCGATCCGATTATTGCGCACTTCAGCGGTACCGCAGGCCAGAGTTTTGGCGTCTGGAACGCCGGTGGCGTTGAGCTGTACCTGACTGGCGATGCGAACGATTATGTCGGCAAAGGCATGGCGGGCGGTCTGCTGGCGGTTCGTCCTCCGGTGGGTTCAGCCTTCCGTAGCCATGAAGCCAGCATCATCGGCAACACCTGCCTGTATGGCGCAACCGGCGGTCGTCTGTTTGCCGCAGGCCGCGCAGGCGAGCGTTTCGCGGTGCGTAACTCCGGTGCGATTACCGTGGTTGAAGGCATTGGCGACAACGGGTGTGAATATATGACGGGCGGTATCGTCTGCGTCATGGGTAAAACCGGCGTGAACTTTGGCGCGGGCATGACGGGTGGTTTTGCTTACGTCCTGGATGAAGACGGTGAGTTCCGCAAACGCGTGAACCCGGAACTGGTGGAAGTGTTGGATGTGGAGTCTTTGGCGATTCACGAAGAACACTTGCGCGGTTTGATTACTGAACACGTGCAGCATACCGGCTCTTCTCGCGGCGAAGAGATCCTGGCGAACTGGCCAGCCTTCTCGGCGAAGTTTGCGCTGGTTAAACCAAAGTCCAGCGATGTTAAAGCACTGTTGGGTCACCGTAGTCGTAGCGCAGCTGAGCTGCGTGTGCAGGCGCAGTAAGGGGTAGCAATGAGTCAGAACGTATACCAGTTTATCGACCTGCAGCGCGTTGATCCGCCGAAAAAACCGCTGAAGATCCGTAAAATTGAATTTGTTGAAATTTACGAGCCGTTTTCAGAAGGCCAGGCCAAAGCACAGGCAGACCGCTGCCTGTCCTGCGGTAACCCTTACTGCGAATGGAAATGCCCGGTGCACAACTACATCCCGAACTGGCTGAAGCTGGCCAACGAAGGGCGTATTTTTGAAGCCGCCGAGCTGTCTCACCAGACCAACACCCTGCCGGAAGTGTGCGGTCGCGTCTGCCCGCAGGATCGCCTGTGCGAAGGTTCCTGTACGCTGAACGATGAGTTCGGTGCGGTGACCATCGGCAACATCGAACGCTATATCAACGATAAAGCGTTCGAGATGGGCTGGCGTCCGGATATGACTGGCGTACGCCAGACCGACAAACGCGTGGCGATTATCGGTGCCGGTCCCGCAGGCCTGGCCTGCGCCGACGTGCTGACCCGCAACGGCGTTAAAGCGGTGGTGTTCGATCGTCATCCAGAGATTGGCGGCCTGCTGACCTTTGGTATTCCAGCCTTTAAGCTGGAGAAAGAGGTCATGACGCGTCGCCGTGAAATCTTCACCGACATGGGCATTGAGTTCAAACTGAACGTCGAAGTGGGCCGTGACGTGCAAATTGACGATTTGCTTAAGGACTACGACGCGGTATTCCTCGGCGTGGGGACGTATCAGTCGATGCGTGGCGGGCTGGAAAACGAAGATGCGCCTGGCGTATTCGACGCCCTGCCGTTCCTGATTGCCAATACCCGGCAGATGATGGGCTTCGGTGAAACGCCGAACCAGCCTTACGTCAGCATGGAAGGCAAGCGTGTTGTGGTACTGGGCGGCGGTGATACCGCGATGGACTGCGTACGTACCTCTATTCGACAGAACGCCACGCACGTTATCTGCGCCTATCGTCGTGACGAAGAGAACATGCCTGGTTCGAAACGCGAAGTGAAAAACGCGCGTGAAGAGGGCGTCGAGTTCCAGTTCAACGTCCAGCCTTTAGGCATTGAAGTGAATGCCAATGGAAAAGTCTGTGGCGTGAAGATGGCGCGTACCGAAATGGGTCAGCCAGACGCGAAAGGCCGTCGTCGTGCCGAAATCGTCGCCGGTTCCGAGCATGTGGTGCCTGCAGACGCCGTAGTGATGGCGTTTGGTTTCCGCCCACACAGCATGGAGTGGCTGGCGAAACACAGCGTTGAGCTGGATTCACAAGGCCGCATCATCGCACCAGAAGGCAACGAAAATGCCTTCCAGACCAGCAACCCGAAAATCTTTGCCGGTGGCGACATCGTGCGAGGTTCCGATCTGGTGGTCACGGCGATTGCCGAAGGCCGTAAGGCGGCTGACGGGATTATGAACTACCTGGAAGTATAAAACAGACAGCCGGATGGTGACCCATCCGGCTTTTTTTTATGCCGTCAACAAACTGATGTGAACCTTCACCACCACCTTTTTAATCTCCTCTCCCTGCGTGACCACACACCCGGGCTTATGCGGCTCGCCGGGCATAAATATGGCGTACATGCCGGGTTTCATGTGCAGTGTCTGCATGGTATCAATGTCGTGACAAAGCTGATAATCCTCTTCGACGTGGCGTTCTTCGCACTGTCGGGCAGACCCCGCCACGCCATACTGAATCCTCTCTTCACCGGACAGTAAGAGCTGTATGTCAATGTACTGCTCATGCATCTCTGCTTTCTTCTGCGCGGGATGCTGGGTTTCAAAAGCCATGACGTTCATAAAAAGATGTTCACCCTCCAGGTCATACCGGCCAGGCGTTTTGTCCTGAGGCCTTGCCGTTAGCGCCAGCGTCAGGGCGTTGTTCAGTACCGCAGGTAACCCTGATGAGGGGAGCGTTGTTAATTCACCTACTATCATTCCAGTGCTCCTTGCGCCAGTAGCGCCGCCCCCAGTAAACCCGCATCGTGACGGTGATGCGCAGCAAAAACATTTACGTGATAAACCGACGGTTCTTCCGCCAGGAAATTCTGTACCTGTGACAGATAATTGTCCGCCAGCCCGACGCTTCCGCCTACCACGACACAACCGCAATCGGTGGTGGCCTTAAGATCGGCAATCAGCCTGGCGACAGCACGTGCAGACCGCTCGACGAGCTGCTTCGCCTGTACATGACCCGCATTCGCCTGCGTAAAGATGGCCCGCGCGTCCAGACCCGCCAGATCGCCCTGTGCCTGAGCCGCGATGCCCCTGCCAGAGGCTATCGCCTCCACACACCCCACTCGTCCGCAGCCACAGCGTGGACCTTGCGGATCGGCAAGGGTATGCCCGACATGCCCGGCAAGGCCGCCCTGCCCCTGCTGGAGCTTTCCATTGCAGACAATGCCACCGCCCACACCCGTAGAGAGGGTGATAAAGACAAACTCACTCACCCTTTTGCCAAAAGCATGATATTCCGCCCATGCCGCAGCCTGGGCATCGTTGATGGCAAAAACAGGTAACCCCGTGATGTTCTGTAGCGCCTTCACCAGGTCGAAATGGAGTAATCCCCCCAGGTTATGTGGATTGATCGCCAGCAGGGCTCCGTCACGGATAATGCCCGTTGACGCGACGGCCACGCGGCGCGCCTCGCTGACCAGGGGGGTGACTAAATCCTGTAATGCTGCCTTTAAGACATCCGGCGTTCGGCTTGCCGGCGTGGGCCGTTCACGCCGTTGCCGTATCCGCCCGCTTTCGTCGACCAAAGCGGCAGCTAACTTTGTCCCGCCAAGGTCTATTGCCAGGGTCGTCATTTCACCGCCTCACGTTTCGTTTTCAGCGAGCCAAAGGGCACCGCACCGCTAAAGGGTTTGCCGTCAATGGCGTCGTGCGTGCGTACTGCCTCAGGACGGATCCACCGCTGCACACGAGAGGGCATATCCAGACCAATCAGCAGAATCACCACAAACGTCAGGCCAAACGAAAGCGATCCCAGCGCGGTGCCCAGTTCAAGGCGTTGTGCCAGCAGGGCACCGATGACCGGCGCGATAGCCCCGCCCAGCGCGCCAACGTTGTAGGTAAAGCCCAGGCCCGCCGCACGTTGATCGGTATCGAAATAACCGCCGATCAGTTTCGGTAAGATCCCGGAGATCCCCTGCCCCAGCATCTGCTGGAAAAAGAGCAACAAGCCGAGCACCCAGATATTCGATCCGCCGATGGCGAACACCGGAATAATCAGCAGCTGGGACGCTAACAGGCTGTAAACGTAGGCTTTACGCGTACCGAGCCAGTCGCCCAGGAAGCCCCCCACACAGCAGCCGACTGCGGCACCAAATCCGCTAAAGAACAGCACCCGCGCTACCATCGCCGGATCGTAGGCCAGATCCGTTTTCAGGTAGGTAGGCAGTAACGCCTGAATGGGCCAGGAATAAAGGAAAGCAAAGAGCACCACAAACATCAGCGTGACGCCCGTTGGCCAGCGTTTGCCGCTGCTTTGCACCATAAAACTGATAAAGACGACGGCGCACAGCAGACCGAGGGTCATCACCAGCCCCACGTTGTTAAGCTCCCCGGCAAAGCAGAACCACAGCGCGACACCGGCAAAAAGCGTCATGAAAATATTGATCGCCCGATGTTTACCGCGGTACAGAATATCGACCATAGTGCGTACGGGCGCTTTACCTTCATGCTTCGCCTTCCAGTCTTCCGCTTCCGGGATATTTTTACGTAACCACAGGGCAAAAACGATTGGCAGGATGCCGATAAAGAACAGCGCACGCCAGCCCCAGACGGGCACCACCAGGCTGTAGATCTGCGCGGCAATCACGGCACCGACCGAGAATCCGGAGATAAGAAAACCGCTGGCTTTATTACGCAGATGCTTTGGCCAGCTTTCAATGACATAGGTTGCGCTTGAGCCATATTCACCCGCCATCCCCATACCAATCACCATCCGGGCAATGAACATCGTGACGTACCCCGGGGCGAAGCCGCAGGCCAGCGTGCCGCAGGAAAATAAGACGATACTGGTGATCATCGCCAGCTTCCGTCCGTAGCGATCGCCCATTGCGCCGAGCAGCAGGCCACCGAACCAGCGAGAAATAAAGGCGGCAGAGATCAGGCTGGCGGCCTCTACCGTGGTTAAGCCAAACTCGCTTTTAACCTCTGTCAGCACCAGGGCAATCAATACAAAATCGAAGCCATCAAGCAGATATCCCAGCCAGGCGGCGGAGAACGCTCGCCATTGAGGACGAGTCAGATGGCGGTACCACGGGATGCTTTGGGTAGACATACTCATAACACTCTCCCGAACTGGGTTTCGAAGCCGGATGCGTTACAGCTCATCCGGCAATGCGTTAGCGTTTTTCCGCCATTAGCTGTTCTGCCAGGGCCTTTAATTCAGGCGTGAATTTTTCATCCACCGGCGCGAACGGTTTACGGCACAGCGGGACAGAAATCACGTCCATATAGTGCAGCACCGCTTTCAGGCCACGGAATACGCCCGCCCTGATCAGCAAATCAATCACCTTGTTGCATTCAGATTGCAGACGCTGTGCGGTGGCGTTATCCCCCTCGCGGATCGCTTTGGCGATCGCCTGGTAGCGCCAGCCCATAATGTTATAAGTACTGCCAATGCCACCATCGGCGCCGGCCAGCAGACCGGAGGCAAAGATCTCGTCATAGCCGTTGTAAAGCACCAGCTCCGGGTGCGCCCGACGAATTTGTTCCATCTGGAACAGATCGCCTGACGTTTGCTTCAGTGCGCCCACCCCTGGCATTGTCACCAGCGTGCTGATCTGCTCCAGCGTGAGCTTCACCCCGCTCAGCGCAGGAATGTTGTACACCACCATCGGCAAACCATCAGCTGAATCAATAATTGCACGGTAGTGCTCGCAGTGTTCTTCGAAGCTAAACGGATAATAAAACGGTGTGACCGCCGACACGGCGTCAAAACCGTAGCCACTGGCTGCGCGTGCCAGCTGCTGGCTTTCTGCCGTGCTGACGCAGCCCACATGCGCGATTAACGTGATTTTTCCCTTTGCCTCTTCCGCCACGATCTCCAGAACCTGTTCCCGCTCGGACAGGCTTTGCACAAAGGCTTCCCCTGTCGATCCCCCCACGTAAAGGCCGTCAATGCCCTGATCGATATTGAACTGCACCAGACGGCGCAGGCTCTCTTTATCCAGCGCCTGCTGGCTGTTAAACGGGGTCAGAAGTGCGGCCATCACGCCACGTAAATGCTTTGCCATAGATACCTCAAGGGTTAAGTGATCTGTTTTATCGATATACCTTTATACCTGTTATACCAGATCAAATAAGCAGCACCCCATACAGATCGCTTATATTGCGATCCACTTCACTAAAGGATCTTATTTTTTCGCTGTCGATCCCTGGCCGATGGCGTGCCAGGTGGCAGAGACGCTGTTGAGATGAGACTGGAGAGCACGGTCCGCTTCATCGGGATCGCGGCGGCGTATCGCATCGACGATAGCAATGTGCTGCTGATAGCTCACGTTATTGTGCTGATACAGATCGGCATCGGGCACTTTTGGACGGGCAGCAATCAACCAGTCGAGCAGCGCAACGTGGATGGCCATAAAGATAGGATTGCCGGGGATTTCGGCCAGCACGCGGTGAAAATCCACATCGGAACGGATAAACAGCG
Source organism: Huaxiibacter chinensis (assembly GCF_022171985.1). Classification (GTDB taxonomy): domain Bacteria; phylum Pseudomonadota; class Gammaproteobacteria; order Enterobacterales; family Enterobacteriaceae; genus Enterobacter; species Enterobacter chinensis_A. Next base: position 52,961 of record NZ_JAJVHF010000004.1, on the reverse strand, counting down.
CGTTGTCATCCAGAGACTGGCTGTTGATCGCCAGCGCCTCTGTCAGCTTCTCTGTCTGTTCGTCGGTGGCAAATTCTGCGGCATAACGAACCAGGCTGGACTCAAAGAAGAGACGTAGCTGCTCAAAATGCGCGATACCGCCGGGCTGCGTCAGGAAATCCTTCGCCATCCCCGAGAGTTCACTGATGATGGTATCTGCTGAAGGCATTGAGACGCGCGCGCGTTCGCCGTTGTTGATTTGCACCAGACCTTTGCGTTTTAACGCCGCCAGCGCCTCGCGGACGGACGGACGCCCCACGTTGAAAAACTCCATCAGCTCACGTTCTGACGGCAGCTGTTCATCCTGAGCAAACTCCTTGCGACGGATCATTTGCTCCAGCTCTTCTTCCACCATATCGGACAGCTTTTTACGCGCCAGTGGACGACGTCGCAGGGTGCGACCAATGGTTTCAGTGGAGTTTTCAGCTTTAAGATCAAGTGGTTTCATTGCAGTCCGGTGCCGAAAAGGGGGAACACTTCATCATATCACAGGATGTGAAAGGTGGCGAAAAGGGGCAAAAAGCAAAACAGGCCCAAGGGGCCTGTTTGTTATTTAACGACGCGTAACGCCGGACGACCACCACGCGGAGGCGGGGTATCGTCAGGGTCATTGTCGTCATCATGATCGGGTTTGTCACCATCGATGAGCGACATCACCGTTTCGCTTTCGCTCTCGGCTGGCGCAACGTCATCGTTGAGACTGGCAACGTCTTCGTCGTAAGCCGTCTCTGGCTCAAACATGGTACCCGCACCGTTTTCACGCGCATAAATCGCCAGTACAGCCGCCAGCGGCACGGAAACCTGACGCGGAACGCCGCCGAAACGCGCATTGAAGCGCACTTCGTCATTCGCCAGTTCAAGGTTGCCTACCGCACGCGGGGCGATATTCAGTACGATCTGTCCGTCACGCGCATATTCCATCGGAACCTGCACGTCCGGCAACGTCACATCCACAACCAGGTGCGGCGTGAGCTGGTTATCCAGCAACCATTCATAGAATGCGCGCAGCAGATACGGACGGCGTGGAGAAAGCTGTGACATTTCCACGATAATTAACCCCGGCCGAGACGCATTTCACGTTCTGGTTCAGTCAGAGAGGCCAGGAATGAATCACGTTCGAATACGCGCGTCATATACCCTTTCAACTCTTTAGAACCTGGACCGCTGAACTCTACGCCCAGGGCCTGCAGACGCCATAACAGCGGCGCAAGGTAGCAATCCACCAGGCTGAACTCATCGCTCAGGAAGAACGGCTTCTGACCAAATACAGGGGCAATAGCCAGCAGCTCTTCACGCAGTTGCTTACGTGCTGAATCTGCTTCTGAGGAGGTACCGTTGCTGATAACGTTCATCAGCGTGTACCAGTCTTTTTCGATACGCTGCATATACAGGCGGCTTTCGCCACGCGCAACCGGATAAACCGGCATCAGCGGCGGATGAGGGAATCGCTCATCCAGATATTCCATAATGATGCGGGATTCCCACAGGGTCAGCTCGCGATCCACCAGCGTTGGTACGCTCTGGTTCGGGTTGAGATCAATAAGATCCTGAGGTGGGTTATCCTTTTCCACATGCTCGATCTCAAAACTGACACCTTTCTCGGCCAGCACGATACGAACCTGATGGCTATAAATGTCAGTAGGACCAGAAAACAGCGTCATTACCGAACGTTTGTTGGCAGCGACAGCCATGAAAACCTCCAGGTATATTCAGAATAGTACTGCTACCAGCCACAAGGGCTAGCCAGATGATTTGTCACCCATCCAGGGAACAGCCGGTATTGTTCAACATTTGAACAAATATCGAGTATTCACCGACATTTGGGCAGAAAATTGGATGATAGTTTACCAGATTTTGTGGGGTTTGTGGTGAGGGGATTCTGGAAATGTGGAAAAAGTGAAGGAAAAGAGACCTCCGCTGTGGATAACCTGAGTTTGATGCATAAAAAAACCCGCCGAAGCGGGTTTTTCGCCAATCGCTCTGCGTAAGCAGAAGGAGATTAACGTTTGGAGAACTGTGGACGACGACGTGCTTTACGCAGACCCACTTTCTTACGTTCAACCTGACGAGCATCACGAGTGACGAAGCCAGCTTTACGCAGTTCAGAACGCAGGGATTCGTCGTACTCCATCAGAGCGCGGGTGATACCGTGACGGATCGCACCTGCCTGACCGGAGATACCACCACCTTTAACAGTGATGTACAGATCCAGTTTTTCTACCATATCAACCAGTTCCAGCGGCTGGCGAACTACCATGCGGGCAGTTTCACGACCGAAGTACTGTTCCAGAGAACGTTGGTTGATAACGATTTTACCACTGCCCGGTTTGATGAACACACGAGCGGCGGAGCTTTTGCGGCGACCAGTGCCGTAGTATTGATTTTCAGCCATTGCCTATAATCCCGATTAGATGTCAAGAACTTGCGGTTGCTGTGCCGCGTGGTTGTGCTCGTTGCCTGCGTAAACTTTCAGTTTACGGTACATAGCACGACCCAGCGGGCCTTTTGGCAGCATGCCTTTAACCGCGATTTCAATCACACGCTCAGGACGGCGGGCAATCATCTCTTCAAAGGTCGCTTCTTTGATACCACCGATGTGGCCGGTGTGGTGGTAATACATTTTGTCTTCACGCTTGTTGCCGGTTACAGCAACTTTTTCTGCGTTCAGAACGATGATGTAATCACCTGTATCAACGTGCGGGGTGTATTCCGCTTTGTGCTTGCCGCGCAGGCGCAGAGCCAGTTCGGAAGCAAGACGACCCAGAGTTTTACCGGTCGCGTCAACAACATACCAGTCGCGTTTTACGGTTTCTGGTTTAGCTGTAAAAGTTTTCATTAAAAGCTTACCCAAATAATAAGTTACACGTTGGTGAACACCCAAACGTTTAGTCAGTTGAGGCTCACACGACAAAGTCCGGCAAACCTACCCCTTCGAATAGCCTATGCCAGCACATAGAAAGTTTTGGGAAAAAAACCTTCTCGTAACGTGGGGTCGCAAGATTATAGAGAAGTCGGGGTCAAAGGTCGACCCCTAAATGTGATTTGAAACGGGTTTTTTGGGGGAAGTGACGTGAGGTGTGGCACCTTGACCTTCGCTTCCTCTCCCGGTGGGAAAAGCGGGCGCTTATGGCATGTGCTGGCGTTTGAGGTACTCTTCGCTTTGCATCTCTTGTAAACGCGACATGCAGCGCTGGAACTCAAATTTAAGTCGCTCGCCCTGATAGACCTCATATAAAGGGACAGCGGCACTGACCACCAGCTTGACGTGCCGCTCGTAGAACTCATCGACCAGCGCGATAAAGCGTCGGGCCTCGCTCTCCATCAGAGGCGTCATGACCGGCACATTAAACAGCATAACGGTGTGGAACAGACGCGAAAGCGCAATGTAGTCATGCTGGCTGCGGGCATCGACGCAGAGCGTGGCAAACGAGACCGCCAGCGTTTGATTCTCAACGCCCAGCGTGGGCAACGCGCGATGGTTAACTTCCAGCTCTGGCGCATTGTCACGCTTCGCCCCGGCGAGCGCCAGCCACAGCTTATCCATCTGAGCCTGCGTGTCGTCGTTTAAGGGCGAGAGCCAGAGGTGGGCCTGAGTCAGCGTGCGCAGGCGGTAATCCACCCCGGCATCAACGTTCATGATGTCGCAGTGTTGTTTAATCGCATCAATCGCCGGCAGAAAACGGGGGCGTTGCAGGCCATTATGATACAGATCGTCAGGCGGAATATTTGACGTGGCTACCAGGGTTATGCCCCGGGCAAACAGCGCTTTCATCAGGCCGCCAAGCAGCATGGCATCGGTGATGTCAGAGACAAAAAACTCGTCAAAACAGAGGACGTCCGTCTCCGCTTTAAAGCGATCGGCAACGATCTCCAGCGGATCGCTTTGGCCTTGCAGCGCCGTCAGCTCTTCATGCACCCGCAGCATAAAACGGTGAAAATGCAGACGCTGTTTACGCGTTCCCGGCAGGCTTTGATAGAACATATCCATCAGCCAGGTTTTACCCCGCCCCACGCCGCCCCACATATAGAGGCCACGAACCGCAGGCGCGGTGTGAGATTCTTTTTTTCCCAGCAGCCGACCCAGCGCGCCCTTAAGCCCACCGCTTTGCACGGGCTCAGAAGGTGTGTTCGTCAACGCCTGATAAATGGACTCAAGACGATTCACCGCATCACGCTGGACGTCGTCTGGCTGGTGAGACCCTTCTTTGAGGGCATGTTGGTATCGCGATACAGGTGAAAGGTTATGCATAATCTTGTTGTTTTTCCTTCGATTAAACCGCGCCCGTTTGCTCGATTGACGAAAAAAAGGCCGTTCTACAGTACGCGATGATACGTCAGGATTCCACTTCTGCAGGAATAGCGGTTATAGTGGCATAATCAGGCACAGGCAGGAGCCGCGCCGATACCCTACGGATCCACAAGACAACGGGAGAAGTTCATGACCTGGGAATATGCGCTAATTGGTTTAGTCGTCGGCATCGCTATCGGCGCCGTGGCCATGCGTTTCGGTAATCGCAAATTGCGTCAGCAACAGTCGTTACAATACGAACTGGAGAAAAACAAAGCTGAGCTGGAAGAGTATCGTGAAGAGCTGGTCAGTCACTTTGCCCGAAGCGCCGAGCTGCTGGATAATATGGCAACCGACTATCGTCAGCTGTATCAACACATGGCAAAAAGCTCAAGCAGCCTGCTGCCTGAAATGACGGCGGAAACCAACCCCTTCCGTAACCGTCTGGCAGAATCTGAAGCCGGCAACGATCAGGTACCGGTTCAAATGCCTCGTGACTACTCAGACGGCGCATCTGGCCTGCTGCGTGGTGGCGTAAAACGCGACTGATCGCACAACGACAATATATTTTACGGGCGCAGGCAATGCGCCCGTCCTTTCTGCCTGACCCCAGCTATTATTTAGTCAATTACCTCATTGTTCAGTGATTTAAATTTCAATAACATCAAACTGTTTTTGGGCCGTTTTCTTACTTCCAGGTTGCGAGAGCCAGCGTCAATGAAGAAAAAAAACCAGCTGTTAAGCGCGTTAGCGTTAAGTGTCGGGTTATCTCTTACGGCGTCCTACGCCACTGCTGCCGCATTACCTGCACAAGTGCCAGGTCAGGCAGCGCTGCCGAGCCTGGCGCCGATGCTGGAGAAAGTCTTGCCAGCGGTGGTCAGCGTACAGGTAGAAGGAACCGCCGTTCAGAGCCAGCGCGTGCCGGAAGAGTTGAAAAAATTCTTTGGCGAGGACGCTCCCGACCAGCAGGCCCAGCCTTTTGAAGGCTTAGGGTCGGGTGTCGTTATCGATGCCGCTAAAGGTTACGTCCTGACCAACAATCACGTCATCAGCCAGGCAGACAAAATCAGCGTGCAGATGAACGACGGGCGCGAGTTTGACGCCAAACTGATAGGCGGGGACGAGCAGAGCGACATTGCGTTACTGCAAATTCAGAATCCCAGCAATCTGACGCAAATTACCGTCGCGGATTCCGACAAGCTTCGCGTAGGCGATTTCGCCGTCGCCGTCGGTAACCCGTTCGGTTTAGGACAAACCGCCACCTCCGGGATCATCTCCGCGCTGGGTCGCAGCGGATTGAATCTTGAAGGGCTGGAAAACTTTATTCAGACCGATGCCTCCATTAACCGGGGTAACTCGGGGGGCGCGCTGCTGAACCTTAACGGCGAGCTGATTGGCATTAATACCGCGATCCTGGCGCCAGGCGGCGGCAGTATTGGCATTGGTTTCGCCATCCCAGGCAATATGGCCCGCACGCTGGCACAGCAGCTGATTGATTCTGGTGAAGTGAAACGCGGTCTGCTGGGCATCAAAGGCATGGAGATGAGCGCGGATATCGCGAAAGCCTTCAACCTCAATGTTCAGCGCGGCGCCTTTGTCAGCGAAGTGCTGCCCAACTCGGGTTCAGCAAAAGCGGGGATTAAATCCGGCGACGTGATCGTCAGCCTCAATGGCAAACCTCTGAGCAGCTTTGCCGAACTGCGTTCGCGCATTGCCACCACCGAACCGGGCACCAAAGTGAAGCTCGGCCTGCTGCGCGACGGCAAGCCGCTGGACGTGGAGGTCACGCTGGACAAGAGCACCTCGTCTTCTGCCAGCGCTGAGATGATCGCGCCGGCCTTGCAGGGCGCGGCGCTGAGCGACGGGCAGTTAAAAGACGGCACGAAAGGGATCGCGATTGATAACGTTGAAAAGAGCAGCCCGGCCGCACAGGCAGGATTGCATAAAGACGACGTCATCATTGGCGTGAACCGTAACCGCGTGCAGTCGATTGCCGACATGCGTAAGGTGCTGGAAAACAAACCGACGGTTATTGCACTGCAGATTGTGCGCGGCAATGACTCGCTCTATATCCTGTTACGTTAGCATTTTCATATCGGGACCTCACCGCCACGTGTGATGTCCCGATAAGTCATGCTATGCTGCAACCGTTCCTTCATTAACGACGCCCGCATCATGGTTTTAAAGCTACTTCGTTCGGTCGCCATCGGTTTAGTGGTCGGTGGTTTGTTACTGGCTACTATGCCCTCGCTACGTCAGTTCAATAAACTGGCGACACCGCAATTTGACAGCGCGGATGAAACGCCGGTGAGTTATAACCAGGCCGTTCGCCGTGCGGCGCCAGCCGTGGTTAACGTCTATAATCGCGGGCTCAACAGCTCGACCCATAACCAGCTTGAGATCCGCACCCTGGGATCCGGTGTGATCATGGACGAGCGCGGCTATATCATCACCAACAAGCACGTCATCAACGACGCCGATCAGATCATTGTTGCTCTGCAGGACGGCCGCGTGTTTGAAGCGTTACTGGTGGGTTCCGACAGCCTGACCGACCTCGCGGTACTGAAAATCAACGCAACGGGCGGCCTGCCGGTTATCCCCATCAACCGTAAACGTACGCCGCATATTGGCGACGTGGTGATGGCCATCGGCAACCCCTATAACCTGGGCCAGACCATTACCCAGGGGATCATTAGCGCCACGGGGCGTATTGGCCTGAATCCATCGGGCCGACAAAACTTTCTGCAAACGGATGCCTCCATCAACCACGGTAACTCGGGGGGGGCGCTGGTGAACTCGCTGGGCGAGCTCATGGGGATCAACACGCTCTCCTTCGACAAAAGCAATGATGGTGAGACACCAGAAGGGATTGGTTTTGCGATCCCCTTCCAGCTGGCGACCAAAATCATGGACAAGCTGATACGTGATGGACGCGTGATCCGTGGTTACATCGGTATTGGTGGCCGCGAGATCGCCCCGTTGCACACCCAGGGTGGCGGCATCGATCAGATTCAGGGCATCGTGGTGAACGAAGTCACGCCTGGCGGGCCGGCGGCAAACGCAGGGCTTCAGGTGAACGATGTGATCGTGTCGGTCAATGGCATTCCAGCGGTATCCGCACTGGAGACCATGGATCAGGTGGCCGAGATTCGTCCAGGCTCTATCATTCCGGTAGAAGTGATGCGTGACGATAAGAAACTCACGCTTCAGGTGACGATCCAGGAATATCCCGCCACAAATTAAGGCACAAAAAAACCGGAGCAATCGGCTCCGGTTTGATTTTCCCTGACGCGCTTACTTGTTAACGAACTCTTCGCCCAAGGTGATATCTTTCTTCAGCGTATCCAGCATACCTTCCATCGCATTTTGTTCAAACGCGCTCAGCGTGCCGATAGACTGACGTTCTTCAATACCGTTTTTACCCAGCAGCAGCGGCTGAGAGAAGAAACGTGCATGCTCACCGTCGCCTTCAACATACGCACATTCCACTACGCCTTTCTCGCCCTGCAGCGCACGCACCAGAGACAGACCAAAACGTGCAGCAGCCTGGCCCATGGACAGGGTTGCCGATCCGCCACCCGCCTTCGCTTCCACCACTTCGGTGCCCGCGTTCTGGATGCGTTTGGTCAGGTCAGCGACTTCCTGCTCGGAGAAGCTAACGCCTGGGATCTGAGACAGCAGAGGCAGAATGGTCACGCCTGAGTGGCCTCCGATAACCGGAACCTCGATCTCAGCAGGTGACTTGCCTTTCAGTTCAGCAACAAAGGTATTGGAGCGGATAATATCCAGCGTGGTCACGCCAAACAGCTTGTTCTTATCGTAAACACCGGCTTTTTTCAGCACTTCTGCCGCAATGGCCACCGTGGTATTCACCGGGTTGGTGATGATACCCACGCACGCTTTCGGGCAGGTTTCAGCAATCTGTTGAACCAGATTTTTGACGATGCCAGCGTTGACGTTAAACAGGTCAGAACGATCCATACCCGGCTTACGTGCGACGCCCGCAGAGATGAGCACCACGTCAGCACCTTGCAGCGCTGGACGTGCATCTTCGCCAGAGAAGCCTTTAATTTTCACCGCGGTTGGGATGTGGCTCAGGTCAACCGCCACACCTGGGGTTACCGGAGCAATATCGTACAGGGAGAGTTCTGAGCCTGAAGGCAGTTGGGTTTTCAGTAGTAGGGCAAGCGCCTGGCCAATACCACCAGCAGCGCCGAGGACTGCAACTTTCATCCTAAACTCCTTATTATGGTTAACTTAAGTTACTGCGACTCCGTTGCGGCGACATTAATTCAGCAAGTAAATAATTACAATTTTCAAAGCTAAAGAATTTGAGGTCACGCGCTTTTCACCGTTGCCAGAATGGTTTAGGCATTTTTTGGTAACGTCGTCGCCAATCAAGACGGTGGTTACAATACACCCTGCCTCGCCACCAAAACAACATCATTTTGATAACATTTAATTTACTTTTAAGGTTATTTGCATGACGTGAGCTAAGCATGTTTTCCGATAACGAAATTTGATAAAATACCGCCCTTTCATAACATTATTTCAGCCTGATATTGGGCAGATAATTTGCATAAAAATTCATTGACATGCATAATAATGGTGTTTCTTTCGTCATATTCCGGGTGACTTATGCGTAGTACGTCCAAACAAGAAGAATTAATCAAGGCGTTTAAAGCGCTACTGAAAGAAGAGAAATTCGGTTCTCAGGGAGAGATCGTGCAAGCCTTACAGGAACAAGGCTTCGACAACATTAATCAGTCCAAAGTCTCCCGAATGTTGACCAAATTTGGTGCGGTGCGCACGCGCAATGCCAAAATGGAAATGGTGTATTGTCTGCCCGCCGAGCTTGGCGTGCCAACCACCTCCAGCCCGTTAAAAAATCTGGTGCTGGATATCGACTATAACGATGCGGTTGTAGTGATCCATACCAGTCCCGGTGCCGCCCAGTTGATTGCCCGCCTGCTCGACTCGTTAGGCAAAGCGGAAGGGATCCTCGGCACCATCGCAGGTGACGACACGATCTTCACCACGCCTGCCAGCAACTTCTCGGTAAAAGAACTCCACGAGGCCATCCTGGTGTTGTTCGAGCAAGAGCTTTAATTCCTTCTCCCCGTTGACGCGCGCAGCGGGGAACCTTCTGCCTTCCTGCGCTTTTCCCCCATATTGTGTTGCCCGAAACTTTAGCAAATAGTGCTTTCCCCTGCCTTTTTTCATTCATCCAGTGAATACCAAATCAATAAATCGCACAAAAAATCAAAGATTGTTATCCAGATGATTTTCTTATGTTTTCAGCCGTTAACTGTACAAATAACAGTCATTTTTATGCATTTTGGTTATAAAGGATTCATTTTTTAACGCGTAATTACGCAGGAAACCATTAGTCTGGTATTAATATTTTGCGTGATTAGTGTATACTTGATTTTGTGATGAGGGTCACGAAACAAACGACCCCAATAAAATTCGACGAGGTAAAGAATCATGAAAATCAAAACAACTATCGCGGCTCTGAGCGTTCTGTCTGTCCTGTCTTTTGGTGCATTCGCAGCCGACTCTATCAATGCTGACCAGGCGCAAAGCCGTCAGGCTATCGGTACTGTTTCCGTTGGCGCAACCGCCACTTCTCCGATGGACATGCGTGAGATGCTGAACAAGAAAGCCGAAGAACAAGGCGCTTCTTCCTATCGCATTATCGAAGCACGTTCAGGCGACAACTGGCACGCAACAGCTGAACTGTATAAATAAGCTCAGCTGATAGCAGTAAAAATACAATCTCTCGACGGCACCAGGCATAAAAATAGCAGTTCTAACCCTTCTGGCCGTCGGGCAACACTGATTCGGAGTAATGACAATGAAAACTAAACTTATTATCGCAACCCTTGGCCTCGCTTCCGTACTGTCATTTGGCGCAAGCGCAGCTGTCCAACAGGTGAGCAACGAACAAGCACAGAATATGCAGGCGATGGGTAGTGTATCCGTCTCTTCAGTAGGCAGTTCCCCAATGGATATCCGTCAGGCGCTCTCCGCAAAAGCGGAAAAAGCAGGCGCCAGCAGCTACCGCGTCACCGAGATGAGCCAGGGCGACCACTGGCACGCTACGGCTGAACTGTATAAATAAACCCTCGTCGTATGCCATCATACGACTTGCCCCTGACACGATGTCAGGGGCTTTTTTTTGCCCGTAATTCACTGACGAGCGTTAAAGCGTAACTGCCCTTCCAGCTCTTCTTCCGCTTCATCAAATAATAAAATCAGGGCACCAAATCGTCTGCGTAGTTTATCCGGCAGATGAATAAACTCGATCTCCAGCGGTAACGGCAGAACGTCACCCGTGACGACATCCCACAGGGAGTCCAGATTGGTCACGCGATCGCGTTCCAGCGCAAAAAGACGAGTGAACTCACGATAAAAGTCTTCCTGACTGTCGATTTCGTCAAAATCAAATGTATAAATGTTCATTACCAGCCACCCTGTCCTGCCGGGCGGCGTGTGCCGCCCTGACAATTATAATCCCCCGATATGCAGGGTTTTGACTTCAAGAAACTCCTCCAGACCCAGTACTGACCCCTCACGGCCAAGCCCGGACTCTTTGACTCCCCCGAAGGGCCCTAACTCGGTTGAAACGGCACATTCGTTGATGCCTATCATGCCGCTTTCAATGGCCTGCGAGACCCGAAAAACGCGCTGTAAATTTTGCGTGTAAAAGTAAGCCGCCAGCCCAAATGGCGTGTTGTTGGCCCGCTGGATCACCTCGTCTTCCGACGTAAAGCGGAAGCAGGCCGCTACCGGGCCAAAGGTCTCTTCTTCTGCCAGCTTCATACCTTCATGGCAGTCGCCGAGAACGGTTGGCATCCAGAAATTCCCGCCCAGAGAGTGCGCTTTACCGCCAGCCAGTACCTTCGCCCCTTTCGCCACCGCATCCTCAACGTGTTCACGCACTTTATCAACGGCGCTGGGTTCAATCAGGGGGCCAACAACCACGCCCTCTTCGAGGCCGTTCCCCACTTTTAAGGCATTCACCGCCTCTGCCAGCTGGTCGACAAAGGTGTCGTAGATAGACTCATGAAGATAAAAGCGGTTAACGCTGACGCAGACCTGCCCCGCATTGCGAAACTTATTGGCGATGGCCCCCTTCACGGCGGCGTCAATATCGGCATCGTCAAAGACGATATATGGGGCATTCCCGCCCAGTTCCATGGAGACCTTTTTCATGGTTTCAGCCGCGTTACGCATCAGCGTTTTCCCTACCGCCGTTGAGCCGGTGAAGGAGATTTTCCGCACCGCGTGGCTGGCCATGATTGCATCGCTGATTTCATGTGTATTACCCGCCACCGCATTCAGTACACCATCCGGAACCCCTGCTTTTTTCGCCAGCGTCAGTAAGGCAAATGCGCTAAGCGGCGTATTGTTTGCAGGTTTGATGACCCCGGTACAGCCTGCGGCCAGCGCCGGACCGAGCTTACGGGTAAGCATCGCCATCGGGAAGTTCCAGGGCGTTATGGCTGCGACAACGCCGATGGGTTCGCGGGTCGCCAGGATACGTGAGCCCGGCTTCACGGGCGGGATGATTTCACCGTTGGCTCGCTTGGCCTGCTCAGCAAACCACTGAATAAAACTGGCGGCATATTCCACCTCACCTTCCGCCTCTTTCAGCGGCTTGCCCTGCTCCGTCGTCATCAACTGACCGAGCCAGCTTTTGTTCTCAACGATCAGTTCATACCAGCGAGAGAGGATCGTCGCGCGCTCTTTCGCGGTTTTCGCCCGCCATGCGGGGAAAGCCTTGCTCGCCGCGGCAATTGCGTCTTCTGTCTCTTTTTTGCCGGCTTTCGCTACTTTCGCCACGACCTCGCCGGTGGCGGGATTCAGCACGTCAAAGGTGGTGTCCAGCGTCTTCCAGACGCCGTCGACCAGATACCCTGTTTGAAAAAGCGCGTTGTCCTTGAGTGTCTGGGTGGTCATGTGTCCTCCTGATCGGGTTTATAAACCTGCAGAATTAAGTATAGCCACAAAAAAACCGACGCTTTTGGCGTCGGTTTTCAGGATTGCTTAGCTTTCGGTGAGCGCGTTTTGATAGCGATGAAGCATCTCTGTCAGTCGCCTGACTGGCTCAGTCACCTGCGGCGGTGCTTCCCAGATCCGCAGCTTCTCCTGGTATATGTTCAGCTCTTCAAGCAGCTGATTGAAGTAGCGTCGGCGTTTATCATCGCTGGAGGCAGAAATAATCCGGTCGGCCGTGCTTCGTAGCTGGCGGTGGAAACCCGAGAGATCGTCATTAATCGGAATCGGCGCATTACGTAACCGCTGATGAGCGATAATCATCGTCAGCGCCAGGCGGAATTTGGCGATGTCGCCCGGGAATTTTGTCAGCAGTAAAAACAGCTGTTGGTACAGCGCCGGCAGATGGTTTTCTTTGCGACGGGCGGTATTGGTGGTCATAGCCGACACCGCCGCCGAAACAAACTGGTTCAGCAATACGCGGCCGGTACGGGCCTGAGAGTTATCGCGAACCAGTAGTATGACCATTAGCGCCAGGAAACAGCCCACTATTTGCCCAAGCGCGCTGTCCAGGAACTGGCTGAAGTGAAACGTCATGGGGTTATCAAGCACGATGATGTTGATCGTACTCGCCAGCGCCCCCAGCGATCCCAGCCGGCGCTTCTGCACCTCAATACCAATAAAGAAGGCCAGCACCGCCAGGCTGATGCAGAGCAGGAGCATGCTTTGCTGCGTGGAAGGGATAATCACCAGGAAATAGATCGCCCCCAGCGGCAGTGCGGCAATGGTGCCATACACAAAATCAATCGCCACCATGCGGGGGTTAGGCAGACGCATAGCCAGTGAGGTGACGACGGCAATCATGACCATGGCGCCGCTGCCGGAGGTCCAGCCGGTCCACAACCAGAAAAGTGTCCCCAGCACGCAGGCAAGCGTGGTACGCCAGAAGTTAACCATGGCGTGATGGCGTTCTGCTGATTCGGCTTTCACCACCACCTCGCTCTGGAGCACCTCTTCTTCCGTTGCGCTGATTTTCGTATTGCTGATGACCCCGCGTTTAAGCAGCAGATAGCGAGTGGCCGCCCCGACCCAGGTATAGATGGTCACGGGCGTATCACGCTCGCCGGTCCAGGCAATGACCCGGCGCATGCGCTTGAGCTGCCTGTGCACATCCTGAACCGTTTCAACCGGCTCTTCGAACAGTTCGCGGAAGGTGTCGGTGACCGAATCTGGCCGGGTATTTTGAATCAGATAGGTTTCGCAAGCCTGGGTAATCAACGTCAGCGAGACGGTATTAAGGGCTTTAAGACGACGATTCGCGCGCGACCAGCGGGAGGATTCCATGTTGAGGTTGCTTCGCATTCCCTCCAGCGCCGTAGAGCGACGAACCAGCGCCCCCCAGGCCTGATCCACCTCTTCGCTATCGCCATGTTTGATGCACAGCTGCATTAACTGGTACTGGGCGACAATAAGCGCATCCAGCTCCCGATCGACTTCCTGCTTGATGGAGCGAGGAGAAAACAGCAAATCCGCAACGATGGCGCAGACGATGCCAATCACGATTTCGCTACAGCGCTCCACGGCAAACTGGGGAGCCAGTAAAGGCTCTGCCTGGATGGTTATCACGATAATCAGCGCGGTGTAACCGGACAATCCCCAGGCATAGGAGTTTTCAACCTTCACCAGCGATGAGAGCCAGGTACAAAACCCTGCCCAGACACAGCAGACTATCAGCATAAGCAGTGGTGCGCGGATAAGCGTAATGATGATGGTGAGCGCAGCGATACAGCCGATAAAGGTCCCCACGATACGCAGCATGCCACGGTAGCGAATGGCGCCAGAATAGGGTTCACCGCCCGCCGCAAACGCCGGTCCGGCAGCGACAATCGCCGCGGTCAACACCGCCCAGCGCGGGGTTTCCAGTTGAAAATGGAAGCCGACAAACAGCGCCAGAACAATCGCGCACGCCAGCTTAAGGGCGAACCGGATGTGCTGCGTGGCGATGGAGAAGATACCCATAACGATTAGCCCAGCTCACGCAGGCGGTGGGCAATTTTACGGAACAGCGAGTCATTGTGGGTATCCCGGTCTTTTTCACCGGTAATGACAACCGTGGCGGTAGTGCCCGCAGGCCATAAATTGCCCTGATCGTCATCCAGACGAATACGCACCGGGACGCGCTGCGCCAGTCGCACCCATTCAAGGTTGGAGTCGACGGTCGCCATCCCTTTAGCATCACGCGTCGCGCTGGCGTTGGTCACACCCGCTGCAATGCTATCTACGGTGCCTTTGAGGACGCGATTGCTGCCCAGCGGGGTGATTTCGGCGCGGAACCCTGGACGTACGCCCTCAAGCTTGGTTTCTTCCATATACGCCAGCACATAGAAGGAGTGCTGTTTGACCAGCGCGACCGCAGTGGAGCCGCGGGTGATAAATTCACCGGTATAGACATTCAGGTTGGTAACCCATCCATCAGCGGGGGCACGAATCACGGTGCGGGCCAGATCGAGGCTGGCTAAATCACGGGTGGCTTCGGCTTTTGCCAGCTGATGCAGCACGGTTTGCAGGACGTTATTTGACTGATCGATCTCTTCACGCGACATGGCCTGAATACCGAGCTTGTTACGACGGCCCGCCTCACGACGTTTTTCGGTTGCCAGCGCCTGGTAGTAGGCCACATCGGCCTGCGCCTCTTCTAAGGCTTTTTGGTAGCGGGGTTGATCGATAGTGAACAGCACCTGATCTTTTTTCACCAGCTGGTTATCGTGCACGTTCACTGCCGTAATAAGCCCGGCCACATCCGGCGCAATCGCGACAACGTCCGCACTAAAACGCGCGTCACGCGTCCACGGGGACTCGGTGTAAAAGACCCATGCGCGGGATATGGCGATAAATGCCAGTATTACCAGGACCACGGTGATGGCGGTGCGGGAGATTTTTCTTGTTAGCGTTTTCACATCAACCTCAGACAAACATGCGCGAAATTAGGTAAAACAGGCAGCAGTACAGTGCGGTATTGAACAATGCCGGGTGCCAGACAAAATCGTAGATCCCGGTCGGAACCAGCACCTTGCGCACCAGCCAAAAAATCGCCAGTGATAACAATAGCTCAAAGAATATCGGTGGGAACGACAGACCGAACACCACGATAACGGGAAACAGACTCATGTTGACCTTGATTAGAGAGAGTGCAGGCGACAGTATTGTTAAGCCTTCGCCACCGCAGAAAGGCAAGATAAGCCGGGCGGGAGTAGCGTGGCTGTTATGTAATGAATAATATATTACCGTAACTGTTATGCTGTTATCTATAATATGTGATCTAAATCACTTTTAAGCCAGAGTGAACAATGGAACGTTTAAAACGGATGTCTGTGTTCGCCAAAGTCGTTGAGTTTGGCTCTTTTACCGCCGCTGCACGTCAGCTTCAGATGAGCGTTTCGTCCATCAGCCAGACGGTGTCGAAACTGGAGGATGAACTCCAGGTGAAGCTGCTTAACCGCAGCACGCGCAGCATCGGCCTGACGGAAGCGGGTAAAATTTATTACCAGGGCTGCCGTCGCATGCTCCATGAAGTGCAGGATGTACACGAGCAGCTTTATGCCTTCAATAACACCCCCATCGGTACGCTACGAATTGGGTGTTCTTCAACTATGGCACAAAATGTTCTGGCCGGGATGACGGCTGAAATGCTTAAGGAGTATCCCGGGCTCACGGTGAATCTGGTCACGGGCATTCCCGCGCCGGATCTGATTGCCGACGGCCTGGATGTGGTGATTCGCGTGGGCGCGCTTCAGGACTCCAGCCTCTTCTCCCGCCGTCTGGGCAGCATGCCGATGGTGGTTTGCGCCTCGAAAAACTATCTCGTCCAGTATGGCGTTCCGGAAAAGCCCGCCGATCTCAGCAATCACTCCTGGCTGGAATACAGCGTTCGCCCGGACAATGAATTTGAATTAATTGCCCCCGAGGGGCTGTCAACGAAACTCCTGCCGCAGGGGCGATTTGTCACGAACGATCCGATGACCATTTCACGCTGGCTGGTGGCGGGCGTCGGGATCGCCTATGTACCTCTGATGTGGGTGATCAATGAGATCAACACGGGCGAGCTGGAGATCTTGTTTCCACGCTATCAATCCGATCCACGTCCGGTTTATGCACTCTATACCGAAAAGGACAAACTGCCCCTCAAAGTGCAGGTCTGCATTAACTATCTGACGGACTATTTTGTGGAAGTGGCGGCGTTATATCAGGGGATGCGGGGAAGAGGTAAAGAGTAAGATGATGCCCTCATCACGAGGGCATCAGAAGGCAATAATCAGGCGGTTCCGCCCACGGTAAGGTTATCGACCTTCAGGGTGGGCTGACCCACACCCACTGGCAGGCTCTGACCTTCTTTACCGCAGACGCCCACGCCTTTATCCAGCTTGAGATCGTTACCGACCATGGAAATTTGCTGCATGGCTTCAATGCCGGAGCCAATCAACGTCGCGCCTTTCACCGCTTTGGTCACTTTACCTTTCTCAATCAGATAAGCTTCTGAGGTTGAGAAGACAAATTTACCCGACGTGATGTCGACCTGACCGCCACCGAAGTTCGGGGCAAAAATCCCGTAATCCACGGATTCAATGATTTCCTGCGGCGTTGACTTGCCGGCCAGCATATAGGTGTTGGTCATACGCGGCATCGGCAGATGCGCATAGGATTCACGACGGCCATTACCGGTTGGCGCCACGCCCATCAGGCGGGCGTTCAGTTTGTCCTGCATGTACCCTTTCAGCACACCGTTTTCGATCAGGACATTGTACTGACCCGGGGTGCCTTCATCATCGATGGAGAGCGAACCACGACGATTGGTCATGGTACCGTCATCCACCACCGTACAGAGTTCCGAGGCCACCAGCTCACCCATCTGACCGCTAAACACAGAGGTCCCGCGACGGTTGAAATCGCCCTCAAGGCCATGGCCCACGGCTTCATGCAGCAGAACGCCCGGCCAGCCCGCGCCCAGCACGACGGGCAGCGTCCCCGCAGGCGCAGCCACGGCGGTCAAATTGACCATCGCCATACGAACGGCTTCTTTGGCCCAGGCATCGGCGCGTACTTCACCCTCTTCATCCTGCAGGAACCAGTCATAGCCGAAACGTCCGCCACCGCCGCTTGAGCCGCGCTCGCGTTTGCCATCATCTTCTACCTGCACGCTCACGGAAAGACGAACCAGAGGACGGACATCCGCCGCCAGTGTGCCATCGGTAGCAGCAACCAGAATCAATTCATAGACACCGGTCAGGCTGGCAGAGACTTCCTGCACACGCTTATCGGCGGCACGCGCCACTTTGTCGACGCGGCGCAGAATATCCAGCTTCTCTTCCCGGGTCATGCTTTGCAGCGGATCGATGCTGGTATAGAGCGAGGTGTGTTGCACCTCGCCGAAGGTTTTGACACGACCATCGCCGGTTTCACGCACGATGGTGCGCGCTGCCTGAGCGCTCTGCTGCAGGGCGGTCAGGCTAATCTGATCGGCATAGGCAAAGCCGGTTTTCTCACCGCTGACCGCACGAACCCCAACGCCCTGGTCGATGTTATAGGAGCCATCTTTAATGATGCTGTCTTCTAAAACCCAGGATTCGTGATAGCTCGACTGAAAATAGAGGTCGCCGTAGTCGAGACGGCGCTCGGTCAGTTGACCGAGAATGGAAAACAGGTCCTGATGGCTCAGGCCGTTCGCTGCGAGCAAATGTTCACTTACCAGGTTCAGACTCATCGTTTTGCTACTCGTTTCGTTCGTTGCCGCCACAGGGGCGGTAAAAAAAATTCTGATTAATTCAGAGTGAGGCAATAAATTGCCCGCGTCAAATCATTGCTGTGCATCTTTGCGCGGCTGGCGCAGCACTTCATTAATCTGCGGCTTATCAATTGGGCCCGTAATGCGGTAGCGCAGAATCGAGACTTTGCTCCATAGCGGCCCCAGGACTTTACTGGCAGCAAACACCGCTGCGCCGACTATAGGGTTAACCACAAATGCCGCCGCTACGCCAACCGTTGCCGAAATTTCCGGGGCCACGACCGCTTCCATATCCAGTTCACGTCGCACCAGGTTCACCGAACCCTTCATCGCTATATCCGCTTCGAGGCCGTCAACCAGCGTATCGTCAGTATGCATGACGCCATCTTTAATCCATGCCGTACTGCGAATGGAATCGTAGTAGAACCCTTCGCGGAAGGTATCACTGAAGTCAAAGCGCAGCTTACGCAGCAGCGCGTCAAAGCTCAGAAGACGTAAAATCTGCCCGGCATGCCCCGTGCTGACGTCGGCGATTTCCCCTTTACCAAAGTAGGTTCTGAGGATGCCGTTCAGTGAGGCTTCCTCTGGCTTCCAGGGTTGCGCACGCCAGTGCAAATCATAATTCACGTCGAAAGATGAGCCGCGTAACGGTGTGCTGATGCCGAAGAAATTCGCCGCCGCATCCAGTTTTTTGCCCTTAATCTGCCCTTTCAGCGAGGTGCGCTGTTCCGCTGCCCCATTCACCCACTCTCCGTTGGCCGTCAGGCGACCAAACCCTGTATCAATCAGACCGCCTGACAAACTCAGCGTATCGCCTTTAATGGCGAAATCGCCGTTGATACGACCGTATTTCTGCCCCCACAGCCAGCATTCGGCGCAGCGGAGCTGTAAATCAGGCCAGCCGCTAAAGTCCACGCGCGAGACGTCTGCCAGGGGCGATACCGTGCCGCTTTCTGCATTGTCTTTGGGCGTGGCGCTTGCCGGGTTGTAATAGAGATAACGTACATCCGCCTGCCAGGGGCCGTTGTCACGCATTATCAACGAGCCATTGATTTCTCGTCCTTTCGCTTCAACTTTTGAGCCATTCGCCGAAGGTTCAGAAACGATACTCAGGTTATTCCACTGCTGGCCACCCAACGTCAGGGCCGGGGTACGGAGGGTCACTTTCTGCGGGAACTGAGCTGCCTCATCGACGTTTTGTCCCACACCTTTGTTGAACAGAGCCAGCCACTGCGCGCCATCGAGTGCGGGTAAATTCAGCTCAATGCCCTGCTGTTCTGGCAGCGGTGGCAAGGTCTGGCTGTCTGTCGTCCAGATGGCCCGATCGAGCGTCAGCTTGCGGCCCAGGAGCCAACGGCTGTTAAAGTGATTATCCCCGTTGGCGTTACCCGTGAGAGCAAAGCTTTTTAAATCCCCTTTAACGTTAATATTGACGGGTAAAGCCTGACCAGACGGTTTCGCCAGTGGAGCGGGTAAGTGACTGCTTACATTTTTCAGATCGCCCGCGATATCCACCGCGTAGCGCGCATCCGCATGGTAGGGTAAATCTATGCCCACTTTCCCTTTCCATGACACCGAACCGTCGATGGATTCCGCAATCGGTTTAGGCAGCACGTCCATGCGTGAAGGCTGCCAGTTTGCATCCATGTTTACCGCCACCTGATACGCTTTTTCGCCTTCCGTGGTGGAGAAATCGACATTCAGCGGCTGGTTAAACCAGGTCGCTTTCATCGGCTCGCTGCGCAAATTGCCGTTGGTAAAGCTGAATTTGCCGGTCAGATTTTTCAGGGTGCTATTAAGCGGCTTGATAAAGAGGCTGTTATCGTTCAGGACAACGTCGCCTTTCGCGGTCGTCATTTCGCCATCCAGCGGAATGTCCAGATTCAGGCGCGCTTTCACATCGCCATCAAGCTGCAGCTCTTTGAGCGTCGCGGCGAGCGAGTCTTTCAGCGGCGTCTCCTCAAAGTAAGGGCCGACCGCTTTACCCGGGCCGTTAATATCAGCATCAACAATCAGCTTTTCTTTCGAGTAGTCAGGAATGACGGCGGTCAGGTTGCTGGCCTCGACACCGCCCAGCGCCACTTTGTCAGACTTCATCCACAGCCCGTCATTGATAAAGTCGAGTTCGATATCCAGGTTTTTCAACGCGGGCCAGTCTGGCTGAAACGCAAAAGTGGCATTGCGCAGCGGGACCAGCACTTCAAACTGGCCTTCATTGTGTTTATAGGGGAAGAGATGAGGATTGCCGCCATAAACCAGCGTCGCGTTATCGGCCTGCCCGCCCTGGATGGCGCCGCTCAGATAATCCACCAGCGCTTTTCCCATCAGGTTTTCAGGGAAGTAGCGCCAGGCCTGGGCACCGTCGTCGGTGCTGATCCCCGCCAGAATGCCCAGCCAGGGTTCGTCGCCCGCAGGCTGAAGATAGCGGAAATCACCGCGCGCACGGAGAGCGGTGGCTTTCACATCGATATCACGGCCATCGAGCTGGAAGCCTTTCTCATTCTTAAGCCAGTTGAGGGTCGCATGGCCTTTTTCAATCTCAAGGGGGGCGCGGAAGACCGTTTCATAAGGCATTTTGGCATTGGCCATCTGCACGGTCAGACGACCGTTTTCTGCACTGCCCTCAAGGGTGCCGTTGAAATGGTTCGCGCCTGGCAGCATTTTCCACTGCTTCCAGCCGAGGTCTTTCCACGACGCCTGAAAACGGGTTTTTTCTGTTGCCTGTAGGGGAATATCCAGCGCCAGTGCGTCAATCTTTCCGTAGGGCTGCGTCGCCTGCCACACTTCGCCGAGGGAGGGGGCCATGCGGCTCGCAATCGGGCGTAACCCTTCAAGACCGGATAACTCGAGATTGCTGGCGCGGATTCGCAGTTCATCACTGCGCTTATTGGCGACGCCGCCCACCGTTTGTTCAGGCACCCACGCCATGGTCAGGGCTCCACGCGGCCAGGCTTTGCCGTCCATGGTGATGCGGGTATCAGGAATAGAGAACTGCCAGCTTTCGCCCTGTCGGGTGACATGGGCGGTAAGATGATCAACCGACATTTCATGCAGCCGATCGTCACCTTTCCAGGATGCGCCGCCTTGCTTGAGCCAGACGTCACCGGCGGCAATATCGCCGTTGGTCAGCGTCAGCCAGCCTTCCACGCTAAACCGCGCGCGCTGTAACGCGACGTTATCCTGCATCCACCGACCGAGCCAGGGTTTAACGTCAATATCGTCGGCCTGTAGCCAGACTTTGCCATTATTTAACAGACCGTTGTCATCACGCAGATCCATCCGCACCTGCATGATGCCGTGTTGACCATTCAGACTGGAGAGATTGACCTGGCCTTCGGCGCGATGGCGATCTTTGCCGTTGAGCCAGGTTAGCTGTGGGATCGCCAGTTCCGCCCGCTGGCCGGAAAGCGTGAGAAAGCTCACCTCGCTGTCGCGCAGATCAAAATGATCGAACTGACGCAGGAAGAGATCGCTAATGCGATTGGTCTCGATCCCCTCGCTTTTCTCGTCGTTACGCAGCGGCGTATTGGTGTAAAACTGAAGTTGATAAAAGGTGAGATCGCGGAATTGCCAGCGCAGGTGCAGCAGGCTTTGCCACACGTCCAGCGCCAGCGTCACGCGTTTAATTTTGAGGAAGCCGCCATCTTTCAGGCTGGCATGAATATCCCGGGCGTCCAGGGTTGGGCCAAAGTTTTGCCAGTTGGCGCTCAACTGGCTTGCTTCTACGGGTACGCCCGTGGCGTTCTCAATTTTCGCCAGCACCTGCGGGCGCCAGCTGTCGAGATGGGGCAAAAGCAGGCGTAGCCCACTCACGAGCAACGCGACAATCACGACCAGCGTTGCCCCTGTAAGCAGTAAAATCCCCGGCAATCGCCTCACGCATCTCTCCTTGTCAGCCGTTCTCATGCAGCAACGCTGCGTTTTACATCATCACCACGTCAAACTGCTCCTGGTTATAGAGCGGCTCGATCTGCACTTTCACCTGTTTGCCAACGAAGATTTCCACTTCTGCCAGCGCATGAGACTCTTCGCCTTTCAGTGCTTCAGCCACCGCAGGGGAAGCATAGACCAGAAAACGATCGGAGTCGTAAGCATGATGGACGCGCACAATTTCACGCATGATTTCATAGCAGACCGTCTCAACCGACTTTACCGTTCCGCGTCCGTGGCAGGCAGGACACTGGTTGCACAGCACATGTTCGACGCTTTCACGGGTGCGCTTGCGCGTCATTTCCACCAGCCCCAGCTGCGAGAAACCGTTAATACTGGTTTTTACCCGGTCTTTGCTTAAGGCCTGCTCCAGCGAATGCAGCACACGGCGGCGGTGATCCTCATTATTCATATCGATAAAGTCGATAATGATAATGCCGCCCAGATTACGCAAACGAAGCTGGCGCGCAATCGCCTGGGTCGCTTCGATGTTGGTATTGAAGATGGTGTCATCCAGGTTACGGTGGCCGACAAAGGCCCCGGTATTGATATCCACCGTCGTCATCGCTTCGGTCTGATCGATAATCAGATAACCGCCGGATTTAAGCTCGACTTTACGCTCGAGCGCACGCTGGATCTCGTTTTCAACATCATAGAGATCGAAGATAGGCTGCCGGCCTGAGTAATGCTCCAGCAGTCCCGGCATTTCCGGGATGTATTCGGCGGTGAATTCCAGCAGCGCATCGTAGGTCAGACGGGAGTCAACGCGGATGCGGTCAAGCTGCGCATCGGCAAAATCCCGCAACACGCGCTGTGCCAGCGCCAGCTCACCGTACAGCTGGTAGCGTGTCTGGTTGCGTTTTTTGCGCTCCATCACTTTGGTCCAGACGCGTTTCAGGTACGCGGCATCCGAGGCGAGATCCTCTTCGCTGATCCCTTCGGCCGCGGTACGGATAATGAATCCGCCCTGCTCGTCACAGTATTCGCCGACCACCTTTTTCAGGCGCTCGCGCTCGCTTTCGCTCTCAATACGCTGAGAAACACCCACATGCGAGGCGCCAGGCATAAAGACGAGATAACGGGAAGGGAGAGTGATGTCGGTTGTCAGGCGGGCGCCTTTGGTGCCCAGCGGATCTTTCACCACCTGCACCATCAGGTCCTGGCCCTGACGCACCAGCTCAGAGATATCACGCACGGTGAACTGCTTTTGCTCTTCACCCGCCACACATTCGGTGTGTGGCATGATGTCAGAGGCATGAAGAAACGCCGCCTTGTCGAGTCCAATATCTACAAATGCCGCCTGCATACCGGGTAGCACACGACTCACACGACCTTTGTAGATATTGCCTACGATTCCGCGTCGCGCTTCGCGCTCAATATGAATTTCCTGGAGAATACCGCCATCAATGTACGCCACTCGGGTTTCCGAAGGCGTTACGTTTACCAACAATTCAGCCGTCATAATTATCCCTTCTCTCACGCAGTGAGTTAAAATTGCTCAGCAACTCATACGTTTCCACCAGCGGTAAGCCGACCACGGCGTGATAGCTGCCATTTATCTTCCTGACAAAACAGCCACCCAACCCTTGAATACCGTATGCACCTGCTTTATCCATTGGTTCACCGCTGGCGATGTAGCCCGCGATCTCCTCATCGGTCAGCACTCTGAACGTAACGTCGGTGACCACCAGGCAATCCAGCACATGCTGGCTATCGGCCAGAGCTACGGCCGTCATCACCTGGTGCGTTTGCCCGGATAATTTATGCAACATACGCGCCGCATGACAGGCGTCGCGCGGTTTCTCCAGCACCTCACCGTTGAAGATCACGATGGTATCCGCCCCCAGCACCGGCAGGTCTCGCGGCGTTTGCGCCACGCCCGCCTGCGCCTTTTCACGCGCTAAACGGGAGACGTACTGTTGCGCGCTTTCGCTTTCGCCACGTTTTTCTTCAATACCGGTGACGATACGTTCAAACGAGACACCGAGTTGTGTGAGCAACTCCTGGCGACGCGGGGAACCAGAGGCAAGATATAAAGACGTCATAGAAACCTTTTATTGCACGGCAAATTGCTGGCGAACTTTTCGCATCAGCAAGAACAGCCACGGCCAGAGCACACCGTTTACTACACTACTCCAGAACACTTCAGGTCGGAAAGAGACGTTGATCACTAAAAACTCTGCCCAGAAAACAATGATATCCGAGGCAAGGGACAACAACATCACCACCAGCGCCTGTTGCCAGAGTGCGAGGTTACGGAAAAGCTGGAATTTCAGTGCGACAAGATACGCGATAATGCTCATGGACAAAGCGCGCACGCCCAGCGTAGAGCCACTAATGAGATCCATTATGGCACCCATGACAAAACCGGTGCCGACATTTACGCGGTGTGGCAGTGCGAGGATCCAGTACAGCAGAATGAGAAGCACCCAGTTTGGCCGGTAAACAAGAATGTTGTCCGGCCAGGGCATAACTTGCAGCAACAGTGCAATAAGGAACGAGAGCCAAATGACCCATCGTCCCTGGCTACGATAACTTGCCACTACTGCCCTCCAGGAGAGAGTTGTGGCGACTGTTGCGCATCCGTAGAAGGTTGAGTAATACCTGTAGCGGGCGCAGGTACCGGAGCGTGCGGCCCCATGGAATCAGGCGACGGCAGAACCTGCGGCATCATCTGCATCAGGCGTTCATTCGCGACACGGTGCACATCTTCCGGCGTCATTGGGTTGATACCGTTACGATCGGCGCCCCAAAGCAGCAGCAGATAGCGTAAACGTTGCAAACCGGCCGTCGGACGCGCCTGAATCACGGTGTACGCGCGCTGGGTATCGAGCTTGACCGAAGAAACCACCCCGACAGGATAGCCTTCAGGGAATCGACCACCCAGACCGGAGGTCACCAGCACATCCCCCACACGAATATCGGTGTTGGCCGGCAGATGCTCAAGCTGCAGATCGTCCGTACAGCCATTACCCGCAGCAATGACGCGAATGTCGTTTCTCAACACCTGAATGGGCAAGGCATGGGTGGCATCACAAATCAGCAGAACGCGGCTGGTGAGTTTCGCAACCGCGACCACCTGGCCTACGACGCCTTTATCGCTGATAACGGGCTGGCCTTCATACACGCCATTGACGCTGCCCTTGTCGATAACCACCTGATCGCTGTAAGGATCGTTTACGGTGGAGATCACCTGGGTCACCATTTTTTGCTCATCCTGACGCAGTGGGGAACCCAGCAGTTCACGCAGACGGGCGTTTTCCTGGCGATATTGACCCAGCATGAGCAGCTCACTGTTTTTCAGCAACAGCTCCTGACGCAATGCACGGTTTTCGAGTTCAAGCTGATCGCGTGACGACAACGTTTGAGAAACACTGTCGAGGAGTTCACGAGGACCATTAGAAATAAAGTAGAAAGGGCTGACGGCGGTGTCCATGTATGTTCTGATCTGGCTGAACATACCGAGGCGGCTGTCGGCAATAATGACTCCAAGCGCGACCAGCACCCCCAGGATCAGGCGAAACTGTAGCGACGGGCCACGGCTAAAAATGGGCTTCATAGGCTATGCGTCTTCTCGGTCAGAGAGGAAGGGTAGCAACGGCTACCCTTTCACTTCTGACTACTCTTCGCTAAATAAGTCGCCGCCGTGCACGTCGATCATTTCCAGCGCCTTACCGCCACCACGGGCTACGCAAGTCAGTGGATCTTCTGCAACTACGACAGGAATACCTGTCTCTTCCATTAACAGGCGGTCGAGGTTACGCAGCAGCGCACCACCACCGGTCAGCACCATGCCGCGCTCGGAGATATCGGACGCCAGTTCTGGTGGACACTGTTCCAGTGCAACCATCACCGCGCTCACGATACCGGTCAGCGGCTCTTGCAGCGCTTCGAGGATTTCGTTGGAATTCAGGGTAAATCCACGCGGCACACCTTCAGCCAGGTTACGACCGCGGACTTCGATTTCGCGGACTTCATCGCCTGGGTATGCGGAGCCGATTTCGTGTTTGATACGCTCTGCGGTGGCTTCACCGATCAGAGAGCCGTAGTTACGGCGCACATAATTAATGATGGCTTCATCGAAACGGTCACCACCAATACGCACGGAAGAGGAATACACCACGCCGTTCAGGGAGATAACGGCCACTTCAGTGGTACCGCCACCGATATCCACAACCATTGAACCGGTCGCTTCTGATACCGGCAGGCCTGCGCCAATTGCCGCCGCCATAGGTTCTTCAATAAGGAAGACTTCACGCGCGCCTGCACCTTGTGCTGACTCACGGATAGCACGACGTTCAACCTGCGTTGCGCCAACCGGTACGCACACCAGAACGCGCGGGCTTGGGCGCATAAAGCTGTTGCTGTGAACCTGTTTAATGAAGTGTTGAAGCATTTTTTCAGTCACGAAGAAGTCAGCGATAACGCCGTCTTTCATCGGGCGGATCGCGGCGATGTTGCCAGGGGTACGCCCCAGCATCTGCTTCGCATCATGCCCTACGGCTGCCACGCTTTTAGGCGAGCCGGCACGATCCTGACGAATGGCCACAACAGAAGGCTCATTCAATACGATGCCTTGTCCTTTAACATAAATCAGGGTATTCGCAGTACCCAGGTCAATGGACAGGTCATTGGAAAACATGCCACGAAATTTTTTCAACATACTAAGGGATAATCCTGAAAGCTGGGGCGGAAAAATAAAATCCGCTTACTTTACCAACCACACGCAGCAGCGACAAGGCGCAAGAATCATCTGCTACGGTGAAAATTAGTGCAGTACGTTACCGCATGTTACAAATTGCTCACCTGATTCCATCAGGGCTGAGTAAACAGCTGCGTCCCTCACGTTTATTTGTAACTTTGCCGGTCGTTCACTGGCGTTTTGCTCGTCTTACTCAAAGCTACAGGCGCGATATTCTACGTGAAAACAACGTAAACGGCAGGTCAAACAGAGTATCTTTGCAAATATTTTTTCACATTGCTGTCAAGCGCCTGAGAGGACGCAATAAAATCGCCCTGTCCTCCTGCCACACCGCGCTCCGTCAGCATCTGCCATTCGCTACGGGAGCGGACGCCCGTCGCGAAAACCTGCGTGCGCGTTCCTTTACACGCCTCCACCAGACTCTGTACCAGAAGCTGGTTTTCGGTGCGCTTCTCAATATCCCTGATAAGCCCGGGATGTAACTTCAATAATTCCACATCCAGTTCTTTGATCCAGAGCGTACTGACCAGGGTTAATCCCGCCTGTGTCACTGCGACGCGAACGCCGAGCGCATTCATTAATCGAACCACAGGCTGTAACCGGCTGATATGTTGACCAACATCCGCCTCTGCAAGTTCAAAAATAATCCGCTTGCGTTGCGATTTTTCGCATTGCATTAACGCATCGCGCAGCCAGCGCTGAAAACGCGGGCGAATAAGCGACTCTACCGTCACCTGTAATGCCAGATTTTCCTCCGGCCAGAAAGATAAAAATGGAATCAGACGCGTAATTTGTTGACGGTCATACTCTTCCGAGAGGCCAAACTGCAGAACCATGGGCAGAAATTCCGCTAACACCACCTCTTCTTTACCGTCAAAGATCCGGCACATCAGTTCGCGATGATGGACGACGCCATTACGTAATACAGCAGGCTTTTGATAAATCCTGGGGCCACCGCGACTGAGCATCTGTTCAATGAGCGTACGCCAGCGCACGTTACCCCGTCCTTTCTCAGGCAGAGAGTCGTCATAGACCGCCCAACCGTTAGCGCCCTGCAGCACGGCGTTGCGCGTGGCCGCCTCGGCATGCTCCATCACCTGCTGAGTGTGCTGGCCTCCTCGCCAGGCGCAAATACCGATGTGCACCATATCGTCCCGGTCGAGCATTTTAGAAGGGGGCAAGGCATCAACGGCCTTAAGGAGCTGGCTGGCAATACTTTCCGACTCCTTTAAGGTGCGATGCGGCAACAGAACCGTAAAATCGCTGCGGTGATACCGCGCCAGCAGCGCGCCGGGATAGCGCATCACAAAGGTCGAGAGAAGATTGATCAACGTAAAGAGATGATCTTCGGCTACTTTGCGTCCCCAGGTATCGCGCAGGAGGTCGAAATCCGGAAGGCGAATCATCATCACCACGCCATGCGATCCCACTTTTTCCGGATCGTCGAGCAGCGTCGCCAGTTGGTTATTAAAAAAGAGCCTGTTGTTCAGCCCCGTTTTATTATCCTGCGCGGCATAGGAGCGGATCAGGGTATCCATCCGGCTACGCTGCTCGCTGGCGAACTGGATTTCTGAGAGCAGCACATCCAGCGCGCTGCTCGTGCGCGTCGGCCACTCATGGACCGATCCCCGCACGTTAATGCCGCGCTCCCCGTTAAGAATGCGTAAGGATCGATTTTCCAGCAGCTCTTGCCCGGAAAGCTGCCGACGAAGCCAGCGAACGGCCAGGAACAGTAAAATGACGATAAAGGCAACGGCGGCGGTCAGGGGGGCGGTGGTCATCAGCGAGCGAAAGTAGTTCGCCATGGGATCCTGGTAAGATAGCCGGAGAGTGATGCCCGGGCTTTTAATCGATTCCACCGTCACTGTGCGGTACTGCTCGAGGGTGCCTGCCGGGCGATAGCTGCTCTGATGGGAATGGCTCAGAATGACTTTGCTACCCTGTAAGATGTCGATCTGAACAATATCCACCGGGACCATCAGCTCATCCAGCTGTTGCTCAATCGCGGGCAAGGTTGATGTTACCAGCCTGGCGTCAATGACCGAGGCGACGGATTCGACACGATTATTCAGCTTATCCTGAATCGCATTGTAAAAACTCAGCGAGCATCCGATGAGCGTCACAAGGATAGTGAGCCCCGTGAGCAAGGTGATAAAAGCTGAGAATTTCGTCGTTAATCGCATCCTTGAGATTACTCCGTGGGGTTAAGGGCGGCGAGTGAGTACTAACTTGCATTTCAAATGCGACATACTAACAAACCTGGGGTTTCTGGCAATTTATTGCGTTAAATCGGCATAGCGTTTCATTCAGCGAGTATAGTCTCACACATCACTTTCCAACATCATGCTTAATGAGGACACCTGTATGCAGGCTTTAATCTTAGAACAGCAGGACGGTAAAACGATTTCATCGGTGCAAACCGTTGAGGATAGCCGCCTGCCAGAGGGCGACGTGACCATTGATATCGACTGGTCCAGCCTGAATTACAAGGATGCGCTTGCCATTACAGGCAAAGGTAAAATTATCCGAAATTTCCCTATGGTGCCGGGAATCGATTTTTCGGGCCACGTGCGCGCCAGTGAAGACCCTCGTTTTCATGCCGGACAACAAGTGTTGCTGACCGGCTGGGGCGTGGGTGAAAACCACTGGGGCGGCCTGGCGGGCCAGGCGCGGGTCAAAGGCGACTGGCTGGTGGCGATGCCAAAAGGGATGGACGGACGCAAAGCGATGATCATCGGTACCGCAGGTTTCACCGCCATGCTGTGCGTGATGGCGCTGGAAGAGGCCGGCATTCGCCCTGAATCGGGTGAAATTGTGGTTACGGGCGCCAGCGGTGGCGTAGGCAGCACCGCGGTCACCCTGCTGCATGCCCTGGGTTATCAGGTTGCAGCGGTGTCGGGTCGCGAAAGTACCCATGACTACCTGCGCTCCATTGGCGCGCATCGTATTCTGGGGCGTGAAGAGTTTGCCGAGACGCGCCCGCTCGAAAAACAGGTCTGGGCAGGGGCTATCGACACGGTAGGCGATAAGGTTCTCGCTAAGGTACTGGCGCAGATGAACTATGGTGGATGCGTTGCCGCCTGCGGTCTGGCGGGTGGATTTGCGCTGCCCACCACCGTAATGCCCTTCATTCTGCGTAACGTCCGACTGCAGGGTGTGGATTCCGTGATGACGCCAGCGTCCCGCCGTGCTCAGGCATGGGAACGTCTGGTCCGCGATTTACCGGAGTCGTTCTACACCCAAAGCGCCACAGAAATCTCCCTGGAACAAGCCCCTGAATTTGCCGGGAAGATCATGAACAATCAATTCCACGGTCGTGCACTGGTTAAAATCGCCTAATCTTCAAATTTTCGTGACATATTCGCGATAAATCCACTCCTCCGTCATGCTTAGAAAAACCGCATGACGGAGGAAGCCATGAAAAACCGAAAATTGACGGAAGCCGACGTAACGTCCGAATCTGTCTTTATGTTACAACGCCGCCAGATTTTAAAGATGCTGGGCATTAGCGCCACCGCGTTGACGCTCTCCCCGGCGGCTCATGCCGACCTTCTCGACTGGTTCAAAGGCAACGATCGCCCAAAAGCCCCTTCCGGCCAGCCGCTCGACTTTACCAAACCGGCACAATGGCAGAATAAACTGGCCTTAACGCCTGAAGATAAAGTGACGGGCTATAACAACTTCTACGAATTTGGTCTGGATAAAGCCGATCCTGCGGCCAACGCGGGGAGCATGAAAACCGATCCCTGGACGCTCAAAATCGAGGGTGAGGTGGCGAAACCCCTGACGCTGGACCATCACGATCTCACCACGCGTTTTCCGCTGGAAGAACGCATTTATCGCATGCGCTGCGTAGAGGCCTGGTCCATGGTAGTGCCCTGGGTGGGCTTCCCGTTGCATAAACTGCTGGCGCTGGTTGAACCCACCAGCAATGCAAAATATGTCTCCTTTCAGACGCGCTATGCTCCGGACGAGATGCCTGGACAGAAAGATCGGTTCATCGGCGGTGGCCTTGAGTATCCGTATGTAGAAGGGCTGCGTATTGATGAAGCGATGCATCCGCTTACGCTTCTGACGGTAGGCGTTTATGGCAAAGCGCTGCCCCCGCAAAACGGCGCACCGATTCGCTTAACCGTCCCCTGGAAGTATGGCTTTAAAGGCATCAAATCGATTGTCAGTATTAAACTCACCCGCGAACGCCCGCCGACGACCTGGAACCTTGCGGCACCCGACGAATATGGCTTTTACGCTAACGTAAACCCGCACGTGGATCATCCTCGCTGGTCGCAGGCCACGGAACGTTTTATTGGCTCAGGCGGCGCGCTGGATGTGAAACGTCAGCCTACCCTGCTCTTTAACGGGTATGCTGACGAAGTGGCGTCACTTTATCGCGGCCTTAATTTACGGGAGAGCTTCTGAGTGCGCCTGACTGCAAAACAGATTACCTGGCTCAAGGTTGCTTTGCATCTTGCCGGCCTGCTTCCTTTTATCTGGTTATTTTGGGCCGCCAGTCAGGGCGTTTTTAGCGCCGATCCGGCGAAAGATATCCAGCATTTTACGGGTAGGATGGCTCTGAAATTTTTACTGGCGACCTTGCTGGTGTCACCGCTGGCGCGTTACGCTAAACAGCCATTATTGATTCGTACCCGGCGGTTACTCGGGTTATGGTGTTTTGCATGGGCGACGCTGCACCTGACCAGCTACACCCTGCTGGAACTGGGCATCAACAATCTGTCGTTACTGGGAAGCGAGCTGATCTCGCGTCCTTATTTAACGCTGGGTATCATCAGCTGGTTTATTTTGCTGGCGCTGGCGTTGACGTCGACACAGTTTGCGCAGCGAAAACTGGGCAGACGTTGGCAACTGCTGCACAACTTCGTCTATCTGGTGGCGATCCTCACGCCCATCCATTATCTGTGGTCCGTGAAGATCTTATCTCCCCAGCCCATCCTCTATGCCTTCGCGGCGGCGGCGCTTTTAGCCTGGCGTTATAAAAAGTTCCGCCAGTGGTTTCGTTAATCGTCGAAACTGTGCGTTTTACCGCAGAATGCCTGACAACCGCGACTCTTTTTCGGATAGCGGTTGATTATCTTCCCTGATAAGACCAGTATTTAGCTGCCAAATGCTACGAAATCGTTATAATGTGCGACCCCGGCATTCCGGACAGCGATTTTTGGTCTCTGAAAGGGTGACAATTGCGCATCGAAGGTATATTTTGTTTTTTACCGGAGAATCGCAGGAGATAGCGGCACAATGGCTGACAAGTTTCACATTTTAGTTTTAAACGGACCGAACCTGAACATGCTCGGTACCCGTGAACCTGAGAAGTACGGCACGCTGACGTTAACAGAAATTGTTAACCGTCTTGGCGAGGAAGCTGCACGGCTCAATGTGAACCTTGACCATTTTCAGTCAAATGCGGAGTACGCACTCATCGACCGAATTCATCAGGCTAAAGACACTGTGGACTATATCCTGATTAATCCGGCCGCGTTTACGCACACCAGTGTTGCGCTTCGCGATGCGCTGCTTGCGGTGAGTATCCCGTTTATCGAGATCCACCTGAGTAATGTGCACGCCCGGGAGCCGTTCCGCCATCATTCCTATCTGTCTGATATTGCCTCTGGCGTTATCTGCGGGTTCGGCGCTGACGGTTATACATACGCTTTACAGACAGCGGTCAAACGCCTGTCACCATCACACTAAACAAGAGTACGGAACCCACTCATGGATATTCGTAAGATTAAAAAACTGATCGAGCTGGTTGAAGAATCAGGCATCTCCGAACTGGAAATTTCTGAAGGCGAAGAGTCTGTACGCATCAGTCGTGCCGCGCCAGCAGCTAACTTCCCAATGATGCAGCAGGCTTATGCTGCACCTGTGATGCAGCAACCTGCTCTGGCTAACGCCGTTGCCCCGGCAGCAGAAGCGCCGGCTGCAGCAGCCGCAGAAATCAGTGGCCACATCGTACGTTCCCCGATGGTTGGTACTTTCTACCGCACCCCGAGCCCGGACGCAAAAGCGTTCATCGAAATCGGTCAGAAAGTCAACGCAGGCGATACCTTGTGCATCGTCGAAGCCATGAAAATGATGAACCAAATCGAAGCCGATAAATCAGGCACTGTAAAAGCGATTCTGGTCGAAAGTGGTCAGCCGGTAGAATTTGACGAGCCGCTGGTCGTCATCGAGTAACGAGGCGAACATGCTGGATAAAATTGTCATCGCCAACCGTGGCGAGATTGCCCTACGAATCCTTCGTGCCTGTAAAGAGTTAGGCATTAAGACTGTAGCAGTGCACTCAAGCGCGGATCGCGATCTGAAACACGTATTGCTGGCGGATGAGACGGTCTGTATTGGCCCGGCTCCGTCCGTAAAAAGCTATCTGAACATCCCGGCTATCATCAGCGCCGCTGAAATCACCGGCGCGGTGGCAATCCATCCGGGTTATGGCTTCCTTTCTGAGAACGCCAACTTTGCTGAGCAGGTTGAACGCTCAGGCTTTATCTTCATCGGCCCGAAAGCCGACACCATTCGCCTGATGGGCGACAAAGTGTCTGCGATCACGGCGATGAAAAAAGCCGGTGTTCCAACCGTACCGGGCTCTGACGGCCCGCTGACCGACGACATGGATGCAAACCGTGCTCATGCTAAACGCATTGGCTACCCGGTGATCATCAAGGCGTCCGGCGGCGGCGGCGGTCGCGGTATGCGCGTCGTGCGCAGCGATGCTGAGCTGGCGCAGTCCATCTCCATGACCAAAGCAGAGGCGAAAGCGGCCTTTAGCAATGACATGGTGTACATGGAAAAATACCTGGAAAATCCACGCCACATCGAAATTCAGGTGCTGGCAGATGGCCAGGGTAACGCTATCTATCTGGCCGAACGTGACTGCTCCATGCAGCGTCGTCACCAGAAAGTGGTCGAAGAAGCGCCAGCACCGGGCATTACTCCGGAACTGCGTCGTTATATCGGCGAACGTTGCTCTAAAGCCTGTGTAGATATCGGCTATCGCGGCGCGGGTACCTTCGAGTTCCTGTTCGAAAACGGCGAGTTCTACTTCATTGAGATGAACACCCGTATTCAGGTTGAACACCCGGTAACCGAAATGATTACCGGCGTTGACCTGATCAAAGAACAGCTGCGTATCGCAGCGGGTCAACCGCTGTCCATCAAGCAGGATGAAGTTGTGGTGAAAGGCCATGCGGTCGAGTGCCGTATTAACGCCGAAGACCCGAATACCTTCCTGCCAAGCCCGGGTAAAATCACGCGTTTCCACGCGCCGGGTGGCTTTGGCGTGCGCTGGGAATCTCATATTTACGCCGGTTACACTGTGCCGCCGTACTATGATTCAATGATCGGCAAGCTCATCTGCTACGGCGAGAACCGTGACGTGGCGATTGCCCGCATGAAGAACGCCCTGCAGGAGCTGATCATCGATGGTATCAAAACCAACGTTGATCTGCAGATGCGCATTATGACTGACGAGAACTTCCAGAACGGTGGGACAAACATCCACTATCTGGAGAAAAAACTCGGCCTTCAGGAAAAATAAGTTCGCATCACTGCTAAAAGGCCGGATATTCCGGCCTTTTTTATTTCTGGGGATCGCCAATGCCCATCATGTACAATCCCCGCTTTCTTCCTCCACAAGGGACGTAAAATGGACACGCGTTTTGTTCAAGCCCATAAAGAGGCGCGCTGGGCGCTGTGGCTGACGCTTCTCTATCTCACTGCATGGTTAGTAACCGCTTACTTACCTGACTCCGATATCGGTATTACCGGCCTGCCTCACTGGTTTGAGATGGCCTGTCTGCTGGTTCCGCTGGTGTTTATCTTGCTGTGCTGGGTGATGATTAAATTCGTTTTTGTCGATATTCCGCTGGAGGATGACGATGCAGCTTGAAGTCATCCTGCCACTGATCGCGTATCTGATTGTGGTGTTTGGGATATCCCTTTATGCCATGCGTAAAAGAGCGACCGGAAACTTCCTCAACGAATATTTCCTCGGCAGCCGTTCCATGGGGGGCGTGGTGCTGGCGATGACCCTGACCGCGACCTACATCAGCGCAAGTTCGTTTATTGGCGGACCGGGCGCGGCCTATAAATACGGCTTAGGCTGGGTCCTGCTGGCGATGATTCAGCTTCCGGCTATCTGGCTATCGCTGGGCGTCCTCGGCAAAAAATTTGCCATTCTGGCGCGCCGGTATAACGCGGTCACCCTCAACGACATGCTCTTTGCCCGCTATCAGAGTCGTCTGCTCGTCTGGCTTGCCAGCCTGAGCCTGCTGGTCGCGTTCGTGGGCGCCATGACCGTGCAGTTTATTGGCGGCGCGCGTCTGCTCGAAACGGCTGCCGGCATCCCCTACGAAACGGGGCTGTTGATTTTTGGCATCAGTATTGCGCTCTATACCGCTTTTGGTGGTTTCCGCGCCAGCGTCCTGAATGACACGATGCAGGGTATGGTGATGCTGCTGGGTACCCTTGTTTTGCTGGTGGGCGTTGTTCACGCTGCAGGGGGGATACAACATGCGGTGGAAACGTTGCAGACCATCGACCCGAAGCTGGTCTCCCCTCAGGGTGCGGATGACATTCTTTCTCCGACATTTATGACCTCTTTCTGGGTGCTGGTCTGCTTCGGAGTGATTGGGCTTCCGCATACGGCGGTCCGCTGTATCTCTTACAAAGACAGTAAAGCCGTCCACCGTGGCATTATCATCGGCACCATTGTCGTGGCTATTCTGATGCTGGGTATGCATCTGGCAGGCGCCCTTGGGCGGGCCGTGATACCTGACCTCGCCGTGCCAGACCTGGTCATCCCGACCTTAATGGTGAAGGTGCTGCCGCCTTTTGCTGCCGGGATCTTTTTAGCCGCGCCGATGGCGGCGATCATGTCGACGATTAATGCTCAGTTACTGCAAAGTTCCGCTACGATCATTAAAGACCTGTATCTGAATCTTCACCCGGAACAGATCAAGAATGAACGGCGTCTTAAGCGTATGTCGGCGGTGATTACCCTTCTGCTCGGCGCTCTGTTGCTGCTGGCGGCATGGCATCCGCCAGAGATGATTATCTGGCTCAACCTGCTTGCCTTCGGCGGGCTGGAAGCGGTGTTCCTGTGGCCACTGGTGCTGGGCCTGTACTGGGAGCGGGCCAATGCCGCAGGTGCCCTGAGCGCGATGGTTATCGGTGGCGTACTGTATGCCGTGCTCGCCACATTTAAAATTCAGTATCTGGGCTTTCATCCGATCGTCCCATCGTTACTGTT
Organism: Huaxiibacter chinensis; assembly: GCF_022171985.1. Lineage (GTDB taxonomy): Bacteria > Pseudomonadota > Gammaproteobacteria > Enterobacterales > Enterobacteriaceae > Enterobacter > Enterobacter chinensis_A. The sequence continues at coordinate 16,957 of NZ_JAJVHF010000004.1, read as the reverse complement.
AAGCTTGCTGGCGTTTGTGGTGGGGAACCGTTTTGGTCACTCTCTGCCACCCGCTGCCGTTATTTCTACTGATAAATAAAGAGTTTTGCCATGCCGTGGATCCAACTAAAACTGAACACAACGGGCGCGAATGCCGAAGAACTGAGTGAAGCGCTAATGGAAGCCGGCTCGGTTTCCATTACCTTCCAGGACACGCATGACACGCCGGTATTTGAACCGCTGCCAGGCGAAACTCGCCTGTGGGGCGATACCGATGTCATCGGTCTTTTCGACGCTGAAACCGATATGAATGAGGTCGTGGCCCTTCTTGAAGGACATCCGCTGCTGGGCGCAGGTTTCGCGCATAAAATTGAGCAACTGGAAGACAAAGACTGGGAACGCGAGTGGATGGATAATTTCCACCCGATGCAGTTTGGTCGTCGTCTGTGGATCTGCCCAAGCTGGCGCGATGTGCCAGACAAAAACGCGGTTAATGTGATGCTGGATCCTGGCCTGGCGTTTGGTACAGGCACGCATCCAACAACCTCACTGTGCCTGCAATGGCTCGACGGGCTGGATCTGGAAGGCAAAACGGTGATCGACTTTGGTTGTGGATCCGGGATCCTGGCCATTGCCGCACTGAAGCTGGGCGCTGCAAGCGCGATCGGGATCGACATTGATCCGCAGGCTATTCAGGCCAGCCGCGATAATGCTGAACGCAACGGCGTATCGGATCGTCTGTCGCTGTATCTTCCGCACGATCAGCCAGCGTCCATGAAAGCCGACGTCGTGGTCGCTAACATTCTGGCTGGCCCTTTGCGTGAACTGGCTCCGTTGATCGGCGTGCTGCCGGTTGAGGGCGGCCTGCTGGGCCTTTCCGGTATTCTGGCCAGCCAGGCAGAGAGCGTATGTGAAGCTTATACCGACCTCTTTACTCTGGACCCGGTGGTCGAGAAAGAAGAGTGGTGCCGCATTACCGGTCGCAAAAAATAAGTCTTCGGCGTGGTCATCTGACCACGCCTTTCTTTCCCCCAATCTCCTTCCTGCCCTCTGCCGTTCTCCGTTAAAATAACCCTTCAAAATGTAATGATAATCAATGTTTTGAATTATAAAATTCACAGGAAGAATATTATGACTCACTTTACTGGCAAGGCAGCGCTGCTGGCGCTGAGCATTTTTTCTGCTTCAGCATCGGCGTCTCACTGGAGCTATGAAGGGGAAGGCGCGCCAGAACACTGGGGCGAACTGGATGAAGCGTACAAAACCTGTCAAACCGGGATGAATCAGTCCCCAATCAATATCGATTCCACCGCTAACGCCCACCTCTCGCAATTGCAGGCTCACTATAGCGAAGGACCTGTCTCCCTCACGAATAACGGTCATACCATTCAGGCGGGCGAAAAGAACGATACGCGCGACAGCATCACGCTTGATGGCAAAGCGTGGACCTTACAGCAGTTCCACTTCCACTCGCCGAGTGAAAATACCGTCCATGGCAAAAAATATGCGATGGAAATGCACCTTGTCCATAAAAATACGGAGGGTGAACTCGCTGTGGTTGCCGTCATGTTTGAGAAAGGCGCTGCGAACGCGGAACTGAATAAGATCTGGGCCGTGATGCCCGGACAGGTCGATCAAAACATTACTATCAAGCCGGATCTCAATCTCAACGCACTGCTGCCAAAAGATAAAACCTACTGGCGCTTTAGCGGCTCTCTCACTACTCCACCCTGCTCCGAAGGGGTCACCTGGATTGTTCTCCAGCATCCTCTGACGCTCTCTCCTGCTCAGCTGGAGAAGTTTACCCACACAATGCACCATGATAATAACCGTCCGGTTCAACCCCTGCACGGACGCGTCATCGTCGAATAATGGCGATTTTGTGCGTTGATATCATGTTCTAAAATGCGACATCGATCGCAAAGATGGACCCTAATCTGCTGCTAAAAACAGCAGATTATCCCGGGAAAGGGGGACATTTATTGAGAATTATTGAGAAGTTACGGGAATTTGTAAGAGTATATAAAATAACCCCTATAATTTAACTTAATGATTTAACTCATTAATATTTCCATAGCACCTGACCAGGTGGCGATTCCTTGATCTACGACAGTGGATTGTTCAAAGTTTGGCCTTTCATCTCGTGCAAAAAATGCGTAATATACGCCGCCTTGCAGTCACAGTATGGTCATTTCTTAACTCATGCGCATCGGACACTACCAGCTTAGAAATCGACTTATTGCAGCCCCTATGGCAGGGATTACTGACCGGCCATTCAGGACGTTGTGTTATGAGATGGGAGCCGGTTTAACCGTTTCTGAGATGATGTCGTCTAACCCGCAGGTTTGGGAAAGCGATAAATCCCGTTTACGGATGGTGCACGTTGATGAACCAGGTATCCGCACCGTGCAAATTGCCGGAAGCGTGCCTGAAGAGATGGCAGAAGCCGCGCGTATCAACGTTGAAAGCGGCGCCCAGATTATTGATATCAATATGGGGTGCCCGGCCAAAAAAGTGAATCGTAAGCTTGCAGGTTCGGCGCTTCTGCAATACCCCGATCAGGTGAAGGCAATCCTGACGGCGGTGGTCAGTTCAGTGGACGTTCCTGTTACGTTGAAGATTCGCACAGGTTGGTCGCCGGAACACCGTAACTGTGTAGAGATTGCCCAACTGGCCGAAGACTGTGGTATCCAGGCCCTGACCATACATGGACGCACTCGCGCCTGTTTGTTCAACGGCAATGCGGAATATGACAGCATTCGGGCAGTTAAGCAGAAAGTTTCCATTCCGATTATCGCGAATGGCGACATAACTGACCCGCTAAAAGCCAGGGCTGTGCTCGACTATACAGGGGCTGATGCTCTGATGATAGGACGTGCGGCTCAGGGAAGACCCTGGATCTTTCGGGAAATCCAGCATTATCTGGACACTGGAAAGTTGCTTGCCCCCCTGCCTCTGGCAGAGGTTAAGCGCTTGCTTTGCACACATATTCGGGAACTGCACGACTTTTACGGTCAGGCAAAAGGGTACCGAATTGCGCGTAAACACGTTTCCTGGTATCTCCAGGAACACGCTCCAGACGACCAGTTTCGGCGCACATTCAACGCCATAGAGGACGCCAGCGAACAGCTGGAGGCGTTGGAGGCATACTTCGAAAATTTTGCGTAAACAGAAATAAAGAGCTGACAGAACTATGTTCGAACAACGCGTAAATTCTGACGTACTGACCGTTTCTACCGTTAACTCTCAGGACCAGGTGACTCAAAAGCCCCTGCGTGACTCGGTTAAACAGGCACTGAAGAACTATTTTGCTCAACTGAATGGTCAAGATGTTAGTGATCTGTATGAGCTGGTATTGGCTGAAGTTGAACAGCCACTGTTGGACATGGTGATGCAATACACCCGCGGTAACCAAACCCGCGCAGCACTGATGATGGGTATCAACCGTGGTACTCTGCGTAAGAAGCTGAAAAAATACGGCATGAACTGATTTATATCAGGTAAGTGTTTGTTTAAAAAGGCGCTACTCGGCATGGGGAAGCGCCTTTTTTATTGCCCGTTTTCTCATTCGTCAACCGAGTGTAAACCTGCGATTATCACCCTTTTAAACCGCCGCGTTTCGTGTATATTTCCACCACTTCTTAAGGCCTCTTCGCACGGAAAGACAGAATGATTCGCAAATATGGGTGGTTGGTCGTCTTCGCTATCTCCGTTTTTCTCTTTGATGCACTTCTGATGCAGTGGATTGAACTCATGAGTACCGAAACGGATCAATGCCGAAACATGAACTCTGTTAATCCCCTCAAACTGGTGAATTGCGCCGATCTTGAATAGCCAAAAAAATCGCCAAAAACGCTGCTATCACCCAGTAAAATAAGGGCTTTAAATCGCTTTTAGTCCTTTCATGTCGATGATAATGTCTGTGCCCTTTCCCACTGTTAGTACTTAACGTCCTGCTGAGAATGAGTTAACAGACCATGCTGGTTAGCCAATACAATCCTATCCTCATCGCCATCTCCTTTATTGTGGCTATCCTGGCAGCGTACACCGCGTTGAATATGGCGGGCCGCGTCGCCGGCAGTCAGGGGATCGCAGCACGCGTCTGGCTGGCTGGCGGTGGATTTGCCATGGGGGTTGGCGTGTGGGCGATGCATTTCATTGGCATGCTGGCCATGGATCTCTCCATGAGCATGCGTTACGACATCCTGCTTACCGCCGTCTCCATGTTTATCGCCATTGGCTCATCCCTGTTTGCCCTCTGGCTCGTCAGCGGCGAACAGTTACGGCTGCGTCGCCTTCTTCCCGGCGCGCTGATCATGGGCAGCGGTATTGTTGCGATGCATTACACCGGCATGGCCGCTCTGCAAGTGATGCCCGGCATTGTCTGGGATAAAACCTGGGTCGCGATTTCGGTTGCCATCGCGCTGGCTGCCTCGCTGGCCGCACTCTGGTTAACCTTCCGCTTGCGCTATGAGTCCGCACAGGTGGTCTTCATGCGCCTGGGCGCGGCCATCACCATGGGTATTGCTATCGCCGGCATGCATTACGCTGGCATGAAGGCAGCCCAGTTCCCGGCGTCAACGATGATGCATCACCATGGGATAGACGGCAGCTGGCTGGCCGTTCTGGTGAGCGTCGTCGCCTTGTCTATCCTTGGCATTAGTTTACTGGTGTCGATGCTGGACGCCCGTTTACAGGCCCGTACCGCCTTGCTCGCCTCCTCACTTGCTGAGGCAAACCGCGAACTCGCCCAGCTGGCGCTTCACGATACCCTGACCCGATTACCCAACCGAATTTTGCTCGAAGACCGCCTCGGCCAGGCCATTAGCAAAGCCGATCGCGAAGGGACGGAGTTCGCCTTGATGTTTATGGACCTGGATGGTTTTAAAACGGTGAACGATGCCTACGGGCACGACGTTGGCGATAAGCTTCTGATCGCCGTGACTGAAAGATTGTTGTTGCTGCTAAAGGGCCAGTATACGCTTGCCCGTATCGGCGGCGACGAGTTCGTATTGCTGGCAGAAGGAGGCCCTGACGATGCGGCTTCGCTTGCCAGCGCGCTGGTGCGGGCGATTGACCAGCCCTTTCACGTTGAGCCGTACGAGCTTGTCGTGACCGTGAGCGTAGGGATTGCTATGTACCCGCATGACGGCCACTCTGACAGAGAACTGATGTTCAACGCCGATGCTGCGATGTACCACACCAAGCATGTGGGACGAAATGGCTATCACTTTTTCCAGCCCACGATGAACACCCTGGCGCAGACCCATCTTCAGTTGCTGAACGATCTGTGGTTAGCCGTTGAACGCCACGAACTGCGTCTGCTATACCAGCCAAAATTCCATGCGCCGGCAGGCCCGATTATGGGCTTTGAAGCACTCCTGCGTTGGCAGCACCCTAAACAAGGGCTGTTGACTCCGGACGTTTTTCTGGCCCTGGCCGAAAAAACCGGCCTGATCATCCCCATTGGCAACTGGGTTATCAATGAAGCGTGTCGGCAGTTACGCGAATGGCATCTCAAAGGGCATCAGGAGTGGTCGATTGCCGTTAATCTGTCGACGTTACAGTTTGAACAACCGACGCTGGTACAGACCGTTCTGGAATGCCTGGCCCATCATAATCTGCCGCCAGACTCCCTGATTCTGGAAGTGACCGAAACAACGGCCATGAGCAATCCCAATGAAAGCGTCAGGGTCCTGACGGAGTTGACGAATGCGGGGGTCAAAGCCTCAATCGATGATTTTGGCACTGGCTATTCAAGCCTGCTCTATCTGAAACGCCTGCCAGCCTGTGAGCTGAAAATCGATCGCGCCTTCGTGCAAGAACTCAGCGGTGAGAGCGGGGATGCAACGATTGTTTCTGCGATTGTGGCCCTGGCTAAGACGCTGAATCTAAAAGTTGTCGCGGAAGGCGTTGAAACAAAAGCGCAGCAGGACTTTCTCACTGAACTGGGCTGCAATACGCTGCAGGGCTATTTATTAGGTAAACCCGTTACGCCGGAGGTTGTAGAAGCATTTTGTCGTTATCCGGAGATATCATCGCTCACCGCACGGCTCGATCAGGACGCCTGTGAATAAACGTCTGGCGATATTCGCTGCAGTTGCAATGTCGCCAGAATGTTATCAACCAGTGCCGGTGCTTGCGAATACAAATCAAAACTTTCGTTATTCATTAACCAGTTTTTAATAATGCCACTAAAAAATGCGTGGAACACCACCAGCGCCAGGTCAATATCAATTGCCGGAGAAATAACCCCCTGCGAGACACATTTCTTCAAAATAAGACGTACATTTTCATAATTAAAACCGATGCGTTGCCGAATGTCATGCTCTGAAATCATATCATTATCAAATTCACATTTATGATACAAAATTTGCATCAGCGACCGCTGGCGGGGATCGCGTGCAATATATTGCAGCGCCGTGATAAATTTCTCTCGTAACATCTGTAAAGGGTCATCATGGGGCTGTAATACCAGGCGATCCTTAATTAATTCACCCAAGGGTAATTGTTCACGCCAGATAGCATTAAACAGCGCTGACTTGCAGGTGAAGTGCCAGTAAACGGCGCCTCGCGTCAGGCCTGCCGCTTGCGCGATGTCGGTTAAGGTAGTGCTTGCGACGCCGCGCAGGGCGAACTGCGTTATCGCCGTCTCAATCAGTAATTGACGGGTTTTATAGGCGTCGGCTTTCGTTTTACGGACCATAACGGTTACTCGTCACAGGAAGAGATTGCTACGTTTCTGCATTTTTTTGCATGAAAGAGAGCCTGCATTATTCATTAAAGAACACATCCACGCTGTACAAAAAAGGGGATTCAGTGCATTCAATAAATATCATGAATGTTTTATTCGGATAATATTCACAAATTAAATAACATAGATAACCCCAGCAATAACCTGGCAGACAGCATCGCTATTTTAACGCTGAACAGCTGTGTCAGATTCTGATTTTTAAGGTTATGTGCCCTACGCCGCACTTATAAATTAAACAACCGAAATCGTCATCATTATTATAGGCGCCAACCTTCTGACTTTTTGCCCCTCAGATATACCATTCATTCATGGCAAATTCAGTTTATTGTTTTTTAAAGGAACAGTAATGACGACTCATTTCAGGCTTTTACCCTTATCCGGTTTTATTGTCTGCGCTGCGCTACTCGCAGGATGCGATGGCTCGGAATCTCAGCAACAACATGCGCAGGCGCCACAGGTAACGGTTTATGTCGTAAAAAGTGCGCCGCTGGCAGTCACGACTGAACTCCCTGGACGCACGGATGCCTACCGTGTCGCTGAGGTTCGCCCGCAGGTGAGCGGCATTATTTTGCAACGGAACTTCACTGAAGGCAGTGATGTGAACGCCGGTGATTCGTTGTACCAGATTGATCCTGCAACGTACCAGGCGGCATTTGATAGCGCGAAAGGTGAACTGGCTAAGGCCGAAGCAGCAGCCAACATTGCACACTTAACCGTAAAACGTTATCTCCCCCTGGTAGGCACGCAATATGTCAGCAGACAAGAGTACGATCAGGCCGTGGCCAATGCCCGGCAGGCGGATGCCAGCGTAATGGCCGCACAGGCCGGAGTCGAAACGGCCCGCATTAATCTTGCCTACACCAAAGTCTCTTCACCCATTAGCGGCCGTATCGGTAAATCTACCGTCACGGAAGGGGCGCTGGTCACCAATGGTCAGGCGACCGCGTTGGCGACCGTCCAGCAGCTTGATCCGATCTATGTCGATGTCACACAGTCGAGCACTGACTTTATGCAACTGCAGCAATCGAGCCTGCAAAAGGGCCAGGGTACCCGCACCGTTCAGCTGCTGATGGAGAATGGTCAACCCTACCCGCTTAAAGGCACGCTGCAGTTTTCAGATGTGACGGTCGACGAAAGCACCGGCTCCATCACCCTGCGTGCGGTCTTCCCTAACCCTCAACACAGGCTTCTACCAGGCATGTTCGTCCGCGCGCGCATTGATGAAGGTATTCAGCCTGATGCCATCCTGGTCCCTCAACAGGGTGTGACGCGTACTCCACGTGGCGATGCGACCGTGTTGGTGGTGGATGAACAAAATAAAGTTGAATCCCGGACGGTTGTCGCCCCGCAGGCAATTGGCGATCGCTGGCTGGTGACGCAAGGACTGAAAAATGGCGATCGCGTTATCGTGAGCGGTTTGCAGAAAGTTCGCCCTGGCGTAGCCGTGGTGGCAACAGCCGATGCTACCGCAAATAATGCCGGTTAAGGGACGACAACATGGCTAATTTCTTTATTCAACGGCCTATTTTTGCCTGGGTTCTCGCCATTATTTTAATGATTGCGGGCGGGCTGGCTATTTTGAAACTTCCTGTCGCCCAGTACCCTACCATTGCACCACCTGCCGTGGCGGTCACGGCGACCTATCCCGGCGCGGATGCACAAACGGTGCAGGATACCGTGACACAGGTTATCGAGCAGAACATGAACGGTATTGATAACCTGATGTATATGTCCTCCACCAGCGATTCGTCTGGCAGCGTCACCATCACCCTCACCTTCGAGTCTGGTACCGATCCGGATATCGCACAGGTGCAGGTGCAGAATAAACTGCAGCTGGCCATGCCGTTATTGCCGCAAGAAGTTCAACAGCAAGGCATCGGCGTCGAGAAGTCCAGCAGCAGCTTCCTGCTCGTGGCGGGTTTTGTTTCTGATAACAAAAAGCTGTCTCAGGATGATATCTCTGACTATGTTGCGTCTAACGTGAAGGATGCGATTAGCCGTACCTCTGGCGTCGGGGATGTGCAGCTGTTTGGTGCCCAGTACGCAATGCGCGTCTGGCTCGACAGCAACGCGCTGAATAAGTATCAGCTAACGCCGCTGGATGTGATCAATCAGCTCAAAATTCAAAACAATCAGATTGCCGCAGGGCAACTGGGTGGAACACCTTCTATTCCAGGGCAACAACTCAACGCCTCGATTATTGCGCAGACGCGGCTCAAAACACCGGAAGAGTTTGGCAAGGTGACGTTGAAGGTAAACCAGGATGGTTCAATGGTGCATCTGAAAGATGTCGCCCGAATTGAGCTGGGGGGTGAAAACTACAACATGGTCACCCGGATCAATGGACAGGCCGCGACCGGACTGGGTATCAAGCTTGCAACGGGCGCTAACGCGCTGGATACGGCGAATGCCATTAAAACAAAGCTTGCGGCGCTACAGCCATTTTTCCCCGCTGGCCTCAGAGTCGTCTATCCCTACGATACGACGCCATTCGTGAAAATCTCCATTCACGAAGTGGTGAAAACGTTGTTTGAAGCCATCGTGCTGGTCTTCCTGGTCATGTATCTGTTCTTACAAAACCTGCGCGCCACGCTGATTCCGACGATTGCCGTCCCGGTCGTTTTGCTGGGCACCTTCGCCATTCTGGCCGCCTTTGGCTTCTCCATCAACACCCTGACCATGTTTGGGATGGTGCTGGCAATAGGCTTACTGGTCGATGACGCCATTGTGGTCGTTGAGAACGTTGAACGCGTGATGGTGGAAGATAAGCTGCCACCCAAAGAAGCCACGCAAAAGTCGATGGCGCAGATTCAGGGCGCACTGGTCGGCATTGCGATGGTGCTCTCGGCGGTCTTTATTCCGATGGCGTTCTTTGGCGGGTCTACCGGCGCGATTTACCGACAGTTCTCACTGACTATTGTGTCGGCCATGGCGCTTTCCGTACTGGTTGCCTTGATCCTCACGCCGGCGTTGTGTGCAACGTTATTAAAACCGTCTTCTGCCGATCATCATGAGAAAAAAGGCTTCTTCGGCTGGTTTAACAATCTCTTTGATAAAAGCGTGGATCATTACAGTAACAGCGTGAGCGGTATCTTACGCAAAACCGGTCGTTATCTGGTGGTCTATGTTCTTATCGTCGGCGGAATGGCGGTGCTGTTCTTAAAACTGCCCACCTCCTTCCTGCCTGAAGAGGACCAGGGGGTATTTATGACGATGGTCCAACTCCCGGCGGGTGCCACACAAACCCGAACCCAGCAGATCCTGGATCAGGTTCAGCAGTATTATCTCACTCAGGAAAAAGCAAACGTCGAGTCGGTGTTTACCGTTAACGGCTTTAGCTTTAGCGGACAGGGACAAAACGCCGGTATTGTCTTTATCAGCCTTAAGCCATGGGAAGCGCGCCCGGGTGAAGAAAACAGCGTCAGTGCGATTGTCGGACGTGCAACGAAAGCCTTCAGTAAGATTAAAGATGGCCTCGTCTTCCCCTTCAACTTGCCAGCCATCATTGAACTGGGTACGGCAACGGGCTTCGATTTCGAACTGATCGATCAGGCTAACCTGGGCCATGTGCAATTGACCCAGGCAAGGAATCAGCTGTTGGGCATGGTAAGAGAACATCCCGATTTGCTGGTCAGAGTTCGTCCTAACGGCCTGGAAGATACGCCGCAGTTCAAGCTGGACGTTGACCAGGAGAAAGCACAGGCGCTGGGCATAAGCGTTTCGGATATTAATCAGACAATATCAACAGCGCTTGGAGGAACCTATGTTAATGACTTTATCGATCATGGGCGCGTGAAGAAAGTCTATGTGCAGGCTGATGCTCAGTACCGCATGCTGCCTGGCGACGTCGATAATCTTTATGTGCGTAGTGCAAACGGTGAAATGGTGCCCTTCTCGGCCTTCAGTAGCGCTCGCTGGATTTCAGGTTCACCGCGCCTTGAGCGCTATAACGGGTTGCCGTCAATGGAAATACTCGGCGAGGCGGCACAAGGGAAAAGTACCGGTGAAGCCATGGCAATGCTTGAAAGTCTCGCACAGAAATTACCTTCTGGCATTGGCTACGACTGGACGGGCATGTCCTATCAGGAACGACTTTCTGGAAACCAGGCTCCCGCCCTCTATGCGATTTCATTGATTGTTGTGTTCCTGTGTCTGGCGGCCTTATATGAAAGCTGGTCTATCCCCTTCTCGGTGATGCTGGTTGTACCGCTTGGAGTCGTTGGGGCGTTGCTTGCTGCTTCTCTGCGCGGGCTGAATAATGACGTGTATTTCCAGGTCGGGCTACTGACCACCATCGGGCTGTCTGCGAAGAATGCGATTCTCATCGTCGAGTTCGCTAAGGATCTGATGGATAAAGAAGGAAAAGGAATTATTGAAGCGACGCTGGAAGCCTCCCGGATGCGCTTACGCCCTATCCTGATGACGTCTCTGGCGTTTATCCTTGGCGTCCTGCCACTTGTCATCAGCCATGGCGCGGGCAGCGGCGCGCAAAATGCCGTGGGTACAGGCGTTATGGGCGGTATGCTTTCGGCCACTCTGCTGGCGATCTTCTTTGTCCCGGTATTTTTTGTCGTGGTCAGACGGCGGTTTAACCGACATACAGACTAACGGATTGTAAAGGCGTCGAAAGACGCCTTTTTCTTAAACATGTTAAAAAGGGTTTTACGTCTTAATTTTCAGGATTATCATTGGTATGAAATTAACGACAAAAATTCTCATTTACCTTAAGTGAAATAAATTTCGCTTCGTCTTCAAAATATCTTCATAAATTCATGCGTCCTCATCCCGTTTCTCCATGATTTTTACAATCAACATAATTTGAGATTATTACCCGTGCCTTAGAAGGATGAACTGATGGTAAAATGTTCACCAGTTCGTTAAACACACTCTTTGTTTAGTGACGAACAAAGCGTTAATTTTGAGGTAACACCATGAAAAGATTCATCTCCGTTGCAGTGCTTACTGCGTTGCTCGCAGGTTGCGCACACGATTCTCCTTGTGTACCGGTATATGACGACCAGGGCAGACTGGTTCACACGAATACCTGCATGAAGGGGACGACTCAGGATAACTGGGAAACTGCCGGTGCCATTGCTGGCGGAGCCGCCGCTGTCGCTGGTTTAACGCTGGGGATTGTCGCGTTAACGAAGTAATACGTTCTTTCGCACAAGCGCGGCATTCTGCGCTTGTGCCTCTCCATTGTGCATGGCCTTCATAACACGTTAAATAATCTCCTCTTATTAACGCACGCTTATTTTTTGCTTTTCCTCACACCCTTCTATTATTTAATTTAAAGCTTTCATTCTTTTGAGTGATTGTTTTCACACATTAAACAAATTTACTACCCTGCCAACATTCACCCTGGAAACTATCTATTCGTTCAATCCTCACGGCGACCCACTTTTGCTCTAATTTGTGGCGCAGGTTGTAATTTCGCACCATGCGAGGGCATTCATTTTTATTTTCCCTGTCTACACTCAGCAATACGCGCTCAGTATTCCTCTTTTTGACTGAATGCGAAAACTGGCATTACGTTTGCTTTATAAACGTTGGCCACCGCCACAGATGGGTAAAAGCGTTTCAAAACGACTTTCTATAACAATAATTTTTGCCACACAGGATGAATATGAAAAAGACGATGATAGCCAGCCTGGCCGCTGCGGGCATGTTGATGACGATTGCGGGTCAGGCTCATGCTGGCGCAACGCTGGATGCCGTTAAAAAGAAAGGCTTTGTTCAGTGCGGTATCAGTGATGGATTGCCGGGCTTCTCTTACGCGGATGCCAACGGAAAATTTTCCGGGATCGATGTTGATGTTTGTCGGGGTGTGGCGTCAGCGGTATTTGGCGATGACAGCAAAGTTAAATATACGCCGTTGACCGCAAAAGAACGTTTTACGGCTTTGCAGTCAGGTGAGGTCGACGTGCTTTCACGTAATACAACCTGGACCTCGTCACGTGATACCGGCATGGGGATGTCGTTTACCGGTGTGACCTATTATGACGGTATTGGTTTCCTGACGCACAATAAAGCGGGCCTCAAGAGTGCAAAAGAACTCGACGGTGCAACCGTTTGTATTCAGGCAGGCACTGATACTGAGTTGAATGTCGCGGATTATTTCAAAGCAAATAACATGAAATATACCCCGGTGACATTCGATCGCTCTGATGAATCGGCAAAAGCGCTGGAGTCCGGGCGTTGTGACACGCTGGCCTCTGACCAGTCTCAACTGTACGCATTGCGCATAAAACTCAGTAACCCGACAGAATGGATTGTGTTGCCAGAGGTCATCTCTAAAGAACCTCTCGGCCCGGTGGTCCGTCGCGGTGATGAAGAGTGGTTTTCTATTGTTCGCTGGACACTTTTCGCCATGTTGAATGCCGAAGAGATGGGGATCACCTCGAAAAACGTGGATGAAAAAGCCGCTAATCCTTCGACCCCGGATATGGCGCATCTTTTAGGCAAAGAAGGCGATTACGGAAAAGACCTGAAGCTTGATAACAAATGGGCTTATAACATTATCAAGCATGTGGGTAACTATGCAGAGATCTTCGAACGTAACGTGGGTTCAGAAAGCCCGCTGAAAATTAAGCGTGGTCAAAACAATCTCTGGAATAACGGTGGTATTCAGTACGCGCCACCGGTTCGTTAAGTCTTTAGCTGTAACGGGCACCGCCTTTGTGGTGCCCAACCCAGTGTTATGGTTACCGAGGTTTTTATGTCCCATCGCCGCTTAGCCGTAAAAGGAAAACTTTCCTTTTCCCATCCCATGGTTCGCGCCTGGCTGTTTCAAATTATCGCCATCGCCGTTGTCGTGATCACTGCTATCTATTTAATTCATAATACCGTGACGAATCTGAGCAATCGCGGCATTACGTCTGGTTTTGCGTTTCTTGACCGCAGCGCCGGATTTGGGATTGTGCAACACTTAATTGATTATCAGGAAGGGGACACTTACGGCAGAGTATTTCTGGTCGGCTTGTTAAATACCCTACTGGTTTCAGCGCTTTGTATACTCTTCGCCTCCTTTCTGGGTTTCTTTCTTGGGCTGGCTCGCCTCTCAGATAACTGGCTGCTACGCAAACTTTCAACCGTATACATTGAGACGTTCCGTAATATTCCGCCTCTGCTGCAGATCTTTTTTTGGTATTTCGCCGTTCTGAGAAACCTGCCGGGTCCACGCCAGGCCGTCGATGCATTCGATCTCTTTTTTCTGAGCAACCGGGGTTTATATATACCCTCGCCCGTTACCGGAGAAGGTTTTTCAGCCAGCCTTATTGCATTAGCGATCGCCGGATTAATCACGTCAGGACTTTTTCGGTATAACCGCACCCATCAAATTAAAACCGGACAGCTGCGTAAGACCTGGCCTTTTTCAGTCGCACTGTTCATCGGTTTGCCATTACTGGCCCAGTGGATCGCGGGAGCGGCGCTACACTGGGATGTTCCCCAGTTACGTGGCTTTAACTTTCGTGGCGGGATGGTTCTGATCCCGGAACTGGCAGCGTTAACTCTGGCCTTGTCTATTTATACCTCGGCTTTTATTGCCGAAATTATTCGGGCAGGTATCCAGGCCGTTCCTCATGGCCAGCATGAGGCAGCACGTTCACTGGGATTACCCAATCCAGTGACGCTGCGGCAGGTCATTATTCCACAGGCATTGCGCGTTATTATTCCACCCCTGACCAGCCAGTATCTCAATATAGCTAAAAACTCGTCGTTAGCCGCTGCAATTGGTTATCCGGATATGGTTTCTCTGTTCGCCGGAACGGTCCTTAATCAGACAGGGCAAGCCATCGAAACTATCGCTATCACCATGTCGGTCTATCTGATGATTAGCCTGACTATCTCGCTGGTGATGAACATTTATAACCGTCGCATCGCACTGGTTGAGCGTTAAGGAACCATGATGACAAAAGCTGCACTGTCTCACCTCCCGCGCCCGTCCAGTTACGGGCATGGGCGTTTTCTCATCTGGCTACGCAAAAATTTGTTCTCCTCATGGGGAAATAGTCTCCTGACAATCATTTGCCTCTGGTTGATGTGGGAGCTTATTCCGCCATTGCTGAACTGGGCTCTTTTTCAGGCTAACTGGATCGGTTCCACACGAGCCGATTGCACCAAAGCGGGCGCCTGTTGGGTATTTATCCATGAACGATTTGGCCAGTTCATGTATGGCTTGTATCCGCATGAACAACGCTGGCGTATTAATCTGGCATTGGTCATCGGGTTATTTTCAATCGTCCCGATGTTCTGGAAGCACTTGCCTCATCGCGGGCGCTATATCGCCTGTTGGGCGGTTGTCTATCCGCTGATTGTCTGGCTGTTGTTATATGGTGGAATACTGGGTCTTGAGCGCGTCGAGACACGGCAATGGGGCGGGCTGACGCTCACGTTGATCATCGCTTCGGTGGGAATTGCGGGGGCGTTACCGTTAGGGATTTTACTGGCGTTGGGGCGTCGTTCAACGATGCCGGTCGTTCGTATCCTCTCCGTGATATTTATCGAGTTCTGGCGTGGCGTCCCCTTAATCACGGTGCTCTTCATGTCCTCCGTGATGCTGCCGCTGTTCATGGCCGAGGGTACTTCAATCGATAAACTGATCCGCGCGTTGGTTGGCGTGGTTTTATTCCAGTCGGCTTATGTCGCTGAAGTGGTGCGTGGTGGACTGCAGGCTTTACCAAAAGGACAGTATGAAGCCGCCGAATCGCTCGCCTTAGGGTACTGGAAAACACAGGGACTGGTGATACTTCCCCAGGCACTCAAATTAGTGATCCCCGGGCTTGTGAACACCATTATTGCGCTGTTTAAAGATACCAGTCTGGTGATCATTATCGGCTTATTTGATCTCTTTAGCAGCGTTCAGCAGGCCACCGTCGATCCGGTCTGGCTGGGGATGTCCACCGAAGGCTATGTCTCTGCTGCGCTGATCTACTGGATCTTCTGTTTTAGCATGTCGCGCTATAGCCAGCATCTGGAAAAGCGCTTTAACACCGGGCGTACACCGCACTGAGGATTTTATGAATAAGATGACTATGAGCCCCGCCGACGCGATGATTACGCTGGAAAACGTGAATAAATGGTACGGACAGTTTCATGTATTAAAAGATATCAATCTGAAGGTCAGGCAAGGTGAGCGTATCGTTTTATGCGGACCTTCTGGTTCGGGTAAGTCGACGACGATTCGCTGTATCAACCATCTTGAAGAGCATCAGCAGGGTCGTATCGTGGTTGATGGAACGGAGCTGGATGAAGATATTCGCAATATCGAACGTGTTCGTCAGGAAGTGGGTATGGTTTTTCAGCATTTCAATTTATTCCCGCATCTGACCGTTTTGCAGAACTGTACGCTGGCCCCGATCTGGGTTAGAAAGATGCCCAGGAAGGAAGCTGAAGCCCTCGCAATGCATTATCTGGAACGCGTACGCATTGCCGAACATGCAAATAAATTCCCCGGGCAGATATCGGGGGGTCAGCAACAGCGCGTCGCCATCGCTCGCTCGTTATGTATGAAGCCAAAAATTATGCTGTTTGACGAACCCACATCCGCTCTCGATCCGGAAATGGTGAAAGAGGTACTGGATACAATGATTGGCTTAGCGGAATCAGGAATGACAATGCTGTGCGTCACCCATGAAATGGGGTTTGCGAGGACGGTCGCGGACAGAGTGATCTTTATGGATCGTGGTGAAATTGTTGAACAAGCCCCGCCAGACGAGTTCTTTGCCCATCCAAAATCTGAACGTACCCGCGCATTTTTATCGCAGGTGATCCATTAATGTCTGCCGTGCCCGGTCGCCTATGGGTTCTCCGGGCAATTTTGTTTTCGCTGTGAATCTTAACGCAAAAAACCCCGCACCTTACGGTACGGGGTTCTTCTTAATTGATGTCTGGCAGTTCCCTACTCTCGCATGGGGAGACCCCACACTACCATCGGCGCTACGGCGTTTCACTTCTGAGTTCGGCATGGGGTCAGGTGGGACCACCGCGCTAAAGCCGCCAGACAAATTCTTTTACTATGTGCCGAACTACAATACCCGTATTAAGTGGTGCTGATACCCAGAGTCGAACTGGGGACCTCACCCTTACCAAGGGTGCGCTCTACCAACTGAGCCATATCAGCACGCTAAATTTGATGCCTGGCAGTTCCCTACTCTCGCATGGGGAGACCCCACACTACCATCGGCGCTACGGCGTTTCACTTCTGAGTTCGGCATGGGGTCA
>NZ_JAJVHF010000003.1 GCF_022171985.1 Huaxiibacter chinensis | reverse complement strand
ATGCGTTGAGCCCCTTAGAATTGCATTCAGTTTAGCTTACTCTAAGGTGACGTTTCTATCTGGATAAAAAGTGACATTACTAAATGGTTCTAACACCGTCAGTGCGCATAATGTATATTATGTTAAATTGAATATGGCCATTTAGTAGTGAACATTCAGAGAGTCTTCTCTCTCCTTCTCCTTACCTGGTCATCTCACTGAATTCAGGCCTTCTCTGCCTCACCCCTGTGACGTTAATCACAGACTGCCAGCGTTGTTCAGGCAGCATTGCTTTTTATATCGAGGAAATGCAATGATATCAGGTATATTTGCATTTTACTTAGACTGCCGGGTGCTTTTATGAGAATCAGCGCACTAACCGAACGCATCTCCCAGAGAATAATTGGCCTGATCGACACTGGCGACATTATGCCGGGTGCGCATTTGAGCGTACCGAAGCTGGCGGAGGCATTTGATGTCTCACGATCTCCTGTTCGGGAGGCTCTGGTGTATCTGGAGCATAAAGGCGTATTGTTTCAAAAGGTCAATCGCGGCTTTTTTGTAAAAGAAGACTATCAGCCCGACGTTAAACAGGAACATACAGAGGAGCTGGATCTTCCTGAATATTATCAAATGGCTGAGGACTGGCTACAGGACAAGATCGAATCAGAAGTGACTGAGCTTTTCCTGATGAAGCGTTATAACCTGACTAAAAGCCAACTTTCTACCGTTCTTGCCCGTGGCATAAGTGAAGGATGGGTTGAACGTAAACAGGGTTATGGTTGGCGGTTTTTGACCGTTGCAAAAACCAAAGCCGCACTGGAGCAGATTTTTAGCTTCAGGATGGTCATTGAACCTATGGCTATCCTCGAACCCACGTTCAATGCTTCCCAGGATAAAATAAACGAGTTACGGCGTGAGCTTGAAATGCTTCTGGAAAGCGGCATTGAACGTCTCTCCCCTACCCAGCTCCAGCTGGCCGGGTATCGTTTTCACGAGACGGTGATTGGCTTTTCGAATAATCCATTTTTCGAAATATCACTGCGTAACGTCAACCGCATGCGTCGTCTGATGGATTATCGCATTATGGATGACCGCAATCGCTATTATGCGGAAGTGAAGGATCATATGCGTATATTAGCGCTGATTGAGTCCGGACAGCGCATCGAAGCCTCATACACCATGAAACAACATCTTTCCGTTGCGCTTGATAATAAAAAAATGCGCCGTATCAGCGCCGAATCCTGAATATAAAAAACGGGCTCACACAGTGAGCCCGTTTTTTTAACCTGCGACTGAATATAACGGGTATAAACCCAGTAATAGTCCCGATCCCAGGAAGATCATGCACAGCAGGAACGCCCATTTAAACGTGTATTTTTGATGGTCGCTGAATTCCACGCCCGCAAGGCCCACCAGCAGATAGGTCGAGGCGACCAGCGGGCTTAGCAAATGCACGGGTTGCCCCACCAGCGAAGCACGGCCAATTTCCACCGGATCAATTCCGTACGCCTTAGCTGCTTCCGCCAGAACCGGTAGCACGCCATAGTAAAATGCATCATTAGACATGAAGAAAGTACCCGGCAGGCTAATCAGCGCGGTGATGGGCGCAAGATAAGGCCCCCACGACAACGGTAAGACGTCGAGCAGCGTATTGGACATCGCTGACACCATACCGGTACCTGACAGGATCCCTGCAAAGATGCCCGCAGCCAGGAAAATGGATGTCTGATTTAATGCTGCTGGAGCATGTGCAGCGATACGCTGGCGCTGTGCATCAAGATGGGGATAGTTAATGAGCAACGCAATCGCAAAGGCAACCATAAATAAGACTGATAACGGGAGTAGCTCCATAACCAGCGAAACCATCAGCGCTAACGTCAGGGCGGCATTAAGCCAGAACATCTTTGGTCGACGCAGCTCTTCATTCACTTCATTAATTGCCGGTAAATAGCTCTCGGCATCGTCTTCAATAACCGAACCCTGGCTATTTGTCTGAATGCTGAGTTTACCCAGACGGCGTCTCTCGCGTACGCCAATATACCAGGAGAGGACAAGCACGCCGACCAGCCCACTGATCATGGACGGTATTAACGGGATAAACAGATCGCTGGATTCAATTTTGAGCGACGCTGAGACGCGAGCCAACGGACCACCCCAGGGCAATAGGTTCGTCACGCTTCCCGACAAAAAGACAACGCAGGTGAGCGCCAGCGGATCCAGGCGAATACGCTTGAACAGAGGCAGCATGGCGGTTACGCAGATCATATAGGTTGTAGACCCGTCCCCGTCGAGCGACACCATCGCAGCCAGCAGCGCAGTACACATTACCGCTTTGACCGGATCGCCATTTATAATTCGCAAGAAAAATCGAATTATGGGATCGAATAAACCTGTATCGAACATCGTGCAAAAATAAAGAATGGCAAAGATCACCATAATTGCCGTTGGTGCGACCTTCTTCAGACCATCAATCATCATGTCACCCATCTCACTACCGAACCCGGCAATAAGTGCGAAGATGATGGGAATAATGGTCAGGGCCGTCAGTGCAGATAATTTTTTAGTCATGATGAGGATCATAAAGACCACAATCATGCCGTAACCCAGTAACGAGAGCATAAGAGTCTCCGACGTATATATTTCTATATACGTAATGAAGGTAATTACGTTATGAGATGTTTAATGGAAAATGTTTTAGCTCATGTGCATGCCGCCATTGACGGAGAAATTAGCTCCCGTTGCGTACCCTGCTTCGTCGGATGCGAGCCAGGCACAAATAGAGGCGATCTCTTTTGGCGAACCCAGACGTCTGACAGGAATTTCCTGCACAATTTTGTCGATAACCTGAACCGGGGTAACCGTTTTGAGCTTGCTTGTCGCAAGGTAACCCGGTGATACGGTATTTACCGTGACGCCTCGCGCCGAAACCTCTCTGGCCAGCGCGCGGGTAAATCCACGCACGGCGTACTTAGCCGTTGAGTAGTTGACTTGCCCTACCGTGCCTATTTGCGCATTCAGGGAGGAGATATTGATGATGCGGCCCCAGCCTCTCGACATCATGCTGTCCACGACCTGACGGGTAACATTGAAAAGCGAATTCATATTGGTATCAATGACGGCCTGCCACTCCAGAGGCTGCATATCGCGGAACAGCACGTTCCTGGCGGTGCCTGAATTGTTAATCAGGACATCCACCTCCCCTACTTCTTTACGTATTTTATCGAAGGCCTTAACCGTCGAATCCCAGTCTGCAACGTTGCCTTCAGAGGCAATAAAATCAAATCCCAACTTTTTATTATCCTCAAGCCACGTCGTTTTTCGTTTTGAATTGGGGCCGCAACCCGCAATTACGATGAATCCGTCCTGTGCTAAACGACGACAAATAGCCGTGCCAAGGCTACCCATTCCAGATGTGACGTACGCAATACGTTGGGTCATAGCCCTCTCCCGTTGCAGTTCATTAACAATTCATCACTAGTTATTAACATTAAGAGGGGGCCAGCACATTTCCGCAACCCGGCCTTGTCGAAAATGTGAGCGAGATCGTTGGTTTTTGCATTTAATAATCATCAAATGCAATAAACGATTACTTGAATGTATTGCATCTGCGGCCAGGCCTGGCGCTTACAACAGCAAAAGCTGCTTAACCGCCCTCTTTAACGCAGTTTGGCTATATAAGTGAGATAAACGTCACAGTTTATTTTGTGCATTTATAATATATAAAATGCAAAGCTTTAGAGAGGGTGTTATGACAAAATTCGCTTATGTTGGTTGCCGAACGTCGGAATGGCGTGGTGCGCGCGGGAAAGGTATCACTGTATTCCGCATGAATGACGAAGGGCATTGGGAGCAGATCCAGTGCGTTCCTTCCATTCAGGATAACCCTTCCTGGTTAACGCTGGATACGAAGCGTAACCGCCTGTACGCGTTGCACGGAGACGGTAATCAGGTGGCCATATTTAATCGCGATCCCGAAACCGGGCTTCTGAGCCTGAGCGCTGAGCAGACGACCGGTCCCCTTAATGGTCATCCGGACCTCGAAACTGCCCGTAGAAATAATCCTGTGGGTGCGGCATTAACGCCTGATATGAATACCCTGCTGGTCGCCAACCATGAAGCCGGTAACGTTGCTGCACTGCCGGTTAATGATACCGGACTGGATAAGCCATGCCATTTCTCCCGTATAGAAGGGCATGCGGTAAAGGATGGCGCGTTTCAAACCCTCTCGCGTCCTCATGAAATCGTCTTCTTACCCGGCAGCACCTTGTTCGCCGTACCCATTCAGGGCAGAAAAGCAGGAAATGGAATCGATATGATACGTCTCTACCGCTGGGTGGAGTCTAAAGCGCAGCTGTGCGATGAAGTGCATCTGGCTGACGGCAGTTGGCCACGCCATGTTGATTTTCATCCCAGCGGAAAATGGCTTTACGGCATTAGCGAACTGAGCAGCACCGTGACCGCTTTTGACGTGGACAGTGCGCGCGGTTCGCTGACCCTTAAGCAAACGATAAGCACTCTTCCGCAGGGATATGCCAGCCGAAGTGACGCCAGCGAAGTGGAAGTTCATCCCAATGGCCGATTCCTTTACGCCGCTAACCGCGGGCATGATTCGATTGCCATATTCCGTATTGACCCCTGCGATGGTTCGCTGAGTCCGGCAGGATGGGTTCCGTGCGGGGGCAAAACGCCCCGCTTCACAACCCTGTCCCCCGATGGCAGGCAATTCTATAGCGCGAACGAGGACTCTGACACTATTCAGGTTTTTGATGTTAACGCTGATACCGGCATGCTCACCCGTACAGAGACAACCCTTCCCACGGCGAGCCCCACCTGTATCTGCTTCGCATAATGTGCATTGCCTTCCGTGAGCGCCGTCGGGTTTACGGAAGGATAATATCTGAATCCTGCGTCACGCCATTCTCCACGGGAATTAAACGACCGATCAGCGTTTTCACTGATGGCGAGGCTTGCGCATAGTTTTTGACACCAATAAGGAGTTCGCGTTTTGCCCATGTCTCCGATAACGGGATCAATCTGACCCCGCTATGGAGCGTCGCTGACGCCACTTCATTCACCGGCAGAACGGCTATGCCCAGCTGCTGTGCAACCAGCTCAGCCATAGAGATAAAACTACTGACGCGAAGGCCTACATTTAACGTTTTGCCATGGGCCCTTGCCTGCCTTTCCAGGATATGGCTGACGGCGCTGTTACGGTGAGAACCTATCAATTTTTCAGTCAGAATCTCTTCGAACTTAAGCTCTTTACGATCCGCCAGCGGATGGGTCGGCCAAACCATCACAGATAAGAGGTCGTGTTGCCATGGCCAGAACGCAATGCCCGCGCTGGGTGTCCAGTTAGAAAAGAAACCGACATCGGCATCGCCACCCAGCAGCCCCTGAACAACGGCCAGCCCGGTATGCTCCTCTATCTCGATATCGGTCTGGGGATAGAGCGCAAGATAATCGCTTATCACACCCGGTAAGCTACTCATCAGCGCCGCTGAGATAGTATAAATGCGAATGTGCCCCCGAATACCCGCAGCGTAATCGCTAAGCTCTTCTTCCATCTTCTCGAGGTTACGAAACACCTGCCGCGCATGATAGAGCAAGGAATGACCGGCGGGGGTGAGCGCAATCCCCCTGGGCATACGCAGCATGAGCGGCGTGCCAACCTGTTGCTCCAGCTCAGCGATACGCTTACTCACTGCAGACACCGCCGTATGTTTACGGCGGGCTGCGTGAGTCAGATTTTGCTCTTCAGCGACGGCCACGAAAAGAGATAAAGAGGTCAGATCAAAGCGCATCGCTGTTTCCATAGTTAGTGCTTCAGGGTTTGCTGAATAACATAAGGCAAAATGCCACCGTGCTGAAGATAGCGCAGTTCCTGGTGCGAATCTAACGTAAGGGTAAGTGAGAATTTCCCGAGCAATGCATCATCCCGTCTGATACGCATCAGCAGGGGCACCGCCCCCGGTTGCAACGTCTCAAGACCTATAAAATCTATCTCTTCCGTGCCTACCATATCAGGCAATTGCGCGGCAACGGCGGGATCGATATGAATCGGCAAGATGCCCATACCGATGAGATTGGTTCGGTGGATACGTTCAAAGCTGCAGGCTACCACGGCTTTTATTCCGAGCAGCGCCTGCGCTTTGGCTGCCCAGTCCCGGCTTGAGCCTGCACCGTAGCGCTCACCGGCGAAGATGACCAACGGGGAACCTCCCTCCTGCAACCAGCTTTGTGCAGCCTCATACGCGGACAGAATGTGCGTATGCTTCGCGTCCCAGGCCCGTCCTCCTCCACCTCGTTCTTCAGGCGCAAGCAGGCGATTAGACAGTGATTTATTGGTGAACGCGCCACGAACCATAACCTCATGATTACTTCTGCGTGTGGAATACAGGTTAAGGTCTGCGGGATCCTCATGGTGTTCAAGCAGCCATTGCCCGGCAAGGCTGGATGCCGGAATAGCGCCCGCCGGGGAAATATGGTCCGTGGTCACGTCATCGCCCAGCCACAGGAACGGATGCGCCCCAGATAAGGAAAGCGGAGCCGTCGGATCCCGGGGAAGACGCTCAAGATACCCTGGACGGCGAAGATAGGTTGAAGCAGGTTCCCACGGGTAGTGCATACTCCCCGGCGCCACGATCTGTTGCCAGTGCGGCGTACCCTGCCAGATAATGTCCCGACGTTTGACGTAGTGCTCACGTTTTACGACGCGTTTGAGCCACATCTCAACTTCCTCACGAGCCGGCATTAATTCGCGCATAGTCACAGCGCGTCCTTCCGTATCGGTGCCAAGCGGATCATTCACCAGGTCGTGGGACATGTGCCCCGCGATAGCCCACGCGATAACCAGCGCCGGAGAGGTCAGATAGCCGTGCCCAAGCGATGGGTTCACGCGTCGTGGAAAATTGCGGTTACCGGACAGGACGCATACCGCCTGCAATCCTTCGTTGACCATCGTTTCCATTGCGGGCTGTAACGCACCAGAACTGCCAATGCAGGTCATACAGCCATAGCCCGTGACATCAAAACCCACCTTCTCCAGAAAGGCCAGCAAGCCCGCTTCAGCAAGATAATCGGTGACGGCACGTGAGCCTGGTGAGAATGAGGTTTTGACCCAGGGTTTGGGCTTCAATCCTGCTCTGGCCGCATTGCGGGCAAACAAGGCTGCCTGGATAATTAACCAGGGATTAGCGGTCGTCGTGCAGCTGGTGATCGCGGCAATGGCCACGGCACCCTGTCTGATGGGTTCAGGATAAGCGGGATGTTGCCAGCGCCGATCCTTTGTTTGTGGCAAAAGCGTTTCTTCAAAGCTACTGGCTGCCTGTCCGAGCGGAATCTGCTGATGGGGATTCACAGGACCGGCCATGCTGGGTTCAATGGCCGACAGGTCAATCTCAATCAACTGGCTGAACGCGGGTTGCACGTCATCCGCTGTCCGCCACAGGTTTTGCGCCTGCATATAAGAATTGATAAGAGACTGCTTTACTTCCGTACGCCCGGTTAACGCAACGTATTCTGCGCTACGTTCATCATAAGGAAAGAAGACCACCGTCGCGCCATATTCAGGTGCCATGTTGGCAATGGTGGCGCGTGACTCGACCGACATCGCGCTCAGCGCAGGCCCGGTGAATTCGACAAATTTACCGACAACGCCGGTCTCACGAAGCAGGCGAGTAATATGTAAAGCCAAATCACTGTCGCTGACGTCATGTGATAGCGAACCTGATACCGAAATACCAATTACGTCCGGGAAACTTAAGGTGACAGGCTCTCCGACCAGCGCGGCCTGCCCCTCGAGGCCCCCTACACCCCAGCCAAGAATGCCCAGGGCGTTGATCATTGGGGTATGGCTGTCGGTCGCAATCATACAGTCGGCATGCAACAGCGGTACGGGTGCCGTTTCATCCACGGTCACCACCTCAGCAATAGCCTCAAGATTCATTAAATGTATGATTCCCGTTCCCGGCGGTATCACGCGGAAGTTGTTGAGACTCTTTTCCGCCCAGCGAATAAAGCGATAGCGCTCCGCATTGCGGCGAAAATCGAACTGAAGATTGTCTTCCAGTGCAGAAGATGACGCATAGCTTTCCACAATCACCGAGTGATCGATGGTCAGTACGGCAGGAATACGCGGATTGATTGCGCCCGCATCCCCGCCCAGCTCTGTTGTTAAATCGCGCATTGCCGCAAAATCAGCCAGGGCAGGCAGACACGTGGTGTCATGAAACATAAGACGATCGGGATAAAACGCCACCTCGCCTTTTTCTGCCGCCCCCTCAAGCATGAGCAAAAACTGCGGCAGCGTCTGGGGCGAGCGCAGTGCGACGTTCTCCAGCAAAACACGCAGGCAAAATGGGATTTTTTGCAGCTGCTCGCGCGGGAGAAGCTGGGTGAGATCGAGATAATCGTATCGTTGATTATTTATGACCAGCGGGGTGCGTTTCAGAGGTAAGAGAGATGTCATAAATCCTTCCATTACGGCTGTCTATTTATGTTCTTGAGTGGATACGGTGCCATGCAAATGAAGGGGTGAAAATTGAGCATTTGATAATTTAGCGTTCTCAAAATGAGAACGCTAAAAAGAGCATTACGCCGCGGCTAATTCTGTCTCGATAAGTTGTTTAACCGAACCATCTGCCTGCCATCCTGAAAGCAGTTCGGCAATGGCCTGGTAGCGTTCTTCGTTACCGTGAGGTAAGCAGATCGCCTGGTTGATCTGACCAAAATTATCGCTTAATACACGATAGCCCGCGCATTGGGCCGCAGTGCGTTCGAGCGGTTGACGAATGCCGGCAGCCATATCGCCTTCGCCTCTCAGAAACGCATCTATGGCCTCCTGAGAGGATCCCAAACGGTTCAAGGTCGCATTCTTGAGATGCCGTGTAAGATGGAGATCGTAGGCCGCGCCTTTGCCCACGTTAATCACCACCCCATCTTTATCCATTTGGTTAACGCTTTGCCATGGGCTGCCTTCTTTGACCAGCACGGTGCCCTGTATAGTGATATAGGGCTGCGTAAAACGCAGCACTTCTTCACGAAGGGGATCTACGGCAAGAAAAGCAATATCCCAGACATCGTTTTGCGCATCGTTCACAACCTGCCCGGCGGTCGGATAGGTGATGAATTGCGGTTCAGCCCCAAGCGCGTCCGCTATCCGCCTGGCTAACCCGACGGTAATGCCCGCAGGCTTACCGTCCGGTAGCGCTTTAGCAAGCACAGCATTACCCAGATTGATGGCAAAACGGAGTGTATCAGTGGCTAACATGGGGATCCTCCGTGAGCGGTGTTTTACGATCGCTATCGTTGTTTTCAAAATTAAGGCGCTGGATTTTTCCTGCGACGAACAAATAACAGCAGAGATTCAGGAAAGCACACACGCCGACGAAAATGAGCGCACCATTGAATGAGCCGGTGTCCTTAATAATGTAGGCGATAATGATAGGAGTAAAAATGCCGGAGATATTCCCGATCATATTAAACAACCCCCCACTCAGGCCCACCGCCTCTTTAGGAGAGAAATCTGATACCACGCACCAGCCCATAGCACCAAAGCCTTTGCCAAAGAACGCAAGCGACATGATGGCAACCACTATCCACGCTGAATCCACGTAGTTACAGACCACCATGCTGACGGCCAGCAGCATACCGATGACAATGGGTGTTTTACGCGCTGCTGAAAGGCTGAAACCGCGAGAAAGCATATAGTCAGACAACACGCCGCCTAAAAGTGCACCAGCGCAGCCACACAGTGCCGGTAACGACGCGACAAAGCCGGCTTTAAGGATAGTCATCCCGCGATCGTGGACGAGATAGACAGGGAACCACGTCAGGAAGAAGTATGAGAGTACGGTAAAAAAGAACTGACCCATATAAACGCCCAACGCCAGGCGATTGGTCAGCAGTTTTCGTGTGTATCCTTTACCGGTAGTTTCCCCTTTTTTGCTCGCCTTAAGATTGATCAGGCCGCCACCCGACTGAATGTAATCCAGCTCGGCGTTATTCACCAGCGGGTGGACCTTTGGCGTATCGGCCAGGACCTTATTCATGACCAACGAAACGATGATACCCAGTCCGCCCATAAACCAGAAGACGGACTCCCAGCCATAGGTATAGGAAAACCATCCCATCAAAGGTAAAAACACTACCAGGGCGAAATACTGCGCGGCGGTGGTAAAACCGGATGCCTTCCCCCTCTCCTTTGCCGGAAACCATGCGGCAAGAAAGCGTGAGTTAGCAGGAAGCGTTGGCGCTTCAATGAGTCCCATCATAAAGATAAAACCAAACATCATGATCCGGGTGACCCAGACGTTATCAAAGGAGGTGCTAAACCCCACCAGGAACACGAAAAAGGACCAGGTAAACACGCCGGTGACCAACACTTTCTTTGAGCCAAAGCGGTCGAGTAACCAGCCTCCCGGATACTGGCCCAGCACATAGGCCCAGGTAAACGTTGAAATAAGATATCCCAGAGCCACGATATCCAGCCCGGCGGATTTAACCATATCGGTACCGGCGATGGAAAAGGTCGCGCGATCCCCATGATTTAAAGCAATGCTCAGAAATACCATCAGCAAAATCATATAACGATAATGCGTGGGTTTCTTTTTTGAGGATGTAGAGTCAGGAGTTGTCATTCTTTTCGGCCTTATCTCGAAGATGAAGCATTAAATCCATAAAGTTGAGCCGGATTTTCCACAAATAATTTGTGCCGAATCCGGTCATTACTTGCCCAGTGGAATATTTTTGAAAGAATTAAAGCGTCATCTGGCATTTTCTTATTTGCGCTAATGAGATTGGGATGCGGCCAGTCGCTTCCCCATAACACGCGTTCGGTTGCTTCATTTAAAAAAGTCTTTACCATTCCGGCCATATCAGACACGTCATCACGCTGTGACTGATGATAAAGCGCAGAGAGTTTTACCCAGCAACGGCCTGAATCAATCAAGTCCCAGGCGAGCTTCCAGACAGGATGTTCCTTGGGCTGCGGCTGAGGCAGCCGAAAGAAATGATCGATCACCAGCCTACCCGGCACCTGCCTGAGCAGTGAGCGCAATTCCCAGAGCTGGCTGGCGTTGGCATGCACCTGAACGTGCCAGCCTCGCTCTGCAACCCGCGCGGCAAGCGGTAATAGCATCTCCGGCGTCGTGACGCTGCCCGCCCCGAAATTAAAACGGATCCCTTTCACACCGGCGCGGGATAACACATCCAGTTCGTTATCACTCGTTGCATCTGTCACCACAGCTTCACCCCGCGCGTTCGGACCAAATGCCTGTAGCGCGTCGATGAGGCAGCGGTTATCGGTACCGTAAGAAGAAGGCTGCACCAGAACATGGCGTGTAAATCCCAGCCAGTCCCGGAACTCACCATACTCACTCACGGTCGCGTTGGGTAAATTACGTTTGTCGTCTGCAGAATAAGGATACCGCCGATCGAAAATATGATGATGACAGTCGCAGCAATTTGCAGGTAATTCAAAATCAGGCAGATACACACAATGGCTGTGTTTAATTTCTGCCTGCACTTTTTTATTATTCACAGCGATGCCTGCTCTTTCACGTACGCATAATGAATAAGTTAATTCATTACGCGCTTAAGTTTTTTAACTGCCGATTGCGGGCTGCTTAAAACCGGGCATGAAACGGCTGCTTTCACCTTTTCGTAAGCGATTTCCATTGAAAAATGGGCGAGAATAATGGCATCGGCATCCTGGTGCTGCTTCGCGGCCTCAACGATAAGTTGATTATGACGCTCAGCATTACCGGCATTCAGGGCATCTCGCGCACCGGCGACGACAACGCTCTTCAGAGTTGCGTCAGACTGGCGCAACGCAGCCATCTCTTTGAACTCCTCCTCCATGCCGTTAACGGCAGGCGCGAACGTCGCCAGCATCACAATATTACGACCCACAGCCAGCGCATCTTCGAACATGGCTTCGTTCGGCTTTAGCACCGGTATAGCCTGATCTTTTGCGCTGGCATCAATCGCCGTGCCAAATGCTGAACAAGTAAACAATATGGCTGCGGCATCAATACTGACCGAATACTGAACCAGATCATCTATACGCTTTGTCAGCCGGGCGGTTAAACCCGCTATCTTAGCCCGATCAACGCTTAAAGCATCATCAAGTAAGTTACTGACTTCTGCATCGGGCCACAGCTGCTTAAAGGTGTTGTTGACAGGCGCGACTGCCAGTGGCGTGGCATGAATAAGGACGATACGTTGGCTCATAGCCTCTCCGTTAGTCCGGCTGCCGCGCATTGGGCAGCCGTCATTTATGCTCAGGCGCGAATAGAAGCAGCGACTTTCTCAGCAAAAGCCTTAGTACCGCAGGTCCCGCCGAGATCGGGAGTGCGCGTTTCAGGATTTTCCAGAACTTCATCCACGGCACGGCTGATTTCGTCTGCCGCTTTCAGGAATTTCGGCTGGTTGTGCTTCTCAGCATACCAGGCAAGCATCATAGCGACGGAAAGGATCATGGAGACCGGATTTGCTTTATCCTGGTTCTGAATATCCGGCGCGGAGCCATGCTGAGCCTGGGCGCAGCAGTGGGTATCGCTTGCCATAATGGAACCGGCTAAACCAAGGCTGCCCGATAA
This sequence comes from Huaxiibacter chinensis, assembly GCF_022171985.1. Classification (GTDB taxonomy): domain Bacteria; phylum Pseudomonadota; class Gammaproteobacteria; order Enterobacterales; family Enterobacteriaceae; genus Enterobacter; species Enterobacter chinensis_A. The sequence goes on along the minus strand of NZ_JAJVHF010000003.1, from coordinate 587,150 downwards.
TTCGCTGGCCAGATCGCTGATAATATCGCCGTAGAAGTTGGTCGCGACCAGAACGTCAAAGCGCTCAGGATTACGCACCAGGTGCGCGGTTGATGCATCAACCAGCAGATCGTCCAGCTCCACTTCAGGAAACTCTTTTGCCACTGTACGAACGGCTTCGAGGAACAGACCGTCGGTCATATGGAAGCTGTTTGCTTTATGAATGGCGGTCACTTTTTTCTTACGCTGCATGGCCAGCTCAAATGCTTTGCGGGCGATACGCTCGGAGCAGTGACGCGTAATCTTACGCGTTGACAGAGCCATATCCGGGCTCGGCATGACCTCACCCCAGCCACGCGTCATGTTACGGTCCGGATAAAAACCTTCAGTAGCTTCACGCATGATCACCAGGTCCATGGTTTTACCCTCTTTCATATTAGAGGTCAGGAATGGACGGGTGCGGGCTGGACGCACGTTCGCGTACAGATCGAGACCGATACGGAAGCCAGCAGACACGTTACGGCCGCCCTTCTCTGGCACCGGGTAATCAGCATGTGATTGTGTACCCAGAATAATGCCATCGTACGTTTTTGCTTTATCCAGCGTTTCCTGGCGAAGCGTTGTACCGTGTTTTTCAAGGCTCTTGAAACCCACATCTTCATAGTCGAATTCGAAGCCCAGACCGTAGTTTTTATCCAGAGCGTTCAGCACGGTTACCGCAGCTGAGGTGATTTCAGGACCGATGCCGTCACAAGGCAGAACCAGAATGCGCATAAAAAGACTCCAATAGTTTGTTTGCTTTCGATTGCATTTTTATACCAATAAATGCACCTAGCGCAAGGTGATGGAGATCACATTTATCCAATAAAACTTTTTAAATGTAGCAATTTCGTTACCTTTCAGTCCGTTATGCCCTGCCGTTAAATAGACATTTATGACCATATGTGAAGGCATGTAGCGCGACGTGAACCGGCTACGGAAGACGATTTTAAAAATGTGATCTTAACCACGTTTTAACAACTGCGATATTTGCATTTATACAACTATAAAAGCAGTATAGACTCATCAAAGCATTTGCGAGGTAGTAACATGATTAAGTTAGGCGTCATAGCCGACGACTTTACCGGTGCAACAGACATTGCCAGTTTCATGGTAAGTGCAGGCTGGAAGGTGGTTCTGTTTAATGGTGTGCCGAACAGGGCATTTGCCGCTGGCGATACGGATGCCATTGTTATTGCATTAAAAAGCAGATCGATTCCCGTTAATGAGGCTGTCGAGATGTCTTTAACGGCTTCTGCGTGGTTAAAGACACAGGGTTGTCAGCGTCAGTTCTTTAAATATTGTTCAACCTTCGATTCGACGCCACAGGGCAATATCGGCCCGGTGACCGATGCGCTGATGAAGTTTCTGCACGCTCCGGTGACGTTGGTTTGTCCGGCGGTTCCCGATAATGGCCGCACCCTTTTCAACGGGCATTTGTTCGTAAAAGGCGCGCTGCTTAATGAAAGTGGCATGGAACATCATCCCGTCACGCCAATGAAACACGCTTCTGTCAAAAAACTGATGGAAGCCCAGTCGTCAGGACTTTGCGGCAATATCACTCTCGATATGGTTAAAAACCATGCAGAAAAGCTTGGCTCAGAGATTGAGAAACAGGTGGCAAACAAAGCCAAATATCTCATTTTTGACATCCTGGACAATCAGGATTTACTGACGGTCGCCCATGCTACTGCTGATTTTCCACTTGTTACCGGCGCGGCGGGGTTGGGCTATGCTATTGCCGCACTCGATAAACTCAGCGTTTCCGCACCCAAAGCGACATTAAACATCGAGTCAAAAGGCGCTGCCGTTGTGCTCTCTGGCAGCTGTTCAGCCATGACGAATCAGCAGGTAGATTTTTATCAGCAACGAGCCTCATCGCTGGCCCTCGACGTGGAAAAAATCATTCACGAACCTTCCTATCTGGAGACGGTGACCGCCTGGGTGAAATCACGTTCACACGAATATCCTGCCCCTATGGTTTACGCCACTCAGCCGCCGCAAATCATTGAGCTTATTCAGAAGCATTACGGCGCGGAGTTTGTGAGTGAAAAGATTGAGGTGTTCTTCGCTTCACTCGCCCGCTCCCTCGCCTCTGAGGGCTTTAATAAATTTATCGTTGCCGGAGGAGAAACGTCCGGTGCGGTGACCCAGGGGCTGAATATCGACGGAATGATAATAGGTGAACCCGTGGCGCCAGGCGTGCCGTGGACGCAGGTTCTCGACAAGCAGCAGTGGGTCATTCTTAAATCCGGGAATTTTGGTCAGCCAGATTTCTTCCTGAAAGCGCAGGAGCAGTATGATGAATGAGAAACAGTTACGTGAAGATATGGTTCGCTATGCACGCTCGATGTTTGAACGAGGCTACAGCAGCGGCGGCGCAGGAAATATCAGCCTTAAGCTGCCTGATGGCAACATTCTGGCCACGCCAACAAATTCCAGCTTTGGCGATCTTGATGCGGAGGAGCTGAGCAAAGTCACGATGGAGGGGGCATTACTGTCGGGACAAAAGGCCTCGAAGGAAGTTCTGATGCACCTTGCCATGTATCGCCAGCGCCCCCAGTGCGGCGGCATAGTCCATCTTCATTCACCCTGGCTCACGGCATTGTCCTGCCTTCCCGGCATCGACCCTGAAAATGCCCTGCCGCCTATCACCCCTTACTACGTGATGCGTGTTGGTAAGCTGCCTGTTGTACCTTATATCAGGCCTGGCTCGCCGCTCATCGCAGAGCATGTAGAAAAACTGGCGGGTGAGCATAATGCTATTCTGCTGGCCAATCACGGTCCGATTATATCCGGGAAAAACATTCGCGAGGCAGTATTTAACGCGGAAGAGCTTGAAGAAACAGCCAGGCTTTATTTTATGCTTAAACCTTTTGGCATGAATACGCTCTCCACCGAAAATGTGGATGAGCTAAATGCCACATTCAATATGAAATAAAGAATAATTTGTATCCCTGCGTACATGACGTGCGCAGGCTAGCTACGTCTCTGATAAACCCTACAATAATAAGGCCTGCTATGTCTCTCATGCTTATCACCGGGATAATAATGTTTATTATTTTAACCTGGTGTTTATTAAAGAATACCTTTCCCCCCAGCATTTTATTTATTTTGCTTCCCACAATTGCCGCGCTGATATGTGGGTTTGGATTTAAAGAGCTCGGACAATACGTTGCGCAGGGCTTAAAATCGGTGGTGGGAACGGCAACCCTTGTGGCATTCAGCGCAATGTTTTTCACCCTGATGAAAGAAGCCGGTGTTTTCGACGTCATCGTACGTTTTATTTTACGTTTCGTAAAAGCCTCCACGTTCTCTGTCCTGCTGGCCACCCTGGTGATTGCCTCAATATGCAGCCTTGATGGCAACGCTTACGCCACGCTGCTGGTTACAGTGCCCGCGCTCCTGCCGATTTATGAAAAAATGAACATCAGCAAAAAAACGCTTTTATTGCTGATAACCGTCGGGGTCGGTGTGACAGGGATTACGCCGTGGGGAGGCTCGCTTAACAGAGCGATCGCGGTTACGCATCTTGATATACTGGATGTTTACTATCGTCTCATTCCGCTACAGGCCATTTTGTTTGGGCTGGGTGTTATTCTGTGCTGGTATATGGCCAGAGTTGAAAATCGAGGCGGCGCCGGTATTTCCCCGGGCGCGTTCCACGCTATGCGTACCGAAATGTTAACCAGCAACACGATTCAAAGCCCATGGTTGCTGAAGCTGAATTTTACGCTCGTGATTGCCACTATTGTGATACTGGTTTCAGGGCTGGTGGCAGGCAATTTCTTGTTTATGATCGCATTCTCATTAGCGGTGATAATTAACTATCCTGATGCGAAAAAAGCGCAGCAGAAGATAAAAGATTATGCTCTGACCATATTCCCGGTCATCGTTATATTTTTAACGATCGGCGTATTTGTGGGTATTTTACAAAATACGGGAATCATAAAGGTACTGGTAAACGAGATTGCGGAAATTTTCCCAACGAGTCTCGGGCCCTACCTCTACCTGATTCTGGCTGCGTTCAGCGTGCCTGTTGTGATAATCATTGGTTCAGATGCATTTTATTTCGCCCTCCTGCCCCTCGCTGTAGGCCTTGGGCAGAGCTTTGGCGTCTCGCCCCTGCACGTGACGATAGCCATGCTTATTACTGAACAGATTGGGCTACTGCTGAGCCCGGTTATCCCCGCTACGCATCTCGGCTTGAATTTATTGAATTTGCGCGTTGATGAACACATCAAACATTCGATGTCAAAAGTCTGGATCATGAGTATTTGTGCGCTTGCTGCTGCTCTGATTACCGGGATCTTACCTGTGTAACGCGCAGGCAGGACAACACAGCGCCACGGCAGCGATGTGCGTCTGACAGTCATGGTGGCCAGTGAAACGCTGGCCATTAACAAACAACTTTATCCCCATTAGCCTATCTCCTTATCCGGCAATCATCGTGCTCACTCAGGCTATGCTTAAAAGCCGCTGGTGAATTCATCGAACATCTACAGTACATTGAGATAAAGTCTTTGTGCGTGCTGATGTCATTGCTGGTCACCCTGCTTTCTTGTAACCTTCCCTTGCTTATCACTCTTCCCACTTTTTTGAATTTACGGACTTCACATGACGGCGCATACTTCCAACGATCCTTTGCACGGCGTTACGCTTGAAATGCAAATTAACGCCCTGGTGGCACATTATGGATGGGATAAGCTGGGCCAACTCATTAGCATCAACTGTTTTAAAAAAGATCCGAGCGTAAAATCCAGCCTGAAATTTTTACGCCGTACGCCGTGGGCTCGCGCTGAGGTCGAAGCGCTTTATCTGGATTCACTGGACGATCTGCATGATGCAGGACCTGACGAACCGGCATTTAATCCGTGGACTCAGGGTCAGACTAAAAAGAGCTAAAACGATGACACGACAAATTACGCGCCTGACAACCCTGGTTGCCTGCGCCATGTTGCTGGTCAGTTGTACTTCCACACCCCCCAAATCACTGGTCACTCCGCTCCCGCCGGTTGCTAAACGCCCTCTTCCAGATAAAAATGCTAACAATCAGCCGCCGATGCGTGGGATCTGGCTGGCAACGGTGTCCCGCCTGGACTGGCCGCCCGTTTCATCCGCCAGTATCACGAACGCCCGCACACGCAACGCCGTGCAGCAAAAAGCGCTCACCGACAAGCTGGATAAACTGAAAAGCCTGGGAATTAATACCGTCTTTTTCCAGGTAAAGCCTGACGGGACGGCGCTGTGGCCCTCAAAAATTTTACCCTGGTCTGATACGTTAACCGGCCAAATTGGCCTCGACCCTGGCTATGATCCGCTGCTCTTTATGCTCGAAGAAGCACACAAACGCGGCATGAAGGTCCATGCCTGGTTCAATCCTTATCGGGTCACGACCAATACGAAGCCGTCAACCGTGGCAGAGCTAAACCGCACGATCTCCCTTAATCCTGCCAGCGTTTTTGTCTTGCATCGCGACTGGATCCGCTCCGCAAGCGATCGTTTTGTTCTCGATCCGGGCATTCCGGAAGTCAGAGACTGGATAACCAGTATCGTGGCGGAAGTGGTTGCACATTATCCGGTCGACGGCGTCCAGTTCGACGATTATTTCTACACCGAAACGCCAGGCTCAACCTTGAACGATAACCAGACGTTCAGGCAATACGGGGCGGGTTTTGCCTCTAAAGCCGACTGGCGGCGTCATAACACCGAAATGCTGATCTCACAGGTGTCGAAAACGGTTAAACAGTTAAACCCTAACGTGAAGTTCGGCGTAAGCCCCGCCGGCGTCTGGCGCAACCGCTCTCACGATCCCGCAGGCTCCGAAACATCCGGCGCGGCAGCCTATGACGAGGCCTTCGCCGATACGCGATTGTGGGTACAGAAAGGTCTGCTGGACTATATCGCCCCACAGGTTTACTGGCCGTTCTCGCGAAAAGCGGCCCGCTATGATGTTTTAGCCAAATGGTGGGCGGATGTGGTGAAACCGACGGGCACGCGACTTTATATCGGGGTGGCGCTGTATAAGGTGGGCGAGCCCTCCAGGATTGAGCCAGACTGGACGGTCAGTGGCGGCGTGCCTGAGCTGAAAAAGCAGCTCGATTTGAACGAAACGGTACCGCACATTGATGGCACCATTCTGTTCAGGGAGGACTATCTTAATCAGCCGCAGGCGCAGGACGCCGTCAACTATTTAAAAACGCGTTGGGGGTCGTAACCCCCTTTTTGCAGATTACTCAGGTTTAGGGCCAAACATGTCGGTGAGCTGTTTTTCATCCGGCATTCCGATTACCTGCTGTAGCTCGTTCCTGTCATTCATGTAATAGATCGCGGGAGTGGCGTTTGCCCCTAACTCATCCATTAACGTCTGGTGATGCTGGAGCAAATCGAAAGTCTCCCGTGACGTTGTCCCCTCAAATTTTGGCAATGTCTTCCCGTTCGACAGTTCATACGCCGTCCATGCTGCCACCGGATCGTCAGCATTCAGAATGGCCGTGGCATTTCTGCCGCTTTTCGGATTCAGGTAGGCCACCAGCAGCGTATTCAGTTGCACATTTCCGCCTTTCACCCACGGCTGCGCCTTTGCCCAGAACGCTTTGCAGTAGGGACAGAACGGATCGGCAAACACAAAGACTTTTCGTTTAGCGCTGTCAGCGCCCTCTTTTAACGGATGCGCATTATTCAGCGTTTCCCACATTTTACGTCCCAGAGGGATGTACAGCTCCTTCTGGAAATACGCTTCGCTGATGTTTTTCCCTTTTTCATCATAGAGATAACCAGAGATGACGTGTTTTCCATCCGGCGTCAAAAACAGGGTCACCCCCATGTCCTGATATTGCCCAAGCCAGCTTTTCATCCCGCCGGGGGCATCTATTTCCTTCACAATCGTTATATTTTGCTGTTCGCCAAACTGCTTAACGACAGGCGGAATATCGCCCGAGGCAAAGGCCAGTGCGGAGATAAACCCGCTGCTTGCGAGAAGTATCGATTTCATTGATTTCACCTTGTTACTGGGGGGCACATCGGCCCCCGCGCCCGGTTATTGCGTTTTCAACGCGTCCTTTACCATGGTTTCAAACCGATCGTAAGGCACCCAGCCGCCGAGCATCTCATCACCGATGAGCGTTGCAGGCGTTCCCTGAATGCCCAGTTTTTCCGCGACCGCCAGGCTTTTCTTCAGCGTCTCCAGGCTCATGTCGTCGGGCTTATCGACCACCACGCCAGCTTTCTTTTTCGCTTCCTGAATGCTGTTGTCGTCGTGATAACCCTTTTTCAGCATCAAAATATCGTTAAATTTCAAAAAATCGTCCGGACGGGAACGCCACACGGTGAGTGCATCCCGGGCGGCGGTCACCGAGCTTTCAGCGCGGTAAGGCAGGAACTTGAAGACGACGGCAACCTGCGGATACTTGCGCACTATTTTTTCCAGATACGGGTCAAACTTTTTGCAGTACGGACAGTTGTAATCGGTGAATACGACCAGCGTGAGCCTGGGGTTTTTTGCCCCAATACGCGGTGAATCAGGATCGTTATACAGAAAATCTTGATTCTGGCTGACCACTTTTTTCATCTCGTCCTGGCTTGCCTGCGCATTCTGCTGATCCAGCTTATCAGCCACCTGGGCAAGTATTTCAGGATGATCGAGTAACGTCTCTTTTACCAGCGCCTGTACTCGCGCCTCTTGTTCCGGGCTGAGTGCGGGTGCGGCAAAAACCTGAAGCGATGTAACAAACAGAATCAGGGTCAGGAATATCTTGTTCATTGTCATTTAACCTTTCGCGTTGTTCAGGGCGGTAAGCACCGATTTTTGATCAAGCAGGGGCGATAAAGTGACACCGTCACTTAAACCGGGGCCATACACCTCCGTAAAGGGAATGGCATACCGCTTTCGCTTTTGCAAAAAGGCGGCAATGGTGTCAGACGGTTGGCTCCAGTCGCCCCGCAGGGCAATGACGTCAGGCTCACTGAGTGCCGCCACAACCTCTGGCTGACTCAACACCCGGAGTTCATTCACCTTACAGGTGACGCACCAGTCGGCGGTAATATCGACGAATACGCGCTTCCCGTCGGCAAGCGCGAGGGTAATGGCCTCCTCACTCAGCGGCTGCCACTGAATGCGCTGCGCTGTTGTTTCTTCCAGCGCTAATGGGGATGCGCGTGGACGGAGCAGATCGTTTACCTGGTAACCGCCAAAGGCTGCCAGCAACATAACGACCGGCCAGAGAAGGCGCGTAGACGGACGCGAAACCACAATAACGGCGATAGCCAGTATCACAATGACCAGGCTCAGCAGGCCTCCTGCCCGTTCACCTAAATGCAGGTTCAGCAGGGTCGCCAGCCAGAGACTGGAAATTAACATCATCAGCCCAAGCACCATCTTGAGCGTATTCATCCACCGGCCCGGACGTGGCAACAGCGTCGCCATACGGGGTATGAGCGCGACCAGCAGCCAGGGCGCACTCATCCCCAGCCCTAACGTCCCGAAGATCAGCCATAAATCCGGCAAAGAGGCTGCAAGAGCAAAGGCGACCGCGGTTCCAAGGAACGGTGCTGAACAGGGCGTTGCCAGCAGCGTAGCGAAAACGCCTTCACAAAAACTGCCCGCTACGCCTCTGCCGCCCGCCGTGGCCATCCTGCCCGTGGCAGAGGAAGGCAGTAAAAATTCAAATGCGCCAAACAGGTTCATCGCAAAGATAAAGGTCACAACGACCATCAGGCCGATAAACCAGGGATTCTGAAACTGAATCCCCCATCCCAGCGAGGCGCCGGTGAGTTTGAGTCCCGTCAGCATCAGTGCCAGCAGCGCAAACGAGGTCAAAATACCGGCGCTGGTTGCCAGAAAACGCAGGCGGATTTTGCCTTTGTCGGAACCCGCATGCAGCACCGAGCTAAGTTTCATCCCCATCACCGGTAACACGCAGGGCATCAGATTAAGAATGAACCCACCCATGAACGCAAAGAGCAGCATTTTCACCAGACTGACAGCCGGCGCCGGAGGGGCCGACGCCCTGTCCGCATCCAGAACGAGTTCGGTTTCCTGAGCCGTGTCGCCATCGGTCAGTACAAATGAGAGTGTTTTACCGGCAAGCGTGGCAGGCTTGTCTCCCCATTCGTCCGTTACGGGCGTGGAGATCGTCAGACGTTGCCCCTCAATCCTGAAGGTTGGTTCACCCGGCAGGACATCGCCTTCAAGCGGATCGAAGTACGCCCCCGGCGATGACCAGCCTTGCGAACGCGTTCCGGTAATAATTAACCGATCGCCCTCCAGATGGGCGGCGAGATCGTCAGAGAGGCCCTTCTTCGGCGGGATATGGCGCATGGCGTCGTCAAAACGGGCCTGGAACGTTTCGTCTACCGGCTGGTTAAAATCCAGATGCAGCTGATAGTCGGTCAGTAAGCAGACGTTGCTGCAGGTAGAAAGGGTCAGCGTTCCGTCCAGCACCTCATTCTGGCGTGCCGTGATCGCCAGCGGAATCACCACCTTATGGTGATATCCCTGGGTTGTCAGGCCCGAAATATCGAAACGGGAAGGCGCAGGCCAGAACCACTCTGACTGTGTCTCACCCTGCCAGGTGATTTGCGGCGCAACGCCCCCTTCACCCGGCGATCGCCAGTACGTTTTCCAGCCTTGCTGAAGTTCGACCGTTAACAGGCCTTTAATGCGATCGTGGTCTCTTTCTGCCTGAAAGCGGACCCGCGCGTGATCGTTCTGCGGGGAAACCAGCCAGCCTGTATCTGCTGCATGGGCCATACCCATGACAGACAGCAACAGGAGGACCAGGCCCCTGAAAATAGTCAACATTGTGTTCTCCGTGAATATGAAAATTAACCGTGTAGAACGATTAACTCATTCTCGAAAAACGCAGTTTATAAGGTGTATTCGGCGCGGCGGCGCCTGATAAGGTTCGTCTCTGAAGACCAGCGTTCGCCGTTCAGTGAACAAGGCCAGCAGCGCGAGGAAGAGAATAACGGCGGGTAAGGCCCCGTCAAAGAAAAGGGGCTGGGCACCGAGGAGCGAATGGCCGCTCAGTTGACACGGCGAGGGCCCGAGATCTTCGTTAGCCTGATCCTGAACGGTAGAGTCCAGAATCAGGGATGTCGTTGCGGAGGTCTCAGCAACCTGGAAAAAATGGTGTAGATACGCTGCACGCTGAACCAGGCAAAGTGCCATAGCCAGAAGCGTGATGATCAAAAACCCTTTACCCAGAAGCTGACGATTGCGCATAACGACCTAAGATGAGAAGACGCACCGATGATAAACGATAACGGTGAATCTTCAACAACCTGGTGTGTAAGGTTTTGTCTTTGACCACTCGCCTTACTCAGTCAACAGGACACGGATATTTCCTGCGGCCGTTGTCAGGTCAAGGCTCTCACCGGACGTCATGATCTCGTTGCTGAACGCATCGCGATAGGGTCTGTGCGATAAGGTTTCCGGTAGCGTGACGACGGTGTTGCGCCAGTGGTCGTCGTCGGCAATGTTAACCTCCCGGGAGACGCTCTCAAACATCAGGCGCGGAACAATGACCACGAGGGCTTCGTTATCCCGCTCGCGGGCGTACGCAATGACATTTTCTGCCCTGTCCCCCTCCACTTTAAGCGGGATCCAGTCGCCATAGCGAAACAAGTCTGGCTTATCCCGTCGCAGACGTAAAAGAGTGACCGTGACGTACTGCTTTAGCCTGCCATCACGCCAGCACGCTTCGTCTTCAAAGCAGGCCACATTTTCCCCCGCGAGGTCGTGGACCAGTTTGGTAAAGTCAGGCTCGCGCCGGTTATCGGGATCGACAAGGCTGAAGTTTAGCCCTTCACTGCCCTGATAAATATCGGGCACGCCAGGGGCCGTCAGTTTGATCACGGTCTGCGTCAGGCTATTCATCAACCCGGCTCGAATAAACGGCTGGAGTGCAGTGTGAAAATCCTGCAGGAAAAGCGTGTTTTCCGGTGAAAGCAAATACCGGGCGTAATCCAGCACAACTGCTTCATAGTCTTCATTGCTGTCGATCCAGTCGGTTCGCAGCTTCGCTTCGCGCAACGCCTTTTCGGTAAACCCGACAAAGCGCTCTTCAAGTTCCGCAAGCCCTTCGGCATCATCCGGCGTTAAGGTGGCTGGCCACACGCCCGCCAGGGCCTGATAAAGCATCCAGGTATCCGCGGCGTTAGGTGCGGTGCCGTCATTCAGAAAACGAACCTGCGTCTGGTTCATCTGCCGCCATCTTTCCAGAGACGCCACCCACAGCTCTGGCGCTTCCGTCAATGTATACAACCTGGCGCGGGCATCTTCTCCCCGTTTGGTGTCATGGGTGGAGGTGCCCAGCAGCGCATCGGGCTGGCGGGACAAGCGGATGCGCATCTCCTGATGGAAACGGGAAAGCGAAAACGCGCGCGGCGCGGGATCCGCGCCCACCTCGTTAAGGGCAAGATCCATGTTTCGGCGGAAAAAGAGCGTATCCTCAACGGATTTCGCCATCAGCGGGCCGGTAAGCTGCTGGAATCGGGTTCGGAACCGTGATGCGCTCGCCTGTGAAGCATCAGCCACCGCGCCTGACATGATGCGCAGAATAAGATCCAGGGAACGGGCATCAGGCGGATTCTCCAGATCATAAAGGCGGGCCACCAGCTTTTGCAGCAGCAGGACGTCCTGAGACGGCAAGCCAGATGCCGTGCCGTAGGTGCGATAGACGGGAAAAGCAATCAGCAATTCCCGCAGCGCGTGCAGGAAGGTTTCGCGGTCTGCCTTTTCCCCGTTATCTTCAGCAATCTGCAATCCGAGCGTCACCAGGGTAGTGAATTCGCCCTCAAAATTGCGATCCACCATTAATCCTTTCGCATCCCGCAGTGCCGCATCAGCGTCCCCCGCATGGCCTGTCGCCTGAGCATGCGCCAGGCGCAAGGCGTTAAGCTTTTCATCATCGACCAGCACTTCAGCAAGCGAGGCGATAAATTCATAGCCCGTTGTGCCAGAGATCGGCCAGCTTTCCGGCAACTGCTCGCCTTTACCCAGTATTTTCTCAACCGTGATGTAACAATCAGGCCCCGTTAACTGCCGCAATCTGTTGAGATAACCTTCCGGGTCGGCAAGGCCATCAACATGATCGATACGCAATCCGTCAACCGCGCCAGAATGCACCAGCTCCAGAATCAGTTTATGCGTGTCGTCAAAGACGCGAGGATCTTCAACCCGCACGCCCACCAGGCCGGTTATCTCAAAAAACCGACGCCATGATAGCGCGCGGGGCGCGTCGCGCCAGGACATCAGTCGCCACGGCTGCGCGTTATGCAGGGCGGTAATGCTCTCTTCATCCGTCATCGCCAGAATCTGCTGTTCGCGCCCTTCCCAGCTCGGCGGCGTTAACGGGTAATAATTCTCGTAATACACCATGGCCGGCTTACCGGTTAACGGCGAGCGGGCAAGTGTAATCTCACCCGCGCGTAATGCGTTCTCAAACGTATCGCCCAAAAACGGCAGCGTAATGGGTCGGGACCAGTCAATGTCAAAATAGTCTGCGTACTGGCTGCTCTTCCCCTTTTCGATCACATCCCGCCAGGCGAAATTTTCCAGCGAAGTGGCCATGTGATTGGGAACAATATCCAGGATCAACCCCATGCCTTCAGCCTTCAGGGTTTGCGCCAGGCGGTCAAATCCCGCGCGACCGCCAATGGCGGGGTCAATTTCGTTCGGATTGGTGATGTCATACCCGTGCGTGGAACCGGTCGTCGCGGTGAATACTGGCGACGCATAAAGATGACTAATTCCGAGTTGTTTCAGGTACGGCACCAGGCCCACCGCGCGATCGAAGGTCATGTCATGACGAAACTGAATACGGTACGTCGACGATGGGATCATGATGAGGCCTCTCGTTGATCAAAGCGAACCACAATGGCCGGAGGTTGCGCGTCCGGCCAGCTAAAGAGCGTCTCTCCTGGCTGCTCAGGCAATTCTGTCGGTTTGTCGCCGATATTGAGCGCAACGGAAAGCGTTCCCTTGTCGAACGTCCAGCTGACGGCAACAGAGTCCTCGGCCGCCTGCACGACCTTTCCCTCAGCGTGAGGGTTGCCGGACAGTAACGGGATAATCGCACGTCGACGTAGTTCGATAAGATGACGCGTAAAGCGTAACCACCGTTTTCCCTTGTCCGTGGCGATTTTGCGCCAGTCCAGTTTTGACCGCAGGAAGGTTTGCCGATCGTTAGGGTCCGGGACTGCGTCATCGTGGCCCGCGTGTCCGGTAAACTCTTTTGCTCTTCCCTCACGCACGGCCTTTGCCAGCTCGCCGTGAAAGTCGGTAAAGAACAGGAAAGGGTTTGTCTCGCCATACTCTTCGCCCATAAACAGCAACGGAATATGCGGCGACAGCAGCAGCGCAGCGAGAAGCACCTGGGTTTTCTCAGTCCCCGCCAGCGTGGTGAGCCGTTCACCCTGCGCACGGTTCCCCACCTGGTCGTGGTTTTGAATAAAATCGACAAAGAACGTGAGCGGCTGATTCTGACAGTTTACGCCGCGCGGTTGGCCTGTTTGCAGGGAGCGTTCTCCCTGATAGACAAAACCTTCAGCAAGCGCCCGGGCAAATTTCTTTTCAGGTTCATGGGCAAAATCCTGGTAGTAGCCGTGCGTTTCGCCGGTAGCAAAAACGTGCGCTGCATTGTGAAAATCATCATTCCACTCTGCGGTAAACAGCGGTGCCGTGCCGTCTTCTGCCCGGGGATGGAGAAACACCACGTTGCGGCTGTCTTCGGTGGTCAGATGGATGGCGCGATCCTGAATCTGCTTCCGAATTCGCCCGGCGATCTCAATCAGGACGTGCCGTTCGGATGTGTCTTCTATCTGATCGATGGCGTCGAAACGCAGGCCGTCCAGACGGTATTCGCTGAGCCAGAACAGGGGCGCATCCACGATATAGTCCCGCACGGGCGCTATGTCATAGGCGATGCCGTTCCCCCAGGGCGTCATCCGCTCCTGGTGGAAAAAGTCAGGCGAGAGCAACGGCAGATAGTTGCCCTCCGGACCAAAATGATTGAGTACGATATCCAGCACCACGGCCAGCCCCAGGCCATGGGCAGCATCAATAAACGCCTTAAAATCATCTGGCGTGCCGTATGCGGAATGCGGCGCGTAAAGGAGCACGCCGTCATATCCCCACCCGCGCGAGCCGCCAAACTGCGAGACGGGCATGACTTCAATCTGCGTGATACCCAGTTCAGCCAGATACGGGAGCTTTTCAATCGCTGCGAGGAATGTCCCTTCCGCGGTAAAGGTGCCGATATGCATCTCATAGACAATCGTCTCTTCCCAGGCGATACCTTGCCAGCGGGTATGCTGCCAGGTGTAGTTCATAGGATCGACAAGCAATGAGGGACCATTGACGTCCTCTTTTTGCGCGCGTGATCCTGGATCGGGCACCACCGTCCTGTCGTCAAGAATGAATTGATATTCCATCCCTGGTGAAACGGGCTGGACTGTCAGCTCGAACCAGCCCTCTCCTGCTTTTTCCATTGGATGGTCGACCCCTGCTAGCCGCAGGGTGACGTTTTCCTGTCCCGACGCCCAGAGTCGAAAACAGGCGCTATCGGGCGAGCGAAACTCCGCGCCCCACTGTTTTGTGAAGGTTTTTATAGCCATTCTGTTCCCTCATTTCACCGACAACCAAGGTGGTTACGAAGAACAAGCTTAGACCAGACCGCAACATTTGCGGGGGGAACGGCGGTCATCATACCGGGACCAGGTAGGATTCTGATTTTTTCTCGGTTTTCAACATGGAGTATGAATTTTGTGACTAAGCTTAAGTTTCGATTAATCAGGAGGCCGGTATGACAACAGAGAAACACCCGACAATGCACTATCCACGTCCCCCCTTTGTTGAACAACCGCAACAGCCGCCAGGGCTGGCATCAGAGATGAAACCCTTACCCGACCATGGTGAAACCAGCTATATCGGTTCCGGAAAACTGGCAGGGAAAAAAGCCCTGATTACGGGCGGTGACTCAGGGATCGGTCGCGCCGTGGCGATTGCCTACGCCCGCGAAGGTGCGGATGTCGCGATTGGTTATTTGCCGGAAGAAGAGTCCGATGCCGCGTCGGTTATCGCCCTCATCCAGGCGGAAGGACGGACTGCCGTTGCGATTCCGGGTGATATTCGCGTGGAGTCATTCTGCGATACGCTCGTTGAGAAAGCGGTCTCTGCCCTTGGCGGGCTTGATATCCTGGTCAATAACGCCGGGCGACAACAGTATTGTGAGGCGATTGAAGACTTGACGACCGCCGACTTCGACGCCACCTTCAAAACGAACGTCTACGCCCCGTTCTGGATCACCAAAGCCGCGCTTCGCCATCTTAAAGAGGGTGCGGTCATTATTAATACCTCCTCTGTGCAGGCCTTTAAGCCAAGCGAAATTCTGGTGGACTACGCTCAGACCAAAGCCTGCAACGTGGCCTTTACCAAGTCACTGGCAAAACAGCTGGGTCCACGTGGCATCCGTGTCAATGCCGTCGCGCCAGGCCCGTACTGGACGCCGCTGCAGTCCAGTGGCGGTCAACCGCAGGAAAAAGTGCAGCAGTTTGGCCAGGATACGCCGCTTGGTCGTCCCGGTCAGCCTGTTGAAATCGCGCCGCTCTACGTGCTCTTTGCTTCGGACACCTGCTCCTTTGCATCAGGTCAGGTCTGGTGTTCTGACGGAGGTACCGGCGTGGCGTAATAAAAAACGGCAGGTTTATCCTGCCGTCTTCTTTTGTATGCCCTGAAGAGCCGCTAAAACGCGGGCTGCGGCCAGTGAATTTTACCCACGCCGTTTAACTGAGGACGCGCAAATAAAAACCCCTGAAAACGTTTAATCCCCGCTGATTCAAGCCAGTGCCACTCTTCGAGTTTTTCGATGCCTTCTGCTACCAGCGTGATTTCAAGATCGGTACAGCAGCTAACGATCGATTTCACAATGGCCTGCTTCGGGCCGCTCAGATGGATATTACTGATAATTTCCCGATCGATTTTAAGCTTGTCCGGTTGAAAACGCGTGAGGAGCGAAAGCCCGGCATAACCTGACCCGAAATCATCAATGGCCAGCCCGATGCCTGCTGCCCGCAGCTGTTTAATGGCGCTATGAAACTGATTGAAACCAGAGATGATCTCATTCTCCGTCACCTCAATAACGACCTGCTCCGGTAAGAGGTGATACTGACTTATTTGATTCACCAGATACTCAACCGCGTCAGGAACATTGACCAGGGACATAGGTAAAAGGTTGATCGCGATTTTATGATCGCCAATGCCAAGCCTCTCGGCCAGCGAAAAGGCCCAGGCTTTGGTCTCAAGATCGATTTTATAGATATCGTCGGGCGAAATAGCCTGAAAGAACTGCTCCGGACTGCCGCCGTCGTTCCCGCGGATGAGCGCTTCAATCGAGGTGATTTTCCTTTCAGAGGGTTCAACGATTGGCTGGAAAGCAAACTGGCACGGCTGTTTCGTTTGCAACGCCAGACTGTCGCCGAAAGGCGCCTTTTCAGCCTCAAGCTGCCACTCCTCACCAGCGAATACCTGCCTCTTTTCGCTCACCGTTTTTGGCCGGGTAATAAAAGTCTGGATAAATTTAAAGACCCGATCGTCAGAGGTGAGATAACGTTCGAGTTTGCTGTAACGCAAAACACGCTCCAGCACCGAGCGCGGAGATTCGGCCCTGAGATCGAATAAAAGCATCCCGACGTTTTCAAAACGTCGTCTTGGCCCATAGTCCCGCATAAGCTCAACCACACTTTGGTGACGCTTATCGACGCGGATTTTATGATAAAGCCGTACGACGCTCTCTTCTGAACCTTCCAGAATTTGCAGGAAATCGATTCCGTTAAACAACAGAATACCGGTAATCCCTGCTTCGCTGTTACGCCGTTTCGCTTTTTCGATTATGGCTTCGAGGCCAATTGATTCACAGGATGTATTTAACTGGCTTCGATAAATGAGAGTGGTAAGCACAGCAAAGATATCCATCTTGATGATTACGTTTATAAACTATTTTTTAACATACTTTGTGAGCATCACCAATGGTTATCGTTTCAAGTCTCTGCTTTCCTGCCTGCCTGCTCATTGATTAGCCTTGTGAATGTACTTTGCCGTTTATATCAGCGCGATGGTTTCAGTATCCCCTCTTGCGGATAAATCAAATTATCCGCAAAAGGGTAATTAAGGTTTATCCGTGCCAGGGGGTATTGGCGGAAGATGCTGGTTGATACGCCTCACCATATCGTCAAAAAATGGATTTGAGGTCACGCGCATCAGCGAATCCATATTCACCACCAGAACGGAGGTTTCCCCGCGCAGCGAAAGTGTCCCGAGATTAATCCCGTAACGGCGGGGATTAAGCGGCTGGCTTCCGTATAGATCGTCCGTTGGGGGGAACGGGATCGCCACATGCGACAACGAAAAGAGGTCGGCGGGATAGGGTATCGCCATCGGTGATACCCTTTCGCTCTGCTCCCCGGCGACGGTTGTTCGCGCAACGGTCTCCAGCGTGGCGGGTGAGGCATTGGTGATCACCGTGGTCGTGTAACGTCTTGGGGCGGGCGGCAGTAGAGCGTTAACGGCATCATAAGTCGACGGCCTGAAAAGAGGACGGAAACTGGCGGCCTGATTAATATCCACGATCACCAGTTCGCTGCCGTTCGCCGGTAGCGCGTTATAGAGAGTATTCACTACCGCCCGGGCACTCACCGTAGAATCCATGATCGACTGGAATGTCAGGACGGGCGCCAGACCCTTGAGTTGGTTGCGGCGTACGGCTTCGCTCATCTCCTGCTGTAAGGATTTAGTTAATAACCACGACTGGCGGGCGGCATTCACCGGGAAGGAGTTATATTTGAAGGGGTTATACTCCGGCGAGATGTTCAGCCAGGCGGATTTCGCAAAGGCCGGCAGCCTGGCAGGAAGCCCCGCCAGGCCAGCGAAACGGGCAAACGCGGTGACGCCCATCATCGGCGAAAGCAGCACAATTTGCTGGGGATGACGCAAGGCCGGATCGCTGAGCGCATCGAGGGCATATTTCATCGCCAGCGCCCCGCCGTTGGAGTAGCCCACCAGATGCAGCGGCACGTTATCCCCCGCCAGGCGCGTCGCCTCGCGCACGGCCAGACGCGTTGCCGCAAGCCATGCCTCCCATTTGACGTTGGTCAACGCGCCCGGCGCCGTGCCATGTCCCGGCAGACGAGGCACCACGGCGACAAAACCGTGCTGCTGATAATTCTGGGCCAGACGCTTCACGCTGTAGGGCGAATCCGTCAGACCATGGAGCAAAACCACGGCGCCTTTCGGCTCGCCTGTCGGCATCAAAACAAACGAGTGATTCCAGTTGTGGCTGAATTTTTCAGGCCAGACGAGGCTTTGCCCCCAGTAACGATTGATCGGCGTACGGGTTTCCGGCGTCAGTTTCGCGGTGACCTCGCGCTGCATATCACGAAAAATACGCTGCTCCTGCGCCTGATACTCTGCAAAGCTTACCTTGTCTATCTCGCGGGCGGACATCTCTTCCCCGTGCCAGGTATGCCAGGGCTGTAACGCCGGGCCCTGTTGCGAGACGTACACGCGCACGGCCAGCAGGACCGCAAGAAGTATCCCCACCACCAGCGCCGCTTTTTTCAAAGCAGACAGCAGGCGCAAACTCATCCGCCACGGCAAATTAGCCATGTCGCTTATCCCTTTCAACGCAAACATTGCCCCTATAGTAGCGTAAAAGTGTGAAGGCTCTGACGTATTCATCATTCCTTCCTGCCTCTGCACCAAAACTGCACTACGCTGCACTACGCTGCACAAATGTTGTGCGAAGGTTAATTAAATATTGCAAAGATTTTACAGCGAAGGCGATAACGCGCGTCCCGTCGACATGGCACGCGTCGTGCATTGTTAGTCAAATAACAGTCGCAGCAGAAATGACAGCCTGTTAACAGCGAGGCGGCATGACGATACAACCGGAATTGCTCAACAGAATCAAAAGTAGCTTTAGCCAGCTGACACCCAGCGAAAAGCGCGTCGCCAGCTGGATGCAGGCAAATACCACGTTGATCCCGTTTGAAACCGCAGAAAGCGTGGCGTTCATCACCGGAACCAGCGGCATCACCGTGGGGCGATTTCTGCGCAAGCTGGGCTTTCGCAATCTGGAAGATGCTAAAAAGAGCCTGCGCGAGCTCCCTCAAACGGTTTATCAACCGTGGGGCATGAATGAGCGCCTCGACTCATGGCAGCAACAACGTGCGTTGTCAGATCGCGCGCAACATTCGCTGTCACTGGAAGTTGACGCCATTCAGCACGTGTACCAGCTGGCGCAAAGCGCCGTATTTCAGCGCATCGTTTATCAGCTGACCCATGCAGAGACCGTGTTTGTTCTGGGCATTCAGTCGACACGTGGAATTGCCAACGCCTTTTTCAGCCATCTTGAGTATTTGCGCCCGCGGGTGAGCTATTCCGAAGGGTTGTCAGGTAGCTGGGTGGAGTCGCTGAACTCTGAATGTCCCCGCCCTTATGTTGTGCTGACCGATACACGCGCCTATTCGGCGATAGCCCGCCAGTATTGTCGCGTTGCCAGTGAGAAAGCGATTCCCATGGCGCTAATTACCGATATCTGGTGCCCCTGGGCGCGGGATTATCCCATCGATTTATTACAGGTGAAAACGGATACCGGGCATTTCTGGGATTCGCTGGCACCGGTGAGTTGCCTGTTCAACCTGCTGCTGTCAGGGGTGGTAGACGCGTTGGGCGATACCCTCCCCGTCCGCCTGGCCGCAAACCGGCAATTACAACAAGAGTTTGGTCAATTCGAACGTTAAGGAGCGCAGCTATGCCCGAAGAGTGTCAACTGGTTGATGTGGCGAAAACCTTTCCCGCCCTGCATATCGACCTGAAATACGCCACGGCAGACAACATCACCGGGCGGCCAATATATCAGGACGCCTTGTGCTTATTACATCCCGACGCCATCACCGCGCTGGCAAAGGCGATCGGTATTGCCACGCTCGCCGGTCTCAGGCTGGCGGTCTATGACGCTTACCGTCCACAACAGGCGCAGGCGCAACTGTGGCAGGCGTGTCCCGATCCCCAGTACGTCGTCGATGTGTCCATTGGCTCCAACCACAGCCGCGGCACGGCGATTGATGTGACCCTGCTGGATGAGAGCGGCAAGGCGCTGGATATGGGGGCGGGCTTCGATGAAATGCACGATCGTTCCCATCAATATCATCCCTCCGTGCCGCCTGATGCGCAGCGCAATCGCCTGTTGCTCAACGCGATTATGTTTGGCGCGGGCTTTGTCGGCATCACCAGTGAATGGTGGCATTTTGAATTACCCGGCGCGGCCAGTTATCCGCTGCTCAGCGACCGTTTTGCCTGTTTTTCACCCCAGCACACCTCCCTTTAACTCTGGAGCACGGCCATGAAAAAATCGTTTATCACTACGCTCATCGTCTCCGCCCTTGTTCTGAACACGTCTGTTGTGTTGGCCGCGGTGCCAAAAGATATGCTGGTTATCGGTAAAGCAGCCGACCCGCAAACGCTGGATCCTGCCGTGACCATTGATAACAATGACTGGACGGTCACCTATCCGTCTTATCAACGCCTGGTGCAGTACAAGCCTGGCACCACGGACGTGGAAGGCGATTTGGCCACGGGCTGGAAAGCGTCTGAGGATCAAAAAGAGTGGACCTTTACGCTTAAAAATAATGCCATGTTTGCCGATGGTACGCCGGTGACAGCCGACGCGGTCAAACAGTCTTTTGAGCGACTGTTGAAAATCAGTCAGGGTCCGGCAGAGGCGTTCCCAAAAGATCTTAAGGTCGAAGCGGTTGATACCCATACCGTTAAATTCACGCTAAGCCAGCCGTTTGCCCCATTCCTCTATACCCTGGCGAACGATGGCGCGTCGATTATTAACCCTGCGGTACTCAAAGCAAACGCAGCGGACGATGCTCGCGGTTACCTGGCACAACATACCGCCGGTTCCGGTCCCTTCATGCTGAAAAGCTGGCAGAAAGGACAGCAGCTGATTCTGGTTCCCAACCCGCACTGGGCGGGTGATAAGCCGCACTTCAAGCGCGTCTCGGTCAAAATCATCGGTGAAAGCGCGTCGCGCCGCCTGCAGCTTTCTCGCGGCGATCTGGATATTGCAGACGCCCTGCCCGTGGATCAACTTACCGCCCTGAAACAGGAAAATAAGGTCAACGTGGCGGAATACCCCTCGCTGCGAGTGACTTATCTGTACCTCAACAACAGCAAAGGGCCGATGACACAGGTCGATTTGCGTCGCGCCGTCTCCTGGGCGACCGATTACAACGGCATGGTGAAAGGTATCCTGAGCGGGAACGGTAAGCAGATGCGTGGCCCGATCCCTGACGGGATGTGGGGCTATGATGCCACCGCCATGCAATACAGCTTTGACGAGGAGAAAGCAAAAGCGGCGCTCGGCAACGTGAAAGACAAACCGGCAAGCCTGACCTTCCTCTATTCTGATAACGACCCGAACTGGGAGCCGATCGCCCTCTCTACCCAGGCCAGCCTCGGCAAGCTGGGCATTAACGTAAAGCTCGAAAAACTGGCGAATGCGACCATGCGCGACCGCGTGGGTAAAGGCGATTTCGACATCGCGATCGGTAACTGGAGCCCGGATTTTGCTGACCCCTATATGTTTATGAACTACTGGTTTGAGTCGGATAAAAAAGGGCTGCCGGGAAATCGCGCGTGGTATGAAAATTCAGAGGTGGATGGCCTCCTGCAGAGTGCACTGAAAACCACTGACCAGGCTGAACGCACCAAAAACTACCAGCAGGCGCAGAAAATTGTGATCGACGAAGCGGCCTACGTTTACCTGTTCCAGAAGAACTATCAGCTTGCGATGAACAAAGAGGTCAAAGGCTTTGTGTTCAATCCGATGCTTGAACAGGTCTTTAATATTAACACCATGAGCAAGTAAGCCAGCTGGCGCCGGGTTTCCGGCGCCCGGGGGGAAACGTATGACGTTCTGGAGCATTGTGCGCCAGCGCTGCTGGGGGCTTATCCTGGTGGTCGCGGGCGTCTGTATCATCACGTTTATTATTTCGCACATGATCCCGGGCGATCCTGCGCGTCTGCTGGCGGGCGATCGCGCCAGCGACGAAATCGTGCAGAATATTCGCCAACAACTGGGTCTGGACCAGCCGTTATACGTCCAGTTTGGACGTTATGTCGATGCGCTGGCCCATGGCGATCTCGGCACCTCTATCCGCACCGGACGCCCTGTCGCTGAGGAGCTGAAGGCGTTTTTCCCGGCCACGCTGGAGCTGGCTTTTTGCGCTCTGGTGCTGGCGTTATTTATCGGCGTACCGCTGGGGATCCTCTCCGCGGTCTACCGAAATCGCTGGCTCGATCATCTGGTTCGTCTGATGGCGATAACCGGCATCTCTACTCCGGCGTTCTGGCTCGGGCTGGGCGTGATTGTTCTGTTCTACGGCCATTTGCAGATCCTTCCCGGCGGCGGTCGGCTGGATGACTGGCTTGACCCACCCACGCATATCACCGGTTTTTATCTGATTGACGCGCTCATTGAGGGGAACGGAGAGGTCTTTTTCAATGCCCTTCAGCATCTGCTGCTGCCCTCCCTGACCCTTGCGTTTGTCCATCTGGGGATCGTGGCGCGCCAGGTCAGGTCGGCCATGCTGGAACAACTCAGCGAAGATTATATCCGCACGGCTCGCGCCAGCGGCTTACCGGGTGCATACATCATTTTGCGCTATGCCCTGCCCAACGCGATGATCCCCTCAATTACCGTTCTTGGCCTGGCGCTGGGCGATCTGCTGTATGGCGCCGTTCTGACCGAAACCGTCTTTGCCTGGCCCGGTATGGGCGCATGGGTGGTGACCTCTATTCAGGCACTGGATTTTCCCGCCGTCATGGGGTTTGCCGTTGTGGTTTCACTCGCCTATGTGCTGGTGAATCTGGTCGTTGACCTGCTCTATCTGTGGATTGATCCACGCATCGGGCGCGGAGATGCACAATGATGATGTCACACGAAACGCCCGTCCCAGCCCCCTCAGTCAAATGGCGGCTAAATGGGGCAAAACTCTTCTGGCTGCTGCGTAAAAGCCCTCTTACGCTGGTGGGGGGCGCCATTATGATATTGATGCTGGCCCTGATGCTGCTTTCACCCTGGATAGTCCCCTACGATCCCAATGCGCTGGATCTTACGGCACGTCTGCTGGCCCCCTCTGCGGCACACTGGTTTGGTACCGATGAAGTTGGGCGGGATTTGTTTAGCCGGGTGCTGGTGGGCAGCCAGCAATCCATCGCCGCGGGCCTGGCGGTGGTAGTGATTGCCGGGGGAATCGGCTCCTTGCTGGGCTGTTTGTCCGGCATTCTCGGCGGTCGGGGGGATGCCATTATTATGCGCATTATGGATGTCATGCTCTCAATCCCGTCGCTGGTGCTGACCATGGCGCTGGCCGCTGCGCTGGGGCCGAGCCTGTTCAATGCCATGCTCGCCATCGCCATTGTGCGCATCCCATTTTATGTCCGACTGGCGCGCGGGCAAACGCTGATCGTTCGCCAGTTCACCTATGTTCAGGCGGCACGTACTTTTGGCGCATCGCGCTGGCATCTTATCAGCTGGCATATTCTGCGTAACGCGTTGCCGCCGCTGATTGTCCAGGCATCGCTGGATATCGGCAGCGCGATTCTGATGGCGGCGACGCTTGGATTTATCGGCCTGGGCGCACAGCAACCCACCGCTGAATGGGGCGCGATGGTCGCCGTCGGGCGTAATTACGTGCTGGATCAGTGGTGGTACTGTGCCTTTCCCGGCGCGGCAATACTGATCACCGCCGTTGGCTTTAATCTGTTTGGTGATGGCATTCGCGATCTGCTGGACCCGAAATCTGGAGGAAAACAGTGATGAGTGATTCTGTTCTCTCAATCGACGATGTACACCTGAGTTTCCCGATCTTTCGCGGTGAAGTCCACGCGTTAAACCGGGTCACGCTTGAGATAAAGCGCGGCGAGATTGTTGGTGTGGTTGGTGAATCCGGTTCCGGAAAATCGGTCACCGCCATGCTGGCCATGCGTTTATTGCCGGAGGGCAGCTACCATATTCACAGCGGAAGGGTGAATTTACTGGGTGAAGATATCCTGAACGCCAGTGAAAAACAGATGCGCCAGTGGCGCGGAGCCAGGGTGGCGATGATTTTTCAGGAGCCCATGACGGCGCTCAACCCCACCCGCCGGATTGGCAAGCAGATGACCGAAGTGATCCGCCAGCATCAGTCACTCTCCCGCGACGCGGCCAAACAGAAAGCGATCTCTCTGTTAGAAGAGATGCAAATCCCGGACGCCAAAGAAGTGATGAGCCGTTACCCTTTTGAGCTTTCCGGCGGTATGCGTCAGCGGGTGATGATTGCCCTGGCCTTCTCCTGCGAGCCGGAACTGATTATCGCCGACGAGCCGACCACCGCCCTCGATGTGACCGTACAGCTGCAGGTCCTGCGCCTGCTCAAACACAAAGCCCGGGCCAGCGGAACATCGGTACTGTTTATCAGCCACGATATGGCCGTGGTCTCGCAGCTGTGCGACCGGGTCTACGTGATGTATGCCGGAAGCGTTATTGAAAGTGGAGAGACGCAAACGCTCATCCATCACCCTGTACACCCTTATTCTATTGGCCTGCTGAAATGTGCCCCTGAATAGGGGGAACCGCGTGAAATGCTGCCCGCGATTCCCGGCACGGTACCTAATCTGACCCGTTTACCCACCGGCTGCGCCTTTCGCGAGCGCTGTTTCGCGGCGGGCACAAAATGTACTCAGACCCCGGCGCTTATGCCTGCGGGAAATGACGATCGGCAGGTCGCCTGCTGGTATCCACAACGGGAGGCGCATCATGTCTGATATTTTACTGGAGCTGGATCGCGTGCATGTCAATTTTGCGGCACGGAAAAACTGGCTGGGTCGCGTAACGGAACAGGTTCATGCCCTGAACGGAATGGATTTGCAGATCCGTCGGGGTGAAACGCTGGGCGTGGTCGGGGAATCCGGATGCGGTAAAAGCACCCTGGCACAGCTGCTGATGGGCATGATTAAACCGAGCGAAGGTACCTGCCATCGCGCCGCTGACGGCATGCAAATGGTGTTTCAGGATCCGCTCTCCTCGCTCGATCCTCGCCTGCCCGTGTGGCGTATCATTACCGAACCGGTATGGATACAAAAACGCCGTCGCGAACGTGAACGGCGCGCGCTTGCAGAGAGCCTGGCCATGCAGGTGGGTATTCGTCCTGAGTACCTCGACCGGCTGCCGCACGCGTTTTCCGGTGGACAGCGCCAGCGTATCGCCATCGCCCGGGCCCTGTCGTCCAACCCGGATATCATCGTGCTGGATGAACCCACCAGCGCGCTGGATATTTCCGTACAGGCGCAAATCCTCAATCTGCTAGTGACGCTGCAACGCCAGCGCACGCTTACCTATGTTTTGATTTCACATAACGTCTCCGTCGTGCGCCATATGAGCGACCGCGTTGCCGTAATGTATCTCGGACAGATTGTCGAACTGGGCAATACGCATCAGGTTCTGAGCGCGCCTTTGCATCCCTACACGCAGCTTTTGCTCGATTCTGTTCCCAAAACCGGTGTGCTGCTGGATGACGCGCTGGCATTGCGCAAAACCGACCTGCCGGGCAACCGCCATTTGCCCTCTGGTTGCTTCTTCCGCGACCGCTGTCCGCTGGCGACCGAAGGCTGTCAGGCGGTGCAAACGTTGCAGACTGCAGCGGATGGACGCGCGGTACGCTGCTGGCGTAATGTCTCCTGATGCGTCTCATCATACTTCTGCTTGTGTTTTCCGCGAACACTCTGGCGGCACAGCTTGTGCCGCCATCCGGCTTTGGCAAACCGCTGCCGCATACCCATAACGGGCTGTGCATTGCCCTGCCTGCACCCTGGACAGAGCGTCTCATTTTCCGCAGTAAATATGACGGTTCCGACAGCGCACGCGCGACCCTGAATCCCGTTGCGGAACAGACTTTCCGCAAACAAACAAAAGCGATAACCGACTTCGAACGCGGGCTTTCTGAGATGGTCTGGCGTTATAAACAGAGCGGCGATCCTGCCACGCTGCACTGTATTCTTCATGAGCTGAATGCCTGGGCCTCTGCCGAGGCGTTGACCTCGACGCAGACGAATCACACCGGGCGGGCGATGCGCAAATGGGCGCTCGCGACGGTGGCCACCAGCTGGATTGAACTCAAATTCAAGCCTCTTGCACCCGTAAAAGAGACCAGTGAGATAGAGCGCTGGATATCCCTGCTCGCCGATCGGGTGGTTGAAGACTGGGATGGTTTGCCGCCTGAGAAAACCAACAATCACACCTACTGGGCCGCATGGTCCGTTATGGCGGCCTCTGTTGCGGTCAACCGGCGGGATTTGTTCACATGGTCACTCAAAGCGTATCGCCATGCGGTCGGACAGATTACCGACAAGGGAACGTTGCCTAATGAGATGAAACGCGGTACCCGGGCGCTGGCTTATCATCATTACGCATTACAACCGCTGGTGATGATTGCCAGTTTTGCGCAGGCCAATCATGTAGATGTTATGAATGAAAACAGCGGCGGGTTGTTACGGCTGGCGGGCTTTGTTTTACAACATGATAAAACCACCTATGAGTGGCTGGAGCCCTGGTGTTCACTTACCGATTGTGACAGTGTCACTACTTTGGCACGGGATCGTGGCCGTCCATGGGTGAATCGTCGTATGGGAGGGAATTTAACGGTGCTGTATGCGCGGTGAGTGCAAGCCGGGCTGACGCCCGGCAGCAAAACTTAATTCAGGGTGTAGTCCAGGGTGATTTCTGCTTTCAGCACCTGAGAGACGGGGCAGCCCGCTTTGGCTTTCTGAATGATGCCGTCAAACTGCTGCGGATCGATACCCGGTACGGTAACTTTGCTTTGCAGCGCAATCTTGCTGATAGCAAATCCGCTGTCGGTTTTGTCCAGTGAGACATCCGCCGTAGTATCAATGGCGTCCGCGGTATAGCCCGCTTCACCCAGCATGAGCGATAAGGCCATTGAGAAACAGGCCGCATGCGCCGCCCCGATCAACTCTTCAGGGTTGGTGCCTTTTGCGCCTTCGAAACGGGTGTTGAAGCCGTAAGGTTGCTGATTAAGAACGCCACTTTCGGTAGATACCGTCCCTTTCCCACGTTTAATGTCACCTGACCAGTGTGCCGAACCGTGTTTATGAATCGTCATTCTTGCTCTCCTTTTGACTTACAAAGGGTTAAGTATAGAACGTGGTTCAAAAGTTGGGAGGAAGACGGACAAGTCTTAAGGCAACCGCACCGTACTGGTCACGACGCCATCAGACTGCCCGCCAGTTCATCGAGAAATAACCGCTGGGCGGCGGGCTGATGATCCCGTGACTGGTAGATCCCGTAAATACTCATCGGTTTAGGCTCGAAACCGGGCAACAGCGTCACCAGCTTTCCGCTGTCCAGCGCAGCTTGCGCCTCAATAATGGGAAGCATCGCGATCCCAAGATGCTGCACAGCCGCATCCATTAGCAGAGAGGAGATGCTGGCACACAGATTTCCACTTACCGCCACCGATTCGACCTCGCCCTTCTCGGTGATAAACCGCCACGATTGCCCGGCGAAGAAGCTGTAATGCAGACAGTTGTGCTGGGCCAGTTCAGTGAGACTGGCTGGCGTTCCCCTGGCCCTGAGATAGTCCGGGGAAGCGCACAGCACAGAGCGACACTCACCCAGACGGCGGGCTATCATTCCCGGCTCGGGGTTGTCAGTAATGCGCACGGCCACGTCAATGCGCTCGCCCACAAGGCTTACCGGATGGTTGTTGACATCCATCTCAATTCGCACGTTTGGGTAGCGGGTTAAAAAGCCGGGTAACACCGGCGCGACGATCTGCATCGCGGTCACGTGCGCGCACGCCACGCGTAAAATACCGGCGGGGATATCCTTTGCCGACTGGTCTTCAATTTCCTGGGATAACCGGGTCAGGTTCCTTGTCTTTTGCAACACCTTTTCGCCTGCAGGCGTGAGCGTCAGCTTGCGGGTCGAGCGGTTAACCAGCCGCGTTCCGGCCCACTTTTCCATCTGCTCAAGATAGCGACTGACCATGGGCCGTGAAATTCCCAGGGCTCGCGCCGCCGCACTCAGACTGCCCAGTTCACATATCCGGTTATAAACCTGGGCGGCGATAACACGATCCATTTGCGACTCCATCTGCTCGATTGATGAAACAAAGCATGTCTTGTTTCAGGAATTC
The DNA here is from genome assembly GCF_022171985.1 of Huaxiibacter chinensis. Taxonomy (GTDB): domain Bacteria; phylum Pseudomonadota; class Gammaproteobacteria; order Enterobacterales; family Enterobacteriaceae; genus Enterobacter; species Enterobacter chinensis_A. The sequence goes on along the minus strand of NZ_JAJVHF010000003.1, from coordinate 558,869 downwards.
TGGCAAATCCTGAATTCGGTAAAATAGCGGCTTTCCTGATAAACAGAGACAATATGATGAAGCTCACCCGCATCGCCCTGCTGTGCACCCTTTTTACCCCAGCCGTGTTTGCCGCACCGTTAACGCTGGATACCTATAATCCTCAGGACAAGGGCATATTCGCCGTCTCGTCCACGATTGTTTCCGGTCCTGAAGAAGCGGTGCTGTTTGATGCTCAGTTCAGCGTAAAAGACGGTGAGGCCCTGGTTGAAAAAATCCGTCGCAGCGGCAAACGCTTAAACAAAATCGTCATCACTTCAGGCGATCCGGATTTCTATTTTGGCCTGCAGCCGCTGGTGAAAGCCTTCCCGAATGCGAAGGTCGTAGCCACCCAGCAGGTGGTTGATCACATCAACGCCACCAAAGACGCCAAGCTCGCCTTCTGGGGGCCGCAAATGAAAGATGGCGCACCGACACAGCTTATTGTTCCGCAGGTGCTGGCCTCTAACACCTTTATGCTCGATGGCGAAAAAATTGAGATTGAGCAGGCCGATAACTACGCCGCGTACGTCTGGATCCCGTCGGCCAAAGCCATTCTTGGCGGTACGGGTGTGTCATGGGGGATCCACGTCTGGACTGCCGATACGCAAACCCCGGCCCGTCGTCAGCAGTGGCAGAAAACCCTGAGTGATATGGCGGCGCACAAACCAGAACGCGTTATCCCCGGACATTATCTTGGCACACCGCCAGCGGGCACCGGTGCCATCACGTTTACCCGGGATTATCTTGTGCAGTTTGAGCAGGCGCTGGCAGACCATAAAGATTCCGCAGGGGTTATTTCAGCAATGAAAAAACAGTGGCCAACGCTGTCGGAAGAAAGCTCATTGTCACTCAGCGCAAAAGTGAACACGGGCGAAATGAAGTGGTAACAGGCTAAATGTCTCCTGCTATATTTTAAACTTTATAGCAGGAGAAAATATGAAGACGACAGTTCGAGGAATTGACCATATCGGCATTACGGTGCCGGACATAGAGCAAGCCACCCTATTTTTTGAACAAGCCTTTGGGGCACGGGTCATATATCGCTCCGTCGAATCTGACAGCGAAAATATTGATCACACCGCGCAACAACACACCTTACGATTATTCCCTGGTACAAAAATTCGCGCTATCCGCATGCTGTGTCTACCTTCTGGCCCGGGTATCGAGTTATTCGAAATGCATGGACCGGAGCAAGGTCACCCGGCACGAGCAAGTGACTTTGGTTTGCAACACTTCGCCGTCTATGTCGATGATTTTGCGCAGGCTATAGCCGCATTTACCGCAGCAGGGGGAGAGATGTTTACTGAGCCCAAACCGCTCTCTTTTCCGGATGAACAGGGAGAGGGAAACGCATTTTGTTATGGTCAAACCCCCTGGGGAAGCATCGTAGAGTTAATTTCATGGCCCTCACCTATGCCTTATGAAAAAAAGACAAACTTGCGCCGCTGGAAACCCTAAAAATGAAATTTACACAGTGGAAATATGACGTTTACATTTCCAGGATGAATCTTAACCACAGCGCGTAAACAATTTGCCATTCTGTTTATGAATTACATTTTATGCGACCGGAACATTAAACAGATAACGACACGGAGGCAGCATGTTTACTCATTACTCAGCAAAAACCGCATCAGCACAACCCGACCTCGTTAATGCCATTGCAATTGGTTTGCAAGCCGAACACGGCGCTGTAACTCAGGATGACATTTTGATGGAGCTCACCCGCTGGGTAGAAGCCTCTGACAATGACATCCTGAGTGACATCTACCAGCAGACCATCAATTATGTGGTAAGTGGCCAGCACGCCTCTTTCTAAAAATCTGCTAAGATGGATCTGCAACCTATGGGGTTACATTTTGATCACCTTGTCACTCTTAACAGGATTAAGGAGTTAATATGAAAACGAACCGTCAGGCACGCCATATTCTGGGACTTAACTACAAGCTTTCTAACCAACATAAAGTGGTGATTGAAGGCGACAGCGAAAAGCTCGTTTCCCATGCGACAGGCAGAAAACGCCGCACGGGCAAGTAAGTCCCCGGCAGGATCCACGACACCATCGGCATTCCCGATGGTGTTTTTGTTTCTGCGGGGCGGTAATTCATATTCAGCTCCTCTATAATACCCCCCGACCGACCCCCTGAAGACACGCCAGAAAGATGAGAAACAATCGACCAGGGACGGATATTCAAAAAATCGAGTGAGTGACATGGACAACAAAGCAAAAAAGCATCGTTCCCTTTACATCCCCTACGCCGGCCCGGTTCTGCTGGAATTCCCCCTTCTCAATAAAGGCAGCGCATTCAGCATGGAAGAGCGCAGCAGCTTCAACCTGCTTGGGCTGTTACCGGAAGTGGTAGAATCCATCGAAGAGCAGGCAGAACGCGCATGGATCCAGTATCAGGGTTTCAAGACTGAAATCGATAAGCACATCTATCTGCGTAATATTCAGGACACGAACGAGACGCTGTTCTACCGCCTGGTGCAAAACCATCTCGAAGAGATGATGCCAGTGATCTATACCCCGACGGTTGGCGCAGCCTGTGAGCGTTTTTCCGAGATTTATCGCCGTTCTCGCGGTGTCTTTATCTCTTATCAGAATCGTCACAACATGGACGATATTCTGCAGAACGTGCCGAATCACAATATCAAAGTGATCGTGGTCACCGACGGTGAACGTATTCTGGGGCTCGGCGATCAGGGGATCGGCGGCATGGGCATCCCAATCGGTAAGCTCTCACTTTATACCGCCTGTGGCGGCATCAGCCCGGCCTATACGCTGCCTGTGGTGCTGGACGTCGGGACCAATAACCAGCAGCTGCTTAACGATCCCCTCTATATGGGCTGGCGTCACCCGCGCGTCACTGACGATGAGTATTATCAGTTTGTTGATGATTTCATTCAGGCCGTGAAGCAACGCTGGCCGGACGTGTTGTTGCAGTTTGAAGACTTTGCGCAGAAAAACGCCATGCCGTTGCTCACGCGCTATCGCGACGAGATCTGCTCGTTTAACGATGATATTCAGGGCACCGCGGCAGTCACAGCCGGCACCCTCATTGCAGCCAGCCGGGCGGCGGGCAGCCAACTGAGCTACCAGAAAATTGTCTTCCTGGGCGCAGGCTCGGCAGGCTGTGGTATTGCTGAACAGATTATTGCGCAAACCCAGCGTGAAGGATTAAGTGAAGAGTTAGCCCGCTCACGCGTGTTTATGGTCGATCGCTTTGGCCTGCTCACCGATGCGATGCCAAACCTGCTGCCGTTCCAGACCCGACTGGTGCAAAAACGCGAGAACCTGAAGAACTGGGATACGGATAACGAGGTGCTCTCCCTGCTTGACGTGGTTCGCAACGTTAAACCGGACATTTTGATTGGGGTTTCAGGACAAACCGGCCTCTTCACGGAAGAGATCATTCGCGAGATGCACAAGCACTGCGCACGCCCCATTGTGATGCCGCTGTCTAACCCGACCTCCCGTGTCGAGGCCACGCCGCAGGATATCATCGCGTGGACCGAGGGTAACGCCCTGGTGGCAACCGGTAGCCCGTTCGATCCGGTGATCTGGAAAGACAAGCTTTACCCTATTGCTCAGTGCAACAACTCCTATATTTTCCCGGGGATCGGTCTTGGTGTGATTGCCTCAGGCGCAAAACGGATCACCGACGAAATGCTGATGTCAGCAAGTGAAACGCTGGCGAAGCATTCACCGCTGGTGAACAATGGTGAAGGTCTGGTTTTACCGGAGCTGAAGGATATTCACATTGTGTCTAAAGCGATCGCCTTCGCCGTGGGCAAAATGGCACAGCAACAGGATGTGGCCGTTAAAACCTCGGCAGATGCGCTGCAGCAGGCGATTGATGAAAACTTCTGGATGCCGGAATACCGCAGTTACCGTCGCACCTCTATCTAAATAACCACCGGTCAGTGGATGAATAACCCACTGACTTTTTTGTCTCAATCGCCCAGCTTGTGCCATCTCCTGATATTCGCTTATACTTTCGCCATTCATTCACCCATCGAATATATAAGGAGGCAAATTATGCTGTACTGTGAAATTTTTAATTTTTCACATACTCTTGGTGATCGCACCTGCTCAAGCGTTATCGATATCGTGCTGCGATAACTTCGGCTTGAGCGAAGACACCCTGTTCTGAATCCCTTCTCTCGGGCTTACTGAGTTATCGTCAGCGATGTTTGACGAGGCATTTTCCTGCCTGTAACTCTTGAGTAAGCAACAATGAGCACTTTACTGACTGCACAATCTTTACGTGTTGATACGGCGTTTGGCACGCTCTTCGACTCCCTCTCCTTTACCCTGAAGAAAGGCGACCGCATTGGTCTGCTTGGGGATAATGGCTGCGGCAAAAGCACCCTGCTAAAAATCCTCGACGGTACAGAATCTGCGACTTCCGGCACCGTGGCGCTGGCTGGCCAGTGTCTGATGGCCCGCGTGGAACAACATCTTCCCGAATCGGTACTTACTCTCACCATGCTGGATGCGGTGATCGCACAGCTACCTGCCGCAGAGCGCGGGAGTTTATCCTGGAAAGCGGAAGCGTTGCTGGGCAGCATGGGCTTTACCTCACAGGACTGGAACCTGGGCTGCGCGACGCTCAGCGGCGGACAGCACACGCGTCTGATTCTGGCCCGTGCGCTGATTCATGAACCCGATCTGCTTTTACTCGATGAGCCGAGCAACCATCTGGACCTACCGACGTTGATCTGGCTGGAGCAGTTTTTGCAGAACTGGTCAGGCAGCTTTGTGCTGGTCTCGCATGACAGACAGCTGCTGGATGCCGTTACTAACGGAAGCTGGATCCTGCGCGACCGGACGCTGCACGGGTTTGCCCTTCCCTGCACCGCTGCACGCCAGGCGCTGACGGCAAAAGATGAGAGCGATGCGTTACGCCATAAAGCGGAGCAAAAAGAGATCGACCGTGTCGCAGCCAGTGCGAAACGGCTGGCGACCTGGGGCAAAGTTTACGATAACGAAGATCTGGCGCGTAAAGCCAAACAGATGGAAAAACAGGTTGAGCGTTTAAAAGAGCGCCAGACCGATCTGACCGCGGGCAGCCCGTGGACGTTAACCCTCCGGGGTGACGCGTTACGCGCCGACCGCCTGCTGGAGTTGAACCATCTCGCGGTCCCGCCTGCGCCGGGGCTGCCGCCGTTATTCGACGTGGACGTTGCCAGGCTGAAAAGCGGCGACCGGGTCGCTATCGTCGGACATAACGGCTGTGGAAAATCGTCGCTGATGCGGCTGATCTGGCAGCAGTTTAGTCGCGGAATACTGGACGATGCAGTCAACATCCATCCTCGCGTGGCAATCGGCTATTACGATCAGACGCTGCATCAGCTCCCGGATGAAGCCACTCTACTGGAGGCCCTCGAACCTTTTGCGCCGCATCCGCAGGATCGCAAAATGGCGCTGATCGCCTCCGGTTACCCCTGGGCACGGCACGGGCAAAAAATCAGCACCCTGAGCGGCGGCGAGCGCTCGCGTCTGTTATTCGTCGGATTGACGCTGGCGCGCTACAGCCTGCTGATGCTCGACGAGCCGACCAACCATCTGGATATCGAAGGTAAAGAGGCGCTGGCCTGCACCCTTAAGGCGTTTGAAGGCGGGGTACTGTTGGTGAGTCACGACAGGCAGCTTATCACCCAAAGCTGTAATCGGTTCTGGCTGATTGAACAGGGAAAACTCAGCGAGTGGCAGGATGCACAGTCCGTCTTCGATCGGCTACGTGAACGGCCAGAAACGCCACCATTACCCCATTCTCAGGCGAAAGAATTGCTGCCGGTTCTGGACAGTGACGATCTGCTGGAGAAGCTGGTCACGCTGGAAACCCTGCTGGCTGAGGATTTAGCCAGAAAGCCTAAACATCAGAAACCGCACCTGCAGGCGCAGTGGCGTAAGGAGATTCAGGCCCTGGAAGATAACTTGTAAAACAGAGCCCGGCGCAGTCGCGCCGGGCCTTTTATTATTGCGGGGCCTTTGCTTTCCAGGCATCCCATGCCTGCTTGATTTCCTGCTTCGCGCTGGCGGCATCGTTAAAACCGCTTAACTCCACAGTTTTGCGCCCTTCCGGCAGTTGCTTATAGACGCGGAAGAAGGATTCCAGACGCTGAACCTCAATCTTTGGCAGATCGCTCAGCTCTTTGATGTCGTCATAGGTTGGGTCAATTTTGCTCGCTGGCACTGCCACGATTTTGTCGTCCTTCTCCCCTCCGTCGACCATTTTCAGCACGCCTATTGCGCGCAGCTTGATCAAGGTGCCGGGCGCCATCGGGGCACGCGTATAGAAAATGACGTCAAGCGGATCGCCATCACCCGCCAGGGACTGCGTCAGAGAGCCGTAGTTTGCCGGATAAGCGACCGGCATGGACTGGAAGCGATCGGCAATAATGAACCCGGTTTTAGCGTCGGTTTCATATTTGATCATGCCGCCCGCAGGGATTTCAGTTACTGCATAAAACTCTTCCGGATTGTTGTCCGGCTGGGGGAATTCGAGAATATTTTGAGCCTGAACGGAAGCGGACAGAAGAAGACTTACCGCGACGATTTTTTTCACCAGATGCATTGTCTTTTAACTCTTCGGTTATTGAGAAGACAACACGTTACGTTTCGTTCATGACAGAAACATGACGATGAGTTGTCAGATTTAATGTCTCTGCTCGTTGAGTAAAATCTGCGTCTCTGGGTTAATTTGTACGCAAAACCCCCTGAATTTATGACAATTTGTTGCGCCGGCCTTGTATAACTGTCACAAGCTTATACTCTGTAAGGAGTAATACACCTGCTAATGATTCTCATTGTGAATAAGGAAAACGCATATGAAAGCTGCAGTTGTCACTCAAGACCATCAGGTAAACGTTACGGAAAAAACCCTCCGCTCCCTGCAACACGGCGAAGCATTGCTGAAAATGGAATGTTGTGGTGTGTGCCACACCGATCTTCACGTGAAAAACGGCGACTTTGGCGATAAGACGGGCGTCATTTTAGGCCATGAAGGTATCGGGATTGTCAGGGCGATTGGCCCGGGCGTTTCCTCACTGAAAGTGGGAGACCGTGCAAGCGTAGCCTGGTTCTTTGAGGGGTGCGGGCATTGCGAATATTGTAATAGCGGAAACGAAACCCTCTGCCGTGACGTGAAAAATGCCGGTTACAGCGTGGACGGCGGCATGGCGGAAGAGTGTATCGTTACCGCTGACTATGCGGTGAAAGTGCCGGACGGCCTGGATTCTGCCGCTGCCAGCAGTATCACCTGTGCCGGTGTCACCACCTATAAAGCGGTGAAGATTTCCAGCATTAAACCCGGCCAGTGGATTGCCATTTACGGGTTGGGTGGTCTTGGGAATATTGCGCTGCAGTACGCCAAAAATGTCTTCAATGCCAAAGTGATCGCCATCGATGTGAATGACGAACAGTTAAAACTCGCTGCGAGCATGGGTGCCGATCTGACGATAAACTCACGCTCTGAAGACGCCGCAAAAATCATTCAGGAAAAAACCGGTGGCGCTCATGCCGCGGTAGTCACTGCCGTCGCGAAAGCCGCCTTTAACTCCGCGGTTGACGCGGTTCGTGCCGGAGGCCGTGTCGTGGCAGTCGGTTTACCCCCCGAGTCGATGAGCCTGGATATTCCACGTCTGGTTCTGGACGGTATTCAGGTTGTCGGTTCGCTGGTCGGTACCCGTCAGGATCTGATCGAGGCGTTCCAGTTTGCTGCAGAGGGGAAAGTGGTGCCTAAAGTCACCCTGCGTCCTCTGGAGGATATCAACGCTATCTTTAAAGAGATGGAACAGGGCCAGATTCGCGGCCGTATGGTCATCGATCTGCGTTCATAATCTGTGTCACTCCCTTGCCCCTGCGGGTAAGGGAGTTGTCTCAGGACGTACTGCGTCTGTCTGCAATCCACTCCTGCACCTCTATCTGAAACGTATCCGGCGCTTTGCGATACATCTTACGGGCCAGATCGAGGATGGTATGCCGTGCCAGCTCCTCTTCCATGCGTTGTTGCGCACTGTCCATCACTGAACGTACACCACATGGCCCGTCACAGGCCCACGCAGGCGGGGTGTCATCAAATAACGCCAGCCTTTGACGTATTTCCCGACACTCGAACATATTTTTTTCGCCATCGATGGCGTGCGCTACATCCAGCACCGAAATGAGCTCAGCGGCACGGGCAAGCTTAAAACCCCCGCCTTTGCCTTCGGTACTGGTCACCAGACCTGCGCGCGATAAACGGGTGAAAATTTTGCCGAGATAATCATAAGGCACACCCTGTAAGGCCGCCATTTCTCTGACGCTCATTTCACGCTCATTACCCCTGGCATCGACCATGCACATCAGGCTATGAATGCCATATTCCACACCAGAACTGTAAAAAGCCATTGTAAACTCCGAAATCAATCATCCTGGTTATTATAGCCTCATCAACCCGCTTAGAGACAGCGCTAAAAAGAGATTCTCCTAATACCCTATTTTTCAAGTAAATTATTTATCCGCCACCCGCTAACTGCGAAAAATGTTGTCGTAGTTAACTGCGACATGTATAGTCGCAGAATGTCAGACGCACAGCCTGACGAACATAAGGAACGAAGATGAAAAAGCACATTTTGATTGTGGGCAGCGGTTTTTCGGGTATGTGGTCCGCCATCAGCGCGGCACGCCTGGCGGCATTACAGAACAGTGACGAACTGGGTATTACGGTGCTTTCGCCGGCGCCCGAACTGCGTGTTCGCCCGCGCTTTTATGAAGAAAACGTCTCAGGCTTTGTCGCCCCGCTCACCGAATTATTCACTGAACTGAATATTGTTCATCTTGAGGGAAGTGCGGAACGTATTGATACAAAGGGTAAAACGGTATCCTGGCGTGACAAGCATGGCAGGACAACGGTGACAGGCTACGACCGTCTGATTCTGGCTGCCGGCAGCCAGACAAAGCGCCCACCCATCGCGGGCCTGGCGGAATTTGCCTTTGATATTGATCAGCTTGAGTCAGCGCAGGTGTTTGAAAGACACCTTGATGCACTCAGCGCGCAACCGTCCACCCCTGCCCGTAATACCGTGGTGGTCTGCGGCGGCGGTTTTACCGGCATTGAACTGGCGACGGAACTCCCTGCCCGTCTTCGTGCACGCTTCGGCGAAGATACAAAGACAAAAGTAATCGTAGTTGAACGCGGTGCAGTCGTAGGGGGTCGTTACAGCGAAGCGTTGCGGGATGTGATTACTGAAGCAAGCGCGGCGCTGGGGGTGGAATGGCGTCTTAATGCCGGGGTTGATGCAATAGACGCAGAAGGCGTGACGCTGACATCGGGCGAGCGCATCGCCTCCGCGACCGTCATATGGACAGCGGGCGTACAGGCGCATCCGCTGACTCAGCAGCTCGACGCCGAGCGCGACGGTCAGTCACGTCTGCGGGTTAATGAAACCTTGCAGCTCCCTGGGCTACCGGACGTTTATGCCACCGGTGATACAGCCCATGCCAGAACGGACGATGAGGGCAATACGGCGCTGATGACCTGCCAGCATGCGATTCAGCTGGGAAAATTTGCCGGACACAACGCGGCGGCCAGCTTGCTGAATATCGAACCTTATCCGTATCGCCAGGTAAATTATGTGACCTGTCTGGATCTGGGAGGATGGGGAGCGGTCTACAGTGAAGGATGGGATCAGCAGGTCAAATCCGTGCGTCAGGAAGCCAAGAAAATCAAAATGGCGATTACTAATGAGCTGATCTATCCCCCGGCAGCCGACCGGAAGGTCGCGTTTGCGGCAGCGGACCCGCTGGCGAAATTTGTTTAGCCCACACCAGACCGCCCCTCACGGGGCGGTATACGACTCAGGCAATGGCTTTCGCGCTGGCGTGTTGCCGTTTGGCTTTTTGATAGCCGTACAGCAACAGCGAGGTCATTGCCGCAAAGGAGAGAACCGCCGCAGGAAGGGTGACGTAACTCCAGCTGAAGCCGAAAGTAATCATCATTCCACCACACCACGCGCCAATAGCGCTGCCCAGGTTAAAGGCTACCTGGCCTCCCGCTGCGCCCAGCAACTCTCCCCCTTTCGCATTCTGTAACAGCAAGATTTGCAGTGGGGCCGATAAGGCAAACAGCCCTGCGCAGCAAATGAACCCCATCACCAGCGATGCCGTCATGTTCTCGCCAAACGCGAAAAGCAGGAGCAGCGACAGCACAATCACCAGATCGGTGGCCGCCGCAATTCGCAGGGGGCTAAAACGACCCGAAATCCTGCCGCTGAGGATATTACCCAGTACCATTCCCAGCCCCATCAGCATCATGATCATCGTCATATAGCCTTCGGAGAAACCGGATACGGTGACCATGAAGGGTTTAACATAGCTAAACCAGGCAAAGACACCCGCGTTGCCAAACATGGTGGCGGCAAAAATCAGCCAGGGTTCGGGCTTTTTCAGAAAGTGAAATTGCGCTGTCAGGCGGCTTTCTGATTTATCGTAGAGATTTGGAACCCACAGCGCCACCGAGACGATAACCAGCGCGTCAAAAACGGCAATCAGGAAGAAGGTATAACGCCAGTTAAAGGTCTGGCCCAGCCAGGTGCCAAGGGGGACACCTACCAGATTGGCGACGGTCATCCCGGCTATCATCCCCGCAACCGCAACGGTGACTTTCCCCGGCGGCGCAATTTTCGACAAGATGATCGCGCCAACGCCAAATATCGCGCCGTGCGGGAAGCCCGACACCAGACGGCCAATGGCCAGACCGGTATACGAGGTCGAAAACGTGAACATGGCGTTGCCAATCACGCAGAGCGCGACCAGAAAAAGGAGCGTCGATTTTAATGAGAAGCGGCTGGAGCAGAGCGCCACCACGGGGGCGCCGATCACCACGCCAAACGCATAAAAAGAGATCATATTGCCCGCGGAAGGGATGCTGATCCCCGTATCCCGGGCGAGTTCGGTTAAAACACCCATAATGCCAAACTCAGCCATTCCCAGGCCAAACGTCCCCAGTGCTAACGAAAAAATCGTTTTTTTCATACCAAAACCACAGGTTAAAAGAGTGCTGCCGCCATTATCAAACAAACTTGTATGGTGAACCAGTTCAAATCCGCCGACTGACAGGTTAATCCATTATTTCAGGTCGTTTACACTCAATGTGGGATGTCCCCTTTTCCGCGACAGATCAGCCAGAGGAAACCAGTATGGTCAGCAAGAAGAAAGCCAGTACCGCTGTCGATGTCGTTAAACATGCCCCGCTCAAAAACAAAGAGTATGAAAAAGAGCTTCGCCGCCTGCATGTAGAACTGGTTAAGCTTCAACAGTGGGTTGTCACTAAAGGTCTTAAGGTGTGTATCGTCTTTGAAGGGCGGGACGGTGCCGGAAAAGGCGGGACGATTAAAGCGATGACCGAGCGCGTCAGTCCGCGCGTTTTTCGCGTGGTTGCCCTGCCCGCGCCGACCGACAAAGAAAAAAGCCAGCTCTATTTTCAACGATATGTGCCACATCTGCCCTCTGCGGGTGAGATCGTGATATTCGATCGCAGCTGGTATAACCGGGCGGGCGTGGAACGGGTCATGGGATTTTGCACGCCCGATCAGGTTGAAAAATTCCTGGATGGCGCCCCTATTATCGAAAAAGCGATGGTCGACGCCGGGATTATTCTGTTGAAATACTGGCTGGAGGTGACGCCCAAAGAGCAGGAGCGCCGGTTACGCGATCGCATCAATGACGGGCGGAAAACGTGGAAGCTCTCTCCGATGGATATCAAATCGTTCAAGCTGTGGGATGAATACACCGTGGCGCGCGACGCCATGTTTGCCGCTACGGATACCGCCTGGGCGCCGTGGTTCGTGGCACGTTCAGAAGATAAAAAACGGGTGCGCTTAAACGTCATTTCTCATCTGCTTTCGCAGATCCCTTATAAAACGCTGCCGGTTGAAGAGGTCAAACTGCCCCGGCGTAAAATCGGTAAAACAAAACCGACCGATTATCCGTTCCGCTATATTGCCGAACGCTTCTAACTGAAGTTAAGAGAAAGGTAAAACGCCGCCGGGACGTACCGGCGGCGCAGGCGTTATTTCATGCCTTCGGTGCTCTCTTTTTTCGCTTCCATGCGCTCAACGTCGCGATACCAGCGAGGATGGTGTTTTTGCGCCCAGCGGCGGCTCACCTTCCCTTCAATCATGCCTTTGATTGATCCTTTCACCCAGAACGCCATATACATGTGGATGAGGATTGCGTGGATCAAAATGATTGCCGACGTCGCGTGAATGAGCAGACTATAACGAATCACCTGCATCGGGAAATACGGTGCGAAATACGGACGCCAGATGATAACGCCGGTCACCAGCAGCACGAAAATCATGCTCATGATGGTCCAGAACATCATTTTTTGTCCGGCATTGTATTTGCCCACTTTCGCGACTTTATGTTCGTTGCCTTTCAGAACTTCAACAATCCCCTTCACCCAGGGAATATCCTGCTTATCCGGGATATTGTGATGAACGAAACGCGCGAACATAAACATCAGCACCACGAAGATCAGTACGCCAAAGAACGGATGCAAAATGCGGCCCATCTGCGGTGTGCCGAAGGTTTCGGTCAGCCATTGCAGCGTCGGGAAGAAGAACGATATCCCGGAAACCGCCACCAGAAAGAAGCAGATCACCACCGTCCAGTGACAGGCGCGGTCAATAAATTTCGTGCGCACGATCATCTTTGACTTACTCATGACGATCTTCCTCCTCATCATCCACTTCTTTGTTTGGCCCGATACCGATGTAGTGATAAATCAATCCGGCAAAGGTGGCGATGAACCCGGCTGCGGCAAGCGGTTTCAATGCGCCTTTCCACAGATTGATTGACGTATCAATCGCCGGCTCTTTTGGCAGGTTGTGATAGAGCTCTGGCTGGTCATTGTGGTGCAGGACATACATCACATGTGTCCCACCCACGCCCTGCGGATTGTAGATCCCCGCATTTGCATAGCCGCGCGCCTTCAGCTTATCGACGCGTTGCTGCGCCACTTCCAGCATCTCTTTTTTGGTCCCAAAATGGATAGCACCGGTTGGGCATGTTTTGACACATGCAGGTTCCTGCCCCACGCTCACCCGATCAACGCAGAGGGTGCATTTGTATACCCGGTTATCCTCTTTATTCAGGCGCGGAACATTGAACGGGCAACCGGCAATACAGTAGCCGCAGCCGATGCAGTTATCCTGCTGAAAATCGACGATCCCGTTTGCATACTGAATAATCGCCCCGGCGGACGGGCACGCTTTCAGACACCCCGGATCTTCGCAGTGCATGCAGCCGTCTTTGCGGATCAACCACTCCAGCTTGCCGTTCTGATCGGTTTCGCTAAAGCGCATCACCGTCCAGGACTTCGCGCTGAGATCGGCCGGATTGTCATAGACGCCCACGCAGTGCCCCACCTCGTCACGGATATCATTCCACTCTGAGCAGGCCACCTGGCAGGCTTTGCAACCCACGCAGGAGGAGACATCAATCAGCTTGGCGACTTCCGCTTTATAGTCCCGCACACGAGGTGCGGGCGTCATTGCGTTGGTAGCGGAGCGTTTAATAATGTCTTGTGTTTCCATTGCCATTTATTCGCTCCTTACGCTTTCTCGATGTTGACCAAAAACGCCTTGTACTCTGGCGTTTGCGAGTTGGAATCGCCGACGTTTGGCGTCAGGGTGTTAGCGATATACCCTTTCTGGGCCACGCCTTCAAAGCCCCAGTGCAGAGGAATCCCTACCGTTTCCACCTGCTGACCGTGAACGTTCAGGGTCTGCAGACGGCGCGTAACCACCGCGACGGCACGTATGAAGCCGCGCTTGCTGCTCACCTTCACGTGGTCACCGTTAGCGATACCTTTCGCTTTTGCCAGCGTTTCACTGATCTCCACAAACTGTTCTGGCTGCGCGATGGCGTTCAAACGCGCATGCTTAGTCCAGGTGTGGAAATGTTCGGTCAGACGATAGGTTGTGCCCACGTACGGGAATTTGTCTTTCTTGCCCAGACGCAGCGCATCTTCTTCGTACAGACGCACAACGGGGCTTGAAATCACATTCGGGTGCAGCGGGTTTGTCCCCAGCGGCGTTTCCATTGGCTCGTAGTGTTCCGGGAACGGGCCTTCCGCCAGCTTATCCAGAGCAAACAGTCGTCCCAGCCCTTCCGGCTGCATGATAAACGGATTGGTCGCACTGCCCGGCGGCGCGGTGTTAAAGTCCGGGATATCGTTCCCCGCCCATTTCGTCCCGTTCCATTCGATGAGCATCCGTTTCGGATCCCACGGCTTGCCGTTGACATCCGCTGAGGCGCGGTTATACAGCACACGACGGTTTAGCGGCCATGCCCACGCCCAGCCCAGCGTATTCCCCAATCCTGACGGATCAGCGTTATCGCGGTTGGCCATCTGGTTGCCTTGTTCCGTCCAGCTCCCGGCATAAATCCAGCAGGATGAGGCTGTCGTGCCGTCATCACGCAAAAGCGCAAAGCTGTTAAGCAGCTGGCCTTTTTTCGCCAGCAGAGTGCCGTTAGCGTCGTACAGATCCGCCAGCGCCACGCCGTTGTTTTCCTTCGCGACCTCTTCGGATTCCGGATGATCGGGCTGTTTGTATTCCCAGCTCATCTTCAACAGCGGTTCAGCGCCCTTGCCGCCTTCGCTGCGGTACATCTCACGCAAACGATGATAAATTCCGGCAAGGATTTCACCGTCGTTGCGCGCTTCGCCCGGCGCATCCTGGCCTTTCCAGTGCCACTGCAACCAGCGACCGGAGTTGGCTATCGATCCGTCTTCCTCGGCAAAGCAGGTCGACGGCAGACGGAAGACTTCCGTCTGAATAGACGCCGTATCCACGTCATTCATCTCGCCGTGGTTTTGCCAGAAGTTGGAGGTTTCCGTGACCAGGGGATCAATCACCACCATATACTTCAGTTTGCTCAGGCTGCGAACGACCTTGTTTTTATCCGGGAACGACGCAACCGGGTTAAAGCCCTGGCAGATATAGCCCGTGACCTGGCCCTTATCCATCATATTGAAATATTTGATAACGTCGTATGCCTGGTCCCACTTCGGCAACCACTCAAAGCCCCAGTCGTTCTCTTTTTGCGCCGCATCGCCGTAGAAAGATTTCATCAGGCTGACGTAGAACTTAGGATAGTTACCCCAGTAGTTCACCTGCTCAGCCAGCGTGGCTTTTGGCGTATTAGCCGCAAGATAGGTCTGCAAATCCGCCTGTTTGTCTGAAGGCAGCGTCAGGTATCCGGGCAGGCTGGTGGACAGCAAACCGAGATCGGTCAGACCCTGAATATTAGAGTGCCCGCGCAGCGCATTCACCCCACCTCCCGCCATGCCCATATTGCCAAGCAGAAGCTGGATCATCGCCATGGTACGGATGTTCTGCGCCCCCACGGTGTGTTGCGTCCAACCCAGTGCATACAGGAACGTAGTGGTACGGTCGGCTGCACTGGTGGAGGCCAGCACTTCGCAAACCTTCAGGAAGTCCGCTTTTGGCGTGCCGCAAATGTTCTCCACCACGTCCGGCGTATAGCGGGAGACGTGCTGTTTCAGCAAGTTCCACACGCAGCGCGGATCGGTCAGGGTTTCATCGCGTTTCGCATAGCCGTTCTCGTCGAACTGATAGTTCCAGGAGGATTTGTCGTACTGCCGTTTATCGGCGTCGTAACCACTGAATAAGCCGTCGTCAAAGGCAAAATCGTCCCGCACCAGTAAATTGGCGTTGGTGTAGTGCTTGACGTACTCATCATTGATTTTGTTGTTTTCAATCAGATACAGCAGCACGCCCGAGAGGAACGTAATGTCCGTACCGGAGCGAATAGGCGCATAGATATCTGCCACCGATGCCGTACGCGTAAAGCGGGGATCGACGACGATAAGCGTCGCGTCGTTATTGTTTTTCGCTTCCATCGCCCAGCGGAACCCGACCGGGTGTGCTTCAGCAGCGTTACCGCCCATCACCACGACGACGTTTGCGTTTTTGATATCAACCCAGTGGTTGGTCATCGCACCGCGACCAAATGTTGGAGCAAGACTTGCTACCGTTGGTCCGTGTCAGACGCGCGCCTGGTTGTCTACCGCCAGCATGCCGAGTGAACGCACAAATTTTTGCGTCAGCATGCCGGTTTCATTACTTGCCGCGGATGCGCAAAGCATCCCGGTGGAAAGCCAGCGGTTAACCGTTACGCCCTTGTCGTTTTTCTCAACGAAGTTGGCATCGCGGTCAGCTTTCATCAGTTTTGCAATCCTGGAAAACGCCTCATTCCACGAGATCCGCTGCCATTTATCGGAACCCGGCGCACGGTATTCAGGATAACGCAGACGATTTTCGCTGTGGACATAATCCAGCAGGCCCGCGCCTTTCGGACACAGTGCCCCACGGCTCACCGGATGATCCGGATCCCCTTCAATATGGTAAATCGCTTCTTTGGCGTTCTTCGCGCCATCGCCCAGGCTATACATCAATAGCCCGCATCCAACAGAGCAGTACGTGCAGGTGTTACGAATCTCTTTGGCGCGCAGCAGCTTAAAGTTGCGCGACTGAGCCAGTGCAATTTTGGGCGCAAATCCCAACGCAGCAGCTGTCGTTCCGGCCATACCGCCTGCACAGATTTTAAAAAACTTTCTGCGGCTGACGTCCATTGTTGTCCTCGTTATTAATTAAGACTTCGCGGCGCAAACTAACAGCAATACCCCTGCGTTTTTTGCGTCAAATCAATGTCGCCATTTTTCGCCCCCTAAATAGTCGCCCTTGTGACGATTCTTTAATCCTAAGGGGTTACAGATTGCGCGTAAGGTTCGCGGAAGCACCTGAAAAAATGCTATAAATTCGCCCCATGTTAAGAATTTCATTGGATAAATGATGGACAAAAAGAGAGCGACGCTGATTGGTCTGGCCGCCATATTTCTCTGGAGTACGATGGTTGGGCTTATTCGGGGCGTCAGTGAAGGCCTGGGGCCAGTGGGCGGCGCAGCAATGATCTATACCGTGAGCGGATTATTATGTCTGGCGACGGTAGGCTTTCCTGAACTTAAACGTTTTTCGCCACGCTATCTTATTGCAGGCAGCGTTTTATTTGTGAGCTATGAAATTTGCCTTGCGCTCTCTCTGGGCTATGCCGCAACTCGTCAACAGGCCATCGAAGTGGGCATGGTCAATTATCTTTGGCCAAGCCTGACGATTGTGTTTGCCATTCTGTTCAATGGTCAAAAATCGAACCTGTGGGTCGTGCCGGGATTATTACTTTCGATCCTGGGCATCGCGTGGGTATTGGGGGGAGAACGCGGGCTTCATATTGATGAGATAATCGCCAATATTGTCTCCAGTCCGCTTAGCTACGGCCTGGCCTGCGCGGGCGCATTTATCTGGGCCGCCTACTGCACGGTGACCAGTAAATATGCCAAAGGGCAGAACGGCATCACGCTCTTTGTGCTTCTGACGGCCGTGAGTTTATGGTTGAAATATCTACTGAGTGAACAGCCAGAGATGGTGTTTAGCCTCCCCGTCGTGATCAAATTATTGATGTGCGGCGTGGCGCTGGGTTTTGGTTACGCATCGTGGAATATAGGTATCCTCCACGGCAATGTTTCCGTGCTGGCCACCGTCTCCTATTTCACCCCTGTGCTTTCAGCAGCACTGGCGGCGATTCTGCTGAGTGCCCCTCTCTCCTTTGCCTTCTGGCAAGGCGCCATCATGGTATGCGCGGGTTCGCTTCTCTGTTGGTACGCCACTCGTCGTTAATGAATGCGCTTCGTCGCCGGACAAAATTATTCCCGGCGACGCCACGTGTGGGTTGATAGTGTGATCCTGCGTCAAAATCTCAATTTATTACGTAGCGTCTCTGTTTAATAATTGTTTATATTGCTCACCCGTAATGTTCCCTTACATTTATATTGACATAAACTGACAACAGTTGTTATTAGTGCCCTTCTTATATTACCGCCCGATATAGCACAAATCGCAATAGTGTGTTTCTGGATATTTCAAAATAAATTGTTTGATAAGTAGTCAGATAAATCTCTAAGCTATTGTTTTCAGGTTATTGCGCTGCGTATTATTTAAGCATTTCATTCACGAGAAACGATAATTAACCACCAAAACTAAAACGACAATAAACTATTTAATCGTGAATGATAAACATGATGAAATAGTGATATTTGGCCTAATTATTAGCCAATTTCAGCCTTTTCAGGCGCATTTATCCGATCCCGATCACACTCTTTGAAATTATAAGTAATAATTTGAAACTTATTATTGAAACAAGGCTATTAGATTCTTAAAAATAGCATGCCGTTGACGAACAGCCTCGTTTACTAATTGTTTAGAAATGGCACAGGAAATACCTAAATAAAATTATAAGGGTTTTAACAATGAATCTTAAATTAGTTGCAGTGGCAGTAACTTCCATGTTGGCGGCAGGCGCGGTAAACGCTGCCGAAGTTTATAACAAAGACGGTAACAAACTGGATCTGTACGGCAAAGTAACCGGCCTGCACTATTTCTCTGACAATAGCAGCGACGACGGCGACAAAACTTATGTTCGTCTGGGCTTCAAAGGTGAAACTCAGATCAACGACCAGATGACCGGTTACGGTCAGTGGGAATACGAATTCAAAGGCAATAACGACGAATCCAACGGCGACAAAGGCAACAAAACGCGTCTGGCATTCGCGGGTCTGAAATTCAACGAATTTGGCTCATTCGACTACGGTCGTAACTACGGTGTTGCTTACGACATCGGCGCATGGACTGACGTACTGCCAGAATTTGGCGGTGACACCTGGACTCAGACCGATGCCTTCATGACCGGCCGTACCACGGGTGTTGCAACCTACCGTAACCAGGACTTCTTCGGTCTGGTAGATGGTCTGAACTTTGCTGCACAGTATCAGGGTAAAAACGACGACCGTGACATCACTAAAGCGAACGGTGATGGCTGGGGCCTGTCATCAACTTACGAAATGAACGGTTTCGCAGCGGGCGCTACCTATGCAAAATCTGACCGTACTGACAACCAGGTTGCAGCAGGTCGCGTAGCAGGCACCATCAATGCCGGCGGTGAGAATGCAGAAGTGTGGGCAGCTGGCCTGAAATATGATGCGAACAACATCTATCTGGCAACGACCTACTCTGAAACCCGCAACATGACTAACTTCGGTGATGGTTATATTGCGAATAAAGCGCAGAACTTCGAAGCGGTAGCACAGTACCAGTTCGACTTCGGTCTGCGTCCATCCATTGCTTACCTGAAATCCAAAGGTAAAGATATCAACAACTATGGCGACCAGGATCTGGTTGAGTACATCGAAGTGGGTGCGACTTACTACTTCAACAAAAACATGTCCACCTACGCGGACTACAAAATCAACCTCGTTGACGACAGCAACTTCACCAAAGCTGCTGGTGTTGCGACCGACAACATCGTTGCACTGGGTCTGACCTACCAGTTCTAAGATTGTGACGGTTTAAAAAGCCAGCCCTTGTGGCTGGCTTTTTTTCGCTCTATCTGGCGTGATAAGGGAGTACGCCATGCAACGCTATACCGGACGCTGTTTATGTGGGATGAGTCATTTCAGCGTAAATATCGATAATCTCGACGTCTATGCTTGTCATTGTACGCTTTGCCAGAAATGGTCGGGCGGCATTGCGATGTATCTTGAAACGAACGCCGCACCTGATCTGGAAAAGGCCTCCATTGCCCCCTCGTATTTCACCTCGTCTGCACGAGGTAAGCGCTGGTTCTGCCCTGGCTGCGGCTGCCCACTGTGGTTTGAACTCACCTCTTCAGGGCGCTACTTTGTTCCCTGGACACTGCTTGAACTCGAGGAAAACGATCGATGTCGTCTGGTCCTGGCGGCGGAAATATACACCGAAACACAACCTGCTTTCTGGCGGCTGACCGGACAGTACGCGCGTTTTAGCGGTACGGAGATTGAGGCGCTGGATAATCATTGTCTGTTAGCGCATGAAAATTAGCGCCTTTAGAAAACTCGCCCGACGCAGAGCGTCGGGCCTGAAAACTACTTCGGTACTTTTGCCAGGCTAAACCAGACACCGATGGCCAACAGCATTAACATCGCGCCCGCACTGCCCAGCGCCACGCTGTGGGAGGTGATAAACGCCGTCTTCGCTGACGCGATCACTGCATCAGCCAGTGCCGGCGTCAGTCCCTGGGCGACGTTAACGGCTTCACCCATTGATGATGACGCTTTTTCAGCCAGCGATGCTGCAAGCCCTGCTGGCAGCTCGATGGACGCCGAAAAGCTCCGGGTCAACAGCAAACCAAACAGCGCAATGCCCAGCCCCGCCCCCAGCTCGTAAGACATGGTTTCAATCGCCCCCGCGGCAGCCGCTTTCTCTTTGGGAGCAGCGGCCATGATCGCAGACGTCGATGCCAGCAACGCACTCGCCGCGCTAAAGCCAAGCAGAACCATCAGGCTCCATGCCTGCCATTGCTGCGTGCTGAAATCGAGTTGCGACAGACCAATAAAACTTACTGCACTCAACCCCATCCCGCCCGCGGCCACAATTCGCAGCCCCAGCCGCCCGACCAGAACCCCGGCGATTGGCCCGCTAAAACCACTGGCCACCATCACCGGCAGCATAAATGTTCCGGCTTCAAACGGGGTGAAACCGTGCACAAACTGCAGTTCCTGGGCCATTAGCAGTTCAAAACCCACCAGCGCAATCATCGCCATCACCACGCCGCTTAAAATAATGCGATGCGTAAAAAGCCGCATATCGATCATGGGCGTGCTGGCGCGAAGCTGGATCCGCACAAAAACAAACAACATACCGGCACTGGTCAGCAACGTTGCCGCCACCAGCCACGGGGAAAGCACCCCCTTCAGGGCTGTTTTAGCGCTGAACACCAGTAGCAGAATAGCAACGATCAGCATCAACGCATGGCTGATATTAATAGGCTGCTCAGGCCGTCCTTGCTGTGCGGGGACCAGACGCGCCGCGAGCGCGACAACCACTATAACGATCGGTACGTTGATCAAAAAGACGGAACCCCAGTAGAAATGCTCGAGCAGCATTCCCCCTACCAGTGGACCAAACGCAGCACCGCCGGATCCCACCGCCGCCCAGACGCCAAGCGCGATATTACGGTGGCGAGGTTCAATGAACAGCGTACGGATCCCGGCAAGCGTGGCGGGAATGATCATCGCCGCGCCAATCGCTAATGACGCGCGAGCCGTAATCAGCCAGCCCGCAGTGGGCGAAAAAGCCGCCGCCAGGGAGGAAAGCCCAAAGAGAACACTGCCGAGGATCAACAACTTTTTAAAGCCAATGCGATCGCCCAGCGC
The DNA here is from genome assembly GCF_022171985.1 of Huaxiibacter chinensis. Lineage (GTDB taxonomy): Bacteria > Pseudomonadota > Gammaproteobacteria > Enterobacterales > Enterobacteriaceae > Enterobacter > Enterobacter chinensis_A. The sequence goes on along the minus strand of NZ_JAJVHF010000003.1, from coordinate 537,534 downwards.
GCCCATCGGCAAGACCATGCCGGCCATCACCAGCGAATAAATATCAATAATCCACAGCAATTCGTTACCGCTGGCACCCAGCGTCAAACTCAACGTCGGCGCGGCAACGTGCAGCACCGTTGCGTCAATCGCCACCGGGATATAGACCAGCACGATAATGACTAATGCTAACCACTGACGAAACATAAATTTCCTTTTTATTCGAAATCTGGACACATGTCCAAAAGAGGATCCTACGCATTGTTGAACGCATGTCCAGTTTTTTGTTACACTCGTTTCATTACTGTTGAGAGTGAAAAAGATGGCCTATTTAAGCAAGGATGAACGAAGAGAGGCAATTCTCCATGCCGCTATGCATGTCGCCTTAAAAGAGGGATTTACCGGTATGACGGTCAGGCGCATCGCCACAGAGGCGGGCGTCGCCGCCGGGCAAGTTCATCACCATTTTGCAAGTATCGGTGAGCTCAAAGCGCAATCCTTTATTCTTCTTATCCGCGCCCTTCTGGATGCGGAAGTCGTTCCAGAAACGGCAACATGGCGCGAGCGTCTGCATGGCATGCTGGGCAGCGATGAAGGTGGCTTTGAGCCTTACATCCGGTTATGGCGTGAAGCGCAATTTCTGGCCACCCGCGATCCGGAAATCAAAGGGGCTTACGTTCTGACCATGGAAATGTGGCATCAGGAAACCGTGAAGATTATTTGCCAGGGCGCCAGCGAGAAAGCCTTTGTTTTACACGACACACCGGAAAATATTGCCTGGCGTTTAATCGGACTGGTTTGCGGGCTTGATGGAATTTATGTTCTGAATATGCCTGAAATGGATCAAATCGCGTTTAACAACCATCTTGACAAACTTATTACACTCGAATTGCATTAATACTTCTTAATGAGTAAAGCGTGACACTATAATTTACATTTAGTAACACTTAATGCGACCCCTCATCTCCCTTCTAAACACAGGGGTTCGTATTTTTATCTATCCTTCAGACGTATCCCAAAAAATCCTAATATTTCATAAAGGCGCACCATCAGGCAACTGTCTGTTTTTACTTCCTTTTTGTTTTAAATACGGGTAAGTACGAGGGTGATATGTCACAACAAAGTGAGAAAAATAATCATTATCTTTTGAATAACTGGAAACCGGAAAACGCGGCATTTTGGGAAAATAAAGGTAAGCATATCGCCCGCCGAAATTTATGGATCTCTGTCTCATGCCTGCTGCTGGCCTTTTGCGTCTGGATGTTGTTTAGTGCCGTTGCGGTAAACCTCAATAAAGTCGGATTTAATTTTACCACTGACCAACTCTTTATGTTAACGGCGCTTCCTTCTCTTTCGGGCGCAATATTACGTGTTCCCTACTCTTTCATGGTCCCGATATTTGGCGGGCGTAAATGGACCGTATTAAGCACCGTTATACTGATTATTCCCTGCGTCTGGCTCGGGATTGCCGTTCAGAACAGCGCCACGCCTTACTGGGTCTTTATTACCATTGCCCTGCTGTGTGGGTTCGCCGGTGCAAACTTTGCTTCCAGTATGGGCAACATCAGTTTCTTCTTCCCAAAAGCGAAACAAGGAAGCGCCCTCGGCATTAATGGCGGCCTGGGTAATCTGGGGGTGAGCGTCATGCAGATGGTCGCTCCGGCGGTCATTTTTCTGCCGATGTTTACCTTCCTTGGCGTACACGGCGTCACGCAGGAAGATGGGTCAACGCTCTCCCTGGCGAATGCTGCCTGGATTTGGGCGCCGCTCCTGTTTATTGCCACCCTTGCCGCCTTCTTTGGCATGAATGACATCGCCAGCTCTAAGGCGTCGATAGCCAGCCAGCTTCCGGTATTGAAACAGCCCCATCTGTGGTTGCTGAGTTTGCTGTACCTGGCAACATTCGGCTCCTTTATCGGCTTTTCGGCGGGTTTTGCCATGCTCGCGAAAACCCAGTTTCCCGACGTTAATATTCTTCATCTGGCGTTCTTCGGCCCGTTGATTGGCGCCCTGGCACGTTCGGCTGGCGGTGTGGTGTCCGATAAACTGGGGGGCGTGCGCGTCACGCTGGTCAATTTTATCTTTATGGCGCTGTTCAGCGCGCTGATCTTCCTGACCTTACCCGGCTCGGGTTCCGGTAATTTCACCGCGTTCTACCTGGTCTTTATGGGGTTGTTCCTGACGGCGGGTTTAGGCAGCGGGTCAACCTTTCAGATGATCGCCGTCATCTTCCGCCAGATCACCCTTTATCAGGTCAAACTGCATGGCGGAACGGAGGAACAGGCACAACAAGCGGCGGTGACAGACACGGCGGCTGCGCTGGGATTTATCTCGGCGATTGGTGCCGTCGGCGGCTTCTTTATTCCTAAAGCATTTGGCACATCGCTCGCCATGACCGGCTCGCCGGTGGGGGCGATGAAAGTCTTTCTGGTGTTTTACGTCGTCTGTGTTCTGCTGACCTGGCTGGTGTACGGCCGCCGTCAGAAACACGTTAAATCATAACAATTCTATTCGACACTTTGTGAACAGTGTAACCACGGGGCGGGAGTCGTCCCGTCAGGAGAAACATCATGAGTAAACTGTTGGATCGCTTTCGTTATTTCAAACAAAAAGGCGACAGCTTCGCCGACGGCCACGGGCAGGTAATGCACAGCAACCGGGACTGGGAAGACAGTTATCGCCAGCGCTGGCAGTTCGACAAAATCGTGCGATCCACACACGGTGTTAACTGCACCGGCTCCTGTAGCTGGAAAATATACGTTAAAAATGGGCTGGTGACGTGGGAAACGCAGCAGACCGATTATCCCCGTACCCGCCCTGACCTGCCTAATCACGAACCGCGCGGATGCCCACGCGGCGCCAGTTACTCCTGGTATCTCTATAGCGCTAACCGGCTGAAATATCCCCTTGTCCGCCGAAAATTGATCGAACTCTGGCGCGAGGCGTTGGCACAGCACAGCGATCCGGTTCTGGCGTGGAATGCCATCATGAGCGATCCGCAAAAGAGCAAAAGCTATAAACAGGCGCGCGGGCACGGGGGCTTTGTTCGTTCAAACTGGAAAGAGCTCAATCAGCTGATCGCTGCTGCCAACGTCTGGACGATCAAGCACTACGGGCCGGACCGCGTCGCGGGTTTCTCGCCAATTCCCGCGATGTCGATGGTCTCTTACGCGGCAGGTACGCGCTATCTTTCGTTGCTCGGGGGAACCTGTTTGAGCTTTTACGACTGGTACTGCGATCTCCCACCCGCCTCGCCGATGACCTGGGGCGAGCAGACCGACGTTCCCGAATCGGCCGACTGGTACAACTCCAGCTATATCATCGCCTGGGGCTCTAACGTGCCGCAAACGCGTACGCCCGATGCGCATTTCTTTACGGAAGTTCGCTACAAAGGCACCAAAACAATTGCCATCACCCCGGACTTCTCGGAGGTAGCTAAACTCAGCGATCAGTGGCTCGCCCCCAAACAGGGTACCGACAGCGCATTAGCCATGGCGATGGGTCACGTCATCCTGAAAGAGTTTCATCTGGATAACCCGAGCGAATACTTCCTCAACTACTGTCGCCGCTATACCGACATGCCGATGCTGGTGATGCTGGACGAGCGGCCAGACGGCAGTCTGGTTCCCGGTCGAATGGTGCGCGCGTCCGATCTCGCGGACGGCTTGAATGAAGCCAATAATCCGGAATGGAAGACAATTGCCTTTGACGCTGCGGGCTCGCTGGTCGCACCGAACGGTTCCATTGGCTTCCGCTGGGGCGAAAAAGGCAAATGGAATCTCGAATCGCTGGCGGCCGGTCAGGAGACGGAGCTGACGCTCTCGCTGCTAGCAACCCATGACCAGATTGCCGGCGTGGCGTTCCCCTACTTTGGTGGCAATGAGAATCCGCATTTCCGTAGCGTGAAGCAGGACCCCATCCTCATTCGTAAAGTGCCGTCTAAAACGCTTACGCTCGTGGATGGCAGCCAAAAACAGGTCGCCAGCGTTTACGATCTGATCCTGGCTAACTATGGGCTGGATCGCGGTCTGGACGATGAGCATGCGGTCAAGGATTACGCGGAGGTCAAAGCCTACTCTCCGGCCTGGGGCGAACAAATTACCGGCGTGCCGCGCCGTCATATCGAACAGATCGCCCGTGAATTCGCCGATACGGCACATAAAACCCATGGCCGGTCGATGATCATTCTGGGTGCCGGGGTAAACCACTGGTATCACATGGACATGAACTACCGTGGGATGATCAATATGCTGGTCTTCTGCGGCTGCGTGGGTAAAAGCGGCGGCGGCTGGTCACACTACGTCGGACAGGAAAAGTTGCGCCCGCAAACCGGCTGGCTGCCGCTGGCCTTTGCGCTGGACTGGAACCGTCCACCGCGTCAGATGAACAGCACATCCTATTTTTACAACCACGCCAGCCAGTGGCGGTACGAAAAACTCACCGCACAGGAGCTTCTTTCTCCGCTGGCGGACAGTTCGAAATTTACCGGGCATCTGATCGACTTTAACGTGCGCGCAGAACGTATGGGCTGGCTCCCGTCTGCGCCCCAGCTCGATCTTAACCCGTTACACATCAAAGCACGTGCGGATGCGGCGGGGATGACCCCGCAGGACTATACCGTTCAGGCGCTAAAATCTGGCGATATTCGCTTTGCCTGCGAACAGCCCGATAACGGTAACAATCATCCCCGCAATCTCTTTGTCTGGCGTTCCAACCTGCTGGGTTCGTCAGGCAAGGGGCATGAGTACATGCTGAAATACCTGCTCGGCACCGAGAGCGGCATTCAGGGAGACGATCTCGGTTCCACCGATGATGTGAAGCCCGAAGAGGTCGAGTGGCAAACCGCTGCTATCGAAGGCAAGCTCGACCTTCTGGTGACGCTCGATTTCCGCATGTCCAGCACCTGCCTCTTCTCCGATATCGTCCTGCCGACGGCGACCTGGTATGAAAAAGACGACATGAATACCTCGGATATGCATCCATTTATTCATCCCCTTTCCGCCGCGGTCGACCCCGCCTGGGAATCGCGCAGCGACTGGGAAATCTACAAAGGTATCGCCAAAGTCTTCTCGGAAGTGTGCGTCGGGCATCTTGGCAGCGAAACGGATGTGGTTCTGCAGCCGTTGCAACATGACTCTCCCGCTGAGCTTTCCCAGCCGTTTGATATTCAGGACTGGCGTAAGGGCGAATGCGATCTCATTCCCGGGAAAACCGCGCCGGGTATCGCCGTGGTTGAGCGGAACTACCCGGAAACCTACGAGCGCTTTACCGCGCTGGGCCCCCTGCTCGACAAGCTCGGCAACGGCGGCAAAGGCATCTCATGGAACACGCAGGAAGAGATTGAGTTTCTTGGCAAACTTAACTACGTGAAACTGGATGGCCCGGCAAAAGGCCGTCCACGGATTGAAACGGCAATTGATGCCTCTGAGGTGATTCTGGCGCTCGCCCCGGAAACCAACGGCCAGGTCGCGGTCAAAGCCTGGGACGCGTTGAGCGAGTTTACCGGTCGCAAACACAGCCATCTGGCGCTGAACAAGGAAGACGAAAAGATCCGCTTCCGCGATATCCAGGCGCAGCCGCGCAAAATTATCTCCAGCCCGACCTGGTCCGGCATTGAAAGTGAACATGTTTCCTACAACGCGGGTTATACCAACGTCCATGAGCTGATTCCGTGGCGCACCCTTTCCGGCCGCCAGCAACTCTATCAGGATCATCTGTGGATGCGTGAGTTCGGTGAAAGTCTGGTTGCCTATCGTCCCCCGATTGACACCCGCAGCGTGACGCACATGCGCGAAATCCCGCCGAACGGCTTCCCGGAAAAAGCGCTGAACTTCCTGACGCCACACCAGAAATGGGGCATTCACTCCACCTACAGTGAAAACCTGCTGATGCAGACTTTGTCGCGCGGGGGGCCGATTGTGTGGATCAGCGAAACCGATGCAAAAGAGCTGGGCATTGAGGATAACGACTGGATCGAAGCCTTTAACGCCAACGGTGCCCTTACCGCCCGTGCGGTGGTCAGCCAGCGCGTACCACCGGGTATGACCATGATGTACCACGCACAGGAGCGCATTCTGAATATTCCAGGCTCTGAAGTGACCGGGCGTCGTGGCGGCATACATAACTCCGTCACCCGCGTTTGCCCTAAACCGACGCATATGATCGGGGGCTATGCGCAACTGGCCTATAGCTTTAACTACTACGGCACCGTTGGCTCAAACCGCGACGAATTCATCATGATCCGCAAGATGAAAAACATCAACTGGCTGGATGGCGAAGGTCGGGATCAGGTACAGGAGGCGAAAAAATGAAAATACGCTCACAGGTAGGCATGGTTCTGAATCTCGACAAATGCATTGGCTGTCACACCTGCTCGGTAACGTGTAAAAACGTCTGGACCGGGCGCGAAGGGATGGAATATGCGTGGTTCAATAACGTCGAAACCAAACCGGGTATTGGTTATCCCAAAAACTGGGAAGACCAGGATGAGTGGCAAGGCGGCTGGATCAGAGGCATCCACGGCAAGCTCACTCCGCGTCTGGGCAGCAAGCTCGGCGTACTGTCGAAAATTTTCGCCAACCCCGTTCTGCCGCAGATAGATGATTACTATGAACCCTTCACCTTTGATTATCAGGATCTGCACCGCGCGCCGGACGGCGATCATCTGCCTACCGCCCGTCCTCGCTCGCTGATCGACGGTAAACGGATGGATAAAATTGTCTGGGGGCCAAACTGGGAAGAGCTGCTGGGCGGTGAGTTCGAAAAACGAGCCCGCGACCGCAACTTCCAGAAAATCCAGAAAGAGATGTACGGTCAGTTTGAAAATACCTTCATGATGTATCTCCCGCGTCTGTGCGAGCACTGCCTTAATCCAAGCTGCGTGGCCACCTGCCCGAGCGGTGCGATATACAAGCGTGAAGAGGACGGCATTGTCCTGATCGACCAGGATAAGTGTCGCGGCTGGCGTCTGTGCATCAGCGGGTGTCCGTACAAAAAAATCTACTTCAACTGGAAAAGCGGCAAATCAGAAAAATGTATTTTCTGCTATCCGCGTATTGAATCCGGGCAGCCGACGGTCTGCTCCGAAACCTGTGTCGGCCGCATCCGCTATCTGGGCGTATTGCTGTATGACGCAGACCGTATCGAAGAAGCGGCCAGCACCGAGCATGAAACCGATCTTTATGAACGCCAGTGCGACGTGTTCCTTAATCCAAACGATCCGGCGGTGATTGAAGAAGCGTTAAAACAGGGTATTCCTCAAAACGTCATCGACGCGGCGCAACGTTCGCCGGTTTACAAAATGGCGATGGACTGGAAGCTCGCCCTGCCGCTGCACCCTGAATACCGCACCCTGCCGATGGTCTGGTACGTGCCGCCGCTGTCACCCATTCAGTCCTATGCGGACGCGGGCGGCCTGCCGCAAAGCGAAGGCGTATTGCCTGCCGTGGAAAGCCTGCGTATCCCGGTGCAATATCTGGCAAACATGCTCAGCGCAGGCGATCCAGGTCCAGTCCTTCGCGCACTGAAACGCATGATGGCGATGCGCCATTATAAACGTTCTCAGACCGTTGAAGGCGTCACCGATACCCGCGCCATCGAAGAAGTGGGTCTGACCGAAGCACAGGTTGAAGAGATGTACCGTTATCTGGCGATTGCGAACTACGAAGATCGTTTCGTGATCCCCACCAGCCACCGTGAAATGGCACGCGATGCCTTCCCGGAGAAAAACGGCTGCGGTTTCACCTTCGGCGACGGGTGCCACGGCTCCGACACCAAATTCAACCTCTTTAACAGCAGCCGTATCGACGCTATCAACATCACCGAGGTGCGCGAACACGGGGAGGGAGAATAATGCGTATCCTGAAAATCATCGCGCTGTTGATTGAGTATCCGGAAGAGACGCTGTGGGAAAGCCGCGAGGAAGCGCTCTCCCTGGTGGAACAGGACGCCCCCATGCTGCTGCCGTTTGCGCAGCAGCACCTGAGCGCCCCGCTGCTGGATAAGCAGGCCGAATGGTGTGAAGTGTTCGAGCGCGGTCGCGCTACATCGCTGTTGTTGTTCGAGCATGTTCATGCTGAATCGCGCGATCGTGGTCAGGCGATGGTCGATCTAATGGGACAGTATGAGAAGGCGGGCCTTGCGCTGGACTGCCGCGAACTCCCTGACTATCTCCCCCTTTATCTGGAATACCTCAGCATTGTCAGCGACGACGAAGCGCGTGAGGGGTTGCAAAACGTCGCGCCGATTCTGGCGCTGATTGGCGGACGGCTAAAAGCGCGGGAGGTGGCGCATTACCAGCTGTTTGACGCCCTGCTGAAAATGGCGGGCACGCCTCTCTCCAGCGACAGCGTGGCGAAGCAAGTTTCCGGCGAAAAACGGGACGATACCCGTCAGGCGCTGGATGCGGTCTGGGAAGAGGAGCAGGTCAAGTTTATCGAAGACAACGCGACATCGTGCGATAGCTCGCCGATGCAGCAATATCAACGACGCTTTAGCCAGGACGTCGCGCCGCTGTATGTGGACGTCAGTGCCGGAGGCCCAAAATGACACACTACCTGAACGTGTTTTTCTATGACATTTATCCGTATATCTGCGCCACCGTTTTCTTCCTCGGCAGCTGGTTGCGCTATGACTATGGGCAGTATACCTGGCGCGCCTCTTCCAGCCAGATGCTCAGCAAACGCGGGATGAACTGGGCGTCCAACCTGTTCCATATTGGTATTCTGGGGATATTCTTCGGGCATCTTTTCGGCATGTTAACCCCGCACTGGATGTACGCCTGGTTTCTGCCCGTCGCGGTCAAACAGCAGTTGGCGATGATTGCGGGCGGGATTTGTGGCGTGCTGACCCTGATTGGCGGATCCATGCTGTTAATCCGTCGTCTCTTTAACCAGCGCGTTCGCGCCACCTCCACCACGCCGGATATCATTATCATGAGCATTCTGCTCATCCAGTGTATTCTGGGCCTGAGCACCATTCCCTTCTCGGCGCGTTACCCGGACGGCAGTGAAATGATGAAGCTGGTGGGTTGGGCACAGGGGATCGTCACTTTCCGCGGCGGTTCGTCGGAAATGCTCAGCGGGGTTGATTTTATCTTCCGCGTTCACCTGGTGTTAGGGATGACCATTTTCCTTATCTTCCCGTTCACCCGTCTGGTGCACGTATGGAGCGCGCCGTTCGAGTATTTCACCCGTCGGTATCAGCTGGTGCGCTCACGCCGCTGATGAACATTTTTCTCCCTCTCCCTGTGGGAGAGGGCCGGGGTGAGGGCATCAGCCCGCACGGGTCTGTTTTGCCGGGTAACGATTCCGCCTTACCCGGCAAATCACGCAGCCGTACCGGGGCTAGTGCGCTCACGCCGCTGATGAACATTTTTTCTCCCTCTCCCTGTGGGAGAGGGTCGGGGTGAGGGCATCAGCCCGCACGGGTCTGTTTTGCCGGGTAACGATTCCGCCTTACCCGGCAAGTCACGCCAGCCGCACCGGGGCTAGTGCGCTCACGCCGCTGATGAACATTTTTTCTCCCTCTCCCTGTGGGAGAGGGCCGGGGTGAGGGCATCAGCCCGCACGGGTCTTATTTGCCCGCCTGCGGATGGGTATCAAACCCCGCCATGACCGCCGTGAGTTCGGCAAGCGTAAAGCCGTGCTTCGGATCGTCAACCCCCAGGCCAAATCTCTCCTGCATAATCTGATAAAGCGCCTCTGCATCCGGCAAATGGGTCTGCTCTTCGACGTGGCCTCTATTCCAGTGGGTGAAGCTTAAATTGGTCAGCGTCAGCTTGCCGCCGTCAGGCAGGTGGCGACACATCAGCAGATGATGACGAAAATGCGATTGTGGCCAATGGGCCGACCAGAAGTTGCCCATTACGTAATCGGTGAAGTACTGCGTGGTCAAATCGAAGTGGTACATCGACTGCCAGTGATCGTGGTGCTGGAACTGAAGCACCCAGTCGTTACCTTCATTCATCAGACGGTATAACCCGTGCGGCGTCGCCTGCTCTTCCCCGGCGATCAACCTGATCGGCGCCGTCAGCGTCTGCCCGCCAAAACCGACGTCGGCAATCCAGCGCTCGCCGTTGAGTTCCACCAGCAAAAGACGGTGCGTACGGGGTGGCATCTGGGGTGGATTAGCCAGAATCACCCTACCCAGAACGCTGCGAACCTGAAAACCTGTCTCACGCAGCGCGCGCTCGAAAAGGCCGTTTTGCTCAAAGCAGTAACCGCCCCGTCGCGCAGTGACGAGTTTGTCTTCCACGCTCTGATCATCAAGCTGGATTTCCCGGGGTAACACAACGTCGATGTTCTCAAACGGAATGGAACAGTTGTGGTGCAGATGCAAGGCTCGCAGCGTGTCGATGTCGACAGTTGCGGGTTGTTGCCAGCCGATACGGTTAAAATAGGCGCTCAAAAATGGGGACATCGTCAGATTCCTTAAAGTGATGTCCCCTTTTTATAACCTATTTTCAGCCCGCCACTGGCGCAAAAGTGCTTTTTTAATCGCGCGTACCGCGCTGCATAATTCCCAGCGCTGACAGCATCAATACGAGCCCCGTAAGTAACGTGAGCGTTGCCATCGCCATACCCTGGCCTATGGAACCCTGCTCGAACTGCCGCCAGATAAAAACAGAGACGGTCTGGGTACCTGCGGGCGCCAGTAGCAGAGAGGTCACCAGCTCACGCGAGGCGATCGCAAACACCATCAGCATCGCCGCCAGCAGCGCCGGAGACACCAGCGGCAATACGATATAACGCAGCGCCTGGAATGCCGATGCGCCGTGCACCCGTGCCGCCGACTCCAGATTGCAGCCAAGCTGGCGCAGCGCGCTGCCCACATACCGCACGGGCCACGGAAGGAGAAGGCAACAGTACGACAGCAGTAACATCATCCAGGTGTTATAGGGGGAGATCGGCCAGAATGAGCGATTCCACAACAAAATTAACCCGACCCCGACGACAATGCCGGGTAAAGCGGCGGGCATCAGTGAGAGCGCATCGAGAACGGCACGCCCTTTTATCTTTTGCATGACCACCAGCCAGGAGACAAATAGTCCTACCAGGCCCGTAATACAGGCGGTGCCGAGGGCCAGCGAAAGGCTTGTTCCGAGCGCGCTGAGCGCGTCGCCTTGCTGACTTAAGAGTGCCGTATAGTGCGATAAAGTGAAGTTACTCAGGTTCACCCCGCCGGATAAGGTGCCAAGCACCCCGGAGAGGATCATTGACACCCCGGGCAAGATCACAGCAATGAACCCAATCAGCCCCATCACCGCGACAACCGGCACCAGCCAGCCTCCGGCGTCTGCCCCGCTGTTTTCCGTCGGCTTTCCGGTAATACTGGTAACATCCTGGTGACCGGTGAGTTTTTTCTGCAACCACCAGGCGCTCAGCGCAATCGCCACCAGAACGATTGAGAGCATGGAAGCCCCGGAAAGATCGACCGGCCAGTCGGCCAGTTTTTTCTCGATATCGGTCGTCAGCATCAACACGCCCGCGCGTGTTCCGAGCGCCGCGGGCACGCCAAACTCTTCAATCGCCAGGGTAAACGCCAGCAGCATGCCGGCCGCCAGTGACGGAGAAAGCAAGGGCAACGTAATATGCCAGAAGGCCCTGCCCGCGCTGGCACCGTGTACCCGTGCCACAAGCGCCAGACGTTGCCCGCTCGCCAGCAGGCTGCGTGATACCGCGAAATAGATTACCGGGAAGATGTTTAACGACATCACCAGCACAATTCCGTATTTGCTGAACAGCAGGTCGTTGAGGTTTATACCGGTCAACTGCTGCAAGTAGCCGTTGGTTTGCAGAACCAGCATCCAGGAAAGCGCAGCAATATAAGGCGGCGTTAAAAATGGAATTAAAAACAGCACATCCCATAAGCGAGGGAACGGCAGTGTTAATAACCCCCGTGCCACGCCAGGCAGAAAGCCAAGCAATGCGCTCACCAGTGCCACGCCAAGCGCAATCTGCACGGTTCCCCCGAGCATCGTGGGCAATTGGGGCTCGGCCAACAGCGCAGGCAGGCCAGCAAACGCACCGGCAAGCGATCCGGCGCTGAACTGCGGAAATACCGCCTGCAGCAGGATGAATGCCAGCGGCAGCGCCACCAGAATCACCAGCAGCGCAAGCGTCATCAGGGACAATAATCGTTGATTCACGCGAAAGTCCAGAAGACGGGGGGTTACCCCGCCCGAGTCGTTTACAGAGAGAAAAGCGTATTAAAGCGCTTCAGGATATCGCTGCGTTCGCTGTTGCCGTCACTTTTGGTTGGCAGGATTTTCAGCTCATTAAGCAGCGGACGTTTGGCTTTAACATCATCCCGGGCGGGCATCAGCCAGGCATCGGCTACCATCGCCTGGCCTTCCGGCGAAAGGACATAATCCACAAAGGCTTTTGCCTCGTCAGCCTGCTGCGTTGATTTAAGGATCATCATCGGACGCGGCGCGATTACCGTCCCGCTTGCCGGGAAGATCACCTTCAGGGATTCGCCCTGATGGATATTGCCGTAGGAGACATAGTCAACCGCGCCAAAGACCGCCGCTTTCGCCCCCTGCATCACCGGCGTGACCGCCTGCGCATTCGGACCACTGACGACCATGCCGTTCTGTTTCAGCTTATCGAAAAGTGACCAGGCGTTATCACCCATGCCGTTTTGCAGCCCGATAAGCAGATCCAGTGACGCCCCGGAAAGCGCCGGGTCAGGCGTGGTGACCTTGTCCTTAAAGGCTGCCGTGGTCAGGTCCTGCCACTCTTTTGGCTCGGGGGTACCGCTTTTGGTATTCCACACAATGCCCAGCGCGGAGATCCCCTGCGCCACATAATCGGCAGATTTCAGTTCATCCGGCACGTTTGCCGCATTGGGACTTTGATAAGGCAGTAACCAGCCACGATTGTGGAGATCTTCAGCCGTATCCCACGAGGCTGAAATCAAAATATCCGCCTGCGGGTTAGCTTGCTCCGCCTCCAGTCGCGCCATTACCTTGCCGGTTGTCGCCTGGAAAATAGCGACCTTAACGCCGCTTTTCTTTTCAAATCCGTTGGCCAGATTTTTAGCCAGAGAGCCGGGGCCGGCAGTATAAACGGTAAGCGCGTGGGCGCTGGACATCATGACGGAAGATAACGCCATTGCGAGCAGAACTCCTTTTTGGATGGACAATGATCTTTTCATGCGAACGCTCCTGTGGATGAAATCAAACGATCGGCAGCGATGCTGCCAGCAGACAGATGCACGATACGATCGGCCAGAATTTCAGCCTCCCGGCGATCGTGGGTAACATAAACGGCAGTCGTGCCGAGCTGGCGCAACAGGGTGGCCATCTCCTGACACAGAGATTCGCGCAGATCGCTATCCAGATTAGAAAGCGGTTCATCGAACAGCAGAACGCGTGGTTCGGCGACAATCGCGCGGGCCAGCGCCACCCGTTGCTGTTGCCCCCCGGATAATCCGGCAGGTTTGCGGTGAGCAAATTCGCTCAGGCCCACCCGGGTCAGAGCCTGGGCGACCCGCTGTTCACTTTCATGACGGGAGACATGGCGCATCTTCAACGGGAACGCCACGTTCTGCGCCACCGTCATGTGCGGCCATAACGCGTAATCCTGGAAGACCATACCGATATCGCGAGACTCAGGCGGCAGCGACCAGCCCGCTTTAGCGACCAGGCGTTCACCAAAGTGAATGTCGCCCCGCGCGGGGGGCGTAAGCCCGGCAAGCAGACGCAGCAGCGTACTTTTCCCGCAGCCTGACGGGCCAAGCAGCGCAACCACGCTACCCGCATCAATATGGAGATCGATTTGATTTAAAACCGTGTTCGCCCCAAAGGCGTACGACACGCCGTTGAGCGAGATGGAGGTGAACATCTTGTTATCCTCTTTGGGATTTAGTGTTCGACACTCTAGGGAGCCAACATGACGGGTTCATGACAGAAATATTGCGCCTTGATTTCCTGGCAGATTCAGTCGTTTAATGCCCCTATTCCCCTGCTGAGGATCCCCGCATGAGCCACTTCCGCCCTGTCGACTTAAAACACGCCAGCCGTCTGTTAAACCATGGCCCAACCGTGCTTATCACCAGCCGCGATAATCACATTGGCAGACGCAACATCATGGCTGCCGCCTGGTCCATGCCCGTTGAGTTTGAACCACCCCGTCTCGCCATCGTGGTGGATAAAAGCACCTGGTCACGGGAGCTTATTGAGCGCAGCGGCATGTTCGGCATCGTGATCCCGGGCGTGTCGGCCACCAACTGGACCTACGCTGTCGGCAGCATCAGCGGGCGCGATGAAGACAAATTCAACTGTTATGGAATTCCGGTCATCAACGGCCCGGTGTTAGGCTTGCCGGTCGTTGAAGAGAAATGTCTGGCGTGGATGGAGTGTCGTTTATTGCCCGCAACGTCAGCGGCGGAAAAATATGACACTTTATTTGGCGAGGTTGTCTCGGCCTCAGCGGATGAGCGCGCGTTTGTCGCGGGACGCTGGCAGTTTGACGGAGATAAGCTTAATACGCTGCATCATTTAGGCGCAGGCACGTTTGTGACCAGCGGTAAGCAGGTCAAAGCACCGGAATAGTCGATTGCTTTGGGATGAGAGTAAAAAAATCCCTCTCTCAACGAGAGAGGGATTTGTCAGGATGTTTAACCTTTTGCTCGACCAGCAATAATTTCATCCGCCACGTTGCGCGGGGCTTCCGCGAAATGGTGGAACTCCATGCTGTAGGTTGCCCGGCCTTGCGACATCGAGCGCAGCGTCGTGGCGTAGCCAAACATTTCGGCTAGCGGAACATCGGCGCGAATAATCTGGCTACCAAACCGCTCCTCCATGCCCTGAACCATACCGCGACGCGACGAGAGATCGCCCATGATGTTGCCGGCGTACTCTTCAGGCGTTTCTACCTCAACATGCATAACGGGCTCCAGTATCGCCGGGTCGGCTTTGCGGGCGCCCTCTTTGAACCCAAAGATAGCCGCCATGCGGAATGCCATTTCCGATGAATCGACGTCATGATAAGAGCCAAACGTCAGCGTGGCTTTGACATCCACCACCGGATACCCGGCCAGCACGCCGTTATTCATCGCTTCACGAAGACCTTTTTCCACCGAAGGAATGTATTCACGCGGTACCACGCCCCCTTTCGTCGCATCCTCAAAGACAAAACCACTGCCCGGCTCAAGCGGCTCCAGACTCAGGACAACGTGACCATACTGTCCTTTGCCGCCAGACTGACGCACAAATTTCCCTTCAATGTCTTTCACCGCTTTACGCAGCGTTTCACGATAGGTGACCTGTGGTCGGCCGATGTTTGCTTCGACGCCGAATTCACGCTTCATGCGGTCGACGATGATCTCCAGGTGAAGCTCCCCCATCCCGGAAATGATCGTTTGACCGGACTCGTCGTCAGTATGCAGCCGGAACGACGGATCTTCGGCAGCCAGACGGTGCAATGCGATGCCCATTTTTTCCTGATCGGCCTTGGTTTTTGGCTCGATAGCGAGCGAAATCACCGGATCGGGGAATTCCATGCGCTCAAGCGTTATGACCGCCGCCGGATCGCACAAAGTGTCCCCGGTGGTGACATCTTTCAACCCCACACAGGCCGCGATATCTCCCGCTCTCAGCTCATCCACCTCGTGACGATCGTTGGCATGCATTAACACAATGCGTCCGATACGCTCTTTTTTGCCTTTCACCGGGTTGTAAACCGCGTCACCTTTTTTCAGCACGCCGGAATAGACGCGGATAAAGGTTAGCTGGCCCACATACGGATCGGTCATCAGCTTAAAGGCCAGCGCCGAGAAAGGTTCATCATCATTCGGATGACGCTCGGCGGGTTGCCCTTTTTCATCCACGCCATCAATGGCGGGAACATCCAGCGGTGATGGCATCAGCTCAATCACGGCATCCAGCATGCGCTGTACGCCTTTGTTTTTGAATGCGCTGCCGCACAGCATCGGCTGAATTTCACCGGCGATGGTGCGCGAACGTAAACCCGACATAATATCGGCTTCACTGAGATCGCCCGTTTCCAGATAACTGTCCATCAGCGCTTCGCTGGCTTCGGCTGCGGCAGAGACCATTTTTTCGCGCCATTCCCGCGCGGTCGCCATCTGGTCGTCGGGCACGGGGGCATAGCTGAACGTCATCCCCTGCGTCGCGTCGTCCCACAAAATGGCGCGCATTTTGATCAAGTCCACCACCCCGATGAAGTGCTCTTCCGCACCGATCGGGATGACGATCGGTACAGGATTTGCCTTCAGACGGTCATGCATCATCTGCACCACGCGGAAGAAATCAGCACCGGGCCGGTCCATTTTGTTCACGAAGGCCAGTCGCGGAACATGGTATTTATTGGCCTGACGCCAGACGGTTTCCGATTGCGGCTGCACGCCGCCTACGGAGTCATACACCATGACCGCCCCGTCCAGCACGCGCATGGAGCGTTCGACTTCAATGGTAAAATCCACGTGCCCGGGGGTGTCGATAATATTGATCCGGTGCGGTTCAAAGCTTCTGTCCATACCTGGCCAGAAGCAGCTCACCGCGGCAGAGGTGATAGTAATTCCGCGCTCTTGCTCCTGCGCCATCCAGTCAGTTGTTGCCGCGCCATCGTGAACTTCACCTAATTTGTGGCTCATCCCGGTGTAAAACAGGATGCGCTCGGTGGTTGTCGTTTTACCGGCATCGATATGCGCGGAGATACCGATGTTGCGATAACGGTCGAGGGGGATGGGTCGGGGCATGATGCGTCCTTAGTCAGTTTGACATGAGAGTGACGACCAGGATGGTCGCCTTCGTGTTCGTTTGCTATAATAGTCCTATTGTACGAGTATATTCGAACTATTTTTTAAGATCAGAGCTATCATTGGTATAGCTCAACCTGATGGCTTAGCCAGGAACACCATGACGCCGAATCATCCTGAACCTGAACAGATCCTGCTGGAAAATGTGCTTTTTGCCCTCGGGCACCCGCTACGGCTGGCGATTGTCCGTCAGCTTGCCGGAGGATGTGAACTGAGCTGTAACGCGCTTCGGCCAGAGGCGATGGCGAAATCGTCCATGACCCATCACTGGCGGGTGTTGCGTGATAGCGGCGTGATCTGGCAGCGTCCTCAGGGACGTGAAAATATCATTTCGTTGCGAAGAGAAGATTTAGATGCCCGTTTCCCGGGGCTGTTAGACGCCCTGCTGCGGGTCATGCCGCCTGCTTAATCGTCAGGCGGCGTAACCGCATTCGGCGTTACATTGAATAGCCCGGCTTTTTAATGAGCGTGTCCAGCTTCGGGCCTATCTCGGTATCCCAGACCTGCGCTTTCCAGTCTTCCTGCTGGACCTGCTGTAGCGCGACCGAAACCGAGCCGTCTTTACTGTTGAAATGGCGAACGATTACCTCAGCAATATCTGCGGCTAACGCGTTTTTTTGCTCTTCATTAAAATCGCGGGGAAAACTTTTAATATCGACGTGTGGCATGTGCAGGCTTCCTGTAGTCATTGAGACTGTAAACGTATCAGATTATTTCGTTAGCTTTTAACACCTTGTGCAGTTCGGGCCGCTGGCAGACCGCATCCGCGATGGCGGTGATATTTGGCGTATGGGCAGAAAACCATTCCTGGCGCGGGCCCCAGGTGCGGATCACGACAAGATAAACATCAATCAGCGTCAGCGTTTTGCCCAGCGCATACGGTGTCGCCTGCAGATGGTTATCCAGCCAGAGATAGAGTGATTTACGGTACTCAATGCAGTTTTGCTTTAACTGTTCCGGGGCATCGGGCGCCCAGCGTTCAGGATAATCCGCGTAGGTGAACGTGGGATAGACGTTAGCGACAAACCAGATAAGCAAGCGTTGAAATTGCAGTCGTTCAGGGCTCCCCACGGGCGGTGCAAGATGCGGGCAGCGGTCCAGTACCATCAGCGCGATCGCCGCCGATTCGGTCATGACAGTGCCATCCTCCAGCTCCAGCGTAGGAACCTGACATAAAGGGTTCAGGTTTTGCAGCAGATCGCGCTGTGGGCCGGGCCGATCAAACCCGTCCACATTGATAAACTGATACGGGATATCAGCCAGCGTGAGCATCAATTCGCTGATGACCGAACCCCAGCCAGGGACGCCATAGACTTTAATCATCCTGCCTCCATACGCATAAAAGGTTAAGTATAGAGCAGCGTCAGTAGGTTATCCCGGGCGGGTTGACCTGCGACCCGGAGACCGCCTCGCCTTGCTCGCCCCATCGCGCGAGCACGGACTGGTATTCACCACGCTTTATCGCGCCATTGATTGCCGCCTGAAGGGCGTAAACAAGGCCATTTCCTTTTTTTGTGGTGGTGGCGACAAACGCCTTCTTCGGCCCCAGGCCCACAACGCGGGTTTTACCGGTCAGTGCGGCTTTGTAAGCCGACACCGACTGGGGTCCAAAGAACACATCTGCCCTGCCAGACTGAATATACAGATTCCCCGAGGCGTCATCCGTCAGATAGACCGGCAGCGCAGGCTCGCGTCCGGCTTGTTTATTTTCCTCATTCCAGCCGAGTAAAATCCGCTCCTGGTTGGTTCCGGAACCGACAATGACCTTTTTGCCCGACAGGTCCGCCGCACGCTCAATGCGCTCAGTCTTACTGGTGGATTTCACCGAAAAAGCCAGTGAGTCGACGCGATAGGTGGCGAAATCAAACTTTTCTTTGCGTTGTTCGGTCACGGCAATATTCACCAGGGCGACATCATAACGTCCGGCACTGATGCCCAGCGGCCAGTCTTCCCAGGCCGTGGGCACCAGCTTAAGCTTTAAACCAAGACTCCCGGCCAGCAAACGGGCAATATCCGGGTCACTGCCGATCCGCGTGCGGTTATCGCTGGCAAGCAGCGCCAGCGGCGGAGAGTTCAGAGCAGAAATCGCCACCGTCAGCGTCCCCGGCTCGACAAAGCGATAATCCTTTGGGATCGCCGCGATCGCGTGCGGATCCTGCGTGACGGGCAGCGGCTGCTCGTTTGCGTGTAAACCCAGGCTGGCATGACCGGCCGTCGCGACGCCGATCAGCGCCAGTAATCCATATTTCATGCGCACTCCTACAATACCTTTGATAAAAACTGGCGCGTTCGCGCATGCGATGGCCGATTGAGCACATCATCGCTGCTGCCCTGCTCGACGATTTTTCCGTCCACCATAAAGACCACCTGATCGGCCACTTCGCGGGCGAAGCCAATTTCATGCGTAACGACCACCAGCGTGGTGCCGGATCGGGCCAGCTTTTTGATCACGTCGAGAACCTCCCCGACCAGCTCCGGATCCAGCGCTGAGGTGGGTTCGTCAAACAGCATAACCCGTGGGCGTAAGGCCAGGGCACGGGCGATGGCGATACGCTGCTGCTGTCCACCGGAAAGATGACGAGACCAGGCATCGGCTTTATCTCGTAAACCCACGACGTCAAGCAGTCCGTAGGCTCGTTCTACCGCCGCTTTCCGGCTCAGTTTTTTATGCGCTATGGGCGCTTCAATCAGGTTCTCAAGCACCGTAAGGTGCGGAAACAGGTTGAAGTTCTGGAAAACATAGCCCACGTTGATACGCTGCTTCAGGATCTCTTTCTCTTTCAGTTCATAAAGCGTGTTGCCCTGGCGGCGATAGCCAATGTAATCACCATCAATCTGGATAAACCCCTCGTCAACGCGCTCCAGATGATTAATGGTGCGCAGCAGCGTAGATTTGCCCGAACCGGACGGCCCCAGAATGACGGTGACCGAACCTGGGGGGATCTCAAGCGAGACGTTATCCAGCGCTTTATGACGTCCGAAAGATTTGCTGACGCCAGTAATAGAAATATGTCCTTCAGGAGAGGCTGACATGGACAGGCTCCTGTGTTGGGGTGACGTCACGGGTACGATGGGTCGTACGGGCGGTATTCACCGCCGAGCGGCGTTCACTGCGGGCCAGGGCGCGCTCAACGCTATGCTGCACAATTGACAGCAGAGTAGTGATAACCAGATACCAGACTGCGCCCACCATCAGCAACGGGATCACTTCCTGCGTGCGGTTGTAAATCATCTGAATGGTGTAGAACAGTTCCGGCATCGCCAGCACGTAAACCATCGCCGTTCCCTTTGCCAGGCTGATGATTTCGTTAAATCCGGCAGGCAAAATCGTGCGTAATGCCTGCGGCAGGATGATACGCACGGTGCGGCGCCCTGCCGGTAAACCCAGCGCGGCGGCGGCTTCATACTGACCGTGGTCGACCCCTAAAAATCCGCCGCGAACGATCTCGGCGGTATAGGCGCTTTGCACCAGCGTCAGCCCTACCACTGCGGTAGAAAACTGTCCGAGCACGTTAATGGTCTCGAAGCTTCCCCATGTCAAAGTGGTAAAGGGCACGCCGAGCGAGAGCGTGTCGTAGAGATAAGAGAAGTTATAGAGAATGATCAGTACCACAATCAGCGGTAGCGAACGGAACAGCCAGATATAACCAAATGCCAGCCCGCTCAGTAACCACGACGAGGACAGTCTGGCCAGCGCCAGAATCCCGCCAAAGACGACGCTGAGCAGCGTGGCGATAAGGGTCAGCAGCAGCGTTTGCCCCAGCCCTTCAAGAATCACCGGATCAAAAAACCAGCGGGCAAACACGCCCCACTCCCAGCGTGGATTAAAGGCCACCGATTGAATGACCACGGCCAGTACAAACAGCGCCACAACGGCCCCGACGGTCCGCCATGGGTAGCGCGCCGGGACCACTTTGATGATTTCAATGTTGTTCATCGTCGCTCCTCATGCCGTTTTGCTGAACGCTTCACGCACCAGCGTTTTGGTGAAACGCAACCGTCCGTCATAGGGCGGCTGGCTGTACTCTTCCGGATCTCTTTCCAGGTCAAACTGCGGCGTGTAGCCCTGGCTGAGATAAAGCCTGACCGCCTCCGGCTGCCGAAAACCGGTAGTGAGGTACATCTGGTTATAACCTGCGAGGACCGCCCTGCGCTCCAGCTCCTGTACTATTCGCGCCGCCAGTCCCTGCTGACGCAGCGTTTTCTGAGTCCAGATACGTTTGATCTCTGCGGTGTGTTCATCGCGGGGTTTATAAGCGCCGGTGGCAATGATGTCGCCCTCGCGCTCCAGCACAATGAATAACCCTTGTGGCGGCAGATACCATTCCGTCTGCTCCACTTCGGCATCTTTTGAAAAGTAATCGCCATAGCGCGACGCATACTCACCAAACAACCCGTCGAGTATGGGTTGCAACAACGCATCGTCGGGGGAGACGTCGCGATAAAGATCGTTCATGGGATCTCCTTAGTCGCCGAGCCCGGCAGGATTCAGTTCTGAATGCGGGATACGCTCTACGCCTTCTCCCCAACGGTTGAGGACTTTGTCGTAATCCCCGTTTTGAATGACGCCGTTGAGCGCCGTCTGTACAGGCTCAGCCAGTCCACTGCCCTTTTTCACGGTCACAGCAATATGCGCGGCCTTTGGCCAGCCACCGTCGACGCTGCCCACCAATTTGGTTTTACCGGTCAGCGCCGCTTTCCACGCCCCAATGACGTTAGGACCGAAAAAAGCGTCCGCGCGTCCGGACTGAATTGCCAGGGTTTGCGCGGCATCGTCTTTGGTATACACCGGGGTAAAAGGCTTCAGACCTTTCTTGAGGTTTTCAGCATTCCACGCCAGGAGTATCGCCTCCTGATTGGTGCCAGAACCGACAATAATCCGCAGGCCAGCAATGTCTTCAGCCTTGTCGATGTGGGCGATCGGGCTGGTCGATTTCACATAAAAACCCAGCGAGTCTTTACGGTAAGTCGCAAAATCAAATTTCGCTTTGCGCTCTTTGGTCACCGTGATGTTGCTGATGGCGGCGTCGTATTTACCGGAGGCAACGCCCAGCGGCCAGTCTTCCCACGAGGTGGGCACCACGTTCAGCTCCAGCCCCAGGCTATCCGCAACCAGCCGGGCAACATCCACCTCGCTGCCCAGCAACGTTTTATTGTCATCCGAAAACACGGTTAACGGCGGGGAGTTCAGCGCCGCCACCGCAACGGTCAATTTGCCCGGGTGCGCAAAGCGATAATCCCTGGGTAACTGCGCGACCGCTGCGCTATTTTTCACGGTATTGATGGGGGTTTTATTGGCCTCAAGACTCACCCCCGTGCCGTTGATGTTGACATTTTCTGCCCAGACAGCCGGGGCAAAGGCGAGCGTGAGCGCCAGAACAAGCGATGATTTCTGCATAGCGGGTGTCTCTTATTGTTGTGTGTATTGATTTTGAGGCAGGTCCAGCCCCAGGCTTTCACGCAGCGTGGTGCCCGGATAATCGGTACGGAACAGACCGCGCGCCTGCAATATCGGGATCACCGTGTCGACAAAGCGCGGGAACGTGTCCGGCGTGCCGCCCTGAATAATGAAACCGTCTGCGGCACAGGCGTCAAACCACGCTTGCATCCCGTCAGCCACCTCCTGTGGCGTGCCGGAAAAGCGCGGGCGCGGGGATGCGGCTTCCAGGGCGACCTGGCGCAGCGTGAGTTGCCGTTCACGGGCATGACGTTTAATTTCATCGGTTGTGCTACGGAAACTGTTTTGCCCTAAGTCCCCGACATCCGGGAAAGGTGCGTCGAGCGGATACTGACTGAAATCGTGATGCTCAAAATAGCGGCCCAGATAATTAAGCGCGTCCTTGATGGAGACGAGCGCGGCGGTGGTCTGGTATTGCTGCTCAACATCTGCCGCATCGTTACCAACAATGACGCTCACCCCCTGGAATATCTTTAACGCATCGGCCCGACGACCGTGGCTCTCCAGCTGCTGCTTCACATCGCGATAAAACGCTTTGGCATCCTCCAGGGTCTCATGATGGGTGAAGATAGCATCTGCATGTTTCGCCGCTAATTTTTTACCGTCGTCCGATGCGCCAGCCTGAAAAACAATCGGACGCCCCTGCGGTGTACGGCCAATATTCAACGGCCCGGCCACCTGGAAAAAATCACCCCGATGATCGAGCGGATGTAATTTTTGTGGATCGAAGAACTGACCACTCTCTTTATTGCGCACAAACGCATCCTCTTCCCACGAATCCCACAGCCCTTTCACCACGTCCAGGTATTCGTCGGCTATCCGGTAGCGCAGCGCGTGTTCAGGATGTTTCTCTCGTGAGAAATTTTTAGCCGAACCTTCCAGCGGCGAGGTCACCACATTCCACCCAGCGCGCCCCTGGCTCAGGTGATCGAGGCTGGCGAACTGGCGCGCCACGGTGAACGGCTCGCTATAGGAAGTCGACAACGTCCCGACCAGACCCAGGCGCGTGGTCAGGCTCGCCAGCGCAGACAAAACCGTCAGCGGCTCGAAGCGATTGAGAAAATGGGGGAGGGATTTTTCATTGATATACAGTCCGTCGGCGACAAACAGAAAATCCAGTTTCCCCTCCTCCGCTTTACGCGCTGTCTCCTTAACAAACGCAAAATTAATGCTCGCGTCGGCGACCGCCGCGGGGTGACGCCAGGCCGACATATTCCCGGACGCACCGTGCAAAATGGTTCCCAAATGCAGTTGTCGTGTTGCAGACATAGTTACCTCTGAACGTTAGAGTTGCTGTAATGCTTTTTCGGCCAGCCGGGCAAAATAGCGGGCGGCGGGCTCGATGAGGGCCTCGTCAGGATTGAAGGCTGGATGGTGTAAACCAAACGGACTGGCACTCCCGATGCTGACGAACGCGCCGGGTATATGCTGCAGATAGACGGCAAAATCTTCGCCCCCCATGTGCAGTTCCGCATGCCGGGTTTCGTACCCTGTTTCACGCGCTACGGCGCTGGCGAAGTCGGCCCACCGTTCGTCATTGACTAAGGCGGTTGGCCCCGCATACCAGGTGATATCGATCTGTGCGTTAAAGGCACTGGCAAAACCGGCGGCAATCTCCTGGACGCGCCCTTTTACCTGTTGCTGAACCTCGGTCCGATGCGTACGCAGCGTGCCTTCCAGTTCGACGTTTTCCGGGAGCACATTCCAGGTGTTACCTCCCGTTATGCGCGTAACGCTCAGAACCACGGAATCAAGCGTATTGACGTTACGGCTCGCGACGCTCTGAAGCGCCGTCACCAGTTGACTGGTGATGACTATCGCATCCGTGCCTTCATGAGGACGCGCGGCATGAGCGCCTTTTCCAGTGACGCGAATGACAAAACGATCGACATTGGCGTAAAACGGGCCGCCACGGGTGGCAAAAGCACCCACCGGTAAACCGGGTTCATTGTGCATACCAAAAATGGCGCTGATGTCCTTCAGCGCCCCTGCGCGTACCAGGGTTTTTGCCCCGCCAAAATTCTCTTCTGCGGGCTGGAAAAGCAGGCGCACGCGCCCCGGCAATACGGCTTCGCGGTCTTTTAACCGGAGTGCGGCGCCCAGCATGACGCTGGTATGGATATCGTGCCCGCAGGCGTGCATCACGCCAGGATTTTGCGAGCTAAACGTGACCCCACTGCGCTCCACTATCGGAAGAGCATCAATATCGGCACGCAGCGCAATCTGCTTAAGGCCTGAACCAATTTCCGCCACCACGCCGGTGGGCAAATCGTAAGGCAGCACCCGGATATCCGCTGCGGTCAGCCACTGGCGTAAACGTGCCGTCGTCTGCACCTCTTCCCCAGAAAGTTCAGGATGTTCATGCAGCTCGCGACGCCAGTCGATCAGCTGTTGGCCGAAGCTCATACCCGCACCTCCGCGGCCCGTTTTGCCTCAGCGAGCAGGCGCAGTGACCGGACCCGGGCATCCCCCTTCGCCATCGGTGTATCAATAATGAACTCATCAATACCCCAGGTTTCGTGCAGGGTATTGAGCCTGTCGACGACAACCTCTGCGGTTCCAGCCAGCAATGATTGCGCCCGACGAGCAATCCGCACAGGCTCACTCCCAGCCTGACGCGCAAAGGCATACGCTTGTTCCTCGCTGGCGACGGTAACGCGCTGTCCGTTTTCCAGCTCTACGCCCCACACTTCCACCTTTTGTGCCAGCGCCTCGGCTTCCGACTTCGTCGGCGCAACAACGGCCTGCACCGCAACGATCGTCTCGCGGGCACTGTTGGCCCGCCAGGTTGTGATGACCTCACGCAGTAGCGCCGGATCGCCGTTGAGGTGCGCCGCAAAAACGAAATTCCAGTTCAGGGATGCGGCCAGCAGCGCACTTTCCGTGCTGGCACCCAGTAAAAAACCCTGTGCCGGTATGGCGGGCTGTGGCGTTGCGCGTAATTCATCCTCAGACGGCGTTAACCAGCCGTTCAGTTGGGTAAGTTGCTCCGCGAAGCTGCCCTTCTCCCCGGAATGCTGCCCCTGCTGCAATGCCCGCGTCGACAGCGGTAACCCCCCCGGCGCTTTCCCCACCCCTAAATCCACGCGGCCCGGGGCAATGGCCGCCAGCACGTTGAAGTTTTCCGCCACCTTATAGGGGCTGTAGTGTTGCAGCATCACGCCGCCGGAGCCGACCCGAATCTGTTTTGTCTGGCCCAGGATCCACGCGATAAGCAGCTCAGGTGACGGGCTGGCAAGCTGCGAAGTATTGTGATGTTCGGCAATCCAGAATCGATGATACCCCAGCGCCTCTGCCTGTTTCGCCAGGCTCAAGGTCCGCGCCAGCGCATCGGCGGCGGTTTCGTTGTCCGCTACGGGACTTTTATCCAGAATGCTGATTCGCCAGGACATGTTGTATTCTCGTTAGGCTAAACATGTCGCCATTATTAAAGGGCGATTTCACCTCTGAGAAACAATTAATTTACATTTAGTTTCCCATAAATCAGAAATGCCCCTCAGTGCGGCATATATTCACGGGTTAACCAAGGGGCCGGCAGCGCGCGTGACACCCCCTGTCATAAACAGCGATTCGATACCTCTGTTTATGACAGGGGGTGATGTTTCACTTTATATTTGGCTTAAGTCAAGCGATCGCCTGGGTGCTGTTTTTGGCGAACGTATCAGATTTGATTTTTATTGCAGGGAGGGACAACTTTTAAAAAAATAATTAATTCGGGTTCTTCTTTATTGCCCCATTTTTATGGAAGAATGCGCAGTCAGTAATAACACCGTATTTATTTTGCCATGCCTGAACATTTTTCGGGCGGCTTCTTATGTTTTTAAAAACAGCATGGAATTTTTCATGAGAAATAACACTCCCGTTACACAAAACGAGTATTTTCTTAACGACGGTGCGACGTTGATGTCGACCACAAATATTCACAGCCACATTTCATACGCCAACTCGGCTTTTATCGAAGCCAGCGGTTATAAAGAAGAGCATCTACTCGGCGAACCGCATAATCTGATCCGCCATCCTGACATGCCCGCAGAAGCCTTTGGAGATATGTGGTACACGCTGCAGCAAGGCCAGAGCTGGACAGGTCTGGTAAAGAATCGCCGCGCTAATGGCGATCACTACTGGGTACGGGCAAACGTGACGCCCGTTTATCAGAATGACATTTTGACCGGCTATATCTCAGTTCGCCACGTTCCGCAAAGAGACGAGATCGAGGCCAGTGAAACCCTTTATCAACGTGTCAGAAATAATGAATTAAAACATCATCGATTTTATAAAGGTCTGGTTGTTCATCGAGGTATTTTCTCTTTTCTTTCTCTTTTTAAACGTCTCAGCACGGCAAAAAGAGTTAATTACGCTATTTTCACTGCGGCACTCCTCACCCTTCTGGTCACGTTTCTGTTACCCAAAGGGGTGATGATGGGCGGGGCGTTAATCGGTATTTTCTGTTTATTGCAGATTTTTCTACATCATCAAATCAGCCGCCCTATCAACGCGGTTATGCGGAAAATGCAGCATGTGGTATCCGGTCGTAAAACCGGCTATGAACATTTCGATCGGGTGGATGAAATCGGCATGATGATGCGGCTGGTTAATCAATCGGGATTAAATTTGCAGTCGCTGGTGGACGATGTCGGTGCACAAATAACGGGGATCCGTCAAATCAGCCAGCAGGTCGCCAAAGAAGGCACGTCCTTGCAGGCGCGTTCCGAAGAGACGGCAAGCGATTTACAGCAAACTGCGGCCGCCGTCGAGGAGATCGCCAGCGCCGTACAACAAACCGCCGACACCGCCGCAGAAGCGATCGGTATGGCGGACCGCACCAGTGACAGCGCGCGTCACGGTGAAGCCATCATGCAGAAAACGATTGGTATGATGCAGTCGGTGTCGAAAGACAATAGCCAGATTGTCGACATCATTGGCGTTATCGATCGCATTGCCTTTCAGACGAACATCCTGGCACTCAACGCGGCGGTGGAGGCAGCCCGGGCCGGGGAAGCAGGACGTGGATTTGCCGTGGTGGCGGCTGAGGTGCGCAATCTGGCACAGCACTCTGCTTCAGCCGCAAAAGAGATCAAAACGCTTATCGAGAAAAATGTCGCCAGCGTGAACGCCGGGGTCAATATGGTGGAACAAACTGAAACCCACCTGACCGCCATGGTCGGCAATGTACTGCAAATGTCATCGCTGATTAAGGAGATCGGCCATGCAACACAGGAGCAGACCCAGGCGCTCACCCTGATAAACGCGTCGATCTCGCGTATTGGCGTGATGACGCACAACAACACCGCCATGGTCGATAACGTCACCAGCGCCGCCACGCACCTGACGCAACGCACTACGCGTCTGCAACAGGCCATTGCGGTGTTCAGCGGTTAGCCACCCTGTACTGTTCGTCTGTCACCTTTTCCAGCCAGTCAACCGGGCTACCGTTCACAGATTCAGCGATGGCAATATGGGTCATCGCCGTTTCTGAGCAGGCGCCGTGCCAGTGTTTGACACCCGGTGGGATCCACGCAATATCGCCCTGGTTTAACACCTGTGCCTCTTTATCCCACTCCTGCAACCAGCCACGCCCCTGCGTCACAATCAGTGTTTGCCCCAGTGGATGGGTATGCCATGCCGTCCGAGCGCCTGGCTCAAAGGTCACCGTGGCGCCACCGACGGCAGCCGGTTCGGTAGCCTGGAACGGGGCATCGATGCGTACGGTGCCGCTGAACCATGCTTCCGGCCCACGCACTGAAGGTAATGAACCGCTACGTATAATTTTCATTTCGAACTCCTCTTTTGCTGTTGCGTTAACAGTAGCGCAAACAGGAGGTCAGCATTAGACTGCATAATCAGAATGGAACCATGAATAGAATTCATTAATGCGGAGTCTCCCCATGCTGAAAGATAATTTTAACGATCTGCTGTCGTTTATGGTGGTGGCCCGCGAGCGCAGCTTTACCCGCGCAGCCGCCCAGCTGGGCGTGTCTCAGTCGGCATTGAGCCACGCGATGCGCCATCTTGAAGCCCGGCTCGGCATGCGTTTATTGACGCGTACGACCCGAAGTGTCGCCCCGACCGAAGCCGGTGAGCAGCTTTTTACGCGGCTAAGTCCGCACCTGCTGGAGATAGAACAGGAGCTGGCGGCGCTGCGAGACATGCGCGACACCCCTGCCGGCAATATCCGGATCACGGCGGGTGAGCACGCGATGTCAGCCATACTGTGGCCCGTGCTGAAGCCCTTTATGGCAACGTATCCTGATATTCATGTTGAAGTGACCGTGGACAACGGTTTGACCGACATTGTGGACGGTCGTTTTGATGCGGGCGTGCGCCTGGGGGAACAGATTGCTAAAGACATGATTGCAGTGCGCATTGCCCCTGATATGCGCATGGCGGTAGTCGGCTCCCCCGACTATTTTTCACGGTATGGGGTCCCCGAAACCCCCGAGCAACTTCAGCACCATCGCTGCATCAACATGCGTCTGCCGACGCGCGGCGGACTTTATGCCTGGGAATTTGAAAAGGACGGACGCGAACTGCGGGTACGTGTTGAAGGCCAGTTAACGCTGAATAACCTGCCGCAGCGGATAGACGCCGCCGTGGCAGGGTTAGGTTTGGCTTACGTGCCGGATGACACGGTAGAGGCAGCGCTGGCGGAGGGCCAGCTTGTCAGGGTGCTGGAGGCGTGGTGTCCCCCTTTTGACGGCTATCACCTCTATTATCCCGGACGACGTCAGCACACCGCCGCCTTTACCCTGCTGCTCGAAGCATTACGGGCGGGTTAACTGACTTGCCGACACGCGACAAAAGATGTTTCGGATAACGCTCGCCAACAATACCACTGGATTCAAGCGCCCGGTTTTTGCGAGCGGTCGTATTAAGTGACAACGTCACATTCACTGATGCCATAACCTCTTCCAGACGATGGCGCTTCGTGGTGCCCTCTTTGTCGCAGTTGCCTCTTTCACCTCGTCATGACTGATTCATTCCACTGACTGTAGAGGCTAAATTTCATGAAAACTATGGCGCATAACCGCTTGTGCTTATGAGACATATTCATTAATTGCAGAGTGCAACGATTCTTTTGCGTCACTTATCGAATGCAGGTAGGATGCTTCGCCATGTTTTGCCTTATCCATACGCAGAATGACTGGAAAGGCGGCATATAACAGCGCAGAAGCAATCGTTTGGTTTGCAAACTGCCGGGTACGGGCATCTCACAGATGATTCAGACAGGTAAACGGGTAACGTAATGAAAACAAGCAATAAAAGCGCAGCCGATCATCACGCTGCGAAACGTCGCTGGTTGAACTCCCATGAAGAGGGGTATCAGAAAGCGATGGGCAACCGTCAGGTGCAGATGATCGCCATCGGCGGCGCAATCGGTACGGGGCTGTTTTTAGGCGCAGGCGCGCGTCTGCAGATGGCGGGCCCGGCGCTCGCGCTGGTCTATGCGGTGTGCGGGATTTTCTCTTTCTTCATCCTGCGTGCGCTTGGCGAGCTGGTTTTACACCGCCCTTCGAGCGGCAGTTTTGTTTCTTATGCCCGTGAATTCCTTGGTGAAAAAGCCGCGTACGTGGCGGGCTGGATGTATTTCGTCAACTGGGCGATGACCGGCATTGTGGATATCACCGCCGTGGCGCTCTATATGCATTACTGGGGCGCATTTGGCGATGTGCCACAGTGGGTATTTGCGCTTGGCGCTCTGGCGATTGTCGGCACCATGAACATGATTGGTGTGAAGTGGTTCGCAGAAATGGAATTCTGGTTCGCGCTGGTCAAAGTGCTGGCCATTGTGATCTTCCTCGTGGTGGGCACCGTTTTCCTGGGCAGTGGAAAACCGCTGGATGGCAACGCTACCGGCTTCCACCTCATCACGGATAATGGCGGATTCTTCCCGCATGGTCTGCTGCCTGCCCTGGTTCTGGTTCAGGGGGTGGTGTTTGCCTTTGCCTCTATCGAACTGGTGGGTACAGCGGCAGGTGAATGTAAAGATCCGCAGACCATGGTGCCTAAAGCCATTAACAGCGTAATTTGGCGTATTGGTCTGTTTTACGTGGGCTCGGTCGTCCTGCTGGTGCTGTTGCTGCCATGGAATGCCTATCAGGCGGGTCAAAGCCCGTTTGTCACCTTCTTCTCGAAGCTGGGCGTGCCTTACGTGGGCAGCATCATGAATATCGTGGTCCTGACGGCGGCGCTCTCCAGTCTCAACTCTGGCCTGTACAGTACCGGTCGTATTCTGCGCTCCATGTCGATGGGCGGTTCCGCGCCGAAATTCATGTCGAAGATGAGTAAGCAACAGGTGCCTTATGCCGGTATTCTGGCCACGCTGGTGGTCTACGTGTTTGGCGTGTTCCTGAACTATCTGGTGCCTTCGCAGGTCTTTGAGATCGTTCTCAACGTCGCCGCGCTGGGCATTATCGCGTCATGGGCCTTTATTGTGGTGTGCCAGATGCGTCTTCGCAAAGCAATCAAAGAGGGCAAAGCGGCGGACGTGAGCTTTAAAATGCCGGGCGCACCGGTCACCTCCTGGTTAACGCTGCTGTTCCTGTTCAGCGTGCTGGTGCTGATGGCGTTTGATTATCCTAACGGCACTTATACTATCGCCACCATTCCTTTGCTGGCGGTGCTGCTGATTGCGGGCTGGTTTGGCGTGCGTAAGCGCGTGAGCGAAATCCACAGTACCGCACCGGTTCATCCTGATGATGAAAAGCATGACGGCTCGCTGATTAAAGAGTCATAGCGTTAAGATGACGCCTGCGATGTCAGGCACAAAAAAGGGAAGGCAACATGCCTTCCCTTTTTCATTGCACCAGGCGCGGGCTGCGCCGGAAAGTGCTTCTCCGTTACAGCACGATACGAATCACGTCATCCGGCTGGGTGGCCTCTTGCTGACGTGTCGATTTCTGCTTAACCGATACGTACAGGGTTTTTCCGTCTTCAGAAAGCGCCAGACTGTTTGGATAGGTCGGCGTATCGAAAGTGCGGGTAACTTTATACGTTTTGGTGTCGATCACGCTTACCTTGCCCGCTTCACGATGGGTAACATACGCTTCGTTGCGCGCCGGGTTAAACAGCACGGCCAGCGATTCTGGCGCTGCGATCTTTTCAATGACCTTTCCGTCCTTCAGGTTCACCACCAGCACTTCAGGCTGTTTGGAATCGGTAATAAAGGCGCGCTGACCGGCGGTATCCAGACTGAGGTTAAGGTAGAAATGCTCCTTACCGTCATCCTGCACTTTTTTACGGCTCAGAATTTTATGCGTCGCCGTGTCGATGATCACCAGTTCGCCATCTGCATTGGTGGTGTACAGACGTTTCGCCTGGGCATCGAGCGCCAGACCCGTACTGTAGGTGCCCGTGTTGGCGATAGTCTCTTTGAGCCGTAGCGTGTTGCCGTCGACGACCCAAATCACGCTCTCTTTACCCACGCCGGTGATATAAACGGTATTTGTGCTGTCGTCCGCCACCAGTTCACGGGGCTGCAGCGGCTTAACGGTTTCGCTGCGTTTGCGATCGTCCAGTATCAGACGCCCTTTCACCTCGCCGGTTTTGGCATCAATGGCCGTCACGGCACTACTGGTTGTATTGCCCAGCCACAGCGTCTGCGTTGCGTTATTGAAGGTCGCACCAAACGGTTTTAAGTCGTTGTGAATCGCCTGAGTCACTTCCAGCGTAACCGGGTCCAGACGATAAACGACACCGCCTTTATCGATTTTGCGGCTTTGAGATGTCGCGACCCACAGCACATTATCCTGCTGGCTGACGGCCATTTCATACGCGCCTTTGCCAACCGCTTTGCGCAGCATCTCTTCCGCTGCCTGAACATTGAACGTACTCGCTACCAGTAAAGAACCCAGCAGCAGAGATCCGCGCAGACGCGGTGAGCACAGATGACGTAATGACATAACAAACTCCCTTTATATAAAATGTGAGGACTACTGACATCGCTTCCTGTCGACAAAGTCATGGCTCTGTCTGTTTATTGATGAGAATAGTAATCATTATTTGTTAAAAAGTGGAGCCCTTCTTTCATTCCATCTCCCGCTTCGCTGTTTTTTTAACTACACTTCCATTAACGCAATGTGCTGTTAAAGTTTTCAAAACCTTTACAAAAGATTTAACATGGCGTCACATGTTCCATTTGGTTCGTCTTTTTATTAACCGGCTTCTATTCATGAAAATCATTTCTGCCCGTCAGTTAACGTTACCGTTGATACTGATTCCTGCTGTCCTGACGCCAGCCGTTGCGCTCGCAGAGCAAGAGCAAACCCTGATTGTCAGCGCAACCCCACAGACCGTTTCTGAGCTTGATACCCCTGCCGCTGTGAGCGTGGTCAACGGTGATGACATGCGTCATGCCGCGCCGCGAATCAATCTGTCCGAATCCTTAGGTAGCGTGCCGGGCCTGCAAATCCAAAATCGACAGAACTACGCGCAGGACCTGCAGCTTTCCATGCGTGGCTTCGGTGCGCGTTCGACGTTTGGTGTGCGGGGAATTCGTCTTTATGTGGACGGGATACCGGCGACGATGCCGGACGGCCAGGGGCAAACGTCCAATATCGATTTAAGCAGTATTGATAGCGTGGAAGTGCTGCGCGGCCCGTTTTCTGCGCTGTATGGCAACGCCTCGGGCGGGGTCATTAATATGACTACCGAAACCGGCAAAGAACCCCCTACCCTGGAAGCCAGCAGCTATTACGGCAGCTACGGTACCTGGCGTTACGGTATGAAAGCCACGGGAGCGATGGGTGACGGTACGCACGCGGGCGATGTGGATTACACGGTGTCGACAACGCGATTCACCACGCATGGCTACCGCGATCACAGCGGCGCGCGTAAAAACCTCGCCAACGCCCGACTTGGCGTGCGCCTTGATGACGCCAGCAAGCTGACGCTGATCTTCAATAGCGTGGACATGAAAGCCAACGATCCGGGTGGTCTGGATTATCAGGAATGGCGCGACAACCCGCGTCAGTCGCCGCGTGGCGATCAGTACAACACGCGTAAAACCATTAAGCAGACCCAGGCAGGGCTGCGCTATGACCGCCAGCTCAGCGAGCAGGACGATCTGAGCGTGATGGCCTATGCCGGCGAACGTGAGATGACCCAGTACCAGTCGATCCCCTACCAGCCGCAGCTGCGTGAAACGCATTCCGGCGGCGTGATTGATATGCAGCGCCATTACCAGGGTATCGATACCCGCTGGACGCACCGGGGTGAGCTGGGCGTTCCGGTGACCTTTACCACCGGGCTGAACTACGAAAATCTCAGTGAAAATCGTCGCGGCTATGAAAACTTTGTGATGCGCAACGGTGCCCCGGACTACGGCGTCAAAGGCAATAAACGTCGTGACGAGCGTAACCTGATGTGGAACGTCGACCCGTATCTGCAAACCCGCTGGCAGCTTACGGATAAACTCTCCGTGGACGCGGGCGTGCGCTATAGCTCCGTCTGGTTTGATTCCAACGATCGTTACGTCAAAGGGGCCAATGGCGACGATAGCGGCGAGGCCAGCTACCATAAATGGCTGCCAGCCGGCTCGGTAAAATACGCCGTAACCGACGGCTGGAACCTTTACGCCGCCGCGGGCCGTGGCTTCGAAACCCCGACCATTAACGAACTGTCCTACCGTTCCGGGAACCAGAGCGGGCTGAATTTTGGTCTGAAGCCCTCCACCAATAACACCTATGAAGTGGGCAGTAAAACACGCGTCGGAAATGGTCTGCTGACTGCCGCCCTGTTCCGTACTGACACCGATGACGAAATCGTGGTGGATGCCAGTGCAGGCGGACGCACCAGCTATAAAAACGCCGGTAAAACGCGCCGTCAGGGTGTGGAAGTGTCCCTGGATCAGCAGTTCGCTGAGAACTGGAAACTTAAAATGGCATGGACGTATCTGGATGCCACCTACCGGACCAACGTCTGTTCCGATACGGACTGCAACGGCAATCGTATGCCGGGCATCGCACGGAATATGGGCTACGCATCCTTCGGCTGGCAGCCTGTTGAGGGCTGGTACGCTGGCACGGATGTGCGTTACATGAGCGATATTCAGGCTGACGATGAAAACACCGCCAAAGCACCGTCATACACCGTGGTGGGTCTGAATACCGGGTATAAATTTAACTACGGAAGCTGGGGAATGGACGTATTTGGTCGGGTGGATAACCTGTTCGATAAAGAGTATGTCGGATCGGTCATCGTTAACGAATCAAATGGTCGTTATTACGAACCCGCGCCGGGCCGCAACTACGGCGTTGGCCTGTCGGTTTCCTATCGTTTCGAATAAAGACTGCCCCGGCAGGCAACGTCTGCCGGGGACAATATTACGCCATTCGGGCGTTCTGCTCTAAGCGGAACGCCGCTACCAACGACTCCAGTATACGTGCCTGGTCTTCCAGCGCCCCTGCCGCAGTTGACGATGCGCCGACCAACGATGCGTTTTGCTGAGTGGTGGTGTCCAGCTCCATAACCGCACGTGAGATCTGCTCGATTCCCCTGCTCTGCTCTTCCGAGGCAGACGAGATTTCGCCCATAATATCGTTCACCCGCGTGACTGAATCCACGACCTGCTCCATGGTTTGTCCGGCCTTAACCACCAGATCGCTGCCCGTTGAGATACGGGATACCGACTCGCTGATCAACTGTTCAATGTCTTTCGCCGCCTGAGAGCTGCGCTGAGAAAGGCTGCGAACTTCACTGGCGACGACCGCAAACCCGCGCCCTTGTTCACCCGCGCGCGCGGCTTCCACGGCGGCATTAAGCGCCAGGATATTGGTCTGGAAGGCAATGCTGTTGATAACGGCAGTGATATCGGCAATCTTCTGCGAACTGGTATTGATATCGCTCATGGTGCTGACGACATCGCGCATAACGCTTCCGCCCTGCGTTGCCGTGCGGGAGGCCTCTGCTGCCAGCTTGCTGGCATGACGCGCATTATCGGCGTTGTTCTTCACCGTGGCCGTCAGCTCTTCCATGCTTGCGGCGGTTTGTACCACGGCCGCCGCCTGCTGCTCCGTGCGTGAGGAGAGATCGGTATTGCCCTCTGCGATATCGCTGGCGGCCTGTGATACCTGAGAAACGCTACTGCGCACTTCGCCAATCATCGCACGCAATTTGTCGTTCATCCGCCCCATGGCGCCGGTCAGTTTACCTAGCTCATCATCGCCCTGTGGGTGAATATCCGAGCTGAGATCGCCGCTGGCAATCTTCTCTGCGAGCTGCAGGTTGTGATTGACCGGACGGGTGATCTGGCGCGTGACCCACCACGACACAAGAATACCAAACAGGATCGCGACGAGACCGACTATCGCCGTTATGGAGCTGGAGCTGTTGGCGAGAGAATCGTTATGTGTTTTCACCAGCGCAATAATTTGCCGAATGGCCGCGCTGCTCTCATCGCCTGCTACTTTCACTTTTTCTTCAGCCGCTTCCACACTTTGCCGGGCGCTGGCATCGCCTTTGTTTGCATTGAATGTGACCATGGCTGCCTGCATTGCTTCCACGCTGCGGTCAAACTGTGCCAGGTGTCCGTCGATAGCATCAATAATGAGTGCTTCCTGCGCGCTCCATTGTCTTTGTTTAGCTTCTTGCGTCAGCGCCACCGCATGTTTGACGTAACCCGACATGACCTGACCCGATTTTTCATCACCCGTATACAAAAACTTGAGACGGTTGATCTTGGCCTGAAATACTTCAATATTGATGTTATAAATCAGGTTAGTTTGCTGGTAGACCTCGCGGATTTCTTTAAAACGCAACACGCTCATGGTCGTTGACACCGCCACCAGTAGCAATACCAGACCAAACCCCATCCCGAGCTTTTTGCTCATGTTTATATTTCGTAATCGTTGGTTGAAATGCATCTTCCTGACTCCTCAAAAGGCAAATGTGCCTTTTCAGTTTATCGGCAGGTGTCAGGGTTATTTCAGGGCATCCAGGAGGGATTATGAAAAAAATGAAACATCGTTCCCGGCAGAAAATGCCACCGGGAGATAATAAAGAAGTGAGATAGTGCGCGTATAAAATCGTATTCTGTATAAAATTATCACTTAACTAAAATACTGTTGTAGTAAGAGCGCTGTCGACGCATCAATGAGTTTATCAATTGATTTCTGTGCCGCTTGTGCATCCCCTCGTTCAAGGGCAGCAAGCAAATCGTCATAGCGGTAGGGATATTTCGCAATATCATGCACGCTGGCGTGAAGGTAGTTAAAGCAAGGCCCGATACGCACCCAGAGCTGTTCGATCAACGCTGACAGCGTGGGCATCTGGGCGTATTCGTAAAGACGGAAGCGAAACGCCCGGTTGGCATTGAGCGCCCGCTGAGCTTCACCCTTATCCATGGCATCATGAAATTTTTCAGCCAGATCGTGAAGTTCCTGCCATTTACCGGGGGTCATCTGCTGGCACGCCGCCCCTACCGCCATCGCTTCAAGCTGCTTACGAATGGCATTAATTTCGGTATAACGCTCCAGCGTCATTTCGGGCACCATGAACGCTTGCGCAGGGGTAGCATGGAGCGCACCTGCAGATACCAGGCGTAGCAAGGCTTCGCGCACGGGCGTAATGCTGGTGCCCAGTTTATCGGCAATCTCCTTCGTGATAAGCCGGGCTCCCGGTTTTAACGCGCCAACGATGAGTGCGTTTTTCAGGCTTACCTCAACTTGCATCGTGAGGCTGAGTCGTTGTGCTTTTTCCAAGTTTTCCAAATCAAGCATGTTTAATTCCCGTAACAAACATAAAGCACGATTCAACACATCAGTAATGACGCACTGATGCCTGCAGAACTCTCCTGTATCTTTATGCCTGGTGTTGGAGTGACGCTAAAGTACAACAAATAAACAAATGAATAATTAGAGCTCAATCCCTGTAGTGAGACTGGGTAACTCTTAACGTATTATTAAAAACATTATAGTCGAATATTAAGAATATATTATGGCGGGGAACCCCGCCACAAATCGGATTTATCCGTTATCCTGCGCAACGCGAATCACGACTTTGCCAAAATTTTTACCTTCCAGCAGACCAATCAGCGCCTGCGGTGCGTTTTCCAGACCGTCGGTGACCTGCTCGCGATAGTGGATTTTACCCTCTTTCAGCCAGCGCCCCATCTCTTCCTGGAATTCACCGATACGGTCGCCGTAATCCTGAGCGATGATAAAGCCCTGCATTCTGATGCGCTTTTTCAACAACGTGCCCAACAGTAATGGCAGACGATCGGGACCGTCGGGCAACCCTGTGGCGTTATACCCGCTTACCAGCCCACAAATGGGTACGCGTGAAGAGGTATTGAGAAGCGGTAATACCGCATCGAACACTTTGCCGCCCACGTTCTCATAGTAGACGTCGATACCTTTCGGGCATGCCCGGGCAAGCTGCCCGGCAAAATCGTCGGCGTGATGATCAAGACAACTGTCGAACCCCAGCACCTCTTCAGCATAACGGCACTTTTCAGCCCCTCCTGCCACGCCGACGACCCGGCAGCCTTTAATCTTGCCAATTTGCCCGACGGTCGCTCCCACGGGCCCGGTTGCGGCTGCGACCACCAGGGTCTCTCCCTCTTTAGGCTGGCCGATATCCAATAACCCCATATAGGCGGTGAACCCCGGCATACCCAGAATGCCGAGTGCCCAGGACGGGTGTTCGAGATCGTCGCCAAGCTTGACTAATCCAGTGCCATCAGACAGTTCATATTCCTGCCAGCCGCTGTAGCTGAGTACCCATTCACCTTCGTGATACTCAGAATGGCGGGATTTCACCACCTGACTCACCGTGCCGCCAACCATTACCGCGCCAATCTCAACCGGCGGAGAATAAGACGGCGCATCGCTCATGCGACCACGCATGTAAGGGTCCAGCGAGAGCCATATTGTGCGCAAAAGCACCTGTCCGTCGGCGGGTTCGGCAACAGGTTGCTCTTCCAGTCTGAAATTTTCTGCCACTGGCGCGCCCTGCGGGCGGGAAGCCAGTACCAGTCGGCGATTTTGCGTCGTGTTTTGCGTCATAACTTGATCCTTACGTTGTGCAAATGTCTCTAAAGACTAGCCCCGGATGCCAGGTTACGCCTTAGCATTAAGAGCCGGACTGATTGAGACGTACCACCAGATAAACGCACGGTGACGATGTTTCGTTGATAAAACGGCAATCGTTGGGCGGCCCCAGTTCGAGGCAATCCCCGGCTTTCATTTCGTGACGCGTGTCGCCTTCCTGAAACACCAGCTCCCCGGCCTGCACCCAGATCAGCAGGCGGGCAAGCGCATAGGACGATGCAGGCATAGGGACATCACAGTCCCCCGGCAGCTCAACCTGAACCAGGTCAATAGGAAGATCGGTCCGCGGTGAGACGTGACGACGCAGATAATGGGTTTGCGGATCCCGCCAGACGGGCTGATTCTCAACGCGCAGCAGCTTGCCTTCCTGCATTTCTGCGCGGGCAATTAACGTCGACATGCTGATGGAAAAAGCGCCGGATAGCCGCGCAAGCAGCGTTGCCGTCGGGCTGCTTTCACCCCGTTCAATTTTGTGGATCATGGCGCGTGACACACCTGCCCGTTCGGCCAGCTCGCTGAGCGACCAGCCGCGCGCCTCGCGTTCAAGGCGAATACGTGCGCTAATCCGTTGATTAATATTGTCTGTCATAGTCTCCATAACGTCATACTATAGTGTATGAAACCGATTTCAATCCTGTTGTCATAACAAAAAAATATGACTTATAGCGTAGCGATGTGCCGGTTTCATTGTGTAATATTGTGATACTAACGTACCACTATAGTGAACACCCAGTCTGAGGTTTGCCATGATCATTCGTCACGCCAGTAAAGAAGATTGCGCCGCCATTGGCGAGATTTATAACCATGCCGTTGTCCATACCGCCGCCATCTGGAATGACACCACCGTGGATACCGATAATCGCATCGCCTGGTACGAGGCGCGTACCCTGATGGGCTACCCGGTGCTGGTCAGTGAAGAGAATGGCGTGGTCACTGGCTATGCCTCTTTTGGCGACTGGCGCGCCTTTGACGGTTTTCGCCACACGGTAGAACACTCGGTTTATGTTCATCCGCAGCATCAGGGAAAAGGCCTCGGACGGGAGCTACTGCGTCACCTGATTGCCGAGGCGCGAAACGTGGGCAAACATGTGATGGTCGCGGGCATCGAAACCCAGAACAAGGCCTCTATTCATCTGCATGAAACGTTAGGCTTTGTGGTGACCGGGCAAATGCCGCAGGTCGGCACGAAATTTGGTCGCTGGCTTGATCTGACCTTTATGCAGTTGCAGCTCGATGAACGTACCGACCCGGACGGCATCTGATGAATCAGTCCCTGACGATGGTTTTTCTGGTGGCGGCCGGGATTGGACTGGTGGTGCAAAACACGCTGATGGTGCGCATCACCCAGTCGTCATCGACGATTCTGATTGCCATGCTGCTGAACTCACTGGTGGGGATCGTGCTTTTTGTCAGCATATTGCTGGTCAAAAACGGTCTCTCAGGATTCAGTGAGCTGGTGGCGACGGTTCGCTGGTGGACGCTGATACCCGGTCTGCTGGGTTCATTTTTTGTCTTTGCCAGCATCAGTGGTTATCAGTATGTCGGTGCGGCGACCACGATTGCGGTGCTGGTTGCCAGCCAGTTAATTGGCGGACTGGCGATGGACATCCTTAAAAGTCACGGCATCCCCTTGCGGGCATTAGTCGGCCCCGTTTGTGGCGCAGTATTGCTGGTGATTGGCGCCTGGCTTGTCGCCCGACGCCAGTTTTGAACTTAAAGAATCGTGCCGCCTTTGGTCAGGTGGTCAAGCCGCGCGTCCTGCTCTTCTTTATGCTGCTTGCCATGGTGGGCAATGGCGATCCGCAGCCGCTGCTGCTGCGCATAGCGCGCTTCACGGCTTAACTCCGGGTCATCACTCAGCGCGATCAGAAGTTCGTTCATATGGGTGATAACACTCTCTTCCACCGCCGCGTCAACGCGAGCGGTGACCTCCTGCAGATGTGACATTGTCACTCCTTGTCGTCGATGCCCTTCCCCCAAAGGGAAGGGCATTACAGTTAGTTCAGCTTCGCTTTCGAGAAGTCGCTGCCCATCAGGCTCACGCTGTAGCCGGTGACATTGCTACGCGTTGCATAGAATGTTTTGCCGTTTGCCAGCGGGATCCAGGGCGCCTGGTCATGGAAAATGACCTGAGCTTCGCCGTAGAGCTTCGCACGCTCTGCCGGATCGCTGGTCAGTTTCGCTTTTTCTACCAGCGCATTGTATCCCTTGTCACACCAGCGTGCCGCATTGGAGCCGGTTTTAATGCTATTACAGCCCAGCAGTACATCTGCGAAGTTGTCCGGGTCACCGTTGTCGGACATCCAGCCAAACAGCGCACTGTCGTGCTCGCCCTTACGCATACCCGAAAGATATTCACCCCACTCGTAGGAGACGATTTTGGCTTTGATACCGACCTTCGCCCAGTCGCTCTGAATCATCTCAGCAATACGGCGGGAATTCGGGTTATACGGACGCTGTACCGGCATTGACCATAATGTCACCTCAGCGCCTTTCTCCAGACCAGCCTGCTTCAGGAGCGCCTTCGCTTTTTCAGGGTCGTAACCGTAATCGGGTAGGTCTTTGTTATAACCGAGCATATTAGGTGGAATTGGCGATTTGGCGACCGTGCCGGAGCCCATAAAGACGGCATTGACGATAGCCTTTTTATCGGTGGCATAATTCAGCGCCTGGCGCACCAGCACATTATCAAACGGTTTTTTCTCGGTGTTAAACGCCAGATAGCCCACGTTTAACGCATACACCGAGTGCAGCGTCAGGTCTTTATTCTTTTTAATCACATCGAACTGCACGGGCGACGGTGCAGGAATAACCTGGCACTCGTTGGTTTGTAGTTTCGCCAGACGGGTTTCCACGTTCGGGGTGATGGAGAAGATAAGGTGTTTCGTCGGCACCGCGCCATCCCAGTAGTCTGGATTCGCGATATAGCGGATCAAAGAGTCCACTTTATACTGCTGAAGGACATAAGGGCCTGTGCCGATTGGCCAGTTATCCACGTTTTCAGGTGTGCCTTTTTTCAGCATTGCATCCGCATATTCCGCTGAGAGGATGGAGGCGAAATCCATGCCCCAGTCAGCCAGGAAAGCCGCGTTGGGTTCGCTCAGCACAAACTGTACGTGATTATCATCGATTTTTTTGACGTCCTGAATCAGCTTATCCAGCCCGACATCATTAAAATATTCGTAATTCCCCTGTGAGACATTGTGATAAGGATGTTTAGGGTCTTTCTGACGCATAACGGAGAAAATAACGTCATCCGCATTGAAATCACGGGTCGGTTTAAAGAATTTGTTGCTGTTGAACTTCACGCCCTTACGTAGCGTAAAGGTATAGGTTTTACCATCTGGTGAGATGGTCCAGGACTCGGCGAGCGACGGAACCGGGGTGTTTTTGACCGGATCAAAATTGATCAGGCGGTTATATAACACCTGAGAACTGGCAACGAACGAGGGTCCGGAGCTGGCAATTTGCGGATTAAAAGACTCAGGCGAGGCTTCGGAGCAGTAGATCAGCGTGTCGTTATTGGCCGCCCAGGCAGCGCTTGCCGGTAAGAGTGTGCTGAGCGCTAACGCCAGCAACGTTTTCCCTGTAGACATGGTTATAACCCTATTCGAATTTTTATGGCGAATGGTAATAACAGCATAGCCCTTACGCAGTGGCAAATAACGAAATACGCTCAGGTTATTCTAAAACAGCGTAATTCGTTGACATTATCGCCAGGGTCACCGTGTCGATTTGCCTTAAGTGCCCTTGTTCGTCAAGCACAACCGTCATTTTCAATGCCCTAAGAAATCACCGCTTTTAGCGTCTCATCGCGCGTTTGCTGACACCAGGGGTTGGTTAAAGTAGAGGGGTGAAGAAGTCTACAGGACCAAATCGTGGCAAAAACACTTTTACGCAGCGGTAATCTGGATGATTTTCAGGCCGTTGGCGGCGGCGGACAGGCCGTTTTTGAATCAGCACTGCAAATTCGTGAAGCGCTTCGTCTGCGTAAACAACAATCCATTGTCGATTGCCTGGCGATCCCGCAGGTTAACGATGGCGGAGACCGCGTGGACTGGTATGCCCCCCTTGAAGGCACCGTGACGAGCTGGAAAGCCGCCGATGAAGAGGCACGCTTACGCGCCCTTCGCTATCTGGAAAACACCCTGGCAAGTGTGTCGTCACTGAGCAAAAAGAGCCTTCAGTCGCCGAAAACGGCGCAACAGCTGTTCGGTTCACTGCTGGCAAAAGCGTTCCAGTTCCCGGGGGAAAATTTCCTATTCCTCGTGGACGGTAAGCCGGTTATCACGTTCTGGGGTTTTGTGAGTCTGAACGAAAATGCCCGGGAAGATGTGCTGGATTGTCTGCGGGAGTCGCTGCTGCCTGAACCTATGTCCGCCCCAATCGAAGAGCCCGAGCCCGACCCTGAGCCTGCGCCGGTTATGGCCTTTGAGCAAGCCGATGCCCCGCTGGTGACCCCGCCTCCGGTGGTGCGCATGACCGTTGATGAGGTTTATGGTGCCGAACCTGTACCCACTGTCATCCAGGAAGAGACGCCGCCAGCCGAACCGGCACCTGTCATTAAGACAGCGAAACGTCGTCTGCACCTCTGGGCACTGCCGGTGGCTGCTGTTCTGGTTGCGGCCGTTGCCACCCCGCTGATGTGGCCTGAAGCGGCCCCCTCCGCTGAGCCCGTCGCCGCCGCACCGGCTCCGGCACCGGTCGCGATTGCGCCCAAGCCTGTACAATCGGTGCCTCCGCTGGCGATGAATTTGCCGCTGCACCAGGCCGACGTTGTCCCGGTGAGCGTGAAAGCGCCTGAACCCAAGCCCGCTGACGAGACCGTGGTCATTAGCGCCATTCCGAAAGAAACCCTGGTGATGGACGCCCTGCAGGTTAAAACCGGATCGACGCGTTTCCTGAACGGCAGCTGGCGCGTGATGCTGGATGTTAAAGATCCCATCACCGGCAAGCCACCTTCACTTCGCTATCAAATACAAAACAATAAAGGCACCGCACGGGTTGTGCACGGTGACAATGTTGTCTGTCGTACGGACATCTTCTCCGGCCTGCATAGCAACGGGGAATTGTTGATCAAAACCCGCGGTAATGCCCGTTGCACCGACGGTTCGCGCTACCCGATGCCGGAAATCACCTGTAAAGCAGGGACCAACGACGTGGCGGAATGTTCAGCACGTTATGATGCCAAAACCGTCGTTCCTTTGACGTTCAAAAAAGCAGGTGCCTGATTTATGTTGGTAAATCTTTGCGACTACAAACAAAGCGTCACGCTGATTGCGAACAGCGGCGTACAATTCCTCGACTTTGGCCTGACGCCGCAGGACTCGGCCCGCCATGGCCGCTTCGTGCGTAAAACCGCAAACGGGCCATTATTGCGTCTGGATTACGATCTGATTAACGGGCGCTATACCCTGCCCGGCTCCGACGGCAGGCAGCCTGAAGTGGTGAAGCCAGAATGCACGATCCCGTTGCACGTCTCCCTGAACGTGCTGGACGGTATCTGGTTACCGGTCCCCTTTTTACGCTTTA
Organism: Huaxiibacter chinensis; assembly: GCF_022171985.1. GTDB lineage: Bacteria > Pseudomonadota > Gammaproteobacteria > Enterobacterales > Enterobacteriaceae > Enterobacter > Enterobacter chinensis_A. Next base: position 493,734 of record NZ_JAJVHF010000003.1, on the reverse strand, counting down.
ATCCCCCGCGCACGTTTGTCGAGGGGCCTGACAACTGGGCTCGGGTTCAAATTCGTAAGCTCGATGCCCCTGACAGCAGCGGCAACACGCATCGCGTCACCTTTGCTCTCGACAGCCAGATTGCCGATCACGCCACGACCCGACTTTCGCCGGTTGCTAACGATATACTTAATGGCACCCGCTTTGCGCTGGCCTGGCGCGACGATGAAGTGCTGAACTTCCTCGATCAGACCTGGATTGACGGCTGGCTGCGTGAAGCATTTACCGCCTGGGCGACGGGCGTTGAAAACCGCTCCGAGCGCGATATCCAGCAGGCGATGCGCAGCTTTGAATATCAGGCGCACTGGTTAAATCTGCTGGCAATGCTGGGCGAACAGCTCACGATCCCTGAGGTGAAATTTGTCACCCATACGTTAAGCACTCCGGCTATCCCCGTTGATCTGATCCTGGACGTGGGTAATACCCATACCTGCGGTGTAATTATTGAAGATCATGGTGATGCCAATGACGGGCTGCGTCAGACCGCTGAATTACAGGTCCGCTCGCTCAGCGAACCGCAGTTCCTGAATGAACCCCTCTTTACCAGCCGCCTTGAATTTTCTGAGGCGCGATTTGGCAAGCAGCATTTCTCGGTTGAAAGCGGTCGTGAAGATGCCTTCGTCTGGCCGTCTATTGTCCGCGTGGGCGATGAGGCGCGCAAACTGGCTACGCAGCGTATCGGTACCGAAGGGAACAGCGGCATTTCCAGCCCGCGCCGCTATCTGTGGGACGAAACCCCCGTGGTTCAGGACTGGCGTTTCAGCCAGATGAATAGCAAAACGCAGCGTGAGCCACTGGCCACCGCTTTCCCGCTCATGAACCTGATGAACGATGACGGTCAGCCGCTGTTTACCCTGCCGCAGGATGAGCGTCTGCCGGTGTTCTCCCCGCAGTACAGCCGAAGCACATTGATGACGCATATGTTGTGCGAACTTCTGGCGCAGGCGCTGGGGCAAATTAACAGCGTAGCCACGCGACTGCGGCTTGGGTTCCCTGCCTCTCCGCGCCAGTTACGCACGCTAATCCTGACGCTGCCATCAGCGATGCCGAAACAGGAGCGCGAGATATTTCGCCGTCGCATGTTTGAAGCCATCGCTATTGTATGGAAAGCCATGGGCTGGCACCCGCAGGATGATGATTTTGCCAGCCGCAAACAGCAGGAAAAAAGCGTCGTCCCGGTGCCGGAAATCCAGATGGAGTGGGATGAAGCCAGCTGCGGTCAACTGGTGTGGCTTTATAATGAAGCTATCTCCCATTTTGGCGGCCAGACCGAAGCGTTTTTTGCGTCGCTTGCCCGTCCGGACCGCGCCGTAGAACCTGGAAGTCAGCCAGGCCGTGCGCTGCGCGTGGCCTCCATTGATATCGGCGGCGGCACCACCGATATGGCGATTACCCATTATCAACTGGACGATGGCTCCGGCAACAACGTCAAAATCACCCCGCAGCTGCTCTTCCGTGAGGGGTTCAAGGTCGCCGGGGACGATACGCTGCTCGACGTCATTCAGCGCTACGTGCTCCCCGCGCTGCAAACGCAGCTGCAAAAATCGGGGATCGCTGACGCCTCGCTGCTGATGGCCTCTCTGTTCGGGGATTCAGGACGTATTGATACGCAGGCGGTTTTACGCCAGCAGACCGCGCTACAGCTTTTTATGCCCATTGGGCACGCGATACTGGCAGGCTGGGAAAGCAGCGACGTTGACGACCCGCTCGCCGGTTTACACGCCACTTTTGGTGACCTGCTCCCTCAGAAACCCACGCGCAACGTGATGAACTATTTACAGCAGGCCATCGATCATGCCCTGCCGTCCGGATCGGCTCCTTTCGATCTGTTCAGTGTTCCGCTGCACGTGAATTTCCATGAAATGCAGGATGCCATGCTGGCGGGCCAGTTTACCCTCGCCGCACCGCTTCACGCCGTATGTGAAGCCATTTCGCATTATGCCTGCGATATTTTGCTGATTACTGGCCGTCCGGGCTGTTTACCAGGCGTTCAGGCGTTGATTCGTCATCTGCAGCCGGTGCCCGTCAATCGGATCGTCTGGCTGGATAAATACCAGGTGCATGAATGGTATCCGTTCAGCCAGCAAGGGCGCATCGGCAATCCAAAATCGACCGCCGCCGTGGGAGCCATGCTGTGCAGTCTGGCGCTCGATCTCAGGCTGCCGCGCTTTAACTTCAAAGCGGCGGACATCGGAGCCTATTCGACGGTACGCTATCTGGGCGTGCTGGATAACACCGTGAATACGCTGCGCGAAGAGAATGTCTGGTATCAGGATATTGATCTGGATAAACCCGGCGCGAAGCTGGATGCGCGTTTGCACTTCCCGCTGCGCGGGAATGTCACGCTTGGCTTCCGTCAGCTGGCCAATACGCGCTGGCCCGCCACGCCGCTTTATACGTTAAGTATTAACTCCGCCGAGCTGGCAAAAACCATCGCCGGCGACGGCGTGTTGAACGTTCGCCTGACGCTACGCGGCGGCAGCAAGCAGGAAGGCCCGGAAGCCTTTGAGCTGAGCGATGCCTGGCTGCAGGACGGCACCCCGGTTCCCTCGGACGCCTTAACCTTTAAACTGAATACCCTGGCCGATCGCCGTCATAGCGGCAGCCACTACTGGATCGACAGCGGGAGTGTATATCTGAAATGACAGCGATGACTGCCACCACCCAGGCCATAATCGGGTGGATTAACGAAACGCGTCTTCACGCCCCCATGCTGGACAACGACGCAGACGCTTTACTGGCACGCCTGACGGCAATGGCCGCGCGTGAGCAGGCGATCGATCGCGCGCTCACGGGAAAAAGCGCGATTGGTTTATACGGGCATTCACAGGCCGCAAAAGCGCATCTGCTTGTTTCACTTTGCGCAAGCGAGGATGGCCGGTTGAACGTCACCCCCGGAATGCGTACTTACGATTACTTTGCCCATATTAACCCCGGTCATGCCCTGACCAATATGGCCGTGCGCTTCTCTTGCGGGGAGCATGACGTCGCCGATGATGCTTTTCCCCTGCGCTTACGCCTGATCAGCGAGGCCGAACTGGTGCAGCTGTTCATTTTGCTCGCCAGACACGATCGGACTCTTCGCCCGGTTGGCAGGTCAGTGATTGAGGCACGCCTTGAAAAATGGCGTGCCCTGCGACAGTCGCAAAATGTACCCGGCATGACCGCCGCCGATGTCGGTGCCATCTCCCGCTTTTGGCGTTCTGCCGTGCCTGGCGCAGAACAGCAGCTGGATGATTCGCTGTGGCATCAGTTTGCGCTACTCGTCCCGGCCCTTGATCTGAGCTCCCGCGCCAGTCTCTGGTCGCTGTTATGGGGTGAGCAGCAGGAATTGACGCAGCAGTGGCTGAAGCTGGCGCACCTTCTGCACCAGACCGGTCACGCACATGAACTTGCCGCACCGCTAAGCCTGCTGGTGGATAATTTTGGTCTGCCGGGAGAAGGGTTCCTGACCCGTGGCGATCTGGCCGTACCGGAGGCCCAGGAAGCAGTCCTGCATCCTCTTCACGACGGTCATCTGCATAATGCCATCAGTATTCCGGTGGATATGCTGGCGCTGCTGACCCGCGAACTGGTGCTGCCCGTTGAGAACTGCGCGCTGGATAACGTTGATGTTATCGATATCCCCGCATCGTCAGAGCAGGCTGCTTCTGCGCTGGAACAGGCCAAAAACAAGTGGCTTCTGGAGCATTATCGCCAGCAGTTACAACCGGATGTGCTGGTAATCTGCAACGCCACCGCGCACCATCAGCAGACGGCCCGCACGGCGAAGGTGCTGCTTAACTGGGTAAAAGAGACGCAACCGGATGAAGACGCTGCGCTGCCTGGGCTGGTGTGGGCCATTACCCCACAGGACGCGCGATTTACCACAAAATCGAATCTGGATGAAGCCGTCCAGCAACTGCTCAGCAAGCCCGGGCAACACTGGGGTACGCTGCAGGCGCTGGATGCCAACAGCATGCAGCGCATGGTGGAGTGGCTGTCGCAGGCCACTCTTTCAGCACCGCGACACAGCCGGTTACTGAAGCTGAAAGCGCAGGTTCAGGACGAGCTTCGCGCACTGATGCAGAGCTACCTGGCCCCCGCGCAGATGACGCCTGAGGCCCGACGCACGCAAGCCGAAGCCATGGTGCGCACCTTGCAGGGCGCGGCGGCGCGCCATGGAGAACTGCTTGAAGGGTTGATTCCCCCGCTGAAGGCGTTCGAGACGCTACTGACTGTTCAGCAGCCTCGTGAGGAGCAGGTGAACGGGCTTTTCACCGACGCTATCGATCTGTTTGCCGACACCCACAGCAGCCAGACGGATCGTTATCAGACGCAGGATAAAGCGCGTATGGCACACCGGGTGTGGATCAATCATTTGCGCCAGTGGAGCCGAAACAGCGCAGTGGCCAACCGGCTCGGCTTGACGGCAGACGTCATGCAGCAAATAGCGGATACCTTAATTGTCAGCAGCTATCGGCTGGATTTGCCGCAGCAATTGCAGGCCATTGTGGAGACGGACAAAAGCAGCGCCGCGCAACTACAGGCTGTGATGGGGAATTTTATCGGCTGGCTCGGCTATGCCGATACAGAAGTGGCTTCGCGTCCTGCCAGTCGTATTCGAAAAGGTCAGGCGATTTTTGTCACCCCGATCGTCAGTAGCGCTACGCCACGCCTGACTCGCCTGGCAGAACAGCCGATCCATGCGGCCACAGCCTACGTTTACGACTGGCTGGTCGCGCTGTATACCCGGGCAATCGAGAATTGTGACTTCCAGCATCCGCACGACCTCTCACCTGACGATCGTCAGACGTTACAGGCCCTGCTACGTTAACCCTGACAGCCCGCAAATGCGGGCTTCATTGTCTTTTTTCCCGCGTCGGGCGTAGGCAGGCAATGCGCTGCGGGTCAGGCAGAGGTCAGAAAAGAGATATCAGCAGCGCCACGGGGAAACTCATCGGCCAGGTCGACCCCACCAGAAATGCGCTGAGAAAACGGATACGTTTACGATCTTTCGACAAGAACCAGGTGATCAGGGCGCAGACTGCCGCCATGATTGCGTAAAACACCAACATCTTTTGATACAACGTCATTCCGCCATCCAACCTGTATAAAATTAACGCGCGCAATATGCGTCATATGTTGACACAGATCAAGTTTTTTCGTTACACAATAACCCCTAAAAGCACAGGGTAATAACAAGGAGGTAGCTTTGATAACAATGACTTGCTTATACGGGGTAGAGGGATGCTTATAAGTTGCATGTTAAGTGCACATTATGGAAAATAGTTTCTCCTTATAAGTGGTCTAATCACTACAGATGTTTTAAAGGGATCAATGATGTTACGCATACCCTCAAGTTGCATGCATACCCGGTCCACGCCGTTCTGGAATAAAGAGACTGCTCCACCCGGTATTTTTCAACGTCATCTCGATAAAGGTACCCGTCCCGGTGTTTATCCGCGCTTATCCGTAAGCCAGGGTACAGTGCGCTATCTGGGCTATGCTGATGGTGTCACACCCGAACCGGACAGCGAGCTGATCATTGAAGCGGGGCATTTCGGCGTTTTCCCTCCCGAAAAATGGCATCACATCGAGCTTCTGACCGACGATACCGTCTTTAACGTGGATTTTTTTGTTGAAGCAGACGTGTTGAGATCGCGCTAAGCGCGCAACAAGACTAAGGAAACTTCTATGCTACGTATTCCTGAGAATTTTGTTCACACCCGTTCTACCCCCTTCTGGAATAAAGAAACTGCGCCCAAAGCCTTATTCACCCATCACAACACCAAAGCGCACGTCTACGGGCGTTTGTCCGTGATGCAGGGTGCGGTGAAATATTTTGGCTTCCCGGATGCTGACGCCACGCAGCCCGATCTGGAACTGATTATTGAAGCGGGTTCTTTTGGCATTTCGCCCCCGCAAAAGTGGCACCGCATCGAGCTTCTGACCGAAGATACGTATTTCAATATTGATTTCTTCGCCGATCCGCAGGTAAACCTCGAAGGGGCGGGCATTGGAAAAGTGGTGAATACACACAAGGGGTAAATTATGAGTAAGGCAACCTACACCGTCACCGTAACAAACAACAGTAATGGCGTGTCGGTGGACTACGAAACAGAAACCCCAACGGAGCTTCTGGTACCTGATATTGCGGCAGATGTCGTGAAAGATCTCATTAATACCGTCCGTGCGTATGACACGGAAAATGAGCATGATGTGTGCGGGTGGTAAAGCGCATCGCCGGGCCGCCCATGGGTCGACCCGGCACGATATCAGTGTTTGATCATGATGTGCCGGACGACGGTGTAATCTTCCAGCCCGTATACGGACATATCTTTCCCATATCCGGATAACTTCATCCCCCCGTGGGGCATTTCACTGACCAGCATAAAATGGGTATTCACCCAGGTGCAGCCGTACTGCAGACGCGCGCTCATACGATGCGCACGGCCTACATCCTGCGTCCAGACCGATGACGCCAGACCATACTGCGAGGCGTTTGCCCACGTCAGGACCTGCTCTTCATCCTCGAACTCCGTCATGCTTACCACCGGGCCAAAGACTTCGCGCTGGACGATGGCATCGTCTTGTTTCGCCCCCGCAAGCAGCGTTGGCTGGAAATAGTATCCGCCGCCCTCGCCCCGGTTACCCCCGGTGACCACTTTTATATGGGAGAGCGCTTTCGCCTCTTCAACCGCCTGGCTCACCCGCGCCAGATGCGCGTCGGAACTCAGCGGCCCCAGTTCTGTCGATTCATCCTCGGGTGCGCCCATTTTCAGGCTGGAGACTGCTGCCCCCAGTTTTTCGACCAGTGCAGGGTATATCCCTTTTTGCGCGTAGATCCGGCAAGCGGCGGTGCAGTCCTGCCCGGCATTATAAAAACCAAAGGTTCGGACCCCCTCAACGACCGCGTCCAGATCGGCATCATCAAAAACAATCACCGGCGCTTTGCCACCTAACTCCATATGGGTGCGCTTTATCGAGGCGGCCGTATGGCCAATGATATGCTCACCCGTAGCAATAGAACCGGTAAGAGAAACCATGCGGACTTTTTCATGCCCGGTGAGCGGATCGCCGACGGTTTTACCGCGACCAAACAGGATGTTAATCACCCCGGCCGGGAAGATCTCCTTTGCCAGTTCTCCCAGCGCCAGCGCGGTTAACGGCGTAATTTCTGACGGTTTAATGACCACACAGTTTCACGCCGCCAGGGCGGGCGCCAGCTTCCAGGCCGCCATCATCAGCGGATAGTTCCAGGGAGCAATCGAGGCCACCACCCCGACCGGATCGCGGCGGATCATCGAAGTGTGTCCCTCAAGGTATTCCCCTGCCGCCAGCCCGTTAAGACAGCGCGCAGCGCCGGCGAAAAAACGAAAAACATCTGCAACAGCGGGAATTTCGTCACTGGTGACACAGTGCAAAGGCTTGCCGCAATTTTGCGATTCCAGGCGGGCAAAGGTATCGGCTTTTGCTTCAATGGCGTCTGCCAGTTTGAGTAACGCCTCTGAACGGGCTTTGGGGGAAGTCTGTCCCCATGTCGCAAAGGCTCGATCGGCAGCCTGTACCGCCGCATCGACCTGTGCGGCTGATGCCTCAGCGATCTCCACCAGCACCTCGCCCGTTGCAGGATTATAGACCGGCTGTGTATCGCCTTCGCCGGCCACCAGTTCACCATTTATCAGCAGTTGTGTTTGCATCGCTTTATCCTGTTGAAATCAAGGTTATTTTCCGCTTTCAGCGTTCATCTCGCCATCACGGGTCAGCCACCAGGCGCCCAGAATGGGTATTGTCGTCACGAGCATGACCAGCAGCGCAACCACGTTGGTCACGGGGACATCACGCGGGCGGCCTAGCTGGTTAAGCAGCCACAGCGGCAGAGTGCGTTCGTGCCCGGCCGTAAATGTCGTCACGATGATTTCATCGAACGACAGCGCAAAGGCCAGCATCCCGCCCGCCAGCAGTGCCGACCCGAGATTGGGCAGCACCACATAACGGAAGGTTTGCCAGCCATCCGCGCCCAAATCCATTGAGGCTTCAACCAGGCTCCAGGAGGTTCGCCGGAACCGGGCTATCACATTGTTGAATACCACGACCACGCAGAACGTGGCGTGCCCGGTCACAATCGTGAAAAAACCGGGCTCAAGATTGATGGTTTTAAATGCCGTGAGCAGCGCCAGGCCGGTAATGATTCCCGGCAAGGCGATAGGCAGTAACAGAAGCAGCGAAACGGCGTTTTTGCCAAAAAAGGTACTTCGCCAGAGTGCGGCGGCGGCAAGCGTGCCTAATACCAGCGCGATGGCGGTAGATAACGTGGCGATTTTAAGTGACAACGTCACGGATTCAATGATATCGCTGCGCGACGCGGCCACGCTAAACCATCGAAGCGTCAGGCCCCTGGGTGGAAAACTAAAAGCCGCCTCCTCGGTATTAAAGGCATAGAGCGCAATAATGAGAAGCGGGAAGTGGAGGAATATCACCCCACCCCACGCGGCCAGTTTCAAAAACCACGGAGCGCGCTCAGAGGGCATCGAACGCTCCCAGACGTTTCACAAACGCCAGATAAAGTGAGATCAAGACTATCGGCACCAGGGTAAAGGCGGCGGCCATCGGCATATTGCCTATTGCACCCTGTTGGGCATAAACCATGTTGCCAATAAAATAGCCGGGCGGCCCCACCAGTTGCGGGACAATAAAATCCCCCAGCGTCAGTGAAAAGGTGAAAATCGACCCTGCTGCAATCCCCGGTATAGCCAGAGGCAAAACCACAAAGCGGAACGTCTGTCGGGGTTTCGCCCCCAGATCGGCAGAGGCTTGTAACAGCGAGGGCGGCAAGCGTTCCAGCGCCGCCTGCACCGGCAGGATCATAAAGGGCAGCCAGATATAGACGAAGACCAGAAAGCGTCCCAAACCTGAAGTGGAAAGCGTGTTACCGCCCACGGCGGGCAGTGTAAGCACAGACAGTAGCACAGGCTCCAGCCCCAGATGACCCAGGAACCACTGCGCGACACCGTCTCGCGCCAGCAGCAATGTCCATGCATAGGCTTTCACGATATAGCTCGCCCACATGGGCAGCATGACGGCGATATAGAAAAAAGCTTTCCATTTGCCCCGGGTATAACGCGCCATGTACCACGCCATCGGGAAAGCCAGAATGGCACTGGCTATCGTCACGGCAATGGCCATGATGAGCGTTCGCAGAATAATGTCGTAGTTAGCGGGATTAAAAAGCGCAAGGATATTGGCGAAGGTGAGATCCGGCGTCACCGACATGGTGAAATCATCAAAGGTATAAAACCCCTGCCACAACAGCGTGAACAGCGATCCCAGATAGACAATGCCAAACCACATCAGTGGCCCCAGCAACAGCAAGAAGAGGCCCAAGGACGGTTTACGCCAGAGCGGCGTCGTTATCCGGCTCAAGGGGCCGCGCGATGCATGGGGACGGGAAACGCTCATATCCATTTCACCTTTCCTCAAGCAGCGGGACCATGGCGTCACGGGACCAGGAGGCCAGGACCTGTTGGCCAGGCATGAGGCTTTCGGGTAACGCCGCGTCGCTGACGTTTGCCTGGCTTACCAGCAGTTTTTCGCCTTCCGCCAGCCGCAGTTCAAAACGCGTCGCGGCGCCCTGATATTGCACCGCCTGTACCTGGCACTGAACCTGAATGTCGCCCGCCTCATTGAGTCGAATATGCTCAGGACGGAGTGAAAACAGGCCCTCCATCCCGCAAATACGCTGCGAGAGCGTGGCATCAAATACGTTTGAAGTGCCCACAAAGCGTGCCACAAACGGGGTGCGCGGGCGCATATACAGCGCCCGTGGCGTATCAACCTGCTCAATGCGCCCGTTGTTAAACACGGCGACCCGATCGGACATCGATAGCGCTTCGCCCTGATCGTGGGTGACAAAAATGAAGGTAATCCCAAGTTCCTGTTGCAGTTTTTTAAGTTCGAACTGCATCTGCTCACGCAGCTTAAGATCGAGCGCTCCCAGAGGTTCATCAAGCAGAAGCACCCTCGGCTCGTTAACCAGAGCACGGGCGATCGCGACACGCTGCCGCTGGCCCCCAGAAAGCTGAGAGGGTTTTCGTTTTTCGGCGAAGGCCAGCCCGACCTTTTCCAGCGCTGCGCGCGCCTGAAGATGTCGCTGTTTTTTCGCAATGCCTTTCACCATTAACCCATACGCGACATTGTCGAGAATCGACATATGGGGAAACAGCGCGTAATCCTGGAAGACCGTGTTGACATCGCGCTCCCACGGCGGAAGTTCGCTGGCCTCCTGACCAAAGATTTTTATCGCACCGCCGCTTAGCTGCTCAAAACCGGCGATCAGGCGCAGGCAGGTGGTTTTACCGGAGCCAGACGGCCCCAGCATAGAGAAAAACTCACCGTCCCGAATGCTGATGGTGACACCATCCACCGCCCGGACATCCCCGTACAGCCGCGAGACGTCATTGAACTCTACCGCGTAGGTCATGTGCTGCTCCCGGGCCTTTAACGACCGCCCATAATGGCGATGTAATCCTGCGTCCAGCGGCTGTAAGGGACGAATTTACCGCCTTCTGCGACTGGGGTTTTCCAGAACATGATTTTGTCAAAATAGGTATAGCCGTTGGTTTCACACCCTTTCTCGCCCAGCAGCGTGCTGGCTTTGCAGCCTTCTGCAACGACCGGAAGCGAACCGAACCACGATGCCAGATCGCCCTGCACTTTTGGCGTTAATGACCAGTTCATCCATTTATAGGCACACATGGGGTGTTTGGCTTCAGCATGTAGCATGGTGGTGTCCGCCCAACCGGTCACCCCCTCTTTAGGGAAGACGGTCGCCACGGGCTGGTTTTCTGCTTTCAGGGCGTTCGCCTGGTAGGGCCATGCGCTGGAGGCCACTACGCCTTCATTTTTAAAATCACTCATCTGCACGGTGGTGTCGTGCCAGTAACGGTGAATGAGAGCATGCTGATCGCGCAGCACTTTCAGTACGGCTGCATATTGCTCTTCGGTGAGCTGATAGGGATCCGTAATACCAAGCTGCGGTTGCGTCGCTTTCACAAACAGCGCCGCATCGGCGATATAGATTGGGCCGTCGTAGGCTTGTACCCGTCCTTTATTGGATTTACCGTCGGGGAGGGTTTGTTCTTTAAAGATGACCGACCAGCTATCCGGCGGGGTTGGGAAGGTTTTGGTATTATACATCAGCAGATTAGGCCCCCACTGATAGGGCGTGCCGTAAACTTTTCCGCCAACGTTGAACCATTCGCCTTTAGCCATTCGCGGATCGATGGTTTTCCAGTTCGGGATGAGATCCGGGTTCACTGCCTGCACCCGTTTGCCCATAATCAGCCGCAGTGACGCATCGCCGGAAGCGGTCACCAGGTCGTAACCCCCTTTCGCCATCAGGCTTACCATTTCATCCGAGGTCGCGGCGGTTTTCACATTTACCGCACACCCCGTCTCTTTTTCAAACTGGGTGACCCAGTCATAATTTTTATCGGTCTGGCCGCGTTCGACATAACCTGGCCAGGCAATAATATCCAGCCTTCCCTCACCTTTGCCGATCGCTTTAGGGGGTTCGGCGGCTTGTACGGTTGCGATTGTCATACCGAGCGCACACAGGCTGCTGCGGGCAAATTTTTTGCTCATTAGAGTTACTCCTGTCGCAATGAAATTTGGCGGCAGCCGTGCCGTAAAAATATCTCCCTTTTTAAACGTAGACCGCGCAAAAGCGCCGCACCTCTGGAGTGAGCTAAATTTCATCAGGTTGTGACCGAGGGCGCATTCCCCGTTAAGTGGATTATAGACAAGGAGTTAGCGAACAGAGGGAGCCATGCTGTTTTCATATGGCCGTCTTCGTGCGAATAAGCACGAAGACCAGGAAAGAATAAGCGTTGATTATTTTATCGCGAGGTTCAGACGCGTTAAAAATAAGCCATAAGGCCTATTTCATCATTTTACGAATTAACTTACCGAGCTGGATAACCGCCTGCTCCTCGCGTTCACCCCATGACCAGGAGGTATTAAAACGGAAGAACGGCCTCCAGGTATCCGACGTTGAGAACATTTTCCCCGGCGCAATGCTGATATGCCATGCCAGGGCTTGCTCACTGAGCGTGCCCGCATCCAGATGTTTTGGCAGCTCCAGCCACAAGAAATATCCGCTGTCACTGTGATGAATTTTCACTTCTGCCGGCAGGTGGCGCATCAGCGATTGCCACGCGGTTTGCTTGCGTTCAGACAGCGTGCGTCTTAGCCGACGTAAATGGGCGTCATAACGTTTGGTGGCCAGATAATCCACCAGCGCCAGCTGCATCGGTGAGCTGGTTGAGAGCGTACTCATGAGCTGAAGTTGCTGAATGCGGCGGGCGTGTTTGCCTGCCGCCACCCAGCCGATGCGGAAACCGGCAACCAGACATTTTGAGAAGGACGAACAGTGCAGGGTCATATCCTGGGTATCCCAGGCCTTTGCGGGCAGCGGCTTTTCACGACCAAAATAGAGCTCGCTGTAAACATCATCCTCTATGAGCGTGACCTGATGTTTTGTCAGGAGCGCGACCAACTGTGCCTTTTTCTGCGGGCTTAGGGTAAATCCCAGCGGATTTTGCCCGTTGGTCATGAGCCAGCAGGCTTTTACCGGATAGTCATTCAGAGCCTGTTCAAGGGCATTCAGATCGATCCCGTCGCGAACATCCGTCGCGATAGCCAGTGCCTTAAGTTTGAGCCGTTCCAGCGCCTGAAGCGCACCGTAAAAACAGGGATTTTCAACAATGACCCAGTCACCGGGCTCTGTCACCGCCTGCAAACTGAGGTTGAGCGCTTCCAGCGCACCTGCCGTGATAACAATCTCATCGGGAGAAACATTCAGGCCCTGCTGGGCATAGCGTCGGGCGATAGCATGACGGAGATCGGCGTTCCCGGGAGGGAGATTTTCTATCACGCTCATGGCCGTGGCCGTTTTGCTGACGTTAGCCAGAGAACGATTAAGCTGCTGAAGCGGGAAAAGACGCGGGTCGGGAAACGCTGAGGCAAACGGGACGACAGAGGGATCGCGACTGGCCTGGAGGACGTCAAAGATGTAGGTATTGATATCGACTTTTTCATCGCGCATCACCTGCGCCGGGGGCGCAGGTTGCTGCTTTATCGGACGCGGCGCGACGTAATAGCCTGACTGCGGGCGAGCAACGATTCGCCCCTGGCTTTCAAGTGTTTGATACGCATGACCAACGGTCATGAAACTCATACCACTGCTGGCAACCTGCTCACGCAGTGAAGGTAATTTATCACCTGGCAACCAGACACCCAGTTCAATTTGGGAAATGATCTGCTGTGCCAGCTGTTGGTATTTTTTCATTGGTTTCTCCAGGCTTTGCGACAGTGTATATCAGCTGGAGAAATTTAGCCCTTTTCAGGAACTGTTATGCTTGTTGCTGTACCGAAGATTGCGCGACTGATGCACTCGCCAGATGATCGAGCGTCACCATAGAGGATTTGCAAAAGATGCATTTCGCGCCATGGGGATTCTTTTCTGAGACATCAAAAACGGACGTACGGTACTGCGAGCCATGACAGCATGGGCAACGAAAATGGATATAAGAAATCATAGATTCTCCTGACGTAAAAATACGCCATTAACAAATGGGCCTTTAAGGCAATAGTGGTCTGAGACAAAACTAATCAGAATGTAAAGAAAAGACCCAAGAGGCTGCGGAGAGGCACAACGTGATGAGATTGCTTTAAGAAACGGTGTCAGATATTTTTTGGCATTCAAACCGAAGAGCCATTAACGCATGTTTAAATCGATCCTGCAAGCCATTTAATAAATAAAATTCATAAAAATAATTTTTTTAGAATCATATCGTTGACCCTTCCCCGCCTTCAGCAAGTATAACAGAACATCTATTTTTAGCTAAATAGCCAAACTGTTATAGCTAAATTTCACGTTTCTGCGCCTGATAGTTTCGTTTAGGGCCCTATACTATAAAAGCACATCGATTGACATTGAGGCTGTACATGTTTGGTTTAGATGCGTTCCATTTAGCAAGGATACAGTTTGCCTTTACTGTCTCCTTTCATATTATTTTCCCGGCGATCACTATCGGTCTGGCCAGCTACCTCGCTGTGCTTGAAGGATTGTGGCTTAAGACGAAGAACCCTGTCTGGCGCTCGCTTTACCATTTCTGGTCAAAAATCTTCGCCGTCAATTTCGGGATGGGCGTGGTTTCCGGGCTGGTCATGGCCTATCAGTTCGGCACAAACTGGAGCGGATTTTCACAGTTTGCGGGCAGCATTACCGGTCCTCTGCTGACCTACGAAGTGCTGACGGCCTTCTTCCTGGAAGCGGGTTTTCTCGGCGTCATGTTATTTGGCTGGAATAAGGTTGGCCCTGGGCTGCACTTTTTCTCAACCTGCATGGTCGCACTGGGCACGCTTATTTCGACCTTCTGGATCCTGGCGTCGAATAGCTGGATGCAGACCCCTCAGGGGCATGAGATCGTTAACGGCGTAGTCGTGCCGGTTGACTGGTTTGCCGTGGTGTTTAACCCCTCCTTCCCGTATCGCCTGTTCCATATGTCCATCGCGGCGTTTTTAAGTAGCGCACTTTTTGTGGGCGCGTCCGCGGCATGGCATTTACTGCGTGGCAACAAAAATCCGGCCATACGGAAAATGTTCTCTATGGCATTGTGGATGACGCTGATTGTCGCGCCTGTTCAGGCGCTGGTCGGTGATATGCATGGCCTGAATACGCTGGAACATCAGCCTGCGAAAATTGCGGCCATTGAAGGGCACTGGGAAAATCCCCCGGGTGAGCCGACACCGCTATTGCTCTTCGGCTGGCCGGATATGGAACAGGAGCGCACCCGTTACGGACTTGAGATCCCCGCACTGGGTAGCCTGATCCTGACCCATAGCCTGGACAAGCAGGTTCCGGCGCTTAAAGAGTTCCCCAAAGAGGATCGACCTAACTCTACCATTGTTTTCTGGTCATTCCGCATCATGGTGGCACTGGGCCTGCTCATGATGCTGCTGGGCGTTGTAGCACTGTGGTTACGTTATAAACAGCGCATTTATACCTCCCGTCCGTTCCTCTGGTTTGCTCTGTTCATGGGGCCGGCAGGATTAGTGGCGATCCTCGCGGGCTGGGTGACGACCGAAGTTGGCCGCCAGCCGTGGGTTGTTTATGGGCTACAGCGAACAAGAGATGCGGTCTCTGCACATGGCGATCTGCAGATGAGTGTCAGTTTGCTGGCCTTTATTGTGGTGTACACCTCGGTGTTTGGTGTGGGCTACAGCTACATGGTCAGGCTGATTAAGAAAGGCCCTGAGGAACATGAGTCCTACGCCACTGAAGAAGATGGTCGCCCTGCTCGTCCGCTTTCTGCCGCAGACGCTGAATTTACTTCCCGGGAGAAACACTAATGGGTATTGATCTTTCCCTTATCTGGTTTGTGATCATCGTCTTTGCCACGCTGATGTATATCGTGATGGACGGGTTCGATCTGGGGATCGGGATACTGTTCCCGCTGACGAAAGATGCACAGGATCGCGACGTCATGGTGAACAGCGTAGCCCCGGTATGGGATGGCAACGAAACCTGGCTGGTGCTGGGTGGCGCCGCACTGTTTGGCGCCTTTCCGCTGGCCTATGCGGTCATTATTGATGCGCTCACCATTCCCCTGACATTAATGCTGATCGGGCTGATATTTCGCGGCGTGGCATTTGAATTTCGCTTTAAGGCCACACCGGCACACCGCCCCTTCTGGGACAAAGCGTTTATCGGTGGATCGGTTCTTGCCACATTTACGCAGGGTGTGGTTGTGGGCGCATTTATCAACGGTTTTTCGGTAACCGGACGCAATTACAGCGGCGGCCCTTTCGACTGGCTCACCCTCTTCAATCTGTTTTGCGGCGTGGGTCTGACGGTGGCCTATGCTCTGCTCGGCGCGACATGGCTGGTCATGAAAAGCGAGGATCCCCTGCAGGCGCGGATGCGTCAAATTTCCAGGCCACTGCTGGCAATACTGTTAGCCGTCATTGGGTTAATCAGCCTCTGGACGCCGCTGGCGCATCCCCAGATTGCCACCCGCTGGTTTAGTTTGCCGAATTTATTCTTCCTGCTGCCTGTGCCCGTTCTGGTGATTGCGTTGAGTTTTGCGTTATGGAAAACACTCAATAATCCTCGTCGCCATAACCTTGCCTTTATCCTGACGCTGGGCCTGATTTTCCTGGGCTTTAGCGGACTGGGCATCAGCATCTGGCCGCATATCATTCCGCCTTCCATTACGCTCTGGCAGGCCGCCGCGCCTCCTCAGAGTCAGGGCTTTATGCTGGTTGGCGCGCTGCTGATTATTCCCATTATTCTGGTTTATACATTCTGGAGTTATTACGTGTTCCGCGGAAAAGTCCAGCATGGGGAGGGCTACCATTGATGCAACAGCCTTTGTGGAAACGCCTGATGTGGCTGGTCATTCTTTGGGGTGGCAGCGTACTGGCGCTTGCCGCAGTAGGGATGGTGTTTCGCCTGCTGATGACGGCAGCGGGATTTAAAGCACACTGACGGGCAGCCGGGTGGCATTTTGCGCTGCCCGGCGCCTTCTCGCACTTTCAGATAAACTCCAATGACAGCGATCGGCGTAGGGTTAGAAACTTAATAAAGATTCACCATATTTATCGTTTGAGAAGAAAGATGAAAAAGCTCGTCGCGTTAACCCTTTGCAGCCTGGCACTGACCGGTTGCGTCAATCCAGGTAAAGCCTCCGTTCAGCCAGAGCAACTTCAGGGCCATCGCTTTGTGCTCGAAACCGTGAATGGCGCTGCCGTGAAACCTGGCACACCTGTGCCGGAAATGGCGTTCGGGGAAGACATGGCCGTGTCCGGCGTCATGTGTAACCGATTCAACGGCGCCGGAAAACTGTCGGAGGGCGAACTGCGCGTCAAATCCCTGGCGATGACGCGAAAACTGTGTGCTGAGCCACAGTTAAATGAGCTGGATCAAGCGATCGGTGAGATGCTCCGCGCGGGGGCGCAGGTCGATTTAACCGCAGATCAGCTCACGCTGGCGACCGCCGATAAAACGTTGATGTTTAAACGCGCTGACTGATCAGTAATTACCGCAGGTGCCTACGGCAAGCGACTGTTCACTGCAGCGTTTGCCGTTTGGCAAAGCACACATGCCAATAGCAGAACCATCAAGTTGACGCGCTACTGAAAGCGAACCGCCTACCATGGCGCAGCTGGCCTGCCCGGAGTTGGACATAGCGGCTTTCATACCCGGTGAAACATGTGCTGCGGTTGCCTGCTGAACAGGTTCATTGCTGCATGCTGACAGCAACAATGCTGCACACCCTACCCAAAACGCTGCGCGCATCCTCTCTTCCCCATATTATTTGCGAAACCTATGCATAATAGGCACCGCAGACCGTCGCGTCGAGGGGCTTTCCGCGTATTTATGCGTCTCATTCACATTTTGTCGCGATTTTTAAGGATTTGCATAATCTGCATTCCTGCCACTGTGACGCCACTCAACACCCCTACAACATCCTTTCTCTTCCGTTCAGCCCACTAAAACCCGGCCTTAATAGAAAAATGAAATAAAGGTCATCCTTCTTAATTGTTTAATTGTTGTAAACCAAATGTGCATATCAACTGCGTGCTGTTACCACGCTAAATCTTGCCGATCATTATATTCTGGTCAACATCCTCTTAAGCCACCTCTCTATTATCTTATTAGCGTATTAATTGATCTCTTCAGGGTTGCCCTGAATGGGAAGGACACAAAAGCGAAAATCGTCAAACCAGACCTTTGCTAAAATAAGGGTATAACTATCAGGGCTCGCTGCTGTTACGCGGGTCCCTCTTTTTGCGCAATGTAAGGGTGTTGTCATATGCAAACTATTGACGGTAATGGTGCAGTTGCGTCAGTGGCGTTCCGAACCAGCGAAGTTATCGCCATTTATCCCATTACGCCCAGCTCAACAATGGCTGAACAGGCCGATGCGTGGGCGGGAAATGGGTTAAAAAACGTCTGGGGTGACATCCCTCGCGTGGTGGAAATGCAGTCGGAAGCGGGTGCCATCGCAACCGTTCACGGCGCGTTGCAGACGGGGGCGCTTTCGACGTCGTTCACATCCTCGCAAGGCCTGCTGCTGATGATACCGACGCTGTATAAACTCGCCGGACAGCTCACGCCTTTAGTTCTGCATGTGGCGGCGCGTACCGTGGCGACCCACGCCCTGTCGATTTTCGGCGATCACTCCGACGTGATGGCGGTTCGCCAGACCGGTTGCGCCATGCTCTGCGCCAGCAGCGTGCAGGAAGCACAAGATTTTGCGCTTATCTCGCATATTGCGACCCTGAAAAGCCGTGTGCCGTTCATCCATTTCTTCGATGGATTCCGCACCTCGCACGAAATTAATAAGATCGTTCCGCTGAGTGACGACACGATTCGTCAATTGCTGCCGCAGGCTGACATTGATGCACACCGTGCCCGGGCGCTCAACCCGGAACACCCGATCATTCGCGGCACCTCAGCAAATCCCGACACCTATTTCCAGTCCCGCGAAGCGACCAACCCGTGGTACGACGCGGTTTACGATCATGTCGAACAGGCAATGGATGAGTTTGCGGCGGCAACCGGTCGAAAATATAAGCCGTTTGAATATTACGGTCACCCGCAAGCCGAACGCGTCATTGTAATCATGGGTTCTGCCATCGGGACCTGTGAAGAGGTGGTTGACGAGTTGCTGACCCGTGGTGAGAAAGTGGGCCTGCTGAAAGTGCGGCTCTATCGCCCCTTCTCAGCAAAACATCTGCTCGCAGCGTTGCCGGAAACGGCACGCAGCGTGGCGGTACTCGATCGCACGAAAGAACCCGGCGCCCAGGCTGAGCCGCTCTATCTGGACGTGATGACGGCACTCGCGGAGGCCTTTAATCATGGCGAGCGTGAAACCTTGCCTCGCACGATCGGCGGTCGCTACGGTTTATCGTCTAAAGAGTTTGGGCCGGAGTGTGTGCTGGCCGTATTTAACGCGTTGAGTGAAGCGAAACCCAAACCGCGCTTTACGGTGGGTATTTACGATGATGTGACTCACCTTTCTCTTCCTCTGCCGGAAAATACGCTGCCTTCCGCAGCTAAGCTCGAAGCGTTGTTTTACGGGCTGGGCAGTGACGGCAGCGTCTCGGCGACGAAAAACAACATCAAGATTATCGGCAATTCCACGCCATGGTATGCGCAGGGCTATTTTGTCTATGATTCCAAAAAAGCCGGCGGTCTGACAGTATCCCACTTGCGCGTCAGCGAGCACCCGATCCGCTCTGCGTACCTGATCTCAAGCGCTGATTTCGTCGGATGTCACCAGCTCCAGTTTATCGATAAATATCAAATGGCCGAGCGTCTGAAGCCGGGTGGGATCTTTTTGCTCAATACCCCTTATTCAGTCGATGAGGTCTGGTCACGCCTCCCGCAGGAAGTTCAGTCCGTTCTGAATCAGAAACAGGCGCGTTTTTATGTCATCAACGCGGCAAAAATTGCCCGTGAATGCGGTCTGGCCGCGCGTATTAATACCGTCATGCAGATGGCCTTCTTCCATTTGACCCAGATTCTGCCCGGCGACAGTGCGCTGGCGGAACTGCAGGGCGCCATAGCGAAAAGCTACAGCAGCAAAGGTCAGGAGCTGGTGGAGCGCAACTGGCAGGCTCTGGCGCTCACGCGAGAATCGCTCTTTGAAGTCCCGTTGCAGGAGGTAAACGACGCCAGCGCACATCGGCCTCCGGTGGTGTCTGACGCGGCACCGGACTTCGTTAAAACCGTCACTGCGGCGATGCTGGCGGGACTGGGAGATGCCCTTCCCGTCTCGGCCCTGCCGCCAGACGGGACCTGGCCGGTGGGCACCACCCAATGGGAAAAACGCAACATTGCTGAAGCGATCCCCATCTGGAAAGAAGAGCTTTGTACCCAATGTAACCATTGTGTCGCCGCCTGCCCCCACTCGGCTATTCGCGCGAAGGTGGTTTCACCGGATGAGATGGAGAACGCCCCGGTCAGCCTGCACTCCCTCGACGTGAAATCCCGCGACATGCGCGGGCAGAAATACGTCTTGCAGGTGGCACCGGAAGACTGCACGGGCTGTAATCTGTGCGTGGAGGTCTGCCCGGCAAAAGACAGACAGAATCCGGAAATCAAGGCCATCAATATGATGTCGCGCCTTGAGCACGTTGAAGAAGAGAAAGTGAATTATGACTTCTTCCTGAACTTGCCGGAAATCGATCGCACCCAGCTTGAACGCATTGATATCCGCACCTCGCAGCTGATCACGCCGCTGTTTGAATACTCTGGCGCATGTTCTGGCTGTGGTGAGACGCCTTATATCAAGCTGCTGACGCAGCTCTATGGGGACCGAATGCTCATCGCCAACGCGACAGGCTGCTCCTCCATTTATGGGGGTAATTTACCGTCAACACCGTACACTACCGATGCTAACGGACGCGGCCCGGCCTGGGCGAACTCGCTTTTTGAGGATAACGCTGAATTTGGCCTTGGCTTCCGCCTGACGGTGGATCAGCATCGCGTGCGCGTCATGCGGCTGCTGGACACCTTTGCCGATAAACTCACGCCTTCGCTGCGGGAAGCGCTCTATAACGAGGCCACGCCGGAGGTGCGTCGCGGACAGGTCGCCGAGCTACGCCAGCAGCTTAAGGGCCTAGAGGGCGCTGAACAGCTTTTAACCGATGCGGATGCCCTGGTAGAGAAATCCATCTGGCTTATCGGGGGCGACGGCTGGGCTTACGATATCGGCTTCGGCGGACTGGACCATGTGCTCAGCCTGACTGAAAACGTCAACATCCTGGTGCTTGATACGCAGTGTTATTCCAATACAGGCGGTCAGGCGTCAAAAGCGACGCCGCTGGGCGCGGTCACCAAGTTTGGTGAACACGGTAAGCGTAAAGCCCGCAAAGATTTGGGCGTCAGCATGATGATGTACGGGCATGTTTATGTCGCGCAAATTTCGCTGGGTGCCCAGCTGAATCAGACCGTGAAAGCCATTCAGGAAGCGGAAGCTTATCCTGGACCGTCGCTGATTATTGCCTACAGCCCATGCGAGGAGCACGGATACGATCTGGCGCTGAGCCACGATCAGATGCGACAGCTCACCGCGACCGGTTTCTGGCCGCTGTATCGCTTCGACCCGCGACGCGCTGACGAAGGCAAGCTGCCGCTGTCCCTTGACTCTCGTCCACCGTCAGATGCGCTCGCCGAGACCCTGATGCAGGAGCAACGCTTCCGTCGTCTGAATGCGCAGCAGCCTGAGGTGGCTGAACAGCTCTGGAAAGATGCCGCAGCCGATCTGCAAAAACGCTACGACTTCCTGGCCCAGCTGGCCGGTAAAGCGGAAAAATCCATCAGCGAGTAATAAAAAAAGCCCGAAGTATTCACTTCGGGCTATCCTGGTATTAATGAATCATCGTTTAAAAAAATAAAACGCTTATCATTTAATCACGGATAAAGAATCTTAAAGGCATATAACGTCTGTTATCTTACCCCATTACGCCACGCTGCAATAATTTTTATTTTGTATATTTCTGGTTAATACATTCATAAAAATTATGACCATTTCCAAAGAATTACTTGATTAAGATTTTACTTAACCCGTAACAATTATATTTTATCTATCCAGGAGAGAGTGATTTAGCATGAGACCACTTTCCAGACTGGAAAGTTCAACAGGTAAATAAAAAAACAACAAAGGAATAGTCTCATGCAAAGAAAAGTTCTGGCACTCCTCGTCCCTGCCGTTTTAATAGCGGGCGCAACGCATGCCGCTGAAATTTACAACAAAGACGGCAATAAATTAGATTTATACGGAAAAGTCGATGGTCTGCATTATTTTTCCGACGATAAAGGCGCCGATGGTGACCAGACATATATGCGCCTTGGCTTCAAAGGCGAAACGCAGATTAACGATCTGATGGCCGGTTATGCGCAGTGGGAGTATAACATTCAGGCAAATAACACCGAAGGATCGGATAATCAGTCCTGGACGCGTCTGGCCTTTGCCGGCGTGAGCGCGGGCGATTACGGTTCCTTCGATTATGGCCGCAACTACGGCGTCCTGTACGACGTGGAAGGCTGGACCGATATGCTGCCGGAGTTTGGCGGCGATTCGTACTCTAAAGCGGACAACTTCATGACCAACCGTGCAAACGGCGTGGCAACCTACCGCAACACCGATTTCTATGGTCTGGTTCAGGGCCTGAATTTTGCCTTGCAGTATCAGGGTAAAAATGAAGATGCGAGTAATAACCAGGAAGGAACCAATAACGGTCGCGATATGCGTCATGAGAATGGTGATGGCTTTGGTATTTCCACCACTTATGATTTTGGTATGGGTATAACGGCCGGCGCCGCTTACACCTCTTCCGATCGTACAAACGATCAGGTACGGTACAGTACCGCGGGCGGTGATAAAGCAGACGCCTGGACCGCGGGTCTGAAATATGACGCAAATAATATCTACCTGGCAGCCATGTATTCTGAAACACGCAATATGACGCCATACGGGGATAATGAAGATGCCATTGCCAACAAAACGCAGAACGTCGAAGTGACGGCACAATATCAATTTGATTTCGGTTTACGCCCGACCCTTTCTTACCTGCAATCAAAAGGCAAGGACCTGAATAATGGCCAGGGCGATCAGGACCTGGTGAAATATGCCGATATCGGTGCGACCTATTTCTTTAATAAAAATATGTCGACCTATGTTGACTACAAAATCAACCTGCTGGACGAAGACGACCAATTCTATAAAAACAACGGTATCGGCACCGATGATATCGTAGCATTAGGACTGGTTTATCAGTTCTGATATTAACGCCCGCGTCATTGACGCGGGCGTCAACGTTCTGTACGGAGAACCCCTTGCAGGACCCGTTGTCCTGTTAGATGATGAAATCCCTGTCACGAGCAGAAAGGGATGGCATAGATGGTACATCACCCGGTCAAATCGTCACGCATTGCTTCTGTCGCGTATGATGAGCGAAGCGCTACGCTTGAAATCCGCTTTCATGACCGCAGCATGCTTCAGTATCAGGGTGTCCCAACCCGCATTTACAACAATTTTTTGCAGGTGGTGTCAAAAGGTCGATATTACGATGGAGTCGTTAAAGGGAAGTTTAAGGAGACCAAAGTAAACTAAGCAGACATCATCCCGTGCTTAAGGACTTTTTGTGTTTACCCGTCTATCCCTGGCTATGCTCGTGATATTGGCCTGTCTCTGGATTGTGTTGATCTTCGATTTTGGCAACGTGATGCAGCATATCAGTTCACTGCTCATCAGCCTCGATCTTGATTAACATGTTGTCATGCTTTTTTAGGCTGAAACGTGAGGTAGCCTATTATCCCGCTTGATGCGCCATCGTTTGGATGGTTGACGCCATCCGTGACCTCAACCACCGGAAAATCAAAGGGCGAGACGTTTTCAATACAGGCTACGTTGACGCCGTACTGTTCCGGATTTGAGCGGCGCTGATGGAAGGTGTATATACCGCATACCGAGCAAAAAAAATGTCGCGCCGTTTGCGTATGAAAACGATATTCAGTGAGTTTGTCCTGGCCTCTTAATACCTCAATGCCTGCCAGCGGCGCGGAGACGGCAATCGCCCCTCTCATTCGACAAAACGAGCAGCTGCAGCGCCGTATAGTGTTAAAACCATCCGTCAGTTCCACGGTAAACGCCACCGCGCCGCAATGGCATTGCGCATTCAGTTTTTCAGACATGACCTTTCTCCATGACATGAGTGTGTTGTTTATTCTGGCAAGGAAATTCTAAACCTACCAGCGCACACACGACACGTGCTGACATTGCCGCACAGAATCCGTACCATGCACGTCACGCTTTTTACCTTTGAACATTTATTATTGCTACACTTTATCCATCGAAGCCCGTCGTGCTCCTGGTTACAGGCGCTGCTTTAACCACGAACGAATTGAGCCACTATTACATGTCGCATATCAAAAAATCAGATTAGTTGAGCCTGAACCAGTAAAATCAGTCACTTTAAGTTATTGAAAATCATGATTTTTGAATATATTCAGACATCATTGCCAATAAGCTCCGATAAGTTACATCCTGACTGCCCCACTATTAAAACATTGCGTGGCGCCTTTCAGAAATGACACCTGACGCTTTGCCGACCACATATATCAGAGATCACATGCCAGGATCCGCTCCTCGCTCACAGCGGAACCTTGCACACTCAGCCTGAGTTGATTTCAGACATCCGTAACGCAAGAGTATGTAAGACAAAACGGCGAGCAGTATAGTTTTGGGCTGCGCTATAGTGCTGTCAAAGCCGAAGAATGTGTTTGGAGACAATCGAGTCTACGGGTATAAATGTTTATCAGGACTGCAATAGCAGCCCTGCACCCGTTTGTGATTAACGCTATACCTCCAGACCTGCTCTGTAGTGTCCCCATTTCAGCACGGAATTGACGCCAATCGACAACAGCGGTTCCGGAGGCGTTTTATTCGGGCCTGGTGAATTTTTCAGGAAATGGATCAGTTCATTGTTTTCACCCGCAATCATGTCTGCCAGCAGTTTGCCGGTGGCCGTACCGCGTGTGATCCCT
The DNA here is from genome assembly GCF_022171985.1 of Huaxiibacter chinensis. GTDB lineage: Bacteria > Pseudomonadota > Gammaproteobacteria > Enterobacterales > Enterobacteriaceae > Enterobacter > Enterobacter chinensis_A. The sequence continues at coordinate 469,091 of NZ_JAJVHF010000003.1, read as the reverse complement.
AATCCATTACAGCACAGCGCACCATAAACATTGGGTGCCAGTTGGCCGAAGAAGCCTTCATGATTCTCCGAAAGACAAATCGCCCCGCTCCAGGAATACTCGAAATCAACCTGATTGAGCATCGGGAAACGACGTTCAAACGATTTGCGGTGATTGGCGATGAAGTTATTCAGCAGATGCTCACGCGGGCGACCATCGGGATGGAAACTGAAACTGTTACGGACCAGAATGCGGTTGTCCTGCGTCCGGCGAACGGTACTGCCAAACGGATGCGCCGGGATCACTCCCCACACTGGCTTACCGCCCAGTTGTGCCTGCTCACTGGTCGTCAGCGGACGTGTCAAACTACCGTACAGGAAGGTAGGAAGCAGTCGACCGCGTAAGAAGCCAAAGTGCGATGCAAAGGCGTTATTTGCCAGGATCAGTTTATCTGCGGTAATGCTGCCCTTGTCATGCACCAGCGTCACTTTTTCGCCATAGTTAATGGAAGTGATCGGCGTATATTCATAAAGCGTCACGTTCGCAGGCAGGCTATTCGCCAACCCTTTCACCAGCGCTGACGGTTGCAGAAGAAGGGTTCCTGGAATATAGAGCGCCTGTTTGTAGTAATGCGTGCCGATATGGTAAGGAAGATCCTGACCGGAGATCATCTGTGTTTCACGACCAATTTTCTCCAGCCCGCTCCGGTAGGCTTCCAGAATAGCCACGCCCTCATCGCCCACCGCCGCCTGATATTTGCCGGAATCAGAAAGCTGACATTCAATACCCTGCTCCTTCACGAGAGCACGCAGCGTGTTCTGCCCCAGTGTATTGAGCTTCAGGATAAGCCTGGCGGTGGTGATATCCCCAATGTAATCCTTCGCGCCAATATCATGCGGCACATCAATGGCAAAGCCCGCATTGCGCCCGGACGGGCCATAGCCCACTTCCTGCGCTTCAATTAATACAATTTCATCGTCGGGGAAGTTAAGCGCCATCTGGCGGGCAGCGGCCAGGCCGGTGAATCCCGCCCCAATAATGGCCCAGCGAGTCTGTTTTTGCCCCACATGCGCAGGACGTGGGGTACGCGATGGACTGGTGTGATACCACCCTGGCAGGGCGTCATCAGCAGGAAGTGAAGTGATCTTTTGCACGTTGGTTACTCCGATACGCTGTCATTTTTTCTTTCGCTTACCAGGCCAGTAAGCGTTGCTGAAAGTATGTTAGCCAGGCTAAAAAAATGAATGCGTGATGTATATCTCATGTATACAACAAGTATAAAAATAGTTAATTTTAGGTTAATTAAGGTGTAAGAAAGCCCCCGTGCGAGCGGCGATAAGTGGGGTTGAATACAGATGAACCTGCCGACGAATGCCAGCAGGCATGATGTCAAAGGAGGCTATTCAGAGGACTGAACGCGCTCATCGGCTTTAAGCCCCTGCGGTGCGATAAAGATCTCCATATTTTCCCGGGACAGTTCCCAGTGTTCGAACACCAAATCCACCACTGCCTGCTCATCGCGTGCCGCCAGGGCCGCGATAAAAGCATCGTGATGATCGGCTGCTAACTGTAAACGTCGCTCCATATCGTCATTTTGCGGACGGAAAAAGGTGTGACCGATCCGGCAATGATCAATGAGTAAACGTCCGAGACTCGGTTGTAAATAGGGGTTCGCCGCCATCTCCCCCATGATCTCGTGAAAGCGATTATTTTCCAGCGCCAGCGCTTCGGCATCATGGCTCTGAACCGCTTTGCGAAAGCGCTTTTGCGTCTCCTTTAAGGCTTTTAACTGCGCAGGCTTGTAGTGTTGAACCGCAAGACGCCCGGTGGCGGCATAGATCATCGGTGCCACCAGGAAGAAGTTGCGCAGTGAGGCATGGCTCATGGGGATCACGCGCACGCCCCGCTTTTCCACAATCTCCAGATACCCTTCACCTGCCAGACGCTGAAACACTTCGCGCACCGGCGTACGTGACAGGCCATACTGAGCGGTGAGGCTGGCTTCATCCAGCAACTCATCGGGGTCAAGCTCCATCGTCAAGATCAGCCGCTTAAGATCCTCATACAGCGCTGCCTTACCCGTTTTCATTACCGCCTCCTGAAATCGACCCGTGATGCTTCACTATGATGCTGTTTAACCTACACAGAAAGGCGCGTCACAGCAAAAATTATCCATAACGCCAGTCACGTTTCGCTCATTTCACAGGCGGTTCGGTAAATCATCAGCAGGATGGGTTCAACATCCCGGTCTGGCGAATGGCGCAGGATCTCCCCGCGCAACCAGACAATTTCGCTACGGGCACGCTGGCGAAAAGAGGCAACCTGTTCGGCATTTTTTAGCCACCTCATAATAAAGGCATTTTTTTGCCGGATCGTTTTCAATTGCCTCTTACAGCTAAACAGCCGCAGCGCCACCAGAAGACAGAAATAGAAATGAATTCTGTCTTCCAGGTTGTTAAAAACGACGTCAGGCACTCTCATCCGTCACATCAATCCAGATGGTCTTGAGCTCAGTGTACTGATCGAGCGCGAACACGGATTTATCCCGGCCCCCGAAGCCAGACTGCTTATAACCGCCAAATGGTGTTGTGGCATCACCTTCGCCAAAGCAGTTAACGGTCACCGTTCCGGCGCGGATCGCGCGGGAGACGCGAATGGCACGATTAAGCTTGCTGGTATAAACCGATGCCGCCAACCCGTAAGGGGTATCGTTCGCCAGTGCAATCGCCTGGGCTTCGGTTTTGAAGGTTGTCACGCACAGTACCGGCCCAAAAATCTCTTCCCGGAACAGCGCGCTTTCTGGCGTCACACCGTCAATCACCGTCGGCTGGACATAAGCGCCCTGCTCGGTATTGCCGCCATGCAGCACGCGCAACCCTTCCTGACGCGCGGTATCAAGATAGCCGCTGACCTTATTGAAGTGCTCCGCAGAGACCATCGTCCCCAGACGGTTACGGGGATCAAGCGGGTTGCCCATCGTCCAGTCGCCGATCTGCTTCGCCATCTCTGCCAGCAGCGCCTCTTTCACCTCTTCCTGAACCAGCAGGCGGGATGTGGCCGAGCAGTTTTCCCCCATGTTCCAGAACGCGCCGTTAAGCACATGTCCCGCAACTGCGGCTAAATCCTCGGCATCGTTAAACACCAGCGCCGGGTTTTTGCCGCCACATTCCAGCACCACTTTTTTGAGGTTGGAATCTGCCGCATAACGCAGGAAACGTCGTCCGGTCGCCGTGGAGCCGGTGAAACTCACCATGTCGATATCCGGATGCAAGCCTATAGGTTCGCCGACCTCTTTCCCTGTTCCGGTAACAATATTGAGCACCCCCGCAGGAACACCCGCTTCAAACGCCAGTTCAGCCACGCGAAGCGCGGTCAAAGAGGTCTGTTCCGCCGGTTTCACCACCACCGAACAGCCTGCCGCCAGCGCCGGGCCAATTTTCCAGGCGAGCATTAACAGCGGGAAGTTCCACGGCAAAACGCAGCCCACGACGCCAATCGGCTCACGTACCACCAGCGCCAGCGCGTTACCGGTAGGCGCCGTGTGGTCGTAGAGTTTGTCGATAGCTTCCGCATGCCACTTCAGCACATGCACGGTTTCCGGCACGTCCACCGCCAGGCATTCCCCGAACGGTTTGCCGCTGTCGAGACTTTCCAGCACCGCCAGCGATTCCAGCTCCTGTTCCATTAGCGCCGCCAGTTTCAGCAGCACCGCTTTGCGTTCGCCCGGAGCCCACTTGCTCCAGCTTCCGCCGTCAAAGGCCGCGCGCGCCGCACTCACCGCCGCGTCAACATCGGACGCATCGCAGGCGGCGATATCAACAATGGCCTCGCCGGTCGCCGGATGCTGCGTGGTCAGGGTTTTCCCTGAACGGGCAGGTGTAAAACGACCGTTGATAAAAGCCTGGCCCGAAAGCCGAAGCTCATGCGCCACGCGGGTAACGTCCTGAAGAGTCTGAAGCTGTGTCATCCTGCCCCCTTACGCCGCCGTCACCGCAGCAACGTTGCGTTTAACATCGGCAATGACCGCTTTCAACTGAGCTTTTTCTTCTTCATCCAGATTTTGCAGCGGCGCACGTACCTGACCGGAAGACAGGCCGTTCAGCTCGCAACCATAACGGATGGACTGCACAAATTTACCGCCGTCGAGGTAGTTCATCAGCGGCATCATCGCCGCCATGATTTTACGGCCTTTGTCGAAATCTTTTTCCACCACGCAGGCTTCATACAGCGCAACGTGTTCAAGTGGAATGAAGTTAGAACCGGCACAGACCCAGCTACGCGCGCCCCAGGCGAAGAACTCCAGCGCCTGATCGTCCCAGCCGCAGGAAAGCGCGATATTCGGGAATTTGCAGGCCAGCAGGTGCAGATTATTAAAATCACCCGAGCTTTCTTTGATTGCCACCACGTTGGATGAGCGGCTGACTTCGCGGAAATAGGTCTCGCCCATGGTAATGCCCATCCGGCCCGGATAGTTGTAAAGCATGATCGGCAACTGCGCGGCTTTATCGACCGTCAGCGCGTGATGGGCGTTTTCCAGTTCAGTCGGCAGCGCGTAGGGTGGCGACGTCACCAGAATGGCGTCGGCTTTGATTTCGCGTGCATGTTTTGCAAAGTCCACCGCTTCTTCTGTTCGAATCGCACCCGTGCCGACAATCAGCGGCAGGCGGTTGGCGGTCACCTGGCGGGCGTGTTCCGCCAGGGCCTTACGCTCTTGTGCGCTCTGGGCGTAGTATTCGCCCGTCGACCCGCCAATGATGATGCCGTGAACGCGGGCTTCGATCAGGGATTCCAGCACCTCAGCAAAGCGTGCGAAATCAATGCTGCCATCCGCCTTGTAAGGGGTAATTGCCGGGGTGTAGATACCTTCAAATGTCAACACGATAACCTCCAGAGAATTCACGACCATAAGAGCCTGCTCAGCCATCCGATCAGACTGCGTTTGTTAAAAATTTGCACACAGTGGTGAAAGAGGTCAATGGACGAATAATTTTTGTATACATGAAAAATACAATATAAATACGATAAAAGAGAATATTTCTACATAGACAAAGTTTTTACCCTATAAAAATCAATCAATTAAAAGTTATTTCTCGACGTAGTAATTTTCTATATATTTTCAGATAACGATCACATTCCGGAATTATTGCCTCCTGGGATGTATTTACAGCATCAATACGTAGGCATAGTTTTAAGGCAGGTTTTAACCAGGATTTAACAGTCAGCGGCTCTGATTGTGATGATAATGTAAACAGAGGTACAGGGTATGTCCCAGAAGAAAGCGACACTCATCGGATTGATAGCCATCCTGCTGTGGAGCGCCATCGTTGGCTTGATTAAAAGCGTGAGCGAAGGATTTGGCCCGGTGGGCGGTGCTGCATTGATTTACACCTGCAGTGCCGTGCTGCTGTTGTTTACGGTAGGCTTTCCTAAGCTGCGGCAGTTTCCGCCCGCTTATCTGATCCTCGGCAGTATTCTGTTTGTGTGTTACGAACTCTGTCTGTCGCTGTCGCTGGGCTTCACCCATACGGGGCGTCAGGCCATCGAAGTGGGCATGGTGAATTATCTCTGGCCAGGCATGACCATTTTGCTGGCGGTGATAGTGAACCGCCAAAAAACCAGCCTGATCATTATTCCGGGCATGATATTAGCCATCGCGGGAATATGCCGGGTATTAGGTGGCGACAACGGTTTCTCTTTGAATGAAATGATAAATAATATTATGGAGAATCCACTCAGTTATGGCCTCGCCTTCAGCGGAGCCATTATTTGGGCCATCTACTGCGTGGTCACGAAAATAATTGCCAAAGGGCATAACGGCATTACGCTGTTTTTTATTTTAACCGCGCTGACATTATGGGTGAAATATCTGTTTTCTCCGCAGCCTGAATTTATTCTTTCCTGGCATGCGTGGGTCAGTCTGCTGCTGGCGGCCATCGCGATGGGCTTTGGTTACGCGGCGTGGAACGTAGGGATATTGCACGGTAACGTCACGGTACTGGCCGCCGCCTCGTACTTTATTCCGATCATCTCGGCGGTACTGGCCGCGTTTATCCTGAGCTCGCCTCTCACGCTGTCGTTCTGGCAAGGCTCGGCGATGGTGAGCCTGGGATCGCTGCTCTGCTGGTGGTCCACCCGCAGCGCGACGCCGAAAGTATTACCCGCAGTGAATGAAAGCAAGTAACACCTTAATAATAATAAACATCTTATTCGACCATCCTGCACCGGAGGAGTATTTGCCATGAATTGCCAAAAATAACAGACAATATGATTTATTAAGATCGCTGATTACTTTTACCTGACCTACATTTATTCCGTGATCGTTTGATTAACGGCACTCGTTTTGTGCGCCTGTTATACGCCCTCATCGCTTATTGGGTTGATGACTGCCACACGACATAGCGTTAATTCAACGACAACGGTGAAAGACAGGAGTTACCATGTCAAATACCCTTTCAGTAGAAGACGTTCCACTTAATCGGTTCCATCGGTTGCTAACCGTTCGATCCGGAGGCGGTTCCTTTATTGATGGCTATGTGCTGAGTATTATCGGCATCGCGATGATGAAAGTCTCCCCTGCTCTGGGCCTGAGCGCGTTCTGGGAAGGTCTGATTGCTGCCTCCGCGTTGATCGGCATCTTCTTTGGCGGGTTTATCGGCGGCGCGCTCACCGACCGGCTGGGCAGACGCTTACTATTTTTTGTCGGCCCGACGCTTTTTGTCGTCTGCTCCATGGCGCAATATTGGGTACAAAGTGGCGAAATGCTCTTTGCCTTACGCTTTATGAACGGGGTCGCCGTTGGGATCGAATACCCGGTTGCGACCGCCTTCCTGGTCGAATTCTTGCCGAAGAAGAACCGTGGGCCCTGCCTCGCCACGCTCACTATTTTATGGTTTGCGGGGGCCGCGATGGCCTATCTGACCGGCGAAGCGATCATCCGTTTCGACGGGCCAGAAGCCTGGCGCATCACGCTTGCCAGTACCGCTGTGATTGGCATACTGCTGTTCCTGGTCCGTCTTGGCACGCCAGAATCGCCACGCTGGTTGATCAGTAAAGGCCGCCATGCCGAAGCAGAAGCGATTATCCGTCGCGTCTACGGCCCGGACTTTGGCCTGGCGAATCTGCCGGTTCAGGCGGAAAGCAAAAATCTCTCCTTCTTCAGCCTGCTCCATTCCGGTTACGGCAAAAGAATGGCGTTTGTCACCGTCTTCTGGACCTGCTCGGTGATCCCGGTGTTCGCGGTCTATGCATTTGCGCCAAAAGTGCTGGATGCGCTGCACCTGAGCGGAGGATGGGCCTCTTATGGATCGGTGGCCATTACCCTGCTGTTCGTGGTGGGCTGCGTGATTGCCACCCGTCTGGTGAATACGCTTGGACGCCGCAAGCTGCTGCTGCACAGTTTCCTGTGGTCCGGGCTGGCCCTGTTGCTGCTGGGCTTCCTGCGTGATGGCCCTTCTGCGGTGATCCTGCTGATGTTCGGACTGTACGCCCTGTTTATCGGCGGCGCTCAGGTGCTGCAACTGGTCTACCCGAACGAGATTTTCCCGACCGAGATCCGCGCCGGTGCTGTCGGCGTAGGAACGTCGCTGTCGCGCGTAGGTGCGGCGGTGGGAACCTGGCTGGTGCCGGTATCATTACAAAGCATCGGGATCGGATCGACTATGTATATCGCCGCGGCCATCACCTTCTTTGGTCTGGTGGTGTCATGGTTCCTCGCCCCGGAAACCAGTGCCCGTAGTCTGGAAGAGGCCTCGTCGCTGGACAATGAAGCCCCACGCGAAAAAATGTCGATGCAGGAAGTGATGCCAAAACGGCACAGTCTGTAAGTGACAAAGGGCTGCACGAGGCAGCCCTTGTTATTCCTTCACCAGTTTTTCCACTTCCCTGCGACGTTTGCGAAAGGCACTGGGCGTTTCACCGTAATGCTTACGAAACCAGGCAATCAGGTGTGATGCGTCCGCAAAGCCGGTTGCGGCGGCAATGGTGTTGATGCTGTTACTGGAATCAGACATCAGCTTTCGCGCCTGCTCCAGGCGCATGCTGCGCCAGTAAACCGCCGCCGAATAGCCGGTACATTTCGTGAACATCAGATTCAACTGGCGGAAGGTCACGCCCGCGAACTCCGCCACCTCGGTGAGCGGGATGGGCGAGTCAAGATGATGCTTCATCAGCGCAATCACCTTATTCACCTGCTCGTTTTCATACACCTCCGGCGCGTTAAGCGGAACCTTATGTCTGGCTTTACCGACGGGGCGAGCGTCATCCACCAGCAGATATTTGCGGACTTTCTGCGCGCGGATAAGCCCACAATGCTGGCGAATGAGATCGGTACCGAGATCAATAGCCGTCCCGCCCGGGCAAGAAATAATCCCCCCTTCGTTGATATAGGTCTTATCAATCACCGGAATGGCGAGGGGAAAGCGCAGCCGAAATTCGTCGCGGGTAGTGAAGTGGATCGCGCAGTGATGTCCGTCCAGCAGCCCGGCGTGACCGGCCACAAACGCCCCGCTGCAGAGGGTAATAATCGGGATATTACGCGCATGCAAATCCCGCAGGGCTTGTAACAACCAGTCGGGGGGATGACGGGTCTCCTCCAGCAATCCCCCCGCGACCACGAAATAGTCCCAGTCGCGGGAAAAATCGAGCTTCGCGGTGGGTGACACCGGCAGCCCGCAGCTTGCGGTGACCGGCTGGTCGTCGCAGGTCATCCACTCCCAGCGACAAAAAATCTGCCGACTGGAGAAGGATTCGTCCGCCGCAAAGCGCAGCGACTCCACCAGCCCCGCCACCGAGGCCAGCGTAAATTGCTTGATCAGCAGAAAACCGATCGTCAGATCGGGCTTCGGCTCAACAGGGCTATCAACGTCGTTCTTCATCAGGCTTCTGCAATCCCCCGAGCTTACTCAGCAGACGTTTCAGGTCGGCGATATCCTGCACGCTGAGATCGGCGGTGATCCGCTCCTCGGCGCGTTTAGCCTGCTCAATCATCTGTGCCAGCATCGCCTCGCCCTCTGGGGTCATCGACACCAGTTTACGGCGGCGGTTGCCGGGGTCGGTTTTGACACTCAGCAGCCTACTTTTACTCATACGATCAATAATATAAGTCCCGGTCGCTTTATCGAAACCGGCCCGGTTACCCAGCGTTTGCTGATCGCAGAGCGTCTCTTCTGCCAGTACCACCAGTATGGCGTACTGCACCGCCGATAACCCGGTATCAACACATTGCGACCAGCAGGTGGATGAGTGCTGACCTGCGCGGCGCATCAGGTGCATTAATGAACAATCGCCGTGCGGCCACAGGGGCGCGGCAAGGATTAAGTCGCGATTTTCCGCCATTGATTCTCTTGACTCCTGAAAACGACAAACATATAGTTCGAACACAAACAGTTTGAACTCAAACTATACTTGAAAAATGAATAACAGAGAACCCGCATGAAGCTTGTTGTAGGCATGACTGGCGCTACAGGCGCTGCAATTGGCATTCGCTTACTGACCGCGCTGAAACAACTGGACGTCGAAACCCATCTGGTGATTTCAAAGTGGGCACGGGCAACCATTCAACTGGAAACGCCCTACAGTGTACAGGACGTTATCGCCCTTGCCTCAAAGTGTTACAGCGAACACGATCAGGCCGCGGCGATTTCCAGCGGCTCTTTTCGCGTCGATGGCATGGTCATCGTGCCATGCAGCATGAAAACGCTTGCCGCCATCCGCTGTGGCTACGGTGACGGCTTAATTGCCCGCGCCGCCGACGTCACGCTCAAAGAACAACGCAAGCTGGTACTGGTTCCGCGCGAATCACCGCTGAATGCGATCCACCTGGACAACATGCTCGCCCTGGCCCGGGCTGGCGCAATGATGCTCCCCCCGATGCCAGCCTTCTATAACCATCCCGCCAGCATTGACAACATCATCAACCATTTTGTCTCCCGCATTCTCGATCAGTTTGGTCTGGATAACCATTTAACCCAACGCTGGGGTGAACCCCGCGCCACTCACACGGCTTAAGGAGAGCCCAATGAACTATTACGGTGATTTACGCAGCTATATTGATGCCCTGGACGCAATGGGCGACATCATGCATGTCCAGCGCGAAGTCGACGGCGATTACGAACCGAGCGCAATAACGCGCCGCAGCTACGAGATACAATCCCCGGCCCCGCTGTTTCACAACGTCACAGGCGTGGCTCCCGGTTTCCGTCTGTTTGGTGCACCGGCCGGGCTCTCTTCCCGCCGCGAAATGCCCTATGCCCGCGTGGCCATGTCACTGGGTCTGGATCCCCAGACGGGTGGACCCGAGATCGTTGAAGCGCTCTCGGCGGCTCGCCACCAGCCCGGCATCCCACCGGTGCGGGTCGACTCTGCGCAAGCGCTGTGCCATCAAAACATCCTACGCGGTGAAGAAGCCAGTCTTGATCGTTTCCCGATCCCGTTCGCTCACGACAAAGATGGCGGTCGGTACGCCAACACCTGGGGCACGCTGATTGTCAAAACGCCGGACGGGAAATGGGTCAACTGGTCGATTGCGCGGGTGATGAAAGTCGATGCGCACCGGATGGTGGGGCTGATGGTGCCGAGCCAGCACATTGGTCAGATTTGGACGCAATGGGTGGAGCTCGGTCAGCCGATGCCATACGCACTGGTGCAAGGCCCGGCACCGGCCATCTCCTGTGTTTCCGGCATTCCCATCCCTGCGCACGCGGATGAGGCCGACTACATCGGCACCCTGGCGGGCGAGCCCGTCCCCGTGGTAAAAGCCGTCAGCATTGATCTGGACGTGCCTGCTACCGCCGAGATAGTCATTGAGGGTCATGTCTCCATCACCCGCGATTGCCAGGAAGGCCCCTATGGTGAATACGGTGGTTATCTTGGCGAAGGGTCATCGGCCCAGCCGACCTTCCACGTCGAGACCATTACGCACCGTGACGATCCGATCTGGCCTATGTCGATTACCGGACGTCCGACCGACGAGTCGCATACCCTGTGGGCAATGGGGCTGGCTGCCGACGCGCTGACGCACTTGCGCGACGCCGAATTACCAGTCACCACCGCCTGGATCCCGGAAGATTCAACCGTGCACTGGCTGCTGGTGGTGGTCCCACAAGACTGGCGTGAAAAGTTACCGGGCGTCACCAGCGAGGCGCTGGCCCAGCGCATTGGCGAAGTCTTGTTTAAAACTGATGCCATGGTGTTTATCCCAAAGGTCTACGTCGTGGATGATGATTTTGATCCGACCAATTTGCGCGAGGTGGTGTGGGTACTCTCAACCCGCGTTCATCCGGTAGGCCGTCGCGTCGTATTCGACGATCAGCGCGTGATCCGTCTGCCGCAGTGTTATGAGGAAGAAGAATACGTGGCCGGAAAAGGGGCCAAGGTGGTATTCGATACCCTGCAATCCACACGACATTTACATGCGTCGTTTGAACAGGGCTACCCTGAAGAGGTTCGTCAGCGGGTGCTGGATAACTGGTGAGCTCATCTGAATGAATTACCCCTGACGCTGCCTCTTTCAGACGATACGCTCAAAAGGCCGGATACCCTCTGGCCGGGACCGGGCGGGGAAGCAAATGAAGCCTACGCAGGGTGAACTTTTATCAGTGTTAACAATTATCGACCTTCGGGTCGGTAAGTTCGTTAGTTCAGTCAAATTTATTTATTACATAGCGCTGAAATATTAATAGAATGACCTGAAATATCTGACAAAGACGGCAATTTATAGCCTTTGTTCAATACCTCTTAAGGTCAGTCATGAAACCCTTTAGCTTGCCAGACATTTATCGTTCAACAAATTTAAACACCCTTGGGTTGTGGGCAGATAATGCCGGAATCGGGGAAATCCGAGAAGAAAACTACTACGACCCGGTAAAACTCGCTCTGGCAACAGGTATAAAGCCGTGTATGCCATTTTTGGTCTCGCAGCTAATTGAAGAATTAAACGAGCTCACGGGGGATGATCCACTCGCCGATATCCTGCCAGTACACAGTTTTCATTTCACCTTCTTACCACTGACTCTGCCCCTCTATAAGGCAAACGATCGATTGCCCTCGAAAGTTGAGCAATTGAAACACATCTGGGCTGGATATCATTCGAAAATGATTGTGATCAGGAACCTTCGATTGATTGCTTTGCCCAGCCAGTTGTTACTGGCGGGTATCCCGGATGAGCCAGCGATAGCGATGCGTCAGTCATTCTGCGAGAAAATTCTGGAGTCTGAGTGGAAAGATGAGTTGCTGATGCGCCACGGCAACAGTCCATTACCGGCCCCATTCTGGCACAGCACGATCCTGCGTTACAGCGCTGCTTTTATACCCGCAACCGTGCGGGAGTTTTTTTTGGAACGTCAGGAAATTGATTTCGGGGATGTTGTCGGAGAATTGACATTAGCGAGGATCAGTTATAACTGGGAAAAATTTGATCCATTAGGGATTTGATATTGGCGATGTATCAACACGTCTCCCTAAGACTAATTGACGGTCCCTTTCCCAAAAACGGAAACCCCCTTTTACCATCGCCAATACGGGCTGACTGAAAAGCAGAACGTGCATTTTGTTTTCATACCCATGTAAGAAACGGTGCACAGAAAGCGCACTACTCACTGGGCAGTATTGCCGCGCGCTGGAACGCTGCTGTAAAACGTGCTGGCATTCGCCGCCGCAATCCGTACCATACACGGCACACTTTCGCATGCTGGTTGTTATCGGCAGGCGCTAACCCGTCTTTTATTACTAATCAGATGGGGCACGAAAATGCGCAGATGGTGTATGAAATCTATGCTACATGGATAGAAGAATTGAACAATGACAGGTGGCCATGCTGAACGCGAAGCTGGCGCTTTACAAGCGTTTGCCCCACTGGTGCCCCATTTGATATTTGAGTAAAGAATAAATGTCGCAAAATCAAGAGATTAATAAGAAAGAACAGTACAACCTGAACAAACTGCAGAAACGCCTGCGTCGTAACGTGGGTGAAGCCATTGCTGACTTCAACATGATTGAAGAAGGCGATCGCATCATGGTTTGCCTGTCAGGCGGTAAAGACAGCTACACGATGCTGGAGATCCTGCGTAGTTTGCAAAAGAGCGCCCCGATTAATTTCTCGCTTGTCGCGGTCAATCTCGATCAAAAACAGCCTGGCTTCCCTGAACACATCCTCCCGGCGTACCTCGAAGAGCAGGGTGTGGAATATAAAATTGTGGAAGAAAATACCTACGGCATCGTAAAGGATAAGATCCCGGAAGGTAAAACGACCTGTTCCTTATGCTCTCGTTTGCGCCGCGGTATTTTGTATCGTACCGCGACTGAACTGGGTGCCACCAAAATTGCGCTGGGTCACCATCGCGATGATATTTTGCAGACCTTGTTCCTCAATATGTTCTACGGCGGCAAAATGAAAGGGATGCCACCCAAGCTGATGAGCGATGACGGGAAACACATTGTCATTCGCCCCCTCGCCTACTGCCGTGAGAAAGATATCGAACGTTTCGCGCTGGCGCGCGAGTACCCGATCATTCCGTGCAACCTATGTGGCTCGCAGCCTAACCTGCAGCGTCAGGTGATCGCCGATATGCTGCGTGACTGGGATAAACGCTACCCGGGACGAATCGAGACGATGTTTAGCGCGATGCAAAATGTCGTGCCTTCCCATCTGAGCGATACCAGCCTCTTTGATTTTAAAGGTATCACCCACGGCTCCGCCGTTGTGGACGGTGGCGACCTGGCCTTTGACCGTGAAGATATCCCTGTGCAGCCAGCAGGCTGGCAGCCGGAAGAAGATGACTCGCAGCTTGATGAAATGCGACTCGATGTTGTAGAAGTGAAGTAATAAAAGGCGTCTCAGACTCCCGGTCTGAGACGCTTGTCTTGCGCTTATTTCATTAGCCAGACCCGGCACGCTTTACCTTTTATCTTGCCATTCTGCAAACCTTTCCAGGCTTTCTGGGCTACCGACTGCCGTACCGCAACATAAACATGTGCGGGATGGACGGCGATTTTCCCAATGTCTGCCCCATCCAACCCGATATCACCGGTTAACGCGCCCAGGACGTCACCCGGACGCATTTTGGCCTTTTTGCCGCCGTCGATACAGAGCGTCGCCATTTCAGCTTTCAGTGGAAGGATGGCAACATTTCCCGGCTCGCTCATCCAGTTTAGTTTGAGCTGAAGCATTTCAGAGAGAATGTTGGCCCGTTGCGCTTCTTCAGGGGCGCACAGGCTAATTGCCAGCCCGCTGTTGCCGGCACGAGCGGTGCGGCCAATGCGATGAACGTGAACCTCCGGGTCCCAGGCCAGTTCGAAATTAACGACCAGCTCAAGGGATTTGATATCCAGACCGCGTGCGGCAACGTCCGTTGCGACCAATACGCGTGCGCTGCCGTTGGCGAAACGAACCAGCGTCTGGTCGCGTTCGCGCTGCTCCAGATCCCCGTGCAGGGCCAGGGTGCTCTGTCCCGCCGCATTGAGTGCATCGTACACGGCCTGGCAATCTTTTTTGGTATTACAAAACACCACGCAAGAGGCCGGTTGATGTTGGCTCAGTAATTTTTGCAGAAGTGCGATTTTTTCGCGCTGGGTCGTTTCATAGAACTGTTGTTCTATAGAGGGCAAAGCGTCGACAGAGTCAATTTCGATGGTCACCGGATTTTGCTGTACGCGGCCACTGATGGCGGCAATCGCCTCGGGCCAGGTGGCAGAAAACAGCAGCGTCTGGCGGGTTGCAGGCGCAAAACGAATCACTTCGTCAATGGCATCGCTAAAGCCCATATCCAGCATACGATCCGCCTCATCCATGACCAGCGATTGCAAAGCATCAAGAGAAACGGTGCCTTTTTGCAAATGGTCGAGGAGACGGCCCGGCGTGGCCACAATAATATGCGGCGCGTGTTGCAGGGAGTCACGTTGCGCACCGAAGGGTTGTCCGCCGCACAGCGTCAGAATTTTAGTATTAGGCAGAAAACGGGCCAGACGGCGTAACTCGCCAGCAACCTGATCGGCAAGCTCTCGCGTTGGGCACAGTACCAGCGATTGCGTCCGGAATAAGGCCGCATCAATGTGCTGCAAAATGCCAAGACCAAATGCAGCCGTTTTGCCACTGCCGGTTTTCGCCTGAACGCGAACATCACGGCCCTCCAGAATGGCTGGCAGCGCGGCAGCTTGTACGGGGGTCATCGCGAGATAGCCCAACTCGTTAAGGTTATCGAGTTGGGCAGCAGGCAGAACGTTTAAGGTCGAAAAAGCGGTCACAATGTATTCTCGTGGTAAAAGTCACAATCAGTTGCCGCGTATCCTCGCAGATCTGACTTACCGATGCGACAATTTAATCGGTACTTCATCCGGTGGTGGATCGGGCATAGGTTGCGGGCGTGGGATGGGATCGGGCACGGGGACCGGATCGACAGGTATGGGATCGTCTGGCAGAATTTGACCGTACACCAGTGTTAACAGACAGCTCATATTCCCCTCCGGGTTGACGGGTGACTCTTTTAGGGTAGTCGCTGAGCTGCCGCAGGCAAAAAAAAAGCCGACTAATTTAGTCGGCGTCGTACGAATTAAATTGTGCTATGCAGTAATTCAAAAAAGGAAGTAAGACAATATGGAGCGCAACGCCCATCGCTTGACGTTGCATTCACCTGCGGGAACTATAGTGCACCTTACGTGGCTGGTGTTTATTGACTTCGCTCAAATAAAATCACGTTTTAAAGCCTGATTTCGATCGATAAAGCCTATTTTTACAACCATTTACTGCGATGCAACCACCACGCAACACCGCCAATCAAAAGCACTAACATGATGCAGAACATGGAAAAGCCAAACCGATAGGCACCGCCAGGAATACCGCCAAGGTTGACGCCAAAAAGCCCGGTTAAAAACGTGCTCGGCAAAAAGACCATTGCCATGAGCGACATCGTGTAGGTTCGCCGGGATAACGACTCCTGCATCACCTGTGCGATTTCGTCGGCCATGACCGCCGTGCGAGCGATACAGGAGTCAATCTCATCCAGCCCGCGACCAAGACGGTCCGCGATGTCCTGCATCAGACGACGCTGATCGTCGTTCATCCAGCTGAGGCGTTCGCTCGCCAGTCTTGCATAGACGTCACGTTGCGGCGTCATATAGCGCCGCATCACGATTAACTGTTTGCGCAATAACGCCAGGAATCCGCGGGGAGGGATATGCTGATCGAGCAGGTTATCTTCAAGGTCGATAATTTTATCGTGCAGCTCTTCGATAAATTCGCTGGCATGATCGGTTAATGCATCACAGATATCCACCAGCCAGCCACCGCAATCAGTCGGACCGGTGCCCTCTTTCAAATCATTGACAATATCATCCAGCGCCAGCACCTTGCGCTGTCGGGTTGAGACAATGATGCGCTCATCCATATACACACGCATCGCGACCAGCTGGTCGGGACGCTCATCCGTACTGCCATTAATGCAGCGCAACGTGATGAGCGTGCCATCGCCCAGCCGACTGACGCGTGGACGCAAACTTTCGCCCGCGAGGGCATCACGCACGTTATTGGGCAGCAGTGGCGTAGAGGCCAGCCATTGCGCGCTATCAGGATGGGTATAATTCAAATGCAACCAGCAGGGATGTTCCGCATCAATCACATCACTGTCTTCCAGTTGCCGGGCGCCGCCCTTACCGTCCAGTAACCACGCGAATACCGCATCCGGAACGTTAACGTCGGATCCTTTAATACCTTCCACAGCGCCTCCACCCTTTCGCAATCAACGTTGTCAGTCTAGCCATCGCGGTGGGTTAATCAATATTTCTCTTTAGCATGGCGCTGAATTTGTTCATGAAACGTATTGAGTGTTGAGTCGCGGCGAGTGAGGCGTAACGCCCGGATAATCGTGCGTTACGCTCCCGAATATCCGTCAGGCAAGTGAGGTACGAGGAAAAGGATCGTGCGAATCGGACGGGTTACCGCCTTCCAGTCTGAAGTTACGGGTACGCGTTTGTAATTCAATGACCTGATTCTTGAGAACATCAGACGATCCGAAGAGTTCGTCGACCATCGCAACGTTACTCTGTGTCACCCGCTCAAGCTCTGATAATGCCTGCGTAATTTGCGAGATGCCTTTTTCCTGCTCTGCCGTCGAGGCAGAAATTTCGTCCATCAATTTACTGACCTGCCCGGATCCCTTCACGATCTCTTGCATGTTTTGTTCCGCTTCGGAGACGATCGTCACGCCCTGGGTCACGTTATTGCTCGTCACCTCAATTAACGACTTGATGCTTTTTGCCGCCTCGGCGCTACGGTGGGCCAGGTTACGCACTTCACCCGCCACAACGGAAAACCCTTTACCATGATCCCCGGCTCGCGCCGCCTCGACGGCCGCATTAAGGGCCAGGATGTTGGTCTGAAAAGCGATACCATCGATCAGACTGATAATTTCTGTCATCTGCTGTGCGCACTCGGTGATGGACTGCATATTGTGCGCCACCTGCCCCATCAGCTCGCCCCCTTTACTCGCCTGAACGGTCGCCTGACTGGCCCGCTCGCTGGCCATTCGCGTATTGTCGGCATTGTTTCGCGTGCTGGCGGCCATTTGCTCCATGCTGGCTGCGGTCTGGATTAACGATGCGGATTGTTGCTCTGTTTTGACCGATAACTGCTCGCTGCGGGACGAAAGCTGTTCTGAAAGCGTCATCGCCGTATGTGACGAGGCTCTGATCTCCCGAACCAGAGTCGCAATATTGCTTGATAAGTTATTGATCCCGGGAATAAGCCTGCCTGCGCAATTATTGCCAAATTCTGGAATCGAAACGGCTAAATTACCCGACGTGACTTCTTCAATACTTTTTTTCACAGTATTGATCGGCGTCACAAGATATTTTGTCATGTAACCCCAGAGCAGGAGAATGGCCAGGACATTAACGATATTTACCGCAATAAAAAGTAAGGTGTTTTTCGATAATGCGAGTATCAGCCCATCAATAATTAATAAAACGGAAAGGAAAAAGTAAACAATAAAGGTTCTTACGCTAACATTTCTGAGCATAATTCGTCCCGACCACACATTTCCAGAGGTGTACTGTTTATAGCATTCTAAATACCTTTTTCCACCACATTTTATAGCCCTTTTGCTCTTCACGAGCAGAGTCGGCGAATTTAACTTAAGTAAGCACATTCGCTATGCTGGCGGAATAACACCAGAATAACATGCGCGAGAAGGCATTTATTCTCATAATGAGAAAACATAACGGGGCCATTTTTCCACCGCTCCGTAAGATAAAAATTAAGCACAGCAGGGAACAATTGATTATAATGTTTAGCAATGCTTAAGTTATGGCCTATATAATATATCAAGCATTAAAATATTTTCCATTTGCATTAGCCGGCGGTTTGCAAGTCTTCCTGTTTTAATTTTAAATGAAGCATGACAACTTAGCGGTTAGTCGGGTTCGGCAGACAACCTCTACAACCTTTTAGCGTGGGATTGCATAATGCTGGATGTTACGTGGAACCCTGTACTCATTGTCATCTCATTCCTGGTGGCCTTCATTGCTTCTTTTGTTGCGCTGGACAGCGCGGGTAAGATATCCGACGCCAGCCGTCTGGCGGCCCTGTTCTGGCGCATTGCAGGTGGAATGACCTTAGGCATTGGCATTTGGGCGATGCATTTTATCGGCATGTTGTCGATGCAAATGCCTGTGAGCATGCACTATGAAGTCTGGCTCACGCTAGCTTCGCTGGGTATAGCCATTCTTGCTGCCACCACCGCACTCAATATTGCGGTACGACGGAGTTCTCTCTCTCGCTCTCGCCTCTTTATTTCCACCTTAATCCTGAGCTCTGGCGTTGTCGCCATGCACTATCTGGGAATGGCTGCCATGATGTTTGACGACAGTATTCGCTGGAACAAGACTGCGGTATCGCTTTCGGTGGTGATTGCTGTCCTGGCTTCCGGCGCTGCGCTGTGGCTGGCTTTTCATCTTCGCCATAAGCATAAAGGTGTTCTGATTAACCGAATTGCCGCCGCCATTCTGATGAGCGTCGCCATTTGCGCCATGCACTATACGGGCATGTACGCGGCACACTTTCCCCACAGCCCTCACAGCATGCCGGGAGGCGTAAGTGAGTTTGGCCTGTCAGTATGGGTCTGCGCCACGACGCTGATACTACTGGGTATCATGTTGATTATCTCCATGGTGGACTCACACCGTCGAACGAACCGCCTGACGGAGAATCTTCGACAGCTGAATAAGCAGCTGGAGCTTCAGGCGCGATTTGATGCCCTTACCGGGCTGGCGAATCGCCAGCAGATGGATTTGAATTTGCAGGACTGCCTGCACACGGCCCTCCTGACGAAGAAGCAGTTTGCCGTCCTGTTTCTCGATATCGATCACTTCAGGCTGGTGAATGATGCCTGGGGCCACTATGTCGGAGATGAACTGTTAATCAGCGTCGCACAGCGTATTACCTCCCGACTCTCACCGGGGATGACGCTGGCAAGGCTGGGCAGCGATGAGTTTATTTTGCTGCTTCCGGAGAGTGATGATGAAAAAATCGCGTCCCTTGCGATGACGCTTCTGGATGATATTCGACGCCCCTTCTCGATTTGCGGCCATACGCTCAATCTGACCCTGAGCGTGGGCGTGAGTCTGTATCCTCAGCATGGCGAAACGCTGCATGAACTGAAATTTAACGCCGACGCCGCAATGCACCATATCAAGCAGGAAGGCCGCAACGGCTGGGCCATCTATCGCCCGGAAATGTCTAAGACGGTGTCGGCCGAGCCGCACTTTTTGCAGGATCTGAGCAAGGCGCTGGAGCGCGAGCAGTTTGAACTCTGGTATCAACCCACCTATCTGGCTTCGGAACACGAGATTCACGGTTTTGAGGCCCTGATACGCTGGCACCACCCAGAACAAGGCGTATTACTTCCCGGGGTATTTCTGCCGTCGATGGAGAAAACAGGGTTGATTATTCCGGTCGGCGTTTGGGCGATCGATCAGGCGTGTCGGCAGCTACGCTTCTGGACGGAGCAAGGATTTGGTCAATGGACGTTGTCGTTTAATTTATCGCCAATTCAGTTTGAGCAACAGGATATTTTCGACGTAATTTCCGGTGCCATGAAAAAATACAGTCTCGAACCCTCCCGCTTAATTCTGGAAGTCACGGAAAGCACCGCGCTTAAAAACCTGGAGCGGAGTATCGAGTTGTTAAACCAGTTTAATGAAGCTGGTTTTACCGTCTCCATTGATGATTTTGGTACCGGTTACTCTAATCTGTTGATGTTAAATGTCCTTCCTGCACGGGAACTTAAGATCGATAAAAGCTTTATCGATGGCATTCTGATCAATGAGAAAAACCGTAAGATAGTGGAAACGATTATTCATGTTGCGCGGACAATGGAAATGAACGTCGTGGCGGAGGGCATTGAAACAGAAGCGCAACGGCAGCTGCTGGCAGAGCTGGGGTGTGATTATTTGCAAGGATATCTTTTCTCCCGTCCGCTCCCCGCACAGCAAGTTCCCTGGCTGGTATTACAGGACCGAACGGGGAAACAAATTATACCCATTGGTAAAAATCATGTGGAATACTCGATTAATTCACAAAAAAATCATGCCTGATGAGATTAACTGGCGTATGTTCATGAAAGGCCCATACGTATTTATTACGCTATGACCAATGCAACGGTGCCAATGATTGAGAAAAATCTATGCCGCAAGATAACTTCGCCGCGCTGAATTTAATCTCGACACCTGTCTGGCTGGTCTCTCCAGCTTCAGAGCATCTTCTTTTCGCCAACACGGCGGCGAAAGACCTCATGCAATCGAAAACGCTTTACGAGATGCGCAATGGTCTCTACTCCGCCAGTGCGCAAACGCTTCTGAACATGTATGTCCCGGACCTCAAATCGAAAATGGATATCGTCGAAATCTGGACGGTTTTCCGTCAGGATCGGGAAGCCACGCTCTGCTGCCGCCTTGCCCTCACCCATTATGAGGGTTTCGGGGATGTCATTGTATTTGAAGGCATCGCCAGCCAGGCGACAGCCGGCCTAAAAGCCAGTCGTTCCGCTACCTACCAGCGAAAGAAACAGGGCTTTTTTGCGCGTTTCTTTCTGACCAGCTCCGCCCCTATGCTGTTAATCGATCCGGGCCGCGACGGGCAGATTGTCGATGCCAATCTCGCTGCGCTGAACTTTTATGGCTACTCGGCCGAAGATATGTGCAGTAAACATACCTGGGAAATCAATACGCTGGGGCGCAATATTCTGCCCATGATGACCGAAATCGCCCGTCTTCCCGGAGGACACAAACCACTTAACTTCGTCCATCGGCTTGCTGATGGTTCCACCCGTCACGTGCAAACGTACGCCGGTCCTATTGAAATTTATGGTGAGAAGCTGATGCTTTGCATCATTCATGACATTACCGAACAGAAAAGACTGGAGAGGGAACTGGAGCATGCGGCCCTTCGTGACGCCATGACGGGACTGCTTAACCGTCGGCAGTTTTACCTGATTACCGAACAGACGAATCCGGCACAGCTTCCTGCTCAACAGCAGTTCAGTTTGTTGCTTGTGGATACGGACCATTTTAAAAATATCAACGACGTGTTCGGTCACCTCAAGGGCGACGAAGTGCTTATCTCGCTGGCGCGCACGCTCGAACAGTGCAGCCGAAAAGAGGACTTTGTCTTCCGTTGGGGTGGGGAGGAATTCGTGATTCTGCTGCCGCGCACTACGCTTGATACCGCCATGCAGTTAGCAGAAAATATCCGTGCCGCCGTTGCCAGAATAACCCTTCCGGGCCTTCCCCGCTTTACGGTCAGCATCGGGGTCGCACGGCATAATGCCGATGAAAATATTGACGATCTCTTCAAACGCGTTGACGATGCGCTTTATCGTGCGAAAGGCGATGGTCGCAATAAAGTGCTCGCGGCCTGAAACTGGCGTAATGAATAAAGCCTGGGTTACAATGCCCGCCTGAATATCAACGATCGGGTGGGTAGCATTCTGCAATGGGAAAAACGGAAGCAATACTCATCTTAATTATTTTGTGCGTGATTAGTTTTGGTCTGTGGTTCATATTCAGCGATCAGATTTGGCTGCTGGTGGGTTATCTTGAAAACAGCCTTTACCCGTCCATCAGCGCGCCCTGACGCACATTCAGTCCGCTTTCTCACCTACCGGATTTGTCAGCTTTTCACCGGGTAGTCCCTTCCGTAAGATTGCCGCGTTACCCTCTGTTAAGAGGATAACGAATCAATCCATACTGAATGATTTTGCCCGTGCTCTGACGGGCTTTTTTCCTGTCTGGCTTAATGCTTTTCGATATACATCGTCCGGCTGTAAGCCACATCTTCCGCGTTATTGATTGGATACCCTTTGACCCAGGGTTTAATTAATCGGCCATTGGTATACTGGTAAATTGGCGCGATTGGCGCTTTTTCTGCCAGCACCTTCTCGGCGGCGTTGTAATCCGCATTACGGGCTTCACTGGTGTTTTCCATCGCGGCCTGGCTGATGATCTTATCGTAAGCCGGATCGTTAAAGCGGGAAATATTTCCGCTGTGCGTAGAGGTCAGCAGTGACAGGAAGGTTGAAGGTTCGTTGTAATCCCCTACCCAGGAAGCACGGATAACATCGAAGTTGCCGGTGTTTCGGCTGTCGATATAGGTCTTCCACTCCTGATTTTGTAATTTGACGTCCACGCCGAGATTTTTCTTCCACATCGACGCCACGGCAATCGCAATTTTCTGGTGATTTTCGGAGGTGTTGTACAGCAAGGTGAGTTTAAGTGGCTTCTGCGGCCCATACCCTGCCGCCTGTAATAAGGTTTTCGCCTGGGCGTTAAGTTCCGCCTGAGACATCTCTTCGAGCTGCGATTTCTCTGGCGTAAAGCCTGCCGTGACATCTGGGGTAAAGTGCCACGCGGGTTTCTCACCGGTGCCCAGCACTTTTTCCGCCATCAGACGACGATCGATGGTCATGCTCAGCGCCAGGCGCACGCGGGAATCGGCGGTCGGCCCCTTCTGGGTGTTAAAGGCGTAGTAGTAGGTCCCCAGTTGCGGAGGAGTATAAACTTGCCCAGGGATATCCTTGAGGAGTTTCTTATACAGATTTTTCGGGAATGATTCAGTAATGTCGATATCATCAGCCAGATAGCGTTTCGTAGCCGACGATTCCTGATTGATAGGGATAAAAGTGACTTTTTTCAGCACGGTTTTGGCGTTATCCCAGTAGTGTGTGTTGGGCACGACAACCAGTTTTTCATTGACCACGCGGTCTTTCAGGATATAGGCCCCATTCCCGATCAATGCGCCAGGGCGGGTCCACTCTTTACCACTTTCGACATTGGCTTTCTGCACCGGATAAAAAGCAAAACTGGCGGTCAGATTGGCAAACCACGGCAGCGGCTTATCCAGCTGGACGCGCAGGGTTCTGGCATCCACCGCCGACACGCCCAGCGAATCCGGCGCGGCCTTGCCGTCGATGATACTTTGTGCATTGGTGATCCCTGCGAGCGCGGCAAACCAGGCGAACGGCGACGTGGTTTTAGGGTCAACCAGACGCTGCCAGCTGTAGACAAAATCTTGCGCCGTAACGGGTGTACCGTCGGACCACTTTGCATTGTCGCGCAGCGTGAATGTCCAGCTACGGTTATCGCTGCTCTGCCACTGGGTCGCAACGCCCGGGACTAAATCGCCCTTTTCGTTCTGGTTCACCAGCCCTTCAAAGAGATCGCGAATCACCTGAATTTCGGGTAAACCCACCGCCTTAGCCGGGTCCAGCGACGCAGGTTCATCTTTGATATGACGGACCAGTTCCTGTTTATCTGCCAGTACGGTACCCGCAGGAACGTCAGCAGCAAAAGTGAATGAAGAAAGTCCACACAGCCAGAGTGCAGAACAGAGCAGCGAAACAGGATGCTTCATGAGAACCCCTTTAAAATGATGGGTAGCGAACGATGCGTAATTATTTGTTTCATAATAGCGAAATGCAAATTTCTTAGCCTGGAAAGTTGATATCTGACAATTATTCGCGAAGAGTGAAACTATTTGATTAACGGCGAATTTTGCACAACACTGCCAGTAAATCGTCTCTTTATCAGGAATAGGTATGTCGCTGACCCGTCCCAGAACGGAGCGTGGCGCTTTCCCGCCAGGCACTGAACATTATGGTCGTTCCTTCTTAGGCGCCCCGCTGATATGGTTTCCGGCTCCCCAGGCCGATCGGCATAGCGGCTTAATTATTGCGGGCACACACGGTGATGAAAACTCGTCCATCGTGACGCTCTCCTGTGCCTTGCGAACGCTGGCGCCGGAATTACGCCGTCATCATGTCATACTCACCGTGAATCCGGATGGCTGTCAGCTGGGATTACGGGCAAATGCCCGCGGCGTCGATCTTAATCGCAACTTCCCGGCCGCGAACTGGCGCGCAGGTGAAACCGTCTATCGCTGGAACAGCGCCGCCGATGAGCGGGACGTGGTCCTGTTAACGGGTGACACTCCCGGTTCAGAACCCGAAACGCAAGGACTGTGCGCGCTTATTCATAAAGTGCAGCCTGCGTGGGTGGTGTCCTTCCATGACCCGCTGGCCTGTATTGAAGATCCGCGCCATACGCCGTTAGGCCAATGGTTGTCCGAAGCGTTCTCCCTGCCGCTGGTGACAAGCGTAGGATACGAGACGCCAGGATCCTTTGGCAGCTGGTGTGCCGACCTGGGCTTGCACTGTATCACGGCAGAATTCCCGCCCGTCTCCTCCGATGAAGCGAGCGAGAAATACCTTAAAGCCATGACCGGACTGCTCCGCTGGCAGCCCTAAAGGTGTAGCGTCCCGGTGGTAAAATGCAGGGCTGGCGACACATCCACCGCCAGCCATGTTGGTCCGTCGAGATCGGCGTAGCTGACCATACCCACCAGAGGCAATGCCGCGCCGATCGCTCTTGACGTACAGAGCATGCAGCCCAGCATCAGGGCAAAACCCTGCGCCTTCGCCTCGCTTGCCAGCGCCAGCGCCTCGGTTAATCCGCCGGTCTTATCAAGCTTGATGTTAACCATCTCATAGCGCCCTTTCAGGCTCGCCAGGCTCTCTCGCGTATGGCAACTTTCATCTGCACAGACCGGCAACGGGTGGATAAAATTCTCCAGCGCGGCATCGTCATCCGCCGGCAGAGGCTGTTCCAGCATGGCAACGTTTAAATCTGCCAGTAGCTGACAGCGTGCCGCCAGCCCTTCACTATGCCAGGACTCATTGGCATCGACAATAATCGTTGCATGAGGGGCCGCATCACGTATTGCCACCATCCGCTCAGTAATCAGATGGTCGTCCAGTTTGACCTTCAGCAAGGTGGCCCCCGCTTCACACAGCGCTTTTGCGCTGTTCGCCATTTGTGAGGGTTCACCAATCACGACCGTCTGCGCCGTTACGACAGTTTGCGGAAGGAGATGCCCATACGCCGTGCCGGGCGCGTAGCGATGGCGTTGTGCTTCTAAAGACCACAGCGCGCAATCGACCGCGTTACGTGCGGCGCCGGCAGGTAACGCATTCTGGAGCGCCTCGCGCGTCAGCCCCTTTTCCAGCAGAGGCACCACGGTCATAATTTGCGCCATCACCGAAGCAATGCTCTCACCGTATCGCGGATACGGCGTACACTCTCCCACGCCTTTGACGCCGTCATCGTCTATCTCCACTACCACGACACAGGCTTCACTGCGGGCCCCCCGGGAGATCACAAATGGACTGTGCAATGGCCAGGCTTCTTCGTAAACTTTTACCGCTCTCATCAAGCCTTCCTCCGCTGCCAACAAGTCTGAAAAATTGGTTTGCTGTGCGATCAACTGTTGTCATACACTAGCTTCAACGTTAACTATATGTAAACAGGTAGATATCTATGTCACAAATCGTACATTTCCAGGGTAACCCGGTTTCTGTTGCAGGCGCTATCCCGCAGGCAGGCAGCAAAGCACAGGCCTTTACGCTGGTGGCAAAAGATCTGTCAGACGTTACGCTGGCCCAGTTTGCTGGTAAGCGTAAAGTGCTGAACATTTTCCCGAGCATTGACACCGGCGTCTGCGCCGCGTCCGTGCGTAAATTCAATCAGTTGGCCACCGAAATGGACAACACCGTTGTGCTGTGCATTTCTGCTGACCTGCCGTTTGCCCAGTCTCGTTTCTGCGGGGCAGAGGGCCTGAGCAACGTGATTACCCTGTCTACTTTGCGTAGCACGGACTTCCTCGAAAACTACGGCGTGGGCATTTCCGAAGGCGCGCTGAAAGGTCTGGCAGCGCGTGCTGTACTGGTGATCGATGAAAACGACACGGTAATCTTCAGCGAACTGGTTAACGAAATCACTACCGAGCCCGATTACAACGCGGCACTTGAAGTCCTGAAGGCCTAAGTTTTCAGCCCTTCGACAAACGGCGCAACGTTAACGTTGCGCCAGATTCACCGCTTACTCGTCGCTTTTCTTCTGATTTAATCCATACTCACGCAATTTATTCGCTATCGCGGTATGCGATACGCCGAGGCGTTTCGCCAGTTTACGCGTGCTGGGGTAATTGCGATAAAGCTGGGTCAGCACAGACCGCTCGAAACGACTGGTGATATCATCCAGCGACCCTTCCATCGCCTCTTCCCCCACCGATACGCTCCCCGCATCGTAATCCGGTAACAGCACGTCCTGAGGCCGTAATTCGTAGCCCTCAAGCTGCGAGAGCGCGCGGTAGATAGCATTCTTCAGCTGGCGAATATTGCCAGGCCAGCCATAACGCGTCAGCATTGTGCCCAAATCTGCGGAAAGCTTCGGCCGTGGCACGCCCTGTTCGTCGGCAAAGCGCGCGACAAAGAGTTCGGTCAGCGGCATGATGTCTTGCGGACAGTCGCGCAGCGGCGGAATATTCAGGGTGAGAACGTTAAGACGATAGTAGAGATCTTCCCGGAACACCCCTTTTTGCACCAGTTCGACCAGGTTTTTTTGCGTCGCACAAATCACGCGAACGTCGACATGCACCTCGTGATCCTCGCCCACCCGACGGAACGTGCCGTCATTCAGGAAGCGAAGCAGCTTAGCCTGCATACGTGGCGACATTTCTCCAATTTCATCCAGCAGCACGGAGCCACCGTTTGCCTGCTCGAAGAACCCTTTTTTGCCTTCCGGTGCGTGACCAAAAAGTTCACTCTCAACGGCATCTTCCGGAATGGAGGCGCAGTTCAGTGCCAGATAGGGTTTAGCGGCACGAGGGCTGGCCGCATGAACGGCGTGGGCCAGCAGATCTTTGCCTGTGCCGGTATCGCCGGTGATCAGCAGCGGCGCGGTCAGATTGGCAAGCTTACGCGCCTGGTCAACGACATGACGCATTTTGGGGCTGACGGCAATGATTTGGCTAAACGCGCCTGAGTCCTGGCTGGAGATATTCTGTAGCTGTCGTCCCATACGCACGGTAGAACGAAGCATAATCACCGCCCCTGTCAGCACGCGAGTGGCGTTCTCACCGGGCAAATGAACCGGGGTAATTTCCATCAGGAAATTTTGCCCGTTGATGACCACATGCTCGCTCAGTGTTCCTTGTGGATTACTCTCCAGCCAGCGCTGGAAGTTGAATCCCGGAATCAGCTGCGACGCGGTGTGATTACTCAGCTTTTCCTGACTTTGGGCAAACAGCTGACAGCTTGCCGGGTTGACGCGTTCGACTTTGCTTTTGAGATCCAGAGACAAAAACGGCTCCGGCATGGCTTCAAGAAGCGCGCTCAGTGCCAGATGCTCACGCTCAGAAGGCATCCACGGAATGGTGCGCACGTCTGTAACGCCTGCGATACGGCGGATTTCCGCCATCAGGCTACTGAAGGTATTGAATTCAATTTCGGCAAAATTGAGGTAAATTCGCCCGACAGGATCGATCTCAATGCCACGTAGGTCAATGCTACGTAAAACAAGCAGATCGAGTAACTCGCGGGTCAGACCGAGACGGTCTTCACAAAAGACTTCCAGACGCATGGGAAATTCACCCTATAAGCCAATGACCCTAAAATGATATGTCAGATATCGGCTGTCTGGAAGCTCGCTGTCAACAAATATTGACAGCGAGCGCGATAATTGAGCGGTTTACTGCGGCTTTTTGTTGAGACTCTCTTTTAACTGGCCAATTAACTCGCGACGGAAAGCACCCAGACGCGGTTTGTCGCCGTCAATCCAGGGTAGTGGACGGCACAGCTCCATGGACTTAATGCCCAGTCGCGCCGTTAATAAGCCCGCCCCAATCCCCTGTGCAGCGCGTGTCGATAAACGTGCGGCAAGATCCTGCGACATCCAGTCCATGCCAACTTCCCGCACCAGTTCGCTCGCACCAGCAAAGGCCATATTCAGCAGCACCAGTCGGAACAAGCGCAGGCGGCTGTAGTATCCCAGTTCAATCCCGTAAATCCTGGCGATGCGGTTGATGAGACGCAGGTTGCGCCAGGCAATAAAGGCCATATCGACCAGCGCCAGGGGACTCACGGCGATCATCAGCGTCGATTCCGCCGCCGAGCGGCTTATTTCCCGACGCGCCTGTGTATCCAGAACCGGCTGCACGATATGGGCGTAAAGCGTGACAATCTCGCGATCGTTTTGCGTTTCATGAATCGCCGCATACCAGCGCTGAAGCGCGGGATGTGACTGATCGAGGCCGGCCTGAGCGGCCAGCTTTTCACAAAATGCCCGCCCCTTCCCGGCGGCGTGGCTGTGCAGCAAATCGCGCGCTTCGTCACGCTCGTGCGCCCGCTGGCGCAGCTTCCATAAACGACGCCACTCTGTCGCCACCGAACCGACCCCTGCCCCGACAATCAGCGCCCCGGCAGCACATCCCCCCAGCGCGACCCAGTCCTGGGTCTGCCAGGCATTCAGGGTCCACTGGACGCCCTGCCCGACGACGCTGACGCCGAACAGCGCCAGACCCGCCGTGACCATTTTTCGCCACAGGCTGCGCTTTGGTCGAAGTGCGGCGTCGACAACCGCTTCCGCGGCACCCTCTTCCGGAAGTAGCGTCTCCGTCAGCGCGGGGGCAAAGTTTTCCGCTTCGGGTCCATTAAACGCCTGTGCGGTTTTGAACGCTTCGGTACGTTCTTGTTCCAGCGTCCCGGTAAAATCAATTCGCGGCTTTAAAGGTTCCGTCATCGCAATTTATCTCCAATCAAAAACTCCAGCGCGGCATCCAGGCGAATATGCGGCAGCGGCTGGTCAACAGGCATCGCCTGCGGGCGAAACGCTTCAAACTGGAATCCCTGATTTTGCCAGAATGCCGGCCCGGGCAGACGCGCCGGAACCTCACCCGGATAGACCGTTAAAGGCTGACCATCGCTCAGGCGATGCCCGCGAAGCGCGGGAATTTTTTCACCCTTCACGTCGATCAGGCCGCTCTGCGTCGCCTGCACAGAAGCCAGCCCCAGGCAATCCATATCAATCCCTTCAAAGGCGGCATTTTGCCAGGCATCCTGCACCAGCTGTTGTAGCAAAGAGACCATATTTGCATGCTGATCGACCGTAACATGGTCCGCTTTGGTCGCGGCAAAAAGCAGTTTATCGATCACCGGCGAAAAGAGACGGCGAAAGAGCGTGCGCTGTCCATAATGGAAGCTTTGCATAAGCTGGGTGAGCGCCAGACGCATGTCATTGAAGGCCTGCGGCCCGCTATTGAGCGGCTGCAGACAATCAACCAGCACGATCTGGCGGTCAAAGCGTAAGAAATGGTTTTTATAGAAGCCTTTAACCACTTTTTCACAGTAGTAATTAAAACGCTCGCGAAGCATGCCGGCATTGGTATGTTTATCTGCTTGCGCCAGTTTGGATTCCCCCACCGCGTCGACGTCCGGCCACGGGAAGAATTGCAGTGCAGGTGCGCCAGCCATATCACCCGGCAAGACGAAACGCCCCGGCTGGATAAAGTGCAGGCCCTGCTGTTTACACTGATGAAGATAGTCCGTCCAGGCTTCAGCAATGGCCGCCAGACGATTCTCGTCGGCAGGTGCCAGCGGGTCGAGGCCCGCACACAATGCTCGCCATTTTGCGGACCACTCCGCGCGCTGGCCCTGCAATAGCCCGGTCATCTGACGAGACCAGCTGAGATAGTCTTGCGCCAGCATCGGCAAATCCAGCAGCCATTCGCCTGGATAATCGACGATTTCCAGATAGAGAGTGGATGTATCTTTAAAATGACGCACAAGCGATTCATTAGAACGAAAACGCAATGCAAGGCGAATCTCACTGACGCCCCGCGTCGGGGTCGGCCAGATGGGCGGCGTGCCGTACAGTTGCGCCAGCCCCTCGTCATAGGTAAAGCGCGGAATACCAAAATCCCGCTGCGGCACCCGCTTCACGCCTAACAGGCGCTCCTCGCGTACGGCGCTCAACAGGGGTAGACGTGCCCCGGCATGCAGGTTGAGCAGTTGATTCACCATCGCCGTGATAAAGGCTGTTTTACCACTGCGGCTCAGGCCCGTCACCGCGAGTCGCAGATGTCGGTCAACACCGCGATTAACCAGCGCATTCAGTTCATTTTTCAGTCGCTTCATCGCCATCCTTCATTGCCCAGAGGACCGTAATCGTCCGCTTCAGAATACAATAAATTGGGGCAGATCGTTGATTATCAATTCATATTTATTGCTATTGCCGTTTTTTCTCCAGTAAGATAGCCATTGATGCCGTTATGATGGAGCTTGTAAGGTGTATGTCACCCACCATTTATGATATTGCACGCGTTGCTGGTGTTTCGAAATCGACCGTGTCCCGGGTTCTGAATAAGCAAACCAATATTTCTCCGGAAGCCAGGGAAAAAGTTCAGAAGGCGATCGATGAATTAAACTATCAGCCGAACAAGCTCGCCCGCGCCCTGACCTCTTCCGGTTTCGACGCGATCATGGTTATTTCCACCCGTTCGACAAAAACTACCGCTGGCAATCCCTTTTTCTCCGACGTCCTTCACGCAATAACGGCCAAAGCGGAAGAAGAGAGTTTTGACGTCATTTTACAAACGTCCAAAAGCAGCGAAGACGATCTCCTCAAGTGCGAAAATAAAATAAAACAAAAGATGGTAAAGGGAATTATCATGCTGAGTTCGCCAGCCAATGAAGCCTTTTTCCCGAGGCTGGATGAATATGGTATTCCGGTGGTGGTCATTG
This sequence comes from Huaxiibacter chinensis, assembly GCF_022171985.1. GTDB lineage: Bacteria > Pseudomonadota > Gammaproteobacteria > Enterobacterales > Enterobacteriaceae > Enterobacter > Enterobacter chinensis_A. The sequence goes on along the minus strand of NZ_JAJVHF010000003.1, from coordinate 437,997 downwards.
GTAAAGTCGCCGGCGATTTCAGGAATATTTATTCGGTGGACACCGATAACTTTAGCGACAGTCTGGCACTCACCGATGCGTTTATTAAAAACGGTCATCGTAAAATTGCCTGCCTGCATGCACCCCTTGATTATCACGTTTCTGTCGATCGCCTTGCCGGATATAAAGCCAGCCTGAAGAAACACGGTATTGCGATTCAGCCTGACTGGATCATTGACGGCGGATACACCCATGAGTCAGCCCTTGCCGCTGCCAGCCAGTTGCTTTCCGGCAATAATCCCCCAGAGGCCGTTTTTGCTACGGACAGTATGAAGCTGCTCGGTCTGTATCGTGCGGCGGAAGCATTGAACCTGAAGATACCGGAACAGATCGCCGTTGCAGGTTATAGCGATCCTATGCTGTCACTCATTCTGACGCCCGCGCCCGGAGGCTTTGATATCCCGACGCGTAAATTAGGAGAAGAGAGCTGTGATTTACTCTTTAAACGCATAGCCGGGAATGCAGTGCCCCAGCGCGTCATCGTTGAAACGCATCTGTCGTTAACGCCATCGCTTCGCTGAAACCAGGGGCGTTGCGCCCCTGGCTCACACCCATCAGAAAGCGTAATTCACACCCACGCCAGCGTAATGGAATCGATCGTCGCTACCCTCATCATGGTTTTGCCATTCATAGGCATATTCCAGCGTCATTGAGAGACCATTCGTAAAATCATAGGCATACAGCAGACCCAGACGATTGAAATCATGGCCTTCACGGTCAGGATCGTCCTGCCAGTCCCAGTTTGACCAGCGATCCAGCCCCAGACGAGTGTACGGCGTCAGCGTGGTATTCCCTAACGAAACGGGGACATAAGCACGGATCTCTTGCGTCGAAAATTCGCCATTATCGCGCGAACTGTCCATATTGAAACCACGCTCTAAATAATAATTTGTTTTAAGCGAGACGGTTTCATTAATCGTCCAGGTAAAGCCCGTTTCGGTTTCTACACGGCTGTCAGAATACCCCGTTTTCGACAAATCGTTGGCGAACTGGTACATCGCAAACCAACCGCTAAAACGCCAGTCATCGTTAAGCTTAATATCCCAGTCAGGCTGCACTTTATAACGCTGCATATTTGCGCTACCGTCTTTCGCGCCATGCTCATCTTTAAAGTGATAGCCATAATTACGGAAACCACCCGTTAGCCCAAAGGTGAAATCATCGCTGTCGGTAAAACGATAACGCAGTTCAAATTCAGGACGATCAAAATAGGTCCCGCGGGTCATGCTGCTATAATCAACCGGCCCTTCCTGATACATCGCAACGGCAATCGTCCAGGCGTCCCATGTGGCATTAAACCAGACGGAGGGTTCATATAAACCGTCTTTATCTTCACCCTGGCCTTCTACGTTTTCGATTTCGTACATAGCACCGACGTTGAATTTCCACTGCTTATCATTTTCAGCACCATTGGCACAGGTAACCCCTGCACATAATAATAGTGCAGCACTTCTTAGTAGAGTACTCATTAATATATTCCTTTATAATAAAATAAAAAAAACCGGAAATAGATATTTCCGGGTACGCTTTCTCTTACTTAATGGCCTCCTCTGTGACCGCATCAAAGAAATGAGATTTATGCATATCGAAATCGATCGCGATATTGTCACCGGCGAAATAGTCGCTGGTGGCGCCCGCGCGGACCACCAGCTCATGCCCCCCAACGCTGACGTAAAGCATAAATTCGGCTCCGGTCAGTTCTGCCACGCTGATTTTTGCGGGAACGTCCGTCTCTGTTGCTGAGGTGAGAATATCTTCAGGTCTGATACCAAAAACGACCGCCTTGCGCTGGTAGCCTGCCGCATTGAGCATCGCGCGCTTCTCTTCGGGGATATGAAGACGTAAGGTTTCAGTGACAAAGTGTTCGCCATCAATCGCGCCGCGGATAAAGTTCATGGCGGGCGAGCCGATGAATCCTGCGACAAACATGTTGGCTGGCTCGTTATACACCTGCTTCGGTGCACCGACCTGCTGAATAATGCCATCCTTCAGAATGACAATTCGGGTCGCCATGGTCATGGCTTCCGTTTGATCGTGCGTCACGTAGATCATCGTGGTGTTCAGCTTCTGATGAAGCTTGCTGATCTCTGCCCGCATCTGTACGCGCAGCTTCGCATCCAGGTTCGACAGCGGTTCATCCATCAAAAAAACCCCTGCCTCACGCACAATCGCTCTGCCAAGCGCCACGCGCTGACGCTGACCACCGGACAAGGCGCCGGGTTTACGCTTCAGATAGTCACGCAGTCCCAGAATTTGCGCCGCCCAGTTCACCCGCTCTTCAATCACGGCAGGGGCGATTTTTTGCATCTTCAGGCCAAACGCCATGTTGTCGTAGACCGTCATATGTGGATAGAGGGCGTAGTTCTGAAACACCATGGCAATATCGCGCGACTTCGCAGGCACGTCGTTCATGCAGACGCCATCGATGATCAGTTCGCCGGCACTGATCTCTTCCAGCCCGGCGATCATGCGTAAGGTTGTCGATTTGCCACAACCCGACGGTCCGACAAAGACAATAAACTCCTTGTCGGCAATTTCGAGGTTGAAATCTTTAACCACATGGACCTGGTTATCATAAATTTTTTGAATATGTTTTAAAGAAAGCTGAGCCATCATGGTTTCCTTATCGGTTCGAATCAGGGTGGTGTCTGGACGCCCAAAAATCGGACAAACAGGGCCATGTGAGTTCACGGGTGGACGGCAAAATCAGCCCGGCATGGTGAAGGTCATTGCCAATCCCCACCGACAGCATGCCCGCCGCGTTAATCGCCTCTACGCCCGCCGCAGCATCTTCTACCCCTATCGCCTCTTCCGGCCGTACGTTCAGCCCCTGACAGGCGGCCAGAAAAATTTCCGGATCGGGTTTAGAGCAGAGAATGCGTGACGCATCCGCGCAAAAATCGAAGGCCTTATTGATTCCCAGCGCATCCAAAATGGTCGGCGCATTCAGCGACACAGACGCAAGACCGATGCGAACCTGCGCCGCACGAATATCCTGCAGTACCTCGCGGATACCCGGTAACAAGGATTCAGGCGTAAGCCCGGCCAGCGAACGAACGTACCGATCGTTTTTTTTACCCGCCAGCATCAGACACTCTTTATCGCTGAAGGCTGTGCCTTTACCACCGTGTTGCAGAATGCGTTGCAGTGAATCCATTCGACTTATCCCCTTCAGGCTTTCATTGAAGGCTTCGTCTATCTCGATGCCGATCTCCTGCGCAACGGAGCGCCAGGCCAGAAAGTGAAGATGTGCGGTATCGGTAATGACGCCGTCGAGATCGAAAATAATGGCTTTTAATGTCATGGCTTATCGTCCGTGGTAGCGGTCCCAGTAACGGATAAATTGAAGTCACTGCGTCGCCAGGCCTGGCGACCATGGGTGGTCACTCTGTGACCCCAGAGCATCAGCGAAATCGGTGCAGGCGAATCAAGGGTGATGCCTTCGCTGTCTATCGTTACCCTAAGCGGCGTCTGTTGCCATTGCAGAGGAAAGGACAAACAGTGCCACTGCGAAGGCAACGCCGGCGAAAGATGTAACTCCCCGTTAAGGATCTGCAAACCCGCAAAACCCTGAACGGCACCGGACCAGATAGCGCCGGTCGCGGCAGCATGGATCCCCTCGTCGCTGCTGTGCGGATCGCAACCCAAATCAATATCCGCACCGTCTCGCCAGAATCGATACGCACTCTGCGTATCACCACACCGCGCGGCCACGATGCCGTGGATGGCTTTGCTTAGCGAAGAGTCATGGATGGTCCGTGGCTCGTAGAAATTCATGTTTGCCCTGCACTGGCGCGGGTCGAAACGTTCCGGCAGAAGGTAGTTAAGCATCACCACATCGGCCTGTTTCAGGATTTGCATTTCGTTGACTTCAGCCCGGGAGTAATCGAGCAAAATCGTCTGCTTACCCGCATCCTTTTTGTACTGGCTCAGGTCTATCACCGGTTTTGACAGGAAAGTATCATCCTGAGGAATCACGCCATTCTCATCGGCCTCCGGCAGCCAAATCCTGGCGAGGAAGTCCTTCGCCTTTTCAATAAATCCGGTCTCCTGCGGGCCAAACTGCTGCATAAACTTCACCGCGTTCGCGACGTTGTAATGGGCAAGATAGTTGGTATAGGCGTTGTTATTCACATGTTCGGTATATTCATCAGGCCCAATGACATCATGGATTTCCAGACGACCGTTGACCTCGGTTGCACGGCCCATCCAGAACGTGGCCGTCTCTGTCAGTAACGTGAGCCCTTCGTTACGCATAAACGCATCGTCGCCGGTGGCCTGCCAGTACGCCACAACGGCCCAGGCAATATCCGCCACAATATGGTGTTCCGCGAGCGCGGACGCCACCTTCTGACGCAGACCCGTTCGGATATTAATGGCCGCGAATTCTGGCGTCTCTTCTCTTCCGCTTGCCGCACTTTCCCAGGGGAACAAGGCGCCCGGCCAGCCATTGCGTCTGGCTTTTTCACGCGCGCCCGCAAGGTTGAGCCAGCGGTAGCGCAGCAGGCTGCGGGCCGTTTGTGGTTGGGTAAAGAGATGGAATGGCAGCAGGAAGATTTCGGTATCCCAGAATACGTGGCCTTTGTACCCTTCTCCCGTTAAGCCTTTGGCGGCAATGCTGACTCGCTCATCATGGGCAGGCGTCATGGCGGTGAGATGCCAGACGGCGTAGTCCAGCGCAATCTGATCCTGATAGGCTTCGGCCATGACCTCTACACGGCAGCTGTTCCAGCGCGCTTTCCAGGCTCGTGCCGAGCTGTCGAGTAACGCGCTGTAGCCGCGATCCGCGCAGGTTTTCAGTTCGCCGAGGGCGTTTCGTGCAAAGGTTTCTGAGGAGAGCGCTTTGTCACGTCGATGTGCGACCCAGACAATCTTTTCAAGGGTTACGGTTTCGCCTTGCGGCACCGTCAGCGAGTGGTGGCTGGTCAAACGTCTGTTTTTCGCCGAGAAGCTGCTCTCGCTCTTCTGAGAAAGATGACACCAGGCGGAAATCACAATTTCAGCAGCGCCGTCCTGCGTCTCGTATACCCCCTGGAGAGAGTGCGGATCGAACACCCGTACAGAAATCTCATCCAGATGCTGTCTGCCACTGTTGGTTTGGGTGGCATCAATCCCGGTACCCAGGCTGATTTTCGCGGCATCATCCAGGGGAGTAATGGAAAATTGCATTGCCGTTAACGGCAACTGATCCAGAGAAACAAAGCGGCGGCTGTCGATGCGAAAACACGCACCGTCAGGCGAACGCCAGGTAACGCTGCGGGTCAGTTCGCCGTTGGCAAAATCCAGCTGCCGTTCCCAGTGCAGAATTTCCCCTTTCAGTAGGGAAAAATGCTCTCCATTGAGCTGAAGAGAGACGCCGATAATATCGGGCAGATTAACCAGTTCGTTGGTCTCATGACGCCCGGCGCAGTGGTAAAGCCCCGCGAGATACATCCCCCGCGTTTGCTGCGTATAATCTTCTTCGTGCGCGGCGCGAATCCCCATATAGCCATTCCCACAGGCCATCACAGAGGCGTATTTGTTCAGGCTATGTGGGCAGAATGCCGGATCGTTGAGTACGGAGATGTTCAGCATAGTTCGATACTTTTCCCTTTTTCTGCAGATTCATACATTGCCGCCACCAGTTGCTGAATCACCCAACCTTGCTCGGCGTCGGCAATCATGACGGGTTCGCCCTGAACGTGGCGAACAAAGGCTTCCATGCTGCGAAAGTGACGCTGGTCATCCGCCGCCTCGCGCTGTAACAGCGTCTGTAACTCTCCCCGCACATCGTTATAGATATGCGCGGGAAACAGGGTTGCTCCGGCTTTCTCCCCACAGAATGAGATGTTCATGACTGACTGTTCACGAATATTGAGGGCAAACGAGGTATCCAGGCGCAGCAGACCACCGTTGCAAAATTCCACCGTACCAAACAGCGCATCCTCAACGGTATATCGGGCAGGATCCCATTCGCCAAACTGACCATAATTTTTATGGTTTCCCAGTTTCTGGTAGCTGTGTGCGGTGACGCGTTTCACCGCCGGGAACCCCAGCACGTACATCGCCGCATCCAGCATATGAATGCCAATGTCGATCAAAGGCCCGCCACCCTGCAGTGACTTATTGGTAAAAACGCCCCAGCCCGGCACGCCGCAGCGGCGAAGTGCCTGGGCCGAAGTGAAGTAGATTTCGCCAAAGGTGCCGTTCATCACTTCCTGGCGCAGCAATTGGGTATCGAGTGCAAAGCGATGATGGAAATCATAGGCCAGCACCTTTCCTGCTTTTCGCGCGAGGCGACGCATCTCGTCCGCCTGCTGCGGCGTCATGGCCGGTGGCTTTTCACACATCACATGGCACCCTGCTTCCAGTGCCAGCAGGGTATGTTCAAAATGAAATCGATTTGGCGAACAGACGCTGACAATGTCAGGCTGCGTATTTTCAAGCATCTCACGCGTATCCTGCCATGCAGTGGGGATAGCATGGCGCGCAGCAAAGGCCTGCGCCTGCTCAAGGCGGCTGTCCATGACAGCCACCATGTTCACATCACTGCGAGAGGCGTAATACGAGGCATGTACTTTGTCAGCAACCTGGCCGGCGCCAATGATGGCGACGCGAAGCGGCGAAGGCGTTGTTGCACTCATTACGCTTGTCATCATTAGCACTCGCGTAAAAAGTTAAGCGAATCCTGATACGCCTGCGCCGGGTTGTCTGCACGCACGCGGCATTCATAGACGACATAACCCTGATAACAATCCTGACGCAGCTGGTTGAACAGTGCCGCAAAATCCAGGGTGCCGCTACCAGGCTGATAACGATGGTTGTCCGCAATATGCACATGTCCCAGCAGATCGCGATTGTCGTGCAATGCCCCGGTCAGCGAGTCTTCCTCGATGTTCATGTGATAGAAATCACCGATGATTTGAACATGTTTAAGATCGTTTTCTTCAATGTAGCGACGCGCATCCGCCAGGGTATTGATCATGTGGTCCTGATAACGGTTCAGCGGCTCCAGGAAGACCGTGGTTCCGGTGCGCGCCGCAACGTCGTCCAGATAGCGCAGCGAAGCACTTACCGCCTGGCGATCCCCTTCCAGACTGCGTGGCGAGGTCATCGGCGGTAAGCGGAACGTAAACATTCCCCAGGCTGCAGGAACAATAATCCCTTTACCGCCGACTGCGGCCAGCGCCTCCAGGATGCCTTCAATTTGATGTAAACCCTTCAGGCGGCGTTCTTCAATGAAATCGCCGATCCAGCCATCATATCCGCCACAGGCGGTGGTAACCGGTAAACCGGTTTCGGCAATGGCCGCTTTCACTTCTGACAGATTTTCGACCAGCAGCTTGCCGTCAATTTCATACCCATCGAAACCCATCGCCTTGATGTAGCGAAATTTCTCAAGAATATTGGCCGGGAAGAAGGCCTGATTTTGTGTTGCGATTTTCATTTATTTGCTCTCCGTCGCTTAGAAGGTCACGCCCATTTTGATGCTGAGTTCAGGGTGCTGATCGACATATTTCATGTAGCTTTCAGCGCTGGTGTTGAAGGTCACGACCGGGTCAATCAGATCGTCACAGTTGAGATAACCGTTCATCAGCAGTTCCCAGCAGGTTTCTTCGATGCGCTTACGGTTCCAGCGTGGGTAGTCTGGATTCGGCTCGCTGCATGCCCGTGAAAACACAATTTTTGCATTGTTGAAATGCGCTTCCCGACCAAGGTTAAAGCCTTCAGCGAACGGTTTTGCAAAGGCAACGTATGAGATTGTTCCACCGTAGGCGAGGCCACGCAGCGACGACTGCAGTGCATCGGCATAACCACTGGTTTCGATAATGACGTCCGCACCCTGTTTTCCGGTGAGCGCTTTGATCTCGCGTCCAATATCTGTTCCCACCGGGTTCATGCAGTGGTCAGCGCCGTGACGACGCGCGATGTCGCAGCGATGCGCGATAGGATCCACGCCTATCACCACGGAGGCACCCGCCTTTTTGGCTAACTGAACGGCTATCTGACCAATGGCACCCAGACCAATGACCACCACAAAATCACCCACACGCACGTTAGCGTCGCGGACGCCGCTCATGGCGAACTGCGCCGGGTCATAGCAGACCGCGTTTTTCCACGAGGCGCCTTCCGGCATTTTGCGCAATTTGTAGTTGTTAACGGCATTCACGATTACCGTCTCCTGCAGCGGTGCGTAGCAGCAGACGCTGTCGCCTGGCTGATAGTCCGTCACATCGCTGCCGCACGCGATGATGTCACCGACAATCATATTGCCAAGCTGAAACTGACCAAATTCGATTCCCCGTGCGCTGCCCTCTTTACGTGGCGTAAACATCTGCCACTCGGCGTTAAACTCTTCATCGATAAAAGGGCTGGCCGCACGAAAATCGACAACCTCTGTACCGTGTTTCGGTGCCCCAAAACGCGCACGGATTTTGACCTCATTCGCCGCAACCGGGCGATCTTCGTATTCCATCAATGCCGCCACGCGTGGCGCTGTCGCAACTAACTTCTTCATGACTGACTCCTTGTTAAAATTGGCCGCGTTAGCCCTTAACGCCACCCGCGGTCAAACCACTTTTAATGAAACGTTCCGAAAGTGCGTACATCACCACCACAGGTAATGCGGTGACCAACGACGCCGCCATCATGCGGCCCCAGATGTAATCAGGGGTGCTGAACAGCGTATTAAGCCCGACCGGCAAGGTGAAATTGCTGGCGCTGGACAGGAAAATCGAGGCGAACAGGTAGTCGTTCCAGGCGACCATAAAGCAGTAAACGAAGACCGAAACCAGCCCTGATATCGCCAACGGCACGGTGATTCGGAAGATGATTTGCAGGCGATTGAGGCCGTCCATCATTGCCGCCTCTTCGATCTCGTCCGGGATGGTGTCGAAGTAGCTTCTGAGCATGAACACGGCGGTTGGCAGCGTCTGGGTCACCATGGTGACAATCAGCGCCAGTTCAGTGTCATACAGCCCTAATGCGGTGATGATTTTGAACAGCGGCACCACCAACAAAATGCCGGAAAACATATAGACCGTATAAAAGCTTGCGTTGATCGTGGCGCGCCCTTTAAAGCGCAGCTTCGACAGCGCATAAGCGCCGAGCGTGCCAAGAAAAACCGCGATCACCGATGAGGTCAGCGACACCACCATGCTATTTCTGAAGTAGTCCACAAACGGGAAAATCAGCGGATTGAAAATGTCGATGTAGTGCTGAAGCGTCCACTCCTGGGGAAAGATTGTCGGGTTGAGCGAGATCGCCTCTTTTGCGCTTTTGAACGACGTCATCAGCATCACAAAAAAAGGAAACAGCGTGACGATCAGGAACAGTGCCAGACCCAGGTAAAAGCCCAGACGGCCAGCAAGACGTTTATTTGTTGCCATTGAGATTTACCCTTTTTCTGGTCAGCAGAATGACAGCGAAGATAATGACAAACAGCACGACAGAGATCGCCGCAGCTTTACCCAGGTCGTTGAACGCAAAGGCTGTTTTATAGAGATACACCCCCAGAATATCGACCCTGGTGGTAAGCAAATACACGTCGGCAAACATGTAAAACATCCAGATGGTTCGCAGCGTAATGACCGTTGCCAGCACCGGCATGATCGCGGGGAGCGTGACGATACGGAATCGTTGCCAGCCATTTGCGCCATCCATCTCAGCCGCTTCATAGAGCGATTTATCAATCGTCTGCAGAATGGCAAGAAACGAGATGAATGCGTAAGGGAAGTAACGCCAGATAGCAAACAACACCACCAGCACAAAGCTACTGCCCGGATTGTCAAACCACAGCGGCGCCTGGTCATAGAGGTGTAATAAATCAACGCCCAGGTAGTTCACGATCCCGTAGCCGTTGTTAAACATATATTTCCAGGCAAAAACCAGAGAAATAGAGGGCGTAACGTAGGAGAGGATCACCAGCGAACGCGCGGTTTTACGCATCCGGAATTCGCGGTTAAAGAAGATGGCAACGGCCAGCCCCAACCCGGTGCTCCCCACCACAACCAGCGCGGTATACCAGAAGGTCATCCACAGCGAGTGCCAGAACGCGGCATCGCCTAAAATGCGCACGTAGTTATCAATTCCCACAAAAGTGGACGCAATACGCGGGTTTAACGGTAAACGTAAAAAACTAATTTCTATGTTGGAAATCATTGGCCAGGCTACCAGGCCCCCCAGCAGAATCAGGCTGGGGGCCAAGAGCAGCATGGCGAAAGGCATATCAGAACGGCCAGAAAACAACGTCTTCATAATTCCCTTCGCAGCGCGCGTTTATCGTTGTGAAATAAGAGTGGCCAGGCGTTTCTGGCTATCCGTTAACGTTGTGGCCATCTCTTGCTTACCGACCGTGACGTTATGCACCATGGAGCTGATAATTCCGGACCCGGTGACGTCACCCATTCGCGTAAAGTTTTTATCCCCTACCGCGCCAAAGACCTGGACGTTAGGGAACTGCGCAATCAGCTCGTAAGGCAGCTGACCAAAGGCTTTGATGACCTCGTTACGCTTCCAGGTATCGGTTTCCACAACGCGTTTGTTCACAGGTAATGCCGCGCCCGGGGACATCATCACCCAGTCCGTTGCGTTCTGCGCTTGTTCCATCCAGGCGACAAATTTCTCGGCCGCTTTGGTCTCTTCCTCGGTTTGACCGTTGGTGATGGTCAGCGAGGTGATCATGCCGTAGACCGCCGAAGAGGTTTCACGAGGTACAACGAACCCGAGGTTAGCGGGATTGCCCTCTTTAAACACCGCGGGCAGGATGTAGGTGGAGTACACCGCCATTGGCGCGGAACCATTCATAAAGGCATCTTTTATCTCCATAACATCATTGGAGCCAGGCATGGTGGTCGCCGCCAGCGCCTGATAGAACGCCAGTGCTTTTGCCATTTCAGGGGTATCAAGAGTGACATTGCCTTTGTCATCAAAGACGTTTGCCCCGGCTGAAAGCGCAAACTGGGAGAAGGACTGTTCGGTCATGACGCTTTCAGCGGTAGGTAACGCGATGCCATAGTGTTTTTTAGCCGGATCGTTGAGCTGCTGGCTGGCTTGCAGAAGCTGGTCCCAGTTCTGCGGCTCGGCGATGCCCGCTGCCGCCAGGGCGTCTTTGTGATACCAGACGCCTGAAAGCCACGCACTGATCGGCACACCGGTCCAGGCGGAGCCATCTTCTGTGCGAACGACACGCAGAATGCCGTCGTAGAAGACCGGTTCCCCTACGGTTTTAATGACCTCAGCAATAGCGGCTCGGTCGAGCAACTGCTCTTTATCCATGACTTTGGCGTAGTCATGACTGATTTCAATGACTTCAGGTAATGCGCCCGTGCGCGCCAGCGTGATGACCTTGGTGTTATAGGCATCCTCTTCAACCGGCACTTGTTTAACGGTGATGGTCGGGTTCTCTTTTTCAAAACGCTGGATAAGCTGCGTGATAACCGCCTGGCGCTCCTGCTCCACCGAAGAGTGCATAAATTCAATGGTGACCGAAGATGGCTTATCGTCCTTACAGCCTGACAACAGGGCGCACGAAACCAGTGCTGAAATCAGCACAATTTTAGGCATTTTCATTTTAGAGTCCTTTTTAGTTTTCTTTAATCCACATTACCTGCCATGGATTAAGGGTCAGAGTATTGCCATTTATATCGCTTCCACCGATTAAGTCTTTACCTTGATGAATATCCACGAGCACCTGTTGTGAACATTCTGTAAAGTTAAAGAGCGCCGTTATTTGCTCTCCTTTCTCGGTCCTGCGGACTAATTTCAGCACATGATCGTTTAATGATTCATAGGATGCATCGCTGTCTGGATGGAATGCCTGCTCATTACGACGCAGCTTAATTAAGCGCGTTAAGGAATGATAAACTTTATAACGCAGGCTATCCCGGTCCATCAGTTCTACGTCAATTTCCCCTGCGCGATACTTCTTGCGATTGATCGCCCGGTTGTAACCTAATTTATCCACACCCTCATAATCATTACGCGATCCCAGAATACTTTGGATATAAATAGCAGGCACACCAGGGAAACTCAGCAGCAGCGCGTGAGCAAGGATAAAGCGTGCCACTCGCTCGCTCTCGCTGCTGTCACGCAGGCTAAGCGCATCGAGATACGTCACGTTAATTTCGTAAGGGCTACGTGTACCATCCGGGTTATTTTTCCAGTTAACCAGCGCGCCCTCTTCCTGCAGTTTTTCCACCAGCGTCAGGATTTTCTCTTCCGGCAAGATGCCCCGCAATGGATTGAGACCAATGCCATCATGGGACGAGAGGAAATTGAACCAGGTGGTTTTTGGCGAAGGCAGTTTAAGCGTTTTGGCCCACTGACAGAGCGAATGAACATTTCCGCTGTGAATAGTATGAAGCACAAGAGGCGGTAACGAGAACTGATAGACCATTTGCGCTTCGTTGTAGCCATCGCCGAAATAGGAAATATTGTCCTGATGAGGGACATTCGTCTCGGTAATGAGTACCGTACCCGGGGCGGCCATGTCGGTAATAGCGCGGAAAAGCTGGATCAGACGGTGCGTATTTTCCAGGTGGATACAGGAGGTGCCAGGCGTTTTCCACATAAAGCCGACGGCGTCCAGACGAACGTAGCTGGCCCCCTCAATCAGATAGTGCAGAAGCACATCGACCATCGCGATGAGCACGTGCGGATTGGCAAAATTAAGGTCTATCTGATCGTCACTGAAGGTGGTCCAGAGGTGGCGCACGCTGCCGTCGTGCAGCGTAAAAGGCGTTAACAGCGGTAAGGCGCGAGGACGCGTCACGGCAGACAGATCTGTAACAGGGTCGACCGGGATAAAGAATTCCTCAAAACCGGGTTTTTGCGCTAAATAGTGAGCAAACCATTCGCTTTTCGCCGACATGTGATTGCAGACAAAATCGAACATCAGCTGCGTCGATTTATTTAAGCGCGCCACGTCCTGCCAGTCCCCCGCCTCGGGCGAGACACGATGATAATCCATCACCGAGAAGCCATCATCGGATGACCAGGGATAAAACGGCAGAAGATGAACGTGTGAAAAACAGGATTTCAGCCAGCGCTCAAAGAACTCAGTAAAAACGGGCAGTGTTTTTCGCCCGACCGCACTAAATTGGTCTGCATAGGTAATTAATACGACATCCTGTTCATCCCAACCTGATTTACGTGCTTTCTGAATAAGGGGTCTGGCGGTGTCAATTTTTGCTAATAATGCCCTGACGTTCTCATCAGAAAAAGAATCTGCATAAATAAGTTTGATGAGTTTATTAATTTTTTCTTTCACGTTAATTTTCCATGGTAGCGGTCCCACGGAATGGCAATCTACTCCCATGAATAATCGCTGTCAACGGGCCGGAATGCAGAAACTGGGCATGGCAAAGCAGCTCAAATGATTAATGTGAGCTGCCGCAAAAAAAAGAGAAATGTATGATAACTATCGGAAGGGAGAACCCTCTTTCTGCTGAAAAAGGGTGTATGGGGCAGAACGATTAAGGGAAGTAACGACGCGAAAAGCGGTTGGCCGCCTTTCTGAGCATCGGTTCGAGCGCCACGGCCAGCAGCATTCTCACTGGCTTTCGCGCCACCGTTTTGACTGCCCAACCCGCGATCCCCGCCGGGCCGTAGCGCAAGGCGGTCAGTAACACCAGTTTGCCTGCTATCTTCAAACCGGGCTTCACTTTATGCCCTGCCTGTTGCCAGTGACGATTCATCTCATTTCCTCTTAATTAAAGCTGACGAAAACGGCTTCTGAGGCTAAAGGTATCAGAGGTGACGTAGCGTTCCATCTCCCGCAGGCGTCTCTCTCCATCAGCCAGTTCAGCGTCGACCGCATCCAGAAGCTCACGTTGCGTCGGCTCATACTCGCCGTTCATTGCGCCGTCGGGCATAGGATCCAGCACGAAGGATAAAATGACGTAAGCGACCAGCGTAAAGAACGCCAGACCAAAGAATATCGACAGCACGGTGATGACACGAACCAGCTTCACCGGGACGTCAAAGTAATTTGCCAGACCCGCACAAACGCCGCGCACCATCCCCTGCTGGGGAATTCGCCACATTTTTTTATTCAGGTTTAATCCCGCCATTAACGCTCCCTCCAGTTCGGGTGTTCTGCATCCAGAATGGCTTCCAGCGCCTGAATGCGTTCACGCATTTTTTTCGCTTCATCGCTGAGCTGTCCTAGCCGCTGCTGTTCATTTTGTGACAAATCGCCCCGCGCTGAGCGGTTGCTGTAATGTAGCCACAACCAGATCGGCAGGACGAACAGCACGAAAATGGTCAGGGGAATAGCCAGAAAAAGTGCGCTCATGTGTACTCCTTGTCTTACGATGCAGTGCGGCACGCTCAGGTGCCGCTGATCTTATTATTGGTTGTCTTGTTTCATTTTGGCTTTCAGCGCAGCCAGTTGCTCACCAATTTCATCATCCGCTTTCAGCTCGGCAAACTGCTGGTCCAGGGTTTTTTGTTTCCCCAGGCTGTGGCTTTCCGCTTCGGCTTCCATATGATCGATACGACGCTCAAAAGATTCGAATCGCGCCATGGCTTCGTCCAGCTTGCCGCTATCCAGCTGACGACGCACGTCGCGGGAAGAACTGGCAGCCTGATGGCGTAAAGTCAGTGCCTGCTGGCGGGCACGCGTTTCACTCAGCTTGTTTTCCAGTTCGCCAATCTCTTTTTTCATGCGGGTGAGCGTTTCATCCACCAGCGTAATTTCGTGCTCCAGCGATGCGACAATATCGGTCAGCTTTTGCTTTTCGATCAGCGCCGAACGCGCCAGATCGTCTTTATCTTTACGCAGCGCCAGCTCGGCTTTTTCTTGCCATTCGTTACGCTGCGCCGTCGCCATTTCGATACGGCGGGAAAGTTGTTTCTTTTCAGCCAACGCACGCGCCGAGGTCGAGCGGACTTCAACGAGCGTGTCTTCCATTTCCTGAATCATCAGGCGCACCAGCTTCTGCGGATCTTCCGCTTTCTCCAGCAGAGAGTTAATGTTGGCGTTCACGATGTCGGCAAAACGAGAAAAAATACCCATAATTCAATCCTCACATTTCTGTTATCGGGCGATGCCCTGCTGAATGAGTAATACAAATCCCGTGCCAACTTTTTATCTTATTGATTTTACTGAATGTGATTGTTTTTAGCGCAGGAAGGCACTAGGCTTACCTGGTCAATATCACTAACCTATGGTCAATTTCATCATGGCTGATTATAAAGATAATCTTCTCGGCGAAGCCAACAGCTTCCTTGAGGTTCTGGAGCAGGTTTCCCGGCTGGCGCCGCTCAACAAGCCCGTACTGATCATTGGTGAGCGTGGCACCGGGAAAGAGCTGATCGCCAACCGACTGCATTATTTGTCCGGGCGATGGGATGGCCCCTTTATTTCCCTCAACTGTGCCGCGCTCAACGAGAATCTGCTGGATACGGAGCTCTTCGGGCACGAGGCCGGGGCGTTTACCGGCGCGCAAAAACGCCATCCGGGACGCTTTGAGCGTGCCGATGGCGGGACGTTATTTCTGGATGAACTGGCCACCGCGCCTATGCTGGTGCAGGAAAAACTGCTCCGCGTCATTGAATATGGCGAACTGGAGCGCGTGGGCGGCAGTCAGCCGCTGCAGGTAAACGTGCGTCTGGTCTGTGCCACTAACGCCGACTTGCCCGCCATGGTGGCAGAGGAAAAATTCCGTGCCGACCTGCTGGACAGGCTGGCATTTGATGTGGTGCAACTTCCACCGCTACGCGAACGCCGCAGTGATATCATGCTCTTAGCAGAACAGTTTGCGATTCAAATGTGTCGTGAGCTGGGTTTACCGTTATTCCCTGGGTTCAGCGATGATGCCCGTGAGACCCTGCTTGGGTACGCCTGGCCGGGAAACATTCGTGAACTCAAAAACGTGGTAGAGCGTTCCGTTTACCGACACGGCAGCAGCGATACGGAACTGAATAACATTATTATCGACCCTTTTCATCGCACGGCGCAGCCGGTAATAAAAGCACAGAGTGATGCGGTGTCGCCCGCTTTGCCGCTGGATTTACGCGCGTTTCAGCATCAACAGGAACAACAGTTGCTGGATCAAAGCCTGAAGGAAGCAAAATTTAACCAGAAGCACGCAGCCGAACTGCTGGGTCTGACCTACCATCAATTAAGGGCATTGCTCAAAAAGCATCAAATGCGCTGACATTATCAGCACTTACCCGCAGACATTTTTACCTTGCAGGCGTAAGTGCGATACACTTTGCAGATTGAATCTAAAAACCTTAAAAATTATGCGTCTGGTTTTATCGTCACTGTTAGCGCTTGGCCTGCTCAGCAGCCAGGTCTTTGCTGCGCCCGAGCAACCTGCCCTTCCTGATATTCGCGACAGTGGTTTTGTCTATTGCGTGAGCGGGCAAGTGGATACCTTTAACCCGCAGAAAGCAGGGAGCGGTTTGATTGTCGATACGCTGGCGGCACAGCTTTACGATCGGTTGCTGGATGTTGACCCCTATACCTACCGTCTGGTGCCTGAGCTGGCCGAAAGCTGGGAGGTGCTGGACAACGGTGCGACGTACCGTTTCCGGCTGCGCAACGACGTTACGTTCCAGTCCACGCCCTGGTTCAAGCCCACCCGCAAACTCAACGCCGACGATGTGGTGTTCACTTTCCAGCGCATATTTAACCGCAACCACCCCTGGCATAACGTCAACGGGGGGAGCTTCCCCTACTTTGACAGTTTGCAGTTCGCCGATACGGTGAAAAGCATTCGCAAGCTGGATAACCGAACCGTAGAAATTAATCTCGTGCGCCCGGACGCCTCGTTTTTATGGCATCTTGCGACCCATTACGCCTCGGTTATGTCTGCGGAGTACGCCGCCATGCTGGCCCAGCAGGATCGGCAGGAACAGCTTGACCGCGAGCCGGTAGGTACGGGTCCATTCCAGTTAGCGGAGTACCGCGCGGGGCAATATATTCGCCTTCAGCGTCATGAGAATTTCTGGCGTGGAAAGCCGCTTATGCCGCAGGTCGTGGTTGATCTCGGCTCCGGGGGAACGGGAAGATTGTCAAAACTGCTGACCGGCGAATGCGATGTCCTCGCCTGGCCTGCTGCCAGCCAGTTGACCATTTTGCGCGACGATCCTCGCCTGCGGCTCACCCTGCGCCCGGGGATGAACATCGCTTATCTGGCCTTCAACACGAATAAACCTCCGCTGAATAATCCGGCGGTGCGCCACGCGCTGGCACTGGCCATTAATAATCAGCGCCTGATGCAGTCTATTTATTACGGCACCGCAGAGACCGCTGCCTCAATTCTGCCGCGAGCGTCATGGGCCTA
The DNA here is from genome assembly GCF_022171985.1 of Huaxiibacter chinensis. Classification (GTDB taxonomy): domain Bacteria; phylum Pseudomonadota; class Gammaproteobacteria; order Enterobacterales; family Enterobacteriaceae; genus Enterobacter; species Enterobacter chinensis_A. The sequence continues at coordinate 420,682 of NZ_JAJVHF010000003.1, read as the reverse complement.
CGACAATGAAGCTAAAATTACCGAATACAATCCGGCCAAAGCGCGTGAGCAGCTGAAAGCGCTGGGCGTCAGCGATTTGACGCTGCAGCTGTGGGTGCCCACCAGCTCACAGGCCTGGAATCCCAGCCCGTTAAAGACGGCGGAGCTGATTCAGGCAGACATGGCGCAAATTGGTGTCAAAGTGATGATTGTTCCGGTGGAAGGCCGCTTCCAGGAGGCGCGTCTGATGGATATGAATCACGATTTGACCTTATCCGGCTGGTCGACCGACAGTAACGATCCGGACAGCTTTTTCAGACCGCTGCTAAGCTGCGCCGCAATCAATTCGCAAACCAACTACGCGCACTGGTGCAACCGTGAATTTGATGCCGTCCTGCAAAAGGCGTTGTCGTCACAACAGCTGGCCTCACGGATTGACGCTTATGACGAAGCGCAAAATATTCTGGCGAAAGAGCTGCCGGTGCTTCCGCTGGCCTCTTCCCTGCGCTTACAGGCGTATCGTTACGATATGCAAGGCCTGGTCTTAAGCCCGTTCGGGAATGCCTCTTTTGCCGGTGTGGATCGCGTGAAACAAGATGAGGTGAAAAAGCCATGATCATTTTTACCTTACGACGACTGTTGCTGCTGGTGTTCACCCTCTTCTTTTTGACCTTTGTCGGCTTTAGCCTGAGCTATTTTACGCCTCACGCCCCGCTTCAGGGATCGTCTTTCTGGGATGCGTGGGTCTTCTGGTTTAACGGCGTGCTGCACTGGGATTTTGGCGTCTCAAGCATTAACGGACAGCTGATTTCTGAGCAGCTCAAAGTGGTGTTCCCGGCAACCATGGAGCTATGCCTGCTGGCGTTTGGCTTTGCCCTGCTGGTGGGCATCCCGGTCGGTATGCTTGCGGGAATCATGCGCAATAAATGGCAGGATAAATTGATTAGCGCCCTCGCCCTGCTGGGGTTTTCGATACCCGTATTCTGGCTGGCGCTGCTGCTGACGTTATTCTTTTCGCTGACGCTCGGCTGGTTGCCGGTGTCGGGTCGTTTTGATCTGCTCTACACCGTTAAGAACGTCACCGGATTCGCGATTATTGACGCCTGGCTTTCTGACTCCGTGTGGCGTCATGAGATGATCATGAGCGCCCTGCGACATATGGTATTGCCGGTGCTCACGCTGGCCGTCGCCCCGACGACAGAAGTGATCCGATTAATGCGCCTCAGCACCATCGACGTCTTCGATCAGAATTATGTGAAAGCGGCGTCAACGCGTGGCCTGTCCCGCCTGACCATTTTACGCCGTCACGTACTGCATAACGCTCTGCCGCCGGTGATTCCGCGTCTGGGTTTACAGTTTTCCACCATGCTTACGCTGGCGATGATCACCGAGATGGTCTTTAGCTGGCCGGGCCTGGGCCGCTGGATGATCAACGCCATTCGCCAGCAGGACTATGCGGCGATTTCAGCCGGGGTCATGGTGATCGGTTCGCTGGTGATTATAGTGAATGTGATATCCGATATTTTGGGGGCAATGGCCAACCCGTTGAAACATAAGGAATGGTATGCCTTACGATAGCGTTTACCGTGAAAAGCGCACGCCGGGTGCGCTGCGTACCGTGTGGCGGAAATTTTATGGCGATACCGCGGCGATGGTCGGTTTCTACGGCTGCGGTGGACTGGTGCTGTTGTGCGTATTTGGCTCGTGGTTTGCCCCTTATGGACTCGATCAGCAATTCCTCGGGTATCAGTTACTGCCGCCGTCATGGTCTCGTTATGGCGAGGTTTCCTTTTTCCTCGGTACCGACGATCTGGGCCGTGATGTATTAAGCCGATTGCTGAGTGGCGCTGCGCCTACGGTGGGCGGCGCTTTTGTGGTGACCTTCGCCGCGACCGTATTCGGCCTGGTGCTGGGCGTGGTGGCCGGTTCAACGCACGGTCTGCGTTCTGCGGTGTTGAACCATATTCTGGATACGCTGCTCTCTATCCCCTCTTTGCTGCTGGCAATTATCGTTGTCGCCTTTGCCGGACCGCACCTCTCGCACGCCATGTTTGCCGTCTGGCTGGCGTTGCTGCCGCGCATGGTTCGGTCAGTTTACAGTCTGGTTCACGACGAACTGGAAAAAGAGTACGTGGTTGCCGCGCGCCTCGATGGTGCCACCACGCTGAATATTCTTTGGTTTGCGGTGATGCCCAATATCGCAGCCGGAATGGTGACCGAGATCACTCGCGCCCTGTCGATGGCGATTCTGGATATTGCCGCGCTGGGATTTCTCGATCTTGGCGCGCAGCTTCCTTCACCGGAATGGGGAGCGATGCTCGGTGACGCGCTGGAATTAATCTACGTCGCCCCCTGGACGGTTATGCTGCCCGGTGCGGCGATCATGGTCAGCGTTCTTCTCATCAACCTGCTGGGCGATGGCATACGTCGCGCCATTAATGCGGGGGTGCAATAATGCCATTACTGGATATTCGCAATCTGACCATTGAGTTTAAAACCGGCGAAGGCTGGGTGAAAGCCGTCGATCGCATCAGCATAACGCTGGCGGAAGGCGAAATTCGGGGGCTGGTGGGTGAATCCGGTTCCGGCAAAAGTTTAATCGCTAAAGCCATCTGCGGCGTGACGAGAGATAACTGGCGCGTCACCGCCGATCGTATGCGCTTTGACGATATCGACCTGCTCCGGCTTTCCGCCCGCGAACGACGCAAGCTGGTGGGTCATAACGTCTCCATGATCTTCCAGGAGCCGCAATCCTGTCTGGATCCCTCCGAGCGTATTGGCAAACAGCTGATGCAAAATATACCGGCCTGGACCTACAAAGGCCGCTGGTGGCAACGTCTCGGCTGGCGTAAACGCCGGGCCATTGAACTGCTGCACCGCGTCGGGATCAAAGATCATAAAGATGCCATGCGCAGTTTCCCGTATGAACTGACCGACGGCGAGTGCCAGAAGGTAATGATCGCCATTGCGCTGGCGAACCAGCCACGTCTGTTGATTGCGGACGAGCCGACAAATGCCATGGAGCCCACCACCCAGGCGCAGATATTCCGCCTTCTGTCCCGGCTTAATCAAAATAACAACACCACGATTTTACTAATCAGTCACGACCTGCAGATGCTGAGCAAGTGGGCAGATAAAATCGACGTAATGTACTGTGGTCAAACCGTAGAGACGGCCTTCAGTGAGGATTTGGTGAATACGCCTCATCACCCTTATACCCAGGCGTTAATCCGTGCGATCCCCGATTTTGGCAGCGCGATGCCGCATAAGAGCCGTCTTAACACCCTCCCCGGGGCGATACCCCTGCTGGAGTCTCTGCCCATCGGCTGTCGTCTTGGGCCTCGCTGTCCGTATGCTCAGCGTAAATGTATCGAAACCCCGCGACTGACTGGCGCCAAAAATCATCTTTATGCCTGTCATTTCCCGCTGAACATGGAGAGAGAGTGATATGGTCGAAACGTTGCTTGAAGTGCGCAATTTAAGTAAGACCTTTCGCTATCGCACGGGCCTGTTCCATCGTCAGACGGTTGAAGCCGTTAAACCGCTGAGCTTTACCCTGCGAGAAAAACAGACGCTGGCGATCATTGGTGAGAATGGTTCGGGAAAATCAACGCTGGCTAAAATGCTGGCGGGGATGGTTGAACCCACCACCGGCGATGTGTTGATCGACGATCATTTTCTCTCTTTCGGCGACTACTCCTTCCGCAGTCAGCGCATCCGCATGATCTTCCAGGACCCGTCCACCTCGCTTAATCCGCGTCAGCGGATTTCGCAGATTCTGGATTTTCCGCTGCGCCTGAATACCGATCTGGAGCCGGAGGCGCGGCGTAAGCGCGTGATTGAGACGTTACGTCTGGTGGGATTATTGCCGGATCATGTCAGCTACTACCCGCATATGCTGGCACCGGGGCAAAAACAACGTTTAGGTCTGGCGCGTGCGCTGATCCTGCGCCCCAGGGTCATTATCGCTGACGAAGCGCTGGCCTCGCTGGATATGTCGATGCGTTCGCAGTTAATTAACCTGATGCTGGAATTACAGGAAAAACAGGGTATCTCTTATATCTACGTGACACAGCATCTCGGCATGATGAAACATATCAGTGACCAGGTGCTGGTAATGCATCAGGGTGAAGTGGTGGAACGCGGCAGCACCGCCGACGTGCTCGCCTCGCCGCTTCATGATCTGACCAAGCGACTCATCGCCGGTCATTTTGGTGAAGCGCTTACGGCAGATGCCTGGCGCAAAGATAAGTGATTTGGCTGAACGACGCGACGGGATTCAAGTGCTTTCTCGCAGCGAAAGGTTGACTACGTGTGTTCAGTGGGGAGAAAACCGTCCCCACTGTGCAAGAGCTCTCTTCAGTGGCGCATTATTAAAGCGAAAATGATTTGCCCGTCGGTAATGCCTCTGACCATAAGAGCTTATAGTTCCAGTATGTTTTATAGAGCCCAATTGAAAATAACATTTTGCGATTTTCAGACTGACATAAGGCGCGCGCATCCAGGATGTTTTTCCACATTACAAGACTACCGGGACTAAAGCCTTTTACCGCTGGATCAACCCCACCGTTTGGGACGTCAAAATAGAGAAACTTATCATTACGTCCGCACAGAACCAGATCCAGAGCACAGGGGTTGCCTTTGAAAAAAAGCGCATTCCCAAATACACTCTCTGGAACCGCATTAAATAAAGTTTCGATTTTTTCTTTGCTGTAACATCTTATACCATCGCCAAAGCGTAACTTGAAAAGCTTGACATATATTTCCGCAATTTCACGTGGAGACATCTGATTGAGTGCGATACTTTCGCCCCCTTCCGCGAAGAATTTCTTTAACTCCCCGTTCCTTTTTTTAGTGGTTTTAACGGAAAAACCCTCCCTGACATAACAGACCTGGCGATTTTTACGCAGCCAGAAGGAGGCATTATGAATATTTTCCCGGTTATGGGACGAGATCTTATTCGTTCGTATTGGCAACAATATTTTCGCGTTCGGGTCGACGGGTATCATTATTTCATCGCATGAAATGGGGTAATCACGCCATACGTCAAGCCCTAAATGTTTATTTTCAGTATCGAAATAGGCAGCGACGATTTTTCCATCGCGCATGCAGTGCCAGAAACGGAAGTTGATTTTTTGTTGACTCAGAAAGAACCTGACCAAATCCGGATGAGTGTTTATACTTCCGCCATATTTGTAGTAGGTTTCTTCATATGTACTAAAGTTTGATTGCTTCCATCCAAAGAGTGCATGAACCACAGCCATATTCAATCCTTAAAACTCATTCTTAACGTGTAATTTGCCAGACGCCCGGGTTGTTTAATACCCATTGAGGGAAAGGGTTTTAATGTAAAGCCCCCACCGTTTTCACAGGCACGCATTCAGGTTGTATGCTGGTGAGTGAATTTTGCTTACGGACTTTAGAGGGAGGAAAACCATAATATCGGTTAAAGCATCGCGTAAATGTCTGCAGGGATTCGAAGCCATATTTTATCGCAACATCCGTGATGGTACCTTCGACATTGACTATATCAAAAAAAGCACGTTCAAGCTTTTTCGTTTTAATGTATGAACCGAGCGAAAGACCGGTATGATTTTTAAATAGTCGTTGCAGGTGCCACTTTGAATAACCCGATTTTATTGCTATATCATCCAGCAAGAGTTTTTCGGTGATGTTGTTTTCGATCCACGTAATGAGATCGGTAAAAAAATATGAGTTATTCATAACGCAGCCTACTCACCTGACTAAATGATTTATTAGCCGGGTTTGAACCCGGCTCTCAATCAGAAGGTGTAAGACACACCTGTCCAAAGTGACAAAAGGGAGTCTTTTTCGATCATTGGGCTATTTTTCACCTCATTTGGCAGCAGAGTGTAACGCGCACCGCCATAAACATTCCAGCTGCTTGTCAACGTGTAGTTGACATTGACTTCTGCATAAGGTGTAAAACTATCCCCTGGAGAATATTTTTTGAAACCACTTCGCTGCGCTTCACCAGAATTAATACCGTAATAATAACGGTTAAATTTACGGTCATTCCAGTTCACACCCAACGCAGGTTCGATGCCCAGTTGCCCAATTTGAACAGGGTAACTCCAGCTATTATTCCAGTGGATACCGTTACTGGTGTCCAGAGAATCGACTGCAACAGTACTTTCTAACTTGCCGAGCACCTGAGATTCGTGGGCATAGCTCAGGCCCGTCATAAGCGTGCTACGGCGATTATTAAGCTGTCGCATTGCACGCGAATGGCTATCGCTTGCTTTAAGGGATAAAGGCATATAATAACCCACTATTGATATGCGATCTGCTGGGGTCTGGAACAGATCATATCCCGCGCCTAAACCATGAAACCAGAATCCGCCTGCATCATAATCAATATTCGGGAAGACGAGATTATTTTTGTTTGCATCCACATCTTTATACAGTTTCGAGGACCATCCTGCCGTCAGGCCTAATGAAAAATCTTGCGCCTGCGCTGAACTCAATGCACAACCCATTATGAGTGCAACTGACACTCCTGCTTTAACCAAACTACTCATACATCACCTTGCCAACTTGTTAGTATTAACTCTTGTATTATTGTTTTCGATATATAATCGATATAAACCTGGTGAATCGTTACACGGTGTCTTTCAACGTGATATAACTTTTAAGGAAGCGAGACGCGTGCTCGATATACATGTTTTCGCTGAAGCCTTCTATCTTCAAATTATACAGCCCATCAAAGCCATGTGAAAAAGCAATCATATCCCACGCAAATGTTGCCACGGGCTTCGCGCACTCGAACTCCTGCTGCGAAATGCCTTTTTCCAGAATGGAGACTAATGAGCTATGCCACATCATTGTTGCGGTCTTTATTGCATTCATCATAATGTCGTCATGGTAAGACATGACTTCGGCCTCTTTCCATAACAGGCTGTAATGTCTGGCATCATCCTCATGCGCAGTAAAAAGGCACCAGTTCAGCAATTGATAACTGGTTGTCTCCTCTTTTTTACCTTCCTCATTCAGCAAGGACAAAGCCTGAGTGACGGATAAAAGAAAAGCCTCAGCTTTTAATTCAGACGCGGATGAGAAGTGGCGATGAATTTGGCCCACTGCGCACTGTGCTTCCTGCGCTATTTTCCTCACGGTCATTGCCGTTAAACCTTCTGAAAAAGCAATCTTTACCGCTGTCTCCAGAATCATCTGACGTCTTTCATCATGACTGAGATAAGACATAAGCAACTTTCCTTCATATTCATCAAAAGGTGGACAAGTGTTCAGCTTCACTATAAATTCAAGCTGAACACTTGTCCACCTTTTTGATATGTCGTGGTGTAAACGGTATGCAGAACAAATGGCGTATGCTCATTGTCATAATTTTCATGTACTTGCCAGTATCTCTTGACGCTACCGTTCTCTATGTCGTTGCGCCAGTCTTGAGTACTGACCTGCGGGCTACCCACAACGAACTGTTATGGATTATGGATATTTATCCTCTGGTCATGGCCGCTTTGTTAATACCCATGGGTTTGCTGGGTGATAGGCTGGGCTTTATTAAAATGGCAATGGCTGGCAGCACGATTTTTGGTTTAGCCTCCCTGGCTGCCGCCTGCTCCGAAACACCCCTTGCGCTCATCTGTGCACGCGCGTTGTTGGCTTCAGGCGCAGCAATGATTGTTCCGGCCACACTGGCGGCTGTTCGCACCCATTTTCCTGACGAAAAAGAGAGAAATCTGGCGTTAGGAATATGGACCACCATTGGTACAGCCGGAGCCCTGGCGGGCCCCCTGATGGGCGGTATGTTGCTTGAGCATTTTCACTGGGGTTCGGTTTTTCTTATCAATATCCCGGCCGTGGTCGTTGTTATTATCCTGTTGCGTAAAGTGGTCACGAACGCCCAGGCAAAGCGTTCTGCCTCTTTGAACCTTCGTCAGGCGCTCTTACTGATGACGTCCCTGCTGCTGTTGGTGTATGCACTGAAAAGCTTTGCGTTACCAGGCCCGGCAACCGGACTGCATATTTCATTTTTAGCGATCGGCCTGGGGCTGCTTGGTTGTTTTATAACGCTGCAAATCATTTCCACCACCCCGCTGCTTGACACAGATCTTTTGAAACAGCGCAACATTATCGCCGGCGTTTTTCTGGCCTTGATTGCGATGATTACGCTGGTGGGTTTCGAATTGTTGCTCTCTCAGGAGCTACAGCTCGTTCACCGTTTCTCGCCCGGCGAGGCAGGGCTTTACATACTGCCCATGATGCTGGCTAGCTGTCTGGCCGGCCCTGTTGTTGGGATTTTAATCAACCGTCTGGGAATCGTAACCGTCGCGATGGTGGGTCTTGCCGCGTCGGCTCTCAGTTTATACGCGTTATCAGGCGTTGATTTTGCCCACGAGATCCTGCAAGCAAAGGGATGGATGTTCCTGCTCGGTGCTGGCGAAACCAGCGCGCTGATGGCTTCGTCATCGGCAATTATGACCGCAGCGCCGGTTCATAAAGCCAGTACGGCAGGTTCATTCGAATGTGTGTCCTATGAGCTGGGAACCGGCTTAGGCATTACTCTTTTCGGCACAGTTCTGGCGGGTATTTATTCATCGACTGTCCAGTTACCGGAGAATTTGTCGGCATCGGTATTTTCTGGTGCAGGCACCTCTTTTAGCGAAGCTATTTCCCTTTCTCAGCAGCTTGCTGAACCAACGCGTACTGCACTTGTTAATGCGGCCTCCTCCGCGTTTATGCATTCACACTCCGTCACGCTACAGCTGGCTTCTTTGATCATGGCTGTGCTGATGGTTCTGACCTTTTTTATTTTTAAGCGGGGTAACGTCATTAATCACGGTTGATGACGGCACCAGTTTTTAACAACTGATTTATCGGAAATTTGCAATGAATATCAGGAAGCTGGCACTCTTGACCACGATCTGTTTAGGCTTTATCTCAGGTTGTGATTCTTCTGAGGAAACGGGAGCACAAACCGCACCCACGAAAACCAACGTTGTCACTCAGACACTTGATGTCGCTGACATCTATTCAGTTCGTGTCTTCCCTGCTCGCGTTTCTGCGGTAAAGACCGCACAAATCCGCCCCCAGGTAGGTGGGATTATTCAAAAGCGACTCTTTGTTCAGGGCTCAGAAATACAGCAAGGCCAGCCATTATTTCAGATCGATGCAGCGCCTTTTGAGGCGGACGTCGAAATGGCTCGCGCAATGGTTGCAAAAGCACAAGCCACCTTTCAGCAGATGAGTAAACGGGCGGATCGGTTCTCGCGGTTACAACAATCTGCAGCTATCAGCCAGCAAGATTTGGACGACGCCAAAGCCAACAGCGCACAGGCCGCCGCCGATCTTGCAGAAGCAAAAGCGTCTCTCAATCGCAAGCAGTTGGATTTGAATTATGCCACTGTTAAAGCACCTATCAGCGGGCGCGTTGATCAGGAATTTGTGACTGAAGGTGCGCTTGTTAATCCCGGTGATTCACAGGCCATGGCGGTGATCCAGCAGCTCGATCGCATCTATGTGGATGCAAGGGTGCCGACGCAGGAACTTCGCTCAATCTTCAATTCTGACGATAACGCGTCAGGCGAACCATCCCTCGCTAAGCCAACCGCCGCCATTCTGGATACCGACAATAAGCCCTTCGATGCGCCTGCGTATCTTCTCTTTTCCGGCATCAATGTCAGCGATGAAACCGGCGATGTGGTCCTGCGTGCGGAAGCCGAAAATCCACAGCGTCACTTGCTGCCTGGCATGTTCGTCAAACTCAAAATTACACGTCTCATTAAGAAAGACGGGGTGGCAATCCCTGAACAGGCGATGAACCGGGCTAATGGTAAAACCAGCGTCTGGATTGTTGGCAACGATAACAAGGCGAAACGCGTTGAGATCGAAACGGGAGAGCAGACTGAAAAAGGCGTGACCGTGACGGCTGGCCTGAAGGCTGGCGATAAGATTGTTACGGAAGGTCAGGACAAACTTCAGGAGGGTGCTGAGGTAATACCGCACTCTGCCGGAACAACAAGTTAACTTCGCAAAGACTTATTAACGGGAATTTCTGATGTCTCAGTTCTTTATTCGCAGACCTGTTTTCGCATGGGTCATTGCGCTCTTCATTATACTTTTGGGTGTTATCGCCATCCCGCAACTTCCGGTGGCTCAGTACCCCTCCGTTGCACCGCCAAGTTTGTCCATTACGGTGACGTATCCGGGTGCAACGCCTCAAACCATGAATGAATCAGTCATCTCGCTGATTGAGCGTGAATTGTCCGGGGTCGACGATCTCCTGTATTACGAATCAACCAGTGATACGTCCGGTGTCGCAACCATTACGGTGACGTTTAAACCCGGAACGGATATTCGCCTCGCGCAAGTGGATGTGCAAAACCAGATAAAAGTGGTGGAGCCTCGCCTCCCCCAGGCCGTGCGTCAAAATGGATTGAGCGTTGAAGCAGCATCGTCGGGATTTCTGATGATGGTTGGCCTTAACTCTCCAGACGGAAAATTCAGCGAAGCGGACTTGAGCGACTACTTTGCGCGAAAAATAACCGACGAACTGCGCCGTATCGACGGCGTCGGCAAAATTCAGGCGTTTGGCTCAGAGAAGGCCATGCGTATCTGGATCGATCCTGCAAAGCTCATCTCCTACAAGCTCTCTGTAAGCGATATTACTACCGCAATAACGGAACAAAATGCTCAGGTTTCGCCCGGCAAACTGGGCGACTCCCCTGCCACGCCCGAGCAGTTAACGGCCTATCCGTTAGACATTAACGGACAGCTGGGCACGCCCGAAGAATTCCGTCAAATTGTTCTCAGAGCGAATCCGGATGGCTCTAAAGTCACTCTGAGCGATGTTGCCAGGGTTGAACTTGGCTTGCAGTCATATGCGTTTGCCATCAGAGAGAATGGTCACGGCTCTACTGCAGCGGCGATTCAGTTATCGCCAGGCGCCAATGCGGTGCAGACATCTGAAGCGGTTAAGACCAGAATGGCGGATCTTGCAAAATCCTTCCCGCCCGGGATGGAATATTCGATTCCTTTTGATACGTCGCCATTTGTTAAAATTTCTATCGAGAAAGTGGTGCATACCTTCATCGAAGCAATGGTCCTTGTCTTCCTTGTTATGTATCTCTTTTTGCAGAATGTTCGTTATACCTTCATCCCGGCTATCGTTGCGCCAGTTGCGTTATTAGGCACCTTTACGGTGATGATGCTGGCGGGCTTTTCGATAAACGTGCTGACAATGTATGGCATGGTACTGGCGATAGGGATCATCGTTGATGATGCCATTGTCGTGGTCGAGAACGTGGAACGTCTCATGGCTGAAGAGGGGTTGTCGCCAAAAGAGGCAACGGTCAAAGCCATGAAGGAAATTACTGGCGCAGTGGTCGGCATTACCTTAGTTCTGACTGCCGTCTTTCTGCCAATGGGGCTGGCTTCTGGCTCTGTAGGCGTGATTTATCGCCAGTTCACCCTTTCGATGGCTGTCTCCATTTTATTTTCCGCGTTCCTCGCATTAACGCTAACGCCCGCTCTGTGTGCGACCTTGTTAAAACCGGTGACGGCTGATACGAATAAAAAGAACCGATTTTTTAACTGGTTTAACGGGATGTTTGACCGTTTAACAGGTCGTTATGAAAATGGCGTAACAAAAATCATACGTAAAACAGTGAGAATGTCGTTGATCTACCTGGCTTTGTGCGCGGTCCTGTACTTTGCCTTTAAGTTTTTGCCCTCCTCCTTCCTGCCAGAAGAAGATCAAGGCTATTTCATTACTTCAATTCAGCTTCCGGCTGACGCCACGATGGAACGTACTCAAGACGTGGTGAAGAAGTATGAAAAAGTGGTGATGGATCGTCCAGGCGTCGAGCGTAATGTGTCAATCCTGGGCTTTAGTTTCTCTGGCGCGGGAACCAACTCCGCGATGGCTTTTACAACGCTCAAAGACTGGGATCAGCGTAACGGGGCCACGGCGCAAAATGAGGTCACTAACGTTCAGAATGCATTAGGTGATATTCCGGAAGCGACGATTACCGCCCTGCTTCCCCCTGCGATTTCAGAACTCAGCACGTCTTCAGGGTTTACTCTTCGTCTCGAAGACAGGTCCGGCCATGACTATCCTGAGCTGGTTAACGCGCTCAACATGCTTCTTGAAAAAGCCGGCAAAAGCGAAGCATTGTACGGCGTTTATATGGACGGATTGCCGGATGGTATGGGCATCAGCCTGAAAGTCGACAGACCGAAGGCGGAGGCTATGGGTGTGTCGTTCAATGAGATCAATCAGACTCTGTCCGGCGCGCTTGGCTCCAGCTATGTCAATGACTTCCCCAATAACGGAAGGATTCAGCAGGTTATCGTTCAGGCAGATGCCTCTTCACGTATGCAACTGCCAGAGATACTCGCGCTGAATGTGCGCAATAAAAATGGATCTATGGTTCCGTTGTCCGAGTTTGTTCGTCCTGTGTGGCAAGAATCACCGGTTCAGATGGTTCGCTATCAGGGTTATCCGGCATTCAGGATAACGGGCTGGCCGAACTGGGGTTATTCGAGCGGCGATGCGATGGCAGAAATGGAAAAAATTGCAGCTGATTTGCCGCCAGGATTTGCCATTGAATGGACCGGGCAGTCGCTCCAGGAGCAACAATCAGCGTCAGAGGCACCGATGCTCATGGTGCTTTCTATGATGGTTATCTTCCTCGTGCTTGCGGCTCTTTACGAGAGCTGGTCTGTTCCTGTCTCCGTAATGCTTGTCGTTCCGTTGGGGCTGATTGGCGCCATGATAGCCGTCTACTTAAGAGGCATGCCAAACGATGCTTTCTTTAAAGTGGGTATGATCACTATCATTGGCCTGTCGGCCAAGAACGCTATTCTGATCGTTGAATTCGCCCGTCAGCTGCAACAGGAGGGAGAATCCCTGCTTGCAGCGACTGTTAAAGCAGCCAAAATGCGTTTAAGACCAATCATGATGACGTCACTGGCGTTTACGTTAGGCGTGGTTCCGCTCATGTTAGCTTCAGGAGCCAGCGCAACGACACAGCAAGCCATTGGTACAGGTGTGTTTGGAGGCATGGTCACAGGAACACTCTTAGCCATATTTTTTGTGCCTGTATTTTTTGTAACGGTTATGTCGTTGGTCGACAAAGTCAGAGCGAGAATGAAAGCCTGATGCTCTTTTGCAGGAGAGATAATTTCTCTCCTGCTTTACCCTTCACGCCCGAATTTCTGAAGCGTATCAGACCGCTAATATATAAGTACAACCGCGCAGCCATAAAATCACCTATAAAATTTACATCGTAAATTCAGGGCATTATGTATAGCTACGTTCGGTTATCAGACGGAATAAAAAGCGTCTATTCTGGTTGGATGAGGCGAACCTGTGGCTCAGTGATATACTGTGAGATGGCGTAAGACAGTGCCTGAGGGTGTCCCTTTCCTCCGCTTTTATCGCGATGATTTTGAGAGCAAATTTAAGTGCTCACTTCCCCTGGCGACTATTACAACCGTATTAACCTGGAAAAGCGTCACGCCAGCTGATTATTAACCTCGCATTTTATGCGTGCGTAAGCAGGTTAAGCAGCCTGACGAGGGGTGGGTTCTCGGTCTTTCGCGACAAGCGTCACAGGACAGGCGCGAGAAATATCGTGACACAAAGGGCACTGAGTGGGATATAATTTCGAGCTAATTTCGAATGAATTTGAAATGATGCCTGTAATGCTATGATTTACAAGGCAAAAAACAAGCAATGAATATAAGGATTAAAGCTATGGGTTTTCTTTCCGGTAAGCGCATTCTGGTGACCGGTGTTGCCAGCAAACTGTCCATCGCATACGGCATCGCTCAGGCAATGCATCGCGAAGGCGCTGAGCTGGCGTTCACCTACCAGAACGACAAGCTGAAAGGCCGTGTTGAAGAGTTTGCCGCGCAGTTGGGTTCCAGCATTGTTCTGGAATGTGACGTAGCTCAAGATGAAAGCATCGATGGCATGTTTGCTGAACTGGCAAAAACGTGGCCGAAATTTGACGGTTTCGTTCACTCTATCGGCTTCGCACCGGGCGACCAGCTGGACGGCGACTACGTAAACGCGGTAACCCGTGAAGGCTTTAAAATCGCACACGACATCAGCTCTTACAGCTTTGTTGCGATGGCGAAAGCCTGCCGCGAGATGCTGAACCCAGGCTCTGCCCTGCTGACCCTGTCTTATCTGGGTGCAGAACGTGCTATCCCTAACTACAACGTTATGGGTCTGGCTAAAGCTTCTCTGGAAGCGAACGTGCGTTACATGGCGAACGCGATGGGTCCTGAAGGCGTGCGTGTTAACGGCATCTCTGCTGGCCCAATCCGTACTCTGGCGGCTTCCGGCATTAAAGATTTCCGTAAAATGCTGGCACATTGCGAAGCGGTTACCCCGATCCGTCGCACCGTGACTATCGAAGACGTGGGCAACTCTGCAGCCTTCCTGTGCTCAGACCTGTCTGCCGGTATTTCCGGTGAAGTCGTACACGTTGATGGCGGTTTCAACATCGCTGCAATGAACGAGCTGGAAATCAAATAAACGCATGGTTTCCCCGAGCGATGGGGAAACGTGTCGCCTGGCAGCGCCTGCTGCCAGGTTTAAATTTCGTCGGTTTTCCTTTCTTTATTCCGTTCCGCTATTTGTTATCACCTAACAATATTTTTCCCTTGTAAAGCCATGCGCCAGGATAGTGATCGCCATTTGAGATCAAGGAACGCACATGGAACAACGCCGCTTTTCCGGCAAAGGCCACTGGTATCACGAAACCCAGACGAATCACCGTTCGGATGAGGTTCTGCCACTGGTTCCCGAGGCCGCCAACGTCGACGATCGGTTTTTGCTCGATCTCGCCTTGCCAGAAGAGATGTCTACCGCCTGTGAAAACTGGCTTGCTCCCGCACGCACGCTCTGCGGCCTGCTGTTTCCGCTGAGAGTCAAGGTGAGCCGTTTGCATACCCTGAGCGCTTACGACCGCTTAAGTACCGCCTTGACGGTCGCCCAGGCGTGCGGCGTTCAGCGCTTGTGTAACCATTACGCTGCCCTGCTTACCCCCCTTCCTGGCCCTGACTCCTCCCGGGAAAGCAATCGTCGTCTTGCCCAACTCACCCAGTACGCCCGCCAGCTGGCCTGCTCGCCAAATATTATTGATGCTAAAGCGCAACAGCAGCTCGATGAGGTGGGACTGACGGTGTATGACATCGTGCTGCTCAATCAAATCGTCGGCTTTATCGGCTTTCAGGCCCGCGTGGTGGCCCTCTTTCAGGCGATGTTAGGTCAGCCCGTGCGCTGGTTGCCGGGTCATCATATTCAACCCCATACCGAGCCGACCATCACCGGCGCGTTTTGGACATCTTTCTTGCCTGAGGTAGAAATGCGCTTCGCCAGCGCTCAGCAGATGGAATCGCTTGCCCGCTGGCGTTCTGTCCCGCCCTTACAGGCGTTGTGCGCCGTGCTCTGCCATGAGCCACAGATTCTGGACGTGATGGGCGACATTCTCGTGAACGGTTTAAGCGATACCGGACACTCTTCGGTGAAGAACACTAGTGCGATAAGCGCGATTGATTTTCTTAATCAGTCGCCAGATCGCTTTAGCGCAGCGCAGTTTACCCCCTTACTGAGTGCGGGTATCCCTGTCGAGCAGGCCATTACCCTTCTCGCATGGAGCGCTTTTTGCGGCTGGCTTAACCGGCTGAACATCGCGCTCCGCGCAGGGGAATAACCCTACTTGTTACCTAAAGAGCGCTTGCTGTAGCAGTCAGAATCGCGTAAAACTGTGAGCCGCTCAATGGCTACTAAAATAGAACACTATGCTTCAGGATAACCCGCTGCTAGCGCAGCTTAAACAGCAACTGCATTCTCAGACGCCGCGTGCAGAAGGCGTTGTCAAAGCCACGGAAAAAGGCTTTGGCTTCCTTGAAGTCGATGCACAAAAAAGCTACTTCATCCCGCCTCCGCAGATGAAGAAAGTCATGCACGGCGATCGTGTCACGGCGGTTATTCACACTGAAAAAGATCGTGAATCTGCTGAGCCAGAAGAACTCATTGAACCTTTCCTGACCCGCTTCGTGGGCCGGGTGCAAAAAAAAGACGACCGCCTGGCGATTGTGCCGGATCATCCTCTCTTAAAAGAGGCGATCCCCTGCCGCGCTGAACGTGGCGTTGAACACGATTTTAAAGAAGGTGACTGGGCCGTTGCACAAATGCGCCGTCATCCTCTGAAAGGCGATCGCGGTTTTTATGCCGAACTGACCCAGTTCATCACCTTTGGCGACGATCATTTTGTTCCGTGGTGGGTAACGCTCGCCCGGCATAATCTGGAAAAAGAAGCATCAAACGGCGTGGCGACAGAGTTGCTGGACGAAGGGCTTGAACGTCGCGATCTGACGGCGTTGAGCTTCGTCACCATTGACAGTGCCAGTACGGAAGATATGGATGACGCGCTCTATGTTGAAGAAAGCGCCGACGGTAAGCTGCATCTGACGGTAGCGATAGCCGATCCTACCGCATGGATTGCTGAAGGAAGCAAGCTGGATAATTCCGCGAAGGTGCGTGCTTTCACCAACTACCTGCCCGGCTTTAACATCCCGATGCTCCCGCGCGAGCTTTCCGACGATCTCTGCTCGCTGCGTGCCAATGAAATTCGCCCTGTTCTTGCCTGCCGAATGACCATTGCTGGCGATGGCACCATCGAAGAGGACATTGAATTCTTCGCGGCCACCATCGAATCAAAAGCAAAACTGGTTTATGACGAGGTTTCAGACTGGCTGGAAAATACCGGCAGCTGGACGCCGCCAGACGAAGCCATTGCTGAGCAGATTCGTTTGCTGCATCGTGTCTGTCTTAACCGTAGCGAATGGCGTCAAACTCACGCGCTGGTCTTCAAAGACCGTCCCGATTACCGTTTCGTGCTGGGTGAGAAAGGCGAAGTGCTGGATATCGTCGCCGAACCGCGTCGTATCGCTAACCGCATTGTTGAAGAGTGCATGATTTCGGCCAACATTTGTGCGGCACGCATTCTGCGCGACACGCTCGGCTTTGGTATCTACAACGTGCACACCGGCTTCGATCCGGCCAACACGGAAGCACTGGCAGCACTGCTGAAAAACCATGATGTGCATGTCGATCCACAAGAAGTGCTGACGCTGGAAGGCTTCTGTAAATTGCGCCGCGAGCTGGATGCCCAACCGTCCGGTTTCCTGGACAGCCGTATTCGCCGCTTCCAGTCCTATGCGGAAATCAGCACCGAGCCTGGCCCACACTTTGGACTCGGTCTTGAAGCGTACGCGACCTGGACCTCACCGATTCGTAAGTATGGCGATATGGTTAACCATCGTCTGCTGAAAGCGATCGTTAAGGGCGAAACCATTGCGCGTCCACAGGATGAGGCCACCGTGCAAATGGCGGAGCGTCGTCGCCTGAATCGCATGGCCGAGCGTGACGTGGGCGACTGGCTGTATGCCCGTTTCCTGAAAGATAAAGCCGGCACAGACACGCGCTTTGCCGCTGAGATTATCGATATTAGCCGTGGCGGGATGCGTGTCCGGCTGGTGGATAACGGTGCCGTCGCCTTTATCCCTGCCCCGTTCCTGCATGCCGTGCGTGATGAACTGGTGTGTAGCCAGGAAAACGGCTCGGTGCAGATTAAAGGCGAAACTGTTTATAAAGTGACGGACGTGATTGATGTCACTATCGCGGAAGTCCGTATGGAAACCCGTAGCGTGATTGCGCGTCCGGTCGCCTGATAACCGATTAAAATGTCGGCTTTTTCCGTTTCGGGGAAGCCGACATTTCTCTTTATCCCATAAACCTCGCACTCATCACTCTTTATCAAAATTTTTCCGCTTTCTACCCGCAAAAATCAACGCCGTTATCTACAGTAAAAGAGCACTATCATCTTTCGTCAGCGGAATTAATATCCACTGATATCTTTTTGCGCATGTCGCGTTTAACTATAAGAAAGCAGGGAAAAACAATAAGTTCAGTTCGGTTTTACCGTATTTCTGGTGCGGAAAGAACGACTCTACATGAATAGTTTTGCGCCGTTGAGCGAGGTTGGGAGAAAACATGATCGACGAACTTGAGCATAACTTGCTGTTTCGTTACATGGGTACGCACAGTCCCTGGTGGCGGCTCTCGGCAGACAGTAATGCTTTGCATCTGGCCGCCACTGAAAGTGCAGACATCACGCAGGTTATAGCGCTGGATGACGAGCAGGCCGAATTGATTCGTCAATTA
This sequence comes from Huaxiibacter chinensis, assembly GCF_022171985.1. Lineage (GTDB taxonomy): Bacteria > Pseudomonadota > Gammaproteobacteria > Enterobacterales > Enterobacteriaceae > Enterobacter > Enterobacter chinensis_A. Next base: position 402,477 of record NZ_JAJVHF010000003.1, on the reverse strand, counting down.
ACCGTTATTACCTCCAGCATTACTATGACGCTTTCCCTTTATGGTACGGATGTGCCTGTGCATCTCGTTGGGCGCAAAATTAATAAAAAAGAGTGGGCAGGAACAGCCTCCGCCTGGCATGACACCCCTTCTGTTGCGCGCGATCTGGCGCAGGGACTCTCGTTTGCCGAGCAGGTGGTGTCTGAAGCCAACTCCGTCATTGTTATTCTCGATCAGCAAGGCAATATTCAACGTTTTAATCGGCTGTGCGAAGAATATACCGGTCTCAAAGAGCAGGAAGTGATCGGACAGAACGTCTTTAAGCTCTTTATGAGCCGGAGTGAAGCGGCCGCCTCAAAACGCAATATCAGCGGTTTTTTTCGTAATGGCAGTTCGTACGAAGTTGAGCGCTGGATAAAGACACGCAAAGGACAACGATTATTTCTGTTCAGAAATAAATTCGTCCACAGCGGCAGCGGTAAAAATGAAATTTTCCTGATCTGTTCTGGCACTGATATCACCGAGGAACGCCGTGCTCAGGAGCGACTCCGCGTTCTGGCTAACACCGATACCATTACCGGCCTTCCCAACCGTAACGCGATTCACGACCTGATCAGCGACGCCATTTCCAGTCGGGGCGACACGCAGGTGGGTGTAGTCTATCTCGATCTCGATAACTTTAAGAAAGTGAATGACGCCTACGGTCATATGTTTGGCGATCAGCTATTACAGGCGGTGGCGTTGGCCATTCTGAGTTGTCTGGATGAAGGACAGGTCCTGGCGCGTCTTGGCGGTGATGAATTTATCGTTCTTGCCACCGACACCTCGCAGGGCTCACTGGAGGCGATGGCATCGCGTATTTTGACCCGATTGCGCCAGCCCTTCCGCATCGGTCTTATTGAGATCTATACAGGCTGCTCGCTGGGTATCTCTCTTGCCCCTCAGCACGGCACCGACCGCGAAAGCGTGATTCGTAACGCGGATACCGCGATGTATACCGCCAAAGAGAGCGGACGCGGTAAGTTTACCGTCTTCTCACCCGAAATGAATCAACGGGTGTTTGAGTATCTTTGGCTTGATACCAACCTGCGTAAGGCCCTGGATAACGATCAGTTGCTGATTCACTATCAGCCGAAAATAACCTGGCGGGGAGAGGTCCGGAGCCTGGAGGCGCTGGTACGCTGGCAGTCCCCGGAACGGGGATTAATCCCACCGCTGGAGTTTATCTCCTACGCGGAAGAGTCTGGTCTTATTGTGCCCCTTGGCCGCTGGGTGATGCTGGATGTTGTGCAGCAGGTGGCAAAGTGGCGCGATAAAGGGATTAATCTGCGCGTGGCGGTTAACGTCTCTGCCAGACAACTTGCCGATCAAACTATCTTTAGCGACCTTAAGCAGGCGTTAAAAGATCTTCATTTTGAATATTGCCCCATCGATGTCGAACTAACCGAAAGCTGTCTTATAGAAAACGAGGAGCTCGCGCTTTCCGTTATCCAGCAATTCAGTCAACTGGGGGCACAGATCCACCTTGATGACTTCGGCACCGGGTACTCTTCCCTGTCTCAGCTGGCGCGTTTCCCGATTGATGCGATAAAGCTCGACCAGCTGTTTGTGCGCGATATTCACAAGCAGTCTATCTCTCAGTCACTGGTGCGCGCTATTGTTGCGGTCGCGCAGGCGCTAAATCTGCAGGTGATTGCAGAAGGTGTCGAAAGTGCAAAAGAAGACGCCTTTCTGACGAAGAATGGCGTCAACGAACGGCAGGGTTTTTTATTTGCTAAGCCCATGCCCGCTGCCGCATTCGAGCGATGGTTTAAACGTTATCAGGCAAAACATAAACGTTAGCTGGCTTTACGCATCCCCGCTGCCTGATGGCGATTTTGCAACATCACGAGTCGTTCCATATAGGCAATATCTTTAGGCTCCAGACAAAACGCCGCCTCGACCCAATCTTCCGTGATATCCATTAATTCACTTCGCGGCAGTTGTAACACGCGAGAGCGGGCCCGCAACATGGCTCTGACGCCGTTCAGTTTCGGCTGTAAGGTATCGATAAACGTCCTTGTCGCCAGATAACCAAGTCCGGGTTCAAACAGAACATCCACCAGTCCGCGCTGTTCGTACCATTCCGCGGTATGGGATTCACCTTTATAGATCAGCTCTTCAGCCAGTTTCATGCCAGCGCGCCGCGCGACCAGTGAATATCCGCCCATGCCCGGGAAAAGATTGAAAGCGATTTCCGGGAATCCAAGACGTGCATCGCTTTGACCCAGCACGAAATGGTGCGCCAGTGCCGCCTCAAATCCGCCCCCAAGCGCGCTTCCCTCCACCATGGCCAGGGTAATGGCTCCGGTATCGAACCCGCGCGAAGCGGCGTGGACACAGTCAACGCAGGCTCGCGCATACGCCCGCAGCGCTTCACGGCGACCGTTCTGAATACATTCGACAAAAAAGCGTAAGTCCCCTCCTGTATTGTACATTTCAGGTACCAGCGAGCCGGTCACCCAGAAATCCACGACAAATCCCGATTGCCGGACCAGCCATGACAAATTCATGATTTCTTCAATTAAGGCATGGTTGAAACAAGGGCGTGGTTGGGCACGCAACATCATCCAGACGGTGTGCCGCTCCTCTTCGTAATAACCTGCAAGTTGAGTGAACCGTTCTGCGTCAGTGAACAATTTAATGGTGGCTTGATCGAGAGTCATAGTCTATTTCCTCTTCGTTTAAAGCGCGTTGCGCGCAGATTTAGCCTAATCCACTCCCCAGGCCCGCTGGATGCGAAGAGATAAATTTATCACTGATATTTATCTCTTTTACATCACGCGTTTTTTCCCTTCTCTTTTGCGGCTAATTTCTGCATCATTGAAATTATTCACTTTTCATTCAAAGGATGACACGATGGCTGAGATTGATGCACAGAAGGTGGCACAACGTATTGATACGGTGCTGGATATTCTGGTCGCGGGTGATTACCACTCTGCAATCCGCAATCTTGAGATCTTAAAATCCGAATTGTTGGCCCAGAGCGAATCAGACCCTGCGTCGAATGCTGCTCAGCCTAAAGCACCGTGGGAAGTTTAATTAACCCCGCCAACATCGATTTGCTTATCTTCAACCAACGGCCTTAGCCGTCCCGATATGGATGCTATGAATTCCCGACAACAAATCATTTTGCAGATGGTGATCGACAAAGGACGCGTGAGCGTCGTCGAGCTGGCTAAAACCACCGGCGTTTCAGAGGTCACGATCCGTCAGGATCTGAATCTGCTGGAAAAACAGAGTTACCTTCGCCGCGCGCACGGCTATGCCGTGCCAATCGACAGCGAAGACGTTGAAACGCGTATGATGAACAACTTTGCCCTGAAACGAGAGCTGGCGAATTTTGCCGCGTCTCTGGTCAATAATGGCGAGACCGTGTTTATCGAGAACGGAAGCAGTAACGCCCTGCTGGCCCGCACGCTTGCGGAACAAAAAGATGTCACTATCGTTACCGTGAGCAGTTATATCGCCCATCTGCTCAAAGAGACGCCGTGCGAAGTCGTTCTGCTGGGGGGGATCTATCAGAAGAAAAGTGAAAGCATGGTGGGCCCTCTCACCCGCCAGTTTGTGCAGCAGGTTCATTTCAGCAAAGCCTTTATTGGCATTGACGGCTGGCAGGCTGAAACGGGCTTTACCGGCCGGGATATGATGCGCTCAGACGTGGTCAACGCAGTGCTGGAAAAAGGCTGTGAAGCCATCGTGCTAAGCGATAGTTCAAAATTTGGCGCCGTCCATCCTTATACGATGGGACCTGTCTCCCGCTTTAGCCGCGTCATTACTGATAATCGTCTCAGTGAAACCGATCGCGCGCAGCTCCAGCGTGACGGTCTTCAGGTCGATATCGTTTAACGCCTTTCTCACGCAATACGCCCCTACAACCGGGCGTATTTTCCACACTGTTTATCTGAGATTATTCCGACCCCCGCTTTAAGATTATTTACCTGTCGAAATAACCGCAAAAATTTAGAATTAATGTTAGCGATATAACAGGAAGTGACTATCACCCGGGTGATTTTGTAACGCCTGTGCTAACAGCTTTCACAGAAAATGCATCGTTAAGTATTCATATTGGCTATACTTATTGAGAACTTCTTTCTGTGAATCGATTATTCAGGAGAAAGTAATATGTTATTAACCAGCAAAAAAATGACCGCAGCAGTTTTAGCCGTAGCCCTTGCCATGTCTTTGAGCGCGTGTTCTAACTGGTCTAAACGTGACCGTAACACTGCAATTGGTGCGGGTGCTGGTGCTCTCGGTGGCGCAGTATTAACCGACGGTAGCACACTGGGTACTTTAGGTGGTGCTGCAGTAGGTGGTGTTATCGGTCACCAGGTGGGCAAATAATTCCTGAACGGAATTCTCATCGGGTTTGATTATTTCAGAACGATTTCTGACTTACGCACGCTTATTTAAAAGCCACGGCCCCGGCCGTGGCTTTTTGCATTAACCGCCCGCCAGTTTAACCTTCATGCCTTTTGCCTCGAGCAGAGATTTAATCAGATCGCGCTTGTCGCCCTGGATCTCGATCACGCCATCTTTAACGGAACCGCCACAGCCGCATTTCTTTTTCAGCTCGGCCGCGAGTTTAACCAACCCCGCTTCATCGTCGTCAATACCGGTAATCAGGCACACGCCCTTTCCTTTTCGCCCGCTGGTCTGGCGTTGAATGCGAACAACGCCATCGCCTTTAGGTCGTTCAACCGCCGCTTTAGGTTCGTCGATGCGACCGGACTCGGTGGAATAGACGAGGCGACTGTTTGAGTCACTCATACTGCCCCCTTATTCAACGATGCGTTAATTGCCTTCAGGGTTGCGGCGGGATCTGACGCTTGCGTGACAGGACGACCAATAACCATGTAATCCACACCCGCGGCGAGAGCCTGTTCCGGTGTCATAATACGGCGCTGATCGCCCGCATCGCTGCCCTGGGGACGAATACCCGGCGTGACCAGTTTAAAACCCTGGCCTAGCTCCGCTTTAAAACGGATGGCTTCCTGTGCAGAACAGACTACCCCATCCAGGCCACAGTTTTGCGTCAGACGAGCCAGCCGTTCGGCATGTTCGGCAGGTGACAACGTCACGCCAAGATCAAGAAGGTCGCTTGCCTCCATACTGGTCAACACCGTGACCGCAATCAGCAGAGGAGCATCGTTACCAAAAGGACGTAAGGCTTCACGCGCCGCCGTCATCATACGCGCCCCGCCGGAGGCATGAACATTCACCATCCATACTCCCAGCTCAGCCGCGGCGGCTACTGCGTGTGCAGTGGTGTTCGGGATATCGTGAAACTTGAGATCAAGAAAAATATCGAAGCCACGTTGCTGCAGGTCGCGCACAATTGGCGGTCCAAAGAGTGTGAACATCTCTTTACCGATTTTCAGGCGGCAATCGCGTGGGTCGATACGATCGACAAAGGCAAGTGCGCTGTCGCGATTGTTATAATCAAGCGCAACGACAACAGGTGATTCAGTAACTACGCGGGGAGAAGAGGATGCAACAGACGTCATGACCAGCCCTTTTCGTCTATGGGCGCCGCTGTGGCGCGGGATAGATAAACGGCGAGCATTCTACCTGCCAGCGCAGCAAATTGACAGAATCCATTTCCACCCTGCCAGGCAGATAACCGCACGGTGCGACATAATGGGAAAAACATTAATAGCATGTTGTAACTAAAATACGAGGTTTTAAAAAATTACTGCCCGTCCAGTCCTCGAATTGGCTTGATGGTCGACCAGGCCTTACAGGATGGACAGTGCCAGTAGAGCGTATAGGCGGTAAAACCGCATTTCAGACAACGATAGCGTGGTTTACTGCGGATCTGTTCGCCAACCATATCACGCAGCGCCATCAGGCTCTCTTTCGCTCGGCCTTCTTCCGCTTCATTCAGGTGGTAATCCATCAGCTTGTGGAAGACCCGCATCGTGGGATGACGTTGTAACTGGCGGGTAATGAATACCTGCGCAGTGTCCCCGCCCTCGTGATGATCAACAACGTCAGCCAGCATTAGCTCGGCGGTTGCGCCGGTGTTCTCTTCGACACAACGACGCAGGAAGGTGACCCACTCATTTGGCTTGTCCAGCTGCTGGTAGCACGTCTGCAACATCTCCAGCGTTTCGCTGACCAGCTCTTTGTCCTGCTCAATGACCCGTAACAGGCACTCGACCGCTTTGGCGTATTCACCTTTCGTCATGAACACGCGGCCCATCATAATGGACACGCGCGCGCTGTTACGATCGGCGGAAGCGCCCTTTTTCAGTAACGCCATGGCTTTATCCATGTCGTCATTACCCATCTGCTGCAGGGCCAGCTCGCAGTAAAAATGCGCAATCTCAACCCGCTGCTTATCTTTACCTAATTTCACCAGGCGTTCGGCGGTTTCGATCGCTTTGAGCCAGTCGCTGGTGGCCTGATAAATTTGTAATAGCTGTTGAAGCGCGCTGACGCGAAACTCGGTTTCGTCGACTAACTGGCTGAACATGTCCTCAGCGCGATCGTAGAGCCCTGCCGCCATGTAATCACGGCCCAGTTGCTGTACCGCTAACAAACGCTGGTCGTAGGTCAGCGAGGCGCTTTCCATTAAGGTCTGGTGAATTCGAATGGCGCGATCAACTTCACCGCGCGAGCGGAAGAGATTACCCAGGGTAAGATGCGCTTCAACGGTGCCGGTGTCCTCTTTAAGCATGTCGAGGAACAGGTCAACCGCTTTGTCCTGTTGATTGCTGAGGAGGAAGTTTACCCCGGCCACGTAGTCACGGGACAACCGGTTCGCTTCATCCTGCTTTGTTTGTTGCGCACTTCTGCGTCCCATATACCAGCCATAGGCTGCCGCTATAGGCAAAAGCAGAAACAACAACTCCAGCATAGTCGATTATTCCTTCACGACCGGCACACCTGAATTTACCGGCACGTCTGATGCCGGCGCAATATGGTGTTCAAGACGTTTGATTTTACGCTCTGCGCGTGCAAGGGAAACACGGACTTTTAGCCAGAACAATCCACACACCAGCCAGCCGATAACAAATCCTGCTGCAAACAACACGGCAAGCAGAGTTGAGACCCGATACTCGCCCTGCGCCAGCAGATAATTGAAGGTGACCTGTTGATCGTTTTGCGCACCCAATGTGACTGAGATGACAAAAATCGCTAATACCAGTAAGAAAATGAGTAAATATTTCACATGACTTCCCGTTATGTGGTTCAAGCGAATAAAGTGTGTTCAACTTACCGCAATCAGCCTTATAAACTACCATTTTAGTGACGAGCGCGAAACGTAAAAAGTGGCGCGCTGGTACAAGATCTTTGGGCTAAATGCGGTTTATCAACCTTCAGGAAGTTTCTTGCTCCCTTTCGGCTATTTCTTTGTTCTCTTCCGGAGGCGGCGTGAGCGGTCCGCAGAGTCTTTGCGCAAGCCAGGTGGCAAAGGTCACCAGCAGCCAGGAAATGGCGGTGGCTACCATTAAATCCTGCGGCCAGTGCATCCCCAGCAGCAGACGGCTTCCCATCACGCTTGTCGCCCAGGCCAGTAACAGCACGATGGTTATCGTGCGTCGACGCGGCCACAGTAACCCAACGCCCAGCAGCGCCCAGCTGGCGGCAAACATAGTATGCCCGGAAGGAAACGCAAAACCGGTCTCCTTTTGCCAGTGATGACGTAAAAATTTCGGCACCGTCTGCTCTTCTGCCAGTTGCTCTTTCACCAGCTGGCTACGATCTTTACGCTTTAAATTGTAGAAGGTCTCTACCGGAACATGGTGTGTTTCTTCCAGCCAGACCACAAACGGTCTGGGTTCCTGAACATACCCCTTCACCCATGACTTCACCCCCTGCCCAACTACGATCGCGCCGCCGAGTATGACAAACAGCATGATGGCCGGACGCAAACGGAACCGCAGGCACCACAGGAACCAGGCGCAAAGGAGAGTGTGCGTGATAATTCCCCAGGGTTGCGTGACGGTTTCCGTTACCCAGTAAAGCGCTTTAAGCCATCCTGTGTGATGACCCGGTTCCCAGGCCCAGCCTGACAGCCATACCACGGCGGGCATGATAAGCAGGATTGCGGCACCTATAGCCGTTCGACGGGCAATTAAAAGCATGTTGTCTCCTTTTTCACTAAGCTCAGCAATCATAACTGAATTTTATCAATGCGGGAAAATGTCGGATTGTGCGTTTAACGTTCGTATAGCATGGCCGCAACTAGGTGAACGCGTGATGCTTGTGGCAAAATAGAGGCAAATAAGCGCCGTAGGGCGACAGACACGAAGCGTGTCAGCATACTCTGGAGAATCACATGCAGCTTAAACGTGTGGCAGAAGCCAATCTGCCAACCCCATGGGGCGATTTCCTGATGGTGGGTTTTGAAGAACTGGCAACCGGGCAAGATCACGTCGCGCTGGTATTTGGTGACATCTCGGGGCAAACCCCGGTCCTGGCGCGTGTTCACTCTGAGTGTCTGACGGGCGATGCCCTTTTCAGCCTGCGCTGCGATTGCGGTTTTCAACTGGAAGCGGCACTTTCGCAGATTGCCGAAGAAGGTCGCGGCATCCTCATGTATCACCGTCAGGAAGGCCGTAATATCGGTTTGTTGAATAAGATCCGCGCCTACGCGTTGCAGGATCAGGGCTATGACACCGTCGAAGCGAATCATCAGCTGGGCTTTGCCGCCGACGAGCGTGATTTCACCTTGTGCGCGGACATGTTCAAACTGTTAGGCGTCGATGAAGTGCGTCTGCTGACGAACAACCCACGTAAAGTAGAGATTCTGACGGAAGCGGGGATCAATATCGTTGAGCGTGTGCCCCTGATTGTGGGCCGCAACCCCAAAAACGCGCATTATCTCGATACCAAAGCCGCCAAGATGGGACATCTTCTCAGTAAATAAATGGTTTGCCCGGCAAACGCATGCCTTTGCCGGGCAACGGTTACTGCATTAATTCAGCATATTACGAATCACATAATGCAATATGCCATCGTTCTGGTAATAGGTCAGCTCGGTCGCCGTATCAATTCGACAGCGGCATTCCAGCACTTCCGTTTTCCCGTCCGCACGCGTTAACTGCACCGGCACCGTCGCACCGGGGGTCAGGCTTTGCAACGCCCGGATATCGATGCGTTCTTCTCCTGTCAGCCCCAGCGTTTTACGCGTCACGCCCTGCGGGAATTCCAGCGGTAAAATCCCCATACCAATCAGGTTAGAACGGTGAATACGTTCAAACGACTCGGCAATCACGACACGCACGCCCAGCAGTCGTGGACCTTTCGCGGCCCAGTCGCGGCTGGAACCAGAACCGTACTCCTTACCGGCAAGCACCGCCAGTGGCGTACCCTCCTGCTGGTATTTCATGGCCGCATCGTAAATTGAGATCACTTCCGTGCCGGGCAGATGACGCGTCATCCCCCCTTCCACGCCGGGAACCATTTCGTTACGGATGCGAATATTGGCAAAGGTGCCGCGCATCATCACTTCGTGGTTACCGCGACGCGAACCGTAGGAGTTAAAATCACGACGCTCAACGCCCCGGCTTTGCAGATAACGTCCTGCCGGGCTGTCTGCTTTGATACTCCCTGCCGGCGAAATATGGTCAGTGGTGACTGAATCCCCGAGCATGGCGAGAATGCGGGCACCGTGAATATCCTCCAGCGGTTTAGGCTGCGCTTCCATATCGTTGAAGAACGGTGATAAGCGAATGTAGGTGGAATCACTCTGCCAGTCGTAGGTATCCGAACGCGCCACGTCGATGGATTTCCACTCGGGTGTGCCTTCAAACACTTCGGCATACTCTTTGCGGAACATATCCGTCGACACTTTTTCAACCGCGCGGGCAATTTCCTGAGCAGAAGGCCAGATATCCTTCAGATAGACAGGATCGCCTTTTCGGTCATGGCCAAGCGGATCGGTTGCGAGGTTAATATTCATATTCCCCGCCAGCGCATAGGCCACTACCAGCGGCGGTGAGGCCAGCCAGTTGGTCTTGACCAGGGGATGAATTCGACCTTCAAAGTTACGGTTACCGGAGAGCACAGCACCGACGGTCAAATCCCCCTGCTTAATGGCCTGCTCAATGGGATCCGGTAACGGGCCGGAGTTACCAATACAGGTCGTACAGCCATAACCCACGAGGTTAAACCCCAGCTCATCAAGGTATGGCGTCAGTCGCGCCTGCGCCAGGTAATCCGAGACGACTTTCGACCCCGGGGCCAGCGACGCTTTAACCCACGGCTGGCGTTTCAGGCCCAGCGTCACCGCTTTTTTCGCCAGCAAGCCGGCTGCCATGAGTACGCTTGGGTTAGAGGTGTTGGTGCAGGAGGTAATCGCCGCGATAACAACCGCACCATCCGGCAGTTGATACTGATGTCCGTTCATAACATAGTCGACGGGACGGTGATCTTTTTGCGCCGCATTCACCTCCAGTTCGTTACTGGCCGCGAACGCTTTCGGCACCTCCGCCAGCGCCACGCGATCCTGTGGACGCTTAGGCCCGGCAAGGCTCGCTACCACTTCGCCCATATCCAGCTCCAGCGTGCTGGTGAACACAGGTTCATCACCGGTATTGCGCCACATGCCTTGTGCTTTGGCATAGGCTTCAACCAATGCAACCTGTTCATCGCTGCGTCCGCTCAGCTTCATGTATTCAAGCGTAACGCCGTCGATTGGGAAGAATCCGCAGGTGGCGCCATATTCCGGCGCCATGTTGGCGATGGTTGCCCGGTCGGCAAGCGGTAAGGAATCCAGGCCGTCACCATAAAACTCAACGAACTTGCCCACGACGCCATGTTTACGCAGCATTTGCGTTACCGTCAGCACCAGGTCCGTTGCGGTAATGCCCTCGGATAATTTACCCACCAGCTTGAAACCTACCACATCCGGGATCAACATCGAGACGGGCTGACCCAGCATGGCGGCTTCTGCTTCTATGCCCCCCACGCCCCAGCCAAGGACGCCCAGACCGTTAATCATGGTGGTATGTGAATCGGTACCCACCAGCGTATCCGGGTAGGCGATCCACTCTTTATCCTGCAGCTCGCTCCAGACGGCTTTTCCAAGATATTCCAGATTCACCTGGTGGCAGATGCCAGTGCCGGGCGGGACAACGCTAAAACGGCTGAAGGCCTGCTGGCCCCATTTCAGGAAAACGTAGCGTTCGTGGTTACGCTCCATTTCAAGACGGACGTTTTCTTCAAACGCGTCGTCATCGCCGAAGTGGTCAACGGTGACGGAGTGGTCAATGACCAGATCGACCGGAGAAAGTGGGTTCACTTTTGCGGTATCGCCACCAAGGCGCTTGACGGCTTCGCGCATCGCAGCAAGATCGACCACGGCGGGTACGCCGGTAAAGTCCTGCATCAGGACCCTTGCCGGACGATAGGCAATTTCCCGGTCGGCATGGGCATGTTCCAGCCACCCCGCAAGGGCATGAATGTCTTCTGCCGTGACGGACGCTTCATCCTGCCAGCGAAGTAAATTTTCCATTAAGACTTTCAGGGACTTGGGGAGTCGCGAGATGTCTCCAAGTGTGTTAGCGGCCAACGGCAAGCTGTAGTAGTGGTAGGTCTTGTTCTCTGCCTGCAGCGTATCCTTACTGGCTTCGCGTAGGGTTAACGACATAAGCTCCTCCTTCATTACAGGGATACCCCGACAGTCATCGGGGCTGTAATTAAAGATAACACAAACATGCCGTAACGTTTTGATAACAACCCAAATTGATAAACCGCCTGGCCAGGCTGATATGAGACCCAACAAAAAACCTCGCCGGAGCGAGGTTTTTACGTTTAGTTTAGGGCCAGCCAGATAAGCTGGGACCAGAACAGGATGGATACAGTGAAAGCGCCGATCCATGACCAGTATTTAGCGTTCTGTAGGATATTCATCATCGTAACACCAGACTTTTATATATATACCGGACCGGGGTAATTCCCCATTGAATATTGCTGATGTGTATTTATTAAAGAGTACAAAAGCGCAGTCATTATTAACCCTGGGGGCTTTATGACTAAATTATTGTTTTTTCGGTTCGTCTTCCGCGAACAAATCAATAAAGGCCTGCTGCTGTGCCGTCAGCGTCCATGAGGTGGGCACGCTTGTCGCAAGTACCTTACTTACTTTGCGATTGTCGTCACATGGGCGACACAATTTCTTAACCCGTTCAACCTGCAACAGAGCTGCCATATTCATCCCCAGTAATTCCAGACCAGTAACGCCACCACCACCCAAAACAGGGCGGAGCCAAGGAATACCGCCAGCCAGGCTTTACGTTTAAGCGCTGGGTCCCTTTGCGGCTCTTCACTTCCTGACGGCATTGCTAACCTCATACAATCGATATCGCTTATCATTTCGCTACCAAACAATCGGCATAAGTAATCATGACTGAGATAAATCCTAAAGAAACTTTAGTCGAAAAGCCAGCGAATTTACGTATGAAAACGTATGAAATATTCAATCTTTTGACATGAAATAAATAATTGAAACGTGGAATTTGCGTAGCGGGGAATTACTTTCTACTTTTGTCGCAAATTTGCGACAGTTTGCCCCTGAGTTTCTCGCGGTTATGCCGTTTAAACAGGGCGTAAATGAAGTTGATGATAATTCTAATTTAGCTTTAAGGAGGGAAAACGGTATCTTTCGCCACCGGAAAGATACCGACGGTGATTATTTTTCAGGAAGCTTAATATCGTTAAACATCGCTTCGATATCTTCATTCGATCGCAATGCAACGGCGGTATCCACCACGTCACGAGTCAAATGCGGTGCAAAGCGTTGAATAAAATCATACATATAGCTTCGCAAGAAGGTGCTGCGACGGAAACCAATTTTGGTGGTGCTGTGGCTGAATACATCATGCGCGTCCAGGCGAACCAGGTCTGGATCCGACACCGGATCGACGGCCATGCTCGCAATGACCCCAACGCCCAGCCCCAGTCGGACATAGGTTTTGATCACATCCGCGTCGGTGGCAGTAAACACAATACGGGGTGTTAAGCCAGCGCGATTAAACGCGGTATCCAGTTCAGAACGTCCGGTAAACCCAAATGTGTACGTGACCAGGGGATACTGTGCCAGCTCCTCAATGGTGACCGACCCCTTGCCTGCCAGAGGATGATCGGGCGTGACCACAATTGAACGGTTCCAGTGGTAACACGGCAGCATAACCAGGTCGTCATAGAGATGCAGCGCTTCGGTGGCGATAGCGAAATCCGCATTGCCCTTCGAAACGGCTTCAGCAATTTGCGTCGGCGAGCCCTGATGCATATGAAGCGATACGCGAGGATAGCGCTCGATAAAGCCCTTGATGACGCCGGGAAGAGCATAACGCGCCTGTGTGTGTGTCGTGGCGATATACAGAGAACCTTTATCTGGCCAGGTATGTTCCCCTGCCACGGATTTAATGGCGTCGACTTTCGAGAGCACTTCCCGGGCGATACGGATAATCTCCTGCCCTGCGGGTGTCACCTGAGTCAGGTGTTTGCCGCTGCGGGCAAAGATCTGAATGCCAAGTTCATCCTCCAGCATACGCACCTGCTTGCTGATGCCAGGCTGGGAGGTGTAGAGACCTTCTGCGGTGGAAGAGACGTTGAGATTGTGGTTAACCACCTCAACGATATAGCGAAGCTGCTGTAGTTTCATGCCAGACCATCCGATTGAGCGCACACGGGCAATCGCTTAAGACGATTTAATAATAAGAAATGGGTTAACTATAACCACTATATCATTTATATCCTGACTGTATAGTACGGAACAAAAAATAATAACCGTGCAATAAAAAAGGGCCGGAACACCGGCCCTTTAAAGGTAACTAACGGGAATGAAAGGTTATTTCTTACCTTCAACCCATTTACCGTCCACAAAGAATGCAGACCAGCCGGTCGCTTTACCCTCTTTTTCAGCGGCAACATACTGCTGCTTGGTTTTGCGGCTAAAGCGGACCACGGTTTCGTTACCTTCAGGATCGGCCTGCGGCGCGTCGGCCAGATAGCGCAGCTTCTCCGGTAAACGATCGCGGAAACGATACAGTTCAGCCACGCGTGGGGCGCGCGTTTCACGGGATTTCGGGAAGGTGTTGGCCGCAAGGAAAACACCCGCAGCACCATCACGCAGCACGAAATAAGCGTCTGATTTCTCACACGGCAGTTCAGGCAGCGGAACCGGATCTTCTTTCGGCGGCGCCACTTCCCCGTTACGCAGGATTTTACGCGTGTTCTTACATTCGTCGTTGGTACAGGCCATGTACTTACCGAAACGCCCCATTCTCAGGTGCATTTCAGAACCACATTTTTCGCACTCCACGATCGGGCCATCATAGCCTTTAATGCGGAACTCGCCCTCTTCGATCTCGTAACCGTCACAGGTCGGGTTATTACCACAGACATGCAGTTTACGTTTAGGATCGATCAGGTAGCTGTCCATCGCGGTGCCACACTTCTGGCAGCGGCGTTTTGCACGAAGCGCGTTGGTTTCCGCGTCGTCGCCTTCCAGGACGTTAAGCACTTCGTTTTCAGGCACCAGGTTAATGGTGGTTTTGCAGCGCTCTTTCGGTGGCAACGCATACCCGGAGCAGCCCAGGAAGACCCCGGTGGTGGCAGTACGAATGCCCATTTTACGACCACAGGTCGGGCAATCGATGCTGGTCATCACCATCTGATTTGGCTGCATGCCGCCTTCTTCAGGATCCTTCTCCGCTTTGTTTAACTGAAGCGTAAAGTCGCTAAAGAAGCTGTCGAGCACCTTTTTCCATTCTGCCTGATGATTGGCGACTTCATCCAGACGGTCTTCCATCTGTGCGGTAAAGTCGTAATTCATCAATTCGCGGAAGTTCTCTTCCAGCCGATCGGTGACAATTTCACCCATTTTTTCGGCATAGAAGCGACGGCTTTCGACACGAACATAACCGCGATCCTGGATGGTCGAAATGATCGAAGCATAGGTCGACGGACGGCCGATACCGCGTTTTTCCAGCTCTTTTACCAACGACGCTTCACTGAAACGCGCGGGTGGTTTGGTAAAGTGCTGGGCCGGGAGCAGTTCTGTCAGGGACAATTCATCCCCTTTGTTCACTGCGGGCAGCGTACGATCTTCATCGCCTTTACGCAGGGCTGGCATCACTTTTGTCCAGCCATCGAAGCGCAGGATACGGCCACGCGCTTTCAGGCGGAATTCACCTGCGCCAACGGTCAGCGTGGTGGAGTCGTATTTTGCCGGAGTCATCTGACAGGCAACGAACTGACGCCAGATAAGCTGATACAGCTTCTGCGCGTCGGCTTCCATGTCTTTTAACGCTTCGGCCTGCACGGAGACGTCAGAAGGACGAATGGCTTCGTGCGCTTCCTGAGAGTTCTCTTTGCTGGCGTACTGAATCGGGCTTTCCGGCAGATATTTTTTACCGAAGTTATCGCTGATGTAGTCGCGTAACTGGGTCACGGCATCCTGGCTCAGATTCGTTGAGTCAGTACGCATATAGGTGATGTAACCCGCTTCGTAAAGACGCTGCGCCATCATCATCGTTTTCTTCACGCCATAACCCAGACGCGTGCTCGCCGCCTGCTGGAGTGTCGAAGTAATGAAAGGCGCACCGGGTTTACTGCTGGTCGGTTTATCTTCGCGATCCACCACCTGATAACGGGCTTTTTCCAGCAGGGCTACCGCAGCCATGGTCTGATCGCGGTTTTCCGGGCGGAACGCCTTATCGTTGTGATGCGTCACCTGCAGCGGCAATGCATCGCCGCCAGGCGTGGTGACATTTGCGTCAATTTCCCAGAACTCTTCCGGAACGAACGCTTTGATTTCGCGTTCGCGCTCAACAACCAGACGCACTGCAACGGACTGTACACGTCCAGCGGAAAGGCCACGGGCGATTTTCTTCCACAGCAGTGGCGAAACCATGTAACCCACAACGCGGTCCATAAAGCGGCGCGCCTGCTGGGCATTAACACGGTCGATATTCAGTTCACCCGGCTTTTCAAACGCCTGGCGAATCGCATTCTTTGTGATCTCGTTAAAGACAACGCGGCTATAGCGTTTGTCATCACCACCGATAATTTCCCGCAGGTGCCATGCAATGGCCTCCCCTTCGCGGTCAAGGTCGGTTGCGAGATAGATATGGTCGGCTTTCTCTGCAAGCTGCTTCAGCTCGTTGACGACTTTTTCTTTCCCTGGCAGCACTTCGTACTGAGCCTGCCAGTCATGCCATGGGTCGACACCCATACGGTTGACGAGCGCACTACGTTCATCCTTTTTAGGCTTCTTAGCCCCTTTGGTGGAGGTAGAGTCTGCGCTCTTTTTGCTGGCTGAGCCACTTGTCGGCAAATCGCGGATATGACCAACGCTGGACTTAACCACGTAGTCATTACCCAGATACTTATTGATCGTTTTGGCTTTTGCCGGGGACTCAACGATGACGAGAGCTTTACCCATATTCACCTTTACCTAATTTAATTCTTCCAGGAATACGCCGCACGTTGATTTCCCTTCCGCTAGCGACGAGCCATGTATATTGCGACGACGCCAGGGGATATCAACCCCTTTTTCTGAATGAACGCCGTAAGAGATGCGTCCAGGCGATTGAGTTATCGGGCTTTTTTCTCGCACTGAAATGACTATGCGACGAGCTTTGGGTCGAATGTCAAGCAATTCTGTTGCCAGAATGACGAAAGCGCACACTGTACCTGATAAAATCTGTTACGCAACTTTATTAGCATGCAAAAGCAAATCGCGCCAGCCCAGCACCTTTGCTTTAGCCCCTCAAAAAACAGGGAAAATTTGCCCATGGTGCAGGTCAGGCGTAGACTAATGTCACTGTTTAAGGAGTGGAAAATGCAACAAAGTACCCAACCTATCAATCGCGTGACGCTGCTTCTCGAAGCCAACAAACTGATCCGTGAACATGAAGACACCCTGGCGGGTATCGAAGCCACCGGTGTTGAACAGCGCAACGGCGTGCTGGTGTTTAGTGGCGAGTACTACCTGGATGAACAAGGTCTCCCGACACCCAAAAGTACGGCGGTATTTAACATGTTCAAATACCTGGCACATACCCTCTCTGAGAAGTATCACCTGGTCGATTAAACAAAACGCGAGGCAAATGCCTCGCGTTTTGTTTGGTGCTCAAAGCAGCGGTTTCTGGCCTCGCTGTAGCCAGCGCAGCAACAGACGATCGGCACTTTCAGCCGCACTGTTGGTGAATCGGTCGATCATTCTTTTGCGTTGCGTATAGCGCACGCCGATAAGTTCGCGACCGTCCATCAGCCCCAGTAACAGATCGTCACTGGTTCCCACCTCGTCAACCAGCCCTTTTTCCCGGGCCTGAATGCCGTACCAGTGTTCACCTGTCGCCACCTGGTCAATATCCAGAGACGGACGCATTTCTTTAACGAAATCCTTGAACAGCAGATGGGTTTCGTTGAGATCCTCGCGGAACTTCTGCCGCCCTTCTTCGGTATTTTCACCCAGCAGGGTCAGGGTGCGTTTGTATTGCCCTGCCGTGTGCAGTTCAATATCGATCTCTTTGTTTTTCAGGAAGCGATTAAAGTTCGGGATTTGTGCCACCACTCCAATCGAACCCAGAATAGCAAACGGCGCGGCAACGATTTTATCGGCCACGCAGGCCATCATGTAGCCTCCGCTTGCTGCAACCTTATCAACAGCCACGGTGAGCGGAATATTCTTCTCACGCAGACGCTGCAGTTGTGACGCCGCCAGGCCGTAGCCGTGGACCACGCCGCCGGGGCTCTCAAGGCGCAGAACCACCTGATCTTCGGGTTTTGCTACCGCCATCACTGCCGTCACTTCTTCCCGCAGCGAGGTGACTTCATGCGCATCCATACTGCCTTTGAAATCGAGTACATAAACACGTGGTTTGAGGGCTGCCTGTTGCCCCTGTCTGGCGTTGACTTTCGCCGCTTTCTCATCCTGCTTGTGCTTTTTCTTTTGAGCTTTATGCCACAGTTTTTGCTGATACCTGTCCAGCAACCCCACGGACATATCCTCCTGCATCTCCTTATATTGCTCACTTAAGCGGGTGATGCGTAACTCACCACGCTGACGCTTGCGCTGCGTCAAATTCACCACCAGGACGGCGATGACTGCGATGGCGATGACAACCGTCGCGATTTTCGCCAGAAACAACCCATATTCAGAAAGTAACTCCACGTGTTCCACCTTGATTTAGCCACGACTCTTTCATGCTCAGTGTACAACAGCCAAAACCAGGCGTCTCGTTTGCGACACCTGAGTTGCGAGGCGTTGTCAGAAAGAGATCATTCATCGCCAAATCATTGCAAATTGTTAATTTGGAAGTGTTATCTCCTGTAGACTGATTGAAATCACGCGCCATTTCGGGCATAAACCCGAAAAGCGAACAGAACAGAAGGCGTAGCAGCGCGTGCATCGCGCCACAGGAGTCACCGTGCATTATCAACCGCAAAAAGATTTACTGCAGAACCGCATCATACTGGTCACCGGTGCCAGCGACGGGATTGGCCGCGAAGCCGCCCTGACCTACTCACAATACGGCGCAAGGCTTGTACTGCTTGGTCGTAATGAAGAAAAACTGCACCAGGTCGCCCAGGAGATAGCCGATGCAGGCGGTGCGCCGGCTCGCATCTTCACCCTCGATCTCCTGACCTGCACACCAGAAACCTGCCGCGAGCTGGCCGAGCGTATTGCTGAGCACTACCCACGCCTGGATGGCGTCTTGCACAACGCGGGCCTGCTGGGAGATGTCTGTCCGATGGATCGGCAAAACCCGGATGTCTGGCAACAGGTCATGCAGGTGAATGTGAATGGCACCTTCTTCCTGACTCAGGCACTCCTTCCTTTATTACTCAAGTCTGATTCCGGATCGCTTGTCTTTACCTCTTCCAGCGTGGGCCGTGAAGGCCGGGCAAACTGGGGAGCCTATGCGGCGTCAAAGTTTGCCACGGAAGGAATGATGCAGGTCCTGGCGGAGGAGTATCAAAACCAGGCGCTTCGCGTCAACTGCATTAATCCGGGCGGCACACGCACCAAAATGCGCGCCAGCGCCTTCCCCACTGAAGATCCACAAAAGCTCAAAACGCCGGCTGATATTATGCCGCTCTATTTATGGTTGATGGGTGACGATAGCCGCCGCAAAACCGGAATGACCTTTGATGCCCAACCGGGCCGTAAACCAGGAATTTCGCAATGAGTGAAGATCGTCATCAGCAGCGCCAGCAGCGACTGAAAGAGCAGGTTGATGCGCGTGTCGCCGCCGCGCAGCAGGAACGCGGTATCGTTATCGTGTTTACGGGCAATGGTAAAGGGAAAACCACTGCCGCGTTTGGTACAGCGACGCGGGCCGTCGGCCACGGTCAACATGTGGGCGTAGTGCAATTTATTAAGGGTGAATGGCCCAACGGTGAGCGTAATCTTCTTGAGCCGCACGGCGTGGAGTTTCAGGTTATGGCGACCGGTTTCACCTGGGATACCCAGAATCGCGAAAGCGATACCGCCGCCTGTCTCGCCGTCTGGGAGCACGGCAAAAGAATGCTGGCCAATCCGGACCTGAACATGGTCGTGCTGGATGAGATCACCTATATGGTGGCCTACGACTATTTACCGCTGGATGAAGTGCTGGAGGCGTTAAAAGCGCGCCCCTCTCATCAGACGGTCATCATTACGGGTCGTGGCTGCCATCGGGATATTCTTGATTACGCGGACACGGTCAGCGAACTTCGCCCGGTGAAACACGCGTTTGATGCGGGAATAAAAGCGCAGATTGGCATCGACTATTAATAAAAAACCCGGCAGCGCCGGGTTTTTTTACGTTAGCCGTTGTTGTTACGGCTACCGGAGCGACGTCCGGTGCTTACCTGAGTATGACGTTTCACCGCACGGCGAATCTGATTCGCTTTCACACGGCGACGATCTTTCTCAACCGCCACTTTTGACGTGGTTTCCGGCGCCAGGCCTACCAGCTCGCGCAGGTAGTTAGTCTGGGTTAAATCAAGCTCGGTGTACCCCCCGCGCGGCAGCCCTTTAGGCAGCAGGATATCGCCGTAGCGAACGCGGATCAGTCGGCTGACCTGAACGCCAACGGCTTCCCAGAGACGGCGAACCTCACGGTTGCGGCCTTCAGTGAGGGTCACGTTATACCACTGGTTAATCCCTTCACCACCGGTAAATTTAATGGTTTTAAAGGCGGCCGGGCCGTCTTCTAACTGAACGCCACGCGACAGATCGCGCAGTTTATTTTCATCAACTTCACCGAATACGCGCACCGCGTATTCGCGTTCGACTTCACGGCTCGGGTGCATCAGGCGGTTCGCCAGCTCACCGTCGGTGGTGAACAGCAGCAGGCCGCAGGTGTTCACATCCAGACGCCCAACGGCAATCCAGCGTGCGCCACGCAGTTTTGGCAGGCGGTCAAATACCGTCGGACGGCCTTCCGGATCGTTGCGGGTGCACAACTCGCCTTCTGGTTTGTAGTACGCCAGCACGCGACAAATCTGCTCTGCGGATTCTTTCACCGAGATGATGTGCCCGTCGAGACGGATCTTCATCCCGGGAACGACTTCCACGCGATCGCCCAGCCTGGCAATTTTGCCATCTACGCTGACACGACCAGCTTCGATAATCGTTTCGATTTCACGGCGTGAACCGTGGCCGGCGCGCGCCAGCACTTTCTGTAATTTTTCGCTCATTGAGCATCCTTCAGGTGTCGCCTTCACAGGCGTCGAATAGGGTCAATTATCGCGGCAGGGCCGCAATAATGATGGCCGCGTAGTATAGCGACTTACATGATTACAAGAAAGGTTTAACGTCGCCCACGCCTTCACGAATGACTTCAGGTGCTTCTTCGGTGAGATCAACCACCGTGGTGGGCTGTTGTCCCAGGTAGCCGCCGTGAATCACCAGGTCGACAACTTTCTCCAGACGATCCTTAATTTCATCAGGATCGGACTCGGTAAAATCGCTGCCCGGCAACATTAAAGAGGTGGACAACATGGGTTCGCCCAGCGTTTCGAGCAGCGCCTGAGCGATGGGATTAGACGGAACGCGCATTCCGATAGTTTTACGTTTTTCCTGCAGCAGGCGACGAGGCACCTCTTTCGTCCCTTTCAGGATAAAGGTGTAGTTGCCCGGCGTGTTGTTTTTGATAAGACGAAACGCCACGTTATCGACATAGGCATAGGTCGACAACTCGGACAGGTCGCGACACATCAGCGTAAAGTTATGGCCGTTCGGCAGCTGGCGAATCCGACAAATGCGCTCCATTGCGCCTTTATCTTCAATTTTGCATCCCAGGGCGTAGCCCGAATCCGTTGGATAGACGATGACCCCACCTTTGCGGACGATCTCCACGGCCTGATTGATCAGGCGTGGCTGCGGATTATCTGGATGAATATAGAAAAATTGACTCATACTTCCCTCTCTTCAATTTGGTGCTGCGGCTGTTCCCAGAGCTGCCAGACCGGCTCCACGCCTGCGGGCAACCAGAGCTTGCGCCCCAGTTCTATCCACGCACAAGGCTGATGGAAATCAGATCCTTGTGATGCCAGTAATCCATACTGGCGGGCATAGGTCGCCAGCTGTGTACGCTCGTTGGGTGCCTGCTGACATTGCGAGACTTCCATCGCCTCACCGCCGCATTCGGCAAAGTGTGCCAGCAGTCTTTTCAGCCACTTAGCAGAAAGGTTATACCGGCCCGGATGCGCCAGTACGGCCTTGCCGCCAGAATGATGAATGACATCAATAGCTTGTTTTATTGTACACCACTGTGGCGGAACGTAGCCGGTTTTCCCGCGTGCCAGATATTTTTTAAAGACATCGGCAAAGTTATTCGCTTTCCCGGCTTCAACCAGAAAACGTGCAAAGTGACCGCGGGTCACCGCGCCCCCGTTAGCCAGTGTGTAAGCCCCGTCGAGCGCGCCCGGAATTTGGGCTTTTTCGAGGCGTTCGGCAATCAACACCGCGCGCTGGTGGCGACGCTCTTTTTGTTCGTTAAGAAACGCACGCAGCAGGGGATGCTCAATATCAATGTTCAGACCCACGATGTGGATCTCATGGTTTTCCCAGACGGTGGATATCTCGACCCCTGACACCAGGTTCAACGGGATTCCGCTGCGAAGGATTTCTGCCCGTGCAGCCGGAATCGCATCCGTTGTGTCGTGATCGGTAATAGCCAGGGTACCCACCCGCATTTCCACGGCCCGATGAACAAGCGCTTCTGGCGTAAGCAGACCGTCAGAGGCCTGCGTATGGCTGTGTAAATCATAAATCACGGCGTAGTTTGTTTCGCTCAAAGCAGTTCTCATCACAGGTTTATCAAATGCAGTCACCCCATGATAACGGGTTGGCGCGAAATTCTGAAATCAAGGGTTGACAACATGCCATCGAACTAGTTAACTAGTACGCAAGTTCACACAATACAGGTATCTGAAAATGAGAGCACTTATCACTCTGCAAGGCTGGTGGCGTACTTCCTGACTTACGGGCAGTGTCATTCGTCTGCGAAACGCAAACAGATACCCGGCCCGCGATTAAGCGGGCTTTTTTTGAACAGAATTAATGAGAATAAGATCATGCAAACCGGCAAAACACATCTTGAGTTACTGGCCTGCGATGCGGCTTATCGCCATAACCCCACCGCGCTGTTTCATCAGCTGTGCGGTGCGCGACCGGCAACCCTGCTGCTTGAATCCGCGGACATCGACAGCAAAGATGATTTAAAGAGTCTGCTGCTTGTCGATAGCGCGTTGCGCATTACCGCGCTTGGTGACACTGTCACCCTTCACGCGCTGTCGGATAACGGCTCCGCCCTGCTTACGCTGTTAGATACCGCGCTGCCGGCAGGTATCGAGAATGAACAGCGCCCTGATATGCGTGTGTTGCGTTTCCCGCCCGTCAGCCAGCTGCTGGATGAAGATGCCCGTCTGTGCTCCCTCTCGGTCTTCGACGCGTTTCGTCTTCTGCAAAATCTGGTCGAGGTCCCGGCGCACGAACGCGAAGCCATGTTCTTCGGCGGGTTGTTTGCCTATGACCTGGTCGCGGGTTTTGAAGCGTTACCGGAAACCGACCAGGGCAATAACTGCCCGGACTACTGTTTCTATCTGGCCGAAACGCTGCTGGTTATCGACCATAAAAAGAAAAGCACCCGCATTCAGGCCAGCCTGTTCACCCCGTCGGCCGCAGAAAAAGAACGTCTCGAACATCGCATTGCACAACTGCAGCAGCAGATGAATGAAGAGCCGCCTGTCTTACCGGTGCAGCACGTTGAACATATGCGCTGCGAATGTAACCAGACCGACGACCAGTTCGGCGCAGTGGTGCGTCAGATGCAAAAAGCGATACGCGCGGGCGAAATCTTCCAGGTGGTTCCTTCTCGTCGATTCTCCTTACCCTGCCCGTCGCCGCTGGCGGCCTATGATGTGCTGAAGAAGAGCAACCCGAGCCCGTACATGTTCTTTATGCAGGATAACGATTTCACCCTGTTTGGCGCGTCACCGGAAAGCTCTCTGAAGTATGACGCCACCAGCCGCCAGATCGAAATCTATCCGATCGCCGGCACGCGCCCTCGTGGCCGCCGCGCCGATGGAACGCTGGATCGCGATCTTGATAGCCGCATTGAGCTGGAGATGCGTACTGATCAAAAAGAGATGTCCGAGCATCTCATGCTGGTCGACCTGGCCCGTAACGACCTGGCCCGCATCTGCACCCCGGGCACACGTTATGTGGCCGATTTAACAAAAGTAGACCGTTACTCCTTCGTGATGCATCTGGTTTCCCGCGTGGTGGGTGAGCTTCGTCACGACCTCGATGTCCTTCACGCCTACCGCGCCTGCATGAATATGGGCACCCTGAGCGGCGCGCCAAAAGTGCGCGCCATGCAGCTTATCGCCGCAGCCGAAGGGCGTCGCCGGGGGAGCTATGGCGGTGCTGTCGGGTATTTCACCGCCCATGGCGACCTGGATACCTGCATTGTCATCCGCTCCGCCTACGTTGAGGACGGCATCGCCACCGTTCAGGCCGGCGCGGGCGTTGTTCTGGATTCTGTTCCGCAGTCTGAAGCTGACGAAACGCGTAATAAAGCCCGTGCGGTATTGCGCGCGATTGCCACTGCACACCATGCCCAGGAGACTTTCTGATGGCTGACATTCTGCTTCTCGATAACATCGACTCCTTTACCTATAACCTGGCAGACCAGCTTCGTGCCAGCGGGCATAACGTGGTGATTTACCGTAATCATGTTCCGGCGCAGACGCTGATTGAGCGTCTGGCTACCATGCAAAATCCGGTTCTGCTGCTGTCACCCGGGCCGGGTACACCGAGCGAAGCCGGTTGTATGCCTGAATTGCTGACCCGCATGCGCGGCAAGCTGCCCATCGTCGGTATCTGTTTAGGTCATCAGGCCATCGTTGAGGCATATGGTGGCTATGTTGGCCAGGCGGGTGAAATACTGCACGGAAAAGCCTCGAGCATCGAACATGATGGTCAGGCGATGTTTGCGGGTCTGCCAAATCCACTGCCGGTTGCCCGTTATCATTCCCTGGTGGGCAGTAACATTCCAGCGGGCCTGACCATTAACGCCTCATTTGACGGCATGGTCATGGCCGTGCGGCACGATACCGATCGCGTGTGCGGCCTGCAGTTCCACCCGGAATCTATTCTGACCTCAAACGGTGCTCGCCTGCTGGAGCAGACGCTGAACTGGGCGTTACAGAAACTGGAGCAGACCAATACCCTGCAGCCTGTTCTGGAAAAACTGTACCAGGCGCAAACCCTGACCCAACCGGAAAGCCACCAGCTTTTCTCCGCTGTTGTTCGCGGAGAACTGAAGCCAGAGCAGCTGGCCGCTGCGCTGGTGAGCATGAAGGTGCGCGGCGAGCACCCGCTGGAAATCGCCGGGGCCGCCACAGCACTTCTGGAAAACGCGGCGCCGTTCCCCCGTCCTGACTACCCGTTTGCCGATATCGTGGGCACCGGCGGTGACGGCAGCAACAGCATTAACATTTCTACGGCCAGCGCCTTCGTGGCAGCCGCCTGCGGGATGAAAGTCGCCAAACACGGTAACCGCAGCGTGTCCAGCCGTTCAGGCTCGTCCGATCTGCTGGCCGCGTTTGGTATTAATCTGGAAATGAACGCTGAACGCTCCCGTGAGGCGCTGGACGACTTAGGCGTTTGTTTCCTGTTCGCGCCGAAATATCACGCCGGTTTTCGCCATGCGATGCCCGTGCGACAGCAGCTGAAAACCCGCACCCTGTTCAACGTCCTGGGTCCGCTTATCAACCCTGCGCATCCTCCCCTTGCGCTGATTGGGGTTTACAGTCCGGAACTGGTGCTGCCTATTGCCGAGACGTTACGGGTCCTGGGCTATCAACGTGCGGCGGTCGTCCACAGCGGTGGGATGGATGAGGTGTCGCTTCATGCTCCAACGCTGGTGGCTGAGTTACGCGACGGTGAAATCCAGAGCTACCAGCTGGAAGCAAAAGACTTTGGCCTGACGCCGTATCGTCAGGAACAGCTGGCAGGCGGTACACCGGAAGAAAACCGTGACATTCTGACGCGCTTATTACAAGGTAAAGGTGAAGCCGCCCATGAGGCCGCTGTCGCCGCCAATGTTGCGATGCTGATGCGTTTGCACGGCGACGAAGATTTGCAGTCCAACGCGCAAAAAGTCCTGGCAGTATTGCGTTCAGGTGCAGCCTATGACCGCGTAACCGCACTTGCGGCAAGAGGGTAAATAATGCAGACCGTTTTAGCGAAAATTGTTGCCGATAAGGCCATTTGGGTTGAAGCCCGTAAAGCTCAGCAACCGCTGGCAACCTTTCAAAATGAAGTCGTACCGAGCAGTCGCCGCTTTTATGATGCGCTACAGGGTGCCCGCACGGCGTTTATTCTGGAGTGCAAAAAAGCCTCTCCGTCTAAGGGCGTGATCAGAGAAGATTTCGATCCTGCCCGTATTGCTGGCGTCTACAAACACCATGCGTCAGCGATTTCGGTCCTGACGGATGAGAAATATTTCCAGGGCAGCTTCGATTTCCTGCCCGTCGTCAGCGGCATTGCTCCGCAGCCGATACTGTGTAAAGACTTTATCATCGATCCTTATCAGATTTGGCTGGCGCGTTTCTATCAGGCCGATGCATGCCTGCTGATGCTGTCGGTGCTGGATGATGAACAGTATCGTCAGCTGTCTGCGGTGGCACATAGCCTGAATATGGGTGTCCTGACCGAAGTCAGTAACGAAGAGGAGTTAGAGCGGGCGATTGCGCTGGAGGCGAAAGTGGTTGGCATTAACAACCGCGACCTGCGCGATCTCTCCATCGATCTGGACCGCACCCGTCAGCTTGCGCCACGTCTGGGTGCGGGGGTGACGGTTATTAGCGAATCCGGTATTCATACCTATGCACAGGTTCGCGAACTGAGCCATTTTGCCAACGGCTTCTTGATTGGTTCGGCGATGATGGAGCATGACGATCTGAATGCCGCCGTCCGCCGCGTGCTGTTAGGCGAAAATAAAGTCTGCGGCTTAACGCGTGCGCAAGATGCCACCGCCGCCCTTGAAGCCGGTGCGGTGTATGGCGGGCTTATTTTTGTCGAGTCATCGCCTCGTTTTGTGACCGACGCACAAGCGCGTGACGTGATGGCTGGCGCCCCCCTGAGCTACGTGGGCGTCTTCCGTGACGCCGCTATCGACGATGTTGTCGCCAAAGCAGAAGCTCTCTCACTGGCCGCGGTTCAGCTTCACGGCAGTGAAGACCAGGCGTATATCGATGCGCTGCGTCAGGCGTTGGCGCCGAAGGTACAAATCTGGAAAGCACAGAGCGTGAGTAACATTTTACCGCCACGCAACCTGACGCATGTTGATAAGTACGTCCTGGACAATGGCCAGGGCGGCAGTGGTGAACGTTTCGACTGGTCGCTGCTCAGCGGCGAAAAGCTGGACAATGTTTTGCTTGCGGGCGGTTTAAGCCCGGATAACTGCGTCGAAGCGGCAAAAGCCGGCTGTGCCGGCCTTGATTTTAATTCAGGCGTAGAGTCCCAACCGGGCATCAAAGATGCCAGCAAACTGGCCTCGGTATTCAAGACGCTGCGTGCCTATTAAGGAAGAAAAGATGACCACATTACTCAATCCCTATTTTGGCGAATTCGGCGGTATGTATGTCCCGCAAATCCTGATGCCTGCACTGCGCCAGCTTGAAGAAGCCTTTGTCAGCGCACAAAAGGATCCGGCGTTTCAGGCCGAGTTTACCGACCTGCTTAAAAACTACGCCGGGCGTCCGACGGCGCTGACGAAATGTCGTAACTTGACCGAAGGCACCCGTACCACCCTCTACCTCAAGCGTGAAGACCTGCTGCACGGTGGCGCGCACAAAACTAACCAGGTGCTGGGTCAGGCCTTGCTGGCAAAGCGCATGGGTAAAACCGAAATCATCGCTGAAACCGGAGCGGGTCAGCACGGCGTAGCGTCCGCGCTTGCCAGCGCGCTTCTCGGCCTGAAATGCCGTATCTATATGGGCGCAAAGGATATTGAACGCCAGTCGCCTAACGTATTCCGGATGCGGTTAATGGGGGCAGAAGTTATCGCGGTTCACAGCGGTTCCGCCACGCTGAAAGATGCCTGTAACGAAGCGCTGCGTGACTGGTCTGGCAGCTACGAGACCTCACATTACATGCTCGGTACGGCGGCAGGCCCGCATCCGTTCCCGACTATCGTGCGTGAATTCCAGCGCATGATCGGTGAAGAAACCAAAGCGCAAATTCTTGAAAAAGAAGGCCGTCTGCCGGATGCGGTGATTGCCTGCGTAGGCGGTGGTTCGAATGCCATTGGTATGTTCGCCGACTTTATTGACGACACCAGCGTCGGGCTGATTGGCGTTGAGCCAGCGGGTCACGGCATTGAGACCGGTGAACATGGTGCACCGCTGAAACACGGACGCGTTGGGATCTACTTCGGTATGAAATCACCGATGATGCAGACCGACGAAGGCCAGATTGAAGAGTCTTACTCCATTTCCGCCGGTCTGGATTTCCCCTCAGTGGGGCCGCAACATGCGCATTTGAACAGCATTGGACGCGCCGATTATGTCTCTATCACCGATGACGAAGCGCTGGACGCCTTTAAGATCCTGTGTCGTAAAGAAGGCATCATTCCGGCTCTGGAGTCCTCTCACGCGCTGGCACATGCCCTGCGTATGATGAAAGAGAACCCGGAAAAAGAGCAACTGCTGGTGGTGAACCTGTCCGGCCGCGGTGATAAAGATATCTTCACCGTTCACGATATTTTGAAAGCACGAGGGGAAATCTGATGGAACGCTACGATAACGCATTTGCCGAACTGAAGGCCCGCAAGGAAGGCGCGTTTGTTCCCTTCGTCACGCTGGGCGACCCTGGCCCGGAGCAGTCGCTTAAAATTATCGATGCGCTCATTGAAGCCGGTGCCGACGCGCTGGAACTGGGGATCCCCTTCTCCGATCCGCTGGCTGACGGCCCGACTATTCAGAACGCGACTCTGCGCGCCTTCGCCGCAGGCGTGACCCCGTCACAGTGCTTCGAAATGCTGGCCACTGTTCGCCAGAAGCATCCGACCATCCCGATTGGCCTGCTGATGTATGCCAACCTGGTCTTTAGCCGGGGCATTGATGAGTTTTATGCCGAATGCGCACGCGTTGGGGTCGACTCGGTGCTGGTCGCCGATGTCCCTGTAGAAGAGTCAGCGCCGTTCCGTCAGGCCGCTATGCGCCACAATGTTGCGCCTATCTATATCTGCCCACCTAACGCGGATGACGAACTCTTGCGTCAGATTGCCTCCCATGGCCGCGGCTATACCTACCTGCTGTCCCGTGCGGGTGTGACGGGCACGGAAAATAAAGCCGCACTGCCACTGCATCATCTGGTGGAAAAACTGGCGGAGTACCATGCGGCTCCTCCTCTGCAGGGCTTTGGTATCTCATCGCCGGAGCAGGTCACGGCAGCAATCGAAGCCAATGCGGCGGGCGCCATCTCTGGCTCTGCCATTGTTAAAATCATTGAGAACAACGTCGATCAGCCTGAGCTGATGCTGAGCGAATTAAAGACCTTCGTCCGGGCGATGAAAGCCGCCACGCTGTCAGCCTGATGCCAAAAGCCGCCTGATCGCCAGGCGGCTTAACTCCTGAGAGTTATCTTCCTCTTTTACCGGAGCAGGTAGAAATTGATCTGATCGAGTTTTTACGCTTGTCAGACTTTTCAAATCTTTACTTGCGCGTATTATCCTCCCTTCTTTTCGGCTTATCGGCCACATACACCTTCTGAGTTCAGAGGCTTACCTATGTCCTGGCAACACTTCAAACAGGCGTACCTGATTAAATTCTGGTCACCCGTACCGGCCGTCATCGCGGCGGGCATCCTTTCAACCTACTACTTTGGCATCACCGGCACCTTCTGGGCCGTTACCGGCGAATTTACCCGCTGGGGCGGGCAGCTTTTACAGCTTGCCGGTGTGCATACTGAAGAGTGGGGATATTTTAAATTGATTCATCTTGAGGGAACGCCGCTTACGCGTATCGACGGGATGATGATTATCGGTATGTTTGGGGGCTGTTTTGCCGCCGCGCTATGGGCAAACAACGTTAAGCTGCGTATGCCCCAAAGCCGCATTCGTATCGCGCAGGCCGTGGTCGGCGGCATTATCGCCGGATTTGGCGCGCGGCTGGCGATGGGGTGTAACCTCGCGGCGTTCTTTACCGGCATTCCACAGTTTTCACTGCACGCCTGGTTTTTTGCGGTGGCGACCGCCATCGGGTCTTACTTTGGGGCACGCTTCACCCTGCTGCCGTTTTTCCGCATCCCGGTCAAAATGGTTAAGGTCAGCGCCGCCTCGCCGTTAACCCAAAAACCGGATCAGGCGCGCCGCCGTTTCCGACTGGGCATGCTGGTCTTCTTTGCCATGGTCGCCTGGGCGCTCTGCACGGCATTCAATCAGCCAAAACTTGGCCTGGCGATGCTATTTGGCGTCGGGTTTGGCTTACTGATTGAACGTGCGCAAATTTGTTTTACCTCTGCTTTCCGCGATATGTGGATAACGGGCCGTACCATGATGGCAAAGGCCATCATTGCCGGGATGGCGGTGAGCGCCATCGGTATTTTCAGCTACGTCCAGCTTGGCGTCGAACCCAAAATCATGTGGGCGGGTCCAAATGCCGTCATTGGTGGACTGCTTTTTGGCTTTGGTATCGTCCTCGCGGGCGGATGCGAAACCGGATGGATGTACCGCGCCGTTGAAGGCCAGGTGCATTACTGGTGGGTAGGTCTGGGCAATGTGATCGGCTCCACCCTGTTGGCCTATTACTGGGACGATCTCTCTCCGGCGCTGGCCACCCGTTGGGATAAGATCAATTTGTTATCTACTTTCGGTCCATTGGGTGGATTACTGGCGACCTATGCCCTGTTGCTGATTGCCTTTTTGCTGGTCGTTGCGCAGGAGAAACGCTTCTTCCGCCGCACTGAACGTCAGGTTGAAACTCAGAAGGAAGCCGCATGAAAACGATCGTTCCCGACTACCGTCTGGATATGGTGGGTGAACCCTGTCCTTATCCGGCCGTGGCCACCCTTGAAGCCTTGCCGCAGCTTAAAAAGGGTGAAATTCTGGAAGTGGTGAGCGACTGTCCACAGTCCATCAATAATATTCCGCTGGATGCCACGAATCACGGCTATACCGTGCTGGACATTCAGCAGGATGGGCCCACCATTCGCTATTTGATTCAGAAATAAGCATGACTAAGCGCCTCTGACGGGGCGCTTTTCTCCCCCTTCCACCCTGCCCGATTATCGTCTCTTTCTGCGCAATAACCTGTCAGCCAGTTCAAGGAGAAATAACACTCCTGATATGGTCTTTCCTGCCGATAACTTACCTTATTTCAGCACTGAAAATGTGAAAGATACGCCAAAGGAAGCCAAATGAAACTCGTCCCCTATGACCAAACCGCTTTAAAGCAGATCCATCAATGGAAAAACCCAGAAACCACCTTTTTGACACGATCGCTTGAAATGATCGGTAAGCCGCTGAACAGCGCCGGTGAAGTGGTTCTCTCAACCCCGGTCGTCGGGGAGGCGATTCAATCTGCCGTTCAGGGGCTGGTGAGTGTCTGTAATGACGCAGCGCTTTGGTCCGTTCGTTCTGAGTCTATTTTTGATGAGTTCCGAAAAGATGGGCATGAGCATATACATTGCTATGGCGATATCGAAACGCTGCGCCTTGAGGATATCGATAAAACGGTAGGCTGGTTAGCAGCAAAGTATAAAGGACTGGCGCTGGCAGAAGGCGCTGGCACCGGGGCCTTAGGCATTGCCGGAATCGCCATTGATATTCCGTCTTTGGTAACCCTCAACCTGCGCGCCATTGGGGAATATGCCACCTATTATGGTTTTGATATCAACAGGCAGGAGGAAAGACTGTTCGCCTTCAATATTCTTGGTTTGTCTTCGGCCTCGTCAGCTATGGCAAAGAACGTGGCGATGGCTCAGCTGGTAAAAATCTCCCAGCAGGTGGCAAAAAAAGTCGTCTGGGAAGAGCTTGAAAAACAACTTTTCGTCAAAATCATTAAGCAGATCGCCAGTAGCCTGGGTATCAAAATAACCAAAGCCAAACTCGCGCAAATTATTCCGGTCGCGGGTGCTGCCGTCGGTGGCGGTTATAATGCATGGTTTACCAGTAATGTATGCGAAGCAGCGTATAACCTTTACCGGGAGCGTTTCCTGGCAATGAAATACGATCCTTCTGTCATTAGTGAATGCGTCAAACCCGCAGAAAGCTTTTTTGCTGAGGGTGCCGAGGTCGTTATCGATTAATCGCATCCCCGCCTTAGCAGCACTGTTAAGGCGGGAAACTCTATCGTCAGAAGCGATAGCCGGCAGAGAACATAAATACCCACGGGTCCAGTCGCGTATGGACGCTCTGCTGCTCGCCCCCCGCTTTAAAGCGCACATCCGTATCAATGTCCATATACCAGACCGACATGTTTAACAGCCAGTCGCGATTGATGAGATAATCCATCCCCACCTGACCTGCCGCGCCCCACGAGTCCTTGAGGCTGAGATCGGACAGCCCGGCTTCTTTACCGGTGTCATTAAATTTCTCATCAAAGAAGGTGGTGTAGTTCACCCCTGCCCCAATATACGGGCGCACCTTGCTGTGCGCATCGCCAAAGTACCATTGCGCCATCAACGTTGGCGGCAGCTGGTGTACGGTGGCGATGTTTCCCGTTGGCCCTGTGCCCACTTTGTGACGAAACGGCGTTGCCGCCAGGAGTTCAACGCCAATATTGTCCGTTGCCATATAGGTGAACGTCAGGCCCAACTGGGTATTGTTGCTGACGTTAAACCCTCCGAGCCCTAATACATTATCCGATCCTTCAGTAGGGCGAACCGTTGCCGAACCGGCACGCATAAAGAATTCCCCCGCCTCATGCGCATAAGCGCCACCAGAGAAAGTGCTTAACACAAAGGCTGCCACCGCTAATTTTTTCATATCCGCTCCATCGTTGTGGTTTTGTTGGCGCGGTGAATATAACCAAAAATGAGTACAAGATGATCCAACTCAGATCACATTCATTCAGTCAATTTAACATTCATTGATCCAGATTAATTTTTACCTGCGATGTGCAAAAACATTCTGCCAGCACAGGTCAATTTTCGTCATTGCACTTTGCTTTACAAAGATATGCTTTTCCATACAAGTCATGATACTGCCACCGCAGAGTTATCCAGGGTACAATTGCCCGCTTATTCATACCTGCAATACTCAAGGAGAGTGCATGTCTATCACGGCGAAGTCCGTCTACCGTGACACGGGGAACTTTTTCCGCAATCAGTTCGTGACTTTTTTACTGATTGCTTTGCTTTGCGCCTTTATTACGGTGGTGCTTGGCCATGCGTTTTCACCGAGCGATGAACAAATTGCGACGCTGAGCCAGGGTGATAATCTTGCGGGGAGCGTGGGGTTATTTGATCTGGTGCAGAACATGACGCCTGAACAGCAACAAATCCTGTTGCGTGCCTCTGCAGCGTCGACTTTCTCCGGCTTGATCGGCAACGCCATTCTGGCCGGTGGGGTATTGTTGATGATCCAACTGATCTCGGCCGGGCAGCGTGTCAGCGCCCTGCGCGCGATCGGTGCCAGTGCGCCACAGTTACCTAAACTGTTCATCCTGATCTTCTTAACCACCCTGCTGGTGCAGATGGGGATTATGCTGGTTGTGGTGCCTGGCGTGTTGTTAGCTATCGTGCTCTCTTTTGCGCCGGTAATGATGGTGCAGGACAAAATGGGCATTTTCGTCGCCATGCGCAGCAGTATTAAGCTGGCATGGGCGAATATGCGCCTGGTCGCCCCCGCGGTGATTGGCTGGCTTCTGGCCAAAACCCTGCTGCTGTTATTTGCGCCGAACTTTGCAGTGCTGACGCCAAATGTAGGAGCCGTGGTGGCCAATACGATCAGTAACCTTATCTCTGCGGTGCTGCTGGTCTATCTTTTCCGCCTGTATATGCTGATCCGCCAGTAATTTATTGATGACAAAGCCGGCTGTTTACGTCGGCTCCCCACAAAAAATGGAATCGAAGAATGAAGCAGTTTCTTGATTTTTTACCGCTCGTCGTCTTTTTTGCATTTTATAAGCTGTACGACATCTATGCCGCGACCACCGCGTTAATCGTCGCGACGGCCGTCGTGCTGATCTACAGCTGGTTCCGCTACCGTAAAGTCGAGAAAATGGCCCTGATCACGTTTATTCTGGTCGCTGTTTTCGGCGGGCTTACCGTGTTCTTCCACAACGATGAATTTATCAAATGGAAGGTCACCGTTATTTATGGCCTGTTTGCGGGGGCCTTGCTAGTGAGCCAGTGGGTAATGAAAAAACCATTGATTCAACGTATGCTTGGGAAAGAGCTTACTCTGCCACAAAGCGTCTGGTCCCGCCTGAATCTGGCCTGGGCTGTCTTCTTCATTCTGTGCGGCCTGGCAAACATCTATATTGCCTTCTGGCTGCCGCAAAATATCTGGGTCAATTTTAAAGTGTTTGGCCTGACGGCGCTGACGCTGATCTTTACCCTCTTAAGCGGCGTGTATATCTATAAGCACATGCCGCAGGACGATAAGCATTAATCCCCCAGGCCAGGCAGGCGACTGTCTGGCCTTTTTCGTTTATAACCTTACCCTTTTCGTGTTTCCCCCAGACTGTAAATCATAGTAGCATCCCGCCTGTCGTCTTCCGTAACGAGCTAATTGATCAATGACAACAACAATTGACGCCCCTCAGGGCGAACTGGTTTTACGCACACTTGCAATGCCCGCCGACACCAATGCAAACGGTGATATTTTTGGCGGTTGGTTAATGTCACAAATGGATATGGGTGGCGCTATCCTCGCAAAAGAGATCGCGCAGGGTCGCGTGGTCACGGTCAGAGTGGATGGGATGACGTTTCTGCGCCCGGTCGCGGTCGGTGACGTGGTCTGCTGCTATGCGCGCTGCGTGAAGCGCGGCAATACCTCGATCTCGATTAATATCGAAGTCTGGGTTAAGAAAGTGTCGTCTGAGCCTATCGGTCAGCGTTATAAAGCCACTGAAGCGCTGTTCATCTATGTTGCTGTGGATAACGACGGAAAGCCCCGGGCGTTGCCAAAAGCATAAAAAAAGCCTCCATCCGGAGGCTTTTTTTGCGTTATTCCATCTGTGCCCCGCCATTGATGCGGAAGACAATATTAACGATAAGCCCGCGCCCCGGCTTACCGGGTTCATAACGCCATTTACGCATGGCCGATTTCACTTCACGGTCA
The DNA here is from genome assembly GCF_022171985.1 of Huaxiibacter chinensis. Classification (GTDB taxonomy): domain Bacteria; phylum Pseudomonadota; class Gammaproteobacteria; order Enterobacterales; family Enterobacteriaceae; genus Enterobacter; species Enterobacter chinensis_A. The sequence continues at coordinate 367,705 of NZ_JAJVHF010000003.1, read as the reverse complement.
AACATATTCGATGGCTGTGCAGACAGCACTTCAACATTATCCACGCGCCCGTCGGCGGTGACGTCAAATTTCACGCGGACACGGCCTTCGATGCGCAGCGCCTGAGCACGTGCCGGGTATTGCGGCTGGTTACGGCTTAATGCACGTGGACCGGCCGGTGCCGCGACAACAGGTTTGGTTGTCGCTGGCGTATTGTTCATCACCGTTCTCGCGGGCGCGCTGTTTTCGACAGGCTGCGTGGCACGAGGCTCAACCGGGCGCTCCTGTCGTTTCGGGCGCTCTTCCACCTTTTTCACCGGTTTTGGCTTCGGTTTAGGTTTCGGCTTTGGCTCAGGCTTATGGATGACGACAGGCGCCTCCTTCGGTGGCTCCGGCACTGGCTCAGGCTCGGGTTCCGGTTCAGGTTCCACTACCGGCTGTGGCGGCGGTGGAGCAACCTGAGGCTCCAGCTCGGCAGGGGTCACCATGGTCACGGAGATCGGCTGCGACGGAGCGGGCATTTCAATAACCTGATGTACCGATGTGTAAAGCAGACCCGCAATCACCGAGGCGTGAATGACAACGGACAGCAGCGTTGGCCAGGGGAAGCGGCGAGGTAAATCCAGAGTCATCGAAGTCATAATCACTAAAGTTGAAAAACCAGACCCTGATTTTAAATGCAAATAGCAATCATATTCAACAACGCACTCTATCTTCCCTTGATTTTAAGTGCGTCATTGGCGAAAAAACCCGTTGAGTGTTACGGATTTAACAAGGCTGTTATCTTTACATTGCAGTCACAGATGCTTTCACATAACGTAAATGACACTTTTACTGGCTAAGGAGCTGTGCCGTGTTTTACGTCATCTACGCTGAGGATGTTGCTGATTCTCTGGATAAACGATTGTCCGTTCGCCCTGCCCATCTTGCGCGCCTGCAATTACTCCATGACGAAGGAAGATTACTGACCGCCGGCCCAATGCCTGCCGTGGACAGCAACGATCCGGGCGCAGCGGGTTTTACCGGTTCGACGGTTATCGCCGAGTTTGAATCCCTGGAAGCCGCGCAGTCCTGGGCAGAAGCAGACCCGTACACTGCCGCAGGCGTCTACGGTAAAGTGACCGTGCGTCCGTATAAGAAAGTGTTCTGATCGCGGGTGACGGGATAAGGTTTGAAAAAGGCTCCCGCAGGAGCTTTTTAAAAAACTTCAACACTATGAAATAAAAGGATTTATTTCAGGTCACGTCCACAGATTGACCACATCGATATTATAAGCCCTGTAAATACAGGGCTTATTTAAACTAAATGCTTACAGAGGGGGACTTTTTTGGCGTTCTTAAACGACAACCACTAAAATATTTAGCATGTTAATTATAACAATAAAAAATTATTTGAAAGTTTACCTATAACGCCTCAATGAATCCCGGATCAGGATATAGAACGCGAGAAATTTTAAGAAGATAATGAATTATTAAAAAGTAATCTATACTATTATATAACCTAAGTTCACAACTCTGAATTCCATGATATTTTTATCTAAAAACTCACAAACTATGAAAAACAAAATCGATACATTAATTAATAACGTTTGTCATAATGTTTCTGGTGGCGAACTGGTACAACTTGGAGCATTATTTAGCGATACTTTTTTGATACAACTTTCATCTATAATTTACTCCCAAAAACTAAACAAACCCACCACGTTTTCTGTTACTGTAGACACTAAACTGTGTTGGATTGACAAAGCACCTTATGCTCAACTTAGCAATAATGGTCAACCTAAGCCCTTCTCTAACAAAGTAGAATTAGGGGATGCAATGTTCATAATCAATGAGAGCTTTATAAATAATGGGATAATAAACCCGAGCTTAATCACAGATAAAGCATTCATTCTGCAAGCTAAAGTAACGAAAAACAAAACTAAGGCATGCTATGTGCCAATTACAACTAACACAGGGAAAAATAGCACTTATAAAGAACTTGAGCTGTATAAAAACTGGCTACCTTTTGATATTTATTATTCAACCAGAGGTTCGGCTAAAGATAAAAATATTAGCTTGCCAACTCCCGCAGAGAAATATGCCTGGTATGGCGTTGTGCAACATGAGCAAAACCACAGCAACTCAAACTGGCCCTGCCGCTGGATGATTGGCAAATCTAGAGATGGTACACCTTGCAACAAAACACTAGGACATTTGCTATCTTCCTTTTACGAAGGTAAAACGATTGATGGCATTGAGGTAGGCGATCATTTTTCAGGAGCAAAGGTTAACCCTGAGTGGAAAAAAGTAGTTGACCATGTCATTAACTGCAGCAAAGAACTGAAGATGCCAAAATACGTCCTTAGCAAAAAAAGCATAACAGGAAGAGTACTTCAAACGCAAAACACTTTCTACCTATTTGACGACCCAGTATTTAACAGAGTGTTAGGCGAATCTGGAAAAAAAATGTTTTTCATGTTCTTACGGAAGTTTCCAAGCCTCATTGGATATCCAACATTGAAAAAAGAAATGAGAAGATATTTAATGAATAATGCATTAAATGCAAATGAGTTAGATATATCAAGGATGGCAAATATCTTCACCCATGTACTACACTATCGGGATGGGATAAACTTTAATAAAATTGGCAACTATAAACCAGGCGCCTTCCCCATAGTATATATTTCCGTAACGAATCATAATATTGATGATTTTGAAAAAGATGAGATTGAACACTATAATGACTGAATTATGTCAACCATACATTGGTTGATAATTTGAACATGAATTAATATTGCCTTGGTCTACAACTGAAAGCCCCGCATTTGCGAGGCTTTCTTATTATCACATCCAGTGAATTTGTTGCTGACCTGACGGTGTAAGATGCGGTGGCGCTGGCACTACCTCACCCGGTGAAACAATAAAACGCTCGACCGTTTCAGTCGTGACAAATGTGCAACTGCAATTGATATTTGTGCACTGATGATAGCGCTCCTTTGTCGTATCAGTGAAATAGCGACTCGTGCGGGCGTGTGCAGCGAATTTGCATTTTGGACAGTGAAACATGATGAGCACCTTTAAACGTTTTCGATGCGGTTATTTTACTAAATTTAACCTTGTAAAACAAACACATACAATATATTTACTCGTCTATTTCATCCGCTTCATACTCCACGTCTGAGACCTTCACCTCAAGCTCTAGGCCCGTCGTGTAGCCGCTCCCGTTGAGGTTATGCACCACCCGGCTGATTATCCACGCCTGCTCGTCTATAACGCGCTTAAAGCCTTTCACCGCAACCGGCGTTTCAGGAAATAAATCTGCACGGCCTGACGCCAGAGAGATTGAAAACTCCGCGACGCCGCGCTGTAGCTTGTCCCATTTTGCTTGAGCCGCGCGCATCGCCTGCGCCTTTGTCGCGTAGATGGTTGTGAGCTCCAGCACGTTGTCAGATTCACCGGCCATATACTCGCCCTCGCGCGCTTCCTGCTCCTTTTTCGCCTGGCGCTTTGCCGGTGCTTTGACGGCTTTCGGGTGCTGCAGCGCGCGCAGATGTTGCACCTTTGGCTTACGTTTCAGCTTCACCTTTTGCTTTTGCGGTTTCGGGTCTTTCGTGTGCAGCCATTTTGCCGTGACGCCGGTGTACGCCTCACGGTCGGCAATAGCGAACTGATGCCGGTCGCCGTCGCCGCGCTCGACGGTCATTTGCGGGATCGGTTTGCCGCTGGCCGTCACCGCGCTACCGGCTTTCAGGAATAATAATTTTCCGTATTTCACCGAAACGGATGCGCCGTTGCGCTCCGCCAGCCGCGCCAAAAATGCCGCGTCGGATTCCTGAGACTGGTCGATATGCGGCACGGCGATCGCTTTCAGGGTGTCAGCTACGCTGGCCGTCAGTTTATTACGCTGCGCGATGGTCTCCAGAATCACCCCGAGCGTGGTGTCATGCCATGACTGCTCGCGGCGTGAGTTCAGCGTCCCGCGAAAATCAGCACTACGCCCACGGATGGTCAGCGTATCAGGTGCGCCCCGGTGCTCGATTTCATCGACCGTGAAACTCCCCTTGTTCAGCAGCGCCGACCCCTCCCAGCCCAGCCACAGCGTCAGTAATGCACCGCGCGGGGGCAGTTCGACAAGTCCGTCAGTATCATCGAGCTCGATGTCGAGCTGGTCGGCCTCAAATCCGCGATTGTCCGTCATGGTCAGACTGATTAAGCGGTCGCTGAAATTCTGCGTGATATCCGCGCCATCGAGGGTGAGCATAAACGCCGGGGCGATTTTCGTACCGGCCTGAATATTCATTCCCGTAATCATCCTGCCAGCCCTCCCAGCCAGTTACCGGCAGACGTGACCAGATTGTCAGCCTGCGTTTGCAGATCGCCATAAATCGACGCGAGCGATTCATCGACCCGTTTCAGCGACAGGCTAAATTCAATTTTTCTGGCCGCGCCATCGCTGAATAACTCACTGTGCGCATGGGTCACTTTCTCGATGATATACATCCCGTGGATCATGCCCATTCCGTCAATCAGCGGCCACGCGCGCCCCTCATCAGCCATCAGCTCAATGGTCGTGAGTGACAGACGACCGCCGGTGATTTCAGGATAAAGCACTCCCGAAAGCGTGCGCGAGGTTTCCCCCTCCCCGAGAAACTGATAAGCCGGTGGTTTGCCGATGCGGTCGTTTGATGCCCAGCGGTAATCCTTTGAATACTGCATCGACTGATGCGGCAGCGTGCGGCGCTCAAACACAAATAAACCCAGTACCATTAACATGCTTTAGCCCTCATCCGTCGTGGCGCAGACTTGAGCGCTGGCGCGCCCGTTCTTCGCGGTCGATTCTGTCGACAGCCTCACGCAACTGTCGGTCAAGGTCAGTACCCGTCCCGACGCCACCCGGCAGCGTGATGTTGTATTCCCGCTTGCTCTGGTCGATGTAAGACCGGCCTGCAGGAGCCGTCACCGGCTGATAAGCCTGATACCCTCCATAACCTGACGTCGCCGGGACATAGGACCCGTTTTGCGCACCGGCTGCAGCACCTGTTTTCGCTGCGGTCTGGTCTATGTCACCTGACTCTTTTTTGAGGACGCCGAGTTTTTCCAGCAACCAGTCAACCTTTCCACCGAGGAAGTTAAACATTTTCACGGGACCCATGAGCGTATTCGCAAGGAGTCGGCCAAACTCCACTCCAGCATTTTTGCAGCTATTGAGCGATTCCTGCGTCGCCTTAACCGGCGCAATCAGATTAGTAAACCACTGCCAGACCTCGCGCAGTTTTCCCGCCACGGCGTCAAATACCGGTACGAGTGGCGAAAACATTTCATTCAACGGCGCAATGACGGCTTTCAGGCCCTCACCGACACCCGAGAAAAAAGCACCCAGCGGCTCCCAGTATTTACGAATGAGGATCGCACCGGCCACCACGGCAGCGACCACAGCGACCACCGGCAGACTGATTGCCCCGAGCGCGGTCACAATGGCCGTTCCTGCAGTAGTGAAAATCACACTCAGCAGACCTGCAGCGGCGATGATGCCGTTAATCCCGGCGATGACAGGCCATGCAACAAGACCAATCCCGCCCAGCACGCCGACCAGCGCCAGCGCACCGGCGGTCACACTGAAAATGGTCTGCGTCATCTCAGGATTCGCTTTCGCCCAGGCGGCAACCTTGCCGAGCATATCGGTCGCGGAAACCGTCAGACGACGCAGCGCAGAATTCTCTTTATCGAATACCTCAATCTGCAAATCTTCATAAGCCGACTGCAGGTTTTTTAAATCTCCGTCGAGGTTGTCGGTCTGGATTTTCGCGATCCGCTCCGTGGTTCCCTTTGAATCCCCGATTTGCTGGCGCTTGCTGGCAAGCGAGCCATCACCGGCAGCGGCGACGAGTTTAATCGCCCCCTTCATTGCTTCCTCACCAAAGATGACTTTCAGGTATTCACCCTGCTCCGCCGTCCCGAGCTTGTTTTTCGCAAAGGATTTATGAATATCCTTGAGGATTTTCTCGACCGGCAGCACGTTCCCTTTGCTGTCGCGGGTTTTCACGCCCAGCTCTGAGATAGCAGCAACCGCTTTGCCCATCGGTGCCTGCAGGCGGTTGAAAATGGCGCTCGCACCGGTCCCGGCCATCGAGCCTTTTATCCCGTTATCAGCCAGAATGCCGAGCATGGCGGTCGTGTCTTCAATGCTCGCCCCTGCAGCCTCCGCGATAGGTGCGACATATTTCATCGCCTCGCCCAGCTCGACGAGGCCGGTGTTGGATGACGTAAAGCCTTTCGTCATCGCATCCGCGACGCGTTCAATCTCAGTGGTCGGCAGGTTAAATGCAGACTGCATGTTAGTAATGATGTCTGCGGCTTCTGCGATATCCACGTCAGCCGCAAGGCTCAGATTGACCGTCGAGCCGGTCGCAGCCAGCACGTCATCAGCGTTATAACCCGAGCGCGCCAGTGTGGTCTGCGTGCGCGCCACGTCGCCCGGTGAAAAGGCCGTAGTAGCCCCGATGTCACGCGCCTGTTTACGGATGGCCGCGAGCTTATCATCGCCCTTATCGAGCCCGAGGATCGCCTGCGTGCCTGACATCTGCTTATCAAAACCGATGCCCGGTGCAATAAAGCGAGACGCCCCGTAAAGCCCGGCGGTAGCCACCCCGACGCCGACCATCCCGGCATTTCGCGCACCGGCGGCGAGCTGTTGCCCGGATTCATAGCGTTTTTTTACCGCGCTCAGTTTCGCCTGTTGCTGACTGACCCGCGCCAGTGCCTCGCGCTGACGGTTAAGCTGTGCGGTCGTCTCGCTGATACTGCCTTTCAGGCGACGCTCATCGGCTGACAGGGTGCGGGTGTTTATCCCGGCCTGTGCGAGCTCGGTGCGCTGGCGCTGTACCGACTGCCTGAGCCCGTTATATTTGAGCTGCAGGTCAGCGGCAGATTTCTTTGCCGCTTCCATCGCGCGCGCCTGCGCCGTTGTGGGGTTTTGGGTATTTTTGAACTGGACAGCCAGCGCGGCGGCTTCCTGTTTCGCTTTAGTTAGCGACTGACCAGTCACGGCAAGCTGTGCGCTTGCTTTCCTGAATCCGTCAATTCGTGAGGCCTGCGCATTCAGATCGCGCAGGCTGGTTTGTGAAGTGCGGATATCGCCAGACAGGGATTTGCTGGCGTTCTGGATAGCTTTAAGCGGTCGGCTTGCCCGGTCTACTGCGTTCAGCAGCACCTCAAGTCTGACGTTATTGCTCATGGTGGTTTCCGCTTCGCTGTAGCGCCTTATCGCGCCATGTAATGAGCTCGGTCACGCTCAGGGAATTTAGTTCTGATGGCGGCCAGTGAAAAATCACTGCGATATCCGCCATCAGGTCATCGACCGACAGGTTTTCGGGAAATTTCAGCGAGCCGAAGATGGCGACAAAAAACCGACCACCTGACCGGCAAACAAAATCAGGTCGGACGCTTCCAGACGCATGACCTCATGCTCGGTGAGTGCCGGGTAAGTCATACGCGGCAGCACTTTAATCAGGGCATCGACGTCCGAGTTTGCCAGCGAGGCCAGACTCACACCGCGCAGGGTTCCCGCGTTGGGTTTGAATACCTTCACCTTCTCGATTTTTTGCTCACCGCGCATGACAGGATTATCGAGGGTCACGACGTTCGGGTTTTCGGTTTCGGTGGTGGCGCTTTCGTTAATGTTTTCCATGATATTTCTCTCTCAACGTTAAGTGACCGGCCAGCAACGCTGACCGGGTCAGGGGGGTTACAGGCCAATCGCCTTACGGTGCTCCGCCAGACGGTCGACGCCGTCGACTTTCAGCACCATGTTGATGACGTCAATCTCGATGACTTCGCGGCCATCGATCGTGAGCTGGTAATAGGCGCACTCGGTCGACATTTTGGTCGAGCCGCTTTCACCCTGTTTATTTTCGCCGCCGTCGTATTCTTTGTGACGGCCACGCATCACCACCTCAACGGCTGAAATCGCGCCGGTGTCGTCACGCTGGTAAGAGCCGGTAAAACGCAGCGGCACACTGTCAGCACCCGGCGAGGCGTACTGCGCCCACAGCTCAATGTCAGGCAGACCGCCGAGAGTCCACTCAAGCGACAGCGCGTCGTCATCGAGACCGAGGTCAATCGAGACTGAGCCCGGCATCCCGCCGCCACGATATTTCTCAAGCTTGCGGGTCAGCTTCGGCAGGGTGACGGATTCCACAACGCCCATGTAGCTGAGGCCGTCGTTAAACATATTCAGGTATTTCAGTTTGCGTGGTAGTGCCATGCTTGCAGCTCCTTAGCTGTTGACCGAGTCCGACAGGTTCGCCAGATAGGTATCGGTGATGCGCTGGCGCAGGGTCAGGTTTTCCAGCGGCGGGACGGGGGTGTAGTCGTAATCGATATACAGTTTCCCCACTTTCAGTGACGCGGGGTCGTTCGACTCGGTGTCGTACCAGCACGAACCATCGACGATATAGCCGTTCGTTCTCAGTTCGCGGAATTTGGCATTGATACCGGCAACAATGTCGCGGATAAGCGTTGCGGTAATGGGTTTATCCATCGCCCACGCGTGCGCCTCCGCCATGGTGTCAGCCAGCACCTGCGCAGTGCGGGTGTAGTTCTCAAACAGGAAAAGCGGGTCATCAGAACAACAGCGGTTTCCCCAGAATTTAAAACCGTCGTTGCGAATCAGCGTAGTGACACCGGCCTGATTCAGCAGGTTCGCGTCGGTGGCAGGCTCCTGCAAATCCCATGACACCGAGGCACTGACGCCAGTGACGCCATTCACGCCGACGTTAGACAGCGTTTTATGCCAGCCGACGGTCTGGTCGATTTTGGCACGCAGGCCGAGCGCGCGCGCCGTCGCCCATGCAATATCGGTTTCGTTCGTCGTGGTGTCCCATGCCAGAAAATCAGGGAAGATCACCATCAGCTCGCGCTGGCTGAAATTCTCGCGATAGTCGATGGCTTCGGAAATGGTTTTGCAGCCCCATGCACTGACGTAGCCAAACGCGCGCAGGCTCTGACAGGTGGACGCAAGCGCGGTCGCCACTTCCTGAGAATCCAGCCCCGGCACACCGAGAATGCGCGGCTTAACGCCGGTGACGGTCTTCGCCGTTAACAGCGCTTTGAGCCCGGTATATTTCCCGTTTTCGTCGGTCGTCCCGATGATGTTCGAAATGGTTTCTTTCAGTGCCGCTTCGGGGGCTTCGGGGTCGTCGACACCCTCAGCCACGCGCACAACCACAATGACCGGTTTGCACTGGTCAGCGATAGCCTGCAGGGAGTGTGAAAGCGTGCCTTTTTTACCGGCTTTACCGATAGCGCTTTGCACGCTGGTAATCAGTACCGGCTCATTCAGGGGAAAAGTCTTTTCGTCAGCATCGCTGGCCGTACAGACCATGCCGATGATGGCCGTCGAGACCGTGGAAATGGTGCGCGTGCCATCGTTAATCTCGATGACCTCGACGCCGTGATGATAGTCGCTCATCCGTTAAACTCCGTGGTGAAGTGGAGTTGCTATTTTCTGACGAGTACCACGCAGGCGCGATGCATTGCCGTTGGCAGAGGGATAACACAACCAACAAAAAGCCCTCCGGGTGGAGGGCTTCGAATTACTCAGGCACCGGCGGCCAGTCGACCTGACCCGCGACGGTTTCCGTTTTAATTTTTTCCACGATATCGATGTAATCAAGCACCACATTTAGCTTTTCAGTTTCGGCATCACTGAGCACGCGCCCGGCCTGCAGCTTGAGCTGAATGACGCTGACCGACTGCAGGGCGTTACTGATGAGTAACTCTTTTTGCGCTCTTGCGATGGCAGGATAATCAATTTTAACGGCCTGCAGAACGGGCTGACCGTACTCATTCGGGACAATCGAACTGCCTTTCGCCTGATTCTCAATTAAATACTGATACCAGCGTTCAGATATTGCGCTGGCATCCTCCGGCCACCCGGCACCGGCAACGCACGCCGCTTTATCAGACTCAAAATAAAAACCCTGCCTGCCCGCACTGTAATAAATTTGATTGTCCATTTAATACCCCACAGCTCTTATCAATGCGGCAACCTGACCGACACTGCCGTATGCCCTGTTAGCCATCACGACGCAGCCGGTGTTTGTTTTCGAAATGAGCTGGAACATCCCTTCCGTGTCTCTGTTGTTATTCACGTTTACCGTTCCCACGTCCACATGGAGACAGGCACTCGGGAACGCTTTCGGGAACGTGATGGCCTGCGTCGCTTCGCTGGTCATGGTCGCCCCCATACACCACTGGTCAATAATCCCGGTGCTCCCGTCCTGCCACCATCCATTGTCACCCTTTGAGGCTGCATTCGGCGCAGCAAATGAGCCTTTCGGCTGAAATCGACCGTCACTTTCACTTCTGGTGTATGCGTCACCGGCTTTGGCCATAACAACAACTGCATTACTGGCGGTATGACGCAGGTAAGGCTGTGCAGCGTTACCCGAAACGAACCCGCCAATATGCGAACCATCACGCTGTATGCAATTAACATCGTTCGATGTTGGTCTGTTGTTTGGTCCGTACATCTCTATCCAGCCCGCCCACGGGCCTGAGCCATTCCATGTGCCTGTTACCGAACGCAGGAAAATTCGTCCGGTGTAAGTGATATACATTTGCTGACAGCCGTAAGCGGATTGCGTCACAAACAGCGTGCCAGCAATGGCTACCGGATAGTTATTAGCAGCCGTGGCACCTGCATTTGACGGCTGATAGTAAATTCCATGGTGATTCCGGTCGCCCAGGGTATTTAAGTTGACTGTCAGGGCATTTAGCGGCGCAGGCAGTGCGCCAATATCGTCAGGAGTGGGTTTGTTTAGTGGCCCCCAAAGCTTTTGAATGCGCCGGGAAGCAATAGCCCCATCAGCCTTTTTGATCGCAAGCCATTCAGCAGATAAATTACCGGAAGAGTCGACAAACAAATTGGCACTCATAGCCTGAGAGCCATCGCCACTACTGCCGTAATTAAGATGAACGCCGCACCCGTAGCTCCCAAAGTGAATGCTGTTTGATCCTCCCCCCTGGTTAAACAACATCGAGACGAGACCGTTTTTTTCAAGAAGATTGGCATCTGTCACTGAAAGCGCCTGACCTAATAATCCCCCGTCACCAACTTTAAGCACTTTTCCCGCTGTCGGGTCGCTTGTTGAAGTGGTGACATCTGCTTTTGCCGCCGTTCCCAGACTCTTTTTAAAGCCGGTCAGGTCATCATTAACGGCTTTCACCGCTTTTGGCGTCGCGGCGTGCGTCTCAGACGTGCTGTCGGTCGCACTACTGAGCTGGACAATGCCTTTCTGCGTTGTGGAGGCGTCCTGTGCCGTATATTTACCTTTTGCAAGGTCATACGACGCCTTAACCGCTTTCGGCGTCGCTGCGAGCGCCTCAGACGCGCTGTCGGTCGCACTACTGAGCTGGACAATACCTTTTTGCTTTGTGGAGGCGTCTTGTGCCGTGTATTTCCCGTCGGCAAGGTCATACGCCGCCTTAACCGCCTTCGGCGTCGCTGCGAGCGCCTCAGACGCGCTGTCGGTCGCACTGCTTAACTGTGTAAATCCTTTTTCTTTCAGCGTGGCGTCAGGATGGAGGCGAGACTGCTCATGCTCCGCGAGCTTGTCGTCGACATAATCCTGCGTTGCCATCACCAGCGTGGTATCGATGGACAGCTCGACCGACTCGATGTCGCTCACCATGATGACCATTCGCAGGGTTTGCGCGCGCCCCGAGCCCTCCGCGAGTTCAGGCTTATAGCTTTCGGCCATGTTACCGACCGCAATCAGCGTGCCGGTGTCATCATAAAGCCCCATTTCACGCAGCCAGAATCCGCCGGTCTCAGGGGGAATGACCAGCTCCGCGACGACATAGTTTTTATGTTTATTGTCCTGGCTGATTTTGTTCAGCGCATGACGCCAGACCTCATTCACCAGCTTTGTCTGGCTGGCGTTCGGCTCGGGCAGTTTGCCGCCGCCGTCCCCGACGGCCATCGCTACAAAATTGACTTTCTTGCCGTTCGGGACGCTCGCCGCCGCCAGCTTTTCCGCACCGGCTTTGGTGATAACGGTTTTATATTTTACTGTCATTGTGCTCTCACTTATCCGGGGTAAACCGTGGTGATATCGCCGTCATAGGTCAGCGCGCCGTAATACAGATGCCCCGGAATATCCTGAATAATATTCAGGCCGATAAGATGTCGGCTCGCGGGTTTGGCATCGGCGATCAGCCGCTCCATTTCGTAATACATTTCCTCAGTGATGCCGGTTTCCAGCACACCGATATCGAGGCGGAATGTGCCGGGCGGGTCGTTGGTTTCCCACCACTCTGTGACGTTAATCAGATACCCGAGCGGCTCGACCACCCGCCGCACCGCGCCTATCGTCCCTTTGTGCGCATGGATAAACCACGCCGCGCGGATCACCTCGCGTTTGGTTTCTTCCGGCCAACTCTCATCCCAGCGGTCGACCGAAAACGCCCAGGCAAGCCACGGCAGCAGATTTGCCGGGCAGGTGTCAGCGTTCCATAAGCGGCGCAGCGGGACGGGTGTATTTTCGATATCCGCACAGGCGCGCGCCGCCGCCACCTCAAGCGGTGACGAGCCGACAGGCAGCAGACGGGTCTCACTCATCGTTACCCCCTACCGTCACGCTGGACGCGGTGCAGAAAGAGGCCTGCGTATCATCGAGCACAATATCAGCCACCGGCGCGGCCAGTTCGACACGCTGCACACCCTCGACGTGTAGCGCGGCATAAATGGCGGATTTGCGGATATCCCGCCCGAGCCGGTGCTGCGCGCTGATATAGGTCTGCAGCTTCGCTTTTGCGGCACTGAGCACCGGCTCGCTCTCGGGGCCGGGGTAAAGGTAAAGCGCCGCATCGATGGTGTAGTCAACAATCGCGGCCGACTGGACGGTCACACGGTCAGCCACTGGCCGCACGTCCTCATCATTGAGCGCCGCGCGCACCACTGCAAGCAGCTCGTCGGACGCCGCGCCGTTATTCTCGCGGGACAATACCGACACAGTCACGCAGGCCGGTTCCGGGCTGATAACGGAAATATCCGCGACCCGCCCGTCGGCGCTGCGGCCATGAAACTGGTATGCGCCGGTCGCACCGGCGGTGCTCAGTCCTTCCGGGGCTTGCTGGATGCGCAGGCGATAGTCGGTGTCCGATTCCATCACGGCAGGCGTTGGCGGCAGCGTGGTCTCGTCAGCAGGCGTGATAACAAGTCGCCCGACGCTGGCGTTTGCCCCGAGCTGGTCGAGGTCAGCACCGGCAGCGTAGGCCAGCATCACCGCACGCGCGGCCTCGTTGACACGCTGACGCCAGATGACTTCACGATAGGCGTTCTCCTGCAACAGCTTCACAATCGGCTCAGATTCGAGCGTCAGCGTGCGCGCGACCGCCTCCTGTTGGTCTTCGGGATAAAGCGAGACGAGCGTCGCTTTTCGTTCGGTCAGGATGGTTTCATAATCCAGCGTTTCCACGACATCGGGCGCGGCGAGCTGGCTCAGGTCAACAATGGTCGCCATAGTGTTTAACTCAGTGGGATTGACAGTGAAAAAGGCTGCGCAGACGTCGAGCGCGTCCCGGTGATATCGACATACATCGCCCCGTCAGCCTCACCGCGTTCAAAGGTGATGGTCGACAGGCTGACGCGCGGCTCCCACTTCTGGATCGCGGAATAGCACGCGGCCATAATCTGCAGGCGCAGTGCCGGTGTCTGCGGCTGGTCAATCAGCGCTGACAGGAGCGAGCCGTATTCACGGCGCATCACGCGCGAGCCAACCGGCGTGACCAGAATGTCGCGTACGCTTTGCCTGATATGCTCGACCTCAGAAATACTGAGCCCGGTGTGGCTGTTCATGCCCAGATAACGCACCGTCATTTTGTGTCCACCGTTCTGTCATCGCCGCGCTTGACGCCGCCGTGGTCGTGGTCATCCACCTGCACGCCGTTGGAAGTCAATTTCCCGCCGGTGTGCGTGATATCCCCTTTCATCGTTCCGCCTTTCTGCACTTCGAGTGAGCCGGTGATGAGCTTGTTGGTACAGACCACCTCGGGTGTGTCGAGCGTGATGCGCGTCGAGGCTTTCACCAGCACCACCGGCACGGTGGCGGTAAGGGAATCCGACGCGGTGACGTCGGCGGTTTTGATACCGGACACGGTGAGCGCTCCGCTGTCGGGGTCGTATTCGATAATCGCCCCGTCAGGAAAGGCAATATGAAACGCATCAGGCGAGGCAGACGGCGCGGGATGGTCATCAGAGAAAATGGAGGGCAGCACAAAAGCGGTATCGAGCTCACCACCAATGGCAAGAATCAACACCTGCTCACCGACCGAGGGAGCCCACCACACCCGCGAACGACCCGCGCGGGAGGTGAGCCAGTTAAGCCAGGTGGTTTGCATCCCGCCGGTCTGGACCCGACAAAGACCCTCGACGGTGTCGATGTCGGTCACGATGCCGGTGCGGATGAGGTTTCGGATCGCGCGTGCGATGTCCTGCAGAGAAGTTAGATTGTTCATGGGGAAAGGATGCCGCCGGTTAAGGTTAGCGACAATCAAATCGAGTTTTATGAAGGATGAAACAACAACCTTGAACTCCTACTTTCTGACTTGAAAATGGAACGAATCCGCTGATAACGTCGAACGAAACCCAATCATTAAAAAAGAATAGGAGAAAAGAATTAAAATCCCCAAAAGATAAACCCAGAGGAAATTACAAAAATCATCAATCTTAGTTGAACCCGTGCAATTATGGCACTACCACAATTAGAAGGCCGTAAATGATCATCAAAAACGGCCTATAAAAAAGTCATCTATTAAATAATGGATGCACGACAAAAGTTCGATTCATATCAGTTATATCTAAATCCGGCTTATCATAAGATGAGTATACAATTAATGAGGGTGTTCTTTTTATCCCTATCACACCAACAATAAACCACACCTTCAACAACTCATCAAAATTCATTATTATCTTCGAATGGATTGGGTCATCTTCCGTTGAGGAAACTCTATCAAGTATATATGTTAAGACTTCATTTTTCTTAGCATCTTCAATTGAGTCTTTAGAAAATTCCGGAGATTGTAATAACGAAAGCGAGTCAACATAATTTGATATATTTTTATAAATACTCACCCACTCAGAAACTAAAGCCCTTTTCCTTGATGAAAAATATTTCTCCTCCGCCATTAAGACAATGTCTTTATTTATATTGATGCGTCCATCACATTCCTTCAGGCAATAATTAACAAAACTAATGGCATCCCTTGGCCTTAGCATAGTCCTATCTAAAATATAATCATCTGAAGGAACGCCGTCTATATCAAAATCAAAAATATCCTTCATAGTAATATTTCGAGAACCTTGATATTTATTTTTAATTAGATGAT
The DNA here is from genome assembly GCF_022171985.1 of Huaxiibacter chinensis. Taxonomy (GTDB): domain Bacteria; phylum Pseudomonadota; class Gammaproteobacteria; order Enterobacterales; family Enterobacteriaceae; genus Enterobacter; species Enterobacter chinensis_A. The sequence goes on along the minus strand of NZ_JAJVHF010000003.1, from coordinate 352,355 downwards.
TGATACGCATATCAATGATCTCTCTTATTTCCGTCTTATTCCAAGCAACTGCGTATATCAATGACTGGTCTTTTTCGTCCTGCCTTAACGTTTTATTATATATTCCCATTAAGATATCAGTTCTAATAGAAATCAATATCTTAACTGATTTAATATCAAGAAGTTCTCTAAATGCCTCCAATAGAGCATTGATAAAATCATATCTAATATCACTTGAGCTTAACCAAGAGCGATCAAGATCATCAATGCTAATTATAATACGGAATTGACCAGTTTCAGAAAACTCTTCATTTAATATTTTTATTAATTCTTTTTGTTTTCTTATTAACTCTCTACTTACATAGCTTGAAGTTTCGGATTGTATTTTCTGAGTTTCTTCACTCCCAAGCTTTCCTCCAAAATCAATCCCTTTCATTCCAATTTTTGCAGATAGTTCATGCTGCATTTTATTGCTAATTTCGACTAATGCCTTATCATTAAAAAAGACATCTTTGAATTGCTCTATATATTCATTGGCTAACTCAGGATTATAAGGTTTCTTTTTCCCACCAATAAGCTCTTGAATTTTATTGAAGAAGCTTTGATAACTTGACCTATGTAATGCAGGTATAACCTTTATGAGTAGTGCGTGCAACCATAATGATTTATAAAAAACTCTTAAATCAATACCACTTTCATTAAGAGATGAAATAAATATATTATTTTTAACATGCTCGAAAATAGTATTTTCGGCTTCTATTTTATCATAAACCTTTATACTTCCCTCATCGAGGATTTTCCTCAACAGAGCTGATTTACCACTACCTGTTCTTCCTACTATAATCCTCCTAGTAAAATCCGGATTTTTTTCAGATGGGTCGAAATTCATTATCCCTTTGAAAATGTTAGTTTCATAAAAACATGAATCTAAAAAAGAATCAGATTCAGCCTCTAACTTCCCTATCTCTTCATTATTTCTAAAAATATGAGTATTCATCTTATTAATCCAATCCGCATAATGCCAATGAAATCAACACAAACAAACCCACACAACAACTAGTTTACACAAAGAACTCTGAATCATTCCCCCACCATCTAGTTGCTAGAAACGTTTTATAGCATCCGTATCTAAACAAACTTATAAAGCGGTCAATTCATAACCATTCTCACAGATAATTTCTCTAATAAGAGCAGTTTAGGTGCAAAGATACAACTTTTAAAGAAAAAACATCACGAATTGCATCAAATGCGATCACACTCTTTCTCAACTAATTCAGTGGGATTACTGATTTCATCTGAAATTTTTAATAATAAGTGCCGCTATGACATGTTTATCTTCTTGGCTGAATCCTAACAACCGGCGCTCTGGATACTGTAGATCTTGACTGTGTTGGTTTGGCCTGTCCTTAAGCCCGTACTGATGAATTCGCGCGATACGCTGCACCTTGCCGGTAAACTCCACCACGGCAGCATCATTGCGGCCACTGGCTTTCATATAACGAGCCGTGCGCAACTTCTGAAACATCGCACGTTTGATTCGCCCCGATTTTCCCCTGAGCGGCTGACGCTTTCGCGCCTTGTACGGCGTACCATCTGGCGCTTTTTGTTGTTTGATGCGCTGCTGTTGTGATTTGCGCAGCTCTTTCGCAATTTCTGCGGCCAGCTTCCGCCGTGCCGCTGGTGACAGCGCACCAATCAGCCCGGCCAGCTTATCGTCAAAAGGTTTAAAGTCACTCATCCCATTTGCTCACCAGCTCGCCATTGATATAGAGCTCGGTCGGACGTGTGACCGGCTCAGGCAATGGCGGCTCAGGCGCATAACTGACGTGCAGCGCGCCGTTCTCATCCCTGACGAGGGTTCGCTCGGTGAGCTGCAGGCTGATACTGATATCAACACTGTCGCCGTCGTTCAAATCCATCTGGAATCGATAACCTTTTTTGCGCCCCTCATCCGTGGTGCAAATGTCCGGCTGATTCTCTCGCAGCCACACGGCCACCGGCACGAAAATCAAATCAGGGTCGCCGACAAAATCACACACGATCACATTCAGGGTGTAAATCTTTTCGTGTGACAGCGAGGCTGCAAGCCGCGCATCAATATTCCCATCATCGGCAAAGATGCGCATCATTTCGGGATTCGTTTTTATCTGCGGTACGGCGTCAGTTAACGCCTGGCGCAGGCTGTGTGCTTTCTTCATCGAGTTTGTCCTGACAGTCTTTGACGGTTTCGACTTTGAGCGCGCAGGCAGTCAGCGCGCCCTCAAGCCTGCGAATATCGGCACTCAGGTCGCCGTTAGTGACGGGGTCGCTTCCCGGCATCGGGCAGAGGCTCACCTTCGGGCAGGCGTTGTAAACAATGCCCGGCGGAGGCGCAGGCGGTGCGGGTGTGCAACCGGCGCACAGCATCAGGCAAGTCAGCGCGATACCAGCGGCGCAGCTCTTCATTTTCATTCATCAGCCTCGTTATCGTTTCTTCACGTCTTGCCGCCAGCTCACCGGCAGCGGTCAGTTCATCCGCGAGCCTGACCTGACCGGCTTCATTCGTCCTGGCAATGCGTTGCGACACAGAAAGCTGATTTTTCAGCATCCCGATCGTCGTCTTTTGCTCACTGGCGACCCGGTTCGCTCGCTCAAAGGAGCGGGATAAATTCGCGTTATCGTGGCGCAGCCACAGCACCACAGCGAACAGCCCGACCAGCAGAATAATCAGCGCTTTCATTGCATCCCCTTAACGCAGTAAACCCTTTCCCGCGCACGGCGGTTCTCAAGCCCTTTGTTTCTGACGCCATTCACAAACACCCAGCGGGTGAGCTGGTCGCACGCCTGCCACCATTGATGACGCCTGATAAACGAGACCAGTGTCGAGCGACACGCCGCGCCGGTACCCACGTTGAATGAGAAACTCACCAGCGCGTCATATACTTGCTGCGGCATTTCAACCGGCGCGCAAACGGCGAGACGCTCCTCGACGTTCAGCACATCCGCGACAAGGTTCGCCGCCGCCTGTCGCTCGGTAATTTCCCCTTTCGGGGTGACACCGGCAGTGTGGCCGATGCCTGACGTCCACACTCCCGCGCTGCACTGGTAAGGCGTCAGGCGACATCCTTCGAGGTCAGCGAGTAGTGCCAGACCCTCGGGCGAGGTGTTAAGCAGACGAAAGTCAGGCATCAGTGCGGCCAGCGCCAGCACGGCGGCCACACTGCAGCGTTTAATGATTGAGCTCACGCATCGCCCCCTTATCCAGCCCGAGCGAGGTCAGATAGCGATAGGTTTTGCGCTTAAACCACAGATTCGTCAGCGCGGTAAAAATGGCGCAACCGCTACCCACATAAAGCGCCATTTTCTCGGGCGACATCGCCCCGAAGTACGCCAGCCCCACGGCCAGCCAGTAGGCGATAAACGTCGTGATTTTTTCCATGCTCAGTCCCATAGATTCACCGTTTCGATTTTCGGTGCGCTGTCGGTCTCGGGCAGTTCTATCGCCGTGCCGTGCGGCAGGATGACGCCCAGCTCCGACAGACCCGGATTCGCCTGCAGCACCGTCTCGACGACGCCCTCCGTGCGCCCGTAATAGCGCGCACACATCGCGTCGAGGGTGTCGCCCTGCATCGCATAGACCTTCATCAGATTTGCCCCACGATACAGCGCGCCTTGTCCTGGATACGCGCCACTGACCAGCGCATATCCCGCCACATCTCATCGATGGTGCTGTCGATACTGTCGGCCTTTTTATCGCCCTTGCTGGTCGCATCCACGCCGCGATAACGCTCGTAAAGCGTGGCGGTCGTCATCGAGCACACGGCGTTAAAGTAGTGGAAGCAACGCACGCTTTCGCCGTCGAGCTCGTCGGAAGGAACATCCGCGAGCGTGGCATGACCGGCGTCGAGCTGCAGGTCGCGCCAGTCGCGCAGCTCCGCGTTCGTCTCCGCGATGGCGGTCTTAATCGCCCGGCGCAGTCGCACAGGGGACACGGTCTGCTCCAGTCGCATTTCTTCGCGCACGCGCTGCGGATCGACATTAGGAAAAAAGCCCGTATTTTTAATCACCGGCTCGCTCTCGCCCGGCGGCGGTATCACCACGCCCGGCACGTCCTGCGGCGTTGTTTTGGGCTCAATAATCAGTGTCGTCATGACAACCTCAAAAAATAGGTGGGCGGTGGACGCCGGTCGCAGTCAGGGCAATTAATACCCGCATTGACCGGCGTGCCGCCCGGCTCGGGGAGCGTTCGGTTAACCTGCGGCTTTTGCCGCCTTTGGTGGACGTCCGCGCCGTGCCGCCGGTTTAGCAGCAGGCTTGCGCGTGCGGGGTTTATTCGTTTTCGGTGCGGGTTCGGGTTTAGGCTTGAGCTGGCGCTCAATCTGTTCGATATCCTTTTTCACGCCGATAGTTCGCTCTAACTGGATCGCACGCTGCAAGTGCGCCAGTGCCTCGGGCAGCTCTCCTGCGTCACGCTGCAGGTAGCCGGTGATTTTGTGCAGCTTCGCGCGAACGATGTCGGGCATATCCGCACGCTCAGTCAGCGCGAGGGTATCGAGCAGCAGCGCCAGCTCAGGTGACTGTTTAGCGTCACGCAGACGCTGCGCAGCAAGTGCCACCTCTTCGGCGAGCAGATACGGCGTAGTGCGGCGATGACCGCCGACCGGCATCGTCAGACCATACGTCAGCGCGTAACGGGCGATTTCCAGCGCACCGGCGATATCATCCGCATCAAGACGCCAGAGCATGACGGTCATGACAATGTCATCCTGCGCGCCCTTGCCATTCGCAAGGACACCCGCCACCCACGGCAGATAGAACGGCAGCAGCTCGCGCTTTTTCTCTGCCTTGCGCTCAGTGGATCGGATTTGTTTTAACGTGCGACAGTCTGCGGCCAGCTTAACCAGCATCTGCTCGTAGGCAGTTGCATTGCGCAGCGGGGCAACAGCCTGCCGTGCAGTTTCAGAGGCCGAGACCCGCATCATGTGAAGCGCTGCGGGGCTCGTCATGGTTTACTCTCCGCCGTTCTGGTCTGTAGGTGCAGCGAATTTGCCGAGGGTGATGTTTTCAATCAGGCAACCGGCGGCGTAAGCCTCGACCACATAATCAACATTCATTGATTCGTAGTTCTCGATGCGGTCCTTTTTCGGCTCCTCGATGATGGCGCGGCGATGCGCGTCATCCATGAAGTAAATCGACAGGTTATCGAGACGTGTCACCATCAGCGCATTCGCCGGGAAATACGGCACGCGCACGGCAGGCAGGTTGCCGATACGCTTCTGGCTGATGATGATGTCAGCGGCCAGCGTTTCGCTGTTTTCCTGCGTCTTGTTGACGATCGGGAAATATTTGTCAGCGAGCAGCTTGCGACCGGTAATGACGACGAGCTCCGGGTCATCCTGATAAATCTCGTCAATCAGGTTGGTCGTGGTGTCCATGACTAGCGCGTCGAGGTTTTGATAGTCGCCGTTCTCCCCCACGCGGATCACATCAGAAATGACCTTGCCGTCTGCGTCGGTGATTTTTGACATTACGCGCGCCGGGGCTTCATTGCGGTACTTCTGCAGCCAGCCCACAGCGACATCCTGCAGCATCGGATTGTTTTTGCGGTTGGAGGTTTCAGCGCGCTCGATACCGTTGAAACCGGCCATGATGAAGTCGAGCGACTGGCGTTTGATAATCGCGTCACGGATACGGGTCTGGAAGTCCTGGAATCGTGCCCACAAGTCGAGCTGTTTGTAACGGATATGGAAATCAAAGTTGATTTGCGCACATTCGTATTTGTTGGATTCCAGCGCCGTGAAATCGGCGGTCTTACGCTCGTCATCACCGGCAGTGTCGGCGGTGCTCGCAATCGTACCGTTGACACCAACCCCGACCTTTTCGCCTTTCAGCTCATCGACCGGCACGATGTTGATTTTGGTCAGAAACGCGGATGATACCTGCAGGGTATTCATCAGGGTTTGCGTCACGGACGGCTCGACGGTGAATTTCTTCGCCACGTCGTCAACTTCGACACCGTTCAGCTCCGCCACGCGGGACATGTAGGCATTAAATTTAAAGCGGGTTTCTTTACGCATTGTTATTCCTGTTTTCTAAAAATGGGGTATCAGGCCGGGCAGCGCCCGGCGCGTTATCAGCAGTTGGTCAGCAGCTCGTCGCCCGTCCCGCCTTTCGACTTCTCACGGCGCGGCTGGCGCTGGCTTTCGGTGTTATCGAGGGAGCTTTTCAGGGAGTTAAACGCCTGCGCACTTTCGTCTGCCTTGCGGGTCACGTCCTGCTTAAACTGCGCAAACGCGGTTTCCAACTCAGTAACGCGGCTGTCGGTGGCGGTGAGGTTTGTCTGCACCATTTCAGAGACTTCCGTCACCGCTTCATGCACATCAGCAAAACGCGCATCGTCAGTGGCCTGTTTGCGGCTGAAAATCGCCTTAACCCTGTCAGTCAGGCTGTTGAGTACGGTGTCGGGAACATCCTCAAATTCCAGCGCCGCCAGCGTGGCAACGGAAAACAGGTCGTCAGGATGGGCTTTTTTACCGGCGAGCGGGTTCTGCGTCGCCAGGCTGCAGAATTCGAGATATTCAGTGCCGAGGCTTGCCGGGTCATCGGTGACGGCGAGGCCCACGAGGTAACATTTGCCGCTGTTGGCAAAGTTCGGGCGAATCTCCATCGAGGTGTAAACCTTCTGCCCGGCTTTCACCATGCTCACCAGCTCGTCGAGCGGCGCGATTTTGCCAAACAGCGCTTTCTTGCCGTTCAGCGCCGAGTCATCGCTGATGATCTCGGCTTTCACTTCGGTCACGTCGCCATAACGTTTGAGCACGCTGTCGGGCAGGATGCCGCGCAGATGTTCGAGGTTAATGCGACAGCCATAGACACGCGGGTCGAAGGTGTCCGCCATATCCTGAATGTCAGCGCCACTGATGACACGGCCATCGCAGGTGTCGCCCTCGACGCCGATGCGAAACCATTTAGAAACTTTCTTTGCCATTGTTCAGGTGTCCTGATGTTGGGTTTTCGGTTCGGGGTTAGTTTCCCGACTCCGACCCGCATCAGCCACCGCTTAAGATCCGATTAGATCTGACACAACAGGGGCTTAGCGATAAATCATGTCCATTTCCATAGCCTTTCCTCGCGACATCAAAACGAGGTGAGAATGACAATATCGACTGATTTATCACTGCTGAATGACCCACGAAGACAGGCGCGCCTGCTGTTCTGGCAGGGATTTTCCGTGCCACAAATCGCCGACACGCTGCAGGTAAAGCGCCCGACGGTGCAGAGCTGGAAGCAGCGCGACGGGTGGGAAGAAACCGCGCCGCTCAACCGCGTGGAAACGACGCTTGAGGCGAGGCTCATTCAGCTCTACGCAAAGCCAGACCTGACGCCGCATGACTTTAAGGTCGCTGATTTTCTGTCGCGCCAGATGGAACGGTTCGCGCGCATCAACCGCTACGGCCAGACCGGAAATGAAGTGGATTTAAATCCCAACATTGCGAGCCGTAACAAAGGGGATCGCAAAAAGCCGAAACGTAACTATTTCAGCGAGGAGGCTATCGAAAAGCTGGAGGAGATTTTCCTCGACCAGTCGTTTGAGTATCAGCTCAACTGGCACAGGGCCGGGCTTGAGCACCGTATCCGTCACATCCTAAAATCGCGTCAGATTGGCGCGACGTTCTACTTTGCGCGTGAGTCTTTGCTGCGCGCCCTGAAAACCGGGCAAAACCAGATATTTTTGTCGGCGAGTAAAACACAGGCCTATGTGTTCCGTAAGTACATCATCGCCTTTGCGCGGCTGGTCGACGTCGACCTGTCAGGCGACCCGATTGTCATCGGTAACAACGGCGCAGAGCTGATTTTCCTCGGCACCAACTCCAACACCGCGCAGAGTCATAACGGCGACCTGTATGTCGATGAAATTTTCTGGATTCCCAACTTCCAGCGCCTGCGCAAAGTGGCCTCGGGTATGGCGTCACAGTCGCACCTGCGCACCACCTACTTCTCGACGCCGTCCACACTGGCGCACGGGGCTTATCCGTTCTGGTCAGGTGAGCTGTTTAACCGGGGGCGCAGCAACCGCGACGAACGGGTCGACATTGATATCAGCCACAAGGCGCTCGCCGGTGGCGTGCTGTGCCCGGATGGGCAGTGGCGGCAGATTGTCACCATCGAGGACGCGCTCGCCGGGGGCTGCACCCTATTCAATCTGGATCAGTTGAAACAGGAAAACAGTGCCGACGATTTCCGCAATCTGTTTATGTGCGAGTTCGTCGACGACAAGGCGTCGGTATTCCCGTTCGAGGAGCTGCAGCGCTGCATGGTCGATGCGATGGAAGAGTGGGAGGACTTCGAACAATTTGCCGACCGTCCGTTTAACTGGCGCCCGGTCTGGATTGGCTATGACCCGTCACACACCGGCGACAGCGCAGGCTGCGCGGTACTGGCTCCGCCACTGGTCGCAGGGGGCAAGTTCCGCATCCTTGAGCGTCACCAGTGGAAAGGGATGGATTTTGCGGCGCAGGCCGAGGCCATCAGGTCACTCACTGAAAAATACACCGTCGACTATATCGGCATCGATGCGACCGGCATCGGCCAGGGTGTTTACCAGCTCGTGCGCTCATTCTTCCCAGCAGCACGCGCTATCCGCTACACGCCTGAAATGAAGACCGCGATGGTGCTGAAAGCAAAAGACACCATCCGACGCGGGTGTCTGGAATACGACGCCGGTGCAACCGACATCACGCAGTCGTTTATGGCCATTCGTAAAACCATGACCAGCAGCGGGCGCAGCTCGACCTATGAAGCCAGCCGTAGCGAGGAAGCCAGCCACGCGGATATTGCGTGGGCGACCATGCACGCCCTGTTAAACGAACCGCTTTCCGCCGGGAGCGGGATGCACTCCAATTCAATTCTGGATATTAACTAAGATGAAAAAACGACAGAAAAAAACAACTACCATGGCCGCCAGCGCACCGCAAAAGATGGAGGCGTTTACCTTTGGCGAGCCCTCTCCCGTACTGGATCGTCGTGACATCCTCGACTATGTCGAATGTATTCATAACGGGAAATGGTACGAGCCGCCGGTCAATTTCTCGGGGCTGGCGAAAAGCCTGCGCGCCGCCGTACACCACAGCTCACCGATTTACGTCAAACGTAACATTCTCACGAGCACCTACATCCCGCACCCGTTGCTGTCGCGTCAGGATTTTAGCCGCCTTGTGCTCGATTATCTGGTCTTCGCCAACGGCTATCTTGAAAAGCGTATGAGCGTCACCGGCCAGCTTTTTAAACTGGAAACCTCCCCGGCGAAATACACCCGCCGTGGCGTCGAGGATGGGACTTACTGGTACGTGTCGAACTACGCCCAGCCGCACGAATTCGCGCCCGGCTCGGTGTTTCACCTGCTTGAGCCTGATATTAATCAGGAGCTTTACGGGATGCCGGAATACCTGAGCGCACTCAATTCCGCCTGGCTGAATGAGTCCGCCACGCTGTTTCGTCGCAAGTATTACCAGAACGGCGCGCACGCGGGTTACATCATGTATGTGACCGACGCCGCGCAAAGCAGCACCGACGTTGAGTCGCTGCGCTCCGCCATGCGTGATTCGAAAGGGCTCGGGAATTTTAAAAACCTGTTTTTCTACGCGCCCAACGGAAAACCGGACGGGATTAAGATCGTCCCGTTGAGTGAGGTCGCCACCAAGGATGACTTTTTCAATATCAAAAAGGTGAGCGCCGCTGACCTGCTCGATGCGCATCGCGTGCCGTTTCAGCTCATGGGCGGCAAGCCAGAGAATATCGGCTCATTGGGGGATGTCGAGAAGGTGGCAAAGGTGTTTGTCCGTAACGAGCTGTCACCACTGCAGGAGCGATTTAAAGAGATAAACGACTGGCTTGGGATGGAGGTGATCCGCTTTAAAGATTACAGCCTCGAATCAGAATAAATCCCGCCAAAAATGCCGCCTCCGGGCGGCATCATCACAGAATGCCTTAGACGCCCCACACACAACGCATTTATAAGCCAGCCCCGACGCAGACCGGCGAAGCGACAGCGCGCTCAGGACGCCCAAAGGCGTATTAAATTAAATGCTGTCACCACACTTGGCGCGCAATGCTTTCCCCGCCACGCCTGCCCGCTTAATGGGTCGCTTTTAATGCAGGTGCATCAGGAGCCTCGAGCCGCACCAGCGCTGGCGTAGCTTGGGACACAAAAAGTTAAGAAATGAATGCAAAAAAATGCAATCAGGATGTGCACATAAAATTGCACAAGATCATTTTTTTTTACACTAACAATTGAAGTTTTTACATCATATGGATAATTTTTAATCTTCACGGCAATAAACGCACTTGCGTAATGTTTGAACTAGGAGAAGTGATGAATTATGAGATTGATTTTTTAGCAGTTGGTGAAAAAAAAAGCGGCGATGCGATATGTATACGCTGGGGAAATCTTGAAGGGACTCGTGAGGAGCAGAAAGTAGTCGTTATTGATGCAGGGTACGCTGCAACAGGGGCTAAAATCGTCGAACATCTCGAAAAGTTCTACCATACCAAAACCATTGATTTGTTAATTTCTACACACCCCGATGCAGACCATGTCGGGGGATTAGAAACGGTTCTTGAAAACGCTGAAGTTAGAGAATTTTGGATACATCAACCATGGGAACACAATGATAATTTAGCACAAGAATTTCGTGATGGCAGAATTACAGACGCCAGCATAGCGCGACGCATGCAAGAAAATTTACAGAAAGCCTATGACGCAGTAAAACTTGCACGTAAGAAAGAAATTGAAATTAAAGAACCATTCCAAGGCATGACATGGGACAATGCGAACCTTGTTATAGTAGGCCCAATACACTCTTACTACGAAACATTAATTCCTGAATTTGCAAGAATGCCCGAAAGAGTTGCGGCAGAATCAAGCTCAGGCTTTATCAAACAGGGATTTGAAGCTTTTGTTGAAAAAGCAAAAAAAATCATAACCATTATAGCTGAATGGGCGTCTGATGAAGGAATTGACGATAAGGACACTACTTCAGCACAGAATAACTCAAGTGTAATTCTGAAATTAGAATTAGATGGTCACACTCTACTTTTTACTGGTGACGCAGGTATTACAGCACTTGAGAAAGCAATAGATTTTGTAGATACAACTTCATTGAAATTCATTCAGGTCCCGCATCATGGAAGTAAGCGAAATATAGGCCCAAGCATTCTCAATAAACTTATTGGAAACATACTTCCGGAAGGAGAAACTAGGGATATAGCAGCTTTTGTTTCATGTGCTCCTGGTTCTGACAAACATCCTTCACAGGCAGTGATTAACGCATTCACACGACGCGGGGTCAAAGTTATTGCTACAGAAGGTCTGGACAAATGTTATTTTAACGGAAAATTATCGAGGCAGGGCTGGACATCTGTTACGCCTCGCCCATTTGTTAGTGACTACAATATCGAAGAATGATTTTTTTGAACTGCCCTCAGGGCAGTTCTGTTAATTTATTTACTCTCCTTACAATATAGCGAATTTGCTTCACATAAGATATTATAAAAAGCAGAGCAAAAAGCGAACATGCTATTTGTGATAAAATATAATTTCCACCAGTCACTTTCGACATAAGATAAAGACTAACGAGCATGACAACAGAAACTGTAAAGAGAGTGCGATACATGTTCGCAACTTCCTGCAATACATCAATCTTGCTGTCCAACTTACTGGCTGCAACAAACTTATCGTAGGGCGCAAACTTCACCAATTTGAAAAGCTTGAACAAAGGTTCAATTATAATAGAACCGAGACGCCCCAGAACCAGCCCCAAAAAATAGTAAAGAACAATATTCTTAACAATATCTTCCGTAGATAATACCACATGCGAAGCCCTTTCAAAAAGGTACACAAACAAAGCTCCAGGAAAAAGATTATTAAAAATATTGTAAGATGAAATTTTCTCCCACAAACCATCCATTTTAAGCACCTCGTTCTAGTTAGTAAACCCGCATATAGTCTAGCAAAAAAAAGTAAAACTCAAGCATTTATGAAAATGTACATATTACATTTGGGATGATTGGTTACCTTCCCAAAAAGATTCAAGGATTGAGAATTCTGTTCTGTCGGGATAAAAATACTCATCCCCATCAAAAATTACCTTCCCTCCACGAGCAAGAACTTCAATTACCCATTTTTTAGGGCTAATACCAATTTGGATAAGATCTAAGCGAATTTTTGCGACGCGATCCCTTTCTAGCTTTGTCATCCTAGCTGATGGCGCTTGCTCACTCGTTTTGAGCGGCGCAGTGCTTCTTTGCTGGCGATTCTTGCGCGGCGTACCAGCTTTCAACGCACCATTAAGCACCTTCACGACGTCTGGCTCATTCCAGTCGATAATCCCGCGCTCAATCAGATTTAAAACCGCTGCGGCTTGCTCAGACGGTGTGGGGGTCATAATTGGATCGCTACCGGCGGTGAGCTTTCCACAGTTATTGACAGGACTCCGAGGCGCGGCAGAGCCGCTTTTTAAGGTCAAAGGCTCAACGGCCAAAACCTTTGGAACGATTCGCCATTCGGCTGTACGGGTTTCATGGACACGGTGAGCCCCGAGGTGAGGGGCATAAATACCGACCACCCTCTCGATATCTTCTTCGTACTCGTTAACCTCATCCGTCACCTTACGGGCGACCCTGACGACCTGAGCATCACGCGGCATGTTTGCCCCACCCTGTGCGATGATGTACCGCTCAAAATCCCCCTCATCTGCAGCAGCTCGCGCGGCCTCGACCTTGTCGTCAAACTCGCTGGCGATACTCACGCCGCGAGGCAGCTTGCGCAGTTCGCGGTAAGCGCCCATTGTCGGGAGGCCAATTGGTTTAAACTGCGGGATGCGCCATGTAGACGCCCATGCGGTGACGGCTGCGGCCGTATCTTTCAGAGGCTTGCCGGTGTCGTGGTCGAGCTGGCCGTCGAGCGCGTAGCCGTCGATATTTTTGGCAATGTATTTTGCGATATAACCCGCTGCGCCGCCCTGATTAAGATGACGAGACTCAAAGCGCTGTTTTGCCGCGCCCTTTTCTTGTCCGTCCTCTTTGAGGGCATAACGACGCATAATTTCGTTAATGGCTTTACGCTGACCGGGTTTGCAAAACAGCATCATGTGCCAGTGTGGCGTGCCGTCGTGGTGCGGTTCGACAACGCGCATCCCGTAAACATCTAAATCGTTATCTTTGAAAGCTGTACGCATCAGGCTCCAAATTCGACATAGATAGCGCTGGCCATCTTTGGGAGTGAATGCTGTTTCGTTCCAGCCGTGATTGAGCTGCACCGTTTTGCTTTCACCTTTGCCAACCTGACGGGTCGGGTGATACTTCGATGGCGTGGTCAGAGTGATAAACATCCCCACGTCCCCAACTCTGGTCGCGTAACGTTCAATCCCGGCGATAGTGTTCATCAGCTCCATGCGGCGTATTTCAGGGTTAGAAATACTCCCCATGACCTTACTGATGAGGTCGATACGTTCGCCGGTGACTTTGTTTTCCAGTTCACAGGATTTCAGGTATTCGAGATTAGCCAGGCGGCGCGAGTGAACATCGCGGATCGCCATTTTGCTTGCGTAAGGTGAACGGTCTTTGTTGACCTCACCGGCAGCAATGAGCAACGCCTCGCGCCAGCGCATCCTCTGCGCCTTAAGCTGATTAACCCACCACTCGTCTTTTATCAGTCGTGAAATAGCGGAAAATGCCATGCGGATCGTCATCTGACCCTTACGGTATTTTTTCCAGTACATCGGGGTGATGTTAAATGCGCGAGCAATACCGGCCACTTGCCCATATAGGTGCGACTGAGCTTCATCGGTGAAAAGTGTCTCTTTCCCGCCGTGAGCCTCCGCCCATGCGTCGCTTAACTCCTCATATTTGCTCCAGAGCTGAGAGGCAATTCTGGCCGCAAATTTCCTGAGTTCTTTGTCATTCATATCTGGTAAGCGCGCATACTGGTCGCGCTCGGACAGAAAACCAATCGAGGCGGATTCATTCATCCCGCACAGCTCATTAACACGCTCAAGACGCGGCAGCAGCTTGCGCTCAAACGTGTTTTTAAGGAAAAACAGCCCACCCAAAGGGCTCTTTTTACGGCGGATGAAGTTATAACGCGATGTAAACAGGGTTTGCAGGAAAAATGGCAGACGGTAAATACGGTTTAAAACACCTTGCACCTGACGGAGTTCGGCACGTGTAAGGGGTCTGTCGCGGCCAATAGCCTCTTTGTTGACGTTATTCCAGGGATAAGCACCAACGAATGAATCACTGGTGCCCTTCAAAAATGGTGGTGGTGGCGTGGAGGCAACACGCCCCCGAGGTTCGTTGGACATATTATTTAAAAGCGTCCAGGCATTGCTTCCCGATGCGTTCAATCCGAGCTTCCAGAGCTGAGAAGCCAGTAAGATCGCTGGTCAAAAGATCATGCAATACCAAGCCTGAGATAAGCTTAGGGATAGTTGGGTAGTAACCCACAACGTCCAACCATTCCTTACCTTCATTCTTCCCGGATGTAGCGGTCTTTTTTTCCTGCAAAATGAATTGATAGCGGTCACTGGTGATGACGTATTGGTTATTAATCTCGATGCGTATGCTCATTCTGGCTTCCTTTTAAAAGTGGTTAGCCTGCTCAATCGAAAATTGCGTTGTGCAAATTTGCCGACTCTTGACCTAATAACTCGATAATCTCGGTACGATTGAGCTCAGACTTGCTGATATGAGCGATAAGCCCGTCAAATCGAGATGAGAATCGTGTCGCTAGGTCGCGCTGTGCTTCGTTTACTGCCTGCTCCAGAAGAGCGGAAAACATGCCACCTGGAGCTGTATTTTGTTTTTGCATTTGCCTATCTCCGGACAAAAGGAGTCCCCACGCAGTAAGGCGCGTAATAAAACGAATCCAGATTAATTAATGTAAATACTGCTCAGGTTTTACCGAGGTTAAAATGGTTGGTGCGTACTCAAAAAGGCTAAACAGCTCTCGCAGCGCGCGGAAAAGTTTGTCGCGCCAATAACAGCCCTCTTCATTCAAACGCCAGTGCGGCATCATAAATTCCTGCTCTGTCAGTCCCGCATGAAGAAACAGTGATCGCCTTTGGCTAACGGTCAGGCGGCTGATGAAAGTTGCTTTCGACACGCCAAGTTTGCGGTGCCCGGCGAATGCATTTCTCAATTCATCAAGCGCGCAAACAAGACGCTCACGATCGGCTTCGGTCATTTCCTCTAAGCGCATGACAGAGTGACGCTGTTTTAATTGAGCGTGGAAACAAACCGTAAGACGCTCCCGCTCCATCATCTGATTGTAAAAATCGCAAGTGTCCTGCCAGCGAGGCTGAGCCAGATACTTGCAGACCAGACCGCGAAGCGCTGTTGGTTGTTTCTGGATCACGTCCAGTGTCATTACCGTCATAACCACAGTCCTCTCTTTTTGACCAGACGGCGAACCTTCTCGATAACGCCCGGCTTACGGGTTCGGATGATTATGCCCTTGCGGCCGCGACCGTGAGTGATGGTGAAGTTGATCGGATTAGGGCTTTCTCTTCGAAGCAACTGTGCAATACAGCGAGGCTCTTTCATAAATTCTCCTTAGGGAGTCGGGTTTTAACCATGCCCGACACATGGCCTTGTGATAGGATCGAATCGCCAAAAACAAGCCAATCACATGAGGTATTTCATGACTAATCAACAAAATGATGAATTAATTGCCACTCTAAAATCAGCCATTGCATTGGTTAATTCTTCCTCTGATGCGATCTCTAATCGTGAGAAGGCTGAGGAAATCAACAAACTGTCAATCCAGTTGAGAGAGGCAGTTCAATCTAAAATGCCTGTCACGCATAAAAGCTTTTTAGATATCAACTAAGCTCAAATACTGGTGGGGTTTGCCATAACCCCACGTTCTTTTGCTAAAAATTCTAGATACAGACCTGCAATCTCCTCATAGGCAACATCAAGTTCAAAAACTTCTCCCGACGTAAGATGCACCTCAACTTTGTCGGCTGTTTCAGTGCGCTCACGGATAGCGGCCACGCTTTTTAAGTCGATCAGCACCCGCATACCATTAGTGATATGACGAATGCAGCCATGCTTTATTGGTTTTGACATGCAATTTCTCGATTGAATTTGAATGAAATAGATGAATCTAATTACCGTGAAGGTTGCCCTAAGCCGAGCCACATCAACCAACCATCGCGAATCTCTCTAGGACGGCTTTCATATGCCATCTTCATACCGTTGTTCCATGCCGGAAGGTAGACCCAATACTCCCCAGCTCTTCCAGTAGCAGATTGTGGGTCGGTCATTTCAATGATTGGTAATTTGCCTTTCTCAATCATCCCTTTTACGGCCGCCGGGGTTTTACCTATCAGGCGTGCAAACTCCTGATATGGAACTGCGTCAGTTGCGCTCTCTAACGTCTTCTTCATCTGGTACACTTCTCCGTTAGCGTTTTAATTGCTCTTAATGGCTTATAATTGCCTTTAGTGTAACTACGAATGCAAAACAATGAATACCATGAACACAAAATTACGCAATAGGAGTAATTATGTCAATACACGTTTCAGAGAAGCTAAAACTCATGCGGGAGTCAGAGAGGCTAAACCGTAGGGAAGTCAGTGACTTGACTGGCGTTCCTTATAGTTCACTTTCGAGCTATGAAAGCCGCTCCAAAAATGCAGGTGTGGAATCCATAATGAAAATTCTCCAGCACCCTCGTTTCACGAAATACACGATGTGGTTTATGACTGATCAAATAGCACCTGAAGCTGGGCAAATTGCACCGGCTCTCGCGCACTTTGGGCAGCAGACAACAACGTCACCCCACTCAGACCAGAAAACTGGCTAACCATTTACGGCGCTTTTTTGTGCAGCAAATGCACAGTGAGTTTTTGCTATTTAAATCAGGAAATTGAAGTACGCAGTAACATCATCGGGAGGCTTTATGTCTGTTAAAAAGCTCGATGATGGTCGATATGAAGTGGACATTAGACCGAGCGGGCGTAACGGAAAACGCATCCGTCGGAAGTTCGACAAGAAAAGCGAGGCGATGGCTTTTGAAAAGCACATTCAATATAACCATCACTCAAAGGAATGGCTTTCAAAACCAACGGACAAACGCCAATTGTCAGAACTGAAAGAGTTGTGGTGGAAGCTGAAAGGTAAACATGAGGAGCACGGTCAATCGTATCTCAGGAAAATTGAGCGTTTCGAAACGATGACCGGTGACCCATGCGCTTTCCAGATCACCAAGAGCCTGATAACGCAATATTGTGCTCAACGTAGGGGTGAAGGTATTAAGCCAACTACCATCAATCGCGACCTGATTACGCTAGGAGGGATGTTCACTACCCTGATTGAGTCAGAACTGTATAACGGTGAACATCCATTCAGGGGATTTAAAAAACTGAAAGAGCAGGCAGCCGAAACGGGCTATCTCACTCTTGAGGAAATCGACGCCTTACTTGCTGCGCTCTCAGGTGATAATCGTAAAATCGCGGTTTTGTGTTTGAGTACCGGGGCAAGATGGGGAGAAGCCGCGCGATTGAAGGCGGAGAATGTGATTCATAACCGGGTGTCTTTCGTTAAGACGAAAACCAACACGCCGCGCACGGTCCCGATCTCTGATGACGTTGCGGCTTACGTAGTCGGCAAAGCACGAGGCTTTCTGTTTCCTGAGGCCAGTTATGCTGATTTCAGGCGAATCCTCAAAGAAGTTAAGCCCGACTTACCGGCGGGGCAAGCAACACATGCGCTACGACACTCTTTCGCCACGCACTTTATGATTAACGGGGGCAATATCATCACACTGCAGAGAATCTTAGGTCATACGAAAATTGCGCAGACAATGGTCTATGCGCACTTCGCTCCTCAGTACCTGCAGGACGCGATTTCGCTTAACCCGCTGAAGGGTGCTAATGGTGGTAAGAGTGTCCACAATGTGTCCACACCCTAGCCGCTTTTTATGGCTTTTGGCTGCTAGTAGTAAAACGTGAAGCCTTGTCTGGCGCGGTTTTCCAGCTACGCCAGACATTAAAAAGGCTCCCGCAGGAGCCTTTCATTTAATGCAGCGACGCGAGCCGCGCCGCAAATCCTACAAACAGCAGTCCTATCAGGCCATTTCCGAGCTTTGCCAGTTTCTTCCTGGTATTAAGATACCGGGTAACGAACGCACCGGAGAAAATCAGGAAGCTCATGTACATAAAGCTTATTAGCTCAAGCGTCGTCGCCAGTATCAGGAAGGAGGTGCCGGTGTTTTTGGCGTTCACGTCAATAAACTGGACGAAGAAGGACACATAAAACAGGATAGCTTTTGGGTTGGTCAGGCTTAATACCAGCGAGCGTTTCATGATTGCGCTGGCAGGCTCTGCGCCGCTTTCCTGCGTGCCTGTTTTCCTCATCAGCACTGACCAAAGCATTTTGCCACCGAGCCACAGCAGATACATCGCACCGAGATAACGCACAATATTAAACAGGACGGGAGTGGTCTGAATCATGGCAGCAACGCCTGCCCAGGCAAGAAACATAAGGACCGCGTCGCCGATAAAAACGCCTGTCGCAGCAAGATACCCCTTTTTAACGCCATGACCGATTCCCGTTTTCAACACAAATAACGTGTTCGGCCCCGGAACCAGAACAATAAAAAAAGCCCCTACAAAATAAGTCCAAAAATTAAGCACGCCAAACTCAGCAAACACCACATCCTCCTTTTTAAAAATCAATACACTCTGTCTCCGCCAGGCCTTATCACCGCAGCGTCAAATAGTGGGTCAAAGAGAGCGAAACAACATCAATCAGCTGCGGAAGTGTAGACACCCCAAATAATTCTCTTAATGCATCTACGGTAAAAATGGTGATTATCACCCAATAGAAAGGATTCATTATGTTTATTCATCATGTCGGATGTGTACATGATATCGCAGTTGTACAGGTTGATGACACGAAGAACGGGAAAGATCGCCAGTTCAGGTAGGGGTTACCCCAGAAAAAAATCAGGCACCGCTAACGGTGCCTCGACGTTTTCAGAGATCGCGGACGGCGAACACCAACGCGTTACGGTGGTGACTCAGCCCACATTTTCTGATGGCATGGATTCGCATATTGCGGCGGGATTGTGCTTCCAGCCAACGTGCTTTACGACGGCTCATTTGTCGCAACATGCGCCAGCGCCCTACTTCAGTTCTACTGCGCTTCATGTTTACAGCTCTTTCCTTAACAGAAACCCCATTATAGCCCTCTGGATGCGGCATACCAGCGCTTTATCTGTCGTTTTTATTTGCCAGATGAATCCTTACGCGTAAACTCATAACAATACGCTTTCAAAAGGATTTTTAACTATGACAACCTTCTACACCGTGGTGAGTTGGCTGGTCATTCTGGGATACTGGCTGCTCATCGCGGGGGTAACGCTCCGCATCCTGATGAAGCGCAGAGCGGTGCCGTCAGCAATGGCCTGGCTGCTCATTATCTATATTCTGCCGCTGGTAGGGATTATTGCGTATCTTTCCGTGGGTGAACTGCATCTGGGTAAACGCCGTGCAGAGCGCGCGCGCGCCATGTGGCCTTCCACCGCTAAATGGCTGAACGATCTTAAATCCTGCAAGCATATCTTCGCAGAAGAAAACAGCAGCGTGGCGACATCCCTGTTTAAACTTTGCGAGCGTCGCCAGGGGATTGGCGGAGTCAAAGGCAATCAGCTTCAGCTTCTCACCACCTCCGAAGACGTAATGCAGGCGCTTATCCGCGACATCCAGCTGGCCCGCCACAATATCGAGATGGTCTTTTATATCTGGCAGCCAGGGGGAATGGCCGATCAGGTGGCGGAGTCGCTGATGGCGGCGGCACGTCGCGGTGTCCATTGCCGTCTGATGCTGGATTCTGCCGGCAGCGTCGCCTTCTTCCGCAGCCCGTGGGCAGGCATGATGCGTAATTCAGGCATTGAGGTTGTCGAGGCCCTGAAGGTAAATCTTCTGCGTGTCTTCCTGCGCCGGATGGATTTACGTCAGCACCGTAAAATGATCATGATCGACAACTACATTGCTTATACCGGCAGTATGAACATGGTCGATCCTCGCTTCTTCAAACAGGATGCGGGCGTGGGTCAGTGGATTGATTTGATGGCGCGTATGGAAGGCCCAGTCGCCACCGCGATGGGGATTGTTTACTCCTGCGACTGGGAGATCGAAACCGGCAAGCGGATCCTGCCCCCGGCGCCGGACAATAATATTATGCCGTTTGAGGAAGCCAGCGGACATACCATTCATACCATCGCCTCCGGGCCCGGTTTCCCTGAGGATTTAATCCATCAGGCGTTACTGACCGCTGCCTATTCGGCACGCGAATATTTAATCATGACGACGCCCTATTTCGTACCGAGCGACGATCTGTTGCATGCCATCTGCACCGCCGCCCAGCGCGGTGTCGACGTCAGTATTATCTTGCCGCGCAAGAATGACTCGGTTCTTGTCGGCTGGGCTAGCCGGGCTTTCTTCGCCGAACTGCTCGCCGCAGGGGTAAAAATTTATCAGTTTGAGGGCGGGCTTTTACATACGAAAAGCGTGCTGGTCGACGGTGAACTGAGCCTGGTGGGTACGGTGAATCTGGATATGCGCAGCCTGTGGCTCAATTTCGAAATCACGCTGGTGATTGACGATGCCGGCTTCGGTGACGATCTGGCGGCCGTGCAGGATGATTATATCTCCCGCTCTCGCCTGCTGGACGCCGGGTTGTGGATGAAACGCCCTCTCTGGCAGCGAATTACCGAACGTCTGTTTTACTTCTTTAGTCCGTTGCTGTAAAACGTGCCCAACGATGTTAAACAGGGTGTCATCATGGAAATGGATCTGAACAATCGCCTGACCGAAGACGAAACGCTTGAG
Source organism: Huaxiibacter chinensis (assembly GCF_022171985.1). Taxonomy (GTDB): domain Bacteria; phylum Pseudomonadota; class Gammaproteobacteria; order Enterobacterales; family Enterobacteriaceae; genus Enterobacter; species Enterobacter chinensis_A. The sequence continues at coordinate 331,500 of NZ_JAJVHF010000003.1, read as the reverse complement.
CAGGCTTATGACATTTTTCTTGAGCTGGCGGTCGATAATCTCGACCCCGCTGACGTTATCCTCTTCAATTTACAATTTGAAGAGCGTGGCGGCGCAGAGTTGTTCGACCCGTCTGAAGACTGGAATGAGCATGTTGATTACGATCTCAACCCGGACTTTTTCGCCGAGGTGGTGATTGGCCTGGCGGATACCGACGGCGGCGAAATTAATGATATTTTCGCCCGCGTTCTGCTCTGTCGCGAGAAAGATCATAAGCTGTGCCATATCCTCTGGCGTGAATAATATAAAAGGCTGCGATGGCAGCCTTTTTTTATTCCTGAAGTTCACTGCCACAGCGGTGACAGTAGCGGGCATCCTGTTCGTGAATGGCCTGCTGGCACTGTGAACATCTGCGCTGCGACTCACGGCTCTGGAAAGCGGCGCTCATATGGGAGGTTATTAGTCCTGTGGGGATCGCAATCACCGAATAGCCAATCAGGATCAGCACCGAAGCCACTATCCTGCCCAGGGGCGTGTGCGGCGTAATGTCCCCATACCCTACCGTTGTGACGGTCACGATAGCCCAGTAAACCGACGCGTTTAAGGTAGTAAAACCGTACTTCGGCCCTTCTATCAGATACATCATCGATCCAAACACAATCATCACAATCGCAATAAACGAATAGAATAAAATGAGCTGATGACGCGCGCTTTTAATTGCCGTCCAGAACACCTGTAAAGACGGCATAAAACGCAGCAATTTTAAGACGCGGAGTACGCGAATAACGCGCATCGCTCGCCAGGCGAAGACATAATTAATACTGATTTCCGGCCACAGCCACATGACAAATAACGGCAGGATGGTGGCTAAATCAATAAAACCCCAAAAGCTAAAAACGTATCGGGCAGGATCCGGCCAGCTGAACACCCGTAGAAGATATTCCAGCGTAAAAACCAGGGTCACGAAAAGTTCAAGCCAGACAAAGAGATGCCACTCATTGACGGTGAGGTGGTATTGCGTGCCTAACCCCGATTCAATAAAGATGATGAGCACGCTCAGGAGTGCAAATAGTCCGCACAGACCTTCGACACGCCTTCCGGTGCGCGTATTCTGATCGAACAAGAATCCATACATCCGGCGGCGAATTAATGAGACGGATAGCGACACAGTAACCTCGCAAAAAAAAGGGCTGACATCATGTCAGCCCTGGCGATTATAGCGGGTCTACTTTCAGGCAGGAAACGGCATGTTTGAAACTGCCTTCCAGCAGTGGCCGGGTTTGCGCGCATTCCGGGCCTGCAATGGGGCAGCGCGTCCTGAATACGCAGCCCGATGGCGGGTTAATCGGTGACGGCAGTTCACCTTCGAGCAACTGTATCTGTTTGTTTTTTTCCAGATCCGGATCGGGTACCGGTACTGCCGACATCAACGCTTTGGTATAAGGATGAAGCGGATTGTGATACACCTCATCATAGGTACCCAGCTCAACGGCATGACCGAGATACATCACCAGTACGCGATCAGAGATATGCTTAACAACCGCCAGATCGTGCGCGATGAAGATCAGTGACAAGCCCATTTCCCGTTGCAGTTTCTGCAACAGGTTGACCACCTGCGCCTGAATAGACACGTCCAGTGCCGAAACAGGTTCATCACAGATAATGAGTTTCGGCTCCAGGATCAGTGCGCGGGCGATGCCGATACGCTGGCACTGACCACCCGAGAATTCATGAGGGTAGCGGTTAACCAGGTTAGGTAAGAGCCCCACTTTCATCATCATCGCTTTTACGCGGTCACGAATCTCCTGACGCGGCATTTTTGGATGATAGGTGCGAAGCGGTTCAGCGATAATTTCACCGATGGTCATACGCGGGTTCAGCGAAGCCAGTGGGTCCTGGAAAATCATCTGGATATCGCTGCGTACTTCGCGCCACTCCTCCGGCTTCATCCCCAGCAGGTCTTTACCCAGCCAGGCGACTTTACCGTCGGTGGCCTTGACCAGCCCAATGATGGCGCGGGCAAACGTTGATTTGCCACATCCGGACTCGCCCACCACGCCCAGGGTTTCGCCTTCGTAGAGACGCAGCGTAACGCCATCCACGGCCTTCAGCGTTTTAGGCGGCTGCCAGAACCATTGCTTGCCGTCTTTGATATCAAAATGGACCTTCAGATCGGCGATTTCGAGCAGGACATTTCGTTTTTCGTCAGTGGCGTTCATACCAGCTCCTCCAGCGGCTTAAAGCAGGCGCGCAGACGGCCTGGGGCAAACTCTTCTAACGGGGGAGCCGTATTGCAGATGGGCATTGCATGCTGGCAACGCGGCTGGAAAGGACACCCTTTTGGTAAACGCAGCAGGTTTGGCGGGTTGCCTGGAATAGTAAGCAGCGATTCGCCTTCTGCATCCAGTCGCGGTACCGCATTCAGCAGGCCAATTGAGTACGGATGCGCCGGATGATAGAACACCTCGCGGGCCTGGCCGTATTCCATGGTACGACCTGCATACATCACAAGCACTTTATCGCAGATCCCGGCCACGACGCCAAGGTCATGGGTAATCATAATAATGGCCGTGTTGAACTCACGCTTCAGTTCATTCAACAGGGTCATGATCTGCGCCTGAACGGTCACATCCAGCGCCGTCGTGGGCTCATCGGCAATCAGCAACTTCGGTCTGCACAGCAAAGCCATGGCGATCATCACGCGTTGACGCATGCCGCCGGAGAATTCATGCGGGAACATCCGCATACGCTTACGTGCTTCAGGCATTTTGACCGCGTCGAGCATTTTGACCGACTCTTCGAAGGCTTCCGCCTTGCCCATGCCTTTATGCAGCATCAGCACTTCCATCAACTGCTCACCTGCCCGCATATACGGGTTCAGAGAGGTCATGGGGTCCTGGAAAATCATCGAAATCTGCTCGGCGCGGAGCTTGTTCAGCTCGTGCTCAGGCAGATTCAGAATTTCTCTTCCGTTGAATTTCGCCGAGCCGCCAATGCGGCCGTTTTGCGCCAGCAACCCCATCAGGGCAAATGCAGTCTGTGATTTACCGGACCCAGACTCCCCTACAATGCCGAGCGTTTCACCGGCACGGAGGTTAAAGTTCAAATCGTTGACTGCGGTGACATCACCATCAGGTGTTTTAAACGTAACACGGAGGTCTTTTACGTCCAGCAGGATTTTATCGTGCTGTAGCGTCTGCGGCGCAGTTGCCGTTTCAATAATCGTCATGACGGCACTCCTTAACGGTCTTTCGGGTCGAGGGCATCACGCAGGCCATCGCCGATAAAGTTGAAACAAAACAGGGTGACCACCAGGAAGCCTGCCGGGAACAGAAGCAGCCACGGAGAAACTTCCATTGAGTTCGCGCCATCACTCAGTAAGGCTCCCCAGCTGCTCAGAGGCTCTTGTGTACCAAGACCCAGGAAGCTTAAGAAGGATTCAAAGAGGATCATGCTTGGCACCAGCAGCGAAGCATAGACCACCACCACGCCCAGTACGTTTGGCACAATATGACGGATGACGATGCCCCCCGTAGACACACCCCCTACCTGCGCGGCTTCAATAAATTCTTTACGCTTCAGGCTGAGCGTCTGCCCACGCACAATACGCGCCATGTCCAGCCACGAGACCATCCCGATTGCCACGAAGATCAACAGGATGTTCTGGCCAAAGAAGGTCACCAGCAGAATGACAAAGAACATGAACGGGAAGGAGTTCAGGATCTCAAGCAGACGCATCATGACCGAGTCGACTTTGCCGCCAAGATACCCCGAAAGAGAGCCATACAGCGTGCCAAGAATAACCGCGACTAAAGCCGCTGCAATCCCGACCATCAAAGAGATACGGCCACCAATGGCCACGCGCACCAGCAGGTCACGTCCCGAGGAGTCTGTGCCAAAGTAGTGGCTCGACTCCATGTCAGGCGCGCTGGACATCATGCCCCAGTCGGTATCGTAATAACTGAATTGCGATAGCATGGGGGCGAGCGTCACAAACAACGCTATCACCACTAACACCACCAGGCTGGCAACCGCCGCACGGTTATGCATAAAGCGACGCCGGGCGTCCTGCCAAAGGCTGCGGCCTTCGACTTCGAGCTTTTCACTGAAGTTTTCCAGCGCCTCGCTGTTTTTCTTACTCAACATCATGGCGTGCTCCAGTTTAGTAACGAATTTTTGGGTCGATGACGGCATACAGCACATCAACAACGGCGTTGAAGAGGATGGTCAGCGCACCCACCAGGATTGTCAGGCTCAGCACCAGCGAATAGTCACGGTTTAACGCGCCATTAACGAACAGCTGGCCAATACCCGGCAGACCGTAAATGGTTTCAATAACCATTGAACCGGTGATAATCCCCACGAAAGCAGGTCCCATATAGGAGAGAACCGGTAACAGTGCAGGCTTTAACGCGTGGCGGAAGATGATCCGGCGCATCGGCAGCCCTTTTGCGCGGGCCGTACGGATGAAGTTGGAATGCAGCACTTCAATCATGGAGCCACGGGTGATACGCGCAATGCTGGCGATATAGGCCAGAGAGAGCGCCACCATCGGCAAAATCATGAACTTCAGCGCCCCGCCGTTCCAGCCGCCTCCCGGCAGCCATTTCAGGGTTATCGCAAATATCATCACCAGAAGCGGTGCGACCACGAAACTGGGTATGACGACCCCCGTCATGGCTATCCCCATGACGGAATAGTCCCATCGGGTATTTTGCTTAAGCGCGGCGATCACACCAGCGGTGACGCCCAGTACAACCGCCAGAATAAAGGCCGCTGCACCCAATTTAGCCGAAACCGGGAAGCTTGATGTCACCAGGTCATTGACGGAATAGTCTTTATATTTGAATGACGGTCCAAAATCGCCATGCGCCAGCTGTTTCAGATAGTTGAAATACTGGGTGGAGATTGGATCGTTTAAATGATACTTCGCCTCAATGTTCGCCATGACTTCTGGCGGCAAGGTGCGTTCACCGGTGAAAGGACTTCCCGGTGCCAGACGCATCATGAAGAAGGAGATCGTAATTAGAATAAATAGCGTTGGAATCGCTTCAAGACAGCGACGTAGGATAAATTTCAACATTGCCCGTACCTTCTGGCGTGTGCCTATATAATATGACGTTGGTTAGACACCGTGGGGCGAATCAGCTCGCCCCACTCATTGCCATTAATGCTTGATAATATACAAGTTTTTAACGTAGATATTATCCAACGGGTCTTTCCCGGTATAACCACCCACCCACGGCTTAACCAGACGGGCGTTAACGTAGTAATAGACAGGAACGATCGCGGAATCTTTATCCAGCTGTTGCTCAGCTTTTGCATACAGCTCAGAACGCTGTGCATCGTCTGACGCTTGCAGGGTATCGCCGATCAGTTTGTCAAACGCAGCGCTCTTATAGTGCGCGGTGTTGTTGGAACTGTCGCTCAGCATGGTGTTCAGGAAGGAGGTCGGTTCGTTATAGTCCGCACACCAGCCCGCACGCGCAACGTCAAAGGTGCCCTGATGACGGCTGTCCAGGAAGGTTTTCCACTCCTGGTTTTCCAGCTTAACGTTCACGCCCAGGTTCTTTTTCCAGATGGACGAGACGGCGATAGCCAGTTTTTTATGCAAATCGGACGTGTTGTACAGCAGGCTGAAGGTCAGCGGCTTGTCGGCGGTATAGCCCGCTTCTGCCAGCAGTTTCTTCGCTTCTTCGTTACGTTTTTCCTGTGACCATTTGAACCACTCTGGTTCGGTCAGTTTTGCACCATCAGTATAGGGAGGCGTGTAGCTGTATGCTGGCAGGTCACCCTGATTCTTGACCTTGTTCACGATGATATCGCGATCCAGAGCCAGTTTAAGCGCGGTACGTACGCGGACATCGGTAAACGGCGCTTTCTGGTTGTTGATTTCGTAATAGTAAGTACAGAGATACGGATCGACGTGAACTTCAGCCGGGATCTCTTTTTTCAGTTTCTGGAACAATTCAATCGGCATGTTGTTATAGGTCATGTCGATTTCACCGCTGCGGTAGCGGTTTACGTCCGTCACTTCTGAGGAGATTGGCAGATAGGTGACCTGGTTAATTACGGTCTTCGCGTTGTCCCAATACTGGGTATTACGCTCCAGATCCATACGTTCGTTTACCACCCAGGCTTTCAGTTTATAAGCACCGTTGGTCACGATATTGGCCGGCTGGGTCCATTTATCGCCAAATTTCTCAACGGCCGCTTTAGGTACCGGAGAAACGGATGGGTGGACCAGCAGTTTATAGAAATACGGTACTGGCTCGCTCAGCGTCACTTCGAATGTATTATCGTCGATCGCTTTTACGCCCAGATCGGTAACGGGTTTTTTGCCAGTGATGATGTCATCGATATTGGCAATGTGACCATATTGCAGATAGCTTGCATACGGCGAAGCGGTATTAGGGTTCGCCAGACGCTGCCAGCTATAAACGAAATCTTGCGCGGTGACCGGAGAACCATCGGACCATTTCGCGTCTTTACGTAAATGGAAAGTCCAGACTTTAAAATCTTTATTTTCCCACTTCTCAGCGACACCAGGCGCTGGATGTCCGTCGACATCAGTAACCAGCAGACCTTCGAACAGATCGCGGTTAACGTTTGATTCAGGAACACCTTCAATTTTGTGCGGATCCAGAGACTGAACCTCTGCACCGTTATTACGTACCAGCGTTTGCTTCTCCGCCAGCTGAACACCCGCAGGAACGTCAGCAGCCATTGCGACGTTACCCGCGATTAGCGCAGTGAAAATTCCCGCCGCTATCAGATTTTTTTTTGTGATGATGGACATTGTGTTGGTACTCCACTCATTATAATTACTGGTTTTTACCAGCCTGTTTAATTCCCCTTTGGGGTTCCTGACAACGTAGGAGTTTATGCTGCTGTCAGGCTCTTTTACTGCTTGCTATCACCGACTTTATATTACCGGCGACTCGTTCGGTCACCTTGCGTCGATTCTTTACGCCTCCCCCTGTCAGAGGTGCGTCCTGTCCTGTATGAATGAAAATCCCAAATGAAAAGGATTCTCATCTAAATGGTTAATCCTGAAAATATAAGGCCGGAAAGTACCAAATGGCTTAATTTCGCGCCAATACATTTTGCAAATTTGTTAAGCAATTCTCTTTTACGGTGAACACCGTTTCGGTGAGGGCAGCCCTGCCAGCCATTGAACATCTGGCAAACGCTCAGTTATTCAATGTGATAGAGAGAAACATCTATGTCAGCGCGTCACTGCGCTATCATCGGTTGGTTTTTGTACAAAAAATTAACATTCGATTATTATTTAGCACATTCATCTGGGGGAATGTTGAAATTACTAATAACATTTCGGTTATCTGACGGCAAGCCCCAGAGTATCGTGTGAGTAAAATAACAGTGCGATTGCACGAAATGTGTTCAGGCGGGAATTAGCGCTCTCTTTAAACGATTGATATTCATTCAAATAATGAATTCAGCAGATTTTATTATGTCTTGTGATGTTTTCAACTTTATTTATATGATTTGCTAATAATAACGTCTTCAGGCGGAGCATTGCGCTCCGCGCTTTCAGATGAAGGCTTAACTCAGCAAGCCAGGAAAAATGCTTTTCAGCCCGGTGACAATAAATTCGATACCCAGGGCCATCAGCAACAGCCCCATAATACGGGTTATAACGTTAATGCCTGTCTGGCCTAACAGACGTACAAGCCATGGCGCGATGCGGAATAGTCCCCAACAGCACAACGCAAACAGCACGATAGCGACGGAAAAGCCGAGCAGATGCATCAGACTGTGATAACGCGTTCCCCAGACAATAGTAGAACTGATTGCGCCGGGTCCCGCCATAAGGGGTAAGGCCAGCGGTACAACACCAATGCTTTCGCGCACTGCGGTTTCTGACTTTTCCTGCTTGTTCTGTTTGTCTTCCCCGAGCTTGCCGCTGATCATCGACATAGCAATGGTCACCACCAGAATCCCGCCCGCGATGCGGAACGAATCGATGGAGATGCCAAAGATTTGCAGAATCGAATCACCCAGATAGAGCGAAGTCAGCAGAATAATTGCCATTGAAAGGTTAGCGGTCAGGTTCGTTTTATTTCGGGCCACTGCCGTCTGGTAACTGGTCATACTAATGAAAACGGGGATAATCCCGACCGGGTTAACCAGCGCGAACAAACCGATAAAGAATTTGAAATAAGTAGAAAAATCAAAGAGCAATGGGGTCACAGTTAGCTCCGAAAATTAACAAGGCCCGTTCAGCATAAAAAGGGGTAAATTCGCGCTGAAGATACGCTTTTTATCAGCATACTTCACCAGAAATCTGTGGCTCATCGCGACGAACTTAATGTGTTAATCATTTGTAGAATGATTGCATGCTAAATCACCTTAACTTGGGTAATTAATTTACACTTGCGTTTAACGGTGAAAATAACCCTGCTGAAAGGTATCAGCTTAGGGGAAAATTGACACAGATCATGTTTTCCGTACTCAGAAGTGAGTAATCTTGATGACACCGGAAGGGAGTTCAGGAGTCTAAAAGGGATGATGCTAAGGTAAGGCTCTTTTAGTAAATGAGTGTACAGCAACATACAGTAACCCTTTGTTTTAGTAGGTCTTACGCAAGGGCAGCCTGCTTGACTATACTGTGGTCGTATTGAACGCTGGTTTACTAAAAGAGTTTAAACATTATCAGGAGAGCATTATGGCTGTTACTAATATCGCTGAACTGAACGCCCTCGTCGAGCGCGTTAAAAAAGCCCAGCGTGAATACGCCAACTTCACCCAAGAACAGGTTGATAAAATCTTCCGCGCTGCCGCTCTGGCTGCCGCAGATGCTCGAATCCCTCTCGCTAAAATGGCCGTTGCCGAATCCGGCATGGGTATCATTGAAGATAAAGTGATTAAAAACCACTTCGCTTCAGAGTATATCTACAACGCCTATAAAGATGAGAAAACCTGTGGCGTGCTGTCAGAAGATCACACTTTCGGCACCATCACCATCGCTGAACCTATCGGTATTATCTGTGGTATCGTCCCAACCACTAACCCAACCTCTACCGCTATCTTCAAATCACTGATCAGCCTGAAGACCCGTAACGCAATTATTTTCTCCCCGCACCCACGTGCAAAAGATGCAACCAACAAAGCTGCTGATATCGTTCTGCAGGCTGCCATCGCTGCGGGCGCACCTAAAGATTTGATCGGCTGGATTGATCAACCCTCTGTTGAACTGTCTAACGCGCTGATGCATCACCCGGACATTAACCTTATCCTGGCGACCGGTGGTCCTGGCATGGTTAAAGCTGCATACAGCTCAGGTAAACCTGCTATCGGCGTTGGCGCAGGTAACACCCCTGTTGTCATCGACGAAACGGCGGATATCAAACGCGCTGTGGCCTCCGTACTGATGTCCAAAACCTTCGACAACGGCGTAATCTGTGCGTCGGAACAGTCCGTTGTTGTGGTTGATTCCGTTTATGATGCCGTCCGTCAGCGTTTTGAAAGCCATGGCGGCTATATGCTGCAGGGCAAAGAGTTGAAAGCTGTTCAGGACATCATCCTGAAAAATGGCGCACTGAACGCCGCAATCGTAGGTCAGCCAGCCTACAAAATTGCTGAGCTTGCTGGCTTCACGGTGCCTGCAACCACCAAGATTCTGATCGGTGAAGTCACCGTAGTGGACGAAAGCGAGCCATTCGCTCACGAAAAACTGTCCCCTACCCTTGCCATGTACCGTGCGAAAGACTTTGAAGATGCAGTGGTTAAAGCAGAAAAACTGGTTGCCATGGGCGGTATCGGTCACACCTCTTGCCTGTACACTGACCAGGACAACCAGCCAGAGCGCGTGGCGCACTTCGGTCAGATGATGAAAACCGCACGTATCCTGATTAACACCCCTGCTTCTCAGGGTGGTATCGGTGACCTGTACAACTTTAAACTCGCGCCTTCCCTTACTCTGGGTTGTGGTTCATGGGGTGGTAACTCCATCTCTGAGAACGTTGGTCCTAAGCACCTGATCAACAAGAAAACCGTTGCTAAGCGAGCTGAAAACATGTTGTGGCATAAACTTCCGAAATCTATCTACTTCCGCCGTGGCTCCCTGCCAATTGCGCTGGATGAAGTGATTACTGATGGCCACAAACGTGCGCTCATCGTGACTGACCGTTTCCTGTTCAATAACGGCTACGCAGACCAGATCACCTCTGTGCTGAAAGCGTCAGGTGTTGAAACCGAAGTTTTCTTTGAAGTTGAAGCGGATCCAACCCTGAGCGTGGTACGCAAAGGTGCCGAGCTGGCAAACTCCTTCAAACCAGATGTGATTATCGCACTGGGCGGTGGTTCCCCAATGGACGCCGCGAAAATCATGTGGGTGATGTACGAACACCCAGAAACCCACTTCGAAGAACTGGCGCTGCGCTTTATGGATATCCGTAAACGTATCTACAAGTTCCCGAAAATGGGCGTAAAAGCGAAAATGATCGCGGTGACGACTACCTCCGGTACAGGTTCTGAAGTGACCCCGTTTGCGGTTGTTACTGATGACGCTACCGGCCAGAAATACCCACTGGCTGACTATGCGCTGACCCCAGACATGGCGATTGTTGATGCCAACCTGGTGATGGATATGCCGAAATCACTCTGTGCATTCGGTGGTCTGGATGCGGTGACTCACGCCCTGGAAGCTTACGTTTCCGTACTGGCATCCGAGTTCTCCGATGGTCAGGCGCTGCAGGCTCTGAAATTGCTGAAGGAAAACCTGCCAGCCTCTTATAACGAAGGGTCTAAAAACCCGGTAGCCCGTGAGCGTGTTCACAGTGCAGCAACCATCGCCGGTATCGCGTTTGCTAACGCCTTCCTGGGTGTTTGCCACTCAATGGCTCATAAACTGGGTTCACAGTTCCACATTCCTCACGGTTTGGCGAACGCCCTGCTGATTTCAAACGTTATCCGTTACAACGCGAACGATAACCCAACCAAGCAGACCGCATTCAGCCAGTATGACCGTCCACAGGCGCGCCGTCGTTATGCCGAAATCGCCGACCATCTGGGTCTGAGCGCACCGGGTGACCGTACTGCCGCGAAGATTGAGAAACTGCTGGCATGGCTGGACAGCATCAAAGCTGAGCTGGGTATTCCTAAATCCATCCGCGAAGCGGGTGTTCAGGAAGCTGACTTCCTGGCGCACGTAGACAAACTGTCTGAAGATGCCTTCGATGACCAGTGTACCGGTGCTAACCCACGTTACCCACTGATCTCCGAGCTGAAACAGATTCTGCTGGATACGTACTACGGCCGTGAATTTACCGAAAACGACACGGTAGCGGTGAAAGCTGAATTACCTGTCAAAGCTGACAAAAAAGCGAAGAAAAACGCTTAATAGTGAGTGAATAAAAAACCCGCTTCTCGAAGCGGGTTTTTTTATGCCTGTCATAACTGGCCGTTGATGTGAGCGCGTAACGCCCTCTTATTGATTTCGCTTTTCCTGGATTGCCGGTAATGAGCCTACCGCCAGCGCTTCTTTATAGTGTTTACGGCAAACCGATACATAGCGCTCATTGCCACCAATAACGACCTGCTCCCCTTCCGCAAATGGTTTTCCTTCCTGATCGAGACGCAGCACCATGCTTGCTTTACGACCGCAGAAGCAGATTGTTTTTAATTCGACAAGCTTATCCGCCCAGGAGAGTAAATACTGGCTGCCAACAAAAAGCTCGCCCCTGAAATCAGTACGCAAGCCATAACACAACACGGGAATATCCAGCTTGTCTACCACCTCAGAAAGCGCATAGACCTGTTCACGCGTCAAAAACTGGCTTTCATCCACCAGAACGCAATGCGCGGGCCTGGAAGCGCTCTCGGCGCGAATTTCTTCAAACAGATCTGTTTGGGGATTGAAGAGTTTCGCCGGAGAGGATAACCCGATTCGGGAACTGACCTTACCTGCCCCGAATCGGTTGTCGATTTCAGCAGTGTAAACGATGGCCCGCATCCCTCTCTCCTGATAGTTATAGGAGGATTGCAGTAGCGCGGTGGACTTCCCTGCATTCATTGCAGAATAGTAGAAATAAAGTTGTGCCATTGGCCGTCAAACCCTAATCAATGAGTAATATTCCCGATGAATGATTGTACCATAAATTACCCTGCTTTCAGCGACACACAGCACGTCTGGCGGGAGCTGTGGCGTTTTCTGAAGCGCTAGTCGCAGGGAAATTCTGATTTAAAACATACGTTAAAGCTGAATAAAGTCAGCTCTATTGGAACGTTAATCGCCGCATACCCGGAAGGGTTAATAGCCTAATCACTGGGCTTTAAAAGCCAGATTTTATTAACTATTTTGTGCTACTTCGGCTTCGATTCGCAGTAATACAAAAGGTTGATATTTATCCGGGGAAACTATAATTAGCGCACAATGTGTCACAAAAAACATACCTCAGCACTTTGAGATTACCTTTGACGTGTTGATAACAGCTGTGGACGGAGAGGATGGAATTTAAGTTAGCGTAATTAATAATAGCGACATATATTAACCATTTTTTGAATTCCTTACATTCCTCCCTATTGCACATATCAATTTATCACTCTATTATTAGGACAACAAACCCAACCCAATATAAGTTTGAGATTACTACAATGAGCGAAGCACTTAAAATTCTGAACAACATCCGTACTCTTCGTGCCCAGGCAAGAGAATGTACCCTCGAAACTCTTGAGGAGATGCTGGAAAAATTAGAAGTTGTAGTGAACGAACGTCGTGAAGAAGAAAGCGCAGCTGCGGCTGAAATCGAAGAACGTACGCGTAAACTGCAGCAATATCGCGAAATGCTGATCGCAGATGGTATCGATCCTAACGAATTACTGAACAGCATGGCTGCGGCTAAAACGAGCACTAAAGCAAAACGCGCTGCTCGTCCGGCTAAATATAGCTATGTTGATGAAAATGGTGAGACCAAAACCTGGACGGGTCAGGGTCGTACTCCAGCAGTAATCAAAAAAGCAATGGATGAGCAAGGCAAACAGCTGGATGATTTCCTGATCAAGGATTAATCCCCCTGCCTTCAAAAAATCCCGCTACGGCGGGATTTTTTATGTCTGAACGTTATTCAGTGATATCTGCTTACACCTCTTCATATACCTACAAACGTCCATACCCGTTTCTTTACGTTTTATCAGCGCATCTTTTGCTAAAGGCCAGACGTAAAAAAACCGGTGATGCAATGCAGTCACCGGTTTGATATCGCTTGAAAATGAGATTAGTTTTTAATACCCATGGCCTGCTTCAGCCATGCTTTAAATTCTTCACCCAGCGTGTTGTGACGAATACCGTATTCAACGAATGCCTGCATATAGCCGAGTTTATTGCCGCAGTCATGGCTTTTACCTTTCATGTGGTAAGCCTCAACGGTTTCTTTCTCGATCAGCATATCAATACCGTCGGTAAGCTGGATTTCATCACCGGCTCCTGGAGGCGTTTTCGCCAGCAGTGGCCAAATCTCTGCGCTCAACACGTAGCGCCCTACCACGGCGAGGTTAGACGGCGCTACGTCCGCTTTAGGCTTCTCTACGACGCCTACCATCGGTACGCTCTCGCCTGGCGCCAAAGGTACGCCCTTGCAGTCTACGACGCCGTATGCCGTCACATCTTCCACTGGCTCAACCATAATCTGGCTGCTGCCGGTCTCATCGAAACGTTTAATCATCTCTGCCAGGTTATCCTGAGAAAGATCGGATTCGAATTCATCCAGAATAACGTCTGGCAGAATAACCGCGACCGGCTCATCGCCCACAACAGGATGTGCGCACAATACCGCATGCCCTAAACCTTTTGCCAGGCCCTGACGAACCTGCATGATGGTGACGTGTGGTGGGCAAATAGACTGAACTTCTTCTAACAGCTGACGCTTAACGCGTTTTTCCAGCATCGCTTCCAGTTCAAAACTGGTATCGAAATGGTTTTCGATAGAGTTTTTAGAGGAATGCGTTACCAGCACAATTTCGGTAATGCCCGCGGCAATACACTCGTTTACAACATACTGGATTAATGGCTTATCAACCAAAGGCAACATTTCTTTCGGAATTGCCTTGGTGGCCGGTAGCATCCTCGTTCCTAATCCCGCTACCGGGATAACGGCCTTTGTGACTTTCGAATTTAGGGCAGCCATTGAAATCTCCTGAACTGTTCAATTTATGAACTTTATGCAATGAATAACGCATTGAGTATATCAGCCACTTCTTGTAAACCGGGTCTGAAAAGGGTGCGTTACCGATTAATTAGGACAAATACGTATCATCTGGCACCGATAGTAGCACTGCCGATAAAACGGCGGTAAAGCTATCTGGTGAATAAAACTCAACTGCTTATTCTGTGGACAACATTAAGCGTAAACGCCCGCCTGTTCCCCAAATTTGGCATTGCCAGGAAGCGCAGCGGTGACTTATTTGATTCAGATAGGTTGTTCCTAACGTCCCCAGGGGAACGCCGTTGCTTACCTGAATATGATGCTCGCCGGTATTAAGCGTTGCGTTAAGACCCGCGGAGACCAGGATAAGATTTTTTAAGCCGCTGTGGTAATAACCAACCAGCAGCGGGAATTGCCCGGGTAAATTGGCCTGGCGGAAAAGGTGGTTCACCTGTTTGAGCAGCGCACCCAATTCCGGAAGCCGCTGGCCCTGATGTGACAGCTGTTCCTGAAGTAAACCGTTAAATAATGCGCGTAATAATAAGGCGGCCAACACGCCATTATCGCCAGCTCGGGTGACATCAAGACAATAGAAAGCGAGGTCGTTATCCGATAACGGTGCAATATCAAGCACCAGACCGTGCTGATCGGCAGCAACCAGCTGACGATAATTGACCCGACAATGTGAGATATTTTGCTGAACCGGCGGCTGGAGTTCCTGCAAGAGCTTGGAAGCTGCATTAGGATTGCTGACCAGGGCATCCCAGTCCTGGAAAAGGCGCTCTTCTTCCTCAACACGGGAATTAAACATGTTGGGATAAAGGCAGGCGAGCACCGTTTCACGCAGTCGGTTTAAATCTTTTACGGGTTTGAGCAGCACATCCTGCACCCCCAGGCGCAGGGCTTTTGCAATGTCAGCCATATTATCCGTCGCTGAGATCACCAGTATGGGCGTCTGGTTACCCTCATTGCGTAAATGCTCAACCAGCTTTAGGCCATCCATACGTGGCATCGCCAGATCGCAAATCATTAAATCCGGGGTAATGCGCGTCATTTTCTCCAGGGCATCCACGCCATCGTTAGCAAGAACGGTGGTGGCCCCTAAAGAAGATAACCACGATTCCAGCAGCGAGCGGAAAACGGGCTCGTCTTCAACGATCAGAATTTGTTTTCCGGTTAAGGGCTGCGTCATGTTCTCTCCCCTGCTGACATTAGATAAATAGTGGCATGCTAATGGCACTATCGCCTGTCAGATTTTGCTGAAGTCTTCAAAAAAAAGGGGGCTCACACTGCCGCCCGCACCAAAGGTAACAATTCGTCCATTTTTTTCTCGACGGCAAGCGCGCCGGCGGCAATCGCCGCATCTGCACGATGAAAGTCGAGGGTTGATATTTGAGGACAATACGGTTGAATCAGAATATCGGGCGGATCGCCCGCCATACGGGTACGTTTCACTCTGTTTTCGAGCACCTGAATGGAGGTGGTCATGATCTCCATGGCGGTAGGCGCAGCGAATGCTTTACGCGCCGCCGCACGGCCTAAGCGACCGCGTAGGCGCTTATGCCAGGCCAGTTTCTCGTCATCTGCCTCTTCCTGATGAAGATTCACCGGCATCAGATCTTGCTGCATCAGATGCGCGTCATGCTGTAAATCCACCGCGATGACGATATCCGCCCCCATAGCGCGGGTCAGTGAGACAGGTACAGGGTTAACCACGCCGCCGTCGACCAGCCAGTAGCCGTTATGGGGGACGGGAGCCATGAGTCCAGGTATGCTGCAGGAGGCACGCACCGCAAGGTGGAGATCACCTTCGGTGAACCAGATTTCTCTGCCCGTGCTGAGATTGGTTGCCACCGCGCCGAAAGGCATCTGACAATGCGTAAAGTCAGTCAGCGGCATGATGGTACGGAATTGGTTAAACACGCGTTCGCCGCGCAACAAGCCACCGCGCTGCCACGAAAGATCCATCAGACGCAGTACGTCCCAATAACTAAAGGATCTCACCCAGCGTTCAAGCTCTGACATCTTGCCGCAGGAGTAAGCGGCGCCAACAAGGGAACCAATTGAACAACCTGCCACAAGATCCACTTCGATACCAAGTCGCTGTAGTGCATTAATTACGCCAATATGTGACCAGCCACGCGCGGCGCCCGAACCTAGCGCCAGCCCTACTTTTACCTTTCTCATTAGTTATGATTTACTTCCCCTGGATTCCCGGCATAGCGTGTTAGCTACCGCTCAGTTAACATATGTGCCACCCTGGCGTTTAACGCCGTTAATTTTTGTCTCAGGAACCGAACTGTGTCTCAACTCTGTCCCTGTGGCAGCGCTCTGGAGTATAGCCTATGTTGCCAGCGATATCTTACTGGAGAGCAGGTTGCACCAGACCCGTCACACCTTATGCGCTCCCGATACACTGCTTTTGTGATCAAAGACGCACGATATTTAATCAATACCTGGCACCCCTCCTGTCACGCCGAGGATTTCCGTCAGGAGATTGAAGCCGGCTTTGCACACACAGAATGGCTTGGGTTAACCCTTTTTGACGCCTCTGTTGGTCAGAATGCCGCGGAAGGCTTCGTCAGTTTTGTGGCACGCTTTTCCGAGCAAGGTAAAACAGGGGCGATCATCGAAAGGTCCCGGTTCTTACTCGAAGGCGGACAGTGGTACTATATTGACGGTACTCGTCCGCAGTTTGGTCGAAACGACCCCTGCCCCTGCGGTTCAGGTAAAAAATTTAAAAAATGTTGCGGGCAATAACGCCTGACGACAGCAAGCACACACTCAACAGGATTTCCTCGCGATGCAATCACTACAACGCAAAGTACTGCGTACTATTTGCCCTGACCAGAAGGGTTTGATCGCCCGCATTACGAACATTTGTTACAAGCACGAACTGAATATTGTGCAAAATAATGAGTTCGTTGACCACCGCACCGGCCGCTTTTTTATGCGTACCGAGCTTGAAGGGATTTTCAACGACTCGACTTTACTGGCTGACCTTGATGGCGCGCTGCCGGAGGGTTCCGTACGTGAGTTGACACCGTCCGGACGCCGTCGCGTTGTGATTCTGGTCACCAAAGAGGCCCATTGCCTCGGTGATTTGTTAATGAAGGCCAACTATGGCGGCCTGGATGTCGAGATCGCCGCCGTTATTGGTAACCATGAAACGCTGCGCACGCTGGTTGAGCGCTTTGATATTCCGTTTGAGCTGGTGAGCCACGAAGGACACACCCGCGAAGAGCATGACGACCTGATGGCGCAAGCCATCGAAGCGCATAATCCGGACTATGTGGTGCTGGCAAAATATATGCGCGTTCTGACGCCGACCTTCGTTTCGCGTTTCCCGAATAAGATCATCAATATTCACCATTCGTTCCTGCCTGCCTTTATAGGGGCACGTCCTTACCACCAGGCTTACGAGCGCGGCGTGAAAATCATTGGCGCAACCGCGCACTACGTGAACGACAATCTGGATGAGGGTCCGATCATCATGCAGGACGTGATTCACGTCGATCACACCTACACCGCAGAAGATATGATGCGCGCCGGACGTGATGTGGAGAAGAACGTGTTAAGCCGGGCGTTGTATCAGGTGCTGGCTCAGCGCGTGTTCGTCTATGGCAACCGGACGATTATTCTTTAATCCTTCATAAAATGAATTGATTAGCTTTGCGTCGCAACGGGTAAAAAGCAGGCAAACGACCCGTTATAAGCAAAGGAAAGCTTTACAGGGGCGTGTCATTTGATATGATGCGCCCCGCTTCCAGCGTGAAGCAGGCCAGTATAAGCATTACCCCGTGGTGGGGTTCCCGAGCGGCCAAAGGGAGCAGACTGTAAATCTGCCGTCATCGACTTCGAAGGTTCGAATCCTTCCCCCACCACCATTATTCACCACAGCAATGTGGTTACACCGATAAGCACTGGCGAAGTGTGCGCTTATCGGGAAGGGTGAGAACCTTCGATTAAGGTTCGACTCGAGCGAAAGCGAGAGAATGTTGCCGCAGGCAACAGCCCGAAGGGTGAGGAGCGAAGCGACGAATAATCCTTCCCCCACCACCATTATTCACCACAGCAATGTGGTTGCACCGATAAGCACTGACGAAGTGTGCGCTTATCGGGAAGGGTGAGGAGCGAAGCGACGAATAATCTTTCCCCCACCACCCTCTCACAGCATTATCTCAAAATAAGTTTTACCCCTGGTGGGGTTCCCGAGCGGCCAAAGGGAGCAGACTGTAAATCTGCCGTCATCGACTTCGAAGGTTCGAATCCTTCCCCCACCACCATCTTCCATATAGCACTCATTCATTAACTACACCTTTGCTACACATGCCTCCCATACGGGAAGGATGAGAAGCTTCGACTAAGGTTCGATTCGAGCGCAGCGAGAAAGCGTTGCCAACGGCAACGACCCGAAGGGCGAAGCGCGTAGCGCTGAGTCATCCTTCCCCCACCACCATCTTCCAGATTACACTCATCATCCACCCGTCCTGTTGCTACACATGTCTCCCTTACGGGAAAGACGAGAAGCGTCGATTAAGGTTCGATTCGAGTGTAGCGAGAAAGCGTTGCCAGCGGCAACGACCCGAAGGGCGAAGGGCGAAGCGCATAGCGCTGAGTCATCCTTCTTCTATCACCCTCTTCCAGATTGCAGGTATCCATCAATCCTGTTGCGCCATACGACTCCCATGCTGGCCTGCGGCCCCTGCGCGATCGTCAGGCACAAAAAACCCCGCCGTAGCGGGGTTGCATTCATAACAGCTTATCAGCGTCGTGCACGCACAATCTGGTATCTGCGCGTCAGATACTCTACCGGCGCGCTCCAGATGTGCACCAGGCGAGAGAACGGGAATAACAAGAACATCGTCATCCCCAGCACCAGGTGGATCCGGAAGATAAAGGCCACGCCATCCAGATGCGCGGAGGCTCCGCCGTGGAAGGTCACCACGGATTGCGCCCAGCCCACGAGCTTCATCATTTCGCTGCCATCCATATGTTGGGCAGAGAACGGGATCGTCAGCAGACCCAGCGCGCACTGCACCATCAGCAGGGAGAGGATAAGGATATCTGCACCGGTCGTCGTGGCACGCACGCGCGGACTAAAGAGGCGGCGTTTCAACAGCAGCAAACCGCCAACCAGACACAATACGCCACTCGCGCCGCCCATATACATCGCCATTTTCTGCTTCACTTCAATCGGCAGGAATGACTCATACATCCAGTGTGGCGTCAGCATTCCCAGGAAATGACCGGCAAAAATACCCAGTATCCCGATATGGAAAAGGTTAGACGCCAGGTTCATCCCTTTGCGATCCAGCATCTGGCTCGAACCGGCACGCCAGGTATATTGACCGTAGTCATAACGCACCCAGCTACCAATCAAAAATACCGCCCCGGCAATGTACGGATAGATATCGAAGAAGAACATATTAAGGAAGTGCATTATTGCTGTCCTCCGTTTGAGATATTCAAATATTGCGGGGCAACCGCTCCGGCAAAACGACGCTGGTGGGTGGTAATATCCGATTCACCGCAACTCTGGTCTGCAAAGAATTTCACCTGCTCTTCTTCCCAGACTGCATCCAGCGCCTGCGGCGTATCGTCGCGCGCTTCATCGGCAATTTTTTCGGCCACTTTTTCACTGTCAATGGCCGTATTTGCCAGCTTCACCAGCAGATCAAACAGCACCGCATAACGACTTTCTCGCTGTTGCAGACGTGCGCTCAGCAGCGCCAGAATCGGTGCTATGTCGGACAGACCGCCAAGCGCCTCCTCTTTTGGCAGCTGCGCCAGGTATTCCAGGTACAGCGGCAGATGGTCCGGCAACTCCCGGCTGTCCAGCTGTAGGCCTTGCGCCTCGTACTGAGCCATCAGGTCTACCATCGCCTGACCACGGTCGCGGGACTCCCCGTGAACGTGTTCAAACAACAGCAGCGAGGTGGCACGTCCACGATCAAACAGTTGACTGTAGTCCGACTGCGCATCCAGCAGATCCCGTGCCAGCAAATCACGGAGGAACACGCCCAGTTGATGGGCATCTTCCTTGTCCAGGTTTTCTGATGACGCGAGTGCATCGAAAAGTTCCTGTTGATGCTGCGCCAGCGCAGCATCCGGGTACTCGAGCAGACGCGAAACAATGACGAGTTCAATCATTGGTGCGGCTCCGTTTTGCTGGTCACATCCATCGCATCAATGCGACGGCTGTTGAACAGGTTGAATTTAGTGTCTGAACCGTGGCAACCGTCACCGAAGGTAAAGCCGCAACCGCTTTTTTCCGGGAAGGCGTCACGCGCCTGTTCACGGTGGCTGGACGGCACCACGAAACGATCTTCGTAGTTGGCGATGGCCAGGTAACGATACATCTCCTGCGCCTGCGCTTCGCTTAAGCCCACCTCTTCCAGTGCACGCGTATCGATAACGCCGTCTACGGTTTCCGCACGTTTGAAGT
The DNA here is from genome assembly GCF_022171985.1 of Huaxiibacter chinensis. GTDB lineage: Bacteria > Pseudomonadota > Gammaproteobacteria > Enterobacterales > Enterobacteriaceae > Enterobacter > Enterobacter chinensis_A. The sequence continues at coordinate 310,908 of NZ_JAJVHF010000003.1, read as the reverse complement.
GACGCATCGCCAGCATACGCTTCAGCGCCAGCAGCACCGGCTGGGTATCGCCTGCCGTCAGCAGATTAGCCAGATACTGAACCGGGATACGCAGGCTTTCCACGTCTGGCAGAATGCCGTTACCGCCCAGCTCACCCGCATCGGCTGCAGACTGAATCGGAGACAACGGTGGCACATACCAGACCATCGGTAGCGTGCGGTATTCCGGATGCAGCGGCAGCGCCAGCTTCCAGTCCATCGCCATTTTGTAGACCGGCGACTGCTGCGCCGCGTCAATCACGCTCTGCGGCACGCCGTCTTTCAGCGCCTGCTCAATCACTTTCGGGTCGTTTGGATCGAGGAACACGTCCAGCTGACGCTGATACAGATCTTTTTCGTTCTCGGTGCTCGCTGCATTTTCAATCGCATCCGCGTCGTACAGCAGTACGCCGAGGTAACGGATACGGCCCACGCAGCTTTCGGAACAGACGGTTGGCATACCGGCTTCAATACGTGGATAGCAGAAGATGCACTTCTCGGACTTACCGCTCTTCCAGTTGAAGTAGATTTTTTTGTACGGGCAACCGGTGATGCACATACGCCAGCCGCGGCATTTATCCTGATCAATCAGCACGATGCCGTCTTCTTCACGTTTGTAGATAGCCCCGCTCGGGCAGGTCGCCACACATGCCGGGTTCAGACAGTGTTCGCACAGACGTGGCAGATACATCATGAAGGTGTTTTCGAACTGGCCGTACATCGCCTTCTGCATGTTCTCGAAGTTTTTGTCTTTCGACAGCTTCTCGAACTCGCCGCCCAGATCGTCTTCCCAGTTCGGGCCTTTCTCGATCTTCGCCATGCGCTGACCGGTGATCAGCGAACGTGGACGGGCAATCGGCTGGTATTTCCCTTCCGCGGCGTTATGCAGATTTTGATAGTCGAAATCAAACGGCTCGTAGTAATCATCAATGCCCGGCAGATGCGGGTTGGCGAAGATTTTGCCGAGCAGCATCGCACGGTTACCCATACGCGGCTGAATTTTACCGTTGATTTTGCGGATCCAGCCGCCCTTGTATTTATCCTGATCTTCCCAGTTGGTCGGGAAACCGGTGCCTGGTTTGGTTTCCACGTTGTTGAACCAGGCGTACTCTGTGCCTTCACGGCTGGTCCAGACGTTTTTACAGGTGACTGAGCAGGTATGACAGCCGATGCACTTATCCAGATTCAGCACCATGCCGACTTGTGAACGAATTTTCATTTTACGCTCTCCTGTACCTGGTCATTTCCTTCACCGTCTAACCAGTCAATATTTTTCATTTTACGTACCACCACAAACTCATCGCGGTTTGACCCCACGGTACCGTAGTAGTTAAAGCCGTAGGCCAGCTGCGCATAGCCACCGATCATGTGGGTTGGCTTCGGCGTAATACGGGTGACGGAGTTATGAATACCGCCGCGCTGCTCGGTAATTTCTGAGCCAGGAATGTTCACGATACGTTCCTGCGCGTGGTACATCATGGTCATACCTGCGGGAACACGCTGGCTCACCACCGCACGGGCGGTTAATGCGCCGTTACTGTTGAAGACTTCAATCCAGTCGTTGTCCACGATGCCCAGCTCTTTTGCATCCGCTTCGCTCATCCACACGATTGGACCACCGCGGCCCAGCGTCAGCATCAGCAGGTTGTCGCTATAGGTTGAGTGGATACCCCACTTCTGGTGCGGCGTCAGGAAGTTCAGCGCCTTTTCAGGGTTGCCGTTGGACTTCTCACCCATCACCTCTTTGACCGAGCGCGTGTCGATTGGCGGACGGTAGACCAGCAGGCTTTCACCGAAGTCACGCATCCACTGATGATCCTGATACAGCGACTGACGGCCCGTGAGCGTACGCCATGGGATCAGCTCGTGAACGTTGGTATAACCCGCGTTGTAGGAAACGTGTTCATCTTCCAGACCAGACCAGGTCGGGCTTGAGATGATCTTACGCGGCTGAGCCTGAATATCGCGGAAACGAATTTTCTCGTCTTCTTTATTCAGCGCCAGATGCGTGTGGTCGCGACCGGTAAACTCGCTCAGTGCCGCCCAGGCTTTTACGGCCACCTGGCCATTGGTTTCTGGCGCCAGGGTCAGGATCATCTCTGCCGCATCAATCGCCGTGTTCAGCATCGGCTGACCTTTCGCCGGGCCGTCTGCTTTGGTGTAGTTGAGCTTACGCAGCAGATCCATTTCGCTCTGGGTGTTCCAGGCAATGCCTTTCCCGCCGTTACCGATTTTCTCCATCAACGGACCAATGGAGGTGAAGCGTTCGTAGGTTGCCGGGTAGTCACGTTCAACCGGGATAATATGCGGGGCAGTCACGCCAGGAATCAGGTCGCATTCGCCTTTTTTCCAGTCTTTCACATCCAGCGGTTGCGCCAGTTCGGCGGCAGAATCGTGCTGGATAGGCAGGGTGACCACGTCCGTTTCCACACCCAGGTGGCCGACGCAGACTTCAGAGAATTTCTTCGCGATGCCTTTGTAGATCTCCCAATCGCTTTTCGATTCCCATGCCGGATCAACCGCGGCAGAGAGCGGATGAATAAACGGATGCATATCCGAGGTATTCATGTCGTCTTTTTCATACCAGGTCGCGGTTGGCAGCACGATGTCGGAATAGAGACAGGTACTGGACAGACGGAAGTCTAATGTCACCACCAGATCGAGTTTGCCGTCGAGGCCGTTGTCCTGCCATTCGACTTCTTCAGGCTTCACACCCCCCTGCTTGCCGAGATCTTTGCCCTGAATACCGTGGTCGGTTCCCAGCAAGTATTTCAGCATGTATTCATGGCCTTTACCGGACGAGCCGAGCAGGTTAGAGCGCCAGATAAAGAGGTTACGCGGGTGGTTTTTCCCGTTTTCTGGCTGCTCTGCGGCAAAGCGAATAGAGCCTTCCTTCAGGGATTTCACCGTGTAATCCACCGGTGACATGCCTGCTTTTTTCGCCTCTTCTGCGATTCGCAGCGGGTTGGTGCCTAACTGAGGCGCTGACGGCAGCCAGCCCATACGTTCAGCACGCACGTTAAAGTCAATCAGGTGGCCGCTGTAGCGAGATTTATCCGCCATTGGCGACAACAACTCTTGCGCCGTCACGGTTTCATAACGCCACTGGCTGGAGTGGTTGTAGAAATAGGAGGTGCTGTTCATGTGACGCGCCGGGCGCTGCCAGTCCAGACCAAATGCCAGAGGCTGCCAGCCGGTCTGAGGACGCAGTTTTTCCTGGCCAACGTAGTGTGCCCAGCCGCCGCCGCTCTGACCGACACAGCCACAGAACACCAGCATATTAATAAGCCCGCGATAGTTCATATCGAGGTGATACCAGTGGTTCAGACCTGCGCCCACAATGATCATTGAACGACCGTGGGTTTTATCTGCGTTATCGGCAAACTCACGGGCGATGCGGGTGATCTGCGCGCACGGAACGCCGGTAATTTTCTCTGCCCAGGCCGGGGTATAGGCTTTGATTTCGTCGTAGCTGGAGGCACAATTTTCATCGTTCAGACCACGTTCCAGACCGTAGTTGGCCATGGTGAGATCGTAGACGGTGGTAACCAGCGCGGTCGACCCATCGGCCAGTTGCAGACGTTTTACCGGGAGTTTGTGCAGCAGGATATTCTCCAGCTCCACCTTGTCGAAATGCTCAGTCCCTTCGCCACCAAAGTACGGGAAGCCCACTTCGGCGATATCGTCCTGGCTGCCAAGCATGCTCAGACGCAGATCGGTTTCAGTCCCGGTCGTCCCGTCACGCTGCTCAAGGTTCCATTTGCCTTTTTCACCCCAGCGGAAGCCGATAGAGCCGTTAGGGGCAATCAGATCGCCATTGCTGTTACAGGCAACGGTTTTCCATTCTGGATTGTTTTCCTGGCCGAGCGCGTCGACCAGATCGGCTGCACGCAGCATACGTCCCGCGGCATAGTAGCCATCGCGCTCTTCGAGCATGACCAGCATCGGCATGTCGGTATAGCGACGAACGTAGTCGGTGAAGTACTGGCTGGGTTTATCGAGGTGGAACTCGCGCAGCATAACGTGGCCCATCGCCAGCGCCATGGCCGCATCGGTACCCTGTTTCGGTGCCAGCCACAGGTCGCACAGCTTGGCAATTTCCGCGTAATCCGGGGTGATAGCCACCGTTTTGGTGCCTTTGTAACGCACTTCGGTGAAGAAGTGTGCATCCGGCGTACGGGTTTGCGGAACGTTAGAACCCCACGCGATAATATAGCTTGAGTTGTACCAGTCGGCCGATTCAGGCACGTCGGTTTGCTCACCCCAGGTTTGTGGTGAAGCTGGCGGTAAGTCGCAGTACCAGTCGTAGAAGCTCAGACAGGTCCCGCCGATAAGAGAGAGATAACGTGCGCCAGAGGCATAAGAGACCATCGACATTGCCGGGATCGGCGAGAAACCAGCAACACGGTCAGGGCCGTAGGTCTTCACGGTGTAGACGTTAGAGGCGGCAATGAGTTCGTTGACCTCTTTCCAGGAGGAGCGGACAAAACCGCCGCGTCCACGCGCCTGCTTAAAGCTTTTTGCTTTGTCAGCATCTTCAATAATTGATGCCCATGCATCCACCGGATCGCTATGCTGCACTTTTGCTTCGCGCCACATTTTCATCAGGCGTTTGCGCATAAGCGGATATTTCAGGCGGTTAGCGCTGTAGAGGTACCAGGAGTAGCTCGCCCCACGTGGACAACCACGCGGTTCGTGGTTAGGCATATCCGGACGCGTACGCGGATAGTCTGTCTGCTGCACTTCCCAGGTCACCAGACCATTTTTGACGAAAATCTTCCAGCTACATGAGCCAGTGCAGTTTACACCGTGGGTGGAACGCACGACTTTGTCATGCTGCCAGCGTTGACGGTATCCGTCTTCCCAGTCCCGGTTGGTCTCCAGAACCTGGCCGTGCCCATCGGCAAAAGTTTCGCCCTTCTGTTTGAAGTAGCGAAACCGGTCCAAAAATTTGCTCATCGGGTATCTCCTGTGTGGAGCCTGTGGCTCTCTAAATCGACATTGCTGATTTGCAGCGAAGGTAACGCTCTGAAAGATGACGGGAATTGATAACGATCAAGGCAGACGGGGTCTTCGTGGGTTGGTATTAGATGTAATACCACCAAAGCGGTATGCGATTATTTTATCTAACACCATGATATATAAGTAATTTATATATTAATCGTACAAAAAGCAGGGCTAAATTTAACATCTTAGGTATTAAGGGGTAGACTCTTCTGCAAAGCGATGGCGATCACAGTGTTTCAAACGGGAACTCAAGAAATACCGATAAGTATGTTGTAACTATTTTCATGCAAAAAAAAGCGCGGCATGAGAGCCGCGCAAACGGATAATCAAATATTACTTATTTTTCTTAGTATTCCGGCCATATACCAGCCACGTGATAGCCACGCAGGCGATATAGAAGATCAGGAAAACTTTCATCGCGCCGGCAGGCGAGCCCGTCAGCTCAAGAGAGAGACCAAAGGCTTTCGGGATGAAGAATCCGCCAATGGCGCCAATAGCAGAGATAAAGCCGAGCGCCGCCGCCGTATCGGTTGCCGCTTCACGCATGGCCTGCTCTTCGCTGCCGCCCTGCGCTTTCACCCTGTCGGTAGTCAACTTGCGGAAGATCACCGAGATCATCTGGAAAGTAGACGCACTTCCCAGACCGGCCGTCAGGAACAGCACCATAAAGACCGCGAAGAAGGCAACAAAGTTACCGCCCTGCCCATGGGTTGGCAGCGTCAGGAACAGCAGCGCGCAGAAGATGGCCATCACGATAAAGTTTACCAGCGTGACGCGCGTGCCGCCCAGGCGGTCCGAAATCATCCCGCCCGTGGAACGTGCCAGCGCGCCAATGAACGGCCCGAAGAAGGCATAATGGAGGATTTGCACTTCCGGGAACTGGGTTTTCGACAGCATGGCGAAACCCGCCGAGAAGCCAATAAATGAACCAAAGGTTGCCAGATAAAGCAGCGCCATCACCCATAAGTGACCGCGCTTCAGCACCGGTAACTGCTCGCTCAGGGATGCTTTTGACGCCGAAAGATCGTTCATAAAGAACCACGCCAGCAGCGTCAGCACCACCAAAAATGGCACCCAAATCCAGGCCGCGTTTTCGAGATAAAGCATAGAGCCATCTGGCTGTGCCGTTCCCGTCCCGCCGAAGACGGCAAAGAGAGAGAGGGACACCACCAGCGGAGCAATCAGCTGCATAACGCTGACGCCCATATTGCCCAGACCGCCGTTAAGACCCAGCGCACCGCCCTGCTTTGCTTTCGGGAAGAAGAAGCTGATGTTCGCCATACTGGAGGCAAAGTTAGCGCCAGCAAAACCACACAGCAGAGAGATAATCACAAACACGCTAAACGGCGTAGAGGTGTCCTGCACCGCAAAACCGAGCCAGACGCATGGGACGATCATGATACCGGTACTGAACGCCGTCCAGCGACGTCCGCCGAACAACGGAACCATAAACGCGTAAGGAACACGCAGCAGTGCCCCGGACAGAGCCGGCAGCGCGGTTAACATAAACAGCTGATCGGTCGTGAAGGTGAAACCCACTTTCGGCAGGTTAACGGCTACCGCACTAAACAACATCCATACGCAAAATGCCAACAACAGACAGGGAACAGAAATCCACAGATTACGACTTGCTACACGCTGACCACGCTGTTGCCAGAACACCGGATCTTCCGGACGCCATTCTGTAATAACAGCACCGGATGCCCTTTCCGGGGCAGATGAGTGACTCATAGACACCTCTGATTATCGAAAGATGCTGCAAACATTAGGGTTTTAAGCCAGCGGTAAGTTGATATAAATCAAAGGAAAAGTCGGGAGTTTAACGCTTTAAAAAACGTCATCATCCTAAGTAGGTAGGTTTATCCGGCAAAAAAGGTGTGGTTTTTCACGGTGCTGACCGTTCCGCGCCAGGCCCTTACACCAGGCATTACCCCGCCGGCAATTTAGGGGTAATCCTTTGTTGGTATGGGTATACTCCAGGGTATGCATGAGAATAACGCCATTCCTGGAATCAAGCCCAGTCAGGAGCCAGGCCCCCCTATGTTGAAAAGATGCTTATCCCCACTGACGTTAGTCAATCAGTTGGCCTTGATCGTGTTGCTGTCCACCGCCATCGGTGTGACCGGCATGGCCATCTCTGGACGGCTGGTTCAGGGCGTTCAGGGTAGCGCACATGCAATAAACGAGGCAGGCTCGCTCCGCATGCAGAGCTATCGCCTGCTTGCCGCCGTTCCGCTGACGCCGGACGACAAACCTCTCCTCGATGAGATGGAACGTACTGCCTTCAGTCCGGAACTGCAGGTGGCTGCCCGCCACGACGGGCAACTTGAGCAGCTGAAGGCCCTGCAGGCGTACTGGCATGGTCAACTGGAGCCAGGTCTTGTGCGGGCCCAGAGTGCCGGAACGGTATCCCACGACGTTGCCGATTTTGTCTCGCGCATTGATACGCTGGTCTCCTCTTTCGATCATACCACCGAGATGCGCATCGAGCGGGTGGTCATCCTGCAGCGGGCGATGGCGATTTTCATGGGCCTGCTGCTAATCTTCACCATTATCTGGCTGCGTAAGCGGCTGCTCAACCCCTGGAAACAGCTGCTGGCTATGGCGCGCGCGGTCACCGAGCGTGATTTTACCCAGCGAACCCATATCAGCGGCCGCAACGAGATGGCCATGCTGGGCCAGGCGCTCAACGATATGTCCGGCGAGCTGGCGGAAAGCTACTCAGTGCTGGAAAAACGGGTGCAGGAAAAGACCGCCGGACTGGAGCAAAAGAACGAAATCCTCTCGTTCCTCTGGCAGGCAAACCGTCGTTTGCATATGCAGGTCCCCTTGTGCGAGCGGCTCTCACCGGTTCTGAACGGTCTGCAAAATCTCACCCAGCTTCATGACATTGAACTGCGTGTTTATGACGTCGAAGACGAAGAAAATCATCAAGAATTTACCTGTCAGTCCGATATGTCCTGTGATGATAAAGGGTGTCACCTCTGCCCGCGCGGCCTGCCGCCCCTGAATAATGGCGGCACCACGCTGAAATGGCGGCTGACGGATAATCACACTCAGTACGGAATATTGCTGGCGACGTTACCTTCTGGTCGCCATCTGAACCACGATCAGCAGCAGCTGGTGGATACGCTCGTCGAACAGTTAACCGCCACGCTTGCCCTCGATCGTCATCAGGAAAAACAGCAGCAGCTGATTGTGATGGAAGAGCGCGCCACCATCGCTCGCGAGCTTCACGACTCTATCGCACAGTCGCTCTCCTGTATGAAAATGCAGGTCAGTTGCCTGCAAATGCAGGATGATGGATTGCCTGAAGGCAGTAAGCAGCTGTTAAGTCAGATTCGTAATGAGCTGAATACATCATGGGTGCAGCTTCGTGAGCTGCTCACCACCTTCCGCTTGCAGCTGACCGAGCCAGGGTTGCGCCCTGCCCTCGAAGCCAGCTGCCAGGAATTTAGCGCCCGACTGGGATTCCCGGTGAAGCTCGATTATCAGCTGCCGCCGCGCTTTGTGCCTTCCCATCAGGCCATACATTTATTGCAGATCGCCCGCGAAGCCTTAAGCAATGCGCTTAAACACGCCGCCGCGACGGCAGTAACGGTCACCGTCAGTCAGCACAGCAATCAGGTGCGACTCTCGGTGCAGGATAACGGCTGCGGCGTGCCTGAAAACGCTGAAAGAAGTAACCACTATGGTTTAATTATTATGCGAGACCGTGCGCAAAGTTTGCGCGGAGATTGCCAGGTTCGCCGGGGGGAGTCTGGCGGCACTGAAGTAGTGGTCACCTTTATTCCCGAAAAGCCTCTTATTACTGCTCAAGGAGAAAACCATGACTAATCAGGAACCGGCAACCATTCTGTTGATCGACGATCATCCGATGCTGCGCACCGGCGTAAAACAACTTGTCAGCATGGCGGAAGATATAACCGTCGTGGGTGAAGCCAGCAACGGTGAACAGGGTATTGAACTTGCCGAGTCTCTCGATCCTGATTTGATCCTGCTCGATCTCAATATGCCCGGCATGAATGGCCTGGAAACGCTGGACAAATTGCGCGAGAAGTCGCTGTCTGGCCGTATCGTTGTTTTTAGCGTGTCAAACCATGAAGAAGACGTTGTCACCGCCCTGAAACGCGGCGCCGATGGCTATTTGCTCAAAGATATGGAGCCGGAAGATCTGCTCAAGGCACTGCAACAGGCCGCGGCGGGTGAGATGGTGTTGAGTGAAGCCTTAACGCCCGTGCTGGCGGCAAGCCTTCGCGCCAACCGCGCCACCTCCGACCGTGACGTCAGCCAGCTAACGCCTCGCGAGCGTGACATTCTTAAGCTGATCGCCCAGGGCCTGCCCAATAAAATGATTGCCCGTCGTCTGGACATCACTGAAAGCACGGTTAAAGTTCACGTAAAACATATGCTGAAAAAAATGAAGCTGAAATCGCGCGTAGAAGCGGCGGTCTGGGTTCACCAGGACCGCATTTTCTAATCACTCCTCCGGCAGCAGCTGATAGCCGCGATCGTCCTCAGGGAGTGCCACCAGCGGTGGCGATAGCGAGAGCGTGATCTCATTGGACGAGACACGCTGCCCATTTTTATCTTCCACCACCACAGACAACCGCCAGCGATTTGTTGCGCCTTCACGCGTATCCCATGCAGGCATGATAATACTCCAGCCTTCCTCACTGTTCGCCTGCGGCGGTGCAGTCAGACTCAACGCCTGCGTATCACCCTGCCAGTGAAGTTCCCGTACGCCATGCGTGCTGTGGATTTGCAGCTTCAGAACCACCGTCTCGCCCTGCTGGAGATCCCACGGAGGCGTCGCCAGATACACGGACAAGGTCTTCCGCTGGCGGAACTCCAGCACCGGTAAATTCGTGCGATCCGGAGAGTCATACCGGCTGCCGCGCAGGGAACGGGTGACCGCCACTTCATCCGACGAGAGCTGTTTTTTAAGCGGCACGCCGAAGCGATAATTCAGCTTCATGCCCAGATTGTTCTGGCTCACGCCGTTTTCACCCTGCTTATGCCCCGCCGTGAAGGTCACCAGGGGGACCGGGGTGTAATCGAGGCCCAGATTGACCGCCATGGGGTTGTGGTAACCCGTGCCGCTGCGAAACAGGTCGACGTTGTCGCCAAAATACTGCTCAAAGCGAACGCTCGTATTCAGGTGATGAAAATAGGGAAGCCAGGCTTTGGCCGTGACGTCATAGCCACGGGCCATGCGCTGCTCCTGAAGATCGGTACTGTCACGCCAGCTGGCAAAAGGCTGATAATAATTGGCAGAGAGACGCAGGTTTTCCCCCCAGACCTCAGCGCCCAGGCCGGCCCGCTGGAGGTTTTCATCCAGCAGATTATCGTAAAAGGTGTTGTATCCCACCAGCCATTTACCGGCCACCCAGCGCTGGCCAATGCCCGCGTTGCTCACCAGCCCATCGCTTTGCTGGGTCAGGCCGAGCTGCGTCCAGCTGAGATAGCGATTATTGTCCTGCCAGGGAATAAACCAGCGACCGCTGCTGCCGTTAAATTTTCCGTCATCGTCCACCAGTAAATCGACGCTGGCATTGCCCCACGGGGACAGCCACGATTCGATCTGCTCGTTCACTTCACCGCTGAGCGCGTCGCGAACCTGACCAAACGCGAACTGGCGCGCCTGCTCTCCGGTGGTGAGGCCATTATCGGTCATGCTGGCTTCACCAAAGGCTTTCGCCATTTCGGCGAGATGCTTCTCACCTTCCCCGGTGGGTTTTGCCAGTCCCAGGTCGGGCAAGCCATCGCCGTTATTATCAAACGGATTTTGCGCCTGTTGCGTGAAGGATTTGGGCGCAGAAAACGTTCCCCCAGCCACACAAAGCAGGAGGAGCGGTAAAACTCGGGTGCGGGGAAGGGACACTATCAACGTCGTCAGTCTGATCCATTACTTTTTAGAGCCAGGCGTTACCTTAGCGTGAATCAGAAATATTTTCAGTCTTAAGGGCATTTTCCGGAAAATCCTGAATCATCGCATTTAGCTCAGGCACGCAGGATCCGCAGTTGGTACCACAACGCAGCTTCGCGCCCAGCGCAGCAGCAGAATGGCAGCCTTCCATGATAGCCTGACGGATCAGGTTTTCACCCACGCCAAAGCAGCTGCATATTATCCGTCCCTCATCGCCCCTGGCTTGCACACTTTGTCCATTCAACAAAGCGTGACGTTCGGCGAGTTGTGCCGGTGGTCTGACAAACGCATCTTCAATCACGGCATGCGCCAGCGCAGGTAACCGTTCGTTCTGCCAGAAGCCCAGCATCAGCGCGCCGTCATGCCAGGCAAGCAGGCTACTGCGCCCGCCGGTCTCTGCCGTCTGCACCGTCCAGCCGTGCGAGTGACATTCGCTGATAAGCCACGCCATCAGCGGCTTATCGCCTGCAAGTGTCAGACGTGAAACGCCGCGAGCGGCTTTTCGCCACCAGTGGATGAAAACGGGTAACGCGGGCAGTTCGCGTGCGTAGAGTTCGCCCTGCCAGGCGGGTTGCCATGGCATGATCCTGACTGCCGTTTGCTTGCTTTCCGGCTGGCCGGAGTGCGGATCGCATCGGCTCTCTACCAGCGCATTCACCGCGCCTTGCCGGGCAAAGCAACGACTCCAGTGCATCGGAGCGAAAAGCTCGCCTTCCCGTTGCCCCGCATGGATATTGACCCTGCATACCATCACCCCCCGCGCCGAGCTCAGGCGGGCCAGTTGTCCCTCTTCAAGCCGGTATCGCGCAGCGTCCCTGGGCGAAACACCGACGACGGGCTCGGCAATATGTTCCATCAACCGCGGAACGTAACCGGTACGCGTCATGGTATGCCACTGGTCGCGGATTCGACCGGTATTCAGCACCAGAGGATAAAGCGGCTGGAGAGCAGCGGCGTGGGATTGAGGCTCCACGGGCACAATCCGCCGCTGCGGAAAATGACCTGTCGGCCATTGATAGGGGGTGAGCGCATCCCACTCCTCACGGCTTAACGTGACAAGGTCACGCAGGTTAAAGGCTCGCTCTCCCTGGTTCTCGAATGCCGATAATCCGGCATGTTCACAAAATATGTCGTGCGGATGTTGCCAGCGAAATGCTGCTTCAAAGCCGAGTTGTTTAGCCACCTGAGCGATGATCCACCAGTCGGGTTTTGCTTCGCCCGGCGCGGGCAAAAACGCACGCTGACGTGAGATTCGCCGTTCTGAGTTGGTGACCGTCCCGTTTTTTTCGCCCCAGGCCAGGGCCGGAAAGCGAATGTGCGCGTAACGACTGGTGTCCGTATCCTGCATCACCTCAGAAACAATCACCAACGGACAAGCGGATAACGCCTGGCACACCGCATGGCTGTCGGGCAACGACACCGCCGGATTGGTGCCCATAATCCAGACCGCTTTGATCTCACTGCGGGCAATAGCCTCAAAGAGTTCTACGGCCATCAGCCCCGGCGTCTGGGCCAGCCGTTCGGTCCCCCAGAAGCGGGCAACGCGCGCCAGGTCCGCAGGTTCAAAGTTCATGTGCGCCGCCAGCTGGTTTGCCAGCCCGCCCACCTCGCGTCCGCCCATCGCATTGGGTTGTCCGGTCAGGGAGAATGGCCCACACCCCTCGCGGGCAAATTTTTGACTGGCCAGATGAACATTGATGATGGCATTGCATTTGTCGCTGCCGCTGACGGACTGGTTGATTCCCATCGTATACAGGGTGATGGCGCGAGGCGCGGTGATAAACCAGTCGTAGAAAGTACTGATCGCCTCGACCGGCAGGCCGCAAAACGCCGCCACGCGCGTGACCGGCCAGCCCGATTCACCCTGAATCTGATTCAGCAGCCCGACAAACAGTGCGGCATCGCTGCCGGGTGACAAGGCGAGATGCAGGTCGGCAATGTCGCAGGTGGCGGTCCTGCGCGGATCGATCACCACCACTTTCAGCGCCGGGTTTTCCCGACGCGCCTGCACCAGACGCTGAAACAGCACCGGGTGCGTCCATGCGGCGTTTGACCCGACCAGCACCACCAGATCGGTGTTTTCGATATCCTCATAGCTGCAGGGCACCACATCCTCACCGAACGCGCGCTTATAGCCCGTGACCGCCGAAGACATACACAGCCGCGAGTTAGTGTCGATGTTGGCGGCCCCGATAAAGCCTTTCATGAGTTTGTTCGCCGCGTAGTAATCTTCCGTCAACAGCTGGCCGGAAGCATAAAACGCCACCGCCTGCGGCCCATAGGTGTCGATAACGGTTCGCAGACGTCTGCCCGCCTCGCTCAGCGCCTGCGACCAGTCTGCCTCAGTCTCGTCGACCACAGGATGCAGCAGGCGCCCGTGCAGCCCGGTGGTCTCCCCCAGCGCCGCCCCCTTGACGCACAGGCGACCATAGTTTGCAGGATGCGTATCATCACCGCGCACCTTAACCTCGCCCTGCTGAACGCTTGCAATCACACCGCAGCCCACGCCGCAGTACGGGCATGTGGTTTTGATTTCCGTCATGATGCCTCCGCCCGTAGCACCAGCTCTTCACTGCTGACCCACACTTTGCCGTGCTCAATTTTCACCGGCCATGCCCTGACAGCCGGCTCACCGCTTTCAAACTGACGGCCATCGCGCAGGCGGATCCGCTGTTTATACAGCGGTGAGATGACGACAGGTTCCCCGCCCGCATCCCCCAGAATCCCGCGCGACAGCACCGGAGCCTTACCGCCCGGCTCAACGTCTTCAAGGGCATAGACCGCCTTCCCGAAGCGGAACAGCGCGATTTGCTGCTTGCCCAGGTGCGCGCCGATCCCGGCCTGCTCAGGAATATCGTCGATGGCACAGATCTCCTGCCAGCGTTTTGCAGGCGCGGTTATCGGATCGTTCACGCTGGTGCGGAACAGCGCCAGACGGTTTGGATCGTTCAGCGTGGTTTGCCATTCACACTGGTAACTCTCAACAACCCGCGCCATCTCCTGTTCAAGCTCATGGGCAATGCCCAGGCTGTCATTGACGATGACGTCGCGCAGATACTCGATGCCGCCTTCCAGATTGTCCATCCAGGTGCTGGTGCGTTGCAGGCGGTCAGCGGTGCGGATATAGAACATCAGAAAGCGATCGACGGTGCGCAGCAGCGTTTCGTCATCCAGATCGCTGGCAAACAGGTCCGCATGGCGTGGCTTCATGCCACCGTTGCCACACAGGTAGAGATTCCAGCCTTTATCAGTGGCGATCACCCCCACGTCTTTGCTTTGCGCTTCGGCACATTCGCGGGTACAGCCTGAGACCGCCATCTTGATTTTATGCGGCGCACGCAGGCCCTTGTAGCGATGCTCAAGGGTCACCGCCAGCCCGGTGGAGTCCTGAACGCCATAGCGACACCAGGTCGAACCGACGCAGGACTTCACGGTTCGTAAGGATTTCCCGTAGGCATGGCCGGTCTCAAAACCAGCCTCCACCAGCTCGCGCCAGATTTCCGGCAGCTGCTCCAGCGTGGCGCCAAAAAGATCGATGCGCTGCCCGCCGGTAATTTTGCTGTAAAGCTGATAGCGTTTCGCGATGCTGCCGATGGCAATCAGACCATCGGCGCTCACTTCGCCTGCGGGCATCCTCGGTACAATGGAGTAAGTGCCATCCTTTTGAATGTTGGCGAAATAACGATCGTTGGTATCCTGCAGCGGCAGATGCGCGGGCTTAAGCAGATATTCGTTCCAGCAGGAGGCCAGCACGGAGCCGACCAGCGGTTTGCAGATTTCACAGCCGTGGCCCTGGCCATAGCGGCCGATCATCTGCTCAAACGTATGGATACGGTTGACGCGAACCAGATGGTAGATCTCCTGGCGGGAATAGGCGAAATGCTCGCAGATGTCTTTTTTGACCTCCACACCCTGCGCCGCAAGCTGGAACTCCATCACCTGTTTGACCAGCGCGGTGCACCCGCCGCACCCGGTCGCCGCTTTGGTGCACTGTTTAATCGCCCCGATGTCAGTAGCCCCGGCGAGGACGGCCTGGCAGAGATCCTGTTTAGTAACGTTGTGGCAGGAACAGATTTGGGCGCTGTCCGGCAGAGCGGCGACACCCAGCGCTTTTGGCGCGCTGCCGGCGCTGGCAGGTAAAATCAGCGTCTCGGGCTGTGCAGGCAAGGCGATCCCGTTGAGCATCATCTGCACAAGGGTGGCGTATTCCGTGGCATCGCCCACCAGCACACCGCCAAGCAGCGTGGTGCCGTCCGGGCTCACGACGATTTTTTTATAGATTTGCTGCGGACCATGCGTCCACTGGTAACACAGCGCGCCCGCCGTACGGGCCTGCGCATCGCCAAACGACGCCACGTCGACGCCAAGCAACTTTAGTTTGGTGCTCATATCTGCACCGCTAAAAGCGCTCTCTTCCCCTGCCAGCAGGGCCGCCGCCACCCGCGCCATCTGATATCCCGGGGCGACCAGCCCAAAGATACGTCCCTCCCACAACGCACATTCTCCCACGGCAAAAATATCCGGGTCCGAGGTGCGACAACCGTGGTCGATAACGATCCCGCCACGTTCACCTACGCGCAGGCCAGCGCTGCGGGCTAAGGCGTCCTGAGGGCGGATCCCGGCGGAGAAGACCACCATATCGGTTTCCAGCTCACTGCCATCGGCAAAGCGTAACACCATGCCCGTCGCCGTCTGGGCGATTTCCGTCGTCGATTTTGAGGTATGCACCCCAACGCCCAGGGCTTCAATTTTGCGGCGCAGCATGGCGGCCCCGTCATTATCCAGCTGCACTGCCATCAGATTCGGGGCAAATTCCACCACGTCGGTTTGCAACCCCAGCGACTTCAGGGCGTTTGCCGCCTCCAGGCCAAGCAAGCCTCCGCCAATTACTACCCCGCGACGGGCGTGAGCGGCATGGGCCGCAATGTTATCCAGATCGTCGAGCGTGCGATAAACAAAGCACCCCGTCAGGTCGTGTCCGGGTACGGGCGGCACAAAGGGGTATGATCCGGTCGCGAGAACCAGCTTATCCCAGTGCGTCTCGTGGCCGCTGGCGGTTCGCACTACGCGTTCATCGCAATCGAGCGCCACGATTTGCTGGCTCAGGCGCAGTTCAATTCCGTTTGCGTCAAAAAAATTCTCTTCGACCATCGAAAGCGCACCGGCATCACGATCGGCGAAATATTGCGAAAGATGCACGCGGTCATAGGCGGCGTGGCGCTCCTCGCCAAAGACCACTATCTGATATTGCTGATGCAAATTGCGGCGTACGCAATCTTCAAGGAAATGATGGCCGACCATACCGTGTCCAACCACTACCAGTGTTGGTTTTGTCATCGCATTTTGTCCTGCAACCGGCGGTTGCTCAGTAAATTGATCGAAGAGCCAGCCCTCGTGGGCCGGAACAGACGTAAAGAGGCGTTCGGCGAGCGGGGCCGCACTGCGGCAATCCCCCATCAACACCACGCCGGACAGGGTGCCGTCACGAATGAGCAGACGGCGATAATGGCGGGTCAGCGGGTCCCAGGAGGTCCACACCTTGTCGCCGGGGTGTTCTTCAACGCAGCCAGCGCTGAAAAGCGCTATACCCGTCACCTTCAGCCGCATCCCGCTATCGCCGGGTTCAGCGCAATCAACCGGCTTCCCGGCAAGGCGGGAGGCCAGGATCTCCGCCTGCGCCAGGCAAGGCGCGACAAGCCCATGGGTTTGTCCGTTACGCTCACAGCATTCGCCAATGGCGCTCACGCCGGAATGTGATGTCCGCATTTGCGCGTCCACCACGATGCCCTTGCTGCAAACCACACCGCTTGCCTGAGCCAGCAAAATTCGGGGCCGCACGCCGGTGGCGAGGATCACCCGGGAGGCGGCTAACTGCCGCCCGTCCCTGAGCGTGACCGCGTGTTCCCCGATTGCGGCAATGCCTGAGTCCAGCTCGCAGCGGATGCCCCGCTCTGCAAGCAGGGTTTCCAGTAAGAGGCCGGCCCGCTGATCCAGCTGCTGGTCCATAAGCCAGCGGCCACGGTGGATTAACGTGACGTTGTCACAAGAAAGCCCCAGCGCCGCTGCCGCCTCTACGCCCAGCACACCCCCACCCAGCACCACCGCCGGACCGCTTTTCGCCAGAATCTTCTCGACGTCCTGACGGGTGCGGAAACAAAAAACATGTTGATGCTCGCTGCCGGGTATCGGGGGAACAACCGGTTCGGAGCCGGTGGCGAACACCAGTTCATCCCAGGAAAGCAGCTGTTTTTCGCTGCGGACCTGACGCCTGGTCAGATCCACCGCGAGGATTTTCTCCCTGTTTAACACCGTGACGCCGCGCTCGCGATACCAGACGTCATCATGAAAACGCAGCGCGTCGGCCCGTTTTTCACCCCCCAGCACCGGCGAAAGCTGTATCCGGTTATAGGCATGGTCCGGCTCGTCGCCAATGACGGTAATCGCATAGCGGCCGGGCGCGCGTTCGGTGAGCGACTCAATCAGTCGCGTTGCGGACATACCGTTGCCAATGATCACCAGCCGCATCATCTCCTCCTTATCAGGCCGCTTTAGGCTGTTTTTCGTAGAGGAACTGCAATACCTGCTGGCGCAGATGGTGATAGCGGCTCTCCTCCGCCAGCTGCACGCGGTGGCGCGGACGCGGAAGATCGACCCGCAGGATCTCCCCCACCGTTGCCGCAGGACCGTTGGTCATCATCAGTACGCGGTCGGACAGCAGGACGGCCTCGTCCACGTCGTGGGTAATCAGCACGATAGTGGTATTGAGCTCCTGCTGGATTTTCATGACCGAATCCTGCAAATGTGCGCGGGTCAACGCATCCAGCGCGCCAAAGGGTTCGTCCATCAGCAGCACTTTTGGCTTCATGGCCAGCGCGCGGGCAATTCCGACCCGCTGCTTCATCCCTCCGGAAATCTCCTCCGGACGTTTGTGCAATGCGTGGCCCATCTGTACCCGCTCCAGGTTGTGTTCGATCCACTCTTTCCGCTCGGCTTTATTCATCGTGCGGCGAAAGACCTTATCTACCGCCAGCGCGACGTTGTCGAAGCAGGTCAGCCACGGCAGTAAAGAGTGGTTTTGAAACACAACGGCCCGCTCGGGGCCTGGCCCGGCGATTTCCCGGTTATCACAAATCAGCCCGCCTTCCGTAGGCAAGGTGATCCCGGCGATGAGGTTGAGCAGCGTGGATTTACCGCAGCCTGAGTGACCAATCAGGCTGACGGTCTCACCTTCATGAATATCGAAAGAGACGTTTTGTAACGCCAGGAAGTCACCGCTGGCGGTAGAAAATCGCTGGCTGACGGCCTGTACCTGAATTAACGGTTTCATGTTCGCTCCTTATTTTTCCTGCCAGCTGAAACGACGGGCTATCAGCATCAACCCTTGTTCCAGCAGCAGCCCGACCACGCCGATGATGACGATGGCGATGAGAATGTTTTCAACGTTCAGGTTGTTCCACTCGTTCCAGATCCAGAAGCCGATCCCCAGGCCGCCGGTCAGCATTTCGGCCGCGACAATCACCAGCCACGCAATGCCGATGGAGAGCCGCACGCCCGTGAGAACCGAGGGAAGGACCGCCGGGAAAAGGATCCGGCGCAAAATGGTCCACTCAGACAGCTGCAACACGCGGGCGACGTTGAGGTAGTCCTGCGGAATACGGCGTACCCCTTCGGCGGTGTTGATGACCATCGGCCAGATGGAGCAGATAAAAATGGTCCAGCTGGATGCGGGTTCCGCTTTCTGGAACAGCAACAGGCCGATAGGCAGCCACGCCAGCGGGCTGACCGGCCGGAGCAGCGCGATAAGCGGCGTAAACATGCGCGAGAAAAAGGTAAAACGACCGATCAGAAATCCCAGCGGGATCCCCGCCATTGCGGCCAGGCCAAAGCCGATTGCCACGCGCTCAAGGGACGCAAGCACGTTCCAGCCGATGCCCATATCATTAGGGCCGTCGCGATAAAAGGGATCGGCAAATAGGGTGATCGCCGAGTCCAGCGTGCTAAGCGGTGTGGGAAATCCTTTGCTGTTAATGGCCGCCAGTTGCCAGAGCACCACCAGCAGCCCCAGCCCCAGAACGGCGGGAATAATGCGCTGCAAAAGTGCGTTAACCCGGCGGGCAAGCGCCGGAACCGGACGACGTACCTGTCGTGGTGGCAGCACGATCACTTCGCCGCTTACGGCTTTTTCTTCTTCGGTGACGTGGAGAGTTTGCGTCTGTTTCATATCAAGCCCCTGTACGGTGAATAGCAAAGCGACGGGCATACCCCTGCGGATCGGCACCGTCCCAGACGGTGCCATCCATCAAGGTGCTGGTGCGCATCGTGGCGGTCGGTACGGTAATGCCGCCTGCCGCGGCGGCAGCATCTTTCCAGACGGCAGTTTGATTAATACGCGCGGCAATCCCCTGGTAGTCCGGGTCGGTTTTCAGCAATCCCCAGCGACGGAACTGGGTCAGGAACCACATCCCATCGGAATGCCAGGGATAGCTGACTGCGCCGTCGTTAAAGAAGCGGATAGGATGGGCGTCCTGCCAGCGCTGGCCGATACCGTTGTCGTACTCACCCAGCATGCGTCCGGTGAGGTACTGCTCTTTGGTATTAAGCCAGGCGCGACGCGAAAGGATGGCTGCCGTTTCACGTTTATTTTCGGGCGAGGCCTCAATCCAGCGCTGCGCCTCCATGACGGCGCTGACCAGCGCCCGTGCGGTATGAGGATTTTTTTCCACCCAGTCGCGGCGTGTTCCGAGGATCTTCTCAGGATGTTCCGGCCAGATGGACTGCGATGTCGCCGCCGTGAAGCCAATACGATCGTTAATCGCGCGCGCATTCCACGGCTCACCGACGCAAAAACCGACCATGTTGCCAATCCGCATATTCATCACCATCTGCGGAGGCGGGACCACCACGGTCCGGACATCGTCGAACGGATTAATCCCGGCGCTTGCCAGCCAGTAGTAGAGCCACATGGCGTGCGTCCCGGTCGGGAAGGTGTGGGCAAAGCTGTAGGTCCCCGGCGCCTGCCGATCGATAAGTTTCTTCAGGCCATCAACATCCCGGACGCCTTTTTCCAGCAGATCGTTAGAAAGGGTGATCGCCTGCCCGTTGCGGTTTAACGTCATCAGGTTGGCCATGGGCTGGGGTTTTCCGGCGATGCCCAGCTCCAGGCCATATAACAGGCCATAGAGAATATGTGCCGCGTCGAGTTCGCCCGCGACCAGCTTGTCACGTACCGCAGCCCAGCTCGCTTCTTTCGTGGGGACAATCGTGATGCCGTGTTTTTTATCAAACCCCTTCAGCGCGGCAATCACCACCGGCGCGCAATCGGTTAAGGGGATAAAACCAATACGCACCGTCTCCTGCTCCGGTTTATCGGAACCTGCTGCCCATGCGGCCTGCATGACGCCGGGGAGTAATAACGCCCCGCCTGCCAGCGTACCTGCCTGTAAAAAACGCCTTCTTGTCCAGTCCGCCATGCTCGCTCCTGAAAAAAGCCAAAAAAAAGCGCCCGACAATGCCGAAGCACTGCTGGACGCCTTTATCCAAAACGCACGCACCGCCGTTGGCGCGTCGTTAAAAATGGTAATTAAGATAATGCAAAGGGGATGCCAGGTTTACACGCCTTGCCGGGCGGCGTTTTGCCCCTCCCGACCACCCACGACGCACCTCAATCAGGCAGAAATTGCCCGCACATTGTGCAGCTACCCCTTAGGGGTTAACTGCCATAACGTCTTCACGGTTAACAGAGCCTGGGCGATATCGACCATGCGCTGATTTTTATCCATTGCCATTTTCCGAAGCGCCCCCCAGGCCTGCTCCTCACTCATATTCTGATGCGCCATGAGCAGGTTTTTTGCTTTATCAATGGTTTTTCGCGCCTCCAGCGTATCGCGAAGGGAGGCAAGCTGGCGGGAAAGACGCTCAATTTCGCCTGCCTGCTGCCTGACCAGCGGGAGCAACGCCTTATCGGGGAAAAGGGGCAAGATATTGTCCTCCCCCTTGAAGAGAGGCGCTTCAGGTTCAAAATGGATACGTGCCTGCACGTCCGCCATCAGATCGGCGATGGCGTCCTCTTCAAGCGCGCGGAGATTTTCCAGCCGGGTTGTTTGCAGGTTAAACCAGTTCAGGGCGGTCGACCCGTTGTCATCCGCAGGCTGCCGGGTGCAGGCAATACGGCGCAGTTTTTCGATGTCGCCATGCGGCTGGGCGTGCGCGTGGAAAGCGGTTTGCATCGCGGCATTCACCCGCGTTAAAAAGATCTCAAAACAGGCCTGCTGCGCCTCGATGCGATCGACCAGGGTCTGGCGCATCTCATCGCTGAAGTGCCCTTGCGTGAACCCCATCGCCCCCAGTGCACGCTCCTGCCCTACCCACTCTTTGCCCTGCATAAGGCTGTAGAGTGCAACGAATCGGCCCGCTATTTGCGGATCGTCAATGCTGTCATTGAGCTGCGGGATGATACTGAGTAAATGACGCAACGTGCGGCTGTACTGCTCCATTGCCTGATGCGCGGTAATGTTTAGGTTTACGATGGCCTCGCGAAGCGCGGTAAGTCGTTCCAGCTCGCCCAGCGCCATGGCAATGCGCTCGCAAAGTGCGCTGCCCGAAAGAGTGGAAGGCGAGTTCAGCGAGCGGTGAAATGCCGTGAGGGCTTCATCCACCAGCGCCCGGCTGGCTTTGCATTCAGGCGCGTAAAGCTGGCCATGCGAACAGAGCCAGATGTTGGACGCCCCGCGCTCGCACTGTAACATATGCACCAGGCGACTCAGGTGGTTCACCAGCGT
This sequence comes from Huaxiibacter chinensis, assembly GCF_022171985.1. Taxonomy (GTDB): domain Bacteria; phylum Pseudomonadota; class Gammaproteobacteria; order Enterobacterales; family Enterobacteriaceae; genus Enterobacter; species Enterobacter chinensis_A. Next base: position 289,176 of record NZ_JAJVHF010000003.1, on the reverse strand, counting down.
GCCGCATTGCGCGAGGTGGTTTAGCTGCTGTTGACGGATCTTTTTTGCCCGTTGAAACCATTCGGTGGCGCCGGGTGGCCTGCCAGTCATTGTCGTCATGCTTACTCTCCCGGGTCAGTGTCTTCAGGAGAGAAAGCAATTTCCATGCCCTTTTCATCGAACAGGAGTCAACATGCAGAAAATCGTTATTGTCGCCAACGGCGCAGCCTATGGAAGTGAATCGCTTTTCAACAGCCTGCGCCTTGCCATTGCCTTGCGCGAGAATGAAAGCGAGCTGGATCTCAGGCTGTTTCTGATGTCCGATGCCGTGACCGCAGGGCTAAAAGGGCAAAAACCCGCCGAGGGATATAATATCCAGCAGATGCTGGAGATCCTGACTGCGCAAAACACGCCGGTAAAATTATGCAAAACCTGTACGGATGGACGGGGTATCACCGCTCTGCCGCTGATTGACGGGGTAGAAATCGGTACGCTGGTAGAGCTGGCGCAGTGGACCCTGACCGCCGACAAAGTATTAACTTTCTAATAATAAAGGCGCGAAAATAGTTTTTTCTTATGGACGCGGTTACACCATCAAGTTCCCTGCCGGGTTGCCGATAGGCATCTTAAGTCAACTTTGCAGGGTTCTCCTTTATGTTCCAGTCCATTCGTGCCCGTATTCTCTTGGTCACTACCAGCTGCCTGGTGGTCGCCCTTCTGCTCAATACCATTATTAATTTTCAGGTGACCCGCAAGGATAACCAGGCATCACAGCACGATATTCTGGCCAGCACCAGCGCCAGCCATAACATGGCGATTGCCGACTGGGTGAAGAGTAAAATGATGGTGATTGACTCTGCGCAAACTCTTGCCCTGAGCGACGATCCGATCCCCGTGTTTAAGCAGCTGGCGCAGGCGGGCGGTTTTACCAACGTCTATGTGGGTTATGCCACGAAAACAGCGAAATTCTCCGATCCGACAGGCGTGCCTGCCGACTACGATCCGACGGTCCGTCCCTGGTACCAGCAGGTCTTACATGACGATGCCCCGGTTGTGACCGCCCCGTATGTGGACGCGGGCACCGGCAAACTGGTGGTGACATTTGCCGTGCCGGTTAAAGAAAATGGCACCCTGCGGGCAGTGGTCGCAGGCGATGTTGCCATGGACAGCGTGGTGGCCAATATTCGGGGTATTCATCCAACGCCTGCGAGTAGCGGTTTGCTTATCGACAGCGACGGCACCGTCATTGCTGCTAACGATCCGGCCCTGACGATGAAAGCGTTCAGTGAGACGGTAAAAGGGGTCGATCTGGAGGCGCTGAAACAGGGCCGTGAAGCCGACGGGACGTTGGCAGATACTGAAAAAACCTTTGTTGCCACCCCGATTGCCGGTACCCACTGGTTGCTGGTTGTGGCCCTCGACAGCAATGATGCGACGTCAGGAATGCGCTCGTTGCTGAAAGCCTCCGCCCTGTCGCTGGTGATTCTGGTACTGATTAGCGCCACTCTTGTGCATCTGCTGATTGCGCGCCTTCTGAAACGCCTGTCGGATATTCGTGACGCCATGCACGCTATCGCGAATGGCACCAACGATCTTTCCCAACGCCTGCCGGAAACGGGACAGGACGAAGTGGCGCAGATTGCCCATGCCTTTAACGCCTTTAGCGACAAACTCTCTCAGGTGATGATGCGTTTGCGCGATGCCAGCGCATCGGTTAAAAACGCCGCGCGTGAAATTGCCGCAGGCAATCAGGACCTCTCCGGGCGCACCGAGCAGGCCGCGTCAAGCCTGCGCGAAACCGCCAGTGCGGTCGAGCAAATCACCACCTCCGTTTCGCAGTCGAACGACTCCGCTGCCGAAGCGAACGAACAGGCAAGCAACGCGTCGGCGGCCGCCTCGCGCGGTGGCGACGTGGTTTCCCAGGCCATCAGCACCATGCAGTCGATCGAGGTTGCCTCCACCCAGATTGGCGACATCACCAGCGTGATAGACGGGATCGCCTTCCAGACCAATATTCTTGCCTTGAACGCCGCCGTCGAAGCTGCACGCGCGGGTGAACAAGGACGTGGATTTGCCGTGGTTGCGGGCGAGGTGCGCAGTCTGGCCAGCCGTAGCGCGCAGGCCGCCAAAGAGATTAAAACGCTGATTGAGGCGACGACCCACAGCGTAGCCACCGGCTCACGCTATGTCCACCTTGCCGGGGAGAGCATGGATGAGATCCGCGCCAGCATCGGCAGCGTATCGGGTATTATGCGCGAAATGTCGATTGCCACCCGCGAACAAATGAAAGGCATTCATGAGATCAATCATGCGGTCACGCATCTGGATCGCATGGTGCAGCAAAATGCCGAGCTGGTTGTACAATCCGCCGCTGCCGCCGGTGCGCTGGAAAGCCAGGCGGGCGACCTTGCTGAAACGGCCAGTCATTTCCGCATTTAATTTTCTTCTGGCGCGTATCTGCCTGTACAAATACGCGCCTGCTGAATGCTTTAAGGCATTTTGTCATTTTTGTTTAATCGTTATGCCATTTTTTGATCAAAATCAGCATCGCCCCCCTTCTCCTTTGGTGTTATGCCACTCGTACATTGTGAACAACATCACACGCAGGATTAACCGCAGGGAGTGCGTTGTTTCCGGACTATGGGGTTAAAAATGGCACTGGTAAAAACAAGTTTGAAATTATTTGGCGGGGATACCGTTGTTGTTCGTTGCTCAGAGCGTTGCCATATTCATCTGAGAAGCGCTCAGGCACAACGGCAAGCCCAGGTGGATATTCTGAGCGTACAAAACAGGGATAACGCGTGGCTTACGGTGCCGTACACCGGTATCTGGGATGTCTTAATCGACAGCCACAGCCCGTCGCTGGAACATTCGGTCAGTTACGTGGCGGCATAAGGTCGGTATTCGCCCGGCAAGCAGCCGCTTACGGGCGAATGTGTTATGCAAAGCCGGGACGGAGCTGTCCTTCACATCCCGGCCCCTCCAGCAGTACCTTAACGCGGGTCACCAGTTCATTCAGGCAGTCATCCTTCATGCCCAGACGCGTCAGCTCCTGATCCAGCGAGAAAAGATATTGCGCGTTAGTGCCGAGCGGGCCGCTGGCGGCCGCAATCAGGGGCGCTATCACCTGAGCACGGGTATCAGCTTCATAAAGAGGATGGCGCGGGTCCATGATAAACACCAGCGCATTGACGGTGCGGCCGTCGTCCAGATCGAGTTTGCACCAGCACGGCATATAGCAGCCGGTGATCATTTCGCGTTTCCAGAGCAGCGACAGCTCCTCTTCCAGGGTGTCATCGGGCAACCGATAGGCGACACCCGTGGTGCGTCCGCCCTCTTTCAGTGCAAGCATACGACCCGGCTGGCAGGGGGTACCCCGACCGGCGGTCAGGCGCAAACAGAACGCGCGGTGCCAGCCAGGCAGCGTACCCGTTGCCGATTCAACAAACTCCAGCGCGGGGTTCCACATTAAAGACCCGTAGCCAAACACCCATACAGGGCCATCATCGGGCCGACAGGCAATCGTGGCGGCAAGGGACGCCGCACGCTGTTCAGCCGACCAGAGAAGCGATTCCTCAATGGCACCAAATGCCGTCTTACAATCCGCCTTCATTAAGAAATCACGCGTTAACATATTTACCTCCGCCACTGCATGCTTCCCTGCTACAACTGTTATCCTGGTATCGTGCGCTGTTCATTTTCACAGCAATGCAGGAACGATAAGCAAATAACGGGCCGGTTGCAATACAACAGCGCGTCAACCGCCTAAAAAGCTAACGCGCAGGCGGTTTCAGGCTATTTCTTTTTATGCCATTTATCATCGTCTCCCTTTTCATAATCATTTTTCACGGCAGCCCAGGCGACCTTATGTGCGGTTTCTTCCCGGCTCGCATCGTCGCGCCGGTCGTCCTTATCTTTATATTGATCCCAGGCGCTGTTGAAAGCTTCTTTATAGATTTCCTGCGCATGGGCAGGCAGGACATGCTGCACGCTGTCGGGTAGATCGGTTTTGGCTTTATAGGGCATCGTAAACCTCCTTTTGCAGTAAAAGGTAAGTGTGGTTGAGGATGCGCGGTCATGCCAGGTCAATTCATTTCTTGATAAACAGTCATTGTTATTTATTTGTTATATATAGCTTATTATCACTTAACCGAGAAATTCAGACCTCTTATGACAATTTAATGGCAAAGGGTAAAACTAAGTAAACTATTACTGGTTTTGTCGCCGATCTGTTAGTTTAATGGCCTGCAATTTATATCTATAATTACAATCATCTGCACTGATGGAGAATCGCATGACAACAACGCATGAGGCGGTTAAAACCCGCCACAAGGAGACGTCTCTCATCTTCCCGATTCTGGCACTGGCGGTGCTTTTCTTCTGGGGAAGCAGTCAGTCACTGCCAGTGGTCGTTGGAATCAATATACTTGCTCTTATTGGTATTTTAAGCAGTGCGTTCAGCGTGGTTCGCCATGCGGACGTTCTGGCGCACCGCCTGGGTGAACCTTACGGCTCCCTGATTTTAAGCCTTTCTGTCGTGATTCTCGAAGTGAGCCTGATTTCTGCATTGATGGCCACGGGCGATGCGGCACCCACGCTCATGCGTGACACGCTTTATTCCATCATTATGATTGTCACCGGTGGCCTGGTCGGCTTCTCGCTTCTGATGGGAGGGCGAAAATTTGCCACGCAGTATATGAACCTGTTTGGTATTAAACAGTATCTGATCGCGTTATTCCCGCTGGCGATTATTGTTCTGGTTTTCCCGATGGCGCTTCCGGGGGCTAATTTCACGACCGGCCAGGCGTTACTGGTGGCGTTGATTTCAGCGGCAATGTACGGCGTCTTCCTGCTCATTCAGACTAAAACGCACCAGAGTTTGTTCGTCTATGAACACGAAGACGAAGGCGACGATCCGCAGCACGGCAAGCCCTCGGCGCACAGCAACATGTGGCACACGCTTTGGCTGATCGTGCATCTTATTGCCGTTATCGCCGTCACCAAGATGAACGCGAATCCCCTCGAAACGTTACTCACCGAGCTGAACGCACCGGTGGCCTTTACCGGCTTCCTGGTTGCCTTGCTGATCCTGTCACCTGAAGGGCTGGGGGCATTGCGAGCGGTACTGAATAATCAGGTTCAGCGCGCAATGAATTTATTCTTTGGTTCGGTGCTGGCGACTATCTCTCTCACCGTACCGGTGGTGACGCTGATTGCCTTCATGACCGGCAATGACCTGCATTTTGCGCTGGGCGCGCCAGAGATGATCGTGATGGTGGCTTCATTACTGCTCTGCCAGATTTCGTTCTCTACGGGCCGCACGAACGTGCTGAATGGCGCGGCACATCTGGCGCTGTTTGTCGCTTATCTGATGACGATATTTGCGTAATCCCTTATGCGGGGTCTACCCGGACCCCGTCAACCCGCCCCATAAAAAAACCCGCCGAAGCGGGTTTTTTATTAGTTGCTGGTATCCAGTTCGTCGAAGCTTTTCACCAGATCGTCAATGGCTTTGATCTGTTTCAGGAACGGTTCCAGTTTATCCAGCGGCAGCGCGGAAGGACCATCACATTTCGCATGCTCTGGATCCGGGTGTGCTTCGATGAACAGACCGGCAATCCCCGTCGCCATCCCCGCACGCGCCAGCTCGGTAACCTGCGCACGGCGGCCGCTTGACGCAGCGCCAAACGGGTCGCGGCACTGCAGCGCATGCGTGACGTCGAAAATCACCGGTGAGTTGTTGGAGACTTTCTTCATTACGCCGAAGCCCAACATATCCACCACCAGGTTGTCGTAGCCGAAGTTCGCGCCACGGTCACACAGGATGATCTGGTCGTTACCGCCTTCAATGAATTTGTCGACGATGTTACCCATCTGGCCTGGGCTGACGAACTGTGGCTTTTTCACGTTGATAACGGCACCGGTTTTCGCCATCGCAGCCACCAGATCGGTCTGGCGCGCCAGGAACGCAGGCAGCTGAATAACATCAACCACATCCGCAACCGGCTGGGCCTGTGAGGCTTCATGAACGTCGGTGATGATTTTCACGCCGAAGGTCTGCTTCAGCTCCTGGAAAATCTTCATCCCCTCTTCCAGGCCCGGGCCACGGTAGGAGTTAATAGACGAACGGTTGGCTTTATCAAAAGAGGCTTTAAACACGTACGGAATACCCAGTTTCTGGGTCACAGTCACGTAGTGCTCGCAGATACGCATCGCAAGATCGCGGGATTCCAGCACGTTCATACCGCCAAACAGCACGAACGGCAGGTCGTTTGCTACCTTGATATCACCAATGCTAACCACTTTTTGTTTCATAAGATCGCCTTATTCAGGTATGAATCGGATGTCAGATTAATGCAGTGTAATTTGTTTATGCGCGATCGAATTGATCTGCGCGCGAATCATTTCGCTTATCGGATCTTCCGGACACTGCTCGACGAAGTAGTTCAAATCGTGCAGCGCCACGTGATCGCAGTCGAGCTGAGCATAGATAAGCCCACGGTCGCGAATTTCATACGGATCTTCAGGATTGAACTGCAACAACACCTCGCTGGCGCGCAAGGCCAGTTCCATCTGACGCTCTTCCATCAGCGCCGACTTGAGGGTGTCTAACAGTTTGCGAATCACTTCTGCGTTATCCGCCTCATCCAGATCTTCATTGAAGAGTTCAGCCACCGGGCTGATATTCCCCTTAAGCCAGACGTCCAGCGTGTGCTCATCAAGGGTGTCGCCATTGAAAGGGTTAATTAACCACATTTCCCCGTCCAGCCACTCCGCACGCAAAATCATCTGCGTCGGGAAAATAACAGGCACCAGCGGAATATCCAGACGGTTGGCGACCCACAGCAATACGGCGCCCAACGCAACCGCACTGCCCTGGCGATTTTTCAGCACCTGATCCAGCCATAACGCATCGGAAAGACGGTACACGCCGCGCGTGTCGCTAAAGCCCCATTCGCCGTAAAACAGCTCGATCAGTTTCTCAAGCTGCCAGTCTTGCGGACGCGCCTGATTGATCTCTTCGCGTGCCAGGCTCACCAGGCTTTCCAGCTCATCGTAGACATATTGCGACGTGAAATCGTCACGAATCATCTCGGTGATCAGAACCATACCATCGCAAAGTGGTACTTTATTAAATTCGAAATCGGCTAAGGACCTCATACTTACCCCAGTAACGGTATTCTTGTGGTGGCGAGTTTAATGATGATGTACAGCACCACCAGCCCCAGCAGGAAGGCAGTAAACCCTGTCTGCTGGCTGCGCGGACGACGACGTCCTAGCGCGATAAAACCCAAAACGATGTAGATGATAACGCCAAACAGCTTCTCAGTCAGCCATGCGCCTTCATCCGTAAACGGCAGATAGCCGGTGACCGCCATCAATCCGGCGCCCGAGAGGAATAAAACGGTGTCGATACAATGCGGAGCGATGCGCACCCAGCGGGCGTTGATCAGCGGATTATTGCTGTAACGCCACCAGTAGCGCACCACGAAAAAACTGATGGTGAGGATCACGGTGACGATATGCAGGCTAATCAGCACGTCAAAGCCGCTCATGACACTCTCCCCAGCGTAAGGCGGTCATTACCCCCGTAGTCGCGACAGGTTTCGGTGTCGGCGTAGCCGGCTTGCAGAAACCGCTCGCGCACCGCCTGCCCCTGGGTCCAGCCGTGCTCAATCAGCAACCAGCCCCCGGGTACCAGATGCTGCCGTGCGGTGGTGATAATGTGTTCGATGTCCGCCAGACCTTCATCCGCAGCGACCAGCGCCGTTAACGGTTCAAAGCGCACGTCACCCTCGTTCAGATGCGGATCGTGCTCATCAATATAGGGAGGATTACTGACAATCATTCCGAAGGACTGTCCGGCAACGCCGGTAAACCAGCTGCTCTGCAACACCTGGACGTTGTGAAGACCAAGACGTTCGACGTTACGTTTTGCCAGGGCGACAGCATCAGGCATCACATCGAGCGCGGTAACCTGACAGTCGGGCCGTTCGCTCGCCAGCGCCAGCGCGATGGCTCCGGTCCCCGTCCCGAGATCGAGAATGCGGCACGGCCCGGCGGGCAAACGCGCCAGCGCCTGCTCAACCAGGCATTCGGTATCCGGACGCGGGATCAGCGTAGCCGCCGAGACATACAGCGGTAAGGACCAGAATTCACGTTCACCCGTGAGGTGCGCCACGGGCTCGCCGCGTTTGCGCCGGGCAAGCAGCTCAGTCAACTGCGTTTCCTGCGCCGCGCTCAGCGCCGTTTCGCCAAAAGCCAGGATAAAGCTACGTGCCTTACCCGTGACATGTTCAAGCAGAATTTCGGCATCGCGCTTTGGGCTTTCGCTTTCAGCCAGTGCAGCGACGGCCATGCGCAGCCAGTGCTGAAAATCCATTAGTCCTGATCTGCCAGCGCCGCCAGCTGATCGGCCTGGAACTCCTGCACAATCGGCTCAATCAGCAAATCGAGTTTGCCTTCCATCGTTTCATCCAGACGGTAAACGGTGAGGTTGATGCGATGGTCGGTCACGCGCCCCTGCGGGAAGTTATAGGTGCGGTTACGATCGCTGCGATCGCCGCTGCCCAGCAGGTTACGCCGCGTGGACGCTTCTGCCTGCTGACGTTTTGCGACTTCAGCGGCGCGAATACGCGACCCCAGCACAGACAGCGCTTTCGCTTTGTTCTTGTGCTGCGAACGTTCGTCCTGACACTCCACCACAATACCGGTTGGCAGGTGGGTAATACGAATCGCCGAGTCGGTGGTGTTAACGTGCTGTCCCCCCGCGCCGGACGATCGGAAAGTATCAATACGCAGATCGGCGGGATTAATATCAGGCAGCTCGGCTTCAGGCAGTTCCGGCATCACCGCAACGGTGCAGGCCGAGGTGTGAATACGCCCCTGGGATTCCGTCGCCGGCACACGCTGCACGCGATGACCGCCGGATTCAAACTTGAGTCGGCCATAGACGCCTTCCCCGCTGATCTTGGCAATCACCTCTTTATAGCCACCGTGTTCACCCTCGTTGGCACTGAGAATTTCGACACGCCAGCGACGTGATTCAGCGTAACGGCTGTACATGCGGAACAGATCGCCGGCAAAAAGCGCGGCTTCATCACCACCGGTGCCTGCGCGGACTTCAACGAACGCATTGCGTTCATCGTCAGGATCTTTAGGCAGGAGCAGAACCTGGAGCTGCTGCTCCATCTGTTCGGCGCGTGCTTTGGCGTCCTGTAACTCTTCCTGCGCCATCTCGCGCATTTCAGGATCGTCCAGCATCATCTGAGCCGTTTCGATATCTTCCTGAACCTGCCGCCAGTCGGTAAAGCAACGCGAAACATCGCTTAACTGCGCATACTCGCGCGACAGCGCGCGAAAACGATCCTGATCGGCAATAGTCGCGGCATCGCCGAGCAGGGCCTGAACTTCTTCATGGCGCTCGTGCAGAGCTTCCAGTTTAGCGACGATAGAAGGCTTCATAGGCGTAAAGTGCACCTTGTCATAAAAAATGGGTATGTGGCGCTATTCCAGCCCGAGGCTGTTTCGCAGAAGAGTCAGGCGTTCGTCATCCCCGTCACGGGCGGCCTGTTGAAGTGATTTGGTTGGCGCGTGGATCAGCCGGTTGGTCAGCTTCCAGGCCAGCTCCTGCATGATCGCCTGCGGATCGCCGCCCTGTTCCAGCGCGGCCATCGCTTTGGCTGTCAGTTCATTACGCACCTGTTCAGCCTGACCACGGTATTCGCGAATGGTCTCGCTCGCGCTTTGCGCACGCAGCCAGGCCATAAATTCGCTGGATTCCTGCTCAACGATCGTTTCAGCCTGCACGGCCGCGGCTTTCCGCTGCGCCAGGTTATGCGAAATAATGCTTTGCAGATCGTCAACGCTGTACAAATAGGCGTTTGCCAGTTTGCTGACTTCCGGTTCGACATCCCGGGGGACCGCGATATCCACCAGCAACATAGGCTGATTTCGCCGCGATTTCAGGGCGCGTTCCACCATGCCTTTGCCAATAATTGGCAGCGGGCTGGCGGTAGAGCTGATAATAATATCGGCTTCCTGCAGTCGTTCGTCGATGTCGCTCAGCGCGATGACTTCAGCCCCCACTTCATCCGCCAGCGCCTGAGCGCGTTCACGGGTGCGGTTCGCGATAATCATCTTTTTAACGTTATGCTCGCGCAAATGACGAGCGACCAGTTCGATGGTTTCGCCCGCGCCGACCAGCAGCACGGTGACCGTTGAGAGGGATTCAAATATCTGACGCGCCAGCGTACAGGCGGCAAAAGCAACGGAAACCGCACTGGCACCAATGTCAGTTTCCGTTCGCACTCGCTTGGCAACAGAGAAAGATTTCTGGAACATCCGTTCCAGCTCACTCGCCTTCAGGTGCCCTTTCTGGGAATCTGCAAACGCTTTTTTAACCTGACCCAGGATCTGGGGTTCACCCAGCACGAGAGAGTCCAGGCCGCTGGCCACGCGCATAAGATGGCTTACCGCATCGTTATCCTGATGCCAGTAAAGACTCTTACGCAGCTCCTCTTCGTTCAGGTTGTGATACTCACACAGCCAGCGAATCAGGGCTTCATGCAGGTTATCCTGTTCTTCAACGCTCAGGTAGAGTTCGGTACGGTTGCACGTAGAGAGCACCACGCCGCCTTGCACCATGGGTTGGGCAAGTAAGCTATCCAGCGCCTGGTCGAGCGTATCCGGCGAAAACGTAACACGTTCTCGCAGCGAAACCGGGGCTGTTTTATGGTTAATACCGAGTGCTAAAAGGGTCATATGAGCGGGAGTAGTACCAGCGTTAATAAGGTTAGCAGGTCGCATCATACAGGATGCGCGAGATCAATAAAAGAGACTGCCCCCTTTCGGAGTAATAGGCCTTCCACGCTAATTTGATGATTTAAGACAATATGAACGTAGACGCTGCCCTCACCCGGCGCTAGCATTAAGGGTTATAACTGCAACGTATCTCAAGGATTTGTCATCATTATGACCCGAATGATTCGCCTGCTGCCTCTGGCCGCCCTGGTTCTCACCGCCTGCTCGATCACGCCACCGAAAGGACCCGGTAAAAGCCCTGACTCGCCACAATGGCGTCAACACCAGCAGGACGTGCGCAGTTTAAGCCAATATCAGACGCGCGGCGCCTTTGCTTATCTCTCTGATGACCAAAAAGTGTATGCCCGTTTCTTCTGGCAGCAAACCGGACAGGATCGCTATCGCCTGCTTCTGCTGAACCCGCTGGGAAGCACGGAGCTTGAGCTGAATGCCCAGCCGGGTCAGGCGCAGATAACCGACAATAAAGGTCAGCGTTATACCGGAACGGATGCGGAAGAGATGGTCGGCAAACTGACCGGAATGCCTATTCCGCTGAACAGTTTGCGCCAGTGGATCCTTGGTCTGCCGGGAGACGCAACGGATTATAGCCTCGACGACCAGTACCGTCTGAGGGAGATGAACTACACGCAAAACGGTAAAAGCTGGAAAGTGGTGTACGGCGGTTACGACAGCAAAACCCAGCCTGCTCTGCCCTCCAATATGGAGCTGACCCAGGGCAGCCAGCGTATCAAACTGAAAATGGATAACTGGATCGTTAAATGATGACCCTCTGGCCCTCTCCGGCAAAACTGAATCTGTTTTTGTATATCACCGGACAACGCCCCGATGGTTATCACACTCTGCAGACGCTTTTTCAGTTTGTGGATTTTGGCGATACCCTGTCAATTGAACCCCGTCAGGATGGGCAGATTCACCTGTTAACGCCGGTTGAAGGTGTTTCTCACGACGACAATCTCATCGTCCGTGCCGCACGATTACTGATGAAACGCGCGGCGGAGTCCGGGCGTCTGCCCGCCGGCAGCGGTGCCGATATTCGTATCGACAAGCGTTTACCTATGGGCGGCGGCCTGGGTGGCGGCTCGTCGAACGCGGCGACGGTGCTGGTTGTTTTAAACCACCTCTGGGGCTGCGGGTTGTCGGAGGATGAACTGGCGGAGCTCGGCTTGACGCTGGGCGCTGACGTGCCGTTGTTCGTGCGCGGCCACGCGGCCTTTGCCGAAGGGGTAGGCGAAATCCTTACCCCCGTTGATCCTGAAGAGAAATGGTATCTGGTGGCCCACCCTGGCGTGAGCATTCCGACCCCGCTTATCTTTAGCGATCCGGACCTGCCGAGAGACACGCCCGTTCGGTCAATAGAGACGTTACTAAAATGTGAATTCAGCAACGATTGCGAGGTTATCGCAAGAAAACGTTTTCGTAAGGTTGATGCGGCGCTTTCCTGGCTGTTAGAATACGCGCCGTCGCGCCTGACTGGCACCGGTGCCTGTGTCTTTGCTGAATTTGACACCGAAGCTGCCGCCCGTCAGGTGCTTGAGCAAGCCCCGGAATGGTTGCAAGGTTTTGTAGCGCGTGGGATGAACATCTCTCCCCTACAGCAAGCCATTCTGGCGCAGACTGAGTTTCGGTGACAACGTCACCCCTGTTCCAGACGTTGCATCGCGCTCTTTAATACACGCCTGGATAGTTTTCGCCTGGCCCGCACAGTTTGTGGCGAAAGTTATCCACCATTGGACGCATGCCTGAGGTTCTTCTCGTGCCTGATATGAAGCTTTTTGCTGGTAACGCCACCCCGGAACTAGCACAACGTATTGCCAACCGCCTGTACACTTCCCTCGGCGACGCCGCTGTAGGTCGCTTTAGCGACGGCGAAGTCAGCGTACAAATTAACGAAAATGTACGCGGTGGTGATATTTTCATCATCCAGTCCACCTGTGCTCCAACTAACGACAACCTGATGGAACTGGTTGTCATGGTCGATGCCCTGCGCCGTGCTTCCGCAGGCCGTATTACGGCAGTTATTCCTTACTTCGGTTATGCCCGCCAGGACCGCCGCGTCCGTTCCGCGCGTGTTCCCATCACCGCTAAAGTTGTTGCCGATTTCCTGTCAAGCGTAGGCGTAGACCGCGTTCTGACCGTTGACCTGCACGCTGAGCAGATCCAGGGCTTCTTCGACGTTCCGGTTGATAACGTATTCGGCAGCCCAATCCTGCTGGAAGATATGCTGCAACTGAATCTCGATAACCCTATCGTGGTGTCTCCGGACATCGGCGGCGTGGTTCGTGCTCGTGCGATTGCCAAACTGCTCAACGATACCGACATGGCTATCATCGACAAACGTCGCCCGCGCGCTAACGTTTCTCAGGTTATGCACATCATTGGTGACGTTGCAGGTCGTGACTGCGTGCTGGTTGATGACATGATCGATACCGGCGGCACGCTGTGCAAAGCTGCAGAAGCGCTGAAAGAGCGTGGAGCCAAACGCGTCTTCGCCTATGCCACTCACCCTATCTTCTCAGGCAACGCGGTGAATAATCTCCGCAACTCCGTTATTGATGAAGTGGTGGTTTGCGATACTATCCCGTTAAGCGAAGAGATCAAGGCGCTGCCAAACGTACGTACCTTGACGCTCTCCGGGATGTTGGCCGAAGCGATTCGTCGTATCAGCAACGAAGAATCTATCTCTGCGATGTTCGAACACTGATCGAACACGGCCCAAAAACCCGCTGCGGCGGGTTTTTTTGTTTTTAATGTTTATTGATACCCTGAATAATTCGGGTGGCAGGACGGCCGCAAAGGAATGATTCACTCAGGCGCTGAATTCACTGAGATGAGTCAACGCAGCCAGCGAGTCTGCACCGGGAATCAGGCGGGGTAATGATTAATGCCTCCTTCACCTGCCATTCATATGACAGATGATGCGCTCACGGATGAAGACAATTGTGAAAAATATAGCCTCCTCACAAATTTTGCCCTTTCGCGCCCTCATCGACGCCTGCTGGAAAGAAAAGTACACCTCAACGCGCTTTATGCGCGATCTTATTGCCGGGATCACCGTCGGGATCATTGCCATTCCGCTGGCGATGGCGCTGGCTATTGGCAGCGGCGTCGCCCCGCAGTACGGGCTTTATACCTCGGCGGTAGCGGGTATCGTTATTGCCCTGACGGGGGGTTCACGCTTTAGCGTTTCCGGCCCTACCGCGGCCTTTGTGGTGATCCTCTATCCCGTTTCGCAACAGTTTGGTCTGGCAGGACTGCTGGTCGCAACGCTGATGTCGGGGGTGTTTTTGATTCTTTTTGGTCTGGCGCGCTTTGGCAGGCTGATTGAATACATTCCTCTCTCCGTGACGCTTGGCTTTACCTCCGGGATTGGCATCACCATCGGTACCATGCAGATAAAAGATTTCCTCGGTTTGCAGCTGGCACATGTGCCTGAGCATTATCTGCAAAAAGTTGGCGCACTGGTGGCAGCCCTCCCAACGGCTAATCCGGGCGATGCCGCCATTGGTATCGTGACGCTGGGCACGCTGATTGCCTGGCCCCGCCTGGGGATACGTCTTCCGGGGCATTTGCCGGCACTGCTGCTGGGTTGCGCGGTGATGGCCGTAGTGAACTTACTGGGCGGACAGGTCGCCACGATTGGCTCGCAGTTCCATTATGTTCTGGCAGATGGCTCTCAGGGCAATGGTATTCCGCAGCTTTTACCGCAGCTGGTTATGCCGTGGAATATGCCCGGCTCGAGTTTTACCCTGAGCTGGGACGCGCTGCGCGCCCTGCTGCCGGCAGCTTTTTCCATGGCGATGCTGGGGGCCATTGAATCCCTGCTGTGCGCCGTGGTGCTTGATGGCATGACCGGCACAAAACACAAAGCCAACGGCGAGCTCATCGGCCAGGGGCTGGGAAACCTGATTGCGCCGTTCTTCGGCGGCATCACCGCTACGGCGGCGATTGCCCGCTCTGCCGCAAACGTGCGAGCCGGTGCCACCTCTCCGGTTTCTGCGGTTATCCACTCGTTGCTGGTGATCCTCGCCCTGCTGGCGCTGGCGCCGCTTCTCTCCTGGCTCCCGCTTTCCGCTATGGCTGCCCTGCTGCTGATGGTGGCGTGGAACATGAGTGAGGCGCATAAGGTTGTTCATCTTCTGCGTCGTGCGCCTAAAGACGACATAATCGTGATGCTGATCTGTATGTCACTCACGGTGCTGTTCGATATGGTCATCGCCATTAGCGTCGGCATTGTGCTGGCCTCGCTGCTCTTTATGCGTCGTATCGCTCAGATGACCCGTCTCGCCCCCGTCAACGTCGAGGTGCCTGACGATGTGCTGGTCTTACGGGTGATTGGCCCGCTATTCTTTGCCGCTGCCGAAGGATTATTCAACGATCTGGCGTCCCGTATCGACGGAAAACGGATCGTGGTGCTGAAATGGGATGCGGTACCGGTGCTGGACGCGGGCGGCCTTGATGCTTTCCAGCGGTTTGTGGATCGCCTGCCGGAAGGCTGTGAGCTGCGGGTGAGCAATCTCGAATTCCAGCCTCTGCGCACCATGGCCCGGGCGGGTATCCAGCCGGTGACCGGACGGCTGGCCTTCTACCCCAATCGCGAAGCAGCATTAGCCGACATTATCTGACCTGCAAGGCAAAAAAAACGACTCCGCAAGGAGTCGTTCAGGAAGACGTCATAGGTGTATCAACCAGGTTTATGCTGGTCACGGCGGCAGCGTTTATCATAATGACGCACCCACCAGTACCGATCGCTCACCTGTTCGTGGCCGCTGATACGCGCACCTGCCAGCCAGAGTACGGCACCCAGGAAAATGCTCAGTATTGCGCCATGCGCAAAATACTGTGGCAAATCAAGCTGAGGAAGCTGGTTTAAAACGGAGTATCCCACACCTGCTACCATCACAAACAGGCCCAATCCCATGAGTACGTTACCGAGTCTTGAAGCGTTTTTGCGTTTCATCTGTCACCTCCGGAACCTGGGTTGCAGGGAAAATGTCCCTAATCCTTGTGTGTAAAGTATAGACACCAGGTCTTTTATGAGTTGCGTGAATGATCACATTAATGGCTCTCTCTCAGACAAAAGTTTACAAATAAGCGCCTGAACTGCTTGAAATTCTAATTGTTCAGAGGGGTAATTATATGAATATCGCTTTTCGTCGCGCAGAATTTTGTCAAGCGACGCC
This sequence comes from Huaxiibacter chinensis, assembly GCF_022171985.1. Taxonomy (GTDB): domain Bacteria; phylum Pseudomonadota; class Gammaproteobacteria; order Enterobacterales; family Enterobacteriaceae; genus Enterobacter; species Enterobacter chinensis_A. The sequence goes on along the minus strand of NZ_JAJVHF010000003.1, from coordinate 273,193 downwards.
GCAGACAGTAAACTACGCGCCAGACTTAAGCCTTCAGGAATAAAAACGTGACGATAAAACTGATTGTCGGCCTTGCTAACCCAGGGGCGGAGTATGCCGCCACACGCCATAACGCCGGTGCCTGGTATGTAGATTTGCTTGCCGAGCGGTTGCGTACGCCATTGCGTGAAGAGCCGAAGTTCTTCGGTTATACCTCGCGCATCAATCTGGCCGGGGCAGATGTGCGCCTGCTGGTCCCCACCACGTTTATGAATTTAAGCGGCAAAGCCGTTGCCGCCATGGCCACCTTTTATCGTATCAACCCTGACGAAATTCTGGTGGCGCATGATGAGCTTGACCTGCCGCCGGGCGTGGCAAAGTTCAAACTGGGCGGCGGCCACGGGGGACATAATGGCCTGAAAGACATCATCAGCAAGCTGGGCAATAACCCCAACTTTCACCGTTTACGCCTTGGAATTGGCCATCCGGGCGATAAAAACAAAGTTGTGGGCTTTGTGCTGGGCAAGCCCCCGGCCTCAGAACAAAAATTGATAGACGATGCGGTAGACGAAGCGGCGCGGTGTACGGAAGTGTGGCTGAAGGATGGCCTGACAAAAGCCACAAATCGTTTGCACGCTTTTAAAGCGCAGTAAGGACCGAATCGCCCATTTTTACCCCGCGTGACGCGGGTTACGTGTATAATAGGCGTAGTTATTTACTTTTCATCAATCGGTTAATGCTAACGGATTGAATATCAAGATATTAAGGTGATTTAAAGATGGGATTTAAATGCGGTATCGTTGGTCTGCCAAACGTTGGCAAATCCACCCTGTTCAATGCGCTGACCAAAGCGGGCATCGAGGCAGCTAACTTCCCGTTCTGTACCATTGAACCAAACACCGGCGTTGTCCCGATGCCCGATCCGCGTCTGGATCAGCTGGCTGAGATCGTGAAGCCTCAGCGTATTCTGCCAACCACCATGGAATTCGTTGATATTGCGGGCCTGGTAAAAGGCGCCTCCAAAGGTGAAGGCCTGGGTAACCAGTTCCTGACCAACATTCGCGAGACCGAAGCCATTGGTCACGTGGTGCGTTGTTTCGAAAACGACAACATCATCCACGTAAATAACAAAGTCGACCCGGCTGACGATATCGAAGTGATTAATACCGAGCTGGCGCTGTCAGATTTAGATACCTGCGAACGCGCCCTTCACCGCGTGCAGAAAAGAGCCAAAGGCGGCGACAAAGACGCCAAAGCGGAACAAGCTGCGCTGGAAAAATGCCTGCCTCAGCTTGAAAACGCGGGCATGCTGCGCGCGCTGAAAAACCTGACGGAAGAAGATAAAGCCGCCATCAAATACCTGAGTTTCCTGACCCTGAAGCCGACCATGTACATCGCAAACGTCAACGAAGACGGTTTCGAAAACAACCCTTATCTGGACAAAGTGCGTGAGATCGCTGCGGCTGAAGGTTCTGTTGTTGTCGCCGTGTGCGCCGCCGTGGAATCCGATATTGCCGAACTGGATGACGCTGACCGTGAAGAGTTTATGGCTGAGCTGGGTATTGAAGAGCCAGGCCTGAACCGCGTGATCCGCGCGGGCTACGAACTGCTGAATCTGCAAACTTACTTCACCGCCGGCGTAAAAGAAGTGCGTGCATGGACCATCCCGGTGGGTGCAACCGCACCGCAGGCGGCAGGTAAAATCCATACCGACTTCGAAAAAGGCTTTATCCGTGCGCAAACTATCGCGTTCGAAGACTTCATCACCTATAAAGGTGAGCAAGGTGCCAAAGAAGCCGGCAAGATGCGTGCGGAAGGTAAAGATTACATTGTTAAAGATGGCGACGTCATGAACTTCCTGTTCAACGTCTAACCTCATCGCCCCCCCGATGAGTCGGCTCTCTGGCTCATTCTGCCTGAAAAAACCACGCTATTGCGTGGTTTTTTTATGGCCCTGCCCCGGGATAAACGCATTTCCTGTGATGTGCGGTTTACACTGTGGATGATAATTTATTGTTATTAACTCGTTAGATTATCATTAAGTCATAGCGCGATGATGCTCGACTCAGAGCCGCACAGCAGGAGATCCCATGGCCAGCAAAAGACGTTCAGTTCCCGGAATCCGACATTATGATGGGCCGGCCGGAGGCTGGGGCGCACTGAAAGCCACGGCTATTGCCGTTCGCACGCAGATGGATACCTTTGATGCACCCGCCACGCTGCTGCGCACCAATCAGCCGGACGGCTTTGACTGCCCGGGCTGCGCATGGCCGGATAAAGAACATAAATCCACCTTCCAGTTTTGCGAAAACGGGGCCAAAGCCGTCACGTGGGAAGCCACCAGCAAACGCGTCACGCCAGAATTTTTAGCGGCAAACACCGTCACCGCTTTACGCGCTAAGAGCGATTTTGAGCTGGAAGGCTATGGTCGACTCACCCACCCGCTGGTTTATCACCGGGAAACGGACACCCTCCGTCCGGTTTCGTGGGAGCAAGCCTTTAGCCGTATCGGAGAGGTTTTACGCGATTTACCCCCGGATGCCGTGGAGTTTTACACGTCTGGCAGAGCCTCGAATGAAGCGGCGTATCTTTTCCAGCTTTTTGCCCGGGAGCTTGGGACGAATAACTTCCCGGACTGTTCCAATATGTGCCACGAAGCCACCAGTACGGGCCTGCCTCGTTCTATCGGTATCGGAAAAGGCACCGTGTCGCTGGATGATTTCGATAAAACCGAACTGGTGATTTCTATCGGGCATAATCCCGGCACCAACCACCCGCGCATGATGGGCACCCTGCATGAACTTGCTCGCCGGGGCGTGCCAATTATTGTCTTCAATCCACTGCGTGAAAGAGCGCTGGAACGGTTTGCCGATCCGCAGAGCGTGGTGGAGATGGCGACCCTGGGCTCAACGGATATCGCTTCAACCTATTTTCAGGTGAAGGCTGGCGGCGATGCGGCTGCGCTCAAAGGCATTGCAAAGCACTTGCTGGAGCGTGAAGACGCCGTCGGCAATACGCTGGATCGCGAGTTTATCGCTCAGCATACGCTGAATTTTGAGGATTTTGCTGACGATATTCGCGCCACATCCTGGACATCTATAGAGCAGGAGTCCGGATTGCCCCGCGCCAGCCTGGAACAGGTGGCGCAGGCGTACGCAAAATCCCGCGCGACGATCATCACGTACGGGATGGGGATCACGCAGCACAACAAGGGCACGGCGAACGTCCGGCTGATTGCCGATCTGTTGCTTCTGCGCGGTAATATCGGCAAGCCCGGCGCGGGTATCTGTCCGCTTCGCGGCCATTCCAACGTGCAGGGCAACCGCACGGTTGGGATCACAGAGAAACCCTCTCCGGCTTTTCTCTCGCGCCTTGAAGAGGTCTTTGGTTTTACGCCTCCGTCACGTCATGGCCACGACGCGGTGATGGCAACGCAGGCGATGATCGCCGGCGAGTCGAGGGCACTGATTTGTCTGGGCGGTAACTTTGCCGTTGCCATGCCGGACCATCAGCAGGCCTTCCCGGCGATGGAAAAGCTCGATCTGAGCGTGCACGTCGCGACCAAGCTTAACCGCACGCACCTGCTGGTGGGGAATGAGACGTACATTTTCCCCTGCCTGGGACGAACGGAACTGGATATGCAGCGCACGGGACGCCAGTCAATTACGGTTGAAGATTCCATGTCGATGGTCCATGCCTCTTCGGGTAAGTTAAAGCCCGCGTCCCCTGGCCTGCTCTCTGAGCCGGCGATTGTGGCAGGGATGGCGCTCGCCACCCTGCCCGACACGAAGATAGCCTGGGCGGATCTGGTTGATGATTACGATCGAATCCGCGATCTGATTGAAAAAACCATCCCGGGGTTTACCGATTACAACGCCAGAATACGCATTCCCGGAGGGTTCAGGATGCCTTTGCCCCCCACGGAACGCATCTGGCCGACGCCTGAAGGAAAAGCCGTATTTTCTGTTTTTCCCGGCGTGGATGAAAATATCAAAGGTGAAGGGGACGATATCCTGCGCCTGGTGACGCTGCGCAGCCACGACCAGTACAACACGACGATTTACGCCCTGGATGACCGCTATCGGGGTGTCTTTGGCCGTCGCGATATTCTTTTCATGAATGAAGATGATATGGCGCAACGAGGACTGGCGCATGGCGATCGCGTGGATATCACCACGGCCTTGCCGGAAAGCACGCTTCGTCTGGAGGATATAACCCTGGTGGCCTATAACATTGCGCCCGGCACCGTCGGCGCCTATTACCCCGAGGCAAACGTGCTGGTTCCCCTGACCTACCTGGATAAAGAGAGCGGCACGCCATCGTATAAATCGGTACCGGTACAGATTACGCTGCGGTCAACAGAAATACGGCGGTAATCCGGTCAGGCTTCTGCCGAAGCCTGACCGTTCTTTCATCAGAAGTAATACTTGAAGCGCACACGACCCCCGTAGCGATCGTCGTTGTAGGACTCACCCTCTTTTGGATTGGATTCAACCCAGGAGGCATAGGCCCCGAGATAGATATTGAAGTTTTTCATTTTCATCACGTTCGGGAAAAGGTAGGACGTGTGAATGGTGTGAATATCGTAATCACCCGGATCGGTGACCCAGCAGTCGTTATCGCAATCGGCATCAAAATTTGTGGTATTGAATTCATCGATTTCGTTATGGGTGTAGATATAACCCAGTTCGAAATTACGCCATAAGGCGTTAATACCCGTCGTAAAGTTGGTTTCATCTGTGGCGTCGAGGTAGGCGGAACTTGCATTCACCACCACGCCGTTGTCAGGGTCATTTTTCTGCCCGTTCCAGGTCATGGTCAGGCCATAACCGGTACGATCGGACTGATCGACCCATTGACCCGAGTTATCATAATAACCATAGGCATTATTGACGAGGTTCGTCTCCATCCCCACCGCGGCGGAGAAGGTATCTCCCTGCCAGGCAATAATCGGACGCACGTACGCCACGTTCTTATCGTTTTCCAGATCGACGCCATGGTATTTCTGATCGACGAACAGCTTGCTGCCGTCTTCAAGCAGGGTATTCACCTCAAAATACCAGTTATCGATGGTTTTACTCATCATGAAATTGCCGCCGTTGTCGCTACGCCCGCGCCCCTCTTTCATCATATAGATATAACCGTATCCGTCGCTGTACAGATCGTCAGCCGTATTACCGGAATACTCAATAAAGGTATCCTGATTGAGCGGGAACATATCATAGGCTTCGAAGCGACCGACCTTAATTTGCCAGTTATTTTCGTTGCCAAAGAAGAATGTCGCGTCATCGAGGAACATGGTTCCGGTCAAATCCCCTAAAGGTTGAACAGAGAACCCGGCGTAATTTCCATCTTCCATTCGGCGATAGCCATCAAAGCCTAATAAAATACGCCCGTTAAGATCCCAGCGTTCATGTCCACCTGATGCCCAGTCATCATTTGCCGTCGTTTTTATCGACGTTAATGCGCCCGTTTTACTGGCCGCATCCATATTAATTTCGACATCCCCATAAAATTTAATATCACCATAACCTGACAGCGACAGTTTCGGCACTGCCGGGGGGGTGACCGGCTCAATGGACTCCACCGCCACGGTAGGTGCGCTTTGCGCCTGCGTGGTTTGCTGATGCTGTATCGCCTGTATCTGCGCTTCGGCATTCGCGGCGCGGCTTTCGGCACTTTCCAGACGCGCTTCCAGCTGTGCAAGTTTTTCTTCAAGGCTCACCGTACTTTTTGCCGCCATCACCCCAGTGGCAAAAAAAGAACTCATAAGCAGAGCAAGGTATTTTACTCTCATAGATTCCATCCTGATGAATAATGTTATAAAGCTCAAGGTCAAGCCTGGCTATTTCGCCTAAACCCACTCTGAGGGTCTATTATGTTTTTTTATTTAAGTATTACGTTTTTTAACTAATGTGATCGGGATAAATCGTTTTGCGCAAGACAAGTTTTAATTAGCCCATTAAGATCACAGTATTTATTAGACGAGGTCGGAATAACGCACTTACTTAATAAGTAATTTGGATGAATATAATTCTAAATATTTATCGGAAAATTAAAACTATAGACGTGAATAATAAATGCCCCTCTCCTCAGCGCGTTCACTCCGCCGGTAAATTGTCTGGTTCTGCGCAAAATGGGCTATTCGCCACGCGAAATGGTCAATATTCGGCTAAGGTTTTCAGGTGATTGACGACAGCGGTCACGCTGCTAAGCAAACAAAGGAGAACAACGATGATAAGACCTCAACTGCGCCGCCCTACGCTGTTACACCTTGCGCTGGGAGGGGCATTGCTCGGCATGACTGCGTTTAGCTACGCGGAAACCCCTGCCGCGCAACCGCAGGCCTCGCCGGATATCTTACTTGGCCCCCTTTTCAACGATGTCCAGAGCGCAAAACTGTTTCCCGATCAAAAAACCTTCGCCGACGCGGTGCCTAAAAGCGATCCGTTGATGATCCTCGCTGATTACCGGATGCAGCACAGCCAGTCTGGTTTTGATCTGCGCCACTTTGTCGAAATGAACTTCACCCTGCCCGCTAAGGCGGAAAAATATGTTCCCCCGTCAGGGCAAAGCCTGCGCGAGCATATCGACGGTCTCTGGCCCGTATTGACGCGTACCACCGATACCGCCGGGAAATGGGACTCCCTGCTGCCACTGCCTAAACCCTACGTTGTGCCGGGCGGGCGTTTTCGCGAGGTCTACTACTGGGATAGCTACTTCACCATGTTAGGGCTGGCTGAGAGTGGTCACTGGGATAAAATCAGCGATATGGTTGCCAACTTCGCCTATGAGATTGATGCCTGGGGCCATATTCCCAACGGGAACCGTACCTACTACCTGAGCCGCTCACAGCCACCGTTCTTCTCACTGATGGTAGAACTGCTGGCAACGCACGACAGCGACGCGCTGAAAAAATACCGTCCACAAATGGAAAAAGAGTACGCCTACTGGATGGAAGGCGTGGATGCCTTGCAGCCAGGGCAGGCTAATCAGCGTGTGGTAAAACTGGACGATGGTTCCATACTCAACCGCTACTGGGATGACAAGGATACGCCGCGCCCGGAATCCTGGCTGGATGATGTGACCACGGCAAAAAATACCCCCGATCGTCCGGCGACAGAGATCTACCGTGATCTGCGCTCTGCGGCGGCCTCCGGCTGGGACTTTAGCTCCCGCTGGATGGACGATCCGCAAAAGCTTGGGACGATCCGCACCACCAGCATTGTCCCTGTCGATTTGAACGCCCTGATGTTTAAGATGGAAAAACTGCTGGCCAAAGCCAGCCAGGAAAGTGGCGACACAGCCAGCGCCAGTCGGTATGAAGCGCTTGCCAGCGCCCGCCAGAAAGCGATGGAAAGCCATCTGTGGAATGATAAAGAGGGCTGGTACGCCGATTACGATTTGAAGAGCAAGAAAGTGCGCAATCAGCTGACTGCCGCCGCGCTCTATCCGCTGTTCGTCAATGCGGCATCGAAAGATCGTGCCCAAAAGGTGGCAGCAGCCACCGCGTCACGTCTGCTTAAGCCGGGTGGTGTCACTACCACGACCATTAATAGCGGTCAGCAATGGGATGCCCCGAATGGCTGGGCCCCGCTGCAGTGGGTGGCGGCTGAAGGGTTGCAGAACTACGGGCATAAAAAGGTGGCGATGGACGTCACCTGGCGCTTCCTGACTAACGTTCAACATACTTACGATCGGGAGCAAAAACTGGTCGAGAAATATGACGTCTCCACAACGGGGACCGGCGGCGGCGGCGGTGAGTATCCGTTACAGGATGGCTTCGGCTGGACCAACGGCGTGACGCTCAAAATGCTGGACTCGGTTTGTCCGAAAGAGAAGCCGTGCGACAGTCTGCCAACGACTCAGCCCGCAGCCAATGATGACCCGGCGACCAACGCCAGTGCGGCACACTAATCCGGTATGCTTCTGCCTTTCTCTTTAAAGAGGGGTGGATGACTGGCAAAAAAAACGGCCCGCTTAGCGGGCCGTTTTACGTTGTTCAGGTTCGTCTGAGCAAGCGGAAAACCAGCAGGACGACAATGGCGCCCACCACGGCAACCAGGAAACTTTGCATATTGAAGCCGGTAACGTCGCCCCCCATGCCAAACATGGTGGCTAACCAACCGCCGACGACCGCACCCACAACCCCAAGGATACAGGTCAGAATAAAGCCGCCTCCGTCACGTCCAGGCATGAGGAATTTAGCGATAACCCCGGCGATAAGACCAAAAACAATCCAGGCGAGAATACCCATAGCGATGCCCTCTTGCAGATGAATAGCAGCGCGAAATACCTTTCGCACAAGTGAGTTAAGTATAGGTCACCCTTCAGAAATCAGCGTCTTCTCGTCCGGTTTATTCTGCGCAAGGGTAAAAAAAATTCGCCGATTTATATTAAGTTCTGCTCACCGTTGCCGATACTTCAGGGATGATCTGTCAGACTATCGAGGAGCCTTTCGGCGTGAGTAATTACAGTGAGCAGTTCCTGAAGCAAAATCCGCTGGCTGTATTAGGGGTATTACGAGACCTGCAAAAGGGCGATGTACCGGTTCGTGTCAGTTGGTCCTCCCATCAGTTCATCAGCAAGATCCTGGATGCCAGCCCTGAACGCCTGATCATCGATCTTGGCAGCCAGGACTATGAGAATCGCGCGGTGCTTCGCGGGGAGAATATCTCGGTTCTGGCAGAGACCATGGGCGCGAAAGTGGAGTTCGTGGTGCCGAAGGTAGAGCAGATTACCTACCAGAACCTGCCCGCATTTAAAATGCCGTTGCCTGACAGCCTGTGGTTTATCCAGCGCCGCGAGTATTTTCGCATTAGCGCCCCGCTCCACCCGGCCTATTTTTGCAAAGCTAAAATGCCGGATAAGCGAGAGTTTCGTTTTCGCCTGTTCGATCTTTCACTCGGCGGCATGGGCGCCCTGATGGACACGGCAAGACCAGAAGGTCTGGTTGAAGGAATGCGTTTTTCTCAGATTGAGCTGGATATGGGCGGATGGGGACGCTTCTACTTTGATGCGCAGCTGATTGCCATCAGTGAACGCAAGGTGGTGGACAGCAAAAATGAAACCATTTCCACACCGCGCCTGAGCTTCCGATTCCTCAACGTGGGGCCCGGGGCCGAACGCGAACTTCAGCGAATTATTTTCTCACTGGAAAGAGAAGCGCGGGAAAGAGCGAATAAAGTGCTGTGAAAGAAGCCGGACAGCCTGCCGCTGCCCGGCATGAAGACTACATGGCGTCCATCGCTTTCTGGACTTTCCAGATATAGCGTGGCGCCTGTGGCGCAGGGTGGTTTTTCGCCACATGCTCCACGAACTCATCTTTGTTCATGTCGTTAATCTCTTCAATGGCCTCTTTACGATCCGATGAGAAGGTCCGTAACAACGCCCCGGCACCGTTCACATAAGAGACCACCAGCGCGTATTGCATGACCTCGGGATCTTCAATGCCTTTCAGGATGCCATGCTCCAGAATGCTCAGATACGCCGTGCCCATGGAGATATTGCGCTCAGGATTTTTCAGCTCGCTGGTTGAGGGTTGACCGCGCCAGCCCATATAGCGATAGACCTCTTTACCCGCCGTCGACGCCTTTAACTGCATCAGACCCACGGCATTCGATTTACTGACCAGCGTCGGGTTTCCGCCTGACTCCACCGCAATGATAGCCGTTATCAGTCGAGGGCTGACGCCCCAGGCTTTACCGGCTTTTTCGCTGATGGGCATCCACTGCATTGCCCGTTTTACCGGAACTTCCGGGTTCCATGGTGGGTTCTGGTAGTCTTTTTTACTACTACAGCCCGCCAGCAACACCACTAAAAAAGCAAACCATCTCAATTTCACGTCATCTATCCTTATAGCCGGTCATCGCGGTGACGCAGCCCCCTTGAGGAGGCCGTGTATACGCGGCATGATATAGACATTTAGTTTCTCATTCAGCAAGGATTTGCCATGTCTCAGATTCATCTTATCGCTCCGTCCGGTTACTGCATTAACCAGGACGCCGCACAGCGCGGCGTTCAACGTCTGGAGGATCTCGGTCATGCGGTATCCCGTCAGGCGGTGATTCCCCGTCGGCTTGAGCGATTTGCCGGTACTGAGGCGCAGAGACTGAAAGATATCAACAGTCTGGTTAATTTGCAGGGTGAGGATAATATCGTGCTGGCCGTCCGCGGCGGGTACGGTGCCAGCCGGTTGCTGGAAAGCATTGACTGGGCGGGTCTGGCAAAACGTCAACAGCAGCAGCCGTTGCTGATATGCGGGCACAGCGATTTTACGGTCATTCAGCTGGGCTTATTGGCGTTGCATAATGTGATTACCTTCAGCGGCCCGATGCTGGCGGGCAATTTTGGCGCACCCGAGCTGGACGCATTTACTCAGGAACATTTCTGGCGTGCCTTACGCAATCCGGTTCTGAACATTGAGTGGCAAGGACAGGGGCCAGACTGGTCATGCGAAGGCCAGTTGTGGGGCGGCAACCTGGCGATGCTGACGTCCCTTATCGGCACGCCGTGGTTACCGGAAATTGAGAACGGCATTCTGGTCCTTGAAGATATCAACGAGCACCCGTTCCGCGTGGAGCGGATGCTGTTGCAGCTTTACCATGCGGGCATTCTGGCGCGTCAGTCTGCCATCGTGCTGGGCAGCTTTAGCGGTGCGCTGCCAAATGATTACGATGCAGGATATACCCTGGAGACCATGATCGATTTCATCCGTTCGCGGCTGGATATTCCGGTGATTACCGGGCTGGCATTCGGTCATGAGCAGCAAACGGTGACACTGCCGCTGGGGGCGCAAGCCAGCTTATCGCACGATCGCAGCGGCACCCGCTTAACCATACAGGGTCATCCTGTCTTAAAGGCATAAAAAAGCCGTTAAACCACCTCAATAAAACATTGCTACTGTTGTTATTATGTTAGGGTTTTAGTAACAGTGACAACATTGAGGTGGGAGTAAGAAAACTTTGGATGCCGCGGCAATAATTAGTTTGTTCATTTTGGGTTCAGTCCTTGTAACCTTTAGTATCGTATTAAGTTCATTTTCATCGCGCCTCGGTATACCTATTCTGGTGATATTCCTGGCCATCGGTATGCTTGCTGGCATCGATGGTATCGGCGGTATTCCCTTCGACAATTATCCTTTCGCTTACATGGTGAGTAACCTGGCGCTGGCGGTGATCCTGCTCGACGGCGGGATGCGTACGCAGGCCAGCTCCTTCCGCGTGGCGCTTGGCCCGGCGCTGTCGCTGGCTACCGTGGGCGTGCTGATCACGTCCGGCTTGACCGGGATGATGGCGGCGTGGCTGTTCCATCTCGATCTAATGGAAGGATTGCTTATCGGCGCGATTGTCGGCTCCACCGATGCGGCAGCGGTATTTTCGCTGCTTGGCGGTAAAGGACTGAACGAACGCGTGGGCTCCACGCTTGAGATAGAGTCCGGCAGTAACGATCCGATGGCGGTTTTCCTGACCATCACACTCATCGAGATGATCCAGCAGCATGAAACCGGCTTAAGCTGGATGTTTGCCTGGCATATTCTGCAGCAGTTTGGCCTGGGGATTATTATCGGCCTGGCCGGTGGCTACCTTCTGCAACAGATGATCAACCGAATCTCTCTTCCGTCAGGGCTTTACCCGTTGCTGGCCCTGAGCGGGGGAATTATGATTTTTGCCGTTACCACAGCGCTGGACGGCAGCGGGATCCTGGCGGTCTATCTGTGCGGGTTCCTGCTGGGCAATCGCCCGATTCGCAACCGCCATGCCATTTTGCAAAACTTCGACGGCCTGGCGTGGCTGGCGCAAATCGGCATGTTCCTGGTACTCGGTCTGCTGGTGACGCCTTCCGATCTGCTGCCTATCGCCGTTCCGGCGCTGCTGCTGTCGGCCTGGATGATTTTCTTTGCCCGTCCGCTGTCGGTGTTTGCCGGTTTGCTGCCGTTTCGCGGTTTTAACCTGCGCGAGCGCGTCTTTATCAGCTGGGTGGGGCTGCGCGGCGCGGTGCCTATCATCCTCGCCGTCTTCCCGATGATGGCCGGGCTGGATAACGCTCGTCTGTTCTTCAACGTCGCTTTCTTCGTGGTGCTGGTCTCGCTGCTTTTCCAGGGCACGTCGCTCGGCTGGGCGGCGAAAAAAGCCAAAGTCGTGGTGCCGCCGGTCGGCCTGCCCGTCTCTCGCGTCGGTCTGGACATTCATCCGGAAAATCCGTGGGAGCAGTTTGTCTATCAGCTGAGCGCGGATAAATGGTGCGTTGGCGCCTCCCTGCGCGATTTGCATATGCCCAGCGAAACGCGTATTGCCGCGCTCTTCCGTGATAATGCGCTGCTTCACCCGACGGGCAGTACCCGGCTGCGCGAAGGCGATATCCTGTGCGTCATCGGCCGTGAAACCGATCTTCCCGCACTGGGCAAGCTGTTCAGCCAGTCGCCGCCGGTCGCTCTGGACCAGCGCTTCTTTGGTGATTTTATCCTGGAAGCCAGCGCCAAATTTGCCGACGTGGCGCTGATATACGGTCTGGAAGAGGGAATGGAATACCGCGAAAAACAGCAAACGCTGGGGGAAATTATCCAGCAGCTGCTCGGTGCCGCCCCGGTCGTGGGCGATCAGGTTGAATTTGCAGGGATGATCTGGACGGTGGCCGAAAAAGAGGATAACGCGGTGCGCAAGGTGGGCGTGCGCCCTATGGAAGACGAGGAGGAGTAATCCTTCCGGGGGCGCCCTTCTGGAAATAAAAGCCGGGTCACAGGACCCGGCAGCGTCTTGTCACACCGTAACTACCGGCACGCGCGGTGCCAGGGCGCACATCAGTTCATAGCCCACGGTGCCGGCCGCGGCAGCCACATCATCAATTTTGACCTCGTTGCCCCACAGCTCCACCGGCGAACCAATCCCCGCCTGCGGACAAGGGGTTAAATCAACGGCCATCATATCCATGGAAACAGTGCCTACGGTGCCCGTGCGCACGCCGTCGATCCACACCGGCGTACCGGTCGGCGCTATGCGTGGATACCCGTCGGCATAACCGCCTGCCACTATTCCGATACGCTGCTCGCCCGAGGCACGATAACGGCTGCCATAGCCCACCGTACTCCCGGCTTTCAGCGTCTGAATCGCGATAATTTCACTGCGCAGGGTCATCACCGGCCTGAGGCCGCTATTCGCCACATCCTGCCAGAGGCCGGACGGCGATGCGCCGTAGAGAATGATACCGGGACGCACCCAGTCAAAGTGCGCTTCCGGATGCCAGAGCGTGGCAGCTGAATTCGACAGCGAACGTGGGCCGTCCAGCCCTTCCGCCGCCTGTTCCACGCGTACCATCGCCTCGTCGATACCCTCTGGTTTTTCGGCGTCGGCAAAGTGTGCCATCAGGGTGATTTCCCCGACGTTCTGCGCTGCTCGTAGCTGCTGCCAGACCGTGTGCACCCGGTCTGGCTGAAAGCCCAGTCGGTTCATGCCGCTATTGACCTTCAGATAGATATCCAGCGGGGCGTGCAACTTTGCGTTCTGCAATGCCTTGATCTGCCAGTTACTGTGCACGCTGGTGGTCAGGCGATATTTGTCGAGCAGGGGGAGTTCATCGGCATGAAAGAACCCCTCCAGCAGCAAAATGGGGCCTTTCCAGCCGCGATCGCGCAGCAGAATGGCTTCTTCCAGGTTCAGTAAGGCGAAACCATCGGTGCCGCTCAGCGCACTCCAGATACGGTCAATACCATGACCGTAAGCGTTGGCCTTGACCACAGACCAGACGCGGGAACCTGGCGCAGCACGGCGGACTACCTGCAGGTTCGCTTTCAGCGCCTGCAAATCCAGCTGGGCCAGAATAGGACGGGACATGACGACTCCTTGTTAGTTATGCGCGCCATGCAGATGTTGCGCCCGGGAGGGGGTAAACCCGGCCTGGTAGCGTGCCACGCTTAAATCATCAAATGGAATCGCAGGCGATCGTCCTGACAGCAAATCGCTCAACAACTGCCCCGAACCGCAGGCCATTGTCCAGCCCAGCGTGCCGTGACCGGTATTGGTCCACAAATTCTTATACGGCGTACGCCCGACAATCGGGGTGCCGTCTGGTGTCATAGGGCGAAGCCCGGTCCAGAAGGTCGCCTGTTCAACGACGCCTCCACGCGGGAAGAGATCGCGTACGACCATTTCCAGCGTTTCACGACGCGGTTGCAGCAATTCCGTATTAAACCCAACAATTTCGGCCATCCCGCCAACACGAATTCGGTTGTCAAAGCGGGTAATCGCAATTTTGTAGGTTTCATCAAGGATAGTGGAAACAGGCGCGCCGTTGTCTTCTTTTACCGGAATCGTGAGCGAGTAGCCTTTCAGCGGATAGACCGGAATATCGAGTATCCCTTTCAGCATGGCGGTGGAATACGATCCGAAGGCCATCACGTAGGCGTCGGCTTTGATCACCTCTTCCCCGCACTTCACGCCGTAGATCTTTTCCCCTTCTGACAGCAATTTGTCCACCGGCGTATTGAAGCGGAACGTCACGCCCGCCTGCTCGCACATTTGCGCCAGACGCTGGGTAAAGAGCTGACAGTCGCCGGTTTCGTCATTAGGCAACCGCAGTCCGCCCGTCAGTTTATGCGCCACTTCCGCCAGCGCCGGTTCAACCTGCGCCAGCTGGCTGGCCTCAAGCAGCTGGTAAGGTACGCCCGCCTCTTCAAGAACCGTGATATCGCGGGTTGCATTTTCATACTGCTGCGCGGTACGGAAAAGCTGTAGCGTGCCCCCCTGACGGCCTTCATACTGGATGCCGGTCGACGCACGCAGCGCTTTCAGGCAGTCACGGCTGTATTCCGCAAGCCGCACCATGCGGCCTTTGTTTTCCATGTAGTGGCGGGTGTCGCAGTTACGCAGCATTTGCCACATCCACTTAAGCTGAGTCGGCGACCCGTCCAGGCTTATCGCCAGCGGCGCGTGGCGCTGAAACATCCATTTGATTGCCTTGAGCGGAACGCCAGGCGCGGCCCAGGGAGCAGCATAGCCGGGAGAGATTTGCCCGGCGTTGGCCGCGCTGGTCTCAAGCGCAGGTCCTGACTCACGATCGATGACGGTAACGTCATGTCCAGCCTGACTTAAATACCAGGCGCTGGTGACACCCACTACGCCACTTCCCAGTATGACAACACGCATAGCCGCTCCATTATGTGCAAAAGAACAATCTTCTAATTACAGATTGATAACCTAGTTGAAAATATTATTCAACATACGACTTTTTTATGGTGACTTATCTCACATCTCGCCCCGTATGCAGGGATAGCAGTTATTTGGGATCTCATGCTACGGGTTATTTTTAGCCAGTATAAAATCCTGTGCGACCGCCCTTTTCTGCCGTTTCAAAAACGGGAAATCGTAAAGAAAAAATTTCTGCGCCAGCACGCTTTTGAATGCGGTGATCTATGCTTGAAAGGAGGCTCTCCAGACAGAGAGAGCACCGACAATGAGGACGCGCTAATGGCTACCATTGATTCCATGAATAAGGACAGCACACGACTGAGCGACGGACCCGACTGGACGTTTGAGCTGCTGGATGTGTACCTGGCAGAAATTGACCGTGTCGCAAAGCTCTACCGCCTTGATACCTATCCTCACCAGATTGAAGTCATCACTTCCGAGCAGATGATGGATGCCTACTCCAGCGTCGGGATGCCGATTAACTATCCTCACTGGTCGTTTGGTAAAAAATTCATTGAAACCGAACGGCTGTATAAGCATGGTCAGCAAGGTCTGGCCTATGAAATCGTCATTAACTCCAACCCCTGTATCGCTTATCTGATGGAAGAAAACACCATCACCATGCAGGCGCTGGTGATGGCGCACGCCTGCTACGGGCATAACTCCTTCTTTAAAAATAACTATCTTTTCCGCAGCTGGACCGATGCCAGTTCCATTGTCGATTACCTGATTTTTGCCCGGAAATACATTACCGACTGCGAAGAGCGTTACGGCGTGGATGAGGTCGAAAAGCTGCTCGATTCCTGCCATGCCCTGATGAATTACGGGGTGGATCGCTATAAACGTCCGCAGAAAATTTCGCTGCAGGAGGAGAAGGCCCGGCAGAAAAGCCGGGAAGAGTATCTGCAAAGCCAGGTGAATATGCTCTGGCGTACGCTGCCAAAACGCGAAGAAGAGAAAGCCATCGCCGAGGTGCGTCGATACCCTTCTGAACCGCAGGAAAACCTGCTCTATTTTATGGAAAAAAACGCGCCCCTGCTGGAACCCTGGCAGCGTGAGATCCTGCGTATCGTGCGTAAAGTCAGCCAGTATTTTTATCCGCAAAAACAGACTCAGGTGATGAATGAAGGCTGGGCTACGTTCTGGCATTACACCATCCTCAATCATCTGTATGACGAAGGGAAAGTGACCGAGCGGTTTATGCTGGAGTTCCTGCACAGCCACACTAATGTGGTGTTCCAGCCACCGTACAACAGCCAGTGGTACAGCGGTATCAACCCTTATGCACTGGGATTTGCCATGTTCCAGGACATTAAGCGCATCTGCCAGACGCCAACGGAAGAGGACCGCTACTGGTTCCCGGATATTGCCGGTTCGGACTGGCTGGAAACCCTGCACTTCGCGATGCGCGACTTTAAGGACGAGAGCTTTATCAGCCAGTTTATGTCGCCGAAAATCATGCGTGATTTCCGCTTCTTTACGGTGCTTGATGATGACCGCAACAATTATCTTGAGATCTCTGCCATCCACAACGAAGAGGGATATCGCGAAATCCGCTCCCGTCTCTCGTCGCAGTACAACTTGAGCAATCTGGAACCCAATATTCAGGTCTGGAATGTGGATTTACGCGGGGACCGCTCATTGACCCTGCGCTATATTCCCCATAATCGTGCACCGCTGGATAAAGGGCGTAAAGAGGTGCTCAAGCATGTTCATCGCCTGTGGGGCTTTGATGTTCTGATGGAGCAGCAAAACGAAGACGGTAGCGTGGAGTTGCTCGAGCGTTGCCCGGCGCGTTCGAATATTCTTTAACGCCGACCTCGGGCTCTACCCGCAGGCGAAAAAAAACCTCTCAGGCGAGAGGTTTTTTCTTATTTCAGGCTCAGTGTCCGTGAATCGCCAGATCGCCCGGCAGGGTCTTCTGCATGCGATGCCAGATCTCACCTGAATCGTGCCCGTAACGACGTACCGTTTCATAGACCTGATCGTGGGCACCTTCGGTACAGAGTTCAGCCAGCTTGTGGTAGAAGCCCAGTGCAAGACTGCGCGCTTCAGGGTTGGCGAAATAGTGACGGCCAATGCGCGTGTACAATCCCTTCATCCCATTAATAATGAGACCGTAAATAGGGTTGCCCGAGGCAAAGGCAAGACCCCGGAAGATATTGTAGTCCAGGCTGGCAAAGGCATCAGCGTGATCTTCAACGGCATTCGCCGTGGCGAGCACTTCCAGCGCTTTATCCGGATGCTGGCGGAACGCCGTACGGATAAAGATGGTTGAGATATTCGTACGCACCGAAAGCAGGTTATCGATGAGCTGCGGTACGCTTTCGTGATCGAGGCGGGCCAGCGTTTCGAGAATATTCAGGCCCGAGGTTTCCCAGAAGTTGTTCACTTTGGTCGGTTTACCGTGCTGAATCGTCAGCCAGCCATCGCGCGCCAGACGCTGCAGTACTTCGCGTAAGGTGGTACGAGTGACGCCAATCAGTTCGGAGAGTTCGCGTTCAGCCGGAAGAATCGTTCCTGGAGCGAAACGGTTATTCCAGATGCTTTCAATGATGTACTCTTCAGCGAAACCCGCCGGGCTTTGCGCCTTAATGACCATAGTGAGATTTCCATTACACAGCTTTTGCTAATGGACTCATCATACCAGACGCATCCAGTGGCAGGTAGCACGCTGGTGAGAGAAAAAAGGGATCGCTGTTTCATTTTTATCAAATATCCGCCCCTAATCCGGGGACGTTATTCATGCATAATAAGCGTATAATAATGTTTTACTTACTTTTGGCGAGGAGAGATGTCGGCTGTGGAAATGACTTTTGGGCGCGCCCTGTGGCGCAATTTTTTAGGCCAGTCGCCAGACTGGTACAAACTGACACTGCTCGCTTTTCTGATTATTAATCCGTTGGTGTTCCTTTTTAACCCCTTTATCGCAGGCTGGCTGCTGGTTGCTGAGTTTATTTTTGCTCTGGCAATGGCACTGAAATGCTATCCCCTGCTGCCGGGCGGTCTGTTGGCCATCGAAGCCGTTCTGGTGGGGATGACCAGCGCAGAGCATGTCAAAGAAGAGCTGGCTAACAATCTGGAAGTCCTTCTGTTGCTGATGTTTATGGTGGCAGGGATCTACTTTATGAAGCAGCTGCTGCTATTTATCTTTACCCGCCTGCTGCTCAGCATTCGCTCAAAAACGGTGCTATCACTGTCGTTCTGCCTCGCGGCGGCTTTTCTGTCGGCCTTCCTTGATGCGCTGACGGTGGTCGCTGTGGTCATCAGCGTGGCGGTGGGTTTCTACAGCATTTACCATCGCGTGGCGTCTGCCAGACCCGAAGAGAACCTTCAGGATGATAACGCCCTGGATATCCATCAGCGCGACGTGCTGGAGCAGTTCCGCGCCTTCTTGCGCAGCCTGATGATGCATGCGGGCGTCGGGACCGCGCTGGGCGGCGTAATGACCATGGTGGGCGAACCGCAAAACCTGATTATCGCCAAAGCTGCCGGCTGGAACTTCATTGAATTCTTCCTGCGGGTGGCCCCGGTCAGCGTGCCGGTCCTGATCTGCGGCCTGCTGACCTGTATTCTGGTCGAGAAATTCAGGCTCTTCGGCTACGGTGCAGAGCTGCCAGGCCCGGTGCGTGAGGTCTTGCAGGAATACGATAATAAAAGTCGCCGCCAGCGCACCCGTCAGGAGAAGCTGGCCCTGATCGCGCAAGGCTTGATTGGCGTCTGGCTGATTATCGCCCTCGCGTTCCATTTAGCCGAAGTGGGATTAATCGGCTTATCCGTCATCATTCTCGCCACGTCGTTTACCGGGGTGACGGACGAACACGCCATTGGTAAAGCCTTCACCGAGGCGCTGCCGTTCACCGCCCTGCTTACGGTGTTTTTCGCCATTGTCGCGGTAATTATCGATCAACAGCTTTTCACGCCTGTTGTTGAGTTCGTGCTTCAGGCGTCACCTGATTCCCAGCTGTCGCTGTTCTATTTGTTTAACGGCCTGCTGTCATCCATTTCCGATAATGTGTTTGTGGGTTCGGTCTATATCAACGAAGCGAAAGCGGCGCTGGAACATGGCGCGATTGATATTAACCAGTTTGAACTGTTGGCAGTGGCGATAAATACCGGTACCAATCTGCCGTCGGTGGCGACACCGAATGGTCAGGCCGCGTTCCTCTTTTTACTAACCTCTGCGCTCGCTCCACTCATTCGTCTTTCGTATGGAAGGATGGTATGGATGGCGTTGCCGTATACGGTAGTATTAACGCTTATCGGTTTGTTGTGCGTCAAATTTACCCTCATTCCTTATACGCACTGGATGGCGCAAATAGGTATACTGGCCGCGCATTAAGTGCCTGAAACCGGGCGGTTCGCTGCCCGGTTTGACTTTCTGCATTATAAATATCCAATTACGTTTTATTTTGCCAAGACCGGGTGGCGCGTTAAACGAATTCGTTTACACTGCGCTTTCTAAGCATGTTCCAGGGAAATGATTATGTTGCGATTTTTAAACCAATGCTCTCGCGGTCGCGGAGCGTGGTTGTTGATGGCCCTGACCGCCTTTGCGCTGGAGATGGTTGCGCTTTGGTTCCAGCATGGAATGGGGCTGAAGCCCTGTGTGCTGTGTATTTATGAACGTTGCGCGCTTTTCGGCATCATGGGTGCGGGTCTGGTAGGCGCAATTGCGCCAAAAACCCCACTGCGCTATGCCGGAATAGCTATCTGGTTGTACAGCGCCTGGAAAGGTCTGTCGCTGGCGTGGGAACACACCATGATTCAGCTGCATCCCTCGCCGTTTATGACGTGTGATTTTGCTGCCCGCTTCCCGGGCTGGTTACCGCTGGATAAATGGCTGCCGCAGGTGTTCGTGGCATCCGGTGACTGCTCCGTACGTCAGTGGGAATTTCTCTCACTTGAGATGCCGCAATGGCTGGTGGGTGTGTTCGCCGCCTACCTAATCGTGGCGCTGCTGGTGTTGATTGCTCAGCCGTTAAAACCGAAAAGACGCGATCTGTTCGGACGCTAAAAGCAAAACGGCAACCTCGGTTGCCGTTTTCATATGTGCTTTCTCACGCCCGTATAGGCAGAACCCCAACAAAAAACCGCCGAAGCGGTTTTTTTATTTTCAGCGATTAGGATGATTCATAATATGGTCTTCCCAGTCCTGAACGTCAGACTCTTTTACCGCGATATGGCGCACCGAGATACGTTCGCCATGCATTGCCGCTTTTGACCCGGTCAGCAGCGGATGCCAGTCCGGCAGCGCGTTGCCTTCAGCCAGCAAACGATACGCGCAGGTATGCGGCAACCACTCAAACGTCGGCAGATTATCGCGGGTTAATTTGATGCAGTCCGGCTCATACTCAAAACGGCGCTCGTAGTTGCGGCACTGACAGGTTTTGATGTTCAGCTGCTTGCAGGCGACGTTCGTAAAATAGATTTCGTCCGAGTCTTCGTCCATCAGCTTGTGCAGGCAGCACTGCCCGCAACCATCGCACAGCGATTCCCACTCGGCGTCGGTCATTTGGTCGAGAGTTTTACGTTGCCAGAAAGGGATTTCGCTCATCAGGATGTCCACACGTCAAAAAACAAAGCGCACCTTATAACCAGTCTGGCACGGGGATGCAAGTTTTGCCGCCGTAATTCAGCGGCAAGTGTATTTTACAGCACCCGGGTTTTTACCGACTGACCGTTAAAACCGAGCGCCAGTTCATCGCCGCTGTTCAGCGGTCCCACCCCTTCTGGCGTGCCCGTCAGGATCACATCGCCAGGTTTCAGGGTAAAGAAACGGCTCATATAGGCAATCAGCGGCACGATTTTGTGGATCATGTCCGCGGTGGTGCCCTGCTGACGGATTTCACCGTTAACGCTCAGGCTCAGGGGGGTATTTTGCGGGTCGGCGGTGAAATCGGCGACCGGGATAAAACCAGAGACTGGACAGGAATTATCAAAACCTTTGGCCTTCTCCCAGGGCTGACCGGCTTTTTTCATTTTGCCCTGCAAATCGCGCAAGGTTAAATCCAGGGCGATGCCATAGCCGGCAATGGCTTTTTGCACATGCTCTTCAGAGGCCTGACGCAAGGTCGCGCCAATCAGCACCGCCAGTTCGACTTCGTGATGCACCGAGCCAAACCCCTGCGGCAAAGCCAGGGGCTGTTTCAGATCGCAAAGTGCCGTCTCCGGCTTAATGAACAACACCGGCTCTTCGGGTACAGCGCTGCCCATTTCCTGAATATGTTTTGCATAGTTGCTGCCGACGCAAACCACTTTGCTGACGGGATAATCCAGTAATGCACCTTGCCAGTCATGATGTTGATACATGCTCGTCCCCTACACGGTTGTTGGATGACCCACGGTTTACACCGGGATTATTTCTGCCCGTCACCTTCGAGATGCTGTTTTAATAAATTCTCGGGCGGTGGCGGAAGCTGTAAATAAAAGCCCTGCTCTTTCAATGCGGTTTTAACTTTTTCCAGATCGGCGTTCACCAGCTTTTTACGTCCGTCCAGCGGCAGCAGCATCGCCAGCTGCGGTGCGCCGAAACCTTTCATTAGCTCAGGCGGAACGCGTGAGAAATCGTCTTTCTTTTCGACATAGAGGTAGGTCTGGTCGCGTTTGGTACTTCGATAGATCACACAAAACATGTTTTTACTCTGAATTAACGGGTGGTTGCTTGCCTCAATATAGTAGTGACTATAACATGCCTGATACTCTTCGGAATATCGTGGCGAATGTGCCGTGATTAACAGCAAATTGAGTAAGGCCAGGATGTCAAACACGCCCATCGAGCTTAAAGGCAGTAGCTTCACCTTATCAGTGGTTCATTTGCATGATGCAAAACCCGAGGTTATTCGTCAGGCGTTAGAAGACAAAATCGCTCAGGCACCCACTTTTTTAAAACATGCCCCCGTCGTGGTGAATGTCAGCGATCTGGTCGCCCCAGTGAACTGGCAGCATCTTCAACAGGCGGTGTCGTCTACCGGACTGCGTATTGTCGGTATCAGCGGCTGCAAAGATGCAGCGCTGAAAGCAGAAATTGACCGCGCCGGTCTGCCTATTCTCATGGAAGGCAAAGATAAACCAGCGCGTTCTGTGCCTAAAGAGGCGCCCGCGCCGCAGCCGCCCGTGCAAAACGCTGCACCTGTCACAAAAACGCGATTGATTGATGTGCCGGTTCGTTCCGGTCAGCGCATTTATGCACCAAACTGTGATCTGATTGTTACAAGCCACGTGAGTGCAGGCGCCGAATTGATTGCCGATGGCAATATTCATGTTTACGGCATGATGCGCGGACGCGCACTGGCCGGCGCAAGCGGCGACCGGGATGCACAAATATTTTGTACCCACCTGACGGCGGAACTGGTGTCCATCGCAGGTGAATATTGGCTGAGCGATAAAATCCCAGCTGAATTTTATGGCAAAGCGGCCCGTCTGCGTTTAGCAGAGAGCGCTTTGACTGTTCAACCGTTGAATTGATCCCTTTTTAACAAGGAATTTCTATGGCACGCATTATTGTTGTGACTTCGGGTAAAGGAGGCGTTGGCAAGACCACCTCCAGCGCGGCCATCGCTACTGGTTTGGCCCAGAAGGGAAAAAAGACGGTCGTTATCGATTTTGATATCGGCCTGCGTAACCTGGACCTGATTATGGGTTGTGAGCGACGCGTCGTGTATGACTTTGTGAACGTCATTCAGGGCGATGCCACGTTAAACCAGGCAATGATTAAAGATAAGCGCACAGAGAACCTTTACATCCTTCCCGCCTCCCAGACGCGTGACAAAGACGCGCTGACGCGTGAAGGCGTTGAAAAGGTGCTGGACGAGCTGAAGAAGATGGAATTCGACTTTGTCGTCTGCGACTCCCCTGCCGGTATCGAAACCGGTGCGCTGATGGCGCTCTATTTCGCCGACGAAGCCATCATCACCACGAACCCTGAAGTCTCTTCTGTCCGTGACTCCGACCGTATTCTGGGTATCCTGGCCTCTAAATCGCGTCGCGCCGAAAATGGTCAGGAGCCAATTAAAGAGCACCTGCTGCTCACGCGTTACAACCCGGGCCGCGTGAACAAAGGTGACATGCTCAGCATGGAAGACGTGCTGGAGATCCTGCGCATCAAACTGGTTGGCGTGATTCCGGAAGATCAGTCCGTGTTACGCGCCTCTAACCAGGGCGAGCCTGTGATTCTGGATAGTACGGCAGACGCCGGTAAAGCGTATGCGGATACCGTTGACCGTCTGCTGGGAGAAGAACGTCCTTTCCGCTTCATTGAAGAAGAGAAGAAAGGTTTCCTCAAACGCCTGTTCGGAGGATAAGTTATGGCATTACTGGACTTTTTTCTCTCGCGGAAAAAAAGCACCGCCAACATCGCTAAAGAGCGACTGCAAATTATTGTCGCGGAACGTCGTCGTAGCGATGCTGAACCGCACTACTTGCCGCAGCTGCGCAAAGACATCCTGGAAGTGATTTGTAAGTATGTGCAGATCGATCCGGAAATGGTCACCGTGCAGCTGGAGCAAAAAGACGGGGATATTTCGATTCTGGAGCTCAACGTGACGCTTCCGGAAGCCGAAGAGTCGCGCCCCTAAGCGGGCTGAGCGTTGACAGTACGGGCACGTGATACGTCGCCCGTCATCTCCCCCGGTAGCGTCTGCTTACCGGGGTTTTACTGTTTTAACGCGGATAAGCGTTCAGCAGCGTATTCAGGCGATCGGCCATCAATTCCCCGCGCCAGCCCGCCATCAGTTCCGGTAGCCCGGTGTCTTTAATCTTCCAGTGCCAGTTTAAGAGCTGGTTGATTTGACGACGTGATGCAAGCAGCTCCGGGCTGAGTTTGCTCTCAACCGCGACCTCCTGCACCAGCGCTTTGATCTCTTTGAACGCTTTACGGTAGCCGGGCATGTCCATCAGGTTAACCAGCGGTTCGGGCAGGTTCTCTTCGGGGATTTCCTGCGCTTTGGCCACCAGCGCGAGCAGCGTTTTACCGTGGTAACGGATCTCACTTCCCGACAGACCAATGCTGTCCAGCTCGCCCAGACTACCCGGCATGTAGCGCGCGACCGCCCACAGGTGCTCCTCTCTGACGACAAAGTTGACCGCCAGATCGCGTTCACGCGCCTTGCGCAGACGCCAGTCGGCAAGCAGCTGCAGGCAGGCAAGCTGTCGCGTGCGAAGTTGCCAGGCATTGGTGATTTCACGCCAGGCGTCGGCAGGGTCGAGCACTTCCTGACGGCGCTGCTGAGTCATCTGACACTCATTGAGCGCCGCGTCCAGTCGGCCCGCCTCTTGCGCTTCTTTCATCAGCTGCCCGGCAATCGGCAGAAGGTAAAATACGTCTGCTGCCGCATAGTCGAGCTGGCGTTCCGTTAACGGGCGCGCCAGCCAGTCGGTACGGGATTCACTCTTATCCAGCGCCAGACCGGTGTACTCTTCCACCATCGCAGCAAAACCCCAGGATAGCGGGCGACCGCTGAACGCGGCAAGAATCTGGGTATCAATCAGCGGCTGCGGCATGATGCCAAAGGTGTTGAGAAACACTTCCAGATCTTCACTACCTGCATGAAGATACTTCGTCACGGCAGTATCCAGCAGTAGCGCACGCATCGGTGCCCAGTCGGTAATGCCGAGAGGATCGATCAGCGATACTTTTTTGCCATCATACATCTGGATCAATCCCAGCTGCGGATAGTAGGTGCGCGTGCGGACAAACTCGGTGTCCAGGGCAATGGCAGGAAAGTCCCGCGTGACATCGCAAAGCGTTGCCAGCTCGTCGTTGGTCGTGATCATCTGGTAATTCAAAACGGTTTCTCTTTGGTTTGCGCCCATAAAAAACGCCGGCTAAACCGGCGTCTTCTGGCGACTCACTCGAAGCTTAGGCTTTATTGTCCACTTTGCCACGGGCTTCGTCACGTAATTCTCGTCGTAATATCTTCCCGACATTCGATTTCGGTAGTTCATCGCGGAATTCCACCAGCTTAGGCACTTTATAGCCTGTCAGCTGGCGACGGCAAAACGTTATCAACTCATCTTCGGTTAACGAGGCCTCTTTTTTGACCACGAAGATTTTCACGGCTTCGCCGCTGCTGCCGGAAGGAACGCCGACGGCAGCCACCTCCAGCACGCCGTTGTGCTGCATCACGATATCTTCGATTTCGTTCGGATAGACGTTAAATCCGGAAACCAGAATCATGTCTTTTTTGCGATCAACGATGCGCAGGAACCCCTGCTCATCCATTACCGCGATGTCGCCGGTATGGAGCCAGCCGTCCTTGATGATTTCGTCCGTGGCATCAGGACGCTGCCAGTATCCCAGCATAACCTGTGGACCTTTGACGCACAGCTCGCCTGGCTCACCGGGTGCCACTTCATTGTCCTCGTCATCCACCAGCTTCGCTTCTGTGGAAGGCACAGGCAGGCCGATGCTGCCGCTGTGGTAGTCAATGTCGTGCGGATTGACGCTCACCAGCGGCGCGCACTCCGTCAGGCCATAGCCCTCAAGCAGATACTGGCCGGTCAGTTTAACCCAACGCTCGGCCACCGCCTGTTGAACAGGCATCCCGCCACCGGCAGAAAGATTCAGCGTAGAGAAATCAAGCTGCTGAAACTCTTTGTTATTCAAAAGCGCGTTGAAGAGCGTATTGACGCCGGTCATTGCGGTGAACGGGTATTTCGCCAGCTCCTTCACCAGCCCCGGGATATCGCGCGGGTTGGTAATCAACACGTTTTGACCACCCAGCTCGATAAACAGCAGACAGTTCATGGTCAGGGCAAAGATGTGATAGAGCGGCAGCGCGGTAATCACCAGTTCCTTGCCAGGATGCAGCAGTGGACCGTAGGTCGCGTTAACCTGTTCGAGGTTCGCCAGCATATTGCGATGGGTCAGCATGGCCCCTTTCGCAACGCCCGTCGTGCCTCCCGTGTATTGCAGGAAGGCCAGATCCCCGGGCACCACTTCTGGCTTAACGTACTGCATACGATAACCGTTGTGCAGCGCACTGCGGAAGGAAATCGCGTCCGGCAGATGGTATTTCGGCACCAGGCGCTTAACGTATTTGACGACAAAGTTAACCAATGTCCCTTTCGCCGTGGAGAGTTGATCCCCCATACGCGTGAGGATCACATGGCGGACCTGAGTTTTGGCGACCACTTTTTCCAGCGTATGGGCAAAGTTCGACACAATCACAATGGCCGACGCGCCGCTGTCGTTCAGCTGATGTTCCAGCTCGCGTGGCGTATAGAGCGGATTGACGTTCACCACAATCATACCCGCACGCAGGATGCCGAACAGCGCCACCGGATACTGCAGAAGATTGGGCATCATCAGCGCAACGCGATCGCCCTTTTGCAGCCCCAGCCCTTCCTGTAAATAGGCGGCAAAGGCCCGGCTACGCTCTTCCAGTTTCCGGAAGGTCATCACCTCGCCCATATTCACAAACGCAGGCTGATCCGCGTAACGTCTTACCGAGTGCTCAAATAATTCAACCAGGGATTGATAACGGTCAGGATTGATCTCCGCGGGCACGTCTGCGGGATAACGGTTTAGCCAAACCTTCTTCAATGCATCACCTCTGAAATGAGTGTTCGTCGTCATCACAACCCCGATAATAAACAGTTCGTTAACATTATATTAACTCAGCGTACCAGTTTATTAATTGTTCACATTTAAGGTTGCGAAGCGCGTCACTCTTTTTTTATGTTATAGCCATATAAAAACAGAGACAGCGGCTGAGCCGCTGTCTCTTTCCTAATGATAACAGTGAGTTACTCTGTTACTATCGTCTGTACTTGTGCAGGGCCTGGGTTGTACCAGCCCCATCCGCCGTAGCCGTACCGGTAGGGATGTGGACCCCACATCCACGGGTCGATGGGCTGAGGCGGCATCACCACCTGCTGCACCAGACGCCAGCGTTTATACCCGTTCACCTGCATGGTCATAAATTTATACGGCGTGTTGCCAATTTTACCCTGCACCGTGCCGGTAATCGGCCCCACGACGGTCACCAGCTGTCCGCGAAAATCAACCGGATCGAGGAAGCCGCTCACGTCCGCGTATATGCGGCCGCGAGACGCGTTGCCAGGCTCAGGTCTTGCCCCGCTGTCCAGCGTCACGGTAGCAATCTCAAGACGGGTTTTGCCTTCCTGATTAATGACGTCAACCACCTTACCGCCAAATCGCGCTTCCTGACCGACGTAAAGTTCCGGCGCATTCATCACCCGCACAAGATCCTGCTGCGGTGTTGGACTGCTTCCTTTAATTGCGTCTGGAACGGTCACGCAGCCACTCAACGCCACGGCAACAACGCCTGCCATGAAAAGGCGTACAACTTTAGTCTGAACCGCCATGATGCGACTCCTTTTTCTCAGTACTTGTTACTGAGAGTCACTCCCGGCCCGGAAGTTTCTTCCAGGCGACTTCGTTACGCAAATAAACCGGCTCGGCATGTTCAACCGTCACGGTTTGACCTGCGGCCAGCAACTGACAGGCAATCGGCAGCATATCTTCTGCGGCCGGCAGCAGCGTGTTGCCGTCCACCAGCGTCAGACCGCTTTCGTTTGCCATATCAGGCCAGGCTTTCCAGCCTGTTCCCACGGTAGCCCATTCGCCGGAGAGCTGTTTCAACCGTTCACCAACGGCTTGCGGTTTCAGCACTTTTTCGCTCTCTTCGCCGTGCCAGACACCCTGTTCATCACGGGTGTATTCAGCCCAGTAGACTTCGCCCATTCGC
This sequence comes from Huaxiibacter chinensis, assembly GCF_022171985.1. Taxonomy (GTDB): domain Bacteria; phylum Pseudomonadota; class Gammaproteobacteria; order Enterobacterales; family Enterobacteriaceae; genus Enterobacter; species Enterobacter chinensis_A. Next base: position 245,319 of record NZ_JAJVHF010000003.1, on the reverse strand, counting down.
GCGTCGATCGCCGCCAGCACGCGGGTTCCCCCTGTTTGACGCCATGCCCCTTGCGCCATGGTGGCAAGCGTGGAGACGCCAATCATCGGCAGATTTGCCCCCAGCGCCAGGCCCTGAGCAATGCCAATGCCAATGCGCACGCCGGTAAAGCTGCCTGGCCCACGGCCAAACGCCAGCGCGTCGAGTTCAGTCAAGGTGGTGTTGCCCTGGTCTAACATCTGTTTTACCAGGGGGAGAATACGTTGGGTATGTTCCCGGGGACACTCTTCAAAATGCGCAAAGAGATTGCCGTTATCCCAGAGGGCGGCAGAACAGGCTTCTGTCGCGGTATCAATAGCCAGAATTCGCATGCGTCTCGCGCTCTCGCAATGGTCAGTCACAAAATGGCGCGCATCTTAGCACACTCCCGGGCAAATTACTTCGCCGTTGGGTTTGCCAGGAAGCGGACGGCGCGTTTGATATCCCGCGTGCGCGGCGCAGGCGGCAGACTCGCCAGGAAAGTCGCCCCGTAGGGACGCATGACCAGGCGGTTATCGCAAATAACCAGCACGCCGCGATCGTCAATATCACGAATCAGTCGCCCGACCCCCTGCTTGAGGGTAATCACCGCGTCCGGCAGCTGCACATCGTCGAACGGATCGCCGCCGCGCAGACGACAGTCTTCCATACGCGCTTTCAGCAGCGGATCGTCGGGTGAGGTAAAGGGCAGTTTATCGATGATCACCAGCGACAACGCATCGCCCCGCACGTCCACGCCTTCCCAGAAACTGCTCGTTGCCACCAGCAGGGCATTCCCCGCCTTCACAAATTGATCGAGCAGTTGCCCTTTACTGGTCTCGCCCTGCAACAGCACGGGCAAGGTCATGGTGGCACGGAACTGCTCCGCCAGATCGCGCATCATGGCGTGCGAAGTGCAAAGCATAAAGCAGCGTCCGTTGTTAGCCTCAATCATCGGCTTCAGCATGGCGGCAAGATGACGCGCCGCCCCAGGCTGGTTTGGCAACGGAAGATTACGCGGGACGCACAACAGGGCCTGTTTTTCGTAGTCAAAGGGGCTCGGCAACAACAGCGATTCCGCCTGCTCAATGCCCAGACGTTCGGTGAAATGGTGCAGATCGTCATTCACTGAAAGCGTGGCCGAGGTGAAAATCCAGCTTCCGGGTTTTTGCGCCATGACCTCTTTGAATTTATCCGCCACGGTAAGCGGCGTTAAGGCCAGGGTGAAATGGCGGGAGTTGCACTCATACCAGTAGCTAAAGCCGGGCTGGTTGATCTCTTTCAGCCGTTTCAGCCGCGCACGATACAGGGTCGCCCGCTCAAACGCGGCATCCAGTAAGGCGCTGCGCCCAAGCGACAGTTTGGCGACGTCGTAACACAGCTCCAGCGCGTCATCGAGAAGCAATAACGCCCGCTGGATATGGCTGTCGGCAAGGAGTTCACGCAGATTCCCGCGAAAGCCCGGTTCCCCCAGCTGCAGGCGAAAATCCTGGGTACTTTGCGCCAGGCGGTCGGCGCATTTCTGCAGCTGCTGGGTATCTTTGAGCTCGGTTCGATAGGCAATGGTAAAATCTTTTGCCAGATCCTGAAGCTGGCGGCTGGAGAGCGACTGACCAAAATACTGGCTGGCAATGTCCGGCAACTGATGGGCTTCATCGAAAATCATCACGTCAGCTTCCGGGATCAGTTCACCGAATCCGCTGTCTTTCACCACCATATCCGCGAGGAACAGGTGATGGTTCACGACGACGATATCGGAATCCATTGCCTTTTTACGCGCTTTCACCACGAAGCACTCTTCATAGAGCGGGCAGTCGCTGCCAAGGCAGTTATCGTTGGTGCTGGTGACCAGCGGCCAGGCCTGGGAATCCTCCGCGACGCTGGCACAGGTGCTGATGTCACCGTCGGTCGTTTGATTGGCCCATGCGCGCAAAATGATGACATCGCTCAGCGTCTGCACCGGTAAATCCCCGCCCGCAAGGGCCTGGGCTTCGAGACGTTCCAGACAGAGATAGTTTGAACGCCCTTTCAGCAAGGCGAGACGGCCTTTGTAGTTCAGCGCTTTTGCCACCGTAGGCAGGTCGCGACTGTAGAGCTGATCCTGCAGCGCCTTAGAGCCGGTCGAAATAATGACTTTCTTTTTTGCCCGCAGCGCCGGGGCCAGATAGGCATAGGTTTTGCCCGTGCCCGTACCGGCCTCAACGACCAGAGGCTGGGTATCCTTAATGGCACGGGTGACGGCCTCCGCCATGTGGCGTTGAGGCTCACGGGGTTTAAACCCGGTAATGGCCTGTGCTAACTGACCGTCTGCTGCAAAATCGTCTGCCACGTTTCTCTCTCACTGTATTTTTGCACAGGGGATTATGTCAGCCCGCCCTCTCCTGTGCCACCCCAAATAGTGACGAATCAGGAACAATATGGCAGTCTTGCCGCCTGACGCTATTTAAGAGGAAACGTTTATGACAATCGTGCGCATTGATGCCGAAGCCCGCTGGTCTGATGTCGTCATTCATAACCAGACGCTGTATTACACCGGCGTACCGGAAAACCTGGACGCAGACGCGTTTGAACAAACCGCCAACACGCTGGCGCAAATTGATGCGGTTCTGGTAAAACAAGGTAGCGACAAGTCACGCATTCTGGATGCCACTATTTTTCTGGCTAACAAAGAAGATTTTGCGGCGATGAATAAAGCCTGGGATGCGTGGGTGGTGGCGGGTCATGCGCCTGTACGCTGTACCGTACAGGCCACGTTGATGAAACCGCAGTACAAAGTGGAGATTAAAATTATCGCGGCGGTTTAAGCCCGATTACTCCTCTTCATCATCCTCATCTTCAAAACGCGCCACAATCCGCTCGCCGGTATGCGTGGCGCGAATTTCCTGCGCGACAACGGTAATGGCTTCACCACTGCTCATGCCCTGGGCCATCAGTTCGTGAATTCGCTCTACCGCATTTTGTTGTTGCTCGTGGCTAAGAGAAGGTAAACCTGCAAACATCGTCAACTCCTGCTAAATTATCCGCGCTCATTATTTCACGCAGCCCGGTAGTATGCCACAGATGAAGACGTTACCCCCCACACTCATTTCCTTACCCTGGCGAGAAGATGCCGCCGAATACTGGTTTGCTCGCCTGAGCGTGCAGCCCTGGGCGATGTTGTTGCACTCTGGTCACGCGGACCACCCTTACAGTCGCTTCGATATTATCGTCGCCGACCCCGTGAGCACCCTGGTCACCCAGGGTGAAGTCACCGACGTGAGCCTGCCCGGCGCTGAAACGCGGCGTTCTGCGGAGGACCCGTTAACGCTGCTGTCGCAGGCGATGGACGCGCTGGGGCTACAGGCGTCATCCCATCCGGATCTGCCCTTCCAGGGCGGGGCGCTGGGGCTGTTCGGCTATGATTTGGGCCGCCGTTTCGAAACGCTGCCGGACATTGCGCAAGACGATATTGCTCTGCCGGATATGGCGGTGGGGCTGTATGACTGGGCACTGATTGTCGATAATCAGCGCCGGAAGGTGACGCTACTTAGCCATGCGGATCCCCATGCCCGACTGGCCTGGCTCGAGGCACAGCTTACCCAGGCGACCCCGCCATTTTCCCTGACCTCGGCCTGGCAGTCGAACATGACCGAGCGGTGCTATACGGAAAAATTCGACCAGATTCAGGCGTATCTGCAAAGCGGGGATTGCTATCAGGTAAATCTTGCCCAGCGCTTTCAGGCCGCGTATGTCGGTGACGAATGGCACGCCTTTGTGCGACTGAACGCCAGTAACCGGGCGCCCTTCAGCGCTTTTTTGCGACTGGAGCACGGGGCGGTGCTGAGCGTTTCGCCCGAGCGATTTATTCACCTGGCCGACGGGGCGATCCAGACGCGGCCGATAAAGGGCACCCTTCCCCGCCTTGCCGATCCTGACGCCGACCGACAGCAGGCAGAAAAGCTGGCCGCCTCCCCGAAAGATCGCGCTGAGAATCTGATGATTGTCGATCTGATGCGTAATGACATTGGGCGAGTCGCGGTCCCTGGCAGCGTTCGCGTGCCGGAGCTGTTTGTTGTGGAGCCTTTCCCGGCGGTTCATCATCTGGTGAGTACCATTACCGCACGGCTGCCGGCTGACCGAACAGCCTGCGATTTGCTGCGCGCCGCGTTCCCTGGCGGCTCGATAACCGGCGCGCCAAAAGTGCGGGCGATGGAAATTATCGACGAGCTGGAACCGCATCGCCGCAATGCCTGGTGTGGCAGCATTGGCTATCTGAGCCTGTGCGGTACGATGGACACCAGCATTACTATCCGCACGCTGACCGCAAGCGACGGGCAGCTATACTGCTCCGCAGGCGGGGGAATCGTCGCGGATAGCCAGGCGGCGTCTGAATATCAGGAAACCTTTGATAAAGTGACTCGCATCCTGCAACAACTGGAGAGCTAACTGGTGGATACCCACAATCTGACCCTGGATGATTTTCTGTCGCGTTTTCAACTATTGCGACCACAGGTCAACAGCGCCACGTTGAACAGCCGTCAGGCGGCGGTGCTGATCCCGGTGGTGCGGCGCGAACAACCCGGCCTGTTGCTGACGAAGCGCTCTTCGCATCTGCGCAAGCATGCCGGGCAGGTTGCCTTTCCCGGGGGCGCGGTCGATGCGACAGATGCCTCGCTGATAGCCGCCGCACTGCGAGAAGCCCAGGAAGAGGTGGCTATCCCCCCCGACGCGGTAGACATCATCGGTGTGCTTCCGCCGGTGGATAGCGTGACCGGTTTTCAGGTCACGCCGGTGGTCGGCATTATTCCGCCCGACCTCCAGTATCACGCCAGCGTCGACGAAGTTGCCGCCGTGTTCGAAATGCCGCTGGCCGAAGCATTGCGGTTAGGGCGTTATCATCCTCTGGATATTCAGCGTCGTGGACATGAACATCGGGTCTGGCTCTCCTGGTATCAGCATTATTTTGTCTGGGGCATGACGGCGGGCATTATCCGTGAGCTGGCTCTGCAAATCGGCCTGAAACCTTGACTATACTTTACATTCCGACTTTTTCTGCGCCTTTGCGAGAGCGCTCGCAGCATTAGTAAAACAGGGGTTATGCATTAGTTTAATTCATGTGAATAGTTAAGCCGATGCCGGGGTTCCCTCTTACACTATGCGCAGTTATAACATCGTTACCGGAACCCCCGGTAACCCTGTCAGGAGTAAGAAAGTGATTAGTCTATTCGACATGTTCAAAGTGGGGATCGGTCCATCCTCTTCCCACACTGTAGGGCCGATGAAGGCCGGTAAACAGTTCGTCGATGACCTGGTCGAAAAAGGATTACTGGAGAACGTTACCCGCGTAGCTGTAGATGTTTACGGCTCACTGTCGTTGACGGGTAAAGGTCACCACACCGATATCGCCATTATTATGGGTCTGGCGGGCAATATGCCGGACACCGTTGATATTGACGCCATTCCGGCGTTTATCCGCGACGTAGAAACGCGCGGTCGTCTGCTGCTGGCGAATGGCCGGCACGAGGTGGATTTCCCTAAAGATGACGGCATGCGTTTTCGTAGCGATAACCTGTCGTTGCACGAAAACGGGATGCAGATCCATGCGTTTAGCGGCGAAAAAGTTGTTTACAGCAAAACGTACTACTCTATCGGCGGCGGTTTCATCGTCGATGAAGAACATTTTGGCAAAGACAACGCGGGCGACGTGAATGTGCCTTACCCATTCAAATCGGCGCAAGAAATGCTGTGCTATTGCCACCAGACCGGTCTTTCCCTGTCCGGGATGGTGATGCAGAACGAACTCGCGCTGCACAGCAAGCAAGAGATTGAAGACTATTTTGGCAACGTGTGGAAAACCATGCAGGCCTGTATCGACCGCGGTATCAACACCGAAGGTGTGTTGCCGGGGCCGCTGCGTGTGCCTCGCCGTGCTTCCGCGCTGCGTCGTATGCTGGTCACCACCGACAAATACTCTAACGATCCGATGAATGTGATCGACTGGGTAAACATGTTCGCGCTGGCCGTCAACGAAGAGAATGCCGCCGGCGGACGCGTTGTCACCGCACCCACCAACGGTGCCTGTGGCATCGTGCCGGCGGTGCTGGCCTATTACGATCACTTTATCGAACCTGTGACCCCGGATATTTACATCCGTTATTTCCTGGCTTCAGGCGCGGTGGGTGCGCTTTACAAAATGAACGCGTCCATTTCCGGTGCGGAAGTGGGTTGCCAGGGCGAAGTGGGCGTTGCCTGCTCAATGGCAGCGGCCGGTCTGGCAGAGCTGCTGGGCGCCAGCCCGGAGCAGGTTTGCGTAGCGGCGGAAATCGGCATGGAGCACAACCTGGGCTTAACCTGCGATCCGGTTGCGGGTCAGGTACAGGTTCCTTGTATCGAGCGTAACGCCATTGCCTCAGTGAAAGCGATCAACGCCTCACGTATGGCCATGCGCCGTACCAGTGAGCCTCGCGTGTCGCTGGATAAGGTTATCGAGACCATGTACGAAACCGGCAAAGACATGAACGCCAAATACCGTGAAACCTCACGTGGCGGTCTGGCTATCAAGGTACAGTGCGACTGATTTCGTTAGCATAAGTCTTCTCGCCCATCTGCTACAGGTGGGCGAAATATCCCCGCCTTTCTCGTCGTCTGACCTAATTCCCACTACACTTGCTGTGTTGCCCCAGGCTATGTGCTAAAGGCGTCTCTGGCGGGTAGTCATGCAAACTGCGCAGCGGATCATTCAACAATATCGCCGTAAACGCGTCCTCGTCTGCGTGATGGTCGCGCTTTTTACCCTGATTCTGACCCTGGGTATTCGCTTTATTTCACAGCGCAACTTAAATGAGCAGCGCACCATGGCCTTTACCGCTCGTTCCGTCAATGCGCTGGACAGAGTGCTCATGCCGCTTCAGGCCGGACAACAGGATCTGCAAAAACTCGTTGGTCTCCCCTGCTCTGCGGCTCAGCTGTTGCTGCGTAAAATGGCCGCCAGCCTGCAAACGGTACGATCCATCGTACTGGTCAAAGACGGGGTGCTCTACTGCTCCAGCATATTTGGCAGCAGACAGGTTCCTCTTCGTCTTGTACAGCCTTCGCTTCCCGCTATCGACGACAAACTGGTGCTTTCGACAGATAATTCGCTGCTCAAGGGCAGCCCCGTGCTGATTTTGTGGAATCCGGTTTCCGACGACGGCGAAAGCGGCGTAATGCAAATCGTCAATATCGACCTGATTACCCGGATGATGCTTGAACCCGAGCGTCCCCTCATTACCGACGTCAGTTTAACCGTGGGCGATAAATATCTGCGCTATGGGCGCAACGTCAGCGATACGCTCACGACGGGCAAAGACGCCGCTATTCTTCGCCAGACCTCGCAGCATTTTCCGTTTACCGTCACGGTTAGCGGCCCGGGGGCGAGCGATCAGGCGCTCATTTATCTTCCGACCCAGCTTCCTCTGGCCCTGATGCTGAGCCTGCTGCTGGGCTACGTTGCGTGGCTCGCCACCGCCAGCCGGATGAGCTTCACCTGGGAGATTAACCTGGGTATGGCTGCCCGTGAATTTGAGCTCTTCTGCCAGCCCTTACTCCATGCCCGTACGCAGCAATGTGTGGGCGTGGAGATTTTGCTGCGCTGGAACAATCCGCGCCAGGGCTGGATTTCCCCCGACGTGTTTATCCCGCTGGCTGAGGAGCACAATTTGATTGTTCCCCTTACCCGCTACGTGATTAACGAAACCGTCAAACAAATCGGTTATTTTCCTAAGACGCCGGATTTTCATATCGGTATCAACGTTGCGGCAAGCCACTTTCGCCAGAGTGCGCTGATTCATGACCTGAATCGTTACTGGTTCAGTCAGCATCCGGCACAGCAGCTCATCGTTGAACTGACGGAAAGAGATGCCCTGCTGGACGTTGATTGTCACATCGTGCGGGAGTTACACCGTCAGGGCGTGAAGCTGGCGATCGATGATTTTGGAACGGGTAACAGTGCCCTGTCCTGGCTGGAAAAACTGCGTCCGGACGTGCTGAAAATTGATAAGTCATTTACGTCCGCCATCGGCACCGATGCGGTGAACTCTACCGTAACAGACATGATTATCGCGCTCGGTCAGCAGCTGAATATTGAACTGGTCGCGGAAGGGGTTGAGACACAGCAGCAGGCGCGCTATTTGCGTCATCATGGCGTGTCGATCCTGCAGGGGTACTTGTATGCGCAGCCGATGCCGCTGAGGGATTTTCCGACGTGGCTGGCGGAGAGTGCTTCTCCGCCAGCGCAGCGTAACGGGCATGTCTTACCAATAATGCCGTGACGTTAAGCCCGATTACTCGTCTTCGTCGTGCTCTGGCTGCTCTTTAACAATACGCACCATATCAATGCGGTAATCATTAGCCTCAACGATGGTGATCGTCAGCGGCGGCAGTTCAAGGACGTCGCCCGTGCGCGGGATTTGACCATTAATGGCAATCACCAGCCCCGCGACGGTGGCAATATCCTCTTCGTCGTTAATGATATTGTCCAGACCCAGCGTGTGCTGCAGCGCGTGCAGGTCAGTGGTCCCCTTAACCAGCCAGCCGTCATTGTCCGCGACAATTTCCGGGGTCTCATCTTCATCCGGGAATTCACCCGCAATGGCTTCCAGCACGTCCAGCGGCGTGACCAGCCCCTGCACCACGCCAAACTCATTGGTGACGATGACGAAGCTACCGCGAGCCCGGCGCAGCACGCTCAGAAGGTTGATCGGGTCCAGGGTTTCCGGCACTACAATCGCAGGCGTTGCGGCAGCGATAGATTCCACATTTGCCCCCTCCTCCAGCGCGACCAGCATCTCTTTCGCGCGAACCACGCCGATGATCTCATCGAGTTCACCCCGACACACCGGGAACAGGCTGTGCGGTGACGATAAGAGCTGCTGACGAATTTCGTCCACGCTCAGATTCGCATCGACCCAGCTGATTTCACCGCGTGGCGTCATAATGCCGCGCAAAGAGCGTGAGGCCAGAGACAGCACGCCGTTAATCATATAGCGCTCTTGCTCAACGAAAGCGCCTTCCGGGACCGGCACAGGATTCGTGTTCGCTATCTCAGGTTGGGCCGTCTGACGACGCCCCCCCATCAGGCGCAGAATGGCATCAGCCGTACGGGCACGCAGGGGTTGTACCGACTGCTGCTTGATAAAGTTACGACGCGCAATCTGGTTAAACAGTTCGATAATGATCGAGAAACCTATCGCGGCGTAGAGATAGCCTTTCGGGATATGGAAACCAAAACCTTCTGCCACCAGGCTTAGGCCGATCATCAGCAAGAAGCTCAGACAGAGCACCACCACCGTAGGATGTTCGTTCACGAACCGCGTCAACGGTTTGGAGGCCAGAAGCATTACGGCCATTGCAATCACGACCGCCGCCATCATCACCGGCAGATGGTTCACCATCCCGACAGCGGTAATCACCGCGTCCAGCGAGAAGACAGCATCCAGGACAACGATCTGCAGTACCACGACCCAGAAGCTCGCATAGCCTTTACCGTGGCCGTCATCATGTTGCCGGTTCTCCAGCCGCTCATGCAGTTCCGTGGTCGCTTTGAACAACAGGAAAAGCCCCCCCACCAGCATGATCAGATCGCGCCCTGAGAAGGTGAAATCGAATACGGTAAACAACGGTTTGGTCAGCGTGACCATCCACGAAATAACGGACAGGAGGCCAAGACGCATGAAGAGCGCCAGCGAAAGACCGATTAAACGGGCTTTGTCGCGTTGTTTAGGCGGCAATTTATCCGCAAGGATGGCGATAAACACCAGGTTGTCGATACCTAAGACGATTTCAAGCACAACCAGCGTCAGTAAACCCACCCAGATTGACGGGTCCATTAAGAATTCCATGACAAGCTCCTGCTAAAGGAATGACTAAACGGCGCCCCGAAAGTGTTGGGCGAAACGGCGGTATGCGTGAGTAATGGGTGGCGAGAGTCGCCGGCAAGCGAGGCGCGAAATGGCCTGTAAGATGATTGGCGTCGGTGACGGTCCATACAGTGGGCTGATGCCCTATACTCCTGATCGATTAAACGGAGGCTAAACATATCAGAGAGACGTTATTTTTGGCAAAGATTTACTTTCCTTTGCAAACATCTGTTACATACGCGTTTTACATTACAGAACTTTCTGCAATGCATCGCTAAATTACGGATCTTCATCACATAAATTATTTTTTCACTATCTAAAATAAATCGCGGAAGTCTTCGTTAATTGAACTCTAACCCTTATCTGAATCGATTCGGTTCGCCGACGACGATTCTCAATACGCCTGCCAGACAGACGTATCAATGATAATAAAAGGAGGTAGCAAGTGACCATTGCTATTGTGATAGGCACACATGGTTGGGCTGCAGAGCAGTTGCTCAAAACAGCAGAAATGCTATTGGGCGAGCAGGAAAACGTCGGCTGGATCGATTTCGTTCCCGGTGAAAACGCCGAAACGCTGATTGAAAAGTACACTGCTCAGCTGGAAAAGCTAGATACGAGTGCAGGCGTGCTATTTCTCGTCGATACATGGGGAGGCAGTCCGTTTAATGCTGCCAGCCGCATTGTCGTCGATAAAGAGCATTACGAAGTCATCGCGGGCGTCAATATTCCGATGCTGGTCGAAACCTTCATGGCACGCGATGATAACCCGAGTTTCGACGAACTGGTCGCTCTGGCAGTTGAAACAGGCCGGGAAGGCGTGAAAGCGCTGAAAGCCCAGCCTGTGGAGAAACCCGCTCCGGTCGCCGCGGCGGCAAAAACCGCAGCGCCTGCGGCGCCTGCCAAACCTATGGGGCCGAACGATTACATGGTGATCGGGCTTGCCCGTATCGATGACCGTTTGATCCACGGCCAGGTTGCCACCCGCTGGACCAAAGAAACGAACGTCAAACGCATCATCGTCGTCAGTGACGAAGTGGCTGCGGATACCGTGCGTAAAACCCTTCTGACCCAGGTTGCTCCTCCGGGCGTTACCGCCCACGTGGTGGATGTCGCCAAAATGATCCGCGTTTACAACAACCCGAAATATGCGGGCGAGCGCGTCATGCTGCTGTTTACCAATCCAACCGATGTCGAACGTGTTGTAGAGGGCGGCGTTAAGATTACTTCTGTGAATATCGGCGGTATGGCGTTCCGTCAGGGCAAAACACAGGTGAACAATGCGATTTCAGTCGATGAAAAAGATATTGAAGCATTCAAAAAACTGAATGCCCGCAATATCGAGCTGGAGGCCCGTAAGGTGTCCACCGACCAGAAACTGAAAATGATGGATTTGATCGGCAAAGTGGGAAAATAACCCCGCGCTGATTCTTCACATAAAGCTTATGTTATAGGAGAAGTACAATGGAGATTACCACTCTTCAGATTGTGCTGGTGTTCATCGTTGCGTGTATTGCCGGTATGGAATCCGTACTTGATGAATTTCAGTTTCACCGCCCACTGGTGGCCTGTACGTTAATCGGCGCCGTTCTTGGCGATATGAAAACCGGCATCATCATCGGTGGTACGCTGGAAATGATCGCCCTGGGATGGATGAACATCGGTGCGGCCGTTGCGCCTGATGCGGCTCTGGCCTCTATCATCTCGACCGTTCTGGTTATTGCCGGACACCAAAACATCGGTGCGGGTATCGCCCTGGCGATCCCTCTGGCAGCGGCAGGTCAGGTCCTGACCATTATCGTTCGTACTATTACCGTGGCATTCCAGCATGCGGCAGATAAGGCGGCCGATAGCGGAAACCTGACGGCCCTCTCGTGGCTTCACGTCTCCTCTCTCTTCCTGCAGGCGATGCGTATCGCTATCCCGGCCGTTATCGTGGCGATTTCTGTAGGGACCAGCGAAGTTCAGGGTCTGTTGAATGCGATTCCGGAAGTGGTCACCAGCGGCTTGAATATCGCAGGCGGCATGATCGTGGTCGTCGGTTATGCGATGGTCATCAACATGATGCGCGCAGGCTACCTGATGCCGTTCTTCTACCTCGGCTTCGTGACCGCGGCATTCACCAACTTCAACCTGGTCGCTCTGGGTGTGATTGGTGCGGTGATGGCTATTCTGTATATCCAGCTTAGCCCGAAATATAACCGCGTCGCAGGTGCTCCAGCTCAGGCTGCGGGTAACAACGATCTCGATAACGAACTGGACTAGCAGGTGAGCGAAATGGTTGATATGACAAAAACTACCCCTGAGAAGAAACTCACCCCAAGCGACATTCGCGGCGTGTTCCTGCGTTCAAATCTGTTCCAGGGTTCATGGAACTTCGAACGTATGCAGGCGCTGGGCTTCTGCTTCTCTATGGTTCCGGCGATCAAACGCCTGTATCCGGAAAATAACGAAGCGCGCCGCCAGGCGATTAAGCGTCACCTGGAGTTCTTCAACACCCATCCTTACGTTGCCGCACCGGTTCTGGGCGTCACGCTGGCGATGGAAGAGCAGCGTGCGAACGGCGCAGAGATCGACGATGGTGCCATCAACGGTATTAAAGTCGGTCTGATGGGCCCGCTGGCAGGCGTCGGTGACCCGATCTTCTGGGGTACCGTGCGTCCGGTCTTTGCAGCCCTTGGTGCAGGTATCGCCATGAGCGGCAGCCTGCTGGGACCCCTGCTGTTCTTTATCCTGTTCAATGCCGTACGTTTGCTCACGCGTTATTACGGTGTGGCATACGGTTACAGCAAAGGCGTCGACATCGTTAAAGATATGGGCGGCGGTTTCCTGCAGAAATTGACAGAGGGGGCATCTATTCTTGGCCTGTTTGTCATGGGGGCCCTGGTTAACAAGTGGACGCATGTGAACATCCCGCTGGTCGTGTCGCGTATTACTGACCAGACCGGGAAAGAGAATGTCACCACTGTGCAGACCATCCTCGATCAGCTGATGCCAGGCCTGGTGCCGCTGCTGCTGACCTTTGCCTGTATGTGGCTGCTGCGTAAAAAAGTAAACGCCCTGTGGATCATCGTTGGCTTCTTCGTCATCGGTATCGTGGGTTACGCCATCGGCCTGCTGGGTCTGTAAGCGTTGTACTTTCAGCCGGGGGCTTGCCCCCGGTTTTTTATTATCTGGAGGACGAATGACGGTTACGGATATCGTGCTGGTTGTCTTTATTGTTGCTCTTCTGGCGTATGCCATTTACGACGAATTGATCATGCCCCGCCGCCACGGCGAAACGCTGCTCACCATCCCTCTTCTGCGTCGTGGTCGTATCGATGCCTTCATCTTCGCCGGTTTGCTGGCCATCCTGATTTACAATAACGTGATGAGCCACGGTGCATTAATCACCACATGGTTATTATGTGCACTGGCATTAATGGCGATCTATCTCTTCTGGATCCGCGCCCCTAAGCTTATTTTTAAAAATCACGGTTTTTTCTTCGCCAACATATGGATAGAATATAACCGTATTAAAGAGATGAATTTATCGGAAGATGGTGTGCTGGTGATGCAACTGGAACAACGCCGTCTTCTTATCCGCGTGAAAGATATTGACGACCTGGAAAAAATATACAAAGTTATCATTAAAACTCAATGAGTTATGTTTATAGCAAAGGCTATATTGTGCTGTGATTTTGACCGGACGCTATATAGCCTTAGCTATATTTCATTTTCTGAATAACTTATATTATTTAACCGTTGCTTCACCAATCACACTTAATGAAAATCGTTATCAATAAGCCAATCTAATAATGGCCTTTGATTCTTGTTTTATATTCTCAAAATATGTTAAGGTTGCGCCCGTCGTTGGGGAGTAGCCGATTTCCTGTTTGCGGGAAATGTACGTGTCAACATACTCGTTGCAAAACGTGGTGCGTACGGATGACTTACTGCACTGTAACCGGTGCGTAAACAATCAGGCGAGACCATAGACGCATCAACTGCTGTTTACTGGGGGCAGTGATGTGTCATATGGATATTCCCGGTCTGGACGCACGAATGAATCTCTCCGCTACGATCCTTCTCGCTTTTGGTATGTCCATGGACGCTTTTGCCGTCTCCATCGGAAAAGGCGCCACGCTGCACAAACCCAAATTTTCCGAAGCGCTTCGCACAGGTCTGATTTTTGGCGCGATTGAAACTCTCACCCCGCTTATCGGCTGGGCGCTCGGTATGCTCGCCAGCCAGTTTGTGCTGGAGTGGAACCACTGGATTGCCTTTATTCTTCTGGTCTTTTTGGGCGGGAGAATGATGATTGAAGGGCTTCGTGGACATCACGACGAAGACGAGACACCACTGCATCGTCACGGTTTCTGGCTGTTAGTCACCACCGCGATCGCGACCAGTCTGGATGCGATGGCTGTGGGGGTCGGCCTTGCCTTTATGCAGGTGAATATTATCGCTACGGCTCTGGCTATCGGCTGCGCGACGCTGGTGATGTCCACGCTGGGTATGATGATTGGACGCTTTATCGGCCCGCTGTTAGGCAAGCGAGCCGAGATTCTGGGCGGTGTGGTATTAATCGGAATCGGTGTGCAACTTCTCTGGGCCCACTTCGCCGGATAATATCGTCTCACGCTGCCAGCAGTGGATGCTGAAATCCGTCTGGCAGTTAAACTCCTCTTTCTGCGCCAGTGCATCCCAGACCTCCGGCTTTGCCCGCCAGGCAAACGGGGTCATTTGCAACAGGGCCACGGCTTCTCCCCCGCTGAGCGTCATCTGATAGGCCAGCGACTGCTCCTGTTCCAGGGAAAAACCAACAAGCTGTTCAGAATGAGGGGCATGAAGATGCACTTCATCGTAGATCAATCCCTTCAGCTCCATCAGATGCCGGGGGCCCGGCGTGACCGTAATGACCCAGCCGCCAGGCTTCACGACGCGCGCCAGCTCTTCACCTTTGCAGGGAGCATAAATGCGGATAATGGCATCCTGACTGGCATCAGCAAACGGCAGGCGATGGCTTGAGGCCACGCAAAACATCACCTCAGGATAACGTTTTGCCGCCGCCCGTATGGCCGATTTAGAGACGTCCAGACCAAAGGTTTCTGCGCCTTTCGTGGCGGCAATCGCCGCAAAAGCAGCCGTGTAATACCCTTCCCCGCAGCCAATATCCAGAATCGACTGTGGATGTTCTCCGGGCAGCGTGCTGAGACGCTGCGCCACCGCATCCCGGAGCGGTTGATAATGTCCGGCATCAAGGAAGGCCCTGCGCGCCTGCATCATCTCCGCACTGTCACCCGGATCGCGTGAGCGCTTGTGCTGTACAGGCAGTAAATTGACATACCCTTCTTTGGCCTTATCAAACCGATGCCCCTGCGGACAGGCATAACTGTTTTCTGCATACGCCAGCGGCGCGTGGCATAAAGGACAACTGAAAGACATGGTAACTCCGGGGTGATCGCAAAGGGCGAAAGTGTACCGCTATTCGCCCCTGTAGAAAACGTCCGGGTTAACGCATCACGATAAGATGGCTCGAATCTGCGGGTAATCCGTCAGGCTCCACGTTCTCTAAACGCAGCACATCCCCCATAATCTGACTGAAAACCGGGGCTGACACCGCCCCACCGTAATAGCTGCCGTTTTGCGGATCGTTGATCACGACCGCCAGCGCAAATCGGGGATGGCTGGCTGGCGCTACGCCTGCGGTATACGCAATATACTTATCGACATATTTCCCGTCGTCGCCGATTTTTTTCGCCGTCCCCGTTTTGACCGCTACCCGATAGTCGCGTACCGCCGCTTTGATGCCGCCCCCGCCGGGCAAGGCTACGCTTTCCATCATATGTTCAACCTCGTGGACGATGTTTTCCGGCATCACCTGATGCCCCATAACGGGCGGATCGATACGCGTGATCGACAGCGGGCGCTCCTGGCCAAAACTCCCCACGGTGGCGTAGACATGCGCCAGCTGCAACGGCGTTACCATCAGGCCATAACCAAAGGCAAAGGTTGCCCGGTCAAGCTGACTCCAGAATTTACGCTGGGGCAACAGCCCGCTGCTCTCCCCGGTTAATCCCAGGCCCGTCGTGGTACCAAAGCCGAACCCTTTGTAAGTATCCAGCAGATGCTGGATGGGCATTGCCAGCGATAAACGCGATACGCCCGTGTCACTCGACTTTTGCAAAATACCGGTCAGCGTCAGCTCGGGGTAATACCCCACGTCGCGGATACGATGGCCGTCCAGTGTATAAGGATGGGTATCAATCACGCTGTCAGGCTGTACCAGTCCCTGCTGTAATGCCGTCATTAACACCAGAGGCTTCACCGTTGAGCCAGGCTCAAAAGTGTCGCTGATGGCGCGATTACGAAAATCATCGATCGTGGCGCCTTCGCGATTATTGGGATTGAAATCCGGGTAACTCGCCATGGAGAGAATTTCACCCGTATTCACATCAATAAGCACAGCGGCACCTGACTCGGCTTTATTCCAGACCACCGCGTTATCTAATGCATCTTCGGTAAGCGTCTGCAGTCGCTCATCGATACTTAGCTGAATATTGTGCGCAGGCACCGGCGCCACTTCGGTCAGGTTTTCGATGACATGCCCATAGCGATCTTCACGAACGCGCCGGATACCGGGTTTACCGGTGAGCTGGGCATTAAAGCTTTTTTCAACGCCTTCAATTCCCTGCCCGTCAATATTGGTAAAGCCAATCAGATTAGCGGCGATGTGGCCTGCCGGATAAAAACGGCGTGACTCATCGCGCAAATTAATGCCCGGTAGATTGAGTTTATCGATCCACTGCGCCTGGGACGGGTCCACCTGGCGGGCCAGATAAATGAAGCGTCCCTGCGGATTACTGGTAATACGCGCAGCCAGCGATGACAGCGAAATATGCAGCGCGCTGGCCAGCGCCTGCCATCGCGCGTCAAACCCCACCCCCCCTTTGGCCAGCACCGTTTTCGGATCGGCCCACACCGCACGGACCGGCACGCTCACCGCCAGCGGCCTGCCTTCGCGATCGGTAATCATGCCACGCGGCGACTGAATCGCCACCTCGCGCAGGGAGCGCATATCCTCTTGTTCAACGAGCTTGTCGGGTTTGATAATTTGCAGCCAGGCGACACGCCCGAGAAGGAAAGCCAGGCTGAGCAATATGGCCAGACAAAGTAGCGAAAAGCGGGCCGGGGTGAAATTTCCGGTGATGGTTGGGGCTTTCTTTTTCACCTGTACTCCAGGTCTGTAAATCAACGCTCTGATTTAACGAGAAAAAGAGTGTTAAGGGAGTGAAAACAGTGCTTCTAATGTCGCAGCTTTGCAACAAACTAAGACCAGACGGCAAAAGCGTCACATTTTGAAAGAGATAGGATGAAAAAAGCCCCGCATAATGCGAGGCTTGATGTCTGAGTGCGAAACGCGAGGCGCTTCTGAATCAGCAGTGGTTCGATCAGATAGCAGTTACGTTAACTGCAGCTGGGCCTTTCTGGCCGTCCTGAATTTCGAACTCAACGTTCTGGCCTTCAGCCAGAGTTTTGAAGCCGTTACCCTGGATTGCAGAGAAGTGTACGAACACGTCTTTGCTGCCGTCAGCAGGAGTAATGAAACCAAAACCTTTAGACTCGTTGAACCACTTCACTTGACCTTTAATCTTTGCCATTTGCAAAATTCCTTAGAGTATTTTCTTTGCCCGTAGGCATTAACATAGATAAAACTGAGACATGACTGCTTGAGGCACTAATATAAGGTTCGGCAGAGAAGCGGTATTCAACGTCAACGTGTTTACTCAGGACTTCTTTACTGAAAATGCCACACATAAACAGAACTGTACCTCGTTTGACCCAAAACGTGTTATCACATACAACGTTAATTATGGCAAGCCATTTTTAAACGTGTCTCGATCCGCCGCACAAATTCCGGCTAAGCCTCACAACTTTCGACACACGTATGCGCTCGCGACAGACGTGACTTCACCGCGCTTACGCCGGGCCCGGTCACGCATAACCCCTGTAATCTAACACTTTTTTACCATAGTGCATCCTTTCGGATACGTCCAGAGCACGGCGTAAAAATAGTCTTTGCAATGACTAAGTTAGAACAAATTGTGAAAACTTATGCTGAAAACAGCGTAACGGATTGAAAGACAAACACGATATTCGCGTTGTTTAAAGGCGGATACGTAAATCGGGGAAAGCGGAAAGGAATAATGAACGTTCTGCACCAAAATAATGAAATTTTTATGACTCTGCATCAAAAAAAGGCAAGAAAAACGTTTCGATGATTATTAATTTGGGCCGGGGTTAACCATTAAGAATATATCTGAACGCTACGGCAACACTTAAAGGGATAAATATTGACCAATTTTAATGATCCTGAACTTGTCATTCGCCGGGTCATTACCCTCAAGCGCCAACCTGAGCTCATTAACAGGCTCATCCAGTGATTCGTCGACCAGTTCAAACACGCCCCAGTGAATGGGAAAAGCCAATGGCCTGCCCAGCTGTTGCCAGAGCGCGACTGAAGACTGAGGATCCATATGGTGCGCGGACATGAACCAGCGCGGCGCATATGCCCCGGCGGGTAACGCTGCGGCATCAATTTTGCCCAGCCGTTCGGGGATGGTGAGCAGCTCCGGGGTGTAACCTGTATCCCCGCTGAACCAGAAGCGATGGTTCAGACCTTCTATCACCCAGCCGCACCACAGAGACTGGTTACGGTTCCAGGGTGTGCGCATGCTCCAGTGTTGAGCCGGCACGGCAGTAAAGGTCATTCCCTGGTAAACCACCGCCTGCCACCAGTCGAGTTCAAAAACCTTTTTTGCGCCGCGACGACGAAACCACTGCGCAAGGCCCAGGGGAACGAAAATCGTCAGATCGGGGAAACGTTGCAGCAAACGTCGAATCGTTTGCACATCAAGGTGATCGTAATGGTTATGTGAGATGACCAGGGCATCAATCGCAGGAAGATTTTCAACCGTCAGGGGTGGCGGCGTTTTACGCGCTGGCCCCATAAATGGCACTGGCGAAGCGCGTTTGGAAAAGACGGGATCGGTTAAGACGTAACGCCCGTCCAGGCGAAGCAGAACGCTTGCGTGGCCCAGCCACCATACGCCATCTTCTGCCGCGTCGTTAAGCTCGGCAGGCTGCCACCACTGGCGTTGAAAGTCGTCATACCCGAGCGCGGGCGGTTGAGGCAAACCAGCGGCCTTTCGCGCCTTTCGCCAGCGCTTAACATCGCCCGGCTGATGCCCGACGGATAGCGTGTTACGAAAGCCAGTCGGCGTATGATGAGAAAGGGAGGCGTTAAACCAGGGATTACGCCAGACCATTACCACCTCCCCTTTAGCGCTGCTTAGCGCTCAGCAACCAGACGAATAAAGTCATCATCATCGTCTTTGGCTTGTGCAACAGAAGCTTCCGGCGTTTCTGTCACGTCCGGCTCGTTGGCCTCGCACAGACGGCGCAACAATGCATTCTGACGTTTCTGTTGATCGAGCAGTGCTTCAAGTAACTCGATCTGCTCGTTTGTGCGAGAGCTGGCGCGGTTCACAAAGAACCACAAAATCAGCCCAATCACCATCACGATCGCAGAAACAGCCAGTGAGGCGACACTCAGTAGCCCCGTACTTACTAACTCACCCATTTCACCACCTCAAATAAAACGCCTATGTTACCACTCGCGCTGAGGAAGGAAATGACCTGCATAAAAAATGGCTGCTACCACGGGATAAATTTATTGATTGCGCAAATGCCACTAAAGAACTGTACATCCTGATCGCACATCACGTTGATTGTCTGCGTCCACAAAAAGGCGCATGCCACCAGCACGATAATCAGAATTACCCAGCGTATTTTTTTCACTCCACACTCCGTCTCTTCACCTGATATCTCCAGGTTATCACGGTTACCCTAAACAGCGGCTAACTGTACCTGCATCCAGGCTTTTTCGGAATAACTCACTTGTTTCATAGAGTAAACCGATTAACCTTATAGCATTATTCGCAAAAAAATGAGGCAACGATGCGCTTAATTATTCGTGGTGTAATGGCCTTTGCCATCCTGTGGATTGGTTTGCTGTTAACGGGCTACGGCGTGCTTGTGGGAAGCACCGAAAATGCGGCGGGTCTGGGTATTCAGTGTCGTTATCTGACGGCGCAAGGCACCAGCACAGCGCAGTACATTCACTCTGACAGTGGAATTTTTGGTATCAGTAACTGCCCGGTTCTGCGGAAAAGCCAGATGGTTGTCGATAACGGATAGTCGTACTGAAGATAAAAAAACGCCGCACGGTATGCGGCGTTTTTGCGTTCAGGACATCAGAACGGATAGTCGTTATACCCCATCTGCTCTGAAATCTTACGTGCGGCGGTGTGCAGCATCTCAACGTATTCGTGCAGACGTTCTTCAGAGAAACGCAGCGTCGGGAAAGAAATACTCAACCCGGCAATGACCACGCCAAAGCGGTCGAAAACAGGCACGCCGATGCAGCGCAAACCCTCTTCCTGCTCTTCGTTATCTTCGCCATAACCCTGCTCACGAACCGTATCCAGCACTTTCAGCAGTTCATCGGTGCTGGTAATGGTACGGTCGGTGCTGCGTTTATACTCCACGCCATCCAGGATTTCCTGCACTTCTGCGCGGTCACGCCATGCCAGAAGCACTTTACCAATCGCGGTGCTGTACAGAGGGTTACGACGACCAATGCGCGAGTACATGCGCAGGTTATACATAGAATCGATTTTATGGATGTAGACAATACTGTCTTCATCCAGCGCCCCAAGGTGAACGGTCTCTTTGGTCAGACGGGACAACTCACGCATCTGGATATCAGCGCTGCGAATAAGATCGACGTTCTGCAAGGCGCGTGCGCCTAATTCAAATAACTTCAGGGTCAGGGAATACTTTTCCGACTCGCCTTCCTGCGCAACATAGCCAAGCGACTTCATGGTTTGTAAAAAGCGATAAACGGTGCTTTTTGACATCATCACACGCTGCGATAACTCTGTAATACCAATTTCTCGCTCTTCCCCGAGCGCCTGTAAGATGCCGAACACCTTAAGCACGGAAGAAACAGAATCTGGCTGTTTATCCAAATCTGCGATTGCCATTTATCACCTCATAGCGAGTGTTTTATAAAAATCAGAACCGGTTTTTATTATAAATTCGCGAGGTGATTGCTGCAATCGTTCTGCGTTTGGTTCGTTACAATTCTGCGACATAAAACCGAAATAACGGTGCTAAAATAGTGACACAACAACTATTTACTCCGGGCTTTTCATTCCAGATGGAAAAAAACCTCTCAGATGGCCTGCCGCTACCTCAGCGCTATGGCGCCATTGCCACCATTATTATCGGTATTTCAATGGCCGTGCTGGATGGCGCGATTGCTAACGTTGCCCTCCCGACAATTGCTCACGACCTCAACGCCTCACCTGCCAGTTCTATCTGGGTGGTTAACGCGTATCAAATTGCCATTGTCGTTTCGTTGCTCTCTTTCTCTTTCCTTGGGGATATGTTTGGCTATCGCCGCGTGTACCAGTGCGGGCTGGCGGTATTTACCGTCACCTCGCTTTTCTGCGCCCTTTCCGACTCTCTGCATACCCTTACGCTGGCACGAATTGCACAGGGTTTTGGTGGCGCGGCGTTAATGAGCGTCAATACTGCGCTGATTCGCCTGATTTATCCCCAGCGGCATTTAGGTCGCGGAATGGGAATAAACTCCTTTATTGTGGCCGTCTCTTCCGCCGCAGGCCCGACCATCGCCGCTGGGATACTGTCGGTTGCCTCATGGCAGTGGCTCTTTTTAATTAACGTTCCGCTGGGCATCGTCGCGCTATTCTTTGCGCTGCGTTACCTTCCGGGAAATGGCAATAAAAGCGCCAAACCGCGCTTCGACCTGCCGAGCGCCGTGATGAATGCGCTGACGTTTGGCCTGTTAATCACGGCCTTAAGCGGCTTCGCTCAGGGGCAATCGTTGCGTATTATTGCCGCAGAATTCATCGCAATGCTCATCGTTGGATACTTCTTTATTCGTCGCCAGCTGGCGTTGCCGGTGCCTTTGCTGCCGGTGGACCTGCTGCGTATCCCTCTCTTTTCCCTGTCGATTTGCACGTCGATTT
Organism: Huaxiibacter chinensis; assembly: GCF_022171985.1. Lineage (GTDB taxonomy): Bacteria > Pseudomonadota > Gammaproteobacteria > Enterobacterales > Enterobacteriaceae > Enterobacter > Enterobacter chinensis_A. The sequence continues at coordinate 223,346 of NZ_JAJVHF010000003.1, read as the reverse complement.
GTTCCTTTTGCGCCCAGATGCTGGCGATGGTCTCTCTGCCTTTCTTTTTGCAAACAATCATTGGCAGAACGGAGGTGGAAACCGGGCTGCTGCTCACTCCCTGGCCGCTGGCGACAATGGTCATGGCTCCGCTGGCAGGCTACCTGATTGAGCGCGTACATGCGGGATTACTGGGGGCGATTGGGCTGACGGTGATGGCGACCGGGTTATTTGCGCTGGCAATGTTGCCCGCGGCGCCTTCGGATCTCGATATCGTCTGGCGTATGATTCTGTGCGGCGCCGGATTCGGTTTATTCCAGTCGCCGAATAACCATACTATTATCTCTTCTGCCCCCCGCGACCGCAGCGGGGGTGCCAGCGGCATGCTGGGTACGGCGCGTCTGCTTGGGCAAAGTACAGGGGCCGCGCTGGTTGCCCTGATGTTTAATCTTGCCGGAAATGATGGCACGCATCTCGCGCTGTACACCGCAGGCGCCCTCGCCACCCTGGCGGCCATCATCAGCGGGTTTCGCATTACCCAGCCCCGCGCCGAGGCATAAAAAAAACCGGGCAACATGCCCGGCTTTTAAAAGTATAAAGCGGTTACTTCATGTATGCGCCGCTACGCAGTGCTTCAATGCGTTTATCCAGCGGCGGGTGCGTCATAAACATTTCGCTCAGCGACTTGTTCTTGCCGTTGATGCAGAACGCCATCATGCTGCTCGCTTCCTGCGGCTCATAGCTGGTTTTCAGACGCTGTAGCGCAGCGATCATCTTCTCGCGACCCACCAGTTTCGCTGAACCGGCATCCGCATGGAATTCACGATGACGTGAGAACCACATGGTAATAATGCTCGCCAAAATCCCGAAGAGCAGTTCAAGCACCATGGCAACAACAAAATAAATCATCGGGTTGCCGTTACTCTCTTCACCCTCATCGCGGTTGCCGCCCATAAAACCTGCGGCAATTTGCGCAAGAATACGTGAGATAAAGATAACGAAGGTGTTCACCACACCCTGAATCAGGGTCATGGTGACCATGTCACCGTTGGCAATATGGCTGATTTCGTGCGCGATGACCGCTTCCGCTTCATCACGGCTCATGTTTTGCAATAACCCGGTACTGACCGCAACCAGAGACGCATCGCGGCGTGCACCGGTGGCGAAGGCATTAATATCCGGCGCGTGATAGATAGCAACCTGAGGCATAGCGATGCCCGCCTGTTTCGATTGCTGTGCCACCGTACTCATCAACCAACGTTCCATATCGTTACGTGGTTGCTCGATGACTTCACCTCCCACTGATTTTAATGCCATCCATTTGGACATCAGCAGGGAGATGATAGAGCCACCAAAACCGAACAGCAGCGCCATAATCAGCAGGCCTTGAACGCTGCTCGATTGAATTCCCGTCAGGCTTAGCACCAGCCCAAAGACCACCATAACCGCAAGGTTAGTGGCCAGGAAGAGCGCGATTCGCATCATAATTTTCTTTTAACCTCTGTTTAACAAAACGCACTATGCGATTACCCACATCGTATGGGTATTGTGGCTATTTTCAAGGATCCGAGCGGCGTAAGTCACCAGAAAGACACAACTTTACATTGTTAAACGGCTTCCTGACGCGAGGATGCAGAACTAAAAAAACAGGCACAATTTCTTGTGCCTGTTGGGGGGATTATTTAGCCGGAGCGGGTTGCACGGCAGGTTTCTCTTTTTCCTGCTTCGCAAGGTCGAGAGCGATGTGTACCGTCTCGTCCAGATACGGATCGGGTTCCTGATAATCCTTCGGTAAATCATCCAGTTTTTTCAGCAATGGTTTACCTTCACGTTTTAGGCGATCGTTGATACGCGCCAGACGTGTTGCATCATCTTCGGTGTTCTCTTTCTCACGCTGGGCGTAATTGAGAGACACAATATTCCGTTTATCCTTCATGGCATTGAAACGCGCAATATCTTTCATGATGTACTGGAATTCAGGATCTTTCGCGATACGCTCGTTGTGCAACTTAAGCAACTCAGGACCGAACTGCTTCATGTCGCCTGATTTAACGAATGTCGCGGCATTAATGCTGTCCCACGGCAACGCGTTATCTTCAAACTTCTCGCCGGTTTCCGTCTCTTCCGTGCCGGTTGGCATCATGATGTCAGGCGTCACGCCTTTACGCTGCGTACTGCCGCCATTCACGCGGTAGAATTTCTGAATGGTGTACTGTACTGAACCCAGCGCAGGCCATTCCGGACGCAGCATCTGGTCGTAGATGCGGTTCAACGAACGGTACTGCTGGACGGTCCCTTTACCAAAGGTCGGTTCGCCCACAATCAGCGCACGCCCATAGTCCTGCATAGCAGCCGCAAAGATCTCCGAGGCAGACGCACTGAAGCGATCGACCAGCACCACCAGCGGGCCTTTGTAGTACACCACGCCATCGGTATCGGCATCTTCACGCACTTTACCGTTGTTATCACGAACCTGTACTACCGGGCCCGACGGAATAAACAGGCCTGAAAGCGAAACCGCTTCCGTTAAGGCGCCGCCGCCGTTAGTACGCAAATCGATGATCACGCTGCTGACATTCTGCTTTTCAAGCTTTTGCAGCTGCACTTTAACATCGTCAGTCAGCCCGACATAGAACCCAGGGATATCCAGCACGCCGACCTTTTCTTTGCCGACCGTTTTCACCGACATCTTCACGGCACGGTCTTCAAGACGGATGCGCTCACGCGTCAGCGTGACCGTACGGGTTTTGGTCCCCTTCCCGGCAGGCAGGATCTCAAGGCGGACTTTGCTGCCTTTCGGGCCTTTAATCAGCGCAACGACGTCATCCAGACGCCAGCCAATGACATCGACCATACTCTGGCCGGTCTGACCCACGCCCACGATCCTGTCGCCCACGCCGATCGCTTTGCTTTTCGATGCCGGACCGCCTGCCACCATCGAATTGATGACGGTATAGTCCTCGTCCATTTGCAGCACCGCGCCAATCCCCTCCAGAGACAGACTCATCTCTGTATTGAACTGCTCGGTATTACGTGGTGAGAGATAGTTGGTATGCGGATCGATTTCGTGCGCAAAGGCGGTCATCGCCAGTGAGAACACATCTTCACTGTTGGTTTGCGCCAGACGACGAAGAGCAGATTTGTAACGACGAGTGAGCGTGTCACGAATCTCTTTCTCATCTTTACCCGCCAGTTTCAGGCTCAGCTCGTCAAACTTAACTTTACCGTCCCACAGCGCGTTAAGCTCGGCTTCATCTTTCGGCCAGGGCGCTTTACTGCGGTCCAGATTAAAATTGTCGTTGCCGGTGAAGTCCATAGGCCGTTCCAGCACTTTTAGCGCGTACTGGTAACGTTCAAAACGGCGCTTCTGCGACAAGTTATACAGGTCATAGAACAGATCCAGTTTACCGCTGCGAAGCTCATCGCCCACTTCGGATTTACGTTTTGCGAACTGTTCAATATCACTGGCTAACAGCACGTTATGGCTGTAGTCCAGTAGGTTCAGGTAGCGATCGAAGATTTTGGCCGAAAAAGCCGGATCAAGATCGAACTGACGATAGTGCGAGCGGGTGAAGCGCGAGGTTACGCGCTCACTCACCGTCGCATGCTGAGTCTCTTCCTTTAGAACAGGAATTTGCTCAACGCGCGTTATATCGTCCACAGCAAAAGCATGGCCTGTTATCGCAAACAGGCCAGCCAGCGCGGTGATCTTAAAAAGAGTGTTCATGCCAGGCTCGGCCTCCGTTTCAGAACACCAGGTGTTCTGCGCGTACAATCATTGACAAACCAGAAGTCAGCTGCACACGAACGCCATCTTTGGTGATTTCCAGCACGGTGGCATCCATCGCGTTGTTGCCCGCTTTCACTTTCAGTGCCTGACCGACGTTTAACGCGGTAATGTCAGATACTGGCGTGAGGCGCTGCTCTTCGCGTGGTGCACGAGGTGCTTTTGCAACGGCTTTTTCAGCACGCGGCTTGCGATCGCTGTTTTCGTTACGACGTGGCGCAGGACGCGGTTTGCGTTCGCGGCGAGGCGCTTCTTCCTGGCCGTTCGCTGCTGCAGCTTCGCGTTTTTTCGCCTGCTGCTCAGCACGCTGTGCCTGAACACGCGCTTTGGCTTCTTCAAGCTGTTTACGCGCATGTTCAACGTGCTGCTCATCCAGCTCACCGCAAGGGTTGCCGTCGAGATCCACACGCGTTGCACCCGCTTTGATACCGTACAGGTAACGCCAGCTTGAAGTGTAAAGACGTAAAGCAGAGCGCAGCTGGGTTTTGCTGAGATTCATCTCACCCTCAACGCGCGCTACCAGATCCTGAAAAATACCGACTTTCAGGGGGCGTGCTTCACCTTCCGCGGTGAAACACTGGGGGAAACGTTCCGCCAGAAAGGCGATAACTTCTTTACTACTGTTCAACTTAGGTTGATTTTCCATGAAATTTCCTGATTACAACGGACGTTGCCAACAAGCGCAGGCATGAACAGGCGTCATTATAATGACGCTATCAGTAAATGCTACGTTATCCGTTGATTATCCTGCGACGCTCGCAAAGAATTTTTGATAATCGGTCGCGGTTAAGACATTTTCCAGATTCACGACCAACTCGCGCAGCCCCTGCTCATCCTCGGCGGTGAAGCGACCGAAGGCGGTGCTGTCGATGTCCAGAACGCCAATAATCTGATTTTTGACGACCAGCGGCAGGACGATTTCAGAATTGCTCGCGGCATCGCAGGCAATGTGTCCATCGAAGGCGTGAACATCTTCTACGCGCTGCACCTCATTTTGCGCAACGGCGGTCCCGCAGACGCCACGCCCCACCGGGATTCTCACGCAGGCGAGTCGGCCCTGAAAAGGCCCAAGCACCAGCGTATCGCCTTCCAGCAGATAAAAACCGGCCCAGTTGACCTCCGAAAGACGTTCAAATAACAGCGCACTGGTATTGGCCAGAGTGGCGATAAAACTGGTTTCCCCTGCCACTAATGCCTTAAAATCGCGGTTCAAATCCGCGTAAAATTCTGTTTTGTTCATTATTCAATCACTTGGTTGTCGTACAAAAAAATGAAGCATAGCCTAATAAAATAAACATTAAATGCGCTCATGCTCAAGATGATTCCCGAGATGAGTTAATATAACGTTAATTATTACTTTAATGCGTGAATGATGGCACTCAAAAATCCCAGGATCACTCCGGCAAAAAAGATCACTGTTCACTCGGTCAGCGATGCGCTACCCCGTGCACATTATCAGCGTTGCCCACAGTGCGATATGCTTTTTATGTTGCCGAAGATGAAATCGCACCAGAGCGCATTTTGTCCACGATGCAACGCGAAAATACGTGATGGTCGCGACTGGTCGCTTGCCCGTCTGGCGGCCATGGCGGTCACCATGATGTTGCTGATGCCCTTCGCCTGGAGCGAACCGCTTCTCAAGCTGTACCTGTTAGGCGTGCGAATTGATGCCAATCTTTTACAGGGCATCTGGCAAATGACCCGTCAGGGCGACCCGCTCACCGGCGCAATGGTGCTGTTCTGTACCGTTGGCGCGCCGGTGGTGCTGGTGCTGGCCATTGCTTATCTGTGGTTTGGTAATATTCTCGGCATGAACCTGCGCCCGGTCTTGTTGATGCTTGAAAAGCTCAAAGAGTGGGTCATGCTTGATATCTATCTCGTGGGTATTGGCGTGGCGTCAATCAAAGTCCAAGACTACGCTTTCCTGCAACCGGGTATTGGTCTGTTTGCCTTTATCGCGCTGGTGTTGCTGAGCGTGCTTACCCTGATCCACTTAAACGTAGAGCAACTCTGGGAACGCTTTTACCCCCAGCGCCCCGCCACGCGTCCGGATGAAAGTCTGCGCGCCTGCCTGGGATGTCATTATACCGGTCTACCCGATGCGCGCGGTCGTTGTCCTCGTTGCCACATCCCCTTGCGGGAACGGCGCAAAGACAGCTTACAAAAATGCTGGGCGGCACTGATCACCTCGATGGTGCTGCTGATCCCTGCTAACCTCATGCCGATTTCGATTATTTACGTCAACGGCCAGCGGCAGGCAGACACCATCATGTCAGGGATTATCTCGCTAGGAAGTAGTAATATTGCCGTGGCGGCTATCGTGTTTATCGCCAGTATTCTGGTGCCCTTCACCAAAGTGGTGGTGATGTTTACCCTGCTCATCAGCATTCACTTCAAGTGTGAACAGGGATTGCGCACAAGGATTCTGCTGCTGCGTTTCGTGACCTGGATTGGCCGTTGGTCAATGCTGGATTTGTTTGTTATTTCGTTGATGATGTCGCTCATCAATCGCGACCAGTTGCTCGCATTTACCATGGGACCCGCGGCTTTTTATTTCGGCTCTGCGGTGATATTGACTATTCTTGCAGTGGAATGGCTGGACAGCCGCTTACTTTGGGACGCACATGAGTCAGGAAACGCCCGCTTCGCCGACTGAAGCGAGAATTAAAACAAAACGTCGTATTTCTCCTTTCTGGTTACTGCCAGTCATCGCCCTCTTGATCGCGGGCTGGCTTATCTGGACCAGTTATCAGGACCGCGGCAATACTATTACCATTGATTTCCAGACAGCGGACGGCATCGTAGCCGGACGCACGCCTGTGCGCTTCCAGGGCGTCGAGGTGGGCACCGTTGAGGATATCCGGCTGGGTAAAGAGCTAAATAAAATCCAGGTTCGCGCCAGCATTAAATCCGATATGAAGGATGCGCTTCGCAGCGAAACGCAGTTCTGGCTGGTCACGCCTAAGGCCTCCCTTGCCGGGGTGTCCGGTCTGGATGCGCTGGTTGGCGGTAACTATATCGGCATGATGCCCGGCAAAGGGGAACCGGAAGAGCATTTTACCGCGCTCGACACGCAGCCCAAATATCGGCTCAACAATGGCGATTTGATGATTCATCTTCACGCGCCAGATTTGGGTTCCCTGAACAGCGGTTCGCTGGTCTATTTCCGTAAGATCCCCGTCGGTCGCGTGTACGATTACGCGATTAACCCCAATAAGCAGGGCGTCACGATTGATGTCCTGATTGAGCGCCGCTTTACTTCACTGGTGAAAAAAGGCAGCCGTTTCTGGAACGTCTCAGGCGTGGACGCTGACGTCAGCCTGAGCGGGGCCAAAGTGAAGCTGGAAAGCCTGGCCGCGCTGGTAAACGGGGCTATCGCCTTCGATTCACCCGAAGATTCCCAGCCGGCAGCGGCAGAAGATAGCTTTGGTTTATATGCAGACTTAGCCCATAGCCAGCGTGGCGTGATCGTCAAACTGGCTCTGCCGGATGCTAAAGGCCTGAAGGCCGGTAGCACCCCGCTGATGTATCAGGGGTTAGAAGTTGGGCAATTAACCAAACTCACGCTTAACGCGGGCGGTTCGGTGACGGGCGAAATGACCGTCGATCCGAGCGTGGTCGATCTGTTACGTGAAAACACGCGTCTGGAGATGCGGAGTCCGAAGCTTTCGCTGAGCGATGCCAGCATCAGTCGTTTGTTGACCGGCAATACCTTCGAACTGATCCCCGGCGGCGGTGAGCCGAAGAAAAGCTTCGTGATTGCCCCGGCCGACAAAGCGTTATTACAAAAACCGGGCGTCCTGACCCTCACCCTTTTCGCGCCAGAGAGCTATGGCATCGAGGCCGGACAGCCGCTGATCCTGCACGGAGTCCAGGTGGGTCAGGTCCTTGAGCGCACCTTAACCGAAAAAGGCGTCACGTTCTCGGTGGCGGTCGATCCGCAATATCGCGACCTGGTTCACGGTGACAGTAAATTCGTGGTGAACAGCCGTGTCGATGTCAAAGTGGGTCTGGACGGGGTGGAATTCCTGGGCGCCAGCGCCAGCGAGTGGATCAATGGCGGCGTGCGTATTCTGCCGGGCACCAAAGGCGCGATGCGGGATTCGTATCCGCTGTATGCCAATCTGGATAAAGCGATTGAAAACAGCACGAGCGATCTGCCTACCACGACCTTAACCTTAAACGCGGACACCCTGCCCGATGTGCAGGCGGGTTCGGTGGTGCTTTATCGTAAGTTCGAAGTGGGTGAAGTCATTACCGTGCGGCCGCGCGCGGAGGCGTTTGATATCGAACTGCATATCAAACCGGAATATCGTCATTTGTTAACGTCAAACAGCGTCTTCTGGGCCGAAGGCGGCGCAAAAGTACAGCTTAACGGTAATGGATTGACGGTACAGGCCTCGCCGCTCTCCAGAGCGCTGCGCGGCGCCATTAGCTTTGATAACTTAAGCGGAGCCAGCGCCAACCAGCGTAAAGGGGACAAGCGGATTCTGTATCCTTCTGAAACCGCCGCCCGTGCCGTTGGCGGCCAGATCACGCTGCATGCCTTTGATGCGGGTAAACTGGCAGAGGGGATGCCAATCCGTTACCTCGGCATTGATATCGGCCAGATTCAGAAGCTGACGCTGATTACCGCCCGTAATGAGGTGCAAGCCACCGCGGTGCTTTATCCGGAATATGTGCAGAATTTTGCCCGCACCGGCAGCCGGTTCTCGGTGGTCACCCCGCAGATTTCTGCAGCCGGCGTCGAGCATCTTGATACCATCCTGCAACCATACATCAATGTCGAGCCAGGCCGGGGTAACGCGCGCCGCGACTTTGAACTTCAGGAAGCCACCATCACCGACTCGCGCTATCTGGATGGGTTAAGCATTGTGGTGGAAGTGCCTGAAGCCGGTTCACTGAACATTGGCACCCCGGTCCTGTTCCGCGGGATAGAAGTAGGTACCGTCACCGGCCTGACGCTGGGAACAATGTCCGATCGCGTGATGGTGGGAATGCGCATTAGCCAGCGCTATCAGCATCTGGTGCGCAACAACTCCGTGTTCTGGCTGGCATCCGGTTATTCACTCGACTTCGGTATTATCGGAGGCGTCGTGAAAACAGGGACCTTCAACCAGTTCATTCGGGGCGGCATCGCCTTCGCCACCCCGCCAGGCACACCGCTCTCGCCTAAAGCCCAGCCCGGAAAACACTTCCTGCTGCTTGAAAGCGAACCAAAAGAGTGGCGTGAATGGGGCACCGCCCTGCCACGGTAATGGTAATGCTCCGGTGTCAACGCACCGGAGCGTTTGTGGTACACTGCGCGCCTGAATGTTTCCCGGTGGTACGCTCGTGGCTCAAAACTCTGTATTTCTCCCTGATGAATTCCTGGCGCAAATGCGCGAGGCCCTTCCTGCCCATCTCTCAATGGATGATTTTATTGCCGCCTGCCAGCGCCCCTTGCGCCGCAGTATTCGCGTCAATACGTTGAAAATCAGCGTTGAAGATTTTTTGCAGCAGGTCGCGCCCTGGAACTGGCAATTGACGCCGGTACCCTGGTGCGCCGAAGGGTTCTGGATCGAGCGAAACGACGAAGATGACCTGCCACTGGGCAGCACCGCAGAACATCTCGGCGGCCTGTTTTACATCCAGGAAGCTAGCTCAATGCTGCCCGTCGCTGCGCTATTCGCCGAGGGGAATCAGCCTTCTCGCGTGATGGACGTTGCTGCCGCGCCAGGTTCTAAAACCACTCAAATTGCGGCAAAAATGGGCAATCATGGGGTGATTCTGGCGAACGAATTTTCGGCCAGCCGGGTAAAGGTATTGCACGCGAATATCAGTCGCTGCGGCATCCGTCATGTCGCCCTGACCCATTTTGATGGCCGCGTTTTTGGCGCAGCCTTACCGGAAGCCTTCGACGCTATTTTGCTCGATGCCCCCTGCTCTGGCGAGGGCGTCGTGCGCAAAGATCCCGGCGCGCTGAAAAACTGGTCGGTTGCCAGCATTCTGGAGATCGCCGCGACCCAGCGGGAGCTGATTGATAGCGCCTTCCATGCGCTGCGCCCCGGCGGCACGCTGGTTTACTCGACCTGCACCTTAAACCGCGACGAAAACGAAGCGGTCTGTCATTGGCTGAAAGCGCGCTATCCGGATGCCGTGGAGTTTCTTCCCCTCGATTCGCTGTTCGACACCGCGAAAGAGGCCTTAACGCCAGAAGGCTTCCTGCACGTTTTCCCACAAATTTATGATTGTGAAGGCTTCTTTGTTGCCCGTCTGCGTAAAACCGCAAGCGTAACGCCGCTTCCTGCTCCAACCTTTAAGGTCGGTAATTTTCCCTTCACGCCAATGAAAACCCGCGAATCGGCGCAGGTCACAGAGGCGGCGCATCAGGCAGGGCTCATCTGGGATGACGGTCTGCGTCTCTGGCAACGCGATAAAGAGATTTGGCTGTTCCCGTGCGAAATCGAACCGATGATTGGCAAGGTGCGTTTCTCACGTATCGGGCTTCGTCTGGCTGAAGTGCACAATAAAGGCTATCGCTGGCAGCATGAAGCGGTTATCGCCCTGGCCGGCAGCGAGAACACTTTTGCACTGAACCATGCCGAGGCAGAAGAGTGGTATCGCGGGCGTGATGTCTACCCCGAATCAACCCCGCAGCGTGATGAAACGATCGTCACCTACCAGGGCTTCCCGCTGGGCATGGCGAAAAAAGTCGGCTCGCGGCTCAAAAACAGTTACCCACGAGAACTGGTCCGCGATGGGCGCTTGTTTACCGGTAACGCCGACACTGAATAAAAAAACGCACGTTTTGACTGGCACTTTCGCGCGCCTTAGCTAGGCTCAAAAATGGGCGATCATACTGGTCGTACCAGATTCTTCTGATTTTTGGAGCGTACTATGACGAAAACCAGCGTGCGAATTGGTGCTTTTGAAATTGATGACGCCGAATTACAAGGCGAATCTCAGGGTGAGCGAACGTTAACCATTCCCTGTAAGTCCGATCCGGATTTATGCATGCAGCTGGATGCCTGGGATGCCGATACCAGCATTCCGGCCATTCTTGATGGCGAACATTCCGTTCTTTACCGTGAGCACTACGATCAATCTTCCGATGCCTGGGTCATGCGCCTTGCGTGATTCAAAAAGAACCCGCCCGAAGGCGGGTTATTTATAGCAGATCGTTTCCCCCGCCGTTAATCCTCTCCTACACTAACCCTATGGAAGTCAGAACTGAGGATGCGATGTTCGCCCTGGTACTTTTTATTTGCTATCTGGATGGGGGTTGTGACGACATCGTGATTGACGTCTACAACACGGAGCAACAGTGTGTTGTTTCAATGAATGAACAGCGTATCCGACATGGAGGCTGCTATCCCATTGAGGATTTTGTCGATGGATTCTGGACGCCTGCGCAGGAGTACAGCGATTTTTAACTACTGCAGTTGTGCCAGGGTGAGTACGCCGCCAAACACTGCGCCGGTATCGATATAATGCAGATTGCCAAAATCATAGCGCTTATCCACCGGGGTATGGCCAAACCAGAAGTGATCGGCACCTGAAATCCCCTCGCCTTTGCCGCACATAAACGTGGTGAGACGATGCCTCTCCCATAAAACCTGCTGCTTATTCACCGATTTATCCCACGCGTAATGGTCGGAGGGATAATCCGCGTGCGCCACCACGTTCCTGCCGTTGTCACACGTTATTTCAATAATATGCGGTAAAGCAGAGGTTTCTTTTAGTAATTCCATGGCGAGTAATTTCTGCGGATGAGAAAGCGATGAAAACCATATTCCACCGTTAAGCGTCCACAGTGAAAAATCATTTTTGCTTATCGCATCCAGAGCCATTTGCTCATGATTACCCCGCACGGCGTAAAACCAATTTTCGCGCATTAATTCTAAACATTTAATGCTATCCGGCCCGCGATCGATCAGGTCGCCCACGGAAATAAGGAGATCCTGTGCGGGAATAAAATTCCGGCGCGCCAGTTCATCCATAAGCCATTGATAACAGCCATAAATATCACCTACTATCCAGATATGCCGCCAGTTCCTGCCGTCGAGTTTCTGATACATAAGCCCTCCCGTTATCAGTATAGCTGGCCGGTTTATTTAAACGATCAGCCAGGCTGTGGCGCAAACTTCAATCATCATTAAACGAAGCCGAAATAAAGATGTAGCCGCACTTAAATTCATGGAATGAGGGACCTAAAATAGCGCCATAACGTATAAAGAGGTCTCCATCGTGACGAACACCACCCTGCAAATCGATGTGCCTGACGCACAGCCCGTCAATATTATTTCCGCGCTGACGAATGGGCAGCTCGTTCCAGGCCCAATCTGGAATAAGCGTGAATACCGCTTAAAATTCTTTCTTCGTTCACTGATTTTCTGGTCTTCCACCAGACGCATGCTCAGTGCGCTGTCCCGTCGGGCCGATTTCGGCAAGCTCTTGTCCGCACAGGTGACGTTACCCAGCAAGACGCATCGCCAGTATCTTAGCCGCGGCTTAACGCCCGGTCAGCGCGCCGATGCGATCATTCATCACTATGAGTGGCTCGATACGTTACCCGATACCGAACTCCGTCATGCGCTGACGCAGCCGACGGCCCAGCCTGTTTTTCAGTTTACGGCAAAAGAAGACGCCCGTTATTCCGTTTCCGTCTCCTCGGCCAGCAAAGCCGAACGTGAAGGTGAATGTACGTTATGGCTGCGTGACGAAGAGGACACCCTGCTGGCAAGCCTGACCTTTAGCGTGGTCAATGAAGACGGACATCCTGCTCTGGTCATAGGCGGTCTGCAAGGGCCACGCCGAAACGTCACCCGTGACGCGATTAAAAAAGCGACCCGCGCCTGCCACGGTCTTTTTCCAAAACGCGTGCTGATGGAAGTGGTGTTCCAGCTTGCGGCGAAAAGCGGCATTCACTCTCTTTACGGAGTCAGCGATGAGGGCCACATCTTCCGCGCCCTGCGCTACCGGCTGAGTAAAGGTCGACACTTCCATGCCAGCTATGATGAATTTTGGGCCTCCCTCGACGGCGAAAAGACCTCTGCCTTCCGTTGGGCGCTCCCGCTGTGCATGGAGCGAAAATCCCTTGAAGAGATTGCCAGCAAAAAACGCGCCGAATACCGCCGCCGCTTTGCGCTGCTGGACGAGATCGCCGGGTCAGTGGGATCGCGCTTTTAATCGTCCTGATAGCGAATAAAGCCTGCACACTAAAATTTAACAAAATCGCCAAAAAGCGCTGGACTTCCGCCTGCGGGGTTGTGGTATGGTTAAAAGCGCAGCACAGGACGCGCTGGCTGATGCAGAAAGCGATAAACCAAAAAGTTTACTTTCATGCAGATAAAAAGAGACCGAATACGATTCCTGTTTCCGTTTCATCCAGCGCTTTTTGTTTATATTCAATAGTTTAACACCAAAAAACCCATTAAATATGGGTTGCAATACTTATCATTGCATCCATTCAAGATCAGACCCTTACCAATGTTTTCGAGTGAGCGACGAGTAATCTTCGTGAACGCCTCGCTTCGATACGCCTTTCAAACTTTGCGTAGCTCCTTCCAGTTTCGCAATGCCTCGCTTTACGCCAAAACTTCACATCTGCATAATCGCCATCGATCCGTTTGTATGACTTAAACAGCGCGCGCTATTTTTTTCTATGAGGAATGCTCAAAACGGACAGCCATCATCCAACGCCCTGTTGATGAAGAATGTCACTTTCCCGAGAACCTCGACATCTGCGAGTACATCCCCTTCTATCGCTTCACCATCATCGGTGATGAGCGCCCCACCCATCAATTTTGCAAACTGCGTGTGCCCGTCACTCAATATGAGAAATACATCGCCGGGGAGTTTCTTGCTGGCAGGCTCAATAACAGCAAATCCCAAATCAGTTTCAAGCACCCGGCTTTCATCCCCGATGTTGCAGATAACCTCAGGTGACAAGGAGCGCTCGATATAGTCCATGGCCGGAGAAGGAAACCCCATCAGTGAACCCTCCCCATGTTGCGAAGAATCCAGTAACGGTTCTCGCCCTGACCGTCTGTCTTGTCGGCGAAGTCCGGCTGGTATCGCTCAATCCAGGCATTTGCGTCTGCACGGCTAAAGTGCCAGTTAAGATCACGCAGCTTCATAACGAAGCTGTCTGTGTCAAGGTAGCGGTAGCCCTTCGGGTTTTGCTGTATTGCCGCAGCAAAGGCTGCATTGATATCTGATGTGCGTGGCATGATGCCCCCAATATAACTGTACATACATACAGTATATTCATAGGGCAATGTTGATCAACTTCAATTACCAGCTTTTGCGCGTTGCTTGTAAGAATCATACTGTTATTATTACTTATTATTTTTCTAGGAGTTATCTCATGGTTGTGACATGGCTTGTGCGAGTAGCCGCTTTGATATCACTGATAGGCTTTATCTTTCAATGGCCTGACAAAGAAATGTCAACAAGGCTTATGGAGGTGGTAATGATCGCCATTTGGGCGCAGATGGAATATTCTGCATACAAAATAAAGCGAAACGAATAAATAATGTGCACTTATTAACTGAGATAAGAACTATTGTAAAAACATTAAACGATAATGTTGAAATAGTTTCTTTTCTTCAGATCTAATCGCTTGCATTGACCATAGATACATCCTGCCTAAGTGTTAGGGTCGATCAGATGCCAATCGAGTGCTAAACTTCACGCCTTTCTCAGAAAGCTGATTTCTACCATGTTAAAGCTATTCGCCAAGTACACATCAATCGGCATTATCAACACACTCATTCACTGGGTGGTGTTTGCTGTCTGCGTCTATATTTTCCAAACAAACCAGGCGCTGGCGAACTTTTCTGGGTTCGTTGTTGCTGTATCATTTAGCTTCTTTGCAAATGCCCGCTTCACCTTTAACTCTTCAACCACGACGATGCGCTACATGCTGTATGTTGGGTTCATGGGTACTCTGAGCGCTGCCGTTGGCTGGGAGGCTGACCGTGTGTCAATGCCTCCAGTCTTTACCCTTATTCTTTTCTCCGCGATCAGCCTAGTCTGCGGTTTCTTTTATTCAAAATATATCGTCTTCAGGGATAAGAAATGAAAATCTCTCTGGTCGTACCGGTCTTCAATGAAGAAGACGCAATTCCAATTTTTTATAAAACCGTCCGCGAATTCGAAGCATTAAAAGAGCACGTCATCGAAATCGTGTTTATCAATGACGGAAGTAAGGATTCAACCGAGTCGATAATTAACGCACTTGCCGTAGCTGACCCGCTTGTGATTCCACTCTCTTTCACACGCAACTTTGGGAAGGAGCCAGCGTTATTTGCAGGGCTTGATCGCGCGACAGGTGATGCAGTTATTCCAATCGATGTAGATCTCCAGGACCCTATTGAGGTCATCCCACATCTTATTGAGAAGTGGCAAGCTGGGGCGGATATGGTTTTGGCGAAGCGGACTGACCGATCTACTGATAGTCGTTTAAAGCGTAAATCAGCCGAGTGGTTCTATAAGCTGCACAACAAGATAAGCAATCCACAGATAGAAGAGAATGTTGGTGACTTCCGCCTGATGTCCCGTGAGGTCGTCGAAAACATCAAACTTATGCCTGAACGCAACCTGTTCATGAAAGGCGTTTTGAGCTGGGTTGGAGGTCATACTGATGTCGTGGATTATGCCCGGGCAGAACGAATCGCGGGTGACTCGAAGTTTAACGGCTGGAAACTTTGGAACCTTGCTCTTGAGGGGATCACCAGCTTCTCCACATTCCCTCTAAGAATGTGGACTTATATTGGTTTGCTGGTAGCTGGTGCAGCGTTCCTATATGGGTCATGGATGATTATAGATACCCTTGCCTTTGGAAATGCAGTTAGAGGTTATCCGTCCCTCCTCGTTTCCATCCTGTTCTTAGGTGGGATCCAGCTTATTGGCGTTGGCGTCCTTGGTGAATATATTGGAAGAATATATGTTGAAGTCAAAGCAAGACCTCGCTACATATTAAGGAAGAAATAGTCATGACCACGACAAATAAACGGATTTTTGCATCATTATTTATGTTCATATTCACAACATTAATATTTGCGATGTATGTTGGTGTGAATGTTCTGGACTTCAAAAGAGTAGGATGGCTTATGATAGGAGATCCAGGTCAGAGCTGGTCTGGATGGAATTTTTTCCGAAACACTCCTTTGTTGCAGTGGCCTCTTGGTCTCAATTACAACTATGGGATGGGCGTGGGTGGGTCAATAGTCTACACAGACTCCATTCCCATTATGGCGTTTATATTTAAGCCTTTTAGTGACATTCTTCCCGCAAGATTTCAGTATCATGGGCTTTGGATGTATCTTTGCTTTTTGCTTATGACTTTTTCAGCATATCTTCTTCTTATTAAATCAACCAAGAACGAGATATTTTCTGCTGTTGGCTCATGCTTCTTTTGCATCGCCCCCATTTTTCTAAACCGCGCCGGCGGTCACTTCGCATTAGGCGCTCAATGGCTAATTTTATTTGGATTTTATTTATACATTCATAAGTCATTTTGCTTCAAGCGTTGGGCCTTACTTTTAGTTCTCGCTACAACAATTCACGCATATCTCCTCATAATGGTGTATGCGATATTTTCTTTTGACGTTTTAAATAAGCTGCTATCAAAGAAGATATCTTTAAAGAGAGCTTGTGTGTTTTTTGCAACTTACTCTTTAATGATATTTTTCGCAATGCAAGCAACCGGATACTTTGTTATAAAAGGCTCTGACCCATACCCTGGCTTCGGGTTCCTTAACATGGATCTTGCTGGCTGGTTCAATCCAGGAGACCAACGATACTCTCACCTTCTTTTAAGCCATGGAAGTCAACAGGCTAACTTTGAGGGCATAAACTATCTAGGTATAGGCATCATTACGCTATTATTGTTTATGCTGGTTGACTCCTCTATGCGCAAAGTGGTCGATTTAAAGATAATCATAAAGTCTCCAGTATTTTACTTCTGCTTAGTTTTGGCTGCCGTTTCTGTAACATATCGTATAAACTTCTATGGTTTTAATCTCATTGAAATTCCGATGACTGATTTTATCCTAAAAATTGGCGGTATTTTCCGGTCTTCAGGAAGGTTCTTCTGGCCGGTAACAATGATAATGATGATGATTGTTTTGATTTACTTAACAAAAAGGTCAAAAAGAGCTACCTATGTATTGATTCCTATTCTTTTAGTATCTGTTGCTGATGAAAGTAACTTTTTCAAAGCTGTACGAGATATATATTCAGGAAAGCCATACAGTTCTCAGATGCTGAGTAAAGAGTGGGAGGTAATATCAAAAGGAAAGGATACCATCATTACTACTGATTACGATGAGTTCAGCCTAAATCATTGGCTGCCCTTTGCAGAATTCGCTTCGTCTGAAAAGATGAAACTTAATTTCGGTTACTTTGCTCGAGCTGACAAAGAAGCGATTAATAATAATAAAAGATACATAGATGAAATTAAAGAAACTGGAAATTTAAGAAATAATGAGATTTATGTCGCCACAAATGAGGACTGGCTTAAAAAGCCAATATCCATCTATGGCGACAAGCTAAAGATTAAAAAAATTGACGGTTTTATTGTCGCATATTTGTAACATATGACGGCCGCTTATGCGGCCTTTCAATGGGCTGAATTACATGACCATAACATATTAGGATCTAATTACAGTGAACGATTGGCCTTTTGTATCAAGCTTAAGTTTTGACAAATCAACAGTTAGACTTAGAGTTGTCTGTAATGTGCCAACCGTTACTATCACACTCTTCGATGTAATACCGAAAGATGTGTAATATGTTCCAGCGGTTACTGACGTACTCATATTTACTCCAGATAACTCCACCCCATTTGCCCAGTAAGCAGCTCTGAGAGTGCTACCAGACAGAGTGACAACAATGACTTTATTGTTTGGCAATGTCGAGCTTAGGTCTTTAAGCGAAACTTCTGTTCCTGTTGCCCATGACTGAACGATCGCAATGGTATCTCCATTAAGTACATAGTCACTTGGAGGATAGTTTCCACCCATATCCGTTACGGAAGTAAAGCTCGGACCAAGTACGGTTAGTCCCGAATACGTTGCCCCTGTCCCAACTGACGCTCCAGAAGATACCAGGACACCAACCACACATAAGCCAGCAAATATATTTCCTGATATTTTTGTGATCCCATCCCAGTCTAAAAATGAAGTAGACCCTGTAGTTTTTCTTGGCTCATAGTTGGCAAGAACAGATGTAGCATTGATGAAGTAGTTATGTATACCTGAGGATGGCCAATACAGTTCATTAACACCAAGATATTTAAATCCTTGGTCAAGAATTACTGCGTGATTTATCCCCGTTTGTGTTGATTCTTTTTCCCAAATGAATGTTTCTCCACAGCGTGCCGCATGATCTTCTATTCTAGAATTTGTTGAGTTTGTATAGAAACTACTGCTGTTAATTCCGGCGGTATCGCCTGAAGATCGTAGCGTATGTGCATTGACCAAAGGTATGGCTAGATTGTAACCATATTGCCTATATGCAGCCGCACTAAGATGAACGCCATCTGGAATGACTACCAATGGCTGGTATACATTGAATGATCTTGACATGTAATAGAAATTGTCAACCAAATCAACCGCCATGTCTTTGGCAACGCTTCTAATGGTTTCTACAAAGTATCTAAATCTCTTCCCGTTTGTAGGGGTTCCTGTTAGTACGTTTAACTGTGGGTTTGGAGTTACGAGCACTGGCGTGGCGTTATTCTGTCTTGATTGCTTAACAAAGGTAATGAGATCTTTTCTGTATTGTAGAATGTCTTTACCAGTTTGGTTATCGTTGATGCCATGGTTACAGTAAACGATATCACATGGCGATTCGGTAAGTCTTTGCTCATAGGTCTTCCCATCCGGGTTATCCGTCCCTCTAATCATGTCATAAAGAGTTGTTCCTGGTAGGGCGTAGTTTGAGGTGATTGGTGTGGCAGATGTTCCAAATAGTGCAACCAATGCTTCCTTGCACATTTTTGGTGGGTTATTAACGCTTTGTGTTAATGATGGTGGCTCGGAGCCATACATTGTTGAATCGCCAAAGAACTTAATATTTTTAATCACTCCTGCAACCATGTCTTTCCCATGCGTCGCTGCAGTTTTACCAGAGTAAAAAATCGATTCTTCTACATCATCGACACGATCAGCAAGGGCATTTAAGTCAGTTTGCTTTGCGGCCCCGTTCACCAGATTCACCCCACCGGGAGCGGCTAATGCGGCTCTCAGTGAAGCATCACCCACTCCAATCCATACTCCCGGGCCAATTCCGCCTGTAGAAGCTGGTGTTGAGTTTTCAGGCACAACCTTCCCACCAGAGGCAAATGAACCGGTCCATTTGTAATATTCGCCGTCAGCAGTGTTCAACAAAACTTCGTTAGGATTATTGATGGTGGCGCCGGTTGTGAATGTCTTGCCGGTCAGGATCACGTAACCGTACGCAGCCATTGCCTGCTGAGACAGATAGTTGATGCCCTCAATGGTGTAGTGTTTCTGCCCAAAGCGATCGGTGTATGTCCAGCCCATCGATGTGACGAATTCGTCAATTTTCCCCGCGTTAAATTTCAGGTCGCGAGGTGACTCACTTGGAACAGGAAGGTTTGTTGGTTGCGTAGCCATATTGATTCCATAAAAAAACCCGGCGCAGTGGCCGGGTTGTGGTGATCGGGATGGGTCTCATTGGTAAATCAGATCGCTGTACTCAGCGAGGGTTAAAGCGGTGCTGCCTTTTCCGTCTGGCTGCTTGCCTGTGATAGTCCACTGTCCGTAATCCAGTTCTTCGGAGGTTGCTATCACGTACCGCGAAGGCGACTGAACATCAAGCCCGTCATACAGATTGAGCTCGATATTCGGTACAGCGGCTGTGAAGCCGAACTGAGTATCAGCTCGAGGCGATGCGGGATATCTGGCTGTTGTTGCGCCCAGATAGTCTGTTATCTGCACAAACATTTGACCTGAGAAGTTGATGCGCTCACTGGTTTCAAAGTCGTTCCCGTTCCTGGCAACGATATACCCCGCCTGCTGATTGGTGTCGTAAGTGTCCGGCACTTGAACCATATCGCCAATGTTTACCCACTCGCCGTCTGCCATTGCAGTGACAGACATAGTCATGCGCGAATATATGAGGCGCCTACATTCGCGTAATGCCCTTTCGTTGGCCTGAAACCTGTTCCTGATATACAGCAGCTCAAATTTCTTAGCCTTCGCTGGCGCCCCCTCTACAATGCTATTACCTGACACCCTGTAGCGAACAAAGTCCTGTTTATTCGTATCAGGGTTACGGAACTGCACTTCGACACCGTCATACCCGCCGGGCAGCGTCATATCGAAAGAGAGGGAATATCCGTCTGGCTTTGTATTGGACCGGTTGAATATCGTTGCAGCTGACGTTTTACGACTATCCCTGGTAAAAGAAAGCACACCGTTATCGTCATATACCGACACGCTTGCAGCGTCACAGATACTCTCCATTCTCGAACCGAGCGAAACATCTTCATCATCAAAGGTGTAATCGAAATAGCCCAGCCTCGGGTCAATCGCGTCGATTTCAGCCTGAATCTGATACAAGCCGTAAATATCAATGCTCGATTCCGGCTGCTCACCGACCATTAACCAGTTATGAATGGCTATATCGGCAAACTTTCGTGACGGGCGGATCGTGTAATCAACCTGCTGAGTAGTCATGTTGTAGCTGATGACATGCCGGGTGATCAGCGCGTTATATTTGCGGTCACGTGAGCCGGTGGCATTCTCCGTGGCCCTGACCTTGACCATAACCAGCGTATCGTCAGGATGGACGACGTTGTTCCGCACGTTAACCGCATGAATTTCTTCAACCTGAAGTTTGCTGGCGTCGCTGCTGTTATCGGTGCGCTGGAATGATATTGCGTATCGCCCATATCCGCCCGTCGGCGTAATTTTATCCGTTCGATAAAACGTCTCCGACGTGTGGTCGTGTGGCGTTGTCTGCTTATAGGTGAAAGTCTGTTCGGTACCGGGTATCTGGGCATTGTCATCGTCGACTTTCCAGATCGTCACCTTCCAGTTCGTCTCACTGTCGCCACCAAGCCCGGATTGCGTATGCAGCCACAACTGACTCGACGGCAGTGGGGAGAAGAACGGACCCACGATAAGGGCTGCGTTGTCATTCAGGATGAATTTGGTGGTGTTGATTGTTGCGCTCTCGATCGGGATGTTTGGTCCGTTGAGGCGGTCGAACGTGAATGTGTAATAGTAAACCGGGTTAACTACTGCACCGTTATTTGTCTCTGCAAAGCTGATGAGGTTTGCGGACAGAGTTATGTCCTCTGTCTTCGTGCCGCCCCCAGCAACGGGATATGACACGTTGATCGTAAAGGTTACCGGGTGCGGAAATGCAAGGTCGGCAAAGTAATCAAACGAAGCCTGCTTGACTATCTTCATGGCTATCTGACCGCCAGCATAAACACCGCTGACGACAGTATTTGCAGTTGCGGTCTCAATCGGGAAGTCGCCGCTCTCATTAAGGCCGGGAACCTCCTGACCATCGACGTCATCAAACTGATAGCCTTCGAATACCTGCGGTATAACAGCGCCGGGGTTGTAGATGGTATACGTCGCGCCGGCCATCGACCCGAGGTTGGTTTCAGAGAATCTCACCGAGGAAATGTCATAACGGCCAAGACCGAAGCTCATCAGCTCTGTGATGTATTTCAGGTTGCTATCGTACTCAAAAAGCGACTCTTGCGTCAGGTCCGGATAAGCTCTGATCTGGCCGAAGTTATCAGGCTTTGCTTCACCGTTGCGCGCGATGTTTGTCTGGCCCTTGAGGCTGTTGTTAGGTGACGTCTTACTGCTGCCACTTGCGGCGCTTGCGTTGGGCTTAGGCATAAGCCCTGAGAGGACTTTTTGCGTGAACTTGATTGGGTTGAGATGCTCGAGCGGGTTCAGGATAGTGCCTATCAGGCCGCCGCTTTTAGGCTGATCAAAGATGATGACGCGGTCATTTTCCTGAAGTGTGAAAGCGAGCTCGTCATCTGCCGCCAGTTCATTGCCATTTACGTTGATGCGGATATCGCGATGAAAGCTTTCCTGCATTAGCCAGTCATAAAACACCGTCCCTGCTTCAACTACCGCCCTGTCCTTCGGCATCCCCGGGACGCGCTGAATTTCGATTACCGGCATACTGGTAAAACTCCACTCTGGTGAATAACTTCTGAATTGTCCGTATAGCGTCAGGCCTGACGTGCCCGTTTTCCCCGCGACTGTGGAGCGCCCGTCCGTCAATAATCAGGCCAACGTGAACCGGCTTGCTGCCAATCCAGGCGACAAAGATCCCGTCTTCGGTAAACGTGTCGACACGATGCCAGAACACAACATCAGAGTCATAACACGTCATGAACTCGCGGCCGGCTTCGTAATCGGCAGTCTGATGAATCTCAATGCCCAAAACGTGTCGGTAATAAAGCACCACCACTGCCCAGCAATCCATCGCGTCAAAGGTACAGGCGCGGTTCTTCCATGGCTTACCGATGACAACCTGGAGAAAATCATCTTTAAGCATTCTGGAGCCCCGGATATTCTTCGACGGTGTAAAGCCGTCCAACGTTACGATTCAGAGGGTTAATCTTCGTCAGGCTACATGTCACGTCCTGATCATCCATAGAGCAGTCACTGACATAGAGCGTCCATGTTTTCTGCGGCGTTGCTGTGTCTGCTGCGTCGAACCGCTGATACGTCGCCGATATTGGCGTGATGCGGGCGAAGGCCTTCCACAATTTCAGCTTCTGTTTAAAGTCCTGCGCCAGTCGGCTGAACTTCACTGAGCTGTCCAGTATTGGCGTATTGCTTTGCTGGCTTTCAGTAAGCTCCATGCGGCACGGCGTGTAGACCTGGCCGCCGAGCGTTTTCGGGAATATCTGGTTGTTCACCAGACGCACATATCCGAACGTCTCGTTGTAGAAAGTGATCGTCTCGTACAATATCCGGTTCGGTCTCTGGCTCTGAAATTCTCTAAGTGTGGGCATTACGGAACCCTCGGTAGTGATTCCGGATCTCGTCCGTCCGGGTAACCGGTGACGATGATATCGAGCCATGAGCCCCACGGTGGCGGAAGCTCGACGATAATGTCGTCAAACTCATCATCCGAGTTAACCAGTTCCCGAGCGATAACATCACCACTCCAGGTGAATATTGAACCGCTCTGTGACCACGTCGGCCATGACAGGAAGTGCAACTCCTGCACTTCCAGCCCTGTGTCACCTGTTCCGGTACCGAGCGGCATCGTGAACCACTGATTGCAGTTGTCCAGATAGTTCGGACTCCGCAACCATTGCATGAAGGCCCGATGCTGATCCCGGGTAAATATCCACGTCAGATTGAAAGTTGTCTTCAGGTCATCGGTGAGCTTCTGGAAAATGGGAGCGCCTACTGCGGGCTGATCTGTACGAAAGCCAGTGTCAGTTGTCGGGGTCTTCGCCTTCTGTGCCAGAGGGAGCCAGTCTGGATAAGGGATGGGCATTAAATATCTCCAGGTAATAAAAAACCCGCCGGAGCGGGTTTCATACTACTTCTGTTGGGCCTTTGGGTTTATCGTAAATATTGACGTTAATAGCCTCTATATCGCCAGCGCTGGTCACCTTAAACTCGATGCCTCCAGGAAGTTCAACTTCAATTACTGAACCGCTGGCTGTAATAACCTTATAGGTTACCGGCCTGTTATGAATTAATACCGTTTCTTTACCCAGCGGCAGTTCTATCTTTCCTTTCTCACCCGGACCTATTTCCATTATTCTCTCGCCTTTCTTGGTGCCTGAAGATTTCTGGTTATTGACTGACTCATCTGCCCTCCCCGATCCATATCCATAATAAAGGCCTGGACAGTTAAGGCGTTACCATTTTGCGTAGCTTGCGCATCAAAAGAATGCGTACCCGAAGAATAGTCATTGAATTGGATGGATACCTGAATTTGACCACCACCAGAACCTATATCTTTGTTGCTGATCACCTTACCATTGTCGCCGGGGATCATGTATTGCTTGCCGGTACTGGCCTGATAGATTTCAGGCATGCCGCCCTCACCCACCTGGTACATCGAGCCTGCTGATACCGGTCCGCCGTTCTTACGCTTGCCTGCAATCCCGCCAGCCATCGCCATCGCTGCTATCAGGGCCGCAATACCGATCGCCGCCGCGCCGCCGAAAGAACCGATTGAGGCTACGGCCGCCGCTGGCGTCCATACCGCCATCGTTGTTGTGGCCGCCGCTGTGCTTGCCGCAGTGGTTGTCGCTAAGCCTGCGGTTTGCGCCGCAGTGGTTGTCGCAATCGCAGACGTTTGGGCCGCAGCACCCATCACTGCGGATTTAACCCACTCAATGCCCATTTGAACGAACGTATTGATGACGTTGTTCAGAACGGTGCTACCGATGGATTGCAGAGCTTCAGAAGCTGACATGCTGCCAGTAATGATCCCGGTCAGAGCATTGGATGCGTTGTTGCCAAAAGCCTCAAACGCAGCTGATGCGGCCTGAGTGGCGGCATTTTGCTGCGACCACTCTTGCCACATAGCAGCATTACGCTGTTCACGGTATTGCTGCTCGATTGAAGCGCGCGCCGCTTCTGCCTCAGCAACTTTTTGCGGGTAAAGCTGGGCATACAAATTAAGATCGGCCATATCCTGCTGATACTGGCTATCAATACCGGCCGTCTTGTTTGCTCGACCCTGAATGGAGCTAAACTTATTGGCCGCATCAGTTCGCTGCTTCTCAGCCTTAGCCTGCTCACGCAACGCATTTGCGCTATCCCATGCTTTGGCGGCGTACTGCCCGGCCAGCGCAAACTGGTCCTGAGTTGCGTCCTTGCCGAGTGATTGCTGCGCGTTGAGGATTGACTGTGCCCTGGATAGTTCGCCAACGCTATTGGCTGCCAGTTCAGATTTCTGCTTCAGTTCGTCAAGTTTGGAATTAACCGACTCCTGAGCCTTAGCGTATTGCTCTGCTTCTTTCTGCGCGGCAGACTTTCCGCCTTTCGCTTTACTTCCAGTAGCGGAGCCGGTGGTTTTGATCTCGATCGGCTTTGTGTTGGCCGCGTTCTGAGATGCCTTGGAAACAGCAGCCAAGTCGCCAACCAGCATCGCGGCCTTATTGCTTAGTCCGGCAAGCGCTTTGTTTTGAGCCTCCCAA
The DNA here is from genome assembly GCF_022171985.1 of Huaxiibacter chinensis. GTDB lineage: Bacteria > Pseudomonadota > Gammaproteobacteria > Enterobacterales > Enterobacteriaceae > Enterobacter > Enterobacter chinensis_A. The sequence continues at coordinate 198,411 of NZ_JAJVHF010000003.1, read as the reverse complement.
CCATCAAGCCCAAGCCATGACCAGGTACGCGCCCGGCGGTTAAACATATCTGCAGTACTGTTCAGATCAGAGATCTGGGCATCTGCGGAAATAGCTTTACCTGCCAGTCGATCTAACGCTGCAGTTAGCGAGTCAATTACCGTTACCATTCCTGAGCTTGCGCCAGTCGCCTGGTTAACGGAGTCAATCATCGAAAGGAATGAGTTGGTCAGTGCGTTATTGGCTTGAGCCAGAGTACGAGGAAGTTTTTCAAACTCTGCATTTACTGAGCCGGTTTGTTTCTGGATGGCGTTCAGTGCGTCTTCAGCAGTCAGTTTCCCGTCCAGCATAAGCTGGCGAAGCTCTCCAACACTTACGCCCATCCCCGCGGCAATCTGACGCGCCAGCTCAGGCATTTGTTCAAGGATGGAATTGAATTCCTCAGCCCGGATAGTACCCGAGGATATCGACTGGCCGAACTGACGAAGAGCATTAGCCATTTCCTCGGTTGAAGATCCGCCGATGCGCCCGATTTTCTGAAGTGTCTCGGTGAGCTGAATTATCTGCCCGTTAGTCGCTCCAGTGTCACGCAGAGCTGTACTGAGGGTTTCCCACAGTTTCGCTGTGTCCTGCAATGAGCCACCCGTTGCCGAGCTTATGCGCATCAAGCCCTGCATCGTCTGGGTTGCTGTTGCTGCGCTGCCGGTTAACCTCTCTATCCTGGCCTGCATTTGAGACATGGCGTCAGCCGCTTCAAGGAAGCGCTTACCATAATCAACTATTTGAGACACAGCGATCGCGGAAGCTATTGCAGACAGCCCTGTCTTTAACCCGACTGAAGATTTTGCTGTCTGATTTTGCGCTTGCTTGAGGTCGTATAATTTCCCGGCAAGCTCGCCAATTTCTTTCCTTTGAGCCGCAGTAGCAGATGAACCAGCCTGGAGTCTGGCCGATAGCATTGCTGCACTTCTCGCTCCATTCTTCTGCTCTTCATTGAGAACAGCTATCTGCTGGGTAAGGCCTGAAGAAATGGAGCGCAATCTTGCAGCGTCATTGGCCTGCTGCGCCGCCTGCTTTGCTGCTTCAGACGATGCTTTAGCTGATGCATTTTGTGCAGATTTTAGGTCATAGAGCTGGCCGGCAAGCTGAGAAATGCGCGCCTTTTGCTCGTCAGTTGCCCCATTTCCCGCTTTCATTTGGGCAGACAGAATGGCGGCGCTGCGAGATCCCTCAATCATCTCAGCATTAAGGACGGACAACTCACCCTCTAAGGACGTGATCGCCGATTCTGAAGCTCTGAAAGCAGCGGCACTATCACTATTCGCCTTGGCTGCATCGATCGCAGCCTGCTTTACGTCAAAGAGCTTTACCGCAAGGTTCCCAATCTCCCTGCTCTGCGCCTCTGACGCATCACCTGACGCTGCAATCTGAGCCGCCAGGGCTGCGGAACTGCGGGCACCATTTTTATTTGCCTCTTCAAGAACGGCTATTTCATTTCCAAGCCGCTCCATAATTTTGGCTGCATTGCTCGCATCATCCGCAGCCCTTGCGATCGACTTTCCAGATTTATCAGCAGATTTTTCAAGCCCGGAAAAGTTATCGGCGGCTTTACCTGCGCCATCACCCATCCCGTCAAGTGACTCAATGGCTTGTCGGCCAGCCTGAAGTAAAGGTTCTATATCAGCGCTTACTGTATAGACGATGCTACCGGCATCTTTCTCACCTGCCATGTCATTCTCCGGTTATTGCTTTGCTTTTGCCCTGCGTGCGGCCTGTTTAGCCAGGTAATCGTCCGCGAGGTTGTCGTACTCTTCGCGAGTAAAGCCTTTCTGGTCAGGGTATTTCGCCGCCAGCAGCATCTGAAATTCGGTCATCGTTAACTGCGATGCTTCGTCGCGGCTCATGCCGAAATGGCTACGTGCCGCGCTGATGTAGTCGAAGGCTTTGAATTCGTTCGTTCTCGCGCCCGTTTCGTGGCGCTGCAACTGGCGAACCTTGGCCTTTCCGACGACGCCGTGCTGCATGAGGTGCTGCGCCAGCACGATGATGTCGTTCTTCGGCATCTGTCCGGGTCGGTATACAACGCAATGTCTCCAAGCCTTCCACTCGCCGATCATGGGCGTGAGATCGTCTTCGCAGCACGCCTGTAGCACCAGCATGCTCGTCGATAACAGCTTCTCAGCAGTCCGGTTGAATGATGGCGATAGCCAGGAAGGAAAACGCCCCAGCACGCCAGCACACACTTCAATGAGCTGAGCAACGTCATTCCCATGAATGGTGGCGTACATCTGCACAATCTCTTCCGGAGCGCCTATCCTCGTCATAGCCTCGAATGAAGGCCGGAGCAGGTAGTCTTTCCCGCCTTCGCGGCTATCGCTGATAGAGAGTTCGCCAATATCGGTTAAAGCGGTCATAGGCCTTCCAGTAAACGTTCATTATCAAGGGCAGCACGCCGCCCTTTGGAATGTCCGTTAGGTAACGGTAACCGTATGCACGGCCACAAAGTTGCCGTCTTCGGTATTGATGATGATCTGCGCGCTGCCGGTGGCTACGCGGTTCACCGTGACGGTGGTGCCGGTAGCGCTGGCAGTGGCTTTGGTTGAGTCGGTTGACGCAACGGTGAAGTCCTTGTTAGATGCGCCGGCTGGAGCGATATTCACCGTGAAGGTGCTGGTACCGCCAACTGCACCAGTGCTGGTTGCCGGGGTCACCGTTACGCCGTTCACCGCCACTGCCGTCACTTCGTTGACTTCGATGGTGCTAGCATCTCCGACTTTGAACTCGGTGGAGAACGTGACGATGTCGTTGGTACCACCATTAGAGCTCAGCGTCGTGATGTTCATGTAGCCGATGAATTCTACCGGGCCGTAATCCATGCGCACCCAGATTCCAGGCTGGCGCTTGGCCTTCAGCTCGTCAGCGAAATACTTGATGAACTTGCCGACACCGTACTGATCCAGTTTGTCCTTCTTGCGGACTTCACCTTCAAAGCTCAGGGTGAAATCACTGTTGGTGATGATGGTCTCGACATAACCGCCGCCGTCATCCGCATCAGAGGTAACCGAGTTCGGGTTAAAGTCGAAGCCTTTCGACGTACCAGCGGCCAGCGCCATCCACTCAGATTCAAGTGGTTTGACGTCCGGGCAGCCATCGGCGACTTCCAGCACGACCGCACCGCCGAACAGGCGCTCGTTCGAGTTCTGGCAATTAGCCATGTGAAACTCCTCTTTGACTTATAAAAGAAAACCCGCCGAAGCGGGTTATTTGGTTGGGATGGCTATTCGCCGTATGTGCAGGCGAACTGGAGTCGGAAGACTATTCGCCCCTCTTCTGTGAGCACCGGCGCGGGGATTGAGCCCATGTTCTGGATGTAGCCGACACACTCGTCAGCCATGGGATTGGCCTGGACGTAATCGACGATTCGCTGCACGGCGCTGAGCGCGTCTTTGCGCTTATCTTTCGCGCCTACGATGTCGACGAGGACGTGGTACTCAGAACCGAGGTCAGTACGGATATTCGATCCGCCGTTTGGCCTGAACACCATGATCGCCTTCGACAGGTCGCCCGGGTCGTCGTACATCAGCTGCTGCACCGTGAAACCGGTAGTTAGCCCAGCGTCGCCGAACATGTTGCGCACCCTCTCATGCATCATGGGTGTCATAGTGAAAGCTCCTTAAGCATCACTGCGTCAAGGTTTTTGCGCTCGTCATTCGCGCCTTTAGTCAGGAATTGCGGCTCACCATGCGGATCCCAGTAGTTGCCCTTTCCAGTTCCGCCGCCGAACTCTTTCGGTTTCTGCGGGCCAAACTCAGAGCGGTTGCTGGTCACGCCGAAGTGCGCGCGCGGCTGGCCTTTAAGCTTGCCTGACGCCTCATGCACGTACGCAGCATAGTTGGCTGAGTAGCCGATGCGCCCAGTAATGAAGACACCGCCAGCATCAATTTCACGGAACTGGCTGTTAATCAGCGTGGAAGTGTCGATCGGGGTGTAATAGGCTGCCCGGGTGCCGATAAGCATCATCGCCGACTGCAGCGCGCGGATTACCTTGCGGCCCTTAACTTCGTTGATGACATCGTTCAGGTGTTTCTTAGCCTGGCTGATGCCCTTCACTTTGATGCCCATGGCTTTCTCCAGGCGATAAAAAAGGCCGCAGGAGCGACCTTTTAGAGCCACGAAATTTTATAGACGATTGAATGCCGTAAAATATACGCTGCAATTATGCCGAGAGATTAACTCTTTGGTTTGCAAATCACCCATGACCTCTTCGGGGTCGCTAAAATCAATGGCTAGTATGTCTGCATCTTTAAAACATGCTTTCCCAGGGTAAACCCCTGAAAAACGTTGTATTACTTCACCTTCTTTGATTACTTCATAGGCGTAAAACCACTGCTGCATTCGAATAGTCCTTAGTTTGTTTTGGGTATCAACAGCAAACTTCTAGTACTGTCCACAGCCCTAATTCTATGAAAGTAATTTGCAGAAAGCATTGTCATACTCCTGTCATAATGGCGTAATCATCTGCCAGGCGCTCAAACGTATCGGCGTAGCGGATAACCTGCCGCACCTCGTCGGCACCGGCGACAACCGGATCGGCTTCGGTCGATATGCCAATCAGCAGGTAATCACCGGCTGCCGCCAGTGCAAACTCAGTCCAGACTGTGTTCTTCACGACGATTTCGGTGCCCAAGCTGGCTAACCTCTTGCTGAGCCCACCCTCGTAATCACAGAGGATTTGCTCAGGCTCGGCATAGCCCAGCGGATCGCCGTATTCGTCATTGCCCTCCAGCTTGCGCCAGATGGTCGCTGTCGCGGTATAGCTCCAGTTCGCTACCGATGACATCAGCCCTCCTTCCAGCGCAGCACCTTCGCGCCAGTCGCACGAATGCGCGGGCAGTTGATGAACCACTCACCGTCCGACTTCACGTAGCCGGTAGTCTCCCGCCCGGTGTCTGTCATCACCCAGACGCGGGTGAACGAGCGCGGAAGGCCGTGCTTAACTGATTTGTAGGTCATCAGCAGCCCCCGACCACATCGAAGAACCCGACACTGTTACCAGCGCTAATCGGCAACTCACCGGTGCAGCCGCTGGTATCGAGCCGGGCCAGCGAGTCGCGCAGCCAGGTGACGCCATCGTCGCCGTACTCAAATGAACGGGACGCGCCAGACGGCGCACCCTGTGATTTGATGCGGCGCGCACCGGACGACGTAGCCATGAGAGCGGCGGCGTACATCAGAATCAGCTTTGCGGAGCACTCGTCATACCCTGCGCCATCGAGACACGGGATAATCTTGTTCACCACGCAAAGAATCGGATCCAGCAGCGCGCCCGGGATGGAGTAACCCAATTCACCGAGGAACGCCTGCACGTCTGCCGCTGTGATTGGGTCAGCCATGGTTATTTCGCCTTCTTGGTTGCTTCCGCCAGTGCTGCTTCGGCTTCGTCAGCGCGTTTTGTTTCTGCGTCCAATTTAACTGCACTTTCCTGTTTCAACTGCTCAATCACCCCGGCATGCTCTTTATCCTTAGCCTCAATTTCAGATCTGGCATGTTCCAGTTGTACCAAAGCTTCGTTGAGTTTTGCCTGCAGATCGGATGCACCGGATGCAACAGGCGCAGACGGTGTCGCCACTTCGAAGACGAGCTTTTCACCCTTCTTCTCCGTAGATTTCTCAACCTTGCCCTGCTCAATCCACTTTTCAGCGATTGAGTCGTCGACGTCATAAACCTGTCCAGCCTCCAGCTTTTGAAGGCTGGCACCGGCAAAGAGGTTTGCTACCAATACCTTTACGAGTGCCATATTGTTTCCTTAGCTCGAAGCGTGAATAACAGAGTAGTGACCGTTGATGTCCTGCTTAACCATCAGGCCAGCAGCACCCCAGGTACGCCAAACGTAATCTGAGTTGTAGAACTGACGCGGATCAGCGACGGTGCCGAACGCCTGGCCGACGATGGGAGCAATCACGCCAGCCTGCAGCGGCACGATTACGATTTCATTGCCGGTAAGCTCTGCATCTTCTTTGATTGCCGAGATGCCTGACAGCTTGGAGATCTCTTCCAGAACGGTGCGGAGAGAGTTCACATCGAAGTACTGCTCCCAGTTGGACATGATTTCGCTGGAGACGTACCACGTCTGCTGCCCGTACTGCATGTTCTGCAGCTTGAGGACGTCACGTAGGGCGATCGCCGCCGCACGCATCGCTTTCGGGTCGGTGCTGGTTGCGAAGTTAACCGTCAGTGTGACCTGCGCTACACGCTCATCGTGACGCAGCCCTTTCCAGGTCTTGTCATCAAATTTGATGTAATTACCGGCCGCATCGCGGAAACCTTCCCAGATGTAGTCCACATACTGGCGACGAACATCATCAACAGATCCGGCCTGAGCGTCAGCTAGGGACGAGAGCGCAGAGCCTTTATTGAATACCGGATCACGCCAGTTGAACTTAAAGCCGCTGTCGTGGATCGGCACCATGGTGCCATCGAAGGTGTAAGACTTCGCATCCAGCGCAGCACCAATCTGACCGGACATTGAGGTATGCGCCCAGCCACGGCCGCCAGTGCGAGCGTATTCGTACACAGACTCTTCCAGACGAACAGAGCGAGACAACGGCATTAGGTCGTTCAGCAGCGTGAACTCGGTGTTCGGCTCAAACTGCTCGAGTACAGTCTGGTCATAGGCCTTGTACAGGCGGCGGATGTCGTCGACAGCATTGACTGCGTCAAGAGCTGGGGCATTCGCAGCTTCGCCGCGCACACGGGTGCGTGCGATGAAATCAGCCACAGCCTGAGCGCTTGAGTTACGAGCGAACTTCAGTTCTTTGAACTGAGCCATGTTGGCTTCGAGGTTCCCGCTTTCGGTCGCCTGCTTAGTGGAGAATACAAACATTCAGGTGCTCCTTATTTGATGACAACGCGCAGGAGCTGGCCTGCTGTCGAAATGGTGTATGAGCGGTCTTCTTCTACGTAGCAGCGGACCGATTCATCAGTGCCGACAGCTTTAACGCGACCGTTGGCTACAGAGAGTGGCTGCCCTTTTGTGTAAGTTCCTGCTGCAGCTGGAACGTTGAAGAAAACGCCCGGAGTTGGGTGGAAAGCAACAACCCAATCGCCAGCCTTGATGACGTCGTCTACAGTTTTGCAACGCAGGTAGTCATAGTTGGCTACGTAGAGGATCGCGGCTTCATTACCATCCACGGAAGCGGTGAATTTCTTCGTGGTGTTATCGAAGAAACCAATCGTACCGGGAAGAGTATCAGCGGCTGCAGCACCTTCACGATGAAGTTGTGGGTTCGCGAAGATACCGCCCGCGTGAATTACGTGTTTTCCATCTTTAGCCATTTTTTACTCCGGCATTTCGCTGACTGATTGAGAGGAATTGACCTGACGGAATGCACCATTCAGGCCGGTAGATTTCTGGCTGTTGGCATACAGCCGGTCGAGAGCCTTGCCGTCCAGATCTGCGACTTCGTCATCGCTCATGTTCAGTGCCAGTTTCACGGCCGCGCGCTTTTCGCCTTTCTCTTTGTCAGCGTTGGCGTTCAGGCTGTTGAAAACGACGTCCACGCGATCGGAGAGTTTCTGCGCCCACGCCGGCATGTCTTCACCATTGGTCGCGGTGTCTTTCGCCTTCTTGTCATCCGCCTCTTTCTTCTCGCGGGCGGCCTTCTCTTCAGGCGTTTCCTCTTTTGGCTTTGCCTTCTCGGCGGCCATCTGGTTGTAAGCGTCTATCAGCTCGGCATCAGACTTGCCATCAGTCGGCTTACCAGCGGCTTTCAGCGCATTGATAATCAGTTCTTTCATCGGATCGTTCTCTCCGTTGGTTTTAATCTCGTACTCAGTGGGTTTGCGCACGACTTCTACAGGTTCGCCGACGAACACGGCCTTGCCGCCATCATCGATGAGGTACTTCTGCTTCAGGTATTTGGTGTCATTGCGGTAGATGAAGCTGTCCGGCCACACCGTTTCAGGCCAAAGCCACTTATCTTCGGTATCACCCTCGCGCAGCTTGTCGCTGATAGCCTGGGAGATGTCGTCGAATGAGAAGTTTGAGGCGTTGGTGAAGAAGAATTTGGTCTTGTTGAGCAGTCCGTCGCGGGTGCAGTCGATACCATCGGAAAGGCGGGCAACTTCGATCTGCTGCTCATCACCTTCTGAGTTAACGAAGATGCCCACGCCCTCCTCCGGCGTTCCGGCGCCCGGCTCATCAAGCAGCACCGCCACATGGTCAAACATCATGTTGGTGGCGATCTCGTTGTACTTTTTGCCCTTCGACTCGCCATTGGCGGCAATGCCGGAATACAGCAGGCCGGTAGAGATATGGATCGGGTCGGCGTTGGTACCAGCCAGCATCTCATCCAGTCGGTTAATCAGGCGCTTGCCCTTCTCGCTGGATTCGGCGTACTGGCGGTTGACGTACATGTCGCCCGTCACCTTCCCGTCGTTATGGCTGACATTCTGTAGCCAGGCACCTACGTGATACTCATTCACCGCCCGGACATCGCGTGCCGACACATGCTTTCCGTCCACTTTCGGGTGGCCCAGCGGCATCGGGTTACGCTCAAGCGTGTTGTAGGCCTTTTCGATTTCTGCTGCCGGGTACAACTTCCGGTTCATCACGATATCGTCCACGACAGGCGTGATGCCGCGAACCACGATATGTGGCTTGCCGTCGATGGTTTCAGTGGTGATGTTTGAAGCGGAGTTGACGACGGTCAGCACGTTAACGCGGTTGCGTTTCATGCTGTGTCCTCATTAGTGGAGCTTGTTTTTACGCGCTTGGCGGAGTTGCTTCTTGGTTGGCCTGACAGGGAAGAAATGGCATAAGCGGACATTCTCAACGCTTCCATTGTCCCAGCGCATTTCTAAAGGCTTTGAGTAAACCCAGCCACGGATTGGGAAGTTAAGGTCATAGGATAATTGCCACATAGCGTCCTCATTGATGGATTTCAGGCAATAAAAAAGGCCGCCGGAGCGACCTATTTTGATTGTTATGCTTATTCGACTTCGCACTCTTCATAATATGCATAGCTAAGCGAATCATTATCTAAGGTGGCTAGCTTTTCCTTTGCCTTTTCTTCAGAAGAATAAACGCCCTCGATAGCTTCAGACGATTCATATGGAACCCCAGAGATTACAACCCATACCTTCATGCTGCCTCCTTAACTGGTTTCCAGTCCTTTCTCTCTTTGGCAAGTTTATCAGCCAACCCTTCATTGAAGATACTGCCGTCGTCGTTGAGCAGAACCGGGATCTGGCTGCAATAGCAGTTGTAGCGGTTGCCGTTCTCAGCGTAGAAGTCCCGCACTTCTTCCGTGGTGTAGACCCTGCCATGACGGCTGGCGTGCCAGAGGCGTGTCGTAGGCTTGAGCGCTGACAGCCACAGCAGGCCGGTATTCAGCCCCAGCCGATCAGCGGCCCAGTCCGTTTCATTCCATTGCGCCTGCCGCAGCGCGCCGACCTGCTCAGTCTGAGCGATGTTCTTGGCCTTCGACATCGACACATCGAGGCGCTTACTGATGACGCTTGCCGTTTCGCGTGGATTCACGCCGCGCGCTACTGCATCGGTGATGATACTTGTCAGATCGCCGCGGGCGGTGTCACTGATAACCTTCCAGTCACTGAACGTTGTCAGCCTGGCCGCCGCCACCTGATTAAGATGACCGGGGCTGCTTAAAAGCTGCTGCAATGTCGTCTGGCTGGCGTACACCTGCGACTGCACCGACAGGTTGGTGAAGGCGTTTAGCGTGCCGCGGTCATACTCCGCAATGACGTAGTCCATCGCCCAGAGGTTCTGACTGTCACCATCGAGAAGCTCATCATCCAGTATCGACTGCACAACCTGCAGCAGGTCAGCCAGTTCAGCGGCGGTCATGTTGTAGATGAACTTACCGGCATTGACCTGATACAGCGAAGGCTCTGCACCCTCGTTGTTGCACATCATCCATGACCGCTCGGCGTTAACCTCGTGCTGTTGCCCGGTCAGGCGCAGATCAAACAGAGCCTTAAGTCTGCGCTTGATGTTCAGATACCGTTCTTCGATATCGTTGAACATCCGGCTGACCTGCCGCGATGATTGCGTCGGGTCAGCCTTATTGCGCGGTACGATTGGCGTCCCGATTCTGGTTTGCGCTGTCATCATCATCTGTCAGCGGATCCTTATCGGTTTGCTTTACATCGGGGTTAGGGGTCTTGACGACCTTGCGAGGCTCCATCTCACCAACCGCGCGGATTTCGTTTTCATCCACCGCCGGTGTGCCGTATGCCTGCTGGGTATCTTTCGCCACGACAGCCATCGCCTGCATATTGGCAATCTTCTCTTTCTCGCTCGGTGCGAGCAGATCGGACCATGCCAGTGTGACCTCTCCGGATGATGGCGGGTCAATTACACCAACCGTCCAGAAGCGCTCAAGAACGCTCTCGACCACCATCGACTGGAATCCCCAGCGGCGTCCGTTACAGCGCTTCGCCCAGTCTGTTTTGTCCTCATCGGAGGCAAGGCGCCCCGTCTGTTGACCAAACAAGATAGTGAACGGGCACTGAATCGAAGATGCAAACTCGTTAGCGGCCACTGTCCAGGTAGGAGATGGATCGGCAGCTGCCACGGAGAGAACTGTCGGCGTCCCGGCCTGCATGACCAAGGCCGCATCGGTGCCACGGTTCATCTTGCCGACTTTGTCGTTTAGCGCTTCGCCAAGGTCTTTGTAGCCAGCGTCTGTTGCTGCCTTTGTCAGGTTGGCAATGTTGGTCTCCTTGTCGAACGCAATCCCGAGCTGGCGACTGGCGTTCTTCAGGAACCCTTCTGCGCTGCCGCCCGATACCTTTTCAAGGTCGAGCAGTTTGTTGTAGCCAGCGCGCAGGAAAGGTACGCCGGAGAGCATGCTTTCGTCTTCAGATCCTTCACTAAGGATGATGATTCTCTCGGGATGAACAGTTACGCCGCGCACCGGGCCATACGTGCCATCATCACCAACTGGCTGCTCGTTGAAGTTGTACGAAACAGGCTGCCCGTAGGTTTCTGAAAGAGTGTCTGTGTCGAAGTTGCCCGGTTTGACCTGCGATTCCCACGCGGGGATCAGCTTAACGATGGCCTTGTCTTTCAGCCTCGTCACCACTGACCTGTCTACCGGCTCACTCCACTCCCTGCCGTCGCGGAACTGAATGAGCAGCGCTGAATACCGACCGACAAGGTTACGGCGATCCGCATCCTTAATTTTCGGCCAGTGCTTCTTCAGCAACTTAGTGACTGACTTTTCCCAGTCCGTTGTCTCCGTTGACTCTTTGCCGTCGTCACCGTCGATGATCGTCGGGTTATCAGCCCAGCATGAATCGAGAAGCTTATGCACGGCGGCAAACGCCACAGCGTTGCGCTCATAAGCCCGATAATAGCGGTCGAACTCAAGATTGTTTGGATAGCCAAACTCATCCCACAGCTTCGTGCGTTTGGTATTCCCCGGCTGGCCTGCGTACAGCATGCGCTGCCGCCCGATAGCATCAGCAAGGGCATTAACGAGGAACTGCTCCCCGGTGCTTATTTCACTCACTGATGAGCTCCTTAGAAGAATACTGCGCCGACCTGCTTGTGGTTGTTCTTGGCTACTGCAAAGTAGCGGAAGCCGTCAGCGCCGTGTGATGTGAAGTCATGAAGCGGTTTATCTTTCCAGCAGCCGCGCTTGTCGTCCCACTCCTTGCGGTAGCCTTCGAGGTGAGATATGCCCTCGGCACACTTCTCCTCATCGAATACACAGGACGGGAGTATTTCACGCACCGACTCAATGCCGGTATCGACACCAGTTTTAGGCACAACGTTGAATGTCATCGAGTACACCTGGCCGTCGATTTCATAGCCTTCCTGCGCAAGCTCTTTGCGCGATTTAGCGTCAGCGCCGAACTCGCGGTTCTCGATATCATGCGGGCCCCAGTGCTCGCCGTACTCATAGCCGCGGTCTTTCAGCACCTTCATGTAGTGCCGCAGCCCTTCGCCTGAGTTTTCGTAGTAGTCGATGACATGGAACTCAGTACCAACCTCACGAACGAACCATATGGCCGTTGAGTCGCCCACGCCAATATCCCAGAAAGTGTGTACCGGGAGGTGCGAGTTGTCGGGGATTTGCCCGATCCGCTTGTTGGTGTAAAGCCAGCGGAACTGCTTGGCGTAATACGCGCCCTCGACCGACTGCTGGAATGCCTCGGCCGGAATGGTCGGGTATTCGCGCTTCATGTCGTCGCCGAGAGTTTTCTCTTTGGCGTAATACCAGGCCTTCTGCCGTTCGTTAACGACGACGCCGTGCTTCGCCTCCATTTCAGCGAAGTAATCAATCAGGCGTACCGGCAGATGCTCGACCGGGTCGATTGCGTACTGCGGATTCTTCCACCAGGAGAAGAAGAAAAACTTCCAGTCCAGTGCGGATAAGGCCTTGCCCTGAAGCAACGCTTTCTCTGCAGTCTGGCAGTAATCGAAAAAGTAACCTGCCCGGCCCTCAGCTGTGCTCTCGATTGTCGCAAAGCAACCCGTAGATACCGCCTCAAACGCACCAGTGACGATCTCACGGGCTTTGTCCGGATACTTGGCGCATATCTTCCCGAACTCGGAAACGTGCAGGTAACGCAGCGTACCGCCACGAAACGACGTGCTGACGTAGAGCGAGCCGCCCTTCTTGAATACGAGCTCTCCGGAAGAGTCATTGCTCGCCGGGTTGGCCGCCTTTATCTCTGCCGGTAGCTTGTCATATGCGTACTTCACCTTTTCGCGGAACAGGCGCTTTGCGTCATTCAGCGTGTGAGCAATCAGCGCGCACTTCGCAGACTCGAACAGCGCCGCGTCGAGCTGGATGATGCACACCTCGGTCGTGAAGCCGAGCTGACGAGCTTTAAGGATGATGTTGCGGGTGTGGATCCCCTCGAAGTATTCCCGCTGCTCAGGCGTCATCCTGAACCGCGTTGGCTTTCCCTCTTTGTCGGTGATCCAGTAGAGATTGTTCAGCCGCCAGTCTTTATCGGACAGCAGCTTGATGTGCTCAGGTTTCATTACGCCCCCTGAGACAGCGAATCCATCAGGTCAGAGAGTTGCTTAACAGAATTGTCGCCTTCCGGCCCGTCGATATCGTAGGCCTGGCGCTCAAGTCCAATCAGATTCTTCAGTGCGTCGCTAAGCGCCTTCACCGACTTAACGCGCTCCGGCATGCTGATGATCTTGTGGTAAATCTCATTGAGCTTGTCCTGACCTTTGTCGTCAGGGTTGAACATTAACTCACCGAGCGTCTCCAGCGCGGCCACGTCTGCGCACTCGGCGCCCAGTTCATCAAACAGCGCATTCGTTATCTGTCTGGCACGCTTAATGTCACCGCGATGCTCCATGCGGACGTTGGCGATTACCTCAGCCGTCGCCTCTATGAGTACGCGTTCGTTAAAAGTGACTTCACTGCGTACCTGTTTGCGTACCTCTGCTTTGCGTACCAGATCGTCAGCGCGTTCTTTCACCTTCGCATTGAGATCTCGCGACCAGTCGTCACGCTTGGCACGCTTACGGATAGCGCCTTCGCTGATACCGTGCTGTGATGCTATTTCACGGAGGGACATCACTCCGGCCCGGTACGCCGTCTCGATGGCCTCCCAGTCCGGTTTGCTCATTCGTTACTCCGTTTTGTCTTCTGATTCTTCCGCCACCGGAACAAAGTGGAACTGCTCCACACTATCAGGGCGGAAGTAACGCCACTCGCCTGTGTCTGTCGCCAGAGCCACGAATCCATTTACGATTTCAGGCTGGCTGCGCTTCATCAGGCCGGTGAAGGTTTCTTTCGATGTGGTGGTGATCGTAATTTGGTAGGTATCGGACATTGAGAGCCTCTTTATCCGCTTGCGGGTGTAATTTCGATTTATCCCGACAAGGGGATATTGAGCACTGAATTCTTGCAGCACATGGGCAGATTGCTCCTGTCGTTACTGCTTCCTAAGGTGCCCTGGGTCCGGTATCATTTCACCGCTCCTTAACTGCCGTGCAGGCAGCTTTTCAAAAGGAGAAATTATGAAAAAGTTACTATTGATTGAATGGCTTATTACTTACGAAAAAATCCTGAAACGCAGGCTTGATTCGGGTGAGATTAAGCAAAAGACGGCCAACGACTATAAAAGGATGATTTGGTTTTGCATAAATAAATGGCCCATGGTTCCTCTGATAGAGATAACGGTATCCGATATAACCGAAGCGATTATGGAAAAAGGCAAAGATGCGCCTTTTGCTGCCCGGCGGTTGCGTATCAACATTTCTGATGTGTTCGTGGAGGCGCAAAGAGCGGGCTGCATTCCTCTCGGGCATAATCCTGCGATCGTATCGAGAAAGCCTTTCACTTACGTAAGCACTGAAAGGCTCACGCTTGAAGAATTCCTGAGGATTTTCCGGGCCGCAAAGTATGTCGCTCCGGACTACTTTCAGGTCGCACTGCTTCTGGCGCTAGTAACCGGCCAGCGGCCTTCAGATTTATGCAAAATGAAGCGGTCAGATGTCATAGCTGGTTTTCTGCATATCAAGCAGTTCAAAACGGGAGAGCGTATTGCACTGCCGCTGGGTCTCACACTGGAGGCCATAAGCACCTCTTTGGAGGATGTACTGTCCATTTGTGAAGATCAGGGGCCACTTATTCAGAGTCGAGGGAAGCAAGTTAATACATGGACCCTATCCCGTTGGTTCAGGATTTGCAGGATGCAAGCCGGGGTTACAGCAATTAACGGAACGCCGCCCACCTTTAGAGAGCAACGATCTTTGTCTGAGCGTTTATACCGCGCTCAAGGCCTCGACACTCAAACTCTCCTCGGACACAAATCTCGAAAGATGACTGATTCGTACAATGCTATACGTGGAAAAGGGTACAGAGTGTTGAATTTGTAGAACTTTTTTAAGGTCTTTATCCCTTACAGTCATTTTCTTTTCGATTATGCGCTGTAGGGGATACTGTTATTACGATGGGACAGCCCACCGTGATGGCAGTAAAAAAACCGCCACGAGGCGGTTAAAAATAATCGTATAACTCAGGTGGAAAAACATACAACTCCTGAATTTTCATTTGAATTTCATCTCTTGTTGCTTTCCCTTCTTCGTAATTATCGAACATCTTAATTAATTCCAAGTAGGCTCTGGCATATTTTTCTAAAATATTTTTCCTTAACCTATGATTCTGCTCCAAAGTCACAAGAAGTGACGACCAGCAAGCAACAGACGCATCAATGAGAGCGCGGAGGTCTTCTCTGTGATATGTATCATAAGAAGCTGACCTCTGAGGGGTTACGGTTCCGAAAGCAGAGCTCAACCTCATGTTGAGATTAATTATCGATTTTTTCCATTCTCGTTTCGCTGTTTCAATAGCCTCATCCCTCCATGTACGCAAAGCGAAGAATGCTACTACAGCGGTTATTAAACTGATGAATGCAGCGCCAGTTGAAACTACGACAGACCAAAACGCCCATCTTGCAGATTCGAATGCAGCTACCATTGAACCTGCTGAAATTGGGTCAATATCCATGTTTTCATTTTGCCATTCAAAAAAGAGTAAGAGAAAACATTATCGCCAAACTAAATGGTTTGTTTACAGAGATTTTCCCTTTTCTTGTTTTTAAAACCTTTCAATCTTCGCTTATCTGAGGCACTGCTCTTTGATGAAGTCCTGCAGATAGCCAACCTGCTTCGTCACTGTGACGATTCGCTCTCTGAGGGTGAAATAATTTCGTTCAGCGGTGTCAGTAAGTCGGGGGCTGGTAGCATCGCCCATGCCGCCGGTGCCGGTCGTTCCGTTCGCGGGACAGTTTGCGTTGAGCTGCAGCCGCTTACGGCCAGCAATGACATCGCTATGCAGACGCTCAATGGTTTCTTTCGCATCAGCCAGTTCTCCTGTGTACTTGGCATCCAGTGCGGCCACATCACGCTGGCGCACCTTCATGTCATCGATGGTATTGTTCGCAAGGCTGAGATTCTCAGTTGCCTTGTCGCGCTGGTCTTTGAAGGTGATGGCGTTGTCGCGGTAGTGATTAACCGCCCATACCAATGAACCCAGCAGCACTATCCCTACAATCGGCAGCCATAGCTTCCTGATAATGGCGGCGATCATGATTTTGGCTCTGCCACAAAACCCCCTGCCTCTTTGAATTTCTTCAGGAGGTTTTCAATCTTGTGCTCGTGTTGGCCGTAACCTGCCCCGGGCAGTGATGCCCAAATGTTGCTACAGCGGTCAATGGCCTGGCGGATGTTACCGTTGTCGATCAAGTCCAGCGCGCGTCGCTCTTTAATCTGCTGCAATGCCACCGCATCCTGGCTGGCCGGGGAGAAGTCCTTCAGACCAAGCTGTGACCGGTAAGCATCCCAGTAGCGAGAAAGCAGCTGGTAGCGGCCGGCAGCCGTAGATTTCAGTCTGGGGTTAAGGGTGATCAGCTTGCGAGGGTGATCTGCGTAACTAGTGAAGAGCGAGCCGCCCACAATCACGTCATAGCCATGGTTCTTAGTTGGCTGACCTGACTTATCGGTTCCCTCTGACCATGCGAGCATATCCAGAAAGGCTTTCCGCTGTGCGTTGATTGCTTGCATGATTTACTCCGTGATAACGACCTTCGCCAGGTTCCCGCGCGCCAGCCACACCGCCATGCAGATGACGGAGTTCAGGAGAAGATCGCCGAGATTAACCTGCACGTAGTGGCCGAGCAGAATGTTGAAGGCGTTGAATCCGGCGGCAAGGATGACCAGATAGGCCAGCACCGCGACACTCAGGCGATGACGCTTTCCCTCTTTCCGGAAAAACATCAGCCTGACCATGATTAACAGGCAAACTAAGGCGTTTGCATCCATGAGAAGAAGTTGCCATGTCATTTATCTTGCTCCCCCAGCCCCGGCATCTTCCCGCTTTTGGATTTGCGGAGAATACGCAGCAGGACTGCCACGGAAATGGAAGCAGTGACAATTGCGCCAACAGCTGGCGATACCTCAATGCTGGCCGGTGGTTTCATCAGGCTTAAAGGCGTGTTGATGATTCCGGCCATGATTTTCGCCATGGGCGCAGAAAAGAACACGCCACTGATAAACGATATCAGCGCAAAGATAGCCTGCTTCCAGAGTTGATGGGGATCTGAGGTCAGAACGTATAACGCCGTTCCTGCAAGTGACCCGAGCATCACTGCTGGAGTCGCCTCCGGAAACAGCGTGGCAAAGGTTACACCGACTGATGACGATGTAAGACCAACGCCTACGATAGTGAAGGTCTCAGACATATTTATTCCGCGTGTAGTTGGTTCAAGCCCTCGGGACGATTTAACAAGTAGGCGTGTCGATGATGGTTCCCGGGGCCTGAAAATAAAAAACCCGGCGACAAGCCGGGAATGTGAGGGTGTGGCAATTTCGGCTCTTCGGCCTAAGGATCCCAGGTAGTGGGTTCTACATGCGGCGCGCCGCAAATAAAAAAGCCCCGCACGATGGCGAGGCTCTTAATTCTTTGTCGACCTGCGAAGCTATGGCGACGATATCAGATTTACATGAAATATATGCGTTTCAGTTCGGTTTTGCAAGACTTGCATCCAAATTTGTAGCCTTTTGTTGTGAACGTGATCGCGTAACCGATATAAGCGCACCACTATCGAGACACTTAAAACTGCACCGCATTGCTAGCCAGTGAGGCAGATACGTTTCTGTCCAGGTGGATTTCGCCACGCCCGCCAGCTCCGCCAGCGCCTGGTATTCGTACGTCTCACGCCCCGTCAGTTCCGCTTTGACGTCCTGCGCCGCCAGCCAAATAAGCTTCTTCAGGCGCTCCATTGTCTTGCCGGCCACCTTTTTCGCGCCGAGCTGCTCCGTGAACTCTGCCCATGCCCACTGGGTGATCGCAACCTGGTACTCGAAGCGGATATTCTCGCTGTAGTTCCAGAGCAGCCATGCTTTTTGATGGTCTTCCAGAGACAGGACAGCGCGGCGCCATGATGCTGTGCCAAACTCTACCGGGCTGACCAGCGCGATGGATGAGCCTTTGGCGCGGGACTGGCTGCCACTCATAGCCGGTCCGTCAGGGTTAACTTTCCGGCCGGTGACCGGATCGGTGATTTTCTTCCGCCCCCGACTGCGTGCCGTCGCGGTGAATTGCGCGTTCTCGGCGAAAGCTACCAGCTGCCCTTTCGTTGCCCCGCTCAGATCTGCGGTCGCCACAATGAGCTGCTGACGTACGTATTCCAGTTGCTGACTGTTCATGCGGCTTCCTTATGTGGCTGGTTGGTTTTGTCCTGGCTGTG
Organism: Huaxiibacter chinensis; assembly: GCF_022171985.1. Classification (GTDB taxonomy): domain Bacteria; phylum Pseudomonadota; class Gammaproteobacteria; order Enterobacterales; family Enterobacteriaceae; genus Enterobacter; species Enterobacter chinensis_A. Next base: position 180,183 of record NZ_JAJVHF010000003.1, on the reverse strand, counting down.
CTTTGCTACTGGCGGCATGCTGGCGCGTTTAACGCTTTCGGCTTGATACCTGAGGAAGTCGACGTGGTTCATTCGGCCTCCAGTTCGGTGATGGTTAGTTCAAGGAGGCCACCTTTTACGATCGGCATCTTCACAACGCGATAATCAACAACCTGGACGTCATCAGCCCAAAAGCCGGCTTTAGTCAGTGCGTCGAATGCCGCCTTTTGCAGATTATCCAGGTCACGACGGCGGCGGTCAGGCATATAGCATTCAATGCGAACCTTAAGCGGGCTGGTAACGCCTATATCGAGCATTTCCTTCTTGATAACTTCCGCTACCAGATCACGGTAAGCTTTTCCCTCTGTGCTGATATGGGTCCGTCCGCGGTTATGCCGGTAGTAGCGGTTATTGCTAGGCGGCCACGCCAGACTAATTTGATATGTATTCACGCTTTCACCTTCCCTTCTTTCAGCCAGATAACCTGGGTGCGGGCCATACCTTCAAGAGCGCATTCCTTTGCATATTCCGCATCTACCAGGTGAGTTCGGCGATCAATCTCGTCGTGGCAGCTGCTGCATGCGATGGCGGCGATCAGGTCAGGCGGCTTAATTTCGGTACCGCACAGGCCCGCCAGGCGTATATGTGCCAGCACTGAGGTTTCAGGATTGCCATTGCACACACCTGGTATCCGGACTTGGCATTCACGTCCGCGTGCCGCTTTACGTAAGTCAGCCATGAGTCCTCCGTGCCGCCAGTCGCAGCCATTTCTGATCCACAAGGCGGGCGGTGTAGTCTTTAAGTGTCGGGATGTCGGACGGCTTAACCGCTGGCTTACGCTTGCGGCGCTCCGGTACGCGGAAGATTTCGTTCGTGATGACGCGGGATAGTGGAGTAGACATCAGGCCTCCTGCTTATCGCGCAGCTGCTGGTACTCGCAGCTCTGCGGAATGGTCAGGTGGCAGCCGATATTCATCGCCCAGGCTTCGACTTTGCACAGGAAAATGTACATCTCGCCGGTTTCCAGTTCTGACGTATGGCGGAGTGATTGAACCGTGGTTACCTCTCCGGACACGACGTCTACCCGGTCTTTGCTTTCGTAGCCGAGATAGGTGTGCTTCATCGCATCTTTGACCCACTCAGGTGTAGCGAAGGTCTTACCGCGGGCGATGAGATAGTCGCTAATTTCCGTGTACCACATGTGACTGAGCGCGTTCTGGGAAAGGCTACGTTTCTCGCACCACTCTTTCACCTGCAGGCGAAGTGATTGACCTGTTGCGAGGTGCTCACGGAGAATCTTTCCGATAGCATCGAAGTTACCGGAGTGCAGCTTTATGCCGCTTTGCGGGATATTCATGCGCCACCTCCGACAGGTAACGCAGAATGCAAAAAATCGCAGGTGCATTTCTGCATCTGTGACAAGGTGAGGAGTTCAGATTGTGGTCGCATTTAAGTCCCCTTAAATGCGCAGAAGTCACCGGAGTTGTTCAGGCTCTGGTGAAGTAATTATGGCTGGTTGATTATGGAAAATCAACGCGAGAAAAAGGCCTCCGAAGAGGCCACTTGGTTAGTCGTCTATGTGCTTAAAGCAAAGCGAGCATATATCGTTGCCACCATGCTCTTCGTACTTCATTTTGACGGTATCCGTCATGTCTCTAAAACTTTCAAATGGATGCAAGTCATTGCTTTTTTTATACTCTATAGCCGCATACTTATAGATTTCAGATTGCTCAATGCCCTCGTCAACGTAAACGCCTTCATGCCTATCGCATTCCGTTAACGCCCCACATCTGACCAGCACCATCATTGCCCAACTTTCTTGATCCATAGCCAAATCAGCAATACTCATAACGCCCCCTGTTGGTTTTGTTCAGAGCTATGAATGTACCACCAAAAAAGAATAATTAAAGTGCTGATAATGTAAATTATGTATATATATCAACATATTACTGAGCTAATACTCTACAGTAACTCCTCCTGCTGCGGTGCTGCTGAGGCGGCGCGATCGTATGATTCATCTGTCACATAAGATAGTGTTCCATACCCTGACAAGCTGTAGCCTATGAGCTGGGCCAGCTGCATCTGGTCTTCAGCGTCGAACTCCTCTCGCGCTATCTCATTGAGTCCGTAACCATGCTCTGTGGCGTAATCAAGCAAAGTCCTGACGATCGGGTTTTCTTTGAAGCGCAGCGTGCCATGAGAGTCGATTACTAACGGCTGCATGGGCAACTTGTAAGCCGTCGTTACAGGTTCGGCAGCCTGAAGCATGGCGGCGCGGTTGGCGTCTATCACTACTGCCAGCCGCTTGGCCATATGAGTAGCCTTTGGTGTTGGGCATGGAAGCAACAAAATCCAGTCGAGAATCGCTTCAAGCTCTTTCAAGTCAGGCACCACCGGCGCTAGCGGGGCGGTGTAAGGCAAGCCCGGCGCAACATCAAAACGACGCCAGCGAATATCACAGGTGCGCTCCTCTGATGGATGACTCCACGCAACAACATCAGCAACAGGCTCAGCTTCGAGCGATGCCAGCGCGATAGCAAGCAGCTCGTTATCCATCGCCAATCCATCAGCGTCAGGGTCCCTACTGATGCGGTATTTTTTGATTGCCGTTACCCGGTTGATACGGGCGATTAACTGCTCTTTGCTGAATTCTCTGGTAATAGTGCTCATGCTGTCGCTCCTTCCTGATACAGTTCGAACCAGAACACTACTGGTTTCTCCACTGCCTCGATAAGGCCGAAACGTTCTGCCGTGCGGAAGTTCATGCTGCTCTTGCGTCCGCGCTCGACCTGAAGAGATACCTGTTTTCTGAACATTTCCAGCGAATAGGACGTTTTCAGCAGGTTGCAGGGTGCACAGGCTGGGAATAGGTTTTCCAGCCTCTCAGCCTCTGGCCTGTAAAATTCACCCGTCGCCTTCAGTTTGAAGATGCCTTTCGCAGCGGCCTTCATACACTGCTCTGATTTACGCAGCACCGCCTCAACGTGGTCAGCATGCCAGCCCTTTTCGGGAAGCTCGCATCCACAATAAGCACAGCGACCACCGAACTTCATGCGCAGATCTGCGCGCTGTTTTTTCGTCAGTGCCATACTTACTCCCCCTCGATCTGCAATTTGATGCCAGCGGCTGGGTTATCTAACCCTGTCCCCATGCAGTGCTCGCAAGCGCCCCCCGGAAGCCCAGAATAAGAGCCATCAGAACAGTAACGGCATGACTCATCTTCGTCTGAGTTGATAATTTTCGGCATAAGATCGGATGTTGCCGCGTCGATATATGCGTCAGAAATATCTACGTCGCGACCGTCGAAAACGTAACAACTCTGATTGATAAACATTTCCAGCTCAGCAATCCGCTTCTCTGCCGCCTCAGCGCGGGCTTCCTGTTCATGCGCCTCCTTCCATCCAGCATTGGAGTGCGCCTCTGTTGCTTCAAGATCGACAATCTGCTTGTCTTTGGCTTCCAGCTCATCCAGCAGCACACGAATTACATCGGCAGATTTCTGGCACTGGTCAACAATGCTCACGTCACAACCTGTATCGAAACCGTCTTCAGTTTCAAAGCGAAGCTCTACAGTGTCACCGTCGATATCTGAAGGTTCAAACCCGGCAATGTTTTCCAGAATGCCGATAGTGCTTTCTGCGCTATCAAGTAATGCGCGTTTGTCGATGTTGCTCATGACTGCACTCCTTTTCGAAGCAGTGTTGCGAAAGATTGCAGCTCGTTAATCTGGCTGCGGATAAAATCGGCGGTAGCTCCGAAAGCATGAGTATCTGGATGCATACGTGCCAACTGATTAGTCTTGATATCTATCAGGCTATCTACCGCACTGGCCCGCACTTCAGCCATAAAAGCGTCGGTGGTTGGGGTTTCTGCCTTGATGATTTCAAGCGCTTGATGATGGCTGACGCTGCCGCGCATCTGATGAGTTGCCCATGCGTCTATGTCGTCTACTCCATCAGGGAAATCAAATCCAGGACCAGCAATAGTTCCGTACAGCCATTCCTGCGCGGCCTTCTGGTTGCCGTTATCCAGATACATAATTGCCGCTTGAATGCCGATGAGGTATTTATGCAGTACCCAGGCATTTGATAGCTCGCTCGCAGCCTTAGGCAGCAGCCCCGCATTCTCTGCAGCCAGCGCCGCGCACTTGGCTTCAAGTTCGGCGAACTTTTCTGCCACTGATTTCGGGCCATCTTCACCACAGGCCTGCATCATCGACGTCTCCCACACTCTCTCCGCCGCGATGGATGCCGACAACTGCTGCTCAAGTTCTTCGTAACTCGGTTTCATACCCCTACCCTCCCCCAAACCATCAAAACTCGCTTCATAGCCTTGCTGTTGCGGCACTCCTGGCAGATCACGTTTGACGCTGTGCGCAGCACCAGTTTCGTTGTGTCCGCACTCCTGGCGGGCACCGTGTCGGCCGCGTATTGCATTCCGTAACTGGTCAGCCGATAAAGGCGCTGGCCGTGCTTACCCTCACAGGCGATAAGTCCATCAGCAAGTAGTGCGCTGACGGTGCCTGACAGCTTTTTGGTGGTCATGCCAATCATGTTGGCTATACGAGCACTGTTCAGGCCCGGGTTGTTGCGCAGGGCTGCCAGCACCTGCCCACGGATTGTTATGGTCATGCTGCCCCCTTAGAACGGTATGAATCCCATGTGAATGACAGAGTGCATCCGCCGCCGTCGCTCATTCGGTCAAGAACGCGCTCACCGATGAATGCTGCCAACTCTTCCCTGGTCTGGTTACTGATCAGGATGGTTGGCTTCATGCGCTCATATCGGGTGTTGATGATTTCGAACATGATCAGCTTCTCGGCATCACTACCAAACTGGACGCCAACCTCGTCGATAATCAGCAGGTCAGGTTTGGTGAAATAACGGATCACCTCATCTTCAGTGCGGTTTGAACCCTTAGACCAGGTAGACTTGTACTCACGGGCAATTTTCAGCGCCGTGGTAAACACAGCTGAACTCTGGTGCTCAGTGATCGCATGTCGTGCGATAGCCAGCGCAAGGTGATTCTTTCCGGTCCCAGGCTTACCGCACATCACCAGGCCACCGCCTTTCTGCAGGCGCTCAGGCCAACGGCTGGCGTATGCCTGGCAGACCTTTAGCGCGCGTTTTGCGTCGTCGTTGACTGGCTCATAGTTCTGCAGCGTGCAGTTTTCGAAGCGTGCCGGGATGCTCAGGCCGTCCAGCAGCAGATCGATATTTCTTTTGCGTGCAGCTTCGTCGTTACGAATTTTTTCTCCCTGCAGGCGGATCAACTCGTCGGTAAGACAGCCCGGGCAAATGCTTGAACGAGGCGGTATCTTGATGAGCGAATTCGGGTACGTCCGGGTTCTGCACTCATACTGGCCATGCTTTTCACAGGTCTCTATGGCGATAGCAACATGGGTATCCTCAATCTCGACCGGTGGCTTACTGAGCTCATCGAGGTTTTTCTCAAGCTGTGTGATTTTTTCATCCAGCGTCATGATCAGTCCCTCGCCCAGGCTGGAATTTCTGTCTGGCCATAGTCCTTGCCAGCAAAGTTCTCAGCTACACGATGCTGGACTCGTGCAGTTTGCTTGGCGCCCTTCGGCTCAAACAATCCCTGCCAGCCATTCGCGATGCTCTGGTTGATGATTTCTTCAGGCTGGTAACCGCTGCACTTGCAACGCTCCAGCAGGTTAATTGCCTGGGTAACAGTTTGCTGAGACTTGATCGGTTTCTTCAGGTCACGGCGGTAATCGACCCATGACTTCCAGACTGAAACTGACAGCCATTCAGGAAGCTCAACACCAGCCGGATCGAACGAAGTCGATTTGGGGGATTTAGGGGGTTTATTAATATTGTCTTTATTGTCTTTTGTAATAGTGTCTTTTGTGTGTCCCCATTTTGGTGACAAGGCTGTCACTGTTTTGGTGACACTTTTTGTCACTACCGTAGGGACACTGTCACCACCATGGTGACAGTCACTACCGTGGTGACATTTTGGCGCAGGTTTGGTGCCTGGAATTACCCACTCACTCAGGTTTTTGTTAGGCCCGATCAGCATGCCGTCGGACATCAAAACATTCATCGCAATGAGCTCATTTTTGGCGATGTTAACCTTCTGACGAGGCAGCCTGGTCAACTCAGAAAGTTGTGAGTCTGCAATGCGGTCCATCTTCTTGTTGAATCCATAGGTTTTGCGGCAAACAGCATGAGCTACCTTGGCCTGATTTTTAGTCAGGTTCGCGCCGATAAGCTCCTCATACAACTCGTTTGCCAGACGGATATAACCATCGTCTGTATCGGCCACGCGTTGCTCCTGTATTCCCGAAACTACAGCGGGAAAGTTGAGAATTTCTGCGGTATTTGACATACTTACTCCCGTTACTTGGCGTAACACAGTGTGATAAGGGCCTTTGAAGTTACCGCTTCAAGGGCTTTTTCTTTTCTGGTGACTCTCACATAACCCCCAGCATCGACGTGACCATCGTCATCAACGGTCCTACCTGCTCCGGCATGAGGCGGAATAGCGACGCTATTCCCTCGCTTACCTCTTTCAGCTTCTGATGCTCCGGAGCGTCCAGCAGCACGGCTTGCTTAGCCTCGGCACACTCTTTCATCGCAGAGGCGATCAGCGACATCGTGTCGTTTTGCGTCGCCAGGCGGTTGCGGTATTCAATCGGCAAAACGGCCATGATTGCTGGCGCTAGTTGGCGAATGTTGTTGGCGGCGTATTCGGTATCGCCATCAATCCAGCGAAACACCTTCTGCATCTGGCGGTGCGAGTCAGTCGGGATATCAAGCCCGGTGCCGCCGGTAGCGCGCCACTCTTCCACAATCAGCGCTGCGACAAATTCACGGCTGCGGCAATCAGCTGCCCAGGCGCGAACAGCTGCGCGGATCCCATCGATGTTTAAGGCCGTGGAATCAGCTTCCCGGCGATTCTGGTAAATCATCGGCGTCACCGATAATTTGGTATTTTGTTGGTACGCAAGTGAATGCATTGCTTTCCCTTTCGTGGCTAAGGCCGCCGGTCAGGCGGCTGTATTATTCGCCCCAAGCAGCTGGGCGAGATCTGGGCGAATATCTGCTGGTTTGAGCTTGCCGTTGGTTGCACTAACAATCTTCATTACGTAGCGGGCATCAATGCCGCCACCGTGCAACCAGCGCCATACCGTCGGCTGCGCAACACCGCAGAGGTCGGCTAATTTCTTCTGGCTACCAGCGATATCAATGGCGCGCTGGATGGTTTTGTTCGTCATGTTCCAATTCCTATGAGTATTGGTGTGAATTGATAATAGCAATGCGTATTGATTTAGGCAATAGCTAAACGTGTTTTGACCATCAATACTCAAGCGTATAAATTTAAACTTATGAAAAAAGAAACTCTTGCAGAACGCCTGAATCAGGCAATGGAACTATCTGGCATGTCTCAGGGTGCTTTGGCTAAGGCATCTGGCGTTGCTCAGCCCACTATCTGGAGGCTGACCAGTGGCAATGCCCGGGGTTCAACTAAAATCGTTGAGATCGCAAACGCGCTTGGCGTTCGCACTGAGTGGCTTTCAACCGGAGTTGGCCCAATGCGTGGCGATGGTCAAATGCCCGCAATTTCGCAGCCAAAAACAGATCTGGCCCCTACTGACACCTTTCGTATTGAGGCGCTAGACTTCTACGTAAGCGCTGGGCCTGGAGCCATCAACAGCGAGTTTGTAGAGGTGCTTAGATCCGTGGAATATTCAGTCGAAGAGGCTCGCCGTATGTTTAATGGCAGGAAGGCTGAGCAGATAAGAATCATAAATGTTCGCGGCGACAGCATGGCCGGGACCATTGAGCCAGGAGACTTGCTGTTTGTGGATATCAGCGTTCAGCAATTCGACGGTGATGGCATATACGCTTTTATCTATGACGAAACATCCCATGTCAAACGCCTGCAGAAGATGAAAGACAAGTTGCTGGTAATATCCGACAACCAGACCTATCGCCCCTGGGAGCCGATCGAAAAAGAAGAGATGAACAGAATCCTCGTATTCGGCAAAGTGATTGGCAGCATGCCTCAGACATACAGAAAACACGGTTAACTTTTAGCCTCACGGCTTTTCACAGCAAGGATTATTATGAAAAAGTACTTTATTGCAGCGACAGCAGCTGCACTTCTATCTGGATGTATGTCCATACCTAAACCAGTTAACCTCCCAGCGTTCCCTCAGGCCGAGTATGACAAAGTGAAACTTGAAGGATCAGAAAAGCTGACTGGACAGGCCTTCCTAAAAACAATGGGCGGAGACGTTAAAGTAGCAGCCGGTAGTCAGGTTACCCTGATGCCAAAAACCTCTTATACCGACTTCCAGTTCGCTACATGCATGGGGCTCACCCGTTGCGACAAAGAAGATATGCGCGCTGCAAAGTATGAGAAAGTCACTATTGCTGATGCCCAGGGTAAGTTTGAGTTCGATAACATTGCCCCTGGCGAATATTACGTTCAGACCACCGTTACTTGGATGCGCCCATCCACGTACGGGCTGGTGACTGAAGGCGGCGCGCTGATGTCCGCCGCGTCAGTAAAAGCAGGTCAAAACAATACAGTGATGGTTACCCGGTAACCTTCACTGCCCTGAAGAACCCAGCCATAGTGCTGGGTTTTTTATTGCCTGCAGCTAGCCCGCCCATCACAGCAACCCTCACCCCAGAGAAAACACGCTCCGAATCTCATTCACACGAAAAAATATCAAATTAAATTCCTTTAGCTATCAACGCATTAATACTAATTGCTATTAATTAATATCAATACGTATTGCTATAAACAATACTCATCGCTATTATCAATTCATCGAAACGACATCGACAGCTGAGCGAAGTTAGCCAGCGGCGGACAGCAAGTCGCCTGCTTTTTAACAACATGCAAAGTCGGAACAGCACTCAGTAATCCTGTTTAGACCCCAACGCACAAATGCTGCGTATCACCGGCGGCGATCCGGTCGGTGAGAAGGCTACCCCCTCGCGAGAGCGATAAAGGCGTGGGAACGGGCAACACTGGCGGGATGAGAGGTGCGAAGCGCAAAGATTTTTTAAACATACATCAACAAGTGGGGTGGGCTATGTAGCAGTAAAGCGGATAGACCGCAGCAGCCAAGTGGCGGCAATCGCAGGGGCATAACCTGCGCCCGAGTCTCTAGTCGTGAGCCAGCTTCGCATCTGGTTAGGGTTAATGAATACAAGTGGCGCCGGGGAGGCATCAGGAAAGCCAAGCCTGAACTGGTTATGGGCGGCCATGGGGCGGCATACGACTCAAGGGCATGAGCGCGGCCACTGCGAGAGTGTGGCAAATTCGAATCAGCCGCCTAACCAGCGGCTTTTTTCATACCTCAGTCGCTTCACCGAGGCGGCTTAGTTATGACAACCGGCGGCCATCCACCGTCAAAATTGTTTGAATGTGCGATTGCGCAGAAGTCTTTAGTTCTGACATTCGGGAAAGACCGGGAGAGAAAATGAATTGGTCAAACTACTTTACTTACGATCCAAAGCTCGGCCTGCTGCGATGGAAGCAAAGACCAGCTGACATAGATGACTCAGCAGCAAAAATCAGATCGTGGAATAAGCGATACGCAGGCAAGGAAGCGGGAACCACGAGAGCCGATGGATATATCGCTGTTGAGATTGTTTTCCTCAAGCGAAAAATAAAGGCCCACAGAATTATATGGGAGATGCACAACGGTCCTATTCCTGACGGACTCGTAATTGACCATATAAACCGTAACCGATCTGATAACAGGCTTGAAAATCTCCGGGTGGTCACGCGTCGAGATAACTTTCTGAACTCGGAAAGATTCGACGGAAAGCCGCTGCCGCCAATCAAAACAGACGAACACCGTACCTTCAAAAAGCAGAGAACTCACGCCAAAGGCACGAGCAAGTTGAAGGTTAGCCGCCCCAAACCATGGTCGGCAAAGATATGGGTTGATGGACGCAACGTTTCCCTCGGCTATTACGCGACAGAATCTGAAGCGAGCGCTGCTTATCAAGCGGCAGTCGCCAAGTATCGAAACAACTAACCACCGGCGGCGCGGCCTTAAGCGCGGAGATGATTATGAAATACACCATGAAAGTTTACGCTAGCTCTCCTGAATATGGCGCCTACCTTAAAAGCCGATTTTGGGGCGATAAAAGGGGCCAGTCATTTGAATGGGCCGGTCACCGCTGGGCGTACGAAGTCACCAGCTTTGACGATGCTGGCGATTACGACCTGCTTTACCGCTTTGATGACAAGCCATATCCGGAAGAGGTTTCAGTCACTACAGATGAAATGACGATACGCGACTACTTCGCAACTGCTTATATGCAAGGAGTTGCTGCCAAATCTGGCGCTTTATATGACCGAAAGGACTTGGCTAATGAAGCTTATCAAATGGCCGACGCAATGCTCCTCGCCCGGGAGGCATTATGACAGTCACCCACAACGGCAAGCAGTACACCACCAAAAAGCTCAACGATAACGAGTGGCAGCTGACGTCGGTATCGAACCCGCGCGACAAGCTCACGCTGAACCGATGGCAGATGCACGTTGCTGACTTACTGGTACAGGTGGAGGGTAAGCAATGATTCATCACTATGGGTATGTTGAAGTTAACCGCGGCGCCGTTCAGCCAGGCATGCTTGTAAAGCACAAAGATGGTATGTGGACAGCATCAGCCCACAAGCGCGGCAAGCTTTACCTTCACCGCGGCTGTGAGCGGACCTTCACCAAAGAGTTGATCGTGGAGGTCTATCTCGACGGTCGCGGTAATGGCCTGAGCAATTAGCGAATCACTTATTCGGGCCGTGAGGCGCGAGCTTAAATTCCAGGTGATACAGCTTTCCATCCGGTGCCTGGAAGTCGACATCAAATGATTCGGGTGGGTTATACGGGTCTGGAGCGTTTTTAGCGATGCACGTCGAACGCCATGCAATATGCCCATTCTTGCCCAGGCCGAGAGAACGAGACTTCCACCAGTCATACCATGACTGATCGTTTGGTTGATCACTCCCCTTTTCTCTCACAAACCAGTGATTCCTCTTCGACCTTCTACCCATCTCATCGGTTGGGTACATCGGAGTAGGCAATTTTTTATTAATCAGCATTTTGTCACCTTAATTGTTGCCGCTGCGCTAATGACATTCTGCGCTGGCTTGCTGATTAATCAAGTTTTCTCAATTAAGTGTCCAGGCTGGCTTTAAGCGGCCGGGCTTCGTACGCACTTTTTAAGGAGTCTCTATGCAACCTTATGAGCGATTGACCTCTGAACGCCTGGCAAGTTTGCCAGAAGGATCCCGTCTCAAACTTGGTGGACAGGTCATCAAGCTTACCGGGCGCGGGTCATTCACTAACAGCGCCGGGCGCACCGAAAGCATGATCGAATATGTCGATTCGCGCGGTGTGCCGGGTAGTTTTTCCGAAAGCATCTTTCTCGACTCGGCCACCGAGCATCTCAACTCGGTGATGTGCGCCTGGTGCGGCGCGCGTCGACACAAGAGCGATTGCAACGTGCAGACCGTTTCGACCTACATGTCGTCGAAACAAGAACACTTCTGCACCGATAAAAAATGTGCAGAGAAACACTTCAGTCAGAACCCCTCACGCGCCAAAAATTCACGGAGAACGAAATGGTAACTCAGCAGTACGGATTGCTGATGGTTGCCCTTCTCTGCCTGCTGTATGACCTGCAGCCGGCAGACCTCGAATCTCTGGCCCACCAGCTCGCTGAATTTGACGCAGTTAACGACCACATTACGGAGATGAAGCATGTTGCGAGTCATTGATACAGAAACGACCAGCCTGGAAGGCAGCGTGCTGGAAATTGCCAGCGTGGATATTGTCGACGGTATTATCTGCAACCCTATGAGCGACTTTGTTAAGCCAACTGAGGCAATCAGCTTTGAGGCAATGGCTATCCATCACATCACCGAAGATATGGTTGCTGATGCCCCGCTGATTGGCGAGGTTATCGGTCGCTACCTCGGCGCGCAGGCTTACGTTGCACACAACGCGAAATTCGATAAGTCGAAGCTTCCACAAATTGACGGTCCCTGGATTTGTACGGCAAAGCTGGCGCGCGCCCTTCTCCCCGATCACCCAAGCCACAGCAACCAGTACCTGCGTTACAGCCTGGGCCTGAAACCTGAATTGCCTGAAGGTCTGTATGCGCACCGCGCGCTCTATGACTGCTACGTCACCGCGGAACTGCTTTTGTATATGGGCCGCCTGGCGAAGTGGACGATGGGCGAAATGCGCGCAATTTCAAACAACCCGTCACTGATAAAAGCGATCCGTTTCGGTAAGCATAAAGGGCTGACGTTCGAGGAGATTGCGAAGGTCGACGCGGGCTATCTCCGCTGGCTGTCCAGCAACAGCGACGATGAAGACATTCTCTTTACCATTAAACACTGGCTTAAGGGGTGATTTATGGCGGTGATGACTCTCATCCTTGCCGATTCCGGGTATGGCAAGACGTACAGCCTCCGCAACGTTAACCCGGAAAATGCCATTCTGGCACGCTGTATTCGTAAGGCTCTCCCGTTTCGCAACACTGGCTGGAAACTCCACGGTAAACGTCTGCCGGATAACTCGGTACAGCGCGGTAACGTGGTTGATATCCGCAATGGCCGGCATCTTCTTGACGTTATTCGTAACGCAGCGCAAAGCAGCCGAAAGATGCTGATTATCGATGATTTCCAGGCAGTGATGCAGCACGAGAACATGGACCGGGCCTACGAAACTGGCTACACCAAATTCACCGAAATGGCGGAGCACGCCTGGCGCATTATCGAAGCAGCAACCCAACTTCCGGACGACTTCCGCGTCTACTTCTTCGCTCACACAGAAGAGAGTGAAGGAAAAATCAGAATGAAGACCGTCGGCAAGATGCTCAACGAAAAGCTTACACCCGAAGGCTACTTCCCTATCGTTCTGCGCATCATCAAGCGCGACGGCAGTCACCTTTTCCTGTTGAAGGGCGACGACAACGACACCGTGAAATGCCCTCCTGACCTGTTCGGTCCAGAAGTGACTGACATGGACAACGACCTGGCCGCGTTCGACAACGCAATTTCTGAATTCACTGATTTATAAGAGAGATAACGATGAACCAACCAATCAGCTTTACCTGGAACCAGCAGTCGGCAGAAGCAGCACTGAAAGCAGGATCTTCCGCTGGCATTTCTGAAACCGGCGCATACGAGGGCATCATCACCTCTGCTGTGTATGAGTTCGGCAAGGATGGTTCACAGTCGCAGGCGCTTGTTCTTTCGCTTGACGCTGACGGCCAGAAAGCGAACTTCCTGCGCATCAATTTCCTCGGTCGCGACGGAAGCCAGACGTTCGGTATGGGCCTGATTGCTGCGATTATGTGGGTCGCGCAGGTTAAAGACGCTCAGGCGCAACAGCGTCAGGGGCAAAACGGGCCTGAATGGTGCCTTCCGGCACTGGAGGGTAAGCGTGTCGGCTTGTTCCTGCAAAAGCTCCTCACTACCAAGCAGGATGGCAGTGACAGCTACAAATTTGAAGTGCGCCACGTATTCCAGCCTGGCTCGCGCCTCACCTACAAAGAATTCACCGATAAAACGCCAGCCGAAGCGATCGCCACGCTTGAGCGCAACATGAAAGATAAAGATGACCGCAAGCCTCACGATTCTTCACGCAGCGGTTGGGGTGCATCTTCGAATAACAATAGCGGCTGGGGCAACAATCAGCATGACCCTAACGCGGTCCCTGACTCTCGCCTGCAGCAGGCTAATCGCCAGCTTGCGCAAAGCAATCAAAACCCGCAGTTCGACGATGACATCCCGTTCTAGGACACCTCGTTATGACCCACTCTCACGACGACATCAGGGTTGGCACACTGTGCCTTCCCTTCATTGGTAACGGCTGGCTAATGCCATGGGGTGAAGTGGTCAACAATCCATTAAAGGCGCAGCGGCTCGCTGAGGAATATCGGGAAAGGCAGGAGGCAGCTTGATACATTTCCATGGTGGACCCATCACGCCGGATACATGCGCGCTGAAGGCATGGAAAGGCAGGCATGCTTTCATCTCCTTCGCTAACCCCGGCCAATTAGCCCTTGCCAGCGAAGTCACCCAGTCTTTCGCGCTGGATAACGGCGCATTCAGCTTCTGGACGAAAAAGCGCGTTGTTAACTGGAATGACTACTACGCGTTTGTAGGTCGCTGGATGAATCACCCTCGCTTTGCTTTTGCTGTTATCCCTGACGTGATCGGCGGGACCAGTGAAGAGAACGACGCGTTAATCGCCGAGTGGCCGCACGGCAAAGTAGTCGGCGCGCCTGTGTGGCACATGAACGAGCCCGATGAACGTTTCTTCCGCCTGTGTCGAGAATTTCCGCGCGTATGTATCGGCAGCATGGGTGAATACGACGCGAAGCGCCCGCGATCATGTCGGGCAAAGTTACGCGATCTCATCCGTCACGTTGTCGACATAAACGGTTATCCGATAACAAAGCTTCACGGCCTGCGCATGCTGAACGCCGATATCTTCCGCCACATTCCGCTGTCGTCAGCAGACAGTACTAATGTGGCGCGCAATATCGGAATCGACAAGGCGTGGGATAAATCAGCCTACGCGCCGGCAAGCAAAGAAACACGCGCTGCGGTGCTTGTAGAACGCATTGAAGCCTTTAACTCTGCAAGTTCGCTGAATTACGACGCAGAACGCGATCGGTTCACGCCACAACTTGCTTTCGAGGTGTAATTCCATGACCGGAAAATACTCACTTATCTATGCTGATCCTCCCTGGTCTTACGGTAACACCATTAGCAACGGGGCCGCTGCCGATCACTACACCACAATGAAGCTAATCGACATCAAGCGCCTGCCGGTGTGGGAACTGGCGGCAGAAAACGCGGTGCTGGCGATGTGGTACACCGGCACGCATAACCAGGAGGCTATCGAACTGGCCGAGGCCTGGGGCTTTACCGTTCGAACGATGAAAGGATTTACCTGGGTGAAGTTTAACCAGAACGCGGAACTTCGCATCAACAAGGCGCTGGCCGAGGGTGTAGTCACCGACTTTTACGACTTCCTCGATCTGCTTAACGCCGAGACGCGCATGAACGGTGGCAACCACACTCGGGCCAACACCGAAGACTTACTGATTGCTACCCGCGGCGCCGGGCTGGAGCGAAAGCATGCCGGGATTAAGCAGGTGGTCTACAGCCCGCTCGGCGCGCACAGCGAAAAGCCGTGGGAAGTGCGCCACCGGCTGGAATTGCTTTATGGCGATGTGCCACGCATTGAACTTTTTAGCCGCAGCGCGGCGCCGGGCTGGCATCACTGGGGGAATCAGGCTGAATCACCGAATGTAGAGCTTTACCCAGCCAATATCCAGCCCATCTTCAAAGACGGATGGAGGGCAGCTTGATGCATACGACGCCTGAAACAGACAACGCCATCCGCGCTGCCTGCCGCCGCTGCACCAAGGAAATCCAGCAGGCCATGCGCAAGAAGCCAAAGCCTAACTGGAACGAAACGGTGCCTCCGATCATCAACAAGCATCACAAGAAAATTGAGCCTCTGGGAGTTAGCCTCCTGGAGTTCGTCTCATTCGCAGGACGCCTTAACGGGCGGTTTGGAGCAGAACAATGAGCAAATACAGAAAAGGCGCGGTATATCTTCGCAAAATGAAAGCCGGCGATAAATCGAATGACTTTCGCACTTATATGCGCATGGCGATGTTCAGTGACAAAAAAGCGTGGAAACACCCCGAGAAAATCAAGCCTGTCGTGCTCGTTCAGTATGGGCTGAAGAATATCGTAAGTATCTTCATGAATATGGATGACGCTACCGGTTGCCTGTTCAGTGGGGCGATTGAAAAGCGTGCGCGTAACTCCCGGCACAATCCGCGCCGCGGCATGCGTTACACAAAAGGCGACCTGAAGAAAGCTTTCCGAAAGTGGGCATTCAAACACAACACGGAGCGCGCCGCATGAAGGCACTAATCACCCGGGAGCTTAAGGCTCCTTTTTTATTGCTGGCGTTCACCTTCAACAGAATTAACCGACAGTTCCGGGAGCAATAATCATGAATGAATTTAAGGGTACTCTGGGAAAATGGAGCTTTTCTCACGGTAGCGCAAGTGACGACAATGTGGCTTGCATAGAAATTAATTCATCAGAATCGCTGCACGAAATCGCTTACCTCCAAAGTACACCAGCAAGCATCGGAAAATACGAACAGACATCTTTCGATAAAACAATCGCGAATGCGCACCTGATAGCAGCAGCGCCTGATTTGCTCGAGGCTCTGCAACTGGCACTTAACGCCATGAACGAGATGGGCGACATATTGAACTTTCACGACTTGGCGGAACAAAGCAAGGTTGATGAGCTAACGCCCGCGTTTGAAAAATCTCGCGCAGCCATCAGCAAGGCTCTGGGGGAGCATTAACCATGGCTGACATCATCGATACCGCAACAGAGATTGAAGAGCTTCAGCGTAACGCTGCCCTTTCCGCTCACCGCAGGAATAGAAACGCCGTATCGGCTGAGCGTTGTGAAGAATGCGACGAACCAATTCCCGAGCTGCGGCGCGCTGCCGTTCCCGGCTGCCAGACGTGCGCGGAGTGCCAAAGCGTCATCGAATTGAGGAATAAGCAGAGGGGGCTGTAAATTACCCTCACTCCCTTTTTAAACAGCAGTATTTACGTCCTTAACGGTGTCAGCCTAATATTTGTTAGTCTGTATTCAGGAGATCATAAGATGAAAGATATTATGCTTTTTGGTGCTGGACATGAAGGCACAAAGAAACAGGTTGAACCCGGGAAAGAATCCTACTACTTCAACAGCAAACCAGTATCATCGCCCACAGGCACTAATATAGTTAGTTATAGTGCAGAGCAGGTTTCATTCCGGGTTAGCACTGTTTATCCAGAAAAAGGAGGTTTTTTGATTGGAGTGCATGGTGAAGAACCTTCAGATAAAACGATAGTAGATGCGATATTTAAGTACAACCCTACCCCGCTAAACTGAAAACAGTGTACTGAAACGAACCTCTCCCTGGCGGGGTTTTTTATTGGATAAAACTCGCTGCGCCCAGCGTGCAGCATGAGGAGGGAGCGTGAAACCTTACGAATCGAAGAAATCGCAGTTCACCAGAAATCTGATCCGGCGGCGCCACGCTGAATGGTCTGAAAAAACCTTTGGCAATGTCGGCCCCGTCGGACCGCTTAAACACCTTTCAAAAGAGGCGCTGGAAGCTGCGGCCGATCCTGGCGACCTCAGTGAATGGGCTGATATGCAGTTCCTGCTATGGGACGCGCAGCGGCGCGCCGGTATCACCGATGAGCAAATCACCGCAGCGCTGGAAGAAAAGCTAAAGGTGAACATGACCCGCCACTGGCCTGAACCGAAAGACGGTGAGCCGCGCCTTCACATCAAGCCATGACGCAACTGATAGCCAGTTATGAGCTGGCTATTGGGTGCGAAAGCACTACTCCGTTATCCCCCTTTTTGCCCGGCCCCGCGCCGGGCTTCTTTTAACCTGATTTCGATTAATCAACACGTCAACGCGGCCTCGCTTATAATGCCTGGCGGCTAAGGAGTTCTCATGGCTAAGCTTCTCAACTTGCAGGAATGGGCTGCTGAGGTCTACACGACTCCACCCTCTCTTTCTACTCTGCGTCGCTGGACGCGGGAGGGGCGAATTTATCCTGCGCCGGAGCTGCACGGAAAGGAATATAAAGTTCTGCCTGACGCGATCTACGTTGATCCGCGCAAGAAGAACCTCCGTGTAAAACCGAAACACACTAAACTGCCGTCCGGCGGCACCTTACTGGAGAGACTGACTCATGGCGAAAAGGCCAGTACGTTACGACGCTAATCTGCCCCGTAACCTGACCTATCGTAAAAGAGACAGACTTTACAGCTGGCGCAACCCGGTCACCGGGCAGGAGATATCGCTTGGCCGGATTGATCGCAAGGATGCTGTCGCGCAGGCTATAGAGGCCAACAACTACATCGACCAGAATTACCTTCCCTCTTCTCTTTTGGATCGCATAAAAGACGTGCCCACTTTCACAGTGGCTGCATGGCTGGAGCGATACGAGGTAATTCTCGAGCGTCGCGAGCTGAAACCAAACACGATGAAGGTCAGGCGAAACCAGATCGCCACCATAAAGGATGAGTTCGGCAAAATACCCCTCACTTCCGTCACGACAAAAGACATCGCCTCATTTCTTGAAGCGTACATTCTCTGCGATAAAAAGAGCATGGCTTCGGGGCTGCGGTCTGTTTTAATGGACATATTCAGGGAGGCGATCGTGGAAGGACATGTGGACAGGAACCCGGCGGAACCTACGCGAACGCCGACGCCGAAAGTTAAACGAGAGCGCCTGTTGTTCGAACAATTCACCGTCATCCGTCAGTCCGCGGTAACTCATTCTGACTGGGCACCAAACGCATGCGATCTGGCACTGGTCACCGGACAGCGGCGGGAGGATGTCTCTCTGTTCAGGTTTAGTGACGTTAAAGACGGGAGGCTCTTTGTCACTCAGGAGAAAACAGGTCACAAACTGGCGCTTCCGCTTGATTTGAGGCTGGACGTCGCCGGGCTTATGTTGCAGGATGTCATTGACAGATGCCGGGTGAATAACCCTTCCGACTTCATGCTTTACTCGCCAGTTCGCCGCGGGGGAAGAAAGCCGGGGCCGCTAACTCCTGACGGACTCACCCAGGCATTTGCAGAGATAAGGGATTCGACCGGATTAAAATTCGGACCTAACCCACCTCCGTTCCATGAGATCAGAAGTCTGGCGAGCAGGCTGTATGAAAAGGAGCGTGGAGAGGATTTTGCGCAGCGATTGCTGGGCCACAAAAATTTAACAATGACGAAAAAATACCTGGACTCACGCGGTGCAGAGTATGTTATGGTTTAGACAGAATATGGATTGTTCGAGTAATTTTCGGGGGAATTCGTGTTGAGACCGAAAAAACCCTTAAAATACAAATAGATAAAAAGAGACCGAATACGATTCCTGTATTCGGTCCAGGGAAATGGCTCTTGGGAGAGAGCCGTGCGCTAAAAGTTGGCATTAATGCAGGCGAAGTCGCCTGACACCTTAAGAATAGATGACGTCGCCAGGTTTTCCAGTCCGCAGCCAAAGTGGTCGGAAAAAAAGCGTTTATACGTCGCAAAACAAAAAAACCGCAACGCCTCCAGAGAGAAGCCTGCGGTTTTTTTATGGCCTGTTACAGCCTCAGCAGAGCTTTTCTGCCCGTTCGATAAACGGAGCAAGGCTCATTTTTTGCCCAGGATTTTGCGGGTCATCTACCTGAATCACGCTGAGCGGCTGGCCAGTGCTTTTGCCGCTGGCGACCTGCTGTTCGGCGATATCATTCAGCGGATATTGCACCAGCGTGCTGGGGTTAATCACATAGAGCGCTTGCCCCGGGCGACAGGTGAGCATCACCTCTTCACGGTTAAATGCCCACTTGTCTTTACCCACTTCAAAGCGGCTGACGGTAATGACCTGCGGAGCGGCAAATGCAGAGCTGGCCGTGGCCAGCAGCACGAGAGAGAGCAGTGTTTTTTTCATTCGATGTTTAACCTTTAGAAGGGTTCCCAGGTGGCGAACAGGCTGACGGTTGCCAGCACCAGTGCCCCTGAAACAACCTCTGCCTTTGTCATCCAGATAAAAAGGTGTTGCGCGCGACCGTTTTCACGGTGAAAGCGTGGTACCAGAAAATACCGATTTACCAGCGCAATGACCACCATCAACGCCACCAGCGCACATTTGAACAAAAGCAGTTGTCCATAGTCCGACCGCCAGGGCCAGTTAACGCCCAGAATCAGCAGTGAATTAATGATACCGGTCAAAATCACGCCGGCAACCGCATAGTGCCCCACCCGCGAGAAACGCATCATGGTATAGATTGCGGGTGGACTCCAGCGCCCTTTTGCCAGCCGCATGCAAAACAGGAGCGGGAGCAGCCCCCCAATCCATGTTGCGGCGCACAGTAAATGCACCGCATGATTTACACGCTGCAACGCTCCGGGGAGCCCGTCCCGCATGGCGGCATGCCCGACGCCCGACATCAGCAGAAATTGTCCTGTCGCCAGCACCAGTAAAAGTCGCGCATTTCGTTCGGGCGCTATCCAGGCGGCGCAGGCGGTAAGCAACGCAACCAGGATTTGCCACAGCCAGACGCTGCCAAACTGCGTCCCGAGAACGGCAAGCCAGATATCCGGGCGGATAACGTCCCGCCAGCCCTCGCCCATTAAGCCGCCCTGTAACATCAGCAGGGCAACGGCGGAAAGAAGACTCACCACCACGGCCATTTTTTGCTGCCAGGCAAAGCGACGCGTCATCAGACGCTTAAGCGCAAACGGGGTCAGCCACGCACAGTAAAGCGCATTGCCGAAAATCACCATCAGCGCGGCAAAATGAACGAAACGCAGGCACACGTAGATCAGCGCGAGCATATTATTTCACGCTAAAGCGATAGCTGCCCTTCGTTTTATGACCGTCAACGGAAACCACGTGCCACTCAACGGTGTACGTGCCGGGCGTTAATGCCTGTTCAACGGGGACGATCAGCTGCGTCGCGTCATTTTCGGCACGCTTCGCTTTGCCCAGGCTCACTACCTGCTGTTTGTCTCCGCTGACGGTGACGCCACTGAATTTGGGTTCAATGCCTTCTGAAAAATTCAGGGTTAATGCCTGAGGGGCAGCCACGACCGCGGCGTCGGCGGCCGGGTATTGGTGTTTCAGATGGGCATGCGCCAGCGCAGAGGGGGCGGCGAAAACAGAAAAGAGTACGGCGAGCGCGCCAGCCGTTCGTGAGGCGGTAAAGATCATATCAATCATTCCTTTTTGTTATGTCTATATGACAGAGAATAACCTTCAATAATATCTGAGTCGAGCCTCATCCGGCGATGCCTTGCTAAAGAGGCGCAACCGCGCTAAGTTAGCGCCGCATAAAACAGGAGAAGCGTATGAACATCAATCTGGCAAACCTCCCGCAGGATGAGATGGACAAAGTCAATGTCGATCTTGCCGCCGCCGGGGTGGCCTTTAAAGAACGTTATAATATGCCTATCGTCGCGGAAGTGGTTGAACGCGAACAACCCGCGCATCTCCGCGACTGGTTCCGCGAGCGCCTGATTGCCCACCGGCTGACGTCCGTCAACTTGTCACGCTTACCGTACGAACCGAAAGTTAAATAACCTTAATGTGACGCTACACTTCCTTACACCGGTTGTGGCAGGATAAGAAACCCCTGAATCATTCATGGGTATTATTAATCCCTGCGACGAAGTGTATAAGGAAGTCACGATGTCCCAATGGAATATTGCCGCCGCTCAGTATGCCTCCCGGCACCACTGTATTGGCGAACACGTCAATCATCATCTTCATTTTATCTCTGCGGCGGCTGACCTGCGCTGCGATTTGCTTGTCTTTCCTGAACTCTCTTTAACGGGTGCCGCTGCCGATGCGTTTTCGCTTCCCTGCCCGCCGACTCAGCGGCAACTGAACCCGCTGAACCAGGCAGCCAGTGCCTGTAACATGACGGTCATCGCCGGAATCACCCTGGATACCGAAGCAGGACGACAAAAGGGGCTGGCGCTGTTTATTCCCGGGCAGCCGCACGCTGTCTGCACCCCTCTCGGCAGGCGTGCCTGTCCGGTGCCGGGAAAATCACAGGTCAACGTGCTCGGCGACCCCGACGATGCCCCTGGCCTCGATCCGCAGGCCATCCTGATGACCAGCTGTCTGGCCGTTGGGGAAAACCGCTGGACCGCTACCCTTAGCCGTATGCAGCGTTTTGCCCACCGTTATGCCATTGCGGTCCTTATGGCAAATGCCCGCAGCGGCAGCGCATTGTGGGATGCACGCGGGCAGCTTATCGTCCGTGCTGACCAGGGGGAGTTATTGTTGACCGGATCATTCGATCAGCGGGGTTGGCAAGGGGATATCATTCCTTTACGCTAAGCCTTTTACGGCCAGGAGTGTGCAATGCTACGCGTCATCGATACCGAAACCTGCGACCTTCAGGGCGGGATTGTGGAAGTCGCGTCTGTCGACGTTATCGACGGACAGATCGTCAATCCTGTGAGCCATCTGGTTCGTCCCGATCGTCCAATCAGTCCGCAGGCGATGGCGATTCACCGGATCACCGAATCCATGGTGGCCGATAAACCCTGGATTGAAGACGTTATTCCGCACTACTACGGCAGCACATGGTATGTAGCGCATAACGCCAGCTTTGACCGTCGCGTCCTGCCAGAGATGCCCGGCGAGTGGATATGTACGATGAAGCTGGCGCGCCGTTTATGGCCGGGGATCAAATACAGTAATATGGCGTTGTATAACTCCCGCAAGCTCAGCGTCAAAACGCCTGAGGGGTTGCACCACCACCGCGCGTTGTACGACTGCTATATTACCGCCGCACTGCTTATCGATATCATGAATGTCTCGGGCTGGACGCCAGACGATATGGTGACGATCACCGGACGCCCTGCGCTGTTGACCACCTTTACCTTTGGTAAGTATCGTGGCAAAGCGGTCTCGGAAGTGGCGCAACGTGACCCGGGATATTTACGCTGGTTATACAATAACCTCGACAAAATGAGCCCCGAATTGCGCCTGACGCTTCGCCACTATCTGGACGAGGCTTAATCCTCCTGTGGACCTGGCAAACTGCCCTGCGCCAGGCCAATGAGGAAGGCATATTCCAGCGCTACCCCTTCGTAGGATTTGAAACGGCCCGACTTCCCGCCGTGGCCCGAATCCATGTCCGTGCAGAGCAGAAGTAGATTGTCATCCGTTTTTAGCTCCCGCAGTTTGGCCACCCATTTTGCCGGCTCCCAGTACTGCACCTGGGAGTCATGTAACCCGGTCGTTACCAGCATGTGCGGATAGGCTTTTGCCTCTACGTTATCGTACGGGCTGTATTCCAGCATATAGTGGTAATAGACTTCATCCTGCGGATTCCCCCACTCTTCAAACTCGCCGGTGGTAAGGGGAATGGACTCATCCAGCATGGTGGTGACCACATCGACAAACGGAACCTGCGCGACGATACCTTTGAACAGGTCAGGACGGGCATTGATAACCGCCCCCATCAGCATCCCCCCGGCGCTGCCTCCCATACCAAAGCAACGCCCCCGGTCGCCATAGCCTTGCGCGAGCAGGGCATCACACACGTCGAGGTAGTCGTTAAAGGTATTTTTCTTCTTGAGGAATTTGCCGTTTTCATACCAGTGCTGTCCCAGCTCGCCGCCGCCGCGAATGTGGGCAATAGCATAGACAAAGCCCCTGTCGAGCAGGCTGAGTCGGCTGCTGCTAAAATCGGCATCCATACTGGAGCCATACGAGCCGTAGCCATATACCAGCAGCGGATTGGTCCCCTGGCGGAAGCAGTCGATGCGATACACCAGCGACACGGGCACTTCCACACCGTCCCGCGCCTTCACCCACACGTGCTCGCTGCGGTAAAGGCTGGAGTCGAATCCCGCTACGTCGGCCTGCTTCAACACCCGGCGCTGCCCGGTATCCATATCGAGTTCAAACAGGGTGTCCGGGGTGGTCATCGATGAATAGCCGTAACGCAGGCGTGAAGACTCAGGCTCAGGGTTAAAGCCAATCCAGGTCACGTAGGCCGGATCGTCAAAGGCGATGCCCGTCACTTCGCGGGTTTTACGGTTGATCTGGCGGATGCTGGTGAGGCCGCGCTGACGCTCCTCAACCACCAGCCAGTCAGTGAACAGGGTAAATCCTTCCAGCATCACGTTTTCGCGTGCCGGGATCAGCACTTCCCATTTGCGTTCATCGCGCACTTTTGTTTTGTAAAGACCGAAGTTTTTACCTTCACGGTTCGAACGCAAATAAAACGAATGCTGGAAATGATCCAGACTGTATTCATGATCTTTACGCCGCGGCAGGAAGCAGAGCGGCTGGGCGTCGGGTAGTTCGGCATCCAGCAGCAGAACCTCGGTGGTGGTCGCGCTGGCAAGGTAGATCATCACGTAATGTCGCGAGGTTGTTTTAGAAAGACTGACGTAAAACGTCTCGTCTTTTTCTTCATATACCAGCTCGTCATCCGTCGCGGAGGTGCCCACCGTATGCCGCCACACCTGGTAGGGCAACAGCGTAGAGGCATGTTTCTTGATGTAGTAGACCGTCTCGGAGTCATTTCCCCAGACAAAGTCGGACGAGACGTTATCCAGCATTTCTGGATACCAGTTTCCGGATTCCAGATTGCGAAACCGCAGGCCGTACTGGCGACGGGAGAGATAATCCTCGGCCAGCGCCATAATGGTGTTGTCAGGTGAGACGGCCATGCCCCCCAGCGTATAGAACTCGCTGTGCGCAGCGCGCTGGTTAGCATCCAGCAGCGTTTCCCACTCATCCCACTCGGCACTGAGCACGGATTGGCGCTGATAAATCGCATATTCCTGTCCCGGCTCGTAAATATGCCGATAGCGGTAGCCGTTTTTGGTCCAGGGAGCGGAGATATCGCGCTGGGGAACGCGCGCGATCATTTCGCTCAACAATGTATCCTGAAGCGCTTGCTGGCTTTCCATGACCTGTCGGCCATAGTCGTTTTCCTGATGCAGGTAGTCGAGAACCTCTGGCTGCGAGCGAGAGTCGTCCCGCAGCCAGTAGTAGTTGTCTGTGCGCGTATCGCCATGGGTGACGATCGCTTTGGGAATGCGTCGGGCTTTTGGAGGCATATCAGTTATTCTTTTACGTTTTACACCCTATAAGGGTGGCAAAACACACGCATGATGCAAGCGAAACGTGATAGCCAGTGGGAATTTTTAACCCGGTAACGCCTGTTTTTGCTGTTTAATGTCGTTTTCGATCCCTTCGCGCACGTCCTGAGGGATCTTCAGGGCATCGCCCAGACCCTGCAGATAGCTGCGTTCCATAAAGTGATCGATGTCGATAGCCGCGCAACTCAGAAAATAGAGTTCCAGCGCTTCCTCTTCATTTTTTACGCCATTAGCCAGCCGTTGCGGATCGAGAGGTTGCTCAATAGCCTGGGCGATAAGGGCCCGTCCCTCATTTTCCACTCCCGCTTCACGCAACTGTGATTCAATGGCGGCACGTTCGCTGTCATCAATATGGCCATCGCTTCTGGCGGCAAACACCAGCGCAAGAATGAGTCGCTCCGTACGTTCATCAAGCGCGGAGCTTTGCTGACCGAAGTCTGGCTCACCCTGATGCGCAGCGCGGATCTTGTCCTTGTATTTATTCCATAACACCGTTCCGGCTACCGCCCCGCCGCCTGCCAGCAGCGCGCCTGTGCCATATTTTGTCAGCAGTTTACGCGACGATTTATTCGCTACCAGCAGCCCCGCAAGGCCGCCCAGAGCACCCGGAACCAGCATTTTGCTCAGCCCCTGCTCCCCCGATGCCGGTCCTTTTGACCCCAACACAGATTGCAATTGTTTCATCCAGCCTGACATAGATTTCCTCACTAAACGGTGCATGTATTGTTCAGACTAAGCGAGAAGGTGTCAGGAAACGTCTTCCCCCGCTAAAGAAGCGCAAATTCCTGGGCCACAATTCCGCCGCAGGCAAGACAGACGCAAACGTTTTCGTTTATACTGCGCGCAACTTTTTCAGGGGGATTTTATGACTCGTTTGGGAACTGCTTTGCGTCCGTCCGCGACGCGTGTGATGCTGCTGGGTTCGGGTGAGCTGGGCAAAGAAGTGGCCATTGAATGCCAGCGAATGGGTATCGAGGTGATTGCCGTTGATCGTTATGCCAACGCACCTGCGATGCACGTCGCCCATCGCTCGCACGTTATCAATATGCTCGATGCGGATGCCTTGCGTACGCTTATCGAACAGGAAAAGCCTGATTATGTCGTCCCGGAAATTGAAGCCATCGCCACCGATACCCTGCTGGCGCTGGAAGCGCAAGGACAACGCGTGGTCCCCTGCGCCCGGGCGGCGAAGCTGACCATGAACCGGGAAGGTATTCGGCGTCTGGCGGCCGAAACCTTATCGCTCCCCACCTCAGCCTATCGTTTTGCGGAGGATAAAGCGGCGTTTTTACGCGCTGTCGACGAGATAGGGTTCCCGTGCATCATTAAGCCTGTAATGAGCTCATCCGGTAAAGGCCAGAGCTTTATCCGCGATGCCGAAAGCCTGGATACCGCGTGGGATTACGCGCAACGTGGCGGACGTGCCGGAGCCGGACGGGTCATTGTCGAGGGCGTTGTTGCCTTTGATTTCGAGATTACGCTTCTGACCGTCAATGCCGTCGATGGCGTGCATTTCTGCGATCCGATTGGACATCGTCAGGAGGACGGGGATTATCGCGAATCCTGGCAGCCGCAGCAGATGAGCGCCCTGGCGTTAAAACGTGCCCAGGAGATCGCCCGCGACGTCGTGCTGGCGCTGGGAGGATATGGCTTGTTTGGCGTGGAACTCTTTGTCTGCGGTGATGAGGTTGTCTTCAGTGAAGTCTCCCCTCGTCCGCATGACACCGGCATGGTGACGCTGATCTCACAAGATCTGTCGGAATTTGCCCTGCACGTGCGCGCGTTCCTTGGGTTGCCGACAGGCGGCATTCGTCAGTACGGTCCGGCAGCCTCGGCGGTGATCCTGCCGCAATTGACCAGCCAGGACGTCACCTTCGATCGCGTGGATGGCGCGCTGGGTGCGGGTATGCAGATTCGTTTGTTTGGTAAGCCTGAAATAGATGGCGTGCGCCGTTTAGGGGTGGCATTAGCGATGGCCGATAACGTCGAAGATGCCATTGAACGGGCGAAGATGGCCGCGGCAAGCGTGAAGGTGGAAGGATAACAAAACGGGCCAGATGGCCCGTTTTTTCGTCTGCTTTACTGCTTCGCGCCTTCGACAGCTTCACGCGCCAGCTTAGTGATGCGATCCCAGTCGCCTGCTTCCAGCGCATCCGCCGGCACCAGCCAGGAGCCACCAATACACAGCACGCTTTTCAGCGCCAGGTAATCGCGGTAGTTGGCAGGAGAAATACCGCCGGTCGGGCAGAAACGCACCTGAGAGAACGGCCCTGCGATGGCCTG
The DNA here is from genome assembly GCF_022171985.1 of Huaxiibacter chinensis. Classification (GTDB taxonomy): domain Bacteria; phylum Pseudomonadota; class Gammaproteobacteria; order Enterobacterales; family Enterobacteriaceae; genus Enterobacter; species Enterobacter chinensis_A. The sequence goes on along the minus strand of NZ_JAJVHF010000003.1, from coordinate 153,180 downwards.
CAGCGCTTTGGTGCCGCCGTTGGCTTCTGCCGGGAAGAATTTAAACTCTTTCAGACCGTAGTCCATACCCAGCATCAGTTCAGAAACCGTGCTGATGCCCGGGATCAGCGGGATAGTCCCTTCCGTTGCCGCTTTCAGCAGAGGCTCGGTCAGGCCTGGGCTGATGGCGAACTGCGCGCCTGCTTCAGTCACTTCCGCCAGCTGCTGAGGATTCAGCACCGTTCCTGCACCAATAATGGCATCCGGCACGTCTTTCGCAATGGCGCGTATCGCGTCCATGGCACAGGCAGTACGCAGCGTTACTTCCAGAACACGCACGCCACCGGCCACTAACGCTTTCGCCATCGGCACCGCGTGTTCCAGCTTATTTACCACGATAACCGGGACTACAGGACCCGTGGTCAGGATTGCTTCTGCACTTGTTTTCCAGTTTTTCATCAGAGTTTTCTCTCGCCAGATCGATAAATCTTTCGTCTTAAAACGTAATACAGGTTGCGCCCTGTTCAGCCCCGGAGAGTTTCTCACGCAGCGCACTGAACATTTCGCGTCCTGTTCCCACACGCGACGCGCTCAGGTCAGGAATATGCGGCTTGCGGGATTCAAGTTCTGCTTCATCCACCAGCAGGGTCAGTTCACCTGTCTGGCCATTCACGCGGATGAGGTCTCCATCGCGGACTTTTGCCAGTAACCCACCATCGTATGCTTCGGGGGTCACATGAATTGCAGAAGGTACTTTACCCGATGCGCCGGAGAGTCGTCCATCGGTAACAAGTGCAATTTTGAAACGGCGGTCCAATAATACACCAAGTGGCGGCATAAGTTTATGTAATTCTGGCATGCCGTTCGCTTTTGGCCCCTGATGGCGCACCACAACGACGCAATCCTTGTCGAGCAAGCCCGCATCGAAGGCCGGTAAAACGTCGTGCTGGCTTTCAAATACCACGGCCGGGGCTTCGATAATCTGGTTCTCTTCCGGTACGGCAGAGGTTTTCATCACCGCGCGTCCCAGGTTACCGCTCAGCACTTTGGTACCGCCATGGTGAGAGAACGGGTGTTCAAAGGTGGCAATGACCTGCTTATCCAGCGAATCCTGCGCCCCTTCGCGCCAGTCCAGCTCGCCGTTGTTCAGCCACGGTTCAAGGGTATAACGCTGCAGGCCATGACCTGCGACAGTATTCACGTCTTCGTGCAGTAATCCGCCTTTCAACAGTTCACGGATCAAGACAGGCACCCCGCCCGCCGCCTGGAAGTGGTTAATATCAGCGGGACCATTAGGATAAAGGCGCGCCATCAGGGGCACCACGGAGGAGATCTCCGAGAAATCATCCCAGTTGATTAAAATACCCGCCGCGCGCGCCATCGCCACCAGGTGCATGGTGTGGTTAGTTGACCCACCGGTTGCCAGCAGCGCCACAATCCCGTTGACGATCACTTTTTCGTCGACCATTTTACCCAGCGGCATCCACTCGTTGCCGTTGCCCGTCAGACGGGTCACCTGACGCGCTGCCGCCTCGGTTAACGCCTGGCGAAGAGGGGCATCAGGCTGAATGAACGACGAGCCAGGCAACTGCATCCCCATAAATTCCACCACCATCTGGTTGGTGTTGGCGGTGCCGTAAAACGTGCAGGTGCCGGGCGCGTGATAGGACGCGGCTTCGGCTTCCAGCAGTGCCGCGCGATCGGCCTTGCCTTCGGCATAGAGCTGACGAATTCGGACTTTTTCTTTGTTCGGCAAGCCGCTCGCCATCGGACCGGACGGCACAAAGATGGCAGGCAAGTGACCAAACGACAGCGCCGCCATGGCCAGCCCCGGGACAATCTTATCGCAGACGCCCAGGTACAACGCACCGTCAAACATATTGTGCGACAGGCCAACCGCAGCGGACATGGCGATGACTTCGCGGCTCAGCAGGGACAATTCCATGCCATCCTGCCCTTGCGTCACACCGTCGCACATGGCCGGCACGCCACCAGCCACCTGCCCGACGGCATTGGCGCTGTGCAGCGCTTTACGAATAATTTCCGGATAGTGCTCGTAGGGCTGGTGCGCCGAGAGCATGTCGTTATAAGAGGTGATGATCGCAATATTGTTACGCAGCATGCTTTTCAGCGACGCTTTATCGTCTGGCTGACAGGCGGCGAAACCGTGGGCCAGGTTGCCACAGGCCAGCTGTGAACGATGGACTGTATCCGTTTTGGCCTGCTCGATGCGTGCGAGGTAGGCAGAGCGTGTCTTTTTAGAGCGTTCGATAATACGATTTGTTACCCGTAACATTACTGGATTCATAGCGGCTCCTAAAATTTATCTCTCCGGATCCGGGATGTTAACAAGGTAAGTCGTAAGTATTAACACGGCTGAAACGCTTGCAGTCCGGAGCCAGGGGGCAAAATCACTGTCACCAGTGTAATAAAAAAAGCTCCGTGGGTGAATCCACACGGAGCTTAAATGATTAAAAAGTGGGCCAGAATCTGTGTCAGATCATGTTACCGGTAAAATAACCCGTTTGGATTACCGACAGGCTTACTCGAACTCGTTCCAGGAACGGCCATCACGGGTGATCATCGCAACGGAAGCGACAGGCCCCCAGGTGCCGGCCTGATACGGTTTTGGCGCATCCTGATCCGCCGCCCAGGCTTCAGTGATTGAATCTACCCATTTCCAGGCTTCCTCTACCTCATCACGACGCACGAACAGCGCCTGAATGCCGCGCATGGTTTCCAGCAGCAGGCGCTCATAGGCGTCGGCCAGATGCGTTTCATTGAAGGTTTCGGAGTAGCTCAGATCGAGCTTGGTGGTCTGCAGGTTATGCTTATGGTCCAGACCCGGCACCTTATTCAGCACCTGAATATCCACCCCTTCGTCAGGCTGCAGACGAATGGTCAGTTTGTTCTGCGGCAGCTCCTGCCAGGACTCTTTAAACAGGTTCAGTTCCGGGTTTTTAAAGTAGACCACGACCTCTGAACATTTGGTTGGCAGACGTTTGCCGGTGCGCAGATAGAACGGAACCCCCGCCCAGCGCCAGTTATCAATATCCACGCGAATCGCAACGAAGGTCTCCGTGTTGCTGGACTTGTTCGCGCCCTCTTCTTCCAGATAGCCAGGGACTTTTTTGCCCTGAGCAAAACCAGAGGTGTACTGACCACGGACCGTTTTTTCACGCACGTTCGAGCGATCGATACGGCGCAGCGATTTCAGCACTTTCACTTTTTCATCGCGAATGTTGTCAGCAGAGAGGTCGGACGGCGGAGACATGGCAATCATGCACAGGATTTGCAACAGGTGGTTCTGGATCATGTCGCGCATCTGACCGGCCTGGTCAAAATAACCCCAGCGCCCTTCAATCCCCACCTCTTCGGCCACCGTAATTTCAACGTGGTCGATGGTGCGGTTATCCCAGTTGTTGGCAAACAGCGAGTTGGCAAAACGCAGCGCCAGCAGGTTCAGAACGGTCTCTTTGCCCAGGTAGTGGTCAATACGATACACCTGGCACTCTTCGAAATATTCGCCCACCTGATCGTTGATTTCACGTGAGGTCGCCAGCGAATTTCCGAGCGGTTTTTCCATGACGACGCGCGCGGGCTTGGCGTTCAGCTTCGCTTCGCCGAGGCCTTTACAGATCGCGCCGAAGGTGCCTGGCGGCATGGCAAAATAGTTAATCGTGACGCGATTTTCCTGGTCAAGCATATCGCCCAGACGGGTAAACGCCTTAACGTCGTTCACGTCGAGATTGCAGAAATCAAGACGGCCACTGAGGGAATCCCACAGGCTCTCGTCGATTTTCTCTTTCATGAAGGTTTCAAGCGCTTCACGCACCACCTGGGTGTAAGCGTCTTTATCCCAGTCAGCACGCCCTACGCCCAGGATACGCGTATCCGGATGGAGCTGGCCTGCTTTTTCCAGTTGATACAGGGAAGGCAGCAATTTACGGCGTGCAAGATCGCCTTTCGCGCCGAAAATGACCAGGTCACATGCCTGGGCTGTTTGCGTTACCGCCATGTCATTCTCCTCAGTTAGATATCCTGATGCTTGTGCCAGGAATCGTTGTAATTTTATTACAATGCACTGTACTGCTTTTACGTCATTCCCGAAACCATTAGCGCTTAACCTCGCGTGCGATAACGCGAAATTGCGCCCTTTTTCGACAGCAGGCTCGGCAGTCGGCATGAAACGGGCGAATCATTGTTCAGTCAGGTTGTCGTCAAAACCCGACAGCGATCAAGTAATGAAAAAAAACAACGACATTTCTGCACGTTCATTACCCTTATGCCACGGCGCAGGGGTATATTCTTGCTAATTCGAATTATGATTTCATCAATTTATGAAATCGTTTCCACCCGCGAGCGTTTTGTCATAATGAACATGCTGGAAAAAATCCAGTTTCAACTGGAACACCTTAGCAAATCCGAGCGAAAAGTGGCCGATGTTATTCTTGCCTCCCCCGCTCAGGCTATTCATTCAAGCATCGCTGCGCTGGCGCAAGAGTCCGGGGTTAGCGAACCCACGGTGAACCGTTTTTGCCGCAGTCTGGATACCCGGGGTTTTCCCGATTTTAAACTGCATCTGGCACAAAGTCTGGCAAACGGGACACCTTATGTAAATCGCCATGTCGATGAAGACGACAGCGTCGAGGCCTACACAGCAAAAATTTTCGAATCCGCGATGGCCACGCTCGACCAGGTCCGTCAGTCGATGGATATGGCATCGGTCAATCGCGCAGTGGATCTGCTCACGCAGGCTAAGCGTATCGCCTTTTTTGGGCTAGGTTCTTCGGCCGCGGTGGCGCATGATGCCATGAACAAGTTTTTCCGTTTTAACGTCCCGATTATTTATTCAGACGACATCGTGCTGCAACGCATGAGCTGTATGAATTGTAACGAAGATGACGTGGTTGTGCTCATCTCGCATACCGGGCGCACCAAAAGCCTGGTAGAACTCGCGCAGCTGGCGCGTGAAAACGATGCCATGGTCATCGCATTAACCACCGCGGGTACGCCGCTTTCGCGCGAGGCGACCCTGGCTATTACCCTGGACGTGCCGGAAGACACGGATATGTATATGCCCATGGTCTCCCGTCTTGCTCAGCTCACCGTCGTTGACGTGCTGGCAACGGGATTTACGCTCCGGCGCGGCGCGAAATTCAGAGATAACTTGAAGCGGGTCAAAGAAGCGCTCAAGGAATCGCGTTTTGATAAAGAGTGATTCGAACGAGTGGTAGTCCCTAATCTTATATAACAAGGTTGTTACTTTTTTCGGTATTCGGTAAGTTTTACACAGCACCGAATCTTATGTTCACGCAACACCAAAGTTGTTTCAGTCAACGGAGTATTACATGTCCAGAAGGCTTCGCAGAACCAAGATCGTTACTACCTTAGGCCCGGCAACAGACCGCGATAATAATCTCGAGAAAATTATTGCTGCGGGCGCCAACGTAGTGCGCATGAACTTCTCTCACGGTACCGCAGAAGATCACAAATTACGTGCAGATAAGGTCCGTGAGATCGCGGCAAAACTGGGGCGTCACGTGGCCATCCTCGGCGACCTTCAGGGTCCGAAGATCCGTGTTTCGACGTTTAAAGAAGGCAAAGTTTTCCTTAACATCGGCGATAAATTCCTTCTCGACGCCAACCTGGGTAAAGGTGAAGGCGATAAAGAGCGCGTCGGTATCGACTATAAAGGCCTCCCGGCTGACGTGGTGCCTGGCGATATTCTGCTGCTCGACGATGGGCGCGTGCAGTTAAAAGTGCTGGACGTTCAGGGCATGCAGGTCTTCACCGAAGTGACCGTCGGTGGCCCTCTTTCCAACAACAAAGGCATCAACAAACTGGGCGGTGGCCTCTCTGCGGAAGCGCTTACCGAAAAAGACAAAGCGGACATCATTACCGCGGCGCAAATTGGCGTGGACTATCTGGCCGTCTCCTTCCCGCGCTGCGGCGAAGATCTGAATTATGCTCGCCGTCTGGCGCGTGATGCGGGTTGCGATGCAAAAATCGTGGCAAAAGTGGAACGTGCAGAAGCAGTGTGCAGCCAGGATGCGATGGATGATGTGATTCTGGCGTCAGACGTCGTGATGGTTGCCCGTGGCGACCTGGGCGTGGAAATCGGCGACCCGGAACTGGTGGGTATCCAGAAGGCGCTGATTCGTCGCGCACGTCAGCTTAACCGCTCGGTGATTACCGCGACCCAGATGATGGAATCGATGATCACTAACCCAATGCCAACGCGCGCCGAAGTGATGGACGTCGCCAACGCCGTGCTGGATGGCACCGATGCCGTAATGCTGTCTGCTGAAACCGCAGCGGGTCAGTATCCGGCAGAAACCGTGGCGGCAATGGCGCGTGTGTGCCTGGGCGCTGAGAAGATCCCAAGCATCAACGTCTCTAAGCACCGTCTGGACATTCAGTTCGACAACGTGGAAGAAGCGATTTCCATGTCGGCGATGTATGCGGCAAACCATCTGAAGGGGGTGACTGCGATCATCACCATGACCGAATCGGGGCGTACCGCGCTGATGACATCCCGCATCAGCTCCGGCCTGCCTATCTTCGCCATGTCGCGTCATGAACGTACCCTGAACCTGACCGCCCTCTATCGCGGCGTCACCCCGGTTCACTTCGACAGCGCTAACGATGGCGTTGCGGCGGCTAATGATGCGGTTAACCTGCTGCGCGACAAGGGTTATCTGGTGTCCGGTGATATCGTTATCGTTACCCAGGGTGACGTAATGAGTACCATTGGCTCTACCAATACCACGCGTGTGATGACCGTCGAGTAAGTCATCCACTCGTGAAGCACATAAAAATCCCCCATACCGGGGGATTTTTTATTTCTTCGGGAATAACTCTTTCCGCTTATAAGGCTCTTTTTCACCCGGTTTGCGCGTTTTGAGCAGCTTTAAAATCCAGGTGTACTGTTCTTTATGCGGCCCCACCAGGATCTCAACCTCTTCGTTCATCCGACGGGCGATGGTATTATCATCCGCTGTCATCAGGTCATCCATCGGCGGGCGAACCTCAATCGTCAGACGATGCGTTTTTCCATCGTAGACCGGGAATAACGGTATCACCCGTGCATCGCACACCTTCATCAAACGACCAATCGCGGGAAGCGTGGCTTTATAGGTCGCAAAAAAATCCACGAATTCACTGTGCTCGGCGCCATGGTCCTGATCGGGAAGATAATAACCCCAGTAACCCTGACGTACAGATTTGATAAACGGCTTAATACCATCGTTACGCGCATGCAGACGACCGCCAAAGCGACGACGCACGGTGTTCCAGGTGTAATCGAAAATTTTGTTCCCCTGGTTGTGGAACATTGCCGCCATTTTTTGCCCCTGCGATGCCATCAACATCGCCGGGATATCGACTCCCCAACCATGAGGAACCAGGAAAATAACCTTTTCATCGTTACGCTGCATCTCATCGATGATTTCCCGCCCTTTCCAGTCGACGCGGCTCATCAGCTTCTCTGGCCCACGTAGCGCCAGCTCTCCCATCATCGCCATCGCCTGCGGGGCGGTGGTGAACATCGCGTCAATAATGGCTTCACGCTCAGCGTCGGTTTTTTCCGGGAAGCAATACAGAAGGTTGATCTGCGCACGGCGGCGGGCGCTTTTACCTAACCGCCCTGCCAGACGGCCCAGCTTGCCCAATACCGGATCGCGGACCGAGGCCGGCAGCAAGGCGATTCCGGCAAACGCGTACACGCCCAGCCAGGTGCCCCAGTATCGTGGATGGCGAAAAGATTTCTCAAACTCAGGAATATACTCAATGTTGTTTTTTTTGGTTTCCATGCGGGTTCCAGGGTCTGGTGACGCAAAAAGATAATGAGATAGTGTAGCGAGGCTGATTGCTCCGCACAAAAGAAAAAGCCGGCGCAAAGAGCTGCACCGGCTTTAAAACATCGGGGGTTAGTCGAAGCGCAGCTGCGGCATTACCTCTTTGACCTGCGCCAGGTAGTCCGTTCTGTCCTTACCGGTCAACCCTTCTGTGCGCGGCAGCTTCGCCGTGAGCGGGTTCACCGCCTGCTGGTTGATCCACACTTCATAATGCAGATGCGGCCCGGTAGAACGACCGGTGTTGCCTGAGAGCGCAATGCGATCGCCGCGTTTCACTTTCTGTCCAGGTTTGACCAGCAATTTACGCAGGTGCATATAGCGGGTGGTGTAAGTACGCCCGTGACGCACGGCAACGTAGTAGCCTGCGGCTCCGCTGCGTTTCGCCATCACCACTTCGCCGTCACCCACCGAGAGCACCGGTGTCCCCTGCGGCATCGCAAAATCAACGCCACGATGAGGCGCAACACGCCCTGTCACCGGGTTCAGACGACGCGGATTAAAGTTGGAGGAGACACGGAACTGTTTAGCCGTTGGGAAACGCAGGAAACCTTTTGCCAGACCCGTACCGCTACGATCGTAGAATTTACCGTCTTCAGCCCGTATCGCGTAGTAATCCTTTCCTTCTGAACGCAGACGCACACCGACCAACTGGCTCTGCTCGCGTTTACCGTCCAGCATTTCGCGGGACATCAGGACGGCGAACTCATCGCCTTTTTTCAGCTTGCGGAAGTCCATTTGCCACTGCATGGCTTTAATCACAGAGCTAATTTCACCGCTCGTTAGCCCGGCCTGACGCGCACTGGCAACGAAGCTTCCACCAACGGTACCTTTCAGCACGCTGTTAACCCAGTCGCCCTGCTGCATCTCGCTGGTCATCTTGAAGCCGTTTCCGGCGCGATCGTAGGTGCGGGTTTCCCGGCGGGAGACTTCCCAGGTCAGACGTTGTAAATCGCCATCATCGGTGAGCGTCCAGGAGAGTTGCTGACCAATTTTAAGGTTGCGCAGTTCTTTATCAGAGGCCGCAAGCTGGCTGATTTCGCCCATCTCGATGCCGTACTGATTGAGCACGCTGCTTAAGGTATCGCCCGTTGAAACCACATATTCATGAATACCGGCTTCGTTGGCTGTTTTATCATCAAGTTCATCCTGCGGGATAGCTTCATCTTCCTGGGCCGCCTGATCGATAGGTTCACTGGCCTCGGGCAACAAGGAACGAATTTCACTCTTTTCCAGCTCAATGGTTTTGATGATCGGGGCAGAACTCGGGTGGTAAACATAGGGTCGCCAGACGGCGACCGCTAAGGTGAGAACTGTAAGAGACCCCAGCATAACGCGATGGGGTCGAGGCAGATTATTAAATGCCAGGGCGACAGAGCGGGCTATCTGTTGCACGTATCCACTTCCTCGTTAATCTCCTTTCAGGCAGCTCGAATATTGGTTCGCTAATTGGCTGAGAAACTGAGAATAGCTCTGTTTACTCAGCTGAATAGAGGTACCTAACGGGTCAAGGGTTCCCATGCGCACGGATGTCCCCCTTGCCACGGCTTCCACGACCGCTGGCCTGAACTGTGGCTCAGCAAAAACGCATGTCGCCTTTTGCTCAACCAACTGTGTTCTGATTTCATGTAAGCGCTGCGCACCGGGCTGAATGACGGGGTTGACGGTAAAATGCCCCAGCGGGGTCAAACCGTAGTGTTTTTCGAAATAGCCGTAAGCATCATGAAAAACGAAGTACCCTTTACCTTTCAGCGGTGCCAGCTCGTTACCAACCTGCTTATCGGTTTGGGCTAATTGTGCCTCAAAATCCTTCAGGTTGGCGTCAAGTTTGGCTCGACTTTGCGGCATAAGTTCCACTAATTTATCGTGGATTGCAACCGCCGAGAGCCGCGCTATCTCTGGTGAGAGCCACAGATGCATATTGTATTCACCGTGATGGTGATGCTCGTCACCTTTTTCAGCCGCACCATGATCGTGGCCGTGTTCATGTTCGTCCTCTTCTTCACCTTTCATCAGCAGAGGTTTCACACCTGGCAGGGCGGCAATTGTCACCTTTTTTTGCTCAGGAAGCTGATTTGCAGACTTCTGCATGAAGGCTTCCATCTCAGGGCCAATCCATACCGCTAAGTCCGCGTTTTTTAAGCGCTTTACATCAGACGGGCGCAACGAATAATCATGCTCCGACGCGCCATCAGGCAGCAGAACTTCGGTCTCTGTCACGCCATCAGCAATCGCCGAGGCAATAAAGCCCAGCGGCTTAAGCGAAGCGACGACGGCGGCGTTAACATCTTGTGCTGTTGTACCCCAAAGGGCAGCGGATAATGCTGCGAAAAGAAGCGTATTTTTATGTAACATAATGCAACTTATTATCGAAATGAATGTGTGGAATGTGATATTATAACATTCGATGACTTCTGCAAGCATAAATTGACATGACGACTTTAGTTTCACTCGAAAATATCTCCGTCTCTTTCGGCCAACGCCGCGTCCTGTCGGATGTGTCACTGGATCTGAAACCCGGTAAAATTTTGACCTTACTCGGCCCAAACGGCGCGGGTAAATCAACGCTGGTGCGCGTGGTACTGGGCCTGGTAGCACCTGAAAAAGGCGTTATCAAGCGAGATAGCAAACTGCGCATTGGCTATGTTCCTCAAAAGCTGCATCTGGATCCCACGTTGCCGCTTACGGTCAGCCGCTTTCTGCGTCTGCGCCCTGGCACACGTAAAGCGGATATTTTGCCCGCGTTAAAACGCGTACAGGCCGGCCATCTGATGGATGCGCCGCTGCAAAAACTCTCCGGGGGTGAAACCCAGCGCGTGTTGCTGGCGCGAGCGCTACTGAGCAAGCCTCAGTTGCTGGTGCTGGACGAACCGACTCAGGGTGTGGATGTAAATGGTCAGGTCGCACTTTACGATCTGATCGATCAGCTGCGCCGTGAGCTGGACTGTGCGGTGCTGATGGTATCCCACGACCTGCATCTGGTCATGGCGAAAACCGATGAAGTGCTTTGCCTTAACCATCACATCTGCTGCTCTGGCACGCCGGAGGTTGTCTCCATGCATCCGGAATTTATCTCAATGTTTGGTTCTCGCGGGGCTGAGCAACTGGGCATTTATCGCCATAACCATAATCATCGCCATGATTTGCAAGGACGAATTGTTCTGCGTCGGGGAAATGGACACTCATGATTGAATTGTTACTGCCCGGCTGGCTGGCCGGGATTATGCTCGCCTGCGCGGCGGGGCCACTTGGCTCATTTGTGGTCTGGCGCAGAATGTCTTATTTCGGTGATACGCTGGCCCATGCCTCGTTACTGGGCGTGGCCTTTGGGTTGCTTTTAGATGTTAATCCTTTTTACGCGGTCATCGTGGTCACGCTTCTGCTTGCGGCCGGGCTGGTCTGGCTCGAAAAGCGCCCTCACCTCGCCATTGATACGCTGCTTGGCATTATGGCCCACAGCGCGCTCTCACTGGGTCTGGTGGTGGTCAGTCTGATGTCGAATATTCGCGTCGATCTGATGGCCTATCTTTTCGGCGACCTGCTCGCCGTCACGCCGGAAGATTTACTCTCCATCGCCATCGGCGTGGTGGTGGTACTCGGTATTCTGCTCTGGCAGTGGCGGAATTTACTGGCCATGACCGTGAGCCCGGACCTGGCCTTCGTCGACGGCGTGAAGCTGCAGCGCGTTAAGCTGCTGCTGATGCTGGTAACGGCGTTAACCATTGGCGTGGCGATGAAGTTTGTCGGGGCGCTGATTATTACGTCGCTGCTGATCATCCCTGCGGCAACGGCGCGTCGTTTTGCCCGTACGCCGGAGCAGATGGCCGGTGTGGCCGTGGTTATCGGGATGATTGCCGTAACGGGCGGGTTAACCTTCTCGGCGTTTTATGACACACCTGCGGGGCCGTCGGTGGTGTTGTGTGCGGCGGTGTTGTTTATTTTCAGTATGATGAAAAAACAACCGAATGCCTGAATGACCCATTACCACCATAGAGTGTAGCGCTTCGCTTCATGTGCTGTGATCAACTCATGGCGAGACTTACACCCACCGGAGTGCGCCCATGCCGGGCGCATATATAAATAAGCACAGATGTAATTATCTGTGCTTATTTTATTTATTGGTACAGGTTGCTAAATGTAATTTGGCACCAGGGACGTTTATTCCGCCTTCAATATCAAGACATTTAAGAACACCATCGGTATCCACTTTTTTCAGTTGTCCGTTAATATGATCCCAGTTGCTCCCAATTGGGTCATACTCGCGCAAATAAATTTTCCCGCTTAAGGGTGCGAAAGCATAGTCTGGATAGGTATCCAGAAGCAGCGCTCCATTAATTGAGAAATTAGGCTCACGAATATCCTGCGTAGTGGGTTTAATACCACATGTCTCCATCGTCGCCTGCTCGAACGCAGCGCCAGTCATACATAATGTTTGCCCGTTACTGGTGTTTTCAAGTTTGTGATCGACCATTTTCCATATCTGGGTTTGGGAAATAGCGGCATTCGCTACGCCAGACATAGCCGCCATTGTCAGCGCGACAATAGTCAGAGTCTTCATTGCTTTCATTGTATTATTCCTCATGAGGTGATGAAATTAATATATAGCAGGGATATCGCTATAAATTCATCTTAGAGACATGAGTGAATTATCTAAAATAAAAGAGAGGCTAAATTTATCCAAAAATAATATGGATAATAACCTGGATGAGGTAAATAATCGGTCAGTATCACAGGCGGAATTGAACATCCCGCCTGCTCATCATTACGGCATTTCGGGCGGAGTGATCCCGAAGTGGTCCCACGCGCGCACCGTCGCCATACGTCCACGCGGGGTACGCTGTAAGAATCCTTGCTGAATCAGATAGGGTTCCAGAACATCCTCAATGGTCTCGCGCTCTTCACCGATTGCCGCCGCCAGGTTATCCAGCCCAACCGGCCCGCCGAAGAATTTATCCAGTATCGCGAGCAGTAACTTGCGATCCATGTAATCAAATCCTTCAGCATCTACATTGAGCATGTCCAGCGCCTGGGCAGCGATGTCCAGCGAGATGGTGCCATCGTGCTTCACTTCGGCAAAGTCACGCACGCGGCGCAGCAGGCGGTTGGCGATACGCGGCGTACCGCGCGAACGTTTTGCCACTTCGTACGCCCCGTCATCGCTCAGCTCCAGGCCCATGAAGCGCGCACTGCGCCCGACGATGGTTTGTAAATCAGCCACCTGATAGAACTCAAGACGCTGCACAATGCCAAAACGATCGCGCAGAGGGGACGTCAACGAACCCGCTCGCGTCGTCGCACCAATGAGCGTAAAAGGCGGCAGATCGATTTTAATCGAGCGCGCCGCCGGTCCTTCACCAATCATGATATCGAGCTGATAATCTTCCATCGCCGGGTAGAGAACTTCTTCCACCACGGGGGATAAACGGTGAATTTCATCAATGAACAGCACGTCATGCGGTTCGAGGTTGGTCAGCATCGCCGCCAGATCGCCCGCCTTCTCCAGCACCGGACCGGAGGTGGTGCGTAGATTCACCCCCATCTCATTGGCGACGATATTGGCCAGGGTGGTTTTGCCCAGCCCTGGCGGGCCGAAAATCAGCAGATGATCGAGCGCTTCTGAGCGAAGCTTCGCCGCCTGAATAAAGATTTCCATTTGCGAGCGAACCTGTGGCTGACCAATGTACTCCTCCAGAAGCTTTGGACGGATCGCGCGATCCACCACATCTTCCGGTAGGGTACTGACGGCCGATATCAGGCGGTCTGCTTCAATCATCCTTTACCTCACAATGCAGCGCGTAGCGCTTCACGAATCAGAGTTTCACTGTTAGCGTCAGGCTTAGCAATTTTACTCACCATACGGCTCGCCTCTTGTGGCTTATAGCCGAGCGCTACCAGCGCCGCCACGGCTTCCTGCTCCGCGTCGTCTGCAGACGGACCTGAAGGCGACGTGAGTACAAGGTCAGAGGCAGGCGTGAACAGATCGCCGTGCAGACCTTTAAAGCGGTCCTTCATTTCGACAATCAAACGTTCTGCGGTTTTCTTACCGATTCCAGGCAATTTAATCAGCGCCGCCGGATCTTCACGTTCAACGGCATTCACAAATTGCTGAGCAGACATGCCGGATAAGATAGCCAGGGCCAGCTTCGGGCCGACGCCGTTAGTTTTGATCAGCTCACGGAACAGCATACGTTCCTGCTTGTTGTTAAATCCGTACAGCAGCTGCGCGTCTTCTCGTACCACGAATTGGGTGAAAACAATCGCCTCTTTCCCGGCGTCCGGCAGTTCGTAGAAGCAGGTCATTGGCATATGGACTTCATAACCCACGCCCCCCACTTCCAGCAAAACTAAAGGGGGTTGTTTTTCAAGGATGGTGCCTCTGAGTCTGCCTATCACATGACGCTCCTGCGCATTAAAATAAGAACTGCCGCCATAATAAAAAAAGGCTGGATAAACATCCAGCCTGATTTGTGATTATCGTAACCTGCCTCGTGCCAGATTGAGCCGCGTGTCACTCATCTGCATTGCATTCTGGCTGACATGGCAATGCGTAATGGCAATCGCCAGGGCATCGGCGGCATCGGCCTGCGGGTTCGCAGGCAGTTTCAGCAACGTACGCACCATGTGCTGTACCTGGCTTTTTTCTGCGCTACCAATCCCGACAACGGTTTGTTTCACCTGCCGCGCAGCATACTCAAACACGGGCAGATCCTGATTCACCGCCGCCACAATGGCAACCCCGCGCGCCTGGCCCAGCTTTAATGCCGAATCGGCATTTTTTGCCATAAAGACCTGCTCTATGGCGAAATAGTCGGGCTGGAACTGGGTGATGATTTCCGATACGCCAGCGTAAATAAGCTTAAGACGCGAGGGTAAATCATCGACTTTGGTGCGGATACAGCCGCTGCCAAGGTAGGTTAACTGGCGTCCAACCTGACGGATAACGCCATAACCGGTAATGCGTGAGCCGGGGTCAATCCCGAGGATAATCGACATCACGCATCTCCCGTAAACGGTTTAAGCGCTCTCATCAGAGAGTCGCTGCAACCTCATCAGAGATTTCACCGTTGTGATACACTTCCTGCACATCGTCACAGTCTTCGAGCATGTCGATCAGACGCAGCAGTTTCGGTGCCGTTTCCGCATCCATGTCCGCTTTCGTTGACGGAATCATTGAGACTTCAGCGTTGTCCGCTTTCAGGCCAGCAGCTTCCAGTGCATCACGCACTGCGCCCATCTCTTCCCATGCCGTGTACACGTCAATCGCGCCATCGTCGAAGGTCACCACGTCTTCAGCACCGGCTTCCAGAGCGGCTTCCATGATTGCATCTTCGTCGCCTTTCTCGAAGGAGATCACGCCTTTTTTGCTGAACAGGTAAGCCACGGAGCCGTCAGTACCCAGGTTACCACCGGTTTTGGTGAAGGCATGACGCACTTCTGCCACGGTGCGGTTACGGTTGTCAGACAGACACTCAACCATCACCGCCGTACCGCCAGGACCGTAACCTTCATAAATGATGGTTTCCATGTTCGCGTCGTCATCGCCACCCACGCCACGCGCAATCGCACGGTTCAGGGTGTCACGCGTCATGTTGTTAGACAGCGCTTTATCGATAGCCGCACGCAGACGTGGGTTGGAACCCGCATCGCCGCCGCCCAGACGCGCCGCCGTCACCAGCTCGCGAATGATTTTGGTAAAGATCTTACCGCGCTTGGCATCCTGTGCCGCTTTGCGGTGTTTAGTGTTGGCCCACTTACTATGACCTGCCATAAAAATTTCCTCAAAGAGCGCGCCTTTTCAGGCTGCGTTAATTACAAATTCTTCAATCGCCTGCCGGTTGCTCCACGATTTGGTTAACGCGGCGGCATCCGCCGCATCCACCCAACGGTAGGTCAGGTGTTCCGTGAACTCGACCTCCCGCTCGCGTGGCAGCGCAATGCAAAACCAGGATTCTTTATTGCGCACAACGCCCGGCGCATAGCGATGACGTAAATGGCTAAATATTTCAAACTCCACCGTTCGCTGGCAGTCTTTCAGGGTCAGCTGCTCGGCGGCAACATCAATCAAGACTTCTTCCTTCACTTCGCGCGCGGCGGCTTGCGACGCGGTCTCACCCTCCTCCAGGCTGCCGGTAACCGACTGCCAGAAATCAGGATCGTCGCGCCGCTGTAACATTAGCACCCGCTTCGTGTCCTGGGCATAAATCACAACCAAAACAGAGACCGGGCGCTTGAACATCATATTATTTATTCTCCGACGACTCTTTTTTCACCACATCAATGCCCAGTTCAGCCAGCGAGGCCGGGTTAGCAAAGCTTGGTGCTTCAGTCATCAGACAGGCTGCCGCCGTGGTTTTCGGGAAGGCAATAACGTCACGAATGTTGTCGGTACCGGTCAGCAGCATGGTCAGACGATCCAGACCAAACGCCAGGCCCGCATGTGGAGGCGTGCCGTATTTCAGCGCGTCCAGCAGGAAGCCGAACTTCTCGCGCTGCTCCTGCTCATTGATACCCAGAATACCGAAGACGGTCTGCTGCATGTCGCCGCTGTGAATACGCACGGAACCGCCACCCACTTCGTAGCCGTTGATCACCATGTCGTACGCGTTGGCGACAGCCTCTTCCGGTGCCGCTTGCAGCTCTGCCGCGCTCATCTCTTTTGGCGACGTGAACGGGTGGTGCATCGCGGTCAGGCCGCCTTCACCGTTGTCTTCGAACATAGGGAAGTCGATCACCCACAGCGGAGCCCATTTGGTTTCGTCGGTCAAGCTCAGGTCTTTACCCAGCTTCAGGCGCAGCGCACCCATCGCATCGGCAACCACTTTCTTGTTGTCCGCGCCGAAGAAGATCATGTCGCCGTCCTGTGCGCCAGTGCGCTCAAGGATAGCGTCCACGATTTCCGCGTTCAGGAACTTCGCCACCGGGCTGGTAATGCCTTCCAGGCCCTTCGCACGCTCGGTCACTTTGATATAGGCCAGGCCTTTCGCGCCGTAAATCTTGATGAAATTACCGTAGTCGTCAATCTGCTTACGGCTCAGGCTGGCACCACCCGGAACGCGCAGCGCAGCGACACGCCCTTTCGCATCGTTAGCCGGGCCGGCAAAGACCGCGAACTCAACGGATTTCACCAGGTCAGCCACGTCCACCAGCTCCATTGGGTTACGCAGGTCTGGTTTGTCGGAACCGTAGCGGCGCTCGGCTTCGGCAAAGGTCATGATGGGGAAATCACCCAGTTCAACGCCTTTCACTTCATTCCACAGATTACGCACCAGGGCTTCCATCACTTCACGCACCTGCTCAGCGGTCATGAAGGAGGTTTCCACGTCGATCTGTGTAAATTCTGGCTGACGGTCAGCACGCAGGTCTTCGTCGCGGAAGCATTTAACGATTTGATAGTAGCGATCGAAACCAGACATCATCAGCAGCTGTTTAAACAGCTGAGGAGACTGCGGCAGCGCGTAGAATTTCCCTTTATGAACGCGGGACGGGACCAGATAGTCGCGTGCGCCTTCCGGCGTCGCTTTGGTCAGCATCGGGGTTTCAATGTCCAGGAAACCATGGTCGTCCATGAAACGACGCACCAGGCTGGTAATTTTCGCACGCGTCTTCAGACGCTGCGCCATTTCCGGGCGACGCAGGTCAAGGTAGCGGTATTTCAGGCGCGCTTCTTCGGTATTGACGTGATTGGAGTCGAGCGGCAGTGCGTCTGAACGGTTAATGATGGTCAGATCGGAGGCCAGCACTTCCACGGCGCCGGTAGCCATATCGGTATTCACGTTTTTTTCGTCACGCGCACGCACGGTGCCGGTAACCTGGATGCAGAACTCATTACGCAGTTCGGAGGCCAGTTTTAACGCATCGGCACGATCGGGATCGAAGAAGACCTGAACGATCCCCTCGCGGTCGCGCATATCGATAAAGATAAGGCTGCCGAGATCACGACGACGGTTGACCCAACCACACAGGGTAACCTGCTGCCCAACGTGGGACTGACGCAGCTGCCCGCAATATTCTGTACGCATGAGATATCCCTTAATTTAGCCGCAGGCTAAATGTCGCCTGTTGAACAGGCCACTATGTCGCAGCTTTCTGTATGTCACTAATGGGTGAAAAAAGGCGGCTATTATACTGGAAATTCCGCCGCACGATAAGAGAGAAGCGCGCCAGAGGCGCGATTGCTGCGCTCTTATTGCGCATTCTCACAAAAATTAACAAAATTATCCGATCTTCAACAGGCTTTCTCGTCGTAAGGTGTGACGAAGCAATTCATTTAACCGGAGTTATCATGTTTACACTCGACGCTGCCAAAACCGCCCTCGTGGTCATTGACCTCCAGGAAGGCATTCTTCCTTTTGCTGGCGGCCCTTATACCGCTGATGACGTAGTGGCCCGCGCCGCCCGTCTGGCAGAGAAATGCCGCACCGCTGGCGCACCGGTCATCCTGGTGCGGGTCGGCTGGTCGGCGGATTTCGCCGACGCGTTAAAACAACCTGTCGACGCCCCCGTCCCTGGCGCCTCCTTACCGGAAAACTGGTGGACCTATCCCACGGCGCTGGGCAAACAGGACAGCGATATCGAAGTCACTAAACGTCAGTGGGGCGCGTTCTACGGTACCGACCTGGAACTTCAGTTGCGTCGCCGCGGCATTGATACGATTATTCTCTGCGGGATCTCCACTAACATCGGCGTGGAATCGACCGCCCGTAACGCCTGGGAGCTGGGCTTTAAGCTGATCATCGCTGAAGATGCGTGCAGTGCAGGCTCCGCTGAACAGCACCAGGGCAGTATGACCCACATCTTCCCTCGCCTGGGTCATGTGCGTTCCACCGACGAGATTTTGAACGCGCTATGATGTACGTGGGCCTGCCCCAGTGGTCGCACCCGAAATGGGTGCGGCTCGGGATCACCAGCCTTGAAGAGTATGCGCAATACTTTAACTGCGTTGAGGGCAATACCACACTTTATGCCCTGCCCCGTGCAGAAATCGTCGATCGCTGGTATGCACAGACCACCGATAATTTTCGCTTTTGTTTCAAGTTCCCGGCCACCATCTCCCATAATGCGGCGCTGCGCAACTGCGGTGATTTAACCGAGGCGTTTTTCAACCGTCTATCGCCGCTGGCCGGGCGTATTGGACAATACTGGCTGCAATTACCGGCGACCTTTGGTCCCCGGGATCTGCCGGCGTTATGGTCGTTTCTTGACGCCCTGCCCCGCGAATTTACCTATGGTGTTGAAGTCAGACATCAGGCGTTTTTCGCCAAGGGAGAGGCTGAAATAGCGCTTAATCGTGGACTGCATGAGCGGGGAGTCAATCGCGTTATTCTCGACAGCCGCCCCGTACACAGCGCCATCCCCCATAGCGAAGCCATCATCGAGGCCCAGCGTAAAAAACCCAAAGTTCCCGTTCATGCCGTCCTGACGGCGCAAAACCCCATGGTGAGGTTTATCGGCAGCGATAACATGCAGCAAAACCAGGCGTTATTCGCCGTCTGGCTGCAAACGTTGCCGAAATGGGAACAAACCACCACGCCCTACCTCTTTTTGCACACGCCGGATATCGCCCAGGCGCCGCAACTGGTCGATGTTCTTTGGCACGCCTTGCAGCGCGCGGTTCCGTCGGTCGGTCAGCCGCCGTCCATTCCACAACAATCTTCTCTTTTCTAATTACAGCCCCTATCATAGAAGTGCCATCTGCCAATAAAAAAGGAAGTTTGTATGGTCAGCGCGTTGTATGCGGTGTTAGGTGCATTACTGCTGATTAAGTTTTCGTTTGATGTTGTGCGCCTCAGAATGCTGTATCGCGTTTCCTATGGCGACGGCGGATTCTCCGAGCTGCAAAGCGCTATCCGCGTTCACGGCAATGCGGTGGAGTACATTCCCGTGGCGTTGATTTTGCTGCTGTTTATGGAAATGAACGGCGCCGAAACCTGGATGGTGCACGTCTGCGGTCTGTTATTGATCGCCGGACGCCTGATGCATTATTACGGTTTTCACAACCGTCTGTTTCGCTGGCGTCGCTCGGGCATGAGCGCCACCTGGTCAGCCCTTGTGCTGATGGTGCTGGCTAACCTGTGGTATATGCCGTGGGAGTTGGTTTTCTCGTTTCATTAGCGCACAATACGCCACTTTATTTTTCCCGGATTTTTACGTTATGTCTGATCGCGACACGCTTTTTTCCGCGCCTATCGCCAGCCTGGGCGACTGGACCTTTGATGAACGGGTAGCCGAAGTCTTCCCGGATATGATCCAGCGCTCTGTTCCCGGTTATTCCAATATTATCTCTATGATCGGCATGCTGGCGGAGCGTTTCGTTCAACCCGGCACGCAGGTCTATGACCTGGGGTGTTCACTGGGCGCCGCGACGCTGTCCGTTCGTCGTAATATTCATCACGACGGCTGCAAAATTATTGCGGTCGATAACTCTCCGGCAATGGTTGAACGTTGCCGTCGCCATCTTGACGCGTACAAAGCGCCTACCCCGGTGGATGTCATCGAAGGCGATATTCGCCACGTCGAGATCAACAACGCTTCAATGGTGGTGCTCAATTTCACCCTGCAATTTCTGGAGCCAGACGATCGCCAGCTGTTGCTGGACAAAATTTACGCGGGGCTGAACCCCGGCGGCGCGCTGGTGCTGTCAGAAAAATTCAGCTTCCAGGATGCCACGGTGGGCGAACTGCTTTTCAATATGCACCATGATTTCAAGCGGGCAAATGGCTACAGCGAACTGGAAATCAGCCAGAAACGCAGCATGCTGGAAAATGTCATGCTCACCGACTCTGTCGAAACCCATAAAGCCCGACTGCATCAGGCAGGATTTGCCCACAGCGAGCTGTGGTTCCAGTGCTTTAACTTCGGGTCACTGGTGGCACTGAAAGGCGGTCAGGCATGATTGAGTTCGGCAACTTCTATCAGCTTATCGCTAAAAACCATCTGTCCCACTGGCTGGAGACGCTGCCCGCGCAGGTGGCCGCCTGGCAGCGCGATCAGCTTCACGGTCAGTTTAAGCAGTGGAGCAACGCCGTTGAATTCCTGCCGGAAATGACGCCTTACAAACTGGATCTGTTGCACAGCGTCACCGCCGAAAGCGAAGAGCCGCTGAGCGAAGGCCAGATGATTCGTCTTGAAAAGCTCATGCGCAACCTGATGCCGTGGCGTAAAGGGCCGTTCTCGTTATATGGCCTGAATATCAATACCGAATGGCGTTCTGACTGGAAATGGGATCGTGTATTGCCGCATCTGTCTGATTTGACCGGTCGCACCATCCTCGACGTGGGCTGCGGTAGTGGCTATCACATGTGGCGGATGATCGGCGCAGGGGCGCATCTGGCCGTGGGTATTGACCCGATGCAGCTCTTCCTGTGCCAGTTCGAAGCGGTGCGTAAACTGCTGGGTAACGATCAGCGTGCGCATTTGCTGCCGCTGGGGATTGAACAGCTCCCTGCTCTTGCCGCATTCGATACGGTCTTCTCAATGGGGGTGCTCTACCATCGCCGCTCCCCGCTGGAACATCTCTGGCAGTTGAAAGACCAGCTGGTCAGCGGTGGCGAGCTGGTACTGGAAACGCTGGTCATTGAAGGGGATGAAAACGCCGTACTGGTTCCGGGTGACCGCTACGCGCAAATGCGTAACGTCTATTTTATTCCCTCTGCACTGGCGCTGAAAAACTGGCTGGAAAAGTGCGGATTTGTGGACGTGCGTATTGCTGATGTTTGCGTCACCTCGACGGAAGAACAGCGCCGTACCGAGTGGCTCACCACCGAATCGCTGGCTGAATTCCTGGACCCGAACGATCGCAGCAAAACCATCGAAGGCTATCCGGCACCCATGCGCGCAGTGCTGATTGCGACAAAACCCTGAACGTCTGCGACGCCACTGCGGGTGAGCGCTAAGGCGAAAAAAAGGCCCCTGTTGAAATTGCAGGGGCCTGGTACGAGCAAGCATCATATTGGGCGACATGATGCGCGGTAAAAATCGTTACGTTGCTACACGTGATAACGGTCAATCATCGATTTCATTACCGCAACCGACTCTCCATCTACGCTATAGCGGGAGTACTCATCCGCTTCGGCGTCAGTCGACATTGACAACCCTGTATTGCGATACCGCATGGGCGAAGGCATCCACTTACCCGCTGAGCTATGAAGCTCTTCAACCCCTGCGTTTAAAAACATCTCCAGATTGCTGGCACGAACACCTGCACCCGCCATTATTATTGGAACACGGGAATGTGCTTTTAGTTCCGTAATTAATTGCAGTCCTTTTTCAGCAGAGGATTGCTGACCGGAGGTGAGGATACGCGCCACACCCAGTTCACCTAGCTTTTCAAACGCTTGTAGCGGATCGACGCACATATCAAAGGCTCGATGAAAAGTAACCGCCAGGCCCCCGGCGGCCTGCATAATTTGACGCATACGCGGCATATCCACATGCCCATCCGCATCCAGCAGGCCCGTTACCAGACCCGGAAACCCCAGCTCGCGCACGAGGGCGATATCATTGAGCATGGCGTCAAATTCACTGCCTGAATAACAAAAATCTCCGCCACGGGGGCGAATAATAGGATGAACCGGAATGGTCACCGTCTGGCGCACCGCGTTTAACACGCCCCAGGACGGCGTTAACCCCCCCTCTTTTGGGGCAGCACAGAGTTCTACGCGGTCGGCTCCGCAGCGTTGTGCGGTCAGAGCACACGCCGCGCTGTAACAACATATCTCCAGCAGCGCCATTCATTCCTCCTTAAATTTTGGTCACGCGCCATTTTGCCATGCCGATTCACGGAGTAACCGGCGCGACGTCACAGGCTCAGGCTTCGCTGGCAACAATTTGTTCAATCGTCCAGGGATGGAATTTAACGGTCACCTGCCCATCGGTTACCGCAAGCGTCGGGTTCGGTAATCGCTCACGCTCGCCCTTCGGTGAGCTGGTTTTAACAAAAATGCCCGGTTTGCTTAAGCCTTCATCAGACAGCAGCGCGAGCGCACGCGCATTCAGCGTGTCCGGATCGCCCGGCAGCACAATCTCGATATGCTCCCAGCCTTCGTGGGGATAGCGTTTTTCACCCGGCCAGGGCAGCTCAATAACAGTGAACTGCCAGTGCGCGACGCAGACGGGCTCGTGCAACCTGAACAGGCAGATAGGACGCCCGTTGATGATGTTTTCAGAGAGCAGCTCTCCGCACTGTTCAAATCCGCGACGCCAGCGTTCCGCTGTTGCATTTTGATGGCAGCGCAAAGAGATGTGATCGGCATCAAGAGGCGCAATATCCAGCCCCAATCGGGTGGCAAGTTCTGTGAACGCCAGGGTGAATCGTGGTAAATCTGCGGAAATATCATGCAGTTCGTCAAGGGTTTGCCAGTGCGCCATCAGGGTTCTCTCATCCACGTACAAAACCGTTAATTTACTCTGTTGAGCAGCCCTAACCAACCGTCAATTTGTCCCTTTCTTCTCTGCATGTTTATGCAGCTTTGCTTTGCTTAATTTCTGCGCACTGTTGAGCGCCTGCAATGCTGACGCCAGGTGCCATTTGCAGTATACTCCCGCCCTAAATTCTAAAACGGGTGCGGGTGGTCGTTAACCCTCATCAATAAGGTAAGGTATCCAGGTGAATATTCAGGCTCTTCTCTCCGAAAAAGTCAGTCAGGCACTGATTGCCGCAGGCGCCCCTGCGGATTG
The DNA here is from genome assembly GCF_022171985.1 of Huaxiibacter chinensis. Classification (GTDB taxonomy): domain Bacteria; phylum Pseudomonadota; class Gammaproteobacteria; order Enterobacterales; family Enterobacteriaceae; genus Enterobacter; species Enterobacter chinensis_A. Next base: position 129,670 of record NZ_JAJVHF010000003.1, on the reverse strand, counting down.
CGAACCGCAGGTTCGTCAGTCAGCAAAAGTACAGTTTGGTGACTATCAGGCCAATGGCGTGATGGCCGTAGCGAAAAAACTGGGCATGCCGCCACGACAACTCGCTGAGCTGGTGCTGACGCATCTGGATCTTGACGGTATCGCCAGCAAAACGGAAATTGCCGGGCCGGGCTTTATCAATATCTTCCTGGAGCCTGCATTCCTGGCGCGTCACGTTGATGACGCACTCAAGTCGGATCGCCTGGGCGTTGCTCAACCCGATGTGCAGACTGTGGTGGTTGACTACTCGGCACCCAACGTCGCCAAAGAGATGCACGTAGGCCACCTGCGTTCAACCATTATCGGCGATGCTGCGGTTCGTACGCTCGAATTCCTGGGGCACAAAGTCATTCGCGCTAACCACGTTGGCGACTGGGGTACGCAGTTCGGGATGCTTATCGCCTGGCTCGAAAAGCAGCAGCAGGAAAATGCCGGCGAAATGGCGCTGGCCGATCTGGAAGGTTTCTATCGTGATGCGAAAAAGCATTACGACGAGGACGAAGCCTTTGCTGAACGCGCCCGTAGCTACGTGGTGAAGTTACAGGGTGGCGACGCCTACTTCCGCGAAATGTGGCGCAAGCTGGTTGACATCACCATGTCCCAGAATCAGCTCACCTACAACCGTCTGAATGTGACCCTGACGCGTGATGATGTCATGGGTGAAAGCCTGTACAACCCGATGCTGCCGGGTATCGTTGAAGATTTAACCGCCAAAGGGCTGGCGGTGGAAAGCGAAGGCGCAACGGTCGTCTTCCTGGATGAATACAAGAACAAAGACGGCGAACCGATGGGCGTTATCATCCGTAAAAAAGATGGCGGCTATCTCTATACCACCACCGACATTGCCTGCGCGAAGTACCGCTACGAAACGCTGCACGCCGATCGCGTGTTGTATTACATCGACTCCCGCCAGCACCAGCACCTGATGCAGGCGTGGACCATCGTGCGCAAAGCGGGCTACGTGCCGGATTCCGTTCCGCTGGAGCACCACATGTTCGGCATGATGCTCGGAAAAGACGGCAAGCCGTTTAAAACCCGTGCGGGCGGTACGGTGAAGCTGTCCGATCTTCTGGACGAAGCGCTGGAACGCGCCCGTCGTCTGGTGGCGGAAAAGAACCCGGATATGTCCGCAGACGAGCTGGAAAAACTGGCGAACGTGGTCGGTATTGGCGCGGTTAAATATGCCGACTTGTCAAAAAACCGTACCACAGACTACGTGTTTGACTGGGATAACATGCTGGCCTTTGAAGGGAACACGGCGCCTTATATGCAGTACGCCTACACCCGCGTACTCTCTGTATTCCGTAAAGCCAATATCGATGAAAGCACGCTGGACCACGCGCTCGTCGTTATCAACGAAGATCGTGAAGCCCAGCTCGCGGCGCGTCTGTTGCAGTTTGAAGAGACGCTCACCGTGGTCGCGCGCGAAGGTACTCCGCATGTGATGTGTGCTTACCTGTACGACCTGGCGGGATTGTTCTCAGGCTTCTACGAACACTGCCCTATTCTCACCGCAGAGAACGAAGAGATCCGCAACAGCCGCCTGAAACTGGCGCAGCTTACCGCGAAAACGCTGAAGCTGGGTCTGGATACGCTCGGCATTGAAACCGTAGAGCGTATGTAATCGCAGGCAAATAAAAAACCCGGCAATCGCCGGGTTTTTTATTATCAGAAATACTTTCTCAAATACTCCGTTAAACACAAAATCGCCATGGCCTGACCGTAAGGCATAGACGTTAACGGGATCTGGCGATAGAACTCCAGATTGCTACCCATGCCGGTGCCAAATGACGTCTGGAGCAACTCCCCTTCAGGTGAAATGTTTTTCACGATGCCACGAATCGCCTTCTCAGCGACCTCTGCATACTCCGCCCCGACATAGCGCTTGCGCACGGCTTTCAGAATTCCGTAGGCAAAGCCTGCCGTCGCCGATGCTTCAAGATAGGAGTCAGGATCGTCGAGCAGGGTATGCCACAACCCGCTCTCATCCTGACATTTGGCCAGCGCCGCGATTTGCGCATTCAATACCTGGACCAGATAACGGCGAACCGCACTGTTCTCCGGTAAGTCCACCAGTTCCAGGAAGTCCGGGATAACGATGGTCAGCCAGCTGTTACCGCGCGCCCAGCGTGCTTTCGCAAAGTTATGCTGCCCGTCGTAGTTCCAGCCGTGGAACCACAGACCCGTCTCCCGATCCATCAGATTCTGTACGTGCAGCAAGAACTGATAGATCGCTTCTTCCACATACTCCGGGCGATTGAGCAACTTACCAATCTTCGCCAGCGGCAGAACCGTCATCATCAGGGTGTCATCCCACATCTGTTGATGATTCTCTTCCGCCAGCGTAATGTGCTGCATGCCGCCGTGATCCGTGCGCGGCATCTCGTTCATGGCCCATTCCGCCCAGCTCTCCAGCCACGGCAGCCAGGCTGGGGTGGGCTTCTCTTCGTAGCAGTAGGCAAGCGTCAGGAACGGGGCCATGGTATTCACGTTTTTGGTCGTGGCGCCTTCCGCGAAGCGATCGGTAAACCAGTTGTCGATAATGGCGCGCATGGCAGCATCCCCGGTCTGGCAGTAATACTGCCAGATACCGTAGAGGCCCACACCGTGCGTCCATTCCCAACCCGCCCATCCTTTGGTGTCGATAACGCGCCCGTCGTCCAGCCGCAGCAGAAATTCGCCGGTTTTATCGTGGATATTGACCAGGCTAAATGTCACCTTCTCAATCAACGATTTCAGTTCATCCCGGGCAATGAAATGCTCTGGCTGACGCAGTAATGGGCTATGTTTGACAGGCCAAACCTTCATATTCTTAACCTCTGTGATATGTCGAATTCAGTACCGCGCGATCCTTCAGGGAAGGTGCAACCGGTTTATTACGATTCAGATAACCAATATTGTTGTTTCCCCACAATGATTCGTACGGCATACCGGCCAGCAGTTCAACGGTAGCTCGCGCCTCCGGCGTCGCGGTTTCCGGCATGGCATGACCAGACTCACGCATTTTGGCGGTCTCTTCGCGAAGGGTACTGTGGGTTTGAAGATTGAGTTTGAAGCGCAGCGAGACCAGGAAGCCACAAATCAGTACCAGAATGGTCCCGACGCTCAGGATCATCAGAATGGTGTGGCTGACTTCCTCAGGCTGCGTTTTCTGTCCGCTCACGAAGCCGGACATCTGCATGACGATCCCGACCAGCATGATGGCGCCAGCCTGTGAGGCTTTACGGGTCAGGGTCATAATACCGGCGAAGATCCCTTCACGGCGCTGCCCGGTAATGACCTCATCCACATCGGCAATATAGGTGTAGATGTTCCAGGGCACATAGTTGATCCCCCCGCGACCTAAACCGGCAACCGCAGAGACCAGCAGCAGCAGAGCGTAAACGTCGCTCAGCCCGGCGTAATAGAGCACGGCGTAAGAGACAGACGCCAGGCCAAACAGCACCACCACCATGCGATACGACGGTGCCGGTCCAAAGCGGATGCACAGCGGTATCATGGCGATAACGGCAATAAACTGGAATATAGCCATGGTGCCCAGCAGGTTTGAAGCCACTGACGCTTCCTGCATCAGCACGAACACCACGTAGTAGGTAAAGACCGCGTTGAAGACGTCCTGGGCAATATAGCCCCCCAGATACATCCCCAGATGCTGGCGGAAAATCTTCACCCGCAGCGTGGAGCTTAACTCGACGAACAGGCGATTCAGGCTCTGGCCCAGCGTCAGTTTTTTCTTCTCCTCTTCTGCGCGCAGCGCAGCTTCAGACCACTCTTCACGCGGACGTTCCCAGGTGAAGAACCAGACAAAGGTCAGCATCATCGCGCACAGCACCGAGAAGACCAGGCTCGCGTAGAAGAAAGAGACCGCATTATCTTTACCGAAATGCGTCAGCAGAATGCCTGGCAGGAAGGAGGCTAAGATAGCCGACATCTGCGCCATTGAGATACGGGCACCGGAGAATTTGGTTTTTTGTTTAAAATCGTCGGTCATTTCCGGCACCAGCGTTTCGTACGGGACCAGAATCATGGTGTAGACGATATCAAAGATCAGGTAGGTGAGAAGGTAATACCAGAAGCTCATGTCCCCGACCCACATTAATGAGTAGCTGAACACGAACGGAATACCCAGCAGGATAAAGAACTTACGTCTGCCAAAGCGTTTGCCAAGCCAGGTGGTGCCGAAATTATCGGTAAGGAAACCCATTAACGGGCTGACAACCGCATCAAGCACCCTTGCGGCGGCAAAGATAAAGGTCGCCTCTATCGGCGTGAGTCCACAGAAGGTTGTGTAGAAGTACAATAGCCAGGCGGCGGTCAGCGCTGTCGTGCCCGCTCCCAGAAAATCGCCCGACCCATAAGCAAGATAATTTGCGAGTCCTATTTTACGTGTTTTCATTGCCGTCAACCCTTTAAGTGTTGGGAGACTCCCTGTAAGCAAATCTCGTCCGGGAGTTTTTACACGGCTACAGTAAAAGTATCGATGTGTTGATACCTTTCTGTTTCTGCCATCACGCGGGAGGCGATGGCAAAAATGCAAAGAGTATCGCTACGCGTGTCACTGATTTATAAAACAGCGTTTCTTTTGCATCAAAAGGCAGGGTCATATTTTGCGAGCCAGTCATCAGAATCACCTGATGACTGGTGAAAAGACAGGCAATTAGCGGTAGTTAACAATCACCTGGTTACTTTGCACTTTCAGGGCAGGGATCAGACGTCCCCCACCGGGAACTTCCCAGATAAAGCGCAGCGGCTCAATGGCGGGCACGCCGGTAAAAGCGTGCGTTGTACCGCTTTCACCGTCCAGCTCGGTGCAGCGCGTCTGGGAACATAGCCGCACCCGCAGGCCTGCCGGGGTCGGGCCAATCAGCTGATAGCGCCAGACCACCAGCGTCATTAAACCGGACACCTGTTCACCAGCGGCAAGCGGACGCGAGGAAGCAGCCACGCCCCGATTGCTCAGGGTGATCCCCGTACTGCTTGCCTGCCACGCGCCTTCTCCGGCGGCATGTGCCATCAACGGGAAGAGTAAAATCCAGAGCCATTTACGCATCACTGGCCTCCAATGGTGGCGGTCATACGAATATGGCGGTTGTCTGACAACTCCATGTTCGACAATACAACCAGCTGCGTCAGGCTGCGGCGCAGGAAGCGTGAAAGCAGAGGACGCAGCGCATGATTGACCAGCAATACCGGCGGTGCGCCCAGCATCTCCTGTCGCGCCAGCGCTTCTTGTGTTTGTGCCAGCAGGCGATCCGCCAGACCCGGCTCCAGCCCGCCACCGCCCTGCAGGGCTTGCAGGAGCAAGCGTTCCAGCGGGGTATCCAGGCCAATAACTTGTACTTCGCCGGTTCCCGGGAACCACTGCTGCGTAATCGCGCGTCCCAGCGCCACGCGAACCACGGCGGTCAGTTCGTGCGGATCGTTTTGCAGAGGGGCGTGCTCGGCAAGCGTCTCCAGAATGGTACGCATATCGCGAATCGGCACCTTCTCATCCAGCAGATTTTGCAGGACTTTATGCAGCGTGGTTAATGTCACAACGCCCGGGACCAGGTCTTCCGTCAGTTTTGGCATCTCCTGAGTGACGCGATCCAGCAGCTGCTGCGCTTCCTGACGCCCAAACAGCTCGGCGGAGAACTGACCAATCAGATGGTTGAGATGCGTTGCAACCACGGTACTGGCTTCCACCACGGTGTATCCCTGAATTTGCGCCTGCTCTTTCAGGGCGCTCTCGATCCAGATTGCCGCCAGGCCAAAGGCCGGATCGGTGGTCTGCTCGCCCGGCAAGGTTCCGGCGGCCGTGCCCGGGTTGATGGCCAGCCAGCGTCCCGGGTACGCATCCCCGCTGCCAATTTCCACCCCTTTCATCAGGATACGGTAACGGGCTGGGGGTAAATCCATGTTGTCACGGATATGCACCACAGGGGGTAAGAAGCCCATATCCTGCGCGAATTTCTTACGAATACTGCGAATACGCCCCAGCAGTTCACCATCCTGCTGAAAATCCACCATTGGGATCAGCCGATAACCCACTTCCATGCCCAGTGAATCTTCGAGCTGTACATCATTCCAGGTGGCTTCTACCGCCTGGGTATTTTCCGGCAATTTTACCGGAGTCGGATCGACCGCCGGTTTATCTTCACGTCCGCGCATCCACCAGGCGAGGCCCAGAAGTGCGGCCGTAAACAGCAGGAAGACCAGGTTTGGCATGCCCGGCACAAGGCCAAGGAGCCCCAGAACAGCAGCAGACAGCAACATCACGCGTGGGTTGCTGAACAACTGGCCTACCATCTGCTGACCCACATCCTGATCGGTGCTCACGCGGGTCACAATGACACCCGCCGCCGTGGAGATCACCAGCGCCGGGATCTGCGCCACCAGACCATCACCAATGGTCAGTAGCGTATAACTCTCTGCCGCATGTCCCATGTCCATGCCATGCTGAAGCACCCCGACCAACAGCCCGCCGACCACGTTGATCACCATGATCAAAATGCCTGCAACGGCGTCACCGCGCACAAACTTACTCGCACCATCCATGGAGCCGTAGAAGTCGGCTTCCTGGGTTACCTCGGAGCGACGTTTTTTCGCTTCATCTTCTGCGATAAGCCCGGCGTTCAGATCCGCATCAATGGCCATCTGTTTACCCGGCATCCCATCCAGAACAAAACGCGCGCCTACTTCGGCGATACGCCCTGCCCCTTTGGTGATAACCATAAAGTTGATAATCACCAGGATGACAAACACCACAATACCGATCGCGAAATTGCCGCCCACCAGGAAGTGGCCAAACGCCTCGACAACTTTACCCGCCGCCGCCGCCCCGGTGTGGCCTTCCATCAAAATGATACGCGTCGACGCCACGTTCAGCGCCAGTCGCAGTAAGGTGGTGAAGAGCAGAATGGTCGGGAACGCCGCAAACTCCAGCGTACGCTGGGTGAACATCGCCACCAGCAGCACCATGATGGAGAGCGCAATGTTGAAAGTGAAAAGCAAATCGAGGATGAATGCCGGTAAAGGCAAGACCATCATCGACAGAATTAGCAGGATGAGAATCGGTCCGGCCAGGATCTGCCATTGGGTCGATTTCAGGTTGCTCGGCAGGCGCAACATTGCCACCAGATTAGCCATCAGAGTCCTTCTCGTTCAAGAAATCCAGTGCGTCAGGCACAGGAAGATTATCAGGTTTCACAGGGCGTTGACCGCCTGCTAAACGCCAGCGTTTAAGTTGCCATACCCAGGCCAATACCTCTGCCACTGCGGCGTAAAGCTGGCCCGGGATCTGCTGTCCAATTTCGGCATGTCGATAGAGCGCACGCGCCAGAGGGGGCGCTTCAAGGATCGGCACGCGATTTTCAGTGGCGATTTCGCGGATACGCAGCGCAATCAGCCCTGCCCCTTTCGCCACCACTTTTGGCGCACTCATTTTGTTTTCGTCGTAACGGAGCGCCACGGAGTAATGCGTCGGGTTCGTCACAATCACGTCCGCTTTTGGCACATCTTCCATCATGCGACGACGCGCCGCGGCGCGCTGCATTTGACGGATACGCCCTTTAACATGCGGGTCGCCTTCCATCTGCTTATATTCATCACGAATATCCTGGCGTGACATCCGCAGCTTTTTGATATGGCTGAATATCTGGAAGATGACATCAAAACCCACCATCGGGATGATGCTCAGCACCACGAGCAGCGCACACATGCCGGCCAAATCCAGCGCATTGCTCATCGCCGTCATGGGCGATTCACTGATCAGACGCATCATCTCTGGCCACTTGTGCCACAGATAAAAACCGGCCGCGCTGCCCATCAGCAGTGATTTCAGGACGGCTTTTAACAGTTCCGCGCCCGTCTGAGCGGAAAACATCTTCGCAATACCTGAGATGGGATTGAGCTTGGAGAACTTGGGTTGCAGTGATTTGCCGCTAAAGACCAGCCCACCTAACATGACAGGGGAGATCAAAGCCACCAGAACCACGCCGGTGATGAGCGGCAGCAACGCTACCATCGCGCCTTTAATCAGCAGAATAATCTGGCTTAGAATCAGATTGGGATCGTTGACCATGCTGTGGTCAAAACGCAGCCCCGCCGTTAACATCCCGGCCAGTCTGCGGGCAAGCGACTCCCCTCCCCACCAGATGATGCACACCCCTACCACTAAAATCAGTAAAGATGTCAGCTCCCTGGATCGGGGGATTTGCCCGTCCTCACGCGCCTTTTCTAGTCGGTGGGGTGTGGGGGCTTCTGTTTTGTCGTCGCTGTCTTCTGCCACAGTGCGCGCTCGCTGCCCATTTAATCTGCCTAATAGTGCCAGACCCCGGCTTCATCAATGCCCCGAAAAGCCCCCATAACCCGCCCTTTTTAGCCAGTTTGAGGTAAGAACACCGATGGGCAGGCGCGATGCTGTTAACAAAGCAGGGTCGTTTAGCCCACGCCATCCACCGTGATTTATTTTACAAAATGGTTTTAACTCTTCTGAAAATGATCAATTTATATTCAGATGATTTTAAAAAAAACCGCATTAAAACATTATTCAGGCCGCTACTATTTATTACGATGATGTAAGAGGCCGGAAAAGATAAATATTTAACATCAAAATCCCGTCAAATGGCATTTTACGCCTCACGGCCATCCGCCCTATGATAAATAATATCAGACGAGACATGCTTTTATTCACAAATGATAAAGCGTTATACTCTTATGCGAAGGGAAGAATTAAAGGTTACATTTTTCACGCGCTTTATTGAATTCTCAGGACAAAGGATTTCTTACAGATGGATTTTAAGAAAAATATTGTTGCAGGTGCTGTTATGGCACTGGCAAGCGTCAGCGTATCGGCTGCTGATATGAATGCAGGCGTTGTTCATTTTACGGGTTCGATTATTGAACCGAGCTGTACGATTGAAGGAAATAACGGAAACGATAATAACGTTCCGTTAGGAACTTTTATGAAATCGACCTTTGATACAGTGGGGAAAGAAACCGCGCTGTCTCCATTTTCAATCATTTTAGCCAACTGCCCTTTGAGTAGTGAAGGCTTGCGGTCTATACAGCTTACATTCACAGGAACGACAGCAGTAACCAAGTCGCCCACTCTGTTAGATGTCAGTAAAATCAACTCATTAGGTGATACGGCCGCAACCGGCATTGGTATTGCCGTGAGTCCGGCTGGACAAAATACGCGGTTCATTACCATGGATGGCGCCGAAGGACAGATTTACATCCAGCTTACACAAGTGACCAATGATACTATAAGAGCCGATTTTAACGCACGTTATAAATCATTCTCTGCAGACGTTACGCCAGGTCCTGCGGATGCGGATATGACAGTTAATATTTTATACCGGTAATAACCTGCCTCGTTATTATTCATTGCATCTATAGCCTCCAGGGTTTTTTTAATTTCCTGAGCGCTTTTTTGGAAATAGTCCAGGTCTGAACCCGGACTATTACTCGTTTATCGCAGATGCTTTTTATTAAAGGTTATTGTATGCGTACAGTAGTGCACTTATTTCTCTGTCTGCCTTTAGTGGCGGGTTCCTTTTGCCATGCCAAAGGGATCCAGATTGGCCGCACACGTATCGTTTATGAAGCGTCAAAAAAAGAAGTGCCTCTTCTCCTGCAGAATAACGATAACGAATTGCCATGGCTCATCCAGTCCTGGACGGATACCGGTGATGGGAAAACCCGTGGGCCGTTCATTGTCACGCCGCCGCTTTTTCGCCTGGATCCACAGAAAGAGCAAAGCCTGCGCATCACCTGGAACGGCACGCCGTTGCCCAGGGACAAAGAATCGCTGTTTTATCTGAACGTACGGACGATCCCGGCCACTGCCGCAGAGGATGACACGAAAAATGTGTTACGGCTCATCTATAAAACCCGGCTGAAGCTTTTCTGGCGCCCTACGGAGCTGACGGGTTCCCCTACGCTCAACTGCAAAAACCTGCGCTTCGTACGCCAGGGGAATCAACTCGTGGCGATCAACGAGGGCGCTTATTACAGCACGTTTGACATGCTGAACGTCGGTAACCAGCAGGTCGATAAAGCTGACATGGTGGCCCCGCATTCCCGCGTCACTCTTCCGCTGCCCGAACGAGCGAATGACGTGCACGTTACCTGGCGCTGTATTACGGATTACGGCAACGCCTCTGAAAAATTTACCACCACTCTGGCTCAGGAATAAAAGAACAAGATGACTTATGGACAACGTCTCTTGCTTGCGCGACACGGCTTACGACTGAATCCGCTTATCCAGTGTCTGGGCGGTATTCTGATGCTCACGAGCTGTTCGTTGGCCGCCCGTGAATACCGTTTCTCCCCTTCTTCGCTGGAAGGTGAGATGCTCACGCAGCAGGACATTGACCTCTCGCTCTTCTCCCGGGCAAATGCCCAGCTTCCCGGCGTTTATCCCTCCCGGGTCCGTTTGAATGATAACCGGCTTGATGATGCCGATATTACCTATATCAGTACGCCGCAGGGGGCGCTGGTCCCGCAGCTCACGCCGGACATGCTGCGCACATGGGGTGTCAATATCGACGGTTATCCGGCGCTGGCCGCGCTGGATGCTAAAAAACCGCTGCCGCGTTCCCTGGAAACGTACATTTCTCAGGCATCCGCCACGCTTGATTTCACGACCATGACGCTGCAGTTAAGCATTCCTCAGGCGGCTATGACGGGCCATGCACGGGATTACATCGATCCTTCCCGGTGGGACGATGGAGTGCCGGTCCTCTTTACGGATTACACCTTTTCGGGGGCGCAAAACGAAGATGAAAACCACAATACCACCTCGAACCAGTATCTGAACCTGCGGACCGGTGCCAACCTGGGCGGCTGGCGCCTGCGTAATTATTCCACCTGGAGTGATTCAGAGGACGAAAGCCACTGGGACACCATCAATACCTACATCGAGCACGATATTGATGCCCTGAAAGCTCAGCTCACCGCCGGTGAAAGCAGCACGCGCGGCGAGGTTTTCGACAGCCTGCAATATCGTGGGGTCAGTCTGGTCTCCGATGAAGAGATGCTGCCCTACAGCCAGCGTGGCTACGCCCCGGTTATACGCGGTATCGCCAGCTCGAATGCGGAAGTGTCGGTCAGGCAAAATGGGTACCTCATCTATCAGCAAAACGTTGCGCCGGGGGCCTTCGAAATAAGCGACCTCTTCTCCACCACCAACAGCGGGGATCTTGAGGTTACGGTGAAAGAAGCGGACGGCACGGAACATCGTTTCACCCAGCCCATCTCCAGCGTGGCGGTAATGCAGCGCCCCGGGCAGATGAAATATGAATTTACCGCTGGCCGTTATCGTGCGGACAGCGGCAGCGAGCAGAATGAGCCTGATTTTGTTCAGGGAAGCCTCATCTATGGGATCAATAATATTTTGACCTGGTTTGGCGGGCTGACGGTGTCAAAAGATTATCAGGCCGCCAACAGCGGTGCGGGGATTGCGCTCGGCGCGCCTGGCGCGATCTCGGTCGACGTCACCCTGGCCAACACGAGACTCGACGACGGCTCGGAAAGCACCGGTCAGTCCTGGCGGCTGCTCTACTCGGGTAAAATTGACGCCACGGATACCTATTTCACCTTAGGCAGCTACCGTTACTCAAGCAGCGGTTATTACAGCTTTGCCGATGCCAACCAAAAAGTCGAACACAATGACGATGACGACAATTTGTTGTATCGCTACAACAAACGTCACCGTATCCAGGCCAACATTAGCCAGACACTTTCCGGGGTCAGCCTCTATCTGAACGGCTATCAGCAGGATTACTGGGGCACCTCAAAAAAAGAACGTAGCGTATCCGCAGGTTTAAATACTGTTTGGGCGGGCGTCAGTTTCCATCTTGCCTATAGCTACAGCAAAACCAATGGCGAAGCGAGCGATCGGATGGTCTCCTTTGGCCTGAGTCTGCCGTTAAGCAAATGGCTGCCGCATGCCTGGAGCAGCTATAACCTCAGCAATAGTAAACACGGGTATACCCAGCACAATCTCGGATTAAGCGGCACCTTGCTCGACGATCAGCGTCTGAGCTATTCCCTGCAGCAGAGTCTTTCGAACCACGACGGGAATGACTCCAGCAACCTCTACGGCAGCTACCGATCGCAGTACGCCAATATCAACGCCGGTTATTTTAGTTCGTCCGACCATTCACAGCATCTGAGTTACGGCGTGAACGGCGCCATCGTGGCGCATCCTCATGGCGTGACGCTAGCCCAGCCCCTCGGCGGTCAGTTTGCCATCATAAACGCCAATAACGCGCCGGGGGTACGTTTCCAGAACCAGCGAGGGATCCAGACCGACTGGCAGGGTAACGCGGTGATCCCGTCATTAACGGCATACCAGGAAAACCGCATTCGCATCGATACCACCAGTCTGCCAGAGGATGTGGATTCCAGCGATACTGCCGTTACGGTGATTCCCTCCCGCAATGCGGCGGTCATGGCCCATATCGATGCACACGTGGGTTACCGCCTGCTGATTACCCTGACGCGGCCAGACGGTAAGGCGGTCCCCTTTGGGGCGATTGCCACAACTTCAGGCACCCCTGTCCTGAGCGGCATCGTTGACGATAGCGGAATCCTCTATCTTGCCGGCGTCAAAGAGACGGCAGAGCTGGACGTTAAGTGGGGTCATGAATCAAACCAACAGTGCCGTGCCAGCGTAACGCTGGATGCGACAAACCCATCCACTCGAGATGCCGGAATACGCTCCGTCAGTGCGCGTTGTCAGTAGGGAATTGTCATGTTTATGAACAAACAAAATATCATTATTGGCGCCATGCTTTGCATCATGCTGCCGGCTACCGCGCAGGCGGCCACAATCCTGCGCAACTGCTTTAGCTCGCCGCAGGATTACTACATTTCTTTTAATCGGGAATTAACGGCGTCAGAGAACGTCGCAAACCGTAACATCCCTCTTAACCAACATCTGATCGGCGATGGGCCGGACGTCGAGGCCAACTGCTCCTGTCCCCTTAACCTCTATCCTGACACGATAATTAAGGAGTACGTTCAGGCTGGCAGCCCGTTACGCCCGGGCATCAGCGGTTTCGGTTATCTGACCGACAGCATTGACGTAGATGTAGGAGGCTACAGTGATGCTGTGCGCTCACCGGACGGCGGCGGCCTGTTTCCTCTCGACATCAACGAATACCCTACCCCGGTTGGGTCGCGCAAAAATGAGATTGAAATCTGGCAGGTGACGGAAGGTGAAGCGAGCGTATGCAGCGAGAGCACCCGACCGTCAGGGTCGACGTCCGTTAAACGCCACTTTCGCTGGAATGTGATTAACATGACGATGCATGTAAAAAAATCCATTCTCGGTGAAGAGGTCATCCCCCCTACTATTGTCGTGCAAAATTTTGCCTGCCTCTTTTTTGACACCGGCACCTGCGATGCGACCCAGGCAGAGCTGGTCTCTAACATCTGGCTGGGCGGCGCGATTACGGCGCCGTTAAGCTGCACGATCAACGAAGGCAGCACCATCGAAGTCGATTTTGGCACCCTGGTCAGTAAACAGTTTATTGAGAAAGGACAGCCGCCAGGCGGCTTCGCCCTGAAAAATGTCGATATTCGTTACCATTGCGATGCCAACGCCGTAGGGAGTGCGGGCCGGATCAAGCTGACGTTAACGGCCGATCAGGGCATCGCGGACAGCAGTATGCCCTCTGTTGCAAAAATGCTGAATAAAGAGGACCTCGGCGTACGCATTTATGATGAAAACAGCCAGGATGTGGCGCTGGATGGAAGCTATGAATTTCCTGTCGCGCTGGATGATTCTGGCAACGGGATGATAAAAATACAGGCTGCCCCGGTCAGCACAACCACGGCAACGCCGACGGCGGGCGCCTTTGAAGGGAACGTGACGGTTAAGATGGATCTGCGCTAAATCACGCGGCCTCAAGGGGTATCACTCCCCTGAGGCCGCATAAAGATCAGAAGCCGAGACTGTCCAGCAGATCGTCGACCTGATCCTGACTCGCCACCACGCCCGCTTTGGTCGTGTCAAGCTGAGGCCCGTTAAGCAAGCTCTCATTCTCACGCTTAGGTCGCGCCGACGGTTCTGGCATGTTCTCCAGCAGCACCATCAGAAGCTGACGCTCGATTTCCTGAATCACGTCCATCATGCGCTTGATAACCTGACCCGTCAGGTCCTGGAAATCCTGCGCCATCATGATGTCGAGCAATTGCGCATTGGTGAAGCTGGTGTGCCCTGGCACGTCGCCAAGATACTGACGCGTGTCGGTGACCAGCTCACGTGCATCGGCAAGCTCAATCGGGTTTTCAAACCACTCATCCCAACGCTTGCTCAGCGCTTTAGCGCCTTTCTCCATCTCATCCTGATGCGGCTGAGAAGCCTCAACGCTGTTCAGGGCACGTTCGGCGGCCTGTGCCGTCATCTGGACCACATAGTCCAGACGGTCGCGTGCGTCAGGAATCGCCTCTGCCGCTTCAGCAATCGCCTGATCCAGACCCAGCTCGCGCAGGCTGTCACGCAGCATGCGCGTCAGGCTACCGATACGGGCAATAATGTCGCTTGGCGAATGTTCTTCAACAGGTTTCATAGCAGGTTGCAACATGACCAACACCTCACATGCCGAGTTTCTCGAAGATTTTGCCGAGCTTCTCTTCCAGAGTCGCCGCGGTAAATGGCTTCACCACATAACCGCTTGCGCCCGCCTGTGCTGCCGCAATGATGTTCTCTTTCTTCGCTTCTGCCGTAACCATCAGAACCGGCATAGAGGACATCTTGCCGTCAGCGCGAATGGTTTTCAGCAGTTCCAGACCATCCATGTTGGGCATGTTCCAGTCAGAAATCACAAAGCCAAAATCACCCGCCTGCAGCTTGTTCAGCGCGTCCACACCATCTTCTGTTTCTTCAACGTTATTAAAACCTAGCTCTTTTAGCAGGTTGCGCACGATGCGACGCATGGTGGAAAAGTCATCCACAACCAAAAATCTGAGCTCTTTGTCCGCCATATAACACTACTCCTCATTAAATACGTATTGCCTGTCCGGCACTGATTTTTGCCAACATTTGTTGGCTTACCTGGCTAAGATCGACCACTTCGCTCACGCCACCCATATTGATGGCCTCACGCGGCATGCCGAACACCACACAACTTGCTTCATTCTGCGCAATGGTCCAGGCCCCGGCCTGGTGCATGGCGAGCATTCCGGCGGCACCGTCGTTGCCCATACCCGTCAGGATCACCCCAACGGCATTGCGCCCCGCATGTTTTGCCACCGAATGAAACAACACATCCACAGACGGACGATGCCGGTTAACCGGCGGGCCGTCATGAATTCTGATTTGATAGTTTGCACCGCTGCGCGCCAGCTCCATATGCTTATCCCCCGGCGCGATATAAGCATGGCCCGGCAGAACGCGTTCACCGTCCTCCGCCTCTTTCACGCTGATCTGACACAGCTTGTTCAGGCGCTCAGCAAAGGAGCGGGTAAAACCTGGCGGCATATGCTGGGTAATAAGAATACCCGGGCTTGAGAGAGGCAATGGCTGGAGTACATGGCGAATTGCCTCTGTTCCCCCCGTTGACGCACCGATAACCAGCAGTTTTTCAGAGCTGAGCAGCGGCCCGGCCTTCAGCGCAACGGGTGCCGCTGTCGGTTTATGCGCGGCAAGCTTCGCACGCGAGGCGGTGCGAATCTTGTCGGCGATCATTTCGCTGTAGGCCAGCATCCCTTCACGGATACCCAGCTGCGGTTTGGTGACAAAATCCACCGCCCCCAATTCCAGCGCGCGAAGCGTAATTTCAGAGCCTTTTCCCGTCAGGGAGGAGACCATCACCACCGGCATGGGACGCAGGCGCATTAATTTCTCAAGGAAATCGATGCCATCCATACGGGGCATTTCGACATCCAGGGTGAGCACGTCAGGATTGAATTTTTTAATTAAATCCCGCGCCACCAGCGGATCGGGCGCCGTCGCGACCATTTCCATATCACTGTGACTGTTGATAATCTCCGTCATAATCTGGCGCATCAGCGCCGAGTCATCGACAGACAACACCCTGATTTTACTCATGCTTTATCCTTACTCAGCGCGTAAACCGTCTGCCCACGAAGGCTAAACTCGCGCACGAGATTGCTGAAATTCTCAGAATGCCCCGCAAACAGTAATCCGTCCGGTTTCAGCTGCGGGACAAAGCGACGCAAGATCTCCTGCTGCGTCGTTTTGTCAAAATAGATCATGACGTTACGGCAAAAAATGGCGTCAAATGGCCCGGGGACGTTGTATTGCTTGTCCAGCAGGTTCATTTGCGTAAATTCAACGCAGTTCGCCAGCTCCTGTCGCACGCGAACCAGCCCCTCGTGTGGGCCAGTGCCGCGCATGAAATAGCGCTGTAGCTGCTGCGGCGAGAGCGTTTTCAGTTCGTCCAGACGATAGATACCGCTCTGCGCTTTTTGCAGCACCTCGGTATCAATATCACTGGCAAAAACCTTAAAGCGCCCCGGCGCCATACCCAGCGCATCGGCCAGCGTAATGGCGATGGAGTACGGCTCCTCGCCGGTGGAGGCTGCTGCGCTCCAGACGCGGTACTCGCCTGAGCGACGGCGAGAGTGCTCTGCAAGAACCGGGAAGTGATGGCCCTCGCGGAAAAACGCCGTCAGGTTGGTGGTCAGCGAGTTAATAAACGCTTGCCACTCTGCGCTGTTTGGATTGGCCTCCAGCATGCCCAGATAACGACCAAAGTCATCCAGCTCAAGGGTGCGTAAACGACGCACCAGGCGGTTGTAAACCATGTCACGTTTGTGATCGGCAAGCACGATCCCCGCACGCTGATAGATTAACTGACATATCCGACGAAAATGCGCGTCGGACAGCGCGAGGCGCTGTGTCATCTGCATCAGTAATGACGATTGCCCGGTGGGCTGTGGTGAGGTCATAGCGCCTTCTTAATCACGTTCAGGATACAACTGGCACGGCTTGTGACCGCCCGACATCTACTGCTTTTTCAACATGCTCTGTAATAGTAAAAACGGCCACCAGGCTGGTCAGATGATCGGCCTGGCTGGCCAGTTGGTCGGTAGCGGAAGCGGCCTCTTCAACGAGAGACGCGTTCTGTTGCGTTACCTGATCCATCTGGGTTACTGCCTGAGCGACCTGCTCAATTCCCCGACGTTGTTCGTCCGAGGCGGAAGCAATTTCGCCCATAATGTCATTGACCCGCGTGACTGACGTGACGATCTCCGTCATGGTCTTCGCGGCGGTGTCCACCAGCTGTGCGCCCTGCTGCACGCGGGAGACGGACTCCTCGATCAACACTTTGATCTCTTTGGCGGCATTGGCGCTGCGGCTGGCAAGGTTGCGTACTTCTCCTGCGACAACCGCAAAACCGCGGCCTTGTTCTCCGGCCCGCGCCGCTTCCACCGCTGCGTTCAGCGCCAGAATATTGGTCTGGAAGGCAATACCATCAATCACGCTAATGATGTCGCCAATCTTCTGCGAACTGGTGGCAATCTGCTGCATTGTGCTGGCCACATGGGTGGTTTGATCGCCCCCCTTTTTCGCCGTATGCGCGGCATTTTTAGCCAGATCCGACGCCTGACGCGCGTTGTCGGCATTTTGTCCGACCGTGGCCGTCAGCTGCTCCATGCTGGCGGCAGTTTCTGCCAGCGAGGCCGCCTGCTGTTCGGTGCGCGACGACAAATCATTGTTCCCGGCCGCGATTTCCGAAATACCGGTATGCATCGCATAACTCCCCTGCCGCACCTCGGTGACCGTCTGACGCAATGAGGTCTGCATGGCCTTCAGGCTGGCAAAGATCGCCGAAATTTCATTCCGTCCATATACCGCAACCGGGCGTGCGAGATCGCCTTTGGCAATGCTCTCAAAATGGCTGCTGATAATGGCCAGCGGTAAGACAATCATTCTGCGTGACCACAAAAGCGCCGCGCTGGTCAGAAGCGCCGCCAGAATCACCATAGTGATAAAGATGACCCCTGACATGTGATAGCTGGCCCGACTGTCGCTGCTCGCCGCCTCGACAATGTGGTTAATTTCCTGCTGCCACGCCTCGAAACTCTTATCGAATGCGGCCTGCGACTCCTGTACCGGTGCGGTGAGGAAATCGGACAGCTGATTGTTCTCAAGCCAGGTTGCCTGATGCTCCAGGTCGCTGTGCCACTGCGCATAGCTTTTCTTCATCCGGGCCTGCAACGCCTTGCCTTTTTCACTGACCGCGTTCTGCTCAAGTAAGGCTTTAAACTGGCTGTCTGCCTGCTGCAGGCTGCCGCGCGCGGTGGTCATTAACGCTTTAATATCGTCTGGCGGATAGCTCAGCGCGGTTAAGGTCCCGGCCTTATTCAGCGCAGTACTGGCCTGCAAAAGCACGGCCCGCGTTTGCGCCAGCAAAGCGCGCTGCTGGTTACTCGTCTCAACTTCCTGTATGTTTTGATAGCCATCGCGAAAAGCCCAAAAAGACAACCCGTTACTGCCAACCTGCAATACGCCACAAAGGATCAAAATCAAAAACAGTGTGGTCGAGATACGAATACGATTTAACATCCACGCTCCCATCACGCGGCCAGCAGCCGCAGTTAACTTTTAGTCAAAATGTTTCCCAGTTATTATCTTGTCCATTTGCTGTTGCCCGTAGCGCGCTCCCCCTGACAGCCGTTGCGGCCATGGCAGGCACGTCACGTGACGTTTCCGAATGTGTTGGCGTTACGCTAAGGCGAAACGCTGAAACGGCCCTCTTCAGACGGCTCGCCTGATCTTCCAGGGCGGCCGCGGCGGCGGCAGATTCCTGCACCAGTGCGGCGTTTTGTTGGGTGACGCGATCCATCTCTGAGACGGCCAGCGCCACCTGATCGATACCGCGACTCTGTTCGTCAGAAGCAGAGGCAATCTCACCCATAATGTCGGTCACCCGGGTCACGGCGTTCACGATTTCACCCATGGTTTCCCCCGCGCTTTCAACCAGCACCGAGCCGGTATTGACCCGTGAGACGGAATCGTCAATCAGTGCCTTAATCTCTTTTGCGGCATTGGCGCTGCGGCTGGCCAGGTTACGCACTTCACCGGCGACCACGGCAAACCCTCGCCCCTGCTCACCGGCACGGGCCGCTTCCACCGCCGCGTTCAGGGCCAGGATATTGGTCTGGAAAGCGATACCGTCGATCACGCTGGTGATGTCGGCGATTTTCTTCGAACTGCCCGCGATGTCGTGCATGGTTTTCACCACCCCGTCCACCACTTTTCCGCCACGCTGCGCCGTTTCGGAGGCGCTCTCTGCCAGGAGTGACGCCTGACGCGCATTCTCGGCGTTTTGCTTCACGGTAGCGGTTAACTCTTCCATGCTGGCGGCCGTCTCTTCCAGGGCAGAGGCTTGCTGCTCCGTTCGGGACGAAAGATCGTTATTGCCCATGGCGATTTCACTGGTGCCGCTGTGAATCGCATCCGACCCCTGACGCACATCGGTTACGGTGGCGATAAGCGAACGCTGCATATGGTCAACCGTGCTGGCCAGCTCCGTCATCTCGTTACGCCCGGAAATGCTCAGCGTATTGGTGAGGTTGCCCCCGGCTATTTCACGGATATGCGCAATTACCCGCCCTAACGGATTAAGCAGAATGTGGCGAATACCCACCCACACGCCGATCAGGACAATCACCAGTGCCAGCGCAAGAATGCCCATTTGCCATTTGGCAAAGCGATAGTCTTTTTGGCTTTCGGTAAAGGCACCGTGATACTGATCGTTGCTGGCAGTGGCATACGCCGTCAGGGCCGCACCCAGCGCGTTTTGCATTCCCTGAGTCGGCTGCGCGAAATAAGCATCCATGTTGCCGCTCTCCAGGAACTGCGTCAGCTCCGTCAGACCGGCAAAATAGCGTTGATATTTTTCGTCGATATCCTGTGTCGCCTGCGCCATGGCAGGCAGCGGCGCGATGGATTTGAAGGTGTTGTAATGTTTAGCAGCCTCCGCCAGCGTGGCCCGCGCGTTTTTCAACAGATCGGTTTTCGCCGTGCTCTGCTGATTAGTCGGATCCATCATCATGCGGGCGGATGAACGGCTCAGGTTGATACGCGTTTGCAGCATCAGGTCCCAGGTGGAAGTCAGTTCACTTTGCTGTAAACGCAAATCGTTAGAGGTGGCAAAACTCTGCTGGTTTTGTTTTAACGATGAGAAAAATAACCCACCAGAAATGAGCTGAAGAAGTGCGAAAATGACCAGCACCAACATCAGCATCGTGACAACGCGGATACGGTTCAACATACAACACCTTCTCTAAGATTTGTTATCGGTGTTATCGGCACGGGTAGCAGGAACTTTACATTTGCGAAAGGGAAAAGCGTGGGGGTTAAAACGCGACGTCAACGATCAGCGTGTCGGTATAGGTTCCGGCAGGGGGTGTGGCCTGGGTTGTTAACACTTTGGCGGTGTAGTTATAGGTACGTAATAAGCCGTCCGTACTCACCTGCGAAGAGGTCGCACTGGACCAGCGTTCCGAACCGCTGCTTCCCCAGCGGTTACTGGTCGCCCCTTTAAAAATGTCATAGCTCAGGCGGTTATTCCCGCTGGCCATATTACGCACGTTATTATTGGCGTTACTGCCATTGTTAATGCCTATGGTATAGGTGCTGCCCTTGGTGCAGGTGACGGAAATCGCCTGCGAGATAGTCGGGAAATTTTGTACCAGCGGCGCGCTGTTGAACGCCACATTTGGGGTGGTCATCGCGCTGCAATCGTTCGTCACATTCATGTTCAGGGTAATACTGGTTGCCGCCGTACCGGTTTGTTGCCCTGAAAGGCACAAGCCCGCAACGCCCACTGAGCACACGCTGTAGTTAACACTGAAGTTCAGCACAACCTGATACGGCCCGGCAGTGACGTTCTGCCCGGCAACGGTACGAAAATAGAGCGGGAGATTATATTGCTTGCCACCCAGCAGGTTGAGCAACGTCGCCCCGCTCCAGGTATAGGCTTTACTGATTTGCACCTCACTGCTGTTGCTGCAACTGGACGCGCCACATAACCGTGTGGGGATCACATCGGTAATGGCGGCATTGTCGGTACGTTTCATGTTTGCCCGACTGTTCGCCGACACCGTGGCGGAGGAGTAAGTGAGCGTGACGGAGTCGTTGGTCAATAAATTCAGTACCGCGTCGCAATTTACCACCAGCGTCCCGGTGGTCTGGACCTCATTACTCCCGCTTAATGCAAACGAGGTGACGCTGCCGAAAGAGGCATTGACCGTGCTGACCGTACAGGCCGCCCAGCTTCCGCTTGAGAACAGCAGCAATAGCAGCAGCAACGCGCGTTTCATTGCCCCTCCCGACACACCAGTGGACCGTAGGTTTGCAGTTTATGCTCAGGGTTAGTGCCGATGGTCAGCGTGGCGTGACACCGTTTCCCCTCCGGGGTACGAATTTGTAATTCGTTGACGTCATTCAGATTTTCGAGCCACGTAATGCCGTCATAGCCCACCACGGCAGTGCTGCGCGAGGCCCGGTTAACCTGGCTTCCCACCGGTATCGCCTGTCCTTGCGCATCATGAAGAATGACGCTGGCGACACGTTCCTGCTCCATGGGGAAGTCCACCAGAAAACCACTATGACGGCGAATAGCCACGCGCCGCTCCGTCTCTTTCAGTTGGGTATCTGCCGGTAAATTCAGGGTGTTAATACTGTAACTGGCCGGGTAATAAGCCGATACGCCGCTGATAAGCAGATAACCGTTACGATTCGTTTTGCCTACAGGTTGGTTTTCATAATTGACCGGCACATCCGGGTGGCCGTCGGTGCTGATCACCACGAATGCATCGTTGATTTTATTGGCGGCAAAGAGTTCATTATCCATAAGCACGATGGAGCCCATCGCCTCGCCCCACCAGGTCATCATGTCCTGCTCACCATACCCGCCGCCCTGCACTTCGATATTGCTGTTCCGCCAGCCGAGGGTCGCCTGCTGATAGTTTTTCGCCTGCGACTGATTCGCCCAGGCCATATTCCAGCTAAATCCGCCGTCCGACGGCATAGAGTGGTTGTAGTTCACGCGCTGGGTACTGCCTGAATCAGGGGTATTCTCGAAACTTACGGCCGCGCTGTCCCGCTCACCCAGCGGAATTTGCAACGACATTGCTACCGTCCAGTCGCCACGCTGCCGATCGCGGCTGGCAGCCAGATAGATACTGCTGCTTCCCCACAGGTTGCGGCTCCAGGAGACATTCAGCAACTCGGTTTTCTGGCTGTCGAAACTCTCCACGCCGATCCACGCCGCGCCGATATTGCCAAAATCCCCCATATTGAAGGTCAGGGAATATTGATCGGTATTGCGGCTGAGGCTGGCGATAGGTTGATTCTTTTCATCATAAACGGTGGGCTGATCGTAAAGCGCCAGGTTGCCATAGCCGCGGTCGCGACGAGAGTGTTGGGTGGCCACGCTAAACTGGCTGGTGCTGTACTGGTATCCCCAGGTCGTTTGTCCGCCGTTGTCGCCCCGCATCTGGCTGTGGGTATAGGCGCTGTTCACCACGCCAAAGCGACCCAGTTTAACCACCGCTCCCGCGCCGCCCAGCGCCAGCTCCTCGGCGGCTTCGCCATGGCCTTCAAGCGTTAACCAGTCGGTTAAGCCATAGCGATACGATCCACTTCCCGCCGCGGGGCCATAGTCAAAATTCTTAATACCATAGTTCCGGCGTAAGCTCCCGAGCGTCATGGCCCCGTCACTCAGCCCCGCTTTAAGAAGATCGCTGGTCACATAGAACGGCATGGTTGTACTGACCTGTCGTCCCAGGGCATCGGTCGTGATAAGTACCGCATCACCCGCCCCGTTAATATAGGGCAGATTGGTCAGCGTAAACGGTCCGGGCTGCAGTTGCGTCGATCCGGAGCGGTAGCCATTGATAAAGAGATCGACGGAGGTGGGCACTGCCGCCTCGCCGGAAAACGCCGGCAGAGGCCAGGTCACCAGATCCGGACGTAACGAAAAATCGCGGCCATAGCTGATGCCGCCCATGCGCACGCTGGAGCTCCAGCTCAGGGAATCACTGATCACATCCCCGGCGGTCCAGGTCGTGGCATCATCTTCATTGGTTATCATCAGCGTGGTGTCATAGCGGACATAACCTTCCTGCTGTCCATTATTACCGGTGAAATTTTGCCGGGCATAACCCGTTGATGAGAGCGAGCCCTCTTCATTGAAGTAGCGGAATTCGTGCCACAAAGAGGCCTGACCGCCGACGTGCTCCGTGTGATTAGTATAAAAATCGTAGTTAAGCAGCGCGCCGCGGCCGTAATAAGGTTTGCTCTGAGCGGTCTGTCCGCCGAAGGGCGTTACGCGCTCGGCAATCCAGTCACGCGGCACGCTCAGAAGCAGACGCTGTGCGCCGCTGTCATATTCCACACGCACCTGCGCCAGTCGGGAGAGATCGACTTCTCCGTTCGGCACATGTTCCGGCGGCAATCCTGCACGCAGCAAATCGGCGCTTGAGACAAAATAGCTGCCATTACGCTGGGTAACCGGCACCACCTGTCCTGTATCGTAGTGGTTGATGACCAGCGCGAGCTGGAACACCGCCTCATCATTCAGCGCACGCGCGTCGGGCGGCGGCGGTAATGCGTCGTCACCGGACTCAGCCCAGGCTGGGGTGCTGATGCAGAGCAGGATAGACATAATCGTTTTCAGTTGCCGGGTGCCGACTGCCATTGCGTATCCTTGGCATTAATTTGTGCACTCATCTGGCGCGGCTGGTTGATCCCCGCTGGCAGCGGCCAGCTGCGGGTACTGCCCGGCAGCACATAGCCCAGTAAACCGTCAGCGATGGTCCGTCCATCCATCGTCACATGGCTTAATCGCACGTGCACATCTCCCCGGTTGCTCACCTGTACCGCAGGTTTTCCATTTTCCTGAATGACACGCCAGCTAAGATTGTTTGGGTCGACCAGCACGTGATGCGCGCCTTCTTTAATGGTCGGAATACCCTGTCCGTAAACAAACAGTGGGATGGAATACCGCATTTGTAATTTCAGGCCAATTTGCGGCTGGGCCTTGTCCTGCGGCTGGGGGATTTCATCGACAATAATACGGTAGGCTTGTTCAACGCCCATCGGGACGTTGCTTTGTTTGATAAGACGGATGAGCTGCTTTCCGCCTTTCGCGATAGTGACAATAGGTGGACTGGCAACCACATCCTGCTGAGCGGTGTATCGCTCGAAGCCATTCTCCTGTTTCCAGCGCACGATGCGAACCTGCATCGTGGGTGCGCTGTTACCCTGATTCTGGATCCACAGTTCGGTGGCTTTGGTGTCGGCGGAAAGCCAGGGATCGATCGGCCAGAGTAAAATCGTGGCTGCCGCGTGAATCCCCGGCGAACAGAGCGCACATAAGCCCAAAATCCCAATCCGAAAAAAGGATGCCTTCATTACACTTCTCCCTGTTTCACCATGACAACGTCACGGTGAGTTGATCTGAATAGGTGCCTGCGGGACTGAACCCCGTCAGAAGCGCCACACCAAAGAGCGGTAGCGCAATATTGTTGCTGTTGGTATATGCCACGGGGATCGCCTGATTGACCCCTATTTCACTGTTGGCGGCCAGTGAACTGTTGCTGTACAAGCGATAGGCGACGACGTCCGTGCCGCTGGCACGCTGCATTCGTCGGACTGACGAATAATGCTGCCCACCGTCAATGCTCATGCTGAGCGCAACGCCCGGAGTGCAGGCGATAGACAACGCCCCGTTTGGCACAAACGCCGTACTCACCGGATTTTTTTCTA
The DNA here is from genome assembly GCF_022171985.1 of Huaxiibacter chinensis. Taxonomy (GTDB): domain Bacteria; phylum Pseudomonadota; class Gammaproteobacteria; order Enterobacterales; family Enterobacteriaceae; genus Enterobacter; species Enterobacter chinensis_A. The sequence goes on along the minus strand of NZ_JAJVHF010000003.1, from coordinate 104,889 downwards.
CCCCGGTATGCGTGCCAAAATTCAGCGTGCCTAACACGCCCCCTGTTCCTGCGGTCACTGAACAGCCCGGCGTTATGGTGGCCGACACCTGAAACGACTGCGTGGTGACCGCAGCGGCAGGCGTGACGCACAATAACGCCGAGATCAGTACTAAAAATGGTTGCAGGAATCCCTCTGCGCCGGGGCGCAGACGCAGAGTCATGGCCCTCATTGATGGCTAGTACGTTACGCTGACATTAATCGTATCGGTGTAGGTACCCGGAACGACCGTCACGCTATTACCGCCGCCTGTAATACGGCCATAAAGGGTGTAGCTGTCCACCCCGCCCGCCGTTGACGCCACCGGGATCGCCGCATTATTGGCAATCACGTTGTTGTAACCGCTGTCGCTGAACAGGCTATACGCGACACCCTGTGACGCATTCGCCGTGTTCACCAGATAGCGTGCAGGCGTGCCCGGGGTACCCACGACCGTGCCTGGTGCTGTAGCGTTGGTGTTGCCCGTAATCGCGACCGTATAGCTTGCGGTCGTACACTGGATTGTGAAGGTGTTACCCCCGCTGGCACCGGTAAGCTGGGTGGTAAGCGTTGAGAAGGTCGCGGGATGCGTACCAAAATCCAGCGTACCGAAGTTAATCCCGTTCTGCGTTGGCGAACCATTAATAAGGCAACCGTTGGTCAATGTCAGTGTTGCCCCGATCGTCCCGTTACTGGTGACGGCGAGTGCGTTTTGTGCGCACATTGCCAGAATTCCGCCTGTACAAATCAGCAGGAGTTTTCTTTTCATTTACAACCCTCCAGGAAATGAGACCGTTCGCTTTTGATACTTTATTGAGTGCGCTCAATATGTTAGCCCCGCTTAACATTCCTAGTGAGGGGTTACTGAGAATTTAGTTTATGGATAACAGTTCAACCACCTTTGCCCTTTTCACTGCGACTTTCACCGTATTGACACACTATTTTATTTAAAATCAATTTGTTACAAACTTGTAAAAAAATGAAAACAGTTAATTCATGAGGATATATTCCCTAATGTGTGATCTGCATCACAATATATCGTCCGCACATATGCAACTGAATGAATAAAAATTAAAAAATAGTTGTATGCCGCCAGTCTTTACTTCAATTTACTTGCTGAATATTTCGATGCGCTGAAATTGAAAAATCATATAACCCAGCGCATCTCTGCAAACCTATGCGCAAAAGAGGATTTTTGAGTGGCAAGTGCAAACAGGCTCACGCTGTTTATCGTGATATTCATGCTGGCGGGGATTCTTTCCGGCGCAGCCATCCACGAGTATGCGTCGGCCGATACGATCGCAACCTGGGCTGACAACATCTCCCTTTTCACCGACATTTTCCTGCGGCTCATTAAAATGGTCATCGCGCCACTGGTCTTCAGTACGCTGACGGTTGGGATAATGAAGCTTGGTGAAACGTCAACCATTGGGCGCGTTGGCGGCAAAGCGATGGTGTGGTTTATCAGCTCCTCCGTGCTCTCTATTCTGGTTGGGCTGTTTATCGTCACCCTTGAGCAACCCGGTAGCGGCCTGAATCTGGCCATCCCTCAGGCATCCGTTGATACCGGTCTGGCCGTGGGGGGAATGACGCTGAAGGGGTTCTTGTCGCACACGATTCCAACCAGTATTGCGGGGGCGATGGCGAATAACGAGATCCTGCAGATCGTGGTGTTCTCGATGTTCTTCGGAATTGGCGGCGCGTCGCTGGGGCAGAAATTCAACGCCCCGTTAGTGGCGGCGCTGGATGTTGTCTCTCACATCATGCTCAAAGTGACCGGTTACGTGATGTACGTGGCTCCGCTGGCAATCTTTGCGGCCATTTCCTCGGTCATCGCCACGCAGGGTCTGGGCATTTTGCTGAACTATGCGTCCTTTATTGGCGGCTATTATGTGGCGATCCTCCTCACCTGCGTCGTGCTGCTGGCGGTGGGATACATGGTGCTGAAAAGAGAGGTATTCCGGCTGCTCAGCATGTTAAAGGATCCGGTGCTGGTTGCATTTACCACCAGCAGTTCTGAAGCGGCGTATCCTAAAACCCTGGAGCAACTGGAGCGCTTTGGTTGCTCACGCAGTATTGCCTCTTTCGTTTTGCCGATTGGTTACTCCTTTAACCTGGTGGGCTCGATGGTTTACTGCTCTTTCGCGTCGATGTTTATCGCCCAGGCATACAATATTCACCTGAGTTTCTCGGAAGTGGCGATCCTGATGTTGACGCTGATGCTGGCCTCAAAAGGGATTGCGGGGGTACCTCGTTCATCGCTGGTGGTGCTGGCGGCGACTATCCCAAGTTTTAATATTCCGGTTGCGGGTATTTTGCTGCTGATGGGGATTGATCATTTCCTGGATATGGGGCGTTCAGCGATTAACGTGTTGGGGAATGGGATTGCGACGGCGATGTTGTCGCAGAATGAAGAGGCGCGGGAAGTGGAATCGGAGTGGGTGGAGCGGGAGGTTTAATTTAATTGGGTGGTGTGCGGTGGTTTTTTGGCGTTGTCGTGGTGGGTTTTTGACGATGTCGTGGTGGGTTTTTGGCGATATTGTGGAAAGGTTTCGTTCACTTCAGGTACCGTAGAACATAGAACGCACCCAACCCGTGAACGAGATAAGGGGGCCACCGCGGCCCCCTTATCCATCCCCGCGGCCCCGCAATAAAATCGGTGCTTCGCACTGCGCTCACCTCCCGACCCGCTGCCTGCGGTCGGCTCAACTCGACATCCTGTCTCGATTCGCCTCTGGCCGCCATCCCTGGCGTCCAGCCCTTGTCATCCGGTCTCCGGCTCGCCGATTTCAGCGGGGACACAACCCCCGTGCCACATTCCGATACAGTAAAATGAATTGATCTTGAATTACTTATCTTCTGGTCATAAGTGAGTGATTTTTTGTCCCTCTTTTCCATTCAGACAATAAAGAAGGTGGAGGCGTGGCTGGTCCGGCAGAAAATCGCCGAGACGTTTGCGACTGGCCGGGGCCACCCGCAGGGATGCGGGTGGAGGATGCGAGTCACAGGGATGTGACAACGCATCCGACCCGAAAGCCAGGCGCAATAAGTCGAGGGAACCGCGAAGCGGCGATTTTCATCGCCGGGCGCCGGGATTGTTAAGGGGGCGGCGCAAGCCCCCTTAACACGTTCACCGCAGCGGGCGATACAGAGAGCAGAATGGCCATAGTGAACGGAACGATGCCACTGCAGCGTGAATATTCCGACCAATAGCGGTCTAAAGACATTCGGGGGGCGGTGGTTTTTTGGGGTGTCGTGGAAAGGTTTCGTTCACTTTAAGTACCGTAGAACATACTACGCACACAACCCGTGAACGAGATAAGGGGGCCAGCGCGGCCCCCTTATCCATCCCCGCGGCCCCGCAATAAAATCGGTGCTTCGCACCACGCTCAGGTAAAGACCGAAATGAATTAGATACAGCAATTAACTTACGGTCGCGACCGCTGATTTTATCGGTTCCTTTTTACCATTCAGACAATAAAAAAGGTGGAGGCGTGGCTGGTCCGGCAGAAAATCGCCGAGACGTTTGCGACTGGCCGGGGCCACCCGCAGGGATGCGGGTGGAGGATGCGAGTCACAGGGATGTGACAACGCATCCGACCCGAAAGCCAGGCGCAATAAGTCGAGGGAACCGCGAAGCGGCGATTTTCATCGCCGGGCGCCGGGATTGTTAAGGGGGCGGCGCAAGCCCCCTTAACACGTTCACCGCAGCGGGTGATACAGAGAGCAGAATGGTCTTAGTGAACGGAACGATGCCACTACAGCTTGAATATTCCGACCAATACATTTACCACCGCGGGCGATACAGAGAGCAGAATGGCCCTGGTGAACGGAACGATGCCACTACAGCGTGAATATTCCACCAAGACCACCCTAGCCGAACATTACGCTACGTGACTCGCCGCCATATCCAGCAACGCCATCTCATCACTGTTCAACAACTTCTCAATATTCACCAGAATCAACATCCGCTCGCCGAGCGCACCCAATCCGGTCAAATATTCCGTCGACAGCGTCACCGCAAATTCAGGTGCCGGGCGAATCTGATCGGACGTCAGGGACAACACATCCGACACGCCATCCACCACAATACCCACAACACGCTGCCCCAGATTAAGGACAATAACCACGGTGTTCTCGTTATACTCAACGTCGCCCTGGCTAAACTTCACGCGCAGGTCAACGATTGGCACGATAACGCCGCGCAGGTTGGTGACGCCTTTAATAAAGGAAGGCGTATTGGCAATGCGGGTCACCTGATCGTAACCACGAATTTCCTGCACTTTGAGAATATCGATACCGTACTCTTCGTCACCCAAAGTGAAGACCAGGAATTCCTGCCCTGATGGCTCGCCGGCCAGCTTCGTTACATTACTCATACCGGTCATGTTATTACCTTTTACTTAATCAGGCGGCTGTATAGGCCACGCGTTGTTCACGATTTAAACCCTGAAGCGCCGAGACATCGACGATCAGTGCGACGCTGCCATCGCCAAGGATCGTGGCAGCAGAAATTCCCGGCACTTTGCGGTAGTTGCTCTCGAGGTTTTTCACCACCACCTGATGCTGTCCAATCAGCTGATCGACCAGCAACGCATAGCGGCGACCCGCGCTTTGCAGAATCACAACAATGCCCTGAGTGGCTTCGGTCTTCGCACCGTCCACCTCAAACACTTTCCACAGCTCCACCAGCGGCAGGTATTCACCACGCACTTCCAGCACGCGCTCACCGCCCGCCAGTGGATGTAAATCTTCTTCACGCGGTTGCAGCGACTCCATCACCGCATTCAGCGGCAGAATAAACACCTCGTCCGCCACCTTCACCGACATGCCGTCAAGGATCGCCAGCGTCAGCGGCAGCAAAATACGGATGGTGGTGCCAGCGCCCTGCTTTGACTTAATCTCAACGTGACCGCCCATCTCCTGGATATTACGCTTCACCACGTCCATACCCACGCCACGGCCCGAAACGTCGGTCACCTGTTCGGCAGTGGAGAAGCCAGGAGCGAAGATCAGCATCCCTACTTCTTCGTCCGTCATGTTTTCACTGACCGACATCCCCTGAGACAGGGCTTTCGCGAGGATACGCTCACGGTTAAGACCGGCGCCATCGTCGGTCACTTCAATACAAATATTGCCGCCCTGATGCTCCGCCGACAGCGTCAGATTACCGACCGGTGATTTACCGGCGGCAATGCGGTTTTCAGGCGATTCGATACCGTGGTCAAGACTGTTACGCACCAGGTGCGTTAACGGATCGATAATGCGCTCGATCAGGCTCTTATCCAGCTCAGTAGAGCTTCCCAACTGGGTCAACTCAATCTGCTTATTCAGCTTGCTGGCCAGATCGCGCACCAGACGCGGGAAGCGGCTGAAGACATATTCCATCGGCATCATACGGATGGACATGACCGATTCCTGTAAATCGCGGGCGTTACGTTGTAACTGACCCATGCTGGTAATCAAATCACCGTGGGTCACAGGATCGAGTTCATTCGAACGCTGGGCCAGCATAGACTGGGTGATCACCAGTTCGCCGACCAGGTTGATCAACTGATCCACCTTCTCTACCGCGACGCGAATGCTGGTGGATTCACTGCTGCGGGCCGCGGGCTTCTCACGCTGGGCTGCCGCCTCTTTCGGCACGGCTTTAAGAGCGGGTACCACCGCGACGGGCGCAGCCACTTCCGCAACAGCCACAACCGGCTCTACGACGTCAGGCGCTTCAACCGCTGCGGTTTCATACTCGAAACTGATTTGATCGGCTTCGATCACAAAACAGAGTACCGCCACGATATCATCCTGGCCTATTCCGCCATCAATCGTTGCGGCCAGACTGTCCTTGCCTTTTACGACATTGCTCAGCGTGGCCAGATTTCCCAGCTCTTCTTCAAGCAAATTAACTTCGCTCTCTTTCAGCCGTGACAGCACGACACGCAGTTTGCTCTCAGGGGCAGAGGTAGCCGTTTCTTCCTGGACAAGAGTGTCCACCACGCTCAGTTTTGCCGCGCTCACCACAGGGGCGACAACCTCACCTTTTGCTTCCAGCGCGAGCTGGCGTAGCGCGTTACAAATATACTCAAAGCTGGCGGCATCAGGCTCTGCCGAGCTTTTATAGGCGTCGAGCTGTTCCTGCATAATATCTTTGGTTTCCAAAAACAGGTTGATAATGTCGGTATTGAGTTGCATCTCACCGCGTCGGGCTTCATCAAGCAGGTTTTCCATTAAATGGGTGGTCTCCTGCAAAATGGTAAACCCAAAGGTGCCGGCGCCGCCTTTAATGGAATGCGCCGCACGGAAGATGGCATTGAGCTGTTCTGAATCCGGCGCCTCTGGCACAAGATCGAGAAGATGCTGCTCCATGTCGGCCAACAACTCGTCGGCTTCATCAAAGAATGTCTGGTAAAAATCGGTAATATCCATGCTCACGCTATCACCTCGGATTGGCTGGTGGCGATGTTGGAACGGCAGCCGAAGGAACGGCCCCAGGCTGTTTTAAATCGTCCAGTGACTCGTTCTGGCTTTCGGCGTTTTCATGCAGAATGCTCTGCTCCGCCTGCTGATTGAGCACTAAAAGACTGATACGACGGTTAATGGCATCATCCGGTCCGCGATCGCTGACGCGCATGGTTGCGGCCATGCCGACGACGCGCAGAACTTTGCCTTCATCCAGCCCACCGGCCACCAGCTCGCGACGCGAGGCATTGGCACGATCGGCAGAAAGCTCCCAGTTGCTGTAACCCTTTTCGCCATTGGCGTAAGGGTAATCATCCGTATGGCCAGACAGGCTGATGCGGTTCTGAATACCATTCAGAACGGGCGCGATGCCGCGCAGAATGTCGCGCATATAAGGTTCAACGTCTGCGCTCCCCGTTTTGAACATAGGGCGGTTCTGGCTATCGATAATCTGGATGCGCAACCCTTCCTGAACCAGATCGATCTTCAGATGTGGACGCAAGGCACGAAGTTTAGGATCGGCCTCGATCAGCTGATCCAGGTCGCCGCGCAGTTTCTTCAACCGCGCCTGCTCCATGCGTTTTTTCAGCTCATCAATGTTAGGCTCTTTTTTCACTTCACCTTTACGCTGGGTGAAGTCATCGCCCCCGCCAGGGATAGGGCTGTCGCTTTCAGAAATACGCTGCCCGCCCGTCACCGCCGTTGCCAACGGGGTTCTGAAATATTCTGCGATCTGAATCAGCTCTTTCGGGCTTGAAATCGAAATCAGCCACATCACCAGGAAAAACGCCATCATTGCGGTCATAAAGTCCGCATAAGCGATTTTCCACGAACCATGGGAACCATGCCCATGACTTTTGTGTTTGCGCTTTTTTACGATGACGATAGGGTGGGACTGATTTTTCATGCGTCCTCAGTCGTCGTTTGTTGGTTTGGGTTTTTAACCGCACGCACGTGCTCTTCCAGCTCCACGAACGATGGACGCTCGCTGGAGTAGAGCGTTTTACGTCCGAATTCCACCGCGATTGGCGGCGCATAACCGTTAAGGTTGGAAAGCAGCGTAATTTTGACGCACTGCATCATTTTGGTGGTTTCCGCGCTTTTCTGACGTAACACGCTCGCCAGTGGCGAGATAAAACCATACGCCAGCAGAATCCCGAGGAATGTCCCGACCATGGCGTGGGCAATCAAGGCACCTAATTCAGCCGCCGGACGGTCCGCAGAGGCCAGAGCGTGCACAACTCCCATTACAGCCGCCACGATACCAAAGGCTGGCAACGAATCGCCCACCAGCGCCAGGCTGTTTGCCGGCACTTCAGATTCGCTCTCGTGGGTTTCAATTTCTTCGTCCATGAGCGCTTCAATTTCGAAGGTGTTCATGTTGCCGCTGATGATAAGGCGCAGATAATCCACGATAAAATCGAGCATCATGGCATCCGCAAGGATCCGTGGATAGCTGGCAAAGATCTCGCTCTCTTTGGGATTTTCAATATCGCGTTCCAGCGAAAACATCCCCTGTTGACGTGACTTCGCCATCAGGCGATAGAGCAGCGCCAGCAAGTCCATATACATACTTTTGGTGTACTTAGAACGACGGAACAGCAATGGAATTGCTTTCAGCGTTCCTTTAATCGATTTACCGTTGTTGCCAACGATAAAAGCACCTACCCCTGCGCCGCCGATAATGATGAGTTCAGCGGGTTGATAGAGTGCTCCAAGGTGCCCGCCGGTCATCATATAACCGCCGAAAACAGTACCGATAACTACCAGGTAACCTATTAAGATAAGCACGACATCATCCTTCCGCTAGTGACTATGGCAGGACGTTCAGGTCAACAAGGTCATCCGATTCCTGGGCAAAAAAAAGCAGCGGTAATTTCTTACCGCTGCTGGATTCATGCCCACAGGTTCGGGTTAAACAGCTTGTTCGATCTGTTCATCCAGCAGTTGTGGAATAATATCGGCAGCATTTGGGGAAAGTTTACGTCTTTTTACCGCACGCGATGGCGGCTGGCATAAACTACAGGCAAAGCTACCCACTGGCTGGTGAGCATGGGTGATAAAGTTGCCGTCACAGCAGTTGCAACGAGATAGCTGCAGCATGCCGCTTTCAACAAAACGAACCAGCGTCCAGGCACGGGTCAGCGCCAGAATAGGCCCCTCTTCCGCTTGAGGACACTGTTCCAGATAGAGTTTGTAAGCTTTAATAACGGCATCGACGCCGCTACATAAACCGGTTTTCAAAAGGTACTGCCAGGCATTGCAGAACATCGACGCGTGGATGTTCTGTTCCCAGGTCATAAACCAGTCTGTAGAAAACGGCAGCATCCCTTTTGGTGGCGGACTGCCGCGTAGCTCTTTATACAGTTTGATAAGTCGACCGCGGCTCAGCTGAGTCTCGCTTTCCAGCATTTGCAAGCGGGCGCCCAGCGTTATCAACTCCATAGCCAACTGGATGTCGCGAGCTTCCTGAACAATGCTTTTTTCGCTCATCTTCAGGCCCTTTTCTTACGGCCCGCGTCATCAGTCGGGCTGATGTCGTTAAGCAAACGGGTAGACAACAAAATTCCGGTGTGAATCTGTTGCAGATCGTCAACGCGTGAATCTTGCGTTAAGCGCGTGATCGTCTGGTGATTATCAAAACGGAACTGACAAACTAACTGATTGGTTTCTGCCAGCTTAACCATCTGCGGGAGCGTTAATCCACCCAGAGTCGTTGCCATTTCTTCATTGATACCAAGGCGAAACATCGCGGACGGTTTGTCCTGACTAATTAAACGTTGCGCAAGCAATAAATATGACAAATTGATGTCATACACGTGTTTTAGCAACTCGGATGTATGCATTTTTCCCATCCCGAATAACTTACTATTTTCTTATGCGGATTAACCGCACCCCGTGATGTCGCCGGGAAAACCCCGGTAAAAAAAGAAAAGGCGAAATGCATAGTCGAATTTAGGCGAAGAAGCGCCAAACGTGCAGAAGGTAAATGATAACTTTCTTGTTACACGTTTTATCATTTCTTACAAATAACTAAGATTTTTCCTAATTCGACGCAACTGTACTCGTCAGTTTTGACACATACAATGCAGCCTCTCCTGAATTTTAAAAAAAATGTGACGCAGATCACATAATGTAAGACAGAATGACTGATAAATCCATCAGTATGACTTGTAAGTTGGCTATTTTGTGCTCATGCGATCGTCTTTTCTATTCTGATGAATCGAATACTCATGCAGTAGTGTTAACAAAGCGGGATCGTAGCAGGCTACTAGTTTCAATGAGGTACTACAGGGAGGGATGCTTATTTCTAAGTTAGATACAAAAAATCAAAGCACTTTAAAAACAAGCAGTTAATTATCAATCATTCTGGATTAATTACGCCGGGTGATCATCACGGAGCTGTTGATTACACGTTACAATGATATGGACAGACATTATTTGATTTGTAAGATTTACGTTAAGTGACTCATTTCACAGTACCCGCGCATTTATGCCATTATTCTTTTTATAAGAATAATTAATGAATAATTATGATAACCGTCACACTAATGTCGTATTGACCTCTTGCGAAGCGGTTCAAATCGCGCTAAAGCTGTTTTTAGAGTCGTTTTCACGCAGCAAAGGAGTGAGCGATGAGTTATAGCCATGTGCTTGTTTGTGTTGCAGTTACCCCCGAAAGTCACCAGCTTGTTGCCCGCGCTGTCTCTATCGCCCGCCCCCTTAACGCGCGCATCAGCCTGGTCACGCTCGCCACCGAGCCGGAAATGTATAATCAACTGGCCGCACCGATGCTGGAGAATATTCGTGAGGTTTTGCAGGAAGAAACGCAGCAGTTTCTGCGCGAGCTTGAGGAAAAAGCCCATTATCCTGTCGCACGCACCTTTATTGCGACCGGGGAGTTAAGTGAACATATTCTGGATATATGCCGTAAAGAGAATATCGACCTGGTGATATGCGGGAATCATAATCAGAGCTTTTTTTCCCGGGCCGCCTGTTCAGCAAAAGCCATTGTCAGTTCAAGCCAGGTCGATGTGTTATTAGTGCCTCTCGGGGGCCATTAACCCCCGGGATCCTCTTCAGGCAAGTTTAGGAAAGGTGGCGACCTTTTTTTGCAGATTGCTCTCCACCGTACGCGGTGAAATCTGCTTCAAATCATCCATGAACCGCGCCTGCCAGTGATTGATGTCATTTTCCCGAATCACCTTCATCATCTCGGAATGGCGTGAAATGCGTTCAGTTAACGGCATCTTCAGCGCACGATCGAGCGCATTCGCTACATCATCGCGATCGTAAGGGTTCACGAGTAAAGCCGAGGTCAGTTCATTGGCCGCGCCGGCAAACTGCGAGAGCACCAGTACCCCAGGATCGGCCGGATCCTGCGCCGCAACATACTCCTTCGCGACCAGATTCATACCATCGCGCAGCGGCGTGACCAGGCCAACATCGGCATAGCGGAAGACCTGCATCAAAATTTTGCGATCAAAATGCTGATTGAGATAATAAAGCGGTGTCCATCCCAGCTGGCCGTATCGGCCATTAATGCGCCCTGCTTCCGTCTCAAGCTGATGACGAATGTCCTGATACGCTTGCACTTCGCCGCGTGATGTCGGCGCAATCTGCGTATAGCGAATCTTGCCGTGATGCTCAGGGTATTTTTCCAGCAGCGCCTCGTACGCCAGGAAACGTTCCGGTAACCCTTTCGAGTAATCCAGACGCTCTACTGAGAAAATATTCTTCACATTCTTCAGCTCGTTTTTAAGCTGTGCCAGTTTAGGTGGCAGCGGCCCGGAAGCCTGTTTTTCGATCTCTTCTGGCTCAATACCGATAGGATACACTTCCGTATGGAAGGTTTTTCCCCAGGCGGTATGGGATTTTCCTTCCCGGGTCGACACCCGCGTTTTACTCGACAGGCTGTCCAGGAATGAAACGCGGTCGCTGTCAGTCTGGAAGCCCAGCAAATCGTAATCGCACAGCTGGTCCAGCAACTCTTCATGCGGCGGTAAAGCGTTGAAGATTTCCGGCGTTGGGAACGGGATATGCAGGAAGAAGCCAATGCGGTTATTCACGCCACGCTTACGCAGTTCGCTGGCAAACGGCAGCAGATGGTAATCGTGGATCCACAGAATATCGTCTTCCTTGATTAACGGCAGGAGTTTATCCGCCAGCAGCGCATTGACGCGGGAGTAACCTTCCCAGGCCTCACGCTGGAATTTAACCAGATCGAGGCGATAGTGGAATGCGGGCCACAGCACCGCATTGGAAAACTGTGAGTAATACTCTTCATGATCTTTTTCGCTGAGGTTAAATGAAGCCCAGGTAATGTTCCCGCGCGTCACTTTCTGCAACGGCTGATCTTCATTACCAATCTCACCACTCCAGCCAAACCAAAGCCCACCTGTAGCTTTCAAGGCACCTAATACCCCAACCGCAAGACCGCCTGCACTGGCTTTTTTATCATCCGGTGGTGCGATACGATTAGAGACGACGACTAAGCGACCCATACTGATTTCCCCCTTGGTTATGCGCTATTTGTTGTTGTTGCTGGTTAGCGACTTCAATGACCCATTCCCAAACGCTGGCAACGTTCGCCAGACGCCAATGTGCATTTGTTTCACCCTGCCCGACTTTTATCGACATGCCGTTCATCTTGTTCACGACATCGAAGCCATACTCGTCCGTCAGGTCATCGCCAATAAAGAGCGGGGTTCTGCCGTGGAAAGGCGCCTCTGCCATGAATGCGGCAATAGCTTCACCTTTGTTGATCCCTTTCGGTTTGATTTCCACCACGCATTTACCGGGCTGTATGGCCAGCTGTGGATGATCGCGCACCACTGCCGCCGCCAGCGACATGATGGCTTCTTCGTACTCCGGCGCCTGTCGATAATGCAGCGCGAAGGCCATGCCTTTAGCCTCAAGCTCCGTACCCGGCAGATGAACCAGCGATGTCTCAAGCAGCGCCTGTAGCTGAAGAATGAGCGATTCGGGAAGCGTAAAGACATGCGTATTGCCATCGATATCACGACGCTCTGCACCATGCACGCCTGCAAGCGGAAAGCGATGTGGACTGGCAAGCTGATCAAGCTCCGCCATTGAACGCCCTGAAATCAATGCCAGTGCCCCGTCATTCAACGCGGCGAGTTGTTTTAACGCCCGCAGGACCTCTTCGGGCAAGACCACCTGATCGGGGTGCGGTTTAATCTCTGCAAGCGTACCGTCAAGGTCAAAAAAGAGAGCGTAATGTCCGAAAATAACAGGCGGTATAATTAATGTATCTTCCACCCTTGTCCTCCTCACAATGTGTAGATGTCTAAAGGTCGACATCTTAATAAGCCATGTAAGTATAGACAGTGTGACGGGGCTCGCCATTTAGCAAACCGCCTGACAGCGATGCTGGCAGGCGGAAGAGAGGTGCGACTAAACTTAAAAGTTGAGTCAATCGGGGTAAAAACGAACGCTAGACGGTGCGCTTCGCTTTTTGCTTGTAACGGTCGAATATCACGGCTGCCAGCAGGATCAGACCCCTGACAACGTACTGAGAGAATGGCGAAATATTGAGCAAGTTCATGGCGTTCTCAACGGTGCCAAGAATCAGGATACCGGCGACCACATATGAGATTTTTCCGATGCCTCCCTTCAGTGAAACGCCCCCTAAAACGCACGCGGAGATGACAATCAGCTCATAACCAATAGAAGTCATTGGCTGACCGCTGGTCATACGAGAGGCAAGAATAATTCCCGCCGCAGCCGATACCAGCCCTGACAACACGAAGATAATAATTTTTGTGCGCACCACGGGCACACCTGCCAGACGTGCCGCCTCTTCATTTCCGCCAATCGCCAGCGTATTGCGCCCAAAGGTGGTTCTGTTGAGCAGAAAACCAAAGATAATCAGACAGCCTACCGTCAGCCAGATCGGCGCAGGCAGACCCAGCCAGTTGGCATAGCCCAGCGTGAAGAAACGCTCATCTTCAATCCCGACCGCTTTACCGTCGGAAATAATATAAGCCAGACCGCGCACGATCTGCATCGTCGCAAGAGTCGTGATCAGGGCATTGATTTTCAGACGCGCAATGACAAAACCATTCACCAGGCCACTCAGCACGCCCAGCAACAAACCGGCAAAGACGCCAATCCACAGGCTTTCCGTCATGTTGATCACCACCGCCGTGGTCACACCGGCGCAGGCAATAACGGAGGCCACAGAGAGGTCAAAATCACCTGACGCCAGGCAGAACAGCATGCCGCAGGCAACCATGCCCGACATGGAGATAGCCAGACCCAGCCCTTTCATGTTGATGAAGGTGGCAAAGTTAGGCACAAATATCGCACAACAGAGGAACAGGGCGGCGAAGACCACCAGCATTCCGTATTGATCCCAGATGCGTCCAAAAGAGAAAGACGATTTCGACGCTCGGGTTGTCGTAACAGAGGACATCATTAACTCCTTACTCAGGCGACGGCCTGGCTGACTTTAGGCATGGCGAGGCTCAACGCCTGTTGTTCATTCGCCTGTTCATGTAACACTTCACCGGCGATATCGCCTTCACGCATCACGATGATACGGTCAGCCACGCCCAGCACTTCAGGCAGATCGCTTGAGGCAAATAACACCGCCACACCGCGTTTTGCCAGCTCATAGATGACGTTATAGATTTCATGCTTTGCGCCAACGTCGATACCGCGTGTCGGCTCATCAAGCAAAATGACCTTCATCTCCTCTGAAAGCCAACGCCCCAGAATCGCTTTTTGCTGATTGCCCCCGGACAGGTTCATGATCAGCTGTTCTGCCCCCGGCGTTTTGATATTCAGCGAACGAATATGATGGTCGGCGTTACTGGACTCCCAGCCGTCGTTAATCAGGCAACCCGCACGAATGAATTTTCGCCGCGCGGAGATGTTGATATTGTCGCGAACGGAGTGCACCGGAATAATGCCGTCGGCTTTCCGGTCTTCCGGACAGAGCATCATCCCTGCCCGGATAGCGTGCGCGGGTTTACGGATCTCTACAGCCTGACCGTCGATATACACCTGTCCTTCGGTAATGCGCGTGCCGCCAAAGAGGCCTTTCATTAATTCACTGCGCCCTGCGCCCACCAGACCAAACAGCCCTACAATCTCGCCGCTGCGCACCGTCAGGCTGACAGGTTTGCGCACGCCTGGCGCTTTTACGCCATCAAGGCGCAAACGCTCTGAGCCGTGCTGGCGCGGTTTCCAGTGGTAAATGTCCCCGAGATCGCGCCCGACCATCGCCTGCACCAGCTGATCGTGATTCACCTGCTGCATATCGGTAAAGGTGCGCACATAACGGCCATCCTTGAACACGGTAATGGCATCGCTGAGGGCAAATATCTCTTCCATACGGTGCGAGACGTATAAAATAATTCGCCCCTCTTTACGCAGTTCGCGTATGACGCGGAACAGGTTTTCAATCTCGCGCGCTGATAATGAGCTGGTCGGTTCATCAAAGGCGATAATCTTCGCATTGCGCGCCAGCGCTTTAGCGATTTCCACCATTTGCCATTGACCAATCGACAGATATTTCAACGGCGTTTGCGGGTCGATATCCAGGCCAAGGTGTTTAAGCTGCAAACCCGCTTCGTAATTCAGTAATGAACGATTAACGAAACCGCCTTTGTGCGGGAGTTGGCCTAAATAGATGTTTTCCGCCACCGTCATTTCGGGTACCAGGTGCAGTTCCTGGTAAATGATCGCGACCCCGGCGTTCAGTGCCGCTGTGGTATCGGTAAAGGCAACCTCTTCGCCACGTAGGGCGAGCGTGCCCGTCGTCGGGGCATAATTACCGCTGAGGATTTTCAACAGCGTGGATTTACCCGCGCCGTTCTCCCCCATCAGGGCGTGAACCTGACCAGGATAGCAGTCGAAGCTGATATCGGTCAGCGCGTTAACACCGGGAAAGGTTTTACCTATACCGCGAAATGAGAGATACGGGTCAGACTGTTGCATAACGTCTCCGTGGATCCAGTCGTGTACGTCTGGCCCCTCATGACTCACAGAGGGGCGCAATCACCACTATTTACTTACCGCCCAGCCCTTTTTTGGCCAGCTCTTCTTTGAAGTTGTCGCGCGTAATCAGCACCACATCGGTGACTTCGGTGAACTTCGCAGGCTCAGCATCTTTGGTTACCCAGTTGTAGAGCATTTCGCTGGATTTATAGCCGTGTACATCCGGGCTTGGCAGCAGAGAGCCATAGAAGCCGGTGGCCTGCGCTTTTGACAGCTCACTCACCGCATCCACGCCGTTAATGCCGATGCCGATGACATTTGGTGCCTTAAAGCCCTGACCTTCGGTTGCACGTACGCCGCCCAGCACGGTGTTATCGTTCATCCCGACCACCAGCCAGTGTTTCACCTCTGGATGCTGCACCAGCATGGAGTTCGCTGCGTCGAATGCGCCAGGAATATCGTTGGATTTGGTTGGGACTTTATAGATCTGTTTTTCCGGGAAACCGGCCGCTTTCAACGCATCGATAGAACCCGTTGTACGGCGACGTGCGGTGTCCAGTTCATCTGCCGTAATGGCCATCACGCCGGTCTCTTTGACATCCCAGCCGCGTTTTTGCATCTCTTTAAACAGTTCCTGACCCTGGCGTTCGCCGATTTTGGTGGCTGCCATCATGACCAGCGGCACCGTGTCCATCGGCTTACCTTTGGCGGTAACAAACTGGTCGTCCACGGCAATGACTTTCATACCGTAACCGCGCGCTTTTGCCACGATGGCAGAGCCCAGTTTGGGATCGGGCGTACAAATAACAAAGCCTTTCGCACCGCTTGCGGCCAGGCTATCAATGGCGTTAAGGGTTTTTTCGCCATCCGGTACGGCAATTTTAATGACGTCAAAGCCCAGATCTTTCCCGGCCTTATCGGCAAATTTCCATTCCGTCTGGAACCAGGGTTCCTCAGGCTGCTTAACCAGAAAACCCAGTTTTAAATTCTCAGCGATAGCGGATTGTGACATAACAGCGGCCAGGCCAATGGCCGCCAGCGTTTTAGTAAATTTGTGCATGGTTAACTCCAGCTTTAACTTTCTTTTATGTAGGGGATATTTTCACGAAATTAATTTAATCAGACTTAAAACAAGGTTTTAGCGCGCACCCTGTTATAAGCGATAGCGCTGAGGATAGTTTTAGCGGGAAATTAATCATCCATAAGAGAGCAACATCACACCGCAGAATTACAGTAATTGCGTACATAGATTTAGCGGAAAATGACATAAATAAAGCGAGAATTGTCGGACAAATAGAAGGGTGCTAAGCAGAATAATCCATAAGACCAGCTAAGAAATCCCTGTAATCCGGACGCCATAGCGCCCGGGTGAAAAATTACCAGGCGTAATAGATGTGTTCGGCGTGATCGCGCACGGCCGTTTCATCCTTCAGCAATCGCGCCGCAAGCGTCAGGGCAAAATCAAAGGCATGACCCAGCCCCTTTCCGCTGAGAAGATTGCGATCCTCCACGACGGGAGCATCGACGTAGAGGCCATCCTGCACCGTTTCCCATAAATCCCCCGAGCAGACGTAGCGGCGTCCCTTAAGAAGCTGATTTCCGCCCAGCACCCGCGCAGCAGCCGAGCAGATCGGACAGATGAGTTTCCCGGCCTCATCATGCGCCGCAACGAAACGTACCACCTCTTCACTGGCGGCCAGATTCACGCTGCCCTGTGGCCCACCAGGAAGCACCACCGCATCATAAAGCGTCGCTTTACGCTCGGTTAGCGTGCTGTCGGCCACCATAGGAATATTGTGATAACTCACCACCGCGCGCGACCCGGCACAGGCCAGCATCTCGACCTCAATTTGCATCCGCCGCAAAATATCGATAGTGATGATTGCTTCAGCTTCTTCAAAACCCGGTGCTAATAGCACCGCTACCTTTGCCATGTGGATTTCCTTAATTATCATGAATTAAAACAATGTTTCATATTCACAAAAAGACGCAGATCAAACTTGCACCTGGATCACACTTCCACTCTTTGCGTAAAAATGATGTAGCGCAATTTTTAAATTTTGACCCAAATCAAAAGAAAAGCTCCCTGAAAAATAACCCTGGAAAATAGCCTTATAAATCATTGATATAGAAATATTACCACTCCAAAACGTGCTTATAATACAGGATATATTGAATTAATATTATTATTTGTAATGGTTCGTAAAAACGACAGAATAAGAGTTTTCTTAATCAGCATGGCGCGCTATTCTAAATAATAATTGAAAGGAAGTGGATAACCGATCACATTCATGAAAGACACAGCGGATTTATTCTGTCTTTAACCCATGGAAATAAGGATATTACAATGACGACTCCAGTAATGGTGCAAAAGCTCAATACCCAGATGAATCTTGAATTCTATGCGTCGAATCTTTATTTGCATTTGAGCGACTGGTGTTCTGAGCACAGCCTTAACGGCACCGCGATGTTTCTTCGTTCCCAGGCACAAAGCAACGTCACCCAGATGATGCGCGTGTTTGAATTTATGAAGAAGGCCGGTGCAAATCCAATCGTTAAACCCATCGACATGTCAGATGAGGAGTACACATGCCTGGAAGAGTTATTTCAAAAAACCCTGGATGAGTACGATCGTCGTTGCAGCACCCTCAACGAACTGGCTGATGAAGCAAAAATCCTCAAAGACGATGCTACCCTGGATTTTTTGCATGATATGGGTAAAGAAAAGCTGCAGGACGGTGTTCTGCTTAAGACTATCCTCGATGAAGTTCGCAGCGCGAAACGTGCTGGTTTGTGCGCAGAGCAAACCGACCAGTATCTCGTCAACGTCGTGAATGAGCAAAAGCATTAACAACGAACGGGCCGCGCCCTCTTACCGTGTGGCGGCCCGTTCAAAATGTTAAATTTTGGTTAGCAACTCCTTGCTTTGATTGATATTTAACAAATCAGACATGGCTCTCACCCCATACACACACAAAATGTAATGATTTCGTCAATATCATTCTATTGACGAGGGTTACATGATCACCATTGAATTTGTTGTCATTATTCTTTGCCTGCTGGTCGGCACGCGTTTTGGCGGCATGGGTCTTGGGCTAATAAGCGGTATTGGCCTGTTCATTCTCAGTTTCGTATTTGGCTTACAGCCCGGCAAACCACCGGTAGACGTGATGTTGACCATACTGGCCGTGATTGGCTGTGCGGCGACATTGCAAACGGCTGGCGGGCTCAACGTGATGATGCAGTTTGCCGAGCGCCTGTTACGCCGTCATCCGCAGCATATTACCCTTCTCGCGCCGTTTACCACCTGGATGCTCACGTTTCTGTGCGGCACCGGCCATGTGGTGTACACCATGTTTCCGATTATTGCCGATATCGCTCTTAAAAAAGGGATACGCCCGGAACGCCCCATGGCCGTGGCCTCTATTGCCTCGCAAATGGCCATTACCGCCTCGCCGGTTTCCGTTGCGGTGGTCTCACTGGTGTCAATTATCGCCGCCCAGCATGGTTTAGGGCAGGCGTGGGGCATTCTGGAGATCCTGGCTGTCTCCGTGCCCGCGTCGCTTTTTGGCGTGACGATTGCCGCGCTCTGGAGCCTGCGTCGTGGAAAAGATCTGGCTGATGATGCTGAGTTTCAGGAGAAGCTGAAGGATCCTAAACAGCGCGAATTTATCTACGGCAGTACCGAGACCTTAATGAACCAGCGCTTTCCAAAACAGGCGTACTGGTCAACCTGGATCTTCTTTGCCGGTATTGCGGTAGTGGTGCTGCTGGGGGCCTTGCCAGAGCTGCGTCCGGCTTTTGAAATAAAGGGAAAGATGACCGCACTCTCCATGAATCTTGTGATTCAGATGATGATGTTAATTGCCGGCGCAATCATGCTGATCGCCTGTAAAGTCAACGCCTCGGCCATTTCCAGTGGTGCGGTCTTTAAAGCCGGGATGGTGGCTATCTTCTCGGTCTTTGGCGTGGCCTGGATGAGTGATACTTTCTTCCAGGCGCATCTGGATGAGCTGAAAATGGCGCTGGAAGGCGTCGTAAAAAGCCATCCCTGGACCTATGCCATCGTGCTTTTCCTGGTATCAAAACTGGTCAACAGCCAGGCCGCAGCATTAACAGCGGTCGCCCCAATGGGGCTGATGCTGGGCGTAGAGCCGAAGATGCTGATTGCCTTCTTCCCCGCCTCTTATGGCTATTTTGTCCTGCCCACCTACCCAAGCGACCTTGCCTGCATTGGCTTCGACCGCTCCGGTACGACGCGTATAGGCAAATTTATTATCAATCACAGCTTTATTTTGCCGGGGCTGATTGGCGTCAGTTGCGCCTGCGTGGCAAGTTATTTATTGGTTCAGACGTTCTTCTGATGGGCTTATCGGGCGGCCATTCTGCCGCCCAACGACGTTTGAAAAAAACGTATCAAATTTTAAAACATCGGTTTATTTTAATGAGACTCGCCCTGTGGCGTGAATCGCAGTTCAATAAGCGCGATCGCTTTTTGAATGGCGCGAAGCGTGACCGGGTCTGCTGCGGCAGGATGGTTGTTGAAATCGATATTTTTAAGCTGGGTGGACATTTTTTCACGCACTTCTACAGGCGCAATTACGTCGATGACATCCAGGATTTGTTTGATAACCAGCTGGCAGGCAACGACGTCAGAGACCAGTTCCTGATCGGCGCTAAGATTTTGAGACATAGACGGCTCCTTAATAAAAGGTCGTTATAGTAGCAAAATGCACGGCCTTTCATCCTCTTTCGTCAACCGCAAAGACAAAAAAACCTGCCGAAGCAGGTTTTTTTATCAGAACATCGCGCCTGGCGGGACGTCTTTGAAGGTGTTGCAGTAGTTAGCCCACATGCTTTTCAGGATTTTGCGCAGTTTCATGGTCTTGCTCCGGTAACTTGTTATGCAGGTGTTATTTTCTTTCCGCATATAATATGACCAGAGTCACAAAAATCAACCGTTATGTGATGCTCGTCACGGTTTAAAATTGACCAATGATGCTCTTATGTTAAAAAAAGCACCATGAATCCGTGAGTTACGAAAGTACAAATTACGGTAATTTTTTATAAAATTTTTTTAATGGCAGGAAGACAATGGCAGAAAACATCACCGGTAATGAACGTCGCGGTTTATCGCCTGCCGCACTGTTAGTTGCCGGCGCGTTCTTTATGGAATTTCTCGACGGGACGGTCATCGCCACTGCACTGCCCGATATGGCAAAAAGCTTTGGCGTGCAGGCTGTGGATCTTAACATTGGTATCAGCGCCTACCTGATTACGCTCGCGGTACTGATTCCAGCCAGCGGCTGGATAGCCGATCGCTTTGGCGCCCGTAAGGTATTCGCTATTGCGCTGGCGATTTTCACGTTGGCCTCGGTGTTCTGTGGTCTGTCGCGCACCGTTGATCAGTTTGTGGCAATGCGTGTCCTACAGGGCATGGGCGGCGCGCTGATGGTTCCGGTAGGAAGACTGGCCGTCCTGCGCACCACGCCCAAACATCTGTTGATAACCGCTATCGCTACCTTAACCTGGCCTGCACTGGTCGCCCCCATTATTGGCCCGCCGCTTGGGGGATTTATCACCCGCTATGCGGACTGGCGCTGGATCTTTTTTATTAATGTGCCCCTCGGCCTCGTGGCGATTATCCTTGCCCTGCGTATTATCCCCAATATCGTCGAGGAGACGCGCCGGCCGTTCGATATGCCGGGATTTGTCGCCACTTCTGTCGCGATGGTCAGTCTGGTATATGCGATGGAGTTATTAGGCGCAGCACATCCGCAGGGCGGATTGACCTTTGGCCTGCTGGCTACGGGTAGCCTGGCGCTGCTTTACGCCCTGCGGCATTTTCAAAAAACACCGTGGCCAATGATTCGGCTGGATGCCATGCAGGTGCCGACATTTCGCGTTACGATGTACGGCGGCTCGTTATTCCGCGCCTCGATTAGCGCCGTCCCTTTCCTGCTGCCGCTGATGTTTCAGGTAGGATTTGGAATGGATGCTTTCCGTTCGGGTTTACTGGTTCTGGCGGTCTTTGTCGGAAACCTGACGATTAAACCCGCCACCACGCCCCTGATTCGCTGGCTGGGATTCAGAAAACTGCTTCTGATCAATGGCGGTTTGAACGTCCTGTCACTGCTGGCCTGTGCCTTTTTAACCCCGCAAACACCGGTCTGGCTCATCATGTTGATTTTATATCTGGGCGGTGTTTTCCGTTCGATACAGTTTACGGCAGTGAGTACGCTGGCTTTCTCTGACGTGCCTTCAGCACAAATGAGCTATGCCAATACCCTCTTTTCAACCGCGACGCAGCTAGCCGTGGGTCTGGGGATTACGCTTGGGGCAATTGGGATCCGTATCGGTGAAAAAGTGAGTGAGATGACAGGGCTTGCCGCTGCGCCGGGAATGAGTTTCCGTCTGGCTTTCGCTGCAATCGCGCTGGTTTGTCTGGTTGGGATGTTTGATACCCTGCGGCTGGAAAAGGATGCCGGGAGCGCGGTATCTAAAAAACAGGGGTAGTCTACTGCTTTTGTTGTGCGGTCACTCCCTCATACATAAGGGAGTGACCCAAAGGTGAGCATTACGCCTGCTTACTCACCCGCTACGCTTAACCTACGATGCTGCGGACATAAGCTTCGATCTCTTTGTCCTGGCAGTTTTCGAAGAAGCACTCCTGGAAACGCTGCCCGGTCACCGCGGTTTTCACCAGTTCAGGATCAATCGCGCGCAGGGTATCGAGATAGTTCTCTTTCACCACGGCAGCTTTCACCTGATTCAGAATACCGGCGTTACGCACCTGCGGCTCTTTACGCTCTGGTGGGTAGCCTTCACCCTTACGGCCGGTAAAGGCTTTCTCAAAGATAAAGCGAACGTTCAGCTCTGCACCCCAGCCAAAGCCTTTGGCGAAAGGCAGGGCGAGCGCGTTACCGTTGTTAATCTGCGCAAACAGGAACGCATCCGCAGGATCGATACAGTAGCCACAGTTCACGCCCGGATGGATGTTCAGGGACATCAGTGCGCCCTGCCCCGTGCCACAACCGGTGACGACAAAATCGACCGCTTTAGAATTCAGTAAAATGCTTGCCATGATCCCCAGATGGATATAGGTCAGATGATGATCGTTTTCATCGCTCATCCCTACGTTGTACACCGGGAAGCCCTTCTCATCGGCAACCGCGTTAAGTTCATTAAGGATGACGGCGTTTTTGCTCGCCTGGCTGTTTTCCATCATTAATGCAATTTTCATTCTTGATCTCCTGAATGCTTGCGGGTTGCCCCGTCATGAGTCGCTGGTCAAGGTTAACATTACTACTTAGCAAACATACTTTCAAATTAAGTGAAAAAACGTTTTAAAAAATCAAGATGCGCTCACAATTTCACGCCATGCTGAGAAAGCGCTTAACGCAGGGAGATTGTGGCGAAACTGCTACGCACTCAGGATAGTGTTAGCTAGACTGCTATGAAAAGAGAATAAAAATGCACTGAGGATGGCCTGTGAATCTTCGTCGTAGGACGCTTCGCGTTACGCCGCTCTACTGGATTGTGTTAACCCTCGCTCTTTTCTGGGCCAGAGGCCCTTTCGCGCAAACCGTCTCTGACGACGCCGTGCCCGTATGGGTGTATGACGCCGACAGTTTTGAATTCTGGCGCACCCCTGACGGAAAAATAAACGGCTTTTACACCACGCTCGTGGCGGCGCTGAATCAGAAACTAGGCACCCATCTTGAACTCAACCCCTTATCCGGCCCTGAAATTGGCGCACGATTTAATGCCAGTGATTTTGGCGTCTATGCGGGCGTGCTGCGCACCGAGGCGCGTGCCCGCACCAAGGTTCTCTCATCACAGCTGTTTTCCAATGAAGTCGTCGCCGCCAGCCCTTCCATGACCGTCACCACCCCGGAGCAGCTTGCCAAAACCCGGGTGCTGTTCAGACAAAATGACGCCACGCTTGAGAGCGTACAAAAACGCTACCCCGACCTGACATTCCGATCCCTGCGTCTGGTTGCCACCAGTGAAGAGGCTTTTCGGCTGCTGGAGGAACATCAGGCTGATTTTTACATCAATGATGCCAGCGAGATGGAGAACACGCAGCGCTATTATCTCCTGTCCCGTCCCTTCCCGGAACTGCGCATCCCCGTCGTGCTCGGATTCAGTCCGGATTTAAAAGCGCTGCGTGACAAGATCAATACCTTTCTCGGTGACTGGTATCGCAGCGGTGAAATGCGAAAAGAGCTGGAAGAGAGTAAACGTCAGTATCTGCTGAGCCGGATCAGCATCTCAGCCGATGAAAAAGCCTGGCTGGCGCATAACCGTTTGCAGGTCTGGTTACCTGAAAACGAAAACTTTGCCCCGCTTATCTGGAAAGCGGGAACGACCCGGCACGGGACGGCAATCGACATGATTAATGATATGCGTGATTTACTGGGCATACCTGTCGAGGTTCATTACGTTGATCGTTATCTTCAGGCCCTGTCCACCCAGCACTGGCCGGTTCGTCTGGTCAATATTGCCGAACGGTCGGACGCCGAACATGCCGCGGGCCGTATCGGCCCTGAAATCGCCTGGCATAACGCCTATTACAACCGCATAGAGCAGCCTTTCCTCTGGGATGAAGAAACCATTCGGGGGCAGCGTGTGGGGGTCATTACCGGGTCGTTTTCGGCGCAGTATCTCCAGGACAGATTTGGCAATGACGTTGTGATTGTCGCCCGGGAAGGGAATAAAGCGCTTATTGATGCCATCGAAAACAACGAAATAGATTACATCCTGGGGGATTTAAGTTCGCTGGAATCCACCTTGCGGGGTAACGAGCTTTTCCGTGGCGTACTGAAGGTCGCCGGGGTGACGCGCTCGGAATTTATCATAGGCCCCTGGGTCGAACCGCACCATCCGCTCTCCCATTTGCTCACCCAGGTGAACCGCTTGTCGAGTTTCCGCACGCAGCTTGAACGTCACGAGGACCCGTCACAGCTCCCTTCGCTGACTAAAAACACCTTCAAATTCATCAGCGTGGTGTTGTTCATCGCAGCGCTTTTCAGCATTGGCATGCTGATCATGATGCGGCGACATATTAAAAAAAATCGCCTGATGAACCGCAATATCGTGCAGGCCCTCGAGAAAGTGAACCGGGCGCATGATGATGAGACCGGGAGCCATATCCAGCGCGTGGCGAAGTATTGCGGGCTGATGGCGCGCGGGCTCGATCTCCCGCGCAAGCTCATTCGCGAGATCGAACACTTTGCCTCCTTACACGACGTGGGGAAAATCGCCGTACCCGACCGCATTCTGCGTAAACAAGGTCCTCTGACCCCGCAGGAATTTAATGAGATGAAATTGCACACCATCAAGGGGTGGATGATTATTCAGGGGCTCGGGCTGGGTTCGGTAGCAGAAAATATCATTCACTACCATCATGAGAAATGGGACGGAAGTGGCTATCCGGAAGGACTGCGCGGCGAGAATATCCCGCTCGAGGCGCGCATACTGGCACTTGCAGATGTTTATGACGCGCTCCGGCAAAAGCGTATTTACAAGCCCGGATTCAGCCATGAAGAGGCATGCAAAGTTATTTTCGACGGTGACGGACGTCATTTTGATCCACAACTGATCATGCTGTTTCGACAGCAACATCTGCGGTTTAAGACAATCTTTGACAGCATGGCCGATTAACCGCACCGTGGCAAAGAGAAAGGGATGATTGTCAGGCTATTCTGCCCATTGTGCAGCCTGAAGGGCGGTAGGATAGTGTATCTTCTTATAGACAGAGCGAACCATGAAGAATGTAATCATCGCGGGAGCCCTCCTGCTGCTGGCAGGATGCACTATCACCCGTCAGGCCGAAGTCAGTCATGTGGATGCGCCAAATGGCGTTGTCAGGCTCAACTACAACCAGGCGATGTTGCAAAATGCGCGCTATGACGCCTACCTCACCAACGGGACAGCGACGCGTGAATGCCAGAGCATGGGCTATGCCACCGCCTCGTTCTACGGTGAGCCTATTAAAACCTGTTCACTCGTGAGCGGGTCCGTGTGCCTGAATGAAACCATGACCATTCAGTACAAATGTCTTGGCTATGCCACCAGGCCCGGTGCAAATCCCTGGTATTAACCGGTATGCTGCCGGTTCAAAACGGGCAGCATATTTAAATAAGAAGACGAACAATTCTCATTAGAATAAATAAATATCGCCAATGCGTTTTATTCCCATTCGTATTTTTAATAAATACTCTTTTTATTTTACCTTTTGCAAATAATTAAATAACAAATTATAGTGGCGGCCTTGCTGACCTATTTCTCATTTACGGAGCTGCACCCATGCTGAAAACTGAAATGATCGACAAGCTCAATGAACAAATGAACCTTGAGCTTTTTTCATCCCTGCTTTATCAACAAATGAGTGCCTGGTGCAGCTTCCACAGCTTTGAAGGCGCGGCAGCATTTCTGCGCCGCCACGCTCAGGAAGAGATGACGCATATGCAGCGTCTGTTTGACTATCTGGCCGATACCGGCAGCCTGCCGCGTATTAATCCGGTCGCCTCGCCGTTTGCTGAATACGCTTCTCTGGATGAATTATTCCGCGCAACCTACGAACATGAACAGCTGATTACGCAAAAGATTAATGAACTGGCCCATGCAGCAATGATGAGCCAGGATTATCCTACTTTTAATTTCCTGCAGTGGTATGTCGCCGAACAGCACGAGGAAGAGAAACTGTTTAAATCCGTGCTGGATAAATTATCCCTGGCGGGTAAATCGGGTGAAGGGCTGTACTTTATTGATAAAGAACTGTCGACGCTTGACGCTCAGAATTAATTATTGACGGTGCCGGTTACGGCACCGTATTTTTTAGTGGCGGCAAATTTTGCTTTCACTCGTTGAAAACCCCTTCTCTGCCGGAATAAATTTCCCTTTCGCTTTCAGAAACGCCACCAGCTCCGCTGCGGTCATGTTTTCTGCCGAACAGGTATGGAAACGCGCCGTTTCACCAAATCGTGTATGAATCGCCTTTTCCAGACTGCTTTCTGAATAGTGTTCACCGGACTCAATCATCATTGTGAGTACCGCGTGCCCGTGTATTGACGTCATGCTACCTCCCGATAAAAGAGCCATCCTAACGATGCGTATCCCCTCGTGCTTTGCGCTGGCTCAGGTTACCTCTCATCTGCTGAAACGGCACCTCTGAGGGCATCACGCGAGACGAGGCTCTACGTTGTAAATTTTTATGTACACGAGATGTAACGCCGATTTGACGAACAACCTCTTTTCCCTTACTCTGCGCCGCAGATTTTGTTGCGATATGGTATCGCTGTAGAGGAAATCGTGAAAAACAGAACCCTGGGAAGTATCTTTATCGTCGCAGGCACGACTATAGGCGCAGGAATGCTGGCAATGCCTTTAGCCGCTGCAGGCGTCGGCTTTAGCGTGACGTTGGTATTGTTAGGCTCGTTATGGGCGCTGATGTGTTACACCGCGCTCTTGCTGCTTGAGGTCTATCAGCATGTCCCGGCAGATACCGGGCTGGGGTCCCTGGCCGCCCGCTATCTTGGCCGTTACGGCCAGTGGGTCACCGGGTTTAGCATGATGTTCCTGATGTATGCGTTGACGGCCGCCTATATCAGCGGCGCCGGAGAACTCATTGCCTCCAGCATCAATGACTGGTTTGGTTCAGATATTACCCCGTCCACGGGGGTGATCTTCTTTACCTTAATTGGCGGCGGCGTAGTGAGCGTTGGCACGGCGCTGGTCGATCTCTTCAATCGTTTTCTGTTTAGCGCCAAGATCCTTTTCCTGGTGGTGATGCTGGTGCTGCTGGCACCGCATGTTCACAGTATAAACCTGTTGACCCTCCCTCTGGAAAAAGGGCTGGCGCTCTCCGCCATCCCGGTCATTTTTACCTCGTTTGGCTTTCACGGCAGCGTACCGAGCATCGTCAGTTATATGAACGGGGACATACGAAAACTGCGTCGCGTATTCGTGATCGGTAGCGCCATTCCTTTAGTTGCTTATCTCTTCTGGCAACTGGTGACGCTGGGCAGTATTGATTCAACGACGTTTCTGGGCCTAATGGCCGATCACTCTGGCCTGAATGGCTTCCTGATGGCGTTACGCGCCGTGGTCGCATCCCCTCACGTTGAGCTGGCGGTGCATCTGTTTGCCGACCTGGCGCTGGCCACCTCGTTCCTGGGGGTGGCTCTGGGTCTGTTCGACTATCTGGCGGATCTGTTCCAGCGTAAAAACAGCGTCGGCGGGCGTCTGCAGACCGCGGCGATCACCTTTTTGCCGCCCGTTGCGTTTGCGCTGTTTTATCCGCGTGGGTTTGTGATGGCGCTGGGTTACGCCGGCGTGGCGTTATCGATTCTTGCCCTGTTGCTTCCGTCGCTGCTGGCATGGAAAAGCCGTCAGCAGCACCAGAATGCCGGGTATCGCGTGGCCGGTGGAAAACCGCTGCTCTGCCTGGTCTTCGCCTGTGGCATTGCGGTCATTGTGGTGCAATTCTGTATTGCCGCGGGCCTGTTGCCTGAAGTGGGTTAAAAAAAACGGGCTACTCAGTAGCCCGTTTTTTATCAGTGGAGACAACAGCTTTTAAATTTCTTACCGCTGCCGCACGGACACGGATCGTTACGGCCAACCTTGACGCCATTCACAATGGGCTGCTGCAAAGCAGGCGCCTGGGGATTTGCTACCCAGTAGTTATATAAACGCAGTGCCGCAGGACGAATGCGCTCAATACTCCCGGCGTACTCCTCTTCCGTTAACGACTCCAGCTTTTCACTGTTTTCGAGGGTGCCGTGCAGGGCAATTGCCGCGAGGTCAGCCTGCAGTTCGTCAGGCAGGGCTGACCAGTCGGTCAGCGCTACGCCGCGCATGTAGCCGTAACACCACTCTTCGACGACCGTGTAGCTTTGCCCGTCGACGTCATTAATCCCAAATACCGGTTCGAACTGGTCGGGATAATCGCTCAGCCTCTCCGCAATATCATTCAAATGCTTAAAGCAAAGATCGATAAACCGGTTCATTTCACGATCGTTTTTCCAGCGCGGAATATATTTTTCTCCGCCCCACACCGCCACCAGCCAGGCATCCGGCTCTACCACAAAGGGGCCTGATAATAACGCGGTTAACATACCGTCAAGTTCGGATACATCAATCACGGATGCGTCTTCATGACCGTAGGACGTTAGGGTCTCTTCCAGCCACTCAAGTTCGCTTTCGTTTAATGGGCCTTCAGTCATTGCTGACACTCCTGAAAAAAAGAAAAGAATATTACCACACAACGCCAGCCAGCAGGAGAAGCACGCGCCTACTGCCGCTACCAGGCCTCTTAAGTATAAAGACCGCCAGTAATGATGATGCTTTTAAGTGCAAATCGTGACCGTTGCACAAGTTATGGGCTTTGTTGTAAACGGGATGTGATCCCTGCTGGAATTTCACCTTATCCCCGCAGGAGGCGTAAAACGGCGCTCTATACTCACAGTGTCGATAATTGGGCACGGGTTCAATCATTCTGGCCAGCATTTTGCTTAATGTCCCAGAGGTGAATACCAGTAAGGAAACCTCGCCGTTACCAGCAGCATATTGTCAGGCTGTCGTTCGTTTAGTGCATTTTGTTCTTGCGTTTGTTTTTGGATTGAATGCGCCGTCAGGCGTAAAGGTTATCCGTGGTGCAAAAACCTCTTAGCTAAGGAACATTACAATGTCGCTGAAATTAATCAGAACTCCCCTTTCGCTTTTACTGGCAGGCAGCCTGCTTACGGCGTTTTCCGCCCAGGCCGATATCGTGATTGGTATAGCCGGGCCGTTCACCGGCCCTAACGCGACCTATGGCGATCAATACTGGCACGGTGCCACCCAGGCCGCCGAAGATATCAATGCTGCGGGTGGGATCAACGGTGAGAAAATCAAGCTGGTTCAGGGGGATGATGCCTGTGAACCTAAACAGGCCGTCTCCGTAGCCAACCGCCTCGTGGATCAGGACAAAGTGAAAGCCGTAGTCGGTCATTTTTGTTCTTCGTCTACCATGCCGGCCTCAGAGGTCTATAACGATGCAGGCATTCTCGCCATCACCCCCGGCTCTACCAACCCGTTAATCACCGAGCGCGGCATGGAGGATATGTTCCGTATGTGCGGTCGCGATGACCAGCAAGGTCAGGTCGCCAGCGACTTTATCATTGATAAACTGCATGCCAAACGTGTGGCCATCATCCACGATAAAGATACCTATGGGCAAGGCCTGGCGGATGCCACAAAAGCGGCGCTGGCTAAGCGCGGCGTTAAAGACGTGATGTATGAAGGGCTATCCCGCGGTGAAAAAGATTTTAACGCGCTGGTCACCAAAATTGGCGCCCAGAAACCAGACGTGGTGTTCTTCGGGGGATGCCATCCGGAAGCCGGTCCCCTTGTCCGTCAGATGCGTGAGCAAGGCGTACAGGCGAAGTTCTTCTCCGGGGATTGTATCGTCAATGAAGAGATGGTTACCGCCGCGGGGGGAGCGCAATACACCAAGGGCATTTATATGACCTTCGGCAAAGATCCGCGTCTGATCCCGGACGGCAAAGCCGTTATCGAAAAATTCCGCGCCAGTAAATTTGAGCCAGAAGGCTACACCCTCTACTCCTACGCCTCTGTTCAGGCTATTGCTGCGGCTTTTAATGCCACCAAAAGCACCGACCCGGCCAAAGCCAGCGCCTGGTTAAAAGCCAACCCGGTCGAAACGGTCATGGGGAAAAAGGCCTGGGATGATAAAGGCGATCTGAAGGTGTCCGATTACGTC
Source organism: Huaxiibacter chinensis (assembly GCF_022171985.1). GTDB lineage: Bacteria > Pseudomonadota > Gammaproteobacteria > Enterobacterales > Enterobacteriaceae > Enterobacter > Enterobacter chinensis_A. The sequence continues at coordinate 74,681 of NZ_JAJVHF010000003.1, read as the reverse complement.
GTGTATCAGTGGGACGACAAAGGGAAATATCAGGAGGTCCAGTAACGCTCAGGCGTTACGCTCAACGCCGGTCCAGGACGACCGGTGCGATAACATCCCTGGCTGCACGGTTGTTTGATCGTGCAGCCTTTTATAAGAGCGCGCGATAATGAGTACATTCTTCCTGCAGCAGCTCATCAACGGGTTAACGCTGGGTTCGGTCTACGGACTGATCGCCATCGGGTACACCATGGTTTACGGCATTATCGGCATGATCAACTTCGCGCATGGCGAAGTGTATATGATCTCGGCCTACCTCTGCGCCATTGGTCTGGCGCTGCTTTCGTTCTTCGGCTTGCAGTCATTCCCTTTATTGATTCTCGGTACGCTGGTCTTCACCATCGTGGTCACGGGGGTATATGGCTGGACCATTGAGCGCATTGCCTATAAGCCGCTACGCAATTCAACACGCTTAGCGCCGCTGATCTCCGCAATTGGCATGTCTTTAATTCTGCAAAACTACGCGCAAATCAGCCAGGGTCCCCGGCAACAAGGTGTACCCACGATGCTGGACGGTGTCTTCCGGTTTCACCTGGGCGAAGGTTTTGTCCAGATAACCTATACCAAGGTCTTTATCCTGATTGCCTCGTTCGCGGGAATGTTATTGCTCACCTGGATAATCAACCGGACGCGTTTAGGCCGCATGTGTCGGGCGGTGCAGCAGGATCGGAAAATGGCCTCGATTCTGGGCATCAATACCGACCGTATCATTTCGCTGGTGTTTGTTATCGGTGCTGCTATGGCAGGGCTGGCAGGCGTACTCATCACGATGAACTACGGGACATTCGATTTTTACGCCGGATTTGTCATCGGCATCAAAGCCTTTACCGCCGCGGTGTTAGGTGGAATTGGATCGTTACCTGGCGCGATGCTGGGCGGGCTGATTTTGGGGATCGCCGAGGCACAGTTTTCCGGGATGGTGAATTCTGATTACAAGGATGTCTTCTCGTTTGGATTGCTGGTGGTAATCCTTATCTTCCGTCCTCAGGGACTGCTTGGACGACCGGTTGTCGCCAAAGTGTAAGAGAGTGAAATATGACATCGCAAGCGCATGCTCCCGACGGTTTTTCGCTACAACGCTGCGTGCTGGATAGCCTCTTTGCCGGCATGGTGGCGCTGATTATTTTCGGCCCCATTGCGGGCGTCGTGCTCGATGGCTACAGCTTCAATTTTGAAGGCAGGCGGTTAGCCTGGCTCGTTGCTATCGTGATGGCAGGCCGATTTATTCTGACGGCCTTTCTTTCTACGCGGACGGGCGTTCGCCTGCTGTCCCGTTTCGACGCTGATAATTTGGGCGTATACGTGCGCCCTCCCGGTTATAAAAGTCGGATGCGCTGGATCCTTCCTCTGGTCATCGCGCTGGCGGTCTGTTTCCCTTTTGTCGCCACAAAGTATGTCCTCACGGTTGCGATTCTCGGTTTGATTTACGTGTTACTCGGGCTGGGATTAAACATTGTGGTGGGTCTGGCGGGGCTACTCGACCTAGGATACGTCGCCTTTTATGCCATTGGCGCCTACGGGCTGGCGCTGGGCTACCAGTATCTCGGGCTGGGTTTCTGGACAATGCTGCCGCTGGCGGCCCTGTTAGCCGCAGCCGCGGGCGCACTGCTGGGATTTCCGGTCTTACGTATGCATGGCGATTATCTGGCCATCGTCACGCTAGGCTTTGGCGAAATCATCCGGCTCGTCCTGAACAACTGGCTCACCTTTACCGGGGGACCGAACGGCATTTCAGCCCCGCCACCCACCTTTTTTGGGCTGGAGTTCGGGCGGCGCGCCAAAGAAGGCGGCACGCCTTTTCATGAGTTTTTTCATCTTACGTATAACCCCAACCTGAAGTTTATCTTCATCTACGCCGTACTGTTGCTGGTGGTGTTACTGGTGTTGTTTATCAAGCATCGTCTGACACGCATGCCAATCGGTCGGGCCTGGGAAGCACTGCGTGAAGATGAAATCGCCTGCCGCTCAATGGGATTAAATCACGTTCTGGTGAAGCTTTCGGCCTTTACGCTGGGCGCGTCCACGGCCGGTATTGCAGGCGTGTTCTTCGCCACCTACCAGGGTTTTGTCAACCCGACGTCTTTTACGTTCTTTGAGTCTGCACTGATCCTTGCCATCGTGGTGCTGGGCGGCATGGGGTCCACGCTGGGTGTGGTGCTGGCGGCGTTTGTCCTCACCGTTACGCCGGAACTCCTGCGCAGCTTCGCTGAGTATCGCGTACTTCTGTTCGGCGTGCTGATGGTGGTGATGATGATTTGGCGACCGCGAGGACTGATACGTATTAACCGCAGCGGATTCGCGGTGCGTAAGGGAGTGGCGCCATGAACGGGACGATACTGAGTGTCGAACATCTGATGATGCACTTTGGCGGGATCAAAGCCCTGAACGATGTCACTTTGTCAGTACAGCGCGGGTCAATCACGGCTCTGATAGGGCCAAACGGTGCAGGTAAAACGACGGTATTTAACTGCCTGACCGGTTTTTACAAAGCCTCTGGCGGCGCGATTCATTTCTCCACGCGTAGCAAAACCACGAACGTTATCCAGATCCTGGGACAAAAATTCCAGCCTGGCGACTGGCTAAACCCGGCGCAGTTCGGACAGCGTCTCTTCTACAAAATGTTTGGCGGCACGCATCTGGTGAACCGCGCCGGGCTGGCGCGTACCTTTCAGAACATCCGTTTATTCCGGGAGATGTCGGTGGTAGAGAACCTGCTTGTGGCTCAGCATATGCGCGTCAACCGCAATCTGCTGGCCGGGGTGCTGAACACCCCCGGCTACCGAAAAGCGGAAAGCGACGCGCTGGACCGCGCCTTCTACTGGCTGGAGGTGGTGGACCTGGTCGATTGCGCTAACCGCCTGGCAGGAGAAATGTCATACGGGCAACAGCGTCGGCTCGAAATTGCGCGAGCAATGTGTACCGGACCGGAGATGATTTGTCTGGATGAGCCGGCGGCCGGGCTGAATCCGGTAGAGACACGCACGCTGAGTAAAATCATCCGTTTCTTGCGCGACCAGCATGGCATCACGGTTCTTCTCATTGAGCATGATATGGGGATGGTGATGGACATATCGGATCATATCATTGTGCTCGACCATGGCGATGTGATTGCCCAGGGAACGCCCGAGCACATCCAGCATAACGAGAAAGTCATTGCCGCTTATCTTGGCACTGACGAAAGCGAGGTCAGTTTATGAGTGAGCCGATGCTGGAGTTTCGCAACGTGGATGTCTTCTACGGGGTGATTCAGGCGCTAAAGCAGGTCTCGTTACAGGTAAACAAAGGGGAAACCGTCGCGCTGATCGGTGCCAATGGGGCGGGAAAATCGACGCTCCTGATGTCTATATTTGGTCAGCCGCGCATCCGTCAGGGGCAGATTTTATTCTGCGGGGACGACATCAGCCATCGCTCAACGCATTATGTCGCCTCGGGCGGGATTGCGCAGGCCCCGGAAGGACGCCGTATTTTTCCGGATATGACCGTCGAAGAGAATTTGCTGATGGGCACCATACCCATAGGCAACCAGTACGCCGCCCAGGATTTGCAGAGCATGTTCGAGCTCTTTCCCCGGCTCAAAGAGCGCCGTAAACAACGGGCAATGACCATGTCCGGCGGCGAACAGCAAATGCTGGCCATCGCCCGCGCCCTGATGAGCCGACCGAAACTGCTATTGCTGGACGAGCCGAGCCTGGGGCTTGCCCCTATCGTGGTAAAACAGATCTTCCAGACGCTGCGGGAGCTTGCGCGAAACGGCATGACCATCTTTCTCGTTGAGCAAAACGCGCATCATGCGCTGTCGCTGTCCGATCGCGGCTACGTGATGGTTAACGGGCAGATCCGCCTGGCAGGCAGCGGCCAGGAATTGCTGGGCAATCAGGAGGTGCGTAAAGCGTATCTTGGTGGGGTTTAGGCGCGCATTGAATGGGAAGCTCACGTGAGTCGCCGGGCTCAGGTCAAAAAACCCCATAAAAAAACCACCTTCCGGTGGTGTGTACGACACTGCTTATCATTGATTTTATTCAATTTTTTCCATGGTAGATAGCCAGACCTTCGAACATATCGCCGCCCGGTGAGTTGATTTTCACCGTAATGTCGGCGCCGTTCATCGCCCGAAGCGCACCGGCAATACGTTTAGCGGTTACCCCTTCGCCCCATTAGTCCTGCCCGATAACATCAAACACAGAAATGCTGTTATCCGCTTGAACCAGTACTTTTCCTGCTTGTTAAAATGCTTCGGAATTTGGGGGACGCCAGAGGGATGTTTTGGCTCTGCCTTGTTCAAGGCCCGTTTAGATGGGCTACCCTTTAACAAACGCAGTGCCGTCGGGGTTCTCGGCGGTCCTGACATGATTGAAAACTCCTATTAATCGATCTTACTTGTGAGATGAACTTTTGCCGAAATAAAACGCTTGCCCACCGAAGGCTCGCCAGCACTAAACTGACGTCTCCAAAGGCTCATTTCACAGGTTAGGGTTCGGTGTGTTTGTGGTCATGCTCTGCCATTTCGGGTGACAGTTCTTCCTGGGGTTTGTCATGCCCCAATAGAAAAGCCCGACCGAATTCTGGCTCTTGATTGGATATGTTATGCTTCAAAGCAACTTGTAAGGAGGCAGGCTATGCACATTAATACCAGGTACAGACTTGGAGCTCTGCTCTACCTCATGGCGGCATATGCTGTTGCTCTGCCATTGATGGCATTTATATTTGATGTGGTGATTGGCGGTAGCCTTATTGATATATGGAAAGGTTCTTATTCCTTCTCTGAATTGTTTTACCATCGCGAGGATCTTTATCTCATGATGGCAGGGCTAGGTGCTGCCATAGGATTTGTCTACTGGCTCTTTTTTTACAGAAAATACCAGCACTACGATCCCATGGATAAATACTTTAAGTAGTTACTGACAGTGACTGGTGATGTATTCCTGTAGCACTCTCAAGGCTGACTGGTCTTGCCTGATTCCGGATCGGATACCGAGAAGGTTTCGTCCAGCAAAGTCAAAGAGTTCGACGGTGGTATCATGGCCCATGCTGGAGGCGCTGGCGGCTTAGGTTGAGGCTGGCACTGGACGGCGGCCTATGACGAGCACCCGACCACCATTATCAAGCTTGCGCTGCAGAGCATCATTTTCGGCTTTCGCATCGGCTTATTCCTTCGTGTATTTGGCATCGAGCGCAGCAACGTCACGCTGCCGCGTCTGCATGTCGGTCATGGTCGCGTTCGCCAGGCTGAGCATCTCAGTCGCTTTGTCGCGCTGCTCTTTGTAGGTGATGGCGTTGTCGCGGTCAGGAAATTGGAAATTTCAGGTCATAAAAATGCCTCGCAAACGGCGAGATATAACAGGAAAATTTCTGTAGTGCCGGTGGTTGGGGGGCAGTAATGCCCTCTTCTTGTGGCGAAGCTGAATGGCGAAAGAATGGCGAATGGCGAAAATCAGGCAATAAAAAAACCACCTTTCGGTGGTTTGTACGACACTGCTTATTGCTTTGATTATTCTACTTTTCCCATGGTACCCGGAGCGAGACTTGAACTCGCACAGCGCGAACGCCGAGGGATTTTAAATCCCTTGTGTCTACCGATTCCACCATCCGGGCTCGGGAAGAAATTGGAGGCGCGTTCCGGAGTCGAACCGGACTAGACGGATTTGCAATCCGCTACATAACCGCTTTGCTAACGCGCCTTAAATCTTGTGTCTTACGACGAGCACCCGCTGTTGCCGATGCTTTTAATTTGGAGCGGGAAACGAGACTCGAACTCGCGACCCCGACCTTGGCAAGGTCGTGCTCTACCAACTGAGCTATTCCCGCTTGTCATCAGGCAATTACCTAATCACTTGATTTCATTATCGTCTGGCAAACTGTGCCGCCGTTCGATGCGTTGCATTCTACTTATATGACGTTTTGAGTCAACGTTATTTTTTGCTTAGCCCGATCGTTTGCTGAAAATTACGTCGAAACGATCACTGTTCAAGCAAATCGCCGCGCGAGGCGTTCAGATATTGCAGCATGGACCACAGCGTCAGAACCGCCGCAACCCACAACAGGCCAATACCCGCCCACTCTACCCACTCGTTTGGACGCCACAGCATCCACACCAGCGAGGCCATCTGCGCGGTGGTTTTTACTTTACCGATCCAGGAGACTGCCACGCTGCTGCGTTTGCCCAGTTCCGCCATCCATTCACGCAGCGCCGAAATAATGATTTCACGTGCAATCATGGTGGCGGCTGGCAGCGTAACCCACCAGGTGTGGTAATACTCGGCTACCAGCACCATAGCAATGGCCACCATCACTTTATCGGCCACAGGGTCCAGGAATGCGCCAAAGCGCGTGCTTTGATTCCAGCGACGCGCCAGATACCCGTCAAACCAGTCCGTTACCGCTGCAACAAGGAAGATCAGCGCACATGCGAACGGTGCCCATGTAAACGGCAGATAAAACGCCAGTACAAAGAACGGGATAAGCACGACGCGAAAAAGCGTGAGTAACGTAGGGATATTAAATCGCATGATGACGGTAACTGTCTGTTGTCAGTAAAATTTAGCTCTATGTTGCTACAGAGCGATCAATGTTTCAACGAGTAGTAGATCTTTTCTGCCAGGGCTTGCGAAATACCCGGCACTTTTGCAATTTCTTCTGTGCTGGCATTGAGTAAGCCTTGCAATCCACCCATATACTTCAGCAGCATTTGCCGGCGTTTTGGCCCCACGCCTTCAATCGTTTCAAGTGTACTGGTGTTTTTAACTTTCGCCCGTTTTTTGCGATGTCCGCTAATAGCGTGATCGTGTGATTCATCGCGAATATGCTGGATGACATGTAACGCGGGGGAATCCGGCGGCAGATTAAACCCCTCCCCTTCGGGTTCAAAAAAGAGCGTTTCCAGACCCGCTTTACGATCGGTCCCCTTCGCCACGCCCAGTAATAAGGGGTGATGTTTGTCCCAGGGCACATCCAGCTCGGCGAAAACAGCTTTCGCCTGACCAAGCTGCCCTTTGCCGCCGTCGATGAGGATCACATCAGGAATTTTGCTCTCTTCGATGGCCTTACCGTAGCGACGTCGCAACACCTGATTCATGGCTGCATAGTCATCGCCTGGGGTAATACCGGTAATGTTATAGCGGCGATATTCTGCACGCACCGGGCCATTAGCATCGAAGACGACACAGGAGGCCACCGTCTGCTCACCCATCGTATGGCTGATATCGAAACACTCCATCCGCCTGACCTCAGGCATTTTAAGCAGCGTCGCCAGCGCAGCCAGGCGCTGATGAATGGTGGACTGCTGGGATAATTTCGTGGTCAGCGCCGTGGCAGCGTTCGTCCGCGCCAGTTTTAAATAGCGTGCGCGATCGCCTCGCGGTCGGGTCTGCACATTGACGCGGCGGCCTGCCAGCTGCGACAGTGATTCTGCAAGCAGGGTTTTATCCTCCAGGTTAAAATCGAGAAGGATTTCCGCGGGCAGCGTGCGCATCTGGCTGCCCTGCAGATAGAATTGCCCGACAAAAGTCTCGACCACTTCACCGGATTCCGTGCCACCCGGCACTTTTGGGAAATAGCTTCGGCTGCCCAGTACCTTACCCTGGCGAATAAACAGCACGTGCACGCAGGCCAGGCCTGCGTCAAAGGCCACCCCGATCACGTCCAGATCGTCTCCGGTATTTGAGACAAACTGTTTCTCCGTCACCCGGCGTACGGCCTGAATTTGATCGCGGATTCGCGCGGCCTCTTCAAAGGCCAGCGCCTGGCTGGCTTTTTCCATTCGGCTTATCAGCTGCGTCAGCACCTGATCGTCCTTCCCCGCAAGGAACAGGCGTACATATTCTACCTGCTGCGCATACTCTTCCTCGCTCACCAGCCCAGCCACGCATGGCCCCAGACAGCGGCCAATCTGATATTGCAGGCACGGCCGCGAACGGTTGCGATAGACGCTGTTTTCACACTGGCGCACCGGGAAGATCTTTTGCAGTAGCGCCAGCGTCTCACGCACGGCATAGCCATTGGGGAAGGGACCGAAGTATTCACCTTTGGCGTGTTTCGCACCGCGGTGAACGGCCAGCCGTGGATGCGTGTCGCCGCTCAGGAAGATGAAGGGATAGGATTTGTCGTCACGCAGCAGCACGTTGTATCGCGGCTGATAGAGCTTGATGTAGTTATGCTCAAGCAGCAACGCTTCCGTCTCTGTATGGGTGACGGTCACGTCGATATGCTGGATAAGCGCCACCAGCGCTTCTGTCTTGCGCGAGGCAAGATTGCTGCGGAAGTAGCTGGAAAGCCGTTTCTTCAGGTCTTTCGCTTTACCGACATAGATAACCGTCCCGCCAGCGTCATACATCCGGTAGACGCCAGGCTGGCTGGTGACGGTTTTAAGAAATGATTTTGAATCGAACACATCACTCACTGACTTATTAACGACTCCGCATTGCACAGACCATGACGAATGGCCAGGTGAGTGAGTTCGACATCGCCATGAATGTTCAGTTTACTGAACATACGATAGCGGTAGCTGTTCACCGTTTTCGGGCTGAGATTAAGCTGTTCGGAAATCTCATTCACCTTCTGACCTTTAGTAATCATCAGCATAATCTGCAATTCACGCTCAGACAAACTGGCGAACGGTGATTCAGTTTTATCTGGCTCAATTTGGCTTAGCGCCATCTGTTGAGCGATATCAGAGGCGATGTAACGCTGACCCGCATACACGGAGCGGATAGCATTGACCACTTCCTGGGGCGCAGCACCTTTACTCAGATAGCCCGCAGCCCCCGCCTGCATCACTTTAGCGGGCAGCGGGTTTTCGGTGTGTACAGTCAGCATGATGACTTTGGTATCGACGAACGCGCGCGCGATTTTACGGGTGGCTTCAAGCCCACCGATGCCCGGCATGTTCATGTCCATCAACACCACGTCTGCGGAGTTAGCGCGACACCATTTCACGGCATCTTCGCCGCAACAGGCCTCACCTGCGACTTTAATACCCTTTATATCTTCAAGAATGCGACGTATCCCTGCGCGCACCAGTTCGTGGTCATCAACAAGAAGGACGTTGATCAAAGGAAACTCTCCAGAATAGGGATAACGCAACTGACAGCGAAGTGGCTATATATTACCGTTTTTCATCGCAAGATTAAAACGTTAAAAAATGCGCATGTCGATTTTGCTCTCGGTTTTGGAAATTAGACTGTACGCAAAGTGGAAAGCGTGACCCAGGAAATTAGCGGCCCTGCGGCAAACTTTAGCTTTGTGTGTTCAGAAAGTTACGATAAAAGTCGAATACTTAGCAGTCCAAAAACAGAACAAATATTTTTGTAACAATAATTAACTACCGACTTACTCAGTATAAACAATTTATCCTGAATGACCGATTTTTAAAGGTTAACCTTATTTTTTGTTTATCCCAATGAACAAACAGAACAAAAGTACAAAAATCAACCTCTGCTTTTTTTTAGCTGGCTTGTGGTATACTCCGCCGCCATAACTTTCATCGTTGCGCAAAGCACGGTTTTATAATGAGGAAAAACACATGAGCACACCTGAATTCGCCACTGCAGAAAATAACCAAGAACTGGCGCAGGAGATCTCCTGCCTGAAAGCGCTGCTTACCCTGATGCTGCAGGCAATGGGTCAGGCTGATGCGGGACGTGTGATCCTTAAAATGGAAAAACAAATCGCGCTGCTGGAAGATGAAGCTCAGGCGAATGTTTTTAACAGCACGGTTAAGCAAATTAAACAAGCTTACCGCCAGTAAAAAGGAAACGGCTGAACGCATCGCCTTCAGCCGTTTTCGTGTCTGACACGCAGAACAGGTGTTCAGTCAGATAAGCCCCGTTGCTGCAGCATAACAGGCTATCTGTGTCTTGTTCGGTGCATTAAATTTCTTCTGCATATTCTTTTGATGGAAATTCACCGTATTTTCAGAAATTGAAAGAATAATCGCAATTTCAGCCGACGTTTTCCCTTCAGCCGTCCATTTCAGTATTTCTTTCTCACGCTTGCTGAATTTCATCTCAGGTGGCATCACCGTCTCATGCTCCAGCCGCAGCAGTGCAGTTAATGCCATTTGCACCAGCATTTGTAATCGAAGTTCTATTTCTTCGTTATTCATCATTTTGCCAAACTGACTGGCACGGGACACTGACAGGAATCCTAAGGCATGGTTTGGCAGCATCAGACACTGTGTAATACCTTTGCGCAGACCATGATCCCGCGCGCCGTCCCACAAGGCCTGCGCATCGGCGAATAACTCATCGGTCCAGGGAAGATGCCCGTGAATAAAGTTTTCACGGCGTAACACCGGATCGATGGCGAAATAGTTTTCTGACTTGTAATGTGACATCCACGCCGCCGGGTAGCTGGAGTGCACCGAGACTTTAGGCCGGGTGAATGGAACGGGATGACGCACACAAAGTGAGAAATAATCAAATTCGAGTATTTGTGTCTGTCGTTGAAGTTCGAGATATATCTCGTCGGCTGTGGCCATTTCCTGAAACGTGAGGAAGCAATCCCGTCGCCATGTGAAAAAGTCTGAATCCCTCATACTGACTAAATGAAGCCCCTGATAAAATATTCATTATTATGGTGAATACAAACTAACACATAAAACTTATTTATTAATACAAAATATCGGAGCGGATGATAATTCATCCACCTTTCATCAGGTTTATCGCAGCTAAGTGGAATAAATGCGCATTTCAATTCCGTTTAGGGAAAGATAATTTGCTCCGCAAGCGCGTTCCGGAGCAAATTTACTCGATAATGCTACTGCAGAAGAAACTTCTCAAGGAACTGACGCGTGCGCGGCTGCTGTGGATTGGTAAACAACGCTGTAGCGGGCCCCTGCTCCACAATGCGTCCCTGATCCATGAAGATCGCCCGATCCGCCACGTCTCTGGCGAAGCTCATTTCATGGGTGACGATGACCATCGTGCGTTTTTCCAGCGCTAACTGACGAATGGCATTAAGCACTTCCCCCACCAGCTCAGGATCCAGCGCCGAGGTCGGTTCATCAAACAGAATCACATCAGGTCGCATCGCCAGCGCGCGGGCAATGGCAACACGCTGCTGCTGCCCACCGGACAGACGGCGCGGGTAGCTGGTCTCTTTGCCGGATAACCCCACCTTGGCTAACAGTTCACGGGCGCGCGCTGTCGCCTCGTCTTTCGGTTCGCCTTTAACGATGACCGGGCCTTCAATAATATTCTCCATCACCGTGCGGTGCGGGAAAAGATTGAAGCTCTGAAACACAAAGCCGACATGCTGACGCAAACGACGAATCAGCCCTTTCTGCTGACTGAAAGACTTAGCAGCATCAATGGTGATCTCACCCACGCGGATGGTGCCCGCCTCGGGCTGCTCCAGCAGGTTAATGCTGCGCAGGAGCGTGGTTTTACCAGAGCCACTTGGGCCGATAATCGCCACCACTTCTCCCTGTTGCACCTCCAGGTCGATGCCGTGCAAGACCGTTTGTCCGTGAAATTTTTTAACCAGGTTTTTGACGTCGATAGCATTCATTTCGGATCACGCTCCTGGCGATTAAGCTGATTTTCAAAATAGTTTTGCAGCGTCGACAGTACCGTCGCCATGACCCAGTAAATCAATGACGCCGCCAGATACATCGTAAATACTTCCAGCGTGCGCGAGGTGATTAACTGCGCCTGACGGAACAACTCAGGTACCTGAATCGTCGCCGCCAGCGAGGTATCTTTCACCAGGCTGATAAAGCTGTTGCTGAGCGGCGGGAGCGCCACCCGCGCGGCCTGCGGTAAAATAGCGCGGCGCAGCGTTTGCCACGGCGTCATGCCTATACTGGCAGCGGCTTCCCATTGGCCTTTATCGATCGACGAAATAGCGGCGCGCAAGGTTTCCGAAGCGTAGGCCGCGGTATTCAGCGACAGGCCGATCATCGCTGCCGGAATCGGATCCAGCTCGACACCAAACTGCGGCAATCCGTAGTAGATCATAAACAGCTGGGCAATCAGCGGGGTTCCGCGAAAAATCGAGATATAGCAACGCGCCAGCCAGCGAACGGGCCAGATGGCTGACATACGCATCAGGGCCAGAATAAAGCCCAGCAGCAGGCCAAAGAACATCCCGCCCAACGAGAGTTGTAGGGTAAATACCGCGCCTTTAAGCAGGTACGGGAGAGAATCAATAATGAGCTGAATACTTTCTTGCATGAGTCTTGTTCTGCCCGCAATTAGACATGAGGATGATAGGCAAACAGCGCTGGCGCACCGCCTGTATGCACAAAGAGAATCGGTCCTTCATCCTTAAAGCGTTTCTGGGTGATCCCATCAATCAGTCCGGCCATCGCTTTCCCGGTGTAGACCGGATCAAGCAGAATTCCTTCCAGACGCGCCAGCAATTTTATCGCTTCCTGCCCTTCATCATTAGGCGTGCCATAGCCAGGCGCAAAGTAGTCATCCCAGAGCACAATGTCGGCTTTCGCCTGGAGTTCGAGCTGCTGTGCCACGGCCTGTTGCAGCGTAACGACCTTCGGCTTTTGCTCGGCAACGCTGCGCGAAACGGTCACCCCTATCAACTCAACGTCAGGCATCAGCTGTTCAAGCCCTATCGCCAGCCCGGCATGCGTTCCTGCGCTACCTGACGCCACCACCACGGACGATAAACTGACGGCGCCTTCGCACTGCTGGGCGATTTCCAGCGCGCTTTCAACGTAACCCAGCGCGCCCAGGGCGTTCGAACCGCCCACCGGAATGACATACGGACGAAAACCTTGCGCCTCAACCCGGGTGGCCAGCTCATTCAGCTGTGCCGCCGGATCGCTGAGCGCCTCACACAGTTCAATCTGCACGTTGAACAGGTCCAGAAGCAGTCGGTTACCGTTAGAGAGATAGTTTTCCGCCCGCGTACCAATGGGGTTTTCCAGCAGCGCCACGCAGTTAAGCCCGAGCTTCGCCGCCACCGCGGCGGTCTGGCGAACGTGGTTAGACTGGATAGCCCCCGCCGTGATCAGCGTATCGGCGCCCTCACGCAAGGCATCCGCGGCTAAAAATTCCAGCTTTCTCAGCTTGTTGCCGCCCATGGCCATCGGCGTCACGTCATCGCGTTTGATGAAAATATCGCGACCTAAATAGTCGGAAAAACGGGGCAGATACTCCAGCGGCGTTGGCGCGCCGATAAATTCGAGACGCGGAAAACGCGTTAAATTCTGCAATGACATGAAACCTCCGGTAACGCTATTTTTGTCTATTCATTTTTTATTATGCACGTTCAGACGTAAGAAATAAAAAAGGCGCTTTTAAAAGCGCCTTTTTTTATCTTTCAGGACTTAATGCGTTACGTCTGCCCCGAACCACTTCTCGGAAAGTGCCTTCAGGGTGCCATCTTTTTGCATCTCTGCAATGGCTCCGTCAATCGCTTTCACCAGATCCTGGTTATCCTTACGGATCGCCACGCCGGCTTCCTGGCGAGAGAAGGCATCACCCGCAACGGCCAGGGTATCTTTGGTTTTCTTCACCAGATCCAGCGCAGCCAGACGGTCAACCAGAATGGCATCGATACGACCGACGCGCAGATCCTGGTATTTTGTCGGGTCATCATCATAGGTGCGGATATCCACACCCTGGACGTTCTGACGCAGCCACTCTTCATAGTTGGTGCCCAGACCCACGCCGACTTTTTTACCTTTCAGGTCTGCTGCCGTTTTGATGGTGCCTTCGTTACCTTTCTTCACCAGCGCCTGGATGCCAGACACGGTGTACGGCGTGGAGAAGTCATATTTCTTCTTACGCTCGTCAGAAATGGTCACCTGGTTAATGACCACGTCGATACGCTTCGAGTCCAGCGATGCCAGCATACCATCCCATTTGGTTGGTTTGAGGGAGGCTTTCACCCCAAGGTGCTTCGCCAGTTCTTCGGCAAACTCGACTTCAAAACCTGTCAGCTTACCGTCATCCCCCTGGAAGCTGAACGGAGGATAGGTTCCTTCCAGCCCCACCAGCAGCGTGCCGCGTTCTTTGACTTTATTAAGCAGGTTTTCCGCCGCGAACGTTTTCACGCTCACTCCAGCGACCAGCGCAACGGCCATCACACCCATCAGCGCCTGACGACCCAGAAGTGCTAATTTCATAAATACCCCGATATAGTGGTTTTTGAGCAGTGTAGAGCTTTCGCCTGCAACGTCAAAGGCAACTGCGCTACATCTTATTCATAATTAATATATATCAGAAGTTGTCTCTGCATAGACTTTCTGCTCTGACCGCGCGGGGATATGCGCTTTATATTGCGCGTATTTACGCAAAGCAATGCGGTAGTTGTTGGTGCTGGTTGCAGGCAGCCACGGCTCTAGATTCTCATCCAGATAACCGGTCTTGAGCAGATCGCGGGAGATGTTGTTTACGGTGAGATGTTGTCCGAGGCGGCGCAGGCGCACAACATATTCACGCACGGTGCCGTGACTCATCTCAGTCTGTTCAAACAAAAATTGTTTAAAGCCGATGATATCAAAAAAGTCGCTTTGTTCTTTGCAGTGCAAATCGCCACAGAAGCGGCACAGCGCCACCCACTCTTTTTGCTCTTCGGACCATGCGGATTCATCCATCAGGGTGTCGAGGCGGGAAATCGCAATCTTGTTCACGATTTCCCCGCGACGTACCAGCGTGATGCGATCGAGCAGCTTATGGCAATGTGCGCAATGCGTCTGACTGTGTTTAAAGTCTTTGAGATAGCGGCTTAAAGGCCGTCTTTTAGAGTGCTGCACCGTCATGATAACTCCTGGTTGTCAATACGTTGTGCGGCATTTTTCGGGTGAATGATTCACCTATAACTTACCCAGTTTGGTACGCAAGCGTTTGATGGCCTGGCTGTGCAGCTGGCTCACCCGCGACTCCCCTACTTCCAGAACAGCACCGATCTCTTTGAGATTCAGCTCTTCCTGGTAATAGAGCGTCAACACCAGTTGTTCACGTTCAGGTAAAGCTTCGATAGCTTCCATTACGCGATGGCGTAAATTACCTTCCAGTAAATGGTGTAATGGGTTTTCCTGCTGGTTCTCATCCGTCACCAGTTCAATGCTATCGCCATGCTCTTCACGCCACTCGTCATAAGAGAAGAGTTGGCTATTATTGGTATCGAGCAACATCTGGCGATATTCAGCGACAGCTATGCCCAGACGATCCGCGACTTCGGTTTCCGTTGCGTTACGTCCAAGTTCCTGTTCCAGCTGCCCCATCGCATGCGCTACTTCGCGGGCATTGCGGCGAACACTGCGCGGCACCCAGTCGCGGCTGCGCAGTTCATCCAGCATTGCTCCCCGAATACGCTGTACTGCGTAAGTCGTAAATGCCGTTCCTTGCAGAGCGTCGTACCGGTCAACTGCATTCAATAACCCGATACCGCCCGCCTGTAGCAGATCGTCCAGTTCCACACTCGCCGGCAGCCGCACCTGGAGGCGCAATGCTTCGTGACGCACCAGCGGGACATAACGCTGCCACAGCGAGTGTTTATCCATTACACCATCAGCGGTATAGAGTGAATTCACGATAAACAGCCCTGCGTTAATTGAGTTATCGGCATGATTATCCGATTCTGCAGGGCGTTCAATTGGATGAATAGTGGGTAAAATGGGGGGTTATTTGCCTATTTCTTTATATACCGTGACTTAGGCACAGCATATAAAACCAGTTCAAAGGCCAGTTCCGGGTGATGTCCGCGCAGATAAAACACATAATCAGCACTGAGAGACGCAATATATTGAGGAATGGTCAGAAGATCTTCTGGCTTATGGTAAAGACTTATTGCCAGCAGAGGTTTCCAGTCCTGAATTGTGCTCGCAGCGCCCTGCAATGCTTTTAGTTCAGCCCCTTCGACATCCATTTTAATAAAGGTGGCTTTACGCCCCTGCAGAATATTATCAATGCTATCCAGTTCAATGGTCACCGTGTTGGTGCTTTGTTCCACCAGGCGTGAAGAGAGTGCATTTCCCGACTGGAATGAGAGAACCGTTTTTTCATCCCATACGCCCTTTTGCACTGGCTGGCAAAATGGCCACTGACGCGTATTTTCACAGAGTTGAGCATAATTACCGGCATCAGGTTCAAAGCCAATAACGCTTTCTGGCATCGCAACCTGCTGACGGGCCACCTCCTGCATAAACGCCCCAATACTATCGCCATTGTAGGCCCCGCAATCAACAAACACTTCGTTATCCTGCAGGCGAATTATATCGGAAGGGAAATAATGTACAGGTTCGTATATCGCCTGATAATAGCCCCGGGTTGAACTTAAACGCTGTTTAAGAAACGCGACAAGCGTTTCCTGCGAACGAATATCTTCCAGGTTAGCGTACAGTTGCTCAAGTACATCCCGGTGTTCTTCACAAAATGACGGGGTATACCATAGATTCGTGCTGACGCCGATAAAGGAGGGATCGAATACAAGCACATTTGCCCCGCCCTGACGTAGCTCTTCCTGCAAGGCGTCGCTCACATACTGCAACGCTACGATACAGTTGAACTCACCAGGCTGACTCATGAGATCTTCGATGGCCACAACCGGAAGCCCGTGGAAGGTCATCCCGTCAGTAATGTATTTTCTGTTGAGTGCGACTTTATGAAGCGGCATGTTTTCCCGGAACATAAACTCTGCCGTCATCTGTCCCAAACAGCCCGCCCCATAAAGCACAATGGGTCGTTCGTTGGATTGCATGGCGTTAATGCTCTTGAAGAAGGCGTTATCGCAACCCTGTAACTGTTCCAGTAATGTCATATAGTCCTCAGCACACCCGTAATTAACGTAATATTTCGACTTTGGCAGACGTTAGTGCGCTCTGCTGCGCTTTTTCAAGAAACTCCAGCCCACGTACGGCCGTATCGCAACTGAGGCTGTATCCCGTAGGCTCGCCACGTATGCTCGCGGCAATATCGGCGTAATAGTTTGCAAATGCCTCAATAAATCCGGCAGGATGCCCTGCTTTAAAACGGCAATAGCGGGGCAGATTTGCCACGGTATTGTCTCCGGCAGTCCGGTCAATCAGGCGGATATTCCCATGTTCATCGGCAAGACGGAGATATTCAGGTTCCATTTGTAGCCATTCGGCGCTGCCTTCAGAACCATAAATTCGTATCCGCAGACCATTCCGGTAACCCAGCGCGGCTTTGCCGTACCAGTAATTGCACACCATGTCGTCGCCGTAACGGGAAATCAGATTCACCGTATCAACAACATTCGGGACGCGCGCGAACGTGCTATTAATCGCATAGACATCCTCGGCACGTTTATCCGTCAAAAACTCAACCAGTTGATGCACATGGACACCCAGGTCGAGCGAAACGGTGGGAATGTCACCATCAACCCGACGCCACTCCTGAGGCTGAGCCACACTTCCATCATCCCGGCTGCGAATGAACCCTTCCTGAGGCATTTCCACCATGACGTGTTGAATGCTCCCCAGTTCACCGCGACGTAACCGTTCACGCAGCTCGCGCACCATCGGATAGCCGGTATAGTTATAGGTGACGTACAATTGTCCGTTGATGTCCGCTACGCGCTGGGCGATATCGTGCGCATCTGTGACGCTGGCGACCATGGCTTTTTCGCTGATCACCGGAAGACCGTATTCAAGGCAGGCCAGAATAATTTCGCGATGGGCCGGCGTTGGCGTCAGAATAACAACGGCATCCATCTGCGCGTGCTGTTCTTCCAGCAGGGTCGCGGCGTTCGTATAGATGGCGTCATCCTGAAGGCCCCATGCCTGCCCAGTCTGTTTGCTGAGCGACTTGTCGCGACTAAAACAGCCCGTCGTCAACGCGAAATGACCGTCCATTTGACTGGCAATTTTGTGCGTAAGACCAATTGCAGAATTGATTCCTCCGCCAATAAACCCAAGAGATAGAGGCCTGTTCATAGTCCGGTCCTTACAAAGAAGAAAAAGAAAAATAGTTTTTAAGCACAGGCGTATGGCTTGCCATTGCATCAAGATCGCTAAATTCGGCAAAAATTAACCCTGCCCGATCTCCGGGCGCAGGGCCGATTTCATCGCCTGGCTGTTTTAGCGGTATCGCCTGAATAAGGTTGGCTGGCAGAGGGGCACAATCAAAACCGAAGTAAAGGCTTCGATGCAAAGAAGAGACCGTATGCCGGGCAATATTGCGCTGACGTGCAGGACGACGGTGCGAAAACTGACTTGTCTGCCCGATGAAAGGCGCAACGAATTCGCGGGAGTAGTCAACGCCCGTTGAAAGCTCAATCAGTTTCGAATAGAGATCGCCTGGACAGCGGCGAGTGACTTCAATCAGCCAAAACTGCCGTTCGTCGGCAATAAGTTGAGTATGTAAGAGGCCATCGACGAGGCCTAAATCACTGACCATGGCCTGCATACATTCACTGATCTGATTGCGCATCGACTCGGTCAGGTTGACACTCAGACAACTGCTGTTCACCTGCCACGGATAGACCGTGCAATATTCATCGACAAAGAACTCGCAGGTGATTTCACCCCCACGAATAAATGCCGAGTGGCTATACAGCGCCCCCTGGCAGAATGTTTCGATGACACATTCCCCGCCCGCCGACGCAGCACGCGCAACGAGTACCGCCGCATCAAGTTCATCTGGCCGATGAATTAATGAGATCCCTTTTCCACTGTACGCGTCCACGGGCTTCACCAGCAGCGGGAACCGCATCGTGCGCGCTTCCTGCACGCTGCTGGCTGCTTCTGGAATAGGATATCCCTTCTCGCTGGCCCATTTCCTGAAGCGGTCCTTGAGGAAAAGGAGATCGCTGACCTCGGGTGAGTCATAGCCCGGAAGGCCCAGCGCCTGCGCCACGCGGCAGCCAGAAAGATACGAGACGTCCGTCACCCCAGGCGACAAGGCCGTGATGTTTTCCTTGCGGGCGATGGCCAGTACCGCGTCGCTATCAGCGTAATTTTGCTCCCAGGTGGCATCGGCATATTTCATCCCTGCATCCTGGGCTTTCCCGCTGCAGGCAATTGTTCGAAACCCTGCGGCTTTAATAGCCTGCTGTAAGGGCAACGAGGCAAAGCCTGCATCGAGGATCATGGCGGTACGCGTCAGGCTCATACCGCAATCTCCGTCACTGGCGTCGGTTCGTTACCCTGTGCCTGGCCTACCAGGGAAGCACGCTTGAGAGCATTCACGACCCGATCCTGTTCCTCCAGCGTCATTCCTGGATAGATCGGCAAGCACAGCACTTTTTCGGCGATGTCATTGGCAACCGGCAGATGTTCTTCCGCAGATGTCGGGAAACCTCTGTACATGGCAAATGAACTGATGAGCGGATAGAAATAGCGACGCGTCAGAATGGCATCCGCTTTGAATAATTCATACACCCCATCACGACTCATTCCGAAATGTGGTTCGATGAGCACAGGGAAATAGGCGTGGTTCCAGCTCACATCATCGGGTACGTCGACAAATGTTAAACCTTCCAGTCCGTTTAACATTTCACAGTAGCGTTGATAAATGGTCTTTCTTTCGTCCAGTGCTTTATCAATATGTTTAAGCTGGAGAAGACCAAATGCGGCTTCCACCTCATTCATTTTGGCGTTAATACCGGGAGCCACAATGCGTGTTTCACCCGCAAAACCAAAGTTCTTAAGGTAATCAATGCGCTGTTTAGTTTTGAGATCGTGGCTAATAATGGCCCCGCCCTCGAAGGTGTTAAAGACTTTGGTGGCATGGAAACTGAGTACAGATAAATCACCGTGATTTAAAATGCTCGTCTCGTTTTTACGGACATTAAAAGCATGCGCCGCATCATAAATCACCCGCAAACCATACACGTCCGCAATTTTCTGAATCTTCTCGATATCACAGGGGATCCCATAACAGTGAACCGGCAAAATTGCGGTGGTATTAGGGGTAATTAACTCTTCAATGCGATCCGGATTAATATTATAGGTGTGTGGATCGATGTCCGCGAAGACCGGCGTTAATCCGTTCCACAGTAAGCTATGTGAGGTCGCAACAAAGGAGTACGGCGTGGTAATCACTTCGCCGGTCAGACGTAATGCCTGAAATGCCGTCAACAGGGCCAGCGTTCCATTGGCAAAAAGCGAAAGGTGCTTTACTCCCAGATATTCCGCCAGCGCCTGTTCCAGTTGCTGATGAAAAGGCCCGCCGTTTGTCAGCGTTTTATTTTGCCAGATTTGCTCCAGATAAGGGATAAACTCTTCCAGAGGGGGCAAAAACGGACTGGTTACGTAAATTTTACTCATATCCTACCTCGGCAATGATACCGTCAAATTTTGCCCATATGGCTGGTTTAGTTAACCCTTGCGAGTCAGGAATGCAGTTCAGTAATGAGAAACGCATGCGGCTCTTCTCCCCGACAATAAATTCCCCACGCTTCACGCAGCGCCCGTTCAAAGTTTTCGGCAATATTAAAATCTGGCACGTGGTCTACCGGGATCCGGTCTCGCATCCCCCGACGGATTTCAGCAAGTTCTGGAATATGCTGACGCCAGGCGATTGCTTTGGAAATATAATCACCCTCATCATTCGCGATAAACTGTTCGAGCTTGTAAGAACGCATAATATCCACGCCCTGCTGACAGGGAATTGTCGGCCCATTCATCGTAATGGTCGGAACGCCCATCCAGGCACCGTGGTGCGTCGTCGTTCCGCCGCTATACGGGAATGCATCCAGTAAGATATCGATCGTATTGTGTATCGCGAGGTACTCATCCATTTCCACGAGTCCCCTGAAAAGTAATCTGTCGCGAGAAATTCCACGCTGTTCCAGGCGTTCCGTCATGGCCGCAATCATTTCGGCATCGGTCATATTACCGATTAACAGCCTGGCTTCGGGGTAGCCCGTTAAGATTGACGCCCAGGCATCCAGCACCTGGTCGTTAATTTTCTTAGACCGGTTAAAGCTGGCGAAGGTGATATAGCCATTTTTCAGCGCGGGCAACGGGTTAATGTCCGGACTGAGTGGATGGGGTTCAAAACTCTTGCGCGTGGCGACGAACATTGCCTTTTCCACCAGCTGCTGCTGAAGCGTATCGGATTGCGCCAGGCTTGACGAAAGAAGTATATAGTCCATCTCTTTCATGCCTGTCGTACCGGGATAGCCAATCCACGTGATCTGAACGGGAGCTGGTCGCAACGCAAATACAGGTAGCCGGTTGTAGGCTGTATGTCCCGATAAATCGAACAGAATATCAATACCGTCTTCGGCTATCTGTTTCGCCAGTTCACTATCACTAATAGCATCAACCTGACGCCATAACGTTGCGCTCTGGCGAAGATGACAATAGGTGTCATCCTCTTCCAGAAACAGGGTACTGTAAGCGACCAGATCATATTTTTCACGATCGATAGCATCCCAGTAGGGCAGAATGAAATTCGCCACCGGATGCTTGCGTAAATCCCCTGAAACAAAGCCGAGTCGAAGTTTGCGATGAGGATCTCGCGTATTCGAGAGAACCAGTTTTACCCCACTCTCTTGTGCCCAGGCGTCAGCACGGCGACCATATTCAATATGCTTCTCCAGCAGCTCATCGGCCGTTACGCTGGCGTCATGGCTCATCACAAAGAGTAAGTTGCTGAAGTAACCAAAATTGTAATTGCTCAGTTCAACGGCTTTTTCCATAAAATAGCGCGCTTCAGCCATTTTATGGTTATCACTCAGGACAATGCCGGTGAGCCCAAGAGAACTTGCCCCCGGATGCTGAAAACGCATAATTTCTCTGCAGCATTTTTCCGCTAAGGCCATATCTCCATAAGCATGATGAAGCGATGCCAGACTAAGCCAGTAATCGATATTTTTCTTATTCAGACGAAGCAACGTACGGATAATTTGACGTGAGCCGTAGAATTCGCGTTTACGCTGCAACACCGTGGCAAGGTCATAATAAATATCGAGACTGGAGAAGTAATACCCCATTAATTTGCAAAGCGATGCCAGTGCCTCATCCCAGGCCGAGGTCAGCACACAGGTTTTGGAAAAACAGCGCAGCACGTGAATATTATCTGGATGTTTATCCATTAACCCACGGGCATACTCCCGGGCCTCTTTTGAACAGCCTTTATGGATCAGTTTGTTTGCATGCTCATAAATGGCATCCACGTCCGGGTCGGCTAATTCGGGTTCGGCATTTCCTTTCAGAAACATCCCGCCCTGCTCTTTATCGACGCTCAATAATAACAGCAGAGAAAGCTGTGATTTTAATACGTCGAGCATGCCCGCACGCAGAAACACCTGCAGCTGCTTTTTCCAGGCCTCGGGCGATCCTGTCAACAAGCCTTTGATTTTTAATGAGGAGTAATGCTCCCAGTTCGTTTGACTGGCCGTATTCATGTCATAGCGCAGATAAGTCCACTCCTCGGGGGTCAATGCAACCCACTCTCCCCAGAGATTCATCATGCTTATATTTTGTTCCGGGCGTTCTGAAGGCAGTAACCCTGCCAGCGCCAGTTCATCATTTTGCGCGGCGTTGTATGCCCCAGCGGAGCCACTCCAGAAAAAACCGTCCGCACAGGTCATAAACAGCGTGTTTAACGCCTCCCACACCGTCTCGTTGTAATCCTTATTGGTTTCAGGTGCGCGGCAGTTGAGCACGAGCTGTTCAAAACTTAAAGACATCGGCCAGGCGTTACCCAGCAGCTCCATGATTCTGATAACAATGGCATTATCACTACGAATAATCCGGCCGTTGTTATTTCTGAATACGTTAGGCGCTTTTGCAGAATCCCGCTCGACCGGCACAAAGCTTCCTGCCCAATGCAGATTTTTGAGCTGCTCAAGATCCGGGTTAACCGGAGGAGAGGTGCGACTGGCGTGACAGAGCAACGTAAAGCGTTCGTCACGCTGAACGGCATAATCAAGATACTGCTGTGCCATGGTTCGGCTAGCGCCATCGCTGACGGCACCCAGCAGCTGTTCGATTGTCGGGTTAAAGTAGTTTCCCAGTTCCGACTGGGGCAGCACATCCCCCAGGAATTGCAGCCCAATATGTTCAGCCTGTGCGTTAAACGCGCTCAGGGTGCTGGCGCCGTCTGTCGGGCTTAAATAGGCCAGAATCAGTGCGTTATCGTCCATCTCTTCCGCGAGACGAACCTCATTTTTCAGCGCGCTTTCTTCGAGCGTTAAAAGCATAAAGCTCAGCATGGCGCGGGCTGACGCCAGCAGGTCGCTGCCCTCTTCTGCGCGCTCCAGGTGGAAACGCAACGCTTCACCTAACGATATGCGAGCAAAACTGCCCGGCAGTACTGACCATTTTATGGCGACAACGCCGTTGGCAGATAAATGCGCGTGGCACCATGTCAGCAGCGCTTCACGTTCGCTTTTCCCGAGAAAAGCAAAGGTCTGATGAATGATGATGTAATCAAACTCGCCGGGATCCGCTGCAAGCAAATCCCCTAACCCGGTAGCAAACAGTTCAATATTGCGACATCCCAACTCTGCGGCAAACTGCTGCCCCTTCAGGATCGCCTCTTCGTCAATATCAATCCCTATGGCGATACTCTCGGGATGCGCCCAGGCTTGCATAATGAGACGCGTTGCTGAACCACAACCAATCTCCATAACGCGCGCATACGCGGGCATGGGTGTTGTCAGGTGATTAAGCACCGCAGCGGCTTGCAGGGTCCCGGGGCTGACCCGATAGTTCGGATACTGTGTCGTCACGTTTTTTCCAGATTCTGTTTTTGCATTCACAGGACAAGTTTCAGCGTTGGTATGTGCCGCTAAGCGACGTTTTATATGCCTGGAACGACGCATCGGCACTGCCCGATACCCAACAGAATGCGTTCTCGTCAGCCTGGCTATTCAACATGACGCTACGTTCAACACGCTCGATTGCCAGACGATCTTCCGGAGAAAGCTTATCCAGACAGGCAAAGAGGGCGACTTGTTCAAGACCGGGGACGTGATTACCGCTGGCAAGGTTGGTCATAATGAACGACACAACGTGGTCGAAATAGCGTTGCGCGACGCCGCCGGGCGTTGCGTAGATAAAACCGGCAAAGACCTCTTCCCAGAAAGGTGAGGATTCGGTTTGTAAAAGCATAAGTGGGGTTTCTGACGCCACCCACGGTTTACGCACCAGTACTCCAGCGTTGATCGCAAGGACGGGAGTATTAAAGGTTTGCAGTGCATGGCGCAGGAACACGAGACGACGGGCAGCAGTGACCACCGGCTTATTTTCATTCTCGGTAATCTGCTCATGGCTTGCTGAAAGGTTAAGTGCAGGAAGCTGTTCCCGAAGCGCCATCAGGCTATGTTTAATTTCGTCATTGCCGTTAATAAGATGCACGTGTACGTCGAGTACGTCACGATTGGTCTCATACAGGGAATAGAGCATCGGTACAGCGTGTTTGAAATAATCCTCGCTGTCGCACGTCACCAGCACCGTCGTTTTCGACGCTGTCTTTTTTTCAATCCAGTAATCCCAGGATTCATTCACCACTGCGGACTCGCTCGCATTAAGCGATCGGAAATCGATGTACGAATCGGGAAATCCCCCTAACCTGTAGATCCCGCAGGTGATCATCAGCAGGGTCATAGGATCTTCACCAATTAACGCCGAATCTGCGGTCAGCGCCTGGATAACGACCATCGCCTGATTGAAATCATTTTCCATTAAACAGATCAACAGCAGGATTTTCAGCACGGGCGCTGAATTGCTTACCAGCGAAAGATTGTTGTTAATTAAGAACAGCGCTGAGCTAATTTCATTGACGCGGAACAACAGCTGAATGGCGGCGACCAGATAGTTAATGTTGCCGTCAGCTTTCAGTGCCGAAACGACATAGTCTGTCAGCTGGGTAATCGCGTCGGCTGAAAGAGTCTGCTCTTCACCGACAAAGGTCTCGTTCAGGGCGTTATTGGCCAGCACGACGGCACAAAGCATGTCTTTCAACGCCGCATCTTTTTCAGCATCCAGCCCGGTTTTGGCCGCACGAATCATGGGTTCGAGAGCGGTTAACTGAGTGCTTTTAAAACTGAATATTTCCGCCGTGATGTTGGCGGGCATGACATCGGCTTCCGGCAGATCAATGAATCGGGTAAACACATTCCGATAAAACTGACGCATAGCCCGGGTTCGTGCGAATTCACTCATCTTATAACTCTTCGGTAAACTGTCGTCAGACGACCGGAAAAGGAGATTTTAGGCAGAGTAGCACTCTGTGAGAGGGGATGAAGGCGGGAAAACGCTGCTAAATGCAGCCTTATTTTACAGATTACGATCCGGTAATTTTGAGGAAAAATAACGAAAAAAAAGGCTGCTGTTTCCAGCAACCTTTTTAAAGCGTGTGCGTAAATTAACGCAGCAGAGACAGCATTGCCTGTGGAACCTGGTTTGCCTGAGACAGCACGGAAGTACCAGCCTGCTGCAGGATCTGCGCGCGAGACATGTTAGATACTTCAGTTGCGTAGTCAGCGTCCTGGATACGGGACTGAGCAGCAGACAGGTTAGTGATAGAGTTGTTCAGGTTGTTGATGGTAGATTCGAAACGGTTCTGAATCGCACCCATGTTTGAACGAGCTTTATCAATTTTGTTGATAGCGTTGTCAGCAGCAGTGATGAATGCTTTAGCAGAGCTGTTATCGGTGATGGTACCGGTCAGGCCAGCGTCGAGGCTGGTTGCTTTAGCGTCGATCAGTGCGCCAGTGGTGATAGCGATGGTATCAGTTGCACCAGTACCTGCGCCAACCTGGATGTTCAGGGAAGCAGTCTGGCTACCGTCCAGCAGTTTTTTGCCGTTGAAGTTAGCTGCGCCAGCGATACGGTCGATTTCACCCAGACGCTGAGTAATTTCAGTGCTGATTGAGGTGTAGTCAGTAGTACCGTTAGTATCGTTAGCAGCCTGTACAGACAGTTCACGGATACGCTGTAAGTTGGAGTTGATCTCGTTCAGGTTACCTTCAGCGGTCTGAACCAGAGAGATACCGTCGTTGGCGTTACGAGCAGCCTGAGTCATCCCTTTAATCTGAGAGTTCATACGGTTTGCAATCGCCTGACCAGCAGCATCGTCTTTAGAGCTGTTGATACGCAGACCGGAAGACAGACGCTCAATCGCGGTGCCCAGAGAAGACTGAGATTTGTTCAGGTTGTTCTGAGTGGTCAGGGACAACAGGTTAGTATTGATGACTGACATAATTTTAATTCCTTCAAAAATGGTTTCTAGGGTCGGTGCCTAACACTCACGGCGTCTCTCACCGTCATCAAGGTTATCGACGCTCCCACAGCAGACTTTAGAAAATATCGAAGAAAATATTTAATTTATTGTTTTTTAATGATTTATTTTCCATTAAAGCCGTTACCAAGCGCATACTGAATAAAATGTTCACCTCTAAAACCACTTTTTTATTCTGATCTCCCCCCTCTTCTTAACGCGCTTGTTTGATGTAAAAAGACACATTTAGCTCGCTTATTAGGCGATATATTTTTTGAGCTTGCCGTAAACTTTTCAGTAAACAGGCCGATAAACGACTGAAACATCCATTAAGAAGGAACATGATATGGCGACTATCAGTAATCTCGGGGTGGGCTTGCCCGGCCTGTCAGATCTGTACGATAAGCTGCAGGCAGCAGAAGAGACGAAATTAACGGCGATTGCCAAACAGAAAACGACTTACGATGCGCAAATCACCGCGTTTGGTAAATTGCAAAGCGCACTGACGAATCTGCAAACGGCAGCGGCAAAGCTTGGAAAAGTGGATACGTGGAACTCAACGTCCATTAGCAGCACCAATACTGCCTTTTCGGCAACCACCTCCACCGGTGCTAACGTTGGCGATGTCACCATCAACGTTAATAAAATCGCTAAAGGTCAGGTGCTGACCACGGCTGCCGGCACCATCGACAGCAATACAAAACAGTTAGGGGCCACCACGGGCACCAACAGCAGAACCATTACCATTACCCAGGCGGGAGCTGACAGCAAACCCCTGACGGTTACGCTCGCGGATGGTGATACCTCCCTCAATGGGATTGCTAAAGCCATTAACGCGGCCAATGGCGGCGTTTCGGCAAGCGTGGTGAAGGCTGACACTGGCGACTATCGCCTGATGCTGACGTCAAAAACCACCGGTACCGATTCGAATATGACGGTGACGGTGACCGGCGACGATACGCTGAAGTCTATTATTGGCAGCGACGCGCTTAATGAGCAGGTCAAATCACAGAATGCCATCGTTGACGTCAACGGTATCCAGATTGTCCGCCAGAGCAATACCATCACCGACGCCATGCCAGGGGTGACGTTAACGCTTAAAGCACAGAGCACCGCTAACGAAACGCTGACGGTCGCGCGTTCTACTGACGATAACAAAAAAGCGGTAACAGAATGGGTTACTGCCTATAACTCCCTGCAGTCCACTATTGCCACTCTGACAAAATATGAGCCACCTGCCGTGGGTGCAACGGCCCAGTCGTCGAACAACGGCGTGTTGATGGGTGACAGTACTATCCGTGGAGTACAATCCGATCTGCGTGCTTTATTGACCAATGTACAGAGCGGTTCTTATGCCATTATGGCTCAACTTGGCATCACTCAGGATCCGGTTAAAGGCGCTGACGGCGCGTTAGGCAGCCTGAAGATTGATGATAAGAAATTGACCCAGATCCTTACGGATGACCCTTCTGGTATACAGGCCTATTTTGTAGGTGATGGAAAGACGACCGGTTTCGCTACCCAGATGAATAACAAGCTCACTGAAATGTTGAGCACGTCTGCAGGTAAAGAAGGCGTTATTCAGAATGCGAAAGACGGCATCAACAGCACGCTCAAATCCATTGGCAAACGTTATGATGCGATGGAACTGACGATTGAAGCGACGATGGCGCGTTATAAAAAACAATTTAACGATTTGGATAAACTGGTCACTAAATTCAACGGCACGGCCAGTTACCTGACCCAACAGTTCAGCAGTAAGTAAGAAAGGAACCGATATGTATAGCAAATCTGGTGTACAAGCCTATCAGCAGGTAGGTCTTGAATCTGCTGTCTTGAGTGCCAGCCCGCACCAGTTGGTTGTCATGTTGTTCGACGGTATCCATAGCGCGCTAATACGGGCGCGCCTTTTCCTTGAGCAGGGAGACATACCTGCTAAAGGAGAGGCCCTGTCCAAGGCCATCAATATTATTGAAAATGGCCTTAAGGCTGGATTGAATATGGATGTAGGAGGAGATCTCCCCCAAAACCTTTCCGCGCTTTACGACTACATGGTACGCCGTTTGTTACATGCGAACCTGCGCAATGACATTGAGGCCATCACTGAAGTCGAGGCACTACTGCTCAATATTTCCGACGCCTGGAAGCAAATTGGCCCGGGTTATTCCCCTCAGCAGGATTAATGTTAATGAACGACTCCAGCTCATCCCTTAAAAAGTGGCATGCTCTCTATGCGCTTAGCAATACGATGCTGAGCCTTGCTCAATCCGGGAAATGGGATGAGCTCATCGAACAGGAGGTCGCGTACGTTTCACTGGTGGAGAAGATCAGTACTACCCCCTTCCCACCTGACAGTAAACAGATTCAGGACCAGGCGATGGGTATTCTGAAACAGATACTTCAGAATGAACTCCTTCTCAAGGGCTTGTTGCAGGAAAGGATGAGTGAGTTAAGTGGCCTTATTGCTCAAACCAATAAGCAAAAAAACGTTAACGTGACCTACGGGAAGCTTTCAGGAAATATATTATTTCCCGGAGAGATGAATCAATAATCCACATTAGCGATTCATCAGCCATACTCCAGAAGTCAGCCAAACGGCTTCTGGAGCACGGACGAAGATGAAAAACCCCACGCTATTACAATGCTTTCACTGGTATTACCCCACGGGTGGCGGGTTATGGCAGGAAGTAACCGCACTGGCACCCAACCTGAATGAAATCGGCATCAACATGATCTGGTTACCCCCGGCGTACAAAGGTGCATCGGGCGGTTATTCTGTCGGGTATGACTCTTACGATCTCTTTGACCTGGGCGAATTTGACCAAAAAGGCTCCGTCGCGACCAAATACGGTGACAAGGCGCAGTTGCTTGAAGCCATTGCGGCGTTAAAAGCGAACGACATCGCGGTGCTGCTCGACGTGGTGGTGAACCACAAGATGGGCGCCGATGAAAAAGAGCCGGTCAGCGTACAAAGCGTCAATGAGCAGGACCGCACGCAAATCGATGACGACGTGATCGAATGCGAAGCCTGGACGCGTTACACCTTCCCTGCCCGCGCAGGCAAGTACTCTCAGTTTATCTGGGATTACAAATGCTTTAGCGGCGTTGACCATATCGAAAACCCCGACCAGGACGGCATCTTCAAGATTGTTAACGACTATACGGGCGAAGGCTGGAACGAGCAGGTCGACGACGAAATGGGTAATTTCGATTACCTGATGGGCGAAAACATCGACTTCCGTAACCACGCGGTGACCGAGGAGATCAAATACTGGGCGCGTTGGGTGATGGAGCAAACCGAGTGCGATGGTTTCCGTCTCGATGCGGTCAAACATATTCCTGCCTGGTTCTTCAAAGAGTGGATTGAACACGTCCAGGAAGTGGCGGACAAGCCGCTGTTTATCGTGGCGGAATACTGGTCGCACGAAGTCGACAAACTGCAGCAGTATATCGATCAGGTCGAAGGTAAAACCATGCTGTTCGACGCCCCGCTGCAGATGAAATTCCACGATGCCTCGCGTCAGGGTCGGGATTACGACATGAGTCAAATCTTCACCGGCACGCTGGTGGAAGCCGATCCGTTCCACGCGGTGACGCTGGTCGCAAACCACGATACGCAGCCGCTCCAGGCGCTTGAAGCCCCCGTCGAAGCCTGGTTTAAACCTCTCGCCTATGCGCTGATCCTGCTGCGCGAAAACGGCGTCCCGAGCGTCTTCTATCCGGATTTATTCGGCGCCAGCTATGAAGATACCGGCGGCGACGGCGAAACCTACCAGATCGAGATGCCCATTATTGAGCAACTGCACGAACTGATACTGGCCCGTCAGCGTTTCGCCCACGGCGTCCAAACGCTCTATTTCGATCATCCTAACTGCATTGCCTTTAGCCGCAGCGGAACCGATGAAGCACCGGGGTGTGTGGTGGTCATGTCCAACGGCGATGACGGCGAAAAAACCATCTGCCTGGGGGAAAACTACGGAGATAAAAACTGGCGTGATTTCCTTGGCAATCGCGAAGAGATCGTCACCACCGGATCCGATGGTGAAGGGATCTTCACCTGCAACGGCGGCAGCGTCAGTATCTGGGTAATGGAAGACGTGTTATAAGAGCGAACCGGGCAGCGTGCTGACGCTGCCCGGCCTGCAATACTGTTCAGGTCTGTGCCTGAAAAACCCTTCGTCTAAGGGTTAAGGCAAGGTACTTTCGAGAGGATGTTTGGTCAGATACGTTGCGCATTCCACCGTCGGGCGATCCACACGCTGTAACGTCATTCCATCATACTCCAGCCTGCTGCCTTCCGGGTCGAGAGAGTATATGTCCAGCTTACGCGTCACGTTGTAGATTTCATCGGAGCGCATCATGAGTTTACCCGGTACGGCCACAACACGTAGCCACTGACGACAGTCCAGGGTATCCCCCTCTTTGGTCACCACCAGCGTCGCAATAGCTTCCGGGCTGACCATTTTGCTTTGCGGCCCTTTTGACTGCCAGTACCCCATAAGCTCCGCTGGCGCAGGATGCTTAACGACTTCATCGTAATTATCGACCTGTGCACATCCCGCTAACGCCAGCAACACGCCAGCCACTGCTATTTTTTTCATCATCTTTTCCGCATGCGAAGAAAAAAATATTGTGGCATTAAAGCGTTAAAGCCGCCAGCGTAAGATTCTGAGTCGAGCCAGGGTGTTAGACCTGCATGCCCATCACTTCCTGATAGGCTGCCACCAGCTTATTACGCACCTGAATACCCATCTGCATGGAGACAGAGGCTTTTTGTAAGTCGGTCATGACATCGTTCAATGCTACGCCAGGTTCGCCCAGGGTGAATTTTTCGGCCTGGGTACGGGCGACGGTCTGCGTGTCGCTGATGCGATCGAGCGCTGCGTGCAGTTGACCTGCAAAACTCACTTCCGACTGAACGTCTGACACGTTCTGATTACGGGCCGTCATTGCCGCTGCCTGCAGCTGACTGATGACGCCTTCAATGCCCTGTATAGCCATGACTCTCCCCTGGATGGATTTTTACGCGGTCAAGACTAGCACCTTGTCAATAAGATAAAGGCGGTAAATAGCGATAAAAAACCAGGTTATTTGACGCATAGAAAATCCTGATTCATCAAATAATGACGTTGCCATCCATATGGAACTTTTGTCGTGTTTGCCGACCCGGGAGTCTGTTTTGTTTCTCTACACGAATAACGTAATCCACAAAGCCTTACGAGGTGCGAAATGACTGCGACAGTCTCACCTGCGCCGCAAACTAAATCGCTTGAGTGGATGAACCGCCTGCGTGCGAACCCTAAAATCCCGTTGATCGTGGCAGGCGCTGCCGCTATTGCGATTATGGTCGCGATGGTACTGTGGGCAAAAAGCCCCGACTATCGCACCCTGTTCAGTAATCTCTCCGATCAGGACGGCGGGGCCATCGTCACCCAGCTGACCCAAATGAATATCCCTTACCGCTTCGCTGATAACGGCGGCGCGCTGGAAGTCCCTGCCGATAAAGTCCACGAATTACGCCTGCGTCTGGCGCAGCAAGGTCTGCCGAAAGGCGGCGCCGTGGGGTTTGAATTACTGGATCAGGAAAAATTCGGCATCAGCCAGTTTAGCGAGCAGGTCAACTACCAGCGTGCGCTGGAAGGTGAACTGGCCCGCACCATCGAGACGCTCGGCCCGGTAAAAAACGCACGTGTTCACCTGGCCATGCCAAAACCCTCTCTGTTTGTTCGTGAGCAAAAAGCCCCTTCTGCATCCGTTACCGTCACCCTCGAACCGGGTCGCGCACTGGATGAAGGTCAAATTAGCGCCGTGACGCATCTCGTCTCCAGCGCCGTGGCAGGTTTGCCGCCGGGTAACGTTACCCTGGTCGATCAGGGCGGTCATTTACTGACGCAGTCCAACACCAGCGGTCGCGACCTTAACGATGCACAGCTGAAATACGCCACCGATGTTGAAGGCCGCGTACAGCGCCGCATTGAAGCCATTCTTGGCCCCATCGTCGGGAACAGCAATGTTCACGCTCAGGTCACCGCGCAGATCGACTTTGCCAATAAAGAGCAGACCGAAGAGCAATACAGCCCTAACGGTGATGCCTCTCAGGCCGTGATGCGCTCTCGTCAGTTGAATCAAACGGAACAGATTGGCGGGTCAAACGTGGGCGGCGTGCCAGGCGCACTGTCGAACCAACCTGCCCCAGCCAATAATGCGCCGATTTCAACGCCGCCAGCGAACCCGCAAAACGGCCAGCAGAATAATCAGCAGCAAACCACGTCGACCGCGAACAGCACAGGTCCTCGTAACACCAGCCGCAACGAAACCACAAACTACGAAGTGGATCGCACCATTCGCCACACCAAAATGAACGTCGGCGATGTGCAGCGTCTCTCCGTGGCCGTTGTGGTCAACTATAAAGTGCTGCCGGACGGCAAGCCTCTGCCGCTCACTGCCGATCAGATGAAGCAAATCGAAGATCTGACGCGTGAGGCGATGGGCTTCTCTGAAAAACGCGGTGACACGCTGAACGTGGTGAACTCGCCGTTTACCGCCTCTGACGAAAGCGGTGGCGAACTTCCCTTCTGG
This sequence comes from Huaxiibacter chinensis, assembly GCF_022171985.1. Classification (GTDB taxonomy): domain Bacteria; phylum Pseudomonadota; class Gammaproteobacteria; order Enterobacterales; family Enterobacteriaceae; genus Enterobacter; species Enterobacter chinensis_A. Next base: position 41,961 of record NZ_JAJVHF010000003.1, on the reverse strand, counting down.
CAACAGCAGTCGTTTATCGATCAGCTGATGTCCGCGGGCCGCTGGCTGCTGGTGTTGATTGTTGCCTGGCTGTTGTGGCGCAAAGGCATCCGTCCACAGCTTAATCGCCGTGCGGAAGAAGCCAAAGCTCTGCAGGAGAAGATGCAGAACCGTCAGGAAGTGGAAGAGTCGGTGGAAGTACGCCTCAGCAAAGACGAGCAGCTTCAGCAGCGTCGTGCTAATCAGCGCATGGGCGCTGAGGTCATGAGCCAGCGTATTCGTGAAATGTCAGATAACGATCCGCGCGTGGTTGCGCTGGTCATTCGCCAGTGGATGAGCAACGAAGATGAGTAACCTTACCGGTACGGATAAAAGCGTCATCCTGCTGATGACCATCGGTGAAGACCGGGCGGCAGAGGTGTTTAAGCACCTCTCCCAGCGCGAAGTGCAGGTTCTGAGTGCGGCGATGGCCAACGTGCGTCAGATCTCCAATAAACAGCTGACCGAAGTGCTGGCTGAATTCGAGCAGGAAGCGGAACAGTTCGCGGCGCTCAATATTAACGCCAACGACTATCTGCGTTCGGTCCTGGTGAAAGCGCTGGGCGAAGAGCGTGCCTCCAGCCTGCTGGAAGATATTCTGGAAACCCGCGATACCGCCAGCGGCATCGAAACGCTCAACTTTATGGAACCGCAGAGTGCCGCTGACCTTATTCGCGACGAGCACCCGCAGATCATCGCCACTATCCTGGTCCACCTCAAACGTGGTCAGGCAGCCGATATCCTGGCGCTGTTCGACGAGCGTCTGCGTCACGATGTGATGCTGCGTATCGCCACCTTCGGTGGTGTGCAGCCAGCCGCGCTGGCAGAGCTGACCGAAGTCCTGAACAGCCTGCTCGATGGTCAGAACCTCAAGCGCAGCAAAATGGGCGGCGTGAGAACGGCGGCCGAGATTATCAACCTGATGAAAACGCAGCAGGAAGAAGCGGTTATCACCGCCGTGCGCGAATTCGACGGCGAGCTGGCGCAAAAAATTATCGACGAAATGTTCCTCTTCGAAAACCTGGTGGAAGTGGACGACCGCAGCGTGCAACGCCTGCTGCAGGAAGTGGACTCCGAGTCCCTGCTCATCGCCCTCAAAGGTGCCGAACAGCCGCTGCGCGAGAAATTCCTGCGCAACATGTCTCAACGTGCTGCGGATATCCTGCGCGACGACCTTGCCAACCGTGGCCCGGTCCGTCTGTCTCAGGTGGAAAACGAACAGAAGGCAATCCTGCTTATTGTGCGTCGTCTGGCAGAGACCGGCGAGATGGTGATCGGCAGCGGAGACGACACCTATGTCTAATGAGCTGCCGTGGAAACCCTGGACACCTGACGATCTGGCGCCACCTTTAGCCGAGTTCGTCCCGGCGCTGAGCGCATCAGCAGAAGAGGAGTCGGAAGAAGACGCCCCGGAGCTGAGCGAAGAAGAACAGCGTGCGCAGATGCTGGCACAGCTGCAAATGCAGGCGCACGACCAGGGCTATAAGGCGGGCATGAATGAAGGCCGTCAGCAAGGGCATGATCTGGGGTATCAGGAAGGCCTGGCAAAAGGGCTGGAGAACGGCATGGACCAGGCGCGTCAACAGCAGGCGCCTATTCATGCACGCATGCAGCAACTGGTCAGTGAGTTTCAGAATACCCTCGACGCGCTGGACAGCGTCATTGCCTCGCGCCTGATGCAGATGGCGCTGGAGGCCGCGCGTCAGGTCATTGGTCATACCCCGGCCGTAGACAACTCTTCTCTGATTAAACAGATTCAGGGCTTGCTGCAGCAGGAGCCGCTGTTTAGCGGCAAACCTCAGCTTCGCGTTCATCCTGACGATTTACAACGCGTCGAAGAGATGCTCGGCGCGACCTTAAGCCTGCACGGCTGGCGCTTGCGCGGCGATCCGTCGCTGCACCACGGCGGCTGCAAGGTCTCCGCTGACGAAGGCGATCTGGACGCCAGCGTTGCCACACGCTGGCAGGAGCTGTGCCGTCTGGCAGCGCCGGGAGTCGTCTGATGACCGCCCGACTCACGCGCTGGCTGACGACGCTCGACAATTTTGAAACGAAGATGGCTCAGCTGCCGTCCGTGCGTCGCTACGGTCGTCTGACCCGTGCGACCGGGCTGGTTCTGGAAGCCACCGGCCTGCAACTGCCGCTGGGCGCCACCTGCGTTATTGAGCGCCAGGACGGTAACCACACCCAGGAAGTTGAAAGCGAAGTGGTGGGATTTAACGGGCAACTCCTGTTTCTGATGCCGCTTGAAGAAGTCGAAGGCATTCTGCCCGGCGCCCGCGTGTATGCAAAACAGATCGCGGGCGACGGGCTGCACAGCGGCAAACAGTTGCCGTTAGGCCCGGCGCTGTTAGGTCGCGTGCTGGACGGAAGCGGCAAACCGCTGGATGGCCTGCCCTCCCCTGATACAACCGAAACCGGCGCACTGATTACTCAGCCTTTTAACCCGCTCCAGCGTACCGCCATTGAGCATGTCCTGGATACCGGCGTGCGCCCTATCAACGCCCTGCTGACCGTCGGACGCGGTCAACGTATGGGTCTGTTTGCCGGGTCAGGCGTGGGGAAATCGGTTCTGCTCGGCATGATGGCACGCTACACCCAGGCAGACGTCATCGTCGTGGGGCTGATTGGTGAACGTGGCCGCGAAGTCAAAGATTTCATCGAGAACATTCTCGGGGCTGAAGGCCGTGCGCGTTCAGTGGTGATCGCCGCCCCGGCGGACGTTTCACCGCTCCTGCGTATGCAGGGGGCCGCCTACGCCACGCGCATCGCGGAAGATTTTCGCGATCGGGGTCAGCACGTTCTGCTGATCATGGACTCGCTAACGCGCTACGCGATGGCACAGCGTGAGATTGCGCTGGCCATCGGCGAACCGCCTGCGACCAAGGGCTATCCGCCGTCGGTCTTCGCCAAGCTGCCTGCGCTGGTTGAACGCGCCGGGAACGGCATTAACGGCGGTGGTTCGATTACCGCTTTTTATACGGTGTTGACCGAAGGTGACGACCAGCAGGACCCGATTGCGGATGCTGCACGCGCGATCCTCGACGGGCATATTGTGCTGTCGCGCCGTCTGGCGGAAGCCGGTCACTATCCGGCCATTGATATTGAAGCGTCAATCAGCCGCGCCATGACCTCGCTTATCACCGAAAAGCATTACGCCCGCGTGCGTAATTTCAAACAACTGCTTTCCAGCTTCCAGCGCAACCGCGATCTGGTGAGCGTTGGGGCATATGCAAAGGGCAGCGATCCGATGCTGGACAAGGCGATTGCGCTTTGGCCGCACCTGGAAGCATTCCTGCAACAGGGCATTTTTGAACGTGCCGACTGGGAAGATTCTCTCCAGGCTCTGGAGCTGATTTTCCCTCAGGTGTAACACAGGTGGAGGGCGAGGATCATGGCGCAAAATGGCGCACTTGCGACGCTGAAAGATCTGGCTGAGAAAGAAGTGGATGACGCCGCACTGCAGTTAGGCGTTATGCGACGTGGATACCAGCAGGCTGAAGAACAGTTAAAGATGTTAATTGATTATCAGCATGAGTATCGCACCAACCTCAATACCGACATGACACAGGGCATTGGCAGCCAGCGCTGGATTAACTACCAGCAGTTTATTCAGACCCTGGAAAAAGCCATTGAACAGCATCGCCAGCAGTTATCCCAGTGGGATCAGAAAGTCGACAAGGCCCTGACGTACTGGCGAGAGAAAAAGCAGCGATTACAGGCATGGACTACGTTGCAAGACCGGCAGAGTGCCGCCAGCCTGCTCGCCGAAAACCGCCTTGATCAGAAGAAAATGGACGAGTTTGCCCAACGCGCATCAATGAGGAAACCTGAATGATCACACTGCAACAGCTGCTGATGACCGACACTGACCTGTCCGGCAGTACGCAGACCGGAAAAGGCGCTGCCGATGGCGCGCAAGATTTCCTTTCGCTACTGGCCGGGGCGCTAAGCGAAACCGCGGGTAAGGGAAAAGAGGCGCCGCTGACGCTCGCCGATTTGAAAGCGGCAGGCGGTAAGCTAACGCAACTGGCCTTGCAGAAAGGCGGTGATGAGTCGGTCAAGGCGAAGCTTACCGATCTGCTCGCCCGTCAGGCCGGGCTTGCGCCCGATACCCTGGACCCGGACACGACGGAGATCGCCCCGATTGCCGGGCTTATTCCTGCTGCACAGGGCGACGTTCTGAAAACGCTGACGGCACCGACGTCGGTGAAACCCGACGACAAAACCGAGCTGAACGAAGAGGAACTGGCAGGCCTGAGCGCGCTGATGGCCATGCTGCCGCACCAGCAAACCACGACGGCGACGGCGACGGCGAAGCCAGACGCTGCGGACGCGGTGGGCTCAAAGACGCCTGCGACTCTGGGCAGCGCGGCTCGTCCATCCTTAAGCAATGAGCTTTTATCTCGCGGACAAACCGGCACCAAAGGCCAGGACGTGGATAACGCACCGTCTGCCAGTTCAGCCAACGTGCCGATGACGCAGGTGGTCGCCGCCGTAGCCGCAAAACAAGAGAGCGCCAGCACTCCGTCTTCCACTACGCCAACCGCGACGCTGGCACCGATTATGGCACCTCATACCGCTGCACAGCCTGCGGCAGCGGTGGCGAGCGCGCCAATTATTAGCCAGCCTCTTGGGACACACGAGTGGCAGCAGGCCATCAGCCAGCACGTCACGCTTTTCACCCGTCAGGGCCAGCAAAGCGCGGAGTTGCGTCTGCATCCGGAAGATCTGGGCCAGGTGCAAATTTCCCTTAAGCTTGATGACAATCAGGCTCAGCTACAGATGATTTCTGCGCACAGCCACGTTCGCGCCGCACTGGAAGCCGCCCTGCCGATGCTGCGTACGCAGCTGGCCGATAACGGCATTCAGCTAACGCAAAGCAACATCAGCAGCGACAGCTCCGCTGGCCAGCAGCAGTCCTCCTCCGGACAACAACATCACGCCTCGCGCTCCGGCCAACAGGGCGGATTTAACGAAGAAAGTGATGAGCTGCTGACAACGCCAGCGTCGTTGCAGTCCGCCGCGCGTGGAAACGGCGCGGTCGATATCTTTGCCTAAACGCAAGAGGTAGCGTGATTATCTCCGTCTTTTCCACGCTTTGACGCAGACAGGACACGGGATAATCACTCCTATTAGCTGTACCGAACACAGGAAGCTCGTATCAGATGACTGACACCGCTATTACCAAGAAAAGCAAGCGCTCCATCTGGATCCCGCTGCTGGTGCTGATCACGCTCGCCGCGTGCGCCACCGCTGGCTATAGTTACTGGCGTATGCAGAAAGAACCGACTGCTGCTGCCAAAGCTGAACTCCCGCCGCCACCGGCGCCGGTGTTTTTCGCCCTGGATACCTTCACGGTGAACCTTGGCGATGCGGATCGCGTGCTTTATATCGGCATTACGCTGCGTCTGAAAGACGAGGCCACCCGCACCCGCCTGAGCGAATACTTGCCAGAAGTGCGTAGCCGTTTACTGCTTCTTTTCTCGCGTCAGGACGCTTCCGGACTGGCTACCGATGACGGTAAGCAAAAGTTGGTCGAGGCCATTAAGCAGACGCTCGCGCAGCCGCTGGTAAATGGTCAACCTAAGCAGGAAGTCACTGACGTTCTGTACACAGCCTTCATCCTGCGGTAACGACATGGGCGATAGTATTCTTTCTCAGGCAGAAATCGATGCGCTGCTCAACGGCGACAGCGATAAAAATGATGATCCAACGCCAGGCGCGGTTGGCGATAGCGACATTCGTCCCTACGATCCCAATACCCAGCGCCGCGTGGTGCGTGAGCGTTTACAGGCGCTGGAGATCATCAACGAACGTTTTGCCCGTCAGTTCCGCATGGGGCTGTTCAACCTGCTGCGCCGAAGCCCGGATATCACCGTCGGGGCCATCCGCATTCAGCCTTATCATGAGTTTGCACGCAACTTACCCGTGCCGACCAACCTTAACCTGATTCATCTGAAACCTCTGCGCGGCACCGGTTTGTTCGTGTTTTCTCCGAGCCTGGTGTTCATTGCAGTTGATAACCTGTTTGGTGGAGACGGGCGTTTTCCGACCAAAGTGGAAGGACGCGAGTTTACCCATACCGAACAGCGCGTCATTAACCGCATGCTGAAGCTGGCGCTGGAAGGCTACAGCGACGCGTGGAAGGCCATACACCCGCTGGACGTGGAGTATGTGCGCTCGGAGATGCAGGTGAAATTCACCAACATCACCACCTCGCCAAACGACATTGTGGTTAACACGCCTTTCCACGTAGAGATCGGTAACCTGACCGGCGAATTCAATATTTGTCTGCCGTTTAGCATGATCGAACCGCTGCGCGAAGTGCTGGTAAACCCGCCGCTGGAAAACTCCCGCAATGAAGATCAGAACTGGCGAGAGAATCTGGTGCGTCAGGTTCAGCATTCGCAGCTGGAGCTTATTGCCAACTTTGGCGACGTCCCACTGCGGTTATCTCAGATCCTGAAATTACAACCCGGTGATGTTCTGCCAATAGATAAACCTGACCGCATTATTGCCCATGTTGATGGCGTACCTGTGCTAACCAGCCAGTACGGCACCGTTAACGGCCAGTATGCGTTACGCGTTGAGCACTTGATCAACCCGATATTGAATTCGCTGAATGAGGAACAGCCCAAATGAGTGACATGAACAATCCGTCCGATGAGAACAGCGGAGCACTGGACGATCTGTGGGCTGACGCGTTAAACGAGCAAAAAACGACACCGGCCAAAAGCACGACGGATTCCGTCTTCCAGCAGCTGGGCGGTGGCGACGTGAGCGGCACGTTGCAGGATATCGACCTGATTATGGATATTCCGGTCAAGCTGACCGTCGAGCTGGGTCGTACCCGCATGACCATCAAAGAGCTGCTGCGCCTGACGCAGGGTTCCGTGGTGGCGCTGGACGGTCTGGCGGGTGAACCGCTGGATATTCTGATTAACGGCTATCTGATTGCCCAGGGCGAAGTCGTGGTGGTTGCCGATAAATACGGTGTTCGTATCACGGATATCATCACCCCGTCCGAACGTATGCGTCGTCTGAGCCGTTAAGCATGAAAACACAGGCAATTGTCTCGCCGCCCTCCGCCGTTCCTGGCTCTCCGTTATTACAGGTGAGCGGTGCGTTGATCGGCATTATTGCCTTTATTCTTATTGCCGCCTGGCTGGCAAAGCGTTTTGGCCTGGCGGGTAAAACCGCCCATGCGCGCGGCCTGAAAGTCAGCGCCAGCGCGTCACTCGGCCCGCGTGAGCGGGTGGTGATTGTCGACGTTGAAGACGCGCGGCTGGTGTTAGGCGTTACCGCTTCTCAAATTAATCTGCTTCACACCCTGCCGCCTGCGCCCGCCGCGGGCCAGGAGAATGCAGAGACCCCCGCGGATTTTCAGTCCGTTATGAAGAGTTTGCTTAAGCGTTCCGGGAGATCGTGATGCGCCGTTTGATGTTCCTTGCGCTGGCAGGCGTGGGTCTGTTTGCTCCCGCCGTGTATGCCCAGCTGCCGGGTCTGGTTTCCACACCGCTCGCCGGGGGCGGACAAAGCTGGACGCTGCCCGTCCAGACGCTGGTGTTTATCACCTCGCTGACCTTCATTCCGGCGATTTTGCTGATGATGACCAGCTTCACCCGCATCATCATTGTGTTTGGTCTGCTGCGAAATGCCTTAGGTACCCCCTCCGCACCGCCCAACCAGGTCCTGCTGGGGCTGGCCCTGTTTCTGACCTTTTTCATTATGTCGCCGGTCATCGATAAGATTTATGCCGACGCCTATCAGCCGTTCAGTGAAGACAAAATTTCGATGCAGGAAGCGCTGGATAAAGGGGCACAACCGCTGCGCGAATTTATGCTTCGCCAGACGCGTGAAGCCGACCTGGCTCTGTTTGCTCGTCTGGCGAACGCCGGTCCGATTCAGGGACCTGAAGCCGTGCCGATGCGCATTTTATTGCCGGCATATGTGACCAGCGAACTGAAAACCGCTTTCCAGATTGGCTTTACTATCTTCATTCCGTTTTTGATTATTGACCTGGTGATCGCCAGCGTTCTTATGGCACTGGGTATGATGATGGTGCCGCCTGCGACCATTGCCCTGCCCTTTAAAATCATGCTTTTTGTTCTGGTGGATGGCTGGCAGCTGCTTGTCGGTTCGCTGGCGCAAAGTTTCTACAGTTGAGGAGCGCGCAATGACGCCAGAATCGGTCATGATGATGGGCACGGAAGCGATGAGAGTCGCCGTGTCCGTCGCCGCCCCTCTGCTGCTGGTCGCGCTGGTTACCGGGCTTATCATCAGTATCCTGCAGGCCGCCACGCAGATTAACGAAATGACGTTGTCGTTTATCCCAAAGATTATCGCGGTATTTGTTGCCATTATCGTCGCCGGGCCGTGGATGTTGAACCTGCTGTTGGATTACATGCGTAACCTGTTTACCAACCTGCCTTACATCATCGGCTAATCCCTCATGTTGCATTTCACCAGCGATCAATGGATACACTGGCTTGGCCTCTATTTCTGGCCTCTGCTACGCGTCATGGCATTGATTATGACGGCCCCCATCCTGAGTGAACGCGCCATCCCCAAGCGGGTAAAAGTCGGTTTAGGGATTATCATCACTGTCGTGATCGCCCCTACGCTGCCTGAAGTGGACGTGCCGATTTTCTCGGCGAAAGCCATTTGGCTGGCGCTTCAGCAGGTGATGATTGGCGTGGCCATTGGTTTTACCATGCAGCTGGCGTTTGCCGCGATCCGAACCGCAGGAGAGTTGATTGGTTTGCAAATGGGGCTTTCCTTTGCAACCTTCGTCGATCCCTCAAGCCACCTTAATATGCCGGTACTGGCGCGCATTATCGACATGCTGGCGATGCTCCTGTTTCTGTCGTTCAATGGTCACCTGTGGCTCATTTCGCTGCTGGTAGACACCTTTCACACGCTGCCGATTGGCGGCAATCCGGTCAACAGCAATGCCTTCCTGGCCTTAACGCGCGCCGCCGGGCTGATTTTCCTTAACGGTTTGATGCTGGCCTTGCCGGTTATCACCCTGCTGCTCACCGTCAACCTGGCATTAGGCTTGCTTAACCGAATGGCCCCGCAGCTTTCGGTATTTGTAATCGGTTTCCCAGTCACGCTGACGGTAGGAATGATATTAATGTCGCTGTTAATGCCGCTTATCGCCCCCTTCTGTGAACATTTATTCGGCGAACTTTTCAATCTGTTATCCGATATTGTTCGCGAACTACCGAAAAATAGTAACCCCTAGTCTTTATATTGTCTCTCTGAGGATATTCCTAAAGTAAAACATGAAAAACATCTTCCAGGATATATCTGGTGCGGTTTAATTGTTTTTATGCTCCTCACAATACTTAATATTTACTTTACTTTAAGAAGATTCCTGGCAAATTATACGTAACTTTACGGGATAGTGAGTTCGCCTGAAAGTTTTTGTAACGCTCACAGGTTATTACCTTTTTCCATCCCGTATGGCTGTTTATGAGCTCTCAGGCAGATGGTGAATTATCGTTACGCATTGAGTGAGGGTATGCCATGTCAACGATCATTATGGATTTATGCAGTTACACCCGGCTAGGGCTAACCGGGTATCTGGCGAGTAGAGGGGTAAGAAAAAGAGAAATCAACGATGTTCACACCGTTGACGAACTTTCAGCCGCTTGTGATGCGCACAAGCCTGGCGTGGTGTTTATTAATGAGGACTGTTTCATACACGATCCAGTCGACAGTCAGCAGATTAAGCAAATCATTAATCAACATCCTAAGACCTTGTTTATTGTTTTTATGGCAATTGCCAATATCCATTTCGATGAATATTTACTGGTACGAAAAAATTTACTGATCAGCTCCAAATCGATTAAACCGGAATCCTTAGATGACATTTTGGTCGATTATTTGAATAGAGAAGTTAAAAGTGTAGGAGCATTTAACTTACCCACGTTATCATTAAGTCGCACTGAATCAAGTATGCTGCGAATGTGGATGGATGGGCAAGGTACGATTCAAATATCTGATCAGATGAATATTAAGGCGAAGACCGTATCGTCACATAAAGGTAATATTAAAAGGAAAATAAAAACGCATAATAAGCAAGTCATCTATCATGTTGTTCGTTTGACGGATAACGTGACAAATGGAATTTTCGTTAACATGCGTTAATCGTTTTCACCTTTTCAGCGTGCTTCCTGTCAATCTCTGGCCTGGCCAGAGATTTTTTACCGATTCCCTTCTGAACCGTCACGACTCAGCCCGTTCCACAAAGATACCGTCCGGGTGCCCACTCTCGTTGAAGAACCAGATACCGAGCGGGTAATCCTCCAGCGAGACCAGATACATAATGCCTTCATTAAAGGGCTCAACGGCCAGCACGACGCCAGAGCGGCGTGGCCCGCCATCCGTTTTCACAGTGACCCGATCGTTAACCTTCATACATTCCTCCTGTGGTTTTTTGCCAGTGTAGAACAAAACGTCCTGACTGGCAGCCCTGGTAACGGAATTTGGCCCTTTCCCATACCGTCTATAATGAAGGGGGTACACCCTGAAGGAGGAAAGGTAATGAAGACAGCCAAAGAGTACAGCGACACCGCAAAACGAGAAGTGAACGTGGATGTCGATGCGCTGCTCGCTGCCATAAATGAAATCAGCGAAAGCGAAGTCCGACGTGCGGAGGATGATCCTACCCACGTCATGGTAAACGGACGGGACTATCATACATACCGCGAACTGGCGGAAGCCTTTGAACTGGATATCCATGACTTTAGCGTGACTGAAGTAAATCGCTAAGGCATAAAAAAATCCCGGTCATGGGGTGACCGGGATCAAGCTTGCAGCTGCAAGAAGCACTTATAAAATTCGTTACACCAGGAAATCTGATGTGAGACACACCTTATCCCCAATTTTTTTGGCTGACAAGGATATATTCTCCGTAATATCACCTGGTTAGCTCAGGAGCCCCTATGTCCCTACTTAAGGATACCTTATTAATTTTTACCGATCTGGACGGCACGCTGCTGGATATCCATACCTACGACTGGCAACCCGCGTCGGCATGGCTGGAAAAATTACAGGATAATCAGATCCCGGTCATTTTATGCAGCAGTAAAACCGCTGCCGAAACCCTGGAGATTCAGCACGATTTGGGTCTGGCAGGATTACCCTTTATTGCCGAAAACGGCGCCGTCATTCAGCTTGACGTGCGCTGGGACGATCACCCGAACGCCCCGCGGCTGATCAACGGCACGCCGCACAGCGATATTCGTCAGGTCGTCAATCAGCTTCGCGACAAGGACGGATTTAAGTTCACCACGTTCGATGATGTCGATGAACGTGTCATCGGTGAATGGACCGGGCTTAATCGCGACCGGGCGGGGCTCGCGCGCCTGCATGAGGCCTCAGTTACGCTCGTCTGGCGCGACAGCGACGATCGGATGAAGCAGTTCGCGTCTCAACTGATGCAGCTCGGTTTTAAATTTATTCAGGGAGCCCGCTTCTGGCATATCCTCGATGTGCGCGGCGGTAAAGACCAGGCGGTGAACTGGCTCATTGATGAGTATCGCAAACGCGAAGGGGTTGTCCCCACGACCATAGGCCTGGGCGACGGGCCGAATGATGCGCCGCTGCTGGATAACGTCGATTACGCGGTGGTCGTCAAAGGCATAAACCGGCTGGGCATCCAGTTGCAGGACGACCTGCCCGAGCGGGTTTACCACACGTCGCAGCCCGGCCCTGAAGGCTGGCGGGAGGGCCTCGATCACTTCTTATCCGGTTCCCGGGAGACGACCTGATTACGCCCCTGCTCTTTTGCCTTATATAAACGCGCATCAGCAATGGATTGCAGTTGCTCAAAATCGAAATTACCGTTTTCCTGCGTGCTGCTCACCCCCAGCGAGGCACTGACCCGGATCGTCGTACTCTTTTTCACTAAAATCTCTTTTCGATTGAGCTGAGCACGTATCCGCTCGGCAACCACCGCCGCCTCTTCTGCGGTGGTGCAGGGAAGCACTACGCAAAACTCCTCGCCCCCTACGCGTCCGGCAACGTCGGTGCTGCGCAAGGCGCTGGCAATCAGCCCTGCGGTATGGGACAGCACGCGATCGCCTGCCTGATGACCATACCGATCGTTGATATTCTTAAAGTGGTCAAGGTCGAGCTGAATAACCGAAAACGGTTTGTCCTGCGAATGACACTCTTCCGCCAGCGCCGTGGCGCGTTCAAACAGCGCGCCACGGTTGTTCAGGCGGGTCAGCGGGTCGTGCCAGGCCTGCCATTGCAGCGAGCTTTGCAGGGTAAACATATTGCTCACCATGCGCCGAATAACCAGCCAGGAGATCAACAGCATGGCGGTAAACAGCGCCCACAGCAGCGCCAGTGCAATACTGATACTGCCAAAGTCACCCTGAACGCCCTCTTCCAGGGTGTGAATGCGTAACACAACGCCGTCGAAATGGTCCAGCCGCTGCCAGCTGACAAACCGGCTTGCCAGGCGTAGGCCGCCTCGGGTGTCGCCTTCAATGGCGTGCGCGATTTGCGCAAGCTCACGTTTATCGAATTGTCCGATCGTCTCCGGCGTGGGCTCTGTCGAGGCGATCAGATTCAGACGGCCATCGTAGAGTTGATATTCACCCTCTTCATAGCCGTCGCTTGCGCTTAACAAGAGTTTTTTCATCGCCTGGAGGGTAAAGTCCATCGCCAGGACGCCATACCAGTAGTGGTCGAAATAGACCGGGATGCTGGCAGTTATCGTTCTTTCACCCGAGGGAGATTGCGCTGCAGGCGTGATAAACCACCTCACGCCGCGCGCGCGATTATCGCGTTCAGATTGCAGGGTAAACCAGGGACGGGTAACGCACTGATAGTAAAGTGACGGCACATCCTGGTTCTGGTTAAGGCTATCGGTAGAAAGGTAAAAGCCCGCGCGGGAAACATACTGGACGCGTTTTTCAAGCCGATCGGGGCGGGCCGCCAGGCGCAGCAAATAACCCACCTCAAACGCGGCAGAGAGCTCGTTTTTGATCCGGCTGTCATCACGCACCAGCAGCGTGGTCCGTTCGACAAACGCGTCTGACACCCCTTTAAGGGGCAGCGTACGCCGCCGATCGATATCCATTTGCCAGTAGGGCAACGTGCGCAAATGGCTAAAGTTGGCCACCGCATCACGCAATACCTCAAAAGAGAGGGGCGTCTGAAGGGCCTCCCCCATGCTCTGACGAAAGAAAAAGAGCTTATCAATGCTGAACTGGAGCTGTCGGTCAAAGTCGCTGGAGACGCTTTCCAGGTGGTTACGCTGGCTGGAAATGTACGCATCTTCTAAAACCACCACTTCTCGCCAGGTCAGAAGCGTAGAGAAAATCAGTACCACCACAAAACAGAGATTAACAATACGCTCTGGATGATTTCGGTACCGCGTTATCCGTTCTTTTTTTGCCACCAAAGGTTCGCGCTGCACGCTTTCTCCCTGCTCACAACCTTGCGCCATCCGGCAGGAGTGGATAGTCAATAAAAACGCCCGGACCAGCCGGGCGTTACGTGATTAAGCCTTGTCGCGGCTTTGCCGTCCATCACCCCGCTGAAGCTCGTCTTCACGAAACGCTTCTCGCTTGATGCTGTATCCGTCATGCCATCGACATTCCACCATGCCACTGGCAAAACCCGTGACAATCATCCGTGGACCACCCGATTTAGGCTTAACTTCATCACTGACCAAAAAGACCATACCCGCCTCCTGTATCAGGGTGAAACTGTTTCAATCTAGACGAGAAACAGACGTTTTGCATAGCCTTTTAGTGAACAGGCTCGACTATTTGCCGCGGAGTTTGCCAATCACCTTCACGCCAGCGATCACAAGGGCACCAATGATAAAGCCCACAACCAGATTCACCAGCGTCGGTAAGATGGCCGCCACCACGCTGCCGTGCCCTTCGGCGAAATGTTCAATGGCGTGATGTAATGCCGGGATACCGTGTACCACGATCCCACCACCGACCAGGAACATCGCCAGCGTGCCGATCACCGACAGGCTTTTCATCAGCCACGGGGCGGTGACCAGGAGCCCTTTACCGACCAGTTTCGCCAGCGCACTGGATTTATCCGCCAGCCAGTAGCCCATGTCATCAAGCTTGACGATCACGCCGACCAGGCCGTATACGCCGATGGTGACGATAATGGCAATCCCGGAAAGGATGAGCACCTGATTCAGCAGCGGCGCTTCAGACACAATGCCCAGGGTAATGGCCACAATTTCTGCCGACAGAATAAAATCGGTGCGAATCGCCCCCTTAACCTTGTCCCGTTCAAAGGCTTTGGGATCCTGCGCCGCAAGCGCTTCCAGACGCGCCTGACGCGCTTGCGGCGACTCTTTCTCTTTGCGGGATTCAAAGGTGTGCAGCACCTTTTCGACGCCCTCATAGCACAGGAACGCGCCGCCAATCATCAATAACGGCGTGATTGCCCAGGGTATAAACGCGCTGATCAAAAGCGCCAGCGGCACCAGGATCACTTTATTGATAAAGGAGCCTTTCGCCACCCCCCACACCACCGGGAGCTCCCGGTTGGCGCGCACGCCGCTGACCTGCTGCGCGTTCAGTGATAAATCATCTCCCAGCACACCCGCCGTTTTTTTCGCGGCGATTTTCCCCATCACCGAGATGTCATCCAGTAAGGTGGCGATATCGTCTAACAAGGTTAATAAGCTACTTCCTGCCAAAATATCTATCCTTCTTTTTGTCGTTAAGTGAATAGTATGGAGCAAAAGCGTCGACCCTGAAACAGGCTCTTTTAGTCAACAAAAAATTCACATCTTCAATACAATTAAAACACTCGCCTGGCGAATCGTTTTGTCATTTACTATAAGCGACCTTTTTATTTCGCCGTGAGGGATTATGCGTTTCAGGCAATTATTACCGCTTATCGGAGCGCTTTTTTCGCTCTACATCATTTGGGGTTCTACCTATTTCGTGATTCGGATCGGCGTGGAGAGCTGGCCACCGCTGATGATGGCGGGCGTGCGCTTTCTCTCTGCGGGCATCCTGCTGCTGGCTTTTCTGCTCATTCGGGGTCACCGGCTCCCACCGCTGCGCCCGCTGCTGAATGCCGCGCTTATAGGTGTGCTGCTGCTTGCCGTGGGGAACGGGGCCGTCACCGTGGCCGAACATCAAAATGTGCCTTCCGGTATCGCCGCCGTAGTGGTGGCAACCGTTCCGCTGTTTACGCTTTGCTTTAGCCGTTTTTTTGGCATCCGCACCCGTAAACTGGAATGGATTGGGATCGGCATTGGCCTGGCGGGGATCATATTGCTGAACAGCGGCGGCAACCTGAGCGGGAATCCGTGGGCCGCTGTGTTGATCATGGTGGGTTCTATGAGCTGGGCATTTGGTTCCGTTCTGGGTTCGCGGATTACCCTTCCCACCGGGATGATGGCCGGTGCCATTGAAATGCTGGCGGCGGGGATTGTGCTGCTGCTTGCCTCGACGCTGGCGGGCGAAACGCTTAACGCGATGCCGACGCTTTCCGGTTTCCTGGCGGTGGGTTATCTGACCCTGTTCGGCTCGATCATTGCAATCAGTTCATACATGTTCCTGATCCGTAACGTGAGTCCGGCCGTCGCCACCAGTTATGCCTATGTGAACCCGGTGGTGGCCGTGCTGCTTGGCACCACGTTCGCAGGGGAAGTGCTGTCGACGGTGGAATGGCTTGCGTTGGGGGTCATTATCATGGCGGTGGTGCTGGTAACGCTGGGGAAATATGTCTTTCCGGCAAAACCTGTGATTACGCCTTGTGAGACGGGTAAGCCGTAATATCCTGAATGCCCTGAGTGTCGATCTGCGCCGATTGCCCGCCACCGCAGATCCACTCTTCAAGTCGCTCGATAAGCGCGGCGTCATCGAGTTTTAACCTGCCCCGCAGTGCACATTCCCACACCACCAGCACCCGCCAGCCCTGAGCCAGCAGCGCGGCGCGATCCCGCGCATCGCGAATGACGTTTTTACCGATTTTATCCAGCCAGAATTCAGTGCGGGTGGCCGGCACTTTGAACAGATAGCAGTCGTGGTGATGCCAGAAACAGCCATGGGTAAAAATAATGCACTGATAGCTGTCGATAACGAAATCAGGACGCCCGGCCAGCGCGGCATCCTGTACGCGATACTCGAAACCGGCCTGGGTCAGCAATCCGGCAAGACGTTTTTCAATCGCCGTGTCGCGGGTCCCGATCGCCCGCATATTCTTGCTGCGGGTCGCTTTATCATGCACATCCGTCATTGACGGCCTCACTCAGGCGGAGCTGAACGGCACGCCTGATGCGCGACTCAAGCAGTTTTGCCACCGCGGCAAAGGCGGGCACCACCACCGAATTACCAAACTGGCGATACGCCTGGGTGTCAGAAACGGGTATGCGGAACTGGTAACCTTGCGGCGTCTCGAATCCCATCAGACGGGCGCATTCACGGGGTGTCAGACGGCGTGGCCGATGTCGCTGGTTTTCGGGATCGTCAAAATGACGTTCGCCCAGCGCTTTATCCCACCCACGATCGATAAGGATTTCCGCGCCGTCTTTATAATAACGTGCCGACAGGGTGCGGGTGACGCTGTTTGGGTTGGTCGGATCGACCATGCCGAAGCCAAAACCGTTGCCTTTCGCCTGATGCTTTTTGGCATAGCGGTAGAGGTATTTCCACAGCACGGGGGTGAGAATAAATTTTGCGTCGACCACCGGCTCCAGCAGCTCGGCGACAGACGGCCGCCGCGCCGGATAGAGTGACGGAATATCCCGCAGGGTAAAATCGCCCTTCAGATTCAGCTCACGACGAAAGCCCACCAGCACGATGCGCTCCCGGTGCTGCGGCAGGAAGTGTTTACCGTCGATAATTTTAGGGTCGTCTGCCCCCATCACCTCTGAATCGGCAACGTCATAGCCCAGCTCATCGAGCGTTTGCATAATAATGCGGAAGGTTTTGCCCCCGTCGTGGCTCTTGAGGTTTTTGACATTCTCGAGGACGAAAATAGCCGGACGTCGGGCGTCAATAATACGCACAACGTCGAAAAACAGCGTGCCCTGGGTATCGCAGGCGAAACCGTGGGCGCGCCCCATGGCGTTCTTTTTCGAGACCCCCGCCAGCGAGAAAGGCTGACACGGAAATCCTGCCAGTAATACGTCATGCGCGGGGATGACCTGCCGAATATGCCGGGCGGCTTCTTCATCGCTGACGCCGCTTTTATGGCTGAGCGTGACGTCGCGGATATCTTCGTTAAACTGGTGCGCAGCGGGATCGCAGTACCAGTTGGCTTTATAGGTACGCACCGCGTGTTTATTCCATTCGCTGGTAAACACGCACTGCCCGCCTATCGCTTCAAAACCGTGGCGGATCCCACCGATACCCGCAAAGAGATCGATAAAGCGGAAAGCATAGTCAGGATGCGCGGCCGGCGGGCGCGGCAGCAGATTTTGCAGAAAATGATACTCGCCTTCACTCACGCGCAGCCCGGCGCGATCGCTGGTCACCAGACGTTTAAGGATTGCCGGGCTCCAGTGGCTCTCACCCTGCGCATTCAGATAGTTGACCAGCGTTTTGGCATCATAAATTGTCAGCAGCCGATGTAATAACGCCTGCACCGCTGCCGTGGATTTTTCTGCCAGCGGATACGCCGCCTCCCTCACTGCTTGTTTTTCCTGCATACCTTTAACCGGCCAATTGAGACTGAAGACAGATTAACATAGTTCCGTCCTACAGATGCGGCCTGAAACGGCACAACAGATTCTCATCCATCCCTGTACTGTCCCCCTGTAACTCCGCGCTGAGCTTCGCCATAAACTGCAGCAGGAAATCGGCATTGTGTCGGGCCAGTTCCCGCCCTTTTTCCGTCTGCATTGATTCAGGCAAGCGTAAAAGTTTGGTCTGAAAATGGTCCAGTGCAAAGGCCTTGTCGTTTAAGGGCCGGTGGTCGGCAAAGGGGTCGAGGGCATCGAATAACGCCACGCCCAGGGCGCCAGATATCGCGAAGACGCGCGCTAATCCGATGGCCCCGAGCGCCTCCAGCCTGTCGGCATCCTGCACAATTTTGGCTTCCTGCGTTTGCGGCGCAATACGCGCGCTAAAGCTGTGCGCCTCGATGGCATGCGCGACGGCAGAATAGCGGCTGGCCGGAAAATCAGGGAAGGCTTCTGCAAGGATCTGGCAGGTCTTCTGCGCGGCAAGCTGTGAGGAGCGGCTCCGCTCGGGATGATTTTTTGGCAAACTGACGATGTCATGGAAATAACACGCGGTCAGAATCACCAGCGGGTCGACCGTCTCCCCTGCCATAATGCGCTGCGCACTCTGCCATACCCGCCGAAAATGCGAGAGGTCGTGCGCGGTATCCTCCGTCGTATGATTGCCGTTTAACCACGCCTCAAAGCGCTGCTGCCACTGCAGAATGTTCATAGGTTCTCCTTGTCTAATGCGCCACCATAGCAATTTTTCTGCCTGACGATCTATGTCTCCCGCGTGGCAAAATGCGTCTTCAGAGTCTTTACCGCCCCTTTTCCCTTCCCTTGCGAAGGGCATCACACTTTAACGTTTAATCGACGCGGAGAGCGTTATCTGGATGCAGAAATGAATTTTAATTTGATCGAAAGCAATACCTTTACTGAGATATTTATTTCAGGTTCTGAACGGTACATATTATTTAAATATATTAATAAGCAATATTATTCACCGGAAAAATAATGAGATCGATAGAAATATTATGAAATAAATTACATCATTTAATTACATTTATTTTTGAAACTAATTCCTCACTCCTGGAATAGTATCGAAAATGTAGTTACGGAGGTAATTACGTATATTCACAGCAATTATATTTAAAGGGAATATATAATGAAAAGAAAAGTTCTGGCTATTCTTGTACCCGCATTACTTGTTGCAGGCGCAGCAAATGCGGCCGAGATGTATAACAAAGACGGCAACAAAGTTGACCTGTACGGTAAAATCGATGCGCGTCATACCTTCTCCGATCACGCCGGGGATGATGGCGATGAAACCTACGTCCAGATTGGCTTTAAAGGCGAAACGCAAATTAATCAGGACCTGACGGGTTACGGTCAGTGGGAATACAAAACCTACGCGAATGACACCGAAGATGCAGGCGATACCTCTTTTAATCGTCTGGCCTTTGCGGGTCTGAAATATGCTAATTTGGGTTCGTTCGATTACGGACGTAATTACGGCGTCGTGTATGACGTTGAAGCCTGGACCGATATGCTGCCGGTATTTGGTGGCGACTCCTATACCTGGACCGATAACTTTATGACAGGCCGTGCGAACGGCGTGGCAACCTATCGTAATGCCGGTTTCTTTGGTCTGGTTGATGGCCTGAACGTTGCGCTGCAATATCAGGGCAATAATGAAGGTTCAAATGCCGATGAAGATCAGGAAGGCACTAAGAATGGTCACGACGATGTGCGTTTCCAGAATGGTGACGGCTTCGGTATGTCGACCTCTTATAACTTCGACTTCGGTCTGACCCTGGGTGCGGCTTACGCCTCTTCTGACCGTACTAACGATCAGGTGGCTTACGGCGCGGGTAGCCTGAACCGCTATAGCAAAGGTGCGGGTGGTAACACGGCTGAAGCCTGGACCGTTGGCGCGAAATACGATGCTAAGGGTTACTACCTGGCGATGATGTACGCCGAAACCCGTAATATGACGCCATACGGTGACGTTGGTATTGCGAACAAAACCCAGAACTTTGAAGCGGTTGCACAGTATCTGTTCGATTTTGGTCTGCGCCCTTCTCTGGCCTGGGTTTATTCAAAAGGTAAAGATCTGGGTGGCAACGACTACCATCCAGGTAACGGCTACGACTATGTTGACCAGGACCTGGTTAACTACGTCGACGTCGGCATGACCTACAACTTCAACAAAAACTTCTCAACCTACGTTGATTATAAAATCAACCTGCTGGATGAAGATGACGCCTTCTATGCTGACAACGGCATCGCCACCGATGACATCGTTGGCGTGGGCATGATCTATCAGTTCTGATTGCCCTCATCTAAGGCCGCACGCGCGGCCTTTTTTATGCGTGTAAAGTCATGGCGCCCCTTGCACCGGACAGAATCACCACCGTTTTCTCCCGCACGTTCCCTTTTCCCTTACTTTCCAATCGCTTTGAGCAGGTATTCTGCGCGTTTAATATTATTGCCCCGTAAAGCAAGTCGTTAAATAAACTGCATTTGTAAACTTTTACATGGCTTTGAGAAAACGCCGTCTTCAGCGATAATTACCCTTTCTTATTTGCTATGGGGTTTTAGTGAGCGATTTGCCTTTTACCACGACGCGCAAGCGCCCAATGAAACTCAGCACGCTGGTCACCCTGATGGTATGCAGTGTGATTGGTTCCGTTTTAGCCGTTCTGTTTACCCTCTACTTTCTGCAAATCACCCAGGCGACCCGCAACGGCGTCAAGGACACCGCGCTGGCCATTGCCCGCACCCTCGCCGATAGCCCTGACGTGAAACGCGGACTGATGACCACGCCTGACAAAAATATTATCCCGCCCGTAGTGGACGCGGTTAGCCAACGCAACGGCCTGCATTTTGTCGTGGTCACCAATATGCAGGGCATTCGTTATTCTCACCCCAACCGCAGCCTGCTTGGAAAAAGCTTTATCGGCGACGATCTGAAACCTGCCCTGCTGGGGCATGAGAACGTCGCGGTCAATCATGGCGTTCTTGCAGAAGCCCTGCGGGTGTTTACGCCGGTTTATAACGACAGCCACCAGCAAATCGGGGTCGTGTCGGTCGGGATCTCCCTCGAAAAGGTCGATGAACAAATCAGCCGCAGTCGCTGGAGCGTCATCTGGACGGTGCTCTTTAGCGCCTTCATGGGGACGTTAGGCACCTGGGGGCTGGTCTATTTTCTCAAACGGATATTGTTTGGCCTTGAGCCGCACGAGATTTCCACGCTGTTTGAACAACGTCAGGCCATGCTGCAATCGCTTAAAGAGGGCGTCATCGCGGTGGATAGTCAGGGGGAGGTGACCATGATTAACCATGCTGCACGCCAGATCCTGCAGCTGCCGGCACAAAAAAAACCTGAACTGCTTCATGTCCCGATGCTGGCGGCCCTGCGCCGCGTCTCGCAAACCGGCACAGCATTGCAGGATCAAGAAATTGACTGTAACGGCCGCCTGCTGCTCTGCAATACGGTCCCGGTTAAAAATCAAAATCATGTAATCGGCGCGATTAGCACTTTCCGTGACAAAACCGAGATCCGAGAGCTGATGCAGCGCATGGATGGCATGGTGAACTACGTCGACGTCCTGCGCACCCAGTCCCATGAGTTTATGAACAAACTGCATGTGATCCTTGGGCTGCTCCACATGAAGCGGTACGACAAGCTGGAAGCGTATGTGCTGCAGACGGCACAAAATTATCAGACCGATATCGGTGCTATTCAGCGTAAAATTAAATCACCGGTTATCGCGGGCTTCCTGCTGGGGAAAATCAACCGGGTCAAAGAAGCGGGCTTTACCCTGACGCTTTCGGATGCGTGCCAGGTTCCCGACACGCCCAATGAAGAGCAGGTCACGGTGTTGATCACGGTTATCGGGAATCTGATCGAAAATGCGCTCGACGCCATGGCCGGGCAGGCCGAAGGCGAAATCAGCCTGATGCTGCACTATCAGAAGGGCTGGCTTAGCGGTGAGGTCAGCGATGACGGTCCGGGTATCGATAGCGAGCGTATAGCGCATATTTTTAACCGGGGCTTCTCCACCAAAGGTGAAAACCGGGGCGTGGGTTTGTTCCTGGCTCGCCAGCAAATTGAAAGGCTGGGCGGTGAAATCACCTGTGAGTCAGAACCCGGCGTATTTACTCAATTTTTTGTCCATATTCCCTGGGATAGCGAGAGGAAAATCGCGTGATAAATGTCTTAATTGTCGATGATGATGCCATGGTGGCCGACCTCAACCGTCTGTACGTTAATCGCGTTGAGGGATTTAGCTGCTGTGGAATCGCCTCTACGCTCGGCCAGGCCGAAGCGGTTATAAATGACCCCCATCACCCTGTCGATCTGATTTTGCTGGATGTGTTTATGCAGCAGGATAATGGCCTGGATCTCCTGCCCATGATTCGTGCCTCTGGCCGCGCAATTGATGTGATCATGATTTCATCCGCCTCGGATGCCACCACGATTCAGACCTCGATGCACTACGGTGTGGTGGATTATCTCATTAAGCCGTTCCAGTTCCCGCGTTTTGAAGAGGCGCTAAAAGGCTGGAGCAAAAAAAGACAGCTGATGGGCTCTCATCAAAACTACAAACAGACCGATGTCGATCGATTGCTGCATGGCGGCGCAGCGGAGCTGGCGGACAGTAAGCGCCTGCCAAAAGGGCTGACGCCGCAAACCTTACGCACGCTCTGCCTGTGGATTGATGCGCACCCGGACGCTGAGTTCTCGACGGATGACCTGGCGAACGCGGTGGCTATCTCGCGCGTCTCCTGCCGCAAATACCTTATCTGGCTGGCCCAGGTGACTATTCTGTTTACCAGCATTCACTACGGCGCTACGGGGCGTCCGGTGTACCGCTACCGGCTTCAGCCCGAGCAACGGGCACTGCTCAGACAATATTGTCAGTAACGCGCGCGCTCAACTCACCACGTCAAACGCAAAGGGCCAAAAGACAGCTGAATGCGCTGTTTCGCCTGGGTGGCGAAGCCCGGCCCATTATCCTGCCGAGCGCCAGAGCAGCGGCATCAGTGCCAGCGTTTCATCAATCATCGCCCGCTTATCGTTCCCCGGTTTCCAGATCGTTACCATCGTCTGGCTTATGCCCTGATTTCCTACTTCCGTGCGTAACGGCTGCACATCCCGCCAGCGTTCCGCCTGAAAATGCGTGGGTAATAGCCCCCACCCTACCCCTTCTTCAAGCAGGCCGCGCACCATTTCCTGCGCGTTCGCCCGAACGGTGTTTCCAGAAATTTGCAGGCGGCGTGCAACAGGTTCATCCGACGCTGCATGCATAACGATTTGCGGAGTCAGTGACAGTTCGAGCAGCGAGAGCGGCTGCCGATCGGCGGCAAAAAGCAATCTGGAGGCGTAAAAATCCATGTCGATCGCCCCTAAGGCGCGCCACTCCATCTCATTACCGACGCTTCGGTTGCGCGCCTGACAGACGCCCAGATCGGCTTGTCCTCGCTCCAGCATCTGTTCCGCTTCATCGCGCGAGGCGCTGACCAGACTGAGACGTCTGTTCTGTGCGGCCATCTCGCGGATCAGCGCCTGCAAAAAAGCCACGGGGGTAAAAGGATCGTAAACGAGGGAGATGTCCTGCGTTGCGCTTCGCGGCACATCCCGGGCAAAGGCCTCAAACGCTTTTACCTGGCGCATCAGTAAGTGAGCCTGACGCTGAAGCTGTTCCCCTTCCGGGGTCAGCCGCAGGCTGCGCCCTTCCCGCAAAAAAAGGGGGTAGCCTAACCCGTCTTCAAGAAAATCAATGAGATCCCGAAGCGTCGTTCGGTCCTTGCCCAGCTTAACCGCCGCTTTTGCCAGGCTCCCATACTCCACCACGGCCGTGAACGCTTCGAGTTGGGCAAAGGAATAAATCAACGATGGCACCACATGCTCCTGTCAAATTTACGGGGGATTTTCCCCCATAACGCGTTTTTCATTATAAGCCGGGAATTTTTAAACTGGCAGCACTCCTTACTGATGCGAGATACCTCATGACAAATAAAACATTCAATTCCACACTGTTAGCCAGCCTCGTCGTTGGACTGTTCAGCAGCGTTGTCGCTCCGGATGCGCTGGCGGCATGTAAAGGCACCGAACTCAGCGTCTGTCCTGCGCCATACGATACCCAGCTCCCGGATACCCGCAACATGCTCACCTGGAGCCAGTCTGACCGGGTAGTCGGTTTTCGCAATGATTACCGTAATTATGCAGGCGATGTCTTCCATCACGGAAACGCCACGCCCCTGCCGGTTTCCACCACGCCTCTGAAGGAGGCTCACTATGAGGTCAACGGGCAGACCCGGAACCTGAAAGAGTATCTTAAACGGCAGAATGTCAGCGGGATGCTGGTACTTAAAGACGGCAAAATTGCGTATAAATATCTGGCTGAAGGCAACACGGACTCCACGCTATGGACCTCCCGCTCGGTGGGTAAATCGGTGGTATCTATACTCGTGGGGGTGGCGATAAAAGAGGGAAAAATCCACTCGTTGGACGATCGCGTGACGCAGTACGAGCCTGATTTAAAAGGGACGGCCTGGGAGGGCGTTACGCTTAAGCAGCTAATCACCCATACCTCTGGCGTCGCCTGGAATGAAGACTACACCCAGCCAACGTCGGATTTTGCGAAGCTCACCCAGTGCGAAGCCAGTCCTGGCACCTACGCCTGCGTCCGTAAGCTGGTTGCCGAATTACCTCGCGCGCACCCTGCCGGGCAAAACTGGTCTTACTCCTCGGGTGGGGCATGGTTACTGGGGGATGTGTTAGAGCGTGCCACCGGCATGACGCTGGCGGCTTATCTGGAAAAAAGTATCTGGCAGCCATGGGGGATGGCAAGCGACGGCGTGTGGCATGCTTACGCCAAAGGTGAGCATGACGTGGGCGCACATGGATTTAACGCAACGCTGGAAGACTGGGGACGCTTTGGCGAGTTTGTCCTGAACGACGGTAAATTACCAAATGGTAAGGCCATTTTACCCGAAGGCTGGGTTGCACAATCCGCCGGCTGGACGCACGCGAAAGGCTCTGTCTCGGCGGCGCATCCAGAAGGACTTTACGGCTACCAGTGGTGGAATAATGAAGTCCCGGTCAATGCTAAAAACGTCACGCCAGCGCCAGATTCATCGTTAAAAGATTCGCTGTGGGCCTTGGGCATTTTTGGACAAATGATTATGGTCAATCGCGCGGAAAATCTGGTTATTGTGCAATGGTCAACCTGGCCGCAGGCTGAGCCTTCTTTCAGCGCACAACCGCTTGAAGCCTCACTGATGTTTAGTGCAATCGCGAACGCGCTACGGTAATGCGAGGGATGCCCGATAATGTGGGCATCCTCACAGCAGACTCAACACCGCACGACACGACTTAGTTCACAGAATGAATGACATAGTGGCAAAGCACTACCGTGTGAGGCAAACGAAGTGGTAACGTGTGGGCCAGGGAAGGTTGGCGGAGAGAGGGGAATGTAAGCCGTTCCCTTCCTGCAATTTTTTCATGTGATGAGTTTGCGAGCAAAGCGATGATAAAGTGGCCCTGGAAATCGAATGACACCGCCCGGAGCGCGGCGCTCCCCTGGAATGATGCGCTGGCAATCCCTGTTCTGGCGAACCTCACCCAGCACGATCGGACCCGACTTATCTCACTGGCAGACAAATTTTTGCAGCAAAAGCGGCTGGTTCCCCTTCAGGGCTTTGAACTCGATGAGGTGAAAAGCGCGCGGATCGCCCTGCTCTTCTGTCTGCCTGTACTGGAGCTGGGCATCGAGTGGCTCGATGGCTTCCATGAGGTCTTGATCTATCCTGCGCCATTCGTGGTGGATGACGAGTGGGAGGATGATATCGGGCTTGTGCATAATCAGCGCGTCGTTCAGTCCGGGCAAAGCTGGCAGCAAGGTCCCATTATTCTTAACTGGCTGGATATTCAGGACTCTTTCGATGCGTCAGGTTTCAATCTGATTATTCACGAAGTGGCGCATAAGCTGGATACACGTAACGGCGACCGCGCCAGCGGCGTGCCTTTTATCCCCTTGCGTGAAGTCGCGGGCTGGGAACACGATCTGCACGCGGCAATGAATAATATCCAGGATGAGATCGACCTGGTGGGTGAAAGCGCAGCGAGTATTGATGCCTATGCCGCCACCGATCCGGCAGAATGCTTTGCCGTACTGTCAGAGTATTTTTTCAGCGCACCCGAGCTTTTTGCCCCACGTTTTCCTGCATTGTGGCAGCGCTTTTGTCATTTTTACCAGCAGGACCCCTTACAACGCTTGCGTGGACATCAAGGCCCTGATGATAAACTTTCCCCACAAGTACACTAAAACAGCAGTTTGAATCAAAATTAATCATTTGAATCAGCGTGTTAATTTTAGTGTTGACACAAATTAGCGGGGCTATTAACATTCGCCTCGTTCACACGATTCCTCTGTAGTTCAGTCGGTAGAACGGCGGACTGTTAATCCGTATGTCACTGGTTCGAGTCCAGTCAGAGGAGCCAAATTTAGAAAAGCCTGCTTTCGAGCAGGCTTTTTGCTTTTCTGAATTTACAGTCCATTTCCGTCATCAACGCAGAATGGCTTCCAGTCTGGCAAGCACTTCATTGATGACACCCTCCGGTATGCGTTCCAGACGCTTGCCGTTGCGAGCATCCAGTTCGAGGGTTCCCGGCTGGTCGCGGCGAATAACACCCGTCGTTTTTGTCCCTGCGCCATCCAGCGAAACGGTAAAGCCCGCTGTACGGGCAAAGTTCCCTCCACTGGTGACGGGAACCACGACGGGTAATTGGGTGAGCTTGTTGAACGGTATCGAGTTCATGGCCCCATGGTCAGGCCAGACTATCTTTACTCGTTGCCCCACTGGTTCAGGAACGACGCGATTTCATCAATGCGTTGCGCGTTGATGCCCGCTTCCTCCGCCATCTCTTTTTGTGCGTCCTCGTCGATCTCCTGGTTGTCCATCAGACGGGTGATCAGCAATTGAAAATAGCGTGCCAGAGAGTCGCGTTCCGTCTCGCTTACCTGCTCGGCGGTCTCTGTCGAATACTCATCCACGATGTCATAGAATTTCAGCGGTATTTCGGTGCTCATAAGGGGCCTTAGGGGTTAACACCCGGGTCAGTGGCCGATTTTTGTGGCCTGGATAAACTGCTGCATTTTGTCTCTTTCTTTGCCGAAGAGTCAAATTCGCCAGCCCGCTAAAAATTGGCTATTATCCGCATCCCGTCTTCTGCTGGCAGCACTATGTCCACCATCATCGATAATTTCATTGCCCCGCCCTGTCATGACGAAATAGAGGTTCTCTATTGCGACGACCATCTTGTGCTCATTAATAAACCCAGCGGGCTGCTCAGCCTGTCAGGGAAAAACCCGCAAAATAAAGATTCGGTCCATCATCGCCTGGTACAGCTATTTCCGGGCTGCACGCTGGTTCATCGGCTGGATTTTGGCACTTCAGGTTTACTGTTAGCTGCCCGTAATAAGGCGATGAATGCGGTGCTTTGCCAGCAGTTTAGCGAGCGTACGGTGAACAAGGTCTACAGCGCCCTGCTGTGCGGGCATCTTGAGCAGGATGTCGGTGAGATTGATGCAGCCATCGGCAGAGATCCTGCGCTGTTTCCGCTGATGTCGATCTGCGCGATTCACGGCAAGCCCGCGCGATCGCACTATCGCGTCGTTGAGCGCTTTTATCGCACTTCAGAAGACGGTACGGCCCTGCCCGTAACGCGCGTTCAGCTTACGCCGCTGACGGGTCGGACCCATCAGTTGCGAATTCACTGTCAACATTTGGGCCACCCTATACTGGGCTGCGACCTGTACGGGGGTCTTTTATTGCCGGGTACACAACAGACGCCCCGGCTGATGCTGCATGCCAGTGCGTTAGATTTCGTCCACCCCGTCAGCGGCGAACATATTCACGCCAGGCATGCCAGTCCGTTCTGACGCCTGAGCGGGCGGGCATTATTAGCGTTAAATCTGATAATCAATGGCGACTTCCTCAGGCTCCATCACCTGCCGTTTGATCTCATCAACCGACAGCCCGGCATTGCACAACTCTATAAATCGCCAGACATAATTTCGCTGTAGCTGACCGCGCTTCATCCCGAGCCAGACGGTATTGGCGTCAAACAGATGACGCGTGTCCAGTCGCACCAGCGTTCCCTCCTCTTTTTCCCCTGCGGATTGTTCTGCTACCAGACCGATGCCTAACCCCAGCTCAACATAGGTTTTGATCACATCAGAATCCTGCGCGCTAAGGACGACATCCGGCGTAATGCCTTTGCGGTTGAACGCCTCATCAATACGCGAGCGTCCGGTGATACCCTGACGATAGGTAATAAGCGGCCATTTCCCGATGGCCTCCAGCGTCAATGGCGATACCTGCGTTAAAGGATGATCCACCGGCAAGAGCAGACTGTGATACCAGCGAAACCACGGGAAGGCCACCAGCAGAGGATCATTGCTTAAACGCTCGCTGGCGATACCGATATCTGCGCCACCGTTTTGCAGCAAACCCTCGATCTCCTGAGGCGTGCCCTGGATGAGTTCCAGCCGCACGTCCGGGAAGAGTTCCCGAAAAGCTTTAATGACTGGCGGCAGACTGTATCGCGCCTGAGTATGGGTGGTGGCGATCGTCAAAACCCCAGAGGCATCGTTAGTGAAGAGATCCGCCAGACGACGGACGTTACTGGCCTCGTTGAGAATGCGCTCGGCAATAATGAGCAGCGCTTTACCCGGCTCGGTCATCCCTAACAGGCGTTTGCCCCGACGGATAAAGATCTCGATGCCCAGCTCCTCCTCCAGTTCGCGAATATGGCGACTGACGCCTGACTGAGAGGTATAAAGCATGTTGGCGACGTCAGTCAGGTTGTAATCCCGCCTTGCCGCCTCACGAATAATTTTAAGTTGCTGGAAATTCACGTTTCACTCCACCCCATCTCGTATGCCTCTATTGTTAGAGTCAGCAGCGCGGCAGAACAAATAATAAAAACCAGCATCTTATGCTTTTAAGGAATATTAACTCACCAGCTGAAGTTCGCGGTTCTCAAGCGACGGACGGCTGACCAGCGACATCAGTATCTCTTTCACCGCCTGGGCCTGCGGCGTTAACGATCCGCGGGCGGACATGTTCAAAGAGAGCGGCAGGCTCATGGATGGCGTAGTGATCCGCGCCATCCAGCCGTTTGCGGCGCTGCATAACGAACGTGCAGCAGACTCGGGCAGGACCGTGACGCCCATTCCGCTCGCAATCGCAGCGGTCAGCGTGGAAATAGAGTCAATTTCACCGATGATTTTTGCCGTCAGGCGGCGCAGTGAAAAGGCTTCGTCCACGCGTACGCGTACCGCGCTGTAGTCGCGGGGTAAGAACAGATTCATCTCAGCGACGGCAGTCAAATCGACGCTCTGGCCCGGGCAATCCCGCGTTCCGACAAGATAGAGATCTTCTTTCAGCAACGGCTGGCTGGTGATCCCGGCAATCGGCGAACGGTCATAAAGCACCGCCATGTCCAGCTGACCATTGAGAAGTTTGTCGTTTAAGACAGCACCGCTGTTTTCGTGCAGATAAACCAGCACTTCCGGCAGTTCGGCGCGAACCGCCTGCAGCAGCGGCATGGTAATCGAAGAGGCCGCCGTACCTGGTGCAAGGCCAATCGAGACCTGTCCACTCAGGGTTTGCCCCACGTTGCACACCGCAAGCTGCGCCTGTTCGCACTGGCGAAGAATGGTGCGGGCATGCGTATAAAGAATTTTTCCGGCTTCGGTTGGCGTCACGCCGCGCTTGGTACGGATTAATAACTGTTGATCCAGTTCACCTTCCAGAGTGGCCACCTGCTGACTCAGTGCAGGCTGTGCGATATGTAACACTTCTGCTGCCTGGGTCAGGCTGCCGATGTCGACGATTTTTACGAAGTATTTTAGTCGTCTTAAGTTCATGTTGCCCCCTGTTCAAAATAGAGTGCCGGTACTGGCGCGAGTTGTTGAGAAAGGTTTTGCAATATGAATGCCAGTTTTTTAGTGAGGTCCGATATGTCTGCTAAATGGCTGAAAATAAGAGAAACTAATCACTCCGCCCGGTTTAATGAATGAAACAGCGGTTTAAGATCTGCCCCATAAGGGGTACGTCTGCACCACAACCGTGCAATACGTTGACGAAAACCGCAATTTGATGCTTTTGTCAGCAAACGATCGGCATGAGTGATTCTCCCCTTTGACATCCGGAACTGACGTCGATAATATGCGCCCCGTTCACACGATTCCTCTGTAGTTCAGTCGGTAGAACGGCGGACTGTTAATCCGTATGTCACTGGTTCGAGTCCAGTCAGAGGAGCCAAATTTAGAAAAGCCTGCTTTCGAGCAGGCTTTTTGCTTTTCTGCCCTGTCACCGCCTTCTCTGCTTCTTACGACGACAATTAATGACAGGCGTTCGCCCCCGAATTTGTTACACTTCTCGCGCAACGGAACATCCCGATATCCAACGTCAGGACATGCTCAACGACAATGCACGCGACCGGACTTAACATCATTAAAACGCTGGGCTGTATGACAGCGGTGACCTTTTTTACGATCTACAACACCTGGGATCGTTATGACTACGATTACCACTGGATCCTGGGTTTTCTGACCTTTATTTCCACCATCGCCACCCCGCTGTTTTTTGTCGTCTCCGGGTATCTCGACGCGCAATCCCGCCACGGTTACCGCTGGCAGATCGATAAAATTAAAAATCTGGTCATCGTCTTTCTGTTCTGGATGACGCTTTATTACGTCTGGGAACCTTACCAGCGCGGTTATCTCATTCAGCCCTGGTTTGTATTCGCGTTCCTGGTGATTTACACCCTCCACCCCCTGCTGAAGTGGTTAAGTCAGCGTCGACGCCTGTTTATGGGGGTCATCGCTGTTCTGCTGCTCTTTTCTTACGGTTACGATCTGCTCTCCGCGCTGTATCCTGAAAAGCATCTCTTTTCGTTACCGCCGCAATACCGTCTCTGGACCTGGCTGCTGTTCTATCTGACCGGACAACTGTTCTGCGATCCGTCCATCGCGGCATGGATAAACCGTAAGCGCGTCATCAATACGGCCCTGATTTCTATTCCGTTCATTTATCTGTTCACCTGGTTTTACGAGCGTCACTTTTTCTTCGCGTTGTTTAAAGCCGACCGAAACGCTTTTATTCTGACCGGGTCACAAATTTATATTCTGATTGTCGCCCTGGTGATTGCCGCGAACGGCGTCCGGTTTCGTAAGAACAGTGAAGTAAAAGAAGCCATGCTGGCGGCGATCAGCAAAACGATGACTGGGGTGTATATCCTGCACTACTCCGTTTTCCATTTGCTGGCCGCGCTGATCCCCATTACGTCGCTGACCACCAAACTTCTGCTGATCGCGCTGACGTTTATCAGCTCCGTGCTCATCTCCATGCTGGCGCTGTCGAACGTGTACATTAAAAAAGTGATCACGCTGTAGGCCGCACCTGTCACATCACTACCGTTTCCCTTACGACCTCAATACGTCACTCCTGGACTTAACCCTGAACACCCGTGGCCCATCATTCGGCTGTACGGCGCGCCGGGCCGACAGTTCTGCAGTGGCGTTTAAGCGCTTTCTGGAAAGATAAAATTGTTTTCACCAGCCCACCATCGCGGTAGTCTCATCAGTTCCGTTTATATGACGGAGGCAATGTGAGTGACCTTTTCTTATACCAATAATTAAAAATCAGTACAGACAGGACAACTATGGACACCACCCTCATCTCCGATCGTGCCAACGAGGAGACACCTTCACTTCATCGTGCGCGCCGCGCCGCACTGGGTAGCTTCGCCGGCGCCGTCGTCGACTGGTACGATTTTCTGCTTTATGGCATCACGGCCGCGCTGGTCTTTAATCGCGAGTTTTTCCCGCAGATTAGCCCCGCCATGGGAACGCTTGCGGCCTTTGCCACCTTCGGCGTGGGGTTTCTGTTTCGCCCGCTCGGCGGGATCATTTTCGGCCATTTCGGCGACCGTCTCGGGCGTAAAAGAATGTTGATGCTCACGGTCTGGATGATGGGTATCGCCACCGCGCTTATCGGGCTGTTGCCCTCGTTTGCCGCCATTGGCTGGTGGGCACCCACGCTGCTGGTGACGTTACGCGCCATTCAGGGTTTTGCCGTTGGCGGAGAATGGGGCGGCGCGGCGCTGTTATCCGTGGAAAGCGCGCCCCGCCATAAAAGAGCCTTCTACAGCAGCGGCGTGCAGGTAGGGTACGGCGTGGGGCTCTTGCTCTCCACCGGGCTGGTTTCACTGGTGAGCCACTACACCACCGACGCACAGTTCCTGAGCTGGGGCTGGCGTATCCCGTTCCTGTTTAGCCTCCTGCTCGTCATCATTGCCCTGTGGATCCGAACCGGGATGGAAGAGTCGACCGAGTTCGAGCAGCAGCAGCGCGATCAGCCCGTGGTTAAACAAAGACTGCCGGTAATTGAAGCATTACTTCAGCATCCCGGCGCGTTTTTAAAGATTATCGCCCTGCGCCTGTGCGAACTGCTGACGATGTATATCGTGACGGCATTTGCCCTCAACTACTCCACGCAAAATCTCGGCCTCTCGCGAGAGTTGTTCCTTAACATCGGTCTGCTGGTGGGCGCCATAAGCTGCCTGACTATCCCCTGCTTTGCCTGGCTTGCCGACCGTTTTGGTCGGCGTCGGGTGTACATCACTGGCGCACTGATAGGGACCTTCAGCGCCTGGCCGTTCTTTATGGCGCTGGAGGCGCAATCGCTGTTCTGGATTGTGTTTTTCGCCATCATGCTTGCGAACATCGCGCATGACATGGTGGTGTGCGTGCAGCAGCCCATGTTCACCGAGATGTTTGGAGCGCGCTACCGTTACAGCGGCGCGGGCGTCGGATATCAGGTTGCCAGCGTGGTGGGCGGTGGATTCACGCCGTTTATCGCGGCGGCACTGGTGACCTTCTCAGGAGGAGACTGGCGCAGCGTGGCGGTCTATCTGCTGGCGGGCTGTCTGCTCTCGGCGCTCACCGCCATGTTCATGAAAGACAGCCCATCCTGATCTCTGACTTTTGTTTCACAATCGTGTGACATACTATCGGGTAAGCCGCACACCTGTGGAACAAGGAGACAGAGATGAATAATAAGGGCAACAGCCTGACCCCGGCTCAGGCACTGGAAACGCTGGAAGCGTTGTACGAACAGTCCGTCAACGCCCTGCGCAGTGCCATCAGTGAATACATTGAAAACGGGACGCTTCCTGATCAAAAGGCCAGAAATAGCGGCCTTTTTGTTTATCCGTCACTGTCCGTGACCTGGGATGGGAGTTCAACCACCAATCCTAAAACGCGTGCCTATGCGCGATTTACCCACGCGGGCTGCTATTCGACCACCGTCACACGTCCAGCGCTGTTTCGCGCCTATCTCGAAGAGCAGCTCACGCTCCTGTATCAGGATTACGGCGCGCATATCTCCGTTGAACCTTCGATGCATGAAATTCCCTATCCCTACGTAATCGATGGGTCGGCCTTAACGCTGGACCGCTCGATGAGCGCGGGGCTGACGCGCCATTTCCCGACCACCGAGCTGTCACAGATTGGCGATGAGACCGCCGATGGGATTTACCATCCTGCGGAATTTTCGCCTCTTTCGCACTTTGACGCCCGTCGCGTGGATTTCTCGCTGGCCCGTCTGCGCCACTACACCGGCACGCCGGTCGAACATTTCCAGCCTTTTGTTTTGTTCACCAACTATACCCGCTATGTTGACGAATTTGTCCGCTGGGGGTGCAGTCAAATCCTCGACCCTGATAGCCCCTATGTCGCGCTGTCCTGTGCGGGAGGGATCTGGATCACCGCAGAAACCGAAGCTCCCGAGCAGGCGATTTCCGATCTGGCGTGGAAAAAGCATCAGATGCCCGCCTGGCACCTGATTACGGCGGAGGGTCAGGGGATTACGCTTATCAATATCGGCGTGGGTCCGTCGAATGCCAAAACCATCTGCGATCATCTGGCGGTATTGCGCCCGGACGTCTGGCTGATGATTGGCCACTGCGGTGGCCTGCGTGAAAGCCAGGTGATTGGCGACTATGTCCTGGCGCATGCCTACCTGCGTGATGACCATGTGCTGGACGCGGTGCTGCCGCCGGACATCCCTATTCCAAGTATTGCTGAGGTGCAACGCGCCCTGTACGACGCCACCAAAACGGTGAGCGGCATGCCGGGTGAAGAGGTCAAACAGCGTCTGCGTACCGGCACCGTCGTCACTACCGACGACCGCAACTGGGAGCTGCGTTATTCGGCCTCCGCGCTGCGGTTTAACCTCAGCCGCGCCGTGGCCATTGATATGGAAAGTGCCACCATTGCCGCCCAGGGCTATCGCTTCCGCGTCCCTTACGGCACGCTGCTGTGCGTGTCCGATAAGCCGCTTCACGGCGAAATTAAGCTCCCCGGGCAGGCAAATCGTTTCTACGAGGGGGCAATTTCCGAGCACCTGCAAATTGGTATCCGCGCCATCGATTTACTGCGTGCGGAGGGTGACAAACTGCATTCACGCAAGCTGCGGACGTTCAACGAGCCGCCGTTCCGTTAATAACAATAAGGAAGAAACATGCACACCACATCACCGCTTAGCCGCCTGCGTTCGTGGCTGGAGATTAACCAGCTCGACGGGATGATCGTGCCGCGTGCCGACGCCTGGCAGAGCGAATATTGCGCCCCCTTCGATGAGAAACTGGCCTGGCTGACGGGTTTTGACGGCTCTGCGGGGCTGGCGCTGATTTTAAAAGATCGCGCATTGTTGTTTGTTGACGGGCGTTATCAGGTGCAGGCGCGGGTTCAGGTGGATATGGAGGCGTTTGAGATCCATCATCTGCATAACGAACCGCTGGCCGACTGGTTACAGGAAAACGTCCCTGCGGGAACGCGCATCGCCTTTGAATCCTTGCTGATGACGAACAGCGACTATACCGCCCTGACGCAAACGCCGTGCGAGCTGGCGCCTTTGGCAGCCTCGCCTTTTGATACGCTCTGGACGGATCGCCCTGCCCCGCCCGCAGGGTTGATTCGTGAAATGCCGGTGTCCGTGAGCGGTGAAAGCAGTGAGGAAAAGCGCCAGCGTATTGCGACCCGTCTGGCAGACCAGGAGGCGGACTATCTGGCGATTACCCTGCCGGATAATATCGCCTGGCTGCTGAACGTGCGTGGCGCAGATATCCCCACAAGTCCCGTTCCCCTCTCCTTCGCCTTGCTTGCGCGTGACGGCGGCGTGGAGTGGTTTGTAGACGGCGATAAACTTATCGAACTGCCCCCTTCCGCCGTCAGCGGTTTGGTTATTTCACCCCAGGACGATTTTATTAAGCGCATTCAGCAGGTGTCGGAGGGCAAGCGCGTCTGGCTGGACGCGGACTCCGCGCCTGTCGCGCTGCGCTTTGCGATTGAACCTCATGGGAACATTCTCTGGCAGACCGATCCCATTACGCTTTTAAAGGCGCATAAAAATCCGGTTGAGCTGGCGGGCTATCGCGAAGCCCATCATTACGATGGCGCTGCCTGGGTTAACTTCCTGGCGTGGCTGGCGCAGGAAGTTCCGCAGCGTGAAGCGGCGGGCCAGCCCCTCACCGAACTGGAAGCGCAGGAAAAACAGCTGGCGTTTCGCGAGCAACAGCCTGGCTTTATTGAGCAGAGTTTTGCCACTATCTCCGCTTCGGCAAGTAATGCCGCAATGTGCCATTACCACGCCAGCGTGGCGACCAATAAAGCGATCACCAGCGGTGATTTTTATCTGAATGACTCTGGAGGGCAGTACCACAATGGCACCACAGACGCCACGCGCACCCAGTCGTATGGCCGCCGTGACGCCCAGCAGCGCCTGCACTACACGGCGGTACTGAAGGGCTTTTTATCGCTCATTACCCTGCAGTTCCCGTCAGGCAGCCAGGGGCATCAGCTGGACGCCTTTGCACGCCGGGCGCTTTGGGAGATGGGTCTGGATTACGATCACGGCACCGGACATGGCGTGGGACATCAGCTGTTGATCCATGAGAACCCGCACCGTCTGGCGAAAAAGTTCAACCCATGGCCGCTGGTGGCAGGGAATATCATGACCATCGAACCTGGCTATTATCAGGCCGACAGCCACGGGATCCGTATAGAAAATCAGGTTGAGATCGTCGAAAGCCAGCCCGGCTTTTGCCGCTTTGCCTCCCTGACGCTGATTCCTGTCGATCTCAGTCAGGTCGAAATGCATCTGCTCAGCGAGCAGGATAAACAGTGGCTGGACGATTATCATCAGCAGGTCCGGGAGGCCCTCTCCCCGCTGGTGGACAGCGATGCGCGCCCGTGGCTTTTCGCCGCAACGGCACCGATTCGCGTGCAGGCCGCCTGACCTTAACCGCCGGGCCACGTGCCCGGCATGTTTCGTGACGCGCAGACAGCAAAAAGCCCGCTTAAGTTTCCTTAAGCGGGCTTTTCTGAATATGGCTCCTCTGACTGGACTCGAACCAGTGACATACGGATTAACAGTCCGCCGTTCTACCGACTGAACTACAGAGGAATCGTGTGAACGGGGCGCATATTATCGATGGCCCCTTCCGATGTCAAAGGCTGAATGCGTAAAATGAATCGTTTGCCGATTTATTCTCCACTTTGTGCATTTGTCAGGCTGGCTCCGGCGATTTTCTCCGATTTATTCTTTTCTCGCGGGTATTTCCACAGCCAGCGCCCGCTGACCATGCGCCAGTAGAACAGCGCGCCGCGCACGGCCCAGTCGAGGAACATCCCCAGCCAGACGCCGACCACACCCATGCCCAGCATAATCCCCAGCGTATAGCCCGCGACAACACGACAGCCCCACATTCCCAGCATGGAAACCCACATCGCAAAGCGGGCGTCCCTTGCGCCTTTCAGGCCCGCAGGCAGTACCCAGGACGCGGCCCAGATTGGCATAAAGGCGGCATTCAGCCAGATCAGGATTTTCACCACCTCTTTAACGTCATCTTCATGGGTATAAAACGAGGCCAACAGTCCGGCAAAGGGAGCCGATCCCCAGGCGATCAGCGTCAGGCCAATCGTCGAGAGCCAAAATACGTGACGCAGCTGCCGCTCGGCCTGATAAATCTGCCCTTTCCCCAACCGCTTGCCGGTAATGATCGTTGACGCCGACCCCAGGGCGTTGCCCGGCAGGTTAATCAGTGAGGCGATGGAAAAGGCAATAAAGTTACCGGCAATCACGTCGGTCCCCATGCCTGCCACAAACATTTGGGTCAGCAGCTTGCCGCTGTTAAACAGCACCGATTCGATGCTGGCCGGAATGCCAATGCCCATCACTTCCCAGATAATGGCGAAATTAAACGGGCGGAAGTAACTTTTGAGCGAGATACGCAGCGCAGGATTGAAGCCCACCATCAGCACCACAATAATCGCGATGGCACCAATGTAACGGGAGATCGTCAGCCCCAGTCCGGCGCCGATAAAGCCCAGACCGTCCCAGGAGAAAATGCCGTAAATCAGAATACTGCTGATGATGATATTGAGGATGTTCATCCCGCCGTTGATGAGCAGCGGAATTTTAGTGTTCCCGGCACCACGCAACGCTCCGCTGCCGA
The DNA here is from genome assembly GCF_022171985.1 of Huaxiibacter chinensis. Lineage (GTDB taxonomy): Bacteria > Pseudomonadota > Gammaproteobacteria > Enterobacterales > Enterobacteriaceae > Enterobacter > Enterobacter chinensis_A. The sequence continues at coordinate 4,660 of NZ_JAJVHF010000003.1, read as the reverse complement.
TCAGGGCTATCGCCGCCGCCGGATAGCTCAGGACGGTCATCTCCAGGTAGGTTAGCGCCAGGCCTTTGACTTCGTTGTTCGCGTCCCCGGCGACAATATCGATAATCTCTTTGCCGAAATAGTGGATCACTGCCGCCAGAACGATCGAGAAGATGGTCATGATCATCAGCGACTGACGGGCGGCCTCGCGGGCACGTTTAGGGTCGAGCTTGCCCAGGCTAAAGGCAACCACCACCGTGGTCCCCAGATCAATGGCGGCAAAGAAAGAGATCACCACCATGTTGAAGCTATCGGCCAGCCCCACGCCGGCCATCGCTTCTTTACCCAGCCAGCTGACCAGGAACGTGCTCAACACCCCCATCAGCAGGACGCAGGTGTTTTCCAGAAAGATAGGCACAGCAAGCGGGGTGATTTCACGCCAGAACAGAACACGGTAACTTTTTCGTTTGGCATACCAGGGCGTTCGCATGACGGCCTGGCGTAAAGCGGCAGTGACGTTCAAAATGGACCTTAAAGAGAGAAAGTTGAAACTCCATTTCAAATGATGAGTGAGAAACCCTCATCCTGCAAAGTATTTTCCATAAAAAGATGTGTGGAAAGACAACAAACTGCGTACAGATTCAGCAATTGAACCCAACCTACTAAGATCGGGTTTGACAAAACTTTTTAGCTCGCTAAGATAGGCCTCCAAACCGATTCCTCTGTAGTTCAGTCGGTAGAACGGCGGACTGTTAATCCGTATGTCACTGGTTCGAGTCCAGTCAGAGGAGCCACATTCAGAAAAGCCCGCTTAAGGAAACTTAAGCGGGCTTTTTGCTACCTGGCGTTTGCCGTGCGGTCAATGATGCAGTAAACGAAGTCAGTCAACGCTTTACGTCAACCGTTATATTCCCCCTTTTCAATAATAATTCACAAGCCGAATATTTATGTCGGTTGCTAACCAATTAAATACACTGCTAATGCATTATAATTTATTTATTCTTAAATCTGCCAAAAGTAAAACTTAATATATACAAATAACGAATTACATAAACCGGCTAAACCCCTGTTTATTCTGAAAAATAAATAATTATTAATGATGGATGATAAGCATTGATAGATATTCCGTCATTTTCACCCTCTATCCTGCCCGTCCTTTCAGAAATATACTATTTAATATCAGAATGACCCGAAGTTCTTCATTTCGCACAAAGCATTAATCCGCACCATAACAAGGATGTCATACAATGAAAAAAAGCATACTTTCCTTATGTATTGCTCTCGCGTTGCAATCCAGCGCGCTCTCTGCCTACGCCGAGGAGAGCGAGTTAAATGCCGCGTCAGCATGCCCGGACAATATCGCTTCCCTGAGCCAGGACGAGCAAAAAAAGCTTAGCCTGAAGTGCCAGAAAGAGGAGAATAACGATGACGTGTTGCTCTGGCTGGGCGCAAGCGTGGCAGCCATTGCCAGCAGCGTGGGCATCATTGCTTATAACGATCACGATTCGGACTCGTCGTCATCCGACGTGGCGCCTGTTCCGCCTACGCCGCCCTCACCCCCTGAGCCACCCTCACCGCCTGAGCCACCGTCACCGCCTGCGCCACCGTCACCGCCGGAACCTGACACCCGTGTCACCACCTACAGTAACGGCCTGACGCTGGACAGGGGTAAGGACACCCTCAATTTCGATGACATTAAACTGGCCGACGGCACGCATCCCGGCGCCGCCACGCTTAGCTATTCACAGCAAAACGACAAGTGGCAGATCACCACGCCGGATGGAAAAATACTGAATGTGACTGGCTGGAACGTCACTGACAATAATGCCGCCGTAATCGAAGGTACGCAGGAAAATGGCCGGTACTGGAAATACGACAGTCGCGGCTACCTGATCCTCGCCAGTGATAAAACGCAGGTTATCGCCGAAAACAACGCCACCAATACCAGCGATCGCGGGCTGGAAATCAGTGGCAAGAAAGCGATCGGCGCGATTATTTCCGGTGATAACGCCACCAACACGCTTAGCGGCGATACCCATGTCAGCGATGGCGCAACGGGCATTGTCATCACCGGCGACGGCACCACTAACGCGATTTCCGGCCATTCCACTATTGATGGCGCAACCGGCGCGCTGATTTCTGGCAACAACAGCAAAACCGCCATCGCTGGCGATATCACCATCACCGGCGGCGGCACAGGCATGGTCGTCGACGGCGACAATACCCTGCTGGATAACACGGGTACGACCACCGTCAGCGGCGCAGGCTCAACCGGCTCTGTTATTTACGGCAAAGATACGCACGTCATCAACCATGGTGCGGTCAACGTCTCCGATGGCGGTACCGGGGCGAAAGTCATCGGTGACGGCGCGGTTGTTGACAACATCGGCGACACTACCGCCAGCGGCGCTGGCTCGGTAGGTCTGTCTGTCAATGGCGATAACGTAATGGTTATCAGCGAAGGGGAGATGAATATTGCCGATGGCGCAACAGGCGCAATTATTGACGGCGATAATGCGCAAATTGTGAATACCGGTGCGACCACCGTTGACGGAGCGGGCTCTACCGGGACGCTTATTAATGGCAATAAAACAAACTTAACGCAGAACGGCAATATGGTGGTCACCAACGGCGCCAATGGTGTTCTGGCGAATGGCAAAAACAGCCAGATCACCAATAAAGGGAAGGTCACGGTTCGCGATGCGGGTTCTGTCGGTTTTCTGATCGCGGGCAGCGAGAATATTTATGTCAACGAAGGGGATATTGATGTCAGTCTGCTGGGTACAGGCGCATTGATTAGCGGCGATAACTCGCAGGTCACGCTGAACGGTAGTATCAACGTTAATGCTGAAACAGACAGCGACGGCGTTTCCCGTGGGGCGACCGGTATCAGTGTGACGGGCAATAACACCAGTACGGTGATTTCCGGTAACGTCAACCTGAAAGCAGAGTACGGTAAAGACGGTAAGGCTGCCTCCAGCGACAAACTCATCGGTGTGACGGTAAGCGGTACCGGCAATGATGTCGTTCTGAACGGCAAAATGGATGTCTCCATGAGTGATCAAGTCGTCGAAGATGGTCAGTTCATGGATGCCTATGGCCTGGACGTTCAGGGTAACGGCAATACCGTTGAAATTATGGGCGGCGTGGATGTCAATTACGCGCACTACCCCAGCTACGATGTCTCAACGCTTACAGGGATCAACATTAACGGCGCCAGTACGGTAACGCTGAGCGGGGAATCGAACGTTGAAATCAACGCTTATATGGGTGCTCCCGCCATGCTCGCCAGCGTGGAAAACGGTGGCACACTGACTCTGGACGAAAATTCCGAAGTCGATGTTAATTACATTCCCTCCAAAACAACTGACTACTATCACATCTTTGCCATCCTGAGGGCATCGGGCGAAGGCTCTACGATTGAAAACAAAGGCTCGGTAAACCTTACTGGTTCAACACCCCTGTTCCGTGCCGAAAAAGGGGCTCATGTTATCAATAGCGGCAAGGTGACGGCCACCGAGAGTCGGGCAGGGAGTTATCCTGTCGCCCTTATGGAAGCCAATGGTTCTGGTTCACTGATGGAAAATAGCGCGGGCGGGAGTATCACGATAACGTCTACATTGACGCCAGCCAAGAGCTATGGAATGTTCGATTTCCCTATTGCATATTACGGAAATTCTAACTACGCCATGCTGGCCGAAAGTGGCGCAACCGTCATTAACAATGAAGGCGCCACCATTACCTTACAGGGCGCTGGCGTTTTCGGCGTTTCCGCCAGTAAAGGCACCGCCATCAACGCGGGCGATATCACTCTGGATGGCTTTCAACCCACGCTGGATGCCGAGGGTAATATCACCGACACCCGCTACTGGCAACCTTCAGATCTGTATATCACCAGCGCGGGTATGGTCGCCGGCTCCACCAAAAGCGGTTATGGCGGCGGCACAGCCACCAACACGGGCAACATTACGGTTAATAATGCCGGTTTCGGCATGATGGCGCTTAACGGCGGCACCGCCATCAACCAGGGCAGCATTACCCTGACGGCTGATGCCAACGTGACACAAACCGACGAAAACCAACTGGTCGGGATGGTGGCGCTGAACGGCGGCAAGGTGGTTAACGACTCGATGGGCACCATCAACATCATCGCCGACTACGGCAAGCCGTTCTATACCGACAGCAGCAGTTCCATGGTTAACTACGGCACCGTCTGTATTGGCGGGGAGTGCCAGTCTGCGCAGGCAGGTAACGTCGAATCATCTCCTGCTGGCTCTTACGCCCTCTCCGGCTACGTCGTCGGCACCAGTGCGAACGGCAGCGCCGGACAGCTGACGGTGAACAACGCCAGCCTGAACGGTGTCGGCATCAACACCGGCTTTACCGCAGGCACTGCCGATACCACCGTCACCTTCGATAACGTGGTGGAAGGTGACAACCTCACCAACGCCGATGCCATCCGGTCCACCAGCGTGGTCTGGAACGCCCAGGGCACCACCGACGCCGACGGCAACGTTGACGTTACCATGACCAAAAATGCCTATACCGATGTGGTGACGGACGGTTCCGTCAGCGACGTGGCGCACGCGCTGGACGCGGGCTACACCAGCAACGAGCTCTACACCAGCCTCAACCTGGGCACCACCGCCGAACTGAACAGCGCCCTGAAGCAAATCAGCGG
>NZ_JAJVHF010000002.1 GCF_022171985.1 Huaxiibacter chinensis | reverse complement strand
ACGTTAGAATCCATGTCACTTTGAGTGCCCACACAGATTGTCTGATAAATTGTTAAAGAGCAGTGCAACGCGGCTTTCGCTCAGCGTTGCGAGGTGGCGTATATTACGCTTTCCTCTTTCAGAGTCAACCCTGAATTTCAGGATTTTTTCTCTTCAACCGAACCGGCTGTTTGTGTGAAGTGATTCACATCCGCCGTGTCGATGGAGGCGCATTATAGGGAGCTCTCCGGGAATGACAAGCGGAAAAATACATTTTTATTTCAACCGCTCATAATTTCGACATAACGCCTATTTTTACTGCTTTTTAAGTGCTTTTGGTAACTCAGCAAGGCTATTTATCACCCAATCCGCGGCATTCTCCGCTTCAGGCGTGACTGCTTTACCTGTACGCACCAGAACTTTAGTCCCCACACCTGCCGCTGCTGCGGCCTGCATATCTTCCAGTTTGTCGCCAACCATATAAGAAGAAGCCATATCAATGTCCAGGAACTCTTGCGCTGAGATAAACATTCCCGGGTGCGGTTTGCGGCAATCGCAGGTCTGGCGATACTCTTCTACGGTTCCTTGTGGATGGTGCGGACAATAATAGATACCATCCAGCTCAACACCACGGTCGGCCAACGACCAGTCCATCCATTCGGTGAGCGTCTCAAACTGCGCTTCGGTAAATTTACCCCGCGCGATGCCAGACTGATTCGTCACGACCACCAGGGCGTAGCCCATCTCTTTTAGTTCGCGCATGGCGTCAATAACACCCTCGATAAACTCGAACTCGTCTATCTCATGCACATAACCATGATCGACATTAATCGTGCCGTCACGATCGAGAAAAATTGCCGGTACTGACTTTGCCACTGGTTTACTCCTGAAAAAGGCTTGTCCTGTTAGTATCTCATGAAACGCAGTACAAGAAAGTGCTCATCGCGCAGAGTTGCATTGATTTAGACGTCTGGATGCCTTAACATCCATTTTGTTTACGGCAGACACCGTATCTGGCAGAACAAAATGCCACGGCTAACTAACATACGATAAAAATAATCAATGATTAAACTTTCGAATATCACCAAAGTGTTCCAGCAAGGGAACCGAACCATCCAGGCACTGAATAATGTCAGCCTGCATGTTCCGGCTGGACAAATTTATGGCGTGATTGGCGCGTCCGGTGCAGGGAAAAGTACCCTCATCCGCTGCGTTAATCTTCTTGAGCGCCCAACAGAAGGTACCGTTCAGGTTGGCGGCCAGGAACTGACTCAGCTTTCCGAATCTGCTCTGACCAAAGCGCGTCGTCAGATTGGCATGATTTTCCAGCATTTCAACCTGCTGGCTTCCCGCACCGTGTTTGGTAACGTCGCCCTTCCCTTAGAGCTGGATAACACGCCAAAAGAAGAGATAAAGCGTCGCGTGACCGAGCTGCTGGATCTGGTAGGCCTGGCCGATAAACATGACAGCTATCCGGCAAATCTGTCCGGGGGCCAGAAACAGCGCGTCGCCATCGCCCGCGCCCTGGCCAGCAATCCAAACGTTCTGCTTTGTGACGAAGCCACCAGCGCCCTCGACCCGGCCACGACACGCTCCATTCTGGAACTGTTGAAAGACATTAACCGCCGCCTGGGGTTAACCATTCTTCTTATTACCCATGAAATGGATGTCGTGAAACGCATCTGCGACTGTGTCGCCGTGATCAGCAACGGTGAGTTAATCGAGCAGGACACGGTAAGCGAAGTGTTCTCACACCCTAAGACACCGCTGGCACAACAGTTTATCCAGTCCACTTTGCATCTGGATATTCCCGAAGATTATCTGGCGCGCCTGAAAACAGCATCGACGCCGGAAAGCGTGCCGATGTTACGTATGGAGTTCACCGGGCAATCCGTGGATGCTCCGCTGCTTTCGGAAACGGCGCGTCGCTTCAACGTAAACAACAACATTATCAGCGCGCAGATGGATTACGCCGGTGGCGTGAAGTTCGGCATCATGCTGACTGAAATGCACGGCACTCAAGAAGAAACGCAGGCGGCTATTGCCTGGCTGCAGGAACACCACGTAAAAGTAGAGGTACTGGGTTATGTCTGAGCCAATGATGTGGCTACTGGTTCGCGGCGTATGGGAAACGCTGGCAATGACCTTCGTATCGGGCTTTTTTGGCTTTGTGATCGGTTTACCCGTTGGCGTTCTGCTTTATGTCACGCGCCCAGGGCAAATCATCGCCAATCCAAAGCTGTACCGCACGCTCTCAGCGCTGGTTAACATCTTCCGCTCGATTCCTTTCATTATACTGCTGGTATGGATGATTCCCTTTACGCGAGTGATTGTAGGAACATCTATTGGTCTGCAGGCAGCTATCGTGCCTTTGACCGTCGGTGCCGCCCCCTTTATCGCGCGTATGGTGGAGAACGCCTTACTGGAAATTCCAACCGGGCTGATTGAAGCCTCCCGAGCGATGGGCGCAACACCGATGCAGATCGTTCGCAAAGTGCTGTTGCCAGAAGCCTTACCGGGTCTGGTCAATGCGGCAACCATCACGCTTATCACACTGGTTGGCTATTCCGCTATGGGCGGTGCAGTCGGTGCAGGCGGTTTAGGTCAGATCGGCTACCAGTACGGCTATATTGGCTATAACGCTACCGTAATGAATACGGTTCTGGTATTGCTGGTTGTGCTGGTTTACCTCATTCAATTCTCAGGCGATCGTATCGTCCGGGCTGTGACTCACAAATAACGTTACACACAACACAAACTCGACGAGTTAAGGATAAAACATGGCGTTTAAATTAAAGACCTTTGCAGCGGTAGGCGCGCTGATCGGCTCTCTGGCTTTGGTGGGTTGCGGTCAGGACGAAAAAGATCCAAACCATATTAAAGTGGGCGTCATTGTGGGTGCAGAACAGCAAGTTGCTGAAGTGGCCCAGAAAGTGGCGAAAGAGAAGTATGGCCTGGACGTTGAGTTAGTCACTTTCAACGATTACGTGCTGCCAAACGAAGCGTTGAGCAAAGGCGATATTGACGCGAATGCCTTCCAGCATAAACCTTACCTGGATCAGCAGATCAAAGATCGCGGGTATAAGCTGGTTGCAGCCGGTAACACCTTCGTTTACCCAATCGCGGGCTACTCGAAAAAAATCAAATCACTCGAAGATTTGCAGCCAGGATCGCAGGTCGCTATCCCTAACGATCCAACCAACCTGGGTCGTTCCCTGCTGCTGCTGCAAAAAGTGGGTCTGATCAAACTGAAAGACGGTGTTGGCCTACTGCCGACCGTTCTTGATGTCACCGAAAACCCTAAAAACCTGAAACTGGTTGAGCTGGAAGCACCCCAGCTGCCACGTTCACTGGACGACGCGCAGATTGCCCTGGCGGTTATCAACACCACTTACGCCAGCCAGATCGGCCTGACCCCAGCGAAAGACGGTATCTTCGTTGAAGACAAAGACTCTCCTTACGTAAACCTGATCGTGACTCGCGAAGACAATAAAGACGCGGAAAACGTGAAGAAATTCGTGCAGGCTTATCAGTCTGACGAAGTTTTCCAGGAAGCCAATAAAGTGTTTAACGGCGGTGCGGTTAAAGGCTGGTAATCTAACCTTAACGCGATATCATTTAAGACGGGCAAACGCCCGTCTTGTCATTTGTGCGGGCAACTGATTCAATAGATGACAATTTGATTATTCATTGAGGAAATATTATGCGTGCTTTACCGATCTGTCTTGTAGCACTCATGCTGAGTGGCTGTTCAATGCTAAGCAGATCTCCTGTTGAACCTGTCAAAAGCACTGCAACGCCACCCAAGGTCGAGCCAGCAAAACCGAAAGCCCCGCGCCCTGCTCCGGTAAAAATTTATACCAATGCAGAGGATTTACTGGGTAAGACTTTCCGCGACTTGGGTGAAGTGTCTGGCGAATCGTGCCAGGCATCCAATCAGGACTCGCCACCGAATATTCCTACTGCACGTAAACGCCTGCAGATTAATGCCGCTAAAATGAAAGCGAATGCCGTCCTGCTGCACAGCTGTGAAGTCACCAGCGGTACGCCAGGCTGCTATCGTCAGGCCGTCTGTACAGGTAATGCCCTTAACGTCTCGGCAAAATGAGTGGCTTTCAGTTCGAGCAAATAGGTGTCATTCATTCGCCTTATAAAGAGAAGTTTGCCGTTCCGCGCCAGCCCGGGCTGGTGAAATGCGCAGGCGGTGAACTTCACTTAATTGCCCCTTACAATCAGGCCGATGCCGTTCGCGGTTTAGAGGCCTTTAGCCATCTTTGGGTAATTTTCGTGTTTCACCAAACGATGGAAGGCGGCTGGCGTCCCACCGTTCGCCCTCCCCGTCTTGGCGGAAATGCCAGAATGGGCGTCTTTGCCACCCGCTCCACCTTTCGTCCCAATCCGGTGGGAATGTCCCTTGTCGAACTCAAGGGAATACGTTGCCAGAAGGATCAGGTGATTCTGGAGCTGGGCGGCCTGGATCTGGTGCACGGCACGCCGGTGATTGATATCAAACCTTATTTACCCTTTGCCGAAGCGCTGCCGGATGCCCACGCCAGCTATGCCCAGCAGGCACCGCAGGCCGACATGCCCGTCTATTTTACTGACGGACTGTCTGGTGAGCTTCTTGAGCATGAAAAACGTTATCCTCATCTTCGGGCTTTTATCCGCGAGGTGCTGGCACAGGATCCGCGCCCGGCGTATCGGAAAGAGGAAGAAGCGGGTAAAACCTATGCCGTCTGGCTGCTGGATTTTAACGTTCGCTGGCGTGTCACCGAAGCGGGCTTTGAAGTGTTTGCGCTGGAAGTGCGCTAATTTTATTTTCCTCTCTTTTGGCATCTTTGCCACACTGGTAAACTAAACCACTTTTTTTGTGTCAGTCTGACGTTTCAGCCTGGTCCAATCGTCGAAATGGAACCGTAACAACATGCGTACTAGCCAATATCTGCTCTCCACTCTGAAGGAGACACCTGCCGACGCCGAAGTCATTAGCCACCAGCTAATGCTCCGCGCCGGGATGATCCGCAAGCTGGCCTCCGGGTTGTATACCTGGCTGCCGACCGGTTTGCGCGTCCTGAAAAAAGTCGAAAACATCGTGCGTGAAGAGATGAACAACGCCGGTGCCATCGAGGTGTCCATGCCTGTGGTTCAGCCTGCTGACCTGTGGATGGAAAGCGGTCGCTGGGAGCAGTACGGCCCGGAACTGCTGCGATTTGTCGATCGCGGCGAGCGTCCATTTGTTCTTGGCCCAACGCATGAAGAAGTCATCACCGACCTGATTCGTAACGAGCTGAACTCGTACAAGCAGTTACCGCTGAACTTCTTCCAGATCCAGACCAAGTTCCGTGATGAAGTGCGCCCGCGTTTCGGTGTCATGCGCTCGCGTGAATTCCTGATGAAAGATGCCTACTCCTTCCATACTTCTCAGGAGTCGCTGCAAGAGACGTACGACAAGATGTACGAGGCTTACAGCAAAATCTTCTCCCGCATGGGGCTGGATTTCCGCGCCGTGCAGGCTGACACCGGTTCTATCGGTGGTAGCGCGTCACATGAGTTCCAGGTACTGGCTCAGAGCGGTGAAGACGATGTGATCTTCTCCGATACCTCTGACTATGCTGCCAACATCGAGTTCGCTGAAGCCCTGGCGCCAAAAGCCCCTCGCGCCGCGGCGACCGAAGAGATGAAGCTGGTCGATACACCTAACGCGAAAACCATCGCCGAGCTGGTTGAGCAGTTCAACCTACCGGTTGAAAAAACGGTTAAAACCCTGCTGGTAAAATCCACCGAAGGCAGCGCATATCCCCTGGTTGCCCTGCTGGTGCGTGGCGATCATGAGCTAAACGAAGTGAAAGCAGAAAAGCTGCCGCAGGTGGCCAGCCCGCTGACATTTGCGACCGAGGCCGAAATTCGCGCCGTGGTGAATGCAGGTCCTGGCTCTCTGGGTCCAGTGAATCTGCCGGTGCCGGTAGTCGTTGACCGTACCGTTGCCGCAATGAGCGACTTCTCCGCGGGCGCGAATATCGAGGGTAAACACTACTTCGGCATTAACTGGGATCGCGATGTAGCGACCCCAGAAGTGGCTGACATTCGTAACGTGGTGGCAGGCGACCCAAGCCCGGATGGTCAGGGTACCCTGATGATCAAACGCGGTATCGAAGTGGGCCACATCTTCCAGTTGGGCGATAAGTACTCCCGCGCGCTGAACGCAGCCGTTCAGGGCGAAGATGGGCGCAACCAGACCCTGACCATGGGTTGCTACGGTATTGGTGTGACGCGTGTTGTTGCGGCGGCCATTGAGCAGAACCACGACGAGCGCGGCATCGTCTGGCCTGACAATATCGCACCGTTCCAGGTTGCGATCCTGCCGATGAACATGCACAAGTCTTACCGTGTGCAGGAATTAGCAGAGAAGCTTTACAGCGAACTGCGCGCGCAAGGTATTGAAGTGCTGATGGACGACCGTAAAGAACGTCCAGGCGTGATGTTTGCCGATATGGAATTGATCGGTATTCCACACACCGTGGTGATTGGCGATCGTAACCTCGACAGCGACGACATTGAGTATAAATACCGTCGCAGCGGCGAGAAGCAGATGATCAAGACCGGTGACATTCTCAATTACCTGGTTTCTGCTATCAAAGGTTAATAGTACAAAAGGCTCTGCTCCGGCAGAGCCTTTTTAATATGAAGAGTTACGAATAAATAAAACCAGCCTGCTACATCAACGTCCCGTCGTTAACCGCCCTTCACATCACTCACGAACCGCAGTTATTCAGAATCGCTTTCTGTTCGTCGTTAAAGTAATAAAACTTCACGCCGCTGTAAGTGTCACCCAAAGAGTCATTTGAAAAGGACACCCTGAAATCCATTGACTGAATAGCCGAACGGTCGAGGCGCGTCGGAAACTCAGTCATGGCGCTGTCGCTCCGGGGACGCGCTATTCTGCCATAACTGAGATAATACTGTGTTTTATCACTTGAATTTGAAGGAGTTGTGTATTCCATCACAACCGGTTGCGAACCCGTATTCTGCATCCAGTCGATACTGTCACCGGGCGAAAAGCCGTTCGTCACCGGCATAATCTCGACGCGTAATAATTTAAAGTTTCGGGTCGGCAAAAAAAGCGTGGTTCTAAGATCATCATTACTCAGGGTGGGGAACATGCCTGAATGGACGATAATATTATCGTTTGGATAAAATGATCGAATATCGTCATAGGCAGACATCCCATGGTTTACCGTAGGTTTCCAGCCGGAAGGGGCGTTTTGACACGGGTTTTTAGCTGTGCATACGGCTGGTGAAATATAGCTGGTCATGGCTCCGGAGGCGTCATTATCACGGAATGTGGGATCTTTGAATGTGCTGACATCCCGGCCAATTTCTTGCTTTTGCGTGGTGTAGTCGTAGCCATCGCTATTTTTATACAGTTTGGCGATATCTGCCCGCCCCGCCTGGTCTTCTGGAATATATATGACGTTATAGGCCATACCGGCAAAGTTAGACATTTCATCATCAATGGTGAATGAAATGGGGAAGAGAGCGTCAGTCTTTTTACATTTGCTCGCAAAGCTATATTTTGGCTCTGCATTCGCTGTATTGGTTAAAACCACGAGCGCGGATAAGAATATAACCGTGGTTTTTTTTAATGAAAACATCATTGTAAATGATTACATCCTTGCAATAGTCAATTTTACTCATGCAGGATAGCCAGGGTGTGGATTATTGAATATTGATATCTTCTTAAAAATGAATTCACTATTTTGCCAGGCTGCCGTTGCCAGCGGCGAGACAGGTCAGAGGGACAGTAAGACCGCGCCCAACCCTCAAGAATGGAGAGAGTTGGGCGCGACCCTTCAGGGAACTTGCACAAGAGCTATTTGCTGGTGCAATCTTTCCCGGCATGGAACGTCGGACTCTTATCCGCCACGAGGGTTTTTACGGCCTCCCCGCTGTCCGGATTGGGTTCAAGCGTGAAATGCCCGTCTACCGTCAGCAACACCGGTTTGCTGTCCGTGCCACGCGCAACCGCATAGTCACGCTCCAGCTGCGCATTGTTGGCTACACTCACCTTCTGGCCCGTGGCACAGTCGGTGAAGGTCGCGGCGTCCGCCATATAGAAATACATGCCCCGCATCGCCATTGGTGTGGCTGGCAACGCCGCGTTTACCGGGGCCAGGGTGTAGTTGAACTGCGACTCAATGGGGTTCCCTTCACGATCGAGCATTTCCATCCCCTCGCCTTTCGCGCGGAAATAGGTTTTCTCACCCTCGGTGTCGGTCAGCACCAGCTTCTCCGCCGTGCGCGCCCACTTTCCGTAGGTGGCAAAGGAAGAAGGCTCTTTTGCGCCCTGGTAACGCTGGTTCATGACCCAGGTGCCGTCTTTTTCAAGATACAGCGTTGTTTCAATACCTTCGCAATCGGCACAGGGCAAAACGCCGCGCCAGCTTTGCTGCATGGGTTTTAACGCTTCGGTTTGCGTGGGTTGCAGGATCTGCGTTTCGGTGCGGTTGTTACACCCAATCAGGACAAAAAGCGTACTCGCTGCCATGAGGGACAATATCGCTGTTTTCACTATAAATTCCTTATGAGATGGATTTCCTGCACGTCAGTCATGAGACTGACGCACTTTTCCGCGAAGTGCTTTCACTGACGATTTTTGCGACTTTGAAGACAACCGGCGCTCTTTCGAGGCACGCGTAGGCCGGGTTGCCCGTCGGCTTTTCTGCACGGCGGTTAATTCCTGAATCATCGCGACAAGCCTTGAAATTGCGGCCTCCCGGTTTAATTCCTGGCTGCGGTACTCCTGCGCCTTAATCACGATCGTGCCGTCGCTGGTGATCAGGTGATGGCTGGCGGCCAGCAGCGTTTCTTTATAATACTCTGGCAGGCTGGAGGCCCGGATGTCAAAGCGCAAATGGATCGCGGTTGAGGCCTTGTTGACATGCTGCCCACCCGCGCCCTGCGCCCGGATGGCCGTAATCTCCAGCTCATTGTCCGGAATGCTGACGGTTCGGGACAGGACAATCATGAACGCGATTGCCAGGCAGTCAGATGGATTTCCAGATTATTCTGGGAATCCGATAACCAGATTGCTCCGTCCTGGATAGTTGCCTGCAGCACCATCGTACGGCCGGCAAAGGCACTGAGCTGTGCCAGCTGTTCGTCATCCAGATACCAGACAGACAGGTTAGCGTACTGCGCACATTTATTCTTCGACTGCTGCCACCAGATTTCGGCCGCGCGCTGGTTATACGTAAAGAGGGCCACTTCAGCGGACTGCGTACAGGCTTTTTTGATACGACGTTCATCCGGCAGGCCTAATTCAATCCATAAATCGATGCCCATATGATCGTTATGCAGCCAGGCTTCCGGCTCGTCCTCCGCGCTCAGACCGCGGGAGAACTGGAGGCGTTCATTAGCATATTTTATCCATGCCAGCAGACGCAGCATCATCCGTTCCTGCGTCTCAGAGGGGTGCCGCGCCAGCGTCAATGACGTGTCGAGAAACTGGTTACGGTCAAGGTCAGCGACGTTGACGACCGCTTTGTAAATTGTCGCTTTCAGCGCCATGGTAAAACTCCATTCGAATAATGGCGCTCATTGTAGCGAAATAATGGACAAAAGGCTGTCGTAAGGTGCGGAATCGCCTCATCATCAAGGCGCTGATATTGCTCGAATGACTATGGTATAGTCACCTTGCTAAACCGAGTTTATCTTCGTAGGCTTAATGTTATCTCACAGTAACGTCAGTGCGCTGGCAGGAGGGGATGTGAATAATTATTGTGAGCTCATTCGCAAACGATATGCGGAAATTGCCAGCGGAGACCTGGGTTATATCCCGGATGCGTTGGGCTGTGTATTAAAAGTACTTAATGAAATGGCTTCGGATGATAGCCTTTCAGAATCGGTCAGGGAAAAAGCAGCGTATGCTGCTGCGAATTTACTGGTGAGCGATTATGTCAATGAATGATACCTATCAACCCATCAACTGTGATGACTATGACAACCTCGAACTTGCGTGTCAGAACCATCTGGTCCTGGCGCTGACGTTGAAAGACGGCGAGGTGCTGAAGGCAAAAGCCAGCGATCTGGTCTCGCGTAAGAACGTTGAATACCTGGTCGTTGACGATGCCGGCGCGACGCGAGAACTTCGCCTGGATAAAATCGCCAGCTTTAGCCATCCTGACATCGGCACCGTTGTGGTGAGCGAGTCCTGAGGATTACTACGGGCAGCCTGGCTGCCCGTTAAGTGCGCCACGCAAATTTCACCCCGTCTTCTGTCCATCCTTCCTGCGTGATAAACACGTCAGCCGCCGCAATCAGCGTCTCGCCATAGAACAGCAGTGGAGTCGTATCACGCCGCCAGGGTGGGATATCCAGCTCCTGCCAGATTTTCTTCAGTTTGCGGCCCCCCTGACGCCCCACAATATGCAGCATTCCCCGGGCAATAAACCGCACCGTCACCTCTTCATTCTTGCGCGGTAAACGCACGTGCCCCTTCCCTGCCAGGGAAACCATGCCCGCCCCCGCAGGTAACGGCAAAGGCTCATCCGGCATTGTCCAGGCAAGCGTCACATCTGCAAGGGAAGGCTGAGATTTGATCCACCACAGCTGGCTTTTATATCGTCTGACCTCAAAGCCATTCAGATGCAGACACGGCGTAGCATCCTCGCGAGCCTGAGCCACCTCCTCCCAGATCCGGTGCAACATGGCACGGGATGGCATCACCGCATTCTGCTGTGCCAGCCAGCGCCGGAGTAACGCCGCACGTCGGACCGGACTCATTCCCTGAAGCGGGTGGATAGACAGCGCGCCCTCTGCCGACGTCAGCCCGGCAAGCTCTTCACTGAGCAATTCATCGAGCAGGCTCTCCTGCTCGGCGCAGAGCAAGGCGCTTCTTGCCGTGGCTTCGGTAAAGTGGGGCCAGCGCGCAGAAAGGACGGGCAAGACGCGCAAACGCAAAAAGTTGCGGTCAAAACGATCGTCCCGATTACTTTCATCCTCGATCCAGCGTAGGCCGTGTGTCTGCGCCCAGGCCTCCAGGGACGCACGCGTTTGAGAAAGCAGGGGACGAATAAGCTGTGTGCCGGCAAACTCCGCCCGCGCGGGCATGGCGGATAATCCTGCCGGGCCGCTGCCTCGCTTGAGCGCCAGCAAAAACGTTTCACATTGATCGTCAAGATGCTGCGCGGTCACCATAGCCTCATTGGGCTGAAGCGCGTTTGCAAAAGCAGCATAGCGAGCACGGCGAGCCTGCGCTTCCGTTCCTGAACCATCGTCAATCAGCACGACGCGCTCCACCACCAGCGGGATATGCCATTCGGCGCAAAGCGCTTCACAATGGCGCACCCAGTCGTCGGCAAAGGGGCTTAAACCATGATGTACATGAATGGCCCGCAGCTGAACGTCAGGTTCGGTCTGCCGCCATAACATCAGGCGATGGAGGAGGACCGTTGAATCCAGCCCACCACTCAATCCCACCAGCAAGTGGCGGTAAGGAGAAACAGCTTGAGCAAGGTTCTGTGAAGTCATGAGAAAAGTGAAAAAATGCCCGAAACAGGCGGGCATTATCACACAGGATGAAGATTACTGCTGGTAAAGCTCCAGCGGCAATCCGTCCGGATCGCTGAAAAAGGTAAAGCGCTTGCCGGTAAAGGGATCGATACGAATCTCTTCGCACGTCACGCCGTTCGCTTCCAGATGAGCCACCGCGTTGTCGAGATCGTCCACGCTAAAGGCAAGATGGCGCAGGCCGCAGGCTTCAGGACGAGAAGGACGCGCAGGCGGGAAAGGAAAAGAAAACAGCTCAATGACATACTGCCCGTTCAGCGCGAGATCGCCCTTCCAGGAGTCGCGCTCGGCGCGATAGGCCTCACTCATTAAGGTGAAGCCAAGAATGTCGCAATAGAACGCCTTGCTCCTGGCATAGTCGGTCGCAATGATCGCAATATGATGAACCTGTTTTAAACCCAGCATAGCTTCTCCTTTTTATGATCCCTGAACGTTACAACCGAAAACCGCGGCCTTGCAAGCGGTCAACCTGATTTTAGGACTCGCACCCAATAGACCCCGTTATCATCCCGCTTCGCGCCGTGAATATCGGTTTCAAAGCCAGGATAGTGGCGACCGACGGAGCAGAGCATCAGAAGAAAATCGAGAACGGCTCTGCTGCGCTCGGTGATCATTTCCCCCGGCATCAGTAACGGAACGCCGGGCGGGTAAGGCAGGATCATGTTGGCAGAGATACGCCCGACCAGGCTTTCCAGTTCCACCGTCTCCACCTCGCCTTTTACCTGACGCTGCCAGGCCTTGTGCGGCGTGAGCTTCATTTCTGGCAATACATCAAACGCCTGTAACATCAGGCGCGGCAGATCGTGCTGGCGGATCAGTTTATGGATCCCCTGCGCCAGATCCTGAATGCGCATATTGCGATAAAAATCCGGATCCTCGGCGTAGAGATCCGGGAGCATATTCTTCACCCGCAGATTAAGATCGTACGCACGCTTAAATTCCATCAACCCGCGCAGCAACCCCATCGCCCGCGTTTTATCTATGCCGATACTGAATAAGAAAAGCAGGTTATAGGGACCGGTTTTTTCGACCACGATCCCGCGCTCGTCGAGGAATTTCGCCACCAGCGCGGCGGGGATCCCGTCGTCGCTCATTTTGCCCTGCTCATCCATGCCCGGCGTCAGGATCGTAACTTTGACCGGATCGAGGAACATATGGTCGGCATCCGCATCCCGGAAACCATGCCACGCTTCACCTGGCGCAACGGGCCAGCATTCTGCCTCAGCAATTTCCTCCGGCTGCCAGATATCGAAGAACCAGCCGTCAGCCTCCTCCTTCAGGCGCTGCACCTCCTTACGAAAATGGAGCGCCCGCTCGACCGAGCGATTGATCAGCCGTTTGCCCGGATTGCCGCGCAGCATCGCCGCAGCGGTTTCAATCGAGGCGACTAACGGATAGCTGGGTGAGGTGGTGGTGTGCATCATAAAGGCTTCGTTGAAAGTATCTTCATCGTATTCACCTTTAATATGAATCAGCGAGGCCTGGGAAAATGCGGCCAGCATCTTGTGCGTCGACTGGGTTTCAAAGAAAACCTTGCCCGGCACACGCTCGCCGCTCATGCCGCTCTTACCGGCATAAATCGGATGGAAGTTAGTATAAGGAACCCACGCGGAATCAAAATGAATGGAGGGGACATCCAGCGTCTGCTTGATCCAGTTTGTGTTGTACAACAGGCCGTCGTACGTCGAGTTGGTAATAACGGCGTGGATAGGCCAGCTTGCCCCGGCGACGGACGCCACTTTGTTCTCAATCGTTGTCCGATCAAATTCACGACGCGGTATTCCACCTAATATCCCCAGCGCGTTCCGCGTGGGCGATAGCCAGAGGGGGACGATGTCGCTCATCATCAACAAATGCGCCAGCGACTTATGGCAGTTACGATCGATTAGCACCGTACTTCCGGCGTGCGCTGCATACATTCCGACGATTTTATTCGAGGTCGAGGTGCCGTTAGTCACCATATAGCTTTGCTCAGCCCCGAAGGTACGGGCAATGTACTCCTCGGCCTCCAGGTGCGGGCCGGTGTGGTCGAGCAGCGATCCCAGTTCCGTCACGGAAATCGATACATCGGCCTTAAGCGTATTGCCGCCAAAGAAATCGTAAAACAGACACCCGACAGGGCTTTTTTGATACGCCGTCCCGGCCATATGCCCCGGGGTACAAAACGTGTATTTCCCCTCTTTCACATAGGTGAACAGTGCCCGGGTAAAGGGAGGCGTGATGTTATCGAGATATTCCTGAGTGTACTGCTCAATTCGCGTCGCAATATCGTCCGCAACGCCAAGGGAGTATTCAAAGAACCACAACGCCATACGCATATCATGCGCGCTGACGTCCATAGTGGAATGGGTGTTAATAAAGGCATACAGCGGAAGATATTCGTTAAGCTGGTTGATATCGCTGCACAGGTCGAGATCGTACTCGTCCCAGTCAAAAATCACGCCGCAGATACGCGGGTTGTGCTCAATAAACTTCAGCAGGTCAGCACTGTTTTGCGGCCAAATCAGCTGATAGCCACGGGCCTGCAACGATCGCTCAAGCTCCTTGATGGGCTCATCTTTATAAAAGACGCCGTGTGGCCCCATAATGGCAATAATGTTCACGGGCTACCTCCTTGAAAATAATCATTAAGCATAGCCAGGGTAAATCGCAGGCATAAAAAAAGCCGCAACAAAGTGCGGCTTTTCAGATAAAGGTGCAGCTTACGCGTAACCGTAGTTCATCAGACGCTGATAACGACGGTTAAGCAGATCTTCAGTACTCAGCACATCAAGGTCGGCTAAATCAGCCAGCAGCTGTGCTTTCAGGGAAGCGGCCATCACTTCTGGTTTACGGTGCGCGCCACCCAGCGGCTCCGGGATCACCGTGTCGATCAGCTTCAGCTCTTTCAGACGCGGGGCAATGATCCCCATCGCTTCGGCAGCCAGCGGCGCTTTATCGGCACTCTTCCACAGAATAGATGCACAGCCTTCCGGAGAGATAACGGAATAGGTGCTGTACTGCAGCATATTCACTTTATCACCCACGCCAATGGCCAGTGCGCCACCTGAACCGCCTTCACCGATAACGGTACAGATGACCGGCACTTTCAGGCGAGACATTTCACGCAGATTGCGTGCGATGGCTTCTGACTGGCCGCGCTCTTCCGCGCCCACGCCCGGATATGCACCCGGCGTGTCGATAAAGGTCACGATAGGCATCTTGAAACGCTCGGCCATTTCCATCAGGCGCAGCGCCTTACGGTAACCTTCTGGCGCGGGCATACCAAAGTTACGACGAATCTTCTCTTTGGTTTCACGGCCTTTCTGATGACCAATAATCATCACCGGACGACCGTCCAGGCGAGCGATCCCACCGACAATCGCTTTGTCGTCAGCATAGGCACGATCGCCTGCCAGCTCGTCAAACTCATCAAACGCCAGGCGGACATAATCCAGGGTGTACGGGCGCTGAGGATGTCGTGCCAGCTGGGCAATCTGCCATGCGCCGAGATCGGCAAAGATTTTGCGCGTCAGTTCTACGCTTTTTTCACGCAGACGATGCACTTCTTCGTCGATGTTAATATCCAGTTTTTCATCCTGACGGCTTACCGCTGTCAAAGAATCGATTTTCGCTTCCAGCTCTGCAATCGGCTGTTCGAAATCAAGGAAATTCAGACTCATAGTATTCCTGTATTAGTCAAACTCCAGTTCCACCTGCTCCGAACCAATAAGGCCACGGAGATCGTTTAGCAAACGATCGCTCGGAGAGACACGCCACGTTGCGCCAAAGCGCAATCGCGCACGTGCATCCGCCCTCTGATAGTAGAGATGTACTGGAATGGTCCCCGAGCGATGGGGTTCCAGAGACTGACGGAGTCGGTTTAAAAGCTGGTCATCAATTTGCCTGTCCGTCAGCGAGATAGCAAGCCCGCGAGCATATTTTTCCCGGGCTTCGTCAATATCCATCACTTCACGGGCCATCATTTTAAGCCCACCACTGAAGTCATCAAAGCTGACCTGTCCGCTGACGATAAGTATGCGGTCGTTTTCCAGCAAATGCTGGTATTTTTCCAGCGCTTCGGTGAATAACATCACCTCCAGCCGTCCGGAACGGTCATCCAGGGTACAGATGCCGATACGATTGCCGCGCTTGGTGACCATAACCCGCGCAGCAATGACGAGCCCCGCCGCCGTGGTGATTTTACCACGTTCAGTCGGATGCATGTCTTTAAGCCGATAGCCGCCGACATAGCGCTCAATTTCTTTCAGGTACTGGTTGATAGGGTGGCCCGTCAGATATAACCCTAACGTTTCACGCTCCCCTTCCAGCACGGTATGTTCCGGCCATGGCAGACAGTTAGCGTAGGACTGTTCTATTTGCTCTGGCTCCTCCGCCAGAACACCGAACATATCTGCCTGCCCTATCGCTTCTGCTTTCGCGTGCTGATCTGCCGCCTTCAGCGCATCGCCCAGGGAGTTCATCAGCGCGGCGCGGTGCGGCCCCAGCCTGTCGAATGCCCCGGACATGATCAGTTTTTCCAGCACGCGACGGTTCAGCTTTTTGGTGTCGGTACGCGCACAAAGATCGAATAACTCGCGGAAATAGCCGCCGTTATTACGCGCCTCGATGATCGCTTCGATCGGACCTTCTCCGACCCCTTTGATCGCGCCGATCCCATAGACAATCTCCCCGTCATCATTCACATGGAAATGATACTGACCGGAGTTGATATCGGGCGGCAGGATTTTGAGCCCCATTCGCCAGCATTCATCGACCAGGCCTACCACCTTCTCGGTGTTATCCATATCGGCGGTCATTACCGCCGCCATAAATTCTGCCGGATAGTGCGCCTTAAGCCACAGCGTCTGGTAAGAGACCAGCGCATAGGCTGCGGAGTGCGATTTGTTAAATCCGTATCCGGCAAATTTCTCTACCAGATCGAAGATTTTAACCGCCAGTTCGCCATCAATGCCGTTCTTTTTCGCGCCCTCTTCAAAGGCCCCGCGCTGCTTCGCCATCTCTTCCGGTTTTTTCTTACCCATCGCACGACGCAGCATATCTGCACCGCCAAGGGTATAGCCGGAGAGCTCCTGGGCAATCTGCATGACCTGTTCCTGATACAGGATAATACCGTAGGTTGGCTCCAGTACCGGTTTCAGACATTCATGCTGCCACTGCACATCAGGATAAGAGATCTCTTCGCGCCCGTGCTTACGGTCGATAAAGTTATCCACCATGCCCGACTGTAAGGGCCCCGGACGGAACAGGGCCACCAGGGCGATCATATCTTCGAAGCAGTCAGGCTGAAGACGTTTGATCAGATCTTTCATGCCGCGGGATTCAAGCTGGAAGACCGCGGTGGTTTCCGAGCGCTGCAGCATATCAAAGCTTTTCTTGTCATCCAGCGGAATCGCGGCGATATCAATCGGCTCCAGGCCCTGCTTCGCCCGACGCGGGTTGATCATCTTCAACGCCCAGTCGATGATGGTGAGCGTGCGCAAGCCAAGGAAGTCAAACTTCACCAGACCCGCGTATTCAACGTCATTTTTATCAAACTGGGTGACCGGATGCTGGCCCGCTTCATCGCAATACAGCGGGGCAAAATCGGTAATTTTAGTGGGCGCAATAACCACACCACCGGCGTGTTTACCGGCATTGCGCGTAACGCCTTCCAGCTTACGCGCCATGTCGATCAGCGCCCTGACCTCTTCATCCGCTTCGTAGATTTCAGGTAACTGCGGCTCGGCTTCAAAGGCTTTTGCCAGCGTCATGCCCGGATCGGGCGGCACCAGTTTTGAGATACGATCGACGAAACCGTACGGATGACCCAGCACGCGGCCCACGTCGCGGATAACCGCTTTCGCCGCCATCGTACCGAAAGTGATAATCTGTGAAACCGCATCACGGCCGTACATCTCGGCCACGTGATCGATAACCTGGTCGCGTTTCTCCATGCAGAAGTCGACGTCAAAGTCAGGCATGGAAACACGTTCCGGGTTCAGGAAGCGTTCGAACAGCAGATCGAATTCCAGCGGATCGAGATCGGTGATTTTCAGCGCATACGCCACCAGCGATCCTGCACCGGAACCACGGCCTGGACCTACCGGTACGCCGTTATCTTTCGACCACTGGATAAATTCCATTACGATCAAGAAGTAGCCCGGGAAGCCCATCTGGTTAATCACCTTGAGCTCCACGTCCAGACGTTCGTCGTAAGGCGGACGTTTCTCTTTGCGGACCGCTTCATCAGGGAACAAGAACGCCAGACGATCTTCCAGACCTTCTTTCGATTTCACAACCAGGAAATCTTCGGTGGTCATATCGCCTGTCGGGAACTGCGGCAGGAAATATTCGCCCAGTCGCACCGTTACGTTGCAGCGTTTGGCAATCTCAACGCTGTTTTCCAGCGCTTCCGGAATATCGGCGAACAGCTCGCACATCTCATCTTCGCTGCGCATGTATTGCTGCGATGAGTACAAGCGTGGGCGTTTCGGATCGTCGAGCGTAAAACCATCGTGGATGGCCACGCGAATTTCATGGGCATCAAAGTCATCAGCGTCAATGAAGCGCACATCGTTGGTTGCCACAACGGGCACGCCGCGCGCTTCTGCCAGCGCAACGGCGGCATGGAGATAGTTTTCTTCATCCGCACGACCGGTGCGAATCAGCTCCAGATAAAAACGATCGGCAAAATGCTGCTGATAAAAATCAAGACACTGGTCAACGAGTACGCTATTGCCGCGCAGCAAACTCCTGCCGACGTCACCCATGCGGCCACCAGAGATTAACAGCAGCCCTTCGTTTAACTCCGCCAGCCATTCCCGGTCGATCCACGGCCCTTGCGCCCCATAGCCGCGCTGATAGGCTTTAGAGATCAACAGAGTGAGATTCTGATAACCCGTGTTGTTCATGGCCAGCACGGAGAGTTGCGTCATTTCATCGCCGAACAGCTCGCTCTGGACATGAAAATCGGCACCAATAATTGGCTTTAAGCCCGCGCCATGCGCCGTTCCGTAGAACTTAACCAAACCGCACAGGTTAGTGAAATCGGTGATCGCCAGCGCAGGCATGCCAAGCGAGGCCGCCTTTTTAACCAGCGGCCCGGTCTTCGCCAGCCCATCAATCATGGAGTAGTCGCTATGCACCCGCAGGTGTACGAAACGTGGTTCAGCCATCTTCAGATTCCGCGTTACTTAATTGCTTGCGTATTGATTCAGGACACCCGTCCCAGTGCGCGTTTCACCGGACCAAAACTGCGTCGGTGATGTTCCGTTGCGCCATGTTCAGCCAGCCTTTCCAGATGGAAAGGGGTTGGATATCCCTTGTGCTGAGCAAATCCATACAAAGGATAAGAGAGATCCAGCGCGGCCATTTCGGCATCGCGTGTCACTTTAGCCAGAATTGAGGCCGCGCTAATTTCAGGTACGCGGCTGTCGCCTTTGACGACCGCCAGCGAAGGTACAGGCAGCGCCGGACAGCGATTACCATCAATCAGGACGTATTCAGGCGCGACGCTCAGCCCGGCGACCGCACGCTGCATCGCCAGCATAGTAGCGTGCAGGATATTCAGTTCGTCGATTTCATGCGGCTCCGCGCGTCCCAGACTCCAGGACAGAGCTTTGTCGATAATCTCATCGTACAGCGCCAGTCGGCGTTTTTCAGAAAGCTTTTTTGAATCATTAAGCCCAACAATAGGGCGAGCGGGATCGAGGATCACCGCAGCGGTCACGACTGCGCCAACTAAGGGCCCGCGACCCACTTCATCCACACCCGCAACAAGATGGGTATGTGGATAAACAAATTCCATCATTTTGCTAACTCCATCACGGCGTCTGCTGCCTGCTCATCGGCATTACAGCGGATCTGCTGATGCAGTTCCCGGAACGTATCATGCATCTGGTGACTGGTCTTTCCGTCAGCCAGCAGCGGAAGTAAAGCGTCGGCCAGCGCCTGCGGCTGACAGGCTTCCTGGAGCAACTCTTTTACCAGCTCGCGACCGGCAAGCAGGTTTGGCAGCGAAACATAATCCGTTTTTACCAGCCGCTTCGCCAGCCAGAAGGTAAAGGGCTTCATGCGATAACCCACAACCATCGGGCATTTCGCCAGCATACACTCCAGCGCAGCGGTACCCGACGCAAGGAGTGCGGCATCGCTTGCAACCATCGCCTCACGTCCTTTTCCGTCCAGCAGATGGACATGAAGATCGGGAGCGACCTCGGCTTTGATGCGCTCAAACTGTTCACGCCGTTTGGCATTGACCAGCGGAACGACTACTTCGAGATCGGGGTAAGTCTGGCGAAGGATTTGCGCGGTTTTGAGGAAGTCAGCGCTTAGCATCTCGACTTCGGCGCCGCGACTCCCGGGCAGCAACGCCAGGCAATGTGCCCCATGCGGAATACCCAGCACGTCACGCGCCGCATTTTTATCCGGGTCAAGCGGCATGGCATCCGCCATCGTATGCCCGATAAACCGACACGGGACGTTGAATCTGTCATAAAACGCTTTTTCGAAAGGCAGGAAGGCCAACACCAGATTCGTCGATCTGCCTATTTTGAAAACGCGTTTCTGTCGCCACGCCCAGACGGACGGACTGACATAATGAATAGTTTTAATGCCCTGCTTTTTGAGGTTACCCTCAAGCGTGATATTGAAATCAGGCGCATCAATACCGACAAACACATCGGGTTTCAGATCGGTAAAACGTCGGGTAAGGTCGGCGCGAATATGCAGGAGTCGACGAAGACGACCCAACACTTCAACGATGCCCATGACCGCGAGTTCTTCCATTTCGTACCAGGCTTCACAGCCTTCCGCCTGCATCAGCGGGCCCGCGACGCCAACAAAGCGAGCATTGGGTACGCGACGCTTCAGGGCGCGAATGAGACCGGCACCAAGAATATCGCCGGAGGTTTCTCCGGCGACCAGGGCTATCGTTAGCGGGCGGTGTTCAACCATTAACGAATCAGACCACGCGTTGAACGTTCAAAAAACTCGGTGAACGCTTTCACTTCCGGGTACTGTTCCGCCAGTTGAGCCACTTCCGGCTTGGCTTCTTCCAGCGTTTTCCCGCTACGGTACAAGAGCTTGTACGTATTGCGGATCGCCGTAATCGCTTCACGGCTAAAGCCGCGACGCTTGAGGCCTTCGATATTGACGCCAAACGGCGTTGCGTGGTTACCCTGCGCAATCACATACGGTGGGACATCTTGCGCCACACCAGAGCAACCGCCGACCATCACGTGTGCACCAATGATGCAGAACTGATGGATTGCGGTCATGCCGCCAATGATTGCGAAATCATCAACCGATACGTGTCCCGCCAGCGTGGCATTGTTGGCGAGAATACAACGACTGCCTACCGTACAATCGTGCGCAATATGCGCATTAATCATAAAGAGGTTGTCACTGCCCACCTTCGTCAAACCACCACCCTGTACTGTGCCACGATGAATGGTGACGCTTTCGCGAATGCGGTTACGATCGCCGATTTCCACACGGGTCGGTTCGCCAGCATATTTCAGATCCTGGTTAACTTCGCCGATGGAGGCGAACTGATAGACCTCATTATCGCTGCCCATGGTCGTATGACCATTCACAACAACATGAGATTTCAGTACGGTACCCTCACCAATTACGACATGGGGTCCAACAATACAAAAAGGACCAATATGGACGTTAGCACCAATAACGGCGCCCTCTTCCACAATGGCGGTTGGATGAATAAAGGCGGATTTATCAATCACGTATCAGGCCTCCCGGCTACGCGCACACATCATGGTAGCTTCACAAACAACTTTGCCGTCAACCAGCGCAACGCCTTTGAAGCGCGTCACACCACGGCGCGTTTTTTCGAAAGTCACTTCCATGACCATCTGATCGCCTGGCACGACGGGACGCTTGAAGCGTGCATCGTCGATACCAGCGAAGTAATACAGTTCACCCGGCTCCAGTTTACCAACGCTTTTAAACGCCAGAATACCCGTAGCCTGTGCCATGGCTTCCAGGATCAACACGCCCGGGAAGATTGGCTTGCCAGGGAAATGCCCCTGGAAGAATGGCTCATTTACGGAAACATTTTTCACTGCGCGCAGAAAACGACCTTCTTCAAAATCCAGCACACGGTCTACCAGCAAAAACGGGTAGCGGTGCGGCAGAAGTTCTAAAATCTCTTCAATATGCAGAGTATGAGTGTCAGTAGTCAAAATACTCTTCCTGTCAAATGTACTAAATAGCAATAATAACACGGCCTGCCGGATTTATAGAAAGCCGACAGGCCGGGAAAGAAGCGTTAAAAGGATGAACGCTTAGTCTTGTTGATCGATCTTACGCTCAATGGCCTTGAGTCGCTTGCTCATATCATCAATATTCATCACCAGGGCTGCGGTCTTGCGCCAAACTTTATTCGGCTGAAGCGGAATGCCAGAGGAATAGACACCAGGTTCCGTGATTGGACGCATCACCATACCCATGCCTGTCACCGTGACTTTGTCGCAGATTTCCATATGCCCATTGATGACGCTGGCACCGCCAATCATGCAGTAACGGCCAATTTTCAGGCTGCCTGCCATGATAACGCCACCTGCAACCGCTGTATTGTCGCCAATCACAACGTTATGCGCAATCTGACACTGATTATCAATGATGACGCCGTTACCAATCAGGGTATCGTCGAGCGCACCACGATCGATGGTGGTACATGCGCCGATCTCAACGCGATCGCCGATAATCACGCGACCCAGTTGCGGGATCTTAACCCAGTTGCCGCGATCGTTAGCGTAGCCAAAACCATCTGAACCGATGACGGTGCTGGACTGGATCAGGCAATTCTCGCCGATCTCAATCTCATGGTAAATGGTCACGTTGGCCCACAAACGGGAACCTGCGCCAATTTTTGTATTTTTGCCAACGAAGCAGCCCGGGCCAATCACCACGTTATCGCCCAGCACGACGCCGGATTCGATCACGGCGTTTGCGCCGATTGCTACGTTGTTACCCAGCGTCGCCGACGGATCGATAGCTGCGCTTGCCGCGATGTTCTGTGCCGGCTGCGGCGTGGTATCAAGAATCTGAGCCATACGTGCATAGGTCAGGTAGGGATTTTTCACTACCAGTGCCGCACAGGTGGCAAAAGGAAGATCGTCCTGCGTCAGAACGACAGCAGACGCCTGGCATTGAGCCAGGTGTTCACGGTACTTAGGGCTTACCATAAACGTAATAGTGCCTGCTTTAGCAGATTGCATGGACGCAACATCGGTGATGACGAGATCGCCATCACCGTGTAATTCTGCATCCAACTGCTGAGCTAAATCAGCCAGTCGAATTGAAGGCATTACTTATTTAACCTGTTTCAGTACATCAGCAGTGATGTCTTTCACATCTTTGCTATTGTAGGCAACAGCATTCGCATCAACAACCAGATCGATGCTCTGATCGGCTGCGACTGCTTTCACCGCGCTCTGGATGCGGGTCACCAGTTTGCCGCGTTCTTCATTAGAACGACGCTGACGATCCTGCTCGAAGGCTTGTGCTTTCTGAGAGAAAGTCTGGCGCTGAGCCATTACGTCTTTCTCCATTTTGCTGCGCTCGCTCGCTTTCATGGTAGAACCATCACGCTGCAGACGCTGCATTTTAGCCTGAAGGTCATTTTCCATACCTTGCAGCTCGCCAGCACGGCCTTTAAATTCATTTTCCAGCGTGGCAGAAACACCCGTTTTCTGTGCAACCTGCTGGAACAAATTACCCATGTTGACGATAGCAATTTTGTCTGCTGCCTGAGCAGAAGTAACCATCGCTAAACCGAGACCTGCAGCTAATAACCACTTTTTCACAATTAACTCCTTACCATCCCATTGGCACCCGAAGGTACCGTTCTTTGCGTGGCAAGGCGATCGTCTGCGCGATCGCCGGTTGTCAGCGCTACACTGCCAACGCATTCCATTGCAACGGACAATTACCAGGTTTTACCAATGTTAAACTGGAATTGCTCCGCTTTGTCTCCTTCGTATTTCTTGAACGGCTGGGCGTAGGAGAAGACCAACGGTCCCAGCGGTGACATCCATTGTAATGCGAGACCCGCTGACATGCGAATATTGCTCGGATCGCTGTAGTCTGGCACGCCAGCTGCACGCGTCTGTGCCGTATCCTTCCAGTTGGTATCCCATACGGTACCTGCATCCAGGAAGAACGACGTACGGACAGAGTTCGCATACTTATCGCTGATAAACGGCGTAGGCGTGATGAACTCCAGGCTGGCGACAGCCATAGCGTTACCGCCGACCGCATCATCAGAACTACAGACTTCTGAAGAAGAGGACTTATCGCAGTTGTCGTCGTCGTTTCCACCGTAATACACCGCTTTAGGACCGATGTTATTCGACTGGAAACCACGCACGGTGCTTGAACCACCTGCGTAGAAGTTCTCATAGAACGGCAATTCTTTGCTGCCAATACCATCGCCGTAACCCCAGCGCGTACGACCCAGAACGACCCATTTGTGATCGTCATCAATCGGGAAGTAAGAAGCGGTATCCAGCGTCACTTTGTAGAACTCGTTATCCGAGCCCGGAATGGTCACTTTACCGTTCAGGTTGACACGCGAACCATCAGTCGGGAAGAAACCACGGTCAAGACGGTTATACGTCCAGCCATAGTTAAAGGTGAAGTCATCCGCCGCGAAACCATTGTTGTCGCTGGAGGTGCTCGCCGACTGACCGATAGAATCCAGATAACGCCACATCGCCACCTGCGGTTGCATGTTGGACAGGTCATTATGTACATAACCTAAGCCCGCACGCAGGGTGTTGTATTCGTTGATCGGGAAGCCAAGCGTACCGTCTAAACCATAACTTTTGTTGGTGTAAGAGGACAGATCTGCATCGTCCGCTTTAAAGTCGTTATAGAAGATACGACCGCCCAGACTCACACCATCGACGGTGAAGTACGGGTTGGTGACGGAGAATTCAGAGTAGGTCTGGTAGTCATTCTTGGTACCGTTGATACCGACGGAATAACCTGTACCTAACCAGTTGTCCTGCTGAACGCCGACCTGGAAGCTCACGCCACTTTCTGTGCCGTAACCGACACCAAAGTTGAAGCTACCGGTGTTACGCTCTTTCACCTTGTAAACGACATCGACCTGATCGGGTTTACCTGGCACGCGCTGCGTGTCGGTATCCACGGTTTCGAAGTAGCCCAGACGGTTCAGACGCTCTTTACCCTGATCGACCAGGTCGCTTCCGAGCCATGCCCCTTCCATCTGGCGCATTTCGCGACGCAGAACGGAGTCTTTGGAGGTATCGTTACCTTCAAAGCGAATTTTACGCACGTAGAAGCGGTTGCCCGCATCCACGTTTACGTGGAGCTTAACGGTCTTATCCGTGTCGTTGATTTCTGGCTGGGTCTGCACGCGTGGGTAAGCATAACCGTAACGGCCGAGCAGCTTTTTAATGCCGTCTTCCATTTTGGTTACTTTCGCACCGCTGTACAGTTCACCCGGCTGAAGTTTGGTCAGGCTTTCGATCTCAGCAGAGTGCCCCGCCAGGTTTCCACTGACTTCAACACCAGAAAGCTTGTACTGATCGCCTTCAGTGATGTTAACCGTAATGTAGATCCCTTTCTTGTCCGGAGTCAGACTGACCTGGGTCGAATCAATATTGAAACGTGCGTAGCCGCGATCCAGATAGTAGCTGCGCAGGGTTTCGAGGTCGCCCGCCAGTTTCTGTTTCTGGTATTTACGATCTCCAACCACGTTCCACCACGGCACTTCATCACGCAGCTGGAACGTCGAAATCAGCTCATCAGTACTGAAGGCGTGGTTGCCCACGATATTGATCTGCTGAATTTTCGCGGAGACGCCTTCCTGGAAGACAAGCTTCAGGTCGACACGGTTACGCGGCAGCGGGGTCACGACAGCTTTGACGCTGGCGCTGTACTTCCCGACGCTATAGTAGAAGTCTTCCAGTCCTTTTTCGATGTCGGACAGGGTTGTGCGGTCCAGTGATTCCCCCACACGCACGCCAGAAGCCTCAAGGTTTTGCTTGAGCATATCGTCTTTCACCGACTTGTTGCCGGAGAAAGTGATACTGGCGATTGTCGGGCGTTCTTTCACCTGAACCAGCAGCGTATCACCATCACGCAGGACGCGAACGTCCTCAAAGTTGCCAGTGGCAAACAGCGCGCGGATGGTATTACTGATATCTTCATCATTAACCGTGTCACCTTGGCGCACGGGCATACTGAGGAGGGCCGCACCAACGGCGACACGCTGAAGGCCTTCGAAATGAATATCCTTCACGACGAACCCTTCAGCACCGTATACGGTCGCGCTGCTAAACAGCAGCGACGCTATGAGCAACTTTTTCATCGCCATCGTTATTATGCGTTCTTCCTAACTATCTCTCTTACAACCGAGAGAAATCATTGAAAAGTGCAAGCCCCATTAACAGCACCAGCAGAATTGTGCCAATGCGATAACTAAAGTCTTGAACTCGCTCGGATACCGGTCCGCCCTTCAGCTTTTCAATCGCTAAAAACAGCAGATGCCCCCCGTCTAACACAGGAAGCGGGAACAGGTTGATTATCCCGAGGTTCACGCTAATCAGCGCGAGGAACATGAGATAGTAAATCACCCCGAATTCCGCTGACATCCCAGCCCCCTGAGCGATAGAAATCGGCCCACTGAGGTTGTTCAGTTTTACGTCACCGGTAATCAATTTCCCCAACATGTTGACCGTTAGCTTCATCAGTTGCCAGGTTTTATCCGTGGCCTCCACGATGGCACTAAACGGCCCATACTGGCGTATTGTCTTATACTCATCTGGCAGCGGGATCACTTTGGGCACCACGCCCGCAAACCCTTCAGCCTTACCACCGCCCGATTTAGTATCCGGGATAAGCGTTAAGGAGAGAGAACTCCCCTGCCGTTCGACTTCCAGCGCCAGCGGCGTGCCTGGATTATCGCGCACCAGATTAACAAAGGTCATCCATTGTGTTAATGGCTGACCATCGACTTTAACGATCCTGTCGCCCGCTTGCAAACCTGCTTTACGTGCCGCTGACCCTGCCTGAACTTCTGCTAACACGGGTTCAATCTGCGCTCCACGGGGACGTATGCCCAATGCAGCGACCGGATCTTCTTTGTCAGGTTCAAAAGCCCAGTGCTGAAGATTTAGCACTTTTTCTTGCTGCTGACCGCTGGCACCGAATGGCGAAACGCTGATTGTCGTCCGATCGTCACCGATTTTAGACACCAGCTGTAACCTTACGGCATCCCAGTCAGGGGTTTCGATACCGTCGATCGCTTTAAGTTCCATGCCCGGCGTAATTTGCGCGCTGGCAGCAATCGAATTGGGGGTAATTTCACCCACAACCGGACGCACACCCGGGACACCGATGATAAACACCAGCCAGTAGGCGAAAATAGCGAAGATGAAGTTAGCTACCGGACCGGCAGCAATGATGGCGGCGCGTTGACCCACCGTTTTGTTGTTGAACGCAAAGTGGCGCATTTCTGGCGCAACGGGTTCGACGCGCTCATCGAGCATTTTGACATAACCGCCAAGAGGAATGAGGGCAATGACAAACTCAGTCCCCTGGCGATCGGTGCGGCGCCAGAGTGATTTCCCAAAACCGATGGAAAAACGCTCAACCCGGACGCCACAGCGCCGTGCAACCCAGAAATGGCCAAATTCATGCACGGTGATCAGCACACCAAGTGCAACTATGAACGCCGCCAGATTCCAGAGAATGCTCAGCATAAAACCTTCCGTTAAATCGTCCCAAATACCAGCAACAACAGGCATGCAAACACAGGAACCGCAGCCGTCAGGCTGTCAATGCGGTCCAGTATGCCGCCATGTCCTGGAATAAGATGACCACTGTCTTTAATCCCTGCTTCACGCTTGAACATGCTTTCGGTCAAATCACCTAATACAGAAGCCAGAGCGGCAAAGATAGAACATATCAGCAACGTGCCCGGCGCAACGTCCAGGTTGGCCCAAACGCCATAGCCCCACGAGATAATTGCTGCAGTAAACAAGCCGCCGAAGAAACCTTGCCAGGTTTTTCCTGGAGAGACTTTGGGTGCCAGCTTATGTTTGCCAAACAGTTTACCAAACATATAGGCGCCAGAGTCAGCCCCCCAGACGAGAATCATGACATAAAGCAGCCACAATGCCCCGCTGTAATGGTTGTCGTCATAGTGCCAGGCACGCAGCGCGAGCATACCCCAGAAAAAGGGAATAATGGTCAGCATGCCAAAAATCAGGCGCAGCGTTTTAGAATGACGCCAGATGGCCGCCGATCCCGGGTAGAAAAGCACCAGTAACAACGCAGCAATCCACCAGCCCAGCGACGCCCAAAGCGACCCCGCCACCACCGGTTGATGAATGTCCCGATGATATTCGGGCAGCATAATCAGCATCACTGCCAGCAACAGACCACAGAGTACCGCCAGCCATACCCGCTCAGTGCGCGAAGTAAAGCCACTCAGTTGTCCCCATTCCCACGCAGCGAGCATACACACCACCAGCGTGACAATAGCAAATCCCATCGGGGGCAGTAAAAACAGCGCCGCGATAACGATGGGTATTAATACAAAAGCGGAAATCAGGCGATACTTCAGCAAAAGCTACCCCCATCAGACTCAGTCGGTGCCCGACTCCGTGCCGCCGAAACGACGCTCTCGAGTGGCAAACGCATGCAGCGCACCTTCAAAGTCTTGTTCATCAAAATCGGGCCAAAGAACATCAGTAAAGTAAAGTTCGGCATAGGCAATTTGCCAAAGCAAAAAGTTACTAATGCGATGTTCTCCCCCTGTCCTAATTACCAAATCCACGGGTGCCAGCTCATTCATGCAGATTTGCTGACCCAGCGCCTCTTCATCAATTTGGTCGGGTCTTAATAGCCCTTCCTGAACCTGTTCGGCCAAGTGCCGAACGCCCTGGATAATATCCCAGCGCCCGCCGTAATTCGCCGCAACATTGAGCGTCAGACCCGTGTTATCACCCGTCAGCGCTTCTGCTTTGCGAATACGTTCCTGCAAGCGTGAGTTAAAACGACTGGTATCGCCAATAATACGCAGACGGACGTTGTGGCGGTGCAGGCTTTTTACTTCGCTATCGAGCGCCCACACGAACAGTTCCATCAACGCAGTGACTTCCTGCGGAGGTCGATTCCAGTTTTCACTGCTAAAAGCATAGAGCGTTAACGCCTCAATGCCGTTATTGGCGGCAAAAGAGACGGCACGGCGAACAGATTTCGCCCCGGCTTTATGCCCAAAGGCTCGTATCTTCCCTTGTCTTTTCGCCCAGCGGCCATTGCCATCCATAATGATTGCTACATGGCGACAGCCATGAGCTGGCAAGTTTTCGCTTATTGGTTGATTCGCAGACAACATAACGCGTTTTTAGTCCCTGAAAAGGATTTAACGGTACTCAGGAATACTGAAGCCTAAACATAAAAAAGCCGTGTCACACCACGGCTTACCTGACCACACAAAGTCAAATACCTGCGATCAGGTGGCGCAGACTATATCACCGAAGCCCAACGCTAACAAATAGCACAACCACGAGTGGCTGGATTATCACCAGCTTGCGAGGCGTGTCACCTGTTTGCGCGCAACAATACGCGCTTGTGCATCCACCGCCAGCACCTCTTCCACACTCTGAGGTTCACGCAAATCCATCGTTTCCAGCACCGACAGATTCAGCGCGGCGATGTCGGTGAAACGGATTTGCTGATTCAGAAATGCCTCAACGGTAATCTCATTGGCGGCATTCAGCGCTGTCGTTGCGGCCTGTCCCCGATCAAAGGCATTCATCGCCAGTTTCAGACATGGGTAACGGTCATAATCAGGTTCACTAAAAGTGAGTGAACTGAGCTTACAGAAATCGAGCGGTTTTGCGCCAGAGATCACACGATTCGGCCATGCCATCGTATGGGCAATTGGCGTGCGCATATCCGGTTCGCCCAACTGTGCAAGCACGCTGCCATCCTGATAACGCACCATAGAATGAATCACCGACTGCGGGTGGATCAGCACTTCCATTTGTTTCGCTGAGGCATTAAAGAGCCAGCGAGCTTCAATGTATTCCAGACCTTTATTCATCATGGTGGCAGAGTCAACGGAGATTTTACGTCCCATCGACCAGTTCGGATGACGGCATGCCTGATCCGGCGTCATTGCGGCCAGTTCAGACAGTGGCGTTTCACGGAATGGGCCACCAGACCCGGTAAGCAAAATAGACACAACGCCATTCTGCTCAAGGTCAGCGTACCCCAGGTTCTGTTGAAAGGGTTGCGGTAAACTCTGAAAAATCGCGTTATGTTCGCTATCGACGGGTAAAAGTTGCGCCTTGCAGCGTTTTACCGCATCCATGAACAGGCGACCGCAGGTCACCAGCGCCTCTTTATTGGCTAACAGAACCGTTTTACCTGCATCGATGGCGGCAAGCGTAGGCAGGAGACCCGCCGCGCCAACAATGGCCGCCATGACCTGATCGACGTCATCCAGCGCGGCCATATCACACGCGGCTTGTTGCCCGCTCAGTACGTCCGTTCGGCTGCCTTGTTCAGCAAGCAATGCCTTCACCTGGCGAGCGCTTTCCTCGTCATCCATCACCGCATAGCGGGGAGAAAACTCCAGACACTGTTCGACCATTCGCTGCACGTTTTTTCCTGCCACCAGGGCAGTCACCGTGTAGTGTTCAGGATTGTGGCGAACGACATCGAGAGTGCTGCAACCAATTGAGCCGGTCGAGCCGAGGAGAGTTAAATGCTTCATGAGATGCCCGAAGAAAGTTAAACCAGATAAAAGCAAAACGCCGCCAGCAAAGTCTCAACGACTTTCTGAACGGCGTTTTTCAGATCATGTCAGAAATCAGAACTGCATCAGTTCCGCTTCTTTATCTGCCAGCGCCGCATCCAGCTTTTTGATGGCAGCGTCAGTCAGTTTCTGCACGTCGTCCTGAGAGCGACGATCGTCATCTTCACTGATCTCTTTTTCTTTCAGCAGCGCTTTCACTTTATCGTTCGCGTCACGACGTACGTTACGGACGGCAACACGTGCACCTTCTGCTTCACCACGGACCACTTTAATCAGCTCTTTACGACGCTCTTCCGTCAGGGCTGGCAGAGGAACGCGAATATCAGTGCCCGCTGAGCTTGGGTTCAGACCCAGATCAGACGCCATGATCGCTTTTTCTACCGCCGGGCTCATCGAACGATCGAATACGTTGATTTTCAGGGTGCGGGTATCTTCAACGGTGACGCTGGCGAGCTGACGCAGTGGCGTTGGGGTACCGTAGTACTCGACAACGATGCCATCCAGCAGGCTCGGGGAAGCGCGGCCGGTGCGCACTTTGCTGATTTGGTTTTTGAAAGCTTCTACGCATTTTTCCATGCGCACTTCAGCATCTTTTCTGATATCGCTAATCACGTTACGAATCCTTGAAAGCTTGTTTCAGGCAGACTATCCGCCAGCACAGCCGCTATGGGTGTGCTAAGTATAGTCGCGTTTAATTCATGACAACGCCTGAGGCGCGTCGAGGTAAGATTCACTGCACAGTAAAGCGGAATCTTACCTGTATTTATCGTCGACGGAAATTATTCCGTGATCAAAGTGCCTTCTTTTTCGCCCATTACCACACGGCGCAATGCGCCAGGCTTATTCATATTGAAGACACGGATCGGCAATTTGTGGTCACGAGCCAGCGTGAAGGCAGCAAGATCCATGACTTTCAGCTCTTGATCCAGCACTTCGCTGTAGGTCAGCTGTTCGTACATGGTCGCCGCGGGATCTTTTGCGGGATCGGCCGTGAAAACGCCATCCACTTTGGTGGCTTTCAGCACGACGTCAGCTTCGATTTCAATACCACGCAGGCACGCTGCGGAATCGGTGGTAAAGAACGGGTTACCCGTACCCGCAGACAGGATAACGACGCGGTTGTTACGCAGCAGGCTGATAGCCTCTGCCCAGCTGTAGTTATCGCACACGCCATTCAAAGGAATCGCGGACATCAGGCGGGCGTTCACATAGGCGCGATGGAGCGCATCACGCATTGCCAGGCCGTTCATTACCGTAGCCAGCATGCCCATGTGGTCGCCCACAACACGGTTCATCCCTGCTTTCGCCAGACCAGCGCCACGGAAAAGGTTGCCACCGCCAATCACCACGCCAACCTGGATACCCAGTTCAACCAGTTCTTTGATTTCCTGTGCCATGCGGTCAAGAATGCTTGCGTCAATACCGAAGCCTTCCGTTCCCTGCAGCGCTTCGCCACTCAGCTTAAGCAGAATGCGTTTGTACACGGGTTTTGCATTGGTAGCCATGTTTCTTTCCTGAGACTGTCAACGATTAAGATGGGGGTTAATTCTGGCGACATTTTATGTCGCTTTTCAGCACAGCCGCTATAGGAGCCAGGCTGAATTTACATGACGGGCAAAAAGAAGCCGCCCTCAGGCGGCTCCTTCGCAATCATTAAGACTGCTTGGACATTGCAGCAACTTCTGCTGCGAAGTCAGTTTCAACTTTCTCGATGCCTTCGCCCACTTCGAAGCGGATGAAACCAGTCACATCTGCGTTGTGCTCTTTCAGCAGCTGAGCAACAGATTTGGTTGGATCCATAACGAAAGGCTGACCAGTCAGAGAAACTTCGCCGGTGAATTTCTTCATGCGGCCTTCAACCATTTTCTCTGCGATTTCTTTTGGCTTGCCAGACTGCATGGCGATGTCCAGCTGAACCTGGTACTCTTTTTCTACTACTTCAGCAGACACGTCTTCTGGTTTAACGAATTCTGGTTTGCTTGCAGCGATGTGCATAGCCAGCTGTTTAACCAGCTCTTCATCAGCGCCTTTAGCCGCAACCAGAACACCGATACGTGCACCGTGCTGGTAAGAACCCAGTACGTCACCTTCCAGAGAAGAAATACGACGGATGTTGATGTTCTCACCGATTTTAGCAACCAGCGCAACACGCTCTTCTTCGAACTGTGCTTTCAGAACGTCAACGTCAGTGATTTTGCCGGCAATAGCTGCGTCCAGAACTTTGTTAGCAAATGCCTGGAAACCACCGTCTTTAGCAACGAAGTCAGTCTGGCAGTTAACTTCCAGAATGATACCGTAGGTGCCGTCGATCTTGGTCAGGATCACGCCGTCAGCAGCAACGTTGCCTGCTTTCTTAGCTGCTTTGATCGCACCAGATTTACGCATGTTTTCGATTGCCAGCTCGATGTCGCCGTTAGCTTCAACCAGTGCTTTTTTGCAATCCATCATGCCTGCGCCAGTACGTTCACGCAGCTCTTTTACCAGGGATGCGGTAATTTCAGCCATTCTTAAATCCTCGGGAGATGTGAACTGCCCGGCCATGGGCCAAACAGTGTAAATTGAAAAAAGGGGCCTGTAATTGGCCCCTATTCATACACGGTACTAATAAGGGCTAGAACCTTATTATTCAGCTTCTACGAAGCTTTCTTCCGCCTGAGAAGCCAGATCCTGGGAACGGCCTTCACGAACGGTAGTAGCAACAGCGCTCAGGTACAGGCTAACAGCACGGATTGCATCGTCGTTACCCGGGATAACGAAGTCAACACCGTCCGGATCGGAGTTGGTATCAACGATAGCGAATACCGGGATACCCAGGTTGTTAGCTTCTTTGATTGCGATGTGCTCGTGGTCAGCGTCGACAACAAACAGTGCGTCTGGCAGACCGCCCATGTCTTTGATGCCGCCCAGGCTGTTTTCCAGCTTGTCCAGCTCACGAGTGCGCATCAGCGCTTCTTTTTTGGTCAGCTTATCGAAAGTACCGTCCTGAGACTGAGTTTCCAGATCTTTCAGGCGCTTGATTGACTGACGAACGGTTTTCCAGTTAGTCAGCATGCCGCCCAACCAGCGATGGTTCACGAAGAACTGATCGCAGCTGTTAGCAGCATCTTTCACCGCTTCGCTTGCAGCGCGCTTAGTACCAACAAACAGAATCTTACCTTTACGGGAAGAGATCTTGTTCAGCTCAGCCAGGGCTTCGTTGAACATTGGTACAGTTTTCTCAAGGTTGATGATGTGAACTTTGTTACGCGCGCCGAAGATGAAAGGCTTCATTTTCGGGTTCCAGTAACGGGTCTGGTGACCGAAGTGAACACCAGCCTTGAGCATGTCGCGCATGGAAACAGTTGCCATGTTTAAAACCTCTATTTAAAAGTTGGGGTTATGCCTCCACGTATCCCATATTACCGACCCCAAAGGGCACCCCGGAATATGTGCCGATACGTGTGTGTTATTTACACAAAGTGAGATTTGTCGCCTCCGTCCATTCTGTGTAGTTGAAAATGGATCGGAAGTCCGGCGCGCTTTATACCATAAAACACGGGCAGAAACCAATTAATGTTGGCTCTCTGTGCTGTTAACGATTCTCAATTTGGCAGGGAGTGCGCCTGACTGTTACCATTGACAACACTTAGACTAGTATTGTCGAAAAAATCGACACCGACGGACAGATTACATGGCTATCTCTATTAAGACACCTGAAGAAATTGAAAAGATGCGCGTCGCCGGTCGTCTGGCCGCTGAAGTGCTGGAGATGATCGAACCGCATATCAAGCCTGGCGTGAGCACCGGTGAGCTGGATCGTATCTGTAATGACTATATTGTGAACGAGCAGCACGCGGTTTCCGCCTGCCTCGGTTACCACGGCTTCCCAAAATCCGTCTGCATCTCAATTAATGAAGTGGTGTGTCACGGTATCCCCGATGACGAAAAACTGCTGAAAGACGGCGATATCGTTAACATCGATGTGACCGTCATTAAAGATGACTACCACGGCGACACCTCAAAAATGTTTATCGTTGGCAAACCAACGATTCTCGGCGAACGTCTGTGCAAAGTGACGCAAGAGAGCCTCTACCTGGCGCTGAAAATGGTGAAACCAGGCATCCGTCTGCGGACTCTCGGCGCGGCTATTCAGAAATTCGTTGAAGCGGAAGGTTTCTCCGTAGTGCGCGAATACTGTGGCCACGGCATTGGGCGCGTCTTCCATGAAGAGCCGCAGGTTCTGCACTATGATGCGGATGACGGCGGTGTGGTCCTGCAAAAAGGGATGACCTTTACCATCGAGCCGATGGTCAACGCGGGGGATTACCGCATCCGCACCATGAAAGATGGCTGGACGGTGAAAACCAAAGACAGAAGCTTGTCAGCACAGTACGAGCATACTATTGTGGTGACTGACAACGGCTGTGAAATAATGACGTTGCGAAAGGATGACACCATCCCGGCGATACTCTCGCACAACGAATAATAAGAAGCCGGCAAATGCCGGCTTTTTTAATGGCTATAGCTTTTACTTATGGGTGGCGCACGATGAGTAATCTTTTACCCGAACAGTATGCCAATACGGCTCTCCCCACCCTACCCGATCAACCGGACAACCCTGGCGTCTGGCCGCAGCGCGAGCTGACCTGCGCGGATATCAAAGCGCACCTGGATGTTTTCCAGCGCTGGCTGGGCACCGCCTTCGACGCCGGCATCTCTGCCGAGCAGCTAATAGAAGCCCGCACTGAATTTATTGACCAGCTGCTCCAGCGTCTGTGGATTGATTATGGCTTTGGCCAGATCAGCGACGTCGCGCTGGTCGCCGTCGGCGGTTACGGACGCGGCGAGTTGCATCCACTCTCGGATATCGATCTGCTTATCCTCAGCCGCAAAAAGCTGCCCGATGAACAGGCGCAAAAGATTGGCGAACTGCTGACGCTGCTCTGGGACGTTAAGCTGGAAGTGGGCCACAGCGTTCGTACGCTTGAAGAGTGCCTGCTTGAAGGCTTATCCGATCTTACCGTCGCCACCAACCTGATTGAGACTCGTCTGCTGATAGGCGATGTCGCCCTCTTCCTCGAACTGCAAAAACATGTCTTTAGCGACGGTTTCTGGCCGTCGGAAAAGTTCTTTGCGGCAAAAGTCGAAGAGCAAAACCAGCGCCACCAGCGCTATCACGGCACCAGTTATAATCTGGAGCCGGACATTAAAAGTAGCCCCGGCGGTTTGCGCGATATCCACACCCTGCAATGGGTCGCGCGTCGCCATTTTGGCGCAACGTCGCTGGATGAGATGGTGGGCTTCGGCTTTTTGACGGAAGCGGAACGTAATGAACTGAACGAGTGTCTGCACCTGCTCTGGCGCATTCGTTTTGCCCTGCATCTTGAGGTCAGCCGCTATGACAACCGCCTGCTGTTTGACCGCCAGCTCAGCGTCGCGCAACGCCTGAACTACTGCGGCGAGGGCAATGAGCCGGTCGAGCACATGATGAAGGATTTTTTCCGCGTCACGCGCCGCGTCTCTGAACTGAACCATATGCTGCTGCAACTTTTCGATGAAGCGATTCTGGCGCTCACGGCCGATGAGAAACCCCGTCCCATTGACGATGAATTCCAGCTTCGCGGAACATTGATCGATTTGCGCGATGAGACCCTGTTTATCCGCGAGCCGGAAGCGATCCTGCGTATGTTCTATACCATGGTACGCAACAGCGCGATCACGGGGATCTATTCAACCACATTACGCCATCT
The DNA here is from genome assembly GCF_022171985.1 of Huaxiibacter chinensis. Lineage (GTDB taxonomy): Bacteria > Pseudomonadota > Gammaproteobacteria > Enterobacterales > Enterobacteriaceae > Enterobacter > Enterobacter chinensis_A. Next base: position 584,125 of record NZ_JAJVHF010000002.1, on the reverse strand, counting down.
GCGCCATGCCCGCCGCCACCTGAACCAGCCGCTGTGCTATATCCCGGAAGCCCGTTCGCTCTTTCTGAGCATGCTGCGCCATCCGGGCGCGGTCAGCCGCGGCCTGCTGCCGATGCACCGCCACAGCGTGCTATGGGCTTATATGCCGCAGTGGTCGCACATCGTCGGCCAGATGCAGTTCGATCTGTTCCATGCTTATACCGTGGATGAACACACCATCCGCGTCATGCTCAAGCTGGAAAGCTTCGCTAAAGAGGAGACGCGAGCCAAACATCCGCTTTGCGTCGATTTATGGCCGCGCCTTGCCCATCCGGAGCTGATCCTGATTGCGGCCCTGTTCCATGATATTGCCAAAGGACGCGGCGGCGATCACTCGATCCTGGGTGCGCAGGACGTCCTGAAGTTTGCTGAACTTCACGGGCTTAACTCACGAGAAACACAGCTGGTCGCCTGGCTGGTACGCAACCATCTGTTAATGTCCGTTACTGCCCAGCGTCGTGATATCCAGGACCCGGAAGTCATCAAACAGTTTGCCGAGATCGTGCAGACCGAAAATCGCCTGCGCTTTCTGGTCTGCCTCACGGTCGCGGATATTTGCGCCACCAACGAAACGCTGTGGAACAGCTGGAAGCAAAGCCTGTTGCGCGAGCTCTATTTTGCCACCGAAAAACAGCTTCGCCGGGGAATGCAAAACACGCCGGATATGCGCGAGCGGGTTCGCCATCACCAGCTTCAGGCGCTGGCGCTGCTGCGAATGGACAATATTGACGAAGAGGTGTTACATCAGATTTGGGCACGCTGCCGCGCCAACTATTTTGTGCGCCACAGCCCAAACCAGCTTGCCTGGCATGCGCGGCATCTGCTGACGCACGATCTGACGAAACCGCTGATTTTACTCAGCCCGCAGGCGACGCGCGGCGGAACAGAGATCTTTATCTGGAGTCCGGACAGGGCGTATCTCTTTGCAGCCGTCTGCGCCGAGCTTGACAGGCGCAACCTGAGCGTCCACGACGCCCAAATTTTCACCACTCGCGACGGTATGGCAATGGACACCTTTATTGTTCTGGAGCCAGACGGCAGTCCCCTGTCGCCCGATCGTCACGAGAGTATTCGTTTTGGTCTGGAGCAGGCCATCACTCAGCACAGCTGGCAGCCGCCTCATCCCCGTCGTCAGCCGGCCAAATTACGCCACTTTACCGTCGAGACCGAGGTCAATTTCCTGCCCACCCATACGGATCGTAAATCCTTCCTGGAGCTTATTGCCCTCGACCAGCCGGGGCTGCTCGCCCGGGTTGGCCAGGTGTTTGCCGATCTGGGAATTTCGCTTCACGGCGCCAGAATTACAACCATTGGCGAGCGAGTAGAAGATTTATTTATAATCGCCACCGCCGACCGGCGTGCACTTAATAATGCCCTGCAACTTGAGGTGCAACAACGGTTGACAGCAGCCCTCAATCCAAACGATAAAGGGTGACGTGTTTTTTTAGAGAAATGGAAAGAGTAAAACGATGCAGCAGTTACAGAACGTTATTGAGTCCGCTTTTGAGCGCCGCGCCGAAATCACCCCGGCAAATGCAGATACCGTTACCCGCGAAGCGGTGAATCAGGTTATTTCTCTGCTTGATTCCGGCGCACTGCGTGTTGCAGAAAAAATTGACGGCCAGTGGGTAACTCACCAGTGGCTGAAGAAGGCCGTGCTGCTCTCCTTCCGCATTAACGATAACCATGTTATCGATGGCGCAGAAAGCCGCTACTTCGATAAAGTCCCAATGAAATTCGCCGACTATGACGAAGCGCGCTTTCAGAAAGAAGGTTTCCGCGTCGTGCCGCCTGCGGCCGTTCGTCAGGGCGCATACATTGCACGTAATACCGTACTGATGCCTTCCTATGTCAACATTGGTGCCTACGTCGACGAAGGCACCATGGTTGATACCTGGGCAACGGTCGGTTCTTGCGCGCAAATCGGTAAAAACGTTCACCTGTCCGGCGGCGTAGGTATCGGTGGCGTTCTGGAACCTCTTCAGGCGAATCCAACCATCATCGAAGATAACTGCTTCATCGGCGCACGCTCCGAAGTGGTAGAGGGTGTGATTGTTGAAGAAGGCTCCGTGATTTCAATGGGCGTTTACATCGGTCAGAGCACCCGCATTTACGATCGTGAAACCGGCGAAGTGCATTATGGTCGCGTACCGGCAGGTTCGGTGGTCGTTTCCGGCAACCTGCCTTCGAAGGATGGCAAATACAGCCTGTACTGTGCGGTCATTGTGAAGAAAGTCGATGCCAAAACCCGCGGTAAAGTCGGTATTAACGAACTGCTGCGTACCATCGATTAATCGGGAATAACAAAAAGCGGGGGCTACCCCGCTTTTTTTATATCCGGGGCTAGCGAAATTAGATTTTTTCGTTAATTATTCAAAGGTTATGTTGAGCTCAAAGGGTACCGCTATGTACGATAATCTGAAAAGTCTGGGCATTACCAATCCTGATGAAATTGATCGTTATAGCCTCCGCCAGGAAGCGAACAACGATATCCTGAAGATCTATTTTCACAAGGACAAAGGGGAATTCTTCGCCAAAAGCGTGAAGTTTAAATACCCGCGTCAACGCAAGACCGTCGTCGCTGATGGCGTCGGCCAGGGGTACAAAGAGGTTCAGGAGATCAGCCCGAATCTGCGCTATGTGATCGACGAGCTCGATCAGATTTGCCAGCGCGATCGCACCGAAGTCGATCTCAAACGTAAGATCCTTGACGACCTTCGTCACCTTGAAAGCGTGGTGACCCACAAAATCAGCGAGATCGAAGCCGATCTTGAAAAGCTCACCCGCAAATAAACGCAAAACGGCAATCACAGATTGCCGTTTTTAGTCTTTGCCCTCTCTCACATGGCAGGGCGTCGTGCCGCTTATCTCTGCTCATCTAACTGAAGCGCCACATACAGCAGTAATCGGTCGTCGAAATTACCCAGATCCAGCCCGGTCAGTTCTGAGATGCGGTTAAGCCGATACTCCAGCGTGTTGCGATGAATAAAGAGCGCTTTGGATGTCGCCAGCGGCTGCACGTTATGGCGAAACCATGCCTGCAACGTTCTTCGCAACAGGCCATTGTTGTCCATCGCCTTCAGCCGCACCAGCGGACGCGCCAGCTCGTTAGCCTGCCAGCCTCCGCGCAGGCTGTCGAGCAGCACGGGAAGCATCAAATCCTGATAAAAATAGGCCCGACTTTCCGGCATGCGCTGCTTACCCACCATCATCGTGGTGCGCGCCGTACGCCACGAGCGGGCAATGCTGCCAGGGCCGGTGAAGTAATTGCCCAGTGCGACGCGAAAGCGCAGCTGACCGTTCTCTTTCATGCGGGCAATGAGCTGTTCGACACGACGACGGTGATCTTCAGCATCCCAGCGACCAAACGGGTTTAACGCGGGTTTCAGCACCACCATTTCGGTTAACGACACTATCGCCACCAGGTTATTGCGCTCTGGCGTCGCCAGCGCATTTTGCAACTGCTGTAATTCCGCCATCGCGCTGTCCACCCCGAGCTGCCCGCTGTCCACCTCGATCATTGCCACCACGCGCGGCTGATTAAGATCGATGCCCAGACGTTGCGCCCATTCCGTTAAGGCGGGCGTATGCTCCTCGGCCTGGATCAGGTTCATCACCAGCTCTTCACGCAGGCGACTGTCCTGTGCCAGCAAATGCATCAGACGCGACTGCTCAAGCATCATTTCGGCCGTCATGCAGACCAGCTCACCATATTTACGCAGGGACTCGGGCTCACCAGTCAGGCCGATTACGCCGACTATCTCCCCCTCCAGCCGCAACGGTAAATTGATCCCCTGACGCACGCCGTGAAGGTGTTTCGCCACCGCATCATCGATATCCACCACGCGCCCCTGAGAGAGCACCAGCAACGCCCCTTCGTGCAATTCCCCAATGCGTTCCCGATCGCCACTGCCAATTATGCGCCCACGGGCGTCCATGACGTTGATATTGGTATCGATAATGCGCATGGTTCGCGCCACGATATCCTGTGCCATGTTGGTATCAAGATGCCAGCCAGCCATGCAACCCTCCTCTAAGCAGAGCTAAAATATAGGGGAGTTCGATCGGGGCTGCATTGTGCATCTGCACAAAGACGGGGGAAGAAGTATGGACTTGTGGGAAGGGTCACAGAAAAGGAAAACGCCCCTGCTCGCAGAAAGCAGGGGCGAAGGAGATTACTGCATCAGGAGATAAAGCGACGTATCACCACGCTGGATATTCAGCGCAAGCACGGCCGGTTTACTGTCGAGAATTTTACGCAGCTCAGCAATGTTTTTCACCGGCTGCTGGTTCGCTCCGATAATCACATCGCCTTTTTTCAGACCGATTCGGGCTGCCGGAGAGTTTGCTTTCACTTCGCTCACCACCACACCTTTATCGGCCCCTTTGTTGCTCAAGTCTGCACCTTCGATGCCGGTGAAGATGGTGCTGGAGTCAACCTGGGTCTGGCTGCTCTGCTGCAGTTCAAGGCTGACGTTCACCGGTTTGCCGTCACGCAGCAGGCCAAGCGACACTTTGCTGCCCACAGGCATAGAGCCGACTTCAGCACGCAGGGCGGCGAAGCTGCTGATCGGTTTACCGTTCAGTGTGGTAATTACATCACCCGCTTTAATACCCGCTTTAGCGGCAGACGAGTTCGGCATAACCTGGCTGACGAACGCCCCGCGCTGGGCATCGACCTTCATCGCTTTGGCCAGCTCGGAGTTCAGTTCGGTTCCCATGATACCCAGCTCACCGCGTTTCACCTGGCCAAACTCGACCATCTGACCCGTCAGGTTTTTCACCATGTTGCTTGGGATCGCAAAGCCGATACCTATGTTACCGCCGTCTGGCGCCAGGATCGCCGTGTTGATACCAATCAGTTCGCCGTTCAGGTTGACCAGCGCACCGCCGGAGTTACCCCGGTTAATTGCCGCATCGGTCTGGATAAAGTTTTCGTAGTTCTCCGCATTCAGGCCGCTACGACCCAGTGCAGAGACGATCCCCGAGGTGACCGTTTCGCCCAGACCAAATGGGTTACCGATGGCGACCGTATAATCCCCCACGCGCAGGGCATCGGAATCGGCCAGCTTAATCGCCGTCAGGTTTTTCGGATCCTGAATCTGGATCAGCGCAATGTCAGAGCGCGGGTCTTTGCCGACCACTTTGGCATCGAATTTACGCCCGTCGCTCAACTGGACTTTAATGGTGCTCGCATTGTCGACCACGTGGTTGTTGGTGACGACATAGCCTTTCGCCGCGTCAATGATCACGCCGGAGCCAAGCGCCATGAATTTTTGCTGCTGGCCGCCGCCCTGGCCACCGTCACCCGGGCCGCCGCCCTGGCAGAATGGTGAGCTCTGGAACGGAGAACCGTCCTGGCAGAACGGTGAATTGTCACCGAAGAACTGCTGGAAATTACGCGGCATACGCGGCGTATTCACCGCGGTACTGCCTTCAACGTTGATACTCACCACCGATGGCATCACTTTTTCGAGCATCGGGGCCAGGCTCGGCATCTGCTGCGCGGTTGTGGCCGAAGATGCGGTCTCAGCTGCGTTTGCAGCCAGAGGAGACAGCGCCAAACCTAAACTCAGAGCCAGTGCACTCATTGCTAATGTGGTTTTTTTCATGTTTTCAATCTCGATTTACAGATGACGCAAAATTGCTGTGTAACTCAGATTCGTTTTATACCGCTTAGTTCCAGGCTTAACTTTATAGAAAAAGTAAAAATTTATTGGCCGTCTTTACAAAACTCAGGAATTATTCAACGGCCATCAGTTTGCGGTATTCATCCCAGGCATACAGGTCTGTCATTCCGCTGATATAGTCCTGAATAAGCCGACAGCGATAGTAATATTCCAGAACCGGCCACTGGGTGGCGTTTTTATCAATTTTACTTACCGCTTCGATGTAGGCAAGACGATGTCGGGTTGACAATTTTTGAAATAACCGCGAGGCAATCGGCAAACGTCTCACTCTCTCGTGCTCAACGATATCAGTAAATTCTTCAACGGATAATTGCAGCAGGGGCTGGTAAATATCCAGCAACCCGGAAATGACGCGATAGCCCTGCAATTCCAGCTGTTCAACATCCGGATGGCTGAAGACATGTTGAACAGCTACGTTCTTATATAACTCAAGCAGTTGGCTGTAACTACTGTCATCTTCCAGCAGCGCATGGTTAAACTCACCGCTAAACACCATCGGCAGATTTTCAATAAAACGTGACGCGGCATAAGGCACCAGTTTATTGAGCGTATTGACGCGCAAATACATAAAGAACTGATCTTCGGTACTGCGGCTTAACGTATTTGACCGAGATTTATCCCAGGCATTTTCCACGACCTGCGAAAACAGCGATCCTTTTTCATGGGTGCCCCAGGCGTCGTAAAGATGCTGATACAGCTCCTCTACGCTGAATATTCTTTTTTCAACGGCATCTTCCAGGTCGGCCACGCAATAGGAAATATCATCCGCTGCTTCCATTATCCAGGTGAGCGGAAAACGTCCGTGCGGCGTCAACGACAGTTCCTGACGCAGCCTTTCGATATAACGTTCTTCTGAAAGATAATAGCCCGGTTTTTTCATTAAATAGCTGTGTGATTCAGGCGGATCGCCTGCCCACCATGCCGGACGGGTATATTTTAAAATGCAGCCGACCTGCGCCCACGTGAGGTTCATTCTCATCAGAGAGTGTACCAGGCGGATGCCCTGTGCATTGCCCTCGAAATGACAGAGATCCTGACGCACCTTGCGCCGCAGGTCATTAAGCGCCTCTTCCCCTTCCCGCAGCCGCAAATCTCTGACCACGCAGCGATCGTCACTCAATGGCTGACTGGCCGCATCGGAGGGAAACAGCCGCTGTTTAAACCAGTCGTTAATCGCCGCCTCACCAAAATGGCCAAAAGGGGGATTGCCGATGTCGTGCATCAGGCAGGCCATCTCGACAATGCTCTCAAACGGCCCGGTTAATTCATCCAGCCCGTAGGTTTCCAGCAGACGCTGCTCTTTGAGACGGCTTAAAATCTCTTTCGCGATATAGCGCCCGACCTGCTGAACTTCCAGGGAGTGCGTTAAACGCGTTCGCACGGCGGCGTTTCGCTCCAGCGGAAAAACCTGCGTTTTTTGCTGCAGCCGACGGATCGCCGGAGAGTTAATGATGCGCCCGCGGTCGCTTTCAAAAATGCGCAGGATCTCATGCTCACTCTTCTCTCCTTGCGGAGAACGGAATCGACGATGCCAGTTAATTTTTTTGCGAAAATCGATTGGTGCCATGTGCTCCCCCGCGTGAGAATGCGTTTCCCCTTAAGCGCATGATAGACTATGCATCTTAACAAGGCACATCGCGAGTAAATCTATGAAAATCGGCATTATTGGTGCAATGGAAGAAGAAGTTACGCTTCTGCGTGACAAAATTGAGAACCGTCAGACCCTTTCTCTGGGTGGTTGTGAGATCTACACCGGCCAGCTGAACGGCACTGAGGTCGCTCTGCTGAAATCTGGCATCGGTAAAGTCGCTGCCGCGCTGGGCGCCACGCTGCTGCTTGAGCGCTGCAAGCCCGACGTGATCGTTAACACCGGTTCAGCGGGCGGTCTGGCGTCGACGCTGAAAGTGGGCGATATCGTCGTCTCCGACGAAGCACGCTATCACGATGCAGACGTCACCGCCTTTGGCTACGAGTATGGTCAGCTTCCGGGCTGCCCGGCAGGCTTTAAAGCTGACGACAAGCTGATTGCCGCTGCAGAAAGCTGCATTGCTGAACTGAATCTGAATGCGGTACGCGGCCTGATTGTCAGCGGTGACGCCTTCATTAACGGCTCCGTCGGCCTGGCAAAAATCCGTCATAACTTCCCGAACGCGGTGGCCGTGGAGATGGAAGCGACGGCCATTGCGCACGTTTGCCATAACTTCAGCGTGCCTTTTGTGGTGGTTCGCGCGATCTCTGACGTTGCCGATCAGCAATCACACCTCAGCTTTGATGAGTTCCTGGCCGTTGCGGCTAAGCAGTCCACCATCATGGTCGAAACCCTGGTGCAGAAACTGGCGCGTGGGTAAACACAGCATAAGGGCGCTTGCCGCCCTGTTTCTGCTTGCACCGGCGTGGCTTTTCGCCGCGCCGCGTGTCATTACACTCTCCCCTGCGAATACAGAGCTGGCCTTCGCCGCCGGGATTACGCCCGTGGCGGTCAGCAGCTATTCTGACTACCCGCCCGAAGCCAAACGGATTGAGCAGGTCTCCACCTGGCAGGGTATGAATCTGGAGCGCATCGTTGCGCTCAAACCCGATTTGGTCCTCGCCTGGCGCGGCGGTAACGCCGAACGACAGGTAAACCAGCTTGCCTCGCTCGGCATAAAAGTGATGTGGATCGATGCGCTCAGCATCGAGCAGGTTGCTGATGCGCTTAACGCGCTCGCCCCCTACAGCCCTGATCCAAAAAAAGCCGCGCAGGCGGCGCAGGCGCTACGTAACGAGTACGCAGCCCTGAAGGCAAAATATGACACCCCGACGAAAAAGCGTGTTTTCCTGCAGTTTGGCAGCCAGCCCCTGTTCACTACAGGGAAAAGCTCTATTCAGAATCAGGTGCTGGAACTGTGCGGTGGGGAAAATATCTTTGCCGCAAGCCGCGTTCCGTGGCCGCAGGTAAGCCGTGAACAGGTGCTGGCCCGCCATCCGCACGCGATTGTGTTTGCCGGCGCGACGGGCGAGATTCCTAAAATCGAACAATTCTGGCATCCCCAGCTCAAAATTCCGGTTATCGCCCTGCACAACGACTGGTTTGAACGCGCAAGCCCGCGTATTATCCTCGCCGCAAAACAACTCTGCTCTGCGCTCGCTGAGAGTCACTAATTATTCGGGGATGACACAATGCTCGTTTACTGGCTGGATATTCTTGGCACCGCCGTGTTTGCTATCTCGGGCGTGCTGCTGGCGGGCAAATTACGCATGGACCCGTTTGGCGTGCTGGTACTCGGCGTAGTGACGGCGGTGGGCGGCGGCACGATCCGCGACATGGCCCTCGATCATGGCCCCGTATTCTGGGTAAGAGATCCCACCGATCTGGTCGTGGCGATGGTCACCTGTCTGCTGACGATCGCGTTAGTTCGCCAGCCACGCCGTTTACCAAAATGGATCTTGCCGGTGCTGGATGCGGTGGGTCTGGCTGTCTTTGTCGGGATTGGCGTCAACAAAGCGTTTCTGGCGGGCACGGGTCCCCTGGTGGCCATCTGCATGGGCGTTTTAACCGGCGTGGGCGGCGGGATCATTCGCGATATCCTGGCACGTGAAGTCCCGATGATCCTGCGAACCGAAATCTACGCCACGGCCTGTATCATTGGCGGTATTGTTCACGCAACGGTGTTTTATACCTTCGGCGTGGAGCTGGAAACCGCCGCCATGGTGGGTATGGTCGTGACCTTGCTGATTCGCCTGGCGGCGATACGCTGGCATCTTAAGCTGCCGACGTTTGCGCTGGATGACAACCCCCGCGCATAAAAGCAAAACGGTAACCCTGGGGTTACCGTTTTGAGTCTCTGCACCCTCACCGTGTGGATGAAGGCGTCAGGCCGCTTCAGTATCAGATGCTGAAGGATGAACCACACCCGCAGGTGCTTTTCGCGTTCGGGTTCGTTACCACGAAACGGGAACCTTCCAGACCTTCGGTGTAATCCACCGCACCGCCGACCAGATATTGCAGGCTCATCGGGTCAACGACCAGCGCCACACCCTGCTTCTCGATAGTCATATCACCGTCGTTGATCTTGTCGTCGAAGGTAAAGCCATACTGGAAGCCACTGCAACCGCCGCCAGTAATATAGACACGCAGTTTCAGCTCCGCATTGTCTTCGTCGGCAATCAGGTCTTTCACTTTGTTGGCTGCTGCTTCGGTAAACTGCAACGGCAGCGCGACGTCATCACTCATTTTTTGCTCCCATGAATACTGCTATTGGGTAAAAATCACCCAATTCTTTTTTTCATTATCTAATACCCTGGTGATTCATTCAAGTATTCTGCTTCGCCAGGGTACGAGCAAGAATGGTGGAGTATAGCGGTTTTCCACCCAGGAACTGTGCTAATAGTGTCGCGCCGAGGCAGGTAATGATCATTGGCAAAATGAGCTGGTAATTGTCCGTCATTTCCAGAACCAGCACGATCCCCGTTAACGGCGCGCGCAGGGAAGCCGCCAGCAGCGCCCCCATTCCGGCGATCGCAAAGGTTCCCGCCTCAAGATGATAGGCCGGAAAGCCCGCCGCGGCAGCCATACCGAATGCGGTACCCAGCAGCGTGCCCAGCGCCAGCATCGGGGCAAATATGCCGCCAGGCGCGCCGGAGGAGAAACACAGCACGGTGGTGATCACACGCGAAATAAACATAAACAGCAGCAGGCCAATGCTGAAATTTCCCGCCGCCGCGATAGGGATCAGCGCAAATCCGCCGCCTGCGGCATTGGGTTCAATGAACCCCAGTACGCCGCACATTCCGCCGAGCACGCCGCCAACCAGCACCCAACGGGTGGTGTTCCCCCCGTGTATACGCTGAAACATATCCTGCATGCGCAGTATCAGCGCATTAAACAACGGGCCAACCACGCCAAAAATCATCCCCAGGATCAAATACAGCCACAGCGTATTCACCGGCGCATTGGTGAGCTTACCGACTTCGATCACCGCCCCTTCGCCGTTACACAGGCGGAAGACAATGCTCGACATGATCACCCCGGTAAACACCGCTTTAATCGAAATCAGGTTGTAGCGAAACTGGGCGCGCATCTCTTCAATGATAAATAAGATCCCCGCCAGCGGCGCATTGAACGCCGCCGATAAACCCGCTGCCGCCCCGGTCGCCAGCAGCGTATGACGAGCCTCCGCGCTGCGCATACGCAGAAGATCGCACACCATGCGCCCCACGTTACCGCCAAGCTGCACCGTTGGCCCTTCGCGTCCCAGCACCATTCCGGCCCCCAGCGTGCCCATTCCCCCGAAAAACTTCACCGGGATCACGCGCCACCAGCGCACAGGACGTAACTCTTCCAGCGCCCCTTCGATTTCGGGGATGCCGGAACCGCCCGCCTCTGGCGCAAATTTACGCACCAGAAAATAGCCCACCATGGCGAATATCGCCGACAGGCCAAACGCCATCACCCACACCAGCCATCCCCGATCGGCCACCGAGGCCACCGTACCAATACGCCAGTTCAGAATGGCGTTGACGGCCTTTTCGAAAGCGACGCCCGCAAGTCCCGCAAGCGTGCCCACCACCGCAGCGGCAAGCAGGATCGCCAGCGGCGTTTTATCCCGATTGAGTAATTGTCGAATGCTGATACGCTGCCGGGCGCGGGCAAGCTGCTGTTCCTGAAATGAAGAATTCTCTGCTTTCATCGCCTTTTCTTATTTAGTCATACAAATAGCGCGAGCATTTTAAAACGCCAGATTCTGCGCGTCGCCTGAAAAATGCTTAACAATAGTCATGTTTCATTCTGGCAAAAATTTTATAACCTACGGGGAATCCCTTAGAATAGCTGGCTTAACCCTTTTCTACGAACCAGGAACGACGTTATGAGTAAGTCTGAAAACCTCTACAGCGCTGCACGCGAGCTGATCCCAGGGGGTGTTAACTCGCCTGTTCGCGCCTTTACCGGCGTTGGCGGAACGCCGCTGTTTATTGAACGTGCGGACGGCGCGTATCTGTACGATGTCGATGGCAAAGCCTATATCGATTATGTCGGCTCCTGGGGACCGATGGTGCTGGGCCATAACCATCCTGCGATCCGCAATGCCGTGATCGAAGCCGCGCACCGTGGTTTGAGTTTCGGTGCGCCTACCGAGATGGAAGTTAAAATGGCGGAGCTGGTCACCGAACTGGTGCCGACCATGGACATGGTGCGTATGGTGAACTCCGGGACGGAAGCGACCATGAGCGCTATCCGTCTGGCGCGTGGTTTCACCGGACGCGATAAAATCATCAAATTCGAAGGCTGTTATCACGGCCATGCGGATTGCCTGCTGGTGAAAGCGGGCTCTGGCGCGCTCACGCTGGGCCAACCCAACTCACCGGGCGTGCCGGCCGATTTCGCCAAACATACCCTGACCTGTACCTATAACGATCTCGACACCGTGCGTGCCGCGTTCGAGCAGTATCCGCAGGAAATTGCCTGCATCATCGTTGAGCCGGTCGCAGGCAACATGAACTGCATTCTGCCTCAGCCTGATTTCCTGCCGGGCCTGCGCGCGTTGTGCGACGAGTTTGGCGCGCTGTTGATTATCGACGAAGTGATGACCGGCTTCCGCGTCGCGCTGGCGGGTGCCCAGTCTTACTACGACGTGGTGCCCGATCTGACCTGCCTGGGCAAAATCATCGGCGGCGGTATGCCGGTGGGCGCGTTCGGCGGTCGTAAAGACGTGATGGATGCACTGGCGCCAACCGGGCCGGTTTACCAGGCGGGGACGCTGTCCGGTAACCCTATCGCTATGGCAGCGGGCTTTGCCTGTCTGAATGAAGTGGCGCAACCGGGCATCCATGAGACGCTGACCGACCTGACTACTCAGCTGGCAGACGGTTTACTGACAGCCGCGCAAGAGAACGGCATTCCACTGGTGGTAAACCACGTCGGCGGTATGTTCGGGATTTTCTTCACCGACGCGAAGACGGTGACCTGTTATCAGGATGTGGTGAAGTGCGACGTGGAACGCTTTAAGCATTTCTTCCATCTGATGCTGGAAGAAGGGATCTACCTTGCGCCGTCGGCGTTTGAAGCGGGCTTTATGTCCGTGGCGCATAGCGAGGATGATATTAATAAGACGGTTGATGCGGCGCGCAGGGTATTTGCGAAGCTGTAAGTCGGTGCGGTCTGATGCCCTCACCCCGGCCCTCTCCCACGGGGAGAGGGAGAAAAACATCAAACCGTACCGGCTAGTACCCTCTCCCCGTGGGTAAGGGCATCAAACCGCAGCAGCCAGTTCCCTCTCCCCGTGGGAGAGGGTTAGGGTGAGGGCATCAAGCCGCACCCCTCCTACCGACTCTGCTTTCTCAGCAAATATATAAAGTACGGCGCCCCGATAAAGGTCGACAGCAGCCCGGCGGGTATCTGGTACGGGAAGAGCACCATTCGCCCCAGCCAGTCTGCCAACACCAGTATCACGCCCCCCGTCAGCGCCGACATCACGATGTGCGGCATCGTGCGACGAAAACCCATCATACGGGCAATATGGGGGGCCATTAAGCCGACAAAACTCAGCGGGCCAATGGTCATTGTCGCCGTGGCGGTAAGACAGGCAGCCAGCAGCAGTAACCCGATGCGGGACGGCGTCAGAGCCACCCCCACCGCGCGGGCGGTTTCGCCACCGAGCGGCAGTATGGTCATCCAGCGTCGGCAGAGCGGCACAATCGCCAGCAGCAAGACCATCGCGATCCCGGTATGGATCACCTGCTCCCCCGTCGCTTTATAGGTTGAGCCCGAAATCCACGTCAGGATCTGCGCCATGCGCGGATCGCCGCTGGCCTGTAACATCATCAGCAACATAGTGAATGCTGTGCTGAGCGCCATCCCCGCCAGCAGCATACGCTGAGGGGAAAAGCCCCCGCGTCCGGCCGCAATCATGATAATCAGCAGGGTGGCCGCAGCGCCCGCGCTTCCCGCAGGCATCAACCAGCCAAACGCATCTCCCGGCACAAAGAAGAGCATCAGCACCACGCCAAATGCGGCGCCTGAGCTTATCCCCAACACTTCCGGGCTGGCCATCGGGTTTCCCGTGAGGCGCTGAATAATACATCCCGCGACCGCCAGCATGACACCGGCGATCAGCGCCGAGAAGATACGCGGCCAGCGCCATTGCAGCAGCTCATCCAGCAGGGAGCCCGTGGCCCAGTGCCACCCCTGGGCATCGCGTCCCAGCGAGAGCGCCACCAGCGAGACAGCGATCAATACCCCGACGCCCACCAGCGCATAGCCCAAAAGATGTTGACGCTCGGCATAGACCTTATCTCCTGCATCCATCGCCGGGGCGCTCATGCTACGCAGACGCGGCAGCAACCACAGCAGCAGAGGCGCGCCAATCAGCGCGGTCACGGACCCTGTCGAAACCTCCATCCACACGCGGGCAAGCCACAAAATAATCTGGTCGGAAAGCCAAAGGATAAGCGCCCCGATTAACGGCGACAGCATCAGACGCGCCAGCAGACGACGCGCGCCCAGCATCTTCGCGAGCAGCGGCGCAAAAAGGCCGATAAAGCCAATGATCCCGACGGCGTTAACCAACAGCGCACTGAGCACAATCGCCAGGGTCAGCGATGCCAGACGGGCCAGGGAAAGCGCCAGACCAAGATTGCGCGCCACGCCATCGTCCAGCCCCATTAAGGTTAGAGGACGCAGCAACAGCAGCGTCAGTAACACGCCGCCCATCAGCTGCGGCCACAGCCGCTGCACAATGCTCCAGTCGGTTTGCGTCAGCGTGCCCGTACTCCATAAAAACATACTTTGCAGCTGGTCGTGGTGGAACAGCACCAGCAGCTGGTTGATCGCCCCGCAGTAGAGGCTCACCACCAGGCCTGCCAGGATAAGCGTCACCGGCGAGAGACGTTTTCCCCAGGCGACGCCAAACACCAGCGCCCCCACGATGCAGGCCCCGGCAAGGGCCGCAAACTGGCTGGTTAACGCACCGGGCAGCGCCCACAGGGTGGTAATGGTGATCCCCAGCTGCGCCCCCGTCGCCACGCCCAGCGTGGTCGGTTCGGCAAGGGGATTTCGTAACACTTGCTGGAAAAGTACGCCAACCAGACCCAGCCCGGCTCCCACCAGCAGCGATATCGCCAGGCGAGGCAGAAGGCTGTAATGAAACAGCATCTGCTGAATATTATTGATATCAGGTGACGTCAGCGCTGCGCCCCACTGCGTGCGGGGGAGCGCTATCGACAAATTCGAGACGGTCAGAAGCAGCGCGGCGATGAACGCGATCGCTAACAACAGGGCCGGGAAAAGCGCGATACGGGATCTCATGCTTTGCCTCCCAGCGCATCGTCCAGCACGCGGGCGAAGTGCATCGCCGACAGCGTTGCCCCATAGAACCATACGGCGGGCACGCGCTGGAATCGCTGCTCCCGCACAAAGGGCATTGCCTGCCAGAGCGGGGTCGCCATCAGGGCGCGCATTTCGCGATCGTTACCATGGTCAAAACAGAGCACATCCACATCTTTAAACGGCGCAAGCCTGTCGATACCGATAGCCGTACTGCCCCAGAAGGTCATCTCCCCCTCCCAGGCATTGGCGATCCCGAAACGATCGAGCACCTCCTGGAACAGACAGTTCTTGCCGAAGACCAGCACGTGCCGGGCATCCAGCAGCGTCACCATCAGCAGTGGCCGCCCTCCACGGGAGGCAAAACGCGGTTTGAGGGAGTCGATTAACGCATCAAAGCGATCGAGATGCGTTTTGGCCGCCTGCTCCTTGTTCAGAAGCTGCGCCATCTCGTTAAGCGAGTTTCGCGCCATCGTCAGGGGCTTTTTACCGTCGCTAAAGGTAAACCCGCGGCCCGGCGCAATTTTCGACATGATATCCGACGAAGGACCGTAGCCCGCAGACCAGACCAAAAAGGACGGTTTCATCTGGGTCAGTAATTCGAGGTTTGGCTCGGTGCGCAGCCCGATATCAATCACCGATTCAGGCAGACGCGGCTCCCGCACCCAGAGATTATAATTCGGGATATCCGCCACGCCGTAAGGGGTGACGCCAAGCGCCAGCAGAAACTCAACGGGCAGCCATTCGAGGGCCACAATGCGATGCGGATCGATCGCCGCCGCCTGAGCGGTATTCATTTTTGCCAGAAGTGGGGACAGCGCCATCGCCATTAACAGGCGACGACGGCTTAGCGAAATGGAATCATGCATTAATAGACAAAGCTCACCGGTGCAGCCCCCGCCGGATGCGGCAGGATACCCATAGGAATACCGTAAATATGCTCCAGCGTTTCGCCGCGCATCAGTTCGGCCGGCGTGCCCTGAGCAATCATCTCGCCGCCCCGCAGGGCAACCAGGTAATCGCAGTAGCGGGCCGCCATGTTGATATCATGCAGCACGGCAATGACCGTCAGACCGCGTTGCTGGCTCAAGCGGTGGATTAAGGCCAGAACATCCACCTGGTGGGCAATATCCAGCGCGGAGGTTGGCTCATCGAGCAGCAGACATTCACTGTCCTGCGCGACCAGCATCGCAATCCACGCCCGTTGCCGTTCGCCGCCGGACAGGCTGTCTACCAGACGGTGCGCCAGGGGCTTCAGGCCCACCAGCGCAATCGCCTCTTCCACTTTCTCTCTGTCGGCCACGCCAAAACGCCCGAGGGCGCCATGCCAGGGATAACGCCCAATCGCCACTAATTCACGCACCGTCATCCCTTCTGCCTGCGGCAATTGCTGTGGCAGATAAGCCACCTTGCGCGCAAAGGCTTTACTGTTCCAGCTCTCCAGCGGCTGCCCGGCCAGCAGGATGTCACCGTCTGAGGGCGGCTGATGACGTCCCAACATTTTCAGTAAGGTGGATTTACCCGAGCCATTATGGCCAATCAGACCGGTCACTTTACCAACAGGAAACGTCAAAGAGAGCGGATGCAGCAGCGTGCGTCCGGGGACACGAAAGGAGGTGTTATCAAGCGTGAAAGTGGTTTCAGACTGCGTTTTGTTATCCTGCATAAGGCCAACTTAATAAAAAGGGCACGGAAAACCGTGCCCAAAGAGAGATTAGAAGCGGAAGGTCGCAGTCGCGACAACCTGACGTTCAGCACCCCAGAAGCACCCGTAGGTATTGAAGCAGCTGGCAACATATTCACGATCGAACAGGTTGTTAACGTGCAGCGCGACGTTGGAACCCGCCAGGCCCACGCGTGCCAGATCGTAGCGAACCAGTGCATCGACCAGGGTGTAGCTGCCGACGGTGAAGGTATTCGCCGGGTCGCCTTTGCTGGAGCCCGTGTAACGGACGCCGGTCCCCAGGGTCAGGCCTGACAGCGGACCATCAAAGAGGGTGTAATCGCCCCACACGGACGCCATATGTTTTGGCACCTGCGCCGGGGTGTTGCCTTTGTAGTTGGTGTCTGTGGTGTATTCCGCATCGGTGTAGGTGTATGAACCGACCACGTTAACGCTGGCAGACAACGCAGCTTTCGCTTCAAGCTCAACGCCACGGGCACGAATTTCGCCCCCCTCAACCGAGAAGAATGATCCCGCAGGATCGGCCATCAGGTTGTTTGTTTTGGTCAGCTGGTAGAGCGCACCGGTAATGACAATCGGACGATCGTTCGGCACGTATTTCACGCCCGCTTCGTACTGCTTGCCTTTTGACGGGGAAAAGAGTTCACCCTTCGCGTCGGTGAGGGAAGCCGGTTCGAACGATTCGCTGTAGCTGAAGTAAGGGGTGACGCCATTGTCGAACAGATAGTTTACGCCGCCACGCCAGGTAAACTGTTTGTCATCGCGTTTGGACGTGGTATTGGTGACGCGGTTAAAGGAGTCCTGGTCAGCCCAGTCATAACGCCCACCGAGGGTCACCAGCACTTTATCCCACTGCGCCTGGTCCTGAATATACAGGCCGGTTTGTTTCTGGCGATTCAGGATCTGGTACGGACCGGAGGTGTTCGGATCTTTTGAACCGAAATCAAAATCGCTGTCCACCGGATTATAGAGATCCAGCAGCGGCACCGAGTCGTCGTAACCAAACCAGGAGTTGATGTCATTACGCATGCGCATAAAGTCAACGCCGGTCAGCAGGGTATGATCCACTGAACCGGTGGCAAACTTACTTTGCAGCTGGGTATCCACGGTGAAGTTTTGCAGTTTTTCGTTATCGACAACGTATTTACGTGCCAGATAATGACCTTTGTCCGCTGGCGCTAACGCCGCGCATTGCTTGTTTCCGGCATTGGCAGGATCGGTACAGACACCGTAACCGTAGACGTGGTTTTGCGAGGTTTTATTCTCGGCGAAACGCAGGTTCTGACGCACGGTAAAGGTATCGTTGAATTCGTGGTCGAAGCTATATCCCACCATCTTCTGGTTACGGGAATAGGTGTTGTTCTTCGCACCTTCGTTGAAATCGGTCGGCAGACGATTGCCATTTGGCAGCGGATCAACCGTCCCCTCTTTTGGCAGCCAGCCGTAGTAGCCAGTTTCTGGCTCGTTCTGGAAATAAGAGAGGAAGGTGAAGGTCGTCTTCTCATCCGGACGCCAGGAGAACGATGGCGCGATAGCATAACGCTGCTCACCTTTATTCTCCTGCTGCGCATTGTTGGAACGCGCCACCCCGGTCAGACGGTAAGAGTAGACGCCGTCATCATCGATCGCATCGCTGAAGTCAAAGCCGGTCTGGAACAGGCTATCGGTGCCCATCTTAAACTGAACTTCTTTCAGCGGCTCCGTTGTCGGACGCTTACTGACCATGTTCAGCAAGCCGCCAGGACTGCTTTTTCCGTACAGAACGGAAACCGGACCACGCATGATTTCAGCGCGTTCCAGCATGTAAGGGTCGATCACCGCGTCGTTATAGAAGTTGCCCTGCATCTTCATACCGTCGAGGTAGTTGTTCTGGGTCTGGCCATCGGCGGCAAAACCACGAATGATCAGATAGTCATAGGTGTTTGACGCTCCACGCGTTCCCACCGCGACGCCCGGGGTATAACTCAGGGCCTCTTTCACCGAGCGCGGCTGGTGCAGCGCCATCTCTTCAGCAGTCACGACGGAAATGGACTGCGGAACCTTTTGAATAGGGGTATCCGTTTTGGTCCCGGTCGCAGATTGCCTTGCTGCAATTGTCGCAGCCGGGCCCCAGGCACTTTCCTGTGCAGCAGGTGCAGCGGTAACGGTGATGGTTTCTTCTTTTTTAGGGGTGTCGGCTGCGTGTGCATAAGCGGACATGCCGGCAACCGCTGTGGCGACAACCACTGCGATTTTACGCAGCGTTGTTGGCATTGGCTGAGCAGTTTTGGAAAGCGCCATTGGTCTATCTCTGATGAAAGAGTGAATGATAACGTAAACGAGAATTATTATTATGACCGCAGAATAATATGCGAAACGCTGGCGGCATAGCAAGCAATATGCGGCCCTACGAGAATTGAGGGTTTAAGAAATAACCAGATGAAAAGAGAGGGTTAATAAGGTTAGATATTTGATCACTATTACGCTTGCGGGTTAACGATAAAACACATCGAAAGTCGCCACCGCATCGACCTTGCCAGCTTTTAATTCACCCGTTTTGATATAGCGCGCCTTCAGCGGGATCTCTATCAGCTGTTTGTCCGCCGTCGTGGTGAATGCCGTATAGGGTTGATCAAAGGTCAGGACCCGGTCGCTGGCATCAAGGATCTGAATCCCTACCCCGCTCGCGGCGGTATCTCCGCCCGCAATCCCGAGAATAGTGCCGTTAGTCACGCCGGTTGAACCACTGCTTTTGAACTGATAATCGACGGTTGTGCCGGCTGCGCAATCGCTGACAGCAATCCTGAAGCTATCGTCGGTGAGGATCGCTGAATACTGGCCGGTAAAATCCTGGGCATTGACCGTTTTCAAAGGCACATACAGGTTCCTGTCGACCAGATTGCAGGTATTAGAGGTGATGCGCACGCTGGTGGGGGAAAAACGCATCTCCCCCACGATGTGGGTATCCAGCGCCTCCATGGAGGTGAAACGTGAGGTATCCAGCATCCCTTCTTCCACTCTGCCAATGACGATCAGCTGCGCAGCGGCGCGGAAATGGGCCATATTGCTAAAATAGCCATGATACATACCCACATATTTCCATGGTCGAACCAGGTCCTCTTCGGTAAACGTGGGCATTTGCTCAGTCGAGGCGGCGGCCCTGATGCCAATACCGGGAATATTAGTTTTGTACACGCCCGGCAGTATATCGTCACGCGCATCAGCCTCCGTTAAGGTGAGATAGCCTCGGTAGATCTGCACGTCGTTACCGCCGCAGTCTACCTCCACTTCAGGGCTCTCCTCGACACGATCATAGATAACCGTGCCCACCGGCGTGTCTGGCTCCAGTACAAAGACGCTGGGCAACTGGAAGGTCACTTTCCCCCCCTCGCCGCCCGAAAAGGTGCAGTTTGCCAACGCGGCGGGGGCCACTGTTCCCAGCAGCAAAAGGAGGAGAAGGGGTAAGGCTTGTCGGTAAAAACTGAGTATGTTCATTGGATAACCCGCTATTAATGGCACTCTACCGTTGCGTTGAAGATCGTTGAGGCCTCACCGTCGGGTATGTCCAGCGTCCCCGCACAGCGCCGGTCGGCGTCATCGCCCCATTGCGCGCTGAACGTCGTGGTGCCCCGCAGGCCCGAGAGAAAGACTTCCCCCGCATCGCCCACTATCGCCGTAGCGTTATCGAGGGCAACCACCGCACCAAACGGCACGGCCTTGCCACGGTATTTAAGCGTTATGAGCGCACGCCGCCCTACCCGCGCATCAAACACGGCTGAGACCGCCGCACCTTTGCTGGGCACAACATCCAGCGTAGCGGCTTCGATATCAATATCGTCCCTGTCCTGGGTGTTCACGGTAATCAGGTTATGCCGATATGCGGTTAAGGTCGGGACAATGGCGTTACCCCACCTGTCGGTGTCGATCCCACGGCCGTTCTGGATATGAACGTTTTCTCCTTCGGGAATATGGACGATCGCAAAGGCATCGCGTATGGGCTGACCGGGAGTGACGCCATGCTTATGCGCCACAACCGATCCCTGCGCGTTGTAGTTCCATTGACGGTTATCCCCGCTGTAGTTATATCCCAGCCCCACCTCCCCCACGGAACTGCGATATCGCCCGGACAGGCTGGCCCCGTAGGCGGAATCTTGATGGGTGTAGCTCTGTTGCAGGTTGTAGCTCAGGTTATTGTTTGTCAGGGCCGTGCCGCCGATCCCCACCTGCTGCGAGGTGTTCCCCCCGCTGGCGGTGTTGACGCTGTAGTTTGCCCAGGCGTCCGGCAACCACCGGGAGAGAGGAATGTTGACCGAGAACGCCAGTTGCCGCTCGGTATCCGCCTGCGGAGTTCGCGTCAGGTTTAGGTTGAGCGACCAGGTGATCTGGCCCCAGCTGGAGCTGAACCCTGCATTCACGCTGCGTTCGTGTCCCGTCATGTCCCAATAATCTTGCTGATAGGTATTCAGGTACAGAGACCCCCACTGACTCAGACGCTGAGAGAGATTCACCTGCAGGCGGGTGCGGCGATTATTAACCCGTCTGTAGGTGTAGATCCCGTCGTCTATATGGCTATCCCGCTGATCGATAGCTTCCTGAAAGGTATAAAACCCGGCGGTAGAATAACGGTAACTCGCCAGCGTCAGGGTGGTATTGGTGTCGGGAACATCTTTGGAATATTGCGCACGCCACGACAGCCCGGTGGCATCCTCACGCCCGTCATCAAAGGCGGTTCGGGCAGCTGTCGCATCGACAGACGCGGATCCAAAACGCCCCAGATCGGCGCCCGTACCCGCCAGGATGGCGTGATACATCGAGGCACCCAGCGCCCCGCCATAGACCGTTACCCCCTGCGGCAGCCCATAAATCAGCGTACCCATGGCAAAGGCTGGCTCCTCTTCGCCTTCGTTGCCGCGAAAGGTTCCTGCCGCCATGCTGTATTTATAAGCGCCTTCTCGCTGCAGGACGGGCACCGATGCGCTGGCCTGAATAAAGCTGTGCTCCGATCCGTCGGCCTCTTCAACGGTCACTTCCAGGTCAGCCCCCGCCGTGACCTGGCTCAGGTCACGGATTTCAAAGGGGCCGGGGGGAACATAGGTCTGATAAAGGGTGTAGCTGTTTTGCGTGATCGTGACCTTTGCATCGCTGTTTGCCATCCCGCGGATGACAGGCGCGAACCCCTGCTGGCTAACAGGCAGCATGGTGCTATCTGTCCCGAGCTTAATGCCCGTCATCTGCACGCTGTCAAAAAGCTCGCCGTCAGTCGCGGTTTGCCCGAGCTCAAGCTGGCTTTTCAGCGCTTTTACGTCACGTTGCAGGCTTGTTCCCATGGACTCCCAGCCGGAGGTATCGCTCCAGGTACCGTTATTGCGCAGACGCCACGGGCCTAAGTTGATGCCCGAGTCCAGCCCCAACCACTGCGAAGTGGTTTCCCCCGACGGGGTATGCTGTCGTGATCCGCTCAGTTGATAGCTGGCCCAGGCGGCCGGCACGCCATCGTCCCACAGGGTGGATTCGATATTGTCCGTGATACGTTGATCGCGGTAAATCTGCGGGATAACAAGGGTAAGCGTCTGATTATCGGGCTGGAAATCATAGCGAGCCCGATCGATATACTGCGCAATATCCTTAATGCTCGCCGTCTCCGCCAGCGCCTTCATCTGCGCCACGCTATCAACCTTGACCCCCAGATGACGCAGGTCGGCTTTTGTCAGCACAGGCAACAGCTGCTGCCTGTCATCGGAGAGCACAAAGGCGATCGTACGCTTATCGAGAACATCTTTACCCCAGACGATCGTCGTAAGATAGCTGCCGGGTAGCAGGCCGTTATCGCTGACAAATTTTTTTAAGGTCGCGGTATTTTCCAGCGGCGTGTCCAGCTCGAGAATACGCAAATTAAACTCATCCTCCGCACACGCCGGCTGGAGCAGAGTGAGCCATGCCAGCGCAAGCCCGGTGAGGGCCGACGAGTAACGCGAGGGAGTGGACATGCCGCTGCAGAAGAATTTATAACGTCTGATGACGCTGACGCGTTTGCGAACCGAAATCGCTGATTGCCGTCCATGTCACTGACCCCTTTGCCCCTTTAGGCAGGGTGAAACGTTGTTCGCTAAAAGGCGCCACCATCATGGCGATCGCCCCAGGCGTCGACGATGTTTCTACCACGGGCACGGCTTTCCCTCCCACCGCCAGGTCTCCAAAAGAGACGTAAAACGGGGTGGGATTTTTAGCCACCAGCACCGAGCCTTCGCGACGGAAAACGATCTTTTCCCAGGCCTTCAGCGCTTCGGATTCATGAAGCTGCGTGGGCCGCCAGAAAAGCTTAAGCCGCGTCTTCATCGCAAATTGCAGCGTGTTCTTCTCTTTCATGTCAGGTGAAATGGCCGAGACCGATTTCACGTTGGCAATGAATAGCGATTCACGATCGTCCGGTAAGGTTTTTTTATCGCCGGTATAAATAATATGCAGCAGTGTCTGGCGTTTTTCCTGCAGCTTATAAACGGGAGGCGTAATGACAAAAGGCGCTTTAGTATCGTCTGGATAGCTGACCCAGCTTTGCACTAAATAACGCGTATGCGGGTCTTTATTTTTAAGCGCAATCTGAACTTCAGATTTATTTGCGGGATAAATAATACGTGTCCCACCTAAAACGATACTGGCCTGTGCGGAACAACAGCTCACTATTAAGCATCCGCACAGCATCTTGATTAGCGCATTCATAACTCGTGGTTCCAGAAATAAAGCCGCCTTATGGCTGCCTGAAAGGTTTAGCGATAGATAACCTCAAACGTCGCTGAGGAGGAATAATGGCCCGCGGTTGGCGCGCTCGCCCCCACCTGAATCACTTTCGCGGTGTAATTGAATACCGAAGCCGTTGCGCCGGTGGTATCGTTTGTGACGTCGGTTCCGGCGCTGGGGAGAGAACCATTAAACAGAACATCCCCTTTGGTGCCGTTTTCATTGCTCACGATAATGCCGACGTTTGTCGCGTTCCCTTCACCCGTGAGATCGTTCTGCAGGCGCTTAAACGCTGCATCGGTGGTGGTCCCGGTAAATTTGATATTGAGCTTAGCCACTAAGGGATCGCACTTTTTAACTTCAATTTTAAACGGCTTAGACGCGCCGACAGATCCATCGCCGGAATAGTCAGACGGATAGGTATCCGGAAACGTCACCGTCGTGGTCGTGGTTCCGGTGTCGTCCACGTTTATTTCACAGGTGTCGGCCAGAATTCTGCCGGAAAAATTAACGGTACCCGTATCCCCGGATGCCAGTACGGGCGCGCTCAATGTTGTCAAAACAGTCCCGGTTAACACCACTGCGAGTAGATATTTATTCATCGTAAAATCCTTTTTTGACGGCTAATAATGCGTCCATTCCTCAGTCATAAACTGTTATTGCTAATAACGTTTCAAAGTCTGCGCATCGACATTCAAAAAATAGAGTCTCAGGAAATTCTTTTCCGGCTGCGCATTAAGATCTCAATTTAATCAGATTATTCTTCATAGTGTCTATAAGGCATCGGCGGCGGCGGTGCTGGCTTTTAGGGCAAGATTCTGTTTTATCGACAGTAAATGGAGTTGTTATTTATTCTTAATGATACTTTTAAAAAAAATAACCAAATAAATGGATAAAAACGCAGGCATAAAAAAACCGCTTCACCAGGAAGCGGTTTTTGACGTTCAGCGTGTTAGTTACCGCCAAACATATCTTTGATCCAACCCGCGACACCGTCGCTGTCTTTTTTCTCATTCTGCGGCTGTTGCTGTTGCTGCGGCTGCTGAGGCTGAGAAGACTGATCGAACGGATTACCGGTCGGCTGCTCTGGCTGACTTTGCTGGCAGAGGGAGTCAGGATTCGACGTCCAGACCGGCAGGGAACGCATCCCGCCGCC
The DNA here is from genome assembly GCF_022171985.1 of Huaxiibacter chinensis. Classification (GTDB taxonomy): domain Bacteria; phylum Pseudomonadota; class Gammaproteobacteria; order Enterobacterales; family Enterobacteriaceae; genus Enterobacter; species Enterobacter chinensis_A. The sequence goes on along the minus strand of NZ_JAJVHF010000002.1, from coordinate 559,541 downwards.
GCAAACGAAGTTACCGGCTTCATCCACGCCCATGTCCACAATGTCTTCCGGTGGCGTCAGGTTCAGCGGTACAGGCGACTGGTTCGCCAGATATCGCTGATAGATCGACATCGCACCGCTTGCGCCATACAGTTTGGTCGGCTGGTTGTTATCGCGTCCAACCCAGGTAATGACCACTTCACGCCCGTCGATACCGGCAAACCAGGTATCAACGTTGTTGTTTGTGGTGCCTGTTTTACCGGCCAGATGCAGACCCGGGTATTTCGCGCCAAGCTGTCGACCGGTGCCGCGCTGCACAACCTGCTGCATGGTCCAGAGCGTCATATAGGCCGCCTGTGCCGGAACGACGCGCTCCGCCTGCGGATAGCTCTGGTAGAGCACGCTGCCGTCTTCGGCAATCACGGAACGCAGTGCAGAAAGCTGTGCACGGTTACCGCCGCTGGCGATCGTCTGGAAGGCCTGCGCCACTTCGATTGGCGTCAGGTTCAGTGCCCCCAGGATCATCGCTGGCACCGGGTGCAGCTGATCTTTTGGCACACCGAGCTTCTGCCAGGTATCGGTAATCGCAGGCAGACCCAGCGCCATCCCAAGGTTTACCGTCGGCACGTTCATGGAGCGGGTTAACGCATCCACCAGCATAACCTGTCCGCTGAACTGTTTATCGTCGTTCTGCGGAGACCAGACCTGGCCATTAGGCTGGCGCAGGGAGATTGGCGCATCGGCAATCCAGGTATTCAGGCGATACTGATTAGGCTGGCTGAGCGCGGTTAGATAGGTCGCGGGTTTTGCCAGGGAACCAATCGAACGCCGCGCCTGCATCGCACGGTTATAGCCGGCGTACTGCGGTTCAGCCCCGCCCACCATCGCGCGCACTTCGCCGCTATTTCTGTCAACCACCACCATTGCGGTTTCCAGATCGCTCAACTTACGTTGTTTCTTAAGGACAGGTATACCGTCCACGGCCGCTTTCTCAGCAGCGTCCTGCGCCACCGAATCAAAGGTGGTAAAGATCTTCACGCCGGAGAGATCTTTCACCTTGTCGCCCAGCTTGCTTTGCAGCTCCTGACGGACCATCTGCATAAAGGCAGGCTGCGGCGAGATCACGCCACCACGCGGCTGAACGCCCAGCGGGCGCGCGCTTAACATGTCGTACAGCTCCTGATCGATAACCTGCTGTTGTTGCAGCAGACGCAGGACCAGGTTACGACGCTCGAGCGCCAGTTTCGGGTTACGCCACGGGTTGTAAATCGAAGCGCCTTTTACCATACCCACTAACAGCGCCTGCTGATCGAGGCTCAGCTCTTCCACCGGGCGACCAAAATAGTACAGGCTCGCCAGCGGGAAACCGCGGATCTCGTTATCGCCGCTTTGACCGAGATACACCTCGTTCATGTACAGTTCAAGAATGCGATCTTTGCTGTAGCGAGCATCCATCAACAGCGCCATGTACGCTTCATTGGCTTTACGCCAGTAAGAGCGCTCGCTGGAGAGGAACAGGTTCTTCACCAGCTGCTGGGTCAGCGTACTCGCCCCCTGTACCGTGCGACCGGCGGTCAAGTTTGCCAGCACCGCGCGGCCAATGGAATACAGGCTAATCCCGTCGTGCTCGTAGAAGTGACGGTCTTCGGTTGCCAGCAGCGTATCCACCAGCAGATCCGGGAAGCCGTTACGCGCCACGAACAGACGCTGTTCGCCATTCGCCGAGGAGAGCATGGTAATCAGGCGAGGATCAAGACGGAAGAAACCGAACTGGCGGTTATTGTCCAGGTTCTCTATCGTCTCCAGATGATCGCCATCAAAGACCAGACGCGCACGCACCTGCCCCTCTTTGCTGTCAGGGAAATCAAACGGACGGCGAATCATCTCGATGCTTTTCGCCTGCACGGTAAACTCGCCCGGGCGCGTCATTTTCGTCACCTGACGATACTGAGTGGCTTCGAGCAGTTTCACCATCTCGTTTTTACTGATGGACATATCCGGCTCAAGGTTGACCATGCGACCATAAACCGCCGCAGGCAACTGCCAGACTTTACCATCAATACGGCTGCGGATTTTCTGATCCAGATAGACGCCGTAAATGGCCATCAGCACAACAAATACAATGAACAGCTTCAGCAGCAGCCAGAACCAGCCGCGCTTGCCCCGAGGCTTACGCCCTTTGCCTTTCCCTTTACGCGGCATCGGTTCTTCATCCTCATAATCATCTTCATAGTCATCGTCATAATCCTCATCTCTGAGGCGACGACGGCTCACTTTTTCTTTGGCCGGACGCGCAGGTTTCCCCTTACGTCCTATTGGCTCGCGGTCATTCCCCGCCATGCTTTCTCTCCGCAACATTCAGGCGCAAGGGCCTGATTCTCTTTTCTTCCACCCAGTGGCGAAAGAAGAAATCTCTCAAATTTATGTCTTTTCTCCCTCTCCCGTGGGAGAGGGCCGGGGTGAGGGCATCAGCCCGCACTTACTCTACGAATACTTCTTCGTCCGCCGCGTCGGTGCGGTGTTCGCCGGGTCGTCCGGCCAGACGTGTTTCGGGTAACGCCCTTTCATCTCTTTTTGCACCTCACGGTAGCTCCCCGCCCAGAATGCACCTAAATCACGGGTGATCTGTAACGGGCGATGCGCAGGCGAAAGCAGCTCCAGCACCAGCGGAATGCGGCCTTCTGCAATGGCCGGCGTTATCGCCTCGCCGAACATTTCCTGCATGCGGACCGCCAGCGCCGGTGGGTTATCTTCATGATAACGAATCGCTATCCGGCTTCCGGTCGGCACAGTGTAATGCGTGGGCAGTTCACTATCCAGACGTTGACGTAATGACCACTCCAGTAAATTTTGTAACGCAGCCTTCACATCGAGCGCTTTCAGGGCACGAAGCGAGTGTACACCGGCCATTTGTGGTAACAACCATGCTTCAAGTGAGGCCAGAAGCGCTTCGTCACTGACTGACGGCCAGGCAAACTGGGGCAACCAACGCGCGGCACACTGTAGCCGCAGGCGATACTGCTCTGCCTCTGGGGTCCAGTTTAGCGCGCCCAGCCCTTTATCGCGGAGGCCATTTAAGATGGCCTGATGCAGCTCTTCCTCAGAGGGCTTCGCCAGAGTCCTCACGCTGAGCGTAAGGCGTCCAATCTGACTGCGCCGAAACGCCTTCAGTGTGCCTTGCGCCTCATCCCATTCAACCGTGTCAGATTGTTCAACCAGCGACGGGCAGGCACGCGTGAGGGCATCAATATCCACCGCAATCGCCTGCAAAATACGCGCATCCGGTGACTGATTCCCCTGCAACAGCAGCGGCGCAATCAGCCACTCATGCCGCGTCAGGGCATCTTCCCGATCGAGCATGGCGCCCATTCCGTTTGCCAGCTGGTAACGTCCGTCCAGACCCCGTCTGCGGGCGATGCGATCGGGGAACGCCTGCGCTAATAAGCGCGGTATCTCAGCGCTGTCCGCCGAGCCGCCGTGGCTTTTAAGCCGCTGACAAAGTTGTTTTGCCCGCTGCTGCCAGTTGGGCTGAGGGCGAGAAAACGCGTTCGCCAGATCGCTTGCCCCCCCGCGCGGCGGTTCTTCGAGAATAGCGGCGAGTTTTGCTGCCGTCGCTATTTCGTCCGCATTGCGGGCCGCTACCAGCATCGCTGCCAGGCGAGGATCGTTGCCCACCGCCGCCATTTTTTGGCCTTTTGACGATAAACGGCCTGCCTCCAGGGCGCCAAGCTGGGTCAATAACTGACGGGCGGCCGCCAGGTTGACGGCCGGAGGCGTATCAAGCCAGGTCAGCTGCGCCGGCTCCGGGCAGCCCCACTGCAGCAACTCCATCACCAGGCCTGAAAGATCGCTTTGTAAGATCTCCGGCGGCGTCTGTGCCGTGGCGCGTTCGGCCTGCTCAGCGCTGATTAAGTGCAGACATATTCCAGGCTCCAGTCGACCCGCACGGCCCGCGCGCTGCGTCATCGACGCCTGGCTGGTACGCTGAGTCAGTAATTTGGTTAAGCCGGTGCGCGGATCGTAATTCGCCACCCGCTCCTGCGCCGTATCCACCACCAGCCGGATGCCTTCAATGGTCAGGCTGGTTTCAGCAATGTTGGTCGCCAGCACCACTTTTCGCTGCCCCGCAGGCGCAGGCAGGATCGCCTTTCGCTGTTCGATCAACGGCAGCGCGCCGTACAGCGGGCAGAGGATCACATCGGTCCCCGTTCGTCCCGAAAGGTGTTCCTGAACGCGCTGAATCTCACCGACACCCGGTAAAAAAAGGAGCATGGAACCGGATTCGTGGCGCAGCAATTCAGCCGCGGCAATGGCGACAGCTTCATCGAAGCGGTGCTGGGTGGAGAGCGGCTGATAGCGACGCTCAACCGGATAAGCCCGGCCTTCGGAGGTGATGACTGGCGCATCGGGCAGGCGTTGCTTAAGGCGGGCATTGTCCAGGGTGGCGGACATGATGAGTACCGTCAGATCGTCACGCAATCCCTGCTGCACGTCCAGCAGCAGCGCCAGCGCTAAATCGGCCTGCAGGCTGCGCTCATGGAATTCATCCAGAATCACCAGACCGACGCCGCTCAGCTCAGGATCGTTTTGCAGCATTCGGGTGAGGATCCCTTCGGTCACCACCTCCAGACGCGTGCCGGGGCCGACGCAGGTTTCGGCGCGCATGCGGTAGCCTACGGTCTCACCCGGTTTTTCGTTCAGTAATTCAGCCAGCCGCTGGGCCACGTTACGGGCTGCCAGCCTGCGCGGTTCAAGCAGGATGATTTTTCCCTGAATGTCGCCCGCATTGAGGATCTGCAACGGCAGCCAGGTCGATTTCCCCGCGCCCGTGGGAGCGTTAAGCAAAACCTGGGGGGCGTGTTGTAAGGCGGCGAGTAGCTCAGGCAGTACGGCGGCGACCGGCAAAGAGGACACTAACAACTCCAGAGGGTTAACATTCGTCGGCGTACATTGTAGCATCGCGCCATATCATTACCGAGTCCCCCTTATGTCTGAGTCGAAACGGCTGTTTTTTGCCATTGAAATCCCCGCCCCTCTCCCGCGACAGATCGTTCGCTGGCGCGCCGGGCATTTCCCTCCCGAAGCGGGACGACCGGTTGCGGCGGCAAGCCTGCATATGACCCTGGCCTTTTTGGGCGACGTCAGCGCCGATAAACAGCGCGCGCTGGCAGCGATGGCGGGTCGTATTCGCCAGCCGGGCTTTACGCTGCATCTTGACGACGCCGGCCAGTGGCTGCGTTCACGTGTAGTCTGGCTGGGGACGCGTCAGCCGCCCCGGGGCTTGCTGCAGCTGGCGAACCTGTTGCGTGCCCAGGCGGCGCGTAGCGGCTGTTATCAAAGTCCACAGCCCTTTCATCCGCATATCACCCTGCTGCGCCATGCCAGCCACGCCGTCGCCATTCCGCCGCCCGGTTTTAGCTGGTCGTTTCCGGTGACGGAGTTCGTGCTGTATGAATCCGTCTCAGGACAGGGACGCACACGCTATCGCCCGCTACAGCGCTGGACGCTTAACGAATAAACAAGGAATCACCATGAAGTTTATCCCCGCGCTACAGCCCGCGACGCTGATTCAGCGGTATAAACGTTTTCTTGCTGACGTGGTCACCCCTGCCGGAGAAACGCTAACGCTGCACTGTCCTAATACAGGCGCGATGACCGGATGCGCGACGCCGGGTGATACCGTCTGGTACTCCACCTCCAGCAATCCGAAACGAAAATACGCCCATACCTGGGAGATCACCGAGACCCGGCAAGGGGCGTTTATCTGCGTGAACACCCTGCGCGCTAACATGCTGGTGAAAGAAGCGCTCACCGACAATCGCCTGCCTGAGCTTGTGGGATACACCGCGATGAAAGGCGAAGTGAAATACGGCGACGAAGGAAGCAGAATTGATTTCATGCTACAGGCGGAGGACCGTCCTGAGTGCTATATTGAAGTCAAATCAGTGACGTTGGCGGAACAGGAAAAGGGCTACTTTCCAGATGCGGTAACGCTACGCGGCCAAAAGCATTTGCGAGAGTTAATCAGCGTTGCAGCGGCGGGTAAACGCGCCGTGCTGTTGTTTGCCGTGCTGCATTCAGCCATTGAACGTTTTTCGCCCGCTCGCCACATTGACCCGAAATACGCACAATTGTTGCATGAGGCACAAAAGCAGGGGGTAGAGGTTTTCGCCTGGAAAGCGGAACTTTCTGCCGAAAGTATGACTCTGAGATCGGCTCTTCCCGTTGTGTTATAAGAGGGTAGACGATTGATTAATTGGTGTTCTGGCCGCGTGCGCAAATACGCTTTTCCTCACAGGCTTGTCAAGTGTTACGTTTAGATAATTGCCTTACGGAAAAGCATCTGCTATTTATAGCGACCTGATTTTTCCCCCAACACGGGGATCGATAGTGCGTGTTAAGGAGAAGCAACATGCAAGAAGGGCAAAACCGTAAAACATCGTCCCTGAGTATTCTCGCCATCGCTGGGGTGGAGCCGTACCAAGAGAAGCCGGGCGAAGAGTATATGAACGAAGCCCAGCTGTCTCACTTCAAGCGTATTCTTGAAGCATGGCGTAATCAACTTAGGGATGAAGTGGATCGCACCGTTACTCATATGCAGGACGAAGCTGCAAACTTCCCGGATCCGGTCGACCGTGCCGCTCAGGAAGAAGAGTTCAGCCTCGAGCTGCGTAACCGTGACCGCGAACGCAAGCTGATTAAAAAGATCGAGAAAACGCTGAAAAAAGTTGAAGACGAAGATTTCGGTTTCTGCGAATCATGCGGTGTAGAAATTGGTATTCGTCGCCTCGAAGCGCGTCCGACTGCCGATCTGTGCATCGACTGTAAAACGCTGGCTGAAATCCGCGAAAAACAGATGGCTGGTTAATTCCAGTTCTGTCATGACGCTTATTTAAAAAGGCGGGAGTTGCTCCCGCCTTATTACTGTTGATATGTCTGACTCACACTATATTGGGCGCTTTGCGCCATCCCCTTCCGGCGAATTGCACTTCGGCTCATTAATTGCCGCGCTGGGCAGCTACCTGCAAGCCCGTGCCCGACAAGGCATCTGGCGTGTCCGTATTGAAGATATCGATCCCCCCCGTGAAGTTCCCGGTGCGGCAAATACCATTTTGCGTCAGCTGGAACATTACGGCCTGCAATGGGACGGTGAGGTGCTTTGGCAATCTCAGCGTCACGATGCCTACCGTGAAAGGCTGGCCTGGCTTTATCAGCAGAAGCTGTCCTATTACTGCACCTGCACCCGGGCGCGCATTCAACGCGTGGGCGGCGTTTACGACGGTCATTGTCGTACGCTGAATAACGGCCCTGATAATGCCGCGATCCGTCTGAAGCAACACAATCCGGTGACGCACTTTCGCGATCTGCTGCTGGGTGATATCCATGCGGATGAACGTCTGGCGCGGGAAGACTTTATTATTCATCGTCGCGACGGTTTATTTGCCTATAACCTGGCGGTTGTGGTCGACGATCGTTTTCAGGGCGTCACGGAAATTGTTCGCGGCGCTGATTTGATTGAACCGACCGTTCGCCAGATCTCCCTTTACCAGCAGTTTGGCTGGGATGTCCCGGATTATATCCATCTGCCGCTGGCGGTGAACGCGCAGGGGAATAAGCTTTCGAAACAAAACCACGCGCCGGCGTTGCCCCACGGCGATCCGCGCCCGGTTTTAATCGACGCTTTGCGATTTCTCAACCAAAATGTAACGAACGAATGGCAGGATTTGCGCACGGAAGAATTGCTGAAAATGGCCGTCGCCAACTGGACGCTCCAGAAGGTGCCTAAAATCCAGCATTCTCAAACGCGTTGCGCTGAGCTATGATTAGCCGCTATTTTTTTGTCCTGATAAATAAAACACACTACGAGGTGTACCATTTTTACCCGAGTCGCTAATTTTTGCCGTAAGGTGCTAAGCCGCGAAGAGAGCATGGCGAATGACGCTATTGCGCAATCCCGTATGTCGGTGATCCCGCGTGAGCAGCACACTATTTCCCGCAAAGATATCAGTGAAAATGCGCTCAAGGTGCTCTATCGTCTGAATAAAGCAGGCTACGAGGCCTATCTCGTGGGCGGCGGCGTTCGCGATTTACTGCTCGGCAAAAAACCGAAAGATTTTGACGTGACGACCAGCGCAACGCCTGAGCAGGTGCGTAAATTATTCCGCAACTGCCGTCTGGTTGGCCGTCGATTCCGTCTCGCCCACGTCATGTTTGGGCCGGAAATTATTGAAGTCGCCACCTTCCGTGGTCATCACGAAGGCAGCCCGACGGATCGCACGACCTCTCAGCGCGGCCAGAACGGCATGCTGCTGCGCGATAACATTTTTGGATCCATCGAAGAAGATGCCCAGCGTCGCGACTTCACCATTAACAGCCTCTATTACAGCGTGGCTGATTTTGCCGTACGCGATTACGTTGGCGGCGTTCAGGATTTAAAAGACGGCGTGATTCGCCTGATTGGTAATCCGGAAACGCGCTACCGTGAAGATCCCGTTCGCATGCTGCGTGCCGTGCGTTTTGCCGCCAAGCTGAACATGAAAATCAGCCCGGAAACGGCTGAGCCGATTCCGCGCCTGGCGACGCTGATCAACGATGTGCCACCGGCACGTCTGTTTGAAGAGGCGCTGAAGCTGCTGCAGGCCGGCTACGCTTATGAAACCTACAAACTGCTGCGTGAATACAGCCTGTTCCAGCCACTGTTCCCGACTATCGTGCGCTATTTCACCGAAAGCGGTGATAGCCCGATGGAGCGCATGATTGCCCAGGTGTTCAAAAACACCGATAACCGCATTCATAACGACATGCGCGTTAATCCGGCATTCCTCTTTGCCGCGATGTTCTGGTATCCATTACTGGAAACCGCAGAAAAGATCGCTCAGGAGAGCGGGCTGGCCTACTACGACGCATTTGCGCTGGCCGCGAATGACGTGCTGGATGAAGCCTGCCGTACGCTGGCGATTCCAAAACGCATTACCTCGCTGGTGCGCGACATCTGGCAGCTTCAGCTGCGTATGTCGCGTCGTCAGGGTAAACGCGCCTGGAAGCTGATGGAGCATCCTAAATTCCGTGCCGCCTACGATCTGCTGGCCCTGCGCGCCGAGGTTGAAAACAACCAGGAGCTGCAAAAACTGGTGACGTGGTGGAGTGAATTCCAGGTCTCTGCGCCGCCGGAACAAAAAGGCATGCTCACCAGCCTGGATGACGAGCCTGAACAACGTCGTCGCCATCGCCGTCCGCGCAAACGCGCGCCGCGTCGCGAAGGTTCTGCGTGACCCTGGCGTATATCGCCATAGGCAGCAATTTATCTGCTCCGCTGGAGCAGGTGAATGCTGCCATTCAGGCTCTCGCGGACATTCCGCAAAGCCGCATTGTGGCGGTGTCGTCGTTCTACCGCACGCCGCCGCTTGGCCCTCAGGATCAGCCTGATTACCTGAATGCTGCCGTAGCGCTTGAAACCGCGCTTGATGCAGAATCGCTGCTGGATAACACTCAGCGTATTGAGCTGCAGCAAGGGCGGGAACGTAAAGCCGAGCGCTGGGGCCCCCGTACGCTCGATCTCGATATTATGCTGTTTGGCGACGCGATTATCCGCACCGGGCGCCTGACGGTTCCTCACTACGACATGAAAAATCGCGGTTTTATGCTCTGGCCGTTGATTGAAATTGCCCCTCAGCTGACCTTCCCGACCGGCGAATCTCTCCAGGCGGTCTTAGAGCACCTCAACGCCGAAAAACCGACCCTCTGGTGATCCTCTGACGCACCGAAACATCATTCATAGTTTGTGATTAAACGGCTGCCTAAAATCATTGTTCCCCCGAATGTTACTGTTAGAATGCGCAAAGATTCGTTTTGGGCCATCAGGAAACATTATGAAACCAACCACTGTCTCCTTGCTGCAGAAATGCAAACAGGAAAAGAAACGCTTTGCCACCATCACGGCATATGACTACAGCTTCGCCAAATTGTTTGCCGACGAAGGCATCAACGTCATGCTGGTGGGTGATTCGTTAGGGATGACGGTACAGGGACATGATTCTACGCTGCCGGTGACGGTCGAAGATATTGCCTACCACACGCGCGCAGTCCGCCGCGGCGCTCCCCAGTGTCTGTTGCTTTCCGACCTGCCTTTCATGGCCTATGCGACCCCAGAACAGGCTTTTGAAAACGCAGCCACCGTGATGCGTGCGGGCGCAAATATGGTCAAAATCGAGGGCGGTGCCTGGCTTGTGGACACGGTAAAAATGCTGACTGAGCGTGCCGTCCCCGTGTGCGGTCACCTGGGCCTGACCCCGCAGTCGGTGAATATCTTCGGTGGTTATAAGGTACAGGGCCGTGGCGATGCCGGGCAGACGCTGCTGGACGATGCGCTGGCGCTGGAAGCCGCAGGGGCGCAACTGCTGGTTCTGGAATGCGTTCCGGTGGCGCTGGCAGAACGCGTAACCGAAGCACTCTCCATTCCGGTGATTGGCATTGGGGCAGGCAATGTCACCGACGGTCAAATCCTGGTGATGCACGACGCGTTCGGTATTACCGGCGGGCATATTCCCAAGTTCGCAAAGAATTTCCTGACAACGGCGGGCGACATGCGCGCGGCGGTCAGGCAGTATATTGCCGAGGTTGAATCCGGTGTCTACCCGGGTGAAGAACACAGTTTCCATTAAGGAGTTCAGGTGTGCTAATCATTGAAACCCTCCCGCTGCTACGTCAGCATATCCGTCGCCTGCGACTGGAAGGTAAACGTATTGCCCTTGTTCCCACCATGGGCAATCTGCATGACGGCCATATGAAGCTGGTCGACGAAGCCAGGGCCCGCGCTGATGTGGTCGTGGTAACGATTTTCGTCAACCCTATGCAGTTTGACCGGGCAGACGATCTGGCGCGCTACCCGCGCACCTTGCAGGAAGACTGCGAGAAGCTGAACAAACGCCACGTGGACTTTGTATTCTCTCCGGCCCCCGAGGATATTTATCCGCAGGGCACAGAAGAGGCCACCTACGTCGACGTTCCAGGCATTTCGACCATGCTGGAGGGGGCAAGCCGTCCGGGTCACTTCCGTGGCGTCTCTACCATCGTCAGTAAACTGTTTAATCTGGTGCAGCCCGACATCGCCTGCTTTGGCGAAAAGGATTACCAGCAGCTGGCGCTGATTCGCAAAATGGTTGCCGACATGGGTTACGACATCGAAATTGTTGGCGTGCCGATCGTGCGCGCAAAAGACGGCCTGGCGTTAAGCTCCCGTAATGGCTATCTCACCGCAGAACAGCGCAAAATTGCCCCGGGCTTAAGCAAAGTCATGAACGCCATGGCAGAACAGCTTATCGCGAAGGCGTTAACGCCTGAAGAGATCGTTGCCCTTGCTGAGCAGGCGATGAACGATAAAGGACTTCGTTCCGATGACGTGCAAATTCGCGATGCCGATACGCTTCTGCCCTTAACCGGAGCCAGCAAACGTGCGGTCATCCTGGTGGCGGCAAGGCTGGGTCAGGCCCGTCTGATCGACAACAAAGTGGTTGAGCTGGCGGAGTAGACATCGACGTAACGTCGGGCAATACTGCGCTGTTATTTTGCCAGGGGAACCTCTCCCCTCCCCCTTCCCTCTCACCGGAGAGGGTGCGTATGAAGAGTAAAGGTAACGTTATGATTCGCAAGATGCTGCAAGGCAAGCTTCACCGTGTCAAAGTGACGCAGGCAGACCTGCATTACGAAGGTTCCTGTGCGATTGATCAGGATTTCCTTGATGCGGCCGGGATTCTTGAAAACGAAGCCATTGATATCTGGAACGTGACGAACGGTAAACGCTTCGCCACGTACGCCATTGCGGCTGAACGCGGCTCTAAAATCATCTCCGTCAACGGTGCGGCAGCGCATTGTGCCGACGTGGGCGATATCGTGATTATCGCGAGTTTCGTCATGATGTCCGACGAAGAAGCACGCCGCTGGCAGCCTAAAGTGGCCTATTTTGACGGCGACAATGACATGAAACGGACGGCAAAAGCCATTCCGGTTCAGGTTGCCTGAGTCCTACCCCTGCGGCTGATTGCTGATCAGCCGCGACATGGTCTCCAGCGAATCCGTTCTTAAGATGTACAGACGTTTCAACAAGAACGGATTGTCCCCCGGCTTTACCTTCCCTTTGACCGTGGTCACCGCCAGGTGGAAACCGGCATCGTTCGCCGCTTTCACCGCTTTATCGTCGTAACCGCCAAACGGATAAGAGAGATAGAGAACATGCGGGTTAAATTGCGCCAGCGCCCGGCGTGAACGTTCAAAATCAAACAGCGTCACATGGTAGCTGCGGCTGAGTAAGATGGGATGTTTAGCCCCGTCGACGCGATGCAAAAAATGCGTATGTGACTGGATATCAAACACATCCTGAATGCCTTTGATCTCTGCCACGCTCATAAATTGCAGCGATTTAGGGTCCCACTTTTGCGCATGGCCTTTAATGCGCGACGAGATGATAAACGCCGTCGCCTGAAAACCGTACTCTTTTAATATGGGGTAGGCATAGCGGCTGACCGACTTCAGACCATCGTCAAAGGTGATCACTACCGCTTTGGCGGGCAGATTCATTTTATTGCGGACATACCCTTCCAGCTGGTACATCGTCAGCGTGGTGTAACCCTGATCGCGCAGCCAGGCCATCTGGTTATTAAAGGCCCGCACGCTGGTCGTGGTGGAGGTATGACGAAAACGGGTGTTCTCTTCATCACGCAGGATATGGTGATAGGTCAATATCGGCAGACCGTTGTCTTCCTGGGCATCGAGGCTGCTGATCCAGGCCAGGCGGTGACCAATACGAATTTGATACCAGGTCTGATTAAGCCGGTCTTTTAATTTACTCAGAATGGGATAACGCAGATTCGCGCTGAGCGTCCCGAACGGCGCGCTGCCGCTGCTCGGGGCGTTATAGACCGGGGTGTCTTTCCAGGTGATCAGGTTTTGGTTGCTCAGAGGTTTGTTCAGATCGCCCAGATTATCCTGGACCCGCTGCTTACCCTGCACCATTTCCAGATGATCTTTATCGATAAATCCGGTGCCAAAGCCAAAGCGGAATTCATAATAATCCGCCGCCGTAGGGGCCACGGCAATAATTTGTCCTGCAAGAACATTGCCCACATTGATGACGTTATTTCCCACCTGCGCCCAGATGGCCGCATCTTCAGTGGTTTGCATATATTGAGCCGGAAGCCCTTCATGGCTCACCAGGCTTGCAGAAACACTGCCGGAAAAGCACAGCAGAACGAGGAAAACAACACGAGTGAACATGGGATATTAATCGATGCGAAAAATCAGCGCTTATTGTAGCAAAAGCGGCATCAATACCCACGTTTAATTCTTATACAGATCATGCAACAAGACAAAAGGCGGGTTTTTCTGTTGCTGATGCCACAGGCTGCTGACGCCCGGGATTTCCTGCCCGACTAACGCATCGCGAAATTCGGCGCTGTTAAGCGTTTCCCGAAGCGGATACATCATTTCCAGTAAACCATACTGAATGCCGGAGATGACTTCACAGTTGTCATGTTTATGGCTCAACAGTGCCGCCGCGCGATAAGGGGCTGCACCCGACTTATCGGTCAAAAAGATCACCCCGTCGCCCGTGTCCGTCTGATGCAGGGCATCGCACATCATACGGCTGAGCATATTTGTACTCAGGCCGCGCCAGTAGTTAACCGCCTGGCATTGCGCCAGCGGGCCGAATTTTGTTTCCAGACGATCCAGAATTTTTTGCGCTTCGTCATCATGACAGGTGATTACCCAGCCGAGCATAGTCTCTCTCCTTTGCAGGCGAGTAGTGTAGCGAGGGTAAGCCTGGGTGTCGGTGATTGCAGTCAAAGAAAAGCACCCGGCGGAGACAATCCCGCCGGGTGAGAAGATTAGCTGCGCAGCCCGCGTCCGCGCTGGATCAGATACCAGCACAGAATGTAGAACGCAATGATGAAGACGGCCAGCACCGCGACCGTCGTAAACAGCGGAACGTCGGTAATGCCCAGGAAGCCAAAGCGGAAACCACTGATCATGTACACAATCGGGTTCAGGTGTGACAACGCCTGCCAGAACGGCGGCAGCAGCGTCAGGGAGTAGAATACCCCGCCAAGATAGGTCAACGGCGTCAGGACAAAGGTCGGGATCAGGCTGATATCATCAAAGGTGGTGGCAAAGACCGCGTTCAGAAGCCCTGCCAGCGAGAACAGTATCGCGGTCATCAGGAGCGTCAGACCGACAAACAGCCATGAGTGCACATGGAACGGCACAAAGAACAGCGATATCGCGGTGACCAGAACCCCCACGCACAGTGCCCTTGCCACGCCACCACCGACATAGCCGGCAATGATGACATGCGTTGGCACAGGCGCTACCAGCAGCTCTTCAATATTGCGCTGGAACTTCGCGCTGAAAAACGAGGATGCCACGTTGGCGTAGGCGTTGGTGATCACCGCCATCATGATCAGGCCCGGCACGATAAACTGCATGTAGCTGAAACCATGCATCTCGCCAATGCGTGAGCCTATGAGGTTGCCGAAAATGATAAAGTAGAGCGTCATGGTGATGACCGGCGGTACCAGGGTCTGGATCCAGATACGCATAAACCGGTTGATCTCTTTAGCCCAGATACTCTTCAGGGCCACCCAATACAGATGCGTCATGCCTGCTCTCCTTGTTTATCATTCACCAGAGAGACAAACAGCTCTTCCAGTCGGTTGGCTTTATTGCGCATACTCAGAACCTGAATACCCTGCGCGCTCAGCTGCGAGAACACGCTGTTAATGCCTTGTTCGCGCAGCACTTCCACTTCCAGCGTGGAGGTGTCCACCAGACGATATTGATACCCTTCAAGCTTTGGCAGCGCGCTTTTGGCCGCCAAATCGAGGATAAAGGTTTCCGACTTCAGTTTTGAAAGCAGGTTCTTCATCGAGGTGTTTTCCACCAGCTCGCCGCGCTGAATAATCCCGATATTACGGCAGAGCATTTCGGCCTCTTCGAGATAGTGCGTGGTCAGGATGATGGTGGTGCCTTTGTCGTTCAAATCCTTTAAAAATCCCCACATTGAGCGACGAAGTTCAATATCGACGCCCGCCGTTGGTTCATCCAGAATCAGCAGTTTCGGCTCGTGCATCAGCGCACGGGCAATCATTAAACGGCGCTTCATCCCACCGGATAACATCCGCGCACGTTCGTCACGCTTTTCCCACAGATCGAGCTGCTTAAGGTACTTTTCGCTGCGCTCCTGCGCCTCTTTGCGCTCTACCCCGTAGTAACCGGCCTGGTTGACGACGATCTGCTGCACGGTTTCAAACGGGTTAAAGTTAAACTCCTGCGGCACCAGCCCGAGCTGTCGCTTGGCGTTCACGACATCTTTTTCCAGATCGTAACCAAATACCGACACCTTGCCGGAGGATTTATTCACCAGAGAACTAATAATGCCGATTGTGGTGGATTTCCCGGCACCGTTTGGCCCCAGGAGTGCGTAGAAGTCCCCCGCTTCGACTTTCAGGTCGATACCACGCAGCGCCTGAACGCCGCCCGGATAGACTTTTTTGAGCTGTTCAAGCTCCAGTGCGATAGTCATGAATTCAACTTACCTATAGTTCTGACACACGTTGTGTGGTTTCAATAAAAGCCCAGTTACCCTATATTAGCGCAACGCAATTACTCGGTTACAGGTCGTTAACCTCTATGAATGACATAGATACACTCATCAGCAACAATGCACTATGGTCAAAAATGCTGATAGAAGAGGATCCGGGATTTTTTGAAAAACTGGCACAAGCGCAAAATCCACGCTTTTTATGGATTGGTTGCTCTGACAGCCGCGTCCCGGCCGAACGTTTAACCGGCCTTGAACCTGGCGAACTGTTCGTCCATCGTAACGTTGCAAACCTGGTCATTCATACCGACCTTAACTGCCTCTCCGTCGTCCAGTATGCGGTCGACGTCCTCGAAGTCGAACATATTATCATTTGTGGCCACTACGGCTGCGGCGGCGTACAGTCAGCCATTGATAATCTGGAGCTGGGTTTAATCGACAACTGGCTGCTGCACATTCGGGATATCTGGTTCAAACATAGCTCACTGCTGGGCGAAATGCCCCAGGAGCGCCGCCTTGATACCCTGTGCGAACTTAACGTCATGGAGCAGGTTTATAACCTGGGCCATTCAACCATTATGCAGTCGGCCTGGAAACGCGGGCAAAAAGTGTCGATTCACGGCTGGGCCTATGGCATTCATGACGGATTGCTGCGCAATCTGGAAGTCACCGCCACCAACCGGGAAACCCTGGAACAGCGCTACCGTTCCGGGATTGCCAACCTCAAGCTCAAGCACGTTAATCATAAATAAGAGCAAAAAGGCAACGAGGTGAAAGCAAAAAGGCAACGCACGTTGCCTTTTTTGATGTTTTCCCCCTCTCCCTGTGGGAGAGGGACGGGGTGAGGGCATCAGCGCGCACATACTTAGGCCACTGAGGCCACTGAGCCCACTGAGACCACTGAAGCCAGCAGCCCGCACCCAACCTACCTTACTCGTCCAGCAACACCACTTTGCCGACATACGGCAGATGGCGATAGCGCTGGGCGTAATCAATGCCGTAACCCACCACGAATTCGTCCGGAATCGAGAAACCAATAAACTCGACCGGTACGTCAACTTCTCGACGCGAGGGTTTATCCAGCAGAGTACAAATCGCCAGTGATTTTGGCGCACGCAGGCTCAGGATTTCGCGTACTTTAGAGAGCGTATTGCCGGAGTCGATAATATCCTCAACGATCAACACATCTTTACCACGAATATCTTCGTCCAGGTCTTTCAGGATTTTCACATCACGGGTGGTCGACATACCGCTGCCGTAGCTGGAGGCGGTCATAAAATCGACTTCATGGGATACCTGAACCTCACGGCACAGGTCAGCCATGAACATAAATGAGCCGCGCAACAGTCCAACCAGCACCATATCGCTGCCGCTTTCTTTGTAACGTTCGGTGATTTCACGACCTAATTCGGCGATACGCGCTTTGATCTCCGCTTCCGGGATCATCACTTCAACAGTATGTTTCATTTTACTAACCGTATGATTTTAAAACACTCTTTCAATACCGGCAGATCTGCGTCCGGCACTGAATCACAAGCAAAGCATTATACCAGCAAATCCCCCCGCCTGGCGCATGCGTTAATAAAAGCTCATTTTGTGATTCCGATCACACTTGTTAATACCTATAATTAATTGCTATCAAAATTTTAACAAAACTTAAGAGTAACTTTCTATGGCGGAAACACATCCTCAACGGTCGCGTTTACTCGTGACCCTGACAGCGTTGTTTGCAGCTCTCTGCGGACTTTACCTGTTAACGGGCGGAGCCTGGTTAGTCGCAATCGGCGGCTCCTGGTATTATCCTATCGCTGGCCTGGTCATGCTTGGCGTGGCCTTTATGCTGTGGCGCGGTAAGCGTGCGGCCCTGTGGCTATATGCAGCATTTCTGCTCGCCACTATGGTGTGGGGCGTCTGGGAGGTCGGCTTCGACTTCTGGGCGTTAACGCCACGCAGCGACATCATCGTCTTCTTCGGCGTCTGGCTGATTCTGCCGTTCGTCTGGCGTCGACTGCTTGTGCCGTCCAACGGTGCCGTAGCGGCGCTGGTTGTCGCACTGTTGATCAGTGGCGGCATGCTCACCTGGGCAGGCTTCAACGACCCGCAGGAAGTGAACGGTACCCTGAGTGCTGAGTCCACGCCAGCAGCAGCCATTTCTGACATTCCTGACGCCGACTGGCCTGCCTATGGGCGTAACCAGGAAGGTCAGCGTTTCTCTCCGTTGAAGCAGATCAATGCTGACAACGTGAAGAACCTGAAGGAAGCCTGGGTATTCCGCACGGGTGACCTGCCAACGGCAAACGATCCGGGTGAACTGACCAACGAAGTGACCCCAATCAAAGTGGGCGACATGCTTTATCTGTGTACGGCGCACCAGCGTCTGTTCGCGCTTGACGCGGCCACCGGTAAAGAGAAATGGCACTTCGATCCGCAGCTGAACTCCAACCCGACGTTCCAGCACGTGACCTGCCGTGGTGTCTCTTACCACGAAGCGCGCGCTGATAATGCCAGCCCGGAAGTGGTGGCTGACTGTCCTCGCCGTATTATCCTGCCCGTCAACGACGGTCGTCTGTTTGCCGTCAACGCAGAAACCGGCAAGCTGTGCGAAACCTTCGGGAATAAAGGCATCCTCAACCTGCAGACCAATATGCCGGACACGACGCCAGGTCTGTATGAGCCAACCTCACCGCCAATCATCACCGATAAAACGATCGTGATTGCCGGCTCGGTCACCGATAACTTCTCCACCCGCGAAACCTCGGGCGTCATCCGTGGTTTTGACGTGAACACCGGTAAACTGCTGTGGGCCTTCGACCCGGGCGCGAAAGATCCTAACGCGATCCCATCGGATGAACACACCTTTACCTTCAACTCGCCTAACTCCTGGGCACCGGCGGCGTATGACGCGAAGCTGGACCTGGTTTACCTGCCGATGGGCGTGACTACGCCAGATATCTGGGGCGGTAACCGTACGCCTGAGCAGGAGCGTTATGCCAGCTCTATCGTGGCGCTGAATGCGACCACCGGTAAACTGGCGTGGAGCTACCAGACCGTTCACCACGATCTGTGGGATATGGACATGCCATCCCAGCCAACGCTGGCTGACATCACCGTTAACGGTAAAACCGTTCCGGTCATTTATGCACCCGCAAAAACCGGTAACATCTTCGTACTGGATCGCAGCAACGGGAAGCTGGTTGTCCCTGCGCCAGAAAAACCGGTGCCACAGGGCGCAGCGAAAGGCGATTATGTCACCAAAACCCAGCCCTTCTCTGACCTGAGCTTCCGTCCGAAGAAAGACCTGACCGGTGCAGACATGTGGGGCGCCACGATGTTTGACCAGCTGGTTTGCCGCGTGATGTTCCATCAGCTGCGCTATGAAGGCATCTTTACCCCGCCGTCTGAGCAAGGCACGCTGGTCTTCCCGGGGAACCTGGGGATGTTCGAATGGGGCGGTATCTCGGTTGATCCAAACCGTCAGGTGGCTATTGCCAACCCGATGGCGCTGCCGTTTGTCTCTAAGCTGATCCCACGTGGCCCGGGCAACCCGATGGAACCACCGAAGGATGCGAAAGGTTCAGGTACCGAAGCGGGTATTCAGCCGCAGTATGGCGTACCGTTTGGCGTTACGCTGAATCCGTTCCTTTCACCGTTTGGCCTGCCGTGTAAACAGCCTGCCTGGGGTTATATCGCAGCAACGGATCTGAAAACCAATGAAGTGGTCTGGAAGAAACGTATTGGTACCCCACAGGATAGCATGCCGTTCCCGATGCCTGTTCCCGTGCCGTTCAACATGGGTATGCCAATGCTGGGTGGCCCAATTTCTACCGCGGGTAACGTGCTGTTCATCGCAGCAACCGCAGATAACTATCTGCGCGCGTACAACATGTCCAACGGTGAGAAACTGTGGCAAGGCCGTCTGCCAGCAGGTGGACAAGCGACGCCAATGACCTATGAAGTGAATGGCAAGCAGTACGTTGTCATCTCTGCGGGCGGTCACGGTTCGTTTGGCACGAAGATGGGCGACTATATTGTCGCGTATGCTTTACCTGACGAAGCAAAATAAAAGCAAAACGGCAACTTCGGTTGCCGTTTTTGTCTTCCCCCTCTCCCGTGGGAGAGGGCCCGGGTGAGGACAACAGACCACACTGGTCAATGTAAAACGGCAACCTCAGTTGCCGTTTTTGTCTTTCCCCCTCTCCCGTGGGAGAGGGCCCGGGTGAGGACAACAGACCGCACTGGTCAATGCAAAACGGCAACCTCGGTTGCCGTTTTTGTCTTTCCCCCCTCTCCCTGTGGGAGAGGGCCGGGGTGAGGGCAACAGACCGCACAGGGTCTACGCAAAACGGCAACCTCGGTTGCCATTTTTGTCTTTTCCCCCTCTCCCGTGGGAGAGGGCCGGGGTGAGGGCATCAGACCGCAGGGGTCTAAACCGTGAACCCCAGCATCATCCCCGTATCTTCATGTTCCAGCAGGTGACAGTGCGCCATGTAGGCAAACGCCTTCGGTGCGTCATGGTCAAACTTCACCAGCACCTCACTGATGCCGCCTTCCACGCGTACCGTATCTTTCCAGCCCGAACGATGAGCCGCAGGCGCGTTGCCGTTTTCAGTTAAAATACGGAACTGCGTCCCGTGGATGTGGAACGGATGCAGCATCATGTCGCCTTCGCCTGAAATCACCCAGCGTTCAAATTGCCCTTTCGTCGCGGCAAACATCGGCGTGTTCATATCAAACGCCTTGCCGTTGATCCGGTTAGCATTGTGGAAATCAAATCCATGCCCGCCGTGATCCATGCCGCCCATTTTCCCGTGGTCCATATTCATATGGCCCATCATGTTTCCATGGTGCATTCCCGCCATCGCCTGGTCGCCGTATTTTTTCATCAGCGCCTGCATGCCCATCATGTCGAGCATTGGGTCCATGGAAAGCTGAAGATTCCGCTGCGTTAATCCTTCAAGCGTGGGCAGCGCCGGAAGTGTTGCCAGCGTATCCGGCATCTCACCCGAGGCAGTGACCAGCAGCGGCTGAATGCGCAGCACCGGATGCGGTTTATCGAACGGTGCGACGGCCATTCCCATCTGGCTGACCGGGAGCGTGACCAGATCAAAGGCTTTACCGTCACTGATATCCACCAGCACTTCAAAGCGCTCGCCCATCAGCATCGGTAATTCATTCACCTTAACGGGTTCAGCCAGCAGACCACCGTCGCTCGCAATCACGTACATCGGACGCCGATCGCTGGTGGCAAAATTGAGCGAGCGCGCATTACAGCCGTTGAGCAGGCGCAGGCGCAACCAGCCCTTCGGGGCGGCGTGCTGCGGGTAAAGGGCACCATTGGTCAGCAGCGTATCGCCAAACCAGCCTACCGCCGCGCTCATGACGTCCAGCTGATAATCGATCTGCCCGTCCGCGGTGAATTTCTTGTCCTGAACGATGACCGGGACATCGTCAATCCCCCACTGCTTTGGCAGGCGAAGCAGACGACTTTCATCATCTTCAATCAGCACCAGGCCTGCCAGTCCCATCGCCACCTGATGACCGGTTTTACCGTGCTGATGCGGATGGAACCAGCAGGTTGCTGCACGTTGATCCGGCGTAAAGGTTACCGAGCGTTTACCGCCTGCGTGGATGACCCCTTGCGGCCCGCCATCCACCTCGCCGGGCACTTCAAGGCCGTGCCAGTGCAGCGTGGTTTCATCCTGAAGGGTATTGTGAATATCCACCGTCACCGCCTTACCACGGGAAAGCTTCAACGCCGGTCCCAGCAGGTTACCGTTGTAACCCCAGGTCGTGGCGCGGTGAGGGCCAAACGTGCTGGTGCCCGATTGAACCACCAACTGGATGCGGCTTTGCGCGTCAGCGGTCAACAGGTCCGGGATCGGCAGCGCGGGTCTGTCGGCGGCAAAAACGGTACGGCTCCAGAGCGGTAATGTGCTGGCGGCACTCAGTACGGCTGAATATTTCAAAAAATCACGGCGTTGCATGTCCATTCCTTTTTTCGTGCAGGCGATATTTTGAGCTTAAACCCTCCCCTAACCGGAAGGTCAAGTGAAGCCGTAATAATAAATATCGTCGCCCTGGCATCAAGTATGCTAACGTTAATTTTCCGTGATGCAGTGGTAGAAGCAATGAAGACGTTTTTCAGGACAATTTTGTTCGGCAGCCTGATGGCTATGAGTGCGAACAGTTATGCGCTGAGTGAAAATGAAGCCGAAGATATGGCCGATTTAACGGCGGTTTTTGTATTCCTGAAGAATGATTGCGGTTACCAGAATTTACCCAATGGGCAGATTCGTCGCGCACTGGTCTTTTTTGCCCAGCAGAACCAATGGGATCTCAGCAACTACGATAGCTTTGACATGAAGGCGCTCGGTGAAGACAGTTACCGCGACTTAAGCGGCATTGGCATTCCTGTCGCGAAAAAATGCAAAGCGCTGGCCCGCGATTCGCTGAGCCTGCTCGCCTACGTTAAGTAACCTTCCCGACGCCCCTTTGTTGAAATGATGACCGTGCATGCGCGGTCGTTGTTGGCTATGATGTTGCGCCTGTTTTGCATGGGTGTAACGGATGTTAACGAAGGAGGAGTCAACCGATGACCGATAACACAGTGTGGCATGAAACGCTGCATGACCAGTTTGGTCAGTACTTTGCCGTTGATAACGTGCTTTATCACGAAAAAACCGACCACCAGGATCTGATCATTTTTGAAAATGCCGCTTTTGGCCGCGTCATGGCATTGGATGGCGTGGTGCAAACCACCGAGCGGGATGAGTTTATCTATCACGAAATGATGACCCACGTGCCGCTGCTGGCGCATGGACATGCAAAACACGTGTTGATTATCGGGGGTGGCGATGGCGCCATGCTTCGTGAAGTCTCTCGTCACAAATCTATCGAAACCATCACCATGGTTGAGATCGATGCGGGCGTCGTCTCCTTTTGCCGCCAGTATCTGCCCAACCACAACGCGGGAAGCTACGACGATCCGCGCTTTAAGCTGGTGATCGACGATGGCGTTAACTTTGTTAACCAGACCGAACAAACCTTTGATGTGATCATCTCCGACTGCACCGACCCTGTCGGCCCGGGCGCTTCGCTGTTTACCTCGTCCTTCTACGAAGGCTGTAAGCGCTGCCTGAATCCCGGCGGCATTTTCGTTGCGCAGAACGGTGTCTGCTTCCTGCAGCAGGATGAAGCCATCGACAGCCATCGCAAACTCAGCCACTATTTTGGTGATGCCAGCTTCTATCAGGCGGCGATTCCAACCTATTACGGCGGCATCATGACCTTTGCCTGGGCGACGGATAACAAAGCGCTGCGCCATCTCTCGAGTGAAATTATCGCCGCGCGCTTCCACCAGCTCGGCCTGAAGTGCCGTTACTACAATCCCGCCGTGCATACGGCAGCCTTCGCCTTGCCGCAGTATCTGCAAGATGCCCTGTCCTCTAAGGAGGTGAGCTAAATTGAAAAAGCTGAAACTGCATGGCTTTAATAATCTGACCAAAAGCCTGAGTTTTTGTATCTACGATATCTGCTACGTTAAAACAGCAGAAGAGCGCGATGGTTATATCGCCTATATCGATGAACTCTACAATGCCAATCGCCTGACCGAGATTTTGTCGGAGACCTGCTCCATTATCGGGGCCAATATTCTCAACATTGCCCGTCAGGACTATGAGCCGCAGGGCGCAAGCGTCACGATCCTGGTCAGTGAGGAGCCGGTAGAGCCTCACCTGATTGACCCCTCAGAACATCCGGGCCCGCTGCCTGAAGCGGTGGTTGCCCATCTGGATAAGAGCCATATCTGCGTACACACCTATCCCGAGAGCCATCCGGAAGGCGGCCTGTGTACCTTCCGTGCGGATATTGAAGTCTCTACCTGCGGCGTTATTTCTCCCCTCAATGCCCTGAACTATCTCATTCATCAACTTGAGTCGGACATTGTGACCGTAGACTATCGCGTGCGCGGCTTCACCCGTGATATCAACGGCATGAAACACTTTATCGATCATGAGATTAACTCTATTCAGAACTTTATGTCACAGGACATGAAAGCGCTGTATGACATGATGGATGTGAACGTCTATCAGGAAAATATCTTCCATACCAAGATGATGCTGAAGGAGTTCGACCTGAAGCACTACATGTTCCACACCCGGCCGGAAGATTTGAGCGAAGATGAGCGTAAGGTCATTACCGACCTGCTCTGGAAAGAGATGCGCGAAATTTACTACGGCCGAAACATTCCAGCCGTGTAAACCGCGCCCGGGGCACGGAGGCTCCGGCATTTACTTCTGCTGCATGAATTCGCGGTAAGCGGCCACCACCTGTAAAAAGTCTTCTACGCCACACAACGAGAAGCTCTCTTCGTCGTAATAGCTCATCCCCTCTTCCATCTCATCGCCTGAGATTTCAAGCTGGTTGGCGCGCACCATGACCTCTTCGCCATCCATCCACAGGGTATATTCATGCCCGATACGTTGCCAGGAGCGCTCGCTTCCTTTCACCGTACGCGCCACCTGCTCCACTTCATCCAGTAAGGCGGTGTTCTCTTTCACCTCTTCGTTAAACCAGTGTCCCACCACTTCGTGGCCCATCGACATACGCACCTTCACCACACCGGTGATGTCGCGCAGAAATTCGTAATCCATTGTATTTTCCTCTGCAAAGCCATTAGCGTAATTATCGCAGCAGCGAGGAAGAAAAAAAGCGTGGGAGGCGGGAGGAATGAAAATAAAAAGGTGAGAGCAAGACCCTGCGGCCTGATGCCCTCACCCTGTTCCTCTCCCGTGGGAGAGGATGAACACACTAAAAACCGTCTCCACGGAGACGGTTTTGCAGTTTAGACTGCCGTCTGGAAGATAACGCCGTCCGCTTTCTCAGTGTACTGATCCAGCTTATCGAAGTTCAGGTAACGATAGGTATCTACCGCCGTCTTATCAACCTGCGCAACGAAGGTCTGATACTCTTCCGCTGTAGGCAGTTTACCGATCAGCGCCGCGACCGCCGCCAGCTCCGCAGAGGCCAGGAAGACGTTCGCCCCGGTCCCTAAACGGTTCGGGAAGTTACGCGTTGAGGTCGACACTACCGTCGAGCCATCCGCCACGCGTGCCTGGTTACCCATACACAGTGAACAGCCCGGGATTTCGATACGCGCGCCGCTCTTACCAAAGATGCTGTAGTAGCCTTCTTCGGTCAGTTGGGCTGCATCCATACGCGTTGGAGGCGCTACCCACAGACGGGTCGGCAGTTGGCCTTTGTGGCTGTCGAGCAGTTTACCTGCCGCACGGAAGTGACCGATGTTGGTCATGCAGGAGCCGATGAAGACTTCATCGATTTTCTCCCCCGCCACGTCAGACAGCAGACGCGCATCATCCGGATCGTTTGGTGCACACAGGATTGGCTCTTTGATATCCGCCAGATCGATGTCGATCACCGCCGCGTATTCCGCGTCAGCATCGGCTTCCATCAGCTGCGGATCCGCCAGCCATTTTTCCATGCCCTGGATACGGCGCTCCAGCGTACGGCGATCGCCGTAGCCTTCGGCAATCATCCACTTCAGCAGCACGATGTTAGAGCTCAGATACTCCACGATCGGCGCTTCATTCAGCTTGATGGTACAGCCTGCCGCAGAACGTTCAGCAGAGGCATCGGTCAGCTCAAACGCCTGCTCGACTTTCAGATCCGGCAGACCTTCAATTTCCAGGATACGGCCAGAGAAGATGTTTTTCTTGCCTTTCTTCTCAACGGTCAGCAGCCCTTGTTTGATGGCATACAGCGGGATCGCATGCACCAGGTCACGCAGGGTGATCCCCGGCTGCATTTTCCCTTTGAAGCGCACCAGCACCGACTCAGGCATATCCAGCGGCATCACACCGGTCGCAGCGGCAAAGGCCACCAGACCTGAGCCTGCCGGGAAGGAGATCCCAATCGGGAAACGGGTATGAGAGTCACCGCCGGTACCCACGGTATCAGGCAGCAGCATGCGGTTCAGCCACGAGTGGATAACGCCGTCGCCCGGACGCAGAGAGACACCGCCACGGTTCATGATGAAATCAGGCAGCGTGTGGTGGGTGGTCACATCAACCGGCTTTGGATACGCCGCGGTGTGGCAGAACGACTGCATCACCAGATCGGATGAGAAGCCCAGGCACGCCAGGTCTTTCAGTTCATCACGGGTCATAGGACCGGTGGTATCCTGAGAACCCACGGAGGTCATCTTCGGCTCGCAGTATGCGCCAGGACGCACGCCCGCTACGCCGCACGCACGGCCGACCATTTTCTGTGCCAGTGAGAAACCGCGGCTGCTTTCCGCCACGTCTTTCGCCTGACGGAACACATCTGAGTGTGGCAGACCGAGCGCCTCGCGTGCGCGGGTGGTGAGGCCACGACCGATGATCAGCGGAATACGGCCACCGGCACGCACTTCGTCGATCAGCACGTCGGTTTTCAGCTCGAAACTTGCCAGCAGTTCATTGGTTTCGTGGTTACGCACTTCGCCTTTGAACGGGTACACGTCAATCACGTCGCCCATGTTCAGGTTGTTCACGTCCACTTCAATGGGCAGGGCACCCGCATCTTCCATGGTATTGAAGAAGATTGGCGCGATTTTGCCGCCGAGTACCAGACCACCGCCACGCTTGTTTGGCACATGAGGGATATCATCGCCCATAAACCACAGCACGGAGTTGGTCGCGGACTTACGTGAAGAACCGGTACCCACTACGTCACCGACGTAGGCCAGCGGGAAGCCTTTCTGCTGCAGGGCCTCGATCTGTTTAATCGGGCCCACGCTGCCAGGCTGATCCGGCTCGATACCATCACGGGCATTTTTCAGCATCGCCAGCGCGTGCAGAGGAATATCGGGACGAGACCATGCATCCGGTGCCGGAGACAGGTCGTCGGTGTTGGTTTCACCCGTCACTTTGAAGACGGTCACGGTGATTTTTTCGGCCATAGCTGGACGATTCAGGAACCATTCGGCATTGGCCCAGGACTGCATCACCTGCTTCGCGTAGACGTTGCCGGCTTTGGCCTTTTCTTCCACATCGTAGAAGTTATCAAACATCAGCAGCGTCGATGAGAGCGCTTTCGCGGCAATGGGTGCCAGCGTATCGTTATCCAGTGCGTCAATCAGCGGGTGAATATTGTAACCACCCTGCATGGTACCGAGCAGTTCTATCGCTTTTTCAGGAGTAACCAGTGGAGAGGTCGCTTCGCCTTTGGCAATGGCAGCAAGGAATCCAGCTTTTACGTAGGCAGCTTCATCTACGCCAGGCGGTACACGGTTGATCAACAGATCTAACAGGAATTCTTCTTCGCCCTTAGGCGGGTTCTTCAGCAGCTCGACGAGCGCGGCCATTTGGGTTGCATCTAAAGGTTTGGGTACAATTCCCTCGGCGGCACGTTCTGCTACGTGCTTACGGTATTCTTCTAGCACGACGGTTCTCCTCGCTCTCATTGTCATATTGCGGCATACACATTGTGTATTGGGCGGTTCTCTTCACGCTCCTGTGAGACAGCAGTTTAGTAGGGTACATGCCCGATACCGCGTCGGGCAGCATAGCAGGATTTCTGCACAGTGTTAATCCGTTTACAAAAAAGCAACATTAAATAATTTGCTGAATCGTTAAGCATGGTGTAGCGGGGAGCGAAATGAAATTCAGGCACAAAAAAACCGCCTCACGGCGGTTAATTTGTTGCCTTGCGGTGGTAGCACACCGGGCGGGCAGATTTGCGGCAAAACCCCAACGGGTTAAATTTTGCTACTCGGCCCTCTCCGTTGCAAGCCCTATCTTCTCTTTTGCGTAGCGCCTTCCGCTTTCAGAAGTAACTCCATGTAATCGCATTTCTTCTCTTCTGAAGGACTGTTCGATCCATTAGGCTTTTCTTCGGCCTGCTTCGCTGGTGTAGCAACCAGTCACCGGGCCCGGGAGCAGTTCCGTAACCTACGTGGCAAAACCTCAACTTGCCTGGTTCGGCCTTTCCCGGTGAAGAAAGAATCCGCGTAGCCTGCAAGAGAACGCACGCAATGGAGATGCGAATTTATGCGCTGATCGTTGTGACAGGTTTAGTGCTGACTGCACTGCACGGTGGCTGGAACATATCCGACATCACGGTGCTGTTTGTATTAAACCTCGGCAACTAGCTGCTGGCCGCTCGCAAGAGCGGCCTTCTGAAATTTCAGGCGTCTTTCCCACCAGCAATTATAATTTGTGTCATAAATGCTCACACTCTTTATCCGGACATACAGGACGATTCCCAAGAAAAGTCAAAACTGCGAAAAACCTCAGAATATACTCGCAACCCTGTAAAGCGCCATCAGGCACTGCTTTCGTTGGAGTTACATTATGACGTTGCCTTTTAAGCCACATCTGCTGGTCCTTCTGTGCAGTGCCGGGCTGCTCGCCGCCTCTGGCGTGCTGTATGTCAAAAGTCGTGCACCGGAAACCATTACGACGCCTCCAGCGGCCCCCACAACCGTTGTCGCCCCGTCTCCCGTCGCGCCGCTTGCCCCGGTTGCCAATGCCTACACCGCTGAACAAATCGATCAGTGGACCGCGCCCGTGGCTCTCTATCCCGACGCGCTGCTCTCGCAAATACTGATGGCTTCTACCTACCCCTCAAACGTCATTCAGGCGGCGCAGTGGTCAAAAGACAACCCGAAGATGCAGGGTGACGAGGCGCTGAAGGCCGTTGCCGATCAGCCATGGGATCCCAGCGTCAAATCGCTGGTCGCATTCCCTCAGCTGATGTCGTTGATGGGGGGAAATCCCGCGTGGATCCAGAATCTGGGCGATGCCTTCCTCGCGCAACCGAAAGACGTGATGGATTCCGTTCAGCGCTTACGCCTGCTGGCGCAGAAAACGGGCGCGTTACAATCGACGCCGCAACAAACGGTAACCACCGAGACAAAACCGGCCCCTGCTCCCACCGCTTCCCGGACCAGCACAGATACCGCTGCCGCTCCGGCAAGCCCGACGGTCATTAAAATCGAATCCGCCGATCCCCAGGTCGTTTATGTCCCGACCTATAATCCGAATACCGTGTATGGCACCTGGCCCAGTACCGGCTATCCGCCCGTCTATTTACCACCCTCGCCGGGAGAGCAGTTTACGGACAGCCTCGTCAAAGGCTTGGGGTTCAGCCTGGGCGTGGCGACTACCTACGCGATCTTCAGCAACATCGACTGGGATGATGACGATGACTGGGATCACCACCATGATGACGACTGGGATCACCACGGCGGCTACAATCGCAACGGTGATAACAACATCAATATAAACGTCGATAACTTCAATAAAATCAGTGGGCAGCGGCTAACTGATACGAACCGTCACTGGCAGCACAACCCCGCTTACCGTGAAGGGGTACCCTACCCAACGAATCAGTTAAATACCCGCTTCCACGCCACAAACACGGCGACCGGGCTGAGTGCAACCCAGCAAAGGCCGGTGAATCGCGATAATCAACGCCAGGCTGCGTTAACGCAGATGGAAAAATCCACCGGAAAAAACCTGTCGCAAACGGCGCGCCCCGGCTCCAAAGATGCGCAGCGTCAGATGTCGCAGCAACAGTTAAAGCAGATTTCTCAGCGCAATAACTTTCGGGGATACGATAGCGCACCCAAAACGGCGAAACGCACGGCTATGCAGCCGCAAGAACATCGTCAGGTCAGCACGGCAAAACAAGAGAAACGGGTATCCCAGCCAGCACAGCACCGGGACGTTCAGCCGCGCCCTCGTCAGCCCCGCGCCAATGCATTAAGCGGGAATGACAGCCGCTCTGCCAACTGGCAAGCCCAGCAGCAGCGAGGCTTGCAGAGTCGTCAGATGGCCACGCGCCACCAAAATCAACCGCAGCGACAAATGCCTGCGGGTCGAACTGAACACCGCGAGTTCCGCCATCGCTAAGGGAATCGATATGAAGAGTAACGTAGTCAGTGGAATAGTGTTGTTTATGGCCTCGAGTTTTGCCTTTGCTCAACAGCACTTCACCACGCCAGAACGGGCAACCGAAGCGCTAGCCACCGCAATCGGAGAGCAAAACGAGGGGGCGATGGCAGACCTGCTTGGCGAAAACTGGCGTGAATTCCTGCCGCCGGAAGGTGTCGATCCTGAGGCAGTTGCTCGGTTTTTACGCGACTGGAAAGTGAGCCACCGTACGGTGACCGAGGGTGACGTCGCCCATCTGCTGGTGGGCGATAACCAATGGCAATTACCCATTCCCGTGGTGAAAACCGCCGCCGGCTGGCAGTTTAATATGCAGAAAGCCGCCGATGAGATCCTGACCCGTGAAATTGGCCGCAATGAACTTGCCGCCATTGCCGCGCTGCATGCCTACGTGGATGCGCAGGCAAGCTACTACGCCCTGAACCAGCATTATGCGCAGAAGATTGTCAGCTCAGAAGGTAAAAAAGATGGCCTTTACTGGCCCGTTGCGCCCGGCGAAGCGCCAAGCCCACTTGGCCCTGCCTTCAGCCCCGCGGTGCCAGGGACAGGCTATCACGGCTACCGTTTCCGCATTCTGCCAGACAATGACAAGGGGTTTGCGATGATCGCCTGGCCCGTCAGTTACGGGCAAACGGGCGTGATGAGTTTTATCATCAATCAGGACGATAACGTGTATCAAATGGACATGGGGAAGGATTCTGAGCAGGCCGCTCAGGCGGTGACCCGCTTTCATCCGGATCAACACTGGCAGGCCGTGAAACAATAAAAAAAGCCGCTCAGTGAGCGGCTTTTTCTTAAGCAGAAGAATTACTTCTTCTTCGCTTTCGCGTTCGGCAGATCGGTGATGCTACCTTCGAACACTTCAGCGGCCAGACCCACAGACTCATGCAGAGTCGGGTGAGCGTGGATGGTCAGCGCGATGTCTTCAGCGTCACAACCCATCTCGATAGCCAGACCGATTTCACCCAACAGCTCGCCGCCGTTAGTGCCGACAATCGCACCACCGATGACACGGTGAGTCTCTTTGTCGAAGATCAGTTTGGTCACGCCATCAGCGCAATCAGAGGCGATAGCACGGCCAGAAGCAGCCCACGGGAAGGTGGCGGTTTCGTAGCTGATGCCTTTTTCTTTCGCTTCTTTCTCGGTCAGACCCACCCAGGCAACTTCTGGTTCGGTGTACGCGATAGACGGGATCACTTTCGGATCGAAGTAGTGCTTCATGCCCGCGATAACTTCAGCGGCAACGTGACCTTCATGAACACCTTTGTGTGCCAGCATTGGCTGACCGACGATATCGCCGATAGCAAAGATGTGCGGCACGTTGGTGCGCAGCTGCTTGTCCACACGGATAAAGCCGCGATCGTCAACTTCAACGCCCGCTGCACCTGCTTCCAGGTTTTTACCGTTAGGTACACGGCCAATGGCCACCAGCACGGCGTCGTAACGCTGCGCTTCGCCAGGGGCTTTTTTGCCTTCCATGGAAACGTAAATACCGTCTTCTTTCGCTTCAACGGCAGTTACTTTGGTTTCCAGCATCAGGTTGAACTTCTTGCTGATGCGTTTGGTGAAGACTTTAACGATGTCTTTATCGGCAGCCGGGATCACCTGGTCGAACATCTCAACCACGTCAATCTCTGAACCCAGCGCATGATAAACGGTCGCCATTTCCAGACCGATAATACCCCCGCCCATAACCAGCAGACGTTTTGGTACTTCTTTCAGCTCCAGCGCATCGGTGGAATCCCATACGCGCGGATCTTCATGTGGAATGAATGGCAGTTCGATCGGACGGGAACCCGCCGCGATAATCGCATTGTCGAAGTTGATCACGGTTTTGCCGTTTTCGCCTTCCACTTCCAGGGTGTTCGCCCCGGTGAATTTACCCAGACCGTTAACCACTTTCACTTTACGGCCTTTGGCCATACCCGCCAGACCACCGGTCAGCTGAGTGATAACTTTCTCTTTCCAGGTACGAATCTTGTCGATATCGGTTTTCGGCTCGCCGAAGACGATACCGTGATCGGCCAGTGCTTTGGCTTCTTCGATAACTTTAGCAACGTGCAGCAGTGCTTTAGAAGGGATACAACCGACGTTCAGACAAACACCACCAAGGGTGTTGTAACGTTCTACGATGACGGTTTCCAGACCTAAATCAGCGCAACGGAAGGCTGCAGAGTAACCTGCGGGACCTGCCCCAAGTACCACGACCTGAGTTTTGATTTCAGTACTCATCATGACCTCTTATTGATTTCCGGCGGTCCAGGTACTTGTCGCCCTTCATCCACCGGGACGTTCTATCCGCCCGTATTTTACAAAATTGTTAACAATTTTGAAACAACAAACGGCTCATGAATTCTTGCTTTCACCCATAACCTCACAGAAAGCATGAGATTACCAGAAAAAAAGCCGGCCGACTGGCCGGCTTTTCGATTACATCACCAGGCGGCGAATGTCGCTCAGGGTGTTGTTGATGATGGTGATAAAGCGCGCACCATCAGCACCGTCGATCACGCGGTGGTCGAAGGAGAGAGAGATTGGCATCATCAGACGCGGCACAAACTCTTTACCATTCCAGACCGGTTCCATCGCCGACTTAGACACACCGAGGATAGCCACCTCTGGCGCGTTAACAATCGGTGCGAAGTGGGTAGTCCCCAGGCCGCCGATGCTGGAGATGGTGAAGCAACCGCCCTGCATTTCGCCGGCCGTCAGCTTACCATCACGCGCTTTTTTGGAGATGGTGGTCAGTTCGCGAGACAGCTCGGTAATGCTCTTCTTGTTCACGTCTTTGAAGACAGGCACAACCAGACCATTTGGCGTATCAACCGCAACACCGATGTTGATGTATTTCTTCAGCGTCAGACGCTGTGCATCTTCAGACAGGGAGCTGTTGAAACGTGGCATCTGCTCAAGCGCAGCCGCAACGGCTTTCATGATGAAGACCACTGGGGTGAATTTCACGTCCAGTTTACGCTTCTCAGCTTCGGCGTTCTGCTGCTTACGGAACGCTTCCAGGTCAGTGATGTCGGTTTTGTCGAAGTGCGTAACGTGCGGGATCATCACCCAGTTACGGCTCAGGTTCGCACCAGAGATTTTCTGGATACGGCCCAGTTCTACTTCTTCAACTTCACCAAACTTGCTGAAGTCCACTTTCGGCCATGGCAGCATGCCCGGGATACCGCCGCCAGCAGCTGCAGCTGGTGCAGCTTCGGCGCGTTTCACCGCGTCTTTCACGTAGGTCTGAACGTCTTCGCGCAGGATACGACCTTTACGGCCGGTGCCTTTCACTTTCGCCAGGTTCACACCGAATTCGCGCGCCAGGCGACGAATCAGCGGCGTTGCGTGGACGTAAGCGTCGTTTTCAGCGAACTCAGATTTGCCTTCTGCTTTTGCCGCAGGGGCCGCAGCAGGTTTAGCTTTCTCTGCCGGTGCAGCAGCAGGTGCTGGCGCAGCAGCCACGGCAGGCGCAGCGCCTTCCACTTCGAAGACCATGATCAGAGAGCCGGTAGAGACTTTATCACCGGTGTTGATCTTGATCTCTTTCACGGTACCCGCGAACGGCGCCGGGACTTCCATAGAGGCTTTGTCGCCTTCTACGGTGATCAGTGACTGCTCAGCCGCCACTTTGTCGCCGACTTTCACCATCACTTCGGTCACTTCAACTTCGTCACCGCCGATATCAGGCACGTTCACGTCTTTAGCGCCACCCGCAGCAGCCGGAGCAGCGGCTGCTGCCGGAGCCGCAGCCTGTGCAGGCGCGGCAGCAGGTGCAGCACCCGCCACTTCGAAGACCATGATCGGTGAGCCGGTAGACACTTTATCACCGGTGTTGATCTTGATTTCTTTCACGGTACCCGCGAACGGAGCCGGAACTTCCATAGAGGCTTTGTCGCCTTCTACGGTGATCAGAGACTGCTCAGCTTCGACTGTGTCGCCCACTTTGACCATGATCTCGGTGACTTCAACTTCGTCGCCGCCGATGTCTGGCACGTTAACGTCTTTTGCCGCAGCGGCTGCTGGTGCAGCGGCAGCCGGAGCCGCTTCTTTCTTCTCTTCTGCCTGAGCAGGTGCAGCATCAGCTGCACCGTCGGCGGAATCGAAAATCATAATCAGTTTACCGGTCTCAGTTTTGTCGCCGACAGAGACTTTGATCTCTTTAACAACGCCAGCCTGAGGAGACGGAACTTCCATAGAGGCTTTGTCGCCTTCCACGGTGATCAGCGACTGTTCTGCTTCAACTTTGTCGCCCACTTTGACCAGGATCTCGGTGATTTCAACTTCATCAGCCCCGATGTCCGGTACATTGATTTCGATAGCCATTATTCTTTTACCTCTTACGCCAGACGCGGGTTAACTTTATCTGCATCGATATTGAATTTGGTGATTGCATCCGCAACCACTTTCTTATCGATTTCGCCACGTTTAGCCAGTTCGCCCAGTGCTGCAACAACCACGTAAGACGCATCCACTTCGAAGTGGTGACGCAGGTTTTCGCGGCTGTCAGAACGACCGAAGCCGTCAGTACCCAGTACGCGGTAATCATCAGCCGGTACGTAAGTACGAACCTGCTCAGCGAACAGTTTCATATAGTCAGTAGAAGCAACCGCTGGAGCGTCGTTCATCACCTGAGCGATGTACGGAACGCGCGGCGTTTCCATTGGGTGCAGCATGTTCCAGCGCTCACAATCCTGGCCATCACGCGCCAGTTCAGTGAAGGAGGTCACGCTGTATACGTCGGAACCGACGCCGTAGTCTTTCGCCAGAATCTGTGCTGCTTCACGTACGTGACGCAGGATAGAGCCGGAGCCCAACAGCTGAACTTTACCTTTGCTACCTTCAACGGTTTCGAGTTTATAGATACCTTTACGGATACCTTCCTCGGCACCTGCTGGCATTGCCGGCATGTGGTAGTTTTCGTTCAGCGTGGTGATGTAGTAGTAAATGTTCTCTTGCGCTTCACCGTACATGCGGGTCAGACCGTCATGCATGATGACTGCCACTTCGTACGCGTAAGACGGGTCGTAAGAGATACAGTTCGGGATAGTCAGAGACTGAATGTGGCTGTGGCCATCTTCGTGCTGCAGACCTTCACCGTTCAGGGTCGTACGACCGGAAGTACCGCCTACCAGGAAGCCGCGAGCTTGTTGGTCGCCAGCCTGCCAGCACAGGTCACCGATACGCTGGAAACCGAACATGGAGTAGTAGATGTAGAACGGAATCATCGGCAGGTTGTTGGTGCTGTAAGAGGTCGCAGCAGCCAGCCAGGATGCGCCTGCGCCCAGCTCGTTGATCCCTTCCTGCAGAATCTGGCCTTTCTCGTCTTCTTTGTAGTAAGCAACCTGCTCACGGTCCTGCGGGGTGTACTGCTGGCCGTTAGGGCTGTAAATACCGATCTGACGGAACAGACCTTCCATACCAAAGGTACGCGCTTCGTCGGCGATGATAGGTACCAGACGATCTTTGATCGACTTGTTCTTCAGCATCACGTTCAGGGCACGCACGAAAGCGATAGTGGTCGAGATCTCTTTATTCTGCTCTTCCAGCAGCTGAGAGAAATCTTCCAGCGCAGGCAGTTCCAGCTTCTCGGTGAAGTTAGGCTGACGAGCAGGCAGGTAGCCTTTCAGCGCCTGACGACGTTCGTGCAGGTACTTGTGCTCTTCTGAGCCTTCCGGGAAGGTGATGTAAGAGAGTTTCTCAACCTGCTCATCGGTGACTGGCACATTGAAACGGTCGCGGATATAACGCACGCCGTCCATGTTCATTTTCTTCACCTGGTGAGCGATGTTTTTACCTTCGGCGGTATCACCCATGCCATAACCTTTGATGGTATGTGCAAGGATAACAGTTGCTTTGCCTTTGGTTTCCTGCGCTTTTTTCAGTGCAGCGTAAACTTTCTTCGGATCGTGACCACCACGGTTCAGGGCCCAGATCTGCTCATCGGTCCAGTCTGCCACCAGTGCTGCGGTTTCTGGGTATTTACCGAAGAAGTGCTCGCGAACGTAGGCACCGTCTTTAGATTTGAAGGTCTGGTAGTCGCCATCAACGGTTTCGTTCATCAGCTGGATCAGTTTACCGCTGGTGTCTTTACGCAGCAGCTCATCCCAACGACCGCCCCACATGACCTTAATCACGTTCCAGCCAGCACCGCTGAAGATACCTTCCAGTTCGTTGATGATCTTGCCGTTGCCGGTTACCGGACCATCCAGACGCTGCAGGTTACAGTTGATGATGAAGCACAGGTTGTCCAGTTTCTCACGGGTCGCGATAGTGATAGCGCCCTTAGATTCTGGCTCATCCATTTCACCGTCGCCCAGGAAGGCGTAAACGGTTTGTTCAGAGGTATCTTTCAGACCACGGTGTTCCAGGTACTTCAGGAACTTAGCCTGATAAATCGCACCGATTGGACCCAGACCCATAGAAACGGTCGGGAACTGCCAGAACTCAGGCATCAGTTTAGGGTGCGGATAAGAAGACAGACCTTTACCGTGAACTTCCTGACGGAAGTTGTTCATCTGCTCTTCAGTCAGACGACCTTCCAGGAAAGCACGCGCGTAGATGCCAGGAGAGATGTGGCCCTGGAAGTACACCAGATCGCCGCCATCTTTTTCGTTGGCTGCACGGAAGAAGTGGTTGAAGCACACTTCGTAAACCGTTGCGGAAGACTGGAAGGACGCCATGTGGCCACCCAGTTCCAGATCTTTCTTGGAAGCGCGCAGAACGGTCATGATGGCGTTCCAGCGAATAGCAGAACGAATACGACGTTCCAGATCCAGATTGCCCGGGTATTCCGGTTCGTCTTCGACGGCAATCGTGTTTACGTAGTTGTTAGCCCCTGCACCTGCTGCGACTTTCACGCCGCCTTTGCGAGCCTCTGAAAGGAGCTGATCAATCAGATACTGAGCGCGCTCAACACCTTCTTCACGGATGACCGATTCGATCGCCTGTAGCCAGTCGCGAGTTTCAATCGGATCCACGTCATTTTGGAGACGTTCTGACATGGGGGTATTCCTTATCTATCTAATACGTTGATTTGTCTGGAACCTGTCCCATTGCACTTTTTTTTCAAACACGAAAAGCACAATAAGACAGGTTCTGCGTTTAGTTGCCGCGCTCTAAAAAAGGCGCTTAATCCTTTCGTTGCTGTATGCGACGCAGTGAACGTTCACGGCGTGATTGTTCACGGCTGCGGTCCAGCAAGATTTCCTCAATGAAAGCCAGATGGCGGTGCGACGCTTCACGCGCTTGCTCCGGTTCCCCGGCCATTATCGCCTCGAATACTCGGGTGCGATGGTTGCTGACCAGCGGGAGCATGTCCCGGCGGGCATACAACAATTCAAAATTTTGACGAACGTTTTGGGCCAGCATCGGCTCCATGCAGCGTAGCAGATGGAGGAGCACCACGTTGTGTGCCGCTTCGGTGACGGCAATTTGATACTGGACGACGGCACTGGACTCTGCGTCGAGGTCGCCTGACTCCTGGGCCCGTTCAATGGCCTGATGCAGCTCACGGATGCGCACGCGATCTTCATCATTGCTGCGCAGTGCGGCGTAATAGGCCGCAATACCTTCAAGCGCGTGACGGGTTTCAAGCAGGTCAAACTGGGATTCTGGGTGGTCAGAAAGAAGCTCTACCAGCGGATCGCTGAAGCTCTGCCACAGGCTGTTTTGTACAAAGGTTCCGCCCCCCTGACGACGAAGCAGCAAGCCCTTCGCTTCGAGACGTTGAATCGCCTCACGCAGAGAGGGACGGGAAACGTCGAACTGTTTCGCCAGTTCGCGTTCAGGCGGGAGTTTTTCACCGGGGCGCAGTGTCCCCTCGAGAATCAAAAACTCCAGCTGCTGTTCAATCACATCGGAAAGTTTTGGTTGGCGAATTTTGCTGTAGGCCATATTCCCTGTCTTACGCCTTTTTGCCCGGAGTCAATTGGTCTTACCAATTTCATGTTCGTATCGCTAAAGTAACAAAGTATTCACCTTCTGTCCATATTGGTTTTGATTGAAATCAGTAAACGCTGCACATTTTAACAACCTTACAGAAATAACGTTTCAGAAATGTAACTTTGCACAAATGAACTGATTACTCCTAAAGAGGTGGATTTAACCTTAATGAAACGAAGGTTTTTGCAATCTGAAGCGATTCAACAAGGCAAATAGTGAAAATTCGCCCACTTAAGGGGCATTTCTATTCTATAGGTTGGGGGAGAGGGGGGCCGCGCTGGAATTTACAAATGCTTTCTTTTTATTCAACTCGTCATCACCCCTTCATAAAGCAGGTGCATTCACAGGCACTTATCACTATTCTGACGTCAACGGAAGTCATCTCCGTTTTTTTTCGGTTAACTTAACCGTAAAGAAATCAATACAGAAATGGACTTTGATAATTACACACGCCCGAGCGTGAACATAACAACCACACACGAGGTTTCATAATGGAAGGTCAACAGCACGGCGATCAGCTAAAGCGCGGCCTTAAGAATCGCCATATTCAGCTTATCGCTCTGGGTGGCGCTATCGGCACCGGCCTGTTTTTAGGCAGCGCATCGGTTATACAGTCTGCAGGTCCTGGTATTATTCTGGGTTATGCCATTGCAGGGTTCATTGCCTTCCTGATCATGCGTCAGCTGGGCGAAATGGTTGTGGAAGAGCCCGTCGCCGGCTCGTTCAGCCATTTTGCTTATAAATACTGGGGAAGTTTCGCGGGTTTCGCTTCCGGCTGGAACTACTGGGTGCTGTACGTTCTGGTTGCCATGGCTGAGCTAACGGCCGTCGGCAAGTATATTCAGTTCTGGTATCCCGAGGTGCCGACATGGGCTTCCGCGGCGGTCTTCTTCGTTCTGATTAACGCCATTAACCTGACAAACGTAAAAGTGTTCGGGGAGATGGAGTTTTGGTTTGCCATTATCAAAGTGGTTGCGGTTGTCGCCATGATTATTTTTGGCGGCTGGCTGCTGTTCAGCGGCAACGGCGGTCCACAGGCCACCGTACGCAATCTCTGGGAGCAAGGTGGATTCCTGCCGCATGGCATGACCGGGCTGGTCATGATGATGGCCATCATTATGTTCTCGTTTGGCGGCCTGGAGCTGGTGGGGATTACCGCGGCAGAAGCGGACAATCCACAGGAAAGTATCCCGAAGGCGACCAATCAGGTTATCTACCGCATTCTCATCTTCTATGTGGGCTCGCTGGCCGTGCTGCTTTCTCTGCTACCGTGGACGCGCGTGACCGCAGACACCAGCCCGTTTGTGCTGATCTTCCATGAGCTGGGCGACACGTTCGTGGCGAACGCGCTGAATATCGTCGTGTTGACCGCCGCGCTGTCGGTCTATAACAGCTGCGTCTATTGCAACAGCCGCATGCTCTTCGGCCTGGCGCAGCAGGGTAACGCCCCGAAGGTTCTGCTTAACGTGGATAAACGTGGCGTGCCGGTCAATACCATTATCGTCTCAGCCGTTGTGACGGCGCTGTGCGTCCTGATTAACTACCTGGCACCGGAATCCGCCTTTGGTCTGCTGATGGCGCTGGTAGTCTCCGCTCTGGTCATCAACTGGGCGATGATCAGCCTCGCACACATCAAATTCCGTCGTGCAAAACAGAAACAGGGCGTGTCCACTCGCTTCCCTGCCCTGTTCTATCCTGTCGGTAACTGGATTTGCCTGGCGTTTATGGTCGCAGTTCTGGTCATCATGCTGATGACACCGGGCATGGCGATTTCCGTGTACCTTATCCCGGTGTGGATTGTCATACTCGGTGTGGGCTATCTGGTTAAGCAGAAGAACGCAAAAACGCGTAAAGCGCACTAAACCTCTCCTCTCTGTGCCCGGCCACGGGCACAGAGCGTGTTACCTGCCTCACAAATTCTCACCAATAGCCATTTCATCCATATCACCGCCTTTATCCTGCAACGCATATATTGCTTTGCTAACAAATAATTCTCTCCATACCGCAACCCGGAGATTTGTCGATGGATAACAATAAACTTTCAGTGAAAGAAAAGATCGGCTATGGCATGGGCGACGCAGGATGCAATATCATCTTCGGCGCTATCATGTTGTTTGTTAACTATTTCTATACGGATATTTTTGGTCTTGCACCTGCGCTGGTGGGGGTACTGCTGTTATCTGTTCGCGTTATTGATGCCGTTACTGACCCAATCATGGGCGCGATCGCTGACCGCACGCGCAGCAAGTATGGTCGTTTTCGTCCATGGCTATTGTGGATTGCTTTCCCCTACGCCCTGTTCAGTATTCTGATGTTTACCACGCCGGAGTGGACTTACAACAGCAAAGTTATCTATGCGTTTGTGACCTACTTCCTGCTTTCACTGACCTACACCGCGATCAACATTCCCTATTGTTCTTTAGGCAGTGTCATCACCAACGATCCCAAAGAGCGTGTTGCGTGTCAGTCCTACCGCTTCGTGATGGTCGGCATTGCGACGCTGCTGCTCTCCTTAACCTTGCTGCCGATGGTCGAGTGGTTCGGTGGGGATAACAAAGCCAAAGGTTATCAGTTAGCCATGACCGTGCTGGCGCTGATCGGGACCTGTATGTTCCTGTTCAGCTTTGCCACGGTGCGGGAACGTATTCGCCCTGCGGTTCAAACCAATGACGAACTCAAAAACGATCTCAAGGATGCCTGGAAGAACGACCAGTGGGTGCGGATCCTGCTCCTGACGCTATGCAATGTTTGCCCCGGCTTTATCCGTATGGCGGCCACGATGTACTACGTGACCTGGGTTATGGGCCAGAGTACCCACTTCGCGACACTGTTTATCAGCCTGGGCGTGGTCGGCATGATGCTCGGCAGTATGCTGGCGAAGGTTCTCACCGATCGCTGGTGTAAGCTGAAAGTGTTCTTCTGGACCAACATCGCACTGGCCATTTTCTCCTGTGCGTTCTACTTCTTCGATCCGTCAGCCACCCTAACCATCGTGGTGCTCTATTTCCTGCTTAACATCCTGCATCAAATCCCTTCCCCGCTGCACTGGTCCCTGATGGCGGATGTGGATGACTATGGCGAATGGAAAACGGGCAAACGCATTACCGGGATCAGCTTCTCAGGCAATATCTTCTTCCTGAAGCTGGGGCTGGCGATTGCGGGCGCGATGGTGGGTTTCCTGCTCTCCTGGTATGGCTACGATGCCAGCGCAAAAGCGCAAAGCGCGGATGCCATAAACGGTATTGTGTTGCTCTTCACCGTCATTCCTGGCGTGGGCTATTTGATTACCGCCGGCGTGGTCCGTTTACTGAAAGTAGATCGTGAGACGATGAAACAGATTCAGGAAGATCTGGAAAAACGTCGCACCAATTACCGCGAACTGAGTGACTATCAGGAACTCAAAGCAGCAGAGACAAAATAAGGAGATCCGAATGTGTCACTGGCCTAACCCGTTTATCGAACAACGTGCCGATCCGTATATCCTGCACCACGAAGGGCAATACTATTTTATTGCCTCTGTGCCGGAGTACGACAGGCTGGCGCTTCGCCGCGCAGATTCTCTTGAGGGTTTACGTCACGCCGAAGAGACCGTTGTCTGGCGCAAACCTGAAAGCGGCCCGATGAGCCAGCTCATCTGGGCGCCGGAACTGCATCACATTGAGGGTCGCTGGTATATCTATTTCGCTGCCACGCACACGCAGGCGCTGGATGCGCTCGGTATGTTCCAGCACCGTATGTTTGCGATTGAATGTGCAGACAGCGATCCGCTTAGCGGTCAGTGGGTAGAAAAAGGACAAATTAAAACGCCTTACGATACCTTTGCCCTGGACGCGACCACGTTCGTTCATCAGGGAAAACGCTGGTATCTGTGGGCGCAAAAAGCGCCGGATATTTCAGGAAACTCGAATCTCTATCTCTGTGAAATGGAAAACCCGTGGACGCTCAAAGGCGATCCGGTGATGCTCAGCAAACCGGAGTATGACTGGGAATGTCGGGGATTTTGGGTGAACGAAGGCCCGGCGGTGTTAATGCATGAAGATAAACTCTTTATCAGCTATTCCGCCAGCGCCACGGATGAAAATTACTGCATGGGGCTGCTGTGGATAGATAAAAACGCCGACCTGCGCAACCCGGACAACTGGCATAAATCACCGCGCCCGGTCTTTACCACCAGCTATGAAAACCGCCAGTATGGTCCCGGACATAACAGTTTCACGCAAACGCCGAACGGAGAGGATGTGCTGGTTTATCACGCGCGGAATTATACCGAAATAGAAGGCGATCCGCTGTATGACCCAAACCGCCATACGCGCCTGAAAACCGTGCGCTGGGACGCTAACGGGATGCCTGATTTTGGCATCCCGCCCGCCGATACGCTTTAAGGGATATGGTGCGCTGGCTTACACCAGCGTGCCGTAAATTGTCAGAATCGCCACAATCACCACCACGACAAACGACGTTTTCTTCGCCATCGACACGGCGGCTTTAGGGGTTTCAACTTTGTCCGTATGCGGCTCGCGTGCCAGTGAGAACTGCGCCAGACGGGTCAGTACCTGATACTGCGAAGTATGGCGGTCGGCCAGTGAGGCAAACCATGCAGGAAGCGCTTTTTCTCCGTGTCCGATCAGGGCATAAACCACCCCCACCAGACGCACGGGCAGCCAGTCCAGAACATGCAGAATGGCATCTATTCCCGACAGCAAGCGCTCATGCGGGGTCAGGTAGCGCGCAAGCCAGGTCTGCCAGGCGCGCAGAAACGCATACCCCATCAGCAATACCGGTCCCCATGGCCCACCGACGACAAACCAGAACAGCGGCGCCAGGTAGTAACGGAAGTTAATCCACAGCAGGCCATTTTGCAGCTCGCGTAAAAATTCACGCTCGTTGCAATCCGGCGGTACGCCATGAATCAGGGTCAGCTCGCTGGCCATCGCGCCACGGGCATGGCTGTCATCCCGGGCCGCCGCCTTCAGATAGGCGTGATAGTGTAATCGCACTTTTCCTGCGCCAATACACAGCACCCCCAGCAGGATCCACACCACCAGCAGCGGTACGTTGAAAAAAAGTCCGTAAAGCGCACGCAGAAGCAGGAAGACCACGACCATCACACCCGCCGTCATCAGTAACGTCCGCCACATCGAAAAATGTTTTATGCGACGGAAGAAGAGTTCCGCACGGTGATCCAGTTGCCAGTGTTCGCCTAACTTAAACAAGCGTTCAGCGATCATAACCAGCAGGATGGTAAACAACGTCATGTTATCTCCTTATCTGACGAAGCGGTAAGCATGGCGCGAAACCGGGACCAGTCAAAAGCAGGGCCCGGGTCGGTTTTACGAACCGGCGCAATATCGCAGTGGCCGGTAATGTTGTCAGCGAGTGCAGGATAAAGCGCAATTAAAACCTGCGTCACGGTCACCAGGGCCTGATATTGCGCATCGGTATAGGGCGTGGTGTCCGTACCTTCAAGCTCAATGCCAATCGAGAAATCATTGCAGCGTTCACGTCCACGATAAGAAGAAACGCCCGCATGCCAGGCTCGCTTATCAAAAGGCACATACTGAACGATTTCGCCGTCGCGGCGAATAAGACAATGGGCGGATACGCGCAGATGCGCGATCTCTTTGAAGAAAGGATGGGCGTCAGGATCAATCGTCCCCGTGAATAAGGCATCAATCCACGGACCGCCAAATTCACCGGGCGGCAGGCTAATATTGTGTACCACAAGCAGTGAAGGAGTTTCATCTTCCGGGCGGCTATCATGGTGCGGCGAAGGCACATGCCGCGCATCCACCAGCCATCCGTCGTGTAACTGCATGCCGGTTCTCCTTATCTATGGTGCAGATTCTCG
Organism: Huaxiibacter chinensis; assembly: GCF_022171985.1. Taxonomy (GTDB): domain Bacteria; phylum Pseudomonadota; class Gammaproteobacteria; order Enterobacterales; family Enterobacteriaceae; genus Enterobacter; species Enterobacter chinensis_A. The sequence goes on along the minus strand of NZ_JAJVHF010000002.1, from coordinate 516,232 downwards.
GTTCAGAGTAGCATGTTTCAATCTTATGATTCGTTACCAATTTGGAGTTTTATCATGCCGCCTCGCCGCTTTAACCCCGACCATCGACGTGACGCGCTTCTGGAACGTATTAACCTGGATATCCCGGCAAGCGTTGCCCACGCCCTTCGCGAAGATCTGGGTGGAGACGTGAATGCCGATAATGATATCACTGCCCAGCTGTTGCCCCACGAGACCCGTTCCCACGCGGTGATCATCACTCGTGAAGACGGTGTATTTTGTGGTAAGCGGTGGGTCGAGGAGGTCTTTACCCAGCTCGCAGGCGATGACGTGCAAATTGTTTGGCATATTGATGACGGTGATACCATCAAAGCCGATCAGCCGCTGTTTGAACTGGACGGCCCGGCCCGCGTTCTGCTGACGGGAGAACGCACGGCACTGAACTTTGTGCAAACGCTTTCCGGCGTGGCCAGTGAAGTGCGCCGCTACGTCACCCTGCTCGAGGGGACCCAGACTCAGCTACTCGATACGCGTAAAACGGTACCGGGGCTGCGTACCGCGTTGAAATACGCGGTGCTGTGCGGTGGCGGTACAAACCATCGTCTCGGCCTGTCAGACGCGTTCCTGATCAAAGAGAACCATATTATCGCCTCAGGCTCTGTCCGTCAGGCGGTTGAGAAAGCGTTCTGGCTGCATCCGGACGTGCCGGTAGAAGTCGAAGTGGAAAGCCTGGAAGAGCTGGACGATGCGCTCAAAGCCGGTGCCGACATTATCATGCTCGATAACTTCGAAACTGACCAGATGCGTGAAGCAGTGAAGCGGACCCGCGGACAGGCTCAGCTTGAAGTCTCTGGCAACGTCACCTTCGATACCCTGCGCGAATTTGCCGAAACGGGCGTGGATTATATTTCGGTCGGGGCGTTGACCAAGCATATCCGCGCACTCGACCTCTCTATGCGTTTCAGGTAACGCTGCCTGATAAAGGGGATTTGCAGCCGCACTCGCAAATCCCCTGCGCATTTCTGAAACTGCGTTTAAAACCTCTGAACCCCGCTTCACACTCTTTTTTTTGTCACTCGTTTCTCCTTTTGTTGGCTGCCACAGTGGCGCCACTTATTCAAAGGAGCAGACATGAACAGACAAAAAGGATTTACCCTGATTGAGCTGATGGTCGTGATTGGCATCATTGCCATACTGAGCGCCATCGGCGTGCCCGCTTACCAGAGCTATCTACAAAAAGCCGCGTTAACCGACATGCTGCAAACATTTATGCCTTACCGCACCGCGATCGAACTGTGCGCGCTGGATCATGGCGGGCTCGCCAGCTGCGACGGGGGAACTAACGGCATCCCCTCCCCCACGACCACACGCTACGTCTCAGCCATGAGCGTGGCGAAAGGCAGCGTCGCCCTTACCGGCCAGGAAAGCCTGAACGGGCTCAGTGTGGCAATGACTCCGCAATGGCTGGACGGCACCGGTATTACCGGCTGGACGCGAGAGTGCACGACAGAGAGTGACAGTGCCCTGAAACAGGCCTGCGAAGAGGTCTTCCGGTTTGACGGCGGCTCACGGAGTCCACAATGAACGCAGGACAACTTATCACGCTGTGCCAGCGACATGGCGCATTACTCCTGAGTAGCGACGACGTCCGGGTCTGTGTCGCCGTGGTGGAATCGCCGCCAGCAGAATTAATGGAAGCGTTACGCTTTTCAACGCAAAAACGTATCGATATTGAGTGCTGGACGCCCGAGCGAATGGAAAAGTTTCAGCAAACAGTAACGCAATCTCACCTGCCTGCTCTGGCCCCTGCCGCCACGTCTGCGGGCGATCTTCTTAATCAGACGCTTCTGCAGGCCATGAGCCAGCGCGCGTCGGATATTCACATCGAACCGGCAGAAACCGACTGGCAGATTCGTCTGCGTATTGACGGTGTGCTTTATCCGCAACCCCCGATCCCAACGGCGGTTGCCACGGCGCTCACTGCCCGGCTTAAGGTATTGGGTCATCTGGATATTGCAGAACGCCGCCTCCCCCAGGACGGGCAGTTCAGCGTCACGCTTGCAGACACTACGGTCTCGTTTCGGATAGCAACGCTGCCCTGCCGCGGAGGCGAAAAAATCGTTCTACGACTCCTGCATCAGGTTCAGCAGCCGCTGGCGTTGAATGCGTTAGGGATGAATGCCGTCCAGCTCGCGCATTTTGAGGATGCCCTTCGGCAGCCACAAGGCCTGATCCTGGTCACGGGCCCCACCGGAAGCGGGAAGACCGTCACGCTTTACAGTGCGCTACAGGCCCGGAATGCGAAAGAGGTCAATATCTGTAGCGTGGAAGATCCGGTGGAGATTCCCCTCAACGGCCTGAATCAAACGCAAATAAATCCGCGTGCAGGGCTGACATTTCAAAGCATCCTGCGAGCCTTACTCCGCCAGGATCCCGATATTATTATGGTTGGCGAGATCCGTGATGGCGAGACGGCTGAAATAGCCATTAATGCCGCGCAGACCGGGCATCTGGTGCTCTCAACGCTACACACCAACTCCACGTCTGAAACGTTAATTCGTCTTCAGCAGATGGGGGTGGCGCGATGGATGCTCTCATCCGCGCTCTCTCTGGTCATCGCACAGCGTCTGGTGCGCCGGTTATGCCCCCATTGCCGCAAAGAGACGCCTGAAAAATCCGTGCTTCCACTCACCCTTTGGCCACATCCTTTACCCCACTGGCAGCCGCAAGGTTGCGAGCGCTGCTATCGCGGATTTTATGGCCGTATCGCGCTCTTTGAAGTGCTCACCGTCAATCACGCTATCAGGCAGGCCATCGCCCTGGGCGCTGGCATCGACGAGATCGAGACAAAAGCAAAACAAGCGGGCATGGGCACGCTCTTTGAGCAGGGTTGTCAGGCTGTAGAAGAGGGGCTGACGACGCTCGAAGAGGTTGTGCGCGTGCTCGGAGTGCCCAATGGCGAATAATCACCTCTGGCGCTGGCGGGCGGTAACGGTGCAGGGGGAGCGTGAGGAAGGCACCCTCTGGGCTCCCGATCGGGCGACGGCGATGACGCGTCTGATGGATAAAGAGATTTATCCTCTCGCGCTGTCGCGAAGCCTGTTGACCCCCTCCTGGCAGCGCGAGCAGTGCTATGAAATTTTCCGGCAGCTTGCCACATTGCTTCAGGCCGGGCTGACCCTGGCACACGCTTTGCAGATGCTGGCAGAGCAGCACCCTTCCAGGCAGTGGCAGGCCTTGCTCAGAAGTGTGGCAGACGATCTGAGCGAAGGTATCGCCTTCTCTGAAGCATTAGCCAAATGGCCGGAGGTCTTTACCCCGCTTTATGTGTCGATGATGAAGACCGGCGAACTGACCGGTAAGCTGGACGAATGCTGCCGTAAGCTGGCAGAGCAGCAAAAAAATCAGCAGGTGCTCAGCGCAAAAGTGAAAAAAGCGCTGCGCTATCCCGTCATAATCCTGACGCTGGCAGCCGTGGTCGTGCTGGCAATGGTGTTTTTAGTCTTGCCGGAATTCGCCGCAATTTATAACACCTTTCACACCCCGCTTCCCTGGCTGACGCAACAGGTCATGCGTTTTGCGGCTGAGGTACAGGCTCACATTATCGCGCTGCTTGTCACGATATTGCTGACGGTTTTCATCCTGTCTCGCGTGCAACAACGCCCAGGCTGGCAGCGTATTTATCAGAGCACGCTGCTACATCTGCCGGTAGCAGGGCCTCTGCTGCGTGGGCAAAAACTCGGGCATATCTTCACCGTGCTGTCGCTCACTCAACAGGCCGGTATTGCGTTTCTCCAGGGTCTGGAAAGCGCGCAAGAGACCGTGGACAGTCTGCTCTGGCAAGAACATCTGCAAGCGATACACGACCGGGTTGCTCAGGGAACGCCCATCTGGTTATCGCTTAAAGCGTCCGGGGTGTTTACGTCACTCTGTATACAACTGGTGAAGACGGGAGAAGCGTCGGGGGCGCTGGATACGATGCTGGCTAATCTGGCGCAGCACCATAACGAACAAACCTTTCAGCACGCGGATAATCTGGCGTCGCTGCTGGAACCCTTGCTGCTCATTGTGACGGGCGTCATTATCGGTACGCTGGTTGTTGCCATGTACCTGCCTATTTTTCATTTAGGCGATGCGATGAGTGCAGGATAGGGCTGGCGCGCGGAACGGCGCCAGCATGATTCGATTACAGGCTATTGAAGACGCGGTTTTCTTGTTCCTGCACACGAATAAAGGTGGTGCGCTTAGTCAGCTCTTTTAGACGGGATGCACCCACGTAGGTACAGGCTGAACGCAGGCCGCCCAGAATATCGCGCGCCGTGTTCTCAACAGGACCACGCAGCGGCAATTTAACCGTTTTGCCCTCTGCGGCACGATACTGCGCTACGCCACCGACGTGACGGTTCATGGCTGATTCAGAGCTCATGCCGTAGAACAGCATGAATTTCTCGCCATTTTCTTCTACGACGGTTCCGCCACTCTCTTCGTGACCTGCCAGCATACCGCCGAGCATCACGAAGTCTGCGCCGCCACCGAAGGCTTTCGCGACATCGCCTGGGGTCGTGCAACCGCCATCACTGATAATCTGACCGCCCAGGCCGTGCGCAGCATCCGCACATTCGATGACCGCAGAAAGCTGCGGATAACCCACACCGGTTTTCACGCGAGTGGTGCACACGGAACCCGGGCCAATGCCCACCTTCACGATATCGGCGCCAGAGAGAATCAGTTCTTCACACATTTCGCCGGTGACCACGTTGCCCGCGATAATGGTTTTTGTCGGCCAGGCCTGACGCGCCTTGCTTACGAACTGGACGAAGTGTTCGGAATAACCATTAGCGACGTCAATGCACACGAAATTGAGCATTGGATTTGCATTAAGAATTTGTTTGGTTTTCTCGAAATCTGCGTCGGAGGTCCCGGTAGACACCACCACATGCTTGAGCACATTTTCAGAAGAGGAGGCCACAAACGCATTCCACTCTTCAACGCTGTAGTGCTTATGCACGGCGGTGAGAATATCAAACCCTGCCAGCGCGGTCGCCATGGTAAAGGTACCCACGGTATCCATATTCGCGGCGATAACAGGCACACCAGACCAGGTCTGACCGGAATGTTTGAAGGTGAATTGACGTTCGAGTTCAACGTCTGAGCGACTTTTCAGTGTAGAGCGTTTAGGGCGGATAAGAACGTCTTTGAAACCTAACTTCAGATCTTCTTCGATACGCATGTGCGGATTCCTGGGGTTAGAGGCAAATTTGTTAAAAGCACAACTCCAGTGACGCTATCATACGCACTAATACCTGCTCCGCAAGACTGCGAATTTCTCTTTTTTTACGCTACAATCCTATAAATTTACCTGGTAAAAAGCCGGTAATCAGCGTTAAACATTCACTGAAACAAGTTTAAATTTCAAGCAATTGATTTCAATAATGAATATTTCCCAGGATTTTGTTTAATGGGGTACATCGTTGCGTTAACAGGCGGCATCGGCAGTGGAAAAAGTACCGTTGCTGACGCTTTTTTACGTCTGGGCATCGCGGTAATTGACGCCGATGTCATTGCGCGCCAGGTGGTTGAACCTGGCATGCCTGCGTTAAATGCCATACGCGCCCATTTCGGTGAAGAGGTGATGAACCCAGACGGGACGCTTAACCGTCGCCGTCTGCGGGAGTGCATATTTTCTGATTCTTCAGAAAAAGTGTGGCTTAACGCCCTGCTCCACCCCATTATCCATCAGGAAACCCAGCGCCAGATCCGTTCAGCGACCTCTGCCTATATTCTTTGGGTTGTGCCGCTGCTCGTTGAGAATCAACTACACAAAAAGGCGAATCGGGTGCTGGTGGTGGACGTTTCGCCTGAAACGCAAATTCAGCGCACCATGGCGCGCGATAATGTCTCACGCCAACACGCTGAACACATTCTTGCCGCTCAGGCCACGCGCGAAGCGCGCCTCGCCGTAGCGGATGATGTTATTGATAATGACGGCGCTCCCGATGCCATTGCATCGGATGTTGCCCGCCTGCATGCGCAGTATCTGAAGTACGCCGCGCAGGCCGTTGCACAGGAAAAACCGTAATGAACACACATGTCCTCTTTGAGCATCCGCTCAATGAAAAAATGCGCACCTGGTTGCGCATTGAATTTCTTAACCAACAGCTTTCCTGTCACCTCCCTGTTAATTCTTACGCCACCGCCCTGCATTTTTTTCGCAACATTGGCGACCTGCTGGACGTGGTTGAGCGTGGGGATGTCCGCACCGAGCTGCTGAAAGAGCTTGAGCGACAGCAGCGTAAATTGCAGGGATGGGCAGAAGTGCCGGGTGTTGATCGCAGCCGCATTGACTCGCTGGGACAGCAGTTAAAGCAGAGCAGCGCGATTTTATTGAGCGCCCCACGCGTCGGGCAGTTCTTGCGTGAAGACAGGCTCATTGCCCTGGTCCGCCAGCGTTTGAGTATACCCGGCGGGTGTTGCGGCTTCGATCTGCCGACCCTGCACATCTGGCTACACATGCCGCAAGAACAGCGTGATGCACAGGTAAAAAGCTGGATGGACAGTCTGGAACCGGTTAATCAGGCTCTTTCCCTGATTCTCGACCTGGTCCGTCAGTCTGCACCTTTCCGCAAGCAAACCAGCCTCAACGGTTTTTACCAGGATAACGGCGACGATGCCGACCTGCTGCGGCTCAATCTGGCGCTTGCTGACCAGCTGTATCCACAAATTTCCGGACATAAGAGCCGTTTTGCCATTCGTTTTATGCCGCTGGATAGTGAAAACGGGACGGTGCCAGAACGTCTCGATTTCGATCTGGCGTGCTGCTAAGGAGTTCTGATGACTGATATCATCACTGTGAATTGTCCCACCTGCGGTAAATCCGTTGTGTGGGGGGAAATAAGCCCGTTTCGCCCGTTTTGCTGTAAGCGCTGCCAGCTCATTGATTTAGGCGAGTGGGCAGCGGAGGAGAAACGTATTCCGAGCGCGAATGATTTATCCGACAGCGATGACTGGAGTGAAGAACAAAAGTAGCTGCCGCCCTTAAGCCTGCTGACGTTGTTATCGGCAGGCTGCTTTTAAACGCGTAATCACAGGTTCGTTGGCAGGGGGAAACTTATCAGCCTCCAGCGTATCCAGCGCAACCCAATTCCCCGGCTGTCCTTCCTTGCCCCAGGGCTCACCGTCCCAGTTCTCCACCAGCCAGAACCAGAGCGTGATGTGTCGATCCGGGAACTGATATTCGAGCTTATCAAATAGCGTTGCGCCCTGCGGCGTAATCCCGACTTCCTCCTGCAACTCCCGGATCAGCGCCTGTTCAGGCGTTTCGCCCGACTCAATTTTCCCGCCCGGAAACTCCCACTTGTTGGCCATGTGGGCGTCGGCATCGCGTTGCGTAATAAAGATGTGGTTTTCGGCATTACGAATAATCCCGACGGCGATTTGCAGCGTTTTCATAGCGATCACTTCCATAAAAAAGGCGCAGATATCTGCGCCTTTTCGATTAATAAGATGCTGTTAGCTCAGGCGGCCATGGCATGACTTATATTTTTTACCGGAACCGCAAGGGCACGGATCGTTACGTCCGACTTTGCGTTCGCCCGTTTGTGCAGCAATAGCGGCAGCCGCTTCACTCTCATCGGTCTGATGGCTCAGCTGCTGCATCTGTGCCAGACGCTCCGCTTCTTCACGACGCTGCTGCTCCATTGCTTCAACTTCTTCCGGCATACGGACCTGAACTTTGCTCAGCGTGCTGATCACTTCATATTTCAGTGATTCCAGCATCGATGCAAACATGGCGAAGGACTCACGCTTGTATTCCTGCTTAGGATCCTTCTGCGCATAGCCACGCAGGTGGATACCCTGACGCAGATAGTCCATAGCCGCCAGGTGCTCTTTCCACAGGGAGTCGAGCGTTTGCAACATCACGCCTTTTTCGAAGTGGCGCATCATTTCGGTGCCAACCACTTCTTCTTTACGCTGATAGACTTCGACAGCATTTTCGAGGATACGCTCACGCAGCGTCTCTTCATGCAGCTCTGGTTCTTTATCCAGCCACTCTTTAATTGGCAACTCCAGATCGAAGTCATTTTTCAGGCGCTCCTGAAGACCTTCAATATCCCACATCTCTTCCAGAGACTGCGGTGGAATATGGGCATCAATGGTGACTTTAAAGACATCTTCACGGATGCTGTTGATGGTTTCACTGACGTCGGACACATCCAGCAGTTCATTACGCTGGGTGTAGATTGCACGACGCTGGTCGTTTGCCACGTCATCGTATTCCAGCAGCTGCTTACGGATATCAAAGTTGCGGCTTTCCACTTTACGCTGCGCATTGGCGATGGCTTTTGTCACCCATGGGTGTTCAATCGCTTCGCCTGGTTTCATACCCAGTTTACGCATCATGCCAGAGACACGATCCGAGGCGAAGATACGCATCAGCGCATCTTCCATAGAGAGATAGAAGCGCGAGGAGCCTGCATCACCCTGACGACCCGCACGGCCACGCAGCTGGTTATCAATACGGCGAGATTCGTGACGCTCGGTGCCGATGATATGCAGACCGCCTGACGCCAGTACGGCATCATGACGCACCTGCCAGTCAGCTTTGATCTGGGCAATCTGCTCAGGCGTTGGGTCTTCAAGCTCGGCCACTTCAGCCTGCCAGCTACCACCCAGCACGATATCGGTACCACGACCCGCCATGTTGGTCGCAATTGTTACCGCGGACGGATAACCCGCCTGGGCAACAATATCAGCTTCTTTAGCGTGGAATTTGGCGTTCAGAACGTTGTGTTCAATGCCCGCTTTGGTCAGCTCGTGAGAAACCACTTCGGATTTCTCGATGGAGATGGTCCCCACCAGAATCGGCTGCCCAGCCGCGCTGCGCTCGCGAATATCTTCAATGATCGCCTGAATTTTTTCCGCTTCGGTCATATAGACCAGATCCGGCATGTCTTTACGAATCATTGGGCGGTTCGTCGGCACAACAACGGTATCCAGCTTGTAAATTGAGCTGAATTCAAAGGCTTCCGTATCGGCAGTACCGGTCATCCCCGCGAGTTTTTCGTAGAGACGGAAATAGTTCTGGAAGGTAATGGAAGCCAGGGTCTGGTTCTCATTCTGAATATCCACACCTTCTTTGGCTTCGACAGCCTGGTGCAGACCGTCAGACCAGCGGCGACCCTGCATGGTACGACCGGTGTGTTCATCAACGATGATGACTTCGCCGTCTTTCACAATGTAATCAACGTCGCGGGTAAACAGGGCGTGAGCACGCAATGCAGCGGTGACGTGGTGCATCAGCATGATGTTCGTTGGCGAGTACAGCGACTCACCCTCTTCCATAATGCCTTCCTGAACCAGCAGCTCTTCGATTTGGATCAGGCCGCGTTCGGTCAGGTTAACCTGACGCGCTTTTTCGTCAACGGAGAAGTGGCCTTCGCCCTGGAAGGTGTCGGAGTCTTCTTTTTCCTGACGCAGCAGGTGAGGAATGATTTTATCGACTTTACGATACATCTCGGAGCTGTCTTCAGCCGGACCGGAGATGATCAGCGGGGTACGTGCTTCATCGATTAAGATTGAGTCAACTTCATCCACCAGCGCATAGTGCAGTTTGCGCTGTACGCGCTCTTCCGGGCTGAAAGCCATGTTATCGCGCAGGTAGTCAAAACCGTATTCGTTGTTGGTACCGTAGGTGATGTCGGCAGCGTACGCTTCGCGTTTTGCGGGAGCAGGCAGGCCGGACATGTTGATGCCCACGCTCATACCGAGGAATTCGAACAGAGGGCGGTTGTTTTCAGCATCACGCTGCGCCAGATAGTCGTTGACGGTGACCACGTGAACGCCTTTACCCGACAGAGCATTAAGGTAAGCAGGCAGCGTTGCGGTCAGCGTTTTACCTTCACCTGTACGCATTTCCGCGATGCAGCGTTCATTCAGCACCATCCCGCCGAGCAGCTGAACGTCGAAGTGACGCATACCAAAAACACGCTTACTGGCTTCGCGCACGACAGCAAAGGCTTCAGGGATCAGGCTCTCTACCGTTGCCCCTTTCGCCAGACGTTCACGGAACTCGCCGGTTTTGGCTTTCAGTTCATCATCGGAGAGTTTTTCCATCTCCGGTTCCATGGCGTTGATCACGGAAACGGCTTTGCGCATGCGGCGCAGGGTACGATCGTTACGACTACCGAAAACTTTGGTTAATAATTTGATTAGCATAGTAAATTCTCAAGCGCCCCAGTCTGGGTTTCATAAATTAAGGTATTGAAAAACAATTAATTTAGCTAAGGCGTTGAGGTCCGGCGCGGATACCCTGCACCTGGCTGACCCAGGCCAGCACGGAGAAGCTCTCAGGGTGAACGAAAGGCGTTTTCGCCATCTGACGAACGATGACTGGCGGCTTACTTTCCTGGGTCAGCAGTCCGGTTAAGGTATCCAGCAGCGCCAGATGATGAGCCTGAACCGGTAAAGACTCTTCCACGGCAGGCAGCGCCTGAGGTGCCATGGCAAAGGAAAGATGACGAATAACGGTACGGATAGCATGCTGATGCCAGTAATCGACGGTAAAGTTTGGACGGCGATTGGCGTCAAGCAGCGCGAGATTAGAGAAGTTAACCCGCGTTGAGAGATCGTGTTTGGTGGTAGCGGTTTTAGCAGGGGCAGCCGCTTCGGCGGTATTGCTGAGCGCAGGCAAGCCGAAGCTCGCCGCAACCATCCCTAATAAGAGATGCGGCCAGAGGTAACGTCTGCCAAGTTGTCGCCAGCGCGTTAAAATTCCGCTCACTTAATCCACCATCACAAGGTAAGCCTGAAGTGGCTTACATCAAAATATTCTTTTTAGCGTTGAGATATTACCACTAAAGCTAAAGCACAGCAGCAGGAATGACGTTATGCGAAAGGTAAAAACGGTCAAGAATGCAGCGAACGCGCAAGCGGGCTCCATCAGGGCAGGAAACGTCAGAATGAAATAACAGGCTGAAATGCAGAAACAAAAACGACTGGTCTCCCTGGCCGGAGAGAGTACCAGGTAAACCAGTCGAATTTACAGAACGGATCTAACCGTTACGCCAGGACCGTGCTCGGTGCTTTGAAAGCCAATGGCAGTTCTGCCTCGTCTTCGAAGGTCACATATTCCCAGGCTTCCTGTTTCGCCAGGACGGCCTGCAACAATTTGTTGTTCAGTGCATGACCGGATTTAAACGCGGTAAATGCACCAATGATATTGTGACCACACATGAACAGGTCGCCAATCGCATCCAGCATTTTGTGACGAACGAATTCATCTTCAAAACGCAGGCCGTCTTCGTTCAGAACGCGATAATCGTCAACAACGATGGCACAATCGAAGCTGCCGCCCAGGCACAGGCCGCGGGACTGCAGATATTCGATATCACGCATAAAACCGAACGTACGGGCACGACTGATCTGACGCATAAACGCATCAGCAGAGAAGTTCATTGCATAGCGCTGCGTGCTGGCATCGATCGCTGGATGGTTAAAGTCGATGGTAAAGTCCAACGAGAAACCATTAAACGGTCTGAATTCAGCCCACTTGTCGCCATCTTCAACGCGAACCGTCTCTTTGATGCGAACAAATTTCTTCGCACAGTTCAGTTCTTCGATGCCGGCATCCAGCAACAGATAAACGAACGGTGCAGCACTACCATCCATAATCGGAATTTCTGGCGCATCGACTTCAATCACAATGTTGTCGATACCCAGACCCGCCAGGGCAGCATTAAGGTGCTCTACGGTAGAAATCCGCACGTCATGCTCATTGACCAGGCAAGTACAGAGCATAGTATCACGCACAGATTTAGCATCAGCCGGAAAATCTACCGGTGGATTCAAGTCGGTGCGACGATAGATGACCCCGGTATTGGCCGACGCAGGGCGTAACGTCAGTGTGACTTTCTTGCCGGTATGTAAACCGACACCAGTCGCCTGAACGATACGTTTTAATGTCCTTTGTTTGATCATCGTATAATCTCGCCAAATTACTTATCCAACCGAGAGTGTATATCACTAACGGGTGGCCAGTTTAGCACAAAGAGCGCAAATCCCCTAATTCCAGCTAATTCTTAATCAGCTTGCTTACGCAGGAACGCTGGGATATCCAGATAATCCGGCTCTTTCGCGGTTTGTGGCGTGTTGTCGTTAACCACTTTTGCAGCGGGTTTTTGCTCCTGAGACAGCGGAGCCATGCCGTGCTGCTGGTAACGATCCATCACCGGTTGCTGAGTCTGTTTGTTGGTGACCAGGGTGATCTCTGGACGCTTGTCCATACCGATACCGGTGGCAACAACGGTAACACGCAGCTCGTCGTTCATTTCTGGGTCGAGCGACGTACCGATAACGACAGTGGCGTTATCAGACGCGAAGGCACGAATGGTATTACCCACCGTTTCAAATTCGTCCAGACGCAGGTCGAAGCCCGCCGTGATGTTAACCAGCACGCCACGAGCGCCAGACAGGTCGATATCTTCCAGCAGAGGAGAAGAGATAGCCATTTCAGCCGCTTCTTCTGCACGGTCTTCACCGCTCGCCACACCAGACCCCATCATCGCGTAGCCCATTTCGGACATTACGGTGCGCACGTCGGCGAAGTCGACGTTCATCAGGCCCGGACGGGTAATCAGTTCGGCGATACCCTGGACTGCGCCTTTCAGCACGTCATTTGCCGCACCGAAGGCGTCAAGCAGGGAAATACCGCGACCCAGCACTTTCAGCAACTTGTCGTTCGGAATGGTAATCAGCGAGTCCACATGCTTGGACAGCTCGGTGATACCCTGCTCCGCAAACGCCATACGCTTCTTGCCTTCAAAGTTGAAAGGCTTGGTCACGACAGCAACGGTCAGGATACCTAAATCTTTTGCGACTTCCGCTACAACAGGCGCAGCACCGGTACCGGTACCGCCACCCATACCTGCGGCGATAAACACCATGTCTGCACCATCAAGCGCAGCACGCAGTGCTTCACGGTCTTCTTCAGCGGCATTGCGGCCCACTTCCGGGTTAGCGCCTGCGCCCAGACCTTTGGTGATGCCACCGCCGATCTGAATGGTCTGGCCTACCGCTGTTTTACGCAGTGCCTGAGCATCGGTGTTGACGGCAAAGAATTCAACGCCTTCAATGCGTTCACGCACCATATGCTCTACAGCGTTACCGCCGCCGCCACCGACGCCGATGACTTTAATCACCGCGTCGTTGGTTAATTCCATTGGTTCAAACATAGTTTCTCTCCGTTGTGCCTGTCGCCTGAGACCGCTAATTTTCTCCGGTCTCTTTAAAAATTAAAACTCTTTTCGCAGCCAGGAATTGAGTCGTTTGACCCATGAACCGACCGACGCCCGTTTTTCCACTTCTGCTTCACCACTTAAGTGGGACTCTTTCCCATAATGAAGCAGGCCCACAGCCGTTGAATAGTACGGCTCCTGAGCGTAATCCGTTAAACCGGTAATATTCAGCGGCGCACCAATACGAACCTGCGTATGGAACACGCGCTGTGCACAGGCCGCAAGTCCTTCAATTTGCGCCGCGCCGCCGGTTAATACAATCCCCGCCGCAAGATGATGCTTCACACCCTGCTGACGAAGCTGTTCCTGTAACTGTAAAATCTCTTCGTTGACCAGGTTGAGCAGCTCGGTGTAGCGCGGCTCAATAACCTCTGCCAGCGTCTGGCGCTGCAGGCTGCGCGGCGGTCGTCCACCCACGCTTGGCACTTCAACGCTCTCATCTTTACCGACAATCGACCCCAGTGCGCAACCGTGGCGAACTTTTATCGCCTCTGCATCGCTCGGCGGCGTACCAAAGGCGTACGCAATATCGCTGGTCACCACGTTCCCGGCATACGGGATCACTTTCGTGTGGCGCAAGGCCCCGCCAGTGTAGACGGCGATATCCATTGTACCACCGCCGATATCGACTACACAGACGCCCAGTTCACGTTCGTCTTCAGTCAGTACGGAATAGCTTGCCGCCAGTCCCGCAAAAATAAGTTGGTCAACTTTCAGCCCACAACGTTCAACGGCTTTAACAATGTTCTTCGCCATATCGTTGTGACATGTGATCAAGTGCACTTTTGCCTGCATTCGCACGCCAGAAAGACCGACCGGGTTTTTAATTCCCTCTTGATAGTCGATCGCATATTCCTGCGGGATAACATGCAGAACACGATGCTCATCGCGCACGCGCACGGATTTCGCCGTGTGCACAACGTTTTCCACATCTTCCTGTGTCACTTCCTCTTCAGAAATCGGGACCATACCGATTTCGTTCTGGCAGCTAATGTGCTTGCCAGAGAGTGCCAGATAAACGGAAGAAATCTGGCAATCAGCCATCAATTCAGCCTGATCGATGGCGCGCTGTACGCATTTCACCACCGACTCAAGATCGTTCACCCCACCTTTATCCATACCACGAGACGGGCAGCTGCCTACGCCAATGATATTGACCATACCGTCGGGCAGAACTTCCCCTACTAAAGCGGCGACCTTAGCGGTGCCAATCTCCAGTCCAACTACCAGTTTTCTGTCCGTCGCCTTGATCATTGTTATTCTGCCTGTACCTGTGCCTGATTCTGTTGCTGATTAGGTTCCTCAACCGGAGCCGGTACCCAGCCGACTGCGGCGCCTGAGTCATAGCGCAAATCAACGTAGCTTATCTGTTTGCCTTCGGCCTGCGCCTGCTGTAGTAGAACAGGGTAAAGTTCCACAAAACGCGCCAGACGCTTCATCGTGTCACCGCGGCCCAGATTCAGCTTAATTCCATTCGTTAACGTCAGTTGCCATGAACGGCGAGCCGTCATTGCAGCGTCTTTTAATGTAAACCTGTCTTTCGCCAGCACCTGTCCCATTTCGCGGAACGCCTGCAGAACTTCGTTTTCACTGCCTTCCGGACCGGATAACAGAGGTAAATTCTGCTTGCTGACACGATCGGCCGGGACGCTAAAGGCATTTCCGTTAGCATCGACCATGTGCTGATCATTCCAACGCGCAATGGGCACATATTCAACCAGATGAATCTTCAATTCATCAGGCCATTGCTTTCTGACGCTGGCCTGTTTAATCCAGGGCAGGCGTTCAATCTGGCTCTGGATGATGTTGACATCCTGGGTCATAAAGGTGCCTGGCGACCCTAAAGCGAGTATTGACTGGCGAATATCATCGTTACGGGTGAAATGGCGCTCACCGGTTACCACCAGCTTAGACAGGGGTAAACGTTGCGCATCTTCCATCCAGCCCAGCACCATCCAGCCACTGATAAACACGGTGCACAGCACGCCCAACAGGAAAAGTATCCCTGCAAGACGCGTTCCATTACTCCGACCCGAAGAACGGTATTCTTCCTCGTCATCGCGGTTGCGCGTGTTCAATGCAGCCTGAGACATATCAGCCCGCCTGGTCCAGAATGCGCACGACCAGTTGCGAGAAGCTCATGCCGGCCTGACGCCCCGCCATCGGCACAAGGCTATGGCTGGTCATCCCCGGCGATGTATTGGCTTCCAGCAAATAAAATTGCTTATCGCTATCCTGCATAACGTCAATGCGACCCCAGCCGCGACACCCTAAAACGGCCCAGGCTTTTAAGACCAAAGACTGCAATTGGGCTTCCTGGTCATCTTCCAGACCGCTTGGGCAGAAATATTGCGTCTCATCAGAGAGATACTTCGCCTCATAATCATAGAAGGTTCCGGCAGGTTGGATGCGAATAGAGGGTAATATTTCTTCTCCAAGCATCGCCACGGTGAATTCTGGCCCGCTGAGCCATTTTTCTATTAAAACTTCTTCATCATGTTGAAATGCCAATGCTAACGCCTGCGTTAAATCCGCAGCTTCTGTCACTTTAGACATACCCACGCTGGAGCCTTCACGGCTGGGCTTAACAATAACCGGTAAACCCAGCCCGACAATGCGCGAATTAACGTCGTCATTGAGGCCCATTTCGAATTCACGACGGGTTAATGCAACCCAGGGGGCGACGGGCAATCCCGCGCCTTGCCACAGCAATTTGCTGCGCAGTTTATCCATGGAAATAGCTGATGCCATCACGCCGCTACCGGTGTAAGGCATACCGATCAATTCAAGTAATCCCTGAAGCGTGCCGTCTTCTCCGCCACGCCCATGAAGCGCAATAAAGACCTTATCGAAGCCCATCTCTTTCAGGCGCGTAACGTCTACGTCTTTCGGATCGACCAGATGCGCATCCACGCCACCTTCGCGCAAGCCTGCCAGTACGGCAGCCCCGGAGTTCAGTGAAACGTCACGCTCTGCAGAAGTTCCGCCTGACAGGACGGCGATTTTATCAGCCATGACGTTCATCCCCAGCAGTTTGCGGCTTCAGTTTGATTTCAGATAAGTTACGCGCGATTTTGCCGATATTTCCTGCGCCCTGAATCAGGATTAAATCGTTACCGGTTAATACAGGCGCCAGCATGTCGGCGACTTGCGCAGGATCTGGAACCAAAATAGGGTCGATCTTACCGCGTCCACGAATAGTACGACACAGGGAACGGCTGTCAGCGCCCGGAATCGGATTTTCACCCGCAGAATAAACGTCCAGCATCAGCAGCGTATCCACCTGCGAGAGCACGTTCGCGAAATCATCGTACAGATCGCGTGTGCGGGTGTAACGGTGCGGCTGGAATATCATCACCAGATTCTTATCCGGCCAGCCAGCGCGCGCGGCTTTGATGGTCGCGTCAACTTCCGTCGGATGGTGACCGTAGTCATCCACCAGCATTGCGCTACCGGGCTTGCCGTTCACGGGCTCCAGCGGATACTCGCCAAGGAAATCAAAACGACGCCCGGTGCCCTGGAAGCTTTCCAGCGCGCGCAGAATAGCGTCGTCATCAATGCCCTCTTCCGTCGCCACCGCAACAGCTGCCGCCGCGTTTAAGGCGTTGTGCCGACCCGGCGCGTTCAGCGTAACGTGCAGTAACGGTTTATCCTGACGCGCGAGGGTAAAGTGCCCCTGTGCGCCGAACTGTTTGTACTCTTCCACACGCACATCGGCGTCTTCGCTAAAACCGTAGGTGGTGATTTGACGTCCCACGCGCGGTAAAAGCTCGCGAATGACCGGATCGTCAACACACATCACCGCACGGCCATAGAACGGCAGGTTGTGCAGAAAGTTAATAAATGTCTGCTTTAAGTTTTCGAAGTCGCCCTGGTAAGTATCCATATGGTCAGCTTCGATGTTGGTCACAATGGCGACCATCGGTTGCAGGTGCAGGAACGATGCGTCGCTCTCATCCGCTTCGGCAATCAGATAGCGGCTGTGCCCCAGGCGCGCATGCACGCCCGCGGCCTTGACCAGGCCACCGTTAACGAACGTCGGATCGAGACCCGCTTCCGCATAAATGCTGGAAACCATCGCGGTGGTGGTCGTTTTACCGTGCGTACCGGCTACGGCGATACCGTGACGAAAACGCATCAGTTCTGCCAGCATTTCAGCACGGCGGAT
The DNA here is from genome assembly GCF_022171985.1 of Huaxiibacter chinensis. Lineage (GTDB taxonomy): Bacteria > Pseudomonadota > Gammaproteobacteria > Enterobacterales > Enterobacteriaceae > Enterobacter > Enterobacter chinensis_A. The sequence goes on along the minus strand of NZ_JAJVHF010000002.1, from coordinate 498,793 downwards.
GACCGGGATACGCGCTTCATGCGCAGCGACGATTTCAGGGTTATCGGCAGAGATGGCGCTGGAGACCACAACAACACTCGCATCGCGCACGTTTTCCGGGCGATGGTTAAAATAGAGGGTCGCCCCAAGCGACGCTAACTGCTGCGTAACAGGGTTAGGCGCCAGATCGGACCCGCTGATCTGATAGCCCTCGTTCGCTAAAACTTCGGCAATACCGCCCATGCCAGCACCACCGATGCCAACAAAGTGGATGTGCCGGACGCGACGCATCTCGGGCACGATTGAACGCAGTTTTGCCAGTTGTTGTGTATTCATTCTCTAACCGCCATCGATACTTCTTAAAATTCGTGCAACGCAAAAGGCGTTACAAGGGTTAAGCCTTTGCAGCCAGGCTTACTTCATTTGCTACCCGTTCGGTCGCATCCGGAATGGCGGCGGCACGTGCGCGCTCGGCCATCTCCAGCAATGTTTCACGATTCCAGCCCGCCAGGGTGTTGGCGACCGCCTCGGCGGTAAAGTGCGGCTGTTCAAATATTTTCGCGGCGCCCGCTTTTTCGAGGGGTAACGCGTTCCAGTACTGCTGTCTGTCTTTATGCTGGAAAGGCACAAAGATAGCCGGCAGACCGGCTGCTGCAATCTCGCTGACCGTCAGCGCACCGGAGCGACACACGACCACATCGGCCCAGGCGTAGGCGGCAGCCATATCGTCAATAAACTCGGTGACCTTATGCTGCGGCTCTCCCGCATCGGCATAGGCCTGCTCAACGGTTTGCTGCGCACCCTTTCCACTCTGATGCCAGATAGTGACCGTCTCGCCCAGTTTCGCCGCCACCTGAGGCAGCGTCATATTCAGAATGCGCGCCCCCTGAGAACCGCCCACCACCAGAACACGTACCGGCCCGTCACGCCCTTCAAGACGTTGCTGCGGCAGCGGCAGCGCCAGTACGTCAACGCGCACCGGGTTACCCACAACATCCGCGGTCGGGAAAGCGCCAGGAAAGGCCTGCATCACTTTGGTCGCAATCTTCGCCAGCCATTTGTTCGTCAAACCGGCAATGCCGTTTTGCTCGTGCAGTATTACCGGGATCCCCAGCGACCATGCCGCCAGACCGCCCGGCCCTGACACATAGCCTCCCATTCCTAAAACAGCATCAGGATTGAAGCGTTTCATGATGGCACGGGCCTGACGCCAGGCGTTAAAGATGCGTACAGGCGCCAGCAACAGCGCTTTAAGCCCCTTGCCGCGCAGGCCGGAAATACGGATAAAGTCGATCTCAATGCCGTGTTTTGGCACCAGGTCGGCTTCCATGCGATCGGCGGTTCCGAGCCAGCGTACCTGCCAGCCCTGGCCCATTAAATGGTGCGCAACCGCAAGCCCGGGGAACACATGCCCGCCGGTCCCCCCTGCCATCACCATTAACCGCTTCGGTTGATTCATCGAGAACCTCGTGTAAACGCCTGGGCTTTTTCCAGACGCGTTTCATAATCTATGCGTAACAAAAACATGATGGCCGTCGACATAATCAGCAGACTCGAGCCACCATAACTGATCAAGGGCAACGTCAGACCTTTGGTCGGCAGCATCCCCGCTGCGGCCCCGACGTTGACTAATGCCTGAAAACTAAACCAGATACCAATTGAACAGGCGAGAAAACCTGAGAAGCGGTGATCGATTTCAAGCGCTTTTCGACCAATAGACATGGCACGGAAAGCGACGAAGAATACCATTAAAAGCGCTAATACCACACCGATATAACCCAGCTCTTCCCCAATGATGGAGAAGATAAAGTCGGTATGCGCTTCGGGCAGGTACTCCAGTTTCTGAACGGAATTCCCCAGCCCCTGACCCCATACTTCACCGCGCCCAAAAGCCATTAACGACTGCGTCAGCTGATAACCGCTGCCAAAGGGATCTTCCCAGGGGTTCCAGAAAGAGGTGACGCGTCGGATACGGTAAGGTTCCGCAAGGATCAGCAGGACAACCGCGGATATCCCCATCCCAATGATCGCGATGAACTGCCAGAGTTTCGCCCCCGCAAGGAACAGCATGGCAAGGGTCGTCACGAACAACACCACCACCGTCCCGAGGTCAGGCTGGGCAAGCAGTAAGATCGCCAGCACCAGAATCACGCCCATCGGTTTTAAGAAGCCGCGCAGGTTATTGCGGACTTCATCGACCTTACGTACCAGGTAGTTGGCGAGATAACAAAACAGCGATAGCTTGGTAAATTCGGCAGGCTGAATTCGCAGCGGACCAAAGGCAATCCAGCGTGATGCACCGTTGACCGAGCTGCCCACCACCAGCACGATTAACAGCATGATGATCGAGGCGATAAGCATCGCGGTACTGTGCCGCTGCCAGAACGTCATTGGCAGGCGCAGCGTAATTAACGCCAGGCAGAACGCCAGAATAATGTAAATACCGTCACGCTTGGCAAACAAGAAAGGATCGTTCGCCAGGCGCTGCCCGACAGGCATTGACGCGGAGGTCACCATAATAAAACCGACCGCCGCCAGCCCCAGCGTGAGCCAGAACAGCATGCGGTCGTACATGACCAGGCTATCGGAATCTTTATCCCGGGACGCCATGACCCAGCCTTTCAGTGCCGCAAACAGCCACACCAGGATGCCAAACCCCGGCAGACGCGGCATTCTCAGGCGAGGGAGGGATAAACGCATCACCCTAGCTCCTTCGCCAGGCGGGTAAAGAGATCGCCCCGCTGTTCAAAGTTTTTAAACTGATCGAGGCTGGCACAGGCCGGCGAAAGCAGCACCATATCGCCGGGTTGAATCCGCGTGGCGATGAGTCGCATGGCCTCTTCCATCGTGTCAGTTTGCGTCGCAACGTCGGGGCGTAATGCCGCCAGCGCCGCACCGTCGCGCCCAAAACAGTACAGACGAATTGTGTCGCCCGACAAATAAGGTTTTAGCGGTGAAAAGTCAGCAGACTTTCCGTCGCCACCAAGCAGCAGATGAAGCGTTCCCTCAACGTGCAAACCGTTAAGCGCTGCTTCGGTGCTGCCGACGTTGGTCGCTTTTGAGTCATTGATCCAGCGTACGCCGTTATGTTCCAGCGCCAGCTGGAAACGATGCGCAAGTCCGGTAAAGGTGGTCAGCGCCTTCAGGCTGGTGGCGCGCGGTAAACCTGCCGCATCTGCCAGCGCCAGCGCGGCTAATGCGTTGGTATAGTTATGCTGGCCGGAAAGCTTCATCTCTTTGACATTAAGGACTTTTTCGCCTTTTACACGCAGCCAGGTTTCGCCTTGCTGACGGTTAAGGTGGTAGTCACCCATGTTGATGCCAAAGCTCACGCAGCGGTCATCCGCGCCGCGCACCGGCATGGTCAGCGCATCATCGGCGTTCACCACACAAATTTTGGCATTCTCATAGACGCGCAGTTTCGCTGCCCGATACTGCTGCAAACCAAACGGATAGCGATCCATATGATCTTCCGTCACGTTCAGGATCGTGGCGGCCGTGGCATGCAGGCTGGAAGTGGTCTCCAGCTGGAAGCTGGAAAGCTCAAGCACGTAGAGATCGCGGGTGGGATCGAGAAGCATCAGCGCAGGCAGGCCAATATTCCCGCCTACCCCTACGTTCATGCCCGCGGCACTCGCCATCTCACCCACCAGCGTTGTCACGGTGCTTTTACCGTTCGATCCGGTAATGGCGATGACAGGCGCCTGTGCTTCACGGCAGAACAACTCAATATCACCGACGATTTCAACGCCGGCGTCTGCTGCCGCGCTCAGGGACGGATGCGCCAGCGCCATGCCTGGGCTTGCGACGATCAGATCGGCTGCCAGCAGCCAGTCATCATTCAGACCACCAAGGTGGCGTTCAACCTGCTCTGGCACTTTATCCAGACCCGGCGGAGAAACACGCGTATCCATCACACGAGGCGTTACGCCACGCCCGAGGAAAAAGTCCACGCAGGACAGGCCCGTCAGGCCCAACCCGATGATAACGACTTTTTTACCCTGGTAATCTGCCATGATTAACGTACCTTCAGCGTTGCCAGGCCAATCAGGACCAGCATCAGCGAAATAATCCAGAAGCGCACAATGACGCGCGGTTCCGGCCAGCCTTTCAGTTCATAATGGTGATGAATAGGTGCCATGCGGAAAATGCGCTGACCGCGCAGCTTGAAGGACCCCACCTGCAGAATTACCGATAAGGTTTCCACAACGAACACACCGCCCATGATGACCAGCAGGAATTCCTGACGCAGCAGCACGGCAATAATGCCCAGCGCGCCGCCCAGCGCCAGCGAACCGACGTCGCCCATAAAGACCTGCGCCGGATAAGTGTTAAACCACAGGAAGCCTAATCCCGCCCCGACAATCGCCGTACAGACAATCACCAGTTCCCCCGCATGGCGCAGATAAGGAATGTGCAGATAGTTCGCAAAGTTCATGTTACCGGTCGCCCACGCTACCAGCGCGAAGCCCCCTGCAACAAAGACGGTTGGCATAATCGCCAGGCCGTCCAGACCATCGGTCAGGTTAACGGCGTTACCGGTCCCCACAATCACAAAGTAGGCCAGCAGGATGTAGAACAGACCAAGCTGCGGCATCACGTCTTTAAAGAAGGGCACCACCAGCTCGGTGGCCGGGGTGTCTTTCCCTGCCAGATAGAGCGCGAAGGCGACACCCAGCGCGATAACCGACATCCAGAAGTATTTCCAGCGGGCAATCAGCCCTTTGGTATCCTTGCGCACCACTTTGCGGTAGTCGTCGACGAAACCGATAATGCCGTACCCCACCAGCACCGTGAGCACGCACCAGACGTACGGGTTCGAAGGGTAGGCCCACAGCAGAACAGACACCACAATGGCGGTCAGGATCATAATCCCGCCCATGGTAGGCGTGCCGCGCTTGCTGAAGTGCGATTCCGGACCGTCGTTACGCACGACCTGGCCGAAAGAGAGTTTTTGCAGACGGGCAATCATGCGCGGGCCCATCCACAAGGAGATGAACAGCGCAGTCAGCAGGCTGACGATGGCGCGAAACGTCAGATAGGAAAAGACGTTAAAGCCTGAATAATATTTGACCAAGTGTTCGGCCAGCCAAACTAACATGTTCCGTTCTCCTGTAAAGCGTGCACAACCTCTTCCATGGCGGCACTACGTGAACCTTTCACTAAAACAGTCACAATTTGGTGTTCTGCTACTATTGTTTTCAGACGGGTAATCAATCCGGCTTTATCGCTGTAATGCTCGCCTGCCCCGCTTGCCTCACTGATGCGTTGACTGAGGTTGCCCGCACTCAATACGCAGTCAATGCCGGACGCTTTTGCCGCTTCGCCCACCTGTATATGGCACGCTTCGCTCTCATCGCCCAGTTCAGCCATATCACCCACCACAAACACGCGGTAGCCTGGCATCTCTGACAACACCTGGACCGCCGCCGTCATCGAACCGACGTTGGCATTGTAGGAGTCATCCAGCAGCAGTTTGTTTTCTGCAAGCGGAACAGGGAACAGTCGTCCAGGTACCGCTTTCAGGTTTTTAAGCCCGGCTTTAATGGCGTCATGGCTGGCGCCCACCGCCGTGGCCAGCGCGGCGGCAGCCAGCGCGTTCGCGATATTGTGGCGCCCGGGCAATGGCAGCAGTACGTCCACGCCACCGGTAGGCGTTTGCAGCGTAAATTCCGTGCCGTGAGAGGTCACATGGATATTGGTCGCGGTAAAATCACTGTTGGCCGAATTAGGCGAAAAACGCCAGGTTTTGCGATCGCCAATGATGCTTTGCCAGTTCAGCCAGTCATTATTGTCGGCATTCATAATGGCAATGCCGTTGTCCGGCAGGCCGGTATAGATTTCACCTTTGGCTTTTGCCACGCCTTCCAGCGATCCAAAACCTTCAAGGTGCGCTGCCGCCAGGTTGTTTACCAGCGCGGCTTCCGGACGCGTCAGGCTGACGGTCCAGGCAATTTCGCCCTGATGATTAGCACCCAGCTCAATCACCGCATATTCGTGTTCGGTGGTCAGACGCAGCAACGTCATCGGAACGCCGATGTCGTTATTAAGATTGCCTGCGGTATAAAGCGTGTTGCCACACTGCGCGAGGATGGCCGCCGTCATCTCTTTGACCGACGTTTTACCGGACGAGCCGGTTAATGCCACGACGCGGGCAGGAACCTGTTGGCGAACCCAGGCCGCCAGTTCGCCAAACGCCAGACGCGTGTCCTGCACGCAGACCTGCGGCAGGTCGACATCCAGCTTACGGCTTACCAGCAGCGCGCCCGCCCCGGCCTCTTTCGCCTGTTCAGCGAAATCATGCGCATCGAACCGCTCGCCTTTCAGGGCTACGAACAGGCATCCCGGCGTAATTTTACGGGTATCCGTCGTCACGGCATCGATGGTCAGCGCCTGTCCCGACAGCTCGCCGTTCAAGACAGTGGCTAATTTATCCAGCGTAACGCTAATCATGCCACGACTCCCAGCAGACGCGCCGCGGTCACGCGGTCTGAATAGTCCAGACGACGCGCGCCGACAATCTGATAATCTTCGTGGCCTTTGCCAGCCAGCAGCACCACGTCATTCTCGCTGGCCTGCATAATGGCATTGGTCACCGCTTCGGCGCGTCCTTCGACAACGCGCGCGCGACCCGCATCCAGCATACCTGCGAGGATGTCGTTAATAATGGCGCGCGGTTCTTCTGTACGGGGGTTATCATCGGTCACGACCGGAATATCGGCGAACTGCTCAGCAATCGCCCCCATTAATGGGCGCTTGCCTTTGTCACGATCGCCGCCGCAGCCAAAGACACACCACAGCTTACCGGTGCAGTGCAGACGGGCCGCCTGCAGCGCTTTTTCCAGCGCATCCGGGGTATGGGCGTAATCGACCACCACCGTCGGCTTGCCCGGCGCGCTGAACACCTCCATACGCCCGCAAACGGGTTGCAGCTGCGCGGCGGTTTTCAGCAGGTCTGTCAGCGGATAGCCCAGCGCCAGCAGCGTCGCCAGCGCCAGCAAAAGATTGCTGACGTTGAATGCCCCCATCAGGCGGCTCTCAATAACGCCCTCGCCCCAGGAAGAAGCAAAACGGATAGTCGCACCACTGTCGTGATAATGCACTTCCGTTGCCTTCAGCCAGCGGCCATGACAGTTCGGATTGATATGGTCGTCCATCGAGACGGCTACCGCATCGGGCAGCTTAGCCAGCCAGCGGCGTCCTACTTCATCATCAGCATTGATAATGGCCTGACCACAATGGTGCGTGGAATAGAGCAGCCATTTTGCGGCTTCGTAATGCTCCATATCCCCATGATAATCGAGATGATCGCGGCTCAGGTTCGTAAACACCGAGGCGGCAAATTTCAGTGCGGCGACGCGGTGTTGCACCAGACCATGCGAAGAGACTTCCATGGCGGCAAAGGTCGCCCCTTGCTGCGCAAGGCCTGACAGCACGTGCTGTACGTCAACGGCGGAACCCGTCGTGTTTTCCGTCGGGTTCACTTTACCCAGCAATCCATTACCCACGGTGCCCATCACGGCACCGGTTTCACCCAGCAGCTGCGCCCATTGCGCCATCAGCTGCGTGGTGGTGGTTTTACCGTTGGTTCCCGTCACGCCAACCAGACGCAGCTGGTCAGACGGCTCGTGATAAAAACGCCCCGCCAGCGCGGAGAGGCGTTCATTTAACTGGCTGAGGTAGATGACCGGTACACCGTGCAATTCACGGACTTCACCATCGGTCGCAACATCTTTTGCCTCAGCAATAATGGCAGCTACACCTTGCGCAATCGCCTGCGGGATATATTGACGCCCGTCCGCCTGATGACCGACCACTGCTACAAAAAGATCGCCCGACGCAGCCGCACGGCTGTCGAGTACCATCTCTCGTAGCGCTCGTGCGGGTAGCGATTGCACCCACGGAGCAAGAAGGTCGCGCAAATTACGATCTGCCACCTGATCCCTCACCTTGATTAATTACAAATTCACTTTTATCGCCCGTCGCCAGCGCATCCGGTTCAATGTTCATGGTGCGCAGAACGCCGCCCATGATGGCACCAAACACCGGCGCAGAGACGGCGCCACCGTAGTATTTACCCGCCTGTGGATCGTTAATGACGACCACCAGCGCAAAACGCGGATTACTTGCAGGCGCAACGCCCGCGGTATAGGCAATGTATTTGTTGATGTAGCGACCATCCGGACCGACTTTTTTCGCGGTACCGGTTTTAATCGCAATACGATAGCCTTTGATTGCTGCTTTCACGCCACCGCCGCCCGGCAGGGCAACGCTTTCCATCATGTGAACCACGGTACGCACGGTAGATTCCGGGAAGATACGCTCGCCGGGAACCGGGGGATCCACTTTGGTGATGGAGAGCGGGCGATAAACACCATAGCTACCAATCGTTGCATAGACTCGCGCTAACTGTAACGGCGTTACCATTAGCCCATAGCCGAAAGAGAAGGTGGCCCTCTCTATGTCAGACCACCGTTGTTTTTGAGGATATAAGCCACTGCGTTCTCCGACCAACCCCAAATTGGTCGCCTTTCCAAGCCCAAAACGTGAGTAAGTTTCTACTAACGCTGAGGACGGCATCGCTAACGCCAGCTTAGACACACCGACGTTACTCGACTTCTGCAATACCCCGGTCAGGGTTAATTCGCTATAACGCGCCACGTCTTTGATTTCGTGGCCATTAATTCGGTAAGGAACAGTATTCAGCACGGTATTTTCATTCACGATACCGCGCTGCAACGCCGTCATGACGACCATCGGCTTCACGGTGGAACCCGGTTCGAAGACGTCGGTGATGGTACGGTTACGCATCACATCTTTCTGCGTACCGGTCAGGTTGTTGGGGTTATACGAGGGGCTGTTTGCCATTGCCAGCACTTCGCCGGTACTGACGTCCACCAGCACGGCGCTGCCTGATTCGGCTTTGTTAAAGGCCACCGCATTATTGAGTTCACGGTACACCAGCGCCTGCAGGCGCTCATCAATGCTCAGCGCCAGGTTATGTGCCGCCTGGCTATCCGTAGAAGAAATATCTTCAATCACGCGACCATAGCGATCTTTACGCACGATGCGCTCGCCCGGCTGGCCGGTGAGCCACTTGTCGAAGCTTTTTTCGACGCCTTCAATGCCCTGGCTATCGACGTTGGTAAAACCAATAAGGTGGGCGGTCACTTCGCCTGACGGATAGTATCGACGCGACTCTTCCCGCAAATGGATGCCAGGCAGTTTCAGTTTTTTGATGTAATCGGCCATGTCAGGGTTAACCTGACGCGCCAGATAAATGAAGCGCCCTTTAGGGTTCGCATTCACGCGGGCCGCCATCTGGTCGAGCGGCATTTTCAGCGCATCGGCCAGGGCTTTCCAGCGGTTATCGAGCGTCACGCCGCCGGCATCGTGTAACTCTTTCGGATCGGCCCAGATCGCTTTAACCGGGACACTGACCGCTAAAGGACGACCAGACCGGTCGGTGATCATGCCGCGTGAGGTTGAGACCTCCTGCACGCGCAGGGAACGCATGTCCCCCTGGCGCACCAGCATGTCAGGGGCAATAATCTGCAACCAGGCCACGCGGCCCAGCAGGAAAGTCAGCGCCAGTAAAATACAGCCACAAAGCAACGCAAAACGCCAACTGATAAAGTTGGCCTGTTCTTCCTGACGTTTCGGTTTTTGCGTTTTTGCCGCCGGTCTCATGCGTCGCGTATTCCCTTTATTTTTGTACTACGATATTTTCCTGTGAAGGATCAACATGCTGCAATTGCAGCTTTTCCGTTGCGATCCGTTCAACCCGGCTATGATCGCCGAGCGCGTTTTCTTCAAGAATCAGGTTGCGCCATTCAATGTCCAGCGCATCACGTTCCAGCACCAGCTGCTCGCGTTGTGCGGTTAACAGACGGGTATGGTGGGCCGTCGTGACCACGGTCACCGCGGTGACAATAATGCAAATGAACAGGCAGAGTGGCAGTTTCCCAAACCGCAAGAGATCGTCACCGATCACGCCAGGCAAAGCATGGCGCTCGTTGCTTCCTAACGATCCTTTCACTTTGCTGAGGGTTTCCGTCACTCTGCTGATCACGCGTTCGTCCTTTCTGCAATACGCAGTACTGAACTACGGGCACGTGGATTCTCTGCCACCTCTTCTTCGCCCGGCATTAACTTGCCTAATGCTCGCAAATAACGGCCGCCCAGTTTCCTGAGTTGTTCTTCCGTCATCGGCAGCCCCGCCGGGACCTGCGGACCGCGACTTTGCTCACGCATAAAGCGTTTCACAATGCGGTCTTCCAGCGAATGGAAGCTGATGATCGATAACCGCCCACCCGGGGCCAGCACGCTGAGCGAGTTTTTTAGCGCCTGCTCTATCTCCTCCAGTTCACTGTTTACCCAAATACGCACCGCCTGGAAGGTACGGGTCGCAGGATGTTTGTGCTTATCCTTCACCGGCATGGCCGCCGCAATCACCTCTGCCAGTTCTTTCGTTCGGGTCATCGGTTCAATGCGGTTGCGCTCGACAATGGCGCGGGCAATACGTTTCCCAAAGCGCTCCTCGCCAAAGGTTTTGATAACCCAGGCAATATCGGCTTCCTCAGCGGTTTGCAGCCATTCTGCTGCCGACTGCCCACGCGTTGGATCCATACGCATATCGAGGGGGCCATCGCGCATAAAGGAGAAGCCGCGTTCTGCATCATCAAGCTGGGGTGAAGAGACGCCAAGATCGAGAAGAATCCCGTCGATCTTGCCCGTCAGTTCGCGCTCACTAACATAGTCAGCCAGCGCAGAGAAAGGGCCATGTACGATGGAAAAGCGCGGATCATCGATGGTCTTCGCCACGGCAATAGCCTGCGGATCGCGATCGATTGCCAGTAAGCGACCTTCCGCTCCCAGTTGGGAGAGGATCAGACGCGAGTGACCACCGCGACCAAATGTCCCATCAATGTAGATGCCGTCTGGGCGAATATTCAGGCCGTTCACAGCCTCGTCCAGCAACACCGTTCTATGTTTAAAATTTTCCATCATATTTATAGAGACAAGTCCTGCAATCGATCCGATAACGTATCGGGATCAGATTGTTCAGCGTCGATATCTTCCTTGACCTGTTGATACCAGGTCGTTTCATCCCACAGCTCAAACTTATTGAACTGCCCGACCAGCATCACTTCTTTCGTCAGACCGGCATGCTGCCTTAACACAGGGGCAATCAGTAATCGCCCTGCACTGTCCATCTGACATTCACTGGCATGACCCAATAACAACCGTTGTACGCGGCGTTCCTGCGGGTTCATGCTCGACAGTCGCGACAGCTTTTGCTCAATAATTTCCCATTCGGGCAAGGGGTAAAGCAGCAGGCAGGAGTGGTTGATGTCAATGGTGCACACCATTTGACCTGAAGCGTCCTCAAGCAGCCGATCGCGATATCGGGTTGGCACCGATAAACGCCCCTTGCTGTCAAGATTGACTAACGTTGCTCCACGGAACATGCCAGCCTCACCCCTTCTCGCCACTTTAACCCACAAATTCCCACATAAAGGAGTGTACGGAGCGAAGGAAAAGCTTGTCAAGCCAGGACTACCGCGACAGGGAGATGAATGCCCCCCACTCACGGACGTAACCGGACCTGATTAATAACTGCGCAACAGGCGAGGCAAAATTAACGTCATGAATATTTGTAAGAAAAATACCGAATATGCACACGAGCGTTAAGCATCACTCATATCATCGCAGGAAAATATAAAGTGTCAGTTTGCGACGCGGGCGGCATTTTAAGGCATAACGTCGGGGGATAACAGCGCCAGTTTGACTTCACATCCCGTCAGGCTTCAGTCATAGCGCGGTGCGTTAGCGAAAGGAGGAAAAAATGGCTGATAATTCAGCACACCCGGATTCTCTGTAACAAAATAATACAATTTTGCCGCAGTAAAAAAGAGGAAATAACCTTAAAAAGACGTCGTTAAATGACGGTATGAATTAAGACGAGTAGCAGGCTATCTTTCTTATAGAATTATCCTAAATTCTCTCTGGCTATTTTTAGTCATTTAAAAGAGAACAATAAGGGCAGCTTTCACTACCCTTATCAAAAATCAGTAACGACTCAGCACGCCGCGACGATAGAGGTTGCGCTTAATCCGCGTCAGACCAGGCTTCGGTTTACGCGGCTCATCCAGACTGGCCAGCACAATCTCCAGCACGCGTTCAGCAACATCACGATGACGTTGCGCCACGGCCAGCACCGGACACTGCAGGAAATCGAGCAGTTCATTATCGCCAAAGGTGGCTATCGCCAGTTCAGAAGGAAGTTTACCCTCACGGCGCAACGTCACATCCATCACGCCCTGCAGAAGAGCAAAGGAGGTGGTGAATAACGCCTGCGGCATGGGGTGCGTCTCAAGCCACTTTTCAAACAGCTGGGCTGACGCTTCACGCTCATAGCTGTTGGCGTAGAGATAATGGACCTCGCGCGGATCGTCTTTCCACGCCGTACGGAATCCCTGCTCACGCAGGTAACTTACGGACAGTTCCGGCAGCGCCCCCAGATAGAGCACGGTCTCCGCCGGGAAAGTGCGCAGCTCAGCCGCCAGCATCTCTGCGTCGTCCTGATCGGCACCGACGACGCTGGTGAAGTGCTCACGATCGAGCGCGCGATCGAGCGCCACGATAGGAAAAGGATCGTTTGCCCAGCGCTGATAGAAAGGATGTTCAGGCGGTAATGAGGTTGAGACGATAATGGCGTCAACCTGACGCTGCAGCAAATGCTCAACGCAGCGCATTTCGTTATCAGGCTGATCTTCAGAGCAGGCGATCAGTAATTGATAGCCGCGCTGACGCGCCTGACGCTCAAGATAGTTAGCAATACGGGTATAGCTGGTGTTCTCAAGATCGGGGATCACCAGACCAATCGAACGTGTACGTCCCGCGCGCAGGCCCGCCGCCACGGCATTCGGATGGTAGTTATGCTCACGAACTACTGCCATGACTTTTTCAACGGTCTTATCACTTACACGGTACTGCTTAGCCTTACCGTTAATCACATAGCTTGCCGTAGTTCGTGACACGCCGGCGAGCCGGGCGATTTCATCCAGTTTCACAATTGCCCCTTAAGGAAAAAAAAGAGTCCATGGCCTTGTCAGGTTTATGGTTATATCTTTTAACATCTAATCGCAGAATAGTCCCTGCGGCAACCGCTTTTATCATCATGAATGTGCGTTCAGGCAAAAAAAAGCCTGGCTTCATAAGCCAGGCAAAAGAGGCGAACTATTTCGCGATTACCGCATGATCTTATCGCCGCGCGATAAACCTACTATTCCTGAACGCGCCACTTCAACGATTTTGGCGACATCGCGGATGGACGCCAGGAATGCATCCAGCTTGTCGCTGGTGCCTGCCAGCTGGACCGTATAAATAGAGGGCGTGACGTCTATAATCTGGCCACGGAAGATTTCCGTATTACGTTTGACCTCTTCGCGTCCGTATCCGCTGGCCTGTATTTTGACCAACATCACTTCACGTTCAACGTAAGCGCCCTGACCCAGCTCGCTTACGCGCAGCACGTCGACCAGTTTGTGCAGTTGCTTCTCAATTTGCTCAAGCACCTTGGCATCGCCCACCGTCTGGATGGTCATCCGTGACAGCGTCGGATCGTCTGTAGGCGCGACCGTCAGGCTTTCAATGTTATAGCCCCGCTGCGCAAAGAGCCCAATGACGCGAGACAGCGCACCCGATTCGTTTTCCAGAAGTACAGATAATATCCGGCGCATGTCAGGTTCTCTCCGTTTTGCTTAACCACATTTCATCCATACCACCCCCGCGAATATGCATTGGATACACATGCTCGGTGCCATCGACGATGATATCGGCAAACACCAGGCGATTGTTTTTAACGTGCTCCAGCGCTTCGCCCAGTTTGGTTTCTAACTCTGCCGGATCGCTGATGCGTATCCCAACATGACCGTAGGACTCCGCCAGACGAACAAAGTCCGGCAGTGACTGCATGTACGACTGAGAGTGACGTCCGGAATAGATCATGTCCTGCCACTGCTTCACCATGCCGAGATAACCGTTGTTGAGGTTGAGCACCAGCACCGGCAGGTTGTATTGCAGTGCGGTGGACAGCTCCTGAATGTTCATCTGGATACTGCCATCGCCGGTTACGCACACCACGATTTCGTCCGGCAAGGCGAGCTTCACGCCCAGCGCAGCAGGCAGACCAAAGCCCATGGTGCCGAGCCCACCGGAGTTGATCCAGTGACGAGGTTTATCGAACGGATAGTAGAGCGCCGCGAACATCTGATGCTGGCCGACGTCCGAGGTAACGTAAGCCTCACCCTGGGTTAAGCGCCAGATCGTTTCAATAACCGCCTGCGGCTTTATATGCTCGCTCTCGGTGTCATATTTCAAACATTGACGGGCACGCCACTGTTCAATTTGCTGCCACCAGTCGCGGATCTCATCCAGCGGCTGTGCAGGCTCTTCTTGCGCCAGCAGATCCAGCATCTGTTCCAGAACCTGCAGCGCATCGCCAACAATGGGGACATCGGCGGGCACCGTCTTGGAGATGGAGGTGGGATCGATATCAATGTGCAATACCGTCGCGTCAGGACAGTATTTTGCCAGGTTGTTGGTGGTGCGATCGTCAAAGCGCACGCCCACGGCGAAGATTACATCAGAATGATGCATCGTCATGTTGGCTTCATAAGTGCCATGCATGCCTAACATGCCCAGCGCCTGGCGGTGCGTGGCCGGGAAGGCCCCCAGCCCCATTAAGGAGGACGCCACAGGCAAGTTTAATTTCTCAACAAGCGTGCGCAGCGCCGCGTCGCAATGGGCATTTACCGCGCCGCCACCCACATAGACCACCGGTTTTTTTGCCGCGAGCAGCGTTTGCAGGGCGCGTTTGATTTGACCTTTGTGCCCTTGCGTTGTCGGGTTATAGGAGCGCATGCTCACCGCATCCGGCCAGATATAAGGCAATTTATTCGCCGGGTTGAGAATGTCTTTTGGAAGATCAACCACCACGGGTCCCGGCCGTCCGCTGGCTGCCAGCCAGAAGGCTTTTTTCAGCACGCCAGGAATATCTTCCGTCTGCTTGACCAGGAAACTGTGTTTTACCACCGGGCGGGAGATCCCCACCATGTCGCATTCCTGGAAGGCATCATAGCCAATTAATGACGTGGCGACCTGCCCGGACAAAATCACGAGGGGAATCGAATCCATATAGGCTGTGGCAATGCCGGTGATCGCGTTAGTGGCGCCAGGCCCTGAGGTGACCAGCACAACCCCCACCTCCCCGGTCGCACGCGCCAGGCCATCGGCCATATGGACTGCGGCCTGTTCATGACGCACCAGCACGTGATCGATCCCGCCGACGGTGTGCAGCGCATCGTAAATATCGAGGACCGCTCCCCCGGGATAACCGAATACTTGCTTTACGCCCTGATCGATAAGCGATCGGACGACCATTTCGGCGCCAGACAACATCTCCATGGTTTGCCCTTTTCTTTTTTTGCAGAGTGAGCTTCACCATAACCGCTCGCTATGACGCAGGCAATTGGCAAACTTACGCCAGCATAAGCCGTAAAAAGCAGAATCCACAGACGAGCGGGAAGGAGACGGTGAATTCTTCTGAGATTAATCGTCAGGCTGATAATTCATCGTTTAAAACGCAACAGAATCAGTTATTCATCTATTTTTGCGTGCCTGGCGGAAGGGAGAAAAAAGTGAATCAGCATAAAAAATTACTTATGCATTAAAAAGCGGGATAAAACATCAGGCTTTACTGTTTTATCCCGCGACAAATTAATGGTGACAAATATTGATTAACAGCTCTTCCATCCATTGATGCCCTTTATCTCTGCCGGCAGCTTCGTGCCAGGAGAGATAACAGGTACGGCTATTAAGCTTGAGAGGCAGCGGCAGAATCTGCAGCTGTAATTGCCCGGTTAAGGTTTCCGCCAGCCAGCGCGGAGCAATAGCTACCAGCTGCGTTTGCGAAACGATATTCAGCACGCTCACCATCGCCATGCCCTGGTAAGCGATACTGGTTTGTTTATCCGCCGTGTCATACCATGGCTGGCTGAAAGAGGCATACCGGTCGAGGGACACGACGGCATGCTGTTCGTTATAGACGTCGCTTTCCCGTAACAAGCCGTTCATTCGGGGATGTTTTTTGCTGGCGACAAGTACCATTTCATCATTAAATAAAGGAACACAGGCAAATTCCGGGCGACGGAATTCTTCGTAACCGATGACAAATTCGGTTTCCTGATAGCGCAACTGATGCTCGGCATTTTTATTCAGTGAGGATTTAAAGACCAAATGAATATTGGGCGCTATTTCTTCCACTTTATTATAGATTTTCGAGGTCAAATAATTATCGAGGGGGCTACAGACGCAGAGATTAAATACGCGTTCACTGCTGAGCGGTTCGAAACCGGAGCCGGGCAACTCGTTTTGAACCAGTTGTAACGCCTGGCGAACCGCGCCAAAAAGCTGAAATGCACGCGCTGTTGGCTGAATACCGCGACCATAGCGAACAAACAGTTCGTCATTAAACATCACCTTTAGACGCGCCACGGCATTACTGACCGCCGGTTGCGACATGCCGAGCGCCTGCGCCGCCCGGGTAATATTCTGTTCTTGCATAACCGCATCAAAGACGGTTAATAAATTCAGATCCACCGTGCGTAACTGTGGCTTAACCCCAAAGTCAGCTTGAGGTTGTTCAATTTTATTTTCCAACATTTCTGACTCCACTATCACGCTAAACTCCCTTTACCTTAGTGCAGCAATAATTGCTGGTAATATCATTTACCATGCATATAAAAACCGCTAAAGGGGAAAGTTTAATTTTCGGAATATATTAAGGCTCCAGCGTCAACGTACACACAATGACTGACGCCAGGAACGAATGTGCTAAAAGATATCCAAAACTTTATGATTCAAATGAAACCATAAATTAGGTAAATAAACAATACGGCCTTCAGTGAATGATAATTTAAGTTTTATTAAAGTATTCATCACGGAGACTGATTTTTACTTAACAAGTCATTAGCATTAATCAGGCATGAAACGCTGGATTCGTTTATAATATCATTAAAATACAAATCGTTATGAAAGAAGGCGCGATTATTACAAGAAATGTTTAAATGAAAATGATCTTTATTAAATAATACGCCTGATTATTTGTCAGTCCAAAATTAGACTATTAAGATCCCTTCCGAACCAAAAACCAGCACAATAAGCTAATGTCTAAAAAGGGCGTCGGCCATGAAAATCCCGCCTTTTGCCCTCCGGGGGTTGACTTGGCCCATCATATCCAGTACCACTAAATACATATTACGTTTCTCTGGAGCATGATTCATGAATCGCAACGTTCGTTCCCTCAGCCTACTACTACTAAACGCATTCACTTTGCGCGGTAGACTGGCGAACGAAATTCAGCATTGAATCGTCACCAGTAAGACTAAGAACCCGCGCCACTGCGCGGGTTTTTTTATGCTCGTAGCAAGGCGCCCAAAGACAGATAAGGACCTATTTCATGAGCCAGCAAGTCGTCATTTTCGATACAACCTTACGTGATGGTGAACAGGCGTTACAGGCAAGCCTGAGCGTTAAAGAGAAACTGCAGATCGCGCTGGCCCTCGAACGTATGGGCGTTGACGTAATGGAAGTCGGCTTCCCGGTCTCTTCCCCCGGTGATTTTGAATCTGTCCAGACCATTGCCCGCAACGTTAAGAACAGCCGCGTGTGCGCCCTGGCGCGCTGCGTAGAAAAAGACATCGACGTGGCAGCCGAATCACTGAAAGTCGCGGAAGCATTCCGTATTCATACTTTTATCGCCACCTCTCCTATGCATATCGCCACAAAGCTGCGCAGCACGCTGGATGAAGTGATTGAACGCGCGGTGTATATGGTCAAACGTGCCCGCAACTATACCGACGACGTGGAGTTCTCCTGTGAAGATGCGGGCCGTACGCCGATTGCAGACCTGGCGCGCGTGGTTGAAGCCGCGATTAATGCAGGTGCAACGACCATCAATATCCCGGATACCGTCGGTTACACCATGCCGTTTGAGTTCTCCAATATCATTACCGGCCTGTATGAACACGTTCCTAATATTGATAAAGCGATTATCTCCGTCCACACCCACGATGATTTAGGCCTGGCCGTCGGGAATGCGATTGCCGCCGTCCACGCGGGCGCTCGTCAGGTTGAAGGGGCAATGAACGGTATCGGTGAACGTGCAGGTAACTGTTCACTGGAAGAAGTCATCATGGCGATCAAGGTGCGTAAAGACATCATGAACGTCCATACCCGGATTAATCATCATGAAATCTGGCGTACCAGCCAGACCGTCAGCCAGATTTGCAACATGCCAGTTCCGGCCAACAAAGCGATTGTCGGCACGGGTGCCTTTGCCCACTCCTCCGGTATTCACCAGGACGGCGTGCTGAAAAATCGTGAAAACTACGAAATCATGACTCCGGAATCCATCGGTCTGAATCAGGTTCAGTTAAACCTGACCTCCCGTTCGGGTCGCGCAGCGGTGAAGCACCGGATGACGGAGATGGGTTATCAGGAAAGCGACTACAACATGGATCACCTGTATGACGCCTTCCTGAAGCTGGCCGATAAAAAAGGCCAGGTGTTTGATTACGATCTGGAAGCGCTGGCGTTTATCAATAAACAGCAGGAAGAGCCCGAGCATTTCCGTCTGGATTACTTCAGCGTGCAGTCTGGCTCAAGCGATATCGCCACCGCCTCAATCAAACTGGTATGCGGCGAAGAGGTGAAAACCGAAGCGGCAAACGGCAACGGTCCGGTCGATGCCATTTATCAGGCCATCAACCGCGTGACTGACTACGACATCGATTTGGTTAAATACGATCTGTCGGCAAAAGGTCACGGCAAAGATGCACTGGGCCAGGTGGATATCGTCGCAACCTATAAAGGTCGCCGCTTCCATGGCGTCGGGCTGGCTACGGACATCGTCGAGTCCTCAGCGAAGGCCATGGTCCACGTCCTGAACAACATCTGGCGTGCCGCTGAAGTCGAAAAAGAGTTGCAACGCAAAGCTCAGAATAAAGAGAACAAAAAGGAAACCGTGTGATGTCGAAGAATTACCATATTGCTGTGTTGCCGGGCGACGGTATTGGCCCGGAAGTGATGACACAAGCCCTGAAAGTCCTGGACGCCGTTCGCGCACGTTTTGCGATGAATATCACGACCAGCCACTATGATGTGGGGGGTATCGCGATCGATAATCACGGCACCCCGCTGCCAAAAGCCACCGTTGAGGGATGCGAAAACGCGGATGCGGTGCTCTTTGGCTCGGTGGGCGGCCCAAAATGGGAACATCTGCCCCCGGCAGAGCAGCCGGAGCGCGGCGCGCTGTTACCCCTGCGTAAACATTTCAAATTGTTCAGCAACCTGCGCCCGGCAAAATTATACCAGGGGCTGGAAGAGTTTTGTCCGTTACGTGCCGACATCGCCGCCAACGGCTTCGACATTTTATGCGTTCGTGAATTAACCGGCGGCATTTACTTTGGCCAGCCAAAGGGCCGCGAAGGCAGCGGTCAGTACGAAAAAGCGTTCGACACCGAGGTCTATCACCGTTTTGAGATCGAACGCATTGCCCGGATCGCCTTTGAGTCTGCCCGTAAACGCCGCCACAAAGTCACCTCTATTGATAAGGCGAACGTTCTGCAGTCCTCCATTTTATGGCGCGAAATTGTCAATGAAATCGCCCATGCGTATCCGGACGTTGAACTGACCCATATGTATATCGACAACGCCACCATGCAGCTGATTAAAGATCCGTCCCAGTTTGACGTCTTGCTCTGCTCCAACCTGTTCGGCGATATCCTGTCGGATGAGTGCGCGATGATTACCGGCTCCATGGGGATGCTGCCTTCCGCCAGCCTGAACGAAGAAGGCTTTGGTCTGTACGAACCTGCGGGCGGTTCCGCGCCGGATATCGCAGGCAAAAATATCGCCAACCCAATTGCGCAGATCCTCTCCCTGGCGCTGCTGCTGCGGTACAGCCTGGACGCGAACGAGGCAGCAGACGCCATCGAAATCGCCATTAACCGGGCATTAGAAGAAGGCATCCGCACCGGCGATTTAGCGCGGGGCACTGCGGCGGTCAGTACCGATGAAATGGGCGATATCATTGCCCGCTATGTCGCAGAAGGAGCGTAATCATGGCTAAGACGTTATACGAAAAATTGTTTGACGCTCACGTGGTTTACGAAGCGCAAAATGAAACGCCGCTGCTCTACATAGACCGTCATCTGGTGCATGAAGTCACCTCGCCACAGGCGTTCGACGGCCTGCGGGCGCACAACCGTCCCGTGCGTCAGCCCGGGAAAACGTTCGCAACCATGGACCATAACGTTTCCACGCAGACGAAAGATATCAATGCGTCAGGCGAAATGGCACGTATCCAGATGCAGGAGCTGATTAAAAACTGTAACGAGTTTGGCGTCGAACTCTACGATTTGAATCACCCGTATCAGGGTATCGTCCACGTCATGGGCCCTGAGCAGGGGATCACCCTGCCGGGCATGACTATCGTTTGCGGCGATTCCCACACCGCCACGCACGGTGCCTTTGGCGCACTGGCCTTTGGTATTGGCACCTCTGAGGTTGAACATGTGCTGGCAACGCAAACCCTGAAACAGGGGCGCGCCAAAACCATGAAGATTGAAGTTAACGGCACCGCCGCGCCAGGCATTACCGCGAAAGATATCGTGCTGGCGATTATCGGCAAAACCGGTAGCGCGGGTGGTACCGGGCATGTGGTGGAATTCTGCGGTGAGGCTATCCGGGCGTTAAGCATGGAAGGCCGCATGACCCTGTGTAACATGGCTATCGAAATGGGCGCCAAGGCGGGCCTGGTCGCGCCTGACGAAATCACGTTTAACTACGTGAAAGGTCGATTACACGCCCCGAAAGGTCAGCGTTTTGATGAAGCGGTAGAGTACTGGAAGACGCTGAAAACGGACGACGGCGCGCAGTTTGATACTGTCGTGACGCTGAAGGCCGAAGAGATCGCCCCGCAGGTAACCTGGGGTACCAATCCGGGCCAGGTGATTTCCGTTAACGACGCGATTCCCGATCCGGCCTCGTTTGCCGATCCGGTTGAACGCGCCAGTGCTGAGAAAGCGCTGGCCTATATGGGCCTGAAACCCGGCGTGCCGTTGACCGACGTCACGATCGATAAAGTGTTTATTGGCTCCTGCACCAACTCCCGTATTGAAGATTTACGCGCGGCGGCTGACATTGCCAAAGGGCGTAAAGTAGCGCCGGGCGTGCAGGCACTGGTTGTACCGGGTTCCGGCCCGGTAAAAGCCCAGGCCGAAGCGGAAGGGTTAGATAAGATCTTCATTGAAGCAGGCTTCGAATGGCGCCTGCCGGGTTGTTCTATGTGCCTGGCGATGAACAACGATCGTCTCAATCCTGGCGAACGCTGTGCCTCCACCAGCAACCGTAATTTTGAAGGCCGACAGGGGCGCGGTGGACGAACCCATCTGGTCAGCCCGGCAATGGCCGCTGCGGCTGCCGTCACAGGGCATTTTGCCGATATTCGCGGGATGAAATAAGGGGACCATCATGGCAGAGAAATTGATTCAACATACTGGCCGGGTTGTCCCGCTGGACGCAGCAAACGTGGATACGGACGCCATCATTCCTAAACAGTTTCTGCAAAAAGTCACCCGTACGGGCTTCGGCGCACATCTGTTTAACGACTGGCGATTCCTGGACGATGACGGCCAGGTGCCTAATCCCGAGTTTGTCCTGAACTTCCCGGAATACGAAGGGGCATCGATTTTGCTGGCGCGGGAAAACTTTGGCTGCGGGTCGTCCCGTGAGCATGCGCCGTGGGCCCTGACGGATTACGGTTTCAAAGTGGTCATTGCGCCGAGCTTTGCCGATATTTTTTACGGCAACAGCTTTAACAATCAGTTGCTGCCGGTAACGCTCAGCGACGAAGAGGTCGAAGAACTGTTCACGCTGGTGCAAAACCAGCCGGGGATGTCATTCGAAGTCGACCTGGATGCGCAGGTGGTCAAGGCAGGCGGTAAGTCTTATCGCTTTAACATCGATGCCTTCCGCCGTCACTGCATGATGAATGGCCTGGACAGCATTGGTCTGACGCTGCAGCATGACGACGCCATCGCCGCTTACGAGCAGCAACAGCCCGCCTTTATGCAATAAAGTAATGGCCCGCAGCTGCGGGCCATTATTCAGGGGTGCTAAGGCACACAGGCCCTGGAGTGGCGGGGGAACTCCCCCGCCGATACCGCTAACGTTTTACTTCGTAAGCTAACACTGCTGCCAGTTCTGTTTTCTCCTGTCGGAAATGCAGCTCGCACAGCGAGTCGCGTACCATCCAGGTGAAGATCAGTAACGTCGTACAGATCACCAGCAAACTTACCAGCAGAGTACGTTGTGGCATTCCAGCCTCCTTATTGCTTTCCAGCGATGAAGAGGCTAACCTCGCAATTGGTGTGTTGTGAAGTTAGCCCATATCAGATGTAACATGATGTGGGTCTCTCCACTGTTTGCCTTTTGCGACAGCTTAAGGCAAACAGCCTTAAGCACCCGTCGGTCACTCTATGCGCCTTCCTTTACCCTGTCAGAAATCACGTTGATAACGTGAAGCCGCCTTCCAGAATTTCAGACATCCTTTACCCGCCAGGTTATTGCAAGCGTGACAAGCGAAATCGCCGCGATGACCCAGTACACGGAAAAATGGCCATAGCTTTGCGCCAGCGCCCCCTGAATCACGCCCGCCAGAATGACGCCCGTTGAGATGCTATTGGTAAAGAGGGTCGTAGCCGATCCCGCCCTGCCCGGCATTAAATCCTGGAACCACAGCATGCCAATCCCGGCCACAATGCCGATAAAAATGGCATTGAACAGCTGCAGCGCCAGCAACGCTTCACGACTGTGAAACAGAATTAACCCTACATAAAACAGCACGCCCGCCGACACGGCCATCACCATCATCCGACGCTTGCCAACGCGCTTTACGTAATACCCCGCCAGGATCATCGCCGGGATTTCAAGCCCTGCGGCGGTTCCCATCAGGATCCCCGCCAGCTTGTCCGGCAACCCCAGGTCGGCACTGATCCAGAGCGGCATATCGATGATATACATCGTGTTGCAGGTCCACATCAGGGTGGAGGCGATAAACAGCATGCGAACATTGTTGTTCTGCCAGCCGCTGATGTGCGTCACGGGCTTATCCGTTGGCTGTTCGACACGGGCGACCGAAGGCAACACAAACGCCACCAGGGCCAGGCTAATGATGAAAATTCCCGCCGCAATGGAAAACATCACCGTAAAGCCATAGTTGAGCGCCAGCATAAACGCCAGCGGTGGCCCGATGACCCAGGCCAGCGACAGCTGCGCACGCATCACCGAGCTGAACATCACCACTTCCCGGGCGGAGCTGTCGGCGTATTCACGTGCGAGGGCAAAAAGCTGCGGCATGGCGGTATTGGCCAGAGAGGCCAGCAACACGCCGCAGGTAATCAGAGTAAGATAATGACGGTTAAAGGCAAAAAGCAACGCGTTACCCACCGCCATCGCACAGCAAAAGAGGATCAGCTTGCGGCGATCCCCTTGACTGTCGGAACGTTTGGCCAGCGCCAGGCTCACCAGGATCCCGGCTATGGCATTCACCGTATAAAAGATCCCTACCCAGAACGGCTGCGCCCCCACCTCCCGGCTCAGGAACAGGCTCAGCGTCGGGGCCTGTAATGCTCCCGCTACGCCCATCATAAAGGCCACCAGCATAAATGCGGCATAGACGCCATTCAGGCGACGCCCCATCGTCATTAACCAGAGCATGCGTAAATCCTTTTGCAGGGAGTGAAATCAGGCTGAATAGTAAACGAAAAAAGCCAGCAAAAACATTTTGCTGGCGGGTGAAAAGCACCAATACTCAGTCACACATGATCGAGGCAAGTCAGTTATCAGAGGTCGGTTTCGTAACATCCCACTGCATCAGATCCGCAAGCATTTTCAGCCGCTGCTCCGGGCTAAGGCGGGCCAGCCATGACGCTCCCTGTGTCGCTGAAAAGTACTGCTGGTAAAACTGACGTGCGGTTGACCTCTTCATCATTGACCTCCTTGCTTCATCGAAAAGGATTATTGGCTTAATATAGGGATTAATAAATTGCTGATTTTTTGTCAGGAGTTCCCCTTTTATGCCTTCCGGTCGTCTGCAACAACAATTCATCCGCCTGTGGCAGTGCTGCGAGGGCCAGTCTCAGGAAACCACGCTTAACGAGCTGGCAGAGTTGCTTAGCTGCTCGCGTCGCCATATGCGTACTCTGCTAAGCACGATGCAAAAACAGGGCTGGCTCAACTGGGAGGCGGAGGCCGGACGCGGCAAACGCTCTCGTCTGACCTTTCTCTACACAGGTCTGGCATTACAGCAACAGCGTGCGGAAGATCTTCTGGAACAGGACAGAATCGATCAGCTGGTGCAACTGGTGGGCGACAAAGCCGCCGTCCGCCAGATGCTGGTCTCCCATCTGGGCCGCAGCTTTCGTCAGGGACGCCATATCCTGCGCGTCGTCTATTATCGCCCGATGAAAAATCTTTTACCCGGCAGCGCGTTACGCCGGTCTGAAACCCATATGGCGCGCCAGATTTTTAGCGGCCTGACGCGTATAAATGAGGAAAACGGGGAACTGGAAGCGGACATTGCGCACCACTGGCAACAACTCTCACCGCTGCACTGGCGCTTTTTTTTACGCCCCGGCATTCATTTTCACCATGGTCGCGAGCTGGAGATGATTGATGTTATCGCCTCGCTTCAGCGCGCCCGCACCCTGCCCTTGTACAGCCATATTTCGCAGGTCCATTCGCCCACGGCCTGGACGCTGGATATCGAATTATCCGAACCCGACCAGTGGCTGCCCTGGCTCATGGGGTATGTTCCCTCAATGATCCTGCCGCACGAATGGGCCTCTCTGCCCAATTTTGCCAGCCACCCCGTCGGCACAGGTCCCTATGCCGTGACGCGCAACAATAATAATCAGCTGAAAATCCACGCCTTCGATGACTATTTTGGCTATCGCGCGTTGATCGATGAGGTCAATGTCTGGGTCCTGCCCGACATCTCCGAAGAGCTGAGTCCAGGCCTGACGCTGGAAGGGCCCACCGACGGGGAAAAAGCGGTTGAAAGCCGTCTGGAAGAAGGTTGTTACTATCTGCTGTTTGATGGCCGCACGCATCGCGGCGCCAGCCACGACGTTCGGCAATGGGTGAGCCGGGTGCTTTCGCCGGCCAACCTGATTTATCAGGCGGAGGATCAGTATCAATCCTACTGGTTCCCGGCCTATGGGCTTATCCCGCGCTGGCACCATGCGCGTCCGGGCCGGGGTGACAGGCCCGCCGGTCTCGAGTCGCTCACGTTAACCTATTACCGTGAGCACATCGAACACCGTGTGATCGCCAGGATTATGGGTAAATTGCTGGCAGAGGAAGGCGTGACGCTGAACATTCAGGAAGTTGAATACGAAGAATGGCACCGTGGCGACGCGGTGAGTGATATCTGGCTTAACAGCGCTAACTTTACCCTTCCGCTCGACTTTTCGCTGTTTTCACACCTTTTTGAGATCCCCTTAATTCAGCAGTGTATCGCCCGCGACTGGCAGGCGGATGCCGCACAGTGGCGTGCCGGAGAGATGAATCTGGCCGTCTGGTGTCAACAGTTACTCTCGCAACAGGCAATGGTCCCGCTTATTCACCACTGGTTGATCATTCAGGGCCAGCGAAGTATGCGGGGGCTGCGCATGAATACGTTAGGCTGGTTTGACTTTAAATCCGCCTGGTTTGCCCCACCGGAGCCATAACCCTTTCGTAATTTCACCAAATCATTACAATACAAACGTTCTCAACGGGGTGCGGCATAAAAATGTTCGCTGAGATAATACCCGTCGAACCTGATCCGGATAATGCCGGCGAAGGGATTTGAGGCTGTCGCTCAAAATCCTTTGCCACTCAATGCTGAGGTGCAAAGTGTTAAAAAACGTTCTTCCTCTCCTGGCGCTGATTGCGCTGCCTGCTTTTGCTAAACCGGTCCTGACGGTTTACACCTATGATTCGTTCGCCGCAGACTGGGGCCCTGGCCCGGTGGTCAAAAAAGCCTTTGAGGCCGACTGCAACTGCACGCTGAAGTTTGTCGCGCTGGAAGATGGCGTCTCCCTGCTCAACCGTCTGCGGATGGAAGGCAAAAACAGTCAAGCCGACGTTGTGCTCGGCCTGGATAATAATCTGCTGGAAGCCGCCACCCAGACTCACTTGTTTGCGAAAAGCGGCGTGGCGTCCGATGCCGTCACCGTGCCGGGCGGCTGGAACAATGACACCTTCGTCCCCTTCGATTATGGCTATTTTGCCTTTGTCTATGACAAGAATAAGCTGAAGAACCCGCCGAAAAGCCTGAAAGAGCTGGTCGAGAGCGATCAGAAATGGCGCGTGATCTATCAGGACCCCCGCACCAGCACGCCTGGGCTTGGTTTGCTGCTCTGGATGCAAAAAATCTATGGCGATAAAACGCCTGACGCCTGGCACAAGCTGGCGGCAAAAACCGTCACGGTGACCAAGGGCTGGAGCGAAGCCTATGGCTTGTTCCTGAAAGGTGAAAGCGATCTGGTGTTGAGTTACACCACCTCCCCGGCCTATCACATTATCGAAGAGAAAAAAGACCAGTACGCCGCCGCGAACTTCAGCGAAGGTCACTATTTGCAGGTTGAAGTCGCCGCCCGTACCGCCGCCAGCAAGCAGCCTGAACTGGCGGAAAAATTCCTGAAATTTATGGTTTCGCCGGCATTCCAGAATGCCATTCCAACCGGCAACTGGATGTATCCCGCCACTGATGTCGCCCTGCCCGCAGGGTTTGACTCAATAACGAAGCCTCAGACCACGCTCGAGTTTACCCCTCAGCAGGTCTCTACCCAACGCGCAGCATGGATCGGTGAATGGCAACGCGCCGTCAGCCGCTAATCCCTGGCTGGTTAATCCCTGGACTGACGGCTGCCATCCTGATGGTGGCCGTCAGCATGGGGGCCTTCCTGGCGCTATGGTTTAACGCGCCAGAGAGCGATCTTTTTGCGCTCTGGCACGACAGCTATCTCTGGCATGTGGTCCGTTTCTCGTTCTGGCAGGCGTTTCTCTCTGCGGTGCTTTCCGTCGTACCCGCGCTATTCCTGGCACGCGCGCTTTATCGTCGCCGCTTTCCCGGCAGGCAGACGTTATTACGCCTGTGCGCCATGACCCTGATCCTGCCCGTACTGGTCGCCGTATTCGGCATCCTGAGCGTGTATGGCCGACAGGGCTGGATCGCCACCCTGCTCGGCGCGTTTGGCATAGAGTGGCATTTCTCACCCTATGGCCTGCAGGGTATTCTGCTGGCCCACGTCTTTTTCAATATGCCCATGGCCACGCGGCTCTTTTTGCAGGCCCTGGAAAACATTCCCGGCGAGCAACGTCAGCTGGCGGCGCAGCTGGGCATGCGCGGCCGTCATTTCTTCCGTTATGTCGAATGGCCCTGGCTTCGCCGCCAGCTCCCTCCGGTTGCCGCCCTGATCTTTATGCTCTGCTTCGCCAGCTTTGCCACCGTGCTTTCGCTTGGCGGCGGGCCGCAGGCCACCACCATTGAGCTCGCCATTTATCAGGCGCTGAGCTATGACTACGATCCCGGTCGCGCGGCACTGTTAGCCATGATTCAAATGACCTGCTGCCTCGGGCTGGTGCTGTTGAGCCAACGCCTGAGCAAAGCGATTGCCGTGGGAAGCCCGCAGGTCAGCGGGTGGCGCGATCCGCAAGACTGCCTGCGCAGCCGGCTCACCGATACTGCACTTATTACCCTCGCCCTGCTGCTGCTGTTACCGCCCCTGCTGGCCGTGGTCATTGACGGCCTAAACAGAAATATTGCGGAGGTTTTGCAGCAGCCGGTGCTGTGGCAGGCACTCTGGACCTCACTACGTATTGCCGTAGGCGCCGGGATTTTATGCGTTCTGCTGACCACCATGCTGTTATGGAGCAGCCGAGAACTCTATGCCCGCCAACGTTTCATCGCCGGTCAGGCGCTGGAGCTCAGCGGAATGCTGATTCTGGCGATGCCCGGTATCGTCCTGGCGACGGGTTTTTTCCTGCTGTTTAACAGCACCACGGGCCTGCCCAACAATGCCGATGGCATTGTCATTTTCACCAATGCGCTGATGGCGATACCTTACGCGTTAAAAGTGCTGGAAAACCCCATGCGCGATATCAGCGCGCGCTACACGCCCCTCTGCCAGTCGTTGGGGATGCGCGGGTGGCAACGGCTGAAGGTGGTTGAGCTGCGGGCACTGAAACGTCCGCTGGCGCAGGCGCTGGCCTTTGCCAGCGTCCTATCGATTGGGGATTTCGGCGTGGTCGCGCTCTTTGGCAATGACGAATTCCGCACGCTGCCCTACTGGCTCTATCAGCAAATTGGCTCTTATCGCAGTCAGGACGGCGCCGTCACGGCGTTATTGCTTCTGCTGCTGTGCTTTACCTTATTTACCGTAATCGAAAAACTTCCGGGGCGTGATGTTAAAACTGATTGATATAACCTGGCTTTATCAGCACCTGCCGATGCGGTTCACCCTCTCTGTCGAACAGGGGGAGACCATCGCGATACTGGGGCCTAGCGGGGCGGGTAAAAGTACCTTGCTGAGCCTGATCGCCGGTTTCTTACCCCCGGCGAGCGGCAGTATTCTTATCAACGGGGACGATCACACGCGCACGCCGCCTGCTAAACGTCCGGTCTCCATGCTGTTTCAGGAAAACAATCTGTTTACTCACCTGACGGTGCGTCAGAACATTGGCCTGGGTCTGGATCCCGGCCTGAAGCTGACAGCCATGCAGCATGAAAAACGCGACGCGATTGCACAGCAAATGGGGCTTTCAGCGTATCTGGACCGTTTACCGGGCGAGCTTTCGGGAGGGCAGCGACAGCGCGTGGCGCTGGCACGGTGTCTGGTACGGGAACAGCCTGTTCTGCTGCTGGATGAGCCTTTCTCGGCCCTCGATCCCGCCCTGCGGCAGGAGATGCTCCAGCTGGTCAGCCAGGTTTGTCAGGACAAAGCGTTAACGCTTTTGATGGTGTCGCACAGCGTGGAAGATGCCGCCAGAATCGCGGCACGCTCGATTGTCGTGGCTGACGGACGCATCGCCTGGGATGGCGAAACGCCTACGCTTCTCAGCGGAAAAGCGAGCGCGTCGGCCCTGCTGGGGATCCCTTAATGGCTCACCACTTTTAACAGAATCTCACCATATACCGGCATCAACGGATGGCGGATGAGTGCCACCAGGGCCATAACGGCCACGCCGAGCGTCAGCGGTGCCAGCCAGAAGAGACGCTGACGCGGCAGATACCGGGTCAGGCGAGTCGTTGACGCGTTGCTGCTGCGCCATAAACGCCAGCACAGCCAGACGGCCAACCACAGCATTATCCCCGTGGCGAGCAACAGCCATTTGAAGTGGCCGCTTTGCACGTCGGCAGGAATATCAATCGCCGCACCGGCAAGGATCCCCGGCAGAAAGTAAAAGGGCGGCCAGAACACGCAGCCGATAATATTTGGCAGGATAAATTTCGCGACCGGCAGATCCAGCATTCCGGCGACCATAGGCACAAGCGGGCGCGTGGGGCCGACGAATCGCCCCACCAGAATGGTAAACATGCTGTGCTGGTGAAGGGCGTGTTCGGTTTTATCGAGCAGCGCTTTGTTTTTCTTCAAAAATGACCAGCGGTGGAGCGGCTTTTTAAAGCGCCAGCCCAGCCAGAATGAGATCCAGTCTCCGAGCAAACAGCCGACAATACCGGCCATCCAGGCCTGCCAGAAATTCACCTCGCCGCTGCCAATGAGCGCCCCTAACCCGGCCATCATGACCGTGCCGGGAAGAATCAGCCCGACCAGCGCCAGCGATTCCAGAAAAGCCACCAGCGCCACCGCGATAAGGGAATAGGTAACGGACTGGGTGATAAAATGTTCCAGCAATGCCTGCATAACGCTTCCGGTCAGTTAACGAAGCAGCGATTCTGCGAACAGACCCTGTCGACGTCAAGACAACAATTGTTGGAACAGTTTACAGGCTACCTCCCAAATTCACCTGCTCGTTTATATTTTTTTACCCTTTATTCACATCCAGCGCGGAATTCGCTGGGGCTGGCGCCGGTGCATTTCTTAAAGACGCGAGAGAAATAGAGCTGATCTTCAAAGCCCACGTTGCGCCCGACGGAGGCAATCGGCATCCGCGTAGTGCTCAGTAAAAGCTTGGCCTGGCTGATACGTTGATCCTCACGCCAGCTCAGTACGCTCACCCCGAGCTGCTGACGGAACAGATGCGACAGACGCGACGGTGATAAGCAAACATGCTGCGCCACGCCCGCGATATCAAACTGGCTATCGGCAAGGTGATCGCTGATGTACTGGCAGGCATCGCGCACGCGATTATCCAGCGGCGGATTAAGCGACGCGTTTATCGCCTCCATGCGCCGCAGAAGAAGCTGTTCCAGCAGGTTAATCGCGAGCAGTTCGGCGTAACGTCCCCCGGCCTGCGCCTCAATGATCTGCGCGAACAGCTCGCGAAATTGCGCCTGATGCGCTTCGTCGGGGCGATAAAAGCCGGTGTGGGCAAAAATTGACGGCCAGGCGAGCCACTCGTGCCAGTAAGCGCGAGGGCGAAAGTAGACCCACTGGTGATACCACTCTTTCGCCTCCGGATGACGCCCGTAGTGGTGAATCTCGCCGGGCGGAAAGAGCAAAATATCCCCTGGCCGACAGATAAACTCTTTGTCGTTATTTTTGATCACCCCCTCGCCCCGAACGGTGATATTGAGAATATAGCCTTTCATTCCCAGCGGTCGATCGACAAAAAAATCGAGGTATCCCTGGGCTTCAATCGGGGTTAAACCCGCAACAAGATGCGCATTGAACGAGTACCCCGGAAGCAGGGGATCGTTTTGTGTTTCGGCCATAAATTCAGTACCCCACGTGGTCAGGAAGGAAACAAATTGTCCATATCAACGAAAGCAGGATAAAAACGCGCGATTGCACCGTTTAAATCCAATCCCTGCGCTTTTAAGCCCGCCTTATTTCAGCATTCACCCCTTATTTCATCGCCACTTCAGGAGAATGGGCAGTAACAAAAGTGTCTATAACTACGGCAGAAATGTCCACATTGAATATTTGCACGGCGTCACACTTTCAGATGTAACAGCACGTTAGTCCATAAGATTAGCGAATCCTGCCTGACGATTTTTTCCCTCTGTCTCTAATGTTCATGCATACCCGTTTTTTGATGGAGCAACACAATGGCAATTGCGATTGGCCTCGATTTTGGCAGTGACTCGGTACGCGCCCTGGCAGTGGAGTGCCGTACGGGTCAGGAAATAGCGACCAGCGTTGAGTGGTATCCACGCTGGCAAGAGGGGCGTTACTGCGATGCGCCAAATAATCAGTTCCGCCATCACCCTCTCGATTACATCGAATCGATGGAGGCGGCCATTAAAACCGTGCTGGCGGAACTGAGTGACGACCAGCGCGCACAGATTGTCGGTATTGGCGTGGACAGCACCGGTTCAACGCCTGCGCCCGTTGACGCCGAAGGCAACGTACTGGCACTGCGACCTGAATTTGCCAACAACCCGAACGCCATGTTCGTGTTGTGGAAGGACCATACGGCGGTTGAAGAAGCCGAAGCCATTACCCGCCTGTGCCACCAGCCGGGCAAGGCAGATTACTCCCGCTACATCGGCGGCATTTACTCCAGCGAGTGGTTCTGGGCCAAGATTTTACACGTCACCCGCGCCGATCGTGCCGTGGCGCAGGCAGCCGTTTCCTGGATTGAACTGTGCGACTGGGTACCTGCCCTGCTTTCCGGGACGACGCGCCCGGAAGAGATTCGCCGTGGCCGCTGCAGCGCCGGACATAAATCACTCTGGCATGAAAGCTGGGGCGGGTTACCCCCGGCAGCCTTCTTTGATGAACTTGACCCTGTCATTAACCAAAACCTGAACTACCCGATGTTTACCGACACCTGGACGGCAGACATTCCGGTTGGCACGCTCAACGCGGAGTGGGCGCAACGCCTGGGCCTGCCGCAAAGCGTGACTATTTCCGGTGGCGCATTCGACTGCCATATGGGCGCCGTGGGCGCCGGTGCGCAGCCAAACACGCTGGTAAAAGTGATTGGGACCTCCACCTGCGACATTCTGACGGCGGATAAAGCCAGCGTTGGCGATCGCGCCGTGAAAGGCATTTGCGGTCAGGTTGACGGCAGCGTGGTACCGGAATTCATTGGTCTGGAAGCCGGACAATCGGCCTTTGGCGATATCTACGCCTGGTTCGGTCGCGTGCTGGGCTGGCCGCTGGATCAACTGGCCGCCGCACATCCTGAGCTGAAAACCCAAATTGCTGAGAGTAAAAAACAGCTGCTGCCGCAGCTTACCGCCGCCTGGGCGAAAAACCCGTCTCTCGACCACCTGCCGGTGGTGCTCGACTGGTTTAACGGACGTCGTACGCCGTTTGCTAACCAGCGTCTGAAAGGGGTAATCGCGGATCTCAATCTGGCTACCGACGCGCCTGCCCTGTTTGGCGGCCTGATCGCCGCCACCGCCTTTGGTGCCCGCGCCATTATGGAGTGCTTCACCGAACAGGGCATCGACGTTAATAACGTCATGGCGCTGGGCGGCATCGCCCGTAAAAACCCGGTGATTATGCAAGCCTGCTGCGACGTGCTGAATCGCCCGCTGCAAATTGTGGCCTCCGATCAGTGCTGTGCGCTGGGTGCGGCTATTTTTGCCGCCGTGGCGGCAGGGGTCCATGAGGATATTCCTGCCGCGCAGCGCCATATGGCCAGCGCCGTCGAAAGCACGCTCCAGCCTCGCGCCGAACAGGCGCAACGCTTTGAACAACTGTATCAGCGCTACCTGCAATGGTCGAAAAGCGCTGAACTTCACTATCTCCCTGTCGCCACTCCGGCCAAACATACCCTGGACACGCCGGCAACTCTGACCCATTAAGGACACGATAATGAGCATTTTTAACAATTATGAAGTGTGGTTTGTTATTGGCAGCCAGCATCTGTACGGACCAGAAGCTCTGCAACAGGTGACGAAGCATGCTGAACATGTCGTGAACGCATTGAATGCGGAAGCCAAACTGCCGTGCAAACTGGTGCTCAAGCCGCTCGGCACGACGCCGGATGAGATCACGCACATCTGCCGTGACGCCAATTATGATGACAAATGCGCCGGTATGGTGGTGTGGCTGCACACCTTCTCTCCGGCCAAAATGTGGATCAACGGCCTGACTATCCTCAACAAACCGCTGATGCAGTTCCATACCCAGTTCAACGCCTCCCTGCCGTGGGACAGCATTGATATGGACTTTATGAACCTGAACCAGACCGCGCACGGCGGCCGCGAGTTCGGCTTTATCGGCGCGCGTATGCGTCAGCAGCACGCGGTCGTGACCGGTCACTGGCAGGATCAACATGCCCAGCAGCGCATCGGCGCCTGGATGCGTCAGGCGGTCTCTAAACAGGATACGCGCCATCTTAAAGTCGTGCGCTTTGGCGACAACATGCGCGAAGTGGCGGTGACCGACGGCGATAAAGTTGCCGCACAGATTAAATTTGGTTTCTCGGTGAACACCTGGGCCGTAGGCGATCTGGTGCAGGTGGTTAACGACATCAGCGAAGGGGACATCAGCGCGCTGGTAGATGAATACGAAAGCAGCTACCGCCTGACTGCCGCAGCGCAAATCAACGGCGACAAACGCCAGAACGTGCTGGATGCAGCGCGCATTGAGCTGGGCATGAAGCGCTTCCTTGAACAGGGCGGCTTCCACGCCTTTACCACCACATTTGAAGACCTCCACGGCCTGAAACAACTGCCGGGCCTGGCGGTACAACGTCTTATGCAGCAGGGCTACGGCTTTGCGGGCGAAGGCGACTGGAAAACCGCCGCCCTGCTTCGCATCATGAAGGTGATGTCGACCGGTCTACAGGGCGGCACCTCCTTTATGGAGGATTACACCTACCACTTTGAGAACGGCAACGATCTGGTGCTGGGCTCGCACATGCTGGAAGTGTGTCCTTCGATCGCGGTTGAAGAAAAACCGATCCTCGACGTGCAGTACCTTGGCATCGGCGGCAAGGCGGATCCTGCCCGCTTGATCTTCAATACCCGCACCGGTCCGGCAATTAACGCCAGCCTGATCGACCTGGGCGATCGCTTCCGTCTGCTGGTGAACTGCGTTGACGCGGTAGAAACCCCGCATTCACTGCCGAAACTGCCGGTGGCCAACGCGCTGTGGAAAGCCCAGCCCGACCTGCCGACCGCCTCTGAAGCCTGGATCGTGGCGGGCGGCGCACACCATACCGTCTTCAGCCACTCGCTGGATCTGAACGATATGCGCCAGTTCGCCGAGCTGCATGATATCGAACTGACGGTCATTGATAACGATACCCGCCTGCCTGCCTTTAAGGATGCGTTGCGCTGGAACGAAGTCTATTACGGTTCAAAACGTTAAGGAAAACCTTTGGCCTGCCGCAGGGCGGGCCTCTTTTCCTGGAGGATTGCATGTTAGAAGATCTCAAACGTCAGGTGCTTGAAGCCAACCTGGCGCTGCCAAAACACAACCTGGTGACACTGACCTGGGGCAACGTGAGCGCTGTCGATCGCGAGCACGGCGTGTTTGTTATCAAACCCTCAGGCGTCGATTATACGGTAATGACCGCAGAAGATATGGTGGTGGTCAGCCTCGCAACGGGCGACGTGGTGGAGGGAAACAAAAAACCCTCTTCTGATACGCCAACCCATCGCCTGCTGTATCAGTCATTCCCCTCTATCGGCGGCATTGTACACACCCATTCGCGTCATGCCACAATCTGGGCGCAGGCCGGGCAATCTATTCCGGCGACCGGCACCACGCATGCCGATTATTTCTACGGCAACATTCCCTGCACGCGCCTGATGACCGACGCGGAAATTAACGGCGAATATGAATGGGAAACGGGCAATGTGATCGTCGAAACCTTTGAAAAGAAAGGGATCGACGCGGCGCAAATGCCAGGCGTACTGGTTCACTCCCATGGCCCGTTTGCCTGGGGTAAAAATGCCGAAGATGCGGTGCATAACGCGATAGTCCTTGAGGAGATCGCCTATATGGGGATTTTCGCCCGCCAGTTGGCGCCTCAGCTACCGGATATGCAGCAGACTCTTCTGGATAAACATTACCTGCGTAAACACGGCGCGAAAGCCTATTACGGGCAGTAAACGCCCCCTCTCCCTTTGGGAGAGGTCGTGCTATCTTCATGCCAATACCTGTATAAATTCCCAGCAAACCCCCTCTGACCAGGCTATAATCACGCCTGGTTTTGTTTGATGGGATAACGGCGTGACGCAGGCGCAAGAAGGCTTTTTACTGACCCGACACTGGCGGGACACTCCTCAGGGGACAGAAGTGGAATTCTGGCTGGCAACAGACAACGGTCCGCTGAACGTCACGCTGCCGCCTCAGGAGTCCGTGGCCTTTCTTCCGGCGTCGCACGTCGAAAAAGTGAAGCAGCTGCTGCACGGCGAAAACGGCTGGCGTCTCACCCCGCTTGCGTTAACAGATTTCCATCGGCAGCCTGTCTACGGCTTCTACTGTCGTGCCCATCGCCAGCTGATGCGCTATGAAAAGCTCCTGCGCGAAGCGGGCGTGACGCTCTATGAGGCCGACATACGCCCGCCGGAGCGTTTTTTGATGGAGCGATTTATCACGGCGCCCGTCTGGGTCGATGGCACTCCGCACGGACACCGGCTGATCGATGCGCGCCTGAAGCCGCATCCTCACTACCGCCCGCCGCTGAAATGGGTGTCATTAGATATCGAAACCACGCGTCACGGCGAGCTGTACTGCATCGGCCTGGAAGGATGCGGGCAGCGGGTTGTCTATATGCTCGGCCCGCCGAATGGTGATGCTTCGGCGCTTGATTTCCATCTGGAATACGTTAACAGCCGTCCTCAACTCATTGAAAAGCTTAACCAGTGGTTTGCCGATCACGATCCGGATGTGCTGATCGGCTGGAACGTGGTGCAGTTCGACCTGCGCGTGTTGCAAAAACATGCCGAGCGGTATCGCATTCCACTGATGCTGGGCCGGGGCAATACGGCGCTGGAGTGGCGCGAACATGGCTTCAAAAACGGCGTCTTTTTCGCTCAGGCCAACGGGCGGCTGATCGTTGATGGGATCGAAGCCTTAAAATCCGCGTTCTGGAATTTCTCCTCGTTTTCGCTCGAGTCCGTCTCGCGGGAGCTGCTGGGAGAAGGGAAATCTATCGATAATCCCTGGGATCGCATGGATGAGATCGATCGTCGTTTCAGTGAAGATAAACCGGCGCTTGCGACCTATAACCTCAAAGATTGCGAACTTGTCACGCGGATCTTTCATAAAACCGAGATCATGCCTTTCCTTCTTGAGCGCGCCACGGTAAACGGTCTGGCGGCGGATCGTCATGGCGGATCGGTGGCCGCTTTCGGTCACCTTTATATTCCGCGCATGCACCGTGCGGGCTATGTTGCACCGAATCTCGGCGACGTTCCCCCGCAGGCAAGCCCGGGTGGTTATGTTATGGATTCGCGACCAGGGCTGTACGACTCCGTGCTGGTGCTGGATTACAAAAGCCTCTATCCGTCGATCATTCGCACCTTTTTAATCGATCCGGTCGGGCTGGTGGAGGGGATGGCGCAGCCCGACGAGGAACACAGCACAGAGGGATTTTTGGGCGCACGCTTTTCACGGAATAAACACTGCCTGCCGGAAATCGTCAGCCAGATCTGGCTCGGGCGCGAGGAGGCGAAACGTCACGGAAATAAACCCCTCTCTCAGGCGCTAAAAATCATCATGAACGCCTTCTATGGCGTGCTGGGCACCAGCGCCTGCCGCTTTTTCGATCCCCGGCTGGCCTCTTCTATTACCATGCGCGGGCACGAAATCATGCGCCAGACAAAAGCGCTGGTGGAGTCTCAGGGCTATGACGTGATTTACGGCGACACCGATTCTACCTTCGTCTGGCTGAAGGGCGCGCACGGGGAGGCTGAGGCCTCACGCATTGGGAAAGCGCTGGTCGCGTACGTCAATACCTGGTGGCAACAGCATTTGCAAAAAGAGCGCTTAACCAGCGCGTTAGAGCTGGAGTTTGAAACCCACTTTTGTCGATTTTTAATGCCGACGATTCGGGGCACCGATCAGGGAAGCAAAAAGCGCTACGCCGGGTTGATTCAGGAAGGTGACGCGCAACGCATGGTCTTTAAAGGGCTGGAAACGGTCCGTACCGACTGGACACCACTCGCTCAGCACTTCCAGCAGACGCTGTACCTGAAGATCTTTCGTCGTGAGCCGTACCAGGATTTCGTGCGCGAGACCATCGCCAGCCTGATGGCAGGCGAGCTGGACGACCAGCTGGTTTACCGAAAACGCCTGCGCCGCCCGCTGGCGGAATATCAGCGCAACGTGCCGCCCCACGTCCGGGCCGCGCGTCTGGCAGACGAAGAGAATGCGCGACTCGGTCGCGCCCTGCAGTATCAAAACCGCGGCACTATAAAATATGTCTGGACCACCAGCGGCCCGGAACCTGTTGATTATCAGCGTTCGCCCCTGGACTATGAACACTACCTGACGCGTCAGCTTCAGCCCGTCGCGGATGGAATATTACCCTTTAAGGACGATGACTTTGCTACACTAGTGACAGGGCAACTGGGGCTATTTTGACGCGTGACGAAAACGCCGCCATCCAGTACCATAGCGCCCTTTCCATTCCCGGACCCATTTTTCGATGGCCGTCATTTTTCGACGGTGGTCGAACTATTGCCTGCAATTAAAGATTAGAGCCGAACAACTATGCCTTTTACACTTGGTCAACGCTGGATCAGCGATACAGAAAGCGAACTCGGATTAGGAACAGTCGTGGCGCTGGATGCGCGCATGGTCACCATTATGTTCCCTGCAACGGGTGAAAACCGTCTGTACGCACGCAATGACTCCCCTGTCACCCGCGTGATGTTCAATCCGGGTGACACCGTTACCAGCCATGAAGGCTGGCAGCTGAAGATTGAAGACGTAAAAGAAGAGAATGGACTGCTCGCCTACACGGGAACCCGTCTCGATACCGACGAGACGAATGTCATGCTGCGTGAAGTGCTGCTCGACAGCCGACTGGTGTTCAGCAAGCCGCAGGATCGTCTGTTCGC
Organism: Huaxiibacter chinensis; assembly: GCF_022171985.1. Classification (GTDB taxonomy): domain Bacteria; phylum Pseudomonadota; class Gammaproteobacteria; order Enterobacterales; family Enterobacteriaceae; genus Enterobacter; species Enterobacter chinensis_A. Next base: position 460,539 of record NZ_JAJVHF010000002.1, on the reverse strand, counting down.
CGGTCAGATTGACCGTATGGATCGCTTCTCGCTGCGCTATCGCGCGCGCAAATTTCAGAGTGAGCAGTACCGCATGCCGTGGAGCGGCCTGCGCGGCCAGCGTACCAGCCTGATCCCGCATCAGCTGAATATTGCCCACGATGTGGGCCGCCGCCATGCGCCGCGCGTTCTGCTCGCCGATGAAGTTGGCCTCGGTAAAACCATCGAAGCCGGTATGATCCTGCACCAGCAACTGCTTAGCGGTGCCGCGGAACGCGTCCTGATCGTGGTGCCGGAAACGCTGCAGCATCAGTGGCTGGTAGAAATGCTGCGTCGCTTCAACCTGCGTTTCTCCCTGTTTGATGACGAACGTTACGCTGAAGCGCAGCACGATGCCGACAATCCGTTTGAAACCGAACAGCTGGTGATCTGTTCGCTGGACTTCGTGCGTCGCAGTAAACAGCGCCTGGAGCATCTCTGCGACGCCGAATGGGACCTGATGGTCGTTGATGAAGCCCATCACCTGGTGTGGAGCGAAAACGCCCCCAGCCGTGAATATCTGGCCATCGAACAACTTGCCGAACGCGTCCCGGGTATTTTGCTTTTAACCGCGACCCCGGAACAGCTGGGTCTGGAAAGCCACTTTGCCCGTCTGCGCCTGCTGGACCCGAACCGTTTCCACGATTTCAATCTGTTTGTTGAAGAGCAGCAAAACTACCGTCCGGTCGCCGACGCCGTTGCCCTGCTTCTGGCAGGCAAACATCTGTCTAATGACGAACTCAATACCCTGAGCGATCTGATTGGCGAAGAGGATATTGAGCCGTTATTGCAGGTAGCGAACAGCGATCGCGAAGATGCGGCATCCGCGCGTCAGGAACTGATCGCCATGCTGATGGATCGCCATGGCACCAGCCGCGTGCTGTTCCGTAACACCCGAAACGGAGTGAAAGGCTTCCCGAAACGCGAGCTGCACACCATCCGGCTGCCGCTGCCCACCCAGTATCAGACGGCAATTAAAGTCTCCGGCATCATGGGTGCACGTAAAACGGCAGAAGAGCGTGCGCGCGACATGCTCTATCCGGAACAGATTTATCAGGAATTTGAAGGCGATACCGGCACCTGGTGGAATTTCGATCCCCGCGTTGAGTGGCTGATGGGCTATCTGACGGCCCATCGCTCACAGAAAGTGCTGGTGATTTGTGCCAAAGCAGCCACCGCGCTGCAGCTGGAGCAGGTCCTGCGCGAACGCGAAGGCATCCGCGCCGCCGTGTTCCACGAAGGCATGTCTATTGTCGAGCGCGATCGTGCCGCCGCCTGGTTTGGGGAAGAAGACAGCGGCGCGCAGGTGCTGCTCTGTTCTGAGATCGGCTCGGAAGGGCGTAACTTCCAGTTTGCCAGCCATCTGGTGATGTTCGATCTGCCTTTCAACCCGGATCTGCTGGAGCAGCGTATTGGTCGTCTGGATCGTATCGGTCAGGCGCATGATATTCAGATCCACGTCCCCTATCTGGAAAAAACGGCCCAGTCCGTGCTGGTTCGCTGGTTCCATGAAGGTCTGGACGCCTTCGAGCATACCTGCCCAACGGGCCGCACCATTTACGATCAGGTCCACAGCGATCTGATTGGCTATCTGGCCGCGCCGGAAAATACCGACGGCTTTGACGACCTCATCAAAGCCTGCCGTGAAAAACATGATGCGCTGAAGATGCAGCTGGAACAGGGCCGCGACCGTCTGCTGGAGATCCACTCCAACGGCGGTGAAAAAGCGCAGGCGCTGGCGGAAAGCATCGAGGAGCAGGATGACGACACCAGCCTGATTAGCTTCGCGATGAATCTCTTCGATATCGTTGGCATCAATCAGGACGACCGTGGCGAAAACATGATTGTGCTGACCCCGTCCGACCATATGCTGGTGCCTGATTTCCCGGGCTTACCAGAGGATGGCTGTACAATCACCTTTGAGCGTGATATCGCGCTCTCCCGTGAGGACGCACAGTTCATTACCTGGGAACATCCGCTGATTCGTAACGGTCTGGATCTGATCCTGTCTGGCGATACCGGCAGCAGCACTATTTCACTGCTGAAGAATAAAGCGTTGCCTGTCGGCACGCTGCTGCTTGAGCTGATCTACGTGGTAGAAGCCCAGGCACCGAAACAGCTGCAGCTTAACCGGTTCATGCCGGCGACCCCGGTACGTCTGATGCTGGACAAAAACGGGACAAACCTGGCCTCTCAGGTCGAATTTGAGAGCTTCAACCGCCAACTGAGCGCCGTGAACCGCCATACCGGCAGTAAGCTGGTGAATGCGGTCCAGCAGGATGTTCATGCCATCCTGCAGCAAGGCGAAGTGCAGATCGAGAAAGCCGCGCGTGCGCTGATTGACGCGGCGCGTCGTGAGGCCGATGAAAAACTGTCTGCTGAGCTGTCTCGTCTGGAAGCGTTAAAAGCCGTGAATCCAAACATCCGTGACGATGAACTGGCTGCCATTGAGAGCAACCGTCTGCAGGTACTGGAAAGTCTGGATCAGGCAAGCTGGCGACTGGATGCGCTGCGTCTGATCGTCGTGACGCATCAGTAACCGGAGCGCGATATGATCATGGAGACCTACAATCCGCCAACCGATCCCTGGCTGGTCATTCTGTATCAGGATGAGCACATTATGGTGGTCAATAAGCCGAGCGGCTTATTGTCCGTGCCGGGGCGGCTGGAGGAGCATAAAGACAGCGTGATGACGCGCGTTCAGCGTGATTATCCGCAGGCGGAATCGGTCCATCGCCTGGATATGGCGACCAGCGGCGTGATTGTAGTGGCTCTGAACAAAGCGGCGGAACGTGAGCTGAAGCGTCAGTTCCGTGAACGCGAGCCGAAGAAGCAGTATATCGCCCGCATCTGGGGTCATCCTGAAAAAGCCGAAGGGCTGGTCGATTTACCGCTGATTTGCGACTGGCCAAACCGTCCGAAGCAGATGGTCTGCTTTGAGACGGGGAAACCTGCGCAAACGGAGTACGAGATTCTGGAATATGCGCCGGATAACACGGCGCGGATCCGGCTTAAGCCGATTACGGGACGCTCCCACCAGCTGCGTGTGCATATGCTGGCGCTGGGGCACCCCATTCTCGGCGATCGCTTCTACGCCACACCGGACGCGCTGGCGATGGCCCCGCGTTTACAGCTGCACGCTGAAATGCTCACTATCACCCACCCGGTCTTTGGCAATGCCATGACCTTTAAGGCCCCCGCCGACTTCTAAAAAAATGCCCGGTTAAACCGGGCATTTTTTATTTGAAACCTTTCTGCTCTTTTATCAGCTCGTACGCTTTCTGGATTTCCTGCGCCTTTTGCTTCGCCATCTCCATCATTTCTGGCGGCAGGCCTTTGGCCACCAGTTTATCCGGATGGTGTTCGCTCATCGCTTTTCGATACGCACGCTTGATGGTCGTGGCATCATCGGTCGGTTTGACGCCCAGCACATTACAGGCGTCTTCCAGCGTAGGACCACGCTGCGCCTGCTGCCATCCACCGCCTGCCGACTGCTGCTGATAGCCGCCGCCAAACTGCGCGCCTCCCTGCATCATGCGCAGGAACTGGTCGAACTGATTGCGGGAAATACCCAGCTCTTCAGCGATGACGTAAAGAACATCGCGTTCGTTCGGGTGCAGCGAGCCATCGGCAAAAGCTGCCTGGATCTGGATTTCCAGAAACATCCGAATTAAATCAAAGCGTCCGAAGCAGATGCTGCGGAACTGGCGCATTTTTTCACGCAGCGGGTAGTTATCCGCTTTGCCGATACGAAACGCATTTTGCGCCGCGACGCGGGACTCGCCATGAAGGTTCATGCGATCCATAAAGACGCTGGCGATCTGGATATCTGCTTCGGTGACCCGCCCTTTCGATTTGGTCAGGTGCCCCATGACTTCAAAGGTGGTCGCGAAAAAGAGAGTCTGACGCTCGCGCTGGTTCGCAAACCAGGCCATTTTGCGACTACGCGCTTTATCAAATAAATGACCAATAATCAGCCCCAGGACAACGCCCCAGAAGCCTGCACCCATCATGATAGCGAACGCAACGCCAATTATTTTACCCCAATACTGCATAGACTCCCCGAATGGTCATGTTCCTGGTGTGACGCAACGCCATCTTACTGTGGTCGAGCCACAGTCAATTGAAGGACATCGCCTATAATTTGCATTATCATACTCGTCATTCGATCGCGCGCCTAACACTCAGGCACGCATACGGGCAGGATTAACGCTGGCACTGCGATGATGAGTAAGATAGTCTCTGAGCGTTTGCAAGCCGTAGCCACTGATGACGGAACAATAAATACAACGTATGAAAAAACGTATCCCCACCCTCCTGGCCACAATGATTGGTGCAGCCCTGTATAGTCAACAGGGGCTGGCGGCCGACCTCGCCTCGCAATGTATGCTTGGCATCCCAAGTTACGATCGCCCGTTGGTACAGGGTGATACCAATAACTTGCCTGTTACTATTACCGCCGATAATGCCAAGGGTAATTACCCTGACAATGCCACTTTCAGCGGCAATGTCGATATTAATCAGGGCAACAGCCGTTTGCAGGCCGACGAGGTTCAACTGCATCAGAAGCAGCCAGAAGGCGCTGCCGATCCGGTTCGTACGGTAGATGCACTGGGCAATGTGCACTATGACGACAATCAGGTCATCCTGAAAGGTCCGAAAGCCTGGGCAAACCTGAACACCAAAGATACTAACGTCTGGGAAGGTGATTACCAGATGGTAGGCCGTCAGGGCCGCGGTAACGCAGACCTGATGAAGCAACGTGGCGAGAACCGCTATACCATCCTGGAAAACGGTACCTTTACCTCCTGTCTGCCGGGCTCGAACACCTGGAGCGTCGTGGGCAGCGAAGTGATCCACGACCGCGAAGAGCAGGTCGCGGAGATCTGGAATGCGCGCTTTAAGCTGGGACCGGTGCCTGTTTTCTACAGCCCGTATCTGCAGCTTCCGGTTGGTGATAAGCGTCGCTCAGGCTTCCTTATCCCGAACGCCAAATACAGCACCACGAACTATTTCGAGTTCTACCTGCCGTATTACTGGAACATTGCGCCCAACATGGACGCCACGATTACGCCGCACTATATCCACAAGCGCGGCAATATCATGTGGGAAAACGAATTCCGTTACCTGACTCAGGCAGGCGTAGGCCTGATGGAGCTGGATTACCTGCCGTCGGATAAAGTCTACGAAGACGAGCACCCTACGGAAGGCGATCGCCATCGCTGGCTATTCTTCTGGCAGCATGCCGGGGTGATGGATCAGGTCTGGCGCTTTAACGTCAATTACACTAAAGTCAGCGATTCCAACTATTTCAATGACTTCACCTCGAAATACGGTTCCAGTACTGATGGTTATGCCACGCAAATATTCAGCGCGGGTTACGCTGTACAAAACTTCGACGCGACCGTATCAAGCAAGCAGTTCCAGGTCTTCAGCAATCAGACTGCGAGTACCTATGGGGCCGAACCGCAGCTGGATGTTAACTGGTATCAGAACGATGTAGGACCGTTCGACACACGCGTCTATGGCCAGGCCGTCCACTTCGTGAATACCAATTCCGATATGCCGGAAGCGACCCGTGTGCATCTTGAGCCAACCATTAACCTGCCATGGTCAAATGATTGGGCGAGCCTGGATACCGAAGCCAAAATCATGGCGACGCACTACCAGCAAAAAAATGTTGATGATTACAACAGCAAAAACGGAAAGGATCTTGAAGAATCAGTCAACCGTACGCTGCCGCAGTTTAAAGTTGACGGTAAACTCATTTTCGAACGCGATGTGACCCTGGCAGACGGTTATACCCAGACGCTTGAGCCTCGCATGCAGTATCTGTATGTGCCTTATCGCGATCAGAGCAACATCAATAACTACGACTCCTCGTTCCTGCAATCTGATTTCAGCGGCTTGTTCCGCGACCGTACCTATGGCGGTCTGGACCGTATCGCGTCAGCGAACCAGCTCACCACGGGCGTGACGTCGCGAATTTATGATGACGCTGCCGTTGAACGTTTTAACGTTTCTGTGGGTCAAATCTACTACTTCACGGAATCGCGTACCGGTGATGACAACATCAACTGGGAAAAAGACAACAAAACGGGTTCACTGGTGTGGGCAGGCGATACGTACTGGCGTATGACCGATCGCTGGGGTCTGCGCGGCGGCGTTCAGTACGATACCCGTCTGAACAATGTAGCCACCAGCAGCACGGCGCTGGAATACCGTCGTGATGAAGATCGTCTGGTGCAGCTCACCTATCGTTATGCCAGCCCGGAATATATTCAGGCGACATTACCGTCCTATGCAACGGGTGAGCAGTACAAAGAAGGGATCTCTCAGGTGGGCGGTACCGCGAGCTGGCCGATTGCCGATCGCTGGTCGGTCGTTGGCGCTTACTACTTCGACACTAACGCCAATAAAGCGGCCGATCAGATGTTGGGCCTGCAGTACAACTCCTGCTGTTACGCGATTCGTGTCGGTTACGAGCGCAAGCTTAACGGCTGGGATGTTAAAAATAATCAAAGCGAATACGATAACGTGATTGGCTTCAATATCGAGCTGCGCGGTCTGAGTTCTAACTACGGCCTGGGCACACAGCAAATGCTGCGCTCGAACATTCTGCCGTACCGTAGTTCCTTGTAATAAGCTTGATTTACAACGTAACCCGCATTGCGGTTAATTGAAATGGAAAAAGTATGAAGAACTGGAAAACGCTGCTGCTCGGTGTCGCTATGGTTGCGAATACCAGCTTCGCTGCGCCACAGGTTGTTGATAAAGTCGCTGCCGTTGTAAACAATGGCGTCGTTCTTGAAAGCGACGTAAATGGTATGATGCAGTCTGTTAAGCTCAACTCAGGTCAGGCAGGTCAGCAACTTCCGGATGATGCGACCCTTCGCCACCAGATCCTTGAACGTCTGATTGCCGATCAAATTGTCCTGCAAATGGGACAGAAGATGGGCGTAAAAGTCACCGACGAGCAGCTCGATCAGGCGATTACCAATATCGCGAAACAGAACAACATGACGCTCGATCAAATGCGCAGCCGCCTGGCTTACGATGGCATCAGCTACGCGACGTACCGCAATCAGATCCGCAAAGAGATGCTGATTTCAGAAGTGCGTAACAACGAAGTGCGTCGTCGCGTCACGATCCTGCCTCAGGAAGTCGATGCCCTGGCCAAACAGGTGGGCAACCAGAACGATGCCAGCACCGAGCTAAACATCAGCCACATTCTGATTCCATTACCAGAAAACCCAACCTCCGATCAGGCGGCCGAAGCAGAAAGCCAGGCTCGCTCTATTGTCGATCAGGCGCGTAACGGCGGAGATTTTGGCAAACTGGCGATTACCTACTCTGCTGACCAGCAGGCGCTGAAAGGCGGCCAGATGGGCTGGGGACGTATTCAGGAGCTGCCTTCTATCTTTGCCCAGGCGCTGAGCACGGCGAAAAAAGGCGATATCGTGGGTCCTATCCGTTCAGGCGTGGGCTTCCATATTCTGAAAGTGAACGACCTGCGCGGTCAGAGCCAGAGCCTCTCCGTCACGGAAGTCCATGCGCGTCATATCCTGCTTAAGCCATCGCCTATCATGACTGACGATCAGGCTCGCGCTAAGCTCGAACAGATTGCAGCGGATATTAAGAGCGGTAAAACCTCCTTCGCCAATGCTGCGAAAGAGTTCTCACAGGATCCAGGCTCGGCTAATCAGGGCGGCGATCTGGGCTGGGCCGCAGCGGATATTTACGATCCGGCGTTCCGTGATGCACTGATGAAGCTGAACAAAGGCCAGCTTAGCACACCGGTTCACTCCACCTTCGGCTGGCATCTGATCGAACTGATGGATACCCGCAACGTGGATAAAACCGATGCGGCGCAGAAAGACCGCGCGTACCGTATGCTGTTCAACCGTAAGTTCTCTGAAGAAGCGGCAACCTGGATGCAGGAACAACGCGCCAGCGCCTACGTGAAAATTCTGAGCTACTAATGCAAACGCACCGTGTCGTCATCACGCCCGGCGAACCAGCCGGGATTGGCCCGGACCTCGTGGTTCAGCTTGCTCAGCATAGCTGGCCCGTGGAACTGGTAATATGCGCTGATGCTACGCTGCTGAAAGACCGGGCGACATGTCTCGGTCTTCCTTTAACGCTCCTCCCTTATGATGCCCATCAACCGCCCGCCCCCCAGCAGGCGGGAACCTTGACCCTGCTTTCCGTTCCCCTGCGCACGCCGGTTGTGGCGGGGCAGCTGAGCACGGAAAATGGTCATTATGTTGTCGAGACACTGGCCCGCGCCTGCGACGGTTGTCTGACGGGCGAATTTGCCGCGCTGATTACCGGCCCGGTCCATAAAGGGGTGATCAACGAAGCCGGGATCCCCTTCACCGGGCATACCGAGTTTTTCGAAGCGCGTTCGCACAGCCCTAAAGTGGTGATGATGTTGGCTACCGAAGCGATGCGTGTCGCGCTGGTGACCACCCATTTGCCCATCAAAGCAATTCCTGACGCGATTACGCCCGCGCTCCTGCGTGAAATCATCACCATTCTGCACCATGACCTGCGGACCAAATTCGGTATTGCCTCTCCGCATGTTCTGGTCTGCGGCTTAAATCCGCATGCGGGCGAAGGCGGCCATATGGGGACCGAAGAGATCGACACGATTATTCCGGTGCTCAATGAAATGCGCGCGAAGGGGATGAATCTCAGTGGTCCGTTACCGGCCGACACGCTTTTCCAGCCGAAATACCTGGATAATGCGGATGCCGTGCTCGCGATGTACCACGATCAGGGTCTGCCCGTGCTAAAATACCAGGGCTTTGGCCGCGGTGTGAACATCACACTCGGTTTACCTTTTATTCGAACGTCCGTTGACCACGGTACTGCGCTGGATCTGGCAGGCCAGGGGAAAGCGGATGTCGGCAGTTTTATTACGGCGCTTAATCTCGCCATCAAAATGATTATTAATACGCAATGACTAATCGAGTCCATCAGGGCCACTTAGCCCGTAAACGCTTCGGGCAAAATTTTCTTAACGATAGCTTTGTAATTGAAAGCATCGTTTCTGCCATTAATCCGCAGAAAGGCCAGGCCATGGTTGAAATCGGCCCGGGTCTTGCTGCGCTGACGGAACCCGTCGGCGAACGCCTTGACGAACTGACCGTTATCGAACTGGATCGCGATCTGGCTGCCCGCCTGCAAACGCATCCGTTTCTGGGTCCCAAACTGACGATTTATCAGCAGGATGCCATGACCATGGACTTCGGCGAACTGGCCGAGAAACTGGGTCAACCGCTGCGCGTCTTTGGTAACCTGCCGTACAACATCTCTACGCCGCTGATGTTCCATCTCTTTAGCTATACTGATGCCATTGCTGACATGCACTTTATGCTGCAAAAAGAGGTCGTCAACCGCCTGGTTGCAGGACCGAACAGTAAAGCGTATGGTCGATTAAGCGTGATGGCGCAATATTTTTGCAACATCATTCCGGTGCTGGAAGTGCCACCCGGTGCGTTTACGCCACCGCCTAAAGTGGATTCTGCCGTGGTTCGCCTTGTCCCGCACAAGACAAAACCGTATCCGGTCAAAGAGCTTCGCGTGTTAAGCCGCATCACCACCGAAGCCTTTAACCAGCGCCGTAAAACGATTCGTAACAGCCTTGGCAATCTGTTCAGCGTTGACGTGTTGAATGAACTGGGTATCGACACGACAATGCGTGCGGAGAATATTTCCGTAGAGCAGTACTGTAAGCTGGCTAACTACATCAGTAATAATGCGCCGCCGAAGGAGAGTTAAGCCATGATCGATTCGCCCCGCGTCTGTGTTCAGGTACAAAGCGCCTACATTGAATCTCAATCCACGCCGGATGAAGAACGTTTTGTTTTTGCTTACACCGTCACGATTCGCAATCTGGGGCGGATGCCTGTGCAACTGCTTGGGCGTTACTGGCTTATCACCAACGGCAATGGCCGCGAAATCGAAGTCCAGGGAGAAGGCGTTGTGGGGGAACAACCGCACATCGCCCCTGGCGAAGAGTATCAGTACACCAGCGGCGCCGTTATCGAGACGCCGATGGGTACGATGCAGGGCCATTATGAAATGGTCGATGTCGATGGCAACCCCTTCCGCGTTGCCATTCCCGTTTTCCGTCTCGCCGTTCACACGCTGATTCATTAAGACATGTCTACATATCTCATTGGTGACGTTCATGGTTGCTACGATGAACTGATCGCGCTGTTAAAGCAGGTCGACTTTACGCCTGAACACGACACCCTCTGGCTGACGGGCGATTTAGTTGCGCGTGGCCCAGGCTCTCTGGACGTCCTGCGCTTCGTTAAATCGTTGGGCGACTGCGTGCGCGTGGTCCTCGGCAATCACGATCTTCATCTGCTGGCCGTATTTGCGGGAATCAGCCGGAATAAACCGAAAGACCGGCTTGCGCCACTGCTTGAGGCGGTGGATGCGGATGACCTGCTCAACTGGCTGCGCCGCCAGCCGCTGTTGCAAATTGATGAAGAGAAAAAGCTGGTGATGGCCCACGCAGGGATCACGCCCCAGTGGGATCTTCAGACAGCAAAAGAGTGTGCCCGTGACGTCGAAGCCGTTCTCGCGAGCGATTCTTATCCGTTCTTCCTGGATGCAATGTACGGCGATATGCCTAATAACTGGAGCGCGGAGCTTAGCGGCCTGGCGCGCCTGCGGTTTATCACCAACGCGTTTACGCGCATGCGTTACTGCTTCCCGAACGGGCAGCTGGATATGTACTGCAAAGATACGCCTGATAATGCACCTTCACCGCTCAAGCCCTGGTTTGCCATTCCTGGTCCTGTGACGGAGGAGTACAGCGTTGCCTTTGGCCACTGGGCCTCTCTGGAAGGCAAAGGTACGCCCGAGCATATTTATGCTCTGGATACGGGATGCTGCTGGGGCGGGGATTTAACCTGTCTGCGCTGGGAAGACAAAACCTATTTTGTTCAGCCATCGAACCGGCAGTTAGATCTGGGTGAAGACGAGGCGGTTGCCTCCTGAATCGAAAAGTCCCCCTCCCGCTGAGGAGAGGGGGATTCTTTTAGCGACGCTCCAGAACCTCGAAGCAGTAGCTGTGTGAGTTCTGCGCATCCGCGTCGTGGAATTCACTGAATACGGATTCCCACTCATCAGGATCGTAATCCGGGAAATGGGTATCCCCTTCCACTTCGGCATCGATATGCGTCAGATACAGTTTCTGCGCTTTCGGCAGGAACTGCTCATAAACACGCCCACCGCCGATCACCATAATCTCTTCGGCGTCGCCACAGGCCGCAATCGCTTCATCGACAGACTTCACCCACTCGACGCGATCGTCCGTGCCAGGCTTGCTGCTGATGACAATGTTTTTACGGCCCGGCAATGGGCGACCAATTGACTCCCAGGTCAGGCGGCCCATCACGACTGGCTTGTTAAGCGTCGTACGTTTAAACCATGCGAGATCGGCAGGCAGGTTCCACGGCATGGCGTTTTCCATACCGATAACGCGGTCTACCGCCAGCGCTGCAATCAGACTGATCATTGAAAATTTCCCGGATGCAAAAAATTGCCGCCACTATACGTAAAGCTTAATCTTTCGTCGACTAGAGCCAGAGTAAAGAATGGGAAATATTTCATTATTGCTGGCAACTCCACTTCACGCTGTCGGTTTCGGTTCCGGCTCATCCTTCGGATCGCCCGTGTGTTTTCCTTCTTCGGTGCCCTGCCAGCCATGACGCTGGATGAGCGACAGGTGGTTGCGGTCCTCATTGATGATTTCCGTGAGCATGGCGCTGGTGCGTTTCACGACGGCCGCCCGGGACGAATCATCGCTCTCAGCCATCTCCACCATCTCTTCCACCATATCCATATTGAAGCGACGGAACAGATCGGCACGCTCGCGCGCTTCGTATGACCCCAGGCCCAGGCCCTCAAGCGCCATTCTTCCTGTTTTCAGCGCCCCTTCAAAGGTCTCACGTTCCGGCGCGTCTACCCCGGCCTGACGCAATTTTATGAAATGATCGACGTCACGGGCGCGTGCGATAATTTTCAGGTTCGGGAAGTGTTCTTTCGCCAGTTCGGTCAGCTGCAGGCTGGCCTGCGGATCGTCAATCGCGTTAATCAGCACTTCGGCTTTTGCTGCCCCGGCGGATTCCAGTAGATCGACACGGGTGGCATCACCATAAAAGACCTTCATCCCAAATTTCCGCAGCGTTTCGATGTGATCGGGATCGTGATCGAGAATGACCATCTTCACGCCGCTGGACAGCAGCAGACGCCCGGAGATCTGACCAAAACGGCCAAATCCGGCAATGATCACCCGAGGCTGTTCTTCGTCAATTTCATCGGCTTCCTGCTCTTCGCCACTGGCTGATGATTCCAGACGCGTCAGCAGGACCAGTAAAATCGGCGTCGCTGCCATCGATAACGCCACGGCCAGGGTCAACGCTTTGGCCCATTCGGCGTCCAGCACGTTTGCCATCTGCGCAGCGCCAAAGACCACAAAGGCGAATTCACTGCCCTGCCCCAGCAACACGGCAAACCAGCGGCGCTGTTTATTGGGCACATTGAGCGGGCGGGCGATCAGCCACAGCACGGCCATTTTGATGACCAGGAAGCCGACCAGCAGTAGGAGTATCCGCAGGGGGTGTGTGACCAGCGTGCCGAAGTCGATAGACATCCCGACGCCGATGAAAAACAGCCCCAGCAGTAGCCCTTTAAAGGGCTCGATATCGCTTTCCAGCGCGTGACGATATTCAGAACTCGCCAGCAAAACGCCGGCCAGGAAGGCCCCCATCGCCATGGAGAGTCCCGCTTCTTCAAGCAGCAGGCCAAAACCAAAGACGAGGAACAGCGCCACGGCACTGAATACTTCGCGCAGGCCCGAGCGTGCCACAAAACGCAGTAGCGGGCGGGTCACGTAACGCCCCAACAGAATCACCAGCGCCAGCGCACCTGCCACTTTTAAGGCGGAAAGCGCGAAGGCTCCCAGCGTCGTAGAGGCGCCGGATGTCGCCAGCAGCGGAATCATCGCCACCAGCGGAATGGCCGCAATATCCTGAAAGAGTAAAACGGAAAAGGCGCTGCGCCCCATTTGCGAAACGGTCAGGTTACGTTCATTCATCGCCTGCATGGCAATCGCCGTAGAAGACAGCGCCAGCGTCATGCCTATCAGGGCGGCAATCTTCCAGTTCATGCCGAGCAGCGTACAAAAGCCGCCAAGAAGCACACCGCAGGAGACCATCTGTAATGCGCCGCCGCCAAATACCGAGGCGCGCAGCTGCCACAGCCTGCGGGGATCGAGCTCCAGCCCGATGACGAACAGCATCAGGACCACGCCAATCTCGGCAAAGTGGAGAATCGACTCTGCATCCGTCACCAGACGGAATCCCCAAGGGCCGATAACGCACCCGGCAATCAGGTAGCCCAGCACGGACCCCAGACCCAAACGAACGGCAACAGGCACAATCAATGCCGCGGCGCCGAGATAAATCAGCGCCTGTATCAGCGTATGGCTATCCATTGTGCGTCTCCTGCCAGTCGAGTAAGCGTTGTTTAAAGTGACGCGCCTGCGCCTGCAGGGTTTCGTCATCGCAGACAAAGGTGCAATGCATGGCAAAAGGGGGAAGCCAGTCTAAGCCGCAGTAAAGTGCGGTCGCCTGAAGCGGCTGTGACAGGACGTCGAAGCCGGGGTGCGATCCAATCTGAAAATGACTTTCGCCTCCGCCCGTCGTTACGGCCCAGAGCACGCTTTTCCCTTGCAGGGCTTTGCCGTTATGACCATAGGCCCAGCCGTGGGAGAAGACCTTGTCGATCCACAGTTTAAACAGCGGCGGCGTGCTGTACCACTGCATGGGATGCTGCCACACAATCAGATCGGCACGAGCAAGTGCTTCCTGTTCGGCGGCAATATCAATATTAAAATCGGGATAGCGTTCGTAGAGGGAGCGTATTTCTACGCCTTCAAGCGTCTTTACCTGGTCAAGCATCCGCTTGTTTGCGTGCGAATGGCGCGGATAGGGGTGCGCATAAATAATTAAGATCATGAAGTAGCCTGTTGTTTTACTGCACTCTTTTAACAACAGAGTGTAGACAGTAATTCAACAGGCTTATAGTGAATAATATTGACGGGCTAAATGGGTAAATCTGAACTAGTTATCGAGTTCGCCCATAGATTTTAACTGATCGCGGTTGATCTGCTCGGTCTTCCCGGTCTCTGCATTTTTCATCGAAACCATACCGGTATCATCATCCACCTGCGGTTTACCGTCGGTGACAATCGTTTGGCCATCTGTGGTTTTAACGGCCTGGTTAGACGAACAACCGGCAACGGTGAAAAGGGCTGCGGCAGCAAAAAGTGAGGTCGTGAGAAGTTTATTTCGCATGGTGTTCTCCCTGCTTTTCAGTGGAATTTCGTTAACGTCCTACTTATTTTAGGCTAACTCACTGAAGAGAGATGAAAAACCAGACGGTTCCGAACGAAGGGAAAGCACACAAACGCGGGGGGTGATAGTGAAGGATTCGCCGCAGGCCCGGCGGCACGTGTCTGCCGGGCCTGCGAAGAAAGACCGATTATTTACCGATCTGGGCATGCATCTCCTGAACGGAAATCACCTTCTCGGTGGCGTCCGCATTCAACGCCATCGCCGTGGCAAAACCGCCGTTCAGGGTGGTGTCGTAGTGCACTTTATACTGCAGTGCGCTGCGGCGGATCAGCTTGGAGTCTTCAATCGCCTGACGCCCTTCGGTGGTGTTGATGATGTAGGTGTACTCGCCATTCTTGATACGGTCCTGAATGTGCGGACGACCTTCATGCACCTTGTTCACCAGACGCGGGTTGATCCCGGCTTCGCCCAGCACAATCGCCGTACCGTGGGTGGCATCCAATTCAAAGCCCTGTTTCAGCAGTTTCGCTGCCAGGTCTACCACGCGCTCTTTATCGCCTTCGCGAACGGAGAGCAACGCGCGTCCCTGTTTTCTCATGGTAGAGCTGCTGCCCAGCTGTGCTTTGGCGAAGGCTTCAGCAAAGGTGCGGCCTACGCCCATCACTTCCCCGGTAGAGCGCATCTCTGGCCCTAACAGCGGGTCCACGCCCGGGAATTTGTTGAACGGCAGGACCACTTCTTTCACCGAGTAATAAGGTGGGATGATCTCTTTCGTCACGCCCTGCTCGGCCAGCGTCTGGCCCGCCATGACGCGTGCGGCCACTTTGGCCAGCGGAATGCCGGTGGCTTTTGACACGAACGGTACCGTACGTGCGGCGCGCGGGTTAACTTCAATCAGGTAGACTTCGTTATCTTTCACCGCAAACTGCACGTTCATCAGGCCGCGAACCTGCAACTCAATGGCGAGTTTTTGCACCTGCTGGCGCATCACGTCCTGAATTTCCTGGCTCAGGGTATAGGCTGGCAGCGAACACGCGGAGTCGCCGGAGTGAACCCCCGCCTGCTCGATGTGTTCCATGATGCCGCCAATCAGCACGCGCTCACCGTCGCAAATCGCATCAACGTCGACCTCTACCGCATCATCAAGGAAGCGGTCTAACAGCACTGGCGCATCGTTGGAGACGCTCACCGCGGTCTGGAAGTAGCGGCGCAGGTCAGCTTCGTCGTAGACGATTTCCATCGCGCGACCGCCCAGGACGTAGGAAGGACGAACCACCAGCGGGTAGCCAATCTCTTTTGCCTTCTCAACGGCCATCTCAATCGCGGTCACGGTGGCGTTGGCAGGCTGTTTCAGCTTCAGACGGTCAACCGCCTGCTGGAAACGTTCACGGTCTTCTGCGCGGTCAATCGCGTCCGGGCTGGTCCCGATCACCGGAACACCCGCCGCTTCAAGGGCGCGCGCCAGTTTCAGCGGGGTCTGACCGCCGTACTGCACGATGACGCCTTTCGGTTTCTCGATGCGCACGATTTCCAGCACATCTTCCAGCGTTACCGGCTCAAAGTAGAGACGGTCAGAGGTGTCGTAGTCCGTCGAGACGGTTTCCGGGTTACAGTTGACCATGATGGTCTCGTAACCGTCTTCGCGCAGCGCCAGAGAGGCGTGTACGCAGCAGTAGTCGAATTCGATACCCTGGCCGATACGGTTTGGCCCGCCGCCCAGCACCATAATCTTGTCGCGGTCAACGGACGGGTTCGCTTCGCACTCATCTTCATAGGTGGAGTACATATAGGCGGTGTCGGTGGCAAACTCTGCCGCACAGGTATCGACGCGTTTGTAGACCGGGTGCAGATTGTACTGGTCACGCAGCTTGCGGATTTCCGCTTCGCGCACGCCCGCCAGTTTAGCCAGACGCGCATCGGCGAAGCCTTTACGCTTCAGCATGCGCAGGAAGTCGGCATCAAGACCCGTGATGCCCATCTCTGCGACCTGCTCTTCAAGACGCACCAGCTCTTCGATTTGCACCAGGAACCAACGGTCAATGTTGGTCAGGTTAAAGACGCCATCGACCGACAGACCGGCACGGAAAGCATCCGCGATGTACCAGATACGTTCGGCGCCGGCATCTTTCAGCTCGCGACGAATCTTGGTCAGCGCTTCAGGGTCGTCCAGGCTGACTTTCGGGTCAAAGCCCATCGCGCCCACTTCCAGGCCGCGCAACGCTTTTTGCAGGGATTCCTGCTGCGTGCGGCCAATCGCCATCACTTCACCCACTGATTTCATCTGGGTGGTCAGACGGTCATTGGCCCCGACAAATTTTTCGAAGTTAAAGCGTGGAATTTTAGTCACAACGTAATCGATGGACGGTTCAAACGAGGCTGGCGTGCGTCCGCCCGTGATATCGTTCATCAGCTCGTCAAGGGTATAACCCACCGCCAGTTTCGCCGCCACTTTGGCAATCGGGAAACCGGTCGCTTTTGAGGCCAGCGCGGAAGAGCGGGAGACGCGCGGGTTCATCTCAATGACGATCAAGCGGCCATTTTTTGGGTTAACGGAGAACTGGACGTTAGAGCCGCCGGTTTCGACGCCGATTTCACGCAGTACCGCCATCGAGGCGTTACGCATGATTTGATACTCTTTGTCGGTCAGCGTCTGGGCTGGCGCAACGGTGATGGAGTCGCCGGTATGGATACCCATCGCATCGAAGTTCTCGATTGAGCAGACGATGATGCAGTTGTCGTTTTTATCACGCACCACTTCCATCTCGTACTCTTTCCAGCCAATCAGCGACTCATCAATCAGCAGCTCTTTGGTTGGGGAGAGATCCAGACCGCGTTCGCAAATTTCTTCGAACTCTTCGCGGTTGTAGGCGATGCCGCCGCCGGTGCCGCCCATGGTAAAGGACGGACGGATGATGCACGGATAACCCACGTCAGCCGCCACGGCCAGCGCTTCTTCCATCGTGTGTGCGATACCGGAACGCGCGGTGTCGAGGCCGATTTTCTTCATCGCCACGTCGAAGCGACGACGGTCTTCGGCTTTATCAATGGCATCGGCTGTCGCACCAATCATGGTCACGCCAAACTCTTCCAGCACGCCCTGACGCTCAAGCTCCAGCGCGCAGTTCAGCGCCGTCTGGCCGCCCATGGTAGGCAGAACCGCATCCGGGCGCTCTTTTTCGATGATTTTACGTACCACTTCCCAGTGAATCGGCTCGATGTAGGTTGCGTCGGCCATTTCCGGGTCGGTCATGATGGTGGCCGGGTTGGAGTTCACCAGGATAACGCGGTAGCCCTCTTCGCGCAGGGCTTTACAGGCCTGCGCGCCGGAGTAGTCGAACTCACAGGCCTGGCCGATAACAATCGGGCCAGCGCCAAGGATCAGGATGCTTTTTATGTCTGTACGTTTTGGCATGGTCTTAATACTCCTGATTACTTAGCGGTTTGACGGTACTGCTTAATAAGTTCGATGAAGTGATCGAACAGCGGTGCGGCATCATGCGGCCCCGGGCTGGCTTCAGGGTGGCCCTGGAAGCTGAAGGCGGGCTTATCGGTGCGATGAATCCCCTGCAGGGTGCCATCGAACAGCGATTTGTGCGTCACGCGCAGGTTTGCCGGCATCGTCGCTTCATCCACTGCAAAGCCGTGGTTCTGCGCCGTAATCATGACGGTGTTGTTATCGATGTCTTTCACCGGGTGGTTACCACCGTGGTGACCAAACTTCATCTTGATGGTTTTTGCCCCGCTCGCCAGCGCCAGCAGCTGGTGGCCCAGGCAGATCCCGAATACCGGAATATCGGTGTCCAGGAAGGTTTTAATCGCGTCGATGGCGTAATCGCACGGTGCCGGGTCGCCAGGACCGTTTGAAAGGAAGATTCCGTCCGGATTCATCTTCAGCACGTCTTCTGCCGGGGTCTGTGCCGGTACAACCGTCAGGCGGCAGCCGCGATCCACCAGCATACGCAGGATGTTACGTTTAGCGCCGTAGTCATACGCCACCACGTGGAAGGGTAACTCGTCTTCTTTTTTGGCTTCCGGCAGGTCGCCTGCCAGCGTCCAGCTGCCCTGTGTCCAGCTATAGGCTTCAGCGGTAGTCACTTCTTTTGCCAGATCCATCCCGTTCAGGCCCGGGAACGCTTTCGCTTTCTCCAGCGCCAGCGCCGCATCCAGGTTATCACCCGCGATGATGCAGCCGTTTTGCGCGCCTTTCTCACGCAGAATGCGCGTCAGCTTACGGGTATCGATATCGGCAATGGCCACGATGTTATGGCGCTTAAGGTAAGAAGAAAGGTCTTCGGTGTTGCGATAGTTGCTGGCAATCAGCGGCAGATCACGGATGACGAGGCCTTGCGCATGGACCTGGGAAGATTCTTCATCGGCGGCGTTGGTGCCGACATTGCCGATATGGGGATAAGTAAGGGTGACGATTTGGCGGGAATAGGAAGGATCAGTGAGGATTTCTTGATAACCGGTCATTGAAGTATTGAAAACGACTTCCCCAACCGCCGAACCTGTTGCCCCTATGGCCCGACCGATAAACTGGGTTCCGTCTTCCAGAACCAATAGCGCTGACTTAATCAAAACACCCTCCAGAGAATATTCACTCACTTTATCTGCATATTAATTCACAACCACGTCATGAATCAATGCAAATTTGTTGCCAGTGGATTTTCGGCAAACGGCGGCATTCTGGAGATTTGAGGCATGAAAGTCAACTTATAATGGCTATTTTGTTTATTCTTTTGCGCCGCTGGCGTGATTATCGCAGTTTAACCAGCAAAAAGATCAAGCAAATCACTATAGAAAACGTTTGTTTGAGAAGTTAACTGTTTCGAAAGGGCTGATGGGTCGAAAAACTGGACCAGATGGTCAAAATTTACAAATTTGCAACGCAATATCAGTAGATAAGATTCTTTTTTATCACTTACAGGATTAAATTTACGTATGAAAGGCAAAATAAAAGGGCAATAAATTATTGCCCTGTGTAATCAATAGATTATGATTACAATAACCACATCACGAAGGGTAACTAATACTATAATTCATTCAGATTAAGCACATCTCGCATATCAAAAAGACCGCTTTCATTCGATTTAAGCCACAAAGCAGAACGGACTGCACCGTTGGCGAAGGTCATTCGGCTGGACGCCTTATGGGTAATCTCAACACGTTCGCCAATATCGGCGAAGATCGCCGTATGTTCACCGACAATGTCCCCCGCACGCACCGTGGCAAATCCAATTGTCCCCGGCACGCGTTCGCCGGTGTGACCTTCGCGGGCGTAGACTGCGCACGCTTTTAAATCTTTATCGAGTGCATAAGCAATCGCTTCCCCCATCGCCAGCGCGGTGCCAGACGGGGCATCCACTTTGTGGCGGTGATGCGCCTCGATAATCTCAATATCGGTATAATCACCCATGACTTTTGCCGCTTTCTCCAGCAGTTTGAGCATCACGTTCACCCCCACGCTGAAGTTTGCCGCAAACACGATAGCGATATCCGCAGAGGCATCGACGATCGCCTGCTTGCCTGCATCGTCAAAGCCGGTGGTTCCTATGACCATTTTTTTGCCATGCTCCCGGCAAAATGCCAGATGGGTCAGCGTGCCTTCCGGGCGGGTAAAATCAATAAAGACATCAAAGTCCTCTTTAACCGCGTCCAGGCTGCTTTGAACGAGCACGCCCGACGTCCCTGCCCCCGCCAGTTCACCGGCATCGGTTCCAAGGAGTGAAGAACCCTCACGCTCCAGCGCCGCACCCAGCGCCACGCCGTCCATCTGAAGCGCAGCCTGAATCAACTGACGGCCCATACGGCCACCCGCGCCCGCTATCGCGACACGGACCTGTGCATCATGCATAGTTATTCTCTTACGTTAAAAGTATGTAAATCGTTTTCAGATTAACCAGCCTTTGCCTGGGCTGCCATCTGAAAACGCCAATAATTAGAATTTAATGTAAAACAGGGCGAGATATCAGCAAAAGACATAACGTTTAGCGAAAGCCGCAGGATTCGCGGATCACCAGCGCAGGAGGCAGAATGATCCGTTTAGCCGGTTCATCGTTGCCTTGCATGCGGCTGTAAAGCAGCTCCCCCGCTTTACGTCCTATCTCTTTGGCCGCCACCGAAACGGTGGTCAGGGCTGGCTGCACCAGGGCGGCCTCGGTAATATCATCGAACCCGACCAGGGCAAAATCGCGCCCCGGCTCGTGACCGAGCTTACGTAAACACTGCATCACGCCAAGCGCGACAATATCCTGATAGCAAATTGCCGCGCTAATGCGCGGGTGAGCCGTTAACAACGCTTCCGCCACGCGCGCACCATCACTTTGCGTCGCCTGAGATGCCACGATCCACGCCGGATTAGGCGTTACGCCGTACGTCTGCAGCATGCGGGTAAATCCCTCAATTCGCTGCGCCCGCGTGCCGGAATTCTGGCTGCCGCCGATGAAAGCGATATCCCGATGCCCCATGCGTAAAAGGTGCTCGGTCGCCATCTGCGTGCCGAGTACGTTATCGGTCCCGACAAAATCGACATCAGGATCGCTTAAGGGCCGCACCACCATAATGGCCGGAATATTGCGTCGCTTAAGGCCATCAAAAAAGGCCTGCGGCGTCTCGCGCGCGGCGCACAGCACCATCCCACCCACGTTGTTACGCATCAGCGAGTCGACAAACTTTTGCTGACGCTCGGACGACTCTTCGCTGTTAGCCAACAACAGTAGCAGCTCGTGGCGCTCCATCTCATGGCTCAGCCCCGCCGTCATCTCGCTGTAAAAAGGGTTGGTGATATCGTGCAACAGCAGGCCCACCTGGTTACTGCTGCGATTACGCAGGTTCGCCGCGGTTTGGTTGTAGACGTAGCCGGATTCATCCAGCGCCCGCAGCACCTTCTCGCGGGTGGCCGCGGAAATACGGCCTTTATTGCACAGCACCATGGAGACTGTCGCCGTCGACACGCCTGCCCGTTTAGCCACATGCGCCAGCGTAACCGCGCTCATACATTCGCCCCTTTACCCACGGAAGATTTTTAATGTGAAGTGACGCACTTAATCCCCGAGGAAAATCCTGATATCCCCGATACTGCTGAGTTAATCGCATTAAGCACACTACCCACAAAAAGTTAATCGATTAACCTCGGAGTGTCCAGATTCATTCTTACAGGGAACAACGCGTTACGTCAGGGGGTAATATGTCATTAAGCAGCATAACGACCGACAGACTGATTGTGCTTGATGCGGACTGGGATAGCCGGGAAAAGATCCTCGACGAGCTGGCCCGCCGGTTATATGAACAGGGAAAAGTCACCGATAAAACGGCCTTTCTTGATGCGGTTTGGCAGCGGGAAAACCTGTCGGAAACGGGATTTGAACAGGGGATAGCCATTCCTCACGGCAAATCGTCGGCCGTGACGACTCCGGCTTTCGCCGTTGCTCGTCTGAAACGCCCGGTTGAGGACTGGCCCACCATGGACGGGGAAGATAAGGTCGACCTGGTCTTTCTGCTGGCGGTTCCTGAGGGGGATGACGACGGGCACCTGAAACTGCTCTCCACCCTGAGCCTGACGCTCATGCAGGAGGAAAATGTGTATGCCCTGAAGCGGGCCGCCGATGCCGCCAGCTTCCTTGCCCTGCTGGACAACCCTGCCCACCATGATGATGCAACCCCCTTAGCCCTGCCTGCCCGCTCGTTGATTGTCATTACCTCTTGCCCTACGGGAATCGCTCATACCTATATGGCCGCCGAAGCGCTGGAAAAAGCGGGCGCGGCGCGTGGAATCCGGGTGTTGAGTGAAAAACAAGGAGCCAGCGGTACAGAAGATGAGGTCACGCCAGAGCAAATTCGCGCTGCTGACGGGGTGATCTTCGCCGCCTCGCTCCCCCCTAAGGGAAAGGGGCGATTCAAGGGAAAACCCTTTCTCTCCGTTTCGGTATCGGACCCGCTCAGAGATGCCGACGGCGTCATCAGCCGGTTTCTCACTGCCCCGGAGGGCCTTGTGCCGGATGATGCCCAGTCAACGCCGGTAACGGCATCGAAAAGCCTCTCCGGTCGACTTTATCAGGGCGTCTCCAGCGGCATCTCATACATGATCCCGGTCATTGTCGCCGCCGGATTAATGATTGGCGTCGCCCAGCTTCTGGCCGGGGCGTTTGGCGTGACCAATCCTGCCGAGGCGCGTTACGCCACCAGCGACAACCGCCTTCTGGAGACGGCGCACGGCTTGTCGCTGTATGGCACGATGATCATGAAATTTATGTATCCGGTCTTTGCCGCCTATATGGCCTGGAGTATTGCTGACCGGCCCGGGCTGGTGCCCGGCTTTATTGGCGGGGCCTTCGCGGGCGGACTTCATTACACGTTCTGGTCGATCGACGGGGGCATTCCCTCTGGCTTTCTAGGGGCGTTGATCCTTGGGATGGCGGCCGGACTGATTGCTGATTTCCTCAACCGGCATATTCATCTGCACAAGAATTTACAGGCGATGAAGCCGATGCTGATCGTGCCTGGCCTGACCGTGTTGCTGCTGTTCTTTTTAAACAGCGGGTTTGTCGATCCGGTGTTTGGCGGGCTTAACCAGGCGCTGCAACGTTTTATTGTCGAACATGGCCGCTCCAGTGCGCTGCTATTGTCTGTGATCATCGCATCACTCACAGCCTTTGACCTGGGCGGCCCGGTGAATAAATCGGCTGGGGCGATCGCCATCGGCCTGGCGGCCGATCATATTTTTCCCCTCACGCCACGCGTGCTCGCCATTGTGATCCCGCCGATCGGCATTGGTCTGGCGACGCTTGTCGATCGCTTTATCGTTCACCGCCGCGTGTTCGACGACAGCCTGCGCGTGACGGGCACCACCTCGCTGATCCTCGGCTTTCTGGCGATTGGCGAAGGGGCGATCCCCTTCATGCTTAAAAACCCGCTGATCACCATTACTCTCAATATCCTTGGCGCGGTACTGGGCTCCGTTATCGCCATCCAGCTCGGTTCGGTGCAGTGGTATCCGCTGCCCGCGGTCTGGGGCTGGCCGCTGGTGGAAAATCTGCCCGCGTATCTGTGCGGGATGGGCGTGGGAATCGCGTTTATCGCGCTCAGCAACGTGCTGGTGCGCTATTACTTCATCAAACATGGCACGCTAAAAATCGATTAACAAGGAGGTTATATGCAACGTCAGGATGTCTATGTCGTCCCCCATTCACACTGGGATGCCGAGTGGTATTTCACCTGTGAGGATTCCCATATTCTGCTGGTCGAAAACCTCGACGCGCTGATCGCGCTGCTGGAAAAAGACGACGCCTTTCCCGCCTACACCTTTGATGGCCTCGCCTGTGTACTGGAGGAGTATCTGCGGGTCAGACCGGAAAATCGACAGCGGCTGGCGGCGCTTATCGCCGGGCGTCGATTGTTTGTTGGCCCCTGGTACACCCAGTGCGATTCGCTGCTGATCCGCACTGAATCGCTCATCCGCAACCTGCAGTGCGGAATGGCTGTCGCCGAAGCGTTCGGCCACAGCATGAACATTGGCTATCTGCCGGATATTTTCGGCCAGCACGCCTGGCTGCCCTCCCTCTTTACGCAGCTAGGGATTGATTATGCGGTGCTGCAACGCGGCGTCTATACCGACGAGCTGGACGGGGACCTGAACCTCTGGTGGCAGTCGCCAGACGGCGCAAAAATTGCCACCAACTATCTTTATTACGGCTACGGTCCCGGCAAATTTTTGTCTGACGATGAAGCGTATTTACAGCACCGGCTGTTGCCGATCCTGACCGCGCTTAAAAATATGAATCGCAGTACCCGTAACCTGTTACTGCCTGCGGGCGGCGATCAGGTGCTGGCGAATCCACGCTTTCCGCAGATCGTGGCGGCGCTGAATCAAAAAGCGCTGCCTTGGCGCTTTATCCTCGCCGATTACGAACGCTACATGCGGGAGACCTGGTCTGAGGCGTCGTTTCACCACACGCTGAAAGGCGAGCTTTATGCCTGTCAAAAATCCCGTATTCACCGCACCTGCCACTCCACCCGCTACGACATCAAGCGGCAAAACTGGCAAACGGAACATCTGCTGATCGATAAGCTTGAGCCGCTGGCCGCGCTGGCCTCGGTAATGGGGATCCACTGGCCTTCGCCGGTGCTAGCGTCCCTGTGGAAAACCCTTTTTATGGCCCAGGCGCATAACGGCGTCGAAGCCACCAACGCCGATCCGGTTAATCAGAACATCAAAAACCGACTGATCAGCGTCGAGCGATCGGCGCTGAGTCTGATTAATCTGCTGAAGAAAAAAATCAGTTACCGCATCGCCCAGCCTGATGCGCTGGTGGTGTTTAACGGCGATCCGCATCCGGGAACGCGAGCTGTTGAAGCCGTCGTGTTCACCCGACGCCGCGGATTTGCGCTGTACCATCAACAGCAAAAGGTGCCCTGCACGATCCTTCGTCAGGAAAAGCTTCGCGGCGGGCAGCGGATCGTGGTCACCGCCGAGGGGGAGAAGCGGGAGGATCTCGAGGATTATTACCGCAGTGAGATCCTGTTTAACGCGGATCTATCCGGGCTGGGCTGGCAGACTTACCGGGTTGAGGAAGGCCCGGCCAGCCCACGGCTTATGCCCGCTTCCTGCACGACCGTTGAAAACGCGTTCTTTCGCGTGACGCTGCACGATGGCGCGCTGACGTTTGAAAACCGCCAGACGGGAGTCCGCATCAGCGATCCTTTTACCTTTGTGGACTGTGGCGACGACGGGGATGCGTTCGACTTCGCCCCGCTGGCGGACGATGTGGAACTCCGCACGGCGCACTTTACCCTGATTCGCTGCGAAGTGAGCGATCGGGTGAGCATCATGACCCTGGAGACGCCGCTGCGGCTTCCCGCCGACATGCTCAGCCGTCAGGCCGGGCGGCGCGACCGCTTGCTGACGATTGAAACCACCCTCACACTGCGCCAGGACGAGCCGCTGCTGCGGGTTCAGCATCGGTTAACCAACAAAGCGAAGGACCACCGGCTGCGCGTTCATCTTGCCACGCCGGTGCATCGACCCAGCCAATCGTATGCCGATCAGGGCTTTTCCGTCATCGCGCGTGAGACGCAAAGCCCCTGGCTGAAAGGCTGGCGTGAAAAGGGTTTTGTAGAAAAACCAATGCCTATCTACACCCTGGAAAATGGGGTTTACCTGCGTGATGAATCACATTCCTTCTGCGCGCTCACCCAGGGTATCAAAGAGTACGAGGTGCTTCCGGCGTCGGATACGCTGGCGTTGACGCTTTTTCGCAGCGTCGGGTTATTGGGCAAAGACGACACGCCGTGGCGCCCGGGTCGCGCCTCTGGCATCAACAACTGCGTGGTGGAAACACCCGACGCCCAGATGCTTCAGCCTATGCTGTTTGAGTATGCGCTCGCGCTGGATACCCTGGCAGATGAGCAGGCGCTGTTCTCCGCCATTCAGGGTTATCGTCCTTCCTGGATGACGTATCAGGTGCAGGATCTCAATACCTTTGAGGAGCGTCTGGAACGCTTTGCCATTCCGCTGCCTGAGCAGGAGATGCCCGCCGCCTGCTCGCTGGTGAGCCTGGACAATCCGCGCGTGTTCATGAGCCTGTGTAAACCTGGCGTGCGCAACGACGAGCTCATCGTGCGCCTTTTTAACCCCGGCACGCAGCCTGAGGCGTTTAGCCTGACCACCCTGCGCCCCTGCCTTATTCAGTATCTCGATTTAAAAGAGGCGGTAACGAAACCCGTCACCGCACCGCTGCTTATTCCTGCGGGTCATTATCAGACCTTTTCGCTGCTTTTCTCCTGACGGCCTTCCCCGTCCACGACGGGGATTTTCTTTGTGCGTTCTCTCACAGAAACCTGCCGCCTGCGTGCAGGTTTATTCATTCTGCCGGGTTAATCCCGTTAACCACCGTTTCTGAATAAGGTTAATCGATTAATCTAAAGACATCTAACGGGAGAGAACTGATGACGACTTACGATAAATGGCCCGAAATCCCGGTGGCGGGATATGACAATTGCGCCTGGGAAGGCTGGGAAGGCCTTGCCGCCACGCTGAATGAAACGCACCGCGGGCGCCAGCGCACGGTTCTGGCCCTGGATTGCTATCCGGGTGTGCGCCTGCGTGAACTGGAAGAACAGCTATTTCCTCTGCTTGATCCGGCGCTGATCCTAAACGCCGAAGAGGCGCGGCGTGACGAAGCGGCCCTGCACACCCTCCTGGCGCGCAACCTGACCGACGATCGGGTGTTTGGCGTGCTCTCCTGCCACCAGCTTGGCGAGTTTATCGATGCAGACGTCCTGGAACGCCTGAAAGCGCAGGTGGAAGCCTGTCGGGAAGGGTTGATTGTGATCTACGGGCCCGGTGCGGCGCTGGTGCACCCGGGCGACGTGCTGGTCTATGCCGATCTTCCGCGCTGGGAGATCCAGCAACGCATGCGCAGCGGAGAGCTGGATAACTGGGGAGCCAAAAACCAGAGTGAGGATATGCTTCGCCGCTACAAGCGTGCCTTTTTCATTGAATGGCGGGTGTTCGACCGACATAAAACCCCGCTGCTCAAACGGGCCGATTTTATCCTTGATACCACCGACTCCCGGCGTCCGGCCATGGTTTCTGGCGATGCGCTGCGTGCGGGCCTGAAGCAGGCCACCGAACGACCCTTCCGCGTGGTGCCCTTTTTCGACCCCGGCGTCTGGGGCGGACAATGGATGAAACAGAAATTCGATCTCGATCCCTCAGCACCTAACTACGCATGGTGTTTTGATTGCGTGCCCGAGGAAAACAGCCTGCTACTGCGTTTTGGTGCCGTGCGGATCGAGATCCCCTCTCAGGATCTGGTATTACTGCAGCCCCGAGCTCTGCTGGGGGAAAAAGTCCACGCCCGATTTGGGGCTGAATTCCCGATTCGTTTTGATTTTCTCGACACCATGGGCGGGCAGAACCTGAGTTTCCAGGTACATCCCGTCACCGAGTATATCCAGCAGCAGTTCGGCATGCACTACACCCAGGATGAGAGCTATTACATCCTGGAAGCCGAGCCGGGGGCAATGGTCTATCTGGGCACCAAAACGGGTATCCATCCCGACGAAATGCTGGCGGATCTTCGCAAGGCCGGTCGCGGTGAAAAAGCCTTTGATGACCACCGTTTTGTGAATGCCCTTCCGGCGAAAAAACATGACCATTTCCTGATCCCTGCCGGTACCGTTCACTGCTCCGGGAAAGGCACCATGGTGCTGGAGATCAGCGCGACGCCCTATATCTTCACCTTCAAGTTGTGGGACTGGGGACGCCTGGGTATGGACGGACAGCCGCGCCCGGTTCATCTGGACCATGGTGAGCAGGTGATTGACTGGCAACGGGATACCCAATGGGTCAATCAGCACCTGGTGAATCAGATTGAACGCGTCGCCGAGGGACACGGCTGGCGGGAAGAGCGGACAGGTCTCCACGAGCGTGAATTTATTGAAACGCGCCGCCACTGGTTTAGCGAACCGGTTACCCATCACACCCACGGCGGCGTGAACGTGTTCAATTTGATTGAAGGGGATGAGGCGATCGTTGAGAGTCCGGACGGCGCATTTCCACCGTTTGTTGTGCACTATGCCGAGACGTTTATCGTTCCGGCAAGCGTCGGGGAGTACCGAATCCGCCCGTCGGCTCACTCTCCCGATACGCCTTTAGCCACCATCAAAGCCTGGGTAAGGAGCTAACGATGATTCACGTTATTGTCGCCACGCACGGCCCGCTCGCCGCCGCGCTGCTGGAGAGCGGAAAAATGGTGTATGGCGACCTGCCCTACGTCCACGCCGTCTGCCTGAACGACAGCACGGGCATTGAGGGGTTTCGTCGCGATTTTGCCGCCACGCTGAGTGAGGCCAGTGCCAGCGCCGATGGCGTTCTGGTGTTGTGCGATATGCAAAGCGGCACGCCGTGGAATGTCGCCTGCGAGCAGGCGTTTAACCCCCTCACCTTTCCGCCCGTCGCTGTTATCGCCGGGGTGAACCTGCCCATGGTGTTACAGGCGGATGAGATCATGCATGACGCGCAAGTGCGGACCGCTGCCGCCCGACTGATTGCATTAACACAACCGACACTGGTGCAGGCATTACCGGTGCAATCCGCCCAGACAGACGATTTTTAGGAGCCTGACATGAGCATTTCTTTTGTACGCATCGATGACCGCGTTATCCATGGGCAGCTCGTTACACGCTGGGCCAAAGAGCTGCCCTGCGATGGGATCGTCGCCATTGACGATGCCGTCGCGGCCGATCCGCTGCTTTCGTCGGTGATGAAGGGAGCGGTATCCGATACCAAAGTGTGGTTGTTCGATACCGCCACGGCCATTGCAAAACTGCCCAAAATCATCGCCAGCGAAAAACGTTACTTCGTCATTGGCAAGTCGCCGCTCACTCTGCAGCGCATCGAGCAGGCGGGCATCAGCCTGCAAAACAGCAATGGCAAAATTAACGTAGGCCCGATGAGCGCTCGCGCTAATACCACCACGATTGGCCCAAACCAGTCGGTGACCGTCGACGAAGCGGCCGCGTTTGAGTGGCTTTCACAGCAGGGCCATACGATTGAATTCCGCCTGGTGCCCGATGCCGGTTTTTATCGCTGGCAGGATGCCCGGCAAAAGCTGAAATAAGGAGCAGACCATGATTATTGAAGCTGCATTAATTGGCCTGCTCTGCTATCTGGGGGCGCTAAGCAGCCCGTGGCTGCTCGGGCTGACCGGCGGCTGGTATCTGATCAGCCGCCCGCTGGTCTCCGGCATGCTGGTTGGGTTGATTCTGGGCGATCTCAAAACAGGGATCATGATTGGCGTCGCGGTACAGGCGGTTTACATCGCCATGGTCACACCCGGCGGCTCGATGCCTGCCGATCTTAACTTTGTCGCCTATCCGGCGATAGCGCTGGGCATTCTCTCCGGCAAAGGGCCTGAGGTTGCCGTCGCGCTGGCCGCCACGATTGGTATCGCCGGCACGCTGCTGTTCAACGCCATGATGGTGCTGAACTCCTTCTGGAATCACCGTGCCGACGTGGCGCTGGAGCAGGACGACGAACGCGGGCTCTATCTGAACAGCGCCATCTGGCCGCAGGCAATGAACTTTGTCTTACGCTTCGTCCCGACCTTTATCGCCGTCTACTTTGGCGCGCAGTACATCAGCGGCTTTATGGACAGCCTGCCCAGGGTCGTGCTGTCGACCATGAACGTGCTGGGCGGGATCCTTCCGGCGGTGGGGATTGCCATCCTGCTCAAGCAGATCATCAAAAGCTACACCATGCTGATTTACTTTCTTGTCGGCTTCATCTGCATCGTTTTCCTGAAGCTGAACATGGTTGCCCTGGTGATCGTCGGCGCTCTGCTGGCGCTAATTCACTACACCTATAAACCGGAAGCGCCGCAAACCGTGGCCGCGAAGCCGGTCGACGACGATGAGGACGAGTTCTGATGGAAGCGCGTAAACTGACCCGCAACGATCTGCGCCGCTGCTGGCGCGCCTGGATGATGCATAACCTGTCGTCGATGAGCTTCGAGCGACTTCAGTCGTTTGGCTTTTGCCTGAGCATGCTGCCCGTTGCCAAAAAACTCTACCCCGATGCCACCCAGCGCAAAGAGATGCTGCGCCGCCACGCGTCGTTCTATAACACCGAGCCACAAATCGGGGCGATTGTGAACGGCATGGCGCTGGGACTGGAGGAGAAAAAAGCCAACGGAGAGCCCATCGACGGCGAAACCATTAACACCCTGAAGGTGGGGCTGATGGGACCGATCGCCGGGATCGGCGACTCCATGATCCCCGGTATGCTGATCCCCATTTTACTCAGTATCGGCATGGCGCTGGCGGCGGGTGGCAGTTTAATTGGCCCGCTGTTTTACACCGTTGCCTGGCTGGCGATTATCATTCCGGGATCGTGGTTTTTGTTCCTGAAGGGCTATCAGATGGGATCGGGTTCCGTGGAGATGCTGGTGAGCAGCAAATCGACACGGTTACGAGAAGCGTTGTCCCTTCTGGGCGTGTTTGTGATGGGCGGCGTGGCGGCAAGCTACGTGAAGCTCGGGACCGGTCTGGAATTTATCACCAAAGAGGGCGTGAACATTCATGTCCAGCAGATGCTAGACGGCATTTTCCCCCAGCTCTTACCGCTGTTAGTGGTGCTCGGGACCTGGTATCTGATGGCAAAACGCGGCGTCTCGCCGGTGAAAGCGATGGTGCTGTTGCTGGTGCTCGCCGCGCTTGGCGTGGCATCTGGTTTATTTGCCGGGTAACCTGCCCGGGGCCGCGGCCCCGGAAGGTTAAGGATGGAAGTTAAGCCATAACGCCGCCACTCTGTCCGGCCGCGATATAAATTGCAGCCGGTCAGGGTCCTCAATAAATTGCTGGTAGGCGGGTGCATCCGTAATGCCAAACTCACTGTAGCGGCGCGGGGTGATAACCTGTAATCGCCCCGGCTGATAGTGATTGTTATGCTGCCAGACAATATGCTTCCCCTGCACCAGCGGATACCAGGCCAGCCCTTTACGCGCGCGCACCGCGTCATACTCAAAACCATATTCCCGATCGCACCAGGCACCAAACGTGAGCGGTTCGTCAGGCGATGCGGAGATGGTCGCGTGACCCCATCCAGGCGGGACCAACACTTTCTCCCCCGGGCCGGCAAGCACCGCAAAGCAGCGCCCCGGATCGTCATCGACGAACTCCTGCATATAGACGATCGCGTTGCCCTGCCAGATTTCATAGAGTTCCGGTGGCGACCAGCCGCTGTGCTGGCTGATGCGATGCACGTGCCCCTGGCTACGTACCGGCTCATTGCCGAGCGTTCCGGCGGCATAGGTCACCACTCCGAACAACAGCATGCGTTTTTCCAGCTCCGGGCGATCGGGCATTCTCGCCACGTCCATGGCAATCGCGTAAACCTGCTCCGGTCCTTCGCAATTGGGATCGCGCAGCGAGGCACGAATCTGATCCAGCGTGCGGATCTCCGGCATCGGCCCTGTCACCTCGCCGCCGTAACAAAAACCCAGCGGTCGGTGAGTAATAGTCATATCCAGTCCATAATCAGGCATGGCACACCTCATATCCGTTTTCTGACGCGAATACCCGAACCGCAAAACCGCCCGCCAGCGCGGCATAATCGTGCCCCGCAACGGTTGGCCAGACCGCCAGCGCACAGAGCGGCACGTCACCCGTATTGATAAGCCGGTGCGCCGTATGGCCGGGAATAATATGCACGGAACCGGCACATACCGACTCCAGCCTCGCCTCACCCTGCGCGTTTTGCAGCAGCAACAGGCCGTTGCCGCTCAGCCCAAAATAGACCTCCCCCTGCTCACGACGCTGGTGAAAATGGCCCCGCGTAAGGTAAAACTCGCCGCCAGACGTTCCCGCCCGCAGACGCGTTACGCCAACGAAGAGCGCGCCTTCCGGAGTAGGCGTATCAAGCATCTCAACGGTATAAATCACCTGCTGAGGATCGTGCCGCTGCCACGCGTCGGCATCGGCAAAGACCCCGCACAAGTCACGCATACGTGTGGTTTTGGCGATAACGGGTTCACCGGTAAGCCTGCCGGTCGCCCATGCCACCTGTGGCGGCATAATGATGTCAGCATTCATGTTCGTCTCCAGCCCGAGGAGAACAACAGGAAAAGCCTATCAGATTAAACGATTAACCTAAGAGGGAGATGCGAAGGATTGTCGGGTTAATCACAGGTAACCAAAAAAAATGCCAGGCACTTGCGTGTCTGGCATTTTATGAAGAGGAGACGGTTATTGCACTTCGCGGGCGTCGATACGCAGCTCTTTCGGGACTTCAAAGACGATGTTCTCTTCGCGGCCTTCCAGTGGAACGGCTTCGCCGCCGCCCAGTTCCTGGAGGCGAGCAATGACGTTTTGCACCAGAATATCAGGCGCAGAAGCGCCAGCCGTAACGCCGACACAGGAGGCATTTTTCACCCACGATTCCTGAATGTCACCCGCATCATCAATCAGGAACGCCGTTTTCCCCATCCGCTGCGCCAGTTCGGCCAGGCGATTGGAGTTAGAGGAGTTTCTGGAGCCCACCACCAGCACCACATCTGCCTGTTCAGCCAGCGCACGTACCGCTTCCTGACGGTTAGTGGTGGCGTAGCAGATGTCGTCCTTACGCGGGCCGACGATTTTAGGGAAGCGCTGGCGCAGGGCGTCAATAACGTCAGACGTGTCATCCACGGAGAGCGTGGTCTGCGTCATGAACGACAGTTTTGCCTCGTTTTTCACGTTGAGCGTAAGCACATCTTCCGGCGATTCGACCAGGTACATGCCCCCTTTAGGGTTACTGTACTGACCCATGGTGCCTTCCACTTCCGGATGGCCCGCGTGGCCAATCAAAATGGACTCTTCACCCCGACGGCTGGCGCGAGCGACCTCCATATGGACCTTGGTCACTAACGGGCAGGTCGCATCGAAAACGGTCAGATCGCGGCTTTTGGCTTCGTTACGTACCGCCTGAGACACGCCGTGCGCCGAGAAGATCAGGATCGCACCGTCCGGCACTTCATCAATCTGCTCAATAAAAATCGCGCCGCGCTCGCGCAGACTTTCCACCACATAGCGGTTATGCACCACTTCATGGCGGACGTAAATTGGCGCGCCGTAAAGCTCCAGCGCGTTTTCAACAATGCTGATAGCGCGGTCTACTCCGGCACAAAAACCGCGCGGGTTAGCCAACAGGATCTGCATTTACATCCTCCAGCGCCGGATCGATCTCCAGCACTTCAACATCAAAATGGACGGTACGCCCGGCAAGGGGATGGTTGAAGTCAACGGTGATGGAATCGCCGTTGACTTCGCGGATCACGCCAGGCATTTCGCTGCCATCCATTGCGGTAAAGAGCATAATTGCGCCGATCTCCGGCTCGCCCGCATCCATAAATTCACGACGCGAGAAGTACTGCACCAGATCCGGGCTTGGCACGCCAAACGCCGCATCAGGCTCCAGCGAGAACGCTTTTTTCTCACCCTCTTTCAGGCCAAGCAGTTGTTGCTCGAGACCTTCGGACAGCGAGGTGTCGCCCAGGCGAAACAGTGCAGGTTTGCCATTATTGCGCGTGGATTCAGCCGTTGAACCATCGTCCAGCTTCAGCGTGAAGTGAACCAGAACCGCACTATTACTCTGTATGGATTTCGACATGCCTATTGCTCGCTTGTTTTGCCCGGTGACGCCGCGCGTGCAGCGCCGCCGGTCAGGGATAATTACGCCTGCTCTTTCGCCGCCGGTTTCGGCAGGAAGCCTTCCAGCACGATTAACGCGGCACCCACACAGATTGCGCTGTCGGCCAGGTTAAAGGTGGCGAAATGCCAGTCGCCGACGTAGAAGTCGATCATATCGACCACAAAGCCGTGCCACAGACGATCGAACAGATTGCCCAGCGCACCGCCAATGATCAGCGCGTAAGCGATGTTATTCAGCTTCTGCGTCGCTTTCGAGCGATACATCAGCACCGTTAGCACCACGCAGATACCCAGTGCGATACCGGCAAAGAACCAACGCTGCCAGCCGCCGCTGTCGGCGAGGAAGCTAAACGCGGCGCCATAGTTGCGCGCATAATGCAGATTAAGCGACGGGAACAGCGAAACCGTCTCCCCCAGAGCAAAGTTCTGGAGGATCAGGAATTTACTGCCCAAATCGATAATCAGCACGACCACCACCAGCCACAGCCAGCGCAGTCCTGTTGAACTGAACGATTTAGTCATCAGGCAAACTTACGTTTTTCGCCATCACCGGCGATGTTACTGACACAGCGTCCACAGATATCTGCATGTTCCGCCACCTGACCGATATCGGTGGTGTAATGCCAGCAGCGCGGGCATTTCTCACCGTCGGCTTTGCTCAACGCCACCTTCAGCCCTTTGAGCAGTTCGCTCTGCTGAGCGTCAGCGGAGGCCTGTGCATAATCGGCAACCTGAGCACCCGAGGTCAACAGGACAAATCGTAATTCATCGCCCAGCGCCGTCAGTTTTGCCGCCAGTTCGGGTTCTGCGTACAGCGTCACTGCCGCTTCCAGCGAACCACCGACTTTCTTGTCAGCACGCGCCTGCTCGATAACTTTGTTCACTTCCCCACGCACTTTCAGCAGGTCATCCCAGAAGGTATCGTTCATGGCTTCGGTATCCGCAAGACCAAACAGACCTTCGTACCATTCACCCGTAAAGACATACTGCTCGCGTTCACCTGGCAGGTAACCCCAGATTTCATCGGCGGTGAAGGACATGATCGGAGCCATCCAGCGAACCAGCGCTTCTGCAATGTGGTACAGCGCGGTCTGGCAGCTACGACGCGCCACGCTGTCCGCTTTCGCGGTGTACTGACGGTCTTTGATGATGTCGAGGTAGAACGAGCCCATCTCGATGGAGCAGAAGCGCATCAGGCGCTGCACCACTTCGTGGAAGTCGTAAGATTCATACGCTTTCAGGATATCGTCCTGTGCCGCTTGCGCGCAGCCTACCGCCCAGCGATCCAGCACCACCATCTCTTCCGGTTTCACCATATCGTTTACCGGATCGAACCCGTTCAGGTTCGCCAGCAGGAAGCGCGCGGTATTACGGATACGACGATAGCTGTCGGCAGCGCGTTTCAGGATCTCGTCAGACACCGCCATTTCGCCGGTGTAGTCGGTAGACGCGACCCACAGACGCAGAATATCCGCGCCCAGTTTGTTCATCACATCCTGCGGAGAAACGGTGTTGCCGATTGATTTGGACATCTTACGGCCCTGACCATCCACGGTGAAACCGTGGGTCAGCACCTGGCGGTACGGTGCTTTACCTTTCATGGCGGTCGAGATCATCAGAGATGACATAAACCAGCCGCGGTGTTGGTCTGAACCTTCCAGATACATATCAGCCGCGTGGCCCGCGAATTCCGGACGCACGTCTACAACGGAGGAGTGCGTTGAACCGGAGTCGAACCACACGTCCAGGGTATCCGGCACTTTCTCGTAACTGTCCGCGTCCGCGCCCAGGATGTCGCGGGAATCGAGATCCCACCATGCCTGGATGCCGTCGACTTCAACGCGCTTCGCCACTTCTTCCATCAGCTCCAGCGTGTTCGGGTGCAGTTCCTGCGTCTCTTTATGCACAAACAGAGACATCGGCACGCCCCAGGTACGCTGACGGGAGATACACCAGTCAGGACGATTCGCCACCATGGATTCGATACGCGCCTGGCCCCAGTCCGGGATCCACTGCACGCCTTTGATCTCTTTCAGAGACTGCGCGCGCAGGCCTTTCTGATCCATGCTGATGAACCACTGCGGGGTGGCACGGAAGATGATCGGCGTTTTGTGACGCCAGCAGCACGGATAGCTGTGCTGCATTTTTTCTACGTGCAGCAGCGCGCCGCGGGTGCGCAGAATGTCGACAATGATGTCGTTGGCCTTGAAGACGTTGATCCCGTCCAGCGCCGGGTAGGTGCCAGGCAGATAAGCGCCGTCAGGACCAACCGGGTTAGCGATTTCCAGACCGTATTTCAGGCTGATGTTGTAGTCGTCAGGGCCGTGGCCACCGGCGGTATGAACCGCACCGGTACCGGCTTCCAGAGTCACGTGATCGCCCAGAATCGCCGGCACATCGAAATCAAGGAACGGATGTTTGAAGCGCATCAGCTCAAGCTCAGCGCCGTTCACGGTGCCCAGCACGGTGAAGTTATCAATGTGGGCACGTTTCAGGACGCTTTCCACCAGATCTTTTGCCAGGATCACCGCCTGACCGTCAATCTGCACCAGCGCGTATTCAAAATCAGCCGAGAGCGAGATCGCGCGGTTAGCAGGCAGCGTCCACGGAGTCGTGGTCCAGATAACCAGCGAGACTGGGCCGTTTACCGACGACACGCCAAATTTAGCTTTCACCGCATCCTGATCGACGGCATGAAACGCCACGTCGATAGACGGAGAGGTTTTGTCGTAATACTCCACTTCCGCTTCTGCCAGCGCAGAACGGCAGTCAACGCACCAGTGCACCGGCTTCGCGCCTTTGTGCAGGTGGCCGTTGCCAATGATTTTGCCCAGAGCGCGGATGATGTTCGCTTCTGTTTTGAAATCCATGGTCAGGTAAGGACGAGACCAGTCGCCCAGCACGCCCAGGCGGATAAAATCTTTACGCTGGCCGTCAACCTGCGCGGCTGCGTATTCACGGCATTTGGCGCGGAATTCAGCCGCGGTGAATTTTTCACCCGGCTTACCGTATTCCTGCTCTACCTTCAGCTCGATCGGCAGACCGTGACAGTCCCAACCCGGTACATACGGCGAGTCGAAGCCCGCGAGTCCTTTGGACTTCACGATAATGTCTTTCAGAATCTTGTTTACAGAGTGACCAATATGAATGCTGCCATTCGCATATGGAGGGCCATCATGCAGAATGAAGGTTTTTTTGCCTTTTTTAGCTGCACGAATGATGCCGTACAGGTCATCATCGGTCCAACGCGCCAGCATTCCCGGTTCACGCTTGGCGAGATCGCCGCGCATCGGGAACCCTGTTTCCGGCAAATTCAGGGTCGATTTATAGTCACTCATCAGATTCTCGGTTCCGTATTTAAAACTCGTTCAGGCGTTAAGCCGGGTTCGATAGCCCAAAAAAATCGCGGGCCGTTAACTCATCGCGGGCGATTTGCGCTTTCAGCTCATCAAGCGAAGCAAATCGCTGCTCATTGCGTATCTTTTTACGCAGGATTACATCTATATGGCGACCATAGAGGTCCATTACAACGTCCAGCAGATGCACTTCGAGTTGCTGACGTACGCCTGCCACTGTTGGACGGGTGCCGATGTTAGCCACCCCCGGTAAAGGTTTATCACCCAGCCCGGTTACTTCTACCGCATAAACCCCTTTCACCGGGGACACCTGACGACGTAGCGGTACGTTCGCCGTCGGGAAACCTATTGTGCGACCTAATGCGTCGCCATGAACCACGCGGCCGGAAATGGAGAACGGATGCCCTAGCAGGGTCTCCGCCACGTCCAGTCGATCGTCGGCCAGCGCCTGGCGTACCGCCGTGCTGCTGACCCGAACGCCGCCTTCGCAGAAGGTCAGGGTGCTGGTGACATCAAAACCGTATTCCAGCCCTGCTTTCTGTAATAACAAGAAATCGCCCTGACGACCAGCACCAAAGCGGAAATCATCGCCTACGGCCAGAAACTGTACCCCGAGGCGTTTCACCAGCAGATCGCCGACAAAGTTTTGTGCGGTCAAGGCGGCAAAACGGCGGTCAAAGCGCACGCATAGCACGTAGTCCACACCGCTCTGTGCCAGATAGCGCAGCTTATCGCGCAGACGCGTCAAGCGCGCTGGCGCTTTGTCACCCGCAAACAACTCCAGCGGCTGCGGCTCGAAGATCATGACCACCACGGGTAACCCGCGGGCCTGGCCCTCTTTACGCAGTCCCTGCAACAGCGCCTGATGCCCACGATGCACGCCGTCGAAATTACCAATGGTCAGTACGCACCCGTGCGGGGCGTGACTGAGATTATGTATGCCGCGTATCAGCTTCATGACAGGCTCAAAACAGTGAAAATCGCACGAGTATACCTTGTACAGCGGTTAAGGTTAACCGGCGATTGTTCCCTCAAATCAGAAAGCCGTATGATTTCATAATGGTTGCCGCTTCAGGTAAAAAAAACTGCCCGCCTGATGCGATTTTTATCGCCTAAAGGCTGTATTCAGGGCGCACAAGCTGGTAGAATCCTGCGCCATCACTACGTAACGTAGCGTCGCCTTATTAACGGCGCTTATTTGCACAAATCCATTGACAAAAGAAGGTATAGAGGGCATATTCCTCGGCCTTTGAATTGTCCACATAGATCATATTTGGGAGTTGGACTTGGCTAATATCAAATCAGCTAAGAAACGTGCAGTACAGTCTGAAAAGGCTCGTAAGCACAACGCAAGCCGTCGCTCTATGATGCGTACCTTCATCAAGAAAGTATACGCAGCAATCGAAGCTGGCGACAAAGCTGCAGCGCAGAACGCATTTAACGAAATGCAACCAATCGTGGATCGTCAGGCTGCTAAAGGTCTGATCCATAAGAACAAAGCAGCGCGTCATAAAGCAAACCTGACTGCGCAGATCAACAAACTGGCTTAATCGCTACTTGTTGTTGCTTGTTTAAAGAACCCGCTTAACGCGGGTTTTTTTATGGCCTTAACGTGTCGCAGGCGGCGTGAATAAAGCCGAGTAATCGCGTTGACAGATACGCTGCACCGCCGGATGCTGAATCATTCGTTCAGCAAATATAGCGTGATACTCCTCCATCACATTATCCACCCGTCCAATCTCCGTTATCTTGTCGTCCGTATAGAGATCGAGCGCGTAGAGCGTTGGCGCAACGAAGATCGCGTTGTGAGCTTCGCCAAAGGCCTTCATCAGGGCTGCATCGTCAAACTCACCCAGAATTTCCACCTTCAGCCCCTGCGAGTTAAACCAGTTCAGCAATTTGCGTCCGAGCATGGAACGACGACCCGGGACCAGTAAACGACGCTCTTCGAGACAGGCCGGGAACGGTTTTTTCGGTGGCGGATTGATACACCAGAAACTGACGCCGCACTCGCCAATCTTCACCGAGAACAGCCCTTCCTGCTGCGTGGAATCGATCGGGCAGTCCGAAATAATCATATCCAGCTTGTGCTGGCTGAGCTGCTCCAGAAGCATCTCGTGCGTGGATTCAAAGCAGCGCAGGTGAATCTGTTCATCTTCTACCACGGCCGCGTCCAGCACGCCGCTGACCAACCGTTTGGACAGTGCATCCGCCACGCCCACATCAAAGAGCAGGTTCGATTCCTTGCGATAGTTAACGATATCCAGCATTTCCTGGCTGAGCGTGAACATTTTATCCGCGTAGCGAAAGACCAGTTCCCCCAATTCGGTTGGCTCGATCCCTCTTCCTTTGCGCTTAAAAAGCTTGCCCTGAAGTCGCTCTTCAAGCGCCTTTATCTGCCCGGTGATGG
Organism: Huaxiibacter chinensis; assembly: GCF_022171985.1. Taxonomy (GTDB): domain Bacteria; phylum Pseudomonadota; class Gammaproteobacteria; order Enterobacterales; family Enterobacteriaceae; genus Enterobacter; species Enterobacter chinensis_A. The sequence goes on along the minus strand of NZ_JAJVHF010000002.1, from coordinate 421,186 downwards.
TTTGCGGCGTCAGAAAAAGCGCCTCCGCCGCACCGACAACAGAGCCTTCTTTGTAAACATGCCAGAAATAGTACAGATGGTTGTAATTGATATAAGACATGCCTTCTCTCCCTGAGCGTGATGTCGGGAGAGAGTCTCAGCTCTCTCCCCTGTTTCGATTAAGCGGGCTGCGCCTCACCGGATAACTTTACCCTGAGTAAGGTATAGCCAACAAACGCCGCAAGCAGCGAGCCGGTCAGGATACCGAGTTTCGCCCAGACGATAAGCTCAGGATCCACTGAAGCGAACGCCAGCGTCGAGATGAAAATCGACATGGTGAAGCCAATACCGCACAGTATACCCACGGCCATAATCTGGCGGAAAGTGGTGCCGTGCGGCAACGAAGCCAGTTTGAGCTTAACGGCCAGCCAGCAGAACAGGCTGATCCCCAGCGGCTTACCGATAAACAGGCCAGCGATAATACCCAGGGGCAACATGCCGGTCAGCCCTTCGAGGGTCACGCCTTTTAGCGACACGCCTGCGTTGGCAAATGCAAACAGCGGCAAAATCATAAACGCGACCCACGGGTGCAAGATATGTTCTAACTGTTTAGCCGGTGATTTACCGTTCTGCTCTTTCAGCGGGATCAGGAAGCCAATAATCACGCCCGCCAGCGTCGCGTGAACGCCCGATTTCAGCACCGCGGTCCACAACACCACCCCCACCAGAATGTAAATCCCAATGCGGCGCACGTTAAGCAGATTCAGCAGCGCCAGAACCGCAATAGCACAAGCGGCAACGGTGAGTGACAGGATCGACAGGTCGCTGGTATAGAAAAGCGCAATGATAACGATCGCGCCGAGGTCATCGATAATTGCCAGCGCCATCAGGAAAATCTTCAGAGCCGTGGGGACCCGGCTTCCGAGCAGCGCCAGCACGCCCAGCGCAAAGGCAATATCTGTTGCCGCGGGAATGGCCCAGCCCTGTCGCGCAATCGGGTCCTGATAGTTAAAAGCCAGATAAAGCAGTGCGGGAACCACCATACCGCCGATGGCCGCAATAACCGGGAAAGCGGCGCGCTGGCGGCTGGCAAGCGAGCCAAGCACCAGTTCACGTTTCACTTCCAGACCTACCAGCAGGAAAAAGACCGCCATCAGGGCGTCGTTAATCCACAGCAGCATGTTTTTATTAATTTCGAGCGCGCCCACGCGCAGCTCAACCGGCGTTTCCAGAAACGCATGATAAATTCCCTGGGTTGATCCCAGGTTCGCCAGCACCATAGCCAGTGCTGCGGCCACGATCAGCACGATACCGCCCGAGGCTTCGTTGCTGAAGAAACGTTGTAGTAATTTCACTTAAATCATCCTTATTTACGACAATACCTCGTAAAAACCATCATAACAGGACAAATAACTCGGCAAAAACAGTTTAATATTGAGTCTAAGCTCAGTTTTACCGAGCATTTTTGCGAAAAAAAACCCGGAATTGCTTCCGGGCTTTTGGGATGATTATAGCTAAAGGCTTAGCGGGTCAGGTCATCGAAGAATTTTTTGACGCCGTCGAAGAAGCTTTTAGAGCGTGGGCTATTTTTCTCACCCGTCGGGCCACCGAAGCTTTCCTGCAGCTCTTTCAGGAGCTGTTTCTGCTTATCGTTAAGGCTAACTGGCGTTTCCACGACCACGCGGCAAAGCAGGTCTCCCTGCGCGCCACCCCGGACGGATTTCACGCCTTTGCCACGCATACGGAACAATTTACCGGTCTGCGTTTCACCTGGCACTTTCAGATTCACACGCCCATCAAGCGTTGGCACTTCAATTTCGCCACCGAGCGCGGCCATAGCAAAGTTGATCGGCACTTCACAGTAAAGGTTATTGCCTTCACGCTCGAAAATAGCGTGCTGCTTAACCTGAACCTGAACGTACAGATCGCCTGCTGGTGCGCCCTGCTCACCGGCCTCACCTTCACCCGTCAGACGAATGCGGTCACCGGTATCGACGCCTGCCGGAATTTTCACGGACAGGGTTTTCGTTTTCTCAACGCGACCATGACCGTGGCAGCTGTTGCAAGGATCTTTAATCAGCGTGCCGCGACCATGACAGTGAGGACACGCCTGCTGCACGGCAAAGAATCCCTGACGGATCTGCACCTGGCCAGAACCGTGACAGGTTGGACAGGTCTGTGGCTTGGTTCCCGCTTTCGCGCCGCTGCCGTGGCAGACGTCACACTCTTCGAGCGTAGGAATACGGATCTCTTTGGTCACGCCGCGTACGGCTTCTTCCAGCGTCAGATCCATGTTGTAGCGCAGATCCGCGCCGCGCGACGCGCGCTGACGTCCACGCCCACCACCGAAGATGTCGCCAAAAACGTCGCCAAAGATATCGCCAAAATCAGCGCCGCCGCCACCAAAGCCGCCGCCGCCGTAACCACCGCCACCCATACCGCCCTGTTCAAATGCGGCATGGCCGTATTGATCGTAGGCAGCACGTTTTTGCGCGTCGGTCAGAATTTCATACGCTTCTTTGATTTCTTTAAATTTGGCTTCGGCCTCTTTGTCACCCTGATTACGGTCCGGGTGAAATTTCATGGCCAGGCGCTTGTACGCCTTTTTGATTTCGCGCTCTTCCGCTGTTTTGGAAACGCCCAAAATCTCGTAATAATCTTGCTTTGCCATTGGTTTTTTCAGCCCCTAACATGCGTGCACGGGCGGAGAGGAAACCTCTTCGCCCGTGCCAGTAATTACCCGTTCAAAGGGCGATTATTTTTTGTCTTTAACTTCTTCGAACTCAGCATCGACAACGTCGTCGTCTTTCGCGTTGTTCTGAGAAGCATCAGCGCCTGCACCTGCCTGCTGCTGTGCATGCTGCTGCTGAGCGATTTCCATCAGCTTCTGAGAAGCCTGTGCCAGCTCCTGCATCTTCGCTTCGATGTCCGCTTTGTCTTCTCCTTTCAGAGAAGTTTCCAGCGCGCTCAGTGCAGTCTCGATAGCGGCTTTGTCGTCCGCTGGCAGCTGCTCGCCCACTTCTTCAACCTGCTTGCGGGTGCTGTGCAGCAGATGGTCACCCTGGTTACGGGTCTGAACCAGCTCTTCGAACTTACGGTCAGATTCGGCATTCGCTTCTGCGTCACGGACCATTTTTTCGATCTCTTCTTCGTTCAGACCAGAAGAAGCCTTGATGGTGATCTTCTGCTCTTTACCGCTGTTTTTGTCTTTTGCAGACACATGCAGAATACCGTCAGCATCGATGTCGAAGGTGACTTCAATCTGAGGCATGCCGCGCGGAGCCGGGCTGATACCGTCGAGGTTAAACTGGCCCAGATCTTTGTTATCCGCAGCACGTTTACGCTCACCCTGCAGCACATGGATGGTTACCGCAGACTGGTTGTCTTCAGCGGTAGAGAACACCTGGCTGTGCTTGGTCGGGATGGTGGTGTTTTTGCTGATAAGCGGCGTCATAACGCCACCCATGGTTTCGATACCCAGAGACAGCGGGGTAACGTCCAGCAGCAATACGTCTTTCACTTCACCGGTCAACACACCACCCTGAACAGCGGCGCCGATAGCAACAGCTTCGTCCGGGTTAACGTCTTTACGTGGCTCTTTACCAAAGAATTCAGCCACTTTCTTCTGAACCATTGGCATACGCGTCTGACCACCGACCAGGATAACGTCCTGGATGTCAGAGACGGACAGGCCAGCATCCTGCAGTGCGACTTTCAGCGGCTCGATGGAACGGTTCACCAGGTCTTCAACCAGGCTTTCCAGTTTCGCACGGGTCACTTTGATGTTCATGTGTTTAGGACCAGACGCATCTGCAGTGATGTACGGCAGGTTCACGTCGGTCTGCTGAGCGGAAGACAGTTCAATCTTCGCTTTTTCAGCGGCTTCTTTCAGGCGCTGCATGGCCAGCGGATCGTTACGCAGGTCAATGCCCTGATCTTTCTTAAACTCGTCAACGAGGTAGTTGATCATACGGCTATCGAAGTCTTCACCACCCAGGTGGGTATCACCGTTGGTCGCCAGAACTTCGAAGGTTTTCTCGCCGTCAACTTCGTCGATTTCGATAATAGAGATATCGAAAGTACCGCCACCGAGGTCGTAAACCGCGATAGTACGGTTGCCCACTTCTTTATCCAGACCGTAGGCCAGCGCCGCTGCGGTTGGTTCGTTGATGATACGTTTGACTTCCAGACCGGCAATACGGCCAGCATCTTTGGTTGCCTGACGCTGCGCATCGTTGAAATAAGCCGGTACGGTGATAACCGCTTCAGTTACTGGTTCGCCCAGATAATCTTCAGCCGTTTTCTTCATTTTTTTCAGCACTTCAGCAGAGATCTGCGGAGGCGCCATTTTCTGACCTTTCACGTCGATCCACGCATCACCGTTATCAGCACCGATGATTTTGTACGGCATGATGGCTTCATCACGCTGGACTTCTTCGTCCTGGAAGCGGCGACCAATCAGGCGTTTAATCGCGAACAGGGTGTTCTGCGGGTTTGTCACTGCCTGACGTTTAGCCGGCTGACCAACCAGAGTTTCACCATCCTGGGTATACGCAATGATAGAAGGCGTGGTGCGATCGCCCTCGGCGTTCTCCAGCACGCGTGCCGTTGTGCCGTCCATAATCGCTACACAAGAGTTGGTAGTACCCAGGTCGATACCAATAATTTTACCCATCTAAACGTCTCCACTAAAAATTCAGTCAACATGTGGTTGTGTACCTGTAATAAGGGCAGAAGGTGCTTTTTCAACTGTCCAGATTGGCTTTTTTTCAGGTCCACACACTGCGGTTGACTACTAAATGGGGTCGCAACGGCATCCATCAAGGGGCAATGATAAAAAATATTTTAATTTCACCCTGATGAGATCATAGACGCGACGATCGGGGCCCATTATGATGCCGCGCCCCGTCAGGGAGAATTGACGCGGGTTTAACCATTTCACCATATTAATGATGATTTTTTGAGGACTTATGGGCAACACTAAGTTGGCTAATCCGGCTCCGCTGGGCCTGATGGGTTTTGGCATGACCACCATTCTGCTGAACCTGCACAACATCGGGATGTTCCCGATGGATGGCATTATCCTGGCGATGGGCATTTTTTACGGCGGTATCGCACAAATCTTTGCGGGTCTGCTGGAATATAAAAAAGGCAACACCTTCGGTTTAACGGCATTTACCTCTTACGGTTCATTCTGGCTGACCCTGGTTGCGATTCTGCTGATGCCTAAAATGGGCCTGGCAGACGCGGCTAACGCTCACTTCCTGGGCGTATACCTTGGTCTGTGGGGTGTCTTCACGCTGTTTATGTTCTTCGGCACCCTTAAAGCTAACCGCGCGCTGCAGTTCGTCTTCCTGAGCCTGACCGTGCTGTTCGCCCTGCTGGCGATTGGCCATCTGGTGGATAACGAGGGTATTGTTCACGTTGCCGGCTGGATTGGTCTGGTGTGTGGCGCAAGCGCTATCTACCTGGCAATGGGTGAAGTGCTGAACGAGCAGTTTGGTCGCACTATTCTGCCGATCGGTGAGCAACACTAAGCCAGTTCTTAACGTGCCTGCGCTCGCAGGCACGTCTCTCCCCCGCTCCGATTTGAATACTTTTCCACCAGACCTCAAACAATCCATCAATAGAACCGTCATAACCTTATTAATGAATTGATAAGCATTATCATTTTAAATATGGTCACCGGATCGCTCCCGGATATCGGACATCATGCAGTGCTCTCCACAGGAAGGGTGGGAGGTAACAGGATCTGTTGTGTCGCATAAGGTTATCCAATGAATACCAGCCTTGTCGCCAGGGTAAAGCCTGACGAATCCACCCTTATTTCCCGTTACCGTCGGGTCATCTGGCGTCGTTACGCACTCGCAGGCGTCATTTTGCTTTTCATCCTTTGCTCCCTGCTTCTCGACTTTACCCTCGGTCCCTCCGGCATCTCCCTTCCCACGCTCTGGCACACGTTAATCCATCCGGCGGCTGCGGAGGCGGGTACGCGCGTCATCGTCTGGGATATTCGTTTGCCGTTTGCGCTCATGGCTATCGCCGTGGGCATAGCGCTGGGGCTGGCAGGAGCAGAAATGCAGACCATCCTGAATAATCCCCTCGCCAGTCCGTTTACCCTGGGCGTGTCATCTGCCGCCTCCTTTGGCGCAGCGCTGGCGATTGTGCTTGGATTAGGCCTTCCTGGCATCGACGATAAGTGGGTCATTCCCGCCAATGCGTTTGTCTTCGCGCTGCTGGCCTGCTTTATTCTCGACGGTATAAGCCGCTGGACCCGAGTAGCCACCTCGGGGGTGGTGCTGTTTGGTATCGCACTGGTCTTTACCTTCAACGCACTGATCTCGATCCTGCAATTTGTCGCCAGCGAAGATACGTTGCAGGGGCTGGTCTTCTGGACGATGGGCAGCCTCGCACGCGCCTCGTGGGATAAGCTGGCAATACTGGCCGTCGCGCTGGTCATTATCGTGCCGCTGTCGCTGAAAAATGCCTGGAAACTCACCGCGCTGCGTCTGGGTGAAGATCGTGCGGTCAGTTTTGGCATCAACGTGAAGAAGCTGCGTATGGCCACGCTGCTCCGAATCAGCATTATTTCATCCCTGACGGTGGCCTTTGTGGGTCCGGTAGGCTTTATCGGCCTGGTCGCCCCACACATCTCGCGCATGATGTTCGGCGAAGATCACCGTTTTTATCTGCCCGGCAGCATGCTCATCGGCGCGCTGGTGCTCTCTCTGGCATCGGTGATGTCAAAAAACATCGTGTCTGGCGTCATCATTCCCGTCGGCATTGTGACCTCGCTGGTCGGCGTGCCGTTCTTCCTCAGCATCATAATTCGTAATCGGGGGAACGTATGAGCGACGGACTGCGCATTCATGACCTGCAAACGGGTTATCGCAAGAAGAAGATCATACAGGGCCTCAGCACGCCGCTGCTTCCTCGCGGGCAAATTACCGCCCTGCTGGGGCCAAATGGTTCAGGTAAATCGACCCTCCTGCGCGCCCTTGCAGACCTGAACCCTGCACAGGGGGAGTTGATGCTCAATGGCGACGATCTTATGACGATGCCGTCCGTGAAGCGGGCACAAAAGGTGGTCTATTTACCGCAATCCCTGCCGCAGGGGGTGCATCTGCATGCGCTTGAATCGGTGATTGTTGCCCGCCGCGCCAGCGGCAGTGAACAGCATCAGAACGTAGAACATGAAGCCTATGCCATTCTCGAAAAACTGGGGGTCGCCCATTTGGCAATGAGCTTCCTCGATCAGCTTTCCGGTGGGCAAAAACAGCTGATTGGCCTTGCGCAGTCGTTGATTCGCGAACCGGATCTGCTGTTGCTGGACGAGCCGTTAAGCGCTCTCGATCTTAACTATCAGTTCCACGTGATGGATATCGTCGCCCGTGAAACCCGGTTGCGCAATATCGTCACCGTGGTGGTGATCCACGACATCAATATTGCCCTGCGCCACGCGCACTACGCGATGATGCTGAAAGAGGGCGAATTGATTGCCAGTGGGTTACCGGAAGAGGTGGTGAACGCCGCCAGCCTGGCAACGGTATACGGCGTGGATGGCCGCGTTGAATACTGCTCTCGCGGACTGCCGCATGTGGTGGTCGATGGATTAACGCTGTAAAAATAATGAGAAAGATATGACGCTAAAAACACGCATCGCGGCCGGTCTGGCCTTCTTACTTTTGCCCCTGCTGGCCCAGGCCGGAGACTGGCCAGTCACGGTTAAAGATTTGGATAACCGTACCGTCACCATTGAGCACAAACCGCAACGCATTATTTTGCAGGACGGACGGGATATCTTCGCGCTCGCCCTGCTGGCCCGCGATAATCCTTTTGCCAACGTGGTAGCGTGGAACAATCTGCCAAAGAAACAGGATTCCGAGACCTGGAACGTCCTGAAACGTAAATGGCCAGACGCGGAAAAGATCCTCGACATGAAGTTTTCCGACCAGGGAAATGTCGACCTGGAAACGGTGATCTCCCGCCAGCCCGATCTGATGATCGCCCAGCTTCGCGCCAAACCGTCGCTCGTACAGACCGGCGTGCTGGCGAAGCTTGAGGCACTGCATATTCCGGTGGTGTTTGTTGATTATGAACTGCATCCGGTCGAAAACACCCTGCCAAGCATCGCCCTGTTAGGCAAGGTGATGGGGCAGACTGACCGCGCGCAGGCCTACATCGATTTCTATCAGCAGCGTCTGGATATGATCCACCAGCGTCTGGCCAACCTCAGCAAAAAACCGCTGGTGTTTATTGAACCCATTGCCGGTGTGGGCGGGCTGGATAACGGCTGCTGCTTTACCCATGCGCGTAACGGTTGGGGTGGTCTCGTGGAAGCGGCGGGCGGTATTAACATAGGTTCGCAGCTGTTACCTGGCGCGACCGGCACTATCTCAGTCGAAAAAATTATCTCGATGAACCCGGATTACTACCTGATGACAGGCTCGAAAAGGCCGGGTAAAGGCACGGCGGTGATCCCATTTGGGTATAACGTGGATCCAAAAGAGGTGCAGATGGCGTTTAATGCACTGCTTTCCCGCCAGGGGGTGAGCAGCATTCCTGCCGTGGTCAAAGGACACACCGGGGCGGTGTATCATCACTTCTACAACAACCCCTATAACATCATTGCCATCGAAATCCTGAGTAAAACATTTTACCCCGCGCAGTTTGCGGACGTGGATCCGCTGGCGGATTTCCACGCCCTGATTAAACAGTTCACCCGGATCCCGGATGACACAATTATCCTGAGCGTCAGCTCTCGTTAACAGGCGTTTGCGCCATCCATTGATGGCGCTCTCTGTGTAACCAGACTCCGATTCCCATCCCCATAAGCGCCAGCGCCAGCACGTACCATGCGGGTGCCATCGGTGAGACCCCCATCAGTAACGTCACGGCAATCGGGGTTAATCCGCCGAAAATGGCGTAGGAAACATTGTAGGAAAACGAGATCCCGGTGAAGCGAACCTCCGCCGGAAACGCGCGCACCATAACATACGGCACGGCACCCACCACGCCAACGCACAGCCCCACCATGCCATACAACAAAAACAGCTGTTCAGGGTGGCTTCCCACCAGGTGATAAAACGTCCAGCTCGATCCCGCCAGTAACAGGCTACCGACAATAAACGTCCGGCTTGAACCAAAACGATCCACGGCCAGGCCCGCTATCAGGCAGCCCACACAGAGCATTATGGTTGCAATACTGTTGGCCTGCAGCGTCAGCGCCGGGGCAAATCCAAACTGCTTTTGCAGCCAGACGGGTGACATCAAAATCACCACAACAATGCCCGCAGAGAGCAGCCAGGTCAGCAACATCGAGACCACGACGGCTTTTTTGTGATGGACCACCACCGCCTTTACCGGCAGTTCCTGCGCCAGCGCTTTGCGTTGCTGCATCTCAAGGAAGATCGGTGTTTCCTGCAGCCAGCGGCGTAAATACATCGCCACCAGACCAAAGGCCCCGCCCAGCAGGAAAGGAATTCGCCAGCCCCAGGCGTGCACCGCTTCTGGGGTCATGCTGGTATTCACCAGGGTCGCGACCACCGAACCGAGCAGGATCCCCACCGTCAACCCCGCGGTGAGCGTTCCGCAGGCAATGCCAATACGACGCACCGGCACATGCTCAGCGACAAATACCCACGCACCCGGTACTTCTCCGCCGATGGCGGCGCCTTGCAGAATACGCATCAGCAGCAGTAACACCGGCGCCAGAATCCCCATTGATGCATAGGTTGGCAGCAGGCCAATCGCCAGGGTCGGTACCGCCATCAGCAGGATACTCAGGGTGAACATCTTTTTGCGTCCGACCAGGTCGCCAAAGTGCGCCATGATGATCCCACCCAGCGGACGTGCAAGATAGCCGGCGGCAAAGATGCCGAAGGTTTGCACCTGACGCAGCCATTCCGGAATATCCGTCGGGAAGAAAAGCGCACCCACAACGGAGGCGAAGAAGACAAAGATGATGAAGTCGTAAAACTCCAGCGCACCGCCCAGGGCGGCAAGTGTGAGGGTTTTGTAATCCTGACGGTTCAACGGCCGCGTGTAGTGTGACATAGGGAACCCTTTCGATAGCGTAGAGATAATTTTACAGTAATCGTAAAGAAAAAATTACTATACCGTAAATGTCTCGCCACGCTATCGCGGCTGTAGCTTATGTCAGAAAAGCAGAAAATTTAGGAGATTGTTTCGCGGCGTGCACTTTTTGGGCGAAAAGCTGCTACGACCTGAGGATCGGTCTCAACATAAGGCCCCTCGAGCAGTTGTATACAATAAGGTACACTCGCAAAAATCCCTGGTACGACGACCGTGCCGTCGGCCTCTTTCACCCCTTCCAGAGTCTCTTTAATCGATTTCGGCTGGCCGGGTAAATTGAGGATCAGCGCTTGTTTACGGATCACCCCAACCTGTCGGGAAAGAATGGCCGTCGGGACAAAGCGCAGGCTGATCTGACGCATCTGTTCGCCAAAGCCGGGCATTTCACGGTCGGCTATCGCCAGCGTGGCATCCGGGGTGACATCACGGCGCGCGGGGCCGGTACCGCCGGTCGTCAGCACCAGATGGCAGCTCATTTCATCCACCAGCTCGCACAGCGTCTGTTCGATGATCGCCTGTTCATCCGGGATCAGACGGGTCTGGATGTCAAAGGGGGTGGTGAGCGCACTGTCCAACCAGGCTTCGAGCGCGGGGATGCCTTTATCTTCGTAGACACCGCTTGAAGCGCGGTCAGAAATCGAGACTAAGCCGATGCGTAAGGTATTCATATCCATTCCATTCAAAAAGTACTGATTAAGAGGAATGATACACGCAGAGGGGAAATTCAGACAGAGGAGGCAAGAGGTCGCGTGACCGGGGATCCGGTCACGCGGAATGATTACAGCAGGTCGCCGATCATTTTTTCCAGTTTTTCCTGGTCTACAGCAAACTTACGGATACCGTCTGCCAGTTTGTCTACAGCCATTGGATCCTGGTTGTGCTGCCACAGGAACTCGGATTCCGTGATGCGTTCTGGACGCGCTTTCACTTCACCGGTGTAGGACAGTTTACGCTCGATAGCGCCTTCGCTCTCTGCCAGCTCTTTCAGCAGTGCAGGTGCAATGGTCAGGCGGTCACAGCCAGCCAGCTCAATGATTTCGCCTACGTTACGGAAGCTTGCACCCATCACGACGGTCTCGTAGCCGTGCTGCTTGTAGTATTCGTAGATTTCAGTCACAGACACCACGCCTGGATCTTCCGCTGCCGCGTACTCTTTCTTATCGGTATTGGCTTTGTACCAGTCCAGAATACGGCCAACGAACGGAGAGATCAGGTAAACACCGGCTTCTGCACAAGCACGCGCCTGCGCGAAGGAGAACAGCAGCGTCAGGTTACAGTTGATGCCTTCTTTTTCCAGCTGTTCTGCCGCGCGGATACCCTGCCAGGTAGAGGCCAGTTTGATCAGGATACGATCGTTGCTGATGCCCGCATCGTTGTACAGCTTGATCAGGTGTTTCGCTTTAGCGATAGAGGCTTCGGTGTCGTAGGACAGACGCGCGTCCACTTCGGTAGAAATACGACCCGGAACCAGTTTCAGGATTTCCAGACCGATATTTACGGCCAGTTTGTCCGTCGCGTCCACAACCTGCTGAGCACGATCGCTGCTCTGCGTTTTTGCCCAGGTCACTGCGTCGTCAATCAGTTTGCGATACTCAGGGATCTGTGCGGCGTTCAGGATCAGAGAAGGGTTGGTGGTGGCATCCTGCGGCTGATACAACTTCATTGCCGCGATATCTCCAGTGTCAGCTACAACAGTGGTGAACTGACGAAGGGAGGTTAATTTATCCGTCATGATAGTGTTTCTCTTTTACGTGCCCTGGATAATTCACGCTACCGACAGCATGCCAGCAACGGAAAAATGACAGGTTTACTTGTTAGGGGGATGTAACCGGTCTGCCCTGATGATAACACGACGGAATAGCAGCGCAACCGCAGACCGTGCGCTTGGGGTGTACTGAGGGAGAGTATGGTAAACTCGCAATATTAACAGGCTGCTAATTAACAGCGTGCTCAATAACTGGAAGCGCTTACCTTTTTCATTTGGCATCAACAGAGGGACGTTAATGCCTGATTTCTTTTATTTTATCAACGAGGTCCTCTGGGGCTCGGTCATGATATACCTGCTTCTGGGAGCCGGTATCTGGTTTACGCTGCGCAGTGGCTTTATCCAGTTTCGTTATATTCGTAAGTTTGGCAAAAGTCTGAAAAACAGCGTCACGCCCCAGCCAGGCGGATTGACCTCCTTTCAGGCATTATGCACCAGTCTTGCCGCCCGTGTCGGGAGCGGGAATCTGGCAGGCGTGGCCTTAGCCATCGGCGCAGGCGGGCCCGGGGCGGTATTCTGGATGTGGGTGACGGCCATTATTGGTATGGCCACCTCGTTTGCGGAATGCTCACTCGCTCAACTGTATAAAGAACGCGATAAAACCGGCCAGTTCCGGGGCGGACCGGCGTGGTATATGGCGCGGGGCCTGGGAATGCGCTGGATGGGAGTTCTCTTCTCCCTCTTTCTGCTGCTGGCCTACGGGCTGATATTTAACACGGTTCAGGCTAACTCCGTTTCGCATGCGCTGCACTATGCCTTCGCGATACCGGAATGGCTTACGGGGTCTGGGCTGGCCCTTGTCGCGCTGCTGGTGATGATCACCGGCATTAAACGTGTCGCCCGTCTGATGCAATGGCTTGTCCCCATAATGGCGGTCGTATGGGTGACCGCCAGCATCATCGTTATGCTTATGCATCCGGGCGAGATCCCGACGGTTATCGCCACCATCTTTAAATGTGCCTTTGGCTGGCGAGAAGCCACCGCAGGGGCGCTGGGTTATACCATCAGCCAGGCGCTGACAGCCGGCTTTCATCGCGGGATGTTCTGCAATGAGGCGGGTATGGGATCGACACCCAATGCGGCAGCGGCGGCGGCGTCATGGCCCCCTCACCCGGCTGCGCAAGGCATTGTGCAGATGATTGGCGTGTTTACCGATACCATAATCATCTGTAGTGCGAGCGCCATGATTATTCTGCTCGCCGGGCCTATGCCTCATGATGAGCACTCCGCTGGCGTACAGTTGATTCAGCAGGCGCTGACCACCCTTTCCGGGGCCTGGGGCGCTGAGTTTGTCTCACTTGTCGTGTTGTTATTTGCCTTTAGCTCCATCGTGGCAAACTACATTTATGCGGAAAATAATCTGATCTTTTTGCGGCTGGATTCGCGCGCAACGCGCTGGATGCTGCGGGCCAGTATTGCCCTCATGGTGTTAATGGGATCGGTTATGAGCCTGCCGCTGGTGTGGCAGCTGGCCGATGTCATCATGGCATTGATGGCTATCACCAACCTGACCGCCATTTTATTGCTTTCGCCCGTCGTGACGCTGATTGCCAGGGACTATCTGCGCCAGCGAAAACTGGGCGTCCCCCCCGTTTTTGATGCCACGCGTTACCCGGAAATCGAGTCGCAAATTGCGCCTGGTAGCTGGGATGATTTGCCGCGGCAATAGCAGTCATCGATCAATTCAGGCCGTTTTTTTGCTAAAGTCGCCCTAAATTTCCTGCAAGGACTGGATATGCTGATTTTAATTTCACCTGCTAAGACGCTCGATTATCAAAGCCCTCTCGCCACCGAGCGTTATACCCAGCCTGAACTGCTGGACTACTCTCAACAGCTGATTCACGAGGCGCGTAAACTGTCCGCCCCGCAAATCGGCAAGCTGATGAGCATCAGCGACAAACTGGCCGATCTTAACGCCACCCGTTTCCATGACTGGCAGCCTGATTTTACGCCGTCAAATGCGCGCCAGGCGCTTCTCGCTTTTAAAGGCGATGTCTACACGGGCTTACGGGCAGAAACTTTCAGCGAAGCGGATTTTGACTTTGCTCAAACCCATCTGCGCATGCTGTCTGGTCTGTACGGCGTGCTGCGCCCTCTGGATCTGATGCAACCCTATCGTCTTGAGATGGGTATCCGCTTCGAAAACGCCAAAGGCAAAGATCTTTACCAGTTCTGGGGCGATATCATCACTGAAAAGCTTAACGAGGCGCTTAAAGCCCAGGGCGATGACGTGATAATTAACCTGGCCTCCGACGAATATTACAAATCGGTGAAGCCGAAAAAGCTGGACGCACAAATCATTAAGCCGGTTTTCCTGGATGAAAAGAACGGCACGTTTAAGGTGATTAGCTTCTACGCTAAAAAAGCGCGCGGGCTGATGAGCCGCTACATCATAGAGAATCGCCTCACTCAACCCGAACAGCTTAAGACGTTTGACAGTGAGGGATATTTCTTTGATGCCGAGGCCTCAGCGAACGGTGAGATGGTGTTCAAGCGGCACGAGCAGTAGCGCCCGATAGCCTCTTTCTTCGGATGAAGGCGTACCCTCTCCCGTTGGGAGAGGGCTGGCGTAAGAGACCCGGACGATACCCTCCCTTAACGGTGCTTCCACTCTTTCCCCGGATGATGGTCTTCGTGACCACGATCGTGACGATCGCGATGTTCATCATGCGGATGCCAGCGATTCTCGCGCCATTCGTAATGCGAGCGCCACCAGTCATGATCGCGCCAGCGACCGCCGTCCCAGTAGTGTCCTCGATTATCCTGATCGCCAATGTGCAGTTTCACCGCTGGCACAAGAGTGATTTCAGATGCCTGTACCGCCATGGGAGCGACCAGCATCAGTGAAAGCGCGATAAGTGCAGGTTTCAGTTTAGACATAGGTGACTCCTTCATATTCTTGCCCGACATGGGCCGATAACTGAAGGTTACGTGAGGGGAACCGGGGATGTTATTCTCTGCAATCCTATTCTCTAAGTGACCGCATTTATTGGGCATTTCTGCATTTTTCCTGCTTTTTTTCTCCTTAATTTCTTCACAAAAAAGCCGGGAGACGCTGCGCCTTACCCGGCCTAAAAAGGTTATCGACGCGCCGATCTTACCCGCGCGTCATCATCAACTTACGCAGCGCGGCAAAATCCGCAGGCAGTTCATGCGACAGCAGCGGCAGGTCTGCGCGCTCCGCCAGCTCTTTTGGCAGCGGAAGGGACTCGCCCAGAATCTCATCCACACTCTCTTTGAACTTCGCCGGGTGCGCAGTGCCCAGGAACAGGCCATATTCGCCCGGATTCAGCTGGTCGCGCAACGCACGATAGGCAATCGCCGCATGCGGTTCAGAGGTATAGCCTACCGCTTTCAGCTCACGCATCGTGGCTTTGGTGGTTTCATCCGTGACTGCCGCATAGCCAAGATCGCCCAGTCGCCAAATCTTGCGGCGGAACAGCTCTTCGACGCGGGGCCAGTTGTTCGGCTGGCTCACGTCCATCGCGTTAGAGAGCGTGGCTTTGGTTGCATTCGGTGCCCACGTACCGTCTTTAAGGAAGCGCGGCACCGTGTCGTTGGCGTTGGTCGCGGCGATAAAACGCTTCACCGGCAGACCCAGCGATTTTGCCAGCAGGCCCGCGGTCAGATCGCCGAAATTACCGCTCGGAACGGAGATCACCAGCTGATTGCGTGCTTCCTGAGGCAGTTGCGCCACCGCTTCGAAGTAGTAGCAAATCTGCGCCAGAAGACGGCTGATATTGATGGAGTTAGCCGAGTTTAAGCCCAGCGCGGCTTTCAGCTCTTCGTCATCAAAGGCCTGCTTGACCAGCGCCTGGCAGGCATCAAAGTCTCCGTCGATGGCCACCGTTTCAATATTGCCGCCCAGGGTGCAGAACAGTTTTTCCTGTAACGGGCTGATTTTACCCTTAGGATAGAGAATGACGACGCGCACGTTCTTCAGACCGTAGAAGGCATGCGCGACCGCTGCCCCCGTATCCCCGGAAGTTGCGGTCAGAATGGTCACCGGTTTGTCGCCGCTGATGTGGGTCAGCATTTGCGCCATAAAGCGGCCGCCAAAGTCTTTGAACGCCAGCGTCGGGCCATGGAACAGCTCCAGACAGCCAATATCAGGTTCAACCGATTTAACCGGCGCCGGGAAGGTAAATGCCGTGCGGATACGCTCTTCCAGCAGCTCCTGCGGAATCTCTTCACCGATAAAGGCGGAGACGATTTTAGCGCTACGGCTGACAAAATCCTGCTTCAGCATGTCGTCGATTTCGGTCAACGAAAATTCAGGCAGATCGTGCGGGAAAAACAGCCCCTGATTTTTGCCCAATCCTTGCGTCACGGCCTGCGCAAAGCTGACCTGCTCGTTATGATCTTTAAGGTTATAGAGTTTCATCGTTTATCCCAGTACTCGTGCGCCTGCCGTGTCCAGACGGCAAATATGAACAAAGCCTTCCTGATTTTGCAGGTAGTGTTTAGTCAGCCAGTCGGCCACGCGCTGCGCGGTGTCCGGCTTATCGCACAGTGCAAAGAGTGTCGGGCCTGAGCCAGAAATCCCGCATGCCTGTGCGCCCATATCCATCGATGCCTGACGCGCTTCATTAAAGCCCGGCAGCAGTTTGGTGCGATATGGCTCGGCAATCACATCTTTCATCAGCTTCGCGGCTAGCGCAGGCTGACGGGTATAACAGGCATGAATAAACCCGGCCAGATGCCGGCCATGCGCGATGCAGTCCTGTCGACGATACTGCGCGGGCAGAATCGCGCGAGCTTCCGCGGTAGAGACTTTGATCCCCGGATAGGCTAACACCCACAGCCATTCATCAAAGCCTGGCACTTGCTGGCTGATGATGCCGTTTTCTTCAATCATCAGCTGCATGCCGCCCAGGAAACAGGGGGCGACGTTGTCGTAATGAATGCTGCCGGAAATACGGCCTTCCAGCTCGCCCATCAGGGATAAGAGACGATTGTTATTCAGCGGCTTGCCGCAGTATTCATTCATCGCCACCAGGGCGGCCACGACTGAACAGGCGCTGGATCCCAGCCCCGAGCCAATCGGCATGCTTTTTTCAAGGGTCATCGTGACGGGAACGTTTTTGCCGATTTCCTGGCAGAAGCGTTCCCAGCACTGATAAACAATATTTTCTCGCGGCTCCACGGGCAGTTTGCTGGCAAAGCGGCCCACGTTGGTGAGGCTAAAACTCTCCGCCGCGTCGACCGTGACCGTATCGCCCAGAAGCGACCCATCCACCGGCGTAACCGCCGCGCCCAGTACGTCAAATCCGACGCTCATATTGGCGCTGGAAGCCGGGGCATACACTTTGACCATCTTAAACTCCTAACTTCCATGACAGGGTACGCAACAGATCGGCAAACACGCCCGCCGCCGTCACATCATTCCCTGCGCCGTACCCGCGTAACACCAACGGCAGCGGCTGATAATAGTGGCTGTAAAACGCGAGGGCGTTTTCGCCGTTTTTCACTTTGTACAGCGGATCGTTACCGTCCACTTCAGCAATCTTCACGCGGCAGACGCCGTCGTCTTCAATGTTGCCAACATAGCGCAATACCTTGCCTTCATCACGGGCTTTCGCGACCCGGGCGGCAAACTCATCGTCCAGCGCCGGTAAACGGGCCATAAAGTCGGCCACGTCTCCGCTGTCGTCGAACGTGTCTGGTAACACAGGTTCAATGACGATATCCGAAAGCTCAAGCTCGCGACCGGTTTCGCGGGCAAGAATCAACAGCTTGCGCGCAACGTCCATCCCGGACAGATCGTCGCGGGGATCCGGTTCGGTATAGCCCAGCTCACGCGCGGCGCGGGTCGCCTCTGACAGGCTCATCCCTTCATCCAGCTTGCCGAAGATAAACGACAGCGAGCCGGAGAGGATCCCCGAGAAACGCTGCAGTTCGTCCCCTGCGTTAAGCAGGTTTTGCAGGTTCTCGATCACCGGCAGGCCCGCCCCCACGTTGGTATCGTAGAGGAATTTACGCCGTGATTTACTGGCCGCAAGACGCAGCTGGTGGTAATAGGCCATCGACGAGGTGTTCGCCTTTTTGTTCGGCGTCACCACGTGGAAGCCTTCGCGCAGGAAATCTGCGTATTGATCCGCCACCGCCTGATGCGAGGTACAGTCAACGATCACCGGATTCAGCAGATGGTACTCTTTCACCAGACGGATCAGACGCCCCAGGTTAAACGGCTCTTTGGCCTCGGCCATCTCAGCCTGCCAGTTCTCCAGGCTTAATCCGTGAACGTTGGTCAGCAACGCCCGGGAGTTGGCAATCCCGCACACGCGCAGATCGATATGCTTACTCTTCAGCCAGGTCTGCTGACGTTTCAACTGCTCCAGCAGCGCGCCGCCGACACCGCCGACGCCAATCAGGAAGACCTCAATCACCTGATCGGTATTGAACAACATCTGATGCGTCACGCGTACACCGGTGGTCGCATCGTCGTTATTCACCACCACCGAAATCGAACGCTCAGAAGAACCCTGAGCAATCGCCACGATATTGATATTGGCGCGAGCCAGCGCGGCAAAGAATTTCGCGGAGATCCCGCGCAGCGTCCGCATCCCGTCGCCGACCACGGAGATGATCGCCAGCCGCTCCTGAATCGACAGCGGCTCCAGAAGCTCCTCTTTCAGCTCCAGATAGAACTCTTCTTCCAGCGCACGGCGGGCACGCAAACAATCACCCTGATGAACGCAGAAGCTGATGCTATATTCCGAAGAGGACTGGGTGATCAACACGACCGAGATCCCGTTGCGTGACATGGCGGCAAAGACGCGCGCCGCCATGCCTACCATCCCTTTCATGCCCGGGCCAGACACGCTGAACATCGCCATATTATTCAGGTTTGAAATGCCTTTTACCGGCAGGTCCTCCTCATCATGGCTGGCTCCAATCAGCGTACCCGGTGCCTGTGGGTTACCGGTGTTTTTGATCAGGCATGGGATCTGGAACTGCGCAATAGGCGAGATCGTACGTGGATGAAGCACTTTCGCGCCAAAGTAAGACAGCTCCATCGCTTCCTGATAAGACATGGACTTGAGCAGTCTGGCATCCGGCACCTGGCGTGGATCGCAGGTATAGACGCCGTCGACGTCCGTCCAGATTTCGCAGCAGTCGGCACGCAGGCAGGCAGCCAGCACGGCAGCGGAGTAGTCTGAACCGTTGCGCCCCAGCACAACCAGCTCGCCCTTTTCGTTTCCGGCGGTAAAGCCCGCCATCAGAATCATATGGTCAGACGGAATTTTGCTGGCGGCGATGCGGCGGGTGGATTCGGCAATATCCACGGTGGATTCGAGGTAATGTCCTACGGCCAGCAATTTTTCTACGGGATCGATAACGGTGACGCGGTGACCACGGGCTTCCAGCAGGCCAGCCATGATCGCGATAGAGAGTTTTTCGCCACGGCAGATCAGCGCAGCATTGATGCTGTCCGGACATTGCCCCAGCAGGCTGATGCCATGCAAAACGTGTTTAATCTGAGCAAACTCTTGCTCCACAAAGGCCTTCAGTTGGGCAAGCGGGAACCCCGCCTGCATCTCCGCCAGCCCCTGAAGCAGTTCGGCAAAAATACGCTCGGCGTCGCTGATGTTCGGGAGGGCATCCTGACCACCGATGGTTTTTTCAATCATCGCCACCAGATGGTTGGTTATTTTCGCCGGGGCAGAGAGGACGGTCGCAACCTGCCCCTGCCTGGCATTGCTTTCCAGGATATCGGCAACGCGCAGAAAACGTTCTGCATTTGCCACTGATGTACCGCCGAACTTCAACACTCGCATGGTATTACCTCATTTCCTTTAGCCGAAAAAAAAGCCCGCACTGGTTAGGTGCGGGCTTTTTTCTGTTTTTCCTGTTACGCGTCAGCCCGCATCGTTACCTGTGGTAATGATGATGGTTGTTGTAATGGTGGTGGTGCTGATGCGATTCATGGATGTTGTGTGCCTGTCATTATTATCTGTCTGTCCTGTATTCTTTTAGGGTTAAAGTATCCGGCATCTTAAGTCAATTAATTTTTAAATTGCTCAGTGTTTGCGCGCCTCTGCCGACGCGCTGCGACCCGTTTACTTTCATCCAGAAACGTCCAGTTGCAACCCTTATAAACAGGCCCTTCAACCATATTGAAAAAATATCACAGAATTTTATTCTGGCAGTTTTTTTTCAATGTCATGCAGCAATTGATGCAGCATTGCCGTGTCTCGCTGTGTCAGAAGCCCCAGACGCTGGTGCAGCCAGTCAGCCAGTTTTTGATCGTCCGCGACGTCCAGGCGAGACATCAACGCCCGGGTGCGTGAACGTAATGCCCGCAGCTGGTTTTCATCGGCGGTATTCGGAGCAGGCGTCGTAATTTGCATTAAGGACGCTAATTGATAGCAATACACCATCACCGCCTGGCCTAAATTAAGTGAGGGATAATCCGCCACCATCGGCACGCCGGTTAACACGTCTGCAAGCTCCAGTTCTTCGTTTGTGAGACCGGAATCTTCACGACCAAACACCAGCGCAGCCCTGGGTAACCAGCCGCTTTTTTCCGTCAGTATGGGCAGCAGTTCATCCGGCGTGGCGTAATGATGAAACTTTGCCCGACTCCGCGCCGTGGTCGCAACGGTGAAAGACACGTCCTGAAGCGCATCGGCCAGCGTCGCGTAAGTTGTTATATTATCAAGTATTTCCCCCGAGCCGTGGGCAACCCAGCGCGCCGCAGGTTCAAGATGTGCTTCGCTGGCAACAATACGCAGATCGGTAAAACCCATCGTCTTCATTGCCCGGGCGGCGGCGCCAATATTTTCTGCTCTTGCTGGCGAAACCAGCACTATCGATAAGTGCATTTATGTTCTCTTTCTAATCAGTTAGCGGGGAAAAATGTGATGCGCTTCAACATATTACGCAGCGCGAATTTACAAATTTGCAACACAAATCACCGAAATCGCGTTTCAGTAAAAATTAAAAAGGCTAAACTGTTCTGAGACGGTACTATCAGAGATAATGTTAACAGAAGCTGCTTATCCTTATGTTTACTAATGATAATAAGGGCACCGATACGCTTTTTGAATTGGATTCACATCGTTTATTAATCAAGATCCGCAACTAGTTGGTTTATTGAAAATTTGTGACAAAGGCTACCATTCGGATACGATGATTTCATCAAAGTGTTATCGTGCTACAATTGAACTTGATATATGTCAACGAAGCGTAGTTTTATTGGGTGTCCGGTGTCACTTAGCCTGTTATGTTGCTGTTAAAATGGTTAGGATGACAGCCGTTTTTGACACTGTCGGGTTCAGAGGGAAAGTGCCCACGACCAAGCTAATGATGTTGTTGACGTTGATGGAAAGTGCATCAAGAACGCAATTACGTACTTTAGTCACGTTAGCCCGGTCATGTTAATTTGCGACATGCATCAGGCAGGTCAGGGACTTTTGTACTTCCTGTTTCGATTTAGTTGGCAATTTAGGTAGCAAACATGCAGACCCCGCACATTCTTATCGTTGAAGACGAGTTGGTAACACGCAACACGTTGAAGAGCATTTTCGAAGCAGAAGGCTACGATGTCTTTGAAGCGACCGATGGCGCAGAAATGCATCAGATCCTTTCTGAAAATGATATCAATCTGGTGATTATGGATATCAACCTGCCCGGGAAAAACGGCCTTCTGCTGGCGCGCGAGCTGCGTGAACAGGCGAACGTCGCATTAATGTTCCTGACAGGCCGTGATAATGAAGTCGATAAAATTCTGGGCCTGGAAATTGGCGCAGATGACTACATCACCAAGCCGTTTAATCCGCGCGAATTAACCATCCGTGCACGCAACCTGCTGTCCCGTACCATGAACCTCGGTACCGTGAGCGAAGAGCGTCGCAGCGTTGACAGCTATAAATTCAACGGCTGGGAACTCGATATCAATAGTCGTTCACTGGTCAGCCCTAACGGCGAACAGTATAAGCTGCCGCGCAGTGAATTCCGCGCCATGCTGCACTTCTGCGAAAATCCGGGCAAGATCCAGTCCCGTGCAGAACTGCTGAAGAAAATGACCGGCCGTGAGCTTAAGCCACACGACCGTACTGTTGATGTGACCATTCGTCGTATTCGTAAGCACTTCGAATCCACACCAGATACACCTGAAATCATCGCCACGATTCATGGCGAAGGTTACCGCTTCTGCGGCGAATTGCAGGAATAATTCCGCTTTTCATACAGTAAAAACGGCGCTTACGCGCCGTTTTTTATTTCCAGATCCTTAACGTATCATCGTCCGGCGCCCCTGACGGCAGCGGACGTTTCGGCTGCGAAAGCGAATACCAGTCAAAGTGGCGAGTCAGATACATCACCGCAAACAGCGCCAGCACCAGTACACCTGAGCCGAGCAGCAGCGCACTGTCCTCCGACCGTAGCAGACACCACATCACCCCATCCAGACCAAGCAATGCCGCCACGAACAGGCCGCTTCGTGCCCAGCCTTTTAGTACGGCCTGCAGATACACGCCATTCATCAGCGCTGCAACCAGGCTTGCCACGATCCACGCCGGGGTAAAGCCAATGTGTTCAGACAGCGCCAGCAGAACCAGATAGAACAGGACCAGCGACAGCCCTACCAGCAGATATTGCATCGGATGCAGACGCAGATGAGTCAGGGTTTCGTAGACAAAGAACGCCATAAAGGTCAGGGCAATCAGCAAAATGGCATATTTAATGGCGCGATCGGTGAGCTGGTACTGATCGGCCGGCGTTGCCACCATCACGCTAAAGGCCGGGAGTTGCCGCCATTCGGGTCCTTCCTGAGCGCTAAACTGGCTTTCAAGGTCGTTAGCAAACCAGGTGCTCTCCCAGTGGGCCTGAAAACCGGAATCGCTGATCTCATGCTTCACGGGCAAATAATTTCCCATAAAGCCCGGGTGAGGCCAGTTGCTGCTGAGGTTAAGCGCGCTGTTGCGTCCTACCGGAACGATATCAAGACTTCCGGTACCGTTCAGTTTAAGGGACATCTCCAGCGCGAACGATTTACCCTCGAGCATTTTCTGCGTCAACGGAATGTGAATACCGGGCAGATCGCCTGCCACACCCGAACCAGGCTCAATGGGCAGCGTTTCGCCGTTCACCTTCGAGACCGTTACGGCCCCTATACCCCGGGCATCTCCCACGCTCACCACGATAAAAGGCTGCCCAAGCGCGATCGTTTCGCCTTTTAAGGACGCCAGCTTTTCAGGGTTAAATTGGGCCTTGAGCGTAAGATCCGAGCTCCAGATTTGTCCGTCATAGATACCAATATTGCGTGACTCAACGTGCTGGCTGCCGTCAATTAACAGGGATTCTGGCAGCAGAAAATGGAGATAACTGCGCTTGTGCTCGACCTCTTTTTTATCTTCAATCCGGTAAAAGATTTCCGTCACGGGAATGGCGATGACCGGGCCGGTTAACTGCTGTGAGCCGCTGGTGCTTTTCCGCAACGCCTCTTCGACGCTATGGCGATAGCTCACGCGTTCCGCAATTAAATTACCCACCATCATCAGTGGGACCAACAACAGCAGGATGCACCCTAACAGGGTGCAGATTTTCCAGAACAGGGGGGATTTTTTCATGACCTTCTCCTTTGTGATGGCAGGAGCTTAACGAGGCCATGTGCGGTCAGTTTGAAGTTATGTGAAGGGACGGTGAAGTGTCAGGGTGGCTTTCACGCCGCCTTGCGGGCGATTATGCAAGACTATCTCCCCCTGATGCAGACGTGCCACCTCCTGAACGAAGGCAAGCCCCAGCCCGCTGCTCTTTACGCCATTGGCGCGGGGAAGCGAATAAAAACGCTCAAAGATGCGGGGCAGCGCGTAATCAGGAATCCCGGTGCCGCTGTCGACCACGCTGAGGGCTACCCCTGCTGACGTGGCCTGCGCCGCCAGGACAAGGCTTCCACCTTCAGGCGTGAAATCGATCGCATTATCCAGCAGGTTACCTAAAGCCTGCTCGATCAAATCGGCGTCGCCCACCAGCTGTAGCGAGGGGGAATCGATCTTCAGATGCAGCCGTTTCGCCGAAAGTGAGGTAGAACGCGTTTCATGTAAACGGGTGAATAAGGTTCCAGTGTCGATCGTCGTCGGCGCAATCTCGACGCGGTTTTCAAGCCTCGCCTGGGTCAGCAGCTTTTCAACCAGCGATTGCATGCGCGCATTTTGCACCAGAATATTATCAATAAACCGCGAGGCAACCTGCGGCGGGGGCTGCTCAGTTAAAATCTCTGCGGCACCACGCACTGCCGCCAGCGGGCTTTTCAGCTCGTGCGTCAGGGCGTGAACATAATGCTCAATCTCTTTTTTGCCTTCGAGGCGCAGACGCATATTTTCCAGCGCCTGTGCCAGCTTGCGCAGTTCACGGCTTCCCGGGTCAGGCAAAGGCAACGGGGAGTCACGGGTGACCGAATCGGCATAACGCGACAGCAGGCCAATTGAGCGGTTGATCCACCACACCACGATCGCGCCGATCAACAGCGCGATCCCCAGTAACGCGCCGCCCGCCCACAAAATGCGGCGTTCGCTACGATGGATCACGGGGGCCATCGCGAGGTTCGGTTTCCCCACGGAAAGCACCCCAATGATGCTCCCCCGATCTATTATCGGCGCGGCAACGTACATCACCGTACTTTCCGGATCGTCGGGATGGGCAGCCGTACTCCGTGCGCCATACTTGCCCCGGAGCGTGAGCCAGACATCATTCCAGCGAGAATAATCCTGACCAGGCGCTTTACCGGCAGAGTCGAACACCACCCTGCCCTGCGCATCAGTCATATAGACATGATATTCGTTACGTACCTTCTGAATACCGGCAATGTTCGCGCGCAAAGGACGCTGATGAAGCCGTGAAAAGGCCTGCGCCAGCTGACCATTTTGTGCGGAACCGGACAGCAGATCGTCCCGGCCAATTTCAGCCAGCAACGTCGCCGTATCGATTAACGTCCCCTCCGTTGCCCGCCGGACGCCAGGCTTCACTTCCTGCACAAAAATCGACAGCACAAACCAGGCGGCGATCGCCACGATCAGGAAATACCCCAGCAACAGGCGCATGCCAATTCGCATTACATTAACCCCAGGCTGTAGCCCATTCCGCGATGGGTACTGACCGGCGACAGATCGGGATTGATAGCGCGTAGCTTCGCCCGCAGGGTTTTAATATGCGTATCCACGGTGCGATCAAAGCTGTCCCCTTCATCGCCCCAGACCTGGTCCATCAACTGTTGACGGGAAAAGACGCGCCCCGGGGAGAGCAGCAGGGTCTTGAGCAGCAAAAACTCATAGCGGGTTAAGGTCAGGGGTTTACCGCACCAGCTGATATACGCCGCAGGCTCGTTAAGCTCAAAGTGTCCGATACGCACAATGTCTGTCGGCACGGTGGATTTCTGCATCCGTCGCAGGATGGTCCGCACGCGGGCACAGACTTCACGCGGCGAAAACGGTTTGGCCACGTAATCGTCGGCGCCCATTTCCAGGCCGAGTAATTTATCCACCTCGTCGCTGCGCGCGGTGAGGAACAGCACCGGCAGGGAAGGATGGAGTGCCAACAGGCGACGGCACAGCTCAAAACCGCTGATATCGGGTAAACCCACGTCCAGGATCGCCAGTGCAGGCGGACGAAGACGGGCTTCATCCAGGGCCGACAAGCCGCGTTCAAAGGTTTTCACCGCAAACCCTTCCTGCGACAGCATATAGACGAGCGTCTCTGCAATACTGACTTCGTCTTCCACCAGCCAAATCAACGGTTGCTGCATTGCCCGGCCCCCATTAATGCCATGGCATAATCGGCACAGCGCTTATGGCGTTTTTAGGCGAGCCTTCGACCACTTTGTCAGAGTAAGCCAGATAGGCCAGCGTGTTGCGTTTCGCATCATAGAAGCGAACAACCTGCAGTTTTTTGAACACCAGCGAGGTGCGTTTCTGGAAGACAACGTCACCCTGTGATTTGCCGTTTTTTATCTTGTCGCTCAGCTCAACGGGCCCGACCTGCTGGCAAGAAATGGCGGCATCAGAGGTATCTTCCGCCAGACCTAATCCGCCTTTAATGCCCCCTGTTTTCGCCCGGCTGACGTAGCACGTCACGTTCTTCACATCTGGATCGTCGAAGGCTTCCACCACAATTTTGTGGTCCGGGCCAAAGATTTTAAATACGGTGTCGACAGAGCCGATTTGTTCGGCCTGGGCGACGTGACCCACCAGCAGCAGCAGAGAGGTCAGGAGCAATGTCTTGTATTTCATATTGTTACCATTTTTAAGATTACACTGAGCGATTATTCAACAATTTAGCCAAAAAATGTTTCAAGATCACAGGATTACAAAATAATGGCCCTTAATGTGCGGCAAAAAGCATTTATGAGCAAAAAAAACACCGAATGCGCAAACATCAAAAAATGCTATTATCCGCTAACCTGTTATCAGGCACCTGCTGTTTTAAGGATGAGGATAGTATATGGATCAGGCTGGAATTATTCGCGATTTGCTTGTCTGGCTGGAAGGTCATCTTGACCAGCCATTGTCACTGGATAATGTGGCGGCAAAAGCAGGCTATTCCAAGTGGCATCTGCAAAGGATGTTCAAGGATGTTACCGGTCATGCTATCGGTGCCTATATTCGTGCGCGTCGGCTCTCAAAATCTGCGGTCGCCTTGCGCCTCACGGCTCGTCCGATTCTGGACATTGCGCTGCAATACCGTTTCGATTCCCAACAGACGTTTACCCGCGCCTTCAAAAAACAGTTTACGCTGACGCCGGCGCTCTACCGCCGCTCGCCTGACTGGAGCTCGTTTGGCATGCGTCCGCCGCTGCGTTTGGGCGAATTCGCAATGCCGAAACACGAGTTTATCACGCTGCCCGATACTCAGTTAGTGGGCACCACGCAAAGCTACTCCTGTTCTCTGGAGCAAATTTCCGAGTTCCGTCATCAGATGCGCGTGCAGTTCTGGCGTGACTTCCTGAGCCATGCGCCCGCTATCCCGCCGGTGCTTTATGGCCTGAACCAGACGCATCCGAGCCAGGAAAAAGATGACGAGCAGGAGGTGTTTTACACCACCGCGCTCACGCCTGAACTGGCCAATGGCTACATTCAGGGATCAAAAGCGGTCACGGTGGAAGGCGGCGATTACGTGATGTTCACCTACGACGGGCTGGGTACAGGCGTGCAGGAGTTTATCCTGACCGTCTACGGAACCTGTATGCCGATGCTGAACCTGAACCGTCGAAAAGGTCAGGACATTGAGCGTTACTATCCGGTCAGCAACGTGAAACCGGACGAACGCCCAATCGATTTACGCATGGAATACCTGATTCCTATCCGCCGCTAGCGCTGGAGCTCATCCAGTGCGGGGGCATCCAGATGTGAGATGTCCCCGGCCATTTCCACGACCCAGCCAGACGCCAGCCATGGGCTTTCCTGATGGTCAATACGGGAAATAGAACAGTTGCGCAGGCGCAAACGGCGCTCAGCCCAGGCCGGTAGCCCTAAAATCGTGCTCACCAGACATCCCAGCGCAATACCGTGGCTCACCAGCAGAGGGCGACTGCCTGCCGGCAGATTCAGACATTCAGCCAGCGCGCCGTGAACGCGTACGCTCAGCTCCTGCATGGATTCGCCCTCAGGAATACGGCCCTCTTTTGTGCCGTTAACCAGCGTACGACGCCAGCCTTCTTCCTCTTCGGTCAACGAGTCAACGTGACGTTTCTCCAGCACGCCCATATCCAGCTCGCGCAGGCGAGGTTCGAGGATAATATCGCAGCCGCAGGCTTCGGCAATAATCCGCGCCGTTTGCTGGGTACGTCCCAGATCACTGGTGATGACATGGGTGATGCCCAGCGTTTTGGCGCGCTGTGCGACCTGGCACGCCTGTTGCTCACCTTTCGCGGTGAGAGGACTGTCTGACTGGCCTTGAATACGTCGCTCGGCGTTCCACTGCGTTTCACCGTGGCGAACAAGGTAAACCTCTAACATGTTATTTTCCGTTATACTGCGATGAATTTTTTTATGTGAGTGTAATTATGCACCAGGTTGTCTCTGCTACCACTAATCCTGCCAAAATTCAGGCAATTCTAAGGGCATTTGAAGAGATCTTCGGCGAAGGATCCTGCCATATTGACGCCGTCGGCGTCGAGAGCGGCGTTCCTGAACAGCCTTTTGGCAGCGAGGAAACGCGCGCTGGCGCACGAAACCGCGTCATCAATGCGAAGGCGTTACGTCCGCAGGCGGATTTTTGGGTGGCGATTGAAGCCGGGATCGACGAGGGAGCTACCTTTAGCTGGGTGGTCATAGAGAGCCGTGAGCAGCGCGGTGAAGCGCGTTCGGCTACCCTGCCGCTACCGGACGTCATTTTGAAAAAAGTGCATGACGGAGACGCGCTGGGGCCGGTGATGTCGCAGTACACCGGCATTGATGAGATTGGCCGCAAGGAAGGTGCCATTGGCGTCTTTACCGCCGGCAAATTAACCCGCTCAAGCGTTTACCACCAGGCGGTCATTCTGGCATTAAGTCCGTTTCATAACGCCATTTATCGCTAAGCGAGCCACATCGCGCCATCAGGCGTTATTCAGCAGCACCTGCTCAAGCCACTGGCGCAGTTCCACGGGCGCCGATTTCAGGCTGTTAGAGCCACGGGTGATGGTTGCGATACCCGCACCCAGTTCGGTTTTCAGCTCACGCTGA
This sequence comes from Huaxiibacter chinensis, assembly GCF_022171985.1. Taxonomy (GTDB): domain Bacteria; phylum Pseudomonadota; class Gammaproteobacteria; order Enterobacterales; family Enterobacteriaceae; genus Enterobacter; species Enterobacter chinensis_A. Next base: position 392,683 of record NZ_JAJVHF010000002.1, on the reverse strand, counting down.
CTCATTTCACCCCGCAATAGTTCTTCGATGATCCGCACCCGTGTGCCCAGCGCTTCGCGCTCGTCGGGGGTGAGCATCAGCTGCATGAGGGGCATATGCAGATTCTGTTCGTAAGACTGGCGAAGCAGCTCCACAAAACGAAGCCACTCCTGATTGCGCTGATCGGCCATTGCCGATGAATACGGTGAATGCTGGGTCATGTTATGCCGCCTGTTGTACTCTTAAACGAGTACAGCATAACACAACCCATCGCGATCAGTAACGTCGCTGCCACTCAGAATCGCTCAACAGGGCCTCTTTCTGCCCCAGGAAGTGCCGATAGTACGCATCATACGCCAGCACATTTTTCACATAACCCCGCGTTTCAGAGAATGGAATACTCTCTACAAAGGCGACGGCGTCGAGACGGCCGGCACTGTTGCCAAGCCAGGTGCGCACCCTGCCGGGACCTGCGTTATACGCCGCTGACGCAAAGATGCGGTTATCGCCAAACTGCTGATAGACATATTGCAGGTAGCTGGTTCCGATGTTGATATTCGTTTCCGGATCGAGCAGCTGTGAAGGGCTGCTGTAGCCCGGGATAGAAAACATCTTCACCGTGTGCGTCGCCGTGCCCGGCATAATCTGCATCAGACCGCTGGCGCCGACCGGGGAACGCACTTTCGGGTTCCAGGCGCTCTCCTGGCGGGCAATCGCCATGGCATAACTCTGAGAGATATCTTTACCCTGGGTGTAGCGCTCGAAGAGATCTTTATAGGCCAGCGGGAAACGCTCTTCCAGATGATCCCACAGCTTACCGGCGATCGTGGCCTGAACGCTCAGATCCCACCAGCCGTTATCGAAGGCATAACGGGCAAGCTGCGCCTTTTCATCGACGGTACGGCTGGTCACCAGATTGGCCCATTCACTGCGCGCGGTATTATCCAGGCTCCAGTACATCAGCTCACGCACGCGCGCCATCTCCGGCCCCTGAATCAGCGTGGCGCTGGAGACAGACGGTGCTTTATCAATTTTGAGCGTATATTCCTCGCCCAGACGTTGTGCTGCCACCATCGGGTAGAAGCCGCGCTGCTGCATCAACGCGTGCAAAATCTGTTTCGCTTCGTCTTCACGCCCGCGCTCCATCAACAGATCGGCCTGCCAGTACCGCCATTCGTCTTTCTCTTTGGCATCCATGGGCAAACGGGCAAGCCAGGTGTTCAACCCGCGGCGATCGCCCGTGCCCAGCGCCATACGCACCCGGCGTTCCACCAGCGATGTCGAGTTTGAGCGCATGATGGCATCGTCACGCCAGCGAGCCTGCTCGTCGGTAACATCCGTCCCCATCAGACGCCAGGCAACAATATCGCGCAACTCCTGGGTTTGATCGTCATTCAGCTGTTGCGCCTGCACCAGTTGCGGGATCATCAGCCGCGCATTTTCGACGTCATCACGCGCGACGCTTGCAAACGCCACCGCCGCCATCTGACGAGTGAAATCCGTTGCCCCTGTGCTGCGGGCAAAAGTCAGAACGGCGTTGGGATCGTTCGCCAGTTGCATAACGGCCGAAGCAATCGTTTGATAATCGGACGGCATCTGGCCTGCCAGGAGGGTGACCAGACGCGTATTCCCCGCCTTCATCGCCAGACGAATGCGTTCAAGGTAGGCCAGCGGATCTTGCTGACCCGAAGCGCGCCACGCGCCAAATAACGCATCGCAGGCATTAGGCTGGCTTTTCCCCGTCAGCCACAGATCTTTCGCCCCGCTCCAGGCTTCCGCCTGCTGGCCCGTCGCCCATTTCGCGTAGTAATAGTTACATTGTGCTTCCGTGGATGCGGGTTTTTCAGGGCTGAAGGCCAGTAAGCCACGCCAGTCTTCACGTCGCGCCAGCTCGTTCACAAAACGGGATTGCAGCGTACGCGCCGGCGGCAGCGTGGGATTCGCCTGAATAAACTGGGCGACGGTGACCGTCGGCTGATTCATCAAATCGTCGGTTATCTGGCGATACTCCAGATAAGGATATAATGGATACGCTTTTAAGGTCGGCATCAGCGCCTGCACCGTATCCATCTGTTTGCTGTCCCATGCCTGCTTGATCTGCGCATAGCGACTACGTTGTTCATCCAGTGAATCGGCATGCGCTGCATGGCTTATCGTCAGCACGCACACGCTGGCGGCCAGCAGACGCCAGACCCCCTTTTTGGCTTTTTCCACAAGCTCTTCCTCATTCTGTTATAGGCAGTAGCAGCATCATGCCGCGTCAAAAAGTTATTCACTTATGCTAACCAGGCATCCCGGAACACGCCACGTCATGGACACTTTTTTACCTTTCTTGCGCGTTTTAACACTCCCGATGTTCCTGGCTGGGATTAGCCTGCGAAAAAGGCTACACTTCGCAGCTGTTACCTATTCTCATTACGATAAAAGAGGCGAAGTCCACGTGGCTCAATTCGTTTATACCATGCATCGTGTCGGCAAAGTGGTTCCGCCGAAACGTCATATTCTTAAAAATATCTCGCTGAGTTTCTTCCCGGGCGCAAAAATCGGTGTTCTGGGCCTCAACGGTGCCGGTAAGTCTACCCTGCTGCGCATCATGGCCGGCATCGATACCGACATCGAAGGTGAAGCCCGTCCTCAGCCAGGCCTGAAAATCGGTTACCTGCCGCAGGAACCGAAGCTGAACCCTGAACACACCGTTCGTGAGTCCATCGAAGAAGCGGTTGCTGAAGTGGTTAACGCCCTGAAAGGGCTGGATGAAGTGTACGCGAAGTACGCCGAACCCGACGCCGACTTCGATAAGCTTGCGGCACAACAGGGCAAATTCGAAGAAATTATCCAGGCGCACGACGGTCATAACCTGAACGTGCAGCTGGAGCGTGCGGCCGATGCCCTGCGCCTGCCTGACTGGGATGCGAAAGTTGAAAAACTGTCCGGTGGTGAACGCCGCCGCGTCGCGCTGTGCCGTCTGCTGCTCGAAAAACCAGACATGCTGCTGCTCGACGAACCCACGAACCACCTGGACGCCGAATCCGTCGCCTGGCTGGAACGTTTCCTGCACGATTTCGAAGGCACCGTGGTGGCGATTACCCACGACCGTTACTTCCTCGATAACGTAGCAGGCTGGATTCTGGAGCTTGACCGCGGTGAAGGTATTCCGTGGGAAGGCAACTACTCCTCCTGGCTGGAACAGAAAGATCAGCGTCTGGCTCAGGAAGCCTCTCAGGAAGCGGCACGCCGTAAATCCATTGAGAAAGAGCTTGAGTGGGTTCGCCAGGGCGCGAAAGGCCGTCAGTCTAAGGGCAAAGCCCGTCTGGCACGCTTTGAAGAGCTTAACAACTCTGAATACCAGAAACGTAACGAAACCAACGAACTCTTTATTCCACCTGGAGCACGTCTGGGCGATAAAGTCGTTGAAGTGAGCAATCTGCGTAAATCTTACGGCGATCGCGTATTGATCGACGACCTGAGCTTCTCCGTACCGAAAGGCGCTATCGTCGGGATCATCGGTCCTAACGGCGCGGGTAAATCGACGCTGTTCCGCATGATGTCCGGTCAGGAACAGCCTGACAGCGGCACCATCACCCTGGGTGATACCGTGAAGCTGGCATCCGTTGACCAGTTCCGTGACGCGATGGATAACAGCAAAACCGTGTGGGAAGAAGTCTCCGGCGGGCAGGATATTATGCGTATCGGCAACACCGAGATGCCAAGCCGTGCCTACGTGGGTCGCTTCAACTTCAAGGGTGTCGATCAGGGCAAACGCGTTGGCGAACTGTCCGGCGGTGAGCGTGGTCGTCTGCATCTGGCGAAACTGCTGCAGGTTGGCGGTAACGTTCTGCTGCTCGATGAACCAACCAACGACCTGGACATCGAAACCCTGCGTGCGCTGGAAAACGCCATGCTGGAGTTCCCGGGCTGCGCGATGGTTATCTCGCACGACCGTTGGTTCCTTGACCGTATCGCAACCCACATTCTGGATTACCAGGACGAAGGTAAAGTGGAGTTCTTTGAAGGTAACTTCACCGAATACGAAGAGTACAAGAAACGCACGCTGGGCGCAGATGCGCTTGAGCCAAAACGCATCAAGTACAAGCGTATTTCAAAATAAACAGCAAAACGGCAACTTCGGTTGCCGTTTTTTATGTTTTCCCCCTCTCCCTGTGGGAGGGTCGGGGTGAGGGCATCAGACCGCACTAACCCATGCAAAACGGCAACTTCGGTTGCCGTTTTTATGTTTACTCCCTCTCCCCGTGGGAGAGGGTCGGGGTGAGGGCATCAGTCCGCACAAGCCCAACAGCAAAAGGCAACGCAAGTTGCCTTTTTTTATGTTTTCCCCCTCTCCCCGTGGGAGAGGGCCGGGGTGAGGGCATCACACCGCAGAGGATCGTTCCCCGACGTAATACCGCTTCACCTCATCAAACCCCATGGCAAAGTCGATATAGCTCATCAGCGCAGGCGAATTCAGCTTACGGCTCGGATAAGCCAGCCACAACTCGTTCCCCTCGACGTTCCACTCCGGCAGCACCTGCACCAGCGCCCCCTTCTCAACCTTATCTTCCAGAAGAAAGGCCGGTAACAAGGTGATCCCCGCCCCGGCAATGGCGCTCTCGCGGGCATACACCAGGTTATCCGTCAGATGGGCGTTATCCGACAGGTAGCGATAATCTTCACTGCCACTTTGCAGCAACCATTCCGACCAGGATTTATGGGTGATGCAACGGTGCCCCACCAGCTGTCGGGGATGCGTCAGCGGTTCACGCGTCGCCAGATACGCCGGTGACGCCAGCATATAGCGCGGGCAATGGCCAATCATGCGGCCAATCAGCGACGAATCCTGCGGCTTGCCGGTGCGCAGCGCCACGTCATAACCAGACGCCACCAGGTCAACCACGTCATCGGAAATAGACACATCCAGCGAAACGTCAGGATAGCGGCGCTGAAACTCCGTATTCAGGTGGGCCAGCAGCGTCGCGCCGATCCCGGCCGGTGAAGTCATGCGCAGCCGTCCGCTGGGATTATCCCGCAGACGCTGAATGGCGTATTCCGCCCTTTCGCTGGCCGCGAGCATCTCGCGACAGTGCACCAGATAGTGCTCACCCGCAAAGGTCAGGTTGAGCTTGCGCGTGGTGCGGTTAAGCAACCGAATGCCGATCTGCTGCTCAAGCTGGCTGATACGCTGGCTCACGCTCGATTTAGGCAAGTCCGCTTTTTGCGCGGCGGCAGTAAAGCTGCCCATCTCGGCGACCAGCGCAAACAGCGCCATATCCTGAAGCTGTTTAAACATGATTGTTCACCCTGTGCGAACACTTCGTTCTGGATTGTCCATCTTATCACGCAGCGGCTCACTTAATAGACTAGCCTCAACAACACGCATTCCATTAAGGAGCACACCATGTCAGTGAAAGCCATTGCCGTTAATCCTGAGAATCCGTCTGATTTTATTGAAATTACCCAGCCGATGCCGCAGCCGGGCGAGCATGATCTGCTGGTTGAAGTGAAAGCCGTCTCCATTAATCCTGTCGACACCAAAGTGCATGCCGCTATTGCCAAAAGTGGTCTGAAGGAGCCGCGCATTCTCGGCTGGGATGCCAGTGGTGTCGTTAAAGCGGTTGGCGCGGGCGTGACCCAGTTCAAACCGGGCGACGAAGTCTGGTATGCAGGCGATATCACCCGTCCGGGCAGCAATGCAACGCACCAGTTAATTGATGCCCGCATCGTCGGACACAAACCGGCGAGCCTGGACTGGGCCGCAGCGGCGGCACTGCCCCTCACCGCGCTGACCGCCTGGGAAGGGCTTTTTGAACGACTGAACATTCAGCAGGCGGGAGCGGATAAGACGCTGCTGATCGTCGGCGGTGCCGGCGGCGTGGGATCGCTGGCGATCCCGTTTGCGAAGCACAATAGTCAGGTGACCGTGATCGCCACGGCCTCGCGGGAAGATTCTGCCAGATGGTGCCGCGATCGCGGCGCGGATCGCGTGGTGGACTATCGCGATCTGAAAGGCGAGCTGGCCAGAGAGGGGATCACCTTTGTGGACTACATCTTTATCCTCAATGATACCGATGGCCACTGGGATGCCGTCAGCGAACTGATCGCCCCACAGGGGCATATCTGCACTATCGTCGAGAACCAACATCCGCTGAATCAGGATAAGCTGAAATCGAAATCTGCGGCGCTGCACTGGGAATTTATGTATACCCGCAGCATGTACCAGACCGCCGATATGGCGCGTCAGGGCGAGATCTTAAACGAGGTGGCGAAGCTGGTGGATAACGGCGTGGTTGAAAGCTCGCTCAGCGAAACGTTGCACGGGTTGAGCGTGGAAAGTATTACCGAGGCGCACAGGAAAGTGCTGGAGGGGCATATGCGCGGGAAAGTGGTGGTTGCGTTCTGAGCCGTCTGGTGCCCTCACCCTAACCCTCTCCCACGGGGAGAGGGAATATAAAGCTCACTCCCCTTTGAGCGAGGGGATATTAAGCTCACTCCCCTTTGGGCGAGGGAACTTTAAGCTCACTCCCCCTTTGGGCGAGGGGACTTCAAGCTCCCTCTCCCTTTGGGAGAGGGCTGGGGTGAGGGGAAAGCAATCTACCCCTGCTCTCCCATCATCTCCTTCACCAGCTCCACGCAGCGCAGGAAGCGGGTATCGTAGTCGGGCTCTTCCACGTGCACAAACTCAATGTTGTTTTCGTTGAGCATGTCCACCAGCATGGTCTGGAACTCTTTTCGATCAACGGAACTGCCCAGGCTGCGCATCCCGTCGGCAACCCATGGTGTGTTGTTTTCTACCAGGATCACCAGATCGAAGCGGTATTCATCAATCAGCGCCTGCACAAACGGGTGCTCGCGCCCTTCGTATTTTTTACAGAACGCCTGAGTGGTCACAAAGTCGGTATCGACAAAAGCCACCTTATTGGCATATTTCACAGCAAAATCAATGTACTGTGCATGGCCCAGGGCAATTTTATCGTAGTCGGAATACTGAAGCGCCATTTCGTCACCGCCCAGATGCGAGAACACATAGTCGCGCCCGAACTCCCACGCGCTGGTGGTGTTGAAGATGTTCGCCAGCTTATTGACCAGCGTGGATTTACCGCTGGATTCACCGCCCAGTATCGCCACGGTGCGAACAAAGAACGGCTTCACTTCCGTCGGGATGTAATCCCAGTAGCGGAACGGGTTCTCACGGATCTGGCCGCCGCTGATATTCATAAACGTCCGCTTCGGGTCAATCAGCACGGTTTCGGTGCCCAGATGCTCACGAAACTGCGGGGCGTCGGACTCTTCAGACGTGTAAATCCAGTTAGGGGTGATCCCCTTCTCTTCCATAAAGGCTTTGACGCCGTTACTCCACACATCCCAGCCGTGCGGATAAGGCTCCATGCCCTCTTCGTTAAAGGCATGAATGCGGATGTTTTTCTGATACTTAAAGGTCTGTAACAGCCAGCGCAGGCGGTCCGGCACCGTCGGCTGTTGCGACATCGCGCTGTCTTCAAAAAGCTTGCGGTCACGGGTTTCGTCATAGCCCATGATGATGTGCAGCTCGTCCACCTGGCTACAGGCACGCTGGATAAGGTAGATATGCCCGGTATGCAGCGGGTAAAACTTACCAAACACCACGCCGATGTTCTTCTGCATACGCGGGAATTCCAGCCCCAGGAAGCGGTGTAACGCCTCCAGCTTTTGCGCGCTGGGGCTTTTGATTTTGGCGTTTAGCAGTTGGCTTAAATAGCCTTTAGTCATGCCGCTGGCTTCCGCGACCTGCTGCAAGGTACAGCCTTTTTGGCGGATCGCGGTCTTAAGGTAGTCAAATGTCGACATAAATTACGGTGCCTCCTGCAAAATCGAATGCGTAATTATAAGTCGTCAAAGACGCTTAGTGCATCCGAGAGTTTTTTGACGGGGAAAACTTTCATCCCTTCGGGCACTTTTTTTGGCACGTTTGCCGCAGGGACAATCGCCCGCCGAAAACCGTGTTTAGCCGCTTCTGAAATGCGCTCCTGGCCGCTTGGCACCGGACGAATTTCACCGGCAAGCCCTACCTCGCCAAACACCACCAAATCTTGCGGCAGTGGACGGTTACGCAAGCTGGACACCATTGCCAGCAGCAAGGCCAGGTCGGCGCTGGTTTCGGTCACCTTAACGCCCCCGACCACGTTCACAAAGACATCCTGGTCCGCCATTTGCAGCCCACCGTGTCGATGCAGCACGGCCAGCAGGATGGCCAGACGGTTCTGTTCAAGCCCCACCGCCACGCGGCGTGGGTTACCCATCATCGATTGATCGACTAAGGCCTGAATCTCCACCAGCAAGGGGCGGGTTCCTTCCCACAGCACCATCACCGAGCTGCCCGAGGTGATTTCATCTCCCCGGCTCAGGAATATCGCCGAAGGGTTGCTGACTTCGCGTAAGCCTTGTTCAGTCATGGCGAACACGCCCAGTTCATTCACCGCGCCAAAACGGTTTTTATGGCTGCGCAGGGTACGGAAGCGGGAATCGGCATCGCCATCGAGCATTACCGAGCAGTCAATACAGTGTTCCAGCACTTTCGGCCCTGCCAGCGAGCCATCTTTGGTTACGTGGCCGACCATCACGATCGCCACGCCGCGGGTTTTGGCAAACCGGGTCAGATAGGCCGCCGTTTCACGCACCTGCGCCACGCTGCCCGGCGAAGACTGGATATCCGCCATATGCATCACCTGAATGGAGTCGATGACCATCAGCTTCGGCTGCTCTTCTTCCGCAATCATGCAGATCTGTTCGATGCTGGTTTCGGAGAGCATATTGAGGTTGCCCGTCGGCAGTCCCAGACGGTGCGCACGCATCGCGACCTGCTGCAAAGACTCCTCACCGGTCACGTACAGCGTCTTCATCTGTTCGGAGAGCTTACACAGCGTTTGCAGCAAAAGGGTGGATTTCCCGGCACCGGGATTCCCGCCGATCAGAATGGCGCTGCCGGGGACCACGCCGCCGCCCAGCACGCGGTCAAACTCTTTAAAACCGGTCGAAAAACGCGGAACTTCGTCCAGGCTGATTTCCGACAGTTTCTGCACTTTGGAGATGCCCGCGTTACCCGCATAACCGCTCAGGCGCTCATTGCGGGCCACGGTTGGCGAAGCGGCCACCCCACGCACTTCGGTGATGGTGTTCCAGGCATGACAGGCGCTGCATTGCCCCTGCCAGCGCGGGTAATCAGCACCACATTCATTACAGACAAATGCGCGTTTTGGAGCTTTCGCCACGGTTTACCTCGTTATTTCTGTGCTGCAGACCGGCTAGCGCTCGCGCGGACCCGGCCTGTAAAAATCGGTCATTACTTCATGTTCACGCTACCAGAGAGGATGCAAAACACCCCCATCAGGTCAGCATGACGAATGGTAATCTCGGTCTTCTCATTCACTTTTGGCTTGGCATGATACGCAATGCCCAGGCCTGCGACTTTAATCATGGGCAGGTCGTTCGCCCCGTCGCCAATCGCCACCGTCTGCTCGACGGGAATTTCATATTTATCCGCCAGGCGCGTCAGAGTGTTAGCTTTATACTGCGCATCCACGATATCGCCAATCACCTGACCGGTGAGCTTTCCGTCCATGATCTCCAGTTCGTTGGCAACCACCGTGGTTAAACGCAGCTTGTCGCGAAGGTAATCGGCAAAGAACGTAAATCCGCCGGAGGCGATAGCCACTTTCCAGCCCAGCGTTTCCAGCTTAAGAACCAGCTGGGTTAATCCTGGCATAAGCGGCAGTTCATCACGCACCTGACGCAGGATATTCGCGTCTGCGCCCTTCAGCGTCGCCACGCGCTGGCGCAGGCTGGCGGTAAAATCCAGTTCCCCGCGCATGGCACGCTCGGTCACTTCCGCAACCATCTCGCCGCTTCCGGCCAATTTGGCAAGCTCGTCGATACACTCAATCTGGATGGCGGTGGAATCCATATCCATCACCAGCAGGCCCGGCGTCTTCAGATGGGGAATTTTCCCCAATGGCGCGACGTCCAGACCGGCATCATGCGCCAAACGGGTGGCGCGTGCGGTCAGGGAACCCGCCAGGCGTAAAACCTGATAATCTTCAACGCTCCAGGCCGCTACAATCACCATCGCAGCACCGAGTTTGGTCTGATATTGCGTCAGGGTTTGCTTATCCAGACCGCGTCCGTACAGCAGCCAGCCGCTACGACCCGCATGGTAATCGAGTGGCATTACCTCATCACCACTTAAAGAGAGCGGCAATCCTGGCCATAAAGAGACATCCGTTGGCAGGTCACACCAGGTAATGTTCGGCATTGAAGCTCCTGTAGATTGGTTCGCGCCGGTTGGTTCCGCGAGGGAAAATAACGCATGAGGCTACCTTGTAACCATCACTTCTGGCAACATTAACTCGTAAATTTTCAGCAGGTGGAATATGGCTCGCGCAAAACTGAAATTCCGGCTTCATCGCGCCGTGATTGTCTTATCCTGTCTCGCATTATTGGTCGCGCTGATGCAAGGGGCTTCGTGGTTCAGTCAGAATCACCAACGACAACGCAACCCGCAGCTTGAAGAGCTGGCCCGCACGCTGGCCCGTCAGGTCACGCTCAACGTTGCGCCGTCAATGCGTACCGAAACGCCGGATGAAAAACGGATAAACCAGGTTCTGCGCCAGTTGACGGAAGAGAGCCGCATTCTGGATGCGGGTGTCTATGACGAAGAGGGCAACCTGATCGCCCGCGCCGGCGAGAAGATTGACGTGCGCGATCGGCTGGCGCTGGACGGTAAAAAAGCCGGAGGGTATTTTAACCAACAGATCGTTGAACCCATTCAGGGGAAAAATGGCCCACTGGGTTATTTGCGCCTGACGCTCGACACCCACACGCTGGCGACCGAATCCAGACAGGTTGATAATACCACTAATATTCTGCGTCTGATGCTGCTCCTCTCCCTGGCGATTGGCGTGGTGTTAACGCGTACCCTGCTTCAGGGCAAACGTACCCGCTGGCAACAATCGCCCTTCCTGCTGACCGCCAGCAAATCGGTGCCGGAAGAGGAAGAGAGCGAGAAGAAAGATTAGTGATACAGTAGGCGAACGATTCGGAAAAGGAACTCTGCCATGACGACGTTACGCTTACTTATCTCTGACTCTTACGATCCCTGGTTCAATCTCGCCGTGGAGGAGTGCATCTTCCGCCAGATGCCCGCCACGCAGCGCGTACTGTTCCTCTGGCGTAACGCCGACACGGTGGTCATAGGCCGTGCGCAAAATCCCTGGAAAGAGTGCAATACGCGTCGCATGGAAGAGGACAACGTGCGTCTTGCGCGTCGCAGCAGCGGCGGCGGCGCGGTATTTCACGATCTGGGTAATACCTGTTTCACCTTCATGGCGGGCAAGCCCGAGTATGATAAAAGCATCTCGACTGCCATTGTCCTTAACGCCCTGAATGCACTTGGCGTGACGGCGGAAGCGTCAGGGCGAAACGACCTGGTGGTCAAAACGGCCGAAGGGGATCGCAAAGTCTCTGGCTCCGCGTACCGCGAAACCCTGGATCGCGGCTTCCACCACGGTACGTTACTGCTCAATGCCGATCTCAGCCGCCTGGCAAACTACCTCAATCCGGATAAGAAAAAGCTTCAGGCAAAAGGCATCACCTCCGTGCGGGGTCGCGTGGCGAACCTGGTTGAATTGCTGCCGGGTATTACCCATGAGCAGATATGCGATGCGGTACGCGAAGCCTTTTTTGCCCACTACGGCGAGCGCGTCGACGCAGAAGTGATCTCGCCCGACAAGACGCCCGATCTGCCTAACTTTGCGGAGACTTTCGCCCGCCAGAGCAGCTGGGAGTGGAACTTTGGTCAGGCGCCCGCGTTCTCGCATCTGCTGGATGAGCGTTTCACCTGGGGCGGCGTGGAGCTGCACTTTGACGTTGAAAAGGGTCATATCACCCGCACGCAGGTTTTCACCGATAGCCTGAACCCTGCGCCGTTAGAAGCGCTTGCCGCGCGTTTACAGGGCTGTGTGTATCGGGCAGATAGGCTGCAGCAGGCGTGTGATGCGATACGGGGTGATTTCCCCGAGCAGGAAAAAGAATTACGGGAATTATCGGCGTGGATTGCACTGGCAGTGCGTTAATGCGTTCTGATGCCCTCCCTCTCCCACAGGGAGAGGGAGGGAAGAGGCAGAATTACTCTTTATCGCCCAGCAGAACGGATTCCAGCGCGATTTTGATCATGTCGTTGAAGGTGGTCTGACGCTCGGCAGCGGTCGTCTGCTCGTGCGTACGGATATGGTCAGACACGGTGCAGATGGTCAGCGCTTTCGCACCGAATTCAGCCGCCACGCCGTAAATGCCCGCCGCTTCCATTTCTACGCCCAGGATGCCGTACTTTTCCATCACGTCGAACATTTCGCCGTCCGGTGAGTAGAACAGATCGGCAGAGAAGAGGTTGCCCACGCGCGCATCAACGCCCAGAGCTTTTGCCGCGTCAACCGCGTTACGCACCATGTCGAAGTCAGCGATCGCAGCGAAGTCATGATCCTTAAAGCGGATACGGTTCACTTTGGAATCGGTGCAGGCGCCCATACCAATCACCACGTCACGCAGCTTAACGTCCATGCGTACCGCACCGCAGGAGCCCACGCGAATGATTTTCTTCACGCCAAAATCAGTAATCAGCTCTTTGGTGTAGATGGAGCAGGATGGGATACCCATACCGTGACCCATCACGGAGATTTTGCGGCCTTTGTACGTCCCGGTGAAGCCCAGCATACCGCGCACGTTATTCACTTCACGCACGTCTTCGAGGAAAGTTTCTGCAATGTGCTTTGCGCGCAGCGGGTCGCCCGGCATCAAGACGACGTCAGCGAAATCACCCATTTCTGCATTAATGTGAGGAGTTGCCATCTTCAGTTCCTTTTACATTGTTGTTTTTGCCGGGTGGCGGCTACGCCTTACCCGGCCTACATTCTGTTCTCCCTCTCCCTGTGGGAGAGGGCGGGGGGTGAGGACATAAGGCCGCACCCAATCCGTTTAAAACATGGCCTTGCCATATTCCATGTCAGACGTACCGAAGTATTTCGCGATGGTCTGGCCGATATCCGCGAAGGTTTCACGATGGCCCAGCGAGCCAGGTTTCACTTTCGGGCCGTACACCAGCACTGGAATGTGCTCACGGGTGTGGTCGGTACCGGTCCAGGTCGGGTCGCAGCCGTGGTCAGCGGTCAGGATCAGAATGTCATCTTCCCCCACCAGCTCCATCAGCTCTGGCAGACGGCGGTCAAACAGCTCCAGACCTGCGGCATAACCGGCGACGTCGCGACGGTGGCCCCATGAGGAGTCGAAGTCCACGAAGTTGGTGAAGACGATGGTCTTGTCACCCGCTTCTTTCATCTCGTTGATGGTGGCGTCAAACAGCGCGTCCAGGCCGGTGGCTTTCACTTTTTTGGTGATGCCGCAGTTGGCGTAGATGTCAGCAATTTTACCCACAGACACCACGTGACCATCTTTCTCGTCAACCAGCTTCTGCAGCACGGTAGGTGCCGGTGGCTCAACGGCCAGGTCATGGCGGTTACCGGTGCGCTGGAAGTTACCCGCTTTGTCACCGATAAACGGACGTGCGATCACGCGGCCGATGTTGTAGCCGCCTTCGGTCAGCTCTTCACGTGCGATTTCGCACAGCTCGTAGAGTTTATCCAGACCAAAGGTCTCTTCGTGGCAGGCAATCTGGAACACGGAGTCAGCGGAGGTATAGAAAATCGGCTTGCCGGTTTTCATGTGCTCTTCGCCAAGCTGGTCCAGAATCACGGTACCGGAAGAGTGGCAGTTACCGAGATAGCCCGGCAGGTTGGCACGCTTAACCAGTTTATCCAGCAGCTCCTGCGGGAAGCTGTTGTCGTGATCGGCGAAGTAGCCCCAGTCGAACAGAACCGGCACACCGGCAATTTCCCAGTGGCCTGACGGGGTATCTTTACCGGAAGAGAGCTCGTGCGCCCAGGCGTACGCGCCCACCACTTCCGCATTGCCGTCCATACCCGCAGCGACTTTACCGGTAGAACCTTCGTGGGCTTTCACCAGACCCAGACGGGTCAGGTTGGGCAGATTAAGCGGGCCCTTACGGCCATTGTCCGCTTCGCCTTTCGCACAGGCTTCTGCGATGTGTCCCATGGTATCGGAACCGACATCACCAAAACGTTCTGCATCTTCGGTTGCGCCGATGCCGAATGAGTCCAGCACCATAATAAATGCACGTTTCATAATTGTTCTCCGTACGTAGTGCTCAAAAGTAAGTGATCAGATCAGTATACAATTAATCAGTAATACGACGATAGACCGTCGGTGTGCTTTCAGGCGCTTTATCGTCAAGCTTAATTGCCGCTTTCACCGCCTTCGCCGCATCCTGCCAGCTGGCTTCATCTTTCGCATGAATCACCGCCAGCGGACGCTGACCATCCACGCTGTCGCCCAGACGCGCCATATCGGTAAAGCCCACGCTGTAATCAATAGTGTCCGACGCCTGACGACGACCGCCGCCCATCGACACAACCGCCATGCCCAGCGCGCGCGTATCCATCGCCGAGACAAAGCCTTCGGTATCGGCGTAGACCGCTTTGCTGAGCGTGGCGGTTGGCAGGTATTTCGCGTAATTTTCCACGAAGTCGGTCGGACCTCTCTGCGCGGCTACCATGCGGCCAAAAATCTCTGCCGCTTTGCCGTTATCGAGCACCGCCTGAAGTTTGGCGCGTGCGTCGGCATCGTCTTTGGCGAGCTTGCCGGAAATAAGCATCTCTACGCACAGGGCCATCGTCACATCGAGCAGACGCGGGTTGCGGTATTCGCCGGTGAGGAACTGCACGGCTTCACGCACTTCCACGGCATTGCCTGCGCTGGAGGCCAGCACCTGGTTCATGTCCGTCAGCAAGGCGGTTGTACGCACGCCCGCGCCGTTGGAGACGCCCACAATGGCTTCTGCCAGCGCGGCGGACAGTTCATAGGTCGGCATAAAGGCGCCGCTGCCCACTTTCACATCCATGACCAGCGCATCCAGACCTTCCGCCAGTTTCTTGGCAAGGATAGACGCGGTGATCAAAGGAATGGAGTCCACGGTCGCGGTGATATCGCGGGTAGCGTAGAAACGCTTGTCTGCCGGTGCAAGAGAGCTGGTCTGGCCGATAATCGCCACACCCACATCTTTAATAATTTCGCGGAAGCGATTGTCATCCGGGAAGATATCGAAGCCCGGGATGGCTTCCAGTTTGTCGAGCGTACCGCCGGTATGCCCCAGGCCGCGCCCGGAGATCATTGGGATGTATCCGCCACAGGCCGCCACCATCGGGCCCAGCATCAGGGAGGTGACATCACCCACGCCGCCGGTAGAGTGTTTATCAACGATCGGGCCGTTGAGATTAAGGCTCTTCCAGTCCAGAACGGTTCCTGAATCTCGCATCGCCATGGTCAGCGAGACACGCTCAGGCATAGACATATCGTGGAAGAAAATGGTCATCGCCAGCGCAGCGATCTGCCCTTCTGAAATGGTGTTATCACGAATGCCATTGATAAAGAAGCGGATCTCTTCGTCGCTTAATGCCAGACCATCACGTTTTTTACGAATAATTTCTTGTGCGAGAAACACGGTAACCCCCGAGAAAACAGGTTAATGCGGCGGATGGCCCGCCGCAGGATGAAAATCAGTAGCTGCTTGCGCTCTTACCGTCGCCGTGACCCAGCGCTTTCAGCAGGCTGGCCAGCAGGCTTGATGCACCAAAACGGTAGTGACGGGAATCAGCCCAGTCAGCGCCAAAGAGTTCATCGGCAATCGCCAGGAACTGCTGCGCATCTTCTGCGGTACGCACGCCGCCGGCCGGTTTGAAACCCACGGTTTTTTCCACGCCCATATCACGAATGACTTCCATCATGATGCGCGCGCTTTCCGGCGTAGCGTTGACCGGCACTTTACCGGTAGAGGTTTTGATGAAATCCGCACCGGCTTTGATGGCGATTTCTGAGGCTTTACGGATAAGCGCTTCTTCTTTCAGTTCACCGGTTTCGATGATCACTTTAAGCCAAACGTTGGCCGCCGCACAGGCGTCTTTACAGGCTTTCACCAGGTCGAAACCCACCTGCTCGTTACCGGCGATCAGCGCGCGGTACGGGAATACCACGTCAACTTCGTCTGCACCGTAGGCGATTGCCGCGCGGGTCTCGGCCAGTGCGATATCAATATCGTCGTTGCCGTGCGGGAAGTTCGTTACGGTTGCAATGCGAACATCCGGCGTGCCCTGCTCTTTCAGCGTTTTACGGGCAATGGGGATAAAGCGCGGGTAGATACAGACAGCGGCAGTGTTACCCACCGGGGTTTTCGCCTGATGGCAAAGGGCGATGACTTTCTCATTGGTGTCGTCATCGTTCAGGGTGGTCAGGTCCATCAGTTTCAACGCACGAAGGCTGCTTGCAGTTAAATCGGTCATAACATTCTCCAACGGCATCGCCGTATAAATTTTCACCTTGCGGGTCTGTGAGTATTCTAACATTCACCCGCATTCACACTTCGACATTCATCACAGTTAATGAAAACTGCATACAAATTTGCATTACTGTAATGAGATCTCGCTCAAGTTTTATCACTCTCTTTGCTGACTAAAGCAGCGATCACCCGCGTGGGATCAAAAGCGCCGACGGGATGACTTTCTACAATCTGCCTACATTTAGCAGAGTAATAAGGAAGCGCACATGTCCACCTCCGGCCCTGACGCCCTGCAACAACGTTGCCAGAAAATTGTGACAAGCCCGGTGCTGTCGCCCGAGCAAAAACGTCATTTCCTGGCACTGGAAGCCGAAAACAATCTGCCCTATCCCGGCCTGACTGCCGCTGCTCGCGCTGCGCTGGACGCGGGGTTTATCTGCGACATGTTCGAGGGCCATGCGCCCTACAAGCCGCGTTATGTTCTGCCGGACTACGCAAAATTCCTGGCAAACGGTTCGCAATGGCTGGAACTGGAAGGCGCGAAAGATCTTGATGATGCGCTCTCTTTGCTGACCATCCTGTACCACCATGTTCCTTCAGTTACCTCGATGCCGGTCTATCTGGGCCAGCTCGATGCGATATTACATCCTTATGTTAAAATTCTAACACAAGAAGCGATCGATATCCGCATAAAACGTTTCTGGCGCTACCTCGACCGCACCCTGCCGGATGCGTTTATGCATGCCAACATCGGCCCGCACGATACGCCCATCACCCGCGCCATCTTACGCGCTGATGCAGAGCTGAAGCAGGTCGCACCCAATCTCACGTTTATTTACGATCCAGACATTACCCCTGACGACCTTCTGCTTGAAGTAGCAAAAAACATCTGCGCATGCAGTAAGCCCCATATTTCAAACGGCCCTGAAAATGATAAAATTTTCACAAAAGGCGGCTACGGCGTAGTCAGTTGTTACAATTCGCTGCCGCTGGCAGGCGGTGGCAGCACCCTGGTTCGCCTGAATCTGAAAGCCATTGCCGAGCAGAGCGCATCGGTTGACGATTTCTTCCATCGCACCCTGCCGCACTATTGCCAGCTGCAGACAGAAATCATCAATGCCCGCTGCGACTTCCTCTATGAACAGTCCGGCTTCTTTGAGAATAGCTTCCTGGTCAAAGAAGGGCTGATAGCACCTGAGCGCTTTGTGCCGATGTTTGGCATGTATGGCCTGGCAGAAGCCGTCAATGCGCTGTGTGAAAAAGACGCCATCACGGGACGTTACGGTCAGGACGCCCAGGCGAATGCGCTGGGCTATCGCATCAGCGAAGCGCTGGCCGCCTTTGTTGAAAGCACGCCGGTTAAACATGGCTGGAAGCAGCGCGCCATGTTACATGCCCAGTCCGGTATCAGTTCCGACTCGGGTACCACACCGGGTGCACGCCTGCCGTACGGCGAGGAACCCGATCCGATTAACCATTTGCTGACGGTTGCCCCGCATCATTCGTATTACCATTCTGGCATTAGCGATATTTTGACGCTGGATGAGACCATTAAACGCAACCCGCAGGCCGTTGTGCAGCTCTGCCTGGGCGCGTTTAAAGCGGGACTGCGGGAGTTCACCGCCAACGTTGCGGGCAACGATCTGGTTCGCGTGACGGGATATATGGTGCGCCTGTCCGATCTGGAAAAATACCGCGAAGCCGGATCGCGCACGAATACCACCTGGCTGGGTGAAGAGGCCGCACGCAATACCCGTATTCTTGAACGTCAGCCACGCGTGATAAGCCATGAACAGCAGATGCGCTTTAGTTAGTCAGGTGATACCTTTTTCCTGCGTGGACGGGCCGGGCAGTCGCCTGGCGCTGTTCCTGCAGGGCTGTAACCTGCGCTGTAAAACCTGCCATAACCCCTGGACGATTGGGCGCTGTAATGATTGCGGTGTTTGCGTGCCGCACTGCCCGCATGATGCCCTGAACATTCAGGCGGGGCGCGTCTGGTGGCAGGAGGAAGACTGTCAGAAATGCGATACGTGCCTGCATCTGTGTCCGCAGCAGGCCACGCCCATGGCGCAGCGTCTCAGCGTAGCGGAGATTGTCGCGCAGATCCGCCAGGTCGCCCCGTTCATTGAAGGAATTACCGTCAGCGGCGGTGAAGCCACCACCCAACTGCCCTTCCTCATCGCCCTGTTCAGCACCCTGAAAGCCGATTCGACGCTGAACAAGTTAACCTGCCTGGTGGACAGCAATGGTTTATTAAGCGAAACCGGCTGGCAAAAACTACTCCCCGTTTTTGACGGTGCGATGCTCGATCTGAAGGCGTGGAACAATGACCATCATCGCTTTCTGACCGGACGCGAAAACGGAGTGATTAAACAGAGCATTCGCTGGCTGGCGCAGCATCATCGCCTCACCGAATTGCGTTTGCTGGTGATCCCCGACCACTGCGATTATCTGGAAAATCTCAAACCCCTTGTCGCCTTTATTCACTCGCTAGGTGACATACCTGTACGCATCAACGCATTTCATGCCCACGGGATTTACGGCGATGCGGCGGCCTGGCGAAGCGCCACGGCGGAGGACATCGAGCCGCTGGCACACGCGCTGGAAACAGAGAAGATTAGCGTGATGCGTCCGGCGCTCTATTTATAGCGTGATGCCAAACAGTTCGCGGGTCGTGTTCAGCAGGGCGTCAGCCATCACATCGGCGGGTTCATCGCGCAATTCACACAGCGTGGCGAACACGCGCGCAACCTGCTCCGGGCGGTTCGGCTGCCCCTGAAAACCATTCAATGGCATATCGGGCGCGTCCGTTTCCAGCAGCAGTGAAGAAAGAGGCAGCTGGCTCATCACCTCCCGCGTTTTGCTGGCACGCGGATAGGTAATGGTTCCCCCTACGCCAATCTTATATCCTGCCGCGATAAAACGCTGCGCCTGCTGCAGGCTGCCTGAAAAACCGTGAATCACGCCGGTTCTCGGCAGATCGTGGCGTTTTAAATGCATCGCCAGCTTGTCATGCGTGCGGCGCGAATGCAGGATCACCGGCAGATCGTGACGTTTAGCCAGTTTCAGTTGCGCATCCAGGATCGTCTGCTGACGGTCAAAATGCGGATCTTCGCGATAGAGATCGAGGCCAATTTCGCCGATCGCTACCAGCTTGTCGCCCGCCGTCAGTATTTTCTCTTCAAGGCGATCAAGGTGATCGTCGTGGTGCTTTTCAATGACGATCGGATGCAAGCCCAGCGCGGCGTACAGAGCCCGGTGCGTGTGGGCCAGTTCGATCACCCGATCGAAGCGCGCCGCTTCAATGGCGGGGACGATGATCGCTTTTACCCCGACGCGCGCCGCCTGCTCAATGCTGTGCGCTTCGTTGCCGGTAAACGGTGGGAAATCAAAATGACAGTGGGTGTCGATAAAGCGGTATGTCACGCCAAATCCTCGTTGTCATAGGTGGTATCGTTCGCCTGCGGCGCGTTCACAATCGGCACCGCGACGGCGTCATTCGCCACCACCGCGGGCGGGGTAATGATGCCTGTATGCCGCTGAAGAGGCGCTTGCCCGGCGAGCATTTTGCCCACCGTTGCCAGGAAGTAACGGCCACACAAACGGCCCGTTTTGTAGTCGTTGCGTAACGCGGGTAAACGACTGCCGAGCGCCATACTGGCGAGAGGTTTTGGGGGATAAATTTCAAAAATGCGCAGCTTGCCCGGCGGCTTTTCGATAAAGCGCTGCATGGCGCTATAGGTACTTTCATGACGCTGAGCGATATTGACCAGCGGCTGCAGGCTGCTGTCGCCGAGCCAGCGCTCCATCCGTTTAAACCACTGCGGGGTGTAGTACATTTGCGACGGGACCGTGCGGATCACGACGATCGTTTTCGCCCCGCGCCGCGCCGCTTCCTGAACGGGTACGGCATCGCTGATCCCACCGTCGAGATAGTTGATCCCATCCAGCGCGGCGGCCGTTCGGTAGAACCCCGGAATCGCACTGGAGGCGCGAATGATATCCAGCCAGTTCTCTTTTTGCGGGCTGAAATAACCCGGCGAGTAGTCATCACCCCGGCTGGCGCACATCCAGAATTCTTTACCCGTATCGAAAAGACGGGCGGCCGTGTCCATCGCCAGCGGCATCTCGCTGGCGGTGGCATCAAGCAGCCAGTCCAGGTCGATTAAGTTGCCGCCGCGCACAAAGCGGACGGGATTGAAAAATTCCCGCGAGGTGGTGTATCGCATGATGACTTTACGTGCGTACCCCGGCTGTTGGCAGACGTACGCGGAGAGATTCTGCGCCCCGGCGGAGGTGCCAAAATAGAGGTCAAACGGGTTGAAATCGGCGCGCATAAATTCATCCAGCACACCCGCTGTGAAAATTCCTCGCTGACCGCCGCCCTCACACACCAACGCAAGTTGCCCTGCGTGAAAGGGTTTTAACGTCAGCGGCGCAATGTTACCGAGCGTAACGGGAATTCGCTGCCCCACCTCTGCCTTCCTGTTTTAATTATTTTATGTAGACACCATACCCCACCCGGCTTCCTCTCTCAAACGAGAAAAGCCAGTCACGAGGACTGGCTTTAGAGGATGTTATTGATAGCGTGCTGCTACGGACGTCTGCGTCCGGTAAACAGGCTGACCAGGAACAGGATAATACCCACAACGAAGACAATTTTAGCTGCCCATGCTGCTGTACCCGCCAAACCACCAAAGCCCAAGGCAGCGGCAATTAACGCGATAACCAGAAAAATAATGCCCCAACGAAACATAAGACTCTCCTTTACCATAGTTAATATCAGCCGCTATACGTGAGCTGTAAGGTGCTCACCGGCGTTTTTCCAGGTGTTATTTTTTACTTCGCTTTCAGATCGTTTTTGACGCTTTTCACGCCATCAACGGCTTTAGCGATAGTTTCGGCACGTTCTACCTGCGCCTGGGAATCCACCGTACCGGACAGCTGAACCACCCCATCCGTGGTTTCAACTTTCACTTTGCGCGACGGCACGATGTCATCAGCTAATAGTTTAGCTTTGATTTCACTGGTGGTTGCCGTATCGCCTGCATAGCCTTTCACTGACGAGTCTTTTGCGTCACGTACATGCAGTTTATCGCTGACAGAGGTCACGCCTTCAACGCCCTTCGCCACTTTCACTGCCTGCTCCGCCTGCGCCTGGCTTTCTACAAAGCCGCTCAGCGTGACCACTTTTTTGTCGGTTTTAACCGAAATATCGGTGCTCTTAATGTTTTCATCATCCACCAGAGCGGCTTTCACTTTTGCTGTGATTGAGCTGTCATCCATGAAATTACCGACTTTATTCATAGAGCTATCGATTTTTTGCCCCGCGCTATCGGCAGTTGACTGTGCTTTATCCGTCGTGGTCGTTTCTGCCATCACGGAACCGCTCATCATTAAACCACTCAGAGTAACGGCTAACAGGGTTTTAGAAATCTTCAGGCTTGTCATATTCATCGATGTATTCCTGTAGTTTGCTCATTATTTGAGCGTCAAACTTCCTTTCGTATAGTTTTTAATCTTGCGAATAAACACGCTGTTGGAATGCAAAGCAAAAAAAACGACGTTAAACAGCTTTTTCATTCGCGCCAGGTGTTAAACACTGAGTTAAATATAGATCACATTCACAAGGCTGCTTTAAGAATTGGGGAAAATACGAACGATTGGTTAGAAAAGGCGATGAATTAAGAAAATTCCGCAAGGGTTTAATAAAGAAGGGAATTAAGCAGAGCACGGCAAATACCGTGCTCTGAAGGGGATTAGTGCTCGCGGGTTTTACGGAACTGAACGTCAGGATAACGTTCCTGCGTCAGGTTCAGGTTAACCATGGTTGGGGCAATGTAGGTCAGGTTGTCGCCGCCATCCAGCGCCAGCTGAACTTCATTCTTACGCTTAAACTCTTCGAATTTTTTCACGTCAGCGCATTCAACCCAACGCGCCGTAGCCACGTTGACGGATTCGTAAATCGCCTCAACGTTGTACTCACTCTTCAGGCGGGCAACCACCACGTCGAACTGCAGCACACCGACCGCACCAACGATGAGATCGTTATTGGCAACAGGACGGAACACCTGTACGGCGCCCTCTTCCGAAAGCTGTACCAGGCCTTTCAGCAGCTGCTTTTGCTTCAGCGGATCGCGAAGGCGAATACGACGGAAAAGCTCCGGCGCAAAGTTCGGGATCCCGGTGAATTTCATCATTTCACCCTGCGTGAAGGTATCACCAATCTGAATGGTGCCGTGGTTATGCAGGCCGATGATGTCCCCTGGATAGGCCTCTTCCACATGGGAACGGTCGCCAGCCATAAAGGTCAGCGCATCAGAGATCACCACGTCTTTACCGATACGCACCTGGCGCAGCTTCATGCCCTTTTCATATTTACCCGAGACCACGCGCATAAACGCAACGCGGTCGCGGTGTTTCGGGTCCATGTTGGCCTGAATCTTAAAGACAAAACCGGAGAACTTCTCTTCTGCCGCTTCAACAAGACGCGTGTCGGTTTTGCGCGGCATCGGTTGCGGGGCCCACTCCACCAGACCATCAAGCATATGGTCTACGCCAAAGTTACCTAATGCGGTACCAAAGAAGACCGGGGTGATTTCACCGGCCAGGAACAGCTCTTTGTCGAACTCGTGCGAAGCCCCTTTCACCAGCTCCAGCTCGTCGCGCAGCTGCATCGCCAGCTCTTCACCTACGGCGGTATTCAGCTCCGGGTTATCCAGACCTTTAACGATGCGCACATCCTGAATGGTGTGACCTTTACCGGTCTGGTAAAGGTAAACTTCGTCTTTATAAAGGTGGTAAACCCCTTTAAACAGCTTGCCACAGCCAATAGGCCAGGTAATGGGCGCACAGGCAATTTTCAGCTCGCGCTCGACTTCGTCCATCACTTCCATTGGATCGCGAATATCACGGTCGAGTTTGTTCATGAAGGTCAGGATCGGCGTGTCGCGCAGACGGGTGACTTCCATCAGCTTACGGGTACGATCTTCTACCCCTTTTGCGGCGTCAATCACCATCAGACAGCAGTCAACCGCCGTCAGCGTACGATAGGTATCTTCAGAGAAGTCTTCGTGTCCCGGGGTATCAAGCAGGTTCACCAGGCAGTCGTGATACGGGAACTGCATCACGGACGTGGTAATCGAGATACCACGCTGTTTTTCCATCTCCATCCAGTCGGATTTTGCATGCTGGCTGGACCCACGGCCTTTTACCGTACCGGCGGTCTGAATCGCCTGTCCGAACAGTAACACTTTCTCGGTGATGGTCGTTTTACCGGCATCCGGGTGAGAGATAATGGCAAAAGTACGGCGCTTGGCCACCTCTTGCAGATAAGGAGACAACGTCATAATTGAATCTTCTTTTAAAAGCGCGGCAGCAGGCCACGCATTATGGAATACGAAATTGCGGCTATTTTACCCATCAACAGGGGGCAGGCAATCATTGTTTACACAGGAGCTGCTCCAGTTCGTTCAATGATGTGACGGTCCAGGTGGGATGAATACCTTCCGGCACCTCGCGACGGTGCGCATTGAGCCAGACGGTCGCCAGACCAGACCTGTTACCACCGAGAATATCCGACTCGGCGGTATCACCCACCATCAGCACGCGCTCGCGATCGGGATTCCCGGCTTTTTCCAGCGCGTAATCAAATATCCTTGGGTCAGGTTTGGGTACGCCAACCTGTTCAGAGATGACCAGCGCGTCGAAATAATCGCGCAGGCCGGTACGCTCAAGGCGAATTTGCTGTAACGCGGTAAAACCGTTGGTAATGATCCCCAGCTTCGCTTTACCCTTCAGCGCGTTCAGTAAAGACACCGCACCGGGTAGCGGGGCACAGATCTCTGCCATGGCATTGAGAAAGGCATCGTTCAGCGCCCCTGGGTTGACGTTTAACCTTTCGGCCCAGACATCGAAGCGCTGATGCTGCAGCTGTAACGCAGTGATGGCACCATTCTGGTAATCCACCCACAGCGGCTTATTCACCGCCTGATAGTCCTGAAAATCTTCCGCGGTGAAGGTCACGCTATAATCCATAAACATCCGCTGTAGACCGCCAAACGAATCAAACGTAAACAGCGTTTCGTCGGCATCAAAGAAAATCCAGTCCCATTTCATCGTTACAACCTTATGTTCATTAACCAATTGGCAGAGCCATAATAATGGCGTCTTCACGTCCCTCAGCAGTAGGGTAGTAATTACGGCGAATTGTGGCCTCGTTAAAGCCCAGGCTTTCATAGAGGGCGATAGCGGCAGCGTTTGACGCACGCACTTCCAGCCACAGCGTGAATACATCCCGACTTTCAAGCTCGCGTATCAGATGTTCCAGTAAATGCTTGCCCAGACCACGACGCTGAAACGCGGGATCCACGGCAATGTTAAACAGGGTCGCTTCGTCTAACACGACCTGGGTAATCGCAAAGGCGGCCATCTCACCTTCAACATCCAGCCGATAGTTGAGATAGC
The DNA here is from genome assembly GCF_022171985.1 of Huaxiibacter chinensis. Classification (GTDB taxonomy): domain Bacteria; phylum Pseudomonadota; class Gammaproteobacteria; order Enterobacterales; family Enterobacteriaceae; genus Enterobacter; species Enterobacter chinensis_A. Next base: position 367,812 of record NZ_JAJVHF010000002.1, on the reverse strand, counting down.
GCTCGCCCTGATTGCTGGCAAAGGTTTTTTCGCTCCACGGAAAGGCGTGGGCGCGTTTTTCAATCGCGAACGCTGTTGCAAGATCAGCCGTCGTGAGGGAAGAAATCGTGTTCATATGTGCAGATCTGTTGCCATAGCGCGCTGCGCGCGGTTGGGTTTGCTTTTAATTCTTCCAGCGCGGGCGAGAAGATCCGGCCACCTTCAAGGGGAATCGCCTCCGTTCCACCTATTTGCCAGCTGTTACAGCGGCTTTCAGGGGGCAGCATCGCCACGCGATCGGGGGTAAGTTGCAATACCTGATCCGGGGTGATCTGCAAGGAACGCAGGACGTCACCAATCATCGTGTCATGCAGGGCAGGCAGCTGTTCTGCCACCATCACCAGACGAACATGCGCAGGAATGGAGATAGCAATTTCACCCTGTAACGCCGTCGGGCGACGCAACGCCCACTGGGTAATGCCCAGTTGCTGCAACTGCCAGTCTCGTCGGGATGTCATAGCAAAAACTCCTGTCTGTCAGGCGCGCAAATATAGCAAATTCGTCGTATATCCGCCAACAAACTACTATACTCCCCGCCTGAGTTTATTGAGGAACAATTCATGTCTGCTTTTACCCCGGCAAGTGAAGTCTTGCTGCGCCACAGTGATGATTTCGAACAAAGCCGTATTCTGTTTGCCGGAGATATGCAGGATGACCTGCCTGCTCGTTTAACCTGTGCAGACAGCCGTGCACATACTCAGCAGTTCCACCACTGGCAGGTATTGAGCCGCCAGATGGAAGATCGCGTGCGTTTTAGCCTGGTTGCCGATCAAACCGATATCGCCGATTGCGATACGCTGATTTACTACTGGCCAAAGAACAAGCCGGAAGCACAGTTCCAGCTGATGAATCTGCTCTCCCTGCTGCCGGTTGGGTGCGATATTTTTGTGGTGGGTGAAAACCGCAGCGGCGTGCGCAGCGCCGAGCAGATGCTGGAAGGGTATGCCACGCTGACCAAAATCGACAGCGCCCGCCGCTGTGGTCTGTATCACGGTCGCCTGGAGAACAAGCCGTCCTTTGATGCTGAAAAACACTGGGGCGAATATCAGCTGGACAACCTGACCATCAAAACCCTGCCGGGCGTGTTTAGCCGCGATGGCCTGGACGTAGGCAGTCAGCTGCTGCTCTCCACCCTGACGCCGCACACCAAAGGCAAAGTGCTGGATGTGGGTTGTGGCGCCGGCGTGCTTTCTGCCGTTCTGGCTAGCCATTCGCCAAAAGTCCGCTTAACCCTGTGCGACGTCAGCGCGCCTGCGGTTGAAGCCAGCCGCGCAACGCTTGCCGCCAACGGTTTTGAGGGCGAGGTCTTCGCCAGCAACGTCTTCTCTGAAGTGACGGGCCGTTTCGATATGATTATCTCGAATCCACCGTTCCACGATGGCGTTGAAACCAGCCTTGAAGCAGCACAAAACCTGATCCGCGGGGCGGTTCGCCACCTTGGCAGCGGCGGTGAACTGCGTATCGTGGCCAACGCCTTCTTGCCGTACCCAAAACTGCTGGATGAAATTTTTGGTTTCCATGAAGTGCTGGCACAGACGGGACGCTTCAAAGTTTACCGTACGGTAATGACGCGTCAGGCGAAAAAGTAACGTCATACGAGCGGCAGCGTCGCGCTGCCGTTTCGCCTGAATGCCCATTTTTGCAGCAATTAAAACCCCCTGGTCAATTTTCTGTTGACGAACAGCGGAAAACATCTAGAATGCGCCTCCGTGGTTGCGATACTTTTATAAGTATTAATGGTATGCGACGGTGGCGGAATTGGTAGACGCGCTAGCTTCAGGTGTTAGTGTCTTTACGGACGTGGGGGTTCAAGTCCCCCCCCTCGCACCACAAACCATGTTTGATATTGTTCTCACCGGGCGACGGTGGCGGAATTGGTAGACGCGCTAGCTTCAGGTGTTAGTGTCTTAACGGACGTGGGGGTTCAAGTCCCCCCCCTCGCACCAACGAGGCAATATCAAAAGAATAAGATAACAGTGCGAAGGTGGCGGAATTGGTAGACGCGCTAGCTTCAGGTGTTAGTGTTCTTACGGACGTGGGGGTTCAAGTCCCCCTCTTCGCACCACTTATCTTATCTCCCTTCTGAATTCTCTGATTCCCTGTTATTTCAAACTCATCATTATCACCAGTATCCCGCTTATCAACGCGACGCACGATGGCAGCAGTACGAAATGCCGCAGTTGCTTGTGCCAAATCATCGCGGATGTCACCAGTAAACCTATTACGATGATCATTTTCCAGACGATCAACGAGAGATCGGTAAAGGCCAATCCGGCAAGCACGATCCCTGGCAGACATACTCCCCAACCACTTCTCAGCACGTTGCTCAACATGGTTTTCTCACTCAATACGATAATGATAACCAATATCATATGATAGAGTTTCTCATTTGTCAGCAGTCGCCAGAACATTCTTACGACCTTTACCTTTCCTGTAATGACAGGAATTCAGTAAGGTGATAAATTGCACACCTGTTAACTACCTATAACATTTTCCTGATATTTTAGTTCCTGATAATTTCACCATTTCAAATTCACATTGGCAGCCATCAGTCTGATTTAATTAAGTATTAATAAAATATACCGACATGACAGCACAATCCTGGCGTTCGTTGCGCCACAAGAAATATCAGTTATCTTTACGTTTATTTCTGTTCCTGAATACGTTTTCAGCTCTTTTTAGCATGCTGAATCCGCTGTACAGCGTTCAGGCCCTGTCTCTGCCCATCATTATTATTTTGACGTTTAGCCTGTCGTTGCTGGCGTGGCACTGGAAAAACAAAGCGCGAACAATCAATATCCCGCTGATTTCCCTGTTTTTTGGCGGATTATGGGCCTGGCATATCGCCGGTAAATTTTCTCTGGTCACCGGGGATCAACCACTCTATTTACTGGTCGCGTTGTTGAGTGTGTTATTCATTGGCTCCCTCGCGTTCGCCAGTGATATCAAAGCATTTACGTTGCACTCGCTGCCCACGTTCATTATTTGCCTGTCTTTGAGTCCGCACGATCAATGGCTGCGGATGATCTATTCTGTCGCCCTGCCCATGGCCGGGATTGCGATTCATCAGGTGATCCAAAAGCGTAATGACCTTTTTGCCCAGCAACTGCTCTATCGATTACAGGAAGAACGCGAAACGCTGAACGACCTGAGCATGATGGACCCCCTAACCGGCCTGTATAACCGGCGCGGGTTACAGAACCGTATTGAAAATCTGCCTGCGGTAAAAAGCGGCGAGCATTTTGTCCTGCTGCTGGATATCGATCACTTTAAGGCCTACAACGACCATTACGGCCATATGATGGGCGATCAGGCGCTTATTCGCGTCTCTGCCGCTATTCGTAATGCCGTACGCTCCCGGGATATTGTGGCCCGCTTTGGCGGTGAAGAATTTATGGTGCTGTTTACCAACATCACGCTCGAACAGGCCCGCCAGCGCGCAGAACGGATCCGCCAGCAGGTGTATGATCTTGAAATACCCCACATGTTTAATGAAAGTGTCGCCACCACCGTCACGATCAGCATCGGGATGGCCATCCTTGAAGGTGAAAATATCGAAGCGGCGCTCGAAAAAGCGGACAAAGCGCTGTATGAAGCGAAGCATCTTGGGCGTAACACTATTTTGCTGAGCCCCGAGCACCAGGCGATCTGAGGTCAGGCTCTCGCTTTGCCGACAAAAGGCTTGCGAATGCTTTTATCTATAGTTAGGATTGGCAATCATTATCATTTAGATTTCTATCCAACCCTATATGGCCACGCATTCCGCACAAAACGTTGACGCAATTCTCTGGCGAGCCCATCTCTCCACGGGGAGCACTTCGCTTGCGGAGGCTATAAGGGAGCAAATTGCTGAATCACGTGCCTACATGCTGGATTTCATCAAGCTTGATGAACCGCATCCACATCAGGCCATGACGCTCGAACAGTGGCGCCGCCCGTCAGAACTACGCTCTCTGCTGGCGCTCTATTCCGATCATATCTACCGTAATCAACCCGATCAGGCGCGAGAAAACAAACCGCTACTCTCTTTGTGGGCGCAATGGTATATCGGGCTGATGGTGCCGCCGCTGATGCTGGCTCTGCTGAGTCAGGATAATGCGCTGGCGCTCTCACCAGAGCATTTCCACGTAGAGTTTCACGAAACGGGCCGTGCCGCGTGTTTCTGGATTGATGTGCATGAAGACCGTCAGGTAACCGTGATGTCGCCTCAGGCGCGTATGGAAACGCTGGTGGCTCAGGCGCTGATGCCGGTGATTGACGCGCTGGAAGCGACGGGCGAAATTAATGGCAAGCTCATCTGGAGTAATACCGGGTATTTGATTCACTGGTATCTGACAGAAATGAAAACGCTGCTGGGAGATGAGAAGGTCGATGCGCTTCGTCAGTCTTGTTTCTTCACGAAACAGCTGGCGGACGGCAGAGATAATCCTCTTTATCGTACCGTGGTCCCGCGTGACGGGATACTTGTCCGACGTACATGCTGCCAGCGCTATCGCCTGCCTGATGTCCAGCAGTGCGGTGACTGCACGCTCAAATAATCCTTTTTATAAACCCGGCGGCCCATCACCGCCGGGTTTTTAGTTATGCGACCTGCTGATTTTCCTCTTCAGCGCGCTGCGCCTCTTCTGCTTCCTGTTCCAGCAACTGCTTCTCGTACACCTTAAAGAACGGGTAGTAGATAAGTGCTGAAACCAGCGCCAACAGAATCACCAGTACCGCCGCGCGGAAATCCCAGCCTAATGCCCATGCTGCCCCGACGGGCGCGGGTGCGGTCCAGGGAACGACTGAAATAACGCGACCAATCAGATCCAGCTTCATTGCTGCCCAGGCCAAAACAGCATTGACCATCGGGGCCAGCAGGAACGGGATAAAGAACACCGGGTTCATGACGATTGGGGTACCAAAAATTACCGGTTCGTTAATATTGAAGATACTCGGCACCACGCTCAGGCGGCCAATAGAGCGCAGGTGGGCTGAACGGCTTCGGAGGTAACAGAACACCAGCCCCATGGTGGCGCCAGACCCCCCGATCACGATAAAGAACGTCCAGAACGCTTCCATAAAGATATGGGGCAGCGGCGCACTCTGCGCCAGCGCTGTCTGGTTCGCTCCCAGGTTGGTGAGCCAGAACATTTGCAGCATCCCGGAGACAATCGCCGCACCGTGGATGCCGGCAAACCACAGCAGATGACCAATCAGTACTGCCAGCAGAATCGCCGGCAAGGAGTCTGCAGCGGAGACCAGCGGTTTAAAGATCGCCATAATGGCCTGCGGGATCAACATGTCGAACTGCGACTGTATTAACAGGCTCAGCGGATAGAGCGTCAACACAACCACCAGCACCGGAATCAGAAGATCAAAAGAGTTTTTGATCATCGGAGGCACCTGATCCGGCAAACGAATGCCGATATTATGCGCCTTCAGGAACCGCATCATCTCCACGCAGTAAATTGCCACCAGGATCGCCGTAAAGATCCCGGTTCCGCCCAGGCTATCCACCGGCAAGGTGCCTTTGGTTTTAGGCGCCGCGACCAGCAAAAAAGCCATTAACGACAGCATTGCGCACATGAACGGATCAAGCTGATGCGACTTGACGTAATGTTTACCCAGGTTATAGGCGATAGCCGCACAGATATAGAGCGACATCACCCCCATCGTCATATCAAACGGCGTCAGGATCTGGCCTTCAAACTGTTTTGCCATGTCCAGCCACGCACGGGCAAAGCCCCACGTGGTATCTGGCGAGAAAGGCGGGTAGGCGAAAACTAATAAAAACGACCCAACAATCATAAACGGCATCGCGGAGATAAAACCGTCGCGAATCGCCATCACATGACGCTGGGAGGAGATCCGCCCGGCAATCGGACTGACATAATTCTCGACGAAACGAAATATCAGATTAAACGCAGCATGGTTGGCAGACATATCGGCTCTCCTGTCAGACGTTCATTTTGGACGCGCACGCGCCACACGTTATTCCACACATCTTTCTCACAACCTTGCTGGTTCGTTTGCCAGCGGTACTGCTCGAGCGGATTAGATTCATAGTTGACTCTTATTATTAGGTGCAGAGGAGGTTACGTCTTCAGTATTCCTCTCTCACTGACGCTCTGCAACCGGTTACTGTAACCGGTTTCTGTGAATGTGAAGGCGATCCATAAAACGGCTGTACTGAATATTTGTTACGGAAGAGATATTTACAGAGCATAATTTCTTATGACAAATTACGCAGGAAATTTGTCAGGAGGAATCATGAGTTTGCAGTCAGTGCGGCAATTTTTTGCTGACAACGCCCCAGAGATCGAAATTATTGAGCTCAACCAGAGCACGGCAACCGTCGCCCTCGCGGCCGCAGCGCACTCTGTTGAGCCTGGCCAAATTGCCAAGACCTTGTCTTTAAAGATTAAAAACGACGTTATCCTGGTTGTCGCCAAAGGCGATGCGCGGCTGGATAATAAAAAGCTGAAGGCGACCTTTGGCGCTAAGGCACGCATGCTGAGCTGTGATGAAGTGGTGTCACTCACGGGACATCCGGTTGGCGGCGTGTGTCCCTTTGGCCTGGAGAATCCGCTGGCCGTTTACTGTGATATTTCGCTTAAACAGTATGAAGAAGTGCTCCCCGCAGCGGGTGCGATCCACAGCGCGGTGCGCATCGCGCCAGAAAAAATGGCAGAACTGACGGCAGCAAAATGGATTGATGTCTGCATTTAATCGCTGCGCCAGGCCCCTGGCGCAGTGCGTCTGTCTTTAAGAAAACGAGGAGACGATCCTTAAGGAACGACGAGGATCGGTCGCGGGCACATGCTTCAGAATATCTGCCGCATCCAGCAGCCCTACATCAGAATTCACCCCCAGCTTAATCATGGCGTTAAACTTATGCGCACGTATCGTCTTGATATTGCGCTCGAGTTGGGCAGCAATTTCCGGTATAGAATAACCGGAAGACATATAGCGTAAAATCATTCGCTCTGTCGGGCTTAACATGCGTCCCTGGCTGACGTGCCAGTGATTCAACATATTGTCATTGACCCGGTGGGTTTCACTCAGCAAAGTAACGAGCTGAGTTTTAAGCTCGTCGAGCGAGGCCGACTTGCTAATAATTCCGTGGAGGCGTGACGGAGCTAAATGGCTCACCAGTCTTGCTTCCATATCATCTGATGCCAGAACAATTCGCTGAACTGAACTACGTGTGATGGCCAGTTCCCGAATGGAGACCATGCAATTACGTCTTTCTTCTCGTCCATCTGAAAGAGAATAGATGACGGAGAAGAACGGTATTTGCGTCATTGCAACTTTAAGACTGTCAAAATCGGAATAAAAATGTAGCTGATATTGATCAAGCGGTGGCGCCGTAAAAAAATGCGCCAGGCCCGCGGCACTCATTATGCACTTTTCGATGACAGCGATGTGTCTCTTTGTGGGGTTCGTTTCCATTCCTCTGGTTCTCCATAGGCCGAAATTAAATTCAGCTCTCTCATTCCATGTGTACTATTGATCCACGCGTACATTTCGGCATTGCTACGCAGCGCTAACCGTCGCATCGCACTGTTTTTCTGTGCACTAACCGTTTTATTACTTTTCTGAAGTAATGAGGCAATTTGGTTAATACCCCAGCCTTTACCAATCAGTCGCAATACTTTGCGTTCAGAAAGCGTGAGCAACACACAGGATTCATATCCTTCCTCCATGTCTTGTGGCTCCGGTGCAAGTAACGTCTGGCTTATCCTTTCTGCAAGTTCGCTACCAGCGCGGATAGCACCGATCACGCCTTCGATAGGTTCCCTGTCAGAGAGCAAGGTGCTCTCCGGGCGCATGAGAAGCTCAACGGCAACAGGATATAAAGGACGTGATACGAGAAAAATCCAATGAATTCCCCGGTATTGACTTAATAATGAGTAATATTGCTCGAGCGTGGCTCGAGGATTGCGGTAATCACCGGAAATATCAGCAATAACAACATCAGCACGACGTAGCTGAAGTAACGTCAGCTCCTCCTGTGAACGACAAAATGTCAGTTCATACTCCGGAAAGTGGCGTGTCATTATGCCCGTCAGGCCCGTTTGCATGACAGGTAATTTACTAATAATAATCCCGTATTTACCGTTTGTTGATAACATAGGTTCTCCGAATCCCTTCATAATTTTGCTTGATAACGCCTGGTGTACAGACAACTGCACACGCATCCCTTAACGTTAAAATTAAATCGCATATATATGGCAATACAGCTGACTATCTAAGAATCGCCTAATCAAACCTAATATCGCACAAATAAAAGCAAAACATAATCAGTCCTCTATAAAAGATGAAATTAGAAAAACTTAATATAAACACCCTATTTTTTGAGTCTCATATATTCATATAACAAATAATTAAACCCCTTAGGTTTGAATCCCAGGGCGTCAACTGAATGCACAAATCTTGATCTAACCCAGCGCAAAGGGGCCCCTGCTCTGTGCTAAAAGTAAGCATTCGCAAGCCTTTGACCGAACCTTTTCACCAGGGCAACACATGCAGGTAGATCAGTCATCACAGCGGGCCGTCACGCGGTTATGTATTCAGTGCGGTCTTTTTTTATTGCAGCACGGTGCTGAAAGCGCACTGGTTGAAGAGCTATCAACACGTCTCGGTCTGGCCCTTGGCATGGACAGCGTCGAAAGCGCTATCTCCTCCAATGCGATCGTCCTGACGACCATTAAAGACGGGCAATGTCTTACGTCGACGCGTAAGAACCACGACCGCGGCATCAATATGCACGTGGTGACGGAGGTCCAGCATATTGTCATCATGGCCGAGCATAAGCTGCTGGATCTCGACACCGTCGAAAAACGCTTCAACCATATTAAACCGCTGCGTTACCCGCGCTGGCTGGTTGTGTTGATGGTGGGGCTCTCCTGCGCCTGCTTCTGTAAGCTCAATAATGGTGGCTGGGACGGCGCGGTGGTGACCTTCTTTGCCAGCGCGATTGCGATGTATGTGCGTCAGCTTCTGACGCAGCGACAGATGCATCCTCAGATTAATTTCTGTCTCGCGGCCTTTGTGGCGACAACCGTTTCCGGGCTGCTGCTGCGTCTGCCTGCGTTCTCCACGACCCCGACCGTTGCGATGGCGGCCAGCGTGCTGTTACTGGTGCCTGGCTTTCCTTTAATTAACTCGGTCGCAGACATGTTTAAAGGACACATCAATACAGGCCTTGCGCGATGGGCCATTGCCAGCCTGTTAACGCTGGCGACCTGCATTGGCGTCGTGATGGCGATGACGTTGTGGGGGTTACGCGGATGGGCGTGATTGATTTTTTGTTCGCGCTGGCGCAAGACATGCTTTTGGCGGCCATTCCTGCCGTGGGATTCGCCATGGTCTTTAACGTGCCCCATCGTGCGCTGCCCTGGTGCGCTTTATTAGGGGCGATTGGCCATGGTTCTCGCATGGTGATGATGACCGCGGGGTTTAACATTGAGTGGTCAACCTTTATGGCTTCAATGCTGATAGGGTGCATTGGGATCCAGTGGTCACGCTGGTATCTGGCCCATCCCAAAGTGTTTACGGTTGCCGCCGTCATCCCGATGTTTCCCGGCATTTCGGCGTATACCGCGATGATCTCTGCCGTGAAAATCAGCCATTTTGGCTACAGCGAGCCACAAATGATCCTGCTGCTCAGTAACTTTCTGAAAGCCTCATCCATCGTAGGCGCGCTGTCCATTGGCCTGTCGATACCGGGCCTGTGGTTATACCGTAAACGCCCCCGGGTGTGAGATTTGTGTTATCCCGCGCCTCTGGCGATAATCATTCCCCCTGTCTGGTCATATAAGGAAAGGATGTGGTTATCGCTGAGCATCATGAAGACTCCAGCCTGAAGGAGAAGATTTTTCAGAGCGCCATTACCCTGTTTGCCGAATACGGTCTGAACGGCGCGCGCATGGAGCAGATCGCTGAAAGAGCGGGAACAACCAAGCGCATGGTGGTCTATCACTATAAAAATAAAGAGAGCCTCTATCTCCAGGCGCTGGAATACGTTTACACCCAGATTCGCGCCAGCGAAAAAGAGCTGAGCCTGACCGGGATGCCGCCGGTCGAAGCGCTCGTTCACCTGGTTGAAACCACTTTTGACTATCACGCCGATCATCCTGACTATATTCGCATCATCTGCATGGAGAACATGCAGCGGGGCCGCTTTATGCAGCAGTCTAGCTATTTACGCCAGGTGAACCGCAGCGCGCTGGCGTTGCTCGAGGAGATCCTGCGGCGCGGTACAGAGAAGCAGCTGTTTAACCCCACCGTTTCTGCCCGCGATCTCCATCGTCTGATCAGCAGTTTTAGCTTTCACTATGTCGCCAACAGCTACACCTTTACCCTGCTTTTTGAAGACGGTGCAGACGAGCAGGCGCAGCGTGAGCATTACCGAAAAATGGCCGTTCAGGTGGCACTACGCTATACCTGCCCATAAATCGCTTGCAATTAAGTCGTGCGCTATCTATATTGAACTCATGAACGCAAAAACGAACGACTCGACCGCAGCGCTAAAGCTGGATAACCAGCTCTGTTTTGCTCTGTACTCGGCAAACCTGGCGCTGAATAAGCTGTACCGGCAGTTGCTGGCACCGCTGAACCTGACGTATCCGCAGTATCTGGTTATGCTGATATTGTGGGAGCAGGATGACATCACCGTGTCTGCCATCGGCGAGCGTCTGTTTTTAGATTCCGCCACGCTGACGCCGCTGTTAAAGCGCATGGAAAGCGCAGGGCTGATTCTTCGCCAGCGTTCGCGTCAGGATGAACGTCAGGTCGCGGTCACGTTAACGGCGCAAGGTCAGGAGCTGCAACAGCAGGCGCTGGCCATCCCACATGCGGTGGGCTGTGCCGCGAAATGCGATGCGGATTCTTTGAATACCCTCAAGCTCCAGCTGGAACAATTACGCCAGCAGCTCCATCAGGCTTGAGATACAGTGAATAAGTATTGATTTACCCATATATATCGCGCGCTATTTAATAGCACATATAAATGTAAGATGAGGAACCTGCCATGTCTTTAGAAAAAGTTGTCTACACTGCCAAAGCCAAAGCCACCGGAGGCCGTGATGGCCGTGCAACCTCTTCCGATGGCGTACTCGACGTAAAACTCGGCGTGCCAAAAGAGATGGGCGGCATGGGCGGTGACGTCACCAACCCAGAGCAGCTTTTCGCCGCCGGCTATTCTGCCTGCTTCCTGGGCGCGATGAAATTCGTCTCCGCACGCGACAAAATTGCGCTGCCGAAAGACGCGTTCATTGAAGGCGAAGTGGGTATCGGTCCGCTGCCAACCGGTTTTGGTATCGAAGCAAAACTGAATATTCACGTTGAAGGTATGGATCCTGCTGAAGCCAAAAAGCTGGTCGATGCAGCACATATCGTCTGCCCATACTCTAACGCAACCCGCGGCAACATTGATGTTACGCTGAATATCATTGCCTGATATCCGTTCCCCTCTCCCTCTCGGGAGAGGGTTCACCTGCCCCTTCCTCTCTGTGCTACCATAAGCCCATAATGTGTTCGCCGTGATCCAGCAGAGAAAGTGTAATGTCCTCCAGAATCCTGACCACCAGCGTCGCTGGTATTGATGCCTTTATGCGTGACCCCCGTGGGGTGCTGACGAATGCCGAAGGCGGCACGATCGCGGTCTTTGCCGATAACGCGCCCGCATTCTATGCCATCACGCCTGAGCGTCTGGCCCAGCTTCTGGAGATTGAATCTCGTCTGGCCCGTCCGGCAAGCGATGTTGCCCTGGACAGCCAATTTTTCGAAGAACCGAACAGCGTCCCTGTCGCCGTCCCGATGGGTAAATTTGCGATGTACGCGGGATGGCAACCCGATCCTGATTTCCAGCGGCTGGCCGGTTTATGGGGCATCGCCCTGACGAAACCCGTCACGCCGGAAGAGCTGGCCGCCTTTGTCGCCTACTGGCAGGCAGAGGGAAAAGTGTTCCACCACGTGCAGTGGCAGCAAAAGCTGGCGCGTAGCATCCAGATAAATCGGTCAGGCAGCGGCGGTCAGCCGAAGCGTGATATTAATGCATTCTCACAACCAGATTCACATATCCCACAGGGATTCCGGGGGGCCAAATGAAAAACGTCGGCGACCTGATGAAGCGTCTGCAAAAAATGATGCCTGCGAGCGTGAAGCCCGCCTTTACGACAGGTGAAGAGCTGCTGGCCTGGCAAAAGGAGCAGGGACAACTCCGCGCGGCAGCGCTTGCGCGCGAAAACCGCGCCATGAAAATGCAGCGCACCTTTAACCGTTCAGGCATTCGTCCGCTCCATCAAAACTGCTCTTTCGATAACTATAAGGTTGAGTCACAGGGGCAGATGAACGCCCTCAATCTGGCCCGCCAGTATGTCGATGAGTTTGATGGCAACATCGCCAGTTTTATCTTCAGCGGTAAACCTGGCACCGGCAAAAACCATCTTGCCGCCGCCATCTGTAACGAGCTGTTATTGCGTGGAAAATCGGTGCTGATCATTACCGTTGCCGACATCATGTCGGCCATGAAAGAGACCTTCAGCAACCGCGAAACCAGCGAAGAACAGCTGCTTAACGATCTCAGTAACGTTGATTTGCTGGTGATTGACGAAATCGGTGTCCAGACGGAATCCCGCTACGAGAAGGTGATCATTAACCAGATCGTCGATCGTCGGTCCTCCTCCAAGCGCCCCACCGGTATGCTCACCAACCATAACATCGACGATATGACCCGACTGCTGGGCGACCGCGTGATGGATCGCATGAAGCTTGGCAACAGTCTGTACGTTATTTTTGACTGGGATAGCTTCCGCAGCCGCGTCACCGGCAAAGAGTATTAAGACATTTCCGGCAATGATGCCTGTACAGCGGGTATATACTGGGGCGACTTCCAGCCTGTAACAGGCATTGTTTGGGTAGATATGATGAAAAAACGTCTTCTTAGCACAGCATTAACGGCACTGCTGCTCACCGGTGCCGCACATGCGGCCTCCTGGCAGGATTCTCTTTCCAGCGCCGCCAGCGAATTGACCAAAGAGAGCGGCAGCGCCGGGAACGACGGTTTTTCTGCCTCCTCTCTCGCCGGTTTGCTGGGGAACAGCAGCCAAAGCCTGAGTGCCGGCACGATGAACAACGCCGCAGGTATTCTGGAGTATTGCGCGAAGCAAAAACTGGCTTCAGTGACGGATACGCAGAACATCAAAAATCAGGTTCTGGGCAAGCTGGGTCTGGATACGCAGGAACAGAAAGCGGATACCAACTATATGGACGGGATTCAGGGCCTCCTGAATGCGCAAAATGGTCAGCAGTTAAATCTGACTACGCTCGGTAACTCCTCGCTGGCAAAACAGGTAAAGACCAAAGCCTGCGATTTAGTGCTGAAACAAGGCGTTAACTTCCTCTCCTGATCGTTCCCCTTTTCTGCCACATCCAACCGCGTTGATTCGATTATTCAGTCAACGCGGTGCCAGAAGTAAATAGCGCTCCCCCCGTCTCACCTGCTTCTCAGCGGGATGCGACGGCGTTCAAATTTTCTGCTTTCTAAACTAAATCCTAACAACAGCACACTTCCGTGACACTAGAATTGCAGCTATATGACTTCGCCATTACATTATATCCACCCAAAAAATAGATACTTAGCCTGCTAATAAAACAGGCGCCATTGAGGATAAGCTGTTGTCAGAGTTTATATCCCTTACCCTGTTCCTGGCCTCGATCGGCATCTATGCCTGGAAGGCCGGCCGCAATACCTGGTGGTTTATCGCCACGCTGCTGGTATTGGGCCTTTTTATTGTTTTAAATATTACCCTCTACGCCAGTGATTACTTTACCGGTGACGGAATCAACGATGCCGTCCTGTATACCCTAACGAATAGTCTGACCGGTGCAGGTGTTAGTAAGTACATACTTCCTGGATTCGGCCTGGTTCTGGCGCTGGTCGCGGTGTTTGGCGCGCTTGGCTGGGTGCTTCGTCGCCGTCGTCATCGCCCGCACCATATGGGCTACAGCCTGCTGGCCCTGCTCCTTGCACTGGGTTCCGTGGATGCCAGCCCGGCTTTCCATCAGATAACGGAACTGGTGAAATCCCAGTCGCGCGACGGTGACCCCGATTTCAGCGCCTATTACAAAGAGCCGTCAAAGCAGATTGCCAATCCAAAACTCAATCTGGTGTATATCTATGGCGAAAGCCTGGAGCGCACCTATTTTGACGAGGACGCTTTCCCGGGCCTTGCGCCGGAATTAGGGGCGTTAAAAAACGACGGGCTGGATTTCAGCCACACGGCGCAGCTGCCAGGCACCGATTACACCATCGCAGGTATGGTCGCCTCACAGTGCGGCATTCCGCTTTTCGCCCCCTTTGAGGGCAACGCTTCCGCGTCCATGTCGAGTTTCTTCCCGCAAAATATCTGCCTTGGCGATATCCTGAAAAACTCCGGCTATGAAAATTACTTTATGCAGGGCGCTAACCTGCGTTTCGCCGGTAAAGATGTCTTCCTGAAATCGCACGGCTTTGACCATCTGTACGGCGCGGAAGAGCTTAAAACGACGGTGGCCGACCCCACTTACCGTAATGACTGGGGCTTTTACGACGATACCGTGCTGGACGAAACCTGGAAGAAATTTGAATCCCTTTCTCAGTCGGGTAAACGTTTCTCGCTATTCGCCCTGACGGTGGACACCCATCATCCGGACGGCTTTATTTCGCGAACCTGCCAGCGCAAGCGCTACGATATCGACGGCAAACCTAACCAGTCATTCAGCGCCGTCACCTGTAGCCAGGAACATATCGCGGCCTTTATCGAGAAGATCAAAGCCTCGCCGTGGTTTAAAAATACGGTGATTGTGGTTTCATCGGACCATCTGGCGATGAAAAATACCGCATGGGATCGCCTTAATAAGCTGGACCGCAGCAACCTGTTCTTTGTGATCCGCGGCGACCAGCCCCAGCAGGAGCTGATTGCCACCAAACGTAACACCATGGATAACGGCGCGACGGTCCTTGATATTCTTGGCGGCGATAACTTTATTGGCCTTGGGCGAAGCACGCTTTCGGGTCAGTCACTGTCTGAAGTGTTCCTCAACATGAAGGATAAAATTCTGGCCTGGAAACCGGACGTTATCCGCCTGTGGAACTTCCCGAAAGAGATGAAAGAGTTCACCATCGATCAACCCAAAAATATGATCGCCTTCTCGGGGAGTCACTTCCGCTTGCCGCTCCTGCTGCGGGTCTCCGACAATCGCGTGGAACCGCTGCCGGAAAGCGAATACTCTGCCCCGTTGCGCTTCCAGCTGGCCGATTTCGCCCCGCGCGATAACTTCGTCTGGGTCGATCGTTGCTACAAAATGGGTCAGATTTGGTCCCAGCCGCTGGCTCTCTCAACCGACTGGTGCGTATCGCAAGGCCAGCTAGGGGGCAAACAGCAGGTACAGCGTGTCGATAAAGATCGCTGGCAAGGCAAAACGGCCTTCAAAGATGTCGTCATCGATACTGACCGCTACAAACGTAACGTGGAGATGCTGAAAGTTGTCGATAATGATATCCGCTACAAAGCCGACAGTTTCGTGTTTAACGTGGCGGGCGCGCCGGAAGAGGTAAAACAGTTTAGCGGGATTTCTCGTCCTGAATCCTGGGGCCGCTGGTCCAATGCCCAGCTCGGGGACGAGGTGAAAATTGAGTATACCCAGCCTCTGCCTGAGAAATTCGATCTGGTGATCACCGCCAAAGCCTATGGCCCGAATGCGGATAAGCCCATTCCGGTGCGCATTGGGGATAAAGAGCAGATGCTGACGCTGGGCAAAGAGGTCACCACCACCACGCTGCATTTCGACAACCCTTCTCGCAGCAATACGGTCGTTATTATTCCGCCCGAACCGCAGTCGACAAACGAAGGGAATATTCTTGGGCATTCGCCGCGTAAGCTGGGCATAGGGATGGTGGAAATTAAGGTCGTCAACGCGGCTGGCTAAGCCATATCGCCTCGGTGAAGGTATCGTTGTCGTGTGCGTCTGGCACAGCGGGGAGTCAGATAAAAGCGAGCGTTTACTATCATGTAAGGTGATGTGCGGACTGGCTTTTGTCACCAAACAAAACGTCCTGCCGAAGCAGGACGTTTTTCACATCAGAAGGTTTCCCAGTTGTCACCTGTCGTGGTCGCAGCGGCTTTGCGCGCCATCACCGGAGCCGGGGTTTTTAACGCCTGGTCACGTGATTTCATCTGCTCCTGCTGAATGCGGAACACGGCGACAGCCTGCGTCAGGCGACTCGCCTGCTCTTCCAGCGCGGCCGCGGCAGCGGCGGACTCTTCCACCAGCGAGGCGTTCTGCTGCGTGACGCGATCCATCTCAGCAACAGCCAGACCGACCTGATCGATACCCCGGCTCTGCTCGTCAGACGCAGAGGCGATTTCGCCCATAATGTCCGTCACGCGGGTCACCGCATTCACGATCTCATCCATGGTTTCACCGGCGCTTTCAACCAGGGTTGAACCCAGCTCAACGCGGCCGACGGAGTCTTCAATCAGGCTTTTAATTTCGCGTGCTGCCTGGGCGCTACGCTGTGCGAGGTTACGCACTTCGCCTGCCACAACCGCAAAACCACGGCCCTGCTCACCCGCACGTGCGGCTTCAACCGCTGCGTTCAGCGCCAGAATATTCGTCTGGAAAGCAATGCCGTCGATCACGCTAATAATATCGGCAATTTTCTGAGAACTGCCCGCGATGTCACGCATGGTTTGCACCACGTTATCCACCACTTTACCGCCTTTCTGCGCGGTTTCGGACGCGCTCAGAGCCAGATTGCTGGCCTGACGCGCATTTTCGGCGTTCTGTTTCACGGTGGCCGTCAGCTGCTCCATGCTCGCTGCGGTCTCTTCCAGAGAGGCCGCCTGCTGCTCGGTACGTGAAGAGAGATCGTTATTCCCGACGGAGATTTCGCTCGCGCCGCTGTAAATCGCATTGGCGCCGTTACGCACGTCACCCACGGTCCGTACCAGCTCACCCTGCATATGACGCAGCGATTCGGCCAGTTCGCCCATTTCGTTGGTGCCTTCCACATCAATGCGTTTCACCAGATCGCCGCTGGCAATATGACGAATGCTGTCGATCAGACGGTTCAGCGGAGAGATCAGGGTTTGTTTGATACCCAGCCACACGCCAACGATAACCACCAGCACCAGGATCAGCACGCTCAACAGAACCCAGATGGCCTGGCTGTAAGAGCTATTGCTGTCATCCACGGCCACCTGATAGAGATGGTCGTTTTGCTGCAGATAGTTCACGTACTGTTTCTCGAAACCGTCCTGGAAGCTCTGGGTCGGCTGATCGAAGAATTCATTGATTTTACCGGCACCCAATAACTGGATAAGTTCTGCCAGCGCACCGTGATAGATATCGTAGTTACGTTTAATTTCCAGGGCAGCGGCGTCGCTCTGGCGCGGATCACGCGGCAACGCTTCATAATCGGCCCAGTTTTTCTCCGCCTGCTTCAGGGAAGCAGACGCAATCTGCATCAGCTCGGCCACGGTCGCGCCGCTGCCAATATTGCTCTGATCCATCATGTAACGAATACCCGCACGGTTCAGGGTATTACGGGTTTGCAGCAACGCGACCCAGCTGCCGTTAAGCGTGGACTGCTGCTGGCGAATGGTTTGCAGGACGGTGAAATTCTCTTTGTCATGCTTGAGGGCATTAAAGAAAAGACCACCGGACGTCAGTTGTAACAGGCCGAAAATAGCCAGAACCAGTAACAAACTGGTGACAATCTTGATACGATTTAACATGATTTCTCTTTCCATCAGACAGATAACAGAATTTTCGGCCTGGGAAAGGAAAACTTTACGAAAATCGTACTAAAAGTCGTGTTTATTCCCACTCTTTTTGCAGTGAGAAGAAGAACGATAAGCAATCAATTTTAAACGTTGACCTCCACCCCCGATACGGGGAGAAATAATCCCCTGATTATTATTAATCCCTGCCTCGACCAGAACGGCACCCCCACGTGCAAAAAAAATTAATGTTTATCCTAAGTGGGGTCGTTATATATCCATAAGATAAATTTTGGCTCTGTATCACTGACACATTCTGTCAGCGATGCTCTGCATTATTCAGAGTCACGCAGCAAATAAACGGGAATCCATTATGGCAACGCCGGTTCGGAGCCGTTCGGCTGAACGCCTCGTCGATATTATTCTGGAACTACATTTAAACGGCGTCGTTAATCGCAGCGACCTGATGCATAAATTTAATATTACAGAACGCACGGTCTACCGCGATCTGAACGCCCTGGCGCCGATTGTTGAACACAGCGGCAACGGACAGTATCGCCTGATTCATCTGTCGTCTGGTTCCCATGAGCACGGCATCCACCATACGCTGGCGAATTTTCTCAATGCCGACGCCTACATCCCGGAAAGAGGAAAGGAGTTTTGGCAGCATCTGGACGCCCGCGTTGAAGAGAACCATATTCTTATCCTGAACACGGATGCTGAACATTCGGTCAAAAAAGATATCCGCCAGCATTTATCCGCCATTGAGAAGTCGATTAAACAGCACTTCGTCTGCCAGATTGTTTATAAGAATAAAACCAGACTGATTAATCCCTATAAACTTATTAACAAAAAAAATATATGGTATTTACAAGCCACCGAAAATGGCAGGTTAAAATCCTTTTCCCTAAGTCAGATTCACTGGTTCGATATACAGAATAAAACTTTCATCCCGGATGCGGATACGCTCGCCCTGCTTGAGAAAAATCTCGACCCCTGGGTCAGTGACGAAACCTTTGAAGTCACCGTTTTCCTGCATCGTGATATTTCACACTATTTTAAACGCCGCAATTTATTGCCCGACCAGGAACTGCTTGCTGAAACACCGGAGGGGATCACCCTCCGTTGCCAGGCCTCTCATGAAAATCAAATCCTGCCGCTGCTCTGTTACTGGTTACCGAATATCCAGATTTTGTCGCCGCAATGGCTGCGTGAAAAACTGATCGATACGCTCGAGGGTTATCTCGCTGCGGTGCCCGTCGACGCCTGAAAATAAACTTCGTGATCTCAATCACATAAACACGCCGACTGAGGGTGAGCCCAAACCGCTCACCCCACCCTTTGACCGCTCACCTGCACGTTTCAACCACTCACTCATTTACCGTCCTTTACACGGGCGCGGATCTGGCAAGATCGCCCCAGCACTAATCATCACTTCCTCACAACGCACGATGACCCTTTTTTCTTCACATAAAAAACCAGGTCTTACTATGGATACGAAAAAACTACTTAAGCACGTGCCCTGGGCCTTACTCGGGATCCTCGGGGCTTTCTGTCTGGCGGTTGTCGCATTACGCCGGGGCGAGCACGTTAGCGCCCTGTGGATCGTGGTCGCGTCAGTCTCCGTTTATCTTGTGGCTTATCGCTACTACAGCTTGTATATCGCGCAGAAGGTCA
Source organism: Huaxiibacter chinensis (assembly GCF_022171985.1). Lineage (GTDB taxonomy): Bacteria > Pseudomonadota > Gammaproteobacteria > Enterobacterales > Enterobacteriaceae > Enterobacter > Enterobacter chinensis_A. The sequence goes on along the minus strand of NZ_JAJVHF010000002.1, from coordinate 348,343 downwards.
TGAAACTCGACCCGACGCGCGCCACCCCCGCGGTCATTAACAACGATGGCCTGAACTACGTTCCGACCAACCGCTATGTCCTGTTTGGTCACCACTTTGCCGCAATAGCCGGTGCAGGTCCGCTGGTTGGGCCGGTGCTTGCCGCGCAGATGGGCTACCTGCCGGGCACGCTTTGGCTGCTGGCCGGCGTGGTGCTGGCGGGTGCCGTTCAGGACTTCATGGTGCTGTTTATCTCTACTCGCCGTAACGGCGCCTCTCTGGGTGAGATGGTTAAAGAAGAGATGGGCCGCGTGCCGGGCACCATTGCCCTGTTTGGCTGCTTCCTGATCATGATTATCATCCTGGCGGTGCTGGCGCTGATCGTGGTGAAAGCGCTGGCAGAAAGTCCGTGGGGGGTCTTCACCGTCTGCTCCACCGTGCCGATTGCGCTCTTTATGGGCATATACATGCGCTTCCTGCGCCCAGGTCGCGTCGGCGAAGTGTCGGTCATTGGTATTGTTTTACTGGTGGCAGCCATTTACTTTGGCGGCGTCATTGCGCACGACCCGTACTGGGGCCCGGCGCTCACCTTTAAAGACACCACCATCACCTTTGCCCTGATTGGCTACGCTTTTATCTCAGCGCTGCTGCCGGTCTGGCTGATTCTGGCTCCGCGTGATTACCTGGCCACCTTCCTGAAAATCGGCGTGATCGTCGGTCTGGCGATTGGCATTGTGATCATCAACCCGGAACTGAAAATGCCTGCGGTCACGCAGTACATTGACGGCACCGGTCCACTGTGGAAAGGGGCGCTCTTCCCGTTCCTGTTCATCACCATTGCCTGTGGCGCGGTATCTGGCTTCCATGCGTTGATCGCCTCCGGCACCACGCCGAAGCTGATGGCGAACGAAACCGACGCCCGCTTTATCGGTTATGGCGCGATGCTGATGGAATCCTTCGTGGCCATCATGGCGCTGGTTGCGGCATCGATCATTGAGCCGGGTCTGTACTTTGCGATGAACACCCCGCCTGCGGGGCTGGGCATCACCATGCCAAACCTGCACGAAATGGGGGGCGATAACGCCGCGCTGATCATGGCGCAGCTGAAAGATGCCAGCGCTCATGCGGCCGCTACCGTCAGCTCCTGGGGCTTTGTGATTTCGCCTGAGCAGATCATGCAGACCGCGAAAGACATCGGTGAACCGTCAATTCTGAACCGTGCCGGCGGCGCACCAACGCTTGCCGTGGGTATCGCTCACGTCTTCCATAAAGTGCTGCCGTGGGCGGACATGGGCTTCTGGTACCACTTCGGTATTCTGTTCGAAGCTCTGTTCATCCTGACCGCGCTGGATGCAGGCACCCGTGCGGGCCGCTTTATGCTGCAGGATCTGCTCGGTAACTTCGTGCCGTTCCTCAAGAAAACGGATTCACTGGCGGCAGGCGTACTGGGAACGGCGGGCTGCGTCGGTCTGTGGGGCTATCTGCTGTATCAGGGCGTCGTCGATCCGTTGGGCGGCGTGAAGAGCCTGTGGCCGCTGTTCGGTATCTCTAACCAGATGCTGGCCGCTGTGGCCCTGGTACTCGGCACCGTTGTCCTTGTGAAGATGAAACGCACCAAATACATCTGGGTGACCGTGGTCCCTGCGCTGTGGCTGCTGCTGTGCACCACCTGGGCGCTGGGTCTGAAACTGTTCAGCGCCAATCCGCAGCTGGAAGGCTTCCTGTACATGGCGAACCAGTACAAAGAGAAGATTGCAGCAGGCGGCGGCGACCTGACCGCGCAACAGATTGCCAACATGAACCATATCGTGGTGAATAACTACACCAACGCGGGTCTGAGCATTCTGTTCCTGGTCGTCGTCTACAGCATCATCTTCTTTGGCATCAAAACCTGGCTGAACGTGCGTAACGCCGACGGTCGTACGGATAAAGAGACCCCGTATGTCCCGGTCCCGGAAGGCGGCGTGAAGACCTCTTCACACCACTAATCCACCCTCCTCCCCTCTTCTTTCAGGAGAGGGTTAGGGTGAGGGAAACCACGCCCGGCCGCCGCTGCCGGGCTTTTTCTATCTGGAAGGCACAATGTTTGGTAACTTAGGCGAAGCAAAAAAATACCTTGGTCAGGCGGCCAAAATGCTGATTGGTATCCCGGACTATGACAACTATGTTGAGCATATGAAAACCAACCATCCCGATAAGCCGTATATGACCTATAACGAATTCTTCCGTGAGCGTCAGGAAGCACGCTATGGCGGAAGTGGCGAAGGCGGCATACGCTGCTGCTAAAGGAGAGACCATGACACCGATTGCAGTAACCCTCCTCACCGGCTTTTTGGGCGCGGGCAAAACCACCCTGCTGCGCCACATTCTGAACGAGCAGCACGGTTTTAAAATCGCCGTCATTGAAAACGAATTTGGTGAAGTTTCAGTAGACGATCAGCTGATAGGCGATCGCGCTACGCAGATCAAAACCCTGACCAACGGCTGCATCTGCTGCACCCGATCCAGCGAACTGGAAGATGCCCTGCTCGATCTGCTCGACAGCCGCGATCGCGGTGACATCGGGTTCGATCGTCTGGTGATCGAATGCACCGGCATGGCCGATCCCGGTCCGATTATTCAGACCTTTTTCTCCCACGAGATCCTCTGTCAGCGCTACCTGCTGGATGGCGTCATCGCCCTGGTTGACGCGGTACACGCCAACGAACAAATGAATCAGTTCACTATTGCCCAGTCGCAAATTGGCTATGCCGATCGTATTTTGCTGACCAAAACCGACGTGGCGGGCGACAGCGAAGAACTGCGCGAGCGGCTGACACGCATTAACTCACGCGCCCCGATTTACACGGTGACGCACGGCGATATCGATCTGGCGCAGCTGTTTAACACCAACGGCTTTATGCTCGAAGAGAACGTCACGTCAAAACCGCGCTTTCACTTTATGGCTGATAAGCAAAACGACGTCTCATCAATCGTGGTGGAACTGGATTTCCCGGTGGATATCAGCGAAGTCTCCCGCGTGATGGAGAACCTGCTGCTGTCGTTTGCCGACAAGCTGCTGCGCTACAAAGGAATGCTGTGGATTGACGGTGAACCAAATCGCCTGCTGTTCCAGGGCGTGCAGCGCCTGTACAGCGCCGACTGGGACCGCCCGTGGGCCGACGAACCGCCGCACAGCGTGATGGTGTTTATCGGCATTCAGTTGCCGGAAGAGGAGATTCGGGCGGCATTCTCGCAGTTAAAGAAATAATATTTCCACTCCCTTTCTGCCTGAAAGGGAGTATAAACGCCATTGATATTTACTTTGTTATATTCTTTTCGTTTCCAATATTGTCTGTTAATGTCTTAAATAATGAAACAACAGTCAATGAACATTCTCGCAAATGTTAATTATACCAGAAATATAAATCCCATGAATGAGTAGACGTGACATGGCAATCATTATTCCGACAATCAGTAGTTGTAGTGAGAAAATTACGGCAGGCGAAAAAAGACTTGCCAGGATACTTGAAGGTGGACTGAGCGATAAGTGTACCTGCTGGTATGATATTCCAATAGGCGATAAACAACATCATCCGGACTTTGTCATACTCACCCCGGATAAGGGCCTGTTATTTATAGAAGTAAAAGACTGGTTTGTCACAAAAATCAAATCCGCCAATAAAACCCACATTCATTACGAAACCAAAAACGGTATTGAACCTCTTAAAAATCCACTTGAGCAGGTTCGCCAATATACATTCAAGACGATTGATAGCCTGAAAAATGACCCCCAGCTTCGCCAGCAAGACGGGGATTATCAGGGCAGTTTTATTATGCCCTATGGCTACGGCGTTTATTTGAGCAATATTACCCGTCCGCAGCTTGAAAAGCATTTTAATGCTCTCGAACTACAAGAAATTTTGCCCGCCGATCTGATTATCTGTAAAGACGAGCTTAATGAGTTTATGACAAGAGAACAAATCTCAGCAAGGTTGATCTCTCTTCTTAAACATAACTTCCCGCATCACACCACGCCGCAACAGCTCGATCGGATCAGATGGCATCTTTATCCCGACACTCGCATCAACCCGTCAGTGACTCACGTTGAACTGCATAGCTTTACCTTACATGCCCCTGATATCGTTTGCATCATGGACACGAATCAGGAACAGCTCGCCAGAAGTATGGGGCCAGGACACCGCGTCGTGCATGGAGTAGCGGGCTCGGGCAAAACGCTTATTCTCCTTCACCGCTGCGTTGATTTGGCTAATAATATAGAAAATACCAAGCCTGTCCTGGTGGTTTGCTACAACATTACGCTCGCCAGAAAACTAAAAGCGCAGATCGACCTCCATCCACTTCGGATCCCGGTTGAAGTGACGCATTTTCATGCCTGGTGTTATCAGCAATTACATACGCATGGCCGACTTCCGCCTAAAGGTAAAAACTTTGTAGAACGAATGGAAAATGCCCTGACAAAGGCATTTGAGGAAGGCGCGATTAAACCAGAGCAATACAGTGCCGTTTTAATCGATGAAGGGCATGACTTCAAGCCCGAATGGCTAAAAATTCTTGCCCGCATGCCCGATAATAAAGACAACGCGCTGCTTTTCCTTTACGACGATGCACAATCTATTTACCAGAAAAAGAAAGCCCTCGACTTTACACTCTCAAGCGTCGACATTAAGGCGCAAGGGCGCACAACCATTCTGAATATCAACTATCGTAATACCCGTCAAATATTGCATTTCGCCAGCAGCATGGCATTCAACTATCTCAATAATCATATTGAGGCAGCGCTTCAATACCAGCAACCTTCTGCGGGCGGCCTGACCGGGCATTATCCCGCCCTGGCTTGCTTTGATAATCAGGATGATGAGATTACCCACGTACTCAACTGGATTACTGACCAACGCCAACAAGGGGTGGCCTGGTCAGAAATCGCGGTACTCTGTCCTTCAACCTATAGTATCTCTGACGCCCTGGTTCCCAGATTGACGGCCCGCAAAATCCCCTTCCAGATGATTGTTACCGGAAATGATAAGAAACACTGGTCACCGCAGAATGATTTACTTTGCGTTATGCCTCTGCCAAGCAGTAAGGGTCTCGAGTTCCACTCCGTTGCGATTATGGATGCGGCAAAAGGACGGGAAGAAGAGGATTTAAGCGATGATATTAAGCGTCTGTATGTCGGCTTTACGCGTGCACGCCACAACCTTCTGGTGACAATGCACGGTAGCGGCAAACTGCACGATCATCTTAAAGAGACCTACGATAAGAGCGAAAAAAACGTTTAAATGCCCTAAGCACCTGGCCCCAGTTCTCTTGCTGGGGTCTGCCTGCCTTTTCTGGCGTTACCCCGAATCAATGATCGCTTCAACTCAGCACTATTCTGAGGACGTCAAACCTTTTTAAAATCCGCCTGCAGCTCAAATCATGCTCATGACAGATTAATTATGTAAATTTACGTATTTATCTGTTTCAACTGAAATATAATTGGAAATAATAAGAAGCTTAATTAATTCACGTCGAACGATTTTATCCGCTCTGTTCATTTTATGTTTAGCCAAAAAATTAAACGCAGATTAAACGCAAAAACATTAACCATTGACCCCAAAGTAAACCTTCACACACGCAACATTAAAGAATAACTTCGATAACAAAATCAGCATTAAACCGCGACATCCATCACATTTGCAGTCATAAACCTCGCCTGTTAAGGTGCCCTCAGATTAATTTAACGACGAGGCATAAAACATGAAAAAGCTGAATATTCTTCTCCTTGCTGCTCTGACTGCTGTATCAGGTTCCGCACTGGCCATGGGCGGTAGCATCGAACAGGGTAAAAACTTTACCAACCTCAATCTGGAAATGGGTAAATCCTCATCTGGCCTGTATGCAGAAAGCAACTGGCTGAAGAATACCGATGACGGTACGCAGACCGGCGGCGTGGGCGCAGGCTACAACCTGGAACTCGGCCCGGTGATGCTGAATGCAGGAGCCAAAGCCATCTACATTGGCCCGAAGAAAGGCGATAACGGCGTAGCATTCCCAATCGGCGGCGGTGTGAATGTTGCCCTGACCGACAGCATCCATGTCTTTGGTGAAGGCTATGTCGCACCAGAAGGCCTGAACAACAGCGTTAAAAACTACGTTGAAGCCAACGGCGGCGTAAGCTGGACCCCTGTTAAACCTGTTACGCTGAAAGTGGGTTATCGCCACGTAAGCGTTGACGGCAAAGACGGTCGTCCAGGCCACACCCTGATTGACGGCGCATACGTTGGCGGTGGGGTCACCTTCTAATGAAACGCCGCATGACTGCGCTTTGTATTCTGAGCGTCACCTTACTTCTTTCAGGTTGCGTCCAGTATAAATGGGTTAAGCCAGGGGTGAGTGATTCAGAGATGAATAAAAAGCTCACGGAATGCGAAGCGCAGGCGCTGATTGATCTTCCGCCCGATAATGTCGTGACGAGTTCTAGCTCGGAAAAAAAGGACAAATCGAAAAAGAAAAAGGATATTTCCACGAGCTATTCCGTTGAAGACGCCAACGAATATCGCAGAGAGCCGCTTGTCGACAGCTGCATGTTCAAAAGCGGGTGGGATAAGATCGAAGTTAAATAACAGCCCGGTTTAAAAAACCTGCCTTTCGGCAGGTTTTTTTATGCTGTTTACTGACGCACCACCACCAGCTTCTGGTTCACAAACTCTTTGATCCCCAGATCCGACAGCTCACGCCCGTAGCCCGAACGCTTCACGCCCCCGAACGGCAGCTCTGCTGCGGTATCGGTCAGCCAGTTGATGTAGACCATCCCGGTTTCGATACGTGACGCCATTTTCTTCGCACGTTCGATGTCTTTACTGAACACCGCGCCACCCAGTCCGTAGTGAGAATCGTTGGCCAGGCTTATCGCCTCGTCGTCGTTTTTCACCACGTAAACCTGCGCCACCGGTCCGAAGAACTCTTCGAAATACGCCGGGTTATCCCGTGAAATATGGGTCAGGATCGTCGGCTCAAAGAAGCTCCCCTCTCGCTGCACGGGCTTGCCGCCAAGATGCAGTTTCGCGCCATTTTTCACCGCGTCGTCCACCTGTTTGGTTAACGTCTCGAGCGCATCTTTTGATGATAAAGGTCCAAGCGTCGTGCTCTTATCGAGCGGATCGCCCACTTTTATCGCGCGGAAGGCTTCCGTGAATTTGGCCAGGAACTGGTCAGCAATTTTTTCGTGCAGAATAAAGCGCTTGGCAGCGGTACAGACCTGCCCGGCATTGGCGAGTCGGGCATTGACACCCGTTTTGACCGCCTTCTCCAGATCCGCATCGTCCAGCACGACGAACACATCGTTCCCGCCTAACTCCAGCGTCGATTTTTTGATGTGTTTGGCTGCCTGAGCGGCCACTACGCTACCGGCTTTCTCCGATCCGGTAAGAGCGGCACCCTGAACGCGTGGATCGGCGATAATTGCCGCCACCTGATCCTGCGAGATAAACAGGTTGGTCCAGGCTCCTTCCGGCGCGCCCGCTTCGCGAACCAGATGCGCAAAGGCTTCCGCACATTGCGGCACGATACTGGCGTGTTTCGCCAGCACCGGGTTACCGGCGGCCAGGTTTGGCGCCAGCACGCGCATCAGCTGATAATACGGGAAGTTCCATGGCTCCACGGCCATCAGGACACCGATGGGATGATGTTCCACCCACGCGTCGCCCATTTCAGATTTGTATTTCACCGGCGCGAGGAACTGCTTCGCGTTATCCGCGTAATAGCGGGCAATTTGTGCACACAGCTTCACTTCGCTACGGCTTTGCTCAATGAGTTTCCCCATTTCCACACTGGCGATTTTGGCCAGATCGTCCACACGCGCGTCGATCAGGTCCGCCAGTTTATGCAGTACAGGCAGGCGCTGTTCGATGTCCCCTTTTGCCCATTCTGAATGGTAAAGGGCATCCGCTTTTTTAAGCGCCGCTTCGACGTCTGCGTCGGTGTGGGAGGGATATTCTTTGATGAGCTGATTGGTGGCAGGATTTACTGTCTGATAAGCCATATTGAATCTCCTGTTTTTGCCGCTTAGGGTAATAAGGGTAGTCAATGTGACTGGATGCGGGCGTAAAGTTGGGTATATAAGGACATTTCCGAATGTGACGCTGCCCTCTGAAATGCTGACATGGTATAAAAAACGCAACTGACAGGACGACCTATGACCGAAACGCGCCACATTCGCCAGAGTTTTCATCGTGCCCCGGGCCTTGAGCTGCGAAGCACCTGGCAAAGCACACAGGCTTATAAACGCCACAGCCACACTCAGCTGTCGATAGGCGCGATAGTCGAGGGGCAGACGTGCTGTCTATGCAACGGTCAGGAATTCATCCTGAAACCGGGCGATATCATCGTGATCCCAGCCCATGTACCGCACAGTTGCAATCCGCTGGCAGGGCAGCCTCGCAGCTATCATTTGCTGTATCTCGACACCCCTGTACCGCTGGCGATGCAGGTTATCCGCAGTGCATCTCTGTTTAGTCTTTATCTGCATGTTGTTGAAAACCTGTCTGAATCATCCCTGCGCGCTTTGCTCACGGCCCTTCCACAGGGCGGGGATGAAGGTGACACGCTGCGTCCTACCAGCCAGCAGTTACAGCAGGTCTTCCTCCGCGAACTCATCCATCCGCCCGGACTGGATGAACTTGCTCAGCGGTTCTCGCTGCGTAAAGAGACGCTGATACGTACCTTTAAACAGGATACAGGCCTGACGCCGGGCAGCTTTCTCAATATCGCACGCGTGGAATATGCCAAAGCCCGCTTGCGCGCAGGAGACACAATTGCCGACGTGAGCTATCAAAGTGGGTTTGCCGACCAGAGTCATTTTCATAAAACGTTTGTCAGCTACACGGCCGCAACCCCTCGCCAGTACGCTACGGGCCGATCAATTTCAGACAATAAATAGTGTCCGCAACGTCCTAAAGTGACCTCGGTTTTCCTGTTGAGGTCGTTATGGAACTTTTATCACACCTTTTTCCTTCTGCTTTTCTCGCGCTGGCGCTGGCACACTTTGTCGCCCTTTTAAGCCCCGGACCGGATTTCTTTTTATTGGTCGGATACGCCGCACGCTATCGGCTTCGCGGCAGTGCAGGCCTGTGCCTGGGCATTGCGATGGGAAATGGGTTTTATATAGTGCTGGTGATTATCGGCTGGAGCATGCTGCGCCACGTTACCTGGATTTTCACACTCATTGAGCTGCTGGGCGCCTTGTATCTGCTGTGGATTGGATTGCATCTGATACGCAGCCGCCCGCAGATCCTGTCGCTCCGCGATGCCCACTCGCACTGCCCCTCTTTATCGATGCAGATACTCATTGGGCTAGGCTCGGCACTCCTGAATCCTAAAAATGCGCTGTTCTATCTGGCGCTGATGACATCGTTGCTGGGGCCGGATGTCACGCTGCTTCAGCAGTCGGTCAGCGGCATCTGGATGGTATTGGCGGTGCTGGCATGGGATTTTACCGTGGTGTCCCTGATCGGTTTGCCGGGGGTGCAGCAAACATTACGGCGATCCCTCTGGTTAATAGAGCGGACGGCTGGCGTGGTATTAATGGTATTTGGCGGCTGGATTTTATGGCGCACTTTGCACTTTCCCCCCGCTTCCCTCTATCCTTAACCCATGGAAAAATTAGCTGAACTCAAACGCGCCAAGCTGTTGGCGCTGTCGCTCCTGCTGGTGGCCGTTGCGACATTTATTGTGACCCTCTTTCTGCCACAGACGTTCTGGGTGCGCGGGGTAAAGGCGATTGCCGAGGCGGCGATGGTCGGTGCGCTGGCGGACTGGTTCGCGGTGGTCGCGCTGTTTCGCCGGGTGCCGATTCCCTTTATCTCCCGCCATACGGCCATTATCCCGCGTAACAAAGACCGGATAGGCGACAATCTCGGGCAATTTGTGCAGGAAAAGTTTCTCGATACCCAGTCGCTGGTGGCGCTTATCCGCCGCTACGAGCCTGCGCAAATGATTGGCGTCTGGTTCAGCGAGCCTGAAAACGCTAAGCGCGTCGGTCAGCATCTGATCCAGGTGATGAGCGGTTTTCTGGAGCTCACCGACGACGGGCGCATTCAGCGCTTGTTAAAACGCGCGGTGCATAAGGCAATCGATAAGGTCGACTTCACCGAAACCAGCGCCGTGATGCTGGAAAGCATGACCAAAAACAACCGACATCAGGTATTGCTGGATGCGATCATTCATCGTCTGATCGCCCTGATTCAGCGGGAAAGCACGCGCGATTTTATTGCCGCGCAAATCGTCCACTGGCTGGAAACCGAACACCCACGTAAGGCGATGGTGCTGCCCACCGAGTGGCTGGGAGATCAAAGCGCGGAGATGGTGTCGAAAGCGGTGAACACCCTGCTGGATGACATCAGCCATGACCGCACGCATCAGATCCGTCAGGCCTTTGACCGCGCCACGCTGAAGCTTATCGACAACCTGAAAAATGATCCGGAGATGGCGGAAAAAGCAGAAAATATCAAACACTATCTCAAAAACGATGACGCCTTTAACCGCTACCTGAGCGAGATGTGGGGCGATCTTCGCCAGTGGCTGAAGAACGACATGCAAAGCGACGATTCACGCGTTAAGCAACGCATGACGCAGGCCGGGCTGTGGTTTGGCGAAACGCTGGTGGCCGATGCCAGCCTGCGGGCGTCGCTGAACGAGCACCTTGAACAGGCCGCGCATCGTATGGCACCGGATTTTGCCACCTTCCTGACGCGCCATATCAGCGACACCGTTAAAGGTTGGGATGCAAAAGATATGTCGCGGCAGATTGAGCTGAATATTGGTAAAGACCTGCAGTTTATCCGCGTCAACGGTACGCTGGTGGGCGGAACCATTGGCTTGATCCTGTTTTTACTCTCCCAGCTCCCCAGCGTGATAACTTTTTAACTGTTTTGTGGCGGCGCAATGACGTAACGCGTCGGCTCAAAACAGTTGAGGATCAGATGCACCAGAAATACGAGGGTCAGCGTGGCCACCAGCGCAACGGTGACGGAGACGATGCGATAGAGATCGCTGAACACCAGGTCGCCGTCCGGATGCAGATTCTGACCAAACATAATGCCGATGGTGGTAATACTGGCAAAGCCGACTCCTGCGCCCACCTTTTCCATGACGTGCAGGCGCGCGCCAAACGCCAGCCCCAGACCAATGAGCGGCATCATCAGCACCATATGGCTGCTGTGATCGTAAAGCAGCAGCTGCATGACCAGAATATACAGACAGCCCAGCACTACGCCGACCACACGCCAGATTGAGCTCATCACCGCACCGCGATAATGCATAGGAAATAAGATCAGCACGCCGGCCATCAGCGCCGACAGGGAGTCGCTCAGATCGCTTATCTGAAAAACGACAAAAATCAGCGTCGCGACCGTGCCAGATAGCAGCGATTCGTGGCGGACACGCGCGGCATCTTTCTCAATCAGCGGCGGCGGCTTGCGCGGCTCTACGTCGGGCAACAGATAGTTCATCAACGCGCTCAGGCACACCGCCATCACGCTGGCTTCGATATTGGAAAACAACAGCGTGTGCCAGTTGGTGGTGGGATAACTCATAAAATTGAGCATCACGCTCTGGCACACCACGCCCATCGAACCAAACAGGAAGAGCGGTCCCTGGCTCATAAAGCGAAAGCGCATCACATAAAGGGCAAACACCACCAGCGTCATAATCACCGGCCATTGCGACAGATAGCCGATGATGAACACCATTTCGATACAGTTCAGCGAAGCGCTAAAGACAAACTGTTTCGCCACATGGCGGTTAAACACCGGCACCAGTGACATCAGCATAATCGGGTAGACCACGTAAAAGACGCCGTACGTGGTGTTGTAAAAACTCGATATGCTCAGGGCAATCATGCCGGCAAAAACAATGCGCAGCGTCTGGCGAAAATCATTCGCCGTATAGACGATATTGCCGTGCGGGGTAAAGACCCGCGCCAGGGTATTAATAGACATAGTGCAGCAGGCTGACGAGATGGATCTGCAGACCGGAGAAGAACTGCGCGAACGGCCCTTCGCTATTATAAAGCTGTACGGTGGCCCGCGCGCCGGTCGGCAAATGCTTAGGGAGTGACTCTTCCAGCGAAACGTGAATGCGCATACGCTGGGCATCACGTACCCAGCGGTTAGAGGTCTCCGGTTGAGAGAGTTGCCCGTTCACCGCCTCTTGTCCCGCCAGAATCCCCGCATCGCTGCTGGTTACGTGGGCATGGAACACTCTTCCCGGAAAGGCATCGAATACCACCGCGGCATCGGTTCCCTGGTGCGTGTGCCGCAGGCTCTTTTCACGAAAATCCGCCACGATATCGGTCTGGTTGTTGACCAGCGCCAGTGCGGCTGTGCCCGAAGTGGCGTAAAAGCCTGGGCTGAGCTGCAGGTTGCTGATAGTGCCATCGGCCTGAGCGTAAACCCGGGTCCAGCTCAGGTTCAGTTCCGCCTCTTCCAGCGCGTTACGGTATTTTTGCAGCGTGACGTTACGCTTTTCGTCCCGCTCGCCGCGCTCGATGCGTAAATTTTGCAGCGTCGCCTGCAGATTCGCGACGGACTGTTCACTGCTCTGCCAGGCGGTACGGACCTTATCCAGATCGGACCGGGAGACATTTTGCAGAGTGCTCAACTTCTGATAACGATCGAAGGTCACTTTGTCGTTGCGGGCATTCAGCTGCGCTGTTTTCAGGCTGGCCTGCGCGCCGGTGATTTGCGCATCAAGCTGTTGGTTAGCCAGGCGCGCCTGCTCCAGGGCGATTTCAGCGGCCTCGACCTTATTGCGAAAAGGCGTGGGATCCAGTTCAAACAGCACGTCCCCTTTTTTGACCTGACTGTTGTTGTGAATGTGTACGGCGGCGACATAGCCCGACACGCGTGCCGACACAGGCGTTACCACGCGCATAACGGTGGCGTCCGGCGTCAGCGGGATCCAGATATCCGCCACGATAAAGTAGACAAACATCAGCAGGAAAGAGGCAATACTCACCCTTACCCAACGGGCAAACTTTTGTTCAGGAGTCATTATTTTTGTGTCTTATTATCTTCTTCGCGGATTGACCGCAAATTGCAGGCGATTTGATTTAGTGTGGCGCTAAAAATGTCGATATGTTCTGGCGCGATATTTTGCGATACGCGAGCCTGAAACGTCTCAATGACTTGCGTCAACGTCTTCAGCACCGCGTTGCCTTCAGGAGTCAGTCGTAATAAACGAATACGCTTGTCATAGGGCGATGTGGTACGCAGAAGATAACCCTGCTTTTCCAGCTGAGAGAGTGTGCGCATCAGCGGCGGCAGTTCGATACCCTGCACTTCCGCCAGTTCGCTCACCGAGACATTATCCCCCAGCTGTTGAAGCTGCATCATGACCGTCCAGCTCGACTGGGTTAACCCCGTATCAAGAATGGCATCGTCAATAATGGCACGCCACTGGCGCACAACCATCGCCATTCGCATGCCCATCGGCCTGCGGCTGAACAGATCTTCTTCACTCACGGGGAAATCCTCTTGTATCACGCGGCCACAGTAATAGTTATCACGGTAAGTATCAAGAAACGCGAGGCTAAAGAGCAGGAATTGCGAAAAGCGGTGGATAGGTTCTGGGTCTTGTTTTCTCCCTCTCCCGTGGGAGAGGGCGGGGATGAGGGCATCAGCGCGCATCTTTCCCCTCACCCTAACCCTCTCCCGAAGGGAGAGGGGATATTGGCACCGGTTCTCCTCCAGGCAGGGGTCTTGTTTTCTCCCTCTCCCGTGGCAGAGGGCCGGGGTGAGGGCATCAGCGCGCACATTTGCCCCCTCACCCTAACCCTCTCCCAAAGGGAGAGGGAATATCAGCACCGGTTCTCCCCCCGGCAGGGGCGTTGTTTCTCCCTCTCCCGTGGGAGAGGGCCGGGGTGAGGGCATCAGACCGCACAGTCCCCCGCCCGCTTCACCCGCTAAAAGACTTCTGCAACGCCGCTCTGCCCGCAGCGGTTATTGTCACCTCACGAAACCCCGTCACCCGCTGAATCCATCCTTTTGAATCCAGATACGTCAGTAACGCCGCGCCCGCCTCGCCGCCTAGATGAAAACGCCGCTCGCTCCAGTCCAGACAGGCACAGCACGCCTTTCGGCGCGGGTTAGCGCTGATGGGAATACCGCGTTGCATAAACTGTTCTCGCCCATACAAAGTTAACGCCGAGCCGTCTGGCACCAGCCACCCCGCGGAGTGCATAAAATCATACATCTGCACTGCAACCGTGCCCGCAAGATGGTCGTAACAGGTTCGCGCCTCGCGCATCGATTTCGGCGCCGTCGTTTCCGGCGGTGAGATGCGGCTCCAGGAGAGCCCCATCATCTGCTCCACCATCTCTGCCACCTCGTGCCCCGCCAGACGGTAGTAACGATGCCGCCCCTGCGACAGACAGGTTATCAGCTTCCCCTCCACCAGCCGGTTGAGGTGTCCGCTGGCGGTAGAGGGCGCGACGTCTGCCGCCGCGCTCAGCTCGGTGGCGGTCCAGGCGCGCCCGTCCATCAGCGCGCACAGCATCTTCACCCGCGACGGATCGGCCATCGCGGCGGCGAGCGCCGCCACTGCCTGTTCCAGCGCAACGGGGTTATCGGGGATCAGACTCGTCTTTGGCATGCGGTGCCCACCGTGCAGTAATCTCTGCCGCCAGCTTATCATTATCCGTCAGCAGAATAAGGCGATTCGCATGATCGCTGTACTGCGTCAGCACCGCGATCCCCTTTGATGCCAGCGCTACCGCAATCTCGCCCAGCTCGCCGGGACGCGCCTGCCTGAGCTTTCTGATCACCGGCGGGCGTACGGATTGCACGTTGAAGCCGGCCTCTTCTAAAACAGTGCGGGCCTTTTCCCCCTCCTCCACCAGGAAATGCGCCTCCACGCCAAACACGCCACCGCCCTCCAGCCCAACGCCGTTGCGCCCCAGCAGTTGCCCAAAACGGGCCAGTTCGCCCGGAATATCGTCAAAAATCACATGAACGTCATACACGGGCATGCCCTCCGTTTTCGGAGTCGTATTCCCGCACCAGCTGCGCGACACGGATGCGATAGAACGCAAAAACGGACGCCCGCCCTTCGGCTTGCGCGGCCTGATGAAAAACATTCTGCTTCCAGTTGCGAATGGCCTCTTCATCCCGCCACCAGGAGAGCGACAGGATTTTGCCGTCGGTGGTCAGGCTCTGAAAACGTTCGATATCGATAAACCCGTCGATATCCGCCAGCAGCGGCTTAAGTTCGGCGGCAAGTTGCAGATACCGCGCCTGATGCGCGGGATCGGCCTGAGCTTCAAAAAGAACGGCAATCATGTGTGTGTCTCCCTTGTGATGATGGGGAGAGAGTGCCGGTAAACGAAACCCGATGCTTCGGTCGGGAGCGAAGTGTTTACCGGCCGCGCACCGTTACCCCAGAATAGATTTCGGCTCCATAAATGCGCGAATCCCCCACTCACCCATCTCGCGGCCCACGCCGGAATGTTTAAACCCGCCAAACGGGGCTTTCGGCTCGTGGGTCAGGGTGTTTACCAGCACGCGACCGGCGGTAATGTGCTGCGCCACGCGCCTGGCGTGCTCCGCATCACGGCCCAGGACCAGCGCGCTCAGGCCATACTCGGTATCATTCGCTATGGCGATCGCTTCTGCTTCGTCACGCCAGGTCATGATCGACAGCACCGGGCCAAAGATCTCTTCGCGGGCGACGGTCATCTGGTTACTCACATCGGTAAACAGGGTTGGGCGAACAAACCAGCCATCCTGCGTACCTTCAGGCCGACCTTCTCCCCCCACCAGCAGTCGCGCCCCTTCGTCGATCCCCAGCCGAATATAACGCTGCACGCGCTGCCACTGTTTTTCGCTGACCATCGGGCCAATTTCAGTCGAGCTGTCCCGCGGATCGCCCGATTTAACCGCCGCCACCGCCTGCGCCAGCGCCGCTTCGCACTCTGCTTTTCGGGCGTGCGGCACCAGGATGCGCGTACCGGCAACGCAGGCCTGCCCGCTGTTCATGAAGCCCGCCGCGATGGCCAACGGAACCGCCTGCGATAGATCCGCATCCGCCAGAATCAGCGTCGGGGATTTGCCGCCTAACTCCAGCGTCACCCGCTTAAAGGTCTCCGCGGCATTACGCAGAATCGCTTTGCCGGTATTGGTCGAACCGGTAAACGAGATCTTCGCCACGTCAGGATGGCGGGCAATAGTTTCCCCCACGGTATCGCCGCGCCCCGTGACGATATTAAAGACCCCCGGCGGCAGACCGGCTTCACTCAGCGCCCGGGTAACAATCAGGGTTTGCAGCGCGCTCATCTCACTGGGCTTGATCACCGCCGTACAGCCTGCCGCCAGCGCCGCCGCCAGCTTGCCGCAGATAAAACCCGCATCGCTGTTCCACGGCGTGATAAGCCCCGCCACGCCCAGCGGGATCATGTCGACGGTGGCGGCACCCACTTGTGTAGTGAAGGGAAATGCCTCCAGCGCCTCAATAACATGGGCGATCACGTCTGCCGGATAGCGTGCCATCCACGCCGAACGCGACGCGGGAGCGCCATACTCCTCGATCACCGCTTCCAGCAGCTCGTCATGCCGTGCGGCCACGGCGGCATGCATCCGTTTTAGTGCGGCAATACGTTCCTGTTTGCTTGTCTGCGACCATGCCGGAAAAGCCGCTTTCGCCGCAGCGATCGCCCGTTCAGCATCCTGTTGATCCGCCAGCCGCACCTGGCCGGTAATTTGCGCGGTGGCAGGGTTATACAAATCGAAACGGTCGGTACCGTGCGGGGTGACAAATTCACCGTTAATAAAGATTTGATCGATGTTACGCATTGGGGGCCTCCTCAGGCTGTATGGAGGCAGTCTGGCACGCCTTTAACGTTTCGATAATCCACGCTATGCTGCAAAGGCTGTTTCGATTTTCAGGATAATCTATGCATCGTTCAGGTTTAACCGAGCTGGAAGTGGTACTGGCCGTGGTGCGGCGCGGCAGCTTTCGCGGCGCGGCGCAGGAGATGGGGATGTCCGCCAGCGCGGTGAGCAATGCCATTGCCGGGCTGGAAGCGCGCCTGCAAACCAGGCTGTTCAACCGCACAACCCGTAGCGTGGCGCTGACCGATGCAGGACAACACTTTGTCGCCCGTATCGCACCCGCCTTGCAGGAGATCCGCCAGGCCACGGAAGAGATGCACAGCGACACCGACGAACCTGCCGGCACCCTGCGGCTGAACGTACCGAACAATGTCGGCGCGCTTTTCCTGGATGCGCTGCTGATCGACTACATGATGCGTTATCCAAAAATGCGCGTTGAGACGGTAAGCGAAGCACGCATGATCGATATCGTCGCCAGCGGTTTCGATGCCGGGATCCGCCTGGCCGAGTCCGTGCCGCAGGATATGATCGCCGTCGCGCTCACCCCCGATATTCGCCAGCTCGTCACCGCCACGCCTGCCTGGTTTGCCCGTTATGGCACACCGCAAACGCCCGAGGATCTCCTGCATCATCAGGGGATCGGGATGCGCATGTCACACGGGGGGATCTATCGCTGGGAGCTGGAGCGTCGCGGCGAGCGATATGAGTTAGCCGTACCGCCGCGTTTTGCGACCTCGGATCTCTTCGCCTCGATACGTGCGGTCAAAGCCGGTTTGGGCGTGGGATTTCTGCCTGAACTTTATATTCAGCAGGAGCTGGAGAGCGGTGAACTGGTGAGCGTGCTGAACGACTGGACGCAGCCGTTTGGCGGGCTGCGCCTGTACTACCCCGGCCATCGCCACGTCCCACCCGGTTTGCGGGCGCTGGTGGCGATGATCCGCGAACGCGGCCTTACGCCAGATTAGCTTTATTCAGGCCATACGCCACGTCCATCGCGCCAGGCTCCATGCGCGAGGTGATCCCCAGACGGTTCCAGGCATTGATCGCCACAATGGCAAAATTCAGTTCAGAGAGTTCAACCTCGGAGAAATGCTCGGCCACGCTGCGATACAGCTCGTCGCTTATCCCTTCTGACGTGATGTGCGTCAGGGCTTCGGCGAAGGCCAGCGCCGCTTTTTCTTTGGCGCTAAACAACGGCGATTCACGCCAGGCCGTCAGATGGTAAAGACGCAGTTCGCGCTCGCCGGCGATTTTGGCCTCTTTCGCGTGCATATCCAGGCAGAAGGTACAGCCGTTCAGCTGGGAGACACGGATATCGATCAAATGCTTTAACGTGGGATCAAGCGCGGTTTTGCCGATCGCCATGCTCAGATCGGAAAGGGCTTTTGCCAGGGCAGGTGTAGCTTTATGGTGATTAACGCGAGTGCTCATTGTCTTTCCTCTTTTTGTGCGGGCATGTCTCATGCGATGGGGCAAATGTACGCCGTTCATGACATAGTAAAAAGATACAAAAACCGTGAAATGAGGTAGGACATGAAATCGGGCTATCACGATATCTATACCCGCTATCGCGAGAACATTACGCGGGGCGTGCTCAAGCCCGGGGACAAGGTTCCCGCCATCCGCGTGCTGGCAGAAGAGCTAAAAGTGGCGCGGAAAACCGTCGAGACGGCCTACGCTATCCTCACGGGCGAGGGCTATCTGGTCAGTCAGGGGGCGCGCGGCACGCGGGTCAATCCGGATTTAACCCTCCCTGCCCGGCTGGAGGCCCCCACGGATCACGCTACCGGTTCACTGCCGGAATCGTTAATGGCTCAGCGCGAACGGACCGGATTTTTACGCCCGGGCATTCCGGCGCTGGACAGCTTTCCCTATAAAAAATGGCTTTTGCTGGCAGGCCAGGCGACGCGTTCGATGCGTCAGGAAGAGATGCTTAACCCGCCGGTCATGGGCTGGCCTGCGCTGCGTCAGGCCATTGCCAGCTACCTGAATATTTCGCGGGGCCTCTCCTGTCGCGCTGAGCAAGTCCTGATCACCAGCGGATACAGCGGCAGCCTGCGGTTGATCCTGGATACGCTGGCCAGCCGAAACGACAAGGTCGTGTTTGAAGATCCGGGCTATTTTATGGGCCAGCAGTTACTCAAACGGATCGTGCCACGTCTGCATACCGTACCGGTCGACAGAATGGGCATGGATACAGATTATCTGCTGCGTCATCATCATGACGCCCGCTTCGCCATCGTCACGCCATCACACCAAAGCCCGCTGGCGGTCACGCTCTCCCTGCCGCGAAAACAGCAATTGCTCGACTGGGCGAGCCAGAACGCGGCGTGGATCATTGAAGATGATTACGACGGTGAATTTCACTACACCCGCAAAGTGTTGCCCTCGCTGAAAAGCCTCGACCGTCATGACCGGGTGATCTTTATGGGCACGTTCAGTAAAACGATCATGCCGTCGCTGCGAATGGGCTACGTGGTGATGCCCGCCAGCACGGTAGATGCCTTTACCGACTGCGCGGATATCGTTGCCAGCGGCCAGCCCGTGCTTACGCAAAAGATCCTTACCGCTTTTCTCAGCGAGGGGCATTTTTTCCGCCATCTCAAGAAGATGCGGGCGCTCTACCAGATGCGTCGCGACTGGATGATCGCCGCCCTGCGTGAGGTGTATGGCGATCTGTTTTTTACCGAGCAAAACGATGGCGGAATGCACATCGTGGCGTTCCTGGCAAAAGGCAGCTGCGACAGGGAGATCGCCCACTGCTGGCAGGCTCACCAGCTGCAGGTTAACGCCTTATCCGACTGGTATCGCGGCTCGGGCAAGCGCTACGGGCTGGTGATGGGCTACAACAACGTGCGCACCTGGCAGGAAGCGCTGGAATTACTGCAAAGGCCGAAACAGCAGACGCTCGACCTGATGCGTTGACCCCCGTCACACATCGTAGCGCGACAGCCCCACATCCTTAAGCTGCTCGTCGCTCATCTGGCGCAAAATTCGACGGGTACGGTTGACGCGGTACCACTGTTTCACTGTTTTTCCGATCCAGACAAAGGCGATAAACGGTCTTTTTGCCCGATTTTCGTAGAATTCCATGATGCTCTCCTCGCGGTGTCAGTGGAGATATCATCGTGGATTACGGCATCGACAATACAGATTCAAAAAACACTTTTTTTTAACATACAGATCCGTTACAACAGGATCTGCATGCCGTTTTCTGCGGCAATCTGTACTGGTTTTATAATCTGTATGGTGAAAATTAAGGATACAGCATGACGCGTTATCAACATCTGGCTAATCTTCTGGCGGAGCGTATTCATCAGGGACTGTACCGCAGCGGCGAGCGTCTGCCGTCCGTGCGCGCCCTGAGCCAGGAGCACGGGGTCAGTATTAGCACCATACAGCAGGCCTATCAGATTCTGGAAAACCTCCAGCTGATCACACCGCAGCCCCGTTCCGGCTATTTTGTCTCGCCCCGTAAAGCCCTGCCGCCGGTCCCGGCCATGACCCGCCCCGTTCAACGGCCTGTGGAGGTCACGCAGTGGGACGAAGTCATGATGCTGCTCGACGCCCGTGCCGATAAAGAGATGATCTCTTTTGGCGGCGGCTCGCCAGACCTTAATCAGCCCAGCCTGAAACCCCTCTGGCGTGAAATGAGCCGTATCGCCCATCACAATCCCGGTGAAATGCTCAGCTACGATGTGCTGGAGGGGCGAGCAGAGTTGCGGGAGCAGATCGCCCGCCTGATGTTTGACGGCGGTTCAACCGTGTCGGCGGATGAGATTGTGATCACCAATGGCTGCCACGGTGCACTGTCGCTGGCCCTGCTGTCAGTCTGCAAGCCAGGCGACATTGTCGCCGTTGAATCCCCCTCTTTTCACGGCACCATGCAGATGCTGCGCGGGTTTGATATCAAAGCTATTGAGATCCCCACCGATCCGCAAACCGGGATCAGCATCGAAGCGCTGGAGATGGCGCTGGAGCAATGGCCCATCAAAGCGGTCATTCTGGTGCCCAACTGCAACAATCCGCTCGGGTTTATCATGCCGGAGGCCCGTAAACGTCAGGTTCTTACGCTGGCCCAGCGTCACGATATTGTGATTGTGGAAGATGATATTTATGGCGAGCTGGCCGCAGAATATCCGCGTCCGCGCACCATTCATTCGCTGGATATCGATGGCCGCGTATTGCTCTGCAGCTCCTTTACCAAAACGGTTGCCCCAGGATTGCGCGTCGGCTGGATTGTACCGGGACGTTATTACGACCGGGTCATGCACATGAAATACGCCGCCGGGGGCTTTAACGTTCCCGCCACGCAGATGGCGGTGGCGGCGTTTATTCGCGACGGCCACTATCATCGTCACGTGCGCCGCATGCGCCAGATTTACCAGCAAAATATGGAAACCTATACCTGCTGGGTGCGCCAGTATTTTCCCTGCGAGATTTGCGTCACGCGCCCGCAGGGGAGTTTTCTTTTATGGGTGGAACTGCCGGAACAGGTGGATATGGTCTGCGTCAGTAAGCAGCTCGCCAGACTGAAAATTCAGGCCGCCGCAGGTTCGCTTTTTTCTGCCTCGGGTAAATACCGAAACTGCTTACGTATCAACGTCGCCCTGCCCCCAACGGAGAAAACCCGCGAGGCGCTGAAGAAAATGGGCGAGGCAGTGGCTATCGCCATGGAGGAATAGCCCGCCTCGCTGCATACAGGCCGGGTCAGGCGACGCCGCCCGGCAATAACATCACGCGTTGCCCGGACTCAGAACGCCCAGGAGAGACTGCCCACGATGCTGCGCTCTGCGCCAAAGTAGCAGTAGGACAAGGAGTTACAGGCCGCCACGTAGCTTTTATCCGTCAGGTTATTGACGTTCAGCTGCGCGCTCAGCCCCTTCAGTCCCACCTTAGACAGGTCGTAACCCACCATCATATCCACCAGCGTATACGAGGGCAGCGTATGGGTATTCTGACGATCGCTGGTCACGCCGTTGACGTAACGCACCCCTGAGCCGACCGTTAAGCCGTCCAGTGGACCAGTTTTGACATCGTAACTGACCCACGCGCTCGCCATGTTTCGTGGCGCATAGACGGCACGTTTACCCTCTTCTTCCGGGCTGCTCTTCTTGTAGCGAATATCGGTGTAGGTATACGCCGCCTGCATGCGCAGGCTTTCCGTCACCTGACTTATCGCCTCCAGCTCTACGCCTTCTGACTCGATTTCACCAATTGAACGATAGGGATCCGTTGGCTCTTCTTTTGTGGCGATATTTTTCTGATTGATGCGGAACACCGAGGCGCTGAACTGGCTGTTCATCCCCTCTGGCTCGTACTTCACGCCCGCTTCCCACTGCTTGCCCTTCATTGGATCCAGAATCTGACCTTTATCATCGGCAAAGCTGGTCGGGGTAAAGGCGGTGGAGTAACTCACGTAAGGCGCAACGCCATTATCAAAGAGATACAGCAGCGCCGCGCGGCTGCTGAAGTTGTTCTTATCCAGATCGCTGCGGGTGTTGTTGAGTTTATCGATATTCGAGACGCTCACCTGATCGTAACGTCCACCCAGCGTTAAGCGCCAGCGGTCAAGCGACATCTGATCCTGCAGGTAGTAGCCGGTCTGACGCAGCTTGTGCTTCTCTTTGCTGTACATCGAGATGGAGTCCGGCTTCGCGCCATACGACGGATGGAAGGCATTAATGGCCGGGAACGCGCCGGTATAACCGGTCGTGTTGTTACTGCGATCCTGGTAATCCATGCCGATCAGCACGCGATGGTTAACGATCCCGGTATCAAAGCTGCCGTCCACCTGGTTATCCAGCGTGATCGCGTTCATCTTCTCGTCTGAACCGGAATAGCCCCGATTCAGATCGGTATCGTTGAGCCAGCCCGAAGCATACACCTGGTTCAGTTTTACTTTGGTATGCAGATAGCGAAGCTTCTGGCGGACTGACCAGCCGCTGTCAAACATGTGCTCAATGTTGTAGCCCACCATGTTTTCGCGACGATCGTATTTGTCGTAATCGTCCTCACCTTCGTAGAAAGTGTTGGAAATCTTTTTGCCCGCGTGAGGAACGACGGTGCCTTCATAAGGCAGCCCCGAGTGGCTGCCGCCTTCCGGGTCGCGATGCAGATAGGCCATCAGATCCAGGCGCGTATTGTCGGTGATCCGCCAGGTCAGGCTGGGCATCACCGCATAACGCTCCTCTTTCAGCGGATCGAACTGCGAATCGGCATAGCGGGTCATGCCGCTCAGACGAGCCGCCACGCGATCGTTATCATCCAGCGCGCCGGTGACGTCAAACATCGCACCGCGCTGATCGTTATTTCCGGCAAGCAGTTTGATCTCTCCGCCCGGATCAAACGACGGCTTACGCGAGGTAAGCGCCACAATGCCGCCCGGTGATGAGCGTCCGTACAGCACAGACGCCGGGCCGCGTACCACTTCCACGCTCTCCAGGAACCACGGATCGACCACCAGCGAACTGTGGGAGTTGGTGTCGCCCATCATCTTCAGGCCGTCGAGGTAAATATTGTCCAGGCTGCCATCGGAGAAACCACGCAGCACGATGTAATCAAAGCGGTTGGAAGCCCCAATCTGATTGCTGTAAACGCCCGGGGTATAGCTCACCGCCTGACGGACGCTCGTGGCACCCTGCTCTTCAATCTGATCGCGCGTTACGATGGAGACCGCCTGCGGGGTTTCGATATCGGGCGTGGCGAGCTTGGTTGCGCCGCTCTGTATTTGCGACGTCACCACCACGGTCTCAGGTTTCGGCGTATCCTGCGCCAGCAAAGGAAAAGCGATACTGCCGGTCACGCATCCCACCAGCAGTGCCAGCCGTGATTGAGCAAACATGAAGATCTCCAAAGGCATTTCTAATTGTTAATAAGAATTATTACCCTTTTGAGATCGCAAATAGCTATGCGGCGTGCCAGGTTAAGTATGCGCAATGCCAAACCGCACGTAAAACGTTAGCGTGATGGAGGAAAGTGGTTTAACCGGATTGACGGACGTCGCCAGGCGAGAGGCCATAACGCCGGCGAAAAGCAGTCGAGAAATTTGAGGCATGTTGGTAGCCCGACATCCAGGCGGCCTGCTGTACGCTGTGGCCTTCCAGAAGATAGCGCCGCGCCTGCTCAAGACGGCAATCGCGCAGATAATCAAATACCGTGCAGCCATACGCCTGACGGAACTTGCTGCGTAAACTGCTGGGGCTCATCGCCGCCTGGGCCGCCAGCTGCGCCAGGGTGTATTCCCGCTCCGGTGATTGTTCCAGTACGATGCGCACACTCTCCAGGCGCGCCCGCTCCCCCCCTGACGGCAAGGTGCGGCAGGTTAGCTGCTGCTGGCGATGGTTCAGACCGTGACCAAGCAGCTGATACATCAGCCCTTCCAGAAGCAATTTACGCGACAACTCCCCGATCCCCGGCTGCTGAGAATGGGCAATCCCGGCCAGCACGAACCCAGGCACCTGCCAGACAAAAGTGGGCGTATCCAGACGCTGCCACTCCTGAAGCAACGACTCCAGCAGGCTCTCGCGGTGCATGTCATCCGGATATACCCCAAAGGAGAGCGTTTTTAAGCTGCTGTCCGCATCGTGACGGGCGCACATCGCCTGCTGCTCGCTTAAGCGGGCCGTAAATGCCATACCGGAATAGACCTGAAACGCTTCCCCGTTGAGGGCAATCGTCACGCATCCCTCAAGCACCACCAGCATGTAAAGCGGGCTGCTGTGACGGGAGGTGGTTTCGTAGGGTTGCAGGACGCGAACATCCGAGTGGGTGAGCGATATCCCGGATGACAGCGTCATCTCCTGAACATCACCGTGCAGTACAGGGCTTGTGTGACCCTCATCGCCAGACAAATGCGGAAAGCGGTAATCGATACCGTAGCGCTCGCCAAAGCGTTGAAAATCCTCAACCAGGAAAAATTTCTTTGTTGATGCACTTTCGTCGCGAAGCGTTGTGTTGTGCATGCCTGCGCCTGCCGGAAAAAATAAGGAAGAAAATATTATCACTCCCTCTTCGTAACGGCAATTACGTAACGACAATGCGGCTTAAAGTGGCAGGTCTCAGAAATTATAAAGCTCTGGCATGATGCCAGAGCCCATAAATAACATCCTTGTTACTGTGGTAATTAGGCTTCTTGCCACTCAGCAAAAACCTCTTTATGGTTTTTGGTGAGAACCACTTTATTATCATCAACTTTAGCGACCCACTCCAGCGGAATATAATGGTGTTTACCACCGGATTCCGGATCGCTTTTCGAAAGCTTGATGCGCTCGCCATCTAAATGGTCGACTACCCCGACGTGAGTCCCACAGCTGGCGACGACCTGAGTATGATCCTTAATCTCGCTCTTGTTTACCATGTTAATTCTCCTCTGTGGTTAATGGGCTGTTTCACGATATTAACTGTAGTCCAAAATTTTATTATTTCATCCTCTGTTAGCATTTAGATACATCTTTGACAAATGAATAAAAGCGACTATTTAAGGGCATTATTTAAATATCACCACAACATCGGAAAGAGACGAAATGCAATATAAACCATGAAACTGTTTTATAATTAACAGTACGCACTCAACAAGGAGGCAAATATGATGATTCAAAGTTATCCTGAAGAAATTTCATTGGCTCTTGGTGAAGCGGTATTAGACATCGTGCAAAAAGGCCAGGAGGTATCGCGAGAAAACCTGGCGCGAACGATGAAGTATAAAGCAGAGAAAGAGGCAGATGATGAGCGGCTGCTCTACTACTGGAAAGCCTGCAATATGCTGATCTAAGCCTGCTGGTGACGCTCAGCGCCCGCTGAGCGTCACCGTGATATTATTCGTCGAAGTACCAGTATCCCTGATTAATCAGCCCCGTCAGCTCCTCAACAAACGCCGGGTTTTGCAGCGCTGTACCCAACTCGTTCTGACCGAATTCGGTATAACGGCACAATACGTCTGCGGCGTTCGCATCCGTGGTCTCCAGCAATTCACTGTTTATAAAGAAACTGTCCCCCACGTTTAATACCCGCAGCCCGCTCAGACGGCACAAAGTTTCTCCTCCCAACAGCGCATCGAGCACCTCTTCCGGCTCGTAGGCCGGTTCTGCCGCGGCGATATCCAGCTCGTGGCGTGGGGTGGAGACAAAGCTACCGAACCATTTTTTGAACTCATCAGGCTGGCTGATCATTTCGATCATCATGTTGCGCAGGCGATCGAGTTCATACTGCTCTACGCGGCCGGGATGCTCACGGCAGGTGAGATCCGGATCGCTGTAATGCTCGCCGCCCAGATCGTTTTCAAGGGCGTAATCCGCGAAGCTGCTGATCAGATCCCGGCCATTCGGCCCGCGGAAGCCAACGGAATAGTTCAGCGCGGTCTCATGGGTGAACCCATCGTGCGGGAAGCCTGGCGGGATATAAAGAATGTCCCCGGGCGCCAGATCTTCATCGATAATCGGGGTGAAGGGATCGACGTGCAGCAGCGCCGGATGCGGGCAGAACTGACGCATTGGCAGTTTGTCGCCCACGCGCCAGCGACGGCTCCCCATCCCCTGAATAATAAACACATCGTACTGATCGATATGAGGCCCCACGCCGCCGCCCGGAACGGAATAGGAGATCATCAAATCATCCAGACGCCAGTCCGGCAGCACGCGGAAGGGGCGCACCAGTTCAGCAGAGGGCATATGCCAGTGGTTAACCGCCTGCGCCAGCAGCGACCAGCCGGTTTCACCCAACCCATCAAAATGTTCAAACGGACCGTTGCTTGCCTGCCATTCGTTATTGAAATGGCTGACCAGGCGGCTATCGACTTCGGGCTCCATCGCCAGCCCCGCCAGCTCGTCCGGCGTTATCGGGTCGACAAAATTCGGGAAGGCATTTTTTAAAACAACGGGTTGTTTTTGCCAGTATTTTTCAAGAAATTCCGGCCAGTTCAGGTTCAGTTGATACGCCATGGGTAGCACCAGTGAGATAAGAGACGGGTGCCATTATGAAAGCGGGGTCGCCGGGATGCTTTGTTGTGGGTCAAGCGACGGTGAATCGCATAATACAATCTGAGCGGGTTAGCGCCCGACTGGCGGGCGCTAAAGGGGGGCATTAATCCAGCTTCAGTTCATCATACTGCGTAATGATTTTACCCACGATGCCGTAGTCCAGCGCTTCCGCCGGGGACATCCAGAAGTTACGGTCGGTATCTTTTTTCACTTTTTCCAGCGGCTGACCGGTCGCGTCTGCAATCAGTTTGTTCACGCGCTCAAGCATACGAATAATTTCGCGGGCTTCGATCTCGATATCCGTCGCCTGGCCGCGCACGCCGCCCAGTGGCTGATGGATCATAAAGCGGGTATTCGGCAGAGCGTAACGGTTCTCTTTTTTCGCCGCCAGGAAGATGGTGATCCCTGCGCTTGCCACCCAGCCGGTGCCGATGACGTGCACGTCAGGGCGAATGAATTTAATAAAGTCGTGAATGGTATCCCCGGCTTCCACATGGCCGCCCTGGCTGTTGATATACAGCTTGATCGGGTCATTGCTGATGCTTTGCAGCAGGATCAGCTGGGTAATGACTTTTTCGGCCAGCGCCTGGTCAATTTCTCCCGAGATAATGATCGAGCGTGACTCCAGCAGCTTATGCTGCAACGCGCCCGCGCCGTTCTTTTCGTCGGTTTTTTCAGTGTTGTCGCGATCTTTCTGTGTGAAGTGCATTGTGCTTATCCTCGGCTTTTAGCGCTCAAAGTCAGAGTGTAGCCTGTTTTACCTGTCAAAGTCCTTAAGGGCGCACACTCCGCGCCTTCGATGTTATGCAGAATTTGATTCATGCTGTAAAATGGACAGGACACGCTGTTCACTACGCCGCATAACCAACGAGGATTACGATGAAAATTGCACACGTCGCACTCTGGACCCGCAACCTGGACGCGCAGGTGACTTTCTGGGAGAGCGTCTTTGGCGGACGCAGCAACGCGCGGTACGTCAGCCAAAACCGCGCGGGATTTGCCTCACATTTTATCACTCTCGAGGGTGGACCGACTGTTGAGCTGATGACGGTGCCAGACCTCCCCGACGCCCCCTCGTACCCGGAGTTTGTTGGCTGGGCGCATATCGCCATCGCGGTAGGCAGCCGGGCGGATGTCGACAGCATGGCAGCTCAGGCGCGTGAAACGAATACCCTGCTCAGCGCGCCGCGGATGACCGGCGATGGCTTTTATGAAGCGGTCATTGCCGACCCGGACGGCAACCGGATTGAGCTGGTCGGCGAATAACCTTACCTGAACCGCGTCACTGCCCACCTGAACAGGCAGTGACATGATTAAGATTAATCTCATAAACTAAGCCATTTTCCGATTTCCGGAGTTTATGATGGTTCAGGATCGCACCGCGCTCGCCCCTTTTTTCCGCACCCACAGTGCAAAGAACAGTGAATACAGCCCTAAATGGGGCCCCGCCTACCATCATATTGCGGACCAGGTCCAACGAGAGCGTCCGGATTTTAACGATCCAGGGCTGCTGAAATCGCTCTGGTACGATCGCTCAAACGGCGTCGCCAGCGTTAAGCAAGGGGGCATGTCGCTTGATGAATTTAACGGCGCGCACACGCACTTGCGTGAACTCACCCGCTTAATGGCGCAGGGGTGTACGCCTGAGGTTTATCAGACGGTGGTCAACCAGCTCCAGGCGCTTAAAGCCCAAAATATCCTAAAAAAACAGTACTGGGCGCTTTGTCATCGGGCCTTTGCGACGATCTACCCGGAAAAGGTGTCGAACGTCGTCAATACCAGCATGTTTTCGCGCATTTATAACTATTGTAATAACCGTTTTAATCTGGGGCTGTCCGGAAAAGGCGAGTGGTTCGAGAAAAACCTTGAGCTGAAACAGGCGTTAACCCGTGAGACAGGCCATGCGATCGATCCGATAGAACTGAATATGTCGCTTTGGCATCTTTATACGCATTACATCAAGGATCAAAGCGAAATCGGATTAGTCAGCCAGGCGTCGTTCGTTGATGAGGACGAAGAGGATGCGGTGGCCAGCACGCCGGATATCCCCCTGAACGTCATCCTGTACGGCCCGCCGGGAACCGGTAAAACCTACACCACCGTCGAACATGCGGTGCGCGCCTGTGAGCCAGAGGAATATTCCCGCTTACTCGATGGCCTTGAAGGCAGCGCATATCGAACCGAACTCAAAGCGCTTTATGACCGTCTGGTGGAAGAAGGGCGAATTCGCTTTGTGACGTTCCACCAGAGTTTTGGCTACGAAGAGTTTATTGAAGGCCTCAGGGCCGATACCACCCACGACGGAAGTGTCCGCTACGAGATCAAAGCGGGCGTCTTCAGGCAAATCTGTGAAGACGCCGCGTTTGGTCATGCGGGCGAGCAGCTGGCCCTGAATGAGGCCCTGGCACAGCTTCAGGCCGATCTGATCGAAAACGACAGCATGACGCTTCACACGCCATCAGGAAACGCGTTCCGGGTGACCTATAAAAGTGAGAGGTGTTTTGGCATCTTCCCTTCACAAAGCAAAAAATCGGATCTGGGCAACGGCTATAACGCGTATCTGAAGGATATCAAAGCCTGGTATCAGGATAATCACGCCGACGTTCATAACCCGCCCTATGTGAGAGGTATCCTTCACCATTTGCAGGAGACGTATCACCTTCCGGCCATCCCGGCTGAGACCTCCCCTGCCAGACGTCAGAACTACGTGCTGATTATCGATGAGATTAACCGCGGCAATATCTCCAAAATCTTTGGCGAACTGATTACCCTGATTGAAACCTCAAAACGCGCGGGTGAAGCGGAAGCGCTGAGCGTTGTGCTTCCCTATTCCGGGCAAGCGTTCCGCGTGCCGAATAACCTTTATCTGGTCGGCACCATGAACACCGCGGATCGATCGCTGACCGCTCTCGATACCGCGCTGCGTCGCCGGTTCGAGTTCAAAGCGATGCTGCCAAAGGCATCCCTGCTGGAGGGGCATGTCATCAATGGCATTAACCTTAAGCAGCTGCTTGTAACGCTGAATGAACGTATCGAGATGCTTTACGACAGCGAACATACGCTTGGGCACGCGTTTTTCATCCCGATAATTCAAAACGCCGATGACGAAGACGCAGCGTTCGACAGGCTGCGTCGGGTCATGAAAAACAAAGTCCTGCCTCTGCTGGAAGAGTATTTTTATAACGACTGGCAAAAGATACGGCTGGTGCTGGGTGATAACCAGAAAAAGGCGCCTGAGCTGTGCTTTATCCGCTCAATTAAAAACGAGGGTAACGCGCAACGCCTGTTTGGTGCCGATGCGACAGATGAATTACAGGAGGCCGGGGATCGTTATTATCTCGCCAGTGAAGACGATCCGGTCTGGCTCACTCCACTCGCCTGGCGCCAGATTTACGATCCTCAGGCGCGCGACACGGAGCAGGAGGCATGACCACCCCACCGCCGTGGACGCTCTATGAGTATGGCTATCTGGTAAGCGAAGCAAATTCAGGCCGCGTTCAGGACGCGGTTGCCCTGCCCGACCCGCTGTTTCAGTGGCTGGAGCAGCGCTGCCTGAGCGATGGCGATGAATACGATCGCCGTCTGCTGACGTTACGCATCGTAGGGCGGGTAAAGGTCCTCCAGGTCAAAAACTACGTGGGCGTTCTCGCCCTGCCAGGCGGTGCGTTGATCGAGGTATTACCCAAAACGGGACGCGGAGAGGAGAATCATGCCAGAGCGCGAGAACAGCTGATCATGATGCTGCGTGCCCTGAAAACCTTCCGCCATATCGCGACCACTCCCGCCAGCGTCAAAACGTCGCGTATGCCCCTGATGGATATTTTCATTCAGCAGTTTATTACCAGCGTGCAGGCGATCCTGCGTCAGGGCCTTAAGCGGGATTATTTACGCCGCGAGGATAACCTCTCGTGGATGAAGGGTAAGCTGCGGGTATCGGCCCAGCTGTCCAAAAACAGCGTACGCCCCGATCGTTTTCAGGTGGAATATGACGAGTACAGCGTCGAACGCCCTGAAAACCGCCTCCTGAAAACGGCTATTGAAAAAGTCAGGCGCTTGACCCGTGATCCATCGCTGATCCGGCAGCTTCACCCCTTACAGGCCCATTTCGAGCCTGTTGCCGCCGTGGCGGATGTCGCGGTTGCTTTCAGTCAGGTGCGACTCGACCGGCATATGCATCATTACGTGCAGGCCCTGGACTGGGCAAAGCTGATCCTTCAGGGCGAGTCGCCGCACTGTATGCAGGGCCAGGCTAACGCTATCTCGCTCCTCTTTCCCATGGAGGCGGTATTTGAATCCTTTGTTGCCGCATGGATGCGTCATCATCAGCGGCACTATCGGGTGGAGACGCAGGCAAGAGAGAAGAGTCTGGCGCGGTTTAATACCCGGAAAATGTTCACGCTGAAACCGGATATCTGGCTTCGCTCAGGCACCGACGCTGAACCCGGGCCAATCGTGTGCGACACAAAATGGAAGATGATCCAGACGCATAAACCCGGCTTTAATCTGGCGCAGGACGATATGTATCAGATGCTGGCGTATGGCCTGCACTACCTCGATGGCGAGGGCGAGTTGTTGCTTATCTATCCTGAGCACGAGGGGTTTACCCAGCCGCTGCCGCATCCCTTTGACCTGCATAAAGAGGGGAAACCAAACCTGCGTTTATGGGTGGTGCCTTTTTTCATTGGCGACAGCATCACCACCTCGCGGCTTCGTCTTCCCGACAGCTTCCCCGCAAGCCTGACGCCTGCTAAGCAGGCGTCAGCTTCTGTTAATTGACCGTTGCCGGGCCCGTTACCTGCCCTTCGTCGTCGGGCTGACGGGCCTGGTCGCGTCGCGCCGCCAGCAAACGACAAATTTCGGCGTGCTTCTCCTCGGTAAAGGTAAAGCGGGACATGCACAGCAGGCGAATCACGGAGCCTATCGCCGGGAGCAGACAAATCCCGAAGAACAGCCCTGTTAACACGCCGTCGCTTTGCGCCTGCGCCTGAGGCACGTAGCCTATCATCGTCAGGAAGACGCCTATCAACCCGCCGCCCACGGCGACGGACATCTTGCCGGTAAAGGTCTGCCCTGAGAAGGTGATGGCCGCACAGCGTTTATGGGTGTGATATTCCGCGTACTCAATGGTGTCGGCAATCATCGACGAGGTGAGAATGTTGGTCATCATCACGAACAGCGTGCTCAGGCCCAGCAGGACAAACAGCAGCGCCGTTTGCTGATAACCTGCAAACCACATCACCAGCCGCACGGCCACATCCAGCCCGCAGAGGATCATGAACAGCTGCCGCTTTTGCATCCTGCGCGTCAGCATCGGCGCAATCAGGCACACCACCGCGGCCAAAATCCCCATGATGCCAATCGCCATTTGCAGGCTGCCATCGCCCAGGTTGTAGATAAAGAAGTAGATATAAATACCGTTCGCGACGTTATGGAACACGCAGAAAAAGAACGATAACAGGATAATAAAGAGAGGCTTATTCTGCCGCAGGTTATGGAACGTATCGCGTATCGTCACCTTCTCCGGGCTGGGCGGCACGCGCTCTTTAATCTGCACAAAGCCATTTATCATCAACGGCAGGCCGACCATCATCATCACCAGCGCCGCCATAAAATAGCCTTTGTCATTGCTGTACTGCGCAAAAAAGGCCGCCAGTTTCGGGAAGAAGATATTGGCGCAGGCAATACCCGCGTTCACGCCCAGCATCGCTGCCGTGACCGCGCGGGTACGCTGGCCTGAGTCATTGGTCATTACCGATGACATCGACCAGAACGGAATATCGGATATCGCGTACAGCGTTCCCCACAGGATATAGGTCATCCCGGCATAGAGGATTTTGGTGGTCATGTCCGCGTCGATTTTATAAAACGACAGCAGCGTAACGCCGGTGATCAGCAGCGGGGCAATCAGCAAAAAGTGACGAAACTTACCGAACCTGCTGTTAATCGTATCCATAAAGCTGGCAAACAGCGGATCGTGCACCGCATCCCAGACGCGGGCGATGAGGAATATGGAGCTGGCGGCCAGCGCCGAAATCCCCAGCACGTCGGTGTAAAAATAGTTAATGAATGAACCCACTAAACCAAAGCTAAAACACTGACCTAAACCATAACCAAAATAGGACCATAACTCGCGAGACGGTATTTTCATTGTCGTTGCCATAGGGTGTACCTTGCTGCCCGGCGGTGAACCGCCGGGTCGTTATTATTAGCCACACGTTTTCGGGGCGATTTTACGCAGGTGACGAAGCAGGGCGATCTCGCTGCGCGAGAACGGAATGCCATTTTCTTCAAAGACATCGTGGAACCACAGACGGCAGTAGTCGGTGGACTCTTTCATCACCACCGGCCAGGGCAGCCAGGTCTGGGTTTTACCGCGTACCAGCCCCCATTGGTACGGCGCGACCTTCGCCATGTACATCAGCGGCAGCTGCTCTTCCATGGTGCCGCCCACGTGGCGCGCCAGCCATTCGGTGCAGAAAATGGGGCGGCCCAGCGTCTGAAGATGCTGGATGATCGCCGTCATTCTCGCCGTGTGGGTGTAAGCGTGATAGCTCACCACGTCTGACAGGGCCAGCGCGGTTTGATCCAGCGGATGCTGATAAAAGGTTTCGTCTTCCACTTCCGCAGGTAATCGCCACGCGCAGACGGTCAGCGGTTGCTCAGGATCTTCTTCGCGGACCCACTGGAACGCCAGCTTCATCAACTCATGGGCATAGCTTTCCAGCTTTTCGTCGTACAACACCTCTTCGGTCCCGGTTGCAAAAATGCCCCGATTGCCTGGCTCGTTGTAGAGATCCCACAACAAGACGCGTTTATCGTCGCGGAACTGGCGGACAACGTCGCGAATATATCGCTCAACCTGCGGCCAGGCGTCGCGATCACACACATTATCGCGCCCGGGGCTGGCCGCCGCCTGGCTGTTATGTTTGCCGGGCACCGGCGGTTTTTGCGGCCCCAGGTAGGGTTCATCCCCGGAGAAGCCGCAGTCGTCCATCAGCGTCAGCATGGTGCTAAAGCCATGGCGATCGGCGATATTCAGAAAATGGTCGATACGCGCCATTAAGCCGTCGCGGTCAGCCTCCCAGACAATAAACGGCAGGTTGATACGCAGGGTGTTATAGCCTGCATCCGCCGCCCAGCCCAGTTCACGGTCTATGGTGTCGGCATCGAAGGTCTCTTTCTGCCAGATATCCGTCCAGTTCACCGCCGTTGACGGCAAATAGTTAAACCCGCACAGCCAGCCTTTCTGCTGATACCAGGCCTGCGCCTGTTCCTTGCTCCATTGCTCTTTCATCACACATCCTCTCGCTGATAATATTTAGCTAATAAATATTAGTAGCCGTATAAATGAGCAAATCATTGCGTTCAGAAAAGCGACATTCCTCACAGAGTTGACGCCTGTCTGAAGAAGAAACGTGATCGGCGGCGCTTTAACAGGCAGTTAAGGTATGATGCGAATTCGCAAAAGGGAGAGGCCAGATGAAGCGGAAAAATAAAGTCACAATGAATGATATTGCGCGCGCGGCGGGTGTGTCGCAGGCGACGGTATCGCTGGTATTAAACCAGTCCCGCAACATCAAGCTCAGCGACGAGACCCGCCAGCGCGTGATCGGCGTGGCGACCGAACTGGGCTACGACCGCTTATCGCCTTTGCACGCCCCGCGTAATCAGGAAGAGGTGGCGCTGCTGATAAGCTCCCTGCAAAGCTACGATCCTTTTATCGATGCGATAAGCCAGGCGCGGGAAGCCGCCTGGCGCAATGAGGCAATGCTCACCGTCTATGAGTACGGGGACGACGTGGCGCTGGCGTTAAACATCATACGGCAGCTTGAGAAACGCAACTGCGTGGGGATCATCCTCGCCTCTCCCGTCACCACCCTGGTGGACATGACCGATTTCCAGGACTGCACTCGCCTGCCGCTGGTGCTGCTGAATCAGCGCGATCTCGATTCCCCCTTGCTCCCGTCGTTTGTGCCAGACGATTATGCCAATGCCTTTCAGGTCACCCGGCATTTGATTGCCTGCGGCGCTACGCGCATTGCGCACATCACCGGCGAAAGCTGGATGGAAGCATCCCGTCAACGCCTGGCGGGGTATCAGGCCGCGTTGCAGCAGGCCGGGCTGGCCCTTGATGAGAGCCTGGTACGCCAGACCAACTGGCAGTTTAGCGAGTCCTACGCGGCCACCGAGTCTTTGCTGCAGCTTCACGCGCGCCCGGATGCCATCTTCTGCGCCAGCGACTGGCTGGCGATTGGCTGCTATCAGGCGCTGTCGGTGAACGGCATTCGCATCCCGCAGGATATGCTGCTGGCGGGCTACGATGACCAAAAGATTTCCGAGCAGCTCACCCCCGCGCTCACCAGCGTTCAGCTGCCCTACAGCGAACTGGGTCGGCTTGCGGTGGAATATCTCTGCAACCAGGAAGATGCCGCCACGCACGTCACGCTGGCGGGCAGGTTAAAAGTGCGGGCATCAAGCACGCGTTAACCCTTATCCTCGGTAAATACCATTCCGGCATAGGGCTTTTCCCGGCACGCCGCCAGCCGCGCGTCGAGATTGCCCACATGCAGCTCCAGCTTATGTCCGTCCGGATCGAGAAAATAGAACGATGCGCCTTCGCTTTTGTTCTGCTTCCAGACGGTAACCCCCGCCTGTTCCAGCTTATGCGAAAACGGCGCAAAATCTTCCGCCGCAACGGTAAAGGCGTAATGGGTATAGTCGCTCTCATGTGGCGGCACAGCGCGTCGCGCTTCATCGTATGACAAACATATCCACAGCTCGCCGCAGGTGAGGTACGCGCCCGTCTCCCAGTGGGCATGAAGCGGAAGCCCCAGAGTGTCGTGCCAGAATGTGAGACTTTTTTGCAGATCGCTGACGGCGAGCGTCAGGTGGTTGAGTGATTGCAGCATACTGTGCCCTTTTGCTTTTCGCGCCAGCCGTGGTACGTTAACCTTATGAACATAAACCACGCCGACCTCACCGTAAACCGTTGGTGGCTGCCTTCTTAAAGGCGGCATGGAATCGTTTTTCCCATTTTCAGATAGCCGCCGAAAGGCGGCTTTCACATTTCTAAGACCCCTTTCGGCTTTTCAACCTTAAGGAGTTTGTATGAACACTCAACCCACTATCCTCACCGGCGACCGTCCAACCGGCCCGCTGCATCTGGGCCATTACGTTGGTTCACTGCGCCAGCGCGTGGCGCTTCAGCACACCCATAACCAGTTTGTCCTCATCGCCGACCTGCAGGGGTTGACCGACAACGCCAGCAACCCGCAAAAAATCCGCGACAACATCCCCGAGGTGCTGGCCGACTATCTTGCCGCCGGAATCGACCCTGACCTGACCACGATCTGCCTGCAATCCGCCCTGCCCGCCCTCGCCGAGCTGACGATGCTCTACATGAATATCGTCACCGTCGCCCGCGTCGAGCGTAATCCGACGGTGAAAAACGAGATTGCCCAGAAAGGATTTTCCCGTGCGCTCCCCGTCGGGTTTATGGTCTATCCCATCAGCCAGGCGGCGGACATCACCGCGTTCAACGCCGAATGCGTGCCCGTCGGCGATGACCAGCTGCCGATGATTGAGCAGACCAACGAGATTGTGCACAAGATGAACAGCCTGCTGCCCGCTCCCGTACTGCGCCACTGTAAAGCGATGCTGAGCGACACCAGCCGCCTGCCCGGCATCGACGGCGGCGCCAAGATGTCGAAATCGCTCGGCAACACGCTGCATCTTTCGGCCAGCGAAGAGACCATCCACCGTGCGGTCAGCGCGATGTATACCGACCCGAACCATCTTAAAGTGAATGACCCGGGGCAGATTGAAGGGAACGTGGTATTTACGTATCTCGATGCGTTTCATCCGGATAAAGCGAAAGTGGCCGCGATGAAGGCGCATTATCAGGCGGGCGGACTCGGCGACCGGGCGTGCAAGAACGAGCTGGAGGCGTGTTTGCAGGATCTGATTGCACCGATGCGGGAACGCCGGGCGATGTATATCCGTGACAGGGGGGAGTTGATGGCCATGCTCAGGCGCGGCACGGAACGGGCGCAGGCGGTGACGCAAGGGACGTTGCGGGAGGTGAAAAGGGGGCTGGGGGTACCGGTGTTTTAACTAGTTGAGTTGATTGAGGTTGCGTGTGTATGGCAAAAGGTGGGCAAGAGAATGCGAACTGGCAGGCCGCAAACCGACTACCTTTTGATCGTCACGCCTTCAAACGTCATGGAGACTGTATGCAAAACGCATTTTACTGGATAAACGAACCAGCCGAATGGCATCGCGAGAACAACACGTTATCGGTCGTGACAGACGACCACACCGATTTCTGGTGCCATACGTGGTATGGATTCGAGCGTTTCTCGGGCCACATCTACGCGACTGACGCGGCGGGTGATTTCACCTTTCAGACTAACATCCGCGCTGATTTCAGTACGCTCTATGACCAGGCGGGAATCATGCTGATGTCGGACGAGCAACACTGGCTCAAGGCCGGGATTGAATACAATGATGGCGCGCCGGCCATTGGCAGCGTACTGACGTTACAGGCCTCCGACTGGGCAACCGGTATCTTCCCGGGTAATCCTCGGGAGTTCTGGCTTCGCCTGACCCGCAAGGGAGACGCGTTGCGGTTACAGTACTCCGCAGACGGGCTTTCATGGCCTTTGCTGCGTTTATGCCATTTCCCGTTGGGGCCCGTGAAAGTCGGTGTCATGTGCTGCACGCCTGAACGCAGCGGCTTAGCCGTCGAGTTTCGTGATTTCAGTCTCGCTCCGGCCATGGATAAAGCGCTGCACGATCTCAGCTGATTTACATCGCGCCATCCGGTTCTGTGATCCGCTGATGGCGCTGGCTGAGTTTCCTGGTCGGACTGTTTTTCAAAGCCCCGAAATGGAATGCGGACACCGTTACCCTTATGGGCAGTCGTTACACTACCGAGGATGGCATGGGCAATCGCTTTCGCCGCTATGTCGTCATTTATGCCCGCATGGTGGTCGATGATGTTCGCCAGTACCGGTGCTGAAGCCTCCGCCAGCGCACCCGCAATATTACCGCCCGCCAGCCCCTGGAGAGCTGCCGTGGCCGCCTGGATGCCGCGCTGCATGTCGCTGCCGGTGCCGAACTCCGCTATTTTTTCTTTGTAAGCCGGAGTGTTACGCAGACCCGCAAGATACGCCTGGCGTTGTTCCTCTGTCGCGTTCGCCGGAAGTGCACCGTATTTTTCCTGAGCCGCCTTCAGCGCGTTCAGCTCACCCTGCGTTTTGGCAATATCCGCTACCTGACTGCCAATATCGCTGATCATCCCGATTTTCAGCATTGGATTGATATCAAAGATGTCGGGCTTATCCTTGCTGAGCGAGTTATTCTCAACTCAACTTTAACAGTGCTTATTCCGGCACTGCCGCCCCGATTTCGGGCTTACAAAGGTGTGTGGATTAGGTACCTGGATGTGTGTGGATCCAGCACCATTGCCATTTATCTTATTGTTTTTATTCGCTACACATATTTAGAATACCTGTTACCATCACGCTTTAACACCGAGTAAATTTATAAACATAACAGTCTGATTGTGAATGATAAATCTGCAAGACGAAGTCTTGCGTGGGGTGTGAGATTTTAGTGTGCAGTAAAGAGCGGTGATTAATAAGAGATTTCAGGAAGAGATTTTTATTAATGGGATATTTCGGGGCGCTGATAAACAGCGCTGCCTGCGTGTTTGTAAGGCGAAGTTATTGATATAGGGCAATGCTTTTATTTCATAAAACGGCATTTCGGACAAAAAATCCCGCAAAAAAGCGGGATGTGTAGGTAATTTAAAAACCATTCAAAACAACTTCGCCATAATCATATTCACCTTTGATTGAACTCTGCTCTAAAAACTCACATAGTTCAAAACCTCTGACTATCAGATTACAACCTTCATCTACAACTTCAACACTACCGGTGAATGCTATAGTCAAATCGCCAGAAAGATGAATGCTGAAGCCAGAAGGTGTTATCTCCACCCGCTCGATAGAATATTGATTGTCAAATGGCCTCCCGTAAGGACCATCGGGTAAAAAAAAGTAAAACGAACTTCTCTTGTTAACCCATTGAGCTATCATTTCTATCGTTTTCATTTTTTTATAATCCACTCATTCTTAGGTGTAGGTAAAAATATCTGTGTTCCGCCGCCTTGCAATGTCGGATTTGTTCCTTTTGTGCCCGTTTGTGCAGCAGCAGGTCCTTCATAGTAAGTGGTTCCTTTTGGAATCTTTATGATTGCCTGATTTTGGAAAGTATTACCCCACTCAGGTAAAACAGCACTATCCATCTGAGATTGCAGAGGCCCTTTTGATGGTTCAGGAGTCCAATATCGGCCATCAGCTTTAGCCTGCCCCCCATAATCTCTATATAAATAAATATCTGTTTGAGCAATTTTTTCTGTATATGTACCACTTCTAAATGTTGAGGCGGGAGACCGAGTATCATTTGAATTACCTAACGGTCCCATCTCATGTGGCGCATATGTTTTAATAATCTTGAACGATTCGATGCTTTCTGCTGGACGGAGTTTATTAGCGAAGCTAGCCAACTTACCTGCTGCTGCTTCCCCTAACATCGGTGCAACGGAGGCTGCAACGATCTTCATCCCATCATAGGTTTCTACATATGCCTCCGCTGTAGCTTTATCCAGGCCAAGCTGAGTCATTGTGTAGTTGACCATGGCATCTTTCACCTGCTGCTGATTCTGTGCATCAACACTGGTGATATTCAGCAGGTTAACTATCTGGCCGTAAGAGTCAGCATACTTCTGGCTTATCTTCGAGTCATAAGGCCCGGTTTCGTACTCACCTTTAGCGGCTATTACTTCCAGCCTTGCACCGGCACAGGCAGCACTTCCGGCATTTCCGTTGCCACAGGCATCAATGACCTTCTGGTCGCTGGCGATATCCTTTTCACGCAGATCATTGATGGTTTTCTGAGCTTTATCCCTTTCAGCCGGATCCTTGCTGTTGAGTTTCCGCTTCGCTATTTCAAGCTCAGTCTTATCACTGACGCTCAAGAAGTTATTCTCAATCGCATTCTTCCCTGCACTGGCCCCGGCCGCCGCACCAGCCGTATTTCCTCCAGCAATCCCACCAGCTATACCCGCTGAAACAGACGCCAGCGCACTCACGGTCTGCTTCTGGTCTTCCGTCAGCTTCGACGGGTCTGTGTCCGGATAGAGCTGTCTGGCAATCGCTGTCGCAACCAGTTCGCCGGAAGCGGCGCCCACTGCGCCTGCTGCGGCACTGTTGCCCTGAAGGGCTGCGGTTACGCCGCCGAGGATGGCATGGGCAATCGCTTTTGCCGCCTCGTCGTCATTAATGCCCGCATGGTGTCCGATGATGTTCGCCAGTTCCGGGGCTGAAGCCCCCGCCAGCGCACCCGCAATATTACCGCCCGCCAGTCCCTGGAGTGCTGCAGTGGCCGCCTGGATGCCGCGCTGCATGTCGCTGCCGGTGCCGTACTCTTCTATTTTTTCTTTGTAAATCTTAGTGTTACGCAGACCCGCAAGATACACCTGGCGTTGTTCCTCTGTCGCGTTCGCCGGAAGTGCACCGTATTTTTCCTGAGCCGCCTTCAGCGCGTTCAGCTCACCCTGCGTTTTGGCAATATCCGCTACCTGACTGCCAATATCGCTGATCATCCCGATTTCATTTAGCCGGTTCTGCTCTTTCTCCTTGTCGAAGATTGGGCCGATGCTGTTATTGGCATGCACGGTGTCGCGGCTCAGCCCGGCAATGTCCTGCTGCTGGTTATTCTTATCACGAATGGTGATAGAGCCCTCTGCCACGGCGGCCTGGGTCGTTCCTTCCGCATGCCCGCTGTTACCTGCTGCGGAGATCATCCCGCCCGGCATGTTGCCCTGGGATTTTTCCCCGAAGCTGCCGCCGCCGCTCAGGCTGATACCGGAGTGCGAGGTTTTGAAGTCGGCTTCGTTGCGGATGTCGCTGAAGCCCAGCGTCCCGGTATCGAGGCTGTTTTTGTCCGCTGTGGCGGTGGAGGCGATAACCGCGCCATCAAGTTGGGTATGGTGACCCACCGTGATATCGAAACCGCCGTCCCCGGCGTACAGCCCGGTTTGTTCTGCCACGGAATCAAAGCGGCTCTTCATCTTGTCCTGGCTGGCGTTGATGTAGCCTGAACCGGACATAGTACCAAAGGTGAAGCTGCCCCCTGCTGCGACGCTGGTCTGCTTGCTATCGTAGTCGTTATTATTCTGCTGGCTGCCCATCAGCAGATCGTGCCCGACATCCGCCACGATTTTATTGCCGTTCACCTGGGCGCCGTTGAGCACGGTGTCGTGCCCGCTTGTGAGGGTGACGGTTTTACCGCTGTCGAGGGTGGTTTCGGTCCAGTCGGTGCCGTTGCCTTTATCTTTGCCGTGTGCAGCGTTAACGTTGGCGAAAATGCTGATACCCGCGCCGTTACCCCCGCCCCCGATGCTCACGCCCACGCCGCCACCGCTGCTGCTGTTCTTGCCGCTGGTTTTTTGGGTGTTCGCCGCGCCCGACAGCAAAATATCGTTCTGCGCATCCAGCACGGTGTCGCCACCGGCTTTCAGCTGGCTGCCGGCAATCACGATGTCGCCGCTGTTCGCGCCTTTGTTTTGGCCGCTCGCGGTGATGGACAGGTTATTACCTGCATTCAGCGTGCTGCCCGCCACCGCATCACTTTCGGCGTGCTGTTGTGATTTTGACTTCTGGGTCGTCAGTGAGAGGCTGACTCCAAGAGCGTTCGGATCGCCAGTGGTTGCTGCCAAATCCGCTGCCTGCCCGGCCTGCACACCGGACAGCACCGTTTTGGTCGCCTGAAGGGCTTTCAGCCGTCCGTCACTTTGCTCTTTGGTGTCCTGCGCTGCGGTGACAGCATTGTTCACTGCACTGCCGACCGTGCCGGAAAGCGCCACCGTCAGCCCGCTCTTCTTCTGTTCAAAGGTTTCATCGCGGGTGCGCTTGTCATGCCCCGGCTCGATGATGACGCTGTTGCCGCTGAGGCTTAAATCCTTCGCGGCGATAAGATCTGCGCCGCCGATATGGGCCTGATTGCCTGCGGCAATGTCCACGCTACCGCCCGTCGAGCCCACGGTACTGAAGCTCTGACTCTGGGTGGTCCCTTTCTCACGCAGATCGTGGGTACTTTTACTGCTGCCAATGGTGAAACCAATCCCGCCGGTCCCCATCAGGCCTGATTTTTTCTCTTCCTTAAAGCGCCACGACGTATCGCTATTGGTGGCAGCCACGATATCAACGTTGTTGCCTGCCTTAAGCCGGACATCGCCATCACCCGCTACAGCCGAACCTGACACCAGCAGATTGTTACCTGCCGAGACCGACACGTTATCACCACTCAGCAGGGTGCCCGCTTCACGCGTGGCGCTGTTCTCCTCAATAGTGTGGGTCTTTTTCTTGCTGAGGAAACCGCTTTTGGTTTTGGTCTGCTCTTTGAAGTAATAGTCACTTTCGGTGGCGGTATTGAGATTAACATCACGCCCCGCCGCTACGCCAATGTCGCCTTTCGTGGTTACCTGCGCGGCTTCGGTTGTTACGTCACGTCCGGCGATAATAGTGGTATCACCGCCGCTGGCAATCTCGGTCCCCTGCTGGCGTACCGACTCGTTAATCACCGTTTTCTTGCTCGCTTTATAGCTGTCGCCCTGGGTGGTTTCCTCCGCGGCAAGATTCACGTCGCGGCCGGCCTGCAGCCCAACGTTGTTCTCCGCAGCCAGTGCGGCAGCCTGAGCATTGATATCCTGTCCGGCTTTCAGGACCAGATTATCGCCCGCCGAAATCGTGGTGCGATCGAGTCCCGTACTGTGGGACTCGCTTTTCCCCTGACCGCTGCTTTCGCTGGTACTGGCTGCGTTCAGGTTGAGGTTGTTACCCGCGCTTAATCCTGCGCTACCGCCCGCGTTGAGATCGCTGGCGCTCAAATCAAGATCGCGCCCGGCATTCATCACCAGATTTCCCCCGGCGGTGACGGTACTTCCCTGGTATTTCACGGATGATCGGCTGGTTTTTGCCTGACTTGAGCTGTACGCGTCGTTTATCTGATTCGCATTAACGGCAATATCGCCCCACGCGTTCAGCAGCATATCGCCACCAGATGCCAGCCCCGCACCGGTTATAGTGATATTTTTTCCCGCCCCGAGTGAAAGGCCATCCTGCGCGGTAATTGATGCCGTATTGCCCAGGATCGTGTCCTTCAGGCTGATGTTGCTGTACTTCCCTTTGGCGTTGATATCGATCTGTTCAACTTGGGTCAGGTTGTTAATGCTGCCGTCCAGACTTTCAAGCTGAACCGTTTTGCCGCTGATGGTCGAACTGATGTTATTGATATCACCGATAGCGCTGAGATTGAGATCGCCGCCTGCGTTCATCAGGCCATTGTTGAGGTTACTGATGCTGTTCTGACTGTCGAGCGTCAGATTATTCTTCGCCAGCAGTGAACTGCCGCTGTTAGTGATACTCCCGCTCTTCAGCGTGACGTTGTTGCCCGCAATCACGCTGCCATTGTTGACGGTGACGTCCTTCGGCGACAGGTAGAGTTTCGGCACCATCACCGTTTCACCGTTGATGGTCGCTTTTTCCCACCACAGAAGACTATGGTCGAGTGCGGCAATTTGATCTGCTGAGAGCGACACGCCAAACTGCAGGCCCAGCGATTGCTGCGCCGCTGCGGCGTTATCCATCAGATAGCGCATCTGATCCAGATCGGAGCCTATACCGTTCAGGTAACGGTTACCTGTCTGGTTGAGCATCACGTTTGAAACATACCGGGTATCAAACGCTGCATCACCCAGGAAGCGGTAATCATAATCCGGATTGAGATTCAGACGGC
This sequence comes from Huaxiibacter chinensis, assembly GCF_022171985.1. Classification (GTDB taxonomy): domain Bacteria; phylum Pseudomonadota; class Gammaproteobacteria; order Enterobacterales; family Enterobacteriaceae; genus Enterobacter; species Enterobacter chinensis_A. The sequence continues at coordinate 304,659 of NZ_JAJVHF010000002.1, read as the reverse complement.
CCAACATATATGACGAACCGAGGAACTGCTTTTCGTCGGTAAAGGCGACACGCGTCTCCTGCTGCGGCTGTGAAGTCGGTTTGACGCCAAGCATCGCATTCAAATCGTTAAACAGCGCTGGATCGAGCTGCCCGAGCGTGTTCAGTTTTGGGTTAACGCTGATCAGATACGGGCTTTTAGGATTATCGGAGACGACGAAATAGCCATTGTCTCCCGACGGCAGGGGATAAGCGCTGGTATCTACGCGCTGAGCCTGATGCTCACCTCCGTTGCTGCCTTTGACCTGACTGAGATCGGCTGCGCTGACGCCTGCATTGACCATTTCGCTGGCTTTACCGAGATTGGCTTTGCCTTTCTGCGTGGTGGAAATCGAACTGAGCGCCGCGTTCTCTGCACCACTGCTGTCCAGTGTTCCACCGCCGTTGAGCTGTTGCAGGGCATCCTGCAACTGATCGTTCCACTGCGGTGAATTCACCGCCACGGTGCCGGTATTCGCCAGGCTCTGCTTTTGTACGGCACTGCCGAGGGTCTGATTGCTGAGCGAGTTCAGCGTTGGCGTGGAGATGACATGACTGACACTACCCGCGTTTGAGGTGGTATTTGTATTGCTGATGTTGCTGGTGAAGTTAGCGGTGACGTTACCACCTGCCTGGATGACGGCGCGGTATACGTTACCCGCCTCGAACGACGTATCATGACCGCTTAAAGCAAAAGTAACAGTATCATTTTTAAAACTAAGGTTTTTGCCTTCAGACAACTGGTTCTTTGCATACTTTGGCTTCACATTGTTTGTTTTTGAAGCATAGGTATAAACCAGATATTCGTTTTGAACACCATCTTGCCAGCTTTGATTATTGAGTGTGCTTCCTGTAAGACTTATGTTTTTTTCAGCAATAATATTGCTCGCGTGGTTATCAAGAGTATTTGCCTGAAATTCAATATTACGCCCGGATTGTATGCGCGCCGGAGCATTTTTCTCGCCAGTAATAGTTGTTAATTTACTGGAAAGCAGAAATTTTTGTGTAGCAGACTCCTCAAAGGGAGCGTAGTAATAACGCATCGCCTCGTGATAATTACACCCACCATTTTGCCCACCACTACAGCTACCGGTTTCCCAACGCTCTAGTTTTGAATAATAGCCGTAACTACCCTCAGTCAATGCTGAAATCGGAACCTCGATAAATGACTCACCCGTCATCCAGCTTTCTGCGGGGACCGGGTGATTTTCAGTAGTGACTTCCATTCCTTCACGTTGATTAAGGAGATGACCAGTCCTGATCGTAATATCACCGTCCTGGGTCTCAATATTCCCTGACGTATTCACCACCTGGCTATTGGCATTCCCGGCAGCATCCCGCTGCATCCACAGGTTATGACCCGCCATGATGTCGCCACGCTGGTTGGTAATGCTGTCGGCATAAAGCGCCAGATTGTTCGCTGCATACAGCAGCGCCGTATTGATGATAGAGCCTGGCGCGCTCAGGGTCAGTGAGCCGCGCGTGCCGGTAAACCCGTCAACCGTGATATTGCCACGGCTGGTGACGTTGATATCCCCGCCCCCCTGCACTGACCCTGTCGCATTCAGCGCTACGGTGCTGCCGGTGAAGGTGCTGGCGCCCGTGCCGGTGGTGATTTGTCCGTTGTTAATCAGTTGCCCGGCGGCATTCAGATTCACCGCCTGCCCCTGCAGCACACTCTGGTTGTCTAAGGTTCCGCCACTGTTGATGGTCAGGGTTTTCCCGGCAGCCACAGCGGTTTTAGTGGTAAACGCGTTCGCCAGCTCCAGGGTCAGATTACCCAGTGACACCAGTTGGCCGACGACATCCAGCCCTTTACTTTGAAGCCACAGGTCGCCGCCGCTCAGCAGCTTACCGCCTGCGCTTTGGGTCACCTGGTCGGCGCTAATGTTCAGTTGGGTGTTGCCCAGCAGCGTCCCGCTGTTGGTCAGCTGGTTGTAGTTGACCGTCAGCTGGCCCGCCTGAGTAATGCCCTGGTTGTTAAATGTTGTGCCGGTCAGCGTGGCGCGATCTGCAACCCAGGTGCCGCCACTGGTGGCGTTAGCCGCATTCAGGATCAGATCGGTGGCCTGTAACCAGCCCGTACCGCTGTACTGCGGCGTAACGAGTGTCAGACGGGCGCCGGAGAGCAATTTACCGTCGTTACGCGCCTGCGAGGTTGCGGTCAAACGCGTTTCGCCCCCGCCCTGAATCAGGCCGTAATTAAACAGCGCGGGTGTCGTCACCGTCAGGCCACCCCGGCTGACGATTTCGCCAGCGGAATCATTGGTCAGCGTTCCGCTGAGCCTCAGGTCCGCGCCATTGTCGCCCTGCAAACGTCCATTATTGGTCAGCGCGCCCGTGGTGATGCCGAGCGTTGCGCCCTGAATTTTGCCCTCGCTGGCCACCGATGCGGCGCTGATGTTCAGCGCACCGCCGGTCAGCATCGTCCCGCTCGCCTGCTGGCTAACGGCTCCTGTCTGACTGAGCGTCAGACCATTAACCCCGCTGATGGCGCCGCTGTTGCTGAGTGAGCCTCCTTTCAGCGTCAGGTTTTTCGCTGCCCATTGCCCCTGGTTCGTCAGTGCGGCGGCCTGCAGCGTGGCTGTACCCAGCGCGGTGATTTTGCTGTCGACGCCGGAGGTGAGCGTATCTGCCAGGATCATCTGCAGTGCATCAGCACTCTGGACAGCCCCGCTGTTCGCCAGCGACCGGGCGTTAAGAAGAATATTTTGCCCCTGCCAGCTGCCTGCGTTGGTGACCGTGCCGGAGGTGACTACAAGCGTCCCCTGGGTGAGGAGTTTTCCGCCCGCGCCGTTGATCAGTTCCTGCTGTGGCACCGCCATCGCCATGCGTGCCATCAGCCGCTGCTGCGCCTTCAGCGTCAGGCTCTCCAGGCCGGTTAAGGTTCCCTGGTTATTGACGCTGTTCTGCGAAAGCGTCAGGCTTTTGCCCTGTACTGTTCCGCTGTTTTTAAGCACATTACCGCCCAGCGTCACGTCACCTTCGCTGAGAAGCTGGCCCCGGTTATCCAGGGTCTGCGCGTTGATATCGGCCGCGCCCGCGCTCATCAGTGAACCGGTCGAGGTGAGCGTGCCAGCGGTGTTCACCGTGAATACGTCCTGACTGAGCAGCGACCCGCCGTGCGTCCAGCCCGTCGCGCTGACCTCCACCCCATTCCCCTGGAGTGTCCCCTGCGTGGACAGCTGTCCGGCATCCAGCGACAGCAAGCCGCCCGTGAGCGTACGTGACGCGGCGCCGGTGGTAAGCGTATCGCCGGTGACCGTCAGCCCCCGGGTCCCCTGCCAGAGCCCGCTGTTATTAAGATCGCGGGCGCTGAGCGACAATGTGCCGCTCATGATGCGCCCCGGATTGGTCAGCACATCGGCGGAGAGTGTCGTAGTGCCGCCACTCTGTAGCAGCCCGGTATTGTTTATCGCCCCGCTGAACGTACCGGTTAACCCTGCCAGCCCGTTGAGGGTGCCACTGTTGGTGAGCGTGGCGCCCGTCATTTTGACCGTTGAGCCCTGAAGCGTACCGGCGCTGGTAAGCTGCCCGCCGTTCAGAATCAACCCGCCGCCGGAAAGCCATGTTCCGCTCAGTTCGTTGATAAAGCGATCAGCCGTCACCTCAATGGCGTTGCTTCCCTGGACCAGGCCGCTGTTATGCCATTCCGTGCCCGTCAGCGTCAGCGTTTTACCGGCCACCGTACCGTTATTACTGCCCGTAGTTGCACTGAGCGTTGCGTTCTCAAGGGCGACCAGATTGCCCTGGTTGGTCAGCGCGTTGTCCAGCGCGATGTTGAGATCCTTCGCCTGAATATCGCCCCGGTTAATCAGGTCCTGGCTCCGCAGGGTTAACCCCTCGTTCACCAGCAATAAACCGGCGTTATCCAGATGGTCGAGCGTGAGATCCAGACCACTGCCGCTCACCACCTGCCCGGTGTGACTGTTCACTAACGTGCGGGTGGTGAGATCCAGACTATCGTTACCCTGCACCATGCCGGTGTTAGTGAGCTGAAGCGCGTTCAGCGTCAGCGCCTTACCTGCCAGTTGCCCGTCATTAAAGAGTTGCCCTGCCGTCAGCGTAAACCGATCCTGACTGAGTAACGCCCCGGTGTTGTCCAGCCTGCCGGTGCTTGTCAGCGTCAACGCATCCAGTGCCTGTACCGCACCGTGGTTAGCCAGCGTCTGCGCGTCCAGCGTGGTGTTGCGCCCCTGGAGAGCCCCGTCACTGAGGATATTTTTCCCGGTCAGCGTCAAGGTATCGCCGCCCGTCACCTGCCCCTGAGACTGGTTAACGAAGGTATTACCCGACCAGGTCAGCGTGTTGCTGCCCTGCAGAAGACCGCTGTTCTTCAAATCGCCCTGCAGCGTGAGTACTTTTGCCAGCAACTGGTTTCGGTTATCCGTACTGGCGGCCTTCACGTCCACCTTTTGCTGACTTAATATTTTGCCGCTGTTGGTCAGCGCACCGTCCAGCGTGGCGGTTATGCCATCCTCACCCAGTGCGTTGCCGCTGTTTATCCAGTCACCGGTGGCGAGATTGAGCGTTTTGCCCTGCAGTAAGCCCGCATTCGTGAGCGTGGTATTACGCAGCGCCAGGGTGCCGCCGGATAACAGCATGCCCGTTTGCTGGTTGGTGAGTTGCGTGCCCGTTGCCGTCAGAGAACGCGTTCCCTGCAGCGTACCGCCGTTGGCGATCGACGCGCTCGTCAGCTGCAAATCAGTGCCAGCGATGAGCCCGGTGTTATTCATTTCGGGTGCGGTCACGGTGACGCCGTCCCGGCCAATGATCCGTCCGTCCGCGCCGTTAGTGGCCTGGCGGGTCAGGTTCAGCAACAACGTGGTGGCACTGAGCTCGCCGGTGTTGGTAAGCGCAACCCCCTGAAGATCCAGTGCGCCATTGCTGTGCAGCACACCGCTGTTTGACACCGACGCGGCATCAAGCGTCAGGGCGTGGTTGCCCTGCACCTCTCCGGCATTTTGCAGGTCGCCCGAGGCTATCTGCACGCTGTCGGCAGCCATCAGACCGCTGTTGTTCAGCGTTGCGCCATTGAGGATGAGGGTGTTATCAGCCAGCAGTCGCCCCGTCCCGAGGTTGTTCACGCTGCGATAATCGCTGCGCAGATTGACGCCGTTAATTTCCCCCTGGCTTGTCAGCGTATCGCCCTTCAGCCATAGCGCACCATCCGTCGTGATCAGGCCCCGGTTATCCAGCGCCGGGATATCCAGAGTCAGATCCTGCTTGCTGTAAAGCGATCCGCCTGCAACGTTCGTGAGCGAGCCGGTCTGCAGACTGAGCAGATGGCTTCCCTGAAGCAACCCGCTGTTTGTGAGCGACGCTCCGCTGAGCGACAGCGTATCTGCGATCAGCGAACCGGTATTGGTTATGGCCTGAGGCGCAGTCAGGGTAATGCGATCGGCTTCTGCACTGCCGCCCTGGGTAAGGTTACTGCCGCTCAGGGTAATCTCATTCGCGGTTAACTCTCCGGCGTTTGTCATATCCCCGGACGCCAGCAGATTCAGGGTGGATCCAGTGGATTTGCCGCTGTGGGTCAGCGTGTTTGCCGTTGCAGACAGGGCCCCTTTTGCCGCCTGGGTGCCCTTCAGTTCGGCGCGGCCTGCCTGCAGGGTAAGCGTCGTTTCGCTCTGCAGGTGCGCATCCTTCTGGGTGGTAAGCTGGTCAGTCGTGACGGTTAAGGCGCCGCCCGCATCGGTCTGCCCGTTAAGGTCGGCACTTTGGGTTGCATTCAACTGGACATTGCCCGCACTGGTGGTACGGGCGTTCTGACCGCTGCTCAGCGTGTCGGCGTTGACCACAAGCGATTTCGCGCCGGACAGGATTCCCTGCTGCTCCAGCGTGCCGGCCCTGACGGTAAGTCCTCCCTCCGAAAGCAGGCTACCGGTGTTACGCAGGGCAGTGCCCGCCACCACATTGATGTCACCTTGTGCGCTTAAGATCCCCTGCTGTGCCAGCCTGTCGGCAGTCAGACTGAGCTGTCCCCCGCTTTGCAGCGTGCCGCTGTTGGTGATGCCCTTGCCCTGCAACGAGACGTCGCTGCCCTGCAGGGTACCGCCGTTATTCAGTTCGTCTGCGGTCACCGCGAGACGCCCTTTTGCAGCCATCTGACCGCTGTGAGTCACCGTGCTGCCGGTTAAGGTGAGATCGTGACCCGCATTGATCTGTGCCTGGCTGGTGACCTGATTGCCCGCCAGGCGCATATCTTCCTGAGCATCAACACGGCTCTGTTGGTCCAGTGCAATCTGCCCCCCGTTCAGGTCAAGACGATGACCCGCGGTGAGGGTGCCTGACGACGCCGACAGCCCGCCCTGACTGGTCAGCGCCACGCTGGCGTCACTGCCGATCCGGCTGTTCACCAGACCGATATCCTGCCCGGCGGTCACCTTAAGGTCGCCCTTGCTGGTGATGCTGCCGCCGCGCTGTGACAGGTTTCCGTCCGTTGCCAGCGTGGCGTTTGCCTGGCTTGTCAACGTGCTGTTCGTGAGCGCCATGCCCTGCTTCGCGGCTACGCTTAACGCCCCGCCTTGTGCGGCAATGCCCCCACCATTCATGGTCAGGGTACTTTTACTCTCCAGCCCGGCGGTGCCCTTTGAGACCAGCGCCGTGTTATCAAGCACCATCTCCTGACCGCTGCTGATTGTCAGCGGACCGGTACTGTTGGTGCCGCCACCCGCACTCTGCAGTTTTCCTTCGCTGGAAAGCCGCATTTCGCTGCCGCTTGCCAGGGTGCTGTTGTTCAGCGCCATATCCTGCGAACTGCTTACGTTCAGCGCGCCACCAGCCTGATGGCTACCGGCTAACGTCACCCCCGCGCCCTTTGCCGTTATCGATCCGGAGGCGAGACTGTTCGACACCGTCAGCCTGCCGCTGGCATCAAGCTGAATATCCCCCTGGCGGGCATTCAGATTCCCCAGGTTAACGCCGAGGCCTTTTTCGCTGGACACCAGATGAATGCGGTTAGCGTACATTCCGCCCAGCGCCCCGGTATCTATCGCCACCTTCGGCGCGTTGCCTTCACCCTGAAGCGCACTCACGCTGCCATCCGCCGCTACCCTATTGGCACCGGCGATGACGGTTAACGCTTTAGCATGCAGACTGGCGTTGATCTCCGTTGCACGAGAGATGATCGACACGGCGTCGTTCTGGCTGCCATCCAGCCCTTGCCCTTCAATCGTGACGGCACCTTTTGTGACGTCGAGCGACTGCAGTTGTCCATTGGCATCCAGCACCGGCTTGCCCGTGGTCAGTGTCACATTCGGGGTATTAATAAACCCGCAGCCGTTACAGGTAATGCCGTACGGGTTAGCCACCATTACGTTGGCCGCCTTGCCGGCGACCTCCGTATAGCCCTGCAGCGTTGAGCGATTCGCTCCAGTGACTTCGTTAATGATACCTTTGGCTTCCTGCCCGGCTTTCAGGTTGGGGTTATTTTGAATAAGGCCACCGAGCTGAGTCTGGTTCAGTTGCCCGGTCGCGTTATTGAGAATGAGCCCTTCTTTCCCCACGTTGTAGTCGTTGTATTTGTTATGGGAAATGCCGGACTGATTGGGCGTGGCAATGTTCACGACCGGTACACCGTTCGCCGCTTTATCCAGCTGCGTATTGCCGGAAGGGGTAAGGGTGGCGGCAACCGCAGGAAGCAGCGGCTGAGTGGTCAGCAGGATGCTCAGTAAGATGCTAAGCGCGCGTTGCGAAAAATGAACCCGATCGTTTTTCATCGTCCCTGTCCCTTAGAAAGCCACTGATGCGCGGTAGTAAATTGTGAGGTGATCCGGTGCCAGCCAGTCCGGATAGTTAACGGGCGTCCCGACGGTAAACTGGCTGGTGACCCATCGATTAACCGTGGTCAGGCCCATCGCCGCGCCCCACAGGGTGCCGGAAGCATAGCGGTCAAAGCCGTCTTTCTTCAGCCAGCCGCCGTCGACTGCGGCCAGCAATCCCACATCGCCCACCCACGGCAGCGTAAAGAGCGACCAGTTAAGTTCATTTCGCCAGTAGCCCCCGTTATCACCGGAGATATACTGTTCTTTGTAGCCCCGCACGGAGGTTTCGCCCCCTAACGTCAGGCGTTCGCTGCCGTAGAGTCTGTCCGGTGACCACTGAAAATAGACGCTGGTCAGCCACCACAGCTTGTCCGCCACGGGACGCTGAAAACTGCCGTTCACGCTCCATTTACGGAACTCTGCTTTTGGCACGTCGCCATGCTTGTCGTTATCGTCCTCCGCCCCGAGCCAGGGCACGCCCTGGGTAAAGGCGGGATTGAACGTAGCCACACCGGACGCCACTTTTTGCGTATGGTTAATACCCAGTGAGAAGCTTGAGAGTTTGCGGCTGCTGGTATCCAGCAGGACATCGTTGAGGTAGTTGTGATTGATTCGGTGTGTGATGCCCGCCGACACGCCGGTTTTGATATCGCCATTACGGAACAGCACCCAGGAACCGTTGAGGCGGTGTGTCTCCGTATCCCCTGTAGAGCGCCAGAAGTAGCCATTATTATCAATCGTGCTGAGGTAGTTGCTCCAGCTGTAGCTGTAATCCAGCAGGCCATAGCCGTAAGGGATGCTGACACCGGCGGCAAAATTTTGTGCATCACCGCTGTTGGAGAAATCACTGCTGCGCCCGCCGCTGATAAACCACTTATCCGCCAGCCCCAGCAGGTTATTCCCGAAAAGCGCGCCGTTCAGTTGCCCGGTCCCCGTGCTTTTTTGCCCACTGTTATCAAAGCTGACGGAACCGGTCAGTGGGAATTCCGGCGTGGCGGTTAAATTCACCACCGAATAGCCTTGCTGGTCCCCCGGCAGGATTTCGATTTCAACCGGTGTTTTACGCACCCGGTTTAATTGCTCCATACCCTGTTCAATATCGCGCAGGTTAAGGATTTTTCCCTCAAGTCCCGGGAACGTCATCTTGAGCGTGCGCGCTGGCACCCCCTCAAGACGAATTTGCTGTAGCTTTCCTTCCAGCACGGCCAGATGGAGTACGCCACTGGTCAGATCCTGTTCGGTTAAAAAGGCGCGGCTGGTGATATACCCCCGGCTGATATACCAACTGGAAACGGCATCGGTGAGTTTATTGAGGCGGGTAACGTCAAGACACTGATTGAGCCAGGGCGCGAGTAGCCGATTTTTGGCAGGCGCAGAAAGCAGGGTTGAACCTGAAAGCTCAATTCGCGTAATGAGGAAACAAGGGCCGCGCGGGGCGGACACACTGTCTGGCTTAACGGGTGGAGGCAAGACAATGCTACGCTCCAGCTCCTGCCGCTGGCGCTGGTTTTCATCCAGTCGCTGTTGCTGTTGCTCCTGAATGCTTGTTCGATCCGCAGGTGAAAGCAGTGCGGCATTTAGAGGAAACGCGAAGCAAATGTTAAGAACGACAGCGACCGATAAACTTATCAGGAAGCCCTTGTCAGAAATCCATGCTTTCATCACAAGCCCGAACAAATGTAATTAATTATTTCGTGGCAGGCTAATTCTTATTCAAAGTATTGTAAAGATCAAAAATGAGTTTTAAGGATTTTCCCGATTGATTTTTCTTTATTTAAAAGAAATTCGAATTAATCACATTGGTAAATTAATTTTTTTTGCATCAGATCGCAGAAATAACGTTTTGGATATGGTTAAGCAACTGTCTGTATTATTGAGGGTTTGCCCGGAGAAGGCGTATGTCTTCCCCGGTTTCGCTGCTGTTAAGCGGGGATATGGATGATAACACGGATGGGTTTGCTACCCTGCTCTGAGATCCTTCTATATTACTAAGAAAAATCTCGCACTTAAGAATTACTGGGCGACCATGTTAGCGGTGCTTTATTTTAAAGGCGTGTAGTGCCTTACTACAATACTCCCCTGACACATAAGAATGTGTCTTCGGGTATTAAGATGGCACAAGGTAAAACTGAATGCGGATTCTTTTCCACCCTGTAAGACATATTCAGACGTCACGCTTATCTGGGCTTAATCACCGGGATATCGCCCGTATCATTTAACGCCCCCGGAAATGTTTTTAACCACTGAGCGACTTTTTGTTTAATGATATTCACCACACTCATCCCTTCCAGGCATCCCCATCATTCTCTTGTATGCTACAGCGTGATCACAATACAGTCTTTCATCACCAGGCTTTTAACCGGTATACCTCTGATAAACCCTGCGCGGGTTAACCAGTCTCCCCCCAGCGGAAGGTATTAATTATCTATCCGGGCACAGAGCTCGCAGCAGGCGGAGCTTGCTTCCGCCGTTTGCGCACGTCACGCTGGCGGGCAGGTTAAAAGTGCGGGCATCAAGCACGCGTTAAACTTTATCATCGGTAAATATCATTCCTGCATAGGGCTTTGCCCGGCACGCCGCCAGCCGCGCGGCGAGATTGCCCACATGCAGTTCCAGCTTATGCGAAGTTGATTACCCTGATGCGGGAACGCCGGGCGATGTACATGCAGGATAAGGGGGAGTTGATGGCCATGCACAAGCGCGGTACGGAACGGGCGCAGGGGGTCACGCAAGGGACGTTGCGGGAGGTGAAGAGAGGGCTGGGGGTACCGGTGTTTTGAGATAAGGCCATGCAGCGTATGTATTTAAATAATGCAGCCGCTGCATAATATTATTTTTCGTCAACGCAGCGAGTATTACATGTCTAATTAACAGGAACCCTAACATCCCCTTCCTTAAACTATGACCGATATCAATCTGGATATTTATTTCGGATTTCAACCCGTCTTATTAACCACTTTATGTCTATTCGCCATACAGTCTAAAACCTAGCATTGCTGCATTTACTCTTCTTCCCCTACAAGGAATTGTCATGCAGTTTTATACAAATGAATTTACCGCCGAGTTAAAAGCGGAAATAGATCGTTCGCCTTTTTCCGCCGAAGAACTGGCCGCCATGCCCGAGGACGCGCGCGCCATCATTGCCGAACAGGAAGCCTTTCATCGACAACATCCCGTCACCGCCATCTGGCGGATCGCCACGGCTGGCAGCCAGACCCGACTGGGCGGCGTTGTGCTTCCTGTCGATCGTGAAGGCAAAATGCTTATGAACGATGGCAGTTACACCAGCCTGATTGTCGAAGGCGACGGTGTGGCCTATCCGGATGGAACGCTCGCCACGATTATGACCTCAGCTGGCGAAGCGTTTTCCTGGAGACGACAGGGCGTTGCGCTGGTCGGCAGCCTGCTTGATAACGATGACGAGATTATCAGCACACCGCTCGGCAGTATTTATCTGGTCACCCGCGAAGGTATTCCCTCTCATGAGGATTTCTTAACATGGCCCGGAGAATAGGCCATGGGCTACCGTTCCACGAACTACGGTCGCGGTCAGGCGCTGCACGGCGACAGAACGACCACCGGCGCAATATGCTGTAGCAGCCTGCCCAACTGCACCGAGCACGGTCGCGGCGTTATCCGCGTTGGCGATAAAACCACGGCATGCCCTAACTGCGGCAAGCAGGGCGTTGTTGCAGACGGCGAACCTCGCGTTAACTGGACGGGGCAAGCCTCAGCCGTCGATGGTTCTGTCGTCATCTGTGGCTGCCCGCACGGAACCAACCGTGTGATCGCCCCATCGGGAGAATGGCTCGGCTCCGGTCCCTCTCCTGAACAGATCGCACACGAAAAGCATCAGGCCATGTTCGCGGCACGCCGAAAAGAGGAAGAGGCAGAAGCGCAGCGACAAGCAGAAGAACGCGATCGCAACCGGGTCTTTGCGAAATCCTGCCTGCGCGGTGAAGGCTGTAACGATGTGGGCACCGGAAGTGAGCCCCACACCAACTTCGCCGAGATGGCATTTTCTCAGGCCATGCCCAACGACACTCCCCAGCACGCCCAGGCGGCGAAGCGTAAGCCGAAGCAACACGGCGCGCTTTATCCGGGGTGGAATGGGCATCATGAGGAGATGGACTATCAGGCGGCCGCTGCGGCCGAAGAGAGGGCCTGGACCGCGCGGAACGCGATAGCCGATGCCAGCGAACTCGTACTGGTTGGCGGTCGCACAGTCACGCCCGGCACATGGGCCGTGCGAGGAGCGGCACTTGGCGAGATAGCCACCGGAGGCCCTGGTGCACCTGCCGCAGGGCTGCTGATAGGGATGTTTCCCGGCAAGCTGAACGACGGCGAGCAGGATTTTATCGACAGGATGCGCGCTGAACAGATGCGGGAGGCCCCTACCCGCGTTCGCTTCACCTGGGAGTACGATGCAAACGGTAAGCCGACACCGCGCGGCTGGCATACGCCGCCGGGCAAGGACAGCGTGCGCGTTCGCAGGATGGAGTGGGATAGCAGACGCCAGGCGTACACCTTTACTACCGAAGAAGACCCCGGCATCACCCTCATCTGGACACCGGACCGCACCGGAGAGAATAAGCCGTGGGATACGGGCAATCAGAACCCGGTACGGATACCGAACCCGGTTGTGGTTGATCCGCTGCCGGAGGATACGAGGATTGGTGCAACGACCAGCCCGACACCGGAAGAGAAGACGTTTGCGGATTATATTCTGATTCTGCCGGTGGGCGGGGTGCCGCCAATTTATGTCTTTATCCGTCACAATCCCGGACAGGTCACAGGCAAGGGGCAAAAAGTTAGCGGGGTTTGGTTATCTGATGCGAATGCGGGTAATGGGTCTCCCATTCCGAGTCAGATAGCGGATCGGTTACGTGGGCAGACATTTACAGACTTTGACCAGTTTCGTAAGGCGTTTTGGATGGAGGTATCGAGGGATCCGGGACTTCTGGAACAATTTAACCGAGGGAATGTTGGTAACATTAAGGCAGGGAAAGCACCTTCACCACGAGAAAATGAGCAGGTAGGCGGTAAAGTGAAATATGAGATTCACCACATAAAACCTATAGTTAAGGGTGGTGAAGTATACGACATAGATAATATGGGGATAGTGACCCCTAAACGTCATATTGAAATTCATCGAGGGGGCATAAATTGAAAACGATAAGTGATTATACAGAAAACGAGTTCCTAAATTTCGTAAGAAAATTGTTTGATGTCACTGCCACCACTGAAGCTGAAGATATAAAAAACATCCTCGAATTCAAACGATTGGCTGAACATCCTGATGGTTCCGATCTTATTTACTATCCACGAGAAGATAGAGAAGACAGTCCCGAAGGTGTCGTCCAGGAAGTAAAGGAGTGGCGTAGGGCAAATGGTAAATCCGGTTTCAAACCATAGCAAAGATAATCATGCTTTCTGGGCCTGTACTCTACTTGACACCTTATCGAATAGCGGGTGACTGTTAACTTCCGGATAGTCAATTGAAACTAACGAATACGGAATTTTTTGTAAATGGAACCTACTCTCGCACAAGTTATTGAGGTCGTACGTGAGTCCTCAGGGATACATCGTAAACCTATTGACAGCAACACCTGGATTGAGGCCGATTTGCATATTTGCGGTATGGATGGCGAAGACCTACTGGAAGACTGCGAAGAAGCGTTTGGCGTTCAGCTTGCCACGGAAGAAGTTGGTTATATGAAAACGTTCTCTCTCGCGGAGAATGAGTATCTGTTTACGGGCGAAGGCCTGGATTTTTTTGGCATCTGCCGTTTTATGCGCTGGGTGCGCGGCATACCCGAACCTGTTATCCGCGATTTAACTGTCGGAGAACTTCACGATGTTTTGGTTAAGGCGGTCAAACAGCAAGTGAAGCGCGGTTAATTTTTGCTTAGAACGGGCATGGGATGACATGCCCGTACAGTTTCATTGTTTAAAAGATTACCTGAGGTGAGAAGTCAGACGTTACTCCGACATCGCCTGCCCTACTCCCCGCCTCACAATCGGGATATCGCCCGTATCATTCAACGCCCCTGGAAATGTTTTTAACCACTGAGCGACTTTTTGTTTATTGATATTCACCACACTCATCCCTTCAAGGCATCCCCATAATTCTCTTGTATGCTGCGGCGTGATCACAATACAGTCTTTCATCACCCGGATTTTAACCGGCATACCGCTGATAAACCCTGCTCGTGTTAGCCAGTCTCCCGCCAGCGGAAGATATTTATTATCTATCCGGGCATAGAGTTCACAGCAGGCCGCGCTCTCCTCCGGCGTTACTGCCCGCGGATGCACGGGTGCCGCGCAGGTCTGGTTGCCGTGAAGACGGCGGGCACTGTTTTTGCGTACCAGCTCGCGGTTTTCAATCATGCCGGTGAAAGCGTCTGATTCTGTTTTGCAAACCGTACACTCTGGCTTAAAATTCGTCGCAGCCATTTTCAACTCCTTTTCAGTTGCTTGTGGTTAGCGGTATGGGGGTGTTGCAGCACCTTCATATCGCGTCTCGTTGTAAATAAATTCTGTGAAACTTACTCTGCCGTTCGGCGTAATTTCTGCTGCGTATTATACCAGGCTGGGTATAAATACAGCGGTTTGGTGTGGGGTAAATTTGAGAAATGCGAGGCGGATTCAGGAAATAGTGTTGTGTGCGGTAACTTCATGTTTTTGCTGGTTGTGGGTTGATTGGTCTGGGTTTTGCGAGCATCATCGCAATTATTTACCTTCTTCCGTAACGCGATGGCATCCAGCAAAACACTCGAACAGGCAATTGCCAACATCACCATCTGGCGCAAGGGCGAACAACGTGCGCCGCATAAACCCTTATTGCTTCTGTACGTGCTGGCGAACTATCAGCAGGGGCATGCACGTCTGTTTGAATACGGTACCGAGGTACATGCTCAACTGCTAAGCCTGTTAGAACGCTTTGGCCCAGACAGGAAAGAACATTACCCGAACATGCCCTTCTGGCGGCTCAAAGGGGATGGATTCTGGGAGCTTGAGAACAGTGAACTCTGTTCCACCACTGGCAGCAAACAGCCACCGGTAAAAGAGCTTGTTGTACATAAGGTCGCTGGCGGTTTTGATGAAGAACACTATGCGCTGCTCAACAAAAACAAAAAGCTGATCGGCTCACTGGCACAGAAAATCCTCGAAGCGCATTTCCCGGAGAGCATCCAGGAAGAGATCGTAGATGAGATGGGTTTTGATATTCAACAGATTCGTAAGGTTCGCGATCCGTTGTTTCGCCAGCAGGTGCTTCGCGCCTATAATTATGAATGTGCAATCTGCGGATTCAACATGCGCCACGATAACTCCTCCGTTGCACTTGAGGCCGCGCATATCAAGTGGAAGCAGTTTGGCGGGCCGTGTGAAATCCCGAACGGGCTGGCGCTGTGTGCAATTCATCATAAAGCGTTTGATAAGGGATCGATTGGGCTAGATGACAGTTTGCGGGTTCTGGTGTCTGACGCGGTCAATGGCAACGGGAATGGGATTGTAGGAAGACTGTTTTGGGATTTCGCCGGGAAGCAGATAGCACTGCCGATGGTGAAAGGGAATTATCCAGGGGAAGGGTTTGTGGAATGGCATCGGAGGGAGGTGTTTAGGGGGTGAGTGCGAAGGCCGGACTCGAATTTCACACCTAATAGACTGATATCAATGTTGTTTAGAAACAGGAATAATTAGTTATACCCGCACTTGTACCCACAAGTTAAAATCCGTATAAAAAACAGACAACATTAGTGGGTGTAAAGCCATACCAGTAAAACACCGATATGGCTGTCGAAGCAAGATTCAGGCAGGCAGGAAAGTTTTCTTCAGAGGCACCAAAAGTTTGGTTTCGATATCAACCTGCTCGTAGTTCTCAATGAGTGCACGAACGAGATCATCAAGCGTCCAGAGCGTCAGAGGTATCGTCGAACGGTCGGCTTCATAGCGAGCATCTTTCGTAAAGCCCCCCGTACTGACATAAAGCCCGCGATCGTCTTTATGGCGACCGCCGATAAAGCTGCGAATCTGCTGACTCCCCATTTGCTCCCTGCGATGTTTTACCTCAACGATAATTCGTGGATTTTCAAAACCGAATCCATCAGGTGAAGCAATGATGTCTTTACCCCGATCGGCACCCGCAGGTGAAACCTGCGTTTTATAGCCCATACTGCGTAAAACTCCGGCAACCAGATTTTGCATCTCATCCCAATCAAGAGAGTTGATGCGATCTTTGATACCCTCAAATGCCAGCATTTCCATATCGCGAAGCGGATCAGAAACGACCTCATCTTCATCTATCACAATTGGATTCTGAGTAATCACATCTGCAGTGGGTTTCTTATCCTGCAAAAGCTCTTCTAGCGCATATTCTGGAAGCTGGAAAACCGTCAGCGTAGAACCCAATGTGTTTTTGGTAGCAACAGACAATCGATCGCGATCGATTTCTTGAGTATTCCATTTAACCTGCCGAGCGATCCCCATCCCCTCTTCCACCCATTCAGGATGATATTGGAAGTCTGATGTAACTTTGCCTAGCAGATAAGTACGGTTGGCTGGAGAATAGGTAATAACCCAATCACTCTTTTGGATTTCGTTCACAAAACGCCAGACCTGCGATGCACCAGAACGCGCAGTTCCCAGCTTTGTTAAAGGGTCTGCCTCCTGGTATAAGGCGAGTAACTGGGCTCGGGATAGGCCGGGTTTGACTAATGGAGCCAGCTGAGACCAACCGATACCTACAATTTGCTTATCGCGAAAATCGTCATAGAGCTTGCCGCCGTCACCGCGGATCATCCACATTCTGTTGCCCATACCCGTCCCTTCATTAGGAAAAGAAATTAAGCTGGATCATAAGCTTGTTCGCCGTAGGCGTCAAAACTCTCCAAAACTACTTCGCTAACATTCCTGGGTAGTGTTTAGCGATAATATCATTCATCCTCTCGACCAAATCCAGGCGCTTGAAAGTCAAGTGCGCAGTGCCCTTCTGAAAGTAGCGAATACGGAAGAACTCATCTTCATAAACATCCTTATCCGGGTTATCTCGAATATGCGCCATCAACCGAGTAGTTATATCGCTACGGTTGTCAGGTATTGATTTACCACTCAGTAAAAACAGCATTCGCTCCAAGTCAGCCAACTGATCCCTCCGCCAACCCCAGTTCAGACTAAATCCCCAGCGATTGTGGCTCACCAGATTATTGATGATGATCTTCTTACCAAAGCTGCAGGGACTATTGGTTTTATAATCCCACGACAGGCCTTTGAAGACGTTAATGATCCCGCGCTCAAAGACTTCCATTTTGTTCAGATGTAACTGTTCAAAAGTACTGAGAATGTTCGCCTCACTGATAGCAGGAAGATCGCCCTCCTCCAGGTTCTTATGCCACTGGTCGCGAGCCTGCGCATCCATTAAGGCCATCATGCCGGACTTCAGCATCAAATCGCGCCAGATACTACTGTCGATATTGCGGGTGACGGCAGGCATCGCTTTATCAGCCTTCTCAGTCAGCCAACTATCGTAGCGGTGCCCTGGCTTCATCGCCCAGTCTTGCGCTGTACCACCGCCAATTTCTGAGGTTAACCCTGAAATGGCATCAAGCTGCTGAATGAGCTGTTCGATCTGTTTCAGGGCGGTATCTCGGCCTGTGACAACGCGCTCGATACTAGTCGAAAGGATGAGTTCATTGTGCTCCGTTAATACATCGGGTTCTGTTTGCATCGTTAATCGTCCATTAAAGCAAACACGCCTGTCGGGAGTGGCAGGCGCATTATGCGATGAATACAAAAGGTGGGAAGTTCAGAGGTAAAAATCAGGAATGAGGCTCGAAGAATTCAGGTATTTATTAATCCGGTAGCTCGCCTGGCTCTGAGAATATCGGTAGCGGTCAAGAATGATGTCTGCTCATACCATGTAAATCCTTTATGGTCGATACGTACCAGTTCATGACGTTCCACGAGGAAATTAACCGCATCCGCAAGCGTTATTCCCGCGTCGATATGCTCCTCAATGGCCGCGTCGTCATGGAATGGCGTGTCGTTAAGTGTCAGGCCGTAATGGTGATCCAGCAGATACGTTAACAGTTGCTTCCACACCTGTACGGGCGACAGGCGTGACGAAACCGGCACCGTGGCCAGTACAGATGAAATGTGCATGGGTTGAGTCCTGAGAAAAGGAGAAGAGAGAAGGTGTTATGGGGTTGGATAAATAGAAATGTAAACGTAGCCGCAGCTACCTCGGGTATCAGCTATACAGGTTAGACTCGCAAGTTGAATGGTCACCTGATGTTGCTGCTGTGGATTTAGCTCACCAGAACGCAGCATTGCTTCCAATTGACTGATAAACAGCGGGAAAGCTTGATCCAGTTTCTGCAGTTGCTTCGGGGTAAATTCCCCCGTCAATTCAGCCCTGTCAGCCAGATAGTGCAGACGGTTGCTTTCCTGGACTAATCTAGCGCCAAATCGTGGGGTGATATCGCTTTGTAGCCCCCATTCATAGGGTGGTGTGAATGGCATGAAAACCTCCGTTTAAAGCAAACCCTGCTCAGCGAAAGAAACCACTTCATTCCCAACAACCAAATGATCCAGCACTCGCACTTCTACCAGTGCTAACGCTTTCACTATCCGCTGAGTGATGTGTTTATCCTGCTGACTGATTTCTATCGTACCTGACGGATGGTTATGCGCCAGAATTACCGCAGCGGCATTGTGTTTTAGGGCCAATTTAACCACTTCGCGGGGATGCACTTCGGTATGGCTGAGTGTGCCGATAAACAGTGTTTCGCATCCCAGCAGGCAGTGTTGATTGTCGAGATACATCACGATAAAAACTTCACGTTCCTGATGAGCCATCTGTAATTGCAGCCAGGTTTTAGTAAAGCTGGTGGAGGTAAATGGCTCACTCGGTTGACGCTGGTATTTCTCCAGCAGACGTAATGCCCGACGAATGACGCGTTGCTCGTTTGCAGGAAATACCGGGGATAAATTAAATACAGACATATTTGTTCCTTAAAACAAAAAGCCTCGCCGGTTTATTGGCAAGGCCTGAGGGAAGGGATAATAAAAAGGTTCATGAGGCAAGCTGCAGCATATTCTCAGCCATCACCCACAGAGCACGGTTAAGCCTCACATCACCGTCGATACTTTTTACAGCGCGTGTATGGGCGTGTTTACCTTTGGTGGTTCGTCCAGACAGACCGCCTTTAATCAGGTTTTCCTGAATGCGCTGATAAGTGGTCCACAGGTCGTTACTTTCATCCTGCCAGCGGCGCGGGGATAGGATCTGCGATTCCGTCACCGGCTGATGCTCTTCACCAAAACGATAAATTAATGCCGCTTTCGCCATCGCCTGCTGTGCTGTTGGTGGTAACAAAAGCGACTGCATGGCATCGCGCTTCTCTTCTACTCGGTCAAATATCCCCAGCACTTCGTAAGCCCCTTCAATGACTTTTTCCACAACATTGCCTTTATGCGGCACCCGCACCTCACCAAAACTCTCACCACAAATTAGTCCATTCTGGCAAACCGATCTGAATAACCCCGGCAGCATCTGATATGAGCTGGAGCCGTCGTGGCTATTAAGCAGTATGATTTCAGGCACCTGCTTGCCAGTGATCTGGCCTTCGCGACGCAGACGTAGCATGTGCTTAGTATGTTCGCGTTTGCTCTGGTCTCGGACTCTAGTCTGGCACGCAAAGAATGGCTGAAAACCTTCACGTTGCAGGTTATCAAGCAGGGTAATGGTCGGAATATATGTGTACCGATCGCTACGGGATTCATGCTTTTCTTCGCTGAATACACTCGGCACATAATGCGCCAGTTCATCGCGGGTTAGCGGGCGGTCGCGTCGAACAAGATTGACTGCGCGGAAGCGGCTGGCTAAAAGTGTCATTATTAGTTCCTTATTGAGATATGAAAAAAAGACCATGCCTCAGAGTGAGGCATGGTCTTTTCTGAAAGTGAACGGTGAAAAAAGATTGTGTTAAATTCGGGTGAGATCACACGGATAGTACAGAGATAAAAACGACTGTAATTTAAATATTACCAGCCAGCATTCTGCTCCCTGATAGCCCGGTTGAGCGTGTCCAAATCTTGTATAGTTTTTTCTTTTACTGTGTAAGTGGTTCCATTCGGGTCAATAGTGACTGATTTCGGAAAATGATCCTTTATGATTTTAACCGTTGATGGGTGACTAAAAAATCGATATCTGAGACCTGAGCTGCTAATAAAGTCTCCCTCTGATGGGGTAGCCAGTTCATCTGGTGATTGCGGCTCATACAAAACCCCGACAAAAAAACCGCCCCCACGCATGCCCTCCAGCCCATTAATATACAACTGGTGTGAATGTTTTTTTCTGTTCCATCCATTTTTGGCCATGTCATGAAATGTTCTGTACTTAATGTTGTTCAGATCGAACAAAAGCGCTTCATCGTCGTTTGATCTTTTAGTATGTACCGGAATCACCTTGCATGAATAATCAATTTTCACTTCGAGGCCATCAGCGGTGTGCTGTCTATATTTTACTGTTACCTTTCCGATGAAAAATAAAAATAATGCCGGTTTGAATTCACTATTATTAGGGACATGAAGTTTTGTCTGTAGGTATGCAATTACTCTTCTGAGTATATCCCTCTTGTTTATCGCTTCCGCAGGCTTTGGCACGTCACTAAACATTATGTAAGGAAGCGTTTCAATAAAACTATCTCTTTGAAACAAACGATGAAACGCATCGGTTGCTCCCCTGACTATTCCATCAATAGTCAAATTATTGATTTCAAAACCTGCATTGAAAACCTTTTCCGGCACCAGATTTTTATTCGCCACCAGTTTACCTGATGGTAAAAGTGAATCGTTTTCCATCCTGTACTTCAAGGCATCCAAAATCATGTCCTGAATCACAGCTGAACTACTACTACCCGTTCTCTTCGCCAGACCCACTATAATCTGATGAAGTTCAGGATAGGAAAGGTTAACCGTTATCCTTTTTTTACTTACCATCACACATTCCTTATAAGGTGCAGCACTTTTTAGATTTTAACAGTGCTGCACCTTTTTAAAAACTGCTTTAAATCAAGGGAGTATTCCATGCAAAAACAACCGCTTTTGGCAATACCCGGCATGGTGACATGAGTGACAGTAAAATGTTCATCCGCAAACCAGAGCAAGAAATAGCCCCATAGTCAGCGTGCCGGGATAACTTAAGAGTGGTTTTAGACCGAATGAAGGGAAGTAATAACAGCCAGAAACCCGATATCGCAGGGGTATACGGGGTGACAGGTGGCGATATCAGTGATTCTTTACTGCCGGTACCAATTATATGTTTATAGTTGCTCTCTACAGTATGAACAGAACCTTACAGATACAGGGTATACAGAGAATCATCGGGAAGGGGGTATAGCACCGTCAAGAAAGGGAGTTTGCTACCATCAGAGGCTAAAGCCAGTAGTAGTGTGAGGCAGTGTTTTCTTTGCTCGTCCTGTACCTGCATTAAAAGTTACTGAGGCACTCATGGATATATCACCCAAAGCATGAGAGCCCGGAAATGATACTCAAAGAAAGTAACCGCGAGAAGAATGCCTACCATATGCAGCGTCTGGAAGCGCTGACAGCCTTCGTGATGAATGAGCATGCCCGTGTATTAGCCTTCGGGCTGGATCTATACCTGCCGCAGCATAACCAACATGAGGGCCACGAATCTGCGGTGATAACCCGTTTTATTGCCTCACTGAAAGCGCAGATTGCCGCTTATCTGAAAAAACGCAGCAAAGAAGGTAAACGCATATACCCTTGCCCGGTGTATTACGCATGGGCCAGAGAGTTCGGTGAGCTTAATGGCAATAAGCATTATCACTTGGTGCTGCTGGTTAACCGTGAAGTGTTCACAGGCATGATGTTAAAAATGGATCTTGATGGGAAGGCAAGAGGTTTTTTGCTGATGATGTCTGTCAAAGCATGGTTCCACGCTTTGAAGCTAAGAAACGGAACAAAGGAGAACGTTCGTTTTTGGCTGGCGGGGGTGTTTGAGTTAAACCGCAGAGAAGGAACTGATACACCGGATTATAAGAATTACCTGACGAGGATCTGCTATCTCGCCAAAAAACGTTCCAAAGAAAATGAGGACGGAGAGCGTAACTTTGGCTGCAGTCAGTTTAAGGCTAAAGCAAAAAGTAATTTATTACCGGAGAAGTGATTGTAATGACGGAGCACGCAACATGACCTTAAATCAACAGGTTAGTTCTGCTCCTGTCTTTTACCCACTCAAAGACAGAAGGACAATCGTCATGAACAATCTCCCGACTCCCGATACCGACCTGATGAACGATAAGCTGGTGGACATGGTCTTCATCACCACCTTCACGGGTCTAACCGATAAGTGGTTCTACAAGCTGATTAAGGACGGTCTGTTCCCGAGACCCATCAAGTTTGGCCGCAGTTCCCGTTGGCGGGAAAGTGATGTCAGGCGCTGGCTGATGGAACGCATAGAAGAATCCCGCAAATAATGCCCTTGAGGCCACTTCCACACGCCTTATCCGTAAACAGCAACCCGACACAAGCGCTATGTCAGTAAACGTCTGGCAGGGCTGTTGCTGCGCGTTATTTGTTAAGGGACGCTGTAGGGATGAAATGAATGACATCCCAGCGGGGTTAAACATAATTAAAAGGGGGAAGTGTCGGATAATTGACTGACACTTACTCCCCGGACTCACCATAGTTAAATTTAATTATTGAAGGTCCAACTACCGGAATCGGTCGCAATACTGGCTTCGATAATGCGGTCACATTTCATATATTTGAACGTGGCCACATCACCGAATTGATATTTGGCTGGCAGGGTTCTGTTACCGACGCTCTCCATTTTACAGTTCCCCCGGTTAACCCGAATGGATTTCAGTAACACGTTGTCATCAGTGATAGTGAGCTGAATAACGCCATATCTGGTATTCCAGCCTTCATTGCTGACTGCGCTGCCGAACTGTACTTTAAACGGAGGTGTCGTAGGTTGCTGTGCCTGCTGTTGTTGAGAAGGTGAAGGTTTATTCGCCTGCTGGCTACCCACGCCATTAATACCGTTCTGGAGGAGACTTCTGGGAACGTTAATCGTATCCGGTTTGCAGGATACGGTGCTGGTTTCCTGCCCGAGTGAATTCATGGCCGTGTAATAAGCATCCCCTGTACCATCATATTCCGAATAATTGACAGCAACAGCGCCTTCGATATCGTCACTTTCTCCGCGCAGCGTGAAAGAAGCGGTTCCCGCCTCTGATTTAGCGATGACAGTTTGCTTCGCCTCACCGGAAGGAATGTCCAGTTTAATGACTGAACCTCCTTCTTCGGAATCACTACCGGGCTTTTCAAAACTGATATAAACAGTATGATTGGCATGACTGAGCGTCATTTGCTCGCCGTTTTCAAGCATGCATTGCAAGTCGTAGCCTCCGTCTGCATGAGCATACTGGGCAGCAAATAACGATATAAACAATGCAGGAACAATTAGTGGTTTCATTAAATGCTTCCTTATCCAAAAAAATGGTCCCAGACGTTACCCGCCCACTCGATAACCTTATCTTTCCCCTTACGGGCAAGCTCTTTGACGGGCTTTGGTAACGGAACAGAATCAATAACGTCGTCAAGTATCCCGGAGATCACGCTGGCAAAGCCGCCTTTCGCTTCCGTCTTTACGTCATCGGTTTTGTACTCTTCCTTAAACTGCGAGGCGGTGCTGCTTTTAGCTCGATCGGGCAACGCACGGATCATCGTTTCGACCAGACGAAGGATGTTGTAGCCCTCATCGGCGGAAATGGGGATGACCGGATAGTGCGTAAAGCCAAATCGTTCAGTAATGTAGGCTTCTTTCTTTTCGATGTTGATGCGCTGTGCCAGGGACGGCTGATGCAGGTGTGTATCCCACTCACGGAAGGGCTCGATTTTATCCACCTGGTTGAGGACGAACAAAACGCGCTCACCCCCACCTGCAGGGAGCAGGACATTATTGTAGAAATGCTCATCCGCAGAAAAGGCCCGATCGTCGCCTTTTATCACCCAGAGGATGAGATCCAGAGAGGGAAGCAAAGTGCGGTATAAATCTTCATACTCTTTATCCCGCCGGGCATTCTCACCGACGCCAGGGATATCAATTATCTTCAGCGAACGTTTACCAAACCGTATGCGCAGTTCCTGGGCCTCACGCGTACAGGCTTCAACGTCACTGATCGCACACACTTCGCCCTGGAATAGCGCATTACACACGCTTGATTTACCTGCGCCGGTCTTTCCCATAACCCCAATAACGGGTTCATAGTCGATAGCTTCACTGATTTTGTTAACCAGGTTTTCCCGCAGCGACTGAGGGAAAACATCGAGAATATCCCTGATGTCAGGTATGAGCGGCGGGCTGTCGGCTTTTACTCCGTTGCTATCATTAAACATATTGCCCCATATTCCTGAAATTCCCCCTTCTCTTCTGGTGATGCCATTAGTATCAGTAATCATCCGGCCTTCGCCCTTTACTGGGTCATCCATAAAGGTCTCCTTGCTTATGTTGAAATGAACGTTGCCAGTTACTCTCTGAAGGTGTGAATAACATCGCTGATGAAACGAAAGTGAGGTAGAGCCGAAATAAATTCCTCACTGGCGGTGAGTGCGTCAAGTTCAGGCTTTCTGCGAAAAGAGGTGTCAAGAACAGTCACAGCGTTAACGTCTTCCATGCGAAACACCTGTAGCTTTCTCGCTCGAGTAGCCACAAGAAACCAGTTTCTGGACTGGAAGATCAGGCGGCGAGGAGCCACTCCTTCGTAGCTCTTACCATTGACTAATAGCGTGACGGCCCGGTAGTCACGGATAGCTTCAGCCAGCTCCAGAAAACAGGTGGTCTGCGTGATTGGCGATGGCAGCCCTCCATGCCCGATTAGACATGGAGAGCCACCAGAGCTGCTGGTAATCAGCCGGATTAGTCTGCGGTTCTGAGCCGGAATGATCCCCGAAATGCCAGAGTTGAGGATAAACGCAAAGGTATTGGGTAAATGCTCTCGACCCGTTCGCCGCATAAGTCGATAGCAGCCACTGGAATGTTCAAGATCCAGATGGATTAGACGCTGCTGAAAATCCCGCTGTAGAGTGCGCTCTGAAACACCAAACTCATTTGCCAGCACTTTCAACTCTAAGGATTGACCAGCCAACAATCGGCTGATAATGACCGATAACCTGACGGACAGGCGGTCATAATGATCATGTTGTGTTTTCATGGTGAGAACAGTCCTGAACTCCCAAAATAACCAGATATTGATATGGGAGATTATGACGTACTGGTACGACACGTTGTGTCGCACCAAAGGGAGGTAGATTGAAAAAATGATGGGGATAACTGCGGCTATCTAACGCAATGAAATTCAAGTTAATTAGTTGATTATAATGCGAAGGCATCATCAAAAAAACGACACATCCTGTCGCATTCCGCATTGTCAAAAAGAGAATATTTGCTGCTCACAAAAATGATTTAGTTCTGAAAATAGTTCTAAACCAATATACATCCATGCAGTGATTACGTTGCGGTAGAGGAACGGGCGCAGCAAAGCATTCTGACGACATCGCTAACCTGTGCATTCCGATGAAGCATCAGCATAGCGGTGAGTCTGCGGGCATGATTTTTATCACGCGTATTATGGATTGCTTTCTGCATCAGGCGTCTTTCGCCACGGGGAATAGATGTTATGATCGGCATCGTTCAGTCCGGTTGGAGATTTGTTTTGATTTGGCGATTGATCAGATCGCACAATCCGGGCTGAGTTCCCTTTAAGGGATCTACTATTAGGCGCAGCTATTTAGCATTTATGATGGTTGTATTATATGCAGTTTTATATTTGTCATATTGCTCAATCTCACCAATCGCGAAGGTGCTTAGAAGGACGTGAGGCAAGGAACCTAGCTAGACGAAAAAATTGAACTGTCCAGAGCAGTATGACTCTGGACAGACGATGGGGAGAAATTATCGTAGTTTTTGATAAAAATTCTTGCGCACAGTGCGGCTGATATAACTGTTAAGCCCCTGACCAGCCCTGGCAAGCATTTTCATATGGTCAACCGTAACCTGGCCTGGGCGGATGGAGTTGTATAGGTACAGAGAGTTATCACGAAATTGTACAGTGATTGAGTCATCCCCTATCTCAAACCCTACAACACCTGAATCGCCACCGCGATTTTGATACTTTTCCATTTAATATCCTTGTTAAATAAATGCTTATTGCAGCTCAACAATAACCATTTAAATGAAAAGGATATGTGACAGAACTCTCTAAACTTAAGATAAAATTCACACATCATGAAAGCGAGCAGCTCGGTCAGATTAGGTTTAGCCCTGTATCGTGACGGTATCAGATCAGGTCTGAGCTAACACATCAAAACACAGTGTTTTTGGCCTGCTTCGCTTTTTGAACATAGTGCACAGCGGTACATTATCTTTTTCCCAGAGAAGGTAAACCGCCGGAGACAACAATCCTACGTCCGCCAATGTATTGGTCCATAATGTCTCGTGACTTGGCACCTTTGGTTTTTTTACCCTTTGCCGTTACTTTTTTGTTTTTGCTAGATTTGCTTTTTGCAGCAAGTCTTTTCTTGGCATGGGCAAGCAGAATGAGCCGCCCTGACATCAAACTCTGTCTGGAAGTATCCGCCGCATCATAGCCATTCACGATGGTCACTATTTCTTTTTCAATTTCAGATAACGTTTTTTCAGTAACAAATTTCTCTACTACAGCGGAGTATTTTTTATCTAGCGGTTGAGTTATCGCCCATTGATAGGAAATCGTCGTTACACTGTTTTTCTTTGAAGGATTACTACTGATGGGAGAAGAGCTTGGTCTTTCTGAATGGGCTTTATTTATATGCTTTTCTAATCTTTTTGCGTCCTTGAAAGAGACGTTACATACTGGACATTTGCAGGTTTGACGGGCAATAAGCGGTGCCTCAGCTACCGGCTTAGCAAGATGAGGTGCCATCTTCCAGCCATGATTGGTTAGCAAATGACTGGACAGCACCGTCACTTCGACTGCGGTATTACACAGAGCACATATGATTTTTTCCATATTCTCCTCCCTCAAGCGATGGATGCTGCAGGATTGAAGCATCGCACGCCATTATGTTTAGCTTGTCATTATCATCCCAGCCATCCCATCCAAACGCTTCTTGGTCTTCTCCCAGTCAGGCATTACCTGCCCCATGAGCCGGTAGAAGCGTTCGCTATGGTTATGCTCGGCCAGATGGCAGAGTTCATGCAAGATAACGTAATCGATACACTCACGCGGGGCCTTTACCAGATTGGGATTCAGGGTCACCCTTCCATTGGGGGAACAACTTCCCCACTGAGTCTGCATGGTAAGAATGCGCAATGGCGGTGAGTCACTGACCCATAACGCTTGCTCCAGCATAGCGTTCAGCCTCTTGGCGAAGACTTCGCGGGCTCGAGCCTTATACCAGTCAGTCAGCAACTGTAGAACCTTTTCAGCGCTCTTATGGCGTAAGGTGACTTCCAGCTTGCCACGCAACATTTTTACGCCCTGTGCCTCAGAGGGAGCCACTATCACCTTAAGCATGTACTGTTTGCCCAGGTAATAGTGACTCTCACCGCTGATATACTGTCGTGGAGTTATATATTCCAGCTGCTTACGGAAGTCCCGTAGCTGCTGATAGATCCAGCGCCCACGCTTTTCAACGGCATTCAGAACCTGTTGGTCATCGGTATCCTGCGGCGCGGATACTACAACCCGACAGTCAGGGTGAACTTTTATCAGAATGCGCCCATTCACCAACGGTCGGGGTTTACACTCGAAAGTAATGCGTTCATCACCGTAAATGAAGCTCATTGCTCTTTCACACACAATTTAGACTCCGCTCAGCCCTACGCGGGTAATCTGGACGATCATTTCCACAATCTTTTTCGCCTGATCCATTCCGCCACCTACTGCCTTACATTCTTTAAACATCATCGGTAGAAGCTTCTTGCGAATATCAGCCTCGATATTTTGCGGATTGATCGAGTTCTCAACCACTGAGATATCAACAGCCTGATCTACTTCAAAAGCAAGCTTCACCCACTTATCGATAACCTGAGAATCGGTAATGGCAAAAACCTCCGGCAGTACTTTTTTGTACACGCCGAAGTAAGCCTGTGCATGGTGATTACCAGCAAATACGTCGGGTATTTCGTTCAGCCGCCGTTCCTGTACTTGCTCCTCAAACTCACGAAATAGCATGTACTGCTTGAGAGGGTGATCAAACAGTTTTTCCGCCTCTTCAATAGCCAGACGCAGTAACTTCGAGAAGGCTTCCTGAGCATAAGGATCATCACGTAAATCCTGCTCAATCATGCGGGTTACGCGGGTTTTGATAATATCCGTTTCGTTGCGAGTTTTATCCTCGCTCCACTCTTCGGGCCGTTGTCCCATTTTGCTGACTTCATACACTCCATCAGGCTCGCGGACTTCTACGCCAACAACGTGTTTATCCAGCAGCTTTTTAACCTGTTCAGTGTACTGATCATAATCTACTGTCTCACCAGCATCCTGCTTCACCAGCTGGCGCAAGCTGGTAAATTGCCTCAGCGTCTCTTTGTAGTGCTGGCGATCATCTTCGCTGAAACTCTTATCCTCAAAGAAGGTAGCTGACTGCAACGCCACTTTCAGGCAGCTGGCAAACTGCGTGAGTGCCTCATAAAAGTCCTCACGGACTTTAAGATGCACATCAACCATTTCGCCATGCTTTTCTTCCGTGCGCGGCACCAGCACCTGACGGAGCTGCTCAATATCGTTTTTGTTTTTTACACCTGCGAAAATCGCCCACAGATTTTTATACAGCTGGGGAAGGCGCTTGTACTCCGTACTCATCTGGCCGTACAGCCCCACCAGATCGTCAATATCAAACCCGCCCTGCGTGCGTGATGCCAACTTTTGGTAATCCTCAATGGTGGTATCCAACTCTTTGAGGATGCCCCGATAATCGATTAACAGACCAAATTTTTTCTTAGGATGAAGGCGGTTAACACGGGCTATGGCCTGAATCAGGTTATGCCCCTTAAGAGGCTTATCGATGTAAAGCACGGCGTTTTTGGGTTCATCAAATCCGGTAAGTAACTTATCGACCACAATAAGTAGCTTCAGCGAATCATCTTTATCAAAACGCTCAATGACATTGCGCGTGTAAACCTGCTCATCCTGAGAGCCGACATTATCTTTCCACCATTTGGTCACATCAGGGATACCAGATTCATCCACCTCGGTATTCCCTTCACGCGTGTCAGGAGAACTAATGACCACTGCAGACTCAAACAGTCCGGCTTCATCAAGATACTTTTTGTATTTTATCGCTGCAGCTTTACTGTCACAGGCGAGCTGCCCCTTCAAGCCATCGTCGATGTTTTTGACAAAATGGTTGGCGATATCCAGTGCAATAAGGTGGATGCGATCGTCAGCGTTATACACCTGCCCTTTATTAGCAAACTTACGCTTCAAGTCGGCTTTTTGTTTATCCGTTAACCCCTCGGTGATACGGTCAAACCAACTATCTATAGCTCGTTCATTAACATTCAGCTCGGGCGGCCTCTCTTCGTAGAGAAGCGGAGTGACGGTCTTGTCCTCTACCGCACGCTGCATGGTGTAAGCATGAACGATGGGACCAAATTTATTAGTGGTCTTATCATCTTTCAGCAACGGCGTACCGGTGAAAGCAACAAAGGCCGCGTTGGGTAGAGCCAGCTTCATGCGTTGATGACTCTCACCGCCATGACTACGGTGGCCTTCATCGATCAACACAATGATATCGGGGCTGGTATTCACGCACTCGGGCAGGCGGGTGGCAGTGTTAAATTTCTGAATCAACGAGAAGAGAATGCGCTCAGTACCCTTGCCAATCTGTTCGGCTAAACGTCTGCCAGAGGTGGCAATGGCATCGGCTTTATCCCTTTTACCGGCCAGCTCCCCGGTTGAGATAAAGGTGCGACTGAGCTGGTTTTCCAAATCGACGCGATCGGTTACGACGATGATGCGGCACTGCTTGAGAGTTTCACTCAGAATCAGCGCCTTGCTGAGGAAAACCATCGTCAGCGACTTACCTGAACCCGTGGTATGCCAGATAACCCCACCGTTGCGGCTACCATCAGGGTTCTTCGTTTCGATACGCTGTAGCAGTCGTTTGATACTGAACACCTGTTGATATCGGGCAATGACCTTACCGGCTCTCTTATCAAACAATGTGAAGAGGCGAGCCATATCCAGCATGCGCTCGGGTAACAGAAGGCTTATAAGCAACTGATCCTGACCCGTTAAAGCTAGCTCGCCCACTGCGATCAGGTTCTGATACCATTCCAGGCATGCAACCGGGCGGTGACTGAAGATTGAATCCATCTGCTGCGCGTTAAGTTTGCGGTTTTTTATGGTAAGCATCTCCAGATCGGAGATATCTTCTTCCCGCCATGTCGCCCAAAACTTGGCTGGTGTTCCGCAAGTCCCGTAACGCCCATCATGACCGTTTATCGAGAGTAAGACCTGGCTATAGGCAAACAGTCGCGGAATTTCATCATGACGCTGGTTTCGCAGGCTTTGTGAGATCCCCTCATCAATAGTCGGTCCTTTTTTAGCATTGCCGTCCGGACGCTTAGCCTCAATGACTACCAATGGAATACCATTCACAAAGCAGACAATATCTGGCCTGCGCACCTCAATGCCGTTAGCGCGTGTCACGCTGAACTCTTCGGTGAAAACAAAGCTGTTGTTCTTCGGGTTGTTCCAGTCGATCAACGAGATAGTTGGGTTCGCCCGTTTGCCATCGATAAACTCCGTCACTGAGATGCCGTACAAAAGGTGGTTGTACAAGTGCTCATTGGCAGTAATCAGACCCTGATTTAATGCGGGACTGTTAACTTCGGCAATTAGGCTATCAATCGCTTTGTCGGAAATGACATGCTCTTTACCGGCAAAGATAAACGTTCTCTTGGCTAACTGTTCACGCAAAATCTGGTTTAAGACCACCTGATCTGCCTTGCCTGCTCGCGCAGACATGGCTTGCTGAGGTGAAATATATGTCCAGCCTAAATTGCTCAAGAGAGCCAGTGCCGGGAGTTTGGCGCTGTACTCTTCCTGGAATTTTGGCGCGATCTGCATGCTCATGATGTTCCCTTATCTTTATCGGCTTTCCAGTGCAGTAGCTCGGTAATATCCTTTTCACCCTCAGCCTCTTTTAACAAACGCCGCTGCTCTGCAAATCTTGCATATTCACCCTGAGCTTTTTCATCTGCCATTCTCTTACTGATAGCCCCAGCGCCCTGTAGCACATTGCGGTCGTTGAACTGCAGGAATTGATCCAGCTTCTCCTGCCAGTCCTGCAAAAAAACCTGCTGACGGCGCAGCGCCTGATCTTCGGCATAGTCCAGCCACATATTCACTACACGGTTCAGCTCACTGACCTCTTTTTGGGTCAGGTAATTCTTAGCAACCGTGACATCGCCTTTTCGCACGTCATTGCCTTTATAGCTGGTGAGCCCCATATGAGGCAGGCTGGCATCTGCCCGCTGGTGGATTAGCTCAGCGGCTGTACGCCCAGTGCAGGCAAAGTGCAGTTTGTTCTGGATGGTTTGAAAGAAGAGGGTGGTCTCTTTCAGCGTCGGCTGATAATCAGTAGCCAGCGCGAAAATCTCCCGCACACGCAGATAGACGCGCCGCTCGCTGGCACGAATATCTCGGATACGTTCCAGCATCTCGTCAAAGTAGTCAGGCACCACAGAAGAGCCAACGGGCGGATTCTTCAGCCGCTCGTCATCCATCACAAACCCTTTAATCAGATATTCCTGTAGGGTTTGCGTGGCCCACTGGCGGAACTGAGTCCCCCGAACTGAGCGAACACGATAGCCTACGGCTAATATAGCTTCTAGGTTATAGTGTTCTATCTCTCTGGAAACCTGACGTTTACCTTCCTGGCGAACTATCCGGAATTTCCGGATAGTTGAATTTTGACCAAGTTCGCCTTCCGAAAAGATGTTGATCAGATGCTCGTTGATGGTACGAACATCCTTACCATATAGCTCAGCCATGGTTGCTTGAGTAAGCCAAAGCGTATCTGACTGAAAGCGACACTCAACGCGTGCGCGACCATCCTCGCTTTGAAACAGCAGGAATTCACCTGCTGGAGGTTGAGGTAAGTGTTTATCAATCATGCGGTCTCCACCTTTACCCGGCGTTTACCGGTAAGCAGTTGCTGCATCAGGGCTTTTTTTTCTTGTTTTAGATGGTTGAGTTTTTGCTGTTGTAATTCAATTTCTTGGTCCGCATTAGAAAGAATTAAAGCGATTTTTTTTTGTTCAGCTAATGTTGGCAAATGCAACTTCATCTTTTGAAACATAGGTAAACGTAGAGATTTTACCGTAGACCCTACCGCTTGTGACAAAAAGTGTGCCCTGAAGTAGTGAATAGCATAGAAAAGATATTTTCCATCACAGGTTGGAAAATCCATAATTGCGTATGTTCGTTGGTGAAGATCAAATTTACCAAAGAAATATTTTGGGATGAAATCCTGACCTTCACCAGGAACGATGATAGCTTCACCATCGAACAAATATCTGTCACTAGAGCGTATATCTTCTGAGCGATCGAAAAATGTATATTTCCCACTCAACTGAGAATCTTGCCGGTTAGAACTACCAGTTGTGATTTTTGCTATATCGCCTAAGTAAACCTCTTTCCAACCCTTACTAAACTCTGGAACATACCTCTTACCAGTTAACAACTGCTGCATTAGTGATTTTTTCTGTTTCTGGCTATTGGAAAGCAGTTTCTCAGTAGTTGCAATCGCCTTATCCCAGACGGATAAGACTTGAATAATTCTCTTTTGCTCATCTATTTTTGGTAGAGGGATCACTATATCATTAAGAATTTTCTGGCTAAGATTCGATATATTTGTGCCCCCTCCATTTTTTGATATTTGCTGTTTCATAAATGAAGAGCGAGCTACCGCAGCAATGTACTCCGGTATTACTAGCTCCTGTTTTGCTCTTCCTCTTATCGTGAACCCAGAAAAAGACAATCTTTCGGAAATACATGGAAAATAAAGACACCTACCAATTAATTCCTTATTTCCATTTGACCTCACGAATAATAGATCGCCATTAGCCAGCAATTCTTCATCTCGAATTTTGTTAGCTATTCTCACGACATCCAAGTGTTCCGTAGAATGTAGTTCGTTTAAGTCTTTAAAATTAGCCACGCCGACAATTTTAATAGCCTCGCCTGTATCATTTTTAGTGAAGTTCAAACCATTTTTGAACTGCATGACATTTCCTAATAAGGTTTTCGTCCATCCTTCAGGCACCATAACCTAATTCCTCCAGATATTTCGCCATCTGCACTTCCAGTTCAGCTAATTGCGACTGTAGTTGCTTGCGCTCATTACGGGTAGCCATTAGATCAATTTCTTCTTCTTCTTCAGAGGTATCCACATAGCGGGGGATATTCAGATTGTAGTCGTTGTCGCGGATCTCTTGCAGGCTGGCTAGATAAGCATATTTTTCTACGTTATCGCCATTGCAGTAGGTTTTAACGATTTGGTCAATATTTTCCGGACTAAGCTGGTTTTGATTTTTTCCCGACTTAAAATCACGGCTGGCATCGATGAATAACACGTTATCGTCAACTTTACTCTTTTTAAAGATCAGGATTGCTGCAGGTATGCCTGTACCAAAAAACAGCTTTTCTGGCAAACCAATCACCGCATCAAGAAGATTTTCATCAATTAACTTCTGGCGGATTTTCCCTTCGCTAGAACCACGGAACAGCACACCATGAGGAACCACGACGCCCATACGTCCGGTTTTCGGCTTCATGGTTTCGATCATATGAAGGATAAACGCAAAGTCACCCTTGGTTTTAGGCGGAAGCCCACGGCGGAATCGACCGTAATGATCGTCAGCCACATCATCAATCCCCCATTTCTCCAATGAGAAAGGTGGGTTAGCTGTGACCACATCAAACAGCATCAGATTGGCATTTTTATCGAGTAGCTTGGGATTGCGGATCGTATCACCCCACTCGATTTTATGGTTATCCTCGCCGTGCAGAAACATGTTCATTTTAGCCAGAGACCAGGTTGAACCAATCGCTTCCTGCCCGTAAAGCTCATAGTTCTTGCTATGGTGCTGTTGAGCCACCCACTTACCACATTTCATCAAAAGAGAAGCGGAGCCACAGGTTGGGTCACAAATAGATTCACCAGGTTGCGGATCAAGCAACGCAGCCAGCAGGTCAGACACCTCAGGTGGTGTATAGTACTCGCCGGCTTTCTGACCGCTATTAGCAGCAAACTTGCCAATCAAATATTCGTAAGCATTACCAATGACATCCAGGCCACCAACACGGCTTGGTTTCAAGTTCAGCTCTGGATGAGTAAAATCTTCAAGCAGTTGCTTTAAAATCAGATTCTTTTGTTTCTCATCGCCAAGTTTATTGGTATTAAATGAAATTTCTTGGAACACGCTCTTGCTACCATCTTTCAGCTTGGTGCCGTTAGCTTCTTCAATTGCGTGCAGAGCTACATCGATACGTTCACCGTTACCCGCCTCACTTCGACGCTTATAGAGAGCATAAAAGCTAGCATCTTTAGGTAGAACAAAGCGTTCATTCTTCATCATCTCTTCAATTAGCTCTGGTTCATCGCCATACTGGGCTTTGTAGCCATCATAGTGATCCTGCCAAACATCCGAGATGTACTTCAGAAACAGCATAGTAAGAATAAAATCTTTGTAGGTATCAGGGCTGATGGTGCCACGGAAAGTGTCACATACGCCCCATAGCACGCGATTGATACGGTCCTGATCGATCATATTGCTCATAACAAATTAATCCTTAAGTAATTTTTGTAAAATACCAAGTTCAAGCTGATGGCGATTTTTCTGTAACTTATTGATAAGTTCATCTTCTTTCTGCCATACACGCTGGAGATCGATAAGCTGTAATTGGGTTTCAAGAGGCGGAACAGGGATAGCGACATCCAGCAGCGCTGATTTCGTTATTAACTGAATATTGGTGCCACTCCGATGAAACCATTGCTGAATCATCGGATGGTTTAACAGCCAGCAAAGGTATTCGGGGACAATCTCACGCTCTTGTCTTCTGAGGCTAACAATCAGGAACTGGCTGGTAGCAACCACAGGAACCTCGCCACGATAGACAACTGCCAGATTACGATTCCCCCTGGCCGCAACAATAATCTCCCCCTGTTCAAGAAATGGGGGAGCGATGCGTTGTTCCCATAAGACAGTAGGTAGTGCGTTATGATTGAACTGCCAGTCCTGATCAAGGTCTTTAATCTGTAACAGACGCACATCCCCTTCAGGGTCAGGCGTGATTGCTCCCCTTAGAGTGTGGCCTGAACGGATGCCTGCAATTTGACCTAACTTTTTTAAAGATGTTGGCATACGGGCCCCTGATTTATTGCACCATCCCTGGCGCATCTATTCTTAAGCGTGGCGATTATAAGTTGTTTTTAAGCCATTGAGATATCTTGTCGGAAAGCCCATACCATGCACCGTCTCCCCGCAAACCAGTGACGAGTAAACCATCATCGTTATCCATAGCGGTTTTGAGATAATCGCGAACTTGAGTTGCCGTTTGCTCGGTGACAATAATCCAGGTTGATTCCAGAGGATGACACCAGGTCCCATAAGACTTGATGCGTTCAATGAGCGAGGCATAATCTTTCTGCTTTCGCAGATCGTAAGAAATTTGATAAGCTGACATAGATTTGATCTCCTAATTTAGACGTTTGGGTTTGAGTCAACGCGACAGATTGCAGTCTGTCGCACCTCACCACTCTAATCTGTAGCTTATGTACAGAGTTAAAAGTGATTTGGTGAAGCTATGATTGAGCAAAAAGATCAGAATGTAAACTAAAAAATAATGCAGTAGCGGACCTACAGAGATGCATGTTCGTAAATTAGGTGCAAAAAAACAAACTTCTTACGACACAAGCGATTGATTTTAAATCAATAAAAAATAATCGAGCATGAATGAAACATGCGCAAATATTTTTATAACTTGCGCACTTTTATGCATTTTTGTTAAATGAGCTGTGTAAATCATTCAACATTAACGCAAGATTATCCCATACACGTGCATCATCTCCCGTCTTCCCTCCAGATAGGCCGCATATTTATACATGCCACAAATGGCTTTCCGTTTGGTGGATACCAAATCGTTCTCGTTTGCTAAATTTACTTAGTCCTCAACTTAGCAAAGTCAAACGGGCTAATTGATTTTTCTCGATTAATATCCAGATAATCAGCCCACCACTGCAACATCAGTCTCCTCTCTCCCAGATGCTCCGCCTTATGGATGTAAGCCGCCCGCACAGAGTTACGTTCCTGGTGACTCATCTGCCGCTCCACTGCATCCCTCGACCACAATCCTGACTCAATCAGAGAACTACACGCCATCGTCCTGAAACCATGCCCACACACTTCCGTTTTCGTGTCATAACCCATCACTCTCAGCGCCTTGTTCACCGTGTTCTCACTCATAGGCTTACGTGGATCGTGATCACCCACAAAAATCAGCTCTCGATTCCCACTCATGCTTTTGATCTTCTCCAAAATGGCTAAAGCTTGCCGCGACAAAGGCACAAGATGAGGTGTCCGCATCTTCGAACCACGCTGAGAATGCTTGACTCCTTCCAGTGGTTCGCGCTCGCCTGGAATCGTCCACATGGCCGTTTCAAAGTCTACTTCTGACCAACGGGCAAAACGCAGCTCACTTGAACGGATGAAGACCAACAAAGTGAGTTCAACAGCCAGTCGGGTTAACGGTCTGCCAGAGTAGTGATCGATGCGGTGAAGTAATTCAGGTATGCGATTGAGTTCCAGAGCGGCACGATGCTGTCTTTTCGCCGTAGCAACCGCACCGGCAATTTCTTGAGCGGGGTTGTAGTCGATTAATCCGCTCTGAACGGCAAAGCGCATAATCGCGGTAGTACGCTGTTGTAAACGGGCGGCGACTTCAAGGCGTCCGGATGACTCGACGGCTTTGATGGGTACAAGCAGATCCCGTGTCTTCAATTCAGCAATGTTCCGCTTACCGATGGCAGCAAAGAGATTATCTTCGAGGCTTTTCAATACACGAGCGCTATGTGATGCAGACCACTTCTGATTGCTGGCGTGCCAGTCTCTGGCAACCACTTCAAATGTTATCGCCTCTTGCTCCTGCTCTACCTGAACGGCTTTCTTGTTCTCACTAGGATCTACACCGTTAGCTAGATGCTTACGGGCTTCATCACGCCGTGCCCGGGCATCAGCCAATGACACTTCAGGGTATTTCCCCAACGCCAGCATCTTCTCTTTACCGCCAAAGCGATAGCGTAGCCGCCAGTATTTTGAGCCGTTAGGATGAACCAGCAAAACCATGCCGTCACCATCGGTAAGCTTATAGGCTTTTTCTTCAGGCTTGGCCGTACGAACCTTCACATCACTCAGAGCCATGATGAGTATCCTTTCAAGGGTTCTGTGTGGGTACAAACATTATCGAACCGGGATATACCCGCAGTTGTACCCGCATCAGTAAGTTGATGTAGATTGAATCAGGTTGACTTAGGTTGAGTGAAAAAGCGAGGAAAGCCTTGCGGATACTGGATTTCAGGCACAAAAAAAGACGTCCGTTGACGTCTATTCATGTTCCGATGGTGCCGAAGGCCGGACTCGAACCGGCACGTATTTCTACGGTTGATTTTGAATCAACTGCGTCTACCGATTTCGCCACTTCGGCACTGAAGGGGATGATGCGGAAACGTTGTGGATTATACCTGTCACGCGCTGCCATGCAAGCGGCAGCGCGTTAAACCTGTGCTAAGTGTCGAAAAAATCAGCGTAAGGGTTAATCCAGCTCGGAAACGGCCAGGCGGATGACGCCGGCGGCCTTCTGTTCCGGCAGTTTCAGCACCTTCGCCCACATCGCCTGCACCATATCGCACGACAGCTTCTCTTTCCCGATGGCTTTCTCCGGCATCTGCAATAGCTGGATGTCCTCGCCGTACTGGCTGGCCAGTTCCTGCATAACAGGACGCACGTCGGCGATCGCCGTTTGCCGCTCTTCGGGGGTGACGGTGTGGCGATTTTTACCGTAGGCGGCGCGCATCATGTCGGCGTCGGCCTTCATACGGCGCTGCATCATCGCTTTATCCAGCACGCGCATCGGGTTTACGCCGCCCTTCACGGCCGGATACAGGAAGCGGAAACAGGCATCGTCGCTCACCTTCTGGATGGCGGCGGTCTGTTCCATATTGACGCGCATATAATCCACCACGTAGGCGTCGGGTGAATGTTGCAGACGCGACATCTGCAGGTTGAGGATCTGAGGCTGGATGACGTCGATAATGTGCTGTTCAGGTTCGCCCGCCTTTTGCATCGCGAGGATCTGCTCGCGGATGCGCTTTTGCAGCGCGGGCTCTTGCTCTTTGATCACCTGCCAGGCAGGCATCGAATTCAGCGTGGTATCAAGCTGTTGTTCGGGGGTATTGAGCTGGCGCTGCCGGTCGTAATAGACCCAAAACGCCACGACGGCGGCCAGTACGGCAACAATGACTATCGGTTTCCAGGCTCTCTTCATCGTCTCGCATCCTTATCCTTTCGCTATGCCGGTTACACCGGTACGCCACTGTGAAAGCGGAATTCATCGTCCGGTGTTGAAATAAGTGTGGCTTCAATTTCACCAAAAAGCTTTATGCGCGGTGAGATATCGTTATCGCTCACCTGTTGGGCAAGCGTCAGATAGTCCTGATAATGCCGCGCTTCCGAGCGCAGTAACGACAGATAGAACTTCTGTAGATCATCATCCAGGTGCGGCGCCAGGGCGGCAAACCGCTCGCAGGAGCGCGCTTCGATGTAGGCGCCACAGATAAGCTTATCAATGAGCGTCAGCGGTTCATGCGTGCGGACTTCTTTCAGCATGCCTTTGGCGTAGCGGCTGGCGGTGATTTTTACATAAGGGATGTGGCGCGCCTGCATCGCCTCGCGCACCTGCCAGAAATGGTGCAGTTCCTCTTTAATCAGCAGCACCATGCTGTCGATCAGCTGCCGCCCCCACGGATCGTCGGTGCCGGGCATGGCACTCTTCGCGATCTGCTTTTGCAGGGCGATGAAGTCAGGCTCCGGGCCGTCGCGGAAGGTGAAAGCTTCGTAAGGTTTTAACAACGCCAGCAGCGCGTCGGCCCCGTGTGGATCGGCGGCGTATTTACGCACCAGCAATAGCGCGGTCTGTGCGGCTTTGAGTTCGCACACCATGTGGTCGGTCAGTAATAGCGGCAGGTTGGCCGGATCGCGGGCTTTATCAATCCAGGCTTGCGGGGTCGGGCACTGAAGGAACTGACGAACGGGGGCAAGTATCTGCGGGTAATCCATTTTACACCTTAAAGAAACGGCAGCCGGAGCTGCCGTCAGCCATCCTTAGTGACGCACACCGTCGTCGTCTTCATCGACGAGATCGTCATCTTCGTCGTCACCCTCTTCGCCGTTAGGATCTTCGAAGTAGGTGCCCCAGCCGTCGTATTCCACTTCGAACTTCTCGGCCAGGTTCATCAGCTGTTCAACCTGGGCGTCAATCAGTTCCGCTTTCAGCGCGCCTTCGCTCAGAATGTCACAGCAGATGACGGTCTCGCCCTCTTCCACTTCCAGCTCTTCTGGCTCGGTGACTTCGTAACCCATTTTGAAGGCTTCTACCGCCATTTTCTCCAGCGACTCAAAATCGTCAGCAGAGAAATGGTGCTCGATGGTGTACAGCGCGTCAGGATCGCTGCCGTCTTCCAGCAGTTCTTCAATAATCAGACGCGTCTCTTCGCGTTGCTCTTCGAGCAGTTCTGGGTTTGCCATGGCTCGTTCCTCTTTAAAGTTCGGCAGATACTTCTATTTTCACACACGGATGTGTTTGCCTCCACCTAATGTAAGAAAGAATTGTGAAACAGGGTTGCAAATGAATATTCATACATATAAAGTGAATTTTAATTCAATAAGTGGCCTTTGCCATGTGAGGATAAAATGTCTGAACTGTATAAAAAACACTTTCTGAAATTGCTCGATTTTACACCAGCACAGCTTCACGGTTTGTTATCTCTCGCCGCTCAGCTCAAAGCCGATAAGAAAAAGGGCAAAGAGGAACAAAAGCTTACGGGTAAAAATATCGCGCTCATCTTCGAAAAAGACTCGACTCGTACACGTTGCTCTTTCGAAGTTGCCGCATATGACCAGGGCGCACGCGTCACGTATTTAGGGCCGAGCGGCAGCCAGATTGGGCATAAAGAATCAATTAAAGATACCGCGCGCGTGCTGGGGCGGATGTATGACGGGATTCAGTACCGTGGTCACGGGCAGGAAGTGGTTGAAACCCTGGCCGAATACGCAGGCGTGCCGGTGTGGAACGGCCTGACTAACGAGTTCCATCCCACGCAGCTTCTGGCGGACCTGCTGACCATGCAGGAGCATCTGCCGGGCAAAGCGTTGAACGAGATGACGCTGGTCTATGCGGGCGATGCGCGCAATAACATGGGCAACTCGATGCTGGAGGCAGCGGCACTGGTGGGGCTGGACCTGCGTCTGGTGGCGCCTAAAGCCTGCTGGCCGGAAGAGAGCCTGGTCGCGGAGTGCAGCGCGCTGGCGTTGCAGAACGGCGGCAAAATTACCCTAATCGAGGATGTCGCGGCGGGCGTGAAAGGCGCTG
This sequence comes from Huaxiibacter chinensis, assembly GCF_022171985.1. Lineage (GTDB taxonomy): Bacteria > Pseudomonadota > Gammaproteobacteria > Enterobacterales > Enterobacteriaceae > Enterobacter > Enterobacter chinensis_A. The sequence continues at coordinate 264,144 of NZ_JAJVHF010000002.1, read as the reverse complement.
ATTTTATCTATACCGACGTCTGGGTGTCGATGGGTGAGCCGAAGGCGATCTGGGCGGAGCGTATTGCGCTGTTGCGTGGTTATCAGGTCAACAGCGAAATGATGGCGCTGACCGGTAACCCGAACGTGAAGTTCCTGCACTGTCTGCCGGCGTTCCATGACGATCAGACGACGCTGGGCAAGCAGATGGCGAAAGAGTTCGATCTGCACGGCGGGATGGAAGTGACGGACGAGGTGTTTGAATCGGCGGCAAGCATCGTGTTTGACCAGGCGGAAAACCGTATGCACACGATTAAAGCGGTGATGGTGGCGACGCTGGGGGAGTGATCCTCTGCGGTCTGATGCCCTCACCCCGGCCCTCTCCCACGGGGAGAGGGAGAAAATCTGCGGGCTGATGCCCTCACCCCGGTTCTCTCCCACGGGGAGAGGGAGAAAATCTGCGGTCTGGTGCCCTCACACCGGTTCTCTCCCACGGGCAGAGGGAGAAAACCTGCGGGCTGGTGCTCTCAACCCGGCGCTCACCCACGGGGAGAGGGAGAAAACCTGCGGGCTGGTGCTCTCAACCCGGCGCTCACCCACAGGGAAAGGGAGATAAACCAGCGGGCTGATGCCCTCACCCCGGCCCTCTCCCACGGGGAGAGGGAGAAAACCCTGCGGGCTGATGCTCTCACCACGCCCCTTTCCCACGGGGAGAGGGAGATAATCCTGCGGGCTGGTTCCCTCACTCACAGGGAGAGGGAACCAGAACTTTACCTCCATGGATGAGGGGAGCTACAACTTTTACTTCCATGGGGCTGGGAGCGTCGACTTTTACTCCCGGAGGTGAGGGGAATTTTCCCCCTCTCCCACGGGGAGAGGGCTGGGGTGAGGGGCTCAGCCTACCAGCATTTTCACCACTACCTTACGCACCTGGGCTGGCGCTCCTACCGCGCACAGCGGCTTATGCACTTCGCCCGGGTAGAACACCACAAAATCGCCTTCGCTTAAGACGACGGTTTTTTCCTGCTCCCCTTCCGGCAAAAACGCAATGTCTTTATCCGCCAGCCAGTCTGTGTCCGGCGTGCCGTGCGGCAGGGTGCTGAAGGTCATCCCTTCCTGCCCTTTTAACACGATCTGGATATCCAGATAACGGGCATGGTACTCCGCGCGACGCTCAGCAAACGGCTGGGTCATATCGTCAGAGACCAGATAGAAGAGATTGTTGCCGTCAATGTCATGCTTGCCCAGCGGGGTCGCATCGGTCACGTGCGTTTTAACGTGCTCAATCGCCTGGCGCAGCGCTTCCGGCAGCCAGACCTGTAAGTTATGGATGTTGCCAACGATCATTTTTAAATCCTCAATATAAAACGATGTTTCATTTTTATCTTTTATACGAGAATTTTCACTGCCATACCACCCCTTTCTGCTTCAACCTTGCGGCAGCGCATGTTTATCGGGATATGTGTTAAAACACTGTTAAACCTGTTCCGGCAAGTATGCAGTCATTATGCATAAACCCTGTTTCAGCAGATTTAGCCGCTCCGCTAACCACCTGAATATTATATAAAAAATTAATTAAAGCTGCCCTGCTCACACTTTGTTATCTGGCGATTTTGCGTTAAAAACAAATAATTATTTATGGGTTTAAGATAAGATAATAATAATTAACGGCTCAATTTGCATAGTCATTCCAGTCGCTAGCATTTCCTGTTAACAATCAATATGATAGATATTTATTTCAAAATATAAATTTCTACATAATAATAACAACTTCAGATAACCCTTTCTAATAACGCGTAGCTATTCATATTTTAAAAGCCGCTAATTAATCATTATCTGATGCGAATCATGCAATTGAAAACAAACGCATCACTCTCCTGTTGAGCGTGAGCAATATCACATTACAAATAGATTTAGCGCCTAGTATGATTCCTGAAATCAAATGAGCTTAGCCGCCATGACATTAATTAACATGCATGGCTCAGCCCTTTTTATTCTGAAAAAAAGTAAAGGGATAAATATGGAAAAGCATTATGTCGGTTCTGAAATAGGTCAATTGCGTAGCGTCATGCTGCATCGCCCGAATTTAAGCTTGAAACGCTTAACGCCATCGAACTGTCAGGAATTATTATTTGATGACGTGTTATCCGTTGAGCGTGCCGGCGAAGAGCACGATATCTTCGCAAACACGCTGCGCGAGCAGGGTGTAGAAGTCCTGCTGTTGACCGACCTCTTAACCCAAACGCTTGATATTACAGAGGCCAAAGCCTGGCTTCTGGATACGCAAATCTCGGATTATCGCCTTGGCCCCACCTTCGCCAACGATGTGCGCGGCTGGCTGGCGGATATGCCTCATCGGGAACTGGCGCGTCGATTAAGCGGAGGATTAACCTACGGTGAGATCCCGGCCTGTATTAAAAATATGGTGGTGGATACCCACACGGCGAATGATTTTATTATGAAGCCACTGCCCAACCATTTATTTACCCGTGATACCTCCTGCTGGATTTATAACGGTGTTTCCATTAACCCAATGGCTAAACCCGCCCGCCAGCGCGAAACCAATAATCTGCGCGCCATTTATCGCTGGCACCCTGCCTTTGCCGACGGCGACTTTATTAAATATTTTGGCGATGAAAATATTAATTATGACCACGCCACATTAGAAGGCGGCGATGTCCTGGTCATTGGCCGTGGCGCCGTATTAATTGGTCTTTCCGAGCGCACCACGCCACAGGGGGTGGAGTTCCTGGCTGACAGCCTGTTTAAGCATCGTCAGGCCGAACGGGTGGTGGTCGTTGAGTTACCGAAACATCGCTCCTGTATGCACCTCGACACCGTCATGACGCATATCGACGTTGATACCTTCTCGGTCTATCCCGAAGTGGTGCGCAAAGACGCACAGTGCTGGACCCTGACCCCGGACGGACGCGGCGGCCTGCTGCGTACCCAGGAGACGGATCTGCTGCACGCCATTGAAAAAGCGCTGGGGATCTCTCAGGTGCGCCTGATTACCACCGGCGGCGACGCCTTCGAGGCCGAGCGCGAGCAGTGGAACGATGCCAACAACGTGCTGACCCTGCGCCCCGGCGTGGTGGTGGGTTACGAGCGCAACATCTGGACCAACGAAAAATATGACAAAGCCGGCATCACCGTGCTGCCGATTCCCGGCGACGAACTGGGTCGCGGTCGCGGCGGCGCTCGCTGCATGAGCTGCCCTCTGGAACGTGACGGAATTTAAAGGAGCGATCATGGAACGAAAACCTACTCTGGTTGTGGCGCTCGGCGGAAACGCGTTGCTGAAACGCGGTGAACCCCTGGAAGCCGCCATCCAGCGTCAAAACATCGAGCTGGCCGCCCGCACCATCGCCGGATTAACAACGCAGTGGCGCGTGGTGCTGGTGCATGGCAATGGACCGCAGGTAGGCCTGCTCGCGCTGCAAAACAGCGCCTATGACAAGGTCACCCCTTACCCGCTCGACATTCTCGGTGCCGAAAGTCAGGGGATGATTGGTTACATGCTCCAGCAAGCGCTGAAAAACAATCTGCCCCAGCGCGAGGTGAGCGTGCTGCTCACCCAGGTGGAGGTGGATGCGGCCGACCCGGCGTTTAGCCACCCGACCAAATATATCGGCCCGGTCTATTCCGAAGAACAGGCGCAGGCCCTGCAGGCGGAAAAAGGCTGGGTATTCAAAGCAGACGGCTCTTACTTCCGCCGCGTTGTTCCGTCACCTCAGCCGAAACGCATTGTCGAGAGCGATGCCATTACCGCCCTGATTGCCCGCGATCATCTGGTGATTTGCAACGGCGGCGGCGGCGTGCCGGTGGTGGAAAACGCCAGTGGCTATCAGGGTATCGAAGCGGTCATTGATAAAGATCTCTCCGCCGCGCTGCTTGCCCGCCAGATCGAAGCGGATGCCCTGCTGATCCTGACCGATGCCGACGCGGTGTACCTCGACTGGGGAAAACCCACCCAGCGCCCGCTGGCCCAGGTCACGCCTGACATCTTAAGGGAGATGCACTTTGACGCCGGGTCGATGGGCCCGAAAGTCGCCGCCTGCTGCGCGTTTGTGCAGACGTGCAACGGCATCGCCGGGATCGGCTCGCTGGAAGACGGCCCGGAAATCCTGGCGGGCGAGAAAGGCACGCTGATTCGTCACTAAAACCCCTCACCCTAACCTTCTCCCACAGGGAGAAGGAATATTACCCCCCTCTCCCTGTGGGAGAGGGCCGGAGTGAGGGCATCAGACAGCTAACAAGTTAAAAAGGATTTACCCATGACCATCAACCTGAAAAACCGTCATTTCCTCAAACTGCTGGACTACACGCCAACAGAAATTCAGTACCTGATCGACCTGGCCATCGAACTCAAAGCCGCCAAAAAAGCCGGTCGTGAAAAGCAAACCCTGGTCGGGAAAAACATCGCCCTGATCTTTGAAAAAACCTCCACCCGCACCCGCTGCGCGTTTGAAGTGGGCGCATTTGACCAGGGCGCTCAGGTCACCTACCTCGGCCCAAGCGGTTCCCAGATCGGCCATAAAGAGTCGATGAAAGATACTGCCCGCGTGCTGGGTCGGATGTATGACGGCATTGAATATCGCGGCTACGGCCAGGCGATTGTCGAAGAGCTGGGCGAGTTCGCGGGCGTGCCGGTCTGGAACGGCCTGACCGATGAGTTCCATCCGACGCAAATCCTGGCGGATCTGATGACCATGCTGGAGCACGCGCCGGGCAAAACGCTGCAGGAGCTGAGCTTCGCCTATCTGGGCGATGCGCGAAACAACATGGGCAATTCGCTGATGGTCGGCGCGGCGAAGATGGGCATGGATATCCGCCTGGTCGCCCCGAAATCGTTCTGGCCGGATGCCGCGCTGGTTGAGCAGTGCCGCGCCATCGCCAAAGAGACCGGCGCACGCATCACCCTGACCGATGATGTGAACGAAGGCGTGCACGGCACGGACTTCCTCTACACCGACGTCTGGGTGTCGATGGGTGAACCGAAAGAGGCCTGGGCCGAGCGCGTCAGTCTGATGAAGCCTTATCAAATTAACGGCGACGTGATGAAAGCGACCGGCAATCCAAACGTCAAATTCATGCACTGCCTGCCTGCGTTCCATAACGAGCACACCAAAGTGGGCCGGGAAATCGAAATGGCCTACGGCCTGAAAGGGCTGGAGGTAACGGAGGAGGTCTTCGAATCCCCGAACTCTATCGTCTTTGACGAAGCAGAAAACCGCATGCACACCATTAAAGCGGTCATGGTGGCGACACTCGGCGACTAATCACCGCCCGGCGCGGCATGAGGCTGCGCCGGGGCAAGGAGAACATCATGGGCAAGTTCAAGTTTCCTTCTGCGTATACCATCCTCTTTTTTCTGATTGCCGTTGTCGCCGCGCTGAGCTGGATTGTGCCAGCCGGCCAGTACCAGATGGCGATGAACGAAACGCTCGGCAAAGAAGTGCCCATTGCCGGCACTTACGCGCACGTTGCCGCGCATCCGCAGGGGATCGTTTCGGTGCTGATGGCCCCGATCGCCGGATTGTACGATCCGGTCTCCGGCCAGGCCGGGGCGATCGACGTCGCGCTGTTTATTTTGATCATCGGCGGATTTCTGGGGATCGTCACCAAAACCGGTGCCATTGATGCGGGGATCGAGCGCGTCACCACCAAGCTGCGCGGGCGCGAAGAGTGGATGATCCCGATCCTGATGGCGCTGTTTGCCGCCGGTGGCACCATTTATGGCATGGCCGAAGAGTCACTGCCGTTCTACACGCTTTTGGTTCCGGTGATGCTGGCCGCCCGCTTCGATCCGGTTGTGGCCGCCTCCACCGTCCTGCTCGGCGCGGGCATTGGTACGCTCGGCTCGACGATCAACCCCTTTGCCACGGTGATCGCGGCCAACGCCGCCGGCATCCCCTTTACCAACGGGATCGCCCTGCGTCTGGCGATGCTGGTTATTGGCTGGATCATCTGCGTGGTCTGGGTGATGCGCTACGCCCGCAAGGTCCGTCAGGATCCGTCGCTGTCGATCGTGGCGGATAAACAAGAAGAGAACCTCGCCCATTTTCTGGGTAACAAAGGCGACCAGTCGCTGGAATTTACCCCGGTGCGCAAAATCATTCTGGTGATTTTCGCCCTGGCCTTTGCCGTGATGATTTACGGCGTGGCGGTGCTGGGTTGGTGGATGGCCGAGATCTCGGCCGTGTTTCTTGCCAGCGCCATCATCGTCGGCCTTATCGCGCGGATGAGCGAAGAGGAGCTGACCTCCACCTTTATCAACGGCGCACGGGATTTGCTGGGCGTCGCGCTGATTATCGGCATCGCCCGCGGTATCGTAGTGATTATGGATAAGGGCATGATTACCCACACCATTTTGCACAGTGCTGAAGGCCTGGTGACCGGATTATCCTCCGTCGCGTTTATTAACGTGATGTACTGGCTGGAAGTGCTGTTGTCATTTCTTGTGCCTTCTTCGTCCGGCCTGGCCGTTCTGACGATGCCGATCATGGCGCCGCTTGCCGATTTCGCTAACGTCAATCGCGATTTGGTCGTGACTGCGTACCAGTCTGCATCCGGTATCGTCAATCTGGTGACCCCAACCTCCGCCGTGGTCATGGGTGGGCTGGCAATCGCCCGCGTTCCCTACGTGCGCTATCTGAAGTGGGTTGCGCCGCTGCTGGGGATTTTGACGGTGGTGATTATGGTAGCGTTAAGCCTGGGTGCATTGATGTAATTTTCCGGATGGCGCTGCGCTTATCCGGCCTACGGATCGGTGCGGCGCCACCGGTTATTTTGCTCACTGAGATGGGAAGAAGAGAACATGGAATACGGAGATTACTCCCCCAAAGAACAACTTCAGCTGGCGGTTTGCCAGACTCTGATTAGCGAAAACACCTACCTCTCTCAGGAAGAGATCCGCCGTGATTTACAGGAACGCGGCTTTGAAACCATAAGCCAGTCTACCGTTTCACGTCTGCTCACGCTGCTGGGTGTCATAAAAATTCGCAATGCCAAAGGCCAAAAGATTTATTCGATGAATCCTCAGCTGCGCCCGGCTCCGGATGCGGCGCGGTCTATCTCAGAAATGGTGGTCAGCGTGGAGCACAACAGCGAATTTATCCTTATCCATACCGTTGCCGGATATGGCCGTGCGGTGGCGCGTATTCTGGATTATCACCAGCTGCCGGAGATTTTAGGCGTGGTGGCCGGAAGCAGTATTGTCTGGGTCGCGCCGCGCATCGTTAAGCGCACGGCGCTGGTGCATAAGCAAATTAATTATTTACTCAGAACGCATTAATATTCATATAGAACCGTTTGCACTGAGTAAAGCGTGCATTAAATGCTTGATCGGAGCATCGAGCTGAGTATAATGCCCGACAATTTGCCGGGAGGAAGTCATGGTCAAGCGTGTACGACATACAGTCATACCGCGTCTGAAAACAGACGCTGGCCTGCCGTTTTTCTTCCCGTTGCTTACCCTATTCCCAGAGCCCCTCATTTGAGGGGCTTTTTTTTGCCCGGCGTCAGGAGATAAACATGAATCCGCTTTATCAAAAACACATCATTTCCATCAATGACCTCAGCCGCGAAGAGCTGGAACTGGTTCTGGATACCGCGGCAAAACTGAAGGCCAACCCACAGCCCGAGCTGTTAAAACATAAAGTGATCGCCAGCTGTTTCTTTGAGGCATCGACCCGTACTCGCCTCTCGTTCGAAACTTCCATGCATCGCCTGGGCGCAAGCGTGGTCGGCTTCTCAGACAGCAGCAACACGTCGCTGGGCAAAAAAGGCGAGACGCTGGCAGACACCATTTCGGTTATCAGCACCTACGTGGATGCCATCGTGATGCGTCATCCGCAGGAAGGCGCCTCGCGCCTGGCGACCGAGTTTTCAGGCGGTATTCCGATTCTGAATGCCGGCGACGGCGCGAACCAGCATCCAACGCAAACCCTGCTGGATCTGTTCACCATCCGTGAAACCCAGGGCCGACTGGAAAATCTGCATATCGCCATGGTCGGTGATTTGAAATATGGCCGCACCGTCCATTCGCTGGCTCAGGCGCTGGCGAAATATAACGGCAACCGGTTCTACTTTATCGCCCCGACGGCGCTGGCGATGCCGCAGTACATTCTGGATATGCTCGATGAAAAAGGGATTGCCTGGAGCCAGCACGCCAGCATCGAAGAGGTGATGGGCGACGTGGATATTCTCTATATGACCCGCGTGCAAAAAGAGCGTCTGGATCCGTCCGAGTACGCCAACGTGAAGGCGCAGTTTGTGCTGCGCGCCAGCGACCTCGACGGCGCGCGTGGCAACATGAAGGTATTACACCCGCTGCCGCGCATCGACGAAATTGCCACCGACGTGGATAAAACGCCGCACGCCTGGTACTTCCAGCAGGCGGGCAACGGTATCTTCGCACGCCAGGCACTGCTGGCACTGGTTCTGAATCGCGACTTGGCTCTGTAAGGAAAAATAACCATGACACATGACAACAAACTCCAGGTAGAAGCCATCAAACGTGGCACCGTGATTGACCATATCCCTGCGCAAATTGGTTTTAAGCTTTTGACGCTATTCAAGCTGACCGAAACCGACCAGCGCATCACCATTGGCCTGAACCTGCCGTCAGGCGAGATGGGCCGCAAGGATCTGATTAAAATCGAGAACACCTTCCTGACCGACGAGCAGGTGAACCAGCTTTCGCTCTATGCGCCGAATGCGACGGTAAACCGCATCGATGATTACGAAGTGGTGGGAAAATCGCGTCCGAGCCTGCCGGAGCGTATCAACAGCGTGCTGGTCTGTCCGAACAGCAACTGCATCAGCCACGCTGAGCCGGTTTCGTCCAGCTTTGCAGTGAAAAAACGCGAGAAAGACATCGCACTCAAATGCAAATACTGCGAAAAAGAGTTTTCTCATTATGTGGTGCTGGCCAACTAATTGAGGTTGGTAAAGGATCCCGGCCTCCCTATAATGGCCGGGACATTCTTAACGCTGTTATTCTGGAGAAAACATGAGCAAAGTACTTGCGACGGAAAATGCACCAGCCGCCATTGGCCCGTACGTTCAGGGCGTTGATCTGGGCAGCATGATCATCACGTCTGGTCAGATCCCGGTGAACCCAAAAACGGGTGAAGTGGCAGAAGATGTTGCCGCACAGGCGCGTCAGTCCCTGGAAAACGTTCAGGCGATCGTCGAATCTGCGGGCCTGAAAGTGGGCGATATCGTGAAAACGACCGTTTTCGTTAAAGATCTTAACGATTTCGCGACCGTTAACGCCACGTACGAAGCATTCTTCACCGAGCACAACGCGACCTTCCCGGCGCGCTCCTGCGTGGAAGTGGCTCGTCTGCCAAAAGATGTGAAAATTGAAATCGAAGCGATTGCCGTGCGTCGTTAATTTATTTCAATAAATTCAAGGCAGCTACGGCTGCCTTTTTTATTTCGACCATTTTTACTCTCTGTATAAAATGACTTATCACCGTGTCCATTATTAGACTTTATTCTCAAGATAATACTTTCTTTTAATGGACGAGTAATGAAACTTTCAAAAATCGCATTTGCAATCGCAACATTGACTGTTGCCTCTTCTGCATTTGCTCATGGATATATTGAGTCTCCAGCCAGCCGCGCCTATATGTGTAAGCTCGGTCAAAATATTGACTGCGGTACCGTTCAATACGAACCGCAGAGCGTCGAAAAATCCTCCGGTTTCCCGACTGGCGCGATGCCGCCTGATGGTCAACTCGCCAGCGCCGGCATTTCCCAGTATTCCCAGCTTGATAAGCAGAGCCTGAATGCATGGACTAAAAACCCTATGACGGCCGGACCACACGAATTCGTCTGGTATCATACTGCGCCACATAAAACGACTAACTGGCGTTATTATATTACCAAACAAAACTGGAACCCGAATAAACCGCTGACCCGCGATCAGCTCGAATTAATGCCATTCTGTACCGTTAACGGTAATGGCCAGGCGCCTGCCCAGCGTCAGACAATGAATTGTAATGTGCCTGAGCGTACCGGCTATCAGGTTATTTACGGCGTGTGGGAAATTGCCGATACCGCTAATAGTTTCTATCAGGCTATCGACGTTGATTTTGGTAACGGCGGCAACGTGACGCCAGACGAAACGCCGGCAGTCGTGTCCGAGTGGAATAAGACGCTGAACGGCCAGATCGCAGGTAATAACCTGAACGCAGGCGATAAAGCGATCGCGCGCTTCTTCGACGCAAACGGCGAAGTAGCCTCTATGCGCACTGAATTGACCATCGCCTCGGCTGAACAGGGTGATGCGAACCAGTGGTCTTACGATCTGGCGCAGCAGATCAACAGCGCGCACGGCGACGTTCGCGTGGGCGTGAAAGATGAAAGCGGTCAAATCAACCCGATTCACGGCGCAAACAGCGTGTTCGTGAAAGACGGCAGTCAGCTGAAGTCCGTTGCTATCTCCTATGAAGAGCAGCAGGCTGAAGTGAGCGAAACCATCGCCGTATCTAACCTGCAGTACAGCAAAATTGAAAACGGCAACGCAACCGTCACGTTCCACGTGAATACGCACGGTGACGTGAACCTGGAAGCGCATGTCATGAACCACATGGGCGCAGAAAAAGGTTACCTGAAGCAGGACATGAATAACGCCAACCAGGACGTGACCATGAACCTGAACGATGTGACCGCGGGCCACCACATGCTGAAATACTACGCGACCAACAAAGACGGCACGATGTTCGCTCAGGACGTGCTGAACCTGATGCTGGAAGAAGATTCAGCAAGCGGTAATACCGGCAGCTACGACTTCACCTTCCCGCAGAATATGGGGTCGTACAAAGCAGGCACCGTTGTACTGCAGCCGAAAGATGGCAAGACGTATCAGTGTAAGCCCTTCCCATACAGCGGTTATTGCCTGCAGTACAGCCCAACGGCGAACCAGTATGAGCCTGGCGTAGGCGCGCACTGGAAAGAGGCGTGGGTTGTTAAGAACTGAGTCGCCTGTTTCCCTCACCCTACCCCTCTCCCAAAGGGAGAGGGAACTGTTCCGTGCAATCCTTGCCAAGGGTGAGGATTACCCTGCTCCCTCTCCCGTCTACATGGGTGAGGGTTGCCCTTCTCCCTCTCCCGTCTACATGGGTGAGGATTGCCCTTCTCCCTCTCCCGTCTACATGGGTGAGGGTTGCCCTTCTCCCTCTCCCGTGGGAGAGGGTCGGGGTGAGGGCATCAGACCGCACGATCTAAACCACTTGTCTGTTGGCGCCTCGCTACCCTACCTGCAAAAATGAAAAACTGAGTCGCCTGTTTCCCCTCACCCTACCCCTCTCCCAAAGGGAGAGGGAACTGTTCCGTGCAATCCTTGCCATGGGAGAGGGAACTGTTCTGTGCAGTCCTTGCCATGGGAGAGGGAACTGTTCTGTGCATTCCTTGCCATGGTGAGGATTGCCCTTCCCCCTCTCCCGTGGGAGAGGGTCGGGGTGAGGGCATCAGACCGCAGAGGTCCCCCGCGCCGCCCTACGGGTTGCGCGTGGCTCTGAGCAGCGTCTCCAGCGGATAAACCGCTGCAATCACTACCTCGTCCTGGATTTTTGCTGCGCTATCCAGCTCGCTTTGAATTGCCGCGATCTCTTTATCATCCAGCGTGCCCTGACGCGCCACCAGATCCGTTAACCGCAGACCAATCGACGCCAGCTTGTCCACCTCCTGAATCACAGGCTTCATCGCCTTAAGCTGATAGTTATTTTCGCTGAGCGCCAGCGCATCGCTGGTATTGCTCTGCCAGCGGTTAAAGACGTGACGCAGTGACTCTGCGCTTTCCGTGTCTTCGGCGTCGCTGATTAAACGGTCGACCCAATGGTTCATCTGTCGCACGGTGGTACTTTCTGCGTTGAGCGCATCGGCATAGCGGTTCAGCGGCTCAAACTGGTGGTAGTTTCCGGCCTGGAATTTAAGATGCTGACGCGTGTAATACTGCGCAGGCTCCAGCGCCTGGGCGAGAACCTGCAAAGGGAGCGTGTCGGCGTTATTCGCCAGACGCGTAAAGTATGCCTGCTGCTGGCTATGCTGCTGCAGACCCACCGAAACGGTGGTCCAGCTGTCCATGGCCTGCAAACGGGTATACATATTATCGGTGTCGTTCACCTCTTTTGCGGACCACAGCCGCTCCGCCACCGCAAAGGCGCGCGGCCAGAGCCTGATATCCAGTACCGGCGCGACCACGTTTTCCGCCCAGAGGGCGGCTTCTCCGCCCATCAGATTCGCCTGCTGAGCCGCGTCTGGCACCACCGGCTGCGTGCCCGCCGGCACGCTGTCGAGCCGGGCGCCCGAAATCGGGTAGCGGGCGTTGCCCACCAGGAAGTAGCCGCTGAGCTTATCGTCCGTCACGTTCACAACCGGGCGGGTTTCTCCCATCCAGGTATCGACGGTAAAGGTCACCTGATTGTCGTCCCGCCACTCAATGTTATCCACGGCGCGACGCGATTTGCCGCTGAAATCAATAAACCCGCGCCAGCCGGATTCGCCCTTCACCAGCGTAAAGCTGCCCTCAACCGGCTTGCCCTTCAGGCGCGGCATAACGAATGACCAGCTTTGCGCGCTGTCGTTATCCGCCAGTTGATCCACCCCATTCAACCCCTGCGGGGCGATCTCATTGCGGTAGTGGTAGGCGGTGCTTTGCGGCTGATCGAGATAAAAACCGGTGGAGAGGATGCCCTTATAACCCTGTTTCGCCACCTGGCCCAGCGCGTCCTGCCCCTGCCAGGACTGGATCAAAATGCTCTTCGGCAGGTCCGGGTGGAAAATCTCATCCCAGCCGACCATCTGACGGTGATGCTTTTCCAGAATGGTTTCCAGCTTACGGTTGAAATACGCCTGTAAGGCGTGGCTGTCGGCCAGTTTGTTTTGCCGCATAAAGTTTTGAATGGCCGCATTCTCTTTCCACTGGGTGTCGTCCACTTCATCGCCGCCAATGTGCAAATACGGATCGGGGAAGATCGCCGCCAGTTCGCTGACCATGGCGTCAGCAAAAGCGTATGTTGCCTCTTTGGTCGGATCGAGAACGGGTTTTAATACGCCCCAGTGCCGCTCCATTTCATACGGGCCGGGGGCGCTCATCAGTTCCGGATAGGCGACCGCAATGGCCGAGGCATGTCCCGGCATGTCGATCTCCGGCACCACGCGGATCCCCCGATCGGCGGCGTAGCGGACAATTTCGCGCATCTGCGTCGGGGTGTAGAACAGCCCGTCGCTGGCAAGCTCGGTCAGTTTGGGATAACGCGTCGAGGTAAAGCGCCAGCCCTGGTCGTCCGTTAAGTGCCAGTGCAGCACGTTGAGTTTTGCGGCCGCCATCCCGTCGATCTGGCGTTTGATATCCGGCAGCGGGATAAAATGACGCGCGGAATCCAGCAGCAGTCCGCGCCACGGGAAGCGCGGTGCATCTTCGATGTTCACCCACGGCAGTGAGGTGTTTTCCGCGCCGTTCTGAATGAGCTGGAGCACGGTCTCCATCGCGCGGAGCGCACCAAAACGGGTATTGGCGGAGATGTTTACCCCACTGGCATCCACCTTCAGGGTGTAGCTTTCATCGCTGTCCGGCAGCGGCTGCGGCTTCACTTTTTTGGCGATAGCAATGCGAATGGTGGGTTTATCCGGCGTGCTGCTTTGTGGCTGGAGCGTCCAGCCTGTTTGCAGGGCGATGCGCTGGCGCAGTCGGTTAACCGCCTCGCCGAGATCGTCGCCGCTGACGCTAACGGAAACCTGATTGGTCAGGACAAAAGCCCCTTGCGTCGTCGGGCGCTCCACTTTCGCAGGCCAGGGCATAAGGGGTAAATCGCCTGCCGGTGCGGCAAACGCAGAAGCGCCGAGCAACAGCCCGGCGGTGAGAAGACTGTAACGCAACATGAATGTTCCTTATTTGAATCTGACGGGCCAAATAAAAGCAAAACATTTTGTTAACATGCGTACAATTTATCGTCAAGCGTAAGGCCTGACGGAGATCACAGGTTCTTGAATTTAAGAGGAAAGCCATGGCCCGGCACGCGCAGCGCCACCGGGCCAGGAAATCACTGCCAGCCATACCGGCGGCTGTAAAACCCTTTGACCATCTGCGTCAGCACCATGTACCCGGCCAGAATCGCCACCAGCCACGGGAAGTAGCTCAACGGCAACGCCTGCAGGTGCAGATAACCCGCCAGCGGCGAGAAGGGCAGTGCAATCCCCATCACCATTACCAGCAGCGTCATCACCATCAGGGGCCACGCCGCACGGCTCTGTATAAACGGAATACGACGCGTGCGGATCATATGCACAATCAGCGTTTGCGACAGCAGCCCCACCACAAACCAGCCGGACTGGAACAAGGTCTGATGTTCAGGCGTATTGGCGTGGAAGACAAACCACATCAGGCAGAACGTCAGGATATCGAAAATGGAGCTGATCGGGCCAAAGAAGAGCATAAAGCGCCCCAGATCGGCGGGATTCCACCGCTGTGGCTTCTGGATCTGCTCGTCATCGACGTTATCAAACGGGATCGCCACCTGAGAGACATCGTACATCAGGTTCTGAATCAGCAGATGCAACGGCAACATCGGCAGGAACGGCAGGAAGGCGCTGGCGACCAGCACGCTGAAGACGTTACCGAAGTTGGAGCTGGCGGTCATCTTGATGTATTTCAGCATGTTGGCAAAGGTGCGACGCCCTTCGATAACCCCCTGCTCCAGCACCATCAGGCTTTTTTCCAGCAGGATGATATCCGCCGCTTCGCGAGCAATGTCCACCGCGCCGTCAACGGAAATGCCAATGTCAGCGGCACGCAGCGCAGGGGCATCGTTAATGCCGTCGCCCATAAAGCCCACGACATGCCCTTCCCGACGCAGCAACGAGACAATGCGCTCTTTGTGCATGGGCGTCAGGCGCGCAAACAGCGTGGTGCGTTTTGCCAGCGCCGCCAGCGCATCATCAGAGAGCGTTTCAATTTCGCTGCCCGTCACCACGTCGCCCGCATCAAGGCCAACCTCATGACACACTTTTGCCGCCACCAGTTCGCTGTCGCCCGTCAATATTTTCACGGTGATGCCGCTGGCTTTTAACGCCTTCAGCGCCGGTGCGGTGGTCTCTTTCGGCGGATCGAGGAACGCGATATACCCTTCCAGGATCAAATCGGATTCGTCGATACGCTGATAATCCCCTTCCCGGGCGGGCAGACATTTGCTCGCCACCGCCACCACGCGCAGCCCCTGACGGTTCAGGCTGTCGGTCACGCGTTTAATGCGCCGCAGCATGCTCTCGTCCAGCGGCACAATCTCACCGTTATGCCGCACCTGCGTTGAGACGCTCAGGATCTCCTGCAGCGCGCCTTTACAGATCAGCTGATGGGCGTCGGCCTGCTCGCTGACCACCACCGACATCCGGCGGCGCTCAAAATCAAAGGGGATCTCATCCACTTTTTGCCAGCGGGTAGAAAGCTGACGGGCAGATTCTTCTTCCACGCCCTCCAGCACCGCCACGTCGAGCAGGTTTTTCAGGCCCGTCTGATAATGGCTGTTTAGCCAGGCGGTATGCAGAACGCGTTCGCTCGCCTTGCCTGAGACATCGGTATGGTTCTCCAGCACGATTTTATCCTGCGTGAGCGTACCGGTTTTGTCGGTGCACAGGATGTCCATTGCGCCAAAGTTCTGAATGGCGTCGAGGTGTTTAACAATCACCTTCTGCTTTGACAGTTTGACCGCCCCGCGCGCCAGCGTAGAGGTGACGATCATCGGCAGCATTTCAGGCGTGAGCCCCACGGCTACCGACAGCGCAAACAGCGCGGCTTCCCACCAGTCGCCTTTGGTGTAGCCGTTGATCAGCAGCACAATCGGCGTCATTACCATCATAAAGCGGATCAGCAGCATGCTGACGCGCCCAATCCCTTTCTGAAACGCATTGGGCTCGCTCTCCTGCTCGCTGACGCGGCCCGCCAGCTGCCCGAACCAGGTTTGCCCTCCGGTGGCGATGACGATCGCCTGCGCGGTTCCGCTGACCACCGTGGTGCCCATAAAGCACAGGGTATCGCATTCCAGCGGGTTGGTTTGCGCAGGATCGCGGCTGCGCGCCACCTTCTCGACGGGTAAGGACTCGCCGGTCAGAGACGCCTGGGCCACAAACAGATCCCGCGCCTGGATGACACGCAGATCCGCCGGGATCATATCGCCCGCGGCAAGTTTGATTACATCGCCAACCACCAGCTGATCGATCGGCAGTTCAAGCCAGGCGTTTTCGCCCTTATCATTGATAACACGCTGCACCGTGGCGGTATTACTGACCATGGCTTTCAGGGCATCCGCTGCCCGCGTGGAACGCGCCTCCTGAATGAAGTTGAGCAGCGTGGAGATCCCCACCATCAGCGCAATCACGCCGGCGGCAAACAGATCTTCGGTGGCATAGGAGATGATGGCCAGGACCGTCAGCAGCAGGTTGAACGGGTTGCGGTAGCAGAGCCACAGATGAACCCACCACGGGGAAGGCTTTTGCGCCGGAATCGCGTTGTCGCCCTTTTCCGCACGTGTTTTTTCCACTTCAGCGGCGTTAAGCCCTTCGGGGTGTCCGCCAAAGGCGCGCCAGACCTCGTTTTCATCCATGGCGGCAGCGTTAAGGCATTGAGCGGTCAGGGTAGGTGGGATCGGCGCGCCAGCCAGATTTTTGGCATTTGGCAGCGGATCGCGCTGCACCAGACGGTGCGGCAGGTGACGGTGCAGCTGAGCAAGCAGCTGGCGGGTGATATTTTTCAGCATAAGCAGTCCCCCGCATCCGTAAACGGACGCAGTATTTTCTTCAGGCGTGGCAAAGCCGTACCTGAAAGGCACTCAACAATGTAAACAGGAACGTTTGGGACGTTACTGCCTCACGTCACCGGTGAGGCAGCAAAAGCTGACTTACCGGAAAGAAAGGGTTCTCCGTTTCAGGAGAGGTGCGGGATCGGGATCCATGTGGCCTCCGGTAAGTAAAAGTCGTGTGTCGCCGCGCAGTATACGGATTTAACCATACCTTTTGTGACGTTTCGGGCGGTATGATACCCCCTCTGAACTAAACCAAATGTAAACCAGACATTGCCCATTGCTATTTCGCTGCCGGGCAGTAGGCTCTATTGACCACATTTTCGCTGTAACAGGGAATAAAGGATGCAGAACCGCCTGACCATTAAAGATATTGCGCGCTTAAGCGGCGTGGGGAAATCCACCGTGTCGCGCGTGCTGAACAACGAAAGTGGTGTCAGCGAGCGCACGCGTGAACGCGTCGAGGCGGTAATGGCTCAGCATGGTTTTTCCCCTTCCCGTTCCGCCCGTGCCATGCGTGGGCAGAGCGACAAAGTCGTCGCGATTATTGTCTCCCGCCTGGACTCTCTCTCTGAAAATCTGGCCGTGCAAACCATGCTTCCGGCGTTTTACGAACAGGGTTACGATCCGATCATGATGGAAAGCCAGTTCTCCACCCAGATGGTAGAAGAGCATCTGGGCATGCTGCAACGACGCAATATCGACGGCGTTGTGCTGTTTGGTTTTTCCGGCATACAGGATGAAATGCTCAAACCCTGGCAGGCGTCACTGGTGCTGATGGCACGTGAAGCCAGCGGTTTTGCCTCTGTCTGTTATGACGATGAGGGCGCCATCACCCTGCTGCTGCATCGCCTGTATGAATTGGGCCATCGTCATATCAGCTACCTCGGGGTACCGCACAATGACGTCACGACCGGTAAACGTCGTCACGAAGCCTATCTGACTTTTTGCAAGCAGCATAATCTGCCCGCCGTTGCCTCTCTGCCGGGGCTGGCGATGAAACAGGGCTACGATAAGGTCGCCAGCGTTCTGACGACGCAAACCACCGCGCTGGTTTGCGCCACCGATACCCTGGCCCTGGGTGCAAGCAAGTATTTGCAGGAGCAGCGTATCGACTCGCTCCAGCTGGCGAGCGTGGGCAGCACGCCGCTGATGAAATTCCTCCATCCGGAAATCGTGACCGTCAATCCGGGCTACGGCGAAGCCGGACGCCAGGCGGCCTCCCAGCTTATTGAGCAGATTAACGGACGCAGCGAACCGCGGCAGATCGTTATTCCTTCTCACCTTTCCTGACCCTTTACTGAACGGATTATTGTGATCCTCACCCAATTTCGGGAACGTTCCCGTTTTAGTTGTTGCGCTTAAAGAGTAGGCTCTCGTTCATTCCGTAACCCACCCTATCAGTCATGAGGCTTCATGATGAGCAAAGTAAAACAATCCGACATCGACCAGCTGATCGTTCTGGTTGGCGGGCGTGAAAATATCGCCACCGTCAGCCACTGTATTACCCGCCTGCGTTTTGTGCTGAACGATCCGGCCAAAGCGAATCCAAAAGCCATTGAAGAACTTTCCATGGTTAAAGGCTGCTTCACCAATGCGGGGCAGTTCCAGGTTGTGATTGGCACCGAAGTGGGCGATTACTATAAAGCCCTGCTGGCCACCACCGGGCACGCTTCGGCTGACAAAGAGCAGGCCAAAAAAGCGGCCCGTCAGAATATGAAATGGCACGAGCAGCTGATTTCCCACTTTGCGGAGATCTTCTTCCCGCTGTTGCCAGCGCTGATCAGCGGCGGTCTGGTGCTGGGATTCCGTAACGTGATTGGCGATGTGCCGATGAACGACGGTAAAACGCTGGCGCAGATGGTCCCGGCGCTGCAAACCATCAATGACTTCCTGTGGCTTATCGGTGAAGCGATCTTCTTCTATCTGCCGGTGGGGATTTGCTGGTCGGCGGTGCGTAAGATGGGTGGAACGCCCATTTTGGGCATCGTCCTGGGCATCACCCTGGTCTCCCCGCAGTTAATGAACGCCTACTTACTGGGGCAACAGGTACCTGAAGTATGGAACTTCGGCCTGTTTTCCATCGCCAAAGTGGGATACCAGGCGCAGGTCATCCCGGCGCTGCTAGCAGGGCTGACGCTTGGCTTTATTGAGACGCACCTCAAGCGCATCGTGCCGGATTACCTCTATCTGGTGGTGGTGCCGGTCTGCTCGCTGATCCTGGCGGTCTTCCTGGCGCATGCCTTGATCGGTCCGTTTGGCCGCATGATTGGCGACGGCGTTGCGTTTGCGGTTCGCCACCTGCTGACCGGCAGCTTCGCCCCGGTTGGTGCCCTGCTGTTTGGTTTCCTGTATGCCCCGCTGGTGATCACCGGTGTCCACCAGACCACGCTCGCTATCGACATGCAGATGATCCAGAGCCTGGGCGGTACGCCGGTCTGGCCATTGATTGCTCTGTCGAATATTGCCCAGGCGTCTGCGGTTACCGGCATTATTATTGTCAGCCGTAAGCATAACGAACGTGAAATTTCCGTTCCGGCGGCCATCTCTGCCTACCTTGGCGTGACGGAACCGGCGATGTACGGCATCAACCTGAAATACCGCTTCCCGATGCTCTGCGCGATGATTGGCTCTGGCCTGGCGGCACTGCTCTGCGGGTTAAACGGCGTGATGGCGAACGGTATCGGCGTCGGCGGTTTGCCGGGCATCCTCTCCATCCAGCCCGATTTCTGGCAGGTCTTTGCCGTGGCTACGGCGATTGCCATCATCATCCCGATGGTGCTGACCACCGTCGTTTACCAGCGCAAATTCCGTCAGGGCACGTTGCAGATTGTTTAATACCTTCATTCGGGGCGCACTTGCGCCCCTTCGCATTTGCAGGAAATCATTATGAATACCCTTCCCCACTGGTGGCAAAACGGCGTCATCTACCAGATCTACCCGAAGAGTTTCCAGGACACGACCGGCTCCGGCACCGGTGATTTATGCGGGGTGACCCGGCGTCTCGACTACCTGAAAACGCTTGGCATTGACGCCATCTGGCTGACGCCATTTTATATCTCCCCGCAGGTGGATAACGGCTACGACGTGGCGAACTATACCGCTATCGATCCGACTTACGGCACGCTGGATGATTTTGACGAACTGGTGGCACAGGCGCATTCACGCGGCATCCGCATTGTGCTCGACATGGTGCTTAACCACACCTCCACCCAGCATGCCTGGTTTCGGGAATCCCTGAATAAGGCCAGCCCGTACCGCCAGTTCTATATCTGGCGCGACGGTACGCCGGACGTGTTGCCCAATAACTGGCGCTCTAAATTTGGCGGCAACGCCTGGCGCTGGCATGCCGAGAGTGAACAGTACTATCTGCATCTTTTTGCCCCCGAGCAGGCGGATCTGAACTGGGAAAACCCGGCCGTACGCGCCGAGCTGAAAAAGGTGTGTGAGTTCTGGGCCGATCGCGGCGTGGACGGTCTGCGCCTGGATGTGATTAACCTTATTTCAAAAGATCAGGCGTTCCCGAGCGACGAGATGGGCGACGGTCGCCGCTTCTATACTGACGGACCGCGCGTGCATGACTATTTGCAGGAGATGAGCCGCGACGTCTTTACCCCGCGCAACCTGATGACCGTGGGCGAGATGTCCTCGACCTCGCTGGAAAACTGCCAGCAGTACGCGGCACTCGACGGTCGCGAACTGTCGATGACCTTCAACTTCCATCATCTGAAGGTAGATTATCCCGGCGGTGAAAAGTGGACCCTGGCAAAACCAGATTTCATCGCCCTGAAAGCGCTCTTTAGCCACTGGCAGCAGGGGATGCATAACAACGCCTGGAATGCGCTGTTCTGGTGTAACCACGATCAGCCGCGCATCGTGTCGCGCTTTGGTCATGAGGGGGAGTACCGGGTGCCCGCAGCAAAAATGCTCGGCATGGTGCTCCACGGTATGCAGGGCACCCCCTATATCTTCCAGGGAGAAGAGATTGGCATGACCAATCCGCACTTTACCCGCATTACCGATTATCGCGATGTGGAAAGCCACAACATGTTCGCCGAATTACGGACAAAGGGCCGCGATCCTGACGAACTTCTGGCGATTCTGGCGAGTAAGTCCCGGGATAATGGCCGAACGCCGATGCAGTGGGACGCCAGCCATAATGCCGGCTTTACCGAAGCAGAACCCTGGATTGGCGTGTGCGATAACTATGAGACGGTCAACGTTGATCGCGCGCTTAACGATCCTGACTCGGTGTTTTATGCCTATCAAACGCTGGTCACCCTGCGTAAAAGCCTGCCGGTCCTGACCTGGGGGGATTATCAGGACCTGTTGCCGGATCACCCGTCTTTATGGTGCTATCGTCGTCACTGGGGGGGTCAAACGCTCATCGTTGCCGCCAACCTTAGCAGTGAAGCACAGCTATGGCAGCCGGAGGCGTTCTCAGGCGCGTGGCAGCAGGTCATGAGCAACTACACGCAAGCCGCCCCTCAACCAGACGCCATCACGCTGCGTCCGTATGAAGCGGTCTGGTGGCTCCAGCGTTAACTCCCTTCGCCGGGCTGCCTGACCGGGGCCCGGCAATACCTTACTGTTTTTGTTGAAAAATTAAGCGAATTTTTCCCGCCATCTTTTACAAAGCCTGAAATGCCCGTCGTTTGTGCTCTCGCTTTTTTACCTTGTTCTGAATCAAATAAATCGCAAACAAGTTTGATGCAAATCACTACATATAGACCTTAAAATGCACGCCGACCCAATATCTTGTATTTTTCGTCTACTATTCCAACAAGACAACGGCGATGACGCTGGCCGGAATTGTGGATAACACGGGTCGAAAACGTGGGAAGTGGCTGGGTTATTTGAAAATCTCGCCTGCACCTGTTTCCCCCGCCTCTGTGGATAACCTGTATGAATGGAGTGATCATGACACCGCATGTGATGAAACGAGATGGCTGCAAAGTGCCATTTAAGTCAGAGCGCATCAAAGAAGCAATTTTGCGTGCAGCTAAAGCAGCGGGAGTCGATGACGCAGATTACTGCGCCACCGTCGCAGAAATCGTTAGCAGCCAGATGAATGAACGTAGCCAGGTGGATATCAACGATATCCAGACGGCGGTCGAAAACCAGCTGATGTCTGGCCCGTACAAACAGCTGGCGCGTGCCTATATCGAATATCGCCACGACCGGGATATCCAGCGCGAAAAGCGCGGACGCCTGAATCAGGAAATCCGCGGGCTGGTGGAGCAGACCAACTCGGCGCTGCTCAATGAAAACGCCAATAAAGACAGTAAAGTGATCCCCACCCAGCGCGATCTGCTGGCCGGTATCGTTGCTAAACACTATGCCCGTCAGCATTTGCTGCCGCGCGACGTGGTGCAGGCGCACGAACGCGGTGAGATCCACTACCACGATCTCGACTACTCGCCGTTCTTCCCGATGTTCAACTGCATGTTGATCGACCTGAAAGGGATGCTGACTCAGGGCTTTAAAATGGGCAACGCCGAGATTGAACCCCCGAAATCGATCTCTACCGCCACGGCGGTCACCGCGCAGATTATCGCGCAGGTGGCGAGCCACATTTACGGCGGCACCACCATTAACCGCATTGATGAAGTGCTGGCCCCGTTCGTGACCGAAAGCTTTAACAAACACCGTAAGGTCGCGCAGGAGTGGCAGATCCCTGATGCGGACGAATATGCTCGTTCGCGCACCGAAAAAGAGTGCTACGACGCGTTTCAGTCGCTGGAATATGAGGTGAACACCCTTCATACCGCCAACGGTCAGACGCCGTTTGTCACCTTCGGTTTTGGTCTGGGCACCAGCTGGGAATCGCGTCTGATCCAGCAATCCATTCTGCGCAACCGTATCTCTGGCCTGGGCAAAAACCGTAAAACCGCCGTGTTCCCGAAACTGGTTTTCGCCATTCGCGATGGCCTGAACCACAAACCTGGCGATGCGAACTACGACATCAAACAGCTGGCGCTGGAGTGCGCGAGCAAGCGCATGTACCCGGATATCCTCAACTACGATCAGGTGGTGAAAGTCACCGGCTCGTTTAAAACCCCAATGGGCTGCCGCAGCTTCCTGGGCGTGTACGAGGATGAAAACGGTGAGCAGATCCACGACGGACGTAACAATCTGGGCGTGATCAGCCTGAACCTGCCGCGCATCGCGCTGGAAGCAAAAGGGGATGAAGCGGCATTCTGGACATTGCTGGACGAACGTCTGGTGTTAGCGCGTAAAGCGCTGATGACCCGTATCGCCCGTCTGGAAGGGGTCAAAGCCCGCGTGGCGCCCATTCTCTATATGGAAGGAGCCTGCGGCGTGCGTCTGAAAGCGGATGATGACGTGTCGGAAATCTTTAAAAACGGTCGCGCCTCGATTTCGCTGGGCTACATCGGGATCCATGAAACCATTAACGCCCTCTTCGGCGACCAGCACGTTTACGACAGTGACGCGCTGCGCGCGAAAGGTGTGGCGATCGTTCAGCGTCTGCGTGATGCGGTTGACCAGTGGAAAGACGAAACCGGCTACGGCTTTAGCCTGTACAGCACGCCAAGCGAAAACCTGTGCGATCGCTTCTGCCGTCTGGACACCGCGGAATTTGGCGTAGTGAATGGCGTGACCGACAAAGGTTATTACACCAACAGTTTCCACCTCGACGTGGAGAAAAAGGTGAACCCGTACGACAAGATCGACTTTGAAGCGGCTTACCCGCCTGTCGCCAGCGGCGGTTTCATATGCTACGGCGAATACCCGAACATCCAGCATAACCTGAAGGCGCTGGAAGACGTGTGGGATTACAGCTACCAGCATGTGCCGTACTACGGCACCAATACCCCGATTGACGAGTGTTATGAGTGCGGCTTTACCGGTGAGTTTGAGTGCACCAGCAAAGGCTTCACCTGCCCGAAATGCGGTAATCACGATGCAGCCCGCGTCTCCGTCACCCGCCGCGTGTGCGGCTACCTTGGTAGCCCGGATGCACGTCCGTTTAACGCCGGTAAGCAGGAAGAGGTTAAACGCCGCGTGAAACATTTGGGGAATGGGCAGATCGGTTAAGTTCTTCGCCGGGTTCTCCCCCTCACCCTACCCCTCTCCCTCAAGGGAGAGGGAATAGATTGAGCACATTGTTATGCCTGCCGCCGGTTTTCTCCCTCTCCCTATGGGAGAGGGCCGGGGTGAGGGCATCAGGTTAAACCTATGAATTATCATCAGTATTATCCCGTCGATATCGTCAACGGCCCCGGCACACGCTGCACGCTGTTTGTGTCAGGCTGCGTTCACGAATGCCCTGGCTGCTACAACAAAAGCACCTGGCGGCTGAATTCAGGTCAGCCGTTCACCGATGAAATGGAACAGCGGATCATCAACGATCTGAACGACACGCGCATTCCCCGCCAGGGGATTTCACTCTCTGGTGGCGATCCGCTCCATCCGCAGAACGTCCCGGAGATCCTGAAGCTGGTGAAACGTATTCGCCGCGAGTGCGCCGGAAAAGATATCTGGGTCTGGACCGGCTATAAGCTGGATGAGCTGGATGCTGAGCAGAGAGAAGTGGTGGATCTGATCAACGTGCTGGTCGACGGCAAGTTTGTGCAGGACCTGAAAGATCCGGCACTGATCTGGCGCGGCAGCAGCAATCAGGTTGTGCACCATTTGCGCTGAGCGCTAAAGCCGTTTGCTTGCGGCCTGATACACAGCGGATTTCTCTCGCTTACCAATGGAAATGACAAAAACGATCACCATCGCGTCCCGCACCTGATAAACCAGGCGGTAACCAGAGGATTTTAGCTTTATCTTGTAGCAGTCAGGCAGGTCAGGCAGGCAGATTCATTCCGGGGATTCACCAGTACGCTGGCTAACTTCTTCTTAAACTGGGCTTTCACGGTATCGCCCAGTTTATGCCACTCCTTTAACGCCCTCGGATCAAATACGAGTTCATAAGTCATCCAGCCTAACCTTAATTCCTTTTTGCGGATTAGCCAGCCGCTCCCGGACTGTCTGGATCAGTTCATCTTCACTGTCGCTAAGGGTGACCGTTTTCACCGGCATACGCCCCGTCTCCGCAACGTACTGAAACAGTAGCCGGACGGCTTCCGTTGGCGTGATATTGAGTTTTTCCAGCACGGCATAAGCCTCGTTTTTGAGTTTGTCATCCAGACGGACGTTCAGCGTGGCCATTATGCCTCCAGTGAAATCGAATATGTAATGCATTTTAGCATTACATTCGCATTACATCGATTTCTGGATAACGCCTCTCAAAACCGACTCAGGCATTCCACGGCCACCGTCTTAAACTCGGCAAAATCGCCGCAGCTACAGAGCCTTGCCATCGCGCGTTCGCGCAGGAAGGTGACGAAAATATCGTAGATCGCCATCGCCTCTTCGTACTCGCTTTTGCTGATGGCGAGCAGGAAAATGACGTGGGCCGTTTCATCGCCCCATTTAATCCCCTTCGGGGCCAGCACGGTATAGACCACGGTTTTTTGCGCCAGCAGCCCCAGGGTGTGCGGCAGCGCAATGCCGTCGCCCAGCATGGTACTGACTATCGCTTCACGCTCGACAACGGAATCGAGAAATTCCGCGCCGACAAAGCCCTCTTCCTCAAGCTGTTCACACAGTTCGTGGAATAACGTTTGCCGATCCACCGGTTGGTCCAGAATACGGAAATGGGCGGCATCAAAATATTTTTCCAGCATCCAGGGCCGCGTGCGGTCCACCAGCACCAGCTTGCCGATCTGTTCCAGCTGATAATCCGTTGGAAAAGGCGCGATCTGCACCACCGGTTTGGCTTTCTCGCTGATGCGCGCGGTGGCGATGACGAAATCCTCGCTGATGCTTTCTGCCAGCTCGTACTCCCGCAGCGTCACCGTGCGGGTGATCTCCACCTGCGGATATTTGCGCTGCATGACCGCTTCGATCATTCGGGCCATTGCATTGCCCGCATCACACACCAGCAGTACCCGCGGCTGGCGCTGATAGCCCACGTTGTAATGCCGCTCCAGCCCGACGCCAATGTGCAGCACCAGAAAACCGATCTCGTTTTCACTGATAACATACGGGGTGTATTTTCCCCATCCCGACACTGCCGCCAGCGTCATGTCCCATGCCATCGGGTAGTGCTGTTTGATGTTGTCCAGCAGCGGGTTGGGGATCATGATTTGATAGCGCACGCGGGTGATCATCGTTTTAATATGCGTCAGCAAATCGGCGTGCAGCTGGGCATCGTTAAGCAGGTTGTAGTTATAGTGCGTGTTGATATAGCGCAGGATGTAATTGACCAGCGCCTCTTCGTCATCGGCGTTAATGGCGCTGGGGGCGATCTCCTGAATCTGACGCGCGGCAATGTGCACGCAGAGCCAGTTCTCTTCAGAGGGTGAAAGCACCTTATCGGCAAGTCGCGCAATCGCCGCCGCAATATCCCGTGCCGCGTCGCGGACATTCTCTTCAACGCCCTCGGCATTAAACTCCGGCAGCGGGAAGCCTTCGCTGATGCGCCGGACCGACACCGCACAGTACAAACGGACAAACAGTTCGCCTTCGTCGGTCAGGCGAATGTGGTGTCGCGTCAGGGTGTCGTGCAACACCGCGACCAGCTGTTCAGGCACGCCCGCATTGAGGGCCACTTCGGTGACCAGCGGGTTCAGGCTGTCCTGTTGGGCCAGCTCCCAGAGTAAATCGGTGAGACAGGCGCGCACGGACATCTCGCTGCCAAACAGCTTCATGCCGTGACGCGGACGTGTCTCAAGCGTCAGGTTATAACGCTGAAACCACTCCCGCACCTCGACCATATCGCTTTGCAACGTCGCCCGGCTGACAAACCACTCGTCCGCGAGATCTTCCAGCTTTAAGGAAAATGCCGAGGTCAGAAAGCGCACCACCAGGTAATGCACCCGCTCCGGCCCGGTTCGCGGGATACGCAGCGCTCTCGGGCGTGAATCCTGCAGCGACTGATAGCGCGCCGCATCGTCGATCTTTAACTGGTAGCCGTTACCCCGGCTCAAAATAAACTGCGCGCCGTGGCTTGCCAGCAGCGCGTTGAGTGCGGTGATATCCGCCCGAACGGTACGTGTAGAGACCGCCAGCCGCTGCGCGAGTTCGTCCTGCGGCAGCGTTTCGTTTTGCAACAGGTCGAAAAGTTGCGCTAAACGTTGGTTCGGAAATCGCACGGGGGTGTCCTCTTAGGGCTTAAGGTGAAATAACCATCTGGGATGGACTGCCAACGGGCGTATAGTCTGGCTCAAAGCTGAGTTTACCGTCCTGCGCCACGCGGAAACGGGTAATGTTGTCGCTGCGCTGATTCATGACGTAAAGCCAGCGCCCCTGTTTATCCAGCGTCAGGGTGCGCGGGTAATCGCCTCGCGTCCAGACATCGTCCTGATGCGTCAGCGTGCCCTCGGCGGTTACGGTAAAGTGCCCGATGCTGTTATGCAAACGGTTAGCCACATACAGCTGTTTGCCATCGGCACTGAGCGCCAGCCCGGCGGCAAAGCTCGTCCCTTTATACCCCTCAGGCAGCGCTGAGATCGTGTTGCCCTCTTTCAGCGTCCCGGTCGCCGAGTCCAGCTTGTACCAGGTTAACGTGGAGGCTTCTTCATTAATTAACCATAGCCCCTCACCGTCTGGCGAGAAAACAAAATGGCGCGGTCCGGCTCCTTTTGAAGAGGCGCTGATAAACGGCGGATCGTTCGGGGTCAGCTTGCCGGTTCGATCGTCAAAACGGTACTGGTAAAGACGATCCAGACCCAGATCGGTAGAAAACACGTATTTCCCGCTCGGATCGGCGGCGATCATGTGCGCATGCGGCCCGTTGTGGTCGCTCATGGCAAAACTGCCTTCTGCCGCTGCCGCCGGTTTCGCCGCGCCCGGTTCCCCCTTATCCTGATGGGTATCCGTGGCTTCACCCAGGCTGCCGTCTGCGTTAACGGGCAGTACGGCAATCGACCCGCTGACGTAGTTTGCCACCAGCAGGTGCTGGCCCTTTGGCGTCAGGGAGAGATAAACCGGCCCCGCACCGCCGGACGCCACCTGATTCAGCTCACTCAGTTCACCGTTATCGCCCACCCGCAATGCCTGCACCACGCCCTGCTCCACTTCGCTTGCCACGTAGAGGGTTTTGCCATCGTGCGAGACGGTCAGCTGCGCGGCGTTCGGCAGCGTGCTCACCAGCGTTTTATTACCGAGCGCGCCGGTTTGCGGATCGACCGTAAAGCGGTACAGGCCTTCGCCGTTGGGGTTGTAGGTGCCGACCCAGGCGTAGTGTGTCTGGGCCATGGCGGCGGTGGCCAGTAAAGAGAGTGAAGCGACAAGCAGGTTACGGGTATGCATGGTGGCTCCTTTGGGTTTGTGCGGTGTGTTTCCCCACACCCCGGCCCTCTCCCAAAGGGAGAGGGGGTAAAGGTTCCCTCTCCCTTTGGGAGAGGGTTAGGGAAAGGGGCAGTTTTTATTTCACCAGTTTCTTCGTCATCTCCAGCAGCGTGCGCACATCTTCCGGGCGCGTGTCGCCGCTGGCTTTATCGATAATCGAACTGTAAATATGCGGAATGATCTTGCTCACGCCCGCGTCCAGAGCAATCTGCAGGATCTCTTCAACGTTTTCCAGATCGATACCGCCGGTCGGCTCCAGCCAGAAATCGTGACGGGCGCAGGCTTCCGCCACCGCCTGGTATTCGTCACGACACGCCAGACCCCCCATCGGGAAGTATTTGATGGAGCTGCCGCCGAAATCTTTCAGCAGAGCAATCGCGGTGTCAACCGGCACAATGCCGTCCGGCGCCGTACTGCTCAGCGGACCGGTGGAGATTTTCACCATGCCAACGGTGCCGGTCGGCGAGACCAGGCCGTTCACCACGGATTCACGCTGCCCCAGCAGCGCACGGCTGGTTGCCACGCCGGTGAACACCTGGTTGACGTGCTGCGGCTGCACCTGACGGGCGATCTCGCTCACCATCGCGGACTGATTCGGATCGCCTGCGCCCAGGCCCACAGAGAGCGCATTATCGATCAACTGAGCGTAGTCGCGCATATCGGCAACCGCACTGGCGACGTCCGGGTAATTTTTGGAGAGCACGCCCACCAGTACATGGCCTTCCGCCGCCTCGTAAATGGCGCTGGCGTTGGCTTTCGATCCCGCCAGCACGTTCAGGCAGACGCGGTCACGGTAAAAGTTGGGGGTCAGTTTCATGCCTTTTTCTCCTGTCCTAACACTTCACTAATGCGACGGTACACAATATTCAGCTGATCGGCATTCACGCTGCGCACGTCCGCTTCGATAATCCCTTCGTTGGCCTTATAGCCCCGGAAGTAAATGGCATACTCGCCCTGCTTCAGCGCGGCCACCAGGTCGCCTGTGCCCACGCCGGTAGTGGCTTCGTCAAACTTAATCTCGGTACGGGCGATGTCGCGCCCGGCGCTATCCCAGACCACGCGTGCCGTCACGCCGTTCAGGGTGTTGAGCGCATCGATAAACGGCGTCATCTTCGCCACCATCTCTTCGCCGCTCTCTTTGGTCGCCGTCAGGTAGTGTTCGATGGCGCAGGTCAGGCCGAGGATCCCCTCTTTACCCACTTTCATTGCGCGACCAATGCCCGCCGTCTGGCGTTTCACCCACTCAACGTACTGCGTTTTGCCGATCACCAGCCCGCTGGTGGGCCCTTCAATCGCCTTCGCGCCACTGTAGATCACCAGATCGGCGCCGGAGCGGTAGTAAACGTGCAGATCTTCTTCCGCGGCCGCATCGACGATCAGCGGCAGATCGTGTTTACGCGCGACAACCGCCGCCTGCTCGACGCTGAGCATGCTTTTCTGCACGCAGTGGTGAGATTTGATGTAGAGGATCGCCGCGGTACGCGGCGTGATGGCCGCCGCCAGCTGATCGGCGGAGCATTCGTTCGCATAGCCCGCTTCCACCAGCTTGCCGCCGCCCAGCGCCACCATGGTGCCGACCGGTGCGCCAAAGTTGACGTTATGGCCTTTCGGCAAGACGATTTCGTTGTTTTCAATCGGGGTGACGTGCAGGTTCTCCAGCAGCCAGTCGCTGTCTTTGACCAGCACCGCCGCCACGGACTGGGCGATACCCGCTGACGCGCAGGAGACCACCGTCGCCCCTTCCACGTCCAGCAGCTTCGCGATGTATTCGCCGGTTTTGTTGACCAGATCTTTCATCTCGAAATAGTGATTCATGCCATCCATCGCCGCCTGCACCACGTCCGGGCGCGGCGTGGAGACACCCAGCGCCGTCATACGGCCTGAGGTGTTGATGACTTGCTTTAAGTGGTACTTCTCATAAATCGAAGGCATGTTCCGTGCTCCCTTGTTCGGTCATGTAGCCCTTGCCCGCGCGGATGGCGGCAAGCGGCACCAGAATATGTTCAGCCTGCAGGCTGTCGTTTTCAGCATCCACCAGCAGCGTTGGCTGGCGTTTTATCGTGAACAGCGTCAGGTCAGCATCGAGGCCGGGCTGAATACGGCCTTTGTGCGTCAGACGCAGGCCGTCGGCGGCATTTGCGGTGACGCACTCAATCACCTGCGGCAGCGACATGCCGATGGCGAGAAACTTCGACATCACGCTTGCCAGCGACCCGACCGGGCCGTTGAGACGGTTGCGGCAGTAAATATCCGAGCTGATGGTGTGCGGCAGAATGCCCATCGCGATGGCGCGCTTCGCCACCTCAAAGCTAAAGCTCGCGGTACCGTGCCCCACGTCCAGACGGACGCCGCGTTTCAGCGCCGAGGTCACGGAGGCACGCAGTTCGCCGGATGGCGTCAGAATGCGGTTGGGTTTGCCGTTGTAGCAGTGGGTGATAATGTCGCCCGAGCTGAGCAGGTCGGCAATTTCATCGAGATTGGGCGGGTTGTTGCCAATGTGCACCATCAGCGGCAGGTCGCCGTTCTCTTTCTGGATGGCTTTCGCGCGCTCCAGCGGCGTTATGCCGTTCTCGCCCACCACGCTGCTGCTCATGCGCGCTTTCAGTCCCACGATAAAATCCGGGTGGCGCGCAACGGCCTGCTTCACGGCGTCCGCGTCGATGTTGGCCATATTGGCCAGTTCGTTCTGGGCAATCAGCCCCACGCGGGAGATGTTCAGTAGGGCATATACGTCAGTAGAGGCTTTGCGGGTGATTTCATAGAAATCGTCCACGTCATCCGCGCCGGTACTCCCCGCGTCCACCACCGTGGTGACGCCGGTGGCGATGCCCACGCTGTCCGGTTCATCGTGATAAATGGGGGAGTTTGGGTAGCAGTGAACGTGGGAGTCAATCCAGCCTGCGCTGACGAACACTTCGCCGTTCAACTCAACCGTTTTGCGGGCAGGCGCGTTAATCTCGCCCAGCGCCGTAATTTTCCCGTCCTGAATGGCGATATCGGTCAGG
The DNA here is from genome assembly GCF_022171985.1 of Huaxiibacter chinensis. Classification (GTDB taxonomy): domain Bacteria; phylum Pseudomonadota; class Gammaproteobacteria; order Enterobacterales; family Enterobacteriaceae; genus Enterobacter; species Enterobacter chinensis_A. Next base: position 232,986 of record NZ_JAJVHF010000002.1, on the reverse strand, counting down.
GTATCGTCGGTGAGGCGCGCACGGCGCAGGAGTAAATCAAACATGGGGTTCTCCTGAAAAGACGGGCACCAGAGCGCCCGCAGGTATTAAAGGGCGACCGGGAACAGCCAGCCCAACAGCATCGCACCGAGGATGGCACCGCCGGTAATCGGCTTCTGCCAGATGTAAAACAGCAGTGCGCCCAGCAGGGAACCCACGCCAATAGGAATGGAGGCCGTCATGGCGCTGAGGATAATCAGCGGCCCCAGGAAGCGGCCAGAAGCGTTACCCGCCCCCATCATCACGTCCGCCCCGTAGGTGGAGTTGCTCTGATTGATGGTGAACTTACGCGCCAGGATGATGACGTAGCCAATTGCCAGGCCAATCACCAGGCCGGTGATCAGCGCCGCAATAAAGTTGGTCACCGGGAACATGATGCCTGCACCCAGCAGCAGTGCCGGAACGCCCAGGCCCACGCCGGTCTGGATCGCCCCGCCGATATCCAGGATCCCCACCAGCGATCCTTCGATAATGCGGGCAAACAGGAAGCTGGCACCAAATGCCGCCACCGCGCCGTAAACGCCGGTATCCATACCCGCTTTCAGCATCGCCACAAACGCCACTTCGTTAAACGCGCCAATCCCGTAGAGATAGTACATGTGTGTTCCGGCGAAGACGCCGGAGGAGAGCAGGCCAACAAAGATCGGGAACGACCAGTCGGCATACCAAAAACCTTTATTCTGTTCCATGTCGAGGCTCCTGTTATTTACCGCTGAGCGAGTTGTGGATCATGTCGAGCCAGTTCGGCACGGTCAGATGGAAGGATTCGATCATTTTCATGTCGAAACCGCGGAAGAAACCGCTCAGCACAAACAGAGCGACGATAGCCGCCATCATCACTTTGGTGACGTGGTTCCAGCCGCTCTCTTCAACGCCTTTACCAATCAGGATACCCAGCACCAGGCCCGGTACGGCGTTACCCATGATCAGCTGCGCCGCGCCGCCGAAGACAGTGGCCCAGAAGCCCGATTTTTTACCCGCGTCAATGGCCGCCAGCCAGAAGATCACCGGCATCACGGTATTCACCAGCAGGTTGGCCGCAGGAACCAGCACCTTCACGGCGGTGACCTGAAGCGCGGCGGGAACGGAGGAGGCCGTCAGGTTAAGGAAGGTCACGACGAGCATGCCGATCACGCCGCAGGCAATCGCCATTTTGCGTGGATCGTGCAGCGTTTCGCCGACGTTACGGTTTTTGATCATCAGCGCCGCCGCACCCCAGTTCGGGATGATGCGATGGTCTACGTCCTGAGTGAAGGCACCTGCCGCCACCGAGGAGGCCCAGGCGTTAAAGAAGAACCCCAGACCGAATGAGAAGTGGGACGCGGGATCGCCTTCACAGGAGTTCAGTTCCCCCAACGTACGAAATGCGCCCATACCCTGTGTGGTAGGCGCATGAAACATGCGTGCAGCCCCGGCCCCAACGCCGACGCCAACCAGGCCGCCGATGATGAGCGATTTTATTAAAATTATCAGGAACATTAGTCTGCCCTATTAGTAAGAATCAGCGTTGCGTGACGAAATCCACCTGATCGAGATTGATGGCGGTCACGTTGACGGTCACGTCCAGCTCCACGCTGTAGGTGCGTCTTTCCCGGTGCAAAAAGAAGAACAGAAACGCTTCTTTACGCACCGCTTCTTGCGCCTGAACAACCTGCACGTCCTGTGGCTCAATGCGCAGTAAGATGTGGGGTGATGCTTTCATCACCGTGGCCTGAACCTGGTTCAGCGCGTCGGCAAAGGCGCGCGCTTTCGCCTCGCCTTTGCCTTTTACTCTCACCGTGGTGGTGAATTGCTCTTTCATACTACGCGCCGTACTTTTTCAGCCAGGCTTGTACCAGCCGCTCGCCCAGCTCTTCTTTATCCATAAAGCCAAAGCCCAGCACGTTGCAGCCTTCATTGATGGCGGTCACGCCCTCTTCTACCGAACGCATGCCGTATTTGGCCTTGTAGCCATATTTGGTTTGTGCGGTGATAGCCCCCGCGCCGCCGCTACCGCAGAATGAAATGCCAAAGGTGGCGTTTTCTGCTTTCATCACGTCACCCAGCTTCATGTCTGCCGCCACGCCCGGCACAACAACCGCGCGTCCACCTGCTTTTTCCACACCCGCAGCCACTTTCTGACCTTTACCCAGGCGATCGCCAATCACGACTGTAATCTGTTCCATGTAATGCTCCTTAAAGGTTGTCTTTCGCGACTTCGAAGTGAACGGAGAGCAGCCAGGCCTCTTCGTCAGGCAGATTGCCAAACTGTGCGACCACTTCGCGGGCAAGCCGCATTGAATCTGGTGAAATTTCGTCAAACAGGTCTGCTTCGACCTCCGGCAGCGGCTCCCCGGTCACCGACCGGTGCGCCATTGCGCGGACGTGGGAGGTCAGCATTTGCTGCTGCACGTCGTTGGGGATGATGTTGTTGCGGCTAAGCAGGGCATACACCTGCTCCAGCATGGTGGTGGCAAGCGTCTCCGTTTGCGCAGCCTGTTCCCCAACGTCGTTCATTACCGCTCCGTTAATCACTCGTCTTACCCCGTTAATGGCTCTGGGGTAAAACTAACGTTGGGGGAGAATTGTTTGTAGCGAGTTGTTTTCCACTTCAAAGTGGAAAGGAGAGCGGAACCAGTGATCTGTGCCACATAAACCAGGCGAATATATATAAATCACCGGATTTACGTGATGAATGTCACTCATTTGCGTGGCAGAAAGGCAGGGAGACAGGCGTAAAAGTTTACGAGCCGACTCGTGAAAATGTGACGTGGATAAGGTTTTCTTATGGGGATGCGTTACAGTGCGTGCGGGTGCTTGAGACTGACCGTCTCATGCATGGGACGGAAAGTGGAAAGCCCCTACCTGAATTTAAATCAGGGCGGGGCCGTAAACGACACGTCTTACCACGTGATGTTCGCTGCCTTACCCGCTTTTAAAGCAAGGAGGCATCCATGAAACGACTGAAACCGAGTATCGGTGTTTTGATGATTATTGCACTGACAATAATCATCTTAACGCTGGTGACGAGGAAAACACTGTGCGAGATCAGTTTTCGAAACGGTTCTTTTGCACTAACAGCGAGACTGGATTGTCGCTCCGGATTGTAGGGAGCAAACATGCGGGGGCGCGATGGCGCGCTCCCGCACACGGAGAAAGGACGTACAGCTCAGGCACCCAATTAACGGTATTTTTTGTGGTACGTATTACGCGTCGTGGCAAACTGATCGGCCGCCGCCTGGGCCTCTTTGATCTTGCCTTCGTTGGCAAGCTTCATCGCACCGTCGATCTGACCGACCAGCACGTCAAAACCGTGGCGATAGTCTTTCATCTCAGCGCTGTCTGCCGCTTTGTTTTCAAGCTTTGGCGGCGTGGCTTTTTGCGCATCCAGCGCCGCTTCACGCATTTTGGTCAATGCATCTTTCATTTCCGCTGCATTGTCCGTTTTTTGAACCACCTTCAAATTGGTATTGAGGGTATCCATATCATCTTCAAGATCGGCGGCAAACGCAGAAGAACCAAGAACCAGCGTTGACGCTGCGACGATCGCTAACAGGTGTTTACGCATTGCTCACTTCCTTTTTTATTATTGATAACGCCTTAACGAATCTTACTGGCCCGCAATTTTCATTTCGGGCAGCAGTACTGAACCACACTGTATATTGCTACGTGTTTCAATATCGTTACCGACCGTAACGATATTGCGCCACATCTCCTTCAGGTTGCCGGCGATGGTAATTTCGCTCACCGGATACTGAATTTCGCCGTTTTCGACCCAGAAGCCCGCCGCACCGCGAGAATAATCGCCCGTAATGCCGCTCACGCCCTGGCCCATCAGCTCGGTCACCACCAGGCCAGTGCCCATCTCTTTCAGCATCTGCTCAAAGTTCAGTCCCTGTCCGGCAATGCGCCAGTTATGGATGCCGCCCGCATGACCGGTGCTTTTCAGCCCCAGCTTGCGCGCAGAGTAGTTGGTCAGCAGCCACTGGGTCAGGATGCCGTCTTTAATAATATCGCGACGTTCAGTGCGCACGCCTTCGCTGTCGAACGGCGTGGAAGCCAGCCCTTTCAGCAGATGAGGATGCTCTTCAATGGTCAGCCATTCCGGCAGGATCTGCTTGCCCAGGGAGTCGAGCAGGAAGGTGGATTTCCGGTAAACGGAGCCTCCGGCAATCGCCCCAACCAGATGGCCAAACAGTCCGGTCGCCACTTCGTTGGCAAAGATAACCGGTGCCTTCATGGTGGACAATTTACGCGGAGACAAGCGGGACAGCGTGCGCTTCGCACACTCTTCGCCCACCCACTCCGGGCTCTGCAAATCGCCCATGGCGCGTCCGATGGTGTAGGCGTAATCGCGCTCCATATCGCCGTTCTCTTCCGCGATAACACAGCTGGAAAGGGAGTGGCGGGTCGAACTGTACCCCTGCAGCATACCGTGGCTGTTGCCGAAGACTTTGATGCCGTAGTGGCTGTTAAAGCTCCCGCCTTCGGTATTGGTGATGCGCTTATCCGCGCTCAGCGAGGCCTGCTCGGCACGCGCGGCGTATTCAATGGCTTCGTCCGGGGAGACTTCCGCCGGGTGGAACAGATCCAGATCCGGTGCGTCAAAGGCCAGCAACTCTTTATCGGCGACGCCGGCAAAAGGATCGGGTGAGGTATAGCGGGCAATATCCAGCGCCGCCTGCACGGTGCGCGCGATAGCGTCCGGGCTTAAATCAGTCGAGGAGGCGCTGCCTTTGCGGTTCTGGTGATAGACGGTAATCCCCAGCGCACCATCGCTGTTAAATTCAACATTTTCCACTTCGCCATGGCGAGTGCTAACACTGATACCGGTCGTTTTGCTGACGGCCACTTCCGCGCCGTCTGATTTTGCTGAAGCCAGCTCCAGCGCGGTGGACACGGCTTCTTCCAGAATCTTACGCTGCGCTTCAACTTGTGAGGTTACTTTCATCGCAAATGCCATACTGTAAGAGAGAGTTATTTGAAGTCTAACAGAGAACCGTTTTTCAGTGCGCGTCTTAACTGGTAACATTAGCCTCTTTTTTAAGGAGCCTGACATGACTAAGCAGCCCGAAGACTGGCTCGACGACGTTCCCGGTGATGACATCGAAGACGAAGATGATGAGATCATCTGGGTCAGTAAAAGTGAAATTAAACGCGACGCCGAAGAGTTAAAACAACTGGGTGCGGAAATGGTAGAGCTGGGCAAGAACGCGCTGGATAAACTCCCGCTCGACCCGGATCTACGCGGTGCCATTGAACTGGCCCAACGCATCAAAAAAGAAGGCCGCCGCCGCCAGCTTCAGCTGATTGGTAAAATGTTGCGTCAGCGCGACGTAGAACCGATTCGCCAGGCGCTGGATAAACTGAAAAACCGCCACAACCAGCAGGTTGCGCTGTTCCATAAGCTTGAGCAGATCCGCGATCGTCTGATCGACCAGGGTGATGACGCCGTGGCCGACGTGCTGAACCTGTGGCCGGATGCTGACCGTCAACAGTTACGCTCGCTGATCCGTAATGCGAAGAAAGAGAAAGAAGGGAATAAGCCGCCGAAATCTGCGCGCCTGATTTTCCAGTATCTGCGCGAGCTGTCTGAGAACGAAGAGTAAGATCGGCGTCGTTTGATGCCCTCACCCCAACCCTCTCCCACAGGGAGAGGGAGAAGAATGGGGCTGGCCTTTCCCACACAGGGAGAGGAGAAAAACGGGGCTGGCCTTTCCCACACAGGGAGAGGAGAAAAACGGGGCTGGCCTTTCCCACAGGGAGAGGAGAAAAACGGGGCTGGCCTTTCCCACAGGGAGAGGGAGAAAATGGGGCAGGCCTTTCCCACCGGGAGAGGAGAAAAACGGGGCTGGCCATTCCCACAGGGAGAGGAGAAAAACGGGGCTGGCCTTTCCCTCCGGGAGAGGAGAAAAACGGGGCTGGCCTTTCCCTCCGGGAGAGGAGAAAAAGCCCGGTCGCGCTAACGCTTACCGGGCTTTTTTTACACTGCGGCTTCGGCTTTCTTCGCCAGACCGTCCAGCAGTTTCTGGTGAATCCCACCAAAACCACCGTTACTCATCACCAGAATGTGATCGCCAGGCTGTGCCGTTTTGATCACCATCTCCGCGAGCGTATCCACATCAGCATGCCAGTGCGCCGGCTGGATGCAGGCTTCCGCAACTTCTGCGACCTGCCACGGAATATGCTGGGGCTGCAGCAGGAAGACTTCATCCGCGCGCCCTAATGAAGGAGCGAGGTCGTCTTTGCAAATGCCCATTTTCATGGTGTTCGAACGAGGTTCCAGTACCGCCAGAATACGCGCCGTTCCGCCCACTTTTCCGCGTAATGCGGCAAGCGTCGCCAGAATCGCCGTCGGATGGTGTGCAAAGTCGTCATACACGGTCACGGCTCCAGACGACGGCGGGCGTTGACGAAGGCGCCCAGCGCATTCGCGGCATCAGCAGGCAGTACGCCAACGTGACGCGCGGCGGCAATGGCCATCAGTCCGTTGTGCATGTTGTGCTCGCCGACCAGCGCCCACTTCACCTCACCCACTTTTTCGCCGTCCAGCCACACTTCCCATTCAGCAGCATCGGTGGTCAGCTTTTTCGCCTGCCAGTGGCCCTGTTCGCCCACCAGCTCCTGCTCGCTCCAGCAGCCCATCGCCATCGTCTGTTTCAGGTTAATGTCGTTCTCTGGGTAGATAATACGGCCCTGGCCCGGCACGATGCGCACCAGGTGGTGGAACTGTTTCTGAATGGCTTTCAGATCGTCAAAAATATCCGCGTGATCGAACTCAAGATTGTTGAGGATCAGCGTCCGCGGGCAGTAATGCACGAACTTGGAACGCTTATCGAAGAACGCACAGTCGTACTCATCCGCTTCGATCACAAAGAACGGGCTGTCGCCCAGACGGGCAGAGACGTCGAAATTCCCCGGTACGCCACCAATGACAAAACCAGGCTTATACCCGCAGGCTTCCAGAATCCAGGTCACCATACCGGCGGTGGTGGTTTTACCGTGCGTACCCGCTACGGCCAGCACCCAGCGATCGCGCAGCACGAAATCATGCAGCCACTGCGGGCCGGACATAAACGGAATATTGCGTTCCAGCACCGCTTCAACGCAGGGGTTACCCCGGGTCATGGCGTTGCCAATGATCACCAGATCCGGCGCCGGATCCAGCTGGCTGGCATCATAACCCTGAATAAGGGAGATACCCTGCGTCTCCAGAAGCGTGCTCATCGGCGGATACACATTGGCGTCCGAACCTGTCACTTCATGGCCCAGCGAGCGCGCCAGCATTGCCAGCCCGCCCATGAAAGTGCCACAAATCCCCAAAATATGAATGCGCATACGTCACTATCCCTCTTCAATGTGGCGCACATTTTACTCACATGTCAGCCCCAGAGAAACGCATTTCAGGTAAATCCGTATTTTGCTGGCGCGATTCACCACTGCGCTAATATTTGAATGTTTGTTAAGATTGTTGGACATCAAGCTCTACACGCAACATCCGATCGCTTTACTCAACATACGATGCAGGGAAAGGGTTATGAAAACGTTAGGTGAATTTATTGTCGAAAAGCAGCACGAGTTCTCTCATGCTACCGGTGAACTCACTGCTTTGCTGTCGGCAATAAAGCTGGGCGCTAAGATCATCCACCGCGATATCAACAAGGCCGGTCTGGTCGATATCCTGGGTGCCAGCGGTGCCGAAAACGTTCAGGGCGAGGTGCAGCAAAAACTCGATCTGTTCGCCAATGAAAAACTGAAAGCGGCACTGCGCGCACGCGACATCGTGGCGGGTATCGCCTCGGAAGAAGAAGACGAGATCGTCGTTTTTGAAGGGTGTGAACACGCTAAATACGTTGTGCTGATGGATCCGCTGGACGGTTCATCCAATATCGACGTGAACGTCTCGGTCGGGACGATTTTCTCTATTTATCGTCGCGTGACGCCGGTGGGTACCGCCGTCACGGAAGAAGACTTCCTGCAGCCGGGCAACAAGCAGGTCGCGGCAGGCTACGTGGTTTACGGCTCGTCCACCATGCTGGTGTATACCACCGGCTGCGGCGTGCACGCCTTCACGTACGATCCGTCACTGGGCGTTTTCTGTCTGAGCCAGGAGCGTATGCGCTTCCCGCAGAAAGGCAACACCTACTCCATTAACGAAGGCAACTACATCCGATTCCCGACGGGCGTGAAGAAGTACATCAAATTCTGCCAGGAAGAAGATAAGCTGACGCAGCGTCCGTATACCTCGCGCTATATCGGTTCTCTGGTGGCGGATTTCCACCGCAACCTGCTTAAGGGCGGTATCTACCTCTACCCAAGCACCGCCAGCCACCCGGAAGGGAAACTGCGTTTGCTGTATGAATGCAACCCGATGGCGTTCCTGGCTGAACAGGCCGGCGGCAAAGCCAGCGACGGTAAAGAGCGTATTCTGGACATCATTCCGGAAAGCCTGCACCAGCGTCGCTCCTTCTTTGTCGGCAACGATCATATGGTCGAAGACGTTGAACGTTTGATCCGCGAATATCCGGACGCGTAACACGCCGATTCACGGGGAGCATTGCTCCCCGTTTTCATTTATATGTTTTACGGTATAAACGAATATAAAAATCCGCCTTTAATATCGCCCCTCTCTCCCGCATCATTCCTGAACAGTCGATTATTTATTCAGGAGACATCACGGCGATGCAAAATTATTCACGCGCCAGTACCGGTATTGATCTCAATCTTATTCCCGTCTTTATTGAGATTGTCCGCTGCGGCAGCATGGCGAAAGCCTCAGTACGTCTGGATATGTCACGTCCTGCGGTGAGCCTGGCATTAAAGCGTTTTAATCAGCTTTTTAATGAACCGCTCTTTGTGCGTAAAGGGTTATATCTGGAGCCAACCGATAAAGCCTTAGCGTTGACCCACTCCCTGGAGAAATTAATGGGGGATATTCATGAGAATATTGGTTCAATGAATACTGCCCGGAATTAGTCTCCCGCCGTCGTCGACGGCGGGAAAAGGACTCAGGCCGTGCGGGCGGTGAGCTTAAAGGAAGCCATCGCGTCAATAAGCTCACGCGACTGTTCTTCCAGCGAGCGCGTCGCGGCAGAAGATTGCTGTACCAGGGCGGCGTTTTGTTGCGCCGTTTCATCCATCTGATTGACCGCAATATTCACCTGCTCAATTCCGCGGCTCTGCTCCTGGGACGCCGTCGCAATCTCTCGCATCAAGCGGGTCATGCGCATCACTTCAGAGGCGATCTCATCCATCGTTTCACCTGCCTGTTGCGCCAGCTCACTGCCTTCGTTGACGTGCGTCTGGGAATCACTGATGAGCGTGCGGATCTCTTTCGCCGCGTCGGCGCTGCGGCTGGCGAGGTTACGCACTTCCCCTGCCACGACGGCAAAACCACGCCCCTGCTCACCGGCGCGCGCCGCTTCAACGGAGGCGTTCAGCGCCAGGATATTAGTCTGGAAGGCAATACCGTCAATCACGCTCAGGATATCGGCGATACGCGCCGAACTGCCAGAGATATCGCGCATCTTCTCAATAACGTAGCAGACCATTTCGCTGCCATGATCGGCCGTATCAGAGACCGTTTTCGCCATCTGGTGCGCCTGCTCGGCGTTGTCGGCGTTTTGTTTTACGGTGGCCGTAATCTCTTCCATACTCGCCGCCGTCTGCTCAAGCGAGGTTGCGGTCGACTCCGTGCGCTGGGCGAGATGCAGGTTACCTGCGGTGAGTTCACGGCTGCCGGTATCAATCTGCGAGCTGGCATCGCGCACGCGCAATACCGATCCCATCAGCGACTGACGCATTGCCTCAATCGCCCCATTCAGGCGATTAAGCTCCTGGCTTGCCGGTTCATTCAGGCTGTGGGTGAGATCCCCCGCGGCCACGTGCTCCAGCTGGGCAATAGACGCGGAAAGCGGCTTCAGCAGCATATGACGCAGCGCCAGCCAGGCCAGCACGATGATTCCGGCAGTCAGTAGCGCCGCAATCACGATCAACATCATCACGCGCTTTTTGCTCGACTGAACGGCTTTGACTTCGGTTTTGCCCCGCGCCTCGCTCCACGCCTGGAACGCCTGCATGTCATTGTCAAACTGGCGCGCGACTGGGATCAGTTTATTTTCCAGCAGATCGTAATACGCATCGGCGCTTTGCTCATTCAGCGCAGCGACCATCGGGACGATCCCCTGCGCGTTATAGGCGGCGAGACTTTTTGCGACGTTATCCAGCAACTGCTGGCCTTGTTCGTCCGCAACGCCGCTCTCCACCACCTGCCTGAGCGTTTTTTGCGCCAGGGCGACCTCTTTATTGATGTTCTGCACGGATTTCGCGGCATCATCCAGCATGCCAATCTCCATCAGTCGAACGGCCTGACCCGCTTCATTACGGGCACGCAAAATCAGCGTATAGCCCGTGTTAAGCTGCATCATCTGCTCACCCTGAAGATGATTAATACGCTGCAGTGAAGAAGAACTCTGTGTGAGGGCATAAATGCCAATGCCGCTGACAATCAGCAGCAGAAGGGTCATAACGGCCAGTAACGAAAGCAAGCCGGTACGAATCGATAGCGTTTTCAGCATGATATTATTTCCGGTAGCGAGATATTTTTGGCAGAAAAGAAGAGTATCGGCCGCTACCGGAAAATGTTTAGACTTTAAGCAAATTCAGCGTGTTATCGCTCTGTTACCGATGTGTTCACGCGGGTAACCGGTGAGCTCTGGCGATTTTCCCAGAGCACCGTCAGCCCTCGCTGCAACGCGATAAAAATAAACAGCAGAATGCCGATCGCGATTTTTGTCCACCATGAACTGAGGGTGCCATCGAAGTTGATGTAGGTCTGAATCAGTCCCTGAATCGCCACGCCGAACAAGGTGCCCAGCACCGTGCCGACGCCACCACTCAGTAACGTCCCGCCGATCACCACAGAAGCAATCGCATCCAGTTCAACCCCCACGCCTGCCAGGGCATAGCCCGCCTGGGTGTAGATCGAAAAGACGATCCCGGCCAGCGTCGCCAGCCCCGTCGAGAGCATGTAGATACGGATAGTCGTGCTGCGGGTCGAAATGCCCATCAGATTAGCGGAGGTCGCGCTGCCGCCGATGGCATACACCTGATTGCCGAAGCGGGTACGATGCGCAAGGAAGATCCCAATCACCACCACGCCCAGCATCAGCAGCCCCATGGCGCTCAAACGGCCACCGCCGGGGATTTTCCAGGCGAGGCTGGAGAGGGTTTCATACACCGGATGGTTAATGGGGATCGACTCTTCGGAGAGCAGATAGCTGACGCCGCGCAGGAAGAACATCCCCGCCAGGGTGATAATGAAGGCGGGAATCTTCAGCGCGTCGATCAACAGCCCCATAAACGCGCCAAACGCGCAGCCCATCACCAGCACCAGCGGAAAAGCCAGCAGCGGGGAAATCCCCCAGAAGCCAATGGCTTTTGCCAGAAAAACGCCGGTAAAGGCGATCACCGACCCCACGGAGAGATCGATCCCGCCAGAGAGGATCACGAACGTCATGCCCACGGCGATAATCCCGAGGAAGGCGTTATCGGTCAGAATATTACAAATCACCCGCGTGGAAGCGAAACCGGGGAATTGCGTCAGGCAGTAGAGATACCCCAGCACAAACACGCCGAGGGTGATCATTAACGGCAAATTACGTTTTATCATGGCCGCGAATCCCCTTGATGATGCTGATAAAGCGCGACGACTGAACAATCAGCACGCACAGAACAACCACGGCTTTCACCACCTGGTTAAGCTCGGGCTGGAAGCCAGAGAGCAGAATGCCGGTATTCATACCCTGAATAATCAGCGCCCCCAGAACGGAAAGCACCAGATTAAAGCGGCCCCCCATCAGTGAGCCGCCGCCGATAACCACCGCCAGAATGGCATCCAGCTCCAGCCACAGGCCGGCATTGTTAGCATCTGCACCGCGAATATCGGCTGCCACGATGATTCCGGCGATAGCCGCGCATACGCCGCTCAGAACGTAGGCCAGCATCACCACCAGACGCGTATTAACCCCGGCATTTTTTGCCGCACGGATGTTAATCCCCACGGCTTCAATAAACATCCCGAGCGCGGTTTTACGGGTGAACAACCAGAATACAATCAGCGTCACCAGCGCAATCATCACCGGCGTGGGGAACAGCAAGAGCTTTCCGCTGCCAATCCACGCAAGGGCGGGCGAATCAAACGTGACAATCTGCCCGGAGGTGATCAACTGCGCCACACCACGCCCTGCCACCATCAGAATCAGGGTGGCAACAAAGGGCTGGATTTTCAGAATAGCGACCAGTATGCCGTTCCATAAACCGGCCAGCACGCCCGTGCCGAGAGCGGCAAGCAGAACCACCGGCAGGCTGTGTCCGGCCACCGTCATTGAGGCGGCGGTCGCTCCGGCGATCGCCATAATGGCGCCGACAGAGAGATCAATTCCCCCCGTGGCGATGACCAGCGTCATCCCTATCGCGAGCAGCGCAACAGGCGCAGCACGGTTGAGAATATCAATGGGGCTGCCAAACAGACGGCCATCCTGTAAAACGATCTGCAGAAAATGCGGTGCAACCAGACTGTCGACCAGCAGCACCAGCAGCAGCGCCACGATTTGCGGCGTGCCGGTCGGCCAGCGAAAGCGCCGTTTTGACTCTGCGGTCTGGGGAAGAGAACGGGACATCACGATTAACTCCTTATGCCGCAATAGCATTCATGATCGCCGGAACGGAAAGCGCATCCAGCGGGATCTCTGCTACCTGCTTGCGATCGCGCATGATGATCACCCGATCGGCGTAACCGACAAGCTCCTCCAGCTCGGACGAGATCACCAGCAGCGCCAGGCCATCGGCGCACAGCGTTTCAATCAGCCGAATGATCTCCGCATGTGCCCCCACGTCGATTCCCCGGGTCGGTTCATCGAGGATCAGGAACTGCGGTTTGGTCAGTAGCCAGCGGGAGAGCAGGACTTTTTGCTGATTGCCACCGGAGAGAAACTCGATCGGCTGTTCGGCACTCGGGGTACGAATGCCAAGCTGGCGAATAAAACGTTCAGCAATGGCGTTCTGCTCCTTACGCGGAATAGGCCGCAGCCAGCCGCGCTGGGCCTGTAGGGCCAGAATGATATTTTCCCGAACGGAGGCGGCGGCAATGATGCCGTCGGTTTTGCGGTCTTCCGGACAGAAGCCGATACCCAGACAGGAGGCCTGATGCGGCGATCGCAGCGTATGCGCTTTGCCTTTGATCGTCGCCGTGCCGCTGTCGGCCGGTTTAATGCCAAAGATCACCTCGGCCGTCTCGGTGCGCCCGGAGCCTAACAGCCCCGCCAGCCCAACGATTTCACCGGGGCGGACCTCCAGAGTGAACGGGGAAATGGTCCCTTTCTTACCAAAATCATGGAACGCCGCTACCGGTTTATCGCTTAACAACGTGCGGCCCGCACGCTGCAACGCGTGGGTGTCCAGCTCGCGGCCCAGCATCATTTTCACCAGCTCAATCTGCGGCAGTTCGCGGGTTTCGCGACAGCCGACAAACGTGCCGTTTCGCAGGACGGTAATGCGATCGCTCACTTCATACACCTGGTCGAGGAAATGGGTGACGAAAATGAGGCTCACCCCCTGATCGCGCAGCTGGCGCATCAGCGTGAACAGCATCTCCACTTCCTGCGTATCGAGGCTGGCGGTAGGTTCATCGAGAATCAGCACTTTTGCCGAGAGATCGATAGCGCGGCAAATGGCAACGATCTGCTGCATTGCCACGGAAAAACGGTTTAGCGGTTCGCGCACGTCGAGGGAAAAGCCGTAAGATTCCATCAGCGCTGTGGCCCGCGCTTCCATCTCTTTACGTCTCAGGAAACCAAACCGACGCGGCTCGCGGCCAATAAACAGATTGTCTGCCACCGACATGTTCGGCAGCAGGTTCACTTCCTGATACACGGTCCCGATCCCCAGCTGTTGGGCGTGGGCGGTGTTTTTCGGCGATATGGCGTGACCTTCCAGCCAGATGGTGCCGCGATCGGCGTGATAGACGCCGGTCAGCGCCTTAATCAGCGTAGATTTTCCGGCACCGTTTTCACCGAGTAACGCCATGATCTCACCGCGACGCAGGCTGAAATCGACGTTATCCAGCGCTTTCACGCCGGGAAAGAATTTGCTTAAGCCCTCTGTGCGGAGGATTTCCTGGTGTTGTTTTTCGCTCATGATTCCCCCTGCATCCGGTCAAATGGCGCTACGCGTATCCGGCCTGCCAGCGCGTGCAAAGCAGGCCGGGCAAGCGCAGCGCCATCCGGCACGTGTCTAAGGCTTAGTAGCCCATATTTTTCTTCTTCTCTAACTCTTCTTTCGCCGTATCCGGCAGGTAAAGCGTTGATTTAGTGATGGTCACCTGTTCTGGTTTGGTGCCGTCTTTCTTGAATTTCTCCAGCGCATCGAATGCCGGGCCTGCCATGTTTGGGGTCAACTCGACGCTGGCGTTAGCATCGCCGTCAATCATCGCTTTAAAGATGTCAGGTACACCGTCGATGGAGCCGGTAAGAATATCTTTGCCCGGTTTCAGGCCCGCCTCTTTGATGGCCTGGATTGCGCCGATCACCATGTCATCGTTATGGGCATAAACCATGCAGATGTTTTTGCCGTTGTTTTCAGCCTTGATAAAGCTCTCCATAACCTCTTTCCCTTTACTACGGGTAAAGTCGCCGGACTGAGAGCGGATGATTTTGATGTTAGGCGCTTTCGCAATGGCGTCGGCGAAGCCTTTCTTACGGTCAATCGCGACGCTCGCCCCGACGGTGCCTTGTAGCTCAACCACGTTGCACGGCTTGCCGTCGACCTGTTTAATCAGCCAGTCGCCGATCATTTGACCTTCCAGAACGTTGTTCGCGGTGACGGTGGTCATATAGAGAGATTTGTCTTTTACATCGATGGAACGATCGAGCAAGAAGACAGGAATTTCTGCATCTTTGGCTTCTTTCAGAACCGGTTCCCAACCTGTCGCGACGACCGGTGCGATGAAGATAGCGTCTACCCCCTGAGCGATAAACGAACGTACAGCTTTAATCTGGTTTTCCTGTTTTTGCTGGCCATCGGCGATTTTTAACGTAATGCCGCGTTTTTCTGCCTCGCTCTTCGCGACGCTGGTTTCTGCTGCGCGCCAGCCAGACTCAGAGCCGACCTGCGAAAATCCGACGGTTAACGGTGCGGCCATTGCCATAGACGACATGGCTGCCGAAACTGCTGTGACGAGAAGTAAGCGCTTCCACATAATGATGTCCTCGTAGCCCAGGTTATTGTTGGTTAAAAGATGTTCTGCGGGGAAACTATAGCTAATGCAATATGTAACGAATTGCGTTACATCACACTTCAGAAAAGTGAATGAAACGTTAATCACAAGTTTGTAATCGCTTTCATTTCATCATTTAAAATGCGGCTGACTTTATGGACATTCCTGTCATGGAAAGGGTCTGAAAATGACGTTTGACTGAGGACGGAGGTGAAAACAGGCGAAGACATTCGGCGTGAGTTGGCTATAATACTCGCCACTTGTTTACCATACATTTTAAAGGACACAGACATGAGCTTACTCAACGTCCCTGCGGGTAAAGAACTGCCGGAAGACATCTACGTTGTTATCGAAATCCCGGCCAACGCAGATCCTATCAAATACGAAATCGACAAAGACACCGGTGCGCTGTTCGTTGACCGTTTCATGTCCACCGCGATGTTCTATCCGTGCAACTACGGCTACATCAACCACACCCTGTCTCTGGATGGTGATCCGGTAGACGTGCTGGTCCCAACGCCATACCCACTGGCGCCAGGCTCCGTGGTTCGCTGCCGTCCTGTTGGCGTACTGAAAATGACCGACGAAGCGGGTGAAGATGCGAAACTGGTTGCCGTTCCGCACACCAAACTGAGCAAAGAGTACGATCACATTAAAGATGTGAACGATCTGCCAGAACTGCTGAAAGCACAGATCACGCACTTCTTCGAGCATTACAAAGATCTCGAAAAAGGCAAATGGGTGAAAGTCGACGGTTGGGACAACGCTGAAGCCGCTAAAGCGGAAATCGTTGCGTCCTTCGAGCGTGCTGCGAAGAAATAAGCCTTAGCGTGCACGGACCCAAAAGGTCGGGCACTTCACGCAGGCTTCAGAGAAAGAGTCCATAGACGATATGGGCTCTTTTTTTACGCTTATTTCTTGAACGGATGAGGGACTTCAGGCTATTGCGCCCCGCGCATGGCAGACAGAACGGCGATCCTTGCCGCCTGTTCACGCGCTATTCTGCTCCTGCATCGGAATCTGCATATTTCTCTAAGGCATTACAGCTCTCTTGCAACTCGTTAAACAGCCTGGCCACATGGAAACCATCGCACACGGAATGATGTATCTGAATGGCGAGAGGCAATAGCGTTTTTTCATCGCGTTGAAAGTATTTCCCGAAGGTGAACATGGGGGCAAAAAAGTTCTGCATATTCGCGACATTGATATTAAAACTGGTAAATGTCACCCAGGGAATAGACGATACGAAAAACACATTTTCACGGGACTCTTCCTTTGGCCAGTAAGAAAGGTTATGACCATAGCGCGCAACGTCTTCTGAATAAACGTGCTGAAAGTGATGAATATTGCCGTCATAGTGACTCCATAATGATGAAAACGTCTCCGTTTCATTATGGAAAATGGTATAGCTGGGATGCGCTTCATTCCATATAATCAGCT
Source organism: Huaxiibacter chinensis (assembly GCF_022171985.1). GTDB lineage: Bacteria > Pseudomonadota > Gammaproteobacteria > Enterobacterales > Enterobacteriaceae > Enterobacter > Enterobacter chinensis_A. Next base: position 216,254 of record NZ_JAJVHF010000002.1, on the reverse strand, counting down.
CATCGTTCTTCATCGCCATGCGAAATTCTGAATGGCGGTTAACAATTTCAGACAGCAGAAAAATCATGGTAGGGTAAAATTTCCAGCCGACCTTTTTTATATGATTTAGCAATGCGGTAATATCTATTTCCACCGTTTGATTAATTGTCGACTGAGCAAAGGACTGAAATACTTCAAAATGCTCTTTCCTTGCCCAGCGAGATAAGTCAACGGAGGTATATTCAGGCGTTATTTTTTCCATTTTTAACCTTTCATTCGCGATCATCACTAAAATGCTAGCATATGATTTTTTATGAATTAATCAACAATACCGCTGATAAACCGGTCTGATAAAAAAAAGTCATTGCGAGCGTTGTCCTGCTGATAACAGGTCGTCGAACTCTGCAATTCCGGTCTGACAAACAGCCTGGTTTGGGGTCGCTTCTTCTAAAGCCCTGAAGGGCGTGGCGTCTGCGTTACCCGGCGGGGGTTGGGCTGAATAGCTTACGTGTTTGGCCAGTAGCCAGACGCACATTTGCGTGATGCAACAATCCCCTCTCCCTTCATGATAATGATGCTCTGTGCATCCCGCCCCTTAAACCTTAAGATTTGCATGGACTTATTTGCGCTTACTAAACATATAGCTTATGGTTTGTACAGGCAGAGTAAACCAGAGCGTAGCCTAAATAACATGACCAGCTTTGATTATAAAACACCACAAAAAAAATATCATAACCACTTGATTTTTATGCATTAAATTATAATTTATCTTAATGCATTGTTATTCATCAGGCAGCATGTATAAATAACTTTATAACTAAATTATAATTATTTTATATTCGGTAGATAGGTGGTAAGAATGCGATTATTTGTCATGTTGTTAAGCCTGGTCATCTCCACGCACGCTTTGGCTGCAGAGCTCCCCAAACCGACCGGGAAGGTCTTTTTAACACTGTCCGGTAATATTAAAAATACGAATGAAGAGGGAAAAGCCGTCTTCGACGTTGCCAGCCTGGAGAAGCTGGGGCTGGAGAGTTTCCAGACCGCCTCCCCCTGGTATAATGGGCGCACAACCTTTACGGGCATTCCGATGAAAAAGCTGATGGATTACGTCGGGGCGAAAGGTTCTATCGTCAAGGTTACTGCGCTCAATGACTACACCACCGTTATCCCTCTCAGCGATTTCAACAAATACAATGTGATTCTGGCCTTAAAAATCAATGGTGAATACATGCGTGTTCGCGACAAGGGCCCGCTCTTCATCGTGTATCCTTATGACAGTAAACCTGAGCTGAATAATCAGGTCTATTACTCAAGGTCAGCCTGGCAGGTCAGCAGAATGAGCATTGAGTAAGGCTTCAGAAGATCAACATGAACAGAATACTGGCTGGCATCATCTTTTCCCTGTTTATATCTACCGGATATATCTCTTTTCTTGTGCATGAAAGGCAGCAAGAATTGCAGAAACTGACGCACTACGCCAGTTCATGGTCCGCTGGACAGCTGGTTTCGGCCTATTATCGTTTCGAATCATGGCTTGGTCTTTACACTATCGATGAGACGATGAAAGTCGATGATGTGCGTCTCCACCTCGACATTATGCTCAGCCAGAGCGATCTTTTGAAACAAGGTGATTTAGGGCAATATATAAACAGCAATAAATCCCTTCATGAACTGGCTGTAAAACTCGAAGACACGCTTAATTATCTGGATACGCATCTGGAGAAAATGACGCGTTCAGAAATCCAGGATTATCTGAAAGTCATGTATTCACTTGATGCGCCACTCAGCGGCCTTTCCTCCGGCGCATTAGACAAAGATATCAACCTGATCAACAACGCCAACGGTAAAATTCAGACGTTGTACGCGATCTACTCAGCAACGTCCGTGCTGCTCATCATACTGAGTGCGATACTGGGCGTGCTGATTTTTTATCAAAACAGAAATATTCTGAAGGCGCATCTTCAGGTTAAAAGTCTTGCTGAAGAGCTCCAGGAATCAAAAGAAAAACTTCAAATCCAGAATACAAAACTGGAGTATGACGTTTATCATGATCCCTTAACAAAGATGAGTAACAGGCTGTTTTTCTGGGATAATCTTAATAACCTTATTCAGGTGGCAGAAAGCAATAATAGCTCTGTCACCGTGATGCTATTTGATTTAGACAGGTTCAAAGAGGTCAATGATACCTATGGGCATGATGCCGGTGATATGTTATTGCGGCAAATATCTCAGCGTCTGAGATCGGTGAATCTCCCTCCGGATACGCTTTATCGCTTAGGGGGCGATGAGTTTGCATTACTCGCGAGCGATCTGTCAGAAAGCAACGCTGTCGCCCTTGCGAAAACCATATGTGAGTGTATTAATCAGCCCTACACGATTTATAGCACAATTATTAACATAACCTCCTGTGTGGGTATCGTTAACTCAGACTGCGAACGCCGCTCCGACTATCTGTACAAATTTGCCGATCTGGCCCTTTATGAAGCCAAAAATGAGGGCGCGGGTAAGATTAAAGTCTTCCGCCAGCGAATGTTAGATAAGCTGCAGGAAAGCAGAACGCTTGAGCACGACATGGCACTGGCGATAATGAATAAGGAGTTTGTGGTTTATTACCAACCGATTGTTGATTCGTACAGTCGGGAAATTTACAGCTATGAAGCCCTTATTCGCTGGATGCATCCGCGTAAGGGCCTTTTATCGCCTGACAGCTTTATTCCCGTTGCTGAAAAAACCGGAATGATTAGCGAGATGGGGAAATCTGTTCTGGAAATGGCCTGCCGGGAAGCCGCATCCTGGGCGGTTCCGGTTAAAATTTCAGTGAACGTCTCCCCTGTTCAGCTAAGCAATAAAGCCTTTGCAGGAGTCGTTCTGTCAATTCTGAAAGAAACAGGGCTGTCGGCAGACCGACTTGAGCTGGAAGTGACTGAATCGTCACTCTTCAGTGATAACGATACGCCGATGAACACCCTGAATAAGCTCAGAGCGCTGGGCGTAAAAATTTCCATCGACGATTTTGGTACAGGATACTCTTCGCTTTCCCGACTGAGCCGCCTTGCCTTCGATAAAATCAAAATCGACAAATCCTTCGTGCATTCGATTTCGACGCAGGAAGATGCCCTGAATATCATCAGACTCATCACCGGCATGGCAAAATCCCTCAGTATGAAGACGGTTGCAGAAGGTGTGGAAACACAGGAGCAGCTGGAAAGCCTTCAGGCGCTGGGCTGCGATTTAGTCCAGGGCTATCTGTTCAGTAAACCGCAGCCCTCTGTCGCCGGGGCGATCAAAAACGGGGTACACCAGAACGAGATTCCTGCCTTGTTAAAAGCCCCCTGACTGTCCTCCCCGGCAGATGACAGGCCTTCGCACAAAAAACAACGCCACCCGAAGGTGGCGTTGTTCATATCAGTACTGGTCTCTGTCTAACCAGTTACCGCTTTCAATCCGCTTCAATCCGTCGACCGGACGCTGGTAGACATACATCCAGGCGCTCCCGTAGGGCGTCTGAATCAACTGACGTGCGTATTCACCGCCCCGGGTGCGCAAGGCATCCAGTTCGGCAAGCGTGGCATTATCAATACGATAAACTTCACCTTGTACCGTTCCGTTCCCCGGAACCGCGCCTGGATAGTGGCCCAGACTGTACAACTGGTAGTTCTCAATATTGTAATTACCCATCAACTGGGCGTTCGTCATCCAGTGACTGTTGCCCTGCTTAGTTCGTAAACTACCGTAGACAAATATTCGCATTGCTAGAACTCAAACTGATAGAGCACATCGAGTGCCTGATCTATGCCAGACACCGCTTCCAGATATAGCTTAGGCATCAGACGGTAGCGTAACGTGAGTGTGGCTAGTGAGTCAAAGATCCCCACACCGTATTTCACCTGCAACCCAGGCAGGACATAACCGCTGACCACCACCTGAGAGGAGTCACCGACGCCCTGGGTATCCAGTGCCAGATTGCTGACGCCAAACGTCTCGCCGATTTTACCCACAACCTGACCACTTTGTGCAACCCCCAGGCCCACTAACATCGACGTCATCGCAGCACTGTCACTCTGCTGGCTGTCCAGGCCCTGCCCGCGCAGCAGATAAGAGAGCGCCTCCTGTTGCGACATGGCCGGATCGGAGAAGATTTCGGCTTTCGGCTCGTCGGCGTTGCCCGTTACGCGAACCCCCGCGATCACATCGTTTTCGGTCGCCTCTGGATTGCGGATCGCCTCGATGTTCAGCAGCGGTTGATCCGGCGGGCCCGAGAAGAGCAACTCACCTTTACGCACAATTAAATCCTGGCCGTAGGCGTGGAAACGCCCTTCCGGGATATTAATTTGTCCGTTAAGGCCCAGCCCCTGTTTATCCTGCGCCACTTTCAGATCGCCGGTCAGCCTCGCTTTCAGGCCAAACGCATCAAGGCGGACATTGTTGCCGACGTGCACGATCAGATTACTGTTAATCGGGATACCGGCGCTCTTCTGTTCGACAGGTTTGAGAGTATTGTCGAGCAGGACTTCATCGCTGGAGACCCCCACCGCGCTTTCCGGCACTTCATGCACCACAATACGCGCCCAGGGTACATCCACCCGGCCATCCAGCGTAAAGAGGCTTGGCGTGGCTTCAAATACGACGTCCGGCGACACGTCCAGGCGCACCATCGGAGGAACGGTGATACGTACCCGGCTCCCTTTCGCCGCGACGCGCGCACGCCAGTTATCAATCTGGCTCCAGTCGGCATCACCGCTCAGGTTAATTTCCCCTTGCTGCGTGCGAACCACGCCTGCCAGCGTCGACCGGGTGCCATTGAAGTTCATCGATAGCTGGCTTGGCTGCATATCAAACGGCATAAAGTTACCGTCAATATCCACGCCGTTCAGCTGTAGCTGACCGAAGAGCTGCGGGCTTTGGGCATTCCCGCCCAGGCGCAGGTTGGCGCTGACCATCCCGGCGGCCTTTTCACCCCGTTCGAAGATAGGGTTCACCATGGCAAGGTTCATATTGCGGATATTTACGTTACCGCCCAGATTTCGCCGCCCTTGCGGGTCGGTAATTTGGACCTGCCCGTCGATCTGCCCGTTATTGGTCAGGCGAATCAGCCAGCCCAGTTCGGCGCGGTTGTCGTGAAGATCCGCTTTCAGGTTCAGGGTGTCGAATGCCACCGGTAACGGCGCATCATTCACCACCTGCGTCACCTTCACGTTCCGTCCGGCAAGAGTCACGCTGCCCTGCGGCAGGCCTTCTTTGGTGGTGTCCCAGGCCACGTCGGCTTTGCCACTGAATATCCCGCTTGCCTGAGTCGTCTCAGGCATAAAGGGCTTCAACATGGCCAGATCGAATCGATTAAGATTCACTACCGCCCGGCCTTCTGCCCCGGCATCAATCGTCTGCGGCACGCAGAGTTCGGCATTGGGGTTGGTCCAGCAGTGCGGCCCAATGCTGATCTTCTGTTCGGCGTTACGGTAATCAAGCGCAATCGCGCGAGAGAGCGTTAGCGGCCCCACAGGGGTGGAGAAGCGAGTATTATCCAGCGTCCCTTTCCAGCGCGTCTCCTTGCGATCGAAGCTGCCCGTCAGATGCAGTTGTCCGGAGACCGGCTCGCCCTGCACGCGCAATTGCAGATCGTGCTGCTTCTCGTTGCCTTTGGCCTCCAGGGTCACCAGATTGATGTTCACGTCCGGCTGCGAGAGACGTTCCACGCGCAGGTTGAGCGTGCCGCCGATCTGGTCGGTGGATTTTACATCGCCCTGCACCCGCACGCGGGCAATGGAAAGTTCCTGCCAGCGCAGCCCGTTCGCGGTGATATCCGCCAGGAGCTGCGGGGCCTCAACCGTGCCGCGTACTTTTACTAGCCCTTTCGCCGTGCCACCCAGCCCCGGAAGCGCATTGTCGAGGTTTGGTGCGTCAATGGTGGCATCCAGATCGAGATCCTTCACCCCCAGCTCACCTTTGATATCTGCGGTGTTACGCCCCAGCGCGACGTGCAGCTTGGGGATAATCCACTGGAGATAGCTATTGCCCCGCACTGCCCCTTCGACCAGCACCTTGTTCTGCTTCACATTGCCGGTGATTTTGATCTCTGGCACCTCCATCTGCCAGCTTCCGCCGTACAGACTGCCGCGCGTTTTGATCAGACCATCCAGTTTTGACGGCCAGTCAGGCACCTCTTTCGCCGTGTTTATCCCCGTGAGCTTCAGCTCGCCGCGCCAGCTGATCGCCTGCTGCCAGTCGAGCAGCGCGGTCAGTTCGGTTTTCCCTTCGAGCGCCGCAACGGTCAGCTTATCGAGGTTGATCTGCCGTTCGTTACCCTTTGCATCCAGCGTAATGTCGGCAGAGGGGAGGTCGTGCCCCTTCACGGACGTACGGAATGACAGCGTATAGTCGGTCATTTTGCCGGTCAGCTTGAGCTTGAGGTCGTCGGCCTGGAACTGTTTTTCACCGGTAAACGGCCAGTAGAGCTGCTGGCTCACCACTTCAATGTTCAGCGGCAATCCCGCTTCGGCAAGCTGAGTCTGCCCGCGCAGTACCATGTCCACCGGGCCCGACAAATTAATGCCGAACGCCAGTTTTTCGCGCAGCGCACCGCCCACCTTCATCTTCACTTTCTCGCCTTTCAGCGGGTCGATGTTGAGCGTGCTGTTCAGCGTGAGGTCTACCGGCCAGTTATCGCGCAGAAGGGCATTGCCCGACGCATTCAGCGAGCCCTGGTTGGTGTCGATATCCAGCGCATCGAGCTTCATGTTGCCGTCGATGCTGCTGACTTTGACCAGCATGTTGAAGACCGTCAGATCGGTATCGCCGGTCAGGCGTAATTGTTCGCCTTTAAAGGATTCAATATTGAGATTCAACGGCAGATGGACGTCGGTCATCTCCGGCAGAACCGGTTTTGAGAAGAGATCTTTGAGCGTTTCGCCCAGCGGTTTTTCATCCGGCTGCGGATTCTGAATTTTTGGCTCGACAATCTCTTCCTGCGCCACTTTCGCCACTTTAGGCAGGGCGATAAGCAGCCCCTGAAGCGAGGTCGGCGTCAGGGTCAGATTCTTTTCCTGCCAGCGCAGACCCGAAGTGAAATCCATGACCGACACGGTGGTGTCGTCAATTTTAATATTCACATTGTCCAGCGCCACCCGGTAAAGGGCGATCGGATACGGCGTGGAAAGATTCAGCGGACCGCTGTCCTCCTCTTCCACCGGGGCAGACTTAGGCATTTTTTTCGAGTCTATCGCCACGTTCACGTCTTTTAGCGACAGATCGTTGACGCAAAGCTTGCTGTCACGCAAACAACCCAGCTTCACCGCCAGATGAAACTCACCGGCATTGACGGCTACGCCTGGCTGTTCGTAGCGGATATTCTTCAGCCGTAGATCGCGCCAGCCGCCCGTGACCTGGCCGATCTCCAGGCCCGGCACCCAACGGTTCGCCGCATTAAACAGCAGATGCAGACCGGAGGTTGTCCCCACCAGAAACGCCACCGTGCCAAGCAGCAGCACGATAAAAATCAGAACGCCGAGGCTTATCTTCTTCCATAAACTCATAATTCAGGCCCCAGACCGATATAAAACTGTAAACCGTGCTCGTCTTTGTCCCCAACCGGAACGGCGAAATCAAGCTTGATAGGCCCGACCGGCGATTGCCAGCGCACGCCCACACCTGCACCGGTTTTGAAATCACTCTTACGGATATCGTTAACCGCCTCACCGCCGTCAACAAACATCGCTCCCCACCATTTACCGCTGACGTTGTACTGATATTCCAGCGAACCGGTCGCCAGCTTGGACGCGCCCGTCAGTTGCCCTTTTTCGTTTTCCGGTGAGATGGATTTGTATTTATAGCCACGGATGCTGCGATCGCCCCCGGCAAAGAAGCGGAGATCCGGCGGCACGCGCTCGAAATCGCCCGTTTCAATCCAGCCAAGATTGCCGCGCATGACGAAGCGATGCTTATCGTACAGGGTGCGGATCCAGACGTTTTGCGCCTGTATCACCGAGAAGTCGACGTCCGATCCCCAGGCCGTATTGGAGTAGTCGATTGAATAGCGCTGTGAATCCCCCCATACCGGCATCAGGCCGCCGCGTGAGCGGGTGCGGCTGATCATCAGGCCCGGATAAAGCAGCATGGTGGTGTTGGTGACGTTAGCCTGCGTAAAGTGGTCAAGGCTCCAGCGCAGGTTGATGGCACGCTGCCAGCCGCTGGAGAGGTCCCAGAAACGCGAGACGGCAAGCGTGGTGGAGTCCTGCTCCGTATCGTTCAGATCGGTACGCTTAAAGCCGCCCTGCACCAGGTAATACTGCTCAAGCGGGTTTTTCAGCAACGGTATCTTATAGCTGAAATCGAGCTGCTGTTCCGGCGCAGAGAGGCTGGCGCTGGTCGTCAGGCTGTGGCCGTAGGAGTTCATCCACGGTTTTTTCCACGTGGCTTTCACGCGTGGCCCGACGTCCGTTGAATACCCTACCCCGGTCTCAATGGTGTTCTCGGTGCGCGGCGTAACGACGCCATGCAGCGGCAACACCTTCGTCTGGCGCGCCTGGTCAAACTGAGGCGCCACAACCACCGAGTTAAACCATCCCGTCGCGGACAGGCGGCGGTTCAGCTCTGCGAGGTCTTTTGACTGGTAGTATTCACCCTCTTTAAACGGCACCAGATTTTGCAGATATTCATCGCGGATTTGTGACCCTTCAAAGGTGACATCACCAAAACGATAACGCTGCCCGCTGTCGTAATCGATATCCCAGAAGGCCTGCCGTCTCTCTACCGCGACGCCGAGCTGGCTTTTCGTAAACTGGCTATCAAAGTAGCCTTTACGCAGCGCAACGCTGGTCAGGCTTTTTTTGAAATGGTCATAATCGCCATGATTCAGGACGGTACCGACCTTCGGGCGGGTATCGAGTAAATCCAGATAGTCGCGATCGGTACGGGCGCCGCCGCGCAGCACAACATCGGTGCCGCCAATCAGTACCGGCTTACCGGGTGAAACGCGGGCAATGAGCACCTGACGCCCCTTCGCCGGGGGCGGGCGTAAATCAAAATCTATGGTAGGTTCGTAATAGCCGAGCGCTTTTAACCCGTCGCGGATAGCATCATCCACGCGCGCCCGAAAGCGCCGGTCCGGCGTCACTTCATCGCTCTCAATGGTTGAAAGCTGTGCACGCACGTTTTTTTCCAGCGTCCCCGATAGCCCTTCAACCTGCAAACGGACATTCGCCGCGTTGGCGACTCCGCTTGTCAGCAACAAACTGACCAAACATAACTGGCGGATCTTTGCCACGTTTTCTCCTGAATATCCTTGTTTCCACCCTGGAAGCAATTGAAGTGCCGCTCCGCGGCGTCTCACGGCGTAAAGCCCAAAACCCAAAAGACGGGTTGAAAATTGGTTAAGTACCCTAATATTTCTTATGTTTAAATCTAGACTCATTCAGCGCATTTATTGTGTTCAATTAAACGCTTCGTGACAACCTTAACTGAAACATCACTGCCCGGGAGGCCCCACCGTGAGTTTATTCGACAAAAAGCATCTTGTATCTCAAGCAGATGCACTGCCGGGACGGAACACCCCAATGCCAGTCGCCACATTACACGCCGTTAACGATCATTCGATGACCCACGTTCCTGAGGGAATGGAAATCGCCTACTTCGCGATGGGGTGCTTCTGGGGCGTGGAGCGTCTGTTCTGGCAATTACCGGGTGTCTACAGCACCGCAGCCGGCTACACCGGCGGTTACACGCCTAACCCAACCTACCGTGAAGTGTGCTCGGGTGAAACCGGTCACGCAGAAGCCGTGCGCGTGGTGTATGACCCCGCCGTCATCAGCTACGAGAAATTGCTGCAGGTGTTCTGGGAGAACCACGATCCGGCTCAGGGGATGCGTCAGGGCAACGATCACGGTACCCAGTATCGTTCCGCGATCTACCCGTTAACGCCGGAACAGGACGCCGCCGCGCGCGCCAGCCTGGCACGTTTCCAGGAGGCGATGCACGCCGCTAACGACGATCGCCCCGTGACCACCGAAATCGCCACGGCAACACCGTTCTATTATGCCGAGGATGACCACCAGCAGTATCTGCATAAAAATCCGTACGGCTATTGCGGCATCGGCGGTATTGGCGTCTGCCTGCCACCGCAGCTGGCGTAATTATTGATCCAGCGCCACGCGAGCCGCGTGGCGCGTGGCGTTACTCACCGAGCCGTAATCCACCACTTTCCCCTGCAAAAGCAGGTTGTAGACCGGCGCCTGCGGTCGGTTAAGCCGCGTTTGCAGCAGATGCACCGCTTCGATGCCCAGTTCGCGACAGGGCACCGTCACCCCCGTGACCGGCGTCGCCAGCCGGTTTTGCAGATTCCAGGTAAAATCGGTGGTGATGATAGAGACATCTTCCGGTACGCGCAGCCCGTGACGCTGGAGGGCTTTCACCACCCCTTCCGTCATGCTGGTGCTATTGGGAAAAATCACATCCGGCCATACCGAACGGTCATGCTTTGAGAGCCACCCGTCCAGAGATTGCTCGGCTTCCTCCGCCGTAAACCACTCCGTAACCAGCAGGTCGTGTAGCGGGTCAAAGGGTACGTGGAAATAGCGGTACGCCTCTTTAATACCGTCAAGACGCGCATACAGCGTTTCACGACGCAGGCAGGTCATGGTGAGCACGCGGCGATGCCCTTGCTCAAACAGATAGCGCATGGCGGTAAAACCAATCGCCCGATGATCCGGCAAAACGGAATCCAAAACCATTTCCCGATCGATAGAATTAATCAGCACGCAGGGTTTATTCAGGGTGCTCGCCAGCTTAAATATTGTTGAATCATCCGTTCCAATGATAATTATCGCGTTAATATTCTTATGACTGGCCTTTTCCAGAAATAATTTCACGTCGGCACGCTGCTCTTCTAAACCACAATAACTGATCCAGACATTGTGTGGGGCGCTGGCTTCCGCAATGCCTTTGGTCACTTCTAAATAGAAAATATCCCCGCGCCCCTGAAAGGTTCTTTCCGGGGCAAATACCGCTATGCCATTGATTAACAGCCGCCCGCTGGCCATTGAGTCCAGCACGCCCAGTTCACGCGCGCTGCGCACAATCGCTTCGCGGGCCTTATCGCTGGTATAGGACTTCCCGCTCAGGACCCGTGAAACCGTGCTGACGGAATAGCCCGTCAGTGCGGCTATTTCCTCCATTTTTAATCTGCCCGGCATAGTGTGACCTCGCTCGCATTCAGTTTTTGCAAATATTTGCAGAAACAGTCAGTTGATTTTAAAACCAAATTTCACCAGCGTGAGGGATTACTTAAACACCCTGCGAGTATTCTCACAAAATAACATTGTCGCTGCGGTCCACCTTTCCTATTTTCCGGTTATCACTCTTTTCACAGAAATAAGGTGTGACATGGACAAAGTACGTTTTGGCATTATTGGAATCGGTAATATCGGCACCGTTCACGCGAAATATTTACTGGCGGGAACCGTGAAGGATGCCTGTCTGACGGCGGTGTGCGATAACGCGCCGGAGAAACACGCGACCATACGCCAGACGGTAGGCGACGCGGTGCCGCTCTTTAGCGATGCGCAAGAGATGCTCAGCAGCGGGCTTATCGATGCGGTGATTGTGGCCACCCCGCACTACGAACACCCTCGCCTGTCGATGCTGGCGATGCGTCAGGGCATCCATACGCTCTGCGAAAAACCCGCGGGCGTTTACACCGCGCAGGTGCAGGAGATGAACGCCTGCGCGCACGAATGCGATGTGGTGTTCGGCATTATGTACAACCAGCGTCCCAACCCGCTGTATCAGAAAGTAAAAGATCTCATCGACAGCGGCGAGCTGGGCGAGATCCGCCGTTCTAACTGGATCATTACCAACTGGTATCGCTCGCAAAGTTATTACAACTCCGGCGGCTGGCGCGCCACCTGGAAAGGCGAAGGCGGCGGCGTGCTGTTGAACCAGGATCCCCATCAGCTCGATCTCTGGCAATGGCTGGTGGGTATGCCAACGCGTCTACGGGCGTTTTGCCAGTTTGGTAAACATCGCGAAATTGAAGTGGAGGACGAGGTCACCGCCTACGCGGAATACCCTAACGGCGCGACCGGCGTATTTATTACCACGGTGGCAGAAACGCCGGGGACCAACCGGCTGGAGATCGCCGGCGATCGCGGCAAGGTGGTGGTGGAAGAGGGAAAACTGCGTTTCTGGCGGTTGCGCGAGTCCGAAACCGCCTTCAATGCCCGCTGGCAAAACGGCTTTGGCGAACCGGAATGCTGGGAGGTCACCCTTCCCGTTGCGCCTGAATACAGCGAGCATCATGTCATCACCGCCAATTTTTGCGCCGCCGTCCTGCGTGGCGAGCCGTTAATCGCCCCGGGCGTGGAGGGGATAAACGGCCTGACGCTGTCGAATGCCATGCACCTGTCCACCTGGACCGATGACTGGGTAGAACTGCCGTTAAATGAGAAACAGTACCTGCGCCTGTTACAGCAGCGCATCAGCCACTCGGTTGATAAAGAGGTAATAAGCCGCACCCTGGACGCCTCTGGCACCTGGTAACCCCGGAGAAAAACCGATGTTAAATGTCGCAATTGTGGGAACAGGGAACATCTCGCATAACCATATTCAGGGCTATTTGCAGTTTGCACAGCGTTGCCGCGTGGTGGCGCTGGTCGATATCTACCCCGAGAAAGCGCACGAGAAAAAAGCGCGCTACGGCCTGAACGACGCACGCGTTTACGCCAGTCACGAGGAGATGCTGGCCTCAGAGCCGCAGCTGGATATTGTCGATGTCTGTACGCCGCCGTACGTTCACGCCCAAATCAGCATTGATGCGCTGAATGCAGGTTGCCATGTCCTGTGCGAAAAACCGATGGCCGCGTCGCTTGAGGAGTGCGATGCGATGATTGCTGCCCAGCAGGCCAGCGGAAAAACCTTGTCCATTATCGCACAGAATCGGTTTACCGATGCGTTCTGGCGGCTAAAAGCGGTACTCGATTCCGGTCTGGTGGGTAAGATTTGCCATGCGCAGGTCGACTCCTTCTGGTGGCGCGGGCATTGCTATTACGATTTGTGGTGGCGCGGCACCTGGGAAAAAGAGGGCGGAGGCTGCACGCTTAACCACGCGGTGCACCATATCGATGCCATCCAGTGGATGCTGGGCTTTCCGACGGAAGTGGTGGCGATGATGACCAACGTGGCGCACGACAACGCCGAGGTCGAGGATCTGAGCGCGGCGATCTTTCACTATCCCAACGGCGCGCTGACCCAGCTGACCGCTTCAGTCGTCCATCATGGTGAAGATCAAAAGATTGTCATACAGGGCGAGAAAGCCCGTATCGCCGCGCCGTGGCAGGCCTGGGCCAGCATCAGCGCCGATAACGGCTTTCCGCAGGCGGAACGCGACGTTGACCGTGAAGCCCGGCTCAACGCCGTCTTTCACGAGGTGCCCGCGCTCGCGTGGACGCTGCATACCGGGCAAATCAATGACCTGCTTCAGTCCATTGAGCGTCAGGGTGCGCCGCTGGTGGACGGGGTACAGGGCAAACGCTCTCTGGAGCTGATTACGGCTATCTACAAATCCGCCATTACCCGCAGCGTGGTGTCGCTGCCGATTGATCCCGATGATCCCTTTTACCGGACCGGCGGCATCAATGCTCTGGCTCCCCGTTTTTATCAAAAATCCGCCAGCGTTAGTAACTTCAATGAAGTGGGCGCTATCCCTCTGGGCAAAGATCTGGACCAAGGAATCTGACCATGAACAAGAATGACGGTATGAACTATGCGCCGGTCGGCAAACCGCAACCTGTCGTGCAGGAGGGGGAGTTTGTCTTCGCCGCCGCCGCGCTCGATCACGGCCATATTTACGGCATGTGCAATGGACTGATGGAGGCGGGTGCGACGCTGAAATGGGTCTACGATCCGGATCCGGCAAAAGTGGCGAAGTTTGTGCAGCAGTACCCGCACGTGCAGATCGCCGCCACGCTGGAGACGATCCTGAGCGATCGTGACGTGCAGATGGTGGCGGGGGCGGCGATCCCCTCCGAACGCTGTGCGCTGGGGCTGAAAACCATGGCCGCCGGGAAAGATTATTTCACCGATAAAGCGCCGCTGACCACGCTCGATCAGCTCGCAGACGCCAAAGCGATGGTGGCGAAAACCGGACGAAAATACGCGGTCTATTACAGCGAACGCCTGCATGTGGAGAGCGCGGTCTTTGCCGGACAACTGGTCAGGCAAGGCGTCATTGGTCGGGTGATACAGACCTTAGGCACCGGTCCGCATCGGGAAGGACAAGGCCGCCCGGACTGGTTCTACGATCGCCGTTATTTTGGCGGCATCCTGTGTGACATCGGCAGCCATCAAATTGAGCAATTCCTGTTTTATACCGGCAACGCTGACGCCACCGTCATCGCCAGCCAGGCGCGTAATTTCAACCATCCGCAGTTCCCGGCATTTGAGGACTTTGGCGATGCGATGCTGAAAGGCGAAAACGGTGCCAGCGGCTATTTTCGCTGCGACTGGTTTACCCCCGACGGGCTCTCCACCTGGGGCGATGGGCGCCTGACCCTGCTGGGCACCGAAGGCTATATCGAAATGCGCAAGTATGTCGATTTAACCCAGGGCGAGCAGGACGTGGTGTATCTCGTCAATAAAGAGGGCGAGTTCCGCTACCCGGTGGCGGGAAAGGTAGGATTCCCCTACTTCGGCGAACTGATCCTGGACTGCCTGAATCGCACTGAAAATGCCATGACGCAAGCCCATGCCTTCAAAGCGGCGGAGCTGTGTGTGAAAGCACAAATGCGGGCCAACGCAGTAGATTAACGGAGGCGCTGATGAAAACTCTGAATGCAGCCATTATCGGCGGCGGTGCGATCCACCGCTGTCATGTTAACGCCCTGCGCCAGCTTTCTGGCGTCAACCTGCGTGCTCTGGTGGATACTGACAGCGAAAAGGGTCTGAAACTGTCAATGGATTACCAGTGCCGTTTTTATCAGGATTATCGGGAGATGTTGCTGGACGATAACATTAACGTCGTCCATATCTGCACGCCGCATTTTGAGCATAAAAGCATGATTCTGGCGGCACTGGCCGCAGGGAAACATGTCTTTTGCGAAAAACCGGTGGGGATGAACAGTGGCGAAGTCGCCGACATCGTGCAGGCGGTTGAAAACGCGCCCGGGCTGCTCGGCGTCTGTTACCAAAACCGCCTGAATCCCACCAGCCTGCGTATCCGTCAGGAGATAGAAAGCGCGACGCTGGGGAAAATGCTCAGCATCAGGGCCGTGCTGACCTGGTCCCGTTTCGGAGACTATTACCGCTTAAGCCCGTGGCGCGGCAAGTTTGCCACGGAAGGCGGCAGTTTACTGATTAATCAGGCCATTCATACACTGGATCTGATGCAGTGGTTCACCGGCGGCGTGACGCGGCTGAAAGGTGTGGTGGACAGCGGGGAACTGGCGGACGTCACGGAGGCTGAAGACAGCGCCATGGCCACGCTGCACTTTGCTAACGGCGCGCGCGGCCTGTTTTATGCCAGCAATTGTCACTCCACCGACTCTCCGCTGCTGCTGGACATTCAGTTCGAACAGGTCGCCTTGCAGCTTAGCGATAACGTTCTGTGGCGGATAACGCCGGCAGGTCGCGTCAGGCTGGTTAGCGATGAGTCGCCCGATGGCCTGACCAAAAGCTACTGGGGGCTGGGCCATCAGCAGGCCATTCGCCATTTTTATCACGCTATTTGTCATCCTGCCGGGGCGGATTACACCGATATTCGCGAAGCCGGAAAATCACTCAACCTTGTGGAGGCCCTTTATCGTTCATCCCAAATAAGACAATGGATCGCTCTCGATAACTAGAACGTCATTTGTATTCCAGCAGTCAATAAAAAACGGCCAGTCATCTGGTTAAACGTTACCCTACACCTGGAAAAACATTATGGTCAAACCAACTGAACGCAGGGTTGGTTATGGCGTGGCACTCGGCTACGGCATAACCGATCTGTTTGGCGGAGGCGCTTTCGCCATTATCGGCACCTGGCTTTTATTTTTTTACACGACCTATTGCGGACTGACCGTGCTGGAAGCCGGATCTATTTTCGCGGTTGCACGTATTATTGATGCGATATTAAGTCCCGTCATGGGGTATATCACCGACAATTTCGGTAATACCTGGCTTGGCCGTAAATTTGGCCGCCGACGTTTCTTCTTATTAATTAGCTCACCGCTGATGTTTTTGTATGCCCTGTTGTGGCTGACCGATATGGGCTACTGGTATTACCTTGGCACTTACCTATCCATTGAGCTATTATCCGCCATGGTGCTGGTCCCCTGGGAGACGCTGGCGGCAGAGATGACCAACCGCTACGAGGAGCGTAGCCGCCTGTCCGGAGTGCGGATGATCTGCTCTCAGCTCGGCGGTTTTCTGGCGGTCTCTGTGCCGGGCGTTATTATGCAGTTCACCGGCAAAGATAATCCCTTTACCTATACGCTGACGGGGCTAATCTTTTCGCTGATTTTTTGTATTGCGGTCTTTATTACCTGGCGTGTCACCTGGGAAGCAAAAGATGTGCCCCAGGAGTCCGATTTTAAAGCAGAGAGCCAGCGAAGCAGCGGCATGTTGAATCATCTGAAATATCTGGTGATGGACCTCTTCTCTTCGTTTCGTATTCGGGCATTCCGTTTACATATTATTATTTATATTTTCTCTTTCACCGCCATGGATGTCTTTGGATCCGTCTTTACCTATTATGTGGTCTATTGCCTGAGCCAGGATGCCGCCGCGGTCTCCGGCTGGTTGAGTATTGCCGCCTTTGCCTCGGTGCCGGGGACTTATGGCTTTATGTTGCTGTTAAATAAACTCAACTTTACCCCTTCCGCGGCACTGCGTTTATCCTATGGCTGTATATTCCTGGTACTGGCGTTTTTGTTTATCGTCTATTACACCGAAACGCAGGTACCGGCATTGTTGTTCTCCGCCGTGTTTATTCTGCTTGGCGCGGCGCGCTCCGGTCTGTATTACATTCCCTGGAATATCTACAGCTTTATTCCGGATATCGACGAGATAGTGACGCAGCAGCGCCGGGAAGGCATCTTTGCGGGCGTGATGGTGTTAACGCGCAAGAGCACCGTCGCCATGGCAATCATGCTTATCGGGGTCGTGCTGGAGGAATCCGGGTTTGTTAAGGGCAGCGGGGCGCAGCCCGAGAATGCGCTGAATGCCATTATCGGACTGATGATTTTCGCCACCGCCGCGCTGTTGGCCGTGAGTTTCCTGACGACCTATAAATTCAAGCTGACGCGCGACACGCACAAGATGCTGTTGAAAGAGATTGCACGCCGCAAGCTGGGGGGTGATTACCGGGATTGCGACAGCCACACCCGCATCGTGATCAAGCAATTGACCGGATATGAGTACGACCAGGTCTGGGGCGGCGACGCCACCCGACGCGTGGCGGGGGAAGTCAGTTTATCCAGCGCCAAATAACCACGTTGTTATCATGGCCGGACCGCTTTTCAGGCTGTCCGGCCTGCTTAAACGCCAAAAATGTGACCTCTGGCGGCTTTACACTCTCTTACGCTATACTACCCGCTGAAATAATCAGCTCAACGCTACGAGCTGACGTTCAATGTGTCTTCACACAAATGTAATTAACTTCCCTTCCGAGGATCTGGCAGAAGCCGGATAAACTATGTTAAACAGTATTTTAGTAATACTTTGCCTCATTGCCGTCAGCGCCTTTTTCTCGATTTCAGAGATTTCGCTGGCCGCCTCCCGTAAAATCAAACTTAAGCTGCTTGCGGACGATGGCAACATCAATGCGCAGCGCATCCTGAAAATGCAGGAAAACCCGGGTATGTTCTTCACCGTGGTGCAAATCGGCCTTAACGCAGTCGCCATTTTAGGCGGTATCGTGGGCGATGCGGCGTTTTCTCCGGTGTTTCACAGCGTCTTCTCACGCTACTTTTCGCCTGAACTTTCCGAGCAGTTGAGCTTTATTCTCTCCTTCTCGCTGGTGACGGGGCTGTTCATTTTGTTTGCGGACTTAACTCCGAAACGCATCGGTATGATTGCACCAGAAGCCGTGGCTTTGCGTATCATCAACCCGATGCGCTTCTGTCTGTACGTTTTCCGCCCGCTGGTATGGTTCTTCAACGGTCTGGCTAACAGCATCTTCCGCCTGTTCAAAATCCCGATGGTGCGTAAAGACGACATCACCTCTGATGACATTTACGCGGTGTTCGAAGCCGGTGCGCTCGCAGGCGTGTTGCGTAAGCAGGAACATGAACTGATCGAAAATGTGTTTGAGCTGGAGTCCCGTACCGTTCCCTCTTCCATGACGGGGCGTGAGAACGTCATTTGGTTCGACCTGCATGAAGACGAGCAGAGCCTGAAAAACAAAGTGGCGGAACATCCACACTCCAAGTTTCTGGTCTGTAATGAGGATATCGACCACATCATCGGGTATGTCGATTCCAAAGACCTGCTGAACCGCGTGCTGGCGAATCAGAGTCTGGCGCTGAACAGCGGCGTCCAGATCCGCAATACGCTAATCGTGCCGGACACCTTGACGCTCTCCGAAGCGCTGGAAAGCTTCAAAACCGCCGGGGAAGACTTCGCGGTGATCATGAACGAATACGCGCTGGTGGTGGGCATCATTACCCTCAACGACGTCATGACCACGCTGATGGGTGACCTGGTCGGCCAGGGGCTTGAAGAGCAAATCGTGGCGCGTGACGAGAACTCATGGCTGGTCGATGGCGGTACGCCGATTGAAGACGTAATGCGCGTACTGGATATCGATGAATTCCCGCAGTCAGGCAATTACGAGACGATTGGCGGCTTTATGATGTTTATGCTGCGCAAAATCCCGAAACGTACCGACTCGGTGAAGTTTTCAGGTTACAAGTTTGAAGTGGTGGATATCGACAACTTCCGTATCGACCAGCTGCTGGTCACGCGCATAGACAGTAAGCCGACCGTACTGGTACCGAAACTCCCTGACGCGGAAGAGAAGGTTTCCGCGTAACAGTGCCAGAAACATCAACGGCTCCCATCGGGAGCCGTTACTTTTTTGACTGCTTTAACTACTGCCTAGCACGTTGGTTAAGCCATTTCAGTCTGCAGACGCATAACCTGACGGTTGACCTCGGACATCACAGAATAGTGCTGCTTGTCCTTCACTTTCGGGATAAGGATTTTGCCCTTATCAAATTCGAAAGCGCCAACATCCTTGATATACAAACGTCCACGGAACAGGATCTTCACGTACTTCGCCACCTGAAGCGGGTTGTAGCGTTGGAAAATTTTCATTCTTGTCTCTCCTGCAAATCATACGCTCTTGCGGTGCCACAATCGGCCCGACTGTTCCGAGCGCAAATTTTGATGCCCAATGACTATAGTCCAGAATCTCAGAGACACCCAGTATGCATCAGTTTATTTACCGTTTGATTACAAATAATCAGAACATTCTTTGCATAGCATTACCGAAAGCAGTATAAGCCGTCGTTTTTTTACGGATATGTGCGTTCGCCCGCAAACTGGCATCGCGCTTGCGGGAAAAGAGCATTGATCGCACTTATGATTAAAAACGTATGACCAAGTGGTCGGATCACCTGCAAACAAAAGGAAACACTATGACCCTTCGTAACATCCTGGCCGCAGCCTGCCTGTTACTGCCGCTGATGGCGTCCGCACACACTATTGAAAAAGGACAACGTGTGCCCGCAGTCGGTATTGCCGATCGGGGAGAATTGATTCTCGACAATGATAAGTTTAGCTATAAAAACTGGAATAGCGCGCAGCTTCCAGGAAAAGTGAGAGTGGTACAACACATTGCGGGGCGAACCTCTGCAAAAGAGAAAAACGCCAACATGGTGGAAGCGATCAAGGCCGCCGATTTACCACACGATCGTTACCAGACCACCACTATCGTTAACACCGACGATGCCATTCCTGGCTCAGGCATGTTTGTGCGTAGCAGCCTGGAGAGCAATAAAAAGCTCTATCCGTGGTCGCAGATTATCGTCGACAGTAACGGCGTGACGCGCAAAGTCTGGCAGCTGGAAGAAGAGAGTTCTGCCGTCATCGTGCTGGATAAAGCGGGCCGCGTACAGTGGGTGAAAGACGGCGCGTTGACGCAGGAAGAGGTGCAGCAGGTGGTTGCCCTGCTGCGAAAATTGCTCGCTCAGTAAAGCGAGACCCGAAAACCGGGGTTTAAGAACGACTCACGCGGGGTATAGTCCAGCGGCTTACCCTGCCAGTCGTGAACATGCGCCCCGGCAGCGGCGGCTACCGCATGCCCTGCCGCCGTATCCCAGACGTTAGTGGGCCCGAAGCGCGGGTAGAGTTGCGCCTGCCCTTCCGCCACCAGACAGAATTTCAGGGATGAGCCTATCGATGTCGTCTGATGTTCGCCCAGCTGTTGCAGGTACTCCTGCAATTCGTTGTCGCTGTGCGAACGGCTGATGACCACCAGCGGCGGACGCGCGTCACGGACCTGGATTTGCTTACGCACGCCGCACTCCTCTTTCCACGCTTTGCCCTCGGCGGCGCTGTACATGACCTTCAACACCGGCGCGTAAACCACGCCAAGCACGGCCTTTCCTTGCTCAATCAGGGCGATATTAACGGTAAACTCGCCGTTGCGCTTGAGGAACTCTTTTGTGCCATCAAGGGGATCCACCAGCCAGTATCGCTGCCATTGCTGGCGTTCGTCCCAGCCCTGTGGGGCCTCTTCAGACAGCACCGGGATATCCGGGGTCAGATCCTGCAAGCCTTTAAGGATCACGGCATGTGCGGCAAGATCCGCCGCCGTTACCGGGGAGTCATCCGCTTTGCTGGCGACGTCCATCGGTTTCGCGCCATCGTACACTTGCATGATTGCGTCTCCCGCGTCCCGCGCGAGCTGACAAATTTTATCTAACATTCTCCACCTCTTTGTTAATGCAGTGGGTTTAACTCATTGTTTTATTTATATCGTATTGTGAACAATTCCGCTATCTGTGAAGCAATTCCGGTTTCAGGGCAACTTTTTCTGGCAGGATTCACATTTCTGTAAGCAACAAACTATAGATACATATTCTTTTGTGGCTTAGATCGTAAAAAGGACTCCTCTGATGATTAAGTTTAGTGCAACGCTTCTGGCGACGCTGATTGCCGCGAGCGTACAGGCAGCGACCGTCGATCTGCGAATTCTGGAAACGACCGACCTGCATAGCAACATGATGGACTTCGATTACTACAAAGATACCCCGACGGAGAAATTCGGACTGGTACGCACCGCAAGTTTGATCAACGCGGCGCGGGGCGAAGTGAAGAACAGCGTGCTGGTGGATAACGGGGACTTAATTCAGGGTAGCCCGCTGGGCGATTATGTTGCCGCAAAGGGCCTGAAAAAAGGGGATATTCATCCGGTTTATAAAGCGCTGAATACCCTGGATTATGCCGTAGGAAACCTGGGTAATCACGAATTCAACTATGGTCTGGATTACCTGCATAACGCGCTCGCTGGCGCGAAATTCCCGTATGTTAACGCCAATATCATCGACGTTAAGACCCAAAAACCGCTCTTTACCCCCTATCTGATCAAAGAGACCGAGGTGGTGGATCAGGACGGCAACAAACAGACGCTTAAGATTGGCTATATCGGCTTTGTTCCCCCGCAGATCATGACGTGGGATAAGGCCAATTTGACGGGCAAAGTGACCGTTAACGATATTACCGAGACCGCACGCCACTATGTTCCGGAAATGCGCGAAAAAGGTGCCGATCTGGTGGTTGTGGTCGCGCACTCGGGTCTTTCTTCTGATCCCTGGCAGGCCATGGCAGAAAACTCGGTGTATTACCTGAGCGAAGTCCCCGGCGTGGATGCCATTCTGTTTGGGCATGCGCACGCCGTATTCCCGGGTAAAGATTTCGCCAGCATCAAAGGGGCGGATATCGAAAAAGGGACGCTGAACGGCGTGCCGTCCGTTATGCCGGGGATGTGGGGCGATCATCTGGGCGTGGTCGATCTGGTGCTGAACAACGACAACGGAAAGTGGCGCGTGACGCAGTCGAAAGCGGAAGCACGGCCTATCTACGATACCGCGAATAAAAAATCGCTGGCGGCAGAAGATAAGGATCTGGTGAAGGTTCTGAAGCATGACCATGACGCCACGCGTGAGTTTGTCGGCAAGCCTGTCGGCAAATCCGCCGATAACATGTACAGCTATCTGGCGCTGGTGCAGGACGATCCTACGGTTCAGGTCGTCAATATGGCGCAAAAAGCCTACGTAGAGCACTTTATTCAGGGCGATCCGGACCTGGCAAAACTGCCCGTCCTGTCTGCCGCAGCCCCCTTCAAAGTGGGCGGACGCAAGAACGATCCGGCAAGCTATGTTGAGGTGGAAAAAGGCCCGCTAACCTTCCGTAATGCCGCCGATCTCTATCTTTATCCCAACACGCTGGTGGTGGTGAAGGCCACGGGAAAAGAGGTTAAAGAGTGGCTGGAGTGCTCAGCCGGGCAGTTTAACCAGATCGATCCGAAGAGCAGCAAGCCGCAGTCGTTGATCAACTGGGACGGATTCCGCACCTATAACTTCGATGTCATTGACGGCGTGGATTATCAGATTGATGTTTCACAGCCCGCAAAATATGACGGCGAGTGTCAGATGGTGAACCCGCAGGCGGAGCGCATCAAGAACCTGACGTTTAAGGGCAAACCGATCGATCCTGAGGCGGTCTTCCTCGTGGCAACCAATAACTACCGCGCCTATGGCGGTAAGTTTGCCGGTACCGGTGATAGCCATATCGCCTTTGCCTCACCGGATGAAAACCGCACGGTACTGGCGGCCTGGATCGGCGAACAGTCGAAGAACGCGGGCGCGATTCATCCTGCCGCGGATAATAACTGGCGTCTGGCCCCGATTCACAGCGAGACAAAACTGGATATTCGCTTTGAAACCTCGCCTTCAGAGAAAGCGGCAGCGTTTATCAAGGATAAGGCACAGTATCCGATGAAAAAGGTCGGCACGGACGATATTGGTTTCGCCCTTTATCAGGTGGATTTGAATCAGTAAAGAAACGGAGCGGGCGCCCGGATAACCGTGCGCCTGTGCCTTAGAGGATAAACAGCAGGTCGGTTTTGCGGGCCTGCTTCATCTCTTTATAAAAATTTTCATGGGTGGCGAGACTCAATAAATACAGTTCGAGCTTCTGTTCTTTCCAGGAGTAACCAAGCAAAACAAGTTGTTTGTGGATATGAAACTTATGCACCCGGAGATAGCTTAAATCCCCTTTTTTGAGCTCCCCCTTTAAAGGGTCGAGGATAATTTTGTCGATTTCATCCTCCACCGTCTTTAACATATCATTACTAAGCTTATCCATTGCCTTCTCAAAACGTCGCGTCTGAAAAACCTCAATCGGTGGGTTTCGTCCTTCGCACATAACGCGTTACCTTTCCATTGTCGACTTCGCTACGCGCAAGAAGAGTTTCCAGAATAAAGTTGTAAGGCAATTCTGGATTCTCCTCAGCGATCCTGCCAATCCGGGCCCAGTGCTCGATTTGCTTTGGCACGCTCCGGCTGGCCGCTTCGGCATGAATTTTCACGTCCGAAACAAAGTCTTCATCCAAACGAATGCTAATAGCCATAATCATTGATCCTGAACGTCATACAGTTGACGGTGGTCATTGTGCATCTTTTAATCAAAACGCGCAACAAATTGTCGCATCACGCCGCGCGTTCGTCCCGGTTCGCCAGTACCCGTGGGGTATTGACCTCTATCCAGTCTGCCAGCGCGACCACTTTTTCACTCACCTCTATGCCGAGCGGCGTGAGGCTGTATTCCACATGTGGCGGCACGACCGGGTATGAAACGCGATTCACGAATCCGTCCTGCTCCAGCGCCTGTAAAGACTGAGAGAGCATTTTCTCGCTTACGCCGCCCATTTTACGGCGTAGATCGCTAAACCGATGTGTTCCCTGGCGTAGCGCCACCAGAATCAGCACGCCCCAACGGCTGGTGACGTGTTTCAACACCTCTCGGGAAGGACATTGCTCGGCAAATAAGTTGCCGTCGCGCATTTGGTCGCTGAGGGTCGGGATCGTTTTGTTCATACTTACCTTTTTGTACGTACTTACTAAAAGTTAGTCATGATGCTAGTGTGCCATAACACCAGACAAACACGAAGGAGTTCCTCATGATTGCTATTACCGGCGCTACCGGCCAGCTTGGTCAGCTCGTTATTGAACACCTGCTGAAAACCGTTCCCGCAGACCAGATCGTGGCTATTGTCCGACATCCGGCGAAAGCCGAAGCGCTCAGCCAGCAAGGGATCACCGTGCGTCAGGGCGATTATACCGACCCGGCTACGCTGACCACGGCCCTGCAGGGCGTGGAGAAACTGCTGCTGATCTCCTCCAGTGAGGTGGGGCAACGCGAAGCCCAGCATCAGAATGTGATCAATGCCGCCAAAGCCGCAGGCGTAAAATTTATTGCCTATACCAGCCTGCTGCATGCGGATCGCTCGCCGCTCGGCCTGCATGTGGAACATGTCGCCACTGAAAACGCGCTGGCAGCCTCGGGCATTCCTTACGCACTGCTGCGCAACGGTTGGTACACCGAGAACTATCTGGCCAGCGTCCCGCCGGCGCTGGAACATGGCGTCTTTATTGGGGCCGCAGGGGAAGGAAAAATCGCTGCCGCGCCGCGTGCCGATTACGCCGCGGCGGCTGCCCGCGTCATTGCCAGTGAAGGGCATAGCGGAAAAGTGTATGAACTGGCGGGTGACAACGCCTGGACGTTAAGCGAACTGGTCGCTGAAGTGAGCCGACAGAGCGGTAAAACCGTCAGCTATCAGAATCTGAGCGAAGCCGATATTGCCGCCGCGCTGAAAAGCGTGGGCTTACCGGCGGGTCTGGCGGATATGCTCGCCGATTCCGATGCGGGCGCCGCCAAAGGCGGTCTGTTTGACGACAGCCATACGCTCAGCCAGCTGATTGGTCGCCCAACAACGCCGCTTAGCCAGAGCATCAAAGCCATTCTGTAAGGGTTATTTTTTGTGGCATCCCTGAGGGTCATCTTTGATAATGCAGAGATGACCCCAGAGGAGGCTTCTATGCAAGGCGTACCCGAACAGTTCAGTGATGAAAGAGACAGCGCACGCTTTCGCCACCTGTCCCAGCTGCCGGGCGTGGAGTTATATCATGCCCATATCTCACGCTACGCCTTTGAACCTCACACCCATGAAGCCTTCGGCATCGGGGCCATTGAAGCGGGTGCCGAGCGTTTTCGCTATCGCGGCACGCACTACGTTGCCCCTGAACATTCCGTTGTCACCATGAACCCTGACGAACTGCACACGGGCGAAGCGGCCGCCGACGACGGCTGGCGTTACCGGATGGTGTATCTGGAGCCGGATGTGCTGGAAGAGGTCACGGGGGTACGGCACTGGTGGTTCCAGGACGTAACGCGTCACGATCCGCTGCGCGCCCGCCGTATCGGCCAGTTAATTTACGGGCTATGGCACACAGAGGATCCCCTGGGACAAAAAGGTCTGCTGCTGGAGCTAATTGAGACCTTCCAGCCCCTCGCCCGTCACGCGCCCGTTGTACAGGACGCCGGGCACCGCTTTGACCGCGCGCGGGATTATCTGCATGACAACTATATGCGTCCGGTCACCCTGGACGAGCTGGCCAACGTGGTCTCGCTCAGTCCGTATCATTTTCAGCGCCAGTTCAAAGCCCATTTCCATGTCACTCCGCACCAGATGCTGATGGCGATTCGCCTGTGGCGCGCCAAAATATTCCTCACCCACGGTATGCCCGCGGCCGACGTGGCGGCTGCGACGGGGCTAACCGATCAGTCGCATCTGACCCGCGCCTTTACCCATCGCTATGGCATTACCCCTGTCCGCTATCAGAAACAGGTGACGCCGCGTTAATGCGCAATCTCCTACAATATTCCCGCCCTGCCCCCGACTACACTGACATTCAACGCAATAAAAACGGATGGATGCATGATTAGCGGCGTGTTGTATGCCTTACTGGCCGGTTTGATGTGGGGGCTGATTTTTGTCGGCCCGCTGATTGTGCCGGATTACCCGGCAGTGTTGCAGTCAATGGGACGCTATCTGGCGCTGGGAGTGATTGCCCTGCCCCTGGCCTGGCTGGGACGGGCGCGTTTACGTCAGTTAACGCGTCAGGACTGGATGACCGCGCTGGGCCTGACCATGATGGGGAATCTTATCTATTACGTCTGCCTGGCAAGCGCCATTCAGCGGACCGGGGCCCCCGTGTCGACCATGATTATCGGCACCCTGCCGGTGGTAATCCCGATTTTTGCCAACCTGCTTTACAGCCAGCGGGATGGCAAGCTGGCCTGGTCAAAAATGCTGCCTGCGCTGCTGTGTATTGCCGTTGGCCTCGCCTGCGTGAACATTGCTGAGCTGAGCCAGGGGGTGGCGACGTTGAGCCTGTGGCGTTACGGCTCCGGCATCGCACTGGCGTCAGTCTCGGTCGTCTGCTGGGCCTGGTATGCTCTGCGTAACGCCCGCTGGCTGCGGGAAAATCCGGATAAACACCCGATGATGTGGGCAACCGCCCAGGCGCTGGTGACCCTGCCGGTCTCCTTGCTGGGTTATCTGGTCGCCTGCGGATGGCTTAGCGTGCAAGAGCCCGCTTTTGCCCTGCCGTTAGGGCCGCGCCCGGAGGTCTTTATCGGACTGATGGCGGCGATAGCCGTGCTCTGTTCGTGGGTTGGCGCGTTATGCTGGAACATGGCCAGTCAAAAATTACCTACCGTGATCTTAGGCCCGCTGATTGTCTTCGAAACCCTGGCCGGGCTGTTATATACCTTCCTGATGCGCCAGAACGTGCCGCCGCTGTTAACGACCTGCGGGATTGGATTGTTAGTGGTGGGCGTGGTGATAGCGGTAAGAGCGAAGCCGGAAAAACCGTTGGTCGTTCCGGCTTCAGAGGGGTGACGGGTTGCCGGGCGGGGCTGACGCCTGCCCGGACTACATTGGTTTCATGAGAGACGCTTTAAAACGTCTCCCAGTTCCCTTCCGTTACCGTCGATACGGGCTTCGCTTTCGCCGTGTAGGTTTTCACCGGAGCAGCTTTTACAGCCTGACCACGGGTAATTTTGAAGACGGCAACCGCTTCGTTCAGACGCGCCGCCTGATCTTCCAGCGCCGCCGCCGCGGCTGCGGACTCTTCCACCAGCGAGGCATTTTGCTGCGTCACGCGATCCATCTCGGCCACCGCCTGACCCACCTGGTCAATTCCCCGGCTCTGCTCGTCGGACGCAGAGGCGATTTCGCCCATGATGTCGGTCACGCGCGTAACCGCGCTGACGATCTCAGCCATGGTTTCACCCGCCTGGTTAACCAGAGCGGAGCCGGCATTCACCCGCTCGCCGGAATCGTCAATCAGCCCTTTGATCTCTTTCGCTGCCTGGGCGCTGCGCTGTGCCAGCGTACGCACTTCACCTGCAACTACGGCAAAGCCACGCCCCTGCTCGCCTGCTCTCGCCGCTTCAACTGCCGCATTGAGCGCCAGAATGTTCGTCTGGAAGGCGATGCCGTCAATAACGTTAGTAATTTGCGCAATTTTGCTGGAACTGGTGGCGATTTCGTCCATAGTACGCACCACGCCTTCCACCACGTTGCCGCCCTTCTTCGCGGTGGAAGAGGCATCGAGCGCCAGACGGGAAGCCTGACGCGCGTTGTCGGCGTTTTGCTTCACGGTTGCGGTCAGTTGCTCCATGCTGGCGGCGGTCTCTTCCAGAGAGGCGGCCTGCTGCTCGGTACGGGAAGAGAGATCGTTGCTGCCCGCAGAGATCTCCCCCGCGCCGGTATAGATAGTGTCAGCCCCTTCACGCACCACGCCAACGGTGTTCGCCAGCGCGGTCTGCATCTCCTGCACGTTACGCGCCAGTACGGCCATCTCGTTTTTGCCCTGCGCTTCAATAGGCTGCGTCAGATCCCCGGCCGCGATCGCCCGAATGTGACCAATGACATCATTCAGAGGCAGTAACAGAACGCGACGCATCGCCACCCAGCTGGTGATGATGACCGCAATCACCACAATCATGATCGCCGAGAGGACCCACAGAATACGTTTGTAATCATTCTCGTTGTCTTTCATGCCTGCGCTGGTCAGCTTCGCCTGCGCTTCACGCCATTCATGATAAACCTTCTGCATCGCCACCTGTTTTTGTTCAGCGTTTTGCTTGAACATCTCTTCCAGGTTGCCCTGTGCCAGCAGGGTGTTCATTTTTGCAAGCGTGGTTGAGTAAAGGCGATATTGCTCTTCCAGCTGGCTGGCCAGGTTCTCATTCATTCCCGGTGTTTCTGGCAAAGCATAGTATTTGTCGTAATGACCTTGCGCTTCCGTCAGCAGGTTTTTGGCCGTGGCCACCAGCTCGTTTAACTGCCCACCGTTGATCTGGCTGGCGGCGCTGCTTTGCAGGCGGAGCATGCCGCGGTTAAGCGTGACACGCGCCTGGTTGAGGCTTATCCACGCGTCGGTAAATTCCGCCACGTTCTGGCTGGAGAGCTGAGAGACGGTAAAGTTTTCTTTATCGTTGTTGAGCGCGTTTATGAATACGCCTGCAGAGATCAGCTGCATAGTGCCCAGCACTAACAGCACTGAGATAAGAAGAGTAATAACTTTTATTCGTTTAAACATGCGATGCCTTTTATATGTGCAGGATAGTGTCTGACGTGTATCTATCGGCAGACATGGGCGGTTGTTTAACGTCACTTCGGGCTCAACTCGCTGTTTTTCGGAATTTATCAATGCCATTCAGCAGCTTAATCGCTGCAAAAAAATTGTGACACACCTCTCATTTCCTTCTGTGCCTCCAAAGGGTTATAGCCTTGCCTTAAAGATGCATTTAAAATGCATCTTATATTTCTGATGATGAGGTAACGACCATGGCCTTTCGCGACCAACCTTTAGGCGAGCTTGCGCTCTCCATCCCACGCGCTTCGGCGCTGTTCCGTAAATACGATATGGATTATTGCTGCGGGGGTAAGCAGACGCTGGCGCGTGCGGCGTCTCGTAAAGAGCTGGATGTCGAGGCTATCGAAGCGGAACTGGCGCAGCTTGCCGAAGAGCCGGTGGATAAAGACTGGCGCAGCGTGCCGCTGGCCGAAATCATCGACCATATTATTGTTCGCTATCACGATCGCCATCGCGAACAACTGCCCGAACTGATTCTGCAGGCCACTAAGGTTGAACGTGTTCACGCCGATAAAGCCTCTGTGCCGCGTGGGCTGGCGAAATACCTCTCCATGCTTCACGAAGAGCTGTCCAGCCATATGATGAAGGAAGAGCAGATCCTGTTCCCGATGATCAAACAGGGAATGGGCCGCCAGGCCAACGGGCCGATTAGCGTGATGGAAAGCGAGCACGACGATGCGGGCGAACTGCTTGAAGTGATCAAACACACCACCAACAACGTTACGCCGCCAGCAGATGCCTGCACGACCTGGAAAGCGATGTACAACGGCATTAACGAACTGATCGATGATCTGATGGAACACATCAGTCTTGAGAATAACGTTCTGTTCCCGCGTGCCCTCGCAGGCGAATAAAAAAGGCGCCCGAGAGCGCCTTCCTGAAGTTGAGATTCGGCCACCGCATACGTGGCCTTTTTTATGCCCGGTGCATCGAGCGCTGCCGGGCCATAGGTTTAACGCACGCCAGCCATACGTTTCTTGCCGATAAAGAACCAGCCTAACCCCAGCGCGATAAACCACAGCGGCGTTACGATCAGCGCCTGACGGGTATCCTCTTCCAGCGTCAGCAGAACCAGCACGAAGACAAAGAACGCCATGCAGACCCAGCACATCAGCTTGCCCAGCGGCATCTTATAGATCGATTTCTCATGCAGATGCGGACGCTGTTTACGGTACACCAGGTACGAGCACAGAATGATGGT
Organism: Huaxiibacter chinensis; assembly: GCF_022171985.1. Lineage (GTDB taxonomy): Bacteria > Pseudomonadota > Gammaproteobacteria > Enterobacterales > Enterobacteriaceae > Enterobacter > Enterobacter chinensis_A. The sequence goes on along the minus strand of NZ_JAJVHF010000002.1, from coordinate 186,371 downwards.
CCAGACGAACATAAAGAGAATCGCGGACACGGTGGTGATCATAGTGAACGCACCAATGACGCTCGGGTTAACGTACAGCATCACGACACCGCCCAGCAGGCAGATACAGGAGAAGGTTAACCCTTTCGCCGGTACCGCACGTTTGGAGAGTTTCGCAAAGGCTTTAGGCGCTACGCCTTCCTGTGCCAGACCGAACAACATACGGCTGGTGGAGAACACGCCGCTGTTGGCGGAAGAGGCCGCGGAGGTCAGCACCACAAAGTTAATCAGGCTTGCGGCAGCCGGCAGGCCGACCAGGACAAACAGCTCTACAAACGGACTTTTAGTGGGGACCACAGAGCTCCACGGCGTCACCGACATAATAATGATCAGCGCGAAAACGTAGAACATAATGATGCGAATCGGAATTGAGTTAATCGCACGCGGCAGAGATTTCTCGGGATCTTTCGTCTCTGCGGCCGTCGTGCCAACCAGTTCAATCCCCACAAAGGCAAACACCGCGATCTGGAAGCCGGCAAAGAAGCCGCTCAGACCTTTCGGGAACCAGCCCCCCTCGTTCCAGAGGTGCGTGAAGGAAGCCTCAACGCCCGTTGGCGACTGGAAATGCGTCAATACCATCACCAGACCCACGACAATCAGCCCAACGATAGCGACGATTTTGATCATCGCGAACCAGAACTCCATCTCGCCGAACATCTTCACGGTCGCCAGGTTGAGGCTCAGCAGAAGCACGATGACGGCCAGAGAAGCCACCCAGTCCGACAGCCCGGGGAACCAGAACTGGGCATACGCGGTAATGGCGACGACATCGGCCATCCCGGTCACCACCCAGCAGAACCAGTAGGTCCAGCCGGTAAAGTAGCCTGCCCAGGGGCCGAGCAGGTCGGAGGCAAAATCACTGAAGGATTTATATTCCAGATTCGAGAGCAGCAGTTCACCCATTGCGCGCATCACGAAAAAGAGCATAAAACCGATGATCATATAGACGAATATGATCGACGGCCCGGCCAGACTAATGGTTTTGCCTGACCCCATAAACAGCCCGGTACCGATGGCACCGCCGATGGCGATAAGCTGAATATGACGGTTTGTGAGATTTCGCCGCAGCGATTGTTCAGACGACGCCTCTTCATCAGCGACGACTTTGACCTGATCTACCATGTGATATTTTCCTGTTATGCCTGTCTGTGTTGTTAAGGCTCTTCTGGCCTTTAATACGTCATGATGCGACGGTCCCGTAGAGGACTCATCGATAGTAGGTAAGAATCGGCAGGATGAATACTATGATTTAGATATTATGTTAACAATATGTTTAAAGTGAGTGTCATATCACTCATGTAACGCGAAACAGCTCACAAAAATACACGCAACTTATGTATTTGCAAGATAAAATGTTGATATCGCTATAACTGTAGGTTTTATCACTGTTTTCCTCTCCCGTGACGAAGAGGAAAACAGTCTGTCGATTACAGGATTTCCAGCAATTCGACTTCAAAGACCAGGGTGCTGAATGGTGGGATAGATGCGCCCGCGCCACGTTCACCGTACGCCAGGTTTTGCGGGATAGTCAGTTCCCATTTAGAACCGACAGGCATCAGGGTCAGCGCTTCGATCCAGCCTGGGATCACGCCGTTAACCGGGAACTCAGCAGGTTCGCCACGCGCGACAGAGCTGTCGAATACGGTGCCGTCAATCAGCTTGCCGGTGTAGTGAACGCGAACACGATCGGTACGTGCCGGGATAGAACCTTCGCCCTGAGCGATCACGCGGAACTGCAGGCCCGATTCGGTGCTGTTCACACCTTCACGTTCGCGGTTCTCTTCCAGGTATTTCACACCCTCAGCGGCCATCTCTTCGAAGCGCTCGCGACGAACGGCATCAGCACGCTCGTGGATTTCACGCAGGGCGCGATGCACAACATCGACCGGGACAGCAGGCTGTTTGCCTTCCAGCGCGTCAGCGATACCCGCCACCAGCGCGTCAGGTAACAGGCCTTCCAGGCCAGATTCGCTCAGCTGCTGTCCTACCTGCAAGCCGATACCGTAGCTTGCCTGCGCTTCGATAGTGTCAAAAGTCGGGGTGGTCATGGGGGATTTCCTTCCATCACATTTAAAGTAGCGGGCAGCATATCAGCCACGCCCTTATGGGTAAAACTTTGTCTTAAGTTAAGATGACAAACTGCGCTGAAACAGAAACAATAGGCAAGGTTTAGATTTTTCTTAAATGATGGTCACGGAAGGCGACTTTGTTACGCCGTTCAGGCAGTTAGCAATCTATACTTCTCATGACAGGAACAAAATGATGCGGAGCAGGAGGAAAGCCATGCCCGGGCGATTTGAACTGAAACCTACCCTGGCGAAAATCTGGCATGCGCCAGACCACTTTCGCATCATGGATCCACTGCCGCCGATGCACCGCCGGGGCATTATCATTGCCGCCCTGCTGGTGATCGTCGGCTTCTTGCTTCCTTCAGAGGATAACGACATCAGCACGCAGGCGACGAGCCGCGATGCGCAGCTGGATATCCAGTCGCAATCCCGGCCTCAGCCCGACAGCCAGCCGACGCAGCCGCAGCTGGTGAGCCCCTCAAACGATCCAGGGCAAATGGCCCCGGTAGAGCCTGAACCCATTCAGGAGGAGCAACCTCAGGAGCAGGCGGCAGCGCCGGTTCAGACTCAGGCCCAGCAACCCACCGGCATTGAGCAGCAGTGGCGCTCTTATCGGGTAGAATCCGGTAAAACGCTGGCGCAGCTCTTCCGCGATCATAATCTGCCGCCTACCGATGTCTATGCGATGGCGCAGGTGGAAGGTGCAGGTAAGCCATTGAGTAATTTGCAAAACGGCCAGATGGTGCAGATCCGCCAGAACGCCAGCGGCGTGGTGACGGGCCTGACGATAGATGCCGGTAACGGGCAACAGGTCCTGTTTACCCGCCAGACAGACGGCAGTTTTATCAGAGTTCGTTAGTTTCTCTGCCGGGCACGCCAGCGCGTTGCCCGGCAGAGATTATCAGGCATTCCGCTTGTTCACCCACGCTATCCCCGTACAAACCAGCACCAGCGCCACGGCATATTTAATATCGAAAATATTTTCGCCCAGGAAAATAGCCGACAATACCGTTCCCGCAACCGGCACCACAAAGTTAAACGGGGCGATCATGCTGACGCGGTTCACTTTTAGCAGCACACTCCACAGCGCAAACGCGACGGATGACAGAAGCGTCAGATAGCCCAGAATCGCGGCGGCTTCGATGCTATGGAGCTCCAGCGTTCCGCCCGTCATATATCCCGCGACAACCAGCGCAAGCCCGCCCAATGCCAGCTGCCAGCCCGTCATCACCGTTGGGTCAACCGTCTGTGAGATGCGCTTGCCGTAGAGCGTTGCGGAAGAAAGGATAAACGCCGCCAGAATCACGAAGCCGCCACCCTTCCAGACAAAATGAAAATCACTCAGCCCATGATTGAAATTCACCAGCATCACACCGGCAAAGCCCAGTATGCAACCCAGGGTTTTGTTATAGCTGAGCTTGTCGTTGTGATAGATAAAATGCGCCAGCAGCACGCTGAAGAAGGTGCCCGTCGCATTCATGATTGACCCGTTCACCCCGGTGGTCCAGGCGAGCCCAATATAGAAGAATGTGTACTGGATAGACGTTTGCGTGAGGCCAAGCAGCGTGAGTTGTCCGAACTGGCGCGTCGTGAACCTGGCGATAGGTTTACGCTGAGCCAGCGCAAACAGCAGCAGAAGCGCCCCGGCAAACAGAAAACGATAGCCGGCAAAGACGAGCTTCGACGGGATATCATCGGCGGCGATGTGAAAGAGTTCATAGCCGCTTTTTATCGCCGGGTACGAGCTGCCCCAGAGCAGGCAACATAGCGTGGCGCAGGCGTAAGCAACATTTTTACGGGCAAAAACGGAGGCAGGCTGGGCGATGTCCATAGCAAATCTCAAAGATAAAATGGCGTTTCATTTTATTATCGGAGATTGTGGCGGGAATAGCTACCATACAAGACGGGAAGGGAAAGATTTACGGGCGCTAAAAAGCAAAACGCCGGCACAAGGCCGGCGCTTCGACGCGAACTAAGTAAAAAAATTACTCAGCTACAACGTTAACAACCAGTTTAGCGAAGACTTCGCTATGAACCTGGAAGTCTACTTCGTGCTCACCAGTGGTGCGCAGAACGCCGTTCGGCATACGAACTTCGCTCTTAGCCACGTTAACGCCAGCTGCAGTAACAGCGTCAGCGATATCGCGAGTACCGATGGAACCGAACAGTTTACCTTCGTCGCCAGATTTAGACGCGATGGTTACAGTGCCCAGTGCGTTGATTGCTTCAGCGCGAGCGTTAGCAGCCGCCAGAACGTCAGCCAGTTTGGCTTCCAGTTCAGCGCGACGTGCTTCGAAAAACTCTACGTTTTTCTTAGTAGCTGGAACAGCTTTACCCTGTGGAACCAGGAAGTTACGTGCGTAACCCGCTTTAACGTTAACCTGATCACCCAGGCTGCCCAGGTTTGCTACTTTATCAAGCAGAATAACTTGCATTACCTTATCCTCTTAAAGTCGTATTAGTGGACCGTGCCCGATTACTGATGACGATCAGTGTACGGCAGCAGAGACAGGTAGCGAGCGCGTTTGATAGCGCGAGCCAGCTGACGCTGATATTTTGCACGAGTACCGGTGATACGGCTTGGGACAATCTTACCGCTTTCGGTGATGTAGTTTTTCAGCGTTGCGATATCTTTATAGTCGATCTCTTGAACGCCTTCCGCGGTGAAACGGCAGAACTTGCGACGACGGAAATAACGTGCCATATGGCTAGTCTCCAGAATCTATCAAATCAATCTGCTCGGCATGCAGAACCATTTTGCTCAGACCGTTCTTTGCCTTGTGGCATGAAATGAACCCCTGAACGGTAACTGCACAGCCGACCGTTAAACTGTGAGTAATGGCCTGGTTTTCGTGTCCGCTAATAATCACGGGCATTTGGCACCAAGCCTGCCGGTGGAAACCGGCTTCCTCTTGTACAGAACGATGCTCAAGCACGAACTGACAATGAGGAATTCCTGATGGGCTGACCTTTCGAAGGGGGGTCCTGCACACGGTACCGGACAACACCAGACGGTTGGTCATCAGAAATTACTCTTCAGAATCCCCAGCATCAGAATCATCTGCGGTTTCGTTTGCGAAATCATCGCGACGCTCACGGCGCTCGTCTTTCGCTTTAACCATCGGAGATGCTTCGGTCACTGCGTTTTTGGTACGCATAACCATGCTGCGGATAACGGCATCGTTGAAGCGGAAGGTAGTTTCCAGCTCATCGATCACTTCCTGCGGCGCTTCAACGTTCATCAGAACGTAGTGTGCTTTGTGCAGTTTGTTGATCGGGTAAGCCAGCTGACGGCGGCCCCAGTCTTCCAGACGGTGGATCGTACCTTCTGCACCAGTGATGGCAGCAGAGTAGCGCTCGATCATGCCCGGAACCTGTTCGCTCTGGTCAGGGTGGACCATAAAAACGATTTCGTAATGACGCATCGAATTGCTCCTTACGGATTATTCAGCCTCCTGTCTGGGTCAGCCGCGGCCCATGGAGGCAAGGAACGTGATTAAAGGGCGGCTGAAAAATTGACGCGCCATTCTAATTGCGAAGCCTCATAAACTCAAGCTGATTGCACAAATAATTCGCACATAGCGCGAAGACAGACTAAGTGGATGATTTAAAATTAATCACATCAGGAAGCGCCATTTTTTTGCACAACAGCATCAGAAATGGTCGCGATTGCGGGTCAAAGAAGCGATTACACTTTAATCAGACCCCATTTTCCACAAAAAGGAGAGGCAGAGACCGTCACACAGCACCTTGTCGTGGAGCGTAACGTATGAAAAACATCATAATTGCCCTTCTGGCCGTCCTGTTGTTCAGTGCAAACGCAACGGCAGCCATCAAGATAGACAGCCGACAGGCCCGGAATATGGATGATGTGCAGAGCTTAGGTGTGATTTACATCAATCATAATTTTGCCACCGAAAGCGAAGCAGATCAGGCCCTGAATGAAGAAACCGACGCGAGAGGCGCCCATTATTATCATGTCATGCTGATGCGCGAGCCCGGCAGCAACGGCAATATGCATGCAAGCGCGGATATCTACAAATAAAGCGTCACGCCAGCACCAGGAAAGCCAACAACGAAAACATAGCACGCAATGATTTAGCCCCCTGCCCGGGGGCTTTTTTTATTTCTGCCCGTAATAAGCATCGGGACCGTGCTTGCGCAGATAATGTTTGTTCATCAGATAGCTGTCGATGGGCTTGAGCTGCGGATTAATACCGCGTGATATCCAGGCCATTTTCGCCACCTCTTCCATGACCACCGCGTTATGCACCGCATCATGTGCATTTTTGCCCCAGGAGAAGGGCCCGTGCTGATACACCACGATGCCCGGCGTATGCAACGGGTCGCGCTCGCCCAGCGTTTCAATGATGACCTTGCCCGTATTGCGTTCGTACTCGTCCGACACTTCTGCTTCGGTCAATGCGCGGGTGCAGGGAATATCGCCAAAGAAATAGTCCGCATGCGTGGTACCCAGCGCCGGAATGGCCATCCCCGCCTGAGCCCAGGCTGTGGCATGCGTCGAGTGCGTGTGGACAATGCCCCCAAGGGAAGGAAAGCGTCGATAGAGCGCCAGGTGCGTGGCCGTATCGGAAGAGGGATTCCAGCGGCCTTCGATAACGTTGCCGTCCAGATCCACCACCACCATATCGTCAACGGTCATGGCATCATAAGCCACACCGCTCGGCTTAATCACCACCCGCCCACGCGCCCTGTCGATAGCACTGACGTTCCCCCAGGTGAAGGTTACCAGGCCGTATCGGGGGAGATCCATATTGGCCTCAAAGACCTGCTTTTTAAGCGGCTGCATTATCGGCCTCCAGTAATCCTGCACGCGCCATGCGCCCACGTACCCAGTCGCGTGCCAGCGCAACCTCGGCCTCCGGGTTTTCTGCGGTTTCACTCCACATCTCAATCAGATAGGGGCCGCAGTAGCCGCTCTCTTTTAACGTCCGGAAGCACTGTTCAAACTCCACGACGCCGGTACCAAACGGCACATTTTTGAAGACGCCGGGGCGCGTATCTTTTACATGCACCGCCACGATATGCCCGATTCCGGCCTGTAACTCCATCTGCACATCGTTATCCCACACCGACAAATTGCCGATATCCGGATAAAGCTGAAACCAGGGGTTATTCAGGTAGTGCGTATACCCCAGCGCCTTGCTGATGGAGTTCATCAGGGGATAATCCATGATCTCCATAGCCAGCGTGACCTGGGCACGGCTGGCCATCCCGACGCTCTCTTTCAGGCCTTCGCGAAACCGCCGACGTGTTTCGTCACTGGCTTCCTGATAATAGACGTCATACCCCGCCAGCTGAATGACGCGGATGCCAACATCCTGGGCGAACGCGATGGCTTTACGCATGATCTCCAGCCCCTGGGCGCGAATGGCATCGTCCTCGCACCCCAAAGGAAAACGTCTATGCGCGCTCAAACACATGGACGGCACCCGCACGCCGGTTTCGGCAATGGCACTGACCAACGACAGCCGCGCGTCCCGAGGCCAGTCAAGACGGGATAAACGCGCGTCGGTTTCATCAATCGACATTTCCACAAAATCAAAACCGAGCTTTTTGGCAAGCTGTAGCCGTTCCAGCCAGCACTCCCCCGCGGGGAGCGCCTTTTCATAAATCCCTAACGGGACCTGTGTAGACAACATACCCGCTCCTTATCCCCACAGCTGGGCGATGGAGCGTTTAAACTGGCGCGCGGCTTTAACCGGCGAAGCAGCATCGCGAATACTGCGACCAGCGATAAACACGTGAATCGGAATGCCCTGGAACAGCGGGAGATCGTCGAGCGCCAGACCACCCGTTACGGTGACCTTGAAGCCCATATCCGCCAGACGTTTGATCGCACTGATATCGGCCTCGCTCCAGGCAACACCGGCGGCCTGCGCGTCACGGCTGCGGTGATAGACCACCTGCTGAATCCCGGCATCACGCCACGCTTGCGCCTGTTCCCAGGTCCAGAAGCCCGTCAGCTCAATCTGCACGTCGCCGCCAAACTCCTTCGCCACGTCCAGCGCGCCTTTCGCGGTGTTGATATCGGCACAGCAAATCACGGTGACCCAGTCAGCGTTCGCCTCAAAGCACATCCGCGAGAGTATTTTGCCGGCATCGGCGATTTTGGCATCTGCCAGCACAATTTTATGCGGATAGAGCGCTTTCAAGTCGCGTACGGCACGCACGCCCTCACCGACACACAGAATGGTGCCGACTTCTATAATGTCCACCTCTTCAGCAATCAGGCGGGTGGTTTCGTAAGCGTGAGACAGGGTCTGGTTATCAAGCGCAACCTGCAACATAGGTAATGACATTTTCAGTTCCTTCTTAACGTGCCGCCGCAGTGGCGCGATCGATTAAATCCAGCACGTCCTGCTCGGTGCGGCAGGCGCGTAAACGGTCGAAATTTTCTTCATCATCAAACAGATTGACGATTTGCATAATGCCGACTTCCTGATGGGTGTTGGCATCCACAGCCGCCATGGTGATCAGGATATCGACGGGATCGTTATCTTCATGGTTGAAGACCAGCGGCGTTTTGAGCGTCACCAGCGCGAAGCCGGTTTTTTTTACGCCTTCTTCCGGGCGGCCATGCGGCATTGCCAGACCCGGCGCAATCACAAAATAAGGTCCATGCTGTGCAACGCCATCCAGGATGGCCTGGTAGTAGCGCGGCTCCACGACATCCGCCCTGACCAGCAAATCCACGCCGAGTTTGACGGCGTCCTGCCAGTTGCTGGCATCCGCCTGCAAAAGAATGGAATGATTTTCCGCCAGCGAATCACGTAATTTCATGACACGTCCTTATTTCACATCATTCGGGAAGTGCGCGTTGATCACCTCCATCAGTTTTGGGCCGAAATCAGCGGCAGAAAGCATATTGCGAACCCCCACCACATATTTGTTTCCGGAGACGGTGATTTCACCGGCGATATGGGTTGAGGCAATAATCACATCCGCACCGCCCAACTCGCTCTTGTATTCACCCACGGCACAGCTATTTACCGTGTGATCCACGCCTTGCTGCGTCAGAAACTGGTCCACTTTCATTTTCATGATCATGGAGCTACCTTGCCCATTTCCACATACAGCCAGAATACGTACGGTCATAATCGGAACTCCTTATTAAGCAGAGTGCTCTGCCAGTTGTTTTTCTGCGTCTTCTTCAGCGCGTAATGCGCGCCCGGCGAAGACCATATAAGCCAGTGCAATCAGGATAATGGCCGCCATAAAGACGATGCCGAGAGAGGCGAAGCCCTGCATCATCGGCGGTGCCAGAATCGACCAGTCCGCCATGCCCATCCAGGCGCTCATCCCGGTCAGTTTGACTGCCCAGACGCAGCCAAATATTTCAATCATGCCCATCACGAGACAGATTTTGAGCGCGGCGCGCCAGCCGCCAAAGTGATTGGCAAACACGCCAATCGTGGCGTTAGAGAAGAACATCGGGATAAAGCCTGGAATGATCAGAATTGAGGAGCCGCAGCCCACCAGAATACCCACCGCGATCAGCTGGCCGATGGTGCCCCACATAAAGCCCCAGACGACGGCGTTAGGAGCAAAGCTATAAATGGCGGCGCAGTCGATGGCGAGCACGGCACCCGGGATAAGACGTTGAGAGATACCGTTAAAGGCTTCGGACAGCTCAGCCACAAACATACGCACGCCCTGGGTGATGATGAAAATCGCCACCGCGAACTGGAAGCCCGTCTGCAGGATGTAAATAGTCCAGTGGGTTTTGCCTGCCATCGCCTGAACCACGTCGATGCCGAAGGAGAGCAGAATCGCGCCAAAGAAAAGGGTCATTACGATGGCGGTAGAGACGATGTTGTCATGGAAAATATTGAGCCAGCCCGGCAGTTTGAGATCTTCTACGCTCTCTTCTTTCTTACCGAGGAACGGGGCGAGTTTGTACGCAATCCAGGAGGCAAACTGCTGCTGGTGTCCGATGGAAAAACCGCAGCCGTCGGTCACGTCCTGCGTGGGTTTGTACATCATGTTCGAGGTAATTCCCCAGTACAGGGAGACCAGCACGGCAGTACAGATAATCGTGGTCCACATCGGGTAACCCAGGATGTAGAAGAAGACAGCGATCAGCCCCGCCTGCTGGAACATGATATGGCCGGTGAGCATGATCGTGCGAATGCCCGTCAGGCGGCGTAGCAGGACGTAGGTAATGTTCAGCGCCAGAGCGAGCAGAACGGCATAGCCCACCCAGCTGTAGGCCTCACCCATGCGCTCAATGGTGGCCATCATGGAGGCGTAAGTATCGGAGATAGCCCCGTTAATGCCGTAAACCTCCGACATTTTGGCGACAACGGGCTTGAAAGTGCTGGTTAAAATGCCCGAACCTGCCTGCAACAACATAAAACCAATGATTGTTTTAATCGTGCCTTTCACAATCACGCTCGCGCTTTTGCGCAACAGGATGTAGCCGAGACAGGTAACGATACCCAGCAACAGCGGTGCGTTGGTCATAACCTGATTGAAGAAGACGGTAAAGACGCTGTAGAGGACTTCCATTGCATTCTCCAGAAAATGGGGACGAGAGGGCGAACCCTCATGCGTAAAGTGCCCTCACTCTAGTAATCACAAATAATCACCACAAGATTGAAATTGATTATTTGTGACGCATCACGCAAATTATTTCCACACAGTTAATAGTGATTTTCATTTCACATCAACACCGTGAAAATTAACCATACTTTACATGCAGATAGAAGAAGATCACCACTATCACCTGATTTCTGACCTGTCCTGACCTCACTTTCAGACTCAGTAAAAACAGCAAATTTGCCGTTGCAATGATGATTAACTGGTGACAGTATAAATCACAACAAATCACCATATGATTATTTATGATTAAAAACAGGGAGTCGAACGATGAGTAAAGTGAACAGCATCACCCGTGAATCCTGGATCCTGAGCACTTTCCCGGAATGGGGCAGCTGGCTAAATGAGGAGATCGAGCAAGAGCAGGTTGCGCCGGGCACCTTTGCGATGTGGTGGCTCGGGTGTACGGGTATCTGGCTAAAATCAGAAGGCGGCGCCAACCTTTGCGTGGATTTCTGGTGTGGAACCGGCAAGCAAAGCCACGGCAATCCGCTGATGAAGCAAGGCCACCAGATGCAGCGTATGGCAGGCGTGAAAAAGCTTCAGCCGAACCTGCGCACGACGCCCTTTGTGCTTGATCCCTTTGCGATTCGCCAGATCGATGCCGTCCTGTCCACGCACGATCATAACGATCATATCGATGTGAACGTGGCCGCCGCCGTTATGCAAAACTGCGCCGACGACGTACCGTTTATCGGGCCACAGACCTGCGTGGATCTGTGGATTGGCTGGGGGGTGCCAAAAGAACGGTGCATCGTCATGAGGCCGGGCGATGTGGTGAAAATCAAAGACATTGAGATCCATGCGCTGGATGCTTTTGACCGGACCGCGCTGATTACCCTGCCCGCCGATCAAAAAGCCGCGGGTGTTTTACCGGACGGCATGGACGCGCGTGCCGTCAACTATCTGTTCAAAACGCCGGGAGGCTCGCTGTATCACAGCGGTGACTCGCACTACTCCAACTATTACGCGAAACACGGTAACGAACATCAGATCGACGTCGCGCTTGGCTCCTACGGGGAAAACCCGCGTGGCATCACGGACAAAATGACCAGCGCCGACATGCTGCGTATGGCCGAAGCGTTGAACACCAAAGTGGTGATCCCTTTCCATCATGATATCTGGTCAAACTTCCAGGCCGATCCGCAGGAAATCCGCGTCCTGTGGGAGATGAAAAAAGACCGGCTGAAGTATGGCTTCAAGCCTTTCATCTGGCAGGTCGGCGGTAAGTTTACCTGGCCGCTGGATAAAGATAACGTCGAATACCATTACCCTCGCGGTTTTGATGATTGCTTCACTGTCGAGCCTGACCTGCCGTTCAAATCGTTCCTGTAAGAATTCGCGTCACTTTCGCGATCTTTTATCGCCAGACCCTGAGTCTGGCGATTCATCTTTTGCTTAGTAATTTCAGGCTATTTCAAATATTATCTTTTAAAATCAATTTTTATCGGAATAGCTCATGACGGAAGCGCAACGGCATCAAATTTTACTGGAACTCCTGGCGCAAACGGGGTTTGTTACCGTCGAACAAGTTATCGAACGTTTAGGGATTTCGCCCGCGACCGCACGCCGGGATATCAATAAGCTGGATGAAAGCGGCAAGTTGAAAAAAGTGCGCAATGGCGCGGAAGCCATTAGCCAGCAGCGCCCGCGCTGGACGCCCATGAACATTCATCAGGCGTTAAACCATGACGAAAAAATCCGCATTGCCCGCGCCGCCTCGCAGCTGGTTAATCCTGGTGAAAGCGTGGTGATTAACTGTGGGTCTACCGCCTTTTTGCTGGGCCGTGAAATGTGCGGCAAGCCGGTGCAAATCATCACCAACTACCTGCCGCTGGCCAACTTTCTCATCGATCAGGAGCATGAAAGCGTGGTGATCATGGGGGGGCAATACAATAAGAGCCAGTCGATTACCCTCAGCCCACAGGACAGCGAAAACAGCCTTTACGCCGGTCACTGGATGTTTACCAGCGGTAAGGGTCTCACTGCGGATGGCCTGTACAAAACCGATATGCTAACCGCGATGGCCGAGCAGAATATGCTCAACGTCGTCGGCAAACTGGTGGTGTTGGTCGACAGCAGCAAGGTCGGCGAGCGTGCCGGTATGTTGTTCAGTCGCGCCGAGCAGATCGATATGGTGATCACCGGCAAAAACGCCAATCCGCAGATCCTTCAGAAACTGGCGGATCAGGGCGTGAAAATCCTGCGCGTTTAAAGGTTCTTTAAAAAGAAATCGACGGTTGCGTCAAGCGCCGTCGGGGTAATGCGATGCCGCACGCCTGCTTCCCAGACGCAGGTGAGGCGTTTATCCAGCCCCTCGCGAATCAATGCCTGCTGTAAGCGGAAGGTTTCCCCGGCGGGCACGACGTCATCCGCTTCGCCGTGCCATAAAAAAAGCGGCCTGTCAGCAAGGCGCGGCAGCGCATCTGTGACGTCCCATGCGCGCAATGATGCGCGAACGGCCTCTGAATCACCCGAGGGTGGAAACAGCGTGTCCGCCAGCGTCAAAAAATACCCCGACCCCATCAGACTCGCCACACAGGTGACTTCTGGATGCTGCGTCATAATACCCAACGCCGTCATTCCCCCCATTGAAGCGCCGGCCACAGCCAGACGTTTATCGGCCACCAGCCCGGCGGCAAAGAGAGCGTCACGGAGCCCAGCGAACTCCACCAGGTTACCATGAAGAATTGGCCAGAACTGTCCCAGGCGAGACTGTTCATCGCCGCGGTAACGCGAACCATGATCGGGCGCATCGGGCATGATGACACGAAACCCCGCCTGCGCCAGCGCTACCGCAAAGTAGCTATAGACCAGTTTTGATGAAGTAAACCCATGATAAAAAATAATAACCGGTAATGGCTGTGTCGCTTTTCCCGCCGGATAAGCGTGTAAAATTTCGTGGTCACCCAGTCTCCGGGTCGTTAACTCAATCATGGCTGCTCCTTATTCGTGTGGGTGATTCATAATGTTGAGAACTGGATTACGCTTTCACGACATTTTCATTCGAAATTTACGTTACAGATAACAGTTTGGGAACATTCCCCCAAAAGGAAATTCGCAGACATCTACACTATGACTATCAGGAAACGAGATATGGCTATGCGAAGGTTTGCTGCTTTATGGCTGGTGTCAGTATTAGCGGGCTGTAGCGCGCTGCAAGGCACACCGCAACCTGCTCCCCCGGTTGCCGATCATCCTCAGGAGATTCATCGTAATCAAACTGAGGGATTACAGCGAATGGGGACGGTTAGCGTTCTGGTGCGCGGTTCTCCGGATGATGCGCAAGATGCTATTAAAGCAAAAGCTGTCGCTGCAAACGCCGATTATTACGTGATTATTATGGTCGACGAAACGATCGTTACGGGACAATGGTACTCACAGGCAATTTTGTATCGCAAGTAACGTTCAGAATTTAAGCGACATTTACACTGCTTTGCGTCCATAGACGTTTTCCTGTTCACAATAAACTGCATGCCTGTGACAAAGGAAATGAGTTTATTCGCGAAGGATTGCCCGGCGGATACCGGAAACCTGTGAAATGGAGTTGACTATGAAACGATCGCTTGCTTTAACCTCACTCTTGCTCTCAGCCGGGCTGGTGAGCACCACCGCACAATCCGCCGAGTTCGCCAGCGCAGATTGCGTTACAGGTTTGAACGAAATAGGGCTTATCTCGGTGAATAATATTTCCGGAAGCCTGCAGGACGTTGAGCGCGTCATCGCCTTAAAAGCCGATGAGCAGGGCGCCACCTGGTACCGAATCGTTCAAATGCAGGAAAACAACCGTGCCGATCAGTGGCAGGTGAAAGCCATTCTTTACGCCTGAATCCTATAAAAAAGCCACGTAATTTCAGTGGCTTTTCTGTTTTTACACATGCTTACTCCGCTCTGCAACCCAGTCATAACAGCCATGTAACAATTTGTTACATGAAATCGATAAATGTTATCCGCGCTCTGCCGTTGAACTGCCATACCTTTTCGACAATGAGCAATTTATGATCAACTTTTTCCGCCGCGCGGGACTGGGCACCAAACTCTCTCTGCTGACCGGCATCAGTGTGGCGGCACTGTTTCTGCTATTCACCTATCTTCTGAGCCATAAAGCCAGCGAACAGCTTGAAACCCTGGCCGTGGAAGACCTGCATAATCAGTCTACCGGCATGGTTGATATGGTGCAGATGTTCAATACCAGCCTGAGCGAAGAAGTGGAGAGCTATACCAAACTCTTCTCCACCTTCCTGCCCCAACCGCTGAACATCGACGCCAGCCAGAGCCGGACTATCAATAACCAGACCGTTCCGCTGCTGAAAGGTGGGGAGACCGAGCTGCATGAAAACAGCGCGCTTTCTGATGACTTTTTAAACCGCACGGGTGCCATTTCAACGCTGTTTGTCCGCAGCGGTAATGATTTCATCCGCGTCGCAACGTCACTGCGCAAAGAGAACGGCGAGCGAGCCATCGGTACGGTACTGGATACCACCAGCCCGGCCTTTGCTTCCGTGACGAAAGGTGAGGTTTACCGGGGCCTGGCGCTGCTTTTCGGCAAGCGTTATATCACCCAGTATCAGCCGGTCAAAGATGCGGGCGGGCAGGTGATTGCGATCATCTTTGTAGGCGTCGATATCACGCAGTCATGGAACATCATGCGTGAAAAAATTCTCAGCCGACGCCTGGGCAAAAGCGGTCACTTCTATGTGCTCGATCGCGGCCAGGGCAAAACGCGCGGCCAATACCTGTTCCACGCTGATAAAGAAGGCCAGTTGCCCGCGTGGGCAAGCGACATCCAACAGGCGGTAATGAGCGGTCAGTCCGGTACGCTCGAGCGCATCAGCGATGATGGCCGCACGCTTAAAATGGCTTACACCCCAATGCCTGGCTGGAACTGGACCATTATTGGCGAAGTGGATAAATCGGTGCTGCTGAAGAACGTCACCGCCCTGCGGGACCGTTTCCTGCTGGCGGGCGCGGTGCTTTCTGCCCTGTTTGCCCTGCTGTTTGTGGTCATTATTCGTCGCTGGTTAACCCGTCCGCTGCATAGCGTCATTCACCTGGCGCGTCAGTACGCCGCGGGAGATTTGCGGGCAGAACTGCCGGTGACACGCCAGGATGAAGTCGGTCAATTGATCGTGGCCATCAATGGCATCGGGGGTGGTTTACAGACTATCGTTCAGCAGGTTCGTGAATCAGCGGGCGATATCCATCTGGGGACCAACGCTCTGGCTTCCGACAGCGGCGAGATCTCTGAACAGATTAACAAGCAGGCCAGCAGCGTTGAAGAGACTTCGGCCAGCATGGAACAGCTGGCCGCAACGGTGCAGCAGAATGCGGCCAATATGGAGCAGACGCAGCAGCTGGTGAATGAAACCTCTCGCGCCGTGCATCAGGGCGGCGAGACGGTAGGACACGCCGTGGCCACCATGGACGATATCCGTGACGCCTCAAAACGCATTGAAGACATCACCCGCGTGATTGAGTCTATCGCCTTCCAGACCAATATCCTGGCACTGAACGCGGCCGTTGAGGCCGCACGCGCGGGTGAACACGGCAAAGGGTTTGCCGTTGTCGCGCAGGAAGTCCGTGCGCTGGCCGCGCGAAGCGCCAATGCGGTGAAAGAGATTGAACAACTGATTGGCGATACGCTGAAAAAGGTGAGTGAAGGGCATCAGCTTTCAGAGCAAACCCGTCATGCGATGGACTCTATCATTGTTCATATTGATAACATCAGCCAGCTGGTGGGCGAAATTAACCATGCCTCGCATGAGCAATCAGCGGGGATCCGTCAGGTTAATCTGGCCATGGCGCATATTGGCGAAGCATCGCATATCAATGCGGATCGCGTCTCACGCAGCGAGCAAACGGCCCAAACGCTGCGCGAGAAAGGATCGCATCTGACAGAACTGGTCAGTATTTTCCGCTTAAAGCCTTAAACTACCCTCCCCGTGGCACGCAGCAGCAAATCATTTTTTACCTGCTCACTGAGCAACATGCTGCCCCGGGGATCCATCATCATACGGCACCATGCCTGCGCGACCGGCGGCGAAGCGTGCCGCAACATTTGCGCGCCGGCACCCAGCAGAAAGAGCTGCCGGGCGATCTCCCGGGCCTGAGCCTCCTGAGGTTTGCGCAGCTTTTGCTGTAATTGACGCCAGCTGCGGTCGAAATGGCGATCCTGCCCCTTCACCTGAGCAAAATCCTCGTTCAGCACGTCAATCATCCCTGGCTGCTTCGCCATCACCCGCAGCACGTCGAGGCACATGATATTGCCGGAGCCTTCCCAGATGCTGTTTACCGGCATTTCACGGTACAGGCGCGGGAGTTCACTCTCTTCGCAGTAACCTGCCCCACCGAGGACTTCCATCGCCTCCGCCACGAAGGGTATACCCGCCTTGCAGACGCTAAATTTGGCCGCGGGGGTAAAGAGTCGTGCCCAGGCGGCCTCGTGTTCATGCGCCCGCTGGTCCCAGGCCCGCGCCAGCCGAAGCAAAAACGCCGTTTGCCCTTCCAGCTGCAGCGCCATTCGACTTAATACCTCACGCATGACTGGCTGATCGACCAGGTTTTTGCCAAAGGTCTGGCGCTGATGCGCATGGAACAGCGCAATTGATAGCGCACGACGCATAAGACCGTGGCTGCCCAGCGCGCAGTCAAAACGCGTCAGTCCGCCCATCTTAAGGATTTGCCGCACGCCTTCCCCCTCTTCCCCCAGCAGCCAGCCGCACGCATCGAAAAACTCCGCCTCAGCGCTGGCGTTTGAACGATTACCCAACTTGTCTTTTAGCCGCTCCAGACGCACGGCATTTCGCTGTCCGTCAGGCAGAAAACGCGGAACGAAAAAGCACGACAGACCGCCCTTCGCCTGAGCCAGAACCAAATGCGCATCGCTTTGCGGCACCGAGAAAAACCATTTATGCCCAACCAGTCGGTAACTACCGTCGCTGTTTTTATCGGCGCGGGTCGTATTGCTCAGCACATCCGAACCGCCCTGCTTTTCCGTCATTCCCATGCCGATCAACAGCCCTCGCTTCTGCCCGCCCGGCGCTAAATGCGGATCGTAACGATCGCTTAATAACGGCGGTAGCCAGTCGTGAAACGGTTTGGGCAGCGCCTGTTGCAGCAATGGCGTGGCGGCAAAGGTCATGGTGATGGGGCAAAGCGTACCCGCTTCGACCTGCGCATGGAGGATAAAGCGCGCCGCCCGGGCGACAAACGCCCCTTTACGGGCCCGATCTTCCCACGCCAGATTATGGACACGATTGGCGCACAATCCCTGCATAAGCAGATGCCAGGCGGGATGAAAGCGAACGTCGTCCAGCCGTGCTCCGGTGGCATCGTAGCGTAAAAGTTCCGGTGGATTGATGTTCGCCAGCCTGCCCAGCTCCAGCGACTCTGCGGTGCCCAGCTGCTGTCCAATACTCGCCAGCAGCTCCACGTCCCAGTCGCCGCCCTCACGGGCGACCGCCTCGCGAAGCGCGCAGTCCGACAAAAAAAGGTTGCTGTTTGAGAGTGGTGAAGGTTGATTAAACACGGTATGTGTCTGCCAGTGCATGTGCGTCCCTCCTTCAATGGCCATACAGCAAGTATGGACAGCCAACGGCGGCACTGCATGGGAGTGAGGTCACAGCGTGACGATCTCACTGAATGCATTCGTGAAACAGCTCACACAATATAAGAATAAACTATTTCACATCCGCAAATGTGTTGAATAATTTATTCTCACCTTTCAGAAGAGAATGATTATGCACGCTTCACACTCTGCGCCAGATGCCCATAAGCGCGCTTTAATTGCTGGCTCTATCGGCAACTTCATCGAATGGTATGAATTTGCGGTGTATGGCTTTATGGCCACCGTCATTGCGAAAAACTTCTTCCAGCTTGAGGGAGAGTCGGGCCTGACCAGCCTGATCCTGACCTACGCCTCTTTCGCTATCGCCTTTTTCTTCCGTCCACTTGGCGCGGTGGTCTTTGGGCGCATGGGCGATCGCATTGGCCGTAAACCGACGCTCATCATCGTGCTGGTTCTGATGACGCTCGCCACCGCGGCCATTGGCCTGGTGCCGGTCTATGCCAGTATTGGTATCGCCGCGCCGTTAATCATTACCGGGCTGCGCATTTTGCAGGGGTTGTTTGCCGGCGGAGAATATGGCGGCGCCGTATCGCTGATGACAGAGTTCGCACCACGCGGCAAGAGAGGCCTCTACGGGGCGTGGCAATCCTTTACCGTGGCATTGGGTCTGCTGGCAGGTGCGGGCATCGTCGCGCTGCTCTCAGCGCTGCTGACGCCCGAAGCATTGCATGACTGGGGCTGGCGTATTCCCTTCTTCCTCGCGTTGCCAATGGGTATTGTGGCGCTGTGGCTGCGGGTGAGCATGGAGGAGACCCCCAGCTTCGTCAAACAACAGGTGAAGCCCGCCGTCGCTCAGGCGCGCACCACGGATACGCTGAAAGCCATTGCTATGGGAATTGGGCGGGTAATGGTGTGGTCCGCTGCGGGGTATACCTATCTGGTTATTATGCCGACCTATCTACAGTCGGCTCTGCATACAGGGTTCAACCAGGCACTGCTGATTGCGGTGATCTCCAACATTGGTTTTGCGATCACCATTATTCCGGCGGGTATCATGAGCGATCGCATCGGGCGTCGCACGGTGATGATGATTGCCACGGTCTTGCTGCTGGTTCTTGCGCTGCCGCTGCTGAAAATACTGCAGGCGGAATCCAGTACCCTGGCGATAAAAGCGATGGTGGTGCTGATTGCCGGTGGACTGGTTGGCATGCTGGCTGGCCCTGGTCCGGCGATGCTGTCAGAAATGTTCCCGACGCGCGTGCGCTATACGGGTCTAGGACTGGCCTACTCGCTCTCGAATGCCATTTTCTCGGGCTGCGCGGGGCTGATCATTACCGGCCTTATCAAGCAAACCGGCAATCTGGATATCCCGGCCTACTACGTGATGGCAACGGCGGTGGTGAGTCTGGTGGCGCTTATGACGCTCAGGAAGGATGACCACTTACGGTCACTGGAGGAGTAAGAAAATCACCGTCTGCAGCCCTCACCCGTGGGTAAGGGCGAAAACACAAAAGGCCGTCCACAGGACGGCCTTGTTGTTTATAGGCCGCGCTGACGCACCGCTTCGAACAGGCAGATGCCCGTCGCCACGGAGACGTTCAGAGAAGAGACGCTCCCGGCCATGGGAATACCGATCAGCTCATCGCAATGTTCGCGCGTCAGGCGACGCATACCTTCGCCTTCTGCTCCCATCACCAGCGCCAGGCGCCCGTTCAGTTTGCTCTGGTAGACAGTATGATCGGCTTCCCCTGCGGTCCCGACAATCCAGATGTTCTCTTCCTGCAGCTGACGCATAGTGCGTGCCAGGTTGGTCACACGAATCAACGGCACGTTTTCCGCTGCGCCGCAGGCGACTTTTTTCGCGGTGGCATTCAACTGTGCTGAGCGATCGCGTGGCACGATCACCGCATGCACACCGGCAGCGTCTGCGCTACGCAGGCAGGCGCCGAGGTTATGCGGGTCGGTCACGCCATCAAGGATCAGCAGGAACGGGTTATCCAGCTGGGCAAGCAAATCCGGCAGATCGTTTTCCTGGTACTGACGACCCGGTTTGGCACGCGCAATAATCCCCTGGTGTACCGCACCCTCGCTTTTTTCGTCGAGGAACTGGCGGCTTGCCAGTTGAATCACGACGCCCTGCGCTTCCAGCGCATGGATCAGCGGCAGCAGACGTTTATCTTCACGCCCTTTCAGAATATAGACTTCCTGAAAACGCTCTGGTGCGCGCTCCAGCAGGGCCTGCACCGCATGGATGCCGTAAATCATTTCACTCATTGATGGTTCTCATTATGACTTTTTGTCGGGTTGCGCTGCGCTGACCCGGCCTACAGGACATTCTCCCTCTCCCCGGTGGGAGAGGGCTGGGGTGGGGAAATTACTCCGCCACTTTTTTCTTCGCTGCGCGTTTCGCCTTCGTGGCAGCCGCTATTTTCTGCGTCTTCGCGGAAGGCTTTTTAGCGCTTTTCTCTTGTTTCGCTTTTGGCGGCTTCGCTGATTTCGGTTTGTCTTTACCGCCGCGGAATGCGCTGTCCGGCTCGAAGTTCACCTTTTTACCCGCCTGACGACGCTTGCCGTTACTTTTTCCGCCAGACCCTTTTTTGGCGTGGTCGCGTGCGGTTTTGCCGACGTTACGTGGCGCGCGTTCGCTGGAAATCAGGCTGAAATCAATCTTACGCTCGTCCATATTCACGGCTTCGACTTTCACTTCCACGCGATCGCCCAGACGGTATGTTTGACCACCCGACTCGCCAGTGAGACGCTGCCCCACCTGATCGTAACGATAATAATCGTTATCCAGGGACGAGACGTGGACCAGCCCGTCAATGAACAGCTCATCAAGGCGCACAAAGAAACCAAAACCAGTGACGCTGGCAATGACGCCTTTAAAGACGTTACCCACCTGGTCCAGCATAAAGTCGCACTTCAGCCAGTCAGCCACGTCGCGAGTGGCTTCATCGGCACGGCGCTCAGCCATGGAACAGTGCTGACCAAGCTGGAGCATCTCTTCCATGGAGTAGTGATACCCACCGGTCTCCGTGGTATTGCCTTTGTGTCCCTGCTCCTGCGCAACCAGATACTTGATGGCGCGGTGCAAAGAGAGATCCGGATAACGACGAATCGGCGAGGTAAAGTGCGCATAGGACTGAAGCGCCAGGCCAAAGTGACCGCGGTTTTCCGGATCGTAAATGGCCTGCTTCATCGAGCGCAGCAGCATGGTTTGCAGCATTTCCGCATCAGGACGATCGGCAATGGATTCCAGCAGTTCGGCGTAGTCACGTGGCTCAGGTTTGCTGCCGCCTGGCAGTTCCAGACCCAGCTCCGCCAGCACAGAGCGGAAGGCGGTGATAGCTTCATTGGTTGGCTTATCGTGAATACGGAACAGCGCAGGCTCTTTCGCTTTCTCAACAAACCGTGCCGCAGAGATGTTTGCCAGAATCATGCACTCTTCAATCAGCTTATGCGCATCGTTACGCTGCGTCTGTTCGATACGCTCGATGCGGCGCTCGGCGTTGAAGATAAACTTCGCCTCTTCGCTTTCGAAGGAGATCCCGCCGCGCTCTTCGCGCGCCTGATCCAGCGTTTTGTAGAGGTTATGCAGCTCTTCGATGTGTTTGACCAGCGGGGCATACTGCTCGCGCAGCTCGCCATCGCCCTGCAGCATGTGCCAGACCTTGGTATAGGTCAGACGTGCATGGGAACTCATTACCGCTTCATAGAATTTATAACCGGTCAGACGCCCTTTGGTGGAGATGGTCATCTCACACACCATACATAAGCGATCAACCTGCGGATTCAGGGAGCACAGACCGTTTGAGAGGACTTCAGGCAGCATCGGCACAACCTGCGACGGGAAGTACACGGACGTCCCGCGGCTGCGCGCTTCGCTATCCAGCGGCGTGCCAGGGCGTACATAATAGCTGACGTCAGCAATCGCGACCCATAAACGCCAGCCACCGCCGCGTTTTTTCTCACAGTAGACGGCATCATCGAAGTCGCGGGCGTCTTCACCATCAATGGTGACCAGCGGCAGGCTACGCAAATCAACGCGACCCACTTTGGCTTCTTCAGGGACCTGCTCTTTCAGGCCTTCAACCTGGTCTTCAACCGCTTTTGGCCAGACGTACGGGATTTCGTGCGTACGCAGCGCCATATCCACGGCCATGCTGGTCCCCATATTATCGCCCAGCACTTCGACGATTTTACCCACTGCCTTGGTGCGGCGGGTTGGACGCTGAGTCAGCTCAACGACCACCACAAAGCCCATGCGCGCGCCTTTTACCTCTTCCGGCGGGATGAGAATGTCAAAGCTCAGGCGACTGTCGTCAGGCACCACGAAGCCCACACCGGCATCCGTGAAGTAGCGGCCCACGATCTGGCTGGTTTTCGGCACCAGAACGCGCACAACGCGCGCTTCACGACGACCTTTACGATCGGCACCCAGCGGCTGCGCCAGGATCTGATCGCCATGGATACACATTTTCATCTGCTCGGACGAGAGATAGAGATCGTCTTTGCGCCCTTCAACGCGCAGGAAGCCAAAGCCATCGCGGTGGCCAATGACGATGCCTTTCAGCAGATCGAGACGTTCCGGCAGCGCATAGCACTGGCGGCGAGTGAAGACCAGCTGGCCGTCACGTTCCATGGCGCGCAGACGGCGACGAAGGCCTTCAATTTGCTCTTCGCCTTCAATATGTAATTCTTCAGCAAGTTCTTCACGATTAGCGGGTTTTTCGCGTTTAGTTAAGTGTTCAATGATGAACTCGCGGCTTGGGATAGGATTCGCGTACTTTTCGGCTTCGCGTTCCTGGAAAGGATCTTGTGACATGTCGGTTCCTCCGTTGTCAGCTCCGGTGGAAATTTTCTTCATTCCACCAGCAATAATTTATAAAGTGGTTGATTCTCTTCAACCAAATCGGCCAGCGTGTAGTTATCCAGTTCCTTGAGAAAACTTTGCACGGCCTGAGAAAGCACCTGTTTCAGGCGACAAGCGGGCGTAATGTGGCAAAAGGCACTGCTGCAGTTGACCAGAGACAAAGGCTCTAGTTCACGCACCACATCCCCAACTCGAATACTCTGTGCCGGTTTACCGAGGCGGATGCCTCCGTTTTTCCCGCGGACGGCAGTAACGTATCCCGCACGGCTAAGTTGATTGATTATTTTGACCATATGATTACGGGACACGCCGTAGACCTCGGTTACCTGCGAGATACTGGTCATTTGTCCTTGTGGCAACGACGCCATGTAAATCAGCGCACGTAAGCCGTAATCGGTGAAACTCGTTAACTGCACATCAACCTCAGGAAAAGGGAAAACGCGGTCAAACCGCAGAAATATTCACTATTGATGATAAACCAGCCAGATACTTAGCGGTTAATTTATTTGAACTGAAAGGGGGAAAAAGCGAGGAACAGCGCGCGATCGCCGAATGGCACTGCGCTTATCCAGCCTGCGAGTTACCCCGCAGGCCAGCATGACAAGGATTATGCGTCGAACGGATCGCGCAGAATCATTGTTTCAGAACGGTCAGGGCCAGTAGAGATAATATCAATCGGCACTTCGGTCAGTTCTTCAATACGCTTGATGTAGTTCAGGGCTGCCTGAGGCAGACCGCTACGCTCTTTCACGCCAAAGGTGGTTTCGGACCAGCCCGGCATGGTTTCATAGATTGGTTCGATACCTTCCCAATCGTCAGCCGCCAGCGGGGTGGTGGTTACTTCACGGCCATCCGGCATGCGATAGCCCACGCACAGTTTCACTTCTTTCAGGCCGTCCAGCACGTCCAGCTTGGTCAGGCAGAAGCCAGACAGGGAGTTGATCTGCACAGCACGACGAACCGCAACGATATCCAGCCAGCCGGTACGACGACGACGACCCGTGGTCGCGCCAAACTCGTTACCCTGCTTGCAGAGGAACTCGCCGGTTTCATCAAACAGCTCGGTCGGGAATGGACCTGCACCCACGCGAGTGGAATACGCTTTGATGATGCCCAGAACGTAATCCACATAACGTGGACCCAAGCCAGAACCGGTCGCTACGCCACCTGCGGTGGTGTTAGAAGAGGTAACGTACGGGTAGGTACCGTGGTCGATATCCAACAGCGTACCTTGCGCACCTTCAAACATGACGAAATCGCCACGCTTGCGCGCCTGGTCCAGCAGATCGGACACATCCACAACCATACCTGTGAGGATATCCGCAACCGCCATGACATCATCCAGCACTTTCTGGTAGTCAACGGCGTCAACTTTGTAGAAGTTCACCAGCTGGAAGTTGTGATATTCCATCACTTCTTTCAGTTTGTCAGCGAAGGTGGCTTTGTCGAACAGGTCACCAACGCGCAGACCGCGACGAGCGACTTTATCTTCATAAGCCGGGCCGATGCCGCGACCTGTGGTGCCGATAGCTTTCGCGCCACGGGCTTTTTCACGTGCCACATCCAGCGCAACGTGATAGTCAAGAATAAGAGGACAAGCTTCGGAGAGCAGCAGACGCTCGCGAACCGGGATACCACGGTCTTCCAGGCCTTTCATCTCTTTCATCAGCGCAGCAGGAGACAAAACAACACCGTTACCGATGATGCTGGTCACATTTTCGCGAAGAATACCTGATGGAATAAGATGGAGGACGGTCTTTTCACCGTTGATTACGAGAGTATGGCCAGCGTTATGACCACCCTGATAGCGTACAACATATTTAGCACGTTCAGTCAGAAGATCGACGATCTTCCCTTTACCTTCGTCACCCCATTGGGTGCCCAGTACGACAACGTTGTTACCCATTTTAAAAATCACCGATTGCTTAAAAATGGATTCTACCACCGCTTTTTCAGAGTTACAGCACTTTTTGACCTCAGATTAGACTAAATCCGACCACTTTTTGATCAGCCAATCGTTTTCCTCAACATGTAGTAGATCACCACTCCGGCAACCACAAGACCGCCGCCAAAACGACGCAAAATATTATCGGGCAATTGTGCCAGGCTCGAAATCATTCGCCGCCAGGCCTTTGGATACAGCATCGGTCCTAACCCTTCCAGCACCAGCACTAACGCCAGCGCGAGGATAATCGTGGAGTTCATTTGCATTCCTTATAAAAAAAACCACCGCTCCGTTGAGAGCGGTGGTTTAACAACGGAGAGCCGAAAACTTAACGGGTCACGTTGCCTGGCGATTTCATGTAGCGGAAGAAATCGCTGTCCGGGCTGAGCACCATGACGTCCTGGTTGCTCTGGAAGCTGTTCTCGTAAGCACGCAGACTACGGATAAAGGCATAGAAGTCCGGATCCTGGCTGAAAGCATCCGCAAACAGTTTGGCAGCTTCAGCATCCCCTTCACCACGCATAATACGGCCCTGGCGTTCAGATTCTGCCAGCGTCTTCGTCACTTCGTAGTCCGCCGTTGCACGCAGCTTCTCAGCTTCTTCCTGACCTTGTGAACGGTGACGACGCGCTACCGCTTCACGCTCAGCGCGCATACGGTTGTAGATCGCTTCAGACACTTCCACCGGCAGGTTGATCTGCTTGATACGCACGTCAACCACTTCGATACCCAGTGCAGCCATACTGTTCGGGTTGATCACCGGCACTTTGCCGTTGGTTTCAGCCTGAACGCGCTCTGCCGCTTTAGCAATCGCATCATCGGCAGCTGGCGTCGCGACTTCATCTTCGGTGCCTGCAGAACCGGAGTTCAATGCATCACGCACTTCCAGCGTCAGACGGCCACGCGAGTCGGTGACAATGTCTTTCACATCCAGACGACCAATTTCAGAACGCAGACGGTCAGAGAATTTACGTTTCAGCAGCACTTCGGCCTGAGAGACGTCACCGCCGCCCGTTGCCAGATAGTAGCGGCTGAAATCGCTGATACGCCATTTGATGTACGAATCGACGATCAGGTCTTTTTTCTCTTTGGTCACGAAACGGTCAGCCTGGTTATCCATTGTCTGGATACGGGCATCGAGCATTTTCACTGATTCAATAATCGGGAGCTTAAAGTGCAGACCCGGCTCGAAGACCAGCGGTTTGTTTTCATCGTCACGCAATACTTTGCCAAAACGCATCGTAATACCGCGTTCGCCTTCTTTCACCACAAAGATAGAGGCATAAAGCACTACCAGCACGATGATAATAATCGCAATAACTGACTTACGCATCGTTATTCCCCCTGACGCTGGCTGTCGTTACGCTGCGCGTTAGCGCGACGTTGGTCCATGATGTCACCATCGTTTGAAGAAGACGTGGATTTCGCACCCGCGCTGCCTGAGGAGGCCGGAGGCAGACGCAGCAGATTATTCGCGCCGCTCGTATCCTGTTTTGCGCCTGAGGTATTCCCGCCTTTCAGCATTTGGTCCAGCGGCAGAACCATCAGGTTGCCACCTTTGTTTTCGTTGACCAGCACTTTACGCGTATGGCTCAGCACCTTCTCCATGGTTTCGATATACAGACGTTCACGGGTAATTTCCGGGGCCGCTTTGTATTCCGGCAGAAGCTTCGCAAAGCGAGCCACTTCACCCTGTGCTTCCAGGATGGTCTGGGTCTTATAGGCACGCGCCTCTTCAAGAATACGCTGCGCCTGACCGTTAGCACGTGGCTGCACTTCGTTGGTGTACGCTTCGGCTTCACGGATGTACTGCTGTTCGTTTTCACGGGCAGCAATGGCATCATCAAAGGCCGCTTTGACCTCTTCTGGCGGACGAGCAGCCTGGAAGTTAACGTCCAGCAGGGTAATACCCATGTTGTACGGGCGAATCGTCTCTTCCAGCTCGCGCTGGGTATCGCTACGAATAACGGTACGACCTTCGGTCAGAATGCGGTCCATGGTGTACTTGCCGATCACACCGCGCAACGCGCTGTCGGTCGCCTGGCGCAGACTGTCATCTGCGCTGGTCACGCTAAACAGGTAGTGCTGCGGATCGGTGACGCGGTACTGGACGTTCATCTCAACGCGAACAACGTTCTCGTCAGAGGTCAGCATCACACCGGACGCCGCCAGTTCACGCACGGATTCCACGTTAACCGCGGTCACGTTATCGATAAAGGTTGGCTTCCAGTTCAGGCCCGGCTCAACCAGATGGCTAAACTTACCAAAGCGCGTGACGACACCGCGCTCGGCTTCTTTAATGGTATAGAAGCCACTGGCTGCCCAAATGATCACCACGGCAGCGGCAACGATGCCCACTACACGGCCACCAATATGCGGGCGCGGACCTTGAGGGCTATTACCACCCGAACCGGAACCTTTACCTCCCAGACCGCCAAGTTTTTTGCTTAGCTTGCGGAAGATATCGTCCAGATCGGGAGGACCCTGCTCGCGACCACCTTTGTTGCCATTTCCCCCAGAGTTGCCGCCTTGATTATTGCTGCTTCCCCACGGGTCGCGGTCTTGTCCGTTATTACCGGGCTGATTCCACGCCATGTATATGCTCCATATTTGTTATGCAAGGGCGAATTATTCAGGCTTCCCTTTCTGGTCAGACGATGTAGTCGACCAGCGCAGGTTCTTGTTTACAGAGGCGACGCCAGTCAACGATCGGCATACGCACCTGCATTCCCACGCTGCCGTCATCCTCCATCCACTCTTTTTCTATCGCCTGAAGCTGATAAAACCGGCTGCGCAGTTTACCTTCCTGTGGTGGCAAACGCAGCGTGTGCTGAGCGACCTCACCGGAAAGACGTTCTGTCAAAGCCTGGAAAAGGAGTGGCACACCCACTCCAGTCTGGGCTGAAAGCCAGACCCGAATCGGTTTGTTCTCTTCATCTCGATCGATACGCGGTTCAAAGTCCTCAAGCATATCGATTTTGTTCATCACCAATAGTGTGGGAATCTCGTGCGCGTCGATCTCTTCCAGCACGGTATTCACAGCATCGATGTTTTCCTGCACTCGAACATCAGCCGCATCGATAATATGCAGCAGCAGAGTCGCCTGACGCGTCTCTTGTAATGTCGCTTTAAAGGCCGCAACCAAATCGTGCGGCAAATGGCGGATAAACCCAACGGTATCCGCCAGTACAGTTTCGCCTACGTCCGCCACATCAATGCGACGAAGCGTGGGGTCCAGGGTCGCAAACAGCTGGTCTGCGGCATAAACCCGGGCCTCAGTAATTTGATTAAAGAGGGTAGATTTACCGGCGTTGGTATACCCCACCAGCGACACCGTCGGAATGTCAGCTTTGGTTCGCGAATGACGCCCTTGCTCACGCTGTTTTTCCACTCGGGCCAGACGTGAGAGGATCTGGGTAATACGGCCACGTAATAATCGACGGTCGGTTTCGAGCTGGGTTTCACCCGGGCCACGTAAACCGATCCCGCCCTTTTGTCTTTCAAGGTGGGTCCAGCCACGTACAAGACGGGTGGCCAGATGGCGCAACTGCGCCAGTTCAACCTGCAGTTTCCCCTCATGGGTACGTGCACGTTGAGCAAAAATGTCTAATATCAGCCCTGTACGATCGATAACCCGACATTCGCACAGACGTTCAAGATTACGTTCCTGAGCCGGAGATAGCGCATGATCGAACAGCACGACTGAGGCGCCGAGCGCTTTTACAGCCTCCGCGATTTCGATTGCTTTACCTTCACCAACAAAATACTTCGGGTGCGGTGCTTTACGGCTACCAGTAATCACCTGCATTGCTTCGACGCCAGCGGAAGAGACCAGAGCTTCAAACTCCTGGAGGTCTTCCATATCTTTGTCTTGCGTAAAATAGATGTGTACCAGTACCGCATGCTCACCGGCATCATAGCGGTCAAACAAGCGTATAATCCTCAAGATAAATCAGCGGGGAACGCAGAAATTCTGGCTCCCCGTGTGGATAAACAGCTCGTAACCTTATTCGGTTTCTTCGCTGTCCTGCGCAGGAGCAGAAGAACCTTGCGCGTTGCTGCCATGATGATAGTTACTACCTGTGCCGCCGCCAGCGTTGTTGCTGTGATGAGATACCGGGCGAGACGGAACAACAGTAGAAATAGCGTGCTTATAAACCATCTGGCTGACCGTGTTTTTCAACAGAATCACGAACTGATCGAAAGACTCAATCTGACCTTGCAGCTTAATACCATTCACCAAATAAATAGAAACTGGAACACGTTCACGACGCAGTGCGTTCAAGAACGGATCTTGTAAAGATTGCCCCTTAGCCATTCTATCTTTTCCTTATATGCTTGTTATGTACTTAGAACCTTGCGATTCTGAAAATTGCGCACGGTACGGCTTAATTGTACACATTCAGTGTGCGATATCACCCACTACCTGTAAAACATCGTTGAACGACTGCTCCGGTTTCTCACTGTCTAACCAGTGAATTCCGTCCCAGCCGCGCAACCAGGTGATCTGGCGCTTCGCCAACTGTCTGGTGGCGCAAATACCTCGATAAACCATTTCATCGTATGAGATTTCGCCTTCAATGTATGACCACATCTGGCGATATCCGACACAACGAATGGAAGGCATGTCCGTATGCAAATCTCCGCGAGCAAATAACGCTCGCACTTCTGCTTCAAAACCTGAAGCTAACATCTGATGAAAACGCTGCTCAATTCGCTGATGGAGCAGTTCACGGCTCGCCGGGGCGATGGCGAACTGATACACCTGATACGGCAGAGCCTCTCCTGACGTTTGCGTCAGTTCCGTTAAAGTTTTACCCGAAATGAAAAAAACTTCCAGTGCCCGGGAAAGCCTTTGCGGATCATTTGGATGAATCCGTGCTGCCGCCACCGGATCAATCTGTTCCAGTTGCGCATGCAACGCGCTCCAGCCCTGCTCTGCCGCCTGTTGCTCAATCTTTGCTCTGACTTCAGGATCCGCCGACGGAAGAGGTGATAATCCCTCCAGCAACGCCTTGAAATAGAGCATGGTTCCACCCACCAGCAGCGGGATCCGTCCCGCGGCTGTAATTTCTGCCATCTGCGCTAACGCGTCCCGACGGAAATCGGCGGCCGACCAGGCCTGCGCCGGGTCGAGAATATCCAACAACCGGTGCGGTGCCGCACGCAGTTCTTCCGCGTCTGGCTTCGCCGTGCCGATATCCATCCCCTGATAAATAAGGGCAGAATCGACGCTAATCAACTCTACTGGCAAAACTTTACGTAGCTCAATGGCTAACGCGGTTTTGCCGGAGGCCGTTGGCCCCATCAAAAATATCGCCTTAGGCAGGCTCGCCTTACTTACATCACTCATCTTTCAGGGCTTTCATCGCCGAATGCAAATCAATAGGTTGTAATAAGCCACCCGGCGGCGCTTTGACCAGTTGAGGACAAAGACGTTCAACTTCTGCCAGTACGGTAATGGCCTGGGCCATATTCCATGGATTGTGGTCACTCGCTAAGCGTCGTGCCATCCACTGTGCAGTATTAGCCGCATCGAACGTTGACTGTTTCGCCAGGTAGCCTATCAGTTCAGGAATCAAGTTTTGTAAATTTTGTTGGCGTAAGGGTAAAGGCACCGCGCGAACGGTCACATGCTGCGCCTCAACGACACATTCAATACCCATTTCCGCCAACAGGGCCGTTGCCCGTTTTATGACTGCCGCTTCGTCAGGTAACACCTTCAGCCGGACAGGTATGAGCAAAGGTTGCGCACAGGCGGCATTAACGCCCGGCGTGAGCTGTGCCTGTTTAAGCCAGCGTTCAGCTACCGTTAAGGCCAGCAGAATCAATTGACCATCACGTTCCAGCACCGCCGTATCCGGCGCGATGATGGTTAATACCCGACCAAAGCTCTGGCTGTGTCCATTCAGGGCGGGTTGAGACGGCAAAGGCGGCTCTTTACGCGTGACGGCAGGTGTCTCAAGCAATTTGTTGTACAACGCGCCCTGCTGTTTTTGATAGCCAGGCGCATGCGGATAGTTAGCCCCCGTCGAACGTGGACTGCCGCTGCCCGCACTGTATGCCGGTGAAACGGACTCGCGCGCCGTTGAAGGTT
Source organism: Huaxiibacter chinensis (assembly GCF_022171985.1). Classification (GTDB taxonomy): domain Bacteria; phylum Pseudomonadota; class Gammaproteobacteria; order Enterobacterales; family Enterobacteriaceae; genus Enterobacter; species Enterobacter chinensis_A. The sequence continues at coordinate 155,159 of NZ_JAJVHF010000002.1, read as the reverse complement.
CAGCAAAGTGGTTGCGTCCCGCCGCGACACGGTTTTCTGGAAGCGGACGGGCCGCCGGGGCCTCATCCGTTAAGGGCAGCGTCGGCTCGGCCCGCTGTTGCAGGACGCTCAACACCCCCTGATAAATAAAATCGTGCACCAGACGCGACTGATGAAAACGCACTTCATGCTTCGCCGGATGAACGTTCACGTCGACCTGGTGCGGGTCGATATCAAGATAGAGCACAAACGCGGGCTGCTGGTCGGCACCCGGTTTGTCTTCGCAGGCCTGACGGATGGCGTGGTTAATCAGCCGGTCGCGCATCATGCGGTTATTCACATAGCAGTACTGGATCTCGGCAAAGGCGGGATTCACCGCGCTGGGATCGGCCACCCAGCCTCGCATACCCAGATCGCCATGCTGCCACTCTATTTCCAGCGCCTGCTCAACAAACGCCGCGCCGCAAATGGCCCCTAAACGCCGGGTTTTCTGGCTCTCATCCGCGACTGCGCGGTACTGACGTATCACTTTGCCGTTATGGCTCAGGTTGATCGTCACGTCAAAACGCGCCAGCGCGATGCGGCGAATGATCTCGTCAATATGGCTAAATTCGGTTTTCTCGGTGCGCATGAACTTGCGGCGAGCGGGGGTGTTATAGAACAAATCCAGCACTTCCAGCGTCGTCCCCACCGGATGGGCGGCTGGCTTAACCGTCACGTCCATGTCTCGCCCTTCCGCATACGCCTGCCAGGCTTCCTGCTGTTCAGCGGTGCGAGAGGTAAGCGTCAGGCGGGAAACGGAGCTAATACTGGCCAGCGCCTCACCGCGAAAACCGAGGCTAATGATGGCCTCAAGGTCGTCGAGCGAGGCAATTTTACTGGTGGCGTGACGCGCCAGCGCCAGCGCCAGTTCGTCTTTTTTGATTCCGCAGCCGTTGTCACGAATACGGATAAGCTTAGCGCCACCGCGTTCGATATCGATATCGATGCGGGTTGCACCGGCATCGAGGCTGTTTTCAACCAGCTCTTTCACGACCGATGCAGGACGTTCCACCACCTCACCGGCGGCGATTTGGTTCGCAAGCTGCGGCGGCAGAACCTGAATCGGCATGATTTCTCCTTAGTGGGTCGCGCTCATTTCGCCCGGCAGCGCGGCGCTGGCCGTTTGACCGGCGCCGCCCTGCGGCGCTGATTGCAGTGGATGCGCGGCGAAATAATTACGCAGACCGCTGTAAATCGCCTCGGCAATTTGCTGCTGGTAGCTTTCGCTGGCCAACAGACGTTCTTCGCCGTTGTTACTGATAAAGCCCGTCTCCACCAGGATGGACGGAATATCCGGCGAGCGCAATACGCCCAGGCTGGCATGCTCAGGACGACGCTTGTGCAGCGAACCAATGCTCTGCAACCGGTTCAGTACGTTTGTCGCCACATCATAACCGACACGCTGGGAATGACCGAATTGTAAATCCAGAACGGCCTGGCTGAGATAGGGATCTGACTGGCTGTTCGCCAGCACATCGCCCGCGCCGCCCAGCAGTTCAGATTGCTTCTCGTGCTCCTCAAGCCAGTTCGCCATTTCGCTGTTCGCTCGGCGGTTTGACAACACCCATACGGAGGCGCCCGTTGCATTACGATTGGGTGCGGCGTCTGCATGAATGGAGACGAGGAAATTCGCATTTTGCTTACGGGCTACGTCAGAGCGCCCCATCACCGAGATAAAATAGTCTCCGTCACGCGTCATGACCCCTTTGAACATCGGATCGTCATTGAGCAGCGAACGCAGTTTCCGCGCTATGGCAATAGTGACGTTTTTCTCACGTGTGCCACCCGGCCCAATCGCACCGGGATCCTGCCCGCCGTGGCCCGCATCGATGGCAATAATCACTTTTTCGCCGCTGACCGCACTGGCGCGAGCCGCCGGACGAGTGACCGTATTACTGCTGATCGCCCCGGTCACACGCTCACTTTCTGCTTTGAAAGGATTTTTCGCAGGCTGAGAGGGACGTGGCGCAACCAGCGGAGCGTCCATACGTTTGGCAACAACCGGTGGTGGTGGCGGAGGTGGAGCATCGGCGTTAATGGTAAACACCACGGTATAGTTGGACCCGTTTTGCTGCTTCACCGCACGCGTTTTGCCATTTTGTGTGAGATCGACCACCAGCCGCAGCGACTGAGCGTCTTTTGCCGTGCCAGAGCGAATGCTTTTCACCAGATTATTGCCGCTGAACTGCAGCGGTAATCCCTGAATCACACCCGTCTGTTTAATATCCAGCGCCACGCTGCGCTTATCGTCTTGCGAAAAGCTGTAGTCCGGATCGCCGACAAAACTAAAGGTAATTCGCGCCTGTGCGTCTCCGTTGGAGACCTGAATATCTGACAAGTTTGCCGCACCGGCCTGCGCGCACAGCAAAACCGTTGCCGCCAACAACCAACTTTTCACGCGAAAAATCATCCCGTCATCCCTACGCAATACCTGCTAAACGAGCCAGTAAGGAACTGCCTGATGAGGAAACCGCACTGATGCGGGCCTCACGCCCTTGCGCCTGATAATCTAAGTGAATTTCGACATCCGGATCAGGTAGCACACCCGCACCTTGTTGCGGCCACTCCACCAGGCAAATGGCGTCGTTGGCAAAATAGTCACGGATCCCCATAAATTCCAGCTCCTCCGGGTCCGCAAGTCGATAAAGATCGAAGTGGTACACCATCAAATTTTCAAGCGTGTACGGTTCTACCAGCGTATAGGTCGGGCTTTTGACATTCCCTTTATGGCCCAGCGCCTGCAAAAAACCGCGGCTAAAGGTGGTCTTACCCGCCCCTAAATCACCATAAAGATAGATGACGGTTGCGCCGTCGCAGGCCTGCGCCATGCGTTTGCCGAGGTCCAGGGTTGCCTGCTCGTCGGGTAAAGGAATCACTCGATTAGTCATTTTCTACGTCAATCACATCTGGGTTAACAACACGCCGCAGCGCATCAAAAAGATCGGTCGCCAGCATGCCACGCGTCCCGTAAAGCGCAGCAAGCTTATCCGCCGCCGCCCCGTGGACCACGCAGCCTGCACTGGCTGCATCATTCAGGGTGAGTTTCTGTCCGGCAAGCGCGCCGATAATGCCGGAGAGCACATCGCCCATCCCGCCACTCGCCATTCCCGCATTGCCTGCGTCAATAATACTGAGCGCACCAGACTCGCTGGCCACAATCGTGCCCGCCCCTTTTAACACGACAACACCTCCGTAACGTTTTACCAGACGCTGTGCAGAAAGTAAGCGATCGCTTTCAATTTCTGCAACGCGGCAGTTAAGTAACCGCGCGGCTTCGCCGGGGTGTGGTGTCAGAATGCGATTGTGACGTTTATCAGGGTTGATTGCCAGAAGGTTAAGCGCGTCAGCGTCCCACAACATGGGTTTAGTGCAGTTCTCCACCTTTTGCAGTGCGGCTTTTCCCCAAGCCTGCTGGCCCAGACCAGGACCAATCACCACCACGTCGGCCCATTGCAGGCTGTCGTCCAGCGAGGCGGGCGTCAGCTCATGTACCATCAGTTCAGGGCGGGCTGTTATCAGGGGAGCCACATTTTCACTGCGGGTCAGCACCCTCACCAGCCCTGCCCCCGTGCGCAATGCGGCTTCACCGGTCATGCGAATGGCGCCTGCGGTACCGTGGTCTCCACCAATAATGACCAGTTTGCCGTGATCGCCTTTATGCGAGGTAGGCCGACGCGGCGGCAACCAGCCGGAAAGCAGCGACGCATCAAGACGTGCAATCCGGGTCTCCTGCCCGGCCAGCCAGCCGTCCAGGCCAAGACTGTTATGGTGCAGCGTGCCCACGACATCCCGTGCTTTGCCGGTCAAAAGCCCCGGTTTTAGCGCAATAAAGGTCACGGTATGTTGGGCGTTAATGACCGCACCGGGCGTGGCGCCCGTTTGCGCCAAAAGGCCAGACGGGATATCCACAGCCACGATCTCCGCCGTGTGCGCGTTAGCCTGATCGATAAGCGCGGCAACGCGTTCGCGCGGCGCTTGCGTTAAGCCAGTGCCCAGCAGCGCGTCCACGATGAGGTCAGTCTCTTCCGGCCAGACCGTTTCCGCGCAATGAATTTCTCCCCCGGCGTTTAGCCAGGCGTCTCGCGCCTCTGCGGCCTCATCCGGCAGCGGCTTATCGCTCTCCAGCGCCAGAAGCGTTACCTGCAGACCCGCCGCGACGGCCAGGCGGGCAATCACATAGCCATCACCGCCGTTATTGCCATGTCCGCAGAGAACCAGCCAGTGTCTGGCCTGCGGATACGCCTGACGCGCCACCTGAAACGTCGCTTCGCCCGCACGTTGCATCAGCTCATACAGGGTCACTCCCAGACTGTCCGCAGCCTCTTTTTCGGCGTGGCGGAGTTCATCCGCAGGCCAAATGGAATGTGGTATACTTTCGGGGATTTTCTTCACCGTATGGTCCGTCATGTCACAGCCCCTCGATCTCAATCAGTTAGCGCAAAATATTAAACAGTGGGGTGCCGAGCTTGGCTTTCAGAAGGTGGGTATCACCGATACCGATCTCTCTGCCAGCGAGCCAAAATTGCAGGCCTGGCTCGACAAACAATACCACGGCGAAATGGAGTGGATGGCGCGTCACGGTATAATGCGCGCTCGTCCGCATGAACTCCTGCCGGGGACATTACGCGTGATCAGCGTACGCATGAACTATCTCCCCGCCAACGCGGCATTTGCCCGCACGCTGAAAGATCCCTCCCTTGGTTACGTCAGCCGTTACGCCCTGGGGCGCGATTATCATAAGCTGCTGCGTAATCGACTCAAAAAGCTGGGAGAAACTATTCAGCAACACTGCGGCTCGCTGAATTTTAGACCCTTTGTGGATTCAGCGCCTATTCTTGAGCGCCCGCTGGCTGAAAAAGCCGGCCTCGGCTGGACAGGTAAGCACTCACTTATCCTAAGCCGCGACGCAGGTTCCTTTTTCTTTTTAGGTGAATTGCTGATCGATTTACCCTTGCCTGTCGACAGCCCTGTTGAAGAAGGCTGTGGCCGCTGCGTCGCCTGCATGACGATTTGCCCCACCGGCGCCATTGTCGAGCCATACACCGTTGATGCACGCCGCTGTATCTCGTATCTCACTATCGAACTTGAAGGCGCGATTCCGGAAGAATTTCGGCCCTTAATTGGAAACCGGATTTACGGCTGCGACGATTGTCAGCTTATTTGTCCCTGGAATCGGTATTCCCAGCTGACCGACGAAGAAGATTTTAGTCCGCGTAAAGCCCTTCATGCCCCACCGCTCACTGAACTCTTCGCCTGGAGTGAGGCCTGGTTTCTGAAGGTGACAGAAGGCTCAGCCATCCGCCGCATCGGCCATCTCCGCTGGCTGCGCAATATTGCGGTGGCGCTGGGTAATGCCGCCTGGGATGAAGCCAATATGACCGCGCTTGAAAGTCGCCGGGGTGAGCACCCACTTCTCGACGAGCACATTGAATGGGCGATTGCGCAGCAAATTGAGAAGCGAAATGCCTGTGTCGTTGAGGTGCAGCTTCCAAAGAAACAGCGTCTGGTCAGAGTGATCGAAAAAGGGCTGGTTCGCGATGCGTGATATATTCACAGCCTGTGAATAAAAATAAGATGTCAGGTGGCATCAGGCTTTGCAATGAGGTCAAGTGATCTCGATAACATTTTGAAATCAAATTTTAATCATTAATTTCAATGTATTATGTGAAATTCATTCACCGTGCGAAGATTATGTTGCAATGGGAAGGGCAGGCTTTCCTGTGGATAAGTCTGTTTACAAGAATATTTAAAGAAACTAAAAATTGTCCCCAACGAAGAGATTCGCTGTGGATTATCAGGATATTGAAGAAGAATTTGGAGCGGGAAACGAGACTCGAACTCGCGACCCCGACCTTGGCAAGGTCGTGCTCTACCAACTGAGCTATTCCCGCTTAATTTGCGTTTTTCAGGCTGCATGGTTGCAACGTAAAATCGGCTATTGGTGATGCGTATCTTGCGATACTTTTCAAATTTGGAGCGGGAAACGAGACTCGAACTCGCGACCCCGACCTTGGCAAGGTCGTGCTCTACCAACTGAGCTATTCCCGCAAATCTGCTACTGCTTTTGCTGCTGTCGTAACGTAGAATTCTCTGTCGTTACGGGAGGCGCATTATACGAGAAATCCTTTGAGCTGCAACCCCCCAGAAAGCGATTTTTTAAAAATCACGTTCAAGTGATTAATTAATCGGCAAGCTGGACAATTTAACGGCAAATGCCCGGTCACGCAAGCGTCCCGGGCATGAAAATCAAAGCTTAATAAAATTCTCGCGGTAAAACGCCAGTTCAGCCACTGACTCACGAATATCATCCATCGCCTGATGCGTGCCCTGTTTGGTAAAGCCTGTCAGAATTTCTGGCTTCCAGCGGCGAGCCAGCTCTTTTAGCGTACTCACGTCCAGATAGCGGTAGTGGAAATACGCTTCCAGCTCCGGCATATACTTAAACAGGAAGCGACGATCCTGGCCGATGCTGTTCCCGCAAATCGGCGATTTACCCTGCGGTACCCACTGTTTGAGGAATTCAATCGTCGCCAGCTCTGCTTCGCGATCGCCCTGAGTGCTGGCTTTCACCCGCTCCACCAGGCCGCTGCCGGTATGTGTGCGCACGTTCCAGTCATCCATCAGCGCGAGCTGTTCATCGGACTGATGAACGGCAATGGTTGGCCCTTCGGCCAGAATATTGAGGTTGGCATCGGTCACTAACGTGGCAATCTCAATAATGCGATCGCGCTCGGGATCAAGCCCCGTCATCTCCAGATCGATCCAAATCAGGTTGTTTTCATCTGCGCTCATGTTATTTTCCACCCTTCTCGCATAACCCGCTGTAGCAGGTTAACTCGTATTGATTAGTGTGTATCATAGAGGTTTTGCCCGATATGGGCGACCAGGAGCCAGCCCGATTGAGTAAAAATAAACTCTCCAAAGGTCAACAGCGTCGCGTCAGCGCCAACCACCAGCGCCGTCTTAAAACCACTGCGGAGAAGCCTGACTACGACGATAACCTCTTTGGCGAAGCCACTGAAGGCGTTGTCATTAGCCGGTTTGGCATGCATGCCGACGTGGAAGACGCCGACGGTCGCGTTCACCGCTGCAATATTCGGCGCACTATCCGCTCGCTGGTCACCGGCGATCGCGTCGTATGGCGTCCGGGTAAAGCCGCCGCAGAAGGCGTGATGGTCAAAGGCATTGTCGAAGCCGTGCATGAGCGCACGTCCGTGTTGACGCGCCCGGACTTCTACGACGGGGTGAAACCCATTGCTGCAAACATCAATCAAATCGTTATTGTATCGGCGATCTTGCCCGAACTTTCCCTCAATATCATCGACCGCTATCTTGTCGCCTGCGAAACGCTGGACGTTGAGCCGCTGATCGTGCTGAACAAGATCGATCTGCTCGATGAAAACAGCCTGCGTTTTGTGAATGAACAGATGGATATTTACCGCGCCATTGGTTACCGCGTGCTGATGCTCTCCAGCCATAAAAAAGAGGGTCTCAAACCGCTGGAAGAGGCGCTGACGGATCGCATCAGTATTTTTGCGGGCCAGTCTGGCGTGGGGAAATCCAGCCTGCTGAATAATCTGCTGGGCCTGCAGCAGGAGATCCTCACCAATGAGGTCTCCGACAACTCAGGTCTTGGCCAGCACACCACCACCGCATCACGCCTGTACCATTTCCCTCACGGCGGCGATGTGATTGACTCCCCGGGCGTGCGTGAATTCGGTTTATGGCACCTCGAGCCGGAACAAATCTTTAACGGCTTTGTCGAATTTCATGCGTACTTAGGGGCGTGTAAATATCGCGACTGCAAGCATGATAACGATCCCGGCTGCGCTATCCGTGAAGCGGTTGAAAACGGAAAGATTGCCCCGAGCCGTTTCGACAATTATCACCGCATCCTTGAAAGCATGGACCAGGTAAAAACGCGTAAAAACTTTTCTGATTCTGATAACTGACAATTAAGCTAAGCATCGCTAAAATCGTCCCCTTTTTTCAGGTTCCGGCTGCTGTAAGCCGGATCAGGAACGACAAAACAATGGCCTGGAGGCTACCTTGTTAAACTCATTCAAACTTTCGCTTCAATACATTCTGCCGAAACTATGGCTCACCCGCCTGGCGGGCTGGGGCGCAAGCAAACGAGCAGGATGGTTAACCAAGCTGGTGATCGACCTGTTCGTGAAATATTACAAGGTTGATATGAAAGAAGCGCAAAAGCCGGATACCGCCAGCTATCGCTCTTTCAACGATTTCTTCGTGCGCCCACTGCGTGATGATGTTCGCCCGCTGAACACCGATCCGAACGTGCTGGTCATGCCTGCCGACGGCGTTATCAGCCAGTTGGGTAAAATCGAACAAGACAAAATTCTGCAGGCGAAAGGCCACGACTACAGCATGGAAGCCCTGCTGGCAGGGAACTACCTGATGGCCGATCTGTTCCGCAACGGTTCTTTCGTCACTACCTATTTGTCGCCGCGTGATTATCACCGCGTGCACATGCCGTGTAACGGTATTCTGCGTGAGATGATCTACGTGCCAGGCGATCTCTTCTCCGTAAACCATTTGACCGCGCAGAACGTGCCGAACCTGTTCGCCCGTAACGAGCGTGTCATCTGCCTGTTTGACACTGAATTTGGCCCGATGGCGCAAATTCTGGTGGGGGCTACCATCGTCGGCAGCATTGAAACCGTCTGGGCTGGCACCATCACCCCACCACGTGAAGGGGTGATTAAGCGCTGGACCTGGCCTGCGGGCGAAAGCGATGGCGCCATCGCGCTGCTGAAAGGCCAGGAGATGGGCCGCTTTAAGCTGGGCTCTACGGTCATTAACCTGTTCGCACCGGGCAAAGTTACCCTGGCAGAGTCGCTGGAAAGCTTATCAGTGACTAAAATTGGTCAACCGCTGGCCGTCTCGACAGAGCCTTTCGTTGCGCCTGTCGTGCCGGAACCGGCCCCGCTGCCGGCAGAAGAGATTCAGGCCGAACATGACGCCAGCCCGCTGGTAGACGATAAGAAAGACCAAGGTTAACGAAAGGACCACTGACGTGCGCCCGATTATCATTTTTCTGATGGCCTGGTGCCTCAGTGTGGGGGCGTACGCAGCGACGGCCCCCGATGCCAAACAGATAACGCAGGAACTGGAGCAGGCGAAAGCGGCAAAACCCGCCCAGCCTGAGGCCGTTGAATCACTCCAGTCCGCGCTGAATGCGCTTGAGGAACGTAAAGGTTCCCTTGAGCGCGCGACGCAATATCAACAGGTTATCGATAACTTCCCCAAACTCTCGCAAACGCTGCGTTCGCAGCTCAACAACCTGCGCGATGAACCCCGTGAAGTGCCTGCGGGCATGTCGTCTGACGCCCTGAACCAGGAGATTCTGCAGGTCAGCAGCCAGCTTCTGGAGAAAAGCCGTCAGGCGCAGCAGGAGCAGGAACGCGCCCGCGAGATCGCCGATTCACTGAGTCAGCTACCACAGCAGCAAACGGATGCGCGACGTCAGCTCAATGAAATCGAACGTCGCATCGGCACGCAAACCGGCACGGCCCCCCAGAATCAGGCGCAGAATCTGAGCCTGCAGGCGGAATCCGCCAAGCTGAAAGCGCAGGTTGATGAACTGGAGCTGGCGCAACTTTCGGCCAATAACCGTCAGGAACTGGCGCGTTTACGCTCGGAGCTGGCGCAAAAACAGAGCCAGCAGCTTGATGCCTGGCTGCAGGTCTTGCGTAATCAACTTAACAGCCAGCGGCAGCGTGAAGCGGAACGCGCCCTGGAAAGCACGGAGCTGTTAGCTGAAAACAGCGAGAACCTGCCGTCCGGTATTAATGACCAGTTTAAAATTAACCGCGAACTGTCAGCGGCGCTAAATCAACAGGCGCAGCGGATGGACCTGGTGGCGTCACAGCAGCGCCAGGCCACTAACCAGACTCTTCAGGTGCGTCAGGCACTCAATACCCTGCGCGAGCAGTCCCAGTGGCTGGGTTCGTCGAATTTACTCGGCGAAGCGTTACGTGCTCAGGTCGCCCGTCTGCCGGAGATGCCAAAACCGCAGCAGCTGGATACGGAAATGGCCCAGCTTCGCGTTCAGCGCCTGCGTTATGAGGATCTCCTCAACAAGCAGCCGCAGGTGCGCCAGCTTCACCAGGCCGACGGCTCGCCGCTGACCAGTGAACAAAATCGCATTCTTGAAGCCCAGCTTCGTACCCAGCGTGAATTACTCAATTCGTTGCTCCAGGGGGGCGACACGTTAATTCTTGAGCTAACGAAGCTGAAAGTCTCCAACAGCCAGCTTGAAGATGCGCTGAAAGAGGTGAACGAAGCGACGCACCGCTACCTGTTCTGGACCTCTGACGTACGCCCAATGACCATCTCGTGGCCGATCGATGTCGTTCAGGATCTACGCCGTTTGATCTCGCTGGATACCTTTGGTCAGGTGGGCAAGGCCGGGGTTATGGTGCTGACCAGCAAAGAGACCATCTTCCCGCTGCTGGGCGCGCTTATTCTTGTGGGGGTGAGTATTTACTCCCGTCGCCACTTCACCCGCTTCCTGGAGCGTTCCAGCGCCCGTGTAGGCAAAGTGACCCAGGATCATTTCTGGCTCACCCTGCGTACCGTCTTCTGGTCCATTCTGGTCGCATCGCCGTTACCGGTATTGTGGATGACGCTGGGTTATGGTTTACGTGAAGCCTGGCCTTATCCGCTTGCGGTGGCCATAGGCGACGGCGTGACCGCGACGGTTCCCCTGCTTTGGGTCGTCATGATTTGCGCCACGTTTGCGCGGCCTAACGGACTTTTTATCACCCACTTTAGCTGGCCGCGAAATCGTGTCGCCCGCGGGATGCGTTATTACCTGATGAGCATCGGGCTTATCGTGCCACTGATTATGGCGCTGATCATGTTCGATAATCTCAACGACCGGGAGTTTTCTGGCTCGCTGGGACGGCTCTGTTTTATTCTGATTTGCGGCGCGCTGGCAATGGTGACGCTTAGCCTCAAGCGGGCCGACATTCCGCTTTACGTCGACAAAACCGGCAGCGGTGACAACATGGTCAACCGCATGCTGTGGAATCTGTTGCTCAGCGCCCCTTTGCTGGCAATTCTGGCGGCCGCCGTGGGGTATCTGGCGACCGCTCAGGCGTTGCTGGCGCGCCTGGAAACCTCCGTCGCGATCTGGTTCCTCCTGCTGGTCGTTTACCACATCATACGGCGCTGGATGCTGATTCAGCGCCGTCGTCTGGCCTTTGACCGCGCCAAACATCGCCGTGCTGAGATTCTTGCCCAGCGGGCACGCGGCGAGGAGGACCCCCACAGCCCCACCAGCATTGAAGGCACGAGCGAGGTCGACGAGGTCGAGCTGGATCTTGATGCCATCAGTACCCAATCCTTACGACTGGTGCGTTCGATCCTGATGCTGATTGCCCTGCTCTCGGTCATTGTGTTGTGGTCGGAAATTCATTCGGCGTTCAGTTTCCTTGAGAACATCTCCCTGTGGGATGCCACATCCACCGTGCAGGGTGTAGAAAGCCTTGAACCGATAACCCTGGGCGCCGTGCTGATTGCCATTCTGGTGTTGATCATCACCACGCAGCTGGTGCGTAACTTCCCGGCATTGCTGGAGCTGGCACTCCTGCAGCATCTGGACTTAACCCCGGGGACCGGTTACGCCATCACCACCATCACCAAATACCTGATTTTACTGTTTGGCGGTCTGGTGGGGTTCTCGATGATTGGTATCGAATGGGCCAAATTACAGTGGCTGGTTGCTGCCCTGGGCGTCGGGTTAGGGTTTGGTTTGCAGGAGATTTTCGCCAACTTTATCTCTGGCCTGATCATTCTGTTCGAAAAGCCAATCCGTATTGGCGATACCGTGACGATCCGCGATCTGACCGGCAGCATCACCAAAATAAATACCCGCGCCACCACCATCAGCGACTGGGACCGGAAAGAGATTATCGTGCCAAACAAGGCCTTTATCACCGAACAGTTCATTAACTGGTCGCTTTCCGATTCCGTGACGCGTGTGGTGCTGACCGTGCCGGCCCCGTCCGATGCCAACAGTGAAGAGGTCACGCAAATCCTTTACACGGCGGCAGAGCGTTGCTCGCTGGTGATCGACAACCCGGCTCCTGAAGTCTTCCTGGTTGATTTACAGCAGGGTATTCAGATCTTTGAACTGCGTATTTACGCCGCGGAGATGGGGCATCGTATGCCGCTGCGCCATGAAATCCACCAGCTGATTCTGGCTGGATTCCACGAGCATGGTATTGATCTGCCCTTCCCGCCATTCCAGATGCGTCTGGAAACCCTGGATGGACGTAAGACAGGAAAAACCCTGACCTCTGCAGCGCGTTCGCGCCCGGCAGGGAGTTTATAGCGCACTCCCCTCCCTCCCGGGAGGGGAAGCTTTACATTAAAGCACTTCGGCCTGGTAAAGCGCATTTCGCCGGCGATAATTCTCGTAAATCCCCGTCGCCAGCATCGAGAAGAAAACAGGGCCGCCCGTCATCCACAGCGCGCTGTTCCAGTCGCCCGCCTCAATTACGGGCTGAATTACGGTAAAGATATTAGCAAACGCCACCACCAGCACCACAACCGTGGTAGCCAGCAGCGTGGCGCTGCGGGTTTTGAATATCACAAAAGGACGTTCCAGCCCCGGCTTCGCCTTAAAGAACGGGAAAGCCAGCGACAGGAAAAGATACGGCAACGTCATCGACACATTCGCCATCAGCGTGAGCTTATTGTAAAACGCTGACGCGGTATCGCCGCCAAACGAAACAAGCAGGATAAACAGCGAGACCAGCAGGCACTGCATCCACATCGCATTAGCAGGCATGCCAACCGGATTAAGACGCGTCATTGTCTTTGGCCAAAGCGCTTTTGGCGTGCCCTGAATGATCGCCTTCAGCGGCGAGTAAATGAGGGTGAAGAATGCCCCGGTATAGGCAAGGAACATCGACAAACCGGTGATCCGCGCAAACCAGACCCCCATCGTGATGGCGGCATCCGGGGAGAGGTGCATCGCCTGGCCCAGCGTCATCCCTAAGCTTTTCATTAACACATAGGTGATGTTGCCGAGGTTGGTCGTGTCGTTACTCAGCACCTGCTGCCAGTTCGTGCTGACGCCCCAGAGGAATATAGCCAGCGAATAACCAATGGATATCACGATTGCGGCAAAGATAATGCCTTTGGCAAAATTCTTTTCCGGGTTTTCCGTTTTATCGACCAGCCCGCCGACCGCTTCAATCCCGCCGTAGGCAAAGATGGCGAACACCACAAACGAGAGCATCGCAAGGCCCGACTGATAATTCGGATTGGGGGAGGTGACAAAATTTACCTGCTCCGCAAAATGCCCGCCGTTCAGGCACAGAATCGCGATACTCGCCAGCAGCAATACAAAATTGAGGCACATGACCGAGATGCCCCCTACGGCGGTGATGCGGGCAATTTTATTAATCCCCTTCGAGGCCACCAGCGTCACCGTCACCATCCAGCACACCGCCAGTATTCCCACCACCTGCGTTGAACTCAGGCCCGCAAACGACCAGACCTGCGTCTTGTCCGAGCCAAACAGAAAGGTCGAGAAGGGCACCCAGACCTTCGCCGCAGTACTGACCATCCACACCACATACGAGGAGAACCACATAAAGGTACCGATAAAGGCATAACGCGGGCCGATACTGTTATTCATCCACGAATAAATACCCCCCTCTTCTTTGCGATAAGCCGATCCCATCTCGGCCATCATCAAGGCAAAAGGGATAAAAAACAGAAGAGCTGAGACGATATAAAACGGCATTGCGCTGTAGCCCATCAGATAAAACGCGGAGGGGCTGTTGGCAAATCCAAAGACCGAGGTAAAGATCATCAGGATAAGCCCGGTCAGGGTCATTTTCTTCATTGAGTGGGACATAGCATCATCCGAAAGAGTCAGAAATTTCGGCGGATGTTATCAGAAGACCAGATGATTTATGTGGTTATAGGGAGCAAACCAGGAAAAAGACCCGTGTAAACAGAAACGGGCAGCTTTTAGTGTCACAGGGAATAAATGGAAAGGATAATTGCCACAAGGGAACGGGGAGCCGAAGCCCCCCTGACATCAGGCCCGATCGACGGTAAAAGCAATGACATCGCCAAGCTGTTCAGCGCCGAGCGCCAGCATGACCAGACGATCCACGCCCAGCGCCACGCCTGAGCAGTCCGGCAATCCGGCTTTCAGGGCCTCCAGCAGGTTGGCGTCGACAGGTTGCTGCGGCAGACCACGCGCGGCGCGCTTACGGTTATCCTGATCAAAACGCTGCTGCTGTTCGCGGGCATCCGTCAGTTCATGGAAACCATTCGCCAGCTCAAGGCCTTTGTAATAGACCTCAAAACGTTCTGCCACACGGTGATCTTCCGTGCTGATCTGCGCCAGAGACGCCTGGCTTGCGGGGAAATGATAAACAAAGGTCGGGCGATCTTTACCAATTTGCGGCTCTACCCCGAAAGCGAACAACAGCTGCAGCAGCGTGTCGCGATCCTCTTCTTCATCCGCCACGTTACTGAGATCGAGTTTCGCCGCGGCTTCACGCAGCTGAGCTTTATCCGCCGAAAGCGGATCGATCTCAAGATGACGCTGGAATACCTGCTGATAAGAGAGCGACTCTGCGCCGGCACAATCGAGCACCTGCTGCAGCAGATCGTCCACTTCGTTCATCAGACGATACATGTTGTAGTGAGGGCGATACCACTCCAGCATGGTGAATTCCGGATTATGGTGACGACCCATCTCTTCGTTACGGAAGCTACGGCAGAGCTGGTACACCGGGCCACAGCCCGCCGCCAGCAAGCGCTTCATGTGGTATTCCGGGCTGGTCATCATGTACAGGTTCATTCCCTGTGAATGGCCCGGCCCTACGAAACGGGTTTCAAACGGTACCAGATGAATGTCGGTGACCGTCGCCTGACTCATACACGGCGTTTCCACCTCCAGTACACCACGGTCGGCAAAGAAACGACGGATTTCCGCCATGATTGCCGCACGTTTTAACAGGTTAGGGATGGAGGCGCTCGGCTGCCAGGTGGCCGTTTCGCTCATGGGAAATTCTCCGGTATCAGACAAGGGCGCAAAGTCTACTCGTTCGCACAGAGAGAGACAAATTTTGCGCGGTAATTTTTCTCGAATCAGAAATCAAAGCAATTCCGTGACGCGTTTCATCAATCAGGATGATAAATCACCAGAGATAACAGCAAAAAAATCGAACGCGTCAAATTTCCCTGACGTCCATACGGTTATACTCTTTTACCCATAAAGGAGCAGTGGAATCGCTTTCGCAATGGCCCCTGGGGCAAGTGAACGACTGAGTTTATCACGTTGCGAAAAAACAATAATCTGGAGGAATGTCGTGCACACTTTTCAAGCCGATCTTGTCGTAATAGGCGCTGGCGGTGCGGGATTACGCGCTGCTATTGCCGCAGCGCAGGCCAATCCGAATGCTAAAATCGCGCTGATCTCTAAAGTCTATCCGATGCGCAGCCACACGGTTGCCGCTGAAGGAGGCTCCGCCGCCGTCGCGCAAGATCATGACAGCTTTGAGTATCATTTCCACGACACCGTAGCCGGGGGCGACTGGCTTTGCGAACAGGATGTCGTTGATTACTTTGTTCATCATTGCCCTACCGAAATGACGCAGCTTGAGCAGTGGGGCTGCCCCTGGAGCCGTCGGCCTGACGGCAGCGTGAATGTGCGCCGCTTCGGCGGGATGAAAATCGAGCGCACCTGGTTCGCCGCCGACAAAACCGGCTTCCATATGCTGCACACCCTCTTCCAGACCTCGCTGCAGTTCCCGCAGATACAACGCTTTGACGAACATTTCGTACTGGATATTCTGGTCGATGACGGTCAGGCGCGTGGGCTGGTCGCCATGAATATGATGGAAGGCACGCTGATGCAGATCCGCGCGAACGCCGTCGTCATGGCCACCGGCGGCGCGGGCCGTGTTTATCGCTACAACACCAACGGCGGCATCGTCACCGGTGACGGTATGGGCATGGCGCTGAACCATGGTGTACCGCTGCGCGACATGGAGTTTGTACAGTATCACCCTACCGGCCTGCCGGGTTCCGGCATTCTGATGACGGAAGGCTGCCGCGGAGAAGGCGGTATTCTGGTCAATAAAAATGGCTACCGCTATCTGCAGGATTACGGCATGGGTCCGGAAACCCCGCTCGGCGAGCCGAAGAATAAATACATGGAATTGGGTCCCCGTGACAAAGTCTCCCAGGCTTTCTGGCACGAGTGGCGCAAAGGCAACACTATCTCCACGCCGCGCGGCGATGTGGTTTACCTCGACCTGCGCCATCTGGGCGAGAAAAAACTGCTGGAGCGACTGCCGTTTATTTGTGAACTGGCGAAAGCCTACGTTGGCGTCGATCCGGTCAAAGAGCCGATTCCTGTTCGTCCTACCGCACACTACACCATGGGCGGCATCGAAACCGATCAGCAGTGTGAAAGCCGGATCAAAGGGCTGTTTGCCGTGGGCGAATGTTCATCCGTTGGTTTGCACGGCGCGAACCGCCTTGGCTCGAACTCACTGGCAGAACTGGTGGTCTTTGGTCGGCTGGCCGGTGAAAAAGCCATGGAGCGTGCCGCTACCGCCGGTGCGGCGAATAGCGCAGCGCTGGATGCTCAGGTAACCGATATCGAAAAACGCCTGAAAGCGCTCGTTAATCAGGAAGGTACTGAGAACTGGGCGAAGATCCGCGACGAGATGGGGATGTCGATGGAAGAAGGATGCGGTATTTACCGCACGCCAGAGCTGATGCAGAAAACCGTCGACAAGCTGGCGGAGCTGCAGGAGCGCTTCAAACGCGTACGCGTGACCGATACCTCCAGCGTGTTCAATACCGACCTGCTTTATACCATTGAGCTGGGTCACGGCCTCAACGTCGCCGAATGCATGGCGCACTCTGCGCTGGCGCGTAAAGAATCTCGCGGGGCGCACCAGCGCCTGGATGAAGGTTGCACCGAACGTGACGACGTCAATTTCCTCAAGCATACCCTCGCCTTCCGCGACGCAGACGGCACGACGCGTCTGGACTACAGCGACGTGAAGATCACCACACTGCAACCGGCAAAACGTGTGTACGGTGCAGAAGCGGACGCAGCCGAGAAGAAGGAGTCGACCCATGGCTGAGATGCAAACCCTGAAAATTGAAGTGGTGCGTTACAACCCGGAAGTGGATACCGCACCGCACAGCGCGTTCTATGATGTCCCTTACGACGAACAAACCTCGTTACTGGATGCGCTGGGCTACATTAAAGATAACCTGGCGCCAGACCTGAGCTACCGCTGGTCCTGCCGCATGGCAATCTGTGGTTCCTGCGGCATGATGGTCAATAAAGTACCAAAACTGGCCTGCAAAACCTTCCTGCGCGAATACACCAAAGGCATCAAGGTTGAAGCACTGGGTAACTTCCCGATTGAGCGCGATTTGGTGGTCGATATGACCCACTTTATTGAAAGTCTGGAAGCCATTAAGCCCTATATCATTGGCAACCCCCGCACGCCGGATCAAGGGCCGAATACGCAAACCCCGGCGCAGATGGCGAAATACCATCAATTTTCCGGCTGTATTAACTGCGGCCTGTGCTACGCGGCATGCCCGCAGTTCGGTCTTAACAAAGAGTTTATCGGCCCGGCGGCCATCACCCTGGCCCATCGCTACAACGAAGACAGCCGTGACCACGGCAAAAAAGAACGTATGGCACAGCTGAACAGCCAGAATGGCGTCTGGAGCTGTACTTTCGTGGGTTATTGCTCCGAAGTGTGTCCGAAGCATGTCGACCCTGCCGCCGCTATTCAGCAGGGAAAAGTGGAAAGTTCGAAAGACTTTCTTATCGCTACCCTGAAACCACGCTAAGGAGTGCATGATGACGACTAAACGCAAAACCTACGTGCGGCCTATGCCGTCCAACTGGTGGAAGAATCTGCCGTTTTATCGCTTCTATATGCTGCGTGAAGGCACGGCAGTGCCGGCCGTCTGGTTCAGTCTGGAGCTGATGTACGGCCTGTTTGCGCTCAAACATGGCCCGGAGACCTGGACCAGCTTTGTCGGCTTTTTGCAAAATCCGATTGTGGTGATTCTGAACCTGATCGTGCTTGCTGCGGCGCTGTTACACACCAAAACCTGGTTTGAGCTAGCGCCTAAAGCCGCCAATATCATCGTGAAAGGTGAAAAAATGGGACCCGAGCCTGTTATCAAAGGGCTTTGGGCGGTGACGGCAGTTGTCACCGTGGTCGTTCTGTTTGTTGCCCTGTTCTGGTAAGGAGACCTGTGTGATTAATCCAAATCCAAAACGTTCTGACGAGCCGGTATTCTGGGGCCTCTTTGGCGCAGGCGGCATGTGGAGCGCTATCGTCGCGCCGGTGATCGTGCTGCTGGTGGCGATTTTGCTGCCCCTGGGGTTATATCCGGGAGAGGCGCTGGGCTATGACCGCGTGCTGGCATTTGCGAGCAGCTTTATTGGCCGGGTGTTTATCTTCCTGATGATTGTCCTGCCGCTGTGGCTGGGTCTGCATCGTATCCATCACGCCATGCACGATCTTAAAATCCACGTACCAAACGGTAAATGGGTCTTCTACGGCCTGGCAACGATCCTGACGGTCGTCACCCTGATTGCCGTTGTCACCCTCTGAATAAACAGGCCCGCACTCTGGCGGGCCTTTTTACTTCGGCATCTTTTCTACCAGCCACTGCGCAAACTCCTGCATCGCGGGCGTTTCTGCGCGCGACTGTAAGCGCGTCAGCCAGTAACTTCCCAAATCAATTTGCGTCGCAAAAGGCTGAACGATGCGCTCACCGTTGATGAGATGCGAGAACATCGTGACGGGGGCAATCGCAATGCCGACACCGGCCTGTGCAGCCTCCAGCATGGTGACCGAGGAGTCAAAGACCATCACCCGGTGCGTTGGCGCAGGTGGCTGTTCCCCTTGCGCCTGCATCCAGATTGCCCACTCATCACGCCGGTAAGAGCGTAATAAAGTATATTTCAGCATATCAGCCGGAACCTTAAGCCCGGCGGCAATATCGGGCGTACAGAGCGGGGCCATCGGCGCTGCGCAAAGCCATACGGCTTCGGTACCATGCCACGCGCCTCCGCCATAGCGTATCGTATAATCCAGCCCTTCTGCCGCCGGATCGACCCGGTTGTTATGGGTAGAGAGATGCAGATCGATATGCGGATAACGACGGCGAAAATCCTCGAGTTGGGAAAAAAGCATTCCCGTCGCAAAGGTACCGACCACCCCGACTTTGAGTTTTTCCTGCGCCTGTTTATTGGCAAAGCGATCTAACATGCCGGCAATACGGTCGAAGGAGTCGTTCAGCACCGGCAGCAAATTTTCGCCCTCCGTGGTCAACATCAGCCCCCGCGAAACACGCACAAAAAGCTGGCAGTTCAGCTGCTGTTCGAGTGATTTAACGTGCTGGCTGATGGCGGAATGCGTGACGTTCAGTTCGATGGCGGCATGCGTAAAGCTAAGATGCCTGGCGGCAGCTTCAAAGGCACGAAGGGAATTAAGGGGGATATAGCTGCGCGTCATAGCCGGTCCGTTAGAAAAATTAACACCTAATGCTAAATTTACCCGTTTGTCACGCGCAGTCAATTCCTCCACACTACGTCTTGTTGGGCCCTGACATCCCCCTTTAACCCTATTACGGAAGATAAAAGATGATAAACAAATCTCTTTGCTGCGCACTGCTGCTGGGCGTTTCCTGCTCTGCTTTTGCCGGGTCAATGTCAGAAAAACAGCTGGCTGAGGTGGTCAACCGCACCATCACGCCGTTAATGAAAGCACAGGCGATTCCCGGTATGGCCGTCGCGGTCATTTATCAGGGCAAACCTTATTACTTTACCTATGGCAACGCCGATGTAGCCACAAAACAGCCGGTAGATCAGAAAACGCTGTTTGAACTGGGTTCGGTGAGTAAAACTTTCACCGGCGTGCTGGGCGGCGACGCTGTTGCGCGCGGCGAAGTAACGCTTGCGGACCCTGCGTCCAGATACTGGCCCGCGCTGACGGGCCCGCAGTGGAAAAACATCACCCTGCTTCATCTGGCGACCTATACGGCGGGTGGTTTGCCGTTGCAGTTACCCGACAGCGTCACCGATAACAATTCACTGCTGGCGTTCTATCAACACTGGCAGCCGCAATGGGCCCCAGGTTCAACCCGACTCTATGCCAACGCCAGCATAGGCCTGTTCGGCGCGCTGGTGGTTAAACCTTCCGGGATGCGCTACGAACAGGCGATGACCAAACGCGTGCTGCAACCGCTCGGTCTCAATCACACCTGGATTACCGTTCCTGCCGCTGAACAACAGCATTACGCCTGGGGCTATCGCGATAACAAGGCGGTGCGCGTTTCGCCCGGAATGCTGGACGCCGAAGCCTACGGGGTTAAATCCAACATTGAGGATATGGCGAGCTGGGTAAGGGTGAACATGTCGCCTGATAACGTTAAGACGCCCACGCTGAAGCAAGGTTTGACCCTGGCGCAGTCGCGCTACTGGCGCGCAGGCTCTCTGTATCAAGGACTAGGCTGGGAGATGCTTAACTGGCCGGTTGAGGCCAAAACAATCGTGGAGGGAAGCGATAATAAGGTTGCGCTTGCCCCGTTGCCGGTGGCTGAAGTGACGCCCCCGGTTGCGCCGGTCCAGTCCTCCTGGGTGCACAAAACCGGATCGACTGGCGGGTTCGGTAGCTACGTTGCCTTTATTCCGGAAAAACAGCTTGGCATCGTGATGCTGGCAAATAAAAGCTATCCCAATCCTGTTCGGGTGGCAGCGGCATACCGTATCCTGACTACCCTGCAATAAACCGCCGATGGCGTTACGCTTCCCCGAGCCTGTTCTGTGCCCGGATAAGCGTAACGCCTGCCCGCAAAATATTCTGCGCAATACCCGCATTTTCCTTGCTGTCATCTACACTTAACAAAAAACAGCAAGGAAACAGCTATGCGCATTCTGCCTGTTATCGCCGCGGTGACAGCCGCGTTTTTAGTCGTTGCTTGTAGCTCTCCCACCCCGCCTCCTGGCGTCACCGTCGTCAATCAATTCGATGCCCAACGTTTTATGGGTAAATGGTACGAAATCGCCCGTTTCGATCATCGTTTCGAAGAGGGGCTTCAGCGCGTGACGGCGACTTACAGCAAGATGGATGATGGCGGTATTCAGGTCATAAATCGGGGATACAATCCGGACAGAGGCATGTGGCAGCAGACGATCGGAAAGGCTTACTTTACGGGCGCGCCGACGCGCGCCGCGCTAAAAGTGTCGTTCTTTGGCCCCTTCTACGGGGGATACAACGTGATTGCGCTGGACAGAGAGTATCGCCATGCGCTGGTCTGCGGGCCGGATCGCGACTATCTGTGGATACTGTCGCGAACGCCAACACTTTCCAAAGAGATGAAAGAGCAAATGCTGGATGTCGCGACCCGGCAAGGGTTTGATGTCACGAAGTTAATCTGGGTTGAACAGCCCCATTAATGGGTGCTGAGCTTCAGACCAATAATTCCCGCCACAATTAATGCGAGGCTGGCGATACGCGCCAGGCTCGCAGATTCACCCAGCAGCAGAATGCCGGTAATGGCAGCGCCCACCGCACCAATCCCCGTCCAGACAGCATAAGCCGTGCCCACGGGCAGGGTACGCATCGCCCATGACAGCAGCACAATACTGACAATCATCGCGCTCACCGTAATGATGCCTGGCGTAAGACGGGTAAAACCGTGGGTATATTTCAGGCCGATGGCCCATACCACTTCCAGCAAACCGGCAATAAAAAGGACAATCCAGGACATATCAGGCTCCTTAACTCAAACAAAAGTCTGGGGCCGTCCCCGATGGAAGAAGCGCTTACAGGTCGTCCCGTAAGGCTGAGTGAGTATGACATTTTGCTCAGAAAGCGATTTTATTTCAATCCATTTACTTCAGGCCGTTTAAAGCGAGAAATAGCCTCAGTATGCAACGCAGTTCAGTCCTTTACCACTCATCGGACTTCTTTATGATGGTGTGCTTTCTGAGGGCCGGAAGCGAAAACCCTTTCCCAACTGTGAATCCACTATGTTCAAAATTTTGTTGATTGACCGATGTCACTTCACCCGTTCGGGCTTTGAAGCGTGGCTCAATCATTCCGGACTGCTCCCTGGTACCTTCATGGTTACCGGGCTGAACAATCTGTTTCTTGCCAGAGAGCATATCCTGCAATGGAAACCCTCGCTGGTTATTGCTGATATAGACAGTTTTATGCAGGATATTCCGTCTGTACAGCAACTCTCGTCTTTATTAATAGCCAGTGAAACCATGCCCTTTATTTTGCTGCAATCCGGGGATAAATCGGCGGAAAAACCGGAGATGTCGGGCTTTTTAAACCAGTACCCTCTTTGGGCCACGGTTGAGAAAAAAACATCGCTCGACGCGCTGGCAGCCGTCATCAACGACGCCCTGAGCGCTTGTGCCAGCTATGAAATACCGAAAATGGCCACACCTTTACTGACGCGCCAGGAAGAGAGGGTTCTTACGCTGTGGATGGAGGGAGCCAGCAATCAGAAGATTGCCAGTAAGTTGAGCATCAATGGGAAAACGGTTTATACCTACAAACGCAATATCCGCGTGAAATTACACATGGATAACCGTTTTTCACCGTTTTTATCTCTTACTGAAGTGGCAAGCTGACGGTACGGTAAAAGTCCCGCACCGTACCGTCCGGGCTTGATTAGTTCTGTGCTTTGGTTGCTGCACCTGAAATCGCGCTGCCGCCATCTGAAATGTCTTCGCCCACGCCGCGAGTGGTGTTACAGGCGGTCAGAACAGAGGAAAGCACCAGTACAGAAAAGATCGCTGCAATTGTTTTCTTAACCATAATATCTTCCTTTTATAGCCAATGTTATTTGTGTATAGCTAACTAAGAATAGACAAAATCCCGTCGAATGAAGGAAAAGGAAGGAAATTTAGGAAAATTTAACGGTATTAGCTGGCGGCGTGCGAAATAGCATTACCTAACGATCTGATATCTTCGCCCATACCCCGTGCGGTATTACAACCAGAGATGAGTGCGCTGGACAGCACCAGTAACAGCAGAATCTTAACGGTACGTTTCATCATCCTTGCCTGAATCAATCAGGCGCAGCGGGCGCTGCGCCTCTTATCATTTACATGAATTACTTCACGCGGGATACGTATTCGCCTGAGCGGGTATCCACTTTGATCACTTCGCCCGTCTGAACGAACAGAGGTACTTTAACCACTGCGCCAGTGGACAGTTTCGCTGGCTTACCGCCAGTACCTGCGGTATCACCCTTCAGGCCTGGATCGGTTTCAACGATTTCCAGCTCAACGAAGTTTGGTGGGGTCACAGCGATAGGCTGACCGTTCCACAGCGTCACGATGCACTCAGCCTGATCCAGCAGCCATTTCGCGCTGTCACCAACGGCTTTCTCGTCAGCAGACAGCTGCTCGAACGTGGTGTTATTCATAAAGTGATAGAATTCACCGTCGTTGTACAGGTAAGTCAGGTTCATATCGACTACATCTGCGCCTTCAGCGGAGTCAGTAGACTTGAAGGTTTTTTCTACACGGGTGCCGGTCAGCAGGCGACGCAGTTTAACGCGCGCAAATGCCTGGCCTTTACCTGGTTTAACGAATTCGCTGGCTTCAACCGCGTACGGTTCGCCGTCCATCATGATTTTAAGACCAGCACGAAAATCGTTGCTATAGTAAGTCGCCATAAGGCCCTCTAAAATTGTTAACTGGTAGCTAAGCCACAAAATGGCGCATATTGTAACCCTAAATACCCCGTCCAGAGAAGATTGGTTATCGCAACTTGCCGATGTAATCACCAGTCCTGATGAATTACTCCATCTTTTAGAGCTGGATAAGCATGAACACCTGCTCGCTGGCCGTGAGGCAAAGCGACTCTTTCCGCTGCGCGTGCCGCGCGCGTTTGTGGCGCGTATGGAGAAGGGAAACCCCGACGATCCTCTGTTAAAACAGACAATTAGCGCGCAAGACGAGTTTATTACCGCGCCGGGTTTCAGCACCGATCCGCTGGAAGAACAAAACAGCGCAGTGCCCGGCCTGCTGCACAAATACCAGAACCGCGCGCTGCTGCTGGTAAAGGGCGGATGTGCCGTAAATTGTCGATATTGCTTCCGCCGCCACTTCCCGTATGCGGAAAATCAGGGCAATAAGCGCAACTGGCAGGTGGCAATGGACTACATTGCGGATCATCCCGAGCTTGATGAGATCATTTTCTCCGGGGGCGATCCGTTGATGGCAAAAGATCATGAGCTCGACTGGCTCCTGACGCAGCTTGAGTCCCTGCCGCACATTAAGCGTCTGCGCATTCACAGCCGACTGCCGATTGTGATCCCCGCACGGATCACCGACGGGTTAGTCACGCGGCTGGAACAGTCGCGTTTGCAGGTGTTGCTGGTGAATCATATTAATCACGCCAATGAGATTGACGACGCGTTTCGCGCAGCCATGCGCCGGATGCGCAACGCGGGGATCACGCTGCTCAATCAGAGCGTGTTGCTGCGTGGCGTAAACGACAGTGCCCGCGCGCTGGCGGATCTAAGCAACGCGCTTTTTGATGCGGGTGTGATGCCCTATTATCTCCACGTTCTCGACCGGGTGCAGGGCGCAGCGCATTTTATGGTGAGTGACGAAGAGGCACGGCAAATAATGCGTGAACTGTTAACGCTGGTGTCGGGGTATATGGTGCCCAAACTGGCACGCGAGATTGGCGGAGAGCCCAGTAAAACGCCGCTGGATTTGCAGTTGCGTCAGCGTTAAAGGCAGGTGGCGCTACGCGTATCTGCCCTGTGGGTCAGACGCAGCGCCATCCGGCATGCTAAATCAGTTCGGGCACTTATAGACCTGACCGTTCATTGCGCTGGCGGTCGGGACAAAGCTGGAGAGCATTCCCTGCGTCGGGCTGCTCACGCCGTAAATCACGTTGCCGCCCATTTCTGCGGCATGATTACGCAACGCATTTGCTGCGCCGCGCATTGAGCCGCCTTCGTCGCCATGCTGACCAGACAGCCAGTTGCTTTGCTCGCCGGTTGCCGTGCCGATTAACTGGCATTCACTGCCCGGCTTATCTTCTACAAAGCGAACGCTCTGTCCCGCAGCCGACAGCTCGTTACTGGAACTACAACCCGCCAGCAGCAAGGCTGCCCCTACGATCCCTGCACAGACTTTTACGCGCATGTTATTCCTCGTTTTCAATAAGCTGGACAGTAGTTGTCCGTGTGTAAATCTTATACCTAAAAGATGACCAAAAGAAAAACCCCAGGTCATTATCTGCGATGCATCCGCAAGAACGCGTCTGCCGCCTAAATGGATTCTGATAATACCCGCTCTGATATCGTTTTTTACTGCATTTTTTGCTCTAAGTAGCAGTTTACTGACGCATTTTTAGGCGCCCTGCAGGGACGATTCATCAGGAGGCAACATGAGTAAGACATCCCTCACCCAGGAAAAGGTACCCTGGACAGGATATCTCGCATTCTTTATCACCATTATTTTCTTTTCCGGCTTTTTTTCTAACGCCACCGGGTGGTGGCGAGTATTTGATTTTACCGTACTCAACGGCACGTTTGGTCAGATAAGCAACGCATCCACCACGCCGGTCTCTTTTCGCGGCAGCGGCGGGACGGGGGCGAAAGATGGTTTCCTGTTTGCGCTGGAGCTGGCGCCTTCGGTTATTTTGTCTCTGGGGATCATTGCCGTTACCGAAGGGCTCGGTGGCCTTCGCGCCGCACAGCAGTTGATGACCCCAGTGTTAAAACCCTTGCTGGGGATTCCGGGAATTTGCTCCCTGGCGCTGATCGCGAATCTGCAAAACACGGACGCGGCCGCCGGAATGACCCGGGAGATGGCCGAAGAAGGCACCATTACCGAACATGAACGGGCGATATTCGCCACCTTCCAGACCAGCGGCAGCGCCATTATCACCAATTACTTTTCATCTGGCGCCGCGCTTTTCACCTGTATCACCGTTCCGGTGATTACCCCGCTGGCGGTCATTCTCGTGTTTAAGTTTATCGGGGCTAATTTTCTACGCCTGTGGATTGCGCAGATGGAAGAACGCCAGCCTGAGGAGGCGCAAAATGACTGAACAGGTGCGTAAAAATGTCATGGATCTGTTTATTGATGGCGCCCGACGCGGATTCACCATTGCCACCACCAGCCTTCTGCCGAATGTCGTCATGGCGTTTGTCATTATTCAGGCGCTAAAGGTCACCGGTCTTCTGGATATTGTCGGCAACATTTGTGAACCCATTATGGCGCTGTGGGGATTGCCCGGCGAGGCCGCTACCGTGCTGCTGGCTGCGGTGATGAGTATGGGTGGCGGCGTGGGTGTCTGTGCAAGCCTGGTGGCTGCCGGTACGCTCAATGGGCATGATGCCACCGTCCTGCTGCCCGCTATCTATCTGATGGGTAATCCGGTACAGAACACGGGGCGCTGTCTGGGAACCGCAGGGGTAAATCCCAAATACTATCCGCACATTATTGCCGTGTGCGCGATCAACGCGCTGCTTTCGCTGTGGGTGATGCAACTGCTGGTCTAAATGAAAAACCCCCGGATATCGCTATCCGGGGGTTTGAATACCTCGGGGAGGTAATGCCCCGCTCTGCCTGCTGACAGGCAAGATGCAGGGCACAGGGCAATTACATCATGCCGCCCATACCACCCATGCCGCCCATGCCTGCGGCGCCTAAGTCAGGTGCATCGCCTTTAGGCAGGTCGGTTACCATGCACTCGGTGGTGATCATCAGACCCGCAACAGAAGCGGCGTACTGCAGAGCAGAACGGGTCACTTTAGTTGGGTCCAGGATACCCATATCGATCATGTTGCCGTATTCTTCGGTCGCTGCGTTGTAACCGTAGTTACCGTCGCCCGCTTTCACGGTGTTAGCAACCACAGAAGGCTCTTCGCCGCAGTTCAGAACGATCTGACGCAGTGGTGCTTCCATTGCGCGCAGCGCAACTTTGATACCCACGTTCTGGTCTTCGTTCTGGCCACGCAGATCGCCCAGTTTGGACGCAACGCGAATCAGCGCAACACCACCACCGGCAACCACGCCTTCTTCTACCGCAGCACGGGTCGCGTGCAGGGCATCGTCAACGCGTGCTTTTTTCTCTTTCATTTCAACTTCGGTCGCAGCACCGACTTTGATTACCGCAACACCGCCGGCCAGTTTAGCCACGCGCTCCTGCAGTTTTTCACGATCGTAGTCAGAGGTTGCTTCTTCAATCTGCTTACGGATCTGGGACACACGGCCCTGGATCGCTGACTCTTCACCCACGCCATCGATGATGGTGGTGGTGTCTTTGTTGATCACAACGCGTTTCGCCTGGCCCATATCTTCCAGGGTCGCTTTTTCCAGCTCCATACCGATCTCTTCAGAGATCACGGTACCGCCAGTCAGGGTTGCGATGTCCTGCAGCATAGCTTTACGACGGTCGCCGAAGCCAGGTGCTTTAACCGCAGCCACTTTCACGATGCCGCGCATGGTGTTCACAACCAGAGTCGCCAGCGCTTCGCCTTCAACGTCTTCAGCAATGATCAGCAGTGGTTTGCCTGCTTTCGCAACGGCTTCCAGCACTGGCAGCATTTCGCGGATGTTGGAGATTTTTTTGTCAGCCAGCAGGATGAACGGGCTTTCCAGCTCAACAGCGCCAGTTTCTGGCTTGTTGATGAAGTATGGAGACAGGTAACCACGGTCGAACTGCATACCTTCAACCACGTCCAGTTCGTCTTCCAGACCGGTGCCGTCTTCAACGGTGATAACGCCTTCTTTACCGACTTTATCCATCGCTTCAGCGATCAGCTTACCAACGGTTTCGTCGGAGTTCGCGGAGATGGTACCAACCTGAGCAATAGCTTTAGAGTCAGAGCATGGCACGGACAGCGTTTTCAGCTCTTCAACCGCAGCAGTCACCGCTTTGTCGATACCGCGCTTCAGGTCCATTGGGTTCATACCCGCAGCAACAGCTTTCAGACCTTCAGTGATGATAGCCTGAGCCAGCACGGTCGCGGTGGTGGTACCGTCGCCTGCAGCGTCGTTCGCTTTAGAGGCAACTTCTTTCACCATCTGCGCGCCCATGTTTTCGAATTTGTCTTCCAGTTCGATTTCACGAGCAACGGAAACGCCATCTTTAGTGATGGTTGGTGCGCCGAAGGATTTGTCCAGAACGACGTTACGACCTTTCGGGCCGAGAGTCACTTTCACTGCATCTGCCAGTACGTTAACGCCGCGCAGCATTTTTACACGAGCGTCGTTACCGAATTTTACGTCTTTAGCTGCCATTTCTTCTATTCCTCAAATTCGTTCAGTTTCGTGCGCGAATTACGCTTCCACAATTGCCAGAATGTCGCTTTCGGACATGATCAACACTTCTTCATTGTCGATCTTCTCGGATTTCACGCCGTAGCCATCGTTGAAAATGACGATGTCGCCGACTTTAACGTCCAGTGGCTGCACAGTTCCGTTTTCCAGGATGCGGCCTTTACCGACAGCGATGATTTCGCCACGCGTTGATTTTGCTGCTGCAGAACCGGTCAGAACAATGCCGCCAGCAGATTTGGTTTCAACTTCTTTACGTTTGACGATCACACGATCATGTAACGGACGAATACTCATTGATAGCTCTCCTTCGAGAAAGTCATTATCACTTATGGAAGACGCCGGACCGTCTCCGGTTTTCCGGCTAGTGCCCTGAGAGATGGGGATAGCTTTCAACCCCTTCAAGGGGGAGTCGAAAAAAAATTTACGAAAGTGTTACCATCTCCGCTCTTTTGACGAAGGCAGGAAGAAGTGGATGAGCGGACTCAAGCAGGAACTGGGGCTGGCACAAGGCGTCGGTTTACTCTCAACCTCCTTGTTGGGCACGGGTGTGTTTGCCGTTCCGGCGCTAGCGGCGCTGGTGGCGGGCAATAATAGCCTGTGGGCGTGGCCGGCGTTGATAATCCTGGTCTTCCCGGTGGCTATCGTCTTTGCGGTGCTTGGACGACATTTTCCCAGCGCCGGCGGCGTCGCCCATTTTGTCGGCATGGCGTTTGGTCCCCGTCTGGAACGCGTGACCGGCTGGCTTTTTCTTTCGGTCATTCCCGTGGGCTTACCTGCCGCGCTGCACATTGCGACAGGTTTTGGGCAGGCGCTCTTTGGCTGGCATGACCAACAGCTGCTTTACGCCGAGCTGGCGACGCTGGCCATCGTCTGGTGGGTCGGCTCGCGGGGCGCCAGCTCCAGCGCCAATCTGCAAACGCTGGTTGCCGTGCTGATTGTCGCCCTTATTGTGGCGATCTGGTGGGCTGGAGAGATTCGCCTCGCTGATATTCCCTTCCCTCCGGTGACCGCTGTCGATCACAGTCAACTCTTTGCGGCTCTGTCAGTGATGTTCTGGTGTTTTGTTGGGCTGGAGGCATTTGCCCATCTGGCGTCTGAATTCAGACAGCCGGAACGCGATTTCCCCCGCGCGCTGATGATTGGGCTGGTTCTTGCGGGCACCGTCTACTGGGCGTGTACCGTTCTGGTGCTGCACTTTAACGCTTACGGCGAAGAGACCGCAGCCGCCGCCTCGCTGCCGGGCATTGTGGTGACCTTATTTGGCGTCAAAGCGCTGTGGATTGCGTGCGTCATCGGCTATCTCGCCTGTTTCGCCAGCCTGAACATTTATATTCAGAGTTTTGCCCGTCTGGTATGGTCGCAGGCGCTGTATAAACCCGAAAGCCGCCTTGCGCGCTTGTCTGAACGCCAGCTGCCGTTGAATGCGCTCAATGCCGTGCTGGGCTGCTGTGTGGTGAGCACGCTGTGCATTTACGTCCTGGACATTAATCTTGATGCGTTAATCGTCTACGCCAACGGCATCTTCATCATGATTTATCTGCTGTGCATGCTGGCAGGCTGCCGTTTACTGAAGGGACGGTTTAAAGCGCTGGCGATGGTTGGGGGTCTGCTGTGTCTGCTGCTGCTGGCGATGGTAGGGTGGAAAAGCGTGTACGCCATTGTCGTGCTGGCGGGGCTGTGGGCGTTTTTGCCGAAGCGCGGTGCGCTCCGCTAGTTGCCGGATGGCGCTGTGCCATCCGGCAAAAAAATCACCGATCGTCTTTGTGATCTAAACGGTCGCGCTGGTCGTCCTTGCGCTGATACTCCCCATCAAACGTATCCCCGGGACCGGTACTGAATCCACCGCCCGGCATCCGGTTGAATCGCAGATGCGGCAGCAGCTTCATGGTCAGGTGTTTTTGTACCGGCGGCAGCAGCAACAGCAGGCCGAGGAAATCGGTAAAGAACCCGGGCAGAATGAGCAGCAGGCCAGAAATAATCAGCGACACGCTTTTGATCATTTCGGCGGCAGGGCTTTCGCCTGCAGCCATCTTTTGCTGCATTAACAGGAAATTTTTGAAACCCTGGTTGCGCACCAGCGACATACCAATGACCGAGGTAAAGATCACCAGAATCAGGGTCAGCAGGACACCCAGCACATGGGCAACCTGAATGAAAATCGATATCTCAATGTAAACATAGAGAAAAATAGCTATAAACGGTATCCAGCGCACTGGCTTCTCCTGTGTGGCAGAGGCTTCAAGGCCTCTGTCTGAATGGTGTTGCAATTCGCATCCGTCAGAGATGGTGACGGTTAGCCAAAATTCAATCGGTTTGCACGGATATTTTTTCTGGAAATATTCAAGCGGTGACTCATTTCACAGATTAATAATTATCATGGAATCGGGTCCATAATAAGTGATCCAGATTACGGCAATTCGCTATTATCAGCATATGATCTCGAGCATCTGGCTGATTGAGGGAATAATCGTCGGTCAGCAATAGCGTGAAAACCACATATCTACTGTGTGTTTAGTACAATCCATCGGCAGCTTTAAAAGAAGGTTCACATGTTAAACAACATTCGTATCGAAGAAGACTTGTTGGGTACCAGGGAAGTTCCAGCGGATGCCTATTACGGTGTCCACACTCTGAGAGCGATTGAAAACTTCTACATCAGCAACAACAAAATCAGCGACATTCCTGAGTTTGTCCGTGGCATGGTGATGGTGAAGAAAGCCGCAGCCCTCGCGAACAAAGAGCTGCAAACCATTCCGAAAAGCGCCGCAAACGCCATTATCGCCGCGTGCGATGAAGTGCTGAACAACGGCAAATGCATGGACCAGTTCCCGGTTGACGTCTATCAGGGCGGCGCGGGTACCTCGGTCAACATGAATACCAACGAAGTACTGGCAAACATCGGCCTGGAGCTGATGGGTCACCAGAAAGGTGAATACCAGTACCTCAACCCGAACGACCACGTTAACAAATGCCAGTCCACCAACGACGCTTACCCAACCGGCTTCCGTATTGCCGTGTATGCCTCTGTGCTGAAGCTGGTCGATGCCATCAACCAGCTTGGCGACGGTTTCCAGCGTAAAGCGGTTGAGTTCCAGGACATTCTGAAAATGGGGCGTACCCAGCTTCAGGATGCCGTGCCAATGACGCTTGGCCAGGAATTCCATGCCTTTAACGTGCTGCTCAACGAAGAGACCAAAAACATCCTGCGCACCTCCGAGCTGCTGCTGGAAGTGAACCTGGGCGCGACCGCTATCGGCACGCGTCTGAACACCCCGGACGGATATCAACAGCTGGCGGTTCAGAAGCTGGCCGAAGTCTCTAACCTGGCGGTGGTCCCGGCGGAAGATCTGATTGAAGCGACGTCCGACTGCGGCGCCTACGTCATGGTACACAGCGCGCTGAAACGTCTGGCGGTGAAACTCTCTAAAATCTGTAACGACCTGCGTCTGCTCTCTTCCGGGCCGCGTGCAGGCCTGAACGAGATCAACCTGCCAGAACTGCAGGCGGGTTCATCTATCATGCCAGCCAAAGTGAACCCGGTGGTGCCCGAAGTGGTGAACCAGGTGTGCTTCAAGGTTATCGGCAACGACATTACCGTTACCATGGCCTCCGAAGCCGGTCAGCTGCAGCTCAACGTGATGGAGCCGGTCATTGGCCAGGCGATGTTTGAATCCATCCACATTCTGACCAACGCATGCTATAACCTGCTGGAAAAATGCATTAACGGCATCACCGCGAACAAAGCCGTTTGCGAAAGCTTTGTTTATAACTCAATCGGGATCGTCACTTACCTCAACCCGTTCATCGGCCACCACAACGGCGACATCGTCGGGAAAATTTGTGCCGAAACCGGTAAGAGCGTACGTGAAGTGGTTCTTGAGCGCGGACTGTTGACCGAAGCCGAGCTGGACGATATCTTCTCGGCGCAAAACCTGATGCATCCGGCATATAAAGCGAAACGATATACCGATGAAAGCGAACAGTAACCGTTCCGGTTAGTTTTTCCGAAAGGCACGTCACCCGGTGACGTGCCTTTTTTCTTTTCAGGCTTTACCAATTACACAACAATTTAATATCAACTTGTTAATAAGCAAGGAAGGTCTTTATGTTTGGAGCAGAACTCGTCGTCGTGCTGTTGGCGATATACCTTGGCGCAAGGCTCGGGGGGATCGGCATTGGTTTTGCCGGTGGTCTCGGTGTGCTTGTCCTCACACTCATCTTTCAGATTAAACCCGGTGCTATCCCGTTTGACGTTATCGAAATCATCATGGCGGTTATCGCCGCGATTGCCGCCATGCAGGTCGCAGGCGGTATGGATTACCTGGTGAGTCTGGCGGAGCGTATGCTGCGTCGTCATCCAAAATACATTACCTTCCTGGCTCCGCTGGTCACCTGGTTTATGACCATTCTCGCGGGTACAGGCCACACGGCGTTCTCCACGCTGCCGGTCATCACCGAAGTGGCCAAAGAGCAAGGCATCCGCCCTTCCCGCCCGCTCTCTATCGCCGTGGTCGCCTCGCAGATTGCCATTACCGCCTCGCCAATTTCGGCGGCCGTGGTCTTTTTTGCCGGCATCCTGGAGCCGCTGGGCGTTAGCTACCTGACCCTGCTGGCTATCTGTATTCCGGTCACGCTGATTGCCGTCATGCTGACGGCCGTGGTGTGTAACTTCCTGGGTGCCGAGCTGAAAGACGATCCGGTCTACCAGGAACGTCTGGCGAAAGGTGAAGTCAGCCTGCGCGGCAGCCAGGTCTTTGAGCTGAAACCTCACGCCAAACGCGCCGTGCTGCTGTTCCTGATCGGTATCGTTGCGGTGATGTTCTATGCTACTGCCATCAGCGACACCGTCGGCCTGATCCAGAATCCGGTCCTGCCGCGTAACGAAGCGATTGTGGTCTTTATGCTGACTATCGCGACGCTGATCAGCATCACCTGTAAAATCGACACCAGCGAAGTGCTGAACGCCAGCACCTTCAAATCCGGGATGAGCGCCTGCGTGTGCGTGCTGGGCGTGGCCTGGCTGGGTGATACGTTCGTGAAAGCGCACATCACCGATATCCAGACCGTCGCGGGCGATTTGCTGCATAACTACCCGTGGCTGCTGGCCGTGGTCCTGTTCTTTGCCGCCACCCTGCTCTATTCCCAGGCGGCAACCACCAAAGCCCTGATGCCAGCCGCGCTGATGTTGGGCGTGACCCCGCTGACGGCAATCGCCTCTTTTGCGGCAGTCTCTGCGCTCTTCGTCCTGCCAACCTACCCAACCCTGCTTGCCGCCGTGGAAATGGACGACACAGGCTCCACGCGTATCGGGAAGTATGTCTTTAACCACGCCTTCCTGATCCCGGGAGTGATCGCCATTACCCTGTGCGTCATTCTCGGCTTTATCATTGGCGGTATCGTGCTGTAAACGTTTTGCCGGTGTAAAAATCATTAAATTCGGGCCGCTCTGCGGCCCGTTTCATTAATCCCCACAGGCCCGGCATGATATAGTGATTGCTTCCGTGATGAGGAGGTCAACCTGTGAACACGCCTGACGCTGTTGTTGTACTTTGTACCGCCCCTGATGAAGCGACCGCCCAGGATCTTGCCGCTAAAGCGCTGGCTGAAAAGCTCGCCGCCTGCGTCACGCTGCTGCCCGGCGCCACGTCACTGTACTACTGGGAAGGTAAACTGGAACAAGAGTACGAAGTGCAAATGTTGCTCAAAACCAATCGGGAAAATCAGCAGGCGTTGCTTGATTGCCTTAAATCTCATCACCCTTACCAGACTCCAGAGCTGCTGGTGCTGCCGGTGGCTCACGGCGATAACGATTATCTCTCATGGCTCAACGCTTCCTTACGCTGATTCTGCTGCTGTGCAGCACATCGGTTTTTGCCGGATTATTTGACGCGCCCGGCCGCGCCAGTGTTATCCCTGCCGATCGGGCGTTTATCTTCGATTTTCAGCAAAATCAGCACGATCTCAATCTGACCTGGCAGGTGAAAGAGGGCTATTACCTCTATCGTAAGCAGGTCAGCATCACTCCTGCGGGGGCAAAGATTGCCCAGCCGCAACTGCCCGCAGGCGAATCGCATGAGGATGAGTTTTACGGCAAAAGTGAAATTTATCGCCACCAGCTCACCGTCCCGGTTGTTGTGAACCAGGCCGACAACGGGGCGACGCTGACCGTCACCTATCAGGGCTGTGCCGACGCGGGGTTCTGTTATCCCCCGGAAACCCGCGTGGTGCCGCTTAACGCCGTAAGCGCGGCGGCGAATGACTCTCCTGCCGCCGTTGCAAAAGCGCCGGTAAAGGATGAGGCGCCTGCAAAACTGCCCTTCTCCGCACTCTGGGCGTTACTGATTGGTATTGGTATTGCGTTTACGCCGTGCGTCCTGCCGATGTACCCGCTGATTTCCGGTATCGTCCTTGGCGGCAAGCAGCGGCTTTCAACCGCCCGCGCACTGTGGCTGGCCTTTATTTACGTGCAGGGTATGGCGCTGACCTACACCGCGCTGGGCCTGGTGGTTGCCGCCGCCGGGCTGCAGTTTCAGGCCGCGCTACAGCACCCTTACGTGCTGATTGGGCTGTCGGTAATTTTCATCCTGCTGGCGCTCTCCATGTTTGGCCTGTTCACCCTACAGCTGCCCTCCGCGTTGCAAACCCGCCTGACGCTGATGAGCAACCGCCAGCAAGGCGGTTCTGCAGGCGGCGTCTTTGCCATGGGGGCGATTGCCGGGCTTATTTGTTCCCCCTGCACCACCGCACCGCTAAGCGCCATTTTGCTTTATATTGCTCAGAGCGGGAATCTGTGGTTCGGCGGCGGTACCCTGTATCTGTACGCGCTGGGCATGGGCCTGCCACTGATTCTGGTCACCGTGTTTGGCAACCGCCTGTTGCCGAAAAGCGGCCCGTGGATGGAGACGGTGAAGACAGCATTTGGCTTTGTGATTCTGGCATTGCCGGTGTTCCTGCTGGAACGTGTTATC
The DNA here is from genome assembly GCF_022171985.1 of Huaxiibacter chinensis. GTDB lineage: Bacteria > Pseudomonadota > Gammaproteobacteria > Enterobacterales > Enterobacteriaceae > Enterobacter > Enterobacter chinensis_A. Next base: position 119,786 of record NZ_JAJVHF010000002.1, on the reverse strand, counting down.
GGTGACGTGTGGGGGCTCCGCCTGTGGGCGATGCTCGGCGTGGCGTTCTTTATCTGGGCCTTTATCGCCAGCCTGGAAGCCAAAAAAGCGTGGATGCGTCTGGTGCAAATCCTCCTGCTCGCCGCGGCACTGGTGAGCGTGCGTCCGCTGCAGGACTGGGCATTTGGCGCGCCAGCCGCGCAAACGCAGGCACACCTGAATTTTACGCACGTCCAGAGCGTCGATGAACTGAATCGCGCCCTGGCACAGGCAAAGGGCAAACCGGTGATGCTCGATCTCTATGCCGACTGGTGTGTCGCCTGTAAAGAGTTCGAAAAATACACCTTTAGCGATCCGCAGGTGCAAAACGCCCTGAAAGAGACAGTTCTTCTTCAGGCAAATGTGACGGCGAATAACGCGCAGGATAAAGCCTTACTGCGCCAACTGGGCGTGCTTGGCCTGCCGACTATTTTGTTCTTTGATGAGCAAGGTAATGAGCAACCCGCCGCGCGCGTGACCGGATTTATGGACGCGGAAGCGTTCAGCGCGCATTTGCGCGATCGCCAACCGTAAACGACACTTTAAGCGGGATAATGTGAAGGAGAAAATCGTGCAACGTGAAGACGTACTGGGACAAGCCCTCCAATTACTTGAAGTACAAGGGATCGCCAGCACCACGCTCGAAATGGTGGCCGACCGCATCGATTATCCTCTGGATGAGTTGCGCCGCTTCTGGCCGGACAGAGAAGCGTTACTTTATGATGCCTTACGTTATCTGAGCCAGCAGGTCGATATCTGGCGCAGGCAGCTGATGCTGAATGAAGAGCTCACCGCCGAACAAAAGATTCTGGCGCGCTATACCGCGCTGGCCGACTGTGTACGAAACAATCGCTATCCGGGCTGCCTGTTTATCGCTGCCTGTACCTTTTATCCTGACCCGGGCCACCCGATCCACCAGCTGGCGGATCAACAAAAACGTGCCGCCCATGATTTTACCCATGAGCTGCTGACCACGCTTGAGGTCGATGATCCGGCGATGGTCGCCCGTCAAATGGAACTGGTACTGGAAGGCTGCCTGAGCCGGATGTTAGTTAACCGCAGTCAGGCGGATGTCGAAACCGCACACCGCCTGGCGGAAGATATTCTGCGATTTGCGCAGTGCCGTATGGGTGGAGCCCTGACCTAAGCCAGCATCCCCGCCCAGGCGGAGATCAGCAGGCAGAGCGCCATCGCGCGCTGAAAACGCACCATCGCCACGGTGGTGCGAAACACCCGATTCACTGCCCTTCCCAATAACGCCCAGCACATCAGACACCCAACCGAGATCAGCAAAAACCACAACGCCATCAAGGCGATATCCCGCAGGGCATGCTCGCTCGCAGGGGCAAATAAACTCACCACCGCCAGCGCCAACATCCATGTTTTTGGGTTAACGACCTGCAACACCGCTGCCGCACGGGCGGTAAACCGGGGATGATTTTTTGACGTCAGGCTGGTCGCCGGAGCACGGAACAGCTGCCAGCTCATCCAGCTTAGCCACAGCACGCCCGCCCAGCTCATCAGTTGTCGTAGCAGCGGGTACTGGCGCAAGACTTCACCTGCGCCCGCGCCTGATATCAGCACAATCGCACTGGCCGCGACACAGCCCCCCAGAATCGCGGGAACCGTATTTTTAACGCCGAAATGCTGGCTATTGGTCAGCACCAGAATATTTGTCGGCCCGGGCGTAATAGAGGCGACAAACGCAAACAGCAGGAAGGGAATGACACTCACCGAAGGCTCCTTTTTTCATAAGAGCCCTGAATGTGCCGTTATTTTCTGGAAACGTCTGGAAGGTTTGTGCACAACCGGCGGTAGTGGGCAGGCGATATGCGATACGCTCGCTGGAACCAGCGGCCCAGATGGCTTTGGTCGGCAAAACCTAACGTCGCAGCCACTTCTGCGGGCTGCTCACCCTGCGCCAGATACTGTCGGGCTTTAGCCAGCCGGAGCTGAATCAACCACGCGTGCGGCGCAAGATGAAATTCGCGTTTAAAACAGCGAGTCAGGGTGAAGCGATCGGTTCCTGTCACCGCCGCAAGATCCGACAGGCCGACGTTATCACCCATATGGGCATAGAGATAATCTCGCGCACGATGGGCAATCGCCGCACTTTGGATCTGCGAAGGCACTCTTTTACGCCACTGACAGTGCGCGGTAATCTGTGCGAGAAGCCCGTCCATCGTACTCTGCTGCACTATTTTCATCTCATCATTGTGCAGTGCCGAAAACGTATCGCCGATGGCACGAACCAGCTGCGGCGAACGCGTCAGCGTCCGGGCAAAATGCACGGAATAGCTTCCCGGCGTGGCGTCGTAAAGCCCCTGCAGGGTATCCGTCAGCCAGCGATCGTCAAGATAAAAGGTCAGGTAGGTAAAACCGCCTTCAACCGGCGCATCTCCGTCGTGTATTTCCCCGGGTTCCAGCAGAAAGGCATCGCCCGGGCGGCTGTGATAACGCTGCCGACGACAGTGGAACTGCTGCGTCCCCGACAGCGTAATCCCCACCAGATAGCTGTCATGCCAGTGCGGATCGAACGCATGCCCTTCGAAATGCGCCTTAATTGTTTCAATGCCTGTATCCGCATGCTGACGCAGTTCAAGCCAGTCGTTCGCCATAGTGCCCTCCTCTTCCTTTCAGCATTGCCACGTCACGCGCACTTTGTCTGGAAGATTTGTGCATATTCGTCGCCTGAAGCGACAGATTGCCGCAATCTTAAGCAGTTGAACAGCTTTTCCCGAAATAGGGTTGACGACTGCACGGGATTACGGTTTAATGCGCCCCGTTGCCCGGATAGCTCAGTCGGTAGAGCAGGGGATTGAAAATCCCCGTGTCCTTGGTTCGATTCCGAGTCCGGGCACCACTATTTAAAGAACCCAGCCTATGGCTGGGTTTTTGCTTTCTGGCGTTCTGGTAGGGCGCGAGTCGTTTAAACCTATACCCGCCACTTTTTTCTCCACTCTTCTCTTTTCGACATCCCTGTCATCCCCGTTATTGTCCGGTCTGAAGTCGCGTCTTGTTAGCCGCTGCGGTTTTCGGTTTGCTGCTGGAATAGATAAAGAACAGCGCAACGCCCAGGCAGATAACGGCAGCGATTCGGCTCGTTGAAAACGGGATCGCCGCGTTGCCCAGCCAGCCGAAATTATCGATCAGCATACTCATGGTGAGCTGACCAAAAATCACCGCAACCGTTGCAATCGCGGTACCGATGCGCTGAACGGCCAGCACCATGATCACGATGTAGGGCACACCAAAGAGCGCACCCACTAACTGCCATTTCGGGACGTCCATGAGGGTTAACGCGTGTTTGGGTTCAAAAAAGAAGATCAGCAACGCCGTGATCAGCGCGCCAACGGAAAAGGTCAGAAACGCACTTTTGAATACGCCGACTTTCCCCCCCAGCTGGCCATTAATGGCCGCCTGGATACTCAGCATGGCCCCGCCGATAACGGCGAGCAGAATCATAATAATGGTCATAATGTCACCTTAGCCCTGCGCAACCAGAATCAGTGCGGCAATAATGAAAAACAGCGCGATGATGCGTTTACTATCGATTTTTCTGTGCGGTGTGCCGAACAGGCCAAAATGATCGATGATAAGGCTTTTGAATACCTGGCCTGCGAGGATGCCAATCATGGTCATCGCAATCCCAATGGCGGGTGTCGCCACGGTCAGGATAATGACGTAGACAGGCCCCAGCACGCCGCCCAGCAGTTGCCAGCCGGGCTGAGCAAAGAAAGACGGGCTATTACGTGGGCTGAAAAAGAGCATAAGCAGAAACGTCAGCGCCGCGCCAACGCCAAAAATACTGAAAGTGGCCCACAGGTCCCCCACTTCGCTCCCAAGCGGCCCGAGTAATCCTGCCTCTACGGACAGTCCCATCCCCCCGGCGATAACGATTAAAACCAGTAACAATTGCATAGCGTTCAGTCTCCTTTTTGAAGAAGCAGAACACTACGCCTGTTCGTCGATGAGAAAAATGCCATAATCAACTAAACACCTGTGCAGGATATGCATCAATGTATAACACCGGAAATATCAGCATCCGCGCGCTGCTCATTTTTATCGACGTTTATGAAACGCAAAACTTCTCGGTGGTTGCGCGGCGTGAAGGCCTTTCAGCTTCGCAGGTGTCACGTATCATCCACCAGCTTGAAGACGCGCTCGGCCAGCAGCTTTTCTACCGCAACACGCGGGCCGTCATCCCAACGGAAAGCAGCCATCTTTTTATAGGTTATGCCCGGGCAATTGCGGGCAATATTGAGGATGCGCGCCGGGCGCTGGATGAACGTTCGCAGGAACCGTCCGGCCTGATCCGGCTCAATGCCCCGGTGTTTTTCGGACAGCGGCACGTCGCACCCTGGCTGTCGGGGCTGTCCAGACGTTATCCCCGCCTCAATATCGAACTCACGCTCACCGACGATTATATTGATCCCCACAGGGAAGCGGCGGACGTCATCTTCCGTATCGGCGTCCTGACGGACTCTTCTTTTCATGCCCGCGTTTTCGGGCAGCAGCGTTATCACCTGGCCGCGTCACCTGACTATGTGGAAAAGCAGGGGGCGCCAACAGGGCCGGATGACCTTGCCCATCATCACTGTCTTGTCTACCGCGGATCTTCTGGCCCTAATCGCTGGCTGCTCCGTCAGCCGGGTGAGGAGTGGGTTCACTACCCCGTCACGCCGCTGATGTCGTCCAACAACGCAGAGACGTTACTCATCGCCGCGCTGGGCGGAATGGGCATCGTGCTTTTTCCTGACTGGCTGCTGGGTGACAAACTGAAAAGCGGCGAATTGATTGCGCTGCTGCCAGAGTGGGAGTCGGCCATCAGCACGGAGCCGCAGAACATTGCCGCGCTCTATCCCCATGCGCGGCACCCGCCGCTGAATGTGCGCGCAGTAATTGATTATTACGTTGAGGCGTTCGGATCGCCGCTTTACTGGCAGGCCCCGCGGTAACGAGAGGCAGCGAGTCGCTGCGTAGGCTATACATGTTGAGGGACTCTGGCGGAGCGCCTCACATGATGCGACTCATTTTTATATTGCTCGGTATCGATTTTCTGCGTTCACACTGGCGCGGGTTGCGCCGTTTTGGCTGGATCACCTTAATTGCCGGCGCGGTGATTTTCATCGACGCGCTGGACGGCTCGCTCTTCTTTCCTCTTGAACCTTTTGCCTGTCTGCTGCTTTTTGAAGGGGCGGCAACGCTGATGGTGGCCCACAGCGGCATGGGCGGGCAGCGCGTGCTGCGCTATGTCAAAGGCGCTTCGTTTGCCCTGGCGGCGGTGCTGATACTCGCCGGTCAACACGACGGGGATATTGTCCTGTCGATTATTTTCGGTCTGCTGTTTTTACTGGATGGCTCGCTGCAAATCGCCTCGGCGCTCGTGGTTCGCTACCAGCGGTGGCGGCCCGCCCTGGTCGGCGGTGTGGTCGAAATAGCGCTGGCGATCTTCTTTTTCCAGCCGTGGCCCTCCGACTATGCCGGTACGGTCCCCTACTGCCTGGGTCTGGGGCTGGCCTTTGCCGGATGGAATATGTTTATTCTGGCGAATCGCGTCAAACGCGCTGCGGCGAATCCCGGTCTGCAGGGTGAGGTCTTTATGGAGGAGGCGGAGTCACATCCCCCTGCGGTCGTGGAGTGGGACGGCCCGCCACAGGCGGATGAAAAGGCCCTGACCGTTCATGTCTGGACGCCCGTCGGTTCCGCGCCGGGAGAAACCCTTTCCCGCCCGGTCATTAACCGGTATATCGCGGCGGTCGATCAAAACGGCATTATCTCAACCGGCCATGCGGCACTGGAATCGCCGGGCGGAATTTATATCAGCCTCTACCCTGCCGTGCTTATCGATCGTTCCCCGGACGCCTTTGCTCGCCTGCTGCGGGCGACGCCCGAAAATAACGTCCCTGGTGAATTTCAGCCGGACTACGCCACCGAATCGACAAAATGGTGCCCGTCAACGCGCCAGGTACGCATTCGTAACTACAGCGAAACACGGCTAAAGGCCTTCTGGGAAACCTACCGGTTGAATACTGACTATAATCTGACGCATCGAAACTGCTCCAGCAGCGTGGCGCGAGCGCTCGAAGCGGCACTGGAAGGCTCGGTCGGCAGGCTCTGGCAAGCTCGTGGATTCTGGCAAGCCATGGGGAAACTGATGTCTACCCCCGAGTTATGGGTCGCCCTGCAAATACGTAAACGAGCAGAAACGATGGCCTGGACGCCCGGGCTGGTACTGGATTATGCCCGTGCCCTGAGCATGCTCGCCGACCCCCGTCCTACCGGCTGGTTGAATACCTTAAGCCGGGCGCTAAACAAAATGTTCCGCCGTCGTCTCGCCTGGCAAAAGGGTAAACGTGGCGAGGGAATATCAGGGGATGAGTGTACTGCGCCGCGTGAGCGAAAATAGAAATCAGTTATACTCTTCGCCATCTCCTCTCGACAGGGCATCCCATGACAACTGAACGACTCACCCGTCACTGGCACTTACCTGCCGCCGGTCTGATCGCTGTGGTGCTTGCAGGTATCACGCTGCAAAGCCACTGGGGCGCTTTTATTCAGTGGTGCCTCGCCACGCAAATTACCCTGCATCGCTATCTGGTGATGTATCTCCTGCAACTCAACAACCATCAATACTCTGGCGGCATCTGGCTTCTGGCGGGCGCGTTCTTTTACGGCGTGCTGCACGCTATCGGGCCGGGACATGGAAAGTTCATCGTGACAACCTATCTCAGCACCAGTAAAGAGAGCCAGCTTGCCGCGCGGGTTGTGCCGTTTCTCGGCAGCCTGATGCAGGGCGTCAGCGCGATCCTGTTTGTCTTTATTCTGGCGATCGGCTTTAACCTCGCCTCAGGCGATCTGAGTGCCAGCCGCTGGTATGTGGAAAAGGTGAGCGCCGTCATGATTGGCGCGTTTGGGGTGTTTATCATCTGGCAGGCGTTAAAAACGCTGCGTCCACGCAGAATGGCCATTAGCTCGCTCAGGCCTCTTCATCAACACGATGAACAGTGCGGCTGCGGGCATCACGGTGTGGGGGCCTCCCTGACGCAGGGAGACTGGAAAACCCGTCTGGGCGTGATTCTGGCAATAGGGGCGCGTCCGTGTAGCGGCGCAATCATGATTTTAATGTTTGCCAATGCGCTCGGCATCGTGACGTGGGGCATTGCCGCCGTAATGACTATGGCGCTGGGAACCGCACTCTCAATCATGGGGTTATCGCTGGCCGTACGTTACGCCCGTGAGCGCACCGTAGCCCTTTTTGGCGGCGATTCACGGCTGCGCTGGGTGGTGCCGGCATCAAAGATTGTTGGCGGCCTCCTGCTCATCCTGTTTGCGACCGTGTTGTTTCTGACGGTGATCCCCATCAGTGCTAACGGCGACTATATCGCCGCAGGCTGCTAATCGCCCCCGCTGACCGGGGAACAGCCAGTGACCAGGCGATCCGCTATGCATAAAAAAACCCAGCCGAAGCTGGGTTTTTTGTCTTAAAACGTCGGCGTTACTCGTTAATCCGTGGATGCTGATCCACCAGACGAGAACGCTTCTTCTGCAGCTCTTCGATCTCTACGTCAATGTCTTCAATTTTCTGTTCAACATTGTCGTAGTGTTCACGAAGAATCTCTTTTGCTTCCTGAAGATCGGACGCCGCCGGGGTCGCGCCTTTCAGCGGACGATTCGCCGTCTCCTTCATCGTCAGGCCGGTCAACAGGCCGATAGCCGCCACCACCATCAGATAATAGGCAGGCATCATCAGGTTCTGCGTGCTTTCAACCAGTGACGCGGCGATGGTCGGGGTCAAACCCGCAACCAGCACGGAGATGTTGAATGCCGCAGCCAGCGCACTGTAACGGATATGCGTCGGGAACATCGCCGGTAACGTAGACGCCATAACGCCAATAAAGCAGTTGAGGATCACCGCCAGCAACAGCAAGCCTGCGAAGATCAGCCCCAGCACGTTACTGTTAATCAGGATAAAGGCCGGGATGGCCAGCAGGAACAGCGCAACGCTGCCCAGAATAATAAATGGACGACGACCGAAGCGGTCACTCAGCAAGCCCATAATCGGCTGGACAAACAGCATACCCACCATGATGGCGATAATAATCAGCACACCGTGGTCTTCGGAGTAGTGCAGGTTATGTGACAGGTAGCTCGGCATGTACGTCAGCAGCATGTAGTACGTAACGTTGGTGGAAATCACCAGGCCGATACAGGTCAACAGACTGCGCCAGTGCTTGGTGGCAATCTCTTTAAAGGAGACTTTCGGGCCATCCTGCAGACCTTCGCGATCGCCCTGCTCCAGTTTTTCAACGTGTTGCTGGAACGCCGGGGTCTCTTCCAGCGCATGACGCAGATACAGCCCAATAATGCCCAGCGGTAATGCCATAAAGAACGGAATACGCCAGCCCCATTCCAGGAAGTTGGCCTCACCCACGACGGTTGAAATCAGCACCACCACGCCCGCGCCAAGCACGAACCCGGCAATGGAGCCGAAGTCCAGCCAGCTTCCCATAAACCCGCGTTTACGGTCAGGGGAGTACTCAGCGACAAAGATGGAGGCGCCGGTGTATTCCCCACCCACGGAGAAACCCTGCGCCATCTTACACAGCAGCAGCAGAATCGGTGCCCAGATACCTATAGAGGCATACGACGGAATTAAGCCGATACAGAAGGTACTTATCGACATAATCACAATCGTGATGGCGAGGATCTTCTGACGACCATATTTGTCGCCCAGCATGCCGAAGAAGAGACCACCCAATGGGCGAATCAGGAAGGGAACAGAGAAAGTACCGAGCGCCGCAATCATCTGCAGGCTGGGATCGGCACCGGGGAAGAACACTTTACCTAGCGCGTAGGCAACAAACCCATATACACCAAAATCAAACCACTCCATCGCATTACCCAGCGAGGCTGCGGTGATCGCCTTACGCAATTTGGCATCATCGATGATGGTCACATCGCGCAGCGTGATGGGTTTTACTTTTTTCCTTTTAAGCATAACTTTCCTCGTAGACTCCGCCCTGTCCTTCCCACAAACGAAATAACATCTGTGAACCTCAAATTCGCCTCATGCGAATCTTCTTATTCAAGCGTAGCAGGTTTACTTACATTGACGTTTATCGTCGATACAACCGAACCTGTTGACGCCTGTTGGGCAGTTAATGACTTCCTTACCCTACCAGCGTTTAATTTAGTGATCAACTTCACAAATATTTTCGCGGTTCGTCAGGTGCCGTCAGGAAATGTAAAAAGGACAAAGATTTTATCGCCCCGCTGCAAGGTCCCTTTAATTATCCCCCTCGTTATTGTTTTCTACGTTAGTTAATTCTCACTTACCTTTTTTTACATTCGATTTACAGCCCATTTATTTATCACCTGGGCTAAACAAGGACGATGAAAAATATGTGACGGAGATAACTAAAACATTGTTTTATTTTCATTGAATCATCATTCCATTGATCGCATGATAAGTCCGAACGCGCCCCTGCAGGGCGGCTTCAATGGCCGTTATTAAGATAAAACTTTTGCTGTTTTTGTATGGATAGGCGGATTCCACTACACCAGGACAGTGCAATCCGTTGAATTTAATGCTTATTTTTATCCACCTTATCCGCCCAAGCCGTGCGATAAGGCGCGAGGATTTTTCATGAAGATTAAAGCCACGATCGAACGTATCCCTGGCGGGATGATGCTGGTTCCGCTGGTGCTGGGCGCTATATTAAATACGCTCGCCCCAAATACCGGGGCTTATTTTGGCGGCTTCACAAAAGGCATGATCACCGGCACGGTGCCCATTCTTGCTGTCTGGTTCTTTTGTATTGGTGCATCCATTAACCTGCGTGCAACCGGCACGGTTTTACGTAAGTCAGGCACGCTGGTTATTACCAAAATAGCCGTAGCGTGGGTCGCGGCGATGGTGTGCGCCATGTTTATCCCGGAAAATGGCATCCAGACCGGCTTCTTCGCTGGCCTGTCGGTCCTCGCGATTGTATCCGCGATGGACATGACCAACGGGGGGTTGTACGCGAGCCTGATGAATCAGTACGGGACAAAAGAAGAGTCCGGCGCATTTGTACTGATGTCTCTGGAGTCCGGTCCGTTGATGACCATGTTGATTCTGGGATCGGCCGGTCTGGCCTCATTTGAATTACACCATTTTGTGGGCGCGGTGCTGCCGTTCCTGATTGGTTTTGCGCTGGGTAACCTTGATACCGACCTGCGTGATTTCTTTAGCAAAGCGACACCGGTTCTGATCCCCTTCTTTGGCTTCGCATTGGGGAACACCATTAACCTTGGCGTTATTATGGACACCGGCCTGCTGGGGATTGTGCTCGGTCTTGCCGTTATCGTCATCACCGGTATCCCGCTGATTATCGCCGACCGCGTCATTGGCGGGGGCAACGGAACCGCAGGCGTTGCGGCCTCTTCCGCCGCAGGCGCCGCCGTTGCAAACCCGGTGATCATTGCGCAGATTAACCCGGCGTTTGAACCGGTTGCCGCCTCCGCGACGGCGCTGGTTGCGGCTGCGGTCATCGTGACCGCCATTGTCGTGCCCATCATTACGGCGCTGTATTCAAAACGCTATGGCAAACTCTCTCAGGCCGAGCCGGAGCAACAAGTGGTGGAATCGCTGCATCACTAAAGAGACTAAAAACCCCTCATCAGAGGGGTTTTTTATCACTCGCCAAACATCTCGTTCACCATGGCGTCCGCAAGCCGCTTAGCGGAGCATAATCTTGGCATGCCCAGCGCGACCGGCTGCCAGCTCTGGGTGACGGACCAGCACACCGGATGACGCTCGGCATGACACCAGTCCCCCAGCCAGCCAAGCATATCTTTATGATTCATTAACCCGGGCGTCACCGGCGTCGTCAGCCACTGATGATAAAAGTGACGCGTCGTCGGGGACGCGTGAATGCCTTGCGCAAGATAGTTCGCCGCCATGCTACGCAGATTATCTTTTAACATGGCAGAGACATCGCGATTCGCCAGACGACACGCATCGCCAAAGGCGCCCCAGCGTAACTCTTCCAGGGCAATACAGCACCGCCCGGCCAGCGACCATCCATCATAATGACCGGCTCGCCAGCGGGTGAAAATTTGCTCGCTGTGTTCACCCGCCTGCACCATTAAGCCCCGCTGGGATAACGCTTTTTCTTTATAAGCCGCACGCTTGGAAAAATGAGAAGCGAGATCGTCATATTGCTGCATCAGGCCAGGGGAGTGTTGTCCACGCGGGTTAGCCTGCTGGCGCAATGACGTGAGTTTGTCGGTCATACGGGTCAGGGCGAGATGCCCGGGGTCAAACATCCCGGCCAGCTTTTCGGCAAGACCTAGCCGCAGGGCAGCATTTTCGCTGAACATTCCCGCCATTGCCCAGGGTCGAAGCTTCGTCTGGGTGACGATTTCCTGGGTTAAACGCTCACGAAATTGCTGCTGTTGAGGCACCACAGAGGGCTGACGCGTCGCGTCCGCCCCCAGCACCAAATCGACCATAAATTTGGGATGAATACACTCCAGCGTCCGCCCGGGACCGTCCAGTATTTGTGTTGTCATGGTTGCTCGGCTGCGAATAGGGTTTGAATATCATCGCGTAATAGTCGGGTGTCTTCCTGAATCCACGTCGCAGTCGTAATACTCTGCTGCAAAAGTTGACTGAGCGCCCGTGTGGACTGCTCATTTTGCTGCCGCACGGCGAGGCTATCACGCAAGCTTTCCTGTAACCCGGTCAGGCATAATGAGAATTCAGCAAAAAACGTTGCCATGCCCGCCGTAACAGAGACATCGACCTGTGCCGACAAAGCTTTACGAATTTGTTCACAAAAATGATCAATATGCTGTTTGAAGCGTGCATGCAGCTGAGCCACGTCAATCACGTATCGGGTGCGCGTCATCACATAATCCTCCCAGCCCCAGCCGGGGTTATTGAGCCAGCGAGAGACGGTTTCCCGCACGCTGCTGTTTCCCGGGACATCGCCAGCCGGACGATTTTCCTGGGCAATCGCATCGTTGAACAAAACACGCGTATTAAAGTTAAGCTGGCTTGCCTGAAACGCCGGGAAACTGATACGGGCACGAAAGCCCGCATGGCTTAGCTCTTCTTTAATACGCGTCTCAATAGGGCGCATTGCGTCATTCAGCGAGCGCGCGAGAGTGGACTCCAGTTGATCAAATCGGACCGCCAGTTCACGGCTGATTTTGCCCTGCGCGTCGAGCATGATCAGCTCACAGGAGGAGCTAATTTTGCTGAGGACAATTTGCGCCTGACCTTCATCTTCCAGCACCAGTTTTCCGTTTTCCTCTCCGGCATGCTGATGCGGACCCGTACGGCTTAATCCCGCCAGATCGCGGATATTATCGTGACTGAAGACGCCGCTGATCGCCTGCTGAATCAGGTTTTGCTGATGCGTAATAAAAGCACCGGAGGCATCCAGCGCCTGCTCGACTTCATGACTCACTTCGTCGCTAACCACGCTCTGGCTTGATTGCAAAAGCGCCATATCTTCTTCCAAACGAACAATATTGCGCTCCAGCTCATCGAAGGCGACCGTCAGCCCCTGATAGCGGAAATCAAGATATTCGCGGGCACTTTGGGCATAATTCAGCAGCTTATGGGAGGCAGAACGTAATGCGTAAAGCGAGGCATTAGCGTACGCCGCATAGATCAGTTTTCGAATCGGTTGTTCGAATAACGAATCTTCCCACAATAAATCCGCCGCATGGCGAATATGCTCAACGTCAGCCAAATCCGCGGTACGCCAGCGCCGTCCCAGCGCCGCTTCGGCAAAATCCTGCACCCAGCGCTGCGCCTGAGGCTCCGGCAGCTTACCGTGTTGCGCGATCTCATAACGCGCCCGGTTAGCCAGATACGCCCACATCGACGAGACAGGATAAATCTGCCCCGGCGAAATATTTCCCTTCATCAGCGTGCCGGAAATCATCGCCTTTACCTGCTCTTCGTCGTCGCTGTTACGATCCTTTTGATCGAACTTATTGACCAGCGCATAGAGCGGCACCGATTTCCCCACCGCGGAGATTGCCTGACGCACCTCTTCATCGGAAATCGACTTAAGCTGCGTATAATCCATCACCGCTAATACCGCCGATGAACGCGCCAGCTGCTCGCTGAGCATTTTTTGTAAGTGCGGCTGACCGGCTTCGTTCGGCCCGGGCGTGTCCAGCAGGGTGAGTTGCCCCAGATGCGCATCCAGTCCCGCCAGATGAACAAACTCCACTTCAATCACCGGGATATGTTCAATGGCTGCATAATCGGTAAACGGAAACGCCACGCCCAGCGCCTGGGACAGACGGACCAGATCGTTCAGGTTTTTCAGACACTGAAAAATCGGCTGGGCGCCAAGATAGTGTTTTTCAAACGCGTCGCCCTGCTCAATGCGCCCCAGCAGGACATTCATGTCCTTATCCACTTCGAGGCGTTGCGTCAGCTTGCCCCGATCGTGGTTACTTAACTTTTCCTGCAACTGTTTCATCAGGGTATCGATGGGCGCAACATGCGCAAAGTGCAGCACCGGTTCTTTCTGACCCGGCGTATGACGGATTAACGTGGGTAACGCGGTCATAGGACGGTTGCGGTTGGGTAAAACCTCCGTTCCTACAATGGCGTTTATGGTGGTCGATTTACCGGCCTTCATGGTGCCAACAATCGCCAGAACCATTTCCAGGCGCGTGATCTTACGTAATTCGTTATTCAACATAGAATGCTGGGTTTCAACGCCACGCGTGCTGAAATGCAGAGGAAGTACATTGTTACTCTCTCCCGTCATGGCGGCGGTGGTGCTGTCCAGCATCGCAATGGGCATTGATTTAAGGGCATCAAGATTTTGCAAAGCAAGTTGCAGCAACCGTTCGGCTTCCTGGCTCAATTCAAATATTGTCTGTGTATGCATGATTAAAGCCTTTCCTTAACGCAAATTTATTACTTTTATTTAGCCTGATAGTTTTAATAATGAAATTTCGGCTTTTATGATTAAGCGTGGAAAATATACCCAACGAATATAAGTGATTGATGATATTCCATAATTGATTCCAGTTGCCGCGTAGAGCGCCCACATCCGTCCGTCGACTAAAAAGCCGAAAGATAAAAAGCGTAGAACAATTTTAAGAAAATTCAGGATATATCATCATTATTTACCCACCCGAAATGAGAGGTAATTCCCGATTGCCATTGCAGGGATGGCAGTGCAGGTATCCGCAGAGAAATAAAAACGACTTACCTAACCTTATCCGAAACAGCGGTACCTGGCAATTTGCACAATAAAATATTCAATATATTCTTCTGGCAGAGTTAATGGCCGGTACAGAATGCTAGCATCGCTTAAATGACTGACAGGAATTGTCACCGCCATCACTTTTTTTACCTGCGCTTAAAAAGGATATCAACGACATCTGTGTGGGTTTTACGCTATACTCGGCCTCTTTTCCGGCTAACAGCCGTCTTTTCGCTGGCGCTTTCCAGCGTGCTACACACTTTTTGAGGATACCGATATGTCTCTTCCCCACTGCCCGAAATGTCATTCCGAATATACCTATGAAGATAACGGGATGTTCATCTGCCCCGAATGCGCCCATGAATGGAACGATGCAGAGCCCTCACAGGACAGCGATGCGCTCATTGTCAAAGATGCGAACGGCAATCTTCTGGCCGATGGCGACAGCGTCACCGTTGTGAAGGATCTGAAGGTGAAAGGCAGCTCTTCCATGCTGAAAATCGGCACGAAAGTGAAAAACATTCGTCTGGTAGAGGGCGATCACAACATCGATTGTAAAATTGACGGATTCGGCCCAATGAAACTGAAATCTGAGTTCGTTAAAAAGAACTAAGTTTTTAGGGTGTTAAGCCGGATAAGCGAAGCGTATCCGGCTTAAACGCCGCGTGGCGCTCCGTTTGTTTCCTCCTGTGATAATCACAAACCCGAACTAAACTTATCGAGCTTCTCTTACCTGAGGTAATGATTATGCCGTTAAGTCCTTACATCTCATTTGCCGGAAACAGTGAAGAGGCCAGCGCCTTTTATCAGCAGGCTCTTGGCGCAGAACGTCTGTATAAAATCACCTTCGGCGAAATGCCCAAAGACGATCACAGCGAAGAAGGCTGTCCTTCCGGTATGCAGTTTCCCGACTCCGCGATCGCCCATTCCAATGTCCGCATTGCGGGCAGCGATATCATGATGAGCGACGGGCAGCCGCCGGGCAGTTCGGCACATTACGCCGGATTCACACTGGTGCTGGATACCCAGGACGTGCAGGAAGGCAAAGGCTGGTTCGATAATCTCGCGGCAGAAGGGACTGTCGAGATGGCCTGGCAGGAAACCTTTTGGGCGCATGGTTTTGGTAAAGTCACCGATAAATACGGCGTGCCATGGATGATTAACGTGGTGAAACAGCCGTAACCGTCTGGCGGTGGGCAGTCTGCCTCCGCCTGTCATCCCTTTCGCCTTAACTCTTCAAACTCCCGCAACCAATACTTAACTCAAATGTCACATTAATTCGCCAGCATGAGGCCACATTTATCGTGAGGCCTGAACATGCAAACTGTCATCCGCGTCGAGAAACTGAGCAAGACCTTCCAGCACAACAAGGCTCTGCATGCCGTTGATCTGACCGTCGGGCAGGGCGACATGGTGGCCCTGCTCGGGCCTTCCGGCTCCGGAAAATCGACCCTTCTTCGCCACCTCAGCGGCTTAATCACCAGCGATAAAACGCCCGAAAGCCATATAGAGCTATTAGGCAATACCGTGCAGCGGGCGGGCCGACTGGCGCGTGATATCCGTAAAAGCCGTACCCGAACGGGCTGCATCTTCCAGCAGTTTAATCTGGTGAACCGTTTAACCGTGCTCGACAACGTGCTGATTGGCGCGCTCGGCAGCACCCCGTTCTGGCGCACCTGTTTGCGCTGGTTCACTCCCGCTCAGAAACAGCAGGCGTTGCAGGCGCTCACCCGCGTCGGCATGGCCCATTTCGCCCATCAACGCGTTTCAACCCTCTCCGGTGGGCAGCAGCAGCGCGTGGCGATTGCCCGGGCGCTGATGCAAAAAGCCAGCGTCATTCTCGCCGATGAACCGATTGCCTCCCTGGACCCGGAATCGGCCCGCATCGTCATGGAAACCCTGCGCGACATTAACCAAAACGACGGCATCACCGTCGTGGTGACGTTGCATCAGGTCGATTACGCCCTGCGCTACTGCGAGCGCATCGTCGCGCTGCGTCAGGGCCATGTGTTTTATGACGGTGCAAGCCAGGCCTTTGATAACGAACGCTTTGATCATCTCTACCGCAGCATTAATCGCGTCAATGAGAACGCGCAGGCTGCTTAACGACCCGATAACGAGGAATCTTGATGAGCTATAAGACGGTTGCCGCGCTGGCCTTTACCAGCCTGTTTAGCATCAGCACCCTGTTAAGCCCTGCCGTTGCGCAGGAGCAGGAAAAAGCGCTGAACTTTGGCATTATTTCGACGGAATCACAGCAGAATTTAAAACCCCAGTGGGAACCCTTCCTGAAAGATATGGAAACGAAGCTGGGCGTCAAGGTCAACGCCTTCTTCGCCCCGGACTACGCGGGCATCATTCAGGGGATGCGCTTTAACAAAGTCGATATCGCCTGGTACGGCAACCTTTCCGCGATGGAAGCGGTGGATCGCGCCAACGGTCAGGTCTTTGCACAGACCGTGGCGGCTGACGGTTCGCCAGGCTACTGGAGCGTGCTGATCGTCAACAAAGACAGCCCCATCAATAACCTCAATGACATGCTCGCCAAACGCAAAGACCTGACGTTCGGTAACGGCGATCCGAACTCGACGTCGGGCTACCTGGTGCCGGGCTATTACGTCTTTGCCAAAAATAACGTCACCCCCAGCGAATTCAAACGCACCGTGAATGCGGGCCATGAAACCAACGCCCTGGCCGTGGCCAACAAGCAGATCGACGTGGCGACCAATAACACCGAAAACCTCGACAAGCTGAAGACCTCCGCGCCGGACAAACTGAAAGAGCTGAAGGTGATCTGGAAATCTCCTCTGATTCCTGGCGACCCTATCGTATGGCGTAAAAACCTCTCAGAAAGCACCAAGGACAAGGTGTACGACTTCTTTATGCAATACGGCAAAACGCCTGAAGAGAAAGCCGTGCTGGAGCGTCTGGGCTGGGCGCCGTTCCGTGCTTCCAGCGATCTGCAGCTGGTGCCGATTCGCCAGCTGGCGCTGTTCAAGCAGATGCAGGGCGTGAAGGATAACAAGGGCATGAAAGCGGAAGAGAAGACCACTAAAGCGTCAGAGATTCAGGCACAGCTTGACGATCTCGACCGCCTGACGGCCGCCCTCAGCGCCATGTCCAGCGTGAATAAAGCGGTGCAGTAAATCTTTTCCTCCCTCTCCCTGTGGGTGAGGGCCGGGGTGAGGGCATCAGCGCGCACATTTCCCCCTCACCCTAACCCTCTCCCTCAAGGGAGAGGGGACTAAACCCAAAGGAGTCACCATGCAAACCATCACACTCCCACCGCCTAAGCGCAGCTGGTTCTCGCTCATCAGCTGGGCCATTTTGCTGGCGGTGCTGGTTATCTCCTGGAAAGGGGCGGAAATGGACCCGCTCATGCTGGTGAAAGATGCCGGCAATATGGCCACGTTTGCCGCTGATTTCTTCCCGCCGGATTTTAGCCAGTGGCAGGACTATCTCAGTGAGATGGCGGTGACCATGCAAATCGCCGTCTGGGGCACCGCTCTGGCCGTCATTCTCTCCATCCCGTTTGGCCTGATGAGCGCGGAAAACATTGTACCCTGGTGGGTTTACCAGCCGGTTCGTCGTCTGATGGATGCCTGCCGCGCCATCAACGAGATGGTGTTCGCGATGCTCTTCGTGGTCGCCGTCGGGCTTGGGCCTTTTGCCGGCGTGATGGCGCTGTTCATTCACACCACCGGCGTGCTCTCTAAACTGCTCTCCGAAGCGGTCGAAGCGATCGAACCCGGCCCGGTAGAAGGGATCCGCGCAACCGGGGCGAACAAAATCGAAGAAATTCTCTACGGCGTACTGCCGCAGGTGATGCCGCTGCTGATCTCCTACTCCCTCTACCGCTTTGAATCTAACGTCCGCTCAGCGACGGTAGTCGGCATGGTCGGCGCGGGAGGCATCGGCGTCACCCTGTGGGAAGCGATTCGCGGATTCCAGTTCCAGCAAACCTGCGCCCTGATGGTGTTAATCATCATCACCGTTAGCCTGCTGGATTTTCTCTCTCAACGTTTGCGTAAGCATTTCATCTGAGAAGCGAGGCATTGATTTCTATGCACTTATCCAGACATCCGACCAGTTACCCTACCCGCTGGCAAGAGATCGCCGCAAAACTCGAAGTCGAGCTGCGCGCCCACTACCGTTGCGGAGACTATCTGCCCGCCGAGCAACAGCTTGCCGATCGTTACGAAGTCAACCGTCATACCCTGCGCCGCGCCATCGACCAGCTGGTTGAACGCGGCTGGGTTCAGCGCCGTCAGGGCGTGGGCGTGCTGGTGCTGATGCGCCCGTTTGATTATCCGCTCAACGCCCAGGCACGGTTCAGCCAGAACCTGCTCGATCAGGGCAGCCATCCCACCAGCGAAAAATTATTGTCCGTATTGCGACCCGCTTCCGGCCACATCGCCGACGCGCTGGGCATTACGGAGGGCGATAACGTGGTGCATCTACGCACCTTACGCCGGGTGAATGGCGTGGCGGTCTGTCAGATAGACCACTACTTTGCCGATCTGACCCTCTGGCCGGTACTGCAACATTTCTCCAGCGGTTCGCTGCATGACTTTCTGTTTGATGCCACCGGCATCGCACTGAAACGCACCCAGACGCGCATCAGCGCCCGCCGCGCCCAGGCCAAAGAGAGCAAGGTGCTGGAGATCCCGAATATGGCGCCCCTGCTCTGCGTGCGCACCCTCAACCACCGTGACGACGAGGTGAACGCAACGGAGTACTCCGTCAGCCTGACCCGCGCCGACATGATCGAATTCACTATGGAGCATTGAATGCACTTCGACACCTCCACCCGCCAGCGCTGGATGGCCGTGCTTGCCCATAGCCAGCCTGCCGCACTGCAGAGCCACATGCAGTCCCTGAGCCTGACGCCTGAGTACGAATGTATCCGCGCGCCGGAAACGGGCCTGGTGCAGATACAGGCCAGGATGGGCGGCACCGGGCAACGCTTCTTCGCCGGGGACGCCACCCTGACCCGCGCAGTGGTCCGCCTGACCAGCGGCACGCTGGGATACAGCTATGTCCTTGGGCGCGATAAACCGCACGCAGAACGCTGTGCTGTGATCGATGCCCTGCTGCAAGAACACCCCTGGTTTCAGACCTTAATGGAAACCGTTATTGCCCCGCTGGATGCCGATCGCGATGCACGCCTCGCTGCTCGTCAGGCTGAAGTAAACACCAGCCGGGTTGACTTCTTTACGCTCGTTCGCGGAGACAATGCATGACGCTTAAACCCGCTTTTACCCTGGCCGTTCAGGATGCCCAACAGAGTTTTCGTCGCCTGTTGAAAGCGATGAGCGAACCGGGTGTGATCGTTTCGTTGCATCAGCTCAGCCACGGCTGGCAGCCTTTAAACCTCGCCACCACCAGCGTTCTGCTGACGCTGGCGGATAACGATACGCCGGTCTGGCTCTCCGCCCCGCTGGCCAACGATATCGCCTGCCAGAACCTCCGTTTTCACACCAGCGCACCGAGGGTCGATCAGCCCCAGCTCGCCCTGTTCGCTGTCGCCGATGAACACATCAGCCACGAACAGCTGAATGCCCTTTCCGAAGGCAGCGTCGTGGCCCCGGAGACCAGCGCCACGCTGATTTTGCAGGTTGCCAGCCTGAGCGGCGGACGCATGCTGCGCCTGACAGGCGCGGGTATTGCCGAGGAACGCATGGTGGCGCCGCAGCTGCCGGAGTGCATCATTCATGAGCTGACCGAGCGCCCTCACCCGTTCCCGCTGGGGATAGACCTGATCCTCACCTGCGGCGAGCGTCTGCTGGCCATCCCACGGACCACGCATGTCGAGGTGTGCTGATGTACGTTGCCGTCAAAGGGGGTGAAAAGGCGATCGCCGCTGCCCATGCCCTGCAGGAAGCTCGACGTCGTGGCGAGAGCCAGCTTCCCGAACTGAGCGTCGAACAGATAGAGCAACAGCTTAACCTTGCCGTTGACCGCGTCATGACCGAAGGCGGTATCGCTGACCGGGAACTGGCCGCCCTGGCGTTAAAACAGGCCAGCGGCGATAACGTGGAAGCCATTTTCCTGCTTCGCGCCTACCGCACCACGCTGGCAAAACTGGCGGTCAGCGAGCCAGTCAACACCGCCAGGATGTGTTTAGAACGCCGAATCTCCGCGGTCTATAAAGACATTCCCGGCGGTCAGCTGCTTGGCCCCACCTATGACTATACCCACCGTCTGCTGGATTTCACCCTGCTGGCGAACGGCGAAACACCTGTACTGCGCACCACGGAAAGCCCGCAGGAGCCGGCTCCGTACGTCTTCAACCTGCTGGCAGCTCAGGGGCTGGCAAAAGCTGAAGAAGACAACGGCGCGGCGCCCGATGACGTGACCCGCACGCCGCCGGTCTATCCCTGCTCGCGCTCATCGCGACTGCAACAGCTTATGCGGGGCGACGAAGGCTATCTGCTGGCAATGGCTTACTCCACGCAGCGCGGCTATGGGCGCAATCACCCGTTTGCGGCTGAAATCCGCAGCGGCTGGGTAGAGATTGAAATCACGCCCGAAGAGCTGGGATTTGCAGTGAACATCGGCGAACTGCTGCTGACCGAATGCGAAATGGTGAACGGGTTTGTCGCCCCGGAAACCGAGGCCCCGCACTTTACCCGCGGCTACGGGCTGGTGTTTGGCATGAGCGAACGAAAAGCGATGGCGATGGCGCTGGTAGACCGTGCGCTGCAGGCGCCTGATTACGATGAAACGCCCACAGGCCCGGCGCAGGACGAGGAGTTCGTGCTGGCGCATGCGGATAACGTTGAAGCCGCAGGCTTTGTCTCGCACCTGAAGCTGCCTCACTACGTGGATTTCCAGGCCGAACTGGAACTGTTAAAACGCCTGCAACAGGAGCGTAAAAATGGCTAACCTCAGCGGCTATAACTTTGCTTATCTGGATGAGCAAACCAAACGCATGATCCGCCGCGCCATTTTAAAAGCCGTCGCCATCCCGGGCTATCAGGTTCCGTTTGGCGGACGTGAAATGCCCATGCCCTACGGCTGGGGGACGGGCGGCATCCAGCTGACCGCCAGCGTCATCGGCGAGTCGGACGTGCTGAAGGTCATCGACCAGGGCGCCGACGATACGACCAACGCCGTGTCGATTCGCCAGTTCTTTCAGCGCGTGACCGGCGTAAACACCACCGAACGCACGGAGGATGCAACCCTTATCCAGACCCGTCACCGCATCCCTGAAACGCCGCTGACCGAGGATCAGATCCTGATTTTCCAGGTACCTATCCCTGAACCCCTGCGCTTTATTGAGCCCCGGGAAACCGAGACCCGTACCATGCACGCGCTGGAAGAGTATGGCGTGATGCAGGTGAAACTGTACGAAGACATCGCCCGCTTCGGCCATATCGCCACGACGTACGCCTATCCGGTCAGAGTAAACGGACGCTACGTCATGGACCCGTCGCCCATCCCAAAATTCGATAACCCGAAGATGGACAGGATGCCCGCGCTGCAGCTTTTCGGCGCCGGACGTGAAAAACGCATCTACGCCGTACCGCCCTATACCCGCGTGGAGAGTCTCGACTTCGACGACCATCCGTTTACGGTGCAGGCGTGGAACGAACCGTGCGCCATCTGCGGCTCAACGCACAGCTACCTTGATGAAGTGGTGCTGGATGATACGGGCAAACGAATGTTTGTCTGCTCCGACACCGACTATTGCCGCCAACAGAGTGAGGCAAACGATCGATGAAACCGCTGCTTTCGGTCAATCAACTGACCCATTTATATGCCCCCGGCAAAGGTTTCTGCGACGTGTCGTTTGATCTCTGGCCCGGCGAAGTTCTTGGCATTGTCGGCGAATCTGGCTCGGGCAAAACCACGCTGCTGAAATCCATCTCAGCGCGGCTGACGCCACAAAACGGTGAGATTCGCTATAACGATCGCTCGCTGTACGGCATGACCGAGGCCGAGCGCCGCCGGCTGCTGCGCACCGAATGGGGCGTGGTACATCAACATCCGCTGGACGGCCTGCGTCGTCAGGTTTCGGCCGGCGGCAATATTGGCGAGCGGTTAATGGCGACCGGGGCGCGTCATTACGGCACGATCCGCGCCACCGCCCAGCGCTGGCTGGAAGAGGTAGAGATACCGGCTTCGCGCATCGACGACCTGCCCACCACGTTCTCGGGCGGCATGCAGCAGCGTCTGCAAATCGCCCGCAACCTCGTCACCCACCCGAAGCTGGTGTTTATGGATGAACCTACCGGAGGGCTGGACGTCTCGGTGCAGGCGCGCCTGCTCGACCTGCTGCGTGGCCTGGTGGTGGAACTGGATCTGGCCGTGGTCATTGTGACCCATGATTTGGGCGTCGCCCGCCTGCTGGCCGATCGTTTGCTGGTGATGAAGCAGGGTCAGGTGGTGGAAAGTGGTTTAACCGACCGCGTGCTGGACGACCCTCACCACCCCTACACCCAGCTGCTGGTGTCATCGGTATTGCAGAATTAAGAGGCCCCCATGATCCGCGTAGAAAATGTCAGTAAGACCTTCGTGCTCCACCAGCAAAACGGCGTGCGCTTGCCGGTGTTACAGAACGCCTCTCTGGAGGTGAACAGGGGGGAGTGTGTCGTGTTGCACGGCCATTCCGGCAGCGGCAAATCGACGCTGCTGCGCTCCCTGTACGCTAACTATCTGCCGGACGAGGGCCATATCCATCTTCGTCATGGCAATGAATGGGTCGATCTGGTGCAGGCCCCCGCACGTAAAGTGCTTGAAGTCCGTCGCCAGACGCTCGGCTGGGTCAGTCAGTTTTTACGGGTGATCCCGCGAGTCTCGACGCTGGATGTGGTGATGCAGCCGCTGCTGGATCTGGGCGTCCCGCGCGACGCCTGTGCGGCGAAAGCGGCGCACTTACTCACCCGCCTGAACGTGCCGGAACGTCTGTGGCATCTGGCTCCGTCGACCTTTTCCGGCGGTGAGCAACAGCGCGTCAACATCGCCCGGGGCTTTATCGTTGACTACCCCATTTTACTGCTCGATGAACCCACCGCGTCGCTGGACAGTAAAAACAGCGCGGCCGTCGTTGAGCTTATTGAGCAGGCCAAAGCACGCGGCGCGGCGATCGTCGGGATCTTCCATGACGCAACCGTGCGTGAGCGCGTGGCGGATCGTCTTCATGCAATGGGAGTTGCATCATGATCATCAACAACGTGAAGCTGGTACTGGAAAATGAGGTGATCGGGGGATCAATCGAGATCCAGGACGGTGAGATTCGTGCCTGGGCCGAAACCCAGAGCCGATCGCCTCAGGCGATGGACGGCGAAGGCGGCTGGCTGCTGCCCGGGCTTATTGAACTGCATACGGATAACCTGGATAAGTTTTTTACCCCGCGTCCCAGGGTTGACTGGCCTGCGCATTCTGCGATGAGCAGCCACGATGCGCTGATGGTCGCCAGCGGCATTACCACCGTGCTGGATGCCGTGGCGATTGGTGATGTCCGCGACGGCGGCGATCGTCTGGAAAACCTGGAAAAGATGATCAACGCAGTGGAAGAGACGCAGAAACGCGGTCTTAATCGTGCCGAACACCGCCTGCATCTGCGCTGCGAGCTGCCGCATCACACCACCCTGCCGCTGTTTGAAAAGCTGGTGGGACGCGAGCCGGTGTCGCTGGTGTCATTGATGGATCACTCCCCCGGCCAGCGGCAGTTCGCCAATATTGAGAAGTATCGTGAATATTATCAGGGAAAATATTCTCTCAGTCATGAAGAGATGGCCCGCTACGAAGAAGAGCAGCTCGCCCTGGCGGCACAGTGGTCACAGCCCAATCGCCTGTCGATTGCCGCCCTGTGCCGCGAGCGGAATATTGCCCTCGCCAGCCATGACGATGCCACCGACGCACATGTCCTTGAATCCCGTCAGCTTGGCAGCGTGATCGCCGAATTTCCCACCACGTTTGAAGCCGCGAAGGCTTCACGTCGTCACGGAATGAACGTCCTGATGGGTGCGCCAAACATTGTGCGCGGGGGCTCCCACTCCGGCAACGTGGCGGCCAGTTCGCTCGCCTCGCTTGGCCTGCTGGATATTCTCTCGTCGGATTATTACCCGGCAAGCCTGCTGGATGCCGCCTTCCGCGTTGCCGATGACGAGTCTAACGATTTCACGCTATCGCAGGCGATTCGTCTGGTGACAAAAAACCCGGCCGATGCGCTTAATCTGCACGATCGCGGCACGATCGGCGAAGGTAAACGCGCCGATCTGGTCCTCGCACACCGTAAAGGCGAGCACGTCCATATCGACCATGTCTGGCGTCAGGGAAAAAGGGTGTTCTGATGGGAAAACTGATCTGGCTTATGGGGCCTTCTGGCTCGGGTAAAGACAGCCTGCTGTCGGCGCTGCGTCAGCAGGAACATACCACGCTGTTAGTCGCGCACCGCTACATCACCCGCGCCGCCCATGCGGGCTGTGAGAACCATATTGCCCTGAGCGAGCAGGAGTTTTTCACCCGCGCCGGGCAAAATCTGCTGGCACTGAGCTGGCACGCTAACGGTTTTTACTACGGCGTGGGTATTGAGATTGACCTGTGGTTACACGCCGGTTTTGACGTGCTGGTAAATGGCTCGCGCGCGCATCTGCCACAGGCCCGCGCCCGTTATGAAGCCGCCCTGTTGCCGGTCTGCCTGCAGGTTTCACCGGCGGTGCTTCGCCAGCGCCTGCAAAGCCGCGGGCGCGAAAACGCCAAAGAGATCGACCTGCGGCTTGAACGGGCAGCGCGCTATACCCCATCGAACTGCCATCTCCTCAATAACGACGGAAGTTTGCTACAGTCAGTCGATAACTTTTTATCGCTTATCCGTCAGAAGGAGAAACAGCATGCCTGATTGCCAGCTTCGTCCCGCCACCGCTGAAGATGCCACGATCGTTTACGCGCTGATTTGCGAGCTTAAACAGAGTGAACTGGATCATCAGGCCTTTCACGCGGGCTATCTTGCCAATCTTGAGGATCACAATATGCGTTATCAGCTTGCCGAAGTGGACGGGCAAGCGATCGGCCTGATCGGCCTGCATATGCAGTTTCACCTGCACCATGCCCGGTGGATCGGCGAGATCCAGGAGCTGGTGGTGATGCCGCAGGTGCGGGGCTTAAAGGTGGGAAGTCAGCTGCTGGCCTGGGCGGAAAACGTGGCGCGCGAGGCCGGAGCAGAAATGACCGAGCTTTCCACCAGTGTAAAACGCGTGGATGCCCACCGTTTTTATGTTCGTGAAGGATATACGCAAAGCCATTACCGGTTCACTAAACCACTGTAGAGGTGCGTAATGAGTCTGACTATCACGCTAACCGGGACGGGCGGTGCCCAACTGGTGCCAGTGTTTGGCTGCGACTGCGCGGCGTGTCGTCGCGCACGTTTACAGGAACAGTACCGACGTCGGCCCTGTAGCGCGGTGGTGAAATTCAACGATGCGGTAACGCTGCTGGACGCCGGCATCCCAACGCTGATGGACGACTGGCCTGCGGGAAGTTTTCAGCAATTTTTGCTCACCCACTATCACATGGATCATGTGCAGGGGCTTTTCCCGCTCCGCTGGGGCGTGGGCGCGACCATTCCGGTCTACGGGCCACCGGATGACGCGGGCTGCGACGATTTATACAAGCACCCCGGCCTTCTTGATTTCAGCCATACCCTTGCGCCGTTTGTGATGTTTGAACTGCAAGGATTACGCGTGACGCCGCTGCCGCTTCACCATTCCAGGCTCACCTTTGGTTATCTGCTGGAGAGCGCACACAGCCGCGTGGCGTGGTTATCGGATACTGCCGGGCTGCCGGACAAAACGGTGAAATTTCTGCTGAATAACCAGCCGCAAGCGATGGTCATCGATTGCAGCCATGCGCCGCGCGACACCCCACCGGCCAACCATTGCGACCTGAATACCGTGATTGCACTGAACCAGGTGATAGGGTGCCCGCAGGTCATCCTCACCCACATCAGCCATCAATTTGACGTGTGGATGATGAATAATCCGCTGCCGCCGGGCTTCGAAGCCGGCTATGACGGGATGCGACTCATGCTGGATTGAGGTATGCCCTTGATTTTCCCCCTCTCCCGTGGGAGAGGGTCGGGGTGAGGGCACCAGACCGCAGAGGTGATCTTTTATCTTTTCCCCCTCTCCCGTGGGAGAGGTTCGGGGTGAGAGCACCAGACCGCATAGGCCATATTAATCTTTTCCCCCTCTCCCGTGGGAGAGGGCCGCGGTGAGGGCATCAAACCGCAGAGGTCATCTTGATCTTTTCCCCCTCTCCCGTGGGAGAGGGCCGGGGTGAGGGCATCAGACCGCACTCACCTTCTATCGTAATCGTCCTCTAACCGTCTTTCATCATTCTCTAACTGACGCCGATCCTCATCAAGCTGACGCTGACGCTCATCTAACCGCCGACGCCTGTCCTCCAGCTGCCTGCGGCGATCGTCATACTGGCGGCTATCCGACCGACGGTTATCCTCATAGCGATCGTCATCATTGCTGCTGCGGTTGCTGTCGGGGTTATAGGCATCGTTAATCGCCCGCTGAATGTTGCCGATGGCATCATCCACAATGTCGGCATGCGCCAGCGGACAGGTTAACGTTAAAAGGGTATAGAGCAGAGCAGTAGAGTAGCGTTTCATAAGGCCAGTCTCACAGGGGTACTGGCTTTACGGTAAAGATCGACGCAAAAGAGAGGTAGCGGAGGAATCTCATTTCTGTGCTTGTTCAATCGCCTCTATCGCTTCCACTCTTAACTGATGTCTCCCACCCTCAAAGTCCGCATTAAGCCAGGCATCGACAATCATTTTTGCCAGCTCAAGGCCTACAACTCGTGAGCCAAATGCCAGGATATTGGTGTTGTTATGCTGCCTTGAAAGTTGCGCTGAATAAGGCTCACTACATACCACCGCACGAATGCCGGGGTATTTGTTGGCCGTAATAGAGATCCCAACGCCGGTACCGCAGATCAGAATGCCGCCGTCAACCTCTCCGTCGAGAAGGGACGCCGCAACAGCGCTGGCATAATGCGGATAATCGGTGCGTTCCGGCGACCAGGTGCCTTTGTCCACCACCTCTAGGCCACGCCCACGCAGATGGGCCAGAATGTCGTCTTTCAGTATAAAACCTACGTGATCGCAGCCAAACGCTATCCGTTTCATAATTTGCCTCTCAGTGGGTTAACTTTACGAACTCGATGAGTTTTGTGATTTAAGACCGGTTAGCTGTGCAATAAAACCACAAAACCATCGAGTTCTGCGCGTGTTCTACACCTCAGAGGATCGCATTTCAACCCTGACACAGTGGTGAAGTTTGACTCTCTGCCTCGGCCCACTAAACAGAAAACAAATTAACCAATTGATTTATAATGGATATATAAATACAACTCACCTTAAAACTTCACAACCAATAAAACTTTATGAATTTATAAATATTGTGAAGTTGACAGCATATTTCCCAGGACGGTTGTGGTGATATAGTGATGTCTTCATTTTTAAGGACAAAAGAGCGCGATGAGTCAGTCAGAATTTGAAAAAGAGCTGCCGAATGGCATCGGTCTGGCACCTTTCCTGCGCATGAAACAGGAAGGGATGACCGACAACGAGAGCCGTATTGTCGACTGGCTGCTTCAGCCAGGTAACCTGAGCGGAATATCGGCAATTAAAGACGTTGCCGAAACGCTGATGGTTTCGGAAGCGATGATCGTCAAAGTGGCCAAGCTGCTCGGCTTTAGCGGTTTTCGTAATCTGCGCGCTGCGCTTGTGGACTACTTCTCGCAATCCGAGCAGGTGCTCCCTACTGAGCTTGCCTTTGATGAAGCGCCACAGGATGTGGTGAATAAAGTGTTCAACATTACCCTTCGCACTATTATGGAAGGCCAGTCGATTGTTAATGTGGATGAAATTCACCGCGCAGCGCGTTTCTTTGCTCAGGCTAACCAGCGCGATCTTTACGGCGTCGGCGGCTCGAACGCCATTTGCGCCGACATCCAGCACAAGTTTTTACGTATCGGCGTGCGTTGCCAGTCCTATCAGGACGCCCATATCATGATGATGTCAGCATCGCTGCTGAAAGAGGGGGATGTCGTGTTAGTGGTAACCCACTCCGGACGCACCAGCGATGTGAAAGCCGCAGTAGAGCTCGCAAAAAAGAACGGCGCGAAAATTATCTGCATCACCCATAGCTATCATTCGCCCATTGCCAAACTCGCTGATTATATTATTTGTTCGCCAGCACCAGAGACCCCTTTATTAGGGCGTAACGCCTCCGCGCGTATATTACAACTCACACTATTAGATGCTTTATTTGTTTCCGTTGCACAACAGAATATTGAACAGGCCACACTCAACATGCAAAAAACCGGCGCTATTGTGGATTTTTTCTCCCCTGGCGCTCTGAAGTAAATATAAAAGGTTGATCCCGCACATGCGGGATCAACATAAATATACCCTACATTGAGAACACTGCTATGAATAAATATCTGAAATATTTCAGCGGCGCCGCTATGGGCTTAATGTTATCCACCAGCGCGTTTGCTGCCGCAGAATATGCGGTCGTGTTAAAAACGCTGAATAATCCATTCTGGGTGGATATGAAGAAAGGGATCGAAGATGAAGCAAAAACTCTGGGGGTAAGTGTTGATATTTTCGCTTCGCCGACAGAGGGTGATTTTCAGTCGCAGCTACAGCTTTTTGAAGACTTAAGTAATAAGAAATACAAAGGCATTGCCTTTGCCCCACTCTCCTCGGTTAACCTGGTGATGCCCGTCTCACGCGCCTGGCAAAAAGGCATTTATCTGGTCAACCTCGATGAAAAAATCGATATGGATAACCTGAAAAAAGCCGGTGGTAACGTAGAAGGTTTTGTCACGACGGATAACGTGGCCGTCGGGGCAAAAGGTGCAGGCTTTATCATTGATAAACTCGGTGTGCAGGGCGGTGAAGTCGCCATTATTGAAGGGAAAGCCGGTAACGCATCGGGGGAGGCTCGCCGCAATGGCGCCACAGAAACCTTCAAAAAAGCCAGCCAAATCAAACTGGTTGCCAGCCAGCCTGCGGACTGGGATCGTATTAAAGCCCTGGACGTTGCCACTAACGTTTTGCAACGCAACCCGAATTTGAAAGCCTTCTACTGCGCAAA
The DNA here is from genome assembly GCF_022171985.1 of Huaxiibacter chinensis. Classification (GTDB taxonomy): domain Bacteria; phylum Pseudomonadota; class Gammaproteobacteria; order Enterobacterales; family Enterobacteriaceae; genus Enterobacter; species Enterobacter chinensis_A. The sequence continues at coordinate 90,412 of NZ_JAJVHF010000002.1, read as the reverse complement.
CGACACCATGGCAATGGGCGTGGCGCAGGCGGTGGCAAACGCCGGTAAAACGGGAAAAGTACTGGTCGTTGGCACGGATGGCATTCCTGAAGCACGTAAGATGGTCGACGCCGGGCAAATGACCGCCACCGTCGTACAAAACCCAGCGGATATCGGTGCCACGGGCCTGAAGCTCATGGTGGATGCGGCGAAAACCGGTAAAGTGATCCCGCTGGACAAAACGCCAGAATTTAAACTGGTAGATTCGGTGCTCGTGACGAAATAAACGAAATGCGGTGCGGTCAGATGCCCTCACCGCAGCCCTCTCCCACAGGGAGAGGGGAAAACATAAGGAGTCAACATGGTCACGCCATATATTTCAATGGCGGGGATCGGCAAATCCTTTGGTCCGGTTCACGCATTAACGTCGGTTGATTTAACTATTTATCCCCACGAGATTCATGCGTTATTAGGAGAAAATGGTGCCGGTAAATCAACCTTAATGAAAGTATTGTCGGGAATACATGAACCGACCAAAGGGACTATTACCATCAATGAGGTAAATTACGACAAGCTCGACCATAAAATGGCAGCACAGTTGGGTATTGGCATCATCTACCAGGAACTCAGCGTTATCGATGAATTAACCGTGCTGGAGAATTTATATATTGGTCGTCACCTGACGAAAAAAGTCTGTGGCGTCAATATCATCGACTGGAAAGAGATGCGTATTCGCGGCGCAATGATGCTTTTACGCGTCGGGTTGAAAGTTGATTTAGATGAAAAGGTGGCGAATTTATCCATCAGCCACAAGCAAATGCTGGAAATTGCTAAAACATTAATGCTTAACGCAAAAGCGATCATTATGGATGAGCCCACGTCTTCTTTAACCAATAAAGAGGTGGATTATCTTTTCCTGATCATGAATCAATTGCGTAAAGAGGGCACAGCAATTGTGTATATCTCGCATAAGCTCGCCGAAATTCGCCGCATTTGCGACCGCTTTACCGTGATGAAAGATGGAAGCAGCGTCTGCACGGGCATGGTGAGTGATGTCACAAACGACGATATTGTGCGCCTGATGGTGGGCCGCGAGTTGCAAAACCGCTTTAACGCCATGAAAGAAAGTACCGGTAATCTCGAACGCGATACCGTGTTCGAGGTGAAAAACGTCACCAGCCGGGATAAGAAAAAAGTACGTGATATCTCGTTCAGCGTGAACCGCGGTGAAATCTTTGGCTTCGCAGGACTCGTCGGTTCAGGCCGCACCGAGCTGATGGATTGCCTCTTTGGCGTGGATAAACGTGCTTGCGGGGAAATCCGGCTCAACGGTAAAACCGTCTCCCCACACTCGCCGCTGGATGCGTTGAAAAAGGGGATGGCCTACATCACAGAAAGTCGGCGGGAAAACGGCTTCTTCCCCAACTTCTCTATTGCTCAGAATATGGCGATCAGCCTGAGCCTGAAAAAGGGCGGCTACAAAGGCGCTATGGGCCTGTTTCACGAACATGAAGAGCGCAAAACTGCTGAAACGCAGCGCCAGCTGCTGGCGTTAAAGTGCCATAGCGTGGAGCAAAACATCACTGAGCTCTCCGGCGGAAACCAGCAAAAGGTGCTGATTTCCAAATGGCTGTGCTGCAACCCGGACGTCATCATATTTGATGAACCTACCCGCGGCATCGACGTCGGCGCAAAGGCCGAAATCTATAAGGTGATGCGCCAGTTGGCTGACGAGGGCAAGGTCATCCTGATGGTGTCATCCGAACTTCCTGAAATTATCGCCGTCTGCGACCGCATCGCCGTGTTCTGCGAAGGGCGACTGACGCAAATCCTGACCAATCGCGACGACATGGGCGAAGAGGAGATTATGGCATGGGCATTACCACAAGAGTGAAAGGCGATATGGGCGAAAAAAAACCATTTAATTTCGCGCTGTTCTGGGACAAGTACGGCACCTTTTTCATCCTCGCGATCATCGTTGCCATCTTTGGCACGCTGTCGTCGGAATATTTCCTGACCACCAATAATATCACTCAGATTTTTGTCCAGAGTTCGGTGACGGTGCTGATTGGGATGGGCGAGTTCTTTGCCATTCTGGTGGCAGGTATCGACCTGTCCGTCGGCGCAATTCTGGCGCTGTCCGGCATGGTGACCGCCAAATTAATGCTGGCCGGCGTCGACCCGTTCCTGGCAGCGCTCATCGGCGGCGTGCTGGTTGGCGGTGCGTTAGGGGCGATCAACGGCTGTCTGGTCAACTGGACCGGGCTGCATCCGTTCATTATCACCCTGGGCACAAACGCCATTTTTCGCGGCATGACGCTGGTGATTTCCGATGCTAACTCGGTCTACGGCTTCTCGTTCGACTTTGTAAACTTCTTTGCCGCCAGCGTCTTAGGTGTTCCCGTGCCGGTCATCTTCTCGCTGGTCGTGGCGGTAATTCTCTGGTTCCTCACCACCCGCATGCGGCTGGGACGCAACATTTACGCCCTGGGCGGTAATAAGAACTCGGCGTTCTACTCCGGTATAGACGTGAAGTTTCATATCCTGGTGGTTTTCATCATCTCCGGCGTGTGTGCAGGGCTGGCAGGCGTGGTGTCAACGGCGCGTCTGGGAGCGGCAGAGCCGATGGCTGGGATGGGCTTTGAAACCTACGCGATTGCCAGCGCCATTATCGGCGGAACGAGCTTCTTTGGCGGTAAAGGACGCATCTTCTCCGTCGTGATAGGGGGTCTGATCATCGGCACCATCAATAACGGCCTCAATATTTTACAAGTACAAACCTACTACCAGCTGGTGGTGATGGGCGGGTTGATTATCGCCGCTGTCGCCCTCGATAGATTGATCAGTAAGTAAGGAATCGACGATGAAAATTTCACCCTCCCTGATGTGTATGGATCTACTGAAATTCAAAGAGCAGATCGAATTCATAGACCAGCACGCGGACTACTTCCATATCGACATTATGGACGGTCACTTTGTGCCCAATCTGACGCTGTCACCGTTCTTTGTCAGCCAGGTGAAAAAGCTCGCCACCAAGCCGCTGGACTGCCATCTGATGGTGACGCGCCCTCAGGACTACGTTAATCAGCTGGCGCAGGCCGGAGCGGATTTCATCACCCTGCATCCGGAAACAATTAACGGCCAGGCCTTCCGCCTGATCGACGAAATTCGCCGAAACGGCATGAAAGTCGGTCTGATCCTTAACCCCGAAACGCCCGTTGAAGCGATGAAATATTATATTCACAAGGCGGATAAAATCACGGTCATGACCGTTGATCCTGGTTTTGCCGGGCAGCCGTTTATTCCGGAAATGCTGGAAAAAATTGCCGAGCTAAAAGCCTGGCGTGAACGTGAAGGGCTAAGCTATGAAATTGAGATCGATGGCTCCTGCAACCAGGGCACCTACAAAAAATTGATGGCCGCCGGGGCAGATGTCTTTATTGTCGGGACGTCAGGCCTGTTCAACCACGCAGAGAATATCGATGACGCATGGCAACTGATGGCCGGACAGATTCTGTCGGCAAAGAACGAGGCCCTTCCTCATGCAAAAACAGCCTGATGTCGTCGCCGGCGTAGATATGGGCGCAACCCATATCCGTTTTTGCCTGCTCACAGCCGAGGGCACCGTGCTGCACTGTGAAAAACACCGTACGGCAGACATTATCCGTTCAGGCGTCATGTGCGGCGTCGCAGAAATGATCGTTGCAAGGCTTCGTCACTATCAGGTTCGCTGTCGGGGTCTGGTGATGGGTTTTCCTGCACTGGTCGGCAAAGACAAACGCACGATTATCTCAACGCCAAACCTGCCATTGCAGCCATCAGAGCGACAGGACCTGGCGGGCAAACTGGCGGATGCGTTGGGCTGTCCGGTTGAATTCTACCGTGACGTTAACCTGCAACTCTCTTTTGATGTTATGCAGCACAACCTGCAGCATCAGCAGGTTCTGGCGGCTTATCTCGGGACCGGCATGGGGTTTGCCATCTGGCTAAATGGTGCGCCCTGGACAGGTGCACACGGCGTGGCGGGCGAGCTTGGACATATTCCGCAGGGCGATATGTCACGCCATTGCGGTTGCGGTAATCCTGGATGTCTGGAAACCGTCTGTTCCGGTATTGCTCTGAAACAGTGGTATGAACAGCAGCCCCGAGATTATGCTATTGGAGAGATTTTTATCTCAGCGCGTAATGACCCCTTTGTCATACAGCTCTTAAATCATGCAGCCCGCGCCATTGCCACCAGCGTAAATCTGTTCGATCCGGACGCGGTGATCCTCGGCGGCGGCGTGATGGATATGGACGGTTTTCCGCGCGACGCCCTGATTGCCGGGATTAAACAACATTTGCGCCGTCCGTTACCGTATGAGGCGGTACGATTTATTACTGCATCATCGTCATCATTTAACGGTGCTCACGGGGCGGCAACGCTGGCCTTCAACCAGTTCATGCCATCACCTTTTGCAGCGCCTGCGCCAGCTGTACACGGGTAAAGGGTTTACGCAGTTGCTCAACGTCCGGTAACTGAGAATGCTGAGCGGGCCGCAGGTCCTGACCGCTAATCAGCAGAATCGGCATTGCCGGAAAACGGGCGCGCACTTGCTGAATCACCTCTGCACCGCTGATCGTGCCTGGCAGCATTAAGTCGCTGATAAAAATGCCGATATCCGGCGATGCATCGAGCATCGCCAGCGCCTGCTGACCGGATTCGGCTTCCAGCGTCAGATAGCCCAGCTCGTGAAGCTGTTCACACAGCGTCTGCCGTACGTCGGTTTCATCTTCCAGAACCAGCACCACACTGTCACTGTGCTGCGTTTGGGCTGTCGTCCGCGTTTCATCCGGTGATATCGCGGGTTGCGTGGAACGCGGCAGCTGCAGACGAACGGTCGTCCCCTGCCCCGGTGCGCTTTCTATTTCAACCCGTCCACCGGACTGGCGAACAAAACCATACACCATCGATAACCCCAGCCCGCTGCCGCTGCCGGTCTGTTTAGTGGTAAAGAACGGTTCGAAGACCTGGGACTTCACCTCCTGAGACATCCCGCAGCCGCGATCGATAACGTCCAGCGCGACCATATCCTGTTTGCGCCCGTCGCTGCGGGTAACCCGCTGATTCCACGTCCGGATACGGATCGCACCGCGTTGCCCTTCCATCGCATCGCGGGCATTCATCACCAGATTAATAATCGCATTTTCCAGCTGGCTGACGTCTATCCAGGCCGGCCATGCAGGATGCTGCGCTTCAAGCTCCAGGGTCAGCGTCGCGGGCAACGAGTGACGCATCAGTTCTTCCAGATTCTCGAGCAGGGGTTTCATCTCTACCGCGTGGGGATGAAGTGACTGTTTGCGTGAAAACGCCAGCAGGCGCTGGGTCAGCAACGCGCCCCGCTCGGCGGCTTTACGTGCCCGGTCAATACGCGGCGCATCCGGGGAGTCGGGATGGACCAGCTCCAGGCTGCCGATAATCACCGCCAGCAGATTGTTGAAATCGTGCGCCAGCCCGCCGGTCAGTTGTCCCACGGCCTTCATTTTTTGGCTGTGGAGCAGCGCCTCCTCCAGCTCCTGACGCTCAACCCGGTCAACTTCCATCTGGGTGGTTTTTTGTTTCAATAAACGGGTGGTGTGTTCCAGCGAGGCGGTATTGCGGGCAAAGACGTTAAACGAGCGCGCCAGTTCACCCAGCTCATCGCGGCGCTGCAAGGCCGGCACGGAGACCTCCTGTTCACCCTGCGCCAGACGTGACATCGCCCGGGAGATCGCCGTCAGATTGGAGCCTAAATTGCGATAGATATACCAGCAGGCGCAGCCGGTGATGATCAGCGCCAGCAAAGCGAAGACGCTAATAAAGACGCTGATCGAACGCAGCTCCTGGTGGCTTTGCGCCGTGCGTAACGTGGATGCCTGCGCCACGTGTCCTACGTACTGATTAATATCGCTGTTTAATATCGCGACCAGCGCCTTAATGTGGAACATATACCAGCTAATCGCGAGATCGCTCGCCTCAAGCTGCGTTGAGAGCGGCACCAGCCCGCGTAAGGCCTGATTAAAATCGGGCAGGACGGAATTCACTACAGGCTGGCGTGCCGACGGCGGGAGGGTGGCCATCACCGTATCAAGCTGACGTAAAATGGCGCCAGGGGAAGGCGTATCAATGGCTGCGACGATCAGCCGGTCCATTTCAGCCAGCTGTCGGGCATCCGGTTCGTTGCCGCCAAAGCGGCGATTCATATCCTGCACGTGGCGCAGATAACTTTGCGCCTGATAAAGCCCGCTCAGCAGCGAATTACGTTCCAGGTGACGCTGATGTCCCCGCTCCAGCATACCGTTCACGCTTTGCTGTAATTCATTACTGCGACGAATGATACGCGCGACCAGCGCCGGGTCCTGCAGCGCCAGCGGCGCCTCGGCAAGCTGTTCCAGAGAGTGTCGTAATGCCGTTTGCGTCTGCTTAAGTCTTTCCGCTTCTCCCTTATATTCCAGCGCGCCTACCACCTGCGACAGACGTACGGCCGCCGTAGCCACGTTCGCGGTGTCACGCGCCAGGTTCATGCTGCCCGACATATCGCTGAGCGTCTGCTGCTGAACCTGCTCCTGAATCTGGCTGGCATGGCGAAAACCCAGCACCGCCACGCCGCTGACCATTAACGTCACTGCCACCACCAGCAGATTGAAAATAAGCAGGCGACCACGGGCGCTGGCAAAAAAGGGGATGCGTCGTGAGGGCATGGGCTGGCTCCAGGGTCGTTTGATGCCCTCACTTTTCCCCTCGCACAGGGGAAAGGGAAAAGACGGGAAGTGTGACGGCGGTTAACTATTCATAACTATGACAAATATGAACAGCTTCTGACATTGTCCGTTTACCAACCTGTGATGAAGTGCTGATATCGACCTTCACAGGAGATCCGCCATGAGCAGGACCCCGGTTTTAGAGATGCGCAACATTGCCAAAACCTTTGGCCATTTTCATGCGCTCAAGGGTGTGGATCTGACGGTCTGGCCCGGCGAAATCCACGCATTAATGGGTGAAAACGGCGCGGGTAAAAGCACATTAATGAAGATCCTCGCCGGAGCGTACATCGCCACCAGCGGGGAAATCATCATCGACGGTCAACCGTTTACGATTAAAGGGCCTAAAGATGCGCTATCGGCGGGCATTACCCTGATTTATCAGGAGATGCAGCTGGCCCCCAATCTGACCGTAGCGGAAAATATTTTTTTAGGCAGCGAGCTGTCGCGCGGCGGTCTGGTCCAGCGTAAAGAGATGGCGACCCAGGCCCAGGCTGTGCTTGACCGTCTGGGCGCCCATTTTAGAGCCACCGACCTGGTGATGAAACTCACCATCGCCGAACAGCAGCAGGTGGAAATTGCCCGTGCGCTGCACCGCAACAGCCGCATTCTGGTCATGGATGAACCCACCGCCGCCCTCTCCTCACGGGAAACCCATCGTCTGTTCGAACTTATCCTGCGCCTGCGCGATGAGGGAATGGCGATTATTTACATCAGCCATCGCATGGCGGAAGTCTACGAGCTGTCGGACCGCGTGAGCGTGCTGCGCGACGGGCAGTATGTCGGCAGCCTGACCCGCGACAAGCTGAACGCCGCTGAATTAGTGAAAATGATGGTGGGTCGGCCGCTTAGCGATCTGTTTAACAAAGAGCGCGATATTCCCCTCGGGAGCCCCCGCCTTAACGTCCACCACCTGACCGATGGCAAAAAAGTGCAGCCCTGTAGCCTGCAGGTACGTTCGGGTGAAATTGTCGGGCTGGCCGGGCTGGTGGGTGCCGGACGTTCCGAGCTGGCGCAGCTCATTTTTGGCGTGCGAAAAGCCACCGGCGGCATGATTGAAGTCGACGGCGAGCCGGTCGTGATCCATTCGCCCCGCGCGGCCATCGATAACGGAATTGGTTTCCTGACCGAGAACCGAAAAGAACAAGGGCTGTTCCTGGAACTGGCGGCACAGGACAACATCACCATGGCGACGCTGGAGCGCGATGCGACGTTCGGCATGCTGAATCGCAAAAAAGCGCAAACCATTTCCGACGATGCTATCGCCCTGCTCAATATTCGTGTTCCTCATGCCCAGGTACGGGCGGGCGGGCTTTCAGGCGGTAACCAGCAAAAACTGCTGATCTCTCGCTGGGTGGCGATTAGCCCGCGCATTCTGATTCTGGATGAACCCACCCGCGGCGTCGACGTCGGGGCGAAAAGCGAGATCTATCGCATTATGAATCAGATGGCGCGTAAAGGTGTCGCCATCCTGATGATCTCCAGCGAACTGCCGGAAGTGGTGGGAATGAGCGACCGCGTGTATGTCATGCGTGAAGGCAGCATTGCCGGGGAGCTCCACAGCGAGAACATCACTCAGGAAAATATTATGACGCTGGCAACCGGCGTGAACGACACTCATCAGCAGGCGGTGCAATCATGACACAACCCACTCACCCACAGCAGGTCGCGAAATCGGCGTCAGCCAAAAAAATCCTGATGAGCGATCTGATGCAAACGGTCGGTATTTTACCGATTCTGATCCTGATTGTGGCGGTATTTGGCTTTATCGCGCCAAACTTCTTTACGGAAAGTAACCTGCTCAATATCACCCGTCAGGCGTCGATCAATATCGTGCTGGCGGCAGGCATGACCTTCATCATTTTGACCGGGGGTATCGACCTCTCCGTCGGGTCCATTCTGGGCACCACGGCGGTGGCGGCGATGGTCGTGTCGCTGATGCCGGAGTTTGCCATGCTCTCCATTCCCGCCGCGTTAATGCTGGGGATGGTGCTGGGCATGTTCAACGGTGCGCTGGTCGCCTTTGCCGGATTGCCGCCCTTTATTGTCACGCTGGGCACCTACACCGCCCTGCGCGGGGCCGCCTATTTACTGGCGGATGGCACCACGGTGATTAACTCCAATATCAGCTTCGAATGGATCGGCAATAACTACCTTGGGCCGGTGCCGTGGCTGGTGGTGATTGCCCTGGCCGTCATCGTCTTGTGCTGGTTCATCCTGCGCCGTACCACGCTGGGCGTTCACATCTACGCCGTAGGCGGCAACATGCAGGCGGCCCGCCTGACCGGCATCAAAGTTTGGCTGGTACTGCTCTTTGTTTACGGCATGAGCGGCCTGCTCTCAGGCCTTGGCGGCATTATGAGCGCCTCCCGGCTGTATAGCGCTAACGGCAATCTGGGCACGGGCTATGAACTGGATGCCATTGCGGCGGTGATCCTCGGGGGGACCAGTTTTGTCGGCGGGATCGGCACGATCACCGGCACGCTGGTCGGTGCCCTGATCATCGCGACGTTAAATAATGGCATGACGCTAATGGGCGTTTCGTACTTCTGGCAACTGGTGATCAAAGGGGCGGTGATCATCATTGCGGTGCTGATCGACAAATACCGTACCCGACACCATCAAAGTGCATAACAACAACATCTTACTTCGAGGAATACCGCATGAGATTAAAGCCGTTAGTGACCGCGCTCTGTGCTGGCGCACTGCTTGCCGCAACGCCGTTTGTGCAGGCGAAAGACCTGAAATCCATCGGCGTGACGGTGGGCGATCTGGCTAACCCGTTCTTCGTGCAGATCACCAAAGGCGCCGAGCTGGAAGCACGCAAACTGGCGGGGGATAACGTCAAGGTGACGCTGGTGTCCAGCGGCTATGATTTGGGCCAGCAGGTGGCGCAGATCGACAACTTTATTGCCGCAAAAGTAGACATGATCATTCTGAACGCCGCGGATTCCAAAGGGATCGGCCCGGCGGTAAAACGGGCGAAAGAGGCGGGGATCGTGGTGGTGGCGGTTGACGTTGCGGCCGAAGGTGCCGATGCCACGATCACTTCTGATAACACCCAGGCCGGCGAGATCGCCTGTAAATACATTACCGATCGCCTGAAAGGCAAAGGCGACGTGGTGATCATCAACGGACCGCCGGTATCCGCGGTGCAAAACCGCGTCGAAGGTTGCCAGACAGAATTCAAACGCCATCCGGATATCAAGGTGTTGTCCTACAACCAGAACGCCAAAGGCAGCCGCGAAGGGGGCCTGGAGGTGATGACCGCGCTGTTGGCCGCCAATCCGAAGATTGACGGGGTATTTGCCATCAACGATCCCACGGCGATCGGTGCCGATCTGGCCGCGAAACAGGCGCAACGCAATGAATTCTTTATAGTTGGCGTCGATGGTTCGCCAGACGGTGAAGAGGCGTTGAAACGTGAGAACTCCCTGTTTGTCGCAACCCCCGCACAGGATCCGCAGGTGATGGCGGCGAAAGCGGTGGAGATCGGCTACGACATTCTGCAGGGCAAGCCGGCGCCAAAAGAGCCTGTGCTGATCCCGGTGACGATGATCGATAAGCAGAGCGTGGGAACGTATAAGGGATGGACCGTGAAGTAACGCGGGTGCGCTCTGATGCCCTCACCCTGGCCCTCTCCCACAGGGAGAGGGAAGGATGTCTGCCCCTGCATAAGCGTAAGGCGACCTCACCCTCTCCCGTTGAAAGGATCAGGTGAAGTGTTTTTTCCCCCTCTCCCTTTGGGAGAGGGTTGGGGTGAGGGCATCAACCCGCACCATACCCAAGGAGTCCACATGAAACGCTCCGAAATCAACGACATTCTCGGCCATACCCGGCAGTTTTTCTCGAAGCACAATGTACATCTCCCGCCGTTTGCCAGCTTCACGCCGATCCAGTGGCAGCAGCTTGACCAGAGCGCATGGCAGGAAGTTTACGATCTCAAACTTGGCTGGGACGTCACCGCGTTTGGCGGTAACCATTTTACCGGCCAGGGATTAACCCTTTTCACGCTGCGCAACGGCTCGCCCAACGGCGTGCCCTATGAAAAATGTTACGCCGAAAAAATCATGCATGTCCGCGACGGTCAGGTCACGCCGATGCATTTCCACTGGCGCAAACGCGAAGACATCATTAACCGCGGCGGCGGAAACCTGATCGTTGAACTGTGGAATGCCGGTGTGCGTGAAGAGATCGAAAACACTGACGTCACGGTCACGATAGACGGCTGCCGACAGACCCACGCACCCGGAAGCCAGCTGCGCCTCACACCAGGGGAAAGCATCTGCCTGACGCCCGGTCTGTATCACAGCTTCTGGGGTGAACGAGGATTTGGCGATGTGCTGGTGGGGGAAGTCTCGTCCGTCAACGATGACGAGCACGATAACCACTTTTTACAGCCCCTCCCCCGTTTTAACACTGTCGAAGAAGACGAGCCCGCCCTCCTGGTGCTGTGTAACGAATACAGCCTGTTTCGCCTGTAAGGAGCATTATATGCCGCTGATCTCTCTCGCTGATGGTCTGGAACATGCCCGCCAGCACCGCTATGCCCTTGGAGCATTTAACGTGCTCGACTCGCACTTTTTACGCGCGTTATTTGCCGCCGCTCACCAGGAACGCTCGCCGTTTATCATCAATATCGCGGAAGTGCATTTTAAGTATCTTTCGCTGGACTCCCTGGTGGAAGCCGTGAAGTTTGAAGCCGCGCGTCACGATATTCCGGTGGTGCTCAATCTCGATCATGGCCTGCATTTTGAGGCGGTCGTGCGGGCGCTGCGCTTAGGATTCAGTTCCGTGATGTTCGACGGGTCGACGCTGAGCTATGAAGAGAATATTCGTCAGACGCGGGAAGTGGTGAAAATGTGTCATGCCGTTGGCGTCTCGGTTGAGGCGGAGCTGGGCGCCGTGGGTGGCGATGAGGGCGGCGCGCTGTACGGCCATGCTGACGAAGCCTTTTTCACCGACCCGGCCCTGGCGCGTGACTTTGTCGACCAGACGGGCATTGACGCACTGGCGGTCGCGATTGGCAATGCGCACGGCAAATACAGAGGTGAACCCAAACTTGATTTCCCGCGTCTGGACGCCATCCGCCAGCAAACCGGGCTCCCGCTGGTCCTACACGGCGGGTCGGGGATCGGGGATGATGATTTCCGCCGCGCCATCGAACTCGGCATTCATAAAATCAACTTCTATACGGGGATGTCACAGGCGGCGCTGGCATCCGTTGAACAGCGCATCACCCACCGCCAACCTGTTTATGATGAATTAGCTGAACTCCTGCTCGGGATCGAAGAGGCCATTACCGATACCGTCTCGGCACAGATGCGCATATTCGGCAGCGCGGGGCAGATCTAATGGAACGCAGAGGCGTGATCGCCGCAGGCAATATGCTGGTCGACCATGTGCATCATATCGTGCAGTGGCCCGAGCGTGGCTGGCTGGCCGAAATCATCCAGAGCGAGCGCGCCACGGGCGGTGCGCCGTTAAACGTGCTGCTCACGCTGGCGAAAATGCACACGGGCCTGCCGTTACAGGCGGTCGGGCTTATCGGGGAGGACAGCGATGGCGATTACATCATGGCGATGCTCGATCAATACCACGTGAATCGCCAGCAGGTGCAGCGCACCAGCTCTGCCCCTACCTCCATGTCGCAGGTGATGACCGATCCCAGCGGACAGCGTACCTTTTTCCACTCACCCGCTGCCAACCGGCTGCTGGATCTCCCCTCGTTTGACAGACTTGATCCTGAGATGAAGATTTTCCATTTAGGGTATCTGTTGCTGCTCGATAGCCTTGACCAGCCCGACGAGGAATTTGGCACCCGCAGCGCGCGTCTGCTTTCGCAAATGCGCGATCGGGGGTACGAAACCTCCCTTGACCTGGTATCCCGTAAAGGCGATCCACGCTATCAGCCGCTGGTGCTCCCTGCCCTGCGTTATGTGGATTACCTGGTCATCAATGAGCTGGAAGCCGGGGAGTTTAGCGGCCTGGAGATGCGCGATGAAGCGGACGCGCCTCACCTGCAGCACATTGCCGAGGCCGCCTCACAATTGTTATCGGCGGGCGTGCAAAAAAGAGTGGTGATTCACTGTCCGGAAGGGGCATGGGGCGAAACCCCTGATGAACCCGGCATGTGGATCCCCTCGCAGGCTCTGACGCCCGACGAGATTGTTGGCAGCGTGGGCGCGGGCGATGCCTTTTGCGCAGGGTTTTTATACGGTTGCCACGAGGCATGGTCACTGCCCGCGAGCATTCAGCTCGCGCATGCCTGCGCACGGGCGAGTTTGCTCGCCGCGAATGCGATTGACGGGGCTAAGACGCTATCAGAGTTGCAGGCATCGCTTCAGGACGGGGTTTAGGCCGCCTTGTCATGGTGGAAAACGTCAGCAGCAAAGACGTAACCCAGCCCGCGGATGGTTTTTATCAGCGCAGGCTGATGCGGGTTGGCTTCGATTTTACGTCGCAGCCGCATAATTAATACGTCGATGGTGCGATCAAATACCTCCGCGCTTTCGCTGTGCGTGAGCTCCAGCAACTGTTCGCGGCTGAGGACCCGACGGGCATTTTGCGCCAGTGCCAGCAACAACCCATACTCACCCTGCGTCAGCGGCACCACGTTACGTTGGCTGTCACTCAGTTCACAGCGGGCAGTATCCAGGGTCCAGCCATTAAACGAAACGCCGGTAACCTGCGGCATGGCAGGTTCTGCCGCCAGAATACCAGTGCGGCGCAGCACGGCTTTCACACGCGCCACCACCACGCGTGGGTTAAAGGGTTTGCCGATATAATCATCCGCGCCCATCTCCAGCCCCACGACCACATCAGACTCGCTGCCCAGCCCGGTCAGCATAATCACCGGGAGATCTGCTCGCAGTTTTTGCAACTGCTGTAAAACCTGCAACCCATTGATATCCGGTAACATCATATCCAACAGCACGAGCGCAATGCCTGGCTCCTGCCGGGCAAGCGCCAGGCCATCCAGACCGTTATGGCAGACATGCACGGTAAAAACGTGCTCGTTAAGCACATCTTTCAGCAGTTCACAGACCGCAACGTCGTCATCTATCACCAGAATCGCTGGTTTCATCGCATGTGTCCGTCAGGGGATTATGTTAAGTCTGAACCATTCTGCGATCGCCTCCAGCCAATTTCTTTTTTCCGTTACGGAATTTCAACCGATGTCACATCCGCAGCGCGGTCGTCACGTCAATTTTGACGATTGTCTGTTTTTCGTCAGGGTTTTGCCTGCGCATCCACCGTAAAGTCAGGAAATACCCACAATCAAAACATGGCATAGAAGCTGCATACAAGCTGCGAAAGCATTGTTTAACTGGAGCGAGACCGATGAAAAAAGTCGTCACGGTTTGCCCCTATTGTGCCTCGGGTTGCAAGATCAACCTGGTGGTCGATAACGGCAAAATCGTTCGGGCGGAAGCGGCGCAGGGTAAAACCAACCAGGGCACGCTGTGCCTGAAAGGCTATTACGGCTGGGATTTTATCAATGACACCCAAATCCTCACCCCCCGCCTGAAAACCCCTATGATTCGGCGTGAACGCGGTGGAAAGCTGGAATCCGTCTCCTGGGACGAAGCGCTGGACTATGTTGCCAGCCGCCTGAGCGCCATCAAGCAGAAGTATGGCCCGGATGCGATTCAGACCACCGGGTCGTCACGCGGTACGGGTAATGAAACCAACTATGTAATGCAAAAATTCGCACGCGCCGTTATTGGTACCAATAACGTCGACTGTTGCGCTCGCGTCTGACACGGCCCATCGGTTGCAGGTCTGCACCAGTCGGTCGGTAACGGCGCAATGAGTAACGCGATCAATGAGATAGATAACACCGATCTGGTGTTTATTTTCGGCTACAACCCCGCGGATTCGCATCCCATCGTGGCGAATCACGTGATCAATGCGAAGCGCAACGGGGCGAAAATCATCGTCTGCGATCCGCGTAAAATCGAAACGGCGCGCATTGCGGATATGCATATCGCGTTGAAAAATGGCTCCAATATCGCGCTGCTCAATGCGATGGGGCACGTCATCATTGAAGAAAACCTGTACGACCAGGCGTTTGTCGCCAGCCGTACTGAGGGCTTTGAAGAGTACCGGAAAATTGTCGAAGGCTATACGCCAGAGTCCGTCGAGGCGATAACCGGCGTGAGTGCCCAGGAAATTCGTCAGGCGGCGCGGCTGTACGCCGGAGCGAAATCCGCCGCCATACTGTGGGGCATGGGCGTCACCCAGTTCTATCAGGGCGTCGAAACCGTACGCTCCCTGACGAGCCTCGCGATGCTGACCGGAAATCTGGGCAAACCGCATGCCGGCGTTAATCCGGTGCGCGGTCAGAATAACGTACAGGGCGCGTGTGATATGGGCGCGCTGCCGGATACCTATCCAGGATATCAGTACGTTAAGTTCCCGGAAAACCGCGAAAAATTCGCCAAAGCCTGGGGCGTGGAAAGCCTGCCGGAACACACCGGGTATCGCATCAGCGAGCTGCCGCATCGTGCGGCGCACGGTGAAGTGCGGGCGGCCTACATTATGGGTGAGGATCCGCTGCAAACCGACGCCGAGCTGTCAGCGGTGCGTAAAGGCTTTGAGGATCTGGAGCTGGTGATTGTCCAGGATATCTTTATGACCAAAACCGCGGCGGCGGCGGATGTGATTTTACCGTCGACGTCCTGGGGCGAGCATGAAGGTGTCTACACGGCGGCAGACCGCGGCTTCCAGCGCTTCTTTAAGGCGGTGGAGCCAAAGTGGGATCTGAAAACGGACTGGCAGATCATCAGTGAAATCGCCACCCGCATGGGTTATCCGATGCACTACAACAACACCCAGGAGATCTGGGACGAGTTGCGCAATCTGTGTCCGGATTTCACCGGGGCTACCTATGAGAAAATGGGTGAGCTGGGGTATATCCAGTGGCCATGCCGCGATGAGTCAGAGGCGGATCAGGGTACGTCGTATCTCTTTAAAGAGAAGTTCGACACACCGAACGGGCTGGCGCAGTTCTTCACCTGCGACTGGGTCGCGCCAATCGATAAGCTCACTGATGAGTATCCGATGGTGCTCTCCACCGTGCGTGAAGTCGGGCACTACTCCTGTCGCTCCATGACCGGTAACTGTGCCGCGCTGGCGGCGCTGGCGGACGAGCCGGGTTACGCCCAGATCAATACCGCAGATGCTGCCCGCCTGGGCATTGAGGACGAAGCGCTGGTGTGGGTCAGTTCCCGTAAAGGCCGGATCATTACCCGCGCGCAGGTGAGCGATCGCCCGAACAAAGGCGCGGTGTATATGACCTATCAGTGGTGGATTGGCGCCTGTAACGAGCTGGTGACAGAAAACCTGAGCCCGATTACCAAAACCCCCGAGTACAAATATTGCGCCGTACGGGTTGAGGCGATTGAAAATCAGCATCAGGCCGAGCAGTACGTTATTGATGAATACACCCGTCTCAAAGCCCGTTTACGTGAAAGCGCAATGGGTTAATTAATCGTAAAATAATGGTAAGTAAAAGGGGTGAATTATTCACCCCTTTTTTATTTATATTTAAAACATAACCTTTGTGAATATTTATTCTGGAAGGCGCTACGCAAAAATAATGTAATTTTGCTCAACTGCATTTACATCTTTGCATTTTATTTCAGTGGGATAAGATTGGCGGCGGGTGCTTAAGGCTTTCTGTCTTAAGCATGATTGAGGGACAGAAAGTAAGAAGCCCCGGGAAATTTTCATTTACCCGAGGCTGCCCTCAACGAACCAACAAGTTGAGAGTAGCCTCTTATTCTTTCTTTCGCAAGGAGTAAAAGGCATGACGCCATTAAAATCAGTGTTGGGCATTGTTCTCATTATTTGCCTGACTATCGTGATATTTACCTTTATTAATCGCGGGAAGTTATGCGAGCTAACAATAAAGAGTGAGCATCAGGAGGTGGCGGCTAAATTAGCCTGTATTGCAGGTTAAGCTCAAGGGCGGGGAAACCCGCCCGGCTTGTCGGGACGCGGAGGTCTTAACGCACCCTTTTTCATTCAGACCTATCTTTATTATACTGCGCGCCATGTACCCTAATGATAAAAATCCATGAAACCCATTTTTTTGCTGTTGTTCCTGTTCACCCTTTCCGCCCGCGCCGACGAGATCGGCAGCCAGTATAAAGAGCAGGCGGAAGCGGGAGACGCGCGTGCGCAGTATTATCTGGCCGATACCTGGTTCAGTTCAGGCGATGACGCAAAGGCCAGTTTCTGGGCCGAAAAGGCCGCCAAAGGGGGCGATGTCGATGCCATGGCGCTGCTGTCACAAATTCATTTCAAGCAGGCTGACTACCCGCAGGCCAAAACGCTGGCGCAGCAGGCGACCATCGCCGGGAGCAAACGTGGCGCCATCATGCTGGCCCGTCTGCTGGTTAATACCCAGGCCGGGAAGACGGATTATCCTCGCGCTATTGAGCTGCTACAAAATGCCACGGGTGACAGCGATACTGATTCGGCGGTGGATGCCCAGATGCTGCTGGGGCTGATCTACGCTAACGGCGTGGAGGTTGTGCAGGACGATGCCAAAGCCGAGTCGTGGCTTAAACGCAGCTCTGACATTTCGCGCACCGGTTACGCGGAATACTGGGCAGGCATGGTGTTCCTGCAGGGCGAAAAAGGCTTTATTACCCCTAACAAACAGAAAGCCCTTTACTGGTTAAACCTGAGCTGTACAGAAGGGTTTGATACAGGGTGCGAAGAGTTTGAAGCCCTCAGCGGGGAGTAAAACGCCCGCTGGCGCAACGCCAGTCGGGCTTAGCCTGTTGCAGGCCGGGTCAGCGTCGCGCCACCCGGCTGTTGGACGTTACTGGTTCGCTGTTTTATCGAAACGGCCCAGCACGTCACGCTCATAGGCGAGCGCTTTTTTACGGTCGAACTGGTGTTCCCACTTGGCTATCACCAGTACCGCCAGCGCGTTACCTACCACGTTCAGCGCCGTACGTGCCATGTCCAGAATACGGTCCACACCGGCGATAAAGGCCAGTCCTTCCAGCGGGATGCCCACGCTTCCGAGCGTCGCCAGCAAGACCACAAACGATACACCCGGCACGCCCGCAATACCCTTAGACGTTACCATCAGCGTAAGGACCAGCACAATTTCCTGCCACAGGGACAAATCGATACCGTACAGCTGGGCAATAAAGATCGCAGCAATACTCTGGTAGAGCGTCGAGCCGTCCAGGTTAAAGGAGTAACCGGTCGGGACCACAAAGCTGGTGATAGACGCCGGTGCGCCGTAGGCTTCCATCTTCTCAATAATGCGTGGCAGCACGCTTTCAGAGCTGGCCGTAGAGTAGGCCAGAATCAGCTCGTCTTTCAGAATACAAATCAGGATCCAGATCCGCAGTCCGCAGATACGCGCCACCAGTCCCAGCACCATCAGCGCGAAGAACAGAATCGCGAAATGCACCAGAAGGACCAGCTTCGCCAGCGGCCAAAGGGAGGCAAATCCAAAGTTAGCCACGGTCACGGCAATCAGGGCAAATACGCCGACGGGCGCATAGCGCATCACCATGTGCGTCACTTTGAACATGGTTTCAGAGATTGAACGGAACACGGTCACCAGCGGTTCACGGTGCGTTGCCGGTAGCGATGACAGCCCCAGGCCGAACAGTACCGAGAAGAAGATAATCGGCAGCATCTCGCCCTTCGCCATGGAGGCGACGATATTGGTCGGCACCAGTGACAGTATGGTTCCCATCAGGCCATGGGAATGGCTCTGCACTTCTGCCGTCGTGCTTTGGTATTTCGAAATATCCACCGTGGCCAGTTGCGACATATCAATCCCGGCACCCGGCTGGAACACATTCGCCAGCGTGATACCCAGAATGATAGCCACCGTAGTGATCACTTCGAAATAAAGGATGGTTTTCGCACCGATACGGCCTAACTGCTTCGCGTCGCCGACGCCTGCAATACCGACCACCAGCGTCGAGATCACAATGGGGACAACAATCATTTTAATCAGGTGAATAAAGATGTCGCCGGCCGGCGAAAGCATGTTTACCACCAGCCATTCACGGCTGTCACTATGATAATGAAGATAACTACCCAGCAAGATGCCCAGCACCAGCGCCAGCAAGATTTGCCAGGCAAGGCTGAATTTAAAATTGTTCATAAAAGCAGACTTCCTCAATGAAGCGTCCTATTCATCAAAAATGCATGAATATGGAAACATACTGAAAGGGTATGAATTGTGTTGCGTTGACTTATAGGGTTTTAAAACGCGCCGTATGAGTATCATCTGCACGCCCTGCTGCGCAAGCCTTAAAGAACGGGGCTTTTCACTGCAAAAATGAGACAGGACGCTAATTTATGTTACTTGTTATAAATAACCTTTTGTTATAAAAACGCTTTTTTCCAAATAAATGTGAATAATACTCAGGGTAAATTATTTCCCTTCAAAGTTTCAATTGCCTATTTTTCATGCAGTGCAATGAATGCGTGATCTGTCGCCCAAATACTAAACAAAGCCACCAAAGCCCCTACTATTAACGTTTTTGCGACATATTATTAACATTCAAAAGGAGAAAAAAAGCCATGAGCCAAATCCACAAACACGACATTCCCGCAACTATTGCGGACCATTGCCTGATCAATCCGGAGCAGTACCACGAAAAATATCAGCAATCTGTCTCTGAACCAGACGTTTTCTGGGGCGAGCAAGGCCGCATCCTTGACTGGATCACACCGTATCAGAAGGTGAAAAACACCTCCTTTGCGCCGGGCAACGTCTCTATTAAATGGTATGAAGATGGCACGCTGAACCTGGCCGCAAACTGTCTGGACAGGCATCTCGCGGAGCGCGGGAATGAAACGGCCATCATCTGGGAAGGCGATGACGCCTCTCAGAGTAAGCACATCTCCTATAAAGAGTTGCACCGCGACGTGTGCCGCTTTGCTAACGTGCTGCTGGAGCAGGGCGTCCGTAAAGGCGATGTGGTCGCCATCTATATGCCCATGGTGCCGGAAGCGGCCGTCGCTATGCTGGCCTGCGCGCGCATCGGCGCTGTTCACTCGGTGATTTTTGGCGGCTTCTCACCTGAAGCCGTTGCGGGTCGTATTGTCGATTCAAACTCAAAGCTTGTGATCACCGCCGACGAAGGCGTGCGCGCCGGACGCAGCATTCCGTTAAAGAAAAACGTCGATGATGCGCTGAAAAACCCGAACGTAAAAACCATCAGTAACGTTATCGTGCTGAAACGGACCGGCGGCAAGATCGACTGGAACGAAGGCCGCGACCTCTGGTGGAGCGACCTGATTGAGAACGCCAGCGATCGGCATCAGCCGGAAGAGATGAATGCGGAAGATCCGCTCTTTATTCTGTATACCTCTGGCTCAACCGGTAAACCAAAAGGGGTGCTACACACCACCGGCGGTTACCTGGTTTATGCCGCCACCACCTTTAAATATGTCTTCGACTACCATCCAGGCGATATCTACTGGTGCACCGCAGACGTGGGCTGGGTTACCGGACACAGCTATCTGCTGTATGGCCCGCTGGCCTGCGGCGCCACCACTCTGATGTTTGAAGGCGTGCCCAACTGGCCGACGCCAGCCCGCATGAGCCAGGTGGTGGATAAACATCAGGTCAATATTCTTTACACCGCGCCGACGGCGATTCGTGCCCTGATGGCGGAAGGTGACAAGGCGATCGAGGGTACCGACCGCTCTTCCTTACGCATTCTGGGTTCCGTGGGTGAACCCATCAACCCGGAAGCCTGGGAGTGGTACTGGAAAAAGATCGGCAACCAAAAATGTCCGGTCATCGACACCTGGTGGCAGACCGAAACCGGCGGCTTCATGATCACCCCGTTGCCTGGCGCCACTGAGCTGAAGGCCGGGTCGGCAACGCGTCCCTTCTTTGGCGTCCAGCCCGCGCTGGTCGATAACGAAGGCAATGTGCTTGAGGGCGCAACCGAAGGCAATCTGGTGATCACCGACTCGTGGCCTGGTCAGGCGCGTACGCTGTTTGGCGATCATGAACGATTTGAACAGACCTATTTCTCGACCTTCAAGAATATGTATTTTAGCGGCGACGGCGCGCGTCGTGACGAAGACGGCTATTACTGGATCACCGGACGTGTGGATGACGTACTGAACGTTTCCGGTCACCGTCTGGGCACCGCTGAGATTGAATCCGCGCTGGTATCGCATCCGAAGATTGCCGAAGCCGCCGTTGTGGGCATTCCGCACAACATTAAAGGCCAGGCGATCTATGCCTACGTCACGCTGAACCATGGCGAAGAACCCTCACCTGCGCTTTATACCGAGGTACGAAACTGGGTGCGTAAAGAGATCGGCCCGCTTGCCACGCCGGATGTCCTGCACTGGACCGACTCGCTGCCAAAAACCCGTTCAGGCAAAATTATGCGCCGCATCCTGCGCAAAATTGCCGCCGGTGATACCAGCAATCTCGGTGATACCTCGACGCTCGCGGATCCTGGCGTCGTGGACAAACTGCTCGAAGAGAAGCAGTCCATCGCTATGCCATCGTAACGTCACGCTGACCCTCCAGGCAGGAGGGTGTTCCGGATCGTTTTTCCCCTCTCCCCGTGGGAGAGGGCCGGGGTGAGGGCATCAGACCGCACCTCCCCCTTCAACCCACCCTCTCTCACCAGAAAGGGAATAAAAAAACCTAACCCTACAATACCTTTGGAGACTCTGTGATGAATGACACCATTTATCAACGGATAGAAAACAGTGCGCATTTCAGGGAGTTAGTCGAAAAACGGCAACGGTTTGCCTTCACGCTGTCCATCATCATGCTGATTATTTACGTCGGCTTTATTTTGCTTATCGCTTTTGCGCCTCACTGGCTCGGAACGCCGCTGCACGCAGGCACCAGCGTAACCCGGGGCATCCCGATTGGGATTGGCGTTATTGTGATCTCCTTCGTGCTGACGGGCGTCTACGTCTGGCGTGCGAACGGCGAATTTGATCGTCTTAACCGAGAAGTTTTGCGTGAGGTAAAAGCCCAATGAAGCGAGTCCTGACGGCGCTTGCCGCCACACTTCCTTTCGCGGCCAACGCCGCCGATGCGATCACGGGTGCAGTCGAGCGCCAGCCAACAAACTGGCAGGCGATCATCATGTTCCTGATTTTCGTGTTATTGACGCTCTACATTACCTACTGGGCGTCAAAACGCGTACGTTCGCGTAACGATTACTACACCGCTGGCGGCAATATTACCGGCTTCCAGAACGGGCTCGCCATCGCGGGCGACTTTATGTCCGCCGCCTCGTTCCTGGGGATCTCCGCGCTGGTGTACACCTCGGGCTACGACGGACTGATTTACTCCCTTGGCTTCCTGGTCGGCTGGCCCATTATCCTGTTCCTGATCGCCGAGCGCTTACGTAACCTTGGGCGCTACACGTTCGCCGACGTGGCCTCCTATCGTCTGAAGCAGGGGCCGATTCGTACGCTTTCAGCCTGCGGCTCGCTGGTGGTGGTTGCGCTGTATCTTATCGCTCAGATGGTGGGCGCCGGTAAACTGATCCAGCTGCTGTTTGGGCTGAACTACCACATTGCCGTCGTGCTGGTCGGCGTACTGATGGTGATGTACGTGCTGTTTGGCGGCATGCTCGCCACCACCTGGGTGCAGATTATCAAAGCGGTGTTACTGCTGTTCGGCGCCAGCTTTATGGCCTTTATGGTGATGAAGCACGTGGGCTTTAGCTTCAATAACCTGTTCTCAGAGGCAATGGCCGTTCACCCGAAAGGGGAAGCAATCATGAGCCCGGGGGGACTGGTGAAAGATCCGATATCCGCGCTGTCGCTCGGTCTGGGACTGATGTTTGGTACGGCAGGCCTGCCGCACATCCTGATGCGTTTCTTTACCGTGTCGGATGCCCGTGAAGCGCGTAAAAGCGTCTTCTACGCCACCGGCTTTATGGGCTATTTCTACATTCTGACCTTTATCATCGGTTTTGGCGCCATCATGCTGGTCGGCGCGAATCCGGCCTTTAAAGATGCCGCGGGTGCGCTGATTGGCGGCAACAACATGGCCGCCGTTCATCTGGCGGATGCGGTTGGCGGAAACCTGTTCCTCGGCTTTATCTCTGCCGTGGCCTTTGCCACTATCCTGGCCGTGGTCGCTGGCCTGACGCTGGCCGGTGCGTCGGCGGTTTCCCACGATCTGTATGCCAACGTATGGCGTAAAGGGGCGACCGAACGCCAGGAGCTGAGAGTCTCCAAGATCACCGTACTGATCCTGGGCGTGGTGGCGATTCTGCTGGGCATTCTGTTTGAAAATCAGAACATCGCCTTTATGGTCGGTCTGGCCTTCTCCATCGCGGCGAGCTGTAACTTCCCGATCATCCTGCTCTCCATGTACTGGTCAAAACTGACCACCCGTGGCGCGATGATTGGCGGCTGGCTCGGTCTGCTGACGGCGGTCATTCTGATGATTCTGGGTCCGACGATTTGGGTTCAGATCCTCGGCCATGAGAAAGCCATCTTCCCGTATGAATACCCGGCGCTGTTCTCTATTGCCGTGGCGTTCATTGGGATCTGGGTCTTCTCGGCAACCGATAACTCTGCGGAAGGCAAGCTGGAACGCGAGAAGTTCCGCGCACAGTTTATCCGCTCACAAACCGGCATGGGTGTCGAGCAAGATCGCGCGCACTAATCGCTTTTTCTCCCCGGTCATTTTGGCCGGGGATCACATTTTCAGCCCTTCCCTCTGTCCCTCTTTTCCCATCGCGCTACAGTACCCGAACGATATTAAAACACTGTTTTATTACGTGAGGATACCATGAAGCGATATGCCCTTGTTGGAACCGGCGGTCGTGCCGGACTGTATATCTCAGCTATTGGCGGGCAATGGAAAAGCACCGCGCAAATGGTGGCGTTTTGCGACACCAACCAGACCCGGATGCACTACGCGAATCAGCTTTTGCAAAACGAAGGCGCGCCCGCCGTCTCGACCTGGCCGGCAGCGCAGTTCGAAGAGATGATTCGCGAAACGCGTCCCGACATTATCATCGTGACCACAATGGACCGAACCCACGATGAGTACATCGTACGGGCGCTCCATGCAGGCTGTGACGTCATCACCGAAAAGCCAATGACCATCGATGAAGCCCGCGCCCTGCGGATACTCAACGCCATTGAAGAAACGGGACGTCAGGTTCGCGTGGCGTTCAACTACCGCTACGCCCCGCATCACAGCAAAGTGCGGGAACTGCTGATGAACAACGCCATTGGCGAGGTCTACTCCGTGCACTTTGAGTGGCTGTTAAACACCGAACATGGCGCAGACTATTTCCGCCGCTGGCACCGGGAAAAGCGCAACAGCGGCGGGTTACTGGTACATAAATCCACCCATCATTTCGATCTGATGAATTTCTGGCTCAATAGCTATCCCGAGCGGGTATATGCCGAAGGGAGCCTGCGTTTTTACGGTAAAGAGAATGCGGAGCGTCGCGGCGTGACGCAGTTCTATCCGCGTGCGCACGGTTTTGCACAGGCCAAAGAGGATCCGTTTGCCCTGCACATGGCCGACAATCCGCAGCTCAAAGCGCTCTATCTGGATGCCGAGCATGAGGATAACTATTACCGCGATCGGAGCGTGTTCAGCGACGGCATCACCATTGAAGATACGCTCTCCGTGCTGGTGAAATACCAGAATCAGACGCAGTTAAGCTACTCGCTTAATACCTATCTCCCCTGGGAAGGACTGAACGTGGTCTTCAATGGCAGCCGGGGGCGGTTAGAAATGAAGATTGTCGAAAAATCCTACGTCAATGCAGGCGGGGAGCGCGAGAACGAAGGAAGCCTGGAATCCTGTGACATCACCGTTTTCCCGATGTTTGACGCGCCGTGGAAAGCCGAGTTTTCGCTGGGTGAAGGGGGGCACGGTGGCGGTGATAACGCCATGCTGGCCGACTTGTTCGGCGAGCCGGGAGACGATCCCCTGAAACGTGCCGCCGACCATCGCGCCGGGGCGATGTCGATTTTGACCGGTATCGCCGGAAATATCTCGATGCAGCAGCAGCGCCCGGTCAACTTTAAGGAGTTTGAACTGGTCGCCCGGCTGAAATAACAGGTTGCGCCACGGGTCAGAAGAGTAAGCGGGCCACCAGTGGCGCAATCAGCACCATGACGACACCAGACAGCATCATCACGAGGCTGGCAATCACCCCTTCCCGGGGGCCGATTTCATAGGAGCGCGCCGTTCCGGCACCGTGGGAGGCCGCGCCAAAGCCGGCCCCTTTTGCCATTCCTTCGCGAATGGCGAGCCGCAGGAACAGCACATCGCCGACCGCCATCCCAAACACGCCGGTAACCACCACAAACAGCGCCACCAGATCCGGCTGCCCACCCAGCGGTTTCGCCGCGGCCAGCGCAAAGGGCGTGGTGACGGACCGCACCGCCAGGCTGCGCTGAATCTCATCGGATAGCGTGAACAAGCGGGCCAGCCAGACGGAGCTGCACACCGCCACCACCGTGGCGGTTATAACGCCTGCGCTCAGCGACATCCAGTGCCGTTTGATGATTGCCAGGTTGTCGTATACCGGGACGGCAAAGGCAATGGTCGCCGGCCCTAAAAGCCACAGCAGCCAGTGTGATTCGCCGATGTAACTCTGCCAGGAGATATGCCCAAACACCAGCATCAAAACCAGTAACAGGGGGGTGAACACCAGCGGCATAAAGGGCAGGCGGTGAAAACGCTTATAGAGCCGTTTATTGGCAAAATAGACCACCAGAGTCGCCACAAGACAGAGGACGCTTAAGCGAAAATCAGTCATGATTCTGCCTGCTGATTTCATAGCGGTAGACTTTGTCCACCACCCAGGCGGTCGCCCCGAGGACCATCAGCGTACTCAGGCCAATCACCGCGAAGATACGCCAGCCGTCAACCATCAGCAGCTGGGTGTAATTCACCACCGCCACCACCGCCGGCACGAAGAACAGCAGCATTTCCGCCAGAAGCCAGCGCGCCCCTGCCCTCACCCAGCTTAGCGGAAGGATGCGACACAGAATAAGCGTCAGCATCAACACCATGCCGACCAGATTTGCCGGGAGCGGCAAATGCAGCCAGGTCACAAGATACTGCGCAAAAACGAAAAGAGCTGCATAAAGCAGGACCTGAACCGGCACCTGAAGTCGTTGCACTACGGCAGGCGTAATCCGATGTAACGCCACAGCCATGGGCGATTTCCTCGAAATGAGACGAGGCGCCAGTATAGAGAGCGTACGTTATAGACAGAAATGAATTAAAATCATCAAAGGTATAGTTCCGGGGAATAATTATGGACATCAGAACGCTGCGTTACTTTGTCGAAGTGGTGCGCCAGCAGAGTTTTACTCGCGCAGCGGAGAAGCTCTTTGTTACCCAACCCACCATCAGCAAGATGTTGAAAAACCTCGAGGATGAACTGAACTGTACCTTACTCATTCGCGACGGACGTAAATTGCTGCTCACCGACACCGGCCGCGTGGTATTCGAACGCGGCCTGGCGATTCTGGCCGAATTTCGCCAGCTTGAAGCGGAGCTGAGCGATATAAACCATCTGAATAAAGGTCTGTTGCGCCTGGGTATCCCCCCCATGGTCGGCATGATGATGGCAGGCCCCATCAGCCTGTATCGTCAGCGCTACCCGGGCGTGGAGTTAAAAATCGCTGAATTTGGCGGTTTGACCGTTCAGCAGGCGGTCATTAATGGCGAACTGGATCTGGCGATGACGGCCCTGCCCGTCGAAGAGGACAGCGGTCTGGCCACCCTGCCGCTATTCAGCCATCCGCTGTGCGTGCTGGTGCCGCGCTCAGGCCAGTGGGTCCATATCGACACCGTGAAGCCTGAACTGCTCGCGGAGCATCCCTTGCTGATCTACAACGAGGATTTTGCGCTCAGCCGCCAGCTGATGCAGCTTTTTAACCAGCATGGCGTAAAACCGCGCATCGCGGTGCGCAGCGGTCAGTGGGATTTTCTGGCGGCAATGGTCCAGGCAGGTGTGGGCATTGCCATTCTGCCGCAGCCCATCTGCGAACGTCTGGATAAAAACACCCTGCGCTGGATCCCGCTTGAAAGCGATTTGCACTGGCAGTTGGGGATGATCTGGCGGGAGGGCGTGTATCTGTCGCACAGCGCCCAGGCGTGGCTGAAATGCTGCGAGGGGTTTTGGGTTCCCCCCTCAGACCAACCCTCTCCCGCAGGAGAGGGGTTGAACGACAACAGGCATTAACTCTCGACTAACAGCGCTTCCAGCAAATCCAGATCGTGGAGCAATTTCTGCAACGTCTCATTGCTGATCTCGCGGGTGGCGCGCAGATGATAAAGCTCGGCACGTTCAGAACGCAGCGCCGCCAGACGGAATCGGCGTTCCAGGTTCTCTTCCTGCATCGAACTTTCGGCATCATTACGCCCGTCCGCCCGGCGGCGCAAATTCCCGATAACCCGCGAACTCACCTCTTTCAGCAGCTGATTATCAATGTTCTCTTCGGTATCCGCAGCCAGTCGCTCTTCCATTTTCTCGATTGCTACAATGGCCACTTCTGCCGTTGCCGCACGCGCAATGCGCTCCTCTTTGTGCTGTTGCGAGTGGTCAGCCACTTCCAGATGTTGCAGCAATATGGGCAGCATCACCACGCCAACAAACAGGGAGAACAGAATCACCCCCGCCGCCAGGAAGACCAGCTCGTAACGGGCAGGGAAGACATCGCCCGTGGGCAGCAACAGCGGAATGGAGAGCACACCGGCCAGCGTAATCGCCCCGCGCACCCCGGCGAAAGAGGCAATCAACAGCTCACGCGTGGTCCAGGAACCGAACTCCATTGGCTTTTTGGTCAGGAAGCGCACGCTGAATCTCTTCATCGTCCAGAGCCAGCCAAATCTCACCAGCATCAGCGCCATATAGATGAGTACGATGTCGGTAAACAGCATCCAGGTTTCCACATTCGGATCGGCCTCGGCGGCCACCAGCGAGGACTCCAGAATACCCGGCAGTTGCAGGCCTAACAGCAGGAAGACCATGCCGTTAAACACAAACTCCAGCATCGCCCAGGTGCTGTTGGCACGCAGACGCATCGCCAGCGGCGCACGGCGCATCACGCCGGCACGGGTGATGGTCATCCCTGCCGCCACCGCCGCCAGAATGCCCGATACGCCAATATGTTCGGCAATAAGGTAAGACGCGAACGGCAGCAGGAACAGCAAAACGATCTGCGTCGCGGGTTCATCACCGCCCCAGCGGCTGAGGAAGCCCAGCGACCGGCCGTAGAGCCAGCTCACCACGAAACCGGCCAGAATCCCGCCAATCGCGACCTTAAAGAATTCAACCGTTGCACCGCCCACGGTAAAGACCATGGTGCCCATGGCCACAGCGACGGCGAACTTCAGGGCAACCAGGCCAGAGGCGTCATTCATCAGCGCCTCACCTTGTAAAATGCCCATGATTTTTTTCGGGATGCGCCCTTCCCCCACGATGCCGGAAAGCGCCACGGCATCCGTGGGCGACAGCACGGCAGCAAGCGCAAAGGCAGGAATCAACGGAATGCCCGGTACGGCCCAGTAGATCAGGAAACCAATGCCGACCACGGTGACCACGACCAGGGCCAGCGCCAGACCTAATATCTCGCGCCCGTGCTCCAGGAATTCACGCGTCGGGGTTTTCCAGCCGTCGGCAAACAGCAGCGGCGGGATGAACAACACCAGGAACAGCTCGGGATCGAACTCTACGTGTAGCCCAAACGTCGGCCATGCCAACAGTGCGCCAATCGCGATTTGCATTAGCGGAAGAGGTAACTGGAAGGGCAGTACGCGGGTGACTACCCCAGAAAGTGAGACCACAAGGGTCATGATGAGAATGGTGAAGAAGATTTCCATGCGTTCCCTGTTTGCGTGTTTCTGAATGACTAAAACATAAAGCGTCGTACTCCTGTTTTACTGCATTCAGATTAACGCAAAAGACAACGCCTGTGCGCCGAAAATAAAAATGGGCGGCCCGAGCCACCCATTTTCGCAGGAAATGCCAAATCAGATGGCCCAACCGCCCGCATAAAACGCGACAAGCGCAATGGCAATCACTACCGTGCCCACGTTCAGTTTGCGCCACTCACCTGAGACCAGACGACCAATCACCAGCGAGGCAAAGCCAATCATAATACCGGTGACGATGTTGCAGGTCAGAACAATAAAGACCGCCGTGATCAGGCCCGACATCGCATCCACGAAGTCAGCAAAGTCGATTTTGGCCACGTTGCTCAGCATCAGCAGACCAACGTACATCAGCGCAGGCGCCGTCGCGTAAACCGGCACCAGATAAGAGAGCGGAGAAAGGAACAGGATCAGCAGGAATAACACGCCGACGGTAATGGCCGTCAGACCGGTTTTACCGCCTGCCGCCGTACCTGCCGCAGACTCAATGTACACCGCCGCAGGCGCCGCACCGACCAGGCCTGAGAACACGCTGCTCAGGGAGTCAGTGGTCAGCGCTTTGCCGCCATCGATGATTTGCCCGTCTTTATCCAGCAGATTCGCCTGACCCGCGACGGCGCGAATGGTGCCTGTCGCATCAAAGACCGCGGTCATCACCAGCGCCAGCACGCTTGGCAACACCAGAGGATTTAACGCCCCCATGATATCGAGGCTGCCAATCAGGGAGTTGCCTTTATCATCGCTCAGCGACGGCATGGCAAAGAGACCGGAAAAATGCACGGAGGGATCAAAAATCAGGCCGACAATAGAGATACCAATGATGGTAAAGAGAATGCCACCCGGTACTTTCAGCTTTTCCAGACCGATAATCACCGCCAGACCAATCAGCGACATAATCACCGGGAAGCTGGCGAAATGCCCCATGGTTACCGGCAGGCCATCCAGCGGGTTCTTAATGACCAGACCCACGCCGTTGGCTGCAATCAACAGCAGGAAAAGACCAATACCGATACCCGTACCATGCGCGACACCCTGTGGGAGGTTGCGCAAAATCCAGCTACGAATACCCGTCGCTGAAATCACCGTGAACAGAACGCCCATCAGGAAGACGGCGCCGAGCGCAACGGGGACGCTGATTTGCTGACCCAGTACCAGGCTGAACGCGGTAAAGGCCGTCAGCGAGATGGCGCAACCAATCGCCAGCGGCAGGTTCGCCCACAGGCCCATGACGATGGACCCAACGCCCGCAACCAGACAGGTGGCGACGAACACGGCGGAAGGCGGGAAGCCCGCTTTACCCAGCATACCCGGCACAACAATGACCGAGTACACCATGGCAAGAAACGTGGTTAAACCGGCAACCACTTCCTGGCGCACGGTGCTGCCGCGAGCAGAAATTTTAAACATGGCGTCGAGTGAACCGCCGGTACGCGCAGATGGCGTAGACATAGAAAACATCCCCTGAGAGTTTTTATCATTCGTCGTAAGCGTGGTGGACACTCCACTGCCAGCGAAACGTCAAATCCTTGTGCTGCGTTTGCGACGAAAGGGGCGTCACAAAAAAAGCAAACGTTTAGCTCCGCGCTTACAAAACGGGTGGTCAAATTAAGGCAAACGATTATCTAGCGTATACCACGCCCTTTTCAACTTAACTTTGCCCTTTTTCCCTAAAATACCCTTATGACGATGAAGAAATAACCAGAGGATGCGCAAACGTTATCGTCGCTGCGCAATTTGATAACATTTTACGCTTCGCCAGGGAGATCGAACGGACCGCCTTGCTGAATCGCTCTTTGCCATGCGGGACGCATTTCGACTTTTTTCTTCCAGGCCTGCGTATGGGGAAGGTTGTCGATCCCCCCTCGCGCGAGCAGCGCAAAGATCGGGAAACTCATCTGAATATCCGCCATGCTCAGGAGATCGCCCGCAAACCAGCTGTTCTCACTGAG
The DNA here is from genome assembly GCF_022171985.1 of Huaxiibacter chinensis. Classification (GTDB taxonomy): domain Bacteria; phylum Pseudomonadota; class Gammaproteobacteria; order Enterobacterales; family Enterobacteriaceae; genus Enterobacter; species Enterobacter chinensis_A. Next base: position 59,791 of record NZ_JAJVHF010000002.1, on the reverse strand, counting down.
ATGAGCTTCAATAAACCGGGCGTGTGTTTCCAGCTGCGGATTGAGCCAGGCCTTTTGCACCCCTTTCCCCAGCCCTTTTCCCAGCGTTCGCAGACCAAAAGGCACCGGCGGTTTGCCTAAACTATTGAAAACCAGCTTCATCAGCAGAATGGGCATCAGCGAACCTTCTGCATAGTGCAGCCAGAAACGGTACTGCAGTTTCTGTTCAGGCGACTGCGGCTTAAGCTGCGAGGTCAAATCGTAGGTCTCCTGCAGGTATTCCAGAATCGCGCCCGATTCCGCCACGATCAGACCGTTGTCTTCCACGACCGGCGATTTACCTAACGGGTGAACTTTCTTCAGGGATGGCGGCGCCATCATGGTTTTTTCCCGCTGGTAGCGGACAATTTGATAGGGCAGAGCAAGCTCTTCGACTGCCCATATCACGCGCTGTGAGCGAGACTGATTAAGATGGTGAACCGTTAGCATGGTTTTCTCCCGTTATGCATACCTGTTAACTATAGAAAATCGAACAAGATGACGAAAAAATTTTGCCGATATTTCGTCGCTGACGACTGGCAAAGAGGCGGGTATTGCATAGAATTAAAGTGTCAGCACAAACCGGAACCTCCTTAACAGCTCGACACGAGGGGTGCTGATGTCGGGGGAAACCCTCCTGTGAACCAGCGGGATAGAGCGAAAGACAAAAGACCGGGAATAAACTAAAGCGCCCTCCTGTGGCGCTTTAGTTTTTTTAGTCGTCCTCCAGCAGGCGAGCCCCGGTGCCTTGTTGACCCAGCGTGTCGCCGGGGTTGCGCAAAGGGCAGTCGCTACGAGAAAGGCAACCGCAGCCGATGCATCCGTCCAGTTCATCACGCAGGGCCACCAGCGTATGAATGCGCCTGTCCAGTTCAACCCGCCATTGCGATGAAAGCTGCTTCCACTCTTTTGCGCTAAGCGTGTGGCCTTCCGGCAGGACGCCTAACGCATCGCCGATGGTCGAAAGCGGAATACCGATGCGTTGCGCAATCTTAATAATCGCCACATAGCGCAGCACATCACGGGTATAGCGGCGCTGGTTGCCCGCGTTACGGATGCTCTTAATCAGCCCTTTGCTCTCATAAAAATGGAGCGCCGACACTGCCACCCCGCTTCGTTTAGCGACTTCGCCGGGGGTTAACAGCGCTTTGATTCGCGGCAATCTCTTTTCCATAAAACCTCTTTACCTCAAGTTAACTTGAGGAATTATACTCCCCCGCAGAGAAAACGACGAATCAACTAAGCGAGTTGTATCTGGAGAGGGGCAACCTTATGTCGCATCAGCAAATTATTCAGACACTGATTGAATGGATTGATGAACATATCGACCAACCACTAAGCATCGACACCGTCGCGAAGAAGTCGGGCTATTCGAAGTGGTACCTGCAGAGAATGTTCCGCACGGTCATGCATCAAACATTGGGTGAGTATATTCGCCAGCGGAGATTATTACTGGCGGCGCAGGCTTTGCGCACCACGAAGCGGCCGATTTTTGATATCGCCATGGATCTGGGTTACGTTTCGCAGCAAACCTTTTCACGCGTGTTTCGCCGTGAATTTGATCGCACCCCAAGCGATTATCGCCATCAGCTGCATTAAGTGAGCTGCGGTACGCCCTTTTCGTCAGGCTGCTGCTGCCAGGTCATAAATTCCTGGGGCGGCATCGCTTTGGCAAAGTGCCAACCCTGACAATACTGCACACCGCGTTTCAGCAACCACGTCACCTGCTCTGCGGTTTCTACCCCTTCCGCGATGGTTTTCAGGCGCAAGCTCTGCGCCATTTCAATAATATGTTCGGCGATCAGATGGCTGGTGCTGTTGGTGGCCAGAGTATCGATAAAGGATTTATCAATTTTCAGGATATCGACGTTCAGCGAATACAGGTTGTGCAGATTAGAATAGCCAGTGCCGAAGTCATCAATAGCGACTTCGTAACCTGCCTGACGGAAGGCCTGAATAACCGGTGTCGTTTTAGGGACATCGATAAACCCGCGCTCCGTCACCTCTATTTTAATTTGCTGCGCGCGCACCGAATAGTGCTGCGCTTTCTGTGAGATAAGCGCAATCAGTCGCGAAGAGTGAAAATCGGATGCCGACAGGTTTATCGATATATAGAGATGGGGATGACTGCCGAGGAATTCGCCGAGATCGTTGAACACCTCTTCCACCACATAATCGGTGATACGTTCAATCATACCCTCTTTTTCTGCGAGGGGAATAAACTCGGCGGGACTCATTACCGGGCCATTAAACCCCGGCCAGCGAAGCAGCGCTTCAGCGCCAACGCACTGATTGTTCTTAATATCGATAATGGGCTGATAGTGAACGCACAGCTGACGCTTATTTAATGCCCGATGTAATAAACGCCCCGGGGAATAGAATTCCCGATGCGTTCGTGACCAGACCAGCAATATAAGCATGCTGCAAATCATGCCCAGCGGTAACGTCAGCGTTGCCTGGTGATAGAGAATTTCGTAGAAACGCGTATTAGATGTCGATACGATGGCCGCAATAGGCCGTTTTGTCGACGTCACGATAGTGTAAAAGCGCCCCGCCTTCTGGAATGACTGAGCATCCCCTCCCACCATCGTATGTAATGACGAAACGTTCGCATGTGGGCTGAGTGAGAAGAAGGCGTTGGTGACCGTGTCATATACGCCCCACACCAGCGCGTGGTCGGTGGACATAACCTCACTCCATGAGAGCGGGTTAACCACTACGACATAATTCTGCCGCTGTATATATGTCATTTTATATCCCGCAAAGAACGGCGTGTCGCGGAAATAATAGATAGAGACATCAGGGTTGCGTTTGTAATTTGCGGTAGGGATAACATAAGGCTGGTCGGGCGTGGTAACCGTTGAGCAAAGAAATTGCTGACCTTGGGCGTAAATTAAATCGGCAACATACAAACGACCACGAACGACGTTCAACATATATTGTCGATGCTCGGGTGTACACAATTCACCCTGATATTTTTCGGCAGCATCTCGGGCTAAATCAACTTGCTCTATTACCAGCTCAGTTTTATCTAAAGCGAGTTGAGCGAACGTGCGTAGCTGGCTACTTGTTTCTGTGACGGCTCTGAGCTGGGCAAACCATAGCGCAAGCATCACCGGCAGTAAAACTACCATGATGATCCCTACTACCCTTAGCATCTTGCGCCGAGCGCTACGATTCATTTCCGCCTAATATCCCTGCATTTTGTGTGCCTGTAGTAACGAAGGCTGGATGCTTTGATAAACAGGTGATTACGTTGCATGAATCATGCGAAGTTAGCAACTGACTTTTAGTATTAAAATTCCTGTAAATGCTTATGACGATATTATTTGTCCGTAAGCTAAACTAAAAGTGTGCGTACCGTTTTAATTAAGGAAAATATTTATCCAGGCTTCCCTGTGCGTTTTAAGATAACACAACAGAGTATCGTTGATTAAGACAAACTCGCGACAGAGTGAAAAAGGCGCATTTTAATCCTGGATTTTTAAACTATTTTCGCGTTTTTGTTTCACCCGGTGATTTATAAGTAATCAACAGCGACCACCGCTTTCCCACGGCCTGTCCGTTTAGCATCATATAACGCTCTGTCTGCCTGGGTAAGAAGCAGGGAGACGTCGCGTTGCCCGAAGCGGACATCCACGACGCCTGCGCTGAACGCAAGAATTAAGGCTTTATCGCCAATTTGAAGGGGCGATGTGCGGAGCGCTTCACGCAGCGCGGTGCAAAGCGTCAGGGCGGCAGCGCTGGTTGCGCCTGGCAGCAGAAGCAGAAACTCTTCTCCGCCAACGCGCCCCAGTGAGGACGACGCCGGGCTGATTTCCCGGAGACAATCACAAAAATGCACCAGCGCCCGGTCCCCAACCTGGTGTCCCCAACCGTCATTAATTTGCTTGAAATAATCCAGGTCAAACATCAGTACACAGAATGGGTGGGCCCGGTCCTGTCGTCGCTCGCTTTCCAGCGCAGCGGTCAGCCGCTGTAATATAGCGGACCGGTTTAAGCAGCCGGTGAGATCGTCGGTCATCGCTCTCACTGCCAGCTGCTGTTCCGCCTTCTTACGCTCGGTAATATCCAGACCAATGTTGAGAATCGAGCCGTCCGGCAGCGGGACGTTTGACCACAAAATGGTGAGCGTCGCGCCATCCTTTCGCCGCGGATGCCACTCGTACATGTCGTTAAGCGGCAAGGCATTTAACGATCCGCGAACGCAACGCCGCTCTTCCTGATCCGGACAGAAGAGTGCCAGCGGATCGGCGTGGGTATTAATTTCCGCCATCCTCCAGCCAAACACCTTTTCACATTCGGCATTCCAGAGTACGCAGCGGTTTTGTCGATCGAAACTGCTCATTAAAACCGGGGCTCGTTCAAACAAGATTTTATAGTGCGTCACGACGCGCTGCATCTCTGCTGCCGTGCGTTCACGGGCCACGATCTCGGCAAAACGATCGCTGAGTTTTTCCATCAGGACCACGATGACGTGCTTCAGGGTCGGCATTGATAAGAGCCGTTGTGAAAATCCCAGGAAGAAATAGCCATTACCCTTTCCTTCCCTGTCTGCAAGCTTACATAAGACGCCGCCCTGTAAGTGTTGGTAGCCGGGATGTGAAGAGGTAAAAAGGACTTTGCCAACATTCTCCTTCCAGTAGATTGACCGCCACGAACGGTGCTGACGTTGTAATAGGGTACTGGCAAGAAAGTGGGTAATGTCGAACGAGTGGCAGCTCAGGTTCCCGGCGCATATTACACGCTGCATGCCCGCGTCATCATCCAGGCTTATCCAGGCAAGCGTCGACCCCAGCGTACGATTGATGGTTTCCAGCATCCCGGCTAAAGAACTCTGAGACGTTAACAGCGGCATCAGTTTTGCTAAAGCATGCAACGCCTGCACGCTGTCGTTTACCACTTCGCGACATCTGTCGTTAATCATTTTCGCAGGTCCTGGAATGATAAAAACCGGGCACAGCGAATAACTCAGGATTCGACGGGAAATGCCCCGGACCCATTATTCCAGGGGTAATAAATGAGATACAAAAGACGATGCATGTGTGAATAATAAATGACACAACCAGATAAAAATCAATAAATTCAATATCCTGAATCACTTGCCGTGCGTATATTTATTTATCCGTTCAAGCATAATCTATAGGATGAATACTGTACATATTGTACGCAGGGCCGATTCCCGTACAACTTTAATTATCCTGATGAATTTATTATAAAGATATCGAAAAGCGAACCCTTAGCGCACGAAGATATATTTTCCTGCCCTCTTTACTCAGCCATTTTTAGTCGAAAAACGCACATTTTTACTGCAACGAGACTGGTGAATAAAAGAACAAATGTGATATAGTTCACACATATTTTGTAACGAGAAACACTGTTTCATTATTGTTCATCTGCTCTTTCGAGGATCGGTTTTATGGCAACCCTTACCACCAGCATGGTGCTTCTGCGCTGGCCGTTATTCAGCGCCGTTTTGATGTTTTTGGCCAGTACGCTGAATATTCAGTTTCGTAAATCAGATTACGCAGGGCTGGCCGTCATCAGCACCCTTTTGGGCGTTGGCGCAGCATGCTGGTTTGCCATGGGCCTGCTGGGCATCACGCTCGTCGACGTGGCGACGATCTGGGAAAACGTGAAAGTAGTAATGGTTGAAGCAATGAGCCACACGCCACCAGAGTGGCCAATGGTGATTACCTGATTGACGGGGTCATTCTGCGCTTAGCTAAAAACGATGGCGTAAGACGCTCGCTGAATTTTTGTCATAAAAAAAGGCCCTGAAAGGGCCTTTTTTATTAACGGTGACAACGGACTTAGAACGGGATGTCGTCGTCGAAATCCATCGGCGGTTCATTAGACGGGGCTGGAGCAGACTGCTGCTGTGGGCGAGACTGCGCGCCACCGCTGAACTGGTTGCCGCCCTGCGGCTGCTGAGGCTGGCCCCAGCTACCCTGCTGCTGTTGCTGTCCGCCACCTGCCGGTGCGCCGCCGCCCTGACGGCCGCCCAGCATCTGCATGGTGCCACCCACGTTAACCACCACTTCCGTGGTGTATTTCTCAGCGCCGGCCTGATCGGTCCATTTGCGGGTACGCAGCTGGCCTTCGATATAAACCTGAGAACCTTTACGCAGATATTCACCGGCCACTTCGGCCAGTTTGCCAAACAGCACAACGCGGTGCCATTCGGTCTGCTCTTTCATCTCACCGGTCGCTTTATCACGCCAGGATTCGGACGTAGCCAGCGTAATGTTGGCAACTGCGCCACCACTCGGCATGTAGCGTACTTCCGGGTCCTGGCCCAGATTACCGACGAGAATCACCTTGTTTACGCCTCTGCTGGCCATGATCGTGTCTCCTGAATTCGTTTCTTAATAGTGTAACGCGCGAGTGTATCATTTCCATGTAGCATTTTGATAGTTGCAGCATGGATTCCAGATATCTTGCGCCAGCCAGACATTGTTACATACTCATTCAGAATTTGCATTCCAATACTGTATATTCAAACAGGTTATATTGTGTCATAATTAGCCGTTTATGCCGTTTGTCCTTCAAACAAACCAGGCATCCGAGTCTCTACCGGGAAAGGTGAATGGATAAGATCGAAGTACGGGGCGCCCGCACCCATAATCTCAAGAATATCAACCTCATAATCCCTCGCGACAAGCTGATTGTCGTGACCGGGCTTTCGGGGTCTGGTAAATCCTCACTGGCTTTCGACACCTTGTATGCCGAAGGACAGCGTCGTTATGTTGAATCATTGTCTGCGTATGCCCGTCAGTTCCTGTCGCTGATGGAAAAACCTGACGTCGACCACATTGAAGGGTTGTCGCCTGCCATCTCTATTGAGCAGAAATCGACATCGCACAACCCGCGTTCAACGGTCGGCACCATTACAGAAATTCATGACTACCTGCGCCTGCTGTTTGCCCGCGTGGGTGAGCCGCGCTGTCCGGACCACGACGTCCCGCTGGCCGCGCAGACCGTCAGCCAGATGGTTGATAACGTGCTGGCCCAGCCGGAAGGCAAACGCCTGATGCTGCTGGCACCGATCATCAAAGATCGTAAAGGCGAGCACGCCAAAACGCTGGAGAACCTGGCAAGCCAGGGCTATATCCGCGCCCGTATCGACGGCGAAGTGTGCGATCTGTCCGATCCCCCTAAGCTTGAGCTGCAAAAGAAACATACGATTGAAGTGGTCATCGACCGCTTTAAAGTGCGTGACGATATGTCGACACGCCTGGCGGAGTCCTTTGAAACAGCGCTGGAGCTCTCGGGTGGCTCGGCAATCGTCGCCGATATGGACGATACCAAAGCCGAAGAGTTGCTCTTCTCGGCCAACTTTGCCTGCCCTATTTGCGGCTACAGCATGCGCGAGCTGGAACCGCGTCTGTTCTCGTTCAACAACCCGGCGGGCGCGTGTCCAACCTGCGACGGTCTGGGCGTGCAGCAGTACTTTGATCCGGACCGCGTGATCCAGAACCCGGAACTATCTCTGGCGGGCGGCGCGATTCGCGGCTGGGATCGTCGCAACTTCTACTATTTCCAGATGCTGAAATCGCTGGCGGAACACTACAAGTTCGACGTGGATTCCCCGTGGGGAAGCCTGGGCGCCGCTGTGCATAAAGTGGTGCTGTATGGTTCAGGTAAAGAGAACATCGAGTTCAAATACATGAACGATCGCGGCGATACGTCCGTGCGTCGCCATCCGTTCGAAGGCGTGCTGCACAATATGGAACGCCGCTACAAAGAGACGGAATCCAGCGCGGTGCGCGAAGAGCTGTCTAAGTTTATCAGCAACCGCTCCTGCGCCTCCTGTGACGGCACGCGTTTGCGTCGCGAGGCTCGCCACGTTTATGTTGAAAACACCCCGCTGCCCACCATCTCAGATATGAGCATTGGGCATGCGATGGACTTCTTCACCAACCTGAAACTGGCTGGCCAGCGTGCGCAAATTGCGGAAAAGATCCTGAAAGAGATTGGCGATCGCCTGAAGTTCCTGGTGAACGTCGGCCTGAACTATCTGTCACTTTCCCGCTCAGCGGAGACGCTTTCAGGTGGTGAAGCCCAGCGTATACGTCTGGCAAGCCAGATCGGCGCGGGCCTGGTGGGGGTCATGTACGTCCTGGATGAGCCGTCTATCGGCCTGCATCAGCGCGATAACGAGCGCCTGCTGGGTACCTTGATCCATCTGCGTAATCTCGGCAACACGGTGATCGTGGTTGAGCATGATGAAGACGCGATCCGCGCCGCTGACCACGTTATTGACATCGGCCCGGGTGCAGGCGTGCATGGCGGCCAGGTGGTGGCAGAAGGCACGCTGAAAGACATTATGGCGGTCCCGGCATCTCTGACCGGCCAGTTCATGAGCGGCAAGCGCAAAATCGAGGTGCCGAAACAGCGCGTGGCTGCCAACCCGGAAAAAGTGTTGAAACTGACCGGTGCGCGCGGCAACAACCTGAAAGACGTAACCCTGACGCTGCCTGTGGGTCTGTTCACCTGCGTCACCGGCGTGTCTGGTTCGGGTAAATCAACGCTGATTAACGATACGTTATTCCCGATCGCTCAGACCCAGCTTAACGGCGCGACGCTGGCAGAACCGGCCCCTTACCGCGATATTCAGGGTCTGGAACATTTCGATAAAGTGATCGACATTGACCAGAGTCCAATTGGGCGTACGCCGCGTTCTAACCCGGCCACCTATACTGGCGTGTTTACGCCCGTTCGTGAACTGTTCGCCGGTGTACCGGAAGCGCGTTCGCGCGGGTATACGCCAGGACGCTTCAGCTTTAACGTGCGCGGCGGTCGCTGCGAAGCCTGTCAGGGCGACGGGGTGATCAAAGTCGAGATGCACTTCCTGCCCGACATTTATGTGCCGTGTGACCAGTGCAAAGGCAAGCGTTATAACCGCGAAACGCTGGAGATCAAATACAAAGGCAAAACCATCCACGAAGTGCTGGATATGACCATTGAAGAAGCGCGTGAGTTCTTCGATGCCGTTCCGGCGCTGGCACGTAAGCTGCAAACGCTGATGGATGTTGGCCTGACCTATATTCGTCTGGGACAGTCTGCGACCACGCTCTCCGGCGGCGAAGCACAGCGCGTGAAGCTGGCGCGTGAGCTGTCTAAACGGGGTACGGGCCAGACGTTATATATCCTGGATGAGCCGACCACGGGGCTGCACTTTGCCGATATCCAGCAGTTGCTCGAAGTGCTGCATCAGCTGCGCGATCAGGGCAACACGATTGTGGTTATCGAACACAACCTGGACGTCATCAAAACCGCAGACTGGATTGTGGATCTGGGTCCTGAAGGCGGCAGCGGCGGTGGGGAAATCCTCGTCTCCGGTACGCCAGAGACGGTTGCAGAGTGCGAAGCCTCGCACACCGCCCGTTTCCTGAAACCGTTGCTGTAACCGCTATACGGAAAGCTGCTGCCGGGTTGTTTCCGGCAGTAGCTCTACCGCCTGCTGATATGACGCATCCACCAGATAGTAAATTTGTGACCCTGGAATGGTGCCGTCGAGATAGACCGTGCTCCAGTGAGCCTTGTTCAGATGTTTGCTGGGCCTGACGTCATCATGCTGCTGACGAAGTAAATCCGCCAGCTCAGGACTGGTTTTCAGCGACGCCGCCGGACGGCCTTCCACCTCTTTCACCATGGCGAACAGAATATCGCCCACCTTAATCTGCGTGGCTTTCCAGTCGCTGTGGACGCTCTGTTCCGCACCGGGTTTGCTCATGCAGTACTGAAGTATCTCCGAAATGGTCATCTTTATTCCCCTTGAAGCGTTGCGATAATTTTGCGCGAACCGCCGTGAATACGATGTTCCCCCAGCCATATCCCTTGCCACGTTCCCAACAGCACTCGCCCGTTATGAACGGGCAGCGTCAGAGAGACGCCCAGCAGGGAGGATTTAATATGCGACGGCATGTCATCCGGCCCCTCATAATCATGATCATAAGGGGCGTTGTCCGGAACGGTTTTGAGAAAATGCCGCTCCATATCGGAACGGACGGTGGGATCGCAATTCTCATTTAGCGTGAGAGAGGCTGACGTATGCTGAAGCAGCAGATGTAGCAGACCCGTTTTGATACGCGACAGATCGCGGATCTGCCCGAAGAGTTCGTCGGTGACCAGATGAAATCCACGCGATTTGGCGCTTAAGGTCAGGGTCTGTTGAAACCACATAGGCTGCTCCATGATGAAAGATGAATCTTTCTAAGTGTGCAGCAAGAAGTCGAAAGGTTAAACCCATCGCGGCAAGATTTGATTAAAAAAGAATCAAACCCGCCGCCCGTGGATTAATACTCCGAATTAACAATCACTTCTTCGCCAAACTTTCCAGCCATGGGTAAGGGACGATAGGTGGAGTTAGAGGCGCGTAAGACGCGGATCGCTCTGGCTCCCACTTCTTGCGCCGCGGTGATGTCATTATCAGAGTCGCCATAAAAGACTTTGATATTTTTCTGTTCAAGCCACTGAGTTTTGGTGTTTTGCCCCTCTTTGTCCCCGGCAAAAATGACCGGGTTCATATTGGCCGCAGGGATTGTAAAGTCACCCTGCAACGTTTTTGAGACAGTTTCAGTTTTGGTCTGGCTGCGGCCCGTAACGAAATAAATGCTGTCGCCGCGTTTAACGTGCATTGCGATCAGGGCGCGGGCGACCTCTTTTGGAATGCTGTATTCATCCCAGCCGTTGTTCATTTTTTCCCAGAACTCAGGGTTTTTCAGGTACTCCTCGCTTTCTGGTGAATAGGTTTTTTTACCCCGCCAGAAGCCAGGACTGGAAAAGAGAACGGTGTCATCGATGTCAAACCCGACGGCCATAGGAGCACGGCCCATCAGACTGTTTTCGATTTGAGCCACGGACACCCAGTGAATCGGTGCCTGTTCAGCGAGTATGGCCGCGGTGGTGCCGGTATAAAGCGGTGTCGGTGCGGAAGCGCGGGCGACGACTGCACTATTAAGTGAGAACAATAAGCAGGCGGCGCTGAGCGCCAGTGTGATCTTGCGCATGTTTTCCCCTGAATATTCAGTTTGTTATCGTTATATTTTGAGTGAATGGTCAAAAAACTATCCGACCATAACTCCAGCGGGAGGCGAAGGAAAGGAGTTTTTGCTTATGAATCTGGATAAAAAGAAGGCGATCACAGAGTGCTGTGCAGAACAGTGATGAGATAAACGCCACTGCCGCCGGGAAAACATGTCTGTGCGGTCTGATGCCCTCACCCCGGCCCTCTCCCAGGGGGAGAGGGGGCAAATACAACAACGGCAACGTTGCGGTCTGTTGCCCTCACCCCGGCCCTCTCCCACGGGGAGAGGGGGCAAATACAACAACGGCAACGTTGCGGTACGCAGCCCTCACCACAGTCCTCTCCCACAGGGAGAGGGGGTAAACACAACAATGGCAACGTTGCGGTATGTCGCCCCCACCACAGTCCTCTCCCACAGGGAGAAGGGGCAAATACAAAAACGGCAACGTTGCGGTATGCTGCCCTCACCACAGTCCTCTCCCACGGGGAGAGGGGGCAAATTCAACAACGGCAACGTTGTGGTATGTTGCCCTCACCAAAGTCCTCTCCCACGGGGAGAGGGGGCAAATACAACAATGGCAACGTTGCGGTACGCTGCCCTCACCCCAGCCCTCTCCCACGGGGAGAGGGGGTAAACACAACAACGCCAACGTTGCGGTATGTTGCCCTTACCCCAGTCCTCTCCCACGGGGAGAGGGGGCAAACACAAAATCGGCAACGTTGCGGTATGTTGTCCTCACCCCAGCCCTCTCCCACAGGGAGAGGGGGAAAGACTAAACAGTGAGTGAGTGCTTACATTACCGCTGCAAATGCTTGTGCCACGCGCTGGACGTTGCTGGCGTTGAGGCCTGCGACACACATGCGACCGCTGGCAATCAGGTAAACCCCGAACTCCTCGCGCAGACGATCGACCTGGGCTGCACTCAGGCCGGTATAGCTGAACATGCCGCGCTGCTTGAGCAGATAGTCAAAATTATGCCCCGGGACAGCCACTTTCAGCACGTCCACCAGCGCCTGACGCATCGACAGAATACGCTGACGCATAGCTTCAACTTCCGCAAGCCACTTCGCTTTGAGCGCGTCATCGCTGAGGACGGCTGCCACCACCTGCGCGCCAAAGGCGGGCGGGCTGGAGTAAATACGACGGACCGTGGCTTTCAGCTGGCCCAGTACGCGTCCGGCGGCCGCTTCATCCTCACAAATAACCGACAGACCGCCAACGCGCTCGCCGTAAAGTGAGAAGATTTTTGAGAAGGAGTTGCTGACCAGGGCAGGCAATCCCGCACTGGCAATCGCCCGAATGGCGTAAGCGTCTTCTTCCATGCCCGCGCCAAAGCCCTGATACGCAATGTCGAGGAACGGAATCAGATTGCGCGCCTTAAGCACGTCAATGACGGCATCCCACTGGCTGTTTGTCAGGTCGGCACCGGTTGGGTTGTGACAGCAAGGGTGCAGCAGCACAATGCTGCGTTCTGGCAGCGTTTGCAGTTTTTCCAGCAGCGCATCAACGCGCACGCCGTTGGTCTGCGTATCGAACCACGGATAGGTTGCTACCGTGAAGCCTGCGCCTTCAAAAATGGCGACGTGGTTTTCCCAGGTCGGATCGCTGACCCACACGCCCGAATCCGGGAAGTACTTTTTCAGAAAATCTGCGCCCACTTTCAGAGCACCCGAGCCGCCCAGCGTCTGGATGGTTGCCACGCGTTTTTGCTGTAATACGGCGTGTTCGGCGCCAAACAAAAGCGGTGCAATCGTATTACGGTAGGTGTTTAGCCCTTCCATCGGCAGATAGAGCGACGCGCCATGCGGGACAGCGTTCAGGCGCGCTTCCGCCTCTGCTACCGCCTGCAACTGAGGAATGATGCCCTCTTCATTGTAATAAAGACCAATGCTGAGGTTTACTTTATCGCTACGGGGATCTTCTTTGAAACGCTCCATTAAGGAGAGAATGGGGTCGCCAGCGTAGGCGTCAACTTTCTGAAACACGCGATGATTCTCCGGAATTCGATGAGGCAGGTATTTCCACAATAAACCGGAAGTGAAAGAAGATCGAGAGGATGTTAATCAATGCGGAGTGAGGACGGATGCCTCACTCCTGGAATGACTCAGTCGACGTATTTCATCGCCACCCGCGAGGTGAGACGCGTAATAAGTTCGTAAGCACTTACTTTTGTGATTTCCGCGATGCGCTCGACCGGTAAACCTTCGCCCCACAGAACCACCGGATCGCCGGCTTTATCCTGCGCCTCGGGTCCTAAATCGACACAAATCATGTCCATCGCCACGCGCCCGACGATCGTTACTTCGCGGCCATTGACCAGCACCGGAGTACCCGAAGGCGCCGCGCGCGGATAACCATCGCCATAGCCCATTGCGACCACGCCCAGCCGGGTATCTCGTTCACTGGTCCATGTTCCGCCGTACCCTACAGGCTCGCCCGCCATGTGTGGACGGACGGCAATCAGGTTAGAGACCAACGACATCACGGGCTGGAAGCCAAAATCCGGGCCCCAGGGTTTGTTTTCTAATGGCGAGACGCCGTACAGGATAATGCCCGGACGCGCCCAGTCGAAATGCGATTGTGGCCACAGCAAAATCCCACCGGAAGCGGCGATAGAACGCATCCCCGGCTTCCCTTCGCAGAAGGTATTAAAAATATCCAGCTGCTGCTCGGTAGCGCCACACTCAGGCTCATCGGCACGGGCAAAGTGGCTGACAATATTCACCGGCTGGCGCACGTTGCGGCACCGGGAAAGACGCTGATAAAACGCCTCAGCCTGTTCAGGACGCACGCCAAGACGATGCATACCCGTGTCGAGCTTCATCCAGACAGTGACCGGCTCGCTCAGATCGGCGGTTTCCAGGGCTGCCAGCTGCTCTTCGTTATGTACGGAGGTATGGAGATGCTGGTGGGCAATCGTCGGCAGATCGCTGGCTTCAAAGAAGCCTTCAAGCAGCAGTATGGGTTGCGTGATGCCGCCCGCCCGAAGTCGCAGGGCTTCGTCGAGTCGGGCGACGCCAAAAGCGTCGGCATCCGGGAGCGTTCGCGCAGTCTCAAGAAGACCGTGTCCATAAGCGTTCGCTTTCACGACTGCAACGAGCTTGCTGGCAGGCGCCAGTTCACGCAGACGTTGCAAATTGTGTCGCAGAGCGCGGCGGTTAATGACGACAGTTGCCGCTTGCATGTTGAATTCCTTAGAAATTACTCATCATCGTACTGAGGGCCCGCGTAGTTATCAAAGCGCGACCATTGCCCGTTAAAGGTCAGACGTACCGTCCCGATAGGACCGTTACGCTGCTTTCCAATAATGATTTCGGCGATCCCTTTCATGTCGCTATTTTCGTGATACACCTCATCACGGTAGATGAACATGATTAAGTCGGCGTCCTGCTCGATGGAGCCTGATTCACGTAAGTCGGAGTTAACCGGGCGCTTATCAGCGCGCTGTTCCAGCGAGCGGTTAAGCTGCGAAAGGGCCACGACGGGCACCTGCAACTCTTTCGCCAGCGCCTTGAGCGAGCGCGAAATTTCGGCAATTTCCAGGGTACGGTTATCCGACAGCGAAGGTACACGCATCAGCTGAAGGTAGTCGATCATGATAAGACCGATGCCACCGTGTTCGCGGGCAATACGCCGCGCGCGGGAACGCACTTCCGTCGGCGTCAGGCCAGAGGAATCGTCGATATAAATATTACGTTTTTCCAGCAAAATGCCCATAGTGCCGGAGATACGCGCCCAGTCTTCATCGTCTAGCTGGCCGGTACGAATGCGGGTCTGATCCACACGCGACAGGGATGCCAGAGAACGCATCATAATCTGATCGGAGGGCATCTCAAGACTGAAGATTAAAACCGGTTTATCCTGCAACATCGCCGCATTTTCGACGAGGTTCATCGCAAACGTGGTTTTACCCATCGACGGACGCGCCGCAACGATAATCAGGTCGGACGGCTGCAGGCCCGCGGTTTTTTTGTTCAGATCGTCGTAACCGGTATTTACCCCCGTTACGCCGTCGTGCGGTTGCTGGAAGAGCTGTTCAATACGCGCAATGGTCGAGTCGAGCACATCCGCAATATTTTTAGGCCCTTCGTCTTTATTGGCGCGGCTTTCCGCAATTTTAAAGACGCGTGATTCAGCCAGGTCGAGAAGATCTTCGCTGGTGCGGCCCTGGGGATCAAAGCCCGCTTCGGCGATTTCGTTAGCGACCGCGATCATCTCACGGACAACGGCGCGTTCGCGCACGATATCCGCATAGGCACTGATGTTCGCTGCACTTGGCGTATTTTTAGAGAGCTCAGCCAGATAGGCGAAGCCACCAACGCTGTCCAGCTGACCAAGACGCTCCAGGGATTCTGCCAGCGTGATCAGGTCAATCGGACTGCCCGACTCCTGAAGGCGTGCCATTTCAGTGAAAATATGGCGATGCGGACGGGTATAAAAGTCCTCGGACACCACGCGTTCGGCAACATCGTCCCAACGCTCGTTGTCCAGCATTAAACCGCCCAACACCGACTGTTCCGCTTCAATCGAGTGCGGCGGGACTTTTAACCCGGCGACCTGATAATCACGTTCGCGAGGTTCAGTCTGTTTGTTGAAGGGTTTGTTTCCTGCCATAGTGAATGGAGTTACCGAGATAAAGAGTGGGTCGAAAGATTACCACATTTTCTTATGGAGGAAGCATGGCAACGCGTATTGAATTTCACAAGCATGGCGGTCCCGAGGTACTTAATGCGGTTGAGTTTACCCCCGCGGCGCCTGGCGAAACCGAAATCCAGGTGGAAAATAAAGCCATCGGTATTAATTACATCGACACCTATATTCGCGGCGGCCTGTATCCGCCTCCCTCGATGCCGAGCGGATTAGGAACCGAAGCCGCAGGCGTGGTGGTGAAGGTCGGCAGCGCCGTGAAGCATATTAAAGAAGGCGATCGGGTGGTGTATGCGCAGTCGGCGCTGGGCGCTTACAGTTCCGTTCACAACGTTCCGGCCGACAAAGCCGCCCTGCTGCCCAATGCGATCTCGTTTGAGCAGGCCGCTGCTTCCTTTCTGAAAGGGCTGACCGTCTTTTATCTGCTGCGTAAAACTTACGAAATCAAACCGGACGAGCCATTCCTGTTTCACGCGGCCGCGGGCGGCGTGGGGCTGATTGCCTGCCAGTGGGCGAAAGCACTGGGAGCAAAACTGATTGGCACCGTGGGGAGCGCGCAAAAAGCCCAGCGGGCGCAACAGGCAGGCGCCTGGCAGGTGATTAATTATCGTGAAGAGAGCATTGCCGAGCGGGTCAAAGAGATCACCGGCGGCAAGAAATTGCGCGTGGTGTATGACTCGGTGGGGAAAGATACCTGGGAAGCCTCGCTCGACTGTTTGCAGCGCCGTGGCCTGATGGTGAGCTTTGGCAACGCCTCAGGCGCCGTGACCGGTGTGAATCTCGGCATCCTCAATCAGAAAGGCTCGCTGTACGTCACGCGCCCTTCCCTGCAAGGCTATATCACCACGCGTGAAGAGCTGGAGGAAGCCAGCAATGAGCTGTTCTCGTTGATTGCAAGCGGAGTCATTAAGGTGGATGTGGCCGACGCCCAAAAGTATCCGTTACGAGAGGCACGGCGTGCGCACGAAGTGCTGGAGAGCCGGGCAACGGAAGGATCGAGCCTGCTTATTCCCTGACCCTAAAAAAGAAATTGGGCTTCCCGTGGGGAAGCCCTTTCTTTTTTTAGTTCGGCTGTATGTAGGGTACAGCTCGATGAATTCTTTAGCGGCAGTCATAGTGACAGATTCAATAAGTAAATCCTATTCTGTTCTAAGCAATGCTGCCGGAAAAGTTGCAGGTATGTGACGAACCCCTCAATACCTTAGTAACGGAATCGCTTATTGCGCTGATAAGTCGGGATTTTTGGTGATTTAATCGCCCGAATAACCCACACAACCGCAATCGCCAGCAGCAACCACGGCAGCAGCTTAATCGTCAGGGCAAAGAGCCCGCCAATGAACATCACCACGGTTGCCACAACCATTGCGATCATAATGCCCAGCAGTGAGACACCCGTAACCATCAGCATGACAAAAAATCCTAATACAAAAAGTAGTTCAAGCATGGTTCTCTCCCACGTAATACCCGAATGATGTAAAGGCTATTACAAGAATCATGCCAATTTTAACTCATTGAAAAAGGACAAAAAAGGCCTGTCATATCTGACAGGCCCTGGTGAAATTGACGAAAATTAAGTGAAATTTATCGTTTATCAGCGACCAGACGCAGCGCATGCTCAAGCACATTGATGTCCGCGCCGGGTTTATGGGCATTTTCACTCAGGTAGCGACGCCACTGACGTGCGCCAGGGATCCCCTGGAAAAGGCCGAGCATGTGCCGGGAGATATGCCCCAGATAGGTACCCTGACTGAGTTCACGTTCAATATAGGGATACATTGCGCGCACCACGGCGACAGGATCGCTATCCGCGCCGTTAACGCCAAAGATTTCACGATCGACGGTGCTCAGAATGCCGGGATTCTGGTACGCCTCGCGTCCGACCATCACGCCATCCATATGCTCCAGGTGCGCTTTGGCCTCATCGAGGGATTTAATGCCGCCATTGATCGACATCGTCAGGTGCGGGAAATCGCGCTTTAACTGATATACGCGCGGGTAATCCAGCGGCGGGATTTCACGGTTTTCTTTTGGGCTTAATCCAGAAAGCCAGGCTTTACGAGCGTGGATGATGAACATCTCGCACTCGCCTTTTCCGGCTACCGTATCGATAAAATCACACAGGAACTCGTAGCTGTCCTGGTCATCGATGCCGATACGGGTTTTGACCGTCACGGGAATAGATACCACGTCACGCATGGCTTTGATCCCGTCCGCCACAAGCTGCGCATTGCCCATCAGACACGCGCCGAACATGCCATTTTGTACGCGATCGGAAGGGCAGCCTACGTTAAGGTTTATCTCGTCGTAGCCACGCGCTTCGGCCAGTTTCGCACAGTGGGCGAGTGCCGCCGGATCGCTGCCGCCCAGCTGCAAGGCGACAGGATGTTCTTCTTCGCTGTAGGCCAGATAGTCGCCTTTACCGTGAATGATCGCCCCGGTCGTCACCATTTCGGTGTAGAGCAGCGTATGGCGGGAGAGCTGGCGCAGGAAGTAGCGGCAGTGTCTGTCCGTCCAGTCGAGCATCGGCGCGATGGAAAAACGATGTGCAGGGAAAGTTGACTGAGATTCTGACGACATGGCGAAGTTTTAAGCATCTGCTGGAAAAGGGGCGCTACTATAGCATAAGAAAAGCCGGAGGCGCATGGCCTCCGGTTTTGCTTAGAAGGTGACGCTTAACTGTGCGCCCGCCCCCCAGGTTTCGTCCTCGCCATACAGGCCCATCAGGTCGACATGCACGGTATTAAAGGGTGCAAAACCGACACCGCCGGTGAAGACGTTGCTGTCATTCCCCTTCACATCAGCACGATAACCGGCGCGAACGGCCAGCCAGCTGAGCGGTGTGACCTCGGCGCCCACGCCAACGTACTGGGAGGTATCTTCGCTTTTGAATCCTTTGGTTTCCGTCAGATCGCCATCCGCCGTCAGGGTGACAAGATCGTTATGCCAGGCCGCCCCGGCGGTCACCAGAGGGCGAATCTGGTATGTATCTTTATAGCTCACCACCTCACCGGTTCGACCGTTGCGGATACGGACATCTTTGGTGTCGATATCACGCGACATCAGGTTCTGCCCGCTCACGCCAACGGTCCAGTGCTCCCCGAAGTCTGCGGCAATACCCGCATCCACGTTAAAGCCGGTGTCGTCGGTACGGTAACGGCTGTCGTTCCATTTATTGCTGTCGTAGTCATAAATAGACGTGGTGTAGTTATAGACCCAGGTTTTTTGCAGTTTTGGTGTTACACCGACCGAGACCGGGACGCCACCCAGCTCAAACTGACGAGCCACAGCAATACCATAGTCAGACACAATTGCCGCGCGGCCAGACGCCGTGGAGTTGAGGTTTTTGGTAATCTGGTCGGTTCCGTTGATCGCCGCATCCAGCGCGACGCCCGCTGCGACCACGTCGCTTCGCTGGATGCCGCGAAGATAGTCGATATCCCGCTGATCGATAGACGAGCTCACGCGCCCGTGCGCATAGCCTTTAGCCATGAAAGCGACGGAGAGCACATCATTAGGAATCGAGACGGCAAGACCAGCGCCTGCTGTCGCACGTGCGGTTTTTCCTTTCAGGAAATCCAGCTCATCGGCCAGATCCTTTGCCGCGCCCTGAAACTGATTGATCGATCCTAAAGGATTGGTAATGATTTGGCCGGGCGTGAGGTTATCAATCACGTCCTGATAGCGATTGATTTTATCGTTGATCTTATCGATTTCATCCTGAAGATTGTCTTTATCCGTAATTTGCGCGCCGACGGCAGGCAGAATGACGGTCACATCGTCGTCAGGTTTCGCCTTCGCCAGCAATGCGGGGTTAATTAACGCCCCACTGCCGTAGCTGCCTGACGCCACACCCGTGCCGCCCATTGCATCACTACGCGATTCCGTCCAGGTATTGGCTGCTCCCGCCTGATTTGCCATAAACAGAGAGACAGCAATGCTAACCACCGAAAATTTAAAATGTTTTTTCACAGTATTCTCATCTTATAGTCTGTTATTAAATATCCCCCTGTCAGTTATCACCCAAACAGGAGCGAACTATTGCTGTGAATAAGTACAAAAAGACCTGCTATTTCCCTAAGTTAAATCTTCCGGTTGGCCTGTTGTATTCTGTGATGGCCCTCAATATTTATAGAAGAGGATGTTATTTTCGCCCAGGTTTTCCATCGTGCGGGCCAAAAAATTGCGGCGGATGATCCACCCAGCGGTCCTGACGACTGGCGGCGTACGCCGGGTTGAGCGGGTAGTAGATGCGGTTCTGTTTCTTGTTGGCCTCCCCCACTACCAGCAAGCGCACCTCTTCGTCGGTATTATTAATAAAGGTGTGACACAGCCCGGTCCCGGCCGGAAAGCCCACGCTGTCGCCCGGTTCCAGTTTCCATAAATAGCCGTTAATCCACGCCTCCGGATACCCTTCTAACACGTAGATGAACTCTTCTTCGTCACTTTCCGCATGGGGATACGAGGTGCGCCGCCCTGGCGGCAGCCGTTCATGATGGATACCGAGACGCCCGAGCCCCAGCCTGCGAGCTAACGGCGCGCCGATGGAAAAAAGTTCGTCGCTGTCTGGATAGGTTGAATCATCCGCGCCCTCGACATCGCGCCAGTGTTTTATGCATTCAGGTCTTTTCATGATGTTATTGCCCATAAGTGCGTTGCGTCATGTATAGCACATGGCGTCGGATCTCGGCGTTTTTAGCAGAACATGATAAAGTGGGGGCTTACAGCCAATTATTATTCGAGGTGCTTAATGGATAAGACCACTACGCAGGAGCTTCTCGCGCAAGCTGAAAAGCTCTGTGCGCAACGCAATGTGCGCCTGACTCCGCAGCGCCTTGAAGTTCTGCGTCTGATGAGCCTGCAACAAAATGCCATCAGCGCCTATGACCTGCTCGATCTCCTGCGCGAGAGCGAGCCTCAGGCTAAACCCCCCACGGTGTATCGGGCGCTGGATTTTCTGCTTGAGCAGGGTTTTGTTCACAAGGTGGAATCAACGAACAGCTATGTGCTGTGCCATCTTTTTGATCAGCCTACGCA
The DNA here is from genome assembly GCF_022171985.1 of Huaxiibacter chinensis. GTDB lineage: Bacteria > Pseudomonadota > Gammaproteobacteria > Enterobacterales > Enterobacteriaceae > Enterobacter > Enterobacter chinensis_A. The sequence goes on along the minus strand of NZ_JAJVHF010000002.1, from coordinate 39,059 downwards.
CACGTCCGCCATGTTTATTTGCGATCGCTGTGGTTCGGTGAAGGAGAAAGGGGCTGAGGGAGTAGAAGATATTCTTCACACGCTGGCAGCCAAAATGGGCTTTGCTCTTCGCCATAATGTGATTGAAGCGCATGGCTTGTGTTCCAACTGTGTGGAAGTGGAAGCGTGTTCTCATCAGGGAGAGTGTCAGCACGATCACTCAATTCTGGTAAAGAAAAAACCGCGCTAAAAAAATGGGCGGCTTATCGCCGCCCTCTTAGCTGTACGTCCTTGTACGTTGGGTAGTCATGTCGGGAAAATATCGCTTACCAGCGATAGTCGTTACGCGTTTCCCATTCGCCGACTTCTTTCTCGGCCTGATCTTTCTGGTATCCGTAACGTTCCTGAATTTTACCGACCAGCTGATCGCGTTTCCCTTCGATGACCGTCATGTCATCGTCAGTCAGCTTACCCCACTGTTCTTTCGCTTTACCTTTGAACTGCTTCCAGTTACCGCCGACTTCGTCTTTATTCATAATCATATCCTCATCGTTCAGGTATCACGTAAATTCGTCTCGTCCGTAACGTTCATTTCATGCTGGACGTGATAATAATTGTAGATGAGGATCGGGAACCTGTTTCGTTATTCAGAATCTTTAACCATTTGCGCAAACGAGACCGCTACGTAAACCAGGTGTTATTTCGCCAGTGACGACGCCAGACCAGCGCCAGCGACAGCCCGCGTAAAGCAAGAAATACGGCCAGAGCCAGCCATAAGCCATGGTTGCCCAGATAAGGAAGCGTAAGCAACGTTAGCGCAAAGCCCGCCGCCGCAACCGCCATGCTGTTGCGCATTTCCGCCCCGCGCGTTGCGCCAATAAACATGCCATCCAGAAGGTAACACCAGACTCCGACAACCGGCAGGACAATCTGCCAGCCGATGTAGTGGCTTGCCAGTGCGCGCAGCTCTGGTAGAGAGGTGAGCATCGCGACAATGTTGCTGCCAAACAGGGCGTAGATCAGCGCAAATGCCAGCGCGACCAGGCCGGACTGGCGACAGGCTGCGTGCCAGACGTCCTGCAGCTGCCCCGCCTGATTTGCGCCATACGCCTGGCCGGAGTGGGCCTCAACGGCATAGGCAAAACCATCCAGCGCGTAGGCGGTAAAGGTTAACAGCGTCATCAACACCGCGTTCACGGCCACGATTTCAGGGCCTAAGCGTGCCCCGAAAACGGTCAATGCGCCAAAACAGAGTTGCAGCAGCAGAGAGCGCAGCATAATGTCGCGATTCAGCGCCAGCAGCTTGCGAACCTGCCCACGCCAGGCGTTTTTCAGGACAGTGACGGTTATCCCACGCATGACCAGCACACGTTTCACCATCCACAACCCTAAGAAAAAGGTGCCGTATTCTGCCACGACCGTTGCCAGCGCGGCGCCCTGCACGTTCATGTGCAGCCCCATCACCAGCCACAGATCGAGGACGATATTCAGAAGATTGCCGACAACCAGCAGAATCACCGGTGCGCGGGCGTACTGAACGCCCAATAGCCAGCCTAACAGGACAAGGTTTGCCAGAGAGGCGGGGGCGCTCAGCCAACGGATGTCCAGAAAGCGGCGGGCCTGTTCGAGCACCGCGTCGCTGCCTCCAACGATATGCAAAGCCAGATTAATCAGCGGGGCGCGCAGCAGCACAATCAATAGCCCGGCACCCAGCGCTAAAATCAGGGGTTGCACCAGCGCACGCGCCAGACGTAAAGGATCTTTCGCGCCAAAAGCCTGTGCCGTAAGCCCCGTCGTGCTCATGCGCAAGAAGAGCAGCAGCATAAAAAGGAAGCTGGTTGCCGTTGCGCCAATCGCTACGCCACCGAGATAAATGGGGGAATCAAGATGGCCAATGACAGCCGTATCCACCAGCCCTAACAGAGGGACGGTAATATTGGAGAAAATCATTGGGAGAGCAAGACGCCACAATGCCTTGTCTGAAGGTGTCAGCAGAGACATGAGAAATGTCCGGAGCAGAAATAAAGAGAGTCAGGTTGCGGACGTACCGCAACCTGTCAGGAAGAGATTACAGCCATTCACCGTTGCGAATGACGCCCACGGCCAGCCCTTCAATGGAGAAGCTCTGTTCGCGCAGGTCGACTACAATCGGTGAAAATTCGCTATTTTCCGGAAGCAGCTGTACAGAGTTACCCTGTTTTTTCAGGCGCTTGACCGTCACTTCATCGTCAATACGCGCAACCACAACCTGTCCGTTATGAACATCCTGAGTTTTATGCACGGCCAGCAAATCGCCGTCCAGAATTCCGATGTCTTTCATGGACATACCGCTAACGCGCAGTAAGAAATCAGCGCTGGGTTTGAACATGCCAGGGTCAACCTGATAATGCCCTTCAATATGCTGTTGTGCCAGCAGGGGTTCACCTGCCGCAACACGCCCTATCAGCGGGATCCCCGTCTCTTCTTCAACGAGAAGACGAATACCACGCGACGCCCCAGACACGATTTCAATCGCGCCTTTACGCGCCAGGGCCTTAAGATGTTCTTCAGCCGCATTTGGAGAACGGAAGCCCAGTCGCTGTGCGATTTCCGCACGCGTAGGTGGCATACCCGTCTGGCCGATGTGATCCCTAATGAGATCAAACACCTCTTGCTGCCTGGTCGTTAACGCTTTCATTCCGCCCCCTGGGTGTATATACAGTTATGCTGTGAGTATATACAGTTAAAGGCGAATTTGGAATCAAAAAGTGCACAAAAAACCAGGGACTTAATTATTTCTCGAGGCTTATCGGAAATGTGACCAAAGAAGCGTGCCCCAGGTGATAACCGCAGTAATAATGGCCAGAAGCACAGCGGCGGAGCCCATATCTTTTGCGCGACCGGACAACTCGTGAAAATCGGAACCAATCCGGTCGACCACCGCTTCGATAGCGCTATTAAGAATTTCCACTATCATCACCAAAAGTACAGAACCAATCAGCAGAACGCGGGTAATGGCGTCAACATCAAGGAAACAGGCGATAATCACTGCCACGATGGCCGCTACCCCTTCCTGACGGAAAGCAGCTTCATTGATCCATGCCGCACGGAAACCTTTCCATGAATAACCGGCAGCTTTGATGATTCGGGTTAACCCAGTGGTATTATTGGCCATTAAAAGAACCTTTTCTTAGATTTAGCGTCAGTAACTATAGCGGCGGCGCGTTTCGCCGCCGTCTGAAGTATGACGGGTAACAACAGAAATGTTGCGCGCTTTCTGTTATCCTTTGCGCCGCAATTGCATTATTAACCAGAGGCTTTACATCCTTTATGTCTGGCTGGCCACGAATTTACTACAAATTACTTAATTTACCATTAAGCGTTCTGGTAAAAAGTAAGTCTATCCCGGCGGAACCCGCGCTGGAATTGGGGCTGGATACGTCACGCCCCATTATGTACGTTTTGCCTTACAACTCGAAGGCAGACCTGTTAACGCTCCGCGCCCAGTGCCTGGCGCATGACCTGCCCGATCCGATGGAACCGCTGGAGATCGACGGTGCGCTGTTACCGCGCTACGTCTTCATCCACGGTGGGCCACGCGTGTTCACCTATTACACGCCAAAAGAAGAGTCCGTCAAACTGTTCCACGACTATCTGGACCTGCATCGCAGCAATCCCGATCTCGATGTGCAGATGGTGCCTGTGTCGGTGATGTTTGGCCGTCGCCCGGGCCGTCAAAAAGGTGAGGAAAACCCACCGCTGCGCATGCTTAACGGGGTCCAGAAGTTCTTTGCTGTCTCCTGGCTCGGCCGCGACAGCTTTGTACGCTTCTCGCCTTCTGTCTCTTTACGCCGAATGGCTGACGAGCACGGAACAGACAAGATCATTGCGCAAAAACTGGCGCGCGTCGCTCGCATGCACTTTGCCCGTCAGCGGCTGGCTGCCGTTGGGCCAAGCCTGCCCGCGCGACAGGATCTGTTTAACAAACTGCTGGCGTCAAAAGCGATTGCCCGCGCCGTGGAAGACGAAGCGCGCAGCAAGAAAATTTCCCATGAGAAAGCGCAGCAAAACGCCATCGCGTTGATGGAAGAGATTGCGGCGAATTTCTCCTACGAAATGATTCGCCTGTCAGACCGTATCCTGAGCTTTACCTGGAACCGTCTTTATCAGGGGATCAACGTCAATAACGCCGAGCGGGTACGTCAGCTTGCGCACGACGGTCACGAGATTGTTTATGTGCCCTGCCACCGCAGCCACATGGACTATCTGCTGCTCTCCTACGTTCTTTATCACCAGGGGCTGGTGCCTCCGCACATTGCGGCAGGGATTAACCTGAACTTCTGGCCAGCTGGCCCGATCTTCCGCCGTCTGGGTGCGTTCTTTATCCGTCGTACCTTCAAGGGTAATAAGCTCTACTCCACCGTATTCCGCGAATATCTGGGCGAGTTGTTCAGCCGCGGTTATTCCGTGGAATATTTCGTCGAAGGCGGACGCTCGCGTACGGGCCGTCTGCTCGATCCGAAGACCGGCACGCTGTCGATGACCATTCAGGCCATGCTTCGTGGCGGTACGCGTCCCATTACGCTGGTGCCCATTTATATTGGCTACGAGCACGTGATGGAAGTAGGCACATACGCCAAAGAACTCCGCGGCGCGACCAAAGAGAAAGAGAGCCTGCCTCAGATGCTGAAAGGTTTGAGCAAGTTGCGCAATCTCGGTCAGGGCTACGTGAACTTTGGTGAGCCGATGCAGCTCATGACCTACCTGAACAATCATGTTCCGGAGTGGCGTGAGTCTATCGATCCAATCGAAGCCGTTCGTCCCGCCTGGCTAACACCGACGGTAAACGGTATTGCGGCTGAGCTGATGGTGCGAATCAACAACGCAGGGGCGGCTAACGCCATGAACCTGTGCTGTACGGCGCTGCTGGCCTCCCGTCAGCGTTCGCTAACGCGTGAACAGCTGACCGAGCAGATCGACTGCTATCTCGATATCATGCGCAACGTGCCCTATGCCAACGATTCAACGGTACCGTCCACCACGGCAAGCGGCCTGATCGATCATGCGTTGCAGATGAACAAGTTTGAAGTCGAGAAGGACACCATCGGCGACATCATCATCCTGCCGCGTGAGCAGGCCGTGTTGATGACCTACTATCGTAACAACATCGCTCATATGCTGATGCTGCCTTCTTTAATGGCGGCAATTATTACCCAGCATCGTCGTATTTCCCGTCAGGAACTGCTGCGCCACGTTGAGACACTCTATCCGATGTTGAAAACGGAGCTGTTCCTGCGCTGGAATCAGGTTGAGCTGGCCGCTGAGCTGGATAAACTGACGCAAGAGCTGCTGCGCCAGGGCCTGATTAGCGTTAAAGAAGACGAACTGCATATCAACCCGGCCCGCTCCCGCACCCTGCAGCTGCTGGCCGCGGGGGCGCGTGAAACGCTGCAGCGCTACGCCATTACCTTCTGGCTGCTGAGTGCGAATCCGTCCATTAACCGTGGCACCCTGGAAAAAGAGAGCCGCACGCTGGCGCAACGTCTTTCCGTGCTGCACGGTATCAATGCGCCGGAATTCTTCGATAAGGCGGTGTTTAGCTCGCTGGTGTCAACGTTGCGTGATGAAGGCTATATCAGTGATACAGGGGATGCCGAACCTGGGGAAACCATGAAGGTTTACCAGATGCTGGCGGAGCTGATTACCTCTGATGTACGTCTCACGATTGAGAGCGCGACGCAGGGCGAGTGATATTTGCAGCGCCCACCTTAACCATCGGTAAAAGGTGAATACAGTAAAACGGCAGCCTGAACCTCAGGCTGCCGTTTTTTTATGAGCGTACCACCTCGCTGTTATGAGAAGTAGCTCACCGCCAGCCCTAAAAACAACACCAGGCCCACGTAGTTATTATTCAGAAAGGCTTTGAAGCAGGCTTCGCGTTCACGATTCGCAATCAACGTCTGCTGGTACACAAAGAGTAATCCCGCCACCAGCACCGATGCGTAAAACGCCCAGTCGAGACCGTTCAGGCGGCCAATCACAATCATCAGCGCCAGTACGGCAACCTGTAATATCCCGATGATCAGCTTGTCATGGCGACCAAACAAAATGGCCGTAGATTTGATGCCGATTTTCAGGTCATCGTCACGATCAACCATGGCATATTGGGTATCGTAAGCGACCGCCCACAGAATGTTTGCCAGGAACATGAGCCAGCAGCTAAGCGGTACAGACTCGCTGACGGCGGCAAACGCCATCGGAATTGACCAGCCGAATGCAGCCCCCAGTACCACCTGCGGCAGATGGGTATAACGCTTCATAAACGGATAAACCCACGCCAGCGCCAGCGCTGCGACGGAGAGCAGGATGGTCATGGTATTGAGCGTTAACACCAGCAGGAAAGAGAGCAATACCAACACGATAAACAAGTTGCGCGCTTCTTTTTCGGTGACTTGTCCGCTTGGCAGGGGACGGTTGGCGGTACGTTTTACATGCCCGTCGAATTTCCGGTCCGCGTAATCATTGACCACGCAGCCTGCCGCGCGCATCAGCCAGACACCCGCCACAAAAACCGCCAGGATCCACAGCGGGGGTAAACCGGGGGTCGCAACCCACAGCGCCCACAGCGTCGGCCACAGCAACAACAGCGCACCGATAGGTTTATCCGTGCGCATAAGCCGATGAAAGGCCAGTAATTTAGTCTGCGTCAGACTCCACTCCATTTCTTGTTTTCCTCCCAGTACAACGGCGATGCAGGCAAAAACAGCTCCGTCAGCATTAACGGTTTTCCGCTTAAGCGAAGGCGGGAACGACGCCCCCACAGATCGGCATCGCGGCCAATCTCAATAAAATCGCGGGTGAGTTCAGATGATGTAAAAAGATAGCGTCCCAGCGGCGTTTTGCCCAACTGTTGCAGCGCGAGTTCGGGGCCAGTGAGCGTCGATTCAGGCACCACGGTGCGTCCTGCAAGCCAGGGCTCGCCGTCGGCGCAAAGCAGGATTTCACGCAGCCAGTAGCGATCTTCCTTTGGCAGTAGCGGCAGTTCGCTGGCAATGGCTTCAGATCCGACGAAACCTTCCTGAATGAGGGTCACCGTAACGTTAACGCCCTGACGCTCAAAACGTTTGGTCATGGAATCTTCCAGTAGCAACCAGTCGAGCTGCTCCGGGTCAAGCGCAGGTATTTGGTCAAAATAGCGCAGCGCACGCAATTGCGTTAGCGCGGGGTGTGACATGCCAGACTCTCCAGTACATAACGTAACGTCATTGTATCGCAGAAAGTAAGAATGGGGGCGGGCAAAGATGGTTTAGCGAACATTATCGCAACAGGGATGCAACACCGCGAAGCGCGCCAAAAAAAGTGCGCCTGAACAGGCGCACTAAACTACTGACAAAATCAGCACTGTGGGGAGACGGTCACCCCTTGCCTTTTACACTGCTGATAAAGGTGGAACGGGCAGTGGTCGAACCTAAGCGTTCGGCTTCATCAAGCAATTTCAACGCTTTGTCGACATCACCGCGTGCGACGGCCTGCTTGATGGCATTGTTAAAGTAAGTTTCGGTGTCGTTCAGCACAGGCTCAGCTTTCTTCGCAGGGGCTGGAGCGGCGGAAGAAGCAACCGGCGCGGCAGCGGGTGCTGCATAAACAGGTGCGGCGGTGTTACCCACGGTCACCGGACCCGGTCCTGAAGAGCCGAACAGCGGGCCAACCAGGACGCTGGAAGCGCTGTTGGTGGACACTTTGAGCTTGAGCAGGCCATCGGTTGTGTGGCGGGCAATTGGGTCCGGGATATCCGGTACGGAGTTTCCTGTACCTTTCGCATAAGCTTTCGCGGGATCAACAAGCGTTGTGGTCTTTTGTAAGTCTTTTTCGGTGGTAAATACCAGCACATAGATTTTTTGTTGCCCTAACGCAGGCGTCAGGCGTATAACGCCCTGCAAGCGGTCGGCGCTCATGACACCCGGTTCCTGATAGGTAAAGTATTCACTCGGGAAGAAAGCCGAGGGCGCCATGTTTTGATCCAGAATGAGCACGTTCGGTGCATAAACGCTGGTCTGCTGGTTTACTTCGCTGGAGAGCGTCAGGGTGAGCTCACCAATATTGGCGGGGACGCTATAAGCGGCTACCGGGCCAGTGATGCCAGCCACATTCAGCTGTTGCCCACCGGTTGAAAGCTGGGTGGCCTGGGTTTTCGATTGATCAACTGGTGTCCACGTCAGTTGCTGCAGTGCTGCAGCAGGAACAGTAGGTGCAGCCGTTGTGTTTTGAGGGACGAAATTCACCTCTGCTAACGTTATCGCTGGCACGCTGGCCAGCAGCCCCGCAGAGAGGCACAGCGCGACGAGACTTTTATTCATTTTCATTATTGTTACCTCTGAAAGCAGCGAGCACCACGGTGGCCAGGCAATAGCGCGCAGCGCCCTAAGGAGAGAGGGGCTTGCGCCCCTCTTTTAGGTCATTACGTCAGATCTGACGACTTACCACCAGATTTCCATCTGAGCACCGAAGCTCCACTCGTCGTTGTCACCGCGGCCAAGGCCTGCGGTCTGCATACCGAAGTTGGAGTTGTAATCAGAGCTGGTAGAAATCGGGCTACCCGCTTTGTCATAGCCCCATTTCTCATCCCACTTCGCATAGGTAGCGAAGACGCGGATAGCCGGACGAGACCAGATGCTGTCGCCTGCCTGCCACTGTTGCGCCAGGGTGATTTTGTACTGGTTGTTGGTTTCGTCAGTTTTTTGCGATTTGACGTTGTCGTAACCCACTTCCAGCAGGGTGCTCATGATAGGCGTCCATTTAAACATTGGACGCACACCGACGGTCCACCACTTAGTCCCGTTGTTATTATCCCAGTCGATATCCTGATACATACCGACGTACATCAGATCCCAGCGGTCAGCCAGTGAAATTGCGCCGTGGTCGAGGATGCGCAGCAGGCTACCGTTGTTGTTGACGCCATAACCATACAGTTTGCCGTCGGTATCATCATTACCAAGGCCAATTCCTGCACCCTGAGCCAGACCTTTGCCTTGAGAAGTCAAAGAGTCAGTCGCGTACTGAACGACGAACTTGTTATAGCCTTTCAACATGCTCTGGGTATGTTCTGCAGTGAACATCCAGCCGTCTTTCGATGCTTTCGGCTGCAGGTAGTAGTCGTCGTTTACGTTCGTGTGGCCATAGTCAACACCCAGTTCCAGCATGCCGCCTGGGTTAATTTCCATCTGAGCCAGACGTACGTCGAACACGTCGTTCGCAGTATCGGTGGTGAAGTCACGGATATTGTTGCTTGCAAAGGTCGAAGAACCGCCCGCTTCGGTGGAACGGGTTGCTGCCAGAGACAGTTTACCGAAGCCCAGGTCGATATTTTCCAGACCCGCACCAGGACCAGAAATATCCCAGTAGTAGAAGTCGATCATATGAACATCATGACGCTGATAGAAGCGCTTACCAGCCCACATGGTGGCGCCTGGCAGCCATTCGATCAGGTTTTTACCCTGCACGTTAGCTTCACGGAAAGCCGGGTCGGTGGCTTCCCAGTCATTCTGCTGTGCCACAGAGTAAGCAACGTTAGTGTCGAAATAGAAGCTCTTATCGCCTTCTTTCCACACTTCCTGGCCCAGTTTCAATTCCGCATAGGTTTCACATTCGTTACCCAGACGGTATTTACTTTGAGCACCGGTTGCCTGAAAACACTGCTGAGCACCGCCACTCCCGGTCCAGCCAATGCCGGAACGAGCATAACCTTTAAAGTCTACAGCACCCGCCTGGGCAGACAGGATGCCTGCCGTAATGGCGATTGCCAGAGGGACTTTGCGCAGAGTAATCATTATTCTATCTCCTGAGATCATTGCTTTTCTTTGAACACTTCACCTGTCGGTTTCGTGTCTTCTTTTGGGATTGCTTAAACGCCAGGCTCTTTGTGCAGCCGACGACATGCGGTGCCATCCTCGCGGAACAGATGGCAACGCTCTGGCGGCAAGCCGATAGCGAATGTGGCACCCTCTTCTACCAACACCACGTCGTTCTGGCGGTAAACCAGGTTCTGACGGATGGCGGGGATCTGGATATGAATCTGTGTTTCGTGACCAAGTTGCTCGACGACCTGAACTTCGCCTTCCAGGGTCACATCTGCGATGTGGCTCGGCAGTAAATGCTCAGGACGGATACCCAGGGACATATTCGCCCCGACCTGTACGTTGGTGCTCTCCACCGGCAGCCAGACTTGCTGACGGTTCGGTAACTCCACCTGTACCTGTTCTATCGCTGTCGCCGTCACTTTTACCGGCAGGAAGTTCATCTTTGGCGAGCCAATAAAGCCCGCAACAAAGCGGTCAGCCGGGTAGTGATAAAGCTCAAGCGGTTTACCCACCTGCGCCACGCGACCGGCGTCCAGCACCACAATCTTGTCGGCCAGCGTCATCGCTTCGACCTGATCGTGGGTGACGTAGATCATCGTGCGCCCAAGGCGTTTGTGCAGACGGGAGATTTCGATACGCATCTGGACACGCAGTGCCGCATCCAGGTTAGAAAGCGGTTCATCGAGCAGGAACACGCGCGGCTCAGCCACCAGCGTACGGCCAATCGCGACGCGCTGACGCTGACCGCCGGAGAGCGCTTTTGGCTTACGTTCCAGCAAATGGGCAAGCTGTAACACTTCGGCGACCTGGTTAACGCGCTGGCCGATCACCTCTTTTTTGGCGCCAGCCAGCTTCAGGCCGAAGGACATGTTCTCCGCAACGGACAGGTGGGGATAGAGGGCATAGGACTGGAATACCATGCCGACACCACGCTCGGCGGGAGGGATATCGTTCATGCGGGTTTCACCAATGAACAAATCGCCACTGGTGATCGTTTCGAGACCGGCAATCATACGCAGCAGAGTCGATTTACCACAGCCTGACGGACCGACAAACACCACGAATTCACCCTCGTGGATGTCCAGATCGATGTCTTTAGACACCACTACGTCGCCCCAGGCTTTCGTTACATTACGCAGCTGTACGCTCGCCATGCCCTTCTCCCTTCGTTACAACCTGTCACCGACAGACACATTCAAGATAAGTTCACTATGGGGGATCCATTACTTCCGTGAATCCTCCACCCCCACTGTTTTTTATGGGGGAGGAGACGGGAGGATGAGAGAGAAGGCTCTGCCCCCGCTGCGGGCGGGCTCAGACGAAAATCGTGACGCCACCTGCAAAATTCACTGCGCTTTTATGTGCGCCAGGACTCATAACTTAAATTTATGCGACAGAGATCACGCAACGCGGGGGTGGGGCGTAGGGCCTGGGAGGATGGAAAGATGATGTCAAATAAGGAAACTGAGCCACGTTGAACCACTGAAGTCATACCACGAGCACATCACCAAAAAGGATGGCAGATATGAAGATCAAGACTGGCGCACGCGTTTTCGCATTGTCCGCCCTGGCAGCAATGATGATTTCCGCACCGGCTCTCGCCAAAATTGAAGAAGGTAAGCTGGTTATCTGGATTAACGGCGACAAAGGCTATAACGGCCTGGCCGAAGTGGGTAAAAAATTCGAGAAAGACACCGGTATCAAAGTCACCGTTGAACACCCTGACAAACTGGAAGAGAAATTCCCGCAGGTTGCTGCAACGGGCGACGGCCCAGACATTATCTTCTGGGCGCATGACCGTTTCGGCGGCTATGCACAATCTGGCCTGCTGGCAGAAGTCTCCCCTGATAAAGCGTTCCAGGACAAGTTGTTCCCGTTCACCTGGGATGCAGTGCGCTATAACGGCAAGCTGATCGCCTACCCAATTTCGGTTGAAGCCCTGTCTCTGATTTATAACAAAGACCTGGTCCCTAACCCGCCGAAAACCTGGGAAGAGATCCCGGCGCTGGATAAAGAGCTGAAGGCAAAAGGTAAGAGTGCCCTGATGTTCAACCTCCAGGAACCGTACTTCACCTGGCCGCTGATTGCAGCGGACGGCGGTTACGCGTTCAAATTCGAAAACGGCAAATATGACGTGAAAGATGTGGGCGTGGACAGCGCAGGTGCGAAAGCGGGCCTGACCTTCCTGGTTGATCTCATCAAAAACAAACACATGAACGCGGATACCGACTACTCCATCGCAGAAGCGGCGTTCAACAAAGGCGAAACCGCGATGACCATTAACGGTCCGTGGGCCTGGACCAACATCGACAAGAGCAAAATCAACTACGGCGTTACCCTGCTGCCAACCTTCAAAGGCAAGCCGTCTAAACCGTTCGTTGGCGTGCTGAGCGCGGGGATTAACGCGGCCAGCCCGAACAAAGAGCTGGCGAAAGAGTTCCTGGAAAACTACCTGCTGACCGATCAGGGTCTGGAGGAAGTGAACAAGGATAAACCGCTGGGTGCCGTGGCGCTGAAGTCCTTCCAGGATACCCTGGCGAAAGACCCACGCATTGCTGCCACCATGGATAACGCCCAGAAAGGCGAAATCATGCCGAACATCCCGCAGATGGCGGCGTTCTGGTATGCCACTCGTACCGCCGTCATCAACGCGGCAAGCGGTCGTCAGACCGTTGATGCTGCACTGAAAGACGCACAGGGTCGTATTACTAAGTAAGACCGCAGTTCCCTCTCCCTATGGGAGAGGGAGAAAAGATCAAACGCAGTAGAGGAAGAACCCCATGGATGTCATTAAAAAGAAACACTGGTGGCAAAGCGACACGCTGAAATGGTCAGTGATTGGTTTGCTTGGCTTACTGGTGGGTTACCTTGTTGTTTTAATGTACGTACAAGGGGAGTACCTGTTCGCCATCATGACGCTGATTTTAAGCTCAGTTGGCCTGTATATTTTTGCCAATCGTAAAGCCTACGCGTGGCGCTATGTTTATCCCGGCGTGGCGGGGATGGGGTTGTTTGTTCTTTTCCCCCTGATTTGTACCATTGCCATTGCGTTTACCAACTACAGCAGTACCAACCAGCTCGCCCAGGAACGCGCCCAACAGGTGCTGATGGACCGTTCGTATCAGGCGGGAAAGACCTTCAACTTTGGCTTATACCCTGACGGTGACGAGTGGACACTGGCGCTGACTGACGGGGAAAGCGGAAAACATTATCTCTCCGACGCCTTCAAATTTGGCGGTGAGCAGAAGCTGAAGCTGAAAGAGGCCGACGCGCTGCCGGAAGGCGATCGCGCCAACCTGCGCATCATCACTCAGAATCGCCAGGCCTTAACCCAGCTGACCGCCGTACTGCCAGATGACAGCAAGGTCATTATGAGCTCGCTGCGTCAGTTCTCCGGTACCCGCCCGCTGTATACGCTGGCGGATGACGGTACGCTGACCAACAATCAAAGCGGCGTGAAGTACCGCCCGAACAATGACATTGGCTTCTACCAGTCCATCAATGCCGACGGAAACTGGGGCGATGACAAGCTCAGCCCGGGTTATACCGTGACGATTGGCTGGGATAACTTCACCCGTGTGTTTACCGATGAAGGCATCCAGAAACCTTTCTTCGCTATCTTTGTCTGGACGGTCGTGTTCTCTGTCTTAACCGTCATCCTGACCGTTGCCGTGGGTATGGTACTGGCATGCGTGGTGCAGTGGGAATCGCTTAAAGGCAAAGCCATTTACCGCGTGCTGCTGATACTGCCTTATGCGGTGCCGTCGTTTATCTCGATTCTGATCTTCAAAGGGCTGTTTAACCAGAGCTTTGGCGAGATCAACATGATGCTTGGCGCGCTGTTTGGTATCAAGCCCGCCTGGTTCAGCGACCCGACCACCGCCCGCAGCATGATTATTATCGTTAACACCTGGCTCGGCTATCCATACATGATGATCCTGTGCATGGGCCTGCTGAAAGCGATTCCGGACGATCTGTACGAAGCCTCGGCGATGGATGGCGCAGGCCCGTTCCAGAACTTCTTTAAGATTACGTTCCCGCTGCTGATCAAGCCGCTGACGCCGCTGATGATTGCCAGCTTCGCCTTTAACTTTAACAACTTTGTGTTAATTCAGCTTCTGACCAACGGCAGCCCGGACCGCCTGGGGACCACTACGCCCGCCGGATATACCGACCTGTTAGTGAGCTACACCTACCGTATCGCCTTTGAGGGCGGCGGCGGGCAGGACTTCGGCCTGGCAGCCGCCATCGCCACGCTGATCTTCCTGCTGGTAGGCGCGCTGGCCATTGTGAACCTGAAAGCCACACGCATGAAATTCGACTAAGGAGGGCATTGAACATGGCTATGGTCCAACCCAAATCTCAAAAACTGCGCCTCCTCGCGACGCACCTGGGGCTGCTTATTTTTATCGCCGCCATCATGTTCCCGCTGCTGATGGTTATCGCTATCTCCCTGCGCGAAGGTAACTTTGCCACCGGGAGCCTGATCCCGGATCAGATCTCCTGGGAGCACTGGCGCCTGGCATTAGGTTTTAGCGTGGAGCACGCGGATGGTCGCGTAACCCCGCCGCCGTTCCCGGTCCTGTTGTGGCTGTGGAACTCGATTAAGGTGGCCGGCATTACCGCGATCGGGATTGTCGCGCTCTCCACGACCTGTGCTTACGCCTTTGCCCGCATGCGCTTCCCGGGTAAAGCGACCCTGTTGAAAGGGATGCTGATTTTCCAGATGTTCCCGGCGGTGCTGTCGCTGGTGGCGTTGTATGCCTTGTTTGACCGCTTAGGCCAGTACATTCCGTTTATCGGCCTGAACACCCATGGCGGCGTGATCTTTGCCTATCTGGGCGGTATCGCGTTGCACGTCTGGACCATCAAAGGGTATTTCGAAACCATCGACGGTTCGCTGGAAGAGGCCGCTGCGCTGGATGGCGCGACGCCATGGCAAGCGTTCCGTCTGGTGCTGCTGCCGCTGTCCGTGCCGATTCTGGCGGTGGTGTTTATTCTGTCGTTCATCGCGGCCATCACCGAAGTGCCGGTGGCCTCTTTGCTGCTGCGTGATGTGAATAGCTACACGCTGGCGGTGGGGATGCAGCAGTATCTCAACCCGCAAAACTACCTGTGGGGCGACTTTGCCGCGGCGGCTGTGCTCTCCGCTATCCCGATTACCGTGGTGTTCCTGCTGGCCCAGCGCTGGCTGGTCAACGGCCTGACGGCGGGCGGTGTGAAAGGTTAAGTTTCATTGTTCTATGCCACTGTTATCCTCAACTTGTATTAACCCTTTACTGTGACTGTTGTTTGGCGCTCTTCGGAGCGCCATTTTTTTATTCACGTTTCAGTCGCTGCGAGTTACACAGCCACAGGGTGACCACCAAAATCAGGATCGCCGCCGAGTAGATCAGCACGTCCATGGGAGAGGTGTGATCGATAATGATCAGCCGGACAATGGCCGTGATCCCGATATAGACAAAGTAGCGCAGTGGGAAGTGAAAACCCGACTGAAAGTACTTCACAATCAGGGCAATAAATTCAAAGTAAAGGAAGTAAACCACCAGCCCTTCCACCAGCTCATATTTGCTGGTTCTCTCAGGGGCAAACAGTACATCGGCCAGATGTATCGTCTCTTTTCCAAGAAAGACGATCAGTATCAGGCCAAGACTCAACAGGCCCAGACTCAAAATGGTCTGGAGGATGGTGGCGATAAATTCAACACGCGGACGCGTCAGGGATGACATAAAGCACCTCAATCTCAGATCAAGGCTCCTGTATAACGCAAAAATGTGACGGAGATCTATATTTTTTAATGATGTTATCTTACGCGCTGTGGCATGTTGCCTGTGGTTCGCTTTTATCAGCAACGTAAATCCGTACAGTGCACATCATGTTAAAACCTGTCTGAGGAGACCCATGTCAGAACAGCGTCAGGCGGCCATTCGCAACGTGAGCTGCGGTGAAAATGTCGTCATATATGAACCCGCCAATCTTTATGATTGTGCGTTGGGTGATAACGTTTTCGTCGGCCCGTTTGTGGAGATTCAGGCTAACACTTGCATCGGGGCCGACAGCAAAATTCAGTCCCATACCTTTATCTGCGAATACGTCACCGTCGGCGATCGCTGTTTCATCGGCCATGGGGTGATGTTCGCCAACGATATGTTCCGCGACGGTAAACCCAATGCCGACCGGCGCAGTTGGGGACATATTCACGTGGGGAATGATGTGTCGATAGGCAGCGGGGCCACCATTCTGGCTGTCTCGATTTGCGACGGGGCGGTGATTGGGGCGGGAAGCGTAGTGACAAAGTCGATCACCGAGAAAGGTGTTTACGCGGGCAATCCGGCGAGACTGTTGCGGCGTTTGTAAGGTGCCCGGCAGGGTTAACGCTACCGGGCACTCCCGCATCATCTGAAGTTAATATTCCTGTCGCTGGTCATATCGTACAGCTGGAACTTACGACCCAGTTGCTGACCACCGTCACGCGTCAACGGCGTCCAGCCTATTGCCGCACGGCTGCGGCTTGGGCCTGATGAGAAGAGATCCAGCGGAATCGAGACGTACACGCCTTTGGTGAAGTCCCCTTCCCCGTACTCGTCCGGCGAGACGTTGGTGATGGTGGCGTAACCGCCCACCACGACGCCGCTGTCGAAGTGTTTAGAGATATCCAGCGTGCCGCCCTTATCCCCTGCCAGATACTGACCGACGCTCGCTTTCACCAGCACATCCTGGGCAAACGACGGCGTCCAGTAGGCGGTCAAATGGCCCGTTTTGACGCTGTAATCGGTAAACTTCATCATGTCCTGAGCGCTGCGCCAGTCACGCTGTTTCACGTAGTTGGCATCGATCCCAAACGCCCAGTTGCTGTCCACCGGACGGTAGAGCACCTCGGCACCCGCACCGCCGTACATGGTTTCCAGATAACCGCCGTACACCTGGCCGTAGAATCCATTACCGAAATACTGGAAGTAGTTAGCCTGCAGGTTATTAACGTAGGCATTATTTTGAACATATTCACGCACGCGGGTTCGCACGCGCGGCAGCGTAGAGTCCTTCGGTGGATTGGTGTAGTTAAATTTGTCGTAGTTATTCGCCAGGTTACCGAACAGACTGCCGGTGGTCAGCAGGTGGTCGGTCACCCACCAGTCCGCCGTGGCCATCACGCCCAACTGGTACATATAGAAGTTTTCAGGGCCGCCAACGGACTGGTTGAGCACCGGATCGATGTGGAAATCAAAGCGCGATTTGTCGATATACCAGCCCTGCTCGGTGGATGGAGGCACCACCGGTTCTACGCGTTTTTGCACCAGTTCCGTTTCGTGACCCAGAGGTTCGCCTTCCAGATGGCGCTTAAGGCTTTCAACGTCCGTTTCGGTGGTCACCTGCGGCATATTCAGACGGTTTTCCGTCACGCGGATCGTGCGGATCCCCTCCGGCAGATCGTTCATGACGATCCGATTTGCCCGCTCGATCCCTTCGCGTGAATCACGGTATTTCACCTGTTCGCCGGTGACATACAGCGTATCCCCTTTGGTCTGAATGACAGGATCGGCAAGGCCCGCGTTGTACTTCAGCAAGGTCAACTGATTTGCCACAACCGAGTGCTGGATAATGGCATCCTGCGGCTGTGGCTGATATTTCGGACGTGCGTTATCGTTATACGACGGCCGCATATCATTAAAGTTAGTGCGCAGCGTGACACCAAACATGACGGTGTTTCCGCGCTCATAGCTGAGGTTAACGTCGGCCCAATCGGCCACGCGATAAATCGCGCCGACGTTAAACTTACTCTTCTGCTCTATTTTTCCGGCAAAGTCTTCGGTGTAGTTATTCCCTTCGTATTCCAGCTTCAGACGCAGCGGTTGCCACGGCGTCTGGTATTCCACCCCGCCAAAAAGCGAGGCCGGGCCGTGGAACATCTGATCGCCGTTTACCGAACCGGCTTTCTTATAGCTGTTGTCGCGGTAACAGTATTTATCGCTGTAAGAACAGAACGGGTTTTTCACGTTGCCGCTGGTCCCCAGGTAGCCCCAGCCCAGACCCAGTGAGAAGTCGAAAGGCCCCCAGGCTTTGCTCGCCACGACGTATTCCGCATCAAAAAGACCCGTACCGCCGATATCCCGCGCACCGACAGAGACCTGAGGCATCCAGTAGCTCTCTTCCCACAGGCGTAGCTTCACGTCGAAGGCTTTATCTTTATACGTCTGGTTACCGGAGAATGCATCGACGCTGCTGTACTGCTTTGTTCGCACGTCGGTGTAGCGCAGGGTGGTTTCCAGCCAGGGGAACAGCTGCACCGATGCGGAATAGTAGCGGTACTGATCGTTATCACGATAGTTCAGGCTGATTTCACCCTCACGCGCCATACGCGCCGTGGGGGTCTGGAGCAACCCAACGCCGCCAAAATCAGACTGGGATGGA
This sequence comes from Huaxiibacter chinensis, assembly GCF_022171985.1. Taxonomy (GTDB): domain Bacteria; phylum Pseudomonadota; class Gammaproteobacteria; order Enterobacterales; family Enterobacteriaceae; genus Enterobacter; species Enterobacter chinensis_A. The sequence goes on along the minus strand of NZ_JAJVHF010000002.1, from coordinate 20,835 downwards.
CCTATCGGTGCGGGATATGTTTCGGCGTGACACGCTGCACTCACGCACAGCGCCAGCATGCTGTAGAGATAAGTTCTTTTCATTAATCCGGTATCCGCTGCGTCAAAGAGCGAAGGATGTCGGCATTCAGTCCGTCATAGGCCTTCGTCCAGAAATGGTCGGCAAAACCGACAAAAATGAGGCTGCCTGGCATTGGCTCGATATGGCGCTTATTCCAGTAAGCCACCGGGGCTTTTTGCGTTCGCCCGTCAGGATAGATAACCCATGCGTAGCTTTTTTCTGCCCCCGCCAGCAGGCTTTGTTCATCGAGATAGCTCGCCAGATCGCGCCCTGGCGTGAACGGTTTTTTACCCGGCGCGCTAACCAGACCCATCACTGTCACGGTGTCAGGCTGACGCGGAACCCACAGGGAATACTCGCCTTCCAGCGTGGGATTGCCGGTATCCGTCACCCGGACAACATCCGGATCGAGGTTAATATGCTGACGTCCCGTAACTTTTATCGCCTGCAGCTGCTGGCGTAATGCATTGATCGCCGCGGCGGTGTCTCCGTCTTCTTGCCCTGCCAGTCCGGTTAACCGGGCAAGCAAGGCCAGATGTTTTTGTTCTGCCAGCACCGTCGCCTGGCGCTCGCTAATCACCGCCCCCGGCCACCAGCTGTTTGCCAGCCGGGGCTGACCGACCAGATCGATCAGGTGTTCCGCGTTGGATAATGTTTTTGGCTCTTTGCTTTCCGGGGAGTACACCTTAACCGTGCCTGCCGACCACGCCAGCGGTGCGGCAAGGCTCATCGCCAGCGCAAGGGATGAGATGAATTTCATTATTTCGCCGCCTTGATCAGAGTCGCTTTCACCGGGAAGAAGTTTGCGCCAAGGTACTGTAAGGACTGGCGAATATTCCCTTCATCATCGATCCAGAAACGGTTATGCCAGCGGGCCTGGTCGGTGGTGACCTCTTCATCCAGCACGCGGACCGGTGTCTCATCGCTGCCGACGGTAACGCTGTCTGTTCCGTCCCAGCGAAAGACGGAACGGGCAGTGGCGTAGCGAACCTGCTTGTGTTCGGTCCAGCCCATCGTGCGCGTCCAGCTTGCGCCATCGATAATCTGATTCGGTTTGATCAGCGGATCGGCCGCCAGGTTATTCACCTCAAGCAGGTTATCCCCGCCCAGCAAGGTTTTAACGATGCGTCCATGCTGTGTCACGAGCGTGGCCTGATCCTGCGTCACCCATTTCTGCTGCCCGTTTTCCGCGAAAGCGAGCACCACAAACAGCTGTGGCCCATTGTTGAGCTGCATATACTGGCTGGCGTACGGCATATTCTGGATATCGTCATCGGTGAGTTGAACACCGGGTGTTCCAAATACGCTGTCCCACAGTGAGTTGCCCAGCCCTTTGGTCGTGGCTGAACATGCCTGTAAAAGCAAGCAAATCAAAATAAGTGCGGGTCGCTTCACGACTCTTCTCCGAAGGGGCGAAATAACCACACCGAAGTGTGGTTATGATTAAAACACCCGGTATTACTGGGTGCTGGTCGTCGTGGTGGTCGTGGTTCCGGTATTGGAGCCATCACCGCCACCGGTTGCCGCGAGAGCAACACCTACGGCTGAGCCTACGGTGCTCGTCGCGGTCGCGGTTGAACTTCCCGCTGACGCAGACGTCGCCGCCGAGCCTGCTGCTTCACCGACCTGAACCGGAGCTGCATAGACAGACGACGCCGCAAGCGCAGATATGGCAAAAATGCCATACAGTACTTTTTTCATAACAATTTCCCTTCAATGAATGAATGGAGATTTGCCCAAAAGAAATTCAGGCGGATTCGAGTATACACAACTAAAGCAGACGGATTGCCGTATCAGGAAATAGCAGAAGGGTTTTCAGATAAATGGATATCAGAGAATTGGAGATCGATAAAATTTAATTAAAAGACGTTTTATTTCATTGATTTAAAATATAACCCGCAAGCCACACTCTGCGTATAATCCTAAAAATACACCCAGTGATTAACGGGGCAATCGCTTTTTTCAGATAAAACTCATAATAGAAATCTGCGCTAAATAACAGACATCAGGAATTATCCGATAAAAAAAGCCGGCACAGTGCCGGCTTTTTTATGACGTTATTATTACGCGCGCCAGGCTTTATAACGGTTAATCAGACCGTTGGTTGAGCTGTCGTGGCTGTCGATATTTTTTTCGTCACCCAGCTCCGGCAAAATGCGGTTTGCCAGCTGTTTACCCAACTCAACGCCCCACTGGTCAAAGGTGAAGATGTTCAGGATTGCGCCCTGGGTGAAGATTTTATGCTCATACAGCGCAATCAAGGCACCCAGACTAAACGGCGTGATTTCACGCAGCAGAATGGAGTTGGTTGGGCGGTTGCCTTCGAACACTTTGAACGGCACGACGTAGTCCAGCGTCGCCGGATCTTTACCCTGATCGCGATACTCTTGCTCAACCACGTCGCGCGCTTTCCCGAAGGCCAGCGCTTCCGTCTGCGCGAAGAAGTTAGAGAGCAGCTTCTGATGGTGGTCAGACAGCGCGTTATGGGTGATGGCCGGGGCGATGAAATCGCACGGTACCATTTTGGTCCCCTGGTGAATCAGCTGGTAGAACGCATGCTGGCCGTTAGTGCCCGGCTCGCCCCAGATGATTGGGCCAGTCTGGTAATCCACCGCGTTGCCGTTACGGTCAACGTATTTGCCGTTGGATTCCATGTTGCCCTGCTGGAAGTACGCCGCAAAGCGGTGCATGTACTGGTCGTACGGCAGAATCGCTTCGGTTTCTGCGCCGAAGAAGTTGTTGTACCAGATGCCGATCAGCGCCAGCAGTACAGGCAGGTTTTTCTCAGGGGCGGTGGTGGAGAAGTGTTTGTCCATCGCGTGCGCGCCGGAAAGCAACTCGACAAAGTTGTCGTAGCCAACGGACAGGATGATAGACAGACCAATCGCAGACCACAGAGAGTAACGCCCCCCTACCCAGTCCCAGAACTCAAACATGTTCGCGGTGTCGATACCAAACTCGCCAACCGCTTTACCGTTAGTGGACAGCGCCGCGAAGTGTTTCGCCACGTGCTTGTTGTCACCCGCGGTTTTCAGGAACCAGTCGCGCGCGCTGTGGGCGTTGGTCATGGTTTCCTGCGTGGTGAAGGTTTTCGACGCCACCAGGAACAGCGTGGTTTCCGGATTCACTTTTTTCAGCACTTCTGCGATGTGGGTTCCATCGACGTTAGAGACAAAGTGCATATTCAGGTGATTTTTATACGGGCGCAGCGCTTCGGTCACCATGAAGGGGCCGAGGTCGGAGCCGCCAATACCGATATTCACCACATCCGTAATCGCTTTACCGGTGTAGCCTTTCCAGCTACCGGAGATAATGGCTTCAGAGAAGGTTTTCATCTTCTGGAGCACGGCGTTCACTTCCGGCATCACATCTTTGCCGTCAACGATAATCGGCGTATTGCTACGGTTACGCAGGGCCACGTGCAGCACGGCGCGATCTTCGGTGCGGTTAATTTTCTCACCGGAGAACATGGATTTGATAGCGCCCGCCAGATCGGTCTCTTTGGCCAGATCCTGCAGCAGTGCCAGCGTCTCTTCGGTGATGCGGTTTTTAGAGAAATCCACCAGCATCTGATCGTCGAAGGTGGCAGAGAATTTGCTGAAGCGATCGCCCTCTTTCGCGAACAGATCCGCGATAGTGACGTCTTTCATTGCATCAAAATGTTTCTGTAGTGCCTGCCAGGCAGAAGTCTGCGTTGGGTTGATGTTTTTCATTAGCAATACTCTTTTGATTTGAGAATGTTGACTGCGGTCGATTGTAGCGCCTGCAAATAAAAATTGTGATGGTTTTTATGCCATTGCCCTGGCATGCATCAAACACAGGTGAAAAGACCCGAAAAGTATAGCTGCTGGCGCGCGCAGAAGGAGTGGCGAAATATGGGTCAAAAGGCGGTGAAAGGGAGCATAAAATATGGCCCTGTTATAAGTCCTGTTACTGAGGGGTACCCCCCCATAAAAAATCCGCATAATCCCAGCATTGACAGGACCTCCCCCGCATTTTATTTATAGGGCCGTATTTTGCGCCTGCACCTGCTCTGGTTTCATTCTTGTGCCAAGGTCGCTTTATTCATTCCCTGACACGAGGATGTTATGACCAGTTTAGTTGTCGCCAAATTTGGCGGTACCAGTGTGGCCGATTATGTCGCCATGAACCGCAGCGCCGATGTGGTGCTGGCCGATCCGAATACCCGCCTGGTGGTACTCTCTGCCTCCGCTGGTGTCACCAATTTACTGGTGGCTTTGGCAGAAGGACTGGAAGCAACTGAGCGCTTCGTCAAGCTTGATGCGTTGCGCAAGATTCAATTCGACATTCTCGAATGCATGCAAAATCCGCAGGTTATTCGTGAAGAAGTGGAACGTCTGCTGGAAAATATCACCACGCTGGCAGAAGCCGCCTCTCTGGCGACCTCTACGGCCTTAACCGACGAACTGGTCAGCCACGGCGAACTGATGTCGACGCTGCTGTTCGTGGAGATCCTGCGCGAACGTAACGTTCAGGCACAGTGGTTTGACGTGCGTAAAGTCATGCGCACCAGCGATCGCTTCGGCCGCGCCGAGCCAGACGTCGAAGTGCTGGCAGAACTCACCAACCAGCAGCTGGCGCCCCGTATGGCCGAAGGCCTGGTGATTACCCAGGGCTTCATCGGCAGCGAAGCGAAAGGGCGTACAACCACCCTCGGTCGTGGTGGCAGCGACTACACCGCAGCCCTGCTGGGTGAAGCGCTGCACGCCTCTCGCGTGGATATCTGGACAGACGTTCCGGGCATTTATACCACCGACCCACGCGTGGTTCCGGCGGCAAAACGTATCGATGAGATTGCCTTTGAAGAGGCGTCTGAAATGGCGACCTTCGGCGCGAAAGTGCTGCACCCCGCCACGCTGCTTCCGGCCGTGCGCAGCGATATCCCCGTCTTTGTTGGCTCCAGTAAAGATCCTAACGCGGGCGGGACACTGGTGTGCAAAAGAACGGAAAACCCACCGTTGTTCCGTGCGCTGGCCCTGCGTCGTAAGCAAACGCTGGTCACCCTGCACAGCCTGAACATGCTGCACTCCCGGGGTTTCCTGGCAGAAGTGTTCGGTATCCTGGCGCGCCATCATATCTCGGTCGATCTGATCACCACGTCCGAAGTCAGCATTGCAATGACGCTGGACACCACCGGCTCCACCTCAACGGGCGATACGCTGTTAACCCAGTCGCTGTTAATTGAGCTGTCTGAGCTGTGCCGCGTGGAGGTGGAAGAAGATCTGGCCCTGGTTGCCATCATCGGAAATAAACTGTCGCGCGCCTGCGGCGTGGGCAAAGAGGTCTTCGGGGTGCTCGACCCGTTCAGCATTCGCATGATTTGCTACGGTGCGTCCAGCTATAACCTCTGCTTCCTGGTCCCTGCTGAGCAGGCCGAGCAGGTCGTGCAGAAACTTCATCAGAATTTGTTTGAATAAAATTCGTTAGCACGTTAAACAATATCGATAAGCCGGGCATAGACCCGGCTTTTTTATAACAAAACAACACGACAATACTGCAAGGAAATCAACATGCTCACCGCTATTACCCGGCTGTTCCCGTTATGGGCGCTGCTGCTCTCTGTACTCGCCTATTACACCCCAACCCACTTTACGGGCATCGGCCCGTGGGTCACGACGCTGCTGATGCTGATTATGCTCGGCATGGGCGTACACCTGAAAATTGACGACTTCAAACGCGTCCTGTCGCGACCGGCACCCGTCGCAGCCGGGATTTTCCTGCACTATCTGGTGATGCCCCTCGCGGCCTGGCTGCTGGCAATGGCCTTTAAGATGCCACCGGACCTTTCTGCGGGAATGGTGCTGGTAGGGAGCGTGGCAAGTGGCACTGCATCTAACGTCATGATCTATCTGGCGAAAGGGGATGTTGCGCTCTCGGTGACTATCTCCTCTGTGTCGACGCTGGTGGGCGTGATTGCCACGCCGCTTCTGACGCGCCTGTACGTGGATGCCCATATTCAGGTGGATGTGATGGGCATGCTGCTGAGCATTCTGCAAATCGTGGTGATCCCCATTGCGCTCGGCCTGGTGATTCACCATCTCTTCCCGCGCGTGGTGAAAGCCGTTGAGCCATACCTGCCCGCGTTTTCGATGGTCTGTATCCTGGCGATCATCAGCGCCGTGGTCGCAGGTTCCGCAGCGCATATCGCCTCTGTGGGCTTTGTGGTCATTATCGCAATAGTGTTGCATAACACGATTGGCCTGCTGGGCGGGTACTGGGGTGGCAAGCTGTTTGGCTTTGATGAATCTACCTGCCGCACGCTGGCTATTGAAGTGGGGATGCAAAACTCCGGTCTGGCTGCGGCGCTGGGCAAAATTTACTTCTCACCGCTTGCGGCACTGCCAGGCGCGCTGTTCTCGGTGTGGCATAATTTGTCAGGTTCACTGCTGGCAGGATACTGGTCAGGTAAACCTGTTGATGAACAAGCGAAAAAAGATGCAGTGAAACAGAGTTAATTTCCTTCGCTTGCTTTACACTGAAGCCTCCCCTTCAGGAGGCTTCAGCAATGGCTACACCACGTTTGACCCAGAAAGACATGACGGAAGCGGAGCAGCGCGAACTGAAAACGCTTCTCGACCGCGCGCGTATCGCCCATGGACGCACGTTGACCAACGCCGAAACCAACCAGGTTAAGAAAGAGTACATCGACAAACTGATGGCTCTGCGTGAAGCCGAGGCGAAAAAAGCCCGCAAGCTGAAAAAAGAGCAGGCTTACAAACCCGATAAAGAGGCGACCTTTTCCTGGTCAGCCAATACCTCACCCCGTGGAAGGCGCTAATTAGCGCCCTTTCTTTTTACGCCCTGGCTGGACGAAGCGTTTGCCCGCGGGCTTACCGCGGCTTTTCTCTTCCGATGACGGCGCCTTCACTACCGGGCGTTTGACAGCCTGCGTTTTAGGTTTCGCTTTCGCTTTTGGCTTCGCTTCAGACGATGAGTTCTCGATGAGCCTGAACAGCTCAATCAGTTCATCACCGGTCAAGTCACGCCATTCCCCCAGCGGGATACCGGACAGGCTGACGTTCATAATGCGCGTACGTTCAAGCTTCGTCACGTCATACCCGAAGTGCTCGCACATACGACGGATCTGGCGGTTTAAGCCCTGCACAAGGGTAATACGGAAGGCAAACGGCGCCTCTTTCTTCACCTTGCACTTCTTCGTGACGGTCCCCAGAATCGGTACCCCTGAGGCCAACCCGCGGATAAACTCGTCCGTAACGGGCTTATTCACCGTGACGATATACTCTTTCTCGTGGTCGTTACCGGCGCGCAGGATTTTATTCACCAGGTCGCCGTGATTCGTCAGGAAGATCAGCCCCTGAGAATCTTTATCCAGGCGCCCAATCGGGAAGATACGGCTGCTGTGGTTAACGAAATCGACAATGTTGTCCCGCTCGCCGTCTTCCGTCGTGCTGACAATGCCAACCGGCTTATTCAACGCGATAAACACCAGGTCTTCTTCGTCGCGGGGTTCGATCAGTTGACCATTCACTTTGACCACATCGCCCGGCACAACCTGATCGCCAATCGTGGCGCGCTTGCCGTTGAGGAAGACATTCCCCTGTTCGATATAACGATCGGCTTCGCGACGCGAGCAGATCCCGCTCTCGCTAATGTATTTGTTTAAACGGGTTGATTGAGTTGGCAGCATAGTTTCTCCTTAATGGCGGGAAATATACCTTACCTTGCGGGAGACAAAAACGGGTTAATAACCGTTTTTTCGGGCGTCACGAGATAAGAGAGATTGCCCTCTTATCTCGTTTCCCGGTGAGGCTTGCAGAATTAATACTCATCCCGCTCGTCGTCTTCATCCGGCTGTTCCATTACGCTGTAGGCAACCGCACAGAAGAGGGAGTTAAGACGCTTCATGTCGCCCAGCAGCCCGAGGTGAAGGGAGCTGGTTTCGATACTCTGCACGTTCTGCTGGTGCAAGCGCTCGACGTGCGCATGCGAGTAGCGGCGATTCAGGATACGGAAACGGTGCTTGCTGCGGCGCAGTCGGCGGGCGCTGGGCACATCGCCGGAGAAAAAGACCGACATCGCCAGGCGCAGATTGCTGAGCAACTGCTCCTGCAGGGCATCCAGTTCCGCAAGACCTTCCACCGAGAAGGCGCGACGGGCAGCCAGGGATTTGTCGGCGATTTCACTGCCCATCCGCTCCACGATATCCGAGGCCTGCTCCAGGTTTAACGACATTTCGATGATTTCCGCCCAGCGGCGGGACTCCTCTTCCGCAAGCTCGTCCTGCGGCATTCGCGCCAGGTAGAGCTTAATGGCGGTATACAGCACGTTAATGTCGTCCGCGAGTTTACGCAGCTCTTTCTCCTGCCGGGGCTCGCCATGCATCACTTTTTGCAGACCATCGAGCATGGTCTCCATCGCATCCCCCATACGAAGGGTTTCCCGGGCGGCATTGGCCAGCGCCAGGGCGGGTGTATCCAGCGCGGTAGTATCCAGATGCTTTGGCTTAAGACGCGCATCCAGCTCCGGCTCATCGCGGATAAGGCGCTCGCAGAACCGCGCCATAGGGGCGGCAAAGGGCACCATCACCAGACAGCGGACCAGGTTGTAGAAGACGTGAAAGTAGATCACCAGCTCCGATTTGGGCAACGGCAGGTTGTCCATCAGGTTCGCCAGCGGATGCACAAACGGCAATATGGCCAGGCTTCCCACCAGCTTAAAGAGCAGGCTGCCCAGCGCTACGCGCCGCGCTGCTGCGTTGGCGGCGCTGTTATTGATCATAGCCAGCAGGCCGGAGCCCAGGTTCGCGCCAATCACCAGACAGAGCGCCACCGGGAATGAAATCGCTCCCGCCGCGGTCAATGTCGCGGTTAACAGTACGGCTGCCAGGCTTGAGTAGCTGACAATCGCAAAGACCGCCCCGATCAGCGCATCGAGCATGATATCGCCGGTGAGCGAAGCAAAAATGACCTGCACGCCGTTGGCCTGTGTGATCGGCGTGACGGCCTGAACAATCAACTCCAGGGCCAGTAAGATAAGCCCAAGACCGATGCCCACGCGTCCCAGCTGGCCCTCCCGGGTCTGCTTGCGTCCCAGGAAGAAGATCACACCGATAAAGATGAGCAGCGGCGACAGCCAGGAAAGATCGAACGTCAGAATACGCGCCATCAGCGCGGTCCCGACGTCAGCCCCGAGGACAATCACCAGTGCAGGGGCGAGCGCCACCAAATCCTGTGCCACAAACGAGGTGACCAGCATGGTGGTGGCATTGCTGCTTTGAACCAGCGCAGTGACGCCGATACCCGCGCAGAAGGCGAGCGGCTTTTTCTCCACGCTGCGGCTCAGGACCGTGCGCAATCGTGCGCCGAACACGCGCATCACCCCGGTACGGACAATGTGTGTCCCCCAGACTAATAATGCCACCGCGGATAACAGGTGTAACAACGTCAGCACGGTTGTAGATCCTCCTTATCATTTACGTGTTTCTCAGGCTCGTTGCGCAAGATGTTCCCGGATGGCAGGTACGCCTTTCCGGTCTGCGCATGAGCACTCTTCCAGTATAAGGGTTTAAACGTAAGAAAGAGACAAGGCGCCCAAAGAGCGCCTTGTATGTTGTAAGGAAAGGTGACGTGAGGCAGGCAATAAGTCGCCTGTTAGTCGGCGTCGTAGCCCAGATTAGGTGCCAGCCAGCGCTCCACTTCCTGGATGCTCATCCCTTTCCGCCGGGCGTAATCTTCCACCTGATCGCGCTGAATTTGCGCCACCGCGTAGTATTTGCTGTCAGGATGGCTGAAATACCAGCCCGATACCGATGCGCCGGGCCACATGGCAAAGGATTCCGTCAGTTTCATTCCCGTATGGGTTTCCACATCCAGAAGCTGCCAGATGGTGCCTTTTTCAGTGTGCTCCGGACACGCCGGATAGCCAGGCGCCGGACGAATACCCTGGTAATTCTCGCGAATCAGCTCCTCATTGCTCAGGTTCTCATTCGGCGCATAACCCCAGTGCACCTTGCGCACGCGCTCGTGCAGATATTCCGCAAATGCCTCCGCCAGACGATCGGCGATCGCTTTCACCATGATTTTATTGTAATCATCCAGCTGCGCCTCGTAGGCCTCGGCGAGTGCGTCCTCCTCCAGGCCACCGGTCACGGCAAAGGCACCGATGTAGTCCGCTTTGCCGCTCAGTTTTGGCGCCACAAAATCAGCCAGACAATAGTTGGCAAAGCCGATCTTCTCGGTTTGCTGACGCAGATGATGACTGACCGCCAGCACGTGCGTGCGCGTTTCGTCGCGATAGACTTCAATATCGTCGCCCACGCGGTTCGCCGGAAACAGCCCAACCACTCCTCGCGGATTGAGCTTTTTCTCACGACTGAGCATATCGAGCATCTCGTTGGCATCGTTAAACAGACGCTTCGCCTCTTCGCCAACCACCTCATCTTCGAGGATGCGGGGATATTTTCCGGCCAGCGACCAGGTCATGAAGAACGGCGTCCAGTCGATATAATTGCGCAAGGTCTCAATACTGGCGGTGACGTCCTGCACGCCCAGACGATGCGCCACCGGCGGCGTATAGCTTGCCCAGTCAAAGGCCAGGTCGTTTTCCCGCGCCGCGGCCAGCGTCACCGGCGGGGTTCGGGGTTTTTTACGCCCATGCTGGATGCGCACGGTGTCGTACTCTTTACGCGTTCTGGCGACAAAGTCGTCATGCTGCGTGGCGGACAGCAGTGCCGATACCACGCCCACGGTGCGCGAGGCATTCTGTACATAGACCGTCGGGCCGCTGTAGTTTTGCTCAATTTTTACCGCAGTATGCGCTTTGGAGGTGGTGGCGCCGCCAATTAACAGCGGAATGGTAAAGCCCTGGCGCTCCATCTCTTTTGCCACGTTCACCATTTCGTCGAGCGAGGGGGTAATCAGCCCGGAGAGCCCGATCAGATCTGCATTCACCTCACGCGCGGTCTTGAGGATTTTATCCGCAGGCACCATCACGCCAAGATCGATTATTTCGTAGTTGTTGCACTGCAGCACCACCCCAACGATGTTTTTTCCGATGTCGTGGACGTCGCCCTTTACGGTCGCAATAACCATTTTACCGTTGCTGGAGCCTTTCTCTTTGCTGGCTTCGATATAGGGTTCAAGGTAGGCCACGGCTTGTTTCATCACGCGGGCGGATTTCACCACCTGTGGCAGGAACATTTTACCTTCACCAAACAGATCCCCGACAACGTTCATCCCGTCCATCAGCGGGCCTTCGATCACTTCGATAGGGCGAGCCGCCTGCTGACGTGCCTCTTCCGTATCGAGTTCGATAAATTCAGTGATCCCTTTCACCAGGGAATACTCCAGGCGCTTTTTCACCTCCCACGAGCGCCATTCGGCCTGCTGAATGTTGGCGCTGTCATCGGCTTTGCTGCCGCGGTATTTCTCCGCCAGATCCAGCATCCGCTCGGTGGCATCATCCCGACGGTTCAGGATCACATCTTCCACGCCGTCGCGCAGTTCAGCCGGGAGATCGTCATAAATGGCCAGCTGCCCGGCATTGACGATACCCATGTCCATCCCGTTACGGATGGCGTAATAGAGGAAGACGGCATGGATGGCTTCACGCACCGGGTCGTTTCCGCGGAACGAGAACGACACGTTTGACACGCCGCCTGAAATCAACGCATGCGGCAGTTCGCGTTTGATGTCTTCGCAGGCGCCAATAAAGTCCTGGGCGTAGTTGTTGTGTTCGTCGATACCGGTTGCCACGGCGAAGATATTCGGGTCGAAAATAATGTCTTCAGGCGGGAAACCGACCTCTTCCGTCAGGATCTTATAGGCGCGACGGCAGATTTCAATTTTACGTTCACGCGTGTCGGCCTGGCCGACCTCATCAAAGGCCATCACCACCACCGCTGCGCCATAACGGCGGACCAGTCTGGCATGATGGATAAACTGCTCAACGCCCTCTTTCATTGAGATCGAGTTGACGATGCCTTTGCCCTGGATGCACTTCAGCCCTTTTTCGATGACGTCCCATTTTGAGGAGTCAATCATGATCGGCACGCGGGCAATATCCGGTTCACCGGCAATCAGGTTGAGGAAACGCACCATCGCCGCTTCCGCGTCGAGCATGCCCTCATCCATGTTGATATCAATGATTTGCGCCCCGCTTTCGACCTGCTGGCGGGCAACATCTAAGGCTTCGTTGTATTTTTCTTCTTTAATCAGACGCTTGAACTTTGCAGAGCCGGTCACGTTGGTGCGTTCGCCCACGTTCACGAACAGGCTCTCTTTACCGATGGTCAGCGGTTCCAGCCCCGCCAGGCGGCACGCTACCGGTAGCTCAGGCAGTTTACGCGGTGGCAAACCGGCCACCGCGTTGCTCATTGCGGCGATATGTTCGGGCGTTGTACCACAACATCCCCCAACGATATTGAGAAAGCCCGATTCGGCCCATTCACGAATCTGCGCGGCCATGGTGTCGGCGTCTAAATCGTATTCACCGAAGGCATTCGGCAGGCCGGCGTTCGGGTGCGCGGTCACGTAGCAATCGGCAATACGCGACAGCTCTTGTACGTACTGGCGAAGTTCATCTGGCCCCAACGCACAGTTCAGCCCGAAGGTCAGGGCATCCGCGTGGCGTAACGAGTTATAAAACGCCTCGGTCGTCTGGCCCGAAAGGGTACGGCCAGACGCATCGGTGATCGTACCGGAAATCATGATCGGCAGATCAACGCCCAGGGCATCCATCTCTTCCTTGACGGCAAATATGGCGGCTTTCGCATTAAGGGTATCGAAGACCGTTTCGATCATGATGAGATCGGAACCGCCTTCCACCAGCGCTTTAGTGGATTCGCGGTAGGCCGCCACCAACTGATCGAAGGTGACGTTACGATACGCCGGGTCGTTCACGTCCGGGGAGATAGAAGCCGTACGGTTGGTCGGGCCCAGTACCCCCGCCACGTAGCGCGGCTTATCCGGCGTGCGGGCAGTCCATTCATCTGCACAGGCGCGCGCCAGCTTTGCCGCCGCAAAGTTAATCTCCGCCGACAGGGATTCCATCTGGTAATCCGCCATAGCGATGGTTGTCGAGTTGAAGGTGTTGGTTTCAACAATATCCGCACCCGCGTCAAAATACGCGTGATGAATGGCCGCGATAATGTCAGGCTGAGTCAGCACCAGCAGGTCATTATTGCCTTTCAGGTCGCACGGCCAGTCGGCGAAACGTTCACCGCGAAAGGCGTCTTCGCTCAGACGGTAGCCTTGGATCATGGTGCCCATGCCGCCGTCCAGCACCAGAATTCGTTCGTTTAACTGCGTACGCAGTTGATTTTCTTTGCTGCTCACACTCGCTCCCGACAACGATCAACCAGGCCAAAAGGCCAGCAGTCCATACTGGCATAATCTGGCAGAGTGGAGAAGTCACACAGCGTTAACATGAGACATGTTCACCATCACTCCTCCGATCAGTCAGGATAACGGTTGCAAAATCACCAGATAAAACGAAAATGATTTCCACGATACAGAAAAGGAGTCCGTCATGGTCGCTACCGTACCCGCTAAACGTGGCAGAAAACCTGCCGCCACCCCTGCAGCGCAACCTGCGGGTCAGGTTCAGTCGCTGACGCGTGGATTAAAACTTCTGGAATGGATAGCGGAATCCCACGGCAGCGTGGCGTTAACCGAACTGGCTCAGCAGGCGGGGTTGCCTAACTCGACCACGCACCGTTTACTGACGACCATGCAGCAGCTGGGCTTTGTACGACAGGTCGGCGAACTGGGGCACTGGGCAGTAGGCGCGCATGCGTTTATCGTGGGCAGCAGTTTCTTGCAGAGCCGTAACCTGCTGGCGATTGTGCACCCCATTCTGCGCAAATTGATGGAAGACTCCGGTGAGACGGTTAATCTGGCGGTACTGGACCAGAGCGATCATCAGGCGATTATTATCGATCAGGTGCAATGCACACAGCTGATGCGCATGTCTGCACCCATCGGCGGTAAATTGCCGATGCACGCTTCCGGCGCGGGTAAGGCTTTTTTGTCGCAGCTCACGGAAGAACAGGTGACGAGCCTGTTACACCGTAAAGGGCTGCATGCCTATACACACGCCACCCTGGTGTCGCCCGTCCATCTGAAAGAGGATCTGGCGTTGACGCGTAAGCGGGGTTACTCGTTTGATGACGAAGAGCACGCGCTGGGCCTGCGCTGCCTGGCGGCCTGTATTTTTGATGAACATCGCGAGCCTTTTGCCGCTATCTCCATCTCCGGCCCCATTTCACGCATGACCGACGATCGCGTCACCGAACTGGGCGCGCTGGTAATTAAAGCCGCGAAAGAGGTGACGCTGGCCTACGGCGGGATTCGTTAAGCTTTAAGGCGGTCTGATGCCTTTATTCAGCCCTCTCCCTGTGGAGAGGGGGAAAACCTGATGCAAAACCGCTGCCTGCGCCGGTAGGCGTAAACGTCCTCAACATGCCCGTTCTTTATTCGCGTTTGCAGGCCGCGCCAGTAGTCGGCGTGGAAAAGGTCGTTATGCATCTCTTCAAAGAGTGGTTTGATGCGCGGGTCCGCGCACAGCCAGTGACGAAACTCTTCCGGGAAGACGTCTCCAGGCGAGACGCTGTACCACGGCTCACCCGACATCTCATCTTCGGGATAGCGCGCCGGGGGAATGGTGCGGAAATTCACCTCGGTCATATAGCAAATTTCGTCGTAATCATAGAACACCACGCGCCCGTGTCGCGTCACGCCAAAATTTTTAAACAGCATGTCGCCCGGGAAGATATTGGCAGCGGCAAGCTGACGAATCGCGTTCCCGTATTCTTCAATCGCATCGCGAAGCTGCGCCCCCTCAACCTGCTCAAGCCAGATATTCAGCGGCACCATCCGGCGCTCAATATAGAGATGGCTAATCGAAATTTTATCGCCCAAATCGGTGATTTTGCCTGACGCCTCCTGCATCAGCAGGGCCATTAATGCCGGCGCAATCTGACGCTTATCCAGCACAAAATTTTCGAATTCCTGCGTATCAGCCATCCGCCCAACGCGGTCATGTTCTTTGACCAGCTGGTAACAGGCACGGACATGTGCCGCGGTCATCTCCTTCTGCGGGGCGAAACGGTCTTTAATGACCTTAAAGACGCGGTCGAAACCGGGCAGGGTAAACACCAGCATGACCATGCCGCGAATGCCAGGTGCTTCAACAAACTGTTCATCGGCGCGGGCGATATAGTGCAGATATTCCCGGTAACTTTCTGTTTTGGCGTGTTTTTGACAGCCAATCGCCATATACAGCTCAGCCGTGGTTTTCACCGGTAAAAGCTCACGCAGCCATTCAACCAGCGCAGCGGGAAGCGGGGCATAGACCATAAAATAGGAGCGGGCGAAACCGAACACAATGCTCGCTTCGGCGTGCGTGGTCAGACAGGCATCGACAAACAGCTCGCCTTCGTCGGTGCGATGAATCGGCAGCAGAAAGGGCAAGGTTAATTCTGGGGTGATCAGTTTTCCAACCAGCCACGCCGCTTTATTTCGATAGAAAAGCTCATTTGCAACCTGCAGATGACTCTGTTGCAGTCTCTTTTCGCCTACGGCTTCGTACAGATGCTGCATGATATAGCCCACATCCCGTTGACGATGTTGCCAGGGCAGGCGCAGGGGAAGATCGGTGAGGACTTTCGTTAACAGGCTCTCCCATCCCGGATCGGGATAAAAATCTTTTGCCAGCGGACGCGGTATGGCGCGAAATCGCCCTTCCGGTTGAGAACTGAAAATAAATAACCGCTCAGGAGACAGCGAGCGGTGGTCAAATAACCGGCAATAAACGGAGTTGAAAAAGCTCTCCGCAATTTCAAAGCGAGGGTAATCGGGTAATAAATGGGTGTAATGCTCTTTGACCCGCAGCAAAAAAGCGGCATCAGGCGTGTTGCCGTCGGTAATACAGCGCAACTGCTCCACCACCAGGCCCACGTGATGATCGTATAAATGAATGCGCTGCTTCATGGCCTGCTGAACGGCGTGCCAGTCTGCCTGTTCAAAGCGTTGCTGCGCGCCCGAAGTGACTTCCAGAAAACGTCCATACTGAGCATCAAAGCCCTGCAAAATAGTCTGTGCAATCAATAATTCCCGGCCACGCGACATGCTTCGACTCCCTCAACCCGCCCCCTCCGGGCGGGAAAGGGCGTCAGTCGTAGGCCCGGCAATCACATCGCCACCGGGCATGAAACGGCTCAGAACTGTGCTTCTTCCGTCGATCCCGTTAAAGCCGTGACGGAGGAGGCGCCGCCCTGAATGATCGTGGTGACCTTATCAAAGTAACCCGTGCCGACTTCCTGCTGATGAGAGGCGAAGGTATACCCTTCTTTACTGGCCGCGAACTCAGGCTGCTGCACTTTTTCGACGTAATGCTTCATCCCTTCGCCCTGTGCGTAGGCGTGGGCTAAATCAAACATGTTGAACCACATGCTGTGGATACCGGCCAGCGTAATGAACTGGTATTTGTAGCCCATCTCCGACAGCTGTTCCTGGAAACTCGCGATGGTGGCGTCGTCGAGGTTTTTCTGCCAGTTGAAGGATGGCGAGCAGTTATAGGCCAGAAGCTTGCCCGGGTATTTAGCGTGAATAGCCTCGGCAAAGCGCTTCGCCAGGGCCAGATCCGGCGTGGACGTTTCACACCACACCAGATCGGCGTAAGGGGCGTACGCCAGGCCACGGCTGATGGCTTGTTCAATTCCCGCATGGGTACGGTAGAAACCTTCGCTGGTGCGTTCGCCGGTGATGAATTCGCTGTCATAGGGATCGCAGTCGGAGGTGATGAGATCGGCGGCATCCGCATCCGTACGGGCGATCACAAGCGTAGGGACGCCGAGCACATCTGCAGCCAGACGCGCCGCAACCAGCTTTTGAATCGCTTCCTGAGTCGGGACCAGTACTTTGCCGCCCATATGCCCGCACTTCTTCACCGAGGCCAACTGGTCTTCAAAGTGGACGGCCGCTGCACCGGCTTCGATCATTGATTTCATCAACTCAAACGCATTCAGCACGCCGCCAAAACCCGCTTCGGCATCCGCGACAATCGGCAGGAAATAATCGACAAAGCGGGGATCGTTCGGTTCGATGCCGGATGCCCACTGGATCTGATCCGCCCGACGAAAGGTATTATTGATGCGATCAACAACCGAGGGCACCGAGTTGGCCGGATAGAGTGACTGGTCCGGATACATACTGGATGCCAGGTTAGCATCGGCAGCCACCTGCCAGCCGGACAAATAAACGGCTTCAATACCGGCTTTCGCCTGCTGTAAGGCCTGACCGCCGGTCAGTGCGCCGAGGCTGTTGATGTACCCTTTCTTCGACTCACCGTGCAGCAGACGCCACATTTTCGCGGCACCCAATTGCGCCAGCGTGCATTCCGGGTTCACCGAGCCGCGTAATTTCACCACTTCCTCTGCGCTGTACGGACGGGTGATGCCTTCCCAGCGCGGTTGCGTCCACTCTTTTTGTAACGCTTCGATTTGTTGGGTACGAGTTTTCATGTGCAGATGCTCCATATTATTATTGAGTGAATCAGGCCAGTAAGCGGTAGCCCGGCAGGGTGAGGAAGTCGATTAAGTCATCTGATGTGGTGATTTGCTCCATGAGACGGGCAGCGTCATCGAAGCGACCACTGCTAAAGCGGTGCTCTCCAAGCTCCTCCTGAATGGTCATCATCTCTTCGGCCAGCATCTGACGGAACAAGGATTTGGTCACCGGCTTGCCGTTACTCAGCGTTTTCTGGTGGTGGATCCACTGCCAGATAGAGGTACGTGAAATTTCGGCGGTGGCCGCATCTTCCATCAGACCGTAGATCGGCACACAGCCGTTGCCAGAGATCCAGGCTTCGATGTACTGGACAGCGACGCGGATGTTGGCGCGCATCCCCTCTTCCGTCCGCTCACCCTCACACGGCGCCAGCAGGTGTTCTGCGGTGACAGGCGCATCTTCTTCGCGTAAGACCAATAATTGATTCTGACGGTCGCCTAAGGTTTGGCTGAATACGCTCATTGCCGTGTCGGCCAGACCCGGGTGGGCAATCCAGGTTCCGTCGTGGCCGTTGCGAGCCTCAAGCTCTTTATCCGCTTTCACTCTGTTCAATACCTGAGTGTTACGCTCCGCATCTTTGCTCGGGATAAATGCGGCCATGCCGCCCATCGCGAAGGCACCGCGTTTGTGGCAGGTTTTAATCAACAGGCGCGAATAGGCGTTCAGGAAAGGCTTATCCATGGTGACGACCTGACGGTCCGGCAGTACGCGGTCCGGATAATTCTTCAGGGTCTTGATATAGCTAAAAATGTAGTCCCAGCGCCCGCAGTTCAGCCCCACGATATGGTCACGCAGGGCATGCAGAATCTCGTCCATCTGGAAGACCGCAGGCAAAGTTTCAATCAACAGGGTGGCTTTGATGGTGCCACGCGGCAGGTTGAAGCGATCTTCGGCGTAGCTGAACACCTCGCTCCACCACGCCGCCTCCTGCCAGGATTGGGTTTTAGGCAGATAGAAGTAGGGGCCGCTGCCTTTTGCCAGCAGGGTTTGATGGTTGTGGAAGAAGTAGAGCGCAAAATCAAACAGGCTGCCGGGGATCGCTTCATTGCGCCAGGTGACGTGTTTTTCAGGCAGATGCAACCCGCGTACACGACAAATCAGCACCGCCGGATTCGGTTTGAGCTGGTATATTTTTCCGGCTTCATTGGTGTAACTGATCGTACCGTTGACCGCATCACGCAGGTTTACCTGGCCTTCGATCACTTTACACCAGTCCGGTGCCAGTGAATCTTCGAAGTCCGCCATAAAAACCTTAACGTTCGCATTCATGGCATTGATCACCATCTTGCGCTCAACGGGACCGGTAATTTCAACACGACGATCCTGCAAATCAGCGGGGATACCACGAATCTGCCACTCACTGTCACGAATGGAAGCGGTTTCCGAAATGAAATCGGGAAGCGTGCCGTTATCGATTTCTTGCTGTTGCTGGATCCGCGCTGCCAGAAGCTTGTTCCGCTTTGGCGTAAAGCGCGTGACCAGTTCAGCCAGAAACTCAACGGCATCTGGCGTCAATATCTGCTGTTCGTGCTCGCCATACGGCTGGCTAAAGCTCAGTTCGTCTTCTGTCGTTGCCTGTTGCGTCATAGTCCGGATCCTCTTCGTTCCAAAAATTCTCCCCAGGCCGAGTAAACGATCGTTGTGTCTTTTTCACTCAGCAGAGTTAAGACTATCCATTATTTTTTCAAAATCAAAAACAATTTCCATTTTAATTAAATATTAAAGATAACCACCTGATTAATATGAATTTAAAATTTATTCACTCATTGATTTGAATTTCGGAAATAAAAAAGGCACCCGAAGGTGCCTGATAAGGAGAGCTGAAACGCTTTAGGATCGTTTTTGCTAGCGGATTATTCCAGCGTCGGATTCATATGGCGCAGATCGTATGGCGTGATCTGATAGACGTAGTAGTTGAGCCAGTTGGTAAAGAGCAAATTACCATGGCTGCGCCAGGACGCTCTTGGCGTGTTTTGTGGATCGTCTTTTGGGAAGTAGTTATAGGGCACCTGGGGAGAAAGGCCCGCTTCTACATCACGGAAAAACTCTCCCGCCAGCGTGTGTGCATCATATTCAGGATGCCCCGTGACAAAAGCGATACGTTTGTCTTTACTGGCAAAGAGATAGGCATCCCCGTCTTCGGTTTCAGCCAGGATTTCCAGGTCGGTGTAATCACGTATCAGCGCGGCCGGAAAATCTGCATAGCGAGAATGGGGAGCCAGGAAGAAATCATCAAATCCACGCGTCAGCAGGGCGTGCGGATGGAGAATGTGGTGCTCATAGACCCCAGACAGCTTTTCGGTACGCGTCTGTTTTGGAATGCCATAAAGAATATTAAGCGCGGCCTGAACAGCCCAGCAGACAAACAGCGTGGAGGTAACATGATCTTTTGCCCACTCCAGAACCTGTTCGATCTGCGGCCAGTAGGCCACGTCGTTGAACTCCACCAGACCCAGCGGAGCACCCGTGACGATCAGTCCGTCAAAGTTGTCATTACGGATATCGTCAAAATCGCAGTAAAAGTTATTCAGATGCTCAGCGGGGGTATTTCGCGACTCACGCGCATCAATGCGCAGGAGTTGAATATCTACCTGCAGCGGCGAGTTTGAGAGTAACCGGAGGAACTGGTTCTCTGTTTCGATCTTTTTCGGCATCAGGTTAAGGATCAAAACCTTAAGTGGACGAATTTCCTGACCTGTCGCACGCGAGGCCTTCATGACAAAGACATTTTCCTCACGCAAAAAATTGACGGCTGGTAGCTCGTCCTGCACCCGAATCGGCATAACCTTAGATCCTCACAGCATACGTATAAACGTTTAGACATCCAGATAGCTGACAATACCCATAAATATGAGCAATGTCGAGGAACAGTTTGGAAGGTGAGAAAGTTTCAAGGAGATGAGTCTGTGGTTCGGTATATCGCGTACAAAGCAAAAAACCCCGCACCTTACGGTACGGGGTTCTTCTTAATTAATGCCTGGCAGTTCCCTACTCTCGCATGGGGAGGCCCCACACTACCATCGGCGCTACGGCGTTTCACTTCTGAGTTCGGCATGGGGTCAGGTGGGACCACCGCGCTAAAGCCGCCAGGCAAATTCTGTTAATCTGTATCAGCTGAAAATCATCTCTCACGCCAAAACATCTTCGGCGTTGTAAGGTTAAGCCTCACGGTTCATTAGTATCGGTTAGCTCAACGCATCGCTGCGCTTACACACCCGACCTATCA
>NZ_JAJVHF010000001.1 GCF_022171985.1 Huaxiibacter chinensis | reverse complement strand
CCCACCTGACCCCATGCCGAACTCAGAAGTGAAACGCCGTAGCGCCGATGGTAGTGTGGGGTCTCCCCATGCGAGAGTAGGGAACTGCCAGGCATCAAATTAAGTAGTAAGCCGGTGCATAAATCCGGTGGTTACAGCAGTCTTCGGTGGAGCGGTAGTTCAGTCGGTTAGAATACCTGCCTGTCACGCAGGGGGTCGCGGGTTCGAGTCCCGTCCGTTCCGCCACTTATTAAAAGCCCTGAGTTAACGCTCAGGGCTTTTTTCATATCTGTCGTATCATTATTGCTAAATCGGCAAAAATCCTCTGCATTTAACGCTCTTTTTCTGCATAACAGCAGCAGCGATAATTCTCCTTAGTTAACAATCATTATGAATAACGAGGATTACATGACTATCCCTGCACTGGGTCTGGGCACTTTCCGCCTGAAAGACGACGTTGTTATCGCATCTGTAAATACCGCACTTGAGCTTGGTTACCGCGCAATTGATACCGCGCAGATCTATGACAACGAAGCGGCTGTTGGTCAGGCTCTCGAAGAGAGCGGTGTACCGCGCGGCGAGCTTTTCATCACCACCAAAATCTGGATCGAAAACCTCAGCAAAGATAAATTGATCCCGAGCCTGAAAGAGAGTCTGAAAAAACTGCGCACCGACTATGTCGATCTCACGTTGATCCACTGGCCATCGCCGAACGATGCCGTGTCAGTTGAGGCGTTCATGCAGGCATTGCTCGAAGCAAAAGAGCAGGGGTTAACACGTGAAATTGGTATCTCTAACTTCACCATCCCGCTGATGGAGAAAGCGATCGCAGCGGTTGGTGCAGAGAATATTGCCACCAACCAAATTGAGCTTTCGCCCTACCTGCAAAACCGAAAAGTCGTGGACTGGGCAAAACAGCACGGTATTCATATTACCTCTTATATGACGCTGGCATACGGTAAGGCGTTGAAAGATGAAGTGATTAATCGTATTGCTAAGAAACATAGTGCGACAGCCGCACAGGTGATTCTGGCCTGGGCGATGGGGGAGGGTTACGCTGTAATTCCGTCCTCTACAAGGCGTGAAAACCTGGCCAGCAACCTGCTAGCCCTGGATCTTCAACTGGACGACGAGGACAAAAAAGCGATCGCTGCCCTTGAGTGCAACGATCGTCTGGTCAGTCCGGAAGGTCTGGCTCCGGACTGGGATTAATACTGTTCTGGCCCTCTGCCGCCTGAAACCCTCACACAGCTCCTTTGGGAGCTGTTTTTACATGCTCACTGAGAAAGTCGATAAAAGCGCGTATACGCGTACTCACCGCTCTGTCGCTGTAGTAGACGGCGCTAAAAGGCATCTCTACCGGCAGACGTTTATCGGCCATCAATTCAACCAGCTCACCGCGCGCAATTTCTTTATCAATCATATAATCGGATAAACAGGCGATCCCATTTCCTTCAAGACAAAGCTGCTTCAGGGTCTCTCCACTGTTAGAGGATAATCCACAGCTGATTTCATGAAGCTGCCCATCATGACACGCCACCGGCCAGGTATTCAGTGATACCGGTTCAGTGAAGCCCAGACAGAGATGTTGTTTCAGTGCTTCAACCGTCTCGGGTTTGCCAAATTCGGCAATATACTGTGGCGAAGCAACGATTTTGCGATAGCTGGTAAATAAGGGGCGGGCACGCAAGCTCGAGTCCGTTAACGTACCTGCACGAATGGCCACATCGACCTTACGCTCTATCAGGTTGATGAAGGTTTCCGATGAGACCAGCGATAAAGTCATCTCCGGATAGCGTTCGCGAAAAGGCTTAATCAAGGGCATCAGAAAATGCAGAACAACGGGCGTGGCGGCATCAATTCGCAATAATCCTCGCGGCGTACTGCGCGTTTCCATAATTTCTGTTTCTGCTGCGGCCATTTCCTGCAATATAGACTGCACGCGGCGAAAGTAGCGCTCGCCTTCTTCTGTCAGACTCAGTTGCCGCGTGGTTCGATTAAGCAAACTGACCCCAAGCTTCATCTCCAGCTTTTTAACCGAACGGCTTACCGCTGAGTTTGCCTGCGCTAATCGCTCCGCTGCACGGCTAAAACTGCCACTTTCGACCACGGCGACGAAAATTGCCAGCTCTTCAGAAGTTGCTTTCATTATTGCACCACCTGCAAAATTCTATTGATACTTTGACCATTTTTGTTATTTAAACATCGGCGCATACTGCCTGTCATCTTAATCCTGATGAAACGGAGTATTTTATGCCACTGGCGCTTCTTGCCCTGACGATCAGTGCTTATGCAATTGGCACGACCGAATTTGTTATCGTAGGCCTGGTTCCTGTTATCGCTAATCAGCTGAGTATCACTCTGCCTTCCGCTGGCCTGCTGGTCTCGATTTATGCCCTGGGAGTCGCTATCGGCGCCCCTGTGTTGACGGCGCTGACCGGACGGTTTCCGCGTAAACAGCTTTTAATGGCGCTGATGTTCCTGTTCACTGCCGGAAATATTCTGGCATGGCAGGCGCCTGACTATTCAACCCTGGTCCTGGCACGTCTGCTCACCGGACTGGCACATGGTGTCTTTTTCTCCATTGGCTCAACCATCGCGACAAGCCTGGTACCCAAAGAGAAAGCCGCGTCTGCCATTGCCATTATGTTTGGTGGTTTAACCGTCGCGCTGGTCACCGGCGTTCCATTAGGCACATTTATCGGTCAACACTTCGGCTGGCGCGAGACATTCCTGGCTGTATCCATGCTGGGCGTGATAGCTCTGGTGGCGACGCTGATACTTGTACCGTCGAGCATTCCCGGTCGGGCAAGTGCCAGTTTGCGCGATCAGCTGAAGGTGCTGACACATCCTCGCCTGCTGCTGATTTACGCTATCACAGCGCTGGGCTACGGTGGCGTCTTTACGGCCTTCACCTTCCTGGCTCCCATGATGCAGGATCTTGCTGGTTTCTCACCGACGGCAGTAAGCTGGATTTTACTGGGGTACGGTGTTTCGGTGGCGATAGGCAACATCTGGGGCGGTAAACTCGCTGATAAGCATGGTGCCGTGCCTGCTTTGAAGCTCATCTTTGCGGCTTTGGTCGTTCTGTTAATCATCTTCCAGTTCACCGCCTCAATTCAGTATGCGGCGCTGGTAACGGTTCTGGTGATGGGGATCTTCGCGTTCGGCAATGTGCCTGGCCTGCAGGTTTACGTTGTGCAGAAAGCAGAGCTGTACACGCCAAATGCGGTGGATGTCGCTTCGGGTCTTAATATTGCCGCGTTCAATATCGGCATTGCCCTGGGCTCTATCATTGGTGGGCAGACCGTCGAGCACATGGGGTTAACACAAACACCATGGATTGGGGCGATTATCGTTCTGGTGGCGTTGCTGCTTATTGGTCTCAGCGGTCGTCTCGACAAGTCCGTTCGGGTGGCCGCTAACTGAAAAACCTCAATGTCCGCTTACAAATGAGATGAGGTTTCTGAGTAATTGCGTTGAAAGTGTGACCTGAAAACCCTATAACAGTAGAACCCGTTCGTTTTCCGGACGGGTTCATGTATAGAGGCCGTTGCTAAAAGTGCGAAAGAATACCTATGCCATGCGTTACATTGCCGGACAACCTGCGGAGCGAATATTGCCTCCGGGGTCGTTTGCGAGCATTGGCCAGGCATTGCCCGCCGGTGCTCCGTTAAGCAGCGATGAAAAAATCCGCGTGCTGGTGTGGAACATCTTCAAGCAGCAGCGCGCTGAATGGTTATCCGTACTGAAGAACTTCGGTAAAGATGCACACTTAGTTCTGCTGCAGGAAGCGCAAACCACCCCCGAGCTGGTTCAATTTGCGACAACTAACTATCTGGCGGCAGACCAGGTACCCGCTTTTGTTTTGCCTCAGCATCCTTCAGGCGTCATGACATTGTCAGCCGCGCATCCCGTCTACTGCTGCCCGTTGCGTGAGAGAGAACCTATCCTGCGCCTGGCGAAATCAGCTTTAGTCACCGTCTACCCACTGCCCGACAGCAGGTTACTGATGGTTGTGAATATACACGCCGTCAATTTCAGCCTGGGTGTTGACGTCTACAGCAAGCAACTGCTTCCCATCGGGGATCAAATTGCTCACCACAGTGGTCCTGTCATCATGGCCGGGGATTTTAACGCCTGGAGCCGTCCACGCATGAACGCGCTGTATCGTTTTGCGCGTGAGATGACCTTACGTGAGGTCCGTTTTACCGACGATCAGCGACGCAAAGCCTTTGGACGTCCTCTCGATTTTGTCTTTTATCGTGGTCTGAACGTACATGAAGCCTCAGTACTGGTGACCCGTGCTTCCGATCATAACCCGCTACTCGTTGAATTCAGTCCCGGCAAACCTGGCTAATAGGTAAGTCAGGCCTGCCGTGGGGCAGGCCTGAGTCGGTGAGGTGCTGCCCTTTAATTTTTCCAACACAAAAAGGACAGTACGATGACAACACAACAATCCACGCACCATGACAACGTAGAAAAACAGTTTGGCTCTCAGGCAAAGGCGTACCTGACCAGTGCAGTGCACGCGACTGGCCGCGATCTGGAACGCCTGAGCGCGCGTCTGGCCGAATATCCCGATGCACATCTGCTCGACTTAGGCTGTGGAGCAGGACATGCCAGTTTTGTCGCTGCAGGTCAGGTGGCTCAGGTGACTGCTTATGATTTATCGAGCCAGATGCTGGACGTGGTGAATGCGGCTGCCACCGAGAAAGGCCTGCATAACATCACCACCCGGCAGGGCTATGCAGAATCTTTACCCTTTGCGGATGAATCTTTTGATGTGGTGATAAGTCGCTACTCTGCGCATCACTGGCATGATGTCGGTCAGGCATTGCGTGAAGTGAAACGCGTGCTTAAGCCGGGCGGGATTTTCATTATGATGGATATCATGGCGCCCGGTCATCCGGTACGGGATATCTGGTTACAAACGATAGAGGCGCTGCGGGATACTTCCCATGTTTGTAACTACTCCAGCGGGCAGTGGTTCTCGATGATAACGGCGTCAGGGTTAATTTCCCGCTCACTGGTTACAGACCGCCTGCCGCTCGAATTCAGCACCTGGATAGCGCGTATGCGTACGCCTGAGGTATTAAGCCATGCGATCCGCCTGTATCAGGAAAGCGCCTCTGCGGAAGTGAAGGCCTATTTTGAACTGCAGGAGGAGGGCTCTTTTACCAGTGATACGATCCTGGCAGAGGCACAAAAAGCAGGATAAATAAAAAAGCACCGGGACCCGGTGCTTTTTTGATATGGACTGTACTATCAGGAATCTGGCGTTGCGTTGTTCTTCACAAACAATGTCAGCTGATCGCCCGGTTGCAGATTGCCGGTATCGTCATTCCAGCGCATCACATCCTTGATGTTCACGCCGTGCGTTTTCGCGATGCTGGACAGCGAATCGCCCTTACGTACACGATAAGTAATGCTATCGCTATTACGTGCGAGACGTTGTGCACTGCTGCCTGCACCTACTGTCAGATTCTGTCCCACTTTCAAGTTCGAGCCGCGCAGATTATTCCACTGCTGCAGATCTTTTGTCGTCACGCCAAGACGTGAGGCAATCCCTGAAAGCGTATCGCCTGAACGCACCTTATAGCCACGGCTGGTCATCGGCGATGCATCTGCAATCAGCGTAGACTGAACGGCAGCAATCTCACCTGATGCTAAAGACTCACGCAGCTGGTCTGCATGTTTCTGCGGTACCAGGACATACTGTGGTCCGCTTGCGCCCAGCGTTGAGCCTTTAACGCCTGCATTAAAGGTTTTCAGTTTCTTAACCGACATACCCGTCATATCGGCAACCTGTTTCATATCAACCGGGCTGCTGAGGCTGACTCTTGCCAGGGCACGACTTTCGTCGGTCGATGGCAGCTGTACCCCGTAGCGTTTGCTATTTTTGAGAATGTCACTCAAAGCCAGCATTTTAGGGACGTAAATCTTTGTTTCCTGTGGCAGTGAGAGCGACCAAAAATCGGTGGGTTTACCCCGTGCTTTATTCGCTTTCATTGCCTTCAGTACACGACCTTCACCGCTGTTATACGCTGCGACAGTTAACAACCAGTCGCCGTCAAACATCTTATTCAGACGTTGCATCATGTCGAGGGCTGCCGTTGTAGAGGCGACAACATCTCGACGCGCATCGTAGCTGCGGGTCTGTTTCAATCCATAATTGCG
The DNA here is from genome assembly GCF_022171985.1 of Huaxiibacter chinensis. Taxonomy (GTDB): domain Bacteria; phylum Pseudomonadota; class Gammaproteobacteria; order Enterobacterales; family Enterobacteriaceae; genus Enterobacter; species Enterobacter chinensis_A. Next base: position 1,209,759 of record NZ_JAJVHF010000001.1, on the reverse strand, counting down.
CCCTGTGCTCGGTATGATCTGCCAAATGCCTGCTGCATTGGCGCCAGACGTTGCGTGTGGGTCAAAAGCGCTCTCCACTATGGGTAGGAGTACCAGCTCCATCGGCATGTTACGTTTCTTAACTTGCCCGGCTATCCAGTACATATACGGCTCTGCCCGTAACGTTACATCGTGGAGATAGCTCTTATTTCTCAAATACTTTTGTTTCTGATCGCGAATCCGGTTGTTCTCCGGAATCCCCATCTTCAGCTCGTCGCTAATAGAGGCCCACAAGTCTTGATCCTGCGCGAACGATGTCCCATCGTCCATCCATCGCGCATGACTTATAAACTTCCCTGCTTCCCCTTGACCAGCTGCAGAAAGGCTCTGTGCGTGCTGTTGGACATTACCAGCGTTCTGAGACGACTGGCACCCAACAAGCAGGACCGAGGCGAGTAATATCGCTTTTGCCTTCATGTGTGTGTCAATAGTTGCTTAAAAGACGAGCGATGATAACGGTGAAATTTTAAAAAGGCAACCCGCAATTATCTGAAGTTATCTTTCTTTGACCTTAACCATGCGAATCGCTCTTCAGGCTGTTGCAAAGATGTTTCTTGGTTAATTTTATCTATTAAATCAATATCATTAGTGCGTAAGAATAAATTTATTTTACGCTCATTTTTCAGAATAACGGGCAGTGTATTTTGCTTTTTTACCTGTAACTCCTTCACTTTGTGGTAATAATCCTGAATCGCTGGATCCTCAGGAAGGATGCTTTCCGCAAACTTCATATTTGCTAATGTATATTCATGCGCACAACAAATTAACGTTTCTTCCGGAAGCGCATTAATTTTCTCGAAAGATTGATACATCTGAAGTGGTGTTCCCTCAAACAATCGTCCGCAACCCCCGGAGAACATTGTGTCCCCGCAGAAAAGATAAGGAGAACTGAAGTAACTTACATGTCCCAAAGTGTGACCAGGTGTAGCAAATACAGAAAAATGCCACCCCTGTATGAGAACATTCTCACCGTCTTCGACTATGTGGGTCGCCCCCTTATCTTGTGTCTCTTTTGGTCCATAGACCACAAGATGAGGATATTTTGCGCAGAGGGTCGCAACGCCGCCGACATGATCGTTATGGTGATGCGTCAGCAAAATCGCCTCGGGCTGCCAGCCGTTTTCATCAATGGCGTCCAACACCGGATTCGCATCTCCGGGATCGACAATGATGCAGCGATGCGCCTCATCGACTAAAACCCAGATGTAGTTATCCTGAAACGCTGGAATACTGATAAGATTCATAAATTACCTCTTCATACGTAGCGGGAGTTTGGATGAAACCGGCAAGGATACCTCAGACTGTCGCAGCACCTGTCCATTGGAATGAATTGCCCTGGGGCGAACATTATCGCGAGGCGCTGGAGCAACAGCTTAAACCCTGGCTGGCAAAAATGTATGGTTTTCATCTGCTTAAAATTGGCAATCTGAGCGCGGAGATTGCCACCGAAAGCTGTGCCATTTCACACCAGGTTAACGTCTCGCTCAATGGTCAGCATGCGCAGGTTAAAGCTGACCCGTTGCATCTTCCCTTTGCGGAGAAATCCGTCGATGCCTGTTTACTGGCCCACACGCTGCCCTGGTGCAGCGATCCTCACGGTCTTCTGCGCGAAGCCGACCGCGTACTGATTGACGATGGCTGGCTGATCCTGAGCGGCTTTAATCCGATAAGCCTGATGGGGTTACGCAAGCTGGTGCCCATACTGCGTCGTTCGCCACCGTATAACAGCCGCATGTTCACCTCGACGCGACAGCTCGACTGGCTCTCACTGCTTAATTTTGAAGTGATGTATTATAGCGGTTTTCAGGTGATCCCCTGGACCCGCAAGGGCGGTGTACTGCTCAGTACACATTTTCCGGCGCTGGGATGCATGCAGGTTATTGTGGCGCGTAAGCGGACGATTCCTCTTACGCTTAATCCCATGAAACAAAAAAAATCAAAAGCCGCGATTCGCCAGCCGGTAGGGGCGACGCGTCAGTATCGCAAGCCTTAGTCGGCCTGAACCTTATAGCCCACATCCTCATGGACCGGGTTCATCGCTGCGGCACGCGCCAGCTCGTCACAGCGTTCGTTCTCAGGATGGCCTGCGTGGCCTTTAACCCACTCCCATTTTATCTGGTGATGGCTTAATGCCGCATCAAGGCGCTTCCACAAATCGACATTTTTGACCGGCTTTTTATCCGCCGTTTTCCAGCCGCGTTTTTTCCAGTTATGGATCCACTGGGTGATGCCCTGACGGACATACTGGCTGTCGGTGCTAAGCACCACCTCACAATCTTCTTTCAGCGCTTCCAGCGCCACGATAGCCGCCATTAACTCCATGCGGTTATTGGTTGTCAGGTGGTAGCCTTCGTTAAAGGTTTTTTCATGCTGGCCGTAACGTAAAATTGCGCCATAGCCGCCAGGGCCTGGATTTCCGAGGCAAGATCCATCGGTGAAAATTTCTACCTGTTTACGCATCTCTGGTAGACTTCCTGTATTTGAAACGATAAATAATCGACAAGTCTGACATAAATGACCGATATGAGCACTGCAATTACACGACAGATCGTACTCGATACCGAAACAACGGGTATGAATCAGATCGGCGCACACTACGAAGGGCATAAGATTATTGAGATCGGTGCCGTCGAGGTGATAAACCGTCGTCTTACGGGCAATAACTTTCACGTCTATCTCAAGCCCGATCGGCTGGTGGATCCCGAAGCCTTCGGCGTCCACGGTATTGCGGATGAGTTCCTGTTAGATAAGCCGACCTTCGCCGAGGTCGCAGATGAATTTATGGATTACATCCGCGGGGCTGAGCTGGTCATCCATAACGCTTCGTTTGATATCGGCTTTATGGATTACGAGTTCAGTAAACTCAACCGCGGTATTCCTAAAACCAACACTTTCTGTAAAGTGACGGACAGTCTGGCGCTGGCAAGGAAGATGTTCCCTGGCAAGCGTAACAGCCTGGATGCGCTTTGCTCACGTTACGAAATCGATAACACCAAGCGTACGCTTCACGGCGCGTTACTCGATGCCCAAATCCTGGCCGATGTCTATCTGACCATGACGGGTGGTCAAACTTCGATGGCGTTTAGCATGGAAGGCGACACGCAACAGAAGCAGGGCGATGCTGGCATTCAACGCGTAGTACGTCAGGCCAGCCGATTAAAAGTTGTTTTAGCCAGCGATGAAGAGTTACTCAATCACGAATCGCGTCTGGATTTGGTTCAGAAGAAAGGTGGAAGCTGCCTCTGGCGGGCATAATGCTGCCGTTACGGAGAGAAATTCGCCGTGTCGGCGTTTTTTGCAGCAAACGATTCAAAAGTGAAGAAAAAGCGTTGACGGGATCGAAGGGTATCCGTAATATTCGCTTCGTTCCCAAGGGAACACAGCGGAGCGGTAGTTCAGTCGGTTAGAATACCTGCCTGTCACGCAGGGGGTCGCGGGTTCGAGTCCCGTCCGTTCCGCCACATTAGAAAGCCTGAATCAGCAATGATTCAGGCTTTTGTCATTTCATCCCTGCCATTACCTTTGGTTAACATCGTGTTAATTAAAATAGTGCAATTCGTTAACAATTGTGCGTTTTTGGTGCGCCTTCTGCACTTAAAATGTGCAACCCGGTCTCTTATTCCTCTTCATCTTTAATCAATTTGTAACACTTCTTTAAAAAATAAATCTCTTTTTATCATCCACTTATCCATCAAATTCCAGAAAACTCCTGAACCAATTACATATTGGTTCAGGAATTGCTTAATCATTAGGGCAATAGGTATCCATCTATATCAATAACTTATTGTTAATAAAAATAAAGTAATGATGAAAGCAGGCGAACCAATATGGATAAGACGTCACGGTTTCTGGCAAATTCCAGCACCGCGTTAGAGCAGTTGCGCGGGCTCATCCACCAGCACGAGTCAACACCAGGCAGTCCGTTGCCCACCGAGCGTGAGCTATCGGAAAAACTCGGCGTAGGACGGCGTGAAATTCGTCGTGCGCTGGACGTGCTGGAGGAAGAAGGGCGCATCTGGCGCAAGCAGGGGAAGGGTACCTTTATCGGTCCGGCCGCGCCTGTTGAACCGCTGGCGCTTCAGGGGCTGGTGCAACAAACCAATTTGCTTGAAGTCATGGAAGCTCGTCTGCAGCTCGAACCCGGCTTAGCCCGACTTGCGGCACTGCGTGCCACCAGGGAAAACCTCGCGCTGATGCAGCGCATGCTGGAACGCATCAATAAGGTCAGCCCGGATGACCGCGATCTCAACGAACTGTGGGACAGCGCCTTTCACCGCGCCATCGCTGAAGCGGCAGGTAATCGGCTTATGCTGGGGCTATTTGATGCCATTGACGCCGTCAGGCGCGACCCCGCATGGCAGCACTTACGCGAACTGGCGCGCACGCCAGAGCGTGTCGATCACTACAACCATCACCACGACAGCATCATGACGGCGATAGTCAATCGTCAGCCCAATGAAGCCGCTGCCGCGATGCGCGATCACCTGTTAAGCCTGCAAAACGCTCTGATTCAGGCCGTTAACCTTGAGGATGATTCCCTGTTATGACGACGATCCCTTTTAAGGAGGCCGCGCCGGTCCTTCGCCTGCACGATCTTAATGTGAAATTTGCCGGGTCGCCGGTTAGCGTTCTCGACGGCATCTCCCTGACCGTAAACTCAGGCGAAACGCTGGCGCTGGTGGGAGAGTCCGGCTGCGGTAAAAGCATCACGTCGCTGGCTTTGATGGGGTTACTGCCCGCCAGCGCGCAAATTGTCAGCGGCGAAATGCACTTTCGCCGCCACAATCTGCGTAAACTCTCGCCGCGAGAGTATGCCGATCTGCGCGGCAGCGAACTGGCGATGATCTTTCAGGAGCCGATGACATCCCTCAATCCGGCTTTTACCCTGGGCGATCAACTCAGCGAAGCGGTCATCCGTCATCAGAAAATGTCCCAGGCAGAGGCGATGGCTGTGGCGTTGCAGATACTGGAAAAGGTCCAGATACCTGCGCCAGAAATGCGCCTCAAAGCCTATCCGCATCAGCTTTCCGGCGGGATGCGCCAGCGCGTAATGATTGCGATGGCGCTGATCAACCACCCGCGACTGCTTATCGCCGATGAACCCACAACGGCCCTGGATGTCACCATTCAGGCACAAATCCTGACCCTGCTCAACACCCTGAAAGCAGAAACCGGCACCGCAGTATTGATGATTACCCACGATCTGGGCGTGGTGGCAGAAGTCGCGCAGCAGGTTGCAGTGATGTACGCCGGTCAGGTCGTCGAGCAGGGAAGCGTGGAAGCTATTTTTGCCGATCCGCAACATCCTTACACGATCGGGCTGATGGGATCGATTCCCTCCCTGGGCGCCCGTAAAGGCCAGCTTTCCACCATTCCAGGATCGGTTCCCTTACCCGAGTCGATGCCAAAAGGGTGTCGGTTCGCCACGCGCTGCCCCTTCGCGCAGTTACGCTGCCATGAAGAGAAACCGCTTTTACAGACTCAGGGGCCCGGTCATCAGGTGGCCTGCTTCCGTGTACCGCTTGAGCAACACATTGCGCTGGGAGAAATCGCATGACCACACCCATTCTCGAAGCCCGCGATCTGAGTAAACACTTCCCTGGTCCGAAAAAGCTTTTCGCGCCGTCGCGTGTTGTCACTGCCGTCGACAGAGTCTCGCTCTCGGTTATGCCAGGCGAAACGCTGGCCATTGTGGGTGAGTCAGGTTCCGGCAAATCCACGCTCGGACGCCTTCTGTTGCGCCTGCTGGCCGCCACCGAGGGCCGCGTCTTCTATCAGGGCGAAGAGATCACTCATGCTTCCGGTTCGCGCCTGAACCAGCTGCGCCGCGAGCTGCAAATCATTTTTCAGGATCCCTTCGCCTCGCTGAATCCGCGTATGACGGTGGAACAAATCGTCGGTGAGCCGCTGTGGCTTCACCAGAACATGAAAAAAGCGGATCGCCAGTTCCGCGTGGCGGAATTGCTTAAAACGGTCGGTCTGCCCGCAGCCTGGGCCGGGCGCTATCCGCACGAGTTCTCAGGAGGACAACGTCAGCGAATCGGTATCGCCCGCGCGCTGGCCTCCGGGCCTAAACTGCTGCTGGGTGATGAACCGGTCTCTGCCCTGGATGTGTCCGTGCAGGCGCAGGTGGTCAATCTGCTGGAAAGCCTGAAGCATCAGCTCGGACTGACCATGGTGATTGTGGCCCACGGTCTGGCGGTAATTCGCCATATGAGCGACCGCGTGGCGGTCATGTATCTCGGTCAGATTGTTGAGCTGGCGACCGTTGACGAAATTTTCGACGCGCCGCTCCACCCTTATACGCAGGCGCTGATCGCCTCTGCCCCGCAGATGCAACCGGGCGTTGAGCGTGATACCCCATTACTTCAGGGCGACCTGCCGAATCCGGCCAACCCGCCTTCGGGGTGTCGTTTTCATACCCGATGCCCCTACGTCACGGATGAATGCCGCCAGGTAGAACCTATCGATCAGGTTCTCGAAGGAGGACGCCAGGTCGCCTGCCATCGCTGGCAGGAGATCAACCGCGACCGCAGCGTGATACAGATTGCCCCACCTTCTGCTGCATTTCTGCGCCGCCGTGCGCTGTTCGAACATGCGGCAACTCTCTCATCTCTTCCTGCAAGGAACTCACGATAATGACAATGCGTAATTCTCTTTTGACCGTACTGGGAAGTGTTATGTTGTTGGGCGCGGCGGTACCTGCGCACGCTGAAAGCGTCCTGCGAATTGGCCTGGGCGCGGACCCGGATATGCTCGATCCCCATCTGGCGCGCACCTACTATGGTCGCTTCGTGTTTGCCTCGCTGTGTGACAGGCTGGTGGATGTTGATGAAAATCTGAAGGTGGTGCCCGGCCTGGCGAAAGACTGGGCGTGGAGCGATGAAGGCAAAACCCTGACGATGAACCTGCGCGAGGGAGTCACCTTCCACGACGGGGAAAAATTCGACGCCGAGGCGGCAAAATATAACCTCGACCGGGCGCTAACCCTGAAAGGGTCGCTGCGCAAAAGTGAGATCTCCTCTATCGAATCGGTGGAAGTGAAAAGCCCCACGCAGATTGTCCTCCATCTTAAAACCCCCGATGCCGCGCTGCTGATGCAGCTCACCGACCGTGCCGGGGCGATGATGGCGCCAGAGGCGGCGAAAAAGCCCGACTTTGCCGCGCATCCTGTCTGTTCCGGGCCGTATAAATTCGACAGCCGCGTGTCTCAGGATCGCATCGTTCTGACCCGTTTCGATAACTACTGGAATAAAGGCGCTTACCACTTCGACAAAATTATCTATCTGCCCATCCCGGATGCGTCAGTCCGTCTGGCCAACCTGCGAGCTGGCGATCTGGACCTGACGGAAGGCGTGGCCGCAAGCGATGTGAAAACCGTCGAAGCAGACAGCAAGCTTTCCTTAGCGAAGGTGACCGGTCTCGGCTATCAGGGGATTACCTTCAATATTAATAACGGCAAAGTGCCTGCTAACGATCCCTTTAAAGATGCCCGCGTGCGTGAAGCATTCTCGCTGGCTATCGACCGCGATGCGCTGAACCAGGTGGTCTTTGAAGGGCTCTATACGCCAGCTAATCAGGCGTTTTCGCCCGTGAGCCCCTATCACGTGAAATCACCGGTGCCTGCCCGCGACGTCGAAAAGGCGAAAGCACTGCTGAAAACCGCCGGTGTTAACGCGCCGCTCAACGTCAATCTGCTGGTGCCTAATAACCCCATTTCCCAGCAGGTGGGCCAGGTATTGCAGGCGATGGTCGCCGAAGCGGGCTTCAACCTGAATCTGCAAATGACAGAGTTCGCGACCTTGCTCGATCGCCAGCAAAGCGGTGATTACCAGCTGAGCTTCTCCGGCTGGTCAGGGCGTCCGGATCCGGATGGCAGCATTTATGGCTTTATCAACAGTAAAGGCAACCTCAACGACGGACGCTACAGCAACCCACAGGTCGATGAATGGCTGACCCAGGCCCGCCTCAGCACCGATCCGGCAGTACGCCAGCCGCTGTACAACAAGGTCGTTAACCAGCTGCAAACCGATATGCCAATTGCCTATCTCTATTTTGAGCCGCGTATCTTCGGCCTGAACAAGAGCGTGAAAGGCTTTAAACCTTATCCGGATGGCATCGTGCGCGTAGCGGGCTTAACGCTGGCTAAGTAACAGAAGGTGTGAGGAGAAACCATGCTGGAACTGATTTGCAAACGCCTGCTGCTGGCCATCCCTACTCTGCTGCTGGTGAGCATGATGGTCTTCGGGCTGCAAAAATTGCTGCCCGGCGATCCGCTGATTGCCATGGCAGGGGAGGAGCGCGATCCGGCGGTGATAGCCCAACTTCGTGCAGAGCTGAACCTGGATGCGCCGCTGCCGGTACAGTATTTCGACTGGCTCACCCGGGCATTACAGGGCGATCTTGGCGTCTCCTTACGCACCCATGAACCGGTCACGCAGCTGATCGCCAGCAAGCTGCCGGTCACGATGGAGCTTTCCCTGCTGGCGATGATCATCGCGCTGGTGTTCGGTATCGGCATGGGGATCCTCGCAGCGGTGAACAAAAACACCTGGGTCGATCACGGGGCAAACTTTGTGGCGATCTCGGGGATCTCCATTCCCCATTTCTGGCTGGGGATCCTGTTGATCCTGGTGTTCTCGGTCAATCTGCAATGGCTGCCTGCGTCGGGTTATGTGCCCTTCAGCGAAGATCCGCTGCAAAACCTGCGTACCTTGCTGCTGCCAGCTTGTGTCCTGGGCACGGGCCTTGCCGCCACGCTGATGCGCCATACCCGGGCGTCAATGATTGCGGTGCTGAAAGCCGACTACATCCGCACTGCGCGGGCAAAAGGGCTGTTGCCTAAGGCGGTGATCCTCAAGCATGCGTTTCGCAACGCGCTGGTGCCGGTGATTACGCTTACCACGCTGCTGTTTGGCGAACTGCTGGGCGGGGCCGTTTTGACCGAGCAGGTCTTCACCATTCCGGGATTTGGCAAGATGATTGTTGATTCCGTCTTCAACCGGGACTACGCGGTTGTCCAGGGCGTGGTGCTGATTGTGGCGATTGGCTTCCTGCTGCTGAACCTGTTAGCAGACGTTCTGTACGTGCTCATCAATCCGAAAATGCGAGGTTAATCATGGCTGAACTGGCGACTCAAAACACGGCCGCTACGTTACCGCGTACGCAAAACCGGGTGCTGAAAAAGTTTCTCGCGAACAAAAGCGCGGTCACAGGCGCAGTGGTGGTGGGCATCTTTGTGCTGATTGCCCTGCTTGCCCCCTGGATTGCGCCATTCGATCCGGTAAAAGCGAATTTCCTTGCCGTGCGTAAGCCCCCATCCGAACTCTTCTGGTTTGGCACCGACGAACTGGGGCGCGATATCCTTTCGCGTATTGTCTGGGGGGCGCGAACGTCGCTGATGGCCGGCTGCATCTCCGTGGTGATCGCCGTGGTTATTGGCGTGCCGCTGGGGCTGGTGGCGGGCTATTTTCAGGGGATCTGGGATGGCGTCATCTCCCGCTTTATCGAAGCGCTGCTGGCGTGCCCTTTCCTGATTATGGCGATTGCTCTGGGGGCATTCTTAGGCCCAAGCCTGACGAATGCGATGATCGCGATTGGCCTGTCGGCAATGCCGATCTTTGCGCGTCTGACGCGCGGTCAGGTGATCGCTATTCGAAACGAAGAGTATATCGACGGTGCGCGGGCCATCGGCCTGCCGGACCGCTGGATCATCGTGAAATATGTCCTGCCTAACGTAATGTCGCCCATTCTGGTGCAGGCCACGCTGGCGATTGCTTCTGCGATTATTGCCGAAGCGAGCCTCTCGTTTCTTGGGCTGGGGCAGCAACCTCCGAACCCATCCTGGGGGTCGATGCTGAACACGGCAAAAGGTTTTCTGGAACAGGCTCCGTGGATGTCTGTTTTCCCGGGCGTCGCGATTTTCCTGGCGGTGCAGGGCTTTAATTTACTCGGCGACGGGCTGCGCGATGCGCTCGACCCGCGCCACGACTAAGGAGTCATGATGACCAAAGCGCTGGATTTTAAAACGGGTTACGATTCAAGACGTCCGCCCATGATGGGGCACAACGCGGTCGCTACCTCGCAGCCGCTGGCGGCGCAGGCCGGGATGCGCATGTTGCAGCTGGGGGGGAACGCCGTGGATGCCGCCATTGCAACGGCCATGGCGCTTACCGTGGTGGAGCCGACGGGCTGTGGTATCGGCAGTGATGCCTTTGCCATTGTCTGGGATGGCGAAAAACTGCACGGACTGAACGCGTCCGGCCGCTCGCCTGCCAGCTGGCACGCGGATCTGTATGCCGGTAAAACGGCCGTGCCTGAACTGGGCTGGGACGCGGTAACCGTGCCTGGCGCGGTATCGGGTTGGGTGGCGCTAGCCGAGCGTTTTGGAACGTTGCCGCTGACCACGCTGGCTCAACCGGCCATTGAGTATGCGCGTAACGGTTTCCCGGTGTCGCCGCTGATTGGCCACTTATGGGAGCGGGGATACAACAAACTTAAAGACCAGCCCGGCTTTAGCGCCTGCTTCGCGCCGGAAGGCCGCGCGCCGCGTATCGGAGAGATCTTCCGCAATCCAGCGCAGGCGGACTCCCTGGAACTGATTGCGAAAACCAACGGTGAAGCGTTCTATCGGGGTGAGCTGGCCGCGAAAATTGCCGCCTTTGCCAAAGAGCACGGCGCGCATTTAACCGCCGAGGATTTGGCGAACCATCAGGTCGACTGGGTAGAACTGCTGTCGCGTGATTTCGCGGGGGGATCCGTTCAGGAACTGCCGCCGAACGGGCAAGGCATCGCCACGCTCATCGCGCTGGGGATCCTGGAGCAGTGTGATATTGGTCGCTACGATCCCGACTCGGTGCAGTCTCTGCATCTGTCGATCGAGGCGATGAAGCTGGCGCTGGCGGATCTGGATCGTTATGTAGCGGATGAATCACACATGGAGTTCGCCGCGAAGGAGCTGCTCAGCGATCGTTACCTGAAATCCCGTGCCGCGCTGATCGACCCGCATAAAGCCTCTGATTTCACCTATGGTTCGCCTGTGCAGAGCGGTACGGTTTATCTCTCTGCGGCGGATGCCAGCGGAATGATGATCTCCTTTATTCAGTCGAACTTTATGGGCTTTGGCTCTGGCGTCGTGGTACCCGAAACGGGGATCAGCCTGCAAAATCGCGGCTGCGGTTTTGTGCTCGATCCCAAACATCCAAACGCGCTGGCGGGCAGTAAACGGCCTTTCCATACCATCATTCCAGGCTTTGCGATGGACGGCAACGGCAAGCCGCTGATGTCGTTCGGCGTCATGGGCGGTCCGATGCAGGCGCAGGGGCACATGCAAATGGCGCTGCGCATCATGATGCACGGACAAAACCCGCAGGCGGCGATTGATGCGCCGCGCTGGCGCGTGGTGCAGGGCAGGGAGGTAATTGTTGAATCCACCTTCGATCGCAATGTCATTGCCGGATTGCGCGATCGCGGACATCAGATCGTAGTGGAAGACCCGCTTCAGGATTATAACTTTGGTGGTGCGCAGGTGATCTATCGTATGCCGGAAGGTCACTACGTTGCTGCGACAGAGAGCCGCAAAGATGGACAGGCGTTAGTGAGTTAACGGCTGACCCGCCCTCTCCCGGTGGAGAGGGCGGGGTAAGCATAAGCGTTATTTAATGCTAAACGGATCCGCATCCTGCCACGCCGGAAACTTCTCGCGATACTCCTTCAACGCCGTCAGTGATAATTCAGCGTCAATGCGCGTAGCCTGATGCGGCTCGGCGGTAGCGATTACTTCGCCCTGCGGGTTCACCACGCGACTGTCGCCGCGATAGTGGTGCCCGTTGCCGTCGGTGCCGACGCGGTTACAGCCCACAACATACGCCTGGTTTTCAATCGCCCGTGCCGTCAAAAGCGCCTGCCAGTGCAGCGAGCGCGGCGCAGGCCAGTTGGCCACGTATAGAGCCAAATCGTAATCGTCGCGATTGCGCGACCAGACCGGGAAGCGCAGGTCGTAGCAGACCAGCGGCAGAATGCGCCAGCCGCGCCATTCAAACACCACCCTCTTATTGCCCGCTTCGTAGTGATGATGCTCATCGGCCATGCGGAAGAGATGGCGTTTGTCGTAAAAATGGACGCTGCCGTCAGGTTCAACCAGCAAAAAACGGTTCACCGCACCGCGATCGGTTTGTAACGCGGCGCTGCCGGCAATCAACGCATTGGTTTGTTGCGCCCTGGCATGCATCCACGCGACGACCTCTTCCTGGGGTAACGACTGCTTAGCGGCTTCCATCGCAAAGCCTGTGGTAAACATTTCAGGCAAAACAATCACATCGCGACCGGTAATCTCTTCGAGCTGACGGTCGAAATGGCGCAGGTTGGCCGGACCATCCATCCACACCAGCGGTTGTTGCACTAGGGTTATCTTCAAGCCAGGCACAATTCAGACTCCTCGTTGAACAGCATTTTTACACTGTAGCACGCGGCAAACAGAAAATGTGGCAATAAAAAACCCCGCACGAGGCGGGGTTTTCAGGAAGCGAAACGCGTCAGGCCGCTTCAGGCTTGCGAACTTTCTCTTCGAGCTTTACCGGCTGTGTCGCCAGCGCGTCATGCTCAAAGTCATCCACGTTGATACTGCGCAGGCGGCTCTCTTCTGCCTTCACCAGAATGGCGGCTTCGTGCGCATCGATGGTGCCCTGTGCCAGCGCCTGTTCAGCGAGTTCATTCAGACGGGTGAACGGCAGGTTTTTACCCAGCTGTTTACAAATCTTCTGGTGAATCGGATCGGCAGCCATGACATCACGCAGCGCTTCTTCCAGCAGACCCACCGGGTTATGGGCGCTTGGCGTCAGGTACTGTCCACGACCGATACGGGAACGCGTCGCGCTTGGGATCTGCAAAATTTTCGCGACCTTATGATCCAGCTTATCGGACGGTGCCAGATAGTGACGGCCCGTCGGGAAGATCACCACGCGCAGCGCGCCGGCCACAATACGATTCGGGAAGTTAGCCAACAGATCGTCAATGGCCTGCTCTGCTTTATACAGGGCATCCTGAACGCCCCAGTGCACCAGCGGCAGGTCAGCTTCGTGACGCCCTTCATCGTCATAGCGTTTCAACACCGCCGAGGCGAGGAACACCTGGCTTAACACATCGCCCAGACGCGCGGAGATACGTTCGCGACGTTTCAGGCTACCGCCCAGCACCGCCATCGAGACATCAGACAGCAGAGCAAGGTTGGCGCTCAGACGATTTAAATGCTGGTAATAACGCTTCGTTGCATCACTGGTTGGCGTCGCGCTGGTGAGCCCGCGCGTCAGGCCCAGCCAGAAGCTGCGTACTTCGTTGCTCCCCACGTGACCAATGTGTTTAAAGAGCAATTTATCGAACGCATCCACATCGTTATTCTGGGCTGCGGCCATCTCTTCAAGCACATACGGATGGCAACGAATCGCCCCCTGCCCAAAGATCATCATGCTGCGGGTCAGAATGTTGGCCCCTTCAACGGTGATGGCAATCGGTGCGCCCTGATATCCACGCGCCAGGAAGTTGCTTTCGCCGAGCATAATGCCTTTACCGCCCGCGATATCCATCGCATCGATGATGGATTGCTGAGCGCGGTGGGTACAATGGAACTTCACGATAGCAGACAGCACGGCCGGTTTTTCACCCAGCATAATGCCGTAGGTAATCAATGATGCCGCGGCATCCATCACGTAGGCATTACCGGCAATACGCGCCAGCGGCTCTTCAATCCCTTCCATTTTACCAATAGAGATTTTGAACTGACGGCGGATTTGCGCGTAAGCTCCAATCCCCATCGCAACCGTTTTCAGGCTGCCGGTCGAGTTAGACGGCAGCGTAATGCCGCGACCGACAGACAGACATTCCACCAGCATACGCCAGCCCTGACCTGCCATGCTTGGGCCGCCGATGATGTAATCAATCGGTACGAAGATATCTTCACCACGCGTTGGACCGTTCTGGAAGGGCACGTTCAGCGGGAAGTGACGACGTCCAATCTCCACACCCGGCGTTGAGGTTGGGATCAGCGCACAGGTAATGCCCAGGTCCACTTCACCCCCCAGCAGTTTTTCCGGGTCAGACAGCTTAAACGCCAGACCCAGCACGGTCGCGATAGGGGCCAGGGTGATATAGCGTTTGTTCCAGGTCAGGCGCATACCCAGCACCTGTTGACCCTGCCAGTCGCCCATGCAAACCACACCGATATCCGGGATAGCGCCGGCATCAGAACCCGCTTCCGGGCTGGTGAGAGCGAAGCACGGGATCTCCTGACCGCGAGCCAGGCGCGGCAGGTAATGATCTTTCTGCTCTTCGGTACCGTAATGCTGCAACAGCTCGCCAGGGCCTAATGAGTTCGGTACGCCAACGGTAATCGCCAGGATGCCGGACACGCCCGCCAGTTTTTGCAGCACGCGTGCCTGAGCATAAGCAGAAAACTCCAGCCCGCCGTACTCTTTCTTAATGATCATCGCAAAGAAGCGGTGCTCTTTCAGATACGCCCACAGCTCTGGCGGCAAATCGGCCATTTCATGGGTGATGGCAAAGTCATTTGCCATGCGGCAGGCTTCTTCAACCGGGCCATCTATAAAGGCTTGTTCTTCTGCCGTTAAGCGCGGCTGTGGGTAATTGTGCAGTTTTTTCCAGTCCGGGTTGCCCTGGAACAGATCGCCTTCCCACCAGGTGGTGCCGGCATCAATCGCTTCTTTCTCGGTACGCGACATAGGCGGCATTACCTTACGGAAGCCCTTAAACACCGGTGCAGAGATCATCGACTTACGCATCGCGGGCAGATTAAGCGGCAGCAGGACGATCGTCAGCGGCAGCACGACCCAAATATTCCACACGCCAGCCAGACCCAGCGCCGCGGTCCAGGCCAGTAAAATCAGGCTACTCAGAAGTAACCCTACGCGGTGATAGAACAACACACCGAGCAGAACAACAGTTGCGAGAATGCTCAAAATCATCATAAAGAAAAGCTCCCTGTCTTGTAGGAGGTCTGACCACTTGTGATGATATGGTTGTAGTGGATGTTATTTCTTTTAGCAATGCGTTCACAAAATAATTACAACCTGGTTCACATTGTTCAGGTCTGACCAGGCACGAATCATCAAAACAGCGATGGTTTGGCATGGCTTTAGCTTCTCGCTTTTATCGCTATCCGTTACACTCGCAGTGTTATTTCATCAATACTGAAGGATTATCCTCATGTACCAGGATCTTATTCGTAACGAACTGAACGAAGCTGCGGAAACGCTCGCTAACTTTCTGAAAGATGAAGCCAATATTCATGCGATTCAGCGCGCGGCCGTTCTGCTGGCAGACAGCTTTAAAGCGGGCGGCAAAGTGCTCTCCTGCGGTAACGGTGGCTCACATTGCGATGCGATGCACTTTGCGGAAGAGCTGACCGGGCGTTATCGCGAAAACCGTCCGGGCTATCCGGCCATTGCGATCTCTGACGTCAGCCACATCTCCTGCGTGGGTAACGATTTTGGGTATGACCATATTTTCTCTCGCTACGTAGAAGCGGTAGGCCGTGAAGGCGACGTTCTGCTGGGTATCTCCACGTCCGGCAACTCCGCTAACGTGATCAAAGCCATTGAAGCGGCGCGTGAAAAAGGGATGAAAGTGATCACCCTGACAGGTAAAGATGGCGGCAAAATGGCGGGTTCAGCAGATATCGAAATCCGCGTGCCGCATTTTGGTTATGCCGACCGCGTACAGGAAATTCACATTAAAGTAATTCACATCCTGATCCAGCTGATTGAAAAAGAGATGGTTAAGTAAGACTTCGCTGGGGGCATGATTGCCCCCGCTGTTGTGGAGGTGATGTATGTGCGAATTGCTCGGGATGAGCGCCAATGTGCCAACCGATATCTGCTTTAGTTTCACCGGGCTTGTGCAGCGCGGTGGAGGAACCGGGCCGCATAAAGACGGCTGGGGTATTACCTTCTATGAGGGAAAAGGCTGCCGCACGTTCAAAGATCCCCAACCCAGCTTTAACTCCCCCATTGCCAGACTGGTACAGGAATATCCTATCAAGTCCTGCTCCGTCATTGCGCATATCCGTCAGGCGAATCGCGGGGAAGTGGCGCTGGAAAACACCCATCCGTTTACACGTGAACTGTGGGGACGCAACTGGACTTACGCGCACAACGGACAGCTAACGGGCTATAAATCGCTGGTAACGGGGAATTTTCGCCCGGTCGGCGAGACCGACAGTGAAAAGGCGTTCTGCTGGCTCCTGCACAAACTGACGGAGCGTTATCCGCGCACGCCGGGGAACATGGCGGCGGTCTTCAAATACATTGCGTCACTGGCGAGTGAACTGCGTGAGAAGGGCGTGTTTAACATGCTGCTGTCGGATGGGCGCTACGTGATGGCGTTCTGTTCAACCAATCTTTACTGGATCACCCGTCGGGCACCTTTTGGCGTGGCAAAACTGCTGGATCAGGATGTGGAAATTGATTTTCAGACCGAGACCACGCTTAACGATGTGGTCACGGTCATAGCCACTCAGCCGCTTACCGGCAATGAAAGCTGGCAAAAGATTATGCCAGGCGAGTGGGCGCTATTTTGCCTCGGGGAGCGCGTAGTTTGACGCCAGCTGCGGGTGGACCACTTCATGGCTCAGCGGTTTGCTGACCACGTAACGCCCGTCAACCACTGAGACCACCGGCGGTTTGCGGGTCTGCTCGAAGTAATCGTAGCCCGGTTTTAACTGCTTCCAGAAATCGGCAAAGTAAGATGACTTGTGGCGCGCCATGTTGGCATCGGTCATACGGAACGGATAGATGCTGACCTGCACGCTCGTCTGGCCAAAGACCAGGGCACCGGTCACAAACTGGAAGATCTCATCGATACCGCTGTCGGTCATGGCATAGCACCCAACGGAGACGCAGGCACCGTGGATCATCAGATACTTTCCGTCGTAACCGTGTGCACGGTCATAGGCGTTCGGGAATCCGATATTGATCGCTTTATAGAAGCGGCTGTCCGGCTTTAGCTGGTTGCGCTGAACGTCGTAAAATCCTTCCGGACTTTTAAAATCGCCCTGACGCTGTTTTGGACCCAGACCGCCGGAATAGTTACAAATCTTGTAGCTATCAAGCAGTTGATAGGTTTCGCCCATCTTGACATACAGATCGAGAGTGCGCTCTTCCTTGAAGATCTGAATATAAACCGGCGATCCCATTAACTGCTGTTTATATTCTTTGCTGACAGGCGTTGTTGAACTGTTGCTGCTGAGCAGCCCCGCAAACGAAACGCACGGTATCAGAAGCATCGCAATGAACAATGCGATTTTACGCATACTACAAGTTCCTTGATAAAGCTAAAACCAACTTGCCAGGACGGCAAAAGAGACCCGAAATCAGAATTATCTGGATTAGGAGCGCTCACATTAGCACCGCTATAGATTTTCGCAATAGCGATCCGGTGAGTTTACAAAATAGTTTTTCTTAATAAAGGAATTTCTGCGCGTCATCTAATTCATTCACAACTCTTATTGGCTTACTGTATACTTATCCAGTGATGAGTGAGGGCTTACGATGCGCAAAATAATCCATGTCGATATGGACTGCTTTTTTGCTGCCGTGGAGATGCGGGATAATCCTGCATTGCGGGATATCCCCATTGCCATCGGCGGCAGTCGCGTCAAACGCGGCGTAATCAGCACGGCCAATTATCCGGCGCGTAAATTTGGCGTGCGCAGCGCCATGCCCACCGCAATGGCGCTTAAACTCTGCCCTCATCTTACGCTGTTGCCCGGCCGCTTTGATGCGTATAAAGAAGCCTCTGCCGGCATTCGCGATATCTTTTCGCGCTACACCTCGTTAATTGAACCTCTGTCGCTGGACGAAGCCTATCTTGACGTGACGGACAGCCTGCACTGCCACGGCTCCGCCACGCTGATGGCCCAGGAGATCCGCCAGACGATTTTCAATGAGCTTCAGCTGACGGCCTCCGCGGGGATCGCCCCTGTGAAATTCCTCGCTAAAATCGCCTCCGACCTCAACAAACCCAATGGTCAATACGTCATCACCCCGGACGAGGTACCCGCTTTTCTGAAAACACTGCCGCTCAGCAAAATTCCCGGCGTCGGAAAAGTCTCTGCGGCAAAGCTAGAAAGTATGGGGTTACGCACCTGCGAAGATGTGCAGAAAAGCGATTTGGCTATGCTTCTCAAGCGCTTTGGCAAGTTTGGTCGCGTGTTATGGGAGCGCAGCCAGGGCATAGATGAGCGTGACGTAAACAGCGAGCGCTTGCGCAAATCGGTTGGCGTGGAACGCACCCTGGCAGAAGATATTCATGAATGGTCCGATTGCGAGACGATCATCGTGGAACAACTTTACCCGGAGCTGGAACGTCGGCTGGCAAAGGTCAAACCGGATCTGCTCATTGCACGGCAGGGGGTAAAACTCAAATTCAACGATTTTCAGCAAACGACTCAGGAGCACGTCTGGCCGCGTCTGAGCAAAGACGATCTGATTGCCACGGCCAGGAAAGCCTGGGAAGAACGGCGTGGCGGTCGCGGGGTTAGGCTGGTGGGCTTGCACGTTACGCTGCTGGACCCGCAGCTGGAACGGCAGCTGGTCCTTGGGCTATAAAAAAGCCCGGGCGTGAGCCCAGGCGTATTATTTGCCGCCCCGTTAAACCGGGCAGCAGAGGCATTACTTCGCCGGAATCGCTTTCAGCAGTTCGGTCAGCAGGGTCCAGTAATGGCCCACGCTTTCGATATGCACCTGCTCATCCGGAGAGTGTGGGCCAGTAATGGTTGGCCCAATAGAGACCATATCCATATCCGGGTACGGCTTTTTGAACAGACCACATTCCAGACCCGCGTGGATCACCTGGATATTTGGCGTGCTGTTAAACAGACGCTGATAGGTTTCACGCACCAGCGCCATCACCGGAGAGCTTGCATCCGGCTGCCAGCCTGGATAGCTACCCTTAGCAGACGTTTTCGCGCCAGCCAGTTTACCCAGCGACTCCAGCATGCTCACCACGTACTCTTTGCCGCTGTCGATCAGAGAACGAATCAGGCAGATGATTTCTGCGCTGTCGTCCGTCATGGTCACTACGCCGACGTTCAGTGAGGTTTCAACCACGCCTTTCGCCACGTCAGAGTTGCGGATCACACCGTTCGGCGTGGCGTTGAGCAACTGAACGAAGCTGTCACGAGACGTGGCCGTCAGCGCTGCTTTATCCGTTGTGACGGATTCCAGCACGACGTTCAGGTTTTTCTCTTTTGCTTCCAGCTCGTTTTTCAGGATATCCAGATAAACGCTGGAGAGCTTTTTCAGCTCGTCCGCTTTCGCAGCAGGCACCGCGACGGTGGCGAAGGCTTCGCGTGGGATTGCGTTACGCAGCGTACCGCCGTTGAAATCGACCAGACGCAGATCCAGCTCAGCCGCATGGCCTGCCAGGAAGCGCGCCAGCAGTTTGTTGGCATTGCCCAGGCCCAGGTGGATATCACCACCGGAGTGGCCGCCTTTCAGGCCCTTGAGCGTCAGCTTAAAGGTCTGGAAACCGGCAGGGATCGCTTCACGGGACAGGGGCAGGGTGGAGATGAAATCAATCCCGCCCGCGCAACCCATGTAGATCTCGCCTTCTTCTTCTGAGTCGGTGTTGATCAGGATGTCCGCCTGCAGCCAGTTAGCCTGCAGACCAAACGCGCCGTCCATACCGGCTTCTTCGGTCATGGTCAGCAGCACTTCCAGTGGACCATGCTCAACGCGGTCATCAGCCAGCACGGCCAGCGCAGAAGCCATACCGATGCCGTTATCTGCGCCCAGAGTCGTACCACGTGCCTTCACCCACTCGCCGTCGATGTAAGGCTGAATCGGATCTTTGGTGAAGTCGTGCACGGTGTCGTTATTTTTCTGCGGAACCATGTCCAGGTGCGCCTGCAGTACAACCGGTTTACGGTTTTCCATACCGGCGGTGGCCGCTTTGCGAATCAGAATGTTGCCCACCTGATCGCGCTCGGCGTGCAGGCCTTTTTCCTTCGCCCAGCCCATAATATGTTCGGCAAGCTGTTCTTCATGATAGGACGGATGCGGAATGGAACAAATTTTGGCAAAAATATCCCACAGCGGCTGTGGAGATAATTGAGACAGTTCAGACACGATAAGTCTCCTTGTCATGACGCAGCAAACAGGCTTGCAGGTCACAGGGTTAGCAGGTTAATAGTCACCACAAGTCGGGCTTGCGAGATGAGGTTGAGAATACCACTTTCTCTGCCTGCCGCTAGCATAAAGCAAGTAAAAACTCCGGCGCGCACCGCTAAACACTGGTTTTTAGTGCGTCAGATCTCTATAATCTCGCGCAACCTATTTCCCCCTCGAACACTTTTTAAGCCGTATAAAAACAGGCTGGGACACTTCACATGAGCGAAAAATACGTCGTCACCTGGGACATGTTGCAGATTCACGCACGCAAACTGGCCGCACGCCTGATGCCATCCGAGCAGTGGAAAGGCATTATCGCCGTAAGCCGTGGCGGTCTGGTACCGGGAGCACTGCTGGCACGTGAGCTGGGTATTCGTCATGTCGATACCGTTTGCATCTCCAGCTACGACCACGATAACCAGCGTGAGCTGACCGTGCTGAAACGCGCTGAAGGCGATGGCGAAGGCTTCATCGTGATTGACGATCTGGTTGATACCGGTGGCACTGCCGTTGCCATTCGCGAAATGTATCCACGCGCGCATTTTGTCACCATTTTCGCTAAACCTGCGGGCAAACCGCTGGTAGACGATTATGTGATTGATATCCCGCAGGATACCTGGATTGAGCAACCGTGGGATATGGGCGTGGTCTTTGTACCGCCAATCTCAGGCCGTTAATTCCGTTACGAAATTATTTTTAACGCCCGGTTATGCCGGGCGTTGTTCTTTTTAGCGCCTGGCGCGTTACAATGGCTTCTATGTCACGTATTCATGGAGGCAACGCGCAATGACCCAGGCGAATCTTAGCGAAACCCTGTTCAAACCCCGTTTCAAACACCCCGAAACGTCGACGCTGGTGCGTCGCTTCAACCCAGGCGTTCAACCTTCCGTGCAGTCGACGCTGGACGGCAAAAACGTCCCGCACTGGTATCGCATGATTAACCGCCTGATGTGGATCTGGCGAGGCATCGACCCTCGCGAAATTCTGGATGTGCAGGCGCGCATCGTCATGAGCGATGCCGACCGTACGGACGGCGATCTGTACGATACCGTCGTGGGTTATCGCGGTGGCAACTGGATCTATGAGTGGGCCTCACAGGCGATGATTTGGCAGCAAAAAGCCAGCCAGGAAGAGGATGCTGCGCTGAGCGGCAAACACTGGCTTCATGCCGCCAATCTTTACAGCATCGCCGCCTACCCGCACCTGAAGGGCGACGACCTGGCCGAACAGGCGCAGGCGCTGGCAAACCGGGCCTATGAAGAGGCCGCTCAGCGTTTGGCCTGCAACATGCGTGAAATTGAGTTTGCCATCCCTGGCGGGGCGCCGGTGACCGGCTTCCTGCATATGCCAAAAGGCGAGGGCCCGTTCCCGACGGTGCTGATGTGCGGTGGTCTGGATTCCCTGCAGATTGACTATTTCAGCCTGTTTGAGCGCTATTTCGCGCCAAAAGGGATCGCCATGTTAACGCTGGACATGCCCTCTATTGGTTTCTCCTCGAAGTGGAAGCTGACGCAGGACTCCAGCATCCTGCACCAGCATGCGCTTAAAGCACTCGAAAACATTCCCTGGGTGGATCATACCCGCGTCGCCGCGTTTGGTTTTCGTTTTGGGGCCAACGTCGCGGTTCGTCTGGCCTATCTGGAATCCTCACGTCTGAAGGCGGTGGCCTGTCTGGGACCGGTAGTACATGCGCTGCTTAGCGATCCGCAACGCCAGGCAAACGTACCTGAAATGTATCTCGACGTGCTGGCCAGCCGTCTGGGGATGCATGACGCCTCTGATGAAGCCCTGCGTGTGGAACTCAATCGCTATTCATTAAAAACGCAGGGACTTCTTGGGCGTCGTTGCCCTACGCCTATGCTGTCGGGTTTCTGGAAAAACGATCCTTTCAGCCCGGAAGAGGAGTCGCGTTTAATCACCTCGTCATCTTCCGAAGGCAAGCTGCTTGAGGTTCCGTTCAGTCCTGTGTATCAGAACTTTGACAAAGCGCTGATAGAGATTGCGCGCTGGATTGATAAGAGATTTAGTTAAGAGATTGATAAATTCTGTTGGTTTGGTACAACTGTGGCTTCACAAAAGGAGATCGCAATGACGTTACCGAGTGGACACCCGAAAAGTAGAATGATCAAGAAGTTCATGGCGCTTGGCCCGTACATCCGGGAAGAGCAGTGTGAAGAGAATCGCTTTTTTTTCGATTGCCTGGCTGTTTGCGTCAACGTGAAGCCTGCACCCGAAAAACGTGAGTTTTGGGGCTGGTGGATGGAAATGGAAGCAGAAGAGAAGCGCTTTACCTATCGCTATCACTTTGGTCTTTTTAACAAAGACGGCAACTGGCAAGAAACCAGTATCAAAGATCAGGAAGTGATCGATCGTCTGGAGCACACGCTGAAAGAGTTTCACGACAAGGCGCGCCAGCTTTTGGCGAGCCTGGAGCTGAAGTTTGAACCTGCAGATAACTTCTCCAGCGAAGCGGTAAAACTGACGGCGTAGGTTTTGATTATGGCCTGGTGATCTGAGTGTACCGGGCCAGCAGTCACGTGCGGTTATGTCATCCGGGTCAGGCGAAGTGGCCACCCGGCAAAAAAAAAGCCTGGCAAATGTGCCAGGCTTTTTTATTGAACACTCATCAGAACTGGTAGGTCATCCCCAGCGCCACGATATCGTCGCTGCTCACGCCTAATTTATTGTCGTCATCAATCTGGTTAATTCTGTAATCAACAAATGCAGACATATTTTTGTTGAAATAGTAGGTTGCACCCACATCAATATATTTCACCAGATCTTCATCACCAATGCCTTCAATATCCTTGCCTTTAGACTGGACATATCCCAGAGACGGACGCAGACCAAAGTCAAATTGATATTGTGCCACGACTTCGAAGTTTTGTGATTTATTGGCAAAACCGCCTGAAATTGGCGTCATATTGCGCGTTTCAGAATACATTGTCGCCAGGTAAATATCGTTCGCGTCATATTTCAGACCCGCTGCCCAGGCCTCGGCTTTCTCGCCTTCACCGCGTGCCAGCAGGTTCTGCGCGTTAGTACGATCGGAGTTGGTATACGCGCCGCTGATCGCGAAATCGCTGCCGCCAAAATCATAGGTCAAAGAGGTGCCGAAACCGTCGCCGTTCTGTTTTTTCGCGTCACGGTTTTCGTTTTTACCCTGATACTGCAACGTCATGTCCAGACCATCAATCGCACCGAAGAAGTCGGTGTTGCGATAGGTCGCCAGGCCGCTTGAACGCTTGGTCATGAAGTTATCTGTCTGCCCTGAGGAGTCACCGCCAAATTCAGGGAACATATCGGTCCAGGCTTCCACATCGTACAGCGCGCCCAGGTTACGACCGTAGTCTAATGAACCAAAGTCTTTCAGCTTAATACCCGCAAAAGCCAGACGGGTTTTCTGCGTGGCATCGCTCTCTGCTTTGTTACCGGAAAACTCAGCTTCCCAACGACCATAACCGGTCAGCTGATCGTTAATTTGAGTTTCACCTTTGAAGCCGAAACGGACGTAAGTCTGGTCGCCATCTTTAGCGTCATCATCACTGATGTAGTGCATTGCTTTTACTTTGCCATACACGTCAAGTTTATTGCCGTTCTTATTAAAAACTTCTGCTGCGTGTACAGATGCTGAAGCCACAACGCTCATTACCACTAATGCCAGAGTACTCTTTTTCATTTTCAATCCTGATGTTTTTTAAAACGCGCTAATATTCGCTGAGCAATAAGATTCGGCTTATTACCCCGTGAAAAACAGGAAGGGTTTTATCGCTCGCGGGTGAAACTTTTATGACAAACCAGGAATATGTTTAAAAAAGTGAGTTTTAATTTTTCGGTAATAAAAGTGTCAAAATCTGCCGCTACGCTTCCTGATCCCGCGCAACAAAGTGGTTCACCGCGTGCGACGACAGTTGGCAACGGGGCCGAGTCCTGTTAAAACGTCTGATTAACATCATTTTCCCTTATTGTTGAACGGCAGAGAATCATGAGTGATAGCCAGACGCTGGTGGTAAAACTCGGTACCAGTGTTTTAACAGGCGGATCGCGCCGCCTAAATCGCGCCCACATTGTTGAGCTTGTTCGCCAGTGCGCACAGCTTCATGCCGCAGGTCACCGTATCGTGATCGTCACGTCTGGCGCCATTGCGGCCGGACGTGAACATTTAGGGTATCCCGAACTCCCCGCGACGATTGCCTCCAAACAGCTGCTGGCGGCCGTGGGCCAAAGCCGACTGATTCAACTGTGGGAACAGTTGTTCTCCATTTACGGTATCCACGTCGGGCAGATGCTGCTGACGCGTGCCGATATGGAAGACCGGGAACGCTTCCTTAACGCTCGCGACACGCTGCGCGCGCTGCTGGATAACAATATCGTTCCGGTGATTAATGAAAACGACGCTGTCGCAACGGCTGAAATTAAAGTGGGCGATAACGACAATCTTTCTGCGCTGGCCGCTATTCTGGCGGGTGCGGACAAGCTGCTTCTCCTGACCGATCAGCAAGGGCTGTTTACTGCAGATCCGCGCAACAACCCTGAGGCGGAGTTGATTAAAGATGTCTTTGGCATTGATGACGCACTGCGGGCGATTGCCGGCGACAGCGTATCCGGCCTGGGCACCGGAGGAATGGGGACGAAACTCCAGGCCGCCGATGTAGCCTGTCGGGCGGGTATCGACACCATTATCGCCGCAGGGAGCCGCCCTGGCGTGATTGGTGACGTCATGGAAGGCATTTCCGTTGGTACGCGTTTTCACGCGCAGGCTTCGCCGCTTGAGAATCGCAAACGCTGGATTTTTGGCGCCCCGCCTGCGGGTGAAATCACCGTGGACGAAGGCGCGACCATGGCGATTCTGGATCGGGGAAGCTCATTGCTTCCAAAAGGAATCAAAACCGTGACAGGCAACTTCTCGCGTGGTGAAGTGATCCGCATCTGTAATCTTGCTGGCCGCGATATCGCGCACGGCGTGAGCCGCTACAACAGCGACGCGCTGCGCCGCATTGCGGGTCAGCATTCGCAGCAAATCGATGCCATTCTGGGCTATGAATATGGCCCGGTTGCCGTTCATCGTGACGATATGATTATTCGCTAAGGAGCCGAACATGCTGGAACAAATGGGTGCCGCTGCGAAAGCCGCCTCTTACAAACTGGCGCTCCTTTCCAGCCGCGAGAAAAATCGCGTACTGGAGAAAATCGCTGATTATCTGGAATCGCAATCCTCCGCGATCCTGCGTGCCAACGAAGAAGACGTAGCACAAGCGCGCACCAACGGTCTGAGCGAAGCCATGCTCGACCGTCTGGCGCTTACTCCTTCTCGTCTGAAAGGTATCGCAGACGACGTGCGCCAGGTCTGCAATCTGGCCGACCCGGTCGGGCAGGTGATTGACGGCGGTCTGCTTGACAGTGGCCTGCGTATCGAACGCCGCCGCGTGCCGCTTGGCGTTATCGGCGTGATTTACGAGGCCCGTCCGAACGTTACGGTGGATGTGGCATCACTGTGCCTGAAAACCGGCAACGCCGCGATTCTGCGCGGAGGCAAAGAGACCTGGCGGACCAATGCGGCCACGGTAAAAGTGATTCAGCAGGCGCTGGAAGAGTGCGGGTTACCCGCGGGCGCGGTACAGGCGATTGAAAGCCCCGATCGTGCGCTGGTCAACGAGATGCTGCGCATGGATAAATATATCGACATGCTCATCCCACGCGGCGGCGCAGGCCTGCATAAGCTTTGCCGGGAACAATCGACCATACCGGTCATTACCGGCGGGATCGGCGTGTGTCATATCCTGGTGGATGAAAGCGCCGAGACCGAACCGGCGCTAAACATTATCGTTAATGCCAAAACCCAGCGTCCAAGCACCTGTAACACCGTTGAAACGCTGCTGGTGCATCAGAATATCGCCCGGACGTTCTTACCCGCGCTCAGCCAGAAGATGGCGGAGAGCGGCGTGACGTTGCATGCGGATGCATCCGCACTGGCGATGCTCAAAGACGGCCCGGCGAAGGTAGAACCGGTGAAGGACGTGCAGTATGACGACGAATATTTATCGCTGGATCTGAACGTGAAGATTGTTGCCGACCTGGATGACGCCATTACGCACATTCGTGAACACGGTACGCAGCATTCCGACGCCATTCTGACCCGCACCCTTCGCAATGCCGATCGCTTTATCAACGAGGTCGACTCCTCTGCGGTCTACATCAACGCCTCAACGCGGTTCACCGACGGCGCACAGTTTGGTCTGGGGGCAGAAGTTGCCGTCAGTACGCAAAAACTGCACGCGCGTGGCCCAATGGGACTGGAAGCCTTAACCACCTACAAGTGGATCGGCTTTGGTGATGATACGATTCGCGCATAAATAAAACGGGGTGATGCAAAAATAGGCGTTTGATTCACAAGGCCATTGACGCATCACCTCGTTAGATCTACTCTTTTGCCCCGTGGTTACATTCGTAACCGGCCTCTCAGGGCCGATATAGCTCAGTTGGTAGAGCAGCGCATTCGTAATGCGAAGGTCGTAGGTTCGACTCCTATTATCGGCACCATCTCAAACTTTTCCCAAGTCTACTCATGTTCCCTGAAATCTACGGTGATTTGGGGAGAATTAGGGTGATATTTGCTGTTCGGTCTAAAAAGTTTATAAGCTTGCTGATGATGGCGGTTTATCTCTTCTGATCAACACTCATGGTGGCAAATACTGGCGGTTTAAATATTGTTTCGGGAAGAACGATGATCCTTCAGACGTGCAGCCACGCATGACAGGCCTTGACCAGTTAAGCGAACAGATCATCGCGATGTGCAAAGGCAATTAGCATCAGACACAATCAGAAGAGAAGTAGGCCGCCAGAGGGCGGCTTTTTTATGTCTGGAGGGAAGCACCAGGATGCTCTGAAGTAAATCAGCCTACGCCAGGCATATGGGCGTCAGTCGTCAAACTGTTATGGCTGGATAGCCCGCGGTGAAGTTTTTATTTCAGGCGATAAAGTGGATGTTGACGCATCACAAGCTAAACAAAATTCTGCTGGTGCTGGTGCTGGTGCTGGTGCTGGTGCTGGTGCTGGTGCTGATGATCATCACAATGCAATGACGTGGGCGCAGGCCGCCGCGTGGGTATGGGGCATGACGGCGGGAAAGAGCTGCCGGCTGATATTGATGCTGGTCAGTGGATAGAGGCAGCCGCCGCTGAGCTTCAGTACGAGCCCGAAGAGCAACAGCTGATTCTCTTCCGGCTGGATGAAGAAACTCACAGTTTCTACGGCAAAGACCGTGTAGCAGGGGCTTTACGGTTTCTTCGTTCTGAGCTGGCCTACGTTGCTACAATGCACCCCGATACGCTGGATGACTGGAACAAAACTGGTTTAGTGTCGCTCTGTATGCTGGATGGCGAAAAACTGTAAACCCCCCAGCCCCTCAAACTTAACACTTTTTCGCGAGAAACTGGGAAAGTGTTAACCTAACGGATCCTGACGCCTACGAACAGCAGCTACAGCAGAAGTGTAGAGGGCTGGCGTTGAGATTTGTTGAGCCTTGGCTGTTAGCTTTTGTTAATCCTGATGCGAAGCAGGGCAGGTGTCAGCCTTTTTTGGTTTGTTATGCCTTACTAGGAAAAACTAGGGGTAAAGTGTCAACTGCTACCGCTTTAGAAAACTTCAGGTACACGAACTCGTGAAGGGGAGGTGTTAAGCACTCCCCCTTTGCAACCATCCTCGAGCCTCTTTCAGATCGCTGTTCTGGTTTGCCCGGACGCTGGCGCTCAGATTGAGTTGTCAAAAGTTGTCACCCACCGGCAGCGCCAGTGGGGATTTTTGGCAGAACGCGCTCTAAGTTACAGTTGCTTCAGTCAGTAATTTAGATATATTTAGAATAACTTTTAACCATTCTACAGCTTGTTCAAAGCGGCCAAGTTGAATGTCTCTGATGATGTAGAGCACTAGAAGTGTCTGTTAGTGCTCGAATCGTTTATCGTGCATCATAGCTATGAAACTCTCATCATGATGTCTTGTTAATAATTAACAGCCTTATGATAACGTCATTTTAAAATAACGGGATTTGATTAAATGGCAAAGCAATTTATGTTGATGGAACCAAAAAATGAGAATTTTAATGAATTAATAGGTGGGCCTAACAAATATATTGTGCCTAGATTCCAGCGAGACTATGCATGGGATGTAGGACAATGGGAGGATTTGTGGGGAGATATAAATTCTCTTGATGATGAAGGTTTTCATTATATGGGCTACATTGTCCTTCAACAAAAAGAACAGTATCAGCATGAAATTATAGATGGGCAACAACGCTTAGTTACGTTATCGATTATAGTTCTGGCTGCAATGAAAGCGATCAAAACTCTAATTGATAATGGGGAGGATGTTCAGGGCAATACTGAGCGACTCGATGGTATAACTCAGAATTTTGTAGGAAGTAAGAACTTCGTTACGCTTAAAGTAATTAATAAATTAGAACTAAATAGAAATAATAAAAGTTATTTTCAAAGAATGTCATCTCATTTAGAGGCTCAAAACTCTCGCGGTATAACATCAACTAATAAATTGATACGTAAGTGTTTTGACTTTTTCTGTAAGAAAGATTACGGCAAAACAGGTGCGGAGATTGCTCAGTTTATTGCAGATTTTTCTTCAAGTATGATTTTTACAAAGATAATTGTACAAGACGATCTTAATGCCTATAAAGTTTTTGAAACTTTGAATGCGAGAGGGGTCCAATTGTCTACTCCGGACCTACTAAAAAACTATTTGTTTTCAATTGTGACGAAAGATGATCAAATCGGAGAAGAAGAGCTCAACGATTTGGACGAGCAATGGTCAGAAATGATTGTCCAACTTGGAGAGAGCAATGTTTCTGATTACATTAGATATCACTATAATTCACAGAGAAGAATGGTTACTAAGAACAACCTTTTTTCCTCAATGAGAAAAATATTAACGAAACCGGAAGAAGCGTATCAGTATTTGAAGTCATTAATTGACTACTCACCTATTTATGCATCATTGATCAATCCCAATGATGCATGGTGGGGAGATCAAGATGTGAAATACAGAAATGTATTGCACTATCTTAATGGTATTAGATTATTTAATATCAAGCAACCACTAACAATATTTCTCGCTGCCTTTGGTAATTTTTCTCCAGAGGAGTTTGTTAAGCTCGTAAAATATATATATGTATTATCTATTAGATATAATATTATCTGCCATTTATCACCTAGTGAACAAGAGAATATTTATAATCAAATCGCGAACAAGGTTTATAATCGAGAGTTCTTAAGAGCTAGTCATGTGAAAAATAGCGAGGAATTTAAACGCTTGTATCCTGATGATAATGCTTTCTTTAATGCTTTTGAATTTCATAGAATGCCAAGTAGACAAACGGCGAAAAAAATACGTTTTTTACTTTCTGAAATTGAAGGCTATTTAGGTAATCCATGTGATTATGAAAAAACGACATTAGAGCATATTTGCCCTTATCATCCAGAGAAAGATTGGAGCGAATCTTTTGGTGAAGGAATTAATGATGTAAAAGATAGACTTGGAAACATGATCTTAATGGATAAAGATAATTTAAAACGCTCATCCTTTGAAGAGAAGAAAAAAGAATATACAAAATCCGGATATAAGTTGGCCTTAAAAGTGACAGAATATGAAGAGTGGAATTTAGAATCTGTCAATGATTTTCAAAAATGGATGTCACAACAAGCAGTTAACGTTTGGAAGGTTGATTAGTATCTGTAAAAACATCAACCGTGCTTGCGGGCTGTCTATTAGACAGCCCGCAACATTTTTTTGCTGTCAGAGTTGAGACGGGATCTGATTGGGGGTACTTTTGGGGGTACCTTAAAAAACTTAACGAATATAAGCTACTGAAAATAAATTGGATTTTTAGCGATGTTATGTTCCTATTATCGCACCGCCTTAACGCTCCTCATCCCATTCAAAACATTACCCCCTTATAGCCACTAAAACCCCCTTTCCGCCAACAACCCCACAAACAAACCTACCCTTCCCCTAACATACCAAAACTCACTATCCGCGCTCTTCCCAGCTCTTTTGCACGATACAACGCGACATCAGCGGCTCGAATAAGGCTATCGCTCTGAACATGCTGAGGGAATGTGGCGATCCCGATGGAAACATCCACCGTGGCGATTTCTGATATACCCGAGCGGACCGTGGACATTTTCACCTCGCTGTAAATCTGCGATGCGCGTTCATAGGCGGCTTCGTCGTCCATTCCGGCAAGCAGCACCAGAAACTCTTCGCCGCCATAGCGGAATGCTTTGCCTTCATCGCCGGTTGTTCGCTGAATAATGCTCGCGACGCGTTTGATGACCGCATCACCTGCTTCATGCCCGTACTTATCATTGATCTTTTTGAAGTGATCGATATCAATCATCAGACAGCTAAGCGGCGTTGAGGTACGTTGTGCCAGGCTGATTTGGGCGCGGAGCATATCGTCCAGGTGATGGCGGTTACGCAGGCCGGTCAGCGGGTCATAAAGCGCTTTTTCCTGCAGTTCGTGACGCAGCCGCTGGTTAGCCAGCGCCAGTCCCAGCGCTTCTGCCATCAGCTCCAGATAGGCGCGTGACGGGGCGTTTTCCGGAAGGATATTCTGGATGGAGAGCAACCCAATCGCTTCCCCCTGCGCGATCAGGGGAATGCACAGGGCCTGATGCGCCACCGATTCAGGCAGGTGATAGCAGACCACGTCCGGTTCACCGTTTACCGGCGGATGGCTTTGACCGCGGCGTATCGCCCAGCAGTCTTCAGGATCGAAGGGGGTCGACGCGCCATGCGGATCTAACCATTCTGCCACGCAGCGCATTCGCGCGGGGGCACGATCCAGAATATAGAGCCTGCCAGAAAGGCCAGGAGCAATATTCGGCGCAAAAAGGGTAGCCACGTTGAGCACGTCATCAAAGGATTCACAGCCCTGCAGGCGTTGCGTCATCCGCGCCAGCAGTTCACGGATAGCCCAGTCCGCATCGCGCTCCTTCTCCAGACGCTGTCGCGCCAGCCCATTTTCACGGAAAATGTGGATGGCCTGCGCCATGTCACCGATCTCATCAATCTGATTGAAGTTGGGCGTTTCCACGGCATAGTCCTGCGAGGCAAGACGATGCACCACGTCGCTCAGGCGAACGACCGGGCGCAGTACGCGGCGTTTTAAAATAAAGCCCAGCACAAACAGGAAGAGCAGGGCGGTCAGGCCGACCATAACCTCGGAGGCGGTGCGCAGCGTTTTCGAGGTTTTTGTCGCCACCTGGACATCGGTTATGACACGCTTATCCAGTATTTGGCGGAAGCGGTCAATCTCCCGCTGCGCGCGTTCAAGCTCAAGCTCGTAGGCGCTGCCGTATAACAGATCGACGGCTTGCTGCTCCTCGCCCCGCGCCACGCTGGCAAGGGCGGCCTGCTGTTCGTCCTGCAGCGCATCTACGATTTTTAATCCTTCACTGAGTAAAGAGAGTTCTTCGTCCGTTGCACCGGTATCGTCTAATTTCTGAAGGTGCACTTCGATGTTTTTAAGCGTGCCCTCTTTTTGACGGTACTCATTGAGGATCGCCGGGTCTTTTTTGATCACAAACAGGCGGGCCAAATCAGACAGCATCCAGGCATCCGCTTCGATGTCTTCGGTGATTTGATCGAACTGCTGGCGTTGTGCAACCGCCTGCCGTTCCGCATTGTCAGCATTGGACGCCAGGATCATGATGATACCGGAGGCGAGAGTCAGGCATACCGTGGCACCATAGGCCCAGTTTGTTATCGTGGCGATTCGCACCTGTGGGATCCTTTTGCGACAAATGTAGTATGGCGTTCTTTAAATTATAGAAAACGTTTGATTTAGAGTGAAAAAAAAGGCGGCCCGCAGCCGCCTCGTTGATGCTTACACCTGCTTTTATAACTCCGGCGGTTTTCTACCCTCTTCGATGAACTCCGCGTCTAACTCTTCCGCATTGCCTGCATGGTCGCGCCCGGAGAACAGATTCCAGCAGGCGATAAACAGCGCCGCAATCAGGGGACCAATAACAAAGCCATTAATTCCGTAAAGCTCCATGCCGCCAAGCGTTGAAATCAAGATCAGGTAGTCCGGCATTTTGGTGTCTTTCCCCACCAGCAGCGGGCGCAAAATGTTGTCGACCAGGCCAACGATGATCACGAAGAAACCGACAATAAACAGCCCTTGCCAGACCTGATGCGTCGCAAACAGGAAAATGGCGGCAGGAACCCAGACAATCGCCGAACCCACCGCGGGCACCAGGGAGAGAAACGCCATCAGCGCGCCCCACAAAATGCTGCCATCAATACCGACGATGGCGAAGGCGATGCCCCCCAGCGTTCCCTGAACCACCGCCACGACCGCCGTGCCTTTGACCGTCGCGCGAGAGACCCCGACGAATTTGGCGAACAAATGCTCTTTCGCAAAATCGGAAAGGGGCAGGGAGTCCAGAATCTGGCGCACCAGATACGGCCCGTCTTTCAACAGGAAAAACAGCAGATAAAGCATGATGCCGAAGCTAATTGCAAAGCCAAAGGTGCCCTTGCCAATCAGGAAGGCGCTGCCCGCCAGATACTGCCCGCCCTGCAGGGCAAAGTCGGAGAGTTTCTTCTGGATTTGCGCGGCGTTATTCAGGTTATGGTCGGCCAGGAAACCGCTTGCCCAGTCGGGCAGTCGATTAAAGATGCCCGCCACCACCTCCGGGAACTGCGTGTTGTCCGCCTGCAGTTTGGTGTAAACCACGTTCAGCTCAATCGCCAGCGACGAGAGGATCACCATTAACGGGATAAAAACGATCAGGCAGATGATGCCGAGAGTCAAAAACGATGCCAGCCCGTTACGATCCCCCAGCGCGGCGCGAAGCTTATTTTTCACCGGGTTAAAAATGATGGTCAGGATGGCGGCCCATAAAATCGCGGAAAAATAGGGCGACAACACATCAAAGAAAGCCCACGTAACGAGAGCGAGAAGAAGCAGGAAAAAACCTTTGGTCAGTCCATTAAAGCGCATCACTAAGTCCTGGTAACGAAGAATCTCCAAGGACTATAGAACTGTTTAGGGGAATTACCAAGACGAGGGCTTTCATTGTCCGGGCAGGGCCACCGTCTTTTGCATGACGTTGCCCGGTGCGGTTCGCACTTTCGACTGACCGAAAAGCGCCTCCCCGGCCTCCATGCTTAAAGTATCTGCCTTGCGGAGGTGCTTATGGCCTGGCGTCCCTTTCTCTACGTGATCCTGACACATCATCCTCGACTTAATGCCCGTCGCGCGCGGCTGCGCCTGGTACATGGCTAGCTTTTTGTTAACATTCACGGTATAAATGACCTTCTTTGGATGTTTAGATGTCCATACGTTTAGAAGGTAATATGCAAACAGAACAAAATGGGCAGCTGAAGCGCACCATGAAAACGCGCCACCTGATCATGCTGTCGCTGGGCGGCGTCATCGGTACAGGATTATTTTTTAATACGGGTTATATCATTTCCACCACCGGCGCGGCGGGAACGCTGCTGGCGTATCTCATTGGTGCGCTGGTGGTCTGGCTGGTGATGCAGTGTCTGGGCGAGCTTTCCGTGGCCATGCCGGAAACCGGCGCCTTTCACGTCTATGCGACGCGCTATCTGGGGCCGGCAACGGGCTACACCGTGGCGTGGCTCTACTGGCTCACCTGGACGGTGGCGCTCGGTTCGAGCTTTACCGCCGCCGGGTTCTGTATGCAGTACTGGTTTCCGCAGGTGCCGGTCTGGATCTGGTGCGTGGTGTTCTGCGGGGTGATATTTGCGCTTAACGTTATCTCAACGCGCTTTTTTGCCGAGGGCGAATTCTGGTTCTCGCTGATCAAAGTCATCACCATCATCGCGTTTATCATCCTGGGCGGGGCGGCAATTTTCGGTTTCATCCCCATGCAGGATGGATCACCGGCTCCGGGGCTGGCTAACCTCACCGCAGAGGGCTGGTTCCCCCACGGCGGTTTGCCGATCCTGATGACCATGGTGGCGGTCAATTTTGCCTTCTCCGGCACCGAGCTGATTGGCATCGCCGCGGGCGAAACGGAAAACCCGCATAAGGTGATTCCTGTCGCCATCCGTACCACCATTGCCCGCTTGATCCTCTTTTTTATCGGCACGGTGTTTGTTCTGGCGGCACTCATTCCCATGCAGCAGGCGGGCGTGGAGAAAAGCCCCTTTGTGCTGGTATTTGAAAAAGTGGGGATTCCCTATGCCGCGGATATCTTCAATTTTGTGATTCTGACCGCCATCCTCTCGGCCGCAAACTCGGGGCTGTATGCCTCTGGTCGTATGCTCTGGTCGCTCTCCAATGAAAAAACGCTGCCGCGCTGCTTTGCTCGCGTGAATAAAAACGGCGTGCCGCTGACGGCGATCTCGGTGAGTATGCTGGGCGGCGTGCTGGCGTTGTTCTCAAGCGTTGTGGCGCCGGACACCGTCTTTGTCGCGTTATCGGCCATTTCGGGGTTTGCGGTTGTGGCGGTCTGGCTCAGCATTTGCGCGTCGCACTTTATGTTCCGCCGTCGCCATCTCCAGGCGGGCAAACCGCTGGCTGCGTTGCAGTATCGCGCGCCGTGGTATCCGCTGGTGCCCGTTCTCGGTTTTGTGCTTTGCCTGGTCGCCTGCGTAGGTCTCGCCTTCGATCCGACGCAGCGAATCGCACTCTACTGCGGTATTCCCTTTGTCGCCTTGTGCTATGGTGCCTGGTATCTGACCCGTTCTCTTAAATATCAGGAGCCTGAACATGTCGCAGAATAATCCGCTTACCTCTCTTTTAGAAACGCAGCCGTTTATCGTGCTTGATGGCGCGATGGCGACGGAGCTGGAAGCGCACGGCTGCGATCTGGCAGACAGCCTGTGGTCCGCAAAAGTGCTGATTGAAAAGCCGGAACTGATCCGCGACGTTCATCTGGACTATTTCCGCGCGGGGGCGCAGGTGGCGATTACCGCCAGCTACCAGGCGACGCCCGCTGGCTTTGCCGCCCGGGGGCTGGATGAAACGCAGTCTCGTCAATTAATTGGTAAGAGCGTGGAGCTGGCGCGTAAGGCCCGCGAAGCGTATCTGGCAGAAAACCCGCAGGCAGGCACGCTGCTGGTGGCCGGGTCCGTGGGTCCTTACGGGGCCTATCTGGCCGATGGTTCTGAGTATCGCGGAGATTATATCCGCAGCGCCGACCTCTTTATGGATTTCCATCGTCCTCGCGTGGAAGCCCTGCTGGATGCAGGGGCCGATCTGTTGGCCTGCGAAACGCTGCCCTCGTACGCAGAGATCAAAGCCCTGACGGCCCTGCTGGCTGAGTATCCCCGCGCCCGGGCATGGTTTACCTTTACGCTGCGCGACAGCACGCATTTAAGCGATGGGACGCCGCTGCGTGAAGTAGTTGCGTGGCTGAAGGCCTATCCGCAGGTGGTGGCGCTGGGCATAAACTGTATCGCCCTGGAGAACACCACGGCGGCGCTAAACACGCTTAAAAACCTGACGTCGCTTCCGCTGGTGGTCTATCCAAATTCGGGTGAGCACTATGACGCGGTAAGTAAAACCTGGCATCACCACGGCGAGGCGTGTGAGACGCTGGCGGGCTATTTACCCCAGTGGCTTGAGGCCGGAGCCCGGTTAATCGGCGGATGCTGTCGCACCACGCCGAAGGATATCGCCGCGCTCACCGCGCAGCGCTGATCGTTTTGCCGGGGTAACCCGGCATACTTCAGGCCACTTCCGCCAGCACAAACATCCCGTACGGGTGTATCTCCAGGTAGTAATGTTCTCCCGCGTTGGGTTGCAGGCGCGTGGCGTTAACCTGGAGCAAAATCTCCTGGCCGTGCCAGTCTACCGTCACTTCATACTGCGGCCCCATATACGCCACGTGGCGAATGGTGCAGCGCTGGCTTTCCTCGCCGTGCTCGCTCAGGGTAATCGCTTCCGGACGCACGCCGACGGAGCCCGCCCCTTCGCTGACGAAATGCCCCGGGCGCGGCAGGCGGTAGCCGTAGATCTCCACCGCGTCCTGTGAGAAGCGCGCCGGGAACAGATTCGCGTCGCCCATAAAGCTCGCCATAAAGCGCGAGGCGGGCTGACGATAGAGATCCTGCGGCGAACCCATCTGCATGATGTTGCCTTTGTTCATCACCAGTACCGTATCCGAGACCGCAAACGCCTCGCTCTGATCGTGCGTGACGTAGAGCGACGTGATGTTGAACTGTTTTTGCAGCTCGCGGATTTTATCGCGCATGCTGCGGCGCAGGTTGGCGTCGAGGTTACTCAGCGGCTCATCAAAAAGCAGCACTTTGGGCTTGAGGATCAGGGCGCGGGCCAGGGCCACGCGCTGCTGTTGCCCGCCGGAGATCTGATCGACATAACGATCTTCAAACCCGTCCAGATCCACCATCGCCAGCGCCTCTTTCACCCGCGACCTGATATCGCGGCGCGACACGCCAAGCATTTTCAGACCGTACCCGACGTTTTCGCCCAGCGACATGTGTGGAAAGAGCGCATAGGACTGAAACACCATACAAATATCGCGCTGCTGGATGGACCGATCGGTGACATCCTCACCGTCGATAAAGATCTGCCCTTCAGTGGGTTTTTCCAGCCCGGCGACCAGACGCAGTACCGTGGTCTTACCGCAGCCGGACGGCCCAAGGAGCGTCACCATCTGCCCCTGCGGGATGGCGAGATTGATGTTGTCGATAACGGTGTTATCCCCAAAGCGCTTGGTGACATTGCGCAGTTCAACGAAATGTTTCTGAGTCATAATGTTACGCCTGGTTTTTGGCTTTGGAGCGAGAGGTGCGAGCCTCACCGATCAGCCAGTCAAAGAGGAAAATAATCGCCAGCATGACCACGATCAGGATCGAGCCATAGGCAATTGCCACGCCGTATTCACCGTCTTCTACACGGTTGAGGATGTAGGCCGTTGCCACGCGAGTATCGGGCGTGACGAGGAAGACAATGGCGCTCACCGTCGTAATGGCGCGCACGAAGCTGTATATCAGCGCCGACAGAATCGCCGGTCGCAGCAGCGGCAGCAGAATATGCGTGATGGTGCGAAGTGAACCGGCCCGCAGGCTGAGTGAGGCTTCGTCCAGAGATTTGTCGATTTGGCCCAGCCCCGCGATGCCCGCACGGATCCCCACCGGCACGTTACGCATCACCATAGAGATAATCACAATCGCCGCCGTCCCGGTGAGGTACACCGGCGCGCTGTTAAAGGCCAGAATATAGGAGACGCCCGCCACGGTGCCCGGTACGGCGAAGCAGAGCATGGTGGTGAACTCGAGCGCTTTTTTCCCTTTGAACTGCTGGCGGACCACCACCCAGGCGATCAACAGCCCGAAACCGGCAGTTATAGGGGCGGCAATCCCGGCGTAGAGCAGGGTATCGAGCAGAGAAGGCCATGCGCCATCGCTCATGCCCTGACCGAACAGCTTAATAAAGTTATCCAGCGTCAGCGTGTAATCCACGCCCCAGTTCACGGTAAAGCTGCCGTAGAAAATGCTGCCGTAGAGCAGGGCGTTAAAGGCAATCCACACCGTGAGCAGAGCCACCACGCTCCAGACCAGCGTGACCGGTAGCGGCTGTACATCGCCCCGATACGATTTGCCGGAGACGGTGACGTAAGAGCGTTTGCCAATCCACATGTACTGAATACAGAACACCAGCAGCGAGAAGACCAGCAGGAAGGCACCCAGGGTGCTGGCGGCCTGATAGTCCAGCTGAGAGCCCGTAATGTAGAAGTAGATTTGGGTGGCGAGCACGTCAAAGTTGCCGCCCAGCACCAGCGGATTGCTGAAGTCGGCAAGCGACTGGACGATAACAATCAAAAAGGCGTTGGCCAGCGCCGGTTTCAGCAGGGGAACAAACACGCCGTTGAAGGTCTGCCAGCGGCTGGCACGCAGGGTGTACGAAGCTTCTTCAAGCGAGGGATGGATCGTTTTGATCGCCCCGTCCAGGATCATAAAGGCCATCGGCGTGAAGGCCAGCACCTGCGCCAGCCAGATCCCGGTGAAGCCGTACAGCCAGTTGGTGTTGGTCAGACCGAACCAGTCGACCATCAATTCCGTCACGTAGCCCGAGCGTCCCATCATCAGCGTGACGCCTAAGCCCACGACAAAGGGTGGGGTGACAATGGGCAGAATCGAGAAGATACGGCCAATGATGGCGCTACGTCTGGCAATGCGGGTGGTGTAAATCGCCAGCACCAGCCCGAAGAAGGTACAGCCGATGCCGACGGCAATCGACAGTAAAATCGAGTTGATAATCACCTGAACGATGTGTGCCTGGGAGAGCACCGTCATAAAGGCCAGGGGGGCGAACTCTCCGGCATCGTTGGTGAACATGGGGATAAAGATGGCAATGCTCGGCCAGACGATAAAAATGCCGATCAGCGTGATGATGGCGATCAGTGAGCCAATCACAAACCGGTCGCCTCCCAGCCAGTCCAGACGGGTCAGCGCCAGCGTGATGATGGCCCCGAGCGCCGTGAGCAGCACAATGCTGGCATAGCCCAACCCCCGGCCTTCTATCGTGGCGCTCAGCACCACAAACAGCATACACAGCAGCGCCCAGCCCGCATCCATATAGTGGCGGCGACGCTGTTCACGCTGCGCCGTCGAGAAAGGCCGCACCAGCAGCAGGCTGGGGAGCACATACCACAGGATGCTGACGTTTAAATGTGACCAGCTGTAGGCGGCGAGAATTTCATCTTTCGTCGACTCCAGCAGACCGTAATCCAGGCTCCAGCCTGGCAGCAGCGCGAAGGCCAGCCAGCCAAGTAAAACCCAAAGGAATACCGCATCCCGTTTTGGCGCGGGATGGAGAGCAAGTGTCTGTGACATAAGGGTTCCGGTGTTGTTGGCCGGGCAGCGTCACGCTACCCGGCAAGTGATCGCACTCGTGAGCTTATTTGCCCATCTTCACGTCGCTGACCCATTTGTTGATCAACGCCTTGCGCACGTCCGTTGAGCCGTATTTGTCCATGTCGTAACTGATGAGCTTTAGATCGTCCAGCTTCAGGGAGTTAGGCGAGGTTTCTGCCGTGGTGTTGGTCAGGATTTGGTAGGATTTGCCTTTCTTCCACGCCAGTTCCTGCGCTTCTTTCGACAGTACCCAATCCACAA
Source organism: Huaxiibacter chinensis (assembly GCF_022171985.1). Classification (GTDB taxonomy): domain Bacteria; phylum Pseudomonadota; class Gammaproteobacteria; order Enterobacterales; family Enterobacteriaceae; genus Enterobacter; species Enterobacter chinensis_A. The sequence continues at coordinate 1,170,409 of NZ_JAJVHF010000001.1, read as the reverse complement.
ACAGCTTCGCGTTCTCTTCGTTACGTGCGCCTTTCAGGATGCTCACGCCGCCAATTTCATACCCGGTGCCTTCGCACGGGGAGATCAGCTCCAGCGGGGCGCCTTGCTCTTTTTCGAGTGAGTAGTCATGCAGGAAGCCGATGCCAATGGCCGTTTCACCCCGTGCGGCGTTACGCGCCGGGGCAATACCGGATTTGGTGTACTGGGAGACGTTGCTGTTGAGCTGTTTCAGATAATCAAAGGCCTGATCTTCACCCCACAGCTGCACAAAGGTTGCCAGTGCGGTGTAAGCGGTGCCGGAGCTTTGCGGATCGGCAATCTGGATCTCGCCTTTGTATTCCGGTTTGGTCAGATCTTTCCAGCACTTCGGCACGGGCAGATTTTTCTCTTTCAGGCGCTGGGTGTTCACGCCAAAGCCGAGGATCCCCACGTAAACAGCCGAGGAAAGGTTGCCTTTTACCTTTGCCGGATCGCGGAATTTTTCCATGATCTGCGCAAGATTTTTGGACGTATAAGGTTGCAGCAAACCCATCTCACCGGCCTGAGACTGCGGGTCCAGCGTGCCGCCGTACCACACGTCAGCCTGCGGGTTTTTCTTCTCTGCATCCACCTTCGCCAGCGTACTGCCGGAGCCGTTACGGATAAACGAGGTTTTCACATCGTACTTATCGCCGAATGCTTTCGTTTCGACTTCGCACATTTCATTGGTGGCGCTGCAGTAGACCACCAGACGGCCTTTGGCCTGTGCCGCGCCGGTTAAGGTCGCCAGCGCGATCCCGGACGCAATGAGGGTAGAGAGGAGTGTCGTTTTCATTATTCAGCCCTTTTAAGACGTTATATGACTGCGAGAAGCGGTAATGCCCGACATCAACAGCGGCATCAGTAATAAACCCATCAGTACGGCGGCGATCGAGAGCAAACTGAACATCCCCGACCAGCCGTAACGTTCAATCACCTGCGACAGGGGCCATCCCGCCAGGGCCGCCCCCAGATAGGCAAAGAGGCCGAGAAAACCGGTAATGGAACCTGCTGCCTGTTTGTGTCCGCACTCGACGGCGGCCAGGCCGATCAGCATTTGCGGACCAAACACAAAAAATCCCACGCTAAAGAAACAGGCTGCCAGCAGGGCGTAGTGGTGTACCGGCGCCAGCCACAGCGCGGCCACCGACACCATCAACCCCAGCGTGAACAGCAAAATCATCGGCGCACGCTGGCCGCTGAACAGCAGATCGGCGCCCCAACCGGCAAACAGCGCCCCGAGCAGGCCACCGACTTCAAACAGCATCACCGTCGCGTTGGCGCTCAGCAGATTCACGCCGTGGCTCTCTGAGAGCCAGATGTTGCCCCAGTCATTCAGCGCAATACGGATGAGATAGACCAGCACGTAAGAGGCGCCGAGCAGCCAAATCATCGGATTTTGCAGCATGGTGGTGCGTAACATCTGCCACAACCCCATCGGAGGGCTTTGCTGTTCCTGGCGCAACTCTAACGGATCGTTGCGCCACTCCCCGACCGTTGGCAGACCCTCTTCCTGCGGTGTGCCCCGCAGTTGTGTGGTCAGCCACAGGCCGAGCACAATGCTGATGATCCCTGGTGTCAGCATCGCCGCCTGCCAGCCCCAAAGGTGGGCCGCCAGAGCACAAATTAAAGGAATAATCGCGCCGCCTACATTGATGGAGGTATTCCAGCATCCCCACCAGAACCCGCGCTCGTTGCGGGAGTACCAGTGGGTAAGTAAACGCGCGCAGGGCGGCCATCCCCATCCCTGAAAGAAGCCGTTTAGCGTCCAGATAAACAGCAGCAGCGGAAAGGCGTCGCTAAAGGTAAACAACACGTTCAGCACGCCCGTCGCCAGCAGGCCAATTCCCATAAAGGCGCGCTGTCCGTGGCTGTCGTGCCACAATCCGGCGGCAAACTTCGACATGCCATAGCTCAGGTAAAACAGAGAACCGATAAGCCCGATATCACTCTTGCTCAGCCCCAGATCCATTTGCAGGGCAGGGAGCACGTAATTCAGACTTTTGCGCGTCAGGTAAAACGCGGCGTAGCCAATTGCCATGCACAGCAGCAGTTTTGGCCGTACAGCCTGAAAGCGATGGGTGACCTGTTCGGCAGTCAGTGCGGGCATGGTGTTCTCCATTTGAATTGACTGTATGGGAGCGCAAAGAAAAAGGGATGAGAGAAAGTCTGGCGTGGCTAAGACTTTTTCCTGGTTAATGCGGTGTTTGTTGCAAAACTGTGGGCAGGTTAACAATTACGCGCGTGCCGGCGTGGGATGCCAGCGTGAACTCACCGCCCAGGGCGTGGACCCGTTCGCGCATCCCCTGTATCCCGAAGCCGGCGCTTTTATCCGGCCCGATCCCGCGGCCGTTGTCCGCCACCTCCAGATGCAGGCGATGGCCTTTCTGACACAGCAGGATCGTGACTTCAGCAGCATCGGCATGTTTATTCACGTTATTCAGCAATTCCTGAAGCAGGCGGTACAGCGTAAAGACCAGGGTTTCGTTTTGCGGCGGAGCGTCAAGCTGATAGTCGAACCGGCAGACGATCCCGCGCTCGGCAAAGGCGAACTCGTTCACCAGATGGTGCAGCGCCTCTTTGAGAGATAATTCGTCCAGCACGGGCGGACGCAGCTGGCGCAGGAGCAGGCGGGTTGAGTGGTGGATCCGTCGCGCCAGGTCGTTGATCTGTCCGGCGGCCTCCATGGCTAACGGCGTATCGCCTGCGCGCCTGACCAGCTGAGACTGAATCTGAATGGCGGTAATATTCTGGCCGATCTCGTCGTGCAGTTCTCGCGCCAGCTGTTTGCGGGTGTCTTCTTCGCTGTGAATAAGCTGTTCGGTGAGGGCCCGCCGCGCCTGCAGTTCGGCCTCCAGTCGACGGCGATAGTGGTCCAGATTGAGCGCCAGTTGCTGCTGGCGGCTAATGGCGATCCCCAGTCCGATGCCCAGCAGGGACTGCGTGGCGAGAAAAATTTCCAGCTCCAGCAAGTCCGTAAAACCGACGCCCACCTGGCGGGCAATGGTGATCATCATGCTGCCCAGTAACCCCGAGAGCACGCCGCCCTGCCAGCCGAATTTCCACGCCATCACCACGTTGGGCAGAAAGACGACAATCAACAGCAGGCGTTCAAGCGTGGGGGAGAGCACCATCTGCGTGCCAATCCCAATGATGAAGAACAGACTGCACCAGATGATGAGCGACGTGCGCAGCGGTGGGTTGCTGATATCCAGCCCCAGCAAATGGTAGCGATGCTGTTGGCGCAAGAACTCAAACACCAGATAGACGAAGGGGGTCAGCAGCACGCCGCCGGTAAAGGACGCCAGCAGCAGAAGCGTGGCCGGGCTTTCAAGCTGGGGCGAGAAAAACAGCGTTTGTAACAGCGCATTAAGCGTAACGGCCGCAATCAGCAAGGAGAGCCGCTGCCAGTAAAGCGGGAAGCGGTGCCAGTAACGCTGAGTAAGCCAGGCGGATACCGTGCCCAGCAGCGGTGCCATCAGCATGACGTGATGGGTCAGAAGCTGTTCGCTGTGCAGCCAGGCCATGGCGGCCAGTGGGGGCAGAATAAGTGCAGGCCAGAAGCGCCGCGACAGCAAAATCAGCAGGGCCAGATAGACCCCCTGCGGCAGAAAGAGCACCGCCTGCTGGCCGTTATGGGTCAGATAAAAGCTGAGCGTCCAGAGCATTAACCAGCCGGTGCCCCAGGCCAGAAGAATGAACAGTGAGAGAACCAGATGCCGGACGGATCGCCCCATCAGTGGCCTGCGAGAAGCTGGTTGTCGAGCGCGAAATGGACCAGTTCAATGGTGCTGCTGCACTGCAATTTCCCCAGAACGTTGGCCCGATGCACGTGTACCGTTTTGTGGCTCAGTTCCAGCGTAAAGGCGATGGCTTTGACGCTTTCCCCTTTCACCAGCAGGTCGAACACCTCCCGCTCGCGCGGCGTGAGCACGTCGAGCACGGTAGAGACGGGCTGACCGCCGCGCAGGGCTTTGACCGCATCGGCGCAGAGATAGTGCCCGCCCATGCCGACTGAACGAACGGCCTGCACCAGCTCTTCCGGGCCGCAACGTTTGGTCAGATAGCCGCTGGCACCCGCGTCAAGGGCGCTTTGCACAAATGCAGGCGTGTCGTAAATGCTGAGAATGATCGCGCGAAAAGCGGGGCGTTGCTGACGCAGGCGTTTAAGCAGGCTGAGACCGTTTTCGTTGGGCATGGCGACGTCCATCACCGCCACGTCGATGTCGTTGCGCGACAGAACCGGCCACGCCTGAGCCGCGCTGCTGAACTGGCCTTCCACCACCATATCCTCTTCCAGGTTCAGAAGTTGGGCAAATCCGGAACGCACCACGACGTGGTCATCCACCAGCACCACTTTAATCATTATCGATCCCTATGTATCACCGTTTTTCTATGATGCCCGTCGACAGCGGGCTGGCAATGGTGTCCCTCTGGATATGTAACGGATGTAACAAAATTGCAATAAAATGGCTTGCCACGTTATTCACTATCTTTTGCCGCTTTTTTTCTAAAAACGTTTCGGCATTAACGATGCTTTTTTATTCCTTTATCAAAATTCCCGCGCCGCAAATACTGCCCCAATAACAAGAGAGGGGAGCAGACACCATGGCTATTTCATCGCGTATTTCATTCCTTGGCGCACTCGCGCTGTGGGCATTTCAGGCGCAGGCGGTAGAGGTTACCGTGGCGTATCAAACATCCGCGGAACCCGCAAAGGTTGCCCAGGCGGATAACACCTTTGCTAAAGAGAGCGGCGCAAAGGTGAACTGGCGAAAGTTTGACAGTGGCGCAAGCATTGTGCGCGCCCTGGCATCAGGGGATGTCCAGATCGGCAATTTAGGCTCCAGCCCGCTGGCGGTCGCCGCAAGCCAGCAGGTGCCGATTGAAGTGTTTCTCCTCGCCTCGCAGTTGGGCAATTCCGAAGCGCTGGTGGTGAAGAAAAACATCACCACACCGCAGGATCTTATTGGCAAACGCATCGCCGTGCCGTTTATGTCCACCACCCATTACAGCCTGCTGGCGGCGCTGAAACACTGGAATATCAAACCCGGACAGGTGCAGATCGTAAACCTGCAGCCGCCGGCGATTGTTGCCGCCTGGCAGCGTGGGGATATTGACGGTGCGTATGTGTGGGCGCCTGCCGTAAACGCTCTGCAAAAAGAGGGCACCGTGCTGACCGATTCCGAAACGGTCGGGAAGTGGGGATCGCCTACGCTGGACGTCTGGGTGGTGCGCAAAGATTTTGCTGAAAAACATCCCGACGTGGTGAAGGCCTTCGCCAAAAGCGCCATCGACGCGCAGCAACCCTACCTCGCCAGCCCTGATGAGTGGCTTAAACAACCGGCGAACCTGGAAAAGCTGTCCCGCCTGAGCGGCGTGCCAGAGTCGGACGTGCCGGGGCTGGTGAAAGGCAATACCTATCTGACGCCTGCGCAACAGGTGCAACAGCTTTCAGGTCCGGTGAATAAAGCGATTATCGATACCGCCCTCTTCCTGAAAGAGCAGGGCAAAGTGCCTGCGGTCGCCCCCGATTACAGCCCGTTCGTGACCGATCGCTTTGTGAAGTAAGGGGAAAACATGCTGAACATCATGAACCTGTCTGCGCACTATGGTGACAAGCCCGTGCTGGACAATATCAACCTGACGCTGGATAGCGGTGAATTGCTGGTGGTATTAGGGCCGTCGGGCTGCGGTAAAACCACATTGCTGAATCTGATCGCCGGGTTTGACCCGGTTCAACACGGCGCGATTGAGCTCGAAGGGAAACGCGTCGAGGGGCCCGGTGCGGAACGTGGCGTGGTGTTTCAGAGTGAGGGACTCTTGCCCTGGCGCAACGTCCAGGAAAACGTGGCGTTTGGTCTGCAGCTGGCGGGCGTCCAGCGCGAGAAACGGCTGGAAACGGCCCGTCAGATGTTGAAAAAGGTGGGGCTGGAAGGCGCCGAAAAGCGCTTCATCTGGCAACTCTCCGGCGGGCAGCGTCAGCGGGTCGGGATTGCCCGTGCGCTGGCGGCAAATCCGCAGCTGTTATTGCTGGACGAGCCTTTTGGCGCGCTGGATGCCTTTACGCGTGAGCAGATGCAAACCCTGTTGCTTCGCCTGTGGCACGAGACGGGAAAGCAGGTATTGCTGATCACCCATGACATCGAAGAAGCGGTATTTATGGCCACCGAACTGGTGCTGTTATCGCCGGGGCCGGGGCGAGTGCGCGAAAGATTATCCCTGGATTTTGCCCGTCGCTATGTTGCCGGAGAGCCGGCGCGAAGCATTAAATCCGACCCGCAGTTTATAGCCCGGCGGGAGTACGTGCTGAACCGCGTGTTCGAGCAGCGGGAGGCGTTCTCATGAGCATTGTCTTTAGCGAAAAACGAGCGGGTAAACGTCTGACGCTGCGCTGGCCGTTATCACCTCAGCTCACCCTGAGTCTGGGGACATTACTGGTTCTGCTTGCGGTCTGGTGGGGGGTAACGGCGCTTCAGTGGATTAGCCCACTATTTTTGCCGCCGCCGGGGCAGGTTCTGGCAAAACTGATGGCCATCGCCGGTCCGCAAGGCTTTATGGATGCGACCCTGTGGCAGCATCTCTCTGCCAGCCTGGGACGTATCCTGGTGGCGCTCGCCGCCGCGGTGTTGGTTGGTATTCCGGTGGGGATTGCGATGGGGCTGAGCCCTGTTGTTCGCGGCATCCTCGATCCGCTCATCGAACTGTATCGTCCGGTGCCGCCGCTGGCCTACCTTCCGCTGATGGTGATTTGGTTTGGTATCGGTGAAACCTCGAAAATCCTGCTCATCTATCTGGCGATCTTCGCCCCCGTAGCGCTATCGGCGGTGGCCGGGGTGAAAAGCGCTCAGCAGGTGCGTTTACGTGCCGCACAGTCGCTGGGGGCTAGCCGTCTTCAGGTGTTGTGGTACGTGATTTTGCCGGGCGCGCTGCCGGAAATCTTAACGGGTTTACGCATTGGGCTGGGGGTAGGGTGGTCCACGCTGGTGGCGGCAGAGCTGATTGCCGCAACGCGCGGCCTGGGGTTTATGGTGCAGTCTGCGGGTGAGTTCCTGGCGACTGATGTAGTTCTGGCAGGGATCATGGTTATCGCCGTGATTGCCTTTGGTTTAGAGCTGGGGCTGCGGGCTTTACAGCGCCGTCTGACGCCCTGGTATGGAGAGAGAGAATGAGTGAACGATTGACGATTACCCCCCTTGGTCCCTGGATTGGCGCACAAATTAGCGGGCTGGATGTGACGCGTCCCTTGAGCGATAACCAGTTTGAACAGCTGTATCACGCCGTACTGCGCCATCAGGTGGTCTTTTTACGCGAGCAGGCCGTCACGCCACAGCAGCAGCGTGCCCTGGCCCAGCGTTTTGGCGATCTGCATATTCATCCGGTCTATCCTCATGCCGAAGGCGTAGAAGAGATCATCGTGCTGGATACCCATAACGACAATCCCCCGGATAATGATAACTGGCATACGGATGTGACCTTTATCGAGACGCCGCCCGCCGGCGCGATTTTAGCGGCGAAGCAGCTTCCTGCCAGCGGCGGCGACACGCTATGGGCGAGCGGTATTGCCGCGTTTGAGGCCCTGTCGACGCCGTTTAAGCATCTGCTCAGCGGATTACGCGCAGAACATGACTTTAAAAAATCGTTTCAGGAATACAAATACCGCAAAAGCGACGAGGAGCACCAGCGCTGGCTGGAGGCAGTGGCAAAACATCCGCCGTTGCTGCACCCGGTTGTACGCACCCATCCGGTAACGGGCAGGCAGGCGTTGTTCGTCAATGAAGGCTTTACCACGCGCATTGTTGATGTCAGCGAGAAGGAGAGCGAGGCGTTACTCGGGTTTCTCTTTGCCCATATCACGAAACCCGAGTTCCAGGTACGCTGGCGCTGGCAGCAAAACGATTTGGCTATCTGGGACAATCGTGTAACCCAGCACTACGCGAATGCGGATTATCTGCCCCAGCGGCGGATTATGCAGCGTGCGACGATATTAGGGGATAAGCCTTTTTATCGGGCGTCCTGAGCGTATTGGCTAACCCGGCCCATTCACAGATGGGCCTCAATATAGCGTTCATAGCGGTTACGTTTCAGATAACACAAATCCACCAGTACCAGACCGTCCACGCAGTGGTTGAACGCCGGATCGCTCCCGAAATCGATAAACTGCACGCCGCCGGGCTCACACAGCTCAGAATACTGCTTATAAAGCGGGGGGATGCCGCATCCCAGATTGCCGAGAAGTGATTTCAGCCGGGTCAGATCGTCTGTGTAATCTTTCCCGCCAAACTGCGCCAGGACATCGGGCAGCGAGGCCGGATAAGGCTGGCGCGATACGGCAAAGGGATGGCTGGCCGGGAACCACAGGCGATAAAAGGCCACCAAAAGATCCCGGGCGTCGGGCGGTAATCCCCCGGAAATAGAGACCGGACCAAAAAGATAGCGGTAGTGCGGATAACGGGCCAGAAAGGCGCCGATGCCGGACCACAGGTAATCCAGCCCGCGACGGCCCCAGTAACGTGGCTGAATAAAACTCCGGCCCAGTTCAATCCCATGCTCGAGTATGGGAGCCATTTTGTCGTCGTAATGGAACAGGCTGTGGCTGTAAAGGCCGCTGAAGCCGTGCTTGTTGACCTGCTCAGCCGTGGGCATAAAGCGGTACGCGCCAACGATCTCCAGGTCTTCTTCATCCCACAAAATTAAATGCAGGTAATCGTCATCATAGCGGTCGGTGTCGCGGCGTTTTCCGCTGCCTTCGCCCACGGCGCGGAAGGCGACTTCCCGTAAACGCCCCAGTTCACGCAGTATCGGCACATCTTCCTCGCCGTTTCGCTGCCATAAAAAGATAGACTTACCGTCACTGGTTTTTCCCAGACATTCGGCCTGCGCCAGCGCGCGCTTAAGCGTGGCCCGATCTTCCGGTCGCGCAATCGCCGACTCGGACTTGAACAGCCCGGGCAATCCCTTGCCAAGCCGTATCACGTGCTGACGGCACTGCCCGGCCATCTCACGCGAAGAATGCGTTGCGCTATACCAGCTGTTCCAGGCAATTTGCTGTCCGATTTTAATCGGCAGGTTGCTGTGTTGTCGGCGAAACATTTGCTGCATCAGTAACAGCATCGGCAGGGTGGAAGAGACTAACGTGCTGGCGTAAAAGAGCAGGCTGTTGTGTGCCTGGATGTGCACCGGCAGCAGCGGCGCACGAAATTTGTTCGCCAGCTTGATAAAACCCGTGTGCCATTTTTTATCGCGAATGCCCTTACGCGTAGGGCGCGACACTTCGCCAGCCGGGAAGAATATCAACACACCCGACTGGTGCAGTTGTTGTTCCATTTGTGTAAAGGCCGTTTTTGCTGTTTTACCGCCTATGTTATCGACCGGAATAAACAGCGAACTGAGCGGTTCGAGATGCGTCAGCATACGGTTGGTGACGACTTTTACATCGCGACGCACGCGAGAGACGGCATACAGCAGCGCCAGCCCGTCAAGGGTGCCTGTCGGATGGTTGGCCATAATAACCAGGGGGCCATGTTCGGGGATCTGTTCAAGATCGTGGGAAGCGAGCGTGCAGGAAATATCGAGGTGGTCCAGAACCTGTTCCACCATATCGAGTCCTTTCAGGTGGCGGTGTGCTGCGGCAAATTGCTGGAACTCTTCTTCATAAAACAGCTTTTTTAACAGGCTTTTTTGCCAGGGCGCAGGCCTCGCCTGAGGCCAAAGGTCATCAAGAACGCTATCGAGACTAAACATGGTTATTCCTCCTGCCGTCTTGCCCAGACAGTAGAAGGAAGAGATGTCGTTTCTATGGCAGTTTAGTGACGTTTTATGCCGATGGCCCTCCCGCAAAGGGGAGGGCATCAGTGTCAGCGCAGGATTTTCTTCTCTGCCAGATCCAGCGCAAAGTAGCTGAAGATCAGATCCGCACCGGCACGTTTGATCGCGCCCAGGCTTTCGAGGATCACTTTTTCTTCATCTATAGCACCCGCTTGTGCCGCGAATTTGATCATCGCGTATTCGCCGCTTACCTGATACGCGCCCAGCGGCAGCTCGGTGCGTTCACGAATGTCGCGCAGGATATCGAGATAAGCGCCGGCAGGTTTCACCATCAGGCAGTCCGCGCCCTGCGCTTCGTCCAGCAGGGATTCGCGAATGGCTTCACGACGGTTAAGCGGGTTCATCTGATAGGTTTTACGATCGCCTTTCAGCGCGGTGCCGGCCGCTTCGCGGAAGGGGCCATAGAAGGAAGAGGCAAATTTTGTGGAGTAAGACATGATGGCGGTGTCGGTAAACCCGGCGGCATCAAGCGCCTGACGGATTGCCTGCACCTGTCCATCCATCGCCGCTGACGGCGCGATAAAATCGGCTCCGGCCGCGGCGGCGATAACCGCCTGCTTGCCGAGATTAATCAGGGTCGCATCATTATCCACACCGTGGTCACACAGCACGCCGCAGTGGCCGTGGGAGGTGTATTCGCAGAAACAGGTGTCGGACATCACGACCATTTCCGGGACGGTCTCTTTGCAGATGCGAGACATGCGTGCGACCAGCCCGTCTTCTTTCAGGGCGTCGCTGCCGGTGGCGTCTGTATGATGGGAGATGCCGAAGGTCATCACCGAGCGGATCCCGGCGTTGGCAATGCGTTCGATCTCACGCGCCAGATGCTTTTCCGGTATGCGCATGACGCCCGGCATGGCCTCAATGGCTTTGTAATCATCGATCTCTTCTTCGACAAAAATCGGCAACACCAGATCGTTTAAGGTCAATGTTGTCTCTTCAAACATAGCGCGCAGTGCTGGTGACTTGCGCAGGCGACGGGGACGAGCAATTAAATCGGTCATAGTATGCCTGACGTTTGTGGAACAAAGAGGGCCAGTATAACCGAAAGAAGGGTAGGCTGTTTTACGAAAATGGTCGTTTTTGCCCGACAAAATGGCTTGTTCAAAAGGTTTGATTTATTAGAATATCATCGGGTATTTTGAGCGTGACTTATTTGTATTTTAATGAGGTTTGCACATTAATATCATTTGAAGTTATCTGTCTGAAAATAATATTATTTAAATGCATGACTTATAAAATGACAATGAATTGATTTTATAATATTAATTCTGGTGATTGGATTATTTGACGTGGGTCCGGATTATTTGTCTGGATACGTACTTAATTGAATCATTCATTGAACCTTTTTGAATTAAGGCTGCATAATTCCCTCCGCAATTTAATGTTGCAATTCAGATTTGACGGACAAACTTGCTTACGTCCCTGAGGAGGGATGACCCAATGCAAACATGGAAAAAGAAACTCGCTGTATCTCAAATTGCATTAGCTTGTACGCTGGCTATCGCTTCTCAGGCAAATGCGAAAGATATTTCAGGCACAACCTATAATACATTTGGATATGATAATACCGCCACATCACCCTGGTATTATGGTTATGCCGACTGGGATGGCACCGATGCAACACACGACGGTGATATCTATCCTGTTATCAACAAATCTACGGTGAATGGCGTTATTTCCACCTATTATCTTGACGATGGTGTCGGTGGTCGCAGTAATTCACTGAATATTTCGAACAGTACTATTAATGGTATGATTACCTCCGGGTGCATGACCGATACCTGTACGAATGATAATCAGGCCGATGGAACAGAGCATAATCAATATGAACGTTTTAGCCTGACGGTTGATAATTCAACAATCAATGATGCTTTCGAGCATTATGCTTATGACGTTGTGAACGGTGATACCACCGAAACGCATTATCAGGACACCTATGCGTTGGGTAATGCCATTACCCTGGATACGGAATCCGATATTGTTATCCAGAATAATTCCCACGTTGCGGGTATTACTCTGATGCAAGGTTTTCATGAGCTGGATAACACGCCATACGACAGCGTTGAAGGCGTGGCAGACAGCAGCAAAGTCTTTACCGATACGCTGGTTGTCAAAGATTCTGTTCTGACCTCCGGCGCATACAGCGATTTGGGCACGTCCGGCTTCTACGGCCAGACCGCGAAGCCGAGCGATTACGGCGAAACGAATGCAACCGCTGCGGATGACGCGGCTCTGATTGTCGCCGCCAGCGCTGCGGATAACGCAATGCAGACCACCGCCACCTTCGACCACTCCACCGTGACGGGCGATATTCTCTTCTCAAGTACCTTCGATAATAACTTCTTTGAGAATGGCGATCCGGCCACAGATACCACCGCTGACGGTATTTACAACCCAACGACTAACGGCTGGGATGGCACCGATAAGCTGGATGTCACGCTGACAAATGGCAGCAAGTGGGTCGGCGCAGCGGTCTCCAGCGTTGAAGCGATCGGTACTTCGCAACTGTATGGCGAAGGGTATACCAACGTTGACTGGCATACCTTGTCGCCAAACAGCATCTGGCCGGAATCAACCTTCGACAACAATGGTCACGTCGCAGGCGAAGAGGTGTATCAAAGCGGTCTGTTCAATATCACCCTGAATAATGGTTCAGAGTGGGATACCCGCAAAGTGTCCAACATTGATACCCTTGCCGTGAATAACCAGTCGCAGGTCAACGTCGAAAACTCAGGCCTGCTGGCCGATACCATCACTCTGACCAATGCTTCGTCACTCAATATTGGTAATGGTGGTGGCGTAGCAACAGACAGCCTCTATCTGGACAGCGGCAGCCGCGCCATCCTCACCGAGGAAACCGCCGAACTGTATGCCAATACCATCACCGTGGATAACGGCGCGGAACTGGCGCTGGGACTGGGCCAGACCGACACCCATAGCATGGTGCTGACTGACGGCGGCGTGCTGAACGTGGCAAGCCGTGATTACGTGCTGAATTCAGATTTGAACAACGCACGTTACGTCACCAATGATACGAGCAAAGCAGAGTACGACTACGGTGTGGTGGCGCTTAATGCGGATGGTCATCTGGCCGTAAACGGTGAGGTCGCGGGTAATTACAAGGTCCGTATCGACAATGCAACGGGCGCAGGTGCTGTTGCCGACTACAAAAACAATGAGATCGTCCGCGTTTATGATAACAACGCAGAGACTCAGGCCAGCTTCACCGCAGCAAACAAAGCTGACCTGGGAGCTTATACCTACAGTGCACAGCAGCAGGGTGATACCGTTGTCCTTCACCAGGAAGAGCTGACGGATTACGCCAATATGGCGTTGAGCATCCCGTCTGCGAACACCAATATCTGGAACCTGCAGCAGGATACCCTTGGTGCCCGTCTGACCAACAGCCGTCATGGCCTGGCAGATAACGGCGGTGCGTGGGTGAGCTACTTTGGTGGCAACTTCGACGGCGATAACGGCGTCATCGGTTATGACCAGGACGTCAGCGGCATCATGGTCGGTCTGGATACGCAGATCGACGGCAACAATGCTAAATGGATTGTGGGTGGTGCAGCAGGCTTTGCGAAAGGGGATGTCAGCGATCGTACCGGTCAGGTCGATCAGGACAGCCAGACTGCGATGATCTATTCATCCGCGAAGTTTGCTAACGATATCTTTATTGATGGGTCCATGAACTACACCCGTTTCAATAACGATCTCTCTGCGACCATGAGCAATGGTGAGTATGTGGATGGCAACACCACAACCGATGCCTGGGGCTTTGGTCTGAAGCTGGGCTACGACTGGAAACCGAATACCGCAGGTTATGTCACGCCGTATGCGTCCGTTTCTGGTCTGTTCCAGTCTGGTGATGACTATCAGTTAAGCAATGACATGAAGGTCGATGGTCAGTCTTACGACAGCTTGCGCTATGAGGCAGGTATCGATGCGGGCTACACCTTCAGCTACGGCTCCGATCAGGCGCTGACGCCTTACGTCAAGCTGGCCTATGTCTATGACGACGCGGATAACGATGCCGATGTTAACGGTGACAGCATCGATAACGGCGTGAAAGGTTCCGCAGTGCGCGCGGGCCTTGGAACGCAGTTTAGCTTCACTAAAAACTTCAGTGCTTACACTGATGCAACCTATCTGGGCGGCGGCGACGTTGACCAGAACTGGGGCGCAAATCTGGGTGTTAAATATTCCTGGTAAGACATAAATCGCGGGGAGGGTTACTCCCCGCAGTTTTACAGATAACGAAAAAATAGTTAACAGAACCGACAGATACGGATGACTTGAGGTCTGCATGAACTTTGATGCCAAACCACTTTCTGAATTAGGCCGGCTCGAACAATGTCTGATAGCCGACAGTACCTCTTTCCAAACCCCTCCACACCAGGTGATATCCAGCGGCTGCTTTGACGAAGAGCATTATACGTTTGTATTACAATCGGGCGTTGCCGCCGTCTATCGACCGTCTGATGAATTACTGATCAGTATCGTCACCGCCCCTTTTGTTTTTGGTCTGACGGCAGGCATGTCGAAAAAGCCGCAGGAATACCGCATCGTTGCCCAGACGCCGTGCAGCGGATTTTATTTACCGGCCTCGAAAACACACCCGCTTATTCAGCAGGCTTCTCTTTGGCGCGACGCATTTTGTTGGCTTTCGTGGATAAATCGCATTTTAGAAAAACGCGATATGCAGCTCGTTGGCAATAATTCTTACAGTCAGATCCGGGCGATGTTAATGGAGATGGCAGAGTGGGATGAAGGGCTACGTTCAAAAATAGGTGTGATGAATCATATTCAGCGTAGCACGCGTATTTCGCGCTCGGTTGTCGCAGAAGTCCTCGCGGCTTTACGACAGGGCAATTATATCCATATGAGCCGGGGCAAACTGGTCAGTATCAACCGTTTGCCCACGGAGTATTAATGGTTTAAGGAGGCCGAAACAACCTGTTCTTTATTGGCACTCAGCTCAGCCACCAGGTTGTTTATCCCGTCGCTCATATTGATAAAGCGCGTATTCGGCGAGCGGGTTACCACCACAAAAGCGCCGACATTCGACTGCGGGATCATCGCCATATAGGTTATAAATCCGCCGCCGCCACCTGTTTTCTGAATAATTCCCGGGCGACCATTTTTTGGCGCCATATAAACCCAGCCCAGCCCAAGCGCATCCGCTTTACCGGGGACATCCATGCCAATAACCCGGTGCAGCTGGCTGCGCTGGTAAATCAGCGTCTGCATACGGTCGGCCTGGTTGCTGCGAGCGTAAAAATCAGATGAGAGGAACTGCTGCATCCAGCGCATCATGTCGCCCGGTGTGGAATAGACGCCGCCGCTGCCAATGGCTGCGAGGGTATTATTGCACGGGCTGGCGCCTTTCTCTGCCACCATCAGCCGTTTGCACTGGTCGGGAGAAGGCGTAAAGGTGGTATCTTTCATTCCCAACGGACGCGTGATTTTTTCTTCGAAAAGCTCGGGGTAAGGCTTACCCGACGCGTTAGCCAGCGCATCTGCCAGGAGATCAAACGCCAGATTGGAATAGGCTGCCTGAGAGCCTGGTGCCGATTTCAGCGTGGCGTTGGTCAGATAATTCCAGCGCTGTTCCCGCGTTGGCCAGACGAACACGGGACGATGTGCTGCCCCGCCAGGTTGTTCTCGCGGCAGGGCGCTGGTATGCGTTGCCAGATTCACAAGCGTAATAGGCGTGCCCTGATAATCAGGGACATGCTTGCCGGGGGGCGCGTATTTGTTTAAGGGATCGTTAAGCTTCACCACGCCCTGATCGAGCAGCTTCACCAGCATTTCGCTGGTCATCAGTTTGGTTAATGAGGCAATGCGAATAACAGAATCCAGCTGCGGATGGACATTGCTGCCCGGACGCGTTTCGCCAAAGCTGCGGAAGACACGCTGATTGCCATCGATGACCACCATTGCCATGCCGGTTGCGCCGCTTCCGTAGTAAATCAGGTTAGCGTAACGATCGGCAATATCCGAAGCGAAAGTGGGGGTTGTAAGCGGTTGCGCAGCCTGAGCCGTCGACAAGGCAACCGCAAACAGCGCGGCAAGGGAGAACAGACAACGTTTCAACGAAAAACATCCATAAAGTGAATGAAAGAATAAGTGCGTATTTATACTACTAAACGGCACGGTGCAATGGGGCGAATTGCATAACGATAGCGTTAAAAACGTAACCATGGGTAAATAGGCATAATTTCATTGTTCTCAGTCTCCCATTTTGTGACATCGGGCTTATGATAGACGGTTCCGCCTGCGATGAAATCCATCGAAACAATATCTGAGCGCGGAGCGGCGAACTAACCGGGAAAGCTCAGGTCTATTTTTTGCGCGCATCGGTGAGCAATGCGTGGCGATTGCTTTTGCGTTAACAGGTTAGACACAGCCACAACCAAAACAACGAGAAGGATGTAACATGTTTAAGTCTTTTTTCCCAAAGCCAGGGCCTTTTTTCCTGTCGGCATTTATTTGGGCCACGATTGCTGTCATTTTCTGGCAGGCGGGCGGTGGGGCGTGGGCTGCACGTCTGGTGGGTGCAAGCCGCGACGTGCCTGTTAGTGCTGCCCGATTCTGGTCACCGAGCTACCTGCTCTTTTATGGCTACTACGCTCTCTGCGTAGGCATGTTCGCACTCTTTTGGTTTATCCGGTCGCCACACCGTTGGCAATACTGGTCCATTCTGGGGACCTCACTGATTATCTTTGTCACCTGGTTTCTGGTGGAAGTGGGCGTGGCGATCAATGCCTGGTATGCGCCGTTCTACGATCTGATACAGACAGCACTCAGTGCGCCGCATAAGGTCACCATTGAACAGTTCTATCATGAGGTGGGCATTTTTCTTGGTATCGCGCTGATCGCGGTCATGATTGGTGTGATGAATAATTTCTTCGTCAGCCATTATGTTTTCCGCTGGCGTACCGCCATGAATGAACACTATATGGCCCACTGGCAACAGTTACGTCATATCGAAGGCGCCGCACAGCGTGTACAGGAAGACACCATGCGCTTTGCCTCTACGCTGGAAAATATGGGCGTCAGTTTTCTCAACGCCATCATGACGCTGATTGCCTTTCTGCCTGTGCTGGTGACCCTCTCGTCCCATGTGCCTGAACTCCCCATTATTGGCCATCTGCCCTACGGCCTGGTGATTGCGGCGATTGTCTGGTCGTTGCTGGGGACGGGCCTGCTGGCGGTTGTCGGGATAAAACTGCCGGGCCTTGAGTTCAAAAACCAGCGCGTGGAAGCCGCTTACCGTAAAGAGCTGGTCTATGGTGAAGATGATGCGAACCGCGCCTCTCCCCCGACCATCCGCGAGTTGTTCGGGGCGGTGCGCCGTAACTATTTTCGCCTCTATTTCCACTACATGTACTTCAACATCGCCCGCATATTATATTTGCAGGTAGATAACGTTTTCGGCTTGTTCCTGCTGTTCCCATCCATTGTCGCGGGTACGATTACGCTGGGCCTGATGACCCAGATCACCAACGTTTTTGGCCAGGTTCGCGGTTCATTCCAGTATCTGATCAGCTCCTGGACAACGCTGGTTGAGCTGATGTCTATCTATAAACGTCTGCGCAGCTTCGAACGTGAACTGGATGGGCAGGATCTTCATGAAGTGACACATACCTTAGGGTAATACAGGGAAAGACTATGCCAACTGTTGTATCACGCGCATTACCGTTGTCGTTGCTGGCGGCGTTCGTTCTGGCTGGCTGTGCGGATAAAGGCGCGGCGCCGCTGAAAAAGGGCGAAAAACCGGTGGATGTGGCAAGCGTAGTGCGGCAGAAAATGCCGGCGAGCGTGAAGGACAGGGATGACTGGGCGATTGTGCTGGCAAAAACTTTCGAGAGTCAGAAAATTGCCCCGACCGAGGAGAATATCTGCTCGGTGCTGGCGGTGGCCCAGCAAGAGTCGATGTATCAGTCCGACCCGGCCGTGCCGGGTTTGAATAAAATAGCCTGGAAGGAGATCGATCGCCGGGCCGAGGCGATGCACATCCCGGTCTTCCTGGTGCACACGGCGCTGAAAATCACCTCGCCTAATGGCAAAAGCTACAGCGAGCGTCTTGATACGGTAAAAACGGAGAAACAGCTCAGCGCGATTTTTGACGATTTTATCGATATGGTGCCGATGGGGCAGAAGCTGTTTGGTTCTCTCAATCCGGTCCATACTGGCGGTCCAATGCAGGTCAGCATCGACTTTGCCGAAAAACACACTCGCGGTTATCCGTGGGAGATAGACGGCACCGTACGCCAGGAAGTGTTCTCTCTGCGGGGAGGTTTATGGTTTGGAACCTACCATCTGCTCAACTACCCGGCGAACTACAGCGCGCCGCTTTATCGCTTTGCTGATTTTAATGCGGGATGGTACGCCAGCCGTAACGCCGCCTTCCAGAATGCGGTAAGCCGCGCGACCGGAACCAAACTGGCTCTGGATGGCGATCTCATTGCTTATGGCAGCAAAGAGGCGGGCAGCACGGAGTTAGCGGTGCGGAAACTGGCGATAAAGCTGGATATGAGCAACAGCGAGATCCGCCGTCAGCTTGAGAAAGGGGACAGTCTGGCCTTTGAGAAAACCGATCTTTATCAGCAGGTCTTTAAACTCGCCAGACAGAAAACCGGCAAAGCGCTGCCGACAGAAATCCTGCCCGGCATTCAGCTTGAAAGCCCGAAAATCACGCGAAACCTCACGACAGCCTGGTTTGCGAAGCGCGTTGACGATCGTCGGGCACGCTGTATGGGGCTAAATTAAAACTGAGCGCGACGGTGCCAGCGCAGGGCTAAAGCAATGACGCCAAGGATGGCGCAGCCTGTCAGGAAAGGAATCAGCCCGAAAAGGGTACTGACACCAAAGCCAATTTCAACGCGCGGACGTCCTGAGTCCTGGACCTGCATCAGGTGTTCATAAACGCCAGGTGCATGCACCAGCATGTTCAGCAGTTGCGAGCCAGCCCAGAAACAGAATAAGACAAAGAGGGCATAGGCGATATTGCCGGGCGTAGAGGTTTTTGGTTGTTTGCCGCCAAAAATCGGTTTTGACAAGGTAAAGTCAGCCATAAAGACCTCCCGAATTTCACTCTGTTCATCTTCTCGTCATACAGGGTGAGTCTGACAGGTCATAGCATTTGTCAATATCAGAATTGTGGTAAATTTCACCAGGGAATTGGCCTGGAATGCCAATTTCTGCATTACGTCACAAAATCGCGACTTAACTAAAATTGATTCGTATTTAAGAATTTCCGTATCTGGCACAGACCGCAGAATAAAACTGTGAGAGGATAGTTTTTTTTCAACCGGGGTCGTCATGAAACTCACTTCCAAATTACGCCGTGACTGGCACTACTATGCCTTTGCGATTGGGCTTATTTTTATTCTGAATGGGGTTGTCGGTCTGTTGGGATTTGAGGCGAAAGGCTGGCAAACCTATGCAGTGGGGCTTGTGACGTGGGTCATCAGTTTTTGGCTGGCAGGATTCATCATCCGCCGTCGGCCAGAAGACGCGCCGACGGTGGAAACTGAACAACCTGATAAAGCGGATTAACCGCTAACGGAGTTTTTCAGGGCGCTGTTGACGGCGTGACGCTCCAGCGCCAGTTCAATCAGACGGGTAATGAGTGCCGGGTAGCTAAGGCCGCTCGCCTGCCATAATTTTGGGTACATGCTGATGTTGGTGAACCCGGGTAAGGTATTGATCTCGTTGATCACCACCTCGTTATCAGGCGTCAGGAAGACATCCACTCGCGCCATGCCTTCGCAACCCAGCGCTTTATAGGCTTCGATAGCGATCGCCCGGATCTTGTCATTCACGTCGGGATCCAGTACTGCCGGGACCACAACCTGCGCCCCCACGTCATCGATGTATTTAGTGTCGTATGAGTAGAAATCGCTGTTTAATACGACTTCGCCGCAGGTGCTGGCCTCCGGGAAATCATTTCCCAGCACGGCGCACTCAATTTCACGGCCCTGAATACCCTGCTCAACCACCACTTTGCGATCGAATTCAAACGCCAGATCCACGGCCTCGGCAAACTGCGCCTCGCAAGTGACTTTGCTTACGCCGACGGAAGAGCCCTGGTTAGCGGGCTTCACAAACAGCGGCAAGCCTAACTGGCCGGCGATCTGTGCGAAGCTGTGTTTATCCCGATTGGCACGGGTTAACGTTACAAACGGCGCGATATTCAGTCCGGCATCGCGGAGCAGACGCTTGGTCACGTCTTTATCCATGCAGGCGGCAGAACCCAGAACATCCGATCCCACGAAGGGTAAATTTGCCATTCGCAACATTCCCTGCAGCGAACCATCTTCCCCCAGCGTGCCGTGGACAATCGGGAAGATAACGTCAATCTGCGCCAGCGCCGAGGCATTTCCAGCATCGATCAGCTGCCCTTGCGCCACGCCAGGCACGGTGGCCACACTTACGTCGGAGGGATTGAGGGCGATATGCGCCGGATCGTCTGCATTCAACAGATACTGGCTGGCATCGTTGACGTGCCACTGACCCTGTTTATCAATCCCTAACAGGACAATATCGAAACGGTTTTTATCAATGGCATCGACAATATTTTTGGCCGATTGCAGTGATACTTCGTGTTCCGCCGATTTTCCCCCAAAGACAATTCCAACCCGCTGCTTCGCCATCTCACACTCATCCAGTCTGTCAAAAACCTATAACATACCATGATGCCAGGTAGGTTTCGTCGCCTTCTGCCATAATGTTTAAGGGATTTAAGGGGAGGGGATGTGAGAGGGAAAAGCCTGCTGACAGGACTGGTTATTATCGCCGCAGCCGTGATGGGCTATCGCTGGCTGCCGTCGTATTACAACCCTTTTGTACCGCTGACGCTTGAAGATCCCCCGGGGAAAATCACGCAGTACAAGCTGCGTCGTCTGACGCCGGAAGCCTGTGGCAATTTGCTCATTGAGGCGAACCAAAAACAGCTCATCCGGACACAATCAAGGGCAGACAGCGCGGGTGACTGCCCGCTGACAAATGTGGTTCGGGTGCGGAGCTTTGGTCCCGTGAGCCTGAGCAGCAGCTTCATCGCCAGCTGCCCGCTGGCGCTCAGTTCCGCCCTTTTTGTGCATCAGCAGGCGCGACCGCTGACGAAAGAACTGATGGACAGTGAACTGTCACGCATTGAGCATCTGGGGAGTTTTGCCTGCCGCAATATTTATCACCGCCCGGATGCTCGACGCAGTGAACACGCCACGGCAGATGCGCTGGATATCAGCGCCTTTCAGCTGGCGAATGGTCAGCGCGTCACGGTGCTGCGCGGCTGGCGGGAGGAGAAAACATCGCCGTGGCTACGTGCGTTGCTCAGCGCCAGCTGCGACTACTACGGCAACGGCCTCGGGCCGGACTATAACGCAGCGCACGCTAACCATTTTCATCTGGGTATGCGGGGTTTTGGCCTGTGCCGATAGAGCATAAATCACCAGCAATATGATTATGAAGTGTGACTTGTTTCACAAATATGATGACTGGGAAGATAAAAAACCAAAGTCTGCTGAACCGCATCTCTGACACCGCGGGTACGAACCTAACTTGCTAATCTGTGGGCGAATTCGCCTGAATATGAAGATAGTACGCCTTATGGAATCCTGGAAAGTTAACCTTATTTCGGTCTGGTTCGGGTGTTTTTTTACCGGCCTTGCGATCAGCCAGATTTTGCCCTTCCTGCCGTTGTACGTGGCACAGCTTGGCGTCACCTCACACGAGGCGCTCTCGATGTGGTCGGGGCTGACCTTCAGCGTCACCTTTCTGATCTCTGCCATTGTCTCGCCAATGTGGGGAAGCCTCGCCG
Organism: Huaxiibacter chinensis; assembly: GCF_022171985.1. Classification (GTDB taxonomy): domain Bacteria; phylum Pseudomonadota; class Gammaproteobacteria; order Enterobacterales; family Enterobacteriaceae; genus Enterobacter; species Enterobacter chinensis_A. Next base: position 1,148,730 of record NZ_JAJVHF010000001.1, on the reverse strand, counting down.
ACAGAAAAGGGCGCAAGCTTATGCTGCTGCGGGCGTCATTAGGGATGGCGGTGGCGATATTACTTCAGGCCTTTGCCACCAACGTCTGGCAGCTTTTTTTCCTGCGAGCCGTGATGGGGCTGACATCCGGTTACATCCCGAACGCCATGGCGCTGGTGGCCTCCCAGGTGCCAAGGGAGCGCAGCGGATGGGCGATCAGTACGCTTTCTACCGCGCAGATTAGCGGCGTGATTGGCGGGCCGTTGATGGGGGGCTTCCTCGCGGACCATGTTGGCCTGCGCGCCGTCTTTTTCATTACGGCACTGCTGCTGATAGTGAGCTTCCTGGTGACCCTCTTTTTGATTAAGGAGGGTGGCCGACCGGCGGTGAGCAAGGCCGAGCGCCTGAGCGGCAGGGCGGTTTTTGCGACCCTACCGTACCCGAAACTGATGATCAGCCTGTTTGTCACCACCATGGTCATACAACTTTGTAATGGCTCCGTTGGTCCCATACTGGCGTTATTTATTCAATCCCTGGAGCCCGAGAGCACCAACATCGCTTTCTTGAGCGGCATGATCGCAGCCGTGCCGGGCGTCTCTGCGTTAATTTCTGCTCCCCGGCTGGGTAAGCTCGGCGATCGAATAGGTACCGCGCGTATTCTGATGGCGACCCTGATCTTTGCCGTGGTGCTCTTTTTTGCCATGTCGTTTGTCACCTCGCCGCTGCAGCTTGGCGTGTTACGTTTTCTGCTGGGTTTTGCTGATGGCGCAATGTTGCCCGCGGTGCAAACCTTATTACTCAAGTACTCCAGCGATCGGGTCACAGGCCGCATCTTTGGTTATAACCAGTCGTTTATGTATCTGGGGAACGTCGCGGGCCCCTTAATCGGGGCCAGCGTTTCTGCAATGGCCGGCTTCCGATGGGTGTTTGCCGCAACGGCCGTCGTGGTATTACTCAATATTGTTCAGCTTGCTATTGCCCTGCGCCAGCGCGAGAAACGTCTTAATCGTTGAACGTAACGCAAAAAGAGATGATGTATGTCGCCGCCTCATTTTCATTCAAAAATGAGGCGGCGATCACTAATAATAAACTTTGCGTGATTGGTTTTTATAATAGCAAAACGTTTCGCTCGGATTATATTATTAGTATTTGCGACATAGCATGTTTTTTTATAAAGATAATACTTTTCGGCTCTTTGCAATATTCGTCCGGAGTGTTAACGTCAGCAAAAACAGGATAAGGATATAGCAGATGAAAAATCTCATTGCGGAGTTGCTGGTCAAGCTTGCACAAAAGGAAGAAGAATCAAAAGATCTGGTCGCTCAGGTTGAAGCGCTGGAAATTGTCGTTACCGCGCTGTTACGGCAGATGGCGCAAAACGAACAACAGGCCTTAATCAAAAGCGTCGAAGGCGCTCTGGAGGCTGCCAGGCCCGACTCTCAAGTGCCGGTTCAGGATAGCGAAATGCTACAGCAATATGTAAAGAAGCTCTTGCGTCATCCCCGCAGTTAGCCCGTCTAATGCTAAAAAGCATGTCATAGAATTGTCATGTGATATGCCTATAGTCGCTCTGTTTATTTTTTATGTATTTGTACATGGAGAAAATAAGTGAAACAGAGCGCACTGACTATCGCATTAATTCCGTTATTATTTACTTCGGCCGTTTATGCTGAAACGACCCAGACCAGCGTGCTGGAAAACCGGGCTGCTCAGGGGAATATTACCGAGCCTGGCGGCGCACGTCGTCTTTCAGGCAATCAGACGGCTGCCATTCGCGCATCGCTCAATGATAAAACGGCTAAGAATATTATTCTGCTCATTGGCGATGGCATGGGGGATTCTGAAATTACCGCTGCGCGAAATTACGCTGAAGGCGCAGGTGGTTTCTTCAAAGGTATTGATGCTTTACCGTTGACCGGGCAATACACGCATTATGCGCTCGATAAAAAAACCGGCAAACCCGATTACGTTACCGATTCGGCGGCCTCGGCCACCGCGTGGACAACCGGCGTAAAAACCTATAACGGCGCGCTCGGCGTCGATATTCACGAAAAAGATCATCAAACCCTTCTTGAACTGGCAAAAACAGCCGGACTGGCAACGGGCAATGTCTCAACCGCTGAGCTTCAGGATGCGACGCCTGCGGCGCTGGTGGCCCACGTGACTTCACGTAAATGCTACGCGCCGTCGATCACGACCGAAAAATGCCCGACCAACGCCCTGGAAAAAGGCGGCAAAGGCTCGATTACCGAGCAATTGCTGAATGCACGCGCCGATGTCACATTGGGCGGCGGCGCGAAGAGCTTCCAGGAGAGCGCCACGTCAGGCGAGTGGCAGGGTAAAACGCTGCGTGAACAGGCACAGGTAAGAGGCTATCAGATGGTCAGCGATGCGGCTTCTCTGGAGGCGATTACCGAAGCGAATCAGGATAAACCGCTGCTGGGTCTGTTCTCTGAGGGCAATATGCCCGTTCGCTGGCAAGGACCTAAAGCCTCTTATCATGGCAACCTGGATAAACCGGCGGTGACCTGTACGGCCAATCCGGAACGTAACGCCAGCGTCCCGACGCTTGCTGCCATGACCGAGAAAGCCATCTCCCTGCTCAGTAAGAACGAAAAAGGGTTCTTCCTGCAGGTAGAAGGGGCCTCCATCGACAAGCAGGATCACGCGGCAAATCCGTGCGGGCAGATTGGCGAAACGGTCGATCTTGATGAAGCCGTACAAAAGGCTCTGGAATTTGCCAAAAAAGACGGGAATACCCTGGTCATTGTCACGGCTGACCACGCTCACGCCAGCCAGATTGTGGCGCCGGATACCAAGGCACCAGGCCTGACGCAGGCGTTGAATACCAAAGACGGTGCGGTAATGGTGATGAGCTACGGCAATTCCGAAGAGGATTCTATGGAACATACCGGTGCGCAGTTACGCATCGCGGCCTATGGTCCTCATGCAGCTAACGTAGTAGGACTGACCGATCAGACCGATTTGTTCTACACCATGAAAGCGGCGCTTAACCTGAAATAATCGTGATATGCCCGGTGGAAACCTCGTTCACCGGGTAGCTTTTTTGCCGCCACGAACCAGACTTACTATGAACTTTCATATAAGGATGGTGCAATGAAAAGTACATTACTGGTTACCCTGCTCTCCGGTCTGTTTCTTATGTCGTCGGCGAATGCGGCGGAAAAGACCCTCACCCCTCAGCAACAGCGCATGACAACGTGTAATCAACAGGCCACCTCCCAGACGCTGAAAGGCGACGCGCGCAAAACGTACATGAGCGATTGCCTGAAAAATAGCAGCACTAAACCCGGCGAGAAGAGCCTGACGCCGCAGCAGCAAAAGATGCGTGAATGCAATGAGCAAGCCACAAATCAAATGCTTAAAGGTGAAGATCGCAGCAAGTTTATGAGCGCCTGTCTGAAGAAAAAAGTGTAGTCCTTCCGGGTGAGTGGCTGGTGTGACTCACCCGAAATTTCATACTTCTCCGCCAAAGCCCGTCTCTATAATTTGGGAAATGTTTCAGAATGTTCCCAAAAATCATGAATGATGAAAACTATTACAATTCCGACATCACTTGCGAAGAGTGGCATAAGCATTTTGCTCAGGATGATCGCCATCTTTCCGGCATACGGTTTGCCCGCCGCATCCGGCTGCCGCGAATCTGCGGGTTGGCAGCGATGTTTTTTCCCATTGCTGGCGCCCTGGTCATTCAGGCGCCGCCCGGGGAATGGTGGCTTATTTTAGTTGGCTGGGCTTTTGTCTGGCCGCATCTGGCCTGGCAAAGGGCCTGCCGGTCCGCCGATCCCCGGGGCAGTGAAATCCTGAATCTGAAGGTAGATGCCATCATCGCCGGTATCTGGATTGGACTGATGGGCGCCAGCGTATTGCCGAGCGCGGCCCTGGTGATGATGATCGGTATGAACATGATGGGGGCAGGCGGGGTCAGGCTGTTTATCGCCGGGATGGTCCTGACGGTCCTGTCGTCGATGGTCACGCTTCAGCTCTGCGCAACGCCGCTCACATGGACTAATTCTCCGCTTGAAACAGGCCTGGCATTGCCGGTTATCGTACTTTATCCGCTCCTTTTTGCCTGGATCAGTTACCTGACGGCTATCCGCCTCGCCGAACATAAACTGCGCCTTGAGAAGATGAGTACCCGCGATGGCATGACGGGCGTGTTTAACCGCCGACACTGGGAAATGCTATTGCACACGGCCTTTGATACCTGCCGCCGTAACCAAAGCCCTGCCACAATGTTGATTATCGATATCGACCATTTTAAAAGCATTAACGACACCTGGGGCCATGACGTTGGCGACGAAGCGATTATTGCAGTCACGCGACAGATCCAGCTCACGCTTCGCGCCGGGGACATCATAGGTCGATTTGGTGGGGATGAGTTTGCGGTGATCATGGGCGGCACGCCTGCGGAGAGTGCCATTGCCGCGATGTCGCGCGTGCATGAGCGCCTGAAGTCCCTGACTTTACCCAACGCGCCGCAGGTCAGGTTAAGAATTAGCGTCGGGATTGCGCCCTGGACGCCCGCGTTTGGCCACTACCGGGAGTGGCTTAAGGCCGCTGACGTCGCGCTCTATAAGGCGAAAAATGCCGGACGCAATCGCACCGAGGTGGCTGCCTGACGCCCGGCTTGCGGTCAGGATTTACTCAGGGATTCTGATTTTTCCATGCACTTCGTCATGGCTTCAATGACGGCGGCACGGAACCCGCGCTCTTCAAGTACGCGTACCGCTTCGATGGTTGTTCCGCCTGGCGAGCACACCATATCTTTCAGTTCACCGGGGTGTTTACTCGTTTCCAGCACCATTTTGGCGGAGCCCATTACCGCCTGAGCGGCAAACTTATAGGCCTGCGCGCGTGGCATTCCACCCAGCACCGCAGCATCGGCCATGGCTTCGATAAACATAAACACATACGCCGGCGCGGAGCCGCTCACACCCACCACCGGATGAATCATCGATTCTGCAATCACTTCTGCCTGCCCAAAGCAGCGGAAGATGTTCAGGACATCCGCGACATCTTCCGGGGTCACCAGCGCATTGGGGGTAATGGAGGTCATGCCCGCGTTGACCAGCGAAGGGGTATTCGGCATAGCCCGCACGATTTTGCGGTCGTGGCCGAGTGCCCGTGCCAGCTGATCCAGGGTGACGCCTGCGGCGATCGAAACCACAAGCGTCTCTTTATTCAGGCTGGAGGTGATATCACTCAGCACCTTAATCATGATGTTAGGTTTGACTGCCCCAAAGACGATATCCGCAACCTGTGCCACTTCCTGCGCGCTCTCGGCGGCGTTGATACCGTATTCATCGCGCAGCGCCGCCACTTTGTCTGGTGAGGGGGTGTACACCCAAATCTGACCTGGCAGCACCTGGCCGCTGGCAATCAGGCCGCCAAGAATGGCTTTGCCCATGTTTCCGCAACCGATAAACCCGATTTTCTTGTCCATCATGTCTCTCCGTTATGATGCGTTGTTTTCTGAGCGATCGCTTTATAGCTTAACAACGAAAAGCAGGCGACAATAGCCAACATTGCTATTGATGGGAGACAACATGGCTATATGGGTGGATGCGGATGCGTGTCCGAATGTGATTAAAGAGATTTTGTTTCGCGCCGCAGAGCGCGTTCAGATGCCGCTCACGCTGGTGGCTAACCAGACGTTGCGCACACCGCCGTCAAAATTTATTCGCTCCCTGCGTGTACCCGCAGGCTTTGACGTGGCGGACAATGAAATTGTGCGCTTATGCAACCCGGAGGATCTGGTGATTACCGCGGATATTCCGCTCGCCGCCGAAGTGCTTGAGAAAGGGGCCGCCGCCCTGAACCCGCGCGGTGAGCGTTATACCCCTGCAACCATTCGTGAAAAACTGACCCTGCGTGATTTTATGGATACGCTGCGCGCCAGCGGCGTTCAGACTGGCGGGCCGGATACGCTTTCCCAACGGGATCGCCAGCTGTTTGCTGCTGAGCTTGATAAATGGTTGCTTGAGGTCAAACGCCGCACAGCGTAATGATAATCATTACTAAAATATGATAGAGTGTGTGGGTTTTGGGTTGTCAGCGACCCTCGCTTTGCAGTAAAGTAAACGCAACATCTTCTGCAATCAATTCTTTACACCTTCACGCCAGCCGGCAACAAGGGGAACACCGCTTTATGACCCAACCCATCTTTTTAGTTGGCCCCCGAGCCTGTGGGAAAACGACCGTCGGTCTTGAGCTGGCTCGCGTCTGCCAGAGTCAGTTTGTAGACACCGATCGCTGGCTCCAGCAAGAAGCGGGTGAAAGCATTGCCGACATTGTGGAACGAGAAGGGTGGGAGAGTTTCCGCGCCCGCGAAACAGCAGCCCTGGAAGCGGTAACGGCGCCTTCAACGGTTATCGCGACGGGCGGGGGGATTATCCTCGCCGCGCATAACCGACAGTTTATGCGCGAAAAAGGGTTGGTTATCTATCTTTGCGCCCCGGTCTCGACCTTAGTCGAACGCCTTGAAGCCGTTCCAGAGGAAGGCCAACGCCCGACCCTGACGGGCAAGCCTATCAGTGAAGAGGTGAGCGACGTGCTGGCCGAGCGGGACGCGCTCTATCGTGACGCCGCTCATCATGTGGTTGACGCATCGAAATCACCTGAAGAGGTCGCTTTTCAGATTGTTACCCTGCTGCGTCAGGCGTGCGCAAGCTAACTGCCGTCTATACTGATAGCTCACCTACATAATAAGGATGAGCTATGCCGACCAGACCCCCCTATCCGCGTGAAGCGCGCATTGTTTCAGTTGAGAAAGGTCAAGCCGATGAGACCGTGACCTGGTATCAGCTTCGAGCCGATCATCCTAAACCGGATTCGCTGATCAGCGAACATGAAACCGAGCAAGAAGCGCTGGATGCGAAAAAGCGTTACGAAGACCCTGATAAGTCCTAATAAAAATCTTAAACCCGCCATAATCGTGCCGATATCACACTTTTCATTCATCAGGAATGTTAAGCAAGAGTTAATATTTAGTGATTACAGGCAGTTTCAAAAAGACCGCCAGATCTTTACATTTCGGTGTAGAGATCTGCTGCTAGGCTTTTGTGCTGTTTAACCTAAAACAAGAGCCGCACAGCGCAATTTGCCTGTGTTTATGTGAATGCAGTGGCAGTGATTGAAGGCGATAAACGATGAAGGCGACATTGGCGATCCTCACCATTGGGGTGGTTCCTGTAAGCGAAGTGTTACCGCTCTTAACTGAGCATATCTCTGAACAACAAATCACCCATCTCAGCCTGCTGGGAAAGATGGGCCGGGCAGAGGTCATGGAAGACTACGCGATTGAGGAAGGCGATACGCCCCTGCCGACATTATTAAGCGACGGTGAAATTGCCCACGTCTCACATCAGAAGATTGAGCGCGCCCTGCAGGGCGTGATTGAAGTGCTCGATAATCAAGGATATGACGTTATTTTACTGATGAGCACCGCATCCCTAAGCGGTCTGCATGCCCGTAATGCCATATTACTTGAGCCCACGAGGATCATTCCGCCGCTGGTCGCGTCGATTGTGGATGGTCATCAGGTTGGGGTGATAGTGCCCATTGAAGAGCTGATCGGCAATCAAATCGTCAAATGGAAGGATCTGCCCAAATCGCCGCTGTTTACGCTGGCGAATCCCATTTGGGACAGCGAATCTACGCTGATTGAAGCAGGCCGGGAACTGATTGAAAAAGGGGCGGATGTGCTCATGCTCGACTGCCTTGGTTTTCATCAGCATCATCGCGATTTATTGCAAAAAGCGCTGGATGTTCCTGTCCTGTTATCCAACGTTCTGGTGGCGCGCCTGGCATCCGAATTACTGGTGTAATGATTTTGCGTGACAGGCACCGAGGATGGCCCATATAGTGGATTTTTATCGACAAATATAAGGGCCACCCCATGCTACAGAGTAATGAATACTTTTCCGGTAAAGTGAAATCCATTGGTTTTACCAGCAGCATTACTGGCCGCGCCAGTGTCGGCGTTATGGCGGAAGGGGAATACACCTTTGGCACAGCGGAGCCAGAAGAGATGACGGTGGTGAGCGGGGCGTTAAACGTTCTTTTACCGGGTGAGACCGAGTGGAAGGTGTATACGGACGGACAAACCTTTAACGTACCGGGCCACAGTGAATTCCACCTGCAGGTGGCTGAGCCAACCTCTTACCTGTGTCGTTACCTGAAAGATTAATTCTCCTCCCCCGAACCGGGAGAGGAAAAGGGCGGGCGCGGCGTTAACGCTGCGCTTCGCCGCCTAAGCCTTCAACCAGATTCTTAATCAGCGCCGCCAGCTCACCTGTCATCAGGATAAAGTCGGCATCAAATCGCTGCGCATAATCTTCCCGGTCGATGTCCTCGTTCTGATCGCGTAATTCATCACAGAATTTAAGACGTTTAATCGAACCATCGTCGCACATCACAAACTGAATACGTTGCTGCCAGTCGAGCGCGAGTTTAGTAACCAGCTTTCCGGCTTCGATGTGGACGGCAATTTCATCACAGACCAGATCTTGTTTCTTCGCGCGGATCACGCCGCCGTCTTCGAGCATCGCTTTCAGTTCCGCTTCGTCCAGCAGCTGGAAACCCTGTGCGGCACTACCGCTGCGGACCCATTCGGTTAACGTTAGCTCAATCGGATTTTCCATTGCCAGTGGCACAACCGGCAGCGATCCCAGGCTTTTACGCAGCAGGGCCAGCGTATCTTCGGCCTTTTTCGCACTGGCGCAGTCGACCATGATGAGATCGTTAACGGTATCGATCCACATCATCGTCTGGTTAAAACGGCTAAAAGCACGCGGCAGCAGGGAGTGCAGCACTTCATCTTTCAGCGAATCTTTTTCGGTCTTTTTCAGCTTGCGGCCCTGTTCGGCCTCCAGCTTAAAGATTTTTGCTTCGAGTGCCTGCTTGACCACCGGAGTTGGCAGGATCTTCTCTTCCTTGCGGGCACAGAGGATGATTTGACCATTGGTGGTGTGGGTCAGAGCATCGCTTTGCGAACCCATCGGAGAAACCCAACCGGTTTTCGCCATATCCTGGCTTCCGCAAGGGCTAAAGGTATAAGCGGCTAACTGTTTTTCCATCTCTTCCGCACGCAGCGAAACGTCGCGGCTGAGACGGTAAACCATCAAATTTTTGAACCACAGCATGATAATTTCCACGGCCTTGTCGTTAAATCAGCGGGCATGATAACGAATTGTCGCAATGCTTGCATTGCTAATCGGAAAGCGTGCTTCTACTCTGTTGATAATCAAAAAAAAGAGGAGTGTCCTGTGCGTATTGGTATTGATTTGGGCGGCACCAAAACAGAAGTCATTGCGCTGAGCGAGCAGGGGGAGCAGCTGTTTCGCCACCGTCTGCCCACCCCGCGTGATGACTACTCGCAAACCATAGAGACCATCGCGTCTCTGGTCGGGATGGCTGAACACGCGACGGGGCAGACCGGCACCGTCGGGATGGGGATCCCTGGCTCCCTCTCCCCCTACACCGGCGTTGTCAAAAATGCGAACTCCACCTGGCTCAACGGCCAGCCGTTCGACAGGGATTTAAGCACGCGTCTTAATCGTGAAGTGCGGCTGGCAAACGATGCCAATTGCCTGGCTGTTTCGGAGGCCATAGATGGCGCCGCAGCCGGCGCACAGACGGTTTTTGCCGTGATTATCGGCACAGGCTGCGGGGCTGGCGTGGCCTTTGGTGGACGCGCCCACATTGGAGGCAACGGGACGGCGGGCGAGTGGGGCCACAATCCGCTGCCGTGGATGGATGAAGACGAACTCAAATACCGCGCCGAAGTGCCGTGCTACTGCGGTAAGCAGGGCTGTATCGAGACGTTTATCTCCGGCACCGGTTTTGCGACTGATTATCATCGTTTAAGCGGACAGCCCCTGAAAGGCAATGAGATTATGCGCCTGGTTGAAGCGCAGGACCCGGTGGCGGAGCTGGCGCTCAGTCGCTATGAAATGCGCCTGGCAAAATCACTGGCACACGTGGTGAATATTCTGGATCCGGACGTGATCGTGCTGGGTGGTGGAATGAGCAACGTTGATCGTCTCTATGCCACGGTGCCCAACCTGGTGAAGCAATGGGTCTTCGGCGGCGAATGCGAAACGCCAATCCGCAAAGCGGTGCACGGCGATTCCAGCGGCGTACGCGGCGCAGCGTGGCTTTGGCCGCAGTAGCGATTTTTTCCCTCTCCCTGTGGGAGAGGATATGTCACCGCAGTAGCGATTTTTCCCCCTCTCCCAGTGGGAGAGGGTATGTCAGCGCAGTAGCGGTTTTTCTCCCTCTCCCTGTGGGAGAGGGCCGGGGTGAGGGCATCAGAGCGCACTCACCCACCCAAAAACCTCACTCCACCGCGAACGCCCGGTCCAGCTTGCTGTACCCCAGCCCGTTGATCTTTTTCACCTTGATCTGGACCGGAATCCGTTCTTTCATCGCTTCAACGTGGCTGATAACCCCGATTGTTTTGCCGGTCGCATTCAGCGCATCCAGGGCATCCAGCGCCGTGTCCAGAGTCTCGCTGTCCAGCGTGCCAAACCCTTCGTCAAGGAACAGGGAATCAATGCGCGTTTTATGGCTTACCAGGTCAGAAAGCGCCAGCGCCAGTGCCAGGCTCACCAGGAAGCTCTCCCCGCCCGAAAGTGTCCGCGTATCGCGCACGGCATCCGCCTGCCAGGTATCCACCACTTCTAACTCCAGCGCGTCGCTGGCTTTGCGTTGCAGCAAATAACGCCCGTGCAGGCGATTAAGCTGCTGATTCGCCAGCCAGACCAGATTATCGAGCGTTAACCCCTGGGCAAATTTACGGAAGCGGTCACCTGTGCTTGAACCAATCAGCGAATTCAGATATCCCCAGTCCTCAGCCTGACGGCTCGCCTCTTCAATTTGCTGCATCAATGCCTGCTGATGCTGACGGTTATCGCTGTCCTGCTTAAGCTGCTGACGGATTTCACCCTGACGAGTGGTGTTCTCACGCAGACGCTGTCCCACGCTTTCAAGCTGGGCTTGCAGGGTGACTGCATCTGATTCCAGACCTTCTGGCCGACGCTGCATATGCGCGCTCTGCTGCTGCATCGCCTGTTCGCAAAGTGCCGCGGTTTGTTGTATCCGCGTCTCCAGGGTTTGTTTCAACTGCTCCAGACGCTGGAGGGTGGCCTCGTCCAGCAGGGCCGCCAGAAACGCCTCATCTGTGCTAAAGACGCTGGCGTTCAGCGCCGTGGCCCACTGGGTCTGTAACTCCTGCATACGCGCGTTCTCCAGGCTTTCCTGCTGTTGCAGGGTAGCGAGCTGGCTTTGCAGGGAAACGCATTCATTATGGATCTCACGCCAGTTATCCGGGATAGCGGGTTCTGCCTCCGCGCTGTCTGCTTCAGGCAGCGTATCGAGCAGCGGCGTCAGCGCGTTGATACGTTCCTGTAAAAGCCCTTGCTGGGTCTGCTTTTCCTGCCAGCGCAATACCTCGGCTTCACGTTCGGTAAGCCAGGCGCTTTCGCTGCCCGCTTCAGGCACCGTGAGCGCCTGCGTCGTCAGGGCGTTTTCCAGCGCCAGGCGCGTGGCGGCAAGCTGCTGCTGAGTCTGTTTGACCTGGGTTTCCTGCTCGTTGATCTGGCCTTGTAGCGTCAGGCGCTGGCTGTACTGATACAGCTGACGCTCATATTGTTCCTGCTCGCTCAGCCAGGGGGCGATATCGTCCTGAATGTTCAGACTGACGTTCAGTGAGGCACACACCGTCGTCCACTCTGAGGTGAGCGCTTGCTCTTCCTGAGAGAGCGTCGTTGCCTCGTCTGACTCACGCTGGATCTGGCTGGTCAGCGCATTCACCTGCCCCAGGACTAACAAACCCTCATCTTTTAGCGCAGCGACCTCTTTCGCTAGCCGATCGCGACGACGCTGATTCTCGCTCAGTTCAAGCGCCTGGTAAGCGGAAATGGCCGGATGGGAAGGGGAACCGCACAGCGGACACGGCTGCCCGGCCTGCAGTTGCGCCCGTTCGGCCTCCAGACTTTTGATTTTCTCTTCCTGTTTGCACAGGGTTTCCAGGTCGAGGTAATGCTGATTTTTCTCTTTAAACTGTTGTCGGCGAAGGACAAGCGTTTCGTTGAGCCGGGCCTGTTCTGCCTGGGCTTTTTTGACGCTTTCGCTATTCTGTACCTGCCGCTTTTGCAAAGGCTGATAGCGGGCATGAAGCGTGGTCAGGCGCTGGCGGGCGGCCCGAGCCTGTGTTTGCGACTCCATTGCTGCCACCACGTCTTCCGCGCTGAGCGTTAACGTCGTCTCAGGCAGGCCCGCAAACTTTTGGCGTAATTCCGCCAGGCGGGCGTTTTGCGTCGCGAGCAGGTGGTTATCGCGCGTAAGCTGGGCAAAGTGCGCTCGCCATCCCGCAATTTCTTGCCCCCACTGGCGAACGCGATCGTGGCGGGCAAGCCACTGGGTCAGCGTGGCCAGTTCGGTTTGCCACCGATCGCGAATGCGCAGGGCGCCACAACGAATACGTGCGCGCTGGGCGAGCCTGGACTGTAAGCGAGTATTCACATCCAGCACGTGTTGCCGGGTTTGTGCCAGGCGCGTGGTCTGTTCCTGATGACGTTCCCGAAGCGGGCGGAGAAGCGCGGCGGGCTGAGCCAGCTGGAGCTTTTCCAGCTCGGGCGTGGCGTCCACCAGCGCCTGTTTTGCCTGCTCTTGTGCGGTGATGGCGCGTTGCTGTTCCCGCTGCAGCTCATCATGACGCGTCAGCCACTGAAGTTCGTTCTGATAACGCTGCTGAGCGATGAGCACCGTTTTTTCTTCGTCAGTAAGTACCTGCAAACCTTGATGCAACTGCTGCTGTTGCTCTTCAGTTAGCAGCACTACGCCTGCGATTTGTGCTTCGCGTTTTTCCAGCTCATGGCGAGCCGCTTTGTGCTTCTCAAACACCATGGCCGAAATCTGACCGTAAATTTCAGTTCCGGTCAGTTCTTCGAGAAGTTCGGCGCGATCGCTGGGTCTGGCATTCAGGAAGGCCGCAAACTGTCCCTGAGACAGGAGCATAGAGCGGGTAAACCGACCATAGTCCAGCCCGGTGAGGGTGGCCGTCTGTTCGAGCTTGTCCGTGACTTTATCCGCCAGGATTTTACCGTCTTCACAGCGCGCCAGCTCGACGCGCGGCGCCTGCAGGTTACCGTCCGGCTGATTGCGGGCGCGGTTCTGGCTCCAGAAAGCGCGATAGGCGACGCCTTTCACCTCAAACTCCACCTCGGCCAGGCACTCTGCGGTGTCGCGCGTCATCAGATCGTTTTGCGCCTGCGAGACCTTCTGCAGGCGGGGCGTTTCGTGATACAGGGCCAGACAAATGGCGTCCAGAAGCGTGGTTTTACCCGCGCCGGTTGCGCCGGTAATAGCAAAAAGACCATTGCTGGCAAAAGGCTCGGCGGTGAAATCGATTTTCCATTCACCCTTTAGCGAGTTGAGGTTTTTCAGACGCAAACTCAAAATTTTCATGCGTTTTCCTCTTCATCATTCAGCGCATGTAACGTCTGGCTAAATAGGGTATTCAGGCGGGCGCGTTTCTCCTCGTCGATCTCTTCATGGGCCAGACGGCGGGCAAACACCTCTTCTACACTGAGCTCGCTGAGGGTTTCACGCTGTGCGCCGAGGAGGATTTTCTCGCGCTGTTCGCGGCTACGGCGCACCAGCAAAACCTCAACGGGTAAATCCTCGGTCAGGGCCTGAATTTTACGCTGCATATCCTGGAGATAATCGTCGGTGGTGATTTCGATATCCAGCCAGACGGGCGGGTGTTGCTCTTGCCCGCGCCACTGTTCAAGCTGATCGGTGATGTCGGCCAGGTGGCCTTTCAGCACAGCCAGCGGCTGAGTCACGGGCACTTCCAGCGTCTCGACCGCACTGAGGACGCCGTCGGCGAAAGTCACCAGATGCACGCCCTTGGCTTTGCCCGTCTCGTCAAAACTGAGCGGAATTGGCGAGCCGCAGTAGCGAATATGCTCACAGCCGCCAATAATTTGTGCACGATGAATGTGGCCAAGGGCAATGTAATCGGCAGGCGGGAAGTTCTGTGCCGGGAAGGCATCCAGCGTGCCGATATAGATGTCACGTACCGCGTCACTCTTACTGGCTCCGACGGTCGTCAGATGGCCTGTAGCAATCACCGGCAGGGCATTGTCGCCCCGAAGCGCGCACGCATCTGCATATTGCTGTTGGTAATAATCAGTGATGGCCTGCAACAGATGCTGCTGTTTTTCACCGCCGGATAATCCCGCCTGACTTTGAACGATGTCGCGCGGACGTAAAAAGGGAATAGGGCAAAGCACCGCGCCGGGCGTGCCGTCGCGTTTGGTCAGGATCTGCGGCGCATGACCGGCGCTCGCCACCACGGTCGTATTCAGAAAGGCCAGAATATCGCGGGATTCGTTAAGCGTGGCGACAGAGTCATGGTTGCCCGCCACAATCACCAGATGGCAGCCCGTTTGCTGTAAATTCACGACGAAACGGTTATATAACTCACGCGCATAGCTGGGAGGTGAACCCGTATCAAAGATATCCCCCGCCACGATAATTGCGTCCACCTCGTGCGTCCGTGCGGCGTCAAGCAGCCAGTGGAGAAAGGCCTCGTGTTCCGTTGCGCGGCTCTTGCTGTAAAAATTTTGACCCAGATGCCAGTCCGAAGTATGAAGTATGCGCATAACAGATCCGTGGCGGAAAAAGATGAAGGGGATTATAAACGTTCATGACAGCGAACATAACCGCTGTCATAAAACAACAGTTTGCCATTGATGGTGGTAATGTTTTTCATAAATCTGTCATAAATCTGACGCATAATGGCGCCGCATTACAATCATGTAACTTAATTAAGACAGGGCAAAGTATGGCGAGACGTATTCTGGTCGTAGAAGATGAAGCTCCGATCCGTGAAATGGTGTGCTTCGTGCTCGAACAAAATGGCTTCCAGCCGATTGAAGCGGAAGATTATGACAGTGCGGTGAACCAGTTGAATGAACCCTGGCCCGACTTGATTCTGCTTGACTGGATGCTACCCGGTGGCTCTGGACTGCAATTTATTAAACATATCAAACGCGAAGCCATGACCCGGGATATTCCCGTCGTCATGTTGACCGCACGAGGCGAAGAAGAAGATCGCGTTCGCGGGCTGGAAACCGGGGCCGATGATTACATCACCAAGCCATTCTCCCCAAAAGAGCTGGTGGCGCGTATCAAAGCCGTGATGCGACGCATCTCGCCCATGGCGGTTGAAGAGGTGATTGAGATGCAGGGACTGAGTCTGGATCCCACGTCACACCGCGTCATGACCGGCGAAAATCCGCTGGACATGGGGCCGACCGAATTCAAACTTTTGCACTTCTTTATGACCCATCCGGAACGCGTCTACAGCCGCGAGCAGTTGCTGAATAACGTCTGGGGAACTAACGTCTATGTCGAAGACAGGACGGTCGATGTTCATATTCGCCGCCTGAGAAAAGCGCTGGAACTGAGCGGTCACGATCGTATGGTGCAGACCGTTCGCGGCACGGGTTATCGTTTCTCAACCCGTTTCTGAACAATGACAGGAGTGTGACGCGTGCTGGAACGTCTGTCATGGAAAAGGCTCGTATTTGAACTGATTTTATGTTGTCTTCCGGCCCTCATTTTGGGGGCTATTTTTGGCTATCTTCCCTGGTTTTTACTGGCGGCAGTGACCGGGCTACTCGTTTGGCATTTCTGGAATTTACTCCGTCTTTCCTGGTGGTTATGGGTTGATCGCAGCATGACGCCGCCACCGGGCAGCGGCAGCTGGGAACCCCTGCTCTACGGCCTGCACCAGATGCAGATGCGCAATAAAAAGCGCCGCCGCGAACTGGGTAGCCTGATTAAACGCTTTCGAAGTGGGGCGGAGTCGCTGCCCGACGCGGTGATCCTCACCACCGAAGAAGGCACCATCTTCTGGTGTAACGGACTGGCGCAACAGCTGCTGGGATTACGCTGGCCCGATGACAACGGGCAAAACATTCTTAACCTCCTTCGCTATCCTGAATTCACCCACTACCTGAAAAAACGTGACTTTACCCGCCCGCATAACCTGGTGCTGAACAACGGTCGTCATCTGGAGATCCGCGTTATGCCTTACAGCGATCAGCAGTGGTTAATGGTGGCGCGCGACGTCACCCAGATGCACCAGCTCGAAGGCGCACGCCGCAACTTCTTTGCCAACGTCAGCCATGAACTTCGCACACCGCTGACGGTGCTGCAGGGGTATCTGGAGATGATGCAGGAGCAAACGCTGGAAGGAGCTCCCCGTGAGAAAGCGCTCCATACCATGCGGGAGCAAACGCATCGCATGGAAGGGCTGGTAAAGCAGCTTCTGACGCTGTCAAAAATTGAAGCGGCGCCGACCCTGGCGCTCAACGAGACCATTGACGTGCCGATGATGCTGCGGGTCGTCGAGCGTGAAGCGCAAACGCTGAGCCACCAAAAGCATACGCTGGCCTTTGAGGTGGATAACGCCCTGAAAGTCCTGGGCAGTGAAGACCAGCTACGCAGCGCGATGTCGAACCTGGTGTATAACGCGGTGAATCATACCCCGGAAGGCACCCATGTTCGTGTGCGCTGGCAGCGCACTCCAACCGGGGCGGAGTTCAGCGTGGAGGATAACGGCCCGGGCATTGCTGCCGAGCACATTCCCCGCCTGACCGAGCGCTTCTACCGGGTGGATAAAGCGCGATCGCGTCAGACGGGCGGAAGCGGGCTGGGGCTGGCCATTGTGAAGCACGCCGTTCAGCATCATGAAAGCCGGCTCGATATTCAGAGCGCTCCGGGCCAGGGAACCCGTTTCAGCTTCGTTATCCCGGAACGTTTAATTGCCAAAAAAAGCGCCTGACAGCCGCCTTGTCAGCGTGACGTTACACAGGCCAGCGTAAGCTGGCCTGTTTGCTTTGCAGTCAAGCGAAACGCGAGTGAATATTATACGGTTGCTGCATTTTTGTTCGCATGATTAGCCATGGGTTTTTCTTATACTTAGCGGTTTGTGCTGGTCGTGTTTTTCATGCTGGCATATTGTTCTGGTTTTACGATCCCACCTTGCCTTTAAACGTTATAAGCGTTTAAATTGCCCCCCATATACTGTCAGACCGACTGTATTTGCGTGGTAAATCGAAAAACTATTCTTCGCCACGTCAGCTGGGGAGCATATCCCGCTGAAATTGAGTAAATTTTCCGCTCTATTGTCCCGTTTGGGATGGCGAAAATTTCAACGTTTTCAACACCACATCCACAGGCAGTAAGGTTCTATGACCCATCATTTAAAATCGCGTGACATCATCGCACTGGGCTTTATGACTTTTGCGTTGTTCGTTGGCGCAGGTAACATCATTTTTCCGCCAATGGTTGGTTTGCAGGCGGGTGAACACGTCTGGACAGCCGCATTTGGCTTCCTGATCACCGCGGTGGGCCTGCCGGTTCTGACCGTTATTGCGCTGGCGAAAGTCGGTGGTGGTGTGGACAGCCTGAGCACGCCGATTGGTAAAGTCGCGGGCGTGCTGCTGGCGACCGTCTGCTATCTCGCCGTCGGTCCGCTGTTTGCCACGCCGCGTACCGCAACCGTCTCTTTTGAAGTGGGGATTGCCCCGCTGACCGGTGACGGTGCGATGCCGCTGTTTATCTACAGCCTGGTTTACTTCGCGATTGTTATCCTGGTCTCTCTCTATCCGGGCAAACTGCTGGATACCGTCGGCAACTTCCTGGCGCCGATGAAAATCGTGGCGCTGGTGGTTCTGGCCGTTGCCGCCATTGTCTGGCCAGCCGGCCCTATCAGTGACGCGATGGACGCTTATAAAAATGCGGCGTTTTCGAACGGCTTTGTGAACGGCTATCTGACGATGGATACGCTGGGTGCGATGGTCTTCGGTATCGTGATTGTTAACGCGGCTCGCTCTCGTGGCGTGACGGAAGCCCGTCTGCTGACGCGCTACACCATCTGGGCAGGTTTGATGGCGGGTGTCGGCCTGACGCTGCTCTATCTGGCGCTGTTCCGTCTGGGCTCCGACAGTGCGACCCTGGTCGATCAGAATGCCAACGGTGCGGCTATCCTGCATGCATACGTTCAGCACACCTTCGGTGGTGCGGGCAGTATGTTGCTGGCGGTGCTGATTTTCCTGGCGTGTCTGGTCACGGCTGTTGGCCTGACCTGTGCCTGTGCGGAGTTCTTTGCTCAATATCTTCCGCTCTCTTACCGCTCGCTGGTCTTTATCCTCGGCGGCTTCTCCATGGCGGTGTCGAACCTGGGTCTGAGCCACCTGATTCAGATCTCCATTCCGGTGCTGACGGCCATCTATCCGCCGTGTATTGTGCTGGTGGTGCTGAGCTTTACCCGTCCGTGGTGGAATAATTCGTCGCGAATTATTGCTCCGGCGATGTTTATCAGCCTGCTTTTTGGTATCCTTGACGGGATTAAAGCGTCGGCATTTGGTGGCATCCTCCCCGCCTGGACACAGCGTTTGCCGCTGTCCGAGCAAGGGCTGGCCTGGTTGATGCCAACCGTTGTAGCGCTGGTTCTGGCAATTATCTGGGACCGTGCAGCAGGGCGTCAGGTTACGTCCAGCGCGCATTAATCAACGACAAAATTGTTTAACCACGGGGCTTAAGGCCCCGTGGTTTTTTGTTTTTTTTGAGTTGAATGGCAAGACGTAAATGGAAAGCACTAACAAACTAAAACGTGGACTGAGCACGCGCCACATTCGCTTTATGGCGCTCGGCTCCGCTATCGGTACCGGGCTTTTTTACGGCTCGGCTGATGCGATTAAAATGGCAGGGCCAAGCGTTCTTCTGGCCTATATCATCGGCGGCGCGGCGGCCTACATCATAATGCGTGCGCTGGGGGAAATGTCCGTACATAACCCTTCTGCCAGCTCCTTCTCCCGCTATGCCCAGGAAAACTTAGGCCCGCTCGCAGGCTATATCACCGGCTGGACCTACTGCTTCGAAATTCTCATTGTTGCCATTGCCGATGTCACGGCATTCGGTATCTACATGGGCGTCTGGTTCCCGCTGGTGCCGCACTGGATATGGGTGCTGAGCGTGGTGCTCATTATTTGCGCCGTGAATTTGATGAGCGTGAAGGTCTTTGGGGAGCTGGAATTCTGGTTCTCATTCTTTAAGGTCGCCACCATCATCATTATGATTGCGGCAGGCTTTGGCATCATTATCTGGGGCATTGGCAACGGCGGGCAACCGACCGGCATCCATAACCTGTGGACAAACGGCGGCTTCTTCAGCCACGGCTGGCTCGGCATGGTGATGTCTTTGCAGATGGTGATGTTCGCCTACGGCGGGATTGAAATTATCGGCATCACCGCTGGCGAAGCGAAAGACCCGGAAAAATCCATTCCTCGCGCCATTAACTCCGTGCCGATGCGTATTCTGGTGTTTTACGTGGGCACACTGTTTGTGATCATGTCCATCTATCCCTGGAACCAGGTGGGCACCAACGGCAGTCCGTTTGTTCTGACCTTCCAGCATATGGGCATCGCCTTTGCGGCGAGCATTCTCAACTTTGTGGTGCTGACGGCCTCCTTCTCCGCGATCAACAGCGATGTCTTCGGCGTGGGCCGTATGCTGCACGGTATGGCGGAGCAGGGGAACGCACCCAAAATCTTCGCCAAAACCTCGCGTCGCGGCACGCCGTGGGTGACGGTGATGGTGATGACGGTTGCCTTGCTGTTCTCGGTCTACCTCAACTACATCATGCCGGAAAACGTCTTCCTGGTGATTGCCTCGCTGGCGACCTTTGCAACGGTATGGGTGTGGATCATGATCCTGCTCTCCCAGATTGGTTTCCGTCGCCGTCTGCCGCCGGAAGAGGTGAAAGCGCTGAAGTTTAAAGTGCCGGGCGGGGTGGCGACGACCGTTGTCGGACTGCTGTTCCTGGTCTTCATCATCGGCCTGATTGGTTATCATCCGGATACCCGAATTTCGCTCTACGTCGGTTTTGCCTGGATCATTTTGCTTCTGATTGGCTGGGCGTTTAAGCGCCGTCGCGAGCGTCAGCTGGCACAAATGCAGTAAAATAACAGGCCCTCTCCGTATCGTGAGAGGGCCTGCTTGCTCCTCCCCCGTCCTCCTCCCCCAATAAACCTTTTCATGATGAGTGATCCTCCACTACGCTGTGGCAAGGTGGCCTCAAATTCATCAAAGGGGATTCGTGATGTTGAACGCCTGGCACCTACCGGTTGCCCCATTTGTTAAGCAAAACAAAGATAAACTTGTCATTTCGCTGTGGCTCACCGGGGAAAATCCACCCGAACGCCTCACGCTGCGGGCGGAAGTGGATAACGAAGAAACCACGCTGAAGATGCATAAACAGCGGAGCCAGCCACAGCCTGGCGTCACGGTGTGGCGGGCAACGATTGATTTGAACAGCGGGCAGCCCCGCCGTCGCTACAGCTTCAAGCTGTTATGGAATAACCGCCAGCTCTGGTTCACCCCTCAGGGTTTGAGTCGTTTTCCACCGGCACGGCTGGAACAGTTTGCCGTCGATTTTCCGGACAACGGCCCGCAGTGGGTCAACGATCAGGTCTTCTATCAAATATTCCCGGATCGTTTTGCCCGCAGCGCGTCGCGGTCGGCTGAGCAGGATCGGGTCTATTACCACCATGCAGCAGGGCACGACATCCTTCGCAAGGAGTGGCACGAGCCGGTGACCGCTCAGGCCGGAGGATCAACCTTCTACGGCGGCGATCTGGACGGCATCAGTGAGAAATTACCCTGGTTAAAAGCGCTGGGCGTGACGGCGCTGTATCTGAACCCGATATTCAAAGCGCCGAGCGTGCATAAGTACGACACCGAAGATTATCGCCACGTTGACCCCCAGTTTGGCGGTGACGAGGCGCTGTTGCGTCTGCGTGAGAAGACGAAAAAGGCCGGTATGCGGCTGATTCTGGACGGTGTGTTCAACCATAGCGGCGATTCCCACGCCTGGTTTGACCGCCATAATCAGTGGATGGGCGGGGCCTGCCATAATCCTGAATCCACGCAACGGGACTGGTACAGCTTTAACGACGACGGTCAGGCGCTGGACTGGTTAGGCTACGCCAGTCTGCCAAAACTCGATTTTCAGTCGCCTTCGCTGGTGGAGGAAATCTACGGGGGTGAAGACAGTATCGTGCGCCACTGGCTGAATCCGCCGTGGAACATGGACGGCTGGCGGCTGGACGTGGTGCATATGCTCGGTGAAGCGGGCGGGGCGCGTAACAACCTGCAGCACGTGGCGGGTATTACGCGTTCGGCGAAAGCCGCGCGGCCGGACGCCTTTGTCTTTGGCGAGCACTTTGGTGATGCGCGACAATGGCTGCAGGCCGATGCGGAAGATGCATCGATGAACTATCGCGGCTTCACGTTCCCGCTCTGGGGATTTCTGGCCAATACCGATATCTCCTACGATCCGCAGCTGATTGATGCGCAAACCTGCATGGCGTGGATGGAGAACTACCGCGCCGGCCTGTCGCATCAACAACAGCTGAGAATGTTTAATCAGCTCGACAGCCATGATACGGCGCGCTTCAAGTCGTTATTAGGCAAAGATGTCGCCCGCTTGCCGCTGGCGGTGACCTGGCTCTTTACCTGGCCCGGCGTGCCGTGCATTTACTACGGGGATGAAGTCGGCCTTGACGGTAACAACGACCCGTTCTGCCGCAAAACCTTCCCCTGGGAAGATGAGCGCCAGGACAAGGTCTTGCTGAGTCTGTATCAGCGCCTGGCGACGCTGCGTAAACAAAACCAGGCGCTGCGCTACGGCGGTTGTCAGGTAATGTACGCCCATGACAACGTGGTGGTGTTTGCCAGAGTGTATAATCAGCAGCGGGTGCTGGTGGCCATCAACCGTGGCGAGGCGTGCGAAGTGGTGCTGGATGACTCCCCGCTGCTTAACGTCGAACGCTGGCAGTTAAAAGAGGGCAAAGGCGACATACAGGACGGAATACTCTCTTTACCCGCTCTTTCTGCATCCATCTGGTTCGGTCAATAATTCTTCTCTTCAACGGGTCAGGGATGACCCGTTGCACTATTATTTTCAAAGTCGTTCGGTTTAATTCAACAGAGCAGACAAATATCTTAACTATCTCCTCACGCCATTCTCGCTATACTCAAATTGCTTTATCAGTCAGGGCCCTTTCTCATATAGCACACAATGAAAATTATTTTAACCTGTTGATTAAAGGTGCATTTATGTCTATTCGTGAATTGATTGATCCGTCTAACTCCACGTTGATTTTTATCGATCACCAGCCGCAAATGTCATTCGGCGTGGCCAATATTGACCGCCAGTTATTGAAGAATAATACGGTTGCGCTGGCGAAAGCAGGCAAAATTTTTGATGTACCTGTTATCTACACATCCGTAGAGACAAAAAGTTTTAGTGGCTATATCTGGCCGGAATTACTGGCCGTCCACCCTGATGTAAAACCCATTGAACGTACCTCGATGAACTCCTGGGAAGATGAGGCGTTTGTTGCGGCAGTTAAAGCGACGGGCCGCAAGAAACTCATTATCTCTGCCCTGTGGACGGAAGTTTGCCTCACCTTCCCGGCGTTGATGGCGCTGGATGAAGGCTTTGAAGTGTATGTAGTGACCGATACCTCTGGCGGCACGTCGGTTGATGCCCACGAACGCGCGATCGATCGTATGGTGCAGGCGGGGGCCGTTCCGGTGACCTGGCAGCAGGTCCTTCTTGAATACCAGCGCGACTGGTCACGTAAAGAGACCTACGATCCGGTCATGGATCTGGTTCGCGAGCACAGCGGAGCCTATGGTATGGGCGTCGATTACGCCTACACGCTGGTCCATGGCGCACCTGAGCGCAAGGCATAAATTGTTTCGGGCGGGACGTCCCGCCCAATCACGTTTGGGAAACTGTTATGCCGCAACATTCACATGTCACGCTGGTGATCACCCATACGCTGCTGGCCGGGCAGGCAGAGCGATATGAGCAGTGGCTGGGCAAAATTATGCCCGTCGCTGCTGACTTTCCCGGTCATCTGGGCGCAAACGTCATTCGCCCTTCTGCAGGGCAAGATCTGTGGACGGTAATTATCCGGTTCGATTCGCTGGACCATCTGTACGCCTGGACGCAGTCCGATACCCGCAACCAGCTGGTCAAAGAGATTGAGCCCTTACTGGCAGAAGGGGACAAAACCGAGGTCCGGACCGATGCGGCCTTCTGGTTTACGCCACCTGAACCGCATGTGCGCAAGCCTAAATCGTGGAAACAGTTCCTGCTGACCCTGCTGGTGATCTTCCCCAGCACCAACATAGTGCCGCTGGTGACCGGCCTGTTGTTGCCCGGGCTGAAAGGAACCCTGTTACTGCATTTTATTAACGATGCCTGTGTGGTCGCGCTGGTGGTCTGGTTATGGATGCCCATCGTGACACGACTGTTTGCCGGATGGCTGAAAAAAGCCTGATCGGGCTTCAAGGAGTTACGTTATGTCTCACACTGCCACACTGATCTTAACCAAAGGTAAGATCCATACGCTCGATCGTGAAAACCCGCAAACTGAAGCGGTAGCGATCGCGGATGGCAAAATTCTCGCGACCGGGACGCACGATCGCATCATGAGCTATGCGACCGAAGGCACGCAAATAGTCGATCTCAAAGGAAGTACGGTGATTCCTGGTCTTAACGATTCACACCTTCATTTGATTCGCGGCGGCCTGAACTACAACCTGGAGCTGCGCTGGGAAGGGGTTCCTTCGCTTGCCGATGCGCTGCGTATGCTGAAAGACCAGGCCGATCGCACCCCAACGCCGCAGTGGGTTCGCGTCGTCGGGGGCTGGAGTGAATTCCAGTTTGCCGAGCGCCGTATGCCGACGATTGAGGAGTTAAACGAGGCGGCACCGGACACCCCGGTATTTGTCCTGCATCTGTACGATCGCGCGCTGCTTAACCGCGCAGCCCTGAAGGCCGTGGGCTACACCAAAGAGACGCCAAACCCGCCGGGGGGCGAGATCGTGCGGGATAACAACGGCAACCCGACCGGGATGCTGGTGGCGAAACCCAATGCCATGATCCTCTATTCCACTCTGGCAAAAGGACCGAAACTGCCGCTGGAGCAGCAGGTGAACTCCACCCGTCAGTTTATGCGCGAGCTTAATCGTCTTGGGCTGACCAGCGCCATTGATGCGGGCGGGGGTTTCCAGAACTACCCGGAAGATTACGAAATTATCGAAGAGCTGCATGCTAAAGAGCAGATGACGATCCGCATCGCCTACAACCTCTTTACCCAGCGCCCTAAGCAGGAGCTGGAGGATTTCGAGCGCTGGACCGATATGCTTAAGCCGGGGCAGGGGACGGATTTCTACCGCGCAAATGGGGCAGGGGAGATGCTGGTCTTCTCGGCGGCGGATTTCGAAGATTTCCTGCAGCCGCGTCCCGATCTGCCGGAAGGCATGGAGGATGAGCTGGAGCGCGTGGTGCGTCATCTGGTGAAGAATCGCTGGCCGTTCCGCCTGCACGCCACTTACGACGAATCCATTAGCCGGATGCTGGACGTTTTCGAGAAGGTCAATCGCGACATTCCGTTCAACGGTCTGCACTGGTTCTTCGATCACGCCGAAACCATTACCGAACGCAATATCGAACGCGTGAAAGCATTGGGCGGGGGAATCGCGGTTCAGCACCGCATGGCGTTCCAGGGCGAATATTTCGTCGATCGTTATGGCAAAGATGCGGTGAAACATACCCCTCCTGTCGCGAAAATGCTGGAACTGGAGGTGCCGGTGGGATTAGGTACCGATGCGACCCGCGTGGCGAGTTACAACCCGTGGACGGCGCTCTACTGGCTGGTTTCGGGACGGACCGTGGGCGGGATGGCGATGTATGACGACAGCAATCGTCTGCCGCGCGACGTGGCGCTGGAACTCTGGACGGCGGGCAGCGCCTGGTTCTCCAGCGAGCAGGGCAAGAAAGGGCGCATTGTGGCCGGGCAGTTGGCCGATCTGGTGGTACTGTCAAAAGACTATTTCAGCGTGGCGGAAGACGAGATAAAAGGGATTGAATCTGTGCTGACGGTGGTCGATGGCAAAGTGGTTTACGCGGCTGGCTATTTTAGCCCGTTCTCACCGCCGCCGATCCCGGTATTGCCAGAGTGGTCACCGGTGGTGAAAGTGCCTGGCCATTATCGTTCTGCACCGCCGGTTGCGGCTAACGCAGGTGCAGTGGTGCAAATGCACCAGTGTATTGGCAGCTGTGGCGTCCATGGTCATCAGCACGGCATTGCGCGCCATGCGGGGATCCCGGTGTCGGATGATGGAGCGTTCTGGGGCGTGCTCGGGTGTTCATGCTTCGCGTTTTAATCTGCGTGGAACAGGCACAAAAACAAAAAGGCCCGCATCAGCGGGCCTTGTGTTATCCAGACCTGTTACAGGTTGGTCACGTTTTCAGACAGGTACTTAGCAACGCCGTCCGGAGACGCGTTCATGCCTTCTTTGCCTTTTTCCCACTGAGCCGGGCACACTTCGCCGTGCTCTTCGTGGAACTGCAGCGCGTCAACCATGCGCAGCATTTCGTCGATGTTACGGCCCAGCGGCAGATCGTTCACCACCTGGTGACGCACGATGCCGTTCGCGTCGATCAGGAAAGAACCGCGCAGCGCAACGCCAGCGTCCGGATGTTCGATACCGTAAGCCTGCTGGATTTCGCGTTTGATGTCCGCAACCATCGCGTATTTCACTGCACCGATGCCGCCTTTGTCGACAGGGGTGTTACGCCATGCGTTGTGGACAAATTCAGAGTCGAAAGAGACGCCAACCACTTCCACGCCACGTTTCTGGAATTCTTCGTAACGTTTGTCGAACGCGATCAGTTCTGAAGGGCAAACGAAGGTGAAGTCCATTGGCCAGAAGAACAGAACGGTAGCTTTACCGTTGGTGTGCTGTTTGAAGTTGAAGTTTTCAACGATTTCACCGTTGCCCAGAACTGCTGCAGCTGTAAAATCCGGAGCCGGACGAGTGACCAGAACCATGTGATTCTCCTGTAGTGACTAAGGTTATTTGGAACGCAACGCGGGCCAGTATAGAGAGTGTTCGTCCTTAACACAAAGAGGCGCGAACAATCGTTCAGCCAGCTTTTACCTATCAATCGCAGCGCGATTAAAGCTGTTTACTTTTCGCCTGTGCCATCATGCGCGGATAAAACTGCCAGAAACGGCTCTCCAGCGCATCGTAGTGCGTATCGAGGTCTTGCCAGGAGTCGCGCAGCGCGTCCAGGCGGGGCCGTCGGCTCGCCATGCCGTTAAGCACATTCTGGATAAAAGCCATCTCGCGATAGCGCTCCAGCCACCGTTCTGACCACAGATAGTCGTTAAGATTCACAAAACGCGGCGGCGAGTCCGGAAGGATGGTGGCAACTTGCGCTTGTGCATAACGCACGAAGTCCGGCAAGGGCATATCGGGCGAAAGCTGCGCCCAGTGGCGCGACAAAAAGTGATCCCACATGACGTCGAGCGTAATGGGCGCGACGCGCCGCGTCTCGGGCCGAAACCACGCTTTGGCCTCTTTCACTTCGGGCAAATTATCGGTTAAGACATCGATACGACGATGCATAAAGATCCCTT
The DNA here is from genome assembly GCF_022171985.1 of Huaxiibacter chinensis. Lineage (GTDB taxonomy): Bacteria > Pseudomonadota > Gammaproteobacteria > Enterobacterales > Enterobacteriaceae > Enterobacter > Enterobacter chinensis_A. The sequence continues at coordinate 1,122,142 of NZ_JAJVHF010000001.1, read as the reverse complement.
CTACCACCTCGGCGGCGTACTCCTCTGCCGGGTTGCCGCGCACAAAATCAGCGAGCAGGTTACCCGACAGAGAGCTTTCCGCGAGATGGGCAAGGTGCAGGTGAGCGAGAAAATTCATGCGTTTTGATATCCGACGTCGGCTAGTTGTTGCAGCAAAGTGGTGTGAGCACTAGACTAAGCCGCCTGTTTTTAAGTCACGAGTATAAGTCATGCGCGTCGCCGATTTCTCCTTTGAATTACCTGAATCCCTGATTGCCCACTATCCCATGCCGGAGCGCAGTAGCTGTCGTTTACTGTCACTGGACGGGCCGACGGGCGCGCTGACGCACGGTACTTTCACCGATTTGCTCGACAAGCTCAACCCTGGCGATCTGCTGGTCTTTAATAATACCCGCGTGATCCCGGCACGTCTGTTTGGCCGTAAAGCCAGCGGCGGTAAGATTGAAGTCCTTGTCGAACGTATGCTTGATGATAAACGTATTCTGGCACACATTCGCGCCTCGAAAGCGCCGAAGCCGGGCGCAGAGCTGCTGCTGGGCGATGACGAAAGCATTAAGGCGACCATGACCGCCCGTCACGATGCGCTGTTTGAAGTGGCGTTCAACGACGAGCGCACCGTGCTTGATATCCTGAACGCCATTGGCCATATGCCTCTGCCGCCGTATATCGATCGCCCGGATGAAGATGCCGACCGCGAACTTTATCAGACCGTTTACAGCCAGAAGCCGGGCGCGGTTGCGGCCCCCACGGCGGGCCTGCATTTTGACGATCCCCTGCTGGCGGCCTTGCGTGAGAAAGGCGTTGAGATGGCCTTTGTGACGCTGCACGTTGGGGCAGGGACCTTCCAGCCCGTTCGCGTCGACAGCATTGAAGACCACATCATGCACTCCGAATATGCCGAAGTGCCGCAGGACGTTGTAGACGCGGTACTGGCGGCGAAAGCCCGCGGCAGCCGCGTTATCGCCGTGGGTACCACCTCGGTACGCTCGCTGGAGAGCGCCGCGCAGGCGGCAACATCCGATCTTATCGAGCCATTCTTTGGCGATACGCAGATCTTTATCTACCCAGGTTATCAGTACAAAGTGATCGATGCGCTGGTGACCAACTTCCATCTGCCTGAATCGACATTGATTATGCTGGTGTCCGCGTTTGCGGGTTATCAGCACACCATGGCGGCTTACAAGTCTGCGGTAGAACAAAAATATCGCTTTTTTAGCTACGGGGACGCGATGTTTATCACGTACAATCCGCAGGCTTTGAATGAGCGTGTCGGGGAATAAGTCCGCGGCACCAGAATAATGTGTTGGACTGTTTTTCTGGCACAGAGGAATAAAAATGAAATTTGAACTCGATACCACCGATGGACGCGCGCGCCGCGGCCGCCTGGTGTTTGATCGCGGCGTGGTCGAAACCCCCGCGTTTATGCCTGTGGGCACTTACGGCACCGTAAAAGGGATGACGCCGGAAGAAGTCGAAGCCACTGGCGCACAAATTATCCTCGGTAACACCTTCCACCTGTGGCTGCGTCCGGGTCAGGAAGTGATGAAACTGCACGGCGATCTGCATGATTTCATGCAGTGGAAAGGCCCAATCCTGACCGACTCCGGCGGTTTCCAGGTCTTTAGCCTGGGTGATATTCGTAAAATCACCGAAAAAGGCGTTCATTTCCGCAACCCTATCAACGGCGATCCGATCTTCCTCGATCCTGAAAAATCGATGGAGATTCAGTACGATCTCGGTTCCGACATCGTAATGATCTTCGACGAATGTACGCCATACCCGGCTGACTGGGATTACGCGAAACGCTCCATGGAGATGTCCCTGCGCTGGGCAAAGCGCAGCCGCGACCGTTTTGACTCCCTTGAGAATAAAAATGCGCTGTTCGGCATTATTCAGGGCAGCGTTTACGAAGATTTACGTGATATCTCCGTTAAAGGTCTGGTAGAGATAGGTTTTGATGGCTACGCTGTCGGCGGTTTGGCTGTAGGTGAGCCTAAGGAAGACATGCACCGTATTCTGGAGCACGTCTGCCCGCAAATCCCTGCGGATAAGCCACGGTACCTGATGGGCGTGGGCAAACCAGAAGATCTGGTAGAAGGCGTACGTCGCGGTATTGATATGTTTGACTGCGTCATGCCTACCCGTAACGCACGTAACGGCCATCTGTTCGTGACCGACGGTGTGGTGAAAATCCGTAACGCGAAGCATAAAAACGACACCAGCACGCTCGATGCCGAGTGTGATTGCTATACCTGTCGTCATTATTCTCGCGCATACCTTTATCATCTCGATCGCTGCAATGAGATTTTAGGGGCGCGTCTCAATACCATTCATAATCTTCGTTATTATCAGCGCTTAATGGCTGGTTTACGTAAGGCTATTGAAGAGGGTAAATTAGAGAGCTTCGTGACCGATTTTTACCAGCGTCAGGGTCGTGATGTACCACCTTTGAACGTTGACTAATTTTAATAATGAGGGAATTTGAATGAGCTTTTTTATTTCTGATGCGGTAGCAGCAACCGGCGCGCCATCTCAGGGCAGCCCGATGTCTCTGATTCTGATGCTGGTGGTGTTTGGTCTGATCTTCTATTTCATGATCCTGCGCCCACAGCAGAAGCGTACCAAAGAGCACAAAAACCTGATGAACTCCATTGCGAAAGGCGATGAAGTCCTGACCAATGGCGGTCTGGTGGGTCGCGTGACGAAAGTGGCTGAAACTGGCTATATCTCTATCGCGCTGAACGATACCACTGAAGTGGTTATCAAACGTGACTTCGTAGCTGCCGTTCTGCCTAAAGGCACCATGAAGGCGCTGTAATCCCAACTTTTCCCAAAGGGAACTGCCGTGTTAAACCGTTATCCTTTGTGGAAGTACATCATGCTGGTCGTCGTGCTTATCGTCGGCCTGCTGTACGCGCTTCCCAACCTGTATGGTGAGGATCCGGCCGTTCAAATCACTGGCGCGCGCGGTGTCGCCGCCAGTGAGCAAACGCTGATCCAGGTCCAGAAAACGTTACAAGAAGAAAAAATTACCGCTAAGTCTGTGGCACTGGAAGAGGGCGCAATTCTTGCTCGCTTCGACACCACCGACACGCAGCTGCGCGCCCGTGAAGCGCTGCTGAGCGTGCTGGGTGACAAATATGTCGTGGCGTTGAACCTTGCTCCTGCTACCCCGCGTTGGTTAGCCGCGATTAACGCAGAGCCGATGAAACTCGGTCTCGATCTGCGTGGCGGTGTGCACTTCCTGATGGAAGTGGATATGGATACCGCGCTCGGTAAACTGCAGGAACAGAATATCGACAGCCTGCGTAGCGACCTGCGCGAAAAAGGCATTCCTTACACCACCGTGCGTAAGGAAGATAACTACGGATTAAGCATTACCTTCCGTGACGGTACGGCACGTGACCAGGCGATTGATTACCTGACTGCACGCCACCGCGATATGGTGCTTTCACGCCAGGGCAGCAACCAGCTGCGCGCCGTGATGACCGATACGCGTCTGAGCGAAGCGCGTGAATACGCGGTGCAGCAGAACATTAACATTCTGCGTAACCGTGTGAACCAGTTAGGTGTTGCTGAGCCTCTGGTGCAGCGTCAGGGTGCTGACCGTATCGTTGTTGAATTACCGGGTATCCAGGATACCGCGCGCGCTAAAGAAATTCTGGGCGCAACGGCAACGCTGGAATTCCGTCTGGTGAATACCAACGTTGATCAGTCGGCAGCCGCTTCAGGGCGTGTTCCGGGCGATTCAGAAGTGAAACAGACCCGTGAAGGCCAGCCGGTTGTGCTGTACAAACGTGTGATTCTGACCGGCGACCATATTACCGATTCAACCTCTAACCAGGATGAATACAACCAGCCGCAGGTGAACATTTCGCTGGATAGCGCGGGTGGTAACATCATGTCTAACTTCACCAAGGACAACATCGGCAAACCGATGGCGACCCTGTTCGTGGAGTACAAAGACAGCGGTAAGAAAGATGCCAACGGTCGTTCGGTTCTGGTGAAAGAGGAAGAGGTGATTAACATCGCCAATATCCAGTCTCGCCTGGGCAACAGCTTCCGTATCACCGGTATCAGCAACCCGAATGAAGCACGTCAGCTTTCACTGCTGCTGCGCGCGGGTACGTTGATCGCGCCAATTCAGATTGTTGAAGAGCGTACCATTGGTCCAACGCTGGGGATGCAAAACATCACGCAGGGTCTGGAAGCATGTCTGGCAGGTCTGGCGGTCTCTATCCTGTTCATGCTGTTCTTCTATAAGAAGTTTGGCATGATTGCGACCACTGCGCTGCTTGCAAACCTGGTGATGATTATCGGCATTATGTCCCTGCTGCCTGGCGCAACGCTGACGATGCCGGGTATCGCGGGTATCGTGCTGACCCTTGCGGTGGCGGTCGATGCCAACGTACTGATAAATGAACGTATTAAAGAAGAACTGAGCAACGGTCGCTCCGTACAACAGGCGATCGATGAAGGCTATAAAGGCGCTTTCAGCTCCATCTTCGATGCGAACATTACAACACTGATTAAGGTACTAATCCTGTATGCAGTGGGTACTGGCGCGATTAAAGGCTTTGCTATCACCACCGGTATCGGTGTGGCAACGTCGATGTTTACTGCTATTATCGGCACCCGTGCCATCGTGAACCTGCTGTACGGCGGCAAGCGCGTCAAAAAGCTGTCTATCTGAGGAGTGCGTTGTGGCACAGGAATATACTGTTGAACAATTGAACCACGGCCGTAAAGTCTGGGACTTTATGCGCTGGGACTACTGGGCTTTCGGCATTTCAGGTTTACTGCTGATCCTCTCCCTTATCGTCATGGGCGTGAAAGGCTTTAACTGGGGACTTGATTTCACCGGTGGTACGGTAATTGAGATCTCCCTGGAAAAACCGGTCGATATGGACCAGATGCGCCAGTCTCTGCAGAAAGCGGGCTTTGAAGAGCCGCTGCTGCAGAACTTCGGCAGCAGCCGGGACATCATGGTACGTATGCCGCCGGTGCACGATGCCAATGGCAGCCAGGAGCTGGGCAGCAAAGTTGTTAACGTGATTAACGAAACAACCAGCCAGAATGCGGCGGTTAAGCGTATCGAGTTCGTCGGGCCAAGCGTTGGTGCTGACCTGGCGCAAAATGGTGCGATGGCGCTGCTGGTGGCGCTGATCTCCATTCTGGTTTACGTCGGTTTCCGCTTTGAGTGGCGTCTGGCGGCGGGGGTTGTTATCGCTCTGGCGCACGACGTGGTGATCACCATGGGCATACTGTCTCTGTTCCACATTGAGATTGACCTGACAATCGTGGCATCCCTGATGTCCGTTATCGGTTACTCACTGAACGACAGTATCGTGGTATCTGACCGTATTCGTGAAAACTTCCGTAAGATCCGTCGCGGCACGCCGTACGAAATCTTTAACGTGTCGTTGACCCAGACGCTGCATCGTACGTTGATCACATCCGGAACCACCTTGATGGTGATCCTGATGCTGTTCCTCTTCGGTGGCCCGGTACTGGAAGGCTTCTCGCTGACCATGCTGATCGGCGTCTCCATCGGTACGGCTTCGTCTATCTACGTCGCTTCCGCACTGGCACTGAAACTCGGCATGAAGCGCGAGCATCTGATCCAGCAGAAGGTCGAGAAGGAAGGGGCGGACCAGCCGTCAATTCTTCCGTAAGGCGACGTCGCGTTCGCTCCCGAAATCCCGGTCTGTTGACCGGGATTTTTTTTATCTGCTCCTGGCAAACACTCCTGACAGTATGGTGTCAGGAGCCCTGTCGTAGACTCCTTCTGAACCCAAACAACAGTCAGGAGTCTCTATGAAAAGCGTCATTAACTGGTTTGAAATTCCCGTGGCCGATATGGATCGCGCTATCACATTTTATGAGCCTGTGATGCAGGTACAGCTGAGACGAGAGAAGATGGATGTGGCTGAGTTAGCCATATTCCCGCATGACGATCCGGCCACCGGCGGCGCGCTGGCAAAATTTGAGGGCATTACACCGTCCGTGCAGGGGGCTATTATTTATCTGCATACGGACAACCTGACGGCGACGCTCGAACGCGTGTCCTCTGCGGGCGGCGAGTGCGTGTTTGGCCCGCTGGAATTGCCGCGAGGCATCGGCACTATAGCCTTGTTCACCGACAGCGAAGGTAACCGCGTCGGCCTCCATCAACCTGCCTGAGAGCTCAATACGATATGACCCGACGCGCTGACCGTTTGTTTCAGATTGTGCAGATCCTGCGGGGCAGGCGTCTGACAACGGCAGCGCATCTGGCGGACAGATTGAGCGTGTCGGAACGGACCGTATACCGCGATATCCGCGACCTGTCGCTTTCCGGCGTCCCGGTGGAAGGGGAGGCGGGAAGCGGATACCGGCTGATGGCGGGTTTCGACTTACCGCCGCTGATGCTCACGAACAAAGAATCTGAAGCGCTCATGGTCGCTATCCGTCTGCTTAAAACCTGGGGAGGCGACTCGCTCTCGCGTGAGCTTGAGTCGGCGCAGGAAAAGGTGCTGGCGATCCTGCCCGAGGAGAGCCGACGCAAGGCGGAGCAGACGCGGATATATGCACCGGATATTGCGCTTCAGCCGTATTCGCGCAGCGATTTCGATGTTATTCATCAGGCTATTTCTGCCCAGTGCGTTCTGGCGCTGCATTATCGTGATGAAGCCGGGCATCTGACATGGCGCGACATTCAGCCGCTGGGGCTGTTCTTCTGGGGAGAACACTGGCTGCTGGCCGCATGGTGTGAACGGCGTGATGACTACCGCTGTTTCCGGCTCGACCGGTGTCTCAATATTGTGATGACGGAGAGGCGATTTAGCGAGAGTACGGACAGATCGCTGGCGGATTTTCTGCGCAAGGTTAAGCAGTAAAAAGCCGGGCGGCGAGGTAAAAGCAAAACGGCAACGTGTGTTGCCGTTTTTAGTGTTTGTTCCCTCTCCCTGTGGGAGAGGGTCAGGGTGAGGGCATCAGCCCGCACAATCCCGCACAGATTAGAAGTTGTAACCGACGACCAGGTAACCACCCCAGCCGGTAGAACGCACGCTAAAGTCGCCATTGCCGAAGTTCAGGCTCGCGTCGTCGTTCCACTGGCCACCGTTGTGCCAGTAACGTGCCACCACAGAGTAGTGCCAGTGATCGTAGTTCAGCGCCAGGATGTGGCTGGACGCGATGGAGTCGTTGGTACGCGCTTTCTTACCGTTCAGGTCACGGAAGTCGTTGTCGCCCAGGTCTGAACCCCAGTCAAAGTTGGTGAAACCGATGTAGCTCAGGTTACCGCCCCACAGCTGGGTGATTGGCACAAAGTATTTCACTTTGAAACGGTAGCCGTCCCATTCGTTCTCGTTCGCTGCGCCATAGTTCTGCCACTGGTATTTGGCGTACACGTTCAGGGACAGGCTCATTGGCAGGCCCGTGTCGATGTCGGTACCCAGACCCATATACCAGGTGCTCTGACGACCGGACTTATTGCGGCCCATATCGTAGATGTAGTTGTTGGCAACGTACCACTCTTTAAACGGACCAAAGCTCAGGTCTGCGCCCGTCAGCTTGTCGATAGAGAAGCGAGGCTCGATTTCCATGAAGAGAGGAGAGCCGTGGTTCCAGATACCTTTTGCATCGGTGTTACCGCCGAAGAAGACCGGGGCATCCATGTAACCATAGAAATCAAACCAGTCTTTTTTAGCGAAAGCTTCATATTCCAGGTAGGTATCGTTGCGGATTTGTGGTCCAAAACGGGTGTGGTAGCTGCCTACCACGTTGACGCTCTGATGCCACCAGTCAGACACAAATTCTGGTTTGGTATTTTCGGCTGCGCTGACAGCGAAAGACGAAGAGAGGGCCAGAACTGCACCGGCTGCTAATAATGTTTTTTTCATAATCATGCCACTGATTGAAATTCCCTTCCGGGAGTGAAAAATGCGCGAATTGCGTTTCTAAATATTTCGTGTTTCTGCGGAGCCTATTATAGGAATCCCTGCTCACAAAAATATGTGTTGTTTCACATATCTCTCATACGCGTAATCGATTGCGTTCACGTTTGCGTACTTTAAACGGCGGGGATTGTAACGGCAAACATTTATGTTGCCAATCTTTGCGGGAAGTAAGAGGAGCGGAACGAATGAAACGTTCCGCTAAAGAAGATTACTGCGCGACGGGTTGAATATCGTGGATACGGACAAAGCCTAACTGCTCAGGTGTCACGCCGTTCAACTGTAACGGGATATCCACATCACTGGGGGCAAGCACGCTGGCCGGGGCGTTGATCAGCTGCTGCTGTACGTTCACTTCCTGGTAAGAATCGGTCGTGCCCTGAATCTGGCCCCACTCAACGGTACCGCTAAAGGCCGGCAGAGGATCGTTTGATTCGCCCTGAATGCGCAACGTTGCACGCGTGCCCCCGGCGTTCGGCGCAAGGTTCACCAGTGACATCTTTAGCGTCCCGATTTGGCTGTTCAAACGCGCAGGGGTATTTGCGCCGGGTAACAGATACACGCCGCTTGTTGATTTCGCATTGAGCGCGTTTTGCTGGGTAATCTTCACGGTTTCCTGATTCAGTTTGCTCATCGCGGTGTTCAGCGTACTGACGCTTTCTTTCATCTCGCGAACTTCAGTTTGCTGTGCACAGGCGTTAAGGGTGAAGAGACTTCCCACCAGCAGAATTCTTAGGTAACGTCTTGTCATTGCGTTTATTTCCTTCAACTATCGGATCGCTTTAATGGTAGACAGCCAATGGCGCCCTGGTATAGATCCTTTGTCTCAAAAACGCTCTTCCTTTGTTGTCAGCCCAGTTCAGGGTAAAATGAAAGTCAGTTAACCAGATAGTCAGGACACCGTATGCATTGCCCATTCTGTTCCGCTGTGGATACCAAAGTAATCGACTCTCGTCTTGTGGGTGAAGGCTCTTCCGTACGCCGCCGTCGGCAGTGTCTGGTCTGCAATGAACGTTTCACCACCTTTGAGGTGGCAGAGCTTGTGATGCCCCGCGTGGTGAAAAGCAATGATGTACGTGAGCCTTTTAATGAAGAAAAACTGCGTCGCGGGATGCTTAAAGCACTGGAAAAACGGCCAGTGAGCGCAGATGACGTCGAAATGGCGTTGAATCACATTAAATCACACCTGCGCGGCACCGGTGAGCGCGAGGTGCCCAGCAAAATGATCGGTAACCTCGTCATGGAGCAACTCAAAAAGCTCGATAAAGTTGCTTACATCCGCTTCGCCTCTGTGTACCGCAGTTTCGAAGATATCAAAGAGTTTGGCGAAGAGATCGCCCGCCTACAGGATTAAGCCCATGCAGGATGAGATATACATGGCGCGTGCGCTCAAACTGGCGCAGCGCGGGCGTTTCACCACGCACCCTAATCCCAATGTGGGCTGCGTGATCGTCAAAGATGGCGAAATAGTTGGTGAAGGTTTTCACTATCGTGCGGGCGAACCGCATGCTGAAGTCCACGCCCTGCGAATGGCCGGGGAGAAGGCGCGCGGCGCCACGGCCTATGTCACCTTAGAGCCTTGCAGCCATCATGGCCGTACGCCGCCATGCTGTGAAGCGCTGATTAACGCAGGCGTTGCCCGGGTGGTCGCGGCGATGCAGGATCCTAATCCTCAGGTCGCCGGACGTGGCTTATATCGTTTGCAGCAGGAAGGCATCGACGTCAGCCATGGCCTGATGATGCAGGAGACCGAAGCGCTGAATAAGGGCTTCCTCAAGCGGATGCGCACCGGCTTTCCGTATATTCAGCTCAAACTCGGCGCTTCGCTTGATGGCCGTACGGCGATGGCGAACGGCGAAAGTCAGTGGATAACCTCGCCGCAAGCAAGGCGCGATGTGCAACGTCTGCGCGCGCAAAGCCATGCTATTCTCACCAGCAGTGAGACGGTGCTTGCCGACGATCCGGCGATGACCGTCCGTTGGGATGAACTGAACGCCGAGACTCAGGCGCTCTATCCGCGGGAAAACCTGCGTCAGCCGCTCCGTATCGTGATTGACAGCCAGAACCGCGTGACGCCCGAGCACCGTATTGTGCAGCAACCCGGTGAAACCTGGTTTGCCCGCACGCAGGACGATACGCGTAAATGGCCGGAGAGCGTCCGCACTGTTCGGGTGCCCGAGCACAACGGACACCTCGATCTGGTGGTGTTGATGATGCTGCTCGGGAAGCAGCAGGTGAACAGCATCTGGGTCGAAGCCGGTCCTACGCTCGCAGGCGCGCTGCTGCAGGCGGGCCTGGTGGATGAGCTGGTGGTTTACATGGCGCCTAAATTATTAGGCACCGACGCTCGCGGTCTGTTTGTGTTGCCCGGTCTTGAGAATCTGGCCGATGCACCGCAACTTACGTTTAGCGAGATCCGTCAGGTTGGACCGGATGTGTGCCTGCATTTAACGTCAGCGTAAGGCTTTCTGAAATAGGGAAGCAGTACGCAAAGTATTATGATAAAATCCGCCCCCCTGCGGGGCCAAATGAACCCGTAAAGGAAGAGTATGAACATTATTGAAGCTGCTGTAGCTACCCCGGACGCTCGCGTCGCCATCACCATTGCGCGTTTCAACAACTTCATCAACGATAGCCTGCTGGACGGTGCGATTGACGCCCTGAAACGTATTGGCCAGGTGAAAGATGACAATATTACCGTTGTTTGGGTTCCAGGTGCTTATGAACTGCCTCTGGCAGCGGGCGCACTGGCGAAAACCGGTAAATATGACGCGGTGATCGCACTGGGTACCGTTATTCGTGGCGGCACTGCCCACTTTGAATATGTGGCGGGCGGTGCAAGCAATGGTCTGGCGCACGTTGCACAGGATGCTGAAATTCCTGTCGCGTTTGGCGTGTTGACCACCGAAAGTATTGAACAAGCCATCGAACGTGCTGGCACCAAAGCCGGTAACAAAGGTGCAGAAGCTGCACTGACCGCGCTTGAAATGATCAATGTATTGAAAGCCATCAAGGCCTGATTTTTTGTAAGGGGAAATCCGTGAAACCTGCTGCTCGTCGCCGCGCCCGTGAATGTGCCGTCCAGGCACTTTACTCCTGGCAGTTGTCCCAGAACGACATCGCTGATGTTGAATATCAGTTCCTGGCGGAGCAAGACGTCAAAGACGTTGACGTTCTGTACTTCCGTGAACTGCTGTCGGGAGTGGCGACTAATAGCGCGTATCTCGACGGTTTAATGAAACCGTACCTGTCCCGTCTGCTCGAAGAGCTGGGCCAGGTTGAGAAAGCAGTGCTGCGCATTGCGCTGTTCGAGCTGTCTAAACGTGATGATGTGCCGTACAAAGTGGCCATCAACGAAGCGATCGAACTGGCGAAAACCTTCGGTGCTGAAGACAGCCATAAGTTTGTTAACGGCGTGCTGGATAAAGCAGCCCCTGCGATCCGTCCCCGCAAAAAGTGATCCGCTAACCGGAGTTCTGCGCGGCCCTGTTTGCCGCGCAGGCTCCGGTTTTTTATTTTCTTTGCTGAGGCATAACGTATGGCTTGCGGCGAATTCTCCCTGATTGCCCGTTATTTTGACCGCGTACGATCCTCTCGTCTTGATGTCGAAACCGGCATTGGCGACGACTGCGCGTTGCTCAATATCCCTGAAAAACAGACGCTGGCGATCAGTACTGATACCCTGGTCTGCGGTCGTCACTTTCTGCCGGATATCGATCCTGCCGATCTGGCCTATAAAGCGCTGGCGGTAAACGTGAGCGATCTGGCGGCCATGGGCGCAGATCCGGCCTGGCTGACGCTGGCGCTGACCCTCCCGTCCGTCGATGAGGCCTGGCTTGAAGCCTTCAGCGACGCGCTCTTTGAGCAGCTCAATTACTATGATATGCAGCTGATCGGTGGCGATACTACGGCGGGTCCGCTGTCGATGACGCTGGCTATCCACGGCTATGTTCCGGTTGGCCGGGCGCTGAAACGCTCGGGCGCAAAACCGGGCGACTGGATCTATGTGACGGGAACCCCGGGCGACAGCGCGGCAGGCTTAGCGATTCTTCAGGCGCGTTTAGCCGTCGCAGATGCGCAGGATAGCGCGTATCTGGTTAAACGCCATTTGCGCCCGACGCCGCGTATTTTACAAGGCCAGGCGTTGCGCGACCGCGCAAGCTCGGCGATTGACCTCTCTGACGGGCTTATTTCCGATCTCGGCCATATTCTGAAGGCCAGCGGCGTGGGAGCACGGATTGACCTCGATCTCTTCCCGCTTTCAGAGCAGATCCTCCGCCACGTTGAACCCGAGCAGGCGTTGCGCTGGGCGCTGTCTGGCGGTGAAGATTACGAACTCTGCTTTACCGTCCCCGAGCTTAACCGTGGGACGATTGACGTGGCGCTCGGCCATCTGGGCGCGCGGTTTACCTGCATAGGGCAGATCATGCCAGAGAGCGAAGGGCTGCAGTTTGTGAAAGAGGGCGCGCCTGTAACGCTAGACTGGAAAGGCTACGATCACTTCGGGTGACCGACCTGGGCGGGTATTTCAGCTTGCCCAGTCCCGTCTCCTTGTGGGAGACCGCACCGCCCCAGTCCCCTCTCCCCGTGGGAGAGGGTTAGGGTGAGGGCACCAGACCGCACCATTATTTAAACCCCACCACTGGATGAGCCTGATAAGGCGTCTCCAGCTCGGCAATCTGGTCCGGCGTTAGCGTTAAATCCACCGCATTCAACAGTTCATCCAGCTGCTCTTCCCGCGATGTGCCAATAATGGGCGCTGCCACACCGCGCTTGCTGAGCAGCCAGGCGAGCGCTACCTGCGCTCGTGTTGCGCCAATATCTTCCGCAATGGCTGCCAGACGCTCGGCGATTCGGGCGTCACTCTCTTGCGTCTCGTCATAGAGTTTTTTACCTACCTCGTCCGACACCAGGCGCGCCGTGGTCTCCCCCCACGGGCGGGTCAGGCGACCCCGTGCCAGCGGGCTCCAGGGGATCACCGCAACGCCTTCCTGGTAGCACAGCGGCAGCATCTCGCGCTCTTCTTCGCGATAAATCAGGTTATAGTGATCCTGCATGGTCACAAAGCGTGCCCAGCCCTCTTTCTTTTGTAATTCCAGCGCGTCGGCAAACTGCGTCGCGTGCATTGACGATGCGCCGATATAGCGCGCCTTGCCGGCTTTCACCACGTCGTTTAGCGCTTCCAGCGTCTCTTCAATCGGCGTGTTGTAATCCCAGCGGTGGATTTGCAGGAGGTCAACGTAATCCATATTCAGGCGCGAAAGACTGGCATCAATGGATTTCAGAATCTGTGCGCGGGAAAGACCTTCGGTAAGATCCCCGGACGGGTAATAGACCTTTGTGGCGACCACGACCTCGTCGCGGCGAGCAAAGTCGCGCAGGGCGCGTCCCACAATCTCTTCGCTGCTGCCATCAGAGTAGCTATTAGCCGTATCAAAAAAGTTAATTCCGCCATCAATAGCATGCTTGATGATGAGGCGGCTGCTCTCTTCGGGTAGTGTCCAGGCGTGATTACCCCGATCGGGTTCGCCAAATGTCATACAGCCCAGACAAAGACGGGAAACCTTAAGATCCGTTTTTCCTAATGTGTTGTATTGCATGCTTCCACTCCTGCTGATTGCTTAAAATCGTCCTTTAAGCATAGCAGGAGCGGAAAGGGGAGGGATTAGGCCAGCCAGCTGTGGATTTTGGCTTCAATGCCAGCCGCGTCAAGACCAATATCCGCGCGGGCTTCGTCCTGGGTTCCTTGCGGAATAAAGTAATCCGGCAGACCCAGGTTTAACACAGGAACGACCTGACGATGCGCCATCAGCACTTCGTTCACGCCGCTGCCAGCCCCGCCCATAATGGCGTTTTCTTCCAGGGTGATCAGCGCATCGTGACGCGCGGCCAGATCCAGAATCAGGGTTTCATCCAGCGGTTTCACGAAACGCATGTCTACCAGCGTTGCGTTGAGCGATTCCGCGACTTTCGCCGCCTCTGGCATCAGGGTGCCAAAGTTCAGGATCGCCAGCTTTTCACCTTCACGTTTCACCACGCCTTTACCTAACGGCAGTTTTTCCAGAGGCGTCAGTTCCACGCCCACCGCATTCCCACGCGGATAACGTACGGCGCTTGGGCCATCCTGATAGTGATAGCCGGTATACAACATCTGGCGACACTCGTTTTCATCACTTGGCGTCATGATCACCATGCCTGGCACACAGCGCAGGAAGGAGATATCGAACGCTCCCTGATGCGTCTGGCCGTCAGCGCCCACAATACCGGCGCGGTCGATGGCAAACAGCACCGGCAGTTTCTGAATCGCGACGTCATGGATCACCTGATCGTAGGCGCGTTGCAGGAAGGTGGAGTAGATAGCAACGATGGGCTTATAGCCGCCAATCGCCAGACCCGCCGCGAACGTCACCGCGTGCTGTTCGGCAATCGCCACGTCGAAATACTGGTCGGGATATTTTTTTGAAAACTCAACCATGCCCGAGCCTTCGCGCATCGCAGGCGTTACCGCCATCAGCTTGCTGTCTTTGGCCGCCGTTTCACACAGCCAGTCACCAAAGATTTTGGAATAGCTCGGCATGCCGCCGCTGCTTTTTGGCAGACAACCGCTGGTGGGGTCAAATTTGGGCACGGCGTGGAAAGTAATAGGATCTTTTTCCGCTGGCTCGTAGCCGCGCCCTTTTTTGGTCATGATGTGCAGGAACTGCGGACCTTTCAGATCGCGCATATTCTTCAGCGTGGTGACCAGCCCCAGTACATCGTGTCCGTCTACCGGGCCGATATAGTTAAAGCCCAGCTCTTCGAATAACGTGCCCGGAACGACCATGCCTTTGATATGTTCTTCGGTGCGTTTGAGCAACTCTTTAATCGGCGGCACGCCGGAGAAGACCTTTTTGCCACCTTCACGCAGGGTAGAGTAGAGCTTGCCGGAAAGCAGCTGTGCCAGATGGTTATTGAGCGCACCAACGTTTTCGGAGATCGACATTTCATTGTCGTTAAGGACCACCAGCATATCCGGCTTAATATCACCCGCGTGGTTCATGGCCTCAAACGCCATGCCGGCGGTGATGGCGCCATCGCCAATGACACAAACGGTACGGCGCTGTTTGTTCTCTTTTTCAGCCGCCACGGCAATGCCGATTCCGGCAGAGATAGAGGTAGAGGAGTGGCCGACGCTTAAGACGTCGTATTCACTTTCACCGCGCCACGGGAACGGGTGCAGGCCCCCTTTCTGGCGAATGGTGCCAATTTTATCCCGACGGCCCGTAAGAATTTTGTGTGGATATGCCTGATGCCCGACATCCCAGATCAGCTGATCGAATGGAGTGTTATAGACGTAGTGCAGCGCAACCGTCAGCTCAACCGTGCCAAGCCCGGAGGCGAAATGTCCGCTGGATCGGCTCACGCTGTCGAGCAGATAACGACGCAGTTCGTCGCACAGCTTCGGCAGGCTCTCTTTTGGCAACAGACGTAACTCCTGGGTGGAGTCGACCAACGCCAGCGTCGGGTATTTGGCAATATCAAAACTCATCAAAGGCTCATCGAGATAGTGTGTTATTTATCACGCTGGATTATATAGTCCGCTAGCGCTTCCAGTGCCGAGGTATCCAGTGAGTGCGCCGCCAGCTGATTTAGTGACTGGCGGGCATCATCAATCAGATCCCGGGCTTTACGTTGGGCTTGCTCAAGGCCCAGCAGTGCGGGGTAGGTACTTTTGCCAAGCTGCTGATCCGCACCCTGACGTTTTCCCAATGTTGCAGTATCGCCCACCACATCCAGAATGTCATCCTGAACCTGGAATGCCAGACCAATACTGTCGGCATATCTGTCAAGGATCGGCAGCGCATTGCGCCCGCGCTCGCCCGCGCTCAGCGCGCCCAGACGGACGGCGGCACGGATTAAGGCACCGGTTTTATGCCGGTGGATCCGTTCCAGCTGTTCCAGATTAACCTGACGGCCTTCGGCCTCCAGATCCAGCGCCTGGCCCCCGCACATACCGGCAACGCCACTGGCCATTGCCAGCTCGGAGACCATTGCCAGACGATCGCGGTCGGCCACCTCAGTCATTGGCGCATCGCTTAAGATGGAGAACGCCAGCGTCTGCAATGCGTCGCCCGCCAGAATGGCATTGGCTTCGCCAAACTTGATGTGACAGGTCGGCTGTCCGCGACGCAGATCGTCATCGTCCATCGCCGGTAAATCATCATGGATCAACGAGTAGGCGTGGATACACTCCACGGCCGCTGCCGGCGCGTCCAGCGTGGTGTCACTGATGCCAAACATATTACCCGTGGCATAGACCAGAAACGGCCGCAGACGCTTTCCACCTAAGAGTGCGCCATAATGCATCGCTTCAACCAGTGGAGTGTTCTGAAAAGGCTGCGGTTCAATAAAACGGCGCAATGCCTCGTTGGCGCGTTCAACGCGCGCCTGAAGCGCGTGGGTAAAGTCCATGTTACTCGGCGTCCGGCGTGAAGGGCGTAGTGGCTGCGGTTTCGCTATCGGAGAGCAGGATCTGCACGCGTTGTTCAGCCTGTTGCAGTTTTACCTGACCCTGCCGCGCAAGCTGCACGCCGCGTTCGAATTCGTTGAGCGCATCTTCCAGTGGCAGATCGCCACTTTCGAGGCGCGTCACAATGTTCTCCAGTTCACTCAGCGCAGTTTCGAAGCTGGCCGGTGCATCATTTTTCTTTGGCATAGTGAATGTCGACTCTCATATATTCAGCCCGGATATGGTAACGGACTCGGGACAATTAGCAAATAACGCGCAATGTGCACAGGAGCGCCACGATGGTGGTATACTTCCGCGCCTGGATGCAGCCTGGTGGATATGCAGGCTGCTGTACTCTTCCATTACAAGCCTTAACGGGCTTGCCAAAGAAATATTGCCGCCATGAAGTTTATCATTAAATTGTTCCCGGAAATCACCATCAAAAGCCAATCTGTGCGGTTGCGCTTTATTAAAATATTGACCGGAAACATTCGTAACGTATTAAAAGAATACGAAGAAACGCTCGCCATTGTTCGCCACTGGGATCACATCGAGGTCCGTGCTAAAGACGAAAGCCAGCGTCTGGATATCCGCGATGCGCTCACGCGTATTCCTGGGATCCATCATATTCTCGATGTCGAAGATGTGCCATTTACCTCGCTTCACGATATTTTCGAAAAAGCGCTGGAACAGTTCCGCCCGGAAGTTGAAGGGAAATCGTTCTGCGTTCGCGTTAAGCGTCGCGGCAAGCATGAGTTCACCTCTATTGAAGCCGAACGCTACATCGGCGGCGGTTTCAATCAGCACATTGCGTCAGCGCACGTTAAGCTGACGCGCCCGGATGTCACCGTTAATCTTGAGATCGAAAACGATCGATTACTGCTGGTGAAAGGCCGCTACGAAGGTATCGGCGGTTATCCGATTGGGACCCAGGAAGATGTCTTGTCGCTCATCTCGGGCGGTTTCGACTCTGGCGTGTCCAGCTATATGCTGATGCGTCGCGGCTGCCGTGTACACTACTGCTTCTTTAACCTGGGCGGCGCCGCGCATGAGATTGGCGTTCGTCAGGTGGCGCATTATCTGTGGAAACGTTTTGGCAGCTCCCACCGCGTCCGCTTCGTGGCCATCAACTTTGAGCCTGTCGTGGGCGAAATTCTTGAGAAAGTCGACGACGGTCAGATGGGCGTGGTGTTAAAACGTATGATGGTGCGTGCGGCCTCTCAGGTTGCTGAACGCTACGGCGTTCAGGCGCTGGTCACCGGTGAAGCGCTGGGGCAGGTCTCCAGCCAGACGCTGACCAACCTGCGTCTTATCGACAACGTATCGGACACGCTGATTCTGCGTCCGCTGATTTCCCACGATAAAGAGCACATCATCGATATCGCGCGGGCAATCGGCACCGAAGATTTTGCCCGTACCATGCCGGAATACTGCGGTGTGATCTCGAAAAGCCCAACCGTAAAAGCGGTGAAGGCGAAGATCGAAGCGGAAGAGCAAAACTTTGATTTCGCGATTCTGGATAAAGTGGTGGCGGAAGCCAACAACGTCGATATCCGTGAAATCGCTCAGCAGACCGCTGAAGAGGTGGTTGAAGTCGAGACGGTGAACGGTTTTGGCGCCAACGATGCCATTCTCGATATTCGTTCTGTCGACGAACAGGAAGCAAACCCTCTGAATGTAGACGGCGTCGAGGTTATTTCATTGCCGTTCTACAAGCTGAGCACCAAATTTGGCGATCTCGATCAGAGTAAAACCTGGCTGCTGTGGTGTGAACGCGGCGTAATGAGCCGTCTGCAGGCGCTCTATTTACGCGAGCAGGGCTTCACCAACGTGAAAGTGTATCGCCCCTAGTTAAGCGAGCGGTATCAGAGCCGGGTCGGCGTAGCCACCCGGCTTTTTTATTTTCAAATTTAAGAGAAGTGGTAAAGTATCGACACCAGCCCGGAGCGCGAGGACAGGATGCAAATCAGGCACAAGTATTGGGAAATTAAAGAGAAAATTAAACACGATATTCTCGAGCAAAAGTACCAAAAAGGGGAGAGCATTCCTTCCGAACGCGAACTGGCGAGCCTGTATCAGGTGACCCGCGTAACGGTGCAAAAAGCGATGGCTAACCTGGTGCAGGAAGGGTACATCGAGCGTATTCACGGTAAGGGCATGTTTGTGCTCAAGAATACGGCCAGTAATATCTATATTCTCAATAATGAAAAGAGCGACAGTATCCTCGGCTTTTCCCGCGAGTTTCAGGGGCGGGTCAAGGTCTCCAGCCGCTTAATCACCCTGACGACCCTTCAGGCCGATGCTACGCTTGCCCGACATCTTGAGATAAAGCCTGGCGACGAGGTCTATTTTATCCGCCGCGTCCGCCTGCTGGACGGTCAGCCTGTGCTGGTCGAAGACAGCAATATCCCGCTGCAGGTGATTCCGGATATTCCGCCACGGGTGCTGGAGCAGGGATCGCTGTACGAATACATCGAAACCACCACCGGCAGAAAAATAAACGATGCAGACTCGCTGATTGAAGCCGCGCTGTTTGACGATGAGATGGCATCGCTGCTCGATATTGTCCCCGGCCAGGCAATGCTTAAAATTACCGAAGTGACCCGTCTCGATGACAAGCGCGTGTTTAACTACTCTACAAGCTATAATCGCGCCGATATTTTTCGTGTGAAGAATATGCGCATTGAAAGATAACAGGCGCGCCTGCGCCTGTGTGATGCCTTAAAGACGCGATGCCGCCGGTTTATCCACCACCACCTGCAAACGGGGGTGCGACTTAAGCAGGGTGGCAGGGATGGCGGGCGTTGCCGGCTCGCGAACGGTTTGCGCCACAATAGCCGCTTTCTTCTCACCGCTTGCCATCAGAATGACCGAGTTTGCCTCAAGGATCGTTTTCATCCCAAGCGTAATGCCCTGCTTCACCTGACGCGGTTGATCGAAATATTTCGCCGAAACGGACTGGGTGACCGCATCCAGATCCACGATATGGCAATAGGTGTCCGTGGCCGCGCCAGGCTCGTTAAAGCCGATATGACCGTTCATGCCGATCCCGAGTACGACCAGGCTGATACCGCCGCGATCGGAAATAAAACGGTCGACGCGCCGACACTCTTCGGCGGGGGCCGCCGTTCTGCCGTCAAAAAAACATATCTGTTCTTCGCGCAGCGTCAAATGATCGAAAAAGTGTCCCCAGACCATTTCACGGCAGCTGCCTTTATCGGCTTTGCTCAGCCCCAGCCATTCGTCCAGGCCAACAAATGCGGCCTGCGTTAAATCGACATCACCTTTGCGGCTGGCGTCCACCAGCGCGCTGAACACCCCCAGCGGCGTATCACCCCCGGCTATGCAAATCAGCGCGTCCGGCTTTTCCTTCACGGTTTTAATAATGCGCTGCGCAACGGTCGCGCTTAGCGCCTGATAATCGTCGACAATTTCCACGTTCATTGCAGCTCCTTAGCGTTTGGCATACTGAGGTAAGTAGAGATGATTGGCATCCAGATAGTCGTTGAGGATTTGTTCGGCCACGGCTGCTGACGGCACAATCGGGTTGATGCTGAGCGCCATCAGCGCGGTATCGTAATCCCCGGTGACCGCCGCCTCCACCGTCAGCTCTTCATAGGCTTTTACGCTTTGGATCAGCCCGCGAATTTTGACCGGCAGACGACCGTAGGCCAGAGGATGCGCGCCGTGTCTGTCGATCATGGCATTGGTTTCCAGCGTCACGCGATCGGGCAGATCCGGCGTGGTGCCATTGTTGACCGTGTTCACAACGTGGATCTCTTTTTTATCGTTATAAACAGAGCTGATGATCGAGCAGGCGGTGTCGGAATACCAGGCGCCGCCGCGCTGCTCCAGCTCTTTCGGCTTATGCTTCAACGCCGGATCCTGGTACATGGCGAACAGTCTTTTTTCTATTTCACGGGTTTGCTCCCCGCGGGTTCCTTTGTGCTGACTGTCCTGAAGGGCGGCGTCGGTCATTTCCCGGGTGAGGAAGTAATACTTGAGATAGGAGATGGGGTACATATGTAGCGCGCGGGCAAAGCGGGAAGAGAAGCCAATGTCAGGGATATTTTTCAGGGTGTTGTCCGCGCTGCCGTGGGCCAGCTTGTCGATAAAATCGTCGGTCATCTCCTCGCCTTTAACGTAAATCTTATCGGCGAAGATCAGATGGTTAAGACCAATAATCCGGGCGTATACCTCTGACTTGCTGCAGGCGTAGGCTTTCGCGATATCCATCATCATGCTGTTGGCACCGCTGCAAATCCCGATGGTTTTTATCGCACTGTGCCGCGTAATTGCCTCGGTCACAATTCCCGCCGGGTTGGTGAAATTGATCAGCCAGGCGTCAGGACACCATTTTTCCATATCACGGCAAATATCCAGCAGCACAGGAATGGTTCGCTGGGCTTTCATAAATCCGCCGGGGCCGGTGGTTTCTTGCCCCAGCACGCCATATTTCAGCGGGATTTTTTCATCCTGGATCCGCGCGTCGAGAAAGCCTACGCGCAGCTGCGTGGTGACGAAATCCGCGTCTTTCAGCGCCGCTTTTCTGTCGAGCGTCAGGTGGATTTTCATGGGAAGGCCCGCCTCGGCCACCATACGCTGGGCGAGCTTGCCGACAATCTCCAGCTTCTCACGACCTTCTTCAATGTCCAGCAGGTAGTAATCGGTAACAGGAAGTTCAGCGTAACGCTTGATAAATCCGTCAATCAGTTCCGGGGTGTAACTTGATCCCCCGCCAATCGTGACAATTTTGAGCTTTTTCATCATGGATCCTTTTACAGGGTAGATCGGGAAAGCGATTCCGCGTCGTCGTGCTGCCTCTCTTCGGCTGCTTCTGTTTGCAGTTGACGACGTTCAGCGAGTTTGAAAAAGGGCAGCCAGACGAGGGCTGATATCACCAGGGTACAAACGGACCACAGCACGGCGGGGATATTGCCACCGGTGACAAACCAGGCGGCGAAAATGGGCGGCATCGTCCAGGGAATTTGTAAAACCGGACGCCCGATAATATCGAAATACATCAGGGTGTAGGTGGCGGTACACAGGATCATCGGCGTCAGGGTGAAGGGGATCATCAGCAGCGGGTTAAAGACGATGGGACAGCCAAATATCACCGGCTCGTTAATACAAAAAAGAGCCGAGGGCAGAGAGAGCTTGCCGACCGATTTATACAGCTTACTGCGCGAGCGCAACATCGCCATGACCAGGCCCATTGTGGCGCCCGTGCCACCCAGGCACATAAACACAATGTAAAAGCCATCTGCGGTGATATGGGGAACAGGCTGGTGGTGTAACCAGGCCTGGGTGTTTTCCGCGATGTACTTAAGAAAAATAGGGCTGGTGATACCCGAGAGCACGTTATCGCCATGAATGCCGCAGCACCAGAGCAGCGAGATCAAAAAGATAAGGACCAGCATGCCGGGCAGGGAGCCTAAGCCGGTCACCAGTGGGCTGAAGAGCAGCGTAAAGAAATGGTTGATATCAAAGTTAAGAATCACCCTGACGAACCAGATAAGCGTAATGGCGACGGCCGCAGGGATCAGGCTGGCAAACGACTGGGCGACGGCCGGGGGAACGCCGTCCGGGAGCGTAATGACCACGTTATGTTGAATAAAAAAACGCACAATGTGCACGGTGATAATAGCCAGAATAATGGCGGAAAACAGTCCCGCCGCGCCGAGATTATCCGTATTCAGCTGATAGTTTTCGTTGAGCTGGGCCAGTAAAAACACCACCAGCGTGACGATGCAGCAGGTGATTGCGTTGAGCTGATACGCCTTCGCCAGGTTATAGCTGATACCAATCGCGGAAATCAGCCCAATTGCGCCAAACGTAACGGCCACCGGCGCGCTGAGCTTTTCCGCAAACGGGCCGAGCCACTCCGTCCAGCCGGGGATGGGTAAATTGGCCAGGATCAGGAAGACGCTGCCGGTAATGGTAAAAGACAAGGTCAGGGCGATGCCGTTACGCACCGCGACCAGCATTTTATTTTCCCCTACGCGAATCAGGACAGGAATGACGCTGTTCTCAAGAAATGTCATCACATTGCTTACTCCAGAAGAGATTGCTGTGCTCCGCCATGCGTGATGCGCAGACAAAATAGCGGCGTATTTTTCAACTGGTATATGCCAGTTGAGGTGAGTTTTTCATGGATATATTTTTCTGTCAAACAGAGGGGTGACTCAGAGGCGTCAGAAATTTTTCATTCTAATCAATGAGTAATGTGGATTTTCTGTAAGGGGCGTGGCGCAGAAGGCCAAAGAAAGATGAGAAGTGTGATGGCGCACGCACTCTGTTCAGGAGGGGGGAGCGGCTGGCCTAAGCGCCAGCCTGATGCATGCGTCAGTTAAAATCAGGCCTCGTAATAGTTGAAGATGCCTGCGGCAATGACCAGCGAAGAGGCGACCTCATGGGCCTTTTCACGGCCTGCCAGAAGATCGATGAGCTTCAGGGCAAAATCGATAGAGGTGCCGGGCCCCTGGCTGGTCAGCAGATTGACGCGCGGGTCCCACACGACGCGTTTATCCACCCATTGCGCTTCAGGTATGGTCTCTTTCAGCGCCGGGAAGCCGGTCATATTGCCAATCGGGAAAAGATTGTGCGGGACCAGCACCGTGCCAGCCGCGGCACAGATCGCCGCAACGAGCCGCCCGGAGAGGTGAAACTGCCGAACGGTTTCCACCAGCAGCGGACTGTCGCGAAAACATTCCGCCCCTTTCAGACCGCCGGGCAGAACGATAACGTCATAATCACCGTCGGCCACTTCGACCAGCGGGGCGTCCGCCATAATCTTGACCCCGCGCGAGCAGGTGATGAGCCGATCGCCATCGCTGGCGACGCTGGCGGTGGTGACCTGGATGCCTGCGCGCACCAGCAGATCGATAGTCGTGACCGCTTCGGTCTCTTCGCTACCAGGGGCGAGGCAAATCAGTGCCGACACGCTCATATTCACTCTCCTTACGTTTTACTCGGTCATACAGACGGGCGTTTTCCGGCACGTTGATCCCGTGGGCCCGGGCGCGCTTTAACAGATAGCCGGTGATATAGTCGATTTCGGTATGGCGCTGTGCACGCACGTCCTGCAACATTGATGAGATATTTTCTGCCGTGCTATCGATGACCTGATCGACAAAATAACGGACATCTTCGACAGAGGAGTGTAAGCCCTCACGCTGGATAACGGCCGCCACTTCTTCGCACAGCGCGGCGATCTCCTGCGGATGATTTTTCAGTTCACCATTAGGACAATCCCACAGAGCCGTTAGCGGATTGATCACGCAATTCACCGCCAGCTTACGCCACAGCTGCGGGCGGATATTATTGTGCCAGGCCACATCCGGCAGGACATGCTGCAAAATATCCGCCAGATAACTGTAATCAGCGTCCTGCGTTTTCGCCGGACCAATATGGGTAATACCGCTGGCGACGTGAATGATGATGTTACCGTCACGTCTGGCTGCATGGGTTGTGGTTGCCATCAGCAGCGGGTGATCACTATTTTTTAGCTCATCGATGGTCCCCATGCCGTTATGCAACAGGATTATCGGCGAGGTTTTCGGGAGCGTGGCGGTCAGGGCTTTTACCGCATCTGACACCTGCCAGGCCTTTAATGTCACCAGCAGCAGGTCGCTTTGCGCCAGGAAATCGGGATCGTTGGCAATGAGGGACTCATTAAAGATTGTGCCATCTTCCTCGATTAAGTTGACGCTGCAATAGGGCTGCGGAACGCGCAACCAGCCTTGAACCTCGTGTCCCTGCTTTCGAAGAGCAGTCAGCCAGAGCTGACCGAGCGCGCCGCATCCGAGCACGGTAATTTTCATGATTCCTCCTCACCTGAAACTGCGCAGGTGTTACGGCCTAAGTATAGCGCCGTCAGCTAAGCTACTGTTGAGTTATGCCTCGTTGCGGGTATTATGCAACGCAACAAATGTGAAGGGAGAAGAAAAGATGCCATCTTTCGATATTGTTTCCGAAGTTGATATCCAGGAAGTGCGTAACGGCGTAGACAACGCCAGCCGTGAAGTTGAGTCACGCTTCGATTTTCGTGGCGTAGAGGCCAGTTTTGAACTGAACGACGCAAATAAGACCATCAAGGTTTTAAGCGAATCTGATTTCCAGGTCAATCAGCTGCTGGACATCTTGCGCGCTAAGCTGCTCAAGCGCGGCATTGAAGGCGCTTCACTCGACGTGCCTGACGAATTTGTTCACAGCGGCAAAACCTGGTTTGTTGAAGCCAAACTGAAGCAGGGTATTGATAGCGCGATGCAGAAAAAGGTCGTCAAGCTCATCAAAGACAGCAAGCTGAAGGTACAGGCGCAGATTCAGGGCGAAGAGATTCGCGTGACCGGTAAATCCCGCGACGATCTCCAGGGCGTAATGGCGCTGGTGCGCGGCGGCGATCTGGGTCAGCCGTTCCAGTTTAAAAACTTCCGCGATTAAATTAAAAAAGCCCGGTTTCCCGGGCTTTTTCTCAGGCGCGTATCGCCTCTTCGACCTCAAAGCGGTTTGTCACTTTACTGTCGATTTTCACGTAGGCACTGCGCTCTTGCGGCACTATCAGCACTTCGCTGATGCCGTCTTTCGCTTCAAGCCGTTGTTTAAGCGCCTCGCTCATCTCCACGCCGTCCGGAATTTCAACGCGCAGGCTACTTACATAGCGCGGCTCTTTCATCGTACTGGCGACCAGAAGCCAGACCATGGCCAATAACGCGCCTGCCAGAAAAACGGTTTGTGAGTCGAAAAAGCCATCCACCCAACCGCCCAGCGATCCGCCAATGGCGACGCCTAAAAACTGGCTGGTGGAATAGATGCCCATCGCCGTGCCTTTGTAACCTGCGGGCGACTCTTTGCTGATAAGGGAGGGCAATAATGCTTCCATCAGGTTGAAGGCCAGGAAGAAGAGCTGCACGCCCACGACCAGCTCCCAGAAGTGCGGGCCGGAACCCCACAGCACGATTTCAGCAATCAGCAGGATGACAACGCAGGTGACGAATACCCGCTTCATGCGGCGCTTCACTTCGGCGTAAATGATAAAAGGCACAACCGAAACGAACGAGATAAGCATCGTCACCAGATAGATTTTCCAGTGTTCCGCCGCAGGGAAACCCGCCGCTGCCAGCTGGCCCGGCAGGGCGACAAAGGTGGACATCAGCAAAATATGCAGGCACATGATGCCAAAATTCAGCTTCAACAGGCGCGGTTCTATGAGGACCTTGCTGAAGCAGCCTTTCACCATCCCGGACTCACGGTTCAGCACATGGTTTTTACTGTCCGGCACCACCCAAATCGTCAGCGCGATGCCAATGCTGGCAAGGATAGCAATCATCCAGAACAGCGCGTTCAACCCCAGCGCGTGGGTAATAATGGGACCGAGCACCATGGCGATCGCAAACGTTACCCCGAAGCTCACGCCAATAAAGGCCATCGCTTTGGTGCGATTCTGCTCGCGGGTTAAATCGGACAGCAGCGCCATAACGGCGGCGGCAATCGCGCCGGAGCCTTGTAAGGCGCGACCCAGAATAATGCCCCAGATTGAGTGGGAGAGAGCAGCGATGATGCTGCCAAGCACAAATACCAGCAGTCCGCCGACAATCAGCGGCTTGCGGCCAATGCGGTCAGAGAGCAGGCCAAACGGAATCTGAAACACAGCCTGCGCCAGACCATAGATACCAATCGCCAGGCCAATGAGCGCTTCGCTGGCCCCCTGGAGCGCCATACCGTATGTGGTCAGAACAGGCAGGACCATAAACATGCCAAGCATACGTAGTGAGAAAACAGTCCCTAAACCCCAGGTTGCGCGCAGTTCACCTGGCGTCATTTTATAGTCGTTCATTACCACCTCTGACAAAAAGCAGGCCATAGTTTAGGCGGCAACCGAGGGAGGGTAAACAGTTAACGCAGGCATTACATTGTAAAAATATAATTCACATGACTTATATATTATTGCGTTGTCATTCTGTTTTATATTCTCGGGATTATAATATTCATTATGAAAATATTCTCTCCCGTCTTGTTAATCAATAAGATGCGATATTTTAAATGACCCTAATCACAGTCTCCTGGAAATAATATTGCGTTGAAATAATAAAAAAACTATTTTGCTAACTCGACTTAGCATTGAATTTTTATATTTCTGTCTTCCTGTCAGGGCGATAGAGCTGTGCGCAAATGGCGGGTCGCATCTTCTGTTTTAACACGCAAAGGAGAGCAACATGTCAGAGTCTCACCAGGGGTTTCTACATACTCTGTCTCATATTAAAAATGCCCGAAGCGGGCGGCTGTCGAGCTGGGATCAAAGCGGCAGAAATCAGGACTACTGGATGATCCCGCCCGGCGAAACCATACGGCTGGCCGATATCTCGGGGAGTGGCTGCATTACGCACATCTGGATGACGCAGTTTTGCCGCCGTCTTCTGGGGCCGGGACTGATAGATCCAACGCTTGGGCAATACGTTGCGCCCATTAATGAAATCAATAACGCGCTGGGGGTGAGCTGGGAAGATCACGACGAGGCCTATTACCGCAAAGTGGTGTTAAAGATGTACTGGGATAATCAGACGGTTCCCTCGGTGATTGTGCCGCTGGGGGATTTTTTCTGTCTGGGTCACAGCATTCCCGCGAATTTTCACTCGCTGCCGTTCAGCGTCTCTGTCAGACCCGAGGAGTGTTTTAAACCCGGGGGAACCGCCGCGCTCAATTGTTATCTGCCTATGCCCTTTAACGAGCGGGCGATAATCGAAGTTGAAAATCAAAACGATGTGCCTTACGGGCAGTATTTTAATATTGATTATGAGCTCTATCCCCAACCGCATGGGGATAATATTGCTCGCTTTCACGCCTGGTGGAAGCGAGAAAATCCGTGCAAAGGCTGGGCGCCGGAATTACAGGTGAACAGCCCGGAGGTGAATATTACCGAGCTGAACGGCAATAATAATTATGTGCTGATGGACGTGGCGGGCGAGGGGCATTATATCGGTTGTAATTTATCGGTGCGCCATCGCCAGTCTACCTGGTGGGGCGAAGGCGATGAGATGATCTTTATCGATGATGACGCTCCCTGGCCGCCACGCATTCACGGCACGGGAACGGAAGATTATTTTAACCACGCGTGGGGAATGCAGGATAACGCGGGTTTATTTAACGGATCGTCCTTGCACGACTCTCATGTGAAAGGATTTCAGACCAGCTACCGTTTTCACCTCACCGATCCCGTTCATTTCAAAAAGCGCATCCGCGTGACGATGGAACATGGACATGCGAACCATCTCGCGGATGACTGGTCCTCGACGGTTTACTGGTATCAAAAGCTTCCTTCGCCCCACTTAGCGCTTCAGCCAGTGGAAACGCGCATACCGGGCCGACCCGGCGACGCGTTCCCGCCGTTTCAGGACGTGGAACTGAATGCGGAGATGGTGGCACAAAAAGCGCGGGCCCAGGCCCGGTTTGAGCATTGGTCTGCGTTGCGCCAGCGGGAGATTGATAAAAAGATCCTCGCGACCCGTGAAAAATCTCAACGGAATGTGGATAACGGCTCAGGCTCCTGATCAACCCCTCTGGCGCTTTCGGGTGTGCTCAACGGGGGCGCCTTTATAAGACGATAAAATGATGAATACACGTCTGTCCATATTCGAAAAAAGCGCTTACGGCGCCGGGGATATGGGGCTGACTATCTCTATTATTTCAGCCTCTATATTAATCTATGCCTTTTTAATTCAGGTTGTCGGTCTGACACCCGTCGATGCTGGCTGGATATTAATGATTGTCAGAACCATCGACGCTTTTTCCGATCCGCTCATGGGTATTTTGACGAATAAAGTTAAAACCCGCTATGGTCGCTATCGGCACTGGCTCATTATTGGCGCGCTGCCGTTTGGTGTGTCGCTCTGGCTATTATTTACCACGGTAGGGGAAACCTACAGTGCCAAAATGGCGTGGTCGACCGGCGCTTATATCTTTAACAGCCTGGCCTTTACGGTGCTGGCCATTCCGTATATTTCGTTGATTGGGGTTATTACTACCGATCCTCAGGAACGGCTGAATGCCAACGCGTTTCGTTTTCCGATGGCCAAAGTGGCGACGCTCATTGTGTCGACCTTTGTGCCGTACTGGGTGACGGAAGGGGGGAATGCGGAGAGTCGCTATGCGATAGCCTTTGCCGTGGTAGGGGCGGTGAGCGTGGCGATCATGCTCTTTTGCGCCTTTAACGTGAAGGAGAGGGTGCGCCAGACGGCACCCGCCGAACCCCTGCCGCGGCAGATAAGGGGATTGTGTCAAAACGATCAGTGGCTGCGGATGAGCATGGTGATGGTGGTGCTGTTTATCGGTTTTCTGGTCAATGGCAGCGTGGCTATCATGTACGGAAAAGCGTACGCGCATGCGACGGATGGCTATGGCATCGCACTGTTTATGAGCGTCGGCTCGGTGGGGGGAATTGTGGGTCCGCTGATATCCACGGCGTTAACCCGGTACTATTGCAAAGTGAAGGTGTTTCGCTACTCCATGTATGCCTCGGCGCTGGCCTCCGTTCTGGCATGGTGGTGGATTGACGAGGGTAACTTCATTGGCGCCACGCTGTTCTATCTCCTTTGCTCGACGGTTTCGCAGATTAATACGCCCATTCTCTGGTCGTCTATTACCGAAGCGGCGGAGTATGGTTATTACAAAACAGGCATTGACGCCTCGGGACTGGGGATAGGAATGATTTCGTTCTGCCAGAAGCTGGGCATGGGCATTGCCGGGCCGATTACCGGTTATCTTCTGGATTATGTGGGCTATCAGGCGCAGGGTGACGTCTCTGCAACTGCCGTTCAGGGCCTTTCAACCATTATGCTGCTGGTACCGGCGCTGTTTTATCTGCTGACCGGATGGATTTTGAAGGGCTATTTTATTAACAACGCCTACTACGTTGAGATGGTGTCGACAAAACGCTTGCCCGGCACAGTGTGAACCTCTGCGCTACGCTGAAAAAGGCCCCTCTGAGAAGATCAGAGGGGCCTTTTTTACGCCTCGACGCGCAGGCCGTAGCTTTTGAATTTCTCCAGAACGACGGCGATCTCCTCGTTACTTAATACCGGCACGGGATCCACAATTGCCAGCGTCTTCAGGTACAGTTTTGCCAGGACTTCGACTTCCTGCGCCAGCCACAAGGCTTTTTCAAGATTGTCTTCACAGGTGATGAGCCCGTGATGCTGCAATAACGTGGCCTTACGATCGCGCAGCGCGACCGCAACATGTTCCGACAGCGCCCGGGTGCCAAAGGTGGCGTACGGGGCGCAGGGAATGGAGTTTCCCCCTGCGGCGGCAATCATGTAATGAATGGCTGGAATGGGGCGATTCAGAATCGAGACTGCCGTGCAGTTCACCGCATGGTTATGGATGACGGCATGGGCATCCGGGCGGGTGTGGTACACGACCTGATGAAAACGCCATTCGCTCGACGGGAGTTTCCCCGCTTCGTGATGCCCCTGTGCATCAACAAAAACGATGCTCTCTTCGGTGAGGCGCTCATACGGGATGCCGGTAGGCGTAATGAGCATACCGTCACGGTAGCGCACGCTGACGTTTCCGGCGGTGCCCTGATTTAAACCCAGGTGGGTCATCTCAAGGCAGGTATCAATAATGTCTCTGGCTAAACGGGCTCGTTCCATTTTTATTCTCCGGGTACAGTTTTAATTTTACTGACGGGAACGTTTGACCAGCTTCATATCGACTTTCGCCGTCTCGTTGACCGCTTCGCCATCGATGGCTCGCTGCATCAGTTCAAACGCTTTTTCCGCCCAGGTATCCTCATCCTGCTGCATCGACCAGACGCTGTTCGGCAGAAATCCCAGCATGGGGTGTTCATCGAAGGTACCGATATTGATCTCCCTCGGCACCGAACCGGTACGTGTGCGCAAGGCTTCAATTGCGCCTTCAAGAACCGGCAAGGACGAGGCGATAAAGGCCTGCGGGAGCCCGCGACTGTCGATAAGCGTATTCATCAGGGCGTAGCCGCCCTGGGGCGTATTGTCAGGCCCTTCAATGACCCAGTCGCGATGGTCAATGCCCGCCGCGTGCAGCGCGTGCAGATAGCCGTTTAAACGGTCGGTGATGCTGGGAAGGGCGGTATCGCCGACCAGAAACCAGAGCGGCGTTGGACCCTCGCTCAGCATACTGCGGGTCAGTTCATCGCCCCCGGCTTCGTTATGACTTTCGACCAGCGCGTTGTCGGTAAAGCCAAAATCCCGGTCAAGCAGTACCAGCGGCTTATGGATCTGGCGAAGATGGTGCTGCTGGTTTTCCAGCGTGGACGGGACGATAAACAGACCGTCCACATTGCGCGCCATTAAGGCTTTGACCAGTTTATTCTCGTAATCCACGTCGTTGTAGGTACAGCTAATCATCAGCTGATAGCCCGAACGACGGCAGCGCAATTCCAGTTTTTCGGCGAGCGTGGCGAAGAATACGTTGGAAATATTGGGCACGATAAGGCCCAGCGTTTCGGTTTTATTCAGCTTCAGACTGCGGGCCGAGTGGTTCAGGGTGTAGCCGTAGCGCTCGACATGCTCATTAATTCTGGCCTGCGTTTTCACGCTGATCCGGTACTGTTCGGCTTTTCCGCTCAGCACCAGACGCACGGTGGTCACGGATAAATTCAAATCCTTCGCTATTTGTTCAACTGTTTTGGCCATCGCTACGCCTCAATCCTTTCCATATGTGAAAAACTGCAGATAAAGCATACGCATCCTGCCATTACATTTCCTGTTGCATCAGTTGATTCAACGCCTGTTGCTGCGTCCACAGAGTCAGGTATACCTGATACTTACGCTGATGAAACGCCACGGTGTCCGGGCGATGCGGGATGACGTCGCCGGTTTTTACCATGGCCCGTGCGGCCTGCGTCAGGGTTGACCAGGCGCCGCCGGCCACAGCGCCGCACATCGCCGCGCCCAGCGTGACTGCATCCTCCTCGGTTAAAAGATGAAGATCGCAGCCTGTGGCATCGGCGTATTCCCGCAGCCAGAGCCGGTTATGCGTGGCTCCCCCGCAGATGACAATGCGCGCCGGCACATGCCCCTGTGCCTGCAGGGCCTCAATAATATGCCGTGTGCCGTAAGCGATAGCCTGTAGCGTTGCCAGATAGAGCCTGGCCAGCGCGCGTTCGCCCGTTTCCAGAGTCAGGCCCACCACGCTGCCCCGTGCATCGGGACGCGATCGCGGTGAGCGATTACCATGATGATCGGCCAGAACATGCAGATCCCGCGTGGGATACGCCTCTTCCTGCTCCAGGGCCGCCACCCAGTCATTGATCAGCGAAACCGGATGCCGCTGTGCGGCGTCGGCTTTCGCCTGCAATTCTGCGCCGGCGAGGTGTTCGCGCAGCGTCCAGTCAACCAGTGCGCCGGCGGCGCTCTGTCCGCCTTCGGTCAGCCAGTAACCGGGCAACATGGCTCCCCAGTAAGGCCCCCAGACGCCGGGGGTGTGGATCTCATTCCGGGTTACGAGCATATGACAGTTTGAGGTCCCGCTGATGAGCGCCAGCGTGCCCTCCGGCTGCGCCGCGGTTAATGCCACGCCGCCTGCATGGGCGTCGATCATCCCGCTGGCGACAACCACCGTATCGGGCAGACCCAGCTCTTGCGCCGCCTGAGGCGTTAAGGTTCCGGCACGGCTGGCGACCGGCAGGATGCGAGCAGGGATTTTATCCAGTAATCGCCGAAGCCCCACCGCGTCAAGCAGCGAGTCGCTAAAGCGCGCCTCGTGCGCAAGGTAATTCCACTTGCAGGTGAGGGTACACAGGCTGGCGACATCCTGCCCGGTGGCCTTCCAGACGAGAAAATCGGCCAGGTCTAAAAAACGCGCGGCCTGGCGCCAGGTCTCCGGATGGTGGCGCTGTAACCACAACAGCTTGGGCAGCGCCATCTCAATGCTGACTTCGCCCCCGACGTAGCGCAGGGCAGGATCGCGCGTGGCATTAATCTGTGCGGTTTCCGCCCGGGCGCGATGGTCCATCCACATAATCGTATCCTGCGTCACCGGGCTGTCGGGGGAGACGCTCAGGCCTTGCCCTTTGTCATCCAGCGCCACCAGCGAGCAGGTGGCGTCGAAACCCAGCGAGCGGATGCGCGTGGCCGAGTGGCCCGATAACGCGACGGCTTCCCGTACGACCACGCAAACCTGCTGCCAGATCTCCGTGGACGACTGCTCAACGCGCTCGTTACTGGCGCGAAACTGCGATATCGGTCGGGTCGCAAAGCTCAGCCGCTCACCCTCTGCAGAGTAAAGCCCTGCCCGGACGCTGGCTGAACCGACGTCAACGCCGAGGAAATAGCCGTCACTCATCCTGAACTCCCTTATTTTTTTCCGAACGGATGCAGAAGTTTATCAATTTCAGGCGTGTTGATATTCTGCGCATTGACATATTTCACAGGAATATCAATTTCTTTAGCCACAGTTTGTCCAGAGATGACCGCATTTAGCGTTTTAATGCCCTGATAGCCAATCTGCCAGGCATCCTGAACCACAAATCCCTGGATCACCCCGTTGTTAAGGAAGTTAATAATGGCTTCGGTACTGTCAAAGCCGATAACTTTCACTTTGCCTTTCAGATTCTGGCTGTCGATGGCGTTGGCCACGCCCAGCGTTGCGCCTTCATTCGTGGCGTAAATCCCGGCAATATCCGGATTGGCCTGAACCATATCAATGGTTTTATCCATCGCTTTTTGCGGGTCGCCGTCGCTGTACTGTACCGGCAGCACCTGAATGTTCGGGTATTTCGCTTTCATCTGCTCGCTAAAACCTTCCGAGCGTTCTATTGCAGAGGTGGTGCCGGCGACGTGCGCAATAATGCCGACTTTTCCTTTCTGACCAACTTGTTCAGCCAGCGCATCGGCTGCCTGCGCGCCCGCCTTACGGTTATTGGTGGCAACGAAGCTGGCCGGAATAGAGGAGTTTACGCCTGAGTCGAAGGTCACCACCTTGATGCCGCGACTGTTGGCCGTTTCGACCAGCGGGGCGAGGGCATTCGCATCCAGCGCCGCCAGCAGCAGACCGTCTGGTTTTTGCGCCATAGTGTTTTCGACCAGCTGGATCTGCTCGGCAATTTGCGTTTCATCTGCCGGGCCGACATAGCTGGTTTTATCGCCCAGCTCTTTCGCGGCGGCTTCCGTTCCCAGCTTCACCGTTTGCCAGAATTCATGCTGGTAACCTTTACTGACGACCGGCAGGTTTAACTCTTTCGCCAGCGCGCTGCTGGTCATGATTGCAATGAGCGACAGCGCGCTCAGAAGATGACGGGTTTTCATTATTGTGCTCCGTAGTAGGGTTTGCAGGGCATGTAGTTTTGTGTACCTAACGCATTTTTTTACGTAACGTGTCCAGATAAACGGCGGCAATGACCACAACCCCCATCGCGACCATCTGCCAGAACTGAGAGACACCCATTAAATTGAGACCGTTTTTCAGCACGCTCATGATGAACGCACCAATGATGGTGCCGCCGATGGTGCCCACGCCGCCCATCAGGCTGGTGCCGCCGATCACCACGGCCGCTATGGCTTCCAGCTCGTATCCGACACCACGGTGGGCTGGCCCGAGTTGAGCCGTGAGGCGAGGATCACCCCGGCAATACCCGTTAACAGACCGCAGAAGGCATAAACGAAGACTTTCACCCGCTGCACTTTGATTCCTGACAGGTGGGCTGCCGTTTCATTGCTGCCGACGGCGTAGATATAGCGGCCCATCACCGTTTTTTTCAGGATCCACATCGCCACCAGGGCCACCAGAACCAGATAGAAGACCGGATAGGGCAGGACGTCGAACAATCGTCCCTGCGCCAGGGTTTTAAACATCGGATAATCAGAGAAATAAATCGCGCGGCCGTCGGTCATAACCATGTTAATGCCCCGCACGGACATCATCAGGCCGAGGGTGGCAATAAACGGTGGGATCGTCATCCTGGTCACCAGAAAAGCGTTCATATAGCCGCAGGCGCCGCCAGCCAGCACGCCTGCCAGAATACAGACCGGCAGCGGCAGCCCAAACCCTGCGGCGATGCCAACCGCCACGCCCGAGAACGCGACGACCGAACCGAGCGACAGGTCAATCCCGGCGGTAATAATCACAAACGTTACGCCAATCGCCATAATTCCAATCACCGCCGTTTGCAGGGCGATGGTCATGATGTTTTCCGTATTAAAAAAGAAGGGTGAGCTGAAGCTAAAGAACAGAATTAATAACACCAGGCTAAACAGCGGTGCCAGGCGCATCAGGAGTGCTTTATTTATTTTCATCGAATGATTCCCGCTTTGCGGCGAGGGGACGGTGACAGACATGATTAATCCTCCAGCGTGGCGTATTGCATGATTTTTTCCTGGGTGGCGTGCTCAGCCTCTATTTCGCCGGCTATACGACCGCTGCGCATTACAATAATGCGGTCGCACATACCTAAGACTTCCGGCAATTCGGATGAAATCATGATGATTGATTTGCCTTTCGCGACAAGGCGGTTCATTAACTCATATATTTCCAGCTTGGCGCCGACATCAATGCCCCGTGTTGGCTCATCGAAAATTAAAATATCGGTGTCTTTACAGACCCAGCGAGCGATAATAATTTTTTGCTGATTTCCGCCGCTCAAATTGAGCGCAGCCTGCTCCAGATGCGGCGTCTTGATGCGTAACGTCTCCACCAGTTTCTGGCTGGATTCGCGGCAACGTTTTTCATCAACCTGGCCCATACTCCCCGAGAATTCCGGGTAATTGCCGAGCATGATATTCATCTCTACCGAGAGACCGAGCGCCAGTCCCTCTTTTTTGCGATCTTCGGTTAAGTAGCTAATGCCTTTATCGATGGCGTCAGCGACATCTTTAATACGGGTGGGTTTACCGTGCAGCGTCAGGGTTCCTGCGTCGATCGGATCGGCGCCAAAGAGCGCGCGGCCAAGTTCAGTTCGACCTGCGCCCATAAGCCCCGCCAGGCCCAGGATTTCACCGCGCCAGAGCGTGAGATCGATATCCTCCAGCACGCCGTTGCGCGTCAGGCCGTTAACTTCCAGCACCTTTTCCGTGCGCTGGTGAACCGGGCGTTTAGGGTAGATATTGTCCAGATTACGGCCCACCATCAAGGCGATGAGCTCGCCTATTTTCACCGTCTCGTAATCGACGGTAGCAATATAGTGTCCGTCCCGCATAACGGTGGCACGGTCGGCAATAAGCGCCAGCTCTTCCAGACGATGAGAAATATAAACAATGCCCGTTCCCTGGGCTTTTAACATGCGGGTGACGTCAAACAGACTCTCGATTTCGCTTTCGGTCAGCGCCGCGGTCGGTTCGTCCATAATTAACACTTTGGCGTTAACGGAAATGGCTTTGGCGATTTCCACCATCTGCTGCTGGGCGACGGTTAAATCACTGACGCGCGCATCCGGCGCTATTTTTAAATTCAGGGTTTGCAGGATGTTTTCTACCGCCTGGCGTTGCGCACGTTTATCCAGCTGCCAGCGGCTCTTTTTACAAAACTCACGGCCTATATAGATATTCTCCTCGACGGTTAAATCGGGGAAGAGATTAAATTCCTGATGGATGATAGTAATTCCCACACGCTGAGCGCTCAGCGGATCGCAAAATGAGACCGGCTCGCCTGCAAAAAGAATCTCCCCGGCGTCGGGCTGGTATACCCCGGATAATATTTTCATCAGCGTCGATTTACCGGCACCGTTTTCACCAAGAAGCGCATGCACTTCTCCGGAGCGTAAATCGAAATCAACCTGATTTAGCGCCAGCACGCCGGGAAAGCGTTTAGTCATGCGCCTCATCTCAATAAGAGTCTCTGACATTGCAAAATTCCTGTGTTGGAAAGGCAATGAATCAATAGCCACATAGATTCTGTTTGTAAGCTAACTCGACTTAGCTTGCGTCCTTAAAAGCTATTTTAGGGTGCAATTTTAGCCAAATCATTTGTATTCAAATTGTGACGCTGTGCAAAGGTAATTTCATAAGCAATTGATTATTAATAATTTGAACGGTTTTTGCTGAATCGTAATACCTGACGCTGATCGAATTTTGACCTCTCATCGTGAAAGTGCTCACAGATTTTAGATAATTATGTTGTTCAATAATTGCTATCAATCCTAAGCTAATTCGAGTTAGCAAATTTATACACTTTCTGCTTCCGGTGCTGTGGATGCGCTTTAGGCATGGCGATGCCCCACGAAGCGGATAGGTTAACCAACGTGAGGAAGGGCTATGAAAACGAAAAAAGCGTTACCCCGTATTGGCATACGACCTGTCATCGATGGCCGCCGGATGGGAGTACGTGAATCTCTGGAAGAGCAGACCATGAACATGGCGAAAGCCACGGCCGCGCTGCTGAGTGAAAAATTACGCCACCCCTGCGGAACGCCGGTGGAATGCGTGATTGCCGAGAGCTGCATAGCCGGAATGGCGGAATCCGCGGCCTGCGAAGAGATGTTCAGTACGTCGCACGTTGGCCTGACCATCACCGTCACGCCGTGCTGGTGTTACGGCAGCGAAACCATCGATATGGATCCGCTTCGTCCCAAAGCGATCTGGGGCTTTAACGGCACTGAACGTCCCGGTGCGGTCTATCTAGCCGCCGCGCTGGCCGCCCATAACCAGAAAGGCATCCCGGCCTTTTCAATTTATGGTCACGACGTTCAGGACGCGGGTGATGAGGTCATCCCGACGGACGTTGAAGAAAAACTCCTGCGTTTCGCCCGGGCGGGTCTGGCGGTGGCCAGTATGAAGGGTAAAAGTTATCTGTCGGTCGGCGGCGTTTCAATGGGGATTGCGGGTTCGATCGTCGATCACCACTTCTTTGAAGCCTGGCTTGGCATGAAGGTTCAGGCGGTGGACATGACCGAGCTGCGCCGTCGTATCGATCATCAGATTTACGACGAGCAGGAACTGGAGCTGGCGCTGGGCTGGGCGAAGGCCCATTTCCGTTTCGGTGAGGATAAAAATGCCCAGCAGTATCGCCGTAATGAGGAGCAGAATGCGGAGATCCTGCGAGAAAGCGTGCTGATGGCGATGTGCATTCGCGACATGATGCAGGGTAACCCTAAACTTGCCGATATGGGTCGTGTGGAAGAGTCGCTGGGCTATAACGCGATTGCGTCTGGCTTCCAGGGGCAGCGTCACTGGACGGATCATTATCCAAACGGCGATACCGCCGAGGCCTTGCTGAACAGCTCCTTCGACTGGAACGGTATCCGTCAGCCTTACGTTGTCGCCACCGAAAATGACAGCCTCAACGGCGTGGCAATGCTGTTTGGTCATCTGATGACGGGCACCGCGCAAATCTTTGCCGATGTCCGTACCTTCTGGTCGCCGGAGTCGGTGCTGCGCGTTACCGGGCAGAAACTTACCGGACGGGCGGAACACGGCATTATTCACCTGATCAACTCCGGCTCAGCGGCGCTGGACGGTACGGCGGAGCAGAAAGATGCCCAGGGCAATCCGACGCTGAAGCCACACTGGGAAATCAGTGAACAGGAGGCGGAGGCCTGCCTGGCTGCAACACAGTGGTGTCCTGCGGTGCATGAGTATTTTCGTGGCGGCGGCTTCTCATCAAACTTTCTCACCCGCGGCGGCGTGCCGTTTACGATGACCCGCGTCAACATCATTAAGGGGATTGGTCCGGTACTGCAAATTGCGGAGGGCTGGAGCATAGAACTGCCGGAGGAGGTGCATGACGTGCTGAACAAACGTACCGATTCCAGCTGGCCGACGACCTGGTTTGCGCCTCGACTCACCGGGAAAGGGCCTTTCAGCGATGTCTATTCAGTGATGGCAAACTGGGGCGCAAACCATGGTGTGTTAACGGTGGGGCATGTGGGGGCTGATTTTATTACGCTGGCCTCCATGCTGCGTATCCCTGTCTGTATGCATAACGTGCCGGAAGAGCAGATCTATCGCCCGACGGCGTGGGGCGCCTACGGCATGGACGTCGAAGGCCAGGATTATCGCGCCTGTGAAACCTACGGACCGCTGTATAAACGTTGAGTCTGGCTGCCAGCCTGCTCAGGCGGGCTGGCGGCAAAGGGGACCGTCATGAAAAAATGTATTCTGGTTCTCGACTGCGGGGCGACCAACGTGCGTGCGATAGCGCTCGATCCTGAAGGGAACATTGTGGCGAGGGCCGCCGTGGCGAACGCCAGCGAGCGGGCCGATGAAAACCCTGCATGGCATCAGTGGTCGCTTGAGGCCATCATGGATCGATTTACCCACTGTTGTCAGGAGATTAGCCCCACGCTGCGCGAATACAAATTATGCGGGATTTGCGTGACCACCTTTGGGGTGGATGGCGCGCTGGTGGATGAACGCGGCGCGCTGCTTTACCCCATCATCAGCTGGAAGTGTCCGCGCACCGTACCGGTGATGGCCGATATTGCCAGCACGATCTCCCCGCTGGCGCTCCAGCGCATAACCGGAATCGGGCAGTTCAGTTTTAATACGCTGTATAAATTACGCTGGCTGCAGCAAAACTATCCCGATCGCCTGCAGCGCGCCCATGCCTGGCTTTTTATCTCTTCCCTCATTAATCATCGCCTGACCGGCACGATGTCGACCGATCTCACCATGGCCGGTACCAGTCAGTTGTTCGATCTTCATCAACGCCAGTTCAGCGAAACGATCCTTAACAAGACAGGGTTATCACCCGCGCTGTTTCCTCCGCTGGTTTCGCCGGGGGACGTCACGGGAGAGTTACTGCCTGACGTGGCGACCCGGTTAGGCTTGCCGGCCGGCGTGCCGGTCATCTCAGCCGGACATGATACCCAGTTTGCGCTGTTTGGTGCGGGGGCGGGGATAAACGAAGCGGTGCTCTCTTCAGGGACCTGGGAGATCCTGATGGCGCGGACATCGCAGGTGAATACCGCTGCGCTGATGCACTATGGCGGCGCTACCTGTGAACTGGACAGCCAGCCGGAAAGGTTTAATCCCGGAATACAATACCTGGCCTCCGGCGTGCTGGAGTGGCTCCGCGCACTGTTCTGGTCCCCCGAGACTGACTGGGAGACCATAATTGCGCAGGCAGCGGCCATTCCGAAGGGCACGGATGGCGTGACGATGAACACCCGACTGCTTGATTCTCCGCTTGCCGGCTGGCAGGGGGTGACGCTGAACGCCACGCCCGCCCATTTCTATCGCGCGGCGCTTGAAGGATTAACGGCACGGCTGAAAGAGAATCTTACCGCGCTTGAAGATATCGCACAGTTTAAGGCGCGTGAGCTGCTGCTGGTTGGCGGCGGAAGTCGCAATGCGCTGTGGAATCAGTTGAAAGCCGATGCGCTCGGTTTGCCGGTAAAAGTGCTGGATGACAGTGAAACGACGGTACTGGGGGCTTCATTTTTTGGCTGGTGGGGCGCGGGAGAAACGGTGAGCGCAGAGGCAGCGCGCGACCGGGTGCAATACCGCTATCGTTATTTTTATCCAGAGGGAAAAAACCATGCTTAAAACGATTTCGCCCCTGATTTCGCCTGTGCTGTTGAAGACGCTGGCGGAGATGGGGCACGGTGATGAAATTATCTTTTCGGATGCACATTTTCCCGCCCACAGCCTGGGGCCTGTGGTGATTCGTGCCGATGGCCTGAGCGTAAGCGATTTACTGGCGGCGGTGATCCCGCTCTTTGAGCTCGACAGTTATGCGCCTGCGCTGGTGATGATGGCCCCGGTTGAAGGCGATACGCTGGATACAAGCGTGGAAGCACGTTACCGCCAGGCATTGTTTGGCGAGGAAGAAGGGGAGGGGATAGTCCGCATCGATCGTTACGCTTTCTATGCGCGCGCGCAAAAGGCTTTTGCCATTGTGGTGACAGGGGAAACGGCCAAATACGGCAACATCTTACTGAAGAAAGGGGTGACGCCAGGGCAATAAAAAAGCCGGGTTAAACCCGGCTTTTTTCTTAAGGTCTGCTTACCAGACGTACGTCAGCAGATTATGCGATTCAGGCACCATGAAATCCACGGACATCATCACGGATAAGGAGGTGATGGCGACAATCGAGAACACAAACAGTTTGCGCGCCCAGACTTTGTCATCTTCAACCTTATAGCCCCGCAGAGCCATACCGAGCCACCAGACGCTCACCGCCGCAGCAACCACCAGGTATTTGTACCCGGCGTAACCGCCCAGAGAGAGCATCAGCGTTGCCACGGCAAAGGCGATGATATAAACCGTGATGTGATTCTTGGCGACTGAAATGCCTTTCACGACCGGCAGAACCGGAATGTTCGCTGCCTGATAATCCTTAAAGCGGAAAATCGCAATGGCATAGGAGTGCGGCATCTGCCACAGGCTAAAGATAGCCAGCAGAATCAGCGCACCGCTGTCGAACTCGTTCGTGACGGCGCAGTAACCAATCACCGGCGGCGCCGCGCCGGAGAGAGAACCAATCAGCGTACCGTAGACGGAGTGACGTTTCATATACAGGCTGTAGATGCCCACATACACCACGAACCCCATCACGCCCAGCCAGCAGGCCAGCGGATTAGCACCAAACCACAGCAGCATAAAGCCAGCAATACCCAGCAAGGTGGCGTACACCAGCGAGACGGAAGGAGAAATCAGGCCCTTAACAAGCACCCGGTTCTTGGTCCTTTCCATCTTCCTGTCGATATCCATGTCGATGTAGTTGTTAAATACACAACCGGACGCAACCACTAAGGAGACGCCAATCAGCGTGGAGGCAAAGAGGGCGTAATCAATGCTGCCTTTTGAGGCCAGCAAGAACCCTCCGATCACGGAGATTAGGTTGCCAAAGATGATGCCTGGTTTCGTAACTTGCAGGTATTGCTTAAACATACTCGCCGCTCTTAGTGAACCATCATGTTGTAGTTGAGGTTCCACATAATCCAGATGGAACCCACTACCAGGATAGCGATGATAATCACGGTAAAGACAAAGGCCGTCATGTTCCAGCCCTCATCGGATTTGGTGTTCATGTGCAGGAAGCAAACCAGATGCACCAGAATCTGTACCACAGCAGAGATCAGGACAGTGCCCAGAATCACCGTGTGAGACGCCGTTCCGCTCATCACCATCCAGAACGGGATCGCCGTCAGGATGATCGACAGGATAAAACCTGTCATGTAGGTTTTGACGCTACCGTGGGAAGCGCCATGATCGTTAGTATGACTCATTACATCGCCCCCATCAGATAGACAACCGAGAACACACAGATCCACACCACGTCAAGGAAGTGCCAGAACAAGCTCAGGCACATGATACGGGTGCGGTTAGTATTGGTCAGGCCACGACGATACACCTGGAACATCAGCACAGCCATCCAGATTAAACCGGAGGTCACGTGCAGACCGTGAGTGCCGACCAGCGCAAAGAACGCAGACAGGAAGCCACTGCGATCCGGCCCAAAGCCTTCAACAATCAGGTGATGGAATTCATAGAGTTCCATCCCGATAAATCCAGCACCAAACAGCCAGGTCAACGCCAGCCAGGAGACAACCTGGCTTTTGTTGTTCTTGTACATGGCGATAGCCGCCATGCCGTAGGTGATGGAGCTGAACAGCAGCAGAGCCGTTTCGACCAGAACGAACGGCAGTTCAAAAATGTCCTTACCGGTCGGGCCGCCCGCTGTGCCGTTCACCAGAACGGCATAGGTCGCGAACAGACAGCAGAACAGAATGCAGTCGCTCATCAGGTAGATCCAGAAGCCGAAGACTTTCATCGGCCCTGTATCGTGGTGCGCGTGGTCATCATGCGCATGGGCGGTTGGGTGCGCCAAAGTATCAGTTGCCATTTTTCAGCCCCGCTTTAGAAATCTCGTCGAAATGCTGGTTTTCCAGTTTTTCAACTTCACGGACTGGTACGTAGTAGTCCACGTCCTCGTCAAAGCTCTTCACAATCCAGCTGATGATCACGCCAGCGAAGCTCGCGATAGCCAGCCACCAGATGTGCCAGATCATGGCGAAGCCAAATACCGTTGCGAACGCAGCAATAACAATGCCTGCACCGCTGTTTTTCGGCATGTGGATCTCTTCGTAATGTTCAGGTTGCTTGTACGCTTCGCCTTTCTCTTTCATTTCCCAGAATGCATCGCGCTCATGGATCTGCGGCACTACGGCAAAGTTATAGAAAGGAGGCGGAGAAGAGGTTGCCCACTCCAGCGTACGGCCACCCCAAGGATCGCCGGTCAGGTCACGGTTCTGTTCGCGGTCGCGAATAGAGACGTAGAACTGAATCAGCTGTGAGGCAATACCACAGGCAATCAGTACCGCACCGCCTGCTGCAATCATCAGCATTGGGTGGAACTGCGGATCGATCTGCTGGCTCAGGCGACGGGTCATACCCATGAAGCCCAGCACGTACAGCGGCATAAACGCCACGAAGAAGCCGATGATCCAGAACCAGAATGCGCGTTTACCCCATTTTTCGTTCAGGGTGAAACCGAACGCTTTTGGCCACCAGTACGTTACGCCTGCGAAGCAGCCGAAGACCACACCACCGATGATAACGTTATGGAAGTGCGCAATCAGGAACAGACTGTTGTGCAATACGAAGTCAGCGCCCGGTACGGCCAGCAGTACGCCGGTCATCCCACCTACGGAGAAGGTGACGATGAAGCCGATGGTCCACAGCATTGCTGAGTGGAACACGATACGGCCCTGGTACATAGTGAACAGCCAGTTGAAGATCTTCACCCCGGTAGGGATGGCGATAATCATGGTGGTAATACCGAAGAAGGCGTTTACGTTCGCGCCGGCACCCATGGTGAAGAAGTGGTGCAGCCAAACGATGAACGACAGGACGGTAATACACACGGTTGCCCACACCAGAGAGGTGTAACCAAACAGGCGTTTACGTGAGAACGTTGCCGCGATTTCTGAGAACACACCAAAGACAGGCAGAACCAGAATGTACACTTCCGGGTGACCCCAGGCCCAAATCAGGTTGATGTACATCATCATGTTGCCGCCCATATCATTCGTGAAGAAATGGGTGCCCAGATAACGATCCAGGGTCAGCAACGCGACGGTAACCGTCAGAATTGGGAAGGAGGCGATAATCAGGATGTTGGCGCACAGAGAAGCCCAGGTAAAGACAGGCATCTTGAACATCGTCATGCCAGGGGCACGCATCTTGATAATGGTCACGAAGAAGTTAATACCGGTCAGCGTTGTACCGATACCGGAGAGCTGAATCGCCCAAATCCAGTAATCGACGCCTACGCCCGGACTGTACTCAATTCCCGAGAGCGGTGGATAAGCCAGCCAGCCGGTCTGTGCGAATTCGCCCACACCCAGTGACAGGTTAACCAGAATAACGCCGACAACCGTGAACCAGAAGCTCAGGTTGTTCAGGAACGGGAACGCCACGTCGCGCGCGCCGATTTGCAGCGGCACAACCACGTTCATCAGACCGATAACCAGCGGCATCGCCACGAAGAAGATCATGATAACGCCGTGAGCGGTAAAGATCTGGTCGTAGTGGTGCGGCGGCAGGAAGCCGGCTTCACCCGCCGAAGCGAGAGCCTGCTGGCTACGCATCATGATTGCATCGGCAAAGCCACGAATTAACATGACGATACCGACAACGCAGTACATGATACCGAGTTTTTTGTGGTCAACCGAAGTCAGCCACTCTTTCCACAGGTAGCTCCACTTACCGAAGTAAGTGATCAGGCCCACTAAGGCCGCACCACCAATGATAATTGCAGCGAGCGTAACCACGATAATCGGTTCATGGTACGGCACTGCATCCAGTGTCAATTTTCCGAACATTTTCTTCCTCGGCCCCTTAGTGAGAGGTTTCCGCGTGGCTCATGTCCATGCCTTCCATACCTTCATGCGAGCTGTGCTCACCTTCTGGCTGGGTCACGTTCATGCTCTTGCCGTGGTCCATAAATTTGCCAATAACATCTTTAAACAAATCTGGTTTCACGTTAGAGAAGTATTCCACCTTGTTGTATTCGCTAGGTGTAGCCACTTTTTCGAACGCCGCCATGTCAGACATAGCATTAGGAGACTGTTTAGCTTTAGCGACCCA
This sequence comes from Huaxiibacter chinensis, assembly GCF_022171985.1. GTDB lineage: Bacteria > Pseudomonadota > Gammaproteobacteria > Enterobacterales > Enterobacteriaceae > Enterobacter > Enterobacter chinensis_A. The sequence goes on along the minus strand of NZ_JAJVHF010000001.1, from coordinate 1,077,712 downwards.
CTGGTCGAAAGCGGCACGGTCTGGCGTTGCGATAGCTTTGAACTTCATACCTGAGAAGCCCGGGCCACTATAGCTGGCGGAGATACCATCGTAGGTGCCTGCTTCATTCGCGATCAGATGCAGGTTAGTCTGCATACCGGCCATCGCGTAGATCTGGCTGCCCAGACGCGGAATAAAGAAGGAGTTCATCACGGAGTTGGAGGTCACTTTGAACTGAACCGGAGTGTTCGCCGGGAAGGCGATTTCATTCACGGTAGCAATGCCTTGTTCCGGATAGATGAAGAACCATTTCCAGTCCATGGAGACCACTTCAATGGTAATCGGTTTTTCATCGTGAACCAGCGGCTTGCTCGGCTCAAGTGCGTGAGTGGTTTTCCAGGTCAGCACGGCAAGGAACAGGATGATCAGAATAGGAACCGTCCAGACCACAGCTTCAACTTTGTTGGAGTGTGACCAGTTAGGGCTATACTTCGCATCTTTATTGCTCGCACGGTACTTCCAGGCGAAACCAACAGCCATCAAAATGGCGGGAATAACGACAATCATCATCAGGCCGAAGGCCGTCAGAATCAGTGAGCGTTGCTCCAGTCCAATCTGTCCTTTGGGGTCAAGTAGCGCAGAATCACAGCCACTGAGTAAAACAGTGCCTGCAAATAACGACAACCATCCCAAACTTTTATTGTATTTCCTAAGTGTCATTTAACGACCTCAATTCCACGGGGACCTGGTGGCGTTTAAAGTGTGTGGGCATTTTACGGGAAGGTTACATTACTGTAAACATCATTAGTCCTGTGTCAGGAAGGTGTTACCGGGTTCTGCCGCACGTGTCACATGTGTTGCAAAATGTGACTACTTTTAAGCCAAAAGCCGCACTACATGGGTGTTATAACGAAAGCACTAATGAGAATAGCCTAAAAGGGGTAATTGGTATAACCATTAGCAAAAATAAACAATTAATTAACAATTAGGCATCATTTAAAAGACAAATAAAATACTTAAATTCAATCTTTCATCGGCTGAATCGTTTAATGAAAAATAGCGCGTTCTTTAAAGCTCCCATAATTTCCAGATGCTATCCCTCACGAAACAACAAATATTTTTTTGACCGAAGGAAGGTTATTTCTCCGTTATAATTCCGCAGCGTGATTGCAACGGGAAATAACCTTTCGGCTTTATCTGATGCTGAAGGGGGTTTTCCGTATCGCCAGAAAATCGAGGAAGCCCCCGGTGAGGATACCGATGACGGCCAGCAGTCCGCCGATATCCAGCAAAAGCGCCTCAAAGGGCAGCTGGAGCGGGGTCACCGCATTGATAATGATTACCCCTAACCACAGGGCAAGCAGAAGGCAACCGGCCATTAACAGGCGCAATGCAAAACGGTAGGCGCGAGGATAATCCGTTCGCGGCATAAAATGGTCGTTTTGCTGGGTATATTCCAGCGTCTGACGACAAACCAGCAGCAATAATATGCCCGGTACGGCGGCTACGACCGAGAAAAGATAAAATGCGGGCCAGCCATGCGCTTCGACAAACCAGCCTGCGATAGGGCCAACGTAGACCCGTCCGACGGCAGAAAGCGCTGAAAGCAGGGCGAACTGGGTTGCCGAGAAGGATTTATTACACAGCGTCATGAGTAACGCCACAAAGGCCGCCGTTCCCATCCCGCCGCAGAGATTTTCAAAGAAGACGGCCGCCGCCATGCTGAACATGTGTTTGTCGGTTACGGCCAGTAACCAGTAGCCGGCGTTAGAGATCCCCTGAAGAATGCCAAAGATCAGCAGTGCGCGGAACAGCGTCAGGCGCTGCATCAACACGCCACCATAAAGCGCACCGACAATAGTCGCCAGTAAGCCCAGCGTTTTATTCACCACGCCGACTTCGCCCGCATCAAACCCGACGCCGCGAATCAGAAATGTGGTGGTCAGGCTCATGGCAAAGGCATCGCCAAGCTTATAAAGGACGATGAGCAGCAGGATCAGCCAGGCGTTGTTACGGCCAAAAAAGTCGCGGAGCGGCTCGGCCACCGCCTGCTCCAGAGAGCGAGGAACGGGGATAACGTCGCTGGGTTCGGGGGCAAGTAAGGTGGCGATGATGCAGGGGATTAAGAGTATGGCCATCAGCCAGTACATTCCCTGCCAGCCTAAATAGCGATCGGCCAGCCAGAGCGCCAGCCCGCCAGAGACCAGCATCCCCAGCCGATAGCCCAGCACGCTAATTGCCGCCCCGGCGCCGCGCTCTTCGGCGGAGAGAACATCCGTTTTCCAGGCATCGAACACGATATCCTGCGAGGCGGAGCAAAAGGCAATGACCACGGCAAGCGCCGCCATCCAGCGCAGCTGAGACGCCGGTTCAAGGAAGCCCATGGCGGCGATAGCCAGCAAAAGCAGCACTTGCGTAATGACTAACCAGCCACGGCGACGTCCGAGGAACGGCGGCGTATAGCGGTCCATCACCGGTGACCATAAAAATTTAAAGACATAAGCCTGGCCCACCAGCGAGAAGAATCCGATGGTTTTAAGATCGATATTCTCCACGGTCATCCACGCCTGAAGCGTGCCGGAGGTGAGGGCCAGGGGTAAACCGGAGGCGAAGCCAAGGATCAGCAGAATGGCTGATTTGGGTTGCTGGAAGATGCGTAAGTAATTATTCGACATGAGGATATCGCACTGGCCCGACGGCACGTCGGGCCAGTGGCGGCATTAACGTGCGTTCTGCTTGATGAAGTCGTGAATACTGGTGTCCTGCGCCATATCAGCGATGGTGTCCGTCAGCACGCTGTTCACCGCATTAGCGATATTTTTGTTGGTGGCCTGGAATGCGCCTTCAACAGAGTAGCTGGCACGATAGTTTTTGGTCATCTTGTTGCCCGTCTTCGCGGTGGCGATGATCGCGATATCGGCTTTCGTGGAGATGTTGTAGCGCACGTTGCCCTGAGACACGTCTGCGTACAGGTTGTTCACGATGATTTGCAGATCAACCGCGCCGCTTGGCCCCACCATGTATCCGCGTGACGTCATTTGCTTCTCCAGCACTTCCTGCAGCAGGAAGCGCAGATCGCGAGAGGCCGTCAGCGTGACTTGCTGGTTGTCACGGGTGACTTTGGCCAGTGCCTGATCCTGACGCTGATCGGCACCGTTAATGCTCACGGTGATACCCATCAGGCTTGGATCCTGCTGCGGCAGGGTCATTTTAGGGGAGACATCAATGGTGGTTGGCGGAGTCGCACACCCAGCCAGCATGAAGAGAGCGACCAACGGGAAAAATAATTTTTTTAACATTTCAGGTTCTCAACGGATCGTAAGCATAGAGAGAGGAAAATTGCCGTCATCATAACATCGCCAACGGTAAGGGGAAGTGGTCAACGCATGTAAATTCATCGCCTTGTCTGAAATCTGACCACTCGCCAATTTTCTTTTCGCTCTCCGGGACAAAACGGATGAGGTTCTTAGTGAACTTCATCCATTTGAATGAGAAAATCAGACGAAAGCTAAATATTTGTTGCCTGGATGTAATGGAAGCGGCAAAAGCGGCTAACATTTAAAGGGATGGGTGAACTATCAGCGTTGTCGGAGGAGTAATGTCATGATGATACGTGAACAAATCGAAGAAAAACTAAGGACAGCGTTTAACCCCGTGTTCCTCGAAGTCGTTGACGAGAGCTACCGTCACAACGTGCCGGCGGGTTCTGAAAGCCATTTCAAAGTCGTGCTGGTCAGCGATCGTTTTACCGGAGAACGTTTTCTCAATCGTCACCGTATGATCTACGGTACGCTAACGGAAGAGCTATCTACCACCGTACATGCGCTGGCCCTACACACCTACACCATTAAGGAGTGGGAAGGGTTGCAGGATACGATATTTGCCTCTCCGCCGTGTCGGGGTGCAGGCAGCATCGCCTAAACAATCCGGGTTGCAACGACGGGAGTTTTTCCAGTATGTTGCATACAGATTATGTCAAAACGGCCTGCGGGCCGTTTTGTTTTGTCTGAGTTTTGAGCGCCTGGGGCAGAATTTAAGCCAAAATTAGCCTTAAATTGTGAAAAAAGCCGCAGCTAGAGGCCCCAACCGTTCTCGACTCACTCAGGTGATGCCGCTATAATGCCGCGTCTTAATGAATGTCTTCGGGATGATTCTGGCGACAGGGAATGTGAATCTGCTAAAAGTGAGCATCCCGGTACGGCGAGACGAATTCAGAGTTGACCGAGCACCGTGATTTTTTTGAGGTAACAAGATGCAAGTTTCAGTTGAAACCACTCAAGGCCTTGGCCGCCGTGTAACGATTACCATCGCTGCTGACAGCATCGAAACTGCTGTGAAAAGCGAGCTGGTCAACGTAGCAAAAAAAGTACGTATTGACGGCTTCCGCAAGGGTAAAGTACCGATGAATGTTGTTGCTCAGCGTTATGGCGCTTCCGTGCGTCAGGATGTGCTGGGTGAACTGATGAGCCGCAACTTTATTGATGCGATCATCAAAGAAAAAATTAATCCGGCCGGTGCGCCGAATTACGTTCCAGGCGAATACAAACAGGGCGAAGACTTCACCTACTCCGTAGAGTTCGAAGTGTACCCGGAAGTTGAGCTGAAAGGTCTGGAATCTATCGAAGTTGAAAAACCAGTTGTTTCCGTGACTGACGAAGACGTAGACGGCATGCTGGATACCCTGCGCAAGCAGCAGGCGAACTGGAAAGACAAAGACGGCGCCGTTGACGCTGAAGACCGTGTAACCATCGACTTCTCCGGCTCTGTAGACGGCGAAGAGTTCGAAGGCGGCAAAGCGTCTGACTTCGTACTGGCAATGGGCCAGGGTCGTATGATCCCAGGCTTTGAAGACGGTATCAAAGGCCACAAAGCGGGCGAAGAGTTCACCATCGACGTGACCTTCCCGGAAGAATACCACGCTGAAAACCTGAAAGGGAAAGCAGCGAAGTTCGTCATCAACCTGAAGAAAGTTGAAGAGCGCGAACTGCCAGAACTGACCGAAGAGTTCATCAAGCGTTTCGGCGTGGAAGATGGTTCAGTTGCCGGTCTGCGTGCTGAAGTGCGTAAGAACATGGAACGTGAGCTGAACGGCGCTGTACGCAACCGCGTGAAGTCTCAGGCGATCGAAGGTCTGGTAAAAGCGAACGAAATCGACGTGCCAGCTGCGCTGATCGACAGCGAAATCGACGTACTGCGTCGTCAGGCTGCACAGCGTTTCGGTGGCAACCAGCAGCAAGCGCTGGAACTGCCTCGTGAGCTGTTCGAAGAGCAGGCTAAACGCCGCGTAATTGTTGGCCTTCTGCTGGGCGAAGTGATTCGTACCCACGAACTGAAAGCTGACGAAGATCGCGTTAAAGGCCTGATCGAAGAGATGGCGTCTGCGTATGAAGATCCACGTGAAGTGGTTGAGTTCTACGGCAGCAACAAAGAGCTGATGGACAACATGCGTAACGTAGCACTGGAAGAACAGGCTGTTGAAGCAGTTCTGGCCAAAGCTAAAGTGTCTGAAAAAGCCACTTCTTTCAACGAACTGATGAACCAGCAGGCGTAATTCTGCCCGAACGGTTTAAAGTTTGAACAAAAGCCCGTTACCTTCTGGTGACGGGTTTTTTTTATCGCAGTAATAGTCCAGGAAGAGTGCTAAAACGCCCTTTCAGTGTTAGCGTAACACCAAAATATTGTTATGCTTGAAATATGGCGATGCTGTCCCCATAAGTGTGTAAGCGCGATGATTGAGACTGGCTGATAATCCGTCCGTAAGGTTACAATCAGTACAGCAGGTATTTTCCAATTTTTATCCAGGAGACGGAAATGTCATACAGTGGCGAACGAGATAACTTAGCACCCCATATGGCTCTGGTGCCGATGGTCATCGAACAGACCTCACGTGGTGAGCGTTCTTTTGATATCTATTCCCGTCTGCTCAAGGAGCGCGTTATCTTTCTGACAGGCCAGGTCGAAGACCATATGGCTAACCTGATCGTGGCGCAGATGCTGTTTCTGGAAGCTGAAAACCCGGAAAAAGACATATACCTGTACATTAACTCCCCTGGCGGCGTAATCACTGCGGGGATGTCAATTTATGACACCATGCAATTCATCAAGCCAGATGTAAGCACAATCTGCATGGGTCAGGCGGCTTCCATGGGCGCCTTCCTGCTGACTGCAGGGGCCAAAGGCAAACGCTTCTGTCTGCCAAATTCTCGCGTGATGATCCACCAGCCGCTGGGCGGTTATCAGGGTCAGGCGACAGATATTGAAATTCATGCCCGTGAAATCCTGAAGGTGAAAGGGCGCATGAATGAACTTATGGCTCACCATACGGGTCAATCTTTAGAGCAGATCGAGCGTGATACCGAGCGCGATCGCTTCCTCTCCGCATCAGAGGCAGTAGAGTACGGCTTAGTCGACTCCATTTTGACCCATCGTAATTGATGCCCACGGCGCGAGTGTGCCGCTATACTAAGGTAGGGCGGCATCCTGCTTACGAGCGGCTTGCGTCTGAAAATGGCATTTGCGTCGTCATGTGCGGCACAAAGAACTTAAAAAGAGGTTTGGACTCATGACAGATAAACGCAAAGATGGTTCGGGCAAATTGCTGTACTGCTCTTTTTGCGGCAAAAGCCAGCATGAAGTGCGTAAACTGATTGCCGGTCCATCCGTGTATATCTGCGATGAATGTGTCGATCTGTGTAACGACATCATTCGCGAAGAGATTAAAGAAGTTGCGCCGCACCGCGAGCGCAGCGCGTTGCCGACTCCGCACGAGATCCGTCATCATCTTGATGACTACGTCATTGGCCAGGAACAGGCTAAAAAAGTGCTGGCAGTGGCCGTTTACAACCACTACAAACGTCTGCGTAACGGCGATACCAGCAATGGTGTTGAGCTTGGCAAGAGTAACATCCTGCTGATCGGGCCTACCGGTTCCGGTAAAACGCTCCTCGCTGAAACGCTGGCGCGTCTGCTGGACGTTCCGTTTACGATGGCTGATGCCACCACGCTGACCGAAGCCGGTTACGTGGGTGAAGATGTTGAAAACATCATCCAGAAATTGCTGCAGAAGTGTGATTACGATGTGCAGAAAGCGCAGCGCGGTATCGTTTATATCGATGAGATTGACAAGATTTCGCGTAAATCGGACAACCCTTCTATAACCCGTGATGTTTCAGGGGAAGGTGTCCAGCAGGCGCTGCTGAAACTGATCGAAGGCACCGTTGCTGCCGTTCCACCGCAGGGTGGGCGTAAACATCCTCAGCAGGAGTTCCTGCAGGTTGATACCTCCAAGATTCTGTTCATCTGTGGTGGTGCGTTTGCGGGACTCGACAAGGTCATTTCTCACCGTGTTGAAACCGGCTCCGGCATTGGTTTTGGCGCAACGGTAAAAGCGACCTCCGAGAAACCGAACGAAGGCGAGCTGCTTTCTCAGGTTGAGCCTGAAGATTTGATCAAATTTGGTCTGATCCCAGAATTCATTGGTCGTCTGCCGGTTGTGGCTACGCTCAACGAACTGAGTGAAGACGCGCTGATTCAGATCCTGAAAGAGCCGAAAAATGCCCTGACTAAACAGTATCAGGCATTGTTCAACCTTGAAGGTGTGGATCTGGAATTCCGTGACGAAGCGCTGGACGCGATTGCCAAGAAAGCGATGGCGCGCAAAACCGGCGCACGTGGCCTGCGTTCAATCGTAGAAGCGGCACTTCTCGACACCATGTACGATTTACCGTCCATGGAAGATGTCGAAAAAGTGGTGATCGACGAGTCTGTGATCGGCGGCCAGTCTAAGCCATTGCTGATCTACGGCAAGCCGGAAGCGCAGCAGGCATCTGGCGAATAATTAGCCAAATCATACAAGCAGTTAATCAAAAAGGGGGGATTTTATCTCCCCTTTTATTTTTCCGTATTCATGGCGTTGAATGTGTGGGAAACATCCCCATATACTGGTTACATGTTAATGGTTGTGTAAAGCACAGATGCAGAACCAGTTTACCTGGCGGACACTAAACTAAGAGAGAGCTCTATGAATCCTGAGCGTTCTGAACGCATTGAAATCCCCGTATTGCCGTTGCGCGATGTGGTGGTTTATCCGCACATGGTCATACCCTTATTTGTAGGGCGGGAAAAATCTATCCGTTGCCTTGAAGCCGCCATGGATCATGATAAAAAAATCATGCTGGTTGCGCAGAAAGAAGCATCAACGGATGAGCCGGGTGTAAACGATCTTTTCACCGTCGGGACCGTGGCCTCTATTTTACAAATGCTCAAGCTGCCTGATGGTACCGTAAAGGTGCTGGTAGAAGGCTTGCAGCGTGCGCGTATTACTACCCTTTCTGACGATGGCGAACACTTCTCTGCGAAAGCAGAGTACCTCGAATCACCGCAGCTTGATGAGCGCGAGCAGGAAGTTCTGGTGCGCACCGCAATTAGCCAGTTTGAAGGCTATATCAAGCTGAACAAGAAAATCCCACCAGAAGTGCTTACGTCGCTGAACAGCATCGACGATCCGGCACGTCTGGCGGATACCATCGCTGCACATATGCCGCTGAAGCTGGCTGACAAACAGTCTGTGCTGGAAATGTCTGACGTCAATGAACGTCTGGAATATCTGATGGCGATGATGGAATCCGAAATCGATCTGCTGCAGGTTGAGAAACGCATTCGCAACCGCGTCAAAAAGCAGATGGAGAAATCTCAGCGCGAGTACTATCTGAACGAGCAAATGAAAGCGATTCAGAAAGAGCTCGGTGAGATGGACGACGCGCCGGACGAAAACGAAGCGCTGAAGCGTAAGATCGACGCGGCGAAGATGCCGAAAGAGGCAAAAGAAAAAGCCGAAGCCGAGCTGCAGAAGCTGAAAATGATGTCTCCAATGTCGGCCGAAGCGACCGTCGTGCGCGGGTATATCGAATGGATGGTTCAGGTTCCGTGGAACGCCCGCAGCAAGGTCAAAAAAGATCTGCGTCAGGCACAGGAGATTCTGGATACCGACCATTACGGTCTGGAACGTGTGAAAGATCGTATTCTGGAGTACCTCGCGGTTCAAAGCCGTGTGAATAAACTCAAAGGGCCTATTCTGTGCCTGGTCGGGCCGCCGGGGGTGGGTAAAACCTCTCTGGGGCAGTCCATCGCGAAAGCGACCGGTCGTAAATACATTCGTATGGCGCTGGGCGGCGTACGGGATGAAGCCGAAATTCGCGGTCACCGTCGCACTTACATCGGCTCAATGCCGGGTAAATTAATCCAGAAAATGGCGAAAGTGGGCGTTAAAAACCCGCTGTTCCTGCTGGATGAAATCGACAAAATGTCATCTGACATGCGTGGCGATCCGGCTTCTGCACTGCTTGAGGTCCTGGATCCTGAGCAGAACGTGGCCTTCAGCGATCACTATCTGGAAGTGGACTACGATCTCAGCGATGTGATGTTCGTAGCGACCTCCAACTCCATGAATATTCCGGCTCCGCTGCTGGATCGTATGGAAGTGATTCGTCTCTCCGGTTATACCGAAGACGAAAAGCTGAACATTGCTAAACGCCACCTGTTATCCAAACAGATTGAACGTAATGCATTGAAAGAGAGCGAAATTACTGTCGAAGACAGCGCAATCATCAGCATTATCCGTTACTACACCCGCGAAGCGGGCGTGCGTAGCCTGGAACGTGAAATCTCTAAACTGTGCCGTAAAGCAGTGAAACAGCTTCTGCTGGATAAATCGCTCAAGCACATTGTGATTAACGGTGACAACCTGCACGAGTACCTCGGCGTACAGCGCTTCGACTACGGTCGTGCTGACAACGAGAACCGCGTAGGGCAGGTGACCGGCCTGGCGTGGACCGAAGTGGGCGGCGATCTGCTGACCATCGAAACGGCCTGCGTACCGGGTAAAGGCAAACTGACCTATACCGGCTCGTTAGGTGAAGTCATGCAGGAATCCATTCAGGCAGCGTTGACCGTGGTACGTGCGCGTGCGGAAAAACTGGGTATCAACCCTGATTTCTACGAAAAACGCGACATCCACGTTCACGTTCCGGAAGGGGCGACGCCAAAAGATGGCCCAAGTGCAGGTATTGCAATGTGTACCGCGCTGGTCTCTTGCCTGACAGGGAACCCTGTCCGCGCTGACGTGGCCATGACCGGTGAAATCACCCTGCGTGGTTTGGTTCTGCCAATCGGCGGCCTGAAAGAAAAACTGCTGGCTGCGCACCGCGGTGGGATCAAAACCGTACTCATTCCACATGAGAACAAACGCGATCTGGAAGAGATTCCGGACAATGTGATTGCCGATCTGGACATCCATCCGGTGAAACGCATTGAAGAAGTGTTGACCCTCGCGCTGCAGAATGAACCTTCAGGAATGCAGGTTGTAACGGCAAAATAGTGACCTTGCGCAAAGAGCGTCAATAAAAACAAGGCTGGTAAGTGATTTCGTACTTGCCAGCCTTTTTTTGTATAGCTAATTTAGATTGCTGATTGGCTTAGCCATCAACAACGGGTGTTGTAAGGTTATGGCAGGCCTGTTATAAATGCTGCGCGGTCGCGTTGTGAAGGATTCATGCGCGATATAAATTATAAAGAGAGGAAGAGAAGAGTGAATAAATCTCAACTGATTGACAAAATTGCTGCGGGTGCTGATATTTCTAAAGCTGCGGCTGGACGTGCGTTAGATGCATTAATTGCTTCTGTTACTGAATCTCTGCAGGAAGGGGATGACGTTGCGCTGGTAGGCTTCGGTACTTTTGCTGTTAAAGAGCGTGCTGCCCGTACTGGCCGCAACCCTCAGACCGGTAAAGAGATCACCATTGCTGCCGCTAAAGTGCCTGGTTTCCGTGCAGGTAAAGCACTGAAAGACGCAGTAAACTGATCGCTTTCCCGCTAAAGGGAAGCCGAAAAGTACAAGGGCGCATCATTTGATGTGCCTTTTTTATTTGTCCAGCACGACTTTATGTGAGTTTATACGAGTTGTGGGCTGACAATTGCCCCGGTTTCTTGTCACAATACGACTTTACGCGCTTGCGGTCAGGATTTCTGCCAGCGTCAGGTCACCAGTCACCTACAGCGGAGTGTGGTTACACCATGATGGACAGCTTACGCACGGCTGCTAACAGTCTCGTGCTCAAGATTATTTTCGGTATCATTATCCTGTCGTTCATTTTGACCGGCGTAAGCGGATACTTGATTGGCGGTAGCAGCAACTACGCCGCAAAAGTGAATGGCCAGGAAATTAGCCGCGGGCAATTTGAAAACGCCTTTGCGGGCGAACGCAATCGCATGCAGCAACAGCTGGGCGATCAGTTCTCTGAGCTGGCGGCGAATGAAGGCTACATGAAAACCCTGCGCCAGCAGACGGTCAACCGTTTGATCGACGAAGCGCTGCTCGACCAGTATGCAAAACATCTGGGTCTGGGTATCAGCGATGAACAGGTTAAAAACGCGATCCTCTCTACGCAGGCATTCCAGTCTAACGGCAAATTCGATAACGCCCGTTATAACTCCATCATCAATCAGATGGGCATGACGGCCGATCAGTATGCGCAGGCATTGCGTAACCAGTTGACCACGCAGCAGCTGATTAACGCCGTTGTGGGTACCGATTTTATGCTCAAGGGCGAAACCGACGAGCTGGCCGCGCTGGTGGCTCAGCAGCGCGTGGTGCGTGAAGCCATCATCGATGTTAATGCGCTGGCCGCGAAGCAGCAGGTTAGCGACGAAGAGGTCAAAGCGTATTACGAGCAGAATAAAAACAACTTCACCGCACCAGAACAGTTCCGTGTAAGTTACATCAAGCTGGACGCTGCAGCGATGCAGGAAACCGCTTCTGATGCGGAAATTCAGTCTTACTACGATCAGCATCAGGATCAGTTCACTCAGGCGCAGCGTAACCGCTACAGCGTGATTCAGACCAAAACGGAAGCTGACGCGAAGGCAGTGGTTGACGAGCTCAGCAAAGGCGCTGATTTTGCGACGGTCGCTAAAGCGAAGTCCACGGACATCATCTCCGCGAAAAACGGCGGTGATATGGGCTGGCTGGAAGACGCCACCACACCGGATGAGCTGAAAAACGCCGGCCTGAAAGAAAAAGGCCAGCTGTCTGGCGTGATCAAATCTTCCGTGGGTTACCTGGTGGCGCGTCTGGACGATGTTCAGCCGGCAAAAACCAAGCCGCTGACCGAGGTGCGTGATGATATCGCCGCTAAAGTGAAGCAGGAGAAAGCCCTGGATGCTTACTACGCCCTGCAGCAGAAAGTCAGCGACGCGGCAAGCAACGATAACGAATCTCTGGCGGGTGCAGAGCAGGCCGCGGGTGTGAAAGCGGTTGAGACCGGCTGGTTTGGTCACGATAACCTGCCAGAAGAGCTGAACTTCAAGCCGGTATCAGACGCTATCTTCAACGGTGGCCTGGTGGGTGAGAACGGTACGCCGGGCAGCAACTCTGACATCATCACCGTGGAAGGCGATCGTGCGTTTGTTCTGCGTGTGGCTGAGCATAAAGCGGAATCCATTAAACCTCTGGATGCCGTTAAAGATCAGATTGTCGCGCAGGTGAAGCACACGAAAGCTGAGCAGCAGGCGAAGGTCGATGCAGAAAAACTGCTGGCTGAGCTGAAAGCAGGCAAAGGCGATGCGGCGATGAAAGCGGCGGGTCTGAGCTTTGGTGAAGCCAAAACGCTGAGCCGTACCGGTCAGGATCCTGTAAGCCAGGCAGCCTTCAGCCTTGCCTTACCGGCGAAAGACAAGCCAGGTTACGGCACCACGTCTGATATGCAGGGCAACGTCGTCCTGCTGGCGCTGGATGAAGTGAAAGCAGGGACCCTGCCAGATGAGCAGAAAAAAGCGATGGTTCAGGGGATTACCCAGAACAACGCCCAGATTGCTTTCGAAGCGCTGATGAGTAACCTGCGTAAAGAAGCCAAAATCAAGCTGGGTGACATCATCACGCAGCAGCAGTAATTACGCTACTGCTCGCAGATTTTCGCAACGTACTGCAATAATTAAAGGCCGCTTTCGCGGCCTTTTCCATTTCTGACAATGGCTGTTTGTTCTTGTTTTGATGGGTGGTTATTGTTCACTCGCTGTCAACAAACAAGGAGATAACAGCATGAAACGTGGAATCAAAGCCCTGCTAATCACCGTAGCCATTGCCACGACCGGAGTGAGCTTTGGCGCACAGGCCGCCGCGCCCGCAACGAAAACGCAGGCGGTACAAAACAAAGCGGACGCCAGCGCGCAAGCGCCTGCACAAACCAAAGCAACAGAAGGGAGTAAAAGTGCCGATGAGGAGGGTACCCGGGTCAGCATCAACACGGCGTCAGCCGAGGATCTCGCCCAGGCCATGAACGGTGTCGGGCTGAAAAAAGCCCAGGCCATCGTGAGCTACCGCGACGAGTACGGTCCTTTCAAAACCCTGGAAGATTTGAAACAGGTACCCGGCATGGGTAGCGCGCTGGTTGAGCGTAACCTCGCACACCTGACGCTGTAATCGCACAATTACTTGCACTGCGGCAAAAATTTGCCAGGATAAAGAGGTCATACCAGTTATGACCTCTTACCCTATAACAAAAGTGAAGGTTATTGCGCTATGCAGACAAAAATTAAGGTTCGCGGTTATCACATTGATATCTACCAGCACGTGAACAATGCCCGCTATCTGGAGTTTCTTGAAGAGGCTCGCTGGGACGGGCTTGAGAACAGCGAAAGCTTCAAATGGCTTACGGCGAAAAACATCGCGTTTATCGTCGCGAATATCAACATTAATTACCGCCGTCCGGCCGTCCTGGGCGACGTGTTGACCGTGACCAGCCAGTTGCAGCAGCTTAACGGGAAAAGCGGCGTGTTAAGCCAGGTGGTGACGCTGGATCCCGAAGGGCAGGTGGTGGCCGACGCGCTGATCACCTTTGTCTGCATCGATCTCAAAACGCAGAAAGCGCTCCCGCTGGAAGGGGAACTGCGCGAAAAGCTGGACCTGCTGATTGGCTAAGCGGGGCGTGCACCGGTGAAAACAGGCGCAGGTTAAATGACCCGTGCTGCCGACAGGATGAACCGGCAGCACGGTGACAGGGCTTATTTCAGCCCGGTTTTCTGCTTCATTGCGGCCATGATGGCAGGCTTATCCGCAAGATAATGATTCAGGCCATTTGCCCGCAGATGGCAGGCGGCACATTCGCCACAGCCATCACCTTTAATGCCGTTGTAGCAGGTCAAGGTTTCAGCGCGAACGAGATCCAGTTTGCCCCAGTAATCCGCCAGCGCCCAGGTCTCGGCTTTGTCGAGCCACATCAGCGGCGTCTCGAAGCGCGTCTCTTTCGCCATGCCCAGATCCACCGCGTGATTAAGCGCCTTAACGAATTCATCCCGACAGTCCGGATAGCCGGAGAAATCCGTCTCGCAAACGCCCGTAATCACGGCCTCGGCTTTGACCTGATAAGCATAAATCGCGGTGAGCGTCAGGAAGAGAATGTTACGCCCTGGCACAAAGGTGTTAGGGATCCCGCTGGCATCCGGTTCGTAGTCCGGTACCGGAATGCTGTCACGGGTCAGGCTGCTGACCGCAAGCTCGTTTAATAATGTCACGTCCAGCACCTTGTGCGCTCGGGCACCCAGTTTCAGGGCCAGTTCACGCGCGACGTCGATCTCTGCACGATGGCGCTGCCCATAATCGAACGTGACACAATGCACTTCATCATACTGATGCAGGGCCTGAATCAGACAGGTGGTGGAATCTTGTCCTCCGCTAAATACAACCACGGCACGTTTCATAAATAGTCTCGCCAGTAACAATAAAAAGTTATGTTACCGCCTCGATTCGGCGGCGACCAGCTTCTTCACGCTTTCGGTGCCGGGATCCAGGCTTCGGTGAAGTCGAACCAGCCTCGGGTATTGAGGCGGATACCGTTCACCCCTGGCGGGGCGCTGATACGATACTGGTAGTTAAAGAGGGGGGTGAGCACGGCGTTCTCCATCAGCCGGGCGTAAATGGCTTTCAGCCCTGCGCGGCGGGAAGGTTCATCCGGCTGCATCTGGACTGCATCCAGCGTGGCCTGTAAATGGGCATACTGCGCAGCGGTAAGGACATGCGGCCACAGCGTGTCGCAGCGTAGCCACTGTTCGAGCGCATATTCCGGTGCTTCGCCTATCAGCCTGTCTCCCATCAGCATATCCGCCTGGGTAAGGGCGTCGCAGTCGTCCCAGGTTTTGGCATCATGGAATATTATTTTAAGCTGGCAACCTTCGCGGGCAAGCCAGTCTTTAAGCTGCTCAGCCATCGTGTGCAATTCAACAGGAAGGTGGTAGGCCAGCGTCAGTTTCGCCGGCAGCGCGACGTTTTTCAGTTCGGACCATTGCGGAAGCGTCCAGCCAGGTAAAAGCGCCTGCGTCGGGGTAATCAGATTTTCATCCAGCGGCAAGGTGTGCATCAACGACGTGTGATGGATGATATTCACCAGCTTGCGGGCCTGCATGTCACTAAGCTGCGCGCTCTGCCTGAATGCCAGGTAACAAAAACCCAGGCTGATGCTGTGGCTCACCATGCGAAGGTTTGCCAGCTGAGCAGGTTCGCCGATGGCAATTTGCACCGGATGACGGCAGCTTGTCCCCAGGCCCTGCTCAAACAGTTGGGGCGTGATCCAGTACTCCACGGCCTTCAGCAAGGGATGGCTGAGATGGTACTGTTCGTGGCACTCAAGGCGCACCAGATCCGGTTCGTATATCGCCAGGCGAAAGGGACCGCTGCCCACCAGCGGGTGTTCCGGGTGGGCCAGGCGACTGGCGTAATTCGCCAGTCGATGCGCCAGCCAGTAATCCGGCTGATGAAGAATAAAGGTAAGGCACTGCGGGTGAGTCACCTCAATGCGCAACACGCTATGAAACAGCCTGCGCAGGGCGGGCAGACCAAAAAGCGCCGTCAGGCTGGTTTGCAGATGCGCGGTATCGATTTTATCGCCGTTGTGCCAGTGCAGCGTCGAGCGAATATAAAAATCCCAGCGCAGACCGTCCCCGGAGACCGACCAGTGATGAGCAAGATCGCCGGTTGGCTGGTGGGAGGCCCCCTGAAATGGGTCAGGCCAGAGAAAACCTGCCCCACCAGGTGCTGCTCCGCACGACCCGGCAGAAAGCCGGGCTTTAGGGGATCCAGCGAACGGTAGTAAGGAATACGTAACGTCGGCGTATCGTTCTGCCAGAGACCGCCAAGATAGGGATGCAGCAGCGCACGCAGATCCGCCGGGGCAAGCTGGGCCAACTCCAGCGCGTTATGCTGATGCCCACTTTTCAGCGCCTCCTCCATCATTCTGTTGCGAAGCGTCTCCGGCGACACGTGAAAGGTCAGCTCGCCGCGTTTACCCCGGCCGGATTGCGATTGCCAGCTCAGCCAGCCCGCATCCTGCGCCTGACGCAGTAAGGTGCGCACGTGACGTTCGCTGCAAAAGCAGCGGCTGGCCAGCTCCGCGACGGTGACGTGCTGTGCTGCACCCAGTGAGGGTTGCCAAAGGCGTTGGTACTGATTAAGGCGGTTAAGCTGGCGCATCATAAACCCGGAACAATATTTATCATCTATTCACTATTACTTCCGTATATCCCACGCGATACTGAAGCACAAGTTAACCTCATCACATTTCGGGAGCGATCATGGCTCGGCTTGCTGCATTTGATATGGACGGCACGTTATTAATGCCGGATCACCGTTTAGGTGAGAAGACCTTAGGCGTGCTTAAGCGGCTGCGCGACCATGAAATTACCCTGACGTTTGCCACCGGACGACATGTGCTGGAGATGCGCCATCTGTTAGGCGCGTTATCCATGGAAGCGTTTTTAATTACCGGCAACGGCACGCGGATCCACTCGGTGGAAGGCGAGGTCTTGCATCGTCAGGACCTGGATCCTGCGGTGGCGGAGCGGGTGCTGCATTCAACCTGGGATACGCGGGCGAGCATCCACGTCTTCAACGACACGGGCTGGCTCACGAACCGGGAAATCCCCGAGCTTCTGCATGCGCATGTTTATAGCGGTTTCAAATACCAGTTAACCGATCTGCGTCGGATCCCGGCCGGTGCGGTGACCAAAATCTGTTTCTGCGGCGATCATGACGATCTCTGTCGCCTGCGCGTTCAGCTTAATGAGGCGTTGGGCGATCGCGCCCATCTGACGTTCTCGGCGGTGGATTGCCTCGAAGTGTTACCGGTCGGGTGTAATAAAGGCTCGGCGCTGGCGGTACTCAGCCATCACCTGGGGCTGACCATGCAGGACTGTATGGCGTTTGGCGACGCCATGAATGACCGCGAGATGCTGGGCAGCGTCGGGCGCGGGTTGATCATGGGGAATGCCATGCCGCAGCTTATGGCGGAACTTCCCCATTTACCGGTTATCGGACACTGCCGCAACGAAGCCGTGTCCCATTTTTTGACGCATTGGCTGGATAACAACACCCTCCCTTATTCCCCCGAATAGTGAGATCCTTCCAGCAAGCCAGACTGCGGTCTGGCTTTTTTTATTTCACGGTCTGCGCAATCTGCTCACGCCAGGCGGTGATATCACCAAAGGTGTTGTAGACCCATTCCGGATTGTAATACGTCTCAAGGTAACGGTCGCCGCTATCGCACAGCAGCGTCACAATCGAGCCGGTACGGCCTTCATCGCGCATGCGTGAAGCCACCTGTAATACGCCCCACATATTGGTGCCGGTAGAGGCGCCGACCTTACGACCGAGCTGCGTTTCCAGCCAGTGGGCAGTGGCAATGCTTGCCGCATCGGGCACGCGCAGCATCTCGTCCACCACGTCCGGGATAAAGGATGGTTCCACGCGCGGACGCCCGATGCCTTCAATTTTGCTGCCCGTGGCGCTTTGCAGGGTGGCATCACGGTTTTGCCAGTAATCCATAAACACCGAGTTTTCCGGGTCTACCACCAACAGCTTTGTCTCATAGCCCTGGCAGCGAATGTAGCGGCCAATGGTGGCTGAGGTCCCGCCCGTACCGGCGCTCATGACGATGTACGCAGGTTCGGGATGCGGTTCGTTATTCATCTGCCGGAAGATGCTGTCGGCAATGTTGTTATTGCCGCGCCAGTCGGTGGCGCGTTCGGCAAAGGTGAACTGGTCCATGTAATGGCCGTTCAGCTCCCGCGCCAGCATCTCTGAGGCGGCGTAAATCTCGCAGGCGCTCTCCACAAAGTGGCAGCGTCCGCCATAAAACTCGATCTGTTCAACTTTGCGTTTCGCCGTGCAGGAGGGCATCACGGCGATAAATGGCAAGCCCAGCAAGCGCGCAAAGTAGGCTTCGGAGACGGCCGTTGAGCCAGACGATGACTCAATAATGGGGGTGCCTTCTTTAATCCAGCCGTTACACAGGCCATATAAAAATAGCGAACGCGCCAGACGATGCTTCAGGCTACCGGTGGGGTGAGTGCTCTCATCTTTCAGATAGAGTTGAATCCCCTTAAAACCCGGCAGCGTGAGACGAATCAGGTGCGTATCGGCCGAGCGCTGATAGTCGGCGTTAATTTCACTGATTGCATGTTTGACCCATGAACTATTCATCGTAATTATCCGTTTGTCATTTTGTGCCCAGCATAGCGAATAGCACAGAAAAAATTGTTGCTATATGGCCTTTAAAATAGAATGTAGGGAGAAAAATATTCTCTGCGAGGTGGGTATGATAGACAAAATTGACCGCAAGCTGCTCTCGTTGCTGCAAAACGACTGCACCCTCTCTTTGCAGGCTCTGGCAGATGCCGTTAATCTGACCACCACACCTTGCTGGAAACGCCTTAAACGTCTGGAAGATGACGGCATCCTGCTGGGGCGCGTGGCGCTGCTCGATCCCGAAAAACTGGGGCTTGGTTTGACCGCGTTTGTTCTGATAAAAACGCAGCACCACAGCAGCGAATGGTATTGCCGCTTTGTCACCCAGGTTTCTGATATGCCTGAGGTGCTCGGATTCTGGCGAATGGCGGGCGAGTACGACTATCTGATGCGCGTTCAGGTGGCGGACATGAAGCGCTACGATGATTTTTATAAACGCCTGGTGAACAGCGTGCCAGGGTTATCGGACGTCACGTCGAGCTTTGCCATGGAACAGATTAAATACACCACAGCGTTACCCATTGAATAACTTCCCGGCCAGGCCGGAAACAGACCTTCAGGAATTTACCGCGTGCGATTATTTGCTCAATTAAGCTGGTACTTTCGCCGGGAGTGGCGACGCTATCTCGGTGCAGTGGCCCTGCTTATCATCATTGCTATTCTGCAACTGATCCCGCCCAAAGTGGTGGGCTACGTCGTGGATGGCGTTACGGAACAGCACTACACTGCCGCACGCATCATGATGTGGGTCGCGACGCTGGTGCTGACCGCGGTGGTGGTCTATTTGCTGCGCTACGTCTGGCGCGTGCTGCTGTTCGGTGCGTCCTATCAGCTCGCCGTGGAACTTCGCGAAGATTTTTATCGTCAGCTTAGTCGTCAGCACCCTGAATTTTACCTCCGTCACCGCACCGGGGATTTAATTGCCCGCGCCACGAACGACGTCGACCGGGTGGTCTTTGCCGCCGGTGAGGGCGTGTTAACCCTGGTGGATTCGCTGGTGATGGGCTGCGCGGTATTGATCGTTATGTCCACGCAAATCAGCTGGCAGTTGACCTTGCTGGCGCTGCTGCCGATGCCGATTATGGCGCTGGCGATTAAACGCTACGGCGACCAGCTGCACGAACGCTTTAAGCTGGCGCAGGCCGCCTTCTCGTCGTTGAACGACAGAACCCAGGAGAGCATGACCAGCATTCGCATGATCAAGGCATTTGGCCTGGAAGATCGCCAGTCAGCGCTGTTTGCGGCCGATGCGGCAGACACCGGGGCAAAAAACCTGCGCGTGGCGCAGATAGATGCCCGCTTTGATCCCACCATCTATATTGCCATCGGCACGGCGAACCTGCTGGCGATTGGCGGCGGCAGCTGGATGGTGATTAACGGTACGCTGACGCTGGGCCAGTTGACCAGTTTCGCCATGTACCTTGGGCTGATGATCTGGCCGATGCTGGCGCTGGCGTGGATGTTCAATATCGTGGAGCGCGGCAGTGCGGCCTACAGTCGCATTCGTTCCATGCTTGCCGAAGCCCCGGTGGTGAATGATGGACACGAACCCGTACCCGAAGGTCGCGGTGTGTTAGACGTTGCCGTAGAGAGCTTCCGCTATCCCCAGACCGACCATGCGGTGCTGGAGAAAGTCCATTTTTCCTTGCAGCCAGGCCAAATGCTGGGCATTTGTGGGCCTACGGGTGCCGGAAAAAGCACTATCTTGTCGCTCATTCAACGTCATTTTGACGTCACTGAAGGCGATATTCAGTTCCACGGAATCCCGCTTACGCGCTTACAGCTGGACGCCTGGCGAAGCCGCCTGGCGGTCGTCAGCCAGACGCCGTTTTTATTCTCCGATACGGTGGCTAACAATATTGCGCTGGGTCATCCGGAGGCCACGCAGGAAGAGATTGAGCAGGTGGCGCGGTTGGCCAGCGTGCATGACGATATTCTGCGCCTGCCGCAGGGCTATGACACCGAAGTGGGCGAGCGCGGGGTCATGCTTTCGGGTGGGCAGAAACAGCGTCTCTCCATTGCGCGCGCGTTATTGCTGAATGCGGAAATCCTCATTCTGGATGATGCACTTTCGGCGGTGGATGGGCGCACCGAGCATCAAATCCTGCATAACCTGCGTCAGTGGGGAGAAGGGCGTACGGTTATTATCAGTGCGCATCGTCTCTCGGCGCTGACGGAGGCCAGTGAAATTCTGGTTCTGCAGCATGGGCATATTGCCCAGCGCGGGGCACACGATAGCCTGGCGGATCGGCCAGGATGGTATCGGGATATGTATCGCTATCAACAGCTGGAAGCTGCGTTGATTGATGGGCCGGATCTGAGCGAGGAGACCACGCATGCGTAAATCTGCCCATTTGTGGCCCACGCTGAAACGTCTGCTGGGCTACAGTTCCCCGTGGCGAAAACCGCTGACGATTGCGGTCGTGATGCTCTGGGTGGCGGCGATTGCCGAAGTCAGCGGTCCTCTGCTGATTAGCTATTTTATCGACAATATGGTTGCCAAAAACAGTCTGCCCCTCAAGCTGGTGGCCGGGCTGGCCGCAGCCTATATTGGGCTGCAATTGCTCGCTGCTTCGCTGCATTATGTACAGTCAATCCTGTTTAATCAGGCCGCGGTAGGGGTAGTACAAAAACTGCGTACCGATGTGATGGACGCTGCGCTCCGTCAACCCTTGAGCGAGTTTGATGTTCAGCCCGTCGGTCAGGTGATTTCCCGGGTGACGAACGATACTGAGGTGATTCGCGATCTTTACGTGACGGTGGTCGCCACGGTGCTGCGTAGCGCAGCCCTGATCGGCGCTATGCTGGTGGCGATGTTTAGCCTTAACTGGCGCATGGCGCTGGTGGCGATCGCTATTTTCCCGGCTGTTCTTATCGTGATGGTTATCTACCAGCGGTTTAGCACGCCGATTGTGCGTCGACTTCGCGCCTACCTTGCGGATATTAACGACGGCTTTAACGAAGTCATCAATGGGATGAGCGTTATCCAGCAGTTCCGCCAGCAGGCGCGCTTTGGCGAACGGATGGGGGAAGCCAGCCGATCGCACTATATGGCGCGCATGCAAACCCTGCGTCTCGATGGTTTCCTGCTGCGTCCGTTGCTGAGCCTCTTTTCGGCGCTGATTTTATGCGGCCTGTTGATGGTGTTTGGTTTTACCTCTGTGGGCACGATTGAAGTCGGGGTTCTGTATGCTTTTATCAGCTATCTGGGCCGTCTGAACGAGCCTTTAATTGAACTGACGACCCAGCAATCCATCCTGCAGCAGGCGGTGGTGGCCGGCGAGCGTGTGTTCGAACTGATGGACCGCCCGCGTCAGACCTATGGCAGTGACGATCGTCCGTTGCAGAGCGGCGCTATCCGCTTTGATAACGTCTCCTTCGCCTACCGTGACGACCGTCTGGTGCTGAAGGACATCACGCTCGACGTCCCTTCACGCAGTTTTATCGCCCTGGTAGGGCACACCGGCAGCGGCAAAAGCACCCTCGCCAGCCTGATGATGGGTTACTACCCGTTAACGAAAGGGGAGATCCTTCTGGACGGGCGGCCGCTTCCGACGTTGAGCCACAACGCGTTGCGTAAAGGGGTGGCAATGGTGCAACAGGACCCGGTTGTGATGGCGGACTCCTTTTTTGCCAACGTCACGCTTGGGCGTCCGTTTAGCGAGGAGCAGGTCTGGCAGGTGCTCGAGAAGGTGCAGCTGGCAGAACTGGCGCGCGGAATGAGCGACGGGATCCATACCCGATTGGGCGAGCAGGGTAACAATCTCTCCGTCGGGCAAAAACAGCTCCTGGCAATGGCCCGGGTGCTGATTGATACGCCACAGATTTTGATCCTCGATGAAGCCACGGCGAGCATTGACTCCGGTACCGAACAGGCGATCCAGCAGGCACTGGCGGCGGTGCGCAAACAGACCACGCTGGTGGTGATTGCCCACCGCCTGTCGACCATTGTGGAGGCCGACACTATCCTCGTGCTGCATCGCGGTCAGGCCGTTGAACGAGGCACCCACCGCGAACTCCTCGAAGCGAAAGGGCGTTACTGGCAGATGTATCAGCTTCAGCTGGCGGGAGAAGAGTTGGCTGCCAGCGTGCGTGAAGAGGGTACGCTTACCTCCTGATGCACTAAATTCACGCATCGCGCTAACAGCAGAAACTGTTGGTGCAAAAATGAAACGCACCCTGCACTGTCATGGTGCGTTTTTTTTCATCCGTTCCGCCCGTTCCCCTTTCGTACGCGCTTTGAGACCCCTTTTTCCACGCTTTTCAAATCTGGCACAGCGCTTGCAATAATTTCTGTGTGTTAGCTGCGGCCATTACTGAATTCTGACTGGAGAGGAACTATGAAGCTGGTTACGGTGGTAATTAAACCATTCAAACTCGAAGACGTGCGTGAAGCCTTGTCTTCAATGGGTATTCAGGGGCTGACGGTGACCGAGGTCAAAGGCTTTGGCCGTCAGAAAGGGCACGCAGAGCTTTATCGCGGCGCGGAGTACAGCGTGAACTTTCTGCCCAAAGTAAAAATTGATGTGGCTATTGCTGACGATCAGCTTGATGAGGTGATCGACATCGTCAGCAAAGCCGCCTATACCGGCAAAATTGGTGACGGCAAAATTTTCGTTGCCGAGTTGCAGCGCGTCATTCGCATCCGTACGGGCGAAGCTGACGAAGCCGCATTGTAAGTGACGCCAGGCACACAGTGAAAGGGATCGAGAAAATGAAGAAATCAACAATCAAATTGGGTCTGGGGTCGCTGGCACTGCTGCCGGGACTGGCAATGGCTGCCCCTGCCGTGGCGGATAAAGCCGACAACGCCTTTATGATGATCTGCACCGCGCTGGTGCTGTTCATGACCATTCCGGGGATCGCGCTCTTTTATGGTGGTTTGATCCGCGGTAAAAACGTGCTTTCCATGCTCACTCAGGTGGCCGTCACCTTTGCGCTCGTCTGCGTGTTGTGGGTGGTGTATGGCTACTCGCTGGCCTTCGGGGAAGGAAACGCCTTCTTCGGCAACTTTAACTGGGTGATGCTGAAAAATATCGAGCTGACCGCAGTGATGGGCAGCTTCTATCAATATATTCACGTTGCGTTCCAGGGGTCGTTTGCCGCCATTACCGTTGGGCTGATTGTCGGCGCTCTGGCGGAACGTATTCGCTTCTCTGCCGTGCTGATTTTCGTCGTGGTCTGGATGACGCTCTCTTACGTGCCGATTGCGCATATGGTCTGGGGCGGCGGTATGCTGGCCTCTCACGGCGCGCTGGATTTTGCCGGCGGTACAGTTGTGCACATCAACGCGGCAGTGGCGGGTCTGGTTGGCGCCTATCTGATTGGCAAACGCGTGGGCTTTGGCAAAGAAGCCTTTAAGCCACATAACCTGCCGATGGTCTTTATGGGCACCGCGATCCTCTATTTTGGCTGGTTCGGTTTCAACGCCGGTTCGGCAAGCGCGGCTAACGAGATCGCTGCGCTGGCCTTTGTGAACACGGTGGTGGCAACGGCGGGCGCGATCCTCTCCTGGATCTTTGGCGAGTGGGTGGTACGCGGAAAACCGTCCTTGCTGGGTGCGTGCTCCGGTGCGATTGCGGGCCTGGTCGGTATTACGCCAGCCTGTGGTTTCGTAGGCGTCGGTGGCGCGTTGCTGGTTGGTCTGGTGTCGGGTCTGGCGGGCCTGTGGGGCGTAACGGCGCTGAAACGCATTCTGCGCGTGGACGATCCCTGTGACGTCTTCGGAGTGCACGGCGTGTGCGGCATCGTGGGTTGCATCATGACCGGTATTTTTGCCTCAACCTCACTGGGTGGTGTGGGTTATGCAGAAGGCGTGACCATGGGCCATCAGGTACTGGTACAGCTGGAAAGCATCGGTATCACCCTCGTCTGGTCAGGTGTAGTGGCCTTCATTGCGTACAAGCTTGCTGATATGACCGTTGGTCTGCGCGTGCCGGAAGAGCAGGAACGCGAAGGGCTGGACGTGAACAGCCATGGCGAGAACGCCTATAACGCCTGATAAAAAAACGGCAACGCACGTTGCCGTTATGAATGCCATGCCCTCCCCGGGTGCAAAAAGCAGGGGAGGGCAACAGGTCACAGAACCTTATCCCCGATTACGCATCACCCCTTCCTGCACCGTTGACGCCACCAGAACGCCGTCCTGAGTATAAAACTCACCGCGCACAAAACCACGGGCGCTGGAGGCCGAGGTACTCTCCACGCTATAGAGCAACCAGTCATTCAAATCGAACGGACGATGGAACCACATCGAATGGTCGATGGTGGCAACCTGCATGCCTTTTTCAAGGAAGCCGACGCCGTGAGGTTGTAATGCCACGGGCAGGAAGTTAAAGTCCGAGGCGTAACCCAACAGATACTGATGAACGCGCAGATCGGCCGGAACCGTCCCGTTTGCGCGCATCCAGACCTGACGCGTTGGCTCCGCCGTATGGCCTTTCATCGGATTGTGGAATTCGACCGGGCGGATCTCCAGCGGTTTATCGCAAAGGAATTTTTCTTTCACCTGCGGTGGCAGCAGATGTGAGAGCGCACGGGCGATCTCCGTCTCCGATTTTAAGTCATCCGGGGCCGGAGCGGGTGGCATGGTTTTCTGATGCTCATAGCCCGGTTCTGGCGCCTGGAAAGAGGCGGTCATATAGAAGATGGGTTTACCATGTTGCACCGCCGCTACGCGTCGCGCGCTGAAACTGTTTCCGTCACGCAACACTTCAACGTCATACACGATCGGTTTTGCGCTGTCCCCGGGGCGTAAAAAGTAGCTGTGGAATGAATGCACCAGACGGTCTGCGGGCACGGTCTCTTTTGCGGCATACAGCGCTTGTCCCACGACCTGACCGCCAAATACCTGGCGTAAGCCCAGATCTTCGCTTTGTCCGCGGAAGAGTCCTTCCTCGATTTTTTCCAGATTCAGTAATGTCAGCAGATTGTTCAGTGCTTGACTCATAGTGGTCCTCAATATACGCCCTGGCGAAAGATACGCTGATTATAACGCAGAAATGCAAGTGGTCCGATGGGTGCAATAATCTGAATAACAGGTTGAAACCAGGCAAATATCTGTGACTTGTGCCAGACTTAGTCCGTTATGTGAATGTTAACGTTATCGGCTGGGATCGATCCCGTTGACGCATTGATGATAAGGAGACTTCAATGAAATTCGTACACATGTTGAGTGGCGTCGCGTTAGCTGTCAGTTTGTCCGCCTGTGCGGATAAGAGCGCCGATATCCAAACCCCTGCGCCAAATCCAAGTGCCGCGGGTGCAACCACGCAGCCGACCATGCAGCAGCCTAATGTTTCTGGTACGGTATGGATCCGTCAGAAAGTGGCCTTACCGCCAGACGCAGTCTTAACTGTGACGCTTTCTGATGCTTCTATGGCGGATGCGCCGTCAAAAGTCCTGTCTCAGAAAGCCGTTCGTACGGAAGGTAAGCAAGCGCCATTCAGCTTCGTGCTGCCATTTAAGCCGGCAGACATCCAGCCTAATGCGCGTATTTTGCTGAGTGCGGCCATTACCGTGAAGGATAAACTGGTCTTTATCACCGATACGGTGCAGCCGGTTATCAATCAGGGTGGGACGAAAGCCGATCTGACGCTGGTGCCTGTGCAGCAGACCGCTGTGCCTGTACAGCAGAACGGTGCGACAACCACAGTGCCCTCTACCTCGCCAACGCAGGTGAATCCGTCTTCAGCCGTACCTGCACCAACTCAGTATTAATCTTCTCGTACCCTCTCCATTCGGGGAGGGTATTTAATATCTCCAGCGATACGTCCCCAGATCGATTTCCCCTTTCCCGGAGACGATAACGCCTTCAGACAAAAGTGCCTGCCGCTGCCGTTGCAAATCCGGTCCGGTGAGCGAAATAACCCCCTGACGATTGACGACACGATGCCACGGCAGGGTACTGCCTTCCGGCAGCCGCTTTAGCACGCCGCCAACCTGCCGTGCTGCACGCGGTGACCCTGCCATCCGCGCGACCTCGCCGTAAGTGGTGACCGTGCCTTCGGGAATGGAAGCGACAATCTGCCACACGCGCTGTGGAAAAGAGTCGTGTTGGTCCATTTTTACTCCTGTGGGTATGTCTTAAACCGATTTTCGCCCAAATCGCCTCTGGAAAAAGCGTCTGCGTCGTCCCTGTTGTGCGTAAACACCGCAGAAAAGGGGGATAATACCTGATTAAAGGCCTGCTTTGCGCAATAAACCATCATCCGGTTGGTGTTAACTTGCAATTGCGATCCCGTGCAGGGATAATGCGCCTGCGCGTTGGTTATCAACGCTCTCAATGGGGGCTCTGTTGGTTCTCCCGCAACGCTACTCTGTTCACCAGGTCAGGTCCGGAAGGAAGCAGCCAGGGCAGACGACGTGTGTGCCGGGATGTAGCTGGCAGGGCCCCCACCCAATTCTGCTTTACCCTTTCCCGATTCGCTCATCCACACCGGCATCGTCCAACATCTTTCTACGCGACTACTGCGCTAAACCCTTATTAACCTCAGGGTTGTGTAATATATTCTTCATCAGGGTGAAATAATATTGTCATAAACCTGTAATAATAGACTGTCATTTTATTATCTGGCGTTTTTTTAATGTTATAAACAAAAAATATAAATCTGGATCAGATTGTTAACTTCGTGTATTAAATAAAGTACTTATATCGAAGGGAAGTGACAAACATGGCCACTGCGGTATTAAACGTAAAAATTGATGAAGCGTTGAAAGAGAGACTTCGCCACTATGCTGAAGTCAACAATGAGAATCTTAGCGTCACCACTGAAAAACTGCTGCAGCTTGCCTTTGAAGCCGTTGCAGAGGCGGGAGTAACGGAAGAGGATATTGATAATCAGCATACGGAAGAAGAGAGCGTTACGCCATTTACTCCTAAGGAAATCAAGGCACTACGTAAAATTCTGAAGAAGAGAAAATGAAACAACAACTGTCAACCGCCAGCGACTACAAAGAGGCCTGCGACATGCTTCGCTCAGGCTATGTTAAACATGTTCGTCTGGGCTGGAATGTTGGAAGTGATGAGTTTTTTCGAATTGCATCAGACTGGTGTGATACCGGTGCAAAAATAAAAAAACAGGGAGAAGATTTTGTTATTTCCCTTAAAGGCTTCCCTATTCCTCCGCAACACTAAATCGTTTCTGTGAAAACTGCTGACTGCATTCGTTGCAGCCAGCAGTTTTTATTTATATCACCCTTCGTTTCTGCGTGTTCTCGTTTTTAATCAGCGTTTGCCAGAGCGGTTTAATTCGCGTCAGGGCATCTTCCAGCACCTCTGGCTCCAGCGAAAAAGGCATGCGCAGATAGCGGTCGAAGGCCCCGGCCAGGCCGAAACGCGTCCCGGTGCCCAGGTGAATTCCCTGTGTTTCAGCAAGTGCCGCAAGCTGGGTTGCCAGTCTGTCGGGCAGTTCCACCCAGTAAGAAAGGCCCCCTTCGGGCGTCTGAAAGTGCCACGTCGGAAAATGTTTCCGCAACAGCTCACCACAGCGGTCGCGGCGTTCTGCAAGCATCCTGCGACGCGCCGGGAGGAATGTCGGGCCGTTCTCAATTAACCATTGCGTGGCCAGCTGCTCTAACAGGGGTGAACCTAAATCAAGGGTGTCGCGCGTTTGGGTAAGCGCCGCAATGGTGCGGGAAGAGGCCCGAATCCATCCCAGCCGCAGGCCGCCCCAGAAGCTTTTCCCCGCTGACCCCAGGGTAATGACCGAGGCTTGCGCGTTAAATGCAGCCAGCGGCGCAGGTGGCGGCGTATCAAACCACAGATCGACCATCGTTTCGTCGACCACCAGCGTGGTGCGGGTTTGCGCCGCGATATCGGCAAGGGTTTGACGGGTAGCGCTATCCATACACCGCCCCGTCGGGTTGTGAAAATCAGGCATCAGATAGGCCAGGCGGGGGGCCGTTTGCGCCAGCGTAGCGGCAAAACCATCGGTATCCCATCCCGATTCCGGCAGCGAGACGCCCACGGGCCGACAGGATGCCCCCTGAATTGCCGCGATCGCCAGCGGGTACGTCGGATGATCGACCACCACCCGATCGCCCGGCCCGGTTAACATTCTTAGCACTAAAGCCAGGCCGCTGACCGCACCATTCACCACCATGACTTCGTCTGCGCGGGTGGGCAGACCGCGCGCGGTATAACGTTCGGCGAGGGTTTCACGCAGCGTCAGCAATCCTGACTGATCGTAACCGGTCTGCGACAGGTGCTGCGTCATGGCGGTAAGCGCGTGGGAATAGGCCTGATGAATTTCCGGCCCGGCACTCAGTGCGGCCGTGGAGAGATCAAGGGCCGCGGTGGTAGACGATAAACCGGGAATGGCATGATTTTCCGGCAGGATCACGCGTGAACCGCTGCCGTGACGGCTTTCCAGAAATCCTGCCTCTCGCAGATGTCCTAACGCGCTGCTGATGGTGGTACGACTGACATCCAGCGCAGTCGCCAGCTCGCGTTCGCCGGGCAGGCGCGTATCCAGCACGAGCCGTCCATCCAGAATGAGCAAACGCAACGCATCCGCAAGCTGTCGCCAGAGCGGGGTACGGGATGTCTGTTGTTGCCAGTGCCCTAACAGGCGCGCCAGCGATTGGCTTCCAAAACGACGAGGCGACATAAGCAGTCCACTATTCTAAAACTGGATATTAATCATAAGGCCATTTGCGGGGAAGATAAAAGCCTGACCATCAGGAGAGAAAAGATGCCGCGTCGTTTATTACAACTTTATATCGGGCTTGTGCTCTACGGTGTTTCTACCGCGATGTTTGTGCGTGCCGACCTGGGTGCCGACCCCTGGAATGTGTTTCATATTGGCGTGGCCAAACATCTGTCGCTTGATATCGGTACGGTGATGATCCTGACCGGCGTCGTGGTGCTGCTATTCTGGATCCCACTGCGGCAGCGTCCGGGACTGGGCACGATCAGCAATGTGATCGTGCTGGGGCTGGCCGCCGATGCGTCGCTTATGTTAATGCCAGAATTGAGTGCGCTGCCCGCACGAGTCGCTCTGCTGATTGCCGCGGTGATCGTGAATGCCATCGCTACCGGGATGTACATTGGCGCAGGCTTTGGTTCTGGTCCGCGTGACGGGCTGATGACGGGTATCCATGCCCGAACGGGCTGGTCGGTGCGGGGGGTACGTACGGCGATTGAGGTCTCGGTCCTGTTGACTGGCTGGGCGCTCGGCGGAACCATTGGAGTGGGGACCGTCCTGTACGCCCTGGCAATTGGCCCGCTGATCCAGATCTGCCTGCCCTGGTTTCGTCAAAAGCCCACGTTAACGAGCACGCCACAAACGGCCAAAATTGTTTAATACGACGAAGCGCTCACATGCTTTGCGCACGCTGCTGTGACACAATAGGGCCCTTACCCGTTACCCTGCGCAGAGTATGAAAGCGATAACCTTATATGATGTGGCCCGCCTGGCGGGCGTCTCTTATCAAACCGTCTCACGCGTGATTAACGATGCGGAGCATGTCTCCGCGCGGACGCGGGAAAAGGTGCAGCGGGCGATGGCGGAACTGCACTATGTCCCCAATCGTGGTGCTCAACAGCTGGCCGGAAAACGCACGCGCACGTTGGGGCTGATCACCACCGACCTGGCGTTACACGCCCCCTCCCAGATTGCCTCAGCCGTCAAATCCCACGCGGGTGCGCGCGGTGCCAGCGTGCTGATTTCCATGGTTGAACACATTTCCCAGTGTCAGGACGCGCTCCAGGAACTTTTGGCCCAGCGTGTGGAAGGGCTGATAGTGAACGTGCCGCTGGATGACGCAGACGCAGAACGGCTTCGCGCCATGGCTTCACCGGTTCCGGTACTTTTTCTGGATGTGTCAGAAAAGGCTCAGGTTCATCGTCTGGCGTTCGATGCGCTGCAGGGCGCGACGCTGGGGGTAGAACATCTGCTTGAGCTGGGTCACCAGCACATTGCACTCCTTAATGGCCCGCCAAGTTCCGTCTCCGCCCGCATGCGCCAGGCGGGATGGCTGGCCCGGCTGGCGGCGGATAACCTTGCGCCCATAGCCCAGGCATATGGTGACTGGAGCGCGGCATCCGGTTATGAGAAAGGGCATGTTCTGCTGGCAGGCGCCACGCTTCCGGATGCGATCCTGGTCGCGAACGATCAGATGGCATTGGGGGTGATGCGGGCGTGCGCCGAGAAGGGCGTTGCCATACCCGGACAACTGTCTCTTGTCGGCTTCGACGATACCGCCGACAGCGCCTGGTTTTCACCGCCGCTGACTACCATCCGCCAGGCCTTTCGTGATGCGGGTGAGCGCAGCGTCGAGTGGCTACTCGAGGGCGAAAAATCATCCCCGTTCTGGCAGGCGCTACTGCCGGTTTCGCTGGTGGCGCGGCTTTCCAGCGCACCACGCACTGAACAGCAGCTTCAGCATGAACAGCTTGCGAAGCAGTTAAAAGAGCTCGCGCTCATGGCCGAACAGCTGGCGAGACGGTGACTATTTTGTGATCTCACTCGCTTGCTGACAGCGAGTGACTTTACCGCACTCTTTTGCCAGGGCATGGTAAGTAAAATTGTGAGCGCTTCGCAAAGAGGTTTATATGTCTCAAAAATTGCCGCAAACCCTTAACGCACTGCTGGCGCGTCGCGACTGGGAAAACCCGGTTGTTACGCAGTGGAACCGTCTGCCTGCCCATGCTCCCTTTCACAGCTGGCGGGATGAAACCCAGGCACGTGATGAGGCGCTTGCGGCCTGTAAACGCTCGCTCAACGGCGAGTGGCAGTTTAGCTACTATGCTTCTCCTGAGCTGGTTCCCGACGCCTGGGTGACGGAGGATAATGCGGATGCCATCGCCACCCCCGTGCCGTCTAACTGGCAAATGCAGGGGTTTGATACCCCGATTTACACCAACGTTACCTATCCCATTCCGGTCACGCCGCCACAGGTGCCTGCTGATAACCCGACCGGTTGTTACTCGCTCACATTCGAAGCGGATGAGCAGTGGCTTGAGAGCGGCCAAACGCGCATTGTGTTTGATGGGGTCAACTCCGCTTTTTATTTGTGGTGTAACGGCCACTGGATCGGTTATTCCCAGGACAGCAGGTTGCCTGCGGAGTTTGATTTAACCGATGCCCTGCGCCCGGGGCAGAACCGTCTGGCGGTGCTGGTTTTACGCTGGTGCGATGGCAGCTACCTTGAAGATCAGGATATGTGGCGTATGAGCGGTATCTTCCGCGATGTGTCGTTGCTGCATAAACCGCACACCCATATCGCAGATTATCACGCGGTGACCGAACTGAACGCAGAGTACGATCGCGCCAGCCTGCGCGTAGAGGTCTCCCTGTCTGGCGCTCAGCTGTCCGGGTATGATGTCGCAGTGACGTTGTGGCGTGGTCAGGACGCTGTCGCCTGCACCCGTTCGCGCGCGGGAAGCGCGATTGTGGATGAGCGGGGGGCCTGGGCCGAACGTCTGAGCGTATCCCTGGCGGTTGATAAGCCTCTGTTATGGAGTGCCGAATCGCCAGAACTCTACCGTCTGACCATTGCCCTGCACGACGGAGAGGGTCAGGTGCTGGAAGTCGAGGCGTGCGACGTCGGTTTTCGACGCGTTGAAATCAGTAACGGACTGTTAAAGCTCAATGGTCAACCGTTGCTGATCCGCGGCGTTAACCGCCATGAGCATCATCCCGAACAGGGGCAGGTGATGGACGAAGCGACAATGCGTCGCGATATCGAACTGATGAAGCAGCACAATTTCAACGCCGTGCGCTGCTCGCATTATCCCAATCATCCTCTCTGGTACACCCTTTGCGATCGCTATGGCCTGTATGTGGTTGATGAGGCCAATATCGAAACGCACGGTATGGTGCCGATGAGCCGATTAGCTGACGATCCTCTCTGGCTGCCCGCCATGAGTGAGCGGGTGACACGCATGGTACTGCGCGATCGTAACCACCCGTCTGTCATTATCTGGTCGCTGGGCAATGAGTCGGGCCACGGGGCTAACCACGACGCGCTCTATCGTTGGGTCAAAACCACCGATCCTACGCGCCCTGTGCAGTACGAAGGCGGCGGAGCGAACACCGCCGCGACCGATATCGTCTGTCCAATGTATGCCCGCGTTGACCAGGATCAGCCGTTCCCGGCCGTGCCAAAATGGTCGATCAAAAAGTGGATCGGCATGCCGGACGAGACGCGCCCGCTTATCCTTTGCGAATATGCGCATGCGATGGGAAATAGTTTTGGCGGCTTCGCCAAATACTGGCAGGCCTTTCGCGATCACCCCCGCTTACAGGGGGGCTTCGTCTGGGACTGGGTTGATCAGGCCCTGACGCGTAAAGATGCCAACGGCACGCCGTACTGGGCCTACGGCGGCGATTTTGGCGATACGCCAAACGATCGCCAGTTCTGTCTGAACGGGTTGGTTTTCCCGGATCGCACACCGCATCCGGCACTGTATGAAGCTCAGCGTGCGCAGCAATTTTTCACCTTCACGCGGGTGAGCACCTCGCCGCTTGTCATCGATGTGAAAAGCGATTACCTCTTCCGCGAAACGGATAACGAATCTTTGTGCTGGAGCCTCACGCGCGATGGCGAGGTGCTGGCAACGGGGGACGTGGTGTTATCTCTTCCTCCTCAGGGCACCCAGCGGATCGAAATCACCCTGCCAGTGCTTGAGGCCGCGGCAGGTGACGTCTGGCTGAATGTGGATGTTTTCCAGCGGGATGCCACGCCGTGGTCGCCTGAAAATCATCGCTGCGCCTGGGACCAGTGGAGGCTTCCGGCACCGCTGTTTATTGCGCCCGTTCAGGCGCAGGATACCCCTCCCGCCTTAGAGGAGAGCGCTACCCGACTTGAGGTGAGCCATAAAGGGCAGCGCTGGGAGTTCAGCCGCGAAACCGGCCATCTGACACAGTGGTGGAAGGACGGCGTGGAAACGCTGCTCTCACCGCTTACCGATAATTTCACGCGCGCGCCGCTGGACAACGATATTGGCGTCAGTGAAGCGACCCGCATCGATCCTAACGCCTGGGTCGAACGCTGGAAGGCGGTGGGGATGTATGACCTGACATCGCGCCTGCTGCACTGCAAAAGCGAACAACGTGCCCATGCGGTGGTCATCACGACCCGTCACGTCTGGGAAGCGAAAGGGAAAACGCTGTTTCTGAGCGAAAAAACCTGGAATATTGACAGCCATGGCGTGCTCCATGCTGATATCCAGATTCAGGTGGCGGCTGATATACCGGAACCGGCGCGGATTGGCGTAAGCGCGCAGCTTGCCGACGTGTCTTCGTCCGCCAGCTGGCTGGGGCTGGGGCCGCATGAAAATTATCCGGACAGAAAGCTCGCCGCCCGTCAGGGGCGCTGGACATTACCGCTCCAGGCGCTGCATACGCCGTATATCTTCCCGACGGAAAATGGTCTGCGCTGTGATACGCGGCAGCTCTCCTTTGGTCCGCATCACCTGTCGGGATTTTTCCACTTCTCCCTGAGTCGTTATAGCCAGCAACAGCTTCGTGAAACCACGCACCACCCTCTGCTGAAAGAGGAGCCGGGCTGCTGGCTCAGTCTGGACGCTTTCCATATGGGCGTTGGCGGCGACGACTCCTGGAGCCCGAGTGTCTCTCCTGAGTTCCTCCTGCAAGGGAAGGCGTTACGTTACACGTTTAGCTGGCGTCAGGACTAAACTTAATCGTCTGTTGCGGCTACATCAGGTAGCCGCACGCCCACTTCGGAGGTTTGACTCATGAAGTATGTCGATGGTTTTGTCGTGGCCGTCCCGGCGAAAAATAAGGAGGCGTATCGCGAGATGGCTGCGAAAGCTGCCCCCCTGTTTAAAGAGTTCGGTGCCACGCGGGTGGTGGAGTGTTGGGCTGATGACGTTCCGGACGGTAAGCAAACGGATTTTCGGATGGCGGTAAAAGCGGAAGAGGGCGAAGAGATCGTCTTCAGCTGGATTGAATACCCCTCGAAAGAGATTCGCGACGCGGCAAATCAAAAGCTGATGGCCGACCCGCGGATGAAAGAGTTTGGTGATTCGATGCCCTTCGACGGTAAACGGATGATCTACGGCGGGTTTGCCCCGCTGCTCGATGAGTGATCGTCGGTGCCCGGCCAGCGTGTTGGCCGGGTGATTCACTCTGGATCGAGATTATTTTCCGCCCACTGGATAAACTCCAGTTTGGGAAGCGCCTTACTGTACAACCAGCCTTGACCGTACTGGACGCCATGGCGACGCAGCCACTCCAGCTGTCCTTCTGTTTCGATCCCTTCTGCCACCATGGCGAGTTTCAGCGATTTTGCCATTTCAATGATGTGCGGCGTGACGTGCTTGAACTCCAGCGCATCAACAAACGACTTGTCTAACTTGAGAATGTCGACGTCGAGATCCTGCAGATAGCTCAGGCTTGAATAGCCCGTGCCAAAATCATCAATATAGACGGCATGTCCGCTAAGGCGGTACGCGGCAATAGCCGGTGCGCTAATCTTTGGATCGGCAAATCCGCGCTCGGTTAACTCCAGGGCGATCTGTTGTGGCTGGAGCTGCGCATGATTCAGCAAGCGACTGAGTAACCGGGGCAGTTCATTTGAAATCAAATCTTCCGGCGCAATATTGACCGAAATGTGGAGTTCCGGATGGTGCTTCAGCCATTCGCCCAGGTCGTCGAACACTTTTTCGACGACCACTTTCGTCAGCTGCGAGGTCAGGCCGCTCTGTTCTGCCAGCGGGATGAAAACGTCAGGAGAGAGCAGGCTGCCATCCGGCTGCGGCCAACGCACCAGCGCCTCGGCGCCGACAATTTTTCCACTGCTTAAGGCCACGATCGGCTGAAAGTGAACGACGAACGCCCGTGCGCGAATGGCATCCAGTAACCGGTTACGCGGAGATTGTAACCGCTTCAGAATGCGCACCATAAAGGTGGCCGCGGCCAGGCTGAATAAAATGCCAAAGGGGAGCCAGAAGACAAGCTGTTGATACCAGTCCTCTTTCAGCGGTTTTAATGAGGTCCATGCAATAATGGTGAAGCGTAGTTCAGGGACCTCTTTCACCACGTACATCGCGCCATGGTATTGCAGAGGGGCATAATTCTGCCGCTGGAGTTGTTTCAGGACGTTAGGGTCGAGGGCGGCGCTTTGGGCAAAAACAATATTACTGTCATTGCCGATAAGCGCGGTATCCATTGGCAAGGCACCAAAAGGAATGACATCGATTAAGGACTCAGGGTCGATCATCACCACATGGTTTTGATTTCCCAGGGCCGCCATAAAGCGATCGATACCCAAATCATTTTGCTTTGTCAGCCAGGCATCGTAGCCGTCCGGTGTCATTCGCATCGGCGGCGGAAAGGCAGGCGAAAGGCTGTTTAACTCCAGGGAAGAACAGACGGGCTTACGGTCTACGACATAGAGGACTTCCTGTACATACCGCAATGAGAAGGCCACACGACGCATGGCCAGAAGATGCGCACGGCTACACGGGGTGCCCTGATACCGCTCGGTCAGCGTTAACGCGGTTTTAGCCTGTTCGGTGACAAGGTTGGCGCGGATCAATACGCGGGAGGCGTAGCGGTTGAGATCGTCAACGAACTTGTCTTCCGCCTGACGATGCGCCAGCCAAACGCTCAGGCAGATGGGAAGCAGAATAGAAAAGATAAGCACACCAGTCACCAGGCTGACAAGATGTCGGGTCGTCATGCTGCGGATTCCTTGGCTGTACTGAATTCTTTCGTCATGAAATGATAATGTTATAGCACGCGACGACAATTAACGTCATTCAGGCAAAGGTTAATGAAAAAAAAAGAGTTTGTGACCCAGGATCTGCTGAGCAAAATTTATCAGGACACGACCCCCGGACCGCGAAAACTGGCGCCTGAAAGACAGCTCGCCGCCGAGTATGGCGTCTCGCGTTTTACGATTCGCCAGGCCCTGGAGAAGTTGGTCAGCATCGGCGTGGTCAGAATCATACAAGGCTCGGGGATCTGGATTAACGAGCAGGCTCGCAATAATCCGCTGATTTATAATTCGATCACCGAGAAGCGGTTTGATCAGATCCGCTACAGGATGATCAGCCTGCATAAGACGCGCCCCGATCGGGCGGCGCAGCAGATCTTTGGCCTGAATGACGACAGTTTTATCTGGCACTTCTGCCGCCTTCGGTTTGTCGATGATGTTCCCGTGCAGCTGGAGGTGTCGCGCATGCCGGTGGCCGATTTCCCCGACCTGACGCAGCAGGCGATTGAACGTTCGATCCAGCAATATGTGCTCAGCAAAGGATTCACCATTTCGCATATGCTGACCACCTATCGTGCGGTTAGCGTCGGCCGCGAACAGGCGGTGATCCTGGGCTGTAAAAAAGGCAGCCCGGCCATGCACATCAATAACCGTGGGATTCTGGAAGGCGGCAGGGTATTTGAAGTGAGCGATATTATCGACATCAACTACACCTGCACCTATGTGATCCCCTATAACCGGGATAATTTAACCTGGCGACAAAATCAGGGCGTATGAATCGTGCCATCCGGCAGGCGGCTTTGCGTCCATTCATGTGGACGATAGACCACTGGCCAGGCCGCCGCCTCGTCCTCCTCAAAACCTACGCCAATACCGGTTCCTGACGGCGGGTAGACAAAGCCCTCTTTAACCACGGGCGCGCCGGGGAATACGCGGTCGGTGGTCCCGGACCGCGGGATAAATTCCTGGATTGCGGCATTGTGCAGGTGAATATTCAGATGGGTATTTACCGCTACGCCAAGGGGGGTCATATCGCCGGGACCATGCCAGGCAAGACGCACGCCAAAGGCCTGGCACAGGTGTGCCAGCTTGATGGCAGGGGTAATACCGCCTATCTGCGAGACGTGACAGCGAATAAAATCGATACGGCGGTTTACAATGAGATCGTGCCATTCCGCGGGGTTATTAAACAGCTCTCCCATCGCCAGAGGAACGCAGCTTTGCTGACGGATCTGCTCAAGCCACGCGCTCTGCTGCGGCGGTAAAATATCCTCAATAAAATAGGGCTGGTAAGGTTCAAGCTGTTTTGCCAGCTGGACGGCCTGTTGCGGGAAGAGACGTTCATGAACATCGTGCAAAATATGCAGCTTCCAGCCATATTTCTCGCGCAGTGCACGGAACATCTCGACCGTGTTCGCCATATATTCCTGTTGATCGAACCAGGCGCCGGAGGTCGGATTTTCCGGCGCGTGCAGCGCCGACGGCGTGCCCCCATAAAAACCGAGCTGGCAGCGAACGTGCCGATAGCCCTGGGCCACTAAACTGTCCACCGAGGCGAATAACTGTTCGAGCGTTTCCCCGCTGGCGTGGCTGTAAGCGGGGATGGCGTCGCGGGCTTTTCCGCCCCACAGCTGATAAAGCGGCATGCCCGCCAGCTGGCCTTTAATATCCCACAGCGCCATGTCCACGCCGGAGATGGCGTTGTTCATGATGGGGCCGTTACGCCAGTAGGCATTAACGTTCATCATCTGCCAGAGATCTTCAATGTTGTTGGCGTCGCGGCCCGTCAGCAGCGGTTTAAGATACTCGTCAACCAGCGTTTTCACCGCCAGAGGGCGCTGCTGAAACGTGGCGCACCCGTGCCCGGTTACCCCCTGGTTTGTGGTGACACGCACCGTCACCAGATTGTGCCGGTCGGGGCGGGTAATAAAACACTCGATATTATTGATAATCACAGGCGTCACGTAATAACTCCTTTGCTGCGCTGTGGGAATAGACAATGAGGAATATCATCGCCCTAAAAATGTTGACGGGTAAACCGTTTTTTTCATATTTATTTTGGTCAGTTATTTGCAGTTAAAACCAATAAAAAACGGACCAATTATGCGCTTAATGGCGATTTGTACGCTGCAAA
This sequence comes from Huaxiibacter chinensis, assembly GCF_022171985.1. Classification (GTDB taxonomy): domain Bacteria; phylum Pseudomonadota; class Gammaproteobacteria; order Enterobacterales; family Enterobacteriaceae; genus Enterobacter; species Enterobacter chinensis_A. The sequence goes on along the minus strand of NZ_JAJVHF010000001.1, from coordinate 1,039,343 downwards.
GTGGCTAAGTGTGAGCTGCGTCCAGTTTTATTGGTTTGTTTTGTATTGAGCGTTTACTTATCCTTGAAGGCATCATTAAAACGACAACAACATCCGGCAGGAGTTTTTATGGGGACGCAAGAAGCCATCAATAATATTATTCGTCTGGTCGGTGGCCAGGGGAATATTAATAAAGTCTGGCACTGCATGACGCGATTGCGCTTTGATCTCATCGACGATAATAAAGTGGATCAAACGGAGATAAAAAAGCTGCCCGGCGTGTTGGGCGCGCAGCTTCAAAGCGACCAGTTTCAGGTCATTGTTGGTCCAAAAGTAAACAGCTGGTATGAACAGATGCTGAGCGTGCTCGGCAACCAGGCGGATGCGCCACCGGCCACGGCGAAGGGCCGTAAAAGTCTGGTGTCGCTGTTTATGGATACCGTCTCCGGCGTGTTTGGCCCGATTGTGCCCGCCATCGCCGGGGCCGGGATGATCAAAGGACTGCTGGCGGGGCTCATTGCGCTGAAGGTTGTCTCGGCGAAAAGCGACACCGTGATGGTTATCGACCTGATTGCCAGCGGCGTCTTCTACTTCCTGCCGTTTTTCCTGGCCGTGTCGGCGGCAAAAATATTTAAAACCAATGAGTACCTGGCCGCGGCCGTGGCGGCTTGTTTAATGTATCCGTCACTGATCGATGCGGCAAAAGCGCTGGCGGCCCATCAGGAGGGTGCGGTAAGCGCCCTGTGGCTGATGAATATGATCCCCATATCGGTGTTTAACTATGCCTCAAGCGTTATTCCGGTCATTTTCTCTGTGCTGGCGCTGAGCTATATCCACCGCTGGGTGGACAGCATCATGCCTGACGTGTTGAAAACCGTATTTACCCCGACACTGACGCTCTTTTTGGGCGCACTGGCCGCGCTGGTGGTTATCGGGCCGATCGGCATCTGGCTCGGGAAAGGGCTGGCGCTGTTTATCGAAGGGCTCTTCGGCGTCTCGGCGAGTTTTGCCGGCCTGATCGTCGGGGCGATTCGTCCGGTAGCGATTTTGACCGGGATGCACCATGCCATGACGCCCATTGCGCTGCAAAACTTCAGCGACCGTGGGTATGACATGCTGATGCCCATGATGTTTATGGCCAATATGGCCATTGCCGGGGCGACATTTGCCATCTGGCGGTTGAGCCGTGACAGGCAGGAGAGAACCGTCACGCTCTCAGCGGCCATTTCCGCACTGCTCGGTATCACGGAGCCAGCACTCTTTGGCGTTCTGACTCGCTACAAAAAAGCCTTTATCGCGGCGACCGTCGCCAGTTCGCTGGCCTCGGCCTTTATCGCCTTCTTTGGCGTGCGGTTGTACGGCTACATCCTGTCGAGCATCTTTAGCTTACCGGCGTATATCGGCCCGTATTTCATCTTTGCCCTTTCCGGGGTGGTGATGGCGCTGGTCCTGTCGTTTGTGATGACCACCGTGCTGGTAGGCAGAGAGCAAGCGGCGGAAAAATAGTGAGATCCCCCGCCCGGGAGGGCGGGGGTTGTTTTTACAACCAGACTCGGATATCATTTTGTTATGTTATAACAAAACACAAAGAGTCTACTATGAAAGCTAATATCCATCCCGCGTATCGTACCGTGGTGTTCCACGACACCAGCGTGGACGAGTATTTCAAAGTCGGTTCCACCATCAAAACCGACCGTGAAATCGATCTGGACGGCGTGAAATATCCTTATGTCACGCTGGATGTGTCCTCTAAGTCGCACCCGTACTACACTGGCAAGCAGAAAAACTTCTCCAGTGAAGGCAGTACGGCGCGTTTCCGCCAGCGTTTTGGCGGTTTCCTTAATGCGAAACGGAGCTAAGCATGCAGGTTCTTAACTCACTTCGCAGCGCCAAACAGCGCCATCCCGATTGCCAGATCGTCAAACGCAAGGGACGCCTGTATGTGATATGCAAATCGAATCCACGTTTTAAAGCGGTCCAGGGGCGGAAGAAAAGGCGCTAGTTTGACTTTTCACGCCAGCTTTCCAGCGATCGTATCTGCTCGCCGCCGTCGGTAAAATTGTCGGCGGCGAGCCATTTCTGAAAGGCCTTCGCCGCAGCAGGCCACTCGCTATCCAGAAGCGAGAACCAGTCGGTATCGCGATTACGCCCTTTGATCACCAGCGCCTGGCGAAAGCGCCCCTCATATGTAAACCCCAGTCGCAGCGCGGCACGGCGGGAAGGCGCGTTCAGGCTGTTACACTTCCACTCATAGCGGCGATAGCCCAGCTCATCAAAGACGTAACGCATCAGTAAGTATTGCGCTTCGGTGGACATGGGCGTGCGGCTGAGCAAGGGGGAGAAATGGACGTGGCCGACCTCAATCACCCCATTTGCCGGATCGATCCGCATCAGCGCCAGCGTCCCGACTGGCCGCTCGGTCTGATTGTCGATCACCGTGAAGTGCACAGGATCGGCAAGCTGGCACACGCTGACCACCCAGGCAGTAAACGCCTCCACGCTGGCGTCCGGCTCACGCAGAAGCCATGTCCAGCTACGGGTATCGGGCGCGTGCTGATAAGCATCGAACAGCGCTTCGGCGTGGTCTGCACACAGCGGCTCAAGCCGACAATACGTCCCCGTTAACACCTGCCGCTCGGGAGGCTGGCGTGGCTGCCAGTCGAGGAGTGCGTCGCCAACGGGCTGACCAAACTGATTGTGTTGCGTCATGCTGTTTTCCCTGTTTGTGAGTAGAAATCCAGATTAGGGAAATTATGGTTCCGTAAAAAGCGCCACTGTATTATGTTTTGGTGGTACCACGGAGGCGGTCATGAATATACCGGGCGATGATTTTTACGCATTACTGAACGCGGCGCTGCGACAGCGCGGGAATGATACTTTGCAGCGCGCCGTGTATCGGGCATTACGCGAGGCAATTTTACACGGGCGATTACAGGCAGAATGCCGCCTGCCGGGTTCCCGTATGATTGCCGAAGAGTTGAAACTCTCGCGTAATACCGTCAACGCCGCGCTGGAACAACTCACCCTTGAAGGCTATTTGCAAAGAAACCGCCAGGGCACCCGCGTGGCAAAACTGACCCATCGCGACGTGGCGCATTCCGTGCAGCAACCTGCGGTGACGCTTGCCCCACGGCTGAAGCGCTTGCCGGAACCCACACCACGCGAGACGCCGGTTCCGGCGTTTACCCCGGGTACGCCTGCGATCAATTACTTTCCCTTACCTTTATGGCGTCGCTTGTACGATCGTGTCCTGCGCGAAGAGGGGAGCTCGCTCCTCGGTTACGGCGATCCGGCAGGGGAGTTGAGCTTACGAGAAGCGATCGCCCGCCATCTGGCGCTGTCGCGGGGCATTGATTGCGATGCCTCGCAGATTGTGATCACCGAAGGGGCGCTGGAGGGGGTGAGTTTATGCACTCAACTTCTGAGCGAGCCGGAGGAGATCGCCTGGATGGAAAATCCGGGCTACGCGGGCGCGAAGAGCGCCTTTACCAAAGCGGGTTTGCGTATTATCGGAATGCCGGTTGATGAGGAGGGGTTACGCTGCGAGACAGTAGAAGGGCCTCCCCCCACGCTCATTTTCACCTCGCCATCGCATCAGTTTCCGTGTGGGTGTGTGCTGAGCGCCAGCCGTCGGTTAGCGCTGCTGGAATTTGCCCGCCAGCACGGCGCCTGGATCATTGAGGACGACTATGACAGCGAATTCCGTTACAGCGGCGAGCCTGTGCCCGCCATGCTGGGGATGATGAAAAATGCCCCGGTTGTCTATCTGGGGACGTTCAGCAAAACCTTATTCCCCTCGCTGCGCACCGGATTTATGGTTTTGCCCAGGGCGTTAGCTCAGGCGGCAAAACCGGCAATAGGATCTTTGCTTCGTGGCGGTCACCGGATTGAACAACGAACGCTGGCGCTGTTTATCGAAGAGGGGCATTACGCACGGCATCTGGCGGCGATGCGACGGCTTTATCGTAAGCGCTATCGTCAGCTGCGTGAGGCCCTGAACAGCGAGTTGCATACACCACACCGGGTGCTGGCCGGAGAAGGGGGAATGCATTTGACGGTCGCTATCGAGGGCATTGACGATCGTGCTGTGGTCCGGCAGGCCAGCCGGTTTAACCTGGCCCCGGCGGCCTTAAGCGGATACTACCTTGCGGGGTCGGACGGGCAAACGGGGCTGGTTTTGGGTTATGGCAATACGTCTGCTTCACAGTTCGCGCCTGCGATCAGGCGCGTACAGTCCATTATTACGCAGTTGCAGGGCGGGAAAGGGTGAAGACGTCGTAAAAGGACAACTCACCTTTGGTGGAGATCATCTTCTGCAATTTTGCCTTTTGCACGTCATCAACCTTCGGCGAGTGCAAAATCGCCTTGATAAGCTCAGGGGGAACGTAACGGGTGTTATACCATTCACCGTTATAACAGACGCGAAAATCGAGCACGTCGATATCTTCATAACGATACCGCGGGTTAACGTCGAAGAAGAAAAACGCGTTGAAAACCACGAAGAGCACCACCAGGAGCCAGACTGAGTCTATCAACGTCTCGGAAAGCAGCATAACGGCGAGCGTTGCCAGCAGGGCGGCGTACATGGCAAGAAATAAGCCCGGATGCTTACGGATAAAACTGATGCTGAAACGCGGGCGATTGTCGCGTTTTTCACGGATATTAAGATCGTCGATGGTTTCTGAGAGCAGGCGCTGTATCTCTGTCATTTATAGCCTTCATGAATATTGCAAAATACAGGGGAACAGCCTAGTTTAGGGGAGGGGGTTGGTTGAAAAAAGTAACAGTTATGCAGGGAAAAACCATAACAGTTACTCACATCCGATCTACAGCGTTTTAATAATTCTGGCCGGATTGCCACCCACCACAACATTGTCGGGAACGTTTTTCGTCACCACCGCCCCTGACGCAACCACCACATTATCGCCAATCGTAACACCGGGATTGATAATGGCACGTCCGCCAATCCAGACGTTATCGCCAATCGTCACAGGTTTGCCATATTCGGCACCGCTGTTACGCTCTGTTGCATCCAGAGGATGGGTTGCCGTGTAGATATGAACGCCCGGTGCGAGCATACAGTTGTCACCGATCTGAATCGGGCAGACATCCAGCATCACGCAGTCGAAGTTCGCATAAAACGATTTTCCCAGCGAGATGTTATAGCCATAGTCACAGCGGAACGTGGGTTCGATATAGGCGTCTTCACCTTTTCCGAGCAGCTCGGATAAGATTGCCCGCCGCTCAGCTTTTTCATCGGGATGGGAATGGTTGTAACGGTGGATCAAATGACGTGCGTGAAGGCGGTCGGCCCGCAGGGTTTCATCTCCAGGATGATAAAGCTCCCCTGCAATCATCTTCTGTTTTTCCTGGCTCATGAAATGTCCGGTCGAGAGAAATCGTAACGTCACGAAGAATTCAGCCTAACAATGTGTGCGTCAATATACAAAACAAATCAGAGTGGATTTGATTAACGCACGAATTTCCACACAGAGGTTGGGATTTTATCGTAGAGCTTATTCATCGTCAGTTCAGCAAGGCGATGATCGGCTGCCGAATAAAAGACCGCCAGTTCATTGTCTGAAAGCTCGTATTTATTTTTCTCAATCACGCGTTCCAGCGTATCGAGGGACTGACAACGTCGCAAACGCATCAAATAATCAAATTTGGTTAATGGTTTATCTGACATATATTCACCTGGAAATTGTAATAATTTTAACAAGACAGACTAACAGGGTTAGCTCTGCTCACGTTGACGAAACAGCGAAATAGTCGATTGCCCGATTTACGCCACTTTTGCAAATCTTGTGCGTTAATGCCGTAACCGCTGAACAACATAAAGGTGTCGTCCAGGTATTCGTCAATTTGCTCTATCAGCTTATTATCTTCATTGTACTTAATTTTATAATTAAGTGCGAAGGTCGCGATATGCTCAATCAGTTCATTGAGCTGTAAATTGATTTCAGAGGTTGGGTCATTCACCCACCCATGATTGCTGTCATTAAGGTTGGCAAGGCAGTCATGGTACAGGTTTTCACAGAGAAATTTCAACTGCGCGATATCATGCCTTTTTGGCGAGTACTCGTCCATAGCGCATCCCCTTTTGAGTGATTTTTTACTCACCGAACATCAGTGTCGGGGTGGATACTACTTACTTAGCCGCAACGGTGCTGTTTTCCTGATGTCTTAACTATAAGCCACTCTGATCAAGATTTCACCGCGCTATTACGAAAAATTACAATTAATGAGCCTCGCCGTCAGACATAGCGCAAACATACACGTTTAATGCGGTCATTCTTCCCACAGCACGAAAACATTCTTTTTGCGTCCTTATGTTTCATCACGTTACATAAAACCTTAAGAAAAGCTTAACGCCCGGCATAGGTTAAAAATGGCGTTGTCCAGGAATACTCCTAATAAATACATGAGAAAATGAATAGCGATATCTGAGGGTGAAAACCCGATTTAAAAAATAAGCCTTACTCCCTATACATAAATTAAATAGATCGACAATAAGACGGAATGACGAATTTACCTGTTTAACAAAAGCAAAGAAAAAGGCCGCTAATGCGGCCTTTTTATCATGTGAAACCGGTATCAGTGATGTTCTACGTGATGCGTCTGTTCCACCTCTTCATTTTTACGGCCAAAGCGGCGGCGAACCACCACAAAGAAGACCGGAACGAAGAAGATAGCGAGCACGGTTGCGGTCACCATCCCACCCATTACGCCTGTACCGACGGCATTCTGTGCGCCGGAACCTGCACCGGTGCTGATCACCAGCGGCATAACGCCGAGGATGAACGCCAGGGAGGTCATCAGGATAGGACGCAGGCGCATACGAACCGCTTCCAGCGTGGCTTCAATCAGACCTTTGCCTTCTTTATCCATCAGGTCCTTGGCGAATTCCACGATAAGAATCGCGTTCTTCGCCGACAAGCCAATGGTTGTCAACAGGCCCACCTGGAAGTAAACGTCATTGGTCAGGCCACGGAAGGTGGCTGCAAGCAGCGCACCGATGACCCCAAGCGGTACCACCAGCATAACGGAGAACGGAATAGACCAGCTCTCGTACAATGCGGCCAGACACAAGAAGACCACAATCAGCGATATCGCGTACAGGGCAGGGGCCTGGTTACCGGACAGACGTTCCTGATAGGACATGCCCGTCCAGTCATAGCCAATGCCTGCAGGCAACTTGCCGGCCAGCTCTTCCATCATGTTCATGGCTTCACCGGTACTCTTGCCCGGCGCTGCCTGACCAAGGATCTCCATGGATGGCAGACCGTTGTAACGCTCCAGACGAGGTGAGCCGTATTCCCAGTGCGAGGTAGAGAACGCAGAGAAAGGCACCATCTGACCGTTACTACCGCGAACGTACCAGTTATTGATATCGTTTGGCAGCATACGGTATTGCGCTTCAGACATGACGTACACTTTCTTCACACGACCGCGGTCGATGAAGTCATTGACGTAGCTTCCGCCCCAGGCGGCACCCAGCGTGGTGTTAATGTCGGTAATTGACACGCCCAGCGCCTGTGCTTTTTCCTGATCGATATCGATTTTGTACTGCGGCGTATCTTCCAGACCGTTAGGACGCACGCCGACCAGCAGATCAGGGTGTTTCGCCACTTCACCGAATAACTGGTTACGCGCCTGTGTCAGTTTTTCATGACCCAGACCGCCCTGGTCAATCAGCTGGAAGTCGAAGCCGGTTGCGGTACCCAGATCAACGATAGCGGGCAGGTTGAAGGCAAACACCATCGCATCTTTAATCTGAGAGAAGGTGCCCATGGCGCGGCCTGTAATCGCCTCGACCTTGTTCTCTTCGCCCGGACGTTCGCCCCAGTCTTTCAGGGAGACGAAGGCAATACCGGTGTTCTGTCCACGACCTGCAAAGCCGAAGCCGTTAACCGCAAACACCGATTCAACGTTGGCTTTCTCTTTGGTCAGGTAATAGTCGGTCACTTCATCCAGCACCTTTTGCGTACGCTCTTGCGAGGCGCCCGCAGGCAGCTGGGCCATCGTCAGGAAGACCCCCTGGTCTTCTTCTGGCAGGAATGAACTTGGCAGACGAACAAACAGGAAGGCCATCCCGACCACGATGATGATATAGAGCAGCAGGTAACGACCCGTGCTACGCAGGATCCCACCCACACTGTCGGTGTAGTGGTGCGTGCTCTTATCAAACATGCGGTTAAACCAGCCGAAGAACCCTTTCTTATTATCGCCGTGGTCGCCCTTGGCGATAGGTTTCAGCATGGTGGCGCAAAGCGCAGGCGTCAGGATCAATGCCACCAGTACCGACAACGCCATCGCAGAAACGATAGTGATTGAGAACTGACGATAAATTGCCCCGGTTGAGCCGCCGAAGAAGGCCATCGGGATAAATACCGCCGAGAGCACCATCGCAATCCCCACCAGTGCGCCCTGAATCTGGCCCATGGATTTGCGGGTGGCTTCTTTCGGCGGAAGTCCTTCTTCTGCCATAACACGCTCGACGTTTTCGACCACCACGATGGCGTCATCGACGAGCAAGCCTATCGCCAACACCATCCCGAACATCGTCAGGGTGTTTATCGAGAAGCCAAAGGCCGACAGAATAGCAAAGGTCCCGAGCAGAACGACCGGTACGGCGATGGTCGGAATTAACGTCGCACGGAAGTTTTGCAGGAACAGGTACATGACCAGGAAGACCAGAATGATCGCTTCGACCAGCGTTTTCACCACTTCGTGAATCGAGATCTGCACGAACGGGGTCGTGTCATACGGGTAAACGATTTTCAGGCCTGACGGGAAGAAAGGTTCCATTTTCTTCAGTTCAGCACGGATTGCCGCGGCGGTATCCAGGGCGTTTGCGCCGGTCGCCAGCTTAATCCCCAAACCGGAGGCCGGCTGGCCGTTAAACTTCGCGATGACGTCGTAGTTTTCGCCGCCGAGTTCCACCTTCGCCACGTCACGCAGGCGAACCTGCGAACCGTCCGGGTTCACTTTCAGCAGAATTTTACTGAACTCGTCCACAGAGGTCAGACGCGTTTGCGCGATGATCGAGGCGTTAAGCTGTTGCCCTTTCACCGGCGGCGTACCGCCTAACTGACCTGCTGCAACCTGGGCGTTTTGCGCTTTAATCGCGGTGATCACGTCAACAGGGGTCAGCTGGAAGTTGTTCAGTTTGTTCGGATCCATCCAGATACGCATAGCGTACTGGGAACCAAACAGCTGCACGTCACCCACACCGGAAGTACGACTGATGGCGTCCTTCATGTTAGCGCCCACGTAGTCGGAAATATCCTCCTGCGTCATGGTGCCGTTGGTGTTGATGACGCCGACAACCATCAGGAAGCTACTGGATGATTTCTCAACGCTCACGCCCTGCTGTTGAACTTCCTGCGGCAGCAGCGGCATCGCCAGCTGCAGTTTGTTCTGCACCTGAACCTGCGCGATATCTGCGTCCGTACCGGATTCGAAGGTCAGGGTAATCTGAACCGTACCGGTTGAGTCACTGTTGGAGGACATGTACATCAGGTTATCGATACCGTTCATGTTCTGTTCGATAACCTGCGTCACGGTGTCCTGCACCGTTTTCGCATCAGCACCCGGGTAGGTTGCGGAGATTGTCACCGCAGGCGGCGCAATGGTTGGATATTGCGCGACCGGCAGCTTCAGGATCGCAAGTCCCCCGGCTAGCATGATTATTATTGCGATCACCCATGCGAATATGGGGCGATCGATAAAGAAATTAGGCATGTCTTAACGGCTCCTGTTTAAGTTAAGACTTGGTTTGTTCTGACTGCTCGCCGCCAGCTGCGGCTTGTTGTTTCTCGTCAGATTTGACTTCCTGGGCTTTCACCTGCGCGCCAGGACGTACTTTTTGCAAACCAGTAATAATCACGCGATCGCCATCTTTCAGACCTTCCGTCACCAGCCACTTGTCGCCAATCGCCTGTGCTGCGGTGATGTTGCGCATTTCGACTTTGTTATCTGCGCCCACGACCAACGCACTGGCATCACCACGTGGCGTACGGGTCACGCCCTGCTGAGGCACCAGAATAGCGGTTGGGTTAATGCCTTCTTCCAGACGCGCGCGCACGAACATGCCAGGTAACAGCGTGCCATCCGGGTTCGGGAAGATAGCCCGTAAGGTCAGAGAGCCAGTGGTCTGGTCAACGGTGACATCCGAGAATTCCAGCGTACCGGTTTGCGTGAACTTGTTACCGTCATTGGTGACCAGTTCCACTTTCGCTTTACCGTTTTCCTGTTTCAGCTTGCCGTCGGCCAGCTCTTGTTTCAGACGCAGGAAATCGTTGCTGGACTGGGTGACGTCAACGTAGATCGGATCAAGTTGCTGCACCGTTGCCAGCGCATTGGTTTGTCCGTTCTGCACCAGCGCACCTTCCGTGACCGAGGATTTACCAATACGGCCGCTGATTGGCGACGTGACTTTGGTATAAGCCAGGTTGATACGTGCGGTTTCCACTGCGGCTTTGGCAGCCACAACGGCAGCGCTGGTTTGCTGAGCGTCAGCCTGAGCGGTGTCGAAATCTTGCTGACTGATATATTGCGTACCCAGCAGCTTTTTATAGCGATTAAGCGTCACCTGAGAGATACGGGCAGCGGCTTCTGCTTTTGCCAGATCGCCTTTCGCACTTTCGTACGAGGCCTGATAGGTTGCTGGATCAATCTGATACAGAGACTCACCCGCTTTGACATCACCGCCTTCGGTGAAGTTACGTTTCAGGATGATGCCACTCACCTGAGGGCGAACCTCTGCGATGCGATATGCGCTGGTACGTCCTGGTAATTCTGTTGTGATTTGAAGAGGTTCACTTTTGAGCGTCACCACGCCAACTTCTGGCGCTTGCTGTTCTCCTTGTTGAGCCTGTTTCTCATCGCATCCTGTCAGCGCTAATCCGCCTGAGAGCATCAGAACGATCGCCAGAGGCGTTAACCCTCTGTTTTTGTTCATATGTAAACCTCGAGTGTCCGATTTCAAATTGATCAATGGATCAAAAGTCCGCAACCCATTGCTGCGTTTATATTATCGTCGTGCTATGTTACATACATACATAAATGTATGTAAATCTGGCTACTGTAAATTCGCCCAAACATGGCACGAAAAACCAAACAACAAGCACTTGAGACCCGTCAGCACATCCTGGATGTGGCGTTGCGTCTGTTTTCGCAACAGGGGGTCTCATCAACCTCACTGGCGCAGATTGCTCAGGCCGCAGGTGTTACGCGTGGAGCAATCTATTGGCACTTCAAAAATAAGTCAGAATTATTTGGTGAAATCTGGGAGCTTTCAGAATCCAGCATAGGGGATCTTGAGACTGAGTATCGGGCAAAATTCCCTGACGATCCACTCTCAGTTCTCAGAGAAATTCTGGTATATGTTCTTGAGGCAACAGTCAATGAAGAACGCCGCCGCTTGATGATGGAAATCATTTTTCATAAATGTGAGTTCGTTGGCGAAATGGCCGTCGTACAGCAGGCCCAACGAAGCCTGTGCCTGGAAAGCTATGACCGTATTGAGATAACGCTCAATCAGTGTATTCAGGCCAAAATGCTGCCCGCCGATCTGCTTACCCGCCGAACCGCCATTCTGATGCGATCCTGGGTTTCAGGCTTAATGGAAAACTGGCTTTTTGCCCCGCAATCCTTTGATCTTGCAACAGAAGCACGTAGCTATGTCGCGATTCTGATTGAGATGTGCCAGCTGTGCCCAACGCTCCGGGCGGCGCCTGTAACGGGCTGACGCCAGGATTTTTCCTGGAGCTCTGCGTTCTTGCTATTCTGCTTTCAGCTCGCGTGGTATTCTTTGCGCCGACTATTTCCGGTCATCTTCTCATAGCAAGCTCATAACTATGTTGCACTATTCTCGCTCGCAAAACCCTGTTTTTGCCATTATTTTTTCGATGCTCTTCTTCTTTGCGGTTTCCCCGGCAAGCTTTGCCCGTGCGGATAACGGCAGTGATATCCCCACTCGCGCCGATGTACAGTCGCAGTTGGATACGCTCAACAAGCAAAAAGACCTCTCGTCTCAGGACAAACTCGTTCAGCAAGATCTGACCGAAACGATTGAGACAATAGATAAAATTGAGCATATCAAAGCCGAAACTGCTCAGCTCCGTCAGAAGGTGGAGCAGGCCCCGGAAAATATGCGCAAGGCGACCAATGCCCTGAACGCGCTCAGCGACGTGGACAGTGACGAAGAGACGCGCAAAACCCTGGCGACGCTCTCGTTGCGCCAGCTGGAGTCACGTGTGACCCAGTTACTGGATGATTTGCAAACCGCGCAAAACGATCTCTCAACCTACAATAGCCAGCTGGTTTCCCTGCAAACCCAGCCCGAGCGCGTTCAGAACGCGATGTATGCCGCGTCTCAACAGCTTCAGCAGATCCGAACCCGGCTCAACGGCACGTCTGTAGGGGAGAGCGCTCTGCGACCTTCTCAGCAAAACTTACTGCTGACGCAGCAGGTACTGTTAAATGCGCAAATCGAACAGCAGCGTAAGAGCCTGGAAGGGAACACGATTTTGCAGGATACCCTGCAAAAGCAGCGAGACTATGTCACCGCGAATATCAACCGTCTTGAACATCAGCTCCAGCTCCTCCAGGAAGCGGTAAACAGTAAGCGACTGAACCTGACCGAGAAAACCGCGCAGGAAGCGGTATCGCCTGACGAAACGGCCCGTATTCAGGCCAATCCGCTGGTGAAGCAAGAGCTGGATATTAACCAGCAGTTAAGCCAGCGCCTGATTGAAGCGACGCGCGACGGCAGCACGCTGGTCGAGCGAAATATCAAAGTGAAAAACTGGCTCGACCGTGCGCTCCAGGCGGAACGCAATATCAAAGAGCAGATTGCGGTGCTAAAAGGCAGTCTGTTGCTCTCGCGTATTCTTTACCAGCAACAGCAAAGGCTGCCCTCCGCCGATGAACTGGAGGACATGACCAACCGCATCGCGGATCTGCGTCTTGAGCAGTTCGATGTGAACCAGCAGCGCGATGCGCTTTTCCAGAGCGATGCCTTTGTCGCTAAGCTGGAAGAGGGCCACACGAGTGAAGTGAATGAAGAAGTTCATGACGCCCTGACGCAGGTAGTGGATATGCGTCGCGAACTGCTTGACCAGCTTAATAAGCAGCTTGGTAATCAGCTGATGATGGCGATTAACCTGCAAATTAACCAGCAGCAGCTGGTGAGCGTGTCGAAAAGCCTGCAGGAAATTCTGACGCAGCAAATTTTCTGGGTCAACAGTAACAAACCGATGGACTGGGACTGGGTTAAATCCTTCCCGGAAGCGCTGAAAGCCCAGATCAAAAGTATGAAAATTACGGTGAACTGGGAAAAGGCCTGGCCTTCCGTGCTGATTGCCTTCCTGGCCGGCCTGCCGCTGTTGTTGATAGCCGGCCTCATCCGCTGGCGTCTTGGCTGGCTGAAAAAATACCAGGCGAAGCTTGCCGATGAAGTGGGTCAACTGCGAAACGACAGCCAGCTCAACACGCCGAAAGCGATTTTCATCGACCTGATTCGCGCGATGCCGATCTGTCTGGTGATTCTGGCGGTGGGGCTGATTTTACTGACGATGCAGCTCAATATCAGCGATCTGCTGTGGGCATTCAGCAAGAAGCTGGCGCTGTTCTGGCTGGTGTTTGGCCTGTGCTGGAAAATTCTCGAGAAAAACGGCGTTGCGGTCCGCCACTTCAACATGCCTGAACAACTGACCAGCCACTGGCGTCGTCAGATCGTACGGGTGAGCCTGGCGCTGTTGCCGCTGCACTTCTGGTCGGTGGTGGCAGAGTTGTCTCCGCTGCATCTGATGGATGACGTGCTGGGCCAGCTGGTGATCATGCTCAACCTGCTGCTCATCGCCGTGCTGATGTGGCCCATGTGCCGCGAAAGCTGGCGCGATAAAGAGTCGCACAACATGCGTCTTCTCACCGTCACCGTGCTGGCGCTCATCCCGCTGGCGCTGATGGTGCTCACGGCGACAGGCTATTTCTATACCACGCTGCGTCTGTCGGGCCGCTGGATTGAAACCGTCTATCTGGTGTTGATGTGGAATGTGCTCTATCAAACCGTGCTGCGCGGTCTGAGCGTGGCGGCGCGCCGTATCGCGTATCGTCGTGCGCTGGCTCGCCGTCAGAATATGGTCAAAGAGGGGGCAGAGGGCGCGGAACCGCAAGAGGAGCCTACCATCGCCCTGGAGCAGGTGAACCAGCAGACGCTGCGTATCACCATGCTGGTGATGTTCGCCCTGTTCGGCGTGATGTTCTGGGCCATCTGGTCTGATTTAATCACCGTTTTCGCCTATCTCGACAGCGTTACGCTGTGGCAATACAACGGCACCGAAGCCGGGACGGCGGTGATGAAAAGCGTCACCATGGGAAGCCTGCTCTTTGCCATTGTCTCGGCGATGGTGGCCTGGGCGCTGATCCGCAACCTGCCAGGTCTGCTGGAGGTGTTGGTCCTCTCGCGGCTCAATATGCGCCAGGGGGCATCCTATGCCATTACCACCATCCTTAACTACGTGATCCTTGTAGCGGGGGCGATGACGGTGTTCGGGTCGCTCGGCGTATCCTGGGATAAATTGCAATGGCTCGCCGCCGCGCTGTCGGTCGGCCTGGGCTTCGGTTTGCAGGAGATCTTCGGTAACTTCGTCTCGGGCCTGATTATCCTCTTTGAACGTCCGGTACGCATAGGCGATACCGTGACCATCGGCACCTTCTCCGGTACGGTCAGCAAGATCCGTATTCGTGCGACGACCATCACCGATTTCGATCGCAAAGAGGTGATCATTCCGAACAAGGCATTCGTAACCGAGCGGTTAATCAACTGGTCGCTTACCGACACCATTACCCGCGTCGTGATACGCATTGGGGTGGCTTACGGCTCCGATCTGGATAACGTGAAGAAGGTCCTGCTGAAAGCGGCGATGGATCACCCGAAAGTGATGCACGATCCGGAACCGGCCGTCTTCTTTACGACCTTTGGTCCGAGTACGTTAGATCATGAGCTGCGTCTGTATGTTCGCGAACTGCGCGATCGCAGTTATACCGTGGATGAACTGAACCGTACCATCGATCGTCTGTGCCGCGAAAACGACATTAATATCGCCTTCAACCAGCTCGAAGTGCATCTGCGTAATGAGAAAGGTGAAGAACATACGGAAGTGAAGCGCGAGTTAAAAGGGGACGACCCTCAACCTCACCTTCAGCCATAACAGGCGACGTATCAGGCAGACTGAAGGCATCGCCTCAGTCTGCTTTATTCCTCAGCCTGCGGGCGGAGGCGAAACCTCTCTCCGCTCAAAATCCCGCTTCACAATCTCCAGCGCTTTCAGCACCGTCTCGACCGGGATAGCGTGGTTTTCCAGCAGCATAATCAAATCGACGGCCAGTTTGACTTCGTCGGGGGCGGTGTCCAGTGACATGGGATATTCCTTTAACGGGTCAGGCGTTCGATGACGCGTTCTATCTCTTCCAGTGCCTTACGGCAGCGACTCAGACGTTCTTCGAGAGCGGTGATTTCCCGCATTAACAACTGCTGTTCCTGCAACGTTTCGGTTTCGGTCAGCCTGCGCTCACGCGAGACCTTCATCTCAACCAGGCGACGTTCAAAATCCTGATGCTCCAGCCGTTTTTGCTGCCATTTTCGCGTGCCGGGCGAGGCACTGTCCCATGCGCGCAGCGGCCAGGCAACGATTTCCCGCTGTAGCGCCGTCATTTGTTCGGCCAGATGTTCGGCCAGCCACGCCACCTGCTCACGCTGTTCCTGCTCGACGGCGTGACGCAACTCATCCAGGTGGGTCTGGGCTTCATCCAGATAATCTTTCATCCGCGTGCTGCGGGTGCGAAAAAGCTGGCGATCGAAACGCGGCTTGAGCGTGGCATGTTGCATCAGCGGTGCGGCGTCTGTACGCAGTCGTATCAGCTGATTTTGCAGCGTCTCTAAAAGCAGTGCTGTTTTCAAATCGCTCTCCAGTGGTAAAGTAACCGTTCAGTTTGATAACGATTCGCATTATGAAGCGTACTATTTTAATCATCATTGGCTGGCTCGCGGTAGTGTTGGGCACCCTCGGCGTGGTTTTGCCGCTGTTGCCGACCACGCCCTTTATTTTGCTGGCGGCCTGGTGTTTTGCCCGCTCTTCACCGCGGTTTCACCACTGGCTGCTTTACCGTTCATGGTTTGGCGGCTACCTGCGTCACTGGCAAAAACACCGTGCGATGCCGCCTGGGGCCAAGCCGCGCGCCGTCGCCGTCATTCTGGTGACCTTTGCGCTTTCCCTGTGGATGGTGAACATAATGTGGGTGCGCATTCTGCTGCTCGCTATCTTAACCTGCCTGCTTATCTTTATGTGGCGAATTCCCGTCGTTGATGAAAAGCAATAAAAGCACGTAAGCATCATGATGACTGTTGCATTTCTTACCCGCAGCCAGTAAATTCGACCGTTTTCGAGCACAGGTGCGCCTGGTTAAAGGTTAAACAATTGTTACCTTCATCCCCCATTTCGCGCACTGTGAGTCACACTGTTTCATTTAGGCACAAACCGATGACCGCAACTGCACAGCAGCTTGAATATCTTAAAAGCAGCATCAAAAGTATCCAGGACTACCCGAAGCCTGGCATTCTTTTCCGTGATGTCACCAGCTTGCTGGAAGACCCGAAAGCGTACGCACTCAGCATTGAACTGCTGGTCGAGCGTTATAAAAACGCCGGGATCACCAAAGTAGTGGGTACCGAAGCACGTGGCTTCTTGTTCGGCGCACCGGTTGCGCTGGCGATGGGCGTGGGCTTTGTTCCGGTCCGTAAACCGCGTAAATTGCCGCGTGAAACCATCGCGGAAAGCTATGAGCTGGAATACGGCACCGATCAGCTGGAAATTCACGTCGATGCGATCCAGCCTGGCGATAAAGTGCTGGTGGTTGACGATCTGCTGGCGACGGGCGGCACCATCGAAGCCACGGTAAAACTGATTCGTCGTCTGGGGGGGGAAGTGACCGATGCGGCCTTCATCATTAACCTGTTTGATCTGGGCGGCGAGCAGCGTCTGGAAAAACAGGGTATTACCAGTTTCAGCCTGGTGCCTTTCCCGGGTCATTAATCCCCACTCCCACAACCTCGCCCAACGGGTGAGGTTGTGTTAGCATTACCCCCCTGAATATCCACCTTCCAGCGTTGCAGAGCCTGCCCATGAGTTATCAGGTGTTAGCCCGTAAATGGCGACCCCAAACCTTTGCTGACGTTGTCGGCCAGGAACATGTGCTGACCGCCCTGGCGAACGGCTTATCGCTAGGACGTATCCATCACGCGTATCTTTTTTCCGGCACCCGTGGCGTCGGCAAAACCTCTATTGCCCGTTTGCTGGCAAAAGGGCTGAATTGCGAAACGGGGATCACTGCCACGCCGTGTGGCGTTTGCGATAACTGCCGCGAAATCGAGCAGGGGCGTTTTGTCGATCTCATCGAAATTGATGCCGCCTCGCGCACCAAAGTCGAAGATACCCGCGATCTGCTGGATAACGTCCAGTACGCTCCGGCGCGTGGCCGCTTCAAGGTCTACCTGATCGATGAAGTGCACATGCTGTCGCGTCACAGCTTTAACGCCTTGCTGAAAACGCTGGAAGAGCCGCCCGCGCATGTTAAATTCCTGCTGGCGACCACCGATCCGCAAAAACTGCCGGTGACGATTTTGTCCCGCTGCCTGCAGTTCCATCTGAAGGCGCTGGACGTCGAGCAGATCCGCGCCCAGCTTGAACACATTCTTGATGAAGAGAAGATTGTCCACGAACCGCGCGCCCTCCAGCTGCTGGCTCGTGCCGCCGATGGTAGCCTGCGCGATGCGTTGAGCCTGACCGATCAGGCGATTGCCAGCGGCGACGGTGAACTCTCTACACAGGCCGTCAGCACCATGCTGGGCACGCTGGATGACGATCAGGCGCTGTCGCTGATTGAAGCCGTCATTGATGCCAACGGCGAGCGCGTGATGTCGCTGGTCCATGAGGCCGCATCTCGCGGCGTGGCGTGGGAAACGTTGCTGGTCGAGATGCTCAGTCTCTTGCATCGCGTAGCGATGCTGCAGCTCTCTCCTTCGGCAATCGGCGCGGATATGGCGACCATCGAACAGCGTATGCGTGAACTTGCCCGCATCGTGCCGCCTGCCGATATACAGCTTTATTATCAGACGTTGCTCATCGGGCGAAAAGAGCTGCCTTTTGCCCCCGATCCGCGCATGGGGGTTGAGATGACCCTGCTGCGTGCGCTGGCGTTCCATCCGCGTAAGCCGCTTCCTGAGCCCGAGGTGCCGCGACAATCCTTTGCCCCCGTAGCCCCGACTGCGGTGATGACGCCGTCGCAGGTGCCGCCGCAGCCGTCGCCACCTCCGCAGCCCGATGTACCGCTGTCGGATGCCACCAGTTCGGTGCTTGCCGCCCGCAGTCAGCTTCAACGCGCGCAGGGAGCAACCAAGCCAAAAAAGAGTGAACCGGCAGCGCCAGGAAGAGCGCGGCCGGTTAACAACGCCGCCCTCGAACGCCTGGCATCGGTAACGGAGCGCGTTCAGGCGCGCCCGTCCCCGTCCGCGCTTGAGCAAAAAGCCCCGGCGAAGAAAGAGGCTTATCGCTGGAAAGCAACCACCATCACCGAAGCGGTGAAGGTGGAAGTGGCTACGCCCAAGGCGCTTAAAAAGGCGCTGGAGCATGAAAAAACTCCGGAACTTTCCGCGAAACTCGCTGAAGAGTCTCTTGAGCGCGACGCCTGGGCCGCAGAGGTCAGCAAACTGCAGCTGCCAAAGCTGGTGGAGCAGGTGGCGCTGAACGCCTGGAAAGAGCAGGACGGTCATCAGATACGTTTACACCTGCGCCCGGGGCAGCGGCATCTGAACTCCCCTGGCGCGCAAAAAGCGCTGGCCGAGGCGCTCACCGCATTACAGGGTGCGCCGGTTGAATTGACTATCATTGAAGATGATAATCCGACGGTGCGAACGCCGCTGGAGTGGCGCCAGGCGATTTATGAAGAGAAGCTCGCGCAGGCGCGTGAGTCGATTATTGCGGATAACAACATACAGACTCTGCGCCGGTTCTTCGACGCCGATCTGGATGAAGAGAGTATTCGCCCCCTTTGATCGTGAGTCTGACTTACGGTTGTAATCCTTAAACGTGAAAGAAGAGAGAAGCCTATGTTTGGTGGAAAAGGCGGTCTGGGTGGCCTGATGAAGCAGGCTCAGCAGATGCAGGAAAAAATGCAGAAGATGCAGGAAGAGATCGCTCAGCTGGAAGTCACGGGTGAATCCGGTGCCGGTCTGGTCAAGGTGACCATCAACGGTGCGCACAACTGCCGTCGCGTTGAAATCGACCCAAGCCTGCTCGAAGACGACAAAGACATGCTGGAAGATCTGGTTGCAGCCGCGTTTAACGATGCAGCACGCCGTATCGACGAAACCCAGAAAGAGAAAATGGCTTCTGTTTCCTCCGGGATGCAGCTGCCGCCAGGCTTTAAGATGCCGTTCTGATGCAAACCAGTCCGCTGCTCACGCAGTTAATGGAAGCGTTGCGTTGCCTGCCGGGCGTTGGCCCAAAGTCAGCGCAGCGCATGGCGTTTACGCTGTTGCAGCGCGACCGCAGCGGCGGAATGCGACTGGCGCAGGCGCTGACCCGCGCGATGTCTGAAATCGGTCATTGTGCGGATTGCCGTACCTTTACCGAGCAGGATATCTGCAACATCTGTTCGAACCCGCGTCGTCAGGAAAACGGCCAGGTCTGCGTGGTGGAGAGTCCGGCGGACATCTATGCCATTGAGCAAACCGGGCAGTATTCCGGGCGCTATTTTGTGCTGATGGGCCATCTCTCTCCCCTGGACGGAATTGGCCCGGATGACATTGGTCTCGACAGGCTGGAGCAGCGTCTGGAGTCAGAATCCCTGACAGAAGTCATTCTGGCCACCAACCCGACGGTGGAAGGTGAAGCCACGGCTAACTATATCGGTGAGCTGTGCGCGCAGTATGGCGTTGACGCGAGCCGCATCGCCCACGGCGTGCCGGTAGGCGGTGAGCTGGAGATGGTCGACGGCACTACGCTGTCGCACTCGCTGGCAGGGCGCCGCAAGATTATTTTATGACCAAACGGAGGCTGCGTTCGTGGCCTCCGCTTGAAATATTTCTCCCTTGTCCCCATCTCTCCCACAACGCTTTTAAAACCCCATTAAATGGCATTGTTGAGGTCGACTTAAGATGAAAGGACAAGAAACCCGTGGTTTCCAGTCAGAAGTGAAACAGCTTCTGCACCTGATGATCCATTCCCTGTATTCCAATAAAGAAATCTTCCTGCGTGAATTGATTTCCAACGCCTCGGATGCGGCGGACAAGCTGCGCTTCCGCGCCTTGTCTAACCCGGATCTGTATGAAGGCGACGGCGAGCTGCGCGTTCGTGTCTCTTTTGATAAAGAAAACCGCACGCTGACCATTGCCGATAACGGTATCGGTATGACCCGCGATGACGTCATCGACCACCTCGGGACCATTGCGAAATCGGGCACTAAATCCTTCCTCGAATCCATGGGCTCCGATCAGGCGAAAGACAGCCAGCTTATCGGCCAGTTCGGTGTGGGCTTCTATTCGGCGTTCATCGTAGCGGATAAAGTCACCGTGCGTACCCGTGCCGCGGGCGAGAGCGCAGAGAACGGCGTATTCTGGGAATCCCACGGTGAAGGCGAGTACACCGTTGATGACATCACCAAAGCGGATCGCGGCACCGAAATCACCCTTCACCTGCGTGAAGGCGAAGATGATTTCCTGAATGACTGGCGCGTGCGCTCCATCATCAGCAAATATTCCGACCATATTGCCCTGCCGGTTGAAATTGAAAAACAGGAAGAAAATGACGGCGAAACCGTCGTTACCTGGGAAAAAATCAACAAGGCACAGGCGCTGTGGACGCGCAATAAGTCTGAAATCAAAGACGACGAATATAACGAATTCTACAAACACATTGCCCACGACTTTACCGATCCGCTGACCTGGAGCCACAACCGTGTCGAAGGTAAGCAGGAGTACACCAGCCTGCTCTATATTCCGGCGCAGGCGCCGTGGGATATGTGGAATCGTGACCATAAGCACGGCCTGAAGCTGTACGTCCAGCGCGTGTTCATCATGGATGATGCCGAGCAGTTCATGCCGAACTACCTGCGCTTCACCCGGGGCCTGATTGACTCCAACGATCTGCCGCTGAACGTCTCGCGTGAAATTCTGCAGGACAGCACCGTGACCCGCAATCTGCGTAACGCGCTGACCAAACGTACCCTGCAGATGCTGGAAAAACTGGCAAAAGATGACGCGGAAAAATATCAGACCTTCTGGAAACAGTTCGGCCTGGTGCTGAAAGAGGGTCCGGCAGAAGATACGGCGAACGTTGAAACGATTGCCAAACTGCTGCGCTTTGCCTCTACGCATACCGACTCTTCCGAGCAGACCGTGTCGCTGGAAGAGTACGTATCGCGTATGAAAGATGGGCAGGAGAAGATCTACTACATCACCGCGGACAGCTATGCTGCGGCGAAGAGCAGCCCGCACCTTGAACTGCTGCGTAAGAAAGGGATCGAAGTCCTGCTGCTCTCCGATCGTATCGATGAGTGGATGATGAATTACCTCACCGAGTTCGACGGTAAAGCGTTCCAGTCCGTCGCGAAAGCGGATGAGTCCATTGATAAGCTGGCGGACGAGGTCGATGAAACGGCGAAAGAAGCTGAAAAAGCGCTGGAACCGTTCGTTGAGCGCGTGAAAACGCTGCTGGGCGATCGTGTGAAAGAGGTGCGTTTCACGCATCGTCTGACCGACACCCCGGCGATTGTCACCACCGACGCGGATGAAATGGGTACCCAGATGGCGAAACTGTTCGCGGCTGCGGGCCAGGCGATGCCTGAAGTGAAATACATCTTCGAACTGAACCCGGATCACCCGCTGGTGAAACGTGCGGCAGGTACCCAGGATGAAGCTCGCTTCGCCGAGTGGGTCGAACTGCTGCTGGATCAATCTCTGCTGGCCGAACGCGGCACGCTGGAAGATCCAAACCAGTTCATTAAACGCGTGAATGCGCTGCTGCTAGCGTAACTCCCCCTCACCCCGGCCCTCTCCCACAGGGAGAGGGTGAAAGAGTTCCCTCCCCCTGTGGGAGAGGGTGAAAGAGTTCCCTCTCCCTGTGGGAGAGGGTTAGGGTGAGGGCACCCGACCACACTAACCCAAATTATCTCCCCCATTAACCGTTTCAGCCGTCCCGCCTTCCTTGAGCCATGCCCGTTCTGATGGTATTGTTTAGCGCTTTTGAAAAATTGAACCAACTTTTGAGGGGATTTTCGCAATGCGTATTATTCTGCTTGGCGCTCCGGGCGCGGGTAAAGGAACTCAGGCTCAGTTCATCATGGAGAAATACGGTATTCCGCAAATCTCTACGGGTGACATGCTGCGTGCCGCTGTTAAATCTGGCTCTGAGCTGGGTAAACAGGCGAAGGACATCATGGACGCCGGCAAACTGGTGACTGACGAACTGGTTATCGCCCTGGTTAAAGAACGCATCACTCAGGAAGATTGCCGCAACGGTTTCCTGCTGGACGGCTTCCCACGTACCATTCCTCAGGCTGACGCCATGAAGGAAGCAGGAATCAACGTGGATTACGTGCTTGAATTCGACGTACCTGACGAGCTGATCGTGGACCGTATTATCGGTCGTCGCGTTCACGCTGCTTCTGGCCGCGTTTACCACATCAAATTCAACCCGCCTAAGGTTGAAGGCAAAGACGACGTGACCGGCGAAGAGCTGACCACGCGTAAAGACGATCAGGAAGAGACCGTGCGTAAGCGCCTGGTGGAATACCATCAGATGACCGCGCCGCTGATCGGCTACTACTCCAAAGAAGCGCAGGCGGGTCACACCCAATACGCAAAAGTTGACGGTACCAAACCTGTCGCTGAAGTCCGTGCAGAGCTGGAAAAAATCCTCGGCTAATTGCACGCTTCTCACCCGGGCCTCCGGGTGAGAAAAATTCTCATCCTGCCTATCACAGCAATGGGTTCCGTTTAGCTGCTTTTCCGCTACAATTAACAACTATTCAAATGGTTAAGAGGCGTGAATGAGTCAGGCGAAAACCGGCATCTTGCTTGCCAATCTGGGCACCCCCGAAGCACCCACTCCTGCGGCGGTAAAGCGTTATTTGCGCCAGTTTCTGAGTGATTCCCGTGTCGTCGATACGCCAAAACTCTTGTGGTGGCCGCTGCTGCGCGGCGTGATCCTGCCGATTCGCTCGCCTCGTGTGGCGAAGCTCTATCAGTCCGTCTGGATGGAGGAGGGATCACCGCTGATGGTCTACAGCCGTCGCCAGGAGAAAGCGCTGGCTGCCCGCCTGCCGGATATGCCCGTTGCGCTGGGAATGAGCTATGGCACACCGTCGCTGGAAAGCGCGGTCGATAAGTTGATGGCGCAGGGCGTTGAGCACATAGTGGTGCTGGCACTCTATCCGCAATACTCATGCTCAACGGTGGCGGCCGTCTGGGATGAGCTGGCGCGCATTCTGTCGACGCGCCGTTTTATTCCGGGCATTACGTTTATCCGTGATTACGCCGACAATGAGCGCTATATTGCGGCCCTCGCCAGCAGCGTGCGGGCTTCGTTTGCTCAGCATGGCGAGCCGGATCTTCTTTTGCTCTCCTATCATGGGATCCCGCAGCGTTATGCCGATCAAGGCGATGACTATCCGCAACGGTGTCGGGATACCACGCGCGAGCTGGTCTCCGCGCTGGGCTTGCCGCCAGAAAAGGTGATGATGACCTTCCAGTCACGCTTTGGTCGTGAGCCGTGGTTAACGCCCTATACGGATGAGACCCTGAAAATGCTGGGCGAAAAAGGGGTGAAGCATATTCAGGTGATGTCGCCGGGCTTCTCTGCCGACTGTCTGGAAACGCTGGAAGAGATCGCCGTGCAAAACCGCGAGTTTTTCCTTGAAGCGGGCGGTACAAAATATGAATACATACCGGCACTTAACGATTCCCCTGAGCATATCGAGATGATGGCTTCCCTGGTGACTTCGCGCCGCTAATCGCGTTACGGGCCGGGTTTGTGCTACCCTTTCCGGCCCAATCTTCAGATATAGCCCAGAAAATGAAATTTCCCGGTAAACGTAAATCCAAACACTATTTCCCCGTCAACGCTCGCGATCCGCTGCTGCAGCAAATACAGCCGGAAAACGAAACCAGCGCAGCGTGGGTGGTCGGTATCGATCAAACGCTGGTGGATATTGAAGCAAAAGTGGATGACGCGTTTGTCGCACGATATGGCCTGAGTTCTGGTCATTCGCTGGTCATTGAAGACGATGTCGCAGAGGCACTGTATCAGGAGCTGGTGCGCGAAAATCTCATTACCCATCAGTTTGCCGGTGGCACCATCGGTAACACCATGCATAACTACTCTGTGCTGGCCGATGACCGTTCGGTATTGCTTGGCGTTATGTGCAGCAATATTGAAATCGGCGGCTATGCCTACCGCTATCTGTGCAACACCTCCAGCCGTACCGATCTGAACTACCTGCAGGGCGTTGACGGTGCGATTGGCCGTTGTTTTACCCTCATCAGTGATTCCGGTGAACGTACGTTTGCCATCAGCCCCGGCCACATGAATAAACTGCGCCCGGAGAGTATTCCTGAAGAGGTGATTGCGGGCGCGTCCGCACTGGTGTTGACCTCGTATCTGGTTCGCTGCAAGCCTGGTGAACCTATGCCAGACGCGACCATGAAGGCGATCGAATACGCGAAAAAGTACAACGTGCCGGTGGTCCTGACGCTGGGAACGAAGTTTGTGATCGCCGATAACCCGCAGTGGTGGCAGGCTTTCCTGAAAGAGCACGTCTCGATTCTGGCCATGAACGAAGAGGAAGCGGAAGCACTCACCGGCGAAAGCGACCCGCTGCTGGCCTCCGATAAGGCGCTGGACTGGGTCGACCTGGTGCTCTGCACCGCCGGACCGGTGGGCTTATATATGGCGGGCTTCACGGAAGAAGAGAGCAAACGCAAAACCCAGCATCCGCTGCTGCCCGGGGCGATTGCTGAGTTTAACCAGTACGAGTTCAGCCGCGCGATGCGTCATAAAGAGTGCGTGAACCCGCTGCGTATTTTCTCCCACATCGCCCCGTATATGGGCGGACCGGAGAAAATCATGAACACCAATGGCGCAGGCGATGGCGCGCTGGCAGCGTTGCTGCACGACATTACCGCTAATGCATACCATAAAACCAACGTACCCAACTCCAGCAAGCATAAATTCAGCTGGCTGACCTATTCGTCACTGGCGCAGGTCTGTAAATACGCGAACCGCGTCAGTTACCAGGTGCTGAACCAGCACTCGCCGCGCTTAACGCGCGGCCTGCCGGAAAGAGAAGACAGCCTGGAAGAGTCTTACTGGGATCGTTAAAAACTGACGTAAATCGGGGCCCTCTCGCCTCACCTCAACCCGACTCCTGACTATTCCCTCTCCCTGTGGGAGAGGGCCAGGGTGAGGGCATCAGGCCGCAGAGCCTGACTGTCGGGTGGCAGTTTAGACTGACCCGACCAACCAAACCTCCACCCGACTCCTGACCGTTCCCCTCTCCCCGTGGGAGAGGGCCAGGGTGAGGGCATCAGACCGCAGAGCCTGACTGTCGTGTGGCGGCTTCGCCTGACCCGACCAACCAAACCTCCACCCGACTCCTGACCGTTCCCCTCTCCCCGTGGGAGAGGGCCAGGGTGAGGGCTACAGACCGCACAAAACCTACCCCGTCACGGTCTCTGCAACTGGCGCCTTCTCAATCAGCCCAATCATCGTGTTCGCAATTTCACGTTCGCCCATCACCACCTGATCCGCGCCGCGTTCGGTAATGTAGTCAACCTCATCGTCATAATGGGCGCGAGCAATGATCTCAATCGAGGGGCATTTCTCCCGCGCCGTGGCAACGATTTCGCCGGCCTCATAGCCATTCGGTATTGTCAGCAGCAGCCAGCGTGCGCAGTCCAGATGGGCCAGATTCATGATCTCTTCATTCGCCGCGTTCCCCAGCACCGCCCGGATGCCGCGTGCGCGCAGTTCATCCACGCGCGTGCGTGACGTTTCAATCACCACCAGCGGAATCCCCTGGGCCATCAGCGCCTCTCCCAGCAGGCTGCCGACGCGGCCAAAGCCAACCAGCAGTGCATGGTTACAGATATCCACCGGGATCTGTTTGTCCTCTTCAATCGCCTCTTCGAGCGACTGCTCCTCCAGCGTTTCAGTTTTATCGAGATATTTCTCCAGAACCGTAAACAGCACTGGATTCAGCATGATCGACAGAATAGCGCCCGCCAGCACCAGATTTTGCCCGGCCTGCGGCAGCAGATTAAGCGACATTCCCAGCCCGGCGAGGATAAAGGCAAATTCACCAATTTGCGCCAGACTGGCGGCGATAGTCAGGGCGGTACGCGGTGAGTGTCCGAACATGCGGACCAGCAAAAACGCGACCACCGATTTACCGAAGATAATGATCGCCAGCGTCCCCAGCACGGCCAGCGGCTGCTCAATCAGAATGAACGGATCGAACAGCATGCCGACGGAGACAAAGAACAGCACCGCAAAGGCATCACGCAGCGGTAACGTATCGTGCGCGGCGCGATGGCTAAGTTCGGATTCATTCAGCACCATACCCGCGAAGAACGCGCCTAAGGCGAAGGAGACGTCAAACAGCTCCACGGCGCCGAAGGCGATGCCCAGCGCCAGGGCCAGTACGGACAGAGTAAAGAGTTCACGAGAGCCTGTCGCCGCGCTACGGGCCAAAATCCACGGCACCAGACGGCGACCAACCACCATCATAATGGCGATAAAGGCGATGACCTTCCCGATAGTGATGCTCATATCCAGCGTCAGCGAGGCAAAACCGACGTTTTCTTTTTCAACCATACCGGCGACGGCGGGCAGCAGGACCAGCGTCAGGACCATCACCAGATCTTCGACAATCAGCCAGCCAATGGCGATCTGACCGCGCTGGCTGTCTATCAGCTGTCTCTCTTCAAGCGCGCGTAGCAATACGACGGTACTGGCAGTTGAAAGACATAATCCAAAGACGATACCGGTCATCAGAGACCAGCCAAGCAGTGCGGAAAGCGCCATTCCCAGTAACGTCGCCACGCCAATCTGGGCGATCGCACCGGGTATGGCGATATGCTTTACCGCCAATAAATCCTTCAGGGAAAAATGCAGACCTACGCCGAACATCAGCAAAATCACGCCCAATTCCGCCAGTTCAGGTGCCAGTTTCGTATCAGCCACGAAGCCTGGGGTAAACGGACCGGCCAGTACACCCGCTAATAAATAGCCGACAAGAGGAGAGATTCGAAGCTTATTGGCAATCATGCCAAAAATAAAAGCGAGCACAAGGGCACCCACAATGGTGGTAATAAGCGGTGTGGCGTGATGCATTCCGTCTCCTTTCGTCGTGATGTGTTCCATTTTTGGTCGAAAACCAAAAGGCCGATTAACAGTTTATGACAATTTTCATCATTGTGTTTATGAATAATTGTTGAAACCTTAATAAATCGACAATAAGCACGATAAAAAGCAGGTTTGGACAAAACCGATGACGGAGTGAGAGCAAAGCCTCATGGCATAAGGAATGCGAGGTGGCCGAAGTTTATCTTAAGCCACCCATAATTCACGCTTTATGACGGTAATCAGGCAGGAATATGGTCAACATCCCGAGAAGCGGCAGGAAAGCACAGATTTTATAAACCAGGAAGATACTCGTATGGTCTGCGATCAGCCCCAGAACGGCCGCGCCAAGGCCGCCCATCCCAAACGCAAAGCCGAAAAAGAGCCCGGACACCATGCCAATACGGCCCGGTAGTAGCTCTTGAGCATAGACAAGGATAGCTGAAAAGGCCGAGGCGAGGATAAAACCAATGATCACAGTTAAAATCCCCGTCCATTCCAGGCTGGCATAGGGTAAAACAAGCGTAAAGGGCGCAACGCCAAGGATAGAGCCCCAAATCACATATTTACGCCCAATTTTATCACCCACCGGGCCGCCAATCATGGTTCCAGCCGCCACGGCAAACAGGAAAGCGAAGAGGTGAAACTGGGCGTTTTGGACCGATAATCCGAATTTTTCCATCAGATAAAAGGTGTAATAACTGCTAATGCTCGCCATATAGAAGTATTTCGAGAAAATCAGCACCAGCAGCAGCGAAACTGCCAGGATCACCTTATTGCGCGGCAGAGGATTAATGACAGGCGTCTGGGGTTTGCCCTTATTCACCCGATGCTGAGCGGCATACCAGCGGCTGATCTGAATCAGCACAACAATCGCCAGCAGGGCGGCGAGCACAAACCACGCCACGTTTCCTTTACCGTAGGGGGCAATAATCACCGCAGCGAGCAGCGGACCCAGCGAGCTGCCAAAGTTGCCGCCCACTTGGAATAAGGACTGCGCCAGACCGTGACGTCCACCCGAGGCCATACGCGCCACGCGCGACGATTCGGGGTGAAAGACCGAGGAACCGGTGCCGACCAGTGCCGCAGCCAGTAATACCATTTCAAAACTGCCCGCCAGTGCCAGCAGGATCAGCCCGCTTAAGGTAAAGCACATCCCAATCGGCAGGGACCACGGCATAGGGTATTTATCCGTCCAGTAACCCACCACCGGCTGTAGCAGCGAAGAGGCGAGCTGGAAGGTGAGGGTTATCATCCCTATCTGCACAAACGTCAGCGAGAACTCTGATTGCAGCAGCGGATAGATCGCCAGAATCAGCGACTGAATCATATCGTTAAGCAGATGAGAAAGACTGATCGCACCCAGAATGCCAAAGGCGGTGCGTGATTTTGGCGGCGACGCCGGCGCGCCCGAAACGGGCGGAGTTGATTCACTGATTGCCATAAATACCACGTGTTTTATGAAGAAACTGACAGGACGTCATTATTATCGGACTAACATACCTGTCTGCGAGTTTTGAAGAAAGTCGCAATTCTGAAAACTTATTTGTCTATTCTTGTGACTCATTGTAATTTTTGCGTTTGTCTACGGGTCAGGGAGAGAGAGATGAAGTTAATGAAACGCGGCGTTGCGCTGGCGCTGATCGCCGCCTGGAGTCTGGCAAGCCTGCCGGCTCAGGCTTATGAAAAAGATAAAACCTATAAAATCACCATCCTTCATACCAACGATCATCACGGTCATTTCTGGCGCAGTGAATATGGCGAATATGGTCTGGCGGCACAAAAGACGCTGGTAGACGGTATTCGTAAAGAGGTGGCGGCTGCAGGTGGCAGCGTGCTGTTGCTCTCCGGCGGCGATATCAATACCGGCGTGCCGGAATCCGATTTACAGGATGCCGAGCCGGATTTCCGTGGCATGAATTTAATTGGCTATGATGCGATGGCTGTGGGTAACCACGAGTTTGATAATCCTTTGTCCGTGCTCCGCCAACAGGAAAAATGGGCTAAATTCCCGCTCCTCTCCGCCAATATTTATCAAAAAAGCACCGGCGAGCGTTTATTCAAACCCTGGGCATTATTCAAACGTCAGGGGCTGAACATCGCGGTTATCGGATTAACGACGGATGATACAGCGAAAATCGGTAACCCGGAGTATTTTACCGATATTGAATTCCGTAAACCGGCTGATGAAGCGAAGCTGGTTATTCAGGAACTGAATCAGAACGAAAAACCTGACGTCATCATCGCAGCAACCCACATGGGGCATTACGATAATGGCGACCACGGCTCTAATGCGCCCGGTGATGTCGAGATGGCGCGCACTCTTCCGGAAGGTTCGCTGGCGATGATTGTGGGTGGTCACTCACAGGACCCGGTCTGCATGGCTTCTGAAAATAAAAAACAGACGGACTATGTCCCTGGCACGCCGTGCGCACCGGATCGTCAGAACGGTATCTGGATAGTGCAGGCGCATGAGTGGGGGAAATATGTCGGGCGTGCTGATTTTGAATTCCGTAACGGTGAGATGAAGCTGGTCCACTACCAGCTGATTCCGGTGAATCTGAAAAAGAAAGTCACCTATGACGACGGTAAAAGTGAGCGCGTACTTTACACCCCAGAAATCCCTGAAAGCGCCCAGATGCTCTCATTGCTGACGCCGTTCCAGAACAAAGGTAAGGCACAGCTGGATGTGAAAATTGGCACGCTCAACGGTCGTCTGGAAGGGGATCGCAGTAAGGTTCGTTTTGTGCAAACCAATATGGGGCACCTGCTTCTGGCGGCACAAATGGCACGTACCAGTGCTGACTTTGGCGTCATGAGCGGCGGTGGGATCCGCGATTCTATCGACGGCGGAGACATCACCTATAAAGACGTCCTGAAAGTGCAGCCGTTTGGCAATGTGGTGGTCTATGCGGACATGAGCGGTAAAGAGGTGATCGACTACCTGACCGCCGTGGCGCAAATGAAGCCGGATTCGGGCGCCTACCCACAATTCGCCAATGTCAGTTTCACGGCGAAAGACGGCAAACTGAATGATCTCAAAATCAAAGGTGAGCCGGTCGATCCGGGTAAAACCTACCGCCTGGCAACGCTCAGCTTTAATGCCACCGGCGGTGATGGTTATCCGCATCTCGATAACAAACCCGGCTACGTAAACACCGGCTTTATCGATGCGGAAGTACTGAAGCAGTTTATCCAGCAAAACTCACCGATCGACGTGAACGCCTATGAGCCGAAAGGTGAGGTGAACTGGCAGTAGTGCGGTTTTTTATGCCGGGTAGGGGGATGCCTTATCCGGCATAAAAGGGTATCGCAGGCCCGGTACGCGCAGCGCCGCCGGGCATAGACGTCACTCTCGTCGTGCAATATCCGCAAATTTTGCGTCCAGCATTTTCGCCAGATCGGCTGCGGCCAGTTCAATGTCCAGCCCGCGCTTGCCGCCGGAAATATAAATGGTCTCAAACGTCTGTGACGGGGCATCGATCAGCGTAGGCAGACGTTTCTTTTGCCCCAGTGGACTGATACCGCCCACCAGATAACCCGTTGTGCGTTGCGCAACCATCGGGTCAGCCATATCGACCTTTTTTGCCCCCAGCGCTTTCGCCACCTTCTTGAGATCCAGCTGTCCGGCGACCGGCGTAACGGCGACGGCCAGCTGTTTCATGTCGCCATTGACCGCGACCAGCAGCGTTTTATAGACCTGATCCGCATTCAGGCCGAGTTTGCGCACCACTTCGTCACCAAAGTTCGTCTCACTGGGATCGTGATCGTAGGTATGGATGCGGAAAGGCACTTTATTTTTTTCGAGTAATTTAACGGCGGGAGTCATCGCTATCCTTCTTGCCACAGACAATCAATACGTAAAGCATACGCCTGACATTGGTCTAAAAAATAGCACCATCTTGCGCAATAGTGTTGGCAGTGATGGTTACTTTGAGCGACAATCGCTCAACCGGGGGTCTCCCCCGGCATAATAATAACGATGAAATTCCTCTTTGACGGGCCAATAGAAATATTGGCCATTTTTTTATTTCAGCAACGACGGTAAATTGCCTTCACCGTATAAATGCAGCGCGCCAACCGCCACCACATAACGCCCCGCAGGCAGCGCCTGCAGCCGCGTCCGCCATGCCTGATTTCGCTCATGCATCAGCACATCGTATAAGCTTTCGCTAAAGGTGGAGGGCAATGCCAGCTGCGTGTCTGAGGGCGGAGCATCCAGCCACCAGCTGATCATGGTTTGCAACAGGCGGGCATTGGTGTGCCAGTGGGTCAGGGTGTCATCGAGCAACAGTAAACCATCTTCAGGAAGCTGGCGTAACAGGGCCACCTGGCTCTCTGCGCCTTCCAGTTCAATGACGGGCAACTGGCGTGATTTGGCGAGCGTTAACAGCTGGAAATCGATGCCGTAATCCCCGCGTAACCCCAGACGCTGCGCCTGCGTTGCCTGAAGGACCATGGCGATTTGCCACAATGGCTGGGTGTCGAGCATGGCAAGCGACAGCCCGACCTCTTGCGCAACGCGCTCCAGTTCCGCCAGCTGCGATTCAGTGAGACGTTCGTTGAGCGGAGGGGGGATCGCCAGATCGGCAAAGGGGGAGTCGTGACCTGAAATATCCGCTTCGACGACCAGAGCGTCGGCACGCGAGAGCTGTTTTAACAGCCCCGAGGGTAACGGCGACATATCCCGCGTCCCCATGTGAATGCTTCCCACCAGATGCAAATGCTGGCCGCCAGACAAGAGAATATCCACGGCAGGCCAGGCGTATCGGCGGGGGAAAAGGACGCGTAAACGGGCTTTTATTTGCTGAAACAGACTCATACGCGCTCCCACAATCGAAAGGATCATGCTAGCGCGTAGGCGTCTCAGGTTCAATCTTTCGGTGTAAAGCGCAACAGTCGGTTGGCGTTACTGACCACGGTGATAGACGACAGCGCCATCGCCGCACCTGCGACGACCGGGTTCAGTAATGTTCCGGTAAGCGGCCACAGGATCCCGGCGGCAATGGGTATCCCCAGCGCGTTATAAACAAAGGCGCCCAGCAAGTTCTGCTTCATGTTGCGCAACGTGGCTTTTGAGATCGCCAGCGCGTCGGCGACGCCCATCAAGCTGTGACGCATCAGGGTAATCGCGGCAGTTTCAATAGCGACATCGCTCCCGCCGCCCATGGCAATACCCACATCGGCCTGAGCCAGGGCAGGGGCATCGTTAATCCCGTCGCCGATCATCGCCACCTGACGTCCTTCAGACTGCAGTTTTTTGATCGCATCAGCCTTACCGTCAGGCAGTACGCCCGCGATCACCTCGTCAATGCCCGCCTCGCGGGCAATAGCATGCGCGGTCGTCGGGTTATCCCCGGTCAGCATCACCAGACGATACCCCGCCTGATGCAGACGCTTAAGTGCCGCCACGCTATCCTGACGCAGCGGGTCACGGATAGCGAAAACCGCCTCCGCTTTGCCGTCGACGGCCATTAAGACCGGCGTAGCGCCCCGGGAGGCCTGAGCGTTCACTTCGTCATCGAGCGAGGAGGTGTCGACGTGATGTTCATTCAGCAAGGCAAGGTTGCCGAGCAGAACCTGACGTCCGCCAGCATCACCGCTGACGCCTAACCCGCGCAGGGTGCGGAAGTTTTGTATCTGCGGCAGATCGGTCGTTCCGGCTTTCTCAAGAATAGCGTGGGCCAGCGGGTGGCTGGAGCCTTGTTCAAGTGCAGCCGCAAGACGCAACGCCTCTTCCTGTGAAAGACCGTTCGTGTGAATCGCCACAACCTGCGGCTTGCCTTCGGTCAGCGTGCCGGTTTTATCAAAGACAAGGGTGTCCAGCGTGCTGGCACGTTGCAGGGCATCGGCATCACGCACCAGAGCACCGAATTCCGCCGCACGTCCGACGCCGGAGATAATCGACATCGGCGTCGCCAGACCCAGCGCACATGGGCAGGCGATGATCAGCACCGTGGTGGCAATCACCAGGGTGTAAACAATCTGCGGTGCCGGACCAAAGAAGTACCAGATGGCGGCGCTAAACAGCGCGATCCCCACCACTACAGGGACAAAAACGGCGGAGATCCGATCGGCAAGCTTGCCAATTTCTGGCTTGCTGCTTTGGGCCTGACGCACCATGCGAATAATGCGTGACAGCGTGGTATGACTCCCCACGGCGCTGGCGCGGAATAAGACGCTACCGTCCTGGACCACCGTCCCGGCATGCACCGCATCACCTGCCGATTTTTGCTGTGGCACAGGTTCCCCCGTCAGCATCGCTTCATCGAGCCAGGCTTCGCCCTGGGTAATTTCCCCGTCGACCGGAACCCGATCGCCCGTGGTTAAACGCAGCGTCATACCGGCCTGCACCTCGGCGAGGGGAAGGGATTTTTCACCGTTGTCAGTGACGACCCGGGCAGTCGGCGGAGTCAGATCCAGTAAACGTTCCAGCGCTTTGGACGAGCGCTGCCGCGCGCGCGCTTCAAGCATATGGCCCAGGTTAATCAGGCCGATGATCATCGCGCTAGCTTCATAGTAGAGATGACGCGCTTCCATCGGGAACCACTGCGGCCAGACGTTCACGCTCATCGAGTAGAGCCATGCCGCACCGGTACCCAGCGCAACCAGCGTATCCATGGTCGCCGTGCGATTTTTCAGGCTCTTCCAGGCGCTGGTATAAAAATGGCCACCGGCAAAAACCATGACCGCAAGGGTAAGGATACCGATACCCAGCCACAGGGTGCGGTTGTCCCCGGTGACCATCATGTTGTCACCGATCATGCCCCAGACCATCACCGGGATCCCGACCAGCAGCGCAACGATGGCCTGCCAGCGGAAGCGTTTCATGGTGGCGATAGCGGTTTCTTGCTGACGTTCACGCCGTTCGAGATCGTCTTCTATGGCTTCAGCGCCATAGCCTGCTTTTTCGACGGCCTGAACTAAATTTGCGGCGGACGCACTGCCCATGACCAGGGCCGTGCGTTCCGCCAGGTTCACCCGTGCCTGTGAGACGCCCGGTACAGCCTGCAAAGCCTGTTGTACGCGGGAGACGCAGCTGGCGCAGCTCATGCCGTTGATTAACAGCTGTTGGCTGTCATCCAGGTCACTGGCTGCCGGAAGCTCAGGAGTTGCCGCTGTCAGTGCTTCCGACGGGGTTGTTGACGCTGTCAGCGGGTCAGCCTTTGGGTGGCTTAGCTCCGCCCCGTATCCGGCTTGTTTAATGGTTTCGATAAGCGTATCCGCGCTGGCACTGCCCAGCACAACGGCATGATCGAGGGTGACGTCAGCTTGCTCAACATCTGGTCGTTGTTCCAGACTCTCTTTCACCCGTTTGACGCAATGACCGCAGGTCAAACCGTCCAGGGTCAGGTCGATAGTTTGAGACATATTCAGGCTCCTTTGTTTCATAAGTTAACCTACGCTTATAAGCTTAAACCTTCCCGTAACTGGAAGGTCAAGGCGTAATGAAAAAGTCTCTTGCGGGTAAATTCCAGGACGCGACGATCCTGGGCGCAGAGCAGACCCCGTTGTATATGAATGTAATGAAGGTTGGTTCTTGACCTGAAGGGCTTACAATAAGCAGGGGCAGGTGAGCCAACGTGCAGGAGCAAAAATGAATATTAGCGATGTGGCAAAGAAAACCGGTTTAACCAGCAAAGCCATTCGTTTTTACGAAGAGAAAGGGCTGGTCACGCCGCCATTGCGCAGTGAGAACGGCTATCGCAGTTATTCCGCGCGGCATATTGATGAACTGACGTTATTGCGTCAGGCAAGGCAGGTTGGCTTTAACCTGGAAGAGTGCGGCGAACTGGTCAATTTGTTTAACGATCCTGAGCGTCATAGCGCTGACGTTAAAAAACGCACGCTGGAAAAGGTGGACGAGATAGAACGCCATATCGTTGAACTCCAGTCGATGCGGGATCAGCTCTTGACGCTGGCGGAATCCTGCCCTGGCGATGACAGTGCCGATTGTCCCATCATGGACAACCTTTCTGGCTGCTGCCACCGCAAAAGCCGCGCTTAGCAGGCTTTGACCCGAAGCGTAATCCCTTCGACCGCGATAACCTCAATGCGCGTACCCGCAATCAGGTCATCCTCGGACACGACGGGCCAGGAACTGTCCCCGACCTGAACATGTCCACGACCGTTCACCAGGGTGGTGTCCAGGATGAAGCGTTTACCAATGAGCTGTACGCCTCGCTGGTTAAGCGCTGCGTCCACCGGTTTTTGCGCGCGCACCTGACGTGAAAGCCAGCGCCACCACAGCCAGGCTGCAATCAGCGTCAGAGCGGCAAACAGCACGCCTTGCCACTCCCAGCCAAAGGGCAGCAACCAGACGAGCAGCCCGGTGACCACCGCCGCCACGCCGCTCCAGAGCAGGTAGCCGTTGCCGCCCAACATCTCGGCCGCCAGCAGCAACCCACCAAGGCTGAGCCAGAACACATGAGGATGTGCAGCAATCGTCTCAATCATTTTTTAAGCTCGTTTCCGCTGTCTTTCACCAGCTCTGCAATACCCGCGATAGATCCCATCAGACTGCTGGCGTCCAGCGGCATCATCACCACTTTGCTGTTATTGGCAGAACCGATTTGCTGCAGGGCATCGGTGTATTTCTGTGCAATGAAGTAGTTCACGGCCTGAATATCCCCTGCGGCAATGGCCTCAGAGACCATTTTCGTGGCGCGGGCTTCCGCTTCAGCAGAACGCTCACGCGCTTCAGCCTCCAGGAATGCCGACTGACGTTCGCCTTCGGCCTTCAGGATTTGCGATTGCTTGTCCCCTTCAGCTTTCAGGATCTCGGCCTGGCGAATACCTTCGGCTTCAAGGATGTAGGCGCGCTTGGTCCGCTCGGCTTTCATTTGCGCGTTCATGGACGAGATAAGCTCTGCCGGTGGGCGCACGTCACGAATTTCGATACGCGTAACCTTGATCCCCCACGGATTGGTCGCCTGGTCGACAATGTGAAGCAGACGCGTGTTAATGCTGTCGCGCTGAGAGAGCATCTCGTCAAGCTCCATGGAGCCGAGTACGGTACGGATATTGGTCATCGTCAGATTAATAATCGCCAGCTCCAGGTTGCTCACCTCATAGGCGGCTTTTGGCGCGTCGATCACCTGAATGAAGCAGACGGCATCAATCGTGACGTTAGCATTATCCTTGGAGATCACCTCCTGGGAAGGGATATCCAGTACCTGTTCCATCATGTTGATTTTGCGGCCAATGCGGTCCATAAAGGGGACCACCAGGCTCAAGCCGGGTTGTAGGGTAGTGGTATAGCGACCAAAGCGCTCCACCGTCCACTGATAGCCCTGCGGAACAATCTTGACGCCTGCTCCCACAATAATAAGCACAACGAAGATAAGAATGGGTACCACGATAAGCATAAAACCTCCTGTTTACTCGTCCGTTTAGCGAAAAAAGTCGTCGCGTGTTGACCTTAAGTATAAGGGGAAAATAGC
This sequence comes from Huaxiibacter chinensis, assembly GCF_022171985.1. Classification (GTDB taxonomy): domain Bacteria; phylum Pseudomonadota; class Gammaproteobacteria; order Enterobacterales; family Enterobacteriaceae; genus Enterobacter; species Enterobacter chinensis_A. The sequence continues at coordinate 1,002,454 of NZ_JAJVHF010000001.1, read as the reverse complement.
GCGCGAATCACTCGTCCGGTTACACTACTACGGGTTTTCGGAATAAAACAGGGAATGCCATGAAGGACAACAACTTAATTTTGGAAATCAGCGACGTTGGCTACCGTGCGGGCGAGAAGACCATCCTGAATCACGTCAGCATGAATGTCTCGCCCGGGGAATTCAGGCTGATCACCGGGCCGTCAGGCTGCGGGAAAAGTACGTTGCTTAAAATTATCGCCTCGCTGCTCAGCCCTACGCACGGACGCATTTTATTTAAAGGCAAAGACATTGCCACCCTCTCGCCGGAAGCCTACCGACAGCAGGTTTCCTGGTGTGTGCAAACGCCTTCGCTCTTCGGGGATACCGTTTACGACAACCTGATTTTTCCCTGGCAGATTCGACATAAAAACCCCGAGCCAGAGGCCTTTATCGCCGATCTGGAGCGTTTCGGATTATCCCCTGATACGCTGACAAAGTCCGTTTCCGAACTGTCTGGCGGTGAGAAACAGCGGGTGTCCTTGATGCGTTATCTGCAATTTTTGCCCGACGTCTTGCTGCTGGATGAGGTGACCAGCGCACTGGATGAGCGCAATAAACAAAATGTGAATGACATCATTCATCGCTATGCCAAAGAACACAATGTGGCGGTGCTGTGGGTCACGCATGACGCAGATGAAATAAAACACGCGGATGAGGTGCTTCTGCTTCAGCCGCAGCCCGGGGAAGGGCAGGAGACGTATCATGGGTGAGCATAATATTACGAATGAATCGCTGGCTTTCTCCATGATTCTGGTGCTCGTGGCGATCCTCGTGAGCTACCGCGAGAAACTCGGGCTGGAAAAGGACATTATCTGGAGTATCTGCCGCGCGGTGATTCAGCTGATTATCGTCGGCTATGTGCTGAAATACATCTTCAACGTTAATCACGCGGTACTGACGTTATTAATGGTCCTGTTTATCTGCTTCAACGCGGCCTGGAACGCGCAGAAACGCAGTAAATATATTGATAAAGCCTTTGTCTCTTCGTTCATCGCAATTGCCACCGGAACAGCGCTTACCCTGACCGTGCTGGTTTTTTCTGGCTCAATTGAATTTACGCCGATGCAGGTCATCCCCATTTCCGGGATGATCGCGGGGAATGCCATGGTGGCGGTGGGGTTGTGTTACAACAATCTTGGCCAGCGCTTCAGCAGCGAACAGCAGCAGATTCAGGAAAAACTCAGTCTGGGCGCGACGCCCAAAACGGCCTCAGCGGGGCTGATTCGGGAAAGTATTCGCTCGTCGCTGATCCCGACGGTGGATTCAGCGAAAACGGTCGGGCTGGTGAGCCTGCCGGGTATGATGTCCGGGCTGATCTTTGCCGGTATCGATCCGGTTAAAGCGATTAAATATCAAATAATGGTGACGTTTATGCTGCTGTCAACGGCGAGCCTGTCGACCATCATCGCCTGCTATTTGACCTACCGGAAGTTCTATAATGCCCGCCACCAGCTGGTGGTGACGCAGCTGAAAAAAGCCCGGTGAAGCGATCACCGGGCCGCAGGTATCAGTACAGCAGGGCGTAAAGCTGGCGGCGATAGCGCGACGCCAGCGCATCCCCGGTCCCAAGCGCCGCGAGGATCTCCTGGAAGACCTTTCGCGCCTGTCCGTCGGCGGCGGTTAAATCTGTGCTCAGGTGCGCGAACAGGAGCTCAAGGGCTTCTTCATTGCGGCCCACCTGGTGCAGCTGTAACGCAAGCTGACTGGCCAGCGCGGCATCGTCAGGTTTGTCAGCCACCTGCTGCTGCAGTTGCTGGATTTCCGGCGTATCGGCAGCCTGCTTCAGCAGTTCAATCTGGGCGATAAGGCCCTGATAGCGGGTATCCTGATCCTGCAACGGAACCGTATTCAGAACGACCTGCGCATCGTCAGAACGGTTCAGGGCGATCTGCGTTTCCGCCAGCAGCAGTCCAATCTGGCTGTCCTGGTTTGAGAGCTGCCAGGCCTCCTTCAGCAGCGGCAGCGCCTCGTCATATTTCCCTTCCTGCATCAGCGCGATGGCTTCCTGCGCTTTTAACTCTTCTTCGCGGGGCAGCACTTTTTCAAGCAGGGCGCGGATCGCCTCTTCCGGTTGTGGGCCCTGGAAACCGTCCACCGGTTGACCATTCTGGAACAGATAAACGGTCGGAATGGCGCGCAGGCCAAACTGCGCGGCGACGCGCTGCTCGGCGTCACAGTCCAGCTTTGCCAGAATAAACTGACCATTGTACTGAGCGGCGAGGCGATCCAGCACCGGCGTCAGCTCCAGGCAATGCTGGCTCCGCTCGGACCAGAAATAGAACAGCACAGGTTTAACCATTGACTGTTCAAGCGTCTGTTGCAGGTTCGCTTCGGTGATGTTGACAATATTCTGTTCGGACATACGAAATTCTCAGTTATCAGTTTGATAAATACATGGGGGTGAGGAGCGAGGCTTCAACTCACCCGCGTAAAATTTTATCCATCATGCGGCCCGGCAACAGCCGCTTCAGCCACCCGACGGCATGGGTGACCAGGGTGACCGGATAGCGCATTTTGGGACGGTCACTTTCAAAAGCATGACGTACTTTTGCGACGACCGCCTCTGGCCCAAGGGTAAAGCGAGCCGCGATGCCGGGATTTTCGACCGGCTTATCGGACTGGGTCTGATTAACGTTTTCCGTGAAGCGGGTGCGAATCGGGCCGGGTTCAATCAGGCTGACTTTGATGCCGCTATGGCGCAACTCCATACGTAGCGCGTCGGACCAGGCTTCAAGAGCATATTTGCTGGCCGCATACGCGCCGCGGCCCGGCGTGGAAATCAGCCCCATGACGGAAGAGGTCATGACGATTCGGCCCTCGCCGTGCGGCAGCATGGCAGGGAGCAGTGCCATGGTCAGCTGATGTACGCCAAAGAAGTTGGCGGAAAACTGCTGTTCCATTTGCTCGCGCGTAATGGTTTCCAGCGGGCCATACATGCCGAAACCGGCGTTATTGAACAGGCCATACAGGCGATTGTCCGTCAGCGCGATCGTTTCGGCGGCGGCGCGTTCGATGCTCTCGGGGGAGTCGAGATCCAGCAATATGCCGGTCAGTCCCTTACCGTTCATCCGCTCGACATCGTCGGGTTTACGGCAGGCGGCCAATACCCAAAATCCCTGGCGTTTTAATTCTAAGGCGCTTTCAAGGCCAATTCCGCTGGAACATCCTGTAATTAAGACCGATTTTTGCATAACTTTACCTGTCAGGATCTCCGCTGAATTAAGAGTCATGTTTAACTAGAGGTGCCAGTCGTGTTGCCATCCAGTCGGCAATAAACGGCTGAGCGTCGCGATTAGGGTGAATGCCATCATCCTGCATCCATTGTGGTTTCAGATAGACTTCCTCCATAAAAAACGGCAGGAGGGGGATATCAAACTCTTTGGCCAGTTTTGGATAGATCGCGCTAAAGGATTCATTATAACGGCGACCGTAGTTTGCGGGCAGACGAATTTGCATCAGCAGCGGTTGCGCATTGGCGGCCTTGATATCCTGTATGATTTTACGCAGGGTTTGCTCCGTCTGTTGAGGCTGGAAGCCGCGCAAACCGTCGTTACCGCCCAGTTCTACTAACACCCAGCGCGGCTGATGTTGTTTCAGGAGCGCGGGCAGCCGGGCCAGCCCTTGCTGCGAGGTATCGCCGCTGATGCTGGCATTCAGCACCGGCGTCCGGGCCTGCCATTTCTCGTTAAGCAGCGCAGGCCAGGCCGCGGTGGCCGCCATTCGATAGCCTGCGCTCAGGCTATCGCCCAGAACCAGTAATGTGTCCGCCGCGGCGGCGCGAAAGGTCATCAGAATCAGAAACAGGAAGGGCAAATGCCAGCGGAAAACATTGTTGCAGTTCATCATCTTAAGAAGTCCGTCGGTCAGGGGGAACACGAGCTATCCATCCTCACCGGAGTTGAACTCGTTGTCAAACGCGGGGAAAGCATTGCCCTGATTGGTGAGTCGGGTTCCGGTAAATCCACCCTGCTGGCGATCCTTGCCGGGCTTGACGACGGCAGCAGTGGCGAGGTCAATCTGGTGGGCCAGCCGCTGCACAGGCTGGATGAAGAGGCGCGCGCTGCGCTTCGGGCAAAGCATATCGGCTTTGTCTTTCAGTCGTTTATGCTCATTCCCACCTTAAATGCGCTGGAGAACGTCGAGCTGCCTGGTTTGCTGCGCGGTGAAAATACCCGTCAAAGCCGTGACCACGCGAAAGCACTCCTTGAACAGCTTGGCCTGGGGAAACGCCTCGATCATCTTCCGGCACAGCTTTCCGGCGGGGAGCAGCAGCGAGTAGCGCTGGCGCGTGCCTTTAACGGGCGTCCGGACGTGCTGTTTGCTGATGAACCCACCGGCAATCTCGATCGCCAGACGGGGGATAAAATTGCCGACCTGCTGTTTACGCTCAACCGTGAACATGGCACCACCCTGATTCTGGTGACGCACGATCCTCAGCTGGCAGCCCGCTGCGACCGCCGCCTGCGGCTGGTGAATGGCCAATTGCAGGAGGAAGCATGATCGCACGCTGGTTCTGGCGGGAATGGCGCTCGCCATCGTTATTGATTGTCTGGCTGGCATTGAGTCTGGCCGTCGCCTGCGTGCTGGCGCTGGGCAGCGTCAGCGATCGTATGGAAAAAGGGCTGAGCCAGCAAAGCCGTGAATTTATGGCCGGTGACAGGACGCTCAGCAGTTCCCGCGACGTGCCTCAGGCCTGGCTCGATGAAGCGCAGCGGATCGGATTGAAGGTCGGTAAGCAACTGACCTTCCAGACGATGACCTTTGCCGCCGATACCCCGCAGCTGGCTAGCGTGAAGGCCGTTGACGATATCTATCCGATGTATGGCGATTTACAGACCACGCCACCGGGACTCAAGCCAACCGCAGGCTCCGTCCTGCTGGCGCCACGCCTGATGGCGTTGTTAAACCTTAAAACCGGCGACAAGATTGACGTTGGCGACGCGACGTTCACCATTGCGGGGGAAGTGAACCAGGAGCCGGATTCCGGTTTCAACCCCTTTCAGATGGCGCCGCGGTTACTCATGAACACCGCTGACGTAGAGAAAACCGGCGCGGTGCAGCCGGGCAGTCGGGTGACCTGGCGTTATAAGTTCGGCGGAACGCCGGCACAGCTGGCATCCTATGAAAAATGGCTGCTGCCTCAGCTTAAGCCTGAACATCGCTGGACCGGCATGGAGCAGGACGACGGCGCGCTCGGGAAATCGCTGGAGCGCTCGCAGCAATTTTTATTGCTCTCTGCACTGCTGACGCTGCTGCTGGCCGTTGCGGCGGTCGCGGTGGCGATGGGGCACTATTGCCGCAGCCGTTACGATCTGGTGGCGATCCTCAAAACGCTGGGCGCGGGCCGGGCACAGTTGCGAAAACTGATCGTGGGTCAGTGGCTGGCCGTGCTGGTGCTTTCCGCCGTGACGGGGGGCGCGATAGGGCTGCTGTTTGAAAAGCTCCTGATGGTGTTGCTCAAGCCTGTTTTGCCTGCGGCGCTTCCGGCGGCCAGCCTGTGGCCCTGGCTATGGTCGATAGGGGCGATGGGGGTGATTTCCCTGCTGGTAGGCCTACGTCCGTATCGTTTGCTTCTTGCCACGCAGCCGCTGCGTGTCCTGCGTCGTGACGCGGTGGCGAACGTCTGGCCGCTCAAAGTTTATCTTCCCGTTATCGTCTGTGTGGTGGTGGGATTGCTGGCCTGGCTGATGGGCGGCAGTATGCTTCTCTGGGCCGTGCTGGCGGGGGCGGTGGTGCTGGCAATGCTCTGTGGCGCGCTGGGCTGGCTTCTGCTTAGCCTCTTAAAAAGGGTCACGCTTCATTCCCTGCCGGTACGCCTGGCGGTGAATCGCCTGTTGCGTCAACCGTGGTCCACGCTCAGCCAGCTTTCAGCGTTCTCACTCTCATTTATGTTACTGGCGATGCTGCTGGTGTTGCGCGGCGATTTGCTGGATCGCTGGCAACAGCAACTTCCGCCTGAAAGCCCAAACTATTTTCTGATTAATATCGCGCCGGAACAGGTGACGCCGTTAAAAACCTTCCTGGCGGAACATCAGATTATCCCTGAGTCGTTCTACCCCATTGTCCGCGCGCGGCTGACCCAAATTAACGGCAAGGCGACGGAGGGGAGCCAGGATGAGTCGCTGAACCGCGAGCTGAATCTGACCTGGCAGGATAAACGTCCGGATCACAATCCGATCGTTGCCGGCACCTGGCCACCGAAAGCGGGGGAAGTGTCGATGGAAGAGGGGCTGGCGGGGCGTCTGAAGGTGACGTTGGGCGATACCGTCACGTTTACCGGAGACACCCAGGAATTCAGTGCCAAAGTCACCAGCCTGCGTAAAGTGGACTGGGAAAGCCTGCGTCCGAACTTCTTCTTTATCTTCCCTGCGGGCGCACTCGACGGACAGCCGCAGAGTTGGCTCACCAGCTTCCGCTGGGAGAAGGGCAACGGCATGTTGACCCAGCTTAATCGTGAGTTCCCGACGGTGAGCCTGCTTGATATCGGGGCGATCCTGAAGCAGGTGGGACAGGTTCTGGAACAGGTCAGTCGTGCGCTGGAGGTGATGGTTGTCCTCGTTACCGCGTGCGGCGTACTGCTGCTTCTGGCACAGGTCCAGGTGGGGATGCGTCAGCGACATCAGGAGCTGGTGGTCTATCGCACGCTTGGCGCAGGTAAAAAACTGCTGCGTACCACGCTGTGGTGTGAGTTTGCGCTGCTGGGGCTGGTCTCCGGGCTGGTGGCCGCCATTGGCGCAGAAACTGCGCTGGCGCTGCTCCAGACCAAAGTCTTTGACTTCCCGTGGGAGCCAGACTGGCGATTGTGGCTCATTTTGCCGATCTGCGGCGCGTTACTGTTGTCACTGTGTGGCGGCTGGCTCGGCACGCGTCTGCTGAAAGGAAAGGCGCTTTTCCGGCAGTTCGTTAGTTAATAACCTCCCGTTATGATTGCGCACCGGTTTTTATGCTGGTGCGTAATCATTTGGCAGCACAAATTGATAATACCCCTCTGTTTACCCGCACAAATCATTAAAAACCCGGCCACACGAGCGGTTTAATTCCGGATATTATTCGTCTGCTAAATAATTAGCAGCGTGTCTATCAAGGAATAATAATGACGATAACTAAAACAGCGCTGGCGGCAACGATCGGCGCAGCATTAGCAATGACTTCTTTCGCCAGCCAGGCAGAAATCACCGTATTGAAACAAGACCCTCAGGCAGGTAACCCGCTGAGCCGTCTTAACTTCACCGTGGGCGGCAGTATTCGTCCCCAGTTCCAGAATATGACCGGCGACGACGGCAAAAACGGCTATAAGCGCAACGGTTTTGACGGTGGCACCCGTTTCCGTTTCGCCGCCGATTATTACCTGTTCGACGATATTAGCTGGATCAGCTACTACGAGCTGGGCGTGAACATCCCGGCTCAGTTCAACTGGGACAATCACTACGCTGAAGGCGCACACGACACCTCTCGTCGTATGCTCTACACCGGCCTGAAAAGTGATACCTGGGGTACGCTGACCTACGGCCAACAAAACAGCGTTTACTACGATGTGGTCGGTGCGAAAACCGATATCTGGGACTATGACATGATCGGTCAGGCGTCAGGTAACGGTATTAACGGCGACTATGATGGATCTTATCGTTCACGCAAGATGCTGAAATATAAGAAAACCGTTGGCGATGCGGATATCTATGCTTCTTATCTGTTCGAAGACAGCGAATACCTGCCGGGCAATGGTCTGCGTTACAAACGTAAAGGCGGCGGCTCACTGGGTCTGAACTATCATCTGACCACCGATCTGACCTGGGGCGCAGCATGGAACTATACCCGTGCGGATATGCGTAACCCGGATAATGGCGACAGCAAATCCTATGACCAGAATATCCTGGGTACGGCGCTGAGCTGGACACCGGATAACTGGACCTTCTCTGCTGGCGGCGGCTGGTACCAGAACTTCCTGACCACCAAAAAAGTCTCTACTGACAACTACTTTGCCGGTGATGCATGGGGTATTGAATACTTCGCAGGTTACACATTCCCGGTCGAGCAGTATGCCGTTAAATCCATCCAGCCTTATTTTATGGGCGATCGCATCGAGTATGTGAATGGTCGTAACTACCAGCGCATCGATAACGGCGTGGGCATTAGCTTCCAGCTGGATTACGGTTTCCGTGTGGATTACGAACACGTGTTCACGTCCAGCACCGACAACCTGGGTGATATGAACCTGGTGCGTCTGCGTTACGACTTCTAAGACGTCTGTTCCCCGGTGGCGTTTCGCTTACCGGGGCTGCAAACAACGTGCAGGCCGGGGAAGGCGTAGCCGCCCCCGGCTTTTTTTAGCGATTTAACCAGTCCGCAATTTCGGCGAACGTCCCGCGATAAACAATCTTGTCGGCTTTCTTTTCAAGCTGATAGCGGTACATCGGGTCGTAATAGTCATTCAGCAGCGGCACAAGCCAGCTGAAGTGAGCGTCAGTGCCACCTGTCCGTTTTTGTTCCAGCAGCGCGCAATCGAGCAGGGCGGTGAATTGCGCAAAGCGTTGTAGCCCCAGTCGACGGCGAATCGCGAAAAGGCCGTGATGTAAGTATTCGCTATATGCCTGCCAGCCCGCATCCTCGCCGTATGCGGCAGAAAAATCTGCCCACATATGATCGAAATACTCTTCACGAAGACGTTCAAGACGAACGTCAAACGGATCTTCCACCACCACGATCGCCGCCTGTACCATGCTGTCGCGCAGGCATTCCGGCAGGTGGTTGGAGCCAATCATCCGGCCTTCATCTTCCAGCACCCAGCGTGCGGCCTCTTTTTTTAACAGCGCAACGGCTAGCTGGTTTTCAAAGCTCGCCTGGGAAAGCTGTGGCAGCAGCGTCCGGCCAAACGACGAGCCGCGATGATGTGCAAGCCCTTCCAGATCAATACCCTGCGGATGCTGTTTCACCAGCAGCGTTTTACCGCTGCCGGTGCAGCCGCCGATGAGCACCATCGGTTTTTGCGCCTGCTCAGCCGTAACCTCTATCGCCGTCTGACGCAGCGCTTTATAACCGCCCGCCACCAGGGGGTAGTCGACTCCGGCCTCTTTCAGCCACGCCTGGGTAATGTGCGAGCGCTGGCCGCCGCGCGCGCAGCAAAGATATCCCACAGGATGGGCCAGGCACGCCTCGCGCCAGGCCTGGATTCGGGCATCACGGCTTTCGCCTTGCACCAGGCTATGGCCGAGGGCCAGCGCGGCTTCGGGTCCCTGTCGCTTGTAGCAGGTCCCAACCGCGGCACGTTCGTCGTCGTTCATTAAGGGCAGGTTGATAGCGGCAGGCATCGCGCCCTGCGCAAACTCGATCGGCGCGCGAACGTCGATTAAAGGGGTATCGGACGCGAGGATCGCGCGATAGTCCATTCCATCGTTCATGGTTATTCCAGAAAACTAAACAGCAATGGACGGGGATTTTACGCGCGTTGTAAGAGGCCGGGGAAGGGGAAGATCAACTCCCCGGCACATATCGCTTATTTCAGCTTTGATTGCGCCCAGACAATTCCGCTGGCGTACTCTGGCGGCAGCAACGGAATGATGGCTTCAAGGGTCGCGCTCAGGCGGTCCGTATCGATATCATTCAGGTTCAGGTGGCCCACTTTACGGCCTGGACGCACCTCTTTGTCGTACCAGTGCAAATGCACCAGCGGCAGTTTCAGCCAGTTTTCATTCAGATCGGTACCGATCAGATTGATCATGACTGACGGGCTGTTGACCACCGGCACCGGCAGGGGCAGATCAGTAATGGCTCGCAGATGCAGTTCAAACTGACTGATCGACGCCCCGTTTTGCGTCCAGTGGCCGCTGTTGTGGACTCGCGGCGCCAGCTCGTTAATCAGCAGACCGGCAGGCGTGACAAAGCATTCCATCGCCATGACGCCCACGTAACCCAGCTCATGCATGATCGCAGAGAGCATTGCTTCCGCCTGAGACTGCTGGTCAGGATTGGCCTGTGGGAACACCACGCTGGTGCGCAGAATGCCGTCCTGATGCAGATTGTGGGTCAGTGGATAAAAGACGGTGCTGCCGTCGTGAGCGCGCGCCCCGACCAGTGACACTTCGCCGCTAAAGTTAATGCCCTGCTCAACGATACATTCGCCGTAGCAATCATCCGGCAGCTCAGCGGTTTCGCTGGCGCGTAAACGCCACTGTCCACGGCCATCATAGCCCCCGACGCGACGCTTCACGATGGCCAGTTCCCCCAGCGTGGCGAAAACGTTATTCCATTCGCGTTTATCCGCCAGGAGTTGCCACGGCGCGGTCGCCAGACCGAGCTTATCGAAGAGCTGTTTTTGCGTCAGACGGTCAGCAATGATCGGGAAAACATCGCGGTTAACAAAGGCGTTATGCCGTGCCAGCTCGCGGGTCAGAGCGGTTTCCGGCCAGCGTTCAATCTCTGCGGTAATCACGCTTTGCTGGAACGGCACGGCTTCGGGTTCAGCATCCAGTCCGACAGGCCAGACCGAAATGCCCAGCGGTTCGCCCGCCTGGCGCAGCATGCGGCCTAACTGACCATTGCCAAGGACGCAAACCTGCTTCATGCCTCACCCCGCGGGTCCGGATTGTCCAGCACTTCATCGGTCTGCGATTTGCGCCAGTCCGCCAGACGCTGATGCAAGGCCTTATCGTGGGTGGCCAGAATTTGTGCGGCCAGCAGGGCGGCGTTCGCGGCACCCGCTTTGCCAATCGCCAGCGTACCGACGGGAATACCGCGCGGCATCTGAACAATAGAATAGAGGCTGTCGACACCGCTTAACGCGGCGCTCTGTACCGGCACGCCCAGAACGGGCACCAGCGTTTTGGCGGCAATCATGCCGGGCAGATGTGCTGCACCGCCCGCACCGGCAATGATCACCTCATACCCGTTCTCTTCTGCGCCTTCGGCGAAGCTGAACAGTTTGTCAGGTGTGCGGTGCGCGGAAACCACTTCAATATGGTGCGGAACGTTCAGGATTTCGAAGATTTCGGCGGCGAATTGCATGGTAGCCCAGTCGCTTTTGGACCCCATCACGATGGCGACACGCGCCGGATTATTGCGGGAAGACATGCGTCTTAAAACTCCTGTGGTGCGAAACACACTGCTTTCGAGGGCACAGAGAATAGCATGTAATACGGGCAAGGAAAACGGTTGCGTGGTCAAAACGTCAGCCGTTGTCAGGCGTTTTGCAAAACAAAACAGACCGCGCTAAGGGCGGTCTGTTGCGTGAAATGTCGGCGTTTTTTTACAGCAGATTACCGGCGGTCAGGCTCTCTTTATCGAACGCGTGGCTCACTTCAATATGATTCTGCTGCGCGTGGGTGTCCATATTGGAACCTGCTTCAGGTGTTAAGACGCGATGCTCTGCCGCCACTGCGCCAGTCGACAGTGACGCGGCCAAAAGCAGGGCGCTTACGATGCTCATCTTTTTCATTCTCTTGTCCTTTCTCATCGTCTTGTCGCTGTCGCTGATGTACGGGCGGCACGGCAATCATCATCGTTAGTGAGTCAGTTCAGCGGTCATATGCACACGGTTGTCGAACTGAGCGCTGGTGATTTTGTAGGACGCACCCTGTTCAGCCGCTTTGGCGGCAATAATGGCTTCTGCACGGTCAAGCGTTGAGGCGTTCGCGCTTAAGCTTTGTGCGAAAGAACCGAAAGAGAGCAGAGAGAGAGCCGCAACTGCAACGAAAGTTTTGATGGATTTCATGGTCGTATTCCTTAAGCAATTTATCTGGAGTAGGGCGTGTTGCCCTGATGTGATAAATAATAGACCGACCATCGGTTGATTAAAATCGAAACAATTTGCAGATATCGTTCAAAAAATATGAACTATTCTATGAAGTAAAAATGACGGGTCAGAACGGGAAAGCAATCAGCTCCACTGCATCAGGAGTGACTTTGACCATGGAGCCTTCACGATGCCAGGCACCCAGCACGACACGATGAGCGGGCATGCCGTTGGCGCTCAGCGCATGCACGTCCGGGCGATGGGTATGCCCGTGGATAAGCCACTGCACCGCATGTTTCTCCATCACGTTGACCACCGCCTGCGGATTTACATCCATAATCGTCATCGATTTGCTGCTGTTTGCAGCTTTGCTGTCTGCACGCATTTTTGCCGCAATGCGTTTACGGATAAACAGCGGCAGCGCGAGGAAGAGCGTTTGGATCCAGGGCGTATGGACCTTTGCGCGAAACGCCAGATAGCCCGTGTCGTCGGTACAGAGCGTATCGCCATGCATGATCAGCACCTGGCGACCATACAGGTCGAGCACCTTTTCTTCCGGCAGCAAGGTCATGCCGCTTTCGCGGGCGAAGCGTTTGCCGATGAGAAAATCGCGGTTACCGTGGAGGAAATAGCAGGGAACGCCCGCCTTCACCAGGGAGTGGATCGCGGCGGCAACGTCACGATGAAGTGGATTAGGGTCGTCGTCGCCAATCCAGGCTTCAAACAAGTCGCCAAGAATATACAACGCGTCAGCCTTGCGTGCTTCGCCCTGTAAAAAACGCAGAAAACCGGCGGTAATCGCCGGTTCTTCTGTTTGCAGATGAAGATCCGCAATAAAAAGTGTCGCCACCAATTACTCGCTGACAGTCACGCTTGTAATGATCACGTCTTCTTTTGGAACGTCCTGATGCATACCGCTGCGGCCAGTAGAAACGCCTTTGATTTTCTCAACCACGTCCATACCTTCAACCACTTCTGCGAACACGCAGTAACCCCAACCCTGCAGGCTTTCGCCGGAGAAGTTCAGGAAGTCGTTGTCAGCCACGTTGATGAAGAACTGTGCGGTTGCCGAGTGAGGGGCCTGGGTACGCGCCATCGCCAGCGTGCCACGGGTGTTTTTCAGACCGTTGTTTGCTTCGTTTTTAATCGCTTCTTTGGTCTCTTTCTGGTGCATACCAGGTTCGAAACCGCCGCCCTGGATCATAAAGCCATTGATCACACGGTGGAAAATAGTGTTGTTGTAGAAACCTTCGCGGCAGTAGTCCAGGAAGTTTTTAACTGTTTCAGGCGCTTTGTCATCGAAGGTTTTGATGACGATATCGCCATGATTAGTGTGCAGAGTAACCATTTTTGCATCCTGTTCCGTTATTGTGGTACGTCGACCCTGGTTCGGGTCACATCTAGGGGCTTGTTATAGCATAACCTCTGGACGCGATCACCTTGCATTGTGTGCTGCTTCGATGACGAATAATGGGTATGATAGTAAAGTTTCTATCCACACACGTCTCACATGGAATCTTCGATGTTAAAAATCTTTAATACTATGACGCGCCAAAAAGAGGAATTTAAACCTATCCATGCCGGGGAAGTCGGCATGTACGTGTGTGGTATTACGGTTTACGATCTCTGTCATATTGGCCATGGCCGCACCTTTGTCGCCTTCGACGTTGTGTCTCGTTACCTGCGCTTTTTGGGCTATACGCTGAAATATGTCCGCAATATTACCGATATTGACGACAAAATCATTAAGCGCGCCAACGAAAAAGGGGAAAGCTTTGTCGATCTGGTCGACAGAATGATCGTTGAAATGCACAAAGATTTTGACGCGCTGAACATTCTGCGCCCGGACAGCGAGCCGCGTGCGACTCATCATATCCATGAAATTATTGAGATCACGGCAACGCTTATCGAACGCGGCCACGCTTATGTGGCGGATAATGGCGACGTGATGTTCTCCGTGCCTACCGATCCTGCATACGGTCAGCTGTCCCGTCAGGATCTGGATCAGCTGCAGGCGGGCGCCCGCGTTGACGTGGTCGACGTGAAGCGTAACCCAATGGACTTTGTTCTGTGGAAGATGTCGAAAGCGGGCGAACCAAGCTGGCCTTCTCCGTGGGGCGAAGGACGTCCTGGCTGGCACATCGAATGTTCCGCGATGAACTGCAAACAGCTGGGCAACCATTTCGATATCCACGGCGGCGGCTCGGATCTGATGTTCCCGCACCATGAGAACGAAATCGCTCAGTCAACCTGTGCCCACGGCGGTGAGTACGTTAACTACTGGATGCACTCCGGAATGGTGATGGTTGACCGCGAGAAGATGTCGAAATCGCTGGATAACTTCTTTACCGTGCGTGATGTGCTGAAATACTACGACGCGGAAACCGTGCGTTACTTCCTGATGTCTGGCCACTATCGCAGCCAGCTTAACTACAGCGAAGAGAACCTTAAACAGGCACGTTCCGCGCTGGAGCGTCTCTACATCGCGATTCGCGGCACCGACACATCGGTTCCTGCGGCAGGCGGTGAGGCTTTCGAAGCGCGCTTCATCGAAGTGATGAACGACGATTTCAACACCCCGGAAGCCTATTCCGTTCTGTTTGATATGGCCCGTGAGATTAACCGCCTGAAAGTCGAAGATGTCGCCGCCGCGAATGCGCTGGCATCACATCTGCGCAAGCTTGCCGCTGTACTGGGCCTGCTGGAGCAGGATCCTGAAGTGTTCCTGCAAAGTGGCGCACAAACCGACGATGACGAAGTGGCTGAGATTGAAGCCCTGATCACGGCGCGTCTGGAAGCGCGACAGGCTAAAGACTGGGCGGCAGCCGATGCGGCGCGTAATCGCCTGACCGAGATGGGCATTGTGCTGGAAGATGGCCCTCAGGGAACGATCTGGCGTCGTAAGTAATCGCCCCTGACCCTCTCCTTATGCGAGAGGGCAGCGCCGATACTCCCTCTCCCTAAGCGAGAAGGCAGCGCCGATACTCCCTCTTCCTAAGCGAGAAGGCAGCGCCGATACTCCCTCTCCCTAAGCGAGAGGGCAGCGCCGATACTCCCTCTCCCTAAGCGAGAGGGCAGCTCCGATACTCCCTCTCCCTACGCGAGAGGGCAGCACCGATACTCCCTCTCCCTAAGCGAGAGGACAGCTCCGATACTCCCTCTCCCTGTGGGAGAGGGTTGGGGTGAGGGCATCAGCGCGCACGTCTCCACCACAACAGCCCCATCACCACCACGCCCGGCAACCACACCCACAGTAGTTCTGAATAAATCACCTGATGCCCATAGGGCGTGGTATAACGCGACAGCGCAAAAGGGGCCACCCGGATAACCTGCCAGGGCGCAAAGAAACGTTCATCTGACCAGGGCCATAGCCAGCCGACCCCTTTTCCGCCTGTCGTTATCGAATCCAGTAAACTGTGCGACAGCAGCGACACCGTCAAAAAAAGCCAGCATCGGGTCAGGCTCGCCCGTAACCATCGCCGCCCAATCAACACGCAGAGTATCGGCACCACAAAAGCAAAGAGCAGCGAATGGGTAAAGCCGCGATGACCAAAGATATTCCCGTAGGCGATACCGAACTTAAACGCCAGCACGTCGGCATCCGGCAGCATGGCCAGAACGATGCCCGCAAACAGCAGGCGAGGGGGAATGATTTTGGTTCCCAGCCCTACTCCTAAGCAAAGGGGAACAGCGGCGTGGGTAACAATGGTTGGCATGGTAATGCTCCAGAGCAAATCAGGGGAATATACCAGTGAAAGCGCGTCGCGGGACCGGCGTGAAACTCTGAAATTACGCTGATTCCCGTGCGATAAGTTGCCCGGACAGGGTAATTCGCTGGATTTGCAGGTCCGGCTCTTTCAGCTTACGAATCATTAACCCGGCCGCCTGACGACCCGTCTCTTCGCTTGCCGAGGAGACATAGGTAAATGATGGCGAGGTGAGATTCACGTGAAGCATATCTTCAAAGCCTACCAGCGCGACCTGTTGCGTAAGGAAAACGTCTTTGCCCACCGTTCGGCCCACCTGATGAATGCCGGAGATGGAGCCAATCATCGCATCGGGAGAGTGACACAGCAGGGCGGTAATGGTGTTGTTTTTTTCCAGTAACTGACGCGTGGTAAAGCTGACGGCTTGCGTATCGTCGCTGCAGGCCGGCGTCGACTCCTCACGGCTGACCAGACCATACTGTTGCATTGCGCTGCGAAATCCCAGCAAACGCTGTTCGCGAATCAGACACCCTTCCTGACCGCCCACATAGGCAATGTTGCGATGTCCGCGTTCGATCAGATATCGGGTCGCGAGGTTGGCCGCCTGACGGTTGTCACGCATAACCAGATTGCATTTATCTTCCAGCAAGGACTGCGAGACCACGACCATCGGCAGCGGGTTCTGGCGGATTTTTTCCGGCAGATGCGGCGTCCGCGTGTCGGATGAGAGATAAATAACCCCGGCAACGCCCTGCTGTTTAAATGAAAGCAGGCAGCGCTCAAGATGTTCATGATCGTTGAGCGGCTGTCCGAGAAAGACCATGAATCCCTGCTTTTCCAGCTCCAGTACAATGCTTGCCATCACTTTTATGGAAAAGCTGTCGCTGAAATCGCGCAGGATCAGGCCGATAAGATTGGAGGTGTTGGCGCGAAGATTGGCAGCGGCGACGTTATGAACATAGCCAAGCAGGTTGATGGCGGCGTGGACTTTCTCAGTGGTGGCCTCTGAGATTTTCCCTTTCTGACGTAACACCAGCGACACGGTCGAAACCGAGACGCCCGCATGTTTTGCGACATCAATAATGCTGACTTTCTTCAAAACCGCTCCCTGAAATTTACCGATTATCAGCCAGATAAGACACGTCTCCCAGCGTACAGCAGACGTGTCTTTCAGGCATCTTATTATTTGCCGATCAGGGTGGACATGGTCTGTGCGATAAACTGTGCTCTGGCACCGAAAATCACCTGAATACCATTGTCACCAACAAAGACGACGCCACGCGCACCCAGGGCATTTAGCCCATCCTTGTTCACCGCCTCGCTTTTATCCACTTCAAGACGCAGTCGGGTGATGCAGGAACCAACGGAGCTGATGTTCTGCGCGCCGCCCAGCAGGCCGATAATATCGGTGGCGATTTCCGTGTCGGTTTTGTCATTCGCGCTCGTGGTCACCTCAGTACGGCCGGGCGTTTTCACATCGAAACGACGGATAACGAAGCGGAACGTGAAGTAGTAAATCAGCGCCATCGGAACCCCGATGATAATCGCATTCAGGAAGTTGGTCTGATACCCGTTGAAGGACGGCAAAATGCCGAATGACACATAATCAATAAAGCCCGCAGAGAACGACTTGGCGATATGCGCATGCATCAGATACATGGTCATGTAGGCCAGACCCGCCATGATGGCGTTAAAGACGTACAGAATCGGGGCCACAAAGATAAAGGTGAACTCAACCGGCTCGGTGATCCCCGTCAGGAAGCAGGTCAGGGCCGCGGAGAACAGAATACCGGCAGCGATTTTCTTATTTTTGGTATGGGCTTCGTGATACATCGCCAGACATGCCGCAGGCAGGGCAAATAACATCAGCGGGAATTCACCCTGCATAAACTTACCGGCGTTCTGGTAGGTGTCGCTGCTAAAGGATTTTACCCCTTCTTCCAGCATTTTGAACCAGATGGTCTGGTCACCATGAATTACCTGGCCTGCCTGGGTTGTATAATCCCCGAAGGAGTACCAGAAAGAGGGATACCAGATGTGGTGCAGGCCCAGCGGGATCAGAGCACGTTCGACCAGACCAAAAATAAAGGTCGAGGCGGCCTGGTTATCGCCGTTCACCACCACCGACAGCGCATCAATACCGGACTGAATATGCTGCCAGATGTAAGGCAACAGCAAGCCGAGAAGGAACGACAGCAGTGCGGTAGCAATGGCGACAAAGCGTTTCCCTGAGAAGAAGCCGAGGAATTCGGGTAATTGCAGGGTATGAAAACGGTTGTAACACCATGCGGCGAGAATACCGCAAATCAGGCCGCCAAAGACGCCCATCTGCAGCGTGGGGATCCCGACCACCATCGCGTATTTTCCGCCTTGCGACGCCATTTCTGGCGTTATGCTCAGCACCGTGCTGATGGTAATGTTTGTTACAAAGACCGATACCGCCGCCGACAGCGCAGCAATGCCGGATTCAGACGCCAGACCCACCGCTGAACCAATGGCAAACAGCATCGGCAGGTTATCAAAAATAACCCCGCCCGCATTCATCATCAGCGGCAGATGGAATTTATCGCCAAAGGCCAGTAACAGACCCGCAGCAGGCAACAGTGAAATTGGCAGCATAAGCGCGCGGCCAATCATCGATAACTTCGACAACGATTTAACAAACCCTGATATCAGACCCATGCTGATTTCCCCCGAAAAGCGCTTTTTTAGGCGCTGTTATTGTAAGTAGAACGTTTTAGTAGAACGTTCTACTTATCGTGAGGAAAGTCTGAAAAACGTGCAACGTTATTTTCACATTTCAACAAACGAAATAGTGATTATTTGAAGTTGATCGATAATTAACCGTGATGGTTGTGGGGGATTGGGAAGCCCTCTCCCGGTGGGAGAGGGTGAGAGCGCAGTCGGCTCAGGCAGTAACGGTAATGCTATGACCCTGGAAGGTCACGGTCTGTCCGGCAACAATTTTGCAGCGCTTGCGGGTTTCGATCGCGCCATCGACTTTGACCAGGCCATCAGCGATGACGATCTTCGCCTGCGCGCCGCTTTCGCTCCAGCCTTCCAGTTTAAGCAGATCGCACAGCTCGACGTGCGGGTGTTTACCTAATGAAAATGTGTCCATCTTATGCTTCCTCTGCATCGTGGTATTCGACGCATGCCTGATAGGTATTCTGAATCAGGGTTGCAACGGTCATAGGACCGACGCCGCCCGGTACGGGGGTGATATAAGACGCACGCGCTGCGGCGTCTTCGTACACCACATCACCCACCACTTTGCCGTTTTCCAGACGGTTAATGCCTACGTCCACCACGATCGCGCCCTCTTTAATCCACTCACCCGGGATAAAGCCTGGCTTGCCGACAGCGACGATCAGCAGATCGGCATTCTCGACGTGCTGGCGCAAATTTTTAGTAAAGCGGTGCGTAACGGTGGTGGTACAGCCTGCCAGCAACAGCTCCATGCTCATTGGGCGGCCAACAATGTTGGAGGCGCCAATGACTACTGCGTTGAGGCCGTACGTGTCGATGTTGTAGCGCTCCAGCAGGGTCACAATACCACGTGGGGTACAGGGACGCAGGCGGGGGGCGCGCTGGCATAAACGGCCCACATTATACGGATGGAAACCGTCAACGTCTTTATCGGGGGCAATACGCTCCAGTACCTTCACGTTGTCGATGCCAGCAGGCAAAGGCAATTGCACCAGAATGCCGTCAATCACTTCGTCGGCATTCAGGGTGTCGATCAGTTCCAGCAGCTCTGCTTCGCTGGTGGTTTCTGGCAAATCGTAAGAGCGGGAGATAAACCCCACTTCTTCACACGCTTTGCGCTTGCTGCCGACATAAATCTGCGAGGCCGGGTTACTGCCTACCAGCACTACGGCTAACCCCGGGGCGCGTTTTCCGGCCGCTGTACGGGCCTTCACTTTTTCCGCGACCTCAGAGCGCACCTGCTGCGCAATCGTTTTACCGTCAATAATTTTTGCTGCCATCAGAGAGAAGATTCCGTCTGTAACGTTTGAAAGGGGGATTGCCTATATTTTGTCAGAAGCGAGGGCTGCTGTCAGTCACCCATTGCGAGATTTCGACGGCGTACCGCGAACCCGCGTTAAAAACCCTGGGTTTCATGTGGCATATTCTTAGGCGTAATTAGGATGCGACCTGGACGATTAACAGTGTTTTGACATATTTAAAAATAACATCCTGCGCTACTTTAGCCTCTCCGAAATAAGCCTTGAATTAGGCCATCGTTCGTCACTCTTATTCCCGATATTGTCGGGAAGGGTATTTTACATTTTAAAGGAATAGACATGAAAATCAGCAATATTGCTTCTATCGTTATTGCTTCCCTGGCCCTGGTCGCGGGTGCTGCACAGGCTGAAGATCCTACGCCGGTTTCTGTAAACGGTGGCAGTGTGCATTTTAAAGGTGAATTAGTTAACGCCGCCTGCTCAGTGAATACTGAATCTTCTAACCAGACGGTTAATTTAGGCCAGTATCGTACGGCGAAATTTACCAAAGTAGGAGACACCACCTCCAATATTCCGTTCACTATCGAACTGAATGATTGCGATCCTCTGGTGGCCACCACCGCTTCTGTTGCGTTCACCGGCCAGATCGACGCCACCGATAAAACCCTGCTGGCCGTTACCTCAGGCAGCAATGATAACACCGCCAAAGGCGTGGGTATCGAAATCCTGGACAGCAAGTCCGCGACCCTGACGCCTGATGGTGCGACCTTCTCTGCAACCAAAGCGCTGATCGAGGGCACCAACACCCTTAACTTCACTGCCCGCTACAAAGCCACAGCAGCCACCACTGCGCCAGGCCAGGCAAACGCAGACGCAACCTTCGTGATGAAATACGAATAAGCCTTGTATCAGGGAGGAGTCTGGTCTCACGGAAGAGGCCTTTTTCAGGCGAAGCGAGGAGGATGGATGACCAGCAAAGGGATGATTTTTCTCATGATGCTTGCCGTTGTAAAGCCCGTCATCGCGCACAGCGTGATTGTGGATGGCGGCCAGGTCCATCTGAAAGGCGAGCTGGTTAACGGCGGCTGCGCCGTTGCCCCTGAAAGCCAAAATATGCGTATTGAAATGGGGCAGTACCGCACGAATGCCTTTTCTGGCGTGGGCAGCTTTTCGACGGTCAATGTGCCTTTCACGCTGCGGCTGGTGGATTGCAGTACCGATGTTTCAGGCACGGTTGGCGTGATGTTTGAAGGGGCCACACCTGTCGAAGATCCACAGGTTTTTCTGGCCACCTCCCGACCCGGTGAAAGCCCAATAAGCAGCGGCGTAGGGCTGGCGATATTTGATCCGCAACAGCGGCAGGTTATCCCCAACGCCCCCGCCATCAGTGAATTGCAGATGGATGAGCGTGAATTAGCGTTTCACTTTAGTGCCCGTTACCGGGCTATTTCCGAACACCTTGTACCAGGCAATATTCAGTCGGATGTCTGGTTTACGTTGATTTATCCATAACAACGTACGCACCTGCGAATCGATAATAAAAGGTAATGTTGTGATGAACTCACTCTTTAAACCAGGACTGATTGTTTCACTTATTTTTATGATGATCGCGTTACCGGCAAAAGCATCCGGTGGCATTGCACTCGGGGCAACCCGCGTTATTTACCCGGCGGATGCCAAACAGACATCGCTTGCTATTACCAATAGCAATAAGCAGGAACGTTATTTAATTAACGCATGGGTTGAAAACGATCGTGGGCAAAAAGAAAAAACCTTTGCCGTGACGCCGCCGTTGTTTGTCAGCGAGCCGGACAGCGAAAACACCTTACGTATCATTTACGCCGGCCCCGCGCTTCCTGCCGATCGGGAATCACTCTTTTTTATGAACGTGAAGGCCATCCCGTCGGTCGATAAAGCCAGTATGGAAGGTAAAAACGTCCTGCAACTGGCGATTCTGTCCCGAATCAAGCTCTTTGTGCGGCCCGCGAATCTGGCCATGCAGCCGGAAGAGGCCCTGTCGCACCTGCGATTTGAGCGGACGGGTAACCACCTTAAAGTCAGCAATGCCTCCCCGTATTACGTCACGCTGGTCAATCTGCAGCTGGGCGGCCAGAAGCTGGACAATCTGATGATCGCCCCGAAAAACGCGGCTCAGCAGGCCATCCCCGCGGGCACCAGCGGCGTGCTCTCCTGGCAAAGCGTCAACGATTACGGCGCTATTACGCCGGCGCGTAACGTGAATCTGTGAGTCGGGTCAGCATGATGCATATTCAGCGAGGGCGTTATGGCCCGGTCGCGCTGGCGTTGATGACGGCGCTCTGGCCGCAGGTGGGGTGGAGTGAAAGCTACTTTAACCCCGCATTTCTGTCTGATGATGCCGCAAAGGTCGCGGATCTCTCTCACTTTGAAAAAGGGCACCAGCAGGCCCCCGGTATTTATCGGGTGGATCTCTGGCGCAACGACGAGTTTATCGGCACGCAGGATGTCCGCTTCGGGACGGCGGAGGAGAGCACCTCCTCCGTATCGGGTGGGCTTTCACCTTGCATTACCCGCGCCATGCTGGAGCGTTTTGGCGTCAATATCGCCGCCTTTCCGGACCTGATTCAGGTCAGCGGCGAAACCTGTATCCCTCTGGCAACGGTCATTCCTGGCAGCGTGATTGCCTTTAACTTTGCCGCCCTGCGGCTGGACATCAACCTGCCGCAGGTGGCGATGCAGAACAGCGCGCGGGGCTATATTCCACCTGAACAGTGGGATGAAGGGATACCTGCGGCCTTGCTGAACTACAGCTTCAGCGGCAACAGGGGCAGCGATGACGACAGTTATTATCTTAACCTGCAAAGCGGGCTGAATTACGGCGCGTGGCGGCTACGCAACAACGGCGCATGGCGCTATACGAGCAGTAACGGCGAGCGTCACAATGAGTGGCAGAACATCGGCACCTGGGCTGAACGCACCGTCATTCCGTTGAAAAGCGAGCTGGTGTTAGGTGACAGCAATACGGGCAGCGACGTGTTCGACAGCGTCGGCTTTCGCGGAGGACGGCTCTACTCCTCCGACAATATGTACCCGGACAGCATGCAAGGCTACGCGCCAACCGTGCGCGGCATCGCGCGCACCCCTGCCAAAGTGGTTATTCGTCAGAATGGCTACGTTATTTATCAAAGCTATGTCCAGGCGGGGGCATTCGCCATTACCGATCTTAACCCCACCTCATCGAGCGGTGATTTGGACGTGACCGTTGAAGAGAAAGACGGCAGCCAGCAGCGCTATTCGGTGCCTTACTCCACCGTTCCGCTGTTACAGCGCGAAGGACGGCTGAAATACGATCTGGTCGTCGGGGATTACCGCAGCGGTAACAGCAATCAGGACACGCCATTCTTCACGCAGGGCACCTTGATTGCGGGGTTGACCGACGGTTACACCGTATATGGCGGCACGCAGCTTGCCTCGCGCTATACCGCGATGGCCGTTGGCGCGGGTAAAAACCTGGGGGACTGGGGGGCGGTATCGCTCGATTTCACCCATGCCCGAAGCCAGCTGGCCGATGACAGCCGCCATGAAGGTCAATCTTTGCGATTCCTGTACGCCAAATCGCTGAACGGCTTCGGCACCAACTTCCAGCTACTGGGGTATCGCTACTCCACCAAAGGGTTCTACACCCTGGACGACGTCGCGTGGAGAACGATGGAAGGTTACCAGTATGGCGACAGCAAGGACGAAAACGGCGTTCCGGATGTGCAGAGCTATCACAACCTGACGTGGAATAAAAAGGGGCGCTTCCAGGTCAATATCTCTCAATCTTTAGGCGACTATGGCTCGGTGTATGTCTCGGGTAGCGAACAAACCTACTGGGGCACCAGCGACTCCAATATCTGGTATCAGCTGGGCTATGCCGGCGGAATGAAAGGGGTGAGTTACTCCGTCTCCTGGTCATGGAACCAGGCGGTGGGGATCGGCGGCACCGACAAAATCGCCTCTTTCAATGTCTCTGTCCCGTTCAGCCTGTTTACCGGCAACGGCTCTCGCCGCGACAGCGCGATCGACAGGGCGTATGCCACCGCTTCGGCCAGCCGCAACAGCGAGGGAGAAAACAGCTGGCAGACCGGGGTGAGCGGCACACTGCTTGAAGACCGCAATCTTAACTATAGCGTGACCCAGGGGCACTCCAGCAGTAACGGAACCAGCGGAAGCGCCAGCGCCAACTGGCAGGCGACTTACGGCACTCTTGGCGTAGGGTACAACTATGCTGGCGATCGGCACGATCTTAACTGGCAGCTTTCGGGCGGCGTGGTAGGCCATGCGAATGGCGTTACGCTGAGCCAGCCGCTGGGGGATACCAACGTACTGATTCAAGCGCCGGGCGCCTCGGGCGTCAGCGTTGAAAACCAGACCGGCGTGAAAACCGACTGGCGCGGCTATGCCGTGATGCCTTACGCCACGGTGTATCGCTATAACCGCGTGGCGCTCAATACCAACACCATGAGCAACAACACCGATATCGAGAATAACGTCAGCAGCGTCGTGCCCACCAAAGGGGCGCTGGTACGCGCCAGTTTTGATACGCGTATCGGCGTGCGGGCGCTGATTACGGTGAGGCGAGCGGGCCAGCCGGTGCCGTTTGGCGCGGTGGTGCGGGAAACGCAAAGCGGCGTCACCAGTATGGTGGGCGACGACGGGCAAATTTATCTCAGCGGATTACCGCTTTCAGGGGACTTGCTCATCCAGTGGGGCAATGGCGCGCAATCCCAGTGCCGCGCACACTACACCCTGCCTGCGGACAGTCTCGACAAAGCCATTACGCTGGCGGAGGCCAACTGTGCGTCATAACAGGATACGAATCATGACTCTTATTCGCGCTTTTCTGGGCGCTCTGGTTTTTATCAGCGCATTGCCCGCCTCGGCCACCGTGTGCCAGAACGCCAACGGGGCGGCAAAAGATATCGCGTACGATCTTTCCGATGTGTTTAACAGCTCCAACAATAAGCCCGGGCAAATTATCACCCTGGCGCAAAAATCCGGGCTGGTGGGGGTGTACGCCATTTGCCCGAAGGGCACCACGGGCAAATCGACCCTGCGAAGCTATGTCACCGATCTGCCGATCACCAGCGTGGAGGACCGGTTTCAGTACGTCAAACTGAATGATTATCTCGATGGCGCCATGCAGATCCACGATGACTTCGCCGGCACCTTCTACCCGCCTGCGAAAGAAATCCAGATGGGACAACATCCCAACGTGCCGAATCAGAAATCATTTCCGGTGACGGATTCGAAGCTGGTGTTCCGGCTGAAGGTCACCCGTCGCTTTATCAACCTGGTGGTGATCCCCCGACAAACGATGTTCAGGGTGTATGTCACCACGCAAAAAGGCGATCCCCTGAGCACGCCCGTCTATACCATCAGCTACAGCGGAACGATTCAGGTGCCGCAAAGCTGTACGCTTAATGCGGGATCTATCGTTGAGTTTGATTTTCGCGAAATGGGGGCGTCGCTGTTTAGCGAAGCCGGGGCAGGGAACCGGCCGCAAAAAATCGCGCCGCAGACCAAAACCATCGCCATTAAATGTACCAACGTTGAGGCCAATGCCTACCTGACGATGCGTATTGAGGCGGACAGGGTTTCAGGCAATGCGCTGGTTTCCGATAATCCCGATCTGGGTTTTGTCGTCGCCACGCAGGAGGGTACGCCGCTGACGCCGAACAACCTCTCCAGCAAGATACCGTTTCGCCTGGATGATAATGCCTCGGCGCAGGTGGGGATCAGCGCCTGGCCGGTAAGTATTACCGGAAAAAAACCGGCGGAAGGCAAATTTACCTCGGTCGGCTATTTGCGGGTGGATTATGAATAACGTGATGCGACGAACACTGACGCTGGCCCTCTTGGTCGCAAGTAGCGCGACGCAGGCGAACAGCTCGCTGGGGCAGGTTAATATCAAGCTGTACGGCACTGTAGTGGACTTCACCTGTGTCGCAGAAGGTAATGACAGTAATAAATCGGTGACGCTGGGAACCTGGCCAACGAAGCAGTTGAGCAAGACCGGTAACCGTACGCAGGCGATGCCCTTTACGCTGAAACTGACAGGCTGCCCCCCAGGCGCAGCCTCGATCACCTTTTCCGGCAAAGCGGATGCTCAGGATAGCGAACTCCTGGCGCTGAATGATGCCAGCCAGGCCAGCCGCGTGGCGGTGGAAATCCGCGACAGCGACAAAACCCGTCTCCCCCTGCAGCAGGCCAGTCGGAACGTCGCGATTGATGCTCAGGGAAATGCGGTGTTAGCGTTCTACGCTAATTACATTGCCACGGCAGATAACCCGCAGCCTGGGCGAGCGGATGCCGATGCCACCTTTATGATTAATTATAATTAATGCGCAGCGACTTCCTGTCGCCCGGGCCGGGGCAGGAAGCCGCATCAGTTAAAGCAGTTCGTGTGCTTTAGCGTAATCAATGAGTTCAACAATAGTCTGAACACCTAATTTCGTATAGATATTCGATTTATGCGCACTAATTGTTTTGTTACTCAGTAATAATTGTTCTGCAATTTCTTTGTTAGATAATCCATTGGCGAGATAACGGAGAACCGTCACTTCCCGGTTGGATAAAGGCGTTTCCGATGAATGCCCACGTTGATGCGTAGCGTTATAAATAAAATTCAGCGTGTCAGATGGAAAGAAAGAATATCCAGAAAGCAACATTTCCACCGCGTTATAGATATCATTCAGATCCTTACGTTTACTGACAAAGCCGTTCGCGCCAGCCCGAATTGCCCTTCCTGCATAGAATGACTCCGATTTAGATGATAAAAACAGAACCTTTATTTTTTCATCTATGTTTTTGATTCTCTTGAGTAAAGAAAAACCGTCCGTGCCAGGGAGTTCGATGTCCAGTATCACCAGGTCGACGGGGTGATTACGGATGTAATCGAGGGTTTCGTGGCAGTCGCCAGACTTGAGTTTAATCTCGATATTTTTATTTTTCTGTAGCAGGACTTCTATCGACATTCTGACGATAGGATGTTCGTCCATAATGATTACGGATGCCGGTTTCATTTTTATGCCTCAGATTGTTAAAGCGCTGGTAAGCCGGAAGGATATTTAAGCAACCCCTGGTGGTGGGGTATTTCCCTGGAAAAAGCGAAAGCATCCTTGTTTACGTAATAACGAAAATACTGCCTCAGCGCTGTGGGTGAACATAGCTTGTAAAGGTAACTAAACGGTATTTCCGATTCATCTCTGGAATTTGGCTTATTATACCGTGTAAGTTTTCTCCGAAAAGCCTGTAAATTATCTTAATACCCTTGCCTAATATGATGTTCTGGAGAAACAAAGCGAATATTTTAAAAATGGTCTAAATATCTCTTTATCTTCATTAGTCCAACGCAACATGTTGATGTAATGACAAAAAATAATATATATCTCCAATTGTTAATGGTTTGTTAACTCAAGCGTCATGATTTCTTCTTTTATCAGGTGCCCGAAAAGGGTCCAGATTCCCTGTTTGTCCGCGTGACGCCTTCATTTGAAAGCGCTCCCTCATCTTATACCAGGCGGCCATATCAAAAAGCAGGATCTGCTGGATGCCCGTTCCTGGAGGTGGCACTTATTCACCAAGTTGATTGTTTTTACATCACTATTACAAAATTAACCGAAACGATTCATTCATAAACAGTGGACAGAAATGCTTTATCTCACTCATTCCTCAGAATTTAACGTTGCCTGAAGAAGAAAATTAGGAATAGTTATAATTGTTTTTATAATGTTAAATAATAACATTAAATTAACTTAATTTGATAAGTAATTTCCTAAAGTTATTTAGGAATTAAGGGGTTAGCAGAGGTTCCGGGAGTCTATTCAGAGAGGCGATTAAGAAGATGCAGCAGTTCCTGGCGATGATGTAAACCCAGTTTTGCCAGAATTCGACCCACGCGATACACGATTCTGCTGTAGGGCAGACCCCGCAGCAACGCAATATGCCGCAAGGATTCACCGGAGGATAAGTTTCGCAGGATGGCCCACTCCTCACGCGAAAACCACTCGCCACGCAGGGAGACGGGGACAGCGAGGTTGGTCAGCGTGTGTTGCAGCTGCGCACTTGGGAGCTGGCGCTCAATGACATTAAAGGGACCCGCCGCTTTGCAAAAAAGGCGACCATCATAATCATCTGCCCGCACCAGCAGATTCACGGGCGTGTAGGGGGGATAAAGGGCCAATCTGCGCAGCGGATCGAGCAGATCCGTAAGAGGGGAGATTCGGCTTTCAATGTCCACGACAAGCCGCGCAGAAGGCCAGAGTTGAACCGCACTGATGGCGTTTTCAAGCGTGTCATAGTTGCAGCAATGGCTTAAAGGGGAGGGGCTATGCTGGAATCCGGTGCAGAGAAAACGATCGTGCGAAACCAGAATCATGAAGGGCACGTCGGGCTTACGCATTTGATTGATGGACTGGCTCAGATGGACAAGACGATCAAAAAAAGGCGCGCTAAAGCGTGATTGCGCGAATCCCAACGAATCACTTCCCGTTCGGCGACGCCGATAACGGCGTACGGTCATGCGCATAACGTCCCTCTCAGGCGGCTGTCCTTTACTC
Source organism: Huaxiibacter chinensis (assembly GCF_022171985.1). Classification (GTDB taxonomy): domain Bacteria; phylum Pseudomonadota; class Gammaproteobacteria; order Enterobacterales; family Enterobacteriaceae; genus Enterobacter; species Enterobacter chinensis_A. The sequence continues at coordinate 974,451 of NZ_JAJVHF010000001.1, read as the reverse complement.
TCGCGGCCAGCCAACGGATGGCCAGTAATATCCCTGACCGAATCCCGCTCCTGCTTTCAGCGCGCACTCACGATCCCGGTTTGATTCAATGCCTTCGATAAGCACATTTTCGGCAACGTGTGCGCAAAGGCTCACCAGTTCTTTTAATGCCGGAGTCGCCCTTAGTCGCCAGAATGCTATCTTATCGATTTTGATCCCGCTTAAGGTTAAACGGCTGCGTAAGAATCGCTGAATTTGCGTTTCATCAATATCATCAAGCCAGATGCGACAGTGACGCCGGTCAAGCAAGTGCAGGCGTTGAACGACACGGTGATACGACGCAGCGGGCAAAGAAAAAAAGGTGTCCGGATCGACAATCTCGATATTGATGCCAGGGCTGAGCAACGGTAACACCCGGCGAAATAATTCCGTCTCTGTTAATAAGGTTATCGGCAGATTGATAAAAAGATTGGCGTCCGGAAGACGATTTTTTAACGTGGCAAGCTGGGCCTGCAGTAATGCCAGCGACTCTTCAGCTGACTGCTGGTGAAAATAGCGTTCACTTTGATCGGGGGTGGCGAGCACGCTGAGGACCTCCAGACCGACGATGCGGGAGGTGGGCAGCGCGACGATGGGTTCCAGTTTTAAACCAACGACGTCACGCGCCACACGCCGCCATTCCAGCGGATCTGAAAGCAAACAAGGGTTCAACGCGCTCACACCACAATCCTGTCATTACCGGCCTCCTGGGCGCCGGGATACCGTTCTTCATTGTGAAGGCGATGACGAGGGGAAAATACAGGGCGTTACTTAATGTCTGCCAGGCTTTTTCGTATAGGGCTGATGCGACGGAAAATAAGGCGAAATGGCGAAAAAATGGGCATATCTCAGCGGCCTCCAGACCCAGGCGGAGAGAAGACAGGCAAACACGCCAAAAGGCATTGACTCACTTGCCATTGACCGTATAATTCCACGCGTTTCACCACGTTGTATCGCACTCTTCTCCGTGCGCCCTTAGCTCAGTTGGATAGAGCAACGGCCTTCTAAGCCGTAGGTCGTAGGTTCGAATCCTACAGGGCGTACCATTCAGCTACTTGCGCCTCCTTCTCATCGTCTGATTTTTTCCGATTAGGATATAGCTTGTACATTACCTCTAAAATCGAGTCAGTTAGCTTCGCATGTTCTGACGTTGCTTCGGATTCAGCAAGGTAAAATGGCATGCTTTTATATTGCTTTTCCAGGATATTAATTTTTCATGTCTGATGACATTGATCAGAACTTCCGATAAAGCTCGAACTGGGGACGTAATCTCTTGGCTGACTTTCTGCCCTCAGGCTTTAGTGAAAATATCTGTTAATTGCAACGTGGCGCAAAAAAGGGTCGTGATTGGAAGTATGAAAAATTAAATGTGAAGCTTACCTGGTTTAGGTGGCGCAAAGCGCCACCTCTTAATTATCCGACACGCCTTGTGACTGATTTACCAAGTCGGATGAAGGTAATTTCAATGTATCGAAATATGAGATTCGAGATGATAAGCGCTACACCCGTTGCTAAAAGGAAGTAGGTTAAACTCCCTTCGGTATTAATATTAAATGGAGTGGTGATATAGTACTTTATCGCAAAGAAAATAATTATATGAGACAAGTAAAGGGAGTAGGAAATATCTCCAAGCCTATCAAGTATTCCAATTTTTGGCAGAACGCCTGACCTTTCCAGAGTTAATCCAGCTATCGTAACTGCGATGGCAGCAAACCCATAGCTGGATGGGCCGTGAAAATTTGATACTCCACATTCGAAGAGGGAAATAAAAATGATAAACGATAGAATTGATAACGATATATAGGTTGAGCGTTTAAAGTTTACTCTGCTTATCACAGCCGAAATAATAATCCCATAGATGAATTCTATAAGCATAGGTGATGCTAACAGTTTAAACAGACCTTGAGTGAAAGCTAACGTCAGGGGTAGTTCAAAACTAACAGTATTATTAGAAATAAGCTGAAGGAAAATTACGCATGTGAGTATTATCAGTGAAGCAATCAAACCTCTTTTTTCATGGCAAATACTGATTGCTAGCACAAAAATAGAATAAAAAAGAAGTTCGTATGTAAGTGTCCATGCTGGATAAAGAAAGTTATATCCATAAAAGGGGGCTGCAGAATCAAAGTTTAAAGGAATAAACATTAATCCTTTGGCTAAATCAACAGGTTGTGGTATACCAGGAGCTATAGCAATAAAAGTGAAAACGCAAAATATAAATACCGGGTAAATTCGGAATATCCTCCTAATAATAAAGGTTAAAGGTTTGCTATGTTCTTTTTTAAGTGTTGACTGATGAATTATAAATCCACTTATTATAAAGAATAAATCAACACCGAATATTCCGTGCGAAAATAATTTGGAACCAATATCAGTTATGCCAAATGCACCATTCAAATTCTCCTTGAGGTGGGTGAACACTACCATTAGTGCGGCAATACCCCTCAAGTACTGGATGCTGTGGAATCTTTCCTGCATATAAATCAACCAGTGAAATTAATTTTAAGTATCCTCCAATCATAACAGCATGATGCTGTTGATCAAGCAGTCAGAACAATAGTCGGTCGAAGGGTGTCGATTTGGCAGGGGCGACGCAGGATGTAGCACCGAGGGTGATAACCGTGAGGTGTAAAGTGACTCCTTTGCCGCCTCGAATGTCACTTTAAAAATTGCTTATTTTCCGAACAGTTTTTCACAGTGAATTTCGGGATGAAAATTCTTGATTAAGTCAATAACGTACCCGGTAGTAAAGATCGTAAGGGAAGACGGCCATTTTTTTGTTGATCTCCCTTTTCCACAAGGTAAAACCTAAAGCGTTTGGATGCACCCCATCGGAATGAGTATATTTTAACTTTATGCCATCCTTATTTATCATATTCTTAGGTAAAGGTATGACATGACAGTTTTTGAACTGGGAGCATGTCGTATGGATTCTGGCATTGGCGGAAGGAAAATCAGCCGCGACAAAGGGGTACTTGACCCGATTTGGTACAAACGTTTCCATAACAAAGAGTTGCTTCGCGCGCGGCGCAGCATATTCGATCACGGCTGCAATCTCCCCTCCAAGCGCCTCACCTGACTCGCCCTGCATGAAATTGTTCGCACCCACTGATACCAACACGCCGTTGTACTTTTCAATTGGTGTTTCTTTTATACGTTTGAAAACGCCATGAACGGTGTCTCCCGCAATACCCAGGTTGACGTACTCGACATGCAGCTTATCCTGTTTCAGCGCCTGTATAATTGAGTCCCCAAAGAAAAGATAACTTTCATGAGACGCTTGCGAAAGGCGCATTTTATTGATTTGATTAGTAATTCCATAAAAACTCATGGGACTTTCATCAGTTTTATATATTGACTCGGCCTGCGCCAGAAAAGGCGATAGTGCTAGCATTAAAAAAATAGTCTTCACATCAACTCCTTATTGTTACTAAGGGATTTTACCACTTTGGGGAAGCTATCGGACCCTTGATAATTCTGACTTTTTAGAGTTTTGTAGGTACGCACAGTGACTTTTGTGCGTCTGTGCGAGGCAACTGGTATCTGAATGCACCGAACTGCAAGCCTTGATAATCAGTCTTACTTTTGCATCATATCAAAGGCGTACAGCGTTAAAGTCTCTTAAGTCCAATCTCATTCTGCATTTTATTTTTAAAAGAGCACAAAGTTGTACCTCACTCACCATTCGCACAATGACGCTCTATCCCGCTACGGTTTACGCTTGATTACAGAAAGATAATGCGTATAGTTCTCATTCTCTTTGGTGTTTGTGGGCGCAGAGGGACATCTCCCGCATAAAGTGAGCGCAGTTCTCACACGGAACCCTGAGTGTTTACGGTGGATTCTGCACTGGCCTCACCGCCTGTCGACAAAACATATCGCACAAACGCATGCGACGCAGACCCCGCCTGACTTCTCTTTAAAACGGTAAAGGATGTTCCTGATGACAAAAAAATTGTCCGCGCTGGCACTGCTGGTCGCTGCCTCTCTTTCGGGCTGTGCGGCTCAAAACGCGACTCCCGTTGCACCTGAATCTGCCCAAAAGGTTGCCGCGCCGGCGGAAACGGGCGTGGTGAAGCGCGATCTGGCGGATGGGCTTTATGAAATGGTGTTAAGCCCGAAAGGTGATGCGCTTTATGTCGCCAGCGCGGAAGGGTTCAAAGATGTGCAGGGCGGGGTTATCTATAAACTCGATCCGACCACCCTGAAAACCCTTGGCCGAAGCCATACCGATTTGAAAAACTTTGCGCTGGCAATCTCCCCTGATGGCAGCACCCTCTATGCGACGAACTCCCTGGACGGCGGCATCACTGCCCTTAATACCGCAGACGGTAAAGTCAAACATCGTCTGCTGTTCACCGAGCGCAACAAAGAGGGTTATCCCTACGGCGCGCGTCAGGTCTTGCTCCATGATGGGTTACTGTATATCGGCGGAGTCGCGGATCCTGCGGTCATCTGGGTGGTAGATGCCCAAACGCTGAAGTTGAAAAAAACCATTAAGAATGCGGGTCAGTGGGTGACCGGGCTAATGTGGTCTGAGCAGACCGGGCGCATCTATGTAGCCAACGGCGGCGGGGAGATCCTGATCGTTAATCCACGCACCAACCGTATCGAAAAACGCTGGAAGCCTCTGGGCGATAAACCAGCACTGCTGCTGAATATGGCCGAAGACAGCGCCACGGGCCGTTTGTTCGTGACGGACAACTCCAAAGCCAAAACTACGCTGGTCCTCGACATCCGCACGGGCGAAATTATTAAGCAACTCGACGTAGGTGATTCTCTGGCGGTGAAATTCAACCCCAAACGCCATGAACTCTATATCACCCAGCGTGAAAGCGGAAAACTGCTGAGTCTGGATGCGACCACCTGGGCGGTTAAGCAACGTTGGGATCTCCCGCCTAACCCCAACAGTCTGCTGCTGTCGGATGATGGTCAGACGCTCTACGTCACCGTGAAACAGGCCTTTAATAAAGACCACTCCACGAACGGGCCGGACAGCGTTGTCAGAATTTCTCTCAAATAAAAATGACCCGGCCCGGTAACGGGCCATTTTGCGCGTGATGAACGAGTTAATTATGAAAAACACCAGAATGAATAAAACGCTGCTGGCGATAGCTATCGGCACGGTTATGCATGCCGCTCAGGCGGCGGAAGCTCCCAAAGAAGAGACCATTGTCGTGCAAACGGCACCGGCTGATGCGTTTAAACCTGGCGGCGATCGGCTTGTTCCGGCCTTCCTGGACGGTCAGGTCGCCAACGGCGGACGCATGGGCATGCTGGGCCAACAGAGCGCGATGGACGTGCCCTTTAATATTATTAGCTACACCTCAAAGCTGGTAGAGGATCAACAGGCCCATACGATTGGGGATGTGGTGGCAAATGATGCGGGCGTGCAATCGGTTCAGGGCTTTGGCAATAACGCGGAAAGCTACCGTATTCGCGGCCTGAAATTCGACGGCGACGATATGACTTTTGGCGGCTTGTCGGGTGTCTTACCGCGCCAGGTTGTCGACGCCCAGATGGTTGAGCGTATCGAGATTTTTAAAGGGGCTAACGCCCTGATGAACGGCGCCGCGACTTCTGCCGTGGGTGGGATGATCAACCTGGAACCCAAACATGCCGGAGACCTCCCGCAGGCGAAAGTCGGCGTCGATTACACTTCAAACTCTCAGATTGGCACGACCCTGGATGCGGGGCGTCGTTTTGGTGACAGCGACCAGTTTGGCGCTCGCGTTAACCTGGTACATCGCGAAGGCGAGGCGCCCGTGGATAACGACCGCCGCCGCACCACGCTTCTCTCAACCGGACTTGACTATAAAGGCGATAAGTTCCGCACCTCCGTGGATATGGGCTATCAGAAGAAAAGTTTCCACGGCAGCGAAACCGGCGTGAATATCTCCGGGGTGGATTTTGTCCCCGAGCCTCCCAAAAATGATCGTAACTACTCGCAAAAATGGGCCTACAGCAATATCGAAAATGAGTTTGGGATGTGGCGCAGCGAGTATGACATTACCGACAACTGGACTGCCTACACCGGCCTGGGCGCGCAGCACGCACACGAAGAAGGGCTTTACAGCGGGGCGAAACTTGTCGATAAGAGCGGTAAAAACACCGCCACGCGTCTGGATACTAACCGTATCAGCGATTCTGTCAGCGGTATGGCAGGCATTCGCGGTAACTTCGACACCGGCTTCGTTTCCCATAAAGTGAATGTCGGCTATTCGGCGATGAGCAAAAACGAAAAAATTGCCTGGAAGATGTCGGCCGCGGCAGATAACCCAATCAGCAATATCTATCACAATACCGGCGTGGATGCGCCTGACAGCACCAACTCAAATGGTAAGGGCGGCAACTATAGCGATCCTCTCACCAGCGGGCGCACCCGCACCCAGGGCTGGCTATTGAGCGACACGCTCGGCGTACTGGACGATTCACTGCTGTTTACCGTCGGCGCCCGTCATCAAAAAGTGGTGATTCGCGGTTACGACAAAATCACCGGCGCGGAAAATGAAGGAGACAGCTTCGACGGCAGTCGCTGGATGCCAACCTACGGCGTGGTATACAAGCCGTGGCAAGAAATTTCACTGTACGCCAATCATACCGAAGCGCTACAGCCGGGCAAAACCGCACCCAATACGGCGACGAACTACGGGCAAAGCACCGGTATCGTTCACTCGAAGCAAAACGAAGTTGGGGTGAAGGCTGATTTTGGCCGTGTGGGCGGCTCGCTGGCGTTATTCGAAATCAAAATGCCTTCTGCAATCCTCGACAGCGTGACCAAACACTACGGACTCGACGCCGAGCAGCGTAACCGTGGCGTGGAGCTGAACCTGTTTGGCGAGCCGATGCTGGGGATGCGGCTTAACGCCAGCGCAACCTGGCTGCAGGCGGAAATGACCAAAACCAATAATGGTCTTTACCAGGGCAACGATGTGATTGGTGTGCCGAATTTCTACGCCGTGTTAGGCGCTGAGTACGACATCAAGCCAATCGACGGGCTGACGGCTACCGCCCGCGTAAACCACTCCGGTTCGCAGTATGCCAATCTGGCGAATACCAAAAAGCTGGACAGCTACACCACGCTGGATCTGGGCGTGCGCTACCGCTTTGCGGTCAACCATGATCAGAATCAGATGACGCTTCGCGCGGGTATCGAAAACGTGACCAACGAAAACTACTGGGCGGGCACTGAAGACTCTGGAACCTATCTCTTCCAGGGCGAGCCGCGCACGTTCAAAGTGTCGGCCAGCTACGCGTTCTGATTTCTTAGTATCCGGGGCAGGGATGCCCCCTTGCCTTCAACTGACCTGAAACTTGCTCCCGCTGACCCGAAGTGTTAAAAGGTGCCCCTCAATAAATAGACAGGGGAAAGGCGTGAAAGACGCGTCATCCGCTTCAGGCACCGGTGTTTCTGAAGCTTCGTCGGAACAGATTCCGACGCTGCAACGTGGTTTGCAAAATCGACATATTCAATTAATTGCCCTTGGCGGCGCTATCGGTACGGGGCTTTTCCTGGGTATCGGCCCCGCCATTCAGATGGCTGGCCCGGCGGTTCTGCTGGGTTACGGCATCGCCGGGGTCATCGCCTTTTTAATCATGCGCCAGCTTGGCGAAATGGTTGTCGAAGAGCCGGTCTCAGGCTCGTTCGCGCACTTTGCCTATAAATACTGGGGCCCTTTTGCAGGCTTCCTCTCCGGCTGGAACTACTGGGTGATGTTTGTGCTGGTGGGCATGGCTGAGCTGACTGCGGCGGGCATCTACATGCAGTACTGGCTCCCCGACGTCCCTACGTGGATCTGGGCCGCTGCCTTCTTTATCATCATTAACGCGGTTAACCTGGTGAACGTGCGCCTGTATGGCGAAACCGAATTCTGGTTTGCCCTGATCAAAGTGCTGGCGATTATTGGCATGATCGGCTTTGGGCTGTGGCTGCTGTTTTCGGGGCACGGCGGAGAACGCGCCAGTATCGATAATTTGTGGAAACACGGCGGCTTCCTGGCGACAGGATGGAAGGGGCTGATTCTGTCACTGGCGGTGATCATGTTCTCCTTTGGCGGGCTGGAGCTGATAGGGATCACTGCCGCAGAAGCGCGCGATCCACATAAAAGCATCCCGAAAGCCGTTAACCAGGTGGTGTACCGGATCCTGCTGTTTTATATCGGTTCGCTGGTGGTCTTGCTGGCGCTTTACCCCTGGGTGGAGGTCAAATCCGACAGTAGCCCGTTCGTGATGATTTTCCATGATATGAACAGCAATCTGGTGGCCTCGGCGCTTAACTTTGTGATTCTGGTGGCGTCCTTGTCGGTCTACAACAGCGGCGTCTATTCAAACAGCCGCATGCTGTTTGGCCTCTCTGTTCAGGGCAATGCACCGAAATTTTTAACCCGCATCAGCCATCGCGGCGTGCCGGTAAATTCGCTGCTGCTCTCAGGCGGGATCACCTCTCTGGTGGTGCTGATTAACTATCTGCTGCCCAAAGAGGCCTTTGGCCTGCTGATGGCGCTGGTGGTTGCCACGCTGCTGCTGAACTGGGTCATGATCTGCCTGGCGCACCTGAAATTTCGCGCAGCGATGCGTCGAAAAGGGCGCGAGACTCAGTTTAAGGCGCTGCTCTATCCGGTGGGAAACTATCTCTGTATCGCCTTCCTGGGGATGATCCTGGTGCTGATGTGTACGCTGGACGGCATGCGACTTTCAGCAATGCTGCTGCCGGTATGGGTTGCCTTCCTGTTTGTGGCGTTTAGGCTTTCTCGCAAAAAAGGCATGTAGCCTTACGCCCGGCAGCGCAGCCGTTGCCGGGCTAACAACCTCTCAAATTTGAAACGCAATCCGTTTCCCATTAGGCAATGTGACATCAAGACTCAACTCTCCACCGAGCGCTGCGACATAGCGTTTTAGCGTGGACAAGCGTGGGTCATTACCCGGTTGTTCGATTTTAGCCAGCGTAGGCTGCTTTACGCCCATTGCCGTGGCGAGCTCCGTCTGCGAAACATTGAGTTCCTCACGCAGTTGGTGAAGTGCAACTATACGGCGCATTTCTGCAATCTTAGCTTCAATGCGCGCCTGACTTTCCACGCTTTGTTGTGCCATGAGTTCTTTTAACGTTGCCATAGGATCTCCTTACTTCGCCAGGTGTTTACTGAATTCGGCGTCAGCCAACCTAATCATTTCTTTGTAGAATTGTTTTTCAACGCATCCAGTTTTATCACCAGCGCAGAGCACTATGGCTTTGCGACAGGGATCGAAAGCGAAGAATGCCCGAATCGGATCGCCAGCATGCTGGATGCGGAGCTCTTTCATGTTGGGATACACAGAAGATTTAACGGTATCCACATACGGGCGCCCGAGCTGCGGGCCGAATTCTGCAAGGATATGCAATGCAGCCAACATATCCTCCTTTAACGAAAGTGACTGGCGAAAGAGCCATTCTTCAAATCTCTCAGTAGTTTCAACATTCCACATTGTTTCTCCTGTGCTTCCTCGCTTAAATAATTTTATAGCTTATTGGCTATAAATCAATATTGTTCTTCGCCTCAGGTTCTCAAAAAATATTTATCGTGACCTCCTTCCCAAATCTGTTGCGATCCGCAGGATCTTTATTTTGTAATCGATTACTTTTTATGTGAACCGTTTTGTAATCGATTACTTTTTCTGGGTGAGGCTCATCATGGTGTCAACAACTGAAAGTAGTGGAAAGGCGACAGTACATCACCGGATGCTGGTTCCGCGTCTGTCGCTGATGATGTTTCTGCAGTTTTTTATCTGGGGTAGCTGGTCGGTAACGCTTGGCCTGGTGATGACCCAGCACAACATGTCGTTGCTGATCGGTGATGCATTTTCCGCCGGGCCTATCGCCTCAATTCTCTCGCCGTTTGTGCTTGGTATGCTGGTGGACAGGTTTTTTGCCTCACAGAAGGTGATGGCAGTGATGCATCTGGCCGGGGCGGCGATCCTCTGGTTCGTGCCAGGCGCGCTGGTCGCGGAAAACGGCGCGCTGCTGATAGGCCTGCTGTTTGGCTACACGCTCTGCTATATGCCCACGCTGGCATTGACCAACAATATTGCCTTTCATAGCCTGGCGAACGTCGATAAAACCTTCCCGGTTGTCCGGGTGTTTGGCACCATCGGCTGGATTGTGGCGGGGATCTTTATCGGTGTGACCGGTGTGGCTTCCAGCGTGACCATTTTCCAGGTGGCCGCGGTCAGCTCCGTGCTGCTGGCGATTTATAGCCTGACGTTGCCCCATACGCCTGCTCCGGCGAAAGGGCTTCCGGTTCAGGTTCGCGATCTGTTCTGTGCCGATGCCTTTGCGCTGCTGAAAACGCGCCATTTCTTCGTCTTTTCCGTCTGCGCGATGCTGATCTCCGTACCGCTTGGCACCTATTACGCTTACACCGCCTCGTATCTGGCGGATGCCGGTATTGCGGATGTCAGTACCGCCATGTCATTCGGGCAAATGTCCGAAATCGTCTTTATGCTGGTCATCCCGCTGCTGTTCCGCCGTCTGGGCGTTAAGTACATGCTGCTGATCGGTATGCTGGCCTGGTTTGTGCGCTATGCAATGTTTGCCCTGGGCGTGAGCGAGGAAGGTCGTATCCTGCTCTATCTCGGCATTCTGCTGCACGGCGTGTGCTATGACTTCTTCTTCGTGGTCGGCTTTATCTATACCGATCGCGTGGCGGGGGAGAAGGTCAAAGGTCAGGCGCAGAGCATGATCGTCATGTTCACCTATGGTATTGGCATGCTGCTTGGCTCGCAGATTTCTGGTGCGCTCTATAACCGCCTGGTGGCGGGGCAGACCGTACCGCAGGCGTGGGTGACATTCTGGTGGATCCCGGCGGTGGCTGCCGCGGTAATTGCACTGATTTTCCTGCTCACGTTCAAATACGACGATGACAAGGCGTAATTTTCAGGAGGTGGTATGAGGACAATAAAAGGACCGGGTATTTTTCTCTCGCAATTTATCGGCGGGCAGCCGCCGTTTAATACCTTAGACGGACTGGCTGGATGGGCGGCGGATAAAGGATACAAAGCGGTGCAGATGCCGTGCAACCATCCGCACATTTTTGATGTGGCTAAGGCCGCCGACAGCCAGACCTATTGCGATGAAATCGCCGGCATACTGGCCGGGCACGGGCTGGTTATCAGCGAACTGTCGACCCATCTTGAAGGGCAACTGGTGGCGGTAAACGACGCCTATCGCGAGGCGTTTAGCCACTTTGCTCCGGCTGAGGTCCGCGGGGATGATGCGGCGCGTCAGGCGTGGGCAACCGAAAAGGTCAAACAGGCGGCGGTCGCATCGGCCCGATTAGGGTTAACGGCACACGCCACCTTCTCCGGCTCGCTGGCGTGGCCCTTTTTCTATCCGTGGCCACCGCACAATGCACAACGTTTTTACGAGGCCTTTCAGGCGCTGGCTCGCCGCTGGCGTCCGATACTGGATGTTTTCGATGAGCAGGGGGTGAATCTCTGTTTTGAACTGCATCCCGGCGAAGATTTACACGATGGTGTAACGTTTGAGCGTTTTCTGGCGCTTGTCGACAACCACCCGCGCTGCAATATTCTCTACGATCCCAGCCATATGCTGCTGCAACACATGGATTATCTGTCGTTTATTGATATCTATCATTCACGTATCAAGGCGTTTCACGTCAAAGATGCGGAGTTCAGAGCTAACGGGCGCAGCGGCGTGTATGGGGGCTACCAGCCCTGGATCAACCGAGCCGGGCGTTTTCGTTCTCTGGGGGACGGGCAGATCGATTTCAACGGTATCTTTAGCAAGCTGACTCAGTACGACTACGACGGCTGGGCGGTGCTGGAGTGGGAGTGCTGTCTTAAGGATGGCGATACCGGCGCCCGTGAGGGCAGCGAGTTTATTCGCCGCCATATTATTCCGGTTTCCGGGCAGGCGTTTGATGATTTTGCGGCAGGAGGGCGTCATGATTAACGTTGGCATTATCGGCAGCGGATTTATCGGCCCGGCGCATATTGAGGCGCTGCGCCGTCTGGGATCTGTTCAGGTGGTCGCGCTGTGTGATAGCTCGCTTTCACAAGCCCAGGAAAAGGCGCGCCAGCTGAATGTGCCGCACGCCTACGACAGCGTAGAGGCGCTGCTCGAACACCCCGATTTGCACGTGGTACACAACTGCACGCCAAACCATATGCACGCCGGGATTAACCGGCAAATTTTGCGGGCGGGTAAGCATGTTTTCTCCGAAAAGCCGCTGTGTATGACCCCGGAAGAGGCCCGCGAGCTGGTGGCACTGGCTGAGCAGGCGGGGGTGATCCATGGCGTCAGCTTTGTCTATCGCCAGTTTGCGATGGTGCGCCAGGCGGCAAGCATGGTGCGTCAGGGCAGCCTCGGACGACTCTTCGCCGCCCACGGCAGCTATCTTCAGGACTGGATGTTACTGGAAACCGACTACAACTGGCGGGTGGATGCCGCGCTGGGCGGCGCGTCGCGTGCGGTGGCGGATATTGGCTCCCACTGGTGCGACACGGTGCAATTTGTCACCGGGCGGCGGATCACCGAAGTCATGGCCGATCTCGCCATCGTCTGGCCAACGCGCAAGGCCAACATGGCGGGCAATCAGACCTTTTCACAGGGTGAACATGCACAATACGAAGACAAACCGGTCACCACCGAAGATTTCGGCTCCGTGTTGATCCGCTTTGATGACGGCAGCAAAGGCAGTTTTAACGTCTCGCAGGTGAGCGCCGGGCGCAAAAACCGTCTGACGTTTGAGATTAACGGCAGCGAGCAGTCGGTTGCCTGGGATCAGGAGGTGCCCCAGCAGCTATGGACAGGACATCGCGCACAGCCAAACCAGTGCCTGACGGACGACCCCGGTTTGATGAACAAGGATGTGGCCGACAGTGCCCATTTTCCTGGCGGTCATATTGAGGGCTGGCCGGATGCGTTTAAAAACATGATGGCGCAATTTTACCGTGCCGTTGAGGCCGGTGAAATGCCCGCGCGGCCTCTGTTTGCTACCTTCCATGACGGTGCAAACGTCATGCATATCATTGATGCTATTGTGAAAAGCCATCAGCAACAGCGCTGGGTGCCGGTCGCGTCTTAAACCATTGCCCGGTTCGCCGGGCAACAAATTTATGGTAGCCTGCATAAAACGCTAACCGCAGGATGTGTCGTCGCTATGTCAATTCAGAAAATCGCCAGGCTTGCCGGGGTGTCCGTGGCAACGGTTTCCCGCGTGCTGAATAACAGCGATTCCGTGAAAGCCAAAAACCGCGAGCGCGTCCTGCAGGCCATCAAAGAGAGCAACTATCAGCCCAACCTGCTGGCTCGCCAGCTACGGACCGCCCGCAGCTATATGGTGCTGGTGATGGTGTCCAATATCGCGAACCCGTTCTGCGCGGAAGTGGTGAAAGGCATAGAAGAAGAGGCCGAAAAGAACGGTTACCGCATCCTGCTGTGCAACTCCGGCTCGGATATAGAACGCTCCCGTTCGGGCCTGAGTCTGCTGTCGGGTAAAATTGTTGATGGCATTATCACCATGGACGCCTTCTCAAAGCTTCCTGAACTTTCCGCCCTGATTGGCGCCGCCCCCTGGGTGCAGTGTGCTGAATACGCCGATGCCGGAACGGTGTCCTGCGTGGGGATTAATGACGTCGACGCTTCGCAGCATGTGGTGAGCCAGCTTGCCGACGGCGGGCATCGACGTATTGCATTAATTAACCATGACCTGAGCTACAAATATGCACGACTTCGCGAACGTGGCTACAAAAGCGTGCTGCATCTGCGGGAGCTGGACTATCAAAGGGTGGAGTATGCCAGCGAACTCAGCTCCAGCGCCGGGATGAAAGCCATGCAGAAATTACTGGCAGAGGACCCACCTGATGCGGTCTTCGCGGTTTCGGATACGCTGGCGGCAGGCGCGATGCGCGCTATTGAACAGGCCGGGCTCAGGGTTCCGCAGGATATTGCCGTGGTGGGTTTTGATGGAACAGAGTTGTCAGAGATGATCGCCCTGACCACCATCCAGCAGCCGTCGCGGGAAATTGGGCGCAAGGCGGTCGATTTACTGCTGAATAAAATCGATAACCCCGATGCGCCAACGGAAAGAGTGATGATGGACTGGCGCTATGTTTCCCGCGCCAGCACCTGACGTTTATTTTGCGAAGGCGTCCGACAGCGAGCGGATATCGTTTCCGGTCGGAGACTGATGAATGCGCAGACCAAATTCATCCACCACCGCGAAAATATGATCGAAGATATCGGCCTGAATCGCCTCATATTCCGCCCAGACCACCGTATTGGTAAACGCGTAAATTTCGATCGGTAATCCGTGAGCCTCTGGCGCTAACTGACGCACCATCAGCGTCATATCTTTACGGATGCGTGGGTGATTGCGCAGATATTCGTTCAGATACGCGCGGAAGGTGCCAATATTGGTCATCTTACGCCTGTTCAGCACCGACTCGCCTTCACCATTTTCCTGATTCCACAGCGTAATTTCGTCATGGCGTGCAGACATATAGGGTTTTAGCAGCTTTGCCTGAATCAGATGCTGCTGTTCCTGCTCGTTCAGAAAATGAATGCTGGTGGTATCTATATTCAGGCTGCGCTTTATACGACGCCCGCCGGAAGTGGACATGCCGCTCCAGTTGATAAACGCATCGGATACCAGCGCCCACGTGGGGATCGTGGTGATGGTATTGTCAAAGTTGCGCACCTTGACGGTGGTCAGCCCGATATCCGTTACCGTGCCGTTGGCGCCGTATTTCGGCATCTCCAGCCAGTCGCCCAGCTTGAGCATATCGTTGGCGGAAAGCTGAATACCGGCCACTAAACCGAGTATCGGGTCTTTGAACACCAGCATTAACACCGCTGCCATGGCGCCCAGACCGCTAATCAAAATCGCCGGAGACTGCCCAATCAACAGGGAGATAATCAAAATCCCGACCAGGATAGCGCTCACCAGCTTAATGCCCTGAAATATTCCCTTGAGCGGAAGCTGAGAGGCGGTAGCCATTTTCTGCGTCAGATTGAATATCACATCCAGTAACGAGAAAAAGGAGAGCAGGGCGTAAACCATGACCCACAGTTTTGCGCAGGTGGTCAGTAACTCCGCCGCTTCGCTGCCCTTCTGAAGCCATAATGCCGCCTGAACGTTGACGATAATCCCCTGGAGGGTAAAGGCCAGACGGTGAAATAATTTATTTTCAGTGATGATTTGCAGCCATAAATGACTGCTGGCACGTGCACGCTTTTCAAAGATCCGCAACACGACTTTGTGCAAAATAAAATGTACGACAAGGGCAGTCAGAAAAATAATACCAAAGATAATCACTAACGAGGTGGTGTGATTAATTTCAATCCCTAACTCTTCAACCTGAGCAATTAATTCCTGCATAACGTCTCCTGTATTGATGCAGCCTCATGATGACGGCTGCGGATCTATTATGCAAATTCGACGCTTTACTTCGCCAGCTGACAGCTTTTCACGACCGGCAAGCACAGACGATGGCGCATCCGTACCGTGGCCAGCGCCAGCACGATCATCATGGCGGTTTCGACACCGAGAAAGAGGGTGATCGCCCGGGTATACTCTCCGTGATGGGTTTGCAGGGCGTGCAGCAAAATCGCCCCGAAGATAGCCGGGCCCAGCCCCAGCGCCGCTTGCTGAAGGGTGCTTAAAATGGCGCTGGCCGCGCCTGCATCATCAGGCTGAATATCGCGCATCCCGATGCGATAAAAGCTGTTCACAATCAGCGCCTGTCCATAGCCGACCAGCCCTGTTGCGGGCGCCAGCGTCAGCGCGGTGTTGCTCATGCCCCAGACCCGGAAGGTGGCGATGAGCGCCAGCAGGCCGATAATTTGAATGGCCAGACCGGTTAGCAGGATTGTGCTGGTGCTGTAACGGGCAATCAGGCGAGGGGCAAACCACGCGGAGATAAAATAGGTCACCCCGAGCGCGATAAAACTGTTGCCAGACTGCCACGGCGCCATCCCCAGACCCGTCTGCATGGTGAGCGCCATGCAGAACATAAACCCGGACCAGACGCTGAAAAAGAGGAGCGCAATCAACACGCCAAAACGAATACTGCGCAGCTGCAGCAGACGGGGCGGGATCAGTGGATGCGCATCCTCGCGCTCTTTTTTACGTGCATTCAGCACCATCAAATAGCCCAGAGGAATAATGGCGAACAGCGCGACTTTCAGCGGCCATGACCAGTGCCACTGCGGGCCAAGCGCCATCGGGAAGAGCAGGCAGCAGAGGATAACTGCCAGCAGCGCGGTGCCCTGCCAGTCGATGCGGGACGGCGTATCCCGGCGGGTTTCCGGCACATAGCGTTGACTCAGCGCCAGCACGACGAGGCAGATCGGCACATTGATAAAGAAGGCGTTACGCCAGCCCAGCCCGGCAATATCCGCCGAGACCAGCCAGCCGCCGCCCATCTGACCGACGATAAACGCGATGCCGCCGATGCCGCCGAACAGGCTAATGGCTTTTGCATGGGCTGTCCCTTTGAGGGTGACATGCAGTGTGGCCAGGATTTGCGGCATGATCAGCGCCGCGCCTGCGCCCTGAACAATGCGCGCGGCCAGCAGCTGTTCAACGCTTCCTGCCAACCCGCACAGCAGCGAGGCAAGACCAAAAATCGCCACGCCGGTCATAAATAAGCGACGCCGACCCAGGTTATCGCCAAGCTTGCTGCCGAGCGCCAGGCAGACGGCAAAAGCCACGCCGTAGAGCGCGACAATCAGCTCCAGTTCGGTGGCGGTGGCCTGTAAAGAGTGGGTGATGGAGTCCAGCGCCACGTTGGTGATTGAGGTATCAATCAGCGGCAGCATCTGGCCGGTTAAGAGCAATATCAGGCCTGCGCGGCCCGGTGAAACAACTGACGTATTCATGGTTACTCCATTGCGTCATTCAGCAGATGGTCGTAGCATCAACCATCTGATAAACGGGTACCAGTTCTTGCTTATACTGGTACTGGCACTACCATGCAGGGGGAATTATGGCGCTCATGTCGGAACCCGTCGTCTCGCTCAAGGATGACACCCGAAAACAACTTGGTGCGTTCTTACGCGCCCGACGCGAAAGCCTCGATCCCCAGCGGCTCGGCCTGCCGCGCAGCGGTCGACGTCGCACGCCCGGGCTGCGCCGTGAAGAGGTCGCCCTGCTGGCAGACGTTGGAGTCACCTGGTACACCTGGCTTGAGCAGGGCAGGGACGTCAACCCGTCCAGCGCGGTGATGGCCGCCGT
This sequence comes from Huaxiibacter chinensis, assembly GCF_022171985.1. GTDB lineage: Bacteria > Pseudomonadota > Gammaproteobacteria > Enterobacterales > Enterobacteriaceae > Enterobacter > Enterobacter chinensis_A. Next base: position 957,199 of record NZ_JAJVHF010000001.1, on the reverse strand, counting down.
GGCAAAAGCGCTGCAGTGTACCCCGACCGAAGCGCGCCATCTTTTTGTGCTGGCCGGGCTACCGCCGGGTGAAGCGCCGCAGGCCACCTGCTGTGAAGGCATCAGCGAAGGCACGCGCCGCCTGCTTGATACGCTGATGCCGAAACCGGCCAGCATTCAGAAACCCAATTTTGACATCGTGGCGTGGAACGACAGCTTTGGTCATCTGATGGGCGTCGATTTCAATGCGATCCCCCCGGAAGACCGCAACTGTATTTATCTGTTCCTCACCCACCCGGCATGGCGCGCCCGCCTTGGCCGACGAGACGATGTGCTGCCCGTTTTTGTCTCCTATTTCAGGGCGGCGATGGCTGAGCATCGGGGCGACCCGCTGTGGGAAGCCAAACTGGCCCGCTTTTTTGCTGTGTCCGATGAGTTTAAAACCCTGTGGCACCAGCGCAACGATGTGCGCGGTGTGGAAAACCAGCTCAAGCTGTTTACCCATCCTGAGCTGGGGGAATTTACCCTGCAGCAGATGTACTGGTACTCTGCTCCACGAAACGGTTCCCGGCTGCTGGTGTACCTGCCAGTGGATGACGCCGGGGAGAGAGCAATGGAATGGCTGACGGAGCAGGCAAGATGAAGGTGACCGGCAAAGAGGAGCGGCTTTTACGCCGCGCGCTCAACGAGTGGCAACAGGAAGGCACCTTAACCGCTGACGAGCATCAGCGGCTGGCGGGTACGCTTCACCGCGTGACCATGGACTGGCAGCGGCTGAGCCGCTACGCCTTCTGGACGGCGATTGCCTGCGTCATCATCGCCATCGGCAGCCTGTTCTCGGACAGCGAACTGATGGCGCGCATTATCGAATTCTTCGCGTTTTCCTCCCTTGCCCGCATCGGGCTGCCCGCGCTGCTCGCCGTGCTGTTTTACCTGTGGGGATTCAGCCGCCAGCGGCGGGAGAGACAGTGGCACTATAGTACCGAAGCGATTCTTTTCCTTGGGGTCTTGTTTACCGCAATCGCACTGTGGCAGCTGGGTGAACGGCTGGATAACGGCAGTGGTCATATTGCGCCGCTGTTTCTGGCGGGCTGTGCGATTTACGGGCTGGTGGGGTACTTTGGCCGCTCCGGGCTGGTGTGGTTGTTCTTCTTGCTCTCGCTTGGCAACTGGTTTGGCGCCGAGACCGGCTATGTATCCGGCTGGGGTGCCTACTGGCTGGGGATGAACTATCCGGTGCGCTTTCTCTTTTTCGGCGGCGCGCTGCTGGCCCTGTGCTGGGGACTGCGCAGTCTGTTGCTGGCAAGGCATCTCTATACCATCAGTAAAGCGATGGGGCTGACGTATCTCTTTATCGCCCTGTGGATCATGTCGATAGTGGGTAATTATGATATCGATAACTGGTACAGCGTCACTCAGGCCTCGCTCCTGCCGTGGGCGCTGCTGTTTGCGGTGGCGGCGGTGCTCTGTATTTACATCAGTCTGAAAACCGACGATGGCATGCTGCGTGGATTTGGTCTGACGTTCCTGGCCATTAACCTCTATACCCGCTACTTCGAATACTTCTGGGACGCCATGAACAAGGTGGTGTTCTTCCTGATTCTGGCGGCGTCGCTGGCGGTGATTGGGCGGTATGCGGAGCGGATCTGGCATGCCGGCAGGGCGGACAGGTAGATTTTTGCGAGGGGCTTTCAGGGATAAACAGCGGGATCGGTCCAGGCTGAATATAAGGTGTAAGGTATGTCCGGAATGAAAACAACCCACTGAATCTCTGCCATTTAGATGGGAACTAAACTGGACTATACTTGCGCGATGAGTAACCACTGATGGCCCCACTGATGATCGATTCCGCTGATTTTAGCCAGAAATTAGGGCTTATTTCCCGAAACGTTGAGCATACTGCTGCGTTTTTGGCGCGTGGTACGGAAGAGTTCACCTTACCGGGTTTTGTCCTGCCAGTGGGATACCGCCTTCTGAAATCACGTTTTAACGACGAATATCGCATCGTCACCACGGATGATGGTCAGCCCTACACGGCGTATGCTGTAAAGCTCGAATTTCATAGAGAGATTACTTTTCCGCGCAGTGCGGCGACGCAGGTGATGGTCTGGCGTACGCCACGTATGCTGCATCAGCGTGTCATTCATGGGTTTCCTCAGTGCTTTTTCCAGTGGTTACTCAGTAAATATGACATCGTTGTGTCTGACAGTGAGCAGACCGGAGATGGACAGCGTTTTTGGCTAAGAATGATCGACTGGGCATTTTCCATGAACTATCAGATTAGCGTGGCAGACGGGACGGTCGAAGAAGCATGGGAACTTACGCCCGTCAGCTCTTATGCTGAGCTGGAAGAGCGATGGATAGCCTTTGCATGGGGACACGATCGCGATATCCATCCGCATCGCAGGCTGGTTATCAGCAAAAGTTGACGGGCCGAACTGCGCGGCCCGTTTAGCTTAGCACTCGGTGACAATGGTGCTCAGCGGCAGGCGAGATTTTGGCAGCGTGGCGTTGAAATCTTCCACGCTGTGATGCCCAACCGGGACCACGACCAGGCTGGTGAAGCCTTTCTCTTTCAGACCAAACTCTTCATCGAGAATAGCGGCATCGAAGCCTTCAATCGGCACGGCATCCAGACCCATCGCGGCCACGCCCAGCAGGAAATTACCCACATTCAGGTAAACCTGTTTTGCCATCCACTGATCGTCATCTTTCAGATCCACGCGGTGCATATCGGCGAAATAGCAGCGACCTTTATGATTCGCCGCTTTTGCTTCTGGGGTGTTGAAGCGACCGTCGGCGTCTTCCTGATCCACCACGCGCTCAAGCCAGGCGTCATCCATGGCCGTTTTGGCACAGAAGACCACTACGTGCGAGGCGTCCAGCATCTTACGTTCGTTGAATACAAAGGTGCCCGCGGCGGATTTTGCGACGCGTGCTTTGCCTTCCTCAGTGCTGGCGACGATAAAGTGCCAGGGTTGCGAGTTAGTGCTGGACGGGCTGAATTGCAGCAGGGTTTTGATGTTTTGCGCTTCTTCAGCGGTCAGTTTTTTGCTGGTGTCGAACGCCTTCGCAGAGTGGCGTTTCTGCGCGACAGAAATAATATCCATAACAACTCCTGGGAAATACGCCCGTGGGGGCGCGAAAGAAAAGCAGATTACAAGGGTCAACGGGAAAAGATAAGTGCAATTCGAGCGCTTAAACTGTTCGTCTTAGCCGAACAATCAGGCTGGACGGATGCGCTTCTGATCTTTTTTCGGCAGCTTATCCACAACCAGGTTCCACGAGTCGTTAATCAGATCGGCGACCAGTTCCGGTGTCATGTCATCGGTGCCATAGAGGGAGATCCAGTGTTTTTTATTCAGATGGTAGCCCGGTTCGATCCCGCGATAGATTTGTTGATTTAATAAAGATTTTTCAGGATCGGATTTCAGGCTGACGTGCAATCGCCCGTGCGCGACGGCGGCTAACATGAAAATCTTTCCGCCGACTTTAAAGACATCAAACTCTGGCCCAAACGGCCAGCAGTGTTCGGTAAACGGCAACGCAAGCGCCACGCGTTTTGCGTGTTCCTGTAGTGATTTACTGTCCATTGATATCCTCGATGGCGAGGGCACGCCACATGGCTTCAAATCCCAGCGCTTTAAAATCGACGGCGCGGGCCGGGTCGCGCGTGGCAAATTCCATGGTTGTTTCAGCCAGCGATAAGAACATCGCATCGCCAAAGGTCTTAAACTCGTCGGACATAAAGATCGGGCGCACTGCACGACGGCACAGTTCGTTCAGCTCCGGGAACATATTGTGGACGGCCTGTTCGGTCTCTTTGGAAATTTTCTCGCTCACGCCGAGCTGGCGGATCGCGCCATGGGCAACAGGGTTAAGAATGCCCCAGTCAACATAGCTGTTCCAGATATTGCGGGTATGTTCTTTAGGCAGCGTAATAGAGCGATCGAGGTTTGCCCGCATGTTCTGGCAAAGATCCTGTTTCAGGTGCAAATAGAGGGCATTAAGCAGATCGTCTTTGGTCGCAAAGTAGCGAAACAGCGTTCCTTCGGCGACGCCCGCATTACGGGCAATCAACGCCGTGGAGGCAGCAATACCTGATTGCGCAAATGCAGCGGTTGCTGCCTCCAGTAACGCCAGTTTTTTATCTTCACTTTTTGGACGAGCCACTCAAAATCCCCCTTGTACGTCCTTCTATAGCCGGTGAAGGCTGAAGAAGTTGATGCATCTTGACGAAAAAAACATATTGAATCATGCGTGTCATACCGCTGCAACGCGGAATGTCAAAGATCGAAAACATCTTGACGATATATTCATCGTATCTATAATGAGTGCTTACTCACTCATATTCAAGTGTCACCCGCGCAAATCACTGGATGGGGCGCGTTGGCGGGTCAGGAAATGAAAAAGCCTCAATTCATCTGCGTGGTGTTTGTCATGATTATTGCTTCAGCGGCGAGTTTACCTTTTGTACTGAATGCCGGATTTGGTCAGCCGCCGCAAGGCGCGCAGCTTACGGAAGTGGAAGCCTCTCCCCATTATCGCGACGGGAAGTTTCATAACACGCTTCCTACGCCAGGCTATAACGGCGATAAGAATATGCTGGTGGCGATGTGGGATTTCTTGACCAAAAAAACCGAGAACGCCCGCCCGGCACAGCCTCTGCCATTGATCCCGACCGATCTGGCCCGTCTGCCGCTGGATGAGGATACCTTAGTCTGGCTGGGGCACTCCTCCTGGTATCTTCAGCTGGCGGGGAAACGCATTTTGATCGACCCGGTGCTGGGCAACTACGCCGCGCCGTTCTCGTTCCTCAATAAAGCCTTCGACGGGGACTACCCGTGGAGTGCAGAAAGCATGCCGGATATCGACCTGCTGATTATCTCCCACGATCATTACGATCATCTGGATTACGCCACCATCAAGGCCTTACTGCCTAAGGTTAAGCGCGTGGTGACGCCGCTGGGTGTCGGTTCGCATCTGCGTTACTGGGGAATGGATGCTGCCATTATTGACGAGCGCGACTGGAATCAGTCGGTGCGTATCAGCGATGGCCTGACGGTACACGTGCTCCCGGCTCGTCACTTCTCGGGGCGCGGGATTAAGCGTGACCAGACTCTGTGGGCCAGCTTTATGTTCGTGACGGCGGATCAAAAAATTTACTACAGCGGCGACTCCGGGTACGGCCCACATTTTAAGGCAATTGGAGAGCAGTTTGGCGATGTGGACCTCGCCATCATGGAAAACGGCCAGTATGACCAGGACTGGAAGTACATTCACATGTTGCCAGAAGAGACAGCGCAGGCGTCGGCGGATCTGAATGCCAGAGCCGTCGTGCCCGGTCATAACGGTCGCTTCGTGCTGGCAAAACACACCTGGAACGACCCGCTTATTCAGCTGGCAAAAGCCAGCAAAGCGCAAAATTATCGCCTGTTGACGCCTGAACTGGGCGAACCGGTGCACGTTAACGACGTATCACAACAGTTTCGTGATTGGTGGAAATAATGATGAATCGAGAATCAGAGGGGGAGAGCACCATGACCATTTCCGCTCAGGTCATCGACACCATTGTCGAGTGGATCGATGACAACCTGCATCAGCCATTACGCATTGATGAGATTGCCCGGCACGCCGGTTACTCAAAGTGGCATCTGCAACGGCTCTTTATGCAGTACAAAGGCGAAAGTCTGGGGCGTTATATACGTGAACGCAAGCTTCTGCTGGCGGCGCGCGATCTGCGTGAATCGGACGCGCGCGTATACGACATTTGCCTGCGCTATGGCTTTGATTCCCAGCAGACCTTTACGCGTATCTTCACACGGACCTTCCATCAGCCGCCCGGCGCCTATCGTAAAGAGAACCACAGCCAGACACATTAATGGCACGCAAAGCAGTATCTTAAGGTCGGGAAGGGCGTCATCGCTCCCCGACTTTTTTTATGGACGCCTTCAGGGTCGGTATACCGAACTTTATGTGTATTGCAAATCATTACCATTTGCATTAGCGTTGGTCGCAAATTTCGTCGGGGAATATGCGGTAATGAAAAAAGCATGGAGTGGTTTGCTGTTAGGGATAAGCGCGCTTCCGGCGCTGGCAGCAACCTGCGAGCAGCCCTCCTTTCAGGGGGAACAGCAGGGCAAATTCGATGCCAGCGGGGAGGTCTGTTTCGTGCTCCCTGCGATGGGGCAAAATTATGTTTCTGCCACCTTGAAGGGCGTAAAGGATGCCCGCCTGCTGGATGTGCAAAATCGTCGCATACGCACCCTGATTGAGAACGGCCCTGCGGACGGCGAACACTCGCTGTTGTTTGCCCTGCCGGTGAAGCAACACTCCTCGCTGGTACTGCACGGTGAAGCGGGTACACCGTGGCAATTTCAGTGGCGCATGAAAGAAACCTCACCTTTACCCCGCACGCAGACGCTGGCGCCTGAAAGCCCCACGCTGCAGGCGCTGGCTAAAAAGGTCGCCGCCGGCGAAGGGACTGAGGCGTTCTGGCAGATGCAGATTCAACAGGGAACGCCGATGGTGGAGCCTGTCGATGCCGACCATAAGCGCGTCACCTTTTTATGGCGCGGGGCGCGTGACAACGTCTATCTGTTTGGTTCACCCAATGGCGATCACCAGCCGTTGTTTCGCCTGGGCAAGAGCGATGTCTGGTTTCGCAGCTACGTTGTCCCTGCCGATACGCTGATGCAGTACAAACTTGCCCCGGACGTGCCGCGTGTAGAAGGCAGCCCGCTCGATCAGCGTCGCGCCATTCTGGTGAGCGCGCAGGCCGATCCGCTCAATCCCCATACGTTTGGCGATCGAAAAGCCGATCGCTGGAGCCGTTTTTCGCTGCTCGATCTTAGCCCGGCACGCTATTGCTCCGTGCAGGCCACCGCGCAGCCGCTGGCACACGGCACGTTATCCCGGCAGAGGCTGACCAGTAAAATCCTTGGCAACACCCGTGACGTCCTGATCTATAAACCGCGCGGTGTACAGCCAGCGCGCTGGACGTTACTGCTCTTTGACGGGCAGGTTTATCAGGACCAGTACCATTTTGCCAACGTGCTGGATGGGCTGGTTTCACGGCATCATCTTCCGCCGGTCAACCTGGTGTTTATCGACAGCCTCGATCATCCTCGTCGCGCTAAAGAGCTGCCGCCGAATCCACACTTTGCCGACTTTATGGCGCACGAACTGGTGCCGTGGCTGCGCGGGCAGGGGGTTGCCCTGCAGCGGCAAAAGACGGTGCTGGCGGGGTCCAGCTACGGTGGAATCGCCTCGTCATGGGTGGCGCTACGCTACCCGCGTCTGTTTGGAAACGTGCTCAGTCTTTCAGGATCTTACTGGTGGGCGCCCAAAGGCGAGCCGTCTGGCTGGTTAACGCGTCAGTATCAGCAATCCCCGCTTTATCCGGTGCGTTTCTGGCTGCAGGCCGGAACCTTTGAAACGTCCGGTCCGGGTGGCGGGAACTATCCCACCACAAAGGCGTTCGAGCAGGTCTTGCGGGAGAAAGGCTATCGCGTCAGCTTCCACTCCTCTTCCAGCGGGCATGACTATGCAGCCTGGTGCGAAGCGCTGATCCATGGCATGCGCGACTTCGCCGGGCTAAGAGGCCAGTGAGAACCAACGGCGCCAGATGAAACGCAAAACAAAGAATTCAATGGCGCCGAGCATAACAAACCACAAACAGAACAGGATGGTATAAAGCTGGTTAAGGTCCATCAGGTGAAAGGTCGTCACCAGCTTTTGTGCCACCACCAGGCCAAGGGAAGGCGCCGGGAGCAACAGACAGGAGATCAGGGCCATCAGCAGGATACCGCCCGCCGTTAACAGCGACTCTAACGGGTGTTTCATATTAATGTTAATCGTCAGTTAAAAAAGTTATTGTCCGGCATATCGAAACGTAAAGCAATATCCGGAAAATAAACCCTCATTTCCCTCCACCCTGCACAAAAAACATTATTTCTGGCTAAATAAACTCAAAAATCCCCGCATAATTAAATGAGTCTTTCGTTGTGTCAATTATTGTCATTATCCGGCAAATAATTTTACAAACGTGTAGGTGCTCAATCCAATTAACGTTGCAATAACAATGGCAACAACTATGTATAAAACCAGGCGTGGCGCGCGATAAATACCAAACATGCTATTCCCTCGTTTAGTTTTCGTTTAGAAACATTTTGTAAGAATCAACGTATCAAGCAGGTTGTGGCAAATTATGAAAATAACCTGGTAAATATAGTGCGGCAGATTATTTCTTCCCGCAAGCCCAAAAATGAAAATATTAGAGCCAGAAAGGAATTCAGGCTGCCGTCCACCGGATATTGAAGGAAATAAATAAATGACTAAAAAAATAACGTCGCAGAATACGTTCTGGCAGCAGACACCCGAGCAGGTGCTGGCGGCAATGCAAAGCCAGTCGCAGGGCCTGGACCGCACCGAAGCGCAGGCTCGGTTGCAAGAGCATGGTCCGAATGCGTTGCCAGAAAAAAAAGGGAAACCGGCCTGGCTGCGTTTTCTTGCCCATTTTAATGATGTATTGATTTATGTTCTTCTTGCTGCTGCTGTATTAACAGCAGTAATGGGACATTGGGTCGACACGCTGGTCATTCTCGGCGTGGCGGTTATCAATGCATTAATCGGCCATATTCAGGAAAGCAATGCCGAAAAATCACTGAAAAGCATCCGTAATATGCTTTCCAGCGATGCCGTTGTCATTCGAAATGGCACGCATGAAACGTTGCCTACTACGGAAATCGTACCGGGCGATATTATTATTCTGCGTGCGGGCGATCGTATTCCTGCCGATATGCGACTCATTGAAGCGCATAATTTACGCGTGGAAGAAGCCATTCTGACCGGCGAATCGACGGTGGTGGATAAACATATTCTTCCCTTAACGGGGGAATTATCGCTGGGCGATCGGACAAATATGGTATTTTCCGGCACCACGGTAAGTGCGGGCGGCGGTATCGGGGTCGTCATCGCGACCGGCGAGAAAACCGAACTGGGCCACATTAATCAGATGATGGCAGGGATCGAAAAGCATCGTACGCCGTTGCTGGTGCAGATGGACAAGCTGGGTAAAGCGATCTTCGCCATTATTCTGGCGATGATGGCGGCGCTGTTTGTCTTCAGCCTGGTCTTCCGTGAAATCCCCATGGGCGAGCTACTGCTCTCTCTGATTAGCCTGGCCGTTGCCTCGGTACCGGAAGGTCTGCCAGCCATTATCTCTATCATCCTGTCGCTGGGCGTTCAGGCGATGGCGCAGAAAAAAGCCATTATCCGCAAGCTGCCGACGGTCGAAACCCTGGGCGCCATGACCGTGGTCTGCTCGGACAAAACCGGCACCCTGACCATGAATGAGATGACCGCAAAAGCGATCATTACCGCCGATTGCTGCTACCGCGTAGAAGGGAATAGCTACGAGCCGGTGGGCGATATCTATCTGGAAGGCAGTAACGAGCCGGTGCAAATTCAGCCAGGCACCGTGCTTGAGCAGTATCTGCGCACCATCGACCTGTGTAATGACAGCCAGATGGTCCAGGATGAGCGCGGCCTGTGGGGGATCACCGGTGGGCCAACCGAAGGCGCGCTGAAGGTGCTGGCGGCGAAAGCGCATCTGGCACCGGTCGACACCACGCTTTTAAATAAGATCCCGTTTGACTCGCAGTACAAATACATGAGTACGCACTACCGCATTGGTGGCGAGGAGCAGATTCTGATTACCGGCGCGCCGGACGTTCTTTTCGCCCTCTGCGAGCAGCAGCAGACCCGCAATGGTACGCAACCCTTCGACCGCACCTTGTGGGAAACGGAAATGGAGCGCTATGCGCGTCAGGGCTTGCGCATGGTCGCTGCGGCGTTCAAACCGGCGAATGGCGAGAAGACCCTTACCCACGATGACCTGAGCCAGGGGCTGATCTTCCTCGGTATTGCCGGGATGATGGATCCGCCGCGTCCGGAAGCCATCGACGCCATCCATGCCTGTCAGCAGGCGGGGATCCGCGTGAAGATGATCACCGGTGACCACCCGCAAACCGCCATGAGCATCGGCCAGATGCTGGGCATTACCAACAGCGAGCAGGCGGTCACCGGCTACGATCTGGAAAAGATGGATGACGCACAGCTTGCAGAAGCCGCGGTGAAATATGACATTTTTGCCCGCACCAGCCCGGAGCATAAGCTGCGCCTGGTCAAAGCCCTGCAGAACAAAGGTGAGATTGTCGGGATGACCGGCGATGGCGTGAACGACGCGCCCGCGCTGCGTCAGGCTGACGTCGGCATCGCAATGGGTATTAAAGGTACCGAGGTGACCAAAGAGGCGGCGGATATGGTCCTGACGGACGACAACTTTGCCACCATCGCCGGTGCAGTGAAAGAGGGGCGTCGCGTTTACGATAACCTCAAGAAGACCATCCTGTTTATCATGCCAACCAACCTGGCACAGGGGCTGTTGATTGTTATCGCGCTGTTGGCGGGGAACATTATTCCGCTGACGCCGGTGCTGATTTTGTGGATGAACATGGCGACGTCCGCCACGCTCTCCTTCGGCCTGGCCTTTGAAGCGGCCGAGCGCAACATCATGAAGCGTCCGCCACGTCAGACCGGGCAGCACGTGATGGACGCCTACGCCGTGTGGCGCGTCGCGTTCGTCGGCACCATGATTGCGATTGCCGCTTTCGCGCTGGAAGCCTGGCTCGCACCGCGCGGCCACAGTGCCGAATTTATTCGCACCGTGCTTCTGCAGATGCTGGTCTGTGCACAGTGGGTCTACATGATTAACTGCCGCAACAGCAACGGGTTCTCACTGAACCGCGGACTGCTGGCGAACAAAGGTATCTGGCTGGTCACGGGCGTGCTGTTCCTGCTCCAGGCCGCCATTATCTACCTGCCATTTATGCAGATGCTGTTTGGCACCGAAGCCCTGCCGCTGCGCTACTGGTTCGTTACGCTGGCCGTTGCGGGTGTGATGTTCTTCATCGTCGAAATCGAGAAGCGCCTGACCCGCAGGTTCCGTCACGCTGCATAACTTTTTGCCCTCACCCTAACCCCTTTACAGGGATAACTCTCCGCCCTCTCTCTTTGGGAGAGGGCCAGGGTGAGCGGCAAACTCAGAGGGACTCCCCATGAAATTCCCACTTCTGTTCCTGCTCCTGGCTTCTACGTTGCAACCTGTCTTCGCCGCAGCCATCCCTGTCCGTGTGGCGACCGTCGAGCAAACCGCTCACGCCGCTGAACGCCAGATTCCGGGGCGCATCGAAGCTATCCATATCGTTGCACTGCGGGCCCGTACCGAAGGCGTGATTACCCGTGTTCATTTTCGCGACGGTCAATACGTAAAAAAAGGTGACGTACTGTTTGAACTGGACGATGCCGAACCGCGCGCGGCCTTAAGGCTGGCGCAGGCCGAGGTCAAGAGCGCTCAGGCCACCTTGCGTCAGGCGCAGCAGCAGCTTTCGCGGTTCGAAAGCCTGGGCAGCAGCAACGCCATCAGCCGCCACGATGTGGATAACGCACGCATGCAGCGGGATGTCGCCAGCGCCGCGCTGGAGCAGGCAAAAGCCCGCCTCGAAACGCGTAACGTGACGCTGGCCTACACCCGAATCACGTCGCCGATTGACGGGCGCGTGGGGCACAGTCAGTACCACGCTGGCAGTCTGGTTAACCCCTCAAGCGGCGTGCTGGTGGAGGTGGTACAGCTTGATCCTGTCCGCATCGCTTTTGCGCTGGAAGAGAGCGCGTTTGCCGCGAAAGCCGGACAACATGCGGATATCCACGCCATGAAGCAGGCCTGGCAGGCGCTGATCGACAACAACGGCCAGCGTATCAGCGGTGAACTGACGTCGGTGGATAATCGTATTGATCCGCGCACCGCCAGCGTCATGCTGCGTGCAGAATTTGCGAATCCAGGGCATCAGTTGCTGCCCGGCGGGAACGTGAATGTCTATCTGCGTCCGGCAAGCGCCCAGCCGATGCTGACGCTCCCTGCAGCGGCGGTCCAGCAAAATAGCGACGGCTTCTTTGCCTGGGTCATTAACGCCGAAGGCAAAGCGGAAAAACGTCCGCTAACGATTGCCGGGCAGATGGGGCAGCAGTTCCAGATTGCCGCCGGTGTGACATCCGGTGAGCGAGCGATCACTGACGGCGCACAGCGCATTCAGCCGGGTGCTGACGTCCAGATACTGAATTAAGGAGCCACCATGCTGACGTTTTTCATCAAACGCCCGCGGTTCGCCATGGTGATCGCGCTGGTGATTGCATTGCTTGGCGCGATTGCGCTGAGAATCATTCCCGTAGAGCAGTATCCGCAGATCACGCCACCGGTCGTGAATGTCTCCGCCAGCTGGCCCGGCGCCAGCTCGGCAGACGTAGCGGAAGCGATTGCCACCCCGCTGGAAACCCAGCTCAACGGCGTGGATCACATGCTGTATATGGAGTCCACCAGCTCGGATGAAGGCACCTACAGCCTGAATATCACCTTTGCGGCAGGCACCGATGCGGATCTGGCGGCCATCGACGTGCAAAACCGCGTGGCGCAGGTGGTGGCACAACTGCCTGCCGAAGCGCAGCAAAACGGCGTACAGGTGCGTAAGCGCGCCACCAACCTGATGATGGGGGTAAGTCTTTACTCACCACAGGGGACGCTCGCGCCCTTGTTTGTCAGTAACTACGCCAGCACGCAGGTGCTGGAGGCGTTAGCGCGCCTGCCGGGCGTGGGACAGGTGCAGATGTTTGGCGCCCGTGACTACAGCATGCGCATCTGGCTGCGTCCGGATCGGATGAACGCGCTTAACGTGACCACTGAGGATATCTCGCAGGCGTTGCGCGAGCAGAATGTGCAGGGCGCAGCGGGCCAGGTGGGCACGCCGCCGGTATTTAACGGCCAGCAGCAGACGCTGACCATTAACGGGCTGGGGCGGCTTAACCAGGCCAGAGACTTCGGCAATATCATTATTCGTGCCGGGGAAATGGGACAACTGGTGCGCCTGAGTGATGTCGCCAACATTGTGCTTGGCTCGCGCAGTTACAGTTCAGGTGCGCAGTTGAACGGGCTGGATTCGGCGTATCTGGGCGTCTATCCCACGCCGTCGGCCAACGCACTGCGCGTTGCCGACGCGGTGCGGGGCGAACTTGAACGACTCTCGACCCGGTTTCCGGACGATCTCAGCTATGAAGTGAAGTTTGATACCACCGAGTTCGTTGCCGCCACCATTAAGGAGATTGGTCTCTCGCTGGCGCTCACCTTGCTGGCCGTGGTGGTGGTCGTTTCGCTGTTTTTGCAAAGCTGGCGCGCCACGCTGATTGTCGCCCTGGCGATCCCCGTGTCATTGATCGGTACGTTTGCGGTGCTTTATACGCTGGGTTACTCCGCCAATACCCTCAGCCTGTTTGCCATCATTCTGGCGTTAACCATGGTGGTGGATGACGCGATTGTGGTGGTGGAGAATGTCGAAACGTTGATGGCGGAAGGACAGAGCCGCACTGCGGCAACCGCGCTGGCGTTACGCCAGATTGCCGGGCCGGTGATCGCCACCACGCTGGTGCTGCTGGCGGTGTTTGTGCCGGTGGCATTGATCCCGGGCATTGTCGGAGAGCTGTACCGCCAGTTTGCGGTAACGCTATCGACCGCCGTGACGCTCTCAAGCCTTGTCGCGCTCACCCTGACGCCGGCTTTGTGCGCCATGCTGCTGCGTCCACGGACAACGCGCCCGGCGGCAATCTTCCGGGGTTTTAACCGGGGACTTGAGGCCACGCGCGCTCTTTATACGCGTGTCGTCAATCTATTTAACCTGCGTCCGTGGCTGGCACTGCTGGCGACGGCGGGTGCCGCAGCCGTGGTGGCGTTCAGCTTCATGTCGATGCCAAAAGGCTTTTTGCCGCAGGAAGACCAGGGCTATTTCTTTGCCAGCGTCCAGCTGCCGGAGGCGGCGTCGCTGGAGCGCACCGAAGCGGTGATGGAGACCGCCCGTGCCGTGATTGCCAGCCATCCAGCGGTTGCAGATGTGATTCAGGTGTCCGGATTTAATCTCCTCAACGGCACCAGCGCGTCAAACGGCGGCTTTATCTCCGTCATGCTGAAAGACTGGAGCGAGCGTCAGCCTCTGGACGAGGTGATGGGCACGCTGCAACGCCAGCTTCTGGCGCTGCCGGAAGCCACCATTATGACTTTTGCCCCACCGACGCTGCCGGGTCTGGGCAATGCCTCCGGCTTCGATTTGCGTATTCAGGCGCAGGCGGGGCAACGTCCGGCGGAGCTTGAGCAGGTCACGCGGCAGATCCTCGCCAAAGCCAATCAGGATCCACGACTGAACCGGGTCTTCACCACCTGGAGCAGCAACGTGCCGCAGCTGACGCTGACGGTCGATCGGGAGAGTGCCGCCAGGCTCGGCGTGCCGGTCTCGCGGATCTTCGCCAGCCTGCAAACGGCCTTTGGCGGCACGCGCGCCGGGGATTTCAGCGTCAATAACCGCGTTTATCACGTCGTGATGCAAAATGAGATGCAGTGGCGCGAGCGCGCGGAGCAGATCGGCGAGCTGTTCGTGCGCAGCAATAGCGGTGAGCGGGTGCGCCTGAGCAACCTCGTGACCATCACGCCAACCGTGGGCGCGCCATTCCTGCAACAGTACAACCAGTTCCCCTCGGTATCCGTGAGCGGATCGGCAGCGGACGGGGTCAGCAGCAGCACGGCCATGGCCGTGATGGGCCAGCTTTTGGCCGATGAACTGCCTGCGGGTTACGACTATGCCTGGAGTGGAATGTCCTATCAGGAGCAACAGACCGGGAATCAGGCTGTCTGGATTGTTCTGGCGGCCGTGGTTATGGCCTGGCTGTTTCTTGTGGCCCAGTACGAAAGCTGGACATTGCCTGCCAGCGTAATGCTGTCGGTGTTATTCGCCATTGGTGGGGCGCTGGTCTGGCTCTGGATTGCCGGTTACGCCAACGATGTCTATGTGCAGATAGGACTGGTCCTGCTGATCGCGCTGGCGGCGAAGAATGCCATATTGATTGTCGAGTTTGCCCGCGCGCGGCGCATGGAGGGGATGGCGATTATTGACGCCGCCCGGGAAGGCGCGTCGCGCCGCTTTCGCGCGGTGATGATGACGGCGGTCTCGTTTATCATCGGCGTGCTGCCCATGATGCTGGCGACCGGCGCGGGTGCCCAAAGCCGCCGCATCATTGGCACCACGGTGTTCAGCGGCATGCTGGTCGCCACCGTGGTGGGCATCGTCTTCATTCCGGCGCTGTATGTCTTGTTCCAGCGCCTGCGCGAGTGGGGACATAAGCTTACGGATTAGTCGCCCAAAGCTCACAGTGTTTTTGCACCAGCGAAATCAGCGAGCCGCCGTCGGCTATGAAGTCCCGCATCCGCTGTGCCTCGCTTTTGCCCTGTTTCAGCATCAGGGCAATTTCCTGAATCGCGCTCGCACCGCCCAGCTTTTCCGCTGACGGTGCGACGCGCTCCAGCAGCCCTTTAAGATCTTCAGCAATGGTTTTCTGCTCGCCGGTATGGACGTCGGTCAGGATGCCTTCCAGCCCGTAGCGACACGCCTGAAAACGGTTAAATTTATACAGCAGATAATCCAGCTCCTGGTGTTTGTAAGGGCGTTCGGTCAGCAGCCAGTGGGCGGTGGCCTGAATCAGTCCGGCAATGTTGATCGCGTGGGCGAGCGTCAGAGGGGTATCCATGACCCGCACTTCAACGGTACCAAAATGCGGGCTGGGGCGAATATCCCAGTGCACATCTTTGATACTGTCGATCATGCTGGTGTAGCTCAGGCGACGAAACAGCCCTTCAAACTCCTGCCAGCTGTTCACCCACGGCATTTTGCCGTTGTCAGGGAAGCCGGAGAAAATGTTCAGGCGTGACGAGGAAAACCTGGTGTCGCTGCCCTGCATATAGGGCGATGAGGCCGACAGGGCGATAAAATGCGGCACAAAGCGCGATAAACCATGCAGCAGGTAGATTGCGTCGTCACCGTTTCGACAGCCTACGTGAACGTGTTGACCAAAAACCGTCGCCTGCAAAATCAGATAACCAAAGCGTTCCAGCGTGACGTTATAGCGCTCGTCGTCACACACTTCCTGGCGCTGCCATTTCTGAAACGGATGCGTTCCTCCCCCGGCAATCTGAACATGATGCTCGCCAGCGGCCCGCAGGATCGCCTGCTGCATAGCTGAAAACTGCGCCGCAGCCTGGCTGATGTCTTTACAGACGCCCGTGGCGATTTCGAGCATGCTTTCGGTGATGTCGTGTTTCACTTCTCCGGCTTTGATGTCGTCTTTTACCGCGGCGATAAGCGCCGACGAATCCTGACTGAGATCGAAGCCGGGCGGATTCACCACCTGCAATTCCAGTTCAATTCCCAGGGTGTAAGGCTCAGAAGAGTGAAAGTCGGGTAGGGCCATGGCGTGCTCCATCGTGGGGGATAAGGTGAGTATAGAAGGGATTTACTGGACGCCTGGCGTAAAGCGACAGCCGGTTACGCGGTCATGGCATGTGCCGCCGCGTTTTCCACCAGAAAAGCAGGGCGACCAGGCTGACCAGGGCACCGAAGAGACATACGCCCTGCCAGCCGAAGCGCACGTAAACCGCGGTGGTGCTGATAGCGCCTGCGCCGCTCCCGACGGCATAAAAGAGCATGTAGAGACCAACCAGGCGGCTGTGTGCTTCCGGGCGGGTGCGAAAAATCAGGCTTTGATTGGTAACATGAAGCGCCTGTCCGCCAAGGTCGAGCAACACAATGCCGATGAGCAACGCCCATAATGAGGTCATCATTTGCGACAGGGGCCACCACGCCAGTATTAATAACCCAAGGGCGAGCGCGCTGGTGGTTTGGGCTCGACCCTGGTCTGCCCACCTTCCCGCCCGCGCGGCGGCTAAGGCACCGATGGCCCCAACCAGACCAAAACTGCCGATTACCGTATGCGAGAAGCTAAACGGCGGCGCGCTCAAGGGCAGCACCAGGGCGCTCCAGAAAATATTGAACGCGGCGAACATTAATAACGCCAGCACTCCTCTGATCTGTAATACCTTTTCTTCACGCAGTAGCGTGAACATGGAGATCAGCAGATCTTTGTAAGTCAGTACCTCTGATGCCCTGGGCAACGCGGGGAGGCCTCGCCAGAGCGGGATCGCCAGGAGAAGCATTAAAAAGGCCGAGCTAAAATAGACCCCGCGCCAGCCCGCAAGATCGCTGATCCCGCCGGCAAACACCCTTGCCAGTAGCAGGCCTATGAACACACCGCCCTGTGCCGCGCCCACCACATGGCCCTGTTCGTGGGGCGCAGATGCACTGGCCGCGTAGGCGATAAGCCCCTGAGTCATGGCGGTGCCGAGCATGCCGATCGCAACCATGCCTGCCAGCAGCGCAGGGGCAGACGTTGCCATTCCGACTGCCATCAGGGCGCTTATCAACAACAGGAGCTGAATAGCCATCAAGCGGCGGCGATCCACCCGATCGCCCAGTGGTACCAAAAAAAGCAGCGCTATCGCGCAGCCTGTTTGCGTGGCGGCAATAACGCCCCCAACGGCCGCATGGCTCAGCGCAAAATCCCGCGCCAGCGCGTCTAGCAAGGGTTGAGCAAAATAGACGTTAGCCACGCTTAAGCCGCTGGCGAGGGCAAACAACCACACCAGGCTGCGTGACACTGTGCTGGGGCAGGGCGGAGAGGCGCGTTGAGATGACGGTGAAGCAAGCAGTGCTTTCATGCGTAACGATTCCTGCAATGTGGTTTCAAATCAAAACTAGTTGAATGCTAGGTCATGTGGTTTTAAAATGCAACCATGCATCGCAGTCGATTTTCCTGTTCGGAGGCACCATGAAGCCACACAAATCCATGAGTAACGCATACTGTCCTGTCGCACGATCCGTGGATCTGATTGGCGATCGCTGGTCACTGCTCATCGTGCGTGACGCATTTGACGGGATGCGCCGTTTTGGTGATTTTCAGCGCAGTCTGGGCATGGCAAAAAATATACTTTCCGACAGGCTACATAAGCTGGTTGAGGCGGGCATACTTGACCGTCAGGATGCCTCGGACGGCACGGCCTATCAGGAATATGTGCTGACGCCCCAGGGTGAACGTCTGTTTCCCCTCGTCGTCGCCCTGCGTCAGTGGGGGGAAGCGCACCTGTTTGCGCCCGGCGAACCGCATTCGGTATTAATTGATAAGCAAACGGGGAAACCGGTGCCGCCACTGGTTTTGACCGCGAAGGATGGTTCATCCTTGTTAGCGTCTGATACCGAGGTGAGAAAAGTTACTGAATAAGAATGACGTTTTTACAACAGGTCAAACCCATCACGCCTGTCTGAACAATGACGTTCGTCCTGCCAGCCGCATTTCGCCCTTCACCGCGCAAGGCGGTCAGAGTGAGCGAAGCGTGGAAAATATCTTGTACCTCTGCGGGTCATGACATCCGGGTTGAATATTTAAAAAAATATCCGTGTTTTTCACGCTTTCGCCGCTTCGTTTAATTGCGCATGTTATTAGCCATTCAGCCATCCGGGTGTTTAAGTGGTTATAATAAAAAATAAAAACTTTGCTTAATAAATTTTTCTATGTCTTAATAGCGTCATCGGTTTGGAATACAGACCTTATTAAAGCAGTTTAGTAAAGCAGTCCTCAGTTCAGGTGTTATCAATAGATACTCTTCTTCATGAGCCTCCTCCTAAGTGCCAAATAAGTCACTCTCTAAAAACAGGCCATCCTCGCCGCGCTTAGTGGCCCAAAAAAATTAAGGAAGTATCTATGTCTAATAAAATGACTGGTTTAGTAAAATGGTTTAACGCTGATAAAGGTTTTGGTTTTATCACTCCTGACGACGGCAGCAAAGATGTATTCGTACATTTCTCTGCAATTCAGAGCGACAGCTTCAAATCCCTTGATGAAGGTCAGAAAGTTTCCTTCACCATTGAAAATGGCGCTAAAGGCCCAGCAGCGGGCAACGTTTCTCCGCTGTAAGTCGCGCTGATTATCAGTGGCCCTTACGATAGCGATGAAGACGATAGTCTGAGCAGTTAAGCTAAGCTGATAACAAAAAAACCCGCCTTGTGCGGGTTTTTTTATGGCTACGGCGCAGTGATTTTAGCGGCGTGAGGCGTCCACTCTGCCTCCCTTTTCATCAACCACCTTTTCACCGTCTTCTTTGGTAAACGCCTTTTTCTGTGCATCAGGAAGAATATCCAGTACGACTTCGGAAGGGCGACATAACCGGGTACCGAGCGGCGTAACCACAATAGGCCGGTTAATTAATACGGGATATTGCACCATAAAGTCGATTAACCGATCGTCCGTAAAACGATTTTCTGCGAGGCCCAGCTCGTCATAAGGGACGACATTTTTACGCAACAGCGCCCGTACGTCGATACCCATATCCTGAATGAGTTTCACCAGCTCCTCACGTGACGGTGGCGTCTCGAGATAATAAATAATCGCCGGTTCTGTCCCGCTATTACGGATCATTTCAAGCGTGTTCCGTGACGTTCCGCAGGCAGGGTTGTGATAAATAGTGATGTTGCTCATATCAATATCTCATGACAAAGTGAAAGAAAGGCGAAGCGCCAGCGCGGCCAGCGTGACAAACAGCACCGGGATTGTCATCACAATGCCCACGCGGAAATAATAACCCCAGCTGATGTGAATATTTTTTTGCGACAGCACGTGCAGCCAAAGCAACGTCGCCAGACTGCCGATAGGGGTAATTTTCGGTCCCAAATCGCTGCCGATCACGTTGGCATAAATCATCGCTTCTTTAATCACGCCGGTCGCAGTGCTGCCATCAATCGACAGAGCGCCAACCAGCACGGTAGGCATATTGTTCATGACGGAAGAGAGAAACGCCGTCAGGAAGCCTGTTCCGAGAGTCGCCGTCCATAAACCCTTTTCTGCCAGCTGGTTTAAAACGGACGAGAGGAAGTGGGTCAAACCGGCATTGCGTAAACCGTAGACCACCAGATACATGCCCAGCGAGAAGATGACGATTTGCCAGGGCGCACCCTGCAGCACTTTGCGCGTGTTGATGGCATGGCCTTTGCGGGCGACGGCAAACAGAATCAGTGCTCCAACGGCAGCAACCAGACTGACCGGAACCCCCAGCGGCTCAAGGGCAAAGAAGCCTACCAGCAATAACACCAGCACCAGCCAGCCGGTTTTGAAGGTTGCGGCATCTCGAATGGCTTCCTGAGGATCTTTTAACAGCGAAACATCGTACACAGCGGGGATGTCTTTGCGGAAAAACAGGTGCAGCATCGCAAGCGTTGTGGCAATGGCGGCAAGGTTAACCGGCACCATCACGGCGGCGTATTCTGCAAAGCCAAGCCTGAAGAAGTCCGCCGAGACGATATTGACCAGATTGGACACAATAAGAGGTAAACTGGCCGTATCGGCGATAAATCCTGCCGCCATCACAAACGCAAGCGTGGAACCCCGGCTGAACCCCAGCGCCAGCAGCATCGCGATAACGATCGGGGTCAGAATCAGGGCGGCACCATCGTTGGCAAAGAGCGCGGCAACCATCGCACCCAGCAGGACAATCCAGGTAAAGAGCAGCCGTCCCCGGCCATTTCCCCAGCGGGCGACGTGCAGCGCCGCCCATTCGAAGAAGCCCGATTCATCGAGTAACAGGCTGATGATGATCACCGCGATAAAGGTCGCCGTCGCATTCCAGACAATCTGCCACACCACCGGAATATCCGCCGGGTGAACGACGCCTGTCAGCAAAGCCAGCCCCGCGCCCAGCGTGGCGCTCCAGCCAATCCCCAGTCCCCGGGGCTGCCAGATAACCAGAATGATGGTGAATAAAAAGATAACCCCAGCCAGTAACATTAAACCGTTCCTTCACATTTGATTAATCGTATATGTTAACGTCTTCAGCACGCGCTGCAGGAGGCGTTAGCCAGCGTCGTGCGTATTTTTTCACGTTCGCAGTTCCAGGCGGTGTCAATAATCTGTGCGGCCCAGGCAGGCATATGAGGAGAGAGTCGGTAATAGACCCATTTCCCTTCGCGACGATCGATAACCAGCGAAGCCTCACGTAACAGCGCCATATGGCGTGAGATTTTTGGCTGAGACTCTGCCGTGACAGCACAGATATCGCAGACGCACATCTCACCGGACTCCCTGAGCAGCATGACGATAGTCGAACGTGTTTCATCGGCGAGGAGTTTAAAAAGAGAAACAGGCTGTCGCATGGTTTACCTCGGAGATGTATGAGAACGTATATGGTATTCCATATGCGATGAACAGGAAAGCGTGGGATTTATGGTACAGGTGCAGGGGCCTCGGGATCTGGCCTGCCAGACCCCGGGCAGGTAAATGCTATAGTTTTAGTCTCTTTGGCTCACCACTGGCGATATCACCGCGCCAGCACAGGGAATTTAATTTGTCTCAGCACCCACCGCAGGCTAACCGTCGAAGGGCATTTATTGCAGACACCACCGCCCTGATCCTCTTTTTCACGACCACGGGCATCATTAACGAACGCGTGATAGCAGGTATGTCATGGGAACAAGTGATCCATGCACGTCTGTTGGGCGCGGTTCTGATGGTGCCGGTGGCGCGACCTTACGGCGTATGGCGGGATTGGGTGATGAAGCATGCGGGGCAGAGTCGGATTTCTCAGCTGCTGTGGGACAGTGGTGCCCTGGTCACTTTTCAGGTGCCCCTTTACGCCATGATTATCGCGTTCAGCGGGGCGACGGGAGGCGGGTTAATACGTGGCACGCTGGGGGCCGCCGTCATGATGCTCTGTCTGGGGCGCCCCTATGGTGCGTTTCTGACGTGGGTGCGTAAGGTGTTTGGATTACCCCCGGGTGGCGAGAAACCCATGTCACTTAACAGCTAAATCACAGTATCGGCAAAGGGCGCACGCCGTTGCAGGCGTGATTAACGCTCACCCGACGGGGGGGTGCGATCCCGAAGGTGGCTTTCCTGCGATAAACGCCAGAAATCGTGACCTGCCGGATACTGATACACGCGCAGCGAGAATTGTCCGGCGACAGCGGTGATGTATTCAAAGATAGCCGACTGCGTATCCTCATATTCCATCCACAGCGTCGAGGAGGTAAAGCAATAGACTTCCAGCGGGATACCCGAGGGCGTGGGTTTTAACGTTCTCACCACAATATACATATCTTTTATAATATCGGGCCGGTCGGCGAGCCAGGCCATCAGGAAATGACGAAAGAGCGTTAAATTCGTCAGGCCGTTATCCATAAACCAGCTGTCCGGCACACCCGTTGGGTCGCGGCCGTCGATCAGTTTTGCCAGCGGTTCGTTTGTCCCACGCAGCGCCAGCATAGGGGCCAGCGTCTCCTGAGTCAGGAATTTAACCGAGTGCTGATCGATCGTGGTGCTGCGCATAATCCGCCGTGCGCCTGACGAAAACATGGCCTGCCAGTTGGTATAGGTTTCGGTCAGGAAGTTCTTGGTCGGAATACGTGAGATCGTATTATCCCAGTTTCGAATAGTAATCGTATGCAACGCGATATCGGTGACTTCGCCGCTCAGATTCTTATCAGGCATTTCTATCCAGTCCCCCAGTTGCAGGACGTCATTAGAGGAGAGCTGGACGTTGGCGACGAGCGAAAGCAGGGTATGCTGAAACACCAGCATCAGCACCGCCGCGACGGCCCCGAGACTGGAAATAATAATTGCGGGGGATTTATTCGACATCACGGCGAGGATCATGATCGCGGCGATAACGTGAATAAATATTTTCCCTATCTGAATATAGCCTTTGATAGAGTGATTTTTACGCTTTGTCTTGCGTAAATAAGAGCTGTTCACGATATCGAGCAATTCATTAAAGAAAACAGAGAGGAAAATAAAGAATAAAATCCCGCAAATGGTATTAATAGCCGTCACCAGCGATGCCGGCATATTCGGCATAAACTGCAGGACATAATAAACAATGATGACCGGGATAAAATTAGACAGCTTTTCAGCGATACGGCGATCTTTTTCCAGCGGTACGTCCTGTTTATGGCTGGAAAAGAAGACCTTACGCACTACCTTGATGAGCAGGAATTTGCACATAAGGTGCGCGAAGAAGCCTGAAATGACTAACAGAATTAGATTAAAACCAATGGCCAGAGCCGGATTGCTTTCTATAAATGTTAATAAATAATCCAAATACGCCATCGCTCATCGCCTGAATAACTATGCCCTTTTGTATTGAACGTAATCTTAACGTTAATACAAAAATTTAACTCATTCCCATCATGGCATATCAGGAACAGATAAGTCCATGCTTTGAGCCTGCGAGGCAGGAGCCTGTGTTGTTATGCACCCTGCCAGACGCAGATATTACAGTTAATGCGTCCACCCCCGCTGAACAACACCATGACAGACACTTTATCTCTGTTATCATGAGGATAATGACTTTTGCCTTGAGGGTATCTTAATGTCTCACATGTCCCTGCATATCCTGAATGCTCAGAAGAAACTCTCCGCCCACTGTGACTGGCTGCAAACCAGCCTGACTGACACGTACGAACAGGTTCAAAAGCTGATGCCGATTCCTTCTCTGGATGTGGTGGTTAAAGCCGGGAAATTTGTTATCCCTGAAAAAGGGCATCTCGGGTTTTGTCCAGAGGCGGGCATTGTCTATTTAACCGTAGATCCTGAAAGTCCGGCATTCTGCAAAAATGAAGCGCACTCTTTTGAACGACTGTTTGCTCATGAACTCCACCATGCTGCGCGGTGGGCCGGGCCGGGATACGGCTCAACGTTGGGGGAGGTGATCGTCTCTGAAGGACTCGCGGGCCATTTTTCGCTTGAACTTTTTGGCGGTGAACCTGAACCCTGGGAAAGCCTCAACGCGGAGATGATTCAGCCCTACCGTCAACTGCTCGTTGAAAACTGGTCTCGCAGTGATTACGACCATAATGCCTGGTTTTTCGGCACCGGGGATTTACCCAGGTGGCTGGGATATACCGCAGGATTCAACCTGATTTCCCGATATCTTGCAGCATTCCCGCATCTGAAGGCTTCACTGCTGGCGAACATCAATGCTGACGAGTTAATGGCGTATAGTTGAAATGTTAAGGCACGCTACTCCTGACCCCATTGCGCTGATGAAGGTCAATCGAAGCAGCCCTGACTGGCACCCCTATCCGCTGTGTCCCGTTTTTTCCCACACACGTGTAGAGATAAAGCGAGTCGATGCGATATTCTCAGGGTTGCCTTTTACCGGGGAAAATTTGGGATGATTATGCTTTTTCGAATGAGTGTTTTATTGACGGCCATACTGACTTTAACAGGCTGCGTTGTGGCGGATATGGATTCTACCAACTACACCTCTGTTCCCTGGATACAACTCTTTCAAAAAGTGGATTCAACAGGGCAAACAAACTTTCGTGAACGAAAGGAAGCACTCTACAGCTGCGGTGTCGATCGACGCGATAACCTCGACGACAAAAATTGGGGTTTAAATGTTGTACATAAAAATGAAACTGTTGAAGACATGGTAAAAAGAAGAGCCACCGTGACTTCCTGCATGAAGAGTAAAGGCTATCAGGTGTATGGTTTCGATGATTGTGGACCGTTAAAAGCACCCACTGGGTTATGTCCTAATTAAAAGCGGCTTACTCCGCGCGTGCAACTGCACGGTCCGCTTCTTATCTGAAGCGGACTTCAGGCAATTTCAGGGAGTTATGTGCTGGTGAAGCCCTCAAGTATGTTAATTATTAAATCGAGTGGGAAGATAATTTCATTGGTTTGTTTGAGTTCTTCTAAGGACCACCAGTAGTGATCGCGAATGACACCTTTTTCGTTGTCACTCCAGCCTGAGCGGTCAATATCTGAATCATCTGTATTGATGATAAAGAAACGTTCTTCAGCAAGAACGTTCTCACCATCTGGCAGCATCATAGTGAAGGTTCTGGACGCTATTTGTGGACCCGCAGATGCTCTTGCCAGTCCCGTTTCTTCAAATAATTCACGTAACGCGGCCTGCTCAAAAGACTCGTTTTGCTCAAGTCCTCCCCCTGGCGTAGCCCAATATGTTTTTCCCTCCAGAGCATCCTCTGTATGGCAAAACCTGAAGAGCAGCACATGACGTTCAGGTGAAAGGACTATCAATCGAGAGGCTGGTCGAGTACGCATATATTCACTTTTTAATAAAATTTAAACCCTCATATGGGATTTCCATATAAACATAACGTGCAGTCTGCAAACGCACAACGAGAATGTATTTTCTTGCCACGTCAACAGTGTATATCGTCCGCATCTCGCTCAAAGCGCACTTTATGCTCACTTAGCTTGTTCGCCTGGTGCCAGGAGGAGACGTTGAATACACCGTAGAATCGTGTCTGGCTTTAAAAATTAATAAAGTCGCCAGCTGACGACTTGTGTGCAGTAAGGCAGATTCAGCTGTACTCAATAATAGTAAACCCTTCATCAGCTGCTGGTTCTGAAAAATAACGCGTTATGATTTCAAATTGTTGATCTGAAGCAGAAAACTCATGTTGTCCTTCTGCATTACGGGCGCGTAAGCGTGATTTGCATACATCATCAGATACGTTCAGATAGTGCAGTTGATTACTGGCCCCTGACTCCCTAATAATGCTCATCATCCATTCACGATTCGTTCGTGTGTTTGCAGGGAAATCAAGAACTACTGATAAACCAGCTTTTAGTAGTGACACCAGATGAGGCTTCATAGCATTTCTGAGTCTTAATGAATACTGCACATAATCAGATATGGATTGCATTTCACTGGTAAAGAGGGCAGCCAGCCAGTAATCCTCGCTGACAATTACAGTCCTGGGGGATGCTCCTAATTTTGCTGACAATGTGGATTTTCCTGATGCGATTTTTCCACATAACAGGTGCAAAACAGGCTTTTCAGGCGGCGCTACTGTATTTGTGTCCATTATTTGCCTCACTGGATTGTTACCGGTAAGGCCCGCCTTACCGGCGGGAAAATGGCGAACGTTATCCCACCTGAATTCGATAGGTGATGATAATAATTGAATGTAATAGCACAGAGATTGTTTTCATTGTGATTCAAGTTAACAGGGATTGAACAAGAAATCAGCACTTTTTTACTGATACATATAACGTCCGCTTCTTGCTCAAAGCTGACCGTCAGCCTGTTCAGGAAGATTTCCCGTCCATATAATGGACAAACCTCACCTGGTTCAAGCTCCGGCTCGCACCTGAACTGCACGCTCACCGTCATGAAAAATACTGCGTGCCTTCTGCATGGAACCCCTCCTGCGATCGTTTACCGCAACTCCTGATTCCAGCAAGTTAATAGCGAAGCCTTTGGATCTGGCTGTGAGCAAGAGCGCTAAAGGGGCGGCCTGAGCCATTACCGACAGGTTCTTTACGCTGATAAGCATCACAATCAGGCCCTCGTTACAGGTCGCCGGAAATGACTTAGCCAGGATAATAGAATTCAATTCGTATGCCACTCGGCTCGTAGCACATCATGTGCATCGACGGTCCTTCGCGAAGCAACGTGGGTTCGAATTCAATTTCGACCTGATTTGCTTTTAACACTTCAAGGATCTGATAGAGACCGTCTTTGGTTTCGACCCGCAAAGCCAGGTGATGAAGTCCGACATTATTTTTACGATCGAACTGAACGGGCGCTTCTGTCTGCGTTTTCCAGAGCGTGAGCGTCAGTGCCCCGTCTTTTACGAAGATGGCCGGATAATCTTCACGTCGTTTTACTTCCTGCCAGCCCAGCAGGTCAGTGAAGAACGCCGCGCTCTCTTCAAGTTTTGCAACGGCTAAGCCAATATGTTGTACACCATGAGTCAATGACATTATTTCTGTCCTCTTTTTGAACGCTTCGGGCTGGTAGGGTCGCTCTCTGGCAAGCACGTCTGCGGTGTGTAAAATCTGTTTCTACGCTCCGGCAGCCATGCCCGCATAAAGCTCATAATGGGTCCCGATTTTGTTTTAAGCGAATCCTGTCGCCATTACTGCTTACCCGCCTGACCAATGTGGTGGTCAAGAAATTCCCGAATATCATCGCCTATCTCTTTCGCATGGGTTTCAAGCGCGAAGTGACCCGTTTCATATAAGTTTATCCGGGCGTTCGGAATATCACGCTTCCAGGCTTCGGCACCTGCAGGCATGAAAAACGGATCATGTTTTCCCCAGACCGCCAGTAAAGGCGGCTGATACTCCCTGAAATACTGCTGAAACTGAGGATACATACGCACATTTGAGGCGTAATCCAGCAGTAAATCGAGCTGGATCTCGGCATTGCCCGGCCGTAAAACCTGCATCCCTTCAAGCGAGTAGCCATCCGGGGAAACCAGGCCTGGATCGGTTACGCCTTCCAGATACTGCCATTTGATTGACGCAGGCGTCGGAAAATCACGCAGTGCGCTGCGGTTTTCGGGGGCGGGGTCGGCCCAGTATTTCTGGATAGGCGCCCAGGCCTCTCCCAGACCCTCTTCATAAGCATTGCCATTCTGGGAAATGATGGCGGTAACCCGCTGCGGATGCGCCAGGGCAAGACGCCACCCGACAGGAGCGCCATAGTCGTGAACCATCAGGGCATAGACGTCGAGGCCGAGCGCTTCAGTAAACTGGTCAATGGTTTCAGCCAGCTGGTCAAAGGTATACGCGTAGTCACCGCGCGCTGGCGACTCGGTGAAACCGAAAGCCGGCAAATCTGGCGCTATCAGATGGTAACGATCGGCCAGCTGGGCAATAAGGTCGCGGAACATAAATGATGAGCCTGC
Source organism: Huaxiibacter chinensis (assembly GCF_022171985.1). Classification (GTDB taxonomy): domain Bacteria; phylum Pseudomonadota; class Gammaproteobacteria; order Enterobacterales; family Enterobacteriaceae; genus Enterobacter; species Enterobacter chinensis_A. The sequence continues at coordinate 929,519 of NZ_JAJVHF010000001.1, read as the reverse complement.
AAAACCATGCAGCATCAGCAGAACGGGCGATGCCGGATCGCCAGCCTCACGGTAAAAAACGTTAACATCGCCCGCCTGTTTGTAGCGGTAATGCACCTGCGCTGGCGTGTTATTGACAGTTGATACACCCGAATGTGGAGATGTCATAGGAAATCCTTTGTAACCGTTAAAGTGGTTAATTGAAGGTTACACATAAATCTGGTAACCTGTCAAAATTATTTAACGGGTTACAGGTGCGTATGGAAATTAAAAAACGTTCTTCCCCGCCTCTCTTCCTGGCCGATAACCTCGCGCTGGACTTCATTAACAGTGAATACGGAACGGGCGAAAACCGGCATGACTGCTTTGATAATGCTCAAAGCGTTATCGACTGGCTGGAAACGACGGGCCTTGTGCCAAAAGGAACTGAAGCTCCGCCTGAATTACTGGCGGAGGCTCGCCAGCTGCGCGATGCCGCCCGGGCGGTAGTGCATGCTGCGATGCAATCCCGTGAGGCTGAGCTCACGGTCATCAACAGGGTTCTTGAAAATGGACGGCCAGAAGTCAGGCTGACATGGGAGAAGGATGCAGGGCGATATCGTGTCGATGTTCACTCCGGCGTCGACAGTCCTGCCAGGCTGCTCTGGCCGGTTGCCGACGCGCTGGTAAAACTCGTCACGGATGACAAATTTGAATATGTACGCCAGTGTGAAGCCCATGACTGTATTCTACTTTTTCACGATTTAAGCAAATCGCACCGCCGTCGCTGGTGCAGTATGGCCACCTGCGGTAATCGCATGAAAGTGGCCGCATTCCGAAACAGAAAAGGTTCATAGCATCCAGGCCGCACTTGCCAAAGTGCGGCTTCAGAACATGTGCGCAGGAACATACCGCATCCGCGTCCAAATCAGGCGCTACACCTATCCGACGGGTTAAAGGGCGCGCATCCCGGTATTTCTCTGGACAGCGTTCAAACGAAACGAGCTGCTCCCCGTCCGGAATACGTTGAATATCCCTGAACGCCTTTTATTTGCCAAAACCACCCGGGGATGAAAATTCCACTCATCATTTATGCATTGATTTAAAAGTTCTTTTCACCCGCCACCCCATCTGAAAGAAATAATCCAGAAAAGAGCGCTTGACGAGGTAGAATGATCGTTCTACCTTTAGGGCATGAACAAGAAGCCAAGTGATACACGAGAAAAAATCCTCGCCACCGCCGAGCAGCTCATCTACCAGAACGGTATCCATGCCATGGGCATGGACCTTCTGGTGAAGACCTCGGGCGTCGCAAGGAAAAGTATTTATCGCCATTTCGCGAACAAGGAGGACTTGGCGTCTGCCGCGTTGAACGAGCGTGACGAACGGTGGATGCAGTGGTTCAGAACCGAGTCTGATAAAGGCGACACGCCTCAGGAGCGCATTCTGAATATGTTCACCGTTCTGAAGAGCTGGTTTGAATCCGAGGGGTTCCGGGGCTGTGCCTTTATCAACACAGCCGGAGAAGTGGGGGACCCGGACGATCCCGTTCGTCAGATAGCGAAAATGCATAAGCAAAAACTGCTGGATTATGCGCTCGAGCTCAGCGGGCAGACGGACACAGAACACCCTGCCGTTCTGGCCAGACAGCTGCTGATTCTGATAGAGGGGGCTATCACCATGACATATGTGATGGGCGACCGGAACGCCGCTGACAACGCACGGGAAATGGCAAAAGTTTTACTGGAACGCACCTCTGACGGGGCCTGAGTAACGAACCTTTTTATTATCTCTTCACCAGAATTAACAGGAGTTTTACCATGACCGATACACAAGTACGCCCGCCGCTTCCGCCATTTTCGCTGGAAACTGCTATCGAGAAAGTTCGTCTGGCTGAAGATGGCTGGAACTCCCGCGACGCGGCAAAGGTTGCCCTGGCTTATTCGCTGGATACCAAATGGCGTAACCGTGCCGAATTCGCCAATAACCGCGAAGAGGCCGAAGGGTTCCTCGCCCGTAAATGGAAAAAAGAACATGAGTACCGCCTCATTAAAGAACTGTGGGCGTTTGGCGGGAACCGCATCGCCGTCCGCTACGCTTATGAATGGCATGATGACTCAGGTAACTGGTTCCGCTCTTATGGCAACGAAAACTGGGAGTTTGAGGCGGATGGCCTGATGAAGCGTCGCTTCGCATGTATCAACGACATGCCTATCAAAGAGAGCGAACGCAAATTCTTCTGGCCGCTTGGCCGTCGTCCTGACGATCACCCGAGCCTGTCTGACCTGGGTCTGTGAGTCGTTAAGTTATACCGCGTAGGGCCACGGCAACTCTTCTTACCGGGGCCATAATCAGCCAGTCGACGCAAAATAAGGTTCGGGCTGAGGCGGGGGAGTCATCAGGTCCTGTGTGACGGGCAAAAAAGACAGGCAACGGAGCCTGGCTCGCTTTGGCGATCGGCAGACAGAGAGTAGACAGCACTGCGGCTGGAGAATGCGGAGAAATCGGCCCCTCACGTCGCCCATTCCTTTTTATGATTCTCTGCCTTATCACCGCAACATGCACCGTGATGCAAATTGCGGCGGGTTAATCAGATTCTTTAAAGCCAATAAAGTCATTTCCTGATGACAGGAAAATACATCTTCCTGCATCAGGCTGCCAGCCAGCGCTGACCTTCGGCTTTCATTTTGGTTTCAAGCTCACTGCCCCGTGTGGCAAACACGCGGCCGAGTGGGAACCCGCTGCACTCGAGTAAGTAGGCTAGTGCTGCATATTCACGGGGATACTTCGTGACAATGCTCTGATCAATCCCGACAGGACCTAACGGGAAAGTAAATGTGCCAATGTCGTAAATACTCTGACGGTGAAAGAGTTTCCAGACGCCCTCTCTTTTTTCTGCAAGATCATAAAAGCGATTGTGGCATTCACAACCAATATTTAGCGTCACGTTTTCAGCAATGATAATTGCGTTTGTTTCCAGAAGCGCTTTATTCCCGGTGGAATTGAAGGTCACCGCGGGAGAGGCGATCAGGTGCTTAGTGCGTAAATCCGACGCTCCCATACGCATTGAACCCTTTACAAAATCGCTTGCCAGCCCTTCGAACCAGGTGATTTCAATGGTTCCATCAGGATGAAAAAGGTTTTGTAATTGTTCCCATTCGCTCAGGTCCCTGTGCATCCAGCCATTCATTAAATCGTTAAGTTGTTGACGGTCTTGCAGTTGATTGTTCATTGCGTTGGCTCCTGTACGTTGACGGAGTTCAGTTTGCCTGCGATAACAGATAAAATGAAATATATTGATTTTACTAATCAATCATTTTTATTTATCGAAAGGGGCAGGAATGGATTTACGTCATCTGCGTTATTTTTTAGCCGTCGCGGAAGAGGGCCATTTTGGTCGTGCCGCGAAGAGGCTTAACATTGTTCAGCCTGCCCTGAGTATGCAAATTAAGGCGCTTGAGGCTGAACTGGGAGGCGCGCTCTTTATACGTACCAGTCGTCGGGTTGTGCTTACGGAGGCCGGGCTGTTATTACAGACTGAAGCAAAGCGGATAGTAGAGCAGACCGAGAATACCCGGCTTACCGTAGAACGCGCGATTCGTGGAGAAACGGGCCGGGTACGAGTGGGTTTTGCCGGGAATGCCATTTTTAGTGGTAAATTGATAGCCGATCTCCGTCTGTTTCATAACTGTTTTCCAGATGCAGAATTGATGATCCACGAGGTTGGCCCCCAGGAACAGGTGGAGGCAATTCTCGCCGGGCAACTGGACATAGGTTATACGCCCGTGCATAGCAAAGTTGTGGCTTCGGATCTTGCTGTCAGACGGATTGGCGACTGGGAAATACTGGTTGGACTTACAGAAGAGCACCCGCTTGCTCAGCATAAATGCGTCACGATGGAAATGCTGGCCGGACAGCCACTTATTATTTATGACGCTCACGACGCGCATGAGCATCTTTTTATGATGTTAACGCAGAGGCTAGGGGAAGAGTGCAATATTGCGTACCGATCTGGCAGCACCCTGAGTATTCTTGCTATGGCTGCAACCGGGTTGGGTCTGGCTTTGATTCCTGCGCCTTTGCAGCAAGTACATATCCCGGGCCTGGTTTATCGTCCCCTGAATGAACCCAATTTAACCGCCAATCTGGTGCTTATTAGCCGTGAGCAAGAATCCAGTGCCAGTGTAAAAGCGTATCTTGAGTTGGTGAGCCGGTCTGTTTGAGTGGACGACGCGAGGAGAAACTGTCATCGGGACGTAACCGTAACGCCTTGTTGACAAGCGTCATCATTCAAAAAGGGTAAAAGCGATGTCATATCCTGCGCATGACGCCGTAAGCCGGTAACTCCGCTCCGTTTCAGAAACGGACATCGATACTGAAATGGCATCGTTGCAGGCGTTGTATAGGGTTAAAAACCAACCGTTGCCCCGAGCAAGAGAGAAAGAGGAAGCCTGTTTCGTTTAAGAAGGGGGGAGGGGAAGCGTTTTACGTCCTCATTTTAGCGTGGGTAAGACGCATTCTGTGCCGTGGCATCGACACAGAATATTTAGGTGACATCAAATCAAAGCCAATGGCGCGACCTGAGCTAAATTTCAGAGAGTGACATCTGCAATCTTATTAGGATTCAGGTACCCAAATCTTCGCTTCGCTATCGTCAGGATAGTAATAACCATTAGGTATCGATTGCAGCTCTACAAGACTGCCCCATGGGGTGTAAAAGTAGACGCCGGCGTTATTCTCCGTGTCTTCATGACGTGAGTTTTCATGCACTTCTGAGAGAAACTTCCCTCCAGCAGCCTTCACTCTTTCAATCGCGTAATTGATATCGTCCACGTACAAAGAAATATGATTCCAGCCATAATCCTGCACTCTGACTGGCTTCACCTGATCTTTACTGATGAATTCAAAGAGCTCCACATTGGGTCCGTTCCCAATCCGCAGCAAACGTTGTTTGATCATCATCGAGCCTGACGTTAGTCCCAGCTGTCTCTCCGCATCTGCCCCTTTCAGTGGATCGTCATCGCAGGTCAGACCGTCATAAACAAATTTTGCATCCAGCGCCGCTTGCAAAAATTCAGTTGCCTGTTGCAGGTCGGGCACGGTTAATCCCACATGGTTTATACCCCTGGTAACAGCACGAGTCGTTTTATTTTCCATGTATATCCTCCAGTTAGACAAATGAATGATCTTTACAAAGCATAGACCCTTTTCATTCGTGGGGCTCAATCAGGCGAAAACACAAGATAATTGTTTGATGCGTTGGTCAGGAATTAAACTATCTGACAAGCCGCAGCCCTCTGGATCCGATTTTTTGGAATACTTCACATTCGGAATGCACGCTCCTTGTACAACATGCCACATGTTTCAGCCCCTGGATTAGCAACTGGAGTTTGCAGATAGTGTTATCACTATCCTTTGCTCGTTGAAGAAGCTGAACGTTGTCTACTGCAAGTTTGTTCTCTGGACTAAACATCTTAGCCATTTCATCAAGCGAAAACCCTGCGGAACTTCAGTCCATTTTACAATGCCCGCCTGCCAGAAGCGGTCATAGCCAGGCAAAAATAAAAAATCCTCGGATGAAACTGAAATGAAGGTTGAAGCGATGCGTTCACTGTAAGTTTCTCAAAGACTCTGTCGCCACCAGTGCTTCTCAAAAAATCATTCTGCATGATTGATGAGATTGCGGCGTAATCAAACAATATGTTGAAAAGTGTTTATTTCTTTTTTTATGTAATCAACATTAAACTCACACCATTAATTATCATTATTTATTTACATCGAAACTGAGGGGAATAATTTATTCTAATAATATAAGCCTGTTGCGCATGGGTTTTGATTATGATCAATGTTCTTCATCATCTTTAAATAGAAAATGAAATCACTTATTACATTTCATGATTTTATTGCTAAATCTATATTAGATGATGTTATTGTAATATTAATCGCATGATGCGTTATGTATAGACGTAACCTTTATCCTGCTGCCACTATAAAATTAAGAGGACTGCTACCTGGCTAAGTTCATTTCAGAGAAATCTAAAACAAACGTCGACTTCATTGCCTGGTCCGTAGCGCGAATGGAGCATGAAAAGAGATCGATAACTGCTCCTGCTGTTGCCGGGAATATGTGTGCGACGATGGCAGAACAATTTCATAGTCGCTTAATGTATTACCGTTTATTACTGAGTGGTAAGGAGTCGCAATAATATCAAGCTCAGGGAGGGTGATATTTAATCAACATAAACCCGAAGCACATATAGTAACCCCAAATCACGCCGAAAATATTCTTAAAGCGCCACAAAGGGAGGGTGAATAAAATAGTGTATTGATAACCTATCAGGAGAATATTTATGATAAAAGATAATTGTAATAACGAAGTCCAGACAGCTATTCGGGGTCCTGTCATTACTTTTACGGATGACCCGTTTAAAAGAAATCTTGACGACGCTATGGTCTATGAACCTGATGGTATCATCGCCTTTGCTAACGGTATTATCACCCATTTCGGTCCGGCTGGGGTCATTGCGCCCCAATTACCTCCTGGTGTAAAAATAACCCATTACGGATCTGACTCACTGATCTCCGCAGGTTTTATTGATAGCCACGTTCATTATGCACAAACACCCATGATCGGCGCATTCGGGGAACAACTCCTTGACTGGCTCAATAAATATACATTCCCGATGGAGCGAAAATTCTCAGATAAAGATTTTGCCCGCTCTGTTGCAAAGGTTTTTCTGCAGGAACGTCTTAAACATGGCATCACGACAAGCTGTGTTTTTGGCACTGTTTTTCCACAATCCGTAGACGCGCTTTTTGAAGAGGCCGATAAGCTCAATATGCGGATTGCTGGCGGGAAAGTCATGATGGATCGTAACGCGCCGGACTATTTACTGGATACCCCTGAAACCAGCTATGACGAAACGAAAGCACTGATTGAAAAATGGCATGGATATCATCGCATCATGTATGCCATCACCCCCCGTTTTGCCCCTACCAGTACCGCTGAACAGCTCTCCGTCGCTGGTGCATTATTTGCCGAATATCCGCAATGCTATATGCAGACCCACATTGCCGAGAACCTCAATGAAGTGGAATGGGTTAAAGCGTTATTTCCGGAAAGAGAAGGCTACCTTGACGTGTATGACCATTATGGACTTTGCCGACCCCGGGCGCTCTTTGGTCACGGCATCCATTTAACGGAAAATGAATTAGCCAGGCTGCACAGCAGTGGCTCAGCGATTACCCATTGCCCGACGTCTAATTTCTTTCTTGGTAGTGGCTATTTTAATGCAAGCCGGGCAATGCAGAAGAACCGCCCTGTCCGCACAGGGCTGGGGACTGATATTGGTGCCGGAACATCGTTCTCTATGTTGACCACGCTCAGCGAAGCCTACAAAGCCGCGCAGCTTAACCAAAGCGCGCTTCACCCCGCACAGGCATGGTATCTGGCAACGCGTGGCACCGCCCATGCGATGTACATAGATGACAAAGTCGGAAGCATCGCCCCAGGCATGGAAGCTGACATCGTGGTGATCGATATGAAATCCACGCCGATGATTGATTACCGGATGCAATTTGTGCAGGACATCAATGAAGCCCTCTTTGTTCAGATAACACTCGGTGATGACCGTGCGATAAGGGCGACGTATATCGCCGGGGAATTACGCTATAGCAAAGATGCGATTATGGAAGGAGAGCATAAATAATGAACAATCTATCAGTATGTAAACTATCAAAGTCTTGTGGGCCCCCTGTTGGAGGAGGAAAAGCCTGGTGGATTTGGGCTCTGGGTGTCACTTTTGTCGTGTTTCTGTTCAGTTTCCAGACGGGATACTCTGCCTCTAACCTGCGTGTACAAGGAGACCTGGGGTTGTCGATATCGCAGGTCAGTATGGTGGCCGCCGTCTATACCTGGGCCTTCGCTGTGGGTCAGTTCTTTAGCGGGGCGCTGTTGGATAGACTCGGCGCTGGCAGAGTAACCCCTATTGCTATCTCGCTGGTGACCGTCGGGATATTCCTGTTTGCAAACGCACAAAGCTTCGAAATGCTGCTTTTGGCCCAGTTCGTCATTGCCTGCGGTGCCTGCTGTGGTTTTGTCGGGGCAGGGTTTATCGGTGGCCAGTGGTTCGGGCTGGCAAAATACAGCATCATGTTCGGGCTGGTACAGGTTGTGGCCTCAACGGCATCGTCGTTCTCACAGGTATTTATCAACCTTGGGCTCGAGCAAATGCACTGGCGTGTATTCTTTAACGCCTGGGCGATGTTTGGCGTTCTTCTGACCCTCCTCGCCTTTATATTTATCCGCAACCGCGTCCCTGCGACGGGCCTGGGCAAAGAAGGTTTCTTCGCATTCCTGAAATCAGTGGTCCAGAACATCGTCACCGTCGGTAAGATGCCGCATATCATTATCGTGTCGATTATGAGTGCAACAACATTCGCGACGTGGCTGTCGATGGGCATTATCTGGGCCCGGCGCCTGCTTGAATCTGTCCATGGTTTTGAGTCAGGTTGGGCGAACTTAGGTGGCTCGCTTATTTTTCTGGGTATGGCTGCGGGCTCGGCGGTTATTCCAAAAATTTCTGACATGATCCAAAAGCGTAAGCCGCTGATGATCATAGGGGCTGCAATCCAACTGCTGTGCCTGGTAGCACTGCTCTATGTTCCAGCGCCGCAGCTGTCGACCGCACTGGTGATCTGTTTCCTGTTTGGCCTTGGGTCATCCTGTTCAATGCTGCCCTTCAGCTCCGCAGCAGACGTCGTAAAACCTGACCAGGTTGGTACCTCCGCGGCCATCGTCAACGGCGTGTCGTTTATACTTGCTGGCTTCATGATGAGCAGACCTGGGGTTATCATCGAGAGAGGCATAGCCTCTGGAGTAGAGATGGGGCTGTTTGACATTGCCCGAAATGCAGCGATGCCACTCTTGTTGTGCGCTGTTGTGCCAGTTGTCCTGGGGTTCTTTATGAAAGAATCCTACCCGGTTGCGCAGTTGCGCTGAGTAAAGGGAACACGACTCAGCTATGGCGACGATAATCCATCTCCCCTTGATTGTTTCTATCACGATAGCGATTCTGGCCCTGTCTTTAGGGGGCAGAATCAGCCGCTATCTTAATGTGCTTCATACCTGGGGAGTGCCAAATGTGGTCACCGGCGGCTTGATCGTCGCCGTTATTTGTAGTGCGCTTCACACACTAACGGGCATAACCATCAATTTCGATCTCTCGGCCCGGGATATTCTGCTTTTATACTTTTTCACCTGTATTGGGCTGAATATCAGATTAACCGATGTCACTTCCGGTGGAAGACCCCTTTACCACCTTCTGCTGCTGACCACCGGGCTGATTATCCTGCAAAATCTGGTTGCTTACGCGATTGTCTCCGCATTTTCGCTGCCACCTGCGCTGAGCGTTCTGCTCGGCTCAATGGCACTGACGGGCGGGCATGGAACCGCCATTGCCTGGTCACCATTTATAGATGCTTATTTCGGTATTGATAATGCACTGGAAGTGGGGATTGCCGTTGCCACGCTGGGGTTAATAACAGGCAGTCTGCTTGGCGGGCCGATTGCGCACAGGCTAATGACACGCTTTCGATTAAAGACAAACCATCCCAAACCCCCTATCGTCGGTCTTCCGGAAGATATGGGCACGGATGGTAAAAACGACATCAATCACTTTGATCTCTTACGTACGATAGCCATCATTCATATTGCCATATTACTGGGATACGGCATGGATGGCGTCCTGAAAGCCGTTAATATTACGATGCCGCTGTTTGTTTCAGCACTCATTATGGCAATGGCGATCGCCAACGCGATCCCACGACTCTTCCCTGCCGTGATCATGCCTGCAAAAACGCCCGCTCTCGCGCTGATATCAGATCTTTCTCTGGAGCTGTTTCTGGCGCTGTCTTTGATAAGCATGCAATTGTGGCAGCTCAGCGGCACAGGTATAACCATCCTGCTTCTGTTTACAACACATGTCGTTCTTGTTGTCTTGTATATCCTGGTGTGCGTTTTTCCATTGATGGGAAAAGATTATGATGCTGCCGTCATTGCCGCTGGATTTACAGGAATAGGCCTTGGTTCAACCGCTACCGCATTCACAAATATGTCTGCCACGACCTCCATTCATGGCTCATCACCAAAGGCGTTTATCCTTCTGTCAATTGTTGCCGCACTTTTTTTAGATATCGCCAATTCAGCATTCATTGCATTTTTAATGAGATGAAGAATAGGAGATTTATATATATTTCAAAACAGCAACAGCCGCGCTATCCGCCGCCCGCGGAATCTGAAGATTTGGGTGAGCAGTGGAAAGCATTCACCCCACAGGGATATCACGGTGTGGTTATCACCGAAAGATTTAGAAAATGATACCGGAAATACGCGAATGAGTGCCGGGTGGTTTACAGTAATAGTGACCGCTGCGAGACCTAAGCTGAGGGAATAACAATGCAACGCACCTTTTCGGCAATCTGGATGGTTTTGTTTTTATTCGTCGCACCGCTTCATGCAGACCCCACCGTCTATGGTGAGCAGCGTATCAGGGGCTGGTGGAACGCGCTGACGGACGATATTTCGCAAACCTGGGAGCAGCCTCAACGATACGATCTGTACCTGCCGTTTTTGAGCTGGCACGCCCGCTTTATGTATGACAAAGAAAAAACCGACAATTACAACGAAATGCCGTGGGGCGGGGGGCTGGGCTTGTCCCGCTATAACGAAGAGGGCAACTGGAGCGCGCTCTTCGCCATGATGTTTAAAGACTCGCACAATGAATGGCAGCCCGCGATGGGCTACGGCTGGGAGAAGGGCTGGTATCTGGATAATGCTAAAGACTTCCGGCTTGGGCTCGGTGCCGCTGCGGGCATCACGGCGCGGGATGATTTTGCGAACTATGTGCCCCTGCCGTTTATCTTCCCGCTGTTTTCTGCTGGCTATAAACGCGTTACCGTCCAGTTCACCTATATTCCAGGAACGTATAACAACGGTAACGTGCTTTTTGCCTGGCTGCGGTTAGGCTTTTAAAGGGTGATCACCTTTTTTGCCACGGTATGAGAGAGTATCAGCATCGAGAAGAGTACAGAGGTGATGAAAGTGAGCACAATCAACGCAAGCTTCATGCCGAGAGATGTCACGGGTATCAGCGCCGTCAGCAGATGAAACACAGAGTAGTGCACAATATACACGCCGGTCATTGTTTTACTGATGGCGGCCAGCACAGACTCCTTGAACTCGGTGTTGCGGCGAAAGCGCACGCCGTTCGCTGCTATCACCAGCGCAATAATCAGAATGTAGATTTGCGAGCCGGTAAGAATAAAGGCGTTTCTGTCGGCCTTGAACAGGGCAAAAAAGAAGTGGCGCTCGTAAAACCAGGTGAAGAGGTAGATAAACGGGATGGCGATAACCGTATTGCGGATCACCACCTTGCGGCTAATCCACCCGGCGATAGTAGGATCGCAGAAAAGCTGTCCCGTCAGGTAAAACAGGATCCACGTCCACAGGCGGTACTGTGGCGAAAGGGAAAGGATGTGGACGTGCGGGTAGAGCGCTGAAAGCAAATCATACCCGTAGGAGAAAAGCAGCAGGCAGCCAATGACGCCACAGAACAGCGCACGCCGCTGGCTCAGCCACTCCACCGCCGGGTGGAAGGTGTAAATCACGACAAACACCAACACGAACCACGGCTGGATTAAATACCCGCGCTGATACGGCTCCCACAGGTAGTAGATCGTTATCCAGAAGAGAAAAACAATCACCAGCCTTTTAATTTTGCCCAGCTGCCAGAGGTTGCCGTGCCGGGATTGTCCGTCAAGATAGCCCGAAACCACAAAAAACAACGGGGTGGCGATCGTCGAGATAAAGGTTAAAAAACCCAGGATCCAGTGATAGTCATAATCATAACGATCCCAGGTATTGTAGAGGGTGAAGAAGGTCACCGCCGTCATACAGCCCAGCGTTTTGAGAATATTCAGCCCTGTCGCATTCATTGTGGTCTGGCTTCGTCCTTACGATGGAAACACGCATAGAGCACGGGGAGTACCAGCAGCGTCAGGACTGTGGCAAACCCCAGTCCAAACATAATCACCACGGCCATGCTCTGGAAGAAAACGTCCAGTAGCAGCGGCGCCAGACCCAGTACGGTAGTAAACGCGGTAAGCAGGATAGGGCGCAGGCGTGAGGTAGCGGCGTAAACGATCGCCTCGTGCTGATCTTTATGCGCTTTCTGTTGCTCGATCTCTTCTACCAGCACGATGCCGTTGCGGATCAGCATTCCGCTCAGGCTCAGCAGGCCAATCAGCGCCATAAAACCGAACGGAATCCCGGTGATCAGGAATCCTGGCGTGACGCCAATCAGCGCCAGCGGCACGGTCAGCCAGATGGCGACGGCGTTTTTCACCGAGCTGAACATCAAAACGGTGATGACAAACATTACCAGGAACCCGATCGGCAGCGTGGTGAAGATCCCCTGCTGTGCTTCGCTGGAGTTTTCCGCATCGCCTCCCCACTCGATGCTGTAGCCATGGGGCAGGGCGAGGGCGTCAATGCGCGGCTTCACCCGGGCGAGAATATCGCCGGAGGTTTGCTGGCTCAGCGGGTCCGGGTCGGTCTGAACCGTCAGCACCCGCGAGCGGTCGCGTCGTAGGATGAGCGGGTCCTCCCACTCCAGCGAGAAGCGGCTGACGACGTTACTTAGCGGGATATACTGCTGCCGCGTCTGGCTCCAGACCAGAACGTTATTCAGGTGATTGGCGTCCAGTCGTTCGCTTTCTGGCGGGCGCACGACGACCGGGAGCAGGTCGCTGCCTTCCCGATATAATCCCGCCCGGCTGCCGGAAAAATTCATCTCCAGCGCGTTGTCGACGTCCTGCTTATCGACGCCAAGCTCGCGTCCCAGCGCGGCGACAAATTGCGGACGGATCACCTTGCTGCGGTTCTGCCAGTCGTTTCGCGGGCTGGTCGTAGCCGGATCGCGCGCCAGAATATCATCCACCTGGCTGGCAATCAGACGTAGCCTGTCTGGATCGGGGCCCTTGATGCGCACCTCAATGGCGCTGTCGCCGGAAGGGCCAAACATCACACGTTTGGTGCTGGCGTTAACCTGCGGATAGTTTCGCGCAATGTACTCATCGACGTGGCGTGTCAATGCGGAGATGTTGCGCTGGTCATCCATGCGCACCATGATTTGCGCGTAATTGCTGTACTGCCGCTGTCCGCTGTAGGTCAGAATAAATCGCATGCTGCCCTGACCTATGGTTGAAAGGGTGGTTTCCACGCCGGGCTGCCCGTTAATGGTCTTCTCGATATCGCCGGTCATCTTCTCGGTCCATTTGATATCGGTGCCGTACGGTAACCAGAGGTCGACAAAGAAAATCGGCGTATTGGATGACGGGAAAAAGTTTTGCCGCACGGCGCTAAAACCCCAGACCGACGCCGCCAGTAGCGCAGCCATCACGATGAGTGTCGGCGCTTTCCAGTGCAGCAGCGCGTTAAGCAGACGTTGGTAAAGCCGGTAGAGGGGTTTGTCGTACGGGTCTGATTCGTCAGTTTTTGCTGTCGCGCTGTCGTTTTTAAATAACCACCACTTGATCAGCACCGGCGTGATGGTGAGCGCCGAGAACCAGCTCAGCATCAGGGAAATGAGCAGCACCTGGAAAAGGGATTTGCAATATTCCCCGGTAGAATCCTGCGACAGCCCGATAGGGGCAAATGCCAGAATGGCGATCACCGTCGCCCCCAGCAACGGCAGGGCGGAGCGACGGATGATGTCGTTAATGGCGGTCAACAGCGGGGAGCCCTGCTGACGCGCTATCAGCACACCTTCAACAATCACGATAGCGTTATCCACCAGCATACTGAGGGCGATTATCAGCGCGCCGAGCGAGATACGCTGCAGCTCAATGCCCCACAGATACATAATCAGCAGCGTGCCCAGAACGTTAAGCGCAAGGGAAAACGCGATGATGATCCCGCTGCGTACGCCCATAAAGATCAGCAGCACGCCGATGACAATCGCCAGCGCCATCAGGAAGTTAATCATAAAACCGTTTACAGAGTGGCCCACTTCGGCGGCCTGATCGTAGAACAGGTTGATGTGTAACCCTGCCGGTTTTTCCGCTGACATCTGGTTTAGCTTGTTCTCGAGCGCGCGTCCCACGTCGATCACGTTCACGCCGGGAATAAACGAGACGCCCAGGGTGACGGCTTTTTTGCCGTTAGCATGGTAGATACTGGCTGGCGATTCGTTCAGCCCGCGCGACAGCGTGGCGATATCCCGCAGACGCGTTGCCGCCCCGGTGCCGGAAGGGGTAATGATGAGATCCGCCAGTTCATCCAGATTTTCGAACTCACCGGTCGGATGCAGGCGAATGGATTCTGTTCCCGAGGTGATGTCTCCGGCACTGGAAACGACGTTAAGCCTGCTGAGCAGGGCGGAAAGCTGATTAAGCGTAATGCCGCGTGCGGCCATTTTGGTCAGGGAGATATCGATGTTGATCTGCTGGCTAATGGCCCCGCCAATGGCGACCTTCCCGACGCCGGGGACCAGAATCAGTTCGCGACGCAGCTGCTCGGCATACCTCACCAGTTCAGGATTACTGAATTCCTCCCCGGAAATCGCGAAGAAAAAGCCGAACACGTCGCCGAAATCATCATTTACGAAGGGCGTAACGACGCCAGGCGGGAACTGGCGCGAAGCATCGCCCACGCGACGGCGCAGTTCGTCCCAGATCTGCGGCAATTCGTTCGAATGATAGCGAGAGGCGATGTTCACGGTAATTTGCGACAGGCCATTTGAAGAGATGGAACTCACGTTGTCCAGATAAGGCAGCTGCTGAAGGGCATTTTCCAGCGGCAGCGTGACCTCCTCTTCCACCTGCTGAGCCGATGCGCCGGGATAGTGGGTGATGACCACGGCCGTTTTGATGGTAAAGGCGGGGTCTTCCAGTCTGCCGATGTTCAGCAGGGCAAAAATGCCCCCGATGCCCAGCAGGAGGATCGTTAGCCAGACGCGAATGGGGTTATTGATAAACTGGCGAGAGATATCCATTACAGACCCCGTTCACGCGTCCAGATACGCACCGGCTGATTAGCATGAAGCTCACCAACACCTGCTGCCACCACGCGCTCGCCTGCTTTAAGACCACGGGTGATGACCACGCCCTCTGCGGTCACTTGACCCACGCTAATCTTGCGGTCTTCAAGATGGAGCGTGTCGCCTTCTCCCGCCACGACCCAGACGTGCGGCTCATTGCGCGGGCTGTTATTCGGGTTAAAGACCGCCTCAACGGGTACGACCAGCGCCTGATCGCCCGCGCCAGCCGGGAGGTTGGTTAAATTGATGGTAACCGTACCGCTTACGCCGCCCACAGCGGGAAAATCATCCGGGCGCGGCATGGTAAGTATCACCTGCCAGGTCAGGGTATTGCTATCGCTGCTGCCCGAGTGCTCTTTGTAGACCGCGGAAAACTCACGATCCGGGAAGGCGTTAATTCTCACCACGGGGCGATACCGGGCGTTACGGATATCAAAGGTCCTGAAGAGATTCTCTGGAAGACTAAACACTACGTCCAGCAGGTCGGTACGGGTCAGGGTCGCTATGGGCTGACCGGCAGACACGACCTGATGGTTTCGCACATGGACGCTCGCCGCCGTTCCGCTGAACGGGGCAATGAGCGTCATCTGATTCAGCTCTTCACGGGCGATCGCGAGCGCCGCATTCGCCGAATCGCGATTCGCGCGCTGTACGTCCATTTCTGCTTTTGAGATAGCCTGGCGGCCCGCCAGCGTCTGGAAGCGATCGAACTGCCGCTGGGCAAGCGTCGCCGCTGTTTGTCTGTCGTTCACCCGCTGCTGAGCTTCACGGGCGTTCAATTTTGCAAGCTGTTGCCCTTGCTTGATGGCTGCACCCTGGCGTATATCGAGCGCTTCAATTTGACCTCCTCGCTTGAAGGAGAGGTCGGTGGCATCACCTGATTCAATACGGGCGGGAAAGACGCGCTGCTGGGCATGAGCGGGAACAGCCACTTCCGCCACTTTGACCATTCGCGGCAGGGGAGTCACTTGCTCGGGTTTCGGGTCGCACGCCGTGAGCGTTAACATAACTAACGGTAAAAGAGAAAGATAGCGGTTCACTGTATTCCCCTAATAAATAACTTTTTTATTTATTCCGCAGCAAGGGCAGGGGGTGACACTATTCTGCCAGAAGAGTGACAACCATATAGGTAAACAGGCCGATTGCTGTGGTGGCAATAATGGCAAGCGCGATAAACAAACCAAGACGGAAAAGGCTTATACCGTACATTCTTTTCTCCATGAGCCATAAGCAGCGTCTTTCTACAAGCATAGTCGGCGAAAAGATAAATGTTAAATAACCAATATCAGGAGGGACATGCTAATCCTGAAATTCCTGTGCTACGTTTAATATCATTCATCTCTTTCTCCCGTAATGGCCATTAACTGCAAGTCCCTGCATGTAATGCATTTTTTACTCTACCCACAATCATGTTGGTTATAAAAAGGATGCTCGATATGTATAAAAATATTCTGGTTCCGGTGGATGTCTACGAGACGAGCCTGGCAGATAAAGCGCTGCAGCATGCTCATTTCCTGGCGCAAAGCGCGTCGGGTGAGATTCACCTGCTGCACGTCATGCCAAAATTTTCCGCTGAGCTTACGCGTGGGTTTATTTCAGACGCGCGAAAGATGGATGAATATATGGTTAATAATTCAAAAGAAAAACTGTCTGCCCTGGCTAAAAAACTGAATCTGCCTGAAGAACACATCCATCTTCATGTGCGGAGCGGGAATATCCGTGATGAAGTGATTAAGCTGGCGGATGAACTTTCTGCCGGGGCAATTATTGTCGGCTCGCGAAATCCTGACATTCAAACCCATCTGTTAGGGTCAGAGGCGGCCGGCATTGTGCGTTATGCGCATGTTCCTGTTTTTGTTATTCGTTAATGCCATGAAAGCAAGGTGATTTCTGAAAGAACCTGAGGAAGGAACGATGAAAACAGGAAAACCTGAACATCCGTATTATCAACAAACCGTTGACGACACCCTGGCAAATATTAACTCCACCCCGGATGGGCTGAGCAGCACCGAGGCATTGGCCCGACTCCAGCAGTATG
Organism: Huaxiibacter chinensis; assembly: GCF_022171985.1. Classification (GTDB taxonomy): domain Bacteria; phylum Pseudomonadota; class Gammaproteobacteria; order Enterobacterales; family Enterobacteriaceae; genus Enterobacter; species Enterobacter chinensis_A. The sequence goes on along the minus strand of NZ_JAJVHF010000001.1, from coordinate 912,425 downwards.
GTGAGAATGCGTTACCGCAAAAAAAAGGCAAGCCTGCCTGGCTGCGCTTCCTCGCCCATTTTAACGATGTACTGATTTATGTTTTGCTGGTGGCAGCGCTACTCAAGCTCTTTATGGGCCATTGGGTCGATATGTTTGTGATACTGGGCGTTGCCATCATCAACGCGCTGATTGGTCATATCCAGGAGAGCAATGCTGAAAAATCGTTGCAAAGTATTCGCAATATGCTCTCCAGCGAAGCCGTCGTGGTACGACAAGGTAATCACGAAACCATCCCCACCACGGCGCTGGTGCCCGGCGATATCGTGGTGATCCGCGCCGGGGACCGTATTCCTGCGGACCTGCGCGTGATCGAAGCGCATAACCTTCGCGTGGAGGAGGCCATCCTGACCGGTGAATCCACGGTTGTTGAGAAAAACAGCGATGCGTTAAGCGGAGAACTGCCGTTAGGTGACCGGTTTAATCTGCTCTATTCAGGCACCACCGTCAGCTCTGGCGGCGGTAAAGGCGTGGTGGTAGCAACCGGTGGTGAGACCGAGCTTGGGCACATCAATCAGATGATGTCCGACATTGAAAAGCACCGCACGCCGCTGATGGTGCAGATGGATAAGCTTGGTAAGACCATTTTCATCACCATCCTGGTCATGATGGTTGCGCTGTTTATTTTTAGTCTCCTGTTCCGGGATATGCCGGTTTCTGAACTGGTGCTGTCGCTTATCAGCCTTGCCGTTGCTGCCGTGCCAGAAGGGCTGCCTGCCATCATTTCCATCATCCTTTCACTTGGCGTACAGGCCATGGCGCGTCGTAAGGCCATCATTCGTAAGTTGCCCACGGTGGAAACCCTGGGCGCAATGACGGTCATCTGCTCGGATAAAACCGGCACCCTGACGATGAATGAAATGACGGTTAAGGCGGTGATTACCGCTGATACGACCTATCGCGTGGAGGGTGACAGCTACGAACCGGTGGGGAATATTCACCCCGTAGATGACCCGACGCCCGTCAGCGTGACGCAGGGCTCCCTGCTGGAACGCTATCTGCGTACCATTGACCTTTGTAATGACAGCCAGCTGATCAAAGATGAGCAGGGGCTGTGGAAAATCACCGGTGGCCCGACCGAGGGGGCGCTGAAGGTGCTGGCGGCGAAAGTCCCGCTTCCAGCGCTTGATACCGAAATGCGCAGTAAAATCCCGTTTGACTCGCAGTATAAATACATGTCCACACTGTACCGTCTGGGCGATGAAGAGGTCATTTTAATCACTGGCGCGCCGGACGTCCTGTTCCGCCTCTGCCAGTTCCAGCAGACCAATGACGGGCTGCAGCCGTTCGATCAACCTTACTGGGAAGGGAAGATTGAAGAGTATGCCCGAGAAGGGCTGCGCATGGTGGCTGCGGCCTGGAAATCTGCCCGCGAAGGACAACGCGAGCTGACTCACGCTGACCTGCAGGATGGCGTGATCCTGCTTGGCATTGCCGGAATGATGGATCCGCCGCGTCCGGAGGCCATCACCGCCATTGCCGATTGCCTGCAGGCAGGGATCCGCGTGAAGATGATCACCGGCGACCACCCGCAAACGGCGATGAGCATTGGACAAATGCTGGGTATTGGTAACGCCGCAAGCGCTATCACCGGACGCGAGCTGGAGGTGATGGACGATAATCAACTGAGCGAAGCCGCGCAGCAGTATGATATTTTCGCCCGCACCAGCCCCGAGGATAAATTCCGCCTTGTCCAGGCCCTGCAAAGTAAGCAGGAAGTTGTGGGCATGACCGGAGATGGCGTGAACGATGCCCCGGCGCTCAAACGGGCGGATGTGGGTATCGCTATGGGGATTAAGGGAACGGAGGTAACCAAGGAAGCCGCTGACATGGTGTTAACGGATGACAACTTTGCCACTATTGCCCGGGCAGTACACGAGGGACGGCGGGTTTACGATAACCTGAAAAAGACCATTCTTTTCGTTATTCCCAGCAACATTGCTCAGGCCCTGCTGATTATCATCGCGCTGCTGGCGGGCAACCTGATCCCGCTGACGCCGGTCCTGATCCTGTGGATGAACATGGCAACCTCGGCAACGCTCTCTTTTGGGCTGGCGTTTGAGGCGGGTGAAAAGGACATTATGAACCGACCGCCGCGCAAGGCGAATCTGCACGTGATGGACGGTTATGCCATCTGGCGCGTGATCTTTGTCGGCTTAATGATCGCTATCAGCGCCTTCGTGCTGGAAGCCTGGCTGCAGCCACGCGGCTACTCAGCGGAGTTTATCCGTACCGTGTTGCTGCAAATGCTGGTCACCGCGCAGTGGTTTTACATGCTCAACTGCCGTGTTAACGACGGCTTCTCGCTGAGCAAAGGCCTGCTGGAGAATAAAGGGATCTGGATCGTGAGCGGCGTGCTACTGGCACTCCAGCTTTTAATCATCTACGCGCCGTTTATGCAGATGCTGTTTGGCACCGAAGCGCTGCCGTTCCGCTACTGGGTCATCACCTTCCTGATTGGTTTTGCGATGTTCATGATTGTCGAAATAGAAAAACCGTTGGCGCGAATCTGGAGAGAAAAATATCGCCGATAGAATCCCTGTATCGTTCTAAAAAAGACATCCACATAAGTGGATGTCTTTTTTAGTTTTTGAGAATGGAAGGATACTGTTAAGGCGTAGCAATTTTTTTCGTTATTTCGTTTTCTTCGATACAGCCGGGTTTACACTATTACACCGTCTTCTGGCCAGATATAACCCGCTCATCACATTAAGATCGTTACCAAAAAATTTCATTATATACAGGGCCCAGTCGCGCATCCGTACATCATGAACAGCGGGAACAAAGGCAATAAAGGGATCAGGGCGAAGGTGCCAGCAGTGCTCAGCGTTTGGGTTTTATCATTGATTGACACCACCACTGGGCGTTCTAACCGGTAGGGGGCGGCCATTTCTTCAGCGTACGATGAAGACCAAAATCCTGCCGCTTTAAACAAAATGCCGAGGCGCGCATTGTCTATTTGCACCGCCTGATACTCATTAACCAGCACCCTAAGCTGCCCGGAATCCAGCTTGCGTTTATCAATTACACCAGATATTGCGCTGTCACTTTATGGTGTTCTACTTCAAAGTTAACCCGCACACCGGACGCTTGCTGATGAAAGCGGTCATAAAATATCTTACAACGCTCATATTCATGGGGCACACCGTTACGTAAGAAGCGGTAACTGTATTTGGCTGAGCTGGCGATAATGCCGGTCTCAATAGGTTTAAGAGCCACAATTGTATCAGTAGGGGGTAAGTTTGGTGCACTTGTACACCCTGTGAGAATCATCACCGCCAGCAGCGATAAATATTTCATTATGTCAATCATGCCATGTTCATGATTTCGTCTGTGACGTTAGGGCAATTTTGCTGTAGACGCAGCCCACGCATGCTCGTTCCTGTTTATCATCACGGCCGTACCTGCTTAACATAGACGAACCCTCACCGTGTCAGGTCCGCTTCTCGCGCGTTGCGGACAGCGGTTCTCGCTCACCGCGTATCGCCATTCAATGAGTGAGTTCGCTCTTTACCTCGAGCGGCTGTCGTCACAATATAGTTTTGAACGTTTACGTCCCACCTCACTTTTGTGATATGCCCATAAAAAATCAAGTTTTTAGCAGTGGTTGCCGATATTCGTTTCTCAGGATTAAACAAGGGGAAGGATGAATGAAAATTTTGTTATCGCGATCGCTTTCAATTGTGTTTACAACGCTGCTACTGACGGCCTGCTCGGGCATTCGTGACAATTCTACAAAGCCTTATACCTATCGAGCTGAACATAGCGTCGCCTGGAATATTATCAACGCATCCGGCATGGACCTCTACAGCGACGCCCCGGTCAGCCAGTCTCAAAGCGAAATGTTCAGCCGCACTGATTACGAATTTACCTTTCCGACAGAGGGAAATGATAATTCAAATGAAGCGTTATTGCCTTTGACCCCGTTACTGCAATATCGTCCCACGGGTATGAGTGTGGAAGATTGGTATTTTGATGGGCTTCTGGCATGGATCCCTACCGAACTGGCAACCACACCCCAGGCGGCTTCACTGGTACTCTCCGATAAAATAGAATCTGCTGTGCTGGCGACCTTAAAAGAATCTAAACGCGAATATAGCGATGTTCGTAAGGGGGCGGGATACAATGACTGGTTAGGAAAATACGTTTTTCAGGTCAATGCCTCCCGCTATCTGGTCATTAAATTTGCAGATAAAGATGCGGGATGTGAGCTTCCAAAAGATGAATATTTCGATCCTGCACGCATGAATAGTCCGACCTGTATCTTTTACTCAAGCTTCCACGATGCAGAAAAAATTGTCCGCACGCCTGATTTTATAGGCGCAAATGCAACCGGGAAAAGTTATTTCATAAGAAATGATGGTGTAAATGGAAGTTCACTCCCCCCGGTATTCAGAAAAAGTGCCGGTCATTCCGATGCAGAAAATGAGCGTATGAATTATGCCTTCATGCAGCAAGTCAGTCGCCATCTTCCCGCCTGGGTAATACTTTACCTGTCACCTCATGAGAGACAGGGTTTGCCTGCCGTTGCATTACAGCAAGGAAAAGTCCATTTTTTCTTTCACGTTAAATAAAGCCGATTGCATCAATAAATGATTATAATGTCCGCTTCGTGCAGGGAGCGGACGTTAACTAAGCTGGCAGAATCTATATTTTTGACAGACAACGACAGAAGGTATTGAAGCCCTCCTGGATTTTAAATAATTCAAACATTTTATTATACATGTCTTGTCTTCACGCAAACGATCGCTCTTTCCCGTCATCATTGACGACCCAGGACAGGATTATTTTACGCTGAGCAGCGCCTCTTCCATCAAGTGCGCAAGTACTGTCTGCGCCCCCTGATCCGCGTCGTTCACCTGCCCCTGCTCCAGGGAAATCCCCAGGCTTCCCGGCGACGGCAACATGCTTCCCGCCGTACGCAGAATACCGGGCATCCCGACACGCGTACGTACGGTAATCCCCAGTCCTGCCTGTACAGCCGCCCAGATACCGCTCAGACTATGGCTGACAAATATAACCCGCCATGGGATGCCCGCCCGGTCCAGGCAGGCGATGGCACGCGAGCGCATCAGGCAGGGGTTGTCAAACATCACCAGCGGCAAGGGTTCCCCATGCTCCAGTAGCGTGCTGAGGTCAAAATCAGCGTGCAGTATCCACTCAAGCTGACACTGACCGATAATCTTGCATGTTCGCTGCACGCTTTCCGGCTGCCATAGCAGCGCCATATCAAGGGCGTTCTCATCAAGCGCATTAAGCAGTGCCTGGTTACGGTCCACTCGGGCAATAATACGCATTCCAGGATGGTGGCGTTTGAATTCACCAAGGATGCCGGGCATCAGAGATTCGCCAAAATCTTCCTGCATACCAATGCGTATTTCCCCCTGCAACAGCTCACCTTTAAGTGCACGCTTCGCTTCATCATTTAACGCCAGCAGGCGACGGGCATACCCCATTAATATCTCACCGTTACGGGTCAACGCCAGGTGACGCCCGTCCTTTACTACAAGTTGGGCCCCGCATTGTTGTTCGAGTTTCTTAAGCTGCGCGCTGACCGCGGAGGTTGAACGACAAAGTCGCGTAGCCGCCAGCGCGAAGCTGCCGCACTCAATGCCGGTAACAAAACTGCGGAGTGCATCAAGGTCTAATGTCGGCGCTAACTTTTCCATAATAATCCTGATATTCGGGATCGTTGATCTCGTTTAATTTGATTTTCAGGATGAAAGTATTTGGTCAGAATCGCTTTACTGTCAATACGGAGAAACATCATGACGACTTGCCTTAATCGCGAAACCCTGGCCCGTGTTGCGCCGAAGCTGGCCGAACTGAGTCAGGAGGTACTTTTCAATGATATCTGGAAACGTGAAGCGCTATCTCCGCGCGAGCGCAGCCTGATTACGCTGAGTGCTCTTACTGCTTTGGGTCGGGTGCAGCAGTTATCCTGGCATATCGACTTCGCGCAACAAAATGGCCTGACCCGTGTAGAAATTGTCGAAGTCTTCACGCATCTGGCGTTCTATGCCGGCTGGCCTTCAGCTGTTTCTGCTCTGGCATGTCTGGAAGAGGAGTAGCATAAATGCCTTTTACCCGTATCTCTCTGCGTCAGGATTACAGCGACGCACACTTAATGCAAATTTCGGACATTCTGCAACAAAGCCTTGAGGAGGAGTTTGCTGTCCCGCCTGGCGATCGCTTTCAAATTTACGAAGCGCTTCCTGCCCGACTGCGTAGGTTTGACCGTCATTATAAAAGCGGCGGGCGCAGCGATAATTTTATTCAGTTCCATATCCTCGCGGGCAAGCCTCGCTCATTCGAGCAGAAGCAAAACCTGTGTCGGGTGCTGTGCGAAAAACTGCATGATTGTCTGAATATCTCTCCGGATGACGTGATGGTGATGATTCAGTTCAACACCTCCGATGAATGGAGTTTTAGTAAGGGCCAGATGTTGTCTGAGGAGAAATTATGATCGTTATGCAATATCGTTTTACCCTGCCTGGCGACTACGATATGTCCATCATCGAGACACGCATTAAAGAGAATGGCGCAAAACTCAATGGTTTTGCAGGGCTGTTTTTTAAGGCTTATCTGGTTTCAAGACGTGATGAAGCCAATACGGACGAAAATCGTTACGCTCCGATTTATGTCTGGAAAAATGCTGAGGCAATGGCACAATTTTTACAGAGCGCCGGCTTCAAAAAGCTGACGCAGGATTTTGGCTGGCCGCAGATTGACACCTGGCTGGCGTTGCGCCTTCCGGCCATTGATGTAGTAAAAAAGGCTGGATGGCTCTCAATAACCAGAAAGCATATTGCCGCGCATACCGACCTTTCGACTCTGGCGCTGGACGGTCAGCTTTGTGCGTGGGATGTCAGCCAATGGCAAATGCTTCAGATTGATTTTTGCGAAACGATGCAGGCTGGTAAAGAGCGTTATCGCATTGAATATGTGGCAAACGAGGCGTGAAAAATGGTGTCGTAAGGGGGAGAACGTATGTCATTTCCTGCAATGAAGGACATATAACATGTTCAAATAAGGGGGTTAAGAAAACTCCTGCTCAATGTCGAACATGTCAAACTGTGTTCCGTCAGGGTGGCAGGCTGATCATTTCAAGCACCTTACGCCAACATAACAGATAAGCATTACAGCTCCGTTCTGCCGTAGCATCTTACAATCCACAGGATCTAAAAACGTGGTACATGACCGTCCGCTCTGTGCCAGAAGCGGACGTTATTAGCATCGAATTTTTTATTAACCGTGAGCAGTTCACAGGATATGCGGTTCGCGCGATTAGGGCGGAGTCTGGAAGCCTTCCAGGCCTGACAAATCAGTTGGCTTCGCCCTGCAGTCGGTGTCGATAATATTTCAGGATAACGTGTGTCACGATCTGGCCGTAAATAAAGCCGCCCAACCCAGAAAATATTGCAGTGCTGGCTATGCCGCCAAAGTACGCTCCCGCGCCGCCGAAGGCCCCGCAGAGGGCGATGCCGCCCCAGGTCTGCCAGTGCCGGAAGGCCGATTTATACGCACTCCGCCACCGTCTTCCGCGCTCCCGAAACGATAAGTCTTTTAGTTCGGTAATGCTTTTTAGGGTCCAGTAGATTTTCACAGGGATTTCCTTGTTCCGTTGCCTGAGCGAAGGAAAACATAAAACGATGGCATAGGAAAGTATTACACACCATCCGCTTTTCGCTCTTAACGGACATCGTTCTAGAATGAGGTACAAATTCCATTCTCAGCTGTATATCATTTGTGCTCCACCTCTTTGCCATCAAACCCCAGCCGCATGGCCCGAAATGCAGCCTTTGGCGGTTCGGCGAAGCTTGCCGGCTTTGCCGGATAGCGAATTCGGGCTGAATCCCCGAGTATATCAAGGAGCAGGCTGGATGGTTTAGGAGAACCTGGATTTTCCTACGAACCTAATCCGGCCTGAGTGCTACTGGTGTAATGGCTGAACGCTGACGCCACTGTGCAATAAACAGGGGAGCAGTGTGCCTTTCAATGCTTATGAGTTAAACTGTTGATAATCTAAACGTACATTACCGCCATGCGTAAGGCAGCGACGATTGCCCAGGTCACTTCCAAGGGATTTATTGCGACTTAAGCCCGCTGAAGACAGCTGTTTGTTCGCTGATGTTACGGGGTAAGAAAATGCGGTGCGGCTTGAGGGCATCGGGTCTACCGCTTGCCTGAAAACAGTGCCACCGCATCGTTAAATGAAGCTGGTCAGTTACAGACAAGATGTCAGATTTCCATAATCATGAAGGAACAAACATGTTTTCTGATATTAGTACCGCGAATATACCTGCATGGCTGAGCGCTCCTCCTGATAAATCGTTTCCGGCGCTTCCTCTGGATACCCGCCTGCAAACCCTGCCTTTTGGTGAGCTAGCATGGGAAAACTTCGAACGTTTAATCAAACGAATCGTAACCCGAGAACAGATTATAACTGATTGCTGGATTTATGGTCTTCCGGGGCAGACTCAGTTCGGTCTGGATATACTGGCAAAAGGAAAGGGCGACTCGGGGATTTTTTGTTATCAATGCAAACGTGTAAAAATTTACAACGCCGATGATATAAAGAAAGCCGTTGATAAATTTCTGGATGGGAAGTGGGCAATCAAATGCGGGAATCTCGTCCTGTGTGTATCATCCACATTAAGTAAAACGGAATGCGTTGATGAAATAAACCGCCAGATTGAACGGCTGTCATTGCGGAATATCCATTTTGAAGTATGGGATGGCGCCGAAGGCGGAGTTTTAGCGGAAAAACTGAAACTTCATCCAGATTTGGTTGATGATTTCTTTTCAAGGGAATGGGTGAGACGGTTCAACGGAGAACATGCAGCTGAGGCACTCGGAGAACGACTTCAGGGTCTGGAGCTGCACCAGTTACGCGTCCAGCTCAATAACATTTACAAGACCCTTTTTCTCCGTCATGACCCCGGTCTTCGACTGGGATCGCAAAGACCAGCCTCGCTGATTAGCCGCTATATTCCCCCCGTGGTTATTGAGACTAGGAATATTATTACAACCGATACGACTACTGAAGAAAAAGTCTATCATCACCACATTGGTGCCCCTACTCACCATGACTCTAAACCTTCACCACACACGAAAGTAAAAACAAGCAGTCCTCAGGAAATTCGCATTTCGCTGGGTGAGTGGTTTTCCAGACATCACCGCAGTGTTGTACTGGGTGAGCCTGGATTTGGTAAGAGCACCTTGTTACGCGTTCTGGCGCTGCAATTGCTTTCCGCAAGTGATGACCCGATTAAAAACCCCTGGAGTGATTTGCTGCCGGTGTGGATTTCATTTGGCGGATTCAGTTCTGCGGTGCAGACACATCCGGGCCTCAGTCTTGAGGATTACTTTGATAACTGGCTGCATCAGAATGCCGCTGATGATGTCCGTCCTCTTTTCAGGCGCGCCATAAAACAAAGTGGGTTGCTTCTCCTTATTGATGGTCTGGATGAAGGGCAGGATGTGGATGCTGCAAAGCAGGCCATGGACAGGATAAGCGCGTTTCTGGCCATCAGGCCGGTACCTGCCATTTTTACCAGCAGGCCACGAGGATATGAGCGTGTCCGCCCTGATGGTAACTGGCCAGTAACCCGATTGGGTGCGTTCGATAAAAATCAAATCGAAAAATTCGCCACAATGTGGTTTGAATATCTTGAGTCACCCTTAACGAGCCAGCCTGATCGTATTAGTGGACATGTCCAGCAACGCACGAGCGATTTCCTTAAAGCCACTCAGGTCAACTCAAGGATCATTGAGCTGGCCCAAACGCCTTTGTTCTGCCAGCTGCTGATAGATATTTTCAGATTCTCACATCATCTTCCGGAACAACGCATTAAAGTTTATGAAAAAATAATTGATCTGTTACTTTCGGACCATCCGTCCGCCCGATCACAGGCTTCGGGCATTAAGGGAAATCTTCTGCCCCGTGCGGAAGATATGCGCCAGATGCTGATGAGGTTAGCATTGAGTATTCAGGAGGCGGGCGGTGCGGGCGTTATATCTGTTGAAGCTTGTCAGGCTTCTTTTTGCGGTTTTTTAACGGATGATCTGAATGGCCCCGGTCTCAGTAATTATGATGCAAAGTATCAGGCTAGTATTATTACAGATTACGCGTTAGCTGGTCTGGGGCTGATGACTGAGCGTGCGCCTGATGAACTGGGATTCTTTCACCTGACCATCCAGGAATACCTCGCTGCTCAGGCGATGATCCGTCAGGAAGAAGAACAGCAACTTATCTGGTTGGTTAGAGTATGGAATCTTCCTCAGTGGCACGAGGTTGTACTGGCCTGGTTCAGCATCCGCGGTATGGATCAGGGGAAAGGGGCAACCCAGCGCGCGATTGACCGTTTAAAAGAATCAGCACGTTCACCCTGGGAGTGTCTTCAGCTGCTGGTGCTACGTACCGAACTGGCTGCAAACGATTTGGGTCTGTCACCAAGAGAAGCCCGGGCCACGATTGAACAGGCAGCGATTGAAATAGAAACCACACCATTTCCCAAGGTCAGGCTGGTATTGTCCGGTTATATCACACAGGGACTTCGCTCATCTTCCGTAAACAGTTTATGTGAACAGTATATTACGAGATGGATACCGGCCCGAAGCGAATGGGACAGATCGAGGCTGATTAGCCAATTATCGCACTGGAAGCCTTCCGACGACTTACTAAATGCCCTCAAGTTGTGCCTGCATGACGAGAGCCTCAGATGCCGCTGGTCTTCGGCCGAAAGCTTGGCTGCACTTTATTCAGGTGATGAAGAGACCGGACGTGAGCTTTTAACCAAAGCCAGAGACTGGCCTGATGTAAATGTGCGGGCAGCAGCGTTATATTGCCTCTGGATGGGCTGGAGAGATCATGAAATGTTGGATTCGCTTGCAGAGGTGGCCAGTCATTCACCTGACTCGGTTTCAGCATTGGTGGGTATCTTGATCAAGATATCCAGAAATCATGCCACTGAGCAGGACTGTCAGCGGGTCTGCCATATGTATTTCGACCGGACGGTCCCCTATGATCTGGAAGGGTTTTGCTGTGATATCTTGGTAAAAGGCTGGAGCAAAGACGAACGCCTTAAAAAGCGGGTTCTGGAACTTCTGAAGATTAAGCGTAACAGCGGCATTTTTGAAACCGAGCGATTCATTTCCTTCCTGACGCGCGCATGGCCAGGGGACGATAAAGTCAGTCATGTCATCATTGACTATATGAAGAAATACGCTTCTGGAATGATGCACGTCTCAGGACTATGGAAGACGATTGCATCGAATTTTAGCGGTAATAAAGAGCTTATTGTCTTAGTCAGAGAAACTTTAAAAGAACGCAAAGAGAAATTTAGTGCTATCTACTGGGGACCGGATGTAAAACACGCGTATCTACTTATCGGGGATGAAGCGGCAAAAAAAGAGCTGATCGACGCATTTTCCAGCACAAATAATCCAATGGATAAACACTGGATATGCGCGACACTCATAGCTGGATGGTTAGATGATGCCGAAGTTAAGCAACTCTTGACAGATACATTTCTGAAATCACCGAGAGAAAATGCCGTGCTTGCGGCATGGGTACGTTTATTTATTCATGATAAAGATGCTAGACGTTTATGGTTGCTTGAGGCTGCTAAGTCCGAGTCCAAAAGAAGTAATTTATCGGCTTTAGGTCAGTTACTGGATGAGTTTAAGGATGAAGAGTGTATTGATGCCGCTTGGTCATTTCTGTCCGAAAAGCATAATTTATATTCTGAAATTGAGGTGAAAAATAAACTCGTCACCGCCATTCCTGACGACCCGCAGGTTTCTGAATGGGTGGGCAAGGCATTTGAAGAAACAGAAGGAGTTTCGCTTGCAGTAATAGCGATGAGTCATGAGGATAACATGGCTGTTAGAAGAAGGATTCTGGATTCCATTTGCCCAATTCACTCTGAAGCTAGGAGGGAGATTTTCAGGGTTATCCGTGAAACACTTATGCCACCTGCCACGGTGATACGGGTGACCAACCAAATTCTCGCCGAAACTAACCCATCAATCCGCACCTCTGGACTCATCGCAAGATGTATTGCAAGCCAGCATGATCCTGAGGTTCAGTTATCTTTTCAGCATGCTTTGCTGAACGAACTGAGCGCGGTGGGGATGAGTTTTGAGATGCGCAGGCGCAGTGCATTTTCAGCGCTCTTATACCTCAAATGTTATGATGAGTGTGCCGATTATTTATGTCGTGAGAATAATGGGTCGACTCACTGGTTAAGTGATCATTTGCAGGAAGATGTCTTATCTACGCGAATTATGTTTGATAACTGGCCGGCACTGAAAAATCATGAACTTCTGTTACAAGAGGAGTTTGAGATTAGCTGGTCCATCTTCATCCATAACGGTGCGGCCAGAGGTGGGATGATGGATGATTTTGTCAGGCATCATCTTATCGACTGCTTAAAGCAGATGTCTGTAAATGAACACAGCGCGCAAAGTTTGTATTTAATGGCTGACCTGCTTCCTGCATCCCATGAGTTACAGGGCAGTCTGATAGAGTTAATGAGCCAGACAGGTAACAACAGTAATCATTCCATTGAGAAACTGGCTATTGCGCAGAGTATCTATGCAGAGCAATTCTCAGGCATTACTGAGGCATATCAGTCACTGGCGAAATTATGGATTTCACTTGGTCTGAATGAGGATATTAATTCAGAAAATCTTTGTAATATATTATACGCCCTTGTTACAGGATGGCCGCATTCAGCCCTGGTGCAGTCATATATAGATAATCCTGTACAGCCAAAGGTAGTATTACATGCTGCTTTGGTACTTTGTGGTCTGACAGGTGATATTGATAGAGCACAGCGCTGTATTGAAGCAATGAGTGTAGAGGCATTAAATGAATTTCATCCCTTTACTGAATTATATGCAAAGGCGCTCAGGAAATGGTCAGTATCTTCATCAGCCGACATTCTTTTGAATACTTTCCTAAACGAATCAAACCCCACTAATTTGATAACTTCGCTCAGGTTGCTCAGTTTTAGGGGAAAAGCAGAGGAAGAGTTACGCTTGAGAATGGTTGGCATTTTTAATCAGCAACTGAATGGCGAAAGTGAGATAATAGAAGGGATTGATGTTTTCAGAGGGAAAGTGGCTTCCGTTATTCAGGTGATTGCCGATGAGTTTATCCTTATGACTCATTAACTTGATTGAGAAGTGCTTCTCTACTTATAGCGTACTAAGCGTTCTCGTACGCTTTTTGAAGCATAAATGGCCATACCCATTAGTCGCTATCTATCAATAGCAATAACTCATTGGCTTGAGTTATTGCGCAGGATGTCACGGCCCTTATCATTTACAGAGTGGGCCTATATGTACTGAATCCCTGAATAACCTCCCCCCTTTGGTTGTCACACTGCATTGCCAGAACATCTATGGTTACGAAATCTGAGGTGCGAACGTCCGCTCCCCGCTCACAGTGGACTTTCTGCTCAGTGAATCCGTCCACTCCGTGCCAGAAGCGGACGTTGGATTAACTTTTAATTTCTCAGGCCAAAAGCTAAAGCCTTTTTATTAGTGATACTAGGTGAATCTTTCTACAATCTGCTTTTCAATTAACTGGAGGGCTATCAGCGTTTAAACTCCACAAAGGCTATCACCTCAAGCCCTAGGTTAGCACCGCATGTGGGGCTGATTGCTCGTTGATGTCATAGACGACCCGAATTTAAAGCGTAATGCGCTGTTAAACTTAATCATGTATGGTTTGGTTAATCATCCCTAATGGTTCTGGTTTCTTGTAGCCCTATCAAAAAAATGGGGTTGTATATATTTTCATCGATGCTACCATTACGAGGGATAATTTAATAAAAGGGGTTATTTTCCAGATGGTTAGTACAAAACAGCAAAGGGTAGATCTAAATAACAATTGGCCTACAAAGTCATTATTTCCAGCCGAAAAGTCTCTAATTGATAAAATGGCTAAATTTGGCATTGAGCAAGTTTTCCAACCGGCGAAATTACAATACTCAAAAGACCAAAATTTTCATGATATGCTTAGTCATTATTTAGAGGCTCTAGATCAACTACCCTTGAGACCAGATATTGCTTTTGATTGTATTTGGAAGGCATTAGATGCGGAGTTTGTCCGACTTCAGAAAGAGAATGGAAGCAAAGAAGGTAGATTTAGTCTTTTCTATAAACACATAAGCAAAAGCACATATACTTGTAACTCATATTCACAGTTAACAGAAGTAATACCATTACAAACATGTGAATTTGTGGCAAAGAGAATATTAGAAAATAACATTTCATATAAAGCTAGCCCGAGAAACAACGACTTCCAAAGTTTTAGGAAGAGAATAATCCAAAGCTTCGGTCAAAGTCTTTATAACGTCTTTATTGATAAATACGAGACATTGTGGGCATCCAATAAAGCTAACACACAACGTGATGCGGGACTTTTGATCCAAAAGTTGCTAAAGGGGAAGAAATTATTAATTGAAACAATCGAGTTTCAACTTTCGGATCAAGATAGGGCTCTTTTTTTGACGGCAGTAACCATGCCTCAGTTCAGAAATGAGCGATTTCATGGTCTAACGACACCTCCTTTTAGATCAAGCGCTGCCACATTAAAGACCTATTCTCATGCTTATTTTGTATTCCATGTGGCATATATTCACCTTTTAGAGGTATTCCTGTATAGGCAATTTAATACTATTGACATCAAGACTGCAACCCAATCAATTAATGACAACTTAAATTTGTTCTTAACAGTATTTAAAAGTGAAATAAATAAATAAAGCCCCTAATCGCGGGGGCTTTCAGTATTATTAAAATTTATTCAAAATTGGATATCATCTGCGAAATTGATCGATAGCTCATTACTCAGCGCAAGGGATCCCTACTGCGCTTCGTCAGAATATACAGTTAACACCAGAAATTAGCTAGAGATTATTAATCAAGGTGTTCAAACATTTTGCCATGCCTAGTTTATTCATTATGTGATAATAGCATTTTTTTATTCTTACATAATCTTCAGGAGAAAATTTCATAATTACAGAAGGTAGATTAATAGACTCTACATACTCACGCTGCTTTTCATTCCATTGGCCATGAACGTAAGCATTTCTTATGTATTTACAGGCAAGGAAATCATCAAAGCACTCTCTTTCAGGAGAAAAACCTCTTATTTCAAATGCTTTAAATAATCTATCAATCCTTTCTGTATTTGAACCTTCTTCAAAATAAGAGGCTATGTCAGCCATTGCGTAGTTTGACTTAGTCCATACTTTAATCATCATCTCTATACTTCCCACCATCATAACTACCCAAAGCCGACAGAAAGAAGAGTATTTTATACTGTCTGGAACCAATCCTTCGGACGAATGCTCATTGACTAATTTCTCTATCATTTCTAGATATATTTGGTCATCAGAGTATGCATCTATAAATTCGTTAGTCAAAATAAACTCCTGTTCATAAAGTAGGCTAATTACTACATCATCACGAATCTTCGTCAAGTTGCGATTCAGAATCGTTTCCGTAGTTCTTACTAGACTACGTCAGAATAGAATATAAATGAATAATTTCTCGTTCTTAATTCTTGCTTAAGCAATTGCGCAGTCACGTCAGTCAGTTAACTTCGATTTTAGCAGGGATAGCCACGGCTTCCGTAGCCATTTTTCATCGTAGGTAGATCAGTATTAACGTCCGCTCCTCGCTCCCAGCGGACCTTCAGCTTCGTTAACACGTCCGCTTCGTGCCAGGAGCGGACAGTCCAACCCATCCCTGAAGAGCTTAGATTATGTATGGTAATTCAGTCATCAAAATAACGTTGGTCACCATCACAAAATTCACATCCTCGGATATGGCTCAGTTCAGGAACGCCATCGCTCAGGTGACCGCAACAACCACATACATGAAGCTCGGTGTAATAGATGAAACACTGAGTGCAAAGATAGCCGTCTCCAAATTTACATACGCTTTCAGGAGTCATGCAATTGGTACATCCAGCAGGAAATACGGAGAGTAGCTGTTCATCCACACTGTGGAACAACTCCTCATCCAGCAGTTTATACCTATCCGAAGTGTAGTCGCAGTGTTCGCATTCAAAATCACCATCTCCCTCAGGTAGCAATTGAGGTATTTCGCAGTCTGGACAAACCAGGGTAATTTGCCTTACAGCACTGGTGCAAACCTTACACCGCGTAACTTCAAGCTTGCGGTTTTCATTACCGGTCGTTTCAGTCCCTGTTACCGTCGCATGCTGATGGCACTCATTGCAGTTACCGATTTGAATATTCTTTTCAGAGAGCTGCTCGAGTTCAGGCTTAACCTGTTTAAACCGCACCTCGGCATAAAATTCGTTTCCCCTAATCAGACGAGTTTCACCGAAAGCCAGCTTCCAATTATGTTTGACACCGAAGATAACTTTCCATTCATCCCTTAATAACCGGTTCAGGGCAAACCAGGCGTCAGCTTGTTCTTTGAGTATTTGACGTTGTTCAGCCTCGGTGAAAGTGGGGTGGTAGAAATGAACTACGCGGTTGCGGTGCTTTCTGACCTTATCAAAAGCACTGTCCGTTTCTCTGTCTAGGGGTCTTTCAAGTACGTCCTTAAGCCTTTCACGGGTTTCTTCGTAGGTCACCGACTGAAAATCACCGGCTAGGTAAGCCTGCTTTTTTATTGGCTTTTTCGGGCTGCAGACCAACGACCAGTGTTCGTGCGCCAGCGGAACTTTCAGTAAAATCTCGACCGCAGTCCAGAAACTGACGACGGAGAACTTCGGCTTCGAGGCCTCCAACTCTTCACGGGCTTTATCCAGAAAATCCAGACCATTGTTGATCAGCGCCTGCACATCCTGACTGAGTTCACGGGGGTCGGGAGTATCGGGTGCAGTATCGTCAACATCGAACATCATTATCTCCTTTAATCAGCTTCCACCACGCAGTTGCTACAGCGCGTTAGTTGTATCCAGTGTAAACTGGACTTGGTAGCTGGCAGCCACATCGAGCGCAAAAAACCGTAAATTAACTTCTGTAGACTCGTACTTTTCGTGACCCATGCGTACCCGCAGGATCTTCGGGTGCACGTGACCATAAAGCAGGTGCCTACTAAAGCTGTGGCGATTCAGATCTCTAAACTGATGGGGTCCCAAAAAGTATGCCATAGCAAGTGTAAGTATCCCTAAAATCTGCACTATTCTCTTTTTATAAATCCTCTGACATGTGAATTAGATTGCCCTAAAGTGAGCTTCCGCTCCTCGCTCATAAGGACAACCATACTCAAATCTCCCACATTGCAGGAGATTTGAGTATGAACACGTCACCGTGGAACAAAGACCGTATCATAGGCCAAAAAAGACCACTTCAGATATCTCATATCTGGGGTATCCGAATCCGACTTGAACTGGAAGGTAAAACGCGCGATTTAGCTCTGTTCAACATGGCCCTGGACAGTAAGCTTCGAGGCTGTGATCTGGTCAAACTCAAAGTATCTGATGTTGCATATGGTAGCTCTGTTTCAAGCAGAGCTACGGTTCTACAACAGAAAACCGGCAGCCCTGTCCAATTTGAGATAACCAAAGGGACAAGAGAAGCTGTTTCTGCATTGATAAAGCTTGGCAATTTACGCAGTAAAGATATTTGTTCCGATCTCGGGTCGGTACTAAGCAACACATATCAACCCGGCAATACAACCGAATTTTTCATGGGTGGGTAGCAAAACTTGGTCTCGAAGATTCGCTTTACAGTACACATTCCTTGAGAAGAACAAAACCTTACCTGATTTACAAGAAAACTAAGAATCTCAGGGTGATCCAACTTCTGTTAGGCCATAAGAAACTGGAAAGCACAGTCCGTTATCTGGGCATTGAAGTCGATGATGCGTTAGAGATCTCTGAATCGATTGAAGTCTAAGGTTGCCAGGGCTGCAACAGCAGTCCTGTGCCAAAAGCGGGCATTGCTAACATCAATATAAATTGTTCTATGGGGCGCATGTCATTTGCAGTATATAAAGAAGAAATTAAAAGACTGTCAAATAAAAAGCCCCTCTACAGGGGCTGAGTTTTTACTGTTTACCACGTTTAGTCATCTCATCTGCCAACTGTGAAGACCAATAATGTTGATTCTTCGCATCTAATATGAAGTGTAGCGCTCTCGCGCAATGTATCTGAGCAGACTTATAAGCATGGATATTACCAACTGAAGTAGGAACTAAGTGGGTTTCAGGTGTGTAGTATTGGTAGATGCTCGTTTGTGAAGGATGAACATATTCGCTAAGTATGTCATACGTCAGTTCAAAATCGCTTTCTCTCCCCTTAGTCTGTTTCATCTCATCTTCATAGAGATCGCGTAAAGCATTCATCACATGCTGACTGACAGCAAGTAGGTTTTCAAAACGATGCTTAGTCTCTTCAGTAAACATGTAGTCGTTAGGGTCAAATACTCCTTTCCGAATCTTTTCTTGCTCTGACTTTTTAAATCGGGAACTGTTCGTAAAGCCCAGGATGACATCGAGAGCTTTATCTACACTTTCGCGACCGCTTTGGTTCGTCAGGATCTTCTCCACTTTCTTGTTTAAGAGTCGTGAGAAAGCATGTGTTTCAATCATCCCCCGGCTAACGACACAAGCGGTTTGGTATCGTTCGTTTTCGAGGAGGAGAAGCGCATCATCAAAGATATCTATCTGCCTGTTCATTAGCAAATTTGCATAGTTAGCGAGATACAACCCCTGATCAGGATTATGCATCTTTCCGACAACTACGCCGTTAACCTTGTTCAGCGCAGCTCTGGCGGCTTTTGCCTCGTTTAGGCTCTGCTCTATAAGTTCTTTAAACATGCTGTGTTTCCTTACAGGATAATGTGTCTCAACAAGTAATCATTCCAGCTTTTGCCCGCTTCTTGATCTGTTCTTTTGATAGCAAGGTATTATGCTGAAGAGAGGGGCACCAATCACTAGGATCTTCTCCCAACGATAAGTATAAACCCACCGATGCTGTAATTATCCCGCTTAATTAAACAAACCACTTTTGGTATTCACTGTAGCCCAATGTGACCTGCCCCTTGTTATTGATACGCAACCACGTTAGCAAAACCCCCACCTGCTTGCTAAACCACTCGAACGTCCGTTTCTCGCTCAAAGCAGACCTGAAAGTTAATGGGTCTGCTGCCCGCGCCAGGACCCCTCTCTTTCTGTACGGATTGCTATCCATCAGGAAATAGCTGCTTCAGGAGCGGCTCAATGTCATTAGCAGATCCGGCAATCTAAAAAAACTGGAGAGAGGAGATGTGAATCAGTGCTTTACTTATCCTAAGCTGTAAATACCTGCGTTCCAGTAACCATTACCCTGTCGACGACACTCTTTCCAGCCCAACGATTTGAGTTCTTTTGTAATCAATCGATTCATAACGCCATGCCCCATAAGTAACACTGGACCGTTCGATTCTTTTGCACAGGCCACGAGAATTTTGGCAGCCTGCCTAGCACGTTGTTTTGCAACGTTTAGCGGCTCCGCATTAGGGGAAAATCCCAGTAGCCACATGACACGGAAAAAAGCAGCCCAAAGGGTGGGTGATAACTTCAACATGGGCATGTGAAATATCGGCAGGCCAGCTTCCTTAAATACCTCATCGATGAGTTCAGGCTCACGGCCTAATGCCTTCAAAGAAGAAAGCGCTCTGGGAAGATTACTGCTTATGATCCGATGTGCGCTGGACGCTAAAGATAGTGTGGACGCTGAGGGTATATCGGTACCCGTATCAGAGAGATCATATTCAGTGACCCAGTCTGCCATTTCACCGCTCCTTATCCTTGAAGAGCCGGTAAAAGCAGGTTTTCCATGACGCATTAAAATAATTTCCATACAAAGCATCTTGTTAGTGAGTCTTCCAGTGCAGGCAGACTACGCTATCAAGATTGAGAGTACTACCACCCGATTTAGAGTTGACGCAAGAGGTTAAGATATCTTATCAGGAGAGTAACAAGGCAAGCAGAACCGTTAGGCAAAATTTAGTGGGGAAGGGGGATGATGGTCGTTTCGATACAGCACCCTGTGTAATACTTTCAGGAAAGTAACCCGATCTCATAAAGGAAGAAAAATGTCAGTATTCTTGATAATTGCGGTTCCAATGCTGTGCATAGCAATGGTTATGTTCTATTTGGCTCGTAAAAAGCGGACCAATAGCTTTCTCATCCCTGGTTTCGTTCTTCTGTCTGCGGGGTTTGTTAATCTGATACTCGGCCTGACAATACGCTAAGGGACGGTTGTATTAGTCATTGATTGAGCATTTTTATATTGCAAACTGCTTTGATCTCTGTGACTCACACAGAAAGTTACCAATATCCTCATATCGCTCCTACCGGGCCTTTTCCCATGTGCATCTGCGCTGAGTGCCTGGTATAAACCAACAGCAGTACAGCCCATGCAAGTGTGCCCGTTAATCGCCTGATGGAGAGCGTGTGATACGGAAAAACGATCGGTAGCTTGCGGGCAGTGAAGCGCGTTGTGGGTTAAAAACGCCACCTCAGCGGCAACGTTGACTCAGGCGCTTTTCAGCGGGTAAAAGTAAAATACGCTTTTCAAATTGATGGTATATTCATCTTTTTCAGTGAAGAAAGAGCATAAAAATGAAAAAAATCAGTAATAAAGCACCTACGATCACTGATATCGCTCGTCTGGCGGGGGTCAGCAGCATTACTGTTTCCAGGACTTTTACCGATCCGGATAAAGTGAAAAGCAAAACGCGTGAGAAAATACTGCGTATCGCAAGTGAAGTTGATTACGTACCCAACATTTTTGCCCAGAACATAAAGACATCCCTGAGCCCCATTATTGGGATTGTCACCGATGACACGTTTAATCAAAGCTATTCCTATGTGATTCAGCAGCTTTGCCAGCAGGCGGAATCCAAAGGCTATTCGGTAATGATTTTTACCACCGGCGGTAACCGTGATTCAGAGATAAAGGCCATCAATACTTTAGTCGGCTACAAAGTGGCAGGCGTTGTTTTATCCGTCATCAGTGATACGCCTGACTACGATACCAGCCACCTGAAAATACTGCGAAACTCTGCCACAAAACTCATTCAGTTTGACCGCCAGTTTGATACGACACTTCCCGCCGTTTACGTCAACGATGAGCGGGCAGGGGAACTCATTGCCTCTGTGATTACCCAGAAACAGTACCAGCATGTTCTTGTCATTGGCGGTCATGAACAGTCGCGTATCACCCAGGCGAGAGTGTCCAGCATTTGCCAGAATCTTCCTGCTTCAACGCAGGTGACTCATCTGTATACCGATTATCGTTACGATAACGCGAAAGAGATGATTGCCGCGCATTTTGCGGTGGGGGAAAGACGTTATGACGCAATTGTGGGCGTCAATGGCGCAATTTCGCTGGCGGCGCACAGCGTGGCGACAAAATGGTCACTCAAACTGGATTTCCTCTCAATAGACGACATCCCGCATGCTGAAGCCTTTGGCTTTTATTACCCGTCCGTCGTTCACGATTACAAACAGTGGGCCACCATTGTGGCAGAGAACCTGGTCGCAGCCATTGAAGGTCGTCCCTGGCAGGCTCGTACTGTCATCAACGGATTCCTGAAGAACATTCGCTGATCGCTCTTCACGGCTCATTTTTTTGTACTCAGATGTTCACATAAACATTTTGTAGCGATGAGAATGTGTTATTTGTATTGTGGCGTAAATGGATAAAATTGATAACAAAATTATCTGTCTGATATTTAAGGGCTTTGATAGACTAAATGTAAAGGCGATCACAAAATCATGCGGCTGAATTATAAATGTTTACGAAAACATTATAAGGTTTATGCAACTTCATTCGTACAGGAACGTCGCTGTGAACCTTAAACCTGCGCATATCAAACAGCTGGTCAATTTTGGCCCTCACGATTACCGTTTAATCACTTCGCTATTGCCGGAACCGCAACACAATGAATTGCTGGTGAAAATAGGGGCGTGCGGCATCTGCGCGTCTGATTTTCATTGTTACCACGGTGCGCCCATGTTCTGGGGCAATGAAACATTCCCAGCGTATGTAAAAACCCCGGTGGTCAGCGGCCATGAGTTTTTCGGTACGGTGGTTGCTGCAGGTCCGAATGCGCTTGAGCACTTCGGCGTTGAAGAGGGCGACCGGGTTATCGCCGAGCAAATTGTTCCCTGCAACACGTGCCGCTTCTGTCGTAACGGACAGTACTGGATGTGCGAAAAACACGATATCTATGGTTTTCAGAAACAGGACGCTGACGGCGGCATGACTGAATACATGTTATTTAAGCCAACGAGTCGGGTGCATAAAATACCCTTCTCGCTTTCTCTGGAAGAGTGCGCGCTCATCGAACCTTTTTCCTGTTCCGTACACGCCGTAAACCGGGGAGATATCCAGTTTAATGATGTGGTTGTTCTCGCCGGGGCCGGAACACTTGGGCTGGGCATGGTACAAGCCATAAAGCTCAAGACCCCGAAAAAGCTGATCGTTATCGATACCATGCCTTATCGCCTGGCACTGGCGAAAAAACTCGGCGCGGATGTGGTGCTGAACCCGCTTGAAGACGACGTCATCGCGGAAGTGAAAGCCCTGACAGACGGCTATGGTTGTGATGTGTATATCGAAGCTTCAGGTAATCCTGCCGGGGTTACGCAGGGGCTACAGATGATTCGCAAACTGGGGCGCTTCGTTGAGTTCAGTGTGTTCAGTCGCGAAACAACCGTGGACTGGTCGATCATTGGCGATCGCAAAGAGCTGGATATTCGTGGCGCGCATCTAAGCCCCGGCTGCTACGAGACCGTGATTGACCTGTTCAGTCGCAAACTGCTCACCGCTGAAGGGATTGTGACGCATAAATTCCCGCTCGATCGCTGGGAGAACGCCTTCGAAACCTTCGGAACCCCAGAGGCGGTAAAAGTGCTGCTGATCCCGCACGCGGAGTAATCTGGACAGGGTTAACCCTTTGCTGCTGGCGGCCTTGCATGCCAGCACGATCCGACAACGTTACAGGATGACACAATGACGATTTATCCCGTGAAAGATAGTGCTTTGCTCCGTCAACCAGACCACTTTATCTCGCGTGATGCACTAAAGGCTTTAATTCATAAAGTCACCAAAAATCTGGTTGCGATTGAAGATACAACCGGTGAGTTTGCTCTTCATCTTGATGATGGACGAATCATCGATGCTAAAGGCTGGGCAGCAGGATGGGAATGGACGCATGGCATTGGGCTGTATGGAATTTTTCAGTATTACCAGCAAACTGGCGAGCCTGAGATGCAGGCCATTATTGACGACTGGTTCAGCGCGCGGTTAGCCGAAGGCACCCCGACTAAAAACGTTAACACTGTCTGCCCACTCTTAACGTTAGCTTACCGTTATGAAGAGACGCGCAATCCAGCCTGGCTGCAGCTGCTTGAACGATGGTCGGAATGGGTGATGTACGAAATGCCACGTACGGAAAAGGGGGGGATCCAGCACGTCGTCATTCATAAAGAAAATAATCAGCAGCTTTGGGACGATACCCTGATGATGACCGTCATGCCTCTGGCAAAAATTGGCAAGCTGTTGGGGCGTCAGGAGTATATCGAAGAGGCCAAGTTCCAGTTTTTGACCCATATCCAGTACCTGATGGACAGGGAAACCGGCCTCTGGTTTCATGGCTGGACCTTTGAGGGCAACCACAACTTTTCCCGTGCCCGCTGGGCGCGAGGGAATAGCTGGCTGACGGTGGCCATTCCGGATTTCATCGAGTTGCTGGAACTGCCCGAATACGACGCGACGCGTCGGTTTTTACTGGAGGTACTCAACAGCCAGGTGAGCGCGCTGGCGCAGCTTCAGGATGAAAGCGGTCTGTGGCATACGCTGCTGGATGACAGGGATTCCTATCTGGAAAGCTCTGCCACGGCTGGATTTGCCTATGGCATTCTTAAAGCCGTACGCAAACGCTACATCAGCAGTCACTATGGCATTGTTGGGCAAAAAGCCATACGCGGCGTAGTAAACTGTATCAGTGACGAAGGCGAACTCACGCAGTCCTCTTTTGGCACCGAGATGGGACCCAATCTGGACTACTACCGACAGATCCCGTTGACGCCCATGCCTTACGGGCAGGCGATGGCGATACTCTGTATGGCTGAATACTTACACGCCTATCTCTAAATCACGGCGAGAGAGAGCCGCCGTGCATATTCGCGTGTGAAAACGTGGCGGGTGAAGAAGATTTCAGGGCCGAACGATCTGATTGATCGTCAAGGATGACGGGCACCGGAAGCCTCTTTTCATTAACGATTCGGCGCAGAGTGGCCGCATCCATTGTAGATTGACCCCCGTGCCCGGACGTTATCATGAGTAAAGTCCGGGCCCCGGGGTCAGGCGCGTCATTCGTCATGCAGGAGACGCTGCTGGCGAAGATTAGCAGCACGGTGCAGCTTGAGGGTTATTCGTGCCCGTGATGCTCGCTGATGGCCTGCGCCGCGCAGATCAGGGCAAGGTGGCTCAGACCCTGAGGCATATTGCCCACCCACTCGCCGGTGCGGGTATCAAACATTTCGTTGAACGTTTCGACATTGCCGCGGTGGCACAGTGTCTCCAGTATCTCTTCCATTAGCTCTGCGGCAACCGCCGGATTACCCATCGAAGCCCAGGCCTCTGCCAGCCAGAACGAGCAGGCAATGAAGGTGCTCTCCTCCTGCTCAACGCCGCTATAGCGGTAGATCATCGCGCTGTTATGCCCCAGCTCGCGCTGGATAGCCTGATAGGTCAGCTTCATGCGTTTTGGGTTCACTTTTACGCCGTAACGCGAAACCAGGGCAAGCGAGGCATCCAGCTGGCCGCCGTCCCCGACGTAAAAGCAGTAGGACTGATGGGATTCCGACCAGCAGTGCTCTTCAACCCAGTCGCGGATCCGGTCCCGCTCGCGTTTCCAGCGCGCTTTCCAGGTGGGTTCGATATGGCTGGACTCCGCCAGCACCACGGCACAGTCCAGCGCCAGCCAGCAGGACATCTTGGAATGGGTGTAATGCTGCTCATCCGGCAGCTCCCAGATACCGGAGTCCTTCATGCGCCAGCGGTCGGCGCACTGATTGGCAAGATGCCCCAGAAAGCGCGAAGTCCCCGTATCCAGAATATTGCCCGCTTCGACAAACAGCTTTGCCACGCCAAGCATATCGGCATACATGCTTAACTGACGTTGGTTGCGGGCGTTATTGCCAATGCGTACCGGCTGTGAATGTTGGTAACCCTGGAGTTCCGCGTACTGCTCCTCCGGGACCAGTTCGCCTTCGAGGGTATAACAGGCCCGCATCTCCGGGCCGTGTTTAATAATGGTTTTCGACAGCCAGGAGAACGCCGCCTTACACTCTTCAAGGGTGCCCAGATAGGTAAACGCCTTGATGATCAGGCAGGCGTCTCTTACCCAGGCAAAGCGGTAGTCATAGTTTTTCTCGCCGCCGATCCCTTCCGGCAGGGACGTGGTGGCCGCAGCGGCCAGCGCACCCGTGGGAGAATACCAAAGGAACTTCAGCGCCAGCGCGGAACGGATAACGTGATCTTTATAGAGTCCATCGTACTTAAGCCCTTTCACCCAGTCCTGCCAGGCGGTGTGGCTGGTTTCGATGCGATTATCAATGGCCTGAATGTCTGGCACGGCAAGGGGTTCGTTCTGGGTGACGAGCAGCGCGACAACTTCCCGGCTTCCCTTCTTAAGGGTGATTTCCGCTTCGATCTCTTCGTCATCGGCATGGGTAATGACGACATTTTCGCTGGTGTGCAGCATCGCCATGAGATCGCCGATATGGTAAACACTGCCTTTGAAGGTATCCGATCGCCAGGGCGAACGCGTCTCGACCATCGTTCCGAACCGCAGATTGAGCCGGAATGGGACGGTGCCGCGAATGCCTTCCAGCCGTCGCGCCAGCTCACTCCAGGGCAGACGTCCCGCCAGGGTACTGTTAATCGATTCTGTTAATAACGCCGTGCCGTCATCCGTCTCATAACGGGTTTCCAGCACGTTGCTATCCGCGCGGTAAGCGCGCGTGACGGTATAGTCAACCGCAGGCGTCAGGCTGAAAAAACCGCCGATGGTTGGGTCAAGTAACCGATCGAAAAGGGGAGGCGAGTCGAGATTGGGCGCGCCCCACCAGTCAATCGAACCATCCGGGGCGATGAGCGCCACGGAGCGACCCTCACCAATCGCGGCATAATCCCCCAGTCCAATAAACCCTTCCTCGCGTAACGGCATCGTATATTTTGCATTTTTCAAATGAGTCATCCCTTTTGTCTGGCGCAGCAGGCCGTGTTGTCGTCACGTTGTGATGAAGTCTTTAAATCCTGGCATAATGTGATGGATATCGCGCTTTAAGGTGGGCATTTGATCATTCAGCCAGTTCAGGACGTCTTAATCACATCGTTCACGGGCTGTTATGGCTGAAGCGGGGGAGGGGGCGGGAAGTCGCCAGGACCGCGCAGATAACAGGGCTGGCCGTCGCCAGAAGCGCTCCTTCGCAACGCATGCCATGCCTGGCGGTTAAAAAGGACGCAGCATCCTGCGTCCACGGTAAAACCTGTTATTTATCGGCTGGCAACTTAATCTGCTCGGCAGACTTCAGATGCTGCTCAACGACCGGCGTATGTGCGTCGGCCAGGGCCTTCACGTCCGGGTCTTTAATATTTTTGGCGTCGCTCTCCAGTTTCGACAACACCTTCTTGTGGTCTTTTGTCCCGGCGTTTTCCATATACATTTTGTCAAATGCGTCGCCGCTCTCTTTTTCCAGCTTCTCGGCCATCGCCTTATGGCTTGCATCAGGCTCTGTCGGCAACGTGACGCCCTTATCTTTGGCGACCGTCTGCACTTTGGTCAGGGCAGCCCCGTGGTCATCGACCATCTTCTGCGCGAAGGCTTTGACGTCGCTGCTCTGGGCTTTGCTCAGCGCGATTTTAGCGGCGGCAACTTCATTGATATTGGCCTGCGCCATATCCTTCAATGCTTTTTCATCGCCGGCATTGAGCTTTGCCATCGAGCCGGTGGAGCTGGTCTGGGCTGTGGCGTCGCTCTGCGCGGCGCTTGTGGTCTGGGCATGTACACCGACAGTGCTGAACATTGCTGCGACTGCTGATGCAACCAGCAGCCCTTTCAAGGTTTCACGCTTTTGCATATTGCTCTCCTGATGGTCATGGCTAGGGTTTAAGTCAGGGAATAAATCGTGCGTCTTCTCCTGTGGAAACGACACCTACACTGGTCAGTATAGTGGGTGGGGGGGGCAGGGCAGCAGATTAAGCCATATTCCTGGTCGGAGGGGGGGCAGGAAATGATGAATGTCCGCACCCTGCAGGGTGCAGACAGTGTTATACAAGCAGGGCAGACCCTGTGCGTCGAATTACAGCACGTCTACCACGACAAATTCTTCTGCGATCAGCTCCATGTCCTCAGAAAAATGCCCTTCGCGCATAAAGAACCGCCGATGTTCTTTCTGCCAGTATTCAAGGCTTAAATCACCTTCGCCTTCTTTGCGGGCAAACGCCTCAGTAACATCACAAAAACGCACCAGCTGCATAGAAAGCAGCCTGATGACGCAGACAGGAACGTTCTGTCCATTAAGGATGATGTTATAGCTGCCAACCTTCGGGGCAGTCTCCTCCTGCTGATAAGAGGTAAAAGATCCGCAGGAGGCCGTTTTGATCCCTTTTTTAATCAGGTTCGCAAGCTCGTTGGCCAGTGCCGGACTGTCACCCACCTGCCAGGCATTTGCGCCAGGATACTTCGCTTTTAATTCATCAACCGCAGCCATGAGTTGCCCTTCTTAAGTGTCAATTCACAATCTGATACGGGTTGTAGCATGAACCGGACACTCACGGACAGTATTGCTTTCCCCAGGGTTGATGGTCCGATTTTCGCCCACTGGCTACGAATGCAGCACATATCAGAGAACTTAACGGAAATGGGAATTGTAAAGATTTCCATTTTCTTTGTAAGGTTGTTTGAATAACCCCGTTGCTGCGTCTACGCTTATTTTTCAGCACGAAATTACTTACAAGCTGGAGCATGCTCGATGGAATGCAGAGCATGATGGCGCGAACACGTTTAAAGAGGGGTTTATGGAGTGGAAAATCGTTGAAACGGTGGCAAGCCCGGAGACAGGCACGATTTTTGGAAAAGTAGAAACATCGTATGGGCTGAATTATATCCTCTGGTTCAAAGGAGATTACTACGTGCGCACCGGGGAAGTCGTAACGATGACGGAAAAGGGAATATTGATTGATAACCGTCGAAGAAGGGTATGGGTGGCTCACGCAATGCCTTATTCCTCAGTGCGTTGGCTCGGTTTCAGGATGAAAAATGAGTGCCCGGGTAACCGTCGCGAAACCCGTCAGCGTTGCGATCATACCTTGCCGTGTCAGTTTAAACTCTGTCCCTTTGGACTGAAAAACTACTCGCCTGAAAGTTATTACACAGTGGAAATTAACAATTCTGAAAGAAAGGCGCTGTAAGCCCTTTGGCGGCATGCTAATGGCTGCGATCGCACACTGAAAACCGGATAGTCTGGTAAAAACAGGTTCACTGGCACACAGTGAACACTTATTTTAGCCATGTGAAAGATCGACGGGCTCGGTGTCTACGATTTCACTGCCTCTGTCGTTCAACCTGTTCATCTCGATAAACGCCCCTTTACGCCTGTCTGGTCGTGGACGTTAACTTTTTCACGCGAGCGGAGTTCCTGCGGCTCATATTTGCTTAAAACCCATTTTTTTTTACAGTCCGTTATTCAACGCGCACAAGCTGCGAAATATCCCATTCACCCGGGGCCGTGGAGAGTGCCATGCTATCGTTTTCGCAAAGACAATAAACAGGCAGGGAGCAAGGGGCTCCCTGCCTGTGAAAATGTACCTGCGTGGTGCGTTTTAGTGTGCTCTGCTCGTTTTATTCAAACAAAACAGGACGCCAACCGCGGCCAGACAGAATACAGAAGTACCGTACAGCGCGGTGAATGTGCCAAAATACTGCGCGATTAACGCTCTTGCTCATTCGACATTTGCTAAAAGGTGCAATACAAATGAACGCTTTTTTCTCATCGGTAGCGGGTTGCCTTGTTCGTTGGCAGGCGTTGCCGGGAAAGGGCACGCCGCTGGTATTTGTTCATGGATTAGGGTGTGCTTCTTCTTACGAATATCCCCGGGTGGTGACAGATTCAGCTTTTGGCGGCAGAAACGCCATACTGATCGATTTGCCGGGATGCGGATACAGTCAAAAACCACAGGATTACAGTTATTCCATTTCCGACCAGGCAAAAGTGGTGGCGGAGTTGGTGGATCATCTCGACTTTTCTGCGTTCTTTTTGTACGGGCACAGTATGGGTGGCAGCATCAGCATTGAAGCGGCGGAAATTGTGCAAGAACGTCTTTCAGGGCTGGTTGTGTCCGAGCCTAACTTTCATCCCGGAGGCGGTTTCTTCAGCAAAAAGATTGTTAGCTTTCCTGAAGAGGCGTTTATTCACACTGCCTGGCAGCACATGGTAGAGGAAGAAACGAGTCCGTGGGCGGGTAGCCTCGCAGTTGACGCGCCCTGGGCATTGTGGCGTGGTGCTGCCAGCCTGATAAAAGGCAATAACTGGCTCGAACGTTTTGTTCACTTATCCGTTAAAAAGCAGCTTATCTTCGGGGAATTCTCTTTGCCAGACGAGGACTTTACGCATCTTTCTACATCGGAAATCTCCACATGTATCCTGCCGGGCTGTGGGCATTCAATGTCGTGGGAAAACCCTCACGCACTCGCGGGAGCCTTATCCGACTTTTGCCGATAAGGATTGAACTGGAAAAATGGTCAAACTTCCCCGGACACAAGCACACGCAGAAATGCCGCGGTTAATCCGATGAATCTCAATCGCTTTTGTTATTTACTCCTGGCCTTTGCGACGGTCGGAAGTGTTTTCACCCCGTATCCTGTGTTGATGTGGTTTCTGCTCGTCAACGTGCTGACGCTGCTGATTTACGGTCTCGACAAAATAGCGGCGCGCAAGGCCTGGTATCGGATACCAGAAGCCACGTTGCTGATCTTTGGTACGATTGGCGGATGGCCGGGCGCGCTGACAGGGCAGCAACTCTTTCGCCATAAAACGCAGAAGCAGCCGTTTAAAACGTATTTCATTGCCAGTGTGATGGTGAATATCGGCGTTATGGTGGCGCTCTACTTCGTCAGTCCCGTTTTAGGGGGCTGAGCACGCTCGCTGATGAAAAGAACGTGTGAAACGAAGCCTGATAATAATTGGGCGTCACCCTTGGCCCTCACGCCTGACGATATTCGTAGTATATTGAGTGTAATCTTTTCTATCAGGTGTACTTGAATGTCTTACTCCATCGGTGAATTTGCCCGGCTATGCGGAATAACCGCCACCACGCTCAGGGCCTGGCAGCGTCGATACGGGCTTCTGAAGCCACAGCGAACGGATGGTGGACATCGCCTTTACAACGACGATGATATTCAGCAGGCGCTGAAAATCCTCGACTGGGTTAAAAAAGGGGTTCCCATTAGCCAGGTCAAACCCCTGCTGGCTCGCCCTGGCGTGCGTCTGACGGATAACTGGCTGACCCTGCAAGAAAAAATGTTGCAACGGCTGAACGAGGGCAAAATTGAAGCTCTGCGTCAGCTGATTTACGACGCGGGTCGCGAATACCCGCGCCCGGAACTGGTCACTAAGGTGTTACGGCCGCTGCGCAGCAAAGTCTCCGCCAACGTGCCGGCCATGCTCACCCTGCGTGAAATTCTCGACGGCATTATCATCTCCTACACCTCGTTTTGCCTTGAAGGGGACAGGCGTGCGCCAGGGGATAACTACCTGATTACCGGCTGGCATCTTACCGATCCCTGCGAAATCTGGCTTGAAGCGCTCTGTCGCACGGGGCAGGGGCACCGTATTGATGTGCTTCCCGCGTCGCCAGTCGCGCTGGCGCCTGAAATCTTCCCTGACCGTAAATGGCTGCTGGTCACCAGCGGCAAGGTCAGCGCCGCCCGTAAAAAACAACTTGCTCTCTGGCAGCAGCAGGTCACTTCTCTGGATATCATTCCACTGTAGCATCGCCTTTCCTCATCACACCCTTTCAGTTGCGCCACCATAACGGTGGTGCACACTTCTTTTTGCCTCAAAAACCACTTTCCCGTAGCTAAACTAACCAATTGAATTTGAACGGCTTATAAAAATATTTCATTCTAAACTTGGACAAATAATATTAATTGTGTAAGTTTTAATTATACCGCTTCACCACGTTGTTCAGATTCAGGGTAGGATTTATGAGCGCAATGCAATCCGTTATCGACAGATTTGTTGATTACTATACCGGTCTGGATAACCAGCCCCCCTCGGCGCTTGCCGCGCTCTACGACGTGAATGCCACGCTGCGCGATCCCTTTGGCGAGCATCAGGGGTTATTCGCCATTCAGCGCTATTTCACTCATCTGCTGACCAACGTCGAGAGCTGCCGCTTTACTATCGATCCGCCGCTGTATGACGACCGGCGATTTGTGGTGACCTGGACCATGCACTGGTCGCATCCGCGTATTGCGGCAGGTGAAATCCTGACTCTTCCCGGCTGTTCCTCGGCAGAGATTGCGGGCGACACCATCATTCGCCAGCGCGATTACTACGATGCTGGTGAGATGATCTATGAACATCTTCCGCTGTTGGGCTGGGCGGTGCGCGGTGTGAAAAGGCGGGTGCGCTCATGATGACTGTCCTCATCACCGGCGCGAGTTCCGGCATTGGCGCTGGCCTGGCAAAAGCCTGGGCTGACGACGGCTGCAAGGTAATTGCCTGCGGTCGGGATCCGCAACGTCTGGAAACCCTGCGTCAGTACAGCCCCCACATTTCAGTGCGCGCGTTCGATATGACAGACAGGGACGCCTGTCGCCTGGCGCTACAGGACTGCCACCCAGAGCTGGTGATTCTCTGCGCGGGCACCTGTGAATATCTCGATCGCGGTGTGATAGACGCTGAGCTGGTCGAGCGGGTCATGGCGACCAACGTCCTTGGCCCCGTTAATTGTCTGGCGGCGCTTCAGGCACAGCTGATGTCCGGTAGTCGGGTGGTACTGGTGAGCTCGATGGCGCACTGGCTGCACTTCCCACGGGCGGAAGCCTACGGCGCGTCGAAAGCCGCATTAACCTGGTTTGCCAATACCCTGCGACTGGACTGGGAGCCGAAAGGCATTGCCGTCACCGTGGTTTCACCTGGGTTTGTTGATACCCCGCTTACGCGTAAAAACGATTTCCCGATGCCGGGGCAGGTCAGTGTGGATCACGCCGTCAGGGCGATTCGTCAGGGGCTGGCAAAGGGAAAAAATCATATCGCTTTCCCGACAGGCTTTAGCGTGCTGCTGCGTTTGCTGGCCGGCATGCCTGAATTTATTCAACGCGTATTGCTGCGCAGAATGGTGCGCCCATGAAAATTGCGATTATTGGCAGCGGCATTGCCGGATTAACCTGTGCCTGGCGCCTCGCCGGACACCATCAGGTCACCCTTTTTGAGGCGGAGCCGACCCTCGGGGGACATACCGCCACGGTGGATGTCGCCACGCCGCAGGGGAATTATGCCATTGATACCGGGTTCATCGTCTACAACGACCGCACCTACCCACGTTTTATCGGCCTGCTGAGCGAGCTGGGGATCCACGGGCAAAAAACGCAGATGAGTTTCTCGGTGCATAATCCGCAAAGTGGCCTGGAGTACAATGGTCACACGCTCACCACGCTGTTCGCCCAGCGTCGCAACCTGCTGAATCCCGCGTTCTGGGGGCTGCTGCGGGAGATCGTCCGTTTCAACCGGCTGGCTAAAGCGTCACTCAACAACGTCGATCACCTTGCGACGCTGCAGACCTTTCTTGAGCAGCACAACTTCAGCGCCTTTTTTGCCCGTCATTACATTTTACCGATGGGAGCCGCGATCTGGTCATCGTCATTGCAGGAGATGCGCCGTTTTCCTCTTCCGCTGTTTTTAAGCTTCTTTGAGCATCATGGACTGCTGGATATAACGCATCGCCCGCAATGGTACGTGGTACCCGGCGGTTCGCGGCAGTACATCCGCGCCATGCTTGAGCAGCTAAGCGATCGTCTGACGGTACATCTGAATGCCCCGGTTAAGCAGGTCTCACGTGATGCCAGCGGGGTCCGTATTCACCTCGACGCAGCGGAACATGCGTTTGACCAGGTGATCTTCGCCTGTCATTCGGCGCAGGCCCTGGCAATGCTGGACGCGCCAACGTCTGCCGAGCGTGAGGTGCTGGGCGGCATTGGCTGGCAGCGCAATGAGGTGGTCTTACACAGCGATCGTCGCTGGTTGCCGACGCGCGAACGCGCCTGGGCGAGCTGGAACTATCGCCTCAGCGGGCAGGAGCAAGCCAGCGCCTGTGTCACCTACAACATGAATATTCTGCAGGGTTTACCGGCAGGCAGCCCGTTATTCTGCGTCACCCTGAATCCGGATGCAGCAATCGATGAGCAACACGTCTGGAAACGGTTTGTGTATGAGCACCCGCGTTTCAACCCTGAAAGCTGGCAAGCGCAGGCGCGACGCGAGGAGATTAACGGCCTGCACCGCAGCTGGTTCTGCGGGGCGTACTGGTACAACGGTTTTCACGAGGATGGCGTGCGTAGCGCGCTGGATGTGGTGAAAGGGATTGCTGGCGGAGAGGCGCGCTAAGATGAACAGCTGCCTCTATTATGGCGTGTTACGCCATCGTCGCCTCCAGCCGAAAACGCACCAGTTTCGTTATAACGTCTTTATGGCCTGGCTGGATCTGGACGAACTGCCTCTTCTGGCGGGCGTTGGAATACGACGAAATCGCTTCGCGGCTGCCGCTTTCCACGATGCGGATTATCCGCTCGGGATGCCGCTGAAAGAGAACGCACTGAAAAAGCTGGAAAGCCTGACCGGAGAACGCCCCGAAGGCCGCGTAATGCTCCTGACGCAGTTAAGGTACTTTGGTTTCCACTTCAATCCGGTCAATTTTTACTACTGCTATGACCGCGCCAATACCCTGCGCTGGGTACTGACCGAAGTGCGAAACACGCCGTGGAATGAACGCCATTACTATGCGGTTGACGCCCGGACCCAGCATCCGCTGGAAAAAGCCTTCCACGTTTCGCCGTTTAATCCGATGGACATGGTCTATCACTGGCGCTTTAACGCGCCCGATAAAACGCTCCGGATGCACATAGAAAATCATCAGGCGGCCAAAGTCTTTGATGCGACCTTAACGCTCAAGTACGAGCCGTTGACGCGGGCAACCCTGCGCTCGCGGCTGATGCGCATCCCTTTTATGACGCTTAAAACCCTTTTCGCGATTTACTGGCAGGCGCTGCGGTTGTGGCTCAAGCGCGTGCCCCTCTATCCCCATCCCGTTAGCAGGAGTGAACGATCATGACCCATCCCGCCTTTGCGCTTGAACCCGATTTTCCGCGCAACGCCCGTGTCGCGCGATGGTTACTTTTCCGCCTGCTGAGCGGCATTCGTGAAGGCTCGCTCACGGTGCGCGAAGGGGGCCAGACCTATCATTTTGGCGATGATGCCGCGACGTTGCGCGCCGACGTCCATATCCTATCGCCGAAGGTGTACTGGCGAATGCTGACAGGTGGCAGCCTTGCCGTGGCTGAGACCTGGATAGACGGAGAGTGGGAAACGCAGCACTTGACGCCTCTTCTGCAAATTTTTGCCCTTAACAGCACGATTCTCGGCAGGCTGGAAAGCGGTTTTCGCCTGCTGGGTAAACCCGTTGAGCGCTTGCGTCACTGGACCCGACGCAACCATCGCCAGCAGGCGCGGGAAAACATCGCCGCGCATTACGATTTGGGAAATGATTTTTACGCCCACTTTCTGGACGAAGAGTTGCTCTATTCCAGCGCACTCTTTACCAGCGAAGAGCAGGCGTTGACGCTGGCTCAGCAGGCGAAAATGGCGCGGCTGTGCGAACAACTGGCGTTAACCTCCAGCGATCATCTGCTGGAAATCGGCACGGGCTGGGGGGCGATGGCGGAATATGCCGCGTGCCATTACGGCTGCCGCGTGACCACGACGACGCTCTCGCAGGAACAGTTTCAGTGGACGACCGCGCGCATCGCGCGCGCGGGCTTGCAGGACAGGGTGGAGGTCTTGCTCTGCGATTATCGCGACCTGACCGGCGAGTACGACAAACTGGTGTCGGTCGAAATGATCGAGGCGGTGGGGCAACGCTATCTGCCTGCCTTCTTCCGGACATGTCAGGCGCGCCTGCGGCCGGGGGGCAAAATGGTGATCCAGGCCATCACCATTCAGGATCAACGTTATCGCGACTACAGCAAAAGCGTCGATTTTATTCAGCGCTATATCTTTCCGGGCGGCTTTTTACCCAGCATCACCGCGATGAGCGAGTTGATGACCCGTCACACGGATTTCGTGGTACGCAATCTGTTTGATATGGGGCCGGACTATGCCCGCACGCTGGCGCACTGGCGGCAGCGTTTCATCCACGCCTGGCAGGATATTGAGAAGCTGGGCTTTGATGAGCGCTTTCGTCGGATGTGGTTGTACTACTTCGGCTATTGCGAAGCCGGGTTCAATGCCCGGACCATCAGCGTTGTACAGCTGACGGCAGAACGTGCATGAAACGCCATCTGCAGGTCTTTCTGCTGGCCGTGGGGTTCGATATTTACTGGACGCTGGTGGTGCTGTTTCGTGAACGCGGCCTGGTGATATGGCTCGCCCTGGCCATTCTGGCCTGCATTCTGCTGCCGTCCACGCAGCGCCTGTACGCGCTACTGCTGGCCGCCGCAGGCAGTGGTCTGGATGCCCTCTGGGCCCTGACGGGGCTGCTTGATTTTAAGGGTGATGCGCTTTTGCCACTGTGGATGGTGTCGCTGTGGCTGATGTTCGCTGCCGTCTGGACGCGGCTAACCTTTACGACCACGTTGCCTGGGTGGTTGCTGACCCTGTTGGCCACCTTTGGCGGACCGGTGGCGTATCTGTTGGGTGAGCGTCTTGGGGCTATTACCTTTCTCGAACCGACGTTTATTGTCGTCAGTTTAATGGCGGCGGGCTGGCTGGTGCTGATGCTGTTTTACCACATCCTCTGCGGGAGGCGACAATGAAGCACACTTTACTGTTGCTGTTGTGGTTAAGCATTTTGTCCCCTGTTGCCAGCGCGGCTGACTGGTTAGCCTGGCGTAAAGTGGGCGACGCCACGCTGACCTGGGGGCCGTTCACCGTTTATACCTCCCAGCTGCGTACGCCTGACGGACGTTACGCCGGGCCACAGCAGGATCAGGTGCTAATTATCACCTATAAACGCCAAATCGAGCGGCAGGATCTGGTCGATGCCACCCGTGACCAGTGGCAGGCGCTGGGCATTATGACGCAAGAGGCGCGGAGTCAGGCCTGGCTTCGTATGCTGGAAGACATCTGGCCGGACGTGGTGCCCGGCACGCAGCTGGCCTTTGTCTTTCGCGAGAACCAGGGGCAGTTCTGGTATCGCGCATCGGCAATGCAAAAAACCTTTACGCCGCTTGGGCCACGCCAGTCGGCGGATTTCAGCAAAAACTTTCTCGCCATCTGGCTCGATCCCCGCACGCAATATCCTGCGCTGCGCCAGCAGTTAACTGGAGGTGAAAAATGAAACCTTTACTGACGTTGCTTTTGACCCTGGCCCTGGGCCTTCCTTTTATCGTTCAGCTCACGGGCTGTAGCACCGAGGTCGCCGATTATCGTCAGCAGACCCCAAAGCTGGACATCTTTCACTATTTTCAGGGCGAGACGGAAGCATGGGGGATGGTCCAGGATCGCAGCGGTAAGCAGATCCGTCGCTTTCACGTCATCATTAATGGCGATGTACTGGGCGATACGTTGACCCTGAACGAGCGGTTTGTCTATGACGATGGCGAAAAGCAGCAGCGTGTATGGCATATCCGTCGTATCGGTACCGATCGTTATGAAGGCACCGCAGGGGATATTGAAGGCGTCGCAACGGGGATGGCGGCGGGCAACGCCTTTAACTGGCACTACAGCATGAATGTAAAAGCCAACGACAAAACCTGGCTTTTACATTTTGACGACTGGATGTACCTGCAGGATGGCCAGCATCTGTTTAATAAAACCGAGATGAAGAAATTCGGCATTACCGTCGCCACGGTCACGCTCTTTTTCTCCCGTAAGGCGCCCTAACGCTACGTTAGCCTATTCGATCTTGTCCGGTCGCTCCTCCATGGGGAGCGCACTGGCGCTGGCGGGATCGAAAAGGGAGAGACTCTCGATTTGATCCAGCATGATCACCTTTCTGAAGGCCATGGCGCTCTTCGGCTCTGAGTCGAGCGTGATGTCATGGTCGGCATACCACTTGCTGTAATTATGCTCAATGCAGAGATTCATGGTTTCCCCGTCGCGGTAGCCGCTCAGCATCGGTATAAGCACGATGTTGGCCGTCTTTTCGTATTCCAGGGTCGCGGTATGAATCATCCCAATATAGATTCGTCTCGACTTCAGCGTCACCAGCGCCAGCTCGCCTTCTTCCATACACTGATACAACAGCTGTTCGATACCATTCGCGCGCGCCAGACGCTTATAGAGCTTTTTCCTGCCCTCGCCGTCAAGCCTGGCGCTGCCAGCCCAGTTCGAACGATACAGACAAAATAAAATCGCGAAGGCCAGCATCACCACCACCGGCGCCTGGATGCCGAGAAAGCTCCAGTTCATAAAATCTATCTGCCAGTTGGCAGACGGCTGCGGTAACACGTGCAAACTATTGACGATGAAGGAGAAGCCCAGAAGCAACAACCAAACCAGCCCGGTCGCGATGACGCCCTGCAACACAAAAATACAGCCATACAGCGCGACAAGAAAGTAGACATCCCAGCCAAAGGAACGCTTGATTTTAAAGCGGGTAGAGAGGTCGCGGCTGGTATACCAGTACCCACAGACCATCAGCACCATAAATATTGCCGTGCCCATATTAAGCCCTCTTTAGCGCGTTAACATGACGGTGGAAATCCTCTTGCACCTCTCTGCTTTTGATATTGACGGAGACATTGCCGTCCTGATCAATAAGAATACGGTCGCCATCCTCCAGCGCTTCGATAATTTCCTGGTGGCTCATGACCTGCAGCAACGACTCCGGGCTTGAGAAAATCGACATCATCAAACGGCTCACGGCAAATATCCTCACAATTTAAAAGAGAAAAGCCTGGCAGAGGAATGCACGGTTTGCCTTAAGTTAAAACCGAAAGTCCTGCATGAAGGATGCCAGGAGCATGGCGCGCATCATTAAAAACCGTGCTTCGCTGCGCGGGTTTAACGCGATGAGATGGCGCCAACGCTTGCCATTCCCTCGCAGGGCGGTAAATTATTGTCCACACTTAAGCCAAAGGCATAGGCGGCGCAGGCATTGTGCTTTACACTGCGCGCTGCAAAAATTAAGTCATTGAACGAAGAGATGGGCGGTAACAGCGATGAACGGAACAATCACAACCTGGTTTGAAGACAAAGGCTTTGGATTTATCAAAGATGAAAACGGTGACAACCGCTATTTTCATGTGATTAAGGTCGCCAACCCTGATCTGATCAAAAAAGATGCGGCGGTAACCTTTGAACCCACCACGAACAATAAAGGCCTGTCCGCCTACGCGGTGAAAGTGGTGCCGGAAAGCAAATACATCTTTATCGCCGGTGAGCGTTTAAAGCTGACCTCCATTAAATCTTTCGTGGTATTCAGCGAAGAGGTCCCGGTAGAAACCCGCATTGATAAAGAGAACGCGGTACTCTCCGTTGGCATGCTGATGAACAGCATTAGCCCGAAAGCGAAACCGGGTGAAATGCGCACCGTGAAAAAGCTGGCAATCACCACCTTCCAGGGCAAGACGCTGATTTTCTCTGAAGACGAAATCGATGTGGACGCGACGGCAAAAATGCTGAAGGTCTGATGATTTCATCGGCCCTTCTTTTTGAAGAGGGGCCTGACACCCTGCCTGCCACGCCCGATCCGGCCCCAGAGTTAAGCGGTTTCCCCCCTCAGTAGTTCCTGCACCTTTGCGAGCACGTTTTAACCTGCTATAACAAAATCTTTGTCTTTCAGGGAGTCATCACCGTGCCCGAAGTGAATCAACATGGTCAAACCGTCAACGACATTGTCCCTGGCTGGAAGGGCGCACGCGTCTTAAGCCGAACGCCGCTCAGCGGGCGCGTTTGCCGGCTTGAGCCGCTGGATGCTGCCCGCCACGCCCACGATCTTTTCGAAGCTTATGCCCTGGGGGATGATAGCGACTGGACCTGGCTTGCCAGCACTCAGCCTGAAAGCATGGAGGCCACCGCGCACTGGTTGCTGGGTAAAGTGATGGATGACGCGCTGGTGCCCTACGCGGTAATCGACCTTCGTACCGGGCGTGCGGTGGGGCTGATGAGCTATATGGCTATCGATCGGCAACAGGGGACCGCTGAGATTGGGCATGTTACCTGGTCGCGGCGCATGAAGCAGACCGCCATGGGAACGGAGAGCGTCTGGCTTCTGCTGAAAAACGCGTTTGAACATGATTACCGCAGGCTGGAGTGGCGTTGTGACTCAATGAACGTTGCCTCACGACGCGCGGCGGAGCGGCTGGGTTTTGTCTGGGAAGGGCGACTGCGAAATAAACTGGTGCGGAAAGCGCGCAATCGTGACAGCGATATCCTGTCGATCATTGAAAGCGAATGGCCCGAGCGTGATGCAGAACTGCGGGCATGGCTCGCGCCGGATAATTTTGACGCGCAAGGGCAGCAAATCCGTCGGTTAGCGGCCTTCCGCTAAAGACCGAACGCTAAATCTTACCGCTATACAGAACCGGCCCCGTCGGCTGGCCCGTCGGCGAGCCGCCCTGAGGCTCAACGCTGATGGCGATCACCGCGTCAGGGGCAAGGGTTTCGTTTTTCAAATCAACACGCGTGGGTGAGCGATTGTCCACCAGGCCCAGAGAAACCGGCGCCTGTCCCCGGGGGATCAACCAAAGCTGAAGGCTCTTTTGCGCAGCCAGGGGCGTCGGGCGTAACGGAGCGATACTTAGCGACTGGCGACGCGAGTCGGCATTGACCACCCATTGACCCTGCTGTTGAGTATCATTTAGCACCACCAGAGGCGACATCTCTGGCGCCCGTGTTGAGACCCATGTGAGCGTGACGGCTGCCAGACCTGCCGCCACCGCCCAGCCGAGCCAGCTTCGCGCACGCGGGACAGAGGCGGGTGAAGGCAGGTCGAGGACGATTTTTTTCCATACCTGCTCGGGTGGCGTGACCGGAGTAAGATGGCTGTCCAGCGTGCTCAGGGCCGTTTGCCAGCGCGCAACGCGCGCAGCGAGATCGGGCTCATGTTGCATTCTGTTCTGAAATCGCAGCCGGGCCTGGCCTCTGAGCGTACCCAGAGCATATTCTGCCGCCAGGGCATCATCGCGTTTGTTGTGATCGTTCATAGGCCAATACATTCCCGTAGGTGTTCCATCGCCCGGCGGATCCAGCTTTTCACCGACCCGACCGGCTGCTTAAGCCAGTCAGCGATATCACTGTGGGACATGCCCTGATAATAGGCGAGGGCAATACTCTGGCGCTGATCGCTACTCAGATGGGCAAGACAGTGCCGCAAGCGTTCCGCCTGGTCGTGATCGTGCCAGTTGTTCTGTTCGTCATGCTCCTGCACGAGAAGCTCATCGACATACTCCTCTTCATGGCGGGCGTTGCGTACCGGACCGCTACGCAGCCAGTCGATGCAGCGGTTACGCACAATGTGCGTCAGCCAGGTCATAGGGGAGCTCAGGGTCGCGTTGTAGGTATCCGCTTTGCTCCAGACCGTGAGAAAACAGTCATGCAGCACCTCTTCGGCCCAGTGACGCTGGCGCAACATGCGAAGCGCCACGGCAAACAGATGCGGTGATGTCAGACGGTACAGTTGTTCAAATGCGCGGCGATCGCCTTTTGCGACCGCCTGCATTAACGAGATCTGCTGTTCTGTCAGCGCATTATCCATATCAGTCCTGAAAGCCGATGAGCGACTTTCGAAGTATAGACAATTACTTAGGCATCAGAACGGTATCGATGACATCGATAACGCCATTTTTCTGCTGGACGTCATAGGTGCTGATATTCGCCACATTGCCTTTTCCGTCTTTCAGCTGAATGTTGTGTGGACCGTTGCTCATAATCCACAGTGGCTGCCCGTTTACCGTTTTCAGTTCCGCATGGCCGCCGCCCTGTTTGATTTTTGCCTCCAGCGCTTTCATATCATATTTCCCGGCAACCACGTGATAGGTCAGAATACTGGTGAGCGTGGCTTTATTTTCCGGCTTGACCAGGTTTTCCACGGTACCGGCGGGAAGCTTCGCAAAGGCGGCATCGGTTGGCGCAAACACGGTAAATGGCCCTTTGCCCTGCAGGGTATCCACCAGACCGGCCGCTTTCACTGCCGCAACCAGGGTGGTGTGGTCTTTCGAATTCAGGGCATTTTCAACGATATTTTTACTCGGGAACATTTCTGCACCCCCTACCATCACCGTGCCGGAATTCATGGCGGAGAAGGCGCCTGCGGTGAAGAGTAAAGCGCTGGATACGAGTGCAACAGAGATTAACTTTTTCATCATATATCCTCGGAGTAGGGAGCGAAGGAGTTGCTCACATACTTACATACGAGAACGGTGTGGAAACTGGATGCAGAAAAAGGAAAAAATATTTTACCTCTCCCCGGGCGGGGAGAGGTGGAGTGAGTGTCAGGGATTACCGGCGTACCGGTGCCCCGTTCGCCACATAGTAATTCGCCGTACTCTTTGCCAATGGCTCGCGTCCGCGAATGGCGTCGGCAATTTTCTCGCCAATCATGATGGTGGTGGCGTTCAGGTTGCCGGTGATAATCAGCGGCATAATGGAAGCATCGACCACACGCAGCCCTTCCAGCCCGTGCACACGACCCTCTCCATCGACTACTGCCATCTCATCACTGCCCATTTTGCAGGTGCCGCACGGGTGGAAAGCGGTTTCGGCGTGGTTACGCACAAACTCGTCCAGCTGTTCG
Organism: Huaxiibacter chinensis; assembly: GCF_022171985.1. Lineage (GTDB taxonomy): Bacteria > Pseudomonadota > Gammaproteobacteria > Enterobacterales > Enterobacteriaceae > Enterobacter > Enterobacter chinensis_A. The sequence continues at coordinate 870,370 of NZ_JAJVHF010000001.1, read as the reverse complement.
TCCGTCTGGCATTCAATGCCGGGGCTGATTTCACGGCCACGGTAGTTGTCCAGCGCAGGCTGATGCATGATTTCGCGGGTGATGCGAATTGCATCGCGGAACTCCTGCCAGTCCTGTTCATGCGACATGTAATTAAACAGAATCGCTGGATGCTGGTGCGGATCGCGCGATTTAATGCGCACATGCCCACGGCTCGGCGAGCGCATGGAGCCGACGTGGCACTGGAAGCCGTGCTCTTTAACCGCGTTCGAGCCGTTGTAGTTAATGGCAACCGGCAGGAAGTGGTATTGAATATTCGGCCATTCAAATTCTTCGCGGCTGCGGATAAACCCGCCCGCTTCGAAGTGGTTGCTGGCCCCCACGCCGGTACCGCCAAACAGCCACTCCGCGCCGATTTTCGGCTGGTTCCACCACTGCAGGGCAGGGTAGAGAGAGACCGGCTCTTTGCACTCATACTGCAGATACATCTCCAGATGATCCTGCAGGTTTTCCCCGACGCCTGGCAGATCGTGCACCAGCGGGATATCGAACTGCTTCAGCAGTTCCGCGTTACCCACCCCGGAGCGTTGCAGGATCTGCGGAGAAGCAATCGCTCCCGCGCACAGCAATACCTCTTTACTGGCTGACGCTTTTGATGGAATAGTGCTTTCACCTTCCAGCCACTCCACGCCCACCGCGCGCTTGCCGTCAAAAATAATATGATCGGTCATGGCATGGGTGCGAATGGTCAGGTTCGGGCGTGATTTCGCCTGATCCAGATAACCGCGCGCCGTGCTGGAACGGCGGCCCTGTGGCGTGACCGTACGGTCCATCGGGCCAAAACCTTCCTGCTGATAGCCGTTAAGATCCTCGGTGCGCGGATATCCCGCCTGCACCCCGGCTTCAACCATCGCTTCAAACAGCGGGTTTACGCCGGGTTTCGACGTGGTCACGCTCACCGGACCGTCGCCGCCGTGCCAGTCGTTTGGCCCGACGTCGCGTGTTTCTGACTTACGGTAATAGGGCAGGCAGTTGAGATAGCTCCAGTGTTCCAGACCCGGCTCTTTGGCCCAGTTATCCAGATCCATGGCGTTGCCGCGGATATAACACATACCGTTGATCAACGACGAGCCGCCCAGCCCTTTACCGCGACCGCACTCCATGCGGCGGTTGTTCATGTAAGGTTCCGGCTCGGTCTCATAGGCCCAGTTATAACGCTTGCCCTGCAACGGAAACGCCAGCGCGGCGGGCATCTGGGTACGGAAGTCAAACCGGTAATCCGGGCCGCCTGCTTCGAGCAGCAGAACGGTGGTATTCGGATCTTCCGTCAGTCGGGTTGCCAGCACGTTGCCGGCAGAGCCGGCACCAATAATGATGTAGTCAAATTGCAAATAAACCTCCCGGTTAAAATATGGACTGGAATTTACCCATCTCAACCTGGATGGACTTCACCTGGGTATAGCTCTGGAGCGTCATCACGCCGTTCTCGCGGCCAATGCCGGAGTGTTTGTAACCGCCCACCGGCATTTCAGCGGCGGATTCGCCCCAGGTGTTGATCCAGCAAATACCTGCTTCGAGCTGGTGGATCGCGCTGTGCGCGCGGTTCAGGTCGGCAGTCACGATGCCCGCCGCCAGACCGTAATCGGTGTCGTTGGCGCGACGGATCGCTTCTTCATCGGATTCATAGGTGAGGATGGACATCACCGGTCCGAAGATCTCTTCGCGCACAATGGTCATTTCGTCGGTACAGTCGGTGAATACGGTCGGTGCTACCCACGCGCCGTTATCAAAGCCGTCGCCTTTCAGTACGTCGCCGCCGCACAGCACGCGTGCGCCTTCCTCTTTACCTTTGGCTATATAGCGCAGCACGTTGTCGCGGTGCGGGAAACTGACCAGCGGACCAAAGTTGGTCTGTTCATCAAAGAGATCGCCCGCGTGAATACGGCCTACGCGTTCAATGATTTTCTGCTCAAAGTCGGCTTTGAATTTTGCCGGGACGAACACGCGGGTACCGTTGGTGCAGACCTGACCAGAGCTGAAGAAGTTGGCCATCATCGCGATGTCGGCGGCCATATCAAGATCCGCGTCGTCGAAAATAATGAGCGGAGATTTCCCGCCCAGCTCCATCGTGACCTCTTTGAGCGACGAGGCTGCCGAGTTCGCCATCACTTTTTTGCCGCTGGCGACGCCGCCGGTGAAGGAGACTTTGGCGATATCCGGATGCTCGGTCAGATACTGACCGGTTTCTGCGCCCACGCCCGGCAGAACGTTAAACACGCCGTCAGGCAGGCCCGCTTCGGTGTAGATCTCGGCAAGCTTCAGGGCGGTGAGCGGCGTCACTTCGCTCGGCTTGAAGATCATCGCGTTGCCTGCGGCCAGCGCCGGGGCGGATTTCCACAGGGCGATCTGGATGGGATAGTTCCACGCGCCGATACCTGCAACGACGCCCAGCGGTTCACGACGGGTGTACACAAATGAGGTGTCGCGCAGGGGGATCTGGCTGCCTTCCAGCGCCGGGATGAGACCTGCGTAATACTCCAGTACGTCCGCGCCGGTGACGATATCCACGGTGCGGGTTTCTGAAAAGGCTTTGCCGGTGTCGAGAGTTTCCAGCTTCGCGAGATCGTCGTTACGCTCGCGAAGAATATCAACCGCGCGACGCAGGATGCGCGAGCGCTCCATCGCCGTCATCGCGGCCCAGATTTTTTGCCCCTTTTGGGCACTTTTAACGGCGCGATCCACATCCTCGCGCCCGGCGGCCTGCAGGCTCGCCAGAACATCACCGTTGGCCGGGTTGATGGTCTCGAAGGTGTTACCGCTGGTGGCGGAAGTATAACCACCATGGATATAAAGCTGCTGTTCTGCCATTCGGGACATAATTTCTCCTCGGTTAATCGGTCTGTAGGTGCTGGCTGATGAAGTGGCTGGTCAACGACTGGGCCAGATTTTTGTCCAGCGGTTTGCCGCTTAACGCGGCGCGCAGCCACAGGCCGTCGATCAGGGCGGCCAGGCCATAGCCCGCTTCCTGTGCGGGTTGACGCGGCAGTTCACGGGAAAATTCACTGACCAGATTCGACAGCAAACGACGACTGCTCACCTGCTGCAAACGGTACAGCATGGGCTGATGCATACTGCTCGCCCAGAAGGCCAGCCAGGCTTTCATGGCGGCGCCGCTTATCTGCGTTTCATCAAAATTGCCGGCGACAATGGCCTGTAAACGCTGCTCGGCGCTGCCGTCCGGCAGGGCGCGAAGACGGCTCAAGACCGCATGTCGGAGCTGACTGGTGATGTCGCGCATGGTTGCTTCCAGCAAACCATTTTTGTCCTTGAAGTAGTGGCTGATGATCCCGGTCGAGACGCCCGCCCGGCGGGCAATCTGCGCGATCGTCGCGTCATGCATTCCCACTTCATTAATTGCTTCCAGCGTGGCGTCAATCAATTGCCTGCGCCGGATTAGCTGCATCCCCAGTTTGGGCATTTTGCCGCTCCATTCATCAGCGTTGGTTAACTATTAAAGCGGTTTTTGATTGGACGTTCAATATAAAATGTGTCTTAATTGTTGCGGATTTTGTTTTCAATAGTTACAAAAACAGTGGGGATACTGGATGACAGACCTTTCACAAGACAGAGAAAAGGACAAAATCAATCCGGTTGTTTTTTACACATCTGCCGGACTGATTTTGTTGTTTTCCCTGATGACGATCTTCTTTAGTGATTTTTCCGCGCTCTGGATAGGTCGAACATTAAACTGGGTTTCAAAAACATTTGGCTGGTACTACTTGCTCGCCGCGACGCTCTATATCGTGTTCGTGGTCTGTATCGCCTGCTCGCGATTTGGGTCGGTAAAACTCGGGCCAGAGCAGTCTAAACCAGAGTTCAGCCTGCTGAGCTGGGCGGCGATGCTCTTTGCGGCCGGGATTGGCATCGATTTGATGTTCTTCTCTGTGGCCGAGCCGATCACGCAATATATGCAGCCGCCTGAAGGGCAGGGGCAGACGATTGAAGCGGCGCGTCAGGCGATGGTGTGGACGCTGTTCCACTACGGCTTAACCGGCTGGTCGATGTATGCCCTGATGGGCATGGCGCTGGGATACTTTAGCTACCGTTATAATTTGCCGCTCACGATCCGTTCCGCGCTCTATCCTATCTTTGGCAAACGTATCAATGGCCCCATCGGTCACACCGTCGATATTGCGGCGGTCATTGGCACCATCTTCGGTATCGCGACTACGCTGGGGATTGGCGTGGTGCAGCTCAACTACGGGCTGAGCGTGCTGTTTGATATCCCGGATTCGATGGCGGCCAAGGCGGCGCTGATTGCGTTGTCGGTCATCATTGCCACCATCTCTGTCACCTCGGGCGTTGATAAAGGTATCCGCGTGCTGTCTGAGTTGAACGTGGCGCTGGCGCTGGGGCTGATTCTTTTCGTGCTGTTTATGGGCGACACCTCGTTCCTGCTCAATGCGTTAGTGTTAAACGTGGGCGACTACGTGAACCGCTTTATGGGCATGACGCTGAACAGCTTCGCCTTTGATCGCCCGGTTGAATGGATGAATAACTGGACGCTGTTCTTCTGGGCATGGTGGGTGGCCTGGTCGCCGTTTGTCGGTCTGTTCCTGGCGCGTATTTCGCGCGGGCGCACCATCCGCCAGTTTGTGATGGGCACGTTGATTATCCCGTTCACCTTTACTCTGTTGTGGCTGTCGGTGTTTGGGAATAGCGCGCTGTACGAGATTATTCACGGCGACGCAGCATTTGCACAAGAGGCAATGGCGCACCCGGAACGCGGCTTCTACAGCCTGCTGGCGCAATATCCGGCGTTCACCTTTAGCGCCTCCGTGGCGACGATCACCGGTCTGCTGTTCTACGTCACCTCGGCGGATTCCGGCGCGCTGGTGCTGGGTAACTTCACCTCGAAGCTGAAGGACATTAACAGCGATGCGCCAAACTGGCTGCGTATCTTCTGGTCGCTGGTCATTGGCCTGCTGACGCTGGGCATGCTGATGACCAACGGGATTTCGGCCTTGCAGAACACCACGGTCATCATGGGTCTGCCGTTCAGTTTTGTCATTTTCTTCGTGATGGCAGGGTTGTATAAATCACTGAAAGTCGAGGATTATCGCCGTGAAAGCGCCAGTCGAGACACCGCACCTCGTCCGGTAGGTTCTCAGGATCGCCTGAGCTGGAAAAAGCGTCTTTCGCGGCTGATGAACTATCCGGGTACGCGTTATACCAAACAGATGATGGAGACGGTCTGCTTCCCGGCGATGGAAGAAGTGGCACAGGAGTTAAAACTGCGCGGCGCCCACGTCGAGTTGAAAAGCCTGCCGCCAGAAGAGGGGGAAACGCTGGGCCATCTGGAACTGCTGGTGCATATGGGGGACGAGCAAAACTACGTCTACCAGATTTGGCCGCAGCAGTATTCGGTGCCTGGGTTTACCTATCGCGCCCGCAGCGGGAAATCGACCTACTACCGGCTGGAAACCTTCCTGCTGGAGGGTAGCCAGGGCAATGACCTGATGGATTACAGTAAAGAGCAGGTGATCACGGACATACTGGATCAGTATGAAAGGCATCTGAACTTTATCCACCTGCACAGGGAAGCGCCGGGAAATAGCGTGATGTTCCCGGATGTGTAAAGGCTGACAGGAAAAGGACGTCATGCACTGCATGACGTCCTTTATTAAACGCTTCATATTACCTTTGCGGAATTTTTTTGGTTATACAGCGGCAGCAAATATCATTTATCAAATGATGCCAGTCTGACCTTTTAATAGTCAGTTTCCACCTGGGCGTGAATCTGCAAAGCGTCCCCCACATCGTAAACCATCATCCACTGTGTCATTTGCATGCCGGCCGTTATCTCAGTTGCAGAGTAAGTGATGATGCAAGACAAAATACTTTAATGATAACCATTTTCATTTAAACATAGCCTGTGCTATACCTTATAGCACGGGCTAATTTTGCTTTTAATTTAACCACATCAGGAGACGTCTGCGATGCACCCACTGCAAGGATTGAAAAGACTGCTGCTAGGCGCGCTGTTCACCGCCGTAACCACCACTGGCGCGGTAGCGGCTGAAAAGTTCCAGGTCATCACCACCTTTACCGTTATCGCTGATATGGCGAAAAACGTGGCAGGGGACGCCGCAGAGGTCACCTCTATTACCAAACCGGGTGCGGAAATCCATGAGTACCAGCCGACGCCGGGCGATATTAAACGCGCGCAGAGGGCGCAGCTGATCCTCTCTAACGGCATGAACCTTGAGCTGTGGTTTAAGCGCTTCTATCAGCACCTTAACGGCGTGCCGGAAGTGGAGGTGACCAAAGGCATCACCCCGATGGGCATCAGCGAAGGGCCGTATAACGGCAAGCCCAATCCGCATGCGTGGATGTCACCGGATAACGCCCTGATTTACGTCGATAATATCCGCGACGCGCTGATGAAATACGATCCTGCCAACGCGCAGACCTATCAGCGTAACGCCGACGCCTATAAGCAGAAGATCACCGCCACTCTCGAACCGCTGCGTAAGCAGGTGGCGGAGATCCCGCAAGACAAACGCTGGATGGTGACCAGCGAAGGCGCTTTTTCCTATCTGGCGCGAGATTTAGGTCTGAAGGAGCTGTATCTGTGGCCGATCAATGCCGATCAACAGGGTACGCCGCAGCAGGTGCGTAAGGTGATCGATCTGGTTAAAAAACATCAGATCCCGGCGGTGTTCAGCGAAAGTACCGTATCTGATAAGCCGGCCCGTCAGGTGGCTCGCGAAACCGGTGCGCATTACGGGGGAGTATTGTATGTCGACTCGTTGAGTGCCGAAAACGGTCCGGTCCCGACGTATCTCGATCTCCTCAACGTCACGACCCGCACCCTGGTGCAGGGGATCCACGACGGTATGAAGGGGTAACTATGCACAAGGGGATTGTCGTAAAGGACGTCACTGTCACCTACCGCAACGGACACACCGCACTGCGCGATGCCTCGTTTAGCGTGCCGGGTGGGTCGATCGCCGCGCTGGTTGGCGTGAACGGTTCCGGAAAATCAACGCTGTTTAAAGCGGTGATGGGATTTGTGCGCGCGTCGGGTTCGATTTCCATTCTCGGTATGCCGCCCTCGCTGGCGCTGCGCAAGAATCTGGTGGCCTATGTACCGCAATCCGAAGAGGTCGACTGGTCTTTTCCGGTGCTGGTTGAGGACGTGGTGATGATGGGACGCTACGGCCACATGGGGTTTATGCGCCGTCCTAAAGAGCACGACCGCCGCATCGTGGCGCAGGCGCTGGAGCGTGTCGATATGCTCGAACTGCGCCACCGGCAAATTGGTGAGCTGTCCGGCGGGCAGAAGAAACGTATCTTCCTGGCGCGCGCCATCGCCCAGCAGGGGGAGGTTATCCTGCTCGACGAGCCGTTTACCGGCGTGGACGTCAAAACCGAGGCGAAAATCATCGACCTGCTCCGCGAGCTTCGCGATGAGGGGAAAACCCTGCTGGTGTCGACCCACAACCTCGGGTCCGTGACCGAATTCTGTGATTACACGGTGATGGTCAAAGGCACCGTGCTGGCGAGCGGCCCGACGGAAACCACCTTTACCGCAGAGAACCTTGAGCGCGCGTTTAGCGGCGTGCTGCGCCACGTGGTATTGAGCGGCTCGGAGGAGCGCATAATCACCGATGACGAGCGGCCCTTCGTCACGCACCGTCGGGAGGGAGCATGAGCGCGCTGCTGGAACCGTTTGGCTATGAATACATGCTCAACGCGATGTGGGTCTCGGCGATGGTGGGCGGGCTGTGCGCGTTTCTCTCGTGCTACCTGATGCTCAAAGGCTGGTCGCTGATCGGTGATGCGCTGTCGCACTCGATTGTGCCGGGCGTTGCGGGAGCGTATATGCTCGGGCTGCCGTTTTCGCTCGGGGCGTTTTTATCCGGTGGGCTGGCGGCGGGCAGCATGCTGTTTCTCAATCAGCGCAGCCGCCTGAAAGAGGACGCTATTATCGGGCTCATCTTCTCTTCCTTCTTCGGGCTGGGGCTGTTTATGGTCTCCCTCAACCCGACCTCCGTTAATATCCAGACGATTGTATTGGGCAATATCCTGGCCATCGCGCCGGAAGATATCCTCCAGCTGTCGATTATCGGCGTAGTGTCGATGGGGGTCCTGCTGTTCAAATGGAAGGATCTGATGGTGACCTTTTTCGATGAGAACCACGCGCGGGCGATCGGCCTGCGCCCGGAACGGCTGAAAATTTTGTTCTTCACGCTGCTGGCGGTCTCGACGGTGGCGGCGCTGCAAACGGTCGGCGCTTTTCTGGTGATCTGTCTGGTGGTGACGCCCGGTGCCACGGCGTGGCTGCTCACGGACCGTTTCCCGCGCCTGCTGATGATTGCGGTTGCCATCGGGAGTATCACCAGCTTCCTCGGCGCGTGGGCGAGCTATTATCTCGACGGCGCGACCGGCGGTATTATCGTGGTGGCGCAGACCCTGCTGTTCCTGCTGGCGTTTGTCTTTGCGCCGAAGCACGGCGTACTGGCTAACCGCCGACGGGCGCGTGCGGCGCTGGAGGTGCAGCCATGATGACGCTGTTATTAGAACCCTTCCAGTTTGCGTTCATGAACAACGCATTGCTGATTTCGCTGATGGTCGCCGTTCCCTGCGCGTTGCTGTCGGTATTCCTGGTGCTGAAGGGCTGGGCGCTGATGGGAGATGCCATGAGCCACGCGGTCTTCCCCGGCGTGGTACTGGCATGGATGGCCGGTCTGCCGCTGGCGGTCGGGGCTTTTGTCGCCGGGCTGTTCTGCGCGGTGGCAACGGGTTATCTCAAAGACAACAGCCGCATCAAGCAGGACACCGTGATGGGCATCGTCTTTTCCGGTATGTTCGCCGTCGGGCTGATTTTGTACATCGCCGTGAAGCCGGAAGTACATCTCGACCATATTCTGTTTGGCGATATGCTGGGCATTAACGGGGGGGATATTCTGCAAAGCGGGATCGTCGCCGCGCTTATCGCGCTGCTTATCGGCGTGAAGTGGCGAGAGTTTCTGCTGTTTTGCTTTGATTATCAGCAGGCGCAGGCCAGCGGATTACGCACGCGCTGGCTGCACTACGGCCTGCTGTGCATGGTCTCGCTGACCATTGTCGCCACGCTAAAAGCGGTGGGGATCATCCTGTCAATTTCACTGCTGATTGCCCCGGGGGCGATTGCGGTGCTGCTTACCCGACGCTTTCACGTCGCGCTGATGGTGGCGGTGGCGGTGTCCGGGCTGGTGTCGGTCAGCGGGGTGTATCTCTCGTTCTTTCTCGACAGCGCGCCCGCGCCGACCATCGTGGTGCTGTTTGCGCTGGTGTTTATTGTCACCTTTGCGGCAACCAGCGTGAGCGCGAAGCGGCGGGAACGGGCGGGAGCAGTGTGATCAGCGTGTTGCCGTCGCGCAGCCAGAATAGCGTGAAGGTATCATCCTGAGAAAACCCCGCCAGCGGACGGGTCAGCGCCAGCGTCAGGCTGGTCTCGTCGAGCGCCGTGACGCGGGCGCTGTCAAAGCCCATCATCGCCTGAACCTCTGAAAAAAGCGCCTTAAAGAGGCTCTCTTTGGCGCTAAACGCCAGCGTCAGCGCCTGCGCAAACGGCAGGGCAGTGTGGCGCAGCAGGGTGTCCTCGGCGGGACTCACTATCCCGTCTTTTATCTCCTCCGCTTCGTCATCTGCAAGGATGATTTCTCCGTCGATACCCGTCAGCCCGCTTTGCGTGACAACGGCCAGCGCCCGCGTGGTGGTATGGCTGATGCTGCCCGTCACGCCGACAGGCCACAGCGGCTCCCCGCTGCTGCCGATAGCCGGTATGGATGTGATGCCGTAATCCCGCAGGGCATGAGCGGCGGCGAGACGACCGCCCAGGTGCTCGGCTTTCCGTTTGGGGGCGGCGTGAGCAAGCGTATTGTGATGGGGGAGCCAGAGGAGATCGGCGTCGGTGAAGGTTGCAGGGTCGAAGGTGATTTGGTGGACCGCGTGTCCGGCAAGACGAAATGTGGAGTGAGTGGTGCGCATTTTTTTGTCCTGACGTTGTGGAATAGTGCGGCCTGATGCCCTCACCCCGGCCCTCTCCCAAAGGGAGAGGGGGAAAAGCTAACCCTGCTCGCTCGAACAGAGGAGCCTGCTCGATCAACTCCCTCTCCCTTTGGGAGAGGGTAGGGGTGAGGGGGAACATGCGGCTCCGGCGTTTACCCGGCGTGCGGCCTGATGCCCTCACCCAGGCCCTCTCCCACAGGGAGAGGGGGAAAAGCTAAAACCCACTCGCTCGAACAGAGGAGACGAGCCTGCTCGATCAACTCCCTCTCCCACAGGGAGAGGGGGAAAAGCTAACCCCGCTCGCTCGAACAGAGGAGTGGAGCCTGCTCGATCAACTCCCTCTCCCTTTGGGAGAGGGTAGGGGTGAGGGGGAACATGCGGCTCCGGTATTTACCCTGCGCACGGCCCGATGCCCTCACCCATAAAAAGAAGAATTAAAAACGGCAACCGAAGTTGCCGTTTTGCGTTCACCTTAGAAGCGTGTATTCACGCTCATGTACCAGGTGCGGCCCGGCTCATTATAGGTGTATGCGCCTGCGCCGTACATATACGCACCGGTTGCGGTGTTGCCCGTCGTCTGGGCATTACCCGCACGCCACTGGCGTTTGTCGAAGACGTTATCCACGCCACCGGTCAGGCTGATGTTTTTGGTCGCGTCCCAGGTCGCGCTCAGGCCAACGATGCTGTATGGGCTGACTTCGTCTTTTTCAGACCCGGTCACCGGCTGGCCCTTGTAGTTGTACTTCTTCGGCTGCTGCTTGCCGTACCAGGTGAAGGTCGACTGCAACGAAACATCCTGATGAACCTGCCAGCTCAGGGTTGAGTTGAGCGTGTACTCCGGGATAATCGACAGACGGTCGCCGGTCTCTTTGTTCTTACTCTGCAGCATGTAGGTAATGTTGTTGGTCCAGTTGATCGTGTCGCTGACCGGCACGTTCAGGGAGCCTTCAAGACCTTCTACCACCGCTTTCGGCACGTTTTCCCACTGATAGATATCGGTGGTCACTTTGCTGGTGGATGTCTGGCCGATTGGCGCATAGCCCGCTTCAATCTTATCGCGGTAGTCGTTGCGGAACCAGGTCACACCGGCCAGCCAGCCGTCGTGTTTCCACTCAAGACCAATCTCTTTGTTGATGCTGGTTTCGGCTTTCAGATCGTCGTTACCCATCATGTAACAGCCCACGCCGTCGGAGCTGGCGTAGCAGCCCTGGCCTTTGCTGTAGAGCAGATAGTTCGGGTTGGTCTGATACAGGCTCGGGGCTTTATAGGCGCGCGCGATACCCATCTTCAGGGTGAAGTCATCGCCCAGACCTTGTGACAGGTTCAGGGACGGGCTCCAGTTATTGCCGACAATGGTATGGTGATCGAAACGTAACGCCGGGGTCAGTATGGTGCTGTCGGTCAGCTCCATATTGTTTTCCGCGAACAGGGAGAAAATCTCCGCCGAGGAGTACGGACTGCGATCGTCGCTCATGCCCGGAATGAGACCGCCTTGCTGGGCCTGCGAGTTAGAAGTGGAATCCTTCATACGCTGCTGATTCCATTCGGTACCCAGCGTCAGATTTTGGTTCACGAGGAAATCGATCGGCAGGTTGATCTCACTGTGCAACATCACGTCGGCCAGGTCGGTGTCGGTAAATTTATTGCTGTTGAACAATCCTTCCAGACCGCCGGCTAAACCTTCACCCAGGCGAGAGTTGCGGGTGTGCTCGTACTGCGCCCAGTTACTGGTGGTGATGCCGTTATCCCAGCCGCCGTTCCAGGTGACGGCAAAGTTTTGCCGATAAATACGGTTAGTCTCTTTACCGTAATTTTTCTTCACCAGGCCGTTCGAGCTATTGTCGTTGTTAGTGTTCTGCGTGTCGCCCGCATAAAGGTTGTTCTGACGGCTGTAGCCTGCTTCGAACTCCAGAGACTGCATAGGGGCAAATTCCCAGCGCACAACGCCGTTAATGTCTTTATTTTCCACCCCTTCACGACCGGCTGGCAGCGTGTCGGCATACGCGCCGGTACGGTCAGACTGATGGCCCTGGTTGATGTCCCAGGCATCGGCCTGGGTTTTGTCCAGGTTGCCGAACATGCGGAAGCTGAAATCGCCGCCCAGCGGGCCGCTCAGGCTGAAGTTGGTGCGTTTTGTCGAGCCTTCATCCTTGTGTTCAGGCGCGTTCAGATAGGTGTTCCAGGAGCCGTGCCACTGGTCGTCGAATTTTTTGGTGATGATATTCACCACGCCACCCGCGGCACCGTTGCCGTAGCGTGCTGCGGCCGGACCACGAATCACTTCGATGCGTTCAACCATTTCTGGCGGAACCCAGCCGGTATCGCCACGGGTATCACGCTCGCCGCGCCAGCCCAGACGGATAGAGTTACGGCTGGTAACGGGTTTACCGTCAATCAGGATCAGGGTGTTTTCCGGGCCCATACCACGGATATCAATCTGACGATTGTTACCGCGCTGGCCGCTGGTGGAGTTGCCCGTCAGGTTGACGCCAGGCATGGTGCGGATGATCTCGGCGACATCGCGCGCGGGAGGATTTTTACGGATTTCATCAGCGGTGATGGTGGATACACCGGGTGCCTGCAGGTTCTGTTCTGCGGCGGTGATCACCATGGTGTCTTCGTGCTGCGCCGTGGCGGTGTTGTCCGCTGCCAGTGCGGGCAATGCGATGCCATAAATCCCTACGTTGACCAGCAAGGCCAGGGAGTGAATCTTCTTATTCATTGTACGTCCTGCTTTCCGTTGCCGCATCCCCAGGCTCCATTCCCGAAGGGGAGAGGAGACGGCATGTTGTCACCCGCACGTTGCGTAAGCAGCCCTGTCCTCGAGCGCACACAATGCATGGTCTGTTTGTTTTATGAGCGCGCTTCCCACAGCGCGGGCACTACGCTATTGCAAATGCAAATAGTTATCAATAATATTATCAATAATTTTTGTCTTAGCACAAAAAAATACTGTTAAACATGAGGTTATAAGGGTGACGGCATTAACAACGGGAAGTGAAGCCTGGTGGCAGTCGAAGCACGGCCCCGATGTGGAGCGTGTTGCAGAAAAATATCGCGTTACGTTCTGGTGGCGCGACCCTGCGGGGACGCAGAACACGTCGCCAGTGAAGCGCGTCTGGCTCTATATTACAGGCGTGACCGACCACCATCAAAATGCCCGCCCGCAATCCCTTGAGCGTATTCCCGATACCAACGTCTGGCAGTGGCAGGGTGAATTCAGCCCTGAATGGCGCGGCAGCTACTGTTTTATCCCCTCGAATAATGAAGTCGATTTTGCCGATGCGGTGTTTCACAGCGAACAGCCTGATCGCACGGCGCTGCGTGAAGGGTGGCGCAGACTGCTGCCGCACGCGGTTGCCGACTCGCTGAACCCGCAAAGCTGGCGCGGTGGGCGCGGTCATGCCGTCTCAGCGATTGAAATGCCTGATGCTCCGGTACAACCGGGCTGGGATCGTCCTGAAACGCCGTATGCCTCGCCAGACTGTATTGAGTGGCACAGCAAGCGTCTGGGTAATCGTCGCCGCGTCTGGATCTTTACCACGGGTGAGGCGCAGGCCTCTGAGCGCCCGCTCGCCGTTCTGCTCGACGGACAATTCTGGGCTGAAAGTATGCCCGTTTGGCCTGCGCTGACGGCGCTCACCGTTGCGCGCAAATTGCCACCCGCGGTCTACGTGCTGATCGACGTTATCGACACCGCGCACCGCAGCCGCGAGCTGCCCTGCAACCCCGAATTCTGGCTGGCGGTGCAGGAAGAACTTCTGCCTCAGGTGAAAAGGCTCACGCCTTTCAGCGACCGGCCCGACGCCACGCTGGTCGCGGGGCAAAGTTTCGGCGGGCTTTCCGCGCTTTACGCCGGCCTTAACTGGCCGCAGCGTTTTGGCTGCGTGCTCAGCCAGTCGGGCTCGTTCTGGTGGCCGCACCGCGGCGCGCAGCAGGACGGGCTGCTTATCGAACAACTTAAAGCGGGTGAAAAAACCGCGCGCGGGCTGCGTATCGTCCTTGAGGCCGGGCGCAACGAGCCGCTTATCTTCCGCGCAAATCAGGCGATCTACGCCGAACTACACCACACGCAGCAGCCGGTTATCTGGCGTCAGGTTGACGGCGGACACGATGCGCTTTGCTGGCGCGGCGGGCTGACGCAGGGGCTCATGACCCTCTGGCAACCGCTCATTGACTAACGGAGTCTGTATGGAATTCAGTAATCCTTTCGATAATCCGCAGGGACAATTCGCGATTTTGCGTAATGACCCGGGCCAATACAGCCTGTGGCCGCAGCAGTGCGATCTGCCCGCAGGCTGGCACGTGGTCTGCGAGCCGCAGTCTCAGGAAGCGTGCCAGCAGTGGCTGGCCGAACACGGGCAAACGCTGGTGCCCTCTCATTTTGCGAAGGAGAACGCATGAACCGTCTTCCTCTTGTGGCCGCTCAGCCGGGGATCTGGATGGCGGAACAGCTTTCCTCCCTGCCAAACGCCTGGAGCGTAGCACACTACACCGAGCTGAAGGGCGATATTAATGCGCCGCTGCTGGCAAAAGCCATTGTCGAAGGGATGATGCAGGCCGATACCCTGCGCACGCGTTTCACCGAAGATAACGGTGAGGTGTGGCAGTGGGTCGATGACGCCATGACCTTAGCGGAGCCGTCCGTGGTGCGCGTCGCGTCTCATGACGAAGCCGTCGCGCTCATGGAGGCCGATCTCAATCAGAATCTGCGTGTGGACAGCGGTCAGCCGCTGGCATTTCATCAGTTAATACAGGTGGGTGAACGCCACTGGTACTGGTATCAGCGATATCATCATCTGGTGGTGGATGGCTTCAGTTTCCCGGCAATTACCCGCCAGATCGCCGCGATTTATGCAGCATGGCGGCAGGGCGAACCTACGCCTGCTTCCCCTTTTACGCCGTTTGCAGAGGTGGTGGACGAGTATCAACGCTATCGCAACAGTGAAGCCTACCAACGCGATGGCGCCTTCTGGGCTGAACAGCGCAAACAGCTGCCACCTCCCGTGTCACTCTCGTCGGCACCGTTACCGGGCCGCGCCGCAACAACCGATATTTTGCGCCTGAAAATGACGGCAGACAGCCGCGCTTTCAGCCAGCTTTGTCAGGCGGCAGGGCCGGTGCAGCGCACCGATCTGGCGCTTGCGCTGGTGGCGCTCTGGCTCGGGCGGCTGACCGGGCGGCCGGACTACGCTGCCGGGTTTATCTTTATGCGCCGCATGGGCTCCGCGGCCTTAACGGCAACCGGACCGGTGCTGAACGTCCTGCCGCTGGCGGTGAATATTGCCCCGCAAGAGCGACTTTCCGAGCTGGCGTTACGCCTGGCTGGTCAGCTTAAAAAAATGCGCCGTCATCAGCGCTACGACGCCGAGCAGATCGTCCGCGACGCCGGGCGTGCGGCGGGTGATGAAGCGCTGTTTGGTCCGGTGCTGAACGTCAAAGTATTCGATTACCAGCTGGATATTGCGGGTGTAGAAGCCCTCACCCATACGCTGGCGACCGGCCCGGTCAATGACCTTGAACTGGCGCTGTTCCCGGACGAGCAGGGGGGGCTGAGCATTGAGATCCTTGCCAATAAGCAGCGCTACGATGAAGCGACGCTTAAGCGCCACGTCGCGCGCCTGAACGCCATGCTGATGCAATTTGCCGCCAATCCGGATTTGCGCTGCGGTGAGGTCGAGACCGTTTCTGAGCCAGAGTACGCACAGCTCGCGCGCATCAACGACACCGGGCATCACGTACCGGCAACCACGCTGGCAGCGCTGGTCGCGGAACAGGCGAGCAACACCCCGGATGCCCCGGCGGTGGCGGATGCGCACATTGAACTGAGCTATCGCCAGATGCGCGAGCAGGTCGTCGCGCTGGCGAAACTGCTGCGTGAACGCGGCGTGAAGCCCGGCGACAGCGTGGCGGTGGCCTTACCGCGCTCGGTGTTTTTGACCCTGGCACTGCACGGTATTGTGGAGGCAGGCGCCGCATGGTTGCCGCTGGATACCGGCTATCCGGACGATCGCCTGCGCATGATGCTGGAGGACGCGAAGCCGTCGCTGCTGATTACCACCGACGAGCAGCTGGCGCGCTTTAGCGATCTGCCCATCGCCTCCTTTAGTTACAACACACTATTGTCGGGCACGGATGTTGAACCTCTGCGCCTGGCGACGCCGGCGCAGACGGCGTATATCATCTTTACCTCTGGCTCGACAGGGCGTCCGAAAGGGGTGATGGTCGACCATACCGCCATCGTCAACCGCCTGATGTGGATGCAGGATCATTATCCCCTGGACGCGCGTGACGTGGTGGCACAAAAAACGCCGTGCAGTTTTGACGTCTCGGTGTGGGAGTTCTGGTGGCCCTTTATCGCCGGGGCGAAGCTGGTGATGGCCGAGCCGGACGCGCACCGCGATCCGCAGGCGATGCAGGCCTTCTTTGCGCACTATGGCGTCACCACGACGCACTTTGTGCCGTCGATGCTGGCGGCATTTGTCGCCTCGCTGACGCCGGAAAATGCCGGGTGCTGCAAGACCCTGAATAAGGTGTTCTGTAGCGGGGAAGCGCTGCCGACCGAATTGTGCCGTGAGTGGGAACAGCTTACCCACGCGCCGCTGCATAACCTTTACGGCCCGACGGAAGCGGCGGTAGACGTGAGCTGGTATCCGGCGTTTGGCCCGGAGCTGGCGGCGGTGCAGGGCAACAGCGTGCCGATTGGCTTCCCGGTGTGGAATACGGGACTGCGTATTCTGGACGCTATGATGCGCCCGGTGCCGTTCGGCGTGGCGGGTGACCTGTACCTCACCGGGATCCAGCTGGCACAGGGATACCTGGGCCGGCCGGATCTGACTGCCAGCCGCTTCATTGCCGATCCTTTCGCGCCTGGCGAGCGGATGTACCGCACCGGCGACGTGGCCCGCTGGCTGGATAACGGCGCGGTAGAATATCTGGGCCGCAGTGACGATCAGCTTAAAATTCGTGGTCAGCGTATTGAGCTTGGCGAAATCGACCGGGCACTGCTTTCACTGCCTGACGTGGCGCAGGCCGTGGCGCATGCCTGCGTGTTTAATCAGGCGGCGGCAACCGGGGGCGATGCCCGTCAACTGGTAGGATATGTCGTCTCCGAATCCGGTTTACCGCTGGATCGCGATGCGCTGTTGCACGCGCTTAAAGCTCAGCTGCCGCCGCACATGGTCCCGGTGGTGTTGCTACAAATAAACGCATTGCCCCTCTCCGCAAATGGCAAACTTGACCGCAAAGCGCTGCCGTTGCCGGAGCTGACCCGCACTACGTCAGGCCGTGCGCCTGAAACAGACACCGAAGTGGCCATCGCGCAGGCCTTTTCTGCACTCCTTGGCTGCGAGGTGAATGATATCGACGCCGATTTCTTCGCCCTCGGCGGACACTCCCTGCTGGCGATGCGTCTGGCCGCGCAGCTCAGCCGCACGTTTTCCCGCAAGGTCACGCCGGGGCAGATTATGGTGGCCTCGACGGTTAACGCGCTGAGCGCGCTGGTGGATTCTCCCCTGGATGACGAACAGGCACAGCGTCTGGGCTACGAAACGATCCTCCCGCTGCGTGAAAGCCATGGACCGACGTTGTTCTGCTTCCATCCGGCGTCCGGTTTTGCCTGGCAGTTTAGCGTGCTGGCGCGCTATCTCAGCCCGCGCTGGTCCATCACCGGCATTCAGTCGCCGCGTCCGGAAGGGCCGATGCAGCAGTGCGCCACGCTGGACGGAATAATAGACCATCATCTGCAGACCCTCCGCGCACAGCAGCCGCAGGGGCCGTATTATCTCTTCGGCTACTCGCTGGGCGGTACGCTGGCGCAGGGGATTGCCGCGCGACTGCGCGAGCAGGGCGACGCCGTGGCGTTCCTCGGTCTGCTCGATACCTGGCCGCCGGAAACCCAGAACTGGGCAGAGAAAGAGGCCAATGGTCTTGATCCGGAGGTGCTGGCGGAGATCGAACGTGAACGTCAGGCGTTTATCGCCGCGCAGCAGGGGCAGGGCTCGAACGCGTTATTTAACGCAATCGAAGGCAACTATGCGGATGCCGTGCGCCTGCTCACCACGGCGCACAGCGCACGCTTCGACGGCAAAGCAACCCTGTTCGTTGCCGAACGCACGCGAACCCAGGATCCAAAGCAGGCGTGGGCACCGTTTGTGGCTGAGCTGGAGGTGTATCATCAGGATTGCGCCCACGTGGATATCATTTCACCGCAGGCGTTTGAAAGGATAGGTCCGGTGTTGAAGGAGATATTGGGATAGCGGTTTCCCCTCACCCTAACCCTCTCCCATAGGGAGAGGGAACAGTTTGCGTCCGGTCCTTATCGGCAGTGCGGTTTTTGCTCCCTCTCCCTGTGGGCAGTGCGGTTTTTGCTCCCTCTCCCTGTGGGCAGTGGGTTTTTTACTCCCTCTCCCTGTGGGAGAGGGCCGGGGTGAGGGCATCAGACCGCACGCTTCCCCAGCGGCACCACCAGCGGTGTACCCGCAACCGGATCGTCAATGATCACGCAACGCATACCATAAATTCGCTCAATCAGGTCCGGCGTCACGATCGCTTTGGGTGCGCCTTCTGCCACGATTTTCCCGTCGCGCAGGGCAATAATATGGGTGGCATAACGACAGGCCTGATTCAAATCATGCAGCACTGCCGCCAGCGTATAACCCTTCGTGCGGTTCAGGTCGCTCAGCAACTCCAGCAAATCAATCTGATGGCTGATATCCAGCCAGGTGGTGGGCTCGTCCAGCAGCATAATCGAGGTTTCCTGCGCCAGCACCATCGCAATCCACGCCCGCTGGCGTTGCCCCCCGGAAAGGGTGTCCACGCTTTGCCGCGCCAGATCGGTAATGCCGGTGGCGTGCATCGCCCGGGTGACTGCCTCTTCGTCCTCTTTTCGCCAGCGGGTAAACAGCGGCTGGTGGGGATAACGCCCCCGGGCGACCAGCTCCTGCACGCTAATATCGCCTGGCGTGGTCGCGTTTTGCGCCAGCAGGCCAATTTGTCGCGCCACCTCTTTGCTGGCGAAGCGCTGAATAATCTCTCCGTCCAGAAAGACGTTTCCGTGTAGCGGGGTCATCAAGCGGCTGAGCGTACGCAGCAGCGTCGATTTGCCGCAGCCGTTCGGGCCAATAATCGCCGTAAAATGTCCTTCGGGGATCGCCACGGTTAAATCGTGGGCTACGATTTTTTTGCCATAGCCCAGGCTTAGGTTTTCGCCGCGCAAGCGGGTTGCGGTTTGGGTCATTTCTTGCGTGACTCCTGAACTAACAAGACGATGAGGTAAATACCGCCAAGGCTGACGGTCACCACACCTACCGGAAGTTGATAAGGCATAAAGAGTTGCTGGGCGCAGAGATCGGCCGCTAAGAGCAGTAATGCCCCGCACAGTGCCGACAGGGTCACCCCCCAGCGTGCGGTGTTACTGATTCGCCGCGCGATGTGCGGTGCGACCAGCGCAATAAAGGAGATAGGCCCGGCAATCGCCGTGGCGGCAGCCGTCAGCACCACCGCGACCAGCATCAGCGTCAGGCGCGAGCGTTCCACGTTCACGCCCAGCGCGCTGGCAGTGTCATCGCCCATCTCCATCAGACGCATTCGCCTGATGAGCAGGAGTGCAAAGACGAACATCGCGAGAATAATGGGCGCGGCGGGCAGGGTCTTTGACCACGTCAGACCGTTAAGCGAACCGGCGTTCCACAGGCCTGCGGTCACCGCGGTTTCCAGCGATGCCTGCAGCAGCAACCAGGTGTTAAAGGCCACCAGCATGGCGCGAACGCCAATGCCGATAATGATCAGACGAAAGGTTTCAATGCCGTTGCGCCAGGCCAGCAGCCAGACGATCAGAGAGGTGAGTATCCCGCCCGCCATGGCCGCCAGGGCAATGGCGGTTAAATGCTGCCCAAACAGCACCATCGCCACCAGCACGCCGCTCCAGGCACCGGTATTAAAGCCCATGACGTCCGGGCTGCCCAGTGGATTACGCATCAACGACTGGAAGATGGCACCGCTCACGCCCAAGGC
Organism: Huaxiibacter chinensis; assembly: GCF_022171985.1. Lineage (GTDB taxonomy): Bacteria > Pseudomonadota > Gammaproteobacteria > Enterobacterales > Enterobacteriaceae > Enterobacter > Enterobacter chinensis_A. The sequence goes on along the minus strand of NZ_JAJVHF010000001.1, from coordinate 850,318 downwards.
GGCCCCCACCAGGATGGCCATCACCACGCGCGGCAATCGCCATTCGGTCACCACCAGGGTGACATTACGCGGCGCGTTGCCGGTGAGGGCATGGAAGACCTGAGAAAAATCGAGGGTGACCACGCCGCTGCGCAGGCTCCAGACGGCCACGAGCAGGCTGGCGCAAATCAGCAGTAATGCGCTCAGGACCAGGCGTTTTGACGGCGTATTCACAGGCTCCCTCCACGCTGACGACGCACCAGAAATATCAGCACCGGTGCGCCGATAAAGGCGCTGACCACCGAAACGCGCAGCTCGCCGGGCACCAGCAATCGGCCAATAATATCGGCAAACAGCAGCAGAACGGGGGTTGCCAGCAGCGTCACCGGCAGCGACCAGCGATGATCCGCGCCCACCAGCCAGCGCGCCATGTGCGGCATCATCAGCCCAATAAACGCAATCGGACCCACAACCGCCGTTGCGCTACCGCAGAGTACGGTTATTGCCAGCAGGCCGATAAGCTGGGTTCGCGCAACGCGGCTGCCCAGCGCGGTGGCGGTATCACTGCCCAGACTCAGGCTGTTGAGCGCCCGGCTTAAGAGCAGGGCGACCACACCGGCGACGATCACCGGCACGGCGACCAGATGCAATGTGTCCAGCGTGCGGATATCCAGCGAACCGGCCTGCCAGAAGCGCAGCCGATCGTAGACATCCGGGTTAAGCAAGGCGATGCCGTTTGAGAGCCCTTCAAGCACGGCACCGAGCGCGACGCCAGCCAGCGTCAGGCGAACCGGACTGAGCTGCCCGCCGCCCTGACTGCCGGTAAACGCCACGATTAACGCCGCCGCCAGCGCGCCGCAAAAGGCCATCAGCAGTTGTTCTGTCGGGGACGAAAAACCAAACAGGGCCGCGCCCAGCACAATGGCAAAGCTGGCCCCGGCGTTGACTCCCAGCAAGCCCGGATCGGCAAGCGGATTGCGGGTCAGGGTTTGCATCAGCGCTCCCGCCATACCCAGCGCGGCCCCGGCCAGCAGGCCGGCAAGGGTGCGGGGCAGTCGGGCATCCAGCACAATTGTGCAATCCGCACTCTGGCAGGTGCCTGACAGCGCATCGACAATCACCGAGGCGGGCAGAGACCTGGCGCCAACCAGCAGGCTGAGGGCCATTGCAATGAGTAACAGCAGTAGTAAAGCGGGCACCGCAAAGGCGCGCAGCGCGGGAGAGGAAAACGACATAGCCACGTCCATGATTTGATAATGATAGTAATTATCGTTATCTATCTTATTTGGCTATGTTAGCATGTGCGGCCATGGAAATGGTAGACCGTTAGACCTCAAGGCCTTGTCATGAATCAAAAATCCTGGCTGCTCAATCTCAGCCTGCTCAAATCACATCCGGCGTTTCGCGCCGTCTTTATTGCGCGTTTTATCTCCATTTTATCGCTGGGCCTGTTAGGCGTCGCGGTACCTGTACAGATCCAGGCGATGACCCAGTCGAGCTGGCTGGTGGGTCTTTCCGTCACCTTAACGGGCAGCGCGATGTTTATTGGCCTGATGGTGGGGGGCGTGCTGGCCGATCGCTATGAGCGCAAAAAACTCATTTTACTGGCGCGCGGCACCTGTGGCGTGGGGTTCGTCGGGCTGTGCCTGAATGCCCTGTTACCGGAGCCCTCGTTGATAGCGATCTATGTCCTGGGATTATGGGACGGCTTTTTTGCATCGCTCGGCGTTACGGCGTTGCTGGCGGCGACGCCTGCGCTGGTCGGGCGCGAAAACCTGATGCAGGCGGGGGCGATCACTATGCTCACCGTACGACTGGGATCGGTGATTTCACCCATGGCAGGGGGGCTGCTGTTGGCGACCGGCAACGTGGCGTGGAACTACGGTCTGGCGGCGGCGGGCACCTTTATTACCACCCTGACGCTGCTGCGTTTACCGGTATTACCGCCACCCCCGCAGCAGCGTGAGCACCCGCTGAAATCCCTGATGGCGGCGATCGGTTTTCTGTTCAGCCACCCGCTGATTGGCGGCATTGCGTTGATCGGCGGCCTGCTGACGATGGCGAGCGCGGTGCGTGTGTTGTACCCGGCGCTGGCAGGCGAGTGGCAGATGAGCGCCTCGGAGATAGGTATCTTATATGCAGGTATCCCGCTCGGGGCGGCCTGCGGCGCGCTGACCAGCGGTAACCTTGCGCACAGCACGCGACCGGGACTGATCGTGCTGCTGGCGACGCTGGCCGCGTTTGTTGCGATTGGCTTCTTCAGCCTGATGCCGGTGTGGGCGCTGGGCGTGCTGTGTCTGGTGATTTTTGGCTGGCTCAGCGCAATCAGCTCGCTATTGCAATACACCTTGATCCAGACGCAAACCCCAGAAGGGATGCTGGGTCGCATCAACGGGCTGTGGACCGCGCAGAACGTGACGGGCGATGCGATTGGCGCGGCGATCCTCGGTGGATTAGGTTCGATGATGACCCCGGTGGCGTCGGCGAGCAGCAGCGGGTTTGCATTAGCCCTGGTGGGTGGAATTTTAGTGCTGGTGTTGGTGGAGCTGCGGCGGTTCAGGCAGGAGGTTGTGTTGAACGACAGTGCGGCCTGATGCTCTCATCCCGGCCCTCTCCAGTGGGGAGAGGGCCGGAAAAGTATTATCTGAACGTGGCCTCTAAACGCTGCAGCACCCGCATCGCACTGTAATAATCCAGACGGAACGTCTCTGTCCCCAGCGCCCAGACGCGTTTGTTTTGTACCGCAGGCAGGTGTGCCAGCAGCGGATTGGCGTAAATGGCCTCCACATCTTTTTGATCGCCTGCGAACAAGAACAATCCCTCACCGTTCAGCCCCGTTGCCAGATTTTCTCCACCCAACTGAATGATGTCGTGGCGTTTGCCCTGGCTTGTTGACGTCTGCAATCCGGCGGGGAGGTCAGCCAGCGTAAAGCCTAACTGGTGCAGCAACTGGCCCTGGGCCGACTCGGCGGTCCACAGGTTGGCGCTGTGCGCGGCGGCGGTATAGACGATGGCGTTCACCGGCTGCGGAGGCAATTTCATCTGCTTTTTCACCTGCGTGAGCTGCTGATCAAACGCAGCAATTCGTTCGGCGGCCTGTTTTTCCTGGCCGGTAATCGTGCCGAGCTGGGTCAAAAGGGCCTGCCAGCTTTTGTCATCGTAATTGATCACAAGCGTAGGGGCGATGGCGGAAAGCTGATCGTACAACGCCAGCGCGGAATCCCCTCCGGTTGCGCTAATCAGGATCAGATCCGGCATTTGTGCCGCGACGGCTTCGGCGCTTGGCTCGCCAATATACAAACGGGTGAGCTTACGCTCTTTCGCGATATCGCCCCACTGGCGCAAAAACCCCTGATCGTCTGCGACGCGGTTATTGGGCGTCGTTGCGCCGCTTGCCACGACCGGTGCATCAATGGCCAGCAACGAACCGGTGAGCGTGACGCTGGTCGACACAATACGCGTCGGTTTGCTCTCCAGCGTATGCGTGCCACGGCTGTCCGTCACCTGACGCGGCCAGTCTGCGGCAAACGCTGAGGTTAGTCCTAAAACAAAAAGTCCTGATAAAAGAAGGGCCTTACGGCAAACAGCGAAAAGAGTCACGAAGCGGCATCCTGTTTTTGTTGAAGTTAATGCTTCTCATTTTCATGAATGCCCGACAGGGATGCAAGCGTTAGTCGCACAAGATGCACTCTCTGTGGTTGACACCATCGCGCTGTGCGATTAGGTTAGCCATCGAAAATATAAATGATAATTATTCGTACTGCGTTTATCATTTTAGGAGGATGATATGGATACGTCATTGGCTGAGGAAGTTCACCACAACGCGACCACGCTGCAATCAGACAGCTTTTTCTTTATGTCGCCTTATCGCAGCTTCACCACGTCAGGCTGCTTTGCCCGTTTTACTGAATCCGCCGTCGGCGGCGACGATCCCGCCGGGCACTTTCAGCAAACGTTAGCCCAGGCTTTCCGCGACGCGAAGGCCAGCGGCATTGCCCAGCCAATCATGGTGGGCGCTATCCCGTTTGATACTCGCAAACCGTCATCACTGTTTATTCCAGAGAGCTGGCAGGCATTTTCACGCACGGCGCGGCAAAAATCCGCCTGCTATCACTCTGCCGCCCAGGCGCTGAAGGTCGCAAACCGGACCGAGATCCCGCCGCAACCGGTGTTTGAAGAGATGGTGTCGCGCGCCGCCGCGCTGACCGCTACGCCGCAGGTGAATAAAGTGGTGCTTTCGCGCCTGATTGATATCGCCACCGATCGGAAGATCGACAGCGGTGCGCTGCTGGAGCGCCTTATCGCGCAAAACCCGGCAAGCTTTAACTTCCACGTCCCGCTGGAAGATGGCGGCGTGCTGCTGGGCGCAAGCCCGGAACTGCTGCTGCGTAAAGAGGGCGCGCACTTTAGCTCCCTGCCGCTGGCAGGCTCTGCCCGTCGTCAGCCGGACGATATGCTGGATCGGGAAGCGGGAAACAAACTGCTGGCCTCAGAAAAAGATCGCCATGAGCACGATCTGGTGACCCAGGCGATGAAAGCCATTCTGGAACCCCGCAGCCATCACCTCAGCATGCCCTCTTCGCCTCAGTTGATCACCACGCCGACCCTGTGGCATCTGGCCACGCCGGTCGAAGGCGAGGCGCGCGATCATGAAAATGCGCTGACGCTGGCGTGTCTGCTGCACCCGACGCCGGCGCTGAGCGGCTTCCCCCACCAGGCGGCAAAACAGTTGATTGCCGAGCTGGAGCCCTTCGATCGTGAACTGTTCGGCGGCATCGTCGGATGGTGCGACAGCGAAGGGAATGGCGAATGGGTCGTCACCATACGCTGTGCGCGTTTAAACGAAAACAGGGTTCGCCTGTTTGCCGGCGCGGGCATTGTCCCGGCGTCCTCACCCGTGGGTGAATGGCGTGAAACCGGCGTGAAGCTTTCGACCATGCTCAATGTTTTTGGTTTGCACTGAGGAATTATCATGACCATCCCCTTTACCCGCTGGCCCGAGGCGTTTGCCCGGCGCTACCGTGAAAAAGGCTACTGGCAGGATCTGCCGTTGACCCACATCCTGACCCGCCATGCGGACAGTGATGCCCTGGCTATTATTGACGGCGATCGTCACTACACCTACCGGGAATTCCATCAGGCGGTGAATAATCTGGCCAGCGCACTACAGGCCCAGGGCATCAAGCGCGGTGAGACCGCGCTGGTGCAGTTGGGCAACGTGGCCGAATTTTATATCACCTTCTTCGCGTTGTTACAGGCGGGCGTGGCGCCGGTTAATGCGCTCTTCAGCCATCAGCGCAGTGAACTCAACGCCTACGCCTCGCAAATTAAACCGGTCGTGCTGATTGCGGATCGTCAGCATGCGCTGTTTACGGGCGATGATTTCCTCAATGGTTTTGTCGATCAGCATCGATCTGTGCGCGTGGTGTTGCTGCGCGGCGACCGTGGCGAACATGCGCTTGAAGCGGCGATCGCCCGTCCGGCGGATAATTTTATAGCCTCGCCAACGCCTGCGGATGAAGTGGCCTTCTTCCAGCTCTCCGGGGGCAGTACCGGCACGCCGAAGCTGATCCCGCGCACGCATAACGACTATGACTACAGCATTCGCCGCAGTAATGAGGTATGCGGAATCCATGCCGATACCCGTTATCTGAACGCGCTCCCTGCCGCGCATAACTTTGCGATGAGCTCTCCCGGCTCGCTCGGGATCTTTATGGCTGGCGGCTGCGTGGTGCTGGCGAACGATCCGAGCGCGACGATCTGTTTCCCGCTGATTGAAAAGCATCAGGTCAACGTTACCTCGCTGGTGCCTCCTGCGGTCAGCCTGTGGCTACAGGCGATTGCCGAGGGCGCAGACGCGGCACAGTTACGCTCTCTGGAGCTGCTGCAGGTAGGCGGCGCACGGCTTTCCGCCACGCTGGCCGCGCGCATTCCTGCCGAGTTGGGATGCCAGCTTCAGCAGGTGTTCGGCATGGCGGAAGGGCTGGTGAACTACACCGCGCTGGATGATTCGCCTGAACGCATCATGAACACCCAGGGCCGTCCGATGTCTCCGGATGATGAAGTCTGGGTTGCCGACGAAAACGGTCATCCGTTACCGCGGGGAGAAGTCGGACGCCTGATGACCCGCGGACCCTATACCTTCCGGGGCTATTTCAACAGCCCGGAACACAACGCCAGCGCCTTTGATGCTGACGGTTTCTACTGTTCTGGCGATCTGATTTCTATCGATGAGCAGGGCTATATCACGGTACAGGGCCGCGAGAAAGATCAGATCAACCGCGGTGGCGAGAAGATCGCCGCAGAAGAGGTTGAAAACCTGCTGCTGCGCAACGAAGCGGTGATCCATGCGGCGCTGGTCAGCATGGAAGATAGCCTGCTGGGCGAGAAAAGCTGCGCTTACCTGGTGGTGAGCAAACCGCTGCGTGCGGTGGACGTGCGTCGTTTCCTGCGCGAGCAGGGCGTTGCGGAATTCAAGCTACCGGATCGCGTGGAGTGCGTGGATGCACTGCCGCTGACGCCGGTAGGGAAAGTGGACAAGAAACAATTGCGCCTGTGGCTGGCTGAACGCGCCCGGGGCTGAGGAAAAAAGTATGACCATTCCAAAATTAAACGGCTATGCACTGCCAACCGCCGCTGAACTGCCGGATAACAAAGTGAGCTGGGCTTTTGAACCTGAGCGTGCCGCGCTGCTGATCCACGATATGCAGGACTATTTCCTTCACTTCTGGGGCGAAAATAGCCCGATGATGGCGCAGGTGGTGGCGAATATCGCTAAACTCCGCGATTACTGTAAAGCGCATAACATTCCGGTCTATTACACCGCGCAACCCAAAGAGCAGAGTGATGAAGACCGCGCGTTGCTCAACGATATGTGGGGACCGGGCCTGACGCGCTCCCCGGAACAGCAGCGTATTGTGGCAGAACTGACGCCAGACGAAGCCGACACGGTGCTGGTGAAGTGGCGCTACAGCGCGTTTCACCGTTCGCCGCTGGAACAAATGCTAAAAGAGACCGGGCGTAATCAGCTGCTCATCACCGGGGTCTATGCCCATATCGGCTGCATGACCACCGCCACCGATGCGTTTATGCGTGATATCAAACCGTTCTTTATTGCCGATGCGCTGGCCGATTTCAGCCGCGAAGAGCATCTGATGTCACTGAAGTATGTGGCGGGGCGTACCGGGCGCGTGGTCATGACTGACGAACTACTGCCGTCGGTACCGGCGTCGAAGGCGGCGCTGCGTGCGGCGATCCTGCCTCTGCTGGACGAATCCGACGAGCCGATGGATGATGAAAACCTGATCGACTACGGTCTGGATTCAGTCCGCATGATGGCGCTGGCGGCACGCTGGCGTAAAGTGCATGGCGATATCGATTTTGTCATGCTGGCGAAAAATCCTACGCTGGATGCCTGGTGGGCGTTACTGTCCCGTGAGGTGAAGTGATGGCGGGACTGGATTTTACTGGCAAAACCGTCTGGGTCACCGGAGCCGGGAAGGGGATTGGCTACGCGACTGCCCGGGCATTTGTCGACGCAGGCGCAACGGTGACCGGGTTCGACCTGGCCTTTGCACAGGCGGACTATCCGTTTACGACCACAACGCTGGACGTCGCTGACGCACAGCAGGTGCGCGAGGTGTGCGGCGCTCTTCTGAACGCGATCGATCGTCTGGACGTGCTGGTGAATGCGGCGGGGATCCTGCGCATGGGCGCAACCGACCAACTCTCCCGGGAGGACTGGGAGCAGACCTTCGCGGTAAACGTCGGCGGAGCGTTTAACCTTTTCCAGCAGACGATGGGGCAGTTTCGTCGCCAGCAGGGAGGCGCGATAGTCACGGTCGCTTCTGACGCTGCGCATACGCCGCGTATGGGGATGAGCGCGTATGGGGCATCGAAGGCGGCGCTTAAAAGCCTGGCCCTGACGGTGGGGCTGGAGCTGGCAGGTAGCGGCGTGCGCGCGAATCTGGTGTCGCCGGGTTCAACCGATACGGACATGCAGCGGACGCTCTGGACCAGTGATGATGCAGAACAACAGCGGGTACGCGGCTTTGGCGAGCAGTTTAAGCTGGGCATTCCGCTGGGTAAGATTGCCCGTCCACAGGAAGTCGCCAGCACGATTTTGTTCCTTGCCTCCGATGCCGCCAGCCATATTACGTTACAGGATATCGTGGTGGACGGCGGCTCCACGCTGGGGGCATAGATGATCTGGAAACGTCATTTAACGCTGGACGAACTTAACGCTACCAGCCTGAACACCATGGTGGCGCATCTCGGCATCGTCTATACGCGGCTTGGCGACGAAACGCTGGAAGCAGAAATGCCGGTGGAGGCGCGAACGCATCAGCCATTCGGCCTGCTGCACGGTGGCGCCTCGGCGGCGCTGGCGGAAACGCTGGGCTCGATGGCCGGTTTTCTGATGACCCGTGACGGGCAGAACGTGGTAGGCACAGAGCTGAATGCCACGCATCATCGTGCTGTCGCGCAAGGAAAGGTGCGCGCCGTATGCCAGCCGCTGCACTTAGGGCGTTCCAGCCAGAGCTGGGAGATTGTGGTGTTTGACGAACAGGGACGGCGTTGCTGCACCTGCCGGTTAAGTACGATGGTGTTAGGGTAGCGTTGTGCGGGCTGATGCCCTCACCCTAACCCTCTCCCACAGGGAGAGGGGATGGATGGTGCGGTTTGATGCTTTGGCTCTGACGTTCTGCCATGGGGGGTTGTGCGGTTTGATGCCCTCACCCTAACCCTAACCCTCTCCCACGGGGAGAGGGGATGGATGGTGCGGGTTGATGCTCTGGCTCTGACCTTCTGCCATTGCAAAATGGATAGGGAGCCACGGGCAGTGATGAGGTGCACAATGTACTCCCTCTCCCTTTGGGAGAGGGGTGGGGTGAGGGGAGCAGGCGGCTCAGCCCCCGCCGTTCTGCTGACCAAAGTACCTTCAGACCCGCTTCCCGTTGTCATCCTTCAATCTCAATGCGCCGTTTTCAGCGCTGCCCACAGGGATAATGAGCGTTACACGTTTAGCGCATAGAAATGACGCGTCGTAGCAACCGGATCCTCGGCTCTATTGAGGCTATATCGAGCCACTCCGTCGGGCTGTGAAAACCTGCCCCAACAGGGCCTAAACCGTCCAGAGTCGGGATCCCAAGCGCGGCCGTATGGTTGGCATCGCTGCCGCCGCCTACCGCCTGCCACGTGATGGGAATACCTTCTTCCCGACCTGCCGCTTCAACCTGCTCCATCAGCGCCTGAGTCGCTTCACTCGCGGCCATTGCGGGCTTATGGTTCACCCGGATGAGTGAGGTGGTCACGCCCTCGAAAAATCCTTTCTCACAGAGCGCATTCAGCGCGTGATGCACCCGATCGTATTCGTCGTTTTCCCAGAAACGCACGTCCAACTCGGCGATAGCACTCTCTGCGACTACGTTTGCGGCGCTGCCGCCGTGGATAACCCCGACGTTCAGCGTGGTTCCTTTATCCAGGTCTGCCAGAGCGTTGATGGCAAGAATGCTGCTGGCCAGCGCGGTAATCGCTGAGCGGCCTTTTTCCGGCTCGTTGCCCGCGTGGGCCGCCACGCCGCTAAACGTGAGGTGGTAGCCCGCCATCCCTTTACGCGCTTTTACCAGCGAGCCGTCGGCACGCGCGGCTTCGCATACCAGCACGCAGCGGGAACGTTTTGCCAGTTCGCCAATCCATTCGTGAGACCAGACCGAGCCTGTCTCTTCGTCCGGGTTCATCGCCACCGCAATCGCCAGACGTTCTTTATCTGCGGCATCCAGCCCGCGCATTGCCCACAAAATATTCAGTAACCCGCTCTTCATATCTGAGACGCCCGGCCCGTAAAGGCGAGTCGCATCCTGGCGCATCGGACGACATGCGACCGTACCTGCGGGGAACACGGTATCAAGATGGCCGACCAGCAGGACGTCAAACTGCTCCGCCTGGGGTTTGTTGCTGACAAACACGCCGGGCCCGACGTTGTCGCCCAAATTCACCTGTTCGGTATGCCAGCCTTCCCGCTGCCACAGGGATTCGATTATGTCTGCTACTCTGGCAACGCCCTCCAGCGTTTGCGTACCGCAGTCAACATTCACCAGCGTTTTCAGTTCTTCAATGTAATGGTCAAGATTCATTTTTACTTCCTGTCAGAGAACGATCCGTAGACACAGTCTGGCGAAGTGATGAACCAAAAAGATGACTTAAATCATTCGCTAAAGACGTTTTTGGCTGAAAAAGCGAAAAATGTGACTGGAAAAAGGCGTGAATTCGACCCGGTTACCGTCCGAAAGTGATCGGCTTAACACTGTCAGGTAAATGTCTGGTTTGACCACACATTATTGCGTTTCAAAGTTGTTAAATTGCCCGGCGTGATCTAGAAACAAAATGTAACATTTCGCTGTTTCATGCTAATGGACACCTTCTATGAATAATTCAGGGAAATACATCATCTGGGCAGGGCTTTCCGTTGTGGGGGCATTTGCTCTGGGCTATATCGCCCTCAATCGTGGTGAGCAGATCAATGCATTATGGATAGTGGTCGCCTCCGTCTGTATTTATCTGATCGCTTATCGTTTCTATGGACGCTTTATTGCGAAAAATGTGCTGGCGGTAGACGCCACGCGCATGACGCCTGCCGTTCGTCATAACGATGGTCTGGACTATGTCCCGACCGATAAGAAAGTGCTGTTCGGTCACCATTTTGCGGCAATAGCCGGTGCGGGTCCGTTGGTCGGACCGGTGCTTGCCGCGCAAATGGGTTACCTGCCGGGGATGATTTGGATCCTGGCCGGGGTGGTGCTGGCCGGTGCGGTACAAGACTTTATGGTGCTCTTTGTCTCCACACGGCGCGACGGACGTTCGCTGGGTGAACTGGTCAAAGAGGAGATGGGCGCGACCGCAGGCGTGATTGCGCTTATCGCCACCTTTATGATCATGGTGATCATTCTGGCGGTACTGGCGATGATTGTGGTGAAAGCGTTGACCCACAGTCCGTGGGGAACCTACACCGTGGCCTTCACCATTCCGCTGGCGCTGTTCATGGGCATTTATATCCGCTATCTGCGTCCGGGACGCATCGGTGAAGTGTCGATCATCGGTCTCTTCTTCCTGATTTTCGCCATTATCTCTGGCGGCTGGGTTGCGGAAAGCCCGACCTGGGCCCCGATGTTTGACTTTACCGGCGTGCAGCTCACCTGGATGCTGGTGGGGTATGGGTTTGTCGCCGCGGTTCTGCCGGTCTGGCTGCTGCTGGCTCCACGCGATTACCTCTCGACGTTCCTGAAAATCGGTACCATCGTGGGCCTGGCAATTGGCATTTTGATCATGCGTCCGACCCTGACCATGCCTGCCTTAACGAAGTTTATCGACGGTACTGGCCCGGTCTGGACCGGTAACCTCTTCCCGTTCCTGTTCATCACCATCGCCTGTGGTGCCGTCTCTGGCTTCCATGCCCTGATTGCCTCCGGGACCACGCCGAAAATGCTGGCGAATGAAAACCAGGCTTGTCTCATCGGCTATGGCGGCATGTTGATGGAGTCCTTCGTGGCGATTATGGCGCTGGTTTCTGCCTGCATTATCGATCCGGGCGTCTACTTCGCGATGAACAGCCCCATGGCGGTACTGGCACCAGCCGGAACGGTTGACGTGGTGGCGTCTGCCGCGCAGGTGGTGAGCGGCTGGGGCTTTGCTATCACGCCAGAGACCCTGACGCATATTGCCAACGAGGTGGGTGAGCAATCCATTATTTCCCGTGCGGGCGGTGCGCCTACGCTGGCGGTGGGGATGGCCTACATTCTGCACGGAGCGCTTGGCGGCCTGATGGACGTGTCGTTCTGGTATCACTTTGCCATTCTTTTTGAAGCGCTTTTTATCCTGACGGCGGTGGATGCGGGAACGCGTGCGGCGCGCTTTATGTTGCAGGATCTGCTCGGGGTCATCTCTCCCGGACTGAAGCGAACCGACTCCTTACCGGCAAACCTGCTGGCGACCGCCCTGTGCGTACTGGCCTGGGGATACTTCCTGCATCAGGGAGTGGTCGATCCGCTGGGGGGAATTAACACCCTGTGGCCGCTGTTTGGGATTGCCAACCAGATGCTGGCAGGTATGGCGCTGATGCTCTGTGCGGTGGTGCTGTTCAAAATGAAACGCCAGCGTTATGCCTGGGTGGCGCTGGTGCCGACCGCGTGGCTGCTGATTTGTACCCTGACCGCCGGCTGGCAAAAAGCCTTTAGCCCGGATGCCAAAGTGGGGTTCCTCGCTATCGCCAATAAATTCCAGGCAATGATCGACAGCGGTAAAATCCCGGCGCAGTATACGGAATCGCAGCTGTCACAGCTGGTGTTCAACAACCGTCTGGATGCGGGCCTGACCATCTTCTTTATGGTGGTGGTCGTGGTGCTGGCGGTGTACTCTCTGAAGACCGCACTGGCCGCACTGAAAGTGGCGACGCCGACAGCGAATGAAACACCTTATGAGCCTATGCCTGAGAATCTGCAAGAGATAGTGACTCAGGCGAAAGGGGTCCATTAACCCCTACCTTAACCCTCTCCCCGTTGGGGAGAGGGATTGACAGGAAATATGACGATGTTCGACACCCTTTCTAAAGCAGGTAAATATTTAGGCCAGGCCGCCAAAATGATGATTGGCGTACCGGATTACGATAACTACGTCGAACACATGCGCGTCAATCACCCCGATCAGACGCCGATGACCTACGAAGCGTTCTTTCGTGACCGTCAGGATGCCCGCTATGGCAGCAAGGGCGGCCCAAAATGCTGTTAATCCTCTTTCGGTAAATAGAGGCTGATCTGTTCCTGAGTGCAGCCGTAAATCGCGGCCAGTTTTTCCCGGGTGCGCTTTTGCGGGCGGGAATCGAGGGCTTCGAGTTGTGAGACGGCTGACTGGCTGATGCCCAGCTTCTCTGCCACCTCTTTCTGGGACAGGCCGCGCCAGATGCGCCAGGCTGCCTGCAGACTGACGTTTTCTTTGTGCATCACATCACACACGTCGCCTGGTAAAATGACGTTATCGTAGATATCCGATTCATACGGTATCTCTTCCCACTCTTTTTCATCATCGTTGTCATACTCAAGCATGGCCATGCGCATGCGAAAATATTCTTTGTAGGGAATGACGGCGAATTGTGCTTTTCCTTACTCATCCTTAATTAACTGAACACTCATATTCCCTATGCTCCTCATGAAGGTAGGTCGTGGTTGTCCGGCGTTTTACCGAAACCACGTAACAGGTATCACTTTGCTGCTCTTTGAGGGTGTAAATCACGCGGTAATCCCCCAGGCGTAAGCGATAGTGATTTTCGGGTATGGCTAATTTTTTGATATCTGCGACCGGCGCTGCGTTGTCATCCAGGTTTTCCAGTCTGGATTTAATGCGAGTCTGATATCGACAATCAATTTTCGAAAACTGCTTCTCTGCGGCTTTTGACCAGACAATCTTCATCCGTACCTCCACTGTACGCCCACACAAAATATAAGGAAATAATAAGACTATTAGATAAATTCCGAATTTCATATGGGCTACTGTAGGGCGATCGAAAAGCGGGAGAAAGGGTGAAAGCGTCAGCCTGCGAGGCGGCCCGAAAAGGCCTCTGTCGGGTGACAGAGGCCGACAAAAAATCTGCGAACCGGCGTCAGGCGTTCAGCCCGCCGTCGACGTCCAGACCGGTGCCTGATATTTGCCCGGCCGCCGGGCTTGCCAGAAACGTCACGGCGGCGGCAATATCGTCCGGTTGGCCATAATGACCCACGGCTATGAGCTGACGCTGTGAGTCGGCCTGATCGCCGTCCTCCGGGTTCATATCACTGTTTGTCGGGCCAGGGTGGACGAGGTTGACGGTAATACCGCGTGGCCCCAGATCGCGAGCCAGACCGCGGGTCAGGGAGTTGAGGGCCGACTTGGTCATCGAATAGACCGATATGTTGGGCTGAGCGACGCGATTTGCCAGACAGCTGCCAATATTGATGATGCGTCCGCCGTCAGACATATGCACCAGGGCGGCCTGAATCGCGATCACCACGCCACGGATATTGACGTTGATAAGGGCATCAATATCCGCCAGTGTCATGGACTCCAGCGGGCCACCGCGCGCAATCCCGGCATTATTGACCAGAATATCCAGCCCGCCCAGGGTGCGCGCCGCGTGGGTGACAGCATCCTGAATGGCCTCTGCGCTGGCGCTGTCAGCCTGAATCGCCTCGCTGAGTCGCCCAAGCGCGGCGATTTCATCGGCCACCGCCTGGGCTTTGTCGGCGGATTTTTCATACGTAATAACCACATCGGCACCGGCGCGTGCCAGTGACAGCGCGATTGCACGACCCAACCCACGGCTGGCGCCGGTGACCAGCGCTTTTTTACCTGACAAATCGATCTGCATGATGACCTCGTTTGGAGTGATGAGAATCATCATTAGGTATAGTCGGTCGGCGCCATTAACGGTTGAAGGTTTCTACCTTCTCAAACGCGGCACGCAGCACCGCAGGGGTGAGGGCGATCGGCAAATAATGAATAGACTCCACCGGGCGCAGGGTATGGGCAATAACGCGATCCAGCTCATCGCGATTGTTAATGTCCACCTCCAGCTCGCGAAGCGTGGTGGGCAGGTTAAAGCGCTGATAGGCCGCCACCAGCTGCGCCAGCACGTCGTCCTGATCGAGAAGGGCGCTCTGAACCAGAATGCCGTAAGCCACTTTGGTCCCGTGCAGGTATTTTTCGGTCTGTGGCAGCACGGTTAAGCCGTTATGGACCGCATGGGCGGCCGCCACGCGGGTATAACGTTCGCCCAGACCGCCTACCATCCCGCCGCCGGCAATGATTGCGTCGACCACATCGCGAAACGCCTGCGTCAGTTCCCCGCGCGCCTGGTCCGCCAGGGCCTGCTCGCTCTGCTCAAGCAACACGTCCCGAATGGCCTGCGCCCCGTTAAGGCCCAGCCGGACGGTCAGTGAAAGCGCGTCAGGATTCGGTGCCAGAACCACCGCCTCATACCATTTTGCCAGGGTGTCGCCGATGCCTGCCAGCAGATAATCTGCCGGCGCGTTGAGGATGATTTCAGGCTCCACCAGCACCAGGAAATTGGCATCGTCAAAAATCTCGAACTGCAGCGCCTGACCGGCATCGTTGTACCAGACGGAGAGCGGCGTCCAGGCCGCACAGGTCGCCGCGATGGTCGGTATGGCTACCGCAGGCACCTCCAGACGACGCGCGACAGCCTTAGCGGTATCGAGCAGCGCACCGCCGCCGATGCCGATCACGACGCTGGCGTTTGGACCGGCGTCATTCACCAGCTGCGTGACGTCGCGCTCGCTACAGTGGCCCTTAAACAGCAGGTGGCGTGCCCCCTCGGCGTGAAAAACCGCCGGAAGGAATGCCTGTGCACCCGCTATTGCCCGCTCGCCGTAGATCCATACGGCGCGAGAAAGCTGCTCCGGCGTAAAGAAATCATGCAGATGGGCGAGGCTGCCGGGATGGGAAAAATAGTTTGCCGGGCCGGGTACGACGCGAATATCAGTATTGCTCATGGTGGTGTCCTTATTGGCGAAGCGCTAACCTGATGTTATGTCTGGACATCCGGATGGCTAATAATATTTAGCTTTATCTTATGCCTTTTCTATCATTGCCAGTCAACCCGACCTGTGAAAAATTCGGTAAATCAGAATAGTTATGAAGGATTTACGCGGATGAATTCCAGTCGCCTTGAGATGCGCGGTATCAGCCTGGCCTTTTCCGGTTTTCAGGCGCTGTCGCGGGTGGATTTCACCCTGACGGGCGGATCGGTGCATGCGTTAACCGGGGCAAACGGGGCAGGGAAATCAACGCTGATGGCGGTTCTGTGCGGCACCTACGACCACTATGAGGGCGAAATCTGCATCAACAACCAGCCGGTGGGTATTCGTCAGCCGCTTGACGCGAAACAGCTTGGGATCCACCTGGTGCAGCAGGAGGTCGATGTGGCGCTTATCCCCGGGCTGAGCATCGCGGAAAATATCATGCTCGATCATCTGGCGCAGCCGGGCCACCGTTATCGCTGGCACGCCATCCGTGAGCAGGCAAAGCAGGCGCTCGCCCAGCTGGATGTCTCCCTGAACGTTCGTCGCTCTATCGACACCTGCTCGCTTGCCGAGAAACAGCAAATTTTGCTGGCGCGGGCGTTGTCGCATCACTGCCGTTTTCTGATCCTTGATGAACCTACCGCGCCGCTGGATGCCCACGAAAGTGAACGGCTTTTTGCGGTGGTGAAGCGCCTGCAACAGCAGGGTATAGGCGTGGTGTTTATTTCGCACCGCATTCATGAGCTAAAAGCCATTTGCGACACCTTAACGGTACTTCGCGACGGCAAGCTGATTGAGTCCGGCCCGATGGCGGCGCTTAGCGGTGAGGAGATTGTCGAGAAAATGCTCGGGCATGAACTGAGCGATATCTATCCCCCTGCACGCCCGCCGTTAAGCGATGAGATTGTGCTGCGCGTCGAAGGATTACACGACGATGCGTTGTTAAAAGCGATCTCTTTACATCTGCGTAAGGGGGAGATTTTAGGCATTGCCGGTCTTGCTGGCGCAGGCAAAACCGAGCTGTGCAAAGCGTTGTTTGGCGCCAGCAAAAGCCGTGTTGAAGGTGGCGAGCTGCATCATCAACCCTGGAAACCGCGCGATCCGGCAGACTCGGTTATGCGCGGGCTGGCGCTGGTGCCGGAAGAGCGCCGTAAAGAGGGGATATTTATCGACGAACCGGTGAGCATGAACCTTTCGGTGAGTGCGGATAACAGCTTTTCGCGCTGGGGCGTCTTTGGTCATCGTCAGGCGTGGCGCTGGGCCGAAGAGGTGATAGCCCGCGTAGGCGTCAGAGCGCGTGGGCCGGGGCAGGTGTTGCGTCGGCTTTCCGGCGGGAATCAGCAAAAAGTGGCGATCGGCAAATGGCTGCGTAACGAGGCCAGCGTGCTGATTTTTGACGAGCCCACAAAAGGCGTGGACGTCAAAGCCAAAACCGATCTTTTCCAGCTGATTGATGCGCTGGCACGGGAAGGCAAGGGGGTGATTTATGCCTCCGGGGAGTTCGCCGAGCTGGTGGGTTTGTGCGATCGCATTTGCGTCCTGTGGGATGGACGTATCGTGGCGGAAATCGCCGGGGCCGAGGCCCGGGAAGAGACTTTACTTTACTATTCAACCGGAGGAACGGCGCCGTGAGCAAGGCCCTTTCAGTCAGTGCGACGGCATCAGGCCGTCAGCAGTTTTTCGATTTTCTTTATAAATGGGGCATGTTGCTGACCGTGGTCGCGCTGGTGGTTGTTTTTGGCCTGGCGTCGGAGAACTTCCTCGATCCGAACAACATCATCAATATCCTGCGCTCCATCGCGATTGTGACGGTAATCGCCATTGGCGTGTCGATATCACTGACCGTCGGCGGGTTTGATCTGTCGGTGGGGTCGACGGCCTCGCTGGCGAATGCGCTGGTGATTTCGCTCTTTGTCTGGCATGGCTTCGGCACGACGGAGTCGATTGTGATCACTCTGGCGCTGTGCACCCTGGTGGGGCTGTTTAACGCGTTTCTTATTGTCATTCTGCGCATTCCCGACATGCTCGCCACGCTTGCCAGCCTGTTTGTGATCCAGGGGGTGGCGATGACCTACAGCTACGGCGGTTCGATAACCGAAAACATGGTGCTGCCGAGCGGGGATATGGCAGAAGGCACAATCCCGGCGGCTTTTGGGGCACTGGGCCAGGTGCCCACTATTGTGATTATCATGCTGGTGGTAACGGTGCTTGCGCAGCTGGCGCTGTCGCTGACCACCCACGGACGCCGGATGTACGCCATTGGCGGTAACCCGGAAGCGGCACGTTTATCCGGTATTCGCACCACGCGCTACAAGGTGGCGGCCTATGTGCTGGCCTCGCTGCTGGCAGGGCTGGGGGGCATTTTGCTGGCCTCGCGTATCGGTTCGTCGCAGGTCAACGCGGGGGGCGGCTATCTGATGGATGCGGTTGCGGCCGCCTGGATAGGCTTTTCTCTGGCGGGCTCTGGCAAGCCAAACGCGCTGGGTACGCTGGTGGGGGCGGTCATTCTGGGCGTGCTTTCTAACGGGCTGGTGATGCTGTCGGTACCTTATTACGCCATGGACATTATAAAAGGGTTGGTGCTGGCAGTTGCCCTGGCGCTGACTTACATACAAAAACGCTAACAACACAACGGAAACCATAATGAAAAAAATTGCACTCTCTTTCGTGGCGCTGGGGTTACTGACGGCTTTACCCGGCTATGCCGCCACGTCTGCACCGGTTCCGGCGGCTATTGCCCAGCATGACGGGCCGATTCGTGTCGCGGTGATCCGCAATCTGGGTTCCGACGATAACACCACGCAGTTTGTCGCGGGGGCAATCCAGGAAGGAAAGAAGCTGGGCTTTAAGGTCAGCACCTTTTTGAGCAACGGTGATGACGCCAAATTCCAGGATTTTGTTAATCAGGCCATTAGCCAGAAATATGACGGCATCATCCTCTCGCAGGGTCGCGACCCTTATTCCACCGCGCTGGTAAAAAAAGCGGTGGATGCCGGCATTAAGGTCGCGGTGTTTGATACCGCCGTGAACGGGGATATCCCCGGCGTGACGGTGACCCAGCAGGATGACGCGTCATTAACGAACCTCTCCTTTGGTCAACTGGCGAAAGATTTCAACGGCAAGGCCAATATTATCAAACTGTGGGTCGCGGGCTTCCCGCCGATGGAGCGCCGTCAGGCCGCCTATAAGGAGCTGCAAAAGCAGTATCCGGGCATTAAAGAGCTGGAATCCATCGGGGCTGTCTCGTCCGATGTGCAGGGCGATACCGCCAATAAAGTCGGTGCCGTGCTGGCGAAATATCCGAAAGGCAAAATCGATGCGATCTGGGGCACCTGGGATGCGTTCAGCCAGGGCGCCTATAAGGCGTTAAAAGAAAATGGCCGGACGGAGATCAAACTCTACAGTATTGATATTTCGAACCAGGATTTGCAGCTGATGCGTGAATCAGGCAGCCCGTGGAAGGTGAGCGTAGCGGTCGATCCGAAGCTGATTGGGGCAACCAACGTCCGCCTGATCGCCAACAAAATTGCCGGAGAAGCAACGCCTGCGACCTACGACTTTAAGGCCGCCGCCATCCCTCAGGCGCTGCTGGCGGCGCAACCCGGGGCGGTAAATGTAGCCTCGCTGGGGAAAATCATTCCGGGCTGGGGTCAGACCCAGGATTTCGTTGCGCCGTGGTTTGCGACGCTGGAAGCGAAAAATAAATGAGTCGGCTTCCCACGCCCGAATTCAGCCGCAATATGCGGCTGATCGGCCATAGCGATCAGGGCGGTCGTCCGGATGGCGTACAGCTGATGGTGCATCGGGGCTTTGCCTACATTGGCCATATGGTGTCGCAGGGCTTTTCGATTGTGGACGTACGCGACCCGAAAAACCCCAGGGCCGCAGGCTATGTGGCTGCGCCGCCCGGCACATGGAACGTACATCTTCAGGCCCATGACGATCTGCTGCTGGTGATAAACGCCCGCGATCTGTTTGCCGACGCACGTTTTGCGGATGAGAAGGTTTACTACACGCGCCAGGTGGGAGAGACGGTCAGCGACGTGCAGGACAAAGGCTGGAGCGCCGGGCTGCGTATTTTTGATATTGCGACGCCGGACAAACCGAAGGAGATCGGGTTTCTGTCGCTCGAGGGCATTGGCATCCACCGTATCTGGTACACAGGTGGCCGCTGGGCATATGTTTCAGCCCTGATTGACGGGTTTACCGATTACATCTTCCTGACCATCGACCTGGCCGACCCGCGTAAGCCAGCGGTCGCAGGGCGCTGGTGGTTGCCAGGCATGAACCAGGCCGCCGGTGAGCAGCCTTCCTGGCCTGAAGGGAAACGCTATGCGTTGCACCATGCCATTATCGCCGGGGATACCGCTTACGGGAGCTGGCGCGATGGTGGCCTGACGTTGCTCGACGTGAAGGACCGGGCGCAGCCAAAGTTGATTAGCCATCGTAACTGGAGCCCGCCGTTTGGCGGGGGGACACATACGGCGCTGCCGCTGCCGGATCGGGATTTACTGGTCGTTCTGGACGAAGCGGTACTGGATAATCAGGAAGATGGCGAAAAGCTGATTTGGCTGTTCGATATTCGCGAACCGTCTAATCCGGTGAGCATCGCCACCTTCCCGCAGCCGGATGAAGCCGATTACGTGGCGAAAGGGGCCCACTTTGGTCCTCATAATCTGCATGAAAACCGGCCCGGAAGTTTTGTCAGTTCAACCCTGATCTTTGCGACATATCAGAATGCGGGGGTGCGGGCTTACGATATTTCCAATCCGTATCGCCCGGTGGAAACCGGTGCGCTGGTACCTGCCGCACCGGCGAAAATGATGGATACCCGCCCGAACCGGCCGCAGATTATTCAGTCGTGCGACGTCTTCGTGGATGCGCAGGGGATTATCTACAGCACGGATTACAACGGCGGTCTGTCGGTGATTGAGTATCTGGGGTAAGGGCGGGCTGATGCCCGCGACCCGGCCCTCTCCGGCGGGAGAGGGTGAACATTAGCTGTACTGGCGTACCCTTGCGACCAGCTCTTCCGCGCTGTCGATTCTGTCGGCAATCACAATCAGCGCCCGGCCCAGATGAATGGCGTGACGCAGACAGGCATGGCGCATGGCCTCGTCCTGGATGGTGTCGATATCCGCGACGTGAGATAACCCTACGCTTCGGCGAATCAGTTCGGTGCCGCAGAAACCAATGGCGTCATTCCACACCTTTTTCAGGAACGCAGAGGCATAGCCGGGCGTTGCCAGAGCGCTATCACGGGTTTTCTCCGTGGCCAGCGCCTGAAAACGTTCCGCAAAGGTCGTCCACAGAACCTGAATATCGGTCAGA
Organism: Huaxiibacter chinensis; assembly: GCF_022171985.1. Classification (GTDB taxonomy): domain Bacteria; phylum Pseudomonadota; class Gammaproteobacteria; order Enterobacterales; family Enterobacteriaceae; genus Enterobacter; species Enterobacter chinensis_A. The sequence goes on along the minus strand of NZ_JAJVHF010000001.1, from coordinate 829,439 downwards.
CGCTGCTCGCGCGCGGCGGCGGCATCGCGAATACCCAGATGACCCGGCAGGCCGCAGAAGTTCAGCAGCAGATTACCGATGGCGGTGCCAACGTCAAAGCCAACAGGGCCGTAAAAACCAAATTCCGCGTCGATAGCTTTCAGGCTCTCATCGGCGACAAAAATAGATCCGCTGTGAATATCCCCGTGCAGCAATGCTTCGGCCTGCGAGAAGAAGCGGTGCTTGAGCGAGGCCACGGCGATCTTAAGTTGCGCATCATCGCGCAGGGCGGCAACGTCGTTTTCAAGCTCTGCCGGGTAGTTGTTGCGTTCGTGAATCTGATAAGGATCGTTAAAGAACAGATCTTCCGTGATCTCGCACATCTCAGGGTTAATGAATTTTGCGACCTGCGCTTTTTTCTCGTGCGGATGCAGGTAAAAATCGCTGGTGTGGAACAGCGTATGCGCAAGGTATTCGCCCAGCTGCCGCGCGGCCTGGGGATAGAAGTGGTTTTTAATCAGCTCTCCACGCCAGATCTGATGGCTGGAGAGATCTTCCATCACCATCACCGCAAGCGCAGGGTCGTAATGGATAATGTTCACCGTGTGCTGCGGGCTGTGCTGGTAGTGCGCCACTAATGTCTGCGCTTCAAGGCGGGCGCGATCCAGCGTTAAGGGCCAGGATTCACCGACGCAGCGCACGTAGGGCAGCGCCTGCTTGACGATGATGCGGCTGACGCCTTGCGCGTCGAAGATTTTAAACACCAGGTTGAGATTGCCGTCGCCAATTTCCTGCGCCTCTACCAGTGATGAGGGGTTATCAAGCCCGCCAAATTGCTTTGCATAGTCCACGGCATCCTGGGCGGTAAAGGTACGGTATTGCGACATTGCCTGTTCCTCATTGATTCTGCTAATAAAGACATTTAGACGTCTATACATCTGAATTTTATCCTGACACAATGTGATACAACAACGCAACAGAGAATTAACGACATGCAGACATTACAGACGACAAGTCTACGAGTGGTGAAAAATCAGCTCTTTATTCTCGACCAACAGGCCCTGCCGCAGGAGAAAAGCTGGCTGGATGCCTCCAGCGTAGAGGCGCTTGTCGGCCACATTCATGCCCTGCGCGTGCGCGGTGCGCCGCTGATTGGACTCTCTGCCAGCCTGCTGCTGGCGCTGCTCGCCGAACGTGGCAACAGCCGCGACGAGCTGGCCGTCGCGCTGGAGACGTTGCGCGCTTCTCGCCCGACCGCGGTGAATCTGATGAACAATCTCGATCGTATGAAGCAGGCGCTCTGGCAGGAAGATTTTGTGCCGGCGCTGGTGGCTGAGGCGTTGCGTCTGATTGAAGAAGATAAGCAGCTATGCGACGCCATTGCGAAAGCTGGCAGTGCGCTGGTGAAACCGGGCAGCCGTCTGTTAACCCACTGCAATACCGGTGGGCTGGCGACAGCGGGCGTGGGGACCGCGTTGGGGGTGATTGCCCATGCCCATCAGCAGGGGCTCGTCAGCAATGTCTGGGTGGATGAGACACGCCCGCTGCTGCAAGGGGGGAGATTAACCGCGTGGGAGCTGGGTGAGCTGGGCGTGCCGTATCAGCTGATAGTGGATTCGATGGCGGCGAGCCTGATGGCGAAAGGCGAGGTAGACGCGGTATGGGTTGGAGCCGATCGCATTGCTGCTAATGGCGACGTGGCGAATAAAATTGGCACCTATTCGCTGGCGGTGCTGGCGAAATTCCACGGCATTCCGTTCTATGTGGCGGCACCGCATACCACGCTGGATCCTGACTGCCCGAACGGGGAAGCCATTCCGATTGAGCAGCGCGCGGCAAGTGAAGTGACGGGCGTCGCCGGAAGCTTTGGCGCGGTGCAGTGGGCACCGGAAAAAGCGCGGGTGTATAACCCGGCGTTCGACGTCACGCCCGCGGCGCTGATCGCGGGTTGGGTGCTGGATACGGGCGTGGTGACGCCGGAGGCGGTAAGCAACGGCTTTTTCAGGGGCAGTGCGGCCTGATGCCCTCACCCCGGCCCTCTCCCACGGGAGAGGGAGAAAAACGGTTCCGGCTGTTAAACCTGAGGGAGAAAACGGTTTCGGCTACTGATGGGGAAGGGGAAATCGGGGGCTGCGCGTGAAGCAGTGCGGCCTGATGCCCTCACCCCGGCCCTCTCCCACGGGAGAGGGGGAAACGGTTCCGGCTGTTAAACCTGAGGGAGGAAACGGTTTCGGCGACTGATGGGGAAGGGGGAATGGGGGGCTGCGCGTGAAGCAGTGCGGTCTGATGCCCTCACCCCGGCCCTCTCCCACGGGAGAGGGGGCAAAGGCGGCTCCGGGTACTGATGGGGAAATCGGATTTGAGGCTACGGGTGCTGATCCTGAGGGGCGCGCAAAACGGTTCCCTCTCCCTTTGGGAGAGGGGTAGGGTGAGGGAAACCAGTGGGCACCGTCCCCCTTCACCTGCAACATCCACCCCAACTATTACGGCAGGCGGGGATAACCGTTCGCAATCGCATCACCGGTAAACTGCGCAATCCACCCCTCGGGGTTATCGAAAATACGGATTGCGGTAAAATTCGGTTCTGAACCCATATCAAACCAGTGCGGTGTCCCAGCAGGAACCGAAATCAGATCGTTTTTCTCGCATAACACCTGGTAAACCTGGTCGTCGATATGCAGGCAAAACAGCCCGGCGCCTTCGACAAAGAAACGCACTTCATCTTCGCCATGCGTATGTTCACTGAGGAACTTCTCGCGCAGCGCCGCCTTTTGCGGGTTGTCTGCACGCAGGCTGATCACATCCCAGCTCTGGTAGCCTTTCTCCTCGACCAGCTTATCGATGGCATGCTGATACGCGTTGATCACGGTCTCTGCGGACGGATCGCGACCCAGATCACGGTCGGCTTCCCAGCGCTCGAAGCGCACGCCGCGTGCAGTGAGCTTCGCGGCGATATCACCGGCGTCGGTGCTGTGCCAGAGAGGTTCTCGGGAATCGGTGTCTGAATAAATCGTTAATGCGCTCATGAAGGGATCTGCTCCGGATTAATCTCGTCAAATTGATGCACCTGATGATGGTGGCTGGCACCGTCATCATCGCCCCGAATTAACTGCAAGGTGCGAAAACCGGCCTGCTCAGCGGCATCCAGCTCCTGATGAATATCCGATAAAAACAGGATCTGCGACGGCGCTGCACCGATGTGTGTCGCAATATGCTGATAAGACGACACCTCACGCTTGCCGCCTACATGGGTGTCAAAATAGCCGCTGAACAGATGAGTAATATCACCTTCATCGCTGTAGCCAAATAACAGTTTTTGCGCCGCGACGGACCCAGAGGAATAAACATAGAGATCAATCCCTTGCGACTTCCATTTTTCCAGTGAAGGGAGAACGTCGGGATAAAGATGGCCGGTAAAGTCGCCATTAAGGTAGCCCTCCTGCCAGATAATGCCCTGCAGCGCCTTCAGCGCGGTGGATTTGCGATCTTCATCCATAAAGGCAAACAGGGTGTCGATCAGTTCGCTGATACTGGCATGGGGCGCGTCTGTCTCATCACGCAGGTTGTCCAGAATGGATTTCACCGGCTCGGCGTATTGCTGTGCGGTGACAAAGGCCGCCAGACGCTCGCGTGCGTAGGGAAACAACACATTGTGAACAAAACGAATATCGCTGGTGGTGCCTTCAATATCCGTCACTATGGCGCGAATCATACTCTCTCCAGTTGTCGTAAACGCATCTCGCATTCAAATAAGAACTCTAATCCTTCCAGATGACGGCGGGCTTCGGCCACATCACGTCCCCAGCAGGTTAAGCCATGGCCCCGCAGAAGAAAACCATAATTAAGCGTGCGTTCTTGCGCGTAATGGGCGATTCGCGAGGCGAGGGCATCAATATCCTGGTCGTTATCAAATACCGGTACTGCGACGGTGTCCAGATGGGTAGTCTGTCCGGAGAGCGATTTTTGCATTTCAAAGCCGCTAATCAGCAGCTCCTGCGTTCGAATCAGGCGCGACAGCACCGTGGCGTTAACGGTATGGACATGCAGTACCGCATTCACCTCCGGGAACAGACGATAAACCAGCGTGTGCAAACCCGTTTCTGCAGAGGGTTTACGGCCTGAGGGGGCACGGTTGGTGGCGATATCCACGAGCAGGAAATCTTCCGTCGTCAGGCTCCCTTTGTCTTTCCCGGATTCGCTGAGCCAGCACTGGTCAGCGTCCTGACGCACGGACATGTTCCCCCCGGTGGCGGGCGCCCAGCCTTTTGTACCAATCCAGCGGCAGGTTTCAACAAGTGATGCGAGTTGCAGGTTGTCTGTCATCGTCCTCTTACCCTCGGTCGGCCAGGAATATCGATATGGTATAGACGTCTAAGCGTCTTGATTGCCAAAGACTAACATCGTGTTATAGTGTCAGCAACATAAGTATTACAAGCAGGCCTGACACGATGAGCAATAACGCCTTGATTCCGCAGAGTAAACTTCCCAACCTCGGCACGACAATCTTTACGCAGATGAGCGCTCTGGCGCAGGAGCATAACGCGATTAACCTGTCGCAAGGCTTCCCGGATTTTGACGGCCCGGCCTGGCTGCAGGAACGTCTGGCGTATCACGTGGCGAGCGGGGCGAATCAATACGCGCCCATGACCGGCGTTCAGGCCCTGCGCGAAGCCATCGCGGACAAAACCGCGGAACTGTATGGTTATAAACCCGACGCCAACCGTGAGGTGACGGTCACCGCCGGGGCGACAGAGGCCCTGTATGCAGCGATTACGGCGTTGGTTCGGCCTGGCGACGAGGTGATTTGCTTTGATCCGAGCTACGACAGCTATGCCCCCGCCATCGAACTCTCCGGAGGTGTCGTAAAACGTATTGCGCTTCAGCCGCCGCATTTTCGCCCTGACTGGCAGGCCTTTGAACAGTTGCTCAGCGCCAGAACGCGTCTGGTGGTGATTAACACGCCGCATAATCCATCCGCGACCGTGTGGGAGAAAGCGGATTTTGCCGCGCTGTGGCAGGCGATCGACGGGCGTGAAGTCTATGTCCTGAGCGATGAAGTGTACGAACATATCTGTTTCGCCAAAGAGGGGCATAACAGCGTGCTGGCCCATCCTCAGCTGCGCGAACGGGCGATTGCGGTCTCCTCGTTTGGCAAGACGTATCATATGACCGGCTGGAAAGTGGGGTATTGCGTGGCGCCTGCCGCGATAAGTGCTGAACTGCGTAAGGTGCATCAGTATTTGACCTTTGCGGTAAACACCCCGGCACAGCTGGCGCTGGCGGATATGCTGCGCGCTGAACCGGAACATTATCGCGCACTGCCTGAGTTCTACCGTGCGCGGCGCGATCTGTTTATTAATGCCTTAAGCGCCAGCCGCCTGGAAATAGTACCGAGTGAAGGCACCTATTTCCTGTTAGCAGACTACAGCGCCATTTCCGATCTCGACGATGTCAGTTTTTGCCAGTGGCTGACCAGAGAAGCCGGCGTGGCGGCGATCCCGCTCTCGGTGTTTTGCGCCGACCCCTTCCCGCACAAGCTCATTCGTTTGTGCTTTGCCAAGCAGGAGTCGACCCTTCTGGCCGCCGCTGAGCGCCTGAATCAACTGTAACTATTTTACCGTCCAGGCTTCAGAGTAACGACGGTCTGCAAAGAGTTCGAGCAGGCCGTTGATCTGTTTCAGGCGCAGGACTTCATCGCTGTCCATGCCCAGCTCCTTACCGATTTTTTCATCATTCCAGTTAAGTAAGGTTAATTCGCGGACAATCTCGGCCATTGCATTGATTTGGTGGCGACCCCGGGCGCGGTTGTGGCGAATGGTGGCGGCCATGCGGTCAAACTTTTCCCGCCGCTCTTTACGCAGGCAGGTGACGGGAAGGTAGCCTTTGAGCTGGCGTTTGAGTGACGCGCGGTTTTTGCCGATTTCGTGGCGGTGAAAACCATCCACGATCTCAAAGTGCTGCGGTTCGCCTTCCGTCACGACGATAGGCTGCGTGAAGCCATCCAGTTCCAGGGATTTGCCAAGGAGCCTTTTTTCCGGCGGAGCGACGCTGTTGGGGTTGTAATCGTTGGCGACAATCTCATCCTGTTTAATCCAGAGTACGCAGTCGACAGGCTGTTCCCGAAAGGGGCTTAATGCGTGGATTGCCTGACGAAAAGCATTGATAGCCTCAATACGTTCTGTCTCCGGGAGCGACTGAAGATAGTCTGCCATCTCGTGAATTATTCGTTGTTGCATAAAATCCCCCACTCCTTGCGTCTGGATTTAATTCGTTCACTGTAGCGCTGATAATGTTTGGGTTTGTTCGGGCTAAACGACAGCGCCCGACACCAGTAATCATTGTTAAGTAAAACCTTGCATATGCGCCGCCAGGACGGAATATCTTTTGAACCGATATCACCTTCCTGGGTGTCCGGGATCTCCGCTATGCCCTTTTTTTGATACCAGTGTAAATAGACAGCGATTTTATTGCGGTAATGCTCGGACGTGGCCTGCGGCATGCTATCCAGCAGCAGCAGGGCGTATTCACGCCAGCTAAGATGATCCGGTTTGAGAAGTTTGCGATGCCCATAAAAAGGGTTATCGTGCCCGGCGTAAATCCCCCCGCTTCGAACCCCGCTGACGCGCTCGCACATCGCCGCCCAGCGTTCAGGCTCAAGCACGTGGTAGAGCCACAGACCCTGACGCTGTTCCGGCCCAAAGGGTTCACAGATGCGCATATAGCGTGGCGGTACCCCGGCCTGGTACATCAGGTCATAAAGCGGGTTGTAGCAGCAGTGTGATTTTGCAAACCAGGTCCAGATATCGGCTGTTTTCCAGTCGTAAACGGGATAAACGTACCAGGCATGGCCTCCCGGAGCGATGGTGGTCCAGGGTTTGTCATCAGAAAAACGCTGCTTGCGGGCGGACGCTATCGCTAAAAAGCGGTTGTAGGATTCATCGGCACGGATCCCTATCAGCACGGCCGCAGGGCGACTTTGCGAAAACCACTCGGCAAAGCAGCGGACAAAAGATTCAAAGGTCATCCCTGCCTGGTAAAACGGGAAATAATCGGGTTGAGTGATGGCGTCTTCAGGCGGCTGTCGCACCCAACGGGCGCCGGGTTCCCAGCACTGCCATTCGGGCTGAAACTGGGAAAGGGCGTTCTGGGTGGTCAGCGGTAAGGCCACCCACCAGAACTCAGCGATGACATCCGCGTACAAATGCCGCATTTTTTCCACATGCTGAATGGTGCAGGAGAACTGAGCCTCCCAGTCAATGAACAGCACATGGATTTTCTTGTTCATAAGACGAGCTTGCTGAGCCGCCAGATGAAGCATCACGGTGGAATCTTTTCCGCCAGAAAAGGAGACACACACCCGGGAAAGAGTATCAAGCGCCCAGGTAATACGGTCTTTTGTCGCTTCAAGGACATTATGGTTAAGAGGTATTTTATATATTGACACGATCAATCACTTCCTGTGAAAGGGATAACGGATATGTCTCGTCAATGGAAACAGGAGAGTAATATTCACCATTATTATTGTTATTTATTCACTGCCGTGAAAAGAATAACAATAATAATGTGCTACGTATGCGCGAGTTTCTCAAGCGGCTTTTTCAGCCGCTGAAGAATTATTGTTAATTTTTCTGAATTCGTTCAATAAATTGAGCGAAAACCGAACTGTTTAACGCGGAGCGGTTAAAGAGCATATAAAGGTCAACGGAGGGGAGCGCAAAGGGGGCTTCAATACGTTTTAAATTGAGCGAAGACCGATAGGTGTCAAATACCGTCTCGGGGATGTAACCCACCAGGTCAGAGGCAGAGATCATGGTCACCAGTGAGATCAAAGAATCGCTGCGAAAAACAATATTTCGTTCGGGGAAGGCATCGTTCACCTGCACCTGAAACTCTTTTACCCCCGTCTGGTTGCTCTGGTAAAAGGTAAATCTTTCCTGCAATAACGCGTCGGTTGTGGCGCTCTCTTTCAGGCGGGGATGGTTGGCGCTGCTGACCATCACCGTGGGGACGGTAATGAAATGAGTGCAAATGATAGACCGGTTATTAACGGGCGCGAAGGTGAGCACTATATCGGCTTTACGATATGCCAGGAGATCCTCTGCTGATTCAGGCGAAAGCAGGATATCTCGTTGTTCGACTTCGTAATGTTCATCGGCGATCAGTAAATTGATGAGCGACAGCATACGCCCGCGAGAAGCCATCTGTGGGCAATAAATCACAAAGTTCTTCTTCAGATCGGACCCATGAAGAATGTTAATGGTCTGCTCTAATTCGTTGAGGTTTTTTTCAAGATGATGGTGCAAATTGATGCCTACCGTCGTGGCGGTGATCCCTTTACCGGAACGGATAAACAACGGGTCGTTAAGTTGTGCACGCAAGCGCTGCAAGGACTGGCTGACTGCAGAAGGGGTGATATAGAGCGTTTCTGCTGCCTTGCTGATGCTAAGGTGCTGGTAAATACACTCAAAGATGACTAATAGATTGAGGTCGAATTTTTTTAAATCATAGAGATTAGCCATGTTTCATCCTGAACGTGAGGTTACATACATCATAACTATAGAAGATAGTTAACCATTTACATTCCTTTTAGGTTAACCGACTTAAAGTATTTTGAAACTTTACTAAATATATCATGCTTGCAGATTAATGAAATACATCTTACGTCGAAGTTTAGTTATTTTTATTCATTTTAATTTGAGGGCAAGTATTAACTTACGTTCAGGTGTGATCTTTTAATTGAACGCTATCCTGACTTTAAACGGGGTGTCATGGATGAATTCATTCATTATATAAATATTTCCCATCAGCGCCTTCGATAAACCGGGTTCAAAAGAGGTTTGGTAAAACCTATCAAAGCCATAGGCAAGAACACCGCCCCGGCACATTGCCCTTGAAACCGCCGGATGGTGTAATCGTTGCGCTATGACGACCTCGATGAGGTATTTAGAGCGCAACGCGAGCCAGCGAAAGCTGGCGCTGAATCGACCTTTGGGACGTTCAGGTAACAGGGCCGCCCAATGAGGCGGCCTTTTTACGTTCAGGCTATCCGTTTATCCGATCCTGAAGTGGGGTTGTAAGGTTTGACTGATTGATTTGATACAGCGAACGCATTAGCCCCGATAATGAAAGTTGGTTACTTTAGCTCTCAACGAAAACACGGAGGAAGTACAGATGTCTTTGATTAACACCAAAATTAAACCTTTTAAAAACCAGGCGTTCAAAAACGGCGAATTCATCGAAGTGACCGAGAAAGATACCGAAGGCCGCTGGAGCGTGTTCTTCTTCTATCCGGCTGACTTCACCTTCGTTTGCCCGACCGAGCTGGGCGACGTGGCAGATCATTACGACGAACTGCAGAAGCTGGGCGTAGACGTTTACTCTGTGTCTACTGATACCCACTTCACCCATAAAGCATGGCACGGCAGCTCTGAAACCATCGCGAAAATCAAATACGCGATGATTGGCGACCCAACTGGCGCGCTGACCCGTAACTTCGACAACATGCGTGAAGACGAAGGTCTGGCAGACCGTGCAACCTTCGTTGTTGACCCTCAGGGCATCATTCAGGCGATCGAAGTGACCGCTGAAGGCATTGGCCGCGATGCGTCTGACCTGCTGCGTAAAATCAAAGCAGCTCAGTATGTTGCTTCTCACCCAGGCGAAGTCTGCCCGGCGAAATGGAAAGAAGGTGAAGCGACGCTGGCTCCATCTCTGGACCTGGTCGGCAAAATCTAAATTTCCGTCCTATTCGCGCCATAGCGGCTCAGGCGAGCCGCCTTGCTCTGACGCGAAATACTGTGGAAATTGTTTCAGTCATGGGCGCACCCGCGCCCATTTCATTCCAGCACCATGATGCAAGTTGCATTCAGGCAGCCCGTTTAAGGCAGCTTGCATGATGACGTTTTTAGAGAGGGAAGAACAATGCTCGACACTAATATGAAAACCCAGCTCAAAGCCTACCTTGAGAAATTGACCAAACCGGTAGAGTTAATTGCCACGCTGGATGACAGCGCGAAATCGGCAGAGATCCGGGATTTGCTGGCGGAGATCGCTGACCTGTCACCGAAAGTGACCTTTAAAGAAGATAACAGCCTGGCGGTACGTAAGCCCTCTTTCCTGATCGCCAATCCGGGTTCCGATCAGGGGCCACGCTTTGCCGGTTCTCCGCTGGGGCACGAATTTACGTCACTGGTACTGGCTCTGCTGTGGACCGGTGGACATCCGTCAAAAGAGGCGCAGGCTCTGCTTGAGCAGATCCGCGATATCGACGGTGATTTTGAATTTGAAACCTATTATTCGCTCTCCTGCCACAACTGCCCGGACGTGGTGCAGGCGCTGAACCTGATGTCGGTGCTGAACCCGCGTATCAAGCATACTGCAATTGACGGCGGTGTTTTCCAGAACGAAATCACTGAACGTAATGTGATGGGCGTTCCGGCGGTCTACCTGAACGGACAAGCGTTCGGCCAGGGGCGTATGACGCTGACTGAAATCGTGGCTAAAGTGGATACCGGTGCTGAAAAACGCGCAGCGGAAGAACTCAACAAACGCGATGCGTATGACGTGCTGATTGTGGGTTCCGGCCCGGCAGGGGCGGCGGCAGCGATTTACTCCGCCCGTAAAGGCATTCGTACCGGTCTGATGGGTGAACGTTTCGGCGGCCAGGTGCTGGATACCGTCGATATCGAGAACTACATTTCCGTCCCGAAAACAGAAGGTCAGAAACTGGCGGGGGCATTGAAAGCCCACGTGGATGATTATCAGGTCGACGTGATTGACAGCCAAAGCGCCAGCAAACTGATTCCGGCGGCAACCGAAGGCGGCCTGCATCAGATTGAAACCGCCTCGGGTGCGGTGCTGAAAGCGCGTAGCGTGATCGTGGCGACCGGCGCGAAGTGGCGCAATATGAACGTGCCTGGTGAAGATCAGTATCGGACGAAAGGCGTAACCTACTGCCCGCACTGCGACGGTCCGCTGTTTAAAGGTAAACGCGTGGCGGTGATTGGCGGCGGTAACTCCGGCGTCGAAGCGGCAATCGACCTGGCTGGGATTGTTGAGCACGTCACTCTGCTGGAATTTGCCCCGGACATGAAAGCCGACCAGGTTCTGCAGGATAAAGTGCGTAGCCTGAATAACGTCGATATCATTTTGAATGCGCAAACCACGGAAGTGAAAGGCGACGGCACAAAAGTGACCGGCCTGGAATACCGTGACCGCGTGAGCGGGGATGTCCACAGCGTCGCGCTGTCGGGTATCTTTGTGCAGATTGGTCTGCTGCCAAATACCACCTGGCTGGAAGGCGCCATTGAGCGTAACCGTATGGGTGAAATCATCATCGACGCGAAGTGTGAAACCAGCGTGAAGGGTGTGTTTGCGGCGGGAGACTGCACCACGGTGCCGTACAAGCAGATTATCATTGCAACAGGTGAAGGGGCGAAAGCCTCACTGAGTTCCTTCGACTACCTGATTCGCACGAAAACCGCATAACAAAAGAAAGTAAGGCTCCACCTGCACGATAAGAGGCCACCGAAAGGTGGCCTCACTCGTTGTCGAAAAGCACATGTTGCGTCGCGTCGCGGCACACATCCGACAGGCGTAATTATCTGACGACCATTACCGGAATGTGGGTATGGCGAATGACGCTGGAAGCATTGGAGCCTAACAGATGGGTGCTGATGGACGGGTTACGCGAGCCGATCACCACCACGTCAGCGCTGAGTTCCTTCGCCAGTTCATTGACCGCATCACGTACGTTGCCAAAGCGGACATGGGTTTTAATCCGTGCGGGATCGAGGCTGAAGTGTCCTACCATGGTCTGCAGGCGCGTCTCGGCTTCGCGTTGCAGATGTTCTTCGAAGCGGCGAACATCGGCAGCAAAACGGTGCAGACTCAGGCTCGCTGAACCCGGCAGAACGTGTAAAAGATGAATAATTCCGTCCTGCTGCGCCAGAAATTCGGCGTGGCGAATGGCCTTGTCGCTCAGTTCCATTTCAAAAACATCAACCGGCATAATGATAGTCTGATACATACCCGTTTCTCCTTGTTATTAAACGCTGAAGTCATTCAAACACAATATAATATTTGTTTTTGGTATGTGTCTGGCACTTTTTCATATCGAATCATTTTTTGAACAAACTTTACGCCGGTGTGCCGCCAGGAATAATCTCAAAGCCGTGCAATAGCCCGCTATTTCGTCCCTGATGTCTACCCTTTAGAAAGATATTCTTCTGAATGTAGATGACGGAGGTTGCATGAAAGCACTGACGTACCATGGCGCACACGATGTGCGTGTAGAGAATGTTCCTGATCCTGTCATTGAACAACCTGACGATATTATCCTGCGCGTGACCGCCACGGCGATTTGCGGCTCAGATTTGCATCTCTATCGCGGCAAAATACCGCAGGTGAAGCATGGCGATATCTTCGGTCACGAATTTATGGGCGAAGTGGTCGAGACCGGCGGCGAGGTTAAAAACCTCAGTAAAGGCGACAGGGTGGTTATCCCCTTCGTGATTGCCTGCGGAGACTGCTTTTTCTGCCGGCTCAATCAATATGCGGCCTGCGAAAATACCAACAGCGGGCAAGGCGCGGCGCTGAATAAAAAGCAGATCCCGGCGCCGGCTGCGCTGTTCGGCTACAGCCACCTGTACGGTGGGGTGCCCGGGGGGCAGGCCGAGTATGTGCGCGTACCAAAGGGGAATGTGGGCCCGTTCAAAGTGCCGCAACTCCTCTCCGATGACAAAGCGCTCTTCCTGTCCGATATTCTGCCGACGGCCTGGCAGGCGGCAAAAAATGCTCAAATCGGCAAAGGGTCCAGCGTGGCGGTATTTGGCGCAGGGCCGGTCGGATTATTGACCATTGCCTGCGCCCGCCTGCTGGGGGCTGAGCAGATTTTCGTGGTGGATCACCACGACTACCGTTTGCGCTTTGCCGCTGAACGCTACGGCGCAATCCCCATCAATTTTGATGATGATAACGACGCCGCAGAGAAAATCATCGAACAGACCGCCGGCCACCGTGGCGTGGACGCCGTGATCGATGCGGTCGGATTTGAGGCGAAAGGCAGTACCACTGAAACCATCCTCAGCAATCTCAAAATCGAAGGCAGCAGCGGTAAGGCGTTACGCCAGTGTATCGCCGCCGTGCGTCGCGGAGGGATTGTCAGCGTGCCGGGCGTCTATGCCGGATTTATTCATGGCTTCCTGTTTGGCGATGCGTTTGATAAAGGGCTCAGTTTTAAAATGGGCCAGACCCACGTTCACGCCTGGCTGGGCGAACTGTTGCCGCTGGTGGAGCAGGGACTTCTGACACCAGAAGAGATCGTCACACACCACCTGCCGCTTGAAGAGGCCGCCCGGGGATACAAAATTTTTGAAAAACGGGAAGAAGAGTGCCGAAAAGTGATTCTGGTGCCAGGCGCGGCGCGGGATCAGGTGATCGGTCAAACGCAGGCGGGGCTGGTTAACCCCATGCCGGGGGATGCAGTTTAAACCCTCACCAGTGACGCTCCAGGTAAAGCACGGCCATGACGATAATCGCCAACACAATGAAATAGACCAGTGTGATGCCGAGTATCTCATTCATGCATGACCTTCTCCCAGGCATCGAAACGGATTAAGCCTGGATGAAGGGAGTGCGCCGCGCGCCAGGAGGAAAGGGTGAATTTGCATAAAGAGGATGCGACGGCATCCTCCGATAAAGCGATAACTCTTTCAGACGGGATTAACGCAGATATTCGCCCGCGGCTTCTGGCTGGTAGAGCAGTTCAAGCACTTCAAGATGTGCCGCCGTTCCGCCAGGCAGTTCCCAATGGATGGTATCACCCGTGCGCAGGCCAAGCAGGGCCGCGCCCACCGGGGCGAGTACGGAAAGCTGCGTGCTGCTGTCGGTCATATTCGCCGGATACACCAGCGTGCGGGTACGCGTTTCACCGGTGCTGAGATCGCGGAATGTCACCTGGCTGTTCATAGTGACAACGTCCTTCGGCATGGATTCCGGTGTACACATCTGCGCCCGGTCCAGTTCCTCGTTCAGTGCGTCGGCAACCGGCAGTGAAGCGAATTCAGGTTTCTCCAGCAGTCTGTCGATACGTTCTGCGTCGAGTTCATTGATGATTATCGTAGGTCTGGACATTTTTACTCCATGTCGTTAATGCTGCGCCTGGCGCAGAAACCAATCCAAAAGAAAACCCTCGCCGTCTGGCAGCGAGGGTTTTATCTCTTCTGATGATACTGATTGTGCCCTCTGGTTTGAAGTGATGAATGTCACATTCGTTGCGCATGTGAATTTTCTGCGAAAAACGCACCGGTTCTCAGATTTGCATTATTCTTTTTAAGCGCCCGTTGTGGGCGACCATCCGCACTTCGTGTTCTGTCCAGGAGATCTCATGAGTAATTACGACAAACTTACCCTCAAAGACGGCAGTTATTTGCATTTCAAAGACTGGGGCAGCGGGCAGCCTATCGTATTCAGCCACGGCTGGCCGTTAACGGCAGATGCCTTTGAAGATCAAATGTTGTATCTGGGGTCGAAGGGATTTCGGGTGATTGCACACGATCGACGCGGGCACGGACGTTCTGCCCAGCCGTGGGACGGACATAACATGGATCAGTATGCCGACGATCTGGCAGAACTGACCGCACATCTCAATTTGAAAGATGCGGTCCACGTGGGCCACTCAACCGGTGGCGGTGAAGTGGCGCGCTACATTGGCCGTCACGGTACCGATCGCGTGGCGAAAGCGGTGCTGATTGGGGCGGTGACCCCCATTATGATCAAGACCGATTTCAACCCGAGTGGCGTGCCGAAAAAGGTCTTTGACGGTATTCGCGAAGGGGTCGTGAACGATCGTGCCGCCTTCTTCTACGAGCTGACCGCAGCCTTTTATGGTTACAACCGCGACGGCGCAAAAGAGTCGAAAGCGGTGCGCGAAAGTTTTGTTGAGCAGGGGCTGCAGGGATCGATTAAAGCGCTTTATGACTGCGTAAAAGCCTTCTCGGAAACCGATTTGCGTGAGGACCTGCGCAAAATGACGATCCCAACGCTTGTCATCCACGGTGATGACGATCAAATTGTTCCGATTGAAACCTGCGGTAAAGTGGCGGCTGAGATCCTGCCGAACGCTGAGCTGAAAGTGTATCAGGGCGGTTCGCATGGGATCTGTACGACACATAAACACCAGATTAACGAAGACTTGCTGAAATTTATTCAGTCATAATCTTTAACGGATTGCGCTACGCTGATCCTCCTGGCTCAGGGGGATGAGCGAAGCGTTATTCGTGCCTGAATTTAACACAGAGAGTGCCATGTATTTTTATCAACCGTCTCAGGGCCACGGCCTGCCGCACGACCCCTTAAACGCGATCGTTGGGCCGCGTCCGATTGGCTGGATTGCCTCGCAGGACACCGCGGGTCGTCATAATCTGGCCCCGTACAGTTTCTTTAACTGCTTTAACTATCGTCCACCGATTATTGGTTTCTCCAGCAATGGCTGGAAAGACAGCGTGCGCAATATTACCGAAACAAAAGAGTTCGTCTGGAATCTGGCTACGCGTGATCTGGCCGTGGCAATGAATGAAACCTCTGCCAGCCTGCCGCAGGACGACGATGAGTTTGATATTGCCGGGCTGACCAAGGCCGGAAGCCGCGTGGTCAACGTACCCCGCGTGGCGGAAAGCCCCGTTAATTTCGAATGTCGCCTGTCGCAGTGCATTCAACTGACCGGCGCAGATGGTGCGCCCATTGATACCTGGCTGGTGCTGGGCGAAGTCGTGGGGATTCACATCGCAGACTTTTTGCTGGAAGAAGGGATTTACCAGACCGCGAAGGCGCAGCCCATCCTGCGTGCGGGTGGCCCGAGCGCCTACTACGGGATAAGTGACACTCATCGCTTTGATTTGGTGCGCCCGGATGCGCGCAAACCCTGAGATGACGGCCCGCACGCTGCCCCCCGATCAGCAGTTTTTTGCCGACCTGTTGGCAGGGCTGGTGCTCAATCCGCAGCAGCTGGGCCGCGTCTGGTTTGCCCGGCGTCCGGCGACCTTATGCGCTGACGCCGTCAGCATGGAGTGGCCGCGCCTTGATGTGGTCTTGCGGGGGGAATACGGGAATCGCCTCATTGCGGAACAAAAGCAGATTGCACAAGGGGAGATGCTTTTTCTACCCGCTCACGCTGCGAATGTACCCATCTTTGAGAAACAGGTCATGCTGTTGAGTATCGTATTTGCCCCTTCCTGGCTTGGGCTGCATTTTCACGATGCGCGTAAGGACGAGCCGGGCAGTGCGCAACGAAAGATGGAGTTACCTCATCCTGAACGGGGCGAGCGGACCGCGATCTTAATGGCCTTAACCCATCTGAGCGCCTCGCCCCAGGATCAGGCGATAATTCAACCGCTGGTGCTGAGTCTGTTGCACTGGTGTCGCAAGGTGGTCTCAGCTCTCCCGGAGACGGGAGTGACGCGGGCTGATTTTCTCTACCAGAGCATCTGTCACTGGGTGCAGGATCACTATGCGGAGCCCGTTTCGCGGGAACGTGCGGCCGCTTTCTTTAATATCAGCCCGAACCACCTTTCGCGCCTGTTTTCCGGGCAGGGCAGCATGAGTTTTGTCGATTATGTTCGCTGGGTGCGGATGGCGAAAGCGCGGACCATCTTACAGAAATATCACCTTTCGATTGGCGAGGTGGCGAAACGCTGCGGTTACGCAGACAGCGACTATTTTAGTCGGCTGTTCCGGCGTCAGTTTGGCCTGACGCCGGGGGAGTATCGCGCACGCTTTCAGTGATGATTAAAAGGTCATCTCGGCGTTAAGCAGCTCCAGAATGCTTTGCGGCGTGGTGGCCGAGAATAACGCCTCCCTGAAGGCCTTATTCACCAGCTTACGCGCCAGCTGCGAAAAAACTTTCACATGATTATTACCTTCCCCTGCGCCCAGCGTCAGCATAATCACCAGTTCAACGTCGCCCATCTCTGATTCCCAGTCTATGGGCTTCTCCAGGCGGGCGATGCTGATGCTGGAGTGACGTATCCACGGCGATTTTGTGTGGGGAATCGCCACGCCAAAGCCGACGGCGGTGGTGACAATCTCTTCACGCTGCCAGAGATCTTCTTCAAGCTCGAGAGGATGGTCGGTTCGCCCGTTTATCGCCAGATTGCCGCAAAGGAATTGCAGCACCTGCTCTCTGGAGCCGAGCGGCTCATGCATCACGATATTTTCCAGTGCCAGCAGCGGCCGCGTGGGCTCTTCCGGCGTGAAGGCGGTGAGCAGGGTTTCGATTTCCGTCGCGCTGCGGCACTCGCAGGCTTGTTCTGCCAGGGTCTGACACGCCTGGCTGTCCAGATTACGCAGCAGCGCTTTTACCGCCGGAATGCGCGGACCGCTCATGCTGAATTCATCGATGCCAAGCCCTAACAGCAGGGGGAGATAGCGGCCTTCACCGGCCAGTTCACCACAGATGCCGACCCATTTTCCGTGCCGGTGGGCGGCGCTCACGATCTGGCGCACCATACGCAAGAACGAGGGGGCTATTGGGTTATAGAGGGGCGACACCCGTGAATTATTGCGATCGACGGCATAAAGATATTGCGTCATATCGTTGGAGCCGATGCTGAAAAAATCCACCTCATCGCAGAAATGATCGATGATGAAGCAAACAGAGGGGACTTCCACCATGATCCCCAGCGGCAGGTGAGGGGTGTAACGCAACCCCTCGGCTTTTAGCTCGTCCTGAACCTGGTGGAGCGTCTGTTTAACCCACAAGATTTGATCGAGGCTGTGAACCATCGGGATCATAAGCAGAGCATTACCGCTGGCCCCGGCGCGTAAAATGGCCCGAAGCTGGGTGCGGAACAGGCTGGAAAATTCCGGATAGATGCGCACGGCGCGATAGCCGAGGAAGGGATTTTCCTCCTGCGGAAGCGAGAGGTAGGGGATCTGTTTATCGCCGCCGATATCCATGGTTCTGAAAATCACCGGTTTGCCTTCCGCAGAGAGCAGAACCTGCTGATACGCTTCAAATTGTTCCTGCTCGTCCGGCGCGGCGTCGCGATCCATGTAGAGCATTTCCGTGCGGAATAATCCCACCCCCTGAGCGCCACTGGCGAAGGCCCCCGGTGCTTCCAGCGCGCTGCCGATATTCGCGGCAATATCGACCGGCACATTGTCTTTTGTACGTGCAGGCAGCCCGGCATCTTTGATTTGTTGCTGGTGGCGTTTAGTGGCCAGGCGCTGGGCGACAGCGTAATAGTGACTGACGGCGCTATCCGGCTCCGGCACCAGGACGCTACACACGCCGTCGAGGATCACCTCTTTGCCGATAACCGGCTGGAGCGAGTCGACCGTTAAGCCACTCAGCACCGGAATTGACGCGGCGCGGGCCAGAATCAGCGTGTGCGAAGTACGGCCCGTTTTTTCCAGCACCATGCCCTTCAGATGGCGCGTATCCAGGCTCAGAAACTGGCTGGGGGTTAGATCGTCGGCCAGCAAAATGGTGGGGGACTGGAGCGTAAAAGCGGCGGCGGGGGCCAGTTCAGGCCAGGTAATGCTCAAAAGCTGTTCACTGATATCGCGGATATCGCTCACCCGCTCGCGGAGATAATCACTGGCAGACAGGGAGAGTTTGTCGCAAATCTGATCCATATTACGAATAATCGCCTCTGCCAGGCTCAGGCGCGCTTCGGTCATCAGGCGGTGAATATTGCCCCCAAATTCGTCATCCTGAATCAGGGAAAGGTGGGCGCTGATAATGGTCTTACTCTCACCGTCCAGCCCGCGCAGTTGGTGATTAAGGCGTTCCGCCAGGGTCGCAAGGCTATGTTCCAGCCGGGTGGTATCTTCCGGGCTTGCCGGGTACTGACGATAGCGCTGTAAGTTGTTGCTTTCAAAACGACGCAGGGTGCCTGCGCCAATCCCGCTGGCAAGCGTGATAGCGTGTTCTAAGTGTGGGCTAAGACGCAGAAGAGAGCGCGGCAGCGGATGCGCAACGTGCGGCGCATCGCCTGACGGGATGGCATCGCTGTCGATAAACGCCCCGGCCAGATAGATCTCCAGCGTGCGTCTGGCCTGTTCTTCGTCACTGCCGCTGATTTCCAGCACGCAACGATCGTTAAACAACGTACCGGTACTGATCAGCGCCAGCGAGCTTTTTGCATCGGCGTGGCTGTTAAGACGGGTGTTAATAAAGCGGATATCGCTGCGCCAGGCGCTGCACTGCTCTTTCAGCGCCCAGGCGGGCCGGGCATGTAAACCATTCGGCAGCGGGCAGAAAAATTCAATCGTTAACATACTTCCTCCGTTCAGCGTGAGATCAGCATCTGAAGTCCGTCAGATGAGCTACGGTCTCACGATTCAAGCACGCCGCCAGCGCAACCAGCAGCTGGTGGGTTTGGTTGATATCCTGCGCGTCAGCAATGGAGGCGGCGCAGTGGCCGTGTCGGGTTGGCGGGCCTATCACCACGGTTGGCACACCCGTGCCGGAAAGATGAATCGCGCCTCCGTCGGTGCCACCGTTGCTGAACATGTCTTTTTGCAGCGGAATGCCCAGCGAGCGGGCGATTTTCTCTACGAATGCCGTCAGGCGGGGAGGCGCAATCAGGGTTTTGTCGTACACCACCAGCAGGGGGCCGCTGCCGATCTGACGATGGTTGGCGCTGCCGTAGTCGAAATTTTTTGACCAGCAGGCGGTATCCAGCACCAGGGCAAGATCGGGGTTAATCTTGTTGCTGGCCGTTTGCCCACCCCGCAGGCCCACTTCCTCGCTGGAGCTGGCTACCAGCCACAGTTCGCATGGCAGCGGGGCCTTGTGGAGTTCGCGTAGCAGGGTCACGAGAAGGTAACAGCCGAGGCGATCGTCAAAGGCTTTGCCCATCACGCGCTGATTGGGCAAAGGGGTAAAGAGCGTATTGAAAGTGACGCTATCTCCCACATCGATCCCGGCAGCAAGAACCTCTTCGTCGGAGGTCGCACCCACGTCGACGCGTAAATTGTCGACCGTGTCGCCTTTCACGTCGCCATCGAGTAAGCCCGAGATTTTGCGCCCGTCGCGCGTAGTGATGCGAACGGGTTGCAGCGTACGCGCCATCATACGGACGTTGCCAATGGGCAGTACGTCGATGGCCCCTTCACGGGAGATGCTGCGCACCATAAAGCCGACTTCGTCCATGTGCGCACAGACCATAATACGGGGCCCGCTGCTTTCGTTAACCCGAATGAGCACCGAGCCCAGCCCGTCAAACTGCACCTCTTTATTGTACCGGCGTGCTTCTGCGAGCAGAATATCGCGCACTTCCTGCTCCGACGCGGCAATGGCATCCGCTTCGCTGAGCTGTCGTAGTAATTCGATATCCATCAGATCTCTCCTGTCAAAAGCAGCGTTTTCGGCTGGTGGTAGAACACCTCTGCGCCGCTGTCCGTCACCAGCACCACGTCCTCGATGCGCACGCCGCCCTGGCCTTCCAGATAAATACCCGGCTCAACGGTGAGCAGCATTCCCGCCTGCAAGAGGGTGGTCTCTGTCGGGGAGAAACGCGGGTTTTCATGGACATCAATGCCGATGGCGTGGCCGGTATTGTGTCCAAACTGCGCGCCATATCCGGCATTCTGAATCACTGAGCGGGCGGCGCGATCCACCTCCTGACATGCCACGCCAGGACGAATCGCCGCGATGGCCGCCAGCTGCGCCTCCAGAACCGTCTGGTATATCGCGTAGAGAGGATGGGCCTCAGGGGGGCTGTTTTGTCCGCTAACGAGGAAGGTCCTCGTCATATCCGAGCAATATCCCTGGTGTTGCGCGCCAAAGTCGATCGTCACGAATTCGCCTGCGACGATAACTTTGTCCGAGGCCTTCCCGTGCGGCAGTGCGCCGCGTGGCCCGCTGGCGACAATGGTGTCGAAGGCGGGCTTTTCCGCGCCGTGCTGGCGCATAAACCACTCCAGCTCTGCCGCTACCTCGCGTTCACGCAGGCCAGGCTGAATAAAACGGCGGATATGGCCGGCAGCGTGGTCAGCGATGTCGCAGGCGGCGCGGATACGGACGATCTCATCAGCGGTTTTGATCTGGCGTAAGGCATCCAGCGAGATACTGCAAAGCGTCGTATTCAGGCTTGCGCGCCACTGGCTGCCGGTTTGCCAGCTGACGTGCTCCCCTTCAAATCCCAGCGTGGCGATCCCTTCGCGTTCAATCAGTCGGTTTATCGCCACCGTAAAGGGGTTATCCGTATTCAGCAGGTGCATCTGATAGCCTGTCGAACGTGAGGCGAGATCGCTGTAATAGCGAAAATCCGTCAGTATATGCGCCGTTTTACGCGTCACCAGCACGTAGCCTGACCCGGTGGATATCCCCAGATGCGGCTGTTTATTCTGCCGTGAGGCGATCAGTACCGCGTCCAGATTCTCTGCGGCAAGCCAGTTGCGAAGCCTTGTCAGTAATTCCATTTCGCCCCCTCGTTACAGCGTATCGATAGACAGTTTTCCGCGCTTGTACATGCTGTTGCGAATCAGTACGACCAGCAGCGCGGTGATGACAGCGCCCACCAGAATACTCAGCATATAGGCGCCGAGATTGGTCACCAGCGGCCAGGCCCATATGGCGGATTCCGGGAACCACTGCACGGCCCCGAGCGCGGTGGCGGTCATCGCACCGGCGATAGCGCCGACCATATACGCAGGCAGCGTGGCAAGCGGGTTTTCCAGCAGGAAGGGAATCGCCCCTTCGCTGATGCCCATGAAGGCGAGGAACATGGCCGTTTTACCCTGCGGGTAAAGCTGGGGGCTGAAAAGACGTTTTCCGGTTAACCGGTGGTCGATAAGCGTTGCCAGCCCCAGGCCAATCGGTGGGATAACAATTGCCACCGCACGCGACGTGATGGGCAGAACATGATCCGTCGTGAGCCCCAGCCCCACGAAACCGGCGGCTTTATTGATCGGCCCGCCCAGATCGATTGCGGTAGCCGCCGCCATGCCGATGGCGTACATCATTGACCCGGCTTCGCCTGCGGCAAGCAGCAGGGTGCGCATGCCCGCATTCAGCCAGCCACCGATGGGGGTGATCACGTAATACATCGCCAGCATCACGAACAGCGCGGAGAGGATCGGGATCAGGAAGGTGCTTTTAAAGGCCAGCAGATACTGGGGCACGCTGATTTTGGTGTTTAACCATTTCACCAGATACCCGGCCGCGATGGCGATAATCAGCGCACCTATAAAGGTGGAGGGAACGGGTTTGGTGGCAAGCCAGGTCAGTTTTTCCGCATCGAAATTGAGCACCAGCGTCGGTTGCGTGGAGACAAGACCGCCAATAAATCCTGCCGGGAAGGCCAGTTTTCCACCGATGGAGTTAGCAACAAAAGCGGAGAACATGGGAATAGCAAAACTAAACAGCAGCCCACCGAAGGATTCGGTCAGGTAACCAAACTTCAGCACTGACAGATTAAAACCGGTGAATTTGCCGGAGTTGAGTGCATCCAGAATGCCGGTATCGGGCGGGATTTCCAGCCACACATAGGCAATAAGCTGCGAAATGGCGAGAATGACCCCGCCCATGATAAGCGTAGGCACCATGCGGGAAATGCCCGACATAATGTGCTGAGGAAGTTCTTTCCAGAAGGTACTGCCTGCTGCCACTGGCGCGGGTTTCATAACCAGCGTGTCACCTTCGTGACCCGCTGAGCGAATCGCACTGCGTTTTTTAATTGCCATGACGAAGACCCCTGAGGTGGAGAATTATTGTTGTTCTGCAGCAATCATTTCTTCGATATCTTTCAGGGTGCCCGCCGCATTTTTGATGGCGTCCTGAAGGGTAATTTCATACACATCCCGCGTTTCGAAGCGTTCGTTGTCTTCCGGGGTGATCGCTATCGCGTGAATAATAATGTCGGCCGTGGCGATATCCTCTGCGGTTAAACGATTCTGGATGCCGTCTGCCCCCTGTGTTTCAATTTTGACGTCATAGCCTGCTTCAACGGCAGCGTCTTCCAGAGCCTGAGCCGCCATAAAGGTATGGGCCAGTCCCATCGGGCAGGCGCATAACGCAATCAGTTTTTTAGCCATGTGAAATTCCTCCTGTTGATGACACCGCGATTATGGCGGCGAGGATTCAACGCTGTTTACCGGATAAATGAGGCTTTAGCTGGATAAATGATGCAGGAGATCGGAAGTGTGACGCTCATCGAGCTATAAGAGGAAAGGATGGAATGCCGGGCAGGGGATGCCCGGCCGAAGATCAATAACCCGCTTTATCGATGACGAATTGCTTCGCACAGTTGCCCGGATGCGGTTGTGGGGCGAACGAGGCCTCTGAAAGAGGGGCGTTGATGGTTGCCGCTTTGAGGGAAATCTGCATCTCCGTCAGGTAAGCGGGATTGCCCTGGCAGGTCAGCTTAACGGCTTTCACATTGGCTTTGCCAAAGCTCCGGGCGACAGCGTCATCAAAGGCCCGACGGGTTACCGTCTTACCGTAATTCTCCGCCAGGAAGGTCCCCATCGGGCTGGCTTTTACCGCCTGATTGAGACGGACCATGGTGCCAAAGTAAGCGTCCGGGTCGAAGCCGAAACAGACGCCGTGCTTGGCGTATTCGTAGCGTTCCAGACAGGAGTTCCCCCCGGCGCCGGGCATTACGCTATTGAGTTTTGCGGCGGTCTCAAGAGAAAGTCCTGTTTCTGCAGCCGCGCATTTGCGGTTGGCTTTGGCTTCGGGCAGATTGGGGATGGGGCGCGTTGCACAGCCAAAACGCATCCAGCGGCGATCGTCCACACCCCGAGCGGAGATTGTCTTCGGCAGGCTGGGCCACAGCCCGTGCACGGTCAGGAAGTCAGTTTTAACGTTACTCTCTTTTTGCAGGCGACACTCGTCTGGCTCATTGCGGTTGGCGTCATGCACGCTCTGGCAAAAACCCGTTTGCCACGACAATGCAAGGACGTAGCGATCAAAATCACCGTACTGCGTTGCCTGGAGCGGGGCGGCCTGAGTCGTAAAAGCACACAGAAGCAGCGCCGCGGTGCTAAACCGGCTGACAATATCCTTCCTGAACATTTGAATTCCTGATGGTTTATAGCGAATTTATTTCAGAAGGTTATTAAAGCACAAAAAGCGCCCGCAG
Source organism: Huaxiibacter chinensis (assembly GCF_022171985.1). Lineage (GTDB taxonomy): Bacteria > Pseudomonadota > Gammaproteobacteria > Enterobacterales > Enterobacteriaceae > Enterobacter > Enterobacter chinensis_A. The sequence goes on along the minus strand of NZ_JAJVHF010000001.1, from coordinate 805,368 downwards.
GCGCTTTTTGATGGTGACGAGACTTAACCTGCGGCGGTGCCGGGCACCAGAATTTCGGTGGCGACAATCACAATGACCAGACCCACCAGCACGGGAACAGAGGTGCGTTTTACCACTTCAAACGGAGAGATTTTTGCCATGCCCGCAACGGCAACGACCACGCCAGAAACCGGAGAAATCGTTCGGCCCAGATTGGACGCCTGCAGCATCGGAATGGACAGATAGGCCGGATTGATGCCGGAGGAGTGCGCCAGCTTCGGGATCATTTCGACAAACGCATAGAAGGGGGCGTTACCAGAGCCGGTGGTCATCGCCGCCAGCATCGTCAGCACAACCAGGACCAACATCAGAATGATGCTTGCCGAGCCAAAAGAGGTGGCAATCGAGATGAGGCTCTGAATAAAGCCGATGGTGCTCAGGCCCTGCGCAAAGACACCGGCGGCAACCAGCAGCATGACCACGCCCGCAAAGGCATCCGCCATGCCACGATAGGCCACTTCCAGACCCGAGAACACTTTTTGGGTATTAAAACCACGCACAAACTCCAGCAGGGCGGCCAGCAACATGCAGATCACCAGAATGGTAATGATGTGAAGCTGCGGGCCCCATTTCCCGTCGAAAATCAGCACGCCGATAATCGGGGTAAAGGGCAGAATGGCGTAGAAAGAGGGGGCAGTGGTGTTGATTTCATTCACGTCCAGCATCTCGTGGCTGATGTTCTCTTTTTTATCGAGATACTTCTGCCAGAAGTAGTGGGCGATAGCCATGCCAATAATGGCCGCAATTGAAATGGGCAGCGTGGTTTTAAACGCAAAGTCGATCAGCGGCATTTCCGCTGCTTTCGCCGCAAGCACCACATCGCCGGACGTAGGGGAAAGAATGATAGCCGCAGGCGAGGCGCAGATTGCCGCGGCAGCACCACGGCTGATACCGACGTTGACCATCACCGGGAACAGGGTTGCCATCAGCAGAACGCCAAGGCCAGTGGCCGAGGAGACCGCCAGAGACATCAGGCAGGCCACGAAATAGGCGGCAATCATCAGAATATACGGCGAGTTAATATATTGCAGCGGTTTCGACGCCAGCTTTACGACCATGTCGTTGGCACCGATGTGCGTCATATACGCGGCGAAACCACACAGCATCATAATCATCATGCCGAGATCGCCACCACGGCTCATCAGCAGGATTTTAATATATTCAACGATATCCGTTGCGGAATAGCCGGTGCTGGTTTCACTGGCGGGCAGCACCTTGTGTCCCATCAGCGCACTGATGATAAGCAGCGTCAGGCCGCCGACAAATAACACGCCCGTGGCGGAATAGCCCTTAATGATGTAACGCGCGACGCCGACAATGACGACGACTCCAATGAGGAGCTCGATAAAGGTAAGCATGGTTTCCCCTGTACGTTGCGCTCCCCAGAGAGCACGGAAATCTAAATTTGAAGGGTGAGAATGTGCCGAATAAACGGCCAGTCATAGATGATTAAAATCAATAAATCGACATCTAACGCCGATATCGCGACTATTTTGCCACTGCGGTACCCTTTATGTCATTAACCTGGTGATCATGTAAATGCATTTAATTGTTAATTACATGGTAATTATTTGTTAATTATTTGGGCGCCGAGTTTTACAGAGAAATTAGCAAAGAAACAGGAGAGGCGTTCAGCGAAAATATCAGCGTTCAGCGTAAGGTTTTTTATCGTGGTTTAACCACAGGCGTATTACGGTCTCTGCGGCAAAAAATACTGGCAGCGAGATAACAGGATATCCGCTTTTTTAAAATGGTTATTAGGTAACTTTGAGGCCTCACGGCAAGCTGCAAAGATTAACAGAACTGGCTAAGAAAACCTGAACTGCACTCCATGGTAATCCTGCAGCGAAGTGTGCCGTGCGGGTCATCAATTCCGGAACCAGAGAAGCCTGCCAGAGCCCGTGCCGCGGGCTTTCCCTTACTTCAGAATGACATAAGTCAGCAGGGAGAGGATATACCTTGCAAGCGAACTCAATATCAAATCCGCCGAGATGTATTTGTAGGGATAATGATATAAACGTTATGTTTTGTAATGTTGTCTCATATTCTTCGTCTCTGTCTGTTCCGCTTATGAGATTATTCCCACTTGGTAAACACATTTTCAGATAAAAGCCGGTGTCGTTAAGACTTTATTCAAATAGACTTTGTTAAGTTATGCATCGAATACAAAGAATGGTAATGATATCGTGATTTTAAAGAATAATATTTTTGCAATTTTTCTGTTTATTTTTGGCCAGTTAACGCTGGTTTCCTCAGCGACAGCAGACGATAAATCAGCGGATAAAGGCTGGTTCAACACTTTTAAAGATAACGTCGCGCAAACCTGGAATGAACCAGAGCATTACGATCTCTATGTCCCGGCTATTACCTGGCACGCGCGTTTTGCGTACGACAAAGAAAAAACCGATCGCTATAACGAACGTCCCTGGGGCGCGGGCTTCGGTCAATCCCGTTGGGATGACAAAGGTAACTGGCACGGTCTCTATTTAATGGCCTTCAAAGACTCCTATAACAAGTGGGAACCGATTGGCGGTTACGGCTGGGAGAAAACCTGGCGTCCGCTGGCGGATGAGAACTTCCACATGGGGCTGGGCTATACCGCAGGTTTTACCGCGCGAGACAACTGGAAATATATCCCGGTACCGGTCCTTTTACCTCTGGCCTCCATTGGCTATGGCCCGGCGACGTTCCAGATGACCTATATCCCTGGCACATACAATAACGGTAACGTTTACTTTGCCTGGATGCGCTTTCAGTTTTAACTGAAAAAGGGGCAGGGAGTGGCGAAAAAAGAGCCACTTTTAGCGGGCTGGAGGATAACGTGTCGGGCGCGAAAAATTCCGCGACTTTTGTCACTTTTTGCTAAAGAAGCGCTGGACAAAATGGCCCGTAATTGTTGTACTGATACCCGACACAGCATTTGTGTCCATTTTTCATGTAAAGGTAATTTTGATGTCTAAGATTAAAGGTAACGTTAAGTGGTTTAATGAGTCCAAAGGATTCGGTTTCATTACTCCGGAAGATGGCAGCAAAGATGTGTTCGTACACTTCTCTGCAATCCAGACTAATGGTTTCAAAACCCTGGCCGAAGGTCAGCGCGTTGAGTTTGAAATCACTAACGGTGCCAAAGGCCCTTCTGCTGCTAACGTAACTGCTCTGTAATTACAGACGCGTCAGCATGAGTTTCAAAACCCGCTCCCTGAGCGGGTTTTTTTTGGCATTCATTAATTGAAGAGATACATCTTAATAAAACTGGCGACGATCAGAACGCTCAGTAAAACCATTCCCGCCTGCATTAAAGTCGCTTTCATTTTCTTACCCTCACGCGATATTGCGCTAAGCGTGACAGAGAAAAATTAAGCCAACATTAACGTGCGGTTCTTAGTGCGCGTTTGCCGCAGAAAAAATCCAAAATGCGATCGCGGTCATAGCAAACGAGCCGAGCATATTGACGGCAATGTTGGTGAGCGCCCACGCAAACTTACCCTCCTGAAACAGGAACACCACCTCGGCTGAGAAGGTGGAAAAGGTTGTTAATCCTCCGCAAAATCCGGTCGTGATGAGTAACTTCCACATGGGATCAATGTGGGTCATCCGGTTAAACCAGGCAAGTCCCATCCCAATGATGAAAGCCCCAATCAGGTTGGCCGTCAGGGTCCCAATGGGAATTGCCTGATGCATTGGGTTAAATCTCATGCTAAGAAACCATCGCGCGACGCTCCCGGTTCCCCCACCAATAAAAACGGCTAAAAGCAGTTGTAACACAGCGAATTCCTGCTATCTGGTATGGTTAGGGCAATAAGTTTAACGCTAATTGGAACCGGGTGAAAATATGTATGTTGCTGTGGGGCAGTTTGCGGTCACGCCAGACTGGCAAGAAAATGCACGACATTGTGCAGAACTGATGTCGCAGGCGGCAGGCAAAGGCGCGTCGCTGTTAGTGTTACCTGAAGCGCTCCTGGCGCGTGACGACAACGATCCGGATCTGTCAGTGAAATCAGCGCAGTCGCTCGACGGGGATTTCCTGAAAGTGCTGAAAACAGAAAGCGCAGCGAATACACTGACCACGATCCTCACTCTGCATGTCCCCTCATCGCCGGGGAGAGCGGTTAACACGCTGGTGGCCCTGCGGGGTGGGGAGATTGTGCAGACCTATGCCAAGCTTCATCTCTACGACGCGTTCTCCGTGCAGGAATCCCGGCACGTGGACCCGGGGCATCAGTTGCCGCCCGTCATCGAGGTGGGGGGATTTAAGCTGGGTCTGATGACCTGCTACGATCTACGCTTCCCGGAGATGGCGATGAATCTGGCGCTGTCAGGCGCCGATGTATTAATCCTTCCCGCGGCCTGGGTGAAAGGGCCGCTTAAAGAGCATCACTGGGCGACCCTGCTCACGGCCAGGGCGCTGGATACCACCTGCTATGTTGTCGCGGCAGGAGAGTGCGGGAATAAAAATATTGGCCAAAGCCGGGTGATTGATCCGTTAGGCGTGACGGTCGCTGCGGCGGCAGAGAAACCGGCACTTATCATAGCGGAGCTCGATCGCGAGCGGGTACACGCCGTGCGCCAGCAACTGCCGGTCTTACGCAACCGAAGATTTGCGCCACCGCAATTATTATGATGTTTTTTTCATCAGTGCTTGATTCACCTTGTTACAGATTGCTATTGTGTGCGCGCGCCAAATGGCCGTTAATAACGTCAGGTCTTTAGGGCGCATAACGCAGCCTGTTTTAAGTGAAGAAGGTATCTATGGGTGAGATCAGTATTACTAAACTGTTAGTGGTGGCCGCACTGGTTGTCCTGCTGTTTGGTACCAAGAAGTTGCGCACGCTGGGCGGAGACCTGGGTGCAGCCATCAAAGGCTTCAAAAAAGCGATGAATGACGATGATGCGTCTGCGAAGAAAACCGCCGATGACGAAATCGTCGCTGAGAAGCTCTCGCACAAAGAGTAATGGCGAGCCATTAACGGCATGCGAAATAAAAAACCGGCACAGTGGCCGGTTTTTTTATGGGCGAAGTGTAATTAAATGTTACTTCACTTCCTCGCCTTTCGCCTGCATATCGGCATGATAGGACGAGCGAACAAACGGGCCGCAGGCTGCATGGGTAAAGCCCATTGCCATCGCCTCCGCTTTCATTTCATCAAATTCATCCGGGCTGACGTAGCGCTGCACAGGCAGGTGGTGACGGCTTGGCTGCAGGTATTGACCTAATGTCAGCATTGTCACGCCATGACGACGCAAGTCGCGCATCACCTCAACGATTTCAGCATTGGTTTCACCCAGACCGACCATCAGACCCGATTTAGTCGGAATATGCGGATGGGCTTCTTTAAAGCGCTCGAGCAGCTTCAATGACCAGTTGTAGTCGGCACCAGGACGAACCTGACGGTAAATACGCGGCACGTTCTCCAGGTTGTGGTTAAACACATCTGGCGGGGTTGCAGTCAGGATATCCAGCGCGCGATCCATACGACCACGGAAGTCGGGAACCAGCGTCTCAATCTTGATGTTTGGACTTTTCTCACGAATAGCGGTGATGCAGTCAGCAAAATGCTGGGCTCCGCCGTCGCGCAGATCGTCACGGTCGACCGAGGTGATAACCACATAGCGCAGCGCCATGTCGGCAATTGTCTGGGCCAGCTTAAGCGGCTCATTGGTATCTGGTGCTACAGGGCGACCATGCGCGACGTCACAGAACGGGCAACGGCGCGTGCAGATGGCACCGAGGATCATGAAGGTTGCCGTACCGTGGTTGAAACATTCCGCAAGGTTCGGGCAAGAGGCTTCTTCACAAACGGAGTGAAGCCCATTTTTTCGCATCGCCGCTTTGATACCCTGGATGCGTGACGAGTCTGCCGGAAGCTTGATCTTCATCCATTCCGGCTTTCTTAACAGCGCTTCGCGCTCGGTGGCCACGTTTTTAACCGGGATAAGGGCCATTTTATCGGCGTCGCGGTACTTAACACCGCGTTCCATCACAATGGGTTTACTCATAGCGTGCGTGTTCCAGTTGCGAAATTCGAGGAAAGCGTTTCAATTCAAGGGAATGTTGTATTTATCAACTATTTTTGAACGAACGACAGGCAGTATATCATTGATATGGTCGATAAAGCAGCCTGTGAGGTCGCCAAATTGTAAAATAGTTGTTGTTTTGTGCCCTTTGTCCCTGCGGAGGACCGAATGAGGGCAGGATGACAGCGTCAGAATGCTTTTCTGATGATATTGATGACGTTTTCCAGCACCGGATCGCGCAGGCTCAATTTATTGTAATGCAGCGCAATTTCAATGGCTTCACTGTTGAGCGGTGCGAAAGGGATCTGCTCAAGCGGCCAGCATTGACGAAGTAAATTGAAGAGACGCAAAGGCATGATACTGAGCAGATCGCTGCTGCCAAGCAGGGCGGCAATAGTGAACATATTGTAACTGCTGAAGCTGATTTGGCGATCGAGGAAAATTTCGTTGACCCGCTTGCGGAGCTGGCTATGGTCGCTTCCCTCATGAGTGAACAGGGCGTGTTCATACTCTTCCAGACTTTCATGCGTGGCCGTCTTGCTGAGCGCAGGATGACCCTTGCGGCAGACCAGCACCAGGCTGTCTGCATAAAGCGTATGTTGACCTAACGCGCGTGCCGAGAAGGTATTGTTGTCAATGATGAGATCCGTCTGGAACTGTGACAGCTGGGTCTCTGCATCATTAATGGGAATATTGCGTAACAACAGATGGGGCACTTCGCGCTTTATCGCCTGGTGAACAATGGGCAGCACCAGAGCACCCACAGAAGGGGATGTGCCTATAGTAATGGTCCGCTGTTTATCGTAGCTGCCGGTAAGATCCAGAGCGCCAAGAATCGACTCCAGGCCCTGACTGATATACTCATGAAGGTGCGTAGCATAGGCGGTTGGCGTAACGCCCTGGCCTTTACGAATAAAGAGAGGATCGGGAAATATAGCGCGCAGTTTTTGGATTGACTGGCTAATTGCGGAGGGGGTGAGATTCAGAATTTTCGCAGCGTTAACGATACCCTTGTGGACATATACCGCCTCAAAAATGGTCAATAAATTGAGATCTATATTACGTAAAGTCCGAAAAATTTGTGGCTTACCCGCACCACCGGGATCATTTAATCGTTTAGCTGGTAAATTATTATTATCCACGCTGTTACTCCGAATTCATTCACAATATGAATGATAGTTGAATTTATATATTGTGCCTGTCGTTATAGGTAAAGTATTTTATCGGAATCATATGTTTAAAAAAATCAAACGGTTGTACGATTTTTGATCAAATGATGACTGACCCACCCTTTTACTTTTTGGAAGATGAATATTGCGCTGCAAATAGGGGAGTTTGCCCAGGCGCTTCGAAAATATAGAATCTCAGGAATATTGTAAAGCTTAAAGGGGGAAATAAATGATGGCCCGGGAAATTACGTGACCATCATGTATCATATATTAAGCGTTGATATATTCACTGGGTGGATTGTTAAGCCGTGCTAAAAACTTGCTGACTAAAACCGGTTGAATAATATCAGGGGTGACCGATTCAACCCACTGGCTCATTTGCACCATTTCCATTCCCGCATAGCCGCAGGGATTAATGCGCAGGAAAGGCGATAAGTCCATATTGATATTCAGCGCCAGGCCGTGGAAGGAGCATCCCCGACGGATGCGTAAGCCCAGAGAACAGATTTTGCTATCCCCTACATAGACGCCCGGTGCGTCCGCACGGGGATGCGCCTGAATGCCATAGGCAGCAAGGGTATCGACGACGGTGTTTTCCAGCAGGGTAACCAGCTCTCTGACGCCCAGCTTGCGACGCTTAAGGTCCAGCAGGACGTACATCACCTGCTGACCCGGTCCGTGATAGGTGACCTGGCCGCCACGATCGCTCTGTATAACGGGAATATCACCCGGCACTAAAACATGTTCCGCTTTGCCCGCCTGGCCCTGAGTAAACACAGGGTAATGCTCGACCAGCCAAATCTCGTCGGGAGAGGTTTCATCACGGGTGTCAGTGAAATCATGCATAGCCCGGGAGACAGGTTCGTAAGGTTGAAGCCCAAGATGGCGGACAAGAATTTTATCCTGATACAAAACAGCAGCTCCGGTGACGGGGGAGAAAAGGTGTCAGGGAGTATATCACAGCAGAGAGGCGGGTTACCCGGCTAACCGGGCAACCGCGAAAGGACTTACAGCACCATACGGACGATTTCGATATTGCCTAACTCTTCATAGAGCGTTTCGACTTGTTCGATGTGCGTCGCAGTGATGGTGATAGATACCGAGTGGTAATTGCCTTTGCTGCTGGGTTTTACCGTTGGAGAGTAGTCACCGGGCGCATGGCGCTGTACCACTTCAACCACCTGATCAACCAGCTCAGGTTTCGCCTGACCCATTACTTTGTAAGTAAAGGAGGTAGGGAATTCAAGCAGTTCGTTAAGTTTGGTTTTCATGTCAGCTCCGGCATTACATTAAAAAGAATAACTCCCACGTCAGGTGGGAGTTATCAGGATACCTAGTATATGGGGATCAAAATCACACTTTCAAGTGTTCAATTTTTAACCAAACCAGTGATGGAACATCAATTTAATGTAATCAATGATTTTGCCGAAGAAATTGCCTTCAGGGATCTCATCCAGCACGACCAGTGGACGCTGATCGATGGTCTTACCGTCCAGCTGGAAGTTGATGGTGCCCACAACCTGATTTTTCTTAAGCGGCGCGTGAAGCTCGCTGGTGGTCAGCACGTAGCTTGCCTTCAGGTCTTTCATGCGGCCACGCGGAATGGTCAGGTACAGGTCTTTGTCGACGCCCAGTGAGGCGCGATCGTTGTTACCAAACCAGACGGGCTCAGAGGCGAACTCTTTACCGGCTTTCAGCGGATTAACGGTTTCAAAGAAACGGAAGCCCCAGGTCAGCAATTTTTTGCTTTCGGTTTCACGCCCTTTGAAGGTACGTCCGCCCATGACGGCAGAGATCAAACGCATCTGGCCTTCGGTGGCAGAAGCGACCAGGTTATAACCTGCTTTGTCCGTATGACCCGTTTTGATGCCGTCCACATTCAGGCTGTTATCCCACAGCAGACCGTTGCGGTTGGTCTGGCGAATGCCGTTAAAGGTGAACTCTTTCTCTTTATAGATGGTGTATTCATTGGGCACATCACGGATCAGCGCCTGGCCAATCAGCGCCATGTCGCGCGCAGAGCTGTACTGCCCGTCTGCATCCAGGCCGTGAACGGTCTGGAAATGGCTGTTTTTCAGGCCCAACGCTGAGACGTAGCTGTTCATCAGGCCTACAAACGCGTCCTGGCTGCCAGCGGCGAAATCCGCCATCGCCACGCAGGCGTCATTGCCTGATTGCAGGTTGATGCCGCGAATCAGCTGAGAAACAGGCACCTGCATGCCGGGCTTCAGGAACATCAGCGATGAGCCTTTGAACACCGGGTTACCCGTTGCCCAGGCATCGTTGCCGATGGTGACCAGGTCCGTTTCTTTGAATTTGCCTGCTTTCATGGCCTGGCCGATGACGTAGCTGGTCATCATCTTGGTCAGACTGGCCGGATCGCGACGCGCGTCAGCATTTTGTTCTGCCAGCACTTTACCGGAGTTGTAATCGATCAGGATGTAGGATTCCGCGTCAATCTGCGGAACGCCAGGGATCATGGTCTTAATGTTCAGGTCATCAGCGTGAGCTGCTGAGAGAGCAGATGCGCAAAGGGCCGTGGTCAGCGCCATGCGCTGCAAAAAACGAGCGGAAAAAGTGGTCTTCATGGTCAGAACTACGACATCCGTGATGGAATTAAAAAAAGTGCCTTACTATAGCAAAAGCTATACAGGCAGGCATCCGACTTTCAGCATGAGTTTGTGAACGTTAATTACATAAACTGACAATTCGGATACCGCCGATTAATTATTTCGCCTCTGCGATAAACGACTGCAGTTGTGCTTCATTTTGCAGACGTTGTTGCAGCGAGCTGGCCTGCGTTTTGCTGGCGAACGGGCCCATCTGGATACGCCAGACGGCGCCGTTTTGCTCAACACGACCCGGCACGCCAAATTGCTGGCTCAGGCGCTGCTGATATTGCTCGGCACGGGCACGATCGCTGACGGCACCCACCTGAACCACATAACCTCCGTTGGTAGAGGCGGCCGGGGCCGGGGTATTTTGTGCCGCCGCAGGGGCTGTCACGGGGGCAGTTTGGCTGGCGGGCGGAGTGACAACGGGGGCAGGAGTAGGCTCGCTGCCTTCGAGTACGCCCGTGGCCAGGGTGGTCGGTGCGCCCAGGAAACCGCTGCTCTTAACCGGCGCGCCGGTGGGGTCGTCACTTTGTAATGTATCGTTGCTGATGGCGCGTACTTCGCCCTGGGGCTGCATCGGTTCTGTCGTGGACGAGGCCGCGCCCATGCCGCCGCTCAAATCCGGGCGAGCCGGGAGAGCATAAGTTTGTTTCGCCACTGTCGTACAGACAGTGCCTGGGCCGGACAGCGTTCCGTCCTGCGCCACAATAATAGGATCAATACGCACTTTGGTATTGTTTGAGGTATTCAGGCGATCGGCTGCTGCGCGGGAGAGGGAGATCACGCGATCGTTGCCATAAGGGCCCCGATCGTTAATCCGCACAACGATCATCCGTCCGTTCGCGAGGTTGGTTACACGCACATAGCTTGGGATCGGCAACGTAGGGTGGGCGGCCGTAATCTGTGCAGGATCGAAGGTTTCACCGGAGGCGGTGAGATTGCTACCAGGCTCGGCGTCATAAATGGCGGCAAATCCCGCCTGACTGAAGCGGGACGGATCCTGAACGATTTTATAGCTCTTACCGTCGCGTTGATAATCCTGATTCGCGGTGGCGTTAAGCGGTTCAAAGACCGGGTCCGCGCCGCTGATATCGACGACAGGACCGTTACAGACCGCCGGTTGCGGTGGCGCAACGGTTGCCTGCTGTTGACCATCATCACTTGTACAGGCTGCCAGCAAACTTGCTGCGATGCAGATACCCAACCACTGCTTGCGCATTGCGATCCCCTTATTGTTATACGCTTTTGGACAACATTTTTCGGTGGGTATGGATAGACATGACTATCCCAAACCCGGCCATCAATACGATTAACGCCGATCCCCCATAACTGACCAGCGGGAGCGGCACGCCTACAACGGGCAGAATACCACTCACCATACCAATATTGACGAAGACATAAACGAATAAAATCAGCATTAACCCGCCCGCCATAACGCGTCCGAAGGTGGTTTGCGCATGGGCCGCAATCCACAATCCGCGCATAATCAGCAGTACATAGAGCGCCAGCAGAATCAGTATCCCCACCAGGCCCAGCTCTTCAGCAAGCACGGCAAAGATAAAGTCTGTATGGCGTTCTGGCAAGAATTCGAGCTGTGATTGCGTACCATGCAGCCAGCCCTTGCCGCGCAATCCGCCCGAGCCAATAGCAATTTTAGACTGAATGATGTGATAGCCTGCGCCCAGTGGGTCGGTTTCCGGATCCAGTAACATCATGACGCGCTGACGTTGATAATCGTGCATCAGGAAGAACCAAAGAATCGGTATAAAGGCCGCGATTAACACCACGGCAATGCCAATCAGGCGCCAGCTTAAGCCGGACAGGAACAGAACAAACAGGCCTGATAAGGCGATCAGAATTGAGGTGCCAAGGTCAGGCTGCGCGGCGACCAGCAAGGTCGGCAGGAAGATCAGCACCAGGGCAATTGCCGTATTTTTTAGCGAAGGAGGACAGACGTCGCGGTTAATAAAGCGCGCGACCATCAGCGGAACGGCGATTTTGGCGATTTCAGAAGGCTGAAAACGAACAATACCCAGATCCAGCCATCGCTGCGCCCCTTTTGAAATGGCGCCAAACGCATCGACGGCCACCAGCAAAATGATACAGACAAAGTAAAGATAGGGTGCCCATCCTTCATAAACCCTTGGCGGAATTTGCGCCATCACGACCATGATGATCACACCCATGGCGATTTGGCCGATTTTACGCTCCATCATGCCAATATCCTGGCCGCTGGCGCTCCAGATGACCATGGCGCTATAAGTAAGCAGCGCCAGCAGGATCAGCAGCATCGCCGGGTCGATGTGGATTTTGTCCCACAACGATTTTTTATTCGGATTATCCGTCATGATTATTGGTCCTCTGCCGCGGCGGTTGCCGGGTTTTCTGTCGGCAGTTCGGTGTTGTTATCGCCCAGCATAATGTGGTCGAGGATCTGGCGCATAATCGTCCCGACGGCCGGGCCTGCGCCGCCGTTTTCCAGAATGATCGCCACCGCAACCTGTGGATTGTCGTAAGGGGCAAACGCGGTCATCAGTTTGTGGTCCCGGAGACGTTCAGCAATTTTATGCGCGTTATAGGTTTCATTCGCTTTCAGGCCAAAGACCTGAGCGGTACCGGATTTGGCGGCCACTTTATACGGGGCGCCGGCAAAGTATTTATGCGCCGTTCCGTTCGGGCGGTTGGCCACGCCGTACATGCCGTCTTTGGCGATCTCCCAGAAACCAGAGTGAATATCGCCCACCGGTGGTTCGTGCGGCTGTACCCAGGGCACTTTATTGCCGTTTTCCAGGGTACTCATCAGCAGGTGAGGAACCTTCACCACGCCGTCATTGATAAGGATCATCATCGCCTTGTTCATCTGCAACGGCGTCGCGGTCCAGTAGCCCTGACCAATCCCCACCGGGATGGTATCGCCCTGATACCAGGGTTTTTTAAAGCGTTTTTGCTTCCATTCACGGGTCGGCATATTACCGGAGCGCTCTTCGGAGAGATCGACACCCGTATAATGGCCGTAGCCAAATTTACTCATCCACTCTGACAGGCGATCGATGCCCATGTCATAGGCGACCTGATAGAAGAAGGTATCCGCCGACTCTTCCAGCGACTTGGTCACATTCAGATGACCATGGCCCCATTTTTTCCAGTCGCGATAGCGTTTTTCCGAGCCGGGCAACTGCCACCAGCCTGGGTCAAAGAGGCTCGTATTACGAGTGATAACGCCTGCGCTGAGCGCCGAGACGGCCACATAAGGTTTAACGGTGGACGCCGGTGGATAGACCCCCTGCGTGGCACGGTTAACCAGTGGCGTATTCGGGTCATTGAGCAAACCGGAATAATCTTTGCTGGAAATGCCATCCACAAACAGGTTGGGATCGTAGCTTGGCATGGAAACCAGTGACAGGATGCCGCCGGTGCGAGGGTCGGTGACCACCACGGCGGCACGACTGCCTGCCAGCAGGGTTTCGATATATTGCTGAAGTTTAAGATCGAGAGTCAGGTAAACGTCATGGCCCGCCTGTGGCGGCACCTCTTTCAGCTGACGGATGACGCGACCCCGGTTGTTAACTTCGACCTCTTCGTAGCCCGTCTGCCCGTGCAGAACTTCTTCGTAATAACGCTCAATACCCAGTTTGCCAATATCGTGTGTCGCGGCGTAGTTCGCCAGCTTGCCGTCTTTATCGAGACGCTCCACGTCTTTATCGTTAATTTTTGAAACGTAGCCGATGACGTGGGTCAGCGCAGAGCCGTAAGGATAGAAACGACGCTTATAGCCTTTAACTTCCACGCCCGGGAAGCGATATTGATTCACCGCAAAACGGGCAACCTGGACTTCAGTCAGGTTGGTTTTGACCGGGATAGAGGTAAAGCGGTGCGAGCGGGCACGCTCTTTTTTAAAGTTCGCGATGTCGTCGTCGTTAAGATCGACCACCCCTTTCAGGGCGTTGAGGGTATCCTGAACATTGTCGACCTTCTCTGGCATCATTTCGATTTGATAGATGGTGCGGTTCAGCGCCAGAGGAACGCCATTACGATCGTAGATAATGCCGCGGCTTGGTGCGATGGGCACCAGCTTTATGCGGTTTTCGTTGGAGCGCGTTTGATAGTCGGTAAAGCGGACAATCTGCAGATTGTAGAGGTTGGCGATCAGCACGCCCGTCAGCAGCAAAATCCCCGTAAAGGCGACCAGCGCCCGGCGCACAAACAGCGCGGACTCAGCCGTATAGTCGCGAAAAGAATTCTGTAGTTTCATCCGCTGGTTAATCTACCTGGTCAGTCATTACTCACGATGATAAGGATGGTTGGTGGTAATGCTCCACGCGCGATACAGACTTTCTGCCACCAGAACCCGAACCAGCGGGTGGGGGAGGGTCAGCGCGGAGAGGGACCAACTTTGTTCGGCTGCCGCTTTACAAGCTGATGACAAGCCTTCCGGCCCACCAATCAACAAGCTGACGTCACGACCGTCCTGTTTCCAGCGTTCCAGTTCGTGTGCCAGCTGCGGCGTATCCCAGGGTTTACCCGGAATATCGAGGGTAACGATGCGGTTCTTGCCTGCGGCAGCCAGCATCAGTTCACCCTCTTTATCGAGAATACGTTTGATATCCGCGTTTTTACCGCGCTTTCCGGCAGGGATCTCCACCAGTTCAAACGGCATATCTTTTGGAAAACGTCGCAGATACTCGGTAAAACCCGTCTGTACCCAGTCAGGCATTTTTGTGCCGACGGCGACTAATTGCAACTTCACGCATTAGCCCCAGAGTTTTTCCAGCTCATACAGACGACGGCTCTCTTCCTGCATGACGTGGACAATCACATCGCCGAGGTCGACTACAACCCAGTCAGCAATGGCTTCGCCTTCAACGCCCAGCGGCATCATGCCCGCAGCGCGTGATTCCTGAACAACGTGGTCAGCAATAGAGGCAACGTGACGCGTGGAGGTACCGGTGCAGATAATCATGCAATCGGTAATACTGGATCGACCTTTTACGTCGATAGCGATAATGTCCTGACCTTTCAGGTCATCAATTTTGTCGATAACAAAATCCTGGAGTTCTTTACCCTGCAAGTTTTCCCCCTGGTGAGTGAAGTAGCGCAGTCATGAATGAGTAGCCTGACAGTATACCTGAACTGTTGGCAGTGTCGGGACAAATGTCACCGGACAGACGTTGAAGGCGGGTATCATCCCATCCTCGGTCTGACATTGCATCGCCATTTTTGTAAAACAATTTCTTAAAGACAACGTTCGGCGGGAATGTCAGGCGCGGAGGATATCAGCATGGAGGGACCTGTCAATGGCAGCACAGCGAATAACGCGATTTTTCGCGTTTCCCCTTATGCGTCTGTGCTTTTCTGATACAAGCCTTGCTGATGAATATAGTCCAGCACCGCAGGCGGCAGGAGATCGTCACACGAGATGCCCTGCTGCAGACGCTGGCGAACGATCGTGGCGGAGATATCAAACCAGGGCGTTTCGGCCAGATAAATTTTACCCGCGGGCAGGGTGTGCAGATCTTCCGTTTTGTTTGTCAGATGATCGTCGAGCCACGCCTGATGCTGCGCGTCGTTCATGGTGAGCGGATACCCCGGGCGGCGACAGACGATCAAATGGCTGTTGTGCAAAATGGTGTCGTATTGATGCCAGCTCGGAAAGTTCAGCAGCGAATCCTGGCCGATAATAAATGCTAATGGTCGTGACGGGCCCTGTTCGGTACGCCATTGCGCGAGCGTTTCGGCAGTATAGGATGGGGTATCGCGCTGCAGTTCACGCTCATCCAGCCGGAAGAGCGGTTTATCGGCAATCGCCAGTTCCAGCATGTGCTTGCGCTGCGCGCTCGTGGCTTCCGGCTGTGGGCGATGTGGCGGAACGTTATTGGGCATGATGATGATTTGCTGTAACCCAATCAGGTTCGCCAGGATCTCTACCGGTTTCAGATGACCATAATGGACGGGATCAAACGTACCGCCATAAAGCGCCAGTAAAGATTTCATATCAACCATCAATAAAAACGTCTGCCAGTGCCTTATGACACAGCAGCAGCGAAAGACTTTCCAGCTCGGCCCAGACCGACTGACCGTAATCTTTTTTGAGCGTTAATTCAGCCTGCGTCAGCAGCTGTACTGCCTGACGGAGCTGATCGTGGCTCAGACGATTTACCGCTTCGGTTGTCATCACCCGACGGTTTTGCCAGACGCGGTGTTTATCAAACAAAGCCCGCAGCGGCGTGGTGGCGGACTGCCGTTTTAAGGTAATTAACAGCATGAGTTCACGCTGAAGCGTACGCAATAATATCACCGGTTCACTGCCTTCCAGCCTGAGCTGTTGCAGGATATGCAGCGCGCGTTTGCTCTTCGCCGAGAGTAAGGCATCCACCCAATGGAAGGGAGTAAAGTGCGCCGCATCGTTCACCGCCTGTTCAACCCGGGGGAGCGTGAGTTTTCCATCCGGCCACAGCAGCGACAGGCGATCCAGTGCCTGCGTCAGCGCCAGCAAATTGCCTTCATAGCAGTAACACAGCATCTGATTTGCGGCATCGTCCAGCTGCAGGTTCAGCTGCTTAGCCCGGTTAGCGACCCATTTCGGTAACTGCGCCTGTTCAGGCGTCTGACAGGTCACCTGCACGGAATGGCTGGCAAGCTGTGTCACCCAGGCCGCGTTTTCCTGCGCTTTCGTCAGTTTATTGCCCCGAACGATCAGCAGCAGATCGTCATGTAACAGGCTGACCAGCGTAGCCAGTTGTTCATTGATGGCAGCATTGGGGCCGTTATCAGGCAGAAGCAACAGCAGCGTCTGGCGCGCGGCGAACAGACTCATCGCCTGACAAAGCGAAAAGAGGGCGGGCCAGTCCGTGTTGTTATCGATCTGAACGGTGTGGTGTTCGTCAAAGCCATGCGATGCCGCCACATGGCGAATCGCATCCTGGCTTTCCTGCAGTAACAGCGGATCGTTTCCGAGGAGCAGATACGCCGTGCGCAGCCCTTCATTGAGCTGCGCACGGAGTTGTTCTGGATACAGCCTGAGCATTAGTTACCCAGCGTCGTCGAGACGCGTTGCGGGGACTCGCTCTTTTCAGGCTGCTCCACGGCAGTGATCTCTTTCGAGGCCACCTGAATGCTTGGCAGCTTACGAATCAGCTGTTCCGCCGCTTTGTCGTACATTTCGTTGATGATAATTTGCTGTTCAGCATCCTTTGCCAGGGCTGTTTGCGGGTTATCAAAGAACGAACGGTAGACTTTGGTACTGATAGGATAAATTTCTTTCCCTGGGATCAGTACGGCTGCGCTAACGTAAAGCACCATCTGGTATTCCGCAGTACGACCATCCTGGAAGATGGACGCGGTATCTTTGCTCAGCGTTGAGTTCAATACGCGGAATGACGGCACATCCTGACGCAACGTTCCTTTTTCAATCAGTTCAACGTTGTTCAGGCGTAGCTGGTTGCGGATCGCACGGCTCAGCGGACCGTTAGGGTCACCTGAGTCGAAGATCATCGTTTTCATCTCGGCGGGCACTGCCGTTGTATTGCGCAGATGCCAGCCACAGCCTGCGGTGACAAGCACCGCAAGAGATAAGAGTATTGTTGCCAGTTGTCGCACGTTTCCTCCCGCGCTTAGCCAACGACCAGATTCAGCAGTTTACCCGGTACGTAGATCACTTTACGCACGGTAACGCCCTCAAGGTATTTCGCAACCAGATGTTCCTGGCCTGCGCGTTCACGAACCTGTTCTTCGGTAGCATCGACGGCAACGGTAATTTTGCCACGGACTTTGCCATTGACCTGAACGACCACCAGCGTGGTGTTTTCCACCATCGCGGCATCGTCGGCCACTGGCCATGGTGCGTTGTCGATGTCACCTTCACCTTTCAGTTCCTGCCACAGCGTGAAGCTCACGTGCGGTGTGAACGGATTCAGCATACGAACAATTGCCAGCAAGGCTTCACGCATTAAGGCACGATCCTGCTCGCCTTCCTGCGGGGCTTTCGCCAGCTTATTCATCAGTTCCATAATAGCCGCAATCGCGGTATTGAAGGTCTGACGACGACCAATATCATCGGTGACTTTAGCAATCGTTTTATGAACATCACGGCGCAGCGCTTGCTGATCTTCCGTAAGTGCCGCCACGTTCAGTGCTGGCGCCTCGCCCTGAGACGTGTGCTCATAAACCAGTTTCCAGACGCGTTTCAGGAAGCGGTTCGCCCCTTCAACACCGGATTCCTGCCACTCCAGCGTCATATCGGCCGGGGAAGCAAACATCATAAACAGACGAACGGTGTCCGCGCCATAACGTTCCACCATGACCTGTGGGTCAATGCCGTTGTTTTTGGACTTAGACATTTTGCTCATGCCAGTGTAAACCAGCTCATGGCCCGCCGCGTCTTTCGCTTTCACGATACGGCCTTTCTCGTCACGTTCAACGATAGCATCCACCGGAGAAACCCAGTTACGCTCGCCATTCTGGCCGACGTAGTAGAACGCATCCGCCAGTACCATACCCTGACACAGCAGTTGCTTAGCCGGTTCGTCCGAGTTCACCAGGCCTGCATCACGCATCAGCTTGTGGAAGAAGCGGAAGTAGAGCAGGTGCATGATGGCGTGTTCGATACCGCCGATGTAGATATCTACCGGCAGCCAGTAGTTCGCTGCATCGGAATCCAGCATCCCTTCCTGATACTGCGGGCAGGTATAGCGCGCGTAGTACCAGGAGGACTCCATGAAGGTGTCAAAGGTGTCGGTTTCGCGCAGGGCAGGCTGACCGTTAACGGTGGTTTTGGCCCACTCAGGATCGGCTTTAATTGGGCTGCTGATCCCATCCATGACCACATCTTCGGGCAGAATGACCGGCAGCTGATCTTCTGGCGTCGGCATCACGGTGCCATCTTCCAGCGTCACCATCGGAATTGGCGCACCCCAGTAGCGCTGACGGGAAACGCCCCAGTCGCGCAGACGGTAGTTCACTTTACGCTCACCGACGCCCAGCGAGGCCAGTTTGTCCGCGATCGCGTTGAAGCCTTCTTCAAAGCTCAGGCCGCTAAATTCGCCCGAATTAAACAGGGTACCTTTTTCGGTCAGCGCGTGTTCAGAGAGGTCGGGTTCTGACCCATCTGCCGCCAGAATGACCGGCTTGATGTTCAGGCCATATTTAGTGGCAAATTCGTAATCGCGCTGATCGTGGCCCGGTACGGCCATTACGGCACCGGTGCCGTATTCCATCAGCACAAAGTTGGCGGCCCAGACTGGAACCGCTTCACCCGTCAGCGGATGGATAGCGTTAAAGCCGGTTGCGACGCCTTTTTTCTCCATGGTGGCCATTTCAGCTTCAGCCACTTTGGTGTTACGGCACTCTTCGATAAAGGCCGCGAGTTCAGGGTTGGTGGCAGCCGCCTGCTGTGCCAGCGGGTGACCTGCCGCAACGGCCAGGTAGGTGGCACCCATGAAGGTATCCGGACGGGTGGTGTAAACGGTCAGTTTCTGATCGCTGCTTTCCACGTCAAAGGTGATTTCGACACCTTCTGAACGGCCAATCCAGTTACGCTGCATGGTTTTAACGGTATCAGGCCAGTGATCCAGGGTGTCCAGATCGCGCAGCAGTTCGTCAGCGTAAGCGGTGATTTTGATAAACCACTGCGGGATCTCTTTACGCTCGACTTTGGTATCACAGCGCCAGCAGCAGCCGTCGATAACCTGTTCGTTCGCCAGGACGGTCTGGTCGTTCGGGCACCAGTTAACCGCAGAGGTTTTCTTATACACCAGGCCTTTTTTATACAGCTCGGTGAAGAATTTTTGCTCCCAGCGATAGTATTCCGGGGTGCAGGTTGCCAGCTCACGGCTCCAGTCATAACCGAAGCCCAGCATTTTGAGCTGGTTTTTCATGTACGCAATGTTGTCATACGTCCATGGGGCAGGGGCCGTGTTGTTTTTCACCGCCGCGCCTTCCGCCGGCAAGCCAAACGCATCCCAGCCAATCGGCTGCAGAACGTTTTTACCCAACATACGCTGGTAGCGTGCGATCACATCACCGATGGTGTAGTTACGCACGTGGCCCATGTGTAGTCGACCAGAAGGATAGGGAAGCATCGACAGGCAGTAATACTTCTCTTTGCTCTCGTCTTCGGTTACTTCAAAGGTGCGCTTCTCGTCCCAGTGTTGCTGGACTTTATTTTCTATCTCTTCCGGGCGGTATTGCTCTTGCATGGCAGCCAGTGGTCCTGTTCTCAGTACAGCTACAAACGTAGCCAATGAATGTGGTATCTCAGATCCGCATAGCATAGCCCAAACGCCCGCGTCAAAACAGCCTTTCGCAAAATTGCCCTTTGCAGGAATTTACCGGGTCTGTGCTTCACCTGACAAAGCGGCTGCGAAATAAGGTCTATTATTAGAGAGAGTTACTTACCCGGGAGGCAAAATGATGAACAAGGTTGCTCAATTTTACCGCGAACTGGTCGCCACACTGACGGAACGGCTGCGCAATGGCGAGCGTGATATTGATGCGCTCGTTGAACAGGCCCGTCTGCGCGTGTTGCAAACGGGTGAGCTAACGCGAACAGAAGTGGAAGAGGTGACGCGCGCGGTGAGGCGAGATCTCGAAGAGTTTGCGCGGAGTTACGAAGAGAGCCAGACAGAGGTGACCGACAGCGTCTTTATGCGGGTGATTAAAGAGAGCCTGTGGCAGGAGCTGGCGGATATCACCGATAAAACGCAGCTGGAGTGGCGCGAAGTTTTTCAGGATCTTAACCATCACGGCGTCTACCATAGTGGTGAAGTCGTGGGGCTGGGCAATTTGGTCTGCGAGAACTGCCATTTCCATCTGGCTGTGTATACCCCGGACGTGCTGCCGCGCTGCCCGAAATGCGGACACGACCAGTTCCAGCGTCGGCCGTTTGAGCCCTAGATCACATCTACGGTGAGGTTTGTTGCCCTCACCCCAGCCCTCTCCCACGGGAGAGGGAGAAAGGCTTACCCCTCCAGAGCATCAGGCCGCACAGGGTAAAATGCAAAACGGCCACGACAGTGGCCGTTTTGGTGTGTGTTCCCTCTCCCTGTGGGAGAGGGCCAGGGTGAGGGCATCAGGCCGCACAGGGTAAACGCAAAACGGCCACGACAGTGGCCGTTTTAGTGTGTGTTCCCTCTCCCCGTGGGAGAGGGCCAGGGCGAGGGCTTCAGGCCGCACAGGGTAAACGCAAATCGGCCACGACAGAGGCCTTTTTTAGTGTGTGTTCCCTCTCCCTGTGGGAGAGGGCCAGGGTGAGGGCATCAGGCCGCACAGGGTAAAGCGAAACGGCCACGACAGTGGCCGTTTTAGTGTGTGTTCCCTCTCCCTGTGGGAGAGGGCCAGGGTGAGGGCATCAGGCCGCACTGTACCGTTGCAGCCGCTCCGCCAGTAAATCCACAAACGCCTGCCTGTCGATATCCACCATCAGGGTGGTATTCGGCGTATTCCCGGTCAGGAAGTAGAAATCCACCACCGTCATACCCTGGGTGTATTTCCCCTGCGTCTCCACGCCGACCCAGCGCTCAACCGTCGTGAAAATCTCCGGCTTTAACAGCCAGGCAATGGTGCAGGGATCGTGTAATGGCGCTCCCTGGAATCCCCATTTTTCGGTTTTATGGTATTCCATAAAGAAGTCGAGCAGCCCGGCAACGGCGTTTGCAACGGGATTAGGGATGGAGCGGAAGCGTTCAATATCGTCCGCCATGATTTGCGCCCGATGGGTCACGTCCAGTCCCGCCATCACCACCGGCAAGCCCGACTGGAAGACGATTTCGGCGGCTTCCGGATCAACAAAAATGTTGAACTCGGCGGCCGGTGTCCAGTTTCCTAACCCCATTGCACCACCCATGATGACGATACGGGCAATTTTGCTGTGCAGCTCAGGATGGCTGTTAAGAAGCAGCGCCACGTTGGTTTGCGGACCGGTGGCCACCAGCGTCACCGGCTCATCGCTTTCACGCAGCACTTTCGCCATCAGTTCGACGGCGGTGCAGTTTTGCGGCGCGAAGCCAGGCTCTGGCAATGCCGGGCCATCCAGACCGGTTTCACCGTGAACGTTATCGGCGATGATAAGCTCGCGCATCAGCGGCTTCATTGCCCCGCCCGCAACCGGAATATCGGTACGGTTAAGCAGCGTCAACATACGTAACACGTTACGCAGGGTTTTCTCAGGGGTCTGGTTGCCGGCAGAAGAGGTCACGGCTTTTAAGGTCAGTTCCGGTGAGGCGAGGGCGAGGACAAGGGCGATCGCGTCATCATGACCTGGATCGCAGTCGAGAATAATAGGTTGTGCCATAGCGTGCTCCGTACATAGCGTGATTTTGTGACAAGATTAACGTGGCAATGAAAGGGAGACGAGACGCAGAGGCGTAAAGCGTGAAGCAGTGCGCAATCCTGAGATTGCGCACACATCTGATATTAATGCAGAATTTTGGCGAGGAAGTCTTTTGCCCGATCGGACTGCGGATTGGCGAAGAACTCTTCTTTTGGCGAGTCTTCAACAATTTTGCCTTCATCCATAAAGATCACCCGGTTCGCCACCTTGCGGGCAAAGCCCATTTCATGGGTCACCACCATCATGGTCATACCTTCATGCGCCAGCTCAACCATCACGTCCAGCACTTCGTTGATCATTTCGGGATCGAGCGCGGAAGTGGGTTCATCGAAGAGCATGGCGACCGGGTCCATGCAGAGTGCGCGGGCGATAGCCACACGTTGCTGCTGTCCACCGGAGAGCTGGGCCGGGAACTTATCCGCATGCGCCGACAGTCCGACGCGTTCAAGCAGTTTCAGCCCTTTTTCCCGTGCCGCCGCCTTATCGCGATTCAGGACTTTAACCTGCGCCAGGGTCAGGTTCTCAATAATCGACAGGTGCGGGAACAGCTCGAAATGCTGGAACACCATGCCGACGTGAGAGCGCAGCTTCGCGAGATTGGTTTTTTTGTCGTTAACTTTGGTGCCATTGACGACAATTTCGCCCTTCTGTACAGGCTCAAGCCCATTCACCGTTTTGATGAGCGTGGATTTGCCGGAACCCGAAGGCCCACACACCACGACCACTTCACCTTTTTTTACTTCCGTGGAGCAATCGGTCAGCACCTGAAAGTGCCCATACCATTTAGAAACATTTTTCAGGGAAATCATTGCACAGTCCTTTTCTTCAGCCAGCTGACCAACAGCGACGCACTTAAACTAATGGCAAAATATACCGCACCTGCAAACAGGATCATCTCAACCTGGGTACCGTCACGCTCACCGATGGTGGAAGCGGTACGGAAGAAGTCCGCCAGGCTCAATACATAGACCAGCGACGTATCCTGGAAGAGCACAATCCCCTGGGTGAGCAGGAGTGGAACCATGGCGCGAAACGCCTGCGGCAGAATGATGAGCTTCATTGACTGCCAGTGGGTCATGCCCAGGGCGAGCGCCGCGCTGGATTGCCCGCGTGAGATACTCTGGATGCCTGCACGAATAATCTCTGAATAGTAGGCGGCCTCAAACATCGAGAAGGCAACCATTGCAGAGATTAAGCGGATATCCGCCTTGGGTGAAAGCCCCAGTACGTTTTGCAGGAAACCCGGCACGATCAGGTAGAACCACAGCAGAACCATGACCAGCGGAATGGAGCGGAAAACGTTAACGTAGGCCGTGGCGAACCAGGCGAAAGGTTTAAAGCTCGACAGGCGCATGACCGCCAGAATCGTCCCCCATACGATACCGACGACAATGGCAATGGCGGTGATTTTAAGCGTGATCACCAGCCCGGCCATCAGATAAGGCATGGAGGGAATCACAGAACTCCAGTCAAATTCGTACATTATTTGCCTCCCAGATTGCCCGGCAGGCGAGTTTTGCGTTCAACCAGGTTCATCACCAGCATGATGACAGTGTTAATCAGGACATAGGCCAGCGTGATGGCGGTGAAGGATTCCCATGCGTGGGCAGAGTAATCCAGCAATTTACCCGCCTGGGCCGCCATATCCACCAGACCGATCGTTGAGGCGATGGCCGAGTTTTTAACGAGGTTCATCATCTCGGAGGTCATTGGCGGCACAATCACCCGGTAGGCGTTGGGCAACAGCACATAGCGGTATGCTTGTGGCAACGTCAGTCCCATGGCCAGCGCGGCGTTTTTCTGCCCGCGCGGCAGAGACTGAATGGCAGCACGAACCTGCTCGCACACGCGCGCAGCCGTGAACAGGCCCAGGCACAGCATGGAGGAGACAAAGAACTGAATGTTAGGATCCAGTTCTGACTTAAACCACATACCGATGTTTTCCGGCAGCAGTTCCGGGATCACCAGGTACCAGGTAAAGAACTGCACGATCAGCGGAACGTTACGGAACAGTTCCACATACAGGGTGCCGAGCGATGAGAGAAAGCGATTAGGAACGGTACGCAGAATACCGAACAGCGAGCCGACAAGAAAAGCGATGATCCAGGCCGTTATGGATAAGGCAACGGTGACCTGAAAGCCGCTCCAGAGCCAGCCCAGATAGGTGGTGTTGCCGAACGGGGCTTGTTGCAGAAAAATGCCCCAGTTCCAGTCAATTGACATAATCTACTCCAGAAAAAAAAGGGTAGCAGCGCTACCCTCGAAGATTGGTGAGAAGCTCATGTTCGCGCTGAGTGGGGAACGACCACTCAACGTATAGTCTGTCCGTGCTTCCCGACAATCGAGAGGGCAGGAGGACCCGCCCCTTAATGGTTCTAATTAGTTAAGTGCTTTGTCGTTTGGTGTTTTGAACAGGGCTTTCATGTCGTCAGACAGTTCAAAGTTCATGTTCAGATTTTTTGGTGGGATAGGGTTTTTAAACCACTTATCGAACCATTTTTCCGCTTCGCCAGAAGTCTGGGTCTGGGCGATGGTGTCATCGATCAGTTTTTTGAAGTCAGCATCGTCTTTACGCAGCATGCAGCCGTAAGCTTCTTTTGACTGCGCGGTACCCACGATTTCCCAGTTGTCAGGTTTTTTGGCCTTCGCACGTTCACCTGCCAGCAGAGCATCATCCATCATAAATGCGACAGCACGGCCACTTTCCAGGGTACGGAAAGAGTCACCATGGTCTTTCGCACTGATGATGCGCATGTCCATTTTTTTCTCCTCGTTCAGCTTGTGCAGCAGAACTTCAGAGGTGGTACCAGAAGTGACCACGACCGCTTTGCCTTTCAGGTCAGCGAAGTCTTTAACATCGCCGCCTTTTTTGGTCAGCAGACGCGTACCCACGACGAAGATAGTGTCGGAGAAGGCCGCTTGTTTCTGACGCTCCAGGTTGTTAGTGGTAGAGCCACATTCAAAATCAAAGGTGCCGTTTTGCAGCAGAGGAATACGGTTTTGCGAGGTGATTGGAATCAGCTTGACCTGCAGATCAGGCTTGTTCAGTTTTTTCTTCACCGCTTCAACGATAGCGTTGGAGTAATCCTGTGAATAGCCCACGACTTTCTGTGTGTTGTCGTAGTATGAGAACGGGACAGAAGATTCACGGTGGCCGACCACGATGACGCCGTTTTTGGCAATCTTGTCGAGAGTGCTCCCGGCAGCAGGGGCATCTTCAGCGTGAACGACGCCTGCAGACATTCCCATTACCAGCATGGCTGTGGCCAGTTTACGTAATTGCATACCCAACTCCTTTATTATCTGCGCCAGTGGCACATTGTTACCCATTGTGATGTTGTTATATCTCGCGCTAAGCGAGTGCAGTGTTATGCAAGCTTGTTAACATTTAGTCTGGCTTAATGTAAAGATTTTGCTGCGTTATTGTTTATTTTTGCGAAGCGCGCCGCACCATTCAGAGGCAATAATCTGTCGTTGCACCGTTTCGGTGCTACAAATGATCGACCCTGGTGCGACCGGGTTGCACGTAAAGCCAAACTGCGTTTGCGTGAAGAGATAAAGCAAGAGGCGTGCCAGAAATGCCCCTCTCCACGGCGGGAGAGGGGTGAGAGAAGGGAGATTATCGACGGCGCTGACGCAGGCTCATTAATACTGCGCCAAAGCCAAACAGTACGGTCAGGATCCACAGCGGCCAGTTACCCGTACGGGCATACGGCGTCAGCCCCGTTGTCGGCGTGACTTTGGTCGTCAGCACCGCACGGCTAAACTGCGGGATCATCGCCTGAATTTCACCCTGCGGCCCAATGACGGCAGTGATGCCATTATTGGTGCTGCGCAGCAGCGGACGTGCCAGCTCCAGCGAGCGCATGCGTGCCATCTGGAAGTGCTGCCACGGCCCAATCGACTTGCCAAACCAGGCGTCGTTAGAGATGGTCAGCAGATAATCCGTATCCGGACGGAAGTTATCGCGCACCTGCTCGCCAAGGATAATTTCGTAACAGATGGCGGGCGTCAACGCCAGATTATGCGCATGGAGCTGCGGCTGCACGTAAGGCCCACGGCTGAATGACGACATCGGCAGATCGAAGAAAGGCGCCAGCGGACGCAGAATCGATTCCAGCGGAACAAATTCACCAAAGGGAACCAGGTGGTTTTTGTTGTAGCGATTGGTCGATTGATAGCTGTACGGATTATCTTTGCCCAGCGTGATAATGGTGTTGTAGGTATCGTAACGATTCTGCTTGTTGAGGCGCGCATCGACGATTCCGGTAATCAGTGTGCTGTTACGCGCCCGTAGCAGATCGTCCATCATGCTCAGGAAGCGCTGCTGGTTAATCTCTAAATCCGGGATGGCCGACTCAGGCCAGATAATCAGCTGCGATTTGCCCATCTCTTTTTGCGTCGCATCCAGGTAGATCTTCAGCGTATTAATGAGCTGATTTTCATCCCATTTGAGCGACTGCGGGATATTTCCCTGCACCATCGAGACCTGGGTCGCCCGTTCGGGAACAAGGCTATACCACTGGATATAGCGCAGCGGGAAGGGAAGGGCGAAAAGTACCAGTCCGGCGATAAGCGGTCGTAAGCTACGCTGCACCAGCGCCAGAACCAGTAGGCCACTGACCACCATCAGCAGGAAGTTGATCGCTTCGACGCCCATTACCGGCGCAAGGCCTTTCAGTGGGCCATCGATCTGGCTGTAACCAAACTGCAGCCACGGGAAGCCGGTTAACACCCAGCCGCGCAGGAACTCTGTGATTTGCCAGACAACGGGCGCGGCGATGGCCACGCGGATCCAGTGGGTTTTCGGCCACAGGCGGGAAAGCACCCCGGCAAACAGACCGGTATACAGCGAAAGATAGGCTGCCAGCAGCACGACCAGGAAAATATTGACCGGGCCAGGCATGCCGCCAAACTGCGCGATACTGACATACACCCAGTTAATGCCGGAGCCGAACAGCCCCAGTCCCCAGAAGTAGCCAATCGCAGCGGCCTGGACGGGACGACGGTTTAACGTCAGCCCCTGGAGGCCCATCAGCGAGATAAGGGCCGCAGGCCAGAAATCGTAAGGTGAAAAAGCCAGCGTACCGCTGGCTCCAAAGAACAGCGCCAGCAGCAAACGGACGCGCTGGCGTTCAAGTAATGAGGCAAATGCCATTTACATTAGTCTTCCATTTTAGGTACCGGTGAATCGTCCGGCATTCTGACATGAACCTGAATAATACGACGGCTGTCGGCCATGGCGACCTTAAACTGGTAACCGTCTATGTCAACGGATTCGCCACGGGCCGGAAGATGACCAAATGCCTGCATGACCAGCCCACCGATGGTATCAACCTCTTCGTCGCTGAAGTGGGTGCCAAAGGTTTCGTTGAAATCTTCGATAGAGGCCAGAGCGCGCACGGTCCAGGTATGGCGGCTCAGCTGACGGAATTCGATATCATCTTCTTCGTCGTACTCGTCTTCGATTTCGCCCACGATCAGCTCAAGAATGTCTTCAATCGTGACAAGGCCAGACACACCGCCAAATTCATCGATAACAATCGCCATGTGGTAACGCTGAGAACGGAACTCTTTCAGCATGCGGTCAACACGCTTACTTTCCGGTACCACCACTGCCTGGCGTAACACTTTTTCCATGCTGAAGGCTTCGGCATCACTGCGCATAAACGGCAGCAGATCCTTCGCCATCAGAATCCCTTCAATGTGATCTTTATCTTCGCTGATGACCGGGAAACGCGAGTGGGCAGACTCGATAATGACATCGAGGCACTCGTCCAGGGTTTGGTTACGTTTCAGGGTGATCATCTGCGAGCGGGGGATCATGATGTCGCGGACACGCTGGTCTGCAATGTCCATCACCCCTTCGAGCATTTCGCGCGTATCTTCATCGATAAGGTCGTTCTGCCCGGAATCACGAATCAGCTCCAGAAGTTCATCACGGTTTTTTGGTTCACCGTGGAAAAGCTGGCTCAGAATGAGGGAGAAAAATCCCTTTTTACTGGTTGTCGTGTCGCTACTGTGTGAATTGTCGTCGCTCATGGCGTTTGTTAAGGGTTCTCTCGTCAATGAAATGCTCACCGCCGCAGGAGAATGTCCGGTGCGGCGGCCTGATGGGTCAGTCCCGTGTAGGACGGTTAAACTGACTATTCTTTCTCGGCAATGTACGGATCCTCATAGCCCAGAGCAAGCATTATCTCTGTCTCAAGGGATTCCATCTCTTCCGCTTCGTCGTCTTCAATATGATCATACCCCAGCAAATGCAGACTGCCGTGAATGACCATATGCGCCCAGTGCGCATCAAGCGGCTTCTCTTGCTCTTTTGCTTCCTGTTCAACCACCTGGCGGCAAATGATCAAATCGCCCAGCAGCGGCATCTCGATACCCGGCGGCGCTTCAAAAGGGAAGGAGAGCACGTTAGTGGGCTTATCCTTCCCGCGATAGGTCAGGTTCAGCTCGTGGCTTTCTGCTTCGTCAACCAGACGAATAGTGACCTCTGACTCTTCCTGAAACTGAGGAATCACCGCATCGAGCCATTGCTGAAACTGTGCCTCTTCAGGCAAACCTGACGTGTCTTCGCATGCCAGCTGTAAATCGAGAATAACCTGACTCATTTCTGTTCCTGTTCCTGGGATTCGCGTTTGCGTTCAGCGGCCAGCTCTGCCTTACGCTTTTGTTCCGCTTCTTCCCACGCCTCATAGGCATTCACGATGCGGGCCACCACCGGATGGCGCACCACATCTTCACTGTTAAAGAAGTTAAAGCTAATTTCATCGACCTCGGCCAGAACTTCAATGGCATGACGCAGGCCCGATTTGGTGCTGCGCGGCAGGTCAATCTGGGTGATATCGCCGGTGATGACGGCTTTTGAATTAAAGCCGATACGGGTCAGGAACATCTTCATCTGTTCGATGGTGGTGTTCTGACTCTCATCCAGAATGATAAAAGCATCGTTCAGCGTACGACCACGCATATACGCCAGCGGGGCAACTTCAATCACGTTGCGCTCAATCAGCTTCTCGACTTTTTCAAAGCCCAGCATCTCAAACAGCGCATCGTAAAGCGGGCGAAGATAAGGATCGACCTTCTGGCTTAAATCGCCTGGCAGGAAGCCCAGTTTTTCACCGGCTTCGACCGCCGGGCGGGTCAGCAGAATACGACGAATATCCTGACGCTCAAGGGCATCCACCGCAGCCGCAACCGCCAGATAGGTTTTCCCCGTCCCTGCCGGGCCGATGCCAAAGGTGATGTCGTGATCGAGGATGTTGGCGATGTATTGCGCCTGATTCGGCGTGCGCGGCTTAATCACGCCCCGCTTGGTTTTGATATTAATGACCTTGCCGTATTCAGGCACACGCTCTGCGCTCTGCTCCAGCACGCGCGCTTCTTTAATGGCAAGATGGATTTTTTCCGGCTCAATGTCCTGGCTTTCGCCACGCATCGGGGCGGTATCCACATACAGGCTACGCAAAATATCCGCAGCGGCGTTGACGCAAATGGCGCGTCCGGTGAGTTTGAAGTGATTATCGCGACGATTGATTTCGATACCCAGACGTCGCTCCAGTTGTTTGACGTTGTCATCAAACGGCCCGCAAAGGCTCAGCAGGCGAGCGTTGTCTGCTGGCTCAAGGGTAATTTCACGCGTTTCTGTATTCAAACTGTTCCTCTTTTGAATGTGCTTTCAGGCCCGTTCAGTCGGGTCTATGGTGAAAGTATTCACGCCATGGAATAAAGGCGCAAGCCTTGCAATGCATATTGGGGATACGGAAGGGAATTGCAAGGCCTGCCGGAGTGGCAGGCCTGACAGGATCAAGGCTGATAAACACCCACGCCCAGGTCATTTTCTTTGCGGGTACGTGCAATGACGGAGGCCGGCGTTTCAGCCACGCGCAGGCCCATTTCATCTTCTGTGCGTACCACAACACCGCGCAGGGAGTTGGTGAGCACTTCCTGAATCTCGATATCCACAAATTTACCGACCATATCCGGCGTGCCTTCAAAGTTAACCACGCGGTTATTTTCGGTACGGCCCGTCAGCTGCATGATGCTTTTACGGGAGGTACCTTCCACCAGAACGCGCTGAACGGTGCCCAGCATACGACGGCTCCAGGCATTCGCTTGCTGTAGCAGGCGCTCCTGCAGGATATACAGACGCTGCTTTTTCTCCTCTTCCGGGACATCATCCACCATGTCGGCGGCCGGCGTGCCGGGACGTGCGGAGAAGATAAAGCTGTAGCTCACGTCAAAGTTCACGTCACCGATCACTTTCATGGTGCGTTCAAAATCGTCTGTTGTCTCACCCGGGAAGCCGACGATAAAGTCGGAGCTAATCTGGATATCCGGACGGGCTTCACGCAGTTTGCGAATAATGGATTTGTACTCCAGCACCGTATGGGTGCGCCCCATCAGGTTCAGCACGCGGTCCGATCCACACTGAATCGGCAGGTGCAGGAAGCTCACCAGTTCTGGCGTATCGCGATACACATCGATGATATCGTCAGTAAATTCGATCGGGTGGCTGGTGGTAAAGCGGATGCGATCGATGCCATCGATCGCCGCGACGAGACGCAGCAGATCGGCAAATGAGCCGGTAGACCCGTCATAGTTTTCGCCCCGCCAGGCGTTCACGTTCTGGCCGAGCAGGTTCACTTCACGTACGCCCTGTGCCGCCAGTTGGGCAATTTCAAACAGAATATCATCGCTTGGGCGGCTGACTTCTTCACCACGCGTATACGGCACGACGCAGTAGGTGCAGTATTTGTTGCAGCCTTCCATAATGGAGACGAACGCGGTCGGGCCATCCGCGCGGGGTTCCGGCAGACGGTCAAACTTTTCGATTTCCGGGAAGCTGACATCCACAACCGGGCTGCGATCGCCGCGCACCGAATTGATCATCTCCGGCAGGCGGTGCAGCGTTTGCGGACCAAAAACGATATCAACATAATGGGCACGGCTTCGAATCAGCTTACCCTCTTGCGACGCAACGCAACCGCCCACACCAATGATGAGGTCGGGATTTTTCTTTTTAAGCAGCTTCCAGCGGCCTAACAGATGAAACACTTTTTCCTGCGCCTTCTCACGAATTGAGCAGGTGTTCAGCAGCAAAACGTCGGCTTCTTCTGCCACGTCGGTCAGCTTGTATCCGTGGGTCGCATCCAGCAGATCGGCCATCTTCGATGAATCGTATTCGTTCATCTGACAGCCCCAGGTTTTGATATAGAGTTTTTTCGTCATCGACTTGCTCAGCTCAGGAGTGCAAGCCGCGTATTGTAATGCTTTGCCAGGGTTGTGACCAGTATGAAGGTTAGCCGACTCAAGGCGAAAAAATCCGGTAAACTTAAGGGATTCTCTTTTAAGGACTATTGACCATGACACTCCAACAAACCGAAATTGCCGTAGTCGGCGGCGGTATGGTCGGCGGGGCACTGGCGCTCGGGCTGGCACAGCAAGGATTCGATGTCACTGTGATTGAACAGGCGGTGCCACCGGTATTTGACGCGACGGAAAAACCTGATGTGCGGATCTCGGCGATCAGTGCCGCCTCGGTCGATCTTCTGCGCGGACTCGGCGTCTGGGAAGCCGTGCGGGAGATGCGCGCTCACCCTTACCGCCAGCTCGAAACCTGGGAGTGGGAAACCGCCCATGTGAAATTCCATGCTGCGGAACTGAAGCTGCCGCAGCTGGGTTATATGGTCGAGAACAACGTGCTGCAGCATGCGCTCTGGCAGTCCCTTGAGGCGCATCCGAACGTTACGCTGCGTGTTCCGGCGTCGCTGAGCGCGCTGCATCGGTTACCGCAGGGACATCGCCTTGAGCTGGATAACGGTGATGAACTGGCGGTGAAACTGGTGATCGGGGCCGATGGCGCCAATTCTCAGGTGCGACAAAAAGCGGGTATCGGTCTTCACGCCTGGCAGTACGATCAGTCTTGCATGCTTATCACGGTAGAGTGTGAAAATGAGCCCGGCGACAGCACCTGGCAACACTTTACTCCGACGGGCCCTCACGCTTTTCTGCCGCTTTTCGACCGATGGGCCTCGCTGGTGTGGTATGACACCCCCGCCAGGATTCGCCAGCTGCAAGGGCTGTCGCTGGAACAACTACAGCGCGAAATTACCCGGCACTTCCCGGCTCGCCTGGGGCCCGTGACGC
Source organism: Huaxiibacter chinensis (assembly GCF_022171985.1). Taxonomy (GTDB): domain Bacteria; phylum Pseudomonadota; class Gammaproteobacteria; order Enterobacterales; family Enterobacteriaceae; genus Enterobacter; species Enterobacter chinensis_A. The sequence continues at coordinate 773,053 of NZ_JAJVHF010000001.1, read as the reverse complement.
CCGTTGCGGCTGGCGGGTTCCCGCTCACGCGTCGTCACGCCTTAGATTACGTGCAGGACGGCCTGGCGCTGGTGGGGGATGCCGCGCATACCATTCATCCTCTGGCCGGGCAGGGCGTTAATCTGGGCTATCGAGACGTGGAAGCCTTACTGGACGTGCTGAGCAGTGCGCGGCAGCATGCGGAACCCTGGGCGAACCTGCGCGTGTTAAAGCGCTATCAGATGCGACGGATGGCCGATAATTTTATCATGCAGTCGGGGATGGATCTGTTCTATGCCGGATTTAGCAATGATTTAGGGCCGATGCGGCTGGTGCGAAATCTTGGGCTGATGGCGGCAGAACGCGCTGGTGGGCTGAAGCGACAGGCGCTGAAGTATGCATTAGGATTGTAGCGATTGTATCCGGGATGCCCTCTTCTGGTGGTGAAGGGGAAGCATGCGGCTGTGCAGTTTATTCCGTTCACCTTACGAACAGCACCTCTTTGTCATAGCGGTGCTGGTGAACGTGCCAGGGCGGCTCAATCGCCGCCACCCTGGCGACCCGGGCTCCCGGCAAGAAATTCGCCGCTACGCGGTGCCCTCCGCTTTTTCCTTCAGCCTATCGGGTCGGGCGCGATGCAGCGTCCCTGCAAATCGCGCCCTCTCGGCGCATCCCTGCGCCTCGCCCCGGCCTTCCGGAAACGCTTCGGCGATTTTCAGCCGGACCAGCACCTGGCTGTAAATTGCTAGCCTGCGTCGGCATTGTTATGGCTGTAAGAAGGAAAATGACGTGAGATAACGCGGCAATGTATAGAGAGGGGAGTATGAGTGGCCCGATGCACCCTACAGCAAAAACAAAAAAGCCCGCAGAGCGGGCTATTTTGTTTTAAGTGGCTGGGGTGCAGGGATTCGAACCCCGGAATGCTGGTATCAGAAACCAGTGCCTTACCGCTTGGCGACACCCCAATTGCGTTAAGTAAAAACACTCAACGACTTTTTAAATTGGCTGGGGTACGAGGATTCGAACCTCGGAATGCTGGTATCAGAAACCAGAGCCTTACCGCTTGGCGATACCCCAACAATTCTTTTAACGTTACCGATTAAATCGATAACTCACTAATTTGGTGGCTACGACGGGATTCGAACCTGTGACCCCATCATTATGAGTGATGTGCTCTAACCAACTGAGCTACGTAGCCAGACTACAATCTTCGATGGCTGGGGTACCTGGATTCGAACCAGGGAATGCCGGTATCAAAAACCGGTGCCTTACCGCTTGGCGATACCCCAATAACCGCGGAGAACCGCAAATCGAAGAAAATGGCTGGGGTACCTGGATTCGAACCAGGGAATGCCGGTATCAAAAACCGGTGCCTTACCGCTTGGCGATACCCCATCCGTGCAACGCTTACTGGAAATGGTGCGGGAGGCGAGACTTGAACTCGCACACCTTGCGGCGCCAGAACCTAAATCTGGTGCGTCTACCAATTTCGCCACTCCCGCAAAAAAGATGGTGGCTACGACGGGATTCGAACCTGTGACCCCATCATTATGAGTGATGTGCTCTAACCAACTGAGCTACGTAGCCATCTTTTTTTCGCGTAACCTTATCGGCGTTGCGGGGCGCATTATGCGTATAGACCCTTGCAGCGTCAACACCTTTTTCAACGAAAATGTCCTGAATGTGACTGTTTGGTTAGGTTGCGAACAGCGTGACCGAATATTCGGCAATTATTGTTTATTAATCGTTTTTGTTGAACAAAATCGACAACGAAAAAAGGCCCCGAAGGGCCTTTTAGATCGGATGGGATCATTTATAGGCAGACTGGTGAACGCCTACCGCACGTCCTGATGGATCGTTCATGGATTTGAACGATTCATCCCACTCAATCGCTTTCGCAGAAGAGCAGGCGACTGACGGGCCGCCAGGCACACATTCTGCTGCGCTGGGGACCGGGAACAGCTCTTCAAAAATTTCACGGTACAGATAGGCTTCTTTAGAACCCGGCGTGTTATACGGAAAGCGGAAGCTGGCGGTTTCCAGTTGTTGATCGGTCACGTGCTTAGCGGCCACTTCTTTCAGCGTGTCAATCCAGCTGTAGCCAACGCCATCAGAGAACTGCTCTTTCTGACGCCAGGCGACGCTTGCCGGCAGATAGGATTCAAAACATTCGCGCAGGATATGTTTTTCCATTTTGCCGTTTCCGCACATTTTATCCTGCGGGTTAATACGCATGGCGACATCAAGGAATTTTTTGTCCAGGAACGGGACACGGGCTTCCACGCCCCACGCGGACATTGCTTTGTTGGCACGGGCACAGTCAAACATATGCAGCGCCTGCAGCTTACGCACCGTCTCTTCATGCAGCTCTTTGGCATCTGGCGCTTTATGGAAGTACAAATAGCCGCCGAACACTTCATCCGAGCCTTCGCCGGAGAGCACCATCTTAATGCCCATCGCCTTGATTTTGCGGGACATCAGATACATCGGCGTCGAGGCGCGGATGGTGGTCACATCATAAGTTTCAATGTGATAAATCACATCACGAATCGCATCCAGCCCTTCCTGCACGGTGAAGTGAATTTCATGGTGCACGGTGCCAAGATGGTTAGCGACTTCCTGGGCGGCTTTCAGATCGGGTGCACCTTCCAGACCCACGGCAAAGGAGTGCAGCTGCGGCCACCAGGCTTCAGAACGCTCCTGATCTTCAACGCGACGTGCGGCGTACTTTTTGGTGATGGCAGAAATGACCGAGGAGTCCAGACCGCCGGAGAGCAGCACGCCATAAGGAACGTCTGACATCAGATGGCTTTTAACCGCCTCTTCCAGCGCCTGGGTCAGCTCAGCTTTGTCGGTCACGTTGTCTTTCACCGCCTCATAATCGAACCAGTCGCGCTGATAATATGAACGGATTTCTCCGTCTTTGCTCCACAGGAAGCTTCCGGCCGGGAACTCTTTGATGGTGCGGCATACCGGCACCAGAGCTTTCATTTCAGACGCAACGTAGAAGTTCCCGTGTTCGTCGTGGCCCATATACAGCGGAATGATACCAATATGGTCACGGGCGATCAGGTAAGCGTCTTTTTCGCTGTCGTACAGAGCAAAGGCGAACATTCCCTGGAGTTCGTCAAGGAATTCAGGGCCTTTTTCCTGATACAGCGCCAGGATAACTTCGCAGTCGGATCCCGTCTGGAAGGCATAGCGGTCGCCATATTCCGCGCGCAGCGCCTGATGGTTGTAAATTTCACCGTTAACGGCCAGCGCGTGCGTTTTCTTCTCGTTATACAGCGGCTGAGCACCGGCGTTGACGTCAACAATGGACAGGCGTTCATGCGCCAGAATTGCTTTATCGCTTGCGTAGACCCCAGACCAGTCCGGACCGCGGTGACGCATCAGACGAGACAGTTCCAGTGCCTTTTTGCGCAGTTCGCCTGCGTCAGTTTTAATATCCAGTACGCCAAAAATAGAACACATAACCTTCTCCGTTAACCCTGTAGCCGTGTGATGTTGCTTGCTTATGAAAATGCCGCAAAACAGCCTGGGTGCGCAAGGGTTTTAGGCGCAGAAAAGTAAATAGTGCAATGCTGATTGCTGAATGTTGAAAATAACGCAGGTCGGGCGTGGGTTTATTGATGATTGTTCAGTAATGCTGGCTTTTTATTAGATGTCACACTGATTTCAAGGCGTAGAAATGAAAAACCACGCGCGATGGCGTGGTTTCGGGGTCAAATGACGTCGATCTCGGCGACGGAGGGGTAAATCCAGCTGGGCCGGAAGGGCATCGAATCGATATCGTCAATGGTGGATACACCCGACAACACCAGGATGGTCTCCAGGCCTGCCTGAAAACCCGCCAGAATATCGGTGCGAAGGTTATCGCCGACAATGACCGTTTGCTCTGAGTGCGCCTGCATCTTATTAAGGGCTGCGCGGATGATCCACGGGCTGGGTTTACCGACATAAAAAGGCTTACGGCCGGAGATTTTCTCAATGCCCGCGCAGAGCGCACCGCAGGCGGGATAAAAACCGCGGCCATGGGTATCGGGATTGGTGGCGATAAAGCGGGCGCCGTTAGCCACAAAGAAGGACGCTTTGTGCATCATTTCCCAGTTATAGGATCGCGTTTCGCCCACGATCACAAAATCCGGGTTCACATCGGTGATGGTGAAGCCTGCTTTATAAAGCTCGTGAATGAGCGCACCTTCGCCGACGACATAGGCTTTTTTACCTTCCTGACGTTTCAGAAAGTCTGCCGTGGCCATTGCAGAGGTATAGAACACGCTGTCCGGAACGTTCACGCCCGCGGTAGCGAATCGGTTTGCCAAATCTTGTCCGGTCTGTGACGGATAGTTGGTGAGCAGCACCAGCGGCATGCCCTTTTCCAGGATACGGTTCAGAAATTCTGCCGCACCGGGTACAGCAACGTTGTCGTGCATCAGCACGCCATCGATATCGCAAATCACATTCTGAATGGTCATGGACTACCTGGCATCTCAAAAAAAGAAGGCGTCACTATAAAGTGCTCTTAGCTTTCCAGCAAACGCTGGAGTAACAGACCGTTAAGCATGGCGCGTTTCACCAGGGCGAAAGCCCCGATGGCAGAACGGTGGTCGAGCGTGGAGCGCACCACGGGCAGATTCTGGCGGAATGCCTTCAGTGCCTGGGTATTAATGCAGCCTTCAATAGCCGGCAGCAGCACTTTTTCGGCTTCGGTGATTTCACCTGCAATAACGATTTTTTGCGGGTTGAAGAGGTTAATGGCGATGGCGATGGTTTTACCCAGGTGGCGGCCAACCTGCTCAATGACCTCACAGGCCAGCGCATCGCCTTTATTGGCGGCTTTGCAGATGGCGTTAATTTTGCAGTCTTCCAGCGTCACGCGGCTCTGATAGCCTTGTTCCAGCAAATGGCGCACGCGTTGTTCAATCGCGGCGTTGGCTGCCACGGTCTCCAGACAGCCGAAGTTGCCGCAGTGACACCGCTCGCCCAGGGGATCAACCTGGATATGGCCAATCTCGCCCACGTTGCCGTTGCGACCAATAAAGATACGGCCGTTCGAGATGATCCCGGCCCCTGTCCCCCGGTGGACGCGCACCAGAATAGAGTCTTCACAGTCCTGGCTTGCGCCAAAATAGTGCTCGGCCAGTGCCAGACTGCGGATATCATGACCCACATAGCAGGTGACGTTGAAGCGTTTTTCGAGTGCCTGAACCAGCGCCCAGTTCTCAACCTGAATATGCGGCATATAGCGAATCACGCCGCTTTCGGGATCGACCAGCCCGGGCAAAATCACCGAGATGGCGATCAGCTCGCGAATTTTTCGCTGACTGTTTTCGATAAACTGAGCAATGGTATTGAGTAACGCGTGTTCGAGCGTCTCTTGCGTGCGTTCTGGCAGGGGGTAATGTTCTTCGGCAATCGCCTTGCTGCTCATATCGTAGAGCGTGAGCGTGGTATCGTGGCGGCCCAGCCGCACGCCAATGGCGTGAAAATTGCGGGTTTCGGTCACGATGGAGATGGCGCGGCGACCCCCGGTAGAGGCCTGCTGATCAACTTCTTTAATCAGGCCGCGCTCAATAAGCTGACGCGTGATTTTCGTTACGCTGGCGGGCGCAAGTTGGCTTTGTTCGGCAATCTGAATACGTGAGATAGGACCGTGCTGGTCAATCAGACGATAAACAGCTGCGCCGTTGAGTTGTTTTACGAGGTCAACATTACCAATTTGAGCTTGTCCGCCAGATGTCATACTTTTGCTTACTCGGTGACGACCTCGTTACCATTAACGATGGTCTTAATGATTTTATAATCACGTGTGAACGCGGTGAGGTTAGCAATTTTACCCGGCGCGATAGCGCCCAGCTGTTTTTCGACGCCAATCGCACGAGCCGGATAGAGCGTTGCCATGCGCAGCACTTCATCCAGTGCAATGCCGCAATGTTCCACCAGGTTGCGCACCCCTTCAATCATCGTTAAAGAAGAGCCGCTCAGCGTACCGTTCTCATCCACACACAATCCATTATGGTAGTATATTGTTTTACCAGCAAAAATGAACTGTTCTATATTCGCCCCGGCCGGTGCCGTTGCGTCGGTGACCAGGCACAGCTTGTCGCCTTTCAGGCGTTTGGCGTTGCGAATGTTAGCGTAATCAACGTGCATGCCGTCTGCGATGATGCCGCAATACCAGTCTGGCTCATCAAAAATCGCCCCGGCAAGGCCAGGTTCACGGCCCGTAATGTAAGGCATGGCGTTAAAAAGATGCGTCGCAAACGTAATACCCGCGCGGAAACCGGCCTTCGCTTCTTTCAGCGTGGCGTTAGAATGTCCGGCTGAAACGACAATACCTGCCGCAGCAAGTTGAGTAATGACCTCGGGCGCAACCATTTCCGGTGCCAGGGTCACTTTGGTGATCACATCGGCGTTAGCACAGAGGAAATCAACCAGTTCGGCATCAGGCTTGCGCACGAAGTCAGGATTGTGGGTGCCTTTCTTGACGATGTTGAGCCATGGCCCTTCAAGGTGCAGACCCAGCGCCTGATGCGGATGTTTTGCCAGATAGTCGCGCATCACCCGCACGCCTTGCTTCATCAGGTCGTCGCTGGTGGTGATAAGCGTAGGCAGATAGCTGGTGCAGCCCGATTTCTCGTTGGCTTTTTGCATGATTTCCAGCGTTTCTACGGTGACCGCCTCTGCGGTGTCATTGAACTGCACGCCGCCACAGCCGTTAAGCTGAACGTCGATAAAACCGGGGGAGATGATGGCTCCATTGAGTGAGCGCTGCTCAATTCCCGACGGCAGTTCTGCCAGCGGACAAACTCGTTCAATCAGGCCATCAGCGATAACAATCGCGTGGTCATCCAGAATTTCATGGCCGGTATAAATCCGACCGTGGGTTAATGCATACATAACGACCCCCGGTTTAAAAATCGTCCGCCTCTTCGGGAAGAGGCGGCTATTTACTTACAGACCTTTAATATTTTCTGCTTCTAACTCGTTGAAGTATTTCAGCGTTTTAACTTTCAGTTCCATAGTGGACGGCTCGTCGCAGACGACAACGGCTTTCGGATGCAGCTGCAGGCAGCTGATGGTCCACATGTGGTTCACGTTGCCTTCAACCGCTGCCTGCAACGCCAGGGCTTTCACATTGCCCAGCACCAGAATCATCACTTCTTCCGCATCCAGCAGCGTGCCGACGCCCACGGTCAGCGCGTATTTTGGCACCTGATTAACATCACCATCAAAGAAGCGGGAGTTTGCCACGCGGGTGTCATGGGTCAGCGTTTTAATACGCGTACGGGACGCCAGAGAAGACGCCGGTTCGTTAAAGGCGATGTGACCATCGTTACCGACGCCGCCCATAAAGAGATTAATTTTGCCGTAAGAACGGATTTTTTCTTCGTACTGACGGCATTCTGCGTCAATATCAGGCGCATTTCCATTCAGCAAGTTAATATTTTCAGGTTGAATATCAACGTGATCAAAGAAATTACGGTGCATAAAGCTATGGTAGCTTTCCGGATGTTCCTTTGGCAGGCCGACATATTCATCCATGTTGAACGTAACAACATGCTTAAAGCTAACCTGGCCCGCTTTATGCATTTCAACCAGTGCCTTATAGGCGGTCAGCGGCGTGCCGCCGGTTGGAAGACCCAGAACGAAAGGACGATCGGCGGTTGGCTTGAACGCATTGATGCGGTTAACGATATGACGTGCGGCCCATTTACCGACCTGTTCAGCTGTTGCCAGGGGAATCAGTCTCATTGTTCACCTCTAAGTTAACGTAAAAAAGGGGGCGGATAGCGTGCCTGAAACTGAATTAAGCGTAACCTGGATCACGGGAATCAGGGTCAATCCGTCTTGATTTTTTGAATGATAAAATAAGTTTTCGCTCTTAGCCAGTCCGGAGGAGGGTTAATAACGATATTTGGTGACAAAACTCACAAAAAATACGTGTTTAATTTGCGATACGAATTAATTTTTCACACACTCACAATGCCAGTGAATCATCCACTGAATTGATAAGTTGTAACACTATAAAAACGCAGCTGAGAACGTGCCTTAAACGGGGTCTCATAGGGGGAATAAGATGAATATTTTAGGTTTTTTCCAGCGACTAGGGCGGGCCTTGCAGCTCCCTATCGCTGTACTGCCGGTGGCAGCGCTGTTGCTGCGATTTGGGCAGCCCGATCTTCTTAATGTGCCGTTTATCGCGCAAGCGGGTGGCGCAATCTTTGATAACCTGGCGCTGATCTTTGCCATCGGTGTGGCCTCCAGCTGGTCGAAAGACAGCGCAGGTGCGGCAGCGTTAGCGGGTGCCGTAGGTTACTTTATCCTGACCAAAGCGATGGTCACCATTAATCCGGAAATCAACATGGGTGTGCTGGCCGGTATCATCACCGGTCTGGTTGGTGGTGCTGTCTACAACCGTTGGTCCGGTATCAAACTGCCTGATTTCCTGAGCTTCTTCGGTGGCAAACGCTTTGTGCCGATTGCGACAGGCTTCTTCTGTTTAATTCTGGCGGCGATTTTTGGCTACGTCTGGCCGCCGGTTCAGCATGCTATCCATGCAGGCGGCGAATGGATCGTGTCTGCGGGAGCACTGGGTTCAGGCATCTTTGGCTTCATTAACCGTCTGCTGATCCCAACGGGTCTGCATCAGGTTCTGAATACCATTGCCTGGTTCCAGATTGGCGAATTCACCAACGCAGCCGGCGCCGTCTTCCACGGTGACATCAACCGCTTCTACGCGGGTGACGGCACTGCGGGTATGTTCATGTCAGGCTTCTTCCCAATCATGATGTTTGGTCTGCCTGGTGCGGCGCTGGCGATGTACTTTGCTGCGCCAAAAGCACGTCGCCCAATGGTGGGCGGTATGCTGCTGTCCGTCGCGATCACGGCCTTCCTGACCGGTGTTACCGAGCCGCTGGAATTCCTGTTCATGTTCCTGGCTCCGCTGCTGTATCTGCTGCACGCGGTGTTGACCGGTATCAGCCTGTATGTCGCCACGCTGCTGGGCATCCACGCTGGCTTCTCGTTCTCTGCGGGCGCCATTGACTACGTTCTGATGTACAACCTGCCAGCGGCAAGTAAAAACGTCTGGATGCTGGTGGTAATGGGTCTGGTCTTCTTCGCCATTTACTTCGTTCTGTTCTCTGCGGTCATCCGCATGTTCAACCTGAAAACCCCAGGTCGTGAAGATAAAGACGATGAGATCGTTAGCGAAGAAGCAAACAGCAATACGGAAGAAGGCTTAACCCAGCTGGCGACGAATTACATCGCGGCAGTGGGCGGTACCGATAACCTGAAAGCGATTGACGCCTGTATTACCCGTCTGCGTCTGACGGTGGCAGATTCTGGCCGCGTCAGCGATGCCATGTGTAAGCGCCTGGGCGCTTCCGGCGTGGTGAAACTGAACAAACAGACCATTCAGGTCATTGTGGGTGCAAAAGCGGAATCCATCGGCGACGAAATGAAAAAAGTCGTTGCACGTGGTCCGGTTGCGGCGGTGTCGGCGGATAGCGCACCGGCAGCGGCGGCTCCGGTTGTGAAACCTCAGGCCGTGCCTAACGCAATCACCATTGCTTCACTGGTTTCCCCTGTGACCGGCGAGATTGTTGCGCTTGAACAAGTGCCAGATGAAGCCTTCGCCAGTAAAGCGGTTGGCGACGGTGTGGCGGTGAAACCAACGGAAAAAACCGTTGTCTCCCCGGCAGCCGGTACCATTGTGAAAATCTTCAACACCAACCACGCATTCTGTCTGGAAACGGAAAAGGGCGCGGAAATCGTTGTCCACATGGGTATCGATACTGTTGCGCTTGGCGGCAAAGGCTTTACCCGTCTGGTGGAAGAGGGCGCTGAAGTGGTGGCAGGCCAGCCGGTCCTCGAAATGGATCTGGACTTCCTGAACGCCAATGCGCGCTCCATGATTAGCCCGGTCGTTTGCAGCAACATCGACGACTTCAGCGGCCTGGTCATGCAGGCGAAAGGTCAGGTCGTTGCGGGCCAGACGCCACTGTACGAGATTAAAGGCAAGTAATCGCTCCTGAGTAGAGTCATGCCTTCAGCGGCGGGGATAATTCTCCGCCGCTTTTTTTTGCAGCAAATATCCCCATTATTTACCTCAGGGACGTTTTAAGGGTTGTCACTGCGTCCGGCTTATAAGATCATATGCCGTTATACGTTATTTACGCCTTGAGGAATCCACGATGAGTGAGGCTGAAGCCCGCCCGAGTAACTTTATTCGTCAGATCATCGATGAAGATCTGGCCAGTGGTAAGCACACCACAGTTCATACCCGTTTCCCGCCGGAGCCAAACGGCTACCTGCACATTGGTCACGCGAAATCCATCTGCCTCAATTTTGGTATCGCGCAAGACTATCAGGGGCAGTGCAACCTGCGTTTCGATGACACCAATCCAGCAAAAGAAGACATCGAATACGTAGAATCCATCAAGCACGACGTGCAATGGCTGGGCTTCAACTGGTCTGGCGACATCTGCTACTCCTCTGATTACTTCGATCAGCTGTTTGCCTATGCGGTTGAGCTTATCAATAAAGGTCTGGCGTATGTCGACGAGCTGTCTGCAGAAGAGATCCGCGAATACCGCGGCACGCTGACCGCACCGGGTAAAAACAGCCCGTACCGCGATCGCAGCGTAGAAGAGAACCTGGCACTGTTTGAAAAAATGCGTGCGGGCGGCTTCGAGGAAGGTAAAGCCTGCCTGCGTGCTAAAATCGACATGGCCTCACCGTTCATCGTCATGCGCGATCCGGTGCTGTACCGTATAAAGTTCGCTGAACACCATCAGACCGGCAACAAGTGGTGCATCTACCCGATGTACGACTTCACCCACTGCATCAGCGATGCGCTGGAAGGCATTACCCATTCACTGTGTACCCTTGAGTTCCAGGATAACCGCCGTCTGTACGACTGGGTTCTGGATAACATCACGATCCCTGTGCATCCGCGTCAGTACGAATTCTCTCGTCTGAATCTGGAATACACCGTGATGTCCAAGCGTAAGCTGAATCTGCTGGTGACGGACAAGCACGTAGAAGGCTGGGATGACCCGCGTATGCCGACCATTTCCGGTCTGCGTCGTCGTGGCTATACGGCGGCGGCTATCCGTGAATTCTGTAAGCGCATTGGCGTGACCAAGCAGGACAACACCATTGAGATGGCCTCTCTGGAATCCTGTATTCGTGAAGATCTGAACGAAAACGCCCCGCGTGCGATGGCAGTGATCGATCCGGTTAAGCTGGTTATCGAAAACTACCCGCAGGGTGAAAGCGAACGCGTTACCATGCCTAACCATCCGTCCAAACCGGAGATGGGCAGCCGTGACGTGCCGTTCAGCGGTGAGATCTGGATCGATCGTGCTGACTTCCGCGAAGAAGCCAACAAACAGTACAAGCGTCTGGTCATGGGCAAAGAAGTCCGTCTGCGTAACGCGTACGTGATCAAAGCGGAACGTGTTGAAAAGGATGCCGACGGCACCATTACAACCATCTTCTGCACCTATGATGCTGAAACGCTGAGCAAAGATCCGGCCGATGGTCGTAAAGTGAAGGGCGTGATCCACTGGGTGAGCGCTGCGCACGCGCTGCCTGTTGAAATTCGTCTGTACGATCGTCTGTTCAGCGTACCTAATCCAGGCGCTGCAGAAGACTTCCTGTCGGTGATGAACCCGGAATCACTGGTGATTAAGCAGGGCTTCGCAGAGCCTTCGCTGAAAGCCGCAGAAGCAGGCAAAGCGTTCCAGTTCGAGCGTGAAGGGTACTTCTGTCTCGACAGCCGCTATGCAACGGCGGAAAAACCGGTGTTTAACCGCACTGTCGGTTTACGTGATACCTGGGCTAAAGCCGGCGAATAAGTTGCCAGCAGTAATGTAAACGCCGCATTGCGCGGCGTTTTTTTTAATGCTGTTGTATGAGCTCCTGTATGCGTTGCTGACTGCGTTCCAGCACCGGCGCTGCCTCTTTATTACCCACCGTCACCTGATTTACCATCTCACCCAGGATCGCCGATCCGGTAATATCACCCATTCGGGTAAAGTTCTTTTCGCCCACCGATCCAAAGACCTGCATGTTCGGGTACTGAGCGATTAACTGCGCGGGCAGGGTGCCAAAGACCTTTATCGCCGGGCTGTCTTTAAAAGCCGGGTTTTCAGCGACGGCTTTTGTGACCGGCAGCACGGCGCCCGGCGACATTAAGACCCACTCTGCGGCGTTCTGCGCCTGTTCCATAAAGGCGACAAATTTCCGGGACGCCTCGTTCTCTCGCGCCGTTTGACCAATCGTCATCGTTAATGAGGTAATGACCCCAAATACCGCGGGCGTTTTTTCAGTCGGAACAACAAAACCCAGATCCGCCAGCGTGCCCTCCTGTTGAATGGCCGGCAGGATATAGGTTGAATAGACAGCCATCGGTGCGGTGCCATTCATAAAGGCATCTTTAATTTCCATAACGTTATTTGAACCCGGCATGGTGCAGCGGGCCAGCTCACGGTAATAGTTCAGCGAGGCGAGCATCTCCGGCGAGTTGACGGTGACGTTGCCCTCTGCGTTAAAGACGTTGGCGTTATTTGACAGGGCGAACTGCGAAAACGTTTGTTCGCTCATCACGCTTTCCGCCGTCGGCAACGCGATGCCATATTTTTTATCCCGGGCATGGGTCAGCCTGCGTGCGGCATCCAGTAACTGTGCCCAATTTTTCGGTTCTTCAATCCCGGCATTCGCCAGAACCGATTTGCGATACCAGATCCCCTGAAGCCAGGCGCTAACGGGCACCCCGGTATAGCCCGTTCCGTCTTCAGTGCGTACCACGCGCAGCACGCCGTCATAAAAGGCATCCTCACCCAGCGTATTAATCAGCGTTTTTACCGCGTCATGGTCGATTAACTGCTCTTTATCCATCACTTTGGCGTAGTCATGGCTCACTTCGACAACGTCCGGCAGCGATCCTGAACGGGCAAGCGTGATGATTTTAGTGTTATAAGCATCTTCTTCCACCGGGACCTGCTTAACGGTGATTGACGGATTCTCTTTTTGAAAGCGGTCAATCAACTGGCTAATCACCGTCTGGCGCTCTTGCTCAACGGCCGAGTGCATAAATTCGATGGTGACCTGCTGTTCTTCGTCCTGTTTACATCCTGTTAGCAGCGCCACGGCGGTGAATAACGAGAGCAGTACTGTTGTAGATGGTTTCATTTAAAACTCCTTGTCATTAAATCCTGTTCCTTACAGCCTCCGTCGATATGGATAGCATCCGTGGATAACGCCCCGGCACAAATGAGTAACCCCACGCCGCCATCAGAGAATGCCTCAGGTTCCTTGTCCTCCACGCAGAGCCTTATTCCGTCTACGGTTGCAGCAATACGATGGCCCTTGACGGTAATATCAAACGCTACCGGTCTTTCAAATACATCCTGTATGGCCGCCTCGGCCAGAACGCGGGTGGTCTCGTCGCGCACGCGGATGAGCTGGACATGTCCGTCACGCAGAATACGTACCGTGTAGTAGCGCCTCATTCCCTGAACCCGGAAAGCCAGACCGCCGTAGTCGCCCAAATGTAAGGTGATTTCACTTTGCACGCGGTAGTCGGTCCACTGGCGGGTGCCGTGAATAATGAGGCCTTCCTCATACTCTTTTGAGATGCGAAAACTGGCTGGGTAGTGTCGGGAGAAGAGATCCACTCCGTTTACCCACGCCCGCCACCAGAAATTGTTCTCTCCGTTGGGCTTACGCAGCGTCAGTTCTGGCGCGCCATCCCAGCGCATACTGTCGATAAGGAGCTGCCCACAGGCAAAGGGCGCGTGGCTGCTGAGCGTGACGCCGACCTCTCCAATGGGCTGGCCTTTGCAGTCGGGTATCACCAGCGAGAGCGTGGCCGTATCGCCCGGTAAGAGTGTCCGGGCCTCGCCATAGCACGGCGTGAGGCAGTTATTTTCATCATAAACCCGGTAGCAGAGCTGAACGTTAAGCGACGCGGTGTTGCTGGCTGGAGCAATAACATCGGCCTGTAGCCGTTGACCTGGATAGATCAACGGCGTTGCCATAAGGTCGTAACTGCGCATGTCGACAATTTCGGGGGGCGTGAAAGTCTGTGTCGTGACGCTGGCATGAAGTCCCGGGGCCAGAGCGCGATAGCGGAGGCTCAGCATCTGTCGGCCATCGTGCGCCTCGTTGCCCACCTCTACCGGTGCGGCGTTTGTCTCATTCAGCCAGCGAAAACCCTGCACGCTCCCCGGCAGCGAGAAGTGATACTGCGCACCTGCTTTTTTTGGCTCAGGACGAGGCTGACCGGCAATTTGATGCCCCAGTCCAACCAGATAATCGGTGATGCGAACGGCGTTGTTAATAGAGAATCCGCCGTCTGCCGAGGAGATCAGCATCCTGTCCGCCAGCGGGCCGCGCCAGTCTGGCCCCTCGTCAATGCCCTTTAGCCCCAGCATGATGCCGGACAGGCACCCGACGTTTCCGGCATTACAGTCGGTATCCCAGCCAGACGTGTTAACAATGCACTGCGCCTGCTGGAAATTATCAGGCGCATACAGAATGGCCATAATCATCAGCGCATGGTTTGGGATCACATGACAGTTGCTGGGATATTTATGGTATCCATAGTGCTCTTCGATTTTTTCCCGCGTGACCTGCCAGTCGTTGTCTTCATACCGCCAGCGACGGACGTCGGCGACCAGCCGGGCGATAGCTGAGTTTTCGGGAATGACGGATAATCCACACTCAAGCAGCTTATCGATGTCCTGACACACAAAAGCCTGAGATTCCATTGCCGCCCAGAGCATCGCGGCATGGACGGATTCCCCATCATGGCTCACGCTGGCGGCTTTTTTTGCCAGCGTCGCCGCAAGCTGAGGTTGCCCTGGCGCCACTAATGCCCAGCTATCAATAAAAATTTGCGCGCCGATTTGCTCCGCAATGGTTTTACCGTTGGTTTCGATTGCCCCGCTCAGCGGGGCTGGAATACCTTTTTTGAGGTTCAGCCATGCGGTGTGTTCAGTGGAGTTACCATTGCCCCCCCACCAGAGGATGGTACGTTTATCGATAATGTAATTCAGCCAGCAGTGTCCTATCTGCTCCGACGTCAGATCCGGGGGCAGGGCATAATCTTCCAGCGCGCGAATAAAGGTAAACGTCCCTGCGACATCATCATCAGTAATGACCAGGGGGCGGTTGAATTTCTCATGAACGTAATACTGTACTGGACCCAGCTCCTGCATGATTTTTTGATAGGTCCAGCCTTCAAAGGGGCGGCCTAAATAGACGCCGATTAATTTTCCCAACACGCCTGCGTAAACCCGGGACTCATAATCAGAAGGTAATTCCATCTACACGTTCCTTTTCGTTTTGTTGGCCGTCAGGCCGATTCTCTTGCGATCAAACGCCAGGGCATGGCCGTCGAGCTACCCTGGCTGGAGGCGGCGCCAGCGTCCGGGGCCATCAGGATAGCCCCCGCCCGCTGGCCCAGTTGTTCCGGAAACTGCGCCAGGGTGGTCAGGGAAGGGGTCACTAACGCGGAGGCGGGAATATCATCAAAACCAATCACCGCAAGCTGGCCGGGTATAGCTATCCCTTTTTCTCTGGCCGCCCGCATCACGCCGATGGCCATTAAATCGTTAGCCGCAAAGAGCGCGTCCGGGCGCGCCGGTTGGCTGAAAAGCTGAATTGCCATCTGGTAGCCACTTTGCTCCGTAAAATCAGGACGTGTAAGAATGCGCGGCGGCAGGCCTGCTTGCTCCATGGCCTGCTGATACCCCTGTGCTCTGGCAGATTGCGGCCCGCCAGTGCCGGCGATCAACCAGATATTCTTATGGCCTTTACGCAACAGGTAGTCGACAGCTTCCCGGGCGGCGGCGACGTTATCAATAAAAAGGGTGTGGAGGGGTAAAGGACCGTTTTTTTTCTCCCCGGCTTCTATGCGCACAATCGGTATCCCGGCCTGTAAATAAGGTTCGAAATCCGCCATTCCGGCGTTAAAAAAGGTGCCGATCACCGCGTCTACCCGGCCCTGCGCGGCCCAGCGCAAAAAATGCAACTCTCGTTCCCGAAGACCATCCGTGCTGGCGACGACCACATCGTAGTGATGTTTATCCATCACGGACTGTACGCCGCGTATCAGTGAGGCATAAAAAGGGTTAGCGATATCCGGAATAATGCAGGCCACGGAGAGCGTTTTATTGGTTTTAAGCGCCTGAGCAAAACGGTTGGGAACATAACCCAGCTGTAATGCAGCCGCTTCGACGCGGTCGACCGTCTCCTGAGGGTACGCATGACTCCCTTTGTTCAGCACGACCGACACCACCGCCTGCGACACGCCGACAAGGTTTGCAACGTCCCGCTGTGTAACCCTTTTCTTCATATTTCTCTCAACTTATACGTATAACTGAGCCTTAAATAAATTGGCTCGGGTCATTAGTCAATAATAACCATCGAAAGAAAGGGGTTTTTGTGCGTGAAAAAGGATCGTTGTCACAGAATCAATAGCGGATCGTCAGGTCTGTCGCGGTGTGAAATATTTTGTTTGTGGAGCGAATTAATTGTACAGCGTTAACAATTAATTTTCTGAATGTATTAATGGGCTTTAATTTGTTTGATAAATATCAAAGCAATGAAACCGATTACATCTGCATGGAAAACAACAATTATTTTTCACTTTTCCTCATTTTCTCCCCATTCGCTGAAATGTAACAGAAGGAAATAGAATATGTGCAGTTGCTCATATTTTCACATTCCCGTTACAGAAATCTATTGATAATTCGCGTCGCGAAAAATAGTCTGTTCACTGTAGTCAGCGAGGTTTTTCTCAACGCTACTTTTTAATTTTATTTTTTTCGCTGTTTTCCTTTGGTAACAGCAATTTATATGTCAAAGAGGAACATTATATGCGTACGTTCAGTGGCAAACGTAGTGCGCTGGCGCTGGCTATTGCCTGTGTCACAGCAGTGTCGGGCTCCATCATCTCTCCCCAGGCTCATGCAGCAGGATTTATCGACGATTCAACGCTCACGGGCGGCATTTATTACTGGCAACGTGAACGTGACCGTAAAGATGTCACCGAAGACAAATACAAAACAAACCTCGCGCACTCCACCTGGAACGCCAACCTTGATTTCCAGTCGGGTTATGCGGCGGATATGTTTGGCCTGGATATTGCTGCCTTTACGGCCATTGAAATGGCCGAAAATGGCGACAGCGGGCACCCGAATGAAATCGCTTTCTCCTCCAGTAATAAAGCCTATAAAGAGGACTGGTCTGGCGATAAGAGCGGTGTCAGCCTGTATAAAGCCGCCGCGAAATTTAAATACGGTCCGGTTTGGGCGCGTGGAGGCTATATTCAGCCGACGGGGCAAACGCTGTTAGCGCCGCACTGGAGCTTTATGCCGGGCACCTATCAGGGTGCCGAAGCGGGCGCGAATTTTGACTACGGCGATGCCGGTGCGTTGAGCTTCTCCTATATGTGGACCAACGAATACAAAGCGCCGTGGCACATTGAGATGGACAAGTTCTATCAGAATGACAAAAAGACCAAAGTGGAATATCTCCACTCGCTGGGCGCGAAGTACGATTTCAAAAACGATCTGGTGCTTGAGGCCGCCTTTGGTCAGGCCGAAGGCTATATCGACCAGTACTTTGCCAAGGCAAGCTACAAATTTGATATCGTGGGCGGCCCGTTGACGACCTCTTATCAGTTCTACGGCACCCGTGATAAAGCCAGCAACGGCAGCGTCAACGATATTTATGACGGAACCGCATGGCTGCAGGCATTAACCTTCGGTTATAAAATCGGTCAGGTCGATCTGCGTCTTGAAGGCACGATGGTCAAAGCGGAAGGGCAGCAGGGCTACTTCCTGCAACGTATGACCCCAACCTACGCCTCGTCAAATGGTCGTCTCGATATCTGGTGGGATAACCGCTCTGACTTTAACGCCGATGGCGAAAAAGCCCTCTTCTTCGGTGCAATGTACGATCTGAAAAACTGGAATCTGCCAGGCTGGGCAGTCGGTGCATCCTATGCCTACGCATGGGACGCGAAGCCTGCAGATATGGCGACCCCGGATGCGTACTACGATCCTAACTACCGCCTGAAAGAGTCTTCCTACAGCCTGGACGCTATTTATACCCTGCAGGAGGGACGCGCCAAAGGCACGATGTTTAAACTGCACTTCACCCAGTACGACAACCACTCCGACATTCCTAGCTATGCGGGCGGTTACGGCAACATTTTCCAGGACGAGCGCGACGTGAAGTTCATGGTTATCGCCCCATTCACTATTTTCTGATAAACGGACCAGCGGGTAACGCCCGCTGGACGGGAGACTGTTATGATGAAAAAAATCGTCCTGATTGCCATGATGGCTACAGCGTTGACCGCCTGCGTGCAGCAGCCGGCCCCAAAAGAGGATTCACGTCTCAAAGAGGCCTATAGCGCCTGCATTAATACGGCCGAAGGGTCGCCTGAAAAAATAGAAGCCTGTCAGAGCGTGCTCAATGTGCTTAAGAAAGAGAAGACGCATGAGCAGTTCGCCACGCAGGAAAATGTACGGGTAATGGATTATCAGGCCTGCATTCAGGCGCGTAAAACGGGTAACGATCAGGAAGTGGCCACACGCTGCGATAAGATTTGGCAGGAGATCCGCAGCAACAATAGCCACTGATAAACGACCTGAACGCCCGGTGACGTTGCGCTGACCTGCCTGTGGGAGCAAACCTCTGCAGGCCCGGTTAAGGCAGCGTCACCGGGCTTTTTTTGCTTAACGTCAGGCATAAAAAAAGCCAACCTGTCGGCTGGCTTACACTCTGTCAAAACACCTTATTTGGTGTCGTGCGCATGTTCGTTTTCGCGGCAATCACCCTCAGCACAGTGACCGTAAAGGTACAGGCTGTGGTTGGTGAGACGGATGCCATGACGCGTGGCAATCTCACGCTGACGCGCTTCAATGGAATCATCGCTAAATTCGATCACTTTGCCGCAATCCAGGCAAATCAGGTGGTCGTGGTGATGCTGCTGTGTCAGTTCAAAAACGGATTTGCCGCCTTCGAAATTGTGGCGGGTGACAATGCCGGCGTCATCAAACTGGTTCAAAACACGGTATACGGTCGCCAGCCCAATCTCTTCACCCATGTCAATCAGGCGCTTGTATAAGTCTTCCGCACTGACATGATGATTGTCTGGCCCTTGCAGAACTTCCAGGATTTTTAAACGAGGAAGCGTAACTTTCAGGCCAGCTTTCTTTAATGCGGTATTGTTGTCAGTCATGCGGAATCTGTCCTGTTGCTAAACGATTCACTTCAAACGAAGAAGTGACAGAAAATGCACTTGGGATAATGCGTCTCATTATAGAACTGCCATGGGTAAATGAAAACTGCAAGTCTCAAGCAAAGTATGCTTATAAAAACGTGGTACCGCCAACAAAGTTGGGCGAATGCGTCCACTTTAACCTGGGTTATTGTACAGGTCTGAAAGCAAAAGTTAAAAATTTGTAGCAATTATTTTAATTGGAATTACCTATCAATGCGACGCAGCCTGAAAGCTGCGCCGTATGATCAATCAGGCATTCAGAATGTCGTCGAGGTTCAGTTCATCACGAATCTGTTTTACCCACTGCGTGACGCGTTCTGCGGTGAGTTCAGGCTGGCGATCTTCATCGATGGCCAGGCCGACAAAGTGGTCGTCATCCGCCAGGCCTTTAGAGGCTTCGAAGTGATAACCCGCTGTTGGCCAGTGACCCACAATCGCGGCACCGCGCGGCTCGATGATGTCACGGATGGTGCCCAGCGCATCGCAGAAATACTCTGCATAATCTTCCTGGTCGCCGCAGCCAAACAGCGCAACCAGCTTACCGTTGAAGTCGACTTCTTCTAATGTAGGGAAGAAGTCGTCCCAGTCGCACTGCGCTTCGCCGTAATACCAGGTTGGAATGCCCAGCAGCAGGATATCGTAACCCTCGAGATCCTCTTTGCTGCTTTTAGCAATGTCATGCACGTCGGCAACGTCTTTACCAAGCTGTTTCTGAATGTTTTTTGCGATGTTTTCGGTATTACCGGTATCGCTGCCGAAAAAAATGCCGATGATTGCCATGAGTAAAATAACCTCTTGAAACTTAATGGTATGGTGGCGCAAATTGTCCACGGATAAGGGCAATCATAGCAGAACAGGTAAGGTAGCGGAAACAGCTATCATGCCGGACTGCACTCTGTGCTACATGATTGGTGAAAATGCGCAGATTTTCAGACTTTCACCTGGTGTTGTGCAGGGCCTGAAGTTGTTCAAGCAACAGCGCTTCGATCAGCTCGCTGCGGCTGATATCTCGGGCGTCGGCCAGCTCATTCAGCGCGTCCACCGCATCCGCATTGAGTTTTAACTCGACGCGTTTAAGCCCGCGACTTTTATCGCGTTTGAGCTGATTGCGTTTATTGATACGCAGCTGTTCATCACGCGACAGCGGATTTGTTTTTGGGCGTCCCGGTCGACGTTCAGTTGCGAACAGATCTAATGTCGTACGGTCCGTTTGTTCTTTGGCCATGATTCAGAGACTTCGGGGGAAAACAGGCAGCCCTGCTATTGCCGGGGCGATGAGCGCGACATCATACATCACCGCTACCCACACGCCAACGACTGGCGGCGCTCAGGCATCCAGTCGCTGGCTTTTTAATCAAATGTCGTTCTCACCCAGGTAGCGGCGGATAGCCCGCAGCACCGCGTCGGGTTTTTCTGCGTGCACCCAGTGACCGGCACCGGCAATCACATGGGCTCGGGCCTGTGGAAATTGCGCCAGTAGCGCGTCGCGATAGGCGTCGGTGACGTAAGGCGAGTTGCCCCCGCGGATAAACAGGGTAGGGTGCTGCCAGGCGGGAACCGGCTGCCAGCCCACGATGTGGGGATATTGATCCCACAATACCGGCACGTTAAACCGCCACGAGCCGTCGACGAAGGATTTTAACAAAAACTGCACCACGCCTTCTTCTGCAAGGTGCTCGCGCATCACCGTCGCAGCCTGCTGGCGCGTGGTGACACCGGCTTGCGTAACGGCATTAATCGCGGCGAAGATCTCATCGTGGCGACGCACGTCGTAATCTACCGGCGCAACATCAATCACCACCAGTTGATCGACTCGCGCCGGAGCGAGTGCGGTCAGCGCCATCACCGCTTTGCCGCCCATTGAGTGGCCAATCAGCGTGGCTTTCTCAATGTTGTTAGCATCAAGTGTCTCCCGCAAATCTTCCGCCATCGCCGCGTAGGTCATGTCGTTGCTACGTCCGGAAAGGCCATGGTTGCGCATATCCACCTGCAGGATGTCGCGATCCTTCACCAGATCGCGTGCCAGCACGCCCAGGTTATCCAGGCTGCCAAACAGGCCGTGAACCAGTACGATGGGGGAATTATTGTTCGGCGATTGTGCAGATTGCGCTCGGCTATTCAATTTCATGGCAAAGTTCTTTTTTTACGGGTGTCAGGTTAGGGTATTATGTTGACCATTCTGCCGCCCGGCTGCAAGGATCCAGTTTAATCTGACTTTTGCCGCCATCCTGGCTTGACCCTATCCGCGGTTGGGATTTGAACCTATAATCCCAACGACTTGTATTCAGATAAGATATTGCACTGGATTAAGATGAAAACAATCGAAGTTGATGATGAGCTTTATCAGTATATTGCCAGCCACACGCGACATATTGGCGAGAGCGCGTCCGACATTTTACGGCGCATGCTGAAATTTTCCGCCGCCTCACAGCCCGCAACTCCGGTTTCCAAAGAGATTCGTCAGCCTCAGGCTGTCGCGGAAGCAAAAACGGTCGCCCCGGTTAAAGATAAGGTCCGCGCCGTGCGCGAAATGCTGCTTTCTGACGAATATGCCGATCAGAAAAAGGCGGTTAACCGATTTATGCTGGTGCTGACTACACTGTATTCACTCGATAACAAAGCGTTTGCAGAAGCGACAGAGTCTCTGCACGGTCGTACCCGCGTTTATTTTGCGGCCGATGAGCAGACGCTGCTGCAAAACGGTAATCAAACTAAACCCAAACACGTCCCGGACACACCGTACTGGGTGATCACCAATACCAATACCGGACGCAAATGCAGCATGATCGAACACATCATGCAGGCAATGCAGTTCCCGGCGGAATTGATTGAAAAGGTTTGCGGTACAATCTAACCCTTGCAAAAGAAGGACCCGGCAATGGCAAATCACGATCGTGCAGGTCAACCTGCACAACAAAGCGATTTGATTAACGTCGCTCAACTGACCTCTCAGTACTATGTATTAGAGCCGGAAGTGGGCAACGCAGAACACGCAGTGAAGTTTGGTACGTCTGGCCACCGTGGTAGCGCGGCTCGCCATAGCTTTAACGAACCGCATATTCTGGCCATTGCTCAGGCCATCGCGGAAGAGCGCGCCAAAAATGGCATCACCGGGCCATGCTTTGTGGGTAAAGACACGCATGCCTTATCCGAACCGGCATTTATCTCCGTGCTGGAAGTGCTGGCGGCAAACGGTGTGGATGTCATCATTCAGGAAAAAAACGGTTATACGCCGACCCCGGCCGTGTCGAACGCCATTCTGGAACATAACAAAAAGGGTGGCGCTCAGGCCGACGGCATTGTGATCACGCCATCGCACAACCCGCCGGAAGACGGTGGGATTAAATACAATCCGCCGAACGGCGGCCCGGCTGATACCAACGTGACTAAAGTGGTTGAAGACCGTGCCAATGCCCTGTTAGCGGATGGCCTGAAAGGCGTTAACCGTATTTCTCTGGATGCGGCAATGGCGTCCGGTCATGTGACCGAGCGCGATCTGGTTCAGCCATTTATTGAAGGCCTGGCCGAGATCGTGGATATCGCCGCGATTCAGAAAGCGGGCCTGAAGCTCGGCGTCGATCCGCTGGGCGGGTCGGGCATCGAATACTGGAAGCGGATTGCTGAATTCTACAAGCTGGATCTGACCATTGTGAACGATCAGGTCGATCAGACCTTCCGCTTTATGCACCTGGATAAAGATGGCGCGATCCGTATGGATTGCTCCTCCGAGTGTGCGATGGCGGGTCTTCTGGCGCTGCGTGATAAATTCGATCTGGCGTTCGCCAACGACCCGGATTACGACCGTCACGGCATCGTCACCCCTGCGGGCCTGATGAATCCAAACCACTACCTGGCGGTGGCGATCAACTATCTGTTCCAGCATCGTCCGCAGTGGGGCAAAGAGGTCGCCGTCGGGAAAACGCTGGTTTCGTCTGCCATGATCGATCGCGTGGTGAACGACCTGGGCCGTAAACTGGTCGAGGTACCGGTGGGCTTTAAATGGTTTGTTGACGGTCTGCATGACGGCAGCTTCGGCTTTGGTGGTGAAGAGAGCGCCGGGGCATCGTTCCTGCGTTTCGACGGTACCCCATGGTCCACCGATAAAGACGGCATTATCATGTGCCTGCTGGCGGCGGAGATCACCGCGGTCACCGGTAAAAACCCGCAGGAGCACTACAACGAGCTGGCCGCTCGCTTTGGCGCACCAAGCTACAACCGTATTCAGGCAGGAGCGACCACCGCGCAAAAAGCCGCGCTGTCTAAGCTCTCTCCGGAGATGGTGAGTGCCAATACGCTGGCGGGCGATCCTATCACGGCACGTCTGACCGCCGCGCCGGGTAACGGCGCTTCTATTGGTGGCCTGAAAGTGATGACGGAAAACGGCTGGTTTGCCGCACGTCCATCCGGCACGGAAGACGCCTACAAAATCTACTGTGAAAGCTTCCTCGGTGACGAACACCGTAAGCTGATTGAAAAAGAAGCGGTAGAAATTGTCAGTGAAGTCCTGAAGAACGCCTAAGCGAAGGCGAACACAGTCAAACGGCAACCCCAGGGTTGCCGTTTTGCGTTGAGTTTAACCGTGTTTGTTCTTCAGTTCGAACCGCGGTGAGACCAGACCATACAGCGTCCAGCCCATAAAGGTCACCATCGCGCCGTAAAGCATCGCCTCTTGCCCCGAGGAGTAAAGGGCGTAGAAGCTGTAAATGGCACCGACCAGCGCCACGATATTGGCTACTTTTGCCTTACGCGGCTCGACTTTTGCCACCTTCTGTATAATTACCAGCGCCGCCATCGACAGGATATACGGGATGATATTCGTCACCACCGCCAGGTTAACCAGCACGTTAAACTGGCTGTTCAGTGAGGGGCTAATGGTCATCAGCGACAAACCACTCTGGAAGATAACGATCGCCAGCATGCCCTGTATCGGCGCCTCTGACTGACTCACGCGGGAGAAAATTTTCGGGAAGTAACCTTCATCCGCCGACGATTTAAATACCTGCGCGATAGTGAACTGCCAGCCCAGCAACGAACCGCAGCAGGACATCACCATCAGCCCCATGATCACTTTGCCCACTTCCGGGGTAAACATCTGAGCGAAAGCCAGACCGAACGGCGCGGTGGAGTTAGCCAGATCCATATTTGGCACAATGCCGGCAATCACGTTGGTGGAGATAATATAAATTACCGCCGCGCCAAGGGTACCGCCCAGGACCGCGATTGGGACGTTCTTTTCCGGATTCTCCACCACTTCGGCGTTGGCACAGGCAGACTCCAGGCCCAGGAAAGCCCACAGCGTCATGGCAATGGAAGAACCGACCGCCGTGAAGAAGGGCACGTGATGCGGGTTCCATGAGTTGGCATACAGTGTCGGGCTGAACCAGAACCAGCCGATGATGCACAGTCCCACCACGGGAATAATGACCCCCCAGACGGTAATACTGCTGATTTGACCGGTGATCCGCGCCCCGCCAAAGTTAGCCACGGTGCACAGCCATAGCACGCCGATAGTGGCAAGACCAATCTGCACCGGGGTCAGGGCGACGCCGAACAGCTCGGTGCCATACCCCACGGCGGAAATGGCTATGGCGACGTTCGCAATCAGTAACGACACGCCATAGGTATAGTTCGCCATAAAGTTGCCGGACTTCCCGAAGGCGTACTCCGCGTATCCCCCCATTCCGCCAGACTTACGGCTGAACATGCCACATTTCGCGAAGGCCCAGGCCAGCGCCATGGAGCCCACGGCGGTGACCAGCCAGGAGATAATCGAGATGGTACCCACCTCGGCGAGCTTGGTGGGCAGCATGATGATGCCCGACCCCATCATGTTCACCATCGTCAGGATGGTGAGCTGTACGACGCCCATTTTATTATTGGATTTACTCATAGTTTTTCTCCTTTCAGCAGAGCAGGCTGAGCGGCAGGCTGTTTAATCACATAGCAGCGAACCTGTTTACGTCCATCACACTCCTCGATGTAGACGCCCTGTAGCTCTGGCGCGAACCCTGGCAGCAGATTGATCCCTTCTTCCAGCGCGATGAAGTAGCGCAGTACCGCATCCCCCCAGACTTCGCCAGGAACGACGCACAGCACGCCAGGCGGGTAAGGAAGCGCGCCCTCGGCGGCAATTCGGCCTTCGGCATCGCGCAGGGAAACCAGCTCGACGTCTCCGCGCAGATAGGCAAAGTTCGCCTCCTGCGGATTCATCATGACGCGGGGGAAATGCGCTTTGCGGAACATCTCTTTTTGCAGTTGCTTGACGTTATGACGGGCATAAAGATTGTGCATCTCCTGGCAAATCTGGCGCAGAGAGTAATCGGCATAGCGTTCCGGGTGCTGTCTGTAGAGCGAAGGCAGAACCTCCCGCAGCGGGGCATCGGTTTCCAGCAATTTCTCGAAACGAACCAACTGTGCGATAAGCTGTTGCAGCTTGCCCATGTCTTCCGCCGGGGTCAGCAGGAACAGAATGGAGTTGAGGTCGCATTTCTCCGGAATAATGCCGTTTTCACGCAGGAAGTTCGCGAGGATAGTTGCGGGCACGCCAAACGCCTCGTACTCGCCGGTGCGGGCATTAATGCCGGGCGTTGTCAGCAGGAGTTTGCACGGATCGATAAAATACTGATGCTCGGCATAGCCTTCGAAGGCATGCCACTTTTCGCCAGGCACAAAATGGAAGAAGCGCAGATCGGAAGAGATGTCGGCGGTCGGCCAGCTTTCCCACGCTTTGCCGTCGACGCTTTCCGGCACAAACGGGCGCACATGGTGGCAGTTTTGCAAAATTAATTTGCGCGCTTCAATCCCGTTCACCACGCAGTCCATCCACATGTTGCGTCCGCTTTGGCCCTCATGCATGCGGGCGTTGATATCCAGTGCGGCAAAAAGCGGATAGAACGGGCTGGTGGAGGCATGCATCATAAAGGCGTTATTTAAGCGTTTATGCGGTACGTAACGCTGTTGCCCCTTGATATGGCGGTCTTTTTTATGAATCTGAGATGTTTGTGAAAAACCAGCCTGTTGTTTATGAACCGACTGGGTGACCAGAATACCCGGGTCGTTCTCGTTAAGATCCAGCAGCAGCGGAGAGCAATCCGCCATCATCGGAATAAACTGCTCATAGCCAACCCAGGCAGAATCGAACAGGATGTAATCACACAGATGACCTATCTTGTCGACGACCTGGCGCGCGTTGTAAATGGTGCCGTCGTAGGTACCCAGCTGAATCACGGCAAGGCGGAACGGACGGACATCTTTCGCACGGGCAGGGGCAACCTCTGCCACCTGTTCGCGCAGGTAGCGCTCTTCAAAGCAGTGGGCATCAATACCGCCGATAAAGCCGTAGGGGTTGCGGGCTGTCTCAAGATAAACGGGCGTCGCGCCCGCCTGAAGTAAAGCGCCGTGATGATTGGATTTGTGGTTGTTACGATCGAACAGGACCAGGTCGCCTGGCGTGAGCAGGGCGTTGAGCACCACTTTGTTTGAGGACGATGTGCCATTCAGGACAAAGTAGGTCTTATCGGCATTAAAGACTTTTGCCGCATGCTGCTGTGCGATACAAGGTGCGCCCTCGTGAATGAGCAGATCGCCCATTGCGACGTCAGCATTGCACAGGTCTGAACGGAACAGCGTCTCACCAAAGAAGTCGACAAACTGGTTGCCGGCAGGGTGGCGACGGAAAAACTGCCCGCCCTGATGCCCCGGACAGTCAAACGCGCTGTTTCCCTGATTCACGTAATCGACCAGTGCGCGGAAAAACGGTGGGCGCAAATGCATTTCATACTTTTGCGCCGCGGCCTCAAGTTGTCTTCCGTAAAAATCGTTACTGTTATCGTTGTACTCAAACACGCCGTGGATGCGCGATAAGTACTCCGCGGGAACAATTTCTTCTTTATGGGTGGCGATAAATATGGGGATGCCAAAACCGGTGGCTTCGATGGTTTCTATAGTGCCATTAAAAATATCGCCCACGGCAAGCACAACGGCTGCAACGTCAATATAATCGGAAGCGCTGACCTCAACCATTTCACGGGTAGTGGTAAAGCAATCCGGACACGCACGGCTGGCAGCAATTTTTAATTTGTTCATGTTCAACTCGTTATTTTAGATAATAAGTGGCCCTCGATTTCTCATTAAAAGAAATCGATATTTCCGGAATAAAAGGCAATATCAGGTCGCTGACAGATAATCAGTTAATTGACTTTTAATGGATTAAATCCATGCCGTCCGGTTGCGACAAAGGCAGGATCTAAAGAGAAATAGTGCACGTCTTAACAGGCAATTAACTGTTTAAAAAGCGTTTTCAGTATAGCCTGCAAGCAAATGCACCCAGATCGAGGGACTAACGGGCGTTGAAGAAATGAAAGTCAAAGCTGTTGCGGTGGGCGAACATCATAATATGCGTTGTTCGCCTGATATGGGGCATTGAACGATTATTGTTTTCCATGCTTAATTTTCCTTTCAGTAATTGAAAGCACGGTCATTTTATCCAGGAAAGGAAGGTAAACTGTGAAGATGATCACCAATAATCGATCTGATCAGAAATAAATATTCGCCAGAAGTGAATATCACGGAGAAAAATGCTGCTTTGTGAAAACAATGTTAAAGATGTGTTTTAATGCTGTGTTTGTGCATCCAAAAATATAATGGGAATAACCCGTGCGTTATTTTATAAATAATAATCAGCAACATTCTAATTCGAAGGGGAGAATAGTTTGAATAACTATTCACAACATAAAGCGATAACCGATACCGGTTTCCGTTAATAAATGGAGAGGGCGTGCGGGGTCGTTTTCGAGTTTTTGCCGAAGGTGGCCCATATATATGCGTAAATAATGACTATGTTCAACGGCATTAGGCCCCCAGACCTGATTCAGCAGCTGACGCTGGGTAAGGACTTTGCCATGGTTGTTGAGCAAAACGGCCAGCAGACGGAATTCAATGGGGGTCAGGTGGATCTCTTCTGTACCACGCTGGATACGGCGGGCAGCCAAATCGACCCGCACATCAGAAAAGGTATACACCGGTTCGGCCGGCGTGGTGGCGCTGTGCCGACGGAGCGCCACGCGCAGTCGGGCCTGCAGTTCGCCAATGCCGAAGGGCTTACTGAGGTAATCATCCGCGCCAGCATCGAGGGCGGCAATTTTATCGCTCTCTTCGGTGCGGGCCGAGAGCACGATAATTGGCATCTGGCTCCACTGGCGGACCTCACGGATAAAATCAATGCCGTCTCCATCGGGAAGACCTAAATCAAGGATCACCAGGTCTGGCTTGCGGGTCGCAGCCTCAATTAAACCGCGCTGTAATGTTCCGGCGTCATACACGCGCAGGCCATCGCCTTCCAGCGCGGTGCGCAGAAAGCGGCTGATAGCCAGTTCGTCTTCAACGATCAGAACGTTAATCACAAATCCTCTGGTAATTCATCAAGTTCGGGTGGCGTGTCCAGCGGCAGTGTAACACAAAAACAGGCACCGCCTTCCTGGCGGTTACGGGCCGTGATGGTGCCCCCATGCACGTCGATAATGGCCTGACAAATCGCCAGCCCCAGTCCAACGCCAGGAATCGCCGACTCTTTGTTTCCGCGGGCAAATTTCTCAAAGATGGCCTTCTCTTGCCCGGCGGGAATGCCCGGTCCGTCGTCCCAGACCTCCAGCTCAAGCGCCTGGTGGTGCACGCTGGCGTTAAGTCCGATATGGGCGCGGGGTCCGGCATATTTTAGTGCGTTTTCCAGCAAATTGATCAGTACCCGTTCGAACAGCGGTCCGTCCACATGAATCAGCGCTAACGGTTCCGGCAACGACAGGGCGACAGGGTGCCCGCCGAATCCGGGTTCAAGCATTTTCAGCGCGCTGCCGACCACTTCCTCCAGCGTCAGCCACTCTTTTTTCAGGTTAAAACCCCCGGACTGAATGCGGGCCATATCCAGCAGATTATTGACCAGGCGCGTCGTGTTCAGCACGTGCTGACGGATTTCGCTGGCCTGCGGCGCATGGGGTGAATTCTCGCTGGCCAGATCCAGGGTCAGGATTTCGGACTGACCAAATAGCACCGTTAACGGCGTGCGCAAATCATGAGAAAGCGCCGCGAGCAGGGCGTTGCGTATGCTCTCCCGTTCGCTTGCCAGACGCGCGTGCTCTTCACTTGCCGTCAGCGCCAGTCGCTCCAGCGCGCTGGCCACCAGCAGGGTGAAGGTTTCCAGCAGACGCTGCTGCTCAGGAATCATTAACTGGCGCAAGTTTGTCGGTTCGACAATCACCAGACCCAGCTGTTTTTGCGCGCTTCGCAGCGGCAGAATTTGATAGGGTACGCCCGGCAGGGTATCTGTGCCCGCGCCGGCGGGAAGCCCTTTATCAAAGCTCCAGCGGGCGATGGCTTCATCCCATGGGGACATCCCGCTCGCGGCGGTCAACGGACTCAGTTTTCCCTGCTCATCCGGCAGCAAAATCAGGCTGCTTGCGTGAAAGGTTGAGCGAATAAATTGTTCGCTGGTTTGCACAATATCCAGTGGCGTACGGCCTACGGCGAGGGATTTGGACATTTCGTAGAGATGGCGCGTGCGCTGCTCACGGTAGCGGGCAATGCGCGCCTGATAACGCACTCCCGCCGTCAGATTACCGACAATCAGCCCGACGGAAAGCATGACGGCAAACGTAAGAACGTACTGCACATCGGTGACGGCCAGCGTGCCGCGTGGTGCGATGAAAAAGAGATCAAAGCTGACCACGTTAATAACCGTAGCCAGCACGGACGGCCAGCGTCCGTAAAAGAGCGCGACGATGACCACGCCAAGTAGATAGATCATCACCAGATTGGCGGCATCAAATGCGATCAGCCACTGGCTTGCAACAAGGGTAATCAGGGTGCAGAGCACAACCGCGACGAGACAGCCGCGCAGCTGAATCCGCCATTTTTCGCTGATTGACCGGGCATCCGGCGCACGCGGCGGCAGGGCGGCGGGTTTGTCATCAAGCGCCACAATCACCAGGTCCAGATCGGGCGCGCGTTTTGCCAGTTTATCGGCAAAAGATTCGCGGCTGAACCAGCGACGATGCTGGCGACGACCAATAACAATTTTGCCCAGATTATGCTCGCGGGCGTAACGAAGAATCGCTTTCTCTTCTGCCGGATCGGACAGCGTGGCGGTTTCGGCTCCCAGCTCTTGCGCCAGCCGTAGCGCGCTTAAGATGGCGCGACGCTGATGTTCCGGCAGGGCGTGCAGGTGGGGCGTTTCAACATAGACAGCATGCCAGATGCTGCCAAATTTCGCCGCCAGACGGGCAGCGGTGCGCACCAGTTTTTCATTACCGCTGCCGTGTCCGATACACAGCAGGATAGCGTCCCGGGTGTGCCAGACGCGCTCCTGACCCTGCCTGTCGCGCCAGGCACGCATCTGATCGTCCACGCGATCCGCCGTGCGTCTGAGCGCAAGCTCGCGCAGGGCGATGAGGTTACCCTTACGGAAAAAATGTTCGATGGCGCGCTCAGCCTGGCCCGCTATATAGACTTTACCTTCATGCAGACGCTGACGGAGATCGTCCGGCGGCAGGTCCACCAGCACCACTTCATCGGCAGAATCAAAGAACGGATCGGGCACGGTCTCGCGGACCTGAATTCCCGTCACCCCGCTGACCACGTCGTTGAGGCTCTCCAGATGCTGAACGTTGACGGTGGTCAGAACGTCAATTCCGGCCTCCAGCAGCTCTTCAATATCCTGCCAGCGCTTGGGGTGACGTGAACCAGGCGCATTGCTGTGCGCCAGTTCATCCATCAGGATTAACGCCGGGCGACGGGCGAGGGCGGCATCAAGGTCAAATTCCGTCACCCGTCGTCCGCGATGATTCATCGTGCGGGCGGGCAGCGTAGCCAGCCCGCTCAACAGCCCGGCGGTCTCTTTACGACCGTGGGTTTCGACAACGCCGATCAGGATATCCAGCCCTTGCGCCCGTAACCGCTGTGCTTCAGCGAGCATCGCGTAGGTTTTCCCGACGCCCGCGCAGGCGCCAAAGAAGACTTTCAGCTTGCCGCGATGGGGAGCTGCTGTCTGTTCAAGCAACCGGTCCGGATCGGGGCGCAAAGGCTCGTCGGTCATTTAGTTTTTCCTTTGCGCATCCAGCGCCAGATTCAGTTCAACAATATTCACCACCGGCATGCCGATAAAACTGACCAGTGGTTTTTGAGTATGCGCGTCCACCAGGTGACGCACCTCGTCGGTGGAGAGCTTACGGGCGGCCGCCACGCGCGGGATCTGCCAGACGACGGCCTCAGGCGACAGGCCATAATCCAGCCCGCTTGCGGAGGCGGTCACCAGTTCAACGGGAACGTCGCGGCTGGCCTGCGGGTTTGCCTGGCGCAGCGCGGTAACGCGTTCCGTGATGGCATCATCTAACGCAGGGTTGCTGCCTGCCAGATTGCTCCCGCCCGAAGCCATTGGATTATACGGGCTTTCCGCCGTGGCGGAAGGTCGTCCATGAAAGTAACCCGCGTCGGTAAAACCTTGCCCAATCAGGCGTGAACCGCGTGTTTCACCGTTCTGAATAATCAGCGAGCCGTTGGCCTGATCCGGAAATAACCACTGGCCCAGTGCGGTGGTGATCAAGGGATAGAGACCGCCAGTGACCAGCGACAAAAGAATAAAAAGAAGTATAGCCGGGCGTAACATAGTCATTTGATTTGCCTCTTAAACCAGCCCAAAAACGGTAAGCAGAATGTCGATCAGTTTGATGCCGATAAAGGGAACGATAAGACCGCCGAGGCCGTACACCCACAGATTACGGCGTAGCATGGCGGCAGCCGTAAGCGGCTTATAGCTCACTCCTTTCAGGGCCAGCGGGATCAGGATGACGATAATCAGGGCGTTAAATATTACCGCGCTCAGGATCGCCGAGGCCGGAGAGTGCAGATGCATCACATTCAGCGCGTTAAGCTGCGGGTAGGTCGCGGCAAACGCGGCGGGAATGATGGCAAAGTATTTTGCGACATCATTGGCAATACTGAAGGTGGTGAGCGACCCGCGCGTCATCAGCATCTGTTTACCGATATGCACGACTTCAATCAGTTTGGTGGGATTGGAGTCCAGATCGACCATGTTGCCCGCTTCTTTTGCGGCCTGGGTCCCGGAATTCATCGCCACCGCTACGTCCGCCTGTGCCAGCGCCGGGGCGTCGTTGGTACCGTCGCCGGTCATGGCAACGAGACGGCCATCAGACTGATACTGGCGAATCAGGGCCAGCTTGGCCTCTGGCGTGGCCTCGGACAGAAAATCGTCCACGCCAGCTTCCGCCGCGATGGCTGCGGCGGTCAGACGGTTATCCCCGGTGATCATCACCGTTTTAATCCCCATTTTACGCAGCTGGGCAAAACGTTCTTTGATGCCTCCTTTAACGATATCTTTTAAGGCGATGACGCCCAGAACCGTTGCCCCTTCGCAGACCACTAACGGTGTGGCTCCCTGACGCGCCACGTTCTCGACCAGGCTGTCGACCGCTGGCGGGAAATGACCATTGTTAGCCTCAATATGACGGCGAATGGCGTCAACCGAACCTTTGCGGATCATCCGGTCCTGAATGTTGATACCGCTCATGCGGGTTTGCGCAGTAAAGGGCACAAACGTGGCGTTCAGGCTCTGCACATCCCGCTGGCGCAGATTGAAACGCTGTTTGGCGAGGATCACGATACTGCGACCTTCCGGCGTTTCGTCCGCCAGCGACGAGAGCTGTGCGGCATCGGCCAGCGTTTTTTCATCCACGCCCGGCGCGGGCAGGAATTCCGACGCCTGGCGATTACCCAGGGTGATTGTCCCGGTTTTGTCCAGCAGCAGGACATCCACATCGCCCGCGGCTTCTACCGCGCGTCCGCTGGTGGCGATGACGTTCGCGCCGAGCATGCGGCTCATCCCCGCTACCCCGATGGCAGACAGCAGACCGCCGATGGTGGTCGGGATCAGGCAGACCAACAGGGCCACCAGCACCGTCACGCTGACGGCGGTGCCGCCATAGGCTGAGAAGGGCCATAGCGTGGCGGTGGCCAGCAGGAAGACGAGCGTCAGGGCAATCAGCAAAATGGTCAGGGCAATTTCGTTAGGGGTTTTACGCCGTTGCGCGCCTTCAACCATGGCAATCATGCGGTCCAGGAAGGTTTCGCCCGGATTTACGCTGCACTGGATCACCAGCCAGTCAGAAAGAATACGCGTTCCTCCGGTTACCGAGGCAAAGTCGCCGCCGGATTCGCGGATCACCGGCGCAGACTCGCCGGTAATGGCGCTTTCGTCCACGGAAGCACCGCCCTCAATCACTTCCCCGTCGCAGGGGATAATATCGCCCGCCTCGACCAGCACCACGTCACCTTTGCGCAAATCCTCGGCCGGGACATGATCCATCGGGGCACCGTATTTCGCTTCACGCAGTTTGCGGGCGAAGGCCGTTTTTTTGACGCCTTTCAGGCTGTTGGCCTGTGCCTTGCTACGGCCTTCGGCTAACGCCTCGGCGAAGTTGGCAAAAAGCACGGTGAACCACAGCCATACGCTAATGGCTGCGGTAAAGCTTGCCTGCCCGGCAAGGTGACCGGTACTCATGGCGATAGCCAGCAGGGTGGTCAGAACGCTACCGATCCAGACGATAAACATCACCGGATTGTGCCATTGCACCCGCGGGCTTAATTTTTTCACCGCATCCATCAGCGCCTGACGAACCAGAGAAGGTTCTAACAGGGCCAGTTGCTTACGACTCATGACGCATGTCTCCGCACTATTAACGTAAAGAAAGATGTTCCGCGACCGGGCCTAACGCGAGGGCGGGGATAAAGGTCAAGGCACCGACCAGCAATACGGTGCCAATCAGCAGGCCGATAAACAGCGCGCCGTGGGTGGGCAGCGTGCCGCTGGTGGTGGGCTGAATTTTTTTGTTCACCAGCGCGCCGGCAATCGCCATCACCGGGACAATCACCCCGAAGCGACCGACAAACATGCAGAAGGCCAATAAACAGTTCCAGAAAGGAGAGTTCGCGCTTAAGCCTGCAAAGGCGCTGCCGTTGTTATTCGATGCAGACGAAACGGCGTAGAGCACCTCACTAAAGCCGTGAATGCCCGGGTTGAAAATACCGCTGCGCCCGGCGTCGGTCATTAACGCCAGCGCGGTGCCCATCAGCACCAGGGCAGGGGTGACCAGAATGGCCAGTGCGGTCAGTTTCATCTCGCGCACGTCGATTTTTTTACCCAGATATTCCGGCGTACGTCCAATCATCAGTCCGGCGATAAATACCGCCAGCAGGACAAACAGCATCATGCCGTACAGACCTGAGCCAACGCCGCCGAAGACCACCTCGCCAATCTGCATCAGCCACAGCGGGATCATGCCGCCCAGGGCGGTGAAGGAGTCGTGCATGGCGTTCACCGCACCGCAGGATGCCGCCGTGGTGACCACCGCATACAGACTGCTTGCCAGGATGCCAAAGCGACTCTCTTTCCCTTCCATATTGATGGCGCTATCCGCACCCAGCGCCAGCAGGTGAGGATTTCCCTGCCACTCAGCCCACATCACCAGCGCGACGCAGACGATAAAGATCAGCGACATCGCCCACAGAATGGCGCGTCCCTGGCGGCGATCGTTGACCACATCGCCAAACGCAAAACAGAGCGCGGCGGGGATCAGGAAAATCGCCCACATCTGTACCAGATTGGTCAGCGCAGTCGGGTTTTCAAAAGGATGGGAGGAGTTGGCGTTAAAGAAGCCCCCGCCGTTGGTGCCGAGCATTTTGATCGCTTCCTGCGAGGCGACCGGCCCCATCGGCAGCATCTGTTTCACCCCTTCCAGCGAGGTGTACGAGGTATAAGGGAGAATATTTTGCAGGGTACCTTGCTGAATAAAGAACAGAGCAATCAGCAATGAAAGGGGCAGCAATACCCACAGGGTGATGCGCGTCACATCCACCCAGGCATTTCCCAGCGTCCCCATGCTTTGACGAGCAAAGGCGCGCGCCAGGGCAAACATCACGGCGATACCGCTGGCCGCCGAAAGGAAGTTTTGTACGGTGAGCCCCACCATCTGACTGAGGTAGCTCAGCGTGGTTTCACCGGCGTAGGACTGCCAGTTAGTGTTGGTGACAAAACTCACGGCGGTATTGAGCGCCAGGTGCCATGACAATCCGGGCAGCCCTTGCGGATTCAACGGCAGAATGCCCTGCATCATTAGCAGGGTGAATAAGAAGGCGAGACCGGACAGGTTTAACAATACGATGGCCAGCAGATACTGACGCCAGTTCATTTCACGATCGTGAATGCCGAGCGTACGCCAGATCCCTTTTTCCACTTTCCCTACGCCGGGCAGCGCGACGTTGTTAATCATGCTGGCGAGCAGCGTTCCCAGCGGTTTGGCCAGCAGGAAGAGCACCAGTAAAAAACTACCAATGAGTAAAAATGCCTGGGCAGCCATCAGAATGCCTCCGCATTGATCAGGGCATAGACCAGATAACCCAATAACAGGAACACCAGCACGATGCCGGCAATCAGACCTGCACTCACAATTCACCTCCGGGTGACATTCGTATTTGTGCTTACGATAGGATTTTCGGCGCAAAGATTTCGCAAAAAAGCGGCAGGCAGGTGTAAAAAAAGTATAAAGAGAGAAAAACCATTGTTTTACTAATGGTTAGTATCTTGTTAACTTTTTTGTAACTTAATTACGGGCAAACTGTAAATATTCACTAAATGAATAAAAAATAGTGGTCGGATGAGTAGTAAAATTACAAACAAAACGGTACTATTTTAGCCAGATAACCAAATTTGATTCCCGGATAACGTTTCCGGCCAACTATAGGGGAGAAAACAATGGACTTTTACAAAGCGTATCCAGCTCATGTGGTCTTTTTACGTCGTGCTTTCGCCGTAGTGGCGGGAATACTGGCATTGCCCGTGATGTTATTCTGGAAAGATCGCGCACGTTTTTACAGCTATCTGCACCGCGTCTGGGCGAAAACCAGCGAGAAGCCGGTTTGGATGGATCAGGCCGAAAAAGCGACCTGCGATTTCTACTAAAAAAGACGGCACACAGCCATAAAAAAAACCGCCTACAGCAATGTGGCGGTTTTTTTGTCCCTCAGGATTCGCGGTCCGTTGGGAAGTTTTTCAAGCTCCCTTCAGAGGATGACAAGCATACTTCCGCTGGATTAAAAATTAAAATCCTCCGCACTAAATATATTCCTAAAGAGTAGCCCGGTGGATTACGCTTTATTGGTACGACGTTTAGTATGCAGCGTCCCTTTCCGCCATCTCGCACATGGGCACCGGTCCCGGGAAAGGAGTTACCACAACCGTCAGTCAAGCTTCCTTCAGAGCTTGAGTCCACCGACTTATCACCGGTGGTGAACGGTGGAGCGGTTAGCTGCAGGGACCGCATAATGAAACGCTATCTGTGCATTGCGTTCATTGTCGCCAGCGTATTCGTGGTGAAAAGTGATGAACCGTCCAGGTTTGTTGCTTTAACCATGCTAACGCCAGACAAGTAGCGTTAAGGCCGCCGTTCAAGGCGGCCTTTTTTATTTCATCCCGTCTACACTTCATGGCAAAGTACACAAAAGCCTGCCGTTTTCTCTTAAATGGCATGGCCTTACGGACATAATGGACAATTGCCAGGAGTTTTATGCCCACCCATTTGGTTTGGTTTCGCGCGGATTTGCGCGTACATGACAACATCGCGCTTGCGGCGGCCTGCCGCGCCCGGAACGCAAAGGTGCTCGCCCTGTTTATTGCCACGCCGGAGCAGTGGCGGCAACATGATATGGCGCCGCGACAGGCGGCCTGCCTGCGTTCACATCTGAATCATTTACAGCAAGCGCTGGCTGAAAAAGGTATCCCTCTGATTTTCGAGGAGGTGAGCGACTTTGACGCCCAGGTTAAAAAAGTGCAGGCGATTTGCGCGCAGCACGACGTCAGCCATCTTTTTTATAACTATCAGTATGAGTTCAACGAACAGCAGCGTGACAGACAGCTGGAAAAAACCCTCACAGAGCTGGTCTGTCAGGGGTTTGACGACAGCGTTATGTTGCCACCGGGCAGCGTGATGACCGGCAATCGGGAAATGTACAAGGTTTTCACCCCCTTCAAAAATGCCTTTATTAAACGGCTGAAGGAGAGTTTACCCGAGTGCGTTGCGGCCCCTGCTACCCGGGAGGGGGAGGTCCCGCCGCAAAAGGCCATTCAATTTGATTATCCCCAGCAGGCGTTCGACAGCGCGCGCTTTCCCGATAACGAGAAAGCGGCCATCGCCCAGCTGCGCCATTTCTGCAAACATCATGCGGGTGATTATGAAACCCAACGCGATTTCCCCGCCATAGAGGGGACCAGCCGTCTGTCGGCCTGTTTAGCGCTGGGGGCTTTGTCACCGCGTCAGTGTCTGCATCGCCTGCTGGCAGAACAACCTCAGGCGCTGGACGGCGGGGCAGGTTCAGTATGGCTGAACGAGCTTATCTGGCGGGAGTTTTACCGTCATCTGATGACGTATCACCCTGCATTATGTAAACATCGGCCCTTCATCCGCTGGACGGAGAAGGTGCAGTGGCAGGATAACCCGGCGCATCTTGAAGCCTGGCAACGCGGTCAAACCGGTTATCCCATTGTGGATGCCGCCATGCGCCAGCTTAATGAGACTGGCTGGATGCATAACCGCCTGCGTATGATTACCGCCAGTTTTTTGGTGAAGGACTTACTCATCGACTGGCGCACCGGAGAGCGTTATTTTATTTCTCAGCTGATTGATGGCGATCTGGCCGCCAATAACGGTGGCTGGCAGTGGGCAGCCTCGACGGGAACCGACGCCGCTCCTTATTTTCGTATTTTTAATCCGACCACCCAGGGACAACGTTTTGATGCGACCGGCGAGTTTATTCGTCAGTGGTTGCCGGAGCTGGCCGATGTTCCCGACAAAGCCCTCCATGAACCCTGGGTATGGGCAGATAAAGTGGGGAAAACCCTGACTTATCCTCGCCCAATTGTCGATCATAAACAGGCGCGCGTCGCCACGCTGGCGGCCTATGAAGCCGCGCGAAAAGCATAAAGAGAGTCATGATGAAAAACAGCGAACTGGAAAGTCTGATTAATGAAAAGCTGAACAGCGGCAGCTTTAGCGACTACGGTCCGAATGGATTGCAGGTAGAAGGCCGTGAAACGGTGCAGAAAGTGGTAACCGGCGTCACCGCAAGCCAGGCGCTGCTGGATGAAGCCGTGCGCCTTGGGGCGGATGCGGTCATTGTGCATCACGGTTATTTCTGGAAAAACGAAGCGCCCATTATTCGTGGTATGAAGCGCAATCGCCTGAAAACGCTGCTGGCCAACGATATCAATCTGTACGGCTGGCATTTACCGCTGGATGCACATCCGGAGCTTGGCAACAACGTCCAGCTGGCCCAGCTGTTGGGGATCACGGTGATGGGCGAAATTGAACCGCTGGTGCCGTGGGGTGAACTGTCAATGCCGGTACCGGGCCTTGAACTGGCCTCCTGGATTGAAGCCCGTCTGGGCCGCCGTCCCCTGTGGAGCGGTGATACCGGGCCCGATTTAGTGAAGCGTATCGCCTGGTGTACGGGCGGGGGGCAGGGCTTCATCGATAAGGCGGCGCACTTTGGTGTGGATGCCTTTATTACCGGTGAAGTCTCAGAGCAGACGATTCACTCGGCGCGTGAGCAAGGTCTGCATTTCTACGCGGCGGGGCATCACGCTACCGAGCGCGGCGGCATACGCGCTTTAAGCGAATGGCTGAACGAAAACACCGATCTGGACGTCACCTTTATTGATATCCCTAACCCCGCCTGATGAGAGGTGCATAAGTGCAGCGAGCGCGTTGTTATTTATTAGGCGAAACGGCCGTCGTTCTGGAGCTTGAGCCTCCGGTGACGATGGCTACGCAAAAAAGAATCTGGCGTTTAACCCAGCGGCTGGCAGAAATCCCCGAAGTGGTCGAAGCCATTCCGGGGATGAACAACATCACCGTGGTGCTGCGTAATCCACAGTCGGTGGCGCTGGATGCCATTGAGCGGTTGCAGCGCTGGTGGGAAGAGAGTGAGGCGCTGGAGCCTGAATCCCGCTTTATCGACATCCCGGTGGTCTATGGCAAAGCGGCCGGGCCCGATCTGGGCGAGGTGGCCAGTCACGCCGGGCTCAGTGAAAAACAGGTGGTTGAGCTGCACGCCTCGGTTGAGTATGTGGTGTGGTTTTTAGGTTTCCAGCCTGGCTTCCCGTATCTGGGCGGATTACCGCCACAGCTGGCCATGCCCCGCCGTGGGGAGCCGCGTTTAGTGGTACCCGCCGGCTCGGTGGGTATTGGCGGGGCACAGACCGGCATTTATCCTCTGGCTTCGCCCGGTGGCTGGCAGTTGATAGGTCACACCGACCTGCCGCTGTTCGATCCACTTCGTGACGAACCCGTGTTGTTAAGGCCCGGCGATACCGTGCGATTTGTCCCGCAGAAGGAGGGGGTATGTTAAAAGTCATACGTGCCGGACTCTACATGTCAGTGCAGGATGGCGGACGAACCGGACAACGGCAGTCCGGGATCAGCTATTGCGGGGCGCTGGACAAACCGGCGCTGCACATCGCAAACGTGCTGGTGGGTAACAGTCCTGATGACGCCGCGCTGGAAATCACCCTGGGTCAATGTTGCGTTGAGTTTGAAACGGATACCTGGTTTGCCCTGACCGGCGCGGGTTGTGAAGCCACCCTGGACGATGCCGCTGTCTGGACCGGCTGGCGGCTCAGGGCGAAAGCCGGACAGCGCCTCACGCTTCGCCGTCCGCAACACGGCGTAAGAAGTTATCTTGCCGTCGCAGGCGGTATCGATGTCCCTGTGGTGATGAATTCCCGCAGCACCGACCTGAAAACCGGCATGGGCGGCTTTGAAGGCCGCTTGCTCAAAGATGGCGACAGGCTGCCGCTCGGTGAATGTCCACACGCGTTCGTGGAGGCGCAGGGGATCAAACAGCTGCTCTGGAGCAATCGCATTCGTGCCCTGCCCGGGCCGGAATATCACGAGTTTGATCGGGCGTCGCAGGACGCGTTCTGGCGTTTGCCCTGGAAGCTTAGCCCTCAGAGTAACCGTATGGGGTATCGCCTGCAGGGACAACAGCTGATGCGCAACACCGATCGCGAAATGGTCTCGCACGGTCTGCTACCCGGCGTGATTCAGGTACCTCACAACGGGCAGCCCATCGTGTTAATGAACGATGCCCAAACCACCGGCGGTTATCCCCGCATCGCCTGCATCATTGAGGCCGATATGTACCATCTGGCGCAAATTCCCCTCGGCCAGCCGATCCACTTTGTCCTCTGTACCCTGGAAGATGCCCTTGAGGCGCGACGCGTGCAGAAGCAATACATCGAACAACTGGCATGGAGGTTGAATGATCGTCGTTGATCTGAATGCGGACCTGGGTGAAGGGTGCGGCAGCGATGCCGCGCTGTTAGACCTGGTGTCGTCGGCCAATATCGCCTGTGGCTATCATGCGGGCGATGCGCAAACCATGCAGGCGTGCGTGCGCGAGGCTGTAAAAAAAGGGGTTGCGATTGGCGCGCATCCCAGCTTTCCCGATCGGGAAAACTTTGGGCGGACGGCGATGAACCTTCCGCCGGACACGGTGTTCGCGCAGATGCTGTACCAGATTGGTGCATTAAAGGCCATCACCCGCGCGGAAGGGGGGCAACTCCGCCACGTTAAACCGCATGGCATGTTGTATAACCAGGCGGCGAAGGACGCTACGCTGGCAGAGGCTATCGCCCGTGCGGTGCAGGCTGTCGATCCGGGCCTCATCCTGGTAGGGCTTGCGGGCAGTGAGCTTATCCGGGCGGGTGAACGTCACGGTCTGGTGACACGCGAAGAGGTCTTTGCCGATCGCGGCTATCGGGCCGACGGAAGCCTGGTGCCGCGAAGCGAGCCGGGTGCGCTGATCGACCAGGAAGAACGGGCGCTGGAGCAGACGCTTGAAATGGTCCAGAGCGGCCGGGTAAAAAGCCTGACCGGCGAGTGGGCGAACGTGCGGGCACAGACGGTGTGTTTGCACGGTGATGGAGAACATGCGCTGGCGTTTGCCCGTCGGCTGCGTGAAGCCTTTAGCGTTAACAATATTAAAATCAGTGCGTAACGCACAACAGTAAACACAACACAACAACAGGAATTTCATCATGGCAGAGACGCTTTCCCTCTGGCCACTCATCGGTATTGCGGTGATTGTGGTCGGGTTTCTCTTACGCTTCAATCCGGTTCTGGTGGTCATCGTCGCCGGGATTGTCACCGGCGTGGCGGCACATATGCCCGTCGCCACCATCCTCGAAAAGCTCGGCGAAGGGTTCCTGAATACGCGAAATTTGCCGTATATCCTGCTGATCCCGCTGGCGGTCATAGGCCTGCTTGAGCGCCATGGGCTGAAGGAGAGGGCGCAGGCGTGGATTGCCAAAATTCACAGTGCAACCGCAGGCCGACTGCTGATTGTCTATCTGTTTGTGCGTGAAGCCACCGCTGCGATGGGCCTGACCAGCCTGGGCGGGCATCCGCAAATGGTGCGTCCATTGCTGGCCCCGATGGCGGAAGGCGCAGCGGAGAAAAAATATGGTGCACTGCCGGGGGCCGTACGTTATCGCCTGAGAGCGATGTCAGCGGCAACGGACAACGTCGGGCTGTTCTTCGGGGAAGATATCTTTGTCGCCTTTGGTGCCATTATCTTTATGCACAACTTTATGCTGGAGTCCGGTGGGATCCAGACCGAGCCGCTGCATATTGCGCTTTGGGGGATCCCGACCGCGCTCTGTGCCTTCATTATTCATGCCACACGGCTATGGCGGCTGGATAAACATCTTGAACGCGAACTGGCGAAAACCACGACCGGACAGGGAGATCGCGCATGAATTTCCAGCAAAGTTATCTGTACTGGCTCGCGGGGCTGGTGCTGCTGATTGTCGCAGTAATGTCCTTTCGTGATAAAGCGAACCCACGCCGTGTCACAACCGGTCTTTTCTGGGGCCTGTACGGCCTGATTTTCCTCCTGGGCGACTGGACGTATCAGCTGGTGGGTGACAAACGCACGGTGCACATTGCCGTCGGCGTGGCGGTCGTTGGGTTAGCGCTGATTGCCGGTTTCGGCGGCGTGCGCCTGGGCAGTTATCATCAGCGTAAACAGGAAGAGCGAGAAAGCAGCGCGAAGCGTCTGGGCAACCGACTGTTTTATCCCGCCCTGGCGATTCCGGTGGTGACGGTGATCGGGGTGCTGATGTTTAACCATATTCCCGGTTTACAGGAGAGCCTGTTCGGCCCGGGCAATCATTCCACGCTGGTGACGCTCTTTTCCATGACGGTGGGCTCGCTGATTGGTCTGGCGATGGCGGTGAAGATGACCCATGAAAAGGCGCATCAGCCGATTCAGGAGGCGCGCCGTCTGCTGGACTCCATCGGCTGGGCCTTTATCCTGCCGCAAATTCTGGCCACCCTGGGCCTGCTGTTTACCGCAGCCGGTGTGGGAGAAGGGATCTCCTGGCTGACCCAAACGTATCTGGCGGTAGACAGTCGGTTTATCGCCGTCGCGGTCTACGCTATCGGGATGGCCCTGCTGACGATGGTGATGGGTAATGCTTTTGCGGCGTTCCCGATAGTGACCGCCGGAATTGGTATTCCGATACTGGTCTTGCAGCATGGCGGGAATCCGGCGGTAATGGCGGCGATTGGTATGTTCTCAGGCTACTGCGGAACCTTAATGACGCCGATGGCGGCCAATTTCAATATCGTGCCTGCCGCCCTGCTGGAGCTGCCGGATAAAAACGCGGTGATCAAGGCGCAGGTGCCCACCGGCGTGCTGCTGTTGATCGTGAACGTTTTCCTGCTCTATTTCCTGATGTTCCTGTAAGGAGTGACGATGCGTACTGTATTAGTGACAGGTTTTGAGCCCTTCGGGGGCGAGAGCATTAATCCCTCCTGGGAAGTGGTGAAACAGTTCGACGGGACGATCATCGATAACTGTCGCGTCGTGGCGCGCCAGTTACCCTGTGTGTTCGGTGAATCTTTAGCGGTGCTAAACGCGGCGATAGACGCGCTGTCGCCAGCAGTGGTGCTTGCTGTTGGCCAGGCGGGGGGACGCGTGGATATCACCGTTGAACGCGTGGCCATCAACATCGATGACGCGCGCATTGCCGATAACAGTGGTCAGCAGCCGGTCGACGCACCGGTCATCCCGGACGGCCCGGCGGCATGGTTTAGCTCGCTGCCCATTAAAGCAATGGTTGCTGCGCTTCGTGAGCGCGGGATCCCGGCTTCCGTGTCGCAAACGGCGGGCACCTTTGTCTGTAATCACGTGATGTACGGCCTGCTGAATAAAATCAGCGGGCAGGCGGAAACCAGGGGCGGATTTATCCATATTCCTTATCTTCCCCAGCAGGCGGCGGCACATCCAGGGGCACCCAGCATGGCGGCAGAGACGGTCAAAGAGGCGCTGGAAATCGCCATTTCGGTGGCGTTGCACCAGACTACGGATATCAAAATAACAGGCGGTGCGACGCACTGATAAAGGGAGTACGTATGCCAGAAGGTCCGGAGATCCGCCGCGCAGCGGATAGCCTGGAGGCGGCGATAAAAGGCAAACCATTGACCGAAGCGTGGTTTGCCTTTCCTCAGTTGAAGCAGTATGAAGCGGGCCTCATTGGGCAAACCGTTACGCACATTGAAACGCGTGGCAAAGCCCTGCTGACGCATTTCTCCCATAACCTGACGTTATATAGCCACAATCAACTTTATGGCGTCTGGCGGTTGATCGATGCCGGAGAAGCGTTGCAAACAACACGCGTTTTGCGGGTTAAACTGCAAACGGCAGATAAGGCGATTTTGCTCTATAGCGCCTCAGATATTGAGATGTTAACGCCGGATCAATTACTGACGCATCCTTTCCTGCAGCGGGTTGGCCCGGATGTTCTCGATCTGCGCCTGACGGCTGAAGACGTAAAGGCACGACTGTTGTCGCCGAAATTTCGCAACCGGCAATTTTCCGGGCTGCTGCTCGATCAGGCATTTCTGGCCGGATTAGGCAACTATCTGCGGGTAGAAATTCTGTGGGAAGTAGGTCTGGCGGCACAACATAAAGCCTCACAGCTTAGCGATGCGCAGCTGGATGCGCTGTCCCATGCGTTACTGGACATCCCGCGTTTGTCTTACACCACGCGCGGCGTGGTGGATAACAATAAGCATCATGGCGCGCTGTTTCGCTTTAAGGTTTTTCATCGTCAGGGTAAGGCCTGCGAGCGCTGTGGCGGCATAATTGAAAAAACCACGCTGTCGTCGAGACCCTTTTACTGGTGCCCCGGGTGCCAGAGCTAAACGCAAAACGGTAACCCGAAGGTTACCGTTTTTTGTGTTCCCCCTCTCCCGTGGGAGAGGGCCGGGGTGAGGGCATCAGGCCTCACCCCACTCAACATTAAC
This sequence comes from Huaxiibacter chinensis, assembly GCF_022171985.1. Taxonomy (GTDB): domain Bacteria; phylum Pseudomonadota; class Gammaproteobacteria; order Enterobacterales; family Enterobacteriaceae; genus Enterobacter; species Enterobacter chinensis_A. The sequence goes on along the minus strand of NZ_JAJVHF010000001.1, from coordinate 728,329 downwards.
GCTTAATATCAGACTTAAAATCACGCTGCTCGTAGCCGGTATAAAGCTGACGTGGACGCGCGATTTTCATGCCGTCGGTGTGCATCTCGTTCCAGTGTGCGATCCAGCCTACGGTACGGGCCATAGCGAAAATCACGGTGAACATGGAAGACGGAATACCCATCGCTTTCAGAATAATGCCAGAGTAGAAATCGACGTTCGGGTACAGTTTCTTCTCGATGAAGTACGGGTCGTTCAGCGCAATGTGCTCAAGCTCCATCGCCACTTCCAGCAGATCGTCCTTCGTGCCCAACTCTTTCAGCACTTCGTGGCAGGTTTCACGCATCACGGTGGCACGCGGATCGTAGTTTTTGTACACACGGTGACCGAAGCCCATCAGACGGAAGGAGTCATTCTTGTCTTTCGCGCGACGCACGAATTCAGGAATGTGCTCAACGGAGCTGATCTCTTCCAGCATCTTCAGTGCCGCTTCGTTTGCACCGCCGTGCGCCGGTCCCCACAGAGAGGCAATACCCGCCGCGATACAGGCGAACGGGTTCGCACCAGAAGAGCCCGCGGTACGCACGGTTGAGGTCGATGCGTTCTGCTCATGATCGGCGTGCAGGATCAGAATACGGTCCATGGCGCGCTCCAGAACCGGATTAACCTCGTAGGTTTCACACGGGGTGGAGAACATCATATTCAGGAAGTTACCCGCATAAGAGAGGTCATTGCGCGGATAAACAAACGGCTGGCCGATAGAGTATTTGTAACACATCGCTGCCATGGTCGGCATCTTGGACAGCAGACGGAACGCCGCGATGTCACGGTGACGTTGATTATTCACGTCCAGCGAATCGTGGTAGAACGCCGCCAGCGCGCCCGTGATCCCGCACATTACCGCCATCGGATGGGAATCACGACGGAACGCGTGGAACAGACGGGTAATCTGCTCGTGAATCATGGTGTGACGCGTCACGGTGGTACGGAACTCATCGTACTCTTTCTGCGTCGGTTTTTCGCCGTTCAGCAGGATGTAGCACACTTCCAGATAGTTGGATTCAGTGGCTAACTGGTCGATGGGGAAGCCGCGATGGAGCAGGATACCTTCGTCACCGTCGATAAAGGTGATTTTGGATTCGCAAGATGCGGTGGAGGTGAAACCAGGATCAAAAGTGAACACGCCTTTTGAACCCAACGTACGGATATCAATTACGTCCTGACCGAGCGTGCCTTTTAGCACATCCAGTTCGATAGCAGTATCACCCCCAAGAGTGAGCTTTGCCTTTGTATCAGCCATTTACGGTCTCCTTAGCGCCTTATGTCTAAGACTGCTAAACACTTTGTCCTTCGCACTATCTTTGCGTGGGTGGCGTCCTCAAACGCTGGTGACATAGTTCGCTATGCTTCCAGAGATTCTCCGGCATGCCGCCTTGCTTTAGCCCGAATGACGTTGTGTCTGGGATTTGCATTCTGTTGATGTTCGATCGTTACTAGTTTGTTATTGGGCTTACCGCTCAGCTCACGAGGAGGAACCAGGGTACAGAGCTATGGCGCCTTGCAAGTAAACGACTGAAAATCAGAGAATTAACAGCAAATCAGTGTCTTCGCAGTCCGAATTATTCAAACCTGTATATCACTAATAACTGTCCTGATAACTTCGGTCAATACCATCACACTGTTACATAACTAATTGTCAGGTGAAAGAGAGACCTCATAACTTTTGCGCATTATATGCCTTTTCTGATGACGTTTGTAACAATATTGTTTAACATTTGTCAAATCAGATGATTAAAAATTAAAAAGATGTTGTTATCGTGACTCCGCTCACTGTTCCGTATAAAACCCGACAAACTGTATGTAGGTTAATTGTAATGATTTTGTGAACATCCTATACTGCCGCCAGGTCTCCGGAACACCCTGCAATCCCGAGCCACCCAGCGTTGTAACGTGTCGTTTTAGCATTTGGAAGCAATGTTTTGCATGACGCGCAGTTATAGAAAAGGAACGCTGTCTGACCCGCACGCAGCCGGAGTAAGGAAATCCCATAGTCTTTCACGCTACAGGTGCGTTGGCTGCGCCCGCTTGTCCCGGTCACAATACTTTTGTGTTCACGGGGATTCCCGGACTTGCCGCCTTCCTGTGACGCGAAATCCAAAGGGAATAATAAGAACAGCATGTGGGCGTTATTCATGATAAGAAATGTGAAAAAACAAAGACCTGTCAATCTGGATCTGAAAACGATCCGATTCCCTGTAACGGCCATAGCGTCCATTCTGCACCGCGTATCCGGTGTGATTACGTTTGTGGCGGTTGGCATTCTGCTGTGGTTACTGGGAACCAGCCTCTCGTCTCCTGAAGGATTCCTCCAGGCCTCCGCCATTATGAACAGCTTCTTCGTGAAATTTATTATGTGGGGCATTCTGACCGCGCTGGCCTACCACGTCGTCGGCGGCGTTCGCCACATGATGATGGACTTTGGCTATCTGGAAGAAACCTTCGAAGCCGGGAAACGGTCAGCGAATATCTCTTTTGTCATCACTGTCGTGCTTTCAATTCTCGCAGGAGTTCTCGTATGGTAAGCAACGCCTCCGCATTAGGACGCAACGGCGTACATGACTTCATTCTGGTCCGCGCTACTGCCATCGTCCTCACGCTTTATATCATCTACATGATTGGTTTCTTCGCGACCAGCGACACGCTGACGTGGGAAATCTGGAGCGGATTCTTCGGATCTGCCTTCACCAAAGTGTTCACCCTGCTGGCGCTCTTCTCCATTCTTATTCATGCCTGGATTGGCATGTGGCAGGTGTTGACCGATTACGTTAAACCTCTGGCAATTCGCCTCCCTCTGCAACTTCTGATTGTTGTCGCACTGGTGGTTTACGTTATTTATGGATTCGTTGTGGTGTGGGGTGTGTAATGAAACTGCCAGTCAGAGAATTTGATGCTGTAGTGATTGGTGCGGGTGGCGCAGGTATGCGTGCCGCACTGCAAATTTCCCAGAGCGGCCAGACCTGTGCGCTGCTCTCAAAAGTGTTCCCGACCCGTTCGCACACCGTCTCTGCGCAGGGTGGCATCACCGTTGCGCTCGGTAATACCCATGAAGATAACTGGGAATGGCATATGTACGACACCGTAAAAGGGTCGGACTACATTGGTGACCAGGACGCGATTGAATACATGTGTAAAACCGGGCCGGAAGCGATTCTGGAACTGGATCACATGGGTCTGCCGTTCTCCCGTCTGGAGAATGGCACCATCTATCAACGTCCGTTTGGCGGCCAGTCGAAAGATTTCGGCGGCGAGCAGGCGGCACGTACTGCGGCAGCGGCTGACCGTACCGGTCACGCGTTACTGCACACGCTGTATCAGCAAAACCTGAAAAACCACACCACCATCTTCTCCGAGTGGTATGCGCTGGATCTGGTGAAAAATGAAGATGGCGCGGTAGTGGGTTGTACCGCTCTGTGCATCGAAACCGGTGAAGTGGTTTACTTCAAAGCCCGCGCGACCGTGCTGGCGACCGGCGGTGCAGGCCGTATTTATCAGTCCACGACCAATGCCCACATCAACACCGGCGACGGCGTTGGCATGGCAATCCGCGCGGGCGTCCCGGTGCAGGATATGGAAATGTGGCAGTTCCACCCAACCGGCATCGCCGGTGCAGGTGTTCTGGTGACGGAAGGCTGTCGTGGTGAAGGCGGATACCTGCTGAACAAACACGGCGAGCGCTTCATGGAGCGTTATGCCCCGAATGCGAAAGACCTGGCGGGTCGTGACGTGGTGGCGCGTTCCATCATGATCGAAATCCGTGAAGGTCGCGGCTGTGACGGCCCATGGGGTCCACACGCTAAACTTAAGCTGGATCACCTGGGTAAAGAGGTTCTGGAATCCCGCCTGCCGGGCATCCTGGAGCTTTCCCGTACCTTCGCGCACGTCGACCCGGTGAAAGAGCCGATTCCGGTCATCCCGACCTGCCACTACATGATGGGCGGTATTCCAACCAAAGTGACCGGTCAGGCGCTGACCGTGAACGAGCAGGGTGAAGACGTTGTGATCCCTGGCCTGTTTGCCGTGGGCGAAATCGCCTGCGTATCCGTACACGGTGCAAACCGTCTTGGCGGTAACTCCCTGCTTGACCTGGTGGTATTCGGTCGTGCGGTGGGCCTGCATCTGCAGGAATCCATCGCTGAACAGGGCGATCTGCGTGATGCAACCGAGGCGGAAATTGATGCGTCACTGGCGCGCCTTAATCGCTGGAACGGTAACCGTGACGGTGAAGATCCGGTCGAAATCCGCAAAGCGCTGCAGGAATGTATGCAGCACAACTTCTCGGTGTTCCGTGAAGGTGACGCGATGGCCAAAGGGCTTGAAGAGCTGAAGGCGATCCGCGAGCGTCTGAAAAACGCCCGTCTGGATGATACCTCCAGCGAATTTAATACCCAGCGCGTTGAGTGTCTGGAGCTGGATAACCTGATGGAAACCGCTTACGCCACGGCAGTTTCTGCGAACTTCCGTACCGAAAGCCGTGGCGCGCATAGCCGCTTCGACTACCCTGATCGTGATGACGAAAACTGGCTGTGCCACTCCCTGTATCTGCCAGAGTCGGAATCCATGACGCGTCGTAGCGTCAATATGGAGCCGAAACTGCGTCCGGCGTTCCCGCCGAAGATTCGTACTTATTAATGCGGAGACAGGATAATGAAACTCGAATTCTCAGTTTATCGTTATAACCCGGATGTTGATGACGCTCCGCATATGCAGGATTACACCCTGGAAGCGGAAGAAGGTCGCGACATGATGCTGCTTGATGCCTTAATGCAGCTGAAAGAGAAAGATCCGACACTGTCGTTTCGTCGTTCCTGCCGTGAAGGGGTGTGTGGCTCCGACGGTGTGAACATGAACGGCAAAAATGGCCTGGCCTGTATTACGCCGATTTCGGCACTGCAGCGTGCAGGGCAGAAAATTGTTATCCGTCCTCTGCCTGGCCTGCCTGTCGTGCGTGATTTGGTGGTGGACATGGGGCAATTCTATGCACAATATGAGAAGATTAAGCCTTACCTGTTGAATAATGGGCAAAATCCTCCGGCTCGCGAGCATTTACAGTCGCCAGAGCAGCGCGAGAAACTCGATGGTCTGTACGAGTGTATTCTGTGCGCATGCTGTTCGACCTCTTGCCCATCGTTCTGGTGGAACCCGGACAAGTTTATCGGTCCTGCGGGTCTGCTGGCCGCCTATCGTTTCCTGATCGATAGCCGCGACACCGAGACGGATAATCGTCTGGAAGGCTTAAGTGATGCTTTCAGTGTATTCCGGTGCCATAGCATCATGAACTGCGTCAGTGTATGTCCTAAGGGGCTGAACCCGACGCGGGCCATCGGCCATATCAAGTCGATGCTGTTGCAGCGTAGCGCGTAAGTCATAAGAGGGGACGTTGTTCCCCTCACCTTAACCCTCTCCCAAAAGGAGAGGGGATAAAATGTAGGAAACCTCTAAAAACTGCCCCGAGGTGCAGACAGTTTTTAAAGGTTCCTTCGCGAGCCCAAGACAACATAAGAGCTCGCAGGTGAACCCCGGCACGTACGTGTTGTACGTGGTAGTTTCTACGGCGAAATAAGCATACACATGCTTAAGGGATCACGATGCAGAACGGCGCAATGAAAGCCTGGCTGGACTCTTCTTACCTCTCTGGTGCGAACCAGAGCTGGATAGAACAGCTCTATGAAGACTTCTTAACCGATCCTGACTCAGTGGACGCTAACTGGCGTTCCATGTTCCAGCAGTTACCTGGAACTGGGGTCAAACCGGATCAATTCCATTCCAAAACACGTGATTATTTCCGTCGTCTGGCGAAGGATGCCTCACGTTACTCTTCCTCGATCTCTGACCCCGACACCAATGTGAAGCAGGTTAAAGTCCTGCAGCTCATCAATGCTTATCGCTTCCGTGGTCATCAGCATGCCAATCTTGATCCACTGGGATTATGGAAACAGGACCGCGTTGCGGATCTCGATCCAGCGTACCACGATCTGACTGAGGCCGATTTCCAGGAAACCTTTAACGTGGGTTCGTTTGCCAGCGGCAAAGACACGATGAAGTTGGGAGAATTACTGGAGGCGCTGAAGCAAACCTACTGCGGCTCCATCGGTGCAGAATATATGCACATCACGTCGACCGACGAAAAACGCTGGATCCAGCAGCGTATCGAATCGGTGACCGGTCACGCCAGCTTCAGCACTGATGAGAAAAAACGTTTTCTCAATGAGCTGACCGCGGCGGAAGGCCTTGAGCGCTATCTCGGTGCAAAATTCCCGGGAGCAAAACGCTTCTCGCTGGAAGGCGGCGACGCATTAGTCCCCATGTTAAAAGAGCTTATCCGCCACGCGGGTAAAAGCGGAACACGTGAAGTGGTGCTGGGCATGGCCCACCGTGGTCGCCTGAACGTGCTGGTTAACGTGCTCGGTAAAAAACCGCAGGATCTCTTCGATGAGTTCGCGGGGAAACATAAAGAACATCTCGGTACGGGCGATGTGAAGTACCACATGGGCTTCTCGTCAGATATCGAAACCGAAGGCGGTCTGGTTCACATGGCGCTGGCGTTTAACCCGTCGCACCTTGAAATCGTCAGCCCGGTGGTTATCGGCTCCGTACGTGCGCGTCTGGACCGTCTGGACGAACCGAGCAGCAATAAAGTGCTGCCTATCACCATCCATGGTGATGCGGCGGTTACCGGTCAGGGCGTGGTGCAGGAAACCCTGAACATGTCCAAGGCGCGTGGTTACGAAGTGGGCGGTACCGTTCGCATCGTTATCAACAACCAGGTGGGCTTCACCACTTCCAACCCGCTGGATGCGCGCTCCACACCGTATTGCACCGATATCGGCAAAATGGTTCAGGCGCCTATTTTCCACGTTAACGCGGATGACCCTGAAGCGGTTGCTTTCGTTACCCGTCTGGCGCTGGATTTCCGTAATACCTTTAAACGCGATGTGTTCATCGATCTCTTCTGCTATCGCCGTCACGGTCATAACGAAGCGGATGAGCCAAGCGCAACCCAGCCGCTGATGTACCAGAAGATCAAAAAGCATCCGACCCCGCGCAAAATTTATGCTGACAAACTGGAAGCAGAAAAAGTCGCGACGCTGGAAGATGCCACTGAGCTGGTTAATCTGTACCGCGATGCGCTGGATGCCGGCGAATGCGTGGTGAAAGAGCTGCGCCCAATGAACATGCACTCCTTTACCTGGTCGCCGTACCTCAACCACGAGTGGGATGAGAGCTACCCGAACAAGGTCGAGATGAAGCGTCTGCAGGAGCTGGCGAAACGCATCAGTACGGTGCCGGAAGCCATTGAAATGCAGTCCCGCGTACAGAAAATCTACACCGACCGTCAGTCAATGGCGACCGGTGAGAAACTGTTCGACTGGGGCGGCGCGGAAAACCTGGCCTACGCCACGCTTGTGGATGAAGGTATTCCGGTACGTCTGTCCGGTGAAGATGCGGGACGCGGAACCTTCTTCCACCGTCACGCGGTCATTCACAACCAGACGAACGGTTCAACCTACACCCCACTGCAGCACGTGCATAACGGTCAGGGCCAGTTCAAGGTCTGGGACTCCGTGCTGTCTGAAGAAGCGGTGCTGGCCTTCGAATACGGTTACGCCACGGCAGAACCTCGTACCCTGACCATCTGGGAAGCGCAGTTCGGTGACTTCGCCAACGGTGCGCAGGTCGTTATCGACCAGTTCATCTCCTCCGGCGAACAGAAGTGGGGCCGTATGTGTGGCCTGGTCATGCTGTTGCCGCACGGTTACGAAGGGCAGGGTCCGGAGCACTCCTCCGCGCGTCTGGAACGTTATCTGCAGCTTTGCGCTGAGCAGAACATGCAGGTCTGCGTACCGTCGACCCCGGCACAGGTTTACCACATGCTGCGTCGTCAGGCGCTGCGCGGTATGCGCCGTCCGCTGATTGTTATGTCACCGAAGTCTCTGCTGCGTCACCCGCTGGCGGTCTCCTCGCTGGACGAACTGGCTAACGGTACGTTCCTGCCGGCGATTGGTGAGATCGACGAACTCGATCCACAGGCGGTGAAGCGTGTCGTGATGTGTTCTGGTAAGGTTTATTTTGACCTGCTGGAACAGCGCCGCAAAAACGATCAGAAAGATGTCGCCATTGTGCGTATCGAACAGCTTTACCCCTTCCCGCACCAGGCAGTGCAGGAAGCGCTGAAGCCATATGCACACGTACATGATTTTGTCTGGTGCCAGGAAGAGCCGCTTAACCAGGGCGCATGGTACTGCAGCCAGCATCATTTCCGTGATGTGATTCCATTTGGGTCTGGTCTGCGTTACGCAGGTCGCCCGGCCTCTGCCTCTCCGGCAGTAGGGTATATGTCCGTTCACCAGAAGCAGCAACAAGATCTGGTCAATGACGCGCTGAACGTCGATTAATTAAAGGATACATAATGAGTAGCGTAGATATTCTTGTTCCCGACCTGCCTGAATCCGTCGCTGACGCCACCGTAGCGACCTGGCATAAAAAACCAGGCGACAGCGTCAAGCGCGATGAAGTGCTGGTAGAAATCGAAACTGACAAAGTGGTACTGGAAGTACCGGCATCGGCGGATGGCATTCTGGATGCAGTGCTGGAAGATGAAGGGACTACCGTCACTTCCCGCCAGATCCTGGGTCGCCTGCGCGAAGGCAACAGCGGTGGCAAAGAGTCCAGCGCCAAGTCTGACAGCAAAGAGTCTACACCGGCTCAGCGTCAGCAGGCTTCTCTTGAAGAGCAGAACAACGATGCGCTCAGCCCGGCGATCCGTCGCCTGCTGGGTGAGCATAATCTTGAAGCCAGCGCTATCAAAGGCACTGGTGTGGGTGGTCGTTTGACCCGTGAAGACGTGGAAAAACACCTGGCGAAGGCCCCTGCTAAAGAAGAGGCGAAAGCCCCTGAAGCGGCGCCAGCACCACAGCCAGCGCTGGGCGCACGTAGCGAAAAACGCGTGCCAATGACGCGTCTGCGCAAACGTGTTGCTGAGCGTCTGCTGGAAGCGAAAAACTCCACCGCTATGCTGACCACCTTCAACGAAGTCAACATGAAACCAATCATGGATCTGCGCAAGCAGTACGGCGACGCGTTTGAAAAACGTCACGGTATCCGTCTGGGCTTTATGTCGTTCTACGTGAAAGCGGTTGTTGAAGCGCTGAAACGTTATCCGGAAGTGAACGCCTCAATCGATGGCGAAGATGTGGTGTACCACAACTACTTCGACGTCAGCATGGCGGTATCAACGCCACGCGGCCTGGTGACCCCGGTTCTGCGCGACGTAGACACCCTGGGTATGGCTGATATCGAGAAGAAAATCAAAGAACTGGCGCTGAAAGGCCGTGACGGTAAGCTGACCGTTGACGATCTGACCGGCGGTAACTTCACCATTACCAACGGTGGTGTATTCGGTTCCCTGATGTCCACGCCAATTATCAACCCGCCGCAGAGCGCGATCCTTGGCATGCACGCAATTAAAGATCGTCCGATGGCGGTAGACGGCAAAGTCGAGATCCTGCCAATGATGTATCTGGCACTTTCTTACGATCACCGTCTGATCGACGGCCGCGAGTCGGTGGGTTACCTGGTGGCGATTAAAGAGCTGCTGGAAGATCCAACGCGTCTGCTGCTGGACGTGTAGTAAAGCTTTAGCGTCACCTGCCCTGCAGGCCGGAAAAGCGTCGCGCTCCTGGCCTGCAGGTTTAAAGATAACGATTACCCTGAAGGATGGATAGAACACATGAACTTACATGAATATCAGGCCAAACAACTGTTTGCCAGGTCAGGCTTGCCGGCTCCGGTGGGTTATGCCTGTACTACCCCACGCGAAGCAGAAGAAGCCGCATCTAAAATCGGTTCCGGCCCGTGGGTAGTTAAATGTCAGGTTCACGCTGGTGGCCGTGGTAAAGCGGGCGGTGTGAAGGTTGTTAAGAGCAAAGAAGAGATCCGTGCCTTTGCTGAACATTGGCTGGGCAAACGCCTGGTAACGTATCAAACAGATGCGAACGGTCAGCCTGTAAACCAGATCCTGGTCGAAGCGGCGACAGATATCGCCAAAGAATTGTACCTCGGCGCAGTGGTAGACCGTAGCTCACGTCGCGTGGTGTTCATGGCGTCTACCGAAGGCGGCGTGGAAATCGAAAAAGTGGCGGAAGAGACCCCGCACCTGATCCACAAAGTGGCTATCGATCCGCTGGCAGGCCCTATGCCTTACCAGGGTCGTGAGCTGGCGTTCAAACTGGGTCTGGAAGGCAAGCTGGTACAGCAGTTCACCAAGATCTTTATGGGTCTGGCGAATATCTTCCTGGATCGCGATCTGGCGCTGATTGAAATTAACCCGCTGGTTATCACCACTCAGGGCGATCTGATCTGCCTGGACGGTAAACTGGGCGCTGACGGCAACGCACTGTTCCGTCAGGCCGACCTGCGCGAAATGCGCGACCAGTCGCAGGAAGATCCACGTGAAGCGCAGGCTGCACAGTGGGAACTGAACTACGTCGCACTCGACGGCAACATCGGTTGCATGGTTAACGGTGCGGGCCTGGCAATGGGCACCATGGACATCGTTAAGCTGCACGGCGGTGAGCCAGCGAACTTCCTGGACGTGGGCGGCGGCGCGACGAAAGAGCGTGTGACCGAAGCGTTTAAAATCATCCTCTCTGACGACAAGGTGAAAGCCGTACTGGTTAACATCTTCGGCGGTATCGTGCGTTGCGACCTGATTGCCGACGGTATCATCGGTGCCGTAGAAGAAGTGGGTGTTAACGTCCCGGTTGTGGTTCGTCTGGAAGGGAACAACGCTGAACTCGGCGCGAAAAAACTGGCTGACAGTGGCCTGAATATTATTGCAGCGAAAAGTCTGACGGATGCAGCTCAGCAGGTTGTTGCCGCAGTGGAGGGGAAATAATGTCAGTTTTAATTAATAAAGATACCAAGGTTATCTGCCAGGGCTTCACCGGTAGCCAGGGGACTTTCCACTCCGAACAGGCGATTGCCTACGGTACGCAGATGGTTGGCGGCGTAACGCCAGGTAAAGGCGGCACCACGCATTTGGGCCTGCCGGTCTTTAACACCGTGCGCGAAGCGGTAGAAGCCACTGGCGCAACCGCGACCGTGATCTACGTTCCGGCACCGTTCTGTAAAGATTCCATCCTGGAAGCGATCGACGCGGGCATCAAACTGATTATCACCATCACCGAAGGTATCCCGACGCTGGATATGCTGACCGTGAAGGTGAAACTGGATGAAGCAGGCGTGCGCATGATTGGCCCGAACTGTCCGGGTGTGATCACCCCAGGCGAGTGCAAAATCGGCATCATGCCAGGCCACATTCACAAGCCAGGTAAAGTCGGCATCGTTTCCCGTTCCGGCACCCTGACCTATGAAGCGGTTAAGCAGACCACCGATTACGGTTTCGGCCAGTCCACCTGTGTGGGCATCGGCGGTGACCCTATCCCGGGCTCTAACTTCATCGATATCCTGAAGCTGTTCCAGGAAGATCCGCAGACCGAAGCGATCGTGATGATCGGTGAGATCGGCGGCAGCGCTGAAGAAGAAGCGGCGGCCTACATCAAAGATCACGTGACCAAACCGGTTGTGGGTTACATCGCTGGTGTGACCGCGCCGAAAGGCAAGCGTATGGGCCACGCGGGCGCCATCATCGCGGGTGGTAAAGGGACGGCAGATGAGAAGTTTGCCGCGCTGGAAGCCGCAGGCGTGAAAACCGTGCGCAGCCTGGCCGATATCGGCGAGGCGCTTAAATCTATCATTAAGTAAATCCTCTCTGCTCTCTGAAAGGGGAGCTTTGACATAATAATTGTCCGTTTCGACATGGTTGGCCGCTTAAACGCGGCCTTTTTTTATTGTCTGCGTCGCGCCACCAGCGTGAATTTGTAATCGTCGCTGTTAAAAACGTTGCGGCTGTATTCAAAAACACGACCGTCTTTCAGAAATCCGCGGGACACCTTTTCGAGGACAGGTTTTGCGGGTTCGAGCGCGAGGGCGTCAATGGCTTCGGCTGACGGCATCACCGGCACCAGCTCCTGCTCGCTGCGATCGATAACCATCTTTTTGGTCTGCTCAATGTAGTGGTATTTCGACTTTTCCATCACTTCCCAGGTGAGATCGACAAACATCGCCAGCGGCATCCAGGTCTCTTCCAGGTTCACCGGCTTTTGCTTGATGAAGCGCACGCGTTTAACGTGCCAGACGTTGTCACCGACCTTAAGCTGAAGTTTTTCCGCCAGCCGCGCGTCGGCCTTGATCGCTTCGAAGATTTTCACGTCGCTGTGGGTGTCGACATTTCTGTCGGCCAGTTTCTCGTAAAAACCCGTGAGCTGATAAATATCGTAATTGACACGCGCTTCTTTTACGTAGGAGCCGCTGCCCTGAATACTCTCAACGATCTGCTCGTCGGTCAGGCGTTTTAAGGCCTGGCGTACCGTTACGCGGCTGACGCCGTAGGTCTCCTGGAGGATCGATTCCGTAGGCAGGGCATCGCCCGGTTTTAACTCCCCGGCGCTGATTTTCTCGCGTAGCGCATCGGCTATCTGCCGGTACATCGGTTTATTACCCATTTTCCACAGCCTGTTTAATACCTTTTCAACGAATTATGCCCTTACCGGTTAATTTGTAAATAATACAACTTAGATACAAATTATCGTGATTAGTGAAAATGATCACATAAAGGTATTAATTACTCTGACAGAATCCCCGCAGACACTAACGCTTTTACTGTGAGGATCGTGATGAACCTGACGACTCTGACCCACCCCCGCGCGGTCTGCGTGCAGGCGCATTTTTCCAGCCGGGAGGACGCTATACGCCAGCTGGCGATGCGTCTTACGGAGCTGGGTTCTGTAACCGACTGCGACGCCTTTCTGACGGAAGTCTTCCTTCGTGAATCTTTGGGGCCCACCGCACTGGGCGAAGGGCTGGCGGTGCCGCATGGCAAAACAGATGCGGTGAAAGAGGCGGCTTTTGCCGTGGCAACACTCTGTGACCCGCTGCAGTGGGATGGCGTGGACGGGCCTGAAAACGTCGAGCTGATTTTTCTGCTCGCCATTCCGCCGGCGCAAGCGGGCTCAACGCATATTCAACTGCTGACGGAATTGACCAGCCGCCTGGCAGATGATGATCTGCGGGCTCGCGTCATGGCGGCTACCACGGCGCAGGCATTGCTGACAGCCCTGGAGGATGAACCCCAGACGCTGATAACCGCGCCGCCGGAGAATGCGCCCGCGCTGGTCTGCGTGACCGCCTGTCCGGCAGGCATTGCGCATACGTATATGGCTGCTGAATATCTTGAGAAGGCGGGGCGTAAGCTTGGCGTTCACGTGGCGGTGGAAAAGCAGGGGGCCAACGGTATCGAAGGCCGCCTGACTTCACAGCAGCTGCGGAGCGCGCAGGCGTGTATTTTTGCGGCAGACGTGGCCATTAAAGAGCGTGAACGTTTTCAGGGGATTCCCTCGCTTTCCGTTCCGGTTGCGGAGCCGCTGCGTCATGCAGAAGCCTTAATTCAGCGTGCGCTCGCGCTTGAGCCCTCTTCGGTCACGCGCGCTGAACCCGCCGACGGCACAACCGCTAATAGCGTTAAAACCGAACTCAAACAAGCGCTGCTGAGCGGTATTTCCTTTGCCGTGCCGCTGATTGTGGCGGGCGGCACCGTGCTTGCCGTCGCAGTATTACTGGCTCAGTTGCTGGGGCTACAGCATCTGTTCGATCAGGAAAATTCGTGGCTGTGGATGTACCGCAAACTGGGCGGCGGCATGCTGGGGATTCTGATGGTGCCGGTGCTTGCCGCGTATACCGCGTATTCGCTGGCGGATAAACCCGCGCTGGCCCCCGGCTTTGCGGCAGGGCTTGCAGCCAACATGATTGGCTCGGGTTTTCTCGGTGCCATCGCAGGTGGGCTGATTGCCGGTTATCTGATGCGTTGGGTAAAAAACCATATTCGTTTAAATAACCGCTACAACGGATTCTTAACCTATTACCTCTATCCGGTGATCGGGGTACTGGGTGCGGGTAGCCTGATGCTGTTTGTGATCGGTGAACCGGTGGCCTGGCTGAACAATTCTCTGACCGCGTGGCTTAACGGACTCTCAGGCGCCAATGCGCTCATGCTGGGGGCCATACTCGGCTTTATGTGTTCGTTCGATCTGGGCGGCCCGGTGAATAAAGCGGCTTATGCCTTTTGTCTGGGGGCGATGGCCAATGGCGTCTACGGGCCGTATGCCATTTTCGCCTCTGTCAAAATGGTGTCGGCGTTTACCGTGACCGCCTCAACCCTGCTGGCACCTCAACTCTTTAAACCCTTTGAAATTGAAACCGGCAAGTCAACCTGGCTGTTAGGGTTGGCGGGAATAACCGAAGGCGCCATTCCGATGGCGATAGAGGATCCGCTGCGGGTGATCGGCTCCTTTGTGCTGGGATCGATGGTGACAGGCGCCATGATCGGATCGCTGGGCGTGGGGCTTTCTACTCCGGGGGCAGGCATTTTCTCGCTCTTTTTACTGCACTCTGACGGGTTAGGCGGTCTTGTTGCCGCGGCGGGCTGGTTGGGGGCGGCGCTGGTGGGTACCGCCATCTCTACGTTTATTTTACTTCTCTGGCGACGTCAGGCGGTCAAAAGCGGCAAATACGTCACCGAAGACGTCCTGCCATAACACGCACTAACAGGAAATGACGATGAAAGCAGACTCTCGCGTTCATATTACGCCGCATATGCACTGGGACCGTGAATGGTATTTCACCACCGAAGCCTCACGCATTCTCCTTGTCAATAATATGGAGGAGATCCTCACGCGTCTGGAAGCGGATGAAGCGTACAAATATTACGTTCTCGACGGTCAAACGGCGGTGCTGGAGGATTACTTTGCGGTTGTGCCTGAAAACCGGCCACGGGTGAAGGCGCTGGTGGCGGCGGGTAAGTTAATTATCGGCCCGTGGTATACCCAGACGGACACGACGCTTGTCTCCGGCGAGTCGATTTTACGCAATCTGATGTACGGCATCCGCGACTGTCAGCCCTTCGGCGAGCCGATGAAAATCGGTTATCTGCCGGATTCATTTGGCATGTCCGCACAGCTTCCGCATATCTATAACGGCTTTGGCATCACCCGGACGCTCTTCTGGCGGGGATGTTCGGAGCGCCACGGAACCGACAAAACCGAGTTCATCTGGCAGAGCAGCGACGGCAGCGAGGTTACAGCACAGGTGCTGCCGCTGGGCTACGCGATTGGTAAGTACTTACCGGAGGATGAAGCAGGTCTGCGCAAACGACTCGACGATTACTTTGAGGTCCTGGAAAAAGCCTCTGTCACAAAAGAGATTTTACTGCCAAATGGGCATGATCAGATGCCGCTGCAGCAGAACATTTTTGCGGTGATGGAAAAACTGCGTGACATCTATCCCCAGCGTCACTTTGTGATGAGCCGGTTTGAAGAGGTCTTCGACCATATTGACGCGCACCGCGATCGGCTGGCGACCCTGAAAGGGGAGTTTATCGACGGGAAGTATATGCGTGTGCACCGGACCATTGGCTCGACGCGCATGGACATTAAAATCGCGCATGCCCGCATCGAAAACAAAATCGTTAACAGTCTGGAACCGCTGGCGAGCCTCGCCTGGACGCTGGGCTTTGAGTATCACCATGGCCTGCTGGAAAAAATGTGGAAGGAGATCCTCAAAAATCACGCCCACGACAGCATTGGCTGCTGCTGTAGCGATAAGGTTCACCGTGAAATCACGTCCCGTTTCGAACTGGCAGAGGACATGGCCGACAACCTGACGGTCTTTTATATGCGTAAGATTGTCGACAATATGCCGCAAAGCGAGGAAGACAAGCTGGTGATGTTCAACCTGATGCCCTGGCCGCGGGAAGAGGTCATTAACACAACCCTTCGTTTGCGCGCCAGTCAGTTTCAGCTGCGGGACGACAAGGGGCAGGTGGTGCCGTATTTCATTCGCGCGGTGCGTGAAATTGACCCCGGGCTGATTGACAGACAAATTGTCCATTACGGCAATTACGAACCCTTCAGGGAGTTCGATATTTAGCTGAGTCAAATCCTGCCCTCTATGGGCTACCGAACCCTCTATATCGAACCCCATAAGGCCGGGCGGCAGATCTCTGCGGCAGCCCCCTCTACGGACGGGCTGGAAAATGCCTTCTGGCACATTCATATCAACAGCGACGGCACGCTGCGCCTGCATGATAAAGCATCAGGTCTGGTGTATGACCGCGTGCTGGAAATTGAAGAGAGTTCCGATGACGGGGACGAGTACGACTACTCGCCTTCACGAGAAGAGTGGCGGCTCACTTCTTCTCAGGGAACCCATGACGTTGAGGTTATTCACGAAGCCTGGCAGAGCAGGGCGGTCATACGGCATCACATGGCGGTTCCGGCAAACCTGGCCGAACGGTCGGCACGCCAGCAAAGCGGCAAGCTGGTGGCGGAGATCGAGGTCACGCTGAGCCATACCAGCCGACGTATTGATGTCGCGGTGCGGCTGGATAATCAGGCCGATGACCATCGGGTTCGCGTGCTGATCCCCACGCCGTTCGCCACGGAAACGGTGCTCGCCGATACGCAATTTGGTTCGCTGACCCGCCCGGTCAGCGATCCAGCGATGGAATGCTGGCGGGAAGAGGGGTGGAAAGAGGCGCCGATCCCTGTCTGGAATTTACTGAATTATGCCGTTCTGCAGGAGAGGCGCCAGGGCATGGCGCTCTTTACCGAGGGGCTGCGCGAATTTGAAGTGGTCGGGGATGGCACAAAGAGCTTTGCGTTGACCCTCCTGCGCGGTGTTGGGGTGCTCGGGAAAGAGGATCTGTTGCTGCGTCCAGGAAGACCGTCCGGTATCAAAATACCCGTACCCGATTCTCAGGTCAGAGGCGCGCTCGACTGCCGTTTCAGCCTCTTTACCTTTAGCGGAACGCCGGAAAACGCAGGCGTTGCTCAGCAGGCGAAAGCGTGGCTGACGCCGGTGCACTGCTACAACAAAATCCCCTGGGATGCGATGAAGCTTAATCGCGCTGCGTTTACCACACCTGAGCGTTACAGTCTGCTCAGCCTGTCGCCGACGGGCTGCCAGCTCAGCGCGCTGAAAAAGGCTGAAGACCGGGACGCGCTCATCATTCGCCTCTTTAACCCCTCTGAGTCTGCCTCCTGCGATGTCTCTTTGTGTATGCATCGCGTCATTACCGCATGTGACGAGACTGACATGAATGAACAGTGTAAAAATGCCGGGGACGATCAAAAGGGCATTACGGGTCCGTTTCGGCCAGGACAGTCGCGGACGTTTAGCCTGAAGCTGGCATGACAATCGACGTTATGAATGTGGGCTGCGTATATCGCAGCCTTTTTTCATGAAAGCGTCATCAAGAAGTGTTAATTTTAGGGGCTATAAAAGTGAAATTAATGTAATTATCAAAACCTGTCACAGCACCGTAAAAAAAACTGTGCGTCAACTACCATTAATTGTTCGAACGTTTGTAAAGATTGGCACCAGGATAACGTTAATTAAAAACCCTGCTTTTATATTTTTCCTTGTATTTGATAACCCCCAATATCTGATAAAGCACATACCATTAACATGGTATTTACCATTCTCACCGCAATTAAACATGGTTAACAATAACGGCCGTTTTTGATTTAAATCAATGTTTAATCCTTGGAAAAAGACGGTAAAAGGCGTTAAATTGTTCGCGATCAAATTGGTCGAAAACTGCTAGATTAGCTATAAATTGATCACCGTCGTAAAACGTAAAACTGATTCAATAAAAACCTGTTTATTGTAAGGGTTTTGCAGCGTATTATATTTGCGGGATCAATTAGAGTTTTTTCTTAACGTATTTGTAACCTTTCCTCACCGCTTTTTCCTCTTAAGAGAAATCAGTCACGAAGAAGGGAAGCAGATAACTTTGTATTGGGGCATGCGTGTGGATCCTTTCTAACGGGGTTCACTCTCGGAGTCTTCATGCGATGAGCAAGGAGTCATGATGTTAGATATAGTCGAACTGTCGCGCTTACAGTTTGCCTTGACCGCGATGTACCACTTCCTTTTTGTGCCACTGACGCTCGGTATGGCGTTCCTGCTGGCCATCATGGAGACGGTCTACGTCCTTTCCGGCAAACAGATTTATAAAGATATGACCAAGTTCTGGGGCAAGTTGTTTGGTATCAACTTCGCACTGGGCGTGGCAACCGGTCTGACCATGGAGTTCCAGTTCGGGACAAACTGGTCTTACTATTCCCACTATGTCGGGGATATTTTCGGTGCGCCGCTGGCCATTGAAGGTCTGATGGCCTTCTTCCTCGAATCCACCTTTGTAGGTCTGTTCTTCTTCGGTTGGGATCGTCTGGGTAAAGTCCAGCACATGGCCGTGACCTGGCTGGTGGCATTAGGCTCCAACCTGTCCGCACTATGGATTCTGGTGGCGAACGGCTGGATGCAAAACCCTATCGCGTCTGATTTCAACTTCGAAACTATGCGTATGGAGATGGTCAGCTTCTCTGAGCTGGTCCTGAACCCGGTCGCACAGGTGAAATTCGTCCACACCGTGGCATCGGGCTATGTCTGTGGCGCCATGTTCGTGCTGGGCATCAGTGCGTACTATATGCTGCGTGGACGTGACTTCGCCTTCGCTAAGCGCTCCTTTGCCATCGCGGCAAGTTTTGGTATGGCGGCAATCCTCTCCGTTATCGTTCTGGGTGATGAATCCGGTTACGAAATGGGGGATGTGCAGAAAACCAAACTGGCAGCCATTGAAGCAGAGTGGGAAACCCAGCCTGCGCCGGCGGCATTCACCCTGTTTGGTATTCCTGACCAGGATGCGCAAGAAAACCGCTTTGCTATTCAGATTCCTTATGCGCTCGGGATCATCGCAACCCGCTCCGTCGATAAACAGGTCACTGGCCTGAAAGACCTGTTGGTACAGCATGAAGAGCGTATCCGTAACGGGATGAAGGCTTACTCGCTGTTAGAACAGCTGCGTGCAGGTTCAACCGATCAGGCCGTTCGCGATCAGTTCAACGACGTGAAGAAAGACCTGGGTTACGGCCTGCTGCTGAAACGCTATACCCCGAACGTGGCGGACGCGACGGAAGCACAGATTCAACTGGCAACCAAAGACTCGATTCCACGCGTTGCGCCGCTGTACTTTGCCTTCCGTATCATGGTGGGTGCGGGCATTATTATGCTGCTGATTATTGGCGCCTCCTTCTGGTCGGTGATTCGTAACCGTATCGGTCAGCGTAAATGGCTGTTGCGCGCTGCGCTGTATGGCATGCCGCTGCCGTGGATCGCCATCGAATCCGGCTGGTTTGTGGCGGAGTATGGTCGTCAGCCATGGGCGATTGGTGAGGTGCTGCCAACGGCAGTCGCCAACTCCTCGCTCACAGCAGGAGACTTAATCTTCTCTATGCTGCTGATTTGTGGTCTGTACACCCTGTTCCTGGTGGCCGAACTGTTCCTGATGTTCAAGTTCGCACGCCTTGGCCCAAGCAGCCTGAAAACCGGTCGCTATCACTACGAGCAGTCCAACGTGGCTACTCAGCCGGCACGCTAAGACAGGAGTCGTCAAATGATCGATTATGAAGTATTGCGTTTTATCTGGTGGCTGCTGGTCGGTATCTTACTGATTGGTTTTGCGGTCACCGACGGGTTCGACATGGGGGTGGGCATGCTCACCCGTTTCCTCGGTCGTAATGACACCGAGCGTCGAATCATGATCAACTCCATCGCCCCGCACTGGGACGGTAACCAGGTGTGGCTGATCACTGCAGGCGGCGCGCTGTTCGCGGCCTGGCCGATGGTCTACGCGGCTGCGTTCTCCGGTTTCTACGTGGCGATGATTCTGGTGCTGGCGTCGTTATTCTTCCGTCCGGTAGGCTTTGACTACCGTTCCAAGATTGAAGACAACCGCTGGCGCAACATGTGGGACTGGGGCATCTTCATTGGTAGCTTCGTGCCACCGCTGGTGATCGGTGTGGCGTTCGGTAACCTGTTGCAGGGCGTACCGTTCCATCTGGATGAGTACATGCGCCTCTTCTATACCGGCAACTTCTTCCAGCTGCTGAATCCGTTTGGCCTGCTGGCGGGTATTGTCAGCGTCGGGATGATCCTGACGCAGGGCGCGACCTACCTGCAGATGCGTACCGTGGGTGAACTGCATCTGCGTTCCCGTGCGACGGCTCAGGTTGCCGCGCTGGTCACGCTGGTCTGCTTCGCGCTGGCCGGTGTGTGGGTGGTGTACGGTATCGATGGCTATGTAGTGACGTCTGCCATTAACCACGCGGCGCCGTCTAACCCACTGACCAAAGAGGTAGTGCGTCAGGCGGGAGCCTGGATGGTGAACTTCAACAATAATCCTGTGCTGTGGGCTATCCCGGCGCTGGGTGTGTTGCTGCCGCTCCTGACTGTACTGGCCTCGCGCCTGGAAAAAGGGGCCTGGGCCTTCGTCTTCTCTTCACTGACGCTGGCGTGCATTATTCTCACGGCAGGTATCGCTATGTTCCCATTCGTCATGCCATCCAGCACCATGCTGAACGCAAGCCTGACCATGTGGGATGCGACCTCCAGCCAGCTGACGCTGAATCTGATGACGTATGTGGCCTGTGTGTTCGTACCGATTATCCTCCTGTACACCGCCTGGTGTTACTGGAAAATGTTCGGTCGTATCACCAAAGAGCATATTGAAAGCAACACCCACTCTATGTATTAAGTCAGGAGCTGAATATGTGGTATTTCGCATGGATTTTAGGGACGCTTCTTGCTTGTGCATTTGGTGTCATCACCGCCCTGGCGCTTGAGCACATCGAAGCGTCTAAAGCGGGTGAAGAAAAACACTAATGAACATTATCGCGACGCTTTACGCGGTAATGGATAAGCGCCCGTTACGGGCGCTTTCTTTAGTGATGGCATTACTGCTGGCAGGCTGTATTTTCTGGGACCCGTCGCGCTTCGCGGCAAAGACCAGCGAGCTTGAGATTTGGCACGGTTTTCTCGTCATGTGGGCGGTCTGTGCCGGGGTGATTCACGGCGTGGGCTTTCGCCCGAAGGCCGTTCACTGGCAGGGCATTTTCTGCCCGCTGATTGCCGATCTTGTGCTTCTTGCCGGGCTCATGTTCTTTTTCTTCTGAATAAGAAATGTCCGTTAATGATATGGGCTTACCCAAGCCCATAAAAATTTACTCTCCGTTTACTTCTCCCCATTCCAAACCATCATTCCCGCGCGTATAGTAGCGAAGTTTAAAAGCGCTAACTTTTGTTGCATTACCAGGATGTAAAGTGAATACAACGCTGTTTCGATGGCCGGTTCGGGTCTACTACGAAGACACTGATGCCGGGGGTGTGGTCTACCACGCCAGCTACGTTGCTTTTTATGAACGGGCACGTACAGAGATGCTGCGCCATCATCATTTTAGTCAGCAGGTTTTGCTGGCTGAGCGTGTCGCCTTTGTGGTGCGCAAGATGACGCTGGAGTATTTTGCACCCGCCAGACTCGACGATATGCTCGAAGTCCAAACGGAAATCACAGCAATGCGCGGAACCTCGCTGGTTTTCACACAGCGGATCGTCAATGCAGACAACGCGGTGCTGAACTCAGCAGAAGTCCTGATTGTTTGTGTTGATCCAACCATAATGAAGCCTCGTGCGCTTCCTAAGTCCATTGTCGCGGAGTTTAAGCAGTGACTGACATGAATATCCTTGATTTGTTCCTGAAGGCAAGCCTTCTGGTTAAACTTATCATGTTGATTTTGATTGGTTTTTCAATCGCCTCCTGGGCCATCATTATCCAGAGAACGCGTATCCTCAATGCGGCAACGCGTGAAGCGGAAGCCTTTGAAGATAAGTTCTGGTCTGGTATTGAGCTTTCTCGTCTGTATCAGGAAAGCCAGGGTCGCCGTGAAAACCTTTCAGGCTCCGAACAAATTTTCTACAGCGGTTTCAAAGAGTTTGCCCGTTTGCATCGTGCTAATAACCATGCACCGGAAGCGGTCGTTGAAGGGGCATCACGTGCGATGCGTATTTCAATGAATCGTGAACTGGAAACGCTTGAAAACCATATTCCTTTCCTCGGCACCGTGGGTTCCATCAGTCCGTATATCGGTCTGTTCGGTACGGTGTGGGGGATCATGCATGCCTTTATCGCCCTGGGTGCGGTTAAACAGGCAACGTTACAAATGGTTGCGCCAGGTATTGCAGAAGCATTGATCGCGACCGCTATTGGTCTGTTTGCCGCAATCCCTGCCGTTATGGCTTATAACCGCCTGAATCAGCGCGTGAACAAACTGGAACTGAACTACGACAACTTCATGGAAGAGTTCACCGCGATTCTGCACCGCCAGGCGTTTACCAGCACCGAGAGCAACAAGGGGTAAACCATGGCCAGATCGCGTGGACGAGGTCGTCGCGAACTCAAGTCCGAAATCAATATCGTTCCGTTGCTTGACGTCTTGCTGGTGTTATTGCTGATCTTTATGGCAACGGCGCCCATCATTACGCAAAGCGTGGAAGTTGATCTGCCGGATGCGACAGAATCACAGGCGGTAAGCTCTAATGATGAACCCCCGGTCATTATTGAAGTCTCCGGGGTGGGGCAATATAGCGTGGTGGTCGAAAAAGATCGTATGGATCAGCTTCCGCCAGAGCAGGTTATCGCCGAAGCACAGCGACGTCTGGGAGCCAATCCTAAAACGGTCTTCTTGATCGGCGGTGCGAAAGACGTGCCTTACGATGAAATCATTAAAGCGCTGAACTTGCTACATAGTGCGGGCGTTAAGTCAGTTGGCTTAATGACTCAGCCTATTTGATCATCTGCGTAGTTTTTGGGAACCGATAGTGTCAAAGGCAACCGAACAGAACGACAAGCTTAAGCGAGCGATCATTATCTCCGCAGTGCTGCATGTGATTCTTTTTGCAGGGCTGATCTGGAGTTCGTTCGATGAGCATATCGATGCATCAGCGGGCGGCGGTGGAGGCTCCTCCATTGACGCCGTGATGGTGGATCCCGGCGCGGTAGTGCAAAACTATAACCGTCAGCAACAGCAGCAGGCGAGTGCAAAACGTGCTGAAGAGCAGCGTGACAAACAGGCGCAACAGCAAGCCGAGGAGCTGCGTGAAAAGCAGGCCGCGGAGCAGGAGCGACTGAAGCAGCTTGAAAAAGAACGTTTGCAGGCGCAGGAAGCGGCGAAAGAGCAGGCAGAGCAGCAAAAACAGGCAGAAGACGCCGCGAAGAAAGCGCAGGAACAGCAAAAGCAAGCGGAAGAGGCAGCAGCCAAAGCCGCGGCAGATGCGAAGGCGCAGGCGGATGCTCAGGCAAAATTAGCGGCTGAAGCCGCGAAGAAAGCCGCTGCCGATGCACAGAAAAAAGCGGAAGCAGAAGCGGCTAAGAAAGCTGCTGCAGACGCACAGAAGAAAGCGGAAGCAGAAGCGGCGAAGAAAGCGGCTGCTGATGCACAGAAGAAAGCTGAGGCCGAGGCCGCGAAGAAAGCGGCTCAGGAAGCAGAGAAAAAAGCAGCGCAGGACGCGGAGAAGAAAGCCGCTGCCGAGGCTGCGAAGAAAGCCGCCGCCGCTGAGAAGGCTGCGGCAGCTAAAGCGGCTGCGGCTGAAAAGGCTGCGGCGGATAAAAAAGCGGCCGCGGCAGAAAAAGCCGCTGCAGATAAAAAAGCGGCTGCCGATAAAGCAGCAGCGGCTAAAGCCGCCGCTGCCAAAAAGGCTGCCTCTGCATCTGATGTAGACGACCTGTTCGGTGACCTGAGTTCAGGTAAGAATGCACCGAAAACCGGGGGTGGGGCGAAAGGAAGTAACGCAGCACCTGCCGGAAGTGGTAACACTAAGAACAACGGTGCTTCAGGCGCTGAGATCAATAGCTATGCCGGGCAGATTAAATCCGCGATTGAAAGCCGATTTTATGATGCTTCCTCTTATGCCGGTAAAACGTGTACGTTGCGTATAAAACTGGCACCAGACGGTATGCTCCTTGATATTCAGTCTGAAGGCGGGGATCCGGCTCTCTGTACGGCTGCGCTGGCTGCGGCTCGTCAGGCTAAAATGCCAAAACCGCCTTCGCAGGCCGTTTATGAAGTCTTTAAAAATGCACCACTGGACTTTAAACCTTAAATGACATTTTCCCCGTGCAATCGGGGAAAAATAGACCAGGTTTAGTGTCAGGGGTCTGGTAGTTTTGTCTATTTGAGTTTGTTAACATTCTGCTAAATTATCGTGGGTAAGATTATCCAGATAAGGGAGATATGATGAAGCAGGCATTACGTGTAGCGGTAAGTTTCTTTATGCTGTGGGCAGCTGTGCTGCATGCAGAAGTACGCATTGAGATCACCCAGGGGGTGGACTCAGCGCGTCCAATCGGCGTTGTTCCGTTCCAGTGGGCAGGCCCGGGTGCTGCACCTGAGGACATTGGCGGCATCGTGGCGGCCGACCTGCGCAACAGCGGTAAATTCAACCCATTAGATCGTTCTCGTCTGCCTCAGCAGCCGGGCACTGCGCAGGAAGTTCAACCTGCTGCATGGTCTGCGCTGGGTATCGATGCTGTCGTTGTCGGCCAGGTTACGCCTGCCCCTGACGGTGGCTATAACGTCGCTTATCAGCTGGTGGATACCGGCGGTGCGCCGGGTACCGTACTGGCTCAAAACACGTATAAAGTAAACAAGCAGTGGCTGCGTTATGCGGGCCACACTGCCAGTGACGAAGTGTTTGAGAAGCTGACCGGTATTAAAGGGGCGTTCCGTACCCGTATCGCCTATGTGGTGCAGACCAATGGCGGTCAGTTCCCGTATGAGCTGCGCGTTTCCGACTATGATGGTTATAACCAGTTCACCGTTCACCGTTCACCGCAGCCGCTGATGTCTCCGGCATGGTCTCCGGACGGCTCTAAGCTGGCCTATGTGACCTTCGAAAGCGGCCGTTCTGCGCTGGTTATCCAGACGCTGTCTAACGGTGCGGTTCGTCAGGTTGCGTCATTCCCGCGTCACAACGGTGCGCCAGCTTTCTCCCCGGATGGTTCTAAACTGGCCTTTGCGTTGTCTAAAACCGGTAGCCTGAATCTGTACGTTATGGACATTGGTTCTGGTCAGATCCGCCAGGTCACTGATGGTCGCAGCAACAACACGGAACCTACCTGGTTCCCGGACAGCCAGAACCTGGCCTTTACCTCTGACCAGGCCGGTCGTCCGCAAGTGTATAAAGTTAATGTTAACGGCGGTGCCCCGCAGCGTATTACCTGGGAAGGTTCACAGAACCAGGATGCTGATGTAAGCAGCGACGGTAAAACGATGGTAATGGTAAGTACGGCTGGTGGTCAGCAACACATTGCCAAACAAGATCTGGTAACGGGTGGCGTGCAAGTTCTGTCGTCAACGTTCCTGGATGAAACGCCGAGTCTGGCACCTAACGGCACGATGGTAATCTACAGCTCTTCTCAGGGGATGGGATCTGTGCTGAATCTGGTTTCTACAGATGGGCGTTTCAAAGCGCGTATTCCGGCAACTGATGGACAGGTCAAATCCCCTGCCTGGTCGCCGTATCTGTAAATAATAATTAATTGATTACTAAAGGAATCTTAGAAATGCAACTGAACAAAGTGCTGAAGGGGCTGATGATCGCTCTGCCTGTTATGGCAATCGCAGCGTGTTCTTCCAACAAGAACGCAAGCAACGACCAGAGCGGCGAAGGCATGATGGGTGCCGGCACTGGTATGGACGCTAACGGCAACGGCAACATGTCTTCTGAAGAGCAAGCGCGTCTGCAGATGCAGCAGCTGCAGCAGAACAACATCGTTTACTTCGATCTCGACAAGTACGACATTCGTTCTGACTTCGCTGCGATGCTGGATGCGCACGCTAACTTCCTGCGTAGCAACCCGTCTTACAAAGTCACCGTAGAAGGTCATGCGGACGAACGTGGTACTCCAGAGTACAACATCTCCCTGGGCGAACGTCGTGCTAACGCTGTTAAAATGTACCTGCAAGGTAAAGGCGTTTCTGCAGACCAGATCTCCATCGTTTCTTACGGTAAAGAAAAACCTGCAGTACTGGGTCATGACGAAGCGGCTTACTCCAAAAACCGTCGTGCCGTACTGGTTTACTAAGAGAATTGCATGAGCAGTAACTTCAGACATCATCTGTTGAGTCTGTCGTTACTGGTTGGTATAGCGGCCCCCTGGGCCGCTTTTGCTCAGGCACCAATCAGTAGTGTCGGCTCAGGCTCGGTCGAAGACCGCGTCACCCAACTCGAGCGTATTTCCAACGCTCACAGTCAGCTTTTAACTCAACTCCAGCAGCAACTTTCTGATAACCAAAATGATATTGATTCTCTCCGTGGTCAAATCCAGGAAAATCAGTATCAGCTCAATCAGGTTGTAGAACGCCAGAAGCAGATCTTATTGCAGATGGATAGCCTGAGCAGCGGTGGTGGTAGTGGTGCAGCACAACCTGCGGCAGGCGATCAAACGGGTGCCGCGACCGCGACTCCGGCTCCTGGCTCAGATGCGGGCGCTGCAACAGGTGCGCCTGTACAGAGCGGTGACGCGAATACGGACTACAATACCGCCTTTGCCCTTGTGCAGGACCAATCACGTCAGGAAGACGCTATTGCGGCGTTCCAGAACTTCGTGAAGAAGTATCCTGATTCTACTTACCAGCCAAATGCAAATTACTGGCTTGGTCAGTTGAACTACAACAAAGGTAAAAAGGATGATGCGGCGTTCTATTTTGCCTCTGTGGTAAAAAATTACCCCAAATCACCGAAGGCACCCGACGCGATGTTTAAAGTCGGCGTGATCATGCAGGATAAAGGCGACAGCGCAAAAGCGAAGGCCGTTTATCAGCAGGTTGTAGCGAAGTATCCTGGCACCGAAGGTGCAAAACAGGCGCAAAAACGTCTCAGCACGATGGGATGACGATCGCATGACCAGAAATCGCGTTATTTCTGGTCGTGCTGCGTGATTCCTAAGCAGTTAAGTGATCTGTATCGAAATTTTTGTTGCGCTGAATTCTTAAATCAGTAATATATGCCGCCGTTGCCAAGGGATATCAAACACCCCAAAAGCAGCAAAAATAGTGGGTCGTTAGCTCAGTTGGTAGAGCAGTTGACTTTTAATCAATTGGTCGCAGGTTCGAATCCTGCACGACCCACCACTAAAAGCAGTTCCGGTAGTTCAGAGTGGGTGATTAGCTCAGTTGGTAGAGCATCTCCTTTACACGGAGGGGGTCGGCGGTTCGAGCCCGTCATCACCCACCACTCGGGTCGTTAGCTCAGTTGGTAGAGCAGTTGACTTTTAATCAATTGGTCGCAGGTTCGAATCCTGCACGACCCACCAATTTTAATGTCTTACTCAGATATTAAACGTGAAGGATAACGTTGCATCAGCAACGGCCCGTAGGGCGAGGCGAAGCCGAGTCATCCTGCACGACCCACCAGTTATATTGGTACAGAGTAAATTTTCAGGCGTACCCGAGAGGGTCGTTAGCTCAGTTGGTAGAGCAGTTGACTTTTAATCAATTGGTCGCAGGTTCGAATCCTGCACGACCCACCAGCCTGAAAAAAGAAGTTCATCCCGAAAGGGGTCGTTAGCTCAGTTGGTAGAGCAGTTGACTTTTAATCAATTGGTCGCAGGTTCGAATCCTGCACGACCCACCAATGTAAAAAGGCGCCCTAAAGGCGCCTTTTTGCTCTCTGCGGTATAAACGATTCGAATCTGCAGCAGGTTTGAGCCGAACGCAGTGAGGCACCGGAGCCGCTTGCGGCGACGGCCCGAAGGGCGAGCGAAGCGAGTCATCCTGCACGACCCACTAATGTAAAAAGGCGCCCTAAAGGCGCCTTTTTGCTTTCTGCGATATAAACGATTCGAACCTGCAGCGATAGTAGCCTTCAAATGTCGATTTGCGAAGTGCCATCTGCAAACGCAGTACGCGTAATTCCGATGACATTTCCTCACAAATTCGCTATCTTGTTTAGTATACAAAACATATTCAGCCCGTCTTGCGGTTGCTTTAGGTAAGACAGAGATTATTGTTAAGCCTGTAAAACGAGATATGACGATGAGCGTGATGTTCGACCCTGAAGCCGCAATCTATCCTTTCCCGCCAAAGCCGGTTCCCTTGACGGCGGACGAGAAACAATTTTATCGTCAGAAAATCAAGCGATTACTGAAAGAGCGCGATGCGGTTATGGTCGCGCATTATTACACCGATCCAGAAATTCAACAGCTTGCCGAAGAGACGGGCGGATGTATTTCTGACTCGCTTGAAATGGCGCGGTTCGGTGCAAAGCATCCGGCGTCAACGCTGCTGGTTGCGGGCGTTCGCTTTATGGGCGAAACGGCTAAAATCTTAAGCCCGGAAAAAACGATTCTGATGCCAACCCTTAACGCCGAGTGCTCACTCGATTTAGGGTGTCCGATTGACGAGTTCACCGCGTTTTGCGATGCCCATCCGGATCGTACCGTGGTGGTCTACGCCAATACCTCCGCTGCGGTGAAAGCGCGGGCCGACTGGGTGGTCACCTCCAGTATTGCGGTTGAACTGATTGAGCATCTTGATAGCCTGGGCCAGAAAATTATCTGGGCACCGGATAAACATCTTGGTGGCTATGTGCAAAAGCAAACTGGCGCAGACGTACTTTGCTGGCAGGGGGCCTGCATCGTGCATGATGAATTTAAAACGCAAGGGCTGATGCGCATGAAGGCGCTCTATCCGGAAGCGGCCATTCTGGTGCATCCGGAGTCTCCACAATCCGTGGTCAACCTGGCTGATGCGGTAGGATCGACCAGTCAGCTCATCCACGCCGCGCAAACTCTGCCACATCAACAGCTGATCGTGGCCACCGACCGCGGCATTTTTTATAAAATGCAGCAGGCCGTGCCGGAGAAAGAGTTGCTTGAAGCGCCCACCGCTGGAGAAGGGGCGACATGCCGCAGCTGCGCGCACTGCCCGTGGATGGCAATGAACGGCCTGAAAGCCATTGCAGAAGGGTTAGAAAACGGCGGAGCGGCGCATGAAATCCATGTTGATGCGGCACTGCGTGAAGGCGCGCTGATTCCGCTTAACCGCATGCTGGATTTTGCGGCTACACTTCGTTCATAAATCACTAATTTTTGAGGAAGAGATGGATTTTTTTAGCACGCAGAACATCCTGGTTCATATCCCGATTGGCACCGGTGGCTACGATCTCTCATGGATTGAAGCAATCGGCACTCTGGCGGGCCTGCTCTGCATCTGGCTGGCAAGCCTTGAAAAGATAAGCAACTATGCGTTTGGGCTGATTAACGTCACGCTCTTCGCCATCATCTTTTTCCAGATCCAGCTGTATGCCAGCCTGCTGTTACAGCTGTTTTTCTTTGCCGCCAATATTTACGGCTGGTATGCCTGGTCAAGGCAAAACAGCCAGCAGGAAGCCGAGCTGCAAATTCGCTGGCTACCCTTGCCGAAAGCCATCGCCTGGCTCGTGGCCTGCGTGGTCGCCATCGGCCTGATGACCGTCTATATCAATCCGGTTTTCGCTTATCTGACCCGTATCGCGGTCATGGTGATGAGTTCACTTGGCCTGAATGTCACCCAACCTGAACTACAGCCGGACGCGTTTCCGTTCTGGGATTCCTGCATGATGGTGCTGTCGATTGCAGCGATGATCCTGATGACGCGTAAATACGTTGAAAACTGGCTCCTGTGGGTCATTATCAACGTGATAAGCGTAGTGATCTTTGCGCGTCAGGGCGTTTACGCCATGTCGCTGGAGTATCTGCTGCTCACCTTCATTGCGCTGAACGGTAGCCGGATGTGGATCAAGAGCGCGCGTGAGAGAGGCTCCCGCGCGCTGGCACGTTAATGATGGTGATGGTGCGTGTGGCCGGGCTGCGTCTCATTGAGGTGGCAGTCCGGCCCATTGCAGGGCTGATACTCCATCTGGATCGTCGCATGACCAATCTCATAATGATGCGCGAGAAAATGCTGGATTCGACCCAGAAGGGCGTCATGATCGTGGGGCGGCACAACCTGCACATGCAAAGTCATAACCGGTTTTTCGCCCACCTGCCAGACGTGAACGTGGTGCACATTCCGCACTTCCGGCACGGAACGACAAAGATCGCGTTTCAGCTGAGGAATATTCAGCGAGACCGGTGCACCCTCCAGTAACTCATTCACACTCTCTTTTAACAGCCGCCATGCGCTGCGTAAGACCAGGCAGGAAACCAGTACCGACAGTATCGGGTCGACGGGCGTCCAGCCGGTATAGAGGATGACCAGCGCCGCGACAATAGCGCCCACAGACCCAAGAAGGTCGCCCAGCACGTGCAGCGCGGCGGCACGCACGTTCAGGTTTTGCTCCGCACTGCCGCGGTGCAAAATCCAGAATGATAAGATGTTCGCCACCAGACCCGCGACGGCAATGGCCATCATGGTCGCCCCGGCGACAGGTTGCGGGTGGGAGAATCGCTGAAAGGCTTCCCAGACAATTAAAATCGTGATCACCACCAGGGCGATGGCATTAACGAAGGCGGCAAGGGTGGTGAGTCTCAGCCAGCCAAACGTATGACGCGTATTCGGTGGGCGACGTGCAAAGTGTACCGCCATCAATGCGAAAAGGAGCGCAGCCGCATCCGTCAGCATATGTCCGGCGTCAGCCAACAACGCCAGTGAACCCGACACCAGTCCGCCAATGACCTCAATAACCATAAAGAGGGCGGTGACGCCGAAAGCCAGCATGAGTCGTTTAGCGTTATCGTCGCCAGAGGCGGGTGAGTGAGAGTGCGCCATGGGTAGTTCTGCTCCGTTATCCCTGTGAGCTTAGAGTCTTTAACATTTTGCCCAAAAAAGAAAGGAGAGCTTGCGCTCTCCTTCTTGATTCAGACATCAGGCTCTATTACTGCGTGGTGCCGTCTGTTTTGGTGTTGGCATCGTCACCGACTTTTTTGCTGGTATCGGGACATTTACCGTCTTTACACATAGAGTTTTTATGCATTTCGTCCTTGGTCATGTTGTCATGATTCATGGTGCCGGAATCCGTTCCATTCGAATTCATCATGGTGCCACCGGTATTGGTGCTGCCGTTATTAATGTCGTTATTGTTAACGCCATTAGGGGCAATATTCTGCTTTGCATCAGGGGCCACCTGACCGGCTTCAGCTGCGGCGTTTGCCTGACCTGTACCATCTGAAGAGCCCGTTTCTGCGGCAAGTGCTGCGCCGCTGGCCATGGTGAGTGTCGCTGTCAGGAAAAGGGTCGCGAGTTTGGTCATTTTCATTATGCTGCTCCTGTTCTGGTCGTTATTTGCTGGATAACTTTCCAACAGTGCACGTCATTGAGTGGTCAAAGATTCCGCCCTATGTTGCTGTGGCAGGATGGAATCATGTCTAAAAGATAAATCTCAGTCGTTACAGTTAAAAAGTGTAGATTACCTCTCGTTTTTCGCTACTTTGTGACGTTTATTAACCTATTTCCAGGAATTATCCGTGTGAAGTGTAAAAGCCCGTTTACACTTCGCGAATGACGAGATAGATTGGAGGGATTGCATTCATGATGAAAGATATGGCAGAGCTGGAAAGAAAATGAATTATCAGAACGACGATTTACGCATTAAAGAGATCAACGAGTTATTACCTCCCGTCGCACTCCTTGAAAAATTCCCTGCTACTGAAAACGCGGCAAATACGGTTTCTCACGCCCGCAAAGCGATCCATAAGATCCTGCAAGGCGGCGACGATCGTCTTCTGGTGGTGATTGGCCCTTGTTCCATTCACGATCCTGCCGCGGCAAAAGAGTATGCATCTCGTTTGCTGACGCTGCGCGAAGCGCTGAAAGACGAGCTGGAAATTGTTATGCGCGTCTATTTTGAAAAA
Organism: Huaxiibacter chinensis; assembly: GCF_022171985.1. Classification (GTDB taxonomy): domain Bacteria; phylum Pseudomonadota; class Gammaproteobacteria; order Enterobacterales; family Enterobacteriaceae; genus Enterobacter; species Enterobacter chinensis_A. The sequence goes on along the minus strand of NZ_JAJVHF010000001.1, from coordinate 696,447 downwards.
CCGCGTACGACGGTGGGCTGGAAAGGGCTGATCAACGACCCTCATATGGATAACAGCTTCCAGATCAACGACGGTCTGCGTATTGCGCGCAAGCTGCTTCTGGAAATCAACGACAGCGGTTTACCGGCTGCGGGTGAATTTCTGGATATGATTACGCCGCAGTATCTGGCGGATTTAATGAGCTGGGGCGCCATCGGCGCACGGACAACGGAATCACAGGTTCACCGTGAGCTGGCGTCCGGTCTCTCCTGCCCGGTTGGATTTAAGAACGGCACTGACGGCACCATTAAGGTCGCCATCGATGCGATCAATGCTGCGGGGGCGCCGCACTGCTTCCTTTCCGTCACCAAATGGGGACATTCTGCCATCGTTAACACCAGCGGAAACGGCGACTGCCATATCATTTTGCGCGGTGGTAAAGAGCCTAATTACAGCGCACAGCATGTGGCTGAGGTGAAGTCCGGGCTGGAAAAAGCGGGTCTGACGCCTAACGTGATGATCGATTTCAGCCATGCGAACTCCAGCAAGCAGTTCAAAAAGCAGATGGACGTGGGTACCGACGTCTGTCAGCAGATGGCGAACGGTGAAAAAGCGATTATCGGGGTGATGATTGAAAGCCACCTGGTGGAGGGAAATCAAAGTCTCGAAGGCGGTGAACCGCTGGTTTACGGCAAAAGCGTTACGGATGCCTGCATTGGCTGGGAAGATACCGATGCGATCCTGCGCCAGCTTGCCGGGGCGGTAAAAGCCCGTCGCGGCTAACGCTCAGCAAGGCCAAAAAAAAGCGTGGAGGCTCCACGCTTTTTTTACGTCTGCGAAAATTACTTCGCTTTACCCTGGTTTGCTACGGCAGCCGCTTTCGCCGCGATTTCGTCTGCATTGCCCAGATAGTAACGTTTCAATGGCTTGAAGTTTTCGTCGAATTCATACACCAGCGGAACGCCCGTTGGGATGTTCAGTTCGAGGATCTCTTCTTCGCTCATGTTATCCAGGAACTTCACCAGCGCACGCAGGGAGTTACCGTGGGCAGCGACGATAACGCGCTCACCGCTTTTAATGCGTGGCAGGATGGTTTCGTTCCAGTATGGCACCACGCGGTCGATGGTCAGCGCCAGGCTTTCAGTCTGTGGCAGCTCTGCATCGGTCAGTTTTGCGTAGCGTGGATCGTGGCCCGGATAGCGCTCATCATCTTTGGTCAGCTCTGGTGGGGTGACCGCGAAGCCGCGACGCCACTGCTTAACCTGCTCGTCGCCGTATTTCTCAGCGGTTTCGGCTTTGTTCAGGCCCTGCAGCGCACCATAGTGACGCTCGTTCAGTTTCCAGGATTTCTCAACCGGCAGCCAGGCTTGATCCAGTTCGTCCAGGACGTTCCACAGGGTGTGGATGGCACGTTTCAGCACAGAGGTATAAGCAAAATCAAAGCTGAAGCCTTCATCTTTCAGCAGCTTACCTGCTGCTTTTGCTTCGCTTACGCCTTTCTCGGACAGGTCAACGTCGTACCAACCGGTGAAGCGGTTTTCGTTGTTCCACTGACTTTCGCCGTGGCGCACCAGAACCAGCTTAGTTACAGCCATATTTTACTCCTCAAGCTTTATCGAATGATAACAATTCTCATTATATTGCCCTGACCATGCCAGCAGCAACGCTTATTCAATACAATAGCGAAAATCTGCGCTCTATGTAAGACACTTGTAAACCAGTCGTTGCTCAAACATGTATGTTGGTTGATCGTTTGGCGAAAATTGCTGCGGACAGAGAAAGCGCCCGGCACAATTATGCAATTTGTGAAAACCATCAACCCGACAGGTCAACCATTCACCATTTGCGATACTCATTCGTTATCGCCCAGAAGGCCGCTCAGTTATGCTAAACACCATTCTGCTGATGTATGAGCAACGTCCTTTTAAAGAATAAAAGCTTAATTTCCCCATTAAAAATGTGAGGGTGTCATTTATGGCTGGTTTTGTCGGTTCGCTGGAGCGCATGATTTTGCCTGTGGCAATCAGGCTGGGAAAGCAAGTACACGTTAATGCGATAAAAAACGGATTTATTCGGTTGATGCCCTTAACCCTGGTTGGGGCGATATTTGTGCTAATTAATAATGTATTGCTTAATTTTGAGAATGGGTCATTTTTTTGGTCAATAGGTATCCATCTGGATGCCGAGACGATAAATACGTTCAATGGGTTAAAAATGACAGGCAACAGCGTGTATAACGGCACGCTGGGGATTATGTCTCTTATGACGCCGTTTTTTATCGGCATGGCACTGGCTGAAGAACGTAAAGTGGATCCGCTGGCGGCAGGATTATTATCCATTGCCACTTTTATGACGCTCACGCCATTCAGGGTGGGGGAGATAAATGCCGTTGGCGCGAACTGGCTGGGCGGCGCAAATATTATCTCAGGTATTATTATTGGCCTGGCCGTGGCCGAGACAGTCACCTTTATTCTTCGGCGTAAATGGGTTGTGGTGCTGCCCGACAGCGTACCGGAGTCTGTGTCTCGTTCATTTACCGCACTTGTCCCCGGCTTTATTATCCTGCTTATCGCTGGAATGATCTCCTGGGCACTCGCGTTGTCAGGCGCCCACTTCCACCAGGTTATTATGAATTCCATCTCGAATCCGCTGGCGTCGCTTGGCGGGGTTGTGGGCTGGGCTTATGTGATTTTTAATTCCTTACTATGGTTCTTTGGCGTCCATGGTGGACTGGCGCTCACTGCCTTAAACAGCGGCATCCTTGGCCCCTGGGGTCTGGAAAACATGGCTACGTATACGGAATATGGGTCCATTGAGGCGGCGCTGGCGGCCGGGAAAAATTTCCACTTCTGGACCGGGCCGATGCTGGAATCCTACGTTTATCTGGGTGGGACAGGGGCAACCCTTGGACTGATTTTTGCGATATTCATTGCCTCGCGCCGCGCTGACTACCGCCAGGTCGCGAAAATGGCATTGCCCTCTGGGTTATTCAATATTAATGAGCCTATTCTGTTTGGCTTGCCGATCATAATGAACCCGGTGCTGATGATCCCCTTTGTGGTCATTCAGCCGATCCTCGCGGGCATTGCGCTGGCTGCCTGGTCGCTGGATATTATTCCGCCATCCACGAATTTCGCGCCATGGACCATGCCGCCGGGGCTCGGAGCTTTTTTCAATAGTAACGGCAGCGTACCCGCGCTGTTCCTCGCGCTGGTTAACCTGTCCGTGGCGACATTTATCTATCTGCCGTTTGTCGTTATCGCGAACAAAGCACAAAGCGTAATAGAAAAAGAAGAGAGCGAAGAAGAGATCGCGAATGCGTTAAAATTCTGACGAGGAACAATCATGGAATGCCATACCGTACAGGAGAGCCAGTTTCTGAAGGGCAAAGATTTCTATTTCTTTATTCTGGATAAAACGGAAAGCAGGAGTGGCTTACATGAGCATGATTATTACGAATTTACGCTCATTTTGAATGGCATTTGCAGTCAGATTATAAATGGTAAAAGAGTGGATCTGGCCCGAGGTGATTTCGTCTTCATTCCGGTGGGGTCAAATCACCAGACCTATTATGACTATGGTGTGACCCGCATACTTAATATGGGAATTGGCAAGCGCTATTTCGACCAGCATTATCTTTCCCTGCTGCCATCGTGTTTTGTGGCATCGCAACGTTATTCCGTTACGGGTTCTTTTTTAAACTATATCGAATCTACGCTCGCAACGTTAAACGCCTATCCTGGTGAGTTTGACGAGTTCAATAAGCTCTTAACCTATTATATCGTCAACCGTTTATGCCACTACGATAATGCGCAGGAGCAGAGTGAGGTTCCCGGCTGGCTTACCCTGTTAGTTCGACAGATGCACAATAAAGCGTTGTTTGCGGAGAAAGCGCTGGAAAATATGGTTCGGCTATCAGGGAAAACGCAGTCTTACCTGACCAGAGCCACGAATCGCTATTATCAAAAAACGCCCGGCCAGTTGATTAACGAAATACGTATCAACTATGCCAGGCAGCAGCTGGAAACCACCAACTTCTCCGTCACGGATATTGCGTTTGACGCGGGTTTCAGCAGTCCAGGCCTGTTTATTAATCACTTCAAAAAGATCACTTCCGTCACGCCGGGGCACTATCGGCGACGTCTGGTCAATCAAATTCTTTAACAGGAAGTTGAAGAGGCGGATTGAGGATAGTCTGGCACTCATGCCGGAGGATACGCTCTCGATTATGGTAAGTGCGCCCGCCGTAAACGGTGGGCGCAATGGTTATTTTCAGGCGGGGATAAAGTGGTAGTGGGTTACGCTCACATACTCTTCACCAGGACGCAGCACACAGTCTGGCTGGGGCCAGTCGGTGTGGTTTGGGCTGTCGGGTAAAAACTCGCTTTCCAGCGCCAGGCCTTGCCAGTCGCTGTACTCGTCATGCTCGCGCGCGAGCGTGCCGCCCAGATAGTTCCCGGAGTAAAATTGCAGCGCAGGCGCAGTGGTGTAGACCGTCATTTGCAGCTTTTCATCCGCTGACCAGAGCTGTGCCGCAGGCGCTGAAAGATCGCCTTTTGCCTGCAGGAGGAACGCGTGATCATAGCCTTTCATCTTGCGCTGATCGTCATCGCTCAGGAAATCCTGAGCAATGGTTTTCACCTCGCGGAAATCAAAGCTGTTGCCGTTCACCGACTTGAGACCCTGATAAGGGATGCCCGTTTCATCAACGGGAAGATACGCATCGGCCAAAATTTGCAGCTTATGCTGACGCACGTCGCAGCGATTGCCGTCGAGATTAAAGTAAGCATGATTGGTCAGATTCACCGGGCAAGGCTTATCGACGGTGGCGCGATACTCAATGGCAATACGATTATCGTCGGTCAGGGTAAAACGTGCCGTTGCAGAGAGATTTCCCGGGAAGCCCTGGTCGCCATCATGTGACTCAATGGCAAACAACACTTCGCTGTCATTCTGCTGAACGATACGCCAGCGGCGCTTATCAAAACCGTCTGGCCCACCGTGAAGCTGGTTTTCGCCCTGGCTTGGCAACAGCGTGTAGTGCTTGCCGTCGAGCTCAAACTGGCTTTTGGCGATGCGATTGGCATAACGTCCCACCGAGGCGCCGAGAAACGCCTCCTGCTGGGGATACTGTTCAGGCGAGGCGCAGCCAAGCAAGGTTTCCCGAACGCTGCCGTCAGGCATCGGGACGCGGGCGGAGAGCAGGGTAGCGCCCCAGTCCATGACCGTAACAACCATCCCGGCCGGATTACGCAGGGTGAGCAGACGGTACGGCAGACCATCCGCGGCGAGAGTTGGCGTTTCGTTTAGCACTGACCCGCTCCTTGTGAAGGTTTGCACACGTAAAAGGTTTCCTTGATGCCCGTTTTCGCTTCGTACTGTTTCTCAACGGCATCCTGTACAGCAGGAACCAGCGACTCGGGAATCAGTGCGACGATACAGCCGCCAAAGCCGCCGCCGGTCATGCGCACGCCGCCTTCATGGCCAATCGTCGCTTTCACGATCTCGACCAGCGTATCGATTTGCGGCACGGTGATTTCAAAGTCATCGCGCATCGAAGCGTGAGACTCTGCCATCAGCTCACCCATCCGTTTCAGATCGCCGTGCTCCAGTGCGGAGGCGGCTTCAACGGTGCGGGCATTTTCGGTCAGGACATGGCGAACGCGTTTTGCGACCACCGGGTCCAGCTCGTGAGCCACTTTGTTGAATTCGTCGAGGGTGACATCGCGTAAGGCCGGTTGCTGGAAGAATCGCGCGCCGGTTTCGCACTGTTCACGACGGGTATTGTATTCACTGCCGACCAGCGTCCGCTTAAAGTTGCTGTTGATGATGACCACCGCCGCCCCTTTCGGTACGGAGACCGCTTTTGTTCCCAGCGTACGGCAGTCGATCAGCAGGGCGTGATCTTTCTTACCGAGCGCCGAGATCAGCTGATCCATAATCCCGCAGTTACAGCCGACAAACTGGTTTTCCGCTTCCTGTCCGTTCAGCGCAATTTGCGCGCCGTCCAGCGACAGGTGATAAAGTTGCTGGAAAACCGTTCCGACCGCCACTTCCAGAGAGGCGGACGAACTTAAACCGGCCCCCTGTGGAACATTGCCGCTGATCACCAGATCGGCGCCCCCAAAGCTTTTGTCGCGATTTTGCAGGTGTTTCACCACGCCACGCACATAGTTTGACCACTGCTGCGACTCGTGCGCGACAATCGGCGCATCCAGAGAGAATGTGTCAGTTTGATTGTCATAGTCGGCGGCAATCACGCGTACCTGACGGTCATCGCGTTTCGCACAGCTGATGACGGTCTGGTAATCAATGGCGCAGGGCAGAACAAAACCATCGTTGTAGTCGGTATGTTCACCAATCAGATTCACGCGGCCGGGCGCCTGAATCGCGTGGGTGGCAGGGTAGCCGAATTTTTCAGCAAACAGGGATTGTGTTTTTTCTTTCAAACTCATGTTTTTAAACTCCTGATTCGCGGTAGTGGACGTCGCTGACAGCGCGCAGACGCTCTGCGGCTTGCTCAGCCGTCAGGTCACGCTGGGTTTCTGCCAGCATTTCATAGCCCACCATAAATTTACGCACCGTTGCGGAACGCAGCAATGGCGGATAGAAATGGGCATGCAGCTGCCAGTGCGCGTTCTCTTCCCCGTTAAACGGCGCGCCGTGCCAGCCCATAGAATAGGGGAAGGAGCACTGGAAGAGGTTGTCATAGCGGCTGGTAAGTTTTTTTAACGCCAGCGCTAAGTCGTCGCGCTGCGCATCTGTCAGATCGGTGATGCGTTGCACGGCGGCTTTAGGCAGCAGGAGCGTTTCAAACGGCCACGCCGCCCAGTACGGCACCACCGCCAGCCAGTGTTCAGTCTCGACGACGGTACGGCTGCCGTCTGCCATTTCGCGTTTGACATAATCGACCAACAGGGGCGACTGGTGCTCCGCGTAATAGGCTTTTTGCAGTCGGTCTTCACGCTCTACTTCATTTGGTATGAAGCTGTTAGCCCAAACCTGACCGTGCGGATGCGGGTTGGAACAGCCCATGGCCGCACCTTTATTTTCAAAAACCTGCACCCACGGATAGGTCTGGCCCAGCTCTGCCGTTTGCGCCTGCCAGGTGTTGACCACCTCTTTAAGCGCATCGACGCTCAGCTCAGGCAGCGTTTTGCTGTGATCCGGTGAGAAGCAGATAACCCGGCTCGTGCCGCGCGCGCTTTCACAACGCATCAGCGGATCGTCATTTTCCGGCGCGTCAGGCGTATCGGTCATCAGGGCCGCAAAATCGTTGGTAAACACGTAGGTGCTTTGATAATCCGGATTTTTATCACCGGTCACACGGGTATTGCCCGGACAGAGGAAACAGTCGGGGTCGTGCGCGGGAAGGGTCTGCTGAGCAGGCGTTTCTTGCGCTCCTTGCCAGGGCCGCTTCGCGCGATGCGGAGAAACCAGAATCCATTGCCCGGTTAACGGGTTATAACGCCGATGCGGATGATCGACGGGGTTGAATTGCGTCATCACTGATCCTTAGTCGGGATAGCCTTGCGGATGGCGTGACTGCCAGTGCCAGGTATCTTGTGCCATTTCATCCAGCGTGCGGGTCACGCGCCAGTTAAGCTCTTTATCGGCTTTGGTTGCATCTGCCCAGTAAGCGGGAAGATCGCCGTCGCGACGTGGGGCAAAGTGATACTTCACCGGTTTGCCACACGCTTTACTGAACGCATTCACGACATCCAGCACGCTGCTGCCAACGCCCGCACCCAGATTATAGATATGCACGCCAGGCTTACCCGCCAGCTGCTGCATGGCGGCAACGTGACCATCAGCAAGGTCCATCACGTGGATATAGTCGCGCACGCCCGTACCGTCTTCTGTCGGGTAATCATTGCCAAAAATGGCCAGAGAGTCGCGACGGCCCACCGCCACCTGCGCAATGTAAGGCATCAGGTTATTCGGGATGCCCTGAGGATCTTCGCCCATATCGCCCGACGGATGTGCGCCTACCGGGTTGAAATAGCGCAGCAGGGCAATGCTCCAGTCAGGCTGGGCTTTTTGCAAGTCCGCGAGGATTTGCTCGACCATCAGTTTACTTTTGCCGTAGGGGCTTTGTGGCGTACCGGTCGGGAAGCTTTCAACGTATGGAATTTTAGGCTGATCGCCGTAAACCGTGGCGGAGGAGCTAAAGATAAAGTTTTTCACGTTCGCAGCACGCATCGCCGAGATTAAACGCAGCGTACCGTTAACGTTGTTATCGTAGTATTCGAGCGGTTTTGCCACGGATTCACCGACCGCTTTTAGTCCAGCAAAGTGGATCACCGTATCGATAGCATGGTCGTGCAGAATTTCGGTCATTAACGCTTCGTTGCGGATATCGCCCTCTACAAACGTAGGTTGCTTACCGCCCAGGCGTTCAATCACAGAGAGGACGCTGCGCTTACTGTTGCAAAGATTGTCGAGGATGATGACATCATGCCCATTTTGCAGCAGTTGCACACAGGTATGACTTCCTATGTAACCGCTACCACCTGTTACCAGAACTCGCATGTTTCGCTCCATTAGGCTTATGGTATGTAATAAACATAGCATATCAGAGACGCGAAAAGTGTGACATGGGATAAAATAGTGGAATCGTTTACACTCAGACAGGACACCCTTTTTTGCCGTGGTTAGCCTATTCTAAATCAAAGAGATAGGGATGTATTGATGCAGGTTATCTGAAAAACGGGGCCGCAGCCCCGAAGGGTTATTCAATTTTGCTCAGCAGGTAGCGGTAGCCTTCACCTTCAGGCACGAACGCCAGTCGGTGCGTGATGCAGGAAGGCGCATCTTCGGCATGGTGTGAAACAAACAGCAGCTGTGTTTCACCTTCGCCAATCAGCACGTCTACAAAGCGGCGGATCAGCTGACGGTTTAGCGGATCCAGCCCCTGCAACGGTTCGTCCAGAATCAACAGCGTGGGGTGTTTAACCAGGGCGCGCACAATCAGCGCAAGACGTTGTTGCCCCCAGGAGAGACCATGAAACGGCGCATCGGCAAGGCGGTTGTCAAAGCCCAGTATATCCAGCCACTGCTGCACAAGTTTGTGCTGCCTGTCAGATACCGCCTGATAAATACCAATGGAATCGAAATAACCCGACAAAATAACGTTACGCACTGATGTGCTGACGCGGTAATCCAGATGCAGGCTGCTGCTCACGTAGCCGATATGTTTTTTAATATCCCAGATGGTTTCACCGCTGCCGCGGCGGCGGTGAAACAGGGTCAAATCATTACTGTATCCTTGCGGATGGTCGCCGGTAATCAGGCTCAGCAGCGTCGATTTACCGGCGCCGTTTGGTCCCGTAATTTGCCAGTGCTCACCCGGCTGCACCGTCCAGCTAAGTTGATTGAGAATAGGGCGATCGTTATAGGCGACCTGGCCATTATTTAGCACGATCAACGGCTGACCGCTGACCAGCCCGTGGCGGGCGGAGGGCACGTCCGGCTCGGGAAGACGAATACCGTCCAGCTTTTCGCTGTGCGCCAGCTGGGCAATCAGCGCCTGCTGTAATAAGGCGCTCTTTTCGCCTGTTTCAGTCAGTGCGCAATCGGCAAGAACACCGGCGTACTGAACAAAAGAGGGAATTTCATCAAAGCGGTTAAGCACCAGCACAAGGGTATAGCCCTGTCGGTTGAGCGTTTCCAGCAGGAGGGCCAGCTGCTCACGGGAATGCACGTCCAGCCCGTCAAAGGGCTCATCCAGAATCAGCAGGTCTGGCTCACTCATCAGCGCCTGGCACAGCAAAGTTTTGCGTGTTTCACCCGTCGAGAGGTATTTGAAGCGCCGTTCAAGCAGACCGGTAATACCAAACTGTTCGGCCAGCTGCTGGCAGCGGTCGCTGTCTTTCACCTCGTCCTGAATAATTTCGGCGGTGGTGCGGCCCGTATCCTCTTCACCGGGGCTGAGCAGATCGGTGTTGTTGCGCTGCCACTCGTCGCTGACCAGCTTTTGCAGCTGTTCAAAGGAGAGGCGCGTCACGCGGGTAAAGGTACTGTGGCGCTCGCCTTTAAGCTGAGTCAGTTCACCGGACAGGGCGCGCGCCAGCGCAGATTTCCCGCTGCCGTTGGTGCCGACAAACGCCCAGCTTTCGCCAGCGCGCAGGGTTAAGTCCGGCAGGGTTAAGATGTGGGTATCGCTAAGACGAAACGTGCCTTGCGAAATATGCAATGATGACATGAGTTATCCCGTTTTTTGCAGCAATAGTTCTCAGGGATACTCACTGGCGGCGCGTTTGTCAATGGACTTAGCACAACGTGGCGATAATGACGCGGTCAGCGTTAAAATATGCCGTGACGTCCGCACCTTCTTCTAAGTCGGTAGCATCGGCTAACGGAATTGTGGCGCATAGCGTCTGGCCGTCGGGCAGAGTCATCAACACTTCGCACTGCTCGTCTCCGCGTGAGATGTGGGTAATGGTTCCCTGTAACTGGTTGTCTGCCTCTTTGGCACGTTTCGCGTCACGCGTAATATTGACCCACGGCGCTTTTAACAGCACCAGCACCTCTTTGCCTTCGTCCAGCCCCAGGCGTTCGCCACTTTGCGCCGTGAGGGCCACTTTCAGGCGCGTGGCGCCATCCGCCAGAAGAATATCGACGTGTTGCTGCACGGTATCGCGATCGCGGGCGGTCACCGTGCCGAACCACTGATTGCGTGCGCTGGTCTGAAGTGAAAAGCGGGAGATGGCCGCCAGCAGGCTGTCCAGCGGCAGGGCATCGTCGTCGCTTAAGACATCAAAGGCTTTTTGCTGAATCTGTGCCAGCAAATCGTAAAGCTGAATCAGACGCTGGCCATACCGGGTGAGTAGCGCACCGCCGCCCCCTTTGCCGCCTGTGGCTCTGTCGACCAGCGTTTGTTCGCTCAGGGTGTTCATCTCGTTGATGGCATCCCAGGCGCTTTTGTAACTGATACCGGCGTTTTTGGCGCCCTGGCTAATTGAGCCCGTTTGTTCTATCTGTTTAAGCAGGGCGATACGGCGCGGATCGGCGAAAAGTTTCTGCTGAAGTCGTAAGGTAAGGAGAATTTCGGCCTGCATAGCACGGAGTCCTGGCAAAAAGGGTATTGTGACCCAAATGCCTTCCGGCGCAAAGGGCACCGCACAAAAGGGGATGTTTTTCTCTCTTTTAAGGGTAGAATACGCTATTCACATTGTCTGGAGAAAACCATGTTAGAGTTGTTGAAAAGTCTGGTATTCGCCGTGATCATGGTACCCGTAGTGATGGCCATCATCCTCGGTGCCATCTACGGTTTGGGTGAAGTGTTCAACCTGTTTTCGAACATTGGTCACCGGGACCAGCCTAAAAAGCAGCATTGATTTCCGTCAAAACGCCCGGCCTGCCCGGGCGTTTTGCTCTTAAGTTTTCGCCATTCCCGCCGATATTTATTCCATTCGCCGTGCGCTTTACTCATTAATCGGTACGATTTAACGCTAGGATCTCCCCGGTGATATCGTTATATTTATAAATATATAACGAAACTCAAAGAGGTTACCCATGACACGTACTGGATTACGTTTTTTCGCAGGGGCGATGCTGACGCTGATGCTCACCGGGCAGGCGCTGGCTGACGAAGGCAAAATTACCGTTTTTGCTGCTGCATCGCTGACGAACGCCATGCAGGATATTGCTGCACAGTATAAAAAAGAGCACAACGTCGACGTGGTCTCCTCTTTTGCCTCTTCGTCGACGCTGGCTCGCCAGATAGAGGCGGGTGCGCCGGCTGACCTGTTCATCTCTGCCGATCAGAAATGGATGGATTACGCGGCCGATAAAAAAGCGATTGATACGGCGACGCGCGCCACGTTGTTGGGTAACAGTCTTGTGCTGGTGGCGCCAAAAACCGGCACGCAGGGCGATGTAACCATCAGTAAAGAGACGCAATGGGCAAGCCTGCTCAACGGCGGACGTCTGGCGGTGGGCGATCCGGAACATGTTCCCGCCGGGATCTATGCCAAAGAAGCGCTGCAAAAACTGGGTGCCTGGGATACATTGTCGGCAAAACTGGCGCCGGCGGAAGACGTACGCGGCGCACTGGCGCTGGTGGAACGTAACGAAGCCCCGCTGGGCATTGTTTACGGTTCCGACGCCGTCGCCGGGAAAGGGGTCAAAGTGGTTGGCACCTTCCCGGAAGACTCCCACAAGAAAGTGGAATACCCGGCGGCCATTGTTGATGGACACAAAAATGCGACGGTCAGCGCCTTCTATGACTACCTGAAGGGGCCAGAAGCGTCGGCAATCTTTAAACGATATGGATTTACGACTCACGAATGATATTGACGGATCCTGAATGGCAGGCTGTTCTGCTGAGCCTTAAAGTCTCTTCCCTGGCAGTGGTGTTCAGTTTGCCTTTTGGGATCTTCTTTGCCTGGTTACTGGTTCGCTGCCGGTTTCCCGGCAAGGCGTTGCTCGACAGCGTGCTTCACCTTCCTCTCGTCTTACCGCCTGTCGTGGTGGGCTATTTATTACTGATTGCCATGGGGCGTCGCGGCTTTATCGGCCAGTGGTTATACGACTGGTTTGGCCTGACGTTTGCGTTTAGCTGGCGCGGCGCGGTGTTAGCTGCGGCGGTCATGTCCTTTCCCCTGATGGTGCGTGCCATTCGCCTGGCGCTGGAAGGCGTCGATATCCGGCTGGAGCAGGCGGCGCGTACGCTGGGTGCGGGTCGCTGGCGCGTCTTTATGACCATCACCTTACCGCTGACGCTGCCCGGCATCATTGTGGGGACGGTCCTGGCCTTCGCCCGTTCGCTGGGGGAGTTTGGCGCCACTATTACCTTTGTCTCAAACATACCCGGTGAAACGCGAACCCTGCCCTCGGCGATGTACACCCTGATCCAGACCCCCGGCGGCGAAGGTGCTGCCGCGCGGTTGTGCATCATCTCGATTGTGCTGGCCCTGGTGTCGCTGCTCATTTCAGAATGGCTGGCGCGCGTGAGCCGCGAGCGGATGGGGAAATAATCATGCTTGAACTGAATTTCACCCAAACGCTGGGTAACCATACCCTGACGCTGAATGAAACGCTTCCCGCCAGCGGCATCACCGCTGTCTTTGGTGTCTCAGGGGCGGGGAAAACGTCGCTTATCAACGCCATTAGCGGACTCACGCGTCCTCAAACTGGCCGCATAGTGCTAAACGACCGCGTGCTGACGGACGTTGACCGCAAGATCTTCCTGGCGCCGGAGAGACGCCGCATTGGTTACGTTTTCCAGGACGCACGTCTGTTTCCCCATTACAAAGTGCGCGGCAACCTGCGCTATGGCATGGCGAAAAGCATGGGCGCGCACTTTGATCATCTGGTCTCTCTTCTGGGCATTGAGGCATTGCTGGATCGGCTGCCATCCTCCCTTTCGGGGGGAGAAAAACAGCGTGTGGCAATCGGGCGCGCCCTGTTAACCGCCCCGGACCTCTTGCTGCTGGATGAACCGCTGGCGTCTCTTGATATTCCGCGCAAACGTGAACTGCTGCCATATCTTCAGCGGCTGGCGCGCGAAATCAATATCCCCATGCTCTACGTCAGCCACTCTCTGGATGAGATTTTGCATCTGGCCGACAAAGTGCTGGTGCTGGAAAACGGCAACGTGAAAGCCTTCGGCAATCTGGAGGAAGTCTGGGGGAGCAGCGTGATGCATCCCTGGCTACCGAAAGAGCAGCAGAGCAGCATTCTGAAGGTCAGCATAATGGAGCATCATCCGCACTATGCCATGACGGCGCTGGCGCTGGGCGACCAGCATTTGTGGGTTAACCGCATTGATAAGCCGCTGCAAACGGCGCTGCGAATCCGTATTCAGGCCTCGGATGTCTCGCTTGTCCTGCAACCGCCGTTGCAAACCAGTATCCGTAATATCCTGCGCGCAAAGGTAGCCCAGTGTTTTGACGACAACGGTCAGGTCGAAGTGCAACTGGACGTGGGAAGTAAAACCCTGTGGGCGCGTATCAGCCCCTGGGCCAGAGATGAGTTGGGCATCAAACCTGGCCTGTGGCTCTACGCGCAAATCAAGAGCGTCTCGATTACGACCTGATCACAGCAGATGGGTGTAGATGTACCGGGCAATGCTGTCGGTGGTGTTGTCGCCAATCACGATATTGGCGCGTGCTTTTACCGCATCATCGGCGTTGCCCATTGCCACCCCGATCCCCGCCGCTTCCAGCATACTGATGTCATTGTAGTTATCGCCAAAGGCAATGACATCCTGCATTGATCCGCCCTGCGACTCGACAAATTGCGTCAGGCGTTTACCCTTACTGTTGCCTTTGCGGGCGATATCAACCTGATCGTGCCATGACCATTCGCACTCCAGACCGAGCGTTTGCTCCACGTGCAGGGCAAATTCATTGAGTTTTGTGGTGTCTTCATCGGTCAGGGCAAATTTCCAGATAGCGTCGACTTCTTCAGCAGCCTGGCGCAAAGAGGAGACCTGCGTGAAGACCGGACGCTGCGCTTCAGGCAGCGACAGCGCCCAGTTGCTGGTGCGGATCACGTGGCCGGTAGGGCGCTCATACAGCATGGCATTATCGACATACATCAGGCCGTGAACGGCGTGTTCATCCAGCAGGTCAATGAGTTGCAGGGCCTGCTGTGCAGGCAAGGGATCGGCTTGCAGAACCTTTTTTGCATGATAATCATACAAATAAGTGCCATTACAACAAATTGCAGGTGTATCTAATGCCAGTGCCTGATAAAAAGGATGAATGGCAACGTGATGTCGGCCCGTGACGATGAGAAGTTGATACCCTGCTTCCTGAGCACGTTTCAGTGCCTCGAGCGAAGAGGGGAGCAAGGTTTTTTGCGGGGTCAGTAAGGTACCGTCTAAATCCAGAGCAATCACACGCGAGGTCATTTTTTATTCCGGGTTAATATTGAATTTAAAGTCTGCAGGGATGGTACACCGAGAGGCGAAAGCGTCAAAATCCCCGGCTCAAATTCAGCATTTGCCGTTAAAAGTTAACTACTTTCATGCGCAGTGAGGAGTGAGTATTCATGAAACAAACCGTCTATACCGCCAGTCCAGAAAGCCAGCAGATCCACGTCTGGCGTCTGAATTCCGAAGGTACGCTCACCCTGGTTCAGGTTGTTGATGTGCCAGGACAGGTTCAGCCGATGGTGATTAGCCCGGATAAACGTTTCCTCTACGTTGGCGTCCGTCCAGAATTTCGCGTGCTGGCCTACCGTATTTCACCGGATGACGGGGCACTCACCTACACCGCCGAGGCCGCCCTGCCGGGTAGCCCAACGCACATCTCCACCGATCGTCAAGGCCGCTTTATCTTTAGCGGCTCCTACAATGCGGGCTGCGTGAGCGTCACACGTCTTGACGACGGTATTCCCGTTGAGATCGTCGACGTGGTGGAAGGGCTGGAAGGCTGTCACTCAGCCAATATCTCACCGGACAACCGCACGCTGTGGGTGCCGGCGCTGAAACAGGATCGCATTTGCCTGTTTACCCTCAGCGAAGACGGTCACCTGGTGGCGCAGGAGCCCGCTGAAGTTACCACCGTTGAAGGCGCAGGCCCGCGTCACATGGTCTTCCACCCGAATCAGCAGTTTGCCTACGTGGTGAACGAACTGAACAGCTCCGTCGACGTGTGGCAACTGAACGACGCGCACGGTCAAATCGAGTGCGTGCAGACGCTGGATATGATGCCGTCTGATTTTACCGATACGCGCTGGGCGGCGGATATTCACATTACCCCGGACGGTCGTCATCTTTATGCCTGCGATCGTACCTCCAGCCTGATCACGATTTTCAGCGTATCTGAAGATGGTAGCGTACTGGCCGTCGAAGGCTTCCAGCCAACGGAGACGCAGCCGCGTGGCTTTAACGTTGATTTTAGCGGTAAATACCTGATTGCCGCAGGGCAGAAGTCCCATCACATCGCCCTGTATGAAATCACCGGCGAGCAGGGGCTGCTGGCAGAGAAAGGGCGCTATGCGGTAGGACAAGGCCCAATGTGGGTGGTCGTCAACGCACACTAATGAGCCGCAATAAAAAACCTCGCAGATGCGAGGTTTTTTTATGTCCGAAAACGGAATTACTGTTTTGGCTCAGCAACCACTTTGCTACCCAGACCTCGGTTGTTGTATTCCCACATGCGGTTGAAGTTAGCGTCGTTCAGGTTACGCTGCACGTTACCTTTGTCATCCAGGGTGCCGGTATTGCCAGCGTAAGGACGTTTAGAGATAGCGGCATCGGCCCAGGGTTTCGCCATATTGAAACCTTCGTTGATCACGCTATCGCGGATCACTACCTGGCCGTTAGTGGCAGAGTCGGCATCCAGCGAGCGGCCCAGCTGTGCAACATTGTCACCGGAAGCGGTAAAGCGGCTGTTGACCGCCAGGAAACCATAGAACAGGTTGGACAGGGTCGCCGGCGCGAAGACATAACCTTCCTGCTGGGTGCGGGAATTCACCACGCGGAAATCGGTGTTATCAAATACCACTGCGCCACGGCCAGAGACAATATCCACATCGCCTTCGATGTAGCTGTTTGTCACCAGGGTGCGGGTCAGACGGTTATTTTGCAACGTGTTCTGCAAACCGCTGTTGGTCACAAAGAAGGTGTTCTGACGGCCCAGAATGTTCACTTTGTTGATTTGTACCTTGTCGCCATCGGAACGCAGGGCAACGGCCTGGTGATTACCGGCATCCACGCTGTCGCCAACGGTGTTCTGAATGGTCAGGTTCTGCAGCTGCAAGCCATTATTCTGCGACCAGAATACGGCTGAGCACATCACGCCAATGGTCGCGCTGCGCTTGTTCTGGCAGTTATCGAACATATACCACGCCGGTTTGCCCGGCATATATTTACCGGCCGGGTTCACCAGATGGCGCCAGGTCGTGCTGTCGATCTCAGAATCGATGGCCTGACCGATTTTCACATCTGACGCTTTTTCACCGGTTCCGTAAATGGTGATGCTGCCTGGCGCGGCAGGCACGTAGACCGTCCCTTCGTATTCACCCGGCATAATAGCGATGTACTGGCGAGAGGCGCTGTGACGAGTAATGGCAGCATCAACGGCAGCCTGAATAGAAGTATGCGTCACGCCCGGCGTGCCGGCTGGGCCGACAATAAAGTTTGGTTTTTCAGGCAGACGGATAGAAGACGGGGTCCACGGTGCCGCGTTCGCGTCCATCGACGAGAAGTAGTGCGCCTGGCTAAAGTTTTTCGCTTCATCAGCCGACAGAATCGGGCGAGAGGCCGTACCCGGAGCAGCCTGCTCAGAAGGTCGTTGGTCCGGTGGCGTTGAGCTACACGCGGACAGTGTCACGCCAAAAGCGAGGGCCATTGCCAGACGGGAAATCCTGGACATATTCAAGGGAAAGCTCCTGAGTTCACGAATCAAAGGGATAGTCGAAATAGCCTGCTTTTTTATACTAAGTTGAGCGAAACGGGAAGATGAATCCGGTAAAAAGTTGCATTTTCTCCCCCGACTCCCGGGAAAGTTAACCCTATGACGTCACACTTTCGTGCAAGGCGGTTGACAGAGGCGACGGAATCAAAATAAATGTCTATACAACCCATGACAAGCGGAAGCCCCATGCAGCAGCTTCTTCCTGACGATGTTATCTGGCGCAATGCGCGATTGGCCACGCTGGACCCGTCCCGTTCTGAACCCTACGGCATGCTCGATAATCATGCGCTCATCGTTCGCGATGGCACGATTGTGGCGCGAGTGCCGGTGTCTGAACTGCCCGCTCATCAAAACAGTATCGATCTTCAGGGGCGGCTGGTCACGCCGGGGCTGATTGATTGTCATACCCATGTGATCTTCGGCGGTAACCGGGCAGCAGAATGGGAGCAGCGGCTCAACGGCGTCTCTTACCAGACCCTTAGCGCGCAGGGTGGGGGGATCAATTCCACCGTCGCGGCAACCCGCGCCAGCTCGCCGGAAACATTGGCAGCACTTGCTGAACAGCGGCTGCGTCGTCTGATGAATGAGGGGGTGACCACGATTGAAATCAAATCGGGTTATGGCCTGAACCTCGAGGCAGAAGAGAAAATGCTGCGGGTGGCGCAGACTCTCGCCCGTCAGCATGCCATAGAGGTTAGCCCAACCCTGCTGGCGGCGCATGCGGTGCCGGTTGAGTTCCGCGGGGATCCCGATCGCTATCTCACGCTGGTGTGTGAACAGATTATGCCCTCACTCTGGCAGCAGGGCCTTTTTGAGGCGGTTGATGTCTTTTGTGAAAACGTCGGGTTCAGCCCGTCGCAAACCGAACGCGTCTTCCAGGCGGCAACTGCGCTCGGCATTCCCGTTAAGGGCCACGTCGAGCAGCTCTCCCGTCTGGGCGGCGCAGCCCTGGTCAGCCGCTTTAAGGGCTTGTCTGCCGATCATATTGAGTATCTTGATGACGCCGGTGTGGCTGCCATGGCGCAGCAGGGCACGGTTGCGGTATTGCTCCCCGGGGCGTTTTACTTTCTTCAGGAGCGCCAGCGCCCGCCGGTTGAAGAACTGCGTAAGCAAGGCGTGCCAATGGCCGTGGCGACCGACTACAACCCCGGCACCAGCCCGTTTGCCAGCCTGCATCTGGCGATGAACATGGCCTGCGTTCAGTTCGGGCTGACGCCAGAGGAGGCCTGGGCTGGGGTAACGCGCCATGCCGCGCACGCGCTGGGACGCGGCGCTACCCATGGCCAGCTCACCGCCGGGTTTGTGGCTGATTTTATCGTCTGGGATGCAGATCATCCGGTTGAGATGGTCTACGAGCCGGGGCGCAATCCTCTCTTTCAACGTATATTCCGCGGGAAGATCGCATGAAACAGTGGCAACCTACGCCCTGCACTGTCTGGCAGGGCCGTGACGATAGGACAGAGTCCCCCAACGCCCTGCGTATTTTCCAGACGATAGCCCTCGATGACGCGCAACCCCCGGTCCGCGACGGCATCGCGCTCCTCGGTTTTGCCAGCGATGAGGGGGTAAAGCGCAATCAGGGCAGGCCAGGGGCGGCGGACTCGCCCGACCTGATCCGTCAGGCGCTGGCGAATATGGCGAGCCATTCTGGTCATGAGCGGTTGCAGGATCGAGGCACTTTTCTGGTCGCAGGCGACCAGCTTGAGGCCGCCCAGCAGGCGCTCAGCGACGAGGTGCAGCGTTGCCAGCAGGCGGGGATGCGCACGCTGGTTTTAGGTGGCGGGCACGAAACCGCCTGGGCGCACGGGCGCGGGGTTCTGGATGCCTTTCCGGACGCGCGCGTGGCCATTATTAATCTGGACGCCCATCTCGATTTACGTCAGGCGGCGCGGGCCACTTCCGGCACCCCCTTCCTGCAGCTTGCGCGTCATTGCCAGTCCCGGGGCCGGGCATTCCAGTATGCCTGTCTGGGCGTGAGCCGGGCGGGGAATACCCAGGCGCTTTGGGATGAAGCCCATCGCCTGGGGGTGACCGTCGTCGAGGATATTCATTTTCGCCGTGATGCGGCCGACGCGCTGGAGCGGGTTCTGGCAGAGGCCGACAGGGTGTATTTAACCCTGGATCTGGATGTGCTGCCCGCAGGCGAGATGCCTGCGGTCTCGGCACCGGCGGCATTAGGCATTCCGGCGCTGGATCTGTTACCCCTTATCGAACGCCTTTGCCGCAGCGGGAAACTGCAGGCTGCCGATCTGGTAGAATTCAATCCGCACTACGACAGAGACGGTCAGGGTGCGCGCCTGGCCGCGCGGCTGGCCTGGCAAATCGCTCACTGGTGGGCATAACCATATTAAGGAGTCAGCATGTTTTCACGCTCACCGGGTCAGCTTTCCGGCACCCCCGCCCCTTTTTATGAAAAGGTGAAGCAGGCGATCAGCGAGAAAATCGCGACAGGGCACTGGCGTGCGCACGATCGCATCCCCTCAGAGGCCGAACTGGTGGCACAGTTTGGTTTTAGCCGGATGACCATCAATCGCGCCTTACGTGAGCTCACGGATGAAGGGCTTCTGGTGCGTTTGCAGGGCGTGGGGACCTTCGTTGCTGAGCCAAAAGGTCAGTCTGCCCTGTTTGAAATTCGCAGCATCGCCGATGAGATTGCCGCACGACAGCACCATCACCGCTGCGAGGTTTTAAAACTTGACGCCGTTCAGGCCAGTGTCGAGCAGGCGGCAGAGTTGAACGTCGCGGAAGGGACCTCGATTTACCATTCGGTGATGGTCCATTTCGAAAACGATATTCCGGTTCAGATTGAAGATCGCTGCGTAAACGCGCTGCGCGTACCGGACTATCTGCTGCAGGATTACACCCTGACTACCCCGCACGCCTACCTTTCGCAGGTCGCCCCGTTAACCGAAGGGGAGCATATCGTGGAGGCGGTGCGCGCCACGCCGCAGGAGTGCGCGTGGCTAAGAATCAAAGAGCAGGATCCTTGCCTGCTGATTCGCCGGCGAACCTGGTCCGCGTCGCAGATTGTCTCCCAGGCGAAGCTGCTATTTCCCGGCGCCCGATACCGTCTGCAGGGGCATTTTATGTCCTGATGGCGCAAAGCGTGATAGCTAACGCAATATCATAAAATTGTATCTTTTTTGTTAAATCCTTCCTTGTGCGTGGTTGTCTATACAAGTATATCTATGTGTATCTTTCATCCCGTATGAGGTCTACACAATGTCGTCAGATCGCTACCGCGAGCAGGATATCCGCGCCCCACGTGGAACCACGCTGACCGCCAAAAGCTGGCTTACCGAAGCGCCCCTGCGCATGTTGATGAACAATCTTGATCCGGACGTCGCTGAAAATCCCCATGCCCTGGTGGTTTATGGCGGTATCGGGCGCGCGGCGCGCAACTGGGAATGCTACGACGCGATTGTGAAATCCCTGATTGATCTCAACGATGATGAAACGCTGCTGGTGCAGTCCGGTAAGCCAGTAGGCGTGTTTAAGACCCATCAGAATGCACCTCGCGTGTTAATCGCCAATTCCAACCTGGTGCCGCACTGGGCTACGTGGGAACACTTTAATGAGCTGGATGCCAGAGGGCTGGCGATGTATGGCCAGATGACGGCTGGCAGCTGGATCTATATTGGCAGTCAGGGCATCGTGCAGGGAACGTACGAAACCTTCGTGGAGGCCGGACGGCAGCATTATGGCGGCTCGCTGAAGGGGCGTTGGGTGCTGACGGCAGGGTTAGGCGGAATGGGCGGTGCCCAGCCGCTGGCAGCCACGCTGGCGGGCGCCTGCTCTCTGAACATTGAATGCCAGCAAAGCCGCATTGATTTCCGCCTGCGTACCCGTTACGTGGATGAGCAGGCGGATAACCTGGTTGACGCGCTGGCGCGCATTCAAAAATACACCGCTGCAGGCAAAGCAGTGTCGATTGCGCTCTGCGGCAACGCGGCCGAACTGGTGCCTGACATAGTCGCGCGCGGCGTGCGGCCTGATTTGGTCACCGATCAGACCAGCGCGCACGATCCGCTGCACGGTTATCTGCCCAAAGGCTGGACGTGGGAAGAGTATCAGCATAACGCGCAACGCGATCCGCAAGGTACCGTGCAGGCGGCGAAACGCGCGATGGCGGAACACGTGACGGCCATGCTGGCCTTTCACGCGATGGGCGTCCCTACGTTCGACTATGGCAACAACATCCGCCAGATGGCAAAAGAGATGGGCGTTGAAAACGCCTTTGATTTCCCGGGGTTTGTTCCGGCCTATATTCGTCCCCTTTTCTGTCGCGGGATCGGCCCGTTCCGCTGGGTAGCCCTGTCCGGCGATCCGCAGGATATCTACCGCACCGATGCGAAGGTAAAAGAGATTGTCGCCGACGACGAACACCTGCACCACTGGCTGGACATGGCCCGCGAACGCATTCATTTCCAGGGGCTGCCGGCACGTATCTGCTGGGTCGGGCTTGAGTGGCGGCAAAAGCTCGGGCTGGCCTTTAACGAAATGGTCCGCAATGGTGAAGTTTCTGCGCCCATCGTTATTGGTCGCGACCATCTTGATTCCGGCTCGGTTGCCAGCCCCAATCGCGAAACGGAAGCCATGCGTGACGGTTCCGATGCGGTGTCCGACTGGCCGCTGCTTAACGCGTTGTTAAACACCGCGAGCGGGGCGACATGGGTTTCGTTGCACCACGGCGGGGGCGTAGGCATGGGCTTTTCCCAGCATGCGGGCATGGTGATTGTGTGTGACGGCACCGATGAAGCCGCTGCCCGTATCGCTCGGGTACTGCATAACGATCCGGCAACCGGCGTGATGCGTCATGCGGATGCCGGCTACGACATAGCTATAGACTGTGCGAAAGAGCAGGGGCTGAACCTGCCGATGATCCCTGCCACTCAAGGAAAACACCCATGAATACGTTAACCCTGATTCCCGGCTCCCTGACCTTACAGCAGCTTCGCCAGGTCTGGCGGCAACCCGTGAAGCTAACGCTGGACGAGCGTGCCCACGACGGGATTAATGCCAGCGTCGCCTGCGTTGAAGCCATCGTGGCTGAAGACAGAACGGCGTACGGTATCAACACCGGTTTTGGCCTGCTGGCGCAAACGCGTATTGCTGCTCACGACCTTGAAAACTTACAGCGCTCGCTGGTGCTTTCGCACGCGGCAGGCATCGGTGAACCGCTGGATGACGCCATGGTGCGTCTGATGATGGTCCTGAAGATTAACAGCCTGGCGCGGGGCTTTTCCGGCATCCGCCTGAGCGTGATCCAGTCGCTGATTGCGCTGGTGAATGCCGAAGTGTACCCCTGCATTCCGGCTAAAGGCTCCGTTGGGGCCTCGGGCGATCTGGCGCCGCTGGCCCATATGTCCTTGCTGCTGCTGGGCGAAGGTCAGGCCCGCTGGCGGGGCGAATGGCTGCCTGCCGCCGAGGCGCTGAGCAAAGCGGGGCTACAGCCGATCACCCTGGCGGCAAAGGAGGGGCTGGCACTTTTAAACGGGACGCAGGCCTCCACCGCTTTTGCCCTACGCGGACTGTTCGAAGCGGAAGATCTGTATGCTTCCGCGACGGTGTGCGGGGCGCTGACCACCGAAGCGGTGCTGGGCTCCCGTCGTCCCTTTGATGCGCGCATTCACGCGGTGCGGGGCCAGCGCGGCCAAATCGATGCCGCCGCGATGTATCGCCATCTGCTGACAGACACCAGCGAAATTGCCGAGTCTCATCACAACTGCGAAAAAGTGCAGGACCCTTACTCGCTGCGCTGCCAGCCGCAGGTTATGGGGGCCTGTCTGACGCAGCTTCGCCATGTGGCGGATGTCCTGCTGACAGAAGCCAACGCGGTTTCGGACAATCCACTGGTCTTTGCCGAAGAAAACGAGGTGATCTCCGGGGGGAACTTCCACGCCGAGCCGGTGGCAATGGCGGCGGACAATCTGGCGCTGGCTATCGCCGAGATCGGTGCCTTATCCGAACGCCGTATCGCGCTGATGATGGATAAACATATGTCCCAGCTGCCGCCATTCCTGGTGCGCAACGGCGGCGTAAATTCCGGGTTTATGATTGCTCAGGTAACGGCAGCCGCGCTGGCGAGTGAGAACAAGGCCTTATCGCACCCTCACAGCGTTGACAGCCTGCCGACCTCGGCGAATCAGGAAGACCACGTTTCGATGGCGCCTGCCGCAGGGCGGCGGCTATGGGAGATGGCGGCAAATACCCGCGGTGTGGTGGCGGTCGAATGGCTGGCGGCATGTCAGGGGATTGATCTACGAGAAGGGCTAACGTCAAGTCCGTTGCTGGAACAGGCGCGTCACATTCTGCGGGAGCAGGTTGCGCATTATGACGACGATCGATTCTTCGCGCCGGATATTGAAAAAGCGATGGCGCTGCTAAACGAAGGCAGGCTGGTGGGACTTTTGCCAAAAATAGTCTGAAGCCGGGTAGGGAGGATTGTTCGTTGTCACATCCCCTCTCCGTGTAAGGAGAGGGGAAACACGCGGATTATAGCCAGACAAAAGGGGCGGCTAACTGTACATCGCCGTAATCGATGCGCTGCCCAGCGTATGGAAATGAACGTTAAAGCCCACCATCGCCCCGCTGGCGCCTTCATCAACGTCTATCTTCTCCACGTCCAGCGCATGTACCGTGAAAATATACCGGTGCGTCTCGCCTTTTGGCGGCGCTGCGCCACCATAGCCCGCCTGACCAAAATCGGTGCGGGTCTGGACAGCGCCTTCCGGCAGGGCCGTCAGATCCGAACCCGAACCTTGCGGCAACACGCGGGTATCAGCGGGCAGATTCGCCACGACCCAGTGCCACCAGCCGGAGCCTGTCGGGGCATCGGGATCGTAGCAGGTCACCACAAAGCTTTTCGTGCCCGGCGGAACCTCATCCCAGGCAAGATGCGGAGAAATGTTATCCCCCTGA
Source organism: Huaxiibacter chinensis (assembly GCF_022171985.1). GTDB lineage: Bacteria > Pseudomonadota > Gammaproteobacteria > Enterobacterales > Enterobacteriaceae > Enterobacter > Enterobacter chinensis_A. The sequence continues at coordinate 672,175 of NZ_JAJVHF010000001.1, read as the reverse complement.
TACCCCATGCCGTTAAATACGTGACGCTCCGGAAGTTTCTCCCCGTCGCGCAAATCTTTACTGACAAGCTTCATGCGAATTCTCCTTACGATGCACTGCTCAAAGTGTAATGCATCGTAAGCGTAGTGGATTTGCCGTGCTGGGTTAAATCACAAAATGTGCGGGAATGTTAACGGCGTCGACCACCGCTGAGGTGAGCCTGGTCAGCTGTTCCTGCGTAATGATGTACGGGGGCATCAGATAGATCAGCTTACCAAACGGCCGCACCCAGACGCCCCGTTCGACAAAGAACTTCTGCAATACCGCCTGGTTTACCGGGTGGTGCGTCTCCACCACGCCAATCGCGCCTAAGACGCGAACGTCAGCCACGTTTTCAGAGGCCGCAGCATCCTTGAGTTCACGTTTTAGCTGCCCCTCGATGGCGGCCACCTGGCCCTGCCAGTCGCCGCTTTGCAGAATCGCCAGGCTTTCGTTAGCTACCGCACAGGCCAGAGGATTCCCCATAAACGTGGGGCCGTGCATAAAGCATCCCGCTTCGCCATCGCTGATGGTGTCGGCAATCTCGCGGGTGGCCAGCGTGGCGGAGAGCGTCATTGTACCGCCGGTCAGGGCCTTGCCGAGGCACAGAATATCCGGTGAAATGTCCGCATGTTCGCAGGCAAACAGCTTGCCGGTGCGTCCGAAGCCGGTGGCAATTTCATCGGCAATCAGCAGGATACCCTCCCGGTCACACATCTTACGAATGCGCTTCAGCCACTCAGGATGGTACATGCGCATCCCGCCCGCGCCCTGAACCACAGGCTCCAGGATTACCGCCGCAATCTCGTGACGATGGGCTGCCATCATACGGGCGAAGCCCACCATGTCGGCCTCGTCCCATTCGCCGTCAAACCGGCTTTGTGGCGCAGGGGCAAAGAGATTCTCTGCCAGATACCCCTTCCACAGGCTGTGCATGGAGTTATCCGGATCGCACACCGACATCGCGCCAAAGGTATCGCCGTGATAGCCGTTGCGGAAGGTCAGAAAGCGCTGGCGCGGTTCACCCTTCGCATGCCAGTACTGCAACGCCATTTTCATCGCCACTTCTACGGCAACCGAACCGGTATCGGCAAGAAACACGCACTCCAGGGGAGCCGGGGTCATTGCCACCAGCTTGCGGCAGAGGTCAACGGCAGGCTGATGGGTGATCCCGCCAAACATGACGTGCGACATCTGATCGATTTGCGTTTTCATCGCCGCATTCAGGCGGGGATGGTTGTACCCATGCAGGGTCGCCCACCAGGACGACATTCCCTCCACCAGCGTCTCTCCCGTGGAAAGCTGCAGTTCACACCCGCTCGCCGAGGCCACCGGGTAAACCGGAAGAGGGCGGGTCATGGAGGTGTAAGGGTGCCAGATATGGCGCTGATCGAAGGCGAGATCGTCCTGGGTCATAATCGACTTGTAAACCATTTTGAAATATTTTAGGTTTACAAGTATAAACCGAACCGACAATTAACAAAACCCTTTGGAGAAGCCCAATGGCTCACCACGCACGCTGGACGATGTCGCAAGTCACCGAGTTATTTGAAAAACCTTTTCTGGAGCTGATGTTTGAGGCCCAGCAGATCCACCGTCAGCACTTCGACCCGCGCCATGTCCAGGTCAGTACGTTGCTGTCGATCAAAACAGGCGCCTGTCCGGAAGACTGTAAATATTGCCCGCAGAGTGCCCGCTATAAAACCGGGCTTGAGGCGGAGCGGTTGATGGAAGTTGAGCAGGTGCTCGATTCGGCGCGCAAAGCGAAAAATGCCGGTTCGACCCGTTTTTGCATGGGGGCCGCCTGGAAAAACCCTCACGATCGCGATATGCCGTATCTGGAGCAGATGGTGCAGGGCGTAAAAGCGATGGGGCTGGAAGCCTGCATGACGCTGGGGACGCTGGATGAAAGCCAGGCCCAGCGCCTGTCGGCGGCAGGTCTGGATTACTATAACCACAACCTGGACACCTCCCCGGAATTTTACGGCAATATCATCACGACCCGTACCTATCAGGAGCGTCTGGATACGCTGGATAAGGTGCGCGAGGCGGGCATTAAAGTCTGCTCTGGCGGGATCGTCGGGCTGGGCGAAACGGTGAAGGATCGCGCGGGTTTACTGCTCCAGCTCGCCAACCTGCCGACGCCACCGGAAAGCGTCCCTATCAACATGCTGGTGAAGGTGAAAGGCACGCCGATGGCGGATAACGAGGATGTGGATGCCTTTGATTTTATCCGCACGATTGCGGTGGCGCGAATCATGATGCCCACCTCGTTTGTGCGCCTCTCCGCAGGCCGTGAGCAGATGAGCGAGCAGACGCAGGCGATGTGCTTTATGGCGGGCGCGAACTCTATTTTCTACGGCTGCAAGCTGCTGACCACGCCTAATCCCGAAGAGGATAAAGACGTTCAGCTGTTCCGCAAACTGGGGCTGAATCCGCATCAGACCGAGGTACTTACGGGCGACAACGAGCAGCAGCAACAGCTTGAGCAGCAGTTGTTCAATGCCGATACCGACCAGTATTACAACGCGGCGACGGTATGACCTGGCAGCAACGCATCGACACCGCGCTCGACGCCCGTCGGGCGACGGACACCTTACGCTCGCGCACCGTCGTGGACGGAGGCGCAGGCCGGTTTTTGACCCGCGACCAGCGTCGGTTTTGCAATTTCTCCAGCAATGATTACCTGGGGCTGAGCCAGCATCCGGCGATTATCCGTGCCTGGCAGCAGGGTGCCGACGTCTATGGCGTGGGCAGCGGCGGCTCCGGGCACGTCAGCGGCTACACCCGGGCGCATCATGCGCTGGAAGCCGAACTGGCCGACTGGTTGGGTTATCCGCGGGCGTTACTGTTTATTTCGGGTTTTGCCGCGAATCAGGCGCTGATTGCGGCCCTGATGGATAAAGACGATCGGATTGTCGCCGATCGCCTGAGCCACGCCTCGCTGCTGGAAGCGGCCAGCCTGAGCCCCGCTCAGCTTCGCCGATTTGTCCATAACGACGTCAGTCAGTTGTCCGCGCTGCTGGGGAAACCCTGCGCCGGACAGCAGCTGGTGGTCACCGAAGGGGTGTTTAGCATGGACGGCGACAGCGCCCCGCTGGACGAACTGGGCGCGGCAGCGCGCCAGCATCACGCCTGGACGCTGGTGGATGACGCACACGGTATCGGGGTGCTGGGCGCGGAAGGGCGCGGGAGCACTGCGGCGCTGGACGCTCGCCCCGATCTGCTGGTGGTCACCTTTGGAAAGGGCTTTGGCGTTAGCGGTGCAGCCGTTTTGTGCAGCGCGTCAGTGGCCGATTATCTGCTGCAGTGTGCCCGACATCTCATCTACAGCACCAGCATGCCACCGGCACAGGCGGTGGCGCTGAGGGCGGCGCTCGAGGTGATCCGCAGCGATGACGGGGCACAGCGGCGTCACACTCTGGCCGATCGCGTGCATCGTTTCCGTGAGGGCGTTACCCGTCTGCCGTATCAGATGACCCCTTCGCAGAGCGCCATCCAGCCGCTGATCGTCGGTGATAACCGCCAGGCGATGCAGTTGGCTGAGCGCCTGCGCGAACGCAGCATATGGACCACGGCGATACGCCCGCCCACGGTACCGGTGGGGACCGCGCGACTGCGTCTGACGCTGACGGCTGCCCATGAGCCGGACGACATTGATGCGCTACTGGAGGCACTCCATGCAGCCGGTCAATAAACAGGCCATTGCCTCGGCCTTTGGGCGTGCTGCACAGAGCTATTCCCGCCACGATGAATTGCAGCGCCTGAGCGCGCAGGGCCTGCGGGCGATGCTGGATAACCGAACGTTTGACCGCGTGCTCGATGCCGGGTGCGGGCCGGGCACTCACAGCCGGGCCTGGCGCGATGCGGGAAGCCGGGTGACGGCGCTCGATCTTTCGGCGGCCATGCTGGCGCAAGCGCGTGCGGTGCAGGCCGCGGATGAATATGTGGTGGGGGACATCGAGGCGATGCCTCTCCCCGATGCCCGGTTTGATCTGGTCTGGAGCCATCTGGCGGTGCAGTGGTGCACCAGCTTGCCGCAGGCGTTACGGCAGCTCTGCCGCGTGACGCGACCGGGTGGAACCGTGGCCTTTACCACCCTGCTGGACGACTCGCTGCCGGAATTGCATCAGGCGTGGCGGGCGGTCGATGCGCAACCGCATGCGAACCGTTTTTTGCCGCCGGGCGAGGTAATGGCTGCAATGCAGGGCTTACGTTTTCGCTACACAACGCAGACCGTGACGCTGACCTTCGACGATGCGCTCAGTGCCATGCGCTCCCTCAAGGGCATTGGCGCAACCCATCTGCATGCCGGACGCTCGCGAAAACCGCTCACGCGGGGCGAGCTCAGGCTGCTTGAGGATGCCTGGCCGCACACGGCGGGCGGGTTCCCGCTCTCCTATCAACTATTTCACGGGATAATTGAACGTGACTGAACGCTATTTTGTTACCGGAACGGACACGGAAGTGGGTAAAACCGTGGCCAGTTCCGCCTTGTTACAGGCCGCGCGCCTGCAGGGATTCATCACCGCCGGATACAAGCCGGTGGCATCAGGCAGCGACATGACGCCGGAGGGTTTGCGTAACACGGATGCCCTGGCCCTGCAGCGCCACAGCAGCCTGACGCTCTCTTATCAGGCGGTAAACCCTTATACCTTTGCCGAGCCGACCTCTCCGCATATTGTCAGTGCGGACGAGCAACGTCCGATTGATTTTGCGGTAATATCCGCGGGGTTAAACGCGCTCGAAAAATCGGCAGAGTGGGTGCTGGTGGAAGGGGCAGGGGGCTGGTTTACGCCGCTTTCTGAGACCCACACCTTTGCTGACTGGGTCGGACTGGAACGCCTTCCCGTGATTCTGGTGGTGGGGGTTAAACTGGGCTGCATCAATCATGCCATGCTGACGGCTCAGGCAGTTGAGCAGGCAGGTTTGCCGCTGGCAGGCTGGATTGCTAACGACGTGGTCCCGCCTGGCCGACGTCATCAGGAGTACCTTGCCACCTTAAAACGCCTCTTGCCCGCGCCGTGTCTGGGGGAAATTCCCTGGCTGGCAGAAGGGGCTGAGCACGCCTCGACAGGACAGTATCTGGATCTTAGCCTTTTGCCTCATGCGTCAGCCAGTGGGCAATAAGCTGCTCGTCCAGGGCGTCAACGTGGCCCTGCGCCACGTTACGTCCACGATAGAGCACGCAGAAACGGTCGGCGACCCGGCGTATAAACGACAGATGCTGCTCGGCCAGTAACACCGTCATCCCCAGTTCACGGTTCAGGCGCACCAACAGATGCCCCAGCTTGCGGGCATAGGTGTGCCCTGCGCCCAGCGTGGGTTCATCCAGAATCAGCAGGCGCGGACCATTCACCAGCGCATTGGCAAGCGCCAGCTCGTACTGTGCTTCCTCCCTGAGCGACGTCGCGCGCGTCTGGCGTTGTCCCCAGAGCTGGGGAAAAAGGTCGTATACCCTCTCCTGTGCAGCGCCGTCAACACGGCCCTGTGCGCGCTGAGCAATATGCAGATTCTCCTCCACCGTTAACTGCGAGAAAATCCGCCTCTCCTGCGCCACGTAACCAATGTTCAGCGGACGTCGCTGGGCATCCAGTAAATTCTGCGGCGGCGCGCCAGCTTCATGCCAGATGATGGTGCCGCTTTCGACCGGAAGCTGACCGGTGATGCAATTTATCAGGGTGGTTTTTCCCATACCCGGTAATCCCACGACACCCATGCAGGTGCCAGGAGGTAAATCCAGATCGACATTCCACAGCGTATGTTGGCTTCCGTAAAACTGATTGACGGCACGCAGGCTCAGCATGTTGTTCTCCTGAAGTACAGTAGGGTAAGGCCTAGAGGATGTTCTGCAAAAGCCCTGCCATAACCGACAAAATGATTAAACAGGCCCATTTTTTCGGAATGTATCGCATCATCGGGACGCGTTAAGAGCAGAACTGCACGATGACGGTGCCAGCGAAGATGAGTGATGGTGCAGAAGCCTCATCGACAGTTTTCCGCTGCGACCCGGGCTTAATATCAGCAAAAAAAAGCGATAAATATTTTTTGTTGGGACGCATTCGGGAAAAACCGGGAATTAGCGGAGTGGCTGTCCATGTGGGCTGGAGGCAGTTATCCACTATTCCTGTGGATAAGGTTGTGCATTAGAGTTAGAAAACCTGAGGTAAGCGAGAGAATACGCGGCTTGCGACCAGATTGGTGCGAAACGCGGCTCTGGAAAATATCGCTTAAGAATGAGCGAGTTATATAAAATCAATCATCGTCATGAAAGTGTCACCGGCTGCCATAAAACTTTCATGACCTGTCTTGACAAATGTTAAAAAGGAACTCCATCTGGGGATAACCGAAAAAGCCCGACGTTTTGTTTTGCCGCAGATTAAATTTCAGCCATTTTTCGCTCATCCTTTCAGCAGACTGTTGCTTGTTCTGCCACGTCACTGGTTGTTCATCCAGTATTAATAACTGGCAAAATTATCAGCGACGAGTAAAATTACTCACCTGCCGCTTATTCGTCATCAGGTTGTTGCCCATGAGTAAACCGTTCAAACTGAATTCTGCCTTCCGTCCTTCTGGCGACCAGCCAGAGGCCATTCGTCGCCTGAAAGAGGGGCTGGAAGATGGGCTGGCGCATCAAACGCTGCTAGGCGTAACGGGGTCAGGTAAAACCTTTACGGTGGCGAACGTGATTGCGGATCTCCAGCGTCCCACCATGGTGCTGGCGCCAAATAAAACGCTGGCGGCACAGCTGTACGGCGAGATGAAGGAGTTTTTCCCGGACAACGCGGTGGAATACTTCGTCTCCTATTACGATTATTACCAGCCTGAGGCGTATGTCCCTAGCTCCGACACCTTTATCGAAAAAGATGCCTCGGTGAACGAGCATATCGAACAGATGCGACTGTCGGCGACCAAAGCGCTCCTGGAGCGGCGGGACGTTGTCGTGGTGGCGTCCGTTTCGGCGATCTACGGTCTGGGCGATCCCGATCTGTACCTGAAGATGATGCTGCACCTTACTCAGGGGATGATCATCGATCAGCGGGCGATTTTACGCCGTCTGACCGAGCTGCAGTACACCCGCAACGATCAGGCGTTCCAGCGGGGGACGTTCCGCGTGCGGGGCGAAGTGATCGACATCTTCCCGGCCGAGTCGGACGACATGGCGCTGCGCGTTGAGCTGTTTGACGAAGAGGTCGAACGTCTGTCGTTATTCGATCCGTTGACCGGACACGTTGAATCCACCATTCAGCGCTTTACCGTCTATCCAAAAACCCACTATGTCACCCCGCGCGAGCGTATCGTGCAGGCGATGGAAGACATTAAGGTCGAGCTGGCCGAGCGTCGTAAAGTGCTGCTTGAGAATAACAAATTGCTCGAAGAGCAACGACTGAGCCAGCGCACCCAGTTCGATTTAGAGATGATGAACGAGCTGGGCTACTGCTCAGGCATTGAGAACTACTCGCGTTATCTGTCCGGGCGCGGGCCAGGCGAAGCGCCGCCTACGCTGTTTGACTATTTGCCTGCTGACGGACTGCTTGTTGTGGACGAATCCCACGTCACCATCCCGCAGATCGGCGGGATGTATCGCGGTGACCGGGCGCGTAAAGAGACTCTGGTTGAATACGGTTTCCGCCTGCCGTCGGCGCTGGATAACCGCCCGATGAAGTTTGAAGAGTTTGAGGCGCTTGCCCCGCAAACCATTTACGTTTCTGCCACGCCGGGGAACTACGAACTGGAGAAATCCGGGGATGAGATCATCGATCAGGTGGTGCGTCCGACCGGCCTGCTGGATCCATTAATTGAGGTCCGTCCGGTGGCCACCCAGGTTGACGATCTGCTTTCTGAGATTCGTGCCCGAGTTTCCATTAACGAGCGCGTGCTGGTGACCACACTCACCAAACGTATGGCGGAAGATCTCACCGAATATCTTGAAGAGCATGGCGAGCGCGTGCGCTATCTGCACTCCGATATTGATACGGTCGAGCGTATGGAAATCATCCGCGATTTACGCCTTGGCGAGTTCGATGTGCTGGTGGGGATCAACCTGTTGCGAGAAGGGCTGGATATGCCGGAGGTCTCTCTGGTGGCGATCCTTGACGCGGATAAAGAGGGCTTCCTGCGTTCCGAGCGTTCGCTGATTCAGACCATTGGTCGTGCCGCGCGTAACATCAACGGCAAAGCGATTCTCTACGGCGACAAAATCACCGCCTCGATGGCCAAAGCCATCAGCGAAACCGAGCGTCGTCGTGAGAAGCAGCAGCAGTACAACGAAGAACACGGTATCACGCCGCAGGGGCTGAACAAGAAAGTGGTGGATATTCTCGCGCTGGGTCAGAATATTGCGAAGACCAAGACGAAAGGCCGCGGTAAGTCTCGTTCACCGGTTGAGGCCGATACCGTTGTTCTGACGCCAAAAGCGCTCCAGCAGAAAATCCACGAACTGGAAGGGCAGATGATGCAACACGCGCAGAACCTTGAGTTTGAAGAGGCCGCGCAGATCCGCGACCAGCTGCATCAACTGCGGGATCTGTTTATCGCCGCATCTTAACTAAAAGCAAAATGACAGCCCAAGGCTGTCATTTTTAGTGTGTGCTCCCTCTCCCGTGAGAGAGGGCCGGGGTGAGGGCATCAAACCGCATAGGCTAAGCTCCCTCTCCCGTGGGAGAGGGCCGGGGTGAGGGCATCAGACCGCAGAGGCCTAAGCTCCCTCTCCCGTTGGAGAGGGCCGGGGTGAGGGCATCAGACCGCAGAGGCCTAAGCTCCCTCTCCCGTGGGAGAGGGCTGGGGTGAGGGCATCAAACCGCAGCGGCTTAAGCTCCCTCACCCGTGGGAAAGTGCCGGGGTGAGGGCATCAGGCCGCAGAGGCTAAGCTCCCTCTCCCGTGGGAGAGGGCGGGGGTGAGGGCATCAAACCGCAGAGGACCTACCCCAGCGCCTGAATCGCTTTCTCCAGCGCCTTACGAAGCAGGTGTCGGTCATGGCGATACTGAATATCGCTCGCTTCCAGAGGCTCCTGAACCACCACGCGCCCCTCCATGCCGGTGACATCCACCTTCGGGCCCACCACCACGCCATCGATGATTTTCTTGCCGACGTAGTGCTCCATCAACCCCAGCTTATCGGCCAGCGACAGGCTGGCAGCGGCCGGGCTTAATTCGCGTCCCAGATTGCCTATGTACACCATCGGTGCAGGCGTCCTGCGTAGCGCTTGCGCCAGCTCCTTCACCAGTAATATAGGCATCAGGCTGGTATAAAAACTGCCCGGCCCAATCAGAATCAAATCCGCTTCGCTAATCGCCTCCACCGCTTCCCGCGTGGCGGGCACGCTCGGATAGGTGAGCAACTCTTTCGGGGGGATGACCAGCTGATCGATATTCACTTCGCCATACACTTCATGGCCTTCCGCATCGATTGCCATCAGGTCAACGGGATGTTCCGACATCGGAATCAAAAACGCGTCAACCTTGAGCAAATTACGGATTAAGTTGATCGCTTCCAGCGGCCTTACGCTGAGGTGATCCAGAGCCTTTAACATTAAATTGCCAAGGTTATGGCCAGAAAGCTCTCCATTGCCGCCAAAACGATACTCAAACATCGCGGAGGCGACGCTTTGCTCAGTAATTAACTGATTCAGACAGTTACGCATATCGCCCCAGGCAATGCCGCCTTCGGCGCGGCGGATGCGTCCGGTTGAGCCCCCATTGTCAGTGGTGGTCACAATTCCGGTCAGCCTTGAGCCGAGTGACGAGAGCGACGACATGACGCGTCCCAGGCCGTGCCCTCCCCCGAGAGCGACCACACGGTCAAGATCCGCAAAAGTGCGATTGCGCATACAGATTCCTTATCCTCTTTGATCGGCTAACAGTAACCTAACTACCTCTAAAAGACGATGCCCGACCCGACTCAAAATGACGTATATCAATGCGAAACATTGATACAGGCGTATTCTGTAGCGAAAATGCACGAAAGGATCGCTATGTACGTGATTATATAGCGAAAGGAGGGAATGGCGAAGCTGCTCTTTCCGCGCTACTATCGGCATTACCACGTTTTCTTTTTTAGAAAACATACACTCTAGCCCTGGCGCCTGTGTCACATGATATGGCGCCCCGGCCGTGGCGGTAAACGCCACCAGGGTACAGGAAGAAATGACTGTGCCTCCCTTATCTGGAAAGGTGTACATGGCTTCACAACTTACCGATGCTTTCGCGCGTAAGTTTTACTACTTACGTCTGTCGATTACCGATGTGTGCAACTTCCGTTGCACCTACTGCCTGCCCAATGGTTATAAACCTGGCAGCGTCACCAATAACGGATTTCTCTCCGTGGAAGAGGTGCGTCGCGTCACGCGAGCTTTTTCTGAACTCGGCACCGAAAAGGTCCGTCTGACCGGCGGAGAACCCTCTCTGCGTCGCGATTTCCCTGACATCATTGCCGCCATCCGTGAAAACGACAGCATTCGTCAGATTGCGGTGACCACCAATGGCTACCGCATGGCGCGTGATGTTGCGACCTGGCGCGAGGCAGGGCTGACGGCGATTAACGTCAGCGTCGACAGCCTCGATGCGCGTCAGTTTCACGCCATCACCGGGCAGGATAAATTCCAGCAGGTGATGGACGGGATTGATGCCGCCTTCACCGCGGGTTTCGGGAAGGTGAAAGTCAATACGGTACTGATGCGCGATGTGAACCATCATCAGCTGGACACCTTCCTGGCGTGGATAAAGCCACGACGCATTCAATTACGGTTTATTGAGCTGATGGAAACGGGCGAGGGCAGTGACCTGTTCCGCCGCCATCATATTTCCGGCATGGTCCTGCGCGACGCGCTCCTGAGACGCGGCTGGATCCACCAAATTAGCCAACGCAGCGATGGCCCGGCCCAGGTCTTTTGTCACCCCGATTATGAAGGGGAAATTGGGCTTATCATGCCCTATGAAAAAGACTTCTGCGCCAGCTGTAACCGCCTGCGCGTCTCCTCCGTTGGCAAGCTGCACCTGTGCTTGTTTGGCGACGGCGGCGTGGATCTGCGCGATCTGCTGGAAGATGATGCTCAACAAAACGCCCTCGAAGCGCGGATCTCCGCGGCATTGATGCATAAAAAACAGACCCACTTCCTGCATCAGGGCAACACCGGCATTACTCAAAACCTGTCCTATATCGGCGGGTAATCAGGCTTAAGAAGGAATCATAAGATGAGTCAGGTCAGTGCAGACTTTATTCCGGCACGAATTGCTATTCTTACCGTTTCTGAACGCCGTGGTGAAGAGGATGATACCTCGGGCCACTGGCTGCGCGACGCCGCGCATGAAGCAGGGCATCAGGTCGTCGATAAGGCCATTGTGAAGGAGAACCGCTACGCCATCCGCGCGCAGGTTTCGCAGTGGATTGCCAGCGAAGAGGTGCAGGTCGTGCTGATTACCGGCGGCACCGGTTTTACCGCAGGCGATCAGGTTCCGGAAGCGCTGCTGCCGCTGTTTGACCGTGAAGTCGAAGGGTTCGGTGAAGTGTTCCGTATGCTCTCCTTTGAAGAGATTGGCACCTCAACGCTGCAGTCGCGCGCCGTTGCCGGTCTGGCAAACAAGACGCTGATATTTGCCATGCCCGGCTCGACCAAAGCCTGCCGGACAGCGTGGGAAAACATTATTGCCCCGCAGCTTGATGCCCGTACCCGCCCGTGTAACTTTCATCCCCATTTAAAGAAATAAGCTATGTCACAACTGACTCATATTAACGCTGCGGGCGAAGCCCATATGGTGGACGTTTCCACCAAGGCCGAAACGGTGCGTGAAGCCCGTGCCGAGGCCTTTATCACCATGCAAGCTGAAACGCTGGCGATGATTATCGACGGCAGCCATCACAAGGGCGACGTCTTTGCCACCGCGCGAATTGCCGGGATTCAGGCGGCCAAACGGACGTGGGATCTCATCCCGCTGTGCCATCCGCTGATGCTCAGTAAAGTGGAGGTGAATTTGCAGGCGCAGCCGGAACACCACCGGGTGCGCGTTGAAGCGCTGTGTCGTTTAACCGGCAAGACGGGCGTCGAGATGGAAGCCCTCACCGCGGCGTCCGTGGCGGCGCTGACCATTTATGACATGTGTAAAGCCGTGCAGAAAGATATGGTGATTGGTCCGGTTCGTCTGCTGACGAAAAGCGGCGGTAAATCGGGCGATTTTAAGGCGGACAGTCATGATTAAAGTGCTCTTCTTTGCCCAGGTGCGCGAACTGGTCAGCACTGACAGCCTGACTCTGGACGGTGCGTTTGACAACGTAGAAGCGCTGCGTGCGCATCTGGCCGCACAAAACGATCGCTGGGCGCTCGCCCTGGAGGAGGGCAAGTTACTGGCCGCCGTCAACCAGACGCTGGTCGACTTTGAGCATCCGGTAAAAGCGGGTGACGAAGTGGCCTTTTTCCCACCGGTAACAGGGGGTTAAGCATGGCTGAGACGCGTATTGTCGTCGGACCTGAACGTTTCAACGTCGGGAGCGAATACACCTGGCTTGCCGAGCGTGATGAAGACGGTGCCGTGGTGACGTTTACCGGCAAAGTCCGTAATCACAATCTGGGGGAGAGCGTCAAAGCGTTAACCCTGGAGCATTATCCCGGTATGACCGAACGTTCGCTTGCGCAGATTGTGGAGGAGGCGCGTGGCCGCTGGCCGCTGGGCCGCGTCACGGTCATTCACCGCATCGGTGAGATGTGGCCAGGGGAAGAGATCGTGTTTGTCGGCGTGACCAGTGCCCATCGCGGCAGTGCCTTCGATGCCGGTGAATTTATTATGGATTATCTCAAGACCCGCGCACCGTTCTGGAAACGTGAAGCGACGCCGGAAGGTGAACGCTGGGTTGAGTCGCGGGATAGCGACAAAGAGGCCGCCCAACGCTGGTAATCGTTCTGGCGGGAATGTGTTAATCTTACAGGGTATTCCCCCTTAACTCAGGAGTTATCATGGACCGATTTCCGCGTTCCGATTCTATCGTGCAATCCCGTAGCGGATTGCAGACCTATATGGCTCAGGTGTATGGCTGGATGACGGTGGGCCTGCTGCTTACCGCGTTTATTGCCTGGTATGCGGCGAACACGCCTGACCTGATGATGTTTATCTTTTCCAGCAAAATCACCTTCTTCGGGCTGATTATTGCGCAGCTGGCGCTGGTATTTGTGCTCTCAGGCCTGGTACATAAGCTGAGTGCAGGGATGGCGACAACGCTCTTTATGCTCTACTCGGCGCTCACCGGACTGACGCTATCCAGCATTTTCATCGTCTATACCTACTCGTCAATCGCCAGCACCTTTGTGGTCGCCGGTGGGATGTTTGGGGCGATGAGTTTGTACGGCTACACCACGAAACGTGACCTGAGCGGTATGGGCAGCATGCTGTTTATGGCGCTTATTGGTATCGTGCTGGCGTCGCTGGTGAACATGTGGCTGAAGAGCGAAGCGCTGATGTGGGCCGTGACCTATATCGGGGTGATTGTCTTCGTGGGTTTGACGGCTTATGACACACAAAAGCTGAAAAACATTGGCGAGCAGATTGACGTGAGTGATACGTCCACGCTGCGTAAATACTCCATTCTTGGTGCGTTAACGCTGTATCTGGACTTCATCAACCTGTTCCTGATGCTGTTACGCATTATGGGTAACCGCCGTTAAGCCTGTTTTGACGGGTAAACGCATCAGAACGCACCCAACCAGTTCCCTCTCCCCGTGGGAGAGGGTTAGGGTGAGGGCAGCAGACCGCACCCATCCAGTTCCCTCTCCCCGTGGGAGAGGGTTAGGGTGAGGGCAGCAGACCGCACCCATCCAGTTCCCTCTCACCGTAGGAGAGGGTCAGGATAAGGGCATCAAACCGCACCCATCCAGTTCCCTCTCCCCGTGGGAGAGGGTTAGGGTGAGGGCATCAAACCGCACCCAGGCCAACTATTTCGCCAGCACCTTTTCATTTTTCGCCCGCAGCTTCTTCGCCCGACTTTCCAGAATCAGATAGCCCACCGTCGCCAGCGCCAGAGGCAGGAAGTAGTACAGCATGCGATAGGCAAGCAGGGCGGCGATAATCGTCCCCTGGGAAACATGCTCACCCGCAAGCAGCGCGATAAACACCGCTTCCAGCACCCCAATCCCCGCAGGAATATGAACAATTACCCCGACAATACTGCTCACCAGCAGTACGCCCAGCACGAAGAAATAATTCACATCCTCGCCAATCAACAGCCAGACTATTGCCCCCATTACCATCCAGTTAGCGCTCGAAATCGCCATCTGAAGCAGAGCAAACTTCCACGTCGGCAATACCAGCTTTTGCCCTTTGATCGTCATATGACGACGTTTGGCAAAGGCGCACGCCCAGAGATAGGCTGCAATCATCAGCAGCAGAACAATCCCCAGTATGCGCAGCGTGGACTCATCGATATACCAGTGTGCCGGTAACTGCACCACGCCGAGGGTGAAAATCACCCCGCCCAGCAGGATATAACCCAGCCAGTTCGTGGTGATACTGAGTGAAAAAATGCGCGTAATGGTACTGCCCGGCAACCCAAGACGGGAATACAGTCTGTAACGCATGCCAATGCCGCCAACCCAGGTACTGAGCGTCAGGTTGAAGGCGTAGCAAATAAACGACACCAGCATCACCTGGCGTTTCGCCAGCTTATGTCCGCAATAGGCCCGACCCAGCAAATCATAACAGCCATAAATGAGATAGCTCAGAACCACCAGCCCGACCGCGCTCAGGAGCGCAAGACGGTCATAGTTGCGGATAACTTTCCATACCTCTTCCCAGTCAATTTTCTGTGCGTAAACCACCAACAGCACGGCGACCGCAATGAAAAAGACCCAGGTGAGGATTTTTTTAATCAACCGCCAGCGCGGATGTGAATGACTCATCAGGGTTTTGCTCCTGTGCTTCCGGCCTCAACGCGATCCTGGGTCTCCATCTCGGGCTGCACCGGGGCAGGCACCTGCGCCAGTTTCGGCGTATGGGCCGGCAACCAGCCGACCAGAGCGGGGAAGTGACGCAGGAAATGGAATACCACAATACTTTTACCCAGATTCCACCAGGTACGTTTAGGGACCATCGAGTCATCCACACGCACGCAGTCATTGGCGATGATGGTGTTCAGATTGTCGCGTAACGTCTGGTTAAATGCGCGGTCATGGATGATCAGATTGGCCTCCAGATTCAGCGACAGACTCAGCGGATCCAGGTTACTTGAGCCGACCGTGGTCCAGTGATCGTCCATCAGCGCCACTTTGCCGTGCAGCGGCCGACGCCGGTATTCGTAGATTTGCACACCGCCTTTGACCAGATAATCGTACAGCAGGCGGGCCCCGACGGTGACAATCGGCATGTCCGGCTCTCCCTGAACAATCAGCTTCACCCGCACGCCGCGACGTGCGGCGTTGCGCATGGCATGCAACAATCGATACCCCGGGAAGAAATAGGCGTTAGCGATAATCACTTCGCGCTTCGCATTCGCCAGCATCTTAAGATAGTGGCGTTCAATATCATCCCGGTGCTCTTCGTTGTCACGCCAGACAAACAGTGCCTGCGCTTCGCCGGGCTTACGGTTCTCCTCCGGACGGTGGCGGCGTTTCCACCAGCGACGCGCCGAAGCATGGCCCGGCAGGTTTTCCAGTTCAAACTGGAGAATGTCCAGCACCACCGGGCCTTCAACCTGAACGGCATAATCCTGTTTGGCCTCGGGACCGTAGTCGGACATATGCTCAGCGGAATAGTTAATCCCCCCGACAAACGCAATCGTATCGTCGATCACCACGATTTTTCGGTGCATCCGACGAAACACGTTAGTCCGCATTCCCATCAGACGCGGACGCGGATCGTAATAACGGAATACCACCCCTGCTGCGGTCAGCTCGTTGACAAAATCATCGCTAAGATCCGGCGAGCCATAGCCATCGAGCAACGCTTCAATTTTGACGCCACGCTGGGCGGCGCGCAGCAGCGTTGCATGCAGTTTTTTGCCGACGTCATCCTCAAACCAGATAAACGTTTCGAGGATGATTCTGCTTTGCGCACGGTCGATGGCGGCAAACACGGCCGGGTAAAAGTTATCGCCGTTTTCCAGCAGCGTTATTCGATTCCCTTCTTGCCATGAACATTTCATAAGTGAATCTCCGCACTTAACGGGGCATGGTCAGACAAATGGCGCCAGTTACGCAGCGCCAGCGCCGTGGGGCTGCTGGCGTGTGCGTTTTTCACATAAATGCGATCAAGGCGAAGCAGGGGGAGGCTCACCGGAAAGGTGCGCGCTGGCCTGCCGTGGGCGCGTGTGAAAATTTCCTCTAAGCCTGCCTGGGATTTTAGCGTGTGGTTGGCACGTTGCCGCCAGTCGTTAAAATCCCCGGCCAGCACCACCGGTTCACCCTCTGGCAAGGCGTTCGCCCAGTTTGCCATCATATGCAGCTGGGCCTCGCGATGCGCTTCACGCAGGCCCAGGTGAACGCAGCCGATGTGTATCGGGAAGGCCAGATCGGACGGGCGGACGCGACAGTAAAGCAGCCCGCGCTTTTCGCTCTCCCCGACAGATACATCATGGTTCTCATAATGTTCAATAGGGAAGCGCGACAGCACCGCGTTGCCATGATGTCCTTCCGGATAGACGGCATTGCGCCCGTAGGCGTAGTCGCTCCACATGGTATCGGCCAGAAATTCGTAATGCGTCTGATCGGGCCAGTTTTCAACATGCATCGGATGCACTTCGTGGGCGCCCATCACCTCTTGCAGGCAGACGATATCCGCGCTGACGGTGCGTACCGCGTCACGCAATTCGGGTAAAATGAAGCGGCGATTAAACGCCGTAAAGCCTTTGTGTGTGTTAATGGTCAGCACTTTAAGCGAGAAATGCCGATTTTTTTGAGTCATAAGTTCCTTCCCGCATCACTATCCTGATGAAAATAAAGTGTAGTCGTCGTCACAAAAAGGTGCGGTGTTACGGAATTTTCCGTAAAGTGCGGTAGTCTGAACTAGCAGAGAAATATCCTTCAGGAGAGAAGCCATGAAGTGGCAACAACGTGTTCGTGTCGCAACCGGTTTAAGTTGCTGGCAGATTATGTTGCATTTACTGGTCGTGGCCATACTGGTGATGGGCTGGATGAGCGGGGCGCTGGTGCGTGTCGGTCTGGGTTTATGCGTCCTGTACGGTGTCACCGTACTGTCGATGCTCTTTTTGCAGCGTCACCATGAGGAACGCTGGCGTGAGGTGGGTGACGTGCTCGAAGAGCTGACCACCACCTGGTACTTTGGGGCGGCCATGATTGTGCTGTGGTTGCTGTCGCGTGTATTACAAAACAACATTTTGCTGGCCCTGGCGGGTCTGGCCATCCTTGCAGGGCCAGCGGTGGTCTCATTACTGACCAAAGAGAAAAAGCTACGCAATATTGCGTCTAAACATCGCGTACGCCACTGACCCTGTCGTGGCCGCTATCACCAGTAGCGGCCACAAACTTCCCCAGACAATATCCAGACTCGCATCCTTCAGATAAATTTGCTTGGTGATATCGGTGAAGTGCCGTATCGGATTCACCCAGGTCAGATTCTGCAACCAGACGGGCATATTCTCCACCGGCGACACATAGCCGGAGAGTAAAATCGCCGGCATCATAAAGACAAACACCCCAATGAACGCCTGCTGCTGCGTTGAGCACAGGGCCGAAATCAGCAGGCCGAATCCGACCAGCGACAGCCCGTATATCACCATGGTGAAGTAGAACAGCACCAGCGATCCGGCAAACGGAATGTGGTAAGCCCAGATGCCAATCCCCAGAACCAGGGTGGCCTGGAACGTCGCCACAATAAGTGCGGGCACGGCTTTACCGACGAAAATCTGCCAGGTCGCCAGCGGCGAGACTAACAGCTGATCCAGCGTTCCCTGTTCCCGTTCACGGGCCACCGACAGGGAGGTGACAATCATCACCCCAATGGTGGTGATCATGGCGATAAGCGAAGGCACCACGAACCATTTGTAGTCCAGATTCGGGTTGTACCAGTTGCGCACCACCAGCATGCTGTTGTTCGGTTTTGGCTGGCCCTGAATCAGCTCCTGCTGATAATCCTTCACGACCTGTTGTAAGTAGTTCGCCGCAATCTGCGCGCTGTTGGAGTTACGCCCATCCAGAATAAGCTGCATGGGCGCGGTGCGGGCGGTATCCAGGTTTCGCGAGAAGTCGGCAGGGAAGCGCACCAGCAGCAGCGCTTTCTGCGTATCAATGGTGGGCTGAATCTCCTGCGGGCTTTTCAGCAGCAACACATGGGTAAAAGCTTTGGCGCGGGCAAAACGCTGGGTCAACTCGACCGAATGTTTGCCATTATCTTCGTTGTAAATAGCGATGGTGGCGTTGGTCACCTCCAGCGTGGCGGCAAACGGAAAGAGCAGCACCTGGATCAGCACCGGTAAAATCAGGATGGCGCGGGTCTGCGGCTCGCGCAGCAGCGACTGCAGCTCTTTACGAATCAATGTCCATAAGCGATAAAACATACCCTCTCCTTAATCCAGCCGCCTTTTGGTTTTCATCCAGGTCAGGCCGATAAACATCACCGCCGACGCCATCAGGAACAAAATATTCACGATCAGGACAACCGGAATATTGCCTGCCAGAAACAGGCTTTGCAGCGTACTGACAAAATAGCGGGCCGGAATAATGTACGTCACCGCACGGATAACGGCCGGCATACTGTCTATCTGGAAGATAAAGCCAGATAGCATAATCGACGGCAGGAAAGCCGCATTCAGCGCTACCTGTGCCGCATTAAACTGGTTGCGGGTGATGGTCGAGATCAGTAATCCCATTCCCAGCGTGCTGAGTAAAAACAGGCTGGTAATCAGGAAGAGAAGCAGCAAGGAGCCGCGATAAGGCACCCCCAGAATAAACACCGACACCAGCATACACAGCAGCATCGCCAGCATCCCGAGGAAGTAATAGGGGATCAGTTTGCACAGCAGTAACTCCACGCGGGTGACCTCGGTGGAGAGCAGGGCCTCCATGGTGCCGCGCTCCCACTCGCGGGCGATCACCAGCGAGGTCAGGATCGCGCCGATCACCGTCATGATGATGGTTACCGCGCCGGGTATAATAAAATGCTGGCTGATCGCAGCCGGGTTAAACCAGTAACGCGTTTGCACGTCAATTAAAGGGGTAAAGGTTTCGCCCCGATCCTCGGCGCGCTGCATTTGCCATAGCTGCCAGATCCCTTCGACATATCCCTGTACAAAGTTGGCTGTGTTCGGCTCGCTGCCGTCCGTGATCACCTGGATGGGCGCTTCGGTTTGCGGACGGGCCATATTCGCCGCGAAATCCACCGGGATAACCACCATTCCGCGGATCTTTCCGGCTTGCATCTTCTGGATCAACGCCTGACGGTCATCGCTGATGGTGGCGTCTATGTAGGGCGAACCGGTCATGGCATGGGTAAAGTCGAGCGCTTCTTCGCTCTGCTGTTCCAGTAAAATGCCGACGCGCAGTTTGCTGGAGTCGAGGTTAATGCCATACCCAAAAATGAACAGCAAAAGCAGAGGGATGACCACCGCAATCAGCCAGCTACTCGGATCGCGGACAATCTGCCGCGTCTCTTTCACGCAAAGGGCGCGCACGCGGCGCCAGGAGAGCGCCTTAATGTGCATCAGCATGCTCCTTATCCCAGGTGTTAATCAGGGTAATGAACGCCTGCTCCATCGTGGGATCGGGCTGTTCCTCATTGGCGGCCTGCGCTTTTAAATCGTCCGGCGTTCCGTGGGCGATAAGCTTTCCACGATAGACCAGCCCTATGCGGTCGCAGTATTCCGCTTCATCCATAAAGTGGGTGGTCACCATCACCGTCACGCCTTTCTCCACCATGCTGTTGATATGCAGCCAGAATTCCCGGCGGGTGAGGGGGTCAACGCCGGAGGTGGGTTCATCAAGAAACAGAATATCGGGTTCATGCATCAGCGAGCAGGCCAGCGCCAGACGCTGCTTAAAGCCCAGCGGAAGTTCATCCGTGGCGTGCGAGGCGATAGGCGTCAGGCCAAAGGCTTCGCTCATGCGGCCGATTTTTTCACGCTGCGCCTGACCACGCAGACCGTACACGCCAGAGAAAAAGCGCAGGTTCTGCTCCACGGTGAGATTCCCGTACAGCGAAAATTTTTGCGCCATATAGCCCAGATGCTGGCGCGCCTTCCCGGAACTCACTTTAAGGTCCATGTTCAGCACCAGCGCGCTGCCCGAGGTGGGAACCAGAAGGCCACACATCATCTTGAAGGTGGTCGATTTTCCGGCCCCGTTCGGGCCAAGCAGGCCAAAGATCTCGCCGCGCTTCACCGCAAAGTCGACGTTATCCGTTGCCACAAAGTCACCGAATTTCCTGGTCAGCGATTTCGCCTCAATGACCGTCTCCCCCGGCTTGCCTTCCACGGTATGCAGAATGGCCCCCAGCGGGGATTCCGACGTGCCCGCGCCGCCCAGCAGATCGATAAAGGCGTCTTCAAAACGGGGGGCCGTCTCGATGATGTCGACCTGCGGCATGCCCGGGGCGCGGCGAATATCGTCCTGAGTCGCCTCTTTTTTAAGGATCACGCGGATCGAGCGACCCTGAATCATGCCATCGCTTACCTGGGATAATTTCAGCACCCGTTGCAGCAGCTTACGGTTAGATTCGTCCGGGCTGGTGAGCAGAAGACTGCGTCCGGCCATGGTCTGAGTCAGCCGGGTGGGTTCGCCCTGATAAAGCAGTTCGCCCTCATTCATTAACAGTACATCCCGACACTGTTCCGCTTCGTCCAGGTAAGAGGTACTCCAGAGGATCAGCATGCCGTCGCCCGCCAGCTCATGCACCATCTGCCACAGTTCACGACGGGAGATGGGGTCGACGCCCACGCCCGGCTCATCAAGCAGCAGGACCTTCGGTTCACCAACCAGCGTGCAGGCCAGCCCCAGCTTTTGTTTCATCCCGCCCGACAGCTTGCCTGCCAGACGGTCGGTAAAAGGCCCAAGCGAGGTGAATTCCAGCAGGCGCGCGAAGGTTTGCTGTCGGGTTTCGCCCGTTACGCTGCGCAAATCGGCGTACAGGTTAAGGTTCTCCATGACCGTTAAATCTTCGTATAAGCCGAATTTTTGCGGCATATAGCCCAGCATGGCGTGCAGGGCGCTGTCGTCTTTAATCGGGTCCAGACCGAGCACGCTCGCGCTTCCGCCGTCCGGTTTCAGCAGCCCGGCGAGCATACGCATCAGCGTGGTTTTGCCTGCGCCATCCGGGCCGACCAGGCCCGTCACGTAGCCTTTGTGGATGGTACAGTTCAGCGGGGCCACGGCGGGCTTCTCCATGCCCGAAAAGCGTTTTACCAGATCGTGAAGCTGGATAACCGCATCATTCATGTCGTTGCCCGTCGTCAAAGGCCACGGTAACCGGCATCCCCTGGCGTAAGGCATCGTCGGCGTCGGTCACAATTATGCGCAGGCGATACACGAGGTCGGTTCGCAGATCCGGCGTCTCAACGGTTTTAGGGGTGAATTCAGCCGTAGGCGAAAC
Source organism: Huaxiibacter chinensis (assembly GCF_022171985.1). Taxonomy (GTDB): domain Bacteria; phylum Pseudomonadota; class Gammaproteobacteria; order Enterobacterales; family Enterobacteriaceae; genus Enterobacter; species Enterobacter chinensis_A. The sequence continues at coordinate 650,637 of NZ_JAJVHF010000001.1, read as the reverse complement.
GAAGCCAACCTTGCCATGATAAGGTTTATCCGGACGGCCATCGGTGTACAGCAGCAGTTCGCGACCCGGCTGCGCCTGGTGCAAATTGGGTTCGTCAATGTAGGCGCGCACCCAGACCGGACGGGTGAGGGAGAGCGTCAGCACCGTGCTGCCCGCATTAAGCATACTGCCAGGCTCCACGGCCCGGGTCATCAGCGTGCCGTCGGACGGCGCAACCAGCGTGGTATCACGCAGATCCAGTTCCGCCTGCGCCAGCTGAGCCTGTGCCTGTTCAAGGCTCGCTTTCGCCTGTGCGATATCCTGAGGACGGTTACCCGTCTGGTACTGGCTCAGTTTGTCCTGCGCCGATTTCAGGGTTGCCTGCGCCTGATCGCGGGACGAACGGGCGTTTTCCAGATCGTTTGCTGAGATAGTCCGGCTTTTCCACAGCCCCTGCTGGCGGGCATAGAAGTTCTGCGCGTAGTCATAGGCCGCTTTCGCCTGTTTCACTGCTGCGGCGGCCTGGGCAATTTCTTCATCACGGTAGCCCGCAACCACAAGGTCATACTGCGCCTGGGCTACGGAAACGCCGGCTTTCGCCTGCATCAGGGCATTTTCATAGGGGGCTTTATCCAGCACTCCCAGCACCTGCCCGGCTTTAATGGCATCGCCCTCATCCACCGTAAGCGATGCCAGGCGTCCTCCCACGCGGAAACTCATGTTGACCGTTCGAATATCGACGTTGCCATACAGCGTTAGCCCGCGATCCTGATGACTCTGATACCACAGCCAGCCGCCGACGCAAGCTGCAATTAAAACAACCACCGCCAGTATGGCGACGACAGGTTTTTTCATGACTCCAGGCTCCTTAGCGTTAAACCTTGCAGAACGAAATCCAGATGACAGGTGATGATTCGACTAATCTGCGCGGCTTTATCCTCATCAAACGCAGTCCAGCCCGTGCGGAGTAAGATGGTTTCTCGTCCCAGTCGAAAGGCGAGGATTTCACCCAGCAGGGCATGGGTATGCAAAATAGTGTCGGTATCGTCGGCATCGCGTCCGGTGTAAGCGGCGATCAACCGGGTCAGGTGCGTATGCATAGGGGCGATAACCTGATCGTGCACCCGCTGATAGGCCGCCGTGGGGGCAAGCTGTTCGAGATAAACTTGCTGAGATTCAGCGTATCGTCATGCGTCAGCAGGCGAATCATATTGTGGCAGGCCTCCAGAATCAGCGTGCGGATCGCCGCGCGATCGGGGGCTGGCTGGGCAAGCAACGCCGTGGCCGATTCCACCTGGGTGCGAAAATGTCCGCCTATAAAGTCCGCGATCCACTGGGCGCAGGCCAGATACAAATCTTCCTTGGAGCCAAAATAGTAGGTGATGGCGGCAATGTTCTGCCCCGCCTGTGCCGCGATATCACGGGTGGTGGCGTGCAGACCATACTCCCCGAACTGGGCGAGTCCCGCGGCAATAAGCTGATTTTTGGCGTGTTCACCTTTCACGGTCGTCGGGATAGTATTCATGGCGTTTAAAAAAATTAGTCAATCGATTGATTAAGATTATGACTGTTTTTTCGCCTTGTCCAGTTCCGGCGGCTCACTTCCTGACGGGAAAATATTTTGGCGAAAGCACCTGACGGGATATTTTATGCGCCACGTCACAAAATCTGCTACACTCGGCAGCTTCGTGACATTGTGGTTTTTGTCCTACTCTTTTCGTCTTATCTCCCTGAAAACTACACCTGTGACGGTCGGGGCGGTTCGGAGTTTTTATGTCTTTTGATACCCTTGGCCTGAACCCGGAAATTCTGCGCGCCGTCGCAGAGCAGGGCTACCTCGAGCCTACCCCTATTCAGCAGCAGGCGATCCCTGCGGTGCTGGAAGGCCGTGACCTGATGGCGAGTGCTCAGACCGGCACCGGTAAAACCGCAGGCTTCACCTTGCCGCTCCTTCAGCGTCTGGTGCAGAAAGAGCCGCATGCGAAAGGTCGCCGCCCGGTGCGCGCCCTGATCCTGACGCCTACCCGCGAACTGGCCGCCCAGATTGGCGAAAACGTGCGTGAATACAGCCGTTACCTTGATATCCGTTCGCTGGTGGTGTTTGGCGGCGTGAGCATTAATCCGCAAATGATGAAACTGCGCAGCGGCGTCGACGTCTTAGTCGCCACGCCAGGCCGTTTGCTGGATCTGGAACACCAGAATGCCGTCAAGCTGGACCAGGTTGAGATCTTAGTGCTGGATGAAGCAGACCGCATGCTCGATATGGGCTTTATCCATGACATTCGTCGCGTGCTGGCAAAACTGCCTGCACGCCGCCAGAACCTGCTGTTCTCCGCGACCTTCTCAGATGAGATCAAAGGTCTGGCAGAGAAGCTGCTCCACAACCCGCTGGAAATCGAAGTCGCGCGTCGTAACACCGCCTCTGAGCAGGTCACGCAGCACGTGCACTTCGTGGATAAGAAACGCAAGCGGGAACTGCTGTCCCAGATGATCGGTGAAGGAAACTGGCAACAGGTGCTGGTCTTTACCCGTACCAAACACGGCGCGAACCATCTGGCGGAACAGCTGAACAAAGACGGTATTCGCAGCGCCGCTATCCACGGTAACAAGAGCCAGGGTGCGCGTACTCGCGCCTTAGCCGACTTTAAATCCGGCGACATTCGTGTGCTGGTGGCGACCGATATCGCCGCCCGAGGTCTGGATATTGAAGAGCTGCCGCACGTGGTGAACTATGAGTTGCCTAACGTGCCGGAAGATTACGTTCACCGTATCGGCCGTACTGGTCGTGCTGCGGCGACGGGTGAAGCCCTGTCGCTGGTGTGCGTTGATGAACACAAACTGTTGCACGACATTGAGCGTCTGCTGAAGAAAGAGATCCCGCGCATTGCGCTTGCGGGTTACGAAGTGGACCAGTCTATCAAAGCCGATCCTATCCAGAACGGCCGTCAGCAGCGTGGCGGCGGTGGTGGTCGTGGACAAGGCGCCGGTGGCCGTGGCCAGCAACCCCGTCGTACCGACGGCGGCGCGCCTAAAACATCGGGCAAACCTCCGCGTCGTACGGGCGAGGCGAAACCCGCCGGGGAAAACCCATGGCGCAGCGGTGATGCCAAACCCGCAGGTGAAGGCCAACGCCGACGCCGTCCGCGTAAACCTGCCAGCGCGCAGTAATGCAGTAATCTGGAAGCCCGGCCGTAAAGCCGGGTTTTTCTTTTTGCGGCAAAGAAAATTAAGTGCCACAATAGTGGCTGTTTATACAGTATTTCAGGTTCCCCGATGGCTTTAACCGCTGCGCTCAAAGCGCAAATTGCCGCCTGGTATAAGGCGCTGCAACAACAGATCCCCGACTTTATCCCCCGCGCGCCCCAACGGCAGATGATTGCCGATGTGGCGAAAACGCTGGCCGGGGATGAAGGGCGGCATCTGGCGATTGAAGCCCCCACCGGCGTCGGGAAAACCCTCTCGTATCTGATACCCGGCATTGCGATTGCCCGCGAAGAACAAAAAACGCTGGTTATCAGCACCGCTAACGTGGCGCTCCAGGATCAGATCTACAGTAAAGATTTACCGCTGCTACGCAAAATCATCCCTGAACTGCGGTTTACCGCGGCCTTTGGCCGTGGGCGTTATGTCTGCCCGCGTAACCTGGCCGGTCTTGCCAGCAGCGAGGCGACGCAGCAGGATCTGCTCGCGTTTCTTGATGACGATCTTACGCCAAACAACAAAGCGGAGCAGGAGCTGTGCGCCACACTGAAGGTGGACCTCGACGGCTACAAATGGGATGGTCTGCGCGATCATACCGATAAGCCGATCGGTGACGATTTGTGGCGGCGTCTGAGTACCGATAAAGCCAGCTGCCTGAACCGTAATTGTCACTACTATCGTGAATGCCCTTTCTTCGTCGCCCGACGGGAGATACAGGAAGCCGAAGTGGTGGTGGCGAATCACGCCCTGGTGATGGCGGCGCTGGAGAGCGAATCGGTCCTGCCAGAGCCTAAAAATTTATTGCTGGTGCTGGATGAGGGACATCACCTCCCGGACGTGGCGCGGGATGCGCTGGAAATGAGCGCGGAGATCACCGCGCCCTGGTTTCGTCTGCAGCTCGATCTCTTTTGCAAACTCATTGCCACCTGCATGGAGCAGTTTCGGCCCAAAACGACACCGCCGCTGGCCGTGCCGGAACGCCTTAGCGAGCATTGCGAAGAAGTCTATGCGCTCGTTGCCTCTCTTAACGCCATCCTCGATCTCTATCTGCCCCCGACGCAGGAGGCAGAACACCGCTTTGCGATGGGAGAGCTGCCGGATGAGATCATGGACATCTGCAAGCAGCTGGCAAAGCATCTCGAAAAGCTGCGCGGCCTGGCGGAGATGTTTCTCAACGACCTGAGCGAAAAAACCGGCACCCACGATGTGGTGCGCGTGCATCGGGTGTTGCTGCAAATGAACCGCGCCTTAAGCATGTTTGAAAGCCAGAGCAAACTCTGGCGGCTCGCTTCTCTGGCCCAGGCCTCCGGCGCGCCGGTGACCAAATGGGCGACACGGGACGTAAAAGACGGTCAGGTTCATCTTTTCTTCCACTGCGTGGGCATCCGCGTCAGCGATCAGCTTGAAAAACTGATCTGGCGCAGCGTGCCGCACGTGGTGGTGACCTCGGCGACGCTTCGCTCGCTGAACAGTTTCTCCCGTTTGCAGGAGATGAGCGGCCTGAAAGAGAAGGCGGGTGACCGCTTCGTTTCGCTGGACTCACCGTTCAATCACTGTGAACAGGGGAAACTGGTGATCCCCAACATGCAGCACGAGCCGCTGATGGAGCATGAAGAACAGCACATTGCGGAGATGGCTGCCTATTTCCGTGAGCAGGTCGAGAGCAAAAAACATTCCGGCATGCTGGTCCTCTTCGCCAGCGGTCGCGCGATGCAGCTGTTTTTAACCTATGTCACGGATTTGCGACTGTTACTGCTGGTTCAGGGAGATCAACCCCGTTACCGGCTGGTGGAGACGCACCGCAAGCGCATTGATAACGGTGAACGTAGCGTGCTGGTGGGGCTGCAATCCTTTGCGGAAGGCCTGGATTTGAAAGGGGATTACCTGACCCAGGTCCATATTCACAAAATAGCTTTCCCGCCTATCGACAGCCCGGTAGTGGTCACCGAAGGGGAGTGGCTGAAGAGCCTGAATCGTTACCCGTTCGAGGTGCAAAGCCTGCCTGCGGCTTCGTTTAATCTGATTCAACAGGTCGGGCGCCTGATTCGTAGCCACGGCTGCTGGGGCGAAGTGGTTATTTACGACAAACGACTACTGACCAAAAATTACGGCCAACGCTTACTCAATGCGTTACCGGTGTTCCCGATAGAAAGACCGGACGTGCCGGCGGTAAAAAAACGCCCGGCAACGGTAACCGCCGGGCGTAAAAAAAGCGTCCATGCTAAGAGGCGCGGTCCTACTGGTAAGTAAATGTCACTTGCACCACGCTGCTGAATGTCCCGGCGCTGATGGGCATTGAGGTGGCGTAATAGCGGGCCGAGAGCGGGAAGGTGGCCGTATGATCGTTCTGGTTCACCAGCACGTTGAAGCTGGCCTGCGGGGCGATAAGAATATTGTCCTGACGATCGGCAAGCTCCAGCGCCAGGCCCTTCGCGCTGCCGGTATTGGCAAATTTGGTCGGGTGCGCGCTGTCTGCCTGGCCATAAAAGAACGCATTCGCCAGCGTGACGGTGCGCGGACAATGCGTCACCGTCAGGGAAAAGGTCTTCCACTCCCCGGTATCCCCCACATCTTTGAACTGACTGGACGCCGCCTGGCCCAAATCGACGGTGAGGTTTTTGCTGGCGCTGTCGACGATGCAGGTATTGGCGTAGATATTGCCGGTCATCTGCACCTGGATATCATCGGCATACGCCTGCGATATCAGACTCAGGGCTACGCATAAAAACAGTTTTTTCATGGCGATCACTTGTAGGCAAGGGTAATGGTGGCGACGGTATTCGCCGGTCCCGGGGTAACTTCGTCGCTAATTTGCTCGTATCGCACCTCAAAGGGGATATCCAGCGTCTCGTTGGCCTCGGCCTGGCGTTGGGTGGGAACATAGTTATCGAAGGTGGCGATATTGCCGTCAAACAGCATTCTTACGCCCACGCCAGTTGCCATGCCGGTTTGCGGCGTGAGCTTAATGACCCCTTCAAACGCGGGTTCGTAACCATTGGCGCTGCTGATCTTAACCTCGGGTTGGACGGTGGTGTTGCAGTTGACGGTGACGTTAAAATCCTGCGCCGTCGAAGAGAGCATCCCAACGCCGATAAAATCACTGACCGGGAAGTCCCCCAGATTAACCGTCAGGTTTCGGGGTAAAACGGAGCAGGTAACGATTTGCACATCAACGTTACCGGCGTAGGAGATATTGTTCGGTGACCCGATCCCTTCATGGGCAAAGACGCCAATCCCAAACTCGGTCTGGGCCTGAATCAGGGTGCCGGATTTAACCTCATTACTGGTTTTCACCAGCTCCAGCGTGACGTTAAAGTTAAACGATAACTGCCCGTCGCTGGAGACATAGCCAATCGGTGTGCCGCGCGAATCGCACTGAACCCCACCCGCACCGCTGATCCGCTGGCCTTGCTCGTTCATCAGCGCCACGCCCACGCCCGGCACGCCAGAGTCATAGACCCCTTTCAGTCCCGGAATTTCAGACCCTGTTCCGTAATAGCAGGAGACGATCATCAGGCCATTGTCGTTGCTGTCATCGCAGTGACCGGCCACATGAACGGTCTGTTCCGTTCCCGGGATCGTGCTGCCCACGGCCAGCGTGGTCGGCACGGAAATGGAGGCAACGTTAATCAGTTTAGGCATATCGGGCGTGGTGCATGTCGCTTTTGCATGCGGCATAAAGAGCGCCGCCGTGCCCAGAACCAGTAAGAAAACAGCGTGTTTGATCATTTGCATCATGATGAGCCTGTACGTGGAATTAATGACACTGCGCCGCAGCGTTAATAATGTTTGTTTTGCTTTTCTCATCCGTTAGCCTGTATTCAGCGATACAGTGATTGCCGGCCCCCTGGCCCCACGAGACGGCGAGCGTGCCGTGCTGTGGTAAACCTGAAAGGTAGGTCTGGCCGTCACTGCCGACGATAAATTCGCTGTCCTTATCGTCGGTGGTTACCGTGGCCCCAAAGGGTAAAGGCTTCCCGTTTTGCGTGAGCGTCATTAAGACTCTGTTGCCCACGCGGGTGTTGAAGCTGGCGCGCACCACTGCCCCCCGCGTCGGGGTGACGATCTGCGCGGCGTGGGTGACGTCGGCATCGTCCGGCAGTGTTTCGGTATCCAGCGCAATCGTATTGTGGCGATAGGCGGAGACGAACGGCACCACGGTGTAGCCGCGGAAATCGGTTTCGACCCCGGTCTGGCTGGTAATGTGTGTGCCGTGCGTGCCCGGCGCTTTCACCAGGGCGATGGTTTCACCCAGCGGCTGTGACAGGGTGATGCCATTGGCATGGGCTACAATGCCCCCCTGCAGACCGACGTTGAGGGTATGCTGATACTTATCCTGACTGACGCCCGCGCTGGCCTCACCGTAGGTACCTTTGTAATCGGCGTTCAGGCTGGTGGAGTTGCCGGTGCCGGTATTGCTCAACCCTTCCTGAATGTTCCAGTTCAGGTTCTCCTCCCTGAGAGCAGTGCCGTTAAGACCCATGTTGTGCGTCGTGCCCTCTTTGGTGTTGTTCATGTTGTACGTCGCCCAGGTGTTATGCATCCAGCGATCGAGCGGAACGGAGACGCTCAGCGCAAACTGGTTGTCGTTCGAAACGGATTCACCGTCATCGTTACTGTCCTGGGTATTTTTGTTCATGCTATAACTCAGGCTGTAGCTGACGCCGTGCCAGTTATTGTTATAACTGACGCTCAGGGAGGTCATGTTCTGGCTCTGACTCCAGTACGTCTCTTTCACCAGGCTCAAGGTGAACGAGCCCCAGCCGTCGCCCAGCGTCTGATCAACGGTGGCTTCCGTGCGTGCGCGGCGCTGCTGTGGCGCCGACCAGTCACTGGCGCGGGTGTAAGACTCCATCGTGTCTTCCAGGGTGTAGAAGCCTTTGCTGTTGTAGCGATAGCCCGCCAGCGAGAAATTGGTTCCTGTTCTGGCGAAATCTTTGCTGTAACGCACCCGCCAGGACTGGCCTTTACTGGCCTGTTGCTTTTTCAGCAGCGCCTTCGCGCGGGTTACGTCGATGGAAAAGGCGCCCAAATCGCCAAAGTTTTTCCCGGTGCCCAGCGCCTGTGACTGATAATGGCTGCTTTGTTGCACCCCGCCGTAGGCGGTAAAACCGTAAGGCAAGCCGTAGATGGCGCTGCCCTGCGCAAAGGGGGTTTTCTCTACGTCTTTGTCGTACGAGCGATAACGACCCGCCGTCACGGTGTATTTCAGATGCTTTTCACGTTGCAGTACGGGAACCGAGGCGTAAGGCACCACAAAATGGCGTTCGCTGCCGTCGGTCTCTTTGACGGTGACCTGTAAATCGCCGCTGCTGCCGGTGGGGTAAAGGTCGTTAATTTCGAAGGCACCGGGCGCGACGTTATTTTGATAAATCACATAGCCATTCTGGCGAACCACCACCAGCGCGTTGCTGTGCGCGGTGCCGCGAATAATCGGCGCGTAGCCTTTTTCACTGTCCGGCAGCATGTCGCTGTCGGAATTCAGCTGTGCCCCGGTGTAAGGCACGCTGTCGAAAACGTCCGCAGGGGAGCTGCTTTGCCCCACGGTCAAATCGCTTTTCATCGCCACGATATCGCGCTGGGCATAGGTATAAACCGAGGAGAATTTCTGTTGCTCCTCATCGCCGGTGGTGCTGCGATTCCAGGTGGAGTAGTTGCGAACCCGCCATGCGCCAATATTGAAGCCGGGCCGCAGGTTGACGTACTGGCTGCTGTTGTCCTGGTAACCCGCCTGACGCGCATGGCTTTGGCTGGCGGTCGCGCTGTAGTTAAGCAAGCCGGCCGTGATCCCCTCGTCGAACGCCTTTGGGTCAATGTAGCCACGGGGGACCTGGCCTAAAAAGGTTTGCGGGATGCTCAGAAGGAGTTGCTGGTTACTCACCTTAAAGGTGGCGGAGGCCGCCGGTATGTTGCTGAGATCAACGCATTGCCCCTCACCTTGCTGACGGGTCAACGTATCCGTTTTAATGCCCAGGCTTTTTAAATCGGCCAGGCTAAAACAGGGCTGTAATGCGCTTTGTCCGTCACGCTGTTTTTTCAGAATAAAGGTGACGTCGCGGGAATCAATTTTATTATTATTAATAAAAAGGGTGACCTGATATTTCCCAGGGGCCTGCCCGGGGCCTCTTTCATACACCGTGAGATCGGTTTTCGCCTGTTGGGGATTATCCACATCCAGCAGCGCCGGATTAAAATAATCATCAGCCCTGGCTTGTGCAGAAAAGCACGCCGCGGCCAGGCTCAGAAAAATAGCCAGCAGCGCGAACAGTCGCAGAATAAAGGGCTTTTGATTATACATAGTCTTAATGAACGCTTTTGGTCCAGGTCTGGCTGATGCTGCCGTAGTCGCTAATGACTGACCAGCTCACCTGTGTACCGCCCGTATGGGCAGGCAGCGCAAAATGAGTGTCGGTTTTAGGCACTGCCCAGGTTGCTTTCGCTATTTTGTGTCCATTCAGCGTGACGTTCTGGAAATTCATATAAAACGGCGTGGGGTTATTGACGACCAGATCGTTTCCGTCAATACGCCATTCCAGCTTATCGCCCTGCTCATCGGGTTTACCTGTAACCGTTTCAGGGCGATACATTAATTTAATGCGCGTGTTAATCGCGATTTGCAGGGTATTAACACCCTCTACGTGTTTGGACGAGGGAATCGCCTTAATATTCAGCCAGAACAGCGATTCGCGATCTTCTGGCAGATGTCCGCCGGTACGCACCACGCGCAGGACGTTATCTTGTTTTGAATCCAGACGGAATAACGGTGGGGTAATCAGAAAGGGCGCTTTTTGAAATTGCTTACCGCCCGCATCGACCCAGGATTGCACCAGGTAATCGGTGTCGTCCGGGTTTGAAATACCGATAGATGACTCTTTTTTTCCTCCCTGATAGACGAGACGCGTACCATTAATGATAACGCCCGCATGGGCTGTGGCGGCTACCAGTAAAAGTGTGCTCAGTAAATAACCGTGTCGCATAAATATTTCTCAACATAAGAAGAGATATTCCCTCTGTGACAGAGGGAATATCTCATGATTGATAATATCAGTTGTAAATAACGGTGAATGTGGAAACGGAATTCGCCAGGCCGGCAGTGACTGCGGCCTCAGTCTGGATATAGCGGGCACCAAATTCCAGGTCATTGACCGTACTTCCGGCAGTTAAAGGATACTGCTGGGAAGGGGTATACAAGCTGACGGGGTGTTGGGCTGAATCAAGCAGCTGGATGGCAACGCCTGTTGCTGCCTCTGCGTCCGGCGTTAAGGCCAGCGTGGTATTATTGTTGGCATCGGGAGTGCCGCCGAAATTAATCGCCGCTGAGGTGACCGTTTCCGGGCAATCTTTTAATTCAATATCGAATTTGGTCATGGTGCTGGTGGAGCCGGCACCGGTAAAGACGGTTTTCGAAATCTTACCCAACGGGACATTTAGCGGATTCCCTAAGCCATTAACCACCTGACAGGCTGAATCAATGATTTCGCCCGTGAAGTTAATTTGGCCCTCGCCATTTGTTGCCGCAAACGCAGATGCAGAACATCCGACCGTTGCCGCGATGAAAAACCCTAACGCAACCTTGTTCATAATGAATCCTGCTTATTTCTCCTGAAAAACCCTGCCCGGGTTCGACGTATCGCACGCCACTCTTTGTCGGTTGTTATTTAATCAGAATGCGTTGGGTTAAGAATCTTCTGCAGGCATTAGAATTAATTGAATTATCGCTTGAGCTTTTTGTTCTGTTGCGATAACAGGCACCCGTCAGGCGATGACAAAAAACTATCGGCCAGCACTTCTTCAGGGCTATATTGTTAATAAGATGTCTTCAGGAGAAATGTCGTGGATTATCGCAAAATTATCAAAGAGGTAGGGCGCGGGAAGAATCATGCGCGCGATCTGGACCAGGAAACGGCACGGGCCTTATACAGCCATATGCTGAACGGCGATGTCCCTGAACTGGAGATGGGCGGCATCCTGATTGCGCTGCGCATCAAAGGGGAAGGGGAAGCAGAAATGCGCGGCTTCTATGAGGCCATGCAGGCGAAGACTATGCGTCTCACACCGCCTGAAGGCCGCCCTATGCCGATCGTCATCCCCACCTATAACGGGGCGCGTAAGCAGGCCAACCTGACCCCGCTGCTGGCGTTATTACTCAGCAAGCTGGGTTTTCCGGTGGTGGTCCATGGGGTGAGCGCGGATCCGACGCGCGTGCTGACCGGGACCATCTTCGAGCTGCTGGGAATTGCGCCCACGCTGCATGAAGGGCAGGCGCAGGCAAAACTGGACGGCGACCGTCCCGTCTTTATTCCGGTGGGGGCGCTCTGCCCGCCGCTGGAAAATCAGCTGGACATGCGCTGGCGAATGGGCGTGCGTAACAGCGCCCACACCCTGGCGAAGCTGGCGACGCCGTTTGGCGAAGCGTCTGCTCTGCGGCTTTCCAGCGTTTCGCATCCGGAGTATGTCACGCGTGTCGCGGCCTTCTTTGCCGAAATTGGCGGCAAAGGGCTGTTGATGCACGGCACGGAGGGGGAGGCATACGCTAACCCGCAGCGTTGTCCGCAGATGACGCTGATTGACGAACAGGGGACGCGTGTGTTGCTGGAACGCGGTGAAGAGAGCGTTGATATCGCCCTGCCAGAGGCGAAAGATGCAGAAACCACGGCTCGCTGGATCGCGCGCTGCCTGGCGGGAAATGAACCCATTCCGCACTCCTTAAAGCAGCAACTGGCCTGTTGTCTGGTGGCGACCGGTGAGGCGGCGTCCCTGGACGCGGCGCTTGCGCGCATTGCACAGACATTTTAGGCAAAAAAAAGCCCGTCCAGTGGCGGACGGGCAAACAAAGGGTAATAACAACAGGGTCAATGAGGGTGGAGCCACTCGCAGAGGGTCACGCGAGCGTGGAGCAGAATTTCGTTTGGGTTATTTATAGATAACCGCAGTACCACTCAGTTTGTTATTGGTGTTCGCAGAGGTAATGGTGTAACCGCTTGCGCCAGCAGCAGACGCTTTCTCAGCCAGCTGGGCTTCCAGACCATCCAGCGTCGTTGCACCTTCTGCGCTTACCACACCGATTTTGTTCATGTTATGTGCCTGAGCTGAAGTCACAGACTGTGCCGCAAAAGCACCGAAAGAGAGCGTGGTCAGAGCAAGGGCAGCAACAGCATATTTGATGGTTTTCATAGTGAATCTCTCGCAGGTTATTCTGTTAAGGGGACGATGTTCCGTCGATGTGATAAGTATCACGTTTTTTTGCGAAAGATAAAATCGAATAGAATTGACGTCGTTACTCAAAAAAATTGAATGATAAATAAGTTATTGAATATTAATAAAATCGAAGCGGCGCTTTACAGTTCTTGCCGCTTCGCTTTACAGAACCTGCTGACAGGGCACAATTTGCTACGCGGCATATAAAAAAACGTGAGCGTAAAGTAATCCCTTTTCACAGGGTAAAAAGGTAAAGAAGAGTCAGCGCAACTGGCTATCCTTAGATCCTCTGCGATTATATCCTGCATATTTCGTATTATGTGAATCTTTATTCTGCTGGCACGCCAGGCATAGCCGCACGCCCGGTACGGCCTTACGCCGGGCTTCGGGAATGGGTTCGCCACATTCTTCACATTCTGTCAGGCTTTCGCCTGTCGATAATTCGCCTCTTACGCGCGCAACAGCATCTTCAATCGTACTGTTGATCTGTTCATTTACCGCGTCGTCATTTGCCCATCCGGATGCCATGGTGCCTCCTACAAGGAAGTGATAGGTTAGAATAGATATGGGGTCAGAAAACGTACTGTCAAGTCAGGGGGAGCACTGCACCTGAAGACAGATGCAGTTGAGTGGAGGGTTATTTATAGATGGTGGCCGTCCCGAACATACGGTTTTCACCGCTTGCCGAATTCACCACAAACCCTTTTGCGCCTTCTTCCCGCGCTTTTTCCGCCAGTTTGGCCTGAAGGTCGTCAAGATTCGCCGCGCCAGTGGCAGAGACCGTACCGGCAGGGCGGAGCTGGCCGGTGTCCGTGCTTTGCGTTAATGACTGAACAGACCATGCAGAGAAGGAGAGGGTTGCCAGCGCGCCAGCAGCAATGAGCGTCAGATATTTTTTCATAATCACATTCCTCTGAGAGACAACGGGTGATTCAACCTAAGTTTAGAAGGTTGCGCAGTGTGATTTAGCGCAAATATTTGATGATGATCTGCTTATTTTTTGAACGACATTCTTTGACAAAGTGCTGACAGATCATAGATATACAGGTGACTGATTTCTGTAAGAATAAGGTGCGCTGAAGAGAGTTATTTACCGTCGCGCCGTCAGAGGGTATCTTACGCCGCTGTTTAAAGGAGAAAGCCATGACTGCCCAAAAGCCGGGATTGCACCCGCGTAACCGCCACCGCAGCCGCTATGACATGAATGCGTTGTGTCAAAGTCACCCCGAACTGCAACACTATATTGTGCAAACCCCTGCGGGCGAGCCTTCGGTCAATTTTGCCGATCCCCTGGCAGTCAAAGCGCTGAACAAAGCGCTTCTGGCCCATTTTTACGGTGTCGCGCAGTGGGACATTCCGGACGGTTTTCTCTGTCCCCCGGTGCCTGGGCGCGCCGACTATGTTCACCACCTTGCTGATCTGTTAGCAGAAGATCGCGAAGGCGTGCTGCCTGAGAACGCGACCGTGCTGGATATTGGTACCGGTGCCAACCTGATCTATCCGCTGATTGGGGTAGCCGAATACGGCTGGCGCTTCACCGGAAGTGAAATTGGTTCAGAAGCCTTCTCAAGCGCTCAGGCGATTATCAACGGTAATGCCGGATTGACCCGCGCCATTCGCTTGCGCAGGCAAAAAGAGGCCTCTGCGATCTTTACCGGCGTTATCCATAAAAACGAATTTTACGATGCCACCATGTGTAATCCTCCGTTCCACGATTCGGCAGACGCTGCACGGGCAGGGAGCGAGCGCAAGCGACGCAACCTGGGTCAGGCGGAAGATGGCGCGCTGAACTTTGGCGGCCAGCAGCACGAGCTATGGTGCGAGGGCGGCGAAGTGGCGTTCATTGAAAAAATGATCGAAGAGAGCCCCCAGTTTGGTCGTCAGGTGAAGTGGTTCACTACGCTGGTTTCCCGCGGTGATAACCTGCCGCCGCTGTACCGGGCGTTAACGCGCGTGGGCGCGGTAAAAGTTGTCAAAAAAGAGATGGCGCAGGGGCAAAAGCAGAGCCGCTTTATTGGCTGGACCTTTATGGACGACGCCAAACGGCGTAAATGACCGACGGCCGGGTCAGGCATCCTGCTTGCCCGGCACGAGAATTCCCTACAGCGTCGGCTCCTCTGGAGTTGGCGGCGTGCCTGACGCAGGCGCAGGCAAAAGCTGATACGTTTGTACCGGCGCACGCACGTCGGCGAGATCAAAGTGTTTTTTCACCATGCTGTCGAGGGCAAACCGCACCGTCCACTGTTTAAGCGGCTGGGTGGTGAACGACACGCGCAGGGTAAAAGCGGTGTTCGTCAGCCCCACAATGCCCGCAAACGACGGTTCGCCAATCACCAGCCCCCGGATATCCTCCATCTCCATCAGCTCCTCCACGGCGGCTCTTAGCGCCTGTTTCGCTTTCTCTGCATCCTCATGACGGTCGACATCGTAGTTTGCTACCACCGAGCCGATGCCTCGAACAAAGTTCGCGAAGGTGGTGATCGAGGACCAGGGAATAATGTGATACGCGCCGGTATCCTGGCGCACGCCAACGGATCGAATCGACATACGCTCAACCGTGCCGGTTAACGGCCCAATGGTCACCAGGTCGCCCGTGTTCATCCCGTTCTCGAACTGAATAAAGACGCCGGTAATAATATCCTTCACCAGCGTTTGCGACCCGAATGAAATGGCCAGCCCCAACGCGCCCGCCCCGGCGAGCAGAGGCGCAATATTCACCCCAATTTCAGACAGCAGGATCATAATCGTGATGGTGCTGATAATCACCGCAAGGGCGTTGCGGCACAGGGTTAGCAGCGTTCGCGCACGGGCGCTGGGCAAAGGTCGCCCATGGACATCGGATACCAGTCTGTTTTCAATCAGGCTGGCAAGCAGAGTCCAGCCGATGGCGGAGAAGAACAGAATCAGCGCAATACGAATCAGGACATCCACCGTTTTCTCGCCTGCACCGTTGTGCAGCCAGTTCCAGAAATCAAATAATCCCCACGCATTCAGCAGCAGCATAATAGCCACACACACCGTCAGAATACGGGCGACCTTCAGCGAGACGGAGATCCAGCCATTCACCCGCTTTTGTAGCTCCGGGTAATTACGCTGAACGTGTGGGGAAAGGGTGATGGTTTTCGAGAGCCAGCGTGACAGCAAACCGGAGACAAACGCCGCGATGCCGATGATGGCCAGACTGCGGAAGGTGGCGCCCATCATAAACTTCAGGCTGTTGCCCGGATCGAACAGCGAAAAGAAGCAGAGCACAATGAAGTAGGCGCTCGCCAGCCAGTGCCACACCAGGGCAAAGGCGCGGATAAACAGGCTAAAGAAGGTGAGCGAGCGGTCAGCAAGATGCAGCAGGCTTTCGGTGATCGCTCTTTTATTATGGAAAATGAGGTACAAGGCCCAGACGGTAATACAGATCATAATCAGCACGTTGGCCAGGGCGCCAATCTGCACGTTGACCTGATTTGAGATAATCGGCACGGCGACCATAAGACCATAGCCGATGAGACCGCTGAGAATACTCAGGCGTACGGCCCAGTATTTAGCGCTCTCATCCTGAATCGTGAAGGGGCGAAGATCCGGCACGCGTGGGCAGAATATCAACCGTAGCAGCGCCTTAAAGAACTCAATCAACGCAAAGGCATTAAGGAACAGCCCTTGCTGGAAGGCGATCGTTTTGCTTCCGGTATGAAGAGTTTCGATCAGCACCTGGCCGACAAACAGGGTCAGCGCCAGAAGCAGTAAATCAATAACAAACGCGGCGGAAATCATCAGCGGCAGATGCAGCCAGCTGCTTTTCTCGCGATTCTTCTTCCGTCCCCAGCGGCCCATTTTAAGGTAGAGCGGCCATGCGCACAGGCGTAACAGCCAGTAAAGGGTAAATACGCTGGCTGCCAGAATAAGAAAGTGGCTGGCGGCGTTAGAGAAGGTTTGAGGATTGAAGGCTTTGTGCGGGGAGCCGATCAGGTTGCGGTAGAGCTGGGCAAACCGAGAGGAGAGAGCCTCTCCGTAGTGGCGGCCCACGTCGGTGATGTTTTCCAGCACCGTTTTTTGATCTTCCACTTCCGGTGGGGTGATAACCGGCACCTGCTCCTTAGGCGGCGTGTCGGCCACTTTACGAAGCTGTTCGATCAGCTCCTGACGCGACGTGTCGTTTTCCAGTACGTCTGCCAGCGCACGGTAGGCGGCTTTTTTCTGTTCAACGTCGGGTTCAGGAGGCGGTGCCTTTTCCTGAGATGCTGACGCGCCGGTTGTGACGCCGGGAATCGTTACCGCCTGCGCCGGAGCGCAAAAGAGACAGAACAGGAACACTAGGATCCACGGCACGGCGTCCTCCGGTGACATTAAAATACTGAATAAAATGATAAGTATAGAAGGCGGGGGAGGAATGTATTTTTTTGGGAGGAATCTGGCGTAAAAAAAGCCGGGTTGCTTGCGCGTCCCGGCTCATGAACGTTATGGCTTTCAGGAGACGTGCTGCAGAAACTCCTGCAAACGCGGGCTAGGCGGGTTCGCAATCAGTTCCTGTGGGTTGCCGTCTTCGGCAATACGCCCTTTATCGATGAAAATCAGCCGCGATGCCACTTTCTCGGCGAAGCCAATCTCGTGCGTCACAATGACCATGGTCATCCCTTCTTCCGCCAGGTCCTGCATGACTTTCAATACTTCATGGCGTAATTCAGGATCCAGCGCAGAGGTTGGCTCATCAAACAGCATCATTTTAGGTTTTACCGCCAGCGCACGGGCAATCGCCACGCGCTGCTGCTGTCCACCGGAAAGCTCAGAAGGGTAGTGGTGCGCACGCTCGGCCAGACCGACCTTCGCCAGCAGATCTTTTGCCAGTTTTTCGGCTTCCGCTTTGCTGGCGCCGCGCACGCGCAGCGGTCCAAACATCACGTTTTCCAGCGCCGTCAGGTGCGGGAAGAGATAAAACTGCTGGAACACCATGCCCGCTTCCTGACGAATCAGGCGGTCATCGACTTTCGGGTCGTTAACTTTTAACCCGTCAACGATCAAATCGCCGCTGGTGATATCTTCCAGCTTGTTGATGCAGCGCAGCAGGGTGGATTTACCGGAGCCAGACGGCCCGATGATCACCACCACTTCACCCTGTTTGATGTTTAAATCGATATTGTGCAGCACCTGGGTAGGACCAAAGTGCTTGGAGACATTTTTAAATTCAATCACAGGATTTTCATCCTTCTTTCCAGACGACGCAGAACAAAGCTCAGCAGCAGCGTGATAATCAGATAGACCACCGCAACGGCACTCCAGATTTCCAGTGCGCGGAAGTTACCGGCAATGATCTCCTGTCCCTGACGGGTCAGCTCAGCCACGCCGATCACGATAAACAGAGAGGTATCTTTAATGCTGATAATCCACTGGTTGCCCAGCGGCGGGAGCATACGACGCAACGCCAGCGGCAAAATCACGTGGCGGATCGTTTCGCGACGAGACAGACCCAGCGCTAAACCTGCTTCGCTGAAGCCTTTATGAATCGATAACACGGCACCACGGGTGATCTCCGCAATGTAGGCGCCAGAGTTAATCATAATGGTCACTACCGCCGCGCTAAAGGGATCAATGCGCAGGTCATTGAAGGCCATCGGCAGGGCGAAGTAGATAAACATGACCTGTACGACAATAGGCGTACCGCGGATCACTTCGATGAAAACCAGTGCGATGTGGTTAGCAATCCAGCCACCGTAGCTGCGGGCGAAACCGGCGATAAGACCGATAACTAACCCGCCAGCCAGACCGAGGACCGAAATCCACAGGGTCATTTTGGCGCCTTCAAGCAAGAGTGGAATGGCAGGCCAGATGGCGCTCCAGTCAAACTGCATGATAATTTCCTGTATACCGTGGTGAAAACAACACTGAGTCACCGCATCGATGACTCAAAAGTAGGCCCGGCCAGCGTATCCGCCGCCGGGCGTTACAAACCTGCAATCAGGCTGAATTATTTAGGTTCGGTACCGAACCATTTTTTGTAGATTTCGTTGTAAGTGCCGTTCTCTTTCAGGGTTTTCAGCGCACCGTTCACTTTATTACGCAGCTCGTCGCTGCCTTTCGGGAAGGCGATACCGTATTGTTGTGCTTCCAGAGACTCACCCACGGCTTTAAACTTGCCGCTGCCTGCCGTTTTGATGAAGTAAAGAATGTTCGGGGTATCGTGCAGAACCGCGTCAGCGCGGTTTGTACCCAGTTCCATATAGGCATTATCGATATTCGGGAACTGACGCAGGTCTTTGGTTTTGATGTTGGCTTTCGCGTAGTCAACAGAACCGGTTCCGCTCTTCACGGCGACCACTTTGCCGTCGAGGTCTTTCACGCTTTTAACGTCGTTGTTGTCCGCTTTCACCATCACCAGCAGGCCGCTTTTGTAGTAGCCGTCAGAGAAGTCGATCGCTTTTTTACGTTCTTCGGTGATCGTGATCCCTGCCAGTGCCAGGTCAATGTTTTTCGTTTGCAGAGCCGGGATGATGCCGCTGAAATCCATTGGTTTCAGGGTGTAATCCAGCTTCAGTTCTTTGGCGACCGCTGCCCACAAATCCACGTCAAAACCAACGTATTTGTCACCTTGCTTAAATTCAAACGGAACGAAAGCAGTATCCGTTGCGACAACGAGTTTGTCCGCGGCGTGTGAAGAAACCGCAAAAGCCAGGGTAAGTGCAGCCAGTGAAACTTTTAATACAGACTTCATAGCATTTCCTTTTATATCCACGGGGCGATCCCCTGCGGGAGCGAACGATAACATGAAAAAATCGTGCCAACTTTACAACTTATTGTTTTGCAAAGGGGATGATGTCATGTATTGCACAATGAGCGATGCATCGTCGTCGGTTTGCACCAACACGGAGCACCGTTTTGGTGCGCGCCGGGAGTGGCGCAGGCCGAGTCACCATTAAGCGTAAAATCAGGCGAGAAAACAATCTTCCGTTAACGATTGCGTGAGGTGATTATTACATTTCGTTTACTTAAGCGGGGATAAAGGCGGAAGTGGTGCACCATAAACGTGCAAAACCCCTGCCGGGCGGCAAGGGTTTGATAGTTATTCCGTATGGATTATTCGATATTAGATTCGATAAACCACAGGAACTGATCCAGATCGCGAGAGGCGGCAGTGAAGATATCAGCGGTGTCTTCATCTTTCGCTTCGCCAATGGCTTTACGTACATCGTTCGCTACGACGGCATAACGGTCAGCCAGCTCTTTCAGGTGATCCTGAACGCTATGAATATCCAGCGGGTAGCTTTTTAACGCCGTCTTGCTGTTGATCACCTGCGTGGTACCCAGCGCAACACCGCCCAGCTGAACGGCACGCTCAGCCATGGTATCCAGGTGAGTGACCAGCGCAGTACGGAAGCCATCCAGCATCTCATGGACGGCGATGAAGTTTGCGCCGCGCATGTTCCAGTGAGCCTGTTTAGTGATTAAAGAGAGATCAATGAACTGGATCACCTGGCGATTCAGCAACTCAATCGTCGCTTTCTTATCGCTGTCTGGTACATCGTTACGGGTATAAAGCAGATTAGACGCTTTCGTTTTAACCAGTTTAGCGGTACTCATAATCTCATATCCTCTTGATGATTTGTGTCCCAGGTAATTACTGGAATTCAGTATAGCACCTGATCTGAAAGCTGCCGCTTGGCTGTGCCTATCAGTTTAATAGCAAGAGGAAGGTGGATTTTATTAAATCATTGATATTTATGGCTTTGCTATATTGTGTTGCGGATGTGTCTTAATTACATCGCTTATTTCGTTCGTTGTGAAAATATTTCCTGACAAAACTAAAGTGTGTCAGGAAATAAATACAGACCCATCAGGACCGCTATTCTGCATCGCGCATGCGGTTATGCAGAACGCTGCCTTATTTAATGTCGATTTCCTTGATTTTGCTTTCCTGACGCATCGTGAGCGTCGACCCCATCGAAGCGGCAATGATTGAGCACAGCGCCAGCGTCTGGATACCTGTCAGCGTTTCGCCAAGGAAGACCATGCCTGACATGGCGGCAAGCGCGGGCTCCATGCTCATCAGCGTGCCGAAAATGCGCGTCGGCAATCGGGTCAGGGCGATCATCTCCAG
Source organism: Huaxiibacter chinensis (assembly GCF_022171985.1). Lineage (GTDB taxonomy): Bacteria > Pseudomonadota > Gammaproteobacteria > Enterobacterales > Enterobacteriaceae > Enterobacter > Enterobacter chinensis_A. The sequence goes on along the minus strand of NZ_JAJVHF010000001.1, from coordinate 630,179 downwards.
AGAGTAGGGGAGCGCCGTGGACAGCACGGCGACGGCCAGGCCAACGGGGAGGATTGACCACTGCCAGATAGACTCGGTTGCTTGCGCCATCCCAAGAGGAACGAAAATAATCGCGGCAATCAGTGAGCCCAGCGCGACCGTAGCAGGGCCGTGTTCTTCCCCCGCACGTTGACCCGTAAGGATGTAAACCGCCCAGCAGGCTCCCGCGCCCAGTGCCAGCGCAGCGCCGGTCAGGTCAACGTGTGAGATGTCCTGCCCGAGAGGAAGTAAGAACCATAAGCCCAGCACGGCCAATACCACCCAGACGAAATCGACCGGACGGCGTGAGGAGAACAGCGCAACGGCCAGCGGGCCAGTGAACTCGAGGGCCACGGCAATGCCCAGCGGCACGGTCTGAATAGAGAGATAGAAAAGATAGTTCATTGCCCCCAGCGACAAGCCGTAAAACAGCAGCGGCAGGCGTTGTTCTTTTTTAAAGCGGAGCCGCCAGGGTTTAAATATCACCACCAGGATGATGGTCCCCAGCGCAATACGCAATGCCGTCACACCGGGCGCGCCGACCAGCGGGAAAAGCGATTTTGCGAGAGATGCGCCACTCTGAATAGAGAGCATGGCAATCAGTATCACAACGATGGGCAACCAGACCGGCGCTTTGCGAGACAACCCAGGCATCCTTTCTCCTGTCAATTTTTGTCAAAGGAAGTAAAAGAGGCAGTGTAATGGAATTAAACCGAAGCCGTTGAGACTTTGTTGAAAAAAAAAGCCGCCGAAATCCGTAAAATGAGCCATGATTGTTGGATTATTAAGCGTTTAATTTAGGAATAATCTGGATGAATGTCTTATCCATGACGCGCAAAATCCGCTTAATAGTCTAAAATTTTTTGTGATTTGAAAGAGATAACCCCGCCTGGAAACGTTCTGTTACATCAAAGGTTGGGTTAGACATCGCGAATGACAAAGAGTTTCACAAGATTTTTTGATATATTTAAAACTTACGGATTACTTGAAGCACATTTGAGGTGGTTATGAAAAAAATTGCATGTCTTTCAGCTTTGGCCGCAGTTCTGGCTGTCTCCGCAGGTACTGCTGTAGCTGCTACTTCTACCGTTACCGGTGGTTACGCTCAGTCCGATATGCAGGGCGTAATGAACAAAACCAACGGTTTCAACCTGAAGTATCGTTACGAGCAGGATAACAACCCGCTGGGCGTAATCGGTTCTTTCACTTACACCGAGAAAGATCGTTTTGAAGACGGCGCTTACAACAAAGGCCAGTACTACGGCATCACCGCTGGTCCAGCTTACCGCCTGAACGACTGGGCAAGCATCTACGGTGTTGTAGGTGTTGGCTACGGTAAATTCCAGCAGACTGAAAACGAAAGTCTGAACCGCTCTGCAACCAACAGCGACTATGGTTTCTCCTATGGCGCAGGTATGCAGTTCAACCCAATCGAAAATGTTGCACTGGACTTCTCTTACGAGCAGAGCCGTATCCGCAACGTTGACGTTGGCACCTGGATCGCAGGCGTAGGTTACCGTTTCTAATCACTTCGGTAAGCTAATAAAAAATCCGCCCAACGTGGCGGATTTTTTTTATCTCAATTCTCTCTTCTAGCGGCTTTTGGTCGCGAAAATATCCGTGCCCAGATGCGCGTATTCAACCTTCTGCAGCTTGAAGTTAGTGACGTAGACCGGCGGCGCTTTTTTGCTGGATACAAAGGGATACTGATTAGCAATTTCTTTTGCAGAGATCCCCGTCCACTGAGAGAAGAAGCTCAGGAAATCGTTCGCCGAACGACGCGCCTTGATGATGCGATGCGTTTTATCGTCACTGGAGATCACCATAAAGGGCACCTGGAAATTCTGCTGGAACTTGTCGTCATGGGCGAGATACTGCACCGCTTTCCCGCGCTCCTTAAACGCCAGCCCATGATCGGAAAAGTAGACCATCGAGAAGCTATCGCCCGAATTTCTGAGCTGATTGTATAACTGGCTCAGAAGCTCGTCGGTCTGCGTCATGGTATAGAGGTAACACGAGGTCTCCTTCGACTGCACGAATTCCGCGTATTTCCCCCCCGTACGATCGCAGGCCTGAGGATGTGACCCCATCAGATGCAGAACGATCAACTGCGGCTGCGTACGTTGCGTGGCGAATACCTGCGCGGTCATTTTTAACAGCGCGTCATCTTTGGTGTTTTTATCCGCCTCGAAGTCGCCGCTTTTCAGGAACTGCACTTCATCGGCTCGTTTAGCAATACTGGCGATGGCCGTATCGTACTCACCAATTTGCCCCTGGTTTGAAAACCACCAGCTCTGGAAACCGGCACGGTTAGCCAGCGTGACGAAGTTGTCCTGATACTGCGGCTTGCCGTCGACGACGCGGTTTAAGGTTAACCCGAGCGACTTTTGCGTCGATCCGCTGGCGGCGACGTAATCGGTAAATAAGGTCCCGTTAACGGAACTGGCGAATGGCGTGTTATTCCAGTGTCCGCCAAAGGCCCCCAGTGCGTCACGGCGCGCGCTTTCACCTATCACCACCACATAGGTATGGTATTTCGGTTTCACCGCCAGCACGTTCCAGGTGTCTTTCATATTGGACAGCGCGGTCATTCGCGCCTGTTCATCGATAACTTCTTTATTATTCACCACCACGTCTTTAACGAAGCGAAAAACGGGGTAGCCGGTATCTTTCAGCTTAAAGACGCCGCCCCAGGCCAGGTTTTGTAGTGGAGCAACAAAAAAGACGGCCACGCTGAAGGCAAGGCACAGGCTATCGATCATGTTCCAGCTTTTATCCCCGGTCACTTTGCGACGCAGTGCAATCACGCCAAGGGCAAAGATGAACAGACCGATGACATAGCTATACCATGGGAAGATCGTCAGGATTTCCGTGGACTCTTCCATATTGGTGGAGTGGAGCGCCAGCACCGTATTGAAGTTGGGCGAACCATAAGCCTGACCAAAGGGATAATACATGGCCGCAATCAGGGAGCACATGCCAACCAGCGCTTTTTGCACGCGCGGCATGCTGCGCCAGAGGAGATGCAAAATGCAGGTGAACGCGACGGCATAAAGCAGGCTAAACGGGTAGCCAAGCGCAAGGTTAATCAGCAAGGATTGTAAAAAATAGAATCCCGTCCACGGGTTTAAGGCCCGACTGCGGGAAATAAGCGTTTCTTTTAAGGTTAAATTCATAGGTCACTATCATGAAAACGCCATGCGCTCACCCTGGCGTCGAGGGTCAAAGCCTGCCTGACAGTGCGTGTAGAGGGAATGAGGGTCCGCTTCAGCGAGCCGCAACGGGTGCAGGGCTGCAAGAAGATAGAGCCAGTCAGTCTTCAGGTCAACAGTTGTTAACGGTTGTTTTGGGAGAGGGATTACAAATCGGCGAAAAAGATCGGCAATGAGGCGGCCAGAGGCCAGTTTACCGGTGAAATATGACAGGAAAAAGAAGCGGCGTGCCGCGACGCCGCGTTAGCGTGAAGGTTTATCGTTCTGCTGCGGTTTGCCGTTGAACATATCGCACAACATATTGATCAGCATTAAACGCACGGTAAAGGGAGAATGGGTAAACACGTGGAGACACCTCTTAAATTCGTTCATATGACCTCCTGATTTCTGATCCCTTCGATCCGTGAAGGGTGACTGCATTACATACAGATATAGCATAGGCTATATTACTTAGCTACGGCTATTTCGTTATATTTTTGTGCTTGTAGAGGGATGGTTTACACTATGCGCTCTCGTCCTATGACGACGGACGCGCCACCACACTGAGGAAGCTGAATGAACAGTCGCGCAGGTAAGCCCACTACAAAAAAAAAGACGCAACTGGTTAATGTTGAAGAGCACGTTGAAGGGTTTCGCCAGGTACGCGAAGCGCACCGCCGCGAACTGATTGATGACTACGTTGAGCTGATTTCGGATCTCTTCCGGGAAGTCGGCGAGGCCCGGCAGGTGGATATGGCTGCCCGTCTGGGCGTATCGCAACCTACCGTAGCCAAAATGTTAAAACGTCTCGCCTCCGTCGGGCTGATCGAAATGATCCCCTGGCGCGGCGTGTTCCTGACGCCAGAAGGCGAAAAACTGGCGCAGGAAAGTCGTGAACGCCATCAGATAGTGGAAAACTTTTTACGCGTGCTGGGCGTCAGCGAAGAGACTGCCCGTCGCGACTCAGAAGGGATCGAACACCACGTCAGCGCCGAGACGCTGGAAAAGTTTCGTGAATTCACGCTCAAGTACGATACGCCTTCTGAATGAACATCCCCGGAGTGCAGGCTCTCGCCCGCGATCGCTTCTTCCATCTTTTAATCGTCATTGGCGTCGGGCTGAGCGTCTTTGTTCCCTTTGCGCCACGGGCCTGGCCTGACGCCATCGACTGGCACACCATCATTACCCTGAGCGGGCTGATGATGTTGACCAAAGGCGTCGAACTGAGCGGTTATTTTGATGTGCTGGGCCGCAAAATGGTGCGCCGTTTTGCCACCGAGCGGAAACTGGCGCTTTTTATGGTGCTGGCCGCAGCGCTGCTTTCGACGTTTTTAACCAACGATGTGGCGTTATTTATCGTGGTGCCGCTGACCCTGACGCTGCGCCGGCTTTGTGAGATCCCGGTGACCCGCCTCATTATCTTCGAAGCCCTGGCGGTCAATGCCGGATCGATGCTGACGCCGATTGGTAACCCGCAAAATATTCTGCTCTGGGGCCGCTCCGGGCTGTCGTTTGCCGCCTTCACCTGGCAGATGATGCCGCTGGCGCTGATGATGATGCTCTCCCTGCTTGTCGTGTGCGGATTCGCTTTCCCCAATAAAGCCCTTCATTATCACAGCGGGTCACCCACGCCGGCGTGGAAGCCGCGTCTGGTATGGGGCGCCTTGCTGCTCTATATCGTCTTCCTGACGGCGCTGGAACTGAAGTTTGAGCGGTTGGGCGTTCTGCTGGTCGCCCTGGGTTTTCTGCTGCTGGCGCGTCGGGTGCTTATCAGCGTCGACTGGACCCTGCTGCTGGTGTTTATGGCGATGTTTATTGACGTGCATCTGTTGATTCAACTGCCAGTCTTGCAGGCGACCCTGCACAGCGTCAGCGGTCTGCCGCCGTTTGGTCTGTGGCTGACGGCGATTGGTCTGTCTCAGTTTATCAGCAACGTGCCCGCCACCATTTTGCTTATCAACTATGTGCCGCCTGGGGCACTGCTGGCCTGGGCGGTGAACGTCGGGGGCTTCGGCCTGCTGCCGGGGTCGCTGGCGAATATCATCGCCCTGAGAATGGCCAACGATCGGCGCATCTGGTGGCGTTTCCATCTGTGGTCCTTGCCGATGTTGATCTGGGCCGCGGCCATTGGTTTCGGAATTATCCTTCTCATATAGTGCGTTCTTTGTCAGTTTTTCCTGGCAAATGTATAGCAACGTCCTAATTTTAGTGAACGGCATAGCGTGATGCCTTTTACTGACAGGACTGTTGTTACCTATGGCAGAAGATAACGAAAAACAAGCGGCTGACAAGCCGGAAAAGAACACCAACGAACGTAAACGACCCGGGAAGAAACCGTTAATCATCCTCGGTATCGTGGTTGTGGTGATGGTCATTGTTGCGCTGGTTTGGTGGTTTTTGACGCGCAATGAAGAGACCACTGACGACGCCTTTACCGACGGGGATGTGGTCACCATCGCGCCGAAGGCGGCGGGCTATGTCACTGAACTGCGGGTCCGTGACAACCAGCGCGTTAAAAAAGGCGACGTGCTGGTGGTGATCGACCCGCGCGATAACACCGCTCAGCGCGATCAGGCCCAGGCGCAGCTTGGCCTGGCGATGGCGCAACTGCATCAGGCGCAGGCCCAGCTGGCCCTGTCTAAAGTGCAATACCCCGCGCAGCGCGATGAAGCCAAAGCGCAGGTCATTAAGGCTCAGGCCGATCTGGCGAATGCGCAGGCGGAATACCGTCGTCAACGCGGCGTTGATCCTCGCGCGACAACCCAGCAAAGCATTGATACCGCGAACGCACAGCTCAGAAGCGCCCAGGCGGGGCTGGCCAGCGCCCAGGCTCAGCTGGAAGTCGCCCAGCAGGTGCAGCTGCAAATCCGCCAGCAGGAGACAAACGTTGAGGCCCGCGAACGTCAGGTGGATCAGGCGAAAGCGCAGCTCGAAACGGCGGAGCTAAACCTCTCCTATACCGAAGTGACCGCGCCATTTGACGGATTCGTCACCAAACGTAACGTCCAGACCGGCACCCTGGTGCAGGCGGGCACCGCGCTCTTCTCGCTGGTCTCGCCGGATGTCTGGGTCGTGGCGAACTTTAAAGAGTCGCAGCTTGAGCGCATGAAGCCGGGCGATAAGGTGACGATGTCGGTGGATGCCTGGCCAGATATGGCGCTGGAGGGTCACGTCGACAGCATCCAGCAGGGCAGTGGCGCACGTTTTTCTGCCTTCCCGGCGGAAAATGCGACCGGCAACTTTGTGAAGATTGTCCAGCGCGTTCCGGTAAAAATCGTCATTGATAAAGGTCTGGATCCGAACAGGCCGATGCCGCTGGGGCTTTCTGTCGCACCGAAGGTCACCGTCGAATGACCGATCACAGCCACGACAACTGGCGACCTGCCAGCAACCCGTGGGCGGTCGCTATCGTTGTGACCCTTGCGGTGTTTATGGAGATCCTCGACACCACCATTGTGAACGTGGCGCTGCCGCACGTCGCGGGTTCGCTCTCGTCAAGCTATGACGAATCGACCTGGGTGCTCACCAGCTATCTGGTGGCGAACGGTATTGTGCTGCCGATTTCGGCGTTTTTAAGCCGGGTGTTTGGCCGCAAGCAGTTTTTCCTGATTTGCATCGTGATGTTTACCGTCTGCTCATTCCTGTGCGGGATCGCCACAGAGCTGTGGCAGATCATTCTTTTCCGCATCATGCAGGGCTTCTTCGGCGGCGGGTTGCAGCCAACGCAACAGTCGGTGCTGCTGGATTACTTCAAACCCGAAGATCGGGGTAAAGCCTTTGGGCTCTCGTCTATCGCCATCATTGTGGCGCCGGTGCTGGGGCCGACACTGGGCGGCTGGATCACCGATAATTACTCCTGGCGCTGGGTCTTCTTTATCAACATTCCGGTCGGCATTGTCACGGTGCTGGCCATTTATCAGCTGCTGGAAGATCCGCCCTGGGAGCGCAAGTCGGAAGAAAAATTGTCTATCGACTGGAGCGGGATCGGCCTGATCGCGCTGGGGCTGGGTTGCCTGCAGGTGATGCTCGATCGCGGCGAAGATGAAGACTGGTTCTACTCAAACTTTATTCGCACCTTCGCGGTTCTGACGTTAATCGGCATCATTGGGGCGATCTACTGGCTGATGTATGCCAAAAAACCGGTGGTCGATCTGCACTGCATGAAGGATCGAAACTTTGCCGTCTCCAGCCTGCTGATGGCCGGTATGGCGATGATTCTGTACGGCAGTTCCGTGGTGATCCCTCAGCTGGCGCAGCAGGATCTGGGCTATACCGCCACCTGGTCCGGTATGGTGCTCTCACCCGGCGCCGTGCTGATCGTGCTGACCATTCCGCTGGTGCTGAAGCTGATGCCTGTGGTGCAAACGCGCTGGATTATCGCTTTTGGCTTTACCTGTCTGGCGGTGTCGTTCTTCTGGTCGCGCAATCTGACCCCGGATATCGATTTTGAAACGCTGGTGCTGTTCCGCAGCGCGCAGTCAATCGGCCTGGGCTTCCTGTTTGTGCCGCTGACGACCATTGCGTTTATCTCGATTCCCCGGCGGCTTAATGGCGATGCCGCCGCGCTGTTCACCATGTTCCGTAACGTGGCCGGATCGATAGGCATTTCCCTCTCCACGGCGGCGATTACCGAACGCGCTCAGGCGCACAGCGCGCATCTGGCTTACCACGCGTCGCCGTTTAACGAACAGTTCCAGCTGGCGATACGCGAGTCCGCGCAGGCGATTCAAAACTTCACGACGCAGGTCGGCGATCCCATGGGCATTGCGACCGGTCGGATGTACCAGACCATGATCGAGCAGTCGCGATTTTTGGCCTACATCGACGTATTTACGATATTGAGTGCGGTGGCGTTACTGCTTATACCGTTTTGTTTGTTGCTTTCGCCGGTGAAGAGTGAAGGCAGTGCAGGAGCACATTGATGATTGACCCTCGTTTGGCATCCCTGATTTTACTCACGACCCTGACAGGGTGTTCAGTGGGACCGGACTATCAGCCCCCCGCGCCGCAAACGCCTACGAACTGGAACGATCCGGGCGATAATGGCGTGGCGTCGAAAGTAAACACCACGGCCATCAATCCTCGCTGGTGGAAATCTTTTGGTTCGCCACAGCTCGACAGCCTGATTGAACGGGCGATTGCCGGCAACCTGTCGCTGCAACAAACCGTGCTGCGTATAGCGGGTGCCCGCGAACAGATTAACCAGGCGGGCGGGGCGTTTTACCCTTCGGTTAACGGTAATCTACAGGCCACACGTCAGCAGCTTGGGCTGGAAGGGGAGCTAAAATCCCATGGGGCGTATGACCAGCTCGATAACGTGGATCCGGAACTCAAAGGGGCGCTTGGCCCGCTCACGCAGCCTGTAAACCTCTATCAGGGCAGCTTTGATGCCCAGTGGGAAATTGACCTGTGGGGCAAGGTTCGTCGGCAGGTTGAAGCCGCCGAAGCGCAGCAAAAGGCCGCCATTGAGCAACGTAACGATGCGCTGGTGTCGCTCGAGGCCGAAGTCGCCCGCGCCTGGCTGCAGCTGCGCGGCGCGCAGAGCATTATCGCCACGCTGAACACGCAAATCGAAAGCGCGCAGCAAACCGTTGAACTGACCGAAAACCGCCAGCGCGGCGGCTTGTCGCCTCAGCTGGACGTGGAAAACGCCCGGGCGCAGCTCGGCAATCTGGAAGCGCAACTGCCGCAGTACCAGGCCCAGGAGCGCCAGGCGATGAACGGCCTGGCGATTTTGTTGGGTAAACCACCGGGGGCGCTCGACAGCGAGTTGCGCGAGGCTAAGCCGCTCCCGCCACTGCCGGATATTGTGCCGACGGGCATCCCGTCTACGCTCGCCAGGCGTCGTCCGGACGTGCGCGAGGCCGAGGCGAATCTTCACGCGGCTACCGCGCAAATTGGCGTGTCGGTGGCGCAACTCTTCCCCAGCCTGACGTTGTCCGGTCAGTTTGGCCTGCGGAACAGTGAAACCAACTGGCTCACAGACTGGAGCAGCCACTTCTACAGCGTAGGTCCCCAGGTCTCTATTCCTATTTTCCAGGGAGGCCGTCTGGTTTCCAGCGTCAAGGTCGCCCGTGCCCAACAGGGGGCGGCGGTGCTGGACTATCGCCAGACCGTGCTGACGGCGCTGGGAGACGTGGAGAACGCGCTGGTCAGTTACCGCACCGATCAGCAACGCGAAGCGGGATTAGGCAAAACCATCGACGCATTGCAAAACGCGTTTGATTTGGCCAGCGACAGCTACCGGCAGGGGATTGCCACCTTCATTGATGTGCTGGATGCCCAGCGCCAGCTTGCGCAGGCCGAGCAGCAGCGCTCTCAGGCAAAAGTGCAGAGTGCGCTCGATCTGGTGGCGCTTTACAAAGCCCTCGGCGGCGGCTGGGAGCCGTATCAACAGGTGCATCTGCCGGATTACAGCGTCTTTGGCGAGGCCCCGCGTGGCTAAGGTTCAGAGGATTGGGCAAGAAACGGACAGGAACAGCCCATTCGCAGAAGAGCGCGTGGGGGTATAACTGTCTGGCACCCAACACGAACATTGCGAGGAACGTCCCATGCGTTATCAAAAATTAGGCAACACCGGTCTGTTTGTTTCTGAGCTGTGCCTCGGCACCATGACCTTTGGCGGGGAAGACGGTATGTGGGGCAAGATTGGCCAGCTCCAGCAACACGACGCCGAGAAGCTGGTGGGGCGGGCGCTGGATGCCGGCATCAACTTTATTGATACCGCCAATGTCTACTCCGAAGGCCGTTCGGAAATCATCACCGGTCAGGCGCTGAAAAATCTGAAGATCCCGCGTGAAAACGTGGTCGTGGCGACCAAAGTGTTTGGCGAGACGGGCACCGCGGGTGTGAACTCACGCGGCAGTTCGCGCTATCACATCATTAACAGCGTGAAAGAGAGCCTGCAGCGCATGCAGCTCGATCATATCGATCTCTACCAGTTACACGGCTTTGATCCGGCAACGCCGATGGAAGAGATGCTCTATGCGCTGGATAATCTCGTGCAGCACGGTCACGTGCGGTATATCGGCGTCTCGAACTGGGCCGCTTGGCAAATCGCCAAAGCGCTGGGCATTTCCGAGCGTCTTGGGCTGGCACGTTTTGCCTCGCTTCAGGCTTATTACACAATTGCCGGGCGCGATCTGGAACGCGAACTGGTGCCGATGCTGCAAAGCGAAAACGTCGGGCTGATGGTCTGGAGCCCGCTGGCGGGCGGACTGCTGAGCGGTAAATATGGCCGCGACGGTCAGGCGGAGGCGGGCGGACGGCGTCTGGAATTTGATTTCCCGCCGGTGAATAAAGATCGCGCGTTCGACTGCGTGGACGTGATGCGGACCATCGCTGACCAAAAAGGCGTCTCGGTCGCGCAAATCGCCCTGGCATGGCTGCTTCACCAGAAGGTGGTCACCAGCGTGATCGTGGGCGCTAAACGCGTGGAGCAGCTCGATGACAACATTAACGCCACCGGCATCAGCTTGACCGACGACGAGCTGAAACAGCTGGATGCGGTCAGCGCCTTGCCGCGCGAATATCCCGGCTGGATGCTGGAGCGTCAGGGCGAATATCGCCGGAATCAACTGTCCTGATTTTCACGTAACACGTTGCGTTAAAGCCGGATCCGCACACAGCGATCCGGCTTTTTTATTTCCACACGCCTCACAAAAAACGATCCCTCTCTTTGCCTGATTTTTCATCTTTCGCTATATGACTAGTCATGAAATTTAAATGACTAGTCATATAGGGGGCAAGCATGAACCAATCATTACCAGCGAATTTTTTATGGGGTAACTCCGTTTCCAGCATGCAGACCGAAGGGGCATGGAACGAGGGCGGAAAAGGGATGTCGGTATACGACATCCGGGAAGCCGGGGAGAATGCCTCTGACTGGATGGTGGCAACGGATTCGTACCATCGCTACAGAGAAGACTTCGACCTGATGCAGGATCTGGGGATGAACTGTTATCGCTTTCAGATTTCCTGGAGCCGCGTTTGTCCTAAGGGCGATGGCGAATTTAACGACGAAGGCATCGCGTTTTACGACCGCTTTATTGACGATCTGATCGCCCGCGGTATCGAACCGATGGTGTGCCTGTATCACTTTGATATGCCGCTGGCTCTGGCGCAGGAATACAACGGCTTTACCGACCGTCGGGTGATGGAGGCGTTTGTCCGCTACGGTAAAAAGATGATCGACTGCTTCGGGGATCGGGTGAAATACTGGCTGACCTTCAACGAGCAGAATATTTTTCATATGCCGGAGGCGTTTCGCGTTTCAGGCTATATGAAAGGTGAGCAAACCCTGCGCGAACTCTACGAAATTCAGCATCACACCATGGTGGCGCATATGGCGCTGACGGAGTATCTGCATCAGGCCAAACCCGGGCAGATGATGGGGGGAATGTTGGCGCATCAGCTGATTTATCCCGCCACCTGCAAACCGCGCGATATCTTCTGTGCCCAACAGTATGACGAATTCCTGAATCAAAACCTGCTCCGCGTCTTTGCAGGACAGGGCTACAGCCCGGCAGTGATGGCGGTGGTTGAACAGCAGGGATTCAGTGATATTTACCGGGCGGAGGATTTAGCGCTGTTGGCCCGCACGCAAAACGACTTTATGGCCTTCAGCTATTACGCCAGCAAAACCCTCGACAGCGATCCGATCCCCGAAGGCACGCCGGTGAATTATTACCTCACTCACGGCGAGAAAAATAACCCCTACCTGAAAGCCACCGAATGGAACTGGCAGATCGATCCGCTGGGCTTTAGAACCATCATCACCCGCTATTACAACGACTGGCGCTTACCGGTCTTCCCGATTGAGAACGGGATTGGCGTGATCGAGTCCTGGGATGGCATAAACCCTGTCGAAGATGATTATCGTATCGACTATCACCGTCAGCATTTTATGGCGATGAAGGCCGCCATCTTTGAAGACGGCGCGCAGGTGATCGGCTACCTCGGATGGGGGTTAATCGACATCCTTAGCTCGCAGGGGGATATGCGTAAACGCTACGGCGTGGTGTATGTCAACCGCGAGAACCACGATCTAAAAGACCTGAAGCGCGTACCGAAAAAAAGCTACGCATGGTTAAAACAGGCTATTCATAGCAACGGGCGCGAGCTGTAAGCCGTACGCTGCCGGACCGTTTTTGTGACTGATTAATGGGAATCTCCGCTATGTCTGATACAAAAATCACACCTGCAATGCAGTCGTTTGTCGATAAATTTGTTGAGTTTTCAGCCCGCCTGGCGAATCAGGTGCACCTGCGTTCCCTGCGCGATGCCTTTGCCACGGTGATGCCCATTTTTATCCTCGCCGGTCTGGCGGTGCTGGTGAACAATGTGGTGTTCCCGTGGATACTGGACGGCGAAACGCTGGTGCGTTTCAAAGTCTGGGGGGATGCGATCATCAACGGCACGCTGAATATTGCGGCGCTGCTGCTGGCACCGATGATCGCCTGGTCACTGGCGCGCAATAAAGCGTTCGACAACCCGGTCTCGGCAGTGGTTATCGCCCTGAGCAGCTTTATCATCATGATGCCGATGCAGCTATCGATCCTGCCCGTCGGTAGCCAGAATCCGGTCAACGTGACGCAGGTTCTGACCTTTGCCAATATCGGTTCGACCGGAATTTTTGCCGGCGTGCTGATTGGTTTAGTGGCAACCGAAGTGTTCATCGCGATCTCTCGCCTGAAGGCGTTACGTATCTCGCTGGGGGAGAATGTCCCCCCGGCGGTAAGCCAATCCTTTACCGCGCTGATCCCAACAATCATCACCCTTTCGCTGTTTGCGATTCTGGCGGCGGTGCTTGCGAACGTCATGCACACGGATCTGATCCATTTGATCACTACCTTTATTCAGCAGCCGTTGCGGTTGATTAACACCAGCCTGCCGGGGACGATCTTTATCTACAGCTTCGGGAATTTCCTGTTTACGCTGGGTATTCACCAGTCGGTGGTCAACAGCGTCATTCTGGAACCGTTCCTGCTGATTAACACCAACGAGAACATGCTGGCGTTTGCCAACGGCCAGCCGATTCCGCATATCATCAATAACATTTTTGTCCCTACCTTCGGAATGGTGGGCGGCACGGGCAGCACGATCTCGCTGCTGATTGCGATTTTCATCTTCTCCCGTCAGCAGTCGGCCAAACAGGTGGCCCGTCTCTCTCTGGCGCCCGGGCTGTTTAATATCAACGAACCGGTGATTTTCGGTCTGCCGATTGTCTTTAACCTGCCGCTGATGATCCCGTTTGTTCTGCTGCCGGCCCTGGGGATTTACTTCGCGTGGCTGTGTACCACGCTGGGGCTGATGTCGCGCTGCGTGGTGATGATCCCCTGGACCACGCCGCCGATCCTGAGCGCCTGGCTGGCGACGGCAGGGGACTGGCGCGCCGTGGTGGTGCAGTTGGCAATCATCGTATTTGGTGTATTCTTCTACCTGCCTTTCCTCAAGATTGCGGAGCGAGTGGCGTTAAAAAACAGTGTGATAGCGGAATAACGATAAGGAACAGGCGATGGCGGCGAAGTACATCACCATAGCGCGGGAAATTAAAAAACGCATTATTAGTCAACAATATGCCGCCAACGAGCCGCTGCCAGACCAGTTTGCGCTGGCGGCGGAGTTCAGTACCAGCCGGATGACCATCCAGCAGGCGATGCGCCAGCTGATTGTCGAAGGGCTGGTCTATACCCGCCAGGGGCAGGGGACCTTTATCCGCAAAAACTTCCTGCAGCTGTCCCAGTGGGATCTCTCCGGCAGTGACTATTTTGGCGCAACCAAAACCTGGCAACATCTGGGCACCGTCAGCAGTCAGGTGGTGCATTTTGAGCTGCGTTTTCCCGACGAGAAAGAGCAGTCCTCATTGATGATCAGCGCCGATACGCCGATTTATGATTTCATCCGCCTGCGCTCCCTGAACGGCGAGCCGATGTCGCTGGATTCGACGGTGATGCCGCTGAATCTGGTGCCGGGCCTCAACAAAACCCACCTTGAAAGCTCGGTGTTCCAGTATGTGCAGGAGACGCTGGGTCTCAAAATTATGGGTTCATATCGCGTGGTGCGGGCCTTAAAACCGAACGCGCTGGATATGCAGCATCTTGTCTGCGAACAAACCGACCCGGTGCTGGAGGTGGAGCAGGTGATCTATCTGGAAGACGGTACGCCGCTGGAGTACGCCCACTGTCATTACCGCTATGACCACGGCGGGATCGTTATCGTGAATAACGGATAAAAAAAAGCGGGCTATCTGGCCCGCTTTTTGGTGGTTCAATGCTTACTATCAGTTCAGACGTACCGGCATACCGGAGCGATTCTGAATTGCCTGGTCAACAACGGTGGTTTCAACGTCAGGCTGGCTGGTGATAGCCTGCACGTTGCTACGCAGCGTAATTGGCACGATTTCGTTGTTGTTGATCTGATCTTCGCTGGTGGACAGCGGGTTGTGCACTTCGATGTAACGGCTGCCATCTGGCTCAGAGGTCGCTTTTACCGGCTCGTTAATGAACTGGACGCGGGTGCCGACCGGCACGTTATCGAACAGGAATTTGATGTCTTCATTACGCAGACGTACGCAGCCGTGGCTGACGCGCAGGCCGATACCGAAGTTAGCATTGGTACCATGAATAGCGTAGAGACGACCGATGTACAGCGCGTACAGGCCCATAGGGTTATCCGGACCGGCAGGGACTACGGCTGGAAGTGGTTCGCCAGCGGCAATGTATTCCGCATGCATTTTAGCGGTTGGCGTCCAGGTTGGACCGGCTTTCTTACGCTCAACTTTCGTCGTCCAGTTCAGCGGCGTGTCTTTACCCAACTGACCAATACCAATAGGCAGCACGATAACGGTGTTGGTGCCTTTCGGATAGTAGTACAGACGCATTTCAGCACTGTTGATCACGATGCCTTCATGAACGGTGTCCGGCAGAATCAGCTGCTGGGGAATGTTCAGCACGGTACCGGCCTTTGGCAGATAGGGATCAACGCCCGGGTTGGCTTCCAGCATGTTGGACAGGCCAAGCTGATACTGCGCGGCAAAATACTCCAGCGGCTGTGAGTTGCCTTCCGGAACAATAACCACCTGGTTTTCACCCACCAGACGGCTACCGTCGGTCGGCAGCGGATACGTCACCGCTGACGCGGTATTGCAAAAACCTACTACGGCTAACGCCGCCGCAAAAAGCGTTGATAATTTCATATTCATATTATGCGAGGTATCTTTGCCACTCTGGCGATTAGTTAATGAGTCTGAATCAGTGATGGGAGCGCATTATATGTGCATTCACCCCAACAAGGAATTCAGATGTGTACGAAATCACATTTTTTTCGATTTTGTTAAAGTTTAGCGGGAAGTCGCAACACGGGATCTCAATTCGGAATTGTGGCATAATGACGTGTTTATCACACTTTTTTGCAGGAATCCCCCGTGCTAGTTACCAGCAACATCACTATGCAGTTTGGCAGTAAGCCGCTGTTCGAAAACATTTCCGTCAAGTTTGGCGGCGGCAACCGTTACGGCCTGATTGGTGCCAACGGTAGCGGAAAATCCACCTTCATGAAGATCCTCGGCGGCGATTTGGAGCCAACGCTTGGCAACGTGTCGCTTGATCCTAACGAGCGCCTCGGCAAGCTGCGTCAGGATCAGTTCGCCTTTGAAGAGTTTACCGTACTGGACACGGTGATCATGGGGCACGGGGAGCTGTGGGAAGTTAAACAGGAACGTGACCGTATTTACAGCCTCGCTGAGATGAGCGAAGAAGACGGCTATAAAGTGGCCGATCTGGAAGTGCTGTACGGTGAAATGGACGGGTATTCTGCCGAATCCCGCGCGGGCGAACTGCTGCTGGGCGTGGGTATTCCGGTTGAGCAGCATTACGGCCTGATGAGCGAAGTGGCGCCGGGCTGGAAGCTGCGTGTGCTTCTGGCACAGGCGCTGTTCTCGAATCCCGAAATTCTGCTGCTCGATGAACCGACGAACAACCTGGACATCGATACCATTCGCTGGCTGGAGCAGGTGCTGAACGAACGTGGCAGCACCATGATCATCATTTCTCACGACCGTCACTTCCTGAACATGGTGTGTACGCACATGGCGGATCTGGACTACGGCGAGCTGCGCGTTTATCCGGGCAACTACGACGAATACATGACGGCAGCCACGCAGGCGCGTGAACGTCTGCTGTCCGATAACGCCAAGAAAAAAGCCCAGATTGCCGATCTGCAATCCTTTGTTAGCCGCTTCAGTGCAAACGCCTCTAAATCCCGCCAGGCAACCTCGCGTGCCCGTCAGATTGATAAGATCAAGCTGGACGAAGTGAAAGCGTCAAGCCGCCAGAACCCCTTCATTCGCTTCGAGCAGGACAAGAAACTGTTCCGTAACGCGCTGGAAGTGGAAGCCCTCACCAAAGGGTTTGATAACGGTCCGCTGTTCAAAAACTTCAATCTGCTGCTGGAAGTGGGTGAGAAGGTTGCCATTCTGGGCGCGAACGGCGTGGGTAAATCGACCCTGCTGAAAACCCTGGTGGGTGAATCTCAGCCGGATAACGGTACCGTTAAATGGTCTGAGAACGCGCAGATTGGCTATTACGCGCAGGATCACGAGTATGAATTCGAAAACGATCTGACCGTCTTCGACTGGATGAGCCAGTGGAAGCAGGAAGGCGATGACGAACAGGTGGTTCGCGGGATCTTAGGCCGTCTGCTGTTCAGCCAGGACGACATCAAAAAGCCTGCTAAGGTGCTGTCTGGTGGTGAAAAAGGTCGCATGCTGTTCGGTAAGCTGATGATGGAAAAACCGAATATTCTGGTGATGGACGAACCGACTAACCACCTGGATATGGAATCAATCGAATCGCTGAACATGGCGCTGGAAATGTATCAGGGCACCCTGATCTTTGTCTCTCACGACCGTGAGTTCGTCAGCTCGCTGGCGACCCGTGTGATCGAAATCACGCCTGAGCGCGTGGTGGACTTCACCGGTAACTACGAAGATTACCTGCGTACCAAAGGTATCGACAACTGATAGCCCGCTGTCTTTCGCGCGGCCGATGCGTTGACCGCACCCGCCGCGCGAAATGCTTAAGGTTAGGGGTCAAAACGATCCCCTCTCCCTGTCGGAAAGTGCTTGGGTCCAGATTGATCCCCTCTCCCTGTGGGAGAGGATTAGGGTCCAGATTGATCCCATCTCCCTGTGGGAGAGGATTAGGGTCCAGATTGATCCCCTCTCCCTGTGGGAGAGGATTAGGGTCCAGATTGATCCCCTCTCCCTGTGGGAGAGGTTAGGGTCCAGGTTGATCCCCTCTCCCTGTGGGAGAGGGTTAGGGTGAGGGCATCAGGCCGCACTACACCACCCATTCACTCCCTTCAATACCATTTACCCGCAGCGTGCGTCTCTCACCCGCCGGTAAGGTCACCTTCAGCGTTTTCCACGCCGGACGATAATCCCCACGCCCGTTAATCTTCAGGTCAATAGTTGCTCCCCCGCACACCATTTCCCATTCCACCCACAGCGCATTCCCGCTCTGGTACCCCCAGCTTTCACCATCGTCTTCAAACAGCAGGCCAGCGGTTGAACCAACCCCCTTCACCGGGAACAGTTTCAGCTCGCGGGTATCGTCCTTTTCGGCGCTGACATGCGTAATACGCTCGCTGAGCGGCAGACCGGCTCCGGCCCTGACCAGCAGCGGCAGTTTTTCCAGAGGTGCATCGCGCACGATCCATTGCCCGCCAGCGAACCACTCGTGAGTGTAAAAATCGTACCAGCCGGTAGGGTTATCCGGCAGCCAGACGCGGCGCTGACGCTGCCCGGCTTCCACCACGCTCGCCACCAGCACATCGCGTCCGAGAAGGAAATCATCGCACTCTTCGAAGGTTTGCGCGTCGTGCTCATGATCGAGGAACGTCGGGCGTAACATCGGCTCGTCGTCGGCATGTGCCTGCCAGAGCAGGGTGTAAAGATAGGGCAGAAGACGGTAGCGAAGCTCAATCGCGCTGCGGATCGCGGGGGTAACGCCCGGATACATCCACGGCTCGTTCACCGTGCGATCGTCATTCCACGAATGGATGGTAAAGCGCGGATGCATTACACCGTTTTGCACCCAGCGGACAAACAGCTCGGCATCGGGCTTATCGCCGGAGAAACCGCCCACGTCATGGCCGACGTTAAACAGTCCGGACAGGCTCATGCCCAGCCCCATGCGGGTGTTATAGCGCAGGGTGTCCCAGTTGGTACGGTTATCGCCGCTCCAGGTCTGCACGTAGCGCTGCATGCCGGCGCAGCCGGAGCGAGAGATCAGATACGGGCGTTTTTCCGGCGCGAAGCGTTGTTGCGCTTCCATGGAGGCGCGCATCATCAGCAGCGGCATCACCGGCCGGATATGCTTAATGGCAATTTCCTGGCCAAAGCCGTGACAGCGTGCTTCACCGTCCCACACTTCGAACTCGTTATTGTCATTCCACGTCGAATCGATCCCCTTTTCCAGCAGTTGGGTCGTTACGCCTTTCTGCCACCACGCCACGGTCTGCGGGTTGGTGAAGTCGAGATGGGACCCTTCATCATCCCAGAAGCTGGAACGTTCTGGCGTATCGGTTTCAGAATCACGTATGAACAACCCTTGTTCTGCCACTTCGCTATAGCGCGGGTGATCCTGTAACAGGCAAGGTTTGATATTGGCCGCCAGCTTCAGCCCCGCATCATGAAACGCCTGGCTCATCGCATTGGGCTGCGGCACTTTGTCGTGATTCCAGTTAAAGACGTAACGTTTGCCGTTGATGGAGGTATAACCCGATGAGAGCTGGAACGAATCGCACGGAATGGCGTGTTCTTCACACAGGCGAATAAAGTTCATCAGCTGGTTTTGCGCATCCGGCGCGTCGGTGTAATGCATCGTCGATCCGCTGTAGCCCAGGCTCCATTTCGGCCCAAACAGCGTTTTACCGGTCAGACGGACAAAGGCCTTTGTCACGTCCAGCACCTGCTTGCCGGTGAAGAGATAGTAATCAATATCACCCGCTTCCGCCTGCCAGCGACGGTAGGCGGTGTGGTAGTTGTCAATCTCGTTACCCAGATCCAGCCAGCTGCTGCTCAGGTTGTCATAGAAAAGACCGTAGCTCACGTCATCGCGACGGGTGAGGGTAAACGGAATATGCTTGTAGAGCGGGTCGGTGCTGACGGCGTTATAGCCCATCGCATCGAGGTTACGCATTTCATAGCGTTTGCCGTTGCGCTGTAAGTCGCCGGCTTTTTCCCCCAGACCATAAAAACGTTCGTCTTTGTGGCGGCTCAGGTAATGCGCCGCACCGTCACCGTGGGCATTCAGCAGATAGGCGCTGGTGGGTCGATCGCTTGCCAGCGCCTGCCAGATACCGGCTTCATCGCGGTGATGCCACTCGAGCCACAGCGGCTGGTGGACGGTCACACGCAGTTTTTCACTGGCGATAACCAGCGTATCGTCCTGCTGCGTGAGCGTCCATGACGGGCAGGTAAAGCCGCTAATGTCGTCGCGGTCACGTCCTTCCCACGGCACATCACTCGTCGGCGCGATGCTCCAGGTTTTGTTCAGCGCCAGCGTGCCTTTGCGCTTAATCAGCACGCGGAAGAGGTTCTCTTCCAGAACGTACAGGAACAGACGGTGCTGATTATCCACCAGCAGTTCGACATGGTGGGCTGACTGCTTATCAAGGGTCCAGTTTTTCAACGTTTTCATATGCGATACATCCACTATCAGGCGCGCTTGGCGCGACGTTCAGCAATAAATGCGACCAGGAAAAAAGCGCCAATCAGGTCAAAGAAACCCATGGCAATGAAAAGAGGGTTAAAGCCAATTTTGTCGGCAGTTACCCCGATCAACAGCGAGAAAAGGAAGCTGGCGATCCAGGCGGCTGAGCCGCGCATGCCGTTGACGGTAGCCATCTGGCCTTTATCAAACGACTCCACAACCAGCGCGCTGAGCATGCAGGAGATGATCTGGTGCCCGAATCCACCAATGGAGATCAGGGCAATGGTGACGTACGGATCGCGGGTGATTGCCACGGCCGCCAGCGAGATCATCAGAAACGCGCCCGTGACGGAACTTGCGACGACAGCGTTGACCCGCGTGCAGCCGAAGAAGCGGGTGTAGACGCGGGTGAGGTAGCCGCTGGCAACGCTGCCCAGATCGGCGGCTAGGAACGGTAGCCAGGCAAACATCGCGATCTGCTTCAGGTCCATACCGTGCTCTTTGGCGAGGTACAGCGGGACCCAGAAGCTCAGCACTGCCCAGGCGGGTTCCGCCATAAAGGCCGGGATGGCAATCCCGTAGAAGCGTTTGTTTTTAGAGACGGTTTTCAGCGCGGTCAGGAAAGGCAGCTTGATGGCCGGGGGTTCGTTGTCCTGCTTGATAAAGGCCAGTTCTTCTTGTCCCAGATTCGGGTGCTGCTCTGGGTTATGGTAAAACGCCCACCATAAAACAACCCACAGCAGCGCCAGCACGCCGGTAAACATAAACGCACCCTGCCAGCCAAACGAGGCGTGCGCGAAGTAGATGATTGGCGGAGCCAGCATTGCCCCAATCGAGAAGCCCACGCCTGCCCATCCGGCCGCGACAGGACGCTCTGATTTCGGGAACCACTCGCCAATCGTTTTGGCGTTTGCCGGCGTGGCGGCAGCTTCCGATGCCCCCATAAAGAAGCGCAGCACGGCGAGATGCAGCCAGCTACCAGCACCCGCGTGCAGGATACACATCAGCGCCCAGATGCCTGCACAAACCATAAAGCCAATCTTCAAACCGATGACATCGATCAGCCATCCGCACAGAGGCTGGAAAAGGGTGTAGGCAATCTGGAATGCCCCGACGATCCAGGAGTATTGCTCGGTGGTGATCCCCATGCTCTCTTTGAGTTCAGGGGCCAGGATGCCGAGCGAGTTACGGGTGATGTAGTTAACGGTGACGCCCAGTAAAAACAGCACCAGCACGTACCAGCGCAGGTTTTTGATGACGCGACGGGTTTTACTCCCCGTGAGGGTGTTATTGATGTCCTGACTCATTTTCAGTCTCCACAAGACGGACGATAAGAGGGTAGTTTCGGTTGTCCCACAGCGCCTTATGCCCTTGATTGATCTGTTTTTATTGCATCAAGTTGGCATACAACTAGTATGGAAGTTGTGTGACAAGTTCACCTTAAGGGAGAAAATGAGCAGGCAATAGCAGATTTTGTGCAAGCTTTCTCATAAATAAGCGACTGGCTTTGGCATGATAGCTTTCAGCACTGTTATCGCCTGATATGCATGCCGTGCAAAATTTTTCATTTAGCAAACGGAGCAAGATCACAAAATGGACAAAAGGCTCAGAATCGCGGAAATCGCCTCCCGCACTCAGCTCTCCATTAGTACCGTTTCACGCGTGCTGGCGGGGAAGGCGAATACCAGTGAAAAAGCGCGTATCAAGGTGCTGGAGTGCGCGCGAGAGCTGGGGGTGATGGAGGGAATTGCGGCGGGGCGATTGCTGCTGAACAGCCTGGTGGTGTTTGCGCCCCAGCGGGCCTTCGATGAGCGGTCCGACATCTTTTACTACCGTGTTATACAAAGTGTGAGTAAGGGACTGGCGTCACATGAGGTCAGGCTACGGTATTGCCCGCTTGAAGAGAACGACAGCGACGCCCAGCTGTTTCTGACGCGCATGAACGAGCCGGACACGCAGGCGGCTATTTTACTGGGCATCGACGACCCGCATATCCACGATCTGGCGGTGGACGTCGGCAAGCCGTGCATGCTCATCAACTGCCGCGACCGGAATATGCGCCTGCCTGCCGTCGCCCCGGATCATCGTTCCATTGGCGAAAGAGCGGCGGAATACCTCTTTGAGATGGGGCATCGTGAGATAATGACCGTGCTCTGTCTGCGGCGCTATACCATGGAGCTACGCCTGTCGGGGATCCGTGATGCGTGGCGGACGCATAACCTCAGGTTCAACGACAAACGCGATTTGCTGGAGGTGCAAAGCTTCAGTGCGAAAGAGACCGAGCGCGCGGTCAGCGAATGGCTCAAGCAGCGGCAGGGCAAAGCGCTTCCCACGGCATTTCTGGTGGGCGGCGATTTTATGGCGGCGGGCACCATCAGCGCGCTGCAAAGCCACGGATTGCGGGTTCCTCAGGACGTCTCGGTGATGAGCATCGACGGCTTTAACCTGGCGGCGATTCAGGATGTGCCGTTAACCGCGGTCCATGTTCCGCGCGATGAGCTGGGTACCGAGGCGGTGCATTTTCTCCAGCAGCGTCTGATGCGACCGGATGCGCCCGTGGGAACGCTGCTGCTCAACGGCACGCTGACGGTAAGGGAGTCGGTACGGCGGATACGTCAGGGAAAACGACGCACCGCCGTGGAACGGGAAGGGCTTTACGACAGTTAAACCATGCCCAGGGCGCGCTTGCCGTGGATGTTCAGATCGTCCAGGGTAAAACGATCCTGCCAGGTGGTTTCATAATCTTCGCGCGGGAAATCCCCCGGCGATGCGCCGGTTTCCAGTGCGGCTTTGACCTTCTTCGCGTAGGCGAGGTTCTTCTCGCACATCGGCGCGGCGGGAATATACATGACGTTACCCCAGCCTTGCTGGTCTTCAACCGGTGCGACAGAGTGGATCACATCGCAGTGCCACCAGACGGAGTCCCCGGCCTCAAGCGCCGGTATACTGGTCAGCGCTTCGGTTAACAGCGGATGCCATTTCTCAGAGATCGGCAGGACGCGTCCCGGCGCGACACCGCACAGTTCATCTTCCGGCACATCGTCCAGCAGCGGGCGCAGCAGGATATACGCCATCGCCTCAGGGATCGGCACCACGTGCAACAAACCCTGACCGGGGATCATATCGGATAACGCCGTCCAGCCCTGGAAGGTGCGGAAGACGGAACATTTGGTGGTGTTATCCACGGTGTACTCTTGCACCTCGGTCCGGTGTGCGGCGTCCCACGGATCGTACTTATCGATATTGCCATCAAAGACCCGGGCAAAGACCTGTTGATAGGCCGGTAACAGCCAGCGCTCCAGCGCGCCGGAATCCGTGTGTGCCCCCAGCCCTTTCGACGTGGTTCCCGGGGGACGACGGCGAATGCGATCCGGATAAATCACGCTGACATCCGGGTCGAACCACTGTTTGCCGTTACTTTCGAATGTCCATAACCGGTTGAGGAACGACTGCACCTGGGCCATCTCTTCGCTCTGACGCGCCTGCATCTGGGCCTGCGACCAGTAGATCGGGAAAATTTCCGGGCGGGAGGCGCTCAGGGTACCGAAGAAGTTATCCCCCGGGCCTTTATAGACGTCATCAAAGCGATTGAGATCGAGATAGTCGAGCATGGAATGATCCCACGCCAGCGCCTGCTCACGCGGGAAGTGACCCTTGATCACCGCACAGCCCCGGCGTTTTATCGCATCGCGCTGGGCAGGGGTGAGGGCACCGTCTTTAATATCCGCGTACGGGATCACTGGCCAGACAGGCTCGCCCTTATTTTTCAGGGCATTTATCTCCGCCACGCGGGTAGCGATTTTGTCACTGAGCGTGTCGAACACTGCCTGAACGTCGCCAATCTGTGCGCGTAACTCGCGTTTTAACTGACGAATTGCCGCTTTTGGATCCGCTGGCAAAGTTTCACTGCTAAACGTCATAACGGCCTCGCATCTTTCATTCGAAAGTAAAATTATCTACAAGTGATACTTTAAGTTAAAAAGAGGTTAATGCAAGTTTAAAAACTTGATGTTCGCCACAGGATGGGAAAAGAGTAGGGTGCCGGAGACGGGCTCCGGCTTAAAAGCGGGATCAGGCGTCGAACGGCGAGTGGCCGTCAAGCACGGCCTGAATGACGTTCAGTGCGCCCTGATGGTTGTTGTCGTCCGTGCCGTAACGGCTGATGGTTTTGATGCTCTCAGCGGCATTGCCCATGGCAAAAGAGTATTTCACCAGCTTGAGCATTTCCGCGTCGTTGCCGCTGTCGCCAATCGCCACGCACGCCTGCGGTGACAGCTCCCAACGCTTCAGCAGGCGGCTTATGCCGTTCGCTTTGTGCAGGCCTGGGATAATCAAATCAACAAAGCCAAACCCGCTGGTCACGGGCTTCATGATGCCGTCGAGCGACACGTGCAGTTGATCGATCAGGGCCGGGATATCGCTATCCGGCAGGTTGAGCGAAAATTTAAACAGCACGTCGTCGATGTCCTGATAGTCACTAATGCGTTTCAGGCGGTGGTAGTGTTTTGACATCAGCGCCACAAAGTCATCAGGGGCATTTTCGCTGACATAGGCGCTTTCCAGCCCACAGGCGACAAAGTTGAGCTGTTTGTCTTTCAGCAGTTCACCAATGACAATTTGCGATTCGTGGCGCGTCAGTTCCCCATGGAAAACCTGTTCCCCGTGATCGAACACCAGCGCGCCGTTCTCTGCGACGAAGGAGATCTGCTCTTTCAGCTCCGGGAAGAAGGAGATGAGCTGGTAATACTGATTGCCGCTGGCAACCACGAATTCAATATTGCGGGCCTTGAGTTGCTCGAATTGTGCCTGAAAGCGGTCGCGATCGTACTGCTTGGCATCATCAAGAAAAGTTCCGTCCATATCGGTGACGATAACTTTAACGGTCATACATTGCGCTCCTGGAGTCACTGCATTTTGAAACATTCTAATAACAAGGTGACGGGGAGCACAAATTTAATTTCATTCGAAAGTAAAACAAAACGGCAACCGAGGCTGCCGCTAAGTGGTTTCACCTTCTCCCCGTGGGAGAGGCGGGCATTAATGTTTTCTCCCTCTCCCCGTGGGAGAGGGTTGGGTCAGGGTATCGGTGTGTTCCCCCTCTCCCTGTGGGAGAGGGCTGGGGTGAGGGCATCGGTGTGTTCCCCCTCTCCCTGTGGGAGAGGGGTGGGGTGAGGGTATCGGTGTGTTCCCCCTCTCCCTGTGGAAGAGGGTCGGGGTGAGGGTATCGGTGTGTTCCCCCTCTCCCCGTGGAAGAGGGGCGGGGTAAGGGTATCGGTGTGTTCCCCCTCTCCCCGTGGAAGAGGGGCGGGGTGAGGGTATCGGTGTGTTCCCCCTCTCCCCGTGGAAGAGGGGTGGGGTGAGGCATCGGTGTGTTCCCCCTCTCCCCGTGGGAGAGGGCCGGGGTGAGGCATCGGTGTGTTCCCCCTCTCCCTGTGGGAGAGGGTTGGGGTGAGGGCACCAGCGCGCACATCCCCCCGACACGCCGCCTTACAGCGTATGCTCGGTACGCGCAATAATATCGTCCTGCGCGTCCGGCGACAGAGCGGTAAAGAACGCGGAGTATCCCGCGACACGCACCACCAGGTCGCGATACTGGTCGGGGTGTTTCTTCGCCTCGAGCAAGGTATCACGCGAGACGATGTTGTACTGAATATGCCAGCCTTTATGCACCTCGAAGAAGGTCCGCAGCAGGATCATCAGCTTCTGGCGGTCGCTGTCGTTTTCCAGCGTCGCCGGATTCAGCTTCTGATTGAGCAACACGCCGCCCAGAATCGCTTCGGTCGGCAGCTTACCGACAGAGCCAATCACCGCCGTCGGCCCGAGGTGGTCAGTTCCGGAGGCCGGGCTTGCCCCTTCCGCCAGCGGCGTATGCGCTTTACGCCCATCCGGCGTTGCCATGGTGGCTGCCCCGAACGGCACGTTTGCAGAAATAGACGACGTCCCCGCGTAATAATTCCCCCCAAACGGGCCGCGACCGTAGCGCGGGTTGTGATACTGCTTCAGCTCCTCGATATAGGTCTGGTAGGCCCGGGTCAGCAGCAGGTCAACGCTGTCGTCATCGTTACCGTATTTCGGTGCGCCGTTGATCAGACGCTGGCGCAGCTGCTCGTGGGTCAGCCCGTCGAAATCATCCGCCAGCGCGGCGGCCAGCTGCTGTTGACCGATGATCCCCTGATCAAACACCAGTTTTTTCACCGCGGCCAGGCTGTTGCCCAGATTAGCAATACCCACCTGCAGGCCTGATACCCAGTCATACTTCGCGCCGCCTTGTTTGATGCTTTTCGCGCGTTCTATGCAGTCATCCACCAGCGCGGAGCAGAGGATATCGTGGACGTTCTCTTCCAGCATGGTGTCGACCACGTACTCGATCTCGATAGATTTACGGGTGTAGTAGCGGATCTGCGTATCCCACGCCGCCATCACCTCCTCAAAGTTATCGAAGTTACCGGCAGAGAGCGCTTTTTCCTGCGGCAGGAACACCCTACCGCTGGTGGCGTCACGGCCGCCCTCCAGCGCTGCCAGCATCACGCGGGCAAAGTTGATAAAGCTCATCCCGGTGCAGCGATAGCCCCATTTGCCGCCGACGGCGGTTTCGATGCAGCCGATGGCGGCGTAGTCGTAGGCGTCTTCTTTCTCAACGCCGAGCTTGATGAATTCCGCAATCACGATCTCATCGTTGTTAAATGCGGGCATACCAAAGCCGCAGCGGATCACCTGCACGCAGGCGTCGAGGAAGTCATTGCTCATCCCCGCATGGTAACGCACGCTCAGGTTTGGCTGCGTGGAGCGCAGACGACCGCAGGATTCCAGAATCGCATAGCTGAGCGGGTTGACCGCGTCCATGGGCTCACCGTTCACCAGCGTCTGTCCGCCAATGGTGACGTTCTGATACAGCGGGCTGCCCGCAGAAGCTTTGGAGTGCGAGCCGGAGCGGATTTTGTTCACCTCTAGCAGCTTCAGCCAGCAGCTGTGCAGCAGTTCGATAGCCTGTTCGCGATCCAGGCTCTGATTCAGCTCCACGTCACGGCGGTAGTACGGATAGAGATACTGGTCCATGCGGGCAAACGACACGGAGTGACCGTTGGACTCAATCTGCAGAATCAGCTGGATGAAGTAGCACAGCTGCAGCGCCTGCCAGAAGGTTTTTGGCGGCTGGTGGGCAATCACATCACAGTTTTCGGCCATTGCCAGCAGCTCATCGCGGCGGCTTTCACGGGATTCAGTAGACGCCATTTCACGCGCCAGGGTGGCGAAACGCTCGATATGCAGGCTGACGGCTTCCAGCACAATATCGATCGCTTTCAGGAACTGTTCTCCGTGAAGGTCGTCGAGCACCGTCAGGTTAATACGCGAACGACGTTCGGCCACTTTGTCACGCATCCCGTCCAGGCCCTTCTCCAGCAGCAGCGGGAAGTTGACCGCCAGGTGCGCGTCGCCGGAGGTCATGTTGCCTTCCGCTTTAATAATACCGGTTTCCAGCAGGCCTTTTTGCTCATCGGTAAACATGCCGTAGCAGCGATCCTGCACCGTCTGGCCGCGCCACCACGGACAGAGTTCATGCAGTACGCGCTTGTTCTCTTCGCTCACCGCAAAGCCTGCACCCGGACGATCGGCCAGATCGTCGATCTCTTTTTCAATCCAGGAGACGGTGTATTCCGGGAAGATTGGCGCAGCGCGGACTTCACTGGCCTGATTACCGACGATCAGCTCATCATGTTTGATCCAGATGGTGCGTTGCGCCAGGTGATGCGCCAGGGCCAGTGCCCGACGCACCGGGATCGGTTTGTCCATATGCTGCTGGTACATTTCGGTGTAGTGACGGGCGCGCTCGGTGCAGACCGGCGGCTTAACAATGTGCACCAGAGCCGTTTTATGCGCTTTAATACGGTCGCTGAGGGTATTAAGATTCAGGGTCGTCATAGGTTTATCCTCGTAAGGTCGCGGTTAACCCTTTCTGGCGCGCGTAATGCTGGGCAAAGTCCAGAATCGCAGGATTATCCAGCGGTTTGTCAGGGGCAGAGTAGGGTTGGCCGAGCAGGGTGTATTTGTTCATGCCCAGCGTGTGATACGGCAGAAAATGAATGTCGTGAACTTTGAGTTCATCGGCGGCAAAATTGGTAATGGCAGTAATCGACGCTTCATCGGCGTTAAAGCCCTGAATCAGCGGGACGCGGATGGTGATCTGTTTCCCGGCAGCCGCCAGACGTTTCAGGTTATCCAGCACGCGTTTGGCCGAACCGTCGGTCCACTGTTTAAAGATGTCACTGTCGACGTGTTTCAGGTCGGCGAGGAACAGATCAACATAGGGTAAAGCGGGTTCGATATAATGCCACGGTACGTGCAGACAGGTTTCGACGGCAGTATGAATCCCTTGCTCGTGGCTGGCTTTGAAGAGGGCGAGGGCCAGCGTCGGGTTCATAAAAGGTTCGCCGCCGGACAGGGTAATGCCGCCGCCGCTGCGATCGTAGAAAGGTTTGTCGCGCAATACGGTCGTCATGATATCGGCGACCTGCTGCTCCTGCCCACAAACGGTCAGCGCCTGCGTCGGGCAGCAGTCGGTGAGGGCATCCAGCGTTTTTTCGCTCAGCTTTTCCCGATGGATAAGCAGCCCATTCTGCGCACGTTCGATGATGCCGTGCGCCGACTGCTGGCACAGGCCGCAGCCTTCCAGACAAAGGCGTGCGTCAAACAGCACATCCCGGGTGCGGGAGCGGCTTTCAGGATTCTGGCACCAGCGACAGCCCAGCGAGCAGCCTTTCAGGAACACCACGGTACGGATACCGGGGCCGTCGTGGGTGGAATAACGCTGAATATTGAAAATCATTTTTTCGCCCTCTTATTGCATATGAAGATTAAATGACTTTCGAATGAAAGTTATCTTGACGCAGGTCAACTCTTAAGCGGGTTTTACCGTGGTAGGGTATTTGCAGGCTAAATTTGAGGGCGACATCATGGAACTTTATCTCGACACATCTGACGTTGCGGCAGTAAAAAAGCTGGCGCGTATCTTCCCGCTGGCGGGCGTGACAACTAACCCCAGTATCGTGGCGGCAGGCAAAACGCCGCTGGACGTGCTGCTGCCCGCGCTGCACGATGCGCTTGACGGGAAAGGCCGCCTGTTTGCACAGGTTATGGCACCGACCGCTGAAGGCATGGTGGAAGAGGCGCGTAAACTGCGCACCATTATCAACGACCTGGTGGTAAAAGTGCCGGTCACGGCGGAAGGTCTGGCGGCAATCAAAATGCTGAAAGCGGAAGGAATTCCGACGCTGGGAACGGCGGTATACGGTGCAGCGCAAGGGTTGTTTTCCGCGCTGGCGGGGGCGGATTATGTGGCCCCTTACGTTAACCGCGTCGACGCGCAGGGCGGGGATGGCATCAAGACCGTGACGGAGCTTCAAACGTTACTGACGCTGCATGCTCCCCAGTCGAAAGTGCTGGCGGCAAGCTTTAAAACGCCACGTCAGGCGCTGGACTGTATGCTGGCGGGCTGCGAATCGATCACCCTGCCACTGGACGTTGCGCAGCAGTTTATTCACTCACCGGCGGTAGAGGCGGCGATAGTGAAGTTTGAGCAGGACTGGCAGGGGGCGTTCGGCAGGGCGTCTGTTTGATGGGTGCGGCCTGATGCCCTCACCCCGACCCTCTCCCACGGGAGAGGGAGAATTACAAATACCTCACCACGGGGTGCGGTCTGATGCCCTCACCCCGGCCCTCTCCCACGGGAGAGGGGGAAAGACGAATGCCCTCACCACGGGGTGCGGCCTGATGCCCTCACCCCGGCCCTCTCCCACGGGAGAGGGGGAAAGACGAATGCCCTCACCACGGGGTGCGGCCTGATGCCCTCACCCCGGCCCTCTCCCACGGGAGAGGGAGAATTACGAATAACCTCACCACGGGGTGCGGCCTGATGCCCTCACCCCCAACCCTCTCCCACGGGAGAGGGGGAAAGACGAATGCCCTCACCACGGGGTGCGGCCTGATGCCCTCACCCCGACCCTCTCCCACGGGAGAGGGGGAAAAGACGAATGCCCACACCACGGGAAGAGGGATTTACCCTCCGCACACCTCGCACCCGGGGTGACGCATCAGCTTCATCTCCCGGAACTGGCAGGTCATCGCGTCATACATAACGATTTTTCCCGCAGCGGGCGTGCCGTAGTGCGTTAGCACTTTAATCGCCTCCATCGCCTGCAACGAACCGATGACGCCAACGAGCGGGGCCATTACGCCAGCTTCCACGCAGGTGAGCGCGTTCTCACCAAACAGACGGCTCAGGCAGCGATAGCAGGGTTCGCCTTCGGCCCAGGTAAAGACGCTGATTTGGCCTTCCATACGAATGGCAGCACCGGACACCAGCGGCGTTTTATGAATAAAGCAGCCTGCATTGAGTTGATTGCGAATCGCCACGTTATCGGTGCAGTCCAGCACCAGATCGTGCTGTGCGATCAGCGCGGAGAGCGCAGCGTCATCCAGCAGGGCGTTGACCAGGGTAAACTGAACGTTGGGATTGATACGCGACAGCGCCGCGTGCGCGGATTCCACCTTAGGCTGACCGAGTGTCGCCTCGCTGTGCAGCGTCTGACGCTGTAAATTCGACACCGAAACGGTATCAAAATCGAGTAACGTCATATGACCGACACCAGCGGCCGCCAGATATTGCGCTGCCGCACAGCCTAACCCGCCCAGGCCCACAACCAGTACTCTGGCAGCCTTCAGCGCTTCCTGACCGTCGAAATCAAAGCCGCGCAGCACAATCTGGCGATTGTAGCGCATCATCTCCTGATCGCTCAGTTCAACCGTCATCATCAGCCTCCGAACAGGTGGTTGAACGCTTCGACCTCAACCCATTCACCTGCTTCAACGTTCCCGCGTTCACGTTCGAGCACAATGAAGCAGTTACCCTGGCTAAACGAGCTGAAAATATGCGAGCCCTGATGGCCGGTGGTGCTCACTTCAAGTGCGCCTTGCGCATTACGGGTGAGGATGCCGCGCTGGAAATCGAGGCGTCCAGGGGATTTCTTCAGGCGCGTAGCGGCACGTACGCGCTGGCGAACCGGCATAACGTTCGCCGTATTGCCAGAAAGTTTTGCCAGCAGCGGAATCACCAGCTGATAGAAGGTCAGGGCGGCGGAAACCGGGTTACCCGGCAGGCCGCAGAACCAGCTGTGCTGAAGCTTGCCAAAGGCGAAGGGTTTACCGGGTTTAATCGCCAGCTTCCAGAAGCCGATTTCGCCCAGCTCTTCCAGCATGGTTTTGGTGTAATCCGCTTCGCCCACGGAGACGCCGCCGGAGCTAATAACCACATCCGCAGACTGGTCTGCTTCAATAAACGCGGCGCGCAGTTTTTCCGGGTCGTCAGGAATGATACCGAGGTTGATCACCTCGCAGCCCAGCTGTTCCAGCATCAGATGCACGGCCAGACGGTTGGTGTCATAAATTTGACCTTCCCCAAGCGGCTGGCCCGGCAACTGAAGTTCGTCACCGGTCGAGAAGACCGCCACGCGGACTTTACGCACCACATCTACGCTGGCGATGCCGAGCGAGGCCAGGACCGGCAGCTCAGCCACGGTCAGTTGCTTACCGGCAGCGAACACGGTTGCGCCCCGCGCAATATCTTCTCCGGCGCGACGAATGTTCTGGTTCGCTTTAACGCTGGCGGTAAAACGCACGCCCGCATCCGTTTGTTCGGTCTCTTCCTGCATCTCCACCGCCTCGCAGCCTGCGGGAACCGGCGCGCCGGTCATAATGCGAATGCAGGTTCCCTGCGGCCACTCGCCCTGATAAGGCTGGCCCGCGAAGGCTTTGCCCGCGACCGGCAGCGGCTGACCCGCATGGATATCCGCAAGACGCACGGCGTAACCGTCCATCGCCGAATTATCAAACCCAGGAACATTTAGCGGAGAGATGATGTCGGTGGCAATCACGCGACCAAAACAGCGCAACAGCGGTAACGTTTCGCGATCGGTGAGCGGGGAAATGCGGTCGAGCATCTGCGTGAGTGCCGTCTCAAGCGGCATCAGTCCGGCGGTAAAATCCATGGGTTACTCCTGCGCGATAACAACGAAAGCGCCCATTATGGCAGAAAAGTGCCGCTAACTGTATGACCCGATGGGCTTACCCTTTACATCACCGTTGCGTCTTTCTATAGTCAAAAATCATCTGAAGTTCCGTCGACGATAATGATATTTATAGAAAAAGCAGCGCGCTTACGCTGATGGGTGATGGAAATGGGCAAGGCAGTTATCGCAATACATGGCGGGGCAGGGGCAATCACCCGTGCGTTATTAAACCCGGAGCAGGAAAAACGTTATATCGACGCGTTGTCTTCCATCGTGGAAAAGGGCCAGCAGATGCTGGAGAGCGGGGAGAGTGCGCTGGACGTCGTGACCGAGGCGGTGCGTCTTCTGGAAGAGTGTCCGCTGTTTAACGCAGGTATTGGCGCGGTGTTTACCCGCGACGAAACGCACGAGCTGGATGCCTGCGTGATGGACGGGAATACCCTGAAGGCGGGAGCCGTAGCGGGCGTGAGCCGTCTGCGTAATCCGATACTGGCGGCACGTCTGGTAATGGAACAAAGCCCGCACGTGTTGCTGGTGGGTAAGGGGGCCGAGCAGTTTGCCTTCGCACAGGGTGTTGAACCTGTTTCGCCCGATACCTTTTCTACGCCTGAGCGTCTCCAGCAGTTGCTGGATGCCAGAGCGGGAGGGGTAACGCAGTTAGATCACGCAGCGCCGCTGGACGAGCGCGCTAAAATGGGCACCGTTGGCGCCGTGGCGCTCGACAAAGAGGGTAACCTGGCGGCCGCCACCTCGACCGGGGGCATGACCAATAAGCTGCCGGGTCGCGTGGGTGACAGCCCGTTACCCGGCGCGGGCTGCTATGCCAATAACGCCAGCGCGGCGGTCTCCTGCACCGGAACGGGGGAAGTGTTTATCCGTACGCTGGCGGCGTATGACATTGCCGCCCTGATGGATTATGGCAATTTAAGCCTCGCGGAAGCCTGCGAGCGCGTGGTGATGGAAAAATTGCCCGCGCTGGGGGGAAGCGGCGGTTTGATTGCCGTGGATCGCGAGGGGAATGTTGCTTTGCCCTTTAACAGTGAAGGCATGTACCGCGCCTGGGGCTATGCGGGCGACGCGCCAACCACCGGAATTTATCGTGAATAAGGGGAGTGCGGGTGCCGCAACATAACGAACTGGATAGCCGGGAAGTCCTGGCGGTTCAAAACCTGAATATTGCGTTTCAGGAAGAGCGGCAACAGGTCCCGGCAGTCAAAAATCTGTCATTTTCGCTACAACGTGGCGAAACGCTGGCGATTGTCGGCGAATCGGGGTCCGGCAAATCGGTCACCGCGTTATCGCTGATGCGTCTTCTGGAGCAGGCGGGTGGAACGGTCGCGTGCGACAGCATGTTGCTGTGGCGGCACAACCAGGCTGCGATCGATCTGACCACGCTCAGCCAGTCGCAAATGCAAAAGGTGCGTGGCGCAGACATTGCGATGATTTTTCAGGAGCCGATGACCTCGCTGAATCCGGTCTTTCCGGTGGGCGAGCAGATCGCCGAGTCG
This sequence comes from Huaxiibacter chinensis, assembly GCF_022171985.1. Taxonomy (GTDB): domain Bacteria; phylum Pseudomonadota; class Gammaproteobacteria; order Enterobacterales; family Enterobacteriaceae; genus Enterobacter; species Enterobacter chinensis_A. The sequence continues at coordinate 596,685 of NZ_JAJVHF010000001.1, read as the reverse complement.
ATTCGTCTGCACCAGAAGTTAAACCATGAAGATGCGCTGGAAGAGGCCCGGCGCATGCTTGAACGGGTGCGCATTCCTGAGGCCCAGGCCATTTTGTCCCGCTTTCCGCACCAGCTGTCAGGCGGCATGCGTCAGCGCGTAATGATTGCCATGGCGCTCTCCTGTCGTCCGGCGGTGCTCATTGCGGATGAACCGACCACCGCCCTGGACGTCACTATTCAGGCGCAGATCCTGCAGCTGATTAAGGTCCTGCAGCAGGAGATGGAGATGGGGGTGATTTTTATCACCCACGATATGGGCGTCGTTGCCGATATTGCCGATCGCGTGCTGGTGATGTATCAGGGCGAGGCCGTGGAGACCGGCACCGTGGAGCAGATTTTTCATGCTCCTGCTCATCCTTATACCAAAGCGCTGCTGGCGGCCGTGCCGCGTCTGGGGTCGATGAGTGGCAGCGATCTGCCGCGCCGTTTTCCGCTGATTTCACTGAACGATCCCGGTCAGCAGGAGGCGGAAACGGAACAAGATACCGTGATCCCCGGCGAGCCTATTTTGCAGGTGCGCGATCTGGTCACCCGCTTTGCTTTGCGGGGCGGCATCCTTAACCGCGTAAAGCGCGAAGTGCATGCGGTTGAAAACGTGAGCTTCGATTTGTGGCCCGGCGAGACGCTCGCGCTGGTGGGCGAGTCGGGCTGCGGTAAATCCACCACCGGGCGTGCGTTGCTGCGGTTAGTGGAGTCACAGGAAGGGAGCATCATCTTTAACGGAGAGCGTATCGATACGCTGGCGCCCGGCCAGCTGCAACCGCTGCGCCGGGATATACAGATTATTTTTCAGGACCCTTACGCCTCGCTCGACCCGCGACAAACCGTGGGGTATTCGATTATGGAGCCGCTGCGGGTCCATGGTCTGCTGAACGGGGACGACGCGCAGCGCCGTGTCGCCTGGCTGCTGGAGCGAGTCGGACTCAAGCCTGAACACGCGTGGCGTTATCCACACGAATTTTCCGGCGGCCAGCGGCAACGCATCTGCATCGCCCGGGCGCTGGCGCTGAACCCGAAGGTGGTTATCGCCGATGAGTCGGTCTCCGCGCTGGATGTCTCGATACGGGCGCAAATCATCAATTTGCTGCTCGATTTACAGCGGGAAATGGGCATCGCCTTTTTGTTTATCTCACACGATATGGCGGTCGTTGAACGTATTAGCCATCGCGTGGCGGTGATGTATATGGGGCAGATTGTGGAGATCGGCCCGCGGCGGGCGGTGTTTGAAAATCCCCAGCATCCTTACACCCGCAAACTGATGGCCGCCGTCCCGGTCGCCGATCCGGCACATCGACATGGACAGCGCGTGCTGTTGCAGGACGAGATGCCAAGCAATATCCGTAAACGGGGTGAGTCAATGGAGCGCGTGGTTTTGCGCGAGGTTGGCCCGGGTCATTTCGTCGCCCCACCGCCGCAGGCTAATGCCTTTTCGCGGTTATAACAATTAACAGGCAGGAGAACACAATGACTCAATTTGTTGCTCGTCGATGGCTTCTCGCCGCGAGCGTCACCGCTGCCCTGGCGGCCACGCCCGCGTTTGCTGCCAAAGATGTGGTGGTGGCGGTTGCGTCCAATTTCACCACGCTCGACCCGTATGATGCGAATGATACCCTGTCGCAGGCGGTGGCGAAGTCGTTCTATCAGGGGCTGTTTGGCCTTGATAAAGACATGAAACTGCAGAATGTGCTGGCAGAAAGTTACACCGTGTCGGATGACGGACTGGTCTATACCCTGAAACTGCGCAGTGGCGTGAAGTTCCAGGACGGCACCGATTTCAATGCCGGGGCGGTGAAGGTTAACCTCGATCGCGCCAGCAATCCGGCCAATAGCCTGAAGCGCTACAACCTGTATAAAAACATTGCCAGCACCGAGGCTGTCGATCCGACGACGGTGAAAATCACCCTGAAAGAGCCGTTCTCGGCGTTTATTAATATTCTCGCGCACCCGGCGACGGCGATGATCTCTCCGGCGGCGCTGAAAAAGTACGGTAAAGAGATCGGCTTCCATCCGGTGGGCACGGGGCCGTACGCGCTGGACACCTGGAACCAGACCGATTTTGTGAAGGTGAAGAAGTTTGCGGGCTACTGGCAAAAAGGGTTGCCGAAGCTGGATACCATCACCTGGCGTCCGGTCGTGGATAACAATACCCGTGCGGCGATGTTACAAACCGGCGAAGCGCAGTTTGCTTTCCCGATCCCGTACGAGCAGGCGGCGATTCTGCAAAAAAACAGCAAGCTTGAACTGGTGGCGAGCCCTTCCATCATGCAGCGCTACATCAGTATGAATGTGACGCAAAAGCCGTTCGATAATCCGAAGGTCCGCGAAGCCATTAACTATGCCATCAATCGTCAGGCACTGGTGAAAGTGGCCTTTGCGGGCTATGCCACGCCGGCAACCGGTGTGGTCCCGCCGTCCATTCAGTATGCTCAGACGTATCAGCCGTGGCCGTACGATCCCGCCCGCGCGCGTGAGCTGTTAAAAGAAGCGGGCTTCCCGAACGGATTCAGCACCACGCTCTGGTCATCGCATAATCACAGTACGGCGCAGAAGGTGTTGCAATTTACCCAGCAGCAGCTGGCACAGGTGGGCATCAAGGTTCAGTTGACGGCGATGGATGCCGGGCAGCGTGCGGCAGAGGTGGAAGGCAAAGGGCAGAAAGAGAGCGGTGTACGGATGTTCTATACCGGCTGGACGGCGTCAACGGGTGAAGCGGACTGGGCGCTGTCGCCGCTGTTTGCCTCTCAGAACTGGCCGCCGACGCAGTTTAACACGGCGTTTTACAGCAATCCTCAGGTGGATAAGGATCTGACCGATGCCCTGAAAACGACCAAACCCGATGAGAAAGCGCGGCTGTATAAAGAGGCGCAGGATACGCTCTGGAAAGAGTCGCCGTGGGTACCGCTGGTGGTAGAAAAACTGGTCTCAGCGCATAACAAAGCGCTGACCGGGTTCTATATCATGCCGGATACGGGCTTCAGCTTTGATGATGCAGATTTAAAATAAGACTCATTCCCGCAGGTGTGATTCTGCGGGATGAGAGGGAAAGGCATGCTGAATTATGTGATTAAACGCCTTCTGGGGTTGATCCCGACGCTGTTCATTGTGGCAGTGCTGGTGTTTTTATTTGTCCATATGCTCCCGGGCGATCCGGCGCGACTCATTGCCGGCCCGGAGGCTGACGCCACCGTGATCGACATGGTGCGTAAGCAGTTAGGTCTCGATCGGCCGTTATATGTGCAGTTCTGGCACTATATGACCGATGTCCTGCAGGGCGATTTTGGGACCTCTATGGTCTCACGTCGCCCGGTTTCGGAAGAGATTGCCAGCCGCTTCATGCCCACCTTCTGGCTGACCATCGCCAGCATGACCTGGGCAATGCTGTTTGGGCTGGGGGCAGGAATTATCGCGGCCGTCTGGCGTAACCGCTGGCCGGACCGGCTGGGTATGGCGCTGGCCGTTACCGGGATTTCGTTCCCCGCCTTTGCGCTGGGGATGCTGCTGATGCAGATTTTCTCCGTTGAGCTGGGCTGGTTGCCCACGGTTGGGGCAGACACCTGGAAGCACTATGTGCTGCCGTCGATAACCCTGGGTGCCGCTGTGGCGGCGGTGATGGCGCGCTTTACGCGCGCGTCATTCGTCGACGTATTGAGCGAAGACTATATGCGAACGGCGCGGGCGAAAGGGGTCAGCGAAAAATGGGTCATCCTCAAGCATGGCCTGCGAAACGCCATGATCCCCGTCGTCACCATGATGGGGCTGCAATTTGGCTTCTTGCTCGGCGGGTCGATTGTCGTCGAGAAAGTCTTTAACTGGCCGGGGTTAGGTCGCCTGCTGGTCGACTCTGTCGACATGCGCGACTATCCGGTGATTCAGGCGGAAGTATTGCTGTTTTCACTGGAATTTATTCTTATCAACCTGGTGGTGGATGTGCTTTACGCCGCCATTAACCCGGCAATCAGGTACAAGTAAATGCGACTGTTTAACTGGCGCCGTCAGGCCATATTAAACGCAATGCCGGGGCTAAAACCGGACCATATCCGCACGCCGTGGATGGAGTTCTGGCGGCGATTTCGCCGCCAGCCAATCGCGATGACGGCGGGGCTTTTTGTCTTGCTCTTGATCATTGTGGCGGTTCTTGCGCCGTGGATTACCCCCTTCGATGCCGAGAATTATTTCGATTATGACCGGCTGAACGATGGCCCCTCCATGCTGCACTGGTTCGGCGTGGACTCTCTGGGGCGTGACATTTTTAGCCGCGTGCTTTTAGGCGCGCAAATATCGCTGACGGCGGGCGTATTCGCCGTTCTGATTGGGGCAATCATTGGCACCGTGTTGGGGCTGATTGCCGGGTTTTACGAAGGGTGGTGGGATCGCATTATCATGCGTATTTGCGATGTGCTGTTTGCCTTCCCCGGTATTCTTCTGGCGATTGCCGTCGTGGCGATAATGGGCAGCGGCATGGCGAACGTGATTATCGCCGTGGCGGTCTTTTCTATACCGGCCTTTGCCCGTCTGGTCCGCGGGAATACGCTGGTGTTAAAACAACAAACCTTTATTGAATCGGCGCGCAGCATTGGCGCCAGTGATGCGACCCTGCTCTTTAGCCACATCCTGCCGGGGACGGTCTCGTCGATTGTGGTGTACTTTACCATGCGCATTGGGGTGTCGATTATCTCCGCGGCCAGCCTGTCGTTTCTGGGATTGGGCGCGCAGCCGCCGACGCCGGAGTGGGGGGCGATGCTTAACGAGGCAAGGGCTGATATGGTCATTGCACCGCACGTGGCGATATTTCCGAGCCTGGCCATTTTTCTGACCGTACTGGCGTTTAACCTGTTAGGAGATGGGTTGCGCGACGCGCTGGATCCAAGAATTAAGGGATAATCAGGTCAAACCCTCTCCCGGCGGGAGAGGGTAAAAGGGAGGGCAAAACGTATTTACACCCGGCTTCCCCACAAATCATATTCGTCGGCGTTTTCGACTTTCACGCGAAGGATATCACCCGGCTTAACGCTGGTTTCGCCGTTCAGATACACTGCGCCATCGATTTCCGGCGCATCCGCCATGCTGCGGCCAATCGCGCCTTCTTCGTCCACTTCATCGATAATGACCAGAATTTCGCGGCCCACTTTCTCCTGCAGACGTTCAGCAGAGATCTGCTGTTGCAGCTGCATGAAGCGGTTCCAGCGCTCTTCTTTGACCTCCTCCGGCACCTGATCGGCCAGTTCGTTCGCCGTGGCGCCATCGACCGGGCTGTATTTGAAGCAGCCGACGCGATCCAGGCGGGCTTCTTTCAGGAAGTCGAGCAGCATCTGGAAATCTTCTTCGGTTTCACCCGGGAAGCCCACGATAAAGGTTGAACGCAGGGTCAGGTCCGGGCAGATTTCACGCCACTGCTTAATGCGTGCCAGCTGACGGTCGACGGAGCCTGGACGCTTCATCAACTTCAGAATGCGCGGGCTGGCGTGCTGCAGCGGGATATCCAGGTAGGGCAGGATCTTGCCTTCCGCCATCAATGGGATGACGTCGTCAACGTGCGGATACGGGTATACGTAGTGCAGACGCGTCCAGATACCCAGTTTCGCAAGCTGCTCACACAGGCCGACCATGCTGGTTTTCACCGGCTCACCGTTGTGGAAGCCAGCGCGGTGCTTCACGTCCACACCGTACGCCGACGTATCCTGGGAGATAACCAGCAGCTCTTTTACGCCTGCGTCCGCCAGACGTTTGGCTTCTGCCAGCACTTCACCAATCGGGCGGCTGACCAGATCGCCACGCATAGACGGGATAATGCAGAAGGTGCAGCGATGGTTGCAACCTTCAGAAATTTTCAAATACGCATAATGGCGCGGCGTCAGCTTCACGCCCTGTTCAGGCACCAGGCTCAGGAACGGGTTGTGTTTTGGTTTTGGCACGTAGTGGTGAACGTGCTCCAGTACCTGCTCATAGCTGTGCGGCCCGGTGATTTCGAGCACTTTAGGGTGCACTTCACGGATTTGATCGACTTTTGCTCCCAGGCAACCGGTCACAATCACTTTGCCGTTTTCGGTCAGCGCTTCGCCGATGGCTTCCAGGGACTCCTGAACGGCGCTGTCGATAAAGCCACAGGTGTTTACAATCACCATGTCAGCGTTGTCGTAGCTTGGCACCACGTCATAGCCTTCGGTGCGAAGTTCGGTCAGGATGCGTTCAGAATCCACCAGGTTTTTAGGACAGCCCAGGGAGACGAAGCCGATTTTAGGCTGGTGCGTAACATTGCTCATAGGTTAAAAAATCATCATTTATCGAATTATCAGGCGCGATTTTACAGCGTTCCGTGGCGGATTTATAGACTCAAAACGCGGAAGGTCAGTTCTGGTGAAGTTGTTACATTGTAAAAAATGTTAAACAGTTATCTTTTATTGATCCCGGGCAGTAAATCGAACAAAAAATGAACATATTCTGAAGGGGCACAATCATTGACAGAGGGAGGTAAAAGTATGTCCGTTGACAGACTGAAACGCGATCTTCTGAATAAGTTGATCAACGCCCGAATCGATATTGCTGCCTATCTTCAGTTGAGAACAGCAAAAGGGTATATGTCAGTCAGCGAAAGCGAGCATCTGGGTCAAAACTGCCTGGGTCTGTGTAATGAAATGCGCGACAGAGCGCCGGTCCTGCGGCAACATTATGATGTCGACGAACGGCAGATCTTACGGCAGGCGGCTCTGGCACTGTCACAGGTGGCTGTCTGTATGATGACGGGACACCATGATTGCCCGACCTTTGTTGCAGTTGATGCCCGGAAACTTGAAAACTGTCTGACAACATTAACGCTTTGTATTATGTCTTTGAAAGAACACCACGCGCTCGGTCAGGCGTAAACACGGGGGAGGCAGCTCCCCCGTCTGCTTAAGCTTTTGTAAAAGTTGCCGCGCTTTGATTCGATCTGGCTAGTCTTTAAGCCATACGTCGAAAAAGGAGTGCGTTATGCGTCGATCTTCGCTTATCCCCCTGTCTCTGCTGTTTCTCTCGGGTTCGCTTGTGGCGGCACCTGCGCCGGTGAAGGTCGAAGTTTTGCAGACCAAACTGGATCATCCCTGGTCGCTGGCTTTTTTACCGGAAAATCAGGGGCTGCTTGTGACATTAAAAGGAGGCCAGCTCAGGCACTGGCAGGCAGGAAAAGGATTATCCGATCCGATAGTGGGTATTCCAAAAGTGTGGGATAGCGGGCAGGGAGGACTGTTTGATGTGGTCCTGGCGCCGGACTTTGAGCACTCACGACGTCTCTGGCTGAGTTATGCCGAAGTGGGAACTGACGGAAAAGCCGGTACGGCGGTGGGGTATGGTCGTCTGAGCGAGGATCTGTCGCGCATTGAATCCTTCCAGGTGGTGTTCCGCCAGATGCCCAAACTTTCGACCGGCAATCACTTTGGCGGACGGCTGGTGTTCGATGGCAAAGGGCATCTGTTCATTAGTCTTGGGGAGAACAATCAGCGCCCGACGGCGCAGGACCTTGATAAATTGCAGGGCAAGGTGGTACGACTGACCGACCAGGGCAAAATCCCCGCCGATAATCCCTTCGTTGATAAAGCCGGCGCCCGCCCGGAAATCTGGTCCTACGGCATACGCAATCCGCAAGGTATGGCAATGAACCCGTGGAGCGACACGCTCTGGCTGAACGAACATGGCCCGCGCGGGGGCGATGAAATCAACATCCCGGAAAAAGGCAAAAACTATGGCTGGCCGCTGGCTACCCACGGCATTAACTACAGCGGGCTGAAGATCCCTGAAGCGAAGGGGGAACATCACGAAGGCACCGAACCGCCGCTCTTTGTCTGGAAAGTCTCACCCGCCGTGAGCGGGATGGCGTTCTACAACAGCGACGTTTTCCCGCAATGGAAAAACAAACTGTTTATAGGCGCACTGAAAGAGAAAAGCGTGATTGTGCTTAACGTGAACGGCAATAAAGTGACCGAAGAGGGGCGCATTCTGGAAGACAAAGACCAGCGTATCCGTGACGTCCGCGTGGGGCCGGATGGCTATCTGTATGTGTTAACCGATGAATCGGACGGACAACTGTGGAAAGTCAGTCCGTCCGGATCGTGATTAGCTAACCGGGATCATCACCGTGCTGCGATAAGCGGGACGCTCGCTAAGTTGCTTCAGCCAGCGTTCCAGATGCGGGCGCGGTGCCCACGTGATGCCAAGATTGGTCAGGTTCCAGACAAAGGGGGCGACGGCAATATCACCCACGCCAAACTCTTTGCCGGAGAACCACGGCTGGCTGGCGAGCGTGCTGTCCATTAATTCGAAGAGCGATTCACAGGCATCCTGCGCGGCATGAATAGCGGGGTAATTGCGCTCGGCTTCCGGCGTTCTCGCCAGCCCCATCAGGATCACGCGATGGGAGGGAGAGAGCGTCTGGTTGGCCCAATCCATCCATTTTTCACCGCTGGCCCGCTCGGCCGGGCTATCAATCCACAGGCGGCTTTGACCATACTGCGCGGCCAGATAACGCACGATGGTATTCGATTCCCACAGCGTGAGATCGGTCTCGTCATCACGCAGCAGGGGGACCAGACCATTCGGGTTCATCGCCAGATACTCTGCGTCTTTATTGACCCCAAATTCGAGCCCGGCCATGATTTGGTTGTACGGAAGCTCAAGCTCTTCCAGCGTCCAGAGCACCTTTTTAACATTGGTTGAATTATTCCTGCCCCACAGCGTAATCATAATGACTCCTGAATCGTTCAGTTTATCTGTCTGGTAAATGAAACAAGGCGTTTTTGACATCGTGAGATAAAGCTAACAAATACGCAACAGATGATAAAAAAAACCGCTGAATCAAAGCGTATATGAATGTTATTGCGTAAACTTTAAAAACTTTACCTGGTATAGGTTTCTTTAATAGTTCTAGTGCGCTATTACTCATCGCTTGTTGCGACACGGTGATGTGACGTAATTATTTGAATGGACACTCGGGTGGCATTTATGACGCAAAAAACTTCCTCTCTGCGCAGCCTGGCGGCAGGCTCTGCGCTGCTTTTCCTTTTTGCCCCAACGCTCTACGCGGCCGAGCAGGCCGCGCCAGAAGCGCCGCCGGTTGATGCGCGCGCCTGGATTTTGATGGATTACGCCAGCGGCAAAGTGCTGGCGGAAGGCAATGCCGACGAACAGCTTGACCCCGCCAGTCTGACCAAAATTATGACCAGCTACGTGGTTGGTCAGGCATTAAAAGCCGGGAAAATTAAGCTCGATGATATGGTCACCATCGGTAAAGACGCCTGGGCGACGGGTAATCCCGCGCTGCGTGGCTCTTCCGTCATGTTCCTGAAACCGGGCGATCAGGTCTCGGTTTCCGACCTGAACAAAGGTGTTATCATTCAGTCCGGAAATGATGCGTGTATTGCCCTGGCCGATTATGTGGCAGGCAGTCAGGATTCATTTATCGGTTTGATGAATGGTTACGCGCAAAGGCTGGGATTAACCAAGACCACCTTCAAGACCGTACACGGGCTGGATGCGCCTGGGCAATTCAGTACCGCACGTGATATGGCGCTGTTGGGCAAAGCCCTTATCCATGACGTGCCGGACGAATACGCCATCCACAAAGAGAAAGAGTTCACCTTTAACAAGATACGCCAGCCAAACCGCAACCGTCTGTTGTGGAGCAGCAACATTAACGTGGACGGCATGAAAACCGGCACGACGGCAGGCGCGGGCTACAACCTGGTGGCTTCGGCGACGCAGGGTGATATGCGCCTGATTTCCGTTGTGCTGGGCACAAAAACCGACCGTATTCGGTTTAACGAATCAGAAAAATTACTCACCTGGGGCTTCCGTTTCTTTGAAACCGTGACGCCGATTAAGCCGGACGCCACCTTTGTGAGCCAGCGCGTCTGGTTTGGTGATAAGAGCGAAGTGAATCTGGGTGCAGGGGAAGCGGGCTCGGTGACCATTCCACGTGGTCAACTCAAAAACCTTAAAGCAAGCTATACCCTCACCGACCCACAGCTGACCGCGCCGCTGAAGAAAGGCCAGGTGGTTGGCTCGATCGACTTCCAGCTCAATGGCAAATCTATCGAACAGCGTCCGCTGATCGTGATGGAAGCGGTGGAAGAGGGCGGATTCTTCAGCCGGATGTGGGACTTCGTCTTAATGAAATTCCACGGCTGGTTCGGCGGGTGGTTCTCGTAGATAAACGCAAAACGGCAACTCAGTTGCCGTTTTTAGTGTTTTCTCCCTCTCCCCGTGGGAGAGGGCCGGGGTGAGGGCATCAGGCCTGCAAGAACGTCACCCGCTTCCTCAATACATCAGCTTAATCTGCTGCGCCTTCGCATGCGCGACCAGCTCTTCATCCGGGCGACAATCGCTAACAATCGCGTCGAAGCGGGCCAGCTCACCCATTCTGGCCGAACGCACCTTGCCAAACTTACTGTGATCGACCACCAGCACGTGGTATTGCGCCGCATTCATCGCCCAGTGCTTCACCGTTAACTCTTCAAGATTAAAGCAGGTCGCCCCCTGACGTACGCTGACGCCAGCCGCAGAGTAAAAGGCAATGTCGGGGCAAAGATTCGTCAAGGTATCCTGAAGATCTAACGGCTTAAAAATCGCATTACTGGCGTGGAACTCTCCGCCGCACAGAATCACCCGGCACTCGGGCTTTTCCTGAAGGGCAAGGAAGGTGTTCAGGGAGTAACAAACGGCGGTAAACGGCAGGGCATTATCAATGGCTTCGATTATCCACGGCGTCGTGGTTCCACAGTCAAAAAATAACGTCTGATGAGGCTGCACAAGCGAGGCTGCAAGGCGTGCCGCCTTGCGCTTTTCTTCGACCAGACGCGTTTTCTGATCGTTAATCAGATAGTGGCTGGCGCTGCGAGGCTCCAGAACAATATAGCCCCCCAGCAGGACCACAGGCCCCGGTTCACTGTTTAAATCCCGACGGATGGTCATCTCCGATACGCCAAGCAACGCGGCGGCTTCTTTGAGATGCAGCTTATCGCTGCGCTTTAGCGCCTGCAGCAGCTGTGCAATGCGGTCATCGCGTCGTGTTTCCATAGTTCCTCGGGATGAAAAAGTGAACGCCCGCAGGGCGGGCGTTCAAGTGTAACCTGTCGGACTGGGGTTAGTCACGTATCCAGCCTTTGCGGATAGGGAAGGCAAAGCAGATGCGATAGAGACGCTGAAGTGCCTGATAAAGCGGTGTTCCGCAGAGATTCCAGAGAATCTGCGCGCTCAGGCAGCCAATCATCCCCACCAGCAGGCCGCCCAGCATATCCAGCGGCCAGTGAACGCCCAGATACACCCTGGACCAGGCGATGGACGTCGCGATAGCCATCAACACCACGCCAGACCACAGGCGATGCCATAACAGGAAGGCCAGCGCAAAGGTGAAGATCACCGTACCGTGATCGCTCGGGAAGGAATCATCGGCGGAGTGATGGAGGAAGTTATAGCCGACGTGGTCCACAAACGGACGATCGTGCGGGAACAGGTGGCCCAGCGTCCACGAGGCCGTCATGCTGATAACCAGCGCCATCGCCACTTTGATCACCAGTTGGCGCTGGGCGCTCACCTGTTTACGTGGCCCCCACAGCCACAGGATCACCACCAGCGCTGGCACGATATTGATCAGATCCCTGGCAATGAAGGTGGCAACGTCGATCGTCCACTCTGGCGAAGCAGGGGTGGCATTAATCAGATAAAACAGTCCGTAATTGAGATTCTCTAACATATCCTCGTTACTCTTTTGCAAACCAGGCAGAGATGAGGCCGTAGGCCACTACCTGAGAAAACCACACCCACCAACCTGCCCACAGGTTATGTGAGAAAAAATGCGCGCCGCGCATCACCTGACCAAATCCCATTATCAGGCCCATCGCGACGCCGAGCGCCACGCAACCCCAGGCCAGACGAGGCCGCTCGCGCCAGAATCCAAAAAACAGCCCCATCAACATAAAGCCGCTGGAGGCGTGTCCGCCGGGAAAACACCGCCCGGGACCGCTGTCTGCGGGGGGGTGACCAAAAAGGGGCCACGAGACCGCTTTGCCCCCGTATTCCACCAGATCCCAGGGGCAGCTGTGATGGCTAATGCTTTTCAGTGTGCCCACGACCAGCGTCCCCAGACCCACCAGTAATGCGGTGGTGACCCAGCGCGCGTGACGACAAACGACCCCGTAAATCAGTGCCGATACGGCAAGCGCAATCGCGAGATATTTCGCCAGCCGGTGGTTCAGCAGATCCAGCAACGGGTTTTGTTGCAGGGGGAAGCGGTGCAGAGCAGCGTCATACCAGAAACCCGTAATCCAGCGATCGAAGGTTTCATCGCGGGAGATCCAGGTAAAGAGCACCGCCAGGAGCGCCAGCGTTAAAAGTTGATAACCATAAAAGCGAACAGGCAAACGGTAAAGCGGTTTTGTCTTAGTTGTCTGCGACTTAGATAATTCTGATGGGGTTACAGTCTGTGTCATAATTACGTTCTGTGACGTGTCATCCGGGTATCATAAGGGTGTCAACTTAAGGAAACCTTAAACGACAACGATATGTGCTTTATTTCTGTTTCTCCTCGATAATTCACTATCTCAGGCTGCGGCATTTCATTAAAATCACCGCGATTTTGACACTATAAAGAGACCGCATGTTAAACCGTTCTTCCTCGGGTCACCGTCTGGGTCGCCAGGCGTTACTTTTCCCTCTCTGTCTGGTGCTTTACGAGTTCTCTACCTATATCGGCAACGATATGATCCAGCCGGGTATGCTGGCGGTAGTAGAGCAGTACAACGCCGGTATTGAGTGGGTCCCTACCTCCATGACCGCCTATCTGGCGGGCGGCATGTTTTTACAGTGGCTACTGGGGCCGCTGTCGGATCGTATTGGCCGCCGCCCGGTGATGCTGACCGGCGTGGTCTGGTTTATCGTGACCTGTCTGGCGACGCTGCTGGCACAAAATATCGAACAATTTACCTTGCTGCGTTTTTTGCAGGGGGTGAGCCTGTGCTTTATCGGCGCGGTAGGGTATGCCGCGATTCAGGAGTCATTCGAAGAGGCGGTGTGCATTAAGATCACCGCGTTAATGGCTAACGTGGCGCTTATCGCTCCCCTGCTGGGACCGCTGGTGGGCGCAGCCTGGGTGCATGTTGCCCCGTGGGAAGGCATGTTTGTGCTGTTTGCCGTGCTTGCCGCCGTCTCATTTTTCGGCCTCCACCGCGCCATGCCTGAAACGGCGACCCGACTCGGCGAAAAACTCTCGCTTAAGGAGCTGGGTCGCGACTACAAAGAAGTGCTGAAAAATAGCCGTTTTGTGGCGGGCGCGCTGGCAACGGGGTTTGTCAGTTTGCCATTGCTGGCGTGGATTGCTCAGTCTCCGGTAATTATTATCAGCGGCGAGCAGCTCAGTAGCTATGAGTACGGCCTGCTGCAGGTGCCGATTTTCGGCGCGTTGATCGTGGGGAACCTTGTCCTTGCCCGGTTGACATCCCGCCGCAGCGTGCGCTCGCTGATCATCATGGGCGGCTGGCCGATTGCGGCAGGGCTGCTGGTGGCGGCGGTGGCTACGGTTGCCTCTTCCCACGCGTATCTGTGGATGACAGCGGGGCTGAGCATCTATGCGTTTGGTATCGGGATTGCCAACGCGGGGCTGGTGCGCCTGACGTTGTTCGCCAGTGAAATGAGTAAGGGCACGGTTTCGGCTGCCATGGGCATGTTGCAAATGCTGATTTTTACCGTTGGGATCGAGATCAGCAAACACGCCTACGCGTTCGGCGGTAACGGTTTGTTCAGCCTGTTTAATCTGATCAATGGCGTGCTGTGGGTAGGATTAATGGTGATTTTCCTGCGTGACAAACGTGTCGGCAGTGCGCTTCAGTAACGGTCAGGCCCGGTGCGACCGGGCCATATACGCTCAGCGAAACGGCGGCTCTTTATTTAGCACTTTCTCAATCACGTCCAGAACGCCCCCCTGATTATTGTGCGGGGCTTCAAAACGGGCTGCTGCTTTAATAGGGGGTTTCGCATTCGCCATGGCAAAGCTAAAGCCCGCCTGACGGAGCATCTCCACATCGTTACCGCTGTCGCCAAAGGCAACGACTTCACTGTCCTCAATGCCCCAGCGCTGCTGCAAAATGCGCAAGCCGTTCGCCTTATGCACGCCCGGTATAATCAAATCAATATTACCGTGACCCGTTGTGACGGGCACCATGATGTCGCCGAGCTCAGCATGGATTAACGCCTGGACTTCCGGAATAGCGTCATCCGGCAGGTTCAGCCCAAATTTAAAGAAAATATCGTTGAGGTGGTCGAAGCTCTCCACCATTTCCAGACGGTGATAATATTTTGCCGCCATGATTTTTAATGCGTCATCATACGCTTTAAGCGTGTAGGCGCTGCTTTTACCGCAGGCAATCACTTCGACGCCGGGCAGGGCGCAGAGAAAGCGTGCCACGGTATCAAATTGCGCCTGGGTCAGTTCCCCGTTAAAGACATCTTCCCCGGCGTTGACCACCCATCCACCGTTTTCCGCCACGAACGCGATTTCATGAGCGATCTCCGGGAAAAATGAGATCAGCTGGTAATACTGGTTCCCGCTGGCGACCACAAAACGGATCCCCTGGGCTTTCATGCGGGCGTACTGTTCCAGAAAGCGTTCCCGATGATAGGTTTTTTCATCGCTCAGGAAGGTGCCATCCATATCAACGGCGATTAATTTAACGCTCATATCCCTTCTCCATGGTTGAATGTTTCCCTTCCGGTTTGGCCACGGCTTTGGCCACCAGAGCGGCAATAATAATCAGCCCTAATACCACCAGCATGGCGCTGCGTAAGCCGTAATGTTCCCCCAGGAACCCGAGCAGAGGCGGGCCGACCAGGAAGGCGAGGTAGCCCGTTGTGGCGACGACGCTGACGCGCGTTGGGGCATCCGGGCCCGTATCGCCTGCGGCCGATATCGTCAGCGGGAAACCAAGGGATGCGCCCAGGCCCCAGAGGATAACCGAGACACCGGCAATCCAGTCCACATCGATGAAGATAATCATCGCGATGCCCAGTCCGCCCAGCAGGGCGCTGGCGCGCACGACCGCCACGCGGCTATATCGGTCGATAAACCAGCCGCCGGTAAAGCGGCCTACCGTCATACCCAGCGTAAAGCCCGCGTAGATAAGCGAGCCGGATGTTGGACTAAAACCATGTCCATCAACCATGAGCAGCGGCAGCCAGTCGTTGGCCGAGCCTTCTGCGAAGGCCATCGCCAGCACGACCACGCCAATCAGCATCAGCTGCATATCGCGATAGAAGGGCAGCCCCTTCTCGGCGGTGGTGTGCTCTTCCGCCGTGTTTTTACCCGTGCCATCCGGTATCGCACGAATGCCGGTTAAGACAGGAATGATACAGACCAGCGCCGCCAGTAAAATATGCAGATTCGCGGCCAGGCCTAACGCAGTCAGCGCCATCCCTACGCCTGCGCCCGCCAGGGTGCCGAGGCTGTAAAAGCCGTGCATCATAGGCAGAACGGTTTTGTTCATCTCTTTTTCAACCGCCGCGCCTTCAACGTTGATCGCCACTTCTGCCGCGCCAAAGCTTCCGCCAAACACCGTCAGCCCGAGCGCAAAGATCACTGGCGAAGCCAGCCATAAGGCCAGGCTTAAAATCAGCATGCCAAACACCGCACAGCACATGGTGGTGCGGATCACTTTCCGTGTGCCAAAGCGCTTTACCAGCCAGGCAGAGCACAAAATCCCGCTCATCGATCCTATCGACAGGCCAAACAGCACAATGCCCATCTCGGCGGTCGAGACCGATAAAATATCGCGGATCGCGGGCGTACGCGTAGCCCAGGAGGCCATTAACAGCCCGGGAATAAAGAAGAACATAAAGAGCGCCCACATACGCAGCTGCAGGGCCTTACGAGAAGCGGTCAACGTCATCAGGGAAACACCAGAAGAACAATAATAGCGACAACACTAGCAAGTTTGTGTACATTTGTACACAAATGAGCTGAGGATTTTATGAACAGACGACCGAACGATCCGCAACGGCGGGAGAGGATACTTCAGGCGACGCTGGATACCATTGCAGAGCACGGTATCAACGCGGTGACGCACCGCAAAATCGCCACCTGCGCCGGGGTACCGCTGGGCTCCATGACCTATTATTTTGACGGCATGGAATCCCTGCTGGAGGAGGCGTTCGTCTGGTTCACGCAGCAAATGTCCTGCCAGTATCGTGATTACTTCGCGGGTGTCTCCGACCCGGAGATGGCCTGTGAAGCCATCGCGACCCTGATTTACAGTTCAGAAGTGACAACCCCGCGCAACATGGAGCTGATGTATCAGCTTTATGCCTCGATGAATCGCAGTACGGCTTTAAAAACCGTTATGCAGGACTGGATGAAGACCAGCCAGACCACGCTTGAACAGTGGTTCGACCCCGTCACCACCCGGGCGCTGGATGCTTTTATCGAAGGCATGACGCTGCATTTTGTCACCGACAGGCAGCCGCTGACGCGCGATGAGATCGTGCGAATGGTATGGCGAATTGCGGGTATTCAACGAGACAATGAAGAGTGCTGAGGCTTCATGAATTATGTCTGACCTGAAAAGAAAATTGCTTTAAGGTATCGTGAGTGAAGTCGTAAAGGAGTCGTACGAGGAGCGGCTGCATACGCATGAGTTGTGGTACAGTTGGATCACTTAAGCATCAGGAGCAGACTGGACAAAATGACCTATGCTTCATCATTGTCAACGATATAACATATTCTTTCAGGAAGCGTAAGGATGCCAGGGCAACACGTTTACCGTAACACCCATATCGATAATATTAAAGGTTTGCTTATTCTCCTTGCAGTTCTGGGACATGTAGTGGAACCTCTGACAGGCCCTCAGCCCTACCTGTATAAGTTTTATGCTTTCATATACATTTTTCATATGCCGGCTTTTTTATTTTTATCGGGATACCTTTCTAAAGGTGGAGAACATTTTAATCCCGGTAAGATAACTGTTCAATTAATCGTGCCATTTATAGTTTTTAATAGTATTTATGAGCTAGCGTTCTACATTCAGAATGATGAAGTATCGAATTATGTTAAGGGTATTGCGCCAAACTGGATATTGTGGTTTTTAGCCAGCCTGATATTCATGCGCATGATCTCACCTGCGATTATGAAGTTGAAGTATCCTGTTCTTTTTACAGTGATAATTGCTATTACCGCTTCTGCTTTCTCCTATAATGGTTTCATGTTAAATGCGTCGAGAACCTTTGTATTTATGCCATTTTATATTGCGGGTTGTGTGCTTTATAAGAAAACACAGGGTAATCAGTCTTTTACCGCACCACCTGCCAGTCTTTTAATGGCAATGCCATTTCTGATTTTTTGCTATGTCATAGCGGATCGTCTAAACCTCGTTGCTCTTTACGGTAGCATTCCCCTTGCCGCAACGGGAATGAGTTTATCAGACATTATCAGCACGCGATTACTTTACTTTGTATTGACTGCACTCGCTATTGCGAGCGTGTGTGTAGTTGCTTCGGGGTTTAGCTGGTTACGGTGCTTTGGTAAGCAGTCTTTATATATTTACTTATGGCATGGATTGGTCGTCAAATATTTAATTTGGCCCCATCTTACTTTTGTAAGTAGCCATATTATTGCTCAGGTTCTTACGTTTATCTTGCTGGCACTGTCGTTGACCCTTTTATTGTCCCGTGATGTTGTTGCACACTTTACCCAAAAACTCTTACTGCCTGTAGTGCGACTACTGAGGAAAAAGACAGCGTAACCAGCCGCTGATTTTGATAATCACAAAGTTCCGGTTGTGGCACATGAAATCTGTTCTGCCTACTGCATATCCGTAATGGGATAATCATGCAGGTGACCAGATTTTCAACAAGCAGAGTTTATGGTTAACGCAATGCGTGGGTGTTGTCCGTGAGTGGTAGAGAGAAGGATGAATTTCAGGCAACAAAAAACCCATTTATGTAAATGTGTTAGTGCAAACAGCGGCTTGCTGGATTATCAATGAGTTAAGTTGGTGGTGAGGAGTGGCGATTAGTTGCAATGCCAACCGCTGCCGCCACTTAGCTCATCGAGACTTATTTTAAACGCCATGGGCCTTTCTCTTCGACTTGCTCCACAGTTCCTTCTGACTCAAGTTCGCGGAGAAGGGCTACTACCCAGTATTGTTGCTGCGTACTTGGAGCTTTAGGGTAATCTCCCCAGTCGAGACCGCAGAGACGAAATACCTCTGCTTGCTTAACTCCCTTACCATCTCTGCGTCCATCTGGGTGCTTTGCCAAAGCAGAAAGAGCCAGTTCTTTTGCTTTGGTACGAAGCTCAACCCCCTGTTTATGTAGCTCATTCACAATCATACTCCCTGATAATCAAGACCGTTCTAATGATATTCCGCTAATGTCATGCGCGCACGTAAGCAACATCTAAGGAAGATTAAACCATGGTTGCCAAGGGGTTCAAGCGCAGTGCCGATTCCAAGTGATCAGGTGCCAGGTGGGCATAGCGCATGGTCATTATTATATTGTGATGGCCCAGAATTTCCTGGGGCGAAAGGATGTTCGCGCCAGACATCATAAAGTGTGCTGCAAATGTATGGCGTAGGACGTGGGTAAGCTGTTCGCGTGGAAGTACGTTCGAGATTTTCTCCATCACAGATAGAAACTGGAAGTAGCAGTCAGTAAAGAACTTGAAGCCGTCAGGGCAATGATTTCCTCGTGAAACTCTTTGTGATTGAAATACTGCGGTTATTTTGCCTTTAGTCCTGACGAACGTTATTCGATATATAGTGTCCTGAGAGCGCGTGAGGTCCACTGCTTCGCGCCAGCGTGGTCCGGTACTCCGGCGATTTAAACGATCAAAGCGAGCAGGGCATCCTCATCTACAGCATCTGATCCCCGATTGCTGATGGCCGGATTTGCATGCACGCGATTAAGTGGAAAATGGTTCGTAATGTTATTGATGTTCAGGAGGCGACAGCCGACCAGGGCGCTCGCGCCTCTTGGACTCGTTGCAATAATTGCCCCCTGTTGAAAAAACGTACCAAACAGGGGACGAACTACCGGGCAGCGAAGAACCTGCAGCGCTGCCGGACTTCAAAAACATGAGCAAAAAAGAACTTCGTGAGCTGACGGCAAGGCTGCGGCTGGTTAAACCGAAGCGCCGAAAAGGCTACAAACAGGAAATCACGGAACACCAACGGCTGCAGCTCGATGCGGAGCTGCGCCTGTTCTATCGTAATGAGCGACTCCAAGAGGATGACAAATGGGGTCAGTGTTACTGACAGCTCAAAGAAATGGCATATCTATTAATCAAAGAGTTAGCTAAGTAAAAAACTATTTCAGCTTTAAAATCATATGATGCGCTGTATATAAAACAGTAATATTAGGAGGGAGTTGTGAACGATTTGTTTATGGAGTCACTTGCACTGCAACGGATAGAACTTATGGCCCGGCTGGTTGCCAGCTCAGAATGTAGCAATGATGACAAGGAGGTGGCGATTTCGTGGCTGTCGGAGCTGACGAGCGATCTAGTTACCAGTTTGAATGAATACCGAGTTGGGCAGGACGAGAGTACGCATTAGCTATCTCCCTCTAAGCAGCATCTTAAATAACTGTGTGTTATAGCTGGATTTTTATACATTTTGTTGTGCTTAACACTTTTAGACGTTATTCTTTACGGACTGAATTTACGATTTTGGGGAGATAGAGGCGGCCCCCCGAAAGCTGATACCGCCTAGTTGGTAACTTCGTCGTTTGACTGGAACTCCAACCGTGCCGGCTGTGAGGTCGGCTCTACTTTTTAGGCTTAGGTAATTCATAAGTCAGATTCACATCTCTAGTCATAATATCTCTCGGACCTTTCGATCTATCAAAGAAAAGCCAAATATTGAACTTCCGTTCTGACGGCCACGTATCATACTTTAGTGAGTCCCAGCCTAGATACGATGCAACCCTATCTGAGACGGCAAGTTTTATTTCTGATGTAGCTTTGCCTTGATAAGCACACATCACTGCACCTAACAAAAAATCGGCTATTTGAATGTGTTCTGAAGACTTTGAGTCTTTTGTTACAACACTCTTGATAATATCTTTTCGTCCAAATTTCCTCGCTAAGGTGTGATTTGTGATTACTTCGAACTCTTCATCGGCTTTTTTATAGCGAGAAGGTAGAGGGTCAACCTCAACTCGAAACTCACACTCTCGGTTCGGGTGAGCCTTGATGACGTTTCCGATTTTGGTTTCAATCAATTTGCCAAAATGCTTGCGCATAGCAAGATCGTAATCACCGCCATGAAAGGATTTTTCAACCTTAGATTTTTCAACAATGATGCAATGAAAGGCCAACCATTTGTGTTTAAAGAAGGTCTCTAGTAAATCATGATAGAAGGCTGCATTGCGCTTTGAACTAGCTTTTTGCCATTTAATCTCATCATTACAACTGTGCTTTTCCCTTAGCTCACGAATGATGCGCACGAAGTCTCCACGCCTCTGATACTTCATCCATAGGCTGCCAAATCCATAAAATCGCTGACCATCTATACCTGATTCATCACAGGCAACATGCCATATCAGCTTTCCCGGATCATTCGCTTCCATGTTTTTCCTTAATGACTAAAGGTGAGATTTGAGATTATGATTTAATCACATCAGTAAGTGGTTGATAAGGATCACTTTTAATTTCTCTCAGGCTAGATTGCTTATCAATTCCTTGAGATTCTTGGGCGTCGGTGTGACCTGCGGCTAGTTGGGCTAGGAAGTTCCGCACAAAATGTGCATTTTTGCGCATGGTTTTGCATGATCACAATTGGATCTGTAATACGCATACCCAGCAGTGTTGGCGGGCTATTCCTCGGTTCATGCGGTGCATGAAAACCACTAGATAAAGCGGGCAGGCGTGGCGGGATACGAGCGCGGGCTCAGGCATTTACTATCAGAATTGAAGCAATTTATAGCCAAGAAATCGTTAACAGCTATAATGCGTAAATCAATTATTATTTCATCCAGTTTATTATTATGAATAGAGGGTTATATGTATAACGTGGTGTTAGATACTAATATTTTACATGAGGAAGGGCTTAACTCAGCTGGTATGGGGGTTGTTAACCGACTGGTAAATAATGGCATCGTTAATCTTCATATTCCAGAATTAGTAATTAAAGAATTTTCTACAAAAAAAACAGATGGGATTACTGAATCTCTTTCAAAAGCATCTAGTATATTAAAAAGCATGGATAGAGATATAAGAGCTACAGAAAAAACATTATCTCATGAAGTGGAAGGGATTAAGATAAATATTGATGAGCTATCGACTGACATTAAAAGCAGAGTCGATGGTGTCATGCAAAAATGGATAAATGAAAACAAAGTAAACATTCTTCCTTTGAAAGACGAGTATACTACCCCTGTTTTTGAAAATTATTTTGTCGGTGGAGGGGTTTTTAGATCGAAGAAAGAAAGAGGGGACTTACCCGATGCCTTTATTAATCTGAGTATTACGGAATTACATAGCTCTTTGGGACGATTGGTAATTATAATAAAAGATGGTGTTTTTAAAAAGTCCTTATTGCGTAATGAAGATTTCGTTATACTAGATAGTTTGCAGGATTTATTTGAGTTGCCTGATATCAAATCTTCTATCGAGAACTTAGATGTAACATCTTTTGTTTCCTCTCAAGCTTACTCTCAGGCAATGCAACGGTTGTTGCAAGCTAAACCGGGTTACTTTGAAAGTATCTACGTCGAGCCATTAGAAGGTAGAGAATTAATAGCTGACTGGATCTGCCATGTTGATGCTGAGGTTGATGATTTTAGTCAAATTGAAAATATAACCATCAGTCGTGTACATAAAATTTCTGACCAGCATTTTGCAGCGAAAATTTCATTTCAAATGGATGCGGGTATCTCATATGTAACAGACTATGGTGAGGTCCTAAAAATTGAGAGGGATAAGGAAAGAACTGCCGAGTGTTGGAGCATGAATGGTGAGGGCATGTGTGATGTGACTGAGAATGCGCGGTTAGAGTTTTATGGAGATTTGAATATATTCTTCGAGGTATCAATAGAATCATTAGAACAGGGCGAAATCGATTCTTATTTCGAAAGGGATGCTATTAGAATGACTATTGATATAAATGACGCGGGTGTTATCAAGCTACTATAAACGTAGAAGAGGCGCTTTGCGCGCCTCAATATTAATTTATTTTATACTCGTTGAAAGAAATGATGTCACTATCTAGCCAGTTGTTTAATTCCCCAAATCTTTTTGTAGTGGGATTAATTCATTTCTTACAAACACATTAGCCGCCTTCTCTACATCCCCAAACCTCCCAACATTACTCGGCATGATCCTCATCATCTGAGGCGGAACGCGGTGCGCTGCCATCATGTCGTCCCGGCTCACATTCTTGATGTTCAGAAATTCATCTTTAGCCGCTACCTCTGACAGCGGGATGATCTGAATCCCGTCCTTTTTGCCATTAGGCGAGTACATAAATAGGTTGCGGAAGTTGCCCGGACCTTTGGCGCTTTTCATGGCTTGGCGGATATTGTTCACATCCTCCTGGTTCTGTGCGGCGTCGGTCAGCCGCGCTGCTGCGTAACCGCCAGCACCGGATCGAGGAGTTAAAACGTGAGAACGACGATTTACGCCGCTGGGCTGACACTCCTTTGCCTGCTGACATTATCCGGCTGCGGGAGCGTACGGCCCTCGCCGGAGGTGCAGCTTACCGTCAATGGCTGTCCCAGAGTGACGCCGTGCAGCCTGAACCCATCAGCGCCGCGCACTTACGGCGACCTGAACGCGATACTGGATGATACCGAGGCCGCATGGGCGGTCTGTGCTGACAAAGTGGACACGATAGTGGCGTGCCAGGAGCGAAACAGTGAACAAGCCGTAGTCCTTACGCAGCGCCCTGAATAAGGCGGTACCCTATGTGCGCGATAACCCGGACAAGCTGCATCTTTTCGTGGATAACGGTTCCCTGGTGGCAACCGGCGCGCGGTCCATGTCATGGGGATACCGCTACACCCTGAACGTGGTGATCGAGGATTTCAGCGGCGACCAGAACCTGCTGATGGCCCCGGTGCTGCTGTGGCTGAAAGCCAATCAAACGGACGCCATCAACAACCCGGACCTGCGTGAAAAACTGCTTACCTTTGAGGTGGATATTCTGCGCAACGACGTGTGTGATATCAGCCTGAACCTTCAACTGACGGAGCGCGTGCTGGTCAACACAGACGGCGGTATTTCAACAGTTGAGGCTGAGCCGGAACCCGACGAGCCAGAAGAAATGTGGACGGTGAAACGTGGATAATTTGCATAAGGTGGACAAGTGGCTGGCGGCTCTACTGGCGAATCTGGAGCCTGCCGCACGTCAGCGCATGATGCGGGAACTGGCACAAGAGTTGCGCCGGAATCAGCAGAACAATATCCGGCTGCAGCGCAACCCTGACGGCAGCGGATACGAGCCGCGAAAGGTCACTGCGCGGACTAAAAAGGGGCGTATCAAACGGCAGATGTTTGCGAAGCTGCGCACCACTAAATACCTGAAAACTGCCGCCAGCGTGGATTCTGCCAGCGTGCAGTTTGCAGGGAAGGTGCAGCGTATTGCGCGGGTGCATCATTACGGCTTACGTGATCGCGTAAGCCGTAGTGGGCCAGTGGTACGATATGCTGAGCGGCGGTTGCTGGGATTGAACTCAGAAACCAATGATCTGGCAAAAACTATTTTCCTGAAATTATTGCAGGTTTAGTTGTTAAATGATTACTTAGGTGCTGTATTTATTAGTTTATCAATTCTAGCAATATGACTTTTCGTGGCGTTAGGGCATGTTTTTAAAACCTTTAGCCACATTTTATCTCTTGGTTCATACATAAATTCCTTGTCTTTCTCTAAGGTCGAAATTAAACCGTCGACTTCATTTTTATTGAGCCATTTTTGCGTGTTTTTAAATGTTTCCCATGTGGCCCAACATGTACCTATGTTTGATGGAGAAGACCAGCGCATAATGCCAATGACATGCCTCATTTTTCTATCAAAGTTTTTCGTACCTTTTTCTGGGCTTATTCTTATTATATTTGCAAAAGGCATTGCAGCGTGGTTGAAATCCCAAACTCCATTTGTATCAATGCACATATTTACTACGGCAGTATGAAATTCTGATCGACTCAATTCGTTAGGGTACCCGTGCTTATTGCATAAGACTATGACAACATCAACTAAGGCATCAAACTCACGGTAAGGAATGATGTTGTCAGGTGAAAGCAACTCCCCTCCGAATTGAATATATAGTATGGGTTTCTTTAAAATATCGATGATAGCTTTTACCAAAGCGTTGCTTGCATCCTTTTGCGGAAAGTTACCTTCAAGCTCAGTTTTTTTGAAACGTTTACCTTTAGTTACTACTTTCATTATAGGGTGTAGTTTAGGTAGAATGTTTTCGTATTCTAAATTAAAGCGCTGAGGAGAGTCCTTAAAGTCTTGGAACTCGGAAGCTAGGTCAGCTAAGAATTCTTCGATACTTGCTTTAATAAGGTGTATATTCTTGGATTTAAAAAGATATTTTGTTTCTTCAAAGGTCTTTTCATCAGCATCAGGATGTATGACCATGAATGCTGGCGGATTGTTCCCGTGTAGGTGAGCAAGAGCTTCTTCATATAAAAAACCGATATTTGGATCGGTGAGACTATAACCGATAAAGATTGGGGACATCTCGGAGAATAGAGTATAGATCTTACGGCTTAAGTAAGTATCTTCACGTTGAAATGAAAAATATTGGCTTTGGGTTATAACTATGGAGTTAGGCTTTCCTACATCACCATGTATTTTAAATATATTCCTACCTCTGGATGAAACTTTAGGATAAGGATCTTTTCGAATTATTTTATTAGGCATGTGATCGAAGATTTCTTCTAAGACTTCATCCCAATTAGTTGTCACAATCGTATTTGGTGAGAAAAGTTTGAATCTTTTCAGCCATCGAGGCTCTTTATGTTTTGATTTTAAGTCGGTGATTGATTTTGCAACTAAAGAGTTGAACTCGTATTCATCAATGTCTGATTCACTTAATGCATAGCTTAAAAGTAATTCAGCGGCACGTAATGGCTGAGTAACATTTAACTCAAGGGGGTATTTTATTTTATCTGAAACATCCTCCAGAACCTTTCCCCATGTTGGATATCCAAAGTTATAAGAAAACCCGGAGCCAATCCATAAAAAATAACTCTTAGAGAAAACAGAAGACAACAATGATTTTTTTTGTTCCTGGGGTAATTGCGCTAAACAGCTCATAAGTGTCCTTCCAAAAATATTAGATGCTCATCTTGTGTGGGTGACCATACATATATCTTTAATATCACCTTAGCTACCTTTAGGCAATGATTTCCATATGAACGCACAACTCACAGAAATCATGCGCCTTATCTCCAACCTGATCCGCACCGGCACCGTGACCGAAGTGGACCGGAAAAACTGGTTGTGCCGGGTAAAGGTGGGCGAACTTGAAACCAACTGGATTAACTGGCTTACGCTGCGTGCCGGTGGTGCGCGCACATGGTGGTGCCCGTCGCTGGATGAGCAGGTGGTGGTCCTGAGCATGGGCGGTAATCTCGAAACGGCATTTGCACTGCCCGCTATTTATTCCAGCGAGTTTTCACCGCCGTCGGATTCCGTGGACGGCTGCGTGACGCAGTACCCGGACGGCGGCTGGTTTGAGTACGAACCCGCCACCGGGCGCTGGCATGTCAAAGGTATCAAATCCATGGTGATCGAGGCGGCGGAAAATATCACCCTCAAAACCTCGGAGTTTGTGGTGGAGGCCGACAACACGAGCATCAACAGCGAGGTGGTGATCAACGGCGCAGTCACCCAGGGCGGCGGGGCGATGAGTTCCAACGGGATCGTGGTGGATGACCGTGGTGCGTATACCGGCGTGATTGCCAGCTGGCTGCATACCCGTGAACCGAAGAAGAAAGAGACGACGAAGGTGAAGCGACGCTGCAAGAAAACCGCCGCGCCCAAAGCGCCGGAGGAAAAGCAGGGTGATTATCTGGTAGGTACCGATGAAAAAATGCTGGTCCTGAGCCGGACCTATGCCAACCGGGGCAACGCGGAACGGGCGGCAAAGATGCAGTGGTAGCGCCTGCAGCGCGGGGTAGCATCGTTCTCCCTGCAGCTCGCAGAAGTCCGGGCCGATCTCTACACCGAAATGCCGTTAAGGGTCAGGGGCTTTAAGCAGCCGATTGATGATGCGGAGTGGACCATCACCACGCTGACGCATACGGTGAACCCGGACAGTGGATTTACCACCAGTCTGGATCTCGAAGTGAAAGTTGATGAGTTCGAAATTGAATGATTAGTTCAAGATTGAGAACAATGATGTATCATTATTGCGAACTGGTTAAAAGTGAGGGCTGAACGAAATGATGAATTGTCCGATGTGCGGTCAGGCCGCGCATACACGCAGTAGCTTTCAGGTTTCCAGTGAAACCAAAGAACGATAAAACCAGTGCACCAATATCGAATTC
This sequence comes from Huaxiibacter chinensis, assembly GCF_022171985.1. Lineage (GTDB taxonomy): Bacteria > Pseudomonadota > Gammaproteobacteria > Enterobacterales > Enterobacteriaceae > Enterobacter > Enterobacter chinensis_A. The sequence continues at coordinate 570,138 of NZ_JAJVHF010000001.1, read as the reverse complement.
GGGCATACGTTCGTGACGCATGAAACGTTTGTCCGTTCTGTATGCCGTCCGCAAAAAATTAGCGCCGCACCACCTCACCCCAAAGGTATGCAGGAACAATTTGCTTACTGACTCTGACCCGCCGCTGGCGGGTTTTTACTGCTTTAATTCAGCGAATGGGATATGCAGTCAGTTACTCTTTTTGGTTCTTACTAGCATGAACCGTTTGCAAAAAATCAGCAGCCAACTAGTCCGTAGGTAGTAAACCGAGGAAGGCTGAGTTCCCATGACATGGTTGGATTGAATTTATGATCATGCAGATAGAAGAAATCTAGAGTGTCATCTTTTTCGCGATAACGTAATTTTGCAACTCCTACTGGTACTTGACGCCATCCGATAGCAGTGCATAGCGTTATTGATGCAGTTCCTTTATCGGTTAGCTTACCAATGATATGGAATGTTATTTTATCTAAATCCATAACATGACTTTGGCAGTTGATAATCTCACCTTCAAGTCTACCTGCGTTATCTACGGTGTTAATTCGTATGTCCAGCGATGGCTCAGGAAATCCATGGTTAACTCCAAGGTTATTCCAACTTTTACCTTTTAGAATTTGTGCATATCTTTCCCTACGTAATCTTTTTGCCTCTTTCCACTGTGGGATTAATGTTAAAAGTGTGGGCAGCCCCAAAACAATACTCAAAATTCCTACAATGATTCCAACGATTGTTACTGAGTCACTAAATGATAAGGACACGCTCTTTCTCGCTCTCTGTCGCCACTTTGTCGCCATTGCAGGGCGATAGGGCTAGTAAGTGATTATTTTATCGAGAGTAATCTAACAGGCAACAAAAAACCCATCAACCTTGAACCAAAACGGCGGGGTTGATGGGCTCCACAAATTGGGGGACATCAAAGAAAAGCAGTGGCAATAGTTATGACTGCACCCTGCGAGAAAAGTTCTGCGCAAAGCGAAAATAATTTCGACTGTGCGCAGTGCAGGCGTTATCCGAGTCCGGGCCAGATGATGATAATCAGCGTACCGGCGAGCGTCAGCAGGACGTTGGCGATAGCGTAGGTGCCCGCGTAGCCCAGCGCCGGGATGTTGCTGCGGGCCGTATCGCTGATGATTTCCATGGCGGGGGCGCAGGTGCGCGCACCCATCATGGCGCCGAACAGCAAGGCGCGGTTCATGCGCAAAACGTAAGCGCCGAACAGGAAACAAATCACCACGGGGACCAGGCTGACAACCAGACCGGCGACCAGCATCTGCCATCCCACCGCGCCCAGGCTGTGTCCGATGCCGCTGCCCGCGCTCAGGCCCACGCCCGCCATAAAGACCATCAGGCCAAACTCTTTCACCATGTTCAGCGCCCCTTGCGGGATATAGCCGAACGTCGGGTGGTTGGCGCGCAGGAAGCCGAGCATGATCCCGGCGAACAGCAGCCCGGCGGCGTTACCAATACCAAAGCTAAAGTTACTGAACTGGAAGGTGATCATGCCGATCATCAGGCCGACAATAAAGAAGGCGCAGAAGGCGAGCAGGTCGGTGACCTGGCTGTGGATAGAGATAAAGCCGATACGGTCGGCCACGGTTTTCACGCGGCGGGCATCACCGCTCACCTGTAACACGTCGCCTTTATTGAGTACCACGTTATCGTCGATAGGCATCTCAATCTGGCTGCGGATCACGCGGTTGAGGAAACAGCCGTGATCGGTCAGCTTCAGCTGAGCCAGACGGCGGCCCACGGCGTTATGGTTTTTCACCACAATCTCTTCAGTCACGATACGCATGTCGAGCAGGTCGCGGTCGAAAACCTCTTTCCCGTTACGGAAGCTCGGGTCAAGACGGGCATGCGCATCCGGGTAGCCGACCAGGGCGATATCATCGCCCATCTGCAGCACCGCGTCGCCGTCGGGGTTCGCCAGAATGCCGTTACGGCGAATACGCTCGATATAGCAGCCGGTCTGGCGATAGATCCCCAGCTCGCGCAGGTTCTTGCCATCGGCCCAGGCGACCAGCTCCTGGCCCACGCGATAAGCGCGAATGACCGGTAAATAGACTTTACGTTTTGAATCGGTATCCAGCCCGCGCTCACGGGCGATTTGCTGGGCGCTGGTCTGTAAATCCTGATGCTGCAACTTTGGCAGATAGCGTGCGCCGACGATTAAGCTTACCAGCCCAATCAGGTAGGTCAGGGCATAACCCAGGCTCAGATGGTCCAGCGCCAGGGAGAGCTGGCTGCCCTCCATACCGGAGTGGCGTAAGGTGTCTCCGGCGCCAACCAATACCGGCGTAGAGGTCATCGAGCCTGCAAGCATCCCCGCCGTTAACCCGATATCCCAGCCAAACATTTTGCCCAGGCCTAAGGCCAGCAACATCGCACTGCCGACCATCACCAGCGCCAGCATCAGATAATTTTTGCCGTCACGGAAGAAAATCGAAAAAAAGTTCGGCCCCGCTTCCACGCCCACGCAAAAAATAAACAGCATAAAACCTAAGTTGAGCGCATCCGTGTTAATGCTGAAATGCTGCTGACCTAATAATAATGAGACGACTAAAACGCCAATAGAATTACCAAGTTGAACTGAACCCAGGCGCAATTTGCCAAGACAAAGGCCCAATGCCAGTACCACAAATAATAACAGGATGTAATTCCCATTTAACAAGTCTGCGACGTTTATATTCACGGAGGCTAACTTCTTGTTTACCAGTAAGTTGTTGAATGAACGGACTATTTGGGCTACTGTTTTGGAATGAGAAAGAGGATGTCATCATTTCTTACCCTCTGATTGAATTCCATAAAACAATAGCAGGCAGCTAGTTTAATCGTATTACATATCAACGGCTACTCATTATCGCATTATCGTATGCGGGGTTTGGCAAGGATTGCCACGCGGCTTTATCTGACTGGGCGTCCACTGGACGAGTGTGTATTCGATAGAGAAGGATCAGGAGGATTTTTGAACATCAAACGAAACTGGGCAGGCGTGGCCTGCTGTTTTTTACTGTTTATCGTCGTTTGTGTCTCGCTCAAGTTTGATATGACCGGGGCGTTTCGCTCGGCGGGTCGTCCGGAACTGGGTCTGCTGTTCTTTATACTGCCTGGTGCCGTGGCAAGCTTTGTCTCTCGCGGGGGGGAAGTGGTTAAACCGCTGATTGGCGCAATGCTCGCCGCTCCCTTGTGCCTGTTGGTGATGCGTCTGCTGTTCGTGACGTCCCGGACCTTCTGGCAAGAGCTGGCATGGTTACTGAGCGGGGTGTTCTGGTGTGCGCTGGGCGCGCTCTGTTTTCTGTTTGCGCGAAGCCTCGTTCACTACCGCCGCCGGCACAAATAAAAACGCCCTCATTCGAGGGCGTCATGACATTACTGAGCGGCAAAAAGGCCCAGATTTTCTTTGGCGTAGGCTTCAAAATCGGTGCAGCCGCCAATGTGTTTCTGATCGAGGAAAATCTGCGGAACGGTTTCAACCGGTTTACCCACGGTTTTTTCCAGGTCAGCTTTGCTGATCCCTTCCGCGTGGATATCCACATAACGGAAGTTAAAGTCATCACGCTCAGCGGTCAGTTTTTCTGCCAGTTCTTTAGCGCGTACGCAAAAAGGGCATCCCGGGCGTCCAAAAATTACTGCAAACATATTTCTCTCCTGAAACGTCAGCCAGACGGCGAATAACGCCTATAGTGCACGATAACGCCTGCTCATGAAAAGCAGGTTTTACCTGTCGCATTAATACCTGTTGGCTATGTTTCGCCAATTACATCCGCGATTTCTTTGCCTATACTGGCTGCCATTACGTGTATAGCCCAAGTAAAGAGAGACCAAATGACGCCTACCATTGACCTGTTACGTTCACATCGCTCGATTCGCCATTTCACTGACGAGCCCATAACGGACGCTCAGCGTGAGGCGATTATCGACGGAGCCAGGGGGACTTCCAGCTCCAGTTTTTTACAGTGCACTTCTATTATTCGCATCACCGATAAGGCGATGCGCGAGAAGCTGGTGACCCTGACAGGCGGACAAAAGCATGTCGCTCAGGCGCCGGAATTCTGGGTGTTCTGCGCCGACTTTAATCGCCACCTGCAAATCTGCCCTGACGCGCAGCTTGGCCTGGCAGAGCAACTCCTGCTGGGCGTGGTTGATACCGCCCTGATGGCGCAAAACGCCTTTACTGCCGCTGAGTCACTGGGGCTGGGCGGCGTGTATATTGGGGGACTGCGCAATAATATCGAGGCCGTCACCGAGCTGCTGGAGTTGCCAAAACATGTGCTTCCTCTGTTTGGTCTGTGCCTCGGCTGGCCAGCTGATAATCCGGACGTAAAACCGCGTCTGCCGTCGGCGATGCTGGTACATGAAAACCACTATCAGCCTGTCGATCCAGACGTGCTGGCGCACTATGACGAAGAGCTGGCGCACTACTACATGACGCGCGACAGCAACAATCGTCGTGATACCTGGAGCGATCACATCCGACGCACCATCGTGAAAGAAAATCGCCCGTTTATTCTCGACTATTTGCATAAACAGGGCTGGGCGACGCGATAGCCCATTTTTCCTGTGCCTGCCTGCGTGTATGATACGCAGGCTTTTATCAAGTCTTGAGAGGTGCAGGGTGAAAATTGCCATATTGTCCCGGGATGGAACGCTCTATTCTTGTAAGCGCCTGCTCGAGGCGGCACATAAGCGCGGCCATCAGATCGAGGTGCTCGATCCGCTATCGTGCTACATGAACATCAGCCCGGCCGCGTCGTCCATTCACTATAAAGGACGCCATCTGCCGCACTTCGATGCCGTGATCCCCCGCATTGGTTCGCAAATTACCTTTTATGGGACGGCAGCGTTGCGACAGTTCGAAATGCTGGGAAGCTACCCGCTCAATGAATCAGTTGCGATTACCCGCGCACGCGACAAGCTGCGCTCCCTGCAACTGCTCGCCCGACAGGGGATAGATCTGCCGATCACCGGGATTGCCCATTCGCCTGATGACACCAGCGATCTGATTGACATGGTCGGCGGCGCTCCGCTGGTGGTTAAGCTGGTGGAAGGGACCCAGGGCATTGGTGTGGTGCTGGCGGAAACCCGTCAGGCGGCGGAAAGCGTCATCGATGCCTTTCGCGGGCTTAACGCCCACATCCTGGTGCAGGAATACATTGAAGAAGCGAAAGGCTGCGATATTCGCTGTCTGGTGGTCGGTGATGAAGTGGTCGCCGCCATTGAACGCCAGGCTAAAAATGGCGATTTCCGCTCGAACCTGCACCGTGGCGGTCTTGCCAGAATCGCCGCGATCACCGAACGCGAACGCGAAATTGCGATCAAAGCGGCGCAAACGCTGGGGCTGGATATTGCAGGGGTGGATATTCTGCGGGCCCATCGCGGGCCGCTGGTGATGGAAGTGAACGCCTCTCCGGGTCTTGAAGGCATCGAAAAGACGACGGGCATCGATATCGCAGGCAAAATGATCGCCTGGATTGAACGCCAGGCCACCCCAGAATTCTGCCTGAAAACGGGCGGCTAACGAGATTGCCACGCGCTTTTTGCGTAAACTAAGTAACGTTGATATGAAGAGGCTGCACAGCAATGGATATGGATTTACAGATCGTTCCGACTCTGGACACGATGCGAAAGTGGCTTGATGAAGCAGGCATCACCTTTTTTGAGTGTGATTCCTGCAAGGCGCTGCATCTGCCGCATATGCAAAATTTCGATGGCGTATTTGATGCCAAAATCGATCTGATTAATGACGTGATCCTGTTCTCTGCGTTAGCTGAAGTGAAACCGTCCGCGCTGCTGGCGCTGGCGTCCGACCTCTCGGCGATCAATGCCAGTTCTTTGACGGTGAAAGCGTTTCTCGACATACAGGATGATAATCTGCCAAAGCTGGTGGTTTGCCAGTCTTTATGCGCCGGGGCAGGGCTGTCGTTTAAGCAGTTTGCCTGGTTTATGCGCCAGAGCGAAGAGCAGACGTCAATGGTGATGCTGGAAGCCAGCGCGCACCAACTTCTGTATACCGCAGAGGGTGAACAAGAGAATAGTGATTCACCTGAGCAATTTCTGCACTGATTCCTTTCCATTACTACGCAGTCGCTGCCATCGCGACTGCATAATTCCCGCGTTTATGCTGCCTTTAGCCTCGCTTTAAAGCGTTTTTCACCACTCCATGCGCCAATCTGCCTTATCACGTCGCCGCTTCTTGCTTAAAAAATTGATAAAAGGCGTTTTTTAAGCAGAGCTATAGCAGCAGACAGAGGCTACAGTTATTCTTGCGAAGCTTAAAAAAGCGAGCGGAAACCGCCAACGGTTTTTTCTTCTGCGTCAGGCAGAGCGACAAAATATGCACGATTCTTGCATATCTTCCAACGCATACATTAGTTCGTTTGGGAACGAGCTTTCAGAAGGAATAAAGATATGATCGCCTTGAATAAAAAATGGTTATCGGGTCTGGTTGCGGGTGCTCTGATGGCTGTCTCTGCCGGCACGCTCGCTGCGGAACAAAAAACGCTGCATGTTTATAACTGGTCTGACTATATTGCACCCGATACGGTGGCGAATTTCGAAAAAGAGACCGGTATTAAAGTCGTCTATGACGTGTTCGATTCCAACGAAGTTCTGGAAGGGAAACTGATGGCAGGCAGCACGGGCTTTGACCTGGTGGTGCCGTCCGCAAGCTTCCTTGAACGCCAGCTGACGGCAGGGGTGTTCCAGCCGCTGGATAAAAGCAAATTACCGAACTGGAAAGATCTGGATCCAGAGGTGTTAAAGCTCGTCGCCAAACACGATCCGGATAACAAATACGCCATGCCTTACCTGTGGGCGACCACCGGCATCGGCTATAACGTTGATAAAGTAAAAGCTGTGCTGGGTAATGATGTCAAACTCGATAGCTGGGATGTGGTGCTGAAGCCGGAAAACCTTGAGAAGCTGAAAAGCTGCGGCGTGTCGTTCCTCGACGCACCGGAAGAGATTTTCGCCACCGTGCTTAACTATCTGGGTAAAGATCCTAACAGCAGCCAGGCCAGCGACTACACAGGCCCGGCGACCGATCTGCTGCTGAAGCTGCGTCCTAATATTCGCTACTTCCACTCTTCTCAGTACATTAACGACCTGGCAAACGGCGATATCTGCGTCGCGATCGGCTGGGCGGGCGATGTCTGGCAGGCGGCGAATCGCGCGAAAGAGGCGAAAAATGGCGTGAATGTGTCCTACTTCATTCCGAAAGAGGGGGCGCTGGCCTTCTTCGACGTCTTTGCGATGCCCGCTGATGCCAAAAACAAAGACGAAGCCTATCAGTTCCTCAACTACCTGATGCGTCCGGATGTGATCTCCCATATCAGCGACCACGTTTACTACGCGAACGGCAACAAGGCTTCTGTCCCGCTGGTCAGCGAAGAGATTCGCAGTAACCCGGCAATCTATCCGCCAGCGGATGTGTTCGCCAAACTGTTCACCCTGAAAGTTCAGGATCCAAAAATTGACCGCGTGCGTACCCGTGCGTGGACCAAGGTGAAAAGCGGCAAATAACGGCGTTTGAGACCGTGGCCCGGGGCGCTATTGCTTGCCGGGCCGACCAAACCCGTCAGCCGGGCGCATGAAAACGGCCCGGCGATGCGCACCCGAATGGTGCGTTTGCACCCGTTTTGATTTCTGCCGGAGAACACCCCGTGAATGATGCGATCCCCCGCCCGCAGGCGAAAGTCGGTAAAGCGTTAACGCCGCTGCTCGAAATCCGCAACCTGACCAAATCCTTCGACGGGCAGCACGCCGTGGATGATGTCAGCCTGACGATTTATAAAGGTGAGATTTTTGCGCTCCTGGGAGCATCCGGCTGCGGTAAATCGACGCTGCTCCGTATGCTGGCAGGATTTGAACAACCTACCGCCGGGCAAATCGTGCTGGACGGTGTCGACCTCTCCAGCGTGCCGCCGTACCAGCGCCCGATCAATATGATGTTCCAGTCTTACGCGCTCTTTCCGCATATGACGGTCGAGCAGAATATCGCTTTTGGCCTGAAGCAGGACAAGCTGCCAAAGGCGGAAATCACCGCCCGCGTGGCCGAGATGCTGAGCCTGGTACATATGCAGGAGTTCGCGAAGCGTAAACCGCACCAGCTCTCTGGCGGACAACGCCAGCGCGTGGCGCTGGCCCGCAGTCTGGCGAAGCGTCCAAAACTGCTGCTGCTGGATGAACCGATGGGCGCGCTGGATAAAAAACTGCGCGACCGTATGCAGCTGGAAGTGGTGGATATTCTGGAGCGTGTGGGGGCGACCTGCGTGATGGTGACCCACGATCAGGAAGAAGCCATGACGATGGCCGGGCGTATTGCGATCATGAATCGCGGGAAGTTCGTGCAGATCGGCGAGCCCGAAGAGATCTACGAACACCCGACTACCCGCTACAGCGCCGAGTTTATCGGCTCGGTTAACGTGTTCGAAGGCCTGTTAAAAGAGCGTCAGGATGACGGGCTGGTTATTGAATCGCCGGGTCTGGTGCATCCCCTGAAGGTCGACCCGGATGCCTCGGTGGTGGACAACGTGCCAGTCTATGTGGCACTGCGCCCTGAAAAAATCATGCTCTGCGATGAGCCGCCTGCTGATGGCTATAATTTTGCCGTCGGCGAAGTGGTCCATATCGCCTATCTGGGCGATCTCTCCATTTATCACGTCCGCCTGAAAAGTGGCCAGATGATCAGCGCTCAGCTGCAAAATGAACATCGCTACCGGAAGGGGCTGCCCACCTGGGGCGATGAAGTGAGTCTGTGCTGGGATGCGGACAGTTGCGTCGTGCTAACGGTATAAGGAGCGGCGATGAACATGCTTGAACCCACGTCCGCCGTGCGAAAATCGGGCGGGCTGAACCACTGGCTTACGCGTATGAAGATGGCGCACGGGCGCAAGCTGGTGATTGCCCTGCCATACGTCTGGCTGATTCTGCTGTTCCTGCTGCCGTTTCTGATTGTCTTCAAAATCAGCCTGGCGGAAATGGCGCGGGCCATCCCGCCTTATACCAACCTGCTGGACTGGGCGGACGGGCAGCTGACGCTGACCCTCAACCTGGGTAACTTCCTGCAGCTGACGGACGATCCGCTCTATTTCGAAGCCTATTTGCAGTCGTTGCAGGTGGCAGGGATCTCGACGCTTTGCTGCCTGGCAATGGGCTATCCGCTCGCCTGGGCGGTGGCGCACAGCAAACCCTCCACGCGCAATATACTGCTGCTGCTGGTGATTCTGCCCTCCTGGACCTCATTCCTGATCCGCGTGTATGCCTGGATGGGGATTCTGAAAAACAACGGGGTGCTGAATAACGTTTTGCTGTGGCTCGGCGTTATCGATCAGCCGCTCACCATCCTGCACACCAACCTCGCGGTCTATATCGGCATCGTGTACGCCTATCTCCCGTTTATGGTGCTGCCGATTTACACCGCCCTGACGCGTATTGATTACTCTCTGGTCGAGGCGTCGCTGGATCTGGGCGCGCGTCCGCTGAAGACCTTCTTTAGCGTGATTGTTCCCCTGACCAAAGGGGGCATTATCGCCGGATCGATGCTGGTCTTTATTCCGGCAGTGGGGGAGTTTGTCATCCCCGAGCTGCTTGGCGGCCCGGACAGCATCATGATTGGGCGCGTGCTGTGGCAGGAGTTCTTTAATAACCGCGACTGGCCGGTGGCATCGGCGGTGGCCATCGTCATGTTGCTGCTGTTGATCGTGCCGATCATGTGGTTCCATAAACATCAGCAAAAACAGATGGGAGATCACGGATGAACAACTTACCGGTCGTGCGTTCCCCGTGGCGGATCCTGATCCTGGTGATGGGCTTCACCTTCCTCTACGCCCCCATGTTGATGCTGGTTATCTACTCCTTTAACAGTTCAAAACTGGTGACAGTGTGGGCTGGCTGGTCAACGCGCTGGTACAGCGAACTGTTCCACGATGATGCGATGATGAGTGCGGTAGGCCTGAGTCTGACCATTGCTGCCTGTGCGGCGACAATGGCCTGTATTCTGGGGACGATCGCCGCGCTGGTGATGGTGCGTTTTGGCCGCTTCCGTGGGTCGACGGGGTTTGCTTTTATGATTACGGCCCCGCTGGTCATGCCCGATGTCATCACCGGTCTGTCTCTGCTGTTGCTGTTCGTTGCGCTGGCGCACGCCATTGGCTGGCCTGCCGATCGCGGTATGCTGACCATCTGGCTGGCGCACGTCACCTTCTGTACCGCGTATGTCGCGGTGGTGATCTCGTCTCGTCTGCGCGAACTGGACCACTCCATCGAAGAAGCCGCGATGGATCTAGGCGCTACGCCGCTGAAGGTCTTTTTCATCATCACCTTGCCGATGATTATGCCTGCGGTGATCTCCGGCTGGCTGCTGGCGTTTACCCTGTCGCTTGACGATCTGGTTATCGCCAGCTTTGTCTCCGGACCGGGGGCAACAACGCTGCCGATGCTGGTCTTCTCCAGCGTGCGCATGGGGGTGAACCCTGAGATCAACGCCCTGGCGTCGATTATCCTGGGTGTCGTTGGAGTCATCGGCTTTATCGCCTGGTATCTGATGGCAAGGGCTGAAAAGCAGCGCGTACGTGATATCCAGCGTGCAAGACGCGGCTGAAGCATTTAAAATTTCCAGTGGAGTGCCGCGCCTGTCGCGGCACTGTTTTTCAGGGAAGCAAAACATTGGGATTCTTGACTAAATCACGTTATTCGCATGCCCGACTGAACGTCCCTGCGCTGGTGCAGGTGGCGGCGCTCGCCATTATTATGATTCGCTGCCTCGATCTGTTGATGATTTTCAACACGCTGGGCATGCGGGGGCTGGGCGACTTTATTCATCGCAGCGTGCAGACATGGACGCTCACGCTGGTCTTTTTTAGCAGCCTGATGCTGGTGTTTATCGAAATCCTTTGCGCGTTTTCGCTGGTGAAAGGGCGCAACTGGGCGCGATGGGGCTATCTGCTGACCCAGGTTATCGCCACCGTCTATCTGTGGGCCGCGTCGCTGGGTTACGGTTATCCCGAGCTATTCAGCATTCCGGGTGAGTCAAAACGAGAGATTTTTCACTCGCTGATGATGCAAAAACTGCCGGATATGCTGGTCCTGTGCCTGCTGTATTTGCCTGCTTCCAGCCGACGGTTTTTCCAGCTGCAATAATGTGTATAATCGCAGCCCCGCTATTTTTAAGGTTTTCCTATGCAGTGCGCACTCTATGACGCCGGTCGCTGCCGCTCCTGTCAGTGGATAGAACAGCCGGTCACCCAACAACTCGCCGCCAAAATGCGCGATCTGCAGCATCTGCTGGCGGAACATACCGTGGGCGAGTGGGGCGCACCCGTCAGCGGGCCCGAGCAGGGCTTTCGCAATAAAGCCAAAATGGTGGTCAGCGGCAGCGTTGAAAAACCGCTGTTGGGCATGCTGCATCGCGACGGTACGCCGGAAGATTTGACGGATTGCCCGCTTTATCCTGCCTCGTTCGCGCCGGTCTTTGCCGCACTGAAACCTTTTATCGCCCGTGCAGGGCTGACGCCATATAACGTCGAGCGCAAACGCGGCGAGCTGAAGTTCATTCTGCTGACCGAAAGCCAGCGCAACGGAGGCATGATGCTGCGTTTCGTGCTGCGTTCAGAAGCGAAGGTGGAACAGCTGCGTGCTGCGCTGCCGTGGCTTATGCAGCAGTTGCCGCAGTTGACGGTGGTGACCGCCAATATTCAACCGGTTCATATGGCGATTCTGGAAGGGGAGAAAGAGATCTTTTTCACCGAACACCAGGCGCTGGCCGAAAAATTCAATGATGTGCCACTGTGGATCCGTCCGCAAAGTTTCTTCCAGACTAACCCGGCAGTCGCCAGCCAGCTGTACGCCACGGCCCGCGACTGGGTACGTCAGCTTCCGGTCAGGCACATGTGGGATCTCTTCTGCGGCGTCGGGGGATTTGGGCTGCACTGCGCGACGCCCGACATGACCCTGACGGGCATCGAAATTTCGCCGGAAGCGATCGCCTGCGCGAAGCAATCCGCCGCAGAACTGGGCTTAACCCAGCTCCATTTTCAGGCGCTGGACTCCACACAGTTTGCAACCGGACAGGACAACGTGCCGGAGCTGGTGCTGGTGAACCCGCCGCGTCGGGGTATTGGTGATGCCCTGTGTGATTACCTGAGCCAGATGGCGCCAGCGTATATCGTCTATTCCAGCTGCAACGCCCGGACGATGGCGAAAGACATTGCCCGCCTGCCGGGTTACCGCATTGCGCGCGTGCAGCTTTTTGATATGTTCCCGCATACCGCGCATTATGAAGTGCTGACGTTACTGGTCAAAAACCCTTAACCGATAACACTCTTCCGTCTCAGGCCGGGTCAGACGCAGCCGCCACCCGGCGCGTCTATCGCACAATGTTCAACAAAATGTGAACTCTTCCCCGGGGGGAAATCAGGTAAGCTTAAGGCATAAGAATTGAATGAAGGCTTACCGATGAAGCAGATCCTGCTGGTGGAAGATGACCACGATATCGCGGCGCTCCTGCGTCTTAACCTTGAAGATGAAGGCTACGCCATAACCCATGAACCCGATGGGGCCAACGCATTACACCTTCTTGAAAAACAACCCTGGGACGCGGTGATCCTCGATCTGATGCTGCCTAACGTTGATGGCCTGGAAATCTGCCGTCGAATTCGCCAGATGACCCGCTACCTGCCGATTATCATCATCAGCGCCCGCAGCAGTGAAACGGACCGGATTACCGGGCTTGAAACCGGCGCCGATGATTATCTGGCTAAACCCTTTTCGGTGCAGGAACTGATCGCGCGGATCAAAGCGCTGTTCCGCCGCCAGCAGGCGATGGGGCAGGCGCAAACCGCCGGGCAGATCCAGGCGCATGGCCTGACGCTCGATCCGCTGGCGCGCACCGTGCGTTTGCAGGGTCAGGAGGTCGATCTCACTCCGCGTGAATTCGAATTACTCTACTTTTTTGCCCGCCATCCGGGTGAAGTTTTCTCTCGCCTGGCGCTGCTGGAGCAGGTGTGGGGCTATCAGCACGAAGGCTATGAGCACACCGTTAACACCCACATTAACCGCCTGCGTATCAAGATTGAGAAAGACGCCGCCGAGCCGGAGATTATTCGTACCGTCTGGGGCAAAGGCTACAAATTTGCGGAGCTACATCATGATGCGACGCTTTAGCCTGGGCCAGCGCCTGACGGTGCTCTTTATCCTGTTGATGATGCTCTGCGCGACGGTCGCCTGCGTCGTACAGCTCTACAGCAGTATGCAGTACGGAAATGCCATGGTGCAGCGGCTCTCCGGCGGCCTGGCGCAGCAGATTGTGCAGCGCGAGCCGATTCTGAATGCGCAGGGCAGCGTCGATCGCCGTGCGCTGAAGCCCCTGTTTGACCGCCTGATGACCTTTAACCCGAGCGTTGAGCTGTACGTGATCTCCCCGGACGGTGATGTTCTGGCGGATGCCGCGCCGCCGGGCCATATTCAGCGGCAAAAAATCGATCTGGTGCCGATTCAGACCTTCCTGAGCGGCACGGCGATCCCGGTGTTGGGTGACGATCCGCGCAGTCAGAATAAGAAAGTCTTTAGCGCCACGCCCCTGCGCCAGGATGGCGAACTGAAAGGCTATCTCTACATTATCCTTCAGGGCGAGGAGTCTAACGCGCTGGCGGCCATGGCCTGGCATAAAGCGCTCTGGAGCACGGTGCTGTGGTCGTTGCTACTGGTGGCGCTGTTTGGCCTGCTGGCGGGGCTGGTGGTCTGGTACTGGGTAACGCGCCCGGTTAAACGCCTGACGCGCGAGGTGACAGGTCTTGAGCAGGACAGCATCAGCGCCATCAAACAGCTGGCGGCAGAGCCGCTGGAGCCGGCGGTGAACGACGAAGTGGCGATCCTGCGCAATACGTTTATCGAGCTGGCGCGCAAAATAACCTCTCAGTGGGACCAGCTTGCCGACAGCGATCGCCAGCGCCGGGAGTTTATCGCCAATATTTCACATGATTTACGCACGCCGCTGACCTCTCTGCTGGGCTATCTGGAGACGCTGTCGCTGAAGTCTGCCACCTTAACGCCGCAGGAGCATAAGCAGTACCTTGCCACCGCGCTACGGCAGGGACAAAAAGTGCGTCATCTTTCGCAGCAGCTGTTTGAGCTGGCGCGCCTTGAGCACGGCGGCATCAAACCCCAGCGCGAACGTTTTGCCATGGGAGAGCTGATTTCGGACGTGGCGCAGAAGTTTGAGCTGACGGCGCGCACGCGTGAGTTACAGCTGCATATTGACGTGCCGGGCCGTTTGCCGTTGCTGAACGCGGATGTGTCGATGATTGAGCGGGTGGTGACCAATCTGCTGGATAATGCCATCCGTCATACGCCGGCCGGCGGCGAGATTCGGCTGGCAGTGTGGCAGGAGAACGAACAGCTGCAGGTCGAGGTCGCCGATAGCGGAGTGGGGGTGGATAGTACGCTGCGCGACGGGCTGTTTATGCGGCCTTCTGCACTCTCTCCTCAGGCATCGCGGGAGAATCGCGGCGGGCTGGGGCTATTGATCGTCAAACGGATGCTGGAACTGCACGGTGGCGGGATCAGGCTGATGGATTCGGTGAGCGGGGCGCGTTTTCGCTTCTTTGTGCCGTTATAAAAGAGTGCCGGGCGGCGTTATGCTGCCCGGCTACGTACTCAAAACGTTACTGCGGGAACCACTGGTCGCTGATTTTCTGGTACGTACCGTCAGCTTTAATCGCTTTCAGCGCGCCGTTCAGTTTTTCCACCAGGGCTTTATTATCCGGACGTACAGCGATGCCGAGGCCCGTACCGAAATACTGCGGATCGGTCACTTTTTCCGTTGCGGTGCCCAGCTGCGGGTTGGTTTTCAGCCACTCGTTCACCACGGCGGTATCACCAAACACGCCATCAATACGGCCGTTTTTCAGGTCGATAATCGCATTCTGGTAGCTGTCGTATGCCACGGTTTTCACTTCAGGATGTTTGTCCTGCAGGTATTTCTGGTGCGTGGTGCCGTTTTCCATGCCGATACGTTTGCCTTTCAAATCGGCGAAGGTTTTGTAGGCATCTTTTTTGGCAATGACCACCGCTGAGTTCGCGTAGTACGGGTCGCTGAACGTCACCTGCTTGCTGCGCTCCGGGGTAATATCCATACCCGAAATCACCGCATCGTATTTTTTGAATTTGAGGGACGGGATCAGGCTGTCAAACGCATGGTTGGTAAAGGTGCAGTCGGCCTGCATCTGTTTGCAGAGCGCTTTGGCCAGATCGATATCAAACCCGACGATCTGATTGCTGGCATCCAGCGATTCAAACGGCGGATAGGTGGCTGAAACGCCGAAACTGATTTTGTCTGCGGCCGTGGCGCCTGCAGCGAATGTGGCGAGTAATGCGGCCAGAACTAACTTTTTCATGGTAATGCTCCCGTCTGTCAATCTGTCTTATGCACCGTGTCTGCGGTATGGAAATAACAATGCCACTTATTGAATTTATATTCAATAAAAATGATTAAATATTATTTCAGGCATAAAAAAAAGCGGACAACCCAAAAGGTTATCCGCTCTGATGTTATGCAGTTATGCACTTAAGTCGTTATGTAAAGCGAAAAGGCTACGGGCTAGTTTCTGCGCTCGAAGGCTAAGGCTTTACGCTCGATCAGGCGCATCATCAGCGTCAGCAGACCGTTTACCACCAGATATACCAGCCCCGCCGCACCGAAGACCATCACATCATAGGTGCGTCCGTACAGCAGCTGTCCGTGCCCCATCACCTCCATCAGCGTGATGGTGTAGGCCAGAGAGGTGCTCTTGAAAACCAGCACCACTTCGTTGGAATAGGACGACAGCGCGCGCTTAAAGGCGTAAGGCAGAAGGATCGCCAGGGTATCTTTCTTGCTCATCCCCAGTGCGCCACAGGATTGCCACTGGCCTTCGGGAATGGCGCGAATCGCGCCGTAAAACAGCTGCGTGGTATACGCGGCGCTGTTCAGCGAGAGGGCGATAAGCGCACAGAGCCAGGGTTCTGACAGCAAATGCCAGACAACCGGATACTCCTGCAAAGAGGGGAACTGGCCCGGCCCGTAGTAAATCAGGAAGATCTGCACCAGCAGCGGGGTGCCGGTAAACAGGGTGATATAGGCGCGCACCACCCAGACCAGCACCGGTGTTTTCAGCGTCAGGACGATGGTGAAGAACAGGGCCAGAATCAGGGCCACCACAATTGACGCCACGGTGAGCGTCAGGCTGGTGTGCAGCCCTTTCATTAATTCAGGTAAATACTCAAGCATCAGCCCGGTCTCCGTTCAAAACGCGTTGCGCGCAGGTCAATACGTTTGAGGATGTATTGGCTCAGCAACGTGATCACCAGGTAGATGGCCGCCGCCACGATATACCAGGTAAAGGGTTCCTGGGTGCGGGTGGCAATGCTTTTGGTTTGCAGCATTAAATCATTTACGCTAATCAGGCTGACCAGCGCGGTATCTTTTAACAGCACCAGCCACTGATTACCTAAGCCCGGCAGGGCATGACGCCACATTTGCGGCATCACCAGGCGGAAGAAGATCGCGCTCTTTTTCATGCCCAGCGCCTGGCCCGATTCCCACTGGCCCGCGGGCACGGCTTTTAACGCACCGCGCAGCGTTTGCGAGGCGTAGGCAGAATAGAGCAGAGAGAGGGCAATCACGCCGCACAGGAACGGGCTAACGTCAAAGTTCTCAATCTGCATCTGCACCGGAATCTGGACAAACCCAAGATTAAGCGTAAAGCCATCCGACAGCGTGAGCAGCAACTGAGACGAGCCAAAATAGATAAACAGAACCACCAGAATTTCAGGCAGTCCACGCAACACCGTCACCAGCGCTGAGCCGAGCCAGGCGATAGGGCGCCATTTTACTGACTCCCATACCGCGAAGACCATGGCCAGCGCCAGCCCGATAATCAGGGCACAAACGGCAAGGCCGACGGTCATCCCGGCGGCGCTTGCTAAAGGAAAAATTTCGTTCATCAGATCTTACTTCTGGAACCATTTAGCGTAGATAGTCTGGTAGGTCCCGTCTTTCTTCACTTTTTCCAGCGCAGCGTTGAATTTCTGCTGCAGCTCAGTGTTGCCCTGACGAACCGCGATGCCCAGACCGGTACCGAAGTAATCTTTATCGGTGACTTTATCGCCCACAGCCGCCAGCTTGTCGTTGGCTTTCAGCCATTCGGTTACCACGGCGGTATCCCCAAACACGGCGTCAATACGGCCGTTTTGCAGATCCAGCTTCGCATTCTGGTAGCTGTCGTAAGGTACGGTAGTGATTTCCGGATGTTTATCCATGATGAATTTCTGGTGCGTGGTGCCGTTCTGCACGCCCACTTTTTTGCCTTTCAGCAGGTCGACAGAAGCAAATTTGCCTTTCTGACCAATGAACAGCGCGGAGTTATCATAGTAAGGCGTAGTGAACAGCACCTGTTTTTCACGCTCAGGGGTAATGTCCATACCGGCCATGACCGCATCGATGCGGCGGAATTTCAGGCTTGGGATCAGGCTGTCAAACGCCTGATTGCTGAAGGTACAGGTCGCGTCGATCTCTTTACACAGGGCGTTGGCCAGATCGACATCAAAGCCGACAATTTTGTTGTTGGCATCGATAGATTCGAACGGAGGATAAGAGGCTTCCGTCGCGAAACGAATGGTTTGTGCTGCGGTAGCGGAAAGGCTGATGCTAGCGAGCAGCGCGGCGATCAATACTTTTTTCATTGTCTTTTTCCCTAACACATCAGTGAGATAAATAGTTTTTAAACGCGTCGGTTTGCGGATCGATAAAGCAGCGCGCATCGCCTTGCTCTACGATATAGCCGTTTTCCATGTACACCACGCGGCTGGCAGTTTTGCGCGCCACTTCCACTTCGTGGGTCACGATAACCTGCGTAATGTTGGTTTCAGCCAGTTCGCGAATAATGCTGACGATCTGGGCGGTAATTTCCGGGTCCAGCGCGGCGGTGGGTTCGTCAAACAGCAGAACCGCAGGCTCCATCATCAGCGCACGAGCAATCGCCACACGTTGCTGCTGACCACCGGACAGGTGCAGAGGATAGCGATCGCTATAGGGTTTCAGACGCAGACGCTCCAGCAGCTTTTCGGCCCGCGCCATCGCCTGATCTTTGCTCAGACCGAGCACGCGGCACGGCGCTTCAATCAGGTTTTGTACCACGGTGAGGTGCGGCCAAAGATTGTATTGCTGGAAAACCATCCCCACATTTTGACGCAGTTCACGAATCGCTTTATCAGAGGGCGTTTTCGCAAAATCGAAATGATTACCGGCAATGGCCAGCGTGCCCGAACGGGGCATTTCAAGCAGATTGAGGACACGCAGAAGAGAGCTTTTACCTGCACCGCTTGGGCCAAGCAAAACCAGCGTTTCGCCCTCGGGGCAGTTCAGCGTGATGTCGAACAGCGCCTGGTGTGCGCCGTAGAAGCAGTTAATGCCGTTTAGTTGAATACTCATCGGGGCAGTCTTTACTCATCCAGGCAATCTATAGCAATTGAGGCCGCAGATAGTACCGTTGACAGAATAGTTATGCAATATTTATGCGTTAAAAGTTAAATATAAACCGAATTTCTGTTTAAACATAGCACAAAATAGCGGAAGGCATAGGGGGCGAGTATAAATGTCGGCATTCCATCAGAAATGCCGGACATTTTACGGGGTTAACGTTTTTCTTAACGGTTTTCGAGGGACTGGCGCAGCGTGCCGGCAGGGGCATGAACGCTGCCGCCAAGGTAGCGCACATCATCCACGGTCCAGCATTGGCCCTCGCGAATCATCAGCACTTCATCCTGCCAGGTTTGGGTGCCCTGAGTCAGTTTCACGCGCAGGGGAATGTTGCGCGCATCCGTATTCGGGATGGTTGACGCACTGGACACCTCTGCGGTTTCCGGCAGGGTGGTTCGGCTGGAGAACGGATCGGATTTCAGCAGGGCAGAATGCTGCGGATCGCGGTTCGTGTCATTCAGCAGTTTTGCCAGGCCATCGCTCAGATAAGGGCGCAGGGCGGTCATATCATTGCTGCGGTGCTGAATACGATAATCATAGAATTGTTGCGCCACGGTATCCGGGCCGCCCTCAATACAGGGGCCGCTGCGGGTTCCAATATCCTTAAAGGCTGGCGTGACCGGTGTGGTGCACGCGCTGAGCACCAGCGCGCAAGGCACTAAAAGCGTTAAAGCAGAGAAGCGCATGTTGATTTCCTTATTTATTAACTATCCTTTCAATCATAGCGTAACGAACCGATAATGTTGTGACTAAGGTATTGAACGCACATGCCGACGTCCTGCAACGTGAACGATTCAGGGCATCGTTATAAGGAGAGAGAGGATGCAGTTTTCAACTACGCCAACCCTGGAAGGGCAGCCTATTACCGAGTACTGCGGTGTTGTGACCGGGGAAGCGATTCTGGGGGCAAACATTTTCAGGGATTTCTTTGCCGGGATTCGCGATATTGTCGGCGGTCGTTCTGGCGCGTATGAAAAAGAGCTGCGCAAAGCCCGCGAAATTGCCTTTAAAGAGCTGGGCGAGCAGGCGAAAGCGTTGGGCGCTGATGCGGTGGTCGGTATTGATATCGACTACGAAACGGTGGGGAAAGACGCCAGCATGCTGATGGTCAGCGTCAGCGGTACGGCGGTGAAAACCCGTCGATGAGGCGTGCGCTCTCGTCGATCCTGCTGGCAATGCTGCTGGCAGGATGCGTTTCTGACAACGGGATTGTGGATAAAGGGGCCTATGAACTGGATACCCGACACCAGGCCCAGGCCGCCTATCCACGCATTAAGGTGCTGGTTATCCATTACACCGCCGATGATTTTGACCGCTCGCTGGCTACGCTGACGGACAAAAACGTCAGTTCACACTACCTTATTCCCGCAAAACCCCCTGCGCCTGACGGCAAACCGCGTATCTGGCAGCTGGTGCCGGAAAGCGAACTGGCCTGGCATGCCGGGGTCAGTTTCTGGCGCGGCACCAACCGTATAAATGACACTTCGATTGGCATTGAGCTGGAAAACCGGGGCTGGCAAAAAAAGGACGGCGTGAAGATCTTTTACCCGTTTGAGCCGACACAAATCGCCGCGCTGATCCCACTGGCGAAAGATATCATTGCCCGTTACGACATCCTGCCGCAAAACGTGGTCGCGCATGCGGATATTGCCCCGCAGCGTAAAGACGATCCGGGTCCGTTATTCCCGTGGCGCGAACTGGCGCAGCAGGGGATTGGCGCCTGGCCCGATCCGGCGCGGGTGGCCTTTTACAGGAATGGACAACCGCCCAGTCAGCCTGTGGACGAAGCGGCCCTGCTCGATCTGCTGGGGCGTTACGGCTACGACGTTTCAGAAAAGAATAATCCTGCACAAAATAAACGGATAATAATGGCGTTCCAGATGCACTTTCGCCCCGGTAATTGGCGGGGTGTTGCTGATATAGAAACAATGGCCATTGCCGAAGCATTATTAGAAAAATACGGGCAGGGGTAATCCTTCGATAATACAATCGAATACGGTTAATTTTAGTTATAACCCTCTTGAGATTAATCTTAAGTTCAAACTCAATTCATTTTTAGTAAATTGACTTAAAATGGCCTGAGTTTACTATACACCCATAGCTTGCTAAGCAATGTCAAAACATCGCTAGCATAATAAAATTATCTCAGTTTTTTATTTCATCATAATTGATCGCTCGCCTTCGGTTAAATACCGCGGCTGACTCTCATCTAAAATTAAGCATCTTAAACGGGTATAACAATGTTAAGCATCTACGGTAAAAAATTACGTCCGCAACACGAAATGGAAGCCATTATTTCTGCAACCTCAGATTATGAAGAAAGGACATTAAAGAAATGGCAAAAAATTACCACCTCTGACGCTGACTGTATTCATATTATCATCAGCGGAGAAGTTGAATTCCGCCGCGAATCCGATGAACTGTGCATGTTCACGCTTCAGGGTCAGTGCATTTTTGGCCTGTCTGCTATCTTCTATAACTCATCGCATGTTTACGGCCTGGTCCGTGCCAATACCGTGGTGCGCACCATCAAAAAAGAGGCGTTTGAAAAACTGATCACCCAGTGCGGCCTGTGGCCGGAACTGACCAAAGTGCTGGCCTGGTACATCTGCCTGCTGAACAAGCGTGACGATGTTTTAGTCGCCCGCAGCGCCTATTCGGTTGTGCGTGAATTCCTCCTCGAAATTAACGAACTGATTGTCCACCATCAACGTGATATTAACATTTATGATTATATTCAGGAATACACCAACCTGGCCCGCAGTACCATTATTAAAATTCTCTCTGACCTGAAAAAAGGTCAATATATTGTGGTTGAGAAAGGACGTCTTATTACGCTTTCCAACCTGCCGGAAAAATATTAACTACTCCAGCCGGTCCCCTTTTTGACTTAACGGGGACCGCGTATTTTCCTGCGTTTCATCAATCGGTGGCGCGGGTATTTTTCCCTGCGAATAATCCTTCTCTTGCTCCTGCATGGCATGCATAAACAGCGCTTTGAGATCGCTGTTGTCTTGCCGATCCGGTAATTCCGGCGCAGCAGGCGATTCTGTTCCCGGCAGCGTATCGCGTGAGCGATCGTGCCTCTCTACGCCCTCGGGGGCCTGCTGCCAGTCAGCATCATGAGTATTGACGGGAATATCCTCCATCGGCGGCATTGCCGGAGCAGCGGGTGCCGGTATCGAATGTGGCTCAGGGTGCGGGAACGGTTTGCTGACGTAGACATAATGCATCTCTGAAAGCTGGGTTTCCGGTTGCGACACGCTGACCTTTTCCACCACCTGAATCGGGTGACGCAAGTTCCAGTAAGTGTGCGCATAAAGCCCGGCGAGCAGCACGGCGCATATTCCCAGGATCCAGACGAGGGTGTGGCCAGCCCATTTTTTCAGGCTGGGCAGGCGCCAGGAAAACCAGACGGCCTCTCCGGTGGTGAAGCTGCGCTGGGCAGCCAGACAGATAGTGGACATTATGATTTTTTCTCCACGGAAGACATATCGGTGGAACGTGAGGCCTGGAGCAGCACGCTCGGTGTGGTATGCGTATCAAGCATCAGCTGCATCAAGGTCTCTTCACCCGGAAGGCCATCCACGTGTAAGTGCATTTTCTTCTGGAATTCTCGCGTGCGTTTCATCATTTCAGCGGTCCAGTTCTGCGAATGGGTTTCAGGCTGGGCGAGGGCTATGCTGAGCTGCTGATCGAGCCAGCTCACCTCTTTGCTGTCGCTTGCGGCGGTGATGGCATCGTTGCCTTCCGGCGTCAGGCGGTGCAGCTGGGTGTAATTGCCGGTGGCATGCTGAGTGAACCAGTTTCGACTCACCTGCCAGGTGCGGTTATTCATCAGCAGATCGACAGATTTTTCCCCGACGCGCGCCACCACGGCATAGTTAAGATGATTACCCGTTTTCAGCTCGCTGATCCACGGATAGCCCTCATTGACCAGCGTCGACACCGGGGCATTGCCCTGTTTACACATCAGGTTGACCCGGCCCGCGTTCTGGCACAGCGCCTCTTCCGCCGAAGCGTCATACCCCCACATAACGTAGAGCTGGTGCATGGCGTCCGGCTGATTGACCATTTCGTTGTCTATTTGAGGCGCCAGAGCGGCATGCGGCTTCGCGGCGGGCTGTTTCCAGCTCACCGGAACAGGCAGCGGAACCGGCAGATGGGCGTTAATGGAGGGCGTTAACGCCCAGCCGCAGGCGGCGAAGAGGACGGAGGCCACGAGACCCGCGAAGGCCAGGCGTTTTGTCTGCTTTTGGGCGGGCAGGATCTCACCCGCTGCCAGGCGTAAATGGCGCGGGCTGACCTGTGAAGCGCGCTCTGTCCACGCCGCCAAAAGGGAAAGATGGGCCAGCTCGTTTAACTTGCCGATATGCCCTTTGGTCAGCGCATGCATTTTACGCACGCGGGCTGGCGTCAAAGGGGAGATTTCCGCCCCGTGGGATTCACACTGCTGCTGGACATAGTGCAAATATTCCCGGCAGGTCAGTGCGCGCAGGGTGTGGCGGGTGTGCATATATTCCGCAAGGCCGGACTGTTGCAGCAAAACCTTTTCCTGATCCGGCGAGCCCATCAGCACTATCGACAAGCGAAAGTCCCGCTCCTGCGCCCGGGCCAGCAGCATGCCGAGCGCGGTCAGAGCACTCTCTTTCATCGCCTGTATTTGGGAGATCACCAGCACCTTGCTTTTTACTTTCTCGTCCTGCCAGTGACGAAGGATGGCATCCACAGCCTGAAGGCGGTTTTTGCACTCTTTGGTTGTGGGATTGAGTTTATACAGCAGGCTGCTGGCGCTCAGCTTCGGAAAGGCATTGACCACCTGCGTTGCAGGACCTTTAAGCGCATCGCTGAACTGGTTGAGCAGGTACGTGTCGTTACTGAAGAGTCCGACGATCCCCGCCTGCCCGGTTTTCTCTTTCAGCAGGTTAAACACGTCCTGATGATAAGGCACAAAAAAGTCACCAGTGGAACGGGTCACCTTTTTAAAGGGCAGGGTGTTGAAATTAAAATGGCTCTGATACATAACGACTTACCGTCTCTTTACGTGAATAGCAATGGCAGGAAAAATAAGGTAAGCCGTGACGCGGGTCAATTTTCGCACAGGGTAAAAATAACCTGTTCCTGACGCTTAACATTCGATTTTTCTGTCGTCAATATTTTTCTTTATGAAAGATAATGGCGAAGCTGATAGGCGCAAGCGGCCAATATTATTACTCTTTACCTCACATATTGGCGCAGCACGACGCTGCTTATTTTCGCTATGCTCAAGGCCAGATGAATAATGATATTTTCTTCCCTATCCCGATGGGTAACACCGTGCATGATGTTTGTGCTGCTCCTTTTTTGCGGTCAGCAAGGTTACGTCGTCGTTAAAGATTATAAAAAAGTGTCAAATAAGCTGGCGGTGGCGGATAAAAAACCACAAATAAAAGCGTCTGCGGAAAAGCCCTTTGCGCTATTTACCCGGGCGGTACGCCAGACACATTCCGCCGTGGCGGTAAAAACCCCGCTGGCGGCGGAGCTGGAAGGCATTGTCAGCAGTGATGATGCGTGGTTGTCCTTTGCGGTGATCAAAACCCCCGGCGGACAACAAAGCTATCGCGAGGGCGAGAATCTGGTTGGTTTTAACGACGCCTGGATTGAAGCCATTAATAAAGACAACGTGCTCGTTCATTATGAAGGGGCGACACAAACGCTGGCGCTGAAAAAGCCCGACTATTTTAAGGGGGGCGTTGAAAGCTCTCCGGTAACCAAATCGACAATAGATGCGGGTGCAGAAAATGTGCATCTTGATGATTATCTGGTGTTAAAGCCGTTAATCGAAAAAGGGCAGCTGGAAGGCTACAACATTAATCCAAGGAATGCCTCGCCCTTTTATCAGCATACAGGGCTGAAAAAAGGCGATGTGGTGGTGAAAGTCAATTCCGTCGATATGACCGAAGCAAAAGAGGCAAAAAATATTATTGCCAACTGGTCGAAAATGAAAGAGGCCGAGGTTGTCGTCAGACGCCACGCTCACCTTGAAAATATCCGGGTTAATGTTTTAAACAATTAAAAGTGTGCAGATATGAAGAAATCTCCATGGGCATGCGTGGCGCTGACCGCATTGTCGTTATATTCCAGTTCGCTGCTTGCAGCTAACTTTAGCGCCAGTTTTAAGAATACGGATATCCGTGAATTTATTGACACGGTGAGCCGCAATTTAAATAAAACCATTCTGGTCGATCCCTCCGTTCAGGGTTCGGTTTCGGTCAGAACCTACAACGTGCTGACCGAAGACGAGTATTACCAGTTCTTCTTAAGCGTGCTGGATCTGTATGGTCTGTCGGTGATCCCGATGGATAACGGCATGGTGAAAGTGGTGCGCTCAAGCGTGGCGCGCACCGCGGGCGTCCCGCTGGCCGACAGCAAGAATCCCGGCAAAGGCGATGAGATCATCACCCGCGTCGTGCGGATGGAAAACGTCCCGGTACGCGAGCTGGCACCGCTTCTGCGCCAGCTTAACGATGCCACCGGCATTGGTAACGTGGTGCATTTTGAGCCGTCGAACGTGCTGCTGTTAACCGGTAAAGCGTCGGTGGTGAACCGTCTGGTTGATCTGGTTGAGCGCGTCGACAGAGACGGCATGCAGCGCCGCGAAATTGTGCCGTTGCATTATGCCTCGTCGAAAGCCCTGTCGGACATGCTTAACAACCTCAACAACGAAGAGCAAAAAGGGCAGAACGCCCCGCAGCTTGCCACCAAAGTGGTGGCGGATGATGAGACTAACAGCCTGGTGATCAGCGGGTCGGAAGATGCCCGTGCACGGACGCGGGCGCTGATTGGCCAGCTGGACCGTGAGCAGAATAACGAGGGGAATACCCGCGTCTTCTATCTGAAATATGCCAACGCCACTAAGGTGGTTCCGGTGCTCACCGGCATTGGCGAGCAGCTGAAAGACAAGCCCGGCGCAGCTAAGGCGAAAAGCCCCACCGCCCAGAGCGACCTGAATATTACCGCAGACGAGTCCACGAACTCGCTGGTGATCACCGCCCAGCCTAACGTGATGAACTCTCTGGAAAAGGTGATCGACAAACTGGATATCCGCCGTCCGCAGGTGCTGGTAGAAGCGATTATTGCTGAAGTGCAGGACGGTAACGGCCTGGATTTAGGCGTGCAGTGGACCAGCAAACACGGCGGCGTGCAGTTTGGTTCAACCGGCCTGCCTGTCAGCCAGATAAAAGATGGCGTGATGAAAGGCGCGGGCTTTACGGGCCTGGCGACCGGTTTCTTTAACGGCGACTTTGGCGCGCTGATGACGGCCCTGTCAACCGACGGCAAAAACGACATTCTCTCCACGCCGAGCGTCGTGACGCTGGATAACAAAGAAGCGTCATTTAACGTCGGTCAGGACGTGCCGGTTCTGTCCGGTTCGCAGACGACCAGCGGGGATAACGTCTTTAACTCTGTGGAGCGTAAAACCGTGGGGACCAAACTGAAGATTGTTCCGCAGATCAACGACGGCGACATGATTCACCTCAAAATTGAGCAGGAAGTCTCCAGCGTGGATAACAGCGCGACGGAAGAGGCGAGCCTCGGCCCGACCTTTAATACCCGTACCATTAATAACGAAGTGATGGTGCACAGCGGGCAGACCGTGGTGCTGGGCGGTCTGATGGAAAACGTGAACAAACAGTCCGTCTCTAAGGTGCCGTTATTAGGGGATATTCCGCTGGTGGGCCAGTTGTTCCGCTACACCTCGCAGGATACGTCGAAGCGTAACCTGATGGTGTTTATCCATACCACCGTGCTGCGAGATGACGACAACTACAGTGCCGCGTCAAAAGAAAAATATGACCAGATCCGCGCGCGTCAGCAGCAGCGCATGGAAGAGAAAAAACTGGGCATCATTGAGAATGACGACGCGCCTGTACTGCCCGCTTTCCCGGCGAACAACAGCGCCGCACCGGTGAAAACCAGCGCAACCGCCTCACGTAACCCATTTAAAGAGTAAACCGGAGGCGTGACGTGGATGACTTAAGCAAACAGTTATGCAGCAGTAGCTACGCGAAGGATAACGGCGTTCTGTACGACAACGACACCGTTTATGTCCGTGACGATGCGCCTGCCTTCGCGCTACTGGAGATGAGACGCGTGCTGGGGCGATCGTTTGCCCCGGTGACCCTGACGGCAGAAGCCTTTGAGGAGATGCTGGCAAAAATCTGGCAGCAAAGCAGCGGCGTATCGCAACAGATGGTTGACGATATGGATGCGGATATCGACCTGATGGCGTTAACCGAAGATATTCCGGATAACGAAGATCTGCTGGATAACGACGAAAACTCTCCGGTGATCCGTCTGATTAACGCCATTCTTGGTGAAGCGGTGAAGGACGGCGCGTCGGATATTCATATCGAAACCTTTGAGCGCACGCTGAGCATCCGCTTTCGCGTCGACGGCGTGCTACGTCCGGTGCTGCAACCGGCGCGTAAACTCGCGCCGCTGCTGGTTTCGCGCATTAAGGTGATGTCCAAACTGGATATCGCCGAAAAACGTCTGCCGCAGGATGGCCGTATTTCCCTGCGCATTGGCCGCAAGGCGATTGACGTGCGTGTGTCCACTATTCCCTCGCAGTATGGCGAGCGAGTGGTGATGCGCCTGCTCGATAAAAGCAACCTCAAGCCGGACATCAATAAACTCGGGTTAATTGATGAAGAGCTGGAAAAATTAAAAGGGCTGATTGACCGTCCCCACGGCATTATCCTGGTGACCGGGCCGACGGGGTCCGGGAAAAGTACCACGCTGTACGCGATCCTGTCGGCGCTCAATGGTCATGAACGCAATATTCTGACCGTGGAAGATCCGATTGAGTATGAGCTGGAAGGGGTCGGGCAAACGCAGGTTAATCCCCGCGTGGACATGACCTTTGCCCGCGGACTGCGTGCGATCCTGCGTCAGGACCCGGACGTAGTAATGATCGGGGAGATCCGTGACGGCGAAACCGCGCAAATTGCGGTGCAGGCCTCGCTCACCGGTCACCTGGTGATGTCGACCCTGCACACCAACAGCGCGGCAGGGGCCATCACCCGTTTACGCGATATGGGGCTGGAGTCCTTTTTAATCGGTTCATCGTTGCTCGGTGTCATTGCCCAGCGTCTGGTGCGTCGGCTGTGTACCCACTGCCGAATCACCAGTCCGCTGGATGCCAATGAAACGGCGCTGTTCAGCTTTATGGATGCCCCGCCAAAAGCCATTTACCGCGCGGTGGGCTGCGAACATTGCCGCCAGAGCGGCTATCAGGGGCGTGCCGGCATTCATGAATTCCTGGTGGTGGACAGCGCAATGCGTCGCGCTATTCACGAAGATAAAGACGAGATGTCGATTGAAACGCAGCTGTTTAAGCAGGCCTACAGTCTGCGGGAAAACGGTCTGCTGAAGGTGATTAGCGGCGTCACCTCGCTGGAAGAGGTGATGCGCGTGACGGCGGAACGGGGAGGAGACGACTGATGGCCTTCTACGCCTGGACCGCAACGAACGCGGCGGGGAAAACGCAGCGCGGCACGCTGCAGGCCGAGGGCCAAAAGCAGGTTCGCCAGATGCTGCGCGAGCAGAAGCTGATGCCGGTGAGCGTTACGGAGACGCGGGAAAACGCCGCATCCGGAAAAGCGCAAACCGGCGCGAAGCTCTCCACGCCGGTGCTGTCGATGTTTACCCGTCAGCTGTCGACGCTGATCAACGCCGCGCTGCCGCTGGAAAGCGCGCTTAAGGCCATTTCAAAGCAGACGGAAGACAAAAAGCTGGCGGCGATGGTGGTCGAGATCCGTGAAAAGGTGGTGGAGGGTCACACGTTATTTGACGCGTTTAGCCAGTTTCCACGCACCTTTGACAAGCTTTACTGCACGCTGGTGATGGCGGGTGAAAAAACCGGCCATCTGGGCGAGGTGCTGGAGAAACTGGCGGACTATAACGAACAACGCCAGAAGATGAAAAGCAAACTCACCCAGGCGATGGTGTATCCCATTACCCTGACGGTGGTGGCGATAGCGGTGATCAGCATTCTGCTGGTGGCGGTCGTGCCGCAGGTGATAGAGCAGTTTACCCATATGAAGCAGCAACTGCCGCTCACCACCCGGACGCTGATTGCCGTCAGTGATTTCCTGCAGGCTTACGGGATATATATCGCCGGCAGCCTGGCGGGAGGCTTTATTGGTTTCAAAACCTGGCTTAAAAGCGCGAAAAACCGCTTTCTGTGGCATCGCTGGCTGGTCAACGGCTCGCCGATCAAAAAGCTGGTCTGCGCCATTAACAGCGCCCGCTATATCCGTACGCTGAGCATTTTGCAGGCCAGCAGCGTGCCGCTGCTGGAGGGCATGTATATCGCGATGGACGGGATTGAAAATCTGTTTGCCCGCCAGGTGCTGGAGCAGGCGGCGGATACCGTCCGTCAGGGGGCGACATTATATTCTGCGCTGGAACAGGCGAAATTATTCCCGCCCACCATGCTGTATATGATCGCCTCGGGTGAAGAGAGCGGCGAATTAGGAAATTTAATGGATCGCGCCGCAGAAAATCAGGAATCGGCTTTACAGCATCGTATTACTTTAACGCTGTCGGTATTCGAACCGGCGCTGGTGGTCTCTATGGCCACGATTGTTCTGTTTATCGTGATGTCGATATTACAACCGCTTCTGCAACTTAATAATATGGTAGGTTAACATGGCTATGAAAAATAAAAACCTGGCACGCCAGGCGGGCTTCACCTTGCTCGAATTAATGGTGGTAATTGTTATTCTGGGCGTTCTCGCCAGTATGGTGGTGCCTAATTTAATGGGCAATAAAGAGAAAGCGGATGCGCAGAAAGCGACCAGCGATATTGTGGCGCTGGAAGGTTCGCTGGATATGTACAAGCTGGACAACCACCGTTATCCCACCACCGAACAGGGCCTGCAGTCGCTGGTCACCAAACCTGAGATCGCGCCTGTGCCAAACGGTTACCGCGCGGATGGCTATATTCGCCGTCTGCCACAGGACCCGTGGGGCAGTGACTATATTCTGGTGAGCCCGGGTGAACATGGCGCCGTGGATATCTTTTCCGCAGGCCCGGACGGCGAAGCCAATACTGCCGATGACATCACAAACTGGTCAATCGATAAACAAGCAAAATAATGAAAAAGCAACGCGGCTTTACTTTGTTGGAAATTATTCTGGCGCTGGTGATATTTGCCAGTTGCGCCATGATGGTGGTCTCCACGATACCGTCACGTAGCGGTGCGGATATATTTGGCCAGCAATTAAAAGCCCTTGTTGATTATGGTTCCGATCGCGCGGTTATGGACGGAAATATCGTCGGGCTGGTGATTACACCGGACAGCTTTCAATTATTGACCTTAAAGGAAACAAACGGAGAGCGGCACTGGGTGCCGTTATCCGCAGGTCGAATTACGACGAAAGGCCATTTTCCGGAAGAGATGCACGCGTCGCTATCGCCGCAAAGACTGTCCTCCACGATGGATGCCGACCCCCAGATCGTTTTTCTGCCTGACGGGGAGATCAGCCGCTTCACGTTGACCTTACAAAGTTTTGATAAACAACATCATTTCCGCGTGGTGTCGCAAGGCGCTTCGCCCGTACAGGTAGAGAACGATGGCTAAATGCACCGGTAAGCAAAAAGGGATGACGCTGCTGGAGGTGATGGTGGCGCTGGTGATCTTCTCCACTGCCGCGCTGGCGCTGATGAACTCCGTCTCGTTGAACGTGCGCTTTACCTTCGGGCTGGCCGACACGCTACAGGCGGGCTGGGTGGCTGAAAATCTTCTGGCGCAGGCGCAGTTGAGTAAAAGCGACTTCCCGGATGCCCAGGAGAAAGGAAGCGAAATCATGGGCGGGCGCAGCTGGAACTGGCGCAAGCAGCGGGTCAAAACGGCGGACAACGGCTGGGCGAATGAGGTTCAGGTCTATGCCGAAGGCGATGAGAGCCAGCCGGTGATTGCCCTGCAGATCATTCCACCAGGAGAGACAAAGTGAAGAAAGTGCAGCGCCAGCAAGGTTTCACCCTGCTGGAGATCATGATTGCGCTGACTATTTTTGCGGTGATCAGCACGCTGGCCTGGCAAATTCTGGATGGGGCGATGCGCAACAGTTCCGCAACCGACGCCAGCGCCGCAAAACTGAACCAGCTTCAGCGCACCTGGAGCCTGATGGAGCGTGATTTTTCGCAGCTGCAGGCGCGTGCGCCCCGTAACGAGCCGGATCGCTTTCGTCAGGATGGCAGCACGCTTGAACTGACGACCTTAAGCGGCGTGAGCGGGCAGATCCAGTTGGAACGGGTGCGCTGGCGGCTGGAAGAGGGGCGCGTCTGGCGTGACGTCTGGCCAACCATCGACAGCCCAGCGGGAACAAAGCCGGAAGAGGTGCCCATTCTTGACGACGTTAAAGCGATGACATGGCGGTTTTATCATCAGGGCTGGCTTACGGGCTGGACGGATACCGAACGTCAGCCTGACGGCGTTGAGCTGACCCTGACCCTGAAAAACGGTGAAACCTGGCGCTGGGTCTTTTTAACGCCGGGCGATATTCCCACAGCGGCAGCGGCTGAAAATGCAAGCCCTGAAACACCCGCGGCAGAGACGACGCCAGACTCACCGGTGACGCCTCCGCCGCAGGCGGAAGCGCCATCCGCACCCGGAGGCCAGCCGTGAGCAGAACGGATAAACAGAAAGGGGTCGCTCTGCTGGTGGTGTTGATTCTGCTGGTCATGATGTCGGCGCTGGCGGCAAAAATCAGCCAGCAGTTCAGCCGTAACCTGCAGAAAACCCATTATCAGGTCAGCCAGCAGCAGCTGCGCTGGGCGATGCTGGCGCAGGAGAAGGTCATCAAAGATCGGCTGCAAAGCGACGCGAGCGGGGAAAACCACCCCCTCGACCCGGAAGGGGAATGGCATCAGCCGCTGGAAACGCAGGGCGAGGACTATACGGTGGTGGGCCAGGTCGAAGACGCGCAGGACTGTTTTAACGTCAATAACCTGGTGAGCCGTGAAAACGAACCCTCAAACCAGACCGGTACGGCGATACCTGAAAAGCCCCGTAAGCAGCGCATCGTTGAGCAGATTCTGACCGAAAGCGGCTTAAACCCGGGCACCGCCGAAGAGGTCTATTTACAGCTGGTGGACTCGCTTGATGGCGATGACACCACGGTAAAAGAGGCGAAGGAGAGTGATGCCTGGGCAAGCGTGCAGCCGCCGCGTTTACCGGCGAACCAGATAATGCGCACCCTTGCCGAGATCAGGCAGCTTCCGGCCTTTCCGGCCGCGGCCTGGCCTCGCGTGAGCAAGCTGCTCTGCGCGCTGCCTGACGCGGCGACAAAGGTGGATGTGAACACCATTAAGCCAGAGCAGGCGGTCGTTCTTGCGGCACTCTTCCCGGGCAAACTGACCGCGGATGATGCCGTGCGCCTCATCGACGCGCGTCCGGAGAAGGGCTGGGAAAACGTAGAGGCGTTCAGCAAGGTGCTGGAACAGACCTTCCCACAGTTAAAAGACGATGTGCCGCAGGTGGCGGAGTTGATCTCCACCAGTAGCCGCTATTTCCGGGTGAACTATACCGGAAACACTGACGATTTAACGCTTCGCGCGGTAAGCCAGCTGCAGGTGAATGCCGAAGCCGGCGAGATCGTGACGTGGCAGCGTCGTTACCGAATGATTGAATAACAAAAGTCGAACACTATGAAACAGGTACTTTTTATTCGTCCTGACAGCCGTGAGGACGGGAAAATAGGGTGGTGTGTATCCGGTAGCCAGCAGGTTGACACCCTGCACGGTGTGGCATCCCTGACGGCGCTTGCCGATCATGCCCTGGCGGGAAACGTCTGTCTGCTGTTACCCGCCAGTGAGATGATTTTCCGCCACTTTACGCTACCCAAAAAAGGGCTTTCCGCTCAGGCGACGCCGTTTTCCTGGATGGCTGAAGAGACGTTGATCGGCGACGTGGATAATCTGCACTGGACCGTGCTCGCGAAAAAGGGCCGTGAGGTTGACGCCGTGGCCATCGACGCGACGCGCCTGCGGCAATGGTTATCGCTTTTCGCCGAAGCGGGCCTCAGGGTCGTTCAGGTTCTGCCTGATGCGTGGTTATTGCCGGTGAGCCCCGGCGGCAGTACGGTGGTGGCGCTGGACGATCACTACTGGCTGCGTTTTTCCCCGAACGTTGCGTGCCACGTGGACGCGACCCTGCTGGCGATGCTGATGCCAAAAAGCGGGGAGGGGGCGGTGAGCTGTTACGGCGACGTTCCGCAGGGGATGGAGGTTGATGAACAGCATGACTGGCAGCACCCGCTGGTGCTGATTCAGCCCCAGTGGCAGGCCTGTCGCATCAACCTGTTGCACGGTGAGTTCAGCCTCAAAACGCGTGCCGGCAAGGCCGGTAAAGGGACCAAAGCGGCACTGCTTGCCATGGCGCTGCTCTCGCTTGGGCTGTTGACGGGTCCCCGTGTCGCCATGGCCTGGATGCTGGTTCAGCAGGAAACCCATCTGCAGCAGGAGATTATACAGCTCTATCAGCACCACTTCCCGAGCCTGCGCCACCAGACCAATATCAAATACCATTTTGGTCAGAATATGCGAAAACAGACCAAAGGCGTCTTTCTGCAACTCGAGGAGCTGGAACAGGTTAAAGCGGCTATTCCGGCACTGGAGATCACCTCGCTGGAATATGACAAAACGGGGGGCGCATTAACGCTTAATGTCAGTGCAGAAAACCAGCAGGCCTTGCAGGAATTTATGACCCGCACCCGCGAGCATTTCAATTTCTCGCTCCAGCCGGTCTCCAGCGAAGCACCTTATACCGCAATGATAAATGGAACTTATAAATGAAAGAACGTATCGGTCAATTGAAAGCGCGCTATCAACAATACAGCAGCAGGGAAAAAGTCATTATTAAATTCGGCGCGGCGGCACTGTGTTGTGCGATGGTGTATTACTCGGGAGTCATTCCATTGGATAATATGATTAACAACAGCAAAATGACGCTGAAGC
This sequence comes from Huaxiibacter chinensis, assembly GCF_022171985.1. Lineage (GTDB taxonomy): Bacteria > Pseudomonadota > Gammaproteobacteria > Enterobacterales > Enterobacteriaceae > Enterobacter > Enterobacter chinensis_A. Next base: position 536,638 of record NZ_JAJVHF010000001.1, on the reverse strand, counting down.
AGCAAACAGAAACCTTCAGCTGGATGCGCGAAGAGATAGACAAAAATCATCTTCAGGTGCAACTGATCAAAACGAATAATCCGCGCAGCGTGGTCGAGAACAGCGCGCACGAGATTAATTTGACCCTGACCGATGTCCGTCAGGACGGACAAGTGCTGTCATTTGTGGTGAATCGGGTCAATGTGTATGAATTAAAAAACTGGCTGCGTGAAATTAATATGTCGTCCGGGGTCAGACTGGAGAAAATGAATCTCACGCCGGTGGATCACCTGAGTGACGTGAAGGCAGAAATCCAGCTCACCTGGAAGAAGAGTGCATGACCACGCTCACCCTGATCCGGGAGGGGTATCCGGTTGGGTTTTCCGCGGCGAGTGCGGTATTAGGGGCCATCGTGGGAAGCTTTCTCGGCGTGGTGGCAGAGCGCCTTCCGGCTTTACTGCTCAATGAAGAAAGCAGCGGGAACCTCCTCTTTCCCGCTTCCCATTGCCCGGCCTGTCAGCACCGGCTTGCCGCCTGGGAAAATATCCCGTTGGTCAGCTGGCTCCTGCTGGGCGGGCGCTGCCACCACTGTCGGTGCGCGATTCCGCTGGGCCTTTTTTTAATCGAACTTTTTTCCGCGCTTTTATTTGGGCTTACCGCGTGGTGTATTCCAGGAGAACAGACGCTGCTCTCTCTGTGGATATTCGCGGCCTTTTTACTGCCGCTGGCAATCATTGACGGGCGCTACCAGCTTTTGCCCGATGCCCTGACGCAACCTCTGCTCTGGGTGGGCCTGCTTATCCATACCGTCGATGGCGCCTTACCCCTGCGCGATGCCTTATACGGCGCGGTAGCAGGCTATCTTTCGCTCTGGCTGGTGTACTGGGCATTCCGCCTGACCACCGGGCGTGAAGGGCTCGGCTACGGGGATTTCAAGCTGCTCGCGGCGCTTGGCGCCTGGTGCGGCTGGCAGGCGTTACCTTCCATAGAATTTATTGCCGCATTAAGCGGTATTGTCGGGTATGTATTATTGACCGCTTTGCGTAAAAATATCCAAACGATTCCTTTTGGTCCCTACCTGGCTGTGGCGGGTATGGTGATATTTATTGCACAGATCTTTGGTTTCATCATTTAAATAAACAGGTCAAGTTTTTTCGTCAATTTTTTCGATAGGGGAACATAAAGACGTCGTTAAATACAACGTGTATTGTGAGCGTCAGAAGCTAAATGGATTTTAGGCTTGGGTGTTATTAATGGAGTGCGTCAACACGTCACATGTATTTTGGTCACCGCTATTCATGTTCAAAAACATAACGTGTGTAATAGAGTCCATGTTTTAAGGAAGACATGGGTAATTAATCTATCCGAATAAATTTATCAGGAATTGAAATGAAATTTATGAAGCCTAAATATCTGGCGCTATTTGTCGCTGCGGCGGCAAGCCCTGTTTTTGCAGCGGCACCAGGTACTCCGTCCATTACCAGTGGCAACGACAAATTTGCTATTGTTGAAGTCGATCAGGCCGCGCAGGATTATAAAAACCTTGTCAAAGTCCATCCTGACGGGGCGGACGTGAAGGTTGAGTGGAACGTCTGGAGCGGCGATGCGCCAACGTCTGCAAAAGTATTGCTGGATGGTCAGACCGTATGGACCGGGGCAGGCAGCGCCGCAGGCTCTGCAACGTTCAAAGTCAAAAAAGGCGGGCGTTATCAGGAAGTGGTTGAACTCTGTAATGCCAGCGGCTGTACCAAAAGCCCGAGTAAGTTGATTGTCGTGGCTGATACCGACGGCAGCCATCTTTTACCGCTGACCACCACCCTGCAGGAAAATAACAAAGCTTTCGCGCAGCACACCGATAAAGTGGTTGCGGCCTATTTCCCGGAGTGGGGCGTTTACGATCGTAACTTCCCGATTGATAAAATCCCGGTCGACAACCTGAACCACATCATTTATGGCTTTATCCCAATGTGTGGCGGGGACGGCATCAACGACAGCGCCAAATCCACCGGTGCGCTGGAATCCCTCAAACGCGCCTGTGCGGGCCGTCCGGATTACACCGTGGCTATCCACGATCCATGGGGTGCCCTGCAAATGCCTCAGAAAGGCGTAACCGGCTGGGACGACCCCTACAAAGGAACCTACGGCCAGATGATGGCGCTGAAAAAAGCGCATCCGGGCCTGAAGATCCTGCCTTCTATTGGCGGCTGGACCTTGTCTGACCCGTTCTATCAGCTGCACGATAAAGTGCTGCGTGACCGCTTTGTCGCTTCTGTGAAAGACTTCCTGAAAACCTGGAAATTCTACGACGGCGTGGATATCGACTGGGAATTCCCGGGCGGCGGCGGTGAGAATGCGACGCTCGGCAATCCGAAAGTGGATAAAGAAACCTACACCCAACTGATGCACGATCTGCGCCAGATGCTGAACGAGCTGTCAACCGAGACAGGCCGTAGCTATGAGCTGACCTCTGCTATCGGTTCCGGTTGGGACAAAATTGAAGATGTGGATTACAAAACTGCTCAGCAGTACATGGATTACATCTTCCTGATGAACTACGACTTCTACGGTGCGTGGAGCAATACCGATCTGGGCCACCAGACGGCGCTGTATGCGCCTGCCTCTAAACCTGACACGGCGTACACCACCGACAACGCGATTAAAGCGATGCTGGCACAGGGCGTTCAACCGGGCAAAATTGTTGTGGGTGCAGCAATGTATGGCCGCGGCTGGACCGGCGTGCATGGTTACACCGGCGACAATCCGTTCACCGGCACGGCGACCGGCGCGATCAAAGGGACCTGGGAAAATGGCATCGTTGACTATCGTCAGATCGTCAACCAGATGAAAGGCAAAGCGGGTTGGGAGTATAAATACGATACCACCGCTGAAGCGCCGTATCTGTTCAATAAATCCACCGGCGAACTGGTGACGTATGACGACGCGCGCTCCGTCGCGGCGAAAGGGAAATACGTTCTGGATCATAACCTCGGCGGTATGTTTGCCTGGTCCATTGATTCCGATAACGGCGATATCCTGAACGCAATGAACGAAAGCCTGGTCGGCGGCGGTTCTGCACCGGTTGATCCTGTGGTAACGAACCACGCACCTGTTGCCTCTGCATCAGACGTGGCCGTGACCGGTCCGGCGACCGTGAACCTTGACGGTTCGTCGTCAGTCGATCCTGATGGCGATGCGATCACCTACAAATGGACCCAGATTTCCGGTCCAACCGTCTCCATCACCAACAGCACCAAAGCAAAAGCGTCCTTTAACGTGGCTGCGGTGACCAGTAACCAGACGCTGGCATTCCGTCTGACGGTGAAAGATGCGAAAGGCCTCTCCAGCTCGGTCGATGTTCAGGTCCTGAACAAAGCGCCAAAAGCGAACCTGGCCCCGGTTGTTAACCAGATGGAAGCGGTCACCCTGGAAGCAGGCCAGACATACTCCCTGCATGCTCAGGCCGCCGATCCTGATGGCGATGCGCTGACTTACTCCTGGAGCGTTCCGGCTGATATGCACGCTACCGGTACTGATACCGCAAACGTCAGCATCACCGCACCGGAGCTGACCTCTGAATCCTCTTACACGCTGAGTGTGATTGTTTCTGATGGTAAAACCAGCGTCCAGTCTAACGTTCAGGTGACGGTCATGCCTAAACCTGCAGCGGAAGAGCCGTCTGATGTGCCTGCCGACGTGCCTGCCGATGTTCCCGCAGACGAACCAGCAGACGTTCCGGCTGATGAACCCGCGGACGTGCCAGCGGATGAGCCTGCTCAGCAGGGCTCTTGCGATGCACCGGTCGATGCAAATGCCAGCAAATATGCGGCATGGGATGCAAGCAAGATCTACAACAGCGGCGACACCGTTAGTGCCGACCACCTGGTGTGGAAGGCGAAATACTGGACGCAGGGTAACAAACCTGGTTTCGACGTAGACGCGTGGGAACTGGTCAGCCAGGTGAAATTCAACTGGCGCTCTGATGTGGTTTACAACGGTGGCGACACCACAACGTATGAAGGTTCTGTATACCGTGCGAAGTGGTGGACCCGTGGTGATAAGCCAGGCAACAGCGACGTATGGGTGAAAGAAGGTGCAGCAACCGACTGCAAATAATCGTCTGACCCTGATGCGGAATAATTAAATCCGCCATGGAGGACCACATCCTGCTCAGGATGTGGTCCCCAACCTCAATCCTTACTTTTTTGCACAAGGAGCCATGCAAATCACCGTCAGGAACAGAAATGAAACGTCTTCTTTTTGTTTTGCTTTTATTTTCCCAAACCACCTTTGCTAATTGCTGGGATAACGCCGCCCGTTATTATCACGTTGATCCCTGGTTATTATATGCCATTGCCAAAGTTGAATCGGGAATGAATCCCTACGCCGTTGGCGTTAACCACGACGGCACGCGGGATGTGGGGCTGATGCAAATCAACAGCTCGCATTTTCAGGCGCTTGCGCGCAAGGGAATCGATGAGTATCGGCTGATGACCGAACCCTGCACCTCCATCATGGTGGGGGCCTCGATATTGTCCGGGATGATTAACGTTTATGGTTATAACTGGGAAGCGGTCGGTGCCTATAACGCCGGATTAAAAAAAGATAATTATCCGCAGCGAATGATCTATGCCCGTAAAGTCTGGAAGCAATACCAGCAAATGAAAATGACGCAGCAGATAAATTATACAGAGTGATTTTTTGTTTTTTGAAGAATGCCGTTGCGTGTTCTTCAGAAAATGAAAAGTACCCAGGGTTTATTTATTAAAGGATTAATAAATAAGCCGGGAATGTGATTTATTTCTCTCAACATTTACAGGAATATTTGAAATGAATAAAAGGACATTGCTGAGTGTACTCGTCGCAGGGGCATGCGTTGCCCCGTTCATGGCACAGGCCACGATGTTGCAGGCCAGCGCCAGCGAACCGTACACCATGAAAGCCAGCGATCTGCAAAAGAAAGAGCAGGAGTTGACCAGCTTCCCACTGATGGCTTCCGTTAAGGAGACCATTCGTACGCTGGACAACAGTCTGGTCGAGCAGATTGAACCTGGCCGGGCCGCCAACCCGGACAACGTCAAGCGCGTTGAAGGGATCGTGAAGGCCAGCGACTGGGAATACCTGTTCCCGATGCGCGCTAAAGAGTACACCTACAGTAACTTCCTGAAGGCGGTGGGCAAGTTCCCGGCGCTCTGTAAGACCTATAATGACGGCCGTAACAGCGACGCGATTTGCCGTAAAGAGCTGGCAACCATGTTTGCTCACTTCGCTCAGGAGACCGGTGGCCATGAAAGCTGGCGTCCGGAAGCCGAATGGCGTCAGGCGCTGGTCCATGTGCGTGAAATGGGCTGGACCGAAGGCCAGAAGGGCGGCTACAACGGTGAGTGTAACCCGGATATCTGGCAGGGTCAGACCTGGCCTTGCGGCAAAGATAAAGACGGCGATTTCGTTAGCTACTTTGGCCGTGGCGCGAAGCAGCTCTCTTACAACTATAACTATGGCCCGTTCTCCGAAGCGATGTTCGGCGATGTCCGCACCCTGCTGGATAAACCCGAACTGGTGGCGGATACCTGGTTAAACCTGGCGAGCGCCATCTTCTTCTTCGCCTACCCACAACCGCCAAAACCAAGCATGCTGCAGGTGATTGACGGGACCTGGCAGCCGAACGATCACGATAAAGCGAACGGCCTGGTGTCAGGCTTTGGCGTCACCACGCAGATCATCAACGGCGGCGTAGAGTGCGGTGGTCCAACCGAAATCGCCCAGTCCGAAAACCGTATCAAGTACTACAAAGAGTTTGCTAACTACCTGAAGGTGGCCGTACCGGCGAACGAAGTCCTGGGCTGTGCCAACATGAAACAGTTTGACGAGTACGGCGCGGGCGCGCTGAAAATCTACTGGGAACAGGACTGGGGATGGAGCGGCGAGACGCCAGACGGTAAGACCTACTCTTGCCAGCTGGTGGGCTACCAGACGCCATTCAGCGCCTTTAAAGAGGGTGACTATTCCAGATGCGTGCAGAAGTTCTTCAACGTGAACATCGTGAACGATGATGGCTCTTCCGTTACGCCTGCCGATGAGGTCAAACCGACGCCTGCGCCGTCTGACGATACGCCTGCACCGGTTCCGTCGGATGAGACTCCTGCTCCTGCGCCTGCGCCCTCTGACGACACGCCAGCTGAACCTGCTACCGTGAACCACGCACCGGTTGCGCACATTGCGGGTCCGATTGGAGCCGTTGATGCAGGCGCGCAGGTTTCTCTGAGTGCCGAAGGGTCGACCGATGAAGACGGTCACCAACTGACCTACACCTGGCGTAGCCAGGACGGTCAGACGGTGACCGGTGCCGATAAAGCGGTCGTCACCTTTACCGCGCCAGAAGCCGCCACGGCACAGCAGTATGAAGTCAGCCTGACGGTCAGCGATGGCGAACTGAGCAGCACCACCTCCTACCTGCTGAACGTGAAAGCGAAAGCGGCGACCCCTTCTCAGGATGAAGGCACTTATCCTGGCTGGAGTGCGAACAGCAAGTACAAGGCCGGCGATATCGTGAACAACCACGGTAAGCTGTTCCAGTGCAAACCGTTCCCGTACAGCGGCTGGTGTAACAACGCCCCGGCTTACTACGAACCGGGCGCAGGTCTGGCCTGGGCAGACGCCTGGTCAGCGCTCTAAAAGCAAAACGGCAACCTTCGGGTTGCCGTTTAACCTATGCACGCTTGATGCATCAGCTTTAACGATGCAGTTTCCCGTGATCGCGCAGCCACGCTGCCGTCTGCACGATCCCCTCATCCAGGGTGACGACGGGTTTATACCCCAGCTCGGTTTCGGCGCGTGTGGTATCCAGCGTAAAATCAAAGTTGAGTTTTGACACGCCGTAGTGGGTTAACGCAGGCTCTTTCGCCGACTTATTGCCTAACCGCTCCATGCTGCGGGCAATCATGTCCAGCATCGGATAGGGCACCGAACGGATGCGGCAGTGGATGTTCAGTTCATCAATCAGCTTCTGCACAATGCTGCGCAGCGTGCGCGGCTCACCGTTGGTAATGTTATACGCCCGTCCGGACACCAGATGGTCGCACTCGGGCTGGCTGGCCAGCCACATCGCGTGGATCGCGTTTTCAAAGTAGGTCATGTCCACCATCGCATCACCGCCGCGCGGCAGCAGCACGCTGCCGTAATGGTGCATCATGTGCGCCAGACGCGGGATAAACACTTTATCATGCGGGCCAAACAGGCTTTGCGGGCGCAACACGGTAAAACGAGTATGCGGGTTCGACTGCGCCAGCAGATCGATCACCTCTTCGCTGGCCGCTTTACTGCGGGCAAATTCACAGGCGAAACGCGCCGGGCGAAAATCTTCCTGAATATCGCGGTGGTGGTGATAATCGAAATAGAGCGAAGGCGAAGAGATATGGATAAAGTTACGCACACCCCAGGCGACGGACCACTCGCCCAGACGACGCGTGGCGCGCACGTTTGCCAGGTCGAACGCCTCCTGCGTACCCCAGGGAGAGGTAAAGCTGGAGCAGTGCCACAGGGTGTCGATACCGGCCAGCATAACCTTAGCCTGGGAAGAGACCAGTTCCGTCAGATCGGCCTGGATGAACTCCGCGCCCATCTTTTGCAGGAGTTTCCCCATCGCTTCATTGCGACCGGTAGCTCTGACGCTGATGCCTTTTTTGCGCAGAAACTCGACCGCGTTTCGGCCTAAGCCGCTGGTGGCGCCGGTAACCAGTACCTTCATATCAATCCACTGTGTTGAAAAGAATTTCGTGCGCATTCTTCCGTGATTTACGCCATGATGCAATGGGAAAGGTGAAAGTTTAAGAGTTTTATTTACGCTTTTTCTCTTGCTGTTCTGCCCGTTGCGCAATGCGTTTTGCCATTCCACGGAAGATAAACAGATGCGCGGGGATCATTAACAGCCAGTAAAACAACCCCGGCATTCCGTGGGGATGCCACCATGCGCGCACGTCCAGTTCACGGAAATCGCCTTTATCCTTGAGGGTGAAACAGAGCCGCCCAAGACCGGGCGCTTTCATGCCAAACAGCAGCGCGAGCTGTTTTTCCGGTTCCACAATAATCACCTTCCAGCTGTCGACGGCGTCGCCAACCTGAAGATAAGGGGAGGCGGGCCGGCCCTTTGCCAGCTTATGGCCCACCAGCAGGTCCAGCATGCCGCGCGTTTGCCACAGAATATTGCCGAAGAAGTAGCCCTCTTTCCCGCCAATCTGGTTCACCACCTCCCACAGCGCGGCGAGGCTCGCGGAGGTTTTAACGGTGAACCCCGCCTGTTTAGGGAAAAAGCCGTACTCGGGGCGCCAGCGGGCAAAAGCCTGTGCGTCATATCCCCAGTCGCTGGAGTTCGCCAGTTTTTCTTCTTCTTTCAGGGTGTGACGTACCGCATCGTCAAAACGGATCAGGTCCTGCGGAATCAGCGCGCGGAGATCGCGGTCATCTGCCAGCAGATCGTGTTTCAGTCCCTGGATCAGCGCCCTGGCGGTGGTTGGCGGCACAGAGGTAATGACGTTCAAAAACCACACCGAGATCCAGCTTGTCGGGAAGGGGACAGGGATCAACAGACGATGCCGTCCGCTCACCCGCATAAAATGCTCGAATTGCGCCTGATAGCTCAGCACCTCCGGGCCCGCCGCTTCCAGCACCCGATGCTGTTGCGTCGGGTGGTGCAGCAACTCCACCAGGTAGTGAAGTAAATTTTCCAGCGCAATGGGCGTGGTGCGTGAGCGCACCCAGCGCGGCGGGGTCAGCACCGGCAGGTTATAGACCATATCGCGCATCACCTCGAAGGCGGCAGAGCCCGCGCCGACAATGATTCCGGCACGGAGTTCGGTCAGCGGAATATTCGCGCTGCGCAGGATCTCTGCCGTCAGCTGACGGGCGCGAAGGTGATCGGATTGTTCGTTTTCGGGTGCCTGAAGCGAGCTTAAAAAAATAACCTGCTTCACGGGGGTTTGCAGCAGGGCATCGCGGAGGTTCATCGCGACCTGACGTTCATGCGCGATAAAATCGCCGCCTTCCCCCATGCTGTGAACCAGATAGTAAAGGGTATCGACGTTTTCCAGCAAAGCCGGGAGCGCGTTGGGCCAGTTAAGATCGACCACATGACAGCTCACGCCCGGCAAATTTTGCTTTTGCAAACGCTCCACGTTACGTGCCGCGGCCCGCACCTGATATCCGCGATCGCTTAACGCGGACGTGAGATGCTGACCGATGTAGCCGCTGGCGCCTAGCACCAGAATTCGTTGCGGCACGTTGTGCTCCTTAGCGCTGTAAAAATGCCTGCCAGTGTTTTACCACCTCAGCCAGCTGCTCGCGTTTCACGTCAAGGTGCATCACCAGGCGCACCACCGGCGAGGCATTGATCAGCACCCCGTGGGCTTTCATGTGCTCGCCGAGCGCAGCGGCGTGCTCGTCTCCGACGCGAACAAAGAGCATATTGGTGTCATGGCGCATCACGTCGACCCCGATGTCACGCAGCTGCGTCGCCATCCATGCTGCATTGTCATGATCGTCTTTCAGACGGGTGACGTTGGTTTTCAGGGCATAGAGGCCCGCTGCGGCCAGAATACCGGCCTGACGCATTCCGCCGCCGGTCATTTTACGCCAGCGGTTTGCGCGTTTGATGTAGTCCGCATCGCCCACCAGCAAAGAGCCTACCGGCGCGCCCAGCCCCTTGGAGAGGCAAATGGTGAACGAGTCGCAATACTGGGTGATCGCTTTCAGCTCGCAGCCATACTCCACAACGGCGTTAAAAATACGCGCACCGTCTACGTGCAGACCCAGCTTGCGCTCGCGGGTAAACTCCCACGCAGCCTTTAGGTAGTCACGCGGCAGCACTTTGCCGTTATGGGTATTTTCCAGGCTCAGCAGTCGGGTACGGGCAAAGTGGATATCGTCCGCTTTGATTTTAGCCGCCACTTTGTCCAGCGGCAGGGTACCGTCAGAGGCGGCATCGATAGGCTGCGGCTGGATGCTGCCCAGGACCGCCGCGCCACCGGCTTCGTAGAGGTAGTTATGCGCGCCCTGACCGACAATGTACTCTTCGCCGCGTTCGCAGTGGCTGAGCAACGCCACCAGGTTCGCCTGCGTGCCGGTGGGCAGGAACAGCGCGGCCTCTTTACCGCTTAATTCTGCGGCGTAGCGCTGTAGTTCGTTTACCGTGGGATCGTCACCGTAAACGTCATCCCCCACCGGGGCGGTCATCATTGCCTGGAGCATGGCGCGACCCGGCCGGGTCACGGTATCACTGCGAAGATCAATCATGTCATATCCTTAAACGCATCCCCCTTCACGCCGCCTTTAGGCGTCACAAAGGGTTTTGCGTATGACTTTAAAAGGATATTTTTACCTGAGCCAGTTGGTTTTTGCCAGTTCCATCACTTCGTCACCGCGACCGCTGATGATCGCGCGCAACATATAGAGGCTAAAGCCTTTGGCCTGCTCCAGTTTGATCTGCGGCGGGATAGCCAGTTCGTCTTTGGCGACCACCACGTCGACCAGCACCGGGCCATCGATTGAGAAGGCACGTTTTAGGGCGTCATCAACCTCTGAGGCTTTCTCAACGCGTATGCCGGTTATGCCGCAGGCCTCGGCAATGCGGGCAAAGTTGGTGTCCTGTAGCTCGGTGCCGTCAGTCAGATAGCCCCCGGCTTTCATCTCCATGGCGACAAAGCCCAGCACGCTGTTGTTAAAGACCACGATTTTGACCGGCAACTTCATCTGTACCACCGACAGGAAATCACCCATCAACATGCTGAATCCGCCGTCGCCACACATTGCCACCACCTGACGCTCCGGTGCGGTGGCTTTGGCCCCCAGCGCCTGTGGCATGGCGTTCGCCATAGAGCCGTGGTTGAACGAGCCAATTAAACGGCGCTTGCCGTTCATTTTCAGATAGCGGGCAGCCCAGACGGTCGGGGTGCCGACGTCGCAGGTGAAGACGGCGTCCTCGTCGGCAAAATGGCTGATTTGCTGTGCCAGATACTGAGGATGAATCGCTTTTTCGCTGGGTTTCGCCAGATCGTCCAGGCCTTTGCGGGCATCACGATAATCGCTGAGCGCTTTGTCGAGGAATGTCCGATCTGTCTTCTCTTCCAGATGCGGCAGCAGGGCGGCGAGGGTTGCTTTGATATCGCCAATTAACGCCATGTCGACCTTGCTGTGGGAGCCAATGCTGCCGGGGTTGATGTCAATCTGGATGATTTTTGCATCCGTCGGGTAAAAGGCGCGGTAGGGGAACTGCGTACCAAGAAGGATCAGCGTGTCGGCATTCATCATGGTATGGAAACCAGACGAGAAACCAATCAGGCCAGTCATGCCCACGTCGTAAGGGTTGTCGTATTCAACGTGCTCTTTGCCGCGCAAGGCGTGGACGATCGGCGCTTTAAGCTTTTCGGCAAATTCCAGTAACTCTGTATGCGCGCCGGCACAGCCGCTGCCGCACATCAGGGCGATATTGCTGGAGTAACGCAGCAGTTGCGCCAGTTTTTTCAGCTCTTCTTCCGCCGGGGTAACGACGGGCTGCGGAGCGGAATACCAGTGGCTGCTGGCGCCTTCCGGCGCGGCTTTTAGCGCGACGTCGCCGGGCAAGACGACCACCGAGACACCGCGATTCAGGATCGCTTTGCGCATCGCTATCGCCATCACCTGCGGGATCTGCTCTGGCGTGGAGACCAGTTCACAATAGTGGCTGCATTCACGGAACAGCTCCTGCGGATGCGTTTCCTGAAAATAGCCGCTACCGATTTCACTCGACGGGATGTGGGCCGCGATCGCCAGTACCGGTACACGGTTGCGGTGGCAGTCGAACAGGCCATTGATCAGATGGAGGTTACCGGGACCACAGGATCCGGCACACACGGCCAGTTCACCGGTCAGTTGCGCCTCGGCGCCTGCGGCAAAGGCGGCGACCTCTTCATGGCGGGTGGGCATCCATTCGATGGTTTTCATCTTATTGAGACTGTCGCTCAAGCCGTTAAGCGAATCTCCGGTCACGCCCCAGATGCGTTTAACGCCAGCCTGTTCCAGGGTTTTTGCGACGTACGCGGCTACGGTTTGCTTCATGGTTGTCCATCTCCGTTTATGTGATATCGATAACAAGCTTAGAAGAAAAGCGCCGTTATGCCCGCGAAACACCCCCTATTAATCGTTGCTTTCATTGCGTAACAATTCGTCATATTGTGGTATCACCTCAGGTGAAAACAGGAATCATTTCAAATGGTTAAATCATTGTTAATATCTGTTAATAAAACGCTAACGCATGAAGATGCCGGAAAGCTGCTGCTCCGTCTTGCCGTTGGGGGGCTTATGCTGTTCCATGGCCTGCATAAGCTGTTTGGCGGGGTGGGCTTTATCAGCGGCATGCTGGTGGAGAAAGGGCTGCCCGGGTTTATTGCCTACGGCGTGTTGATAGGCGAAGTGGTGGCACCAGTGCTGATTGTACTGGGCATTTTCACTCGTCCGGCGGCGCTGGTGTTGGCGTTTACCATGGTCGTAGCGTGGCTGATGGTGGGCACCGGCAAAACCTTCGCGCTGGACGCGGTAGGCGCCTGGGCGATTGAGAGCCTGGTGTACTTCTTTATTGGTGCGCTGGCGGTGGCAGGTTTAGGGGCAGGGCGTTATTCGGTGGTGGCAAATCCGGCGTGGAAATGATCTCCGGCCCGGCGCAGAGTGTTGCGCCGGGCAGTGGGTCACTCCAGTTTGCCAATCAGCTCGCGGCTTTGCTTAATCATATTCAGCGAGCGGAGATCGTGTAGCTGCAAAAGCCCGATAAAGATAAGGTCGGTGATACAGTTTTGTGCCGTGCGTGAAGAGATGGAGGAGCTGCGCCATTCATCCTCGTTCGACAGGGTATCCACGGCATAATGGGCAATGCGTCGCAGCGGGCTTTTGTTCACGGAGGTGATAGCGATCACCGTGGCGCCTTTGGCTTTTGCGGCGTGTGCCGCCAGGTTAATCTCTTTTTTTCTGCCGGAGTAAGAGAGCACAATCTGGACGTCAGCCGGGGTAAGCGCCTGCGCAACCGTCAGCTGAACGTGAGAGTCCACTTCGCACGCCACGTTATAGCCAATTTTCATCAGCTTAAAGGCGAGATCTTTTCCGGCAAGCGCCGATGCGCCGAGGCCGGTGATCTGAATTAACCGGGCTTTATCTAGCGCATGAATAATCGTGGTGAGCGTGGGAAAGTGGATGCAGTGGGTGGTTTTCTCCAGTGCCATCCGCTTTTCAAGAATGAGCTTTTCCGCTATCACCTGCAGCGAATCGGACTTATTGATTGAACTGTGCAGAACAGGTTCATTTTCCGTTTTATTTTCACTGATGATCGAGATTTTTAGCTCGGTAAAGCCTTTCGCCCCTACTTTTTTAGCAAATTTACTGATAGAGGATTGGGCCACCTGCAGGAGTGAGGCCAGCGAGTGGGTGGTCGCATCTTTGAGTAATTCAATATTGTTAACGATATATATCGCTATTTTTCTTTCTGTCGGTGAATAGTTTTCCAGCCCCGATTTTATTTTATTGATATATCCCACGTGATGCGCCTTTTCCCTACCGAGTTAACAGGGGAATATAATTTATTCAATGTATAAATACAAATTATAATTCATGCCCTTACGTAAGTTTAATTTGAATTCTGTCACAAATCCTTAAAAATGAAACGTTAATTCCATTTTAAACTTTATAAAAGTGATCAATGATTCCTTCCGGTTTATTTATCTCTGGCCAGAAAAATAAAGAAAAACAGTATGAATGATAAGGATGGAATATGAATAATGGATTGAAGTATTTAGCAGGATTATTATTTACAGTGACCTTTTGCGGCAATGCCGCTGTGATATATCAGGCAGATGATGGATCGAACATCGATTTATATGGACGTCTGGGTTTTAACGTCTCCGATAAAAAGTCCGGGGATACCTCTGGCGATTTCGACGGCCGTATCGGCTTCTCTGCCCGTCAGGCAATCAACGAGAAACTGGCGGTGATTGGTTTTACCCAGTACCAGGTGAATGCGGCGGAGTATGCCAACAATATCAGCGCTGAAGACCCGGATGATTTTACGGCGCGTTACGTCTGGGCCGGGCTGGATTTTGCCGAGTGGGGGAAAATCACCGCAGGGCGCGTCTCTTCGGGGTTGATCATGTTCACCGACATTGGCGATGTGTTTGCCAGTTCTGATGTCGCCATGGCGCGACAGGCCAACGTTATCGATCCAACTGCCGTGCAGGTTTTTCGCCAGGACGGCACGATCCAGTATCAAAACACGGCAGGCAATTTCGATTTTTCCACCGCCTGGATTCTGGGCAATAACAGCTCAGACCTGGATTACGGCGTTAACGCTGCGGTGCGCTATACCCTGGATATGAGCGGCGCGGGAAAGTTTCAGCCGGTGCTGGCTATTCAGCAGTCGCAGGCCAGCCACGATGACACCTCGGTTCAGTCGGATGATGATGCCGATAAATATCAGATGTGGGGCGTGGGGGCGCGCTACTACCTGGGCGATGCCATGCTCGGTTTGCTCTATGCAGAAGATACCGTTGAGTATCTCGACGGGCGGCCGGACAGTACCGACAAAGATTATGAAGCCACGCTGGTCTACAGCCTGACGCCGGAGTGGTGGCTCCGCACGGGCTATCGTCATCTGGAAAATACCGATGGCGACGGACTCTCGCTGCGCGATACGACCTTAGAGGTGCAATATAAAGCGACCGCTAAAAGTTCGATATACGCCTCTTACTCCTGGCGTAACGGCGAGGCCGGGGTGAATCGGGTGACCAATAAACGGGTGTCGTTTGGCGGCAGCGACCCGGACGATGATTATTTCCACCTGGGATTACGTTACGAATTTTGAAGTTCGCCCGCATTTTCTTAACGTTTTGGGAAAGGACATTTGCATTGTCCTTTCCCGCAGGAGTAAATATGAAGAGTTTAATGCTGTTATTTCTGCTTATTTTTACCCATACAGGGTTTGCGCAGCGGAATATGCAGATTGCGGATAACGTCGTTGTCATGGCGGCAAAAGGCGCTAAAGTGTCCATGTTTTCTAAACAGGTGGATTTACCGGATGGGGATCAAAAGCTGGTGGTTAAATTTGATAGCCCCATTAATCCTGAATCTATTAATCAGGGTAAAGGGCGAATTACCTCGGCGTTTTACCTGCTCGCGTTTCATTATACCGACAGCGCGCCCCTGATGCTGGCGGCAGGAAACGTCAGTAATGAACGCGAGGCAAAAAGCGAGGCGTTAAGCCCGCACTTTACGCTGACGGCCGGAAACCGCGCGGTGCCTTTTACGCTTGAGAAAATAGACAAAGAGGGCGTCACGCTGTTTACCGATTTTAACGCATGGCTGAACGGTAAAAGGGGGGAAGACGTTTCATCGCCTGCGCAAAATCGCGATGAAACAGAGAAGGTACAGCGCGCATTTATTGGGTTGTCAGACAAACAAAAAGTGATCTTTATGCAATGGTTACTCACTTACAAAGAAGAGAGCATGTAATGTCGAAGAGCATCGATCCCCAGTTGTTAACGGAAATTCTGACGTTGGTGGGCGGTGAGGAGAACATCCTCAGTTGTGGCAATTGTATGACCCGATTACGCATCCGGGTGAGTGACGTAAACGCCATTCAGCCTGATATCTCGCAAAAACTCGCCGGTAAGGTGAGTGGGGTGGTGATTAACGGCAATGAAGTGCAGGTTATTTTTGGCGTGGGCAAAGCGCAGCGTGCTGCAGAAGGAATGAACAACCTGCTCGGCAAAAAAGATCTTAGCGCCATCGCGGCGGAGAATAAAAGCCAGCTCAAAAGCAAACAACAATCTTCCCTGCAGCAGTTCCTCGCCAACTTTGCCACCATCTTCACGCCGCTTATTCCGGGATTTATTGCCGCCGGTTTGATGCTGGGTATCGCCACGCTTATCGGGACCATGATGCATGTCGCGCCGGATGCGAAAGGCACGCTTCCGGATGCGCTCAACTTTCTGAAGGTCTTCAGCAAAGGACTGTTCACCTTCCTCGTCATCCTGGTGGGCTATAACGCGCAGAAGGCGTTTGGCGGCACGGGCGTCAATGGCGCCATCATCGCTTCGCTCTTTATCCTCGGCTACAACCCGGCGGCGACGGTGGGTTACTACTCCGGTCTGCAGGACTTTTTTGGCCATGCGATAGACCCGCGCGGGAACATCATTGGGGTGCTGCTTGCCGCCTGGGCGGGGGCCAAAATCGAACGCACGATCAGGCGTTTTATTCCTGATGAGCTGGACATGATTTTAACCTCCATGCTGACGCTGCTGGTGACGGCGGCCCTGACCTTTATCATCATCATGCCAGTTGGGGTCTGGCTGTTCCAGGGGATGTCGTGGCTCTTTACGCACCTCAACAGCAACCCGCTCGGGTGTGCGGTGCTGGCGGGCGTCTTCCTGATTGCGGTGGTTTTTGGCGTGCACCAGGGCTTTATTCCGGTCTATCTGGCGCTGATGGACAGCCAGGGCTTTAACTCCCTGTTCCCGATTCTGTCGATGGCGGGCGCGGGGCAGGTTGGGGCGGCGCTGGCGCTGTACTGGAAAGCCGATAAGAGCTCGACGCTGCGGTCTCAGATTCGTGGGGCGATCATCCCGGGCTTTCTGGGCGTGGGCGAACCGCTGATCTACGGCGTGACGTTACCGCGTATGAAGCCCTTTATCACGGCTTGCGTCGGGGGGGCGGCGGGCGGGCTGTTCATTGGGTTTATCGCCTGGATGGGCTTGCCGGTCGGGCTGAACAGCGCCTTTGGTCCGTCGGGGCTGGTGGCATTGCCGTTAATGACCTCCGATCAGGGCATCGTGCCGGCTATCGCCGTTTACGCAGGTGGCGTGGTGGTGGCGTATGTCGCCGGCTTTATCGCAACGGCACTGTTTGGGTGTAAAAATGTCGACTTAGGATGAGGACACAGGTATGAAAGCGAAAGCCATTTATGCGGCGTTATTGATGCTCTCTTCGGCGGCGCTCGCCGCTGAATCTCCGGTGCTGCATCATGCCAGCCCGGAAAGCGTGGGATTTGATAGCCAGAAGCTCGCCAGGCTCGATGGCTGGATCCAGCAGCAGGTGGATGCGGGCTATCCGGGCATGAACGTGCTGATTGTCAAAGACAACGCCATCGTCTGGCAGAAAGCCTTTGGCGATGCAAAAAAGTACAACGGGTCGGCGTTAATGGCGGTGCCGATTAACGCCACCACCAGTACGCTCTATGATTTGGCGTCAAACACCAAGATGTATGCGACAAATTTTGCGCTACAGAAGCTGGTGTATGAGGGCAAACTGTCGGTTGACGATCGCGTGGCAACGTACCTGCCGGGCTTTGCTGACCGGCCGACCGACACCATCAAGGGCAAGGACCGTCTGCGCATTATCGATATTTTGCATCACACCGCAGGATTTCCCGCCGATCCGCAGTATCCCAATCAGCAGGTGGCTGGTGCGCTCTTTTCCCAGGACAAACGCACCACGTTAGACAAAATCAACCGCACGCCGCTGACCTACACCCCCGGTACGCGTCATCTATACAGCGACGTGAATTATATGATCCTCGGATTTATTATCGAAGCCGTCACCGGCATGCCGCTGGACCGGTATGTCGAAGAGACGATCTATCGCCCGTTGGGCCTGCATAACACGGTGTTTAATCCGCTGAAAAAAGGCTTTCGTCCAGAGCAAATTGCCGCCACGGAGCTGAATGGCAACACGCGAGACGGCGTCATCAGCTTCCCGCACATTCGCACCTCGACGATCTGGGGGGAGGTGCATGACGAAAAAGCCTGGTATTCGATGGGCGGCGTCTCGGGACATGCGGGGCTCTTTTCCACGACGGGTGATATGGCGGTGCTGATGCAGGTGATGCTCAACGGCGGCGAGTACGGGCAAACCAGACTGTTCGATCGCAAGGTGGTGGAGGCATTTACACGCCCTTCAGCGGAGGACAAGACCTTTGGGCTCGGCTGGCGCGTGAATGGGACTTCCGCCATGACGCCAACCTTTGGCACACTCGCCAGTCCAGAGACTTACGGGCATACGGGATGGACAGGCACCTTAACGGCAATTGATCCCGTGAACCACATGGCGATTGTGATTCTGGGTAACCGGCCCCATTCCCCTGTGGCGGATCCAAAAGCGAATCCCAATGTGTTTGAAAGCGGCTTACTGCCTGCTTCCACCTATGGCTGGATTGTCGATCAGGTGTATGGCGCATTGCGCTAAAAAAAAGCCCGGGCATCTGACATGCCCGGGCTCGTATCATGCGTTTGCTTTACGCCAGAACCAGCTCCCCCTGGGGGTGGCAGGAGCAGGCGAGCACGTATCCCTCGGCGATTTCTGCGTCGGTTAACGTCATGGTGCTGCTCACCGTATAGTCCCCTGAGACCACCCTGGTTTTACAACACCCGCACACGCCCGCACGACAGGCGGCAACGACCGGGACGTTATTGCTTTCCAGCGCCTCGAGCAGCGTGGTGCCCACGCGGCCAAAGAAGGTCTGAGCCGGTTGCAGCTTCGTGAATTTGATGCCGCTCGTCGCGGCCTCTGCCACCGGCGTAAAGAACTGCTCTTTAAAGAAGCGGGTCACGCCGAGCGCCTTCACGTCTGCTTCCACCGCGTCCATGTAGGGCGCCGGGCCGCAGGTCATCACGGTGCGTTGAGCAAGATCCGGCACGCTCTGCAGCAGTTCGCGGCTCAGGCGGCCAGGAACAAAGCCGTGGGTGGCGTTGTTTTCCGCCACCATTGTTACCGGATAGTGACGCCATTCGTCGGCAAAAATCACATCATCCGGCGAACGTACGCTGAAGATCGCCTGGACATCCGCCTGTGGACGGTTTTTTGCCAGCCAGCGACGCATCGACATAATCGGCGTGACGCCGCAACCGGCAGCCAGCAGCAGGAATTTATCTTCCGCTTTGTCATCACAGGTGAAATCCCCCTGAGCGTCCGACAGCCAGAGGTAATCCCCGCGCTTCACGTCCCGGGTCAGCCACTGCGAGCCTGCGCCCTCATCGATACGACGAATGGTTAGCGTAATGTACTCGCTCACGCCCGGCGTTGAGGAGAGGGTGTAGGCGCGCAGCGTGTCCGCTGAGTTGCGGACACTGACCAGCGCATACTGACCTGCACGGTACGGATAGTAGTCATGGCACAGCAGGGACAGCGTCCACACATCCGGCGTCTCCTGATGGATGTGATGAACCTGCATCCGCCACGGACATTGTGAGGTTGGCATGGTCATGAATAACTCCTTACGCGCTCAGCAGTTGCTGCATATCTTCTTCTACGGTGGTCACGGAACGCAGACCAAACTTCTCGTTCAGCACGGCCAGCAGATCCGGCGTCAGGAAGCCAGGCGCGGTCGGGCCGGTCACAATATTGGTCACGCCCAGCGAGAGTAGGGTGAGCAAAATGACAATCGCTTTCTGTTCGAACCAGGAGAGCACCAATGACAGCGGCAGATCGTTTACGCCACAGCCCAGTTTCTCGGCCAGGGTGACGGCCAGAATAATGGCGGAGTAGGCATCGTTACACTGACCCGCATCGACCAGACGTGGCAGACCTTCGATGTTGCCAAAGTCCAGCTTGTTGAAGCGGTATTTACCGCAGGCCAGCGTCAGGATCAGACAGTCTTGCGGCACGCTGGTCGCAAAATCGGTGAAGTAGTTACGCTCGCCGCGCGCACCGTCACAGCCGCCAATCAGGAAGATGTGGCGCAGTTTTTCACGGCTGACCAGATCAATCAGGGAGTCCGCCGCACCCAGCAGGGTTTCACGTCCAAAGCCAACGGTGATCAGATGTTCGATTTCGCTGAACGGGAAGCCTGCCATCTGCTGCGCCTGGGTAATGACCGGCGCGAAATCGTCGCCTTCGAGGTGGCTCACGCCCGGCCAGCCGACGATGCTGCGGGTCCAGATGCGATCGTCATACGCGCCAACGGTGGGGTCGATGATGCAGTTAGAGGTCATCACGATAGGGCCAGGGAAGCGGGCAAACTCGACCTGCTGGTTCTGCCAGCCGCTGCCGTAGTTACCGACCAGATGTTTAAATTTACGCAGTTCAGGGTAACCGTGGGCGGGCAGCATTTCACCGTGGGTGTAGACATTCACGCCGGTGCCTTCGGTCTGTTTCAGCAGGTTGTAGAGGTCTTTCAGGTCGTGACCGGAGATCAGGATACACTTCCCGGCGGTGGCTTTCACGTTGACCTGAGTCGGGGTTGGATGGCCATAGGTACTGGTTTCACCGGCATCCAGAATGCTCATCACTTTGAAGTTCATCTGGCCGATTTCCATTGAACACGCCAGCAGCGCATTCATGTCGGCAGGCCAGGTGCCCAGCCACGCCATAATTTTATGGTACTGGGCGTAGATTTCGTTGTCGTACTGCCCCAGCACATGGGCGTGTTCCATATAGGCCGCAGCGCCTTTCAGGCCGTACAGGCAGAGCAGACGCAGGCCGAGAATGTTCTCGCCAATGGCCGCTTTGTCTTTGTTAGGGGTAAATTCGGCAGCCTGACGTTGCAGGTCGCCCAGATCGTCGCTGACCAGCTGCAGGTCCGCCATTGGGTTATCCACTGCGGCGCTGGCGTCGATCTCCAGGCTTTGTGCTTTTAATGCTTCGCGCAGCGCGATGGCTTCGCGGGCATAGCCAACGATGCGCGGAGAGTCGAAGTTTACGTTAGTGAGCGTGGAGAAAAAGGCGCGTGGCGCAAAATTGTCAACATAGTGATCGACAATGCCATAGTCGCGCGCTTTTGCGGCCCAGGCCGACAGCCCCTGCAGCGAGGCAATCAGCAAATCCTGCAGGTCAGACGTTTCTGCGGTTTTCCCGCACATACCCTGTGCGTAAGAGCAGCCATTACCGGCTGGGGTACGGATGGTTTGTTCACATTGCACACAAAACATAGACACACCTGTTAAAGTTATATTTGATATACATGTTTAAGGTTATGCCTGTGCAGAACGGGTGAAAAGTTCTTTCTTCAACAAAATAGAGGGTTATTGATTTAGCGCAATTTTGGCGGTAGCAGGCTACCGCCCGTGCGGGATTAAGCGGAGAAGACGGCCATTAAAACAGGGACAAGCAGGCTCAAAATAAACCCATGGACGATGGCCGCGGGGACCAGTTCAAGGCCGCCGGAGCGTTGTAATACCGGCAGGGTGAAGTCCATGGAGGTGGCCCCGCACAGCCCCAGCGCCGTGGAGCGGCTTTGGCGCACCAGACCCGGAATGAGCATGATGGCGATCAGCTCGCGGCCCAGATCGTTAAAGAAAGCGGCGCTGCCAATCACCGGCCCGAAGGACTCCGTCATCAGAATACCGGACAGCGAATACCAGCCAAAACCGGAGGCCATGGCCAGCCCGGTTTTGAGCGGCAGACCCAGAATAAACGCGTTAATTACGCCGCCGGTTAACGAGCTTGCCACTACCACAACGGCGACAATCATTCCGCGTCGGTTAAGCACAATCTGTTTCAGCGTCATGCCATTATTTCTGAGCTGTATGCCAATCAGGAATAACAGGAAAATAAGGGTATATTCGCTGGCCTCGGTAGCATGTTTCAAAAAAGCCAGACCGGTCAGGCCGAGCAGAAAACCTAATACGACTACGCCACACAGTTTTAATGATTCCAGGGCCATGGCAATACGCGAAGGCAATTTTTCCTGCTGATGGTGATTTTTCCACGGCAGAGCGCGTTCGAGCCACAAAAGGGCAGCAATGTTACAGGCTAATATCACCACAATCGTGACGATGGAATAATGCAGAATCGAAAGAAGATTGGCGGCCAAATTATCCAGGAACGCCAGGCTGATCCCCATGAAAAAAAGGATGATGTACACAATCCAGCTGAGAAAACGGTTAATCAGTTTTAACGCTGCGTCATGACGAAGGGGGATAAGATATCCCAGGATTAAGGGGAGCAGAATGATTAAGAGTCCTGAAAACATGAACAGCCGGGTCCTTTATGAGTGTCTGTTAAGCGCCTGAGACACTACCCAATAAAGGCGATTCAGTAAAGCAGCAAAAAGCCAGGGGCAGCTACGCCTGACCTGGCTTTGAAGGGGAGCGCTCAACCCGGGCGGGCAGGCGTTAATCCGCCCGACGGCGAAGAGTGCGTTGACTTAATCGCGTTTTTCCAGCAGCGTCCGGTACAGAATCCCGCCTAAGATACCGCCAATAATCGGCATCACCCAGAACAGCCAAAGCTGCTCAAGCGCCCAGCCGCCCTGGAAGATCGCCACGGCGGTACTGCGCGCCGGGTTCACGGAGGTGTTGGTAACGGGAATGGAGATCAGGTGAATCAAGGTCAATGCCAGACCGATCGCAACAGGGGCAAAACCTGCGGGCGCATTTTTATCCGTCGCACCGTGGATCACCAGCAGGAAACCAGCCGTCAGGACAATCTCAATTACAATAGCAGACAGCATTGAGAAACCGCCTGGCGAGTGCTCACCATAACCATTTGAGGCGAATCCGCTGGCGGCAGCGTCAAAGCCGGCTTTTCCGCTCGCGACAACGTAAAGGACAGCCGCGGCAATAATTCCGCCAACCACTTGCGCGATAATATATCCAATGACCTCTTTCGCCGGAAAACGGCCACCGGCCCACAGCCCCAGAGTCACCGCCGGATTAAAATGACCACCGGAAATATGACCGACCGCAAAGGCCATCGTTAATACGGTTAAGCCAAAGGCTAACGCCACGCCTGTGAAACCAATACCTAATTCCGGAAAAGCTGCGGCAAGCACGGCGCTGCCACACCCGCCAAAGACCAGCCAGAATGTACCAAAACATTCCGCCGCTAATTTTCTAAACATAACCACCTCAAAAACATTTTCTGCACGCGCTCGGCGAGCAGAGATTTATCGCCATAAAGGGATGACGACACAAAGAGGTCGTATTTTAGAAACCAATAACATCCCTTCGCTACTTAAATAAATTCGATAAATTTGATTTAAGGCAATGTGATGTCATTCCTTATTCGGGGAGGAGGTAAACAGAGCATAGTCTACGCTGCAGGCCGTCGTGAAGTGGCCAGCAAAGCCAGCACAGATGAACATCTGCCTTAAAAAAGGGGCTAAGATTGGCCAGGCATACACACCGGAGGTGTCTTACCGGATATCCTGCCGCTATACTGCTGATAACTTGAAGGAAAAAGTGCTCATTGGCCGGGGGATATATGCTTCTCGAACGCGTGGATATTGTAGGCTTCCGTGGCATCAATCGCTTGTCGCTAATGCTGGAACAGAACAACGTATTGATTGGTGAGAATGCCTGGGGTAAATCCAGCCTGCTGGATGCCCTGACGTTGCTGCTATCTCCCGACACCGATCTCTACAGCTTTGTTCGTGAGGATTTCTGGTTTCCGCCGGGGGATATTCACGGGCGCGAACACCATTTGCATATTGTCCTGACCTTTCGCGAAACCGAGCCGGGTCGCCATCGTGTACGCCGCTATCGCCCGCTCGCCGACTGTTGGGTGCGTGGCGACGATGGCTACCAGCGTATCTTCTATCGGCTTGAAGGGGAGTTGGGCGAAGACGACAGCGTAATGACGCTGCGCGGCTTCATGGACGCCGGTGGGCATTTGATTCCCCTGGATGACATCGACGAACGGGCACGTCATCTGGTGCGCCTGATGCCGGTATTAAGGCTGCGGGATGCCCGCTTCATGCGCCGGATCCGTAACGGTACGGTGCCCAATGTGCCCCAGGTGGAGGTGACCGCCCGCGAGCTGGACTTTCTGGCGCGCGAACTGGTCTCCCATCCGCAAAACCTGACGGACGGGCAGATTCGCCAGGGGCTGTCGGCGATGGTTCAACTCCTGGAGCATTACTTTTCTGAGCAGGGCAGCGCGCAAAGCCGAAACCGCCTGATGCGGCGTCGATCCCACGACGAGCAGCGAAGCTGGCGTTATCTGGACATCATCAACCGGATGATCGACAGGCCGGGCGGTCGGGCGCACCGGGTGATTCTGCTTGGGCTCTTTTCGACGTTACTGATGGCGAAAGGCAATATCCGTCTGGACAGAGATGCCCGGCCCCTGTTGCTGGTGGAAGATCCCGAAACGCGGCTGCATCCTATTATGCTCTCTGTGGCATGGCATTTACTGAATTTGCTGCCGCTGCAACGCGTCACCACCACGAACTCCGGCGAACTGCTTTCGCTCACGCCGGTAGAGCATGTGTGTCGGCTGGTACGCGAGTCTTCGCGCGTGTCGGCGTTTCGCCTTGGACCGGGCGGGTTAAGCGCCGACGATGGCCGCCGTATCGCTTTCCATATTCGTTTCAATCGTGCGTCATCGCTTTTTGCCCGCTGCTGGCTGCTGGTAGAAGGGGAGACGGAAACCTGGGTGATCAACGAACTGGCGCGCCAGTGCGGGCATCATTTCGATGCAGAGGGGATCAAGGTCATTGAGTTTGCCCAGTCGGGCTTAAAACCCCTGATTAAATTTGCCCGCCGTATGGGTATTGAATGGCACGTGCTGGTGGACGGCGATGAGGCGGGGAAAAAGTACGCCAGTACGGTTCGGGGTCTGCTCAATAACAACAGCGACGATGAGCGAGAGCATTTGACCACGCTGCCGGCGCTGGATATGGAACATTTTATGTACCGTCAGGGATTCGCCGACGTGTTTCATCGCATTGCGATGATCCCGGTGGGCGTGCCAATGAACATGCGCCGGATTATTACCAAGGCGATTCACCGTTCGTCAAAACCGGATCTGGCCATTGAGGTTGCCGCAGAGGCCGGAAGACGTGGCGTCGAGTCCGTGCCGCCTCTGCTACGTAAAATGTTTTCCCGCGTGCTCTGGCTGGCCCGCGGGAGAGCCGATTAACCGCGCGTGGCCTGGCTGACCTGTGCGGCCAGGCTGTCGAGCAGTTCATAGCGACGACGGTACTCTGCGCGTTTTTTGCTGGCGATCTCTTCCATGGGCTTACGCGGCATGGTCAGCGGCAGGATGAAGTGCCCGTGGTCTCCCTGTTCGCCACCCACGGAGCGCCAGAAGCTGTCGTAATCAGCCAGCAGCTTGCCCTCTTTTTTCTTACGATAGCGCAGGCTACGGTAGATATGGGTCGCATTACTCACGGCCACAATCTGCCTGACAGGGAAGGCTGCCCCCAGCGCCATCGCGGCTTCCAGAATTAACCGTTTCGGGAATAAACCGTGACAGGCCTTTGTCGCGCCCTGAATTAACTCGTGGGGCACAAAAGATTTCGCCCCCTGCAATCCCCCGATAAACAGGGTCAATTTTCCGTCGAACTGACACAGCGTAAAGGTCATTTCAGCGAGAACGGTTCCTTCGCTATCGCAAAACGCTACTGTAGCTTCACCTTCTTTATCCAGGAACGCATCGGCGCACAGTCGAATGGTAAAATGCTGCTCGTCTTTTCCGGTCAGGGTGAGTAAGGTCACTCCCTGTTTGGACAGATAACCATTGACCAGCGTCGCCGGGAGATGCTCATGCATAGCCTGATAGTGCCCGGTTAGCGCGTCCAGAGTTTGTTGCCGGTTCATTTTCACCGACAACCACGGGCGGTGCAGACGGCAGGGTAAACCGGGCTGAACATGAAGCATCTGTAACAACCGTGGCTGCTCAGCCAGCGAGGCAAGAAGCTGCGCCGTACTGAATGGCGTGGCTAACGAGCGCAACATAAACTTGCGACGATAGGCAGGATTTTGCCATGCCAGCCCCGGCGCGAGTTTACCCGCTGCAAGCTGTCGGAAAAGCTGCCAGCCCGATTTTGGTTGAGATTGCTGTGAATACGGTGTATCGACAATGGAAGACATGATAAATCCCGGCTTCTGGAGAAGATCCATATTTCAGCAGGGAGGATATCAACATCTCGTAAACAAACTTTTCATACACTCAAAAACAAGGGTTTCGTTGAGGAACAGTTTAGATAGAATCGACTGTTATCAATGCCAGAACATTTATTTGGAATATTTATGAAGCTCAAGGGAAAACGCAGGACGCTCTATCTTCTTCTGGCCGTTATTGTGCTGGCGGGGGGATTCTGGTTATGGCAGGTGCTGAACGCGCCTGTGCCACAGTATCAAACGCTGATTGTTCGTCCAGGAGAACTGCAGCAAAGCGTACTTGCCACCGGTAAGCTGGATGCCCTGCGCAAAGTTGACGTGGGTGCTCAGGTGAGCGGTCAGTTAAAAACCTTATCCGTTGAGATCGGCGACAAGGTGAAAAAAGGGCAGCTTCTGGGGGTGATAGACCCGGAGCAGGCCGAAAACCAGATCCGTGAAGTAGAAGCGACGCTGATGGAGCTGCGGGCGCAGCGCAGCCAGGCAGATGCCGAGCGCAAGCTGGCCCAGGTGACGCTTGGTCGACAGCAGTCGCTGGCGAAGACCCAGGCAATCTCCCGCCAGGATTTGGATACCGCGGTCACGGAGCTGGCGGTGAAACAGGCGCAAATTGGCACCATCGACGCGCAGATCAAACGCAATCAGGCGTCACTGGATACGGCAAAAACGAACCTCGATTACACCCGCATCGTTGCGCCAATGGCGGGCGAAGTGACCCAAATCACCACCCTGCAGGGGCAGACGGTGATTGCCGCACAACAGGCGCCTAATATTCTGACTCTCGCGGATATGGGCACCATGCTCGTGAAAGCGCAGGTTTCTGAAGCCGACGTCATCCATCTGAAGCCCGGGCAAAAAGCCTGGTTTACGGTACTGGGCGATCCGCAGACGCGTTATGAAGGCGTGCTAAAAGATATTTTGCCCACGCCTGAAAAAGTCAACGACGCGATTTTTTACAATGCGCGTTTCGAGGTGCCTAACCCGCAGGGCGTGCTTCGGCTGGATATGACGGCGCAAGTGCATATTCAGTTGACGGGCGTGAAGGACGTGCTCACCGTGCCGCTGGCGGCGCTGGGCGAACCGGTGGGCAACAATCGTTATAAAGTCAAAGTGCTGCGTAACGGTGAAACCCGTGAACGTGAAGTTGAAATCGGCGATCGCAACGATACGGATGTGGCGATCGTCAAAGGGCTGGAAGAGGGTGACGAGGTGATTATCGGCGAAACCCTGCCGGGAGCGGCGAAATGACCGCTTTGCTCGAGCTGAATGATATTCGCCGGAGCTATCCTTCCGGGGATGGCTCGGTGGAGGTCCTGAAGGGCATTTCTCTGCGCGTTGAGGCAGGCGAGATGATCGCCATTGTGGGGGCATCGGGTTCCGGTAAATCCACCTTGATGAATATTCTTGGCTGTCTGGATAAACCGACCAGTGGGTCCTACCGCGTGGCGGGCACGGACGTGTCGACGCTGGATAGCGATGCGCTGGCAAAATTGCGACGTGAACATTTTGGCTTTATCTTCCAGCGCTACCACTTGCTGTCGCACCTGACGGCGGCGCAAAACGTCGAGGTTCCGGCGGTGTATGCCGGGGTCGAGCGAAAAAAACGGCTGGAGCGGGCAAAAAGCCTGTTGACGCGGCTGGGGCTGGCGGAGCGCGTGGATTATCAGCCATCGCAGCTGTCTGGCGGCCAGCAGCAGCGCGTCAGTATCGCCCGCGCGCTGATGAACGGCGGCCAGGTCATCCTGGCGGATGAACCCACCGGGGCGCTCGACAGCCATTCAGGCGAAGAGGTGATGGCGATTCTGCATCAGCTTCGCGATCAGGGACATACGGTGATTATTGTCACCCACGATCCTCTGGTGGCCTCTCAGGCTGAACGGATCGTTGAGATCCACGATGGCGAACTGATCAGTAATCCTCCGCCCAAAACATCCCAGGCGGGCGTCGCCCGTGAGGTCCTTCCGCCACCGTCGGGCTGGGGGCAATTCGTCAGCGGATTTCGTGAAGCGCTGACCATGGCCTGGCTGGCGATGGCCGCCAATAAAATGCGCACCCTGTTGACCATGCTCGGGATTATTATCGGTATCGCGTCGGTGGTGTCGATTGTGGTGGTCGGCGATGCGGCCAAACAGCTGGTGCTCGCGGATATCCGGGCAATTGGCACCAACACCATTGATGTCTATCCCGGAAAAGATTTTGGTGACGATGAGCCGCAAAATCAGCAGGCACTGAAATACGCCGATCTGGCGGCCCTTCAGAAACAGCCCTGGGTGAATTCAGCGACCCCTTCGGTATCGCAAAGCCTGCGTCTGCGTTATGGCAACATTGACGTCGCCGCCAGCGCAAACGGCGTCAGCGGTGATTTTTTTAATGTCTATGGCATGACCTTCAGTGAAGGGGCGACGTTCAACGCAGAGCAGCTTGCGGGCAGAGCGCAGGTTGTCGTGCTCGATGAAAACTCGCGTAAGCAGCTCTTCCCCAATAAGACGCAGGTGGTGGGGGAAGTGATTCTGGTGGGTAACATGCCCGCCACGGTCATTGGCGTGGCGGAGGAGAAGCAGTCGATGTTTGGCAGCAGTAAGCTTCTGCGCGTCTGGCTGCCGTATACCACCCTCTCCGGGCGAATTATGGGGCAGTCCTGGCTTAACTCGATCACCGTGCGTGTGAAAGAGGGCTTTGACAGCACGCAGGCGGAACAGCAGCTTGAACGTCTGTTAACGCTGCGGCATGGCAAAAAGGATTTCGTCACCTTTAATATGGACGGTCTCTTGAAAACGGCGGAAAAGACCACACGTACTCTTCAGCTGTTCCTGACGCTGGTGGCGGTGATTTCACTGGTCGTCGGGGGGATTGGCGTGATGAATATCATGCTGGTATCGGTGACGGAGCGCACGCGAGAAATCGGGATCCGTATGGCGGTAGGCGCCAGAGCCAGTGACGTGCTGCAACAGTTTTTGATTGAAGCGGTGCTGGTTTGTCTGGTGGGCGGCGCGTTAGGCATTGCGCTGTCGATGCTGATAGCTTTTACGCTGCAGCTCTTTTTACCCGGCTGGGAAATTGGCTTTTCGCCCTTTGCGTTGCTTACGGCATTTTTATGTTCGAGCTTTACCGGCATTCTGTTTGGCTGGTTACCGGCCCGCAATGCGGCGCGACTGGATCCGGTCGATGCCCTGGCACGTGAGTAAACCGGGCACAGCACGCCCTGAATAAAAATGCCAGCCGATCGGGCTGGCATTTTGACCGCGTGATGTACACAATGAAGTTAAGAGCTAAGCAACCGTTTCTGCTTCAAGGGGCACAATGAGACTGGCATGATTGCCTTTCGGACCCTGATGAACATCAAACCGAACCGACTGCCCGGCTTTTAGCGTTCTGTAACCATCCATCTGAATGGTGGAATAGTGAGCGAAGATGTCTTCGCCGCCGCCTTCAGGGCAGATGAATCCAAACCCTTTGGCGTTGTTGAACCACTTAACAATACCCGTTTCCATGCTTCGACATCCTTCGTATATCTTATTAAGTAAGATGGAATGAACCGGAGGTGAAGTGGGGGCTGTTCAAAACCTCGCCAGTTCACGCTTGTACAATTTAGAGAAACCAACCCTAGCGTCAAGCGTTTGGCACCGGAGAAGGGTCAACAATTAATCAAAGTTTGAAGCAGTTAACGCTATTGGCGGGAATGTGACAGACATCGCGGATGGCAGTAATAGATGTTTGCTATCGGCTATCTGAGGTAGATTCAGAGATGAAAACTGACAATGGGTAAGACGAATGACTGGCTGGATTTTGACCAGCTGGCGGAAGATAAACTGCGCGACGCGCTAAAACCGCCATCTATGTATAAAGTTATGTTAATGAACGATGATTACACGCCGATGGAATTTGTTATTGACGTGCTACAAAAGTTCTTTTCTTATGATGTAGAACGTGCAACGCAACTGATGCTTACCGTTCACTATCGAGGGAAAGCGATTTGCGGGATTTTTACCGCTGAAGTCGCCGAGACGAAGGTCGCGATGGTGAACGACTATGCCAGGGAGAACGAGCATCCGTTGCTGTGTACGCTGGAAAAAGCCTGAAAAGGCATAAAAATTGGGGGAGGTGCCTATGCTCAATCAAGAACTGGAACTCAGTTTAAACATGGCTTTCGCCAGAGCGCGTGAGCACCGACATGAGTTTATGACGGTCGAGCACTTGCTGCTTGCACTGCTTAGCAACCCATCTGCCCGCGAAGCGCTGGAAGCCTGCTCCGTGGATCTGGTGGCGCTGCGTCAGGAACTCGAAGCCTTCATCGAACAAACCACACCGGTGCTGCCCGCCAGTGAAGAGGAGCGCGACACGCAACCGACGCTCAGCTTCCAGCGCGTCCTGCAGCGTGCGGTGTTCCACGTCCAGTCCTCTGGCCGTAGCGAAGTGACCGGTGCCAATGTGCTGGTGGCTATCTTCAGCGAACAGGAGTCGCAAGCGGCGTATCTGCTGCGCAAACATGAAGTCAGCCGGCTTGATGTGGTCAACTTCATCTCTCACGGAACGCGCAAAGACGAACCTAACCCGTCGTCGGATCCTGGCAGTCAGGTCAATAACAATGAAGAGCAAGCAGGCGGGGAGGATCGTATGGAAAACTTCACCACCAACCTTAATCAGCTTGCTCGCGTGGGCGGTATCGATCCGCTGATTGGCCGCGACAAAGAGCTGGAGCGTGCTATCCAGGTCCTGTGCCGTCGTCGTAAGAATAACCCGCTGCTGGTGGGGGAATCGGGCGTCGGGAAAACGGCGATTGCCGAAGGGCTGGCCTGGCGTATCGTCCAGGGCGATGTGCCGGAAATCATGGCCGATTGCACCATCTACTCGCTGGACATCGGCTCTCTGCTGGCGGGTACCAAATATCGCGGTGATTTTGAAAAACGTTTCAAAGCCCTGCTGAAACAGCTGGAACAGGACACCAGTAGCATCCTGTTTATCGATGAAATTCACACCATTATCGGTGCGGGTGCGGCCTCGGGCGGCCAGGTGGATGCGGCTAACCTCATCAAACCGCTGCTCTCCAGCGGCAAGATCCGCGTGATGGGGTCGACCACGTATCAGGAGTTCAGCAACATTTTCGAAAAAGACCGTGCTTTGGCGCGTCGCTTCCAGAAAATCGATATTACTGAGCCTTCTGTGGACGAAACGGTGCAGATCATCAACGGCCTGAAGACGAAGTACGAAGCGCACCACGACGTGCGTTATACCGCAAAAGCGGTGCGTGCGGCGGTGGAGCTGGCGGTGAAATACATTAACGATCGCCATCTGCCGGACAAAGCGATTGACGTGATTGACGAGGCCGGGGCGCGTGCCCGACTGATGCCAGTCAGCAAGCGCAAGAAAACCGTCAACGTGGCGGATATCGAATCCGTGGTGGCGCGTATTGCGCGTATCCCTGAGAAGAGCGTCTCTCAGAGCGACCGCGACACGCTGCGTACCCTTGGCAACCGTCTGAAGATGCTGGTGTTTGGTCAGGATAAAGCCATTGAGGCCTTAACCGAAGCCATCAAAATGGCGCGTGCGGGTCTGGGCCATGACCATAAGCCTGTGGGTTCATTCCTGTTCGCCGGCCCGACCGGGGTAGGTAAAACCGAGGTGACGGTACAGCTCTCCAAAGCGCTGGGCATTGAGCTGCTGCGTTTTGATATGTCCGAGTACATGGAGCGTCACACGGTCAGCCGTTTGATTGGTGCGCCTCCGGGATACGTCGGATTCGATCAAGGCGGTCTGCTGACCGACGCGGTGATCAAACATCCGCATGCGGTTCTGCTGCTTGATGAGATTGAGAAAGCGCACCCGGACGTGTTCAACATCCTCCTGCAGGTGATGGACAACGGAACGCTGACCGATAATAACGGGCGCAAAGCGGACTTCCGCAACGTGGTGCTGGTGATGACCACCAACGCCGGCGTGCGTGAAACCGAACGTAAATCCATTGGCCTTATCCACCAGGATAACAGCACCGATGCGATGGAAGAGATCAAAAAGATCTTTACGCCGGAGTTCCGTAACCGTCTGGACAACATTATCTGGTTCGATCATCTGTCAACCGAGGTGATCCATCAGGTTGTTGATAAGTTCATCGTCGAGTTGCAGGTTCAGCTGGATCAGAAAGGCGTCTCCCTGGAAGTGAGCCAGGAAGCCCGCAACTGGCTGGCTAATAAAGGCTACGACCGTGCGATGGGTGCACGTCCTATGGCGCGAGCCATCCAGGACAACCTGAAAAAACCGTTGGCTAACGAGCTGCTGTTCGGCTCGCTGGTGGACGGCGGCCAGGTCACCGTGGCGCTCGACCCGGCGAAGGATGAACTGACGTACGATTTCCAGAGTGCGCAGAAGCATAAACCGGAGGCGGCACACTAAGGTGTATGGTGTGTGACTCTAAAAGCCGGGTTCAAAAACCGGCTTTTTTATGCGTGTTATCCAGGAGAAATTGCCGGTCCGATTTTAGTCACTCTCCCATAGGGAGAGGGAATCTGGCCGCACCATCTCATTCCCTCTCCCTTCGGGAGAGGGGTAGGGTGAGGGAAAAAGACTGCACGACCTTCTCCTCGCCGGCAATTATTCACGCCATGGCTGATGAATTTACTGTCCTCACACTCGGATTCACAGTATCGATTTCAACGGTCTCCAGGTTCAATAACTCTAGGCCTGATTGCAGACCCTTATTTTTGGCATTAATCTAAGTTGTTGATTTTTATTATTGTAAATAATCGCCGAGAAAAAAGGGTTAAAGGAGGGACATGTTGATTATTTTATTCCGGAACAATAAGATAGCGACAGAGCGCCTCAGTTCACTGCCGTACAGGCAGCTTATAAAGTCCTGATGGGCAAGATCCAGTCGTCGTGGCAGTTCACTGCCGTACAGGCAGCTTAGAAAATGACGTTTGTCTACCGCGACGGCACTATCCGGTTCACTGCCGTACAGGCAGCTTAGAAAAATAAAAAAGGCCGCCTGAGCGACCTGTTTAAGTGCACTGCCGCACAGACAGCTCAAATAAAAACCCTGCCATCCTGATTAACATTCCCTGTCATTCTGGCGCCCAAAAATTACCCAATCCTTACCCAGAATATACCGCAGAAATCACTCCTGGCCGTTTGCGGCACGCCATTCATTGAATTCTATTAATCAGCTAACGAACCCAATAAATAAGGCCGGGAATTATCCCGGCCTTGTTTAAATATTCATCTGCCTTTACAGGCGAAAGCGATTAGCGACTACGGAAGACAATGCGGCCTTTGCTCAGGTCGTACGGGGTCAGCTCAACAGTCACTTTGTCGCCCGTTAAAATGCGGATGTAGTTTTTACGCATTTTACCGGAGATATGCGCGGTTACCACGTGACCGTTTTCCAGCTCTACGCGAAACATGGTGTTAGGTAACGTATCAAGTACGGTACCCTGCATTTCAATATTGTCTTCTTTGGCCATCTAATCCTCTGGGGTATCACTACCAAGTTTTGAACCGGCAAGATAATGCCGAAATTCATCAATTAAGTAAAGAATTGCGCGTTTAAAACGCAGCAAAACAGTTTCGGCGCATTGCCCAGTCGTCACGGTATAACCGCACGAGAAGCGCATTCGTAAAGGGGACGACAGGATAAACGTCAGGACGTTATCTGATGCGAAGGGTTCCCAAACGGCGGCGGGGCAACAGGCAGAACCTACTCTGCGGCACCAATTATAACACCGCTCGTCAAAAATGGGCGGAAAACATTTACATCTGAGGCAGAAACAGCGTGCGGGGAACCCAAAAGTTGTGCGGCAGCTTCTGTAAACGCAAGTTATCCAGCTGGTCAAGGTAGTGTCGGCGAGTGATTTCAACCGCGCCCAGCGATGCGGTGTGCTCGTTCAGCACCTGGCAGTCCAGCAGCTTGCCGCCGCGCTGGGCGAATTCCTGGCAAAAAACCAGCAGGGCGGTTTTGGAGGCATTAACGGCACGGCTGAACATCGATTCACCACAAAATAGCGTTCCTTGCGAAACCCCGTACATGCCGCCAACCAGTTCGCCTTCACGCCAGACCTCAATGGAGTGGGCATGCCCAAGCTCATGTAAACGATGATAAGCCACATTGATATCACGCGTGATCCAGGTCCCTTCATCCCTGTCCGCCGCGCATCCCTCCAGCACCTGTCCGAAGGCATGGTTGATAGTTACTTTATACGGTGATTTAGCATGAAAACGCTTCATGCTACGGCTCAGATGAAATTCTTCAGGAATCAGCACGGCACGCGGATCCGGTGACCACCATAAGATGGGATCGCCCGGCGAAAACCACGGAAAAATACCGCGCTGGTAGGCCATCAACAGCCGGGCAGGGCTGAGATCGCCTCCCAGCGCCAGCAGTCCGTTAGGTTCACGCAGCGCGCCCTCCGGGGAAGGGAACGCAATATTATGCCGAGAAAGCTGGACCAGGCGCATGACAGCAAAACTCCAGTACGCGAGTAGGATCGATAAGAATATAGTCTACAGACGTTGTTTTAACTGGAAGTATCGACCCTGTTTCGCCAACAGCTCTGCGTGATTACCTTGCTCAATAATGTGACCATTGTCCATCACAATTATCTGATCAAAGTGAGCCAGCCCACGCAGGCGGTGCGTGACCATCAGAACGGTTTTGTCCTTCATGACCTGTGCCAGCAAATCAAGAATTTGGCTTTCCGTTGTAGCATCCAGCCCTTCGGTCGGTTCATCAAGCAGCATCAGCGGCGCATCGTGCAGCAATGCCCGCGCAATTGCCAGACGACGCAGTTCTCCGCCGGAGAGTTGTCGACCGCCTTCCCCCAGCCAGCTGTTAAGCCCTTCATCCTCCAGCAGCTTTTGCAGACCCACCTGCTCAAGCGCCGCGCGCAGCCGTTCGTCAGTTGCCGTGGGTGACGCCAGCAGCAGGTTGTCACGCAGAGTGGCGCTGAACAGATGAACACGCTGTGTCACAACGCTCATGGCCTGACGCAGGGCAGATTCACTGCAGGCATTAAGCGGCATATCATTCAGCAGAAGGGTGCCTTCGCGGGGATCCCACGCGCGGGTTATCAGCTGCAGCAGGGTTGATTTGCCGCAGCCGGTACGTCCCAGGATAGCAACGTGCGTCCCCGCAGGAATCTCCAGGGTGATGTCGTTAAGGGCGCTCTGAAGTTGCCCGTCATAGGCAAACGTCACGTTTTGCAGGTGCAGCGACGCCTGCGTCGGTGCAGGCGTATTTTGACCGGTGAACTGCACTTCCGGCGTTTGCTCAGTCAACTGAGTGATGCGCACCGCGGAGGCGATCACCTGGCCCAGATGCTGGAATGCGCCTGTTACCGGCGCCAGTGCCTCGAAGGCGGCCAGCGCACAGAAGACAAACAGCGCAATCAGCGCACCGGGCTGCAGGTTATCCCCCACGCCGCCGGAGGCCATCCACAGCATGGCGATGACCGCCACGCCGCCAATCAGCGTCATTAATGCCTGGGAGAACGCCGTCAGCTCGGATTGTCTGCGCTGGGCTTCGTGCCAGCTCAGTTCCGTGCTGTCCATTCGCGCACGGTAGCGTCGGCTGGCACCAAAAATAGTCAGCTCGGCTTGCCCCTGCAGCCAGGCGGTCAACTGCTGGCGATACTCCCCGCGTAAGCGGGTAAGATTTTCACCGGCAGGCTTACCCGCGCGATAGAACAGAGGCGGCAGCAAAACCAGGGTCAGGAGCATGATCCCACCCAGGGTGAGTGCAATCTGAACGTCCAGGAAACAGAGCCCGAGCGTGACCACGACGATGACTACAAAGGCCCCGACCAGTGGCGACAACACGCGCAGATAGAGGTGATCCAGCGTATCCACGTCGGCCACGATGCGGTTAAGCAGTTCACCCTGACGAAAACGTGCCAGACCGGCAGGGGAGAGCGGCAGCAGCTTGCTGAACGCGAAAACGCGCAGGTGCTGCAGGACACGGAAGGTGGCATCGTGGCTCACCAGTCGCTCAAAATAGCGCCCGGCCGTACGGGCAATGGCGGTACCGCGGACGCCTGCCGCCGGGAGCATATAGTTAAAGCTATACAGCCCGGCAAAACCCGCCACGGCAGAGGCAGAAAGGAACCAGCCGGAGAGGGTGAGCAGACCAATGCTTGCCAGCAGGGTGAGGATCGCCAGCACGATGCCCAGCGTTAACAT
The DNA here is from genome assembly GCF_022171985.1 of Huaxiibacter chinensis. Taxonomy (GTDB): domain Bacteria; phylum Pseudomonadota; class Gammaproteobacteria; order Enterobacterales; family Enterobacteriaceae; genus Enterobacter; species Enterobacter chinensis_A. Next base: position 500,654 of record NZ_JAJVHF010000001.1, on the reverse strand, counting down.
CCATTTATGGCGTGAATACAGAGCCAGATAAGGCAACAGGGCGCGCATTAAATATCCTCCTGACGGTTTGCCAGCAGGGCGGCAAAATGGCCCTGCGCGGCGGCGAGCGTGGCAAAATCACCTTGCTCAACGAGCCGTCCATTATCCATAACCCAAATATGATCCCAGTCGGTGATGCCTTCCAGCTGATGTGTCACCATCAGCGTCGTTTGCTGCGTAGACGCCTCGTTGAGGGCGTGCATTACGCGCTGTTCGCTGTGCGCATCCAGACTCGCGGCGGGTTCATCCAGCAGCATCAGTTGACAAGGGTTGAGCAGTGCGCGGGCGACGGCAACGCGCTGCGCCTGGCCGACGGATAAGCCTGCCGCCTGATCGCCGATAACGGTGTCGAGACCTTCAGGCAGAGTAGGCAGGAATTCGCTTACCCAGGCGCGGTCGAGCACGGCGTTCAGCTCATTTTCACGGGCATCCGGTCGGGCAAGAAGAACGTTTTCACGAAGCGTTGGTGCGGGGAGCTGAGGGTTTTGTCCAACCCAGCTGAGCTGCCTGCGCCAGGCGTCAGGTTCGAGCGAACGCAGCTCGGCACCGTTGATGCGCAGTGAACCGCTGTAGGCCATAAAGCCCGCCAGCGCATTCAGGAGCGAGGTTTTACCCGAACCACTGGTCCCGACCAGCACCACGCGGTGTCCGGCGGGCAGCGAGAAGTTAAGCGGCCCGGCCAGTATTTTACCTTCAGGTGACAGGATGCAGAGATCTTCTGCTTCTAATGAAACGGGCTCATTAGCGTTTAACGTCACATCGCCGCGCTCAGGATGCGCCAGCGGCGTTTCGAGGAAGGTTTTCAGGCTGTCGGCTGCGCCAACGGCCTGTGCTTTGGCATGATAAAACGTACCCAGATCGCGCAGCGGCTGGAAGAACTCCGGTGCCAGAATCAGAGCAAGGAATCCTGCTGAAAGCGTTACCGCGGTGCCGTAATGTCCAAAGTCCAGCGCACCCAGGTAGGAAAAGCCAAAGTAAACCGCGACCAGCGCAATCGACAGCGAGGTGAAGAATTCCAGTACGCCTGAGGAGAGGAAGGCCATCCGCAGCACTTCCATGGTGCGCTGGCGGAAATCCTGCGAGGCGAGACGGATATTCTCCGTTTCGGCTTCTCCGCGACCAAAGACGCGTAACGTCTCCATGCCGCGCAGACGATCGAGGAAATGCCCGCTCAGACGGCCCAGCGCCAGAAAGTTGCGTCGGTTCGCATCGGCGGCGCCCATACCGACCATCGCCATAAACATAGGGATAAGCGGGGCGGTGCCCAGTAAAATCAGAGCGGCGACCCAGTTAGTGGGGAAGATAGCGATCACAATCAGGAGCGGAACGAAGACCGCCAGCGCCATCTGTGGAAGATAGCGGGCATAGTAATCGTGCATATCGTCGATCTGCTCGAGGATCAGTGTAGCCCAGCTTCCGGCCGGTTTACCCTGAATCCAGGCGGGTCCGGCTTCCTGAAGCCTGTCCAGCACCTTGCGCCGTATCTCATAGCGGATATGTTGTCCGGCGTGAAAACCGACGCGTTCGCGCAGCCATACCACCCAGGCACGCAAAATAAATACCAACACCAGCACGATAAAGGGCAGCAGCAGCGCTTCCCGCGGGATGTTCTCCATGATCATATGATTAAGAATGCGGGCCAGCAGCCAGGCCTGACCGACAATCAACAGGCCACTGATAAATCCCAGAAGACGGGAGATATTCAGCCAGCGGCGGGAAAGAACGCTTTGCTCTTTTAGCCAGCGAGTTAACTCTTGTTGACGGTTTTTTTCCATTGCGCGCTTTGCAGGTGAGTTATAAGAAATTTTACTTCGGCAATGGTACATCCTGGAAAAAATAAAGGCGACTCATCGCCGCCTTTATTTACGTTTGTTACTGACTTGTAAAGATTATTTACTCAGTTCAGCCAGACCGTCGAGGTAACGTTCAGCGTCCAGCGCGGCCATACAGCCAGTGCCGGCAGAGGTGATTGCCTGACGATAAATGTGATCCATTACGTCGCCCGCAGCAAAGACACCCGGGATGCTGGTCTGGGTCGCGTTTCCGTGAATGCCAGACTGGACTTTGATGTAGCCGTTTTCCAGCGCCAGTTGGCCGTCAAAAATGCCGGTATTCGGGCTGTGGCCGATCGCCACGAAAAGACCCGCCACCTCGAGCGACTCGACGTTATCAGCGTTCTGCGTGTCGCGAAGACGCAGACCCGAGACGCCCATTTGATCGCCCGTCACTTCTTCCAGCGTACGGTGGGTATGCAGAACGATGTTGCCGCTTTCCACTTTATCCATCAGACGCTTGATCAGGATTTTTTCTGCACGGAACGTATCGCGACGGTGAATCAGATGCACCTCAGATGCGATGTTCGCCAGATAAAGCGCCTCTTCAACCGCGGTATTACCGCCGCCGATCACGGCCACTTTCTGGTTGCGATAGAAGAAGCCATCGCAGGTGGCGCACGCTGACACACCGCGGCCTTTATAGGCTTCTTCAGAAGGCAGGCCGAGGTAACGGGCAGAAGCACCGGTTGCAATGATCAGCGCGTCACAGGTGTACTCCCCGCTGTCGCCCACCAGGCGGAACGGACGATTTTGTAGATCAACCTTGCTGATATGATCGAACAGAATTTCGGTCTCGAACTTGGCCGCATGTTCGTGCATGCGCTCCATCAGCAGCGGTCCGGTCAGGTCGTTCGGATCGCCAGGCCAGTTTTCTACTTCCGTTGTGGTGGTCAACTGACCGCCTTTTTCCATGCCGGTAATTAGTACCGGGTGCAGGTTAGCGCGTGCAGCGTAGACCGCTGCGGTATAGCCCGCAGGTCCGGAACCCAGGATAAGTAGTTTACTGTGTTTGGCCGTGCCCATGAGATCCCCATTGTTGTTGGCAGACATTTGGCTGGATTGTAGGGAATTTGTTGCCGTAAAAAAAGAGCATAGCCGTTTTGATATCGATATCTGCAATAGCCACAGGCGATGGGTCGCCTGAACTGGCATCACACTTTCTCCTGAAAATCGGTTGATTATAAGGCGATAAAATGAGGATTAATTGCCGGTCGCAATGAATAACTGGCACGTTGTACTAAAAATCGATGTTTTGCTTTGACAATCCCCTGCGCTTTTGCGAAAACATTCAGAGAAGAAAAAAACGCGAGAAAAGTTTGCCGCATAGGCATGCATATTTTCGCCATTTTTACCGGGTCAGCAAAATCTACTTATGGCGTGGACAGATGCCATAGGTGATGTTGATGTCAGCCTTCGGGCGCCGGACTTCTATATACCGTAGACCCGCACCCACGTCGCGCATATAACATAAACAGGCGATGTGATGAGCAACGGGTACAGCTCTGAACAGTGATGTGAACAGAGTCCAGGCAGGAGTAGGGAAGGAATACAGAGAGACAATAATAATGGTAGATAGCAAGAAGCGCCCTGGCAAAGATCTCGACCGTATCGATCGTAACATTCTTAATGAATTGCAAAAGGATGGGCGTATTTCCAACGTCGAGCTTTCAAAACGTGTGGGACTTTCCCCAACGCCATGCCTTGAGCGTGTGCGCCGACTGGAAAGACAGGGTTTTATTCAGGGCTATACGGCTCTGCTGAACCCGCATTATCTGGATGCATCACTTCTGGTATTTGTTGAGATTACTCTGAATCGTGGCGCACCGGATGTGTTTGAGCAGTTCAACACCGCTGTGCAAAAACTTGAAGAAATTCAAGAGTGTCATCTGGTTTCAGGCGATTTTGACTATCTGTTAAAAACCCGCGTACCAGACATGTCGGCCTATCGTAAGCTGCTTGGGGAGACCCTGCTGCGACTGCCTGGCGTGAACGACACCCGCACCTACGTGGTGATGGAAGAGGTCAAACAGAGCAATCGTCTGGTTATTAAGACTCGCTAATACGGAACAGGTGCAAAATCAGTGTAATTTGATTACACTCCTGTTAATCCATACAGCAACAGTGCCGGGGCTCCCGGCGCTGTTGTCCGTTTTAGCAAACAGGCAGGAATTGCCTGGTACCTGGAGAGCTTTTCTTGAGCCAGGAATACACTGAAGACAAAGAAGTCACATTAAGTAAGTTAAGCAGCGGGCGCCGACTCCTTGAAGCGTTGCTGATTCTTGTTGCCCTTTTTGCCGTCTGGTTGATGGCTGCATTACTCAGTTTCAATCCTTCGGATCCCAGTTGGTCACAAACCGCATGGCACGAACCTATCCATAATTTGGGTGGGATCCCCGGTGCATGGCTGGCGGATACGCTGTTCTTCATCTTTGGCGTCATGGCCTATACCATCCCGGTGATTATCGTGGGTGGGTGCTGGTTTGCCTGGCGACATCGTCAAAACGAAGAGTACATCGACTACTTCGCCGTCTCGCTGCGTTTGATTGGCGCGCTTGCGCTCATTCTGACCTCCTGCGGGTTGGCCGCCATTAACGCGGATGATATCTGGTATTTTGCCTCCGGTGGCGTGATTGGCAGTCTGCTAAGCACGGCGCTGCAGCCTATGCTGCACAGTAGCGGCGGCACGCTTGCGCTGCTCTGCATCTGGGCGGCGGGTCTTACGCTCTTCACTGGCTGGTCATGGGTCAGCATCGCTGAAAAAATCGGAAGCGTCATTCTTAATATCCTGACATTTGCCAGTAACCGTACGCGTCGCGACGACACCTGGGTCGACGAAGATGAGTATGAAGATGACGAATATGAAGATGCCGACGCACCGGCGATACCAAAAGAGTCACGCCGCACGCGCATCATGCGTGGCGCACTGGCGCGACGTAAACGCGTGGCGGAAAAATTCGCCAATCCTTTAGGTCGTCAAACCGATGCGGCGCTTTTCTCCGGCAAACGCATGGATGACGACGAACAGGTGCACTACAGCGCCGCGGGCGTTGCAGCGGATCCGGATGACGTGCTGTTCTCAGGTAATCGCGCCCGTTCAAATGAGTATGATGAATACGATCCCCTGCTGAGCGGTTACTCCGTCACGGAGCCCGTCAACTCGGCAGCGGTGGCAACCACGGCTGCACAGGCTCATACCGCGCCTGTCGAGGCCGTCATGCCTGCTGCGCCGGTCCAGACGCCCGAACCTGCTATGCAGCAGCCGGTGATTGACTGGCAAACCGCGCCGGGCGTGCATACGCCTGAGCCTGTTATTGCGCCAGAACCGCAGAGCTATGCGCCAGTCGCGCCGCAAGAGCCATGGCAACAGCCTTATCAGCCAGAGCCTGCTTACGCGCCGCAGCCTGCTACGCAGTATGAGCAGCCAGACGTGCAGCCTTACTATGAGCCGCAATCCGTTCAACCCCATCAGGAATATGTGCCTCAGCCTGGGCCGCCTGCACAACCCTATGTTGAGCCCCAGCCTGAACCCGAACCGCCCGTGGAAGAGGTGAAGCCGTCTCGCCCGCCCATGTACTATTTTGAAGAAGTGGAAGAGCGCCGCGCCCGTGAGCGCGAGCAGCTGGCTGCCTGGTATCAGCCCGTGCCGGAACCGGCCCGCGATCCTGTCCCGGCCCCGACCATGCCTTCTCCTTCTGCCGCGAGTGTTGATCCTTCGGCCGTTACCCCTGTCGCTGCAAACGTGCATCAGGCCGCCACCGCTGCCTCTGCTGCCGCGCCTGTCTTTAATCTGGCTGCGGGTGGCGTTGCCCGTCCTCAGGTGAAAGAGGGGATTGGTCCGCAACTGCCGCGGCCTAACCGCGTGCGTGTCCCGACACGTCGCGAGCTGGCTTCTGCCTCCTTTGGTATCAAAATCCCGTCACAGCAGCGTCCTCATGACGACAAAATGACCGACGCAGAGTACGACGATGCAGAAGAGCTGCATCAGGATGAGCTGGCGCGTCAGTTTGCTGCCCAGCAACAGCAGCGCTATGGCGAAGAGCCTGCGGCCGATCCTTATGCGTCACAGGAAGAAGAGGATGATGCTGCAGAAGCTGAGCTGGCGCGTCAGTTCGCCGCATCTCAGCAGCAACGTTATTCCGCAGAGCAACCGTCTGGCGCAAATCCATTCTCACTGTCTGATTTTGAATTCTCACCCATGAAAGATCTGGTGAGTGATGCACCAGGCGAGCCGTTGTTTACCCCGGGTGTGGTGCCTGAGCCTGAACCCGTGCGTCAGAATTATGCTCCTGCGCAGTCGAAGCCTGTTGTGCCACAGCAGCAATACGCACAGCCACAGCAGCCGGCTGCGCCTGCTCAGCACTATGCGCAGCCGCAGCAACCCGCTGTGCCTCCACAGCATTATGCGCAGCCGCAGCCCCCACAGCCGCAGTACGCTCAGCCTCAGCAGGCCGTGCCGACCGCGCAAGAAAGCCTGATTCACCCGCTGTTGATGCGTAACGGTGACAGCCGTCCGATGCAAAGGCCTACCACGCCGCTACCGTCGTTGGATCTGCTGACATCGCCGCCAAGTGAAGTTGAGCCGGTTGATACCTTCGCTCTGGAACAGATGGCCCGACTGGTGGAGACCCGTCTGGCAGACTTCCGCATTAAAGCGGACGTCGTCAATTATTCCCCGGGTCCGGTGATCACCCGCTTCGAATTGAACCTTGCCCCAGGCGTTAAAGCGGCGCGAATTTCGAACCTGTCCCGTGACCTGGCGCGTTCACTGTCGACCGTTGCCGTGCGTGTGGTTGAAGTTATCCCGGGCAAGCCGTACGTCGGGCTTGAGTTGCCGAACAAAAAGCGCGAGACCGTCTACCTGCGTGAAGTGCTGGATAACACGAAATTCCGCGATAATCCGTCGCCGTTGACGGTCGTACTGGGTAAAGACATTGCGGGCGAACCCGTGGTGGCCGATCTGGCGAAGATGCCGCACCTTCTGGTGGCGGGTACAACCGGTTCGGGTAAATCCGTCGGTGTTAACGCCATGATCCTCAGCATGCTCTATAAAGCGCAGCCGGAAGATGTACGCTTCATCATGATCGATCCGAAAATGCTGGAGCTGTCTGTTTATGAAGGTATACCGCATCTTCTCACGGAAGTGGTGACCGACATGAAAGACGCGGCCAACGCTCTGCGCTGGAGCGTCAACGAGATGGAACGTCGTTACAAACTGATGTCGGCGCTTGGCGTGCGAAACCTGGCGGGTTACAACGACAAGATCGCTGAAGCCGCACGTATGGGCAGACCGATTCCGGATCCGTACTGGAAGCCGGGCGACAGCATGGATGCGCAGCATCCTGTGCTGGAAAAACTGCCGTACATTGTCGTTCTGGTCGATGAATTTGCTGACCTGATGATGACCGTCGGGAAAAAGGTTGAAGAGTTGATTGCCCGACTGGCACAGAAAGCGCGTGCAGCAGGTATTCACCTTGTACTGGCCACGCAGCGTCCTTCTGTCGACGTGATCACGGGCCTGATTAAAGCCAACATCCCGACGCGTATCGCCTTTACCGTTTCAAGCAAAATTGACTCGCGAACCATCCTCGACCAGGGGGGGGCAGAATCGCTGCTCGGCATGGGTGACATGCTCTATTCCGGGCCTAACTCCACCACGCCGGTTCGTGTGCATGGTGCGTTTGTCCGCGACCAGGAAGTCCACGCGGTGGTGCAGGACTGGAAAGCGCGCGGTCGTCCTCAGTACGTCGACGGCATTACCTCCGAAAGCGAAAGCGAAGGCGGAGGAGGCGGTGGCTTTGATGGCGGCGAGGAGCTGGATCCCTTATTCGACCAGGCGGTTAATTTCGTCACTGAAAAACGTAAAGCGTCTATCTCCGGCGTACAGCGTCAGTTCCGCATTGGCTATAACCGTGCGGCACGTATCATCGAACAGATGGAGGCGCAGGGCATCGTCAGCGAGCAGGGACACAACGGCAACCGCGAAGTGCTTGCACCGCCGCCGTTTGAATAACTCTTATGCGTTTGCAAAGATGGGTAAATCAGCCAAAATTAAGCATTTTCTCCTGTCACCTGCCGTCGGGCAGGTCCAGAATAGATGACAGAGACCCCCCATTTCGGGATGACGTATTTTAAGGATTAATAATGAAAAAAATCGCAATCGTCGGAGCATTACTGACCAGCTTTGTTGCCAGCAGCGTCTGGGCCGATGCCGCTAGCGACCTTAAAAATCGACTGGATAAAGTCAGCAGCTTCCATGCCAGCTTCACGCAAAAAGTGACCGATGGCAGCGGCAATGCGGTTCAGGAAGGTCAGGGCGATCTGTGGGTGAAACGCCCGAATCTGTTTAACTGGCATATGACCCAGCCGGATGAGAGCGTGTTGGTCTCTGACGGTAAAACATTATGGTTCTATAATCCGTTTGTTGAGCAGGCGACGGCGACCTGGCTGAAAGATGCCACCAGCAATACGCCGTTTATGCTGATTGCGCGTAACCAGACCAGCGACTGGCAGCAATACAATATCAAACAGACGGGCGACGATTTTGTGCTGACCCCGAAAGCGGGTAATGGCAACCTGAAGCAGTTCACGATTAACGTGAGCAGCAACGGGACGATCAACCAGTTTGGTGCCGTCGAACAAGATGACCAGCGCAGCAATTATCAGCTGAAGACTCAGCAAAACGGCGCGGTAGACGCATCTAAATTCACTTTCACCCCGCCACAAGGCGTTACGGTGGACGATCAACGCAATAAGTAAGAGGCGTGAGTGAGCAATTTGTCGCTCGATTTTTCGGATAATGCGTTTCAACCTCTGGCCGCTCGTATGCGGCCAGAAAATTTAGCGCAGTATATTGGTCAGCAGCATTTGTTGGCTGCGGGCAAACCTTTGCCACGGGCGATTGAAGCCGGTCATTTGCATTCGATGATCCTGTGGGGGCCGCCAGGCACCGGCAAAACGACGCTTGCCGAAGTGATCGCGCGGTATGCGAATGCCGATGTTGAACGTATTTCGGCCGTCACTTCTGGGGTTAAGGAGATCCGCGAAGCCATCGAGCGCGCGCGTCAAAACCGTAACGCTGGCCGACGTACCATTCTCTTTGTCGACGAAGTCCACCGTTTCAATAAAAGCCAGCAGGATGCTTTCCTGCCGCATATTGAAGATGGCACCATCTTCTTTATCGGTGCGACCACCGAAAACCCCTCCTTCGAACTGAATTCTGCACTTCTTTCCCGTGCCCGCGTCTACCTTCTTAAATCCCTTACTGTCGAGGATATCGAACAGGTACTGACCCAGGCGATGGAAGACACCGCACGCGGCTACGGTGGACAGGACATTGTCCTGCCGGATGAGACGCGCCTTGCAATAGCGCAACTGGTCAACGGCGATGCGCGTCGCGCACTTAATACGCTGGAGATGATGGCCGACATGGCCGAAGTGGATGATGCCGGTAAGCGCGTTCTACTGCCGGCGTTATTGACCGAGATTGCCGGCGAACGCAGTGCGCGCTTCGATAATAAAGGCGATCGTTTTTACGATTTAATCTCAGCTCTGCACAAGTCCGTTCGCGGCAGCGCGCCGGATGCTGCGCTGTACTGGTATGCGCGGATCATTTCTGCCGGTGGCGATCCGCTCTACGTGGCGCGTCGTTGCCTGGCTATCGCCTCGGAAGACGTTGGCAATGCTGACCCGCGCGCGATGCAGGTGGCGCTCTCAGCCTGGGACTGCTTCACCCGCGTCGGCCCGGCTGAAGGCGAGCGCGCCATTGCGCAGGCGATCGTTTATCTGGCCTGTGCGCCAAAAAGTAATGCCGTTTACACCGCCTTTAAAGCGGCGATGAAGGATGCGCGAGAATCTCCGGATTACGACGTGCCGGTCCATTTGCGTAACGCGCCGACTAAATTAATGAAAGAGATGGGTTACGGACAAGAATATCGTTACGCGCACGATGAACCGAATGCCTACGCCGCCGGGGAAGAATATTTTCCGCAGGAAATGGCACAAACGCGCTATTATCACCCCACAAACAGAGGTCTTGAAGGCAAGATTGGCGAAAAGCTCGCCTGGCTTACCGGACAGGATCAAAATAGCCCTATAAAACGCTACCGTTAGCGCGATCGTTGCGGTAATGTTGGCAATGTATCCCTGTGACCGCAGGCTGTGGTCACTTTTCCTCTTTTTAATTCGATAAGCACAGGATAAGCATGCTCGATCCCAATCTGCTGCGTAACGAGCCAGACGCAGTCGCAGAAAAACTGGCACGCCGAGGCTTTAAGCTGGATGTAGATAAGCTCCGCGCTCTTGAAGAGCGTCGTAAAGTTCTGCAGGTACAAACCGAAAATCTGCAGGCAGAGCGTAACTCACGATCGAAATCCATCGGCCAGGCGAAAGCGCGTGGGGAAGACATCGAGCCATTGCGTCTGGAAGTGAATAAACTGGGCGAGGAACTGGATCAGGCGAAAGCCGAACTGGATGTGCTTCAGACCGAAATTCGTGATATCGCGCTGGCGATCCCAAACACGCCTGATGATAGCGTGCCTGTCGGTAAAGACGAAAACGACAACGTTGAAGTCAAACGCTGGGGGACCCCTCGCGAATTCGATTTCGAGGTTCGCGATCACGTCACGCTGGGCGAAATGCACGCTGGCCTGGACTTTGCCGCAGCGGTAAAGCTGACCGGTTCTCGTTTTGTTGTCATGAAAGGTCAGATTGCTCACCTGCACCGTGCGCTGGCGCAGTTCATGCTGGATTTGCATACCGAACAGCATGGCTATAGCGAAACCTACGTGCCGTATCTGGTTAACCACGATACGCTGTATGGCACCGGCCAGTTGCCGAAATTCGCCGGCGACCTGTTCCACACCCGTCCTCTGGATGAAGAAGCTGACAGCAGCAACTACGCGCTGATCCCAACGGCAGAAGTGCCGCTGACGAACCTGGTGCGTGATGAGATCATCGATGAAGATGACCTGCCAATCAAACTGACGGCACACTCGCCGTGCTTCCGCTCCGAAGCAGGCTCCTATGGTCGTGACACTCGCGGTCTGATCCGTATGCACCAGTTCGACAAAGTCGAAATGGTGCAGATCGTCCGTCCTGAAGACTCAATGGACGCGCTGGAAGAGATGACCGGCCACGCAGAAAAAGTGCTTGAGCTGCTGGGCCTGCCGTATCGTCGCATGGCGCTGTGCACCGGTGATATGGGCTTCGGTGCCTGCAAAACCTTTGACCTGGAAGTCTGGGTTCCTGCTCAGAATACCTACCGCGAAATTTCTTCCTGCTCTAACGTAGGTGATTTCCAGGCGCGTCGCATGCAGGCGCGTTGCCGCACCAAATCGGATAAGAAAACCCGCCTGGTGCACACGCTGAACGGTTCCGGTCTGGCCGTGGGCCGTACGCTGGTTGCCGTGCTGGAAAACTACCAGCAGGCTGATGGTCGTATTGAGATCCCTGAAGTCCTGCGTCCTTATATGAAAGGTCAGCAGTACATCGGTTAATTTGACCTAAAGTAAAAAAGCGCCTTCGGGCGCTTTTTTTATGCCCTTGATTTGATTCGAAGCAATAACACCCCCCTCTAAAGTAGTAATACTCCTCCCTACAAAAGTCAGCATAAAAAACCATAAGCGAAGCAATTCGCTATATATAAAGCTATACAGCGGCCTGGTCCGCATCTCTTTTCTTTGTGAGCAACCAAAGTGAGTGTCTATGAAAATCAAAGCGCCTGATGCTTTACTGGCTGCCGAGGTGAGCCGTCGCGGATTGGTAAAAACAACCGCGATTGGTGGCCTGGCCGTTGCCAGCAGCGCGTTCTCCCTGCCTTTCTCACGTATGGCGTCTGCGGCTGAAGCCATCGCGCCTTCCGCATCCCCTGAGAAAATTGTCTGGAGCGCCTGTACTGTAAACTGTGGGAGCCGTTGTCCGCTGCGTATGCACGTGGTTGATGGTGAAATCAAATACGTCGAAACCGATAACACCGGGGATGATAACTACGAAGGGTTACATCAGGTACGCGCCTGCCTGCGCGGGCGCTCGATGCGTCGCCGGGTTTATAACCCCGATCGACTTAAATATCCGATGAAGCGCGTGGGAAAACGTGGCGAAGGCAAGTTCGAGCGCATCAGCTGGGATGAGGCTTACACCACCATTGCCACAAATATGCAGCGTCTGATTAAAGACTACGGCAATGAATCGATCTACCTGAACTACGGGACCGGTACGCTCGGCGGGACCATGACGCGCTCATGGCCGCCTGGAAAAACCCTGATTGCCCGCCTGATGAACTGCTGCGGCGGTTACCTAAACCACTATGGTGACTACTCCTCTGCGCAAATTGCAGCAGGGCTGAACTATACCTATGGCGGCTGGGCCGATGGCAACAGCCCGTCGGACATCGAAAACAGCAAACTGGTTGTTTTGTTTGGTAATAACCCGGGTGAAACACGCATGAGCGGCGGCGGGGTGACTTACTATCTCGAGCAGGCGCGTGCAAAATCGAACGCCCGCATGATTATCGTCGATCCGCGCTATACCGATACCGGTGCGGGTCGCGAAGATGAATGGATCCCAATCCGTCCGGGGACTGATGCCGCGTTGGTGAATGCGCTCGCCTGGGTCATGATCACTGAAAATCTGGTGGATCAACCTTTCCTCGATAAGTACTGCGTCGGCTATGACGAGAAGACGCTACCCGCCAGTGCACCAGCCAATGGCCATTATAAAGCCTACATTCTGGGTCAGGGCAGTGACGGTATCGCTAAAACGCCTGAGTGGGCGTCTACGATCACCGGTATTCCGGACGAGCGTATTGTGCAGCTGGCCCGTGAAATCGGCTCTGCCAAACCGGCTTATATCAGCCAGGGGTGGGGGCCGCAGCGCCATGCGAACGGTGAGATTGCCACCCGCGCCATTTCAATGCTGTCGATACTGACCGGTAACGTTGGGATCCACGGCGGCAACAGCGGCGCGCGTGAAGGCTCATATGAAGTGCCGTTTGAACGTATGCCAACGCTGGATAATCCGGTTCAGACCAGCATCTCCATGTTTATGTGGACCGATGCGATTGAACGTGGTCCGGAAATGACGGCGCTACGCGACGGCGTGCGCGGTAAAGACAAACTGGATGTGCCGATCAAAATGATCTGGAACTATGCCGGTAACTGCCTTATTAACCAGCATTCTGACATTAACCGTACTCATGACATTCTTCAGGATGATAAAAAATGTGAAATGATTGTGGTGATCGACTGCCACATGACCTCGTCGGCGAAATATGCCGATATCATTCTGCCGGACTGTACCGCGTCTGAACAAATGGACTTCGCTCTGGATGCCTCCTGCGGCAATATGTCATACGTGATTTTCACCGATCGGGCCATCAAGCCGCGCTTTGAGTGCAAAACCATCTACGAGATGACCACGGAGCTGGCAAAACGCCTCGGCGTCGAGCAACAGTTCACGGAAGGGCGTACGCAGGAAGGCTGGATGCGCCATCTGCATGAGTTGTCCCGCAAGAATATCCCCGATCTGCCCGATTTTGACACCTTCCGCAAGCAGGGAATGTATAAGCAGCGTGACCCGGAAGGGCATCATGTGGCCTATAAAGCGTTCCGCGAGGATCCAAAGGCCAACCCGCTGACAACGCCGTCTGGAAAAATCGAAATCTACTCCGAAGAGCTGGCGAAGATCGCTTCCAGCTGGGAATTGCTGGAAGGGGACGTTATCGATCCACTGCCCATTTATACGCCGGGCTTTGAGAACTATAACGATCCGCTCATTGCGAAATATCCACTTCAGCTGACCGGGTTCCACTACAAAGCCCGTGTTCACTCCACGTATGGCAACGTCGAGGTGTTAAAAGCCGCCTGCCGTCAGGAAATGTGGATCAACCCGATGGACGCCAAAAAACGTGGGATTCAGAACGGGGATCGTATCCGTATATTCAACGATCGCGGCGAGGTGCATATCGAGGCGAAAGTGACGCCACGTATGATGCCTGGCGTGGTTGCGCTGGGGGAGGGGGCCTGGTATAGCCCGGATGCCAATCGCATCGACCAGGCGGGCAGTATTAACGTACTGACGACGCAGCGTCCTTCGCCCCTGGCGAAAGGCAACCCGTCCCACACAAACCTCGTTCAGGTTGAAAAGGCGTAAGGAGTAACCGATGACAACCCAGTATGGCTTTTTTATTGATTCAAGTCGTTGCACCGGCTGCAAAACCTGCGAACTGGCCTGCAAGGATTACAAGGACTTAACGCCGGACGTCAGCTTCCGCCGCATCTATGAATACGCGGGCGGCGACTGGCAGGAAGACAACGGCGTCTGGCATCAGAACGTCTTTGCCTATTATCTGTCGATTGCCTGCAACCACTGCGAAGACCCGGCCTGCACCAAAGTCTGTCCGAGCGGGGCAATGCACAAGCGTGACGATGGCTTTGTGGTGGTGGATGAAGATGTCTGCATCGGCTGTCGCTACTGCCATATGGCCTGCCCGTACGGCGCGCCGCAGTACAACGCTGCTAAAGGCCACATGACCAAATGTGACGGCTGCCATACCCGCGTCGCGGACGGCAAGAAACCGATCTGCGTTGAGTCCTGCCCGCTGCGCGCGCTGGACTTTGGTCCGATTGACGAACTGCGTAATAAGCATGGCGAGCTTGCGGCCGTTGCCCCGCTGCCGTCAGCGCACTTCACCAGACCGAGCATTGTAATTAAACCTAACGCTAATAGCCGTCCGACGGGTGATACCACCGGCTATCTGGCTAACCCGAAGGAGGTGTGAGATGGGAAGTGGATGGCATGAATGGCCGCTGATGATTTTCACCGTCTTCGGGCAGTGCGTGGCCGGCGGTTTTATCGTTCTCGCGCTGGCGTTGCTTAAAGGACAGCTACAGCCTGAACAGCAGCAGCGTCTGGTGCTGAGCATGTTTGGTTTGTGGGTGCTAATGGGCATCGGGTTTATTGCGTCGACCTTGCACCTGGGATCCCCACTGCGGGCCTTTAACTCCTTAAATCGCATTGGCGCCTCATCCCTGAGTAATGAAATTGCCAGCGGTGCGATCTTCTTTGCCATTGGCGGGCTCGGCTGGTTGCTGGCAGCCATGAAAAAACTGCCTGCGGGCTTACGCACGTTGTGGCTGGTTGTGACGATGGTGCTGGGCGTGATCTTCGTATGGATGATGGTACGTGTCTATAACACCATCGATACCGTCCCAACCTGGTACAGCGTCTGGACACCCATGAACTTCTTCCTGACGATGTTTATAGGTGGACCGCTGCTGGGCTTCCTGCTGTTGCGCGTCGCGGGCGTTGATGGTTGGGCTATGCGATTACTGCCTGCCGTTTCACTGCTGGCGCTGGTGATCAGTGCGATAGTGGCGTTAATGCAGGGGGCAGAGCTGGCCACCATTCATAGTTCAATCCAGCAGGCTTCTGCGCTGGTGCCGGATTATGGATCGCTGATGGCCTGGCGTATCGTCCTGCTGGCCCTCGCACTGACCTGCTGGGTTATTCCTCAGCTCAAGGGTTATCAGCCTGCATTGCCGGTGCTGTCGCTGGCCTTTGTGCTGGTGCTGGCGGGAGAATTGATTGGTCGCGGCGTGTTCTATGGCCTGCATATGACGGTTGGTATGGCTATCGCCAGCTAGAACTCTTTTTCGTTATATCAAGCCGGGGCACTAACCCCGGCTTTTTTATTTTCTACCATGAAATTTTTCAACTGAGCGCTGTTAATTATTTGTCTCTTAGATTAATAAAAACAATTAGATAAATATTAGGTATACGGACGAAGCGGGAAGGAGGATAAGTTTTTTAAATCGACAGAGAACAAATCGTGCGAGGCCCCTAAGCCCATGGATTGACTTTGTTTTTGCTGGTGGCATGATGCGCTCGAAATCTTTACTTCCTCACGGTTTTTAATCCATGACCACCTATACCCGGCCAGTGCTGCTGTTGCTCTGTGGCCTGCTTTTGTTGACGCTGGCGATCGCGGTTTTAAATACGCTCGTCCCGCTCTGGCTCGCCCATGAAAACTTACCGACCTGGCAGGTTGGGATGGTTAGCTCGTCTTATTTTACCGGCAACCTGCTGGGAACCTTGTTAACGGGCAAATTAATTAAACGCTTTGGCTTTAATCGTAGTTATTACCTGGCGTCATTGATTTTTGCCGCGGGCTGCGTAGGCCTTGGCGTGATGGTCGGGTTCTGGAGCTGGATGACGTGGCGGTTTATTGCCGGTGTCGGCTGCGCGATGATCTGGGTTGTGGTTGAAAGTGCGCTAATGTGCAGTGGTACCGCCCGTAATCGCGGACGTCTGCTGGCGGCCTATATGATGGTCTATTACGTGGGGACGGTGTTAGGCCAGCTGATGATCAGCAAGATGCCGACCGACCTGATGAGCGTGCTGCCATGGGTTACCGGCATGGTGCTGGCGGCTATTCTGCCTCTGCTTTTTACCCGTATCGTGAACCAAAGCAGCGAACATCAGGAAGCGACCCAGGTCTGGCCGATGTTACGCCTGCGCCATGCCCGTCTGGGCGTGAACGGCTGCATTATTTCAGGCATTGTGCTGGGTTCGTTATACGGTTTAATGCCGCTCTATTTAAATCATCAGGGCGTGAGCGATTCCGGAATTGGCTTCTGGATGGCGGTAATGGTCAGCGCGGGTATCGTTGGGCAATGGCCAATCGGTAAACTCGCCGATCGCTATGGTCGATTACTGGTCCTGCGCGTGCAGGTCTTTGTGGTTATTCTGGGTTGTCTGGCAATGCTCAGCAATGCTGCCATGGCTCCCACGCTGTTTATTCTGGGGGCGGCAGGCTTTACGCTCTATCCCGTTGCGATGGCCTGGGCGTGCGAGAAGGTGGAGCATCATCAACTGGTGGCAATGAACCAGGCTCTGTTGCTGAGCTATACCATCGGCAGCCTGCTTGGCCCGACGTTTACCTCAATGCTGATGCAAAACTATTCTGATAATCTGCTGTTTATTATGATTGCCAGCGTCTCGTTTATTTATCTTTTAATGTTGCTGCGCAAAGCAGGCGAACATCCCACGCCGGTGGCACATGCCTGATGAAATAAAAGCCTGTCGATGACAGGCTTTTTTATTCGAGTCACAAATAAGAGTTTTGGACATTGTTAGTTTCAGGCGCCAGGCGATAATTCCATTGAGTTCACCTGGCAAAAGGCCGTCATCATGTCTGGACATCGTTTTTCCGCTACTGCTCTGGCAGTAGTGTTGTCTTTAACCTTTGCTACTGCTCCGGCAATGGCAAATCCTGGTAATGGTCAGGGTAACGGTAGTGGCGGTAACCACGGTAATAGTGGGGGTGGCCAGGGTAACAGCGGCAAGCATGGCAATGCAAACGGCGGGAACCACGGCAACAAGCAGAATAATGATTATCAGCATTCCGGCAAATCAAATAAAAACGTAAGCGATGATGTTGATGCGCGTGTCAGCTTCGACCATGCCCGCCATCTGGCACTGAACTATGGCTTAACGGGCTATGACTCCCTGCCACCGGGAATTGCGAAAAATCTCGCACGCGGTAAACCCCTTCCTCCGGGAATTGCGAAGAAAACCGTTCCTGCATCGATGCTGGGCCAGTTACCTTCTTACCCAGGTTATGAATGGCGGATGGTGGGGGACGATCTGGTATTAATTGCCCTCAGTACCGCTATTGTGACCACCATTATTAATGGCGTATTCAAATAACAAAAAGCCCGGCGTAAGCCGGGCTATTTTTTAATACATGACCTTGTGGCCATACTGCTCAAGAATGCCCTTGACGCGCTCCATGGTCTCTTTCTTTGGCGGCTTCACGCCATCCAGTTTGTACTCTTCGCCCATCGCTACCCATTTGTGTTTGCCTAACTCATGGTAGGGAAGAAGCTCGATTTTTTCGACATTGCCCATATCGCGGGTAAATTCCCCCAGGCGATGCGCAGAATCATCGTCGTCAGACCAGCCCGGAACAACCACATAGCGGATCCAGGTTTTAATGCCTTTATCCGCGATGTATTTCGCAAACTCCAGCGTGCGATGATTTGATACGCCCACCAGGTTCTGGTGGATCTCATCGTTCATTTGTTTCAGATCGAGCATCACCAGATCGGTTACTTCAAGCAGTTCATCAATCACCGGATCGTAGCGACGTACAAATCCGTTAGTATCAAGACAGGTATGAATCCCTTCCTGATGGCAGGCGCGGAACCAGTCGCGAACGAATTCAGCCTGAAGTATGGCTTCACCACCGGATGCCGTTACGCCGCCGCCCGATGCATTCATAAAGTGGCGATAGGTCACCACCTCTTTCATCAGCTCTTCTACGGTGATCTCTTTGCCGCCGTGCGTGTCCCAGGTATCGCGGTTATGGCAATACAGGCAGCGCATCAGGCAGCCCTGGAAAAAGGTGATAAAGCGGATACCCGGGCCATCGACAGTGCCGCAGGATTCAAAGGAGTGAATACGACCAATAATAGACATTGCGGTGATATCTCCAGATTTGGCCCGTCCGGGACCTGTTTATGTGCACAGCTCGTGTGGCTGTGTCGAGTCTGTTTTGGCTGTTATCCATAAAGTATAGATAGCGGACAAAAGAGACTGAATGGGGAGAGGTGTTAAAAAGGCCCCACAGGTGTGGAGCCTTTATTGTACGCTTTTTCAGTCAGACAAGATATTAGATGGACTGAGTGAAGGTACGGGTAATAACGTCCTGCTGCTGCTCTTTCGTCAGGGAGTTAAAACGTACTGCGTAGCCGGATACACGGATGGTCAGCTGAGGATATTTCTCAGGATTTTCCATCGCATCAAGCAACATTTCACGGTTCATCACGTTCACGTTCAGGTGTTGACCACCTTCGATGGACGCTTCGTGGTGGAAGTAACCATCCATCAGACCCGCGAGGTTAGTTTTACGCACTTCGTCGTCTTTACCCAGCGCGTTTGGCACGATGGAGAAGGTATAAGAAATACCATCTTTCGCGTAAGCAAACGGCAGTTTAGCAACGGAGGTCAGAGAGGCTACTGCACCTTTCTGGTCACGACCGTGCATTGGGTTAGCACCTGGTCCGAATGGCGCGCCTGCACGACGACCGTCTGGGGTGTTACCGGTTTTCTTACCATACACAACGTTAGAGGTGATGGTCAGAACAGACTGAGTCGGGATAGCGTTGCGGTAGGTGGTCAGTTTCTGAATTTTCTTCATGAAACGTTCTACCAGGTCAACGGCCATGTCATCGACGCGAGCGTCGTTGTTACCAAACTGCGGGTATTCGCCTTCGATTTCGAAGTCAGTCGCCAGACCGTCTTCATCACGAATTGGTTTAACTTTCGCATATTTGATAGCAGACAGGGAGTCAGCTGCCACAGACAGGCCTGCGATACCGCATGCCATGGTGCGAACGACATCACGGTCATGCAGAGCCATCAGTGATGCTTCGTAGCTGTACTTGTCGTGCATGTAGTGGATAACGTTCAGCGCGGTGACATACTGTTTTGCCAGCCAGTCCATGAAGTGATCCATGCGATCCATCACTTCGTCGAAGTTCAGAACGTCGCCTTTGATTGGTTCAGATTTAGGACCAACCTGGATTTTCAGTTTTTCATCAACGCCGCCGTTGATTGCGTACAGCATGGTTTTCGCCAGGTTAGCACGTGCACCGAAGAACTGCATTTGCTTACCGACAACCATTGGGCTTACGCAGCATGCGATAGCGTAGTCATCGTTATTGAAATCAGGACGCATCAGGTCATCGTTCTCATACTGCAGAGAAGAGGTATCGATAGACACTTTAGCGGCGAATTTCTTGAAGTTCAGTGGCAGTTTTTCAGACCACAGAACAGTGATGTTCGGTTCCGGAGATGGACCCATGGTGTACAGGGTATTCAGGAAACGGAAGCTGTTTTTGGTGACCAGCGTACGGCCATCAACGCCCATACCACCGATGGATTCTGTCGCCCAGATTGGGTCGCCAGAGAACAGTTCATCATATTCAGGCGTACGCAGGAAGCGAACCATACGCAGTTTCATGACCAGGTGGTCAATCATTTCCTGAGCGTCTTGTTCGTTGATTTTGCCTGCTTTGATATCACGTTCGATGTAAGCATCCAGGAAGGTGGATACGCGACCGAAGGACATTGCTGCGCCGTTCTGAGACTTAACAGCGGCCAGGTAGCCGAAGTAGGTCCACTGGATAGCTTCCTGAGCATTGGTGGCAGGACCAGAGATATCGCAGCCATATTTAGCCGCCATTTCTTTGATCTGACCCAGCGCACGGTGCTGTTCAGCAATTTCTTCGCGCAGACGGATAGTCGCTTCCAGGTTTACGCCGTTTTCCAGATCGGACTGCAGAGACACGAACTGTGCGTATTTGTCTTTCATCAGGAAGTCGATACCGTACAGCGCAACGCGACGGTAGTCACCGATGATACGGCCACGGCCATACGCATCTGGCAGACCAGTCAGAACGCCAGATTTACGGCAGTTCAGAATGTCTTTGGTATAAACATCGAATACACCCTGGTTATGGGTTTTACGGTATTCGGTGAAGATTTTTTTCAGCATTGGGTCCAGCTCGCGGTTGTACGCTTTGCAGGAACCTTCAACCATTTTGATACCACCGAACGGGATAATCGCACGTTTCAGTGGTGCTTCAGTCTGCAGACCAACGATTTTCTCAAGGGCTTTGTTGATATAGCCAGCATCATGAGAAGTGATGGTAGAAGCAACGGAAGTATCGAAGTCAACTGGCGCATGGGTGCGGTTTTCCAGTTTAACGCCTTCCATTACGTTGTCCCACAGCTTGGTTGTTGCGTCAGTCGCGCCAGCCAGGAAGGATTCATCGCCTTCATACGGGGTATAGTTTTTCTGAATGAAGTCACGTACGTTAACTTCTTTCTGCCAGTCACCTTTCGCAAAACCTTCCCAGGCTGTGGCTAACTTTTCATTAAGCTCGGACATATGATACCTACCTTCTTAAGTGGATTTTTTATTTACTGCCTGAGATAACCATCAATGATGGTCGTCACCACGCAGGTAAATGACCCAGTATGTCAACCCAACCAGCAGACCCCCACCGATAATGTTCCCTATAGTCACAGGAATCAGGTTATCCGTGATGAAATTCATGATAGTCAGGTGAGAGAAACTTTCCGGACTCGAACCGATGGCGGTCCAAAACTCCGGGCTCGCAAAGTGACGAATGACGATACCCATTGGTATCATAAACATGTTTGCAATACTGTGCTCAAAGCCGCTGGCAACGAACATGGCTACCGGTAAAACCATGATCATGGCTTTATCCATCAGGCTGCGTCCGGAGTAACTCATCCAGACAGCCAGGCAGACCATCAGGTTTGCAAGGATGCCCAGCGCAACGGCTTCAATAAAGGTGTGATGCATTTTGTGGTCGGCAGTTTGCAGGACATTGAGCCCCCAGCCGCCGTTGGCAGTCATATACTCGCCAGATAACCACATCAATAAAACGAAGAGCAAACAGCCAATCAGGTTGCCAACATAGACATTAAGCCAGTTGCGCCCCAGTTGACCCCAGGTAATCTTGCCGCTTGCTTTAGCCACAACGATAAGTACGGTTGAGGTAAAGAGATCTGCACCGCAGATAACGCAAAGAATCAAACCCAGCGAGAAGCAAATGCCGCCGATAAGTTTTGCAATACCAAATGGCATCGCCGCTGTACCGGTGGTCGCAGTAATGTAGAAGACAAACGCGATGGAGATGAACACACCCGCGGTAATCGCCAGGAAGAACGTCGTCATCGGGCGTTTTGTGGCTTTATAGACACCCGCTTCTTCGGCAACTTTGGCCATTGCAGCGGGGAGTATTAGATCAAAAGGGTTGTCAGCTTTCACACTAACTCTCTCTTTATTAAGTCGGCGACGAGATACTAACAAAGCATTATAGAAGAGAAATTGATATAGATCATATCTCGCCTGGCTTATAGGCCCGCAAAGCGTATGGTTTTACGGCAATTGCGGAGTAAGTATTTGATTATCCGTATAAAAATAAATTTTAAAAGTTATGAAAAGAGTTGAATTTTTTCTTTCGCCCCCTATAAAACAGTTAATTAAAATGGAGTATTTTCCAAAAAAAGTAACAGTAAAGTTCAATTGACCATAATAATATTTACTTGCAATTAACTTTATTATTACAAGAAGAGTTGCCTGCGATGAATATAAAAAAACGGGGCAATTAAATTGCCCCGTAATATAGCCTGGTCGACGGAATACACCTACAGTCCGTCATGTTAAGTGCGCTTATTTTGACCAGTAAGCCGCTTTTGCGCGTTGCAGCTTTTCATAGGCCCGCAGCAGCGACTGATGCGCCGGGAAGGCGTTAAGATCGCTATCAACAGCTTGCAGACCATAGAATGGCGCTTCGCCGCTGAGCGCCGCGCTGGCGGCTTCAACGGCAGCAGCACCGTACATGCGTACGAAGGCATTCAGGTATTGCAGCGGCTGGCGATCGTCTTCCTGCGCCAGCAGCAGCAGGGTTTGCAGGCAACGATAGTAGTTAGCGCGCTCCGCAGAGAAAACGGACTGGTTAAATTCAATGGTCCATTCTGTCCAGGCCAGTGCCTGATCCAGATCGCCGCCCGCCAGCGCCAGCATCGCTTTCAGTTCGCCGATACGCAGGGTATACCAGCCATTGTCTTTACCTGTTGCCAGACCAAGCAGCTCGCGAACGCGGGTGAAGTCATCGTGACCTTCATCGTCCAGCTGTGCGATAAGGTTCAGATAGTCTTCTTTTTCCCACTCGCTGCCGGGCAACGCCAGCAGGGTTTCGCGCAGATGGCTGCCCATGCTGTTGTTCGCCAGCCACAAATCTTCAGCAGGATAAATATCAGACATGCCAGGCACGATGATACGGCAGGCATATACACCCAAATGCTCGTAATCGGCAATATAGACTTCCTGGTCTTCAGCACTGAAGATCGCCATCAGCGTGGCGAACTCTTCTTCAGTGGTGCCGGAGAAGTTCCAGTCTACGAACGGATAATCTGCATCCTGTTTAAACATATCCCAGGAGATCAAACCGCTGGAATCGATGAAGTGGGTTTCGAGGTTAGTGTGTTCAGCCACTTCTTCGTCGTCGAAGGTTGGCGGTGTAAACACGTCGAGATCTTTCAGGCTACGACCCTGCAGCAGCTCGGTCACGGTGCGCTCCAGCGCTACGCCGAAATCAGGGTGTGCCCCGAAGGAGGCGAAGCAGGTGCCGTTGGTCGGGTTGAACAGGACGACGCAGATCACCGGATATTTACCGCCCAGTGAGCCATCGTAAGCAAAGATTGGGAAACCTTCTGCTTCCAGTTTGGCGATAGACTCAACCACGCCCGGATAGCGTGCCAGTACGTCGGCCGGGATCTCTGGCAGGCTGATGGATTCCGCGATAATACGGTTTTTGATGTGACGCTCAAAGACTTCGGACAGGCCCTGAACGCGCGCTTCGTTACGGGTATTACCGGCTGACATGCCGTTAGAGACATACAGGTTGCCGACGATATTCATCGGGATATAGACGGTCTCTTCATCGGACTGTCGGGTAAAGGGCAGGGCGCAAATACCGCGATCGTCATTGCCAGATTGCAGATCCACCAGCATGCCGGCGGTCAGTTCATTTTCTGGATCGTAGAACGCGCGCAGACGGGCATCAAGGATGCCTTCCGGCAGCGCATCGTCTTCCGTCAGCGGGAACCATTTTTCATTCGGATAGTGGACGAAAGGAGCGTTCGCCACGGTGTTGCCCAGCCAGAAGTCGGCAAAGAAGTAGTTGGTGGACAGACGCTCAAAATACTCACCCAGCGCGGAGGCCAGTGCCGCTTTTTTGGTTGCCCCTTTACCGTTGGTGAAGCACAGCGCGCAGTCTGTATCGCGAATGTGCACTGACCAGACGTGAGGGACCGGATTAAGCCAGGACGCCTCTTCGATATTAAAGCCCAGGTCGGTCAGTTTTTGTTGGAAACGTGCAATGGAGTCTTCCAGGGCGGCGTCTTTGCCGGGGATGAATGTTTGAGTCATGGCGATCACTTTTATCGTACGGAAAGCGCGCAATGATACGGGTTTTGCGTGGCAGGCGCTATCTTCGGTGAAAATAAAAGCCTGAGCTATGCTTACAGGTAGTAACTGACTGTTAAGGCATAGAAAAATGAAAGCGTTTGATTTACAGAGAATGGCATTCGATAAAGTGCCACTGGAGTTTTTAGGGGAAGTCGCACTACGCAGTCTGTATACCTTTGTTTTGGTTTTTCTCTTTCTCAAAATCACCGGGCGTCGCGGTGTCAGGCAAATGTCCCTCTTTGAAGTGTTGATCATTTTGACGCTGGGCTCGGCGGCAGGGGACGTTGCTTTCTACGATGACGTACCGATGATCCCCGTTTTTGTGGTCTTCGTGACGCTGGCTCTCTTATATCGACTGGTAATGTGGCTCATGTCGAAGAGCGAAAAGCTCGAAGATCTCTTTGAAGGTAAGCCGGTCATTATCGTGGAGGACGGGCAGCTCGCCTGGGAAAAGGTGCAACGTGCCAATATGACCGAATTCGAGTTCTTTATGGAGCTGCGGCTGAACAGTGTTGAACAGCTTGGGCAACTGCGTCTGGCGATCATGGAAACCAATGGTCAGGTCAGTCTTTACTACTACGAAGATGAGGAAGTAAAACCGGGGCTGTGTATTTTGCCGGATAAATGCATTGAGCGATTCACCACCGTTCCCGAAGCGAATAAATATGCCTGCGTCCGCTGCAGCCACGTGGTCGATATGCAGGCAGGCGATCATCAATTATGTCCGCGTTGCGCCCATCCGGAATGGTCGAAGGTTAGCTGGGCTAAACGCATCACCTGACAGCGATTTTGTCCGTTTTGTCGCACAGAGCCGACAGATTGTTTTGTGTGACGACGGACACATTTTGCCGGTCATAAGTTTTAGACATTGCGGCGCGTGTCACTGAATGATAAAACCGATATCCACAGTAATAACTTATAGCGTTAAGCGTGGTGAGGGGAAATGGCTCAGGTTTTCAATTTCAGTTCAGGTCCGGCAATGTTACCGGCAGACGTGCTTAAACAGGCTCAACAGGAGCTTTGCGACTGGCAGGGTCTTGGCACATCGGTGATGGAAATTAGCCACCGTGGTAAAGCGTTTATCAAGGTGGCTGAAGAGGCAGAACAAGATTTTCGCGATCTGCTCAATATCCCCTCGAACTACAAAGTTTTATTCTGTCACGGCGGCGGACGCGGGCAGTTTGCCGGTATCCCCCTGAATCTGCTGGGCGATAAAACCACCGCAGACTACGTAGACGCGGGCTACTGGGCCGCCAGCGCGGTCAAAGAAGCGCATAAATACTGCACGCCGAACGTTATCGACGCGAAAGTCACCGTTGAGGGGCTGCGTGCCGTTAAGCCGATGAGCGAATGGCAGCTTTCCCGTGATGCGGCCTACCTGCATTACTGCCCGAATGAAACCATCGACGGCATTGCTATTCATGAAGAGCCTGATTTTGGCGAGAACGTGGTGGTTACCGCGGATCTCTCGTCGACCATTCTTTCCACGCCGCTGGATGTCACCCGTTATGGTGTGATTTATGCCGGTGCGCAGAAAAATATCGGTCCTGCGGGTCTGACGCTGGTCATTGTGCGTGACGATCTGCTGGGCAAGGCGAACAAAGCCTGTCCGTCTATCCTCGATTACACCGTTCTGAACGATAACGACTCCATGTTCAATACGCCGCCGACCTTTGCCTGGTATCTTTCTGGCCTCGTCTTCAAATGGCTGAAGCAAAATGGCGGTGTGACGCAGATGGACAACATCAATCAGCAAAAAGCCGGGCTGCTTTACGGCGTGATTGATAAGAGCGACTTCTACCGCAACGATGTGGCGCAGGCGAACCGTTCGCGCATGAACGTGCCGTTCCAGTTGGCCGATAGCACCCTGGACAACCTGTTCCTGGAAGAGTCTTTTGCAGCCGGCCTGCACGCTCTGAAAGGCCACCGTGTCGTGGGGGGTATGCGCGCGTCTATCTATAATGCGATGCCGCTGCAAGGCGTCAAAGCGCTGACCGATTTCATGATCGACTTTGAACGTCGCCACGGTTAATTGCGCTGTTTTCTTCCCCTGTCGGATCCGGCAGGGGTTTTTATTCTGTTGAGTTGAGAGTTAAGTTTCATGGAATCCCTGACGTTACAACCTATTGCGCGCGTGGACGGCACCATCAATTTGCCGGGTTCAAAAAGTGTCTCGAACCGCGCGTTGCTGCTGGCAGCACTGGCTAATGGCACCACCGTCCTGACCAATTTGCTGGACAGTGATGACGTCCGCCACATGCTCAATGCGCTAAAAGCGTTGGGAGTTCATTATACGCTTTCCCATGATCGCACCCGCTGTGAAGTCACCGGCAACGGCGGGGCGCTGCACTCTGCCGACGCGCTGGAGCTGTTCCTGGGGAATGCCGGTACGGCCATGCGTCCGCTGGCGGCCGCACTTTGCCTTGGGCGTAATAATATCGTGCTGACCGGCGAGCCGCGCATGAAGGAACGTCCCATTGGCCATCTGGTGGATGCCCTTCGTCAGGGCGGCGCGCAAATCGATTATCTGGAGCAGGAAAATTATCCTCCCTTGCGCCTGCGCGGTGGGTTCACCGGCGGCAATGTGGAGGTTGACGGCAGCGTATCGAGTCAGTTCCTGACGGCGCTCCTGATGACCGCGCCGCTGGCACCGCACGACACGGTTATCACGATTAAAGGTGAACTGGTTTCTAAACCCTATATCGACATCACGTTGCACCTGATGAAAACCTTCGGTGTTGACGTTGAAAATCAGGCATACCAGCGTTTTGTGGTACGTGGAGCGCAGGCGTATCAGTCGCCGGGTCACTATCTGGTGGAAGGTGACGCCTCCTCTGCGTCTTACTTCCTGGCCGCTGGCGCGATTAAGGGCGGTACGGTGAAAGTCACCGGTATTGGCCGTAACAGCGTGCAGGGCGATATTCGTTTTGCGGATGTGCTGGAAAAAATGGGCGCGAAGGTCATCTGGGGCGATGACTACATCTCCTGTACGCGCGGCGAACTTAACGCCATCGATATGGACATGAACCATATTCCGGATGCGGCGATGACCATTGCAACGGCAGCATTGTTTGCTAAAGGCACCACCACAATGCGCAATATTTATAACTGGCGCGTAAAAGAGACGGACCGCCTGTTTGCGATGGCGACAGAGTTGCGCAAAGTCGGGGCGACCGTTGAAGAGGGCGAAGATTACATTCGCGTGACGCCGCCGGCACAGTTGCAGTTCGCTGAGATTGGCACCTATAACGATCACCGTATGGCCATGTGCTTCTCGCTGGTGGCGCTGTCTGACACGCCGGTGACGATTCTCGATCCGAAATGTACCGCGAAAACCTTCCCGGATTACTTCGAGCAGCTGGCGCGGATTAGCACTCTGGCCTGATGATGCTCTGCCGCATCCACCCGATGCGGCTTTTCCTTACGCTTTCTGACGTTGTTCCCTGCGATTTCTTCTACACTCTCCTTCAAACTTTCCGTAATTGACACGCAAAGATAACAGTTGCGTGCGTTGGCGCGTATAATGCGCGGCGTTTATGTAAACGGTATGCCTTAATGAAGGAGAAAGAGATGACGGCAGTTGCCCCGGTAATCACCATTGATGGACCTAGCGGCGCAGGAAAAGGGACGCTGTGTAAGGCGATGGCGGAAGCATTGCAATGGCATCTTTTAGACTCGGGAGCAATTTATCGCGTGCTGGCTCTGGCTGCGCTGCATCACCATGTTGATGTAACCTCCGAAGAAGCGCTGGTACCGTTAGCTGCACACCTTGACGTGCGTTTTGTCTCCACCGACGGCAATCTCGAAGTGATTCTGGAAGGGGAAGATGTCAGCGGTGAAATTCGTACCCAGGATGTGGCAAGCGCCGCCTCGCAGGTTGCGGCTTTCCCGCGCGTGCGTGAAGCCTTGCTTCGCCGCCAGCGCGCATTCCGCGACGCGCCAGGCTTAATCGCCGACGGTCGTGATATGGGCACGGTAGTTTTCCCCGATGCGCCGGTGAAAATATTCCTTGATGCTTCTTCTGAAGAACGCGCGCAGCGCCGCATGCTTCAGTTGCAGGAAAAGGGGTTTAGTGTTAACTTTGATCGCCTTTTATCCGAGATAAAAGAGCGCGATGACCGCGATCGTAACCGCGCCGTCGCACCACTTGTTCCCGCAGAAGATGCATTAGTGCTGGATTCAACCAGTTTAACTATTGAGCAAGTGATTGAAAAAGCGCTACAATATGCGCGCCAGAAATTGGCACTCGCGTAATCGCGACAGAATTTGTAGTACCCCCGCTGCAATGGAGTGTGAGCGGGTATGTGAAACAACCCCATCCGGCATGAAGCCAGGTGGACGTTAAATCTAACTCTGAAGATTAAACATGACTGAATCTTTTGCTCAACTATTTGAAGAATCTTTAAAAACAATCGAAACCCGTCCGGGTTCCATCGTTCGTGGCGTTGTTGTCTCTATCGACAAAGACGTAGTCCTGGTTGATGCGGGTCTGAAATCTGAATCTGCAATCCCTGCAGAGCAGTTCAAAAACGCAGCCGGCGAGCTGGAAATTCAGGTCGGTGACGAAGTTGACGTTGCGCTGGACGCAGTAGAAGACGGCTTCGGTGAAACTCTGTTGTCTCGTGAGAAAGCTAAACGTCACGAAGCTTGGATCACGCTGGAAAAAGCGTACGAAGAAGCTGAAACTGTGGTCGGTGTTATCAACGGCAAAGTTAAAGGTGGCTTCACTGTTGAGCTGAACGGTATTCGTGCGTTCCTGCCAGGTTCACTGGTAGACGTTCGTCCAGTGCGCGATACGCTGCACCTGGAAGGCAAAGAGCTTGAGTTCAAAGTCATCAAGCTGGACCAGAAACGTAACAACGTTGTTGTTTCTCGTCGTGCCGTTATCGAATCCGAAAACAGCGCAGAACGCGATCAGCTGCTGGAAAACCTGCAGGAAGGCATGGAAGTCAAAGGTATCGTTAAGAACCTCACTGACTACGGCGCATTCGTTGACCTGGGCGGCGTTGATGGCCTGCTGCACATCACCGACATGGCGTGGAAACGCGTTAAGCACCCAAGCGAAATCGTGAACGTTGGCGACGAAATCACTGTTAAAGTGCTGAAGTTCGACCGTGAGCGTACTCGTGTGTCTCTGGGCCTGAAACAGCTGGGCGAAGATCCATGGGTCGCTATCGCTAAACGTTACCCAGAAGGTACTAAACTGACGGGTCGCGTTACCAACCTGACCGACTACGGCTGCTTCGTTGAAATCGAAGAAGGCGTTGAAGGCCTGGTGCACGTTTCCGAAATGGACTGGACCAACAAAAACATCCACCCATCCAAAGTTGTTAACGTTGGTGATGTAGTGGAAGTAATGGTTCTGGATATCGACGAAGAACGTCGTCGTATCTCCCTGGGCCTGAAACAGTGCAAAAACAACCCATGGCAGCAGTTCGCGGAAACCCACAACAAGGGCGACCGTGTTGAAGGTAAAATCAAGTCTATCACTGACTTCGGTATCTTCATCGGCCTGGACGGCGGCATCGACGGCCTGGTTCACCTGTCTGACATCTCCTGGAACGTTACAGGCGAAGAAGCAGTTCGTGAATACAAGAAAGGCGACGAAATCGCAGCGGTTGTTCTGCAGGTTGACGCAGAGCGTGAGCGTATCTCCCTGGGCGTTAAACAGCTCGCAGAAGATCCGTTCAACAACTGGGTTGCTGTGAACAAGAAAGGCGCAATCGTAAACGGTAAAGTGACTGCAGTTGACGCTAAAGGCGCAACCGTAGAACTGGCTGACGGCGTTGAGGGTTACCTGCGCGCTTCTGAAGCTTCACGTGACCGTGTTGAAGATGCCACTCTGGTTCTGAGCGTTGGCGACGATGTTGAAGCTAAGTTCACCGGTGTTGACCGTAAGAACCGCGCTATCAGCCTGTCTGTTCGTGCTAAAGACGAAGCTGATGAGAAAGACGCTATCGCAACTGTTAACAAACAGGAAGAAGCTGGTTTCTCCAACAACGCAATGGCTGAAGCTTTCAAAGCAGCTAAAGGCGAGTAATTCAAGCGTTCTGAATCCTTTGAGCTATAACGCAGTTACGGTTCGAAGAATGACGAGCAGACTTGACAGATTGCAGGATTCGTCCTGTAATCAATAACAAAGGGCGGCTACGGCCGCCCTTGTTTAATAAGCTGTTCAGCTAATTGGTTTGAAGGAACCGGAGGAATCATGACCAAGTCAGAATTGATTGAAAGACTTGCCAGCCAGCAATCGCACATTCCTGCAAAGGCAGTGGAAGATGCAGTCAAAGAGATGCTGGAGCATATGGCCTCGACTCTGGCCCAGGGCGAGCGCATTGAGATCCGCGGTTTCGGTAGTTTCTCTCTGCACTATCGTGCACCACGAACCGGGCGTAACCCGAAGACTGGCGATAAAGTAGATCTGGAAGGTAAATACGTTCCTCACTTTAAGCCGGGTAAAGAACTGCGCGACCGCGCCAACATTTACGATAACTGAGTTTTACCTGCGGGTGAAAACTGGGTTAGAAAAGAAAGCACCTTCGGGTGCTTTTTTTGTTTTTACGATCCCGCTTCTGAATCATTCTCGCATTTTTAATGAGGATGGCTGTACAGCCGCAAAGCGTTTACAGCCACGCTCGCAAAGCTGATTTTTCTCGCCTGACAGACCTCTCTCACCGCGACACACTTCCCGGACGAAACAGGGAGGTGTCAATGGGTATACCCGCCGTAAGCGCATGTGTGATTCTGGGGATCTTTCCTCTGTTGTGGTTGCCCGCGCTACCCGATCTTGCCACCACCGGCGTCATTATTGTGGCAGGAATAGGGTGCGCGATGCAGAAAACACCCGGCTTTCGCTATGCCGGACTCGGGTTACTCTTTTTTGCGTGGGGAACGCTTGCCGCGCGGGAGTCTGTCTGGCCCATGCAAAACCTGACAGCGGGCCCACAGCAGGCAGAAATTGTGCTGACCGCGACGGATGGCGCAACAACGCATCAGGGCGTTATCGTCACGCTTAATGGTAAACCCTGGCGGGCGAATACCGGTATTACCCTTTATGGAAACTACCTGCCGCAGGCCGCCTGTGCCGGTCAACGATGGGCCATGACGCTGCGTTTACGGGCTATCCACGGTGAGCTTAACGACGCGGGATTTGATGCTCAACGCAATGCGCTGGCTCTGCATAAACCCTTAAGCGGCAGATTTACCCATGCCGAAGTGCGCAACGCTACATGCAGCCTGCGTGCGCGCTATCTGACCTCGCTGACCTCAACGCTCGAGGGTTATCCCTGGGGGACGGTCATACTGGGCTTAGGGATGGGCGAGCAGCTGGCGGTCTCGCAGGAGATCAAAAGCCTGATGCGCGAGACCGGCACGTTGCACCTGATGGCCATCTCGGGCCTGCACATCACCCTGGCGGCGTCTATTTTTTGGTTTCTTGCAAGGGGAATACAGTTTCTCCTGCCGTGCCGCTGGATTGACTGGCGGATGCCGCTGCTGGCGAGCCTCTGTTTTGCTTGTTTTTATGCCTGGCTTACCGGTTTGCAGCCGCCGGCGCTACGCACGGTTGTGGCGCTTGCCGTACTGTCACTGCTTCGCATCAGTGGACGTCAATGGTCCCCCTGGCAGGCGTGGCTGACGTGCTTAGCCGCCATCTTGTTTAGTGACCCGCTGGCTGTTCTCTCCCAAAGCCTGATGCTGTCAGCATTTGCGGTTGCCGCGCTGATCTTCTGGTATCAGTGGGTGCCTGCTCCTCGCTTTTCCGGACCTTATTGGATCGCGCCCGTCATTAATTTACTGCATTTGCAGTTGGGGATGCTGCTATTGCTGTTGCCCATACAGGTCATGATTTTTCATGGTTTCAGCCTGTCGTCGCTTGTCGCAAATTTATTCGCCGTGCCGCTGGTCACGCTGGTATCGGTGCCTTTGATCCTGGTGGGGATGGTGTTACATCTTTTTCCCTTCGGCGCAGGGGAGGCTGCCGCCTGGTATCTGGCGGATAGATCGCTGGCATGCCTGTTCTGGCTATTGAAGCAACTTCCCGATGGCTGGGTGGATGTCGATGCGCGCTGGGTCCCCGTAACGCTTTTTCCGTGGTTCGCCCTTATCGGCTGGCGTTTACGTGTCTTAGGACAGATGCCAGCCCTCTGCTTAGCCGGCTGTGTTTTGGCGCTTTATCCCTTCTGGCGTGGAAACAAAATCGACGGCTGGACGCTGCATATGCTTGATGTTGGGCAGGGGCTGGCGATGGTCATCGAGCGCAACGGGCGGGCCATTCTGTACGATACCGGGCTTGCCTGGCCCGGAGGCGATAGCGCAAAACAGATTATTATTCCCTGGTTACGCTGGCACCATTTAACGCCTGAGGGCGTCATCGTCAGCCACGAGCATGCCGACCATATCGGGGGGCTCAACTCGCTTCGCGCGGCCTGGCCGCAGATGTGGATACGCAGCCCCTTAAACCGGGCGCAGCATAGGCCGTGCTTTCGGGGCCAGCACTGGCAGTGGCAAGGATTGACCTTTACGGTGCACTGGCCACCGGTGGGCTACCCGGCACAGGGCAATAACCGCTCGTGCGTGGTAAAAGTCGATGATGGTCTGCATAGCGCATTGCTTACCGGGGATATTGAAGCAAATGCAGAACAAAGGATGTTGAGCCACCACTGGCAATATCTGACGTCTACACTTATCCAGGTGCCCCACCATGGGAGCAATACTTCGTCCTCCTTGCCGCTCATCCAGCGAGCGGAGGGGGCGCTAGCGCTGGCCTCAGCCGCACGTTATAACGCGTGGCGGTTTCCCTCAACAAAGGTGATTGGGCGCTACAGAAAGGAAGGTTATCAATGGTTCGATACCCCGCAAAGCGGACAACTATCCGTCTCATTTACGCAACAGGGTTGGCAAATCCGACGCTTACGAGATCAATATTTACCGCGTTGGTATCATCAGTGGTTTGGCGTGCCTGCAGATAACGGGTAGAATATGCGGCTATTTCAACAAATGCTGGTTTTATGAATGCATAACGACAAAGATCTCTCCACGTGGCAGACCTTCCGCCGACTCTGGCCGATGATTGCCCCTTTCAAAGCAGGTCTCATCGTGGCGGCTGTGGCGTTAATCCTCAACGCAGCCAGCGATACTTTCATGTTATCGCTCCTCAAACCGTTACTGGATGACGGTTTTGGTAAAACGGATCGCTCAGTGTTGCTCTGGATGCCTCTGGTGGTTATCGGGTTGATGATCTTACGAGGTATCACCAGCTATATTTCCAGTTACTGCATTTCATGGGTATCGGGCAAGGTTGTCATGACCATGCGCCGTCGCTTGTTCAGCCATATGATGGGCATGCCGGTTGCGTTCTTCGATAAGCAATCCACCGGGACGCTATTGTCTCGTATTACCTATGATTCCGAACAGGTTGCGTCATCGTCATCCAGCGCGCTCATTACGGTGGTTCGTGAAGGCGCCTCCATCATCGGTCTGTTCGTGATGATGTTCTATTACAGCTGGCAGCTGTCAATTATTCTCATCGTGCTGGCACCCATTGTCTCAATTGCGATTCGCGTGGTGTCTAAGCGTTTCCGTAATATCAGCAAAAATATGCAGAACACGATGGGGCAGGTGACCACCAGCGCTGAGCAGATGCTGAAGGGCCATAAAGAGGTGTTAATTTTCGGCGGTCAGGATGTCGAAACCAAGCGCTTTGATAAGGTGAGCAACAGAATGCGCCTGCAGGGCATGAAAATGGTCTCTGCTTCGTCCATTTCCGATCCTATTATCCAGCTGATCGCCTCGCTGGCATTAGCCTTTGTGCTGTATGCAGCCAGCTTCCCAAGCGTGATGGAAACGCTGACGGCGGGGACAATTACGGTTGTCTTCTCCTCTATGATCGCGCTGATGCGCCCGCTTAAGTCGCTGACCAACGTCAATGCGCAGTTCCAGCGTGGCATGGCAGCCTGTCAGACGCTCTTCAGCATTCTGGATTCTGAACAGGAAAAAGACGAAGGTAAGCGCGTCATCGACCGTGCAAAAGGCGATCTTGAGTTCCGCAATGTGACCTTTACCTATCCAGGCCGCGAAACCCCCGCGCTGCGTAATATCAGCCTCAATATTGAGGCGGGTAAAACCGTGGCGCTGGTGGGGCGTTCTGGCTCCGGTAAATCGACCATCGCCAGCCTGATCACCCGCTTTTATGATATTGATGAAGGCGAAATTCTGCTGGATGGCCACGATCTGAAGGAGTACAGCCTGCGGTCATTACGTAATCAGGTTGCGCTGGTCTCCCAGAACGTCCATCTGTTTAACGATACCGTGGCGAATAACATCGCCTATGCCCGTACCGAAGAGTACAGCCGCGAAGATATCGAAAAAGCGGCGCGCATGGCCTACGCAATGGACTTCATCAATAAGATGGATAATGGCCTCGACACGATCATTGGTGAAAACGGCGTGCTGCTTTCGGGCGGTCAACGTCAGCGTATTGCCATTGCGCGTGCGTTACTGCGAGATAGCCCGATTCTGATCCTGGATGAAGCCACCTCCGCGCTGGATACCGAATCCGAGCGTGCCATTCAGTCCGCGCTCGATGAGCTGCAGAAGAACCGCACATCGCTGGTGATCGCGCACCGTCTGTCAACGATCGAACAGGCGGATGAGATCGTGGTGGTGGAAGATGGCGTCCTCGTAGAACGCGGCAGTCATGCCGATCTTCTGGCACATCGTGGCGTGTACGCCCAGCTTCACAAGATGCAGTTTGGTCAATGATAGCCCGCATCTGGTCCGGCGAATCACCGCTGTGGCTGTTGCTGCTGCCGCTCTCCTGGCTGTATGGCCTGGTGAGCGGCGTGATACGCGCGTGTTATCGCCTGGGGTTTAAACGTGCCTGGCGAGCGCCGGTTCCGGTTGTCGTGGTAGGTAACCTTACCGCGGGTGGCAATGGCAAAACGCCGGTCGTCATCTGGCTGGTTGAAAAGCTAACCGAACGCGGGGTTCGTGTAGGTGTGGTGTCACGGGGCTATGGCGGCAAAGCAGCACGCTATCCCCTGCTGCTGAACGCGCAAACCTCTACCGCAGAAGCAGGGGATGAGCCCGTATTGATCTTCCAGCGTACGGGCGTACCGGTTGCCGTTTCCCCTAAACGCAGCGAGGCGGTACAGGCGCTGCTGGCAGAACAGGCGGTGCAACTGGTCATCACCGACGATGGTTTACAGCACTATGCACTGGCCCGTGATAAAGAGATTGTCGTGATTGACGGCGTACGCCGTTTTGGTAATGGCTGGTGGCTCCCCGCCGGACCGATGCGTGAGCGTGAATCTCGGCTGCGGTCGGTCGACGCCGTTATCGTCAATGGCGGAGAGGCAAAAGCGGGCGAAATTCCAATGCGACTGGCACCCGGGCTTGCGGTAAATCTGCTGACCGGTGAACGCCGTGACGTGACCGGCTTATCCTCGCTGGTTGCAATGGCCGGGATAGGGCATCCGCCTCGCTTTTTTGCCACTCTGGAAAACCAGGGCGCGACGCTTGAAAAATGCGTTCCCCTGGCAGATCATCAGGCGTTAACGGCGGAAAAAGTGGCATCACTCTTATCGCCGGGTCAGACGCTTGTCATGACTGAAAAAGATGCGGTGAAATGCCGCGCCTTCGCGAAAGCGCACTGGTGGTATTTGCCGGTGGATGCCGAGCTTAGCGGAGAAAAACCTGAACAGTTGCTTGAGGAACTGATAGCGCTGGTGAAGTAACGCGAGCGGTATTCCCCAGGCGCGAAACGCACAGGAAGACCCATGTCCATACCGCACCTTTCACTCACCGCAGCGCGTCATTTACATCTTGCGGCGCAGGGGCTGTTAAAAAAGCCGCGCCGCCGCGCCACGTCCATGGATATCCTTCCTGCCATTCAGCGTATGTCGCTGCTGCAAATCGATACGATCAATATTGTTGCCAGAAGCCCGTATCTGGTCCTGTTTAGCCGTCTGGGAAATTATTCGCCGCAGTGGCTGGATGAGGCCCTGTTACGCGGCGAGCTGATGGAATACTGGGCGCACGAAGCCTGTTTTCTGCCACGCAGTGATTTTGCTCTGGTGCGGCACAGAATGCTGGCACCCGATAAAATGGGGTGGAAATTTCGCCAGGACTGGATGCACGAGCACGCGCAGGAAATTGAGCAGCTTATCGCGCATATCCATGAGAAAGGCCCGGTTCGGTCTGCCGATTTTGAACATCCGCGCAAGGGCGCCAGCGGCTGGTGGGAATGGAAACCCCACAAGCGACATCTCGAAGGGCTTTTTACCTCAGGCAAAGTGATGGTCGTCGAGCGGCGTCATTTTCAGCGCGTTTACGATCTTACCCATCGTGTGATGCCGCACTGGGACGACAGTCGCGATCTGATTGAACAGAGTGTCGCCGAGGCAACCATGTTAGCTAACAGCGCCAGAAGCCTGGGCATATTTCGTGGCTCCTGGCTGGCGGATTATTATCGATTGCGTCAGCCAGCGCTTAAGCCTTTGCTGGAAAACTGGGAAGAAGAAGGGCGCGTCGTGCGTGTGGATGTCGCGTCGCTGGGGGAAATGTGGCTGCACGCCGATTTGCTGCCGCTGTTGCCTCAGGCCCTGGAGGGCAAGCTCGCCGCGACGCACAGCGCGGTGTTATCCCCCTTTGATCCCGTTGTCTGGGACCGCAAGCGAGCAGAGCAATTTTTTGATTTTCACTATCGCCTGGAGTGCTACACCCCTGCGCCGAAGCGGCAGTATGGCTATTTTGTCCTGCCATTGTTACACAAAGGCCGGCTCGTCGGGCGCATGGACGCCAAAATGCACCGAAAAACGGGCGTGCTGGAGATCTTTGCGCTGTATCTTGAAGAGGGGGTCGCAGTGAATGCGTCGCTGGAAAAAGGACTCATCCTCGCGATTAGCCAGTTTGCCGAATGGCAGCATGCTAAACGGGTGACGCTGGCCCGTTTGCCTGATGGCCTGTTTACATCGTGTCGGAGTGGCTGGGAAATAGACATAGCCTGAAAAAGGAATGTGGTAAGCTTTATTGATTACCTATTCGGAGGAACTATGGATCACCGTCTACTCGAAATTATTGCCTGCCCGGTCTGTAACGGCAAACTGTATTACAGCCAGGACAAACAAGAGCTGATTTGTAAATCGGACAACATGGCCTTCCCGCTGCGTGAGGGGATTCCGGTGTTACTGGAAAACGAAGCCCGTACCCTTTCTGCAGAAGAGAAACGGCCATGAGTTTTGTCGTCATCATCCCGGCACGTTTCGCTTCCACCCGTTTGCCGGGCAAGCCGCTGGTTGATATCAACGGGAAACCGATGATCGTTCATGTGCTGGAGAGAGCGCGTGAATCCGGCGCGGATCGTGTGATTGTCGCAACGGATCATGAAGACGTCGCGCGTGCGGTCGAAGCAGCAGGCGGCGAAGTATGCATGACCCGTGCCGATCATCAGTCCGGAACGGAACGCCTGGCTGAAGTGGTCGAGAAATGTGGCTTCAGCGATGATACCGTCATTGTGAATGTGCAGGGCGATGAGCCCATGATCCCGGCGGTCATTATTCGTCAGGTGGCTGAAAACCTTGCCCAGCGTCAGGTCGGCATGGCCACGCTGGCGGTACCGATTCATCATGCGGAAGAGGTCTTCAATCCTAACGCGGTGAAAGTGGTCATGGATGCCGAAGGTTATGCGCTCTATTTCTCTCGCGCCGCCATTCCATGGGATCGCGATCGCTTTGCGATTTCTCAGGAGACAATTGGCGAGACCTTCCTGCGTCATCTGGGCATTTATGGTTATCGTGCCGGTTTTATTCGCCGCTACGTCACCTGGGCGGCCAGCCCGCTGGAACAGATAGAAATGCTGGAACAGCTGCGTGTGCTCTGGTACGGCGAAAAAATCCACGTCGCCGTCGCTGAGGAAGTGCCGGGGACCGGCGTCGATACACCCGAGGATCTTGAGCGGGTTCGCGCAGAATTACGCTAGTTCTTCTCTATCCCCTCATTCGGGGGGATAGCCACGTTTCCTGCCTGACCTTTTCGCCTTTATCCTTGATCTCATGAGGGTGACTTCTGCCGACGATACGCTCATTATAAAAGCAGTAGCGTTGATGGGGGTAATCTCAAATGGAACAGTTGCGGGCCGAGCTCAGCCACCTGCTGGGGGAAAAGCTCAGCCGGATGGAGTGCGTAAACGAGAAGACAGATACCTCGCTGTGGACTCTCTATGACAGTCAGGGAAACCCGATGCCGTTAATGGCACGCTGTTTCTCAGCGCCGGGTGTCGCCAGCCAGCTGGCGTGGA
This sequence comes from Huaxiibacter chinensis, assembly GCF_022171985.1. Classification (GTDB taxonomy): domain Bacteria; phylum Pseudomonadota; class Gammaproteobacteria; order Enterobacterales; family Enterobacteriaceae; genus Enterobacter; species Enterobacter chinensis_A. The sequence continues at coordinate 462,418 of NZ_JAJVHF010000001.1, read as the reverse complement.
AAATGTCGATGCTGGCGCGAAGCGGCACCGTTCGCATCCCCACGGTCTACGGCATCCTGACTCACGAAGACCATCCGGGTCCCGATGTCTTACTTATCGAACGTCTGCGCGGGGTGCCTGTCGAAGCGCCCGCCCGCACGCCTGACCGCTGGGAGCAGCTCAAAGACCAAATCGTCGAGGCGTTGCTGGCATGGCATCGTCAGGATAGCCGCGGGCTTGTCGGTCCGGTTGACTGCACGCAGGAAAATCTGTGGCCGCACTGGTATCGCCAGCGGGTCGAAGTGCTCTGGGGAACCTTAAACCAGTTCAGCAATACCGGCCTGAGCATGCAGGACAAACGTATTCTGTTCCGGACACGAGAGTGTTTACCGGCGCTGTTTGACGGATTTAACGACAACTGCGTGCTGGTCCACGGTAACTTCACTTTACGCAGCATGCTGAAAGATGCCCGCAGCGATCAGCTGCTGGCGATGGTGGGGCCCGGGATAATGCTCTGGGCACCCCGCGAGTACGAGCTGTTCCGTCTTAGTGAAAGCGGGCTGGCGGAAGATCTATTGTGGCATTACCTGCAGCGAGCCCCCGTGTCGGAGGCTTTTCTCTGGCGGCGCTGGTTGTATCTGCTGTGGGACGAAGTGGCGCAGTTGGTCAATACGGGGCGTTTCAACCGCGCCACTTTCGCAATGGCGTCGAAATCACTCTTGCCCTGGCTCGCCTGACGAGCCTTTCAGCCACTGCCAGAGGCGGCCGAGGGTTTCGTATCCTGCGCGATCGCTATGCATCAGCCACGCAGGCGAGGGGATAATTCTTTCCCAGAGATTCAGCGGTGCGTTAATGGCAAGCTGATTGGCGGGCGCAGGCAGCGGGTGCAGGCCAGCCTGTTGAAAGAAAACCATCGCCCGCGGCAGGTGCGAAGCCGACGTGACGAGCAGGAACGGCACATCACCAATCGCCTGTTTCACGGCCGCGGCCTCTTCTTCCGTGTCTTTTGGGCTATCCAGCGTGATAATGGCTGAGCGCGGGACCCCGAGAGATTCTGCAACGCGCGCACCTGCCTCAGCCGTACTGACAGGGTTCGTTTTGGCTGCCGCACCGGTGAAGATCATTTTTGATCCGGGATTCGCCCGCCACAGCCGTATACCTTCGTTCAGGCGCGGCAGACTGTTGTTGATTAAATTTGAGCTGGGGGCCCAGTTCGCGTCCCAGGTGTAACCCCCACCCAGCACCACAACATACTCCACTTTCTGCTTCCCCTGCCACGTCGGGTACTTATTCTCGATGGGGCGCAATAGCCCATCGGCGACGGGTTGCAGGCTGAGCAACAGAAGCATCAGCCAGCCAACGGTGATGATGATTTTGCCGCTTTTCTGGAAACGACTAAACCAGACCAGCAGTAGCCCTAATGCAATGAGCGAGAGCAGGAGCGGCAAGGGAAGCATCATGCCTCCGATATATTTTTTTAGGGTAAAAAGCATCCTTTTTGGTTCCTTTTTTAACCATACAGCAGGCGATTATCGGTGATATTACACCAGACAGGTTCATTCTCCCTCCGGGTGTGACAAAATAGCGGTTTTGGTGTCAGAAGGTGGAACTCTCCCAATGCGGGATCGCAATTTTGATGACATCGCGGAAAAGTTTTCGCGGAACATTTACGGCACGACCAAGGGGCAACTGCGTCAGACGATCCTCTGGCAGGATCTGGACAAACTGCTTGCTACTTACGGAAGCCGAAAGTTGCGCGTGCTCGACGCCGGTGGGGGAGAGGGTCAGACCGCCATTTTAATGGCCCAGCGCGGCCATCATGTCACGCTCTGCGATCTCTCTGCTGAAATGGTTGCCCGGGCAAAGCTGGCGGCAGAAGAAAAAGGTGTGAGCGAGAACATGCATTTTATACATTGCGCCGCTCAGGACATCGCTCAGCATTTGGAAACGCAGGTTGATCTGATATTGTTTCACGCTGTGCTGGAGTGGGTTGCAGAACCGCAGGCGATGCTCAAAACGCTATGGTCGGTATTATGCCCTGGCGGTGCGCTGTCATTGATGTTTTACAACGCAAACGGCCTGTTAATGCGTAACGTGCTGGTGGGCAATTTTGGCTATGTGCAGCAGGGAATGTATAAAAAGAAACGCCGCACGCTCTCACCGGACTTCCCGCGGGATCCGCAGCAGGTGTATCACTGGCTGCAGGAAATGGGCTGGGAGATCACCGGAAAAACAGGCGTAAGAGTCTTTCATGATTATCTGCGTGATAAACAAAAACAGCATGACTGTATTGACGCCTTAACAGAAATAGAAACGCGGTATTGCCGCCAGGAGCCTTATGTCAGCCTTGGTCGTTATATTCACGTCACCGCGCACAAGCCGCAGATGCAAGGATAACCTATGAGTGATTATTCCCAGACAGTCCCCGAACTGGTTGCCTGGGCCAGGAAAAATGATTTCTCCATCGCGCTGCCTGTCGACAGACTCTCTTTTTTGCTGGCTGTCGCCACGCTGAACGGTGAGCGTCTGGATGGGGAAATGAGCGAGGGTGAACTGGTGGACGCGTTCCGCCATGTCAGTGATGCGTTTGAGCAAACCAGCGAAACCATTAGCGTGCGTGCCAACAACGCAATCAACGATATGGTGCGTCAACGTCTGCTGAACCGCTTTACCAGCGAGCAGGCGGAAGGAAACGCCATCTATCGCCTGACCCCACTGGGTATCGGCATTACCGATTATTACATCCGCCAGCGCGAATTTTCGACGCTGCGTCTCTCCATGCAACTGTCTATCGTCGCCGGTGAGCTTAAGCGCGCCGCCGATGCCGCAGATGAAAACGGGGATGAATTCCACTGGCATCGAAATGTTTACGCCCCGCTGAAATATTCGGTGGCGGAAATATTCGACAGTATCGATCTGACGCAGCGCCTGATGGACGAACAGCAGCAGCAGGTGAAAGATGATATCGCGCAGTTACTGAATAAAGACTGGCGCGCGGCCATCTCCAGCTGCGAAATGCTGCTGTCAGAAACCTCCGGTACCCTGCGTGAATTGCAGGATACGCTGGAGGCGGCAGGGGACAAGCTGCAGGCGAACCTGCTGCGGATCCAGGATGCGACGCTCGCCCACGATAACCTGCATTTTGTCGATCGCCTGGTGTTTGATCTGCAGAGCAAACTCGACCGTATTATTAGCTGGGGCCAGCAGTCCATCGACCTGTGGATTGGCTACGACCGCCATGTGCATAAATTTATCCGTACCGCGATCGATATGGATAAAAACCGCGTGTTCGCCCAGCGGCTGCGGCAGTCCGTGCAGACTTACTTCGATGCGCCATGGGCGCTGACCTTTGCCAACGCCGATCGTCTGCTGGATATGCGCGACGAAGAGATGACGTTGCGCGATGAAGAGGTCACCGGTGAACTGCCGCCGGATCTTGAGTTTGAAGAATTTAACGAAATTCGCGAGCAACTGGCGGCAATGATCGAAGAGCAACTCGCCGTCTATAAAACCAGACAAGTGCCGCTGGACCTCGGTCTCGTGGTACGCGACTATCTGGTGCAATATCCGCGCGCGCGCCATTTTGATATTGCCCGCATCGTCGTCGACCAGGCCGTTCGCCTGGGCGTCGCGCAAGCTGATTTTACCGGGCTGCCGCCGAAGTGGCAGCCGATTAACGATTACGGAGCCAAGGTACAGGCGCATGTCATTGACAAATATTGAACAAATGATGCCAGTTAAGCTGGCCCAGGCGCTGGCAAATCCGTTATTCCCGGCGCTGGACAGCCAGTTGCGTGCTGGCCGTCATGTCGGTCTTGATGAGCTGGACAATCACGCCTTTTTGATGGATTTCCAGGAATATCTGGAAGAGTTTTATGCGCGTTATAACGTTGAACTGGTTCGTGCGCCGGAAGGTTTTTTCTACCTCCGTCCGCGTTCCACCACGCTTATTCCGCGTTCCGTGCTCTCTGAGCTGGATATGATGGTAGGCAAAATTCTTTGCTATCTCTACCTCAGTCCTGAGCGTCTGGCCAACGAGGGGATTTTCACTCAGCAGGAGTTGTACGACGAACTCCTGACCCTGGCTGACGAAGGCAAACTGCTTAAACTGGTGAACAACCGTTCTACCGGGTCGGACCTTGATAAACAGAAATTACAGGAAAAAGTTCGCTCTTCTCTGAACCGCCTGCGCCGTCTCGGTATGGTCTGGTTTATGGGCCATGACAGCAGCAAATTCCGCATTACCGAATCCGTTTTCCGCTTTGGCGCCGATGTGCGCTCTGGCGACGATCCGCGTGAAGCGCAGCTGCGCATGATCCGCGACGGTGAAGCCATGCCGGTAGAAAACCATTTGCAGCTCAATGACGAGCATGAAGACAATCTGCCGGATAGCGGGGAGGAAGAGTAATGATTGAACGCGGTAAATTTCGCTCACTAACGCTGATTAACTGGAACGGCTTCTTTGCCCGTACCTTCGATCTTGATGAGCTGGTGACGACGCTTTCCGGCGGTAACGGTGCGGGTAAATCCACCACCATGGCGGCCTTTGTCACGGCGCTGATCCCCGATTTGACGTTACTTCACTTCCGTAACACCACCGAAGCAGGCGCGACCAGCGGTTCACGCGATAAAGGTCTGCACGGTAAGCTGAAGGCCGGCGTCTGTTATTCGGTGCTGGATGTGATCAACTCCCGCCACCAGCGTGTGGTCGTGGGTGTGCGTCTGCAACAGGTAGCAGGCCGTGACCGTAAGGTTGATATCAAACCGTTCGCCATTCAGGGGCTGCCAACCTCCGTACAGCCCACCGCCTTGTTGACGGAAACACTGAATGAACGTCAGGCGCGCGTGCTCACACTGCAGGAGCTGAAGGATAAACTCGAAGAGATCGAGGGCGTTCAGTTTAAGCAGTTCAACTCGATAACGGATTACCACTCGCTGATGTTCGATCTCGGTGTGGTGGCGCGCCGCTTACGTAGCGCCTCCGATCGTAGTAAATATTACCGTCTGATTGAAGCCTCCTTGTACGGGGGGATTTCCAGCGCGATTACGCGCTCACTGCGTGATTACCTGTTGCCAGAAAACAGCGGCGTGCGAAAAGCCTTCCAGGACATGGAAGCCGCGCTGCGCGAAAACCGCATGACGCTGGAAGCGATTCGCGTCACCCAGTCCGATCGCGATCTGTTCAAACATTTGATCAGCGAAGCCACCAACTATGTGGCGGCAGACTACATGCGGCATGCCAACGAACGCCGTATCCATCTTGATAAGGCGCTTGAGTATCGTCGTGAACTGTTTACCTCGCGTAAACAGCTGGTGGCAGAACAGTATAAGCACGTTGAAATGGCCCGCGAACTGGGCGAGCACAACGGCGCTGAAGGCGATCTGGAAGCGGATTATCAGGCGGCAAGCGATCACCTGAATCTGGTCCAGACTGCGCTTCGTCAGCAGGAAAAAATCGAACGTTACGAAGCCGACCTTGAAGAGCTTCAGGTGCGTCTCGAAGAGCAGAATGAAGTGGTGGCGGAAGCCATCGACATGCAGGACGAGAACGAAGCCCGCGCCGAAGCCGCAGAGCTGGAAGTCGATGAGCTGAAAAACCAGCTTGCAGATTATCAGCAGGCGCTGGACGTGCAGCAAACGCGCGCTATCCAGTACACACAGGCGTTACAGGCCCTGCAACGCGCCAAAGCGCTTTGCCATCTCCCGGACCTGACGCCAGAAAGCGCCGATGAGTGGCTGGAAACCTTCCAGGCGAAAGAGCAGGAGGCCACGGAAAAACTGCTCTCCCTCGATCAGAAAATGAGCGTGGCGCAAACGGCTCACAGCCAGTTTGAACAGGCTTATCAGCTGGTCGCTGCCATCAATGGCCCGCTGGCGCGCAGTGATGCCTGGGAAGTGGCCAGAGAGTTACTGCGTGAAGGCGTGAATCAGCGTCACCTGGCGGAACAAGTTCAGCCGCTGCGTATGCGCCTGAACGAGCTTGAACAGCGCCTGCGCGAACAGCAGGAAGCCGAGCGTCTGCTGGCGGAGTTCTGCAAACGTCACGGTAAACGTGTTGATATCGATGAACTGGAAGCCCTGCACAGCGAGCTGGAAGCGCGTATCGCGTCGCTCTCTGACAGCGTTACTGGCGCCAGCGAACAGCGCATGACGTTGCGCCAGGAGCTTGAGCAGATTCAGTCGAGGACGCAGAAGCTGTTGCAGCGTGCGCCCGTCTGGTTAGCGGCCCAAAGCAGCCTGAATCAGCTCAGCGAGCAGTGCGGCGAGGCGTTTGAATCCAGCCAGGACGTAACGGAATATCTGCAACAATTGCTTGAGCGTGAGCGCGAAGCCATTGTCGAACGCGACGAAGTGGGCGCCCGTAAACGCGCTGTCGATGAAGAAATCGAACGCTTAAGCCAGCCGGGCGGTGCCGAAGACGGGCGCTTAAATGCCCTGGCGGAACGCTTTGGCGGTGTCCTGCTTTCTGAGCTCTATGACGACGTCAGTCTCGACGATGCGCCTTACTTCTCGGCGCTGTATGGCCCGTCACGCAACGCGATTGTGGTGCAGGATCTGTCGCTGGTGGCCGATCAGCTCGCTGGACTTGAAGATTGCCCGGAAGATCTCTATCTGATCGAAGGCGATCCGCAGTCGTTCGATGACAGCGTCTTCAACGTTGAAGAGCTGGAAAAGGCGGTTGTCGTTAAAATTGCCGATCGTCAGTGGCGTTACTCGCGTTTCCCGACGCTGCCGCTGTTTGGCCGTGCGGCCCGTGAAAGCCGCATTGAGAGCCTGCATGCTGAGCGCGAAACGCTGTCAGAACGCTTTGCAACGCTGTCCTTTGACGTGCAAAAAACCCAGCGCCTGCATCAGGCGTTCAGCCGCTTTATCGGCAGCCACCTCGGCGTGGCGTTTGAAGCCGATCCTGAGGCAGAAATTCGTCAGCTCAATACGCGTCGTGGCGAGCTTGAGCGTGCAATCAGCGCGCACGAGAACGATAACCAGCAAAGCCGCGTGCAGTTCGAACAGGCGAAAGAGGGCGTCAGTGCCCTGAACCGCATCCTGCCGCGTCTGAACCTTCTGGGCGATGAGACGCTGGCCGATCGCGTTGATGAAATTCAGGAGCGTCTGGATGAAGCGCAGGAAGCCGCGCGCTTTGTGCAGCAGCATGGTAACCAGCTGGCTAAGCTGGAGCCTGTGCTCTCCGTGTTGCAAAGCGATCCGGAGCAGTTTGAACAGCTGAAAGAAGATTACGCTTATTCGCAGCAGGTGCAGCGAGATGCGCGTCAGCAGGCGTTCGCCCTGACGGAAGTCGTTCAGCGTCGTGCCCACTTTGGCTACAGCGACTCGGCGGAAATGCTGAGCGGCAACAGCGATCTTAATGAAAAACTGCGTCAGCGTCTTGAGCAGGCAGAAGCCGAACGAAGCCGTACCCGTGACGCGCTTCGCAGCCATTCGGCGCAGCTGAACCAGTACAATCAGGTGCTCGCCTCGCTGAAAAGCTCCTTTGATACCAAAAAAGAGTTGTTAACCGACCTGCATAAAGAGTTGCAGGATATCGGCGTGCGTGCGGACAGCGGGGCGGAAGAGCGTGCGCGCATTCGTCGCGATGAACTGCACAGCCAGTTAAGCAATAACCGTGCGCGTCGCAATCAGCTGGAAAAAGCGCTGACCTTCTGCGAAGCGGAAATGGATAACCTGACCCGTCGACTGCGCAAGCTGGAACGCGACTACTTCGAGATGCGCGAGCAGGTCGTCACCGCAAAAGCCGGCTGGTGTGCGGTGATGCGCATGGTGAAAGACAACGGCGTGGAGCGTCGTCTGCACCGTCGCGAGCTGGCCTATCTTTCCGGTGATGAACTGCGTTCAATGTCGGATAAGGCGCTCGGTGCGTTACGTCTGGCAGTGGCTGATAACGAACATCTGCGTGATGTGCTGCGCATGTCAGAAGATCCAAAACGCCCGGAACGTAAGATTCAGTTCTTCGTTGCGGTTTATCAGCACCTGCGTGAACGTATCCGTCAGGATATTATTCGCACGGACGATCCGGTGGAAGCGATCGAGCAGATGGAGATCGAACTGGGCCGTCTGACCGAAGAGCTGACCTCCCGCGAGCAGAAACTGGCGATCAGCTCGCGCAGCGTGGCGAACATCATTCGTAAAACCATCCAGCGTGAGCAGAACCGAATTCGCCAGCTGAACCAGGGTCTGCAAAACGTGTCGTTTGGCCAGGTGAACAGCGTGCGTCTGAATGTGAACGTGCGTGAAGCGCATGCGACCTTGCTCGAAGTGCTCTCTGAGCAGCATGAACAGCATCAGGATCTGTTTAACAGCAATCGCCTGACCTTCTCAGAAGCGCTGGCGAAACTTTATCAGCGTCTCAATCCACAGATTGATATGGGCCAGCGTACGCCGCAAACGATCGGCGAAGAGCTGCTGGACTACCGTAACTATCTGGAGATGGAGGTTGAGGTTAACCGTGGTTCGGACGGCTGGCTGCGTGCGGAATCCGGTGCGCTGTCTACCGGTGAGGCGATCGGTACCGGTATGTCTATTCTGGTGATGGTTGTGCAGAGCTGGGAAGATGAAGCGCGTCGTCTGCGCGGAAAAGATATTTCGCCATGCCGCCTGCTGTTCCTTGATGAAGCCGCACGTCTTGATGCCCGTTCAATCGCCACGCTGTTTGAGCTGTGTGACCGTCTGGACATGCAGCTTATTATCGCCGCGCCGGAGAACATCAGCCCTGAAAAAGGGACCACCTACAAACTGGTGCGTAAAGTCTTCCAGAACAGCGAGCATGTTCACGTGGTGGGTCTGCGCGGTTTTGCCCCGCAGCCGCCGGAATCCCTTCCGGGAACGGCAGACGCGTCTTAGAGCGTTAAACCAGCAAGAGCGGCGCACGAGCGCCGCTTTTTTTATGGGTTTCGCTTGTATTGACGGCTGCGTTATCTTTAAACTTCTTTACATAAGGCAAGGCAACAGCGTCTGTGCCTTTCTATACTGATGTAAAGCCCCGATGTGCGGGCATGTCGTAAAGTCAAACAGGGGGCAAGGGATGTTGCTAATAAAAACTCATGGTCGTCAGCTGTCAGCGCTGAGTTTGTGTCTGGCAGTGATATTTGCTCCGCTGTTTAACGCCCAGGCCGATGAGCCTGAAGTGGTGCCGTCTGACAGTTCGGCAACAACGGGCGTCACGCCTGTATCGCTCACACAACCGCTGGAGCAGTCTCCGGCGACGGCCCTGATGGCGGGCATCACACCGCTGCCCGCCGATATCAACCCGCAAACCCTGCGGGATCAGCTGCAGTCCGCGTTACCGTCCGGCTACACGCCTGCGTATATTAATCAGCTGACGCTCCTTTATGCCGCACGGGATATGAAACCGATGTGGGAAAACCGCGATGCCGTTCGGGCGTTTCAGCAGCAGCTTGCCGAAGTGGCGATTGCCGGTTTTCAGCCTCAGTTTACCGCGTGGGTTGAACTGTTAACCGATCCTGCCGTTACCGGTATGGCACGGGATGTGGTGTTGTCAGATGCCATGATGGGCTACCTGCAGTTTGTTGCGGGTATTCCGGTCAACGGCACGCGCTGGCTGTACAGTGAAAAACCCTACAAACTGGCGACGCCTGCGTTATCAGTGATAAACCAGTGGCAGCTCGCGCTTGATCAGGGCACGCTACCGCGGTTTATCGCGAGCCTGGCACCTGCGCATCCGCAGTATGCCACGCTGCATCAGTCGTTACTGAGTCTGGTGTCTGATACCCGTCCCTGGCCTCAGATGAAAAGCACCGCGACGCTCCGTCCGGGGCAGTGGAGCAGCGATGTGCCTGCGCTGCGTGAGATTCTGAGACGTTCCGGCATGCTTGAAGGGGGGCCGAAGATTGCTCTGCCTGGAGACGATGCGCAAAATGTGGTCGTGAGTCCGTCAGCACCTTCCGTTGCGCCGAAAAAAGTAGCCTCTCCTGATAAACCGGCGGCTTACGATCGCGAACTGGTGGCGGCGGTGAAAGCGTTTCAGGTCACACAAGGTCTGGGCTCGGATGGGGTGATTGGTCCGTCCACGCGAGACTGGCTGAATGTCTCTCCCGCCCAGCGGGCCGGCGTGCTGGCACTGAACATTCAACGCCTGCGCCTGCTGCCGGGAACGTTATCGACCGGCATTATGGTGAATATTCCGGCTTATTCGCTGGTCTATTATCAGAACGGGAGCCAGGTGTTAGCCTCCCGGGTGATTGTCGGGCGTCCTGACCGTAAAACGCCAATGATGAGTAGCGCGCTGAATAACGTGGTGGTTAATCCGCCGTGGAACGTCCCTCCGACGCTGGCGCGCAAAGATATTTTGCCAAAAGTGTGGAACGATCCGGGATACCTCGAGCGCCATAACTATACCGTGATACGAGGCTGGAACAGCACTCAGGCTATCGATCCCTATCAGGTTGACTGGTCTACCATTACCCCGTCGAACCTGCCATTCCGCTTCCAGCAATCGCCGGGCGCGCATAACTCGCTGGGCCGCTATAAATTCAACATGCCCAGTTCCGACGCTATCTATCTGCACGATACGCCAAACCATAATCTGTTCCAGAAAGATGCACGAGCACTGAGTTCAGGCTGCGTGCGCGTGAATAAGGCCTCTGAACTGGCGAATATGCTGTTAGGCGATGCGGGCTGGAACGATACGCGGATATCTGATGCGCTGAAGGAAGGGAATACCCGGTATGTGAATATCCGACAAAATATACCGGTCAATCTTTTTTATCTGACCGCCTTTGTCGGCGAAGATGGTCGTACCCAATATCGTACAGATATTTACAATTATGATCGCACCGCGCGATCCGGCGCACAAATTTTGCCAAAAGCTGAACAATTAATCAGGTAAATGAAGCAGTTCGGGAATAATGATTGTCGTAAGTAAGGGTGAAAACGGGGTGATATGGCTACAACCCCCGTCTTTACTGGGTTTGGTCACCTTGACGAGCGTCGTTTTCGCAGTTATGGTGCCCTTCGTGCGCTAAGCATATTACGATTTCATTGACCTGTAGACCTGATTATCATGGACAAATTTGACGCTAATCGCCGCAAACTGCTGGCGCTAGGTGGTGTTGCGCTCGGCGCTGCAGCCATCTTACCGACGCCAGCATTTGCCACCCTCTCGACACCTCGTCCGCGTATTTTAACGCTCAATAACCTTCATACGGGTGAGACGTTAAAGGCCGAATTCTTCGATGGCAGAGGCTATATTCAGGATGAATTAGCAAAACTAAATCACTTTTTCCGTGATTTCCGTGCAAATAAAGTTAAAGCGATTGATCCTGGATTATTCGATCAGCTTTTCCGCCTTCAGGGCCTGCTGGGAACCCGCAGACCGGTGCAGCTCATTTCGGGTTATCGCTCGCTGGATACCAACAATGAACTGCGCGCCCATAGCCGTGGGGTAGCCAAAAAAAGCTATCACACCAAAGGACAGGCGATGGATTTTCATATTGAAGGCGTTTCGTTAGCCAATATTCGCAAAGCCGCGTTATCTATGCGCGCAGGTGGTGTAGGATATTACCCACGTAGCAACTTTGTGCATATTGATACCGGGCCAGCGAGGCACTGGTAATAACAAAACACAGGAGCAGTATGAACTATCGTATTATTCCGGTTACCGCTTTCTCCCAGAATTGTTCCTTAATCTGGTGTGAACAAACCAAACTGGCCGCGCTTGTTGATCCCGGCGGAGACGCCGAGAAAATCAAGCAGGAAGTCGCAGCGTCCGGCGTGACGTTGATGCAGATTTTGCTAACCCATGGTCATCTTGATCATGTGGGGGCAGCGGCAGAACTGGCGCAGCACTATGGCGTGCCGGTTGTCGGTCCGGAAAAAGAAGATGAGTTCTGGCTGCAAGGGTTACCCGCCCAGAGCCGCATGTTTGGTCTCGATGAGTGTCAACCTCTGACGCCCGATCGTTGGCTGAACGAAGGGGAGAGCGTTCAAGTCGGTAACGTTTCGTTAAGCGTGCTGCATTGCCCCGGACATACGCCGGGTCATATCGTCTTCTTTGATAATGAGTCACGGCTGCTGGTCTCTGGCGATGTGATTTTCAAAGGCGGCGTTGGGCGTAGCGACTTCCCACGTGGCGACCATGGACAGCTGATTCAGTCGATTAAACAGAAGTTATTGCCGTTGGGCGATGATGTGACGTTTATTCCAGGACATGGACCGATGTCGACGCTGGGATATGAGCGTTTACACAATCCTTTCCTGCAGGATGAAATGCCTGTCTGGTAAAACGAACATAATAAAAAAGCCTGCGTCATGCAGGCTTTTTTGTGGGTCAGATCAGGCCCAATTTGTCACGATTAGAGTACCGCGACGATGGCTTCACAGAGTGGCGCCATATTGTCTGGCGTCATTCCTGCCACATTCACGCGACCCGAAGCGACGGCATACACGCCGAACTCTTCACGCAGGCGCAGAACTTGTTCTTTCGTCAGGCCACTGAATGAGAACATGCCATTCTGCTTAATGATAAAGCTGAAGTCGCGATCGGCCCCTTTCTCTGCCAGCGTATTCACAAACAGCAGACGCATGCGCTGAATGCGCTGACGCATGTCGTTTAACTCTTGTTCCCAGATCGCGCGCAGCGCGTCGTTGCTCAGGATAGTGGCAACAACAGAGGCACCGTGTGCAGGCGGGTTAGAGTAGTTGGCGCGGATCGCTGACTTCATCTGGCTGAAGGCGCGGTCTACGGTTTCTGCATCAGCTGCCACCAGCGTACAGGCACCCACACGCTCGTTATACAGGCCAAAGTTTTTAGAGTACGAGCTGGCAACAATCAGTTCCTGATGGACGGCGGCAAAGGCACGCAGACCTTCGGCATCTTCTTCCAGGCCACGGGCAAAGCCCTGATAGGCGAAGTCAAAGAGAGGTAACCAGCCTTTTTCAACGGAGAGTTTCGCCAGGTGTTCCCACTGCTCAAGCGTTGGGTCAATCCCGGTTGGGTTGTGACAGCAGCCGTGGAACAGCACGACGTCGCCCGCCTGCGCTTCGTTCAGGCTGGCCAGCAGGCCGTCGAAATCGAGCGAGTGGTTAGCGGCGTCGTAATAGGTATATTCACGGACTTCAAGTCCCGCTGAATTGAAGACGCTTTTATGGTTAGGCCAGCTTGGGTTGCTCACCCAAACACGCTTCACCGAGGTGTTTTTTGCAAGGAAATCCGCCGCGACGCGAAGTGCGCCGGTACCGCCAGGCGTTTGCGCCGTACGGGCGCGCTTATCGCTGACGATCGCGCTCCCTTTTCCGAACAGCAATTCCTGCGTGCAGTGACCAAATTCAGGGATACCATCAATACCGAGGTAGTTTTTGGTGGTTTCGTTTTCCAGCAGATACTGCTCAGCTTTTTTTACGCTGGTCAGGACCGGTGTTTTGCCGGTTTCATCTTTATAGACACCAATACCCAGGTTGATTTTTCCAGGGCGGTCATCGGCACGAAACAGATCGGCCAGGCCCAGAATGGGGTCGGCAGGAGCGGCAGTAATGTTCTCAAACATGACGAAGTTCCATTGTGATTACAGAAGTGAAATCCGCTATCAGGTTAACGGGAGATTTACAAAATGCCAACCGTTTGCGACAAAAAGCGTGCGTCTTTTCAAAACTTGCTGTAAATGACCTTCAGACATAAAAAAACAGGGCCGAAGCCCTGTTTCTTAAGCATATAACAGAGGAGGGTTTAGAACTGGTAAACGATACCCACTGCTGCCTGGTCGTCAGTTGCCAGACCAGCAGATTCAGAGTAGGAGTTGTCGTCCAGCAGGTTGAATTTGTATGCAGCATACACGTTCATGTTTTTGTTGAAGTAGTACCAGGTACCCACTTCCACGTATTTCACCAGGTCAGCATCGCCACCGCCGAAGGTGCCACGTGACTTCAGGTCTTTACCTTTAGACTGCACGTAACCCACGGATGGACGCAGGCCGAAGTCGAACTGGTACTGAACCACGGCTTCGATGTTCTGAGTTTTGTTAGCGAAGTTGTTGTCAGCTTCACGGGTCATGTTTGTGGTTTCAGCATACTGAACCGCTGCATAGACGTTGTTCGCATCGTATTTAGCTGCAGTAGACCAGGCTTCTGCGCGCTCGCCGCCAGCACTTGCCCATGCAGTTGAAGTACCTGCAGCAACCTGCTCGTTGGTACGGTCAGCAGTTTCATAACCTGCTGCCAGTGCGAAGCCTTCGCCGAATTCATACTGAACGGATGAGCTGAAGCCGTCGCCGTTACCTTTAGCGCCGTTACCACCACGACCGATGTTGATCAGCTGGCCGTCGTCAGTGTAGGTCGCAGAAATGGCGTTGCTGCGATCGTTTTTGCCCTGGTACTGGAGAGCGAAGCTCAGACCATCAACCAGACCAAAGAAGTTGCTGTTACGGTAGGTCAACAGGCCAGACGCACGACCGTTCATGAAGTTGTCAGTTGCAACCCAGGAATCGCCGCCCCATTCAACCAGCATATCGGTATAAGCTGCTGCGTCATAGATTGCGCCGTAGTTACGACCATAATCCAGAGAACCTGCATCGCCGAAGTTCAGGCCAGCGAATGCCAGACGGGTTTTAGTACCCTGAGAGCCTTCCGCATTGGAAGCGTCCATGTTGTATTCCCAGTGACCGTAACCAGTGATCTGGTCATTGATCTGGGTTTCACCTTTAAAGCCGATACGGGCATAGGTGGTGTCTTCGTTGCTGGTGTCACCATTGGTGGTCCAAATGTGTTCGCCTACAGCTTTACCGTAGAAGTCCAGTTTGTTGCCGTTTTTGTTATAGATTTCTGCAGCGTTTGCTGCACCGGCTACCAGCAGGGCAGGGATAACCACTGCCAGGATATTGCGCTTCATCATTATTTATTACCCTCATTGGTTTTTTTATGACACTCGCCACTGCCGTCAATAAATTCTGTCAATAAATATTTCCGGAACTATTGATGAGAGTTTGGTGTCTTTATGTATCTGACAGGCATCTTTCCATTCATATACCGGTTTCGCTAGCCTGAAAGTGCTACAAACATAAAGATTCAGTAACAAGATGAAATAATGTGTAAGAATTTATGTATTTTCGGGAACTTTGTGAACCACCTCAAATTTCAGAACTGATTGCGCTTTCAAAAAGAAAATCCTTTCCTATATATATGAATTGCTTATATTTAATCTTGATATAGGCTTTTCGTATCAACGGATGTTAAACGAATTGTTTTTTCCTGTTATCTTATTTAGACGTCTGGATGGTTGGGAAATTGGTCGAAATTTGTGCTAATGCATGAGTAAAGGATTACTCGCAATAAAAACAGGGTTTATTTTTTGTTTACAGTTGTTTCGTGGAAATAAAACGTAACAGGTAGAGGATTTGGCGGGGTTGCACTTTAGAGATGCTGACTTTCGGCTGACATAAACTGACAGTGCAGAATAAAATAATGGCCAGCAAGCGCTGGCCATTACGAATACATCAGAATCAGAAACTGGCGTTACGTGGCGTACGCGGGAAGGCGATAACATCACGAACGTTCTGCACGCCCGTGACATAGGCAATTAAACGTTCAAAACCGAGGCCAAAGCCGGAGTGCGGCACGGTACCATAGCGGCGCAGATCGCGATACCAGCTGTAATCTGCCGGATTCAGACCCATCTCAACCATACGGGCGTCCAGCACGTCAAGACGCTCTTCACGCTGAGAGCCACCGATGATTTCACCGATGCCCGGAGCCAGAACGTCCATGGCTGCCACGGTTTTACCATCTTCATTAAGGCGCATATAGAAGGCCTTAATGTCTTTTGGATAGTTTTTCACTACAACCGGCGCTTTGAAGTGTTTCTCGGCCAGATAGCGTTCGTGCTCGGAAGAGAGGTCCACGCCCCAATACACCGGGTTTTCGAACGTCTCGCCGCATTTTTCAAGAATGGCCACCGCATCGGTGTAATCGACCTGGGCGAAATCAGCAGAAACGAAGCGCTCAAGACGGGCAACCGCATCGCTATCCACGCGCTCGGCGAAGAATTTCATGTCGTCCGCACGCTCTTCCAGTACCGCTTTAAAGACATACTTCAGCATGGCTTCCGCCAGGCCTGCCACGTCGTTAAGGTCGGCAAATGCCACTTCCGGCTCCAGCATCCAGAATTCCGCCAGGTGGCGGCTGGTATTGGAGTTTTCTGCACGGAAAGTAGGACCGAAGGTGTAGATTTTGGACAGCGCACAGGCATAGGTTTCGCCGTTAAGCTGGCCAGAAACGGTCAGGAAGGCCTCTTTACCAAAGAAGTCTTTGTCGTAATCCACTTTGCCTTCCGGCGTGCGCGGCAGGTTTTCCATATCCAGCGTCGAGACACGGAACATTTCGCCCGCGCCTTCTGTATCAGACGCGGTGATCAGCGGAGTAGAGACCCAGAAATAGCCCTGCTCGTCAAAGAAGCGATGCAGCGCTTGCGCCAGCGTATGACGCACGCGTGCTACGGCACCAATCAGGTTAGTGCGCGGACGCAGGTGGGCGACTTCACGCAGATACTCAATGCTGTGGCGTTTTGCCGCCATCGGATAGGTATCCGGATCTTCAACCCAGCCGGTCACTTCAATAGCAGATGCCTGAATTTCGAAACTCTGACCCTGGCCCGGAGAAGCCACAACCACCCCGGTGACGATAACGGAGCAACCCGTTGTCAGGTGCAGAACATCGTCATTGTAATTGGGCAGAGAATTATTTATGACGGCCTGTACAGGATCAAAGCAGGAACCGTCATAGACGGCAAGGAAGGAGATGCCAGCTTTAGAATCTCGGCGAGTACGCACCCATCCGCGCACGGTGACTTCTTGGTCAACGGCGACACGGCCCTGGAGTACGTCGGCTACAGGCACAACGCTCATAATATTCTCTCTGTTAATAGTCGGAAAAAATAAATACTTGTCCGCCCTTATAGGGGGGATATCTATGTTACCTGGCATCCGCCATCAGACAAGCAGATTTCGCACTCTGATGAGAAGAAATCGGAAATAAATAAGGAGAGGGGAGCCGGTCAGGCTCCCAAAGGCGATTAACTGGCTTTTTTAACCTGTGGCAGATCGAACGCTTTTCGCAGGGCGCGAACAAAGGCTTTGTCATGACAGATAGTTTTACCCGGGCTGTCGGACAGTTTAGCAACCGGCTTGCCGTTACATTCCACCAGTTTGATGACGATATTCAGCGGTTTTACCTGAGGGATATCACAGGTCAAACGGGTGCCAATGCCAAAGCTCAAATTCACGCGGGACGAGAAATGCCGATAGAGATCGATGGCTTTCGCCAAATCCAGGTTATCGGAAAAAACCAGCACCTTCGTTAACGGATCGATGCCCAGCTTTTGGTAATGGGCGATGGCCTTTTCGCCCCACTCGACCGGATCGCCGGAGTCGTGGCGTAGCCCCTGATAGCGTTGAGCAAACTCAGGCCCGAAGTCACGCAGGAAAGCATCCATGGTGATGCAGTCGGTGAGGGCAATCCCGAGTTTGTCAGGGTATTCGTCCAGCCATGCAGCCAGCGCTGCTCGCTGGCTGGTAGCCAGATCGGGACTGATTTGCTGATGCGCCTGGAACCATTCATGCGCCTGGGTTCCCATTGGCGTCAGGTCAAGACGGCGCGCCAGATCGTAGTTGCTGGTTCCCACGAACCAGGACTCCTGCTGAAGCCGTTCGACAATGGCGTACTGAACTTCGCGGGAGAAACGACGACGAGTGCCAAAATCCATCAGACGGAAGCGGGACATATCAAGGTCTTCGGTCATCCGCGAAAAATCAAGAAGCTTATTTTCAAGCGTAGCGAGGGCCTGTCCGACGCCCGCTTCCGGGGAACGGTAGCGGTGGACCAGCTCGCTAATCACCGCCAGAAGCGGAACTTCCCACATGATCACTTCGCGCCACGGACCGGCGAGGCGGATATTGAGCTTGCCGTTGTCGTTCGTGACGGTTACCTGTTCAGGCTTATAGCGGAAGTCGCGCAGCCAGTTCAGATAATCATCTTTAAAGAAGGGGAGGCCGGAAAGCCACTGGTATTCGTCGTCCTGCAACGTCAGATGCTGCATGGCATCGACCTGTTCGCGGATGGCGTCGGCATAGATGCCGAGCAGGTCGTCACCGCGGCAACGGAACTCAGCCGCTACCTGCACGTCGTAGTAATGGTGATAAACGGCTTGCTGCATATGGAGCTTATACGCATCGGTATCCAACAACGTATGCAGAACAGGAGAAGCGAATTGAGTCATAGGTGCGCAGTAGCATCCTCTCACGGGAGCGTTTAGTACAATAAACAACTATTGAAACCGCTGGAGTATACCTTGTTTAGCGATTTATTGAACCCCGATCACAACATAAGGTGTTGCCAGGGTCGAGCGCATTTCGTGCCCCGTGTTATATAAATGTAGCAAAAATAGGGTTTGTACCTGAAAAGATGAAGATTCTGCGTAGCGCGATCTACACAACAGGAATAGACTGGATTCGATATTCGACAAACGATGCATAAGGTTTTCTATGACACAACAGCCTCAAGCCAAATACCGCCACGACTACCGTGCGCCGGATTACCTGATTAGCGATATCGATCTGACTTTTGACCTGGATGCCACTAAAACCGTCGTCACGGCCGAAAGCCAGGTCGCACGCCAGAGCGCCGCTGCCGTGCCGCTGCGCCTCGATGGTGAAGACCTGACGCTGGTTTCCTTACACGTCAATGGTGAAGCCTGGTCTGACTATAAAGAAGAAGATAACCAGCTGGTGATCGATAACCTGCCGGAACGTTTTACGTTGCGCATCGTGACTGAAATCAGCCCGTCCGCGAACACCGCGCTGGAAGGTCTCTACCAGTCCGGTGAAGCGCTGTGCACCCAGTGTGAAGCCGAAGGCTTCCGCCATATTACCTGGTATCTGGATCGCCCGGATGTTCTGGCGCGCTTCACCACGAAGATTATTGCCGATAAAACCAAATATCCTTTCCTGCTGTCGAACGGCAACCGCGTTGGTGAGGGGGAGCTGGACCAGGGGCGTCACTGGGTGCAGTGGCAGGATCCGTTCCCAAAACCGTGCTATCTGTTTGCGCTGGTTGCCGGCGACTTTGACGTCCTGCGCGACACCTTCAAAACCCGTTCCGGGCGCGACGTGGCGCTGGAATTGTTCGTAGACCGTGGCAACCTGGATCGCGCGCCGTGGGCAATGACCTCGCTCATTAACTCCATGAAGTGGGATGAAGAACGTTTCGGCCTCGAATACGATCTCGACATCTATATGATTGTGGCGGTCGACTTCTTCAACATGGGCGCCATGGAAAACAAAGGCCTGAACGTCTTTAACTCCAAATACGTTCTCGCGCGTACCGATACGGCGACCGATAAAGACTATCTCGATATCGAACGCGTTATCGGCCATGAATATTTCCATAACTGGACCGGCAACCGCGTGACCTGCCGCGACTGGTTCCAGCTGAGCCTGAAAGAGGGCTTAACCGTTTTCCGCGATCAGGAATTTAGCTCCGATTTAGGTTCGCGCGCGGTTAACCGCATCAGCAACGTGCGCACCATGCGCGGCCTGCAGTTTGCAGAAGATGCCAGCCCAATGGCGCATCCGATTCGTCCGGACAAAGTGATTGAGATGAATAACTTCTACACCCTGACGGTGTACGAGAAGGGTGCTGAAATCATTCGCATGATCCATACCTTGCTGGGTGAAGAGAATTTCCAGAAAGGGATGCAGCTCTATTTTGAGCGCCATGACGGCAGCGCCGCGACCTGCGACGACTTCGTGCAGGCGATGGAAGATGCCTCGAATGTCGATCTGTCCCATTTCCGCCGCTGGTACAGCCAGGCCGGTACGCCGATTGTCACCGTTAAGGATGATTACAACCCGGAAACCGAGCAATACACGCTGACCATCAGCCAGCGCACGCCACCAACGGCCGAGCAGGAAGAGAAACACCCGCTGCATATCCCGTTTAGCATTGAGCTGTATGACAACGAAGGCAAGGTCATTCCGCTGCAAAAAGGGGGGCATCCGGTCCATCACGTGCTGAATGTCACCCAGCCGGAGCAGACCTTCATTTTCGATAATGTCTACTTCCAGCCGGTGCCGGCATTGCTGTGCGAATTCTCTGCGCCTGTGAAGCTGGAATATAAGTGGAGCGATCAACAACTCACCTTCCTGATGCGTCACGCGCGTAATGATTTCTCTCGCTGGGACGCGGCGCAAAGCCTGCTGGCGAATTACATCAAGATCAACGTAAACCGCCATCAGCAGGGGCAACCGCTCTCTCTGCCTGTCCACGTGGCCGATGCTTTCCGCGCCGTCCTGCTGGATGAAAAGATTGATCCGGCCCTCGCCGCAGAAATTTTAACGCTGCCTTCCGTCAGTGAGATTGCTGAGCTCTTTGAGATCATCGATCCGATCGCCATCGTCGCCGTGCGTGAAGCCCTAACCCGGACGCTGGCCACCGAGCTGGCCGATGAGTTCCTGGTGATTTACAACCTCAATAAGCTGGCTGAGTATCGCGTTGAACATGCGGATATTGGTAAACGCTCCCTGCGCAACACCTGTCTGCGTTATCTGGCATACGGTGACGTGAAACTGGCCGATCGTCTGGTCAGCGAACAGTATCATCAGGCCGATAATATGACGGATGCGCTGGCTGCCCTGGCCGCAAGCGTGGCGGCTGAACTGCCGTGCCGCGATGCGCTGATGCAGGAGTACGATGATAAGTGGCATCAGGATGGCCTGGTCATGGATAAGTGGTTTATTCTGCAATCCACCAGCCCCGCTGCTGATGTGCTGAGCAACGTGCGCCGTTTGCTGAATCACCGCTCATTCACCATGGGCAACCCGAACCGCGTGCGTTCTCTCATTGGGGCATTCGCCAGCAGTAATCCGGCGGCTTTCCATGCGGAAGACGGCAGTGGTTATCAGTTTATGGTTGAAATGCTCACCGAGCTGAACAGCCGTAACCCGCAGGTCGCGTCACGTCTTATTGAGCCGCTGATTCGCCTGAAGCGTTATGATGCCGAGCGTCAGGCGAAAATGCGTGCGGCGCTTGAGCAACTCAAAGGGCTGGAAAACCTCTCTGGCGATCTGTACGAGAAGATTGCTAAAGCGTTAGCGTAAAAAAATTGCCCGGTGGCGCTGCGCTTACCGGGCCTACCTATGGTTTTCTCCCTCTCCCTGTGGGAGAGGGCCGGGGTGAGGGCATCAGGCATTAGCCGTAATCAACGCCCGCTCATTCACCCCGCGCTTCATCACCCGATCCAACACTTCCGCCTCCAGCTCCGCCAGTCTTGCTGACCCCACGCGGCGCGGGCGCGGGATGTCCACGCTCAAATCCAGACCGATTTTTCCTTCTTCTATAAGCAACACGCGATCGGCCATGGCGACCGCTTCGCTCACGTCATGCGTCACCAGGAGCACCGTAAAGCCGTGCGTCTGCCAGAGAGATTCAATCAAATCCTGCATCTCGATCCGCGTCAGAGCGTCGAGCGCCCCGAGGGGTTCGTCGAGTAATAACAACCCCGGACGATGAATCAAAGCCCGCGCCAGCGCGACGCGCTGTTTTTGTCCGCCGGAAAGCGCGGCAGGCCACTCCCCGGCGCGTTCTTCAAGCCCGACGGCGGCCAGCGCCTGACGCGCCTCATCGCGCCACGGGCCGGTTAATCCTAATCCCACGTTTTCAATCACGTTCTTCCACGGCAGAAGACGTGCGTCCTGAAACATCATGCGGGTATCGTCCTGTATAGTTGCCAGAGGCGTTGTCCCCGCCAGAATCTCACCGCCGTCTGGCGCTTCCAGGCCGGCTAACAGACGCAGCAAGGTACTCTTACCGCCGCCGCTGCGACCAACGACAGCCACAAATTGTCCGGCGGGAATATGCAGGTCCAGCGCATTAAGAATGGTGTTTTCGCCGTAGCGTTTGGTCACACCGCTGACCAGGAGCGGTGTTCCCTGAGTGAGTCGGGCAGTATTCATGCGTTTGCCTCCTTAAGGGAGTAGGCCGGATTCCAGCGGAGCCATTTGCGTTCAAGCCACTGTGCGCTAACGTCGGCGAGCTTGCCGAGCAGGGCATAAAGAATGATGGCAACCACCACCACATCGGTTTGCAGGAATTCGCGGGCGTTCATCGCCAGATAACCAATACCGGCGTTAGCGGAAATGGTCTCCGCAACGATGAGCGTCAGCCACATCAGACCCAGCGCGAAGCGCACGCCCACCATAATGGAGGGCAGGGCGCCCGGAAGAATGACATGGATAAAGAGCGCAAAGCCGGATAAACCATAGCTGCGCGCCATCTCAACCAGGCCACGATCGATATTGCGGATGCCATGCCAGGTGTTGATATAAATCGGGAATAACGTCCCGAGTGCCACGAGGAAGATTTTGGCGCTTTCATCAATGCCAAACCATAAAATGACCAGCGGGATCAGCGCCAGATGCGGTACGTTTCGCAACATCTGAATCGAGGTATCCAGCAAACGCTCACCCCAGCGGGAGAGTCCGCTGATGAGCCCCAGCGTCAGCCCGAGGCTTCCTCCAATGGAGAATCCAATCGCCGCCCGCCACGAACTGATCGCCAGATGTTGCCAGAGCTCACCGCTCACGCTGAGCGACCAGAAGGCCTCCACGACGCCCTCCGGGGAGGGCAAAATCCGGCTCGACAGCCAGCCTGCCGAGGAGGCAATTTGCCAGACAACGACAACTCCCGCGGGCAGCAGCCAGGGGGCAATGCGTAATAACCATTTTTGTGATGAGTTAGCCATGGTCGCCTCGCTAGCTTTGCGCACTTTTGCCAGGAATAAACGCGTTGGCTACCGCTTCACCCTGCGTTTGTAAAGGACGTGGCTGAGGAACCTCAGGGATGGCGACATCCAGATGGGGGAATAACAGTTCGCCAACCTTGTAGGCCTCTTCCAGATGTGGATAGCCGGAAAGGATAAAACTGTCGATTCCGAGGGCAGCGTATTCATTGATACGGGCTGCCACCGTCGGACCGTCGCCCACCAGTGCCGTTCCTGCGCCGCCGCGCACCAGTCCGACGCCCGCCCATAAATTAGGGCTTATCTCCAGTTTCTCGCGCTGGCCGTTATGCAGCGAGGCCATGCGATGCTGTCCAACGGAATCGGTTCGTGCAAAGGCCGCCTGCGCTTTAGCAATCGTCTCATCATCCAGATGGGAGATCAGACGATCGGCCGCCCGCCATGCTTCGTCGTTGGTTTCGCGCACAATAACGTGAAGACGAATGCCAAAACGAACCGTGCGACTACGCGCGGCGGCCCGGGCGCGAACCTGGTCAATCTTCTCTTTGACCTGCTCGGGTGGTTCACCCCAGGTCAGATAAAGATCCACCTGTTCTGCCGCCAGCTCCTGAGCGACATCGGACGACCCGCCAAAATAGAGTGGGGGGCGTGGCTGCTGGATCGGCGCAAAAAGAAGTTTTGCCTCCCGGACATGAACATGTTTGCCCTCAAAGGTTACGGTCTCCCCCTCAAGCAGCCGACGCCACACGCGCGTAAACTCCGCCGAAGCTTCATAGCGTTCCGTGTGATCGAGGAATACGCCATCGCCAGCCAGTTCCTGAGGGTCGCTGCCGGTGACCAGATTGAACAACGCACGTCCATTTGACAGCCGGTCGAGCGTGGCGGCCTGACGAGCGGCCACGGTAGGGGACACGACGCTCGGTCTGAGCGCCACCAGGAATTTCAGCCGTTGCGTGACCGGGATCATTGAGGCGGCGACAAGCCAGGCGTCTTCACAGGATTTTCCGGTTGGGATCAACACGCCGGTAAAACCAATCCTGTCTGCCGCCTGCGCGATTTGCTGCAGGTAGCCATAATCCACCGGGCGGGCGCGCTCTTCCGTCCCCAGATAGTGTCCATCACCGTGGGTAGGTAAAAACCAGAACATATTCAGGCTCATTATTGGGTTCCTTCTTTTTCAGAGGGGTGCCAGATACGATCGCCAATCACGACCTTTTTCGGCAGGAGACGATTTTCATAAAAGAGGTCAGCGGTTTGCTGTTGCAGGGCCGCAGTGGTCGCATCCACCGCGCGAATCGCGGTTGGCGGGCGATGATCCAGATAGCGGGCAATCACCGGCTCCGGGAGGCCCATCGTTTTGGCCAGCAGGCTGATGCTTTCCTGACGCTGGCTTTGCGTGAGGGCATCCGCCTCGCTAAAGACGTTCAGTACCCCCTGAATGAACGGGCCGTTTTTCCCGGCGTAGGGGCGTGCGGCCAGGTAGAAGGAGCCCGTTTGTTTGAGCGTCTCGCCATCTTTCAGCACCCGGACGCCCCCCTGAAGCAGAGCGGCGGAGTAGTACGGATCCCAGATAGCCCAGGCGTCGACGTTACCCTGCTGGAAAGCCGCCCGCGCATCCGCCGGGGATAAGAAAATGGGTTGAATATCATTGAACGTCAGTCCCGCCTGCTGCAGCGCACGCAGCAGCAAGTTGTGCGAGCTGGATCCTTTCTGAAACGCCACCTTATGTCCTTTCAGGTCGGCCACGCTTTTGATGGGGCTGTTTTCCGCGACCAGAATCACTTCCGCTTTAGGTTTGGGCGGTTCGACGCCAACGTAGAGCAGATCGGCGCCCGCTGCTTGCGCAAATATCGGTGGAATATCTCCTGTACTGCCGAGATCGATGCTCCCGACGTTGAGCGCCTCCAGCATTTGCGGACCAGCAGGAAACTCGACCCACGAAAACGTCGTATTGGGGTAGCGTTTTTCCAGCAAGCCGTGGCTTTTTGCCAGGACCATGCTCACGCTTCCTTTTTGATAGCCAATGCGCAAGGATTCCGGCGCTGAACCGGCGGCCTGCGCGAAAACAGATACCAGGATTAATCCGCTTAAACTCAGACGCCAGAGGGCATTAAACATGGGCGACTCCTTTCAACTGGCTCAGGACGGGCACCTGAACATCACGGCGGTGTAACGCCTGCCAGAAGGTCTCCAGCGCGGTATCAAGCCGGTGCTGTAAGTTTGGCGTGAACTGGGGTTTATGCTGGTAATCGATCACCTGTGAGTCGTCGGCAAAGACGCCGTGCAGAATTTCTTGCGCCTTGAGGGCGCTCAGAACCGGCTTCAGGGCGTAATCCACCGCCAGTAAATGGGCCACCGTGCCGCCCGTCGCAAGCGGCAGAACCACTTTTTGTTCCAGAGCACGCTCCGGTAACAAATCGAGCAACGTTTTGAGGGCACCTGAAAACGAGGCTTTATACACCGGGGTGGCCACAATCAGACCGTCCGCCTCGCTGAGCTGCTCAATGAACGTTTTCAGCGCCGGGCTATCAAAACGGGCGTAAAGCAGATCCTCGGGTTCAAAGTTATGCAGGTGCCAGTGGCACACATCAATACCCAGCGAAGTCAGCCGATCGCGGGCATACTCCAGCAGAGCGCTGGAACGAGAAGGGAAACGGGGACTGCCTGCCAGTGTGATGACGCGCATGGATGCTCCTTATAACCGTTTGTTTGCTTTTATCTAACATTCATAACAATTTTCAGGAGTGTGACACTGCTGCTTTATTCCACTAAATGATTTATCCGAAATTAAAATGCTGGAAATTGCATAAGAAAAGCGCAGAAAGGAAAACGATTGCGTTTTACGCGGTTTTTTTGCCACAGGTCAATTCCCTTTCCGGACAGGATCGCAGATAATCCCCACCCGGTTTGCCCACCGGAATCCAGGAGAGTTCATGTATTACCCCTTCGTTCGTAAAGCCCTTTTTCAGCTCGATCCCGAGCGCGCCCATGAAGTCACATTCCAGCAATTGCGTCGTATTACAGGCACCCCGCTTGAAGCCTTAGTGCGCCAGAAAGTCATGGATAAACCCGTTCAATGTATGGGGCTGACGTTCAAGAATCCCCTTGGCCTGGCGGCGGGTCTGGATAAAAATGGTGAGTGCATCGATGCGCTGGGCGCGATGGGTTTTGGATCCATTGAAGTCGGTACCGTCACGCCACGTCCTCAAGCGGGCAATGACAAACCGCGCCTGTTCCGGCTGGTGGAAGCGGAAGGGTTAATCAACCGTATGGGCTTTAATAACCACGGTGTAGACAACCTCGTTGAGAATGTTAAAAAAGCCCATTTTAACGGCGTCCTGGGGATTAATATTGGCAAGAATAAAGATACTCCCGTTGAGCAGGGGAAAGATGACTATTTGATTTGTATGGAAAAAACCTACGCTTATGCCGGGTATATTGCCATCAACATCTCCTCACCGAATACCCCTGGTTTGCGCACGCTGCAATATGGTGAGGCGCTCGACGATCTGCTCAGCGCCATAAAAAATAAACAGCGTGAGCTTCAGGCGATCCACCATAAATATGTTCCGGTCGCGGTGAAGATCGCCCCGGATCTTTCAGTGGACGAATTGATCCAGGTCGCCGACAGTTTAGTGCGCCATAATATTGACGGAGTGATTGCGACCAATACCACGCTGGATCGTTCTCTCGTTCAGGGAATGAAAAATTGTGACGAAACAGGTGGATTAAGCGGTCGCCCGGTGCAATTAAAAAGCACTGAAATTATCCGTGCCTTATCCGCTGAATTAAACGGACGCTTGCCGATTATCGGTGTCGGTGGCATTGATTCTGTCATCGCTGCGCGTGAGAAGATGGCAGCCGGCGCTTCGTTGGTCCAAATTTATTCTGGTTTTATTTTTAAAGGCCCACCGCTGATTAAAGAAATCGTTAATCATATCTAATCTTTTTCCTCATTCAGACAACCAGGGCTTTATTTCCGGCCCTGGTTGTTTTATATTCCGTCACTGTTGCTTATTTAAACATTATGGTCTTTTATTAATGGTGTTATAAACGAAGCGGTAAACAGGACATTTTTAGAACAGGATGTTGAGGTGATGGGAGAGGAACATGCGAATTAAACCTGACGATAACTGGCATTGGTATTATTGCGAAGAGCACGATCGAATGATGCTCGATTTAGCCAATGGTATGTTGTTTCGTTCGCGTTTTGCTCGCCGAATGTTGACCCCGGATGCTTTTGCTCCTTCAGGCTTTTGTGTGGATGACGCTGCTCTCTATTTCTCTTTTGAGGAGAAATGCCGCGATCTCACTCTGACAAAAGAACAACGTGCCGAGCTGGTACTGAATGCGCTGGTGGCGATTCGCTTCCTCAAGCCGCAAATGCCTAAAAGCTGGCATTTTCTTGCCCACGGCCAGCCCTGGGTACCCGCCACGGGTGATGCTGCCTGCGTCAGCCTGAGCGATACCGCCGAAGAGGTGAGTCTGCTGGTGGTGGAACCGGGCGAAAATGCTGCGTTGTGCCTGCTGGCTCAACCTGGCGTGATGATTGCCGGGCGAGCCATGCAGTTAGGGGACGCCATCAAGGTGATGAACGATCGACTGAAACCTCAACTGCGCGTTGATGCGTTTAGCCTTGAACAGGCGGTTTAGGCGCCAGTCGTAACGACGTTTTTGGCACACAGCTACAGCTGAGTATCGTTCCATCTTCCCCAATGGCTGATTTTTTCAGCGCACTGACTTCACCCTCTACAAGCGTAATGCGACAACTTCCGCACAGGCCCGCCCGACAGGAATAGGGCACGCGAATGCCCGCTTGCTCCAGTTGCTCAAGTATAATCTGCTGATTATTGCCGCGAAGCGTCTGGCCTTGCCATTCAATGTCAATGGCAGAGGCGGGGGCGGACTCGACGTCCACGTGCGCCTCTTCTTCTCCGGCGCCATAGACTCTGCCGGGTCCGGTGCTTAAAACCTCGACTTCATCACCGACACGCACGACGCCGCTGCTGCGTGGAATAAGGTTCTGCCCAAAATCGACGTCGCCGTTATCCTGGGCTGTGCGGAACGATTGCAGTGTGCTAAGCGGCTCGCCAGACGGGTGTTTTTGCCCTTTTTCCGGGCTGATGGTGGTGAAAATACAGCGGCTGCACGGCTTGACCACATCAAAAATCACGCTGCCAATGCGAATGACTTTCCAGGTGTCCTCTTCCCAGGGCTGCGTACCGGCTACCACCAGGTTCGGTCTGAACTGCTCCATTTGCACGCTGGCCTTACAGCGGTTTTGCAGATCGCGCAATGACGCCTCTGTCGTCAGCAGGAACGGAAAACCGTCGGCGAAAGAGAGAGGCACGGCCTCATAGCGCTTAACGCGACGTGTCAGTTCGGGTCCGACCCAGCGCAGCTGCACCTCGCGAGAGAAGAATCCGCTCAGCCAGCGGTTCACTTCATCCGGCGCCACGCGTGCAGTGAAATGATTGCCCCAGACTTCCGTTGGCGCATCCACCGCTGAAAAATCACTGAAGCGCACCACCGCGCTGGAATTATCGGGTGCGGTCAGGTGTAAACCGTCGTGTAACGGGGCTGGCGTGAAGCGGACCATTTGCGGAAACTGACGCGCCGTAATGAAGGTTCCGTCCGGTTCTGTCACCATGAAAATGCGATCAAAGGCAAAGCCGCTGACGTCCGCAAGCGCGTGGGTCAGGCCAATGCCACGCATTGATTTAACCGGATGAATGAAAAGCCTTGATAACGTCGCCACTGTTCCTGCCCTCGAACCTTTGAAAATAAGCCTTCAACTTTATGACATACACGTCATATTAGCTATAATGCGCAGCAATTTTCTAAGAGTAATAAGTGACGATATGAATTCTCTGTTTGCCAGTACGGCCCGTGGGCTGGAAGAGCTGTTAAAAACTGAACTGGAAGGCCTGGGCGCGCTTGAGTGTCAGGTGGTTCAGGGTGGTGTCCATTTTGAGGGCGACACGCGGCTTATTTACCAGAGCCTGATGTGGAGTCGTCTGGCCTCACGCATCATGCTGCCGCTAGGCGCATGTAAAGTCTACAGCGATCTAGACCTGTATCTTGGCGTGCAGGCAATCGACTGGACAGAGATCTTCGCACCGGGTGCGACCTTTGCCGTGCATTTCAGCGGGCTGAATGACGAAATCCGCAACAGCCAGTACGGCGCGTTGAAGGTAAAAGATGCCATTGTTGACAGCTTCACGCGTAAGAATCTTGAACGTCCCAATGTGGATCGTGAAGCCCCTGACCTGCGGATCAACGTATGGCTGAATAAAGAGACCGCCCATATTTCCCTGGACTTATGCGGTGAAGGCTTGCATCAGCGCGGCTATCGCGATTGCGCGGGTCTGGCCCCCATTAAAGAAAACCTGGCCGCTGCGATCGTGATGCGTTCCGGCTGGCAGTCAGGTACGCCACTGATCGATCCGATGTGCGGATCCGGTACCTTGTTGATTGAAGCGGCCATGCTCGCTACCGATCGTGCACCTGGCTTGCACCGTGGTCACTGGGGTTTTAGCGGCTGGGCACAGCATGATGACGCGCTGTGGAAAGAGGTGAAAGCCGAAGCGCAGGTTCGTGCGCGTAAGGGCCTGGCGGATTATGGTTCCCATTTCTATGGCTCAGATAATGATGCGCGCGTCATTGAGCGCGCACGCAGTAACGCCCGTCGTGCGGGTATCGCGGATTTGATCACGTTTGACGTGAAAGACGTGGCGCAGTTAACCAATCCGCTGCCAAAAGGGCCGTACGGCACGGTGATCAGCAACCCGCCATACGGCGAGCGGCTGGACAGCGAACCGGCGCTGATTGCGCTGCATAGCCTGCTGGGTCGCGCCATGAAAGATCAGTTTGGCGGCTGGAACCTGTCGCTGTTCAGCGCCTCACCAGAGCTGCTGAGCTGCCTGCAGCTGCGTGCTGAACGTCAGTTTAAGGCGAAAAACGGCCCGCTGGATTGCGTACAAAAAAACTATCACCTGACCGAAAAAGAGGGTGAGAGCAAGCCTGCGACCATCGCCGAAGATTACGCAAACCGTCTGCGTAAGAACCTGAAGAAATATGAAAAATGGGCGAAGCAGGAAGGCATCGAATGCTATCGTCTGTACGACGCCGACCTGCCGGACTATAACGTGGCGGTTGACCGTTATGCCGACTGGGTGGTGGTTCAGGAGTATGCTCCGCCGAAGACGGTAGATGCGCACAAGGCGCGTCAGCGTATGCTGGACGTCATTGCCGCCACCATTCACGTTCTGGGCATCTCGCCGAACAAACTGGTGCTGAAAACCCGTGAACGTCAGAAAGGCAAAAATCAGTATCAGAAAATGGGTGAGAAGGGCGACTTTATTGAAGTGGGCGAATACAATGCCCGACTCTGGGTCAACCTGACGGATTATCTGGATACCGGTCTTTTCCTCGATCACCGTATCGCGCGTCGTATGCTGGGCCAGATGAGCCAGGGGAAAGATTTCCTCAACCTCTTCGCCTACACCGGTAGCGCGAGCGTGCATGCCGGACTTGGCGGCGCACGCAGCACCACAACGGTGGATATGTCACGTACCTATCTGGAGTGGGCTGAACGTAACCTGCGTCTGAACGGCCTGACGGGGCGTCAGCATCGCCTGTTGCAGGCGGATGTGCTGGGCTGGTTACGCGATACGGATGAGCAGTTCGACCTCATCTTCATCGATCCGCCGACTTTCTCTAACTCCAAGCGTATGGAAGATAGCTTTGATGTTCAACGCGATCACCTGCGCCTGATGACCGATCTGAAACGTCTGCTGCGTAAAGGCGGCACGATTATGTTCTCAAACAATAAACGCGGCTTCCGCATGGATAATGACGGGCTGGCAGCGCTGGGACTCAAAGCACAAGAAATCAGTCAAAAAACCTTGTCCCAGGACTTCGCCCGCAACCGTCAAATCCATAACTGCTGGTTAATCACCGCCGCCTGAAAGGAATTATAAATGTCATTAATTAGCATGCACGGTGCCTGGCTGTCCTTCAGCGATGCGCCACTTTTAGACGATACCGAACTGCATATCGAAGATAACGAGCGGGTGTGTCTGGTTGGCCGTAATGGCGCCGGTAAATCCACCCTCATGAAGATCCTGAACCGTGAACAAGGACTGGATGACGGACGTATCGTCTATGAACAGGATTTGGTTGTTTCACGTCTGCAGCAGGATCCCCCGCGTAACGTGGCGGGCACTGTTTACGATTTTGTCGCGGAAGGGATCTCCGAGCAGGCCGAATACCTGAAAGCCTATCACGATATTTCGCACCTGGTGATGACCGATCCCAGCGAGAAAAACTTCAATGAGATGGCGCGTCTTCAGGACCTGCTCGATCACCACGGGCTGTGGCAGCTGGAAAGCCGTATTAACGAAGTGCTGGAGCAGCTGGGCCTGGAAGCCGATACCGAACTGGCGTCGCTTTCTGGCGGCTGGTTACGTAAAGCGGCGCTGGGTCGCGCGCTGGTGAGCGGGCCTAAGGTACTGCTGTTAGACGAACCGACGAACCACCTGGATATCGAAGCGATTGACTGGCTGGAAGGGTTCCTTAAAACGTTCAACGGGACCATTATTTTCATCTCGCACGACCGTTCGTTCATCCGCAACATGGCCACCCGCATCGTCGATCTCGATCGCGGCAAGCTGGTGACCTATCCAGGGGATTACGACACCTACCTGCTTGAGAAAGAAGAGAACCTGCGCGTGCAGGAACTGCAAAACGCAGAATTCGATCGCAAGCTGGCACAGGAAGAAGTGTGGATCCGTCAGGGCATCAAGGCGCGTCGTACACGTAACGAAGGCCGTGTGCGTGCGCTTAAAGCCATGCGAAATGAACGTAGCCAGCGCCGCGAAGTCATGGGCACTGCAAAAATGCAGGTCGAAGAAGCGGCCCGTTCCGGCAAGATTGTCTTCGAAATGGAAAACGTCAACTACCAGGTCGATGGCAAAGTGCTGGTGAGCGATTTCTCTGCACAGGTGCAGCGCGGCGATAAAATCGCCCTGATCGGCCCGAACGGCTGTGGTAAAACGACCCTGCTGAAATTGATGCTGGGCCAGCTGCAGGCGGATAGCGGTCGCGTTCACTGCGGTACCAAACTCGAAGTGGCCTACTTCGATCAGCATCGCGCCGAACTCGATCCGGACAGAACGGTGATGGACAACCTGGCCGAAGGCAAGCAAGAAGTGATGGTGAACGGTAAGCCTCGTCACGTGCTTGGCTATCTGCAGGACTTCCTGTTCCATCCTAAACGCGCCATGACGCCTGTTCGTGCGCTTTCCGGTGGGGAACGTAACCGACTTCTTCTGGCGCGTTTGTTCCTGAAACCAAGTAACCTGTTGATTCTTGATGAACCGACAAACGATCTGGATGTCGAAACCCTGGAACTGCTGGAAGAGCTGATCGATGGTTATCAGGGCACCGTTATGCTGGTGAGCCACGACCGTCAGTTTGTGGATAACACCGTGACCGAGTGCTGGATCTTCGAAGGCGAGGGGCGTATTGGCCGTTACGTCGGCGGATACCACGACGCGCGGGGTCAGCAATCCCAGTCACAGGCGGTAAAGCAGACAAAAGCTAAAAACGCGCCGGAAACGGCGGCGCCAAAAGTGGAAACGGCGAAAAAACAAACCGTTAAGATGAGCTATAATCTGCAACGAGAACTGGATGAGTTGCCAAAGCGTCTTGAAACGCTCGAAGCCAGCCTTGAATCGTTGCAGGCGCAGGTTGCAGATGCTTCATTCTTTAGCCAGCCGCACGACTATACTCAGAAAATCCTGGCTGACCTCGCTCAGGCTGAAAAAGCGCTGGAAGAGGCTTTCGAGCGCTGGGAGTATCTTGAGGCTCTGAAAAACGGCGCATAACCAGGGACATCTAATGTGTGATCAGCACCATGCCGACCGGCATATATTATGTTCACAATGCGACATGCTCGTGGCGCTGCCAGAGCTTGATCGCGGACATAAGGCGGCATGCCCGCGCTGTGGGGCAACGCTGACAACAGAGTGGGACGCGCCAAGGCAGCGTCCCACTGCTTATGCGGTTGCAGCGCTGTTTATGCTGCTCTTATCGAATCTCTTCCCTTTCATCTATATGAAAGTGGGAGGGATCACAAGCCAGGTAGACCTGCTTGAAATACCTGGCGTCATGTTCTCAGAGGATTACGCCAGCCTCGGAACCTTCTTCCTTCTGTTTGTGCAGATTGTACCCGCCTTTTGTCTGGTCGTTATTCTGCTGCTGGTTAACCGCGTCCGGATGCCCGTGACGCTCAAAATCAAACTTGCCAGAGTTCTGTTCCAGCTAAAGAGCTGGGGAATGGCAGAAATTTTTCTTGCCGGCATTCTGGTCAGTTTTGTCAAGCTGATGGCCTACGGCGACGTCGGTATTGGCAGCAGTTTTGTGCCCTGGTGCCTCTATTGTGTTCTCCAGCTGCGGGCCTTCCAGTGCGTCGACAGGCGTTGGGCGTGGGATGATATTGCGCCTGCCCCATTATTGCCCAGGACGGTGAAAGTGGGCGTGCCGGGGATACGACAAGGGCTGCGTTCCTGTTCATGCTGTACGGCCGTTTTACCTGCCGACCAGGAAATCTGTCCGCGTTGCGGCACGAAAGGCCACGTACGGCGTAAAAATAGCCTGCAGTGGACAATGGCCCTGCTGGTAACGTCCATCATGCTTTACCTGCCCGCAAATATCTTACCCATTATGATAACCGACCTGCTGGGCGATAAGATGCCCTCCACGATCCTCGCGGGCGTCGTTTTGCTGTGGGGAGAAGGATCCTATCCGGTGGCAGGGGTGATTTTTATCGCCAGTATTATGGTGCCGACGCTTAAAATGATCGCGATTGCCTGGCTGTGCTGGGATGCAAAAGGCCACGGTAAACGCGACAGTGAGCGCATGCACCTGATTTATGAAGTCGTCGAATTTGTTGGACGCTGGTCAATGATTGACGTCTTTGTCATTGCCGTTCTCTCTGCGCTGGTGCGCATCGGAGGACTGATGAATATTTATCCCGCTTTGGGTGCGCTGATGTTTGCGTTGGTCGTTATTATGACGATGTTTGCGGCACTGACTTTCGACCCACGCTTATCGTGGGATCGGGAGCCAGTGCCAGGCCATGAGGAAGAGTAAGAGCATGGAAAATAAGAGTGGAGAGGCGAAAGTGCAAAAGGTCAGAAACTGGTCGCCGGTGTGGATTTTCCCCATCGTGACCGCTCTGATTGGCGCATGGATCCTGTTTTATCATTACAGTCATCAGGGACCCGAAGTGACGCTTATCACCACTAACGCAGAAGGCATCGAAGGGGGGAAAACCACCATCAAAAGCCGCAGCGTGGATGTAGGCGTGGTGGAAAGTGCCACCCTGACGGACGACCTGACGCACGTTGAAATCAAAGCGCGGCTAAATGCGGGCATGGAAAAACTGCTGCATAACGACTCCGTGTTCTGGGTGGTGAAACCGCAGGTAGGACGCGAGGGGATCAGCGGATTAGGAACGCTGCTTTCGGGTGCCTATATTGAACTGCAGCCCGGGACAAAAGGTAGCCAGCCCGGTCAGTATCAACTGCTTGATGCCCCGCCTTTAGCCCCGCCTGATGCGAAGGGGATCCGCGTGATCCTTGAAAGTAAGAAAGCAGGGCAGCTGAGTCCAGGCGATCCCGTTCTGTTCCGTGGCTACCGTGTTGGGTCAGTTGAAACCAGCACTTTCGATGCGCAGAAACGCACCATTAGCTATCAACTGTTTATTAACGCGCCCAACGATCGTCTGGTCACCAGCAACGTCCGTTTCTGGAAAGACAGCGGAATTGCCGTGGATCTGACCTCAGCAGGGATGCGCGTAGAAATGGGCTCATTGACCACGCTGTTTGGCGGTGGGGTCAGTTTTGATGTGCCGGAAGGGGTCGATCTTGGTCAGCCGGTGGCGGAGAAAACGCCATTCCGCCTGTTTGACGATCAGAGGAGCATTCAGGATGCGCTCTATACCGACCATATCGATTACCTGATGTTCTTCAAGGATTCCGTACGCGGCCTGCAACCTGGCGCGCCGGTGGAGTTCCGTGGAATACGTCTGGGAACCGTGGGCCAGGTGCCATTCTATGTCCCGGGTATGAAGCAGATGCTGGATGATGATTATCGTATTCCGGTGCTTATTCGCATTGAACCTGAGCGGTTAATCAATCAGATTGGGGTGAATGAGGATATTGGTACGCACATCAATGAACTGATGAAACGAGGCCTGCGCGGATCGCTTAAGACCGGTAACCTGGTCACGGGCGCGCTTTATGTGGATATGGACTTCTATCCGAAAGCACCTCCGATAACGGGCATCCGTGAGTACGGTGGTTTTAAAATTATCCCGACCATGAGCAGCGGACTGGCACAAATCCAGCAGCGCCTGATGGATACGCTGGATAAGATCAACAATCTGCCGTTGAATCCGATGCTTGAACAGGCAACCCATTCGCTTAGCGAAAGCCAGGCAACCATGCGCCGTCTGCAAACCACGCTGGATAATATCAATAAGATCACGGCTAACCAGTCTATGCAGCAGCTGCCGCAGGATATGCAGAAAACCCTGCGTGAACTGAACCGGAGTATGCAGGGCTTCCAGCCTGGCTCAGCGGCTTACAACAAGATGGTGGCCGATATGCAGCGCCTGGATCAGGTCTTGCGTGAACTGCAGCCGGTCCTGAAAACGCTGAATGAGAAGAGCAACGCGCTGGTATTTGAAGCGAAGGACAAAAAAGATCCTGAGCCGAAGAGGGCAAAATAATGAAACAGTGGCTATTAATCGTTGGAGCAGTGGTGTTAACAGCCTGCAGCTCAGGAAGCGACACTAAAAATTACTACCAGCTGCCGATGTCCGCCCAGACGGGTGGACAAACCACGGCCGCGCACGGAAATCGGCTGTTATGGGTTGAGCAGGTTTCGGTGCCCGATTCTCTGGCCGGAAACGGCGTGGTTTACCAGACCAGCGACGTGCAATATGTGATCGCGAATAACAATCTCTGGGCCAGCCCGCTGGATCAGCAGTTGCGTAATTCGCTGGTGGCGAATCTCAGCAGCCAGCTTCCCGGGTGGGTTGTTGCTTCGCAACCGTTAGGCAGCGATCAGGACACCCTGAACGTCAACGTTACGGGCTTTCACGGACGTTATGATGGCAGGGTAGTGATCAGTGGCGAATGGCTTTTAAATCATCAGGGACAGCTGATTAAGCGCCCGTTCCATCTTGAGCTTAAACAGCAGCAGGACGGGTATGACGAGATGGTCAAAATGCTGGCACAGGGCTGGGCGCAGGAAGCAGCCAGCATAGCGAAAGAAATTTCACGTATGCCATAAGTAAAATTCATCACCGCAGACCGCATCCAGCGTTTCGCTGGGTGCGGTTTTTTTTTGTCATGCAGATCAGTTTGATACCTGTGCCAGCTCACATTCTTTGTACAAATGATATTCTGGCTAGCTCACAAATATGACATTGGCGTGAATTTTGCGCATTGACGATGCGATTGATTCAGGTTATTCGTTAACTGTGCTTGCATGTTTTGCAACCACTGTTTTCTTTCCACCAGACCAAAGAATGAGGGAAACGAGGCATGAAGAGACAGAAACGAGATCGCCTGGAACGGGCGCACCAACGTGGATACCAGGCTGGCATCGCCGGACGCTCAAAAGAAATGTGTCCTTACCAGACGTTGAACCAAAGATCATACTGGTTAGGAGGCTGGCGAGAAGCCATTGGGGATAGGGTACTACTTGCGTGACACGTCTCTTTAGAAACTGAAACCTCCGCATGGCGGAGGTTTCGCCTGTTAAGCCGGACTAAAGCTCAATCAGAATGCTGAAGTGTCCTGGAACAGACCCACTTTCAGATCGCTTGCCGTATAAATCACACGACCATCAACCAGCACTTCACCATCTGCCAGACCCATCACCAGACGACGGTTCACAATGCGTTTGAAGTGAATACGGTAGGTGACTTTCTTCGCGGAAGGGAGAACCTGACCAGTGAATTTCACTTCGCCGACGCCCAGCGCACGGCCTTTGCCTTCGCCGCCCAGCCAGCCTAAGTAGAAACCAACCAGCTGCCACATCGCGTCCAGACCCAGACAACCAGGCATGACGGGATCGCCGATGAAGTGGCAACCAAAGAACCACAGGTCCGGGTTGATATCGAGTTCCGCTTCTACATAACCCTTGTCAAAGTTGCCGCCGGTTTCGGTCATTTTCACGACACGGTCCATCATCAGCATGGAAGGGGCGGGTAACTGTGGGCCTTTAGCGCCAAACAATTCACCGCGACCAGAGGCAAGAAGATCTTCTTTTGTATAGGATTCGCGTTTATCTACCATGTTCTCAGTAAGCCTTATTTTAGTGAAGCACGCAGGATAGCTAACACGTGTACGCTGAACAAGTCCGATCAGTTGGGATTAAACCAACCGAGCCAGCGCAACGGCCATGGATAACGATGACGAGCATCCTGTTGCATTGCCTGAGCAATACGTTCCTGGATAGTCTGCATCAGTGTAGTTTGCCCTTCAGCATCCCAGACCAGGTTTGTCAGTAAGGGAAGTGCATCCGTTATGTCTTCGATTGCCCAGATAGAGAATTGTTCAGCTTCCACTGCATCAAGTATATTCTGGCTCAGACTGAGGTGTCGCGCATTGGGGGCAGGAATAATGACCCCTTGTTTGCCGCTTAAGCCACGCTGCTGGCAGATAGTGAAGAACCCTTCGATTTTTTCATTCAGACCGCCGACAGGCTGTGCACGACCAAACTGATCCACCGAACCGGTGATAGCGATATTCTGGTTTACCGGCACATCAGCCAGCGCACTGATTAAGGCACACAGCTCAGCCATTGAGGCGCTGTCACCGTCGACTTCGCTGTATGATTGTTCAAAGGTTAATGAGGCAGAAAAAGGAATTTGCTGCTCGAGCTGAAGCTGGGACATCAGGAAGGCCTGCATGATCATCATGCCTTTGGCGTGGATGTTGCCACCCAGCTCGGCCTTACGCTCGATATCGGTGAATTCACCGTCGCCAATATGCACGACGCAGCTGATTCGCGAAGGCTCGCCAAAAGCGCGCGGATGACCCGGAAACTCGATGACGGAAAGGGCATTGATTTGTCCTATGCGTTCACCTTCGGTTTCCACCAGAATCTGTTCA
Source organism: Huaxiibacter chinensis (assembly GCF_022171985.1). Taxonomy (GTDB): domain Bacteria; phylum Pseudomonadota; class Gammaproteobacteria; order Enterobacterales; family Enterobacteriaceae; genus Enterobacter; species Enterobacter chinensis_A. Next base: position 424,492 of record NZ_JAJVHF010000001.1, on the reverse strand, counting down.
AGCAGAATTTCATCCTGCATGCGATCGGCGAGGTAGCCTTCACGCCATTCTCGCTGGGCCAGCATTTGAACATACTGTTCCCCGGTAAAGCGTCCTTCACCGCTAATGACGCCCACTTCACGCAGTTGCTTACTGAGCCAGAGTGGACATAACGGCAAGGTTTCTTGATCGCCGGTATAACGAACGGCTTCACGGATCAGGCTGGTCCATGCATCGGCTGCAGGCGTTGGCAGCGTAAAGCGTTCGGCCATCGCCAGCACCCACTGACACCATTGCGCCATGTCATCGGCATCGGCAACCTGAATGTTATCTTCAAATTCGGTGTATACCGCCTGTCCGGCTAACTCCGGCTCCATCTCCTGGAAGTCGGCCAGCGATTCGCGATCGCCCGTCAGCACCACTTTCAGCGACAACGGCATAGACGGCACGGAGACGGGCAGAGGACGCGATTCGTCGTAGGCAACCCAGTCAAAACGCTGCTCGGCCACAATCGTTTTCAGGCGCATCCACAGTAAAGGCTGAGCGAGAAGCGTGCCAAGCGAGATGATTAATACGCCGCCGTTTGCCTTATGCACCAGGCCAGGCTGTAAGGTCAGCTCGCCGTTGAACTGACGAAGGCAGCCGAACAGTTGCTCCGCTTCGGCCCAGTTGGCGGTAACGATTTTACCGGCTGCGGCAAAACGGTCGTCTGCCTGTTTGGCTGGCTCAAACGTAACATCATGTCCCGCGATATGATACTGGCCGCCAAATACGGCCTGGGTTTCAGGCTGCAGCTGACGCATAGCGTCTGCAATGAGCGCCAGGTATTCCGCTTCTTCCGGCGCTTTCAGCAGCATAAAGGGGGAGGTTGTCCATGGACTTAACACCTGCTCAAGCGCGTAATGCAAACGCGGTTGCGTATCGCTAAGTATGAAGTCGTGCTCTTTTGCGAGATCTGGCTGTGTGAAGCATTCCTGATAGCTTTCGGTATCCGGAACGAGGTCACGCCATGAGAGTTTCGTAATGGTCAAAGTTGATGTTTTTTAGTCAGATGTAAAACGGTGGATTATACCGCAAGCGAGACACTCTGCCCATGAAGGAATCGGTATTAAAGTGGCGGAAAGCGGTGTAATGGTTCACAGGTTATGATTTCTTTTCAGCAGATTGGCAAAAAACTGATATTCTGAACTGAGTTACAAGGTAACGCTGAGATCGCGATGAAATATCAACAACTGGAAAATCTCGAAAGCGGCTGGAAATGGAAGTACCTGGTTAAAAAGCACCGTGAAGGGGAGTTGATTACCTGTTACATCGAAGCCAGTGCTGCTAAAGAGGCCGTCGATTTACTGCTGACGCTCGAAAACGAGCCGGTTCTGGTCAACGGCTGGATAGAAAAACATATTAACCCTGCGCTGATGAACCGCATGAAGCAAACCATTCGTGCGCGGCGGAAACGGCATTTTAATGCCGAGCATCAGCACACGCGTAAAAAATCTATCGACCTGGAATTTATGGTGTGGCAGCGATTAGCGGGGCTGGCTCAGCGCCGTGGCAAAACGCTGTCAGAGACCATTGTTCAACTGATTGAGGATGCTGAACATAAAGAGAAGTATGCCAGCCAGATGTCGACGCTGAAGACAGACCTTCAGGCTTTGCTCGGCAAGAAATAAGTTAGCGCTTTTCTTCAGGCAATAAAAAACCCCGCATCGCGGGGTTTTTTGTCAGACAGAGGTAACTTATGCCGCAGGCTGAGTTACAACGTCTTTGATGCCTTTCACTTCGATCTCTACGCGACGATCTGGTGCCAGGCAGTCGATCAGTGCAGCGCGAGGTTTCACGTTGTCACAGGTGTTGCCGGTAACTGGGTTAGATTCGCCCATACCACGTGGGGAGATCTTGTTAGCCGGGATACCTTTAGAGATCAGGTAATCAACAACAGACTGAGCACGTTTCTCGGACAGACCCTGGTTGTAAGCGTCAGAACCGATACGGTCGGTGAAGCCCAGAACAACGACGTTACCGTCTTTAGGATCCAGGTTGCTCAGCTGGGAGTACAGCTGATCCAGTGCCTGCTGACCTTCTGGTTTCAGAGTCGCTTTGTTGAAGTTGAACAGAACATCAGACTTCAGAGTGAAGTGCTTGGTCTGTACTTCTGGAGCTGGAGCCGGTGCTGGAGCAACAACTGGTGCTGCTTCCTGCTGGCCGAAGCGGTAGGAAACACCTACGCTCAGCATGCCGTTGTCAGGACGAACGCCAACGGTGTTACCGTCGCCGATGTTGTTAACCCACTGGTATTCCAGACGGGTAGCGATGTCGCGGGTCATTGCCCACTCTACGCCACCAGCGAATACTGGAGAAACGCCAGTGTCGTGGTCGTCGCCAGCAATGCTGTTGCTGGAGTCAGCGCGCCATACCATGCCGCCCAGACGAGTGTACACGTCCAGATCGTCAGTTACTGGGTAACCCAGTTTAGCGGTCAGCTGTACGCCCTGAGCTTTGAATGCGCCGTTAACGTTGTCGCCTTTGTATGGCATACGACCTAACCAGTCGTAACCCATTTCAAAACCAACATACGGGTTAACCTGATAGCCACCGAACGCACCTGCACCGAGCTGACTTTCGTGAGTCGGGCCGTCGTTGTTCAGAGAGCTGTTGTACCAGCCGGTGTCATGGAACTGAGACCAGCCCAGTTTACCACCTGCATACCAGGTATTATCTTTCGGAGCGGCCTGCGCTACGGTAGCGAAGCCAGCCAGTGCCACTGCAATCGCGATAGCTGTCTTTTTCATTTTTTGCGCCTCGTTATCATCCAAAAATCGCCATGAAATTCTCATTGAGACATCACGGTTAAATCCTTCACCGGGGGGCAGCTCAAACTAGTAACTCTACCGATATCTTCGGCTTAGGCCGAGCACCCCTGGCGATGTAAAGTCTACAACGTAGTTGGAAACTTACAAGTGTGAACTCCGTCAGGCATATGAAAAAAAATCCTCCGTATAGGGAATATTTAACATTCTGTGCGCGCATTTTATGCTTTAAAATTAATGGAAACCGCGCCACACAAGACTTGTCGCATTTTTCTCTTACGGAACTAAAATCGTATTAGAGGGTCAAAAAAAATTCCAGGAAAAATCTTAATTTCACTCAATGATACAAATTTGAGTGAATTTTTAGCCCGTTTTGGTGTCCAGTGGCGTGAGGATCGAAACGAACCGGGCGCATGATAAAGCCGATTGCGTTACCTTCTTCAGCCGCTTCTGCCAGGCGGGCATGTTCCTCTTCCGTCACTTCTTCCGGCAGCCAACCAATCACCACACTGTAGTTCCCGGTGCGTAGCGCACGAATCATTGAATCAACGGTATCAAACGGCGAAAGCTGGCTGAGCTGCATCACTTTTGTCAGCGGCAGGCCAGCCGACTGGATCCATTGACGGCTTAATCGCTGCGGCGGCGTCAACCAGAGCTGCCAGCGCGACTGTTGACCGAGCTGCTGTAAAAGCGGCAGCAGCAGCAGTTGCGCCATCATGGGCTGGTCTTCACGGTAAACCACTTCGCTGATCAAGCCGGTAGAAACCTGTGGAGTAGCATTATTCTGCGCGGTTTTATGAGCAAAAGAAGAAAACGGTGTTGAGCGATTTGCGTAGTCTGAAGTGTACATAATCATTCCAGCCCTCTGGTTACTGTATGGATATACAGTAACCCCTGTACGACTAAAGATCAACCTAATTTTCTGAAAGCATCTCGCAAATTTGGCGCGATCTTGCCTCGCTTTAAAGAATCATCTTGCCGATTGACACTAAGTTGCCTATTTTCCTGCTAACGGATCCGATAGTACGAAATTCTGCTGTTAATATATGATTTACAAGGATTATATTATGAAAAAAATATCATACGAACGGATTTATAAATCCCAGGAATACCTTTCTCCGCTGGGTGAGATACACCATCGCGCCCTTTTTGGCGGGTATACCCTGGCGGTGGGGGATGCGGTGTTTGCCATGGTGTCAGAGGGCGAGTTATATCTGCGCGCCTGTGAGCAAAGCGCGCCTTACTGCGTCAAACATGCTTCGTCATTTCTCACCCTGGTCAAACGAGGCCGGCCCGTTTTACTGAACTATTTTCGTGTCGATGAAGGGCTCTGGCAGGACAGGGAGCGGTTATTGCACCTGTCCTCATTGTCGCTTGAATCGGCCAGACGAGAACGTAACCAGCGCCAACAACGTCACCGCCTGAAAGACCTCCCCAATCTCACGTTTCAGATAGAAGTTCTCCTCTGTGAAGCCGGCATTACCGACGAAACTGCACTCCGCGCGCTGGGGGCTGAAGCATGCTGGCTAAAAATGCGCACTAAAAACAGGCATCTCGGGATAAAAGTGTTGTTTGCCCTTGAAGGCGCCATAGAGGGACTACACGAGGCGGCACTCCCGGCGCATCGCCGCCGGGAGCTTATGGAGTGGTTTAATGCGCTTCCTGCATCGAAGGCGCGTCATTCCGGTAGGTAGCCACCAGACGCTGCAGGCGACAAATCTCCGGCAGTAGCGCAATTAACAGGCCGATTTGCTGCAGCACCAGGGGCGCTTTGTTGTCAGTGCCTGGGTCCAGATGGGCAATACGTTCGGACAGTTCATCAAGCGATTGCAGCACTCGCGGTTCGTCAGCGGGACGATGATGCAGCGCATCGTCCACGTAGCATACGGCATCATCCAGAAAGGCGAGTATACCCGGATTTGTCAGCTTCTCGCGATGCGCACCCAGCGTAGAGATGTAGCTGGTGAAGGTGTGGTTAAGGCAAAGCAGACGAAAAGCCACATCGCGGATTTCAGCGGTGGCACGGGGCTCGGTGGAGAGATTCGATACCACCGAGGCCAGTTCCGCATCGCGGTTATGGGCATCACGTCTGGCAATTCGGTAGGCCAGGCGGTTGTCGCGCCCCTGGTGATACTGCTCAAGAATGGCATCGAGATAACGACAGTTTGCATTCAACGCCTGCTCCAGCACCAGCGGCAAATTGCGGAACCGCCAGTCGGGCCAGATAAAACTGACCGCAGCCCAGGCGATGGCGCAACCAATCAGAGTATCAATCACGCGCGGCAGCGCCACCTCGAACCCTTCGCCCAGCAGGTTGAAGCACAACAGCACTAACAGGGTGATAAACATGGTGGCATGGGCGTACTGCACATTTCGGAAGGCGAAGAACAGCACGCCGGTAATCACGAGCAGAATCAGCTGGCCTTCCACCGATGGCACAAAATAGAGAATCGGCAGGCCGATCGCGACGCCCACCAGGGTGCCTATCACGCGCAGCGCGAGACGATGTCGGGTCGCGTTATAGTTGGGCTGGCACACAAACAGGCTGGTTAACAGGATCCAGTATCCATGGTTTAACCCCGTAATCTGTATAAAGGCATAGCCCACGCACAACACCACGGACATCCTGACCGCATGGCGGAAGAGGGCCGATTCTGGCGTGAAATTGCGACTTACCCGCAGCCACATATCGGCGAAACCATGAGGGCTGTCGTCGGCAAGCACGTTTTCTGCATCGTTGCCCGGCAACGCGAGCGCTTGTTCCGATTGAATGGTAGCCAGCTGGGCGTCGATGGCCCGCAGGTTATTCAGCAAAAAGCCTAAGGCTTTCATCTGGTCGGGCGAGGTGCCATTCGCCTGAACGCGATCCAGAGCCGCATCAAGATGGCTGAACATTCTGTCAAAGCGCGCGTCATGCTGATAGGGCGTTCTCAGAAGAATAGACCGTGCAAGCTGCTGACAGGCCTGGGACTGCATCGACAACAACCGCTGAAAACGGAACATCACGTCGCTGTAGCGGAACGTCTCCCGCAACGCGGCATACTGGATATGCGATGAGCTAGCGCGTTCGTGAATATCCTGGGCAACAAAATAATAATGCAGCGTTTGCCGCGTACCGCGCTGTCCGCGATCCCCGCGCAGACGGGTCAGAAGAGAGGCTTTTGTCTGATTAAGGGTGGTGACGAGCTGCCCATTGGCCAGGGCAAGATCGTACATGGGCGCCTGGCTCTCATCTTCAATGTCCGGATCGAAGAGCCGGGACTTCAGTTCAAGATAGTGCGCCAGTTGCTCATAGCTGCGGGCAAGGTTGTCCTGCAACGGACGAACAGGAAAGATCAGATGTCCAATCAGCGTCAGGGCGTTATACCAGATGGCCCCCAGCAACAGCAGCAGCGGCTGCTGATACCACTGTTCATAAAGCGACACCCCGAGCATGGTATAAATGGCGATCAGCAACGCGCCAAACGCGATGGTGGCGTACCGTTGCCCCAGGCCACCGAGGAGAATGAAACCGCTGGTGGAAATCGTCAGGCCGATGGCGAATAACCACGGCCAGGGGAAAAGGAGTTCGACCGAGGCGGAGGCAATAAAAAAGCAGACCAGGGTGATGATCAGGTTTCGCAGTCGCCCCGCCAGACGGTCATCCAGATCGGCAAGCGCACCCGCCACGACGCCCAGGGTAAGCGGAATGGTCAGCTTGACGTCCCCGAGCCACCAGGGCAGGGCCGCCGCCCCGCAAAGTGCGAGAAAGATCCTGACGTTATAAAGCCAGGTACTGTTCCATGTGTATCGGCGAAGCAATGGGCTTAGCATGTGCGCGGACGATCCTTAATTACTGAAAACGACGGCGGGCATTGGCTTCGCGTGCCGCTTTGGCCACTTCCACAGAGACCACGCGACGGCCCACCGGCCACAGGGCGATGGCCGCAATTTTAAAGTTGGCGATGCCAACCGGGATGCCGATAATTGAAATGCACTGGGCGATACCCGCCATAATATGCATCAGACATAACCACCAGCCGAAAAGCACCAGCCACAGAATATTAAGCAGCGTCCCGCCGGTATTGAGCAGGGCGTTCTTGCTATCCGGATTCAGCTCGTCAACGTGAATGGCTTCGTTGCCATAAGGAAACAGGGACAGCCGCGTGATTTCCCAGCATGAACGCGTCAGCGGAAGAGTGAAGATCAGAACAATACTCAGAAGGGTCGCGACAAGCCATGACAGGGTTGTGGCAAATCCGCCAAGGACAAAATTTAAAATATTCAGAATGGTACGCATAAACCCTCACTTCCTTTCGATATGATTAAAGCCTGATGATTGTAACGTTTTTTTGCGCTGGAGCACCTGAAAACTGGCGGTTACACTATCCAACAAATTCTCTCCCCTGAATCAGGCTGGACATGGAACTCAAAGCAACTTCTTTAGGCAAACGCCTGGCCCAACATCCGTACGATAAGGTGGTGCTGCTCAACGCCGGGGTGAAAGTGTCGGGTGAGCGTCATGAATATCTCATCCCGTTTAACCAGCTTCTGGCGATCCACTGCAAACGTGGCCTGGTCTGGGGCGAGATGGAATTTGTCCTTCCGGCCGGCAAAGTGGTGCGTCTTCACGGCACCGAGTGGGCGGAAACCCAGCGATTCCATCATCATCTGACCCAGCTCTGGCAGCGATGGGGTGAAGAGATGAGCGCGGTCGCCGCCGGGGTGCTTGAACAGGTTCTGGCTGATATCGCGCAAAGTCAGGAACAAAAAAGGTGGCTGACCCGTGCGCAAACGGCCGGGATGCAGCAACGTATTCATCAGGCTTTAAGCGCCCTGCCGCTGCCCGTGTCTCGCCTGGAGGAGTTCGACAACTGCCGTGAGGCCTGGCGGCAGTGTCAGGCCTGGTTAAACGATGCAGACCAAAGCCGTCTTGCGCATAATCAGGCCTGGACGGATGAGATGCTCACGCAGTACGCCGCGTTTTTCAATACCATAGAGTCTTCTCCGCTTAATCCGGCTCAGGCGCGTGCGGTGGTAAACGGCGAGCACTCTTTGCTGGTGCTTGCCGGAGCGGGAAGCGGCAAAACGTCAGTGCTGGTGGCGCGGGCGGGCTGGCTGCTGACCCGAGGGGAAGCTTCGGCCGATCAGATCCTGCTGCTGGCCTTTGGACGCAAGGCGGCGCAGGAGATGGATGAGCGAATAAAGGCTCGTCTTCACACTCAGGACATCTCTGCCCGTACCTTTCACGCGCTTGCTTTGCATATCATTCAGCAGGGCAGCAAAAAGGTGCCGGTGATAAGCAGGCTGGAAAACGATACCCAGGCGCGACTGTCGCTGTTTATTGAAGCGTGGCAACAGCAGTGCAGCGAGAAAAAAGCGCAGGCGAAAGGGTGGCGGCAGTGGCTTGAAGAAGAGCTGGCGTGGACGGTGCCGGAAGGCAGCTTCTGGCAGGATAAATCACTCGCGCGCCGTCTGGGCTCCCGACTGGATCGTTGGGTGAGCCTGATGCGCATGCATGGGGGAACGCAGGCGGAGATGATTGAAGGCGCGCCAGAAGAGGTACGCATGCTCTTCTCGAAACGCGTAAAACTCATGGCGCCATTGCTGAAGGCCTGGAAAACCGCGCTGAAAGAAGAGAACGCGGTAGATTTCTCCGGGCTGATTCATCAGGCCATAATTCTGCTGGAGAAGGGTCGTTTCGTAAGCCCCTGGAAGCATATTCTGGTCGATGAGTTTCAGGATATCTCCCCGCAGCGCGCGGCGTTACTGGCTGCGTTACGTAAACAGAATAAACATACTGCGCTCTTTGCCGTGGGGGATGACTGGCAGGCGATCTACCGTTTCAGCGGCGCCCAGCTGTCGTTAACCACCGCCTTCCACGACTATTTTGGCGAAGGCGATCGCAGCGATCTGGATACGACCTATCGGTTTAACGCCCGCATTGGAGAAGTAGCGAACCGCTTCATCCAGCAAAACCCGCATCAGCTGGAAAAACCGTTGAACAGCCTGTCGACGGGGGATAAAAAAGCGGTGACGCTGTTAGCGGATGACCAGCTTGAACCGCTGCTGGATAAACTGAGTGGTTTTGTGAAAGGGGATGAGCGCATTCTGATCCTGGCGCGCTATCACTATTTAAAACCTGCCATTCTGGAGAAAGCCGCGACGCGCTGGCCTAAACTTCAGCTCGATTTCATGACCGTGCACGCCAGTAAGGGCCAGCAGGCCGATTACGTGATTGTGGTTGGCTTGCAGGAAGGAAGTGACGGTTTCCCGGCCCCGGCGCGTGAATCCGTTATGGAGCAGGCGTTGCTGCCGGCCCCGGAAGATTTTCCGGATGCGGAAGAACGTCGGCTGCTCTATGTTGCCATTACCCGCGCCCGTCATCGTGTCTGGCTGCTGTATGATAAAGAGCGGCCATCGCCGTTTGTCGAGGTCTTAAAACATCTTGATGTGCCGGTGGCGAAAAAACCGTAGCGACGAAAAGGCCGGGCAGGCGCAGGTCTGCCCGGCAGAGGATCACTTCAACCGATCGGCCAGATAGCGTGGGTAGTCCGGGATCAGAATATCAATCGGCTTATTGAACTGCGGCGACTCGATAATAAAGTCGGCTGTCGACAGGTTCGTGGCGACGGGGATATTCCAGACAGTGGCCAGACGCAACAGGGCTTTGACATCCGGATCGTGCGGTACGGCATTAAGCGGATCCCAGAAGAAGATCATCACATCAATTTTACCTTCCGAGATTTGTGCTCCCACCTGCTGATCGCCCCCCAGCGGGCCGCTGAGCATTGCGTTGACTTCCAGCCCGGTTTCCCGGTGAATCAGATTCCCGGTGGTGCCGGTTGCGGAAAGCGCATGTTGCGCCAGCAAAGGCTGGTGGCGGCGCACCCAGTTCAACAGCATCTGTTTACAGTGATCGTGCGCCACCAGCGCAATGTGCTTACGCTCCGGGAGCGTGCGTGTTGTCAGTTCCATAATATCTTCCGTCAGATTAACTTCTTACACGATGACGGGAAGCGACGCAGGCTGCAAGAGCAAGGGCAAAAAAATGCGGCTCAGGACGAAGGTTGTTGCCTGGTCCATTGCAAAAACCGGGCACGCGTGTCGGGATCGGCCTGCTGGAACCAGAATTTCAACCGCTGCTCTGTCAGCGTCTGGGACTGAGGGGGGATGACATCCAGTTCGGATACGCCTGATAACAGGGTACTGTCGTCGGCCATCATGGTCGCAAACTGGGGCAGCGACGCGCTCTTACCCGCTTTGTTGTACCGTTCAGTCTCCGCCTCATAATCGATGCCTTTAGGCGTGCGGGTAAGGGCCAGGATATCGAGCTTCACGGGAATGGGCATGGCATCCCCGTCGAGCAACGCCATTCTGGGGGCCGCTTCAAAGGCTTCGGTGTCCTTCAGGCTGTTCAGACCGGGAAGGTTAAAATTGACCTGGCTGATTTTTTCTGTGTTAAAGCTCATAACCAGCGGCGGGGAGATGTACAGACGCTGCTCGTGGCCGGAAAGGCGGATAGTTTTCTCGACGCGAAAGACAATCTGATGCGGACCGTTATCCAGTTCAATACTGTCCGCCCCCCGCAGCAATGAGCTGGAGACTTTTTTTCCGTCCAGGACCAATAAATCGATGTCGGTAGATAAACGTAGCGTCGTGGCATATACGCAGATCGGCATCACTAACATGACGAAAGCAGAGACAATGCCGGTCTTCATAGGGCGCTCCTGTCAGGAAAGGGATCGTGCAATAATGTATCAAAATTTTTCGACAATCATGTTTACTAACATATAGACATATTTTATCCGTTTGCCCTCATGCGGACGTATGGGATGCGTGGTGGAGATCCCCCCTATGGCATACACTTAAAAAAAAGCCAGGAGAAACATAATGAAAGATAACGAGCTGGTCGACATTCTGACCTCAACCCGGACGATTGCGCTGGTGGGTGCCAGCGACAAGCCTGACCGCCCAAGCTATCGGGTTATGAAGTATCTTCTTGATCAGGGTTATCACGTGATCCCCGTATCGCCAAAGGTGGCAGGTAAAACGCTGCTGGGTCAACAGGGATACGCCACGCTTGCCGAGGTGCCAGAAAAGGTTGATATGGTCGATGTGTTCCGCCAGTCCGAAGCGGCGTGGGGCGTGGCGCAAGAAGCCATCGCCATTGGGGCAAAAACCTTATGGATGCAGCTAGGCGTGATAAATGAACAGGCCGCGGTGCTGGCGCGGGAAGCCGGGCTGAAGGTGGTGATGGATCGCTGCCCGGCGATTGACATTCCCCGCCTGGGGCTGGCGAAATAAAAAAAAGCCCGGTCATCGACCGGGCAATTTCAGGGAGTTAGTTGCGCAGGCGCGGCGCCTGGAGCTGTTGGCGGATAGTCCGGGCGAGTTCATCCATGGAGGGCTGCTCCGGATGATCTCGCTTCGGCTCACTGCTAAGCTGGGCTTCTGCCAGATAGGAGTGAACGGGCTGGCCCTCGTCATCTTCCATCACGACGTGGTACCACGGCGCGGCGCGCAGTTCGGCATTGACCGCCAACTCATCCGCGGAGGGCTCTTCAAGGGAGTATTCCGGGTCGATATCCACGACCACGCCCAAATAGCCCAACAGGATGTGGCGGACCTGCTGGCCGATACCGAATTTGCTGGCAATCATAGTCACCTCCCGGGAAACGTTACTTACACAAGATGTATGGGCAACATTCCACTTTTCAAGTTACATGATGCGACAGGCAAACCCTTTCAGATAAAGGCCTTCCGGGTAGGTTGCGATCACCGGATGATCGGCCGCCTGACGGAACTGCTCTATAAATTGTACATCACGACCCGCATCGACGGCGGCATCGGCGACAATTTTCTGGAATAATTCTGTGGTCATCAGGCCGGAACAGGAGAAGGTCAACAGCACGCCGCCGGGATTCAGCAACTGGATCGCCAGCATATTAATATCTTTATAGCCGCGACAGGCGCCCATCAGCTGGCTTTTGTTCTCCACAAACTTCGGCGGGTCCATCACGATAACGTCGAATTTCTCACCCTGGTCGCGGTATTTACGCAGCAGTTTAAACACGTCGTCGCGAACGAATTCGGCCTTGCTCAGATCCAGCTTGTTAAGTTCGACGTTCTGCTTTGCCACATCCAGCGCTTCCTGCGAGGTATCAACACTCACCACCTGAGCACATCCGCCCATCAGGGCAGAGACGGCAAAACCGCCGGTGTAGGAGAAACAGTTCAGCACGCGTTTGTTATTTACATACTGGCGGGTCGCGAGGCGACTGTCGCGCTGGTCAAGGTAGTAACCGGTTTTGTGACCCCCCTGGATATCCACCAGCAGTTTCATTCCATGCTCTTCAATCGGCAGCAGGGCAGGCGGCAATTCACCGGTCACGGTGCCTTGCGTCAATTCCAGCCCCTCTTTTTTACGCACGGCCACGTCACTGCGGTCGTAGATAGCACATTCCGGATAGCACGTTTGCAGGGCGCTAATTAACGCCGCACGTTGATATTCTGCGCCAGCGCTTAACAGCTGAAGGACCAGAAAGTTGCCGAAGCGGTCAATCGTCACGCCCGGTAAGCCGTCGGATTCTCCGGCGATTAAACGGTAGCTGTCCAGCCCGTCACGTTTTGCCAGCCAGTCACGCCACTGCTGTGCCTGCTGTAAACGGCGGGTGAAGAAGGCGATATCAATGGTTTCGTCTTTATCAAAACTCCAGACGCGTGCACGAATCTGCGAGGCGGGTGAGTAGGCGCCGCGCGCTAACCATTTCCCCTGATGGTCAACAATATCAATGGTTTCACCGAGGCTTGCTTTGCCCTCCATGCGGGCGACAGCGCCTGAAAAGACCCAGGGGTGACGGCGCAGTAATGACTTCTCGCGCCCTTTGGCTAACACTAAACGTACACTCATAATTTGCTATTCTGTCTATTCAATGAATTGGCCGCCATTTTCCCGAGTTCAGTGGGGAATTGCAACGCGCCTGGTATGGATAAGGAGAAGGAAGATGTCAAAAGTCTGCACCCTTGCATGGGTTCATGGCACCGTACAGGGTGTCGGGTTTCGCTATAGCACCCAGCACCAGGCAACCGAACTGGGGCTGACGGGGTATGCGCGTAACAGGGATGACGGCAGCGTGGAGGTGCTCGCCTGCGGAGAGGCGGAGCAGGTTGAAAAGCTGATTGCCTGGTTAAAAGCGGGTGGCCCCCGTAGCGCCCGGGTTGAAAAGGTGTTGACGGAGCCTCATCAACCCGGACGTGAATACATGAATTTTGGTATTCGCTATTAAATACACTTTACGGGTTTAGGCAGACCGGCAATTTTAGTCGCCTGCTTCGCGGGGCCTTTCGGGAACAGGCGATACAGGTAGCGACTGTTGCCTTTCTCTTCGCCAAACTTATTGGCCATCGCCTTGACCAGCATTCTGATCGCGGGTGAGGTATTAAATTCCAGATAGAAATCCCGCACAAAACGCACCACTTCCCAGTGTTCCGGCGAAAGGGTAATGGACTCTTTTTCTGCAATTACTTCTGCCAGGGCTTCGCTCCACTGGCTGCTCTCTTTGAGATAACCGTCGTTATCGGTTTCGATCTCTTTACCGTTAAAGCTCAACATAGTCATTCACACGTCAGTCAACAAACCCGGGCAGTCTACCAAAAAACAAAGCCCCGCATAAGCGGGGCTTGATTGACAGCTTGATGGGTTAATCGCGGCTGGCGAAGCCCAGGATGCTCAACAGGCTGACAAAGATATTGTACAGCGAGACGTACAGGCTCACGGTGGCGCGGATGTAATTAGTCTCACCGCCGTGAATGATGTTGCTGGTTTCATACAGGATAGCGCCCGAAGAAATCAGGATAAACACCGCACTGATCGCCAGGTGCAGCGCAGGCAGCTGCAGGAAGATGTTCGCCACCATTCCCACCAGCACAATGACGATACCCGCCATCAGCATCCCGCCCAGGAATGACATATCCTTACGGGTGGTCAGCACGTAAGCTGAACAGCAGAAGAACACCAGCGCGGTGCCGCCCAGCGCCATACCAATCACGTCACCCATGCCGGCGGACAGATAGGCATTCAGAATCGGCCCAAGAATGTAGCCCAGGAAGCCTGTAAAGGCGAAGGCGGACAAAATACCGACCGGCTTATCTGCCGTTTTGTAGGTCAGGAACATCAGACCATACATCCCCACCAGCGTCAGGATCAGACCAGGAGAGGGCAGCATCAATACGGTGCTGGCCGTCGCGGTAATAGCCGAAAACGCCAGCGTCAGGCTGAGCATAAAATAGGTGTTGCGCAGCACTTTGTGCGTGCTGAGTAGCGATGTGCGGTCGCGGGAAGAACTAACAATACGATCCATGAGTCACTCTCTTATGACAGATGTAATTAACGGCAAGAATAGGAAACCCCGCGTCAGTCTCATAGTGGTTTTACCCATCTTTACTCAAGGCCTTAGGCAATCACGTCCGGAGTTTCTTTCATAAAAATGCTTTCTCGCAGTACGAATGTGGGTTTCAACGATTTATTCAGATCAACCTCTTATAGGTTACTGAAAAATATTGCGTTATTTCACTTAGAGCGCTAAGAGTTATTCCGCATCGTCAAAAAACCTACAAAAAGGCGAAGGAAATGAAAACATCATCACGCACGCATTTTACACGTTCTTTACTGACTGCGGGGATCCTGTGCGCAAGCGTACCGGCTCTGGCAGCCAGTGTGCCAGCAGGCACCGCGCTGGCAGAAAAACAGGAGCTGGTCAGGAATAATGGCAGTGAACCCGCCTCGCTCGATCCGCATAAGGTCGAAAGCGACGTCGAATTTAATATCATCAGTGATTTGTTCGAAGGGCTGGTGAGCGTCTCGCCTGAGGGGGCTATACAGCCCCGGCTGGCAGAAAAATGGGAGAACAAAGACAACACCGTCTGGACCTTCCATTTACGCCCTGGGGCGACATGGAGTGACGGCACCGCGATTACGGCGCAGGATGTGGTGTGGAGCTGGCAACGTCTTGTCGATCCTAAAACGGCCTCGCCTTACTCCAGCTACCCAGGCAACATGCACATTGTGAATGCAGCTGACATTGCGCAAGGCAAAAAAGGGACCGATACCCTGGGCGTGAAGGCCATAAATGACACGACGCTCGAAGTGACGCTGACCCAGCCCAACGCCGCTTTCCTGGCGATGCTGGCGCACCCGTCTCTGGTGCCGGTAGATAAGGTGCTGATTGGCCGGTACGGTGACAAGTGGACGCAGCCAGCGCATTTTGTCAGCAGCGGGGCGTATAAACTGACGCAATGGGTCGTGAACGAGCGCATCGTTGCAGAACGCAATCCACGCTACTGGGATAACGCGCATACGGTTATCAATAAGGTGACCTATCTGCCGATTACCTCTGAAGCCTCCGACGTGAACCGTTACAAGGCCGGGGAGATCGATATCGTTTACACGGTCCCGATTAACCAGTTCAATCAGCTTAAGAAAACGATGGGTCCTGAGCTGAATGTCTCTCCGCAGCTGGCGACCTACTATTACGAATTCAACACCACGCGACCGCCGTTTAACGATCCGCGCGTGCGCAAAGCACTCAACCTGGCGCTCGATAAAGACATTATTGCTGACAAAGTATTGGGGCAGGGGCAGCGCCCGGCGTGGCTTATCAGTCAGCCTGATATCGGCGGCGTCACGCTGAAAAAGCCAGACTACGCCAGCTGGCCCATGGATAAGCGTATCGCAGAGGCGAAAAAACTGTTGAATGAAGCCGGCTTCAATGAAAACCATCCGCTGAGTTTTAATCTGCTCTACAACACCTCGGAATCCCATCAGCGCATTGCGATTGCCGCAAGCTCCATGTGGAAGAAAAACCTGGGCGTGGAAGCAAAACTGCAAAACCAGGAGTGGAAAACCATGCTGGACACGATGCACACGCATAATTTCGATGCGGTGCGCTATGCCTGGATCGCAGATTACGATGATGCCGCGACCTTCCTGAATAATTTCCGTACTGGCGACAGTGAAAACACCAGCCAGTACAGCAACGCTGACTACGATCGGGCACTGGTTGATGCCGCCAAAGCGAAAACCTCCGCCGAGCGCGGCGCCTTCTATCAAAAGGCAGAAGATATGCTGGCGCGTGATGTCCCTGCAATCCCGGTTTATCACTACGTTCGTACGCACCTGGTCAAACCCTGGGTGGGCGGATTTACGCCAGACAAGCTGGGCTACTATTTCACCAAAGATATGTATATCAAAAAACACTAAGGCGTAACGTGCAAAAGGTGTGTTGAGAAAATGGTCAACGCGTTGTCTTTTCAACCGATTAAACGCGTTTTGGCTATTTTTAAAGCGAACGAATGCACGGAGTCTTTACAGCACGCGGTGAGGTGTTTATAGTTCGCCTCACTTAGGAAGCGTGGCCGAGCGGTTGAAGGCACCGGTCTTGAAAACCGGCGACCCGAAAGGGTTCTAGAGTTCGAATCTCTACGCTTCCGCCAAATTTAAAAACCCTGCGATAGCAATATCGCAGGGTTTTTTGCTTTTTATTTCGTCTCTTTACGCGTCTGCGTAAATTTAGAAAAATTCCTGCTTTACAAGGCGCTAATAGATGTTTATAGTGCGCCTCACTTTGGAAGCGTGGCCGAGCGGTTGAAGGCACCGGTCTTGAAAACCGGCGACCCGAAAGGGTTCTAGAGTTCGAATCTCTACGCTTCCGCCAAATTCGAAAACCCTGCGATAGCAATATCGCAGGGTTTTTTCGTTTCAGGCCAGTTTAGTCGCGAATCACCTGCTGAAGGATCTTCAGCGCCTTATTGAACTGCGCTTCCGGGATGGTGAGCGGATACAGGAAGCGGATCACGTTGCCATACTGCCCGCAGGTGAGCAGCAGTAAGCCCTGCTCAAGGGCCTTTTGCTGAATACCCTGTGCAATGGCCGCAGACGGCTGGCCCGTGCCGGGGTCAAAAAATTCTGCCGCGATCATCGATCCTACGCCACGTACGGCGGCAAGCGCCGGGGTAGTGCTTTTAATCTCCTCAAGCGTGGCCTGTAGCCGGTCACCGAGCTGCTGGGCGCGTTCGCACAGTGATTCTTTATCGATAATCTTCAGCACCGCGTGCGCGGCGGCAACGGAGAGCGGATTACCGGCATAGGTGCCTCCCAGACCGCCGGGCGCAGGCGCATCCATAATCTCTGCCTTGCCCACTACGCCGGATAATGGCATTCCTCCTGCCAGGCTTTTCGCCATCGTCATTAAATCGGGCTTATCGGCATAATGATCCATGGCAAAAAGCTTACCGGTGCGGGCGAATCCGCTCTGGACTTCATCCGCAATCATCACAATGCCGTGCTCATCACAGATGCGGCGAACCGCGGCCACCAGCTCTGCTGGCGCGACGTTAAAGCCGCCTTCGCCCTGAACCGGCTCAAAAATGATGGCGGCAACCTGTTTAGCCTCGATATCCGCCTTGAAGAGACGTTCGATAGCCGTGATGGCATCCTGCGTCGTCACATTGTGCAGGGCTGACGGATAGGGCACATGGTAGACAGAGCCAGGGAAGGGGCCAAAACCCAGTTTATACGGCGCGACTTTCCCGGTGAGTGCCATGGTCATATAGGTGCGGCCATGGAAACCGCCGCCAAACGCAATTACCCCAGGGCGCCCGGTATGGGCGCGGGCTATCTTAATTGCGTTTTCAACCGCTTCCGCGCCGGTGGTGAAGAAGGCCGTTTTCGCCTGGCCCTGAATCGGCGCCAGCTCGTTGAGCTTCTCGGCTAATGAGACATAGCTCTCGTACGGCACGATTTGATAGGCCGTGTGGGTGAACTGATGAAGCTGTTTTTCCACGGCGGCCACCAGCTCAGGGTGGCGATGGCCGGTGTTAAGGACGGCAATCCCGGCGGCAAAATCGATATACTCGTTGCCTTCCACATCGGTTAACGTAGCGTTCTCTGCGGACTGGGCAAAGAAATTACACATCACGCCCACGCCGCGAGGGGTGGCTGCCAAACGACGCTGATGAAATTCATTGTTGCTCATAGTAAAGACCCTTTATAAAAAGCCAGTCGATGAAAGAGAACTACACGCCGAGACGGTCGCGCAGGCTGTAATAGGCCGCGCCCATCGCCGTGAACGGAATGCGCAGGCTACGCCCACCCGGGAAGGGGTAGTGCGGCAGTTTAGCGAAGGCATCAAAACGTTCAGCATCGCCGCGCAACAGTTCCGAAATTAATTTCCCTGCCAGGTGGGTACAGGTGACCCCATGTCCGCTGTAGCCCTGCATGTAATAGATATTTTTATCGAGGCGGCCAAACTGCGGCATGCGGGAGAGCGTCAGCAGGAAATTGCCGGTCCAGCGATAATCAATTTTGACCCCTTTCAGCTGCGGGAATGTTTTGAGCAGTTTGGGCATCACCAGCCGCTCGACATCCTCCGGATCGCGTGCGCCATACACCACGCCGCCGCCGTAAAGCAGGCGGTTGTCGGCGGTCAGACGGTAGTAGTCCAGCAGGTAATTGCAGTCTTCCACGCAGTAGTTATTCGGGATGAGCGAGCGGGCAAGATCCGCCGGGAGGGGCGCGGTGGTCACCACCTGCGTTCCACAGGGCATGCTGCGCTTCGCGAGTTCAGGCTCGACCTTATCGCCCAGATAGGCGTTTCCGGCGACGATAACGTACCGTGCGGTCACCTGCCCATGCGCGGTGCTGACCACGGCCGGGCTGGTATGCGCGATGCCGGTAACCGGAGACTGCTCGTACACCCGTCCCCCGTTCAGGCGAATCGCGTCGGCCTCGCCGATGGCTAAATTAAGCGGATGGATATGCCCGCCGCTGCGATCCAGCAGGGCGCCGGCATAGCGATCGCTGTCCACCTCACGCCGGATCGCGCTGGCGTCGAGCAGCTCCAGCTGCGTATTGCCGTAGCGCTCCCAGTTCTCTTTTTGCTCCTCCAGCGTCTCCAGCTGCTTGTGGTTGAGCGCCACGAACAGGCCGCCGGGGCGGTAGTCGCAGGCAATTCGGTAGCGCTCAATGCGCTGGCGAATGATCTCCCCGCCTTCAAACATCATACTGCCGAGCATGCGGGCGGCGTCGGGTCCGTAAGTTTTCTCAATCACGTCGATATCGCGACTGTAGGAGTTCACCAGTTGACCGCCGTTACGGCCACTGGCGCCATAGCCGATGCGTGCGCCTTCAAGCAGCACCACGTCAAAGCCCATTTCAGCAAGATGCAGGGCGGAGGAGAGGCCCGTGTAGCCGCCGCCCACCACGCAGACGTCGCAGGTAATGGATTCGTTTAGCGACGGAAAAGGTTCATACGTATTGGCGCTGGCGGCGTAATAGCTGGTGGTATGTTCGGTCATGATTAAGACTCCAGAGCGATCCAGATCGTTTTCAGTTCGGTGAATTTTTCGAGGGCATGCAGGGACTTATCGCGGCCATTGCCGCTCTGCTTGTAGCCGCCGAACGGCACGGTCATATCGCCGTCGTTGTAGTTGTTCACAAAGACAGAACCGGCCTTCAGGCGGCGGCTCATGCGATGGGCGCGGGAGAGGTCGCGCGTCCAGACCGCAGCACCCAGGCCGTAGTCGCTGTCATTGGCCAGGCGCAGCGCCTCTTCTTCGGTTTTGAAACGGATAACCACCAGCACCGGGCCGAAGATCTCCTCGCGGCACAGGGGGGAGGCGGGATCAACATCTACGAAGATGGTAGGGCCTACCGCAGCGGGCCAGGGATTCTTGCGTCCATCAATCAGAAGCGTGGCTTTTTGGCTGCCCTCGCGAATGAAGGTATGCACCGCGTCGGCATGGCTATTGTCGATGAGCATGCCCATGGTGGTTTCGGGATCGAGTGGATTGCCCGGCTGCCAGGCGCGGGCCTGCTCTTGCAGGCGGCTGAGAAAGGCGTCGGCGATGCTCTCTTCGAGCAGCAGGCGAGTGCCGGCGATACAGACCTGTCCCTGGTTATAGAAGATACCGGCAGCCGTGGCGCTCACGGCCTTGTCCAGATCCGGGCAGTCGGCGAAGACGATATTGGCGCTTTTTCCTCCGGCCTCCAGCCAGACGCGCTTCATATTACTGTCACCCGCATCCTTCAGCAGCTGCTTGCCGGTGCGGGTGGAGCCGGTAAAGGTCATCACTTCCACGTCGGGATGTCGCGCCAGCGCCTGACCTGCTTCGTGACCGAACCCGGTGACCACGTTCAGCACGCCGTCCGGCAGACCGGCCTCTTTTGCCAGCGCGGCCAGTTTGAGGGCGGTCAACGGCGATTTTTCCGAGGGCTTAAGCACCACGCTGTTACCGGCAACCAGCGCCGGCCCCAGCTTCCAGCAGGCTAACAGCAGAGGGAAGTTCCACGGGACGATGGCGGCCACTACCCCAATCGGCTCGCGTACAATCATGGCCAGCTCGTGATGGCCGGTAGGGGCGACTTCACCATACACTTTGTCCGCCGCTTCGGCATACCAGCGAAGGGCGCGCGCGGCGCCGGGAATATCATCGCGCAGGCTATGGCGTATCGGTTTGCCGGTATCCAGCGTTTCCAGCAGCGCCAGCTCTTCGCCGTGGCGCTCCATCAGGTCGGCTAAGCGGGATAAAACGGCTTTACGTTGCCCCGGCGATGCCTGCGACCAGTCGCCGTCATCGAATACTCGACGTGCGGCCTGTACGGCGCGATCAACGTCCGCTTTTTTGCCCCGGGCGACGTTTGCCAGCGTCTGCTGCGCACCGGGATCGAGCGTTTCGAAAGTCGACCCGTCTGCGGCGTCACTGTATTCACCATTAATAAATAGCCGTGTCTCAATGGCAATATCTCGGGCTTTATCCTGCCAGTAAGTCAGGTGCTGAAAATTCATATTCACTCCTTTCTTTCGCAATCAGATAAATAAAAACACGGCGGTTTTCGGGCAATACGAGGCCGTGAAGCATCCCGGGGATTAACCCGTAAAATGCCGTTAAAAAGGCTTTTTTAATTACGCTGGCAGAAGGACTCTTCCGCCAGCGGGACAGAAATTAGAACGTGGTGGGGGTATGAGCACTGATAATACGGCAAACGCCTGCCGAGGTATTGCTGAAGCTGTGTGGAATGCCGGTATTAATGGCATAACTTTGCCCTGCAACCAGGTGATATATCTGTCCGTTAATCGTCAGCATAATTTCACCTTCCAGTATCGTGCCTATTTCCTCACCCTGATGTTTGATTCTCTCCCCGGTGGTGGTTCCAGGCTGGTAAGTTTCAAAGATCATCGCCAGCGTTCGGTTCGGATCCCCGTTGTGAACCAGCTTCATCGAAACGCCCTGACTGCCCATTTCGATAAGGTCATCCTGATTAATAACCACCTGGGGTTGATCAGGTTTTTCCGGTTCCGAAAAGAATTCCGAGAGCGACAGCCCATAAACTTTCAACAGCTTTTGCAGCGTGCTTATAGCAGGACTGACTTTATCCTGCTCTATGGTGCTGATGGCACTGTGTGTCAAACCAGACAGTTCGGCGGCACGTCGCTGAGAGAGACCCAGTTGCTGGCGGATCTCTGACAAGCGTTTCCCTGGCGCCAGTCCGTCATCGCTCATAGTTGCATTTCCTTAACGGTAGTGGTCAAAGCCGCTGCTTTTCAGCAATATAGCCCTGACAGGCGGTGATAAAACCATCGAACAACATACGCGACAGGGCATACTCGCTGCTGTTCCATTCCGGATGCCATTGAACGCCGAGGGCGAAAGGGTGGTCCTGTACGCTGACCGCTTCCACCAGCCCATCCGTCGAGCGGGCTTCTACGCGCAACCGTGACCCCACTGTTTTAGCGGCCTGGCCGTGTAACGAGTTTACCCAAAATTTGTTACATCCAGGTATTAATTCAGCCAGCAATCCCCCGTCCTGAACCTGCACTTCATGCGACGGCGCATACTGCATTTCAACCGGCAGTTCAGGATCTTCGCGATGTTCCAGCAGATCGTTTTGTTCGAACAGGCGACGATACAGCGTCCCTCCGGTGGCGACAACCAGTTCCTGCAGCCCGCGGCAGATGGCGAAAATGGGGATGCGCCTTTCGAGTGCCGCGGTAATCAGCGCCATGCTCAGAAGATCACGCCCGGGATCGGCGTCAGGCTCATCGCCGTTTTCACCATACAGGTGCGGCTGTACGTTGCTGGGGCTACCTGGCAGGTAAATCCCGTCGAGTTTCGGCAGTAGCACCTCAAGCAATTCAGGTTCGGCCAGCGCGTGCGGTAAGGCAATGGGTAAGCCGCCTGCGTGGATAATGGCATTCAGGTACTTTTCTTGCAGAGTTTGGGTTTCATGACCCTTAACCCTGTTCCTGCACATCACGACGCCAATGACTGGCTTGTACATTATATTTTCCATGATCGCCCTCACAAAGTGGACTAAATTTAGGCCGTTTCCGCCTATTAAACGGCCATTTCGTTCAATATTTTTTCAATCTAGCAGTGAGATCTGCCGTTTGCAAACTTAATTTAACATTTGACAAACAATTTGTTTGCATACAGATTCGATAGTGTGGACATTATATTTGACAGTCATGGTCAACGACCGGAAACCCAAAACGGTGGTAATTATGGAAACCAATATCGTAGAAGTTGAAAACTTTGCGCAGCAGTCAGAAGAGAGACGGGGCAGCGCATTCACGCAGGAAGTGAAGCGCTATCTGGAGCAATACCCCAACACCCAGTTTATCGATGTGTTACTGACGGATCTGAACGGCTGCTTCCGCGGCAAGCGTATTCCGGTGGCCGGGCTGAGCAAGCTTGAGAAAGGATGTTATTTCCCGGCATCGGTATTCGCCATGGACATTCTTGGCAACGTCGTTGAAGAGGCGGGGCTAGGGCAGGATATGGGCGAGCCGGACTGTACCTGCATCCCGGTTCCGGGCACCTTAACACCCTCGGCCGCTGACCCGGAATACATTGGTCAGGTGCAGTTGACCATGGTTGATGAAGATGGCGCTCCCTTTGACGTTGAGCCACGGAACGTACTCAACCGACTCTGGCAGCAGTTGCGCCAGCGCGGTCTGTTCCCCGTGGTAGCGGTAGAGCTGGAGTTCTATTTACTTGACCGTAAACGCGATGCTGAAGGGTATCTCCAGCCGCCTTGCGCACCCGGAACCGACGTACGTAATACCCAAAGCCAGGTCTATTCCGTTGATAATCTTAACCACTTTGCTGACGTACTGAATGATATTGATGAACTGGCGCAGCTTCAGCTGATTCCGGCAGACGGCGCGGTGGCAGAAGCCTCGCCGGGCCAGTTCGAGATCAACCTACACCACACAGAAAACGTTCTGGATGCCTGTGATGATGCGCTGGCGTTAAAACGTCTCGTGCGTCTGATGGCAGAAAAACATAAGATGCACGCCACTTTTATGGCGAAGCCGTACGAAGAGTACGCCGGCAGCGGGATGCACATCCATATCAGCATGCAAAACCATAAAGGCGAAAACGTGCTGGCAGATAAAGAGGGCGAGGATTCCGCGCTGCTCAAGCGGGCGCTTGCGGGGATGATCGATTTGATGCCTGCCTCTATGGCGCTGCTGGCTCCCAATGTGAACTCTTATCGCCGTTTTCAGCCGGGGATGTATGTGCCCACGCAGGCGTCCTGGGGACATAACAACCGTACGGTGGCCCTGCGTATTCCGTGCGGCGATCGCCATAACCACCGCGTGGAATACCGTGTAGCGGGGGCAGATGCTAACCCCTATCTGGTCATGGCCGCTATTTTCGCCGGTATCCTGCATGGTCTGGATAACGATTTACCGTTACAGGAAGAGGTAGAGGGGAACGGTCTTGAGCAGGACGGCCTGCCGTTCCCGATTCGCCAGAGCGACGCGCTGTGGGAATTTATGCAAAACGATAGCCTGCGCGACTATCTGGGCGAGCGTTTTTGCCACGTTTATCACGCCTGTAAGCATGACGAATTACTGCAGTTTGAGCGTCTTATCACAGAAACCGAAATTGAGTGGATGCTGAAAAACGCCTGATAACGTGCCCCGTTCGGGGCCGGTTTGTTTCATCTAATGAGTAGCATCATACGGTCTCGCGGAGCCTGGCCGAATAAATCGCTGGACGACCAGCCATTTCCCGAGTGTCGCGTTAAGGAGCGCAGGCGGCAACGGGGCTCTAGTTAACGACACGTGTGTGACGAGGAAATGAAATGATGCAGATGTTTAACTATCCGCAGGGCGAGGGAGGGCAGGTTGCCCTCGATCATGAATGTGTACCAGAACGGGGCCGTAACACGCTTTACCCTTCCTCTTTGTTGTCACCTCCCTTGCTAAGCAGGTTTGATCCGCGGCTACTGCCCCGACAGATCACCGTAAGCATGGGAGGGATGGCGTATGGCGACTAATACGACGGTTAACGCTGCCACGCCTGCCGAAAAACCCCGGCTGCGCAAATCACTGAAGCTATGGCAGGTGGTGATGATGGGGCTGGCGTACCTGACGCCCATGACGGTTTTTGATACCTTTGGCATTGTTTCCGGGATCAGCAACGGGCACGTGCCTGCCTCCTATCTGTTGGCGCTGGCGGGCGTGCTCTTTACCGCGATCAGCTACGGCAAGCTGGTGCGTCAGTTTCCGGAGGCCGGCTCAGCGTATACCTATGCGCAAAAATCGATAGGCCCACACGTTGGGTTTATGGTTGGCTGGTCTTCGCTGCTTGATTATCTCTTCCTGCCGATGATTAACGTGCTGCTGGCGAAGATCTATCTCTCTGCGATGTTCCCTGAGGTACCGCCGTGGATCTGGGTGGTGACTTTCGTGGCGATATTGACCCTGGCCAACCTCAAGAGTGTGAATCTGGTTGCCAACTTTAATACCCTGTTTGTGCTGGTGCAGGTGGCGATTATGGTGGTCTTTGTGGTCCTGGTGGTTCATGGGCTGCACAAAGGGGAAGGGGTCGGCACCGTCTGGTCGCTGCAGCCGTTCATCAGTCAGAACGCGCATCTGATCCCTATTATCACCGGCGCGACCATCGTCTGTTTTTCCTTCCTCGGTTTCGACGCCGTGACCACGTTATCGGAAGAGACGCCGGATGCAGGGCGGGTGATCCCCAAAGCGATATTCCTCACCGCGCTGTACGGCGGGCTGATCTTTATCATTGCCTCGTTCTTTATGCAGCTCTTCTTCCCGGATATCAGTCGCTTTAAAGATCCGGATGCCGCGCTACCGGAGATTGCGTTATACGTTGGCGGTAAGCTGTTCCAGTCCATCTTCCTGTGCACCACCTTCGTCAACACGCTTGCCTCGGGGCTGGCCTCCCACGCCAGCGTTTCGCGATTGCTGTACGTAATGGGGCGCGACAACGTCTTCCCGGAACGCGTGTTTGGCTATATCCACCCGAAATGGCGAACGCCTGCCCTGAACGTGATTATGGTGGGGGTGGTTGCCCTGTCGGCGCTGTTCTTCGATCTGGTGACCGCGACGGCCCTGATTAACTTTGGCGCGCTGGTGGCCTTCACCTTCGTCAATCTGTCGGTGTTCAACCATTTCTGGCGACGCAAAGGCTACAACAAAACGTGGAAAGATCGTTTTCACTATCTGCTGCTGCCGCTTATCGGTGCGGTGACGGTCGGCGTGTTGTGGCTCAATCTTGAGGCCACGTCCCTGACGCTGGGGCTGGTGTGGGGTGCCGTGGGCGTCCTCTATCTCACCTACCTGACGCGACGCTTCCGCAAGCCGCCGCCGCAATATCAGGCGGGCAAGGCAGAGCAGGCCTGGGATTCATAGCATCGGGCGGTGCGAGCGGCTGATTTTTGACGCTCGCACCGCGCAGAACTTATTCCAGCCCCAGAGTGTACTGGGCAATTTTGAAGTAAATGATCAACCCGGTGCCGTCAATCAGCGTGGCGATAAACGGGGCCGAGACAACGGCGGGATCGATGCCGCAGCGCTTAAGCACCATCGGAATGACAGAGGAGACAATAGCGCTCCACAGCGTAATACAGACCAGCGTCAGGCTGACAATCACCGTAATCTCAACGCCAATACCCATCATCCAGGCCCTGAAACAGCCCGCAAGGCCCATCGTGATGGCAATCATCATTGAGGTGGTCATCTCTTTTTGCAGCACGCGACCCACATCTTTTAACCCCACTTCCCCCAGCGCCATCGCACGCACCAGCGTTGAGGTGATCTGAGTTCCGCTGTTACCCCCCGTGCCAATCAACAGCGGGATAAAAAACGCCAGCGCGATGGCCGATTCCAGTGCCTCTTCAAAATGCTGTAATACCGTGCTGGTGTAAGCCTCAGCGACGAACAGCAGCAATAGCCAGACGGCACGCTTTTTCCACAGGCTGAACGCGCTGGTCTCCAGATAAGGTTTTTCGAGCGGCAGCGTGGCCCCCTGACGTTGCGCATCTTCCGTGGCATCATCTTCAAGAAGATGGGCGATCTCACGCTCTGTCAGACAACCGACCAGTTTGCCCTTATCCACCACCGGCACCACATCCGTTCCGCTGTGCGCGAGCAGGGCGGCCACGTCGGCGCGTTCATCGTCAGGCTTAACCTGCAAAAAGTGGGACAGCATCAGCGCCTTCAGCGGCTTTGCCGTATCGGGTTCCTGTAATAATTTTCTGACCGCGACCATACCGGCAAGGCGACCATTTTCTTCAATAAAAAGATGTGCGGGAATATCATCATCGTTTAATTGCGCGAGGAATTTTTCACGCGCCAGGGCAACGCTGAATAAGGCATCCAGCGTAATGAAATCCACACGCATATATTGCGCGATGGCATTATCGTTGAATTCAGCATTATGGTAATGCGCGGGGGTATGAATAGTTTGAGACATGATAAAACTCCCTTTAGATTAAATAATCTCTCAGGGGCGAGCAAGACAGGGCATATCGAAGAGATCCCCACGTCCTGGGTTCAGCACTGTACACCGTATCCCGTAAGGGAAGTTATACTGACAAAGCCTTGATTCGACAGTGCCTGTTTTACCCTGTGCAGATTCTCTCGAATCCACCAGAGCGATAACGTGTATTTGTACAGGAGCCTCGCCATAACGAGATCGTTGTTTAGCGGGAGGAATAATACTGAAGTTTTTAATCATTGCTTTAAAACAGATAGCGTGTTGATGAAACGTTTAGATAATTCTATTTTCGCGAAAGGTTGATGCGCCATTGAGGTAGGGTCATTTTAAATAGGCCTGTTTGTTTAAAAAGGCGAGGTGAATATGGCAGGGTGGGAAAGCGTATTACATCATTTTTCGCTCTACCCGGTGCACCTGTTTGCGCTGCTGTTTGCGGTGGCATGGTGTAAATCCACGATAGTTGTTTCGTCGGTGCTGCCGCCTGCCTCGGTGATGCTGCTTGCGGGCATCAGCGTCAGCGTGTCTGTTCTTCACCCTCTGCTGACATGGAGCGCGGTCATGCTGGGGGCCGCGACAGGGTCCGTGCTCAATTATCATGTTGGTCAATTAATGGGGCAGACGCGGTATGTTACCCGTCTGACCGAACGGCACGCCGCGATCTTCCTTCGGGTGCAGAACAGCTTGCACAAAAACAGCGTGATGGCGATTTTCAGCTCCCGTTTTCTTGCCGTACTCCGCTATCTGGTGCCGCTTGCGGCGGGCATTCTTCGTCTTCATGCCGGAAAGGTTTACTTCATCAGCCTGCTTTCAGCCAGCCTTTGGGCAGGGATTTTTGTCGGGGCAGTCACCGGCTTTCATGCCTGGTAAACACCGCCTCTTTGCCGAAATCGTCCCTCATTGTTGGTGCAATCTATCAGTTTGAGAAATACTTCCCGGAAATCGATCGTCAATCTGTCACACTGGTTTTAACAATAACAACACGAGGGACGAAGGATGAGAAAAGCAATACTGGCTCTGGCCGTGGCGGGAAGTGTCACGATGGTATCGGGCGTACAGGCGCAGCCCGCGCCAGAGGGATACCAGTTACAGCAGGTATTAATCATGAGTCGCCACAACCTGCGTGCGCCGCTGGGCAATAACGGCAGTGTGCTGGAACAATCCACCCCAAATAAATGGCCCGAATGGGAAGTGCCCGGCGGGCAGTTAACCACCAAGGGCGGTATCCTTGAGGTCTATATGGGCCATTACATGCGTGAATGGCTGGCCGAGCAAGGGATGGTCACGACGGGAGAGTGTCCGCCACCTGAGGCCGTTTATGCGTACGCAAACAGCCTGCAACGCACCGTTGCCACCGCGCAATTCTTTATCACCGGGGCCTTCCCGGGCTGTGATATTCCTGTCCATCATCAGGAAAAAATGGGCACCATGGATCCCACCTTTAACCCGGTGATCACCGACAACTCCCCAGAGTTCCGTGAAAAAGCGCTGAAAGCCATGGAGACGGAACGGCAGAAACTGCAGCTTAACGATAGCTATAAGCTGCTGGAAAAGATGACGAATTACACCGATTCGCCGTCCTGTAAAGAGAAGAAGGTGTGCGATTTAACGCAGGCGAAAGATACCTTCACGGCGGATTACGAGAAAGAGCCTGGGGTATCTGGCCCGCTGAAAGTGGGTAATTCGCTGGTGGATGCTTTTACGCTGCAATATTACGAAGGCTTCCCGATGGACCAGGTGGCCTGGGGAGAAATCAAAACCGATCAGCAATGGCGCGTCTTGTCGAAGCTGAAAAATGGTTATCAGGACTCGCTATTTACCTCGACGGAAGTAGCGCAAAACGTGGCGAAACCCTTAGTGAAATACATTGATAAGGCCTTAGTCACGGACCAGAGCAAAGCGGCAAAAATCACCCTGCTGGCAGGACACGATTCTAACATTGCCTCTCTGCTGACGGCACTGGAGTTTAAGCCATACCAGCTGCATGACCAGCACGAACGTACGCCGATTGGCGGTAAAATTGTCTTCCAGCGCTGGCATGACAAAAATGCCAACCGCGATCTGATGAAAATCGAGTATGTCTATCAGAGCTCGGAGCAACTGCGTAATGCCGACGTGTTATCGCTGAAATCCCCGGCACAGCGCGTCACGCTGGAACTGAAAGGTTGCCCTGTCGACACCAACGGATTCTGTCCCGTAGACCAGTTCAATACGGTCATGAATAACGCGGCGAAATAAGAAAAACCCCCGCTTCGGCGGGGGATTCGTTTAGACGTTTTTACGTTCGATGGTTTGCTCGCCCCAGAACAGCGAGTCTTTGTCCGTTTTGCTGAAGGCCAGAGGCAGCACTTCGTCACTGCCTTCTTCCCAGATTTTTTCAGCCAGCTTTTCGTCATAGTTGGCGAGTTCAAAAATGGCTTCGGCAATTTCTGGCGAAGTATTACGTAAGCTTGCCCATTCCCCTACGTGATGAGCTTTCGATTCTTGAGTTGGCATGCATGCCTCCTTTTAAGGTTAGCCGTTCAGTTTTTTGGCGAGCTTCGCGACGTGTTCACCCTGATAGCGAGCAATTGCCAGCTCTTCCTGGCTGGGTTGACGCGATCCGTCACCGCCGGCAATGGTCGTTGCGCCATAAGGCGTGCCGCCACGCACCTGTGAAACATCAAATAATTCTTGCGCACCGTAGCCGATAGGCACTATCACCATCCCATGATGGGCGAGGGTTGTCCAGGTGGAGGTGATCGTCTGTTCCTGCCCACCGCCGGTGCCGGTTGAGCTGAATACGCTGGCGAGTTTGCCGTACAGGGCACCGGAAGCCCACAGGCCGCCCGTTTGATCCAGGAAGGTCCGCATCTGACCCGACATATTGCCAAAACGCGTTGGGGTGCCGAGGATAATCGCGTCGTAATCGGCCAGCTCCTGCGGCGTCGCCTGTGGCGCGTTCTGCGTTTTGCCGCCCGCTTTCAGGAACGCTTCCGCATTCATCGTTTCCGGTACGCGTTTTACAACCACTTCTACGCCGTCGACCTTATTTGCGCCTTCCGCTACAGCGTGAGCCATGGTTTCGATGTGTCCGTACATGGAATAATAGAGCACCAGAACTTTAGCCATCTTGCGTTACTCCTCGTTGTGTATGTTCTGACAGCGAATCGCTGCGTTCATTTAAAGATATGTCTTCACAGCCAGACTGCAACTTTTCGGGCCATTTAATTGATTTATAACAAAATAGTCGCGTCTGGCCTTTGTAGCAAAATGAAACATTTTGCCCGGTCCGTTTTTTTCGAAGTATAAGAGTGGCTTATGAATGAAGCGCGGAAAATCTCATGCGAACGGGTGATTTCCTGTTGCAGAATATTACCGTTCACTGGCGGGATGCCCTCGTTTCACTAAGCTTACTTTCACACGACGCAGACAGCGGCACATGCCCGGCGTCGTCAGGTGAAAGAATCCTCTTTGACCGTATGCAGTATGATGTCTAATGTTTAACACTCTGGAGGTTAGAGATGGCAAACCATCGTGGTGGCTCAGGTAATTTCGCTGAAGACCGTGACAGAGCATCAGAAGCAGGTCGTAAAGGTGGCCAGCAGAGCGGGGGTAATTTCAAAAATGACCCGCAAAGAGCATCAGAAGCTGGCAAAAAAGGGGGCAAAAACAGCCACGGTAGCAGCAAGAATTAAGGTGCTGACTGCCCGTTTCAGCGCGTAACGCCTGAAATCCCCCCAGCCGCCGGGTCTCCCGGCGGTTTTTTGTATCTGCCACATTGAACTGTCCTGCGATGCAACGCACACTAGGGGAATCCCTTTTTTCTCTGGTATCCCATGTCTGCATCACGCTATACCTTCTCCATTAAGCCTCAGGAAGCGCTCCTGATTTTGATCACCATGTTCTGGGGCGGAACCTTCCTCGCTGTTCAATATGCCGTCACGCTGAGCGATCCCTTTTTCTTCGTCGGACTGCGTTTCGCCACGGCCGCGCTGGCGGTGGCCTTGATTTCATTCAAAACGCTCAAGGGATTAACCCGTAAAGAGTTGTTTGCCGGGGTGGCGATTGGCATAGCCATTGCCATGGGCTACAGCCTGCAAACCTGGGGATTACAGACCATTCCCAGCAGCAAATCGGCGTTTATTACCGCCATGTATGTGCCTCTGGTGCCGCTTCTTCAGTGGCTCTGCCTCGGCAGAATGCCGGGCCTGATGTCCTGCATCGGGATTGTTCTGGCCTTTACCGGGCTGGTTTTACTGGCAGGCCCGGGTGATAACCTACTGGCGATGGGACCCGGCGAGATCATCACCCTGATTGGCGCCGTAGCCATCGCGGCTGAAATAATTCTGATCAGCGCCTGGGCTGGAGAGGTCGACGTCAAGCGCGTGACCGTCGTACAACTGACCACCGCGTCGCTGGTGGCCTTTGCCGCCATGGTGCCTGCAGGTGAGCGCGTGCCACCCATGTCGTCGGGGTTGATTATCGTCGCCCTTGGGTTAGGCATTTTCAGCGCTATCATCCAGGTCACCATGAACTGGGCGCAGCGGAGCGTCTCACCCACGCGCGCCACGGTTATCTATACGGGCGAGCCGGTCTGGGCCGGTATTTTTGGTCGCCTGGCGGGAGAGCGATTGCCCATGCTCGCGCTGGTCGGTGCGGCGTTCATTATCATTGGCGTGCTGGTTAGCGAGCTAAAGCTTAAAAAGCGTCGGCGAGAGGCGCAAAAGCAGCAAGGAGAGGGCGCATGACGCACACTATCGTACCCACCCCCGGAAAACGTTCTCGCGCGGTAAGCGCAAAAAAGCAGGCCATTTTGCGCGCTGCCCTGGACACCTTTTCGCAATTTGGCATTCATGGCACGCGTCTGGAACAGGTCGCGGAGCTGTCCGGGGTATCGAAAACCAACCTGCTCTACTATTACCCGTCCAAAGAGGCGCTCTACGTCGCCGTGCTACAGCAAATTCTGGATATCTGGCTCGCGCCGCTAAAGGCGTTCCGGGAAGAGTTCGCGCCGCTGGTGGCGATTAAAGAGTACATCCGGCTCAAGCTTGAGGTATCGCGGGATTATCCGCAGGCGTCAAAGCTCTTCTGCATGGAGATGTTGCAAGGCGCGCCGCTTTTGCAGGCTGAACTGAGCGGTGATTTAAAGCAGCTGATCGAAGACAAGTCGGCGATTATTGCGGGCTGGGTAGCAAGCGGCAAGCTGGCCCCCGTTGACCCTCATCACCTTATTTTTATGATTTGGGCCTCGACGCAACACTATGCGGATTTCGCCAGTCAGGTTGAAGCGGTGACCGGAAAAACGCTTCAGGACGAGGCGTTTTTCCAGAGTGCGGTGGACAACGTTCAGCGGATGATTATCGAAGGGATCCGCCTGCGTTAATTGCCCGGCGGAAGCGGGCAGCTTAAATCGCCTTCCTCACACTGCATCAGTGACGCAAGGTACGCTTCACGCTCGACGGTTTTCTCGGTCATGCACTGGTTTGCAATCATAGGCTGGATACTGCCGCCCTCGGTGCCCGATGCGGCAAAGGCACAGTCTGCGTCGCGCAGGGCTATCCACGCCTGTTGGGCTTTTTTCAACAGATCGCGCTGCGGTACGGCGGCGCGTTTCAGTACCGCCTGCCAGGTCTGATTCAGTTTCTGATCCGCGCTCTGATACTGCTGTGCGGTACAGGTATTCAGTTCTGTCTGCGTGCTGGCGTTAGCACATTCGTCCGCCAGCGCACTGGTGCTGAGCAGCAAGGCTGCCCCGGCAATCACTACATATTTCATGTTCTCACCCAATAAAAAAAGGCCCCGTTACCGGAGCCTTATTATCATAGCGTTAGCCGATTGTCATCAGGCTGGCGTTTCCGCCTGCCGCAGCGGTATTGACGCTAAGCGAGTGTTCAACATAAAGCCGCTCCAGCAGCAGGTTGGTTTCACCCCGGGCGAAGCCCTGAACCGAGACAATTGCCCCTTCACGGGCCGCAACCTGTTCGCACAGTTCCCGCAGCTGATCGGAGTCCCCGTGATAAATCACGGCGTCGTAACGCTGGGTCGTTAACACATCCGGCTTGGCGAAATGGATCCGCGAGGTCACCTCTTTTGGCAACTGTTTAGCCAGATCGCGATGCAGGCCATCCTCAGCCCACAACACCTCACAACCTGTTGCCATCGCGGCAGCCAGCTGGATCAGCGCATCCTGTTCGTTATCTGCCATGCACAATACGCGCTCGCGTGGCATCAGGGTCCAGGTATTGCGTTCGCCCGTCGGACCCGGCAGCAGACGTTGCGTGCCGGCCTGAGCCTGCTCTCCATACTGCTGACACAGCGCAAGCAGATCCGGACGTTTCTCCGCCCATTTTGCCAGCGCGTCCAGCGGCTGAGCGATCAGCGTTTTCAGCTGTGCATCGACCGGCTGTTCCGCATCCTGACGAGCCAGGGTCATCGCTAAAGCATTCTCCGGACGATGAGCCAGCAGACGATAAAGATAGAGCGGGCCACCCGCTTTCGGACCGGTGCCCGACAAGCCTTCGCCGCCGAACGGCTGCACGCCGACCACGGCACCCACCATGTTACGGTTGACGTACAGGTTACCGACCTTCGCACTGCCCGTGACCTGGGCGATGGTTTCGTCGATACGGGTATGTACGCCGAGCGTCAGGCCGTAGCCGGAGGCGTTGATGTTATCGACCAGCGCGCCCAGGTTGTTGCGGTTGTAGCGCACCACGTGCAGTACCGGGCCGAACACCTCTTTTTTCAGCTCATCGAAGCTGTTGAGCTCAATCAGCGTTGGCGCCACAAAGGTGCCGCTGTTCCATTCGCGGGCATCTTCGCTGTTTTCACGCACGGCCTGGAAGACCGGACGGCCTTTCGCGCGCATGGTTTGAATATGCTGTTCAATATTGGCTTTCGCCTCGGCGTCTATCACCGGACCGATGTCGGTAGTAAGGCGACCAGGGTTGCCCATCCGGCACTCTGCCATCGCGCCGCGCAGCATTTTCAGCGTGTGATCGGCGATATCGTCCTGCAGGCAAAGCACGCGCAGGGCGGAGCAGCGTTGACCCGCGCTGTCGAAGGCGGAGGCCAGCACATCCACGACCACCTGTTCTGTCAACGCAGAGGAGTCGACAATCATGGCATTCATTCCGCCGGTTTCGGCAATCAGCGGCGTCGGACGTCCCTGTGGATCCAGGCGGGTGGCAATGTTGCGCTGTAACAGCGTGGCGACCTCGGTAGAGCCGGTAAACATGACGCCGCGTACGCGGTTATCACCCGTCAGCTTCGCCCCTACCGTTTCCCCACGGCCCGGCAGCAGCTGGACCACGCCCGCAGGAACACCTGCTTCAAGCAGGATGGCGATCCCCTGGGCTGCAATCAGCGGCGTCTGCTCAGCAGGTTTCGCCAGTACGCTGTTGCCTGCGGCCAGGGCGGCTGCAATTTGTCCGGTGAAAATGGCCAGCGGGAAGTTCCACGGGCTGATACAGACAACAGGCCCGAGCGGGCGGTGAGTCTCGTTATCAAAATCGTGACGAACCTGACCGGCGTAATAATGCAGGAAGTCGACCGCTTCGCGCACTTCAGCAATCGCGTTGCTGAAGGTTTTCCCGGCTTCACGAACCAGGATTCCGATCAGCTGTTGCATCTGATCTTCCATCAGAATCGCCGCGCGTTCCAGAATGGCGGCGCGCTCCTGCGGCGGGGTGGCAAACCAGATCGGCGCGTTATTCACCGCACTTTCAAGGGCCTGCTCGACCTCGCTCTCGCTGGCTTCACGCACGTAACCAACAATGTCTTTTGGCTCTGCCGGGTTAATCACCGGCTCCATTTCGCCTGCCTCAACCGGATGCTCCAGCATTGGTTTGGCCTGCCATTTTTGCAGGGCGCTGTTCAGCAGGGCAGAGGAGAGGGAGGCCAGACGATGTTCGTTCGCCAGATCCAGACCCGCTGAGTTGACGCGGTCGCTGCCGTACAGCGCACGCGGCAGAGGAATTTTCGGATGTGGCAGACCGATCTGACCTTCCTGTGCCGCCAGTTTTTCCACGGCCTGCACGGGATCTGCAACCAGTTCATCCAGCGGCAGGGTGTTGTCCGCAATGCGGTTGACGAAGGAGGTGTTCGCACCGTTCTCCAGCAGACGGCGCACCAGATAGGCCAGCAGCGTTTCGTGGGTGCCTACCGGGGCATAAATACGACAAGGGCGGTTCAGCTTGCCCTCAGCCACTTTACCGGTGACCTGTTCGTACAGAGGTTCGCCCATGCCATGCAGACACTGGAATTCGTATTGACCCGGGTAATAGTTCTGTCCGGCGAGGCTGTAAATCGCGGCCAGCGTGTGGGCGTTATGGGTGGCGAACTGTGGGTAGATAAGATTAGGGACCGCCAGCAGTTTTTTCGCGCAGGCAAGGTATGAGACGTCGGTGTAGACCTTACGGGTATAGACCGGATAACCTTCCAGACCTTCCATCTGAGCGCGTTTAATTTCGCTGTCCCAGTACGCGCCTTTCACCAGTCGGATCATCAGACGGCGACGGCTGCGGGAGGCCAGGTCGATCAGCGAGTCGATAACGAACGGACAGCGCTTCATGTACGCCTGGATAACAAAGCCGATCCCGTTCCAGCCCGCCAGCTCTGGCTCGAAGCAGAGTTTTTCCAACAGATCGAGAGAGATCTCCAGTCGGTCGGCCTCTTCGGCATCGATGTTGATCCCGATATCATACTGACGCGCCAGAAGGGTGAGGGATTTCAGGCGCGGATAGAGTTCGTCCATCACGCGGTCGTACTGTGCGCGGCTATAGCGCGGGTGCAAAGCCGACAGCTTAATAGAAATACCCGGGCCTTCATAAATCCCGCGGCCGTTCGAGGCTTTACCAATGGCGTGGATGGCCTGCTGATAAGAAACCATATAGGCCTGTGCGTCGGTGGCGGTTAAGGCCGCTTCCCCCAGCATGTCGTACGAGTAGCGGAACCCTTTGTCTTCAAGCTTGCGGGCGTTTGCCAGCGCTTCGGCGATGGTCTCGCCGGTCACAAATTGTTCGCCCATCAGGCGCATCGCCATATCCACGCCTTTGCGGATCAGCGGTTCGCCGCCTTTGCCAATAATACGGCTCAGGGAGCGGGAAAGGCTGGCTTCGTTGTGCGTCGACACCAGCCTGCCGGTAAAGAGCAGACCCCAGGTCGCGGCATTCACAAACAGAGACGGGCTGCGGCCAATGTGCGACTGCCAGTTTCCATTGCTGATTTTGTCGCGGATCAGCGCGTCACGGGTAGCTTTATCGGGAATACGCAGCAGCGCTTCGGCCAGGCACATCAGTGCCACGCCTTCCTGCGAGGAGAGCGAAAATTCCTGAAGCAGGCTCTGCACCATTCCGGCGCGGCCTGAGGCTGTTTTTTGATGACGTAGTTTATCTGCCAGCTGCCAGGCAAGCTTATGCGCCTGCTCAGCAATCGGCTCCGGCAGACGGGCCTGCTCAAGGAGCATAGGCACGGCATCGGTTTCTGCCCGACGCCAGGCCGCGGTAATGGCCGCGCGGCTCACCGACTGCGGCAAAATATGTTCTGCGAAATCGAGGAACGGCTGATGATTTTCCTCGATAACCGTGGTGATCTCGTCGCTTTCATTCGCGGTGCCCGTCAGCAGGGCAGGGAGTTCCGGCAAGCCCTCTTCGTTTTCCAGTCTTTCCAGATAATTAAAGATGGCCTGCTTAATAAGCCAGTGCGGTGTGCGGTCAATGCGCGAGGCGGCGTTTCTAATCCGTTCGCGGGTCGCATCGTCAAGCTTAACGCCCATGGTGGTCGTTGCCATGCCAAAACTCCTGTTGTTCATTATTCAGTTTCGTTCGTTAGCGAGAAATATCCATCATGTTGCAACTTTGTGCAACCGTGTTAAGTGTGACCTGGACTGCAAGCTGAAAAATGAATGGATTGTTAACGATTAGTTAGCCAGAAACGGCAGGGCGAATTTCTCTCTCAGGCCAGATTTCATGCGGCACTTAACACTTTTAAAAGGTGCAACCCGCAAAAACGTGAGCGAGTGCAACCTATAGGAAAGACCTATAAAACCAGGGATGAATTTGATGTAAATGCAGTGTTAAATCGTTTGTGAAAGGGGAGCGTATACGGCAGGATACGCCCGCCCAGCAGAAACACACATAACGTCACCACGTTCCGGTGATCAAATAACAAGGCAACCCGGATGGTTGTCGCTCGATAATTTTGGAGAGTTTAAATGGCGATTAGCACACCGATGCTGGTGACATTTTTCGTTTATATATTTGGCATGATCCTGATAGGGTTTTTGGCATGGCGTTCAACCAAGAACTTTGATGACTACATTCTTGGCGGGCGCAGCTTAGGCCCATTCGTCACCGCGCTGTCGGCGGGTGCATCCGATATGAGCGGCTGGCTATTAATGGGATTGCCAGGCGCAATTTTCATCTCCGGGATTTCAGAAAGCTGGATCGCAATTGGCCTGACGCTGGGTGCCTGGATTAACTGGAAACTGGTGGCAGGTCGACTGCGCGTCCACACCGAGGTCAATAACAACGCGCTGACGCTGCCGGACTACTTTACCGGTCGCTTCGAAGATAACAGCCGCATTCTGCGCATTATCTCGGCGCTGGTCATTCTGCTGTTCTTCACTATCTACTGTGCTTCCGGCATTGTGGCAGGGGCGCGACTGTTTGAAAGCACCTTCGGCATGAGCTATGAAACGGCGCTGTGGGCCGGTGCGGCCGCGACGATTATTTATACCTTCGTGGGCGGATTCCTGGCGGTAAGCTGGACGGATACCGTGCAGGCGAGCCTGATGATTTTTGCGCTGATCCTTACCCCGGTGATTGTCATTATTACCGTGGGCGGGTTTGGCGATTCGCTGGAAGTGATCAAGCAAAAGAGCATCGAAAACGTCGACATGCTGAAAGGTCTTAACTTTGTCGCGATTGTCTCACTGATGGGCTGGGGCCTGGGCTACTTTGGCCAGCCGCATATTCTGGCGCGTTTCATGGCGGCAGATTCTCACCACACTATCGTGCATGCCCGCCGTATCAGCATGACCTGGATGATCCTCTGTCTTGCCGGTGCCTGTGCCGTGGGTTTCTTCGGGATCGCTTTCTTCTCCGATAACCCGGCCCTGGCGGGAGCGGTAAATCAGAACGCCGAGCGCGTGTTTATCGAGCTGGCGCAGATCCTCTTCAACCCGTGGATTGCCGGTATCCTGCTGTCCGCTATTCTGGCGGCAGTGATGTCCACGCTGAGCTGCCAGCTGCTGGTCTGTTCCAGCGCAATCACCGAAGATCTGTACAAAGCTTTCCTGCGTAAAGGCGCTAGCCAGAAAGAGCTGGTCTGGGTTGGCCGCTTTATGGTGCTGGTGGTGGCGCTGGTCTCTATTGCGCTTGCCGCAAACCCGGATAACCGCGTGCTGGGACTGGTCAGCTACGCCTGGGCAGGCTTCGGTGCTGCCTTTGGGCCGGTGGTGCTCTTCTCTGTACTGTGGTCCCGTATGACGCGTAATGGCGCGCTGGCAGGGATGATCATCGGTGCGGTGACGGTTATCGTCTGGAAACAGTTCGCCTGGCTGGGACTGTATGAAATCATCCCGGGCTTTATCTTTGGCAGCCTGGGGATCGTCCTGTTTAGCCTGATGGATAAAGCGCCGTCTGCGTCCATGCAAAAACGCTTCGCCGAGGCGGATGCGCATTACCATACGGCGGCACCATCAAAAATGCAGGCCGAATAAACCTCTCTTCCTTTCCCCTCTCTGTCCGGAGAGGGGAATTGCTTGCCAAAGTACTTTTTTTACGCTCATATCGCTGTGCTTAAAACAATGAGGATAGCGAAAAATGACAATCAAAACAGGGCTGATGGCCGCCACACTCTTCATGCTGGCAGGCTGTACGGCACCCTCGCACACCGCGCCTGACGCCACCTGTAAAGCTGAAAACCAGATGCAGCAAACGACCCTCTTTTTTGGCCTGAACCGTCCCGCAGGGGCACAGATCACCGGCCAGGAGTGGCAGCAGTTTGTCGATCGGGATGTGACGCCGCGGTTTCGTGACGGCTTAACGGTATTTGAAGCGCGCGGACAATGGCTGGGAAATGACGGCACTGTGGCGCGTGAGCCGAGCAAGGCGCTGATGCTGATTCACACAAAGAATGCTGAGAGCGAGAAGAATATCGAGGCGCTTCGCGGGATCTATAAATCACGCTTTGCGCAGGAGTCAGTCATGCGTGTCGACCAGCCGGTCTGCGTGCAGTTCTGATTTTTCGTGCCGGGTTGTGCTCCGCTTACCCGGCCTTCAGTACAGCCGTGCAGGCGGAGCACGCCAGAGGTTACAGCACCAGCCCCGCAAAGCTTGCAGAGAGCAGGCTGACCAGCGTTGCGCCATACACCAGTCGCAAACCAAAGCGAGAGACGACGTTGCCCTGCTTTTCGTTCAGCCCCTTAATGGCGCCCGCCACGATGCCAATCGAGGCAAAGTTGGCAAACGAAACCAGGAACACGGACAGAATGCCCAGGCCGCGCGGCGTCATCTGACCGGCTATTTTTTGCAGCTCGATCATCGCGACGAATTCATTGGCAACCAGCTTGGTCGCCATAATGCTGCCCGCATGTAATGCATCGCTCAGCGGAATGCCAATCAACCATGCCAGCGGATAGAAAACGTAGCCGAGGATCTGCTGGAAGCTCATACCAAACAAGGTAGAGAAGAGCGCGTTAACGGCGCTAATAATGGCAATAAAGCCAATCAGCATCGCCAAAATAATCATCGCGACTTTAAAGCCGGCCAGAATATATTCCCCGAGCATCTCAAAGAAACTCTGCGACTCATGCAGTTTTTCCAGTTTGATCTCAGGTTCCGCTTCCGGGCGGGCAGGGTTGATGACCGACAGAATAATAAAGGTGCTGAACATATTGAGAATGAGCGCCGCGACAACGTAACGGGCGTCAAGCATCGTCATATAGGCCCCGACGATTGACAGCGAGACCGTCGACATCGCCGTTGCCGCCATAGTGAACAGGCGACGCGAAGAGAGCTCGCCAAGCACGCCTTTGTAAGCAATGAAGTTTTCCGACTGGCCGAGAATCAGCGAACTGACCGCATTAAAGGATTCCAGCTTGCCCATGCCATTCAGTTTTGACAGCAGGGTTCCGATGACGCGAATAAAAATGGGCAGGATACGCCAGTGCTGCAGAATACCAATCAGCGCTGAGATAAAGATGATTGGGCAGAGTACGCCAAGGAATATAAATGCTAATCCTTTTTCTGCCATGCCACCAAAGACAAAGTTAGTGCCTTCTGCGGCGAATTTAAGCAGTGATTCAAAGAAGCCGGACACATATTTAATGACTGACAGGCCGCTTTCCGCATGAAGGAAAAAGAAGGCCAGAGCCATTTCGATGACAAGGAGCTGTAAAACAAAACGCAGACGAACTTTTCGGCGGTCAAAACTGACCAGCCAGGCCAGGGCGAGAATAATCACCACTGCCAGCAGGAAATGGACAACGTTATACATAGTTTTATTCAGTTGGTTTGCAAAGCGCCTATTTAGCCATAGCCGTGCATCAGCGTAAACGGGCATTTACGTTATACGTTATAAACATATCAATTACGTATGCAACTATTACCGCGCGAGGGGTTTACATCTGCTCATCAAAACGTAACACATTTTGCTTGTGTTTCTTCTTGCCGTAATGATAATCACTATCACAAGAATTTACCTTTCTTTGCATCAGTTGACCGCGATTAACATTTAAGGTGTCGGCATGTTTGTTCCATTTCTCATTATGTTACGTGAAGGCCTTGAAGCGGCCTTAATCGTCAGCCTGATCGCCAGCTATTTAAAGCGTACCCAGCGCGGGCGCTGGATTGGCGTAATGTGGGTTGGCGTGCTGCTTGCCGCCGCGCTTTGCCTGGGCCTGGGTATCCTGATTAACGAAACGACCGGCGAGTTTCCGCAGAAAGAGCAGGAGCTCTTCGAAGGCATCGTGGCGGTCATTGCGGTGGTGATCCTCACCTGGATGGTGTTCTGGATGCGCAAGGTGTCACGTAACGTGAAGGTGCAGCTTGAGCAGGCGGTGGATAATGCCCTGCAAAAAGGTAACCACCACGGCTGGGCGTTGATTTTGATGGTCTTCTTTGCCGTGGCGCGTGAAGGGCTGGAGTCGGTCTTCTTCCTGCTGGCGGCGTTCCAGCAGGACGTGGGTATCTGGCCGCCGCTGGGCGCAGTGCTGGGTCTGGCTACCGCCGTGGTTCTCGGTTTTATGCTCTACTGGGGCGGTATTCGCCTGAATCTGGGCGCATTTTTCAAATGGACAAGTTTGTTCATTCTGCTGGTGGCCGCCGGGCTGGCGGCAGGGGCTATCCGGGCTTTCCACGAGGCGGGTCTGTGGAACCATTTCCAGGACGTCGCCTTCGACCTCAGTAATGTTCTCTCCACCCACTCGCTGACCGGGACCTTACTTGAAGGGATTTTCGGCTATCAGGAAACCCCAAGCGTCAGCGAAGTGGCGATGTACTTTATTTATCTGATTCCGGCGCTGGCGCTGTTCTTTATGCCATCGCGCCCCAGCGCTCAGCCGTCGCGTACGGCGCCCTGACGTGCAATCTGTAGTGTGACAACATACTTTTTATAGGGAAGAGTCATGACAATTCAATTTCGTCGTAGTGCGTTACAGGTGGGTGTAGCGGCGCTGTTTGCGTCTGCTTTTTCCGTACAGGCTGCGGATATCCCTCAGGTTAAGGTGACCGTAAATGATAAACAGTGTGAACCGATGACCATCACGGTGAACAGCGGCAAAACACAGTTTATTATTCAAAACCACAGTCAGAAGGCGCTGGAGTGGGAGATCCTGAAAGGCGTAATGGTGGTGGAAGAGCGCGAAAACATCGCGCCTGGCTTTAGCCAGAAAATGACCGCTAACCTGCAGCCGGGCGAATATGACATGACCTGCGGCCTGCTGACCAACCCGAAAGGGAAACTGATCGTGAAAGGGGAAGCCACGGGCGATGCCGCGAAGGGCGCAGCATTATTAAGCCTGGGTGACGCCATCACCGCCTATAAAGCCTACGTCACCAAAGAGACTGCCGATCTGGTCACCGGGACCAAAGCCTTTACCGACGCGGTGAAAGCGGGCGATATCGATAAAGCAAAATCCCTGTATGCGCCAACGCGTCAGCACTACGAGCGTATTGAACCGATTGCAGAGCTGTTCTCCGATCTGGATGGCAGCATCGACGCCCGTGAAGATGATTACGAGCAAAAAGCCGCCGACCCGAAATTTACCGGCTTCCACCGTCTGGAAAAAGCGCTGTTTGGCGATAACTCCACCAAAGGGATGGAAAAATATGCCGACCAGCTGAACAGCGATGTGCTTGAGTTGCAAAAACGCATCAGTGAACTGGCCTTCCCGCCGTCAAAAGTGGTGGGTGGCGCTGCCGGGCTGATTGAAGAAGTCGCTGCCAGTAAGATCAGCGGTGAAGAAGATCGCTACAGCCACACCGACCTGTGGGACTTCCAGGCTAACGTCGAAGGCGCACAGAAGATTGTGGATCTGCTGCGTCCGCAGCTGCAGAAAGACAATAGCGAACTGCTGGCAAAAGTGGATGCCAACTTCAAAAAAGTGACCACTATTCTGGCGAAGTACCGTACCAAAGAGGGTTACGAAACCTATGACAAGCTGACCGATGCCGATCGTAACGCGCTGAAAGGCCCGATTACGACGCTGGCAGAAGATTTAGCGCAGCTGCGTGGCGTTCTCGGCCTGGATTAACGATCGATGAATAAGCATGATGATTATGACGTTGCTGAGCCTTCACGACGTCGTTTACTGAAAGGGGTGGGGGCGCTTGGCGGCGCGCTCGCCCTCGCGGGGGGATGCCCGGTGGCGCATGCGGCAAAACCGCAAAGCGCGCCGGGAACCCTGTCGCCCAATGCCCGTATGGAGACGCAGCCGTTTTACGGTGAGCATCAGGCAGGGATCTTAACCCCCCAGCAGGCCGCCATGATGGTGGTGGCGTTCGATTCGCTGGCCAGCGACAAAGCAGAGCTGGAACGTCTGTTTCGCCTGCTGACCCAGCGTATTGCCTTTCTCACCACCGGCGGCCCGGCGCCTGATACGCCGAATCCGCGGATGCCACCGATGGACTCCGGCATCCTCGGCTCGTACATTTCCCCGGACAACCTGACGGTGACCCTTTCCGTTGGGGCGTCGTTATTTGATGCCCGTTACGGTCTGGAAAAACAGAAGCCGAAAACGCTGCAAAAAATGACCCGTTTCCCGAATGACTCGCTGGACGCGGCGCTGTGCCATGGCGATATTCTGCTGCAGATTTGCGCTAACACTCAGGATACGGTGATCCATACGCTGCGGGATATTATCAAGCACACGCCGGATTTACTGAGCGTTCGCTGGAAGCGGGAAGGGTTTATCTCCGATCACGCGGCGCGCAGCCAGGGCAAGGAGACGCCGGTAAACCTGCTCGGCTTTAAAGATGGCACCGCCAATCCGGACAGCCGTGATGCCGCATTAATGAAAAACGTGGTCTGGACCACCGCTGACCAGGGCGAACCGGCCTGGACGCTGGGCGGCACCTA
This sequence comes from Huaxiibacter chinensis, assembly GCF_022171985.1. Classification (GTDB taxonomy): domain Bacteria; phylum Pseudomonadota; class Gammaproteobacteria; order Enterobacterales; family Enterobacteriaceae; genus Enterobacter; species Enterobacter chinensis_A. Next base: position 381,350 of record NZ_JAJVHF010000001.1, on the reverse strand, counting down.
CCAGGCCGTGCGGATCATTCAGTTTCACGTCGAGTTTTGGGACAGAACCCCGCTGAAAGAGCAGCAGACCATTTTTGGTCGTGATAAGCAAAGCGGCGCGCCGCTGGGCATGAAGCACGAGCATGATGTGCCGGATTATGCCAGCGATCCCGACGGGGAGACGATCGCGCTGGACAGCCATATTCGTCTGGCGAACCCGCGTACGCCGGAAACCCAGTCGAGCCTGATGATGCGTCGCGGATACAGTTATTCGCTGGGGGTGACGAATTCCGGCCAGCTGGACATGGGGCTGCTGTTTGTCTGCTATCAGCACGATCTGGAAAAAGGCTTCCTGGCCGTGCAGAAACGGCTGAACGGCGAAGCGCTGGAAGAGTATGTTAAGCCCATCGGTGGCGGCTACTTCTTTGCCGTACCGGGCGTACGTAAACCGGGTGATTTCCTCGCTCAGGGGCTTTTTGAAGCGTAAAAATTATCCTCGCGATAGTTCGCGGGGATATTATTTTTTTGTCTGGCTATCCCTCTGTTATATTTCTGTAATATTCCTGTATGACACTGATTTTCAGCCGAGGGACGCCTGTTAAAGTTGCGCTCAGGTAAAATAAATGTTGCATTTATGATAATTCCTGATGTACTTACTTTATGACAGCGGTAGTTCCCGGCAGTGATGCTTATCACAATGGAGATCGCGAATGGTTGGGTCCTGTACTGGACATAAGAAACGTCATAACCGCACCACCCAGCGCGGAGGCTCTGACTCCGGCAGCGATTTCTTCACCACTGAATTCTCCCCTTTGACTCAAAAACCTGACGTTCCCGACGGGCCGAACGGCGTGCATAGCTGTTCTGTTTCGTCATCCAAAAAGGCAAGCAATGGCTTAGAAGGAAGCCAACCCGCAGATGTTCGTTTGCATGATCGCGTCCCGAAGAGGGGTGCGTGTGATGAATTCCAACAACTCAAGGTGCTATCCATGGGAAGACAAAAAGCAGTGATCAAAGCTCGTCGTGAAGCAAAACGTGTGCTGAGACGGGATTCACGAAGCCATAAACAGCGTGAAGAAGAATCGGTCACCTCGCTTGTGCAGATGAGTGGCGTAGAAGCAATTGGCATGGCGCGGGACAGCCGTGATAATTCTCCAGTCGCAGCGCGCAATGAAGCTCAGGCGCACTACCTGAATGCTATCGAGAGTAAACAGCTGATCTTCGCAACCGGTGAAGCCGGATGCGGGAAAACGTGGATAAGTGCTGCCAAAGCGGCAGAGGCGCTGATCCATAAGGATGTGGACAGGATCATTGTCACCCGTCCGGTATTGCAGGCTGATGAAGATCTCGGCTTCTTGCCCGGCGATATCTCAGAGAAGTTTGCCCCCTATTTCAGACCGGTGTACGACGTGCTGGTGAAACGACTGGGCGCTTCTTTTATGCAGTACTGCCTGCGCCCGGAGATTGGCAAGGTAGAAATCGCGCCGTTCGCCTATATGCGCGGACGTACATTTGAAAATGCGGTTGTCATTCTCGACGAGGCTCAGAATGTGACTGCTGCGCAAATGAAGATGTTTTTAACGCGCCTCGGGGAAAACGTGACCGTGATTGTAAATGGGGATATTACCCAGTGCGATCTGCCGTCGGGGGTCAAGTCTGGCCTGAGCGATGCCATGTCACGTTTCGTTGAAGACGATATGGTTGGCGTGGTGCGTTTCACCAAAGACGACTGTGTTCGTTCGGCACTCTGCCAGCGAGCGTTGAACGCCTACTACTGATTCATTGCCGCCATCAAGGCCCGGGAAACCGGGCTTTGTTTTTTGTTTAGACGCCGTGCTTCGGATCGGAAGCATATTTAGCAATCGCCTGATTGGCGGCCTCGCTCCATCTTGCCGATAAAATACCAAAGCCGGTGCAAAGAAAGGCCGCAAACCACAGCCAGGGGAAGGGGTATTTTTCGAAAAAGAAGGCAACAAAAATAAAGCCTGGTAAACCCACCGCTAAGCTGAGGCACGTGTTATAAACGGCTTTCTCATTATTGAGTCGTTGAACATCTTCAATACGCCCTTTTCTTTTTCCCTCGAGCGAAAGCTGTTTCGCCTCTTCAATAGCCGCGTTGGTTTTCTTAATGGTCCAAAGCGAGCCAATCGCGGTAAACAGACATAAACCAAAAAAGGCCTGAGACAGGGCTTTATCAAATCCGCCGTGAAAAAAAGCGACCAGCCCGGCTGCCACAGAACCGCCAAAAAGCAGAATCGTCTTTACCCACGCATCTTTCGCCAGTTTGGCATGCTGAGCTCTGACGGATCCCGCAAGCTGGCTGTTCACTTTTTTGTTCACATACAAACTGATAACGAAGGCGATCGCTACCAGGGCTATTGTGATGATCTTGACGGTCTGGCTCTGGAAAAATGCGTCCATGAGTTCTCCTTATAAAAAATGACATGGGGTCGCGGGAATATCGGCCGGTTAGCGTATTTCCTTTATGACTTTTGACAGTGAGTATAAGAGCGGCATAGGGGGATGAATGAAAAAAGGACGAAAAAAAAGCCCGCATTTTCATGCGGGCTCTTCTTTGAAGATGGCGGTGAGAGAGGGGTTCGAACCCTCGATACGTTGCCGTATACACACTTTCCAGGCGTGCTCCTTCAGCCACTCGGACACCTCACCGTATTGTTTTGCTGCCTGACCGCGTAGGGGGCAACGGGGCGCTACTATAGGGAGTTGCGCGAAAGCGGTCAAGCAGATTTTAACGCTACACGCCTGTTCGGTTAAGCAATAATCACCCACCAGACGTTCACCGCCATGAAGAACGGTTTAGCGCTGTGAATCGAGCACTTCGTTGTTCTTCACGACCTCCTGCGCTTTGCCGTAACTTTCGATCAATAACTGATACGCCGGGAAAATATGGGTATAAACGTCGGCCCACTCCGCCGCATCGGCGCGATTCCAGCTACGCTGGATTTCCGAGGCAACCGCAGCCGTATCCATCGGTACAACGCCTGCCTGTACCACACGGGCCAGGGTAATTTCCTGCGCCATTTTGCTGTAGGTACCCGAGGCGTCAATGACCGCAAACACTTTATAGCCATCGGCGACGGCGCTGACAGAAGGAAATGCCATGCAGACGCTGGTGATGGTGCCCGCGATAATCAGCGTCCGACGCCCGGTGGCCTTTACCGCCGCCACAAACTCTGGATTATCCCAGGCATTAATTTCCCCTTTACGCGCCACGTATTGCGCATGGGGGGCATTGGCGTGGATCTCCGGAATTAAGGGACCGTTCGGACCTTGTGGCACCGACGCGGTAGTGATGACCGGAATATTGGCAAGCCGGGCTATTTTGGCCAGCGCCGCAGCGCGGGCACGCAGTTCCGGCATCGGCATATCGCCGACGGTCTGAAACAGGCCGCTCTGGTGATCGATAAGCAGCATCACCGCATCATTCGCATCAATCACCGGACGTGCGCCGTTAAAATTAGCAGGGGCAGACATGGTTCTCTCCTTTATTACGCTGACATTTGGCCAAACTGGCCGCCATTAAAATCACGGATTGCCTCCGCGATTTCACTTTTACTGTTCATAACAAACGGGCCATAGCCGACAATGGGTTCGTGTAAAGGCTCGCCCGCCAAAAGCAGCACTTTGGCGTCGCGACGGGCTTCAAGGTGCAATTTTTCCCCGCTCTGGCTCAGCACGATCAGCTGCGCTTCTCCCGCCTCAGCGGTGCCATTTACCTTTATGGCGCCTTCGACAACCACCAGCGCAGTGCTCCAGCCCTGGGGCTGAGTCAGGGTCAAATGGGCATCCTGTCGCAACGCGATATCCCAGACGTTAAGCGGTGAGAAGGTATGCGCCGGACCCGTAATCTCGCCGTAGCGACCGGCAATCACCCGGATCTCACCCTGATTATCGGGCAGGGGGATGACGGGGATCGCCTTTTTGGTCAGGCTTTGATAGCCCGGCGGGGCCATTTTGTCCTTTGCGGGCAGATTGACCCACAGCTGAATCATCCTGAGATCGCCGCCCTGACGGCTGAAGGCGTCAGCGTGAAACTCCTCGTGCAAAATCCCCGCGCCGGCAGTCATCCACTGGACGTCGCCGGGACCGATAGTGCCGCCCTGACCGGTGGAGTCGCGATGCGCTACGTCGCCCGAGTAGACAAGGGTAACGGTCTCAAAACCCCGATGGGGATGTTGGCCCACACCCCGTTTCACCCCATCGCCCGGGAAGTGATGTGGCCCCGCGTAGTCCAGAAGCAGGAAGGGGCTGAGCGCTTCTCCGTGGGTCTGGTAAGAAAACAGTGAACGCACCGGAAAACCATCGCCAACCCAGTGCGGACGGGGGGCGGTATAAACGCCTGTCACCTGTTTCATACTTCTCTCCTGTTGTTCGGTTGATGAGTATTAGCTTATATTCGTGACTAATAATCCGGTAGATAGCGAAAGCAGTACTCACTGTCCCAAAAATAGAACAATGGAGTGAAGATGCAGGATCTTAATGACTTCGCCTGGTTTGTTAAGGTGGTGGATCATGGCGGGTTTGCCGCAGCGGGAAGAGCCTGCGGTTTATCCAAGTCACGCCTGAGTCGGCGGATTGCACAGCTTGAAGAGCGGCTCGGCGTGCGCCTGATCCAACGCACCACGCGGCAGTTTGCGGTGACGGAAGTCGGGCAGACGTTCTATCACCACTGCAAAGCCATGCTGGTGGAGGCCGACGCCGCGCAGGAGGCGGTGGCCGCGCTTCAGGCAGAGCCGCGCGGCTGGGTGCGTGTCACCTGTCCGGTGGCGCTGCTGCACGTGCATGTCGGTCCGATGCTGGCACGGTTTATGGCCCGCTATCCGGGGATTCATCTCCAGCTTGAAGCGACTAACCGCCGCGTGGACCTCGTTGGAGAGGGCATTGATGTGGCCATTCGCGTTCGCCCGCGTCCGTTTGATGACAGCGATCTGGTCCTGCGGGTTCTGGCCGATCGGGGGCACTGCCTGGTCGCGAGCCCGCAGCTGGTTAAGCGACTGGGGCAGCCGGTTGCACCTTCTGAACTCAGCGTCTGGCCCGGGCTCAGCATGGGGGTGGGCAGACAGGTTCACAAGTGGGCGCTGACCGGGCCTGATGGCGCGAAAGCAGAGGTGCACTTTACGCCACGTTTCGTCACAGGGGACATGCTGGCGTTACGCGAGGCGGCGATAGCCGGTGTGGGGGTGGTTCAGCTGCCCATTCTGATGGTGCGCGATCGCCTTGCCGCCGGGGAACTTGTCCGTGTACTGGACGAGTGGGAGCCGCAAAGAGAGGTGATCCACGCCGTCTATCCTTCCCGGCGCGGGTTGTTACCCTCGGTCAGAACGCTGGTGGATTTCCTGGCCGAGGAGTATGCGCGCATCGTGGAAGAGTAGGGCCTGATACAACAGACGAAAAAAAAGCCCGCATTTTCATGCGGGCTCTTCTTTAAAGATGGCGGTGAGAGAGGGGTTCGAACCCTCGATACGTTGCCGTATACACACTTTCCAGGCGTGCTCCTTCAGCCACTCGGACACCTCACCGTATTGTCATCCCAACGCTGTCGGGACGGGCGCTAATGTAAGGAAAAGCTGAACGGGCGTCAATCACCTTTTGCAGTTAACTCGCCTGTTTATACAAAGTTCCAGCAACCTGATTCCTAAATGTGCTGAAAGCGACTCTTTTATCGGCAACGCAGGGCACGGCATAATTTGTTATGCTGGCAATCCACTTGATAATGAAAACAAAACTGCGCACAAGAGAGGAGCCTTAATGGATATCATCTTCTATCACCCGACGTTTGACACCGCCTACTGGCTAAAATCGCTGAGCGCCGCGTTACCCGGGGCGCGGGTACGTGAATGGAAGCGGGGAGATAATCAACCTGCGGATTATGCGCTGGTCTGGCATCCTCCGGTAGAGATGTTGCAGGGGCGAGAACTGAAAGCCGTTTTTGCCCTTGGGGCAGGCGTGGACTCCATTTTGAGCAAGCTGAAAGCGCATCCTGAAATGTTACCGGAACATATTCCCCTGTTCCGGCTCGAAGACACCGGTATGGGTCAGCAGATGCAGGAATATGCGGTCAGTCAGGTGCTGCACTGGTTCCGTCGCTTTGATGATTACCACCTGCTGAAACAGCAGTCGCAGTGGGAGCCGCTGGCGGAATATAGCCGGGAATCCTTTACCATTGGCATCTTAGGCGCGGGCGTACTGGGATCGAAAGTCGCTGAAGCGCTGGCGCCGTGGGGATTCCCGCTGCGCTGCTGGAGCCGAAATCGCAAGCAGTATCCGGGCGTTGAAAGTTTTGCCGGGAAGGATGAGTTGCCGTCGTTCTTAAAGGGCACGCGGGTGCTGATCAACCTGTTGCCGAACACCGCTGAAACGGTGGGCATTATCAATAGCGAACTGCTGAATCAGCTGGACGATGAAAGCTATGTCATGAACCTGGCGCGCGGTGTCCATCTGGTAGAGCATGACCTGCTGGCGGCGCTGGATAACGGCAAGCTGAAAGGCGCAATGCTGGATGTTTATAGCAGTGAGCCCTTGCCGAAAGAGAGTCCGCTGTGGGCGCATCCACGCGTGGGCATGACGCCGCATATCGCGGCGGTGACCCGCCCGGCGGAGGCGGTGGCGTATATCGCCCGTACCATAAGCCAGCTGGAAGCCGGAAAGACGGTGACGGGTCAGGTTGACCGTCAGCGGGGTTATTAAGGTTCCGGGTTAGCCCATCGCCCAGCCCTCTCACAGACGAGAGGGTGCACGGGTGGCAGGGTTCAGGCCGGGTAGCGGCAGCAGGGCGTCCGCTGTGTTTTGCTAATATTCACCTGCCATTCCTGCTATCCTTTGGTAAAACAAAAGAGGAGAGACAGATGTATCCCGTTGACCTGCATATGCACACCGTCGCCAGTACCCATGCCTACAGCACCCTCCATGACTACATCGCGCAAGCAAAGCGTAAAGGCATTAAGCTCTTTGCTATTACCGATCACGGTCCGGATATGGCTGACGCACCCCATTACTGGCACTTTGTGAATATGCGCATCTGGCCGCGCCTGGTTGATGGGGTAGGCATTCTCCGCGGAATTGAAGCCAACATTAAAAATACGGACGGGGAGATCGACTGTACCGGCCCCATGCTCACTTCGCTGGATCTCATCATTGCCGGATTCCACGAACCGGTTTTCGCGCCGCAGGATAAAGAGACCCATACTCAGGCGATGATTGCGACCATTGCCAGCGGCAATGTACACATCATCAGCCATCCTGGTAATCCGAAATTCCCTATTGATATTGAGGCGGTTGCACAGGCGGCGGCTAAATATGACGTCGCCCTGGAGATCAACAACTCCTCCTTTATTCACTCGCGTAAAGGCAGCGAGGCCAACTGTCGGGCCATCGCCGCCGCGGTACGGGATGCCGGAGGAAGAGTGGCGCTGGGGTCGGATTCACACACGGCGTTTACGCTGGGTGATTTTAGCGAATGTCGGAAAGTACTGGACGACGTTGGCTTCCCGGAAGATAAAATTCTGAATGTTACGCCGCGCCGCATGCTCGATTTTCTGGAGTCTCGCGGCATGGCGCCAATCGGCGAATTTGCCGAATTATAAATGTGTAATGGAATAAAGAGATGAACGAGTTTTCAATCCTTTGCCGCGTGTTGGGCACCCTTTATTATCGCCAGCCGCAGGATCCGCTGCTGGTCCCGCTTTTCACGCTGATTCGCGAAGGTAAACTCGCGGCTAACTGGCCGTTAGAGCAGGACGAGTTGCTACAGCGTCTGCAGAATAGCTGCGATATGCAGCAAATTGCGGCCGACTATAGCGCCTTGTTTATTGGCGAAGAGTGTAAGGTCCCCCCGTATCGCTCCTCGTGGGTGGAAGGGGCAACGGAAGCGGAAGTCCGCGCGTTTTTATCGGAACGTGGTATGCCATTGACCGACGTTCCCGCCGATCATATTGGTACCTTGCTGCTGGCTGCTTCCTGGATTGAAGATAACGCCGGGGATGACGAAAGCGACGCGCTGGAAACCTTATTTGCCGATTATATTTTACCCTGGTGCGGCACCTTCCTGGGCAAAATTGAAGCCCATGCCACTTCGCCTTTCTGGCGAACCCTGGCACCGCTGACGCGCGAAGCGCTTTCCGCCATGTGGGATGATTTACAGGAAGAGAATGAAGAGTGATTTAGATCACACTTATTCTGCAACGTAATGAGTGAGCTTGCACATAATGTGCGAGCGATCTCATTATCATGGCGCGTATCTGATAAGATGCGCGCCATGAACATACTTCTTTCGATTGCCATCACAACAGGTCTTCTCTCCGGTCTCTGGGGATGGGTTGCTGTGTCGCTGGGTTTACTCAGCTGGGCAGGATTCCTTGGCTGTACGGCCTATTTTGCCTGCCCGCAGGGTGGCGTAAAAGGGTTCTTCATTTCGGGATGCACGATGATGAGCGGGGTCGCATGGGCCCTGATTATCATGCACGGCAGTGCGCTGGCGCCGCATCTGGAGATCTTAAGCTACGTCATGACCGGCGTTGTCGCCTTTTTAATGTGCGTACAGGCCAAACATCTTCTGCTCTCTTTTGTGCCTGGCACCTTTATTGGCGCCTGTGCCACCTTTGCCGGGCAGGGCGACTGGAAACTGATTGTCCCTTCCCTGATGCTGGGGCTGGTATTCGGGTACGCCATGAAAAACAGCGGATTGTGGCTCGCCGCCCGGCGGGCGCGAACAGCAAACGTGACGGCAGTGAGCAAATAAAAAAGCGAGGCTAATGTGCCTCGCTTTTTGTATGCGCGTTATTATCAGGATTCCGGAGGCACCGACATATCGCGGTATTTCACCAGAATATCGTTTTTCACTTCATTTTTATTTTGCAGGTCCCACAGGCCGCGATCGATACCATCGTTAATCAGGAAGATCACGCCCGTTTCGATAGCGGACATCAGACACAGCATCACCGGCTCATTCGAGGTATAGCCAATTTCACCTTCCAGCAGACGCTGGTAATCAATGAAGCGGAATACCCCTGCCTGAACTTCATACGAGAGAATCGTTTTACTGGTATTAACCGATGATAATATTTCACCGGTGCTGACATTTACCACGCGCAGGTTCACGGCAATCTGGTCAAGCTGGTACTGGGTGTCCGCGCCAATCCCAAAATAACGTGCGCCCGCGCCTCCGGATTTCACGTTGCTTTCATAGCCAATAATTGACCCTTCCACCATAATATTGGCGGCGGTGAGCGACTGTAATGGTACGCGGTTATTTACCCCTACGGTGCCGTTTTCCTGCGCGGCACGGATAATTTTGCGTTCATTTAAAAGATTCTGTAATCCCTGGCGCTCCAGGGGAATAAACCAGCGTGAATCTTTTAACGCCGTGACCAGCATGGCTGTGGCGCTTTGGGGGACTGCCGTCGAGAAGTTACTGGCAGGATAAGGTTTAAACTGACCCGTCTCGTCCTGAATGTTGTAGACGGAGACAAAGATCTTACCGGTTGGCATCGGCAGATGGGTTAAATCGCGATAACTTTGGGCCCGGGGCATGAGTGTTGGCTTAGCGGCTTCTTTGGGCGGAGCCGTTAAACAACCGCTCAATAAGCACACTGCAACAAGGATCAGAAAGCGCTGCATGATGATTGTCCTTATTTCGTTGTTGTTTAGAAGTCAGTTGAAGAAGACTGCAAACCCGAAACCTGAATGGTCGATGTTTTGCCGGTTTTCCGATCGGTGACATTCAGCTGTAATTGCCCGTCTTTATTGGCGATATCGACAATAAAGTCGTTCGTAACCATCCGCCCGGGCTTGCCGGTATTAATATTGGTTAATAAGCCACCTAATATTTGTGACTGAATAGCCTGGGTAAAGTTATCCAGCGCAGACGGGGTTTCGACACCGAAATCATCTTTATAGCTGGGATCTTTATAGGAATTTTGTGCCTGTGCTTCATTCAGCATGAACGCCCCGTTATTGGGGTTGCCGCCAAAGTTAGGGTTGCGGAACTGAAAGGTCATGGTGCCGGCCCAACTTAATGGTGCAATAAGCATTAAGGAAATTACTGTGTGTGCGAGACGCATTACAGCCTCCGGATAATAGACTGAATTAAAATTCATCTTTCGCTAAATCACCTGTGCCTAAAAGCGCTTTATCTATTTGCAGGCGATTTATCGCATCTTCGGTTTGTGCCAGTGCAAAAGCGACGTTTTGATCAAAGTCTCTTTTAGTCGGGAATAAAAAAGTCTGGTAGATAACGTCCTGATTGACGGTGATCGTTATCCAGCTTCCCCACCTTGCGCTGGGCCGTTCATTGATTGTTAAGTTACCGGGGTAATCACTTTCCCATTTATCGCTGAACGCACGATAAAAATCGTGGCCGATAGAGGAGACAGTATGGTCGGTTAACAATCCGGGAACTTCCACTTCAACGGCGTGGAGATTCCCGGCAGCAAGCAAAAAGCTGGCTGCGGCAATCCAGTTCAACATGCGTTTCATACTTTTAACGCCGCAGGTTATCGTTTGCCCATGAAACGGCTTGCGTCCGATTTTTAACAGCTATCTTCTTGAAAAGGTTATAAAGGTGAGTCTTGACGGTATTTTCGCTGATAAATAACGAACGGGCGATTTCGATATTTGACGCCCCAATACGTAACTTATTCAGAATCTCTTTCTCACGATGCGTCAGCAGGGCTGATTCTGAACTGTTGTAGCGATAATTTCCGGAGTGTGTGATGAGGTAGCTCGCCAGTTTTTGCGAGAAGTAACATTCGCCGCGCAAAATACCCTGGAGGCCATCCACGACCCGCGTTTCATCTTCACTGACGTAAAACACGCCGTTGATATGAGGCCAGCTTTCAATGTCCCGGAAAGGATATTCATCAGGCGTGTTCAATAATAAAACACGGATGTTATTGTTTTTTCTGCTTAAGTTATCTTGCCAGTAGTGGATAAGTTTTTTATCCGCTTCCATCATATCGAGGAGAACAATGCTGCCAGAAACAATATCATCGAAAGAACGTTGAATATTATGTAATTTTCCGTTCAGGGCCAGCGTATGCTTTAAATGCTGTAATAAAGCGGTCGCTTGTAAAGATGGTTTGGTAATCAGCAATAATGAATTGCTATGCAAACTATGGACTTCATTAAACATGATGAAACCCCACTTTTTTATAACGCCTGACAGCTGTCCCTCGTTAAGAATAAAGAGGGACCCCAGAAGCACTGACAGATGTTGAACTGCTGTGTGTAGAATCAAAAGAGCACCTCCGATACGGAGGCGAATATTAAAAAATTCAATCGTACTGCTGATTTCAATCTAGCTATTACAAAATTTTAAGCAAGAGGCAAACGTGTAACAAGATGTAAAATTAAATAATAATTTGTTAAAACGGCCTGGCTAAAAAGTTCAGAAATGATAGGAAAGTTGTACAGCTTAATAACTCTGCACACATTTTATAAATCATACAAAGTAATGTAATGCATTGAAATATATTATTTTTTAGGTTTAAGATTAATCTTAGATTAAGTGTGATTCGCGCAAAAAAGCTAAGTCTTTACATTTCCCCGAAAGCATCTTAAGAAATCGCGTGATGTGTCACAGCACCCTGAGCATCCCTGCTCGCAATACCGTTACAGTCATGGCTGATGCCGTCTTGTGAGCGTGCGCAAAGGCAGAGCAAGTGACAATGCAAATAAAATTTAAAATAACTAACTCGTGCTGGCGAAAGCATTTTTTAGGCCGGAATAATACTTTGAGGTGACGCTGGATATTAAAATAAGTCTGCTGGGTGAGATATTAAAGTTGTTACGACGGACATACTCTTCACCGTAACGCAGCGTTAACAAAAAACGAACCGCGTTTACACAAGCCTTTTAATTACCACCAGGTCCAGGTGACAACATGAAAAACAGAACGTTATTTATGATGTTTACATTACTGGGTTCGCCTGGGTTAGCAATCGCGGCAGGTCCGGATTTGGCTAATTCGGAGTATAACTTCGCGATTAATGAATTAAGCAAGTCTTCATATAATCAGGCAGCCATTATTGGTCAGCAAGGCGTGAGTAATAACGCGGATGTCCGACAGGGCGGTTCTAAATTGCTGTCCGTTGTCTCTCAGGATGGAGGTGGCAATAGGGCAAAAGTTGACCAGTCAGGGACTTACAATCTTGCTTATATCGATCAGACCGGGAACGGCAATGATGCGAATATAAAGCAGGAAGCTTTTGGTAATACCGCAATGATTATCCAGAAAGGGTCGGGTAACAGAGCAAGTATTACGCAGTATGGTACGCAGAAAACAGCAGTCGTAGTACAGAGACAGTCACAAATGGCCATTCGCGTTATTCAACGCTAACCGTTTGCGACTTATTAAATCAATCCGATGGGGGTTTACCATGAAACTTTTCAAAGTGGCAGCAATTGCAGCAATCGTAGTTTCTGGCAGTGCTTTCGCAGGTGTCGTTCCACAATTTGGTGGCGGTCATGGCGGCGGCTGGGGCGGTAATAATAGCGGCCCGAACTCTGAATTGAGTATTTACCAGTACGGTGGCGGTAACTCTGCTGTTGCTCTGCAAACTGACGCGAAAAACTCTGATCTGACCATTACCCAGCATGGCGGCGGAAATGGTGCGGATGTGGGCCAGGGTTCTGACGACAGCTCCATTGACCTGCTGCAAAAAGGCTTTGGTAACAGTGCAACGCTGGATCAGTGGAACAGCAAAGATTCTACTATGACGGTTAAACAGTACGGTGGTGGTAACGGTGCAGCTGTTGACCAGACCGCTTCTGGCTCAACGGTGTCGGTTACCCAGGTTGGCTTTGGCAACAACGCCACAGCTCATCAATACTAAGATTAAACCGGTACAACAAAAAACAGGGCCTGTGCCCTGTTTTTTTTCGGGAGTTTATTATGCATACCTTATTACTCCTCGCAGCACTGTCCAGCCAAATCACCTTCAGGACAAGTCAGCAAGGTGACATGACAACCATCATCCCGCAGGTCACCCTCACTGAACCTTGTCTCTGTCAGGTGCTCATTCTCTCTTCACGTAAAGGGCAGGGGGGCGAAAGTACCTCAACTCAACGAAATACGTTATCTATACCCGCTAATCAGCCCATCGATTTGACCCGACTCCGTTTAAATATAGGGCCTCAGGACTCTGTAACAATCAGGGTAACCGTCTCCGATGGCAAGGCGTTGCATCTTTCTCAGCAATGGCCACCCTCCGAATGAAATATTCGCGAAATCAATATTTTGACTAATTTGGCGGTTCCCGGGGAATGTTCCTATGCTGTTAATACGGAGCGCGTGACACCACAGGGATGATTCTCATCGAGGGCCTAAATATGGTAGCGTTCAAAGCAAAATGTATTATCGGTGCTGGTCTCATTGTTGCCGGCACACTCACCTCCACTTTCGCGGCAACGGTGGTCCCTGGCGGCGTGATTCATTTCCGCGGTGCCATTGTCGAAGATCCTTGTGAAGTGACCCCCCGTCAGCAGAATTTTACTCTCACCTGTCCAGGAGAGGGGAAAAGAGCGACGCGGGAGATAAGTTACCCGGCGGCGCTAAAAGGGGAGAACGCTTTCCCGAATGTGGCGACGGTCAGCATGAAGTACCTTAATCCTGAAAAATCGCTGGCGGTAATGCAGATCGACTATCGCTAGACGCCTGCGCGGGGATGCCTCCGCTTTAACGACATCCCCTTTTTCACACCTCCTCTCTGCTATACACTTAACAAAAGGGCGGGTGTAGAGAGGCTGTATGAAACCGCAAATTGAAGTTGTCGTTGGGGATATCACCACTCAGCATGTGGATGTCATTGTTAATGCGGCGAATCCCTCGCTGATGGGCGGCGGGGGCGTGGATGGCGCGATTCATCGCGCGGCAGGGCCGCAGCTACTGGAAGCCTGTAAAATTGTCCGACAACAGCAGGGCGAATGCGCGCCAGGGCATGCGGTTATTACCCTGGCAGGCGATCTGCCTGCGAAAGCGGTCATCCACACCGTGGGGCCGGTCTGGCACGGCGGTGAGCAGAACGAAGCGCGGATCCTGGAAGATGCTTACCGCAATTGCCTGAATCTGGCTGCGGCAAACAGTTATTGCACGATCGCCTTCCCGGCAATTTCCACGGGCGTATATGGTTTTCCGCGTGCGGCAGCGGCGGAGATCGCGGTTAACACGGTTTCAGACTATCTCACCCGACGGCGTCTACCGGAGCGGGTATACTTTGTCTGTTATGATGAAGAAAATGCCCAGCTCTATAAGCGATTGCTTACCCAACGAGGACAAGACTCCGACGCATAAAACGCGGCTGGGGCGGGCTATCGCCCCAGTCAGTGCCGCTCACCCCGGGCTGTGCGGACTGCTTCCCCTCGATGACAGTCTCGATGCCTTTGCCTGCCGATACCGCCTGGCCGAAATGGCCGAAAAAACGCTGGATGTGCAGTACTACATCTGGGAGGACGATATGTCCGGGCGACTTCTTTTTTCCGTTTTGTACGCTGCGGCCACGCGAGGCGTTAAGGTCCGGCTTTTACTGGATGACAATAATACGCAGGGGCTGGATGAAACGCTCAGCCTGCTGGATGCTCATCCTAATATCGACGTTCGTCTGTTCAATCCCTTTACCTTTCGCACGCTACGGGCGCTGGGGTATCTCACCGATTTCGCCCGACTCAACCGCAGGATGCACAATAAAAGCTTCACGGTGGATGGCGAAGTCACCATTATTGGCGGCAGAAATGTCGGAGATGCCTATTTTGGCGCAGGGGAAGAGCCGCTCTTTTCTGATTTAGACGTGATGGCAGTTGGGCCGGTGGTAGCCGATGTGAGCGCGGATTTTGAGCGATACTGGGGCAGTGCCTGCGTATCAACGCTGAAAAAAGTCCTTGAACTGCCTCAGGAAGAGATAGAAGCAAGGATCCATCTTCCCCAGGAAGGGATTCAGGATGAACTCACCCAGAGCTATCTTAAGAAACTGGAGACCAGCGAGTTTGTTACCGCACTTGAAGCGCGACGCTTACCGCTTATCTGGGCTAAAACGCGCCTGCTCAGTGACGATCCGCGCAAGGGAATGGGCAAAGCCAGGCGTCACTCGCTTTTGCCGCAGCGCCTGCTCGACGTCATGGGTTCGCCCACACAGCAGATCGATATTATCTCTTCTTATTTTGTCCCAACCCGCGCGGGTGTGGCATTGCTGTTACAGATGGTGCGCAAAGGGGTTAAAGTCGCCATTCTGACCAATTCTCTGGCGGCCAATGATGTGGCGGTCGTCCACGCAGGTTACGCGCGCTGGCGCAAAAAACTGCTGCGTCACGGCATCGAACTCTATGAACTCAAACCCACCCAGGACGGCACGCCTGGCCTGCATGACCGCGGATTGACGGGGAATTCGGGTTCCAGCCTGCACGCCAAGACGTTCAGCATCGATGGACGAAATGTTTTTATTGGCTCGTTAAACTTTGATCCGCGCTCAACCATGCTCAACACCGAAATGGGGTTCGTGATAGAAAGCCACGATTTAGCCAGCCTGATCCACCGGCGTTTTTTGAAAAGCCGACAGCATGAAGCCTGGCAAATCAGGCTCGATGCGCGGGGCCGCCTTAACTGGGTGGAGCAAAAAGAGGGCAGAGAAATCGTACTGGATAAGGAACCCAAAACCCGTTTCTGGCAACGCGTTTTGGTCAGGCTGGCATGGTGGCTGCCGGTGGAGTGGTTATTGTAAATGCGCCGGTGCGACCCGGCGCATACATAACGGTTAGCTCAGCGCTTTTGCGCTATCGCTTTTAGTCTGCGGCTTGCCGGAAAAGAGGAAACGCAGCAGCGGAATGCGCAGATGAATTTCATACAGCGCAATAGCAATGCCCACCACAAAGACCAGTCCGGTAAAGAAGCCCAGCGCATTCGAGGTGATGTGCGGGGTGATATAGGCGCCAAAAAAGAGCGTTAACGGGTGATGAACCAGGTAGATAAACAGCGAGGCGTTAACAAAGTAGGTGACGCGTGCAGATTTAAAGTTCAGCAGACGGTGACCCAGCGCAAAGACCACATTGACCATCCACAGGCCCAGCAACATGGTGATGACGCTTTCAGTTTCGTACATCCACGCATCGCCACTGCCATATTTTTGGTTCAGCAGATAGGCCGCGAACGCCAGCGCAGCGCCCACGGCGCACCCGCGAGAGGGGGTCGTGAACAGCGATTTGATCCCGGGCGAAATAAAGGCCAGCGCACCCAACATAAAGAAGGGAATGTAGAACAGCGTCTGCATGACGACAAAATTGAACAAGCCGTCGCTCAGTATCGGCGGATACACAATAAACAGCGTCCGGCGTATGACGCCATAACCCATCCCCAGCAATAAAAAAAGAAGGCTGAGCTTTGGCCAGGTGACGCCAGAGAAGTGCGCCTCATGGTGGCGGCTTAAGTGACGACGCAGGCGACTGAAAATAAACAGGCTCACCGTGGTCATCACCACCAGCACCAGCAGGAACCAGAGATGTGAAATCAGCTCCCAGGCCAGCGTGTTGTATTTCTCGTACAGGGACAGGTTTTGCCAGTCATCCGCTTTGCCTTTCACATACTGCAACATGATGAACTGCGGCAAAGTGAGCAGAGGAATGGCGGTTAGCATGGGGATCCCCACGCGCTCGACGCGCACCTTCCACCAGCGCTTCATGGGATAGCGCAGAAACAGCATGTAAGAGAAGTAGCCCGAAATGACGAAGAACACCTGCATCCTGAAAGAGTGTATAAAATCGTTAAACAGGGTCAGCCACCATGAAGGCTCTATACTGTTAACGTGCCAGGTGTGGGTGGAGTAAATCAATGAGATGTGAAACGGAATCCCCAGGAGCATCAGCCATGCCCGGATTGAGTCGAGGAAATATTCACGTTGTACGGGTGTCGTGGTCATATAACTTTGTGCATTCTCAGACTTTTCGCCTTATCCCTAAGACTCAATGTGGTTACATTCGAAGCCAACCCTACATCAAGACCGACACCCTGTCTCCAGGATAAGCACGCAAAGTGAAATTAGGGACTTCTACTTGCTTATTCCATGAGCCGGTGCGCTAACAAAGCGGTGATAATGTTGTCGGATTGCCTGAATTTCCAGTAAAATGGATCGGATCGAATTAAGCACACAAAGGGGGAAGTGCTTACTTATTATGAAACATAAACCACAAATGACGAAAATGCGTTGGTTGGGTGCGGCAGTGTTGTTGTCACTGTATACATCATCGGCCTGGTCCTTTTCCATCGACGACGTCGCAAAACAGGCGAAATCGATGGCAGGTAAGAGCTACGAGGCGCCCAAAAGTAACCTGCCCTCCGTTTTCCGCGACATGAAATACGCGGACTATCAGAAGATCCAGTTTAATCGCGACAAGGCTTACTGGAACAACATTAAGACCCCATTCAAGCTTGAGTTCTATCATCAGGGAATGTACTTCGAAACGCCGGTTGCCATTAATGAGGTGACAGCGACGGCCGTTCGCAAGATCAAGTACAGTCCGGACTACTTTAATTTTGGCGATGTCCAGCATGATAAAGACACCGTCAAGGATCTGGGTTTTGCGGGCTTCAAAGTGCTTTACCCGATCAACAGTAAAGATAAAAACGACGAAATCGTCAGTATGCTGGGGGCCAGCTATTTCCGTGTGATCGGTTCAGGTCAGGTCTATGGTCTATCCGCACGCGGGCTGGCGATTGATACGGCGCTGCCATCCGGTGAAGAGTTCCCGCGTTTCCGTGAGTTTTGGGTTGAACGTCCAAAACCGACCGATAAACGCCTGACGATTTATGCGCTGCTGGATTCTCCACGCGCCACCGGTGCGTACCGCTTTGTCATTATTCCTGGCCGCGACACCGTGGTGGATGTGCAGTCCAAGGTCTACCTGCGTGATAAAGTCGGCAAACTGGGCGTTGCGCCATTAACGAGTATGTTCCTGTTCGGGCCAAATCAGCCTTCGCAGGCGACCAACTTCCGTCCTGAGCTGCATGACTCAAACGGTCTGTCTATTCACGCCGGTAACGGTGAATGGATCTGGCGTCCGCTGAATAACCCAAAACATCTGGCCGTGAGCAGCTACTCCATGGAAAACCCGCAGGGGTTTGGTCTGCTGCAGCGCGGGCGTCAGTTCTCCCGCTTTGAAGATCTCGACGATCGTTACGATCTCCGTCCTAGCGCTTGGGTCACACCAAAAGGGGACTGGGGCAAAGGGAAAATCGAGCTGGTAGAAATACCGACCAACGATGAAACCAATGACAACATCGTCGCATACTGGACACCGGATCAGCTGCCGGAAGCCGGTAAAGAGATGAACTTCAAATACTCCATCACCTTTAGCCGTGACGAAGACAAACTGCACGCGCCGGATAATGCCTACGTGATGCAAACCCGTCGTTCAACGGGCGATGTGAAACAGTCCAATCTGATCCGTCAGCCTGACGGTACGCTGGCGTTTGTGGTCGATTTCGCCGGACAGGACATGAAAAAACTGTCTGCGGACACGCCGGTGACTGCGCAAGTGAGCATTGGCGACAATGGTGAAATCGTTGAAAACACCGCACGTTACAACCCTGTCACTAAAGGGTGGCGTCTAACCCTGCGCATGAAAGTGAAAGATCCTAAAAAGACCACTGAAATGCGCGCTGCGCTGGTCAATGGCGATCAGACGCTGAGTGAAACCTGGAGTTATCAGCTACCTGCCAATGAATAACACGACTCAATATATCGATGCCATGCCGCTGACGGATATCGAAAAAGCGGCACTGCCAAAGAGCGACATCCGTGCGGTGCATACCGCGCTGGATGCGGACCATCACTCATTTAGCCGTGATGATGATACGCCGCTGGGTTCTGTGAAAGCACGTCTTGAGCAGGCCTGGCCGGATTCGCTGGCAGAAGGGCAACTTATTAAAGACGACGAAGGGCGCACGCAGCTGCAGGCTATGCCGAAAGCGACACGTTCTTCTATGTTCCCGGATCCGTGGCGCACCAACCCGGTGGGTCGCTTCTGGGACCGTCTGCGCGGGCGTGATATTACGCCGCGTTATCTGTCTCGCTTAACCAAAGAGCAACAGGCATCGGAGCAAAAATGGCGTACCGTCGGCACGCTGCGTCGTTACACCTTACTGGTGTTGACGCTGGCACAGACCGTTGTCGCCACCTGGTATATGAAAACCATCCTGCCTTATCAGGGCTGGGCTCTGATCAATCCTGCCGATATGGTAGGACAGGATCTGTGGGTTTCCTTTATGCAGCTGCTGCCGTACATCCTGCAAAGTGGCATTCTTCTGCTCTTTGCGGTGCTGTTCTGCTGGGTGTCCGCCGGTTTCTGGACCGCGCTTATGGGCTTCCTGCAACTGTTGATGGGACGTGACAAATACAGCATTTCAGCGTCGACGGTCGGGGATGAACCCCTGAATCCTGAGCACCGTACTGCGCTCATCATGCCTATTTGTAATGAAGACGTCGATCGCGTGTTTGCCGGGCTGCGGGCGACCTGGGAGTCGGTCAAGGCGACCGGTAACGCCGAGCATTTCGATGTCTACATCCTGAGCGACAGCTACAACCCGGATATCTGCGTGGCTGAGCAGAAGGCGTGGATGGAACTGATCGCGGAAGTGCAGGGCGAAGGCCAGATTTTCTATCGCCGTCGTCGTCGTCGCGTGAAGCGTAAAAGCGGTAACATTGATGACTTCTGCCGTCGCTGGGGAAATCAGTACAGCTACATGGTTGTGCTGGATGCTGACTCCGTCATGACTGGTGACTGTCTGAGCGGTCTGGTCCGTCTGATGGAAGCGAATCCGAATGCCGGGATCATCCAGTCTTCACCGAAGGCATCCGGGATGGACACGCTTTACGCGCGCTGCCAGCAGTTTGCGACCCGCGTTTACGGCCCGCTGTTTACCGCCGGTCTGCACTTCTGGCAGTTAGGCGAGTCTCACTACTGGGGTCACAACGCGATCATTCGTGTGCAGCCCTTTATTGAGCACTGCGCGCTGGCGCCGCTGCCGGGTGAGGGCTCCTTTGCGGGGTCGATTCTGTCTCATGACTTCGTTGAAGCGGCTCTGATGCGCCGGGCGGGTTGGGGCGTCTGGATTGCCTACGATCTGCCTGGCTCCTATGAAGAGTTACCGCCAAACCTGCTGGATGAACTGAAGCGCGACCGTCGCTGGTGCCACGGCAACCTGATGAACTTCCGCCTGTTCCTGGTCAAAGGGATGCACCCGGTTCACCGTGCGGTGTTCCTGACCGGCGTGATGTCCTATCTCTCTGCGCCGCTGTGGTTTATGTTCCTGGCCCTGTCGACGGCGCTGCAGGTTGTCCATGCCCTGACCGAGCCGCAGTACTTCCTGCAGCCCCGCCAGCTGTTCCCGGTATGGCCGCAGTGGCGTCCGGAGCTGGCCATCGCGCTGTTTGCTTCAACCATGGTGCTGCTGTTCCTGCCGAAGCTGCTCAGTATCGTTCTGATCTGGTGCAAGGGGTCGAAAGAGTTCGGCGGTTTCTTCCGCGTGACGCTCTCCCTGCTTCTGGAAGTGCTGTTCTCCGTACTTCTGGCACCGGTACGTATGCTGTTCCATACCGTGTTTGTGGTGAGTGCGTTTCTTGGATGGGAAGTGGTCTGGAACTCCCCGCAGCGTGATGATGACTCCACCCCGTGGGGAGAAGCATTTATGCGCCATGGTTCGCAGATGCTGCTTGGCCTGGTGTGGGCCGCAGGGATGGCGTGGCTGGATCTGCGTTTCCTGTTCTGGCTGGCACCGATCGTCTTCTCCTTGATCCTGTCACCTTTCGTGTCCGTGTTCTCCAGCCGTGCCACCCTCGGGCTGCGCACGAAACGCTGGAAACTGTTCCTGATCCCGGAAGAGTATTCCCCGCCGCAGGTGCTGGTGGATACCGACAAGTATCTGGTGATGAACCGTAGCCGTTCCCTGGACGATGGCTTTATGCACGCGGTGTTCAATCCGTCGTTCAATGCGCTGGCAACGGCGATGGCAACGGCGCGTCACCGTGCAAGCCAGGTGCTGGAGATTGCCCGCGATCGTCACGTTGAGCAGGCGCTGAACGAAACGCCTGAAAAACTGAATCGCGATCGTCGTCTGGTGCTGCTGAGCGATCCGGTAACGCTGTCGCGTCTGCACTACCGCGTCTGGTCATCCCCGGAACGATACTCTTCCTGGGTGCAGTATTATGAAACGCTGAAGCTCAACCCTGAAGCGCTGAAAGCGAAGTAAGTCGTGCAACATAAAAATACCGGCCACTGAGCCGGTATTTTTTTAATGAGGTGAGCAATGAGAATTATCATCGTGGGCATCATGGCGTGTCTGCTCAGCGGATGCGGCAGCATCATCAGCCGCACAATCCCGGGGCAGGGCCACGGTAATCAGTACTATCCTGGCGTGAAGTGGGACGTTCGTGACTCCGCATGGCGTTACCTGACGGTGCTCGATTTACCCTTCTCGCTGGTCTTTGATACGCTCTTACTGCCCATTGATGCCCAGCATGGCCCTTACGAGTAATTAACGCTCATCCCACTCGTCCGCTGCGGCTTGCCCCTCTTCAGTGTCCAGCGGCGGTTCAAGCTGAAACTCCCCCTCGTCCCATTCGTGTAAGGTGTTTTCCTCAAGCCACTCCTGACGCAGTTCGATTTCATCGAAGTCACCGTCAAATACGGCCTGTGCGGCTTCACCGCTTAATATCGGCAAGCATTCGCCGTCGTCGCCTTCTTCTGCAAAAAACTCCACCTGCCACATGATATCCCCGTCCTGCAGGACATACTTTTGCACGTTGAGCTGCTGCACATCGGCATCATCAGCGTCAATGCCGGGATTGTTGGCAAGGAACTCTTCCCGAGCGGCATCAATAGCTTCTTCCAGCGTGGCATACATTGTCATTGGCGTCTCCCTGTGATTCGAATGGTATTCAGGGAAAGAATAGCTGATTCTCCGCTTTTGCCACTAAGAATGGCGTATAAAGTTGTCACAAGGGATCTTGTTCGCGCGCCGGTGCTTTATTCGCCCCAGGCGCGGCGGGGGTTGGCCGTGCGGCTCTGGCCAGGCTTCGCCAGGAATAGACGGCGTTAAAGAGCACAACGCCTGCCGTCACGATAAAGACCGCCCGAAAGCTGAAACTGGCCGAAATACCGGCGCCCACCAGCGGGCCCGTGACGTTACCGATGTCGCGAAACGACTGGTTATAGCTGAATATGCGGCCAGCAATTTGATTGGTTGAGTTATAGACCAGCAGCGTTTGCACGGCGGGCAGAAGCGCACCATCGGCGGCGCCGAGCAGAAAACGCAGTACGCCAAGCTGCCAGGGCGATTGCACAAAGGACATGGGGATGAGCAGGAGCACCGAGATGAGCAGGGCGGCAATCAGGATTTTCTCAGGACCGATGCGATCCCCCAGTTTCCCCAGCCGCGGCGCGCTCATCAAGGCGGCAACGCCGGGAACCGAGGCGATCAGTCCGCTGATAAAGGCGATGTTGTTGACGTTGCCCGCCAGTTCACGCACGTACAGGGTGAGGATGGGGGCAATCGAGCCGGTGGCGACCTGAATAATCATCGTCGTTATAAACAGGCTCAGTACCAGCTTTGGATTTTTTAACGAGCGAAGCACTTCCCGGGCGTGCAGCATCTCTTTTTTAGGCACCGGGGTGAAATTCTCCCGGATGCAGAATAAGGTCAGCAGGAAGCAGGCGAAGAGTACGCTCGCGGTGATAAAAAACACCGGGCGCAAGCCGTAGCTGTCGGCCATTAATCCGCCGGCTAACGGGCCAAGGAGTGCGCCACTGACCGCACCTGTCGAGAGCGTCCCCAGCGCCCAGCCGCTTTTATTGCGGGGCATCTGAGTTGCAATCAGGGCGTTTGCATTGGGCACGAATCCTCCCAGCAAACCGAGCAGCGCGCGCAAAATTAAAAGCTGCCAGATATTCTGTGCCAGCCCCATTAGCACCATGATAATGCCCATTCCCAGCGCCGAGCGCAGCAGCATAATTTTGCGCCCTTTACGGTCGGCCAGGCCGCCCCAGAACGGTGAGGCAATGGCGGAAAAAAGGAAGGTGATGCTGAAAACCAGACCCGACCACATGTTCAGCGCGCTATGGCCCGTGACGCCAAGCTGTTCAATATAGAGAGGGAGAAAGGGCATAACCAGACTGAACGCGGCGCCGGTCAGAAAGCAGCCAAGCCAGGCGACCGTGAGGTTACGTTTCCAGTTTATGGGGACGTCTGAGGGTGACATAGCAATCCAGGCGATAAGCAGAAGGTAATAAGCCTGCTAATTATGCGCCTGCGTTATGAATGCTGCAATGCACCAGGGCTTTTAAAGCTTAGAGAAAGGCGGCCAGGGTGGGCCGCCCTCTGACTCAGTAACGTGAAGGCATTCCTTCGGGGCGAGATTTGAAACGACGATGGAGCCACATATATTGCTCAGGCGCGAGCATAATGCATTTCTCAACCACGCCGTTCATCCACCGGGCGGTCGTTTCGGCATCGTCCAGCGGAGGCGCAAGCTCGGGTTCCAGCATCATCAGTTCGTAACCTTTTCCATCAGGCTTACGTCGGGGAACAAAGGGAACGATAGCCGCTTTGGACATTCGTGCCAGCATCCAGGTGCCCGAGGTGGTTGCTGCTTCCTGTACGGCAAAGAAGGGGACAAAGACGCTGGACTGACGGCCATAGTCATGGTCAGGTGCGTACCAGATCACCTCGCCTTTTTTCAGGGCACGGATCATGCCTTTGAGATCTTTCCGGTCGATCATGCTCTTATTGGAGCGCATACGGCCCCAGGTTTGCAGCCAGTCGATCACCGGGTTGTCGTTAGGGCGATAAACCCCGATACCGGGTGCCTGCATACCAAACATCCTTGCACCGATTTCAAGGGTCAGAAAATGTATCCCGATCAGCAGTACGCCTGTCCCTTCGGCTTGTAAACGATGCACGGGCTCCATACCGGTTCCCGTCACCTCGAACCAGCGCGACATGCGTTTATCTGACCAGAACCAGGCCATGCCGGTTTCCATCAGGCCGAGGCCGACAGATTCGAAATTCTTGACCACCAGCGTCTCGCGCTCATGCTCGCTCATTTGCGGAAAGCACAGTTCCAGGTTGCGGCGGGCAATGGCCGCGCGACGTTTCATCATGCGCAGCGCGAGATATCCGAGCGCGCGACCAATACGATAAATCACCGGATAGGGCAGCTTGACCAGTAACCACAACGTGCCGATGCCAAACCAGACAGGCCAGTAGCGAGGGTGCAGCAGCGCTGCCGAAAATTTGGGTAATTGGGTCATGTCATTCCTGTTTTTCTTCGTCCTGTGCCCTGCATTGTCGCATTTTTTAATTGTTTGCCAAAATGTATGGAACTGAATTGGACGTTTATACAGCAATTTGAGCTGTAAAAGAGTTTGTGTGAGTGAAATGTAGCGCAAAAAGTGGGGATGTAAATTCTCATTGTTTGCTATATCATGCCGCCGATTTACATTCTCTAACGATTGCAGGACTCGTACACCATGCCAGTGTTACATAACCGCATTTCCAATGAGACGTTAAAAGCGCGCATGCTGGCCGAAACAGAGCCGCGCAAAACGATCTCATTCTATAAGTATTTTACCCTTGTCGACCCTCAGGCCACACGCGATGCGCTGTATAAAGCCTTTGAGAAACTCAACGTGTTTGGCCGCGTTTATCTGGCCCGCGAAGGTATTAACGCCCAAATAAGCGTGCCTGAAAGCAACGTCGAGGCCTTACGCGATCTGCTGTACGGCTTTGACCCGGCGCTGGAGGGCTTGCGTCTGAACGTTGCCCTTGATGATGACGGCAAATCTTTCTGGGTGCTGCGCATGAAAGTGCGTGAGCGTATTGTTGCCGACGGCATCGATGATCCCACCTTCAATGCGGGCGATGTAGGGGAGTACCTGAAAGCCGCGGAAGTCAACGCCATGCTGGACGATCCCGACGCCGTGTTTATCGATATGCGTAACCACTACGAATACGAAGTGGGGCACTTTGAAAACGCGCTGGAGATCCCGGCGGATACCTTCCGCGAACAATTGCCGAAAGCGGTTGAAATGATGCAGGACTATAAGGACAAGAAAATTGTCATGTACTGCACCGGGGGGATCCGCTGCGAAAAAGCCAGCGCGTGGATGAAGCACAGTGGTTTCAACAAGGTCTGGCATATTGAAGGCGGTATCATCGAGTATGCCCGTCGCGCTCGCGAACAGGGGTTACCGGTACGCTTTGTCGGCAAGAACTTCGTCTTTGATGAGCGTATGGGCGAGCGTATCTCTGAAGATATCATCGCCAACTGCCATCAGTGCGGCACGCCATGTGATACGCATACCAACTGTAAAAACGACGGCTGTCATCTGTTGTTTATCCAGTGTCCGGCGTGTGCAGAGAAATTTAACGGCTGTTGCAGTGAATTGTGCAGTGAAGAGAGCACTCTGCCGGAAGAAGAACAGCGTCTTCGCCGGGCGGGGCGTGAAAACGGCAATAAGATTTTCAATAAGTCTCGTGGTCGTCTGAATACCAAACTCGGTATTCCTGACCCGGAATAAGCGTTAACAGCCCGGTGAGGCAAGTGTTCACCGGGCTTTTTTCTTACTTCTGCTGCACACCTTCCACCGAGATAATCAGCTCGACATCCTGCGATGCAGGGCCAAGGTCGGTTGTGATGTTAAAGTCCTTCAGGCTGATTTTCCCTGCCGCTTCAAATCCAGCACGTTTGCCACCCCAGGGATCGTCCCCCTGACCGATTAATTTGGCGTCCAGCTTCACCGGTTTTGTCACGCCATTCAGCGTCAGGTTGCCGGTAATATCCAGACCCTCGCCATCCTTTTTCACCTCTGTGGAGGTGAACGTCGCCTGAGGGAATTTGGCAACGTTCAGGAATTCCGCGCTGCGAAGATGTTTATCACGCTCTGCATGGTTAGTGTCCACGCTGTTGGTGTTAATGGTCACATTCACTTTATCCGCGGCAGGGTTCTTCTCATCAAAGCTGAAGGTCCCGTCGAAATCGTTAAAGGTGCCATATAACCAGCTGTAGCCCAGATGCTGAATACGGAAATTGACGAAAGCGTGCTGGCCCTCTTTATCAATTTTATAATCAGCGGCAACGGCAGCGCCGGTGGTGAATAACAGTGAACCTAATGCGATACCTAACAGGCGTTTTTTCATTTTATGCTCCAGAGTCAACTGACGAACGGCCCAGCATGCGCTTGAGGGTGTCGTCTTTATCGATGAAATGATGCTTAACGGCCGCAAGACCGTGAAGAACGGACAAAATGACGACGCCCCAGGCAAGCCACAAATGAATAGTGCCTGCTAAATCAGCCTGGGAACCGGCATCGGATAAGGTGGCTGGCACCTCGAACAGACCGAACACGTTGATGGGTTTGCCATCTGCCGTCGAGATGAGATAGCCACTGATCAAAATGGAAAACAGTAAAACATAGATAACCAGATGCGCCGCTAATGCACCGAATCGCGTCAGCGCACTGTGGTTTTTTAGCGCGGGAGGCGGCGGCGAGAGATGGCGCCAGACCAGCCGCACGAGCAGGGCCACCATCAGGAGGACGCCAATGCTTTTATGCAGCTCAGGTGCCTGGTGATACCAACCGTCGTAATAGCTCAGGGTGACCATCCACAGGCCCAGACCAAACATGGCATAAACCGCAAGGGCCATTAACCAGTGCAGCAGCATGGATATTATTCCATAACGAGCAGGTGAATTACGCAATTGCATAATAAGGACTCTTCCCAATAAACGAGAGGCTCAAAATGACCTGTGCGAAATGCTATTGCAAATGATATTTATTGATAATGATTATTAATTATTTTCTTTCAGTTTTATTGATTGTGTAATGAATATTAGATTCAATTTCTTCGTTCATTTTATCTGAAATAAGGTGATTAACGGTAAGGAGGTGGGTATGGGAAGGGTTCAAATATTCTGACGTAAAACTCAACTTTTATAAAGTAACGTCAATTAATGTCAATCTTTGTGCTCAGAAAAATACAATATATATGACGTCGACGATGGCCAGCAATGACCACAAAAAAATATAGAGCATAAGATGCTCGCGGATATTGTTGATGAGATAATTAACGATCCTGCGCATAGTATTCCGTCATTGCGGCAATAAAAGAAAACGCTCCGGCAGAGCCGGAGCCTGAGATGAGATTATCGTGCAAAGCGCGACAGAGAGAAGGGGCTGAGATCAAAGCGGGGCGCAATGCCCTGTGAAAATTCGGCTGCGATTTCGCCGAGCACAGAGGCGAACTTGAAACCGTGACCGCTCAGACCGCTAATGATGAGGGTGTTATCATGGCCCGGCAGGGTATCGATAATAAAATCTTCATCGGGCGTGTTGTCATAGGTACAGGCGGTGCCATAAAGCAAACCACCAATGCCGGGAAGAACGTGGCGAAGGAAGTTGAACGCTTCAGACCCATCGCCCTCGACCGCGCCAAAAGGTTTACGCTCTTCCGGCGTTGTAATGCGTTGCCCGCCGTTGTGTTTGCCAATTTTGAGCGCGTCTTTCTCCGACGGGAAGCCATAAAACTGATCGCCGTTCGGCAACTCACCGGTAAAGGCCGGGAATTTATTCTGGCTGCTGTAACGTCCATCGGCCTGGAACCAGGAGAACACTTTACGCACCGGCTGGACAGGCAGCTCCGGCAGCAGTCGGGTGACCCAGGTGCCCGCGCTGATTAACAGGCGAGCGGCGGAGAAATCGCCGTCAGAGGTGGTTACCGTGACGCCCTCGTCATGATGGGTTATCGCCGTGACGGGACAGTTAAATAACTGCGCGCAGCCTGCTTTTTCTGCCAGCGAAATCCAGGTTTTGATGGCGGTTTCACAGTGCAATACGCCAGAGTTGGCCTCAAAGAGGGCGATGTAACTATCCGGAACGCTGATTTCCGGCCAGCGCGCCATCGTGGCCTGGGCATCCAGGCGTTCCACGTTCAGATTGAATTCACGTGCGCTTTGTTCAACATTTGCCAAAAACGTGGAATCAGCAGGCCCAAGATTTACCACCCCGGTGCGTTCGAAAATCCGCTCTTCCGTTTGGGTGGCCAGTTCGTCCCATAACGTCTGCGCGCGTAACACCAGCGGCACGTAACGCTCACCCTCGCCATAAGCATGGCGAATAAGGCGGGTATCGCCGTGGTGGCTCCCTTCAGCATGGGGCGGTAAATGGGCGTCAATCATTAACACTTTTTGACCCGCCTGGGTTGCATAATATCCCGCTGCAGAGCCAACGGAGCCGCTACCAATAATGATCAAGTCGTAATTCATGGGGATCTCTTTTACTCACACTTTGCTTAGCAGAGTAATTAAGATGGAAGGGTTACACAAGGGGGAAATAAAGAAGGCACCAAAAGGTGCCTGTTGAGTGAATGGAGGGCATAGCGTTAATGCCGCCGATACTCATTTTCCTGGTAGTCGCCAGACTCTATTTTGGCAATACCTGCTTCTAAAATAGAAATAAACTGGCGTGCAACATCTGTGGTCAACCACAGTGTCTGTCCAATCTCCGCGTCTTCACGGTTTGGCTGATTTGGGGTCTGGTAGTGCAAACGCAGCATCAGTGCATCGTAGCTGTCTACGGTACTGATATCCCAGCCGACGAGAGGATGGGTCTGGATGACTTCATTATTCTTTTCCATTGTAACCCCCTTATTGCGTATTAGAAGACAACGACTTTGAGGTTCCTGGCTGTTTATCTGAAGCCTCTTCAGTATATCAATAAATAAGGGTTCTGACGGGAAAAATAAATGGGTAGCAACACATTTTTGCGCTTTTTAGGAATGTTCGAGCAATAAAACGCCATCTTGTTCACGATTCTTTAAGAAGATGCGCAATAAATTTGAACTAAATAAGATTAAGATGAAAAAAAGCCGGGGCGACCCGGCAAAAAAACACAATGAGGGAGAAAATAATTATTCTGTGATAAACCAGTCTTCTGCACTCTCCCAGGTTTCCTGCAGAATTTCACTGATGCGATCTTTTTCGTCTTTAGCGCCACCGATGACGGACAGGTTGTTTGCAGTGGCATAGCGTACGGTGACGTTACCGTCACGGTCGGGAAATGTGTCGTTGATACGACGGGATAACTCACCCGCCAGAGCATCCAGGGCGCCTGCAGGTAAGACAGTAGTTTTAGCGATGGTCACTTCGATGCGCATAATTGCCCCCTGTGTAATGTACTGTTTATTTATACAGTCAATTCACTGTATTTACAACAGGGGGCGAATAATAATTAGCGTTTCACCGTCCAGTTAACGGTTTCACCCGCCAGGAAAGGAATCAACGTATCGTCAGTCAACGCGATAGACTCCACCACCTGACTCGGTTTACGCTCCAGCTCAATGAAGCCCTCATTTACCGGCAGGTTGTAAAAACGTGGACCATTCAGGGAGCAGAAGGCTTCAAAGTGCGCCAGGGCATTCATCTCTTCAAACACCGTCGCATAGCTGGCGAGCGCTGTCGGGGCATTAAAACAGCCGGCACAGCCGCAGCTCGCTTCTTTGCGATGACGGGCATGCGGTGCGGAATCCGTGCCCAGGAACGCACGGCTAAATCCGCTTGCCACTAACTCGCGCAGGGCCTGCTGGTGCGTATTTCGCTTGAGGACAGGCAGGCAATACAGGTGAGGGCGGACGCCGCCGACCAGCATATGGTTGCGGTTGAACATCAGGTGCTGTGGCGTAATCGTCGCCGCCAGCCGATCGTTCCCATCGCGTACATAATCCGCAGCATCTTTCGTGGTGATATGCTCAAAAACAATTTTCAGGCCGGGCAGACGCTGGCGCAAAGGCTCCATCACCGTGTCGATAAAGCGTGCTTCGCGGTCGAAAATATCGATATCGGCATGGGTCACTTCGCCGTGGATCAGTAACGGCATACCCAGTTTTTCCATGCGCTCCAGGACCGGCATGATCGCGTCGGTGCTGGTGACGCCGTGGCTGGAGTTGGTGGTAGCATTGGCCGGATAAAGCTTGGCTGCGGTAAACACGCCCTCGTTAAAGCCGCGTTCAACTTCATTCGGGTCGAGAGAGTCAGTCAGGTAGCAGGTCATAAGCGGGGTGAAGTCATGACCGGCCGGGACCGCATCAAGGATGCGTTGACGATAGGCGATTGCGGCATCCACGGTAGTGACCGGAGGAACCAGGTTAGGCATGACAATCGCGCGGCCATAAATTTCACTGGTGTAAGGCACGACGGTTTTCAGCATATCGCCATCGCGCAGATGGATATGCCAGTCGTCGGGGCGGCGGATTTTCAGAACCTGGGGTTGTACAGTCATGGTGTGCTCCGGCTTGTCATGAATCAGTCATAAGGATGGCTGTTTTTGCCGGACACAAATCATATGCGGAAACGTTTTCGTTTGCACACTTTTCTGCGCAAAACTTTCGCCATAAAAAAGGGCGCCGTAGCGCCCGTCAGGTCATTGGGTGAAGGGGATGATGATCTCACCCGGCTTCACTTCTATTCCTTTGGCGTATTTTTTCGCTAAGGCTTCGCCTTTGCTCTTGTCTTCACTCAGGACATACGCAGGCTGTTGATTAAAATAGTTGCGCAGGGACTGGTTGAGATACGGCATCAGGGTCTGTAGCACCGGTTTCATTTTTTCGGGCGTCACGATGGCATCGACAATTTCCATCTCCTGCAGATAGATTGCGCCTTTCTCTTTATTGAAAACGGGCAGGGCTTTCAGCTTAAGCTTGATGTTGGCTTTCTGGCTGCCGAAGAGGGAGTTCATATCCAGGTCCGCATCACCGGATAGCGTCACTTTGTTCGGCTCTTCCCGTCCAATCTGGCTGACCAGTTTACTCAGAACGATGTGAGCATCGGCGACACCCGGTACACCGATATCCCTGGCAAAGTTGTTATGTTTTTCCAGCGCCTGGTTAATTTCCTGCTCACTGACGGTGTACTGTGTCAGCTGGTTACAACCGACCAGCAGGCCGCTGACAATCAACGCCGCGGCAATAACGATTTTTTTCATGGGGTTCCTCATCATGATGTCGGCGCTAACGTCCTGACGCGTCAGTATGTCAGGCTGATATTCCTGAGACCAGCAGAAAAAACTGAATAGCATGGGCGGGAGTAGGTTCCCGCCCGAAAGGGGTCAGATAGCCTGCGACGAGAGCAGATTGATTTGCGTCTGTTTCGCCATATTGTCACGGTAGTCAGCCACGCGGGTTGGCCAGGTAATGCCTGCGACCAGCGTCAGGTTGCGCAACAGGGGAAAGAGATGAATATCATCCTCGGAGAGCTCCCCGTTTACCGCATTGGATTTGACGATCAGTTTGTCCAGGGCGCGGAGATCGTCACTGATTTTTTTCACCAGTCCGGCTGAGTGGGCGAGATGTTCGTCAAAAGAGCCGATGGCGGCCTCTTTTTTCTCCACGAACCAGGCACGCGCCTCCGGTGTGGCAAACTCGTCAAAAGCGCCTTTGGCGAAACGGGGTATCAGCAAACGGTTAACGTAGCTGTTCACCTTGCGCAGCCACTCCTCAATGGCCGGATTCTGTTTCCCTGTGAGCAACGGATGGCCGTCAAGCTTATCGACGTAATGCACAATATCCATGCTTTCGGGGAGATAGCGGCTGTCATCCTTTTGCAGAATGGGCGCCATCTTTTTGCCAATCATGCGGGTGGGCGTCGCTTCGTCGTCGTTGAGCAGGGTCACTAACTCAACCGGGAGGTTCTTCAGCCCAAAAATCATACGAGCCTTCAGGCAGAACGGGCAATGATCGTAAATATAAAGCTTCACGTTTCTCCTCCATGTGTTGATGGTGAATCTTCAGTATGGAGGAGAAAAAAGCATCATTCAAATCAGGCGCCTGGCTCCAGCATGCCACGGGCACTGCGTTTAGTACTGAACTGCCACCATAATGCCAGCAGGGTGATAAAGCCTACCATGCCAAGCATCATCCACGGCAGCTCGGGTTGACTGAGGGCTTTGCCTGCATCAAACAACCATCCGCCGCCCGCATACCCGAGCGCCCCGCCAAGCGCCAGCCCCAGACGGCTGAAGCCCATATAGCTACCGCGGGCGCGGGGATCCGCAAGCCCGGCCCCCAGGGTTTCACGTGCGGGCTCGGCAATGATCGAGCCGATATAAAAGGTGCAGATCAACAGAAACAGCTGCTGCACGGTCCCGACCAACCCGACAGGGAGCATGCTCAGGGTCATTAATAACAGCCCGGCCATCAGGCGGTGCTCCAGGCGAAAGCGCTTTTCACTCCAGCGTGCTATGGGGTAGAGCAGGGTCAGGGACAGGCTTGCTTCAATGGCGTACATCCATTTTACCGCAGCGGGCGAGCCGGCCATGTCATTGACCATGATCGGCAGCATCAGCATCACCTGTACGGCCAGCATGTAGTAACCGGTCAGGGTCAGGACATAGGTGACGAAACGTTTGTCTGCCAGGACACGGTTCAAACCCTCCCGCACCGGTGCTTTTACCGTAGAGAGCTTCCAGGCTGGCAGCAGCCAGGCGTTAAAGCCGGCGCACAGAATAAAGAGCGCCGCGCCGGTGGCGCAGACCAGACGAAAATCATATTGCAACAGCCAGCTGCCAAGCAGGGCGCCCACTACGGCTCCGGCGCTGTCCTGCATCATCAGCAGGGAGAAAAAACGGCCTCGTTGCTGCGGGCGAATCAGCTTCACCACCAGCGCGGTACGCGGGGGATCGAAGAGCGTACCGCCAATGCCCGACAGGAAACAGGAAAACCACAGGAGCCAGGGATCGTGGGCGATACCCATGGTGGCAAAGCCCGCCGCACGCAGCAGCATACCGGTAACGATCATCGGTTTTGCGCCAAAACGGTCGGCAATGGCGCCGCCAAAAACGCCCAGGCCCTGCTGGACCAGCTGGCGTAAACCCAGGGCAATACCGACCATCAACGCCGCCCATCCCATCTGATCGACAAAGCGAATGGAGATAAGCGGGAAGACGACAAAAAAGCCGAGCACGACCAGCATGTTATCGACGAGCAGAAAATATTTACCCAGATTACGGGCCTGTGATACGCGGGACATTTCCCCTCCAGGGAAATACACCATCGCCCCGCCTGCAGCCGCAGAAAGGCGTGAGTGTATCAAAAGGTGAGCACGCTAATATTCTGCGGTGTTAGCTTCTTTTTTCCTACACCGCCCGCGACAATATTTTTTTATCAAGAACGTGGTTTGATTCAGCTTTTTAATCAAAATGTGTGAATCCAGTAAAAAAGGGTATGTCACTGTTTTCACAGAAGCGAAAGGCGCAGGTATAGTAAAGCTAACGGGCAGAGATGAAGTGACGGGAAGGAGTCGTATCGATGTTTGGCTATCGCAGTAACGTGCCAAAAGTACGTCTGACAACAGACAGACTGGTTGTTCGTCTGGTGCATGAGCGTGATGCCTGGCGGCTGGCGGATTATTACGCTGAAAATCGCCAGTTTTTAAAGCCCTGGGAGCCCGTACGGGATGAGAGCCACTGTTATCCCTCAGGCTGGCAGGCACGCCTGAGCATGATTGCAGAATTTCATAAACAGGGCACCGCGTTCTATTTTGCGCTTCTGGACCCGGAGGAAAAAGAGATTATCGGTATCGCCAATTTTTCCAACGTGGTGCGCGGCTCGTTTCACGCCTGTTATCTGGGTTACTCCATCGGGCAGAAGTGGCAGGGGCAGGGACTGATGTTTGAGGCGCTCACCGCGGCGATCCGCTATATGCAGCGCACCCAGCATATTCATCGCATTATGGCCAACTATATGCCGCATAATCAGCGCAGCGGAGGGCTACTGGCTCGTCTGGGATTTCAGAAAGAGGGCTATGCAAAAGATTATCTGCTTATTGACGGCGAATGGCGTGACCACGTGCTGACGGCATTAACCACCAAAGACTGGAGCGCAGGGCGCTAAGGAAACTGCATGAACTATCAATTAACCGCGACCGAAGCGCGGGTAGTGGGGTGTCTGCTGGAAAAGCAGGTCACCACGCCGGAACAATATCCGCTTTCAGTCAACGCGGTGACGATGGCCTGCAACCAAAAAACCAACCGTGAACCGGTCATGAATTTGAGCGAGCACGAGGTGCAGGATCAGCTCGACGCCCTGGTAAAACGCCACTATTTACGCACGGTAAGCGGGTTTGGCAACCGCGTCACCAAATATGAACAACGCTTCTGCAATTCTGAGTTTGGCGATTTAAAGCTCAATTCTGCGGAGGTGGCCGTTATCACCACGCTTTTGTTACGCGGGGCACAAACGCCGGGCGAACTGCGCTCACGCGCCTCCCGAATGCATGAATTTAGCGATGTGCAGGACGTGGAGCGCACCCTGGAGACGCTGGCCGCGCGTGAAGATGGTCCATTTGTCCTGCGTCTGGCGCGGGAGCCAGGCAAACGCGAAAGCCGTTATATGCATCTGTTCAGCGGCGACGTTGAAACGTTGGTTAACGTGGCAGAAGCGCTGTCGCCAGTCGAAGATGAATCGCTTGCCGCGCGTGTTGAGGCGCTGGAAAACGAAGTGGCTGAATTAAAACAACGGCTGGATTCATTGCTGGCCCACTCAGGAGAGTAACGGATGACAAATTTACGTATTGGCGTGGTCGGGCTTGGCGGCATTGCGCAAAAGGCATGGCTCCCGGTGCTAAGCGCCGCTACCGACTGGACGCTGGCAGGTGCCTGGTCCCCAACGCGCGCAAAAGCACTGCGCATCTGTGAAACCTGGCGTATGCCTTATGCGGCCTCGCTGCTCGACCTGGCGCGCGAATGTGATGCGGTATTTGTGCATACCTCAACGGCGTCCCATTACCAGGTGGTTACGGCGCTCTTAAATGCCGGCGTCCATGTCTGCGTGGACAAGCCGCTGGCTGAAAACGTGCAGGATGCGGAGCGGCTTATCGAGCTGGCGGCCCGTAAAAACCTGACGCTCATGGTCGGGTTTAACCGTCGTTTTGCGCCGCTCTATCAGGACCTGAAGGCCCAACTCGGCGCTGCGGCCTCGCTGCGAATGGACAAACATCGTACCGACAGCGTCGGTCCGGGGGATTTGCGCTTTACGCTGCTGGATGACTATCTGCATGTGGTCGACACCGCGCTCTGGCTTGCAGGCGGCAGTGCTCAGTTAAAAAGCGGCACGCTGCAAACGAACGAGCAGGGCGAGATGGTCTATGCCGAGCACCACTTTAGCGTGGAAAACGTACAGGTGACGACCAGCATGCACCGTCGTGCTGGCAGCCAGCGAGAAGCCGTGCAGGCGGTCACCGACGGTGGACTGTATGACGTTACGGATATGCGGGAATGGCGTGAGGAAAAAGGCAGCGGACTTCTGACGCGTCCCGTGCCTGGCTGGCAAAGCACCCTCGAACAGCGTGGGTTTGCCGGATGTGCGCGTCACTTCATCGAGTGCGTGCAAAATCAGACGGTTCCGGAAACCGCAGGCGAGCAGGCTATCCTGGCCCAACGCATCGTAGAGAAGCTGTGGCGCGATGCGATGAGCGAATAAAATGCGGTAACATCTGCCGATAGTAATTCGTTTAAATATGGGTAGACTAAGCGCTTCTTTCAACGCCTGCATTGCAGGCGTTTTGCCGTGTGGTAGTGGAAATTCACGTTAATGAACTTATTAAAATCGCTGGCGGCCGTCAGCTCGATGACCATGTTTTCTCGCGTGCTGGGTTTTGCACGCGACGCAATTGTGGCAAGAGTGTTTGGGGCAGGTATGGCGACGGATGCCTTTTTCGTCGCGTTTAAATTGCCAAACCTGCTGCGTCGTATTTTTGCTGAGGGCGCGTTCTCTCAGGCGTTCGTCCCCATCCTGGCGGAATATAAAAGTAAACAGGGCGAAGATGCGACGCGCGTCTTCGTTTCCTATGTCTCGGGGTTGCTGACGCTGGCCCTGGCGATAGTGACCGTGGTGGGCATGCTTGCGGCGCCGTGGGTTATCATGGTGACCGCGCCCGGGTTTGCGGACACCGCGGATAAATTTACCCTCACCACCCAGCTTTTGCGAATTACCTTTCCTTATATTCTGCTGATTTCGCTGGCCTCGCTGGTGGGGGCGATTCTGAACACCTGGAATCGCTTCTCGGTTCCGGCGTTTGCGCCCACCTTCCTTAACGTCAGCATGATTGGTTTTGCGCTCTTCGCCGCCCCGCACTTTCATCCTCCGGTTCTGGCGCTGGCCTGGGCGGTCACCGTCGGCGGTATCCTGCAGCTGGCCTATCAACTGCCGCACCTGAAAAAGATTGGCATGCTGGTGCTGCCGCGTATTAACTTCCGTGATGCGGGTGCGATGCGGGTGATTAAGCAGATGGGACCGGCGATCCTTGGGGTCTCCGTCAGCCAGATTTCGCTCATTATCAACACCATTTTCGCCTCGTTTCTGGTCTCTGGCTCGGTCTCCTGGATGTATTATGCCGACCGCCTGATGGAGTTCCCGTCGGGTGTGCTGGGGGTGGCGCTGGGCACTATTTTGCTGCCGTCGCTTTCACGCAGCTTCGCCAGCGGTAACCATGATGAGTATTGCCGACTGATGGACTGGGGCCTGCGTCTCTGTTTCCTGCTGGCGTTGCCAAGCGCCGTGGCGTTGGGGATCCTGGCGAAACCGCTGACGGTTTCACTGTTCCAGTACGGCAAGTTCACCGCCTTTGATGCTGCTATGACCCAGCGTGCGCTGGTCGCCTATTCAGTCGGGTTAATGGGGCTTATCGTGGTGAAGGTTCTGGCACCCGGATTCTATTCGCGTCAGGATATTAAAACCCCGGTCAAAATCGCCATCGCCACGCTCATCATGACTCAGCTGATGAACCTGGCGTTTATCGGCCCGTTGAAGCACGCCGGGTTGTCGCTGTCGATTGGTCTGGGGGCCTGTATGAATGCCGGGCTGCTGTACTGGCAGCTCCGCAAACAGGATATCTTCACGCCACAGCCGGGCTGGAGCCGCTTTTTAGTGCGTCTGGTGATTGCGGTTTTGGTCATGGCTGCGGCGCTGGTGGGGATGATGCACATCATGCCGGAATGGTCGCAAGGCACGATGGCGTATCGTCTGATGCGGTTAATGGCCGTGGTGGCGGTGGGGATTGTTGCCTACTTTGCCACGCTGGCCCTGCTGGGCTTTAAGGTCAAAGAGTTTACCCGCCGTACGGTGTAAACAACGAAAGGGGAGTCACCCTTCGGTGCTCCCCGCCGTCATAATCGCCTGGCGATTATATTGAAATCTTTTTCCCGCCCGCGCGTGAGCTGGCAGTCTGTCCGTTCGCACCGTACAAGCCTGGTTCCTGATGGGGTTTTAACACCTCCAGAGCCTGCTGATTACGCTCAATCTGTCCTTCCAGCAGCCAGCCATTGTGCTGGTTGAGGTCGCGAAGATGCTGCGTTTTGTCAGTGATGGTCTGCCAGCGCTCGATGATATCGTCATTGGCGCTACGGTGCGGATCTTGCTCCGCACGGCGCTGCTTCTCCAGATAATCCAGAGTGGCAAGCAGTGAGCTTTTCTCTTCTGTAATGCGCTGCAAAGCACTGCCGCTGATATGCCCGGCGGACAGCTGCTGTTGTTCGGCATCCATCACCGTTTTCAGGTCGTTCAGGACTACCGTCATTTGATCCAGTATTTCTGACAGTCGACTCATTCGGTTATTTACTCTGTAAGAAACTCTGTGCTTCCTGGATCAGCGCGTCCGCAATCTTGCTGGTATCCATTTTCAGCTCGCCGTTACGAATAGCACTTTTTAACGCCTCAACACGTTCCATGTTGATATCGTTAGTGCCAGGCTGCATCAGTTTTGACTGCGCATCGCTCAGCGTGACGCTGGTGCTGTTCGCTGTAGACGATTTCTCCAGACGCGCTTTTGGCGTGGGCGTGTCGTTCGTTTCGCGAGGTTGTACAGTACTTACCGGTTTTAAGGGCGATGTACGATCAATGCTCATGGTGTTGTCCTCATCGAGGGTTCGCGGCGTTGGCGCCTGACATCTTCATTTGTTAATTATGTATCGGCAGCCGCCGCAAAATCTTTAAAAAGATTATAGGTTAATCAGAATATTCCCATCAGAACCCACCACGCCGCTGACCACCTGGCCTGAAGCCATCCGCACGCGGGCATTTTGCGCCACCGCGGCGTTGTTCAGTGCTTTGCCTTCGCCATTGACGCTAAAGCCGTCTCCGTTCGCGATCACCATCACCCGCTGCCCGGCTTTAATTCGCCAGGCCTTACGCAACATGGAGAGCTGAACCGCTTGTCCCGGCACCAGATCGCGCAGACTGACGGCGTCTTGCGCCTGGTCAATTTCAAGCATCGTACGCGGAGGCAACTGATCGAGACGACCACGCTTCAGCGTCACGCTCCCCGGCTGTAACACGCTGCCACGGGCAATGGACTGCGCGGCGACGACGTAATTGCCGGTTGCCTGAACCATTACCTGTAAAAACCGTTTCTCATTAGGGCAACGCGTCTGCACGCTGACATTACCCCACAGCTTTGCATTGCCACTGACGCTGAATGACGGCTGCTCACAGCTGGGCAGCAGATTCGGCGGCGTGCGTACAGTGACCACTACTTCATCGCTAAAGCCCGCCAGCCGTTCGGCAAAAAAGGCCGTCAACTGTGCATTAAGATCCTGCGCCATGGCAAGAGGGCTTAAAAGCAGAATGGTTGCGGCAAGGCCACTTTTGAACGTCAGCATCGCAAATTCCCACGGTTCCTGGATTTAACAGGATTCTACCCGCAGTGGTTTCTCATCAACGCAATAAATAGCGACCCATTTTGCGCTTATTCCGTCGATAAGGGATACGGGTTGAGATTTAAGCTATGAACTGAAATTTTGCCATCAGCGGAGGAGACATGCTCGATAAACTCGACGCCGCACTACGTTTTCAGCAGGAAGCCCTGAATCTGCGCGCTCAGCGTCAGGAGATTTTGGCCGCCAATATTGCGAACGCGGACACCCCCGGGTATCAGGCGCGCGATATTGATTTTTCCAGTGAGCTTAAAAAAGTGATGGAGCGTGGTCGGGCAGAAGGGACCGGTGTCGCCCTTGCGCTGACGTCCGCACGCCATATTCCTGCTCAGGCGATGACTGCGCCGTCTACCGATTTACTTTACCGTATTCCCGATCAGCCCTCTTTGGACGGCAACACCGTCGATATGGACCGGGAACGTACACAGTTTGCCGATAACAGCCTGAAATACCAGGTGGGTTTAACCGTTCTTGGCGGACAGATTAAAGGGATGCAGACCGTTCTGCAGGGGGGCAACTAATTCATGGCCTTATTAAATATTTTTGATATCGCCGGTTCCGCGCTCACCGCGCAGTCTCAGCGTTTGAACGTCGCTGCCAGTAACATGGCGAACGCCGATAGCGTGACGGGACCCGACGGTCAGCCATATCGGGCAAAACAGGTGGTCTTTCAGGTCGATGCTGCGCCGGGCGCGGCAACCGGCGGCGTGAAAGTCTCCGATGTGATAGAGAGCCAGGCGCCAGACAAACTGGTGTACGAGCCTGGAAACCCTCTGGCGGATGCCAGTGGTTACGTCAAGATGCCAAACGTCGACGTGGTGGGGGAAATGGTGAACACCATGTCTGCCTCCCGCAGCTACCAGGCTAACGTCGAAGTGCTTAATACCGTGAAGAGCATGATGCTCAAAACGCTCACTCTCGGCCAGTAAAGGAGACACGTATGTCCATCGCCGTAAATGTGAATGACCCGACCAACTCCGGCGTCAATGGTCCCCGTAGCGCAACCGGCTCCAGTTCACTGACGGGCAATAGCGCATCCGATCTGCAGGGCAGTTTTCTGACGCTCCTGGTCGCGCAGCTCAAAAATCAGGACCCAACCAACCCGATGCAAAATAACGAACTGACCACGCAGCTTGCGCAGATCAGTACCGTTAGCGGCATTGAGAAACTTAATACCACGCTCGGTTCCGTCTCCGGTCAAATCGATAACAGCCAGTCTTTGCAGGCGGCAAACCTGATTGGTCATGGCGTCATGATCCCGGGCACCACCATTCTTGCCGGGACCAATACTACCGAAGGCTCAACCACCACCAGCACCACGCCGTTTGGCGTTGAGCTGCAACAGCCTGCGGATAAAGTGACCGCCACCATCACCAACAAAGACGGCGTTGTCGTGCGCACCATTGATATCGGTTCGCTGGCGGCGGGCGTTCATACCTTTACCTGGGATGGTTCGCTGACGGATGGCACGACGGCACCCAACGGTTCTTACAAAGTGGCCATCGCGGCCAGCAATGGGTCGACCCAACTGGTGGCACAGCCTCTGCAGTTTGGTCTGGTCCAGGGCGTCATTAAGAGCAGTGACGGCAACAAACTGGATTTAGGTACCTCTGGTACCACCACACTCAACGAAGTTCGGCAGATTATTTAAGCCCTAATACTTATCAGGAGTAAGTCATGGCCTTTTCTCAAGCGGTCAGCGGCCTGAATGCTGCGGCCACCAACCTGGACGTCATTGGCAACAACATCGCCAACTCCGCGACCTATGGTTTTAAATCCGGTTCTGCCTCATTCGCAGATATGTTTGCCGGTTCCAAAGTGGGCCTCGGTGTTAAAGTCGCCGGCATCACTCAGGACTTCACTGACGGCACCACGACCAATACCGGACGTGGTCTGGACGTGGCCATCAGCCAGAATGGTTTCTTCCGTATGGTGGACGCCAACGGGTCTGTTTTTTACAGCCGTAATGGCCAGTTCAAGCTGGATGAAAACCGTAACCTGGTGAACATGCAGGGTCTGCAGTTGACCGGCTATCCGGTAGCGGGCACGCCGCCAACGGTTCAGACGGGCGCTAACCCGCAGGCCATTACTATTCCGACCACGCTGATGGCGGCGAAATCGACCACCACCGCGACCCAGCAGATCAACCTGAACTCTACCGATACTGCACCGACCGTTGCGTTTGATGCCACCAACCCGGATTCCTACAACAAGAAAGGGACGGTGACGGTCTTTGATAGCCAGGGTAATGCGCACAACATGAACCTGTTCTACGTCAAAGATGCGACCCCGGCGAACTCCTGGAAAGTGTATTCCCAGGATGGCAGCGTGGCGGGAAGCACCCCAGCGCTGGCGACCACCTTAACCTTCAATCCGAGCGGCGTGCTGACCGGTGGCGGGAATATCAATATCACGACAGGCACCATTCCTGGCGCGACCCCGGCAACCTTCGCGATGAGCTTCGCCAACTCCATGCAGCAGAACACCGGTGCGAACAACATCGTGGCCACTAACCAGAACGGTTACAAGCCGGGCGATCTGGTGAGCTACCAGATTAACGATGATGGCACCGTTGTCGGTAACTACTCTAACGAGCAGGAGCAGGTTCTGGGGCAGATCGTGCTGGCAAACTTCGCGAATAACGAAGGTCTGAAATCAGAAGGGAACAACGTCTGGTCTCCAACGCAGTCCTCCGGCGTGGCGCTGTTAGGCACAGCAGGTTCCGGTAACTTCGGTACCCTGACCAACGGCGCGCTGGAAGCCTCAAACGTGGATTTGAGTAAAGAACTGGTCAACATGATTGTTGCGCAGCGTAACTATCAGTCAAACGCGCAGACCATCAAAACCCAGGATCAGATCCTCAACACGCTGGTCAACCTGCGCTAACCGTCTAACGGGATGATGTAATGGATCACGCAATATATACCGCAATGGGCGCTGCCAGCCAGACGATGAATCAGCAGGCAGTGACGGCCAGTAACCTGGCGAACGCCTCCACGCCGGGCTTTCGCGCGCAGTTAAATGCGCTGCGGGCGGTGCCGGTGGAAGGGCTGACGTTGCCGACGCGTACGCTGGTTGTTGCCTCAACGCCGGGCGCCGACATGACGCCGGGTCAGATGGATTATACCTCTCGTCCGCTAGACGTTGCGCTGCAACAGGATGGCTGGCTGGCGGTGCAAACGGCCGACGGTTCAGAAGGTTATACCCGTAACGGCAACATTCAGGTTGATGCCGCAGGCCAGCTGACGATTCAGGGTCATCCTGTGATTGGTGAAGCAGGGCCGATTGCCGTGCCGGAAGGCTCGGAAGTTACCATTGCCGCCGACGGCACCATCTCTGCTCTCAATCCGGGCGATCCGGCGAATACCATCGCCCCTGTGGGCCGCCTGAAGCTGGTAAAGGCAGACGGCAAAGAGGTGATGCGTGGCGATGACGGAATGTTCCGTTTGACGCCGGCCGCACAGGCCACCCGAGGCGCAGCCTTGCAGGCCGATCCGAGCATCCGTGTGATGTCCGGCGTGCTTGAGGGCAGTAACGTCAAGCCGGTCGAAGCGATGACCGACATGATCGCCAGCGCCCGTCGGTTTGAAATGCAGATGAAGGTTATCAGCAGCGTTAATGAAAACGCAGGCAAGGCTAACCAACTGCTGTCTATGAGTTAACAGGGCTAAATATGATCAGTTCTTTATGGATTGCGAAAACGGGTCTCGACGCGCAGCAAACCAATATGGACGTTATCGCCAACAACCTGGCGAACGTCAGCACCAATGGTTTCAAACGTCAGCGTGCCGTTTTTGAAGATTTACTTTACCAGACCATCCGTCAGCCTGGTGCACAGTCGTCCGAACAGACGACGCTGCCGTCCGGCCTGCAGATTGGTACCGGTGTCCGTCCTGTTGCGACTGAACGTCTGCACAGCCAGGGTAACCTGTCTCAGACCAACAACAGCAAAGACGTGGCGATCAAGGGTCAGGGCTTTTTCCAGGTACAGTTACCGGATGGTACCTCTGCCTATACCCGTGATGGCTCTTTCCAGGTGGATCAAAATGGTCAGCTGGTAACGGCGGGTGGTTTCCAGGTGCAGCCTGCGATCACCATCCCGGCGAACGCGCTGAGTATTACCATCGGCCGTGATGGTGTGGTGAGCGTGACGCAGCAGGGGCAGGCTGCTCCTGTTCAGGTTGGACAGCTGAACCTGACCACCTTCATGAACGACACCGGTCTGGAAAGCATTGGTGAGAAC
This sequence comes from Huaxiibacter chinensis, assembly GCF_022171985.1. Classification (GTDB taxonomy): domain Bacteria; phylum Pseudomonadota; class Gammaproteobacteria; order Enterobacterales; family Enterobacteriaceae; genus Enterobacter; species Enterobacter chinensis_A. The sequence goes on along the minus strand of NZ_JAJVHF010000001.1, from coordinate 338,374 downwards.
CTGTACACCGAAACGCAGTCTTCCGGCGCGCCGAACGAGAGCACGCCGGGTCTGAACGGTTCAGGTCTGCTGTATCAGGGGTATGTTGAAACCTCGAACGTCAACGTCGCGGAAGAACTGGTCAACATGATCCAGGTTCAACGCGCGTATGAAATTAACAGTAAAGCAGTCTCGACGACCGACCAGATGCTGCAGAAACTGACGCAACTTTAAGGTGTAGCCCGGCGCGGTAAACGCTGCGCCGGCTCCCTGTTTTCGAAGATGAAGGCAATGCAAAAACACGCGGCGATTCGTTATCCGATAGTGACTGTCCTGGCTGTAACCCTGAGTGGTTGCGCCCTGATCCCGTCAAAACCTCTGGTGCAGGGTGCGACTTCCGCCCAACCCATTCCCGGCCCGGCGCCCGTGGTGAATGGTTCTATTTTCCAGACCGCGCAGCCAATCAACTATGGCTATCAACCGCTGTTTGAAGATCGCCGTCCACGTAATATTGGCGATACATTAACCATCGTGCTGCAGGAAAACGTGAGCGCCAGCAAGAGCTCTTCTGCAAATGCCAGCCGCGATGGCAAGACCAACTTTGGCTTTGATACCGTGCCGCGCTATCTGCAAGGCCTCTTTGGCAATGCCCGTGCGGATGTGGAAGCCTCCGGCGGCAATAGCTTTAATGGCAAAGGCGGCGCCAACGCCAGCAACACCTTTAGCGGCACGCTGACGGTGACGGTTGACCAGGTTCTGGTTAACGGCAACTTACACGTCGTGGGTGAAAAACAGATTGCCATCAATCAGGGCACTGAATTCATCCGCTTCTCGGGTGTGGTTAACCCACGCACGATCAGTGGCACCAACACCGTACCGTCCACCCAGGTGGCGGATGCGCGCATCGAGTATGTCGGTAACGGCTACATCAATGAAGCGCAGAATATGGGCTGGCTGCAACGCTTCTTCCTTAACTTATCGCCGATGTAAGCGAGGTGACCTATGTTTAAATCCCTCTTCGCAGTCGCGTTGGCCCTGGTGGCGACATTCGCCCAGGCCGACCGTATTCGCGATCTCACCAGCGTACAGGGCGTACGAGAAAACTCCTTAATCGGCTACGGCCTGGTGGTGGGCCTGGACGGTACCGGTGACCAGACCACGCAGACGCCGTTTACCACTCAAAGCCTGAACAACATGCTGTCCCAGCTCGGGATCACCGTCCCGACGGGGACGAACATGCAGCTCAAGAACGTGGCGGCGGTGATGGTAACCGCGTCCTATCCGGCCTTTTCGCGCCAGGGGCAGACTATCGATGTTGTGGTCTCCTCAATGGGTAACGCCAAAAGCCTGCGGGGCGGCACCTTGCTGATGACCCCGCTGAAAGGGGTCGACAGTCAGGTTTACGCGCTGGCCCAGGGGAATATCCTGGTCGGTGGCGCGGGCGCGTCGGCGGGTGGCAGCAGCGTGCAGGTTAACCAGCTGAACGGCGGGCGCATTACCAACGGCGCTATTATCGAACGTGAACTTCCGACCCAGTTTGGCGCAGGCAATACCATCAACCTGCAGCTGAATAATGAAGATTTCACCATGGCGCAGCAGATTGCCGACACCATCAACCGCAGCCGTGGATTTGGCAGCGCCACGGCGCTGGATGCGCGTACCGTGCAGATTCAGACCTCCAGCGGCGGCAGCAACCAGGTGCGTATGCTGGCGGATATTCAGAATATGGAAGTAAACGTCCCGCTGCAGGACGCGAAGGTGATTATCAACTCGCGTACCGGCTCGGTGGTCATGAATCGCGAAGTCACGCTGGACAGCTGTGCCGTGGCGCAGGGGAATCTCTCCATCAGCGTCAACCGTTCTGCGAACGTCAGCCAGCCGGACACGCCGTTTGGCGGTGGGCAGACGGTGGTCACGCCGCAGACGCAAATCGATCTGCGTCAGAGCGGAGGCTCGCTGCAGAGCGTGCGTTCCAGCGCCAATCTGAACAACGTGGTTCGGGCCCTGAACGCGCTGGGCGCCACGCCGATGGATTTGATGTCCATCCTGCAATCCATGCAGAGTGCAGGCTGTCTGCGCGCCAAACTGGAAATCATCTGATGCTGGGTGATAGCAAGCTGATGACAAGCGCGGCGTGGGATGCGCAGTCGCTGAATGAACTGAAAACCAAGGCAGGCACGGACCCGGCGGCGAATCTCCGCCCGGTCGCCCGCCAGGTGGAAGGGATGTTTGTGCAGATGATGTTGAAAAGCATGCGTGAAGCCTTGCCCAAAGATGGCATGTTCAGCAGCGATTCAACGCGTCTGTATACCAGCATGTACGATCAGCAAATTGCGCAGCAGATGACTTCCGGTAAGGGTCTGGGGCTTGCCGATATGATTGTGAAGCAGATGCAGGCCGCCCAGGGCGTTGCGCCTGAAGAGCAGCCGCGCCAGGTTCCGATGAAGTTCGATCTGGAAACGGTGACCAGCTATCAAAATCAGGCGTTGACCCAGATGGTGCGTAAAGCCGTGCCGAAACCGGCGGCTACGTCGGATGAACCTTTATCGGGCGACAGCAAAGATTTTCTCGCACAGCTTTCACTGCCTGCGCGTCTTGCCAGTGAACAAAGTGGCGTACCTCATCATCTGATTTTGGCACAGGCAGCGCTGGAATCTGGCTGGGGCCAGCGTCAGATTCGGCGTGAAAACGGCGAGCCGAGCTTTAACATCTTTGGCGTGAAGGCATCGTCGAGCTGGAAGGGGCCAACCACTGAAATCACCACAACGGAATATGAAAACGGTGCGGCGGTGAAGGTGAAGGCCAAATTCCGCGTGTACAGTTCATATCTGGAAGCGTTGTCAGATTACGTGGGGCTGCTGAGCCGCAATCCGCGCTATACGGCGGTGACGCAGGCGGCCACCGCAGAGCAGGGGGCACAGGCATTGCAGAATGCGGGCTACGCGACCGATCCACAGTATGCCCGCAAACTCACCTCCATGATTCAGCAACTTAAAGCCATGGGTGAGAAAGTCAGCAAGGCTTACAGCAACGACATCGAAAATCTGTTCTAAAGGCTCAAGTTTATGCCGCCGCTGTCGATAATTCCTATCAGGACTCGTGTCTGAAAGTTTACAAGGAACCTCAATGTCCAGTTTGATTAACAGCGCCATGAGTGGCCTCGGTGCGGCACAGGCGGCACTGAATACAGTCAGTAACAACATTTCAAGCTATAACGTGGCGGGCTACACGCGCCAGACCACGGTGCTGGGTGCGTCGAACAGTACGTTGACAGGCGGTGGCTGGGTCGGCAACGGCGTTTATGTCTCAGGCGTGCAGCGTGAGTACGACGCGTTTATCACCAACCAGCTTCGTGCCGCGCAGAACCAGAGCGCCGGCCTGACAACGCGTTATCAGCAGATGTCGAAAATTGACGACGTCCTGTCTGATACCACTAACTCCCTCTCCACCACGCTGCAGGATTTCTTTAAGAGTCTGCAAACGCTGGTCAGCAACGCAGAAGATCCTGCGGCGCGCCAGACGGTGCTGGGGAAAGCGGATGGTCTGGTCAATCAGTTCAAAACGAACGATCAGTACCTGCGCGACCAGGATTCACAGGTGAATACCGCGATTTCTGCCAATGTCGATCAAATTAATAACTACGCTAAGCAGATTGCCAATCTGAACGATCAGATCTCCCGTCTGACGGGGGTCGGTGCGGGTTCGTCGCCTAACGATCTGCTCGACCAGCGCGATCAACTGGTCAGCGAACTGAACAAAATCGTCGGTGTAGAAGTTTCTGTTCAGGATAGCGGCACCTATAACGTCTCTTTTGGCACGGGTTACAGCCTGGTACAGGGAAGCAAAGCGAACCAACTGGCCGCGGTGAAATCGAGCGCAGATCCTACGCGTACGACGCTTGCCTATGTCGATGACGTGTCCGGCAATATTGAAATTCCTGAGAAGCTGATCACGACCGGTACGCTCGGTGGGTTACTCACCTTCCGCTCAGAAGACCTGGATAAAGCCCGTAATAACCTGAACCAAATGGCTTTAGCCTTTGCGGATGCGATGAATAAGCAGCATGAGGCCGGTTTTGATGCTAACGGCGATACAGGGGGTAAGCTGTTCGACTTTGGTTTGCCTTCTGTTTTGTCCAACGGTAAAAACTCAGGCACCGCCGCCATGACAGCCTCTGTGGCGGACAGCACCAAAGTTCAGGCAACGGATTACAAGCTGCAGTTTAACGGAACCGACTGGACCGTCACCCGCACATCGGACAAAACAAGCTTTACGATGAGTCCGGATGCGAGCGGAAATATGTCGTTCGATGGCCTCACTATCAACGTGAGCGGCAACGCGAATAACAAAGACAGTTTCATCGTGAAGCCAGTGTCCGATGTTATCGTCGGTATGGGGCTCAAGTTTAAAGATGAGTCCAAACTGGCTATGTCATCGACAAGCGGTAGTGGCGAGAGTGACAACCGTAACGGACAAAAACTGCTGGACCTGCAAAACAGCAAAATTGTTGGCGGAAACAAATCCTTCAATGATGCTTATGCGTCTCTGGTCAGTACAGTGGGAAGTACCACTGCTTCACTTAAGACCAGCAGCGAAACGAAAGCCAATGTGGCTACGCAGTTAACCAAACAGCAGCAGTCCATTTCCGGGGTTAACCTCGACGAAGAGTACGGTAATTTGCAGCGCTATCAGCAGTATTACCTTGCCAATGCGCAGGTGTTACAAACTGCCAGCACGCTCTTTGATGCACTGATTAATATTCGCTAAGGCTGAGGTGAACAATGCGTATTAGCACCCAGATGATGTACGACCAAAACATGCGTGGGATCACCGACTCCCAGAGTAAATGGCTTGGTTATGGAGAACAAATGTCGACCGGTAAGCGTGTTAATCGCCCGTCGGACGATCCTATCGCGGCATCGCAGGCTATTGTTCTTTCGCAGTCTCAGTCTCAAAACAGCCAGTTTGCCCTGGCAAGATCCTTTGCCACGCAAAAAGTCTCGTTAGAGGATAATGTCCTGGGTCAGGTCACCGCAGCGATAACCAGCGCTAAAGAGAAATTGGTCTATGCTGGCAACGCGACGTTAAGCGATGACGATCGTCTCTCTTTGGCGAGCGATTTACAGGGTATTCGCGATCAGATGATGAATCTTGCAAACACGGCGGATGGAAACGGCCGCTTTATTTTTGCGGGTTTCAAAACTGAAGAGCCTCCTTTCGATGCTGTGACCGGCGCTTATAAAGGTGGCGCTGAGCCGATTTCGCAGCAGGTCGACACCGCGCGTAATCTGGTCATCAGCCACACGGGCGCGCAGATTTTTGAAGGTATTACCAGTAACGCTAAAGAAGTCGCTGGCGGTGGATACGGTGAGACCAATGTGTTCAAGAACCTGGATGCGGTGATTAAAGCGCTTAAAGTGCCCGTCGATACTGACTCTGCTGCGGCAGATGCGCTGGGCAAAGTCTTGTCCGACGCACAGACCGGAATCACAAATACGCAAAATAACGTCCTTACGGTGGTGGCTGATGTGGGGACAAAGCTGAATGAACTCGAAAAGCTCGATAACCTTGGAAACGATCGGGCACTGGGTCAGACCAAGCAGATGAGCGATCTGGTTGATGTGGACTGGAACGCAGCGATTTCGTCTTACACTATGCAGCAGGCCGCCCTTCAGGCGTCTTACAAAGCATTCAGCGATATGCAGGGTATGTCACTCTTCCAGCTGAACCGATAATTTTTGACCTTTAGAACATGTCTTGAAACTGGATATGTTTTGTCTGCCCAATCCGTTATGCGGATTGGGCTTTTTTTTTAGCGGGACTGCAGTTCCACACGGTTAACGCGAGCACTTTCACTAAGACGAATCAGGAAGGCGATACCGCCGCAGGCAGTGGCCAGTGCCACTACGCCCGTCCAGCCCGCCAGGGTATATAACTGGCTGCCGAGGGCCGAGCCCAGCGCCATACCGATAAAGATTACCGTAAACAACAGCGCGTTAAGGCGGCCCCGCGCCTGAGGTTCCAGGCTGTACACCAGATTTTGATGCGCCACCAGACTCGACTGCAGGCCGAGATCGAAGCCTATGGCAGACAAAGCAATCAGGATAAGCTGGCCCTGAACGCCTAATGCAGGCATCAGGAACATCATCGCGAAGGAAACGGTAACCAGCACGGCACCCAGCTGTGTGACTTTTCCTGCGCCCAATTTATCGGCAAGCCCGCCGGCCAGCGGTGCCGCGAGGGCCCCCGCAGCACCCGCAATGCCGTATCCTCCGGCCACGGCGCTGCCCAGGTGGAAACGCTCCAGTAGCATGACCGCAAGCGTAGACCAGAAGGCGCTAAAAGCGACAGAGAGAAAACCCTGTGCCAGTGCGGCACGACGCAAAGCCGGATAACGACGCCATAAATGTTCCATGGAACGCATCAGGGCAGGGTAGCTGAGCGTAGTGTGCGCCGCAAAGCGAGGTAAAACGGCCCACAACAGCACGCCGATCATGGCGATACTGGCGGCGGCGAGTTGATACATCACCCGCCAGCCGAATGCGTCACCCACCACGCCGCTGACGGTACGGGAGAGTAAAATCCCCAACAACAGGCCCGTCATCACGGTGCCGACCGTTTTACCCTGTTTACCCTCAGGGGCCAGAATGGCCGCCGCAGGCACAATATCTTGCGCCATGGTTGCCGCCATCCCCATCAGCAGGCTAACCATCAGCAGGGAGTGGAGGCTACCGGTCAGGCTGCAACCCAACAGAAAAAGCGCCAGCGCCGCGCTTTTTAGCAGGATCAAGGTACGACGGTCGTGACGATCCCCCAGCGGAAGCAGGAACAATATTCCCAGCGCGTAGCCCGCCTGAGTCAGGGTAGGGACCAGACCCATCCCCTCAATGCTCAAATGCAGGTCGGCGCCCATTAACGGTAAAAGGGGCTGGGCGTAATAGAGCGCGGCGACGCTAAAACCTGCGCCTAGCGCCAGGATAAAAATAACCCAGCGGCTGACGGGGTGAACCTGAGTAGCGGTGTGCATAAGAAAGTCCTCAATATTGGTGTGAGGCTATTTTTCCCGATGAAGGCTTGCGACGGTAGCCAGCCTGGTGGTAAAACGCTTATACGTTAGACGTATAGGTATGAGGTCTATGAACAAAAAAGAACGTATAGACAGGGTTGAGCTCATGCGAACATTTGTTCGTATCGTTGAAACCGGTTCGTTATCTGCGGCGGCCCGTCAGCTCGCGACCACGCAGGCGACGGTGAGCCGCCGGTTGCAGTCGCTTGAAACCATACTGGGCGTTCGGTTATTGCTGCGCACCACGCATGCCACAAAACTCACCGATGACGGTGAACGATGCTATCAGCATGCCAGGCGGGTCATCGACAGCTGGCTGGCGCTGGAGGACGAGGTCGGGCAATCTGAGGATGAACCCGTCGGCACGCTGCGCGTCCGCGCACCGCACGCGTTTGGTCAGGATCAGCTGCTAACGCCTCTGGCACGGTTTCTGGATCGTTATCCGCAACTCACCGTTGAATGGATGCTGAACGATAAATCGGTCGACTTTTTGAGTGACAACATTGACTGCGCGATCCGTGTCGGTGCCGACGTTGACCCGGCGACAGTCTCGGTGCATCTCGCCGAGGTTCCCCGATACATCGTCGCCTCACCGCAGCTGCTGGAACGTTTTCCGCCCGTGACTAAGCCCGAGGATCTCAGCGCGCTGCCGTGGGTGGCGCTTAATACCTTTTACAGCCGCCATATTGAGCTGTACGACGGCATCGCCGCGCAACCGGTCAGGGTGGCTATTTCGGCCCGTTTAAGCACGGATAGCCTGTATGTTACGCGAAGTATGGCGTTAATCGGCCAGGGCGTTGCGGCCGTTTCCGCCTGGACGGTGGAGGAGGATATCCGCGAGGGAAGGCTGGTGCATCTTCTTCCGCACTGGCAACCCGCGCCGCTACCCGTCCATCTGGTTTATCCATGGTCGCGCTACTACCCGGCGCGATTACGACGATTTCTGGAGATTATGCGAGAAGTCATGCCGCAAATAGCGGGGATGCGTCCCCCCGTGCGCGGGCAATAAAAAAGCCGACCCTTGGGTCGGCTTTTTAGCTTGTTGAGAATTTACTCAACCGGGTTAGGGCGTGTTGCCGGTGCGGTTGCCTGGTGGGTCGCACTGTGACCACCCGCAGCACCTTTACCGTCGAAATCAAAGGTCGGGCGCACCCAGCTGCTGTGACGTGGTGCTTCCGGCTGATACTCCGGCGCAGGCGCACGCGTCATTGGCGCTGTAGCAGTACGGTTGCGCGTCGTGACAACAGCGACAGGTTCTGGCTTCACCTCGGGTTCCGGGGTAACAACAGGGGCCTGTGGCGCGTCAACCGCCGCGTCAGTCACTGGGGTAACCTCTTCTGGTGCTGGCGTTTCAGCTGGAGTGGATTCCGCTTCAACAACAGGTTCAGCGGTCACGGTTTCTACAGGCTCAGCGGTCACGGTTTCAACCGGTGCAGCGGCCTGAGCTTCCTCAACAATGTGTTGAGCCACAGCGGTATCTTCTTCAGCGATAACCTGTGGTTGCTCATCAACCGGTGCAGCAATCACTTCCGGATGCGTGGTTTCAACGTCTACGGCTTCAACCGCAGGCTGTTCAGCCGCAACGGTTTGCGCTGCTTCAGCTTCGACAACGACAGCCGCTTCAGGTGCGGAAATCGGTGCAATCGTCGGTTGTTCAGCTGTTTCAGTCTCCACCGGGCTCACAACGTTCAGCTCTTCTGACTGCTGTTCCTGCGGACGGGCAACCGGATAACGGATCCAGACTTTGCCTGATGCCATTTCTGGTGAAGCACAGGCTACGGCCAGCGGCATGGCAGACTGCGTTGGGTAACGTTCGTCACGATAACGACGACGACGCTGACCGCTCACGCGCAGATGGCGTGGGGAACGGCGAGAACGACGCGGCATACCGTTGTTGTCACGCGCTTCAGCCGTCTCTTCCTGTTCGGATGCCGTGTCGACAACCGCAGGCAGGTCTCGTTTTGCTACCTGAGTGTTCTGTGCCACCTCGGCAACAGGTTCAGTCACCGAGATAACGGTCTCGTCAGTCTGCTCGGATTCATAGCGCACTTTCTGAGACAGCTGACGCGGCTTACGACGTGGCATGACCTGTACGCGTTCTTCCTGCTCTGCGTCCTGCTCGACCGGCTCTTCGCGGTTAACAGTTTTGGCTTCCTGCTGCGCCTGACGTTTATCATCATTGCGGCGGCGGTTGCGCTCACGACGCGGCTGCTGCTCGTCACGCTGTTTCGGCTTGTCAGACTCATCGCCCGCTGGCTGGCGGATTTCGCGATCTTCCACGTTCTGCTGTGGTTTCTCACGACGGTTACGACGGTTGTCTTCGCGCGGTTCACGGCCTTCGTTATTGTCGGAACGGTTGTCGCGACGGTCGTTACGCTCGCTGCGATCGCCACGCTCATTGCGATCGTTGCGGTCACGGCGGTTGTTTTGACGCTTACGACGGTCCTGAGGACGCTCTTTTTTCTCTTCTTTCGGCGCCACTACCGGCTCGACAGGCTTCGCTTCTTCACCGGCAAACATCTTTTTCAGCGCAGCGATGAAACGGCTCAGCAGGCCAGGTTCAGCGGAATCAGGTTTATTCTCCGCAGCGGTCTTTTTCTGTGCAGCAGGCTTAGCCGCCACTTTCTCCTGAGCCACTTCTGGCGGGGCTTCAGGCATGATGAAGGTGGCCAGTGCAGGCTGCTCAGGCAGTTTGCGCTCAGCGGGCTCTTCATCAGATGGCATCGCCATCTCTTCTTCGTGCAGCTTAGGCAGCAGGTAGCTCAGCGTTGAGGTCTCTTCCCCTTTGCGAACACGCAGTACGGAGTAGTGAGGCGTTTGCATCTGGTCGTTTGGCACGATAATGCAACGCACACCGCCCTGACGCGCTTCAACGGCGCTGACAGCAGTACGTTTTTCGTTCAGCAGGTAAGAGGCAATCGGTACAGGAACGATCGCGTGGACTTCTTTGGTGTTCTCTTTCAGCGCTTCTTCTTCAATCAGACGCAGGATGGAGAGAGACAGCGATTCGTTATCACGTACGGTACCCGTGCCGGAGCAGCGTGGGCAAACGTGGTGACTGGATTCACCCAGAGACGGGCTAAGACGCTGACGGGACATTTCCAGCAGGCCGAAACGAGAAATGTGGCTGATCTGGATGCGCGCACGGTCCTGACGAACCGCCTCACGCAGTCGGTTTTCAACCGCACGCTGGTGGCGCACCGGAGTCATATCGATGAAGTCGATAACGATCAGACCGCCAAGGTCGCGCAGGCGCAGCTGACGGGCAATTTCATCGGCCGCTTCAAGGTTGGTGTTGAACGCCGTCTCTTCGATATCGCCACCGCGCGTTGCACGTGCGGAGTTGATGTCGATGGCGGTGAGCGCTTCGGTGGAGTCGATAACAATGGAGCCGCCGGAAGGAAGACGCACTTCACGCTGGAAGGCGGATTCAATCTGCGATTCAATCTGGTAGTGGCTGAACAACGGGATCTCACCGGTGTACAGTTTAATTTTGCTGGTGAAATCAGGACGACCCAGCGCGGCGATGTGCTGGCGAGCCAGCTCAAGCACTTTCGGGTTATCAATCAGAATTTCGCCAATGTCCTGACGCAGATAGTCACGGAAAGCGCGGACGATAACGTTGCTCTCCTGGTGAATCAGGAAGGGAGCCGGACGGTTTTCAGCGGCTTTCTGGATAGCTTCCCAGTGCTTCAGACGGAATCCAAGATCCCACTGCAGCGCCTCCGCGGATTTGCCAACCCCTGCGGTGCGGACAATTAAGCCCATGCCATCAGGCAGTTCAAGGCTTGCCAGCGCTTCTTTCAGCTCGGTACGATCGTCGCCTTCGATACGACGGGAGATACCGCCCGCACGCGGGTTGTTTGGCATCAGCACCAGGTAGCTGCCTGCCAGACTAATAAAGGTGGTCAGCGCAGCGCCTTTGTTGCCACGCTCTTCTTTATCGATCTGAACAATGACTTCCTGGCCTTCGCGCAACACATCTTTAATGTTTGGACGACCATGGGAGTTATAGTTTGCAGGGAAGTATTCGCGGGCAATTTCTTTAAGAGGCAGGAAACCGTGGCGTTCAGCGCCGTAATCGACGAATGCGGCCTCAAGGCTGGGTTCAATGCGGGTGATTTTACCTTTGTAAATGTTCGCTTTTTTCTGTTCGTGTCCAGGACTTTCGATATCCAGATCGTACAGGCGCTGCCCATCCACAAGGGCGACACGCAACTCTTCTTGCTGAGTTGCGTTGATTAACATTCTTTTCATCGTAACTTACTCATTATTCTTACATTGACGACTAAGCTGCGGGCAAGGTGACGCTTTCCGGGGTATGAACCGATGGCCTCGTGTCTGTTCACGTCGCCAACCTCACGGTTGTCGTACGCTTAAGAGGCGCAGAGTGTCGGTTGCCTGTATTTCATACGGAAAAACAGCGCAATTATCAGGGGAACAGCCTGGGTAAAACTCTCCAGAGAAGATTCCATTTACCGGGAAGTACTGCAACCCGCAGCCCGCTAACTGTCTGAAAGATCAATACGTCTTACGCCATTGCTGCGTGGATGATCGGTCAGACAAAATGGGTTATTCCGTCATTAACCTTACAAAACCCAGATTTAACACGGAAAACAACCTCATTATTCCACTGCTAACCGGGTTATAGCAAGATGACTTTTACCAATTATCACCCGGTTACTCACAGTTTCTTCACTTCAATACGGTGATTGCTTTAATAACCACCAAATCGATTGCGTGAAAGTGTCGCACTCGGGATGAAACTCAATATAAGCACAGAAAAATGAGTGGCGCTAATGGCTGACGATATTTAGAATCGCCAACCATGAAAACAGAGACTCCATCGGTAAAAATGGTTGCGATCGCGGATGACGAAGCGGGGCAACGAATCGACAACTTTTTACGTACCCAATTAAAAGGTGTACCAAAAAGTATGATTTATCGCATCTTGCGCAAAGGCGAGGTGCGGGTGAATAAAAAACGCGTGAAGCCAGAGTACAAACTGGAAGCGGGCGATCAGATCCGCATACCTCCCGTGCGCGTTACGGAACGCGAAGAAGAGGGGGTGTCACCTAAACTGCAGAAAGTGGCCGCGCTGAGTGACGTTATCCTCTATGAAGACGACCACATTCTGGTGCTGAACAAACCCTCGGGCACGGCGGTCCATGGCGGCAGTGGTCTGAGCTTTGGCGTGATTGAAGGGCTGCGAGCCTTGCGTCCCGACGCGCGATTCCTTGAGCTGGTTCATCGTCTGGACCGTGACACCTCAGGCGTGCTGCTGGTGGCCAAAAAACGCTCGGCGCTACGTTCTCTGCATGAACAGCTGCGCGAAAAAGGGATGCAGAAGGATTATCTGGCGCTGGTGCGCGGCCAGTGGCAGTCGCACGTCAAAGTGGTGCAGGCGCCGTTGCTGAAAAATATCCTGCAAAGCGGTGAACGTATCGTGCGGGTAAACCAGGAGGGCAAGCCCTCAGAGACGCGCTTTAAGGTAGAGGAGCGTTACGCGTTTGCAACCCTGGTACGCTGCAGCCCGGTCACCGGTCGTACCCATCAGATCCGCGTGCATACGCAGTATGCCGGGCATCCGATTGCGTTTGACGACCGCTACGGCGATCGCGAGTTTGATAAACAACTGGCGGGTTCGGGGCTGTCTCGCCTCTTCCTGCATGCGGCAGCCCTGACGTTCACCCACCCGAATACCGGTGAAACGCTGCGTATCGAAGCGCCGCTGGACGATCAGCTCAAACGGTGTCTGACGTTTCTGCGCGGCTGATTTTGCCTTGGTCCCTCTCCCTGTGGGAGAGGGCATCAGACCGCAGCGGAACCCTCACGCCGTCAGCGGATTATACTCCTCACGTCTGAGCATCTGACACAGCGCAATCAGCGGGAGCCCCACCAGCGTGTTGGGATCGCGCCCGTCCAGCTTTTCAAATAGTGCGATACCTAGCCCTTCGCTTTTAAAGCTCCCCGCACAGTCAAGCGGACGTTCCCGGCGCACGTAATCGTTTATCTCCTGCTCGCTTAAATGGCGGAAGTGAACATCAAAGGGTTCGCACTCCGTTTGCAGGTGACCCGTCGCAGAGTTGTAAAGGGCAAGACCTGTATAAAAGGTGACAATATTGCCTCTGGCGCGCATCAGCTGCTGGCAGGCATTGGCTTCGGTGTGGGGCTTTCCGGCGATCTCGCCGTCCAGGACACACACCTGGTCCGATCCTATAATCAAGTGGTTGGGATACCGCGTTGCCAGACTTTGCGCCTTCTCTTTGGCCAGGCGAAGCACCAGATGACGAGGCGATTCAGCCGGTTGCGGCGTTTCGTCGGCGTCTGGCGCGGCGCATTCAAACGGGATCCCGAGCTTCTCAAGCAACATTCGGCGGTAGGGTGAAGTGGAAGCAAGGATAAGATTTGGCATATTTTTATCACCAGATATAGCGTATCGATGCCAGCCATTTTAAACTACGGGCCGCAATGTGTGCGAATAATTGGCAAAAGGCAGCTCAGGTTGCCTTTTTCTTTGACTCTATGACGTTACAAAGTTAATATGCGCGCCCTATGCAAAAGGTAAAATTACCCCTGACTCTTGATCCGGTCCGTACGGCTCAAAAACGCCTCGATTACGAAGGTATTTATACTTCCGATCAGGCTGAGCGTATCGCCGAATCTGTGGTCAGTGTGGACACTGATGTAGAATGCTCCATGTCGTTCGCTATCGACAACCAGCGCCTTGCCGTTTTAACCGGTGATGCAAAGGTGACGGTAACGCTCGAATGTCAGCGTTGCGGGAAACCGTTTGTGCAACATGTCCACACAACATATTGTTTCAGTCCGGTTCGTTCTGATGAACAGGCTGAAGCACTCCCGGAAGCGTATGAGCCGATTGAGGTTAACGAATTCGGTGAAATCGATCTGCTTGCATTGGTTGAAGATGAAATCATCCTCACCTTGCCTGTAGTTCCGGTGCATGATTCTGAACACTGTGAAGTGTCCGAGGCGGACATGGTCTTTGGGGAATTGCCTGTTGAAGCGCAAAAACCCAATCCATTTGCCGTATTAGCCAGCTTAAAGCGTAAGTAATTGAGGAGTAAGGTCCATGGCCGTACAACAGAATAAACCAACCCGTTCCAAACGTGGCATGCGTCGTTCCCATGACGCGCTGACTGCAGTTACCAGCCTGTCTGTAGACAAGACTTCTGGTGAAAAACACCTGCGTCACCACATCACTGCTGACGGTTTCTACCGTGGCCGCAAGGTAATCACTAAGTAATCACGCGCAAGCGTGATGAAGCTTAGTGAGGATTTCCCCAGGCAACTGGGGAAACACCAAACCAGGCAGTGACGACACCTTGACACGTCTAACCCTGGCGTTAGATGTCATGGGGGGAGATTTTGGCCCATCCGTGACAGTGCCTGCAGCTTTGCAGGCACTGAATTCTAATTCGCAACTCACACTTCTTTTAGTCGGTAATCCCGACGCAATCACGCCATTACTCGCAAAAGCTGACTTCGAACAACGTTCACGTCTGCAGATTATTCCTGCGCAGTCAGTTATTGCAAGTGATGCCCGGCCATCGCAAGCCGTGCGTAACAGCCGCGGAACGTCCATGCGGATCGCGCTGGATCTGGTTAAAGAAGGGCGCGCGCAAGCGTGCGTCAGCGCGGGGAATACCGGCGCGCTGATGGGGCTGGCTAAATTATTGCTCAAACCTATTGAGGGTATTGAGCGTCCGGCGCTGGTGACGGTATTGCCTCATCAGCAAAAGGGCAAAACGGTGGTGCTCGACCTGGGCGCTAACGTCGATTGTGACAGTACCATGCTGGCGCAGTTCGCCGTGATGGGATCGGTGCTGGCAGAGGAAGTCGTCGGGATAAAAAACCCTCGCGTCGCGTTATTAAACATCGGTGAAGAAGAGACCAAAGGTCTCGACAGTATTCGCGAGGCGGCGGAAATTCTGAAATCCGTCCCCTCGATCAACTATATTGGATATCTTGAAGCCAACGAGTTGCTGACCGGAAAAACGGATGTGCTGGTATGTGATGGTTTTACCGGCAACGTGACGTTAAAAACGATGGAAGGGGTGGTAAGGATGTTCCTTTCTCTGCTGAAATCGCAGGGAGAAGGGAAAAAAAGGTCCTGGTGGCTGATTATTTTAAAGCGTTGGTTACAAAAAAGCCTGACGCGGCGATTCAGTCACCTCAACCCCGACCAGTATAATGGCGCCTGTCTGTTAGGATTGCGCGGCACGGTGATAAAGAGTCATGGTGCGGCCAATCAGCGAGCGTTTACCGTCGCCATTGAACAGGCAGTGCAGGCGGTGCAGCGACAAGTCCCCCAGCGGATTGCCGCTCGCCTGGAATCTGTATTAGCAAAAAGTGACTGAGCGTACATGTATACGAAGATTTTAGGTACCGGCAGTTATCTGCCAAAACAAGTGCGTACCAACGCCGATCTGGAAAAAATGGTTGATACATCTGACGAGTGGATTGTCACGCGCACAGGTATCCGTGAACGCCGTATCGCCGCGCCAGATGAAACGGTTTCTACCATGGGCTACGAAGCGGGTCTTCGTGCTCTGGAGATGGCCGGTGTCGATAAAGAAGAGATCGGGCTGATCATTGTCGCAACGACCTCTGCGACGCATGCATTTCCAAGCGCTGCCTGCCAGATTCAGGGCATGTTGGGCATTAAAGGGTGTCCGGCGTTTGACGTTGCTGCCGCGTGTGCAGGTTTTACCTACGCGCTGAGCGTCGCAGATATGTACGTAAAATCCGGTGCGGTAAAATATGCTCTGGTGATCGGCGCGGACGTTCTGGCTCGTACGTGCGATCCTGCCGATCGTGGAACCATTATTATCTTTGGTGACGGCGCGGGTGCGGTTCTGTTGGGTCAGTCTGAACAACCCGGCATCATCTCGACGCATTTACACGCTGACGGTAGCTATGGTGAGCTGTTAACGCTGCCAAATGCCGATCGCGTTAATCCGGATAACCCAATCCACCTGACAATGGCCGGTAACGAGGTCTTTAAGGTCGCGGTAACTGAGCTTGCCCACATTGTGGATGAGACGCTGGCGGCCAATAACCTCGATCGTTCCGCGCTCGACTGGCTGGTTCCGCATCAGGCGAACCTGCGTATCATCAGTGCGACCGCGAAAAAGTTAGGCATGTCGATGGATAACGTTGTGGTGACGCTCGATCGTCACGGCAATACTTCTGCGGCATCGGTACCCTGCGCGTTTGACGAAGCGGTACGCGATGGGCGAATCAAACGGGACCAGCTGGTCTTGCTTGAAGCCTTCGGTGGCGGTTTCACCTGGGGTTCCGCGCTGGTTCGTTTTTAGTATAAGGATTAAAACATGACGCAATTTGCTTTCGTCTTCCCGGGACAGGGATCTCAGGCTGTTGGGATGTTGTCAGACATGGCAGCAACCTACCCGATCGTGGAAGAGACTTTCCGTGAAGCTTCTGATGCTCTGGGTTACGATCTTTGGGCGTTGACGCAACACGGTCCGGCAGAAGAGCTGAACAAAACCTGGCAAACTCAGCCTGCATTGTTAACGGCTTCCGTCGCGCTGTGGCGCGTCTGGCAGCAGCAGGGCGGTAAAGCACCTGCGATGCTGGCGGGCCATAGCCTGGGCGAATACTCTGCGCTGGTCTGTGCGGGCGTCATCGCCTTTGCCGATGCAGTACGTCTGGTCGAAATGCGGGGCAAATTCATGCAGGAAGCCGTGCCAGAAGGCACGGGCGGGATGTCTGCCATCATCGGTCTGGATGACGCGGCGATTGCGAAAGCCTGTGAAGAGTCCGCTGAAGGTCAGGTTGTTTCACCGGTTAACTTCAACTCGCCAGGCCAGGTGGTTATCGCCGGTCATAAAGAAGCGGTTGAACGTGCTGGTGCCGCCTGTAAAGCAGCAGGCGCTAAACGCGCGCTGCCGCTTCCTGTCAGCGTGCCGTCTCACTGTGCTCTGATGAAGCCTGCTGCCGATAAACTGGCCGTTGAGCTTGAAAAAATCACCTTTAACGCACCGACCCTTTCCGTTGTGAATAACGTCGATGTGAAATGCGAAACTGCGCCAGAGGCTATTCGCCACGCGCTGGTTCGTCAGCTTTATAGCCCGGTTCAGTGGACCAAAACCGTTGAGTTTATGGCATCACAGGGCGTTACGCATCTTTATGAAGTCGGTCCAGGGAAAGTCCTCACCGGTCTGACAAAACGTATTGTTGACACCCTGACTGCCTCGGCGCTTAACGAGCCGGAAGCCCTGTCAGCGGCTCTCTCGCAATAAAAGAGGAATACCATGAGTTTTGAAGGAAAAATCGCACTGGTAACAGGCGCAAGCCGCGGTATTGGCCGTGCCATTGCTGAAACACTGGTTGCGCGTGGCGCGAAAGTGATTGGTACAGCTACCAGCGAGAACGGCGCACAAGCCATTAGCGAATATTTAGGTGCGAACGGTAAAGGTCTGATGTTGAATGTGACCGATCCTGCATCTATCGAATCTGTTCTGGAAAATATTCGCGCAGAATTTGGCGAAGTGGATATTCTGGTAAATAATGCCGGTATCACTCGCGACAACTTGCTGATGCGAATGAAAGATGCTGAGTGGGACGATATCATCGAAACCAACCTGTCATCTGTATTCCGTCTGTCAAAAGCGGTAATGCGAGCTATGATGAAAAAGCGTCATGGGCGTATTATCACTATCGGTTCTGTGGTCGGTACCATGGGAAATGCTGGTCAGGCTAACTACGCTGCGGCGAAAGCGGGTCTGATCGGTTTCAGTAAAGCCCTGGCGCGTGAAGTTGCGTCCCGCGGTATTACTGTAAACGTTGTTGCTCCGGGTTTTATTGAGACGGACATGACGCGTGCGCTGACCGATGATCAGCGTGCGGGTACGTTGGCGGCTGTTCCAGCAGGACGCCTTGGCGATCCGAAAGAAATCGCCAGCGCGGTTGCATTTTTAGCTTCTGACGAAGCGGGTTACATCACTGGTGAGACCCTCCACGTCAACGGCGGGATGTATATGGTTTAACCACGATGAAAAATATTTGCGTTATTAGGGCGAATGGCCTCAGAATAACGTAAAATCGTGGTAAGACATGCCGGGATTTAGTTGCAAATTTTTCAACATTTTATACACTACGAAAACCATCGCGAAAGCGAGTTTTGATAGGAAATTTAAGAGTATGAGCACTATCGAAGAACGCGTTAAGAAAATTATCGGCGAGCAGCTTGGCGTTAAGCAGGAAGAAGTTGTGAACTCCGCTTCCTTCGTTGAAGATCTGGGCGCAGATTCTCTTGACACCGTTGAGCTGGTAATGGCTCTGGAAGAAGAGTTTGATACTGAGATTCCGGACGAAGAAGCTGAGAAAATCACCACCGTTCAGGCTGCCATTGATTACATCAACGGTCACCAGGCGTAAGTGAACATCTCCAGGCGGTCATTCGACCGCCTGAGTTTTATCTTTTTTAGTCCCACGAAACTCTTTTTTTATCCCTCCCTGGAGGACATACGTGTCTAAGCGTCGTGTAGTTGTGACCGGACTTGGCATGTTGTCTCCTGTCGGCAATACCGTAGAGTCCACCTGGAAAGCTCTCCTTGCCGGTCAGAGCGGCATCAGCCTAATCGACCATTTCGATACTAGCGCCTATGCAACGAAATTTGCTGGCTTAGTAAAGGATTTTAACTGTGAAGAGATCATCTCGCGCAAAGAACAGCGCAAGATGGATGCCTTCATTCAATATGGAATTGTCGCTGGCGTTCAGGCCATGCAAGATTCTGGCCTGGAAATTACGGAAGAGAACGCTACCCGCATTGGCGCCGCTATTGGCTCCGGGATTGGTGGTCTTGGCCTGATCGAGGAAAACCATAGCTCTCTGGTTAATGGTGGCCCGCGCAAGATCAGCCCGTTCTTCGTTCCGTCTACGATTGTTAACATGGTGGCCGGTCATTTGACCATCATGTTCGGTCTGCGTGGCCCAAGCATTTCCATCGCGACCGCCTGTACCTCTGGTGTGCATAACATCGGTCAGGCCGCGCGTATCATTGCCTACGGCGATGCGGATGCCATGGTCGCAGGTGGTGCGGAAAAAGCCAGTACGCCGCTGGGCGTAGGGGGCTTTGGCGCAGCACGTGCATTGTCGACCCGCAACGACAATCCTCAGGCAGCCAGTCGTCCATGGGATAAAGACCGTGATGGTTTTGTTCTGGGTGACGGTGCAGGCATGATCGTACTCGAAGAGTATGAACATGCGAAAAAACGCGGCGCGAAAATTTATGCTGAAATCGTTGGTTTCGGTATGAGTAGCGATGCCTACCACATGACGTCGCCGCCAGAAGACGGCGCGGGTGCTGCGCTGGCCATGGTGAACGCAATTCGCGATGCCGGTATCGAGCCAGGTCAGATTGGCTACGTTAATGCGCATGGCACCTCGACGCCTGCGGGCGACAAAGCAGAAGCTCAGGCCGTTAAATCCGTATTTGGTGATGCTGCAAGCCGTATCATGGTCAGCTCAACCAAATCGATGACGGGTCACCTGTTGGGCGCGGCGGGTGCAGTAGAATCTATCTACTCTATCCTTGCACTGCGCGATCAGGCTGTGCCGCCAACCATTAACCTGGATAACCCGGATGAGGGTTGCGATCTGGACTTCGTGCCACACGAAGCGCGTCAGGTCAGCGGTCTGGACTACACCCTGTGTAACTCCTTTGGCTTTGGTGGAACTAACGGTTCTTTGATCTTTAAAAAGATCTAAATCGTCTGGCCATCACAGTGTTTAAAAAGGTCCGCTTGTCGGGCCTTTTTTATTCGGTTTTCTTCCCTTGTCCACCGTGATCCTTCCTGCCAAACTATCCCGCTACGACTAAGGAGTGACCATGTTTTTGATCAATGGCCATGAGCAGGATTGTCTTGCTGCGAACGACAGGGCAATTCAGTTTGGCGACGGATGCTTTACCACCGCGCGAATTGTGGAAGGAGAGATCGATCTTCTTCCCGCCCACCTGCATCGATTGCGAAAGACCTGTGAAACGCTTCTTATCCCTTTCACGGCGTGGTCGACGCTGGAAAACGAGATGAAACGCCTGGCCGCCGGTCATGCACAGGGCGTACTGAAGGTGATACTCAGCCGGGGCAGCGGCGTGCGCGGGTACAGCGCGTCTGACTGTCTGCATCCCACGCGTCTTCTCTCTGTTTCGGCTTATCCTGCACACTACGAACGCTGGCGCAGGGAAGGTATCACACTGGAATTGAGTCCTGTCCGCCTTGGTCGTAACCCGATGCTTGCGGGTTTGAAGCATCTTAATCGTCTTGAACAGGTGTTGATCCGTACTCATCTTGAGCAGTCAGCGGCGGATGAAGCCCTGGTGGTTGACAGCGAAGGGTTCATTACGGAATGCTGTGCGGCTAATTTACTGTGGCGACAGGGTAATGATGTCTTTACACCACGCCTGGATCAGGCTGGCGTAAACGGCGTCATGCGCCAGTTTTGTATGCAGAAGCTGGCACACTCTGGCTTTCGTGTTGTCGAAGTCAATGCGCGCATTGAGGCACTGGACGCTGCCGAGGAGGTAGTGGCCTGCAATGCGTTGATGCCCGTTGTACCGGTACGTGCTTGTGGCAACCTGCGCTTTTCATCGCGTACGTTGTTCCAGTTTTTGGCCCCACTGTGTGAGCAAACCAGATAGTCATGAAAAAAATGTTGCGCTTTGTCCTCTTACTCATTGTCGTGCTGGCGATTGCCGGCGGCGTCGGGATGTGGAAAGTTCGTCAGATGGCGGACAGTAAAATCCTGATTAAAGATGAGACCATATTCTCGCTGAAACCAGGGACCGGACGGCTCGCCCTGGGGGAACAACTTTATGCGGATAAGGTGATCAATCGTCCCCGCGTCTTCCAGTGGTTGCTGCGCGTCGAACCCGAGCTATCCCATTTTAAAGCCGGAACCTATCGCTTTACGCCAGGTATGACGGTGCGTGACATGCTTGAGCTGCTGGAGAGCGGTAAAGAGGCTCAATTTCCGCTGCGTTTTGTCGAAGGGATGCGCCTGAGCGATTATCTCAAACAGCTCCGCGATGCGCCTTATATCAAACACACCTTAAAAGACGATCGCTACGCCACGGTGGCTGAGGTGCTGTCCCTTGAACATCCGGAGTGGGTAGAAGGCTGGTTCTGGCCAGATACCTGGATGTATACCGCCGGAACAACCGATGTATCAATCCTTAAGCGGGCCCATAAAAAGATGTTGGCCGCGGTCGAGACGGCCTGGGAAGGACGTGCAGAAGGGTTACCCTACAAAGATCAGAATCAATTTGTGACCATGGCGTCCATTATTGAGAAAGAAACGGCGGTCGCCAGCGAGCGCGATCGGGTGGCCTCTGTCTTTATCAACCGTCTGCGCATCGGCATGCGGCTGCAAACCGACCCGACGGTCATTTACGGAATGGGCGAAAGCTATACCGGCAAAATCACGCGTAAGGATCTGGAGACGGCAACCGCGTATAATACCTACGTGATTAACGGGTTGCCGCCGGGTCCGATTGCGACACCGGGCCAGGCATCGCTGGATGCCGCAGCGCATCCGGCTAAAACACCGTATCTCTATTTTGTGGCGGATGGTAAGGGAGGGCATACCTTTAATACAAACCTTGCCAGCCACAATCGCTCTGTTCAGGACTATCTGAAAGCACTTAAGGAAAAAAATGCGCAGTAACTACATCGTCATTGAGGGGCTGGAAGGCGCCGGGAAAACCACGGCGCGTAACGTGGTTGTTGAGACACTCAAAGCGCTGGGCATTGCCGAGATGGTGTTTACCCGCGAACCTGGCGGTACCCAGCTTGCGGAAAAACTGCGAAGCCTGGTGCTCGACATCAAATCCGTCGGCGATGAAGTTATCAATGATAAAGCCGAAGTGCTGATGTTTTATGCTGCCCGCGTTCAGCTCGTTGAGACGGTCATCAAACCGGCACTGGCGAAAGGGCAGTGGGTCATTGGCGATCGCCACGATCTCTCCACCCAGGCGTATCAGGGAGGAGGGCGTGGTATCGATCAAACCATGCTGGCGACCCTGCGCGATGCGGTGCTGGGTGATTTTCGCCCCGACCTGACGCTCTATCTGGACGTTACGCCAGAAATCGGTCTTAAACGCGCGCGTGCCCGGGGCGAACTGGATCGCATAGAACAAGAGTCTTTCGATTTCTTTAACCGCACCCGCGCGCGTTATCTCGAACTGGCCGCACAGGATTCGTCGATTCGCACGATTGATGCCACGCAGCCGCTTGAAGCCGTCACCCTCGCGATTCGTGAAACCGTGACGCGCTGGTGGCAGGAGCAAACGGCATGAAATGGTATCCATGGCTGCGTCCGCACTTTGATCAGCTGATCGCCAGCTATCAGGCCGGTCGGGGGCATCATGCGTTACTGATTCAGGCTTTGCCCGGCATGGGTGAAGACGCGCTGATTTACGCGATCGCCCGTTTTTTGATGTGCCAGCAGCCACAAGGACAAAAAAGCTGTGGCAAATGCCGGGGCTGTCAGCTGATGCAGGCGGGCACACACCCGGATTACTACCGGCTCGAACCCGAGAAAGGGAAAAGTACTCTGGGAATTGATGCGGTACGCGATATCAGTGAAAAACTGTATGAGCATGCGCGCCTCGGCGGAGCGAAAGTTGTGTGGCTGAGCGACGCGTCGCTTCTGACGGAAGCGGCGGCGAACGCCCTGCTAAAAACCCTTGAAGAGCCGCCGGAAAAAACCTGGTTCTTTTTATCCTGCCGCGATCCGGGACGGTTACTGGCAACCTTACGCAGCCGCTGTCGTCATCACCACGTGGCGGTGCCTCAGGAAACCTGGGCATTAAGCTGGCTACAGCGTGAAGTGACAGCGTCACAAGAATCGGTTCTGGCCGCGTTGCGTCTTTGCAGCGGTGCGCCCGCAGCGGCACTGGAACTGCTGCAAAAAGAGGCGTGGTCACACCGAATGCAGCTGTGCGGTGCCGTGGAACAGGCGATCAACAGCCGCGACTGGCTAAGCGTGTTGAGCGTGCTTAATCACGATCGGGCCCCCGAGCGTCTTCACTGGCTGGTCTCTTTATTGCTGGATGCGATGAAACTCCAGCAGGGCGCCACGCTGGTCTCTAACGTTGATGTCTGGCCACTGGTGAATACGCTGGCAAACGCGCTGCCAGGCGCAACGCTACGCGCTATGGTTCACGAAATATGCCTCAGCCGCGAACAACTTCTGACGGTAACCGGTCTGAATCGCGAGCTTGTGCTCACCGATCTGTTACTGCGTATCGAACATTACCTGCAATCAGGCACGGTTCTGCCGGCCTCCCATCTCTGAGAGAGACATTATGTTTTTAGTCGACTCACACTGCCATCTTGATGGCCTGGATTATCAATCGCTGCATAAGGATGTGGATGATGTGCTGGCGAAAGCCGCCAGCCGTGACGTTAAGTTTTGTCTGGCCGTGGCGACAACGCTGCCGGGATATCGCAGCATGCGCGAACAGGTAGGGGTGCGCGACAACGTGGTCTTTTCCTGCGGAGTACACCCGTTAAACCAGGATGAAGCATACGAGCCGGAAGACCTTCGCCGTCTGGCCGCGGAGGAGGGCGTGGTAGCCATGGGTGAAACCGGACTGGATTATTATTACACGCCGGAAACCAAACCCCGCCAGCAGGAATCCTTCCGCCACCATATCCGCATCGGACGCGAGCTGAATAAGCCGGTTATTGTCCATACGCGTGATGCTCGCGCCGATACGCTGGCGATCCTGAGCGAAGAAAAAGTGACGGATTGCGGTGGCGTACTACACTGTTTCACAGAAGACAGAGAAACGGCGGGAAAATTGCTGGATATGGGCTTTTATATCTCCTTTTCCGGCATTGTGACGTTTCGTAATGCTGAGCAAATCCGGGACGCGGCACGTTACGTTCCGCTCGATCGCATTCTGGTCGAGACAGATTCTCCTTATCTGGCGCCGGTACCGCACCGCGGGAAAGAAAACCAGCCTGCCATGACAAGAGATGTCGCTGAGTATATGGCCGTATTGAAGGGTGTCAGTATTGAAGAACTGGCCCGCGTGACCACTGAAAACTTCGCCAGCCTGTTCCATATCGACCCCGCCCGCCTGCAATCTGTCTGATAGGTCTCTTTTTTTTAGGCTCGTAATTAATAAACAAAGCGAGTAGAGTTCACCGCCTCATTTGGGGCGGTGATGAAGTTTTTGGACACATCCGGACATGCTTTTTGTAAATAACTGAAAGTTTTTCGACCGTCTCGAGCTGAAACGTGATAGCCGTCAAACAAACCCGGAGTGATTTATTTTACTCTGTGTAATAAATAAAGGGCGCTTAGATGTCCTGTCCACGGCGCGGTTCTCCCCCCGGGCCAATGCGTGAAAACGTAAAAAAAGCACAAATACTCAGGAGCACTCTCAATTATGTTTAAGAATGCATTTGCTAACCTGCAAAAGGTCGGTAAATCGCTGATGCTGCCAGTATCCGTACTGCCTATCGCAGGTATCCTGCTGGGCGTCGGTTCTGCAAACTTCAGCTGGCTGCCAGCCGTAGTCTCTCATGTGATGGCCGAAGCAGGCGGTTCTGTTTTTGCTAACATGCCGTTGATCTTCGCTATCGGTGTTGCACTGGGCTTCACCAATAACGACGGTGTCTCTGCACTGGCATCAGTAGTGGCTTACGGCATCATGGTGAAAACCATGGCTGTGGTTGCGCCTCTGGTCCTGCACTTACCGGCTGAAGAGATCGCAGCGAAACACCTGGCCGATACCGGTGTTCTCGGCGGTATCATCTCGGGTGCGATTGCGGCGTATATGTTTAACCGCTTCTATCGTATTAAGCTGCCTGAGTATCTGGGCTTCTTCGCTGGCAAGCGCTTCGTCCCGATCATCTCTGGTCTGGCGGCTATCTTCACCGGCGTGGTGCTGTCCTTCATCTGGCCACCCATCGGCTCTGCAATCCAGACCTTCTCTCAGTGGGCCGCATATCAGAACCCGGTAGTGGCGTTCGGTATCTACGGTTTCGTTGAGCGTTGCCTGGTGCCATTTGGCCTGCACCATATCTGGAACGTTCCTTTCCAGATGCAGATTGGTGAATACACCAACGCAGCCGGTCAGGTATTCCACGGTGATATTCCACGTTACATGGCGGGCGACCCAACGGCAGGTAAACTGTCTGGTGGCTTCCTGTTCAAAATGTACGGTCTGCCAGCGGCTGCGATCGCTATCTGGCACTCTGCAAAACCAGAGAACCGTGCAAAAGTGGGCGGCATCATGATCTCCGCAGCGCTGACCTCGTTCCTGACCGGTATTACCGAGCCAATCGAGTTCTCGTTCATGTTCGTTGCGCCGATTCTGTACGTTATCCACGCGATTCTGGCGGGTCTGGCGTTCCCAATTTGTATTCTGTTGGGTATGCGTGACGGGACATCCTTCTCGCACGGTCTGATCGACTTTATCGTCCTGTCGGGTAACAGCAGCAAACTGTGGCTGTTCCCAATCGTCGGTATTTGCTATGCGATCGTTTACTACACCATCTTCCGCGTGCTGATCAAAGCACTGGACCTGAAAACACCAGGCCGTGAAGATGCAACGGAAGACAGCAAATCAACCGCGACCAGCGAAATGGCCCCGGCACTGATTGCAGCCTTCGGTGGTAAAGACAACATCACTAACCTGGACGCGTGTATCACTCGTCTGCGTGTGAGCGTGGCTGACGTGGCGAAAGTTGACCAACCTGGCCTGAAAAAATTGGGCGCAGCGGGTGTGGTTGTTGCGGGTTCGGGTGTTCAGGCAATCTTCGGAACGAAATCCGATAACCTGAAAACCGAAATGGATGAATACATCCGCAGCCACTAAGTTGTGACCTGGGGAGACTAAGGCAGCCGAATGGCTGCCTTTTTTATTGTCGATACATCAGAACTGATAGCTTGCGGTCACGCTCACGTTACGCGGTTCACCGTAGACCAGTGAACCCTGAACGTTAGTGTCGTACGTCTTATCAAACAGGTTATTCAGGTTACCCTGCAGGGAGAAATTCTTCGTGACCTGATAACGGGTGAAAAGGTCGACGAGCGCATAACTGCCTTGCTCGGCTCGCCAGGTGCCGTAAGCAGTGGCAACGTCGCTATATACCCGGTTCTGCCAGGTTACCCCGCCGCCAACCGTTAACGCAGGCACGGTCGGCAGGCGATAGCGGGTGAACAGTTTAACGCTGGTCCGCGGCAGATTTGGATTCACCGCTTTACCCTCGCTATCTTCTGCGACGTAGCGGGTCGCGCCAAAGGTCATCTGCCAGTTATCGGTCAGCGCCCCGTTGATTTCGAATTCCACCCCTTTGCTCACGGTTCCATCGACACCTTCATAGGCAGTATCGCTGGTGCCCGGAATAATCCGGCCCGTGCTCTGGCCCAGATTATCCTGTTCGATACGGAACAGGGCGAGCGTGGTCGTCAAACGGCTGTTCATCCAGTCAGATTTCAGACCCACTTCATAGTTATTACCGGTAATCGGCGCCAGATATTTTCCACTGCTGTCGCGGTAATTTTGCGGCTGGAAAATAGAGGTATAACTGCCGTAAGCAGACCAGTTCTCGTTGATGTCATATACCAGCCCGGCGTAAGGCGTGGTGTGGTTTTTCTCCATACCATAAGTCATGGTATCGACACGCCAGTTGGTATAGCGCGCGCCAAGAATGAGATGCAGCGGGTCGGCAAGGGAAATACGGGTCGCCGCGTAGAGCGACTTCATATAGGTCTTGTCATCCTGCGCCAGCGCCTGGGAGCCCCAGTTGGTTTCCGGGAAATTACCGTCATAGTCATAGAAACTGCCCAGCTCATCAGGGAAGACGTTAGACCACGAGTTCGTGTACCGGTTGGTCTGGCGGCTATAGCTTGCGCCGATCATCATGGTGTGCTGACGATCAAAAAGCTCGTAACCGCCGTCGGCAAAGAGATCGACCGCGTCAACCTTACGCTTGCCACTGTTCCATCCCGTCCCGCCTATGTAATCGTAGCCCGGGCCATAATTCACATACGGGCCTGTCAGCATTCCCGTGTTCTTGTCGACGAGCGCGTCAAGATACATCGCCTTGCTGTCAAATTTCGCTTCAGTATGGGTGGCGTTTAAGGTGGCCTGCCAGTTTTCGGCAAAGCGTTGCTTCAGGGTGACGAAGAACTTGTTGAACTCTTTATCATTGTAAGCCCAGTCAGGGGCCGTGCTGTGGGCACGGTCATAATGTCTGACGCTCCCGTCCGTGTTCCAGCGCGGCAGGCCGCCCCAGGTCTGATTGTTCACATCAATTCGCTGGTACTCATAACCCGCGGCGAGCGAGGTGGTGTCGCCCAGGTCGGCGTCAAGGATCCCTGAGAAGAACGTTTTCTTCTGGTTGTAATTGTCCAGCCAGGAGTCGTTATCCTGGTAACCCGCCACGATACGCCCGCGCACATTGCCATCAGCGGTCAACGGGCTTTGCATATCCATGACGTAACGTTGTTTATTCCAGCTACCGTATTCGGCCGAAAGGTTACCTTTAAACTCGCGGCTGGTGGCGTGCTTACGCACCATATTGATGGCCGCAGACGGGTTACCTGTCCCGGTCATTAAACCATTTGCGCCGCGAACGACCTCTACGCGCTCGTAAAGGGCGGTATCCGAGAGCGCATCACCCAAATTCCATCGCGACTCAAAATAGGTCGGGATGCCATCGATCATATAATTATCGATTTCAAAACCACGCGAGTAATAGCTGCTGCGATCGGAATCAGCCGTACTTTTGCTGATCCCCATCGTGTTATCCATCACATCGCCCAGCGTCTGAAGCTGTTGATCTTCCATTCGCTGCTGACTCACGATAGTCACTGACTGAGGAATATCGCGCTGGACCATCTGCATTTTCGTGCCAACGGTCGTGGTTTTTACGTTGTAATCCTGTGCTTCACTGTCCTGGCCGGACTGAGAGGATCCGTCGACAAGCAGCGTCTCTTCGCTTGTCGGCGCGGCAAAACTCATGGCTGGCATCAATGCCATAGCAATACAGGCTGCCAGCAACGAAGGTGTTGCGACAGGCTGACGTTGCCCATCCCTGGTATGAATAATGAAAGACATCATCAAACCCTTTCTGAATGAAATGTGA
This sequence comes from Huaxiibacter chinensis, assembly GCF_022171985.1. GTDB lineage: Bacteria > Pseudomonadota > Gammaproteobacteria > Enterobacterales > Enterobacteriaceae > Enterobacter > Enterobacter chinensis_A. The sequence goes on along the minus strand of NZ_JAJVHF010000001.1, from coordinate 310,173 downwards.
ATGGTGTGCCTCCGTACCCTTTAAACGGCCGGAAGTCGTTATCTATGTTGGTAATGCGCATGGAAATGCAAATGCGAAATATACGCATTGTGATTAAGCCTGTAAACAGACGTTTCGGTGGGAAGTGAAATATTGTTTCAGGGCGAAAAGGGGAGGAGAAGCGGTGAAGAGTGTACTAATTGCACGATAAGGAAAGAAATCGAGGGATAAGGTTGAAAGGTCAGGAGAATCTCGCTCATACTCTTGTGTCGTGTCACAAACGCGATGCATGGAACGTGTTATCGCCTGGCGTGCCACGCCAGATTAACTAAAAAGGAAAACGTCATGGCTGAAGAAACGATTTTCAGTAAAATTATCCGTCGCGAAATTCCGTCGGATATCGTGTATCAGGACGAGCTGGTCACGGCTTTTCGCGATATTTCGCCTCAGGCACCGACACACATCCTCATCATTCCCAATATTCTGATTCCGACCGTTAACGACGTGAAACCCGAGCACGAACGGGCATTAGGCCGTATGCTGACGGTAGCCGCTAAAATTGCGCAGCAGGAGGGGATAGCAGAAGACGGTTACCGTCTGATCATGAACTGCAATCTTCATGGCGGCCAGGAAGTTTACCATATTCATATGCATCTGCTTGGCGGCCGTCCGCTGGGGCCTATGCTGGCGCACAAAGGTCTTTAATATGCTTAAAGGACGTATCGCTGTTCTGGCACTCACTATCCTGATAGCAGGCTGCAGTTCGCGTCCGGCTATTCCGGTGAGTGATGAGCAGACGCTGGTGATGGAGTCGTCGGTGCTGGCGGCGGGGATCACCGCTGAAACGCCGTCACTGACCATCAGTGACATTCAGCCATCGGCGTCCTCACGGCTTTATAACGAACGAAATGAACCTATTACCGTACATTATCGCTTTTACTGGTATGACGTAAGAGGTCTTGAGATGCATCCGCTTGAGGCGCCGCGTAACGTGACTGTCCCGGCGAATTCGTCGGTCACGCTTTACGGTAGCGCCAACTATCTGGGTGCACATAAGGTCAGACTTTATCTTTATTTGTGAGGGGTGAACCTTGATTAAAAATCTTAGCCGCTACGCGCTCGTGACGGCATTTGCGCTTTTCCTGTCCGGGTGTATTACGCGTACTGAACAACAGCCTGCACCCGTCGATGAAGCCAAACCGGGTACAGAGCAACCTGTTCCGCCTGGTCAGCCGGTGCCAACCGTGCCATCAGTGCCTACGATCCCGGCTCAGCCAGGCCCGATTGAACATCCGGACCAGACTTCACAGCCTGCGCCACGCGTTCGTCATTATGACTGGAATGGCGCGATGCAGCCGATGGTGGGCAAAATGTTGCAGGCTCAGGGCGTGACGGCAGGGAGCGTTCTGCTGGTAGACAGCGTCAATAACCGGACTAACGGCACGCTGAACGCCGGCGAAGCCACTGAAACGCTGCGCAATGCCCTGGCGAATAACGGCAAGTTTACGCTGGTTTCCGCTCAGCAGTTGTCCATGGCGAAACAGCAGTTAGGTCTCTCTCCGCAGGACAGCCTCGGCACGCGCAGTAAAGCGATCGGTATCGCCCGCAACGTGGGCGCGCAGTACGTCCTTTATTCGAATGCCACGGGCAATGTGAATGCGCCATCGCTGCAAATGCAGCTGATGCTGGTGCAGACAGGCGAGATTATCTGGTCAGGTAAAGGTGCCGTTACACAGCAATAAAAAGATGACGCGCGAGGCGATCCTTGCGCGCTATTTTCCCCGGTATCGCCTTATCGCGCCGCAAACCCACGCCGGGTTTAGCGGCGCGAGTTGCATTATTGAACGGGAGGGGCAGCGCAAGGTCTTGCGGCACCACCACGATGCTGCTGTTCCCGCTTTTCACTTTCGTCGCCAGTTTCGCGCCCTGCAGCGTCTGCCGAACAGTCTGGTTCCTGAACCCTGTTTCTTTGCTCACGGCTGGATGGCGGTGGAGTATCTTCCCGGTGAGGTCAAAAGCGTGCTGCCGGCAACGCCAACGCTTGCCGGCATGCTGTATCATCTCCACCGACAACCCCGTTTAGGCTGGCGTATCACGCTGTTGCCGCTGCTCGACTATTACTGGCAGCAGGCAGAACCTGCCCGACGCACCGTGCAGTGGCTAAGATGTCTTAAGCGTCTGCGGCAACAACGCGAGCCACGGCCTCTGCGTCTGGCTCCCTTGCATATGGATGTCCATGCCGGAAATATCGTGCATACCCGGGCAGGCGAAAGGTTGATTGACTGGGAATATTGCGGTGATGGCGATGTGGCGCTTGAACTGGCCGCCGTCTGGATGCCAACCGACGAGGCAAGACGGTTGCTTGTGCAGGCCTATGCCGATATTGCCAGCATCCCGGAGGCATTGCTGCAAAAACAGGTCAGGCGCTGGCGTCCCTGGGTATTGATGTTAATGGCCGGATGGTTCGAGCTGCGCTATCAGCAAACGGGCGATAAACAATTTATTACGCTGGCGGATGACGTCTGGCGTCAGTTACAAACTAAAGGATAAGAGAGGTGGGTGTGGGTCCGGTAATGTTGGATGTAGAAGGGTATGAACTGGATGCAGAAGAGCGTGAAATACTTGCGCATCCGCTGGTAGGCGGACTGATTCTGTTCACCCGCAACTATCACGATCCCGCGCAGCTGCGTGAACTGGTGCGGCAAATTCGCGACGCGTCGCATCATCGTCTGGTGGTCGCCGTCGATCAGGAAGGCGGGCGCGTACAACGTTTTCGTGAGGGCTTTACGCGTCTGCCTGCTGCGCAATCTTTCGCGGCGCTCCTGGGCGCTGAAGAGGGCGGCAAGCTGGCGCAGGACGCAGGTTGGCTGATGGCCAGTGAAATGATTGCGATGGATATCGATATCAGTTTTGCCCCGGTGCTGGATGTCGGACATATCAGCGCAGCGATTGGCGAACGTTCTTATCATGCCGATCCGCACATCGCCCTGGCAATGGCGACGCGTTTTATTGACGGCATGCATGCGGCAGGGATGAAAACCACAGGGAAACATTTTCCTGGACATGGCGCGGTGACGGCTGATTCACATAAAGAAACGCCACGCGATCCGCGCCCGGAAGAGGTCATTCGGGCTAAAGATATGTCGGTGTTTCGTTCGTTGATTACCGACAATAAGCTGGATGCCATCATGCCCGCGCATGTTATCTACAGTGAGGTTGATCCGCGTCCGGCCAGCGGTTCACCGCACTGGTTAAAAACCGTTTTAAGACAAGAACTGGGTTTCAACGGCGTGATTTTCTCCGACGATCTGTCGATGGAAGGGGCGGCGATCATGGGCAGCTATGCCGAACGGGGCCAGGCTTCGCTGGACGCCGGTTGCGATATGATCCTCGTCTGTAATAATCGTAAAGGTGCAGTTAGCGTGTTAGATAACCTGTCGCCGATCAATGCTGAACGTGTTACACAATTGTATCATAAAGGAACATTTGGCCGTCAGGAGTTGATTGATTCAGCGCGCTGGAAGGCGATCCACACAGAGCTTGAAGCCCTGAATGAACGCTGGCTGGCACATAAAGCGGGCCAATAACCCCTCTCGTAAGACGTAGCGTGGTGAGGATACGATGATCATTTATTTGCACGGTTTTGATTCGAACAGTCCGGGTAATCATGAAAAAGTGCTGCAGCTGCAGTTTATCGATCCGGATGTCCGGCTGATTAGTTACAGCACCCGACACCCCAAGCATGACATGCAGCATCTGCTCAAAGAAGTGGATAAAATGTTGCAGCTGAATGTTGATGACCGCCCGCTCATTTGCGGTGTGGGTCTGGGTGGGTACTGGGCTGAGCGTATTGGTTTTTTGTGCGATATCCGCCAGGTCGTGTTTAATCCAAACCTGTTCCCCAACGAGAATATGGAAGGCAAGATTGACCGGCCTGAAGAGTATGTTGATATCGCGACCAAATGCGTGAGTAACTTCCGCGAGAAGAACCGTGACCGCTGTCTGGCTATCCTTTCACGTCATGACGAGGCGCTGAGCAGTCAGCGATCGGCTGAGGTGTTGCATCACTTCTATGAAATTGTCTGGGATGAAGAACAAACCCACAAATTCAAAAGCATCTCACCGCATCTTCAGCGTATAAAAGCCTTCAAAACGCTGGGTTAACTCCCGTCGTTTCGTCCTCAGGCCCGGCAGCGAAAGCTGGCCGGGCCTTCTCTTTGCTACAATTGGTTAAATTACACCCACCAAAACTTGATTCACATCAATTTTGGTATGACCAATGCGCCTTGCATGTTATTCTCAATGCACCTGAATGGTTTCAGTGCTGTAACCTGTTGTTAATTAAGGGTTATTTTTATAACGTTTAATTAACAATTGGTTAATAATTTGAGGGGGTCACGTTGACTACACCATTGAAAAAGATAGTGATTGTGGGTGGCGGTGCAGGCGGCCTGGAGCTGGCGACGCAACTTGGCAAAAAGCTGGGACGCGGTAAAAAAGCCAAAATTACCCTGGTCGATCGTAACCACAGCCATCTGTGGAAACCCTTACTGCATGAAGTGGCAACCGGTTCGCTGGACGAAGGTGTGGATGCGCTGAGCTATCTGGCGCATGCGCGCAATCACGACTTCCAGTTCCAGTTGGGTTCCGTAGTGGATATCAATCGCGAGAGCAAAACGCTGACGCTGGCCGAACTGCGCGATGATAAAGGTGAACTGCTGGTACCAGAGCGTAAAATCGCGTATGACACGCTGGTCATGGCGCTGGGCAGTACCTCCAATGATTTCAACACCCCGGGTGTTAAAGATCACTGTATTTTCCTGGATAATCCGCATCAGGCGCGCCGTTTCCATCAGGAAATGCTTAACCTGTTCCTCAAGTACTCCAATAACCTTGGTGCGAACGGCAAGGTCAACATCGCCATTGTCGGCGGGGGCGCCACGGGCGTTGAGCTTTCTGCAGAACTGCACAATGCGGTTAAACAGCTGCATAGCTACGGTTATAAAGGGTTGACCAACGAGGCGTTAAACGTGACGTTGGTTGAAGCCGGCGAGCGTATTCTGCCTGCCTTACCGCCGCGTATATCCGGTGCCGCCCATAACGAACTGACCAAAATGGGCGTGCGCGTGCTGACCCAAACCATGGTCACGAGCGCGGATGCGGGCGGTCTTCACACTAAAGAAGGCGAATATATCCAGGCCGACCTGATGGTTTGGGCGGCAGGGATTAAAGCACCTGATTTCATGAAAGATATCGGCGGACTGGAAACGAACCGCATTAATCAGCTGGTGGTTGAACAGACGCTGCAGACCACACGCGATCCGGATATCTACGCCATTGGCGATTGTGCTTCTTGCGCGCGCCCTGAAGGTGGTTTCGTGCCTCCGCGTGCGCAGGCCGCTCATCAGATGGCCAGCCTGGCGCTGCATAATATTCTGGCGCAGAACAAAGGTAAGCCACTGAAAGCCTATGTTTATAAAGATCATGGTTCTCTGGTGTCGTTATCAAACTTCTCCACCGTGGGCAGCCTGATGGGTAACCTGATGCGCGGTTCGATGATGGTAGAAGGGCGCATTGCCCGCTTCGTCTATATCTCGCTCTATCGTATGCATCAGGTGGCGCTGCACGGTTATTTTAAAACCGGCTTAATGATGCTGGTGGGCAGTATCAACCGCGTCATTCGTCCACGTCTTAAGCTGCATTAATCATGAGCCCCGCCTGACCTGGCGGGGCGCATTTCTCCTTTCGCGCCTTTAACGTAAGAGTTCTCTGAAACGCGCTGTCACCTCCCTTATAACCGGTTTTTTGATCCTTATTCTGATTGGCGAAATCACACCTTGATTGCAGAATTGTTTCCAATAGCAACAAAGGAGGAACTCCCGTGAATAAATCTATGTTGGCGGGTATCGGTATTGGCGTCGCGGCGGCATTAGGTGTGGCAGCAGTAGCCAGTCTCAATGTACTGGATCGTGGTCCACAATATGCGCAGGTCGTCTCTGCGACACCGATTAAAGAGAGCGTGAAAACGCCTCGTCAGGAATGCCGTAACGTTGCCGTCACGCATCGTCGTCCGGTGCAGGACGAAAACCGCATCGCAGGTTCTGTATTAGGTGCGGTAGCCGGTGGGGTGATTGGTCATCAGTTTGGCGGCGGCCGCGGTAAAGATGTTGCCACCGTAGTCGGTGCACTGGGCGGCGGCTATGCCGGTCATCAGGTCCAGGGCGCTATGCAGGATAACGATACTTACACGACGACTCAGCAGCGTTGCAAAACGGTCTATGACAAGTCAGAGAAAATGCTGGGTTACGACGTAACCTACAAAATTGGCGATCAGCAGGGAAAAATCCGTATGGATAAAGATCCCGGCACGCAAATTCCTCTCGATGGAAATGGTCAGCTGGTCTTGAATAACAAAGCGTAAAAAAGCTGTTCTCATAATTTGGCTCCTCATCGCTCAGGCTGAGGAGCCTTTTTTATGGCTTAAAAGGTTAACGCATAGTTAAGGCCAAAGGTCCGTCCACGGCCTTTGTATTCGTAAAGGGCAGCGTTGCCATAGGTTGGGCTGTACAGCAACGGCGCGCGCTGGCCCCACAGGGTGGTGTACTCTTTGTCCAGCAGGTTCTCAATACTGAATGACAGCTTCCCAAGCGGCAGCTGATAGCTTCCCAGGAAATCAACGGTATTATAGCCGTCCAGCTTGTTGCCGGTGGCATCGCTCAGATCGAAGGATTGCTGCGTCTGAATGCGTAGTGACCATGGCTCAGGCGCCCAGCCGATATACGCTGTGGCTTTCGACGGTGAGGCCTGGGTGACATCCCATTTTTCCCAGGACCCGTCCGTTTTGATTTCAGATTTCAGGACGTTAAAGTTCCCGCCCAGACTCCATTCGCTGTCCGGAATGAAATAATCCACTGCGCCTTCCGCGCCATAAATGCGTCGTTCTTGCGGATTGACATCGATGGTCATATCGCTGCGGTTGATATCAATGGATTTATCGGACAGTGAATAATAAAGCGCGATCTGCGTGCGCAGGTGGTTGCCGGTAAAACGCCAGCCAAGCTCCCAGGAGTTAACCTTGATCCCTTCAAGCTTTGCATCACCCGGATTGACGCTTTTACCCAGCGCCAGATGGCCTTGTGCATCTGCTGGAGCATAGGCACCATTGCCGTAATATTTACCCGGGTCGGGCAATTCCACACCCTGAGAGAAACTAAACCAGACCTGCTGACGCTCGGTCAGGTGTGCCAGGATCCCGGCGTTAAAGAGAACGTTATCGTAGTCGGTCTTCCCGCCTGGAATAGCATCAGCAGAAGCGGCTTTACCGTTGGCAATGGCCTGCTGCTGCGCATAGCCAATAAAGTCATCGACCCGGTTTTCAGTCCACTGATAGCGAACGCCGCCGCTCAGGGTGAAAACGTCGTTAATGTCATAGCTGTTTTGCAGGAATGGCGCGACGTTAGTGATGCTGTAGCCCGGATAACGCCCGGTGGAGTAGATCGACTGATTATTCATGCCGCCGGACGGGACCGATTTATTCAGGTCGAAGAACATCTGGTTAGCGTTAAAGGTTTCATGATCGGCATCCAGCCCCCACGTGACCTGCCAGCCATCAAGCGGGGTGCTGTTCAGCGTCAGTTTGGCACCGTACTGATCGGTATTCTGTTCTGAGGCAGCAAAGCTGGTGACCTTTTTATTTTTGTCGACGGTCGGGAACGGATAGAACCGCAGCGACTCATCGCGGTAGTAGATCTGTCCAACCAGCTCCTGACCCAGGAAATCGGTATCGGAATACTGCATGCTGATGAGATGACGTTCAGTGCCCGGTATGCGATCGGAGCGAAAACCCTGTTGCGTTCGCGCTGTGCCATTTCCCGTTACGGCGCTCATGTTTTTATCCAGATAGAGTCCGTAGTCATCATCACCCTGGCTTTTATAATATTGCGTCACCACCTGCAGCTGGCGCGTGTCGTCAATCTCCAGCGTACCGGTTCCCATCACGTCTAGGCGATCGGAATGCTGTAGACCGGTCTGGGTATTATCGAAGGTGAGTGCATCCCCGTTTCCGTCGTACCAGCCGCCAAATTGCTGATAGGCAACTGAAAGACGACCTGAGGCGTGGTCGTTACCGCCGCTTACGGCTGCGGCAACGCGCTCATCACGGTCACGACTGTTGTTAAAGCCACTTTTGCCTCCCAGCTCTAAATCAACCTGCGGGTCAGGCTGGCCTTTTTTTGTCACGATATTGACAATCCCGCCGGTACTTCCTCCGCCATATAACGCGGTTGAACCCGAGATGACTTCAATATGTTCAATGTTAAAGGGATCGATGGCATCCAGCTGGCGGCTGTCGGTGCGTGACGAATTGAGTCTCACCCCGTCGATTAACACGACAATGGAGCGCCCGCGCATGTTCATACCATAGTTAGTGCGCCCCTGGCTGCTGACGTCCATGCCGGGAATTAACTGGCCGAGAATATCTTTAAACTCCTTCCCACCCTGAACCTGCTGCTCAATTTCCTGGCCTTCAATGATCCACGTGGTCTGCGCCATTTCCGCCACCGTGCGATGGCTACGGTTGGCGCTGACCACTAAATTCTCTTCCTCAGTTTGTTCAGCATAAAGCGGCAGGGCGATTGCCAGCAGCACCGGATTGAGCACCCAGAGGCTCTTTTTCATCATCATTCCTTATTGAGCTGTCGCTCTTTTTTTATAGGCAGGTCGAAACACACTGCGGGGCAGTGTGAATGCATTTAAAAAATGTAAACGCGAATATTGCCGATAAAGAGTCTCATTATCAACCCAAGGAATGAGGGGGGTAATCGACTGAAAAACGGGAGGATTGAAGCAGGAGAGGGCGGCAGGCCGCCCCCGGTCGGTCAGGCGTCTTTGAGCAGTTCAGGCCACAGACGAAGCGTGGTGCGGGTGATGCTGTGCAGTTTTGCAAAATCAGCCCCTTCACGGGCGCTGATAGACATCCCCTGAAGAATGCAGTTCAGATACTGCGCTAATTCCTGCGGATGACAATGGGCCGGCAGTTCGCCGCGGGATTGTCGTTGCGTTAAAAATGCGGTTAAGGTCTCTTCCTGCATCGCATGGCGTGACTTGACCGTTTTAGCGATCTCTTTAGACGATGCCGCAAGCGTCGCCGACGTATTAATCATAAAGCAGCCGGCTGGCGTATCTTTACTGGTGAAGCAGGTGGCGACTGCTGTGAAATAGTCCAGTAACGCCTGCTCAACGGTTTTCTCTTCACAAAACAGCTGGGCTTCATGCTTCGCGGCAAAGCGGGAAATATACCTGTCCAGCACGGCACGGAACAGGCCTTCCTTGTTAGTGAATTCTGCATACAGCGTGGGTGCCTTGGCACCCGTTGCTTCCACCAGATCGGAGAGCGATGTGGCTTCATAGCCGTGCTGCCAGAACAGCGTCATGGCCTTATCGAGCGCCGCTTCCCTGTCGAACACTTTTGGTCGGCCACGGCTTTTTTTTACGCAACTCGTGATGTCGGTTGTCATGTGCCGTTGTACCTCTGTTGATTTGTTGAACAACCATTATAAAAATAATTGCCATCCACGACCAGCGTTGATTTCAGAAAAATAAATTCATCTTATGAATATGAAAAATAAGGCATTAAAAATTAATTTAATGGTCGTTATAAAAATGGGTTGACGAGTGACCTGGATCACACTTATCATTTACCTATCGATCGTTAATTAAATGATTAACGGCCAAAACATTCATCTGCCTGAAGGTCTAAAAACATGAAAAACGTTAAAACTCTTATCGCTGCCGCTGTACTAAGCTCCCTTTCTTTCGCCAGCTTCGCCGCGGTTGAAGTGCAATCTACCCCGGCTGACCAGCAAAAAACCGGCACCATCTCCGCCAATGCGGGGACGAATCTGGGTTCACTGGAAGAACAACTGTCGCAAAAAGCCGATGCCATGGGCGCAAAATCATTCCGTATTACCTCTGTGACGGGTCCAAATAACCTGCACGGTACCGCTGTCATCTACAAATAAGCACCGCAGAACCCTCATCTCTGCCACTGCAATAAAAAAGGCCCTGCTCTCGCGAGCAGGGCCTTTTTGTTGACGTATTACAGGGTTTGCTGAGCCACAGCGTGAGGCAGCGTCACATCTACTGGCATACCTGCACGCGCTTCCATTGCACGTTCCATAACCTGGCTATTCGCCCCCGCTTTGAACGCTTGCATGGCTGGCGTCAGGACAATGGGCAGCGTCTGCGGATCGTCGTCGATATTTTTAGAAAGCGGCTGATGGATCTCCACCAGACGTTTGCCGCCCGGCTCCTCGGACACTTTAATCGGCGTGTTAATAATGTTGACCTTTGTGCCCGGTGCGATCTCGCGGAAGAGGGCTTCAATATCCCCGTCGCGCAGGCGAATGCAGCCAGAACTGACCCGCATACCAATGCCAAAATCTGCATTGGTTCCGTGGAGCAGATAAACGCCACCGTAAGCGGCAAGGCGGATCGCATGATGGCCCATTGGGTTATCCGGGCCTGCCGGAACCACCGCGGGTAATTCAATTCCCTGCGCTTTATAGCGCGCGCGGATATTGGCCGTTGGGGTCCAGGTTGGATTAGCCCGCTTGTCCGACACGGTCGTTACCATGGTTGGCGTCAGCGTATCGCCCCCCAGTTGACCAATGCCGATAGGATACACCGTGACGTTATTTTGACCGGGTGGATAGTAGTAAAGGCGAAGCTCAGCCAGGTTAATGACCAGGCCTTCCCGCGGGGCATCAGGCAGCAGGCTTTGCAGGGGGATCGTCAGCACGCTGCCCGCGCGAGGAACATAGGGGTCGACGCCCGGGTTCGCCTGCAACAGCGCCAGGAAGCCAACGTTGTATTTTTTGGCAATCGCTTCAAGCGATCCGCCATCATTTTCCACCACGTGGAAACGGTTTTCTCCCACCAGACGACTGCCCGCCGGTGGCAAGGGCCAGGTGTTGGCGCGGGCGGGAAGGGTCATGGCAACGGTCGCAACCAGAGCCAGCAGGGTTAGCCAGTAAGTCAAACGCTGAGTCATCATAAATACCCTAAATCCAGATCAAGAGTGTGGTTATTTTTATATGGGAACTACGGGATCATTATGGCGAAGGGATGTGTCGGGAAGTCCAGGGGGAGTGCAAGAGTTTGTAAATTGTCGGTCCCGGCGTACGATGCATCACCGGGACCGGCGTTTCGTCAGGCAATGCTGTTCTCGGCAAGCTGGCGCATAAACTGATTAACCCACTCCATGCGAACTTTGCGTTCCGCTAAATCCTGGGTGAATTTCAGGCGCGTAGGCCCATCCAGACGGAAGTGCTGGGGTTGCTTTTGCAGCAGACTAATCAGCCACATCGGATCAACGTGATTTTTTTCAGCAAACTCAATCGTACCGCCTTTATCATGGCTCTCAAGTTTACGAATGCCCAGCTTTTGCGCCTGCTGGCGAAGAGAAGCCACCTCCAGAAGGGTGCGCGCGGCATCCGGTAAAAGCCCAAACCGGTCAATCAGTTCGACTTTGATCTCCTCCAGTTCGGCCTCTTTTTTGGCGCTGGCAATGCGTTTGTAGAACGACAGACGCGTGTTGACGTCCGGAATATAATCGTCCGGCAACAGGGAAGGCATGCGCAGTTCGACTTCAGTTTGCTGGCTGGTGAGGTCTTCAAGGGAAGGCTCACGCCCCGCTTTCAGCGCGTCAACGGCGTTCTCCAGCAGCTCCATGTATAACGAGAAACCGATGGTTTCCATGGAACCGCTTTGATCTTCTCCCAGCAGCTCCCCTGCGCCACGAATTTCCAGATCGTGCGTCGCCAGGGCAAAGCCCGCACCCAGATCCTCCAGCGACGCTATGGCTTCCAGACGCTTCTGCGCATCCGTAGTCATGGCCTTAGGATGAGGCGTCATCAGCCAGGCGTAGGCCTGATGATGCGAACGCCCAACGCGCCCACGCAGCTGGTGAAGCTGGGCCAGGCCAAAGTGATCGGCGCGCTCAATGATGATGGTGTTGGCGGTCGGAATATCGATACCGGTTTCGATGATGGTGGTACAAACCAGCACGTTAAAACGCTGGTGATGGAAATCGTTCATCACCCGCTCCAGCTCGCGCTCGCGCATCTGTCCGTGACCAATCGCAACGCGCGCCTCCGGAACCAGCGCCGCCAGCTTATCCGCGGCTTTTTGAATGTTTTCTACATCATTGAACAGATAGTAAACCTGGCCTCCGCGCAACACTTCGCGCAGGATGGCTTCGCGAACCACCAGGCTGTCGTACTCGCGTACGAAGGTTTTCACCGCAAGGCGACGCGCAGGCGGCGTGGCAATAATAGACAGATCGCGCATGCCGCTCATCGCCATGTTGAGGGTTCGCGGGATCGGCGTCGCCGTCAGGGTCAGAATGTCCACATCGGCGCGCATGGCCTTGATACGCTCTTTATGACGAACCCCAAAGCGGTGCTCCTCATCGACGATAAGTAAGCCCAAATCTTTCCATTTCACGTCGCTTTGCAGCAATTTATGCGTGCCAATCAGAATATCGATTTTCCCTTCGCTGGCCTGCTCGAGGATCTGCGTCTGTTCTTTGGCACTGCGAAAGCGTGACAGCATTTCGATGCGTACCGGCCAGTTTGCAAAGCGATCGCGGAAATTGTCGTAGTGCTGCTGGGCGAGCAGAGTGGTAGGCACCAGCACGGCCACCTGCTTGTTATTTTCAATTGCCAGGAAGGTGGCGCGCATGGCGACTTCGGTTTTACCGAAGCCCACGTCGCCGCACACCAGACGATCCATCGCCAGCGGCTGACACATATCGCTGAGTACGGCATTAATGGCCTGAGCCTGATCCGGCGTGGTTTCAAACGGGAAGCTGTCGCAGAAAAGCTGATACTGCTCTTTATCGTGCTTAAAGGCATAGCCGGATTTCGCCGCGCGTTGGGCATAAATATCCAGCAGCTCTGCTGCCACATCACGCACTTTTTCCGCCGCTTTCTGCCGCGCCCGCGTCCAGGCATCCCCGCCAAGCTTGTGCAGCGGCGCGTTTTCTTCAGCGCCGCCCGCATAGCGGCTGATGAGATGCAAAGAGGAGACCGGGACATAGAGCTTTGCATCACCTGCATAGGTCAGCATCAGATACTCACCCTTAATACCGCCCGCTTCCAGGGTGGTCATTCCGGCATAGCGACCCACGCCATGCTCCAGATGGACGATCGGCTGACCCGGGTGTAATTCTGCCAGGTTGCGAATTAAGGTATCAGGGTTAATGGTGCGACGGCTGTCCTGACGACGACGGGCGACGCGTTCACCCAGCAGATCGCTTTCACAAATTAGCGCCCGGTTGTTTAGGGTGTCGATAAAGCCATGCTCGGCGGCGCCAATCATCAGATAACGTCCGCTCTCGCGGGCTTCATCCAGACGTAAAATACGTTTAGGCGCGATTTTGATTCGCCCAAGCAGCTCGCCCAGCGCCTCGCGACGACCTTCGCTTTCGACAGAGAAAATCACCGGGCCGTTAAAGGATTCCAGGAATCGACGCAGGTTATCCAGCGGCGACTTCTGCTGCGCCTGAACCGCGATATCCGGCAGTTTCTCGAAAGCCAGGTTGGTATTAGCGGCTTTGTCCGCCAGCTTTTCAGTTTTGAGCTGAACGCGCGGCCAGCGTTTAAGTTCAGAGAACAGTTCGTCGGTGCGCAGCCACAGCTGTTCTGGCGGCAATAACGGACGCATAGGATCGACGCCACGGTTCTCATAGCGCGCGCGGGTTTCATTCTCAAAACGGGTGGCGCTGGACTCCACATCGCCGGTGTTCACCACCAGCGTGGAAGCCGGGAAATAACTAAAGAGGGCAGGGAGCGGCTCACTAAAGAACAACGGCTGCCAGTACTCAATCCCCGCGGGCAAGGTCCCTTTACTGACTTGTTGATAGATATGTTCTGCGTCGCGCTTTACATCGAACCGGTCGCGCCACTGGCTGCGGAACAGCTCAATGGCGGTTTTATCGGTCGGGAATTCATGGGCGGGCAGTAAATTTATCGCCTCGACCTCTTCCAGCGTGCGCTGAGTATCCGCATCAAAGACGCGCAGGCTGTCGATTTCATCATCAAAGAAATCCAGGCGGTACGGCTGGGTGCTTCCCATCGGGTAGAGGTCCAGCAGGGCGCCACGCGTGGCATATTCACCATGCTCCATGACCTGATCCACATGACGATAACCGGCGCTGTCTAGCTGCGCGCGCAGTGCATCCCGGGACAGGCGCTGGCCTTTTTTCATCACCAGGGCGTGCCCATGCAGATAGCTGTGGGGACAGACGCGCTGCATTAAGGTATTCACCGGGACGATCAGCACGCCACGCTGCATGGACGGTAACTGATACAGGGTCGACAGACGCGAGGAGATGATCTCCTGATGTGGGGAGAAGCTGTCGTAAGGCAGCGTTTCCCAGTCCGCGAGGCTGAAGACCAGGCTGTCGGTAAACTGGCGAATTTCATCATGCAGACGCAGGGCGTTTTGCATATCCGGGGCGATAAGCACCACCGGGCCAGGGTGGCGCTCAGCGATTTCCGCAACGAGGGTGGCACAGGCTGCACCCGTTAGTTCACCCAGCTGACGCTGGTCGCCCGCTTTGCCGGGCAGAGAGTAACGATATTGTTCAGGCATAGCTTTGTCAGGATCTCTTATGGATATACCAACAGTATTGGGGCATATCACTGATACGCAATGTCTTTATTATCCTTGATCGTTTTGTATTAGCAAACCGGAACCGCACACAGGGAGAATTCGCCCCCAAATGGGGGGCGAAAACGGATTAGCGCGCAGCCTGTACAGGCGCCAGGCGGGCTGGGGGCGTAAAGAAAATATCGCCAAAAAGAGCGCTGGAAAGTTTACGTGCGCCCAGGCCAACCAGCGTACAGACGATCAGGCTGGCGAAGGGATAGATCAGGATAAGCGTCAGTTCGGCCCACACCGGCCAGTCGGCGGCGTTGAGTTCGCCGATGAAAAAGAGGCTGAACGCCTCAATCAGGATCCGGTGTGTGGTGTAGATGGCTATCGTGTTCGAGCCCACGACGTTGAGCAGATTGTTGGGATGTACGGCGTAGCGCTGCTCGACGCTGTAGAACACTTTCATGATGAGCAAAATAGAGAGCAATGACAGCAGCAACGGTACGTTGGCAAACCATAAAACCACGGAAACGGCGCCAAAGAGCGCGACGGGGAGCCAGTAACGGCTGATGGTCAGACTTTTCATCCACTCCATCAGCTGCGCGCCAAACCAGGCACCCAGGCTGTAGTAGATCATATTGCGTACCACGCTGTTCATCCCCCACCAGGGCAAGGGCAGGAAATTAATCGCGACGCTTGCCAGCGCCAGTGCGCAAAGTACGGGCAATTTCCAGCGACTTAACAGTTTGCACAGCGTAAAATAGACCACCAGCGCATAGAGGTACCACAGGCTGGTGCTGGCCGTCAGCATGCCGCGAAGGAAACCCGTCAGGGAGTCGGCATACGCGGCGTTGGAGGCGGTCGCCAGGTCGCGTTCGGGGGCCAGCCAGGCATTTATATGGATAAGCGCCTGCCACTGCACAATTCCCCACAGGGCCAGCACCCACACGATGCTCCAGACCCGTTTATCCAGGCTGGTTCGCCAGCCAACTTCATCAATATAGCGGCGTATTAAATAGCCGGAAATAAAGAAAAAGACCGGCATGCGAAACGGTGCAAGATAGAGATTAAAATAGACCCAGCATTTTGCGAGTAAACCGGATAGCGGGAGCTGTAGGCCGGTAAGGTGGGGATAAAAGGTGATCACCGAGTGGTAAATAACCACCAGGCAGATACATAATCCCTTTATCTGATTTATCCATAATGCTTTTTGTTTCATCGGTCACTGATACCTGTGTTGCCAAAAAAGACCGCCAATCCTGAGCGAAGGGCAAAGGGATGTAATGGGTAAGAGTCTGTATCGGGACGATTTTAGGAAAAGGTGGAGGGCTGTGCAGCACGGCACGGTCGATAGCTTTATGATTTATCTGAATTTTTCGGATAAATGATTACCAAAGCTTACGGTTTCAGTCATTTACGCTTAACGGAATCGCTTATATACTCGTGGGCCTGCTATCAGCAACCAGACGGATTCCATGTATCAACCTGTCGCACTCTTTATAGGCTTACGTTACATGCGTGGGCGCGCCGCGGACCGCTTCGGTCGCTTTGTCTCCTGGCTTTCCACCATTGGCATTACGCTTGGCGTAATGGCGCTGGTGACGGTGCTATCCGTGATGAATGGCTTTGAGCGCGAGCTGCAAAATAACATTCTGGGGCTTATGCCTCAGGCCATTCTCTCTTCGGCAAACGGTTCGGTGAATCCTCAACAGCTGCCGGAAAGCGCTATTAAACTTCAGGGTATCAGCCGCGTAGCGCCGCTGACCACGGGCGATGTGGTGCTGCAAAGCGCCCGCAGCGTTTCGGTGGGCGTTATGCTGGGTATCGATCCGGCGCAAAAAGATCCGCTTACCCCCTGGCTGGTGAATGTCAAACAGACCGATCTGGCACCGGGTAAATACAACGTGATTCTGGGTGAACAGCTTGCCGGACAGCTGGGCGTCAATCGTGGCGATCAGCTGCGGGTGATGGTGCCTTCCGCCAGCCAGTTCACGCCAATGGGACGGTTGCCCAGCCAGCGTCTGTTTAATGTGATTGGCACTTTTGCCGCGAACAGCGAAGTCGACGGCTATCAAATGCTGGTTAACATCCAGGATGCCTCCCGCCTGATGCGCTATCCGCTGGGGAATATCACCGGCTGGCGTCTGTGGCTGAACGAACCGTTAAAAGTTGACGAGCTCAGCGAACAAACGTTGCCAGAAGGGACAAAATGGCAGGACTGGCGCGAACGCAAAGGCGATCTTTTCCAGGCCGTGCGCATGGAGAAAAACATGATGGGGCTGTTGCTGAGCCTGATCGTGGCCGTGGCGGCATTTAATATTATTACTTCGCTCGGCCTGATGGTGATGGAAAAGCAGGGTGAGGTCGCGATTCTCCAGACCCAGGGGCTCACGCCGCGTCAGATCATGGCGGTGTTTATGGTACAAGGTGCCAGCGCCGGGGTTATTGGCGCACTGCTGGGCGCAGTGTTGGGCGTTCTGCTTGCCAGCCAGCTTAACAATTTAATGCCTGTTATAGGCGTGCTGATTGACGGTGCCTCTTTACCCGTTGCTATCGAACCGATGCAGGTCATGGGCATTGCACTCGTGGCGATGTTCATCGCACTTTTATCAACGCTTTATCCTTCCTGGCGCGCTGCCGCCACACAACCCGCTGAGGCTTTACGTTATGAATAAAATCCTGTTGCAATGCGACAACCTGTCCAAACGCTATCAGGAAGGCACCGTGCAGACCGATGTCCTGCATGAGGTAAGTTTCAGCGTGGGCGAAGGCGAAACGATGGCGATTGTCGGCAGTTCCGGCTCCGGTAAAAGTACGCTGCTGCATCTGTTAGGCGGGCTGGATACACCTACCTCAGGCGATGTGATTTTCTCGGGTAAATCTCTCAGCACGATGTCATCGACGGCCAAAGCGGAGCTGCGTAACCGTGAGCTGGGTTTCATCTACCAGTTTCACCATCTGCTGCCTGACTTCACCGCGCTGGAAAACGTGGCGATGCCGCTGTTGATTGGTAAGAAG
The DNA here is from genome assembly GCF_022171985.1 of Huaxiibacter chinensis. Taxonomy (GTDB): domain Bacteria; phylum Pseudomonadota; class Gammaproteobacteria; order Enterobacterales; family Enterobacteriaceae; genus Enterobacter; species Enterobacter chinensis_A. The sequence goes on along the minus strand of NZ_JAJVHF010000001.1, from coordinate 292,518 downwards.
AAACCAGCAGAAATTAACGCCCGCGCCAGTGACATGCTGAAGGCCGTGGGTTTGGGTCATCGTGGAAACCATCGTCCATCAGAGCTTTCCGGTGGTGAACGTCAGCGCGTGGCGATTGCCCGTGCGCTGGTGAATAACCCGCGTCTGGTGCTGGCCGATGAACCGACCGGTAACCTGGACGCGCGCAATGCCGACAGTATTTTCCAGTTACTGGGTGAGTTAAACGCCTCACAGGGCACGGCATTTCTGGTTGTCACGCATGATTTGCCTCTGGCTCGCCGCATGAGCCGTCAGCTTGAGATGCGCGACGGGCGTCTGACGGCCGATCTGACCCTGATGGGAGCGGAGTAATGGCTTCACCATTATCACTTCTTATCGGGCTGCGATTCAGCCGGGGCCGTCGCCGTGGCGGCATGGTATCGCTGATCTCGGTTATTTCAACAATCGGTATTGCGCTCGGCGTGGCGGTGTTGATTGTTGGCCTGAGTGCGATGAACGGATTCGAGCGGGAGCTCAATAACCGCATTCTGGCGGTGGTGCCTCACGGTGAAATCGAGCCGGTTAATCAGCCGTGGAAGAACTGGAACGAAGCCTTAACCAGGGTCGAAAAAGTCCCGGGTATCCTGGCTGCAGCGCCCTATATTAACTTTACCGGGCTGGTGGAGAGCGGGGCGAATCTGCGCGCCATTCAGGTGAAAGGCGTCAATCCTGAACAGGAGTCGCGTTTAAGCGCGCTGCCGCAGTTTGTGCAAAACAACGCGTGGACAGGCTTTAAGGCCGGCGAACAGCAAATCATCATTGGTAAAGGTATTGCGGATGCGCTGAAGGTCAAGCAGGGCGACTGGGTGTCGATCATGATCCCTAACGCCAGCGCGGATCATAAGCTTCAGCAGCCCAAGCGCGTGCGCCTGCATGTAACCGGTATTCTGCAGCTTAGCGGTCAGCTCGATCATAGCTTCGCTATGGTGCCGCTTGAGGATGCCCGTCAGTATCTGGATATGGGCAGCAGCGTCACCGGCATCGCCATTAAGGTGAGCGACGTCTTTAATGCCAATAAACTGGTGCGCGATGCCGGCGAAGTGACCAACAGCTATGTCTATATCAAGAGCTGGATTGGGACTTATGGCTATATGTACCGTGACATCCAGATGATCCGCGCCATCATGTATCTGGCGATGGTGCTGGTGATTGGCGTGGCCTGTTTCAACATCGTTTCGACGCTGGTCATGGCGGTGAAAGATAAGAGTGGTGATATCGCCGTTCTGCGCACCCTGGGGGCGAAAGATGGTCTTATTCGGGCCATATTCGTCTGGTATGGGCTTCTGGCCGGGCTGTTTGGCAGCCTGTGCGGCGTGGTGATCGGTGTGGTCGTGGCGCTGCAACTGACGCCTATCATCAACGGCATCGAAAAACTCATCGGCCATCAACTCCTGTCTGGCGATATCTATTTTATTGACTTCCTGCCGTCTGAATTGCACTGGCTGGACGTTTTTTATGTGCTGGTTACAGCACTTTTACTGAGTCTGCTGGCAAGCTGGTACCCGGCGCGTCGCGCGAGCCGTATCGATCCGGCGAGGGTATTAAGTGGTCAGTGATTACGTCATGATTGGTCGTCTATTCCGCCACATCCTTTATGCAGCCTGCGCAAGGGCTGCGTAAAAGACGACGTGTATAGCCGCCAAATCAGAAAGAGGAATGCGTTATGTATTATGGATTTGATATTGGCGGCACAAAAATTGCGCTTGGCATATTTGATGATCAACTCAGGTTGCAGTGGGAAACACGTGTTCCCACTCCACGTGAGAGCTATGAAGCCTTTCTGACGGCAATTATCACCCTGGTCAATGAAGCCGATACGCGTTTTGGTGTGAAAGGTTCCGTTGGCATAGGCATTCCCGGCATGCCTGAAACTGACGACGGCACGCTATACGCGGCGAATGTGCCCGCCGCCAGCGGCCGACCGCTGCGTGCGGATCTCTCTGCCCGTCTCGACCGCGACGTGCGTCTTGATAACGATGCCAACTGTTTTGCCCTCTCGGAAGCCTGGGATGAGGAGTTTCGTCAGTTGCCCCTCGTCATGGGCTTGATCCTCGGTACGGGCGTTGGCGGGGGTATTGTCTTTAACGGCAAACCGATCGCGGGACGCAGCTATATCACCGGTGAATTTGGGCATATTCGTCTACCCGTAGACGCGCTCAATGTGGTGGGCCGCGATTTCCCTCTGGTACGCTGCGGATGCGGGCAACACGGATGTATCGAAAACTATCTCTCTGGCCGTGGGTTTGCATGGCTTTACGAACACTTCTATCATCAAAAACTTGAGGCGCCGCAAATCATCACGCTGTGGGAGCAGGGGGATGCGCAGGCCCGGGAGCACGTTGAACGTTATCTCGATCTGCTGGCGGTGTGCTTAGGCACTATTTTGACCATCGTGGATCCCGACCTGCTGGTGATTGGAGGTGGGCTGTCGAACTTTACGGTGATTACGGAGCAATTGTCCGGGCGTTTGCCCCGTCATTTGCTGCCGGTTGCCCGCGTACCGCGTATCGAACGTGCGCGTCATGGGGATGCTGGAGGTATGCGCGGAGCGGCATTCCTCCATCTCACTCGCTAGCAATTAAGAGGTTATTATGCTGTCGCGTCGGTTAGGTCGACTGGGTCGTTTTCGTAAAACTAAACGCCGCCTGCGTGAACGCTTACGCCAGCGGATCTTTTTCAGAGACAGGGTGATGCCAGAAGGTATGGAAAAGCCAAGAGTTGTCGTATTAACCGGGGCGGGGATCTCCGCCGAGTCCGGTATCCGCACCTTTCGCGCTGCGGATGGTTTGTGGGAGGAGCACCGGGTGGAAGATGTCGCCACGCCCGAAGGTTTTGCCCGTAATCCCGACCTGGTGCAGCGGTTTTATAACGACCGCCGCCGTCAGTTACAGTCCCCAGACATTGCACCAAACGCGGCGCATTTAGCGCTGGCAACGCTCGAAGAGGCGCTGGGCGATCGTTTCCTGCTGGTGACCCAGAACATCGACAATCTGCACGAGCGCGCGGGTAACCGCCAGATTATTCACATGCACGGCGAATTACTTAAAGTTCGCTGTGCGTCGAGCGGACAGGTGCTGGACTGGACCGGTGACATTACCCCCGAGGATAAATGCCACTGCTGTCAGTTCCCGCAAGCCTTGCGTCCGCACGTTGTCTGGTTTGGTGAGATGCCGCTGGGAATGGATGAGATTTACAGCGCGTTGGCAATGGCCGACGTCTTTATCGCCATCGGCACCTCCGGCCACGTCTATCCCGCCGCTGGCTTTGTACACGAGGCAAAACTGCACGGGGCGCATACCGTTGAGCTGAATCTCGAACCAAGCCAGGTCGGCAGCGAATTTGAAGAGAAACAGTACGGTCTGGCGAGTGAAGTGGTGCCGGAGTTTATCGAGAAACTGCTGAAGGGATTATAACGTCGTGACTCGTTGGCCCGGCAAGCGCACGCTACCGGGCCAGGAGTCAGTTCAGCGCAGGGTTAACGTCCTGCTTTTAGCTTCTGATAATACTCTTCATAAATCCGGCTGGCGTCACCGACGTCGTTTTGCCACTCACCGGCTTTAATCGTCTCCGCATCCGGATAAAGCGTTTTGTCGTTAGCCACCTCCGGGCTGAGGAGCTTGCGCGCGGCCAGGTTTGGGGTCGGGTAGCCGATGGTTTCGGCAACCTGTTTGGCCACATCGGGACGCAGCAGGAAGTTAATCAGCTTCATTGCGCCCTCGACATTTTTGGCGTTAGCCGGAATCGACAGGCTATCCATCCAGAAGATCCCACCCTCTTTTGGCCAAACCACCGTCAGCGGCGTGCCGGCCTGACGCGCGACATAAGCCGAACCGTTCCACACCATGCCCAGATTCACTTCCCCTTCCATATAGGGGTTAGCCGGGTTATCCGAGTTGAAGGCGGCCACGTTTGGCATCAGTTTTTTGAGCTCGTTATACGCAGCTTCAATCTCTTTTGGATCGGTCGTGTTTCCCGAATAGCCCAGTTTGCGCAGCGCCATCTGGAAGACTTCACGGGCGTCGTCAGTCAGCAGCAGGCTGCTTTTATATTCAGGCTTCCACAGGTCGGCCCAACGGGTCACGGTTTTAGGGTCGATCTCATCGCTGTTCACACCGATGGCCGTCGCCCCCCAGATATAGGGGATCGAATAGTCATTATTCGGATCGAAAGGTTTATTCAGCATCTCCGGATCGAGATTGTTGAAGTGGGTGAGTTTCGATTTGTCGATCTTTTGAATCATGCCCTCTTTGCGCATTTTATCGACGAAATAGGTCGATGGGACGACCAGATCGTACGCGCCGTCTTTATAGGTTTTGAGCTTGGCATACATGGTTTCGTTCGATTCATAGGTCGAATAGATAACCTTGATGCCGGTCTCTTTGGTGAACTGCTCCAGCAGGCCGGGCGGCACATACTCGGTCCAGTTGTAGAAGTAGAGCGTTTTGCTGTCATCCGCGTGCGCGGCGCTCATTCCCAGTGCAAGCGCGCCTGCCGCGAGCAGGTGGCGTGACCATTTTTTCATTTTAACGTCCCCTGAGTTGCGAGCCTTACCGGCCCTTTGTTTTATCTCGAGCAATCAGCTGGCTGGCAATCACCATGACCAACGATAACACCAACAGAATCGTCGCCAGCGCGTTCACTTCCGGTGAGACGCCAACTTTTACCATGGAGTAGATCTTCAATGGCAGAATTTCATAGCCCGGCCCCGTCACGAACGACGAAACCACCACATCGTCCATGGAGAGGGTGAAGCTCAACAACCATCCTGCCGCCACGGCGGGCATCGCCAGCGGCAAAATGATTTTGCGTAAAATGGTCAGTTCACTGGCGCCTAAATCCTTCGCGGCCTCCAGCATGCGCACGTCAAAACCTTTGAGGCGCGAATAGACCGTTACAACCACAAACGGCAGGCAGAAGGTGATATGCGAAAAGAGCAGAGACCAAAAGCCGAGCTGGATACCGAGTAGCATAAACAGCACCAGCAGCGAAATCGCCATCACGATATCCGGTGACATCATCACCACAAACAGCATGCCGCTGACGAAAGGCTTACCGCGAAAACGGTAGCGATAAAGCGCCACCGCGGTCAGCGAGCCTATCAGCGTGGCAAAGGTGGCAGAGAAAATCGCCATGGTCAGCGAATGTTGCGCCGCCTGCAGCAGGCTGTCGTTATTCATCAGCAGGCCATACCATTTTGTCGTAAAGCCCTGCCAGTTGATCCCGAATCGCGAACTGTTAAACGAATTCACGATTAAAATGATAATAGGAATATAGAGATAAGCATAAATGGCGGTCATGAAACCGCCGCGAAGCAGTCGACCGATCATTCGAGTTCCACCTTCTTGTTAAGCAAGCGAGAGGCGCGCCAGTAAATCAGCAGCATCAAGCCCATCACCAGGGTCAGCGTAATGCTGGTGGCCGATCCAAATGGCCAGTCGCGGATGTTCAGGAACTGACTCTTGATGATATTACCGATCAGCAAATTCTTCGCGCCGCCCATCAGGTCTGACACGTAGAACAACCCCATTGCTGGCAGCATCACAAGCAGACAACCGGCGATAATGCCGGGCATGGTCATCGGAATGACAATGCGCAGAAACGTTTGCAACTTGCTTGCGCCAAGATCTCTTGCCGCTTCCAGCAGCGGTTTATCGAGCTTTTCGATACTGGAATAGAGCGGCATAACCATGAACGGCAACAAAATATAGACCAGACCGATAATCACCGCGCCTGGGCTATACATAATGCGTATCGGCGTATCGATAATGCCTGTCCATAACAAGAACTCATTCAGATAGCCTTTGGTGCTGAGAAATATTTTCAGGCCATAAATACGAATGAGGGAGTTGGTCCAGAAGGGCACGATCAGTAAAAACAGCAGCAGCGGACGCACTTTCTGCGGCAAACGCGCCAGAAACCAGGCGAAGGGGTATCCCAGCACCAGACAGGCCACGGTGGCAATAGCCGCCATGTTAAGCGAATGGAGCAGCACATCCAGGTAAAGCGGGTCCAGTAAATGGGCATAGTTGTCCAGCGTAAAGACCAGCTTGACGAAGTTATCGTTGTCGCGGGTCAGGAAGCTGGTGACGATGATCATCAGGTTGGGAAGAAAGACAAACAACACAAGCCAACCGACGATGGTGGCAATCACCACTTTCTGGAACTTACTTGTGTTCTTCATCAGCCAGTACGACCTCCCAGCTTTCGACCCAGTTGACGACCATTTTCTGATCGAGGGGGTGGTCAAAGTCAGGATCATCTTCATTGAAGAATTCGCTGACCAACACCATTTTGCCGTTTTCCAGCTCAACCACCGATTCCAGCGTCATCCCTTTGTAGTTACGCTCGCGAATGTAGCCAATCAGACCTTCGGCTTCCGTGCTGTCATGAATTTCATCCACGCGAAGATCTTCCGGGCGCAGCATGACGTTGAGTTTTTGACCTTTTACAACGGGAAAATTGACCGTGATATGACATTCGCGCCCTTCAATGTTCGCGAGCACGCGCAGCTCATCGAGGCGCTCAATCACGGTGGCATTGAAGATATTGATCTCACCTATGAAGCTGGCGACAAACAGGTTCTTCGGCTCTTCGTAGATTTCACGGGGGGTACCGTCCTGCTCGATTTTTCCATCGCGCATCACCACGATACGGTCGGACATCGTTAAGGCTTCTTCCTGATCGTGCGTCACAAAAACAAAGGTGATACCCAGCTTACGCTGCAGGGCCTTCAGCTCGTTCTGCATCTGCTTGCGCAGCTTATAATCCAGGGCTGAAAGCGACTCATCCAGCAGAAGCAGCCGGGGCTTGTTCACGACCGCACGGGCAATGGCCACACGCTGCTGCTGACCGCCGGAAAGCTGATGCGGTTTGCGCTGGGCGAATTCATCAAGCTGTACCATGCGAAGCGCGTCAGTCACGCGTGGGGCAATCTGCTCGCGAGGGGTCTTTTGCATTCGCAGGCCAAACGCGACGTTTTCAAATACCGTCATATGCGGGAAAAGCGCGTAGCTCTGAAAAACGGTATTGACGTGACGGTGTTCGGCAGCAACATCCGTGATGTTCTGATCTTCAAGATGGATGTGGCCGCTGTCGACGCTTTCCAGCCCGGCGATAAGGCGCAGTACGGTTGTTTTTCCGCAGCCGGAAGGGCCTAACAGCGTCAGAAACTCGCCGTTGTTGATTGTCAGATTCAGGTCAGAAATGACCGTTTTACCATCAAAACTTTTGCAAATCCCTGCCAGCTGAACCAGCGGTGAGAGTTTACCCGGTTGATTATTCAATTTTTGACTCTGTCCCATATAGACGCTACGAATGGGTTATCGGTAGCGGGGTTTGTGTTGAACCACCTTGGTGACGCATGACGAGGGCGGACATTCTACGGCAAAGCACTATCCACGCCAATCCTTGTGACTGATTCATAAGCTACATTTATTAACGCACCACGACATAAACGAAAATATTCTCGTTTACGGGATAAAAGTGACCTGACGCAATATTTGGGTTTTGATGCTTAATGATAATGTTGTCACAAAAAGAGAGGGTGACTGCATGGATAAATTACTTGAGCGTTTTTTACAGTACGTTTCGCTGGATACCCAATCTAAGGCGGGCGTCAGACAGGTACCGAGCACGGAAGGCCAATGGAAGCTGTTGAACCTGTTAAAGGAGCAGCTTGAAGCACTCGGACTGGTGAACGTGACCTTAAGCGAGAAAGGGACGGTGATGGGCACGTTACCGTCGAACGTCGAAGGCGAGGTCCCGGCGATTGGCTTTATTTCTCATGTCGATACCTCTCCTGATTTTAGCGGGAAAAATGTGAATCCGCAGATAGTCGAAAACTATCGTGGAGGCGATATCGCGCTCGGCATTGGCGATGAGGTGCTTTCACCCGTCATGTTCCCGGTGCTGCATCAGCTTCTCGGACAGACACTGATTACCACCGACGGCAAAACCCTCCTCGGCGCTGACGACAAAGCGGGCGTCGCCGAGATCATGACCGCGCTTGCGGTGTTGAAGGAAAAAAATATTCCTCACGGGGATATCCGCGTGGCCTTTACCCCCGATGAAGAGGTGGGCAAAGGGGCGAAATATTTTGACGTTGCGCAATTCGACGCGAAGTGGGCCTATACCGTGGATGGCGGGGGGGTGGGCGAACTGGAGTTCGAAAACTTCAACGCCGCCTCGGTCACCATCAAAATTGTCGGTAACAACGTTCACCCTGGCTCAGCAAAAGGCGTCATGGTCAATGCGCTCTCTCTGGCTGCGCGAATTCATGCGGAAGTCCCGTCAGAGGAAAGCCCGGAAAACACCGACGGTTACGAAGGGTTTTACCATCTCACCAGCCTGAAAGGGACGGTGGACAGCGCACAGATGCATTACATTGTGCGCGATTTTGATCGTAAGGCTTTCGAAGCGCGTAAGCGTAAGATGATGGAAATTGCCAAAAAGGTGGGCAAGGGTCTGCATCCGGATTGCTACATCGAACTGATCATAGAAGACAGTTACTACAACATGCGCGACAAGGTGATTGAGCACCCGCATATTCTGGATATCGCCCAGCAGGCGATGCGCGACTGTGATATCGAGCCGCTATTAAAACCCATACGCGGCGGAACCGACGGTTCGCAGCTTTCCTTTATGGGATTGCCCTGTCCAAACCTGTTTACCGGGGGGTATAACTACCACGGCAAACATGAATTTGTCACGCTGGAAGGCATGGAGAAAGCGGTAAAGGTGATTGTGCGTATTGCGGAGTTAACCGCGAAGCAGAAATGACCAGATGCCCGGAAACGCCGTGCTTGCCGGCGTAATATCGGCAGAAGAGCGGGCAATAAAAAGCCGGGCGGCGGCGCCTTACCCGGCTTAATGATTGTTACTCTTCGAAGAACCAGTAGCCGCTGTTCACCAGCGCCGCGAGCATGGCGAGGAAGGAAGGGTCTTCCAGCGCATCACCAAACGTGTCGGCGGAAAGCCGCATGTGGCTTGCCAGCGCCTCCAGGGCAGGGCGATGCGGAGAGTCGAGTTTCTCGCCGTTGACGAAAATCTCATCGCCAATTCGCAACACTCTCAGACCCCCCAAACGCACCAGGGTATCGCCTTGTTGCAGCGCGTCGTAAATCTCATCAGGCTGATACGGCGGCTCTGCCGGGGCAACGTCCAGCTCATGGCGCGACTGGCTAATAAACTCACCGAACCACTGTTTGAAATGTTCAGGTTCGTTAATCAGACCCAGCATCATTTCACGCAGTTTATCGAGCTCCTGCGGCAGGATATCCGCAGGGTGCTCGCGTGTCGGCACATCAGGATCGCTGTAGCGATGGCTGCCCAGTTCACGTTGCAGGACGTAATCGGCAAAACCGCTGATCATCTCGCGTCCGCTCGGCGCACGGAAACCGACCGAATAGTTAAGCGAGTTTTCCAGAGAGTAGCCTTCGTGCGGGAAACCTGGCGGGATATAAAGAATATCACCCGGCTCCATCTCTTCATCGATGATGGCTTCAAAAGGATCCACCTGCAGCAAATCCGGGTGCGGGCAGTGCTGCTTCATCGGCACTTTATCGCCCACGCGCCAGCGGCGGCGGCCAGTGCCCTGAATGATAAAGACGTCGTACTGGTCAAGGTGCGGACCAACGCCACCGCCCGGTACGGAGAAGGAGATCATCAGATCGTCCATCCGCCAGTCGGGAAGGGCGCGGAACGGGTGCATCAAGGCTGCGGTAGGTTCATGCCAGTGGTTAACGGCCTGGACCAGTAATGACCAGTTATTCTCGCCCAGATGGTCGTAGCTTTCGAAAGGACCATGACTGACCTGCCATTTTCCCTCCTGATGACTCACCAGACGGCTGTCTACCTCGTTTTCCATCGCCAGCCCGGCCAGTTCGTCGGGAGAGATAGGGTCGACAAAATTGCTGATGCCGCGCTTCAGCACTACCGGGCGTTTCTGCCAGTAGCGTTCGATAAAGTCGGGCCAGTTCAGTGCTAAGTGATATTCCATATTTATTATTTCCGCAGGCTCTTACTGACTCGGATTATAACGGAAGCACAAGCGCCTGCGTGCGCGAATATCGCTTTTTTCGCATTCCGCGCTAACTATCGTCGGCGGTAGGGTGCTGACGACCGAAAACGGCCTCCATGCGCGCACCGCCCAGCAGACTTTCGCCCGGATCAATACGGCCGTCATACTGATCGACAATCTCACGCGCCACGGACAACCCTACCCCTTGCCCCGGGCGAAGCGTATCAGCCCGCTGGCCGCGATCGAAGACCATGTCACGTTTGTTTGCCGGGATCCCCGGACCGTCATCCTCAACGATAATATGCAGTTCGTTGTCCGTCTGGCGTGCCGTCACTTCCACAAATTCCAGACAATATTTACAGGCGTTGTCGAGGAGGTTACCCATGACTTCCATGAAGTCGTTCTTTTCCCCGACAAAGCTGATCTCGGGTGAAATATCCAGGCTGATATTCACCCCTTTACGCTGATACACCTTGTTCAGCGCAGAGGTAAGATTATCCAGCAGCGGGGCAACAGGGTGCAGCTCGCGGCTGAGCAACGCGCTACCTGATCGCATGCTGGCCCGATGCAAATAGTAACCAATCTGCTGAGAGATACGGCTTATCTGCTCAAGCATGACCGGCTCGGCATCATCTACCGATAATTTAGCGCCACGCATTGAGCGCAACGTGCTCTGCATAACCGCCAGCGGGGTTTTCAAACTGTGGGTCAGATCGGTCAGCGTCGTGCGATATTTATCATACCGCTCGCGTTCGCTCTTCAGCAGTCGATTGAGGTTACGCACCAGACTGGTGAGTTCACGGGTGGTGTCAGGGTTGAGCTTTTCCCGATGATGCTCTTCGAGCTCACGCACCTCTTTTGCCAGCGACTCAATGGGACGCAGGCTCCAGCGTGCCGCAAGCCAGAGTAACGGGATCACCAGCAGGAGATTAGCGGCCAGCACATAAACAAACCAGCTCCAGACCTTATAAGAACGTTTAAGCTCAACCGGAATGGTATCGACCACAACGATGGTCAACTGGGGCATGTCCATGGTTGCCGGATAGATATTGATGGCGACCGAGTGGGTCATCTCCGTCTCATCGTCATCTTCACGAATTTCCGCCAGTTCGCGTTGCATCGACGCATCGTTACCCAGCAGGGCGCTGGTGGCATTCAGACCCGTTTCAATTTCATGAAAGCCGTTCGTTTTAAGCCACTCGGGGCGGATACTCTTTTCCAGCCAGGGAACGTGCCGCTGTGCCCATAAGAGTTGACCCTTTTCATTATAAATCAGCGCCATCGTCGGGCTTTGACGGTCAAGATTTTCGGGCATCTCCACGCTGATGTGGTTATCTTCCCATTTGGCGAGGGTATAGAACAAGTTGCTCTCCCCGCGCAGCAGGCGGAAAGTCGTCTTATCAAAACTGACGCTGTACCCCACCAGAGCAACCATGCCGTAGGCGAGTGACAACACCAGCACAACCGCTGCGGTTGCCAGCAAAAAGCGCACCCGCAGTGAAAGGGGTAAAATATGGCGAAGAAATTTTTTCATTTAGCGTAATTCAAACAGGTATCCCTGACCGCGGACTGTCGTAATGACATCTTGCGGATATTGAGCCTGAATTTTTTTACGCAAACGTCCCATCAGAACATCGATCGTGTGGCTTTCACGCAGTTCTGCATCAGGATAAAGCTGCAACATCAGCGAATCTTTACTGACCACTTTGCCGCTATTGCGGATAAGGGTTTCCATGATGGTGTACTCAAACGCGGTGAGTTTGATCACTTCATCATTGATGGAAAATTCGCGGCGGGAGAGATCGACCAGGAAAGGCGGGATAGAGATAACCTGCGAAGCCAGACCGCTGTTACGACGCATCAACGCCTGCATGCGCGCGGCGACCTCTTCAATATGGAAGGGTTTAGTGACGTAGTCATCGGCGCCCGCACTGAGCACTTCGACTTTATCCTGCCAGCCTTCACGCGCGGTTAAGACCAGAACGGGCAAAGAGATGTCATGGCTGCGCCAGCGGCGGATTAAGGACAAACCGTCTTCGTCCGGTAGCCCTAAATCGACGATGGCAATGTCAGGTAAATGCTCATTGAGATAATAATCGGCTTCTTTCGCATCTTCCGCATCGTCAACCTGATGTCCCATTTCCTGAAGCTGAACCTTCAGGTGATGACGTAGTAATGCATTATCCTCAACAACCAATACGCGCATCATCTCTTCTCCCTAAAATTAATGGTATGAATAGTTTAACGCTGATTATGGTGTTTTGGGGATAAACATTACGTAAACCGGGCGGGAAGGACCCTCTTTCCAGGCGGAAAGAGGGCAAAAGGCATTATTTCAGCTCGTCTACCATTGTAATAGCACGACCGATGTAATTGTCCGGCGTCATGGCCTTGAGACGCGTTTTCTCTTCTTCCGGCAGTGCCAGTCCGTCGATAAACTGTTTCATGCCTTCGGCATCAACACGCTTACCACGGGTCAGCTCTTTCAGTTTTTCGTACGGTTTCTCGATACCGTAGCGACGCATCACGGTCTGGATAGGCTCGGCCAGCACTTCCCAGTTATGATCCAGCTCGTCCAGCAGACGATCGCGGTTCACTTCCAGTTTGCTCACGCCTTTCAGCGTGGACTGATAAGCAATCAGTGAATAGCCAATGCCGACGCCGAGGTTACGCAGAACGGTGGAATCGGTCAGGTCACGCTGCCAGCGGGAAACCGGCAGTTTGCTTGCCATATGCTGGAGCATGGCGTTTGCCAGACCAAGGTTACCTTCTGAGTTTTCGAAGTCGATCGGGTTAACTTTATGCGGCATGGTGGACGAACCAATTTCACCGGCAATGGTTTTCTGCTTGAAGTGGTTCAGGGCCACATAACCCCAGACATCGCGGTCGAAGTCGATGAGGATGGTGTTGAAGCGGGCGATGCAATCAAACAGCTCGGCGATGTAATCGTGCGGCTCAATCTGCGTGGTGTACGGATTCCACTGAATGCCCAGAGAGGTAACAAACTCTTCACTAAACTGGTGCCAGTCAACTTCCGGATAGGCAGCGATGTGGGCGTTATAGTTACCGACGGCGCCGTTGATTTTGCCGAGAATTTCCACCTGCTCAAGCTGGCGGAACTGGCGCTCCATACGGTACGCGACGTTAGCCATCTCTTTACCCATGGTGGATGGGGTAGCGGGCTGGCCGTGGGTGCGCGACAGCAGCGGAATATCACGATATTCAACGGACAGCGCTTTCACCGCATCAATAATCTTGCGCCAGTAAGGCAGCACCACGTCCTGACGCGCGGTGGACAGCATCAGCGCATGCGACAGGTTGTTGATGTCTTCAGAGGTACAGGCGAAGTGGATAAATTCAGACACCGCGTGCAGGGCGGGGATAGACTCCACTTTCTCTTTCAGGAAATACTCGACCGCCTTCACATCGTGGTTGGTCGTGCGCTCGATGGTTTTAATGCGCGCCGCATCGTCTTCATTAAACTCAGCGACGATTTTATCGAGGTAATCGTTTGCCTCGGCAGCAAAAGCAGGAACTTCCTTGATTGCTGCGTGCGCGGCCAGTTTTTGCAGCCAGCGTACTTCAACTTGTACACGGAATTTCAGCAGACCATATTCGCTGAAAATCCCGCGCAGCGCGCTGACTTTATCGCCGTAACGTCCATCGACGGGTGAAACGGCGGTCAGTGAGGATAATTCCATAATTCGCAACTCCGGGAGGTTAACAATGAGCAAGAATTTGTTTTGCCTGAGCGGTCAGGCGACTACGAGAAAACATAAGCTGCAGACGTCCGCCGCCGACCTGGTGCCACAGCACCGCAGCGCGGATACCGGCCAGCAGTGAGGCGCGAACCTTCGCCTGAACCTGCGGGCTTTGCAGCACAGCAGGGGAGCCGGTGACCTGAATACGCGGGCCGAGCGGGCTTATCACGTCAACATATATGGCGGCCATCGCGCTCATTAATGTTTCAGACTGTAGGTCAAAATGATCGAGCTGGCGTTGCAGGCCCGCGATGCGCTCACCGAGGGTATCCATCGCCCCTTTGGCGCCGCTAAGCTTACGCTCAAGGACCATCAGGCTTAACGTGTAACGCGTCAGCTCAGCGTTCAGACCCTGACGGTTACTGGCATTCAGTACGCCAAGGAGCGTTTCGAGACCAGGACGAAGATTCGTTTCACTGCCACCGAATACCCCAAGCGTGGAGCCCGGGTTGAGATCGATAACGCTGTTGAGCGAAACGTGCAGCGCGTCGGCGTCGCAATGACCCTGATGCGCCAGCTCCTGCACCAGACGGGCAGACTGGCAAATTCCAGCCAGCGCCAGGGTGATGTCATAATAGTTCTTCGCCACTCGTGCTCCTTATGGTGTGCAATCGTTTTTAAGCAGACGTCAGGGGCAGACGCTGTTCAATAATACCGCCACCCAGGCAAATTTCACCGTGATAGAAGACAGCGGACTGCCCGGGGGTGACAGCAGAAACGGGTTCATCGAAACGAACCTCAATACGTTCATCATCCAGCGCGGTGATTGTGCACGGGATATCCGTCTGACGATAGCGCGTTTTCACGGTGCAGTGCAGGGTGCCTTTAACCGGCTGGCGGTCGACCCAGTGAAGCTGCTGCGCGATAAGCCCAACGGACATCAGACGCGGATGGTCATGGCCCTGAGCAACGATGAGAATATTATTCTCAACGTCTTTATCGACCACATACCATGGATCTTCGCTGCCTTCTTTAGTGCCGCCAATGCCCAGCCCTTTACGCTGACCGAGGGTGTGGTACATCAGCCCCTGATGCTGGCCGACCTCTTCTCCGTCAACGGTCAGGATTTTGCCCGGTTGTGCAGGAAGATAACGGCCAAGGAATTCACGGAATTTACGCTCACCGATAAAGCAGATACCGGTTGAATCTTTCTTTTTCGCGGTGATGAGATCAAGCTCTTCGGCAATTTTACGCACCTGCGGTTTTTCCAGCTCGCCGACCGGGAACAGGCTCTGTGCAATTTGCTCATGACCGAGGGTATACAGGAAGTAGCTTTGATCTTTGTTGCCATCCAGGCCGCGCAACAGCTGGCTTTTGCCATTCACGTCTGCGCGACGCACGTAGTGACCGGTCGCAATATAATCTGCGCCCAAATCTTCTGCAGCGAACTCCAGGAAGGCTTTAAATTTGATCTCTTTGTTGCACAGAATATCCGGGTTCGGCGTACGTCCCGCTTTATACTCTTCGAGGAAAAGCTCGAAGACGTTATCCCAGTATTCTGCGGCAAAATTGACGGTGTGCAGCTCAATGCCCAGCTTGTCGCACACGGCTTGCGCATCGGCAAGATCGGCAGCAGCGGTGCAGTATTCCTCGCCATCGTCTTCCTCCCAGTTCTTCATGAACAGGCCTTCAACCTTATAGCCCTGTTGTTGCAACAGGTAGGCGGAAACGGAGGAATCGACACCGCCGGACATGCCGACGATTACTTTTTTCTGGCTGTTATCTGACATGGAATACTCACGACATTGAACTTAAGGCGGCGTATTCTATCACGCGCCCCCACCATTGACACCCTCTGTAAACGGCCAGTTAAATTCGCCAATCACCGCAAGCGGCAGGCGAGCGCCAGACTGGTAACTGCGAATACTTTCGGCAACCAGCGGCGAGCGCAGGTTTGGCGCGTTGAGGATCTCCTCAGCGGTGACCCACAGGCAGCGATCGATATCGTCATCATGCGGCTCGGTGGCGCACATTTCGCTAAGTTCAACGACAAACAGAAAACGCAGGAAAGGGGTTCGATCCGGGGCAATCCACTGATGCATACGCACAAAGTACTGCGGCTTTGCCTGAATACCGGTCTCTTCCCACAGCTCGCGCGTGGCGGCCTGCACCAGCGTTTCATCGGCTTCAAGGTGCCCGGCGGGCTGATTCCACAATGCCTTTCCATTAATGGTCTCTTCAACCACCAGAAACTTATCCTGGGCATGAACGAGTGTGGCGACCGTGACATGGGGCTTAAACATATATGTGTCCTTATTCTGTAACGTCCCGCCACGCACCGTTGGCAAGAGCATCCAGGGTATAACTGCCCATCGCATAGCGAATGAGCCGCAGAGTCGGATATCCCACGTGAGCCGTCATCCGGCGCACCTGACGGTTACGCCCTTCGTAAAGGGTGACTTTTAGCCAGGCGGTGGGGATAGCTTTTCGCTCACGAATCGGGGGCTGGCGCGGCCATAACCATTCTGGTTCATTGACCCGCTCAATGCCTGCCGGCAAAGTAGGACCATCATTTAAGGTCACTCCCGTGCGCAGTGCCGCGAGAGACGCTTCGGTGGGTTCACCTTCCACCTGAACGTAATAGATTTTACCGGTGCGCTTTCCCGGCTGGGTCAGTTTGGCCTGTAACGCCCCGTCGTTGGTTAAGACCAGCAATCCTTCGCTGTCGCGGTCAAGACGGCCTGCCGCATACACCCCTTCTACCGGAATAAAATCCTTCAGGGTGCGCCGGCCCGCTTCGTCGGTGAACTGCGGCAAGACATCGTAGGGTTTATTGAACAAAATGACCCGCTTTGGCTGGCTTACCGAGGGTTTGCTGGTGGCTTGTCGTGAGCTGAATCGCTCAACCCGGTGATTTCTAATAGAAGTTTTCTTCATGGTATTTTCAGACGTTATTAATTGCCGCATTATAGCCCAATAACGAATGCCTTTCATGGCGCCAGACATTCAGGTACTATCGAACGGCTCATTACAAATTATTAACATAAGATCAGTAACAACCAGAAGCGCTCGAAGGAGAGGTTAATGGAAAGCAAAGTAGTTGTTCCGGCGGAAGGTAAAAAGATCACCCTGCAAAACGGCAAGCTTAACGTTCCACACAATCCGGTTATTCCGTTCATTGAAGGTGACGGTATCGGTGTAGATGTAACGCCAGCGATGCTGAAAGTGGTTGATGCCGCTGTTGAGAAAGCCTACAAAGGCGAGCGTAAAATTTCCTGGATGGAAATTTACACCGGTGAGAAATCTACTCAAGTTTACGGCCAGGACGTTTGGCTGCCAGCAGAAACGCTGGACCTGATTCGTGACTATCGTGTTGCCATTAAAGGCCCACTGACCACCCCGGTCGGCGGCGGTATTCGCTCCCTGAACGTTGCTCTGCGTCAGGAACTGGATCTGTATGTGTGTCTGCGCCCGGTGCGCTACTACCAGGGCACCCCTAGCCCGGTAAAACATCCTGAACTGACCGATATGGTTATCTTCCGTGAGAACTCCGAAGATATCTATGCGGGTATCGAGTGGAAAGCGGACTCTGCCGATGCAGAAAAAGTCATCAAGTTCCTGCGCGAAGAGATGGGCGTGAAGAAAATTCGCTTCCCTGAACATTGCGGTATCGGCATTAAGCCGTGCTCTGAAGAGGGGACTAAACGTCTGGTGCGTGCGGCGATCGAATACGCAATCACCAACGATCGCGACTCTGTGACCCTGGTTCACAAAGGCAACATCATGAAGTTCACCGAAGGCGCGTTCAAAGACTGGGGCTACCAGTTGGCGACCGAAGAGTTCGGCGGCGAGCTGATCGATGGCGGCCCATGGCAGAAAATCAAAAACCCTAACACCGGCAAAGAGATCATCATTAAAGATGTGATCGCCGATGCGTTCCTGCAACAGATTCTGCTGCGTCCGGCTGAATATGACGTGATCGCCTGTATGAACCTGAACGGTGACTACATCTCTGATGCCCTGGCGGCACAGGTTGGCGGTATCGGTATCGCGCCTGGCGCAAACATCGGTGACGAATGCGCGCTGTTTGAAGCGACTCACGGTACGGCACCGAAGTATGCCGGTCAGGATAAAGTGAACCCAGGTTCTATCATCCTGTCCGCAGAAATGATGTTGCGTCATATGGAATGGTTCGAAGCCGCAGACCTGATTGTTAAAGGTATGGAAGGCGCGATTAACGCCAAAACCGTCACCTATGACTTCGAACGTCTGATGGATGGCGCTAAGCTGCTGAAATGTTCAGAGTTTGGCGACGCGATTATCGCGAACATGTAATCCAGACTCAGGGTTAAACAAAAACGGGAGCCGATGGGTTCCCGTTTTTTTTCGTCTTAATGCCAGCCCCGCGTCGTCTGTAAAAATGTGTTGCATTTTGATGGCGTAAATTCCCTTGTGATTCGTTTCCGGCTAGCTACGCTTAGAGAGGTAACCTATATCGGAGGGGTTATGCTGACTCATTCTGAAGCGAAACGCTGGGCGTCGATAATGTTGAAATCAGCATTATGCGATGGCATGAAAACGGAAGAGATTTCTCGACAGGTGCACCTGATTTGCGATCATCACGGACGTGAGTGCCTGGAAGAACTCATCGAAGAGATCTTAATTGAAGCAGGGCGAATTGGTCCAAGGCACAGCGCCGGGGAGATCACCCACCATTAATCCTCTGCTGACCGCCTTCGGGCGGTTTTTCATTGTCTGAAAGGCGTGCAGGCGTTAGCTCTTTTTCCACCCCTGTAAGGCACCGCGTTACCAGTGTGACAACTCCCGCAGGCCCCTGCGAACCGATGCGACAATTACACGCCGTTACGCGTGACGACGAAGGTCTCGTCGTCACGGCGTTAATCGCCCGATCATGCGTCGGGTGTGCTCAGATCAGAGCCAGTCAAACCGCACGGACAGGAGCACCATCAGCATACTGGCGGCAGTCAGGTTTAACAAAACAACGAATCGGCTTGAAACATTCATAACATCAATTGGTTCCAGCTGTTTTTGGTGAAGTAAGCGTAGTCGGCTTGTGAGGATATTCAAGCTATTAAAGCGGGTAGGGAGGGGAAATCGCTGCGCATGGGGCAAAAAAAAGCCCACTAAAAAGTGGGCAAGAAATACTGGAAGCAATGTGAGCAATGTCGTACTAAATACCTGAGCGTTTCACTCAACTATTCAGTAATGAGAAAGATAATCTTTCTCAAAGGAAGATGCAACCCCATCTTTTGTGTGGTGCGTTTTACCGTGTTGCTTATAAAGTATGCAAACAATCCACGTGATGAATGTCACAAATTTCCTTTCTCAGATCCTGTGCTATCCTTTTCGGTGTCGTTGATTTAATGACAAAAACCATACGGAGAGGAAAACGATGGGAATTTTATCCTGGATTATCTTTGGGCTTATTGCAGGTATTCTGGCGAAGTGGATCATGCCGGGCAAAGATGGCGGTGGTTTCTTTGTGACCGTCATTCTGGGGGTCGTAGGTGCCGTTGTAGGTGGCTGGATCAGCACCTTGTTTGGTTTTGGTAAAGTTGACGGCTTCAATATGGGGAGTTTTGCTGTCGCGGTGATTGGTGCGCTGGTAGTGTTGTTTATCTACAGAAAGATCAAAAGCTAAGCAAAGACTAACTCATTAAAAGGCTGCCCTCTGGCAGCCTTTTTACGTGATAAATTTCACCACCAGCCAAGCTGAGTGCCTGCGACCGCAACAATGGCGACGATCAGCATAATAATGGTCGTTTTTTTCATTCATGCCCCCGGTGCGGCATAACCGCCGACAAAAAACCACGTTAAAAACACCACAGCCGTAATAAAAATAACGACCGGGAAAAGTATTCCGATTCTCATGACGTCCCCTTATTGGGTTTTGATGCGTGCAGAGTGTACGAGGTTACGCCTCAGGGAGAAAGCGGGTTTTCTGCTTACCTTTCTTATCCCGGTACATTGCCGTATCCGCAGCCCGCAATGCGGTGTCTGCATCCGTGGTTGAAGGGTCAACCTCCACGATGCCGAGACTGGCCCCGGGATAGACAATATGAACGCTTCCCAGCCAGTAATCACCGGCAATGCTGGCGCTAATCTGCGTTTTAATCACGTTGAGCTGACCGTTTTCCGCCGCGTTGTCGCTCTGGCTCAGGCAGGCTACCAAAAACTCATCGCCGCCCAGTCGGCCAACAATATCGTCCTCAGTCTGACTGGCGGTGAGACGCTTACCCACCTCAACCAGAAACTGGTCCCCGGCTTCATGGCCCAGCTGGTCGTTGATGAGCTTAAAATCATCCAGGTCAATAAAGGCAATGATGGCTTTGCGTCTGAGATGGCGCGCCAGAGAAAACAACGTGGTCAGATTTTCGAAGATGGCCCGCCGATTCGGTAACCCGGTCAGGGCATCCGTGTACGAGTGAGCAATAAGGGCGGCGTTCGCCTCGCGTAGCTGCATCACCAGCGACTCTTTCTGAATATATTGCCCGATCAGACCCGCAAAGAGCCGCAGCACCTGTTCGCCACGATTGCTGAGCAATTTCTTGTCGGTGCTGGTCGCACATAAGGTGCCGTACAGGTAACCATCGGCCAGATGAACCGGAATACTCACATAGGTTGTGATCCCCAGCGCTTTAGCCGCATCGCAATCAGGCCACCGCTCCGCCACCTCATTACTGAAAAACGTCCCGCTGTCGAGGGCGCGCTTGCACAGCGTGTCGCCCCATGGAACGCTCAGCCCTTCGGGGATCTGCATCTGTTTGCTGTTTCGCGCATACAGAATGTGTTGCAGCCGGGCGTTAATATCGACCTTCGTCAGATAGGTCGATTCCATCTCGGTAACAATCTCAAGCATTTCCAGTAACTGACGTACCAGGCTTTCAAGGGATTGTTCGGTTGCGAGGGTTTCTGAGACACGGGCAAGAATGATGTCCGACATGAAATGGGTAAACTCCCATGCAGAAGGTGTCAATATCTGCATGTTATGCTGAAATTTTCGACTCCGGCATAGTAAAACATGAATTAAAAAAATTTTATATATTTGCAGCGTCACCGGATAGGCGACAAACGAAAAAAGCCCCGAGGGTAAGGGAAACGCGTTAGCGCCAGGAATGAAACGTGCAGGTTTACGCCAGAAATCATGGAGAACGCGACGATGACAGGGTAGTCTTATATCACTGCATTTTATAAGGAGACATGCATGCGTTATCTGTTCCTCGCACTCATTTTGCCCCTCACCGCGTGCTCTACGGCACCTGACGCGCCTGAACCGCCGCAGACAGGCATGGCCAATCCGGCTGCGGTATACTGCATGGATAAAGGGGGAGCGCGCGTTCCGGTTCAAAGCCCGCAAGGTGTGCGTACCGAATGTAAATTGCCTGGCGGTGAAGTCGTTGATGAGTGGACGCTGTTCCGTCGCGATCATCCTGCGTCCACCAGGTGACATTTGCCTCTGGTCTGCGATAAACTTCTCATTAGGAATTATCTTAGCCTTTCATTGGCCGTTAACACCGCGAGAGAAGTATGTTTCAGTTAAAACCGGGTAGCCTCGCCATTATTATTGGTGCCCGCACATCAGCAGGGCGCCGAAATATCGGTAAATCCGTTGAGCTATTTGCGCTCTGCCAGCCAGGGCAGCGTTTTTTGAATCCCGTTAATGGCGTCATGACGGAATTACCGGCTACGGCGGATCGCGCCCTGTGGCTGGTCACCGGCGACATTACCTCGTTTGACCATCAACACGGTTTTGCCTTTGTGCGACCGGAGCATTTAATGCCCCTGACGCCAGAAGATGCGCCGTATGCGGTGGATGCCTTCACCGTTAACTGATTTTCAGATGGCGTAACCAGTCGGCCAGTACCAGGGCGTGATTTTGCCCGGTATTTTTGGCGCCATAGAGCAGGGTAACCGTCTGCTGAGCGGCAAGGGCGGCAATGCGTCGTCCTTCGTCTTCGTGCTGCGCCAGCTCCTGACGGTATGCGTCACTGAAGCTGGCAAAATCTATCGTTTCGCCGTGAAAGGCCTTACGCAACTCGCTCGAGGGGGTGAGGATTTTGCACCACTCGTCGAAGGCCAAATCCGCCTTGCGCACCCCGCGCGGCCAGAGTCTGTCGACAAGAATTCGATAGCCATCGTTTTTACTGGCGTCGTCGTATACCCGTTTACACTGAATCATTCTCTCGCTCCTTAACCCAGTCGATCAGTTCTTCCAGCCGGCTTTCCGGGAAGACTGTTATCCCGTGTGCATTCAGCAAGGCTGCTGCCACACCCATCCCGTCACGTTTTTGCCCGTTAAAATGGCCGCTATAAATATTGTCACTGCCGCAGGTCGGGCTGCCATCGGTCAGCAAAGCCGCGCTACAGCCTGCTTCCTGCGCTGCCTTCAGGGCCAGCCAGGCGGCAAGCTGATAGTGTTCCGTCACGTCTGTGCCATCGCTTTCCAGTATACGCGCCCGGCCTGCCATTACATCCTGTCCGGTGCCCGAAACAATCTCAGCGGGCAGACGCGGAACAGAGAGACCGGCCGCCAGTTCAGGGCAGTGCGTGACCAATCTGCCTTGTGCATGCCAGTCTTTTAATGTGGCCGTAAGGGCGGCCTTTTCGCTGCCGTTATACCGCACCTTGTGGCCCATCAGGCAGGCGCTGACCAGGATTTTTGTCTTCATGTTGCCCCTCGAACAGAAAGAAAACAGGCTATCACATTCTGACAACAGACTTTTGCCCACCGATTTTAAGGTATTGTGATAGCGGCAAAAGATCGGTAGTCTGAGGTTCCTTATGTTATCGGATAATTATTCGCATAAGGACCCTCGCATGGAACTCTCCCCGCTTAAAGACACGCTTCGTATTGCCCTTGTGGGCGATTATAACGCTGAGGTTATTGCACATCAGGCCATTCCACTGGCGATCGATGACGCTGCCGCAGTGCTGGAGTTAACCGCCGATTACGACTGGATCGCCACGCCCGAGCTGACCAGCCCGGAAGACCTGGTCGGTTACGATGCTATCTGGCTGGTGCCCGCAAGCCCCTATAAAAATACCGAGGCGGCCTTTATCGCTGCACGCTACGCGCGTGAGAACAGTGTCCCGTTTCTGGGGACCTGCGGCGGCTTTCAGCATGCGTTAATTGAGTATGCCCGTAACGTGCTGGGCTGGGCGGATGCGGCCCACGCTGAAATTGACAGTGAAGGGCGAATGGTCATTGCACCTTTAACCTGTTCGCTGGTGGAAAAAACCGATGCCATTGAACTGCGTCCCAACACCCTGATTGCGAAAGCGTACGGAAAGTTAGAGATTGAAGAGGGGTATCACTGCAACTATGGTGTCTCGCCCGAGTTTGCGCTGGCGCTGGAGAGCGGCGATATGCGGGTAACGGGCTGGGACGATCAGGGTGACATCCGGGCGGTGGAGCTGATCACCCATCCGTTCTTCGTGGGGACGCTGTTTCAGCATGAGCGCGGTGCGCTGGCCGGGCGACCTGTCCCGCTGGTTCATGCCATGCTTCGCGCCGCCCGGGGATAAAGGGGCAGGGTTTTGGCCTGCCTGAACACTCAGCCGGGCGTGATTTCGCGATCGCGCCCGGCGAGGACGCCACAAAAAGCCATCACCACGGCGGCAAACGCACAGACCAGCAGCGGGATGCGCCAGTCGCCAGCGGTATCGTGGATTTTCCCCATCAGCGGCGGTCCACAAGCGGCCAGCAAATAACCGACGGATTGCGCCATACCGGAAAGCGCGGCGGCCTGATGCGCAGAGCTGGCACGCAGACCAATAAACGTCAGGCCCAGAATCATCGTCGCTCCCGATCCAAAACCAAAGATCAGCGTCCACAGCACCGCCTGCCCGGGAATCATCCAAAAACCCGCCGCGCTCACGGCACACAGCAACGCCGCGAAACCTGCGATGCCGCGCTGATCCTTCATACGATGCAGCAGAAGGGGAACCGCCAGCCCCGGCGCCGCCGTCGCCAGCTGAAGCAGTCCGTGCATGGAACCCGCCTGGGTTTCGCTATAGCCCTGGCTGATCAGGATGGCGGGCAGCCAGCCAATAATGACGTAGTAGACGAGCGAGTTTATCCCGAGAAAGAGCGTCACCTGCCACGCCAGCGCCGAGCGCCAGATACCGCGATTGTGCAAGGCACGGGCACCGGTCAACGGCGAGGTTTGTTTTGCACGCCACTGGGGGAGCCACAGGAACAGCGCCAGCAGCGGGAATGCCATCAGCATCAGCAAGGCGTTATGCCAGCCCGCACCGGCCAGGGCCAGAGGCACCACCAGCGCGGAGCCGAAGGCGGCAGCCGCGCCCATTGTCAGGGAATACGCCCCGGTAAGCCTGGCGACATGCCCAGGGAAATCGCGCTTTATCAGACCAGGCAGTAACACATTGCCCAGGGCGATACCGCAGCCGATGACGGCCGTGCCCGTAAAGAGCAGCGCGGCGGAGGGCAGCGAACGGATCCCGATGCCTGCACAGATCAGGATCAGGGAGATAAACAGGCTACGCTCCATGCCAATCCGGCGCGCGGTGCCTGCCGCCAGCGGGGAGATCAGGGCAAAAGCCAGCAGCGGGAGCGTAGTGAGCAGGCCGGTTTGGGCCGTGGTCAGCCCGTAATCGCTGCGAATCATATCTAAAAGCGGCGCCGCCCCCGTAAAGGTGACGCGCAGCGTGGTGGCAATCATCAGAATGCCCGCGATCAGCAAGGCCCGATCTTTTGCAGAAGGTTGAGTGGTGGTGGTCATTGTTTTCTCTTACATCTTTTAAGAGCGCTCACCTTACCCGTTTTCAGCCTGGTTTAAATCAAGCTAAAATGACAGTTTATCGCTCAAAGAGGACAACATTATGATGGGGCTCGGACTTGAAGGGTACGATCCCGACAGCCAGCACGATCCGGCAGCGGCCTTTCATATTCGCGTGGTCGAAGATGAACAGCACATTCCCGCGCATCAGCACCGTAAAGGTCAGCTGATTCTGGCGTTGCAGGGGGCCATCACCTGTGAAGTCGAAAATGCGATGTTAATGGTTCCACCGCACTATGCGGTCTGGATCCCGGGCCAGTTGCCCCACAGTAATAAAGCTACGCCGAGCGCGCAGCTCTGCTTTCTGTTTATCGAGCCGGGGGCGGTGACGCTGCCGGAACGGTGCTGTACCTTAAAAATATCCCCGCTGGTGCGGGAGCTCATATTGGCGCTCGCTGCCCGCACGCGCGAGCAGATGACATTGCCTGCCACCGCCAGGCTGATTGACGTTCTGTTTGACGAGCTTCCCCAACAGCCCCAGGAGCAGCTGCAGTTGCCGGTCTCCTCTCATCCCCGGATTCGCCTGATGAGCGACACCATGGCGAAAGAACCTGCCGCCTGGCAAACCCTTACCCAGTGGGCGCAGCACTTTGCGATGAGCGAACGCAACCTGGCGCGGCTGGTGGTGAAGGAGACTGGGTTGAGCTTTCGCCGCTGGCGGCATCAGCTTCAGCTGATACTGGCGCTGCAGCTGCTGATTCGTGGGCAGTCGGTACAGCAGGCTGCCCAAACGCTGGGGTATGACTCCACCACCGCGTTTATCAATATGTTTAAAAAAGGGCTGGGCCAGACGCCCGCCCGTTACGTTGCCGGCTTGTCTATGACTTCCCGATAAACAGTGAAACCAGCCCGGCGGCGATCAGCGGGCCGACGGGAACCCCACGGAACAGCGCCACGCCCAGTACGGTGCCCACCAGCAGTCCAGCCACCAGCGAGGGCTGACTGCTCATCAGGGTAACGCCACGGCCACCCAGCCACGAGACAAACACGCCTACGGCAATGGCGATCAGTGATTTCCAGTTTACAAAGGAATGCAAAAGCGTTGAGGCGGGAAGGGTGCCGCTGGCAATGGGAGCCATCACCCCAATGGTCAAAATGATGATCCCGAGGGTCAGGCCTTGTTTTTCTATCCATGGGAAGAATGTGTTCAACGGCGTCACGCGGACAATGATCAACACCAGAATAGAGATAGCGACCGTTGTGTTATGACTGATAAAGCCCAGCGCGGCCAGCGCCAGCAGAATCAGGAGGGTAGGGTCGAACATGAAGGTATCCTTGCCAAAAAAAGTAAGCCTGCTTACTTTACGCGTAAATGCGTGCGCAAACAGGCTATCACGAAAAAAATCGTTCTTTTTTGGGCACCTGCCAGAGGCTTACGCGACCAGCACGGTGATCAAGAGGCTGCCTTCACGAATGAATACCGGAATGGTCTCCAGCCCTGCCTGCACGGTAATACGTTCTCCGCCTGCGTAACCTTCACCGTTCAGGTCAACCCAGCGATTGCCTGCGGGCAGCCAGACGTCGCGCTGCCGCTGTCCGGCATGCATCACCGGGGCAATCAGCAGATCCTCACCGAAGAGATACTGATCCTCACATGCCCAGCTTTCGGGTTCATCCGGATAGTGCCAGAAGAGGGGGCGCATAAGCGGATCGCCGTGCTGGTGCGCATTCTCATACAACGCATCAATGTAAGGACGCAGCTTTTCGCGCACCGACAGCCAGTGCTGCATCAGTGAATAGTTCTCTTCGCCATAGCTCCACAGCTCGTTAGGCGAGCCGCTGTTGCACTGGGGTATGCCATCCCGATAGCGCTCGGGCGGCTGGATTTGTGGTTCACGGTAGCCGTGCATACGCAGCACCGGACAAAATACCGCCCACTGGAACCAGCGAATAAGCAGCTCGTGGAATGCCGGATCGTTGACGTTCCCCCCCTGGAAACCCCCAATATCCGTTGTCCACCAGGGGATGCCTGCCAGACCCATATTCAACCCTGCCGCCAGCTGATTGCGAAACGCGTGGAAAGAGGAGTGGACATCCCCCGACCAGGCCAGCACGCCGTAACGCTGGCTGCCTGCCCAGGAGCAGCGCACCAGGTTGACAATCTCTTTTTCCCCCTCGGCCTGTAAGCCATCATAAAAGCCCTGGGCGAAATCACGCGGATAGCGATTCCCCACCTCCAGCACCGGGCCTGCATGATAACGATAATTATCAAAATCGTAGGCACGGTACTCCGGCTCGGCTTCGTCCAGCCAGAACAGCTTAATGCCCAAATCGTAATAATTCTGCTTCACCGTCTCCCAGACAAACTGGCGTGCCTGAGGATGCGTGGCGTCAAAGAAGGTGGTGTTGCCCATGAAATCCAGATTGACCTGCACGCCACGCTCGCTGCTGACCAGCCAGCCTTTTGCCTTCATCTGCGGGTAGAGCGGACTGCGGGCTTCTACCGTCGGCCAGACCGAGACCATGAGCGCAATGCCCATCGACGAAAGCTCGTCGACCATGGCTTTAGGATCGGGCCAGTCCACCGGATCGAAACACCAGGTGCCCTGATTGGGCCAGTGGAAGAAATCAATCACCATCACCGACAGGGGGAGATGACGCCGACGGTACTCGCGGGCCACTTCCAGCACCTCCTGCTGCGTGCGGTAACGCAGTTTGCACTGCCATAAACCGCTAATAAAGGCAGGTGCCTGCGGCGGCGTGCCGGTGGCTTTGACGTACTGGCGCGTGATGTCAACAATGCTGTCGCCCGCGGTGATCCAGTAATCCATCTCGCCGGTGACGCGGGCGCGCCATTCAGTCTGATTTTTTGCAAAACTCACTTCACCAATCGCCGGGTTATTCCACAGCAGGCCATACCCCAGGCTGGACTGCATAAAGGGGACGCTGGCCTGAGAGTTACGCTGTGCCAGCTCAAGAGTACAGCCTTTCAGATCCAGCCAGGGCTGCTGATATTGACCCATACCGTAGATGCGCTCGCCGTCGCGGGACTCAAAACGTACGGTCAGCTGATATTTGCTGCCCGGCAGCGGTTTAAACTCGCGCCCGTCAAGCTTCAGCGCGCTGACGTATTTATCCTGACTTTTTTCACTCGCGCCAATGCCAACCGTTGAACGCTGTCGCCACATCTCTTCCAGCAACAGCTCGCCGCGCTGGTTGTAAAAGGCCAGTTGCCCCTTCAGATTCAACGTGGCGGTAATGTTGCCATTACGGAGCGTCAGGCTCTCTGCATCTGCGTTGATCCCGGCCTGGCAAGCTGCAGGCGGTAACAGGGCGTGCAGGTCGTCGTTAAAGTCGGGTGAGCAGGTGGCTCTGACGCGCAGGCTATGCTCGCCCCAGGGTTCGATACGCAGGATTTGACGTTCGAAACGCCACTCAATGCTGTTGGTATGTTGAATAAGTTCACTCATGGTTGTGCGTCCTTTTACGAAATGCTCTGTCTGGCGAGATTGATTGATTTCATGGTGCTGTCGTCAAGCTTGTACCAGCGCAACGTGGCGAAGGCACACAGCGACAGTATCCCCGGCACCACGGTAAAGAGTGCGATGATGCAGTACATGGCCGTGGACGTTTGTTCCGGGGCATTCGGCACGTAACCGCTAAAGCCTAGCGTCCAGCCGACGATGGCACCGCTGATGGCCATGCCGAGCTTCAGCACCGCCAGGAAGGTGGAGAAAATGACGCCATCCATCCGCTTGCCCTGTTTCCATTCACCGTAATCGGCCACATCCGCCATCATCACCCACATAAGGGTGGTGGTAGCCTGGTAAAGGGTGGAAATAATGAAGGTGAGCGGGACCAGCACGTACGCGGATTTAGGCGCAAAGAAGAGGGCGATACTCAGAACGCCCGCCAGGACCGCGCAGTAGCCAAACATCTGTACTTTGCTGTAGTCGCGCGTCAGGCGTTTTGCCATCGCGCTGCCGGCGGCTTTGCCCAATATATGAGCCCCGAGCATCCACATAAAATAGCTGGCACTGCCCAGATAATAGGTCACGAAATACATCATGGCGCCAAGGCGAATAACGCCAAAGCCGATATTGGTTAATACCAGAACGGCAACGACGCGCCACTGATCGTTACGGATTAAATCCCGCAGTTCAGCAAGGTAATTATTATGGGTTGCGGGGGCGTTAATCCGTTCGCGGGTATTCGCAAAGCAGATCCAGAACATGACGACCGCGATCGTGGCCATGATAGCCATTGCCCAACGGTAGCCGAGCAGTTTATCGTCGCCACCTAAATATTCCGCCAGCGGCATCATAAAGAACGTGGATAATGCCCCACCCAGCGTGGCCAGGAAAAAACGATAAGATTGCAGCGATATTCGCGCTTCGTTATCCGGCGTAATGACCGCACCCATTGAGCAATAGGGAATATTAATAGCGGTATACATCAGCATCATGACGGTATAGCTGACGGTAGCGAAGATCATTTTACCGTGTAAATCCAGTGATTCCGGGACGGCGTAGGTCAGCAGGCAGCTTGCGCCGAAAGGCAGCGCAAGCCAGAGCATCCACGGGCGGAATTTACCCCAGCGCGTCCGGGTGCGGTCGGCAATATAGCCCATCGCGGGATCAATGATGGCGTCAGCAGTACGCGCCAGCAAAAACATCGTTCCGACAAACGCGGCGGGTAATCCCACAACGTCCGTGTAATAAAAGGTCAGAAAGATAATGACATTATCCAGCCCAATATGGCTTGCCATGTCTCCCAACCCGTAACTGATTTTTTCTTTGCGGGAAATCGTATCGGTCATGAAATTCACCCTGCCAGTGTAAGGTTTATTATAAAGATGTTCTGTTATTCATCCTTGACCACACGCGGGCGGTTAACAATTGCGAGATCTGGCATTGGATTTATGGAAACTCTTTTTCGTGATACCGGTAACAAATCGGGCGGGTAGCGGTTGTGTTATTGAGGAAATAATTATTTTTTAAGGAATCGTTTCAGCGCTGGAATATTCATGCAGGTGCCGTTGAAATGTCATCTCACTGTCATCCTGAACGTTTAAAAAAGAGGCAATAACCACGGGGGAGTCCGTATGAACGATACCATGTTTGTCGAGACGCTGATTATCTCATCCTCATTTCTGTCGATTGCGGTGATTCTGATCGCGTCCGTTATTTTTCTTGAGAAATATCGTTAAGCCTGACGGACGTGCTGCCGTTAAGCTGTTTTAGCGCTATTTGCAAGCCCTGTCAGCGGCTTTTATTCTCTTTGACGCCCGTTGTATCCCTTTTCCCCGCCTGCGAGAATTTTCATTCTTTTTATGCCCCCGCGCTTGACGGTCATCCTCTTTTCTCTGTGAGCCGTGCTTGCGGCAGTGCGCCCTGAAAATAGCTTCACAGGCTCAAGAATGAAACCAAAAAAGTTAACTCTTCATCCCCTGGCGCTTGCGCTCATGGGGGGACTCTCGTTTGCTGCTGGCGCAGCACAAACTTCTGCCGCGCCCGTGCTGAATGACGACGACGTGATCACCGTCACTGCGCCGGTGCTTTCACCGCTGGAAGTGGTGACCTCACCCAAAGCGCCCCGACAGCCCGTCCCGGCGAGCGATGCTTCGGACTATCTGAAAACGATCCCCGGTTTTAGCCAGATTCGTAACGGCGGCAGTAATGGCGACCCGGTGTTTCGCGGCATGTTTGGTTCACGTTTGCGTATGTTAACCAACGACAGTGAAATGCTGGGCGCGTGCCCGGCCCGTATGGATGCGCCAGCCTCATATATCTCCCCCGAAAGTTACGATCTGCTGACCCTTACCAAAGGACCGGAAACCGTCCTCTGGGGGCCAGGAAACTCCGCAGGTACGGTGCGTTTTGATCGGGAACCGCCGCAATTCGCGAAGGGCGATGCGAAAGGCGATGCGAGTTTACTCGCGGCGTCTAACGATCGCTTCGATGAGAACGCCGACGTCAGCTTCGGAAACGAGAAAGGCTATGTCCGCCTGAGCGGCAACCACTCGCAGGCGGGGGATTATAAGGATGGCGACGGCCAGCGCGTGGCCTCTCAATGGGAGAAGTGGAATACTGATATGGCCATTGGCTGGACCCCGGATGCCGATACGCTACTTGAGCTCACGGCCGGACAGGGAGACGGTAACGCCAGCTATGCGGGCCGTGGCATGGATGGCTCCCAGTTCAAGCGCGAAAGCCTGGGCCTGCGCTTTAAGAAAGACAATATCGGTGAGACGTTTGATTCGCTTGATATCAGCGCCTGGTATAACTATGCCAATCACATCATGGATAACTACTCCCTGCGCTCGCCTGGAACGATGACCTCTGCCACGTCTGACACCATGGATATGTCTGCGAAGATGGATAAACAGGTGGACCGCCGAACCGTAGGAGGGCGCATGATGGGCACCTGGCTTTGGTCTGATTTTCAGCTGCAAAGCGGGTTAGATACGCAACTCAATACTCATCGCAGTAATGAAGAAGATGAAAATGAAGGCTGGCA
Organism: Huaxiibacter chinensis; assembly: GCF_022171985.1. Lineage (GTDB taxonomy): Bacteria > Pseudomonadota > Gammaproteobacteria > Enterobacterales > Enterobacteriaceae > Enterobacter > Enterobacter chinensis_A. The sequence continues at coordinate 261,481 of NZ_JAJVHF010000001.1, read as the reverse complement.
GGAGGATGCGCGCTTTCACGACTATGGCGCCTTTGGCGAGCTAACCTGGACGGCGACGGACCTCACTAAAATGATCGGCGGCGCTCGCCTCGACAAGGTGGAAGTCGACAACGCTACCGGCGTGGGCGACGACAGCCGCCAGGACACCTTGCCCGCAGGCTTCTTACGGGTTGAGCATAATCTGGCAACGGTGCCTGCCATGTATTATGTCGGTCTGGGTTATACCGAGCGCTTCCCGGACTACTGGGAACTCTTCTCGCCGACCTACGGGCCGGACGGCACGACGGACGTCTTCGACCATCTAAAACCAGAGAAAACCACTCAGCTGGACGCAGGGGCGCAGTATAAAGGCAAGCGCGTGAGCGGCTGGGTTTCTGCCTATCTGGGGCGGATCAACGACTATATTTTGTTTGAATATGATCCTGATGACAGCCATGTCAGCCAGGCGCAAAACGTCGACGCGACGATCATGGGCGGCGAGATGGGGGCCTCTTACCAGCTCAGCGAGCAGTGGAAAACCGATTTTACCCTGAACTACTCCTGGGGAGAAAACAGTGATGAAAACCAGCCGTTGCCACAAACGCCCCCGCTGGAAGCACGCGCAGGGCTGACCTGGGAGAAGGGCGACTGGACTTCAACAGGGCTATTACGGATGGTCAGCCCGCAGCACCGGGTGGCGATTAACGAAGGGAATGTCGTGGGCAAAGACTTTGACAGCAGCGCCGGGTTTGCCATCGTTTCGGCTAATGCGGCCTATAAGATCAACCCGCACCTCAAGCTGAGCAGTGGGGTGGATAACCTGCTGGATAAAACCTACAGCGAACACCTCAACCTGGCGGGTAACAGCAGTTTTGGTTACTCCACCAACACGCCGATCAACGAACCCGGCCGGACGTTCTGGGCGAAAATGAACCTGACGTTTTAAACCCGCCCGTTTTTACGCTCAGGCGCGGCGAAAGTTAATCAGTTCAGGTTGAGCGATTCGCAGGTAGTCATCCGTTTTCATAATGACGGATTTTTCCAGCAGGCCGGCATTAAAGGCAATTTCATCAAAACGCTCAAAGAGCAGCGGATCGGCGACCAGCGTCAGGTCAGGATGAAAGCTAAAAGGCGGTATGGCGCCAAAGACGCAGGCGGTAAGCTCATCGACCTCAGCCGGGCTGGCGAGTGACGCTTTTATACCGCCAAAATGGCCGGCTAACTGGCTCAGGTCCGCCTGCTGGTCGGCGGCGAGGATCGCCAGTACGTGTTTTTTCACCCCGTTGCCTTTCACTTTGCAAACCAGCGCTTTCGCACCCTGGCCCAGGTCTGTGCCGCGTATTTCACTGACGGCTTCGCATTTCCCTACCGGTTCATGCTCCACAACGCGAAATTGCGCGCGCTGCTCGGTGAGCAAGGTAATGAGCTGCTGGTGTGTTGCAGACCCTTTAATATCCTCTGACATGGATGTCGTTACCTGTAACGTTATTGAAGAAGATCCAATCTAGCACAGATAAATTGGCGGGGCGTAGAGCAGGAATAAAGATTTATATACCTCTCGCTGACAAATGTTGAACTCTCTGCCGTTATGATGATCCTGCGTGAATTACTCATGGACAGGAGCGATGATGAACAGAAAATTCAAGGAAATCGACGCAACCCTACAGGGCCTTAATTATTCTACCGATGCGCACTTTAAATGGTTGGTGACGATACTGCGCTTTGTCTCTCACCGGGATGTACAGCTGGCGGAGATTACCTTCAGCGATGCCCACGATCATTGTGAGTTCGGTCAGTGGCTTAACGAGCAACTGAAAGCGGAGCGAGAAGATAAACATTTTTTGCTCGAAATAGATGCGAAGCACCGCCAGGTTCATCAGGCGTGTCGACAGGTTGTTACCGCCATTGAAAACAAACATTCCCGTTCCGGGGCATTCGATCTTTTTGAGGCCACGCTGCTGGAATTTACTGCGTCGCTTTCACATTATAAACAGCATTTGCTGCAATTACGCACCAGTTATGATGCACTCACGGGATTACCCTTGCGACGTATTCTGGATGAGTCATTTGAGAAGCGGAATTCCCGCGTGCAGGTGGAAGGGCTCTATTTACTGTTGCTGGATATCGATCACTTTAAAAAGGTGAACGACACCTATGGTCATTTAGTCGGTGATGCAGTATTGCGTTCACTGGCGTTAAACCTTGAAGAAAATGTTCGCCGTGCCGAAACGGTATACCGTTACGGTGGGGAAGAGTTCATTATTTTACTGCAGGCGAATAACGATCGGGATGCCGTGGCGGCGGCGGAGCGTCTGAGACAGTGTATTTCTGCCACCGAAACCGTGTCTGGTGAGAACAGAATCCGTATTACCTTTACCTCTGGCTTAACGCGCGTGCAGAGCGGGGAATCGCTCCGGGAAGTGCTGGAAAGAGCTGATAAGGCACTTTATCGGGGTAAGCATAGCGGGCGAAACTGCACGATGCTAATCGACCCACATTTTCACTGCCTCAACGCAACACGCTAAAAAAGCCAGCTCTGGCGAGCTGGCTGTCAGGTCAGGCATTACTGTTGCTGGTCTGCTTGTGGAAAAGTTCGCGGAAGACGGGGTAAATATCGTCCTGATCGCGGATGTGTTGCATGGCAAAATTATCAAACATCGCCTGAAGATGTTCATACTCTCGCCACAGGGTCTGGTGGGCGCGGCGGGTGATCTCGATGTAACTGTAGTAACGCACCACGGGCAGGATCTTCTTCGCCAGAATGTCGTGACACAGCGGGGAGTCGTCTGCCCAGTTATCCCCGTCCGACGCCTGGGCGGCATAGATGTTCCACTGGGCCGGGTCGTAACGCTCTTTCACGACGTCGTCCATCAGCTTCAGGGCGCTGGAGACAATCGTGCCCCCGGTTTCCTGCGAGTAGAAGAATTCGTGCTCATCCACCTCTTTCGCCTGGGTGTGGTGACGAATATAGACGACTTCCACGTTCTTATAGGTTCTGCTCAGGAACAGATAGAGCAGGATATAAAAACGCTTCGCCATATCCTTGGTGGCCTGGTCCATGGAGCCTGATACGTCCATCAGGCAGAACATCACTGCCTGGCTCGACGGTTCAGGGCGTTTTTCGTAGTTCTTATAACGCAGGTCAAAGGTGTCGATAAACGGGACGCGCTCGATTTTCGCCCTTAGTTCGGCTATCTCTTTGCGCAGGCGTTCTTCTTCCAGCAGTTGCGCGGGTTCGGTGTTTTCAACAACTTTCAGGCTGGTTTCCAGCTCGCGCAATTCGCGCCGTTTACCCGCGGTCATCGCCGTGCGGCGCGCCAGGGAGTTTTGCAACGAACGCACCACGCTGATATTGGCGGGCACGCCGTTGGCGGTATAACCCGCACGATGCGTTTTGTACTCGTTCAGCTGACGCTGCTGATTCTTTTTCAGATTGGGCAGGGCCAAATCTTCAAAGAGCAGATCGAGATATTCGTCTTTCGAAATCTGAAAGACAAACTCATCCTGGCCTTCACCGTCCTGGCTTGCCTGACCCTGACCGCTGCCAGACCCTCCGCCTCCGCCTTGTGGGCGCTCGATTCTGTCGTTTTGCACAAAGTGATCGTTGCCGGGATGAACGCGATGGCGCAGGCCGCCGCGCCCCTGGTGAAACATCGGTTCGCTGATGTCATCGTTAGGGATGGAGACAGATTCGCCGCTGTCGACGTCGGTCACCGAGCGTTTGTTGATGGCCTCGGAGATCGACTGTTTAATTTGCGATTTATAACGACGCAAGAAGCGCTGGCGGTTCACCGTGCTCTTGTTTTTGCCGTTAAGACGCCGGTCAATAAACCAGGTCATATACCCCCCGTACTGCTTTTGCCAACTGTATTCTGCGCTGTAATGCCGGATGCGTTGCAGGTATCCGGCTTACGGTATGTTATTGCAGGCCCCGGTGACGGGGCCTTTTTGTTAAGACGATTTACGTACGCGCAGGTACCACTCGCACAGCAGGCGAACCTGTTTGCGGGTATAACCTTTCTCCATCATGCGGTCGACAAAATCGTCGTGCTTTTTCTGCTCGTCGGTTGAGGTTTTGGCGTTAAACGAAATGACCGGCAACAGCTCTTCGGTATTGGAGAACATTTTCTTCTCGATAACCGTGCGCAGTTTTTCGTAGCTGGTCCAGTTAGGATTGCGTCCGTTGTTATGCGCTCTGGCGCGTAGTACGAAGTTCACAATCTCGTTACGGAAGTCTTTCGGATTGCTGATCCCGGCAGGCTTCTCAATTTTTTCCAGTTCGGCGTTCAGGGATTCACGGTCAAACAGCTGGCCGGTATCCGGATCGCGATACTCCTGATCCTGAATCCAGAAGTCCGCATACGTGACGTAACGATCGAAAATGTTCTGCCCATATTCGGAGTAGGATTCCAGGTAGGCGGTCTGGATCTCTTTGCCAATAAACTCAGCGTATTTCGGGATCAGATAGCCTTTGAGGAACTCCAGGTAGCGTTCAGCCTGCTCCTGCGGGAACTGTTCCCGTTCGATTTGCTGTTCCAGGACGTAGAACAGATGCACCGGGTTGGCCGCGACTTCCGCGTGGTCGAAGTTAAAGACCCGCGAGAGGATTTTAAAGGCGAAACGGGTGGACAAACCGTTCATCCCTTCATCGACTCCGGCGTAATCCCGGTACTCCTGATAGGATTTCGCTTTCGGATCGGTATCCTTCAGGCTCTCGCCATCGTACACGCGCATTTTGGAGTAAATACTGGAGTTTTCAGGCTCTTTCAGGCGCGACAAAATGGAGAAGCGCGACAGCGTTTCCAGCGTGCCGGGGGCGCAAGGCGCGTGCACCAGCTCACTGTGGTTGAGCAGTTTTTCGTAAATCTTGATCTCTTCGGAGATCCGCAGGCAATAAGGCACTTTGACGATATAAACACGGTCAAGGAACGCCTCATTGTTTTTGTTATTACGGAAGGTTACCCATTCCGATTCGTTGGAGTGCGCCAGGATAATCCCGTTAAACGGCAGTGCCGAAATACCTTCTGTCCCGTTATAGTTCCCTTCCTGGGTGGCGGTCAGCAGGGGATGCAGCACTTTAATCGGTGCTTTGAACATCTCGACGAACTCCATAATCCCCTGGTTAGCACGGCACAGCGCGCCGGAATAACCGTACGCATCCGGGTCGTTTTGTGCGTGGTTTTCCAGCTTACGGATGTCCACTTTACCCACCAGCGCGGAAATATCCTGGTTGTTCTCGTCACCGGGTTCCGTTTTGGCGATGGCGATTTGTTCGAGGATAGAAGGCCACACCTTGACCACGCGGAATTTGGTGATATCCCCGCCAAACTCATGCAGTCGTTTAGCCGCCCACGGCGACATGATGGTCCCGAGATAGCGATGCGGGATACCAAATTCTTTATCCAGAATCTGGGCGTCTTCTTGCGGATTGAACAGGCACAGCGGGTGATCGTTTACCGGGCTGCGTTCGCCGTTCGCGCTCAGCACATAGATCGGCACGCGCTGCATCAAGGCTTTTAAGCGCTCTGCCAGGGATGATTTACCGCCGCCCACCGGGCCGAGTAAATAAAGGATTTGCTTCTTCTCTTCCAGACCCTGGGCAGCATGCTTCAGGTACGAAACAATCTGCTCGATGGCATCTTCCATGCCGTAAAACTCTTCAAAGGCCGGATATCGTGCAACCACACGATTCGAAAAGAGACGGGAAAGCCGTGGCTCCAGGGCAGTGTCGACCATATTAGGCTCACCGATGGCCATCAATAGCCGTTCTGCCGCATTGGCATAGGCACTGCGATCTTGCCGACAAATGGTAAGAAACTCCTGCAGTGTGAACTCTTCGTCCTTGGCAGCTTCATAGCGCTGGCGATAGTGATCGAATATATTCATGGCATGCCGTCCTTTCGTTTTTTAGCACAGGAAAAGAGCCGTTCATATGAATAGTGGAGGCTCCCGGAAGAGGGATCCCGCGCACCTTACTGTCAAAGCAGCAACCCGTGTGCCAGGTTGAGAACGAAGCACCGCAGGGCTGGGTGTTCAGGAATTCATCTTCTAAAATTAAGCGTAGATGGCATTTGCAAAACTTGCCTGTCTGCAAAATCTAATTTCAATGACATATCAATAACTCATCCTGAAAATGTCTCTTAAATAAAAAGAGAAAAATTCAGGTTTCATGCGTTGGTCACAATACTGAAAGCTGCCGTTCATCTGAAAAGTTAAAAATAATGGGTTAATCAGAGTGATTAGCAGGCAAAAAATTTTGGGTTGTCTGGAAAGGGCGGTTACACTTCATCCGCTGATTATTTGACTACAGGAAAGAATGGATTGTGACCAAACTCAAACTTCTGGCATTGGGCGTACTCGTCGCCACTTCAGTAAGCACCGTTTATGCAGAGGGCAAAGTCTCTCTTGGTGCAGGCGTTGGTGTGATCAATAGCCCATACAAACAGTATGACCGCGACATTTATCCGGTGCCCGTTGTCACCTATGAGGGAGATAACTTCTGGTTCCGTGGCTTAGGCGGCGGTTACTACCTGTGGAATGATGACACCGACAAGCTCTCCATCATGGCGTACTACGATCCTACCCACTTCAAACCGGGTGACAGTGATAATCGTGGTCTGCGCCAGCTGGATAAACGCAAAAGCAGCCTGATGGCTGGTTTGTCCTATGTTCATAACACGCAGTATGGTTTCCTGCGTACGGCGCTTGCCGGGGATACGCTGGATAACAGCAACGGTTATGTGTGGGATATCGCCTGGCTTTATCGCTATACCAACGGTGCGCTGACCCTGACGCCCGGCATCGGTGTGGATTATAAAAGCGAAAACTATAACGACTACTACTATGGCGTGTCGGGTCATGAATCACGACGCAGCGGCCTGAAGCGTTACGACGCGGATGACGGCTGGAACCCGTACCTGGAGCTGACGGCTAATTACAACTTTGCCAGCGACTGGAACGTCTACGCCACAGGGCGTTATACGCGTCTGAGCGATGAGATCAAAGACAGCCCAATGGTCGACAAATCCTGGAACGGTCTTTTCTCAACAGGCGTGACCTATACGTTCTGATTGGGCACATTAACAGTGCATTCTGTGCATATTAACGGGGCGCTTGCGCCCCGTTTGTTTTAGGGTGGTGCAGAGAACAGGAGGACAGATGAGCATAAAAACGGTGACCTTTGCGGACATGGCTCCACTCCCGGCAATCGGGCAAGGAACCTGGTACATGGGCGAGCAGGCCTCTCTCCGTCAGCAGGAGGTGGCTGCTCTGCGAAAGGGCATTGATCTTGGTTTAACCCTGATTGATACCGCTGAAATGTACGCGGACGGCGGCGCCGAAGAGATCGTGGGGCAGGCGATCAAAGGCCAGCGCGATCGGGTATTTCTGGTATCAAAAGTTTACCCGTGGAACGCCGACGTGAAAAAAGGGGTTGCGGCGTGTGACGCCAGCCTTCGTCGTCTGGGGACCGACTTTATCGATCTCTATCTTCTGCACTGGCGCGGCGACATTGCGCTCGACGCATCCGTCGAACTGATGGAAACGTTACAGCGGCAGGGCAAAATTGGCCGCTGGGGCGTATCGAATCTGGATTATGACGATATGCAGGCGCTCTGGAGCGTGGAGGGCGGTTCTGCCTGTTCGACAAACCAGGTGCTCTATCATCTGGCGTCGCGCGGCATTGAATATCAGCTACTGCCGTGGTGTCAGCAGCAGGCGATGCCGGTGATGGCGTACTGCCCGCTGGCGCAGGCGGGGCGCTTGCGAACGGGGTTAATGAACCATCCCGTTGTGAATCAGATTGCCCGGCAGCATAACGCCAGCGTGGCGCAGATCCTGCTTGCGTGGGTCATCAGCCATCAGGGCGTGATGGCGATCCCGAAAGCCGCAACGGCTGAACATGTGCAGCAAAATGCCGACGCACTGAGGATTGGACTCACTGAGGATGACTGTCTCCAGCTGGAAAAAGCCTTCCCGGCACCGGGGCGTAAAACGCCGCTTGAGATGGTCTGAATCGTTAACCCTCCCCGAAAGGAGAGGGTGACAGGCTTAGCGTTTAATACTGATGGTCTGAGCCAGTCGGGAAGGCTTTTCTTCGCGGGCCGTTTGCGGCGTGGTCACGCAGGCGGTTTCGACGCAAACAAAGGTTTTATACCCGTCATCCGGAACGTCTGCCATGCTGACAGAAAGCGCCGGGCCCGGGTTCCAGCCCACTACATTGCTGTGGTGATGATGCACGACGTCAATGGCGCGATTCAACGCGCTGTCGTGGATCACGCTGCAGGCTTCAGGGTGTAAATAGACGCGGTCGGTGCGATCCGGGAAGGTCTGAACGCCGTCGCTAAGCTGACCTTCTTTCGCGTTATCCACTTTATCGATAAAGGTATCACCCAGGCCGCTGACTTTCACTGCGCCAATGTCACCGACGTTGAAGTAGGTGTGCAGCGCTGAGGTGGTGTCAAATTCGCCGTGGGCTTCCAGTTCGATTTCACAGGTTTTCGCCAGTTTGAAACGGGCGTACAGGGTGAAATCATGTGGCCAAAGCGCACGGGTTTCTTCGTTGGCCTGCAGTTCGAACGTCAGGACAACGCCATTATCATCTTCGTTATGGGCTTTCAGCGTCCACTGTTGGTTACGGGCAAAACCGTGAGCCGGTAAGCCTTGCTGCGCTGCCGGGCCAAACCAGGGCCAGCAAATCGGCACGCCACCGCGGATTGCCGCGCCTTTCCTGAAGGAGGTCGCATTGCTCAACCATAACCCTTCTTCTTCGCCTTCTGGCTTCCAGGAGAGGAGGTGAGCGCCATTCAGCGCCACGGACGCTTTCACGCGGGGATGATCGACCACGATAACGTCAGCATCGTCAATCTTACGAAGTGAAAGCACAGGGGTAAGCTGTTCGACTACCGGAAGTGCAAAAATTTTATTAATCATTACGCAATCCTCTGTCTTTAAGGCAATAAAAAAGGCGACCATAGTCGCCTTTTTGGATCAGTGTCTCATCTCACTTATTTGGAGATGTGAGCGATCAGGTCCAGTACTTTGTTAGAGTAGCCGGTTTCGTTGTCGTACCAGGAAACCAATTTCACGAAGTTGTCGTTCAGTGCGATACCTGCTTTAGCATCGAACACGGAAGTGCATACTTCGCCGTTGAAATCGGTAGAAACAACGTCGTCTTCGGTGTAACCCAGAACGCCTTTCATTTCGCCTTCGGAAGCAGCTTTGATTGCTTTCTTAATTTCTTCATAAGAAGCAGCTTTTTCCAGACGAACGGTCAGGTCAACAACGGATACGTTAGGAGTTGGAACGCGGAACGCCATACCAGTCAGTTTGCCATTCAGTTCTGGCAGTACTTTACCTACTGCTTTAGCAGCACCGGTAGAGGATGGGATGATGTTCTGAGCCGCGCCACGGCCGCCACGCCAGTCTTTGTGAGACGGGCCGTCAACGGTTTTCTGCGTTGCGGTGGTTGCGTGAACAGTGGTCATCAGACCTTCGATGATACCGAAGTTGTCGTTGATCACTTTAGCCAGTGGAGCCAGGCAGTTGGTGGTGCAGGATGCGTTAGAAACGATGTCCTGGCCCGCGTATTTTTCGAAGTTAGCGCCTTTAACGAACATAGGCGTGTTGTCTTTAGAAGGACCGGTCAGAACAACTTTCTTCGCACCCGCAGTGATGTGTTTACGTGCAGTTTCGTCGGTCAGGAAGATACCGGTTGCTTCTGCAACAACGTCAACACCGATTTCGTTCCACTTCAGGTTAGCTGGATCTTTTTCAGCGGTAACGCGGATGGTTTTACCGTTAACAACCAGGTGGCCGTCTTTCACTTCAACGGTGCCGTTGAAACGACCGTGAGTTGAGTCGTACTTCAGCATGTACGCCATGTATTCAGCGTCCAACAGATCGTTGATACCAACGATTTCGATGTCAGAACGTTCCTGAGCAGCACGGAAAACAATACGGCCGATACGGCCAAAACCGTTGATACCTACTTTGATAGTCATATATTCCACCAGCTATTTGTTAGTGAATAAAAGGTTGCCTGTAAAATTACAAAAACCTTACGCAGCGTCAAGCGGAATCGTGTCAATCATTGCGACAAATCAATCCTGCGCATAAACCTTGTGCGACTGACCGCCTCACTTTCCCTCTGAGCTAGCAACCACATGGGGGCTGCGCGCCGAATTTTAAAGGGCCAGCAGGATAAAAATGTGAAACAGATCACAATTGCCCGACTGCTACACCGCAACGCATAAGTTTAGAACAAAAGTTCAGGCTTCACTGTTAATGTTTTGTTAGAATTCGCGTGGAAAGGTATCTGTTTCTACAGCGAGATGTGAGCATATGTCGAATCAACGAAACCCTGAAGACCTGAAAAAAGATCTGACTGAAATGCAGTTCTACGTGACGCAGAATCACGGCACGGAACCCCCATTTACCGGGCGTTTGCTGCACAATAAGCGCGAAGGCGTCTACCACTGCCTGGTCTGTGATGCGCCGCTGTTTCACTCCCAAACCAAGTACGATTCTGGCTGCGGCTGGCCCAGCTTTTATGAGCCGGTGAGCGAAGAGGCGATCCGCTATCTGAGCGATACCACGCACGGTATGCAGCGCACCGAAATACGCTGTGGTCAGTGTGATGCTCACCTGGGGCATGTTTTCCCCGATGGGCCACAGCCTACCGGCGAGCGTTTTTGCGTTAACTCGGCGTCAATGAGCTTCTCTGATGATGAAAATGGCGACCAGACCAAAGGTTGAAGAATCGATTCAGCAAATTATTCCTTTGAACGGGACGCAGTATGAATATTGATGAGATGATTAACAGCATGACGCCGGACGTTTATCAGCGTCTGGTCACCGCCGTTGAGCTGGGTAAATGGCCTGATGGCGTGGCGCTGACGGCGGAGCAAAAAGAGAACAGCTTACAGCTGGTGATGCTCTGGCAGGCGCGTCACAATACGGACGCACAGCACATGACTATCGACACTCAGGGTCAGATGGTGATGAAGAGTAAGCGTGAGCTAAAAGAAGAGTTTGGCATTACGCCTAAGCCTATCGCCACGTTTAAGTCCTGAGTCCGCCGGGCTTCTTCCTTGCTGACGTGCGTCAGCAAGGAAGGGATCGCATCATTTTTTATCGATCATCGCTTTCAGATTGGCGAACGGGTTGTATTTGGCTTCGCCAACGCTCTGTTGCGCGTCTTCGCCCGCCACCACGGTTGAACCATACTGATCCGCCTCGGTGTACTTCGAGTGCTCATGATCGTGGCAAAACAGGCATAACATCTCCCAGTTACTGCCATCTTCCGGATTATTAGAGTGATCGTGATCGATATGATGCACGGTCAGTTCACGCAGATTCGAGTAGACAAACTCGCGTGAACAGCGCCCGCAAACCCAGGGAAAAAGCTTGAGCGCCTTTTCGCGGTAGCCGACTTCCAGACGGGCGTAATTTTTAGGGATAAAAGCCATTAACGTGTTCTCTCCTGCCTGTTTAAACTGAGGGTGATGCTACGCCTGCGTCTCTTGCCAGTCGGCCAGCGTAAAGAGGGTGGCCCCCGCAACCGACATCTCCATAAATGCGTGCGTGCTGTCCTGAGCCTGGATATTGACGCCCCGGCAACCGTCGGTGATAACGTTAACGGTATACCCCAGCTGCAACGCATCCAGCACGGTAAACTTAACGCAATAGTCCGTGGCCAGGCCCATGACGATCAGTTCGTTAATTTCATGATGACGCAGCCAGTCATCCAGCGCCGTTTTTTGCCGGTGTCCGTTATCAAAAAACGCGCTGTAGCTGTCGATGCCGACATTTTCGCCTTTATGAAAAACCGCGTCGATCGCTTTTTGATCCAACAGCGGGTGCAGTTCTGCCCCCTCTGTGTTTTGCACACAGTGATCGGGCCAGAAGGTTTGCGCCAGCCCGTTGAGTTCACCCTGCGTGAAGGGCTCAACCTGATGCTGGCTGGCAAAGCTGCCGTGGTTTGCCGGGTGCCAGTCCTGGCTTGCGACCACCGCGTCGCCACGCGCCTTGCACCAGTCAATCAGCGCATTAGCAACATCAATAGTACTGTCACCTTCCGCAACGGCCAGCGCGCCACCGGCGCAAAAATCATTTTGTAGATCAACCAATAACAAAGCTCGTTGGCTCATAGCGACTCCTTATTCGTCGGGGGTCAGTTCGCCGCGCAGGTTTTGCATCATGGCGAGACGAATGGACTGTATATCCAGATCCTGACTCAGTAAGTAATGAAGTTTAGTCAGCGTCGCTTCCACCGTCATATCAAAACCACTGATGACGCCGGCGTGCGCCAGCGCATTGCCGGTGGCATATCCACCCATATTGACCTTGCCGGACATGCACTGCGTCAGGTTAACCACCACGATCCCGCGATCGCTGGCTTCCTGCAGCTCTTTGAGGAACGCGCCATTCTGCGGCGCGTTGCCCACGCCATAGGAGCGCAGAATCAGCGCTTTGACCGGCTGGCGCAGGAAGTTGCTCACCACGTCAGCGGAGATGCCAGGGTAGATTGTCACCACGCCAATGGGCTGCGGCGTAATAGGATGCACAATCAGCTCGCCCACCGTATGGGGTGCCGGTGGGGTCCCCAGACGACGAATGTGGATCCCGGCCTCCAGCAGCGGCTGCAGGTTTGGCGAAGCAAAGGCATTAAAGCCGTCGGCGTGTGCTTTGGTGGTGCGGTTGCCGCGAAACAGCGTGTTGTTGAAGAACAACGTCACTTCGTTAATCGGGTAATTGGCCGCGACATACAGCGAGTTCAGCAGATTGGTTTGCCCGTCCGACCGCAACTCCGCCAGCGGGATTTGCGAGCCGGTCACAATCACGGGTTTGCTCAGATTTTCCAGCATGAACGAGAGCGCCGAGGCGGTGAACGCCATGGTGTCGGTGCCGTGCAGGATCACGAAGCCATCATACTCGTCATAATGGGCTTTGATATCGTCGGCGATATGCTGCCAGTCTTCCGGCGTCATATCGGATGAATCCATCAGCGGGGTATATTCATGGATGGTGAAGTCTGGCATCTCCGGGCGATGAAACTCCGGCATGAGCGCAAGCTGGCGTTGCAGGTGGCCGGAAACCGGGATGTAGCCATTTTCTGAGCGTTGCATACCGATGGTACCGCCGGTATACGCCACATAAATTGATTTCTTCTGCATGGTTGTGTGTTCTTGTGCTTCAAAGAAAAATCCCCTCTTCGTGGAAGAGGGGACGGGGATTAACGAACGTTAGCGCAGGTCAGACAAAATGCGTAACGATTTTGTGGATCGTTGAAGGCCGCCAGTTTATCGCTTTCAGTCTTCACCACGTTTGCCGCCGAGGCAACCGGTGCAGGCAGCCAGGCCTGAAGGGCGTCTGGCAGCGCGGCGCTCACCGTACCGGACATGCTGTTCATTACCCGGTCAAAGAACGTCGGTTCATCCTGGTAATATTCCACATGCCACTGTTTCACTTTTGCCAGCTCTGCGGCTTTCGCTACGGCGTCATCGAAATCACCCAGGCTGTCAACCAGGCCGTTGCTCTTCGCATCCTGGCCTGTCCAGACATGGCCCTGGGCAATCTTATCGACCTGCTCAGGCGTCGACTTACGCGAGGCGGCAACCAGACCAATAAAGCGTTTGTAGCCATTTTCGATGCTCAGCTGCATCATCTGCGCCACTTCCGGCGGTAAGGATTTGGTGACGGCTACGTCTGCCAGCGGCGAGGTCGCCACGCCATCCGTATGCACGCCCAGATAATCCAGACTGTTTTCCACGGTGTTAATCACCCCGAAGATGCCGATAGAGCCTGTCAGCGTGCTGGGGTTGGCAACAATGTAGTTCGCTGGCGTCGAAATCCAGTAACCGCCTGAGGCTGCCATGCCGCCCATAGACACCACCACCGGTTTACCCGCCGCGCGTGCCGCCGCCAGTTCCGCGCGGATCACTTCAGACGCGCTTACGCTGCCGCCCGGGCTGTTAACGCGCAGGACAATGGCTTTCACCTTCGGATCGAGTCGGGCATCGCGAATTTGCGACGCGGTAGTATCCCCGCCGACGTTGCCCGGCGTTTCTTCACCGTCCATGATTGCGCCATTGGCGAAGACTACGGCGATGCTGCCGCCTTTCTCCTCCGGTTTTTTCGGCGTGTAATCATACAGGCTGATCGCACTGTAATTTTTCTCTTCTTTGCTCCAGCCGAACTGTTTAGTCAGCGCTTTTTCGATATCGGCGCTTGAACCCAGTGCATCAACCAGTTTGTTGTCCAGCGCATATTTCGCCGTATCGCCTTCCGTTTTTTGCAGACCTTGCAGCAGGGCCTGCGCGCCCGGGAAGACCTGCTCAGGGGTAATCTGACGGTTCGCTGCCACGGTGGTGAGATAATTGTTCCACAGCTCGCCAATCCAGCGGCTGTCCGCTTCACGCGCGGCGGGAGACATATCATCGCGGATGAACGGCTCAACGGCAGATTTATAGGTGCCCACGCGGAAAACATGCGTGGTCACTTTCAGCTTATCCAGCAGGGACTTGTAGTACAGGCCGTTGGTGGCGAACCCGTGCAGGTCGACCGTACCGTACGGGGACAGCCAGATTTTATTGGCAAAACTCGCCAGATAGTATTGCCCCTGGCTGTAGCTATCGCCGACGGCAATAACGGGCTTGCCGGTATCGCGGAATTCACGCAGCGCTTTGCCGATATACTGCATGGAGGGCTGATCGGCCCCGGCAAAGTTCTTCAGGTCGAGCACGATGCCGGTAATGTTCCGGTCATCCTTCGCCTGGCGGATGGCGTCGACGATATCAAACAGGGAGTTCTCCTGCAGGCGATCAGAGGTTGACCCGAACAGCTGACGGCCAATCACGCCCAGACGGTTGCTGCTGGACGGTTTGTCCACAATAACGCCCGTAATATCTAACAGCAGCGCGCCGCGCTCAGCATGCTGTGGCTGACTGGCGCTGTTGATGTGCATCCAGATACCTGCACAGACCAGGATCAGGGCGATGAAGAAAATGTTCATCACCAGCTGGCGGACAAAATTAAGCAGTCGCCACGTCCATTTAAAGAATCCGGCAAAAATTCGCCAAAGGGTTCGCATGTATTCTCCCTGTCCAGATATTTACGGTTCCGCCACGATGGGCGGCAATGTGCGGATATCGTAATGACCCAACCGCCACTTGTCAGCAGGAATCGCCCGCTACGCTGTAACAAAGTCTACTCTCGTGTTAATTTTGTAGATAATTTTGATGACAGGAGTTAACTAATGGATGCACTTGAACTGCTTGTTAACCGTCGTAGCGCGTCACGTCTGGCGGAACCTGCGCCTGCGGGCGAGCAGCTGGAAAACATTCTGCGCGCCGGTATGCGCGCACCGGATCATGGCACCCTGCAGCCGTGGCACTTCTTTGTTATAGAAGGTGAAGGACGCGAACGTTTCAGTTCTGTCCTGGAAAAAGGCGCCGTGGCGGCAGGCCAGGATGAAAAGGGAATTGAGAAAGCGCGTAGCGGTCCGTTCCGTGCGCCAATGATTATCGCCGTTGTCGCAAAATGTCAGCCGGAACATAAAGTCCCGGTCTGGGAACAGGAGATGTCCGCCGGTTGTGCCGTGATGGCGATGCAGATGGCGGCTCTGGCGCAAGGGTTTAACGGTATCTGGCGTACCGGCCCGCTGACGGACAGCCCAGCGGTACGTGAAGGGTTCGCCTGCGGCGAGCATGACAAGATTGTCGGTTTCCTCTATCTGGGTACGCCTCAGCTTAAAGCGTCCAGCACTATCACCGTGCCGGATACCTCTCCTTTCGTCACCCGTTTCTGATTTGACGCAAAACTGTCTGGATTCTGAGCATCTGCCCCAGAATTCAGACAGTCATACTTACCTCTTTAAGGAATGAGCGCTACCATAGCGCCAGAGTAATGACAGGAGATGTCCATGAGCGAGCAAACTATTCGTTTAACGCAGTACAGCCACGGAGCCGGTTGCGGTTGTAAAATTTCGCCGAAAGTGCTGGAAACCATCCTGCACAGTGAGCAGGCAAAGTTTGTCGACCCGAACCTGCTTGTTGGCAATGAAACGCGTGACGATGCAGCAGTTTATGATTTAGGGAATGGCACCAGCGTCATCAGCACCACCGATTTCTTTATGCCGATCGTTGATAATCCTTTTGATTTTGGTCGTATTGCAGCCACCAATGCCATTAGCGATATTTTTGCCATGGGCGGCAAACCGATCATGGCGATCGCTATTCTGGGCTGGCCAATCAATACCCTGGCACCGGAAATCGCCCGTGACGTGATCGAAGGCGGTCGCTTTGCCTGCCAGCAGGCGGGTATCGCACTGGCGGGCGGTCACTCGATTGACGCACCTGAACCGATCTTCGGCCTTGCGGTAACCGGCATCGTGCCGACCGAACGCGTCAAGCGCAACAGCACCGCGCAGGCCGGATGTCAGCTATACCTCACCAAGCCGCTGGGTATTGGCGTGTTAACCACGGCCGAGAAAAAATCGCTGCTCAAACCCGAGCATATTGGTCTGGCGACGGAAGTGATGTGCCAGATGAACCTTGCGGGCGCCGCCTTTGCCAATATCGACGGCGTGAAGGCGATGACCGACGTGACCGGTTTTGGGCTGCTGGGCCATCTCAGCGAAATGTGTCAGGGTGCAGGCGTTCAGGCACAGGTCCGGTTCCAGGACATTCCTAAGCTGCCGGGCGTTGAAGAGTACATCGCCCAGGGCGCCGTGCCTGGCGGAACCCAGCGTAACTTCGCCAGCTACGGTCATCTGATGGGTGAAATGCCTGCTGAATGGCGCGATCTGCTGTGCGATCCGCAAACCTCCGGCGGGCTGTTGCTGGCGGTCACGCCAGAAGCCGAAGCCGAGGTAAAAGCCACGGCGGCAGAGTTTGGCATCACGCTGACCGCAATCGGTGAGCTGGTGACCGCGCGCGGCGGACGTCCGATGATTGAGATTCGTTAATTTCATGCGGTTGTTCATTGCGGAAAAGCCAAGCCTGGCGCGTGCCATTGCCGATGTGCTGCCTAAGCCGCATCGCAAAGGCGACGGCTTTATTGAGTGCGGCAACGGACAGGTGGTGACCTGGTGTATTGGTCACCTGCTTGAGCAGGCGCAGCCGGATGTCTATGACAGCCGGTATGCGCGCTGGAACCTCAACGATCTGCCCATCGTACCTGAGAAATGGAAATTGCAGCCTCGCCCGTCGGTGACGAAACAGCTTAATGTCATTAAGCGTTTTCTTCATGATGCGTCTGAAGTGGTTCACGCGGGTGACCCGGACAGGGAAGGACAGCTGCTGGTCGATGAGGTACTCGATTATCTTGACCTCGCCCCTGAAAAACGCCAGCAGGTTCAACGCTGCCTGATAAACGATCTTAACCCGCAGGCGGTCGAACGCGCCATTTCGCGCCTGCGTGCGAACAGTGAGTTTATTCCGCTGTGTGTTTCTGCCCTGGCCCGCGCGCGCGCCGACTGGCTGTACGGCATCAATATGACTCGCGCCTATACCATCCTGGGCCGCAATGCCGGCTATCAGGGCGTGCTGTCCGTCGGGCGTGTGCAAACGCCCGTTCTGGGGATGGTGGTGCGTCGCGATGAAGAGATCGAAAACTTCGTGGCGAAAGATTTCTTTGAGGTGAAGGCGCACATCGTCACCCCGAAAGAGGAGCGTTTTGTCGCCGTCTGGCAGCCAAGCGAGGCGTGTGAACCTTATCAGGATGAAGAGGGGCGGTTATTACACCGTCCGCTGGCCGATCATGTGGTCAATCGCATCGCGGGCCAGCCCGCTATCGTCACCAGCTATAACGATAAACGGGAATCAGAACCGGCTCCGCTGCCGTTTTCGCTCTCCGCGTTGCAGATTGAAGCGGGCAAACGCTTTGGTATGAGCGCGCAAAACGTGCTCGATATTTGTCAGAAACTCTATGAAACGCACAAGCTGATTACCTATCCGCGTTCAGACAGCCGCTATCTTCCGGAAGAGCATTTTGCCGGGCGTCATGCGGTGCTGAATGCCATTGCGGTGCATACCCACGATTTGCTGCCGCAGCCGGTCGTAAACCCCGACACGCGTAACCGCTGCTGGGACGATAAAAAAGTCGATGCTCACCACGCCATCATCCCCACGGCACGCAGCAGCGCCGTTAATCTGACCGAGAATGAATCGAAGATTTACTCGCTGGTCGCCCGCCAGTATTTAATGCAGTTCTGCCCCGATGCGATGTTCCGCAAATGCGTTATCGAGCTGGAAATTGCTAAAGCGAAGTTTGTAGCCAAAGCCCGTTTCCTGGCGGAGGCAGGCTGGCGCACGCTGCTGGGCAATAAAGAGCGTGATGAAGAAAATGACGGTACGCCGCTGCCAGTGGTTGCCAAAGGCGATGAACTGTTGTGCGAAAAAGGGGAGGTCGTTGAGCGTCAGACTCAGCCGCCGCGCCATTTTACCGACGCCACGCTGCTCTCTGCCATGACCGGTATCGCCCGCTTTGTGCAGGATAAAGACCTGAAAAAAATCCTGCGCGCCACGGATGGATTAGGCACCGAAGCCACCCGCGCCGGGATCATTGAACTGCTGTTTAAGCGCGGATTTTTAATCAAGAAAGGGCGCTACATTCACTCCACGGATCCGGGCAGAGCGCTGGTGCACTCCCTTCCTGAAATGGCGACCCGCCCTGACATGACCGCGCACTGGGAATCGATCCTGACGAAAATCAGCGAGAAACAGTCCCGCTACCAGGACTTTATGCAGCCGCTGGTGGGGACATTATATGAGCTGATCAATCAGGCGCGCAGCACCCCGGTACGCCAGTTCAGAGGAATGGTGGCCCCGGGCGCGGCAAAAAAACCGTTCAGGAAGAAAAAGAGCGCGGCCTGAAACAGGCCCGATGGCGCGTCGCTTATCGGGCTAATCTTGCTCAGCGGCAATCATGGGCGCGACATCCATCACGCCGGCAGGTGGACGTCTTTGGGCAATTTGTTCCGCCATATATCGCATATACGGGTCCATGTGGCGGAAGATCGCTTTATATCCCGCGCATAAATGGTTATGCCAGCGTTCGCCGCTTTTATGAATACGGTGCTTCGGGCAGCCGCCGTGGCAGGCGAAACGCCACGGGCAGCGCATGCACTCCCCGGATACCTCCGTTTTAGCCATGCCAAATTTCCGCTGCTGTCGGCCATTGACCATTTTCGCCAGACTGTCCCGCTTCAGGTTGCCGAGCCGGTGTTCCGGATAGACATAGTGATCGCAGCTAAAGACATCGCCATTCTGTTCAACTACCAGCCCAAATCCGCAGGACGACTGCATGACGCACAGCGAGGGCTTTTCACCAAGCCAGGCCGCCAGCGCACTGTCGAACATCTGAACATATACCCGTCCCACGTCCTGCCTGACCCACAGGTCAAACACGCCATTGATAAACGCTCCCCACTGTTCGCCTGAAACAGACCACTCCGTTACTGTCCCCCCTGATAACGACTGGGGATACAAGAGTTCGCCATATTTCTCTTTCACCGGCCGCTGTTCGACGGCGGGAATAAACTGCACGTGCCCGGCCTTGAGTTCACGGGTGAGAAAATGATAAATCGCCTGTGGGTGCGCGGCCGTGACGTTATTCACCACGGCTAATACGTTTACCTCCACCCCCTTTTCCTGAAGCAGGCGCATGGCGTTGATCACCTTGTTAAACACCGACTGGTCGCTGCGGGTTTTTCGGTAGGTATCGTGTAACCACTGTGGCCCATCGACAGAGAGACCCACCAGAAAATGATGGGTCGCCAGAAACGTTGCCCACGCCTCGTCGATCAGGACACCATTGGTCTGAATACTGTTAGTGATACGTTTTCCGCGGGCATATTTTTGCTGTAACCGCAGCGCATTCTCATAAAAAGCAATCCCGGCCAGCGTCGGTTCCCCGCCTTGCCAGGTGAACTCGACCTCGTCACCGGGGTGAGCCTCAATGTATTGACGCACGTAGGCCTCCAGGGTCGGCTCGTCCATATGGCGCGTGGCTTTCCGTGGCTTCAGCGTGCCTTGCTCCTTTTCCAGATAAAAGCAGTAATCACAGGCGATATTGCACTGATAGCTGACCGGTTTGGCCATAAGATGAAACGGACGATTCATAGCAACTCCTCGGGTGATTGTCCCGCTGCGAATACGTGATATTGCTCACTTTTCTGTCAATGCGTTTTGACATGGCGGAGAAATGATCGAAATATATATTTCATATAAACACATATAAAATGAAATTAAAACTTCACTGCACCAATATCAGGGGTCTTTATGAGCAAACTGTTCGCCGGAGCACAAAACCTCGGAAAGTCGTTTATGTTGCCTATTGCTGTCCTGCCTGCCGCCGGGTTGCTGCTGGGCTTTGGCGGCGTATTCACTAACCCGGTAACCCTCGCGACCTATCCCATCCTGGATAACCACATTATCCAGACCCTTTTTACCGTGATGAAACTTTGCGGCAGTGTCGTCTTCGATAATCTGTCACTGCTCTTTGCCGTGGGGATTGCCGTTGGTATGGCGCGTAGCGATAAGGGAACGGCAGGACTGGCGGCCGTGCTGTGCTTTATCGTTATGAATAAAGCCATCAGCGCGCTGTTACTGATCACCGGTACGCTGGCGACGGACAACCTCGCCGGTGCGGGGCAGGCAAACGTCATGGGCATCACTACGCTACAGACCGGGGTGATGGGCGGGATCATGAGCGGGCTGCTGGCCTTTTGGGTACAAAAACGCTTCGGTAAAACGGAGCTACCCAGTTTGCTCGCCTTCTTCAGCGGCTCGCGTTGCGTACCCATTATCGGATCCTTCTTTGCCATATTTCTTGGTGCGGCACTGTTCTGGATCTGGCCGCCCATTCAGGCTGGTATCACCCATCTGGGCGGGCTGGTGGAGCAAACCGGTTACATTGGCACGCTCATTTACGGCATGATCCTGAAATGTCTGATTCCGCTTGGGCTTCATCATCTCTTTTATCTGCCTTTCTGGCTGACCAGCGTTGGCGGTGAGGCGATAGTGAACGGGCAACTGGTGCAGGGTACGCAAAAAATCTTTTTTGCCCAGCTTACCGATCCCTCTGTTACCCAGTACTACATTGGGGTGTCACGCTTTATGGCGGGACGTTTCGCCGACTTTATGTTTGGTTTACCAGGCGCCGCGCTGGCCATTTACCACTCCGCCCGACCAGAAAACCGTAAAAAAGTGGCGAGCCTGATGCTCTCAGCCGCGCTGACGGCGTTTGTTACCGGCATCACCGAGCCGCTGGAGTTTGCCTTCATGTTCTGCGCACCGCTGCTCTATGGCGTGCATATCGTCCTGACCGGCGTGGCTTTTATGCTGACGCATATGCTGGAAATTACCGTCGGGCAAACCTTCTCTGGCGGCCTGATCGACTTCCTGCTCTTCGGCGTGCTGCAGGGGAATGCGAAAACCAACTGGCTACTCATGCTGCCGCTTGGCGCGGTCATGTTCTGCCTCTACTACTTCTCTTTCCGCTTCCTGATCGGCTGGCGTCAACTCAATACGCCGGGACGTGAAGCGGAGCGCGATGAACCTGTCCAACCCGTGCAGGTGGGTAATGAAAGGGCGGCAGGGATCGTGGAGGCCCTGGGCGGGCGCGACAATATTATCGATGTCGACTGCTGCGCGACCCGGCTGCGGGTCACCGTAAAAAATCCGCAGAGCGTCAACATTGAGGGCTTCTCCCTGCTCGGCAGTCGCGGTGCCTTTGTGCGTGGCGAGGGCGTGCAGGTGGTCTATGGGCCGCACGTCACCCTCATCAAAAACGAAGTAGAAGAATTTATCGGCTCATAACGAAGAGATGTCTTATGAAAGCAGTCATGCTGATGTTTGATACGCTAACCCGCAACCACCTTGCGCCGTATGGCGGTGATGCTATCACGCCCAACTTTACCCGCCTGGCCAAAGAGTCGGCGCAATTTGATCGCTTTTACGTTGGCAGTATGCCGTGCATGCCTGCACGTCGGGAGCTGCATACGGGGCGATATAACTTTCTCCACCGCAGCTGGGGACCGATGGAGCCTTTTGACTTCTCAACCTTTCAGGCGCTTAGTCAGGCTGGCGTCCATACGCATCTGGTGACCGATCATAAACACTACTGGCGGGATGGCGGCGCGACCTATCATACGCGGTATTCCACCTTCGAGTTTATCCGCGGGCAGGAGGGCGATTGCTGGAAAGGGCGGGTTGAGAAACCTGCCATTCAGTGGAAAGGGGCAGAAGATACCGAGACGTTACGCCGCCGAAGCGGCAGGATGACGCAGGATCTGATTAATCGCGCCGCCATGCCCACGCAGGAGGAGCACTACACCCATCGGACCCTTCAGGAGGGCATGGCGTTCCTCGATGCCAACCACCAGCAGGATAACTGGTTTTTGCAAATTGAATGTTTTGATCCCCATGAGCCTTTTTTTGTGCCTGACAAATATCTGGCACAGTACGGGTGTCGTGCAGAGGAGTTTGACGGCTGGGTGCCGTATTACTGCGGTGCGCCAGGCGGAAGCGAAGATGAAAAGGTCAGGAAGTTTTATCAGGCGCTGATCACCATGTGCGACGATTATCTGGGTCAGGTCATGGATAAGCTTAAAGCCCTCAACCTGTGGGATGACACGCTATTTATCGTCTGCACCGACCACGGTTTTTTGTTGGGCGAGCATCAGTGGTGGGGCAAAAATATCATGCCTGTCTATAACGAGATCGCCAACACGCCTTTTTTCATTCGCGATCCGCGCAGTGGCGTGAAGGGCGTCAGACGTCAGGCGCTCGCGCAGACGATAGATATCCCCGCCACGCTGCTCGACTATTTTGACCTGCCTCGCCCCCCAACCATGACCGGCAGGCCACTCACCCAGGCCATCGTCGATGATTCACCGGTGCGCGACTATGCCTTGTTCGGCTATTTCGGTGGGCACATTAATATCACTGACGGCGATTATGTTTACATGCGTTGTCCCCGGGAAGAGGGGAAAACGCATCTCTATGAATACACCCTGATGCCCACGCGTATCGACAGTATGTTTAATGTGAAAGATCTGACCGACATTCGCATACACCCTGGTTTCACCTTTACGCAAGGCGCACAGGTGATGCAGATCCCGGCCTCCTTCGGCTACCTCAATCCCTGGCGCTTTGGCGATAAACTCTTCGATCTGCGGGCCGACCCGGGACAACTCACCCCGCGACAGGAACCCTCGCGAACGCGCCACTATGCCCAGGCGATGCGCGACATGATGAACGCGCACGACGCGCCGCCAGAGCTGTATACGCGATTTGAACTCGATACGCTGAGCGATTCGCGCGAACAGGCCTTTGCCGAGCGCTGGGCGCGTCTGACCCTGGCAGAGGGCGATGCGCTGCGCTGCGAACATTTTGGTGTGGAGGAGGCGCTGCGCTTTGTCCTTCGGGCCGCAGAGGGGCAGGGCTGTCGTCAGCAGATGCGCGAGCGCCTGGAGGCGTGTGCGGTCGTGACCGAGCAGGATATTTATGTGCTCATTAATACCTGTCTGACCGGCGATTGCCACAAGGCGACCCTCTACCAGGCGCGATTGCTGCTGAGGACCGCGTAATGACGTCGTGGACACTGGAAAACAGCCGTTTCAGCGCGGAAATTGCCCAGGCAGGCGGCGAGCTAACCCGCCTGTGGGATAAGCGCCGGGGCGTGAATGCGCTGTGGACGGCCACGCCGAAGGTCTGGAATAGCGCGGCTCCTCAGCTTTTTCCGGTAGTGGGGCGCTTGATCCATCAGGGCCTCTGGATCGGTGACCGTTTCTGTGCGCTTCCCGCGCACGGCTTCTTACGCCACCAGCCCTTTTTGTGTCTGGAACATACCCACGACACGCTGCGGCTGGAAGCCAGCGCAACCCCGCAGACCCAGGCGGTATGGCCTTATCGCTGGCGCGTTCGGATCTCTTTTAAGCTCGACGAGGAGGGGCTTTCCGTCAGCCAGTGCGTCGTTAACGAGGATGACACGACGTTTGCGTATTCGCTCGGCTGGCACCCCGGCCTGGCGCTGCCTGTTTCCAGCCGTGCTGGCTGGTGTGTCGACTTTGGCCCAGGCCCGGCTGGCGGACCGTTCTATACCCGCGACCGCACCCTGACGGTGCCGGACAACCAACCGTTGCTGCACCGCTTTGCGCTCACTGAAACTACTTTTCAGGGCGGTGCAGTCTATTTCGGCGTCTGTGAAGGCCAGCAGATCGCGGTGCGGGGCCCGGACGGAACGCTGGTCGTAAAGGTTGAAACGTTCAATTACCCCTGGCTGGCGCTCTGGGGGATCCCGGGTGAGGATTTGCTCTGTATCGAACCGCTCGCGGGAACCACCGACGCGCCGGATTTTGACGGACAGGCGGCAGGAAAGCGCGGCATGCAGCGCCTGCTCGCGGGGCAGCAGGAAACGTTTCGCACCCGGTTGCGTTTTGCGGTGGACGCATGAACGCGGGATTGCCAGAATACCCGGATACTTTGTTGCCGAGAGAGCAGAACGTCACTATGAGCGTAAACCGGGAAAATGTCCGCGTGTATATCAGCAATATCCTGAGCGGGTTAAGCGATACGGATCGCCATATTGCGGAGTTTATTCTTCAACAGCCCGCGCAAGTGGCGCAAATGCCGGTCAGCAAGCTGGCAGAGGCGGTACAGATCAGCGAAGCCACCATTGTGCGATTCTGCAAAAAAATTGGCTATGGCGGATTACTTAATCTGAAGACGGCCCTTAAGCGTGAACTGCTGGAAGAGAGCGAGCAGACGTTACCCGCCTCGCCGGATATTTTCCTGGATGATTCACGTAACGACGTGGCGCAAAAAATTGCCCTGACGGTAGAAACCACCATCAACGAAACCATCGGGCTGCTGGATATGAAAGTGGTGAATCCGGTGGTGAACCGTTTTCTGTCGGCAAACCGCATTCTGTTTGTCGGGTTTGGCGCCTCCGGCCTGTCGGCAATGGAAGCCAGGGATAAAATGAACCGTCAGGGGATAGATTCTGAAGCCTACACGGATCGTTTCACGATGACCCTGAAGCTGGCCAATCTTAAACCTCAGGATCTGGTGGTGGCGTTTTCCCACTCTGGCGAAACACCGGAAGTGGTAAATGCGTTCCGGCTTGCCAGAAAAGCAGGTGCCCACTGTCTGGCGATCACACACAGTCCACAGTCGCCGCTGACCGAACTTGCTGATACCTGGTTGTTAACCAGCGGCAGCGCAGGGCCTCACCAGGGGGACTCCATTGCGACGCGCGTTTCCCAACTGTTTATTATTGAGTTCCTTTGTACCGAAATCACCCGGCATAACTTGCGCGACAGCGTCTCTACCGGGCTGTCGATCAAGGAATTGCTGATAAAAGAAAGGATTAAACGTGAGTCTTCAGGATCATAATACGCCCCGAGGGAAATGGTGGCTGAGGGGAAAAACGCCGGATTACCGTTTCACGCTGGCGAATGAACGCACCTTTCTGGCATGGATCCGCACGGCGCTGGCGCTGATGGCAGGTGCGGTGGGTATCGAACAGTTTTCGCCACAACTCGCCTCGGCTGAACTCAGGTTCACACTGGCCGGGCTGTTGCTGTGTGCCGCCTGCTGGATGGGCATCACCGCCTGGCGACGCTGGCGCAGAAATGAGTATGCCATGCGTCTGGACAGCGATCTCCCCTACACGCGGGGGCTGCTGTTTCTGGGATTACTGGTGGTGATCCTGGCAGTGCTGCTGGGGCTATTACTCTGGCAGGCACGGACATGACGCCGCGCGATCCGGGCCTGCAGCCGGAGCGCACCTTGCTTTCATGGCGCCGTACCGGATGGTCGATGATGATCCCGGGGCTGTTATGCCTGCGCATCTGGTTTCACAATAGCGAGCCGCTGCATGGAATCAGCGCGCTGCTGCTGATTCTGACGGGTGCGGCAATGCTGGTGGGGGTGGCGAGAGGGCGTATCAGCCTGATTGCGGGTCTGGTCACCGGCATCGCGCTGTTGCTGCTGATTGCGCTTTCCGGCGTGGCGGGCAACCTGGCCGGGCAATAAGTCTGCCCGGCCATCTTGATCAGATTACACCCTGGCCGATCATTGCGTCGGCGACCTTCACGAACCCGGCGATATTTGCTCCGCGCACGTAATTGGTTTGCGCTTCTTCGCCACCGTACTCGACGCACGCATGGTGAATATCGAGCATGATGTGGTGCAGTCGGGCATCCACTTTCTCTGCCTTCCAGCCCATTCGCGCCGCGTTTTGTGCCATCTCCAGCCCTGAGGTGGCCACGCCACCGGCATTTGCGGCTTTCCCTGGCGCAAACAGGACGCCCGCCTCCAGGAACAGATCGGTCGCTTCAATGGTGGTCGGCATGTTGGCCCCTTCGGCCACGGCTTTAACACCATTGGCGATCAGCTGCTGCGCGGCATCGGCATCCAGCTCGTTTTGCGTGGCGCACGGCAGCGCGATATCAACCGGCACCGACCAGGGCTGTTTGCCTTCCAGATAAGTCAGGCCAAATTCACGCGCATAGTCGGCGACGCGACCGTCGCGGCTGGCTTTGATTTCGCACAACCGCGCCAGTTTTTCGGTCGTGAAGCCTGCTTCATCCACCACGGTGCCGCTGGAGTCGGATGCGGTGATCACGCGGGCGCCAAACTGCATCGCTTTCTCAATCGCATATTGCGCCACGTTGCCCGACCCTGACACCGCCACGCGCATGCCTTCGAAACCAAGACCGTGGCGTTTAAGCATCGCTTCGGTGAAATAGACCAGCCCATAGCCGGTCGCTTCCGGTCGAATCAGGCTGCCGCCAAATGACAACCCTTTGCCGGTGAAGACGCAGGCGCTGTTATTAGAGAGCTTTTTCATCATCCCGGCCATAAAGCCCACTTCGCGCCCGCCCACGCCGATATCGCCGGCCGGCACGTCGGTATCCGGCCCCAGATGACGATACAGTTCAGTCATCAGCGCCTGACAGAACCGCATCACTTCGCCTTCGCTTTTGCCTTTTGGATCAAAGTCGCTGCCGCCTTTGCCGCCACCCATAGGCAGCGTGGTCAGGGCATTTTTAAACGTCTGCTCAAAGCCGAGGAATTTCAGGATCGATAAATTGACCGACGGGTGGAAACGCATACCGCCCTTAAAAGGGCCGATGGCAGAGTTAAACTGCACGCGCCAGGCCCGGTTAACCTGAACCTGATTGCGATCGTCGACCCAGACCACGCGGAACTGAATGACACGCTCGGGTTCTACAAGACGCTCCAGTAAAGACATCTGACGATAGCGGGGGTTTTCTTCGAGAAACGGCCACAGGGTAGTCATTACCTCGCGTACGGCCTGCGCAAACTCACTCTGATGCGGGTCGCGTTGTTGAACATGGGTTAAAAACGAGTCCAGAGAGCGTGTCTGATCCATAGATATAAGAACCTCTTATAATAAATTTTGTATGTTGTGTAGGCGTTTTAGGTTGTTTTTCGACTATAACACCCGTACCGCTTTGCGAGGCAAGCAGAAATTGGCGCTGAAAGGGAAATTCATTATCGGATGCCTGTCATCACAAAAAACGATGATGCAGAAATTAAAGGTTCGGCCCGGGATTACCGTTATAGTCATTAACAGGACAAAAAAGGAAGAGATGTCAATGAACCGTTACCTCGTCACCGCACTGTTTGCTTTACTCTGCACGGGGGCTCAGGCCGACCGCCTGCGCCCGGATGTCGACGTGAATATTCCGCCGGAGGTCTTTAGCTCAGGCGGCCAGCGCGCGCAGCCGTGCAATCAGTGCTGCATTTATCAGGATCAGAATTATTCGGAAGGGGCGGTGGTCAAAGCGGACGGCATTTTGTTGCAGTGTCAGCGCGATGAACGCACCATCAGCACGAATCCGCTGGTCTGGCGGCGCGTAAAAGGATAAACGCGTCCAGCAGGGGGATATCCGCCGGGGCCAGGTCATAGGTGAAAGCCGCCTCAGGCGTACACCATACCAGCTGGCTATGATGCAGAGCGGTGGGCGTACCGGTGTACTCAGGCACATGCCAGGCATGCAGGTGGATCATCCGCTGCGACACCTCTCGCTGATGGCTGGCAACATAGCGGGCAGGGCGGGCCTCAATGCCCAGCTCTTCGCGCAGTTCGCGTATGAGCGCCTCGGGTTGCGTTTCCCCTGACTCCACTTTTCCCCCGGCAAATTCCCACATTCCGGGCTGATCCGCGTGGTCCGGGCGCTGAGCCAGTAAAATTTTGCCATCTTGTTCAATAATGGCGGCAACAACATCGAGCGTTTTCAGCATGGTTATCAATATCTGATCGGTAAAAACGACATATTATCGTGCGCTTGCAAAGAGTCCAGCTATCAGGAGAATCCGGTGAAAGAGTCGTCCGCCTGGGTCAAGCCCCTCGAATCCCTGCCCGTCAGTATCAGGCCTGTCGCCGCCATGCAGAAAAAGCATTTTGGTGTGGTGCTCAATCCCACCCGCTGGTGGGGACGAATGCCTCGTCTTTTCTGGCTGGTGGCCCTTTTTGTCGGGTTCCTTGAACGCCGCAACGCGCGGCTGAATCCGGCGCTGCGAGCGCTGCTTCAGACCCGGATCTCTCAGCTGTGCCACTGCGCTTTTTGCATTGATGCCAACAGTCTGCGGCTGGCCGAGCGCTGCGGTGCGATGGATAAAGTGCAGGCGGTTAGCCACTGGCAGTCATCTGCGTTATTCAGCCCCGAAGAGCGCGCGGCACTGGCCTATGCGGAGGCCACCACGGCGACGCCGCCACAGGTGAGCGACGCGATTAAAACGGCGCTAAAACGCTACTACCGCGATGAGGCCATTGCAGAAATGACCGCGTTGATTGCTTTCCAGAACTTATCCGCTCGTTTTAATGCCGCGCTGGATATACCCGCTCAAGGGCTGTGTGACGGACTGAAAGGAAAACCGCATGTTTGACCGGCATTTGCACCCCCGCCTGAAGCCGCTGTTGAATCGCGTCGCGGCGGCAGTGGACAGACCGGGCATCACGCCCGATCGGTTGACCCTGCTGGGCTTTGCTCTCGGGGCGCTGGCGCTGCCGTTGCTGGCGTTGGGGCATTATAGCGCCGCACTGGTGGCCATCCTGCTGAACCGGCTGCTGGATGGCCTGGACGGTGCCTTAGCCCGTCGCAGAGGACTTACCGATGCGGGAGGGTTTCTTGATATCGCCCTCGACTTTTTATTCTATGCGCTGGTGCCGTTTGGTTTTGCGCTTGCCGCACCGGTCGACAATGCTCTGGCGGCGGGCTGGCTGCTGTTTGCCTTTATTGGAACGGGAAGCAGCTTTCTGGCCTTTGCGGCGCTGGCATCCCGACATAATATTGAAAATCCAGGCTATGCGCACAAGTCGTTTTATTATATTGGCGGCTTAACGGAAGGGACGGAGACCATCCTGCTGTTTGTGCTGTGCTGCCTGTTTCCGACGCATTTCGCACTGTTTGCCTGGGTGTTTGGCGCGTTGTGCTGGTTGACCACCACAACGCGCATCTGGAGCGGATATCAGACGCTAAAAGCGCTCAGGCCCTAACGCGTCTGTTCCGGTGTCACAGGGCCGGTAGTCACCGGATTTTTGGGGTGGCTGCTCCACTCGTACCAGCCGCCATCATAGACGGCGATGTTGTTCCAGCCCATTGCCCGCGCATACATGAAGGTTTCTGACGCCCGCCAGCCGGTGCCACAGTAAAAGGCAACGTGCTGGTCTGGCGAAATATTCCACTGCTTCCACATCGCGGCAATATCATCGGCGCTACGCATGGTTCCGTCCGGATTGTGAAAATCCTCCATATGTGTGGCATCGCTGCCTGCGTGCCCCCAGCGCGCGCCCGCGATTTCACCTTTTGGTTTGATGTAGCTATAGCCGCTGGTTTCACCGATAAATTCCGGCCATGACCGAATACTCACCAGTGAGGCATCCTGGCGATGCAGCATACTGCGGGCCTGCTCCATATCCACCATCAGCTGCGGCTGACCCGGGATCGGCGCGCCAAAATCCTCTGCTGGTTGAACAGGGGCCGGCATGCCACGCTCAACCGGCAGACCTGCATCGGCCCAGCTTTTCCAGCCGCCATCCAGGATCCGGACATCCTTCACGCCTGCGTAAAGCATGATCTGGGCGACTCGCGCGGCGGCATACACATCACGCCCGTAAAGAATGACGGTGGTGTCATGCCGAATACCCTGTTTTGCCAGCAGCGCTTTAAGCTTTTCATCAGAGACTTTATTCCACAGCGGTTCGCTTTCGACGTCGTTCGTGTCGATATAGCCTGCGCCGGGAATATGGTTCAGAAGATAGAATTTCGGTGCGCCCCAGGCGGCTTCAATTATTTTCCACTCGCCCGCGGGGGCAGCAACCACCGGCTTGCCTTGCTGAAGCTGATGGATCCACTGTGGGTAAACCAGCTGCTCAAAATGCGGCAGGCGTTGCAGACGTTCGGGATGGCGCAGCGCATCGCTGAGCAGAGAGATATGCTGAAAACCGGCCTTGTTGAGACGTGCTTTTACCGCCTGGCGGTCGGCCTCGGCGCCATACAGCGCAAGAGGCGCATCGGCGGCCAGATGATGCTGCGCGGCCCAGCGGGTAAGTTGTTCGTCGCTCATCTTGCCAAGCCACGAGGCGGAGAGATTCAGCGCGGCCGGTTCATGGCCGGAAGGCCCGTTCAGCGTCTGGGGCCAGCCGTTGTAAAACGCGCTGGGGCGGGTATCAATCACCGCGCCCTTTTGCTGTTGAAGTTGCGTGAGCGTCATCTCAGCGGCAAGCGAAGAAAAAGAGGCGAAACCCAGGGCGAGGGTCAGCGCGGTCAGTTGAGAAACACGTTTCATCGAAAAACCTGACGTTAAATAATGGGAGCGTCATTTTCGTCTTCCCCTGCGGAGAATTCCTTGCGTTAGCACATACATTATTGCCAGTCGGCGATCTGGATAACGCGTCCACCGTCGGGGATATCTTCGTTATCATGGGTGACCAGCACCACCGGGATGTTCAGGCTGCGCACCTGTGCAAACACCCATTTCCGGAACGTCTCGCGCAGGGCTTTATCCAGACGGCTGAAAGGTTCATCCAGCAACAGGGCGTGCGGTTGCGCCAGCAGGGCACGCAGCAGGCTCACGCGGGCGCGCTCGCCGCCGGAC
Source organism: Huaxiibacter chinensis (assembly GCF_022171985.1). GTDB lineage: Bacteria > Pseudomonadota > Gammaproteobacteria > Enterobacterales > Enterobacteriaceae > Enterobacter > Enterobacter chinensis_A. The sequence goes on along the minus strand of NZ_JAJVHF010000001.1, from coordinate 230,366 downwards.
AGGGTGGCAGGGTCTTGCGAATAAAAACCGGTCAGCCCGGCACTGGCGAGCGCCTGTTCGACGTGTTCACGACGCGCCGGGCCTTTAAGGGTGCCCGGCAGGGCCAGCATCAGGTTTTGCCCCACGCTGAACGCGTCGAAGAGCAGCGCGTCCTGAAACAGAATTCCGATACCCCGTTTTTCGACGGGTAGCGCATCGCAGCGCCGATCGTTGAGCCACAGCTCGCCGTGAGCGTGAAAATCGGTCGACAGGGCACCCACCATCCACGCAAAGAGGGTCGACTTTCCGCTGCCTGACGGCCCCATTAGCGTCACGATTTCACCCGCCTGCACGCTGAACGACACGTCGCGCAAAAGCGGCGGCAGAGACAAACTATTCACCCGCAGCATTAACGTAATCCTTTTCGATAGTCACCGGCGAGCCGGGAGAGGGCCGCCGCAAGCGCAAAGATGAGGGCGGTAAGCACCAGCAGGCCCAGCGCCCGTTCCGCTAGCACTGGCGTACTGCCACCGCTGCTTAATGCCACCGCTTCGGTGGTGAGGGTAGCGTATCGGCCTGCACCCAGCCACAGCGTGGGCATATATTGCGCCATGCTCACCGAAAAGCCTGTCGCGAACGCCAGCAGCAGAGGACGGATCAGCAGCGGGCATTTGATTAACCAGAACCGTTTCCAGCGTGGCATCCCCAGCGTGCGGGCAATGAGCACCTGACGCGAATCGATGCCACGCCAGGCGGGTTGAATAACCAACAGCATCCACGGCAGTACCCACAGCAAATGGCCCCAGAGCACCGCGAAATAGTGCCCCTCGACGCCAAGGTATAGCGCCAACTGATATTGTCCGGCGACCAGCGGCAGAGCGGGCAGCGCCAGCGGTAGCCATACACAGCTTGTATAACGTTGCGGTCCCCACTCAAGCCAGCCGAGGATGGCGACCAGCGCAATCAGGCTGGATAACAGCCCCAGAGAGAGGCTGGTCATGACAGGGCCAAAATCGCCTTGCAGCGTTCGGGAGAGAACAACCAGCACTGCCGCGCTGAGGAGACCGGCGAGCGGCAAGAGCCCGCCCAGAAGAGCACCCGTACGAGACGGAGCGCTCGGGTGGCGTTGGCCTTTTTCCACCGGCATCGTCTGTTTAACCCCCCGCCAGAGCACGTATCCCAGGGCGGCGAAAAGCAGGACCAGGCCCAGCAATAACAAACACAGCAGCGTGCCTTTTGTCTGTTGTTCGGCATCACCCTGCGTCAGCCATTGCCAGGCCAGCACCGCCAGCGTGGGCGGATTACCGGGACCGAGAATCATCGCCACGTCGACCACCGACAGCGACCAGGCCGCGACGGCCAGCATCACGCCGCCCAGCGCCGGGGCGATGGCGGGAAGGACCAGCCAGCAAAGACCCTGCACTCTTCCGTAGCCCATCGTTCTGAGTATCACCATTTTTTGCGCCAGCCTCTCCTCGGGCAGGACGGCATAGATAGCCCACAATACAAAGGCGCTCTCTTTTATCGCCAGCGTCACGCCCAGCCCCACGCCGTATCGATCGAGCTGTGGGGTACAAAGCGTGCACAGACGATAAAACTCGCCTCCTTCGGCAAACAGCAGCAGGGCGCTGGTGGCAAAGGCGACGTGCGGGATCGCGAGTAAACAGGGCAGACGCGTGCTTAGCCGTTGCCAGGCTTTACCGGGCCAGAGCGCGGCGACTACCACCAGGGCGATAAACAACGATCCCAGGGTGGCGATAAGCGATGAAATAAGCGTGGCAGCGAGCGCCTGAGGGACCTGCGGATCGGTCAGTAGCGCCTGCCAGCCATCCGGTGAGAATGCGGGTGCCAGCATCAGCCCGCCTGCCGGCAACAGCGGCAGGTAAATGGCAGCCATCACCAGCAGGATAAGCCCGCCTAGCGGGTGCCGTAACGACGCAGCCATTCCTGCTCCAGTGCGTTAACCCAGGCGGCGTGGGGTTCGGCTAACACCACGGGCAAGCCGCCAGGGGTATGCTGACGCAGCGATGCCGCCAGTGGCGCAGGCAATTTTTGCGGATCCAGCACGCTTGGGTCGCCCCAGATTGCCGGGTCGGCCTTGCGGATTTGCGCCGGTGGCGAAAGCAGGAAATTAGCGACCACTTTTGCCCCGGCGCTGGCGCTGCTGTTGGCCGGGATCGCCACGAAATGCACGTTGCCCAGCATGCCTTTCTCAAAGCCAAAAGGATATGCGTCGGCGGGGAGTTCACCGCTTGCCACTTTTTGTTGAGCATGGGCCGGATTAAAAGTCAGCGACAGATTCAGGCTACCGCTGGCAAGCAGGGCATCCATTCGTGCAGGCGAGGGTGGGAAATCGTTCCCTTCACGCCACAAGAACGGATGCAGTTTATCCAGATAGGCCCACAGCGGCGCCGTCACCTGTTCCAGGGTGTGCGGGTCGGGGGCGCGCTTCAGGGCATCGGGGTCATGGGTTAATGACAACAGCAGCTGCTCAAGGAAGGCGGTCCCGGTAAAATCAGGCGGGCGCGGATAGCTCACTTTGCCGGGATGACGCTGCGCATAGTCAAACAACGCCTGCGGATCGCGCAGCGCGGCCGGCAGCGTGGCCCGACGGCCAATGAAGGTCAACTGCGCGCCGCCCCAGGGGGATTCGGCGCCGTCAGTCGGGAGGGCGAAATCTTCGCTGACCGGCTTCGTGGTGTCCACGTACCGCCAGTCTGGCAGCATAGTCGCCCAGCCAGTTTGCAGCAGCCCGGCCTCTTTTAGCGTGCGAAAGTTTTCGCCGTTCACCCACAGCAGGTCAACCGAGCCTTTCGTCTGGCGGCCGGCACGGGACTCGGTCTGGATGCGCTTAACGGCATCGGCGGCATCGGCCAGATGAACGATGTTGAGGGTAATGTCGTAGTGGGTTTTGACTTCAGTACTCACCCAATCCAGATAACGGTTAACGGCTTGATCGCCGCCCCAGGCATTGAACCAGACCGTCTGGCCTTTGGCTTCGTTCTGGATGCTTTGCCATGACGCCTGGGCAAAGAGAGGGGCAGTCACCAGCAGACTGGTCAGAAACACGCAAGAACGCACACGGCGCATAATGGCTCCCTGTTAGTGAGAAATTCGGGTGAAGCGAGAAAAAAGCCAGCGGGTGGCCAGGGGAAGTACCCCTAATAGTGTAAGGGCGATAAGCATCCCTGGCGACAGAATATCGTGTAAAGAGGTGAGTTTTCCCAGCGCTCGTCCGGCATTGAGAAAGATCACCGTGGCGGGCAGCATCGCCACCTGGCTGACCCACCAGTATCGGGGTACGCTCAGGGTCGTTAATCCCGCCAGCAGGTTAACCATAAAAAAGGGGAATAACGGCATCAGGCGCAGGGCAAAAAGATAAAACGCCCCGTCACGCTGAACTCCGGCATTGACGGTCGCCATCTGCCCGGCAAAACGGCGCTGCACCCACTCGCGCAGCAAATAGCGGCTGGCCAGCATGGCCAGGGTCGCCCCCAGCGTTGAGGCGAAAGAGACCAGCAGCGTGGCCTGCACCAGGCCGAAAATCGCCCCGCCGAGCAGGGTCAGCAGGGCCGCGCCGGGAATCGACAAAGCTGATACCAGCACATAAACGCAAAAGTAAATTGCCGCGCTGCGTAACGGCGCATGATTAACGTGAGCCAGCAGCGCAAGCTGATGGCTTTTCAGCGAGGCCAGTGAGAAACCGCCCGCAGGGAGCAGAAAAAACACCACGGCAAGTGCGCCCAGAAGGGCGCACAGGAAGAGTTGTTTTTGACGTTTCACCGGGGGTTACAGTTTGAACGTGGCCCAGACCGGCGCATGATCGGAGGGTTTTTCCATGCTGCGGATGTCATAGTCGATACCGGTTTCAATGCAGCGCTCCGCCAGTGGCGCACTGGCCAGCAGCAGGTCGATACGCAGACCACGGTTATCGTCAAACCCTTTCGAGCGATAATCAAACCACGAGAAGCGGTCCTGTGTTTCAGGGTTAGCGGCACGGAAGGTATCCACCAGGCCCCAGTCCTGTAAGCGCTGCATCCATTCACGCTCTTCCGGCAGGAAGGAACATTTCCCCGTACGCAACCAGCGTTTGCGGCTGTCTTCACCGATACCAATATCCAGATCGGTCGGGCTGATATTGACATCGCCCATGATCAGCACCGGATTCTCATTTTTCAGCTCGGTATTCAGATAATCCTGCAGGTCCTGATAGAACTTCGCTTTGGCAGGGAATTTGGTCGGGTGATCGCGGCTTTCGCCCTGAGGGAAGTAACCATTGATCACCGTGATATTTCCAAGCGGGGAGGGAATTTCCGCCATGATAATGCGACGCTGTGCTTCACCGTCATCGCCCGGGAAGCCGCGACGAACCGAAACCGGGGTCGCTTTGGTCAGTAACGCCACGCCATAGTGACCCTTCTGCCCGTGATAAAAGACGTTGTAACCTAACTTTGCCACCTCTTCGAGAGGGAACATGTCGTCGTGAACTTTTGTCTCCTGCAGGCCGATCACGTCTGGCTGATGTTGTTCAACAATGGCTTCCAGTTGATGAGGGCGGGCGCGCAGGCCGTTGATATTAAAAGAGACAAATTTCATAGTCGCTGCCAGTGCAAGGTGAATAGTGCAAGGATGTTAGCAGAATTTCCTTCAACTGTTATCCGGTTCGGCCAATAACTGCGACAGATCGTTGTGACGGTGCAATATTTGCACCATTTTGACGCGGCTTGCCCTGAATAAGCGCGTAAACGGAGAGTAAATTTCGCGAGCGATCACAAATCCAGAATTATATTTGGCATGTGAATAGTCTTTCTGGTTTTCATGCGGGAAAGCGCCGCTTACCGTAAAAATATTCACTTTTTATGCAGAAACAGTGAATAACTCCATATCGTAACCCCTTGATATTCTGTCCATCACCCCCGTTTATGCATTTTTATCGCTGGCTGGCACGAAGGCTGCAATCTACATTCACAGTGCAAACACTCAATAATTTAACATTTAAACAACCTTTTGTTTACCGGATGAGGTCGCTATGTCTCTGTCAATTACGCGTGAAAATTTTGATGAATGGATGATGCCGGTTTACGCGCCGGCGGCTTTTATTCCGGTTCGTGGGGAAGGCTCGCGCCTGTGGGACCAGCAGGGGAAAGAGTATATAGATTTTGCCGGTGGGATTGCGGTGAACGCGCTGGGGCATGCGCATCCTGCCCTGCGTCAGACGCTGAACGATCAGGCGGCCAAATTCTGGCATACCGGTAACGGCTTTACTAACGAGCCGGCATTGCGTCTGGCGAAGAAACTGATTGATGCCACTTTTGCTGAAAAAGTCTTTTTCTGTAACTCCGGGGCAGAGGCCAACGAGGCCGCGCTGAAGCTGGCGCGTAAGTACGCCCACGACCATTTTGGCGCACAAAAGAGCGGGATTGTTGCTTTTAAGAATGCCTTCCATGGACGTACCTTATTTACCGTGAGCGCAGGCGGACAGCCAGCTTATTCAAACGATTTTGCCCCGTTGCCGCCGGATATCCGACATGCGGTATTCAATGATTTACAGTCGGCCCGCGATCTTATCGACGAAAACACCTGTGCGGTGATCGTCGAACCGATGCAGGGCGAGGGCGGCGTTGTTCCCGGTCAAAAAGCCTTCCTGCAAGGGCTGCGCGAGCTTTGCGATCGCCATAATGCGCTGCTCATTTTCGATGAAGTACAAACCGGTGTCGGCCGCACGGGTGAGCTGTATGCCTATATGCATTACGGCGTCACGCCGGATGTGCTGTCGACAGCCAAAGCGCTGGGCGGCGGCTTCCCGATTGGGGCCATGTTAACGACCGATAAATGCGCCAGCGTCATGACCGTGGGCACGCACGGCACTACCTACGGCGGAAATCCGCTGGCCTCGGCGGTGGCAGGGCAGGTGCTGGATATCATCAATACGCCGGACGTGTTAAACGGCGTCAAACAGCGTCATGCGTGGTTTGTTGAACGCCTGAACGCGATAAACGCTAAAACCGGCATGTTTAAGGAGATCCGTGGGTTAGGGCTGCTGATTGGCTGTGAACTGACGGCTGAATTTAGCGGCAAAGCGAAACTGATCTCACAAGAAGCCGCCAAAGCGGGCGTGATGGTACTGATTGCCGGGGCCAATGTGGTGCGCTTTGCTCCGGCGCTGATTGTCAGTGAAGAAGAGGTGCAAACCGGTCTGGACCGTTTTGCACGGGCCTGTGAACAGGTGAAATCTGAGGTGTCATCATGATGGTCATCCGTCCCATTGAGCGCGGGGATATCGCCGGGCTTATGCAGCTTGCGGGGAAAACCGGCGGCGGCCTGACGTCGCTGCCGGTGGATGAAAAAACGCTGTCGGCGCGTATCGAACGCTCTCTGCAAACCTGGCAAGGGACGCTGCCAAAAAGCGAACAAGGCTATGTGTTTGTGCTGGAAGATACACAAACGGGGACCGTGGCCGGGATTTGCGCCATCGAAGTGGCGGTGGGTCTGAACGATCCCTGGTACAACTACCGCGTCGGGACGCTGGTTCACGCTTCGAAGGAGCTCAACGTTTACAACGCGTTACCCACCTTGTTTCTCAGCAACGATCACACCGGCAGCAGCGAGCTGTGCTCGCTTTTCCTCGATCCTGACTGGCGCAAAGAGGGCAATGGCTACCTGCTGTCCAAATCACGCTTTATGTTTATGGCTGCCTTCCGCGATCGCTTTAACGAGAAGGTGGTGGCGGAGATGCGCGGCGTGATCGATGAGACGGGTTATTCGCCTTTCTGGGAAAGTCTCGGGGAGCGCTTTTTCTCCATGGAGTTCAGCCGCGCCGATTATCTGTGCGGAACAGGGCAAAAAGCCTTTATCGCCGAACTGATGCCGAAACACCCCATTTATACCCACTTCCTCTCGCCGCAAGCGCAAGCGGTGATCGGTGAAGTGCATCCCCAAACGGCTCCGGCCCGGGCGGTGCTCGAAAAAGAGGGCTTCCGCTACCATAACTACGTCGACATCTTTGACGGCGGGCCAACACTCGAATGCGAGGTTGACCGCGTGCGGGCGATTCGCAAAAGCCGTCTTGTCACCGTGGCTGAAGGCCAGCCGGCGCCGGGAGAATGGCCAGCCTGTCTGGTCGCCAATGAAAATTACGCGCAATTTCGCGCCATGCTGGTACACACCAACCCAAAATGCGAGCGTCTGGTCCTGACTGCCGCGCAGCTGGATGCCCTGAAATGTAGCGCAGGCGACACGGTTCGCATGGTGCGCCTGTGCCCCGAGGAGAAAACGGTATGAGTTTATGGATCAATGGTGACTGGATAACGGGCGAAGGTGAGCAGCGGATCAAAACCAACCCTGTGGGTAACGAGGCGCTGTGGCAAGGAAATGATGCCAGCGCCGCGCAGGTTGAACAAGCCTGCCAGGCAGCGCGGCGCGCCTTTCCGGCGTGGGCCAGATTGCCGTTTAACGTGCGTCAGGCCGTCGTCGAAAAATTTGCCAGCCTGCTGGAGGCGAACAAAACCGCGCTGACGGAAGTGATTGCCCGCGAAACCGGCAAGCCGCGCTGGGAAGCCGCCACTGAAATCACGGCAATGATTAACAAAATTGCTATTTCTGTCAGGGCCTGGCATGCGCGCACCGGCGAGCATCATACTGAGATGCCAGACGGTGCGGCCACGCTGCGCCACCGTCCGCACGGGGTACTGGCCGTTTTCGGGCCGTATAATTTCCCCGGACATCTGCCGAACGGGCATATCGTGCCTGCTTTGCTGGCGGGTAATACCCTTATTTTCAAACCCAGTGAGCTGACTCCCCGGAGTGGCGAAGCGGTGGTCAAACTGTGGGAGGAAGCCGGTTTACCGCCGGGCGTGCTGAACCTCATTCAGGGCGGGCGTGAAACCGGGCAGGCGCTCAGCGCATTGTCAGACCTCGATGGGTTACTCTTTACCGGCAGCGCCGGTACGGGCTATCAGCTGCATCGCCAACTGGCGGGCCAGCCAGAAAAAATCCTCGCCCTGGAGATGGGGGGGAATAACCCCTTGATCGTCGAAGATCCTGACGACATTGACGCTGCCGTGCATCTGACCATTCAGTCGGCCTTCATTACCGCAGGACAGCGCTGCACCTGCGCCCGTCGTCTGCTGGTGAAACGTGGGGCGCAGGGCGATGCCTTCCTTAAGCGTCTGGTCGACGTCGCCGGGCGCATTGTGCCCGCCGAATGGGACAGCGAACCGCAGCCGTTTATCGGCGGGCTTATCTCCGAACAGGCCGCTGAGAATGTGCTCAACGCCTGGCAGGGCCATATTGCCCGTGGCGCAACGGCCTTGCTGGAGCCGAAACGCATCAAGCCCGGCACCTCATTATTAACACCCGGCATTCTCGACATGAGCGGTGCGCATGATGTGCCGGACGAAGAGGTCTTCGGTCCCTTGCTGTGCGTGTGGCGTTATGACGATTTTGACAGTGCCATTGCCATGGCTAATGACACGCGGTACGGGCTGTCGAGCGGACTTGTCTCACCCCATCGTGAGAAGTTTGAACAGCTGCTGCTGGAAGCGCGTGCGGGCATCGTGAACTGGAACAAACCCCTGACCGGGGCGGCCAGTACGGCACCCTTTGGTGGCGTAGGCGCATCAGGTAACCACCGCGCCAGCGCCTGGTATGCGGCTGACTATTGTGCCTGGCCTATGGCAAGCCTTGAAACGCCTGCGCTGACGCTGCCGGAAACGCTTAATCCGGGGCTGGATTTCAGCCAGGGGAATGACCATGAAAGCGCGTGAAGTCAATTTTGACGGGCTGGTTGGCCTGACGCACCACTATGCCGGGCTGTCGTTCGGGAATGAAGCCTCGACGAAGCATCGCTTTCAGGTTTCCAATCCCAAACTGGCGGCAAAACAGGGGCTGCAAAAAATGAAGGCGCTGGCGGATGCGGGTTATCCGCAGGCCGTCATTCCCCCGCAGGAGCGTCCCAACGTGGCCGCGTTGCGCCAGTTAGGCTTTAGCGGCAGCGATGAACAGGTGGTCGAAAAGGCCGGAACCCAGGAGCCAGACCTGCTGTCGGCGGTCAGTTCCGCCTCGTCGATGTGGGTGGCGAACGCCGCCACCGTCGCACCGTCGGCGGATACCCTGGACGGTAAAGTGCATTTCACGGTGGCAAACCTGAACAACAAATTCCATCGCGCGATGGAAGCGGTGACCACCGGGCGCGTACTGAATGCCATCTTCAGCAACGAAGCACACTTCAGCGTGCATGAGGCGCTCCCGCAGGTGGCGATGTTTGGTGATGAAGGGGCCGCGAACCATAACCGTCTGGGGGGCGAATATGGACAACCCGCCACGCAGCTTTTTATTTATGGCCGCGACGAGCAGGGCAACCAGGCGCCGGTGCGCTATCCGGCGCGTCAGACACGAGCGGCGAGCCAGGCCGTGGCGCGCCTGAACCAGGTCAATCCTTCGCAGCTGGTTTTCGCCCAGCAAAACCCGCGCGTCATCGATCAGGGCGTCTTTCATAACGATGTCATCGCCGTTTCTAACCGTCAGGTTCTGTTTTGCCATGAAGAGGCCTTTGCCGGGCAGGATGAGCTGATGGCGACGCTTCATGCACGCGTGCCGGGGTTTACGCCCATTGTGGTGCCTGCCAGTGCCGTCAGCGTCAGGGATGCGGTGGAAACCTACCTCTTTAATAGCCAGCTTCTCAGCCGCGACGATGGCAGCATGATGCTGGTGCTGCCGGAGGAGTCACGCCAGCACGCCGGGGTGTGGCGTTATCTCAACGCGCTGATAAGTGAGGATAACCCTGTCAGTGAACTGCGGGTGTTTGATCTGCGGGAAAGCATGGCAAACGGGGGCGGGCCAGCCTGCTTGCGTCTGCGCGTGGTGTTAACCGAGGAAGAGCAACGTGCGGTGAATCCGGCCGTCATGATGAATGACGCGCTGTTTGAGGCCCTGAACAACTGGGTCGATCGCTACTATCGCGACCGTCTGACGCAATCTGACCTTGTCGATCCGCAGCTTTTACGCGAAGGGCGCGAGGCGCTGGACGCGTTGACAACGCTTTTGCATCTGGGATCGGTCTATCCGTTCCAGCGATAAAGGAGCCACCATGGAAAATCTACTGGCACTGACGCTGGCCAATGAAACTCCAAATCAGGTAGAAGGAGAGAGTGCGTATTTTCACTGGCGCTGGCTGGGGAGTGGTTTACTGGCGCTGACGCCGCATCAGTCAACCGAACGCTCCCTGGTGCTCTCGGCCGGGATCCACGGTAACGAGACGGCGCCCGTCGAGATTGTCGATCTGCTTCTGCGGGCGTTATTTCGCGGTGAGGTAACCTTAACCTGTCGGCTGCTGGTGGTGCTGGGAAATCCGCCCGCGCTCGCTCAGAACAAACGTTATCTGTCCAGCGACATGAACCGGATGTTCGGCGGCCGCTGGGTCCACTTCCCTGAAAACGACGAGACGCTGCGGGCACAGGCGCTGGAAAGCGCCGTCAGCGCCTTTTTTGCAACCGGGGGCGAGGATCGCTGGCATCTGGACCTGCATACCGCCATTCGGGCCTCCTACCACATGCGGTTTGGCGTCCTGCCGCAGCGCGAGAAACCCTGGGATGAGGCTTTCCTGAGCTGGCTGGGCGATGCGGGTCTCGAAGCGCTGGTCTTCCACCAGTCGCCTGGCGGTACCTTCACCCACTTTAGCTGCGAGCATTTTGGCGCACTTGCCTGCACGCTGGAGTTAGGGAAAGCCCTGCCGTTTGGTCACAATGATTTGACGCAATTTGCGGCCACCCATCTCGCGCTGCGCGCCTTGCTCGCCGGTGAGGCGACGCAGCATCCGTCCGGAAAAGTCGAACGCTATCGCGTGGTGCAGCAACTTACCCGTCGCAGCGAGGCTTTTATCCTGCACATGGCGGCTCACACGCTCAACTTTACCCCTTTTCGACAGGGCGTTCTGCTGGCGGAAGAGGGGGATGAACGTTACGAGGTGCAGAAAAGTACCGAATATGTTCTTTTCCCGAACCCATCTGTGGCGTTGGGTTTACGGGCAGGCTTAATGCTGGAGAAAATAACCTGAGGCGATAAATTCCTCCTCCTGAGGAGGGGGGATGCGTTTTTTTCTTGGCATTCAGCGCGGCCTGAGAGATTTTGCAGAATATTCCTGGAGAACTGCTTTATTATTAATCTCTCCCTGGTTATACTCCTCCATAATCTCTTTAAAATCATCTGGTTGTTTATTCTTGTTTCAACTCTCCATCCTTTCTCCTTTATTTCTCCATAGTTGGCGATAAAGTGTTTTTTATACTTTCATTGATTTACCGTTGCTCTGACTTATTGACGATAAACCCCGTAAAGTTAATCTCGTCAACACGGCATAGCGCCGAAGAATAACTGAAAGAAAGGACCAACTATTATGCGTAAATTAACTGCACTGTTTGTTGCTTCTACCCTGGCTTTGGGCGCTACCAGCATGGCGTTCGCCGCGGATACCTCAACCACCACCGCTGCGCCGACCGAAGGCAAAATGATGCACCACAAAGGTAAGCCGGGCATGCATCACGAGATGATGATGTTCAAAGACCTCAACCTGACGGATGCCCAGAAACAACAGGTTCGCGACATCATGAAAAGCCAGCGCGATCGGATGAAACGTCCTTCGCTGGAAGAGCGCCGCACAATGCACGACATCATCGCCAGCGACAGCTTCGATAAAGCCAGGGCGGAAGCGCAAATCGATAAGATGGCTGCACAGCATAAAGACGGTATGCTGGCACGTATGGAAACCCAGAATAAGATTTACAACATTCTGACCCCGGAACAGAAAAAACAGTTTAATGCCAATTTTGAGAAGCGTCTGACAGAACGTCATGCGCCGGAAGGTAAAATGGCCCCTGCTGCTGAGTAATTAGCACACCCTATCAAGACCGCCGGATCCTGTTCACAAACGCGCATTACGCGGTGAACAGGTCCGGCGGTTTTTCGTTGTTTTTACGGGTACCCTCGCAAAATCCCGATCTGGCGATCTTATTTTTTTCTTCCCCTCTTGTCAGATGCGGCAGGAGGGGTATTCTCCTGTATGCAGTCGCTGAAATGTTTAGCATAGTCAGGGCGTTACTCTTTTTTTACACGTCAGGCTAAGCCCTTTCATCGCGCTGCCGATAATACGTCTGAGACTACCTAACGATAACAAATAAGACAGCGACACGGGTTACCGCGTCGCCCTGGTGCGCGTTGCGCCTTTCAGGAGTGGTGATGGAGTTCTTTGATATCCGCAAAATGCCGATCAACCTTTGGCGTAATGGCGCGGGCGAAACGCGGGAGATTTGCTGCTTTCCGCCTGCGACGCGAGATTTTAACTGGCGTGCCAGTATTGCTTCTATCGCCAGTAACGGCGAATTTTCCCTTTTCCCGGGCGTAGACCGCGTCATTACCCTGCTGGAAGGCGGTGAGGTGACGCTGGAGGCAGGCCAGCGCTTTTGCCATACGTTAAAACGCCATCAGCCTTTTAGCTTTGAGGGCGATCTTCCGGTGAAGGCGACGCTGACAGAGGGCCAGATGTCGATGGACTTCAACATCATGACCCGTCGCGAGAGCTGCAAAGCGAAAGTGCGTGTTGCCGATCGCACCTTCACCACGTTTGGCTCGCGGGGCGGGGTGGTTTTCGTGTTAAGCGGTGCATGGCAACTGGGTGAAAAGCTGCTGACCCCGGATCAGGGGGCGAGCTGGCAGGAGGGGACGCACACCCTACGCTTACTGGAATCCACAGGAACGGTGCTCTTTAGCGAAATCACCTGGCTTCCGGGTCATTGAGTTCAATTACGTCATAGGTGCCGCCCAGCAACGGTTTGCAGAGGATCTTATACCCGTCGTGATCGAATCCGGCGGGGGAGCGCATTAATTCGGCGGCCTCATGCAATGTCTCAACGGCGCCCAGCCAGAACCAGTTGTGGATGATGTGATAGTGGGTCATCCCTTCGCGGGTCTCTTTGAGCGCAACGGCGCTCTTCCACGGCCAGCAGTTGACGCGTAACGTCGACAATCCGGACAGTAACCGCGCCTGATGCGCCTCGACGCTCTCTTTACCACAGCACGCCCCCGCACAGCGTTTTAGCGCCGAACGAAAACAGGCGCGCCCCCGCGTGACCGATTCCAGCCCTAACAGGCCGTAACAGAGCTGTTGCTCATCGGCCAGCGTTTGCAGCGTTTGCAGCGCCGAGCGGCGGTTGGCGAACAGGCCGAACAGATTGGGCGCACGTGAGAAGTCAACCTCACGGGCATAGACCACCTGCGGCTTGCCGTCGATGATTTGCAGGGAGCAAAGCTGACGATTACGGCGCAGGCGCTTATTAAACAGCGGCTGCTGCTCTTTAATCAGCCGGGCTTCAAGAAGTAACGCACCCAGCTCTCCCGCGGTCTGAATGAAGGTGATGCGGCGGGACTGGCGCAACATAGAGGCTTCATCCGGCGTGCGCAGATGCGACAGTACGCGGCTGCGGATATTGACGCTTTTGCCGATATAAAGCGGCATCGCCTCGCTTTCGCCATGAAAAAAATAGACGCCGGGCTGCTTAGGTAATGCTTCCAGCCACGGGCGAAGATGTTCAGGATATTCATAGATGGCCGCCGCTTCGAACTCCAGACGCGGGGCAGATTGACGCCTGCTCACAAAAAACTCTCCATACTGTTCAGGCATACAGTGTATCAGGTGTTGTCTGGTTAAAAAAGAGGCGGGTGCGCTTTAGCGTGGCGGTCTGTAGGGTGTAAACATCAGGCAGGATGTGAGCGATAAAACGGTAACCCTGAGGTTACCGTTTTTGAGATTAGCGTTTCCAGAAATCGTCAAAGATGGTTACCGGCGGGCGGCGTTTATGTTCGGTCTTGATGTACCAGCCTTCGATAATGCGGGCAATGCTCTCCTCGACGGGTTTACCTTCAAGATAATCATCAATGTTTTCATAGGTAACGCCCAGCGCCGCTTCGTCAGGCAGGGAAGGGCGATCGTCTTCGAGATCGGCGGTTGGGGCCTTTTTATAAAGATGCTCCGGACATCCCAGTGCCGCCAGCAGCTGTTTCCCCTGACGCTTGTTCAGGCGGAAAAGTGGGTTGAGGTCCGTTCCGCCGTCGCCGTATTTCGTGTAGAAGCCCGTGACCGCTTCGGCGGCGTGATCGGTGCCGACCACCACGCCTTTGGTCATGCCGGCAATGCTGTACTGCGCTTTCATGCGCTCACGGGCTTTTTCATTGCCGCGCACAAAATCGCTCAGTTCAATGCCCGCCTCGCGCAACGCCTGCTCGCTCGCCAGAACCGCCCCTTTAATATTTACCGTCAGTACGCGATCGGGTTGAATAAACGCAATCGCGTCCTGGCAATCCTGCTCGTCGGCCTGAACGCCATACGGCAAGCGAACCGCGATAAACTGCAGCTCCTCATCGCCCGATTCCTGACGGAGTTCAGTAATGGCCATCTGGCAGAGTTTACCGGCAAGGGTAGAATCCTGGCCGCCGCTGATGCCCAGTACCAGCGATTTCAGGAAAGGATAGGTTTTCACGTAGGATTTCAAAAAGTCGACGCTGCGGCGAATTTCCGCATTAGCATCGATGGTGGGTTGAACGCCCAGAGCCTGAATAATCTCGTGTTGCAGAGCCATAACGCCCTCCATTAGCAAACAAAGCAGATGAGTGATGTCTTAAAGCTAACCCTTTGGACGGAAAACGACAAGGATCACAGATTCGTCTGCGGCAAATTGCGTCAAAAACGGCTTATCCTTGTTTTGTTGGAATTTTCCGAAAAACCTCAGGCGTCACACGCAAAGTTGATGAATTGCACTTTTTATTCCATGCTTAGATAACACGCTGATAAACAAGAGGACGGAATATGAACAAGAACGTAGCAGGAATTTTAAGCGCAGCGGCCGTATTGACTATGCTGGCAGGGTGTACAGCTTATGATCGCACTACCGATCAGTTTAAAGAACCTGTCGTGAAGGATGTTAAAAAAGGCATGAGCCGCGCCCAGGTCGCGGAGCTGGCCGGTAAACCTTCTTCAGAAGTGACGATGATTCACGCACGTGGTACTTGTCAGACTTACATCCTGGGTCAACGGGATGGTAAAGCCGAGACCTATTTTGTCGCGCTGGATGACACCGGACACGTAATGAATTCAGGCTATCAGTCCTGTGCAGAGTACGATACCGATCCGCAGGCACCTAAGGCTCAGTAACCTTTCTGCCTGACACGATAACGAACCGGCCATTTGGCCGGTTTTTTTATGTATTCAGGAATCTTATTTATCTTCGCGAATTATTTGCATGAAATGTGAAGGCAGTCAAAACACCAGGTCAATGAGAGACAATTTCAGTCGATTTAGAATTATCCCCCCCGATGCCCCTTGCCGTATACTCGATTTCAATGACAAACAAGAGTAACACCCGCAGGCGCTCAGCGTGGGTGGTCATACGAGAGGGAAGTTGTTATGGAAAAGAAACATATCTATTTGTTCTGCTCTGCGGGCATGTCAACCTCGCTACTGGTTTCTAAGATGCGTGCACAAGCAGAAAAGTATGAGGTGCCCGTGGTCATCGAAGCCTTCCCGGAAACCCTGGCCGGTGAAAAAGGTCCGAACGCGGATGTCGTTTTGCTGGGTCCGCAAATTGCCTATATGTTGCCTGAGATTCAGCGGTTATTACCGAACAAACCGGTAGAAGTCATCGATTCTGTGCTGTACGGCAAAATTGATGGTTTAGGTGTGTTAAAAGCTGCTGTTGCAGCCATTAAAAAATTTGCAGCAAATTAATTATTTATTTTTCCCGTCAAAGAGTGATTTCACATAACAATACGCCGCAACATTGTTGCGGCATTTAAGGGTATTTCCTATGAGTAAAGTCATCGCTTCACTTGAAAAGGTACTCCTTCCTTTTGCTGTTAAAATAGGAAAGCAGCCGCACGTTAACGCCATCAAAAACGGTTTTATTAAATTAATGCCGTTGACGCTGGCGGGTGCGATGTTTGTATTAATCAACAACGTATTTTTGAGTTTTGGCGAAGGTTCTTTCTTTTATTCATTGGGCATTCGATTAGATGCTTCTACGATTGAAACCCTTAATGGTCTTAAAGCCATTGGCGGTAATGTTTACAACGGTACGTTGGGCATTATGTCGCTGATGGCGCCTTTCTTTATTGGTATGGCGCTGGCAGAAGAACGCAAAGTCGATCCGCTGGCCGCAGGTTTATTATCCGTTGCCGCCTTTATGACGGTCACGCCATACACTGTAGGCGAAGCCTACGCCGTCGGTGCAAACTGGCTGGGTGGCGCGAATATTATTTCCGGCATTGTTATTGGGCTGGTCGTGGCGGAGATGTTTACCTTCATTATCCGTCGCAACTGGGTGATTCGCCTGCCTGATAGCGTTCCCGCGTCCGTCGCCCGCTCTTTTTCCGCGTTGATTCCAGGCTTTATCATCCTTTCGGTTATGGGGATTATCGCCTGGGCGCTCTCTCACTGGGGCACGAACTTCCATCAGATCATCATGGACTCTATCTCTACGCCGCTGGCGTCGATGGGTGGCGTGGTCGGATGGGCGTATGTCATTTTCACCTCCCTGCTGTGGTTCTTCGGCGTGCATGGTTCACTGGCACTGGCGGCGCTGGACAGCGGTATCATGACCCCGTGGGCACTGGAAAACGTTGCCCTTTATCAGCAATACGGCTCCGTTGACGCGGCGCTGGCTGCGGGTAAAACCTTCCATGTGTGGGCGAAGCCGATGCTTGATTCCTATATCTTCCTGGGGGGAACCGGGGCGACACTGGGTCTGATCATCGCGGTCTTTATTGTCTCTCGCCGGGCGGACCACCGCCAGGTAGCGAAGCTGGCACTGCCATCCGGCATCTTCCAGATCAACGAACCTATCCTGTTTGGTCTGCCGATTATCATGAACCCGGTGATGTTTATCCCGTTCGTGCTGATTCAGCCACTGCTGGCAGCCATTACCCTGACGGCCTATTACCTGGGGATTATCCCGCCGGTGACCAACATTGCGCCGTGGACAATGCCGGCAGGTCTGGGGGCATTCTTTAATACCAACGGTAGCGTTGCCGCCTTCCTGCTGGCGATATTCAACCTCGGGATTGCCACCCTGCTTTATATGCCTTTCGTGGCGATTGCAAACAAAGCGGCGACCGTTATCGATGAAGAAGAGAGCGAAGAGGATATCGCCCTCGCACTGAAATTCTAAAATTGCCCGGCGCGGGGCGACCCGCGCCAGCCAAAAGGAGCAGAAAGATGTTAGATTTAGAGAGTATCGTTGCAGAAGAAGCCGCAGAGAACGATCTGGAAGAGGTGGTGATGGGCCTTATCATCAATTCCGGTCAGGCGCGCAGCCTGGCGTATGCCGCACTGAAACAAGCCAAACAGGGCGATTTCGACGCCGCCAAAACCATGATGGACCAGTCGCGGCTTGCCCTTAATGAAGCCCACCTGGTGCAAACGAAGTTGATAGAAGGCGATCAGGGCGAAGGTAAGATGAAGGTGAGCCTGGTGCTGGTGCATGCGCAGGATCACCTGATGACCTCAATGCTGGCGCGTGAACTGGTCGCTGAGCTCATCGAACTTCACGAAAAATTGCATTAAGACAGCACAGGCAGCAGGAGGTAAACACGATGGAAATCAAAACCGCACTTGAGCAGCTTCTGTTTAATGGCAAGAATTTTCACGTGGTTATCTACAATAAAACGGAAAGCGCCAGTGGCTTGCACCAGCATGACTACTACGAATTCACCATCGTTTTGACCGGGCGATACTATCAGGAGATCAACGGCAAGCGTGTCCTGCTGGAGCGGGGTGATTTTGTCTTTCTCCCGATGGGGTCCTATCACCAGAGCTTTTATGAATTTGGCGCGACCCGCATTCTGAACGTGGGCGTTAGCCGCCGTTTCTTCGAAAAGCACTACCTGCCGCTGGTGCCGTTCTGCTTTGTGGCCTCGCAGGTGTATCGCGTTAAAAACGAATTCATGACCTGGATCGAAACGGTCATTGCCTCACTGAACTTCCGTGACAGCGAATTTGATGAGTTTATCGAAACGGTGACGTTCTACGTGATGAATCGCCTGCGTCACCACCGGGATGAGCAGCAGGTCATGGATGATATTCCACACTGGCTGCGCGGTACCGTTGAAATGATGCACGATAAATGTCAATTCAGTGAAAATGCGCTGGAAAATATGGTCGCCCTGTCCGGAAAGTCACAGGAATATTTGACCCGCGCGACGCAGCGTTATTACCGTAAAACGCCTGTGCAGATCATAAATGAAATCCGCATTAACTTTGCTAAAAAACAGCTGGAAATAACCAACTATTCGATTACGGATATCGCCTACGAGTCGGGTTACAGTAGCCCCAGCCTGTTTATTAAAACGTTTAAAAAACTCACTTCATTTACGCCGAGCAGTTATCGAAAGAGTCTGACGGTAATTAATTAACGCTGGCGGTCATCACCGCCAGAGCAGATTGACGTAAGCGCTTGCCCAAAATAGCGGGAAGAGTCCCCTATACTTTGCAGGCGGCTAACCTGACACGCTAAGGGAGATATTATGCAACAGAAATTAAAAGTAGTCACAATTGGCGGCGGCAGCAGTTATACCCCCGAATTACTGGAAGGCTTTCTGAAACGTTATAATGAATTACCGGTCAGCGAATTATGGCTGGTGGACGTTGAAGAGGGACAGGAGAAGCTGGATATTATTTTCGACCTGTGCCAGCGCATGGTAAAAAAGGCAGGCGTACCGCTTACCGTTCATAAAACGCTGGATCGTCGTCTGGCCTTAAAAGACGCCGACTTTGTCACGACGCAGCTGCGCGTGGGTCAGCTGAAAGCCCGTGAACTCGATGAGCGAATTCCTTTAAGCCATGGCTATCTGGGTCAGGAGACTAACGGAGCGGGAGGGCTGTTTAAAGGGTTGCGAACCATTCCGGTCATTTTTGACATTATCAAAGACGTCGAAGAGATTTGTCCAAACGCATGGGTCATTAACTTCACCAACCCCGCCGGCATGGTGACGGAAGCCGTCTATCGCCACACCGGGTTCAGGCGTTTCATTGGGGTTTGTAATATCCCTATTGGCATGAAAATGTTTATCCGCGACGTGCTGGCATTGACCGATGAGGATGCACTCTCTATCGATCTGTTTGGTCTTAACCATATGGTCTTTATCAAAGACGTGCTGGTGAACGGCGAATCGCGTTTTGCCGAACTGCTGGATGGCGTGGCGTCCGGTCGTCTCACGGCAGGGTCGGTGAAAAATATCTTCGACCTGCCGTTCAGCGAAGGATTGATCCGCTCTCTGAATCTGCTGCCATGCTCCTACCTGCTTTATTACTTCAAGCAAAAAGAGATGCTCGCCATTGAAATGGGCGAATACTATAAGGGCGGTGCGCGCGCACAGGTGGTGCAGAAAGTCGAGAAACAGCTCTTTGAACTGTATAAAGACCCTCACCTGGACGTGAAGCCTAAAGAGCTGGAGCAGCGCGGTGGAGCGTACTATTCTGACGCGGCCTGCGAGGTGATCAACGCCATTTTCAATGATAAGCAGGCTGAGCACTACGTGAACGTGCCTCACCACGGTCACATCGATAATATTCCCGCAGACTGGGCCGTGGAGATGACCTGTATCCTGGGTCGCGACGGGGCGAAACCTCACACGCGCATTACTCATTTCGATGACAAAGTGATGGGGCTTATCCATACCATTAAAGGCTTCGAAGTGGCTGCGAGCCACGCCGCGCTGAGCGGTGAGTTTAACGATGTTCTTCTGGCGCTCAACCTGAGCCCGCTGGTGCATTCAGACCGTGATGCGGAATCGCTGGCGCGTGAAATGATTCTGGCGCATGAAAAGTGGCTGCCAAACTTTGCCGCCACCGCCGAAAAACTGAAACGTGAACATCACTAAGAGGCATCAGGATGGAAAATCTGCTTATCGTGAATGCCGATGATTTTGGCCTGTCAAAAGGGCAAAACTACGGCATTGTGGAAGCCTGTCGTCACGGCGTGGTGACCTCCACCACCGCGATGGTCAACGGCGAAGCCTGCGCGCACGCTGCCGCGTTGAGCCGTGAGCTGCCGATGCTGGGCGTAGGTATGCATTTTGTACTGACCCTGGGCACGCCGCTCACGCCACTGACGGGACTGACGCGCGACGGACTGCTGGGGAAATGGATCTGGGAAAGGGCGGAGCAGGGCGATTTGCCGCTTGATCAGATTGCCGGGGAGCTGGAGTGTCAGTTTACGCGCTTTACCGAGCTTTTTGGTCATGCGCCAACGCATATCGACAGCCACCACCATGTGCATATGATCCCGGCGATTTTCCCCATCGTCGCTGACTTTGCCAAGCGTAAAGGCGTGGCGATGCGCGTGGATCGTCAGGAGATCGCCCGGCATGGCCTTTCACTCAGCGCCGCGCCGACGACGGAAGGGTACAGCAGTGAGTTTTATGGCGAGGCGATTGATGAAGCGCTGTTTTTGCAGGTGCTGGACGCCTCGGCAGCCCGCGGGGAAAAATCGTTTGAGATGATGACCCATCCGGCGTTTGTCGATAACACCGTGCGTAAAAGCGCCTACTGTTGGCCGCGTCTGGCGGAACTGGATGTGCTGACGTCGGCATCGCTGAAAAAGGCGATCGCCGCACGCGGATACCGACTGGGAACGTTCAGGGATCTGTAAGAAATGCCGGGTAGCGCAAGGCTACCCGGTTTTTTTATGCCGGAATTTGAGCGGTTTTACTGCTACGCGACCATACCCGATGGGCGGCAAGCAGATCGAACAGTTCGTCCATAAACGCGTTGTCCGCGTTGTCAGCCTCCACAATGCCTTCTTCGCCCTGATCGGCAACCTTCAGCAATGTTTTAAACTGCCGTGCGTCACCGGCCAGTGCGACAGGCTTAAGATGCTTATACGCTTCAAGCAGGTAATACGCCGCGTCCCCGTTGCCGAGCAGGCTACTGATATCACCGCAGGGCACAATGACCGCGTCCACCGTCAGCGACGGCGCACCCGCAAAGGTGGCGGCAATTGGCAGTACGGAGCCATCATCAGCGGTGACTTCCCCCATACGGGAATAGAGCAGTTTGGCGTGAACGCCTTTGGATTTCAGCGCCTGCATAATGCCCAGCAGATCGCTGGCGCGGGTGTTGTCGTTCAGAAGAATGGCGACGACGCGCCCTTTAATCGAACCACCAGGCACGGCATAGAGGCTTAGAGACGGATCTTTCTTCAGGCCATTCACATCCTGCGGCGGCGCCGCATGGCGTTGCTCGTCGGTGAGCGTGATCCCCAGATTATCCGCCACGCTTTGCGCGAGCTGGATGTCAATCCGCGTGAGCTGGTCTACAACGCGTTCACGAATATAGGTGCGTACCACTTTGCTCAGCTCAAAACTGAAACCGCCGATAATGTGTTGCTGTTCAATCGGGGTCTGGCTGTGCCAGAAGAGGCGCGGATGCGCATAGTATTCAGCAAATGACGGGCTACGCTCGCGGATTTTGTTGCCGTCGACCCGTTCCTGATACGACTCAAAGCCGCCGCGTTTCGGCGCAGGTGGCGTCTCGCGAGGCCAGTTATCATTAATGGAGTTGGGCTCGTAGTTAGCCGGGTTGGTGTCGATGTCCTGCCGGTGCATGCCATCGCGCTGGAAGTTATGGTACGGGCAGGTCGGACGGTTAATCGGGATTTCGTGGAAGTTCGGCCCGCCAAGACGGCTAATCTGCGTATCGGTGTAGGAGAACAGGCGGCCTTGCAGCAGGGGATCGTTGGTGAAATCCAGGCCGGGCACGATATGTCCGGGGTGGAACGCCACCTGCTCATTTTCGGCAAAGAAGTTATCCGGGTTGCGGTTGAGCACCATTTTGCCGACCAGTTGCACAGGCACCAGCTCTTCCGGGATCAGTTTGGTTGGGTCGAGCAAATCGAAATCGAACTTGAATTCGTCTTCTTCCGGAATCAGCTGGAACCCGAGTTCATATTCCGGGAAATCACCCGCTTCAATAGATTCCCACAGTTCTCGGCGATGGAAATCAGGATCGCGGCCCGTCAGCTTTTGGGCTTCATCCCAGACCAGCGAGGCTTTACCGGCGACCGGTTTCCAGTGGAAGCGGACGAAAGTGGCTTTGCCCTCTGCGTTAATCAGGCGGAAGGTATGGATACCAAAGCCTTCCATGGTGCGATAGCTGCGGGGGATACCGCGGTCAGACATGGCCCACATGACGTTATGCAGGGTTTCAGGTTGCAGCGAAACATAGTCCCAGAAGGTGTCATGCGCGCTCTGCCCCTGTGGGATGGCCCAGTGGGGTTCCGGTTTGACCGCATGGACGAAGTCCGGGAATTTATGGGCATCCTGGATAAAGAATACGGGGGTGTTGTTACCGACGAGATCGAAGATCCCCTCGTCGGTATAAAATTTAGTGGCGAACCCACGAATGTCACGGACGGTATCTGCTGAGCCGACGCCGCCCTGCACGGTAGAAAATCGTACGAAAACCGGCGTGATCTTGTCCGGGTCGGACAGGAAATCGGCTTTAGTAATATCGCTCAGGCTCTTATAAGGCTGGAAATAACCATGCGCGGCGGAACCACGGGCATGAACAATACGTTCCGGAATGCGCTCATGGTCAAAATGGGTGATTTTTTCACGCAGAATGAAATCTTCAAGCAGCGTTGGACCACGGCTGCCCGCGCGCAGGGAGTTTTGGTCATCGGCGATGCGCACGCCCTGATTGGTGGTAAGCGCAAAACCTTCTCCGCCTTTCCGGTGTGGCTCAAGGGCGTTCAGTTTCTCGTTGCCCGTATCGGGGGCTTTCAGGCTGCCAGGCGCAGTGGGCTGCTCGCCAGGGGCGGTCGGTTCCGGTGTAGGACGATGGGAACCATCTTCCGGTGCTAATGAGTCCATGCCGGGTTCTGATTCTTCTTTGCCATGAATGGGTGATTGATGTGTCTTATCATTATGCGACATTGCACTCGTCTCCTGTTTGAATGGCTAAAGGACGGCCTTTATTGTGTAAAAGCCTACTAACTATAGAACAATGTCGCCTGAAAGCAGGGAAAGTGAGAGTTTTCAGAGGAGGATTGGCGAAAGAGGGGGCATTAGCATGCAAGGCGCAACGTGCAGGAGGGGATTCGGCTATGATAGACTTTGCCCGCTATCAGAATTTGCCTTAGTGAACCGACGCTTATGAAACCGTATCGCCAACAAAACCGTCCCGTTATCAGCTACGTGCCTCGCGTTGAACCTGCTCCGCCCGATCACGCCCTTAAAGTGGATGGTTTTCGCGATGTCTGGCAGTTGCGGGGCAAATATGTCGCCTTTGTGCTGGTCGGACACACGTTCCGTCGTTCCCCGGCGTTCAGCCTGCCGGAAGCGGCGCAGCGCTGGGCGATGCAAATTCGTCAGGAAGAAGATATTCAGGAAGAGTAGAAACAAAAAAACCGCCCGAAGGCGGTTTTTTTAGTGGCAGCAATTAACGATGCGCCAGTTCGGCATCGTCATCACTTTCCAGAATCGCTTTATCGGTCTGTTTCAGCCACTGGCTGGTCAACGTACCGGCAGTCATGGAGCCGCTGACGTTCAGCGCTGTACGACCCATATCGATTAACGGTTCAACGGAGATCAGCAGGGCAACCAGCGTGACCGGCAGGCCCATCGCAGGCAGCACAATCAGTGCGGCAAAGGTCGCACCGCCGCCGACACCGGCAACGCCTGCGGAACTCACGGTCACAATACCGACCAGGGTAGCAATCCACATCGGATCCAACGGGTTAATGCCCACGGTCGGCGCAACCATCACCGCCAGCATCGCCGGGTAAAGACCCGCGCAACCGTTCTGACCAATTGTCGCGCCAAAAGAGGCGGAGAAGCTGGCAATGGCTTCCGGTACACCCAGACGGCGGGTCTGTGCTTCAACGTTCAGCGGAATAGATGCTGCGCTGGAGCGGCTGGTGAAGGCGAACGTCAGCACTGGCCACACTTTGCGGAAGTATTTCAGCGGGCTAACGCCGTTCACCGCCAGCAATATGCCATGCACGACAAAGATGATCGCCAGGCCCAGATACGAGGCGATAACAAAGCTACCCAGCTTGATGATGTCCTGCAGGTTTGAACCCGCCACCACTTTGGTCATCAGCGCCAGCACGCCGTACGGCGTCAGCTGCATCACAAGACGCACCAGCTTCATTACCCAGCTCTGCAGCGTATCGATCGCGGTCAGAACACGCTGGCCTTTTGGCGCGTCGTCTTTCAGCAGCTTAAGAGCAGCCACACCCAGGAAAGCGGCAAAGATGACCACGCTGATGATTGACGTTGGGCTTGCACCCGTCAGATCGGCAAACGGGTTTTTAGGCACGAAGGAGAGCAGCAGCTGCGGTACGCTAAGGTCGGCTACCTTGCCTGCGTAGTTGGTTTCAATGGCGGTAAGACGGGCTGTTTCAGCGGTCCCTTGCACCAGTCCTTCAGCCGTCAGGCCGAACAGGTTAGTAACAAGTACCCCCACCAACGCCGAAATCAGCGTGGTGAACAGTAAGGTCCCGATGGTCAGGAAACTGATTTTGCCCAGCTGAGACGCGTTATGCAGACGTGCAACCGCACTCAAAATAGACGCAAAGACCAGCGGCATGACAATCATTTGCAACAGCTGTACATAGCCATTACCGACGACGTTAAACCACTGGATCGATTCTTTCAGAACTGGATTATCCGCGCCGTAGATCGCCTGCAAGGCCAGACCAAAAACGACACCCATAACCAGGCCAACCAGCACCTTTTTCGCCAGACTCCACTGTTTATGGCGCGTCTGCGCCAACAGCAATAGCAAGACTACGAACACCACGATGTTCGCGATGAGTGGAAAATTCATCCCCGTTCTCCTGATTTATTATACGACCGGTCTAGTCCGATCTTGTTGGCGCAAGATTAGCAGAAGTGTGATGTGGCGCTTATATCCAAATGGAATGGATTATTACAAATGTGATTGTTTTGTGGATTTATTGTTCAATCTGATGATGAATGAAGCGATTGAACTGAAATTGCAGCGTGTTGATCATCTGCGATGACCAGCGAACTGCACTGTTTTCGGGCAAGGTTTGCGGCATCCAGACCGCGTAGGCAAACAGCGCCATGCATAAGACGCGCTCAAGCTGATTACCTTTTTGCGGGGCGAGAATGGGAAAGCGAAAACGCCAGCGGCAGGGCCAGAGCAGCGGCACGCCGGCGGGCGTCAGCATATCCGCAAGGATGTGGCTGAGATAACCCAGCACCATTCCCTGAATGGCGTCAGCGGGAACAATCCAGTTTTCGGGAACTTTCAGATAGAAGAGGGTAAGCAGAGCGAAAACGGCTAGCAGACTGTGCGTGAACCCCCGATGGCCGAAAGCCCGCGCGATAGGTTTTGCAATCCACTTCAGCCGTTGCCCGAGAAACGATTTTGGATGATCGATATCCGGCAGCAGACAGGTCAGCACCGCGGAAGGGACAATATGCCACCAGTCACCCTGGGCCAGCACAGGGGTAAGCTCAGCGTTTTTAGAAAACACTGCACAGGCAATTGAAAAAAGCAGGTGGCCTTCCGCCGTCATGATAAAATCCACGAAACTGTCAATTCATACAGTATAGGGTTTTTATACAGTAGGCGGAAGAGGTGACGGTGTAACTCTTTGTCACAAAGTGGCGTTAACGCGCCAGCCAGCCGCCATCTACGGCTAAGGTGTAGCCATTAACGTAGTCCGAGGCTGAAGAGGCCAGGAAAACCACCGGGCCTTGCAAATCTTCTGGGGTTCCCCAGCGCTCGGCCGGAATACGCTGCAGAATTTCCTTGCTGCGTTGTTCGTCATCGCGCAGCGCTTGCGTATTATTCGTTGCCATATAACCCGGCGCAATCGCGTTGACGTTAATCCCGTGCTTCGACCATTCATTCGCTAGCAAGCGGGTGATACCCAATACGCCGCTTTTCGAGGCGGTGTATGACGGAACCCGTATGCCGCCCTGGAAAGAGAGCATAGAGGCAATATTGATAATTTTGCCACCGTCACCCTGGGCAATAAACTGTCGCGCGACGGCCTGAGACAGGAAAAAGACCGATTTCAGGTTGAGATTCATTACATCATCCCAATTTTTTTCTGAAAACGTCAGGGCATCTTCCCGGCGGATTGTCCCGGCATTGTTCACCAGAATATCCACGCGCCCCATATCAGCAACCGTTTTGGTGACGATATCCTGGATGCCGGTCTGCTGACTCAAATCGGCCTGGATGGACATAAAACGTCGGCCCAGCGCGGTGACGCGGGCGGCGGTCTCCTCAGGGATTTTTCGATTGACGCCCACAATATCGCAGCCAGCTTGTGCCAGACCCAGGGTCATCCCCTGGCCAAGCCCCGTGTCGCAGCCGGTCACGATGGCTACTTTACCCGTCAGATTAAAGGCATCCAGTATCATTTCTACCTCAGAAGTAAGGGTTATTGTTATTCTCGAGGTAAGAGTAGAAGGGCGCTGGCAGAATTACAAATTAAAATGAAATGCTGTTTTAGAAATTATACCGCGGTCAAAGTTTCGGGCAACATCCTGTTGCCCGGGACCCGGATTATTGACCGCGCAGGTGAGCTGGCGTGAGATCGGCAAGCGTGGCGAGCTTCACATCTGCAAGGGCAAAACGGGGATCATGCTGACCCTCTTCCGCCGGTACCACGACAGATCGCATACGCGCTGCTTTTGAAGCGATCATACCGTTAACGGAATCTTCCAGCGCCACACAGGCCAGAGTATCGACGCCCAGCTTAGCGGCGCAGTCCATATACACTTGCGGATGCGGTTTGCTGTATGGCAGTTTTTCAGCAGAGGCAAGCGCATCGAAGCTCTCACGCAGGTCAAACATGGCGAGAACTTTCTCCAGCATATGCAACGGCGACGCAGACGCCAGACCCACTTTCAGCCCCTGCGCTTTACACAGTGCAACGGCCTCACGCACCCCCGGCAGCAGCGGGCGAGACGCTTCAACCAGCGTAAGCGCACGGCTTATAATTCGGTCGGTCACCTCCTGGCGACTCGGGCCATTCCATGGCTGGTGGGCGTACCACAGCTCCACCACCATATCGATGCGCAGGCCCAGAGTATCGGGAAGCTCGTTACGGCGACGGATATCTACGCCAAGGCTTTCCATAACATCCAGTTCCGCACGATCCCAGAGAGGCTCAGAATCGATGAGTAATCCATCCATATCGAAAATAGCCGCAACGATCTGGCGCGAGGTTGACATAACGATAACTCCTTGTCTGTAGGGTAGAGCAGGGGATAAGTGCTGAGTATGAGAGGCAATTTACCATATCGCTTTTAAAGATCAGGCGAAAATGATGCACTGCGGGTAAACTTAGGCACAAAGAAAGCGTCTTTACGAAGGGGAACTGATGACGTATCAACAAGCTGGACGCATAGCGGTGTTAAAACGTATTGCTGGATGGGTAATTTTTATTCCAGCGGTAATTTCTACGCTGATCTCTGTCCTGAAGTTTATGTATGAACACAGTGAAAAGCAGGCCGGAATCAATGCCGTTATGCTTGATTTTGCCCATGTAATGATTGAAATGATGCGTTTCAACACGCCGTTCCTCAATGTTTTCTGGTTTAACTCCCCCACGCCAGACTTTCATCAGAAAACAAATGTGCTGTTCTGGGTAATTTACGCACTGATTTTTATCGCCCTGGCTTTACAGGCATCAGGCGCACGAATGAGCCGTCAGGCGCGTTTCCTGCGTGAAGGCGTTGAAGATCAGCTTATACTCGAAAAGGCCAAAGGGGCGGATGGCTTGACGCGCGAGCAAATTGAATCGCAGATTGTTGTTCCTCATCACACTATTTTTCTGCAGATTTTCCCGCTCTACATCCTGCCCGTCCTGATTATCGTCGGGGGATATTTCTTCTTTTCCCTGCTCGGTTTTCTGTAAGGCAAAACGGGTGGCACACGCCACCCGAAGTCACCCGTCCTTTACGCGGCCAGGATACGGTCTAAGGCGCGCTGGGCGTTAACCAGATGTTCACCGCCAAACAGGATGGCCCGATTTAACAGCGTATAAAGCTGATAAATCGGCTGGCGCTCAAGGAATCCCGACGGAAGCGGTGAGATGGACTGATAGCCATCATAAATTTGTGAAGGTTGCTCAGGATGTAAAGGAAGCATGGCGAGGTCGCACTCGCGGTCGCCCCAGTAGCAGGCAGGATCAAAGATGTAAGGTCCGTTTGGCCCCAACGCGCAGTTCTCTGACCATAAATCACCGTGTAATAAAGAGGGCTGTGGCTGATGTGAAGCAAGTCGTTGCTGAACATGTTCCACGATGGCGTCAATGTTGCCGAACGCTAACCCTTTTTCGGCGGCCAGTTCAAGCTGCCAGCCGACACGTTGTTCGGCGAAAAAGGTAGACCACCGACGCTGCCAGGCGTTCGGCTGAGGTGTGGTGGACAGGTCGTTATCAAAGTCGAGACCAAATTGCGGCTGATCGCTCCACTGATGAAGACGGGCAATTTGCTGACCTAAAATATAGGCGTTGTGGGCGTCGAGCGGACGGGCGGGCAGGTATTCCATCACCAGAAAACTGTAATCACGATCGCTGCCTACTGCCAAAACCTGCGGGACCTGCACGGTTTTGCTGCGTGATAACAGTTCCAGCTGATCGGCTTCAGCGGTGAAACACGGTAACAGCTCTCGCTCATCGCATTTCACGAAGAGGTCGCGTCCTGCGTAGCGTAAATGCCATGCGGCGTGGATTTCTCCGCCTGGCAATTCGTTACGCAGTTCAATTTCACCTTCCCCCATTTGCTCGCTTAAAAGATGACTGATAGCCTGCCACATGATGATTCTCCCATGTTGTCTGCCAGATCATTAAGTTAGCGCAGAGACGCGGTAAAAAGATACGAGCTAACGCACACCTGAGCCGTTTGGGTTAAGAGAGGGCATTTATTGTTCTTTTTTGTGCCACTCCTCCCACTGCGCGATCTCGATTTCTGCCTCTTTTCCTGTCGCTGATTTTGTCAGACCTTGCGCGAGCTCTTTCACTTCTTCTGGACTTAATGCACTGATTAAGCCAAAGGTGTTGGTACCGAGATCGTGAATATTGCCGTCATCATCAGCCATAGTGAGCGAAAAACCGGCTCGGGTAAGGTGATTGATCATCTCATTCAGTTCAGTCAGCGAGTCTTCATGAATCTTAACGGTCACTACGTAGCGGGTAATATCACCACTGCTCATTTTTCACCTCGTTGTAATCATGAAAGTTTTCTTAGCATAGTCGATAGCCAGCGTTTAGCGACTAATTGATAGCGCCCCCGGGACTACAGGGGGCGGAAAGATTACTGACTGGCCAGGTAGTCGACAATTTTCTGCGTATCCGCCAGCGAACACAAACGTGTACCCTGGTTAATGGTGGCGGCACTCCCGGCGGCGACACCGTAGCGTGTCATCTC
Organism: Huaxiibacter chinensis; assembly: GCF_022171985.1. Taxonomy (GTDB): domain Bacteria; phylum Pseudomonadota; class Gammaproteobacteria; order Enterobacterales; family Enterobacteriaceae; genus Enterobacter; species Enterobacter chinensis_A. The sequence continues at coordinate 200,930 of NZ_JAJVHF010000001.1, read as the reverse complement.
GAGCAGGGAGGCACCCTGCGCCAGCTTCAGCGTCATGGCTCCCACCATGCTGTCGCCTGCGCCAACGGTACTCTGGCTTTTCATGGGAGGGGGAACAACCTGCACGAACCCGGTTTTATCTACGGCCAGCGCCCCCTGCGGACCCAGTGAGACCACGACCCGGTGGGCTTTACCACTTTGCACCAGCTCTTGCGCGGCGGTGCGGACGTCATCCGGCTGGCTTAATTCGCGATTGACCAGGGCGCTCAACTCTTTCTGGTTCGGCTTCACCAGCTCAAGATTTCCCGGCTCCAGGGCGGCGAGGAGCGCATCTCCGGAACTGTCCACAATGCAGCGCAGGCCATTGCCCTGTGCGTGGCGGATCAGCTGGGTCAATTTTGCCGTATCCACACCGGGCGGCAGACTGCCGCTGATCACAAGGATTGCGCCGCTTTCAATCGCCAGTACTTTTTCTTCAAGCTGGTGGAACTCTTTTTCACTCAGACGGGCGCCGGGCATGACGAAACGATATTGCTCGGCGCTGGATTCGACGTGGACATGCAAATTTTGACGCGTCCAGTCCTCGGCATTTATGGTTTCCACCGGCACCTTTTCTTCCGTCAGGAGCGACACCAGATGTTCACCGGTGGCGCCTCCCGCGGGGAAAATAGCCGTAGCGTTGCCGCCAAGATAGGTAATCGCGCGCGCCACATTAATGCCTCCGCCGCCGGGTTCAAACACCGGCGCGCTGCAACGAAGTTTCCCTTCAGGATAAATTTGCGGGGTAACCGTGGCGCTATCAAGAGAAGGGGAGAGCGTCAGCGTATAAATTTTTACCATCATGACCTCCTTTTAACCGTGATACAGACAGTCTGGCACCCTTTGGCAGGAAGGGAAAGTAAATAACAGTATGATTTTAAAAATGAATATTTACATTCAGGAGCGTTTTTTTAATATGTAATAAAAGAAGATTTAAGATCGTTCTTATTCAAAAATGGAAAGAAGAAATCATTGCTATGTTATTTGAGCCTTTTTATAATTTGTTACCTTTCGATGGATGCCTTGTCATTGATCCCCAAGAAAGTTTCCGAGACCGTGATGGTCTCTTTTTTTGTTGTACGGACTCTAAATAAATGAAGCTTTTGAAGACAGTACCCGCTGCACTGATGCTGGCGGGTGGCGTGTTTGCCTCGATGTATGCAGCCGCTGACGACACCGTTTTTACTGTCATGGATGACCCTTCCAGTGCAAAAAAACCGTTTGAAGGCAATCTGAACGCAGGCTACCTGGCGCAATCGGGTAACACTAAAAGTTCGTCCCTGACGGCGGATTCCACCCTGACATGGTATGGCAACACCACCGCCTGGTCTCTTTGGGGAAATGCCAGCAACACCTCTTCCAATGATGAGCGTTCTTCCGAAAAATATGCTGTCGGTGGACGTAGCCGTTACAACATGACGGATGCTGATTATATTTTCGGCCAGGCAAGCTGGTTAACCGACCGGTATAACGGCTATCGCCAGCGTGATGTCTTTACGGCGGGTTATGGTCGTCAGTTCCTGAACGGACCGGTACACAGCTTCCGTTTTGAATTCGGTCCGGGTGTCCGTTATGACGAGTATACCGACGGCGAAACAAAAACGCAGCCGTTAGGTTATGCATCAGGCACCTACGCCTGGCAATTTACCGACAACGCGAAGTTTACTCAGGGTGTGTCTGTATTTGGTGCCGATGATACGACGCTGAACTCAGAGACCGCGCTAAACGTGGCGATTAACGAACACTTTGGCCTGAAAGTCGCTTACAACGTGACCTGGAACTCAGCGCCACCGGATTCTGCGCCGGAACATACCGATCGTCGAACCACGATCTCACTCGGTTATAAAATGTAATTTAAGCGGGCCGGGAAATTCCGGCCCGCGTTTCAAATATTGGCTTTTCGTGCTTTTAAATATCAAACAATGTTTTAAAAAATATATAAAACGCCTTTCTCCATTTTCTCTTCACAATCGTGTAGTAACGCGCTAATTCAATTAATTTGACACTTTTTGATAAATAAACTGACTAGGCAAAAGTGTGATCCAGATCTACACTATCAATACAGGCTGATATATGCCTCAGGTTGTTCAGTATTAATTTAGAAAGAGAAAGATAATTATGAAAAAAATCAAAACTGCAGCAGCAGCCATCGTGCTTTCCGCACTTTCATTTGGTGTCTTTGCTGCTGACACCGTGACCGCACCTGCCAGCGAAGCCAACAGCCGTATCGGTATCACCCACGCCTCTGACGTAGAAGCCGGCTCAAACATTGCACCCGGTTCTCAGTCAACCGGCCAGTCAATGAATGATGCGTTTGATGTGCATACCTTAGTCGCGGGCGAGTGGTCCTGATAATATCAGGAATATGCACGGCGAGTTTGAAAACCGGATAATGATGTACCGGTTTTTGCACTCATGAATAAGTCGTAAATTTATATCAGGATAATTCAGTATTTGTCTTTCACTTTTACAGTGGGACATACTTTTCTTTTCACGCCCCTGACAGACGTATTATAAGTCCATATAGGTACGTTAACGGGGTCGTCGCTATCCCCAAATCATGGCGGCCCATCGTAATAACAACAGTGCGCCACAGATGGCAATAAGCACGACCACCATTTTCCAGTGTTTTTGAGCAAAGCGCTTAGATGGCATAACCCGTTCCCTCATTGTATGAGCGTCGTAGTTTACCAAAAGCGGGTTTGCAGCGTAAGCCGAAGCGGGTCAGAACCAATGAAACTTGTCGGCCAGGATCAAAATCAATCCCGTTGCTGAAAGCAGATTTAACACAACGACAGTTCTGCTGGATACATTCATATTATACCCCTCTACTGTGTAAGGACCCTGTACAAGATTAGCTCAGCAAAATGGGAATGCGAGCGCCGGGCAGTGAATTTTTACACACTCATACCTACGCATGAGTCGCGCCAATCTGATCCGCACGGGGTGCATTTGCCCTTTTGTTAGTGTTACCATTGAGCGACTTGCCGTAAATCTCCATTAATCTGATTCTGGCGAGTCCCTGATGACGGGCCAATTTGACGATTGTTGGTCAGATGGTTTCATCATCTTTTTGTCAAAAACGATTATTTTCTTTGTATATGCTCTTATGTGTGGGGCATCACTGCAAATAAGGATATAAAATGCCTGTTATTACTCTTCCTGATGGCAGCCAACGCCATTACGACAACGCCGTAAGCCCAATGGATGTTGCCATGGACATTGGTCCTGGCCTTGCGAAAGCCACTATCGCGGGTCGCGTAAATGGCGAGCTGGTTGACGCATCTGACCTCATTGAAAACGATGCAAAGCTTTCCATCATTACCGCGAAAGATGAAGAAGGCCTTGAGATCATTCGTCACTCCTGCGCGCACCTGCTTGGTCATGCGATTAAGCAACTGTGGCCGCACACCAAAATGGCGATTGGCCCGGTCATCGACAACGGCTTCTATTATGACGTTGATCTCGACCACACGCTGACCCAGGAAGATATCGACGCGCTCGAAAAACGTATGCACGAGCTCGCCGAAACGAATTACGACGTCATCAAGAAAAAAGTCAGCTGGCACGAAGCGCGTGAAACCTTCGTGAAGCGTGGCGAGACCTATAAAGTGTCTATTCTTGATGAGAACATCGCGCATGATGACAAGCCTGGCTTGTATCATCACGAAGAATACGTCGACATGTGCCGTGGTCCGCACGTGCCGAACATGCGTTTCTGCCATCATTTCAAACTGATGAAAATCGCGGGCGCTTACTGGCGCGGCGACAGCAACAATAAGATGTTGCAGCGTATTTATGGTACCGCATGGGCAGATAAAAAAGCCCTGAGCGCCTATCTGGTTCGTCTGGAAGAGGCCGCGAAGCGTGACCACCGTAAAATCGGTAAACAGCTCGACCTGTATCATATGCAGGAAGAGGCGCCAGGCATGGTGTTCTGGCATAACGACGGCTGGACAATCTTCCGCGAACTGGAAACGTTTGTACGTTCCAAACTGAAAGAGTACCAGTATCAGGAAGTGAAAGGCCCGTTCATGATGGACCGTGTGCTGTGGGAAAAAACCGGCCACTGGGACAACTATAAAGATGCGATGTTCACGACCTCTTCAGAGAACCGTGAATACTGCATCAAACCGATGAACTGTCCGGGTCACGTTCAGATCTTTAACCAGGGTCTGAAATCCTACCGCGACCTGCCGCTGCGTATGGCGGAATTCGGTAGCTGTCATCGTAATGAACCGTCAGGTGCACTGCATGGCCTGATGCGCGTTCGTGGCTTTACACAGGATGATGCCCATATTTTCTGTACGGAAGAGCAGGTGCGTGAAGAAGTTAACGCCTGTATTCGTATGGTCTACGATATGTACAGCACGTTTGGCTTCGAGAAAATCGTGGTCAAGCTCTCAACGCGCCCGGAAAAACGTATCGGTAGCGATGAGACCTGGGATCGTGCTGAGGCGGACCTTGCAGTTGCACTGGAAGAAAACGGTATCCCATTTGAGTATCAGCTGGGTGAAGGTGCGTTCTACGGTCCGAAAATTGAATTTACATTGTATGACTGTCTCGATCGCGCATGGCAGTGCGGTACGGTACAGCTGGACTTCTCGCTCCCGGCACGTTTAAGCGCTTCTTATGTAGGCGAAGACAACGAGCGCCAGGTGCCGGTCATGATTCACCGTGCTATTCTGGGGTCGATTGAACGCTTCATCGGTATTTTAACCGAAGAGTTTGCGGGCTTCTTCCCAACATGGCTTGCACCTGTGCAGGTTGTGGTGATGAACATTACCGATTCTCAGGCCGATTACGTTAAAGAATTGACGCAGAAACTACAAAATGCGGGCATTCGCGTAAAAGCGGACTTGAGAAATGAGAAGATTGGCTTTAAAATCCGTGAGCACACATTACGTCGTGTCCCTTACATGTTGGTCTGCGGTGATAAAGAGGTGGAATCAGGCAAAGTTGCCGTTCGCACCCGCCGTGGTAAAGACTTGGGCAGCCTGGACGTAAATGAAGTGATTGAGAAGCTGCGACTAGAGATTCGCAGCCGCAGTCTTCAACAACTGGAGGTATAAGGTATTAAAGGCGGAAAACGAGTTCAAACGGCGCGCCCGAATCGTATCAACGGCGAAATTCGCGCGCAGGAAGTTCGCTTAACAGGTCTGGAAGGCGAGCAGCTAGGTATTGTGAGTCTGAGAGAAGCTCTGGAAAAAGCAGAAGAGTCCGGAGTAGACTTAGTCGAAATCAGCCCTAACGCCGAGCCGCCAGTTTGTCGTATCATGGATTACGGCAAATTCCTCTATGAAAAGAGCAAGTCTTCTAAGGAACAGAAGAAAAAGCAAAAAGTTATTCAGGTTAAGGAAATTAAATTCCGACCTGGTACCGACGATGGCGATTATCAGGTAAAACTCCGCAGCCTGATACGCTTTCTGGAAGAGGGTGATAAAGCTAAGATCACGCTGCGTTTCCGCGGTCGTGAGATGGCTCACCAGCAGATTGGTATGGAAGTGCTTAATCGCGTCCGTGACGATCTGAGTGAACTGGCAGTGGTCGAATCCTTCCCATCGAAGATCGAAGGCCGCCAGATGATCATGGTGCTCGCTCCTAAGAAGAAACAGTAAGGCCTTCAAGTAGCTATTCCTGTGGAGCCTTTGGGCTTCACAGGTTTAGTTCGCCTACGTTTCGTTTATTAACAATGCGAAGTGGAAGTTATTAAAATGCCAAAAATTAAGACCGTACGCGGTGCTGCTAAGCGCTTCAAAAAAACCGGTGGTGGTGGATTTAAGCGTAAGCACGCAAACCTGCGTCATATTCTGACCAAAAAATCTACTAAGCGTAAACGTCACCTGCGTCCAAAAGGCCTCGTGTCTAAAGGCGATCTGGGTCTGGTTATCGCGTGCCTGCCGTACGCATAAGCCGTTAACGTTTAATTCATTTTTTACTAAGAATATAGATACAGGAGAGCACATATGGCTCGCGTAAAACGTGGTGTAGTTGCCCGTGCACGTCACAAGAAAATTTTGAAACAAGCTAAAGGCTACTACGGTGCGCGTTCTCGCGTATACCGCGTTGCCTTCCAGGCTGTTATCAAAGCTGGTCAGTATGCTTACCGTGACCGTCGTCAACGTAAGCGTCAGTTCCGTCAACTGTGGATTGCGCGTATCAACGCAGCAGCACGTCAGAACGGTATTTCTTACAGCAAATTCATCAACGGCCTGAAAAAAGCCTCTGTTGAAATCGACCGTAAGATCCTGGCTGACATCGCAGTATTCGACAAATTAGCGTTTACCGCGCTTGTTGAAAAAGCGAAAGCAGCACTGGCATAAGCCAGTTGAAAGAGGGAGCATTGCTCCCTCTTTTGTTTTAATGCCGTCTAAAGATTGACTTTTTTCCGTTGAGCCTTTCCAATAAGCCTCTACGGTATTGACCACACAAGGTAACGCAAGCATGAATGCTGCTATTTTCCGCTTCTTCTTTTACTTTAGCACCTGAAATCAGGAGGCTAGCGCGTGAAAGATGAAACGAAAAACAGCGCCAGAAAGCCTCCTGATGGAGGCTTTTTTTGTTTCTACCGCTTATGAATATAGCCACATAACGAGGAAAACCATGTCACATCTTGCAGAGCTGGTTGCCAGTGCAACAGCCGCCATTAATCAGGCCTCAGATGTTGCCGCGTTAGATAACGTCCGCGTCGAATATCTGGGGAAGAAAGGGCATTTGACCCTTCAAATGACCACCCTGCGTGAGTTACCGGCAGAAGAGCGTCCGGCCGCGGGTGCCATCATTAACGAAGCCAAAGAGCAGGTCCAACAGGTTTTGAATGCGCGTAAAAACGAACTCGAAAGCGCAGCGTTAAATGCCCGTCTGGCACAGGAAACCATCGATGTTTCCCTGCCGGGCCGTCGTATTGAGAACGGGGGTCTGCATCCTGTTACCCGCACGATTGACCGTATTGAACAGTTCTTCGGTGAGCTTGGCTTTACCGTGGCAACAGGCCCTGAAATCGAAGATGACTATCACAACTTCGACGCGCTGAATATCCCGGGGCACCATCCGGCACGTGCCGATCACGACACCTTCTGGTTTGATGCAACGCGCCTGCTGCGTACCCAGACCTCAGGCGTGCAGATCCGCACCATGAAAGAACAGGAACCGCCTATCCGCATTATCGCGCCGGGCCGTGTTTATCGTAACGATTACGACCAGACCCACACGCCTATGTTCCACCAGATGGAAGGGCTGATCGTTGACAAGAACATCAGCTTTACCAACCTGAAAGGCACGCTGCATGACTTCCTGAATAACTTCTTTGAAGAAGATTTGCAGGTCCGTTTCCGTCCTTCCTACTTCCCGTTTACCGAGCCGTCTGCAGAAGTCGATGTGATGGGTAAAAACGGCAAATGGCTTGAAGTTCTGGGCTGCGGCATGGTGCATCCAAACGTCCTGCGCAATGTCGGAATCGATCCGGAAGTCTATTCTGGCTTTGCGTTCGGCATGGGTATGGAGCGTCTGACCATGCTGCGCTATGGTGTGACCGATTTGCGCGCGTTCTTCGAAAACGATCTGCGTTTCCTCAAACAGTTTAAATAAGGCAGGACAGAACAATGAAATTCAGTGAACTGTGGTTACGCGAATGGGTCAACACCACGCTCGATAGCGAAGCGCTGTCAAATCAAATCACCATGGCGGGTCTGGAAGTTGACGGCGTAGAGCCGGTTGCTGGCGCCTTTCATGGCGTGGTCGTAGGCGAAGTGGTGGAGTGCGGACAGCACCCTAACGCGGACAAACTGCGCGTGACCAAAATTAACGTCGGTGGTGAGCGCCTGCTCGACATCGTATGCGGTGCGCCAAACTGCCGTCAGGGTCTGAAAGTGGCCGTGGCCACCATCGGCGCAGTATTGCCCGGTGATTTTAAAATTAAAGCGGCGAAGCTGCGCGGTGAGCCTTCCGAGGGCATGCTGTGCTCGTTCTCTGAGCTGGGCATTTCCGACGATCATAACGGCATCATTGAGCTGCCGGCCGACGCGCCGATTGGTACCGATATCCGCGAATATCTGAAGCTGGATGACAATACCATCGAGATCAGCGTTACGCCAAACCGTGCCGACTGCCTGAGTCTGCTGGGCGTGGCCCGCGATGTGGCAGTGCTGAATCAGACCGAGCTGAATGCGCCTGAAATCGCGCCAGTGGCCGCCACCATCAATGACACCTTGCCTATCCAGGTTGACGCCGTAGATGCCTGCCCGCGCTACCTGGGTCGTGTGGTGAAAGGGATCAACGTAAAAGCCGCAACGCCACTGTGGATGAAAGAGAAACTGCGTCGCTGCGGCATTCGCTCCATTGATGCGGTCGTTGACGTCACCAACTATGTACTGCTCGAACTGGGCCAGCCTATGCATGCTTTCGATAAAGATCGTATCGAAGGCGGGATCGTGGTGCGTATGGCGAAAGAGGGTGAAACCCTGGTTCTGCTGGACGGTAGCGAAGCAAAACTTAACGCCGACACGCTGGTTATTGCTGACCACAACAAAGCGCTGGCAATGGGCGGTATCTTTGGCGGTGAACATTCGGGTGTAAACGATGATACCCAGAACGTCCTGCTGGAGTGCGCGTTCTTCAGCCCGCTTTCTATTACCGGCCGCGCACGTCGTCACGGTCTGCACACGGATGCCTCTCATCGCTATGAGCGTGGCGTTGATCCTGAGCTGCAGTACAAAGCCATGGAACGCGCGACGCGTCTGCTGATCGATATTTGTGGCGGTGAAGCCGGTCCGGTGATTGACGTCACAAATGAAGCCGCACTGCCGAAACGAGCTACCATTACGCTGCGCCGCAGTAAGTTGGATCGCCTGATCGGTCATCACATTGCTGATGCACAGGTAGGGGATATTCTGCGTCGTCTGGGCTGTGAAGTGACAGAGGGCCAGGACGAGTGGAAAGCGGTCGCGCCGGGCTGGCGTTTCGATATGGAAATCGAAGAAGATCTGGTGGAAGAGGTTGCCCGTATTTACGGCTACAACAATATTCCTGATGAGCCTGTGCAAGCGGGTCTGGTCATGGGTTCCCACCGCGAAGCCGATCTGTCTCTCAAGCGTGTCAAAACCATGCTGAATGACAAAGGGTATCAGGAAGTGATCACCTACAGCTTTGTTGATCCGAAGCTGCAGCAGCTGATCCATCCGGGCGAAGAGGCGCTGCTCCTGCCAAATCCTATCTCCAGCGAAATGTCCGCGATGCGACTTTCCCTGTGGACCGGTCTGCTTGGGACCATCGTTTACAATCAGAACCGTCAGCAGAACCGCGTGCGTATTTTTGAATCGGGTCTGCGCTTTGTACCGGATACGCAGGCAAATCTGGGTATCCGTCAGGATCTTATGCTGGCGGGCGCCATTTGTGGTAACCGTTACGAAGAGCACTGGGATCTGACCAAAAACAGCGTCGATTATTACGATCTGAAAGGCGATCTGGAATCTGTCCTCGAACTGACCGGTAAATTATCTGAAATTGAATTCCGTGCAGAAGCAATTCCGGCCCTGCATCCGGGCCAGTCTGCCGCGATTTATTTAGACGGTGACCGTGTTGGTTTCATTGGGGTTGTTCATCCGGAACTGGAACGTAAACTGGACCTGAACGGCCGTACGATGGTGTTTGAGCTGGAGTGGAACAAGGTCGCAGACCGCGTCATTCCTCAGGCTCAGGACGTTTCTCGCTTCCCGGCAAACCGTCGTGATATCGCGGTTGTCGTGGCCGAAAATGTGCCTGCTGCTGAGATTTTGGCCGAGTGTAAGAAAGTTGGCGTAAATCAGGTAGTTGGCGTAAACTTATTTGACGTGTACCGCGGCAAGGGCGTAGCAGAAGGTTCTAAGAGTCTTGCTATTAGCCTTATCCTTCAGGATACCAGCCGTACACTCGAAGAAGACGAGATTGCCGCTACTGTTGCCAGATGTGTAGAGGCATTAAAAGAGCGATTCCAGGCATCATTGAGGGATTGAACCTATGGCGCTTACTAAAGCTGAAATGTCAGAATATCTGTTTGATAAGCTTGGGCTTAGCAAACGGGATGCCAAAGAGCTGGTCGAGTTGTTTTTCGAAGAGATCCGTCGTGCTCTTGAAAACGGTGAGCAGGTAAAACTCTCCGGTTTCGGCAATTTTGATTTGCGAGACAAAAACCAACGTCCGGGTCGTAACCCGAAGACGGGGGAAGATATTCCCATTACAGCTCGCCGCGTGGTGACCTTCAGACCCGGACAGAAGTTAAAGAGCCGTGTCGAAAACGCAACGCCCAAAGCAGAGTAATAGAACTAACTAAAAAGGCCGCCGTTGCGGCCTTTTTTCTTTGCTCTTGTGAAATCCCACCGTAAAATCAAACACATTCTCCAGATGAATAGCTAACCCATGCGTGATTTCTCCCGTCAACAACATCGTTCTGACCTGCGCTGGATGTGGGTGCTTCTTTTATCTTTGCTGGCTGCGATGGCGGTGAGTCTGTGTGCGGGGGAGCAGTGGATTGGGCCTTCACGCTGGCTCAGCGACGAGGGCACCCTCTTTATCTGGCAGATTCGTCTTCCCCGCACGCTTGCCGTCGTGCTGGTAGGTGCCGCGCTGGCCCTCTGTGGGACGGTGATGCAGGCGCTGTTTGAAAATCCGCTGGCGGAGCCGGGCCTGCTGGGCGTCTCCAATGGCGCGGGGGTCGGTCTTATTGCAGCCGTCATGCTCGGGGGCGGGGCGCTGTCAGGCTGGAGCATCAGCCTCAGTGCGATTCTTGGGGCTCTGCTGGTCACCGTCATACTGCTGCGTTTCGCCCGACGCCATCTTTCTACCAGTCGCCTGTTACTGGCGGGCGTGGCGCTGGGGATCATTTGCAGCGCCGTGATGACCTGGGCGGTCTACTTTTCCACTTCATTCGATCTGCGTCAGCTGATGTACTGGATGATGGGAGGGTTTGGCGGGGTGGACTGGGGGCAGGGCTGGCTGATGATATTGCTGGTTCCGGTCATTGTCTGGACCTGTTTTCAGGCGTCACCGCTTAACATGCTCGCGTTGGGCGAGACCTCAGCCCGTCAGCTGGGTTTATCGCTCAGCCTATGGCGCAACGTGCTGGTCATCGCGACAGGCTGGATGGTGGGCATCAGCGTTGCGCTGGCAGGCGCCATTGGCTTTATTGGTCTTGTCATCCCGCACATGCTCCGATTATGCGGGATCACCGATCACCGCACTTTACTGCCTGCTTCGGCGGCGGCAGGCGCATCCACCTTACTGATTGCCGATATTGTTGCCCGACTGGCGCTCACCGCTGCTGAGCTGCCCATTGGCGTAGTGACGGCAACGTTAGGCGCGCCAGTCTTTATTTGGCTTCTTATTAAGTCGACCAGATGACGCTATCTACGGTTAACATGCCTGAAATAAAGAACTGGCTTACTCCCGGGCGCGAATGTAGGTGATTTTTTAATTTAAGAGTTTTCTGACGGAGCGGTAATCAACACACGCTAAATTAATATTTTGTATAAATGTATTTGTATTATTACCATAATGAGTAAACCTCCTGAATCCTAAGGCATTCTTACTCATTTATCCTGGCCATTTAGCCTGATTCCATTCTCATTTTTCTGCGGAAATGCACGGTCACTTTTGACTGTAAAAATGTCAAATAATAAATTAACGCTCGCGTCCCGTTTGACGCCTGCCAATTCCCCACTAGAATTAATTGTGCATTGTATTTAAGTTATATTTCTTATGAACTTATTTTAAACGTAATTAATTCGCGTAAATAAAAGTGAGGTTTTTGAATGAATATGAAAACGATTGACGATGTCTTTATTCACCTTCTTTCAGACACCTACAGCGCCGAAAAGCAATTAACGCGTGCGCTTAAAAAATTAGCGCGTGAAGCCTCCAGTGAGAAACTCAGTGCGGCTTTTGCTCAGCATCTGGAAGAAACCCAGGGGCAGATTGAGCGCCTGGATCAACTTGTTGAACGTGAATCTTCAGTGAAGATTAAGCGTATGAAATGTATCGCGATGGAAGGGTTGATCGAAGAAGCTAATGAAGTTATTGAAAGCACTGAGAAAAACACCATTCGTGACGCTGCATTAATCGCCGCAGCCCAGAAGGTTGAGCATTATGAAATTGCCAGTTACGGCACTCTGGTCACCCTTGCGGAACAGTTGGGTTTGAAACACGCGGTTAAGCTTTTATCCGCAACGCTTGAAGAAGAGAAAGCGACAGATATCAAACTCACCGATCTTGCGGTCAGTAATATTAATCCGAAAACGCAGGCTAAATAATATAACCTTAGGATGGAAAATATGAATCACGTAGAACATTATCATGACTGGCTACGCGATGCCCATGCAATGGAAAAGCAAGCCGAATCCATGCTTGAGTCAATGGTTAGTCGTATAGATCACTATCCGGACCTTCGTGCACGCATTGAACAACACGTTACAGAAACCAAGGGGCAAATTACGCTTCTTGAAGAAATACTCGACAGAAACAATATATCCCGATCGGTGATTAAAGATTCAGTGAGCAAAATGGCGGCCTTAGGACAATCCATGGGTGGCATGTTTGCTTCCGATGAAATTGTAAAAGGGTCAATTAGTGGTTATGTGTTCGAGCAATTCGAGATAGCGTGTTACACCTCTCTCGTCGCCGCCGCTAAAAAAGCGGGTGACACCGCCTCTGTCTCAACCCTTGAATCTATTCTGGCGCAGGAACAAGCCATGGCTGACTGGCTCATTCGCCATATCCCTGATACGACAGAACAATTTCTGTTGCGCTCGGATGAGCCAGGCATTGAAGCTAAAAAATAAAATAAGAGAGGCAGAGCATGTTTAAACACGTCAAACAACTTCAATATACAGTACGCGTTGCTGAGCCAAACCCAGGGTTAGCCAATCTTCTGCTTGAACAATTCGGGGGCCCGCAGGGAGAGCTGGCCGCAGCTTGCCGTTACTTCACGCAAGGGCTCGGGGATGATGATCCTGGCCGCAAGGATATGCTGCTGGATATCGCCACGGAAGAGCTGAGCCACCTGGAAATTATCGGCACCCTGGTCGGGATGCTGAATAAAGGGGCGAAAGGCGAATTAGCCGAAGGCACGGAAAATGAAGCAGAGCTTTATCGTTCCATGACGGCCAACGGCAATGACAGCCATATTACCTCTTTGCTGTACGGCGGCGGCCCGGCGCTGACTAACTCTGCGGGTGTTCCCTGGACCGCAGCCTACATTGACACCATCGGTGAGCCGACCGCAGATTTGCGCTCCAATATTGCCGCGGAAGCGCGCGCAAAAATCATCTACGAGCGGTTGATTAACGTGACCGACGATCCGGGCGTAAAAGATGCGCTGGCATTTTTGATGACCCGTGAAGCCGCCCACCAGATGTCATTTGAAAAGGCCTTGCAGTCTATCCGTAATAACTTCCCACCGGGTAAACTGCCCCCGGTCGAGGAGTACACCAACAAGTACTACAACATGTCGCAAGGCGGCGAAGTTCGCGGCAGCTGGAACAGTGATAAACACTTCGAGTATGTCGAGGATCCACAGCCCGCCGTTGATGGCGGCGATGGCCTCGCCGATGTGAAGCTGAGTTCGACGCAAAAAACGCTTCTTAAGGCGATGGCTAAGAGAACGGAGTCTGACCCAGCCACTGACTCCTTAACCGGTGCCGAACTGGGCATGGGTAAGAAAAAAGTGTAATCCTTAACCGGAGTGCCCTGAAAGGGCACTCCGGACATTTATCTTCGCAGGGCTTTGTTCTTCCTCTCTCTTTAACTTCTTCTCTTGATGATCGATCACCATCCAACGTAATCGCCCTCGGGCCTGAACGCGGTTTTTTGCATCCGGGCGCGGTCTCTGACCGCATCATGACCTGGCACGAAGAACCCGCTGATTTTATGATAAATTATCGTTTTTCAGGATAGCTGGTCATTTATCGCGTTATCTGGCTACTATTAAAGGCCGGACGTAAAGATCCGCTCAACTGAACGACACACTAAGGGGAAGCTATGCAGGACGATATTCTGAATACCGAAGTCACCACGATTGAGGGTGAAAAGACCACGCTCGAAAACTACAAAGGCAACGTGCTGCTGGTGGTGAATGTGGCTTCCAAATGTGGTCTGACGCCGCAATATGAGCAGCTGGAGAACATTCATAAAGCCTGGGAGAAAGACGGCTTTACCGTGCTGGGCTTCCCGTGCAATCAGTTCCTTGGACAGGAGCCGGGCTCAGAGGAGGAGATCAAAACCTTCTGCAGCACCACCTATGGCGTCACTTTCCCTCTGTTTAGCAAAATCGACGTCAACGGGGAAAACCGTCATCCGCTTTATGCCAAACTGGTGGCGGCCGCGCCGACCGCCGTCGCGCCTGAAGCCAGCGGATTCTACGAACGTATGGCCAGTAAAGGTCGCGCGCCCCTCTATCCGGACGACATTCTGTGGAATTTCGAAAAATTCCTGATTGGTCGTGACGGGCAGGTCGTTCAGCGCTTTTCACCCGATATGACACCAGAAGATCCTATTCTGATGGAGTCTATCAAACTGGCGCTGGCAAAGTCCTGACATGCTAATGCAGCTGACGGATGTGGCTGAACCTGGCCGGCTGGAACCGATCAATGCGGCGATCGCCGCCGGGGAGATCGTCCATCTCGTCGGCCCTAACGGTGCCGGCAAAAGCACGCTTCTGGCACGCATGGCCGGGCTGACGTCGGGGCAGGGCGATATCGTTCTGCACGGTAAATCGCTGCGTGAGTGGGCGCCTGCGACGCTGGCGCATCGCCGTAGCTACCTGGTACAGCAGCAAACGCCGCCATTTGCGATGCCGGTCTGGCATTATCTGAAGCTGCATCAGCACGCGAGCGTCGGGGCCACGTCGTTTAGCCCTGTCGTCTCGGCGCTCGGTCTGGAAGACAAACTGGCCCGCAGTGCAAACCAGCTTTCTGGCGGGGAGTGGCAGCGTGTCAGGCTGGCGGCGGTTATCCTGCAAATTCATCCTGACGATAATCCAGACGGCTGTCTGCTGCTGCTGGACGAACCGATGACCGGTCTGGATGTTGCCCAGCAGGCCGCGCTGGACAAACAGCTTCATGCGCTCTGCCGGGCGGGCATGACGATTGTGATGAGCAGCCATGACCTCAACCATAGCCTGCGTCACGCGCATAAAGTCTGGCTACTGGCAGGGGGAAAACTTCTGGCAAGCGGCCCGCGCGATGCCGTTTTAACGCCGCCACATCTTTCTCGTGCTTACGGCATGCCGTTCCGGCGGCTGGATATTGAAGGCCACAGAATGCTGATTTCAACGGCTCAGGAATAACCGTTTCTTGCAACGTAGCGTAATCACAGGCTAAATTACAGAAAGGACACAAAACGCAGAGGATTCGTCTGAAAATGCGATTCTGGTTTTTACTGGCAAGCGTGCTTATTCTTGCAGGATGCAGTAGCCATCGGGCACCCCCGCCAAATCCACGCTTATCGGATTCGATCACGGTGATCGCAAGCCTGAACGATCAACTTTCAACCTGGCGCGGCGCACCTTATCGCTATGGTGGGATGAGTCGTCGCGGCGTCGACTGCTCGGGTTTTGTGCTGCTCACGTTTCGCGATAAGTTTGATCTAAAACTGCCGCGTGATACCCGCAATCAGGCGGAAATCGGCACGGAAATCGACAAAGACGATCTCCTGCCCGGCGATCTGGTTTTCTTTAAAACAGGCTCCGGTGAAAGCGGGCTGCACGTCGGCATTTACGACACCGATAATCAGTTTATACATGCCTCTACCAGCCGCGGCGTGATACGTTCTTCACTTGATAATGTCTACTGGCGGAAGAATTTCTGGCAGGCCCGCCGTATTTAGCTGTGTACATTTGTGCTTTTGCTAACTGCCTGGCGCGATCGTTCTGACCTTCGCGCCGGGTTTCAGAATCAGACTAAAGTTAAATCTGTTTCATATTAATTATCATTAAACCCGCGTTGTGCTAAAACTGGCTATTATCTGACATCCAGGATAAAATTATTTTAGATTGAAGGAAAAATCTGAAAATTAAAAAGGAAAGAATGAAATTAATCTTATTAGAATCAATAAAGTTGAATTCTTTCAGCAATAACTCCAGGATGATTGTTTCCATCTTCCATGCGGACCGGGCGCGATGATTGTCACCCTGAATACTTCATACAAGTCTGATCTTTTATTACTCCCTGCGCGAAACAGTGCAGGTGAACTTAAGGGTCTGGAAATTACAGCACACTTCGTTGAGGTTGGCTCTGACGTGCGCATTCCGACGGGGCTGATTGTCCCGTATCTTTCCCCTGATGACGAACTGGCTTTGTTTCAGGAAAAGTTATGCCTGCTCGAAACCTGTAAACTATTTTTTATTCAGCACAATCTTAATGCCTGGGTAAATATTACCCCGTCCATTGTTGATTTTCTTTTAACTGACAGGAATGCGTTTTCGATATTTGAACGATTTCCATTTCTTGAGTTAGCGGTTAATGAGACGTATCCCGGGTTAAATAATGGTAAAGACGATCCCATGCTCGCAAGAATGGCCATCCATTTTCCCCTGATGCTGGCTGATTTTGGCGCTGGTGCGATCACCACTAAACCGATTTTTGATGGCTTATTCGGGCGCATCATGCTGGACAGAAGTTTCGTGCAGCAGCGTGCGGGTAGCCTGTCCTTCGACCCCTTTATGCGGGCCATTCTTTCGCAAATCTCGCCCTATTGCCAGGCGGTGATGGTTGCAGGTGTTGATGACCACGCGGTACTGCAGCACGTCCTGCCGTTTAATTTCAGCGCCATGCAGGGAAGCCTGTGGCCAGCGGTCGCAGCGGAGCAGGTCACCACCCTGGTTCAGGGATAACCCTGCTTATCTCCCGTGTTTAACCGCCCATAAACCCTCTACACTTAAGACAGGAGGACCTATGACCCTGTCTTTTACTGCTCGTTGGCATGACCAATTACCTGGCTTTTACACCGCCCTGAAACCGACTCCGTTAAAGAATGCCCGACTAATCTGGCATAACGAGGGCCTGGCGAATGAACTGGGCGTTCCATCTTCTTTATTTCAGCCTGCCGAAGGGGCAGGTGTCTGGGGGGGCGAAACGCTGCTCCCGGGAATGCAGCCGCTCGCGCAGGTTTACAGCGGACATCAGTTTGGCGTCTGGGCGGGCCAGCTGGGCGATGGCCGGGGGATCTTACTGGGTGAACAACAGCTCCCCGATGGCCGCTCGTTCGACTGGCACCTGAAAGGGGCAGGGCTGACGCCTTATTCACGTATGGGGGATGGGCGTGCCGTGCTGCGCTCGACGCTCCGCGAAGCACTGGCGTCAGAGGCCATGCATGCGCTGGGGGGTCCGACGACCCGCGCCTTATCCATCGTAACCAGCGATACGCAGGTCGCGCGTGAAACCTATGAACAAGGTGCCATGCTGATGCGCATCGCACAAAGCCACGTGCGTTTCGGTCACTTTGAACATTTCTACTATCGACGAGAGCCGGAAAAGGTCCGCCAGCTGGCAGACTATGTGATTGAGCATCACTGGCCCCAGTTTAACAGTGAAGCGGATAAATACGTTTTGTGGTTCCGCGATGTCGTGGCCCGTACCGCGTCACTGATGGCCTGCTGGCAAACGGTAGGATTTGCGCATGGCGTAATGAATACGGATAACATGTCGATCCTCGGCCTGACTTTTGACTATGGTCCTTACGGTTTCCTTGATGACTATCAGCCGGGCTATATCTGTAACCATTCCGATTATCAGGGGCGCTACAGCTTCGAAAATCAGCCGTCTGTCGGGCTGTGGAATTTACAGCGTCTGGCGCAGTCGCTCTCGCCGTTTATCGACGTCGAGGCTTTGAATGACGCGCTGGATCATTATCAGGAGGTACTGCTCCAGCAGTTCGGCACGCTGATGCGGCGCAAGCTCGGGATGGTCACCCAGGAAAAAGGGGATAATGAAATTCTGAACGGGCTCTTCTCGCTGATGGCGCGGGAAGGCAGCGACTATACGCGTACGTTCCGTCTGCTGGGGCAGACTGAACAGCAGAGCGCAGCGTCACCGTTACGCGACGAATTCATCGACAGAGCCGCGTTCGACAGCTGGTTCGCGACCTATCGTGAACGCCTGCAGCAGGAAAATATCGACGATGCCGCGCGTCAGCAGCAGATGAATGCCGTCAATCCCGCCATGGTGTTACGCAACTGGCTGGCGCAGCGCGCGATTGAACAGGCGGAGAAAGGCGATTATGCCGAACTGCACCGGTTGCATCAGGCGCTCTGCACGCCGTTTGCGGACAGGGAGGATGACTATGTCAGCCGCCCACCGGACTGGGGTAAACGGCTGGAAGTGAGTTGCTCAAGCTAGGGGGCGAGAAAGACCTGAGGCGTGGCGCCTGAGGGATGCTGACCGATCTGGACCTCGGCGCCGTACCAGCGCGCCAGGTCATTAGCCTGCAAAACCTCGACCGGCGCGCCACGTGAGACGATATTGCCCTGGTGAAGCAGGATAATTCTGTCGGCCCATAGTGCGGCGAGGTTAAGATCGTGCAGCACAACGCAGACATGTAGATGCCCTTTTGCGGTGAGTGATTTCAGCAGGCGCAGCAGATGCTGCTGGTGGAAGAGATCCAAGGCCGACGTGGGTTCATCCAGAAATAACCAGCCGCGTGGGGCATCATTTTGCCACAGCTGCGCCAGCGCACGGGCCAGTTGAACACGCTGCTGTTCGCCGCCGGACAAGGCGGCATAACGGCGTCCGGCTAATGGCAGGCAGCCTGTTACCGACATGACCTGATGCACGGTCGCCGACTCTGCAGATCCGCTCCAGGGCGCCCGGCCCATTCCGATAACCGCCTCGACCGGCCAGTCAAACCCCAGCTGCGTGTTCTGGCGCATCACCGCGCGATGACGCGAAAGCGTCTGCGTCGGCCACTGTTCAAGTGATTTTCCGCCGAGGGCGCAGCGCCCCGACGTGGGGCGCAAATAACCGGTCAGCAGGCGCAGCAGCGTCGATTTACCCGCCCCGTTTGGGCCAATTAACGCCACCAGTTCACCCGGTGAAAGGGTGAGCGATACGTCCTGAATAATCGTTCTGTCTGCGATGCGATAGCTCAGCGCGTCGGCGATGAGACGTTCAGCCATGTTGTCCTTCCCGATGAAAAATAAGCCACAGGAACCACGGTGCGCCAAACAGGCTGGTCAGCAAACCGACCGGCATTTCTGCCGGGGCCACCAGCGTGCGCGCAGCGGTATCCGCCACCAGCAACAGCAGCGCACCTGCCAGGACAGAGCCGGGAACAACTGCCCGATGATCCGATCCCAGCCACATCCGCATCAGATGTGGCACCACCAGCCCGATAAAACCAATCACGCCGCTCACCGCCACCGCTGCGGCAACAAGCAGGGCGCTACACACCAGCAGGATGCGCTGAACATTTTTCACGTCCACGCCCAGGTAGTGCGCCTCCTCTTCGCCGAGCTGGAGCAGATTCAGGGTTGCGGCCATGCGCCAGATAATCAGCACCGTCGGGATCATTATTGAGGTAACCGCCAGCAGCGTCGACCACTGTGCCTGACCCAGGCTGCCCATCCCCCATAAGGAGAGCTGCCGCAGCTGCGCGTCATTGCTTATCCAGGAGAGAACGCCCGTGGCCGCGCCGCACAGCGCATTGATTGCAATGCCCACCAGCAACAGACGCGACAGCGAACTGGTGCGCTGTTGGCTGATGACAAAAATCACGCCCGTCGCCGCCAGCGCGCCCAGGAATGCCGCCAGCATTGGGGCATACAGCACGATCAATGGCGGTAACGAAAGGGGGAGCACAACCCAGAGGGCAACCGCGCAGGCGGCACCGCTGCTGATACCCAACAATCCCGGATCGGCAAGCGGATTACGAAACAGCCCCTGCATCACGCAGCCGGCCAGCGCCAGCGACCCACCGATAACCAATGCCAGTAATACCCGGGGCAGGCGTATGGTCAGCCAGATCTGGCGAAGCGCGTCGTTTTCCTGCCGCCAGAGCAGATCCACCGGCAGACGCAACGCGCCAAAACCGGTGGCGATTAGCGTCATGATGGCCAGCAGTATCCCCAGCAACCATAACGAGCAGGCGATCCGTCGGGACATCAGGGAATGTGCTCCGCTGCGGCCCGAAGCTGCAGAATCGCCTGCGGAGTGCGGACGCTGAATCCGAGCAGCGCCATGTCGTCAATCAGCAGCACCTGTTTGTTTCGACCCGCGGGCGTTTGCGCAAGGCCAGGCAATCGCCACAGCGTCGCTTCTCCGCCCATCGACTCCACGCCCTCTTTGGATATCACCACCAAATCCGGCTGGCTGGCGATCACCCCCTCCTGGGAAAGCGGTTGATAGCGAGAGAATCCCTGCATTGCGTTTCGCAACCCGGCCGCGGCGATCGCGTTGTCCGCCGCGGTATGTTGTCCGGCAGCCATGGCGTTCATCCCGCCATGGCTGAGGATAAACAGCACCCGCTTATCAAGAGGGGAGGAGGGCAAGGCGGCAATCTGGGCGCGCACCTTGTTTCGCAAGGCTTCCCCCTGCTCAATACGGTGCGTGGCCTCGGCTACCACGCGGATTTTTTCGTCAATGGCGGCGAGGTCGGTTTTGCCCGGCACGGTGACCACCCGAACGTGACTCTGCTCAACCTGTTTTAACGCCAGAGAAGGTTGCGCCTGAGCGCTTGCCAGCACCAGCGTGGGACGCATCGCCAGGATCCCTTCCGCGTTCAGCTGACGCAAATAGCCGACATCGGGCAGCGCGTTAACTGCCGCAGGCCACTGGCTGGTGCTGTCCCGGGCTACCAGCGTATCCTCGGCTTTCAGCGCATAGACGATTTCCGTCACGTCTCCGCCAAGCACCACCATGCTTTCCTGGGGCGCGGCAGACGCCAGCAGAGGAAGCGCCGTTATCAGAGCAAGCACGCTCTTCATGCGGCGATCTCTTTCGCCGTCAACGCGTCAATCTGGCTGCGCCATTGCGCCTGCTCAGGCTCTCCCTCGCTACGCTGGCCGTAAAGCTGGGCAATCTGCGTTCCATCGGCGGCAAAAAGCTCCAGACTGGTGACGTGACCATCCGCCGTGGGCTTGCGGGTCACCCAGCTCTCCGCAATCGCCTCTTCCAGAAGATGCAGCGTAAACGTCGGGTTGAAGATATTCAGCCAGCCTTTCATGGGCACCCATTGTTCCACGGTGCCTGTGAATATCTGTACACAGCCGCGGTTGCCGATAAAGATCATGATCTCGTTGCGATCCTGGCTCGCGCGGGTCAGCAGCTGCGCCAGCGCATGGTTGTCCACTTTGCAGGCCAGATCGTCACCGACCAGGCGGAAGGCTTCCTGCCGGCTCAAATTGTGCCGTTTCAATAGACTAAAGAACTGATGAACGTCGGTCATCGCACGCCATTCCGCATCCACTTTTGAGGCATCCGCGTCCTGGGAAAGCGCGGGTTGTTCTGCGGCCTTCAGCATCACAGGCGGGTTCCCGGCGATAATAAAGCGTGACAGCACATCGCCCCAGGCGGCAATGTCGGTGTTCTCGGTGGCGTAAACCTTGAGTACGGCCTCGCCCTGATGGTCAAAAAACTGAATGCTCTGCCGCTCGCCACGCGCCGTCGCTTCGCAGAGATGGAACGCGCTTGCCCACTGATTCAGGAACAGACGCAGATCCAGCGCCCGCGGGTTCAGCACCAGCCCGGCGTGTCCACTGAGATGTTGGTGGGTAAACGCCCCGAGCTGTTCATGCACGGCGTATTCATTGCGGCAAATAGATTTGGTTTCACCGACGTTTTCCAGCGCAGCAAGGATGTCACGTATCTCACCCTGCAGACGCCAGGCGTCGTGACCCACGCGGGCATAAGCCAGCTCCGCTTCAGTGATCGTCATTAAACGGGCGATGTCGCGGGCGTATTTCCCGGGATTTTCTTCTTTTAGCGTAAGCCATCGTGTGTAGTGATTCATTCTCTTTTCCTGTCGAATTCATGCGCCCCGGCGAGCCGGGGCAAGGGGTTACCACTGGTAACTGACGAAAAGTTTAGCGTTACGGCCATCCTGCGGTATGCCCTGCGGCGACCAGTACTCTTTATCAAAGGCATTTCCCAGCGCCAGGGTGGTCGTGACGCCTTTCAGCTGCTGTTGTCCCTGATAACTCACGTAAAAATCGTTTACCGCATAGCCGGGTTGTTTGCTGTAGCTGCTGCTGACGTGCGTGGAGCGATCGACGAAGGTGCCTATCCAGCCGACGGAGAAGCCGCTTTGCGCCAGAGGAATATCCAGCTTGCTGCTCACGGTGTCGGGGTTAATGCTGGAGATGTACTCACCCGTTTCTGTGTCTTTACCGCGGGTGCGGTTATAGGCCATATCCAGAGTGAACACACGGGTGGAATATTTCGCCATCACGTCCCAGCCCCAAATTTTGGCATTCGGTACGTTATAGGACATGGTGGTCGCGGCCGCAAAGTCGACGGTCGTGGAGATATAGTCTTTGGCATTGGTATCGAAGTAGCTGGCTTTAAATTCCAGCGCATCGTTGGCCATCATCAGGTCGTCAAACCGCAGGCCAAAGCCGAACTCCTGCGTTTCGTTGGTTTCCGGACGCAGATTCGGGTTAGGCACCCAGTAGTTTGTATAGAAGCTGCCGATGGAGAAGTGCTTCGCGTCGTTATACATTTCGCCCATCGTCGGGGCGCGGAACGCCTGCGCCCAGGAGCCGAACAGCATCAGCCAGTCGGTGGGGGAGACGGTCAATCCGGCGCGAGAAGACCACTTGTCTGCATCCACGTCATCATAACCCTCACTGCTGCCGCGATAGCTGTCATAACGGGTACCGCCTGACAGGGTCACCGGCAGGTCGCGCAGGGTAATTTCATCCTGCAACCAGCCGGAGCTGAAATCAATCCTGGCCTCGGGGAAACCCGTCGCCTGACCACCGGGCTTCTGCTCCTGGCGATAATACTCTCCACCATAGGTCAGCAGGTGCGAGGCGAAGGAGTCAGCGAACAGACGGGTGCGGTTTTCAACTTTGCCGCCCTTCGTGGTCTGAGTGCGAAATTCGCCGGTGCCGTCGATATTTTCAGCGTTGATTCGCGCCTGTGACCAGTACAGCTTAACGTTGGCATCCAGCCACGCATTACCGGCAGGGGCAAGGTGATACCCAAGCAGTGCGTCACGCTGTATGGTCGAGCGATCGGTCATAGGGTTGCTGCTGTCCGAGGCGTCAATGCTCTGTGGGTTTTTGGGTTCCTGCGCGGCATTGTTGTAGTAGCGCAGCGAGCCGCTCAGGGTTTGGGCTGTGTCTACCTTCCAGCTCCCTTTCGCCAGTATATTGTGAATAGATTCATCGTTTGGCGCGGTGCTGCCGTCGCTCTGGCGGATATCACCGCGATCGCGGCTGGACCAGGTCAGCAGCCCGTCAAGGGAATCGGTACGTCCGAAGGCGCTGGCCCCCATTCCGATGCTGCGATCGCCCGTGGCGCCCGTGCCAAATACGCGATAGCCGCTGTTTTTTCCGGCATCCAGCAGATCTTTGGCGTCAACGGTGTCGTAGGCGATCACCCCACCCAGCGCGCCGCTGCCGTAAAGCAGGGCAGAGGGGCCGCGGACCACTTCGATACGTTTGATCAGGGCCGGATCGAGGAAAGTACTGTTCAGGTGGCCCGTGTCGGTTCCCTGACGCACGCCATCCACCAGGATTAACACCCCGCGGCGATCGTAGCCGCGCAGATTCACATCCTGACCGTTAGTGCGCCCTGTGCCGTCGAGCATCAGGCCAGGCACGTTGCGCAGCAGATCGGCGGCGGAGCTGGCGGTACGGTTTTCCGGCGCGGTCGCGTCGATCACGCTGACCATCATCGGCGCTTCGAAGGCGCTTCGGGCATTACCCGTGGCGGTCACGGTCATCTCATCAGTGGCGGCAAGCGCGGTCCCGGGCAACGTGCTGACAATCGTCAGAGCCAACAGTGAGGGACGCAAAGACGACGAACGAGGGTGTGGCATAGCAACTCTCCATCTGGAAATCGAAAGTGCTGGCTGCCTGGGAAAATCCTGGGTGGCTGGCGAATTAAGGAATGTTTATTTCGTTAGAATAAGTTTTCCGGCATGGGTCTGACGCAATAAGTAGAGCTGACCATCATGCTCGATAATGACCCGTCCCTCATCTCCCAGAAGACGTTTACTGTCAATTCGGCGATCGGCTGAAGCCGGGGTCGGTGCTGTGTGTGTTTTATCTGGCGTTGCCGCGCTGTTATCCGTTGGTGACATCATGTTTATAAATAACAATCAATGTAACAATGATAATCATTATCAATAAACGACAAATTCTCGGCAAGTGTTTTTGTGAAAATTATGTGACGCGATCAAATTTAGCGCGAAAAGGGGCGTAAAAAAGCCGGGCGGCGGTCATGCCTTACCCGGCTTATCAGGCGTGATTCAGGGGAATTACTGGCCCGGTACGGCAAAGTCGCAACCGGGCCAGTCCGTCAGAAACGGGCGTCAACGGCTGTCGCCAGCTTCTCCAGCAGCACTTCGCTGTCATCCCAGCTCAGACACGGATCGGTAATCGACTGACCGTAGACGGTGGGCTGACCGGCAACGATCTTCTGCGTCCCTTCCTTCAGGAAGCTTTCCGCCATGATTCCGGCAATGGCCGTCGAGCCACTGCGGATCTGCTGGCAGATTTCATCGCAGACATCCAGCTGGCGACGATGCTGCTTCTGGCAGTTACCGTGGCTAAAATCGACGACCAGATGTTCAGGAAGGTCAAACTCGCCTAACGTTTCACATGCGGCGGCGATATCCTGAGCATGGTAATTCGGCTGTTTTCCCCCACGCATGATGATATGGCCGTAGGGGTTACCGCTGGTCTGATAGATGGTCATCTGGCCGTTTTTATCCGGGGAGAGGAACATGTGGCTGGCCCGCGCCGCACGGATAGCATCTACTGCAATACGGGTATTCCCGTCGGTGCCATTTTTGAACCCAACCGGACACGAAAGGGCGGACGCCATTTCACGGTGGATCTGGCTCTCGGTGGTCCGGGCGCCAATGGCCCCCCAGCTGATCAGGTCGGCAATAAATTGTCCGGTCACCATATCCAGGAACTCGGTGGCGGTCGGCACACCCAGTTCGTTGACCTGCAACAGCAGCTTGCGTGCCAGCTCAAGGCCGTGGTTCACCCGATAGCTGCCGTTCAGATCCGGATCGGAAATTAAGCCTTTCCAGCCCACCACGGTACGCGGCTTTTCAAAATAGGTACGCATCACGATTTCAAGGCGATGCTGGTACTTTTCACGTACAAGCTGAAGGCGTCTGGCGTAATCCATTGCTGCATCCAGATCGTGAATGGAGCATGGGCCAATGACCACCAGTAAACGGCGGTCTTCACCATTGAGGATCTTTTCTATACGTCGGCGTGAGGCGGTAACATTTTCCGCCACGCGGGTGGAAACAGGATGCCGTTGCGCCAGTTCGGCAGGCGTCACCAGGCTTTCGATACGCGCGGTGCGCAGTTCATCGGTTTTATTCATGGAATGTCTCAGAATTTTTTGCTTCATCGGCAGACTACCGGGAAGTGATGGGCATCACCATAAACCAATCTCTGCTGATTTCAAGTTCGGGGCCTGTTCGCCCCGAGAATGAAACCATAATAACCGAAAATGATTCATTGTACTAGCTTGTTAGTACATGCGGCGATTCAGGCCCATGATATCGAGGATTTTTGTGGCGATCTCTTCTACCGAATAGTTCGTGCTGTTGAGCCAGGGGATTTGGTTTTTACGGTAGAGCGCCTCGACTTCGGAGACCTCCATACGACACTGGCGCATCGACGCGTAGCGGCTGTTTTCCCGACGCTCTTCACGTATGGCCGCCAGCCGCTCCGGGTTAATGGTCAGACCAAACAGCTTATGCTGCAGCGGTTTCAGCGCCGGGGGCAGCACCAGGTTATCCATATCATCGGCAATAAAGGGGTAGTTCGCCGCACGGATGCCAAACTGCATCGCCAGATAGAGGCTGGTCGGCGTTTTACCGCAGCGCGAGACGCCCAGCAAAATCACCTGCGCCTGATCGAGATTACGCATTGA
Source organism: Huaxiibacter chinensis (assembly GCF_022171985.1). GTDB lineage: Bacteria > Pseudomonadota > Gammaproteobacteria > Enterobacterales > Enterobacteriaceae > Enterobacter > Enterobacter chinensis_A. The sequence goes on along the minus strand of NZ_JAJVHF010000001.1, from coordinate 174,825 downwards.
GATACCGTCGTCATGGGCAAGGGTGTAATCAATGGCGGCGATACGTGCGTCATATTTAATCAGGTTGCCGGGATTCAGACCGTGCGTGCGGTGGGCAATCGGCGTGGGATCGAGTTTCAGTTCGCTTTGCAGGGGGGCGACCAGGGCCTGAACAATATCCTGACAAAACCCCTCACTTTGCAAAATAATCTGGCGAATTTCAGGAATAACGATGGAATAGAAGACCAGGGGGCGCACGCCGGTTTGCTGGAAAATGGCATCGATTTGCTCTTTCACCGCCTTCGCACGGCTCTCGTTTTCAACAAACGGCAGCGTGATACTGTTGATCGCAACGGGGAATTGCGACATCACAGCGTGCCCCAGCACCTCGGCGGTGATCGCCGTACCATCAGAAATATAAAAAACGTGGCGATCGACAGCATTATCCATTTTATTCACCCTGAATATCGTACGTAATTATCTGAAAGCATAAATTAAAAAAGTAAAATACACAGCATGGAACTTATCTTAATTGAAAATGAAATGCTGTTTTTACTTTTAATGAAAAGTGGATTTCATTTTCAAAAAGACGCTTTAAGAGGAAGGTTTTTTGATGAATCTATAGGAATCATCGGGTTAGCGGTTGATGGGAAAGTGTCCTAAAAAATGAAAAATAAAAGTGCTTACACGATTCACCGTTTTTTTAGCGCAACTAATTATGCCAGTATAAAAACGAAGTCAGGTGTTTCTTACTCCGATTAAATATCACAAAAGGATTGTTTCGATGTCCAACAATGGCTCGTCACCGCTGGTGCTTTGGTATAACCAACTCGGCATGAATGATGTAGACAGAGTTGGAGGCAAAAATGCCTCCCTGGGTGAAATGATTACAAATCTGTCGGGCATGGGTGTTTCCGTGCCGAACGGGTTTGCCACGACCGCTGACGCGTTCAACCTCTTTCTGGACCAAAGCGGCGTAAACCAGCGCATTTACGACCTGCTGGATAAAACGGATATTGACGATGTGACCGAGCTTGCGAAAGCCGGCGCGCAAATCCGCCAGTGGATTATCGATACACCTTTCCTGCCTGAGCTGGAACACGCGATCCACGACGCTTATAACCAGCTTTCAGCCGATGACGACCAGGCGTCGTTTGCGGTACGTTCTTCTGCCACTGCAGAAGATATGCCGGACGCGTCCTTTGCCGGCCAACAGGAAACCTTCCTTAACGTTCAGGGGTATGATGCGGTGCTGGTGGCCGTGAAACATGTCTTTGCTTCGTTGTTCAACGATCGCGCCATTTCCTATCGTGTGCATCAGGGCTATGACCATCGCGGCGTCGCGTTGTCAGCTGGCGTGCAGCGTATGGTGCGCTCAGATATTGGCTCCTCCGGGGTCATGTTCTCCATTGATACCGAATCGGGTTTCGACCAGGTGGTCTTTATTACCTCTGCCTGGGGCCTGGGCGAAATGGTGGTGCAGGGCGCCGTCAACCCGGATGAATTCTACGTTCACAAACCGACGCTGGCAGCCAATCGCCCGTCCGTGGTACGCCGGACCATGGGGTCGAAAAAGATCCGCATGATATATGCCCCAAATCAGGAGCATGGCAAGCAGGTGACCATCGAGGATGTGCCGCAGGAGCAGCGCGATCGCTTCTCGTTAACCGACGAAGAGGTGCAGGAACTGGCGAAGCAGGCGGTACAGATCGAAAAACATTATGGCCGTCCGATGGATATCGAATGGGCCAAAGACGGTCATACCGGCAAGCTGTTTATCGTGCAGGCGCGTCCGGAAACCGTCCGCTCGCGTGGCCAGGTGATGGAGCGTTATACCCTGCATGACCACGGTAAAATCGTGGCGGAAGGTCGCGCTATCGGTCACCGCATCGGCGCAGGCCCGGTAAAAGTGATTCACGACATCAGCGAGATGAACCGGATCCAGCCAGGCGACGTGCTGGTCACGGACATGACCGATCCCGACTGGGAACCGATCATGAAAAAAGCCGCGGCCATTGTGACCAACCGTGGCGGACGCACCTGTCACGCGGCCATCATTGCCCGTGAGCTGGGGATCCCGGCGGTTGTCGGCTGCGGTGATGCCACCGAACGACTGAACGATAATGAGAAGGTGACCGTCTCCTGTGCCGAAGGGGATACGGGTTATGTCTACGCCGAAATTCTGGACTTCAGCGTGAAAAGCTCCAGCGTGGATACCATGCCGGATCTGCCGCTAAAAATCATGATGAACGTAGGCAACCCCGACCGCGCATTCGACTTTGCCTGTCTGCCGAATGAAGGCGTTGGCCTGGCGCGTCTGGAATTTATCATCAACCGCATGATTGGCGTGCATCCGCGTGCCCTGCTGGAGTTTGACGACCAGGACGCGAAGCTGCAGGCTGAGATCCGCGAGATGATGAAAGGCTACGACTCGCCGAAAGAGTTCTACGTGGGGCGTCTGAGCGAAGGGATCGCCACCCTTGGCGCGGCATTCTATCCGAAACGCGTGATCGTGCGTCTGTCCGACTTCAAATCCAACGAATACGCCAACCTCGTCGGCGGCGAACGTTATGAACCGGAAGAAGAGAACCCGATGCTGGGCTTCCGCGGGGCGGGACGTTACGTCTCTGACAGCTTCCGCGACTGCTTCGCGCTGGAATGCGACGCGGTGAAACGCGTGCGTAACGAGATGGGGCTGACCAACGTCGAAATCATGGTCCCGTTTGTGCGTACCGTGGATCAGGCAAAAGCGGTGGTGGATGAGCTGGCCCGTCAGGGTCTTAAGCGCGGCGAGAACGGGCTTAAAATCATCATGATGTGTGAAATTCCGTCCAACGCGCTGCTGGCTGACCAGTTCCTTGAGCACTTTGACGGCTTCTCTATCGGTTCGAACGATATGACGCAGCTGGCCCTGGGGCTGGATCGCGACTCCGGCGTGGTGTCTGAACTGTTTGACGAGCGCAACGAGGCGGTGAAAGCCCTGCTCTCGATGGCCATCCGCGCGGCGAAGAAACAGGGTAAATATGTGGGCATCTGTGGTCAGGGCCCGTCCGATCACGAAGATTTTGCGGCCTGGCTGATGGAAGAGGGGATTGACAGTCTGTCCCTGAACCCGGACACCGTGGTGCAAACCTGGTTGAGCCTGGCGGAACTGAACAAGTAATATTTCTTCCTGCAAAAGGTCCCACACTCGTGGGACCTTTTTTTATCTTCACTCACTCAGGTTCAGATGTTGCCATAAGGCGGGAAGGGGCAGTGTGGCGAGGGCAATCGACTCGTCGGCCGCGCCGTACCAGATATGCAGCACGTCATCCCTGATTAAGGCCCCGCAGGTAAAGACCACGTTACCGAAAAAGCCTTCACGTTCGTACGGCGCGGTGGGCTCAAGTAACGGGAGAGCGGATTTCGCGAGAATGCGCGTCGGATCGTCACTGTCCAGCAGCAGCGCCCCCAGACAGTAGCGAAGATCGTCATCAACGCCATGATAAATTTCCAGCCAGCCCCGCTCGGTTTTAATCAGCGGCGCGCCACCGCCTGATTTACTGCCATCCCACCGATCGCCTGAGCGGCCCAGCAGATGACGATGGTTTCCCCAGTGGTGCATGTCCGGTGATTCACAGATCCAGATTTCAGGATGACCAAAATGGCAGGGAGCCGGGCGCGTAAGCGCGAAGAACCGACCGTTGATACGTTCCGGGAAAAAGCAGACGTCGCGGTTATCGGGACAGAAAATTAAGCCCTTTTTCTCCACCGAGATAAAATCCGACGTAGTGGCGAGCGCCGTCGTGATCCCCATCGGCGAGATAGCGGAATAGTTGATATACCAGACATCATCGATACGGGTGATGCGCGCATCCTCGCAGCCAAACTGCTCGTACTGATTATCCGGCATGATGAAGGGCTTATCGTCCACCGTAAAATGGACCCCGTCCTGGCTGCGCGCCAGACGCAGATGAGACAGCGAGGTGAGCCAGAGCTGGGCACGATCGGCTTTCAACACGATGGTGCGCGGATCGCTAAAGTCATACTGCGTATCGCGGCGGTCGAAGTGCTTTTCGCTCAGACGCCACGCCCCGTCCTGTAAGGTTAAAAGCGGCACGATCGCCTGCTGCGGGTCGTGGGATAGAACGCTTTCCGCGACCCGGACCAGCAGAATGATCTCACCGTTCATCTCGGTAACACCGGCGTTAAAAACGCAGTCTACCTTCCAGCCCGGGCGGGAAGGAATGAGATCGGCAGGGGTGATAAGGGGATTCTTACTGTGCCTTTGCATGACAACTCCTTTTGATAATGGCGTGATTTTTGGCTATCCACGGGGTGTTTTCACCGACAACAACCGGAGCGGGGATCTCGTACCACGGGTTTTTTACCGCGTCGCCGAAATTGATCGAGACCCAGACGCAGGTATCATCGGATTCGCGAATAAAATGGATGCACTGATTTTCCTGAGCCAACAGGCGATATTCACCGGTACAGAGCGCCGACGTGGTCGTTCTGAGCGCAATCATCTGCTGATAGTCCTGCCAGAGCGAACCGGGCGTGTCGCGTTGTACTTCGAGACAGGTCGCCGCACTGATTTCCGCCAGCGGCATCCAGGGCCCGGCGCGGGTAAAACCCCCGTGCGGCGCAACAGCCCAGGGGAGCGGTGCCCGGGAAGCATCGCGGGAGTGGCTTATCGCCACCTGCAGCGCCTGCGCCGCTGTCTTACCCTGCGCAAGCGCGGTGCGATAGTGGGTCTTCCCCTGGATGTCGATGAGCATCGCTTCATTCGCGGGCACATAATTGTTAACGCCCGCCTCCTCACCCTGAAAGATAAAGGGCACACCCTGGGCGGAAAGCTGCAACATCATCACCGCACGGGCGCGATCGGTATCACCGGCGCATTCACCAAATCGCCCAATCATGCGGGGCATATCGTGGCTGGAGAAAAAGAGCGTCGGTAAGCCGGATTGTTTCTGCCTCATGGCCTGAAGCTCAGCAAAAAGCGTGTCGACGTGAAAGGTTTTAAGGCTGCCGAGGTTGAAGTTAAACACAACGTCCATCAGATCCGCCGCCTGATAGCGGCTGATAACTTCAAGGTCATCGCTACCCACTTCACCGATCAGGAAAAACTCACCTCGCTGGCGAATAGAGCGACAGAGACGGCGTAACGTGGGCAAGATAGCCGGCTGGTTAATATCGTGAGCGTGAATCTGTTGGCCATCTGCAGAAGGATTGTCCTGCCCGATGCCGTCCGTTGTCAGAAAATTAATCACGTCGAAGCGAAAACCGTCCACTCCCAGCGCTATCCAGAAATCGATTACCGTTAAGATATGCGCTTCAACGTCGGGGTTACCCCAGTTGAGATCCGCCTGTTCCGGGGCAAACTTATGATAGTAATACTGTCCGGTGTCCGGCTCTTTTTCCCATGCGCTGCCCGAGAAAAAGGCCTGCCAGTTATTGGGCGTGGAGGTAAAAAGAAAAAAGTCACGGTACGGGCTGGCGGGCGTGTTCCAGGCATCCTGAAACCAGGGATGGGCGGTTGACACATGGTTGAGCACTAAATCGATGACAATTTTGATCCCTTTTTGATGACACGCGCTCACCAGCTGCCGGAAATCGTCCAGCGTGCCAAAGCGCGGATCGACGTTGCAGTAATCGCTGATGTCATAGCCATTATCCACCAGCGGAGAAGGGTAAAAAGGGGTGATCCACAGCCCGCCGATCCCCAACGAGGCGAGATAATCAACCTTACTGATAAGGCCTGGAAAATCGCCGAGTCCGTCGTCATTCCCGTCAAAGAAAGAGGGTAAATAGACTTGATAAAAAACGCTTTTTTGCCACCATCCTGGGTTCATTTATCGGCTCCTTATTTCAGTGATAACGACATACCGGCGAGGAAATATTTGCGAAACAGAATAAACAGCACCACGACCGGCAGCATCTGGACGACCGAGCCTGCCAGCACCGGGCCGAGCCAGACGCCGTAGGATTGACTGAAGGTGGCGAGCAGAACGGAAAAGGGCATTTTATTGGCATCGCGCATAACGATGAGCGGCCAGAGAAAATTATCCCAGGCGCTGGAAAAGGTAAAAAGCGCCACGATGGCGAGGATAGATTTATTTAGCGGCATCATGACGTGGCGTAAAATGCCCCATAACCCCGCCCGGTCAAGACGGGCAGCAAAAAGATAATCATTCGGCGTGCCTTTAAAACTCTGCGAGACCATAAAGATCCCCCATGCGCCCATGGCGTAAGGCAGGATCATGGCGCTGTAGCTGTTAATTAACCCCAGCTCGCGCATTAAAATAAACTGCGGGATCACGAACATAAACGCCGGAAAAACCATCTGCACGATGATCAAATTTTTAAACGCCCCAAGGCCCGGGAATCGCGTTTTCGCCACCGCATAACCCACCAGAACGGAGCTCAGGGTCACGCTTGCGGTGATAGTGAAGGAGACAAAAAGCGAATTCAGGAGGGTGCGCAAAAAAGGCTTATCGGCACGCTGGCTGTTATCGAACAGAAACGCGTAATTTTCCAGCGTCAGCGGGCCGGAAAAGAGTGAATCGGTGTAAATATTCGCCGTCGGTTTAAGCGAAGAGAGCACCATCCAGATAAAGGGATAAAGCCAGGTTAACGCCAGCAAGAACATGGCCAGATGGATAAGCAGACTGGAGACGGAATGTTTTTTCATTTAAACAATCTCGATGTTTTTTTCGCAAAACCGCCTGAAGAGCCAAATCATCAGGAAGCTGCTCGCCGCCACGATAATCGACATCGTCGCGGCCAGATTCGGCCTCATCTTTTGAAAGGCGACCTCGTACATCACGACCATTGGGCTGGTGGTGCTGTTGAGCGGGCCTCCGCCGGTAATTAAATAGGGTTCGGTGAAAATGCTGAAGGCGACGGTGATGGCCAGCACCGTCACCATGATCCATTGTGGATTCATCATCGGTAAGGTGATGGACCATGTCTGTTTGAACCTGCCAGCTTTGTCCAGACGGGCGGCAGCGTAGATATCTTCGGGAATGGCCATCATGCCCGAATAGAGGATTAGCCCGTAATAGCCGACAAATTTCCAGGTGACAATCAGGGCAATCGACAGCATGGCGCAGTCGGGATCGGTAAACCAGGGAACGGAGAGGCCAAAGGCCTCTCGTAGCAAGGCATTAAGCGGGCCAAATTCGCTGAACAATTTTGAAAAGACGATGGAATAGGCCACGCCGGAGGAGATATTGGCCAGTAAAAAACTCAGTGCGATAAACCCGTTGCCAACGCGCAGCTTTTTTAACCCTGCGGCAAATAACAGCGAGGCCAGCAACACCAGAGGAAGGTAGTAACATAAAAACCGGCAGACGTTCCACATCGACTGCCAGAACAGGGGATCCTGAAAGACCTCCCGCACATTACTGAGCCCGGACCAGACGGGCACGCCGATAAACTGCCACTGCGTAACGCTTAACAAGGCCAGCCAGATCAGCGGATAAAACCAGAATACCGATGAATATCCCAGCCAGAGGGAGGCCAGAAGGCCTCCGGTACGTGCTTCGTGTCCCAACATGTTCATCTCTTATGGCTTGAGAAGGGCGTTAACGTCTGCCGCGGATTGCGTCACTGCCTCTTCAGGTGTCGATTTTTTGAATATCACCTGCTCAAGCATCTGCGTCATGCTGCGCTGAACGTCGCTGGTTTTTGTGGTAACGGCAGGCGGCAGCGCAACGTCCACGTACGAGGCAATCGCTTTTTCTAACGGGTTTTTCGTGAAATAGTCGACGAAAACGGGGTTGCTGAGCAGGTCGGCGCGGGCGGGGGGCATCCCGGTCAACTCAAGCCAGCTGAGGTCGTGTTGTACGTTGCCGTACACCCACTGAATAAACGCCCAGGCCTCTTCTTTATGCTGGCTGGATTTGAAAATCACCACGCCTTTGCTGTCGCCAAAGGTGTACGGATGCGCTTTGCCCTGCTGGGTCAACATCGGGCCGATAAGAATATGCTTTAACACGTCTGGATATTGCGTCCGGTAGCGGGCGATATCCCATGGACCGCGCGTGGACGCCAGGACCTGACCGCTGGCAAGAGGATCGTCCGCTGAGGTGAAGTCATAGCTTGACCACTTGTTGTGGAAGACCTTCCCCATAAACGTGACCACGGCCTTGCCGGTAGGGTTGTCAAAGCGCGCCTGGTTATTTTCGATATAGGGTTTGCCCTCCCCGGCGGCGTAAAACAGGGGGATAAGATCAAACCAACGCTCCCACCAGTTTTTTCCGTAGGTCATCTGAATGGTATAGCCGCCGTTATCCGCTGCCCGACGTTCTGCCAGGCGGTAGAGTTCATCGTAGGTGTCAGGGGGGCTCTCGTAACCATACTGCCTGAGCAGATCGCCACGCCACCACCACACGACAGGGTTGATATAAAGCGGTAACACGGTTTGTTGCCCGTTTATTTTCCATGCCGGGAGAAGGCTCTCCATTGCGCGCGAGGTGACAAGCGTGGCAAAACCGGGCAGCGTCGCGAAATCTTCCAGTTGTCCAAGCTCGCCAAGCTGGCTGGCGAAGCCGGTGAAAATGTTGCTGGACATATCCGGCTCGGTGCCGGAGGCGAGGGCATTCATGATGGCCTCTTCAGAACTGCCAGCCGCAGGAATGGGCGAGAAGGTCACCGGGGTATGGGCGGGATCGCGATTCCATTCGGTAACCATTTTGTTCCAGAACGCTTCTTCGTTTTCATTTGGCGCGACCCACAGGGTAATGGCCTTTGCTGGCAGTGGGACGGCTGACTTTTCATCCGGCCCACAGCCTGTCAGAAACAGGGCGCAGGCCAACGGGGCTGTCCATCGGGCGAGTCTTTCCACGTTCACAATGTTCTCCTTCACAGTGTTACCGATGAGCACGTTGCTCAGGTATTGAACGAAACGTACGCTAACACCCTGCTTTTTTGTTTAACGTTAAACAACTCACAAAACGATTTATGTTTAACGTTAAACTTGCTTCAACGTAGCCACAAAGACCAGTAAGATTTCCTGTAACGCACCTTGTCGATGCAGGCTACCGAGAAAACTAACTTCATGAAAAATGACGGCAAAATTACCACTAAGTCGCTGGCGAAGCAGATGGGCATTTCCCACACCACCGTATCGAACGCGTGGAATAACCCGGAAAAGCTCTCTGAAGAGCTCCGGGAGAAGATCTTCGCTCGCGCACAGGAGGTGGGGTTTCAGGGGCCGGATAAACTGGCCCGTGCGCTGAGGACAGGCCAGGCTGACGCGATTGGCGTCATCTTTAACGATCCGATGAGCTATGTCTTCATCGATCGGCACGATATTAATTTGATGCGCGGGATCGCGATGGAGTGTGAAAAACAGCGGACTAACCTGGTGTTAATACCGCTAAACGGCGAAAAAGAGAACCACACCGCGCCCGTGACGACCCTGGTCGATGGATACATTCTGAATGCGACGTACAACAATGAGCGGGTCATCCAGCAAGCGTTTGGACGGCGGATCCCCATCGTGACGCTCGATTTCTCGCTGCCCTGGTACAGCAGCGTCTCTATCGATAATAGCCGCGCCATGCGCGACCTGTGCCTGTATCTGGTGGAAAAGGGCCATCGGCATTTTGGCATTATTGCCTTCCCCTCATCGACAGCGGCGGCGGGCGAAAGCCGGCTCAGTGAGCCACGGTGCGGCGATAACGATCTCATGCTAACCCGCGTGAATGCCTGTCAGGAAACCCTCTTTACCCAGGGTATTCCGCTTGAGCAGTGCTGGCTGTACGAGACGCAACACGATGAGGAAAATGGCGCCCGTGCAGCCGGGGCACTGTTGAGCGCGCATCCTGAGATTACGGCGCTGATCTGTCTGTCCGATCGCTTTGCCGCAGGCGCAATTCAGTACTGTTTAGACCACCACATCGCCATTCCGCAGCATGTGGCGGTGACCGGATTCGATAATACGTTGCCGGAGGTGCAGGGCATTGGCCTGACCACGATCGCGCAGGATGCTGTGAAAAAGGGCCAACTGGCGGCGCAGATCCTTCTGCAAAAAGGGCCGGTGACCCACTGCGAGCTGGAGTATCAGCTTATCAGCAGAGCTTCAGCCTGACGGGGGGTGCGCGGAGGCAGAGACAGGGAACTGACCGAATATCACGCGAGCGGCATTCGTACAGAGAGGAATGTCACGCTCACACAGACGCACACGCAGAACAGGATAAGGACATCGACTATGGCAGGCCTGATCTTAAAAAACATTCACAAGCAGTACGACAAAAACACCATCATCGAAAATCTGTCGCTGGAGATCGCCTCCGGTGAATTTATCGTACTGGTGGGGCCCTCCGGCTGCGGAAAATCGACGCTGTTGCGCATTATCGCCGGGCTGGAAGAACCCGATGGCGGGAGCCTGTACATGGGGGAGGAGGACGTGACGCATCTTGCTGCCGGTAAACGAAGCCTGTCGATGGTCTTTCAGTCCTATGCGCTCTATCCCCACATGACGGTGCGCGGGAATCTGGCTTTTGGCCTGAAGAATCTGAAAACCCCGCCGGAGGAGATTGAACGTCGCATCACCGAGGCGGCAAGCATGCTGCAACTGGAGACATTACTGGATCGCCTGCCGCAGCAGCTCTCCGGCGGACAGCGCCAGCGCGTGGCTATCGGACGTTCGATCGTCCAGCAGCCGGCCCTCTTTTTATTTGATGAACCTTTATCGAATCTTGATGCGGCACTGCGCGTGGAGATGCGTCAGGAGATCCAGGAGCTGCATGCCCAGCTCAAAAACACCATGGTGTATGTCACCCACGATCAGGTCGAGGCCATGACGCTGGCCGATCGGATTGTGGTGATGTACAAAGGCAAGATTGAGCAGTCGGGCACCCCGCTGGATCTCTATAATCAGCCCGCGAATCTGTTTGTCGCGCAGTTTATCGGTACGCCAAAAATTAACGTGCTTCCTGCACGCTGGAAAGCGGGGCGTATTGTTATCACTCCCCATGTAAGCTTTCAGCCAACAAAGGCGCCGTCGGGCCTGGCAGAAGACGATGCGCTGTTTGTCGCCATCCGGCCTGAGCATATTAAGCCGGATGAAACGGGCGCTTTTAGTTGCCAGGTTACCACCCGGTTGTGCGAGCTGCAGGGGGATTCAACGCTGGTGTGGTGCAACCTGGAGGAGAGTACGTTGTGCTTTAAATCTTTTCAGCAGCTGGATTATCCGCCGCGCAGTTCAATTACCGTCAGCGTCGATGAAAAACATCTTCATTTATTCGATGGATTAGGTAAACGTCTCGCCTGGCAGGAGTGAATAGCTACCCTGCCGTCCACACATCTGCAAAAAAGGGGAGCCCAGGCTATTGCTCCCCGCTTTTTGCGCTCCGTCACAATTAACGTAAATAACCAAATATCATAATTCACCTGGTCATTTAGACAATTGTTAGCCTGAAAAGAGACGCTAATACTTGTGCCTTCACTGCGCATTATTCTGGACCGTGCGCAACTGGTTGAAATACGTTTTAACCTGATAAAAGGCATATAAAAAATGACAATCTCCTCTGTATTGCGTACTCAAGATAAAATAGGCTATGGCTTAGGTGATATGGCAAGTGCGCTGGTCTGGCAAACCGCAACCTTATTTCTCGCGTATTTTTATACCGATGTGTTTGGTCTTCCGGCTGCGATAATGGGCACCATGTTTCTGGTGGTGCGGGTTATTGATGCCTTTGTCGATCCCTGTATTGGCGCGCTGGTGGATCGCACCCAAACCCGACATGGACGGTTTCGCCCGTGGCTGCTGTGGTTTGCCATTCCGTTTGGCGCCAGTTGCCTGATTACCTTTTACGTTCCGGACGTCGGTGAAACAGGGAAGATTATTTATGCCTGCGTCACCTATGCCATTCTGAGCCTGATCTATTCCGCGATTAATGTACCCTATTGCGCGATGCCTGGCGCACTCACCCAGGATCCCCGGGAACGTCACTCCTTACAGTCATGGCGATTTGGTTTGTCCTTTATTGGCGGCCTGATTGTGACGGTCATTGCTTTACCGCTGGTCTCGCATTTAGGCCAGGGTAATGTGCAGAAAGGCTATTTTTATGCCATGAGCTTAATGGGGCTGTTAGGCATTATCTTATTCTTCTGCTGCTTTATGATGACCCGCGAACGTTATTCCCCACGTAGCGACACCTCCGGCTCAATGTTGACTGATTTAAAATTGCTGGCGGGGAATAGCCAGTGGCGTATTGTCTTCCTGTTTAATATTTTACTGCTGACCGCCGTGGTCACCCGCGGTTCGGCGACGATGTATTATGTGAAATATGTTCTGCTGCGCCCGGAACTGGTCTTTATGTTTATTGTCTCCGGCATGATTGCCTCTCTGACCGGGGCATTATTATCCGAGCATCTGCTGGGGAAATTTGACCGCGTTCGCGCCTATCAGTGGACCATTATTTCCTTTGTCATTTTTGGCGCGCTGATTTTCTTCCTGCCCCCCACGCAAATCTGGCTGATTCTTGGCCTGAACATTGTCTTTAGCTTTATCCAGAACCTGACCACGCCGCTACAGTGGACGATGTTTTCAGACGTGGTGGATTACGAAGAGCATCGCAGCGGCCGCCGCCTGGACGGTCTGGTCTTCTCGACCGCGCTCTTTGCCATTAAATTCGGCCTCGCGCTGGGTGGGGCCGTGGTCGGCTGGGTACTGGGCATGATGGATTATATGCCCGGTCAGGATCTTCAGACACCTCAGGTACTGACCACCATCAATGCCCTCTTTACGCTGATCCCCTGCGCGCTGTTCCTGTGCATGGTGGCGTTGCTCACCATTTACAAACTCAACAGCCGTCTGGTAGACACCATCGCCCGCGAGCTGGCCAGCAAACGCGAGGCGCGTACTGACGCAGGACAGATGCGTCCGGCAGTTCATTCCCCACTACAGGAGTAACGACATGACGGCTATTTATAAGGACGCGGGGCGTCCCGTTCAGGAACGTGTCGATGATTTACTGGCGCGCATGACCCCTGAAGAGAAGTTTGCGCAGATGCATGCGTACTGGTTAATCCTCGATGAAGAAGGGCATCACCGCGAACGCAGCGATTTAAGCGATGAGTTTGCCGGCGTGAGCGCGCAGGCGGCCTTAAGCGAACGGCTGAAGCTGGGCGTGGGTCAAATCACTCGCCCGTTAGGTACGCATATTGTGGATGCTCATACCGGGGTACGGGCGGCGAACCGTCTGCAACGGACCATGATGGAACAGACGCGGCTGGGGATCCCGGCGCTGTTTCATGAGGAGTGTCTGGTCGGGCTGTTGGCCCGGGATGCGACGCTGTTTCCGTCTTCATTGAACTATGGTTCGACGTGGGACCCGCAGCTGGTGGAACGGGCTGCGCAAAAGATTGGGGCCGAAGCGCGCTCCGTCGGATGTCAGCAGGGGCTTGCGCCGGTGCTCGACGTGTCGCGTGACGTCCGATGGGGGCGCACGGAAGAGACCTTTGGCGAAGACCCGTGGCTGGTGGGGGTGATGGCCACCGCGTATGTGAAAGGCTTACAGGGTGAACGGCGCGATTTACTGGCGACGCTGAAGCATTATGTCGGCCACTCATTCAGCGAAGGGGCGCGTAACCATGCCCCGGTGCATCTGGGTTTTTCTGAGCTAAACGACACCTTCCTGCTGCCGTTCGAAATGGCGGTGAAGCTGGCAAACGCCGGCTCGGTCATGCCAGCGTATCACGACATTGATAACCAGCCGGGGCACAGCGACAGCTTCCTGCTCACCACGGTTTTGCGCGAGCAGTGGGGATTTGACGGCATCATCGTCGCGGATTACGGCGGCGTAAGCCTGCTCCATCAGCATCATGGTATCTCTCACGATGCCGCGGAATCTGCCGCGCTGGCCTTTAACGCGGGCCTGGACGTGGAATTACCAAAAGACGACTGCGCCCGTCATCTGGGCGAGGCCGTAGAGCGCGGGCTGATTGCCATGAGCAAAATTGATGAGATAGTCGCGCGCGTGCTGACGGAAAAATTTCGTCTTGGCCTCTTTGAGCATCCGTATGCCGATGAAGATGCAATCGACTTACAGAACAGCGAAACGCGACAGGTAGCCCGTGAGGTCGCCACCCGCTCGATCACCTTGCTGGAAAATAACGGTATCCTGCCGCTCTCCACGACCCGGCGCGTTGCGGTGGTCGGCCCAACGGCTGACGATCCGCTGGCGCTGCTGAGTGGTTATAGTTTTCCGGTGCATCTCATCATCAGCGATATGCTGGATGAAACCTCGCAGGTCACCACGCCGCTGGCGGCCCTGCAGCAGGCTTTCGGGGAGGCGCACATTCGCTACGCCAAAGGCTGCCATATTATTGAAAAACGCATGGCGGGCGCGCCGGTCTTCCCGGGTGACAGCGCAGGGAAACCGATGCAGCATTCGCCGGTCTCCTTCGATACGCACTTGATACCTGAGGCCGTGCGAGCGGCACAGGAGAGCGAGGTGGTTATCGCCTGCGTGGGGGACCTGGCCGGTCTGTTCCAGAGTGGGACGGTCGGTGAAGGCTCGGATACCGACAGCCTGAATCTGCCGGGTGTTCAGCAGCAGCTCTTGCACGCCCTTGTCGAGACGGGCAAACCGGTCGTCGTGGTGATGACCGGCGGGCGGCCCTACAGCCTGCAAGGGCTGGAAGACAAGGTCGCCGCGCTTATGCTGGCCTGGGCGCCAGGACAGGAGGGCGGCTGGGCGATTGCCGATGTGTTGACCGGGCGCGCCGAGCCTCAGGGGCGTCTGGTGGTCAGCGTACCGAAAAGCGCAGGCGCCATGCCCTATTATTACAACCACAAGCTCAAGAGCGGCGGCACGCCGTTTGCTTTCCACTTCGGCGCCCGCTATCCCTTTGGTTACGGCCTGGGCTGGACTCGCTTCGACTGGCAGGCGCCACGGCTTCATCAGGAGAGCGTCGCCATAGACGGTGAGGTGACCTTAAGCGTGACGGTGAAAAACGTAGGGGAGCGCAGCGGCAGTGAGGTCGTTCAGATCTATGTGCGCGATAAGGTCGCGACCCAGGTGCGCCCGTTGCAGGAGCTAAAAGCTTTCCAGCGCGTCACGTTGTCACCCGGGGAACGGCAAACGCTGACCTTTACCCTGCCGGTAGACCTCTTTAACTTCACGTGTCGGAAGGGGAAACGTATCGTGGAACCGGGCGAGTTTGAGCTGCAGGTCGGGGCCTCATCGGCGGATATTCGCGCTACCGTCACCGTGAAGGTCACAGGCGAAACACGCGTGCTCCCTGATGACTGGCGAATGCTGAGTACCTGTGAGATCGCGAAGGAATAATCAGGATAAAAAAAAGCCCATCGTGGGAGATGGGCAAAGACTACACACAGCAATTCGTTGTTTCACTCAGGGGATTTCCATGCTTATAAATCAAGGTGTTGATTTATAACCGTGTCCTAATAGTAGGCATGCTAACTTTTTGCGTCGATCAGATTCGTCTCAATAGTTTAAGAGGCGTTACGATTCTGAGAGGTTTAAAGAGGGAGCAGGGACAATACAGGGGGTCTGACCAGTGTGCAGAGAATAAATTGATTAGTCAGGCTTAAGTATTCGCGGCCGGGCACTACAATCTTGCCCGGCCGCGCAGCGTTTACGGTTTGTTAATCTCTTCCAGCGTTTCCAGTTCGCTGATGATGACATCCGGGTCGGTTGCTGGCGGTGGGATTTCGTGTACCCAGGCAGAGAAGAGACGCCAGGTGACGGCCAACAGCACCGGGCCAATAAACAGTCCGATCATGCCAAAGGCGATCAATCCGCCAATCACGCCGGAAAGAATAAGAATTAACGGCAGATCGGCGCCCATGCGAATCAACACAGGGCGAATCACGTTATCCATGGTGCCCACCACGCAGCTCCATACCAGCAGCACGGTTCCCCAGGTGGTATCGCCGCTCCAGTATAGCCAGATAATACTCGGCACCAGGACCAGCAAAGGGCCAAGCTGTGCCAGGCAGGTCAGGATCATAATCACGGTTAAGATCGTGGCATAGGGCACGCCAGAGATAGCCAGCCCAATGCCGCCCATTACCGCCTGGACCAGCGCCGTCACCACCACGCCCAGCGCGACCGCACGGACTGCCTGCGCGGCCAGCAGAACCGCTGCGTCCCCGCGCGTGCCCGCAAGACGGGTAGCAAAATGCCGTACGCCCAGCGCCACCTGCTCACCGCGCCAGTAAAGCAGGGCGCTAAAGAGCAGCATCAGCACGCAGTGCATCATAAAGCGGCCAATGTGCGCCGCCTGGCCGACAAACCAGGTGGTGGTGGTGCCGATGTAGGGACGTACCTTTGCCATGATGGCGCTGCCGCCCATTTCCAGCAGGCTGTGCCAGCCGCTGTAAAGCTTAGCGCCAACAACCGGAATGCTGTTCAGCCACGCCAGATCCGGCACGGTCATTTCTCCGCTGGTGATAGAGCGAATTACCGGGCCGCTGTTGTCGACAAGGCTGTTGACCAGCAGGGCAATAGGAATGATAAAGACCAGGAAGAGCAAGAGCGTCATCACCAGCACCGCCAGCCCGCGGCGGCCAAAAAGCACCCGCTGTAAACGCAACAGCAACGGCCAGGTGGCGACGACGACCGTACCGGCCCACGCGAACCCCAGGACAAAGGGGCGAACAATCCATAGACACGCAATGATCATGATGGCTAAAAACAGCACCGACAGCAAAATTTGCGCAACATCCCTGGGCTGACGAAGATTGACCATAAATGAAATTTACCTTGAATGAATACCAGCCGCGCTGGCAGAAACAAAAAACCGCGTCCCTCTTATCATTAGTGATTTCGGCGATTTTTGACAGACGAATTCTGCCCGTAATTCAGCAGAGCGCGTAAGAAAAAAATGTGATACAACTTTTCAGACACAACGCAAACGATTATCTACAACTACTATTAGGGTCGACAGTAATGATCCCACAGATTTCTCAGGCACCGGGCGTAGTACAGCTGGTGCTCAATTTTTTGCAGGCACTGGAGCAGCAGGGTTTTACGGGTGATACCGCCACAAGTTATGCCGACAGGCTCACCATGGCGACCGACAACAGTATCTATCAGTTACTCCCCGATGCCGTCGTTTTTCCTCGTTCGACTGCGGATGTCGCGCTCATCGCCCAACTGGCCGCGCAGGAGCGCTTCGCTTCGCTGATATTTACCCCTCGCGGCGGGGGCACCGGCACCAACGGTCAGGCGCTGAATCAGGGCATTATCATCGATATGTCCCGTTATATGAATGCGATCATCGAAATCAACCCGGAAGAGGGCTGGGTACGCGTCGAAGCGGGGGTCATCAAAGATCAGCTGAATCAGTTCCTCAAGCCTTACGGCTACTTCTTCGCGCCGGAGCTCTCAACCAGTAACCGTGCGACGCTTGGCGGGATGATAAACACCGATGCCTCGGGCCAGGGTTCGCTGGTTTACGGTAAAACCTCCGATCATGTGATGGGCGTGCGGGCGGTTCTGCTGGGGGGCGATATTCTCGATACGCGACCGATGCCCGTGGCGCTGGCCGAAACGCTGGCCAGCGAAAGCACCACGTCCGGGCGCATCTATCGGACTGTCCTTGAAAGCTGCCGCGATAACCGCCAGCTTATTCTCGATCATTTCCCTAAGCTTAACCGTTTCCTGACCGGGTACGATTTGCGTCATGTTTATAATGACGACCTCAGCGAATTCGACCTGACGCGTATTCTCACCGGCTCTGAAGGGACGCTGGCCTTTATCACCGAAGCGCGTCTGGATATCACCCGCCTGCCCAAGGTCCGTCGTCTGGTTAATGTGAAGTACAACTCTTTCGACTCGGCATTGCGTAACGCGCCGTTTATGGTGGAGGCGCGGGCCCTGTCGGTGGAGACGGTGGATTCCAAAGTGCTAAATCTGGCCCGGGAAGACATCGTCTGGCATTCGGTCAGCGAACTGATTACCGACGTGCCCGATAAAGAGATGCTGGGCTTAAACATCGTCGAGTTTGCTGGCGACGATGAGGAACTGATTGAACGCCAGGTGTCCATGCTCTGTCAGCGGCTGGATGAGCTGATTGCCCTGGGGGAAGGCGGTGTGATCGGCTGGCAGCTGTGCAGCGATCTGTCCGGCATCGAGCGTATCTATGCCATGCGTAAAAAAGCGGTCGGCCTGTTGGGCAATGCGAAAGGTGCGGCAAAGCCGATCCCGTTTGCGGAAGATACCTGCGTGCCGCCGGAGCATCTGGCCGATTATATCGTTGAGTTTCGTGCGCTGCTCGACGGTCATGGCCTGAGCTATGGCATGTTTGGTCATGTCGATGCCGGCGTGCTCCACGTGCGTCCGGCGCTGGATATGTGCGATCCGCAGCAGGAGATCCTGATGAAGCAGATCTCCGACGATGTGGTGGCATTAACGGCTAAATACGGCGGCCTGCTCTGGGGAGAACACGGCAAAGGCTTCCGGGCACAATACAGCCCGGCCTTTTTCGGCGAGCAACTTTTTGGCGAGCTGCGTAAAATTAAAGCCGCCTTTGACCCAAATAACCGTCTGAATCCGGGCAAGATTTGTCCACCAGCGGGCCTCGACGCACCGATGATGCAGGTCGATGCCGTGAAGCGGGGCACCTTTGACCGACAAATTCCGATTGCGGTACGTTCGTCCTGGCGTGGCGCCATGGAGTGTAACGGCAATGGCCTGTGCTTTAATTTCGACGTGAAAAGCCCGATGTGCCCGTCGATGAAAATCACCAGCAACCGTATTCACTCGCCCAAAGGGCGCGCGACGCTGGTGCGTGAATGGCTGCGTTTGCTGGCCGATCGCGGTGTCGATCCGCTGAAGCTTGAACATGACCTGCCCGAAAAACGCGCCAGCCTGCGCACGCTGATCGAGCGCTCGCGTAACAGCTGGCACGCCAGCAAAGGCGAGTATGATTTTTCGCACGAAGTGAAAGAGGCGATGTCAGGGTGTCTGGCCTGTAAGGCCTGCTCCACGCAGTGCCCGATTAAAATCGATGTGCCGGATTTCCGCTCACGCTTCTTACAGCTCTACCATTCGCGTTATCTGCGCCCCGTGCGCGATCACCTGGTGGCGACCGTCGAGAGCTACGCCCCGCTGATGGCGCGAGCGCCGAAGACCTTCAACTTCTTTATAAACCAGCCGCTGGTGCGCAGACTCTCTGAAAAGCATATCGGGATGGTGGATCTGCCGTTGCTGTCCACGCCGTCGCTCCAGCGGGAACTGGTGGGTCACCGTTCGGCGAATATGACCCTCGAAAAGCTTGAAACCCTGAGCGACGAGCAAAAAGCGAAAACGGTTCTGGTGGTTCAGGATCCGTTTACCAGCTATTACGATGCGCAGGTCGTCGCAGATTTTGTCCGTCTGGTTGAGCGCGTGGGATATCATCCTGTGGTGCTGCCATTCTCGCCAAACGGCAAAGCGCAGCATATTAAGGGCTTCCTGAGCCGCTTCGCGAAAACCGCGCAAAAAACGGCTGATTTCCTCAATCGCGTGGCGAAACTGGGTATGCCAATGGTAGGGGTCGATCCCGCGCTGGTGCTGTGCTATCGCGACGAATATAAGCAGACGCTGGGTGAAAAACGCGGCGATTTTCACGTCATGCTAGTGCATGAATGGCTGCCAGCCGCCCTGCAACACGCCGAAGAGAAAGAGCTGAGCGGAGAGTCCTGGTACCTGTTTGGCCACTGTACGGAAGTCACCGCGCTGCCGGGCGCGGCTTCGCAGTGGGCCGCTATCTTTGCACGCTTTGGCGCCAGGCTGGAAAGCGTCAGCGTGGGCTGCTGTGGCATGGCGGGGACCTACGGTCACGAGGTAAAAAACCATGCCAATTCGCTGGGTATTTACGCGCTGTCCTGGCAACAGGCGATGCAACGTCTGCCGCGAAATCGCTGTCTGGCGACGGGGTACTCCTGTCGTAGCCAGGTGAAGCGGGTCGAAGGCAGCGGGGTGCGCCATCCATTACAGGCATTACTGGAGATGATGGGATGATCTGGAAACGTGCAGTAACGCTTGAGGCACTTAACGTGATGGGCGAAGGCAATATGGTGGGTCTGCTGGATATTCAGTTTAGCCGTATTGGTGAAGACAGTCTTGAAGCGACGATGCCCGTTGACAGCCGGACGCATCAGCCGTTTGGTCTGCTGCACGGAGGAGCGTCCGTGGTACTGGCTGAAACGCTGGGCTCGGTGGCGGGTTATCTCTGCACACAGGGGGAGCAGAAAGTGGTTGGGCTTGAGGTTAACGCCAACCATATTCGCTCCGTCCGCAGCGGACGGGTGCGCGGCGTTTGCCGGGCGCTGCACGCGGGCGGGCGTCATCAGGTGTGGCAGATTGACATCTTTGACGAGCAGGATCGCCTGTGCTGTTCGTCCCGTTTGACGACCGCCGTGGTGTAAAAGACAAATATCATCGTTCTGAGTTGCTTTTGGTCAAAAATTAGCCAGCGAAAGGTGTTATACTGGTTGGGTTTTGTACAAAAGAGAGGACAACATGGATACCGATTTAAACCCAACCACACTTGCCATTGAATTTTTACGTCGCGATAAGAGCAATTTGTCACCGGCGCAGTACCTGAAAAAGCTTAAACAGCTTGAACTGGAATTTGCCGATCTGCTTACGCTCTCTTCAAATGAACTGAAAGAAGAGATCTACTTCGCCTGGCGGTTGGGTGTTCATGTCCATTGATAACAGAGCAATCTGTCATCCCGGAAAAGGCCGCCTGTGCGGTCTTTTTTATGCTCAGTATTTCTCCGGAAGCTTATGAATTTTCATCAGCACGCCATCTTCCATCTCGACATAGCCCCCCGCTTTAAGATCCGCCAGAATGCGCATCACCCCGCTGCGTGAAAGATGTGTTTTATCCCTGATATAGCGTTCGGCGGTGATGTCGTGGCGAAAACTCTCTTCTTCGTTCATTAACTCAAAGAGCTGCTGTCGCACCATATCGTAGGCGGTTGCCGCCCCGCGGGGCATAATATGGTGATAGAGACGGTCATAGATGACCATTAAATGATCCGAGACCAGCTTCCACAGTCCCTTCTCTTTAATGACCGTATTGGCCGTTTGCGTATCGATAAAGCCTATGGTGCAGGGTTTAAGGGTTTTGAGATAATCGTCAAAATAGACGTCGGTAAGATTTGCCAGCCCAAACACGCCGGGGCTGGTGGAGGTCGATAACAACATATTGTCCGAGCTGCGGTATATGGCGACGCTGCCTTCAATAATTAAATAGCACATTCCCTGTCCGTTCACCTCCAGGTTTAACCGTTCCCCGCGCTCAACGCGGCGAATGGAAGCGTAGGGCGCGAGATGCGTAATAAGTTCCTGAGACCAGGGCGAGCCGCGATGCGTCGCGCCGGGAGGCGTTCCTGACGTAGACATATTCACCTCAAAATAATAAAAACCTTCCTTTCGCCCTAATTATAGTGCCAGTTGGAAAAGACCAGAAAATCCTGAGCGTCATTTCCCCGCAACGTCAGTAGCGCAAGGGTAGTCGGTTGATCTCAATCAATATACCGCGATGCATGGTAATGTATCCCCCGGTGCGCAGCTCGGCAAGGATGCGCATAATGCCGCTGCGCGAAAGGTAGGTTCTGCTCTTGATATAAGCCGCTGCAGTAATGTTGTTGCGAATAGCGTCATGCTCCTGCATCAGTTCAACCAGCTGGAAACGAATAATATCGTACGCGGACATTTGTGATATGAGCGCGCAGTGCTCATATACCCGCGATGCGGTATACACCAGAAGCCGGGCGAAATTTTCCCACAGGTTATCTTCCGCCACAATCCGGTTAAAACAGTCGAGCGGCAAACGGGCAATTTCACTGGTTTCCAGCGCTCTTACATACAGATGTTCCGTCGCCAGCTGGCTGCTCACGCCCAGTAAAAAAGGCGAGGATTCTGAATTCAGCACAATGCCATCACCGCGTCGGTGCAGGGCCACGCTGCCATTCAGGAGGAGGAGGCACTGCTGCGTCTCATCGCTATAATAATTGACGATATCGCCCCGTGAGATAACCATTCTCTCGGCAAAGGGCAGTATGTGTGTCAGTAATGTCTCAATATCGCTAAAGGGTTTTAACGCCAGCACGGGCGTTTTTTTCTCTGCTAACCCGGCAGACAGGCGAGTATTCATAGGCACCTCATCGATCACAGTTACTTTTCTCGTGATAAATAAATAAGTATCTTAGAAATTACCGCTGGCTGGAATATTACTCATCGGTCCAAAAATAGACTGATGCCCACCAGGCGGGATTAACTGTTTGAATTACATCTGTTCGGTATCAGAGTCCAAAGCTGGACTCAGGAGGACGGTCAATAAAATAAAATCGGCACGCAATCACCAAAGTAATACTCAACAATTAACGCAGGAAGGATGTTTATATTTTGTTAACTGAAGATCCACAGCTAGACCGGGAAAGTGTTTGAGTTTCGAGCGGTGACTCTATAGATTTTACTTAGTCGGTAAGCGAATGTGTAAAACAAATCTTACTCTAAATAAGCGTGAGAAATAACGCACGGTCTATGAACGCACCACGTCGTATTACCCGCGATAAAAATAAAGCCGGACTCTGCTGAGCCGGTAGCGGTAATAAATAAAGTTATAGAGGAATAGCGTAATGAAGAAGAATATGCTCACAACCATTGTGGCGGCAACGGTCGTCGTCTCAATGTCACAGGCCTTTGCCGCCGCCGGCACGGTTAATTTTAATGGCAATATCCTGGACAGCGCCTGTGATGTCGACGTGGGTTCGCAGAATCAGGTGGTCACGCTGGGCGATATCTATAAAACAGAATTCCCCGCGGCGGGCGCACGTGCCGCAGCGAAGCCTTTCCAGATTGTCCTGAAGAACTGTCCGCCGGGCGTGAATGCGGCACAGGTGCGTTTTGACGGGACGCCGGACCCGTCTAACCCGAACCTGCTTGCCATCGATAACGCTTCGCTGAATGCGGCAACCGGCGTGGCGATTAACCTGATGTCTGCAGATAAAGCGGATCTCCCGCTGCACGGAAGCAATGGTTACCGTTATTTACTGAGCAGCACGCAGGACAATGCCCTGAATTTCTACGCGCAGTATCAATCCACGGCTGCGGCAGTTACCGCCGGTACGGCAAACTCCGTGGCCAATTTCTCTGTCGTTTACAATTAATCACGTCATCCGTCAGACGGCGCAGGTAATGGCTCCGTCTGACCTCCGGGGTCTGTTATGCGATTTATTCATTATGTGCTGTGTATAACGGCCATTTTTGCGACGCTGTTCGGCAGCGCTCGCGCAGGTGTCATTATCGGCGGGACGCGCGTGATATTTGACGGCCATAAAAAAGAGGCCTCCCTGAATATTAATAATCCGGACAATGCTGCTTATTTAATTCAGTCGTGGATGGAAAGCGCAAACGGTGGGTCGGAAAACGTGCCGTTTATTATCACGCCACCGCTTTATCGTCTGGATAAAGGTCAGCAGAACGTTGAACGCATTGTGATGACGGATTCGCTACCGCAACAAAAAGAGAGTTTATTCTGGCTGAATATAAAAGCGATACCCTCAGCGAGCCAAAAACAAAACACGCTGCAAATAGCCGTGAAAACGCGGATTAAATTAATTTATCGCCCGGCGGGTTTAGCGGGATCACTCCCTGAAGAGGAGGCGGACAAATTAACCTGGAAGGTGAGCGGGGATCGCCTGCTGGTCTCCAATCCAGGGCGGTTTGTGATGAATTTTAACGAGGTGCGCATCGGTAATAACAAGGTTGAGGATGCAACCTATGTCTTACCCGGCGCAACGGCATCCTTCAGCCTGCCAAAGGGACATCCCCGCGGTTCGCTCAGTTTTAAATTGATCAACGATTTCGGCAGCACGGGGGCCGAACATCGCGCCAGTCTGTAGGCCAAAGGTCTCCCCCGTTGAAGAAAATAATGAGATGGGAAAGCGAAAAATACTCTCTGGATGGCTGGCTGTTGTCATGACTCCGGCGTTAACCACGCCCTTTGAGTGTGCCTCAGAAACGTTTAATGCCGAGCTGATAGAGCTGGATAATCCTCGTGGCGGGCAGGTTGATTTGTCCGCTTTCGAAAGGGGAACCCAGCCGCCCGGCACTTACCGTGTTGACATTGTGCTGAACAACCAGCTCCAGGAAACCACCGACGTCACTTTTGACGCCGGTAACAATACCGACGGCACACCGACGCTAACGCCCTGTCTGAGCACGGAACAACTGGCGCAGTGGGGCGTGAAAACCGCGCTGTTTACGGGTCTCGTCGTGCCGGGGCATGCCTGTGCCCGGCTCGACGCTATACCGCAGGCGCTGAGTGAGTTTGATTTTGCAGCGCAGAGGCTGACCCTCAGCATTCCCCAGGCCGCCATGCAGTCACAGGCGAGGGATGCCGTGCCACCCGCGATGTGGGATGAAGGTATTGCTGCGGCATTGCTTAACTACAGCCTGAGCGGCGCCACCACGTTGCCGCGAAACGGTGCGGCGACGGTCCAGAGCCAGTATGCGAATCTGCGGCCCGGCATCAACCTCGGGCCCTGGCGGTTGCGCAATTACAGTACCTGGAGCCGGGACGAGAGCGGCCAGGACCAGTGGGATACCGTCTACACCTATCTTCAGCGTACGGTCATCCCGCTGAAGGGACTGCTTACGCTGGGCGACAGCAGCGCCCCGTCTGACGTCTTCGACAGTATGCCGTTTCGCGGCATTCAGCTGGCGTCTGACGACGACATGCTGCCGGAGTCGATGAAAGGCTATGCGCCGGTAGTGCGCGGAATAGCCCGCTCTCAGGCGCAGGTGGTGATTCGCCAGAACGGTTATCAGATTTACCAGAGCTATGTGGCGCCCGGTGCGTTTGAAATCCGCGATATGTATCCAACCGGCGGCGCGGGCGATCTGGAGGTGACCGTGAAAGAGGCCGACGGCAGCGAACAGCATTTCACCGTGCCATTCGCCTCGCTGCCGGTGCTGCAGCGTGAAGGTCGGCTCAGATACGCGCTGACGGCGGGGCAATACCGTTCGTATAACCGTGACGCAGAGAAAACGCCGTTCGCACAGCTAACCGGCATCTATGGCTTGCCGCATGGCTTTACCGTTTATACCGGCGGCCAGGGGGCGGACACGTACCGTTCCATGGCGGCTGGGATCGGCAAAAACATGGGCGATGCGGGGGCCGTATCCGTTGATGTGATTCAGGCATGGTCCACACCGCAGGCGCAACCTGCCTCGTCGGGGCAATCCTGGCGGGCTCGTTACAGTAAGAATTTCACCCATACCGGTACGAACATTTCTGTCGCCGGTTATCGCTATTCCACGCGAGGTTACTACGGAATGCAGGAGGTTCTGGATACTGTCGGGAGCAAGAACCCTGACATCGAACGCCGACGCAATCGCGCAGAGCTGACCTTGAGCCAGTCGTTAGGGCGTGGGGCCGGATCGCTTTCGTTCAGTGTCGTGAAAGAGGACTACTGGAATTCGGCAAAGCCGATGCAGTCATTAAGCCTGGGATATAACAACGACTGGCGCAGCATCAGTTATGGGGTGACCTATACCGACAGTCAAAACGGCAGTCCCGGAGGCACAGGATCGTCGTCGCGAAACGATCACGATCGTCTGTTGGCTATCAACGTTAGCGTACCGCTGGATAAATTCCTGCCACAAACGTGGGTCAGCTACAGCATGAATACCAGCAAAAGCAACGGGACGACACACACGCTGGGTCTGAATGGAACCGCGCTTGAGACTAACGCGCTCAACTGGAACCTCCAGCAAGGATACAGTACGCAGGGCACGGGTTACGTTGGCATGCTTAATGCCGACTATAAGGGAACCTACGCCGGGGTGAACGCCGGTTACAGCTATGACCCGTACAGCGAGCGGTTCAATTACGGCGTGCAGGGTGGGGTGGTGGCCCATGCGGACGGCGTCACGCTTTCACAGGCGCTGGGAGAGACCAACGTTCTGGTGAAAGCGCCGGGCGCGAAAGGGGTCAGTATTCAAAACCAGAACGGGATGCGGACCGACTGGCGCGGCTATACCGTAGCCAGCAACCTTACCCCCTACCGGAAAAATGATGTGGCGTTGTTAACCGAGACCCTGCCAGAAAATGTCGAACTGACATTGACCCGCCAGACGGTTATTCCCACACGCGGGGCGATGGTCGTCGCCCGCTACGACACCAGTATTGGAATGCGTGTTCTGTTGACGCTTAAACGTAAAGATGGAACGCCGCTTCCCTTTGGGACGCTGGTCACCCTGTCGGGGCAGTCTGCCGATCAGACTTTCATCGCAGGAGATAACGGGCAGGTGTTTCTGACAGGGATGCCGGAGCGAAGTCAGCTCCATGCTCAATGGGGCCAACAACCGGAAGCCCAGTGCGATGCGAACGTCTCTCTTTCTCAGGCGTTGGCCTCAAATGGCCTGTATCGCCTGAGCGCCTCCTGTCAGTAATTCAGAGCGTAAGATGATGAAAATAGTTTTATTCACGATGTTATTGATTACCGCCTGGGTCGGGTCGACCCGCGTAAACGCGGCCTGTGGGTATACCTGGAATAACAGCTATACGACCGCTGCTGTCACCATAGGCACCGTCTACGTTCAACGAGATACGCCAGTGGGGAGCGTTATTGCGACGACGCCAGCGAACGTGTCCAATGCGACGAATCAGTTGTATCAGTGTGACGTGGTGTGGTCATGGAGCACGGCACCTGCGCTGTTCACGCTGTCGTCGGCACTCAATCAAAGCATCTATGAAACCAACGTGCCTGGAATAGGTATTCGTATACGCGATACCTTAAGAAACATGGTTGTACCCTATGTGAAAACCAACCCTATGACATCCGGGGCAGCGAACACACCGTTCACGATTGAATTGATAAAAACCTCCAGCGCGCCGGTTAAAGGCGGCATTCTCACTTCCGGCACGCTGGTTTATTTTAAAAGTCTGGAAGATGGTGTGACCTTCGCGCAACTAGATTTAACCGGCAATAACGCTATCGTCCCCGTTGCCTGTTCGATTATGACGCCTTCTCTGACCTTTCCCATTGGCGATGTGCTGGTCGACACGTTTAGCGATGTTATCGGTACTGTCCCCCGGCAGGGGGGGAACACCCAGAATCTGGGACTGGATTGCGATGCAGGGGCAAATATCAATATTAGCCTGTCAGGTATTCAGAACCCCGATGTTGAAACCTCCAGCGTGCTGGCGTTGACCGGACAGGGAAATGAAGGGGTGGCGAAAGGCGTGGGCGTGCAGCTTCTGTATAACGATGTTCCTCTTGAGCTGAACAATCGAATCGTCCTGAAACTCTCAACGGGTGGGCAGGAGTCATTGCCCCTCACCGCCCGATACTACCAAACGCAAACGGAAGTCACGCCGGGTACTGCCAATGCATCAGCCACGCTAAATCTTACGTATCAATAGGGACGAAGAATATGACGCTCTGGAAATACAGCTGGCTTTTTACCCCTGTACTGATTGCTTCTCTTCAGGCGGCTGAGCGCGTCAACCTTAACGTGACGGGAAATATCGTCGCCTCGCCTTGCCAGTTTAACGGCGGTATTAACCAGCTGGATGTTGATCTTGGCGATATTCAGGCAAGCAACATGGTGCAGGCGGGTTCCGTTTCGCAGCCGGTGAATTTTACGCTGTTGTTTAGCGCCTGCCCGGCAGGGACCTCGCAGGTTACGGTGACGTTTACCGGTAATCAGGATCCCATCGCGGGCGTCGATTACTATCAAAATAACGGAACGGCGACGAATGTCGCTGTCGGAATTCGCGATTCCGGCACAGGTGCAATGAAAGGCAGTGGTTCAAGCATGACTCAACAGGTTCTGCCTGACAGAACCGCTGCGATGCCGGTGCAGGCATTTGTCTATTCAGCGGCTGGACACCCCATGCCCGGCAGCCTGCGCAGCGTAGTGCTGCTGACGATGCAGTACAACTAAGTCTGATTGTGCGTCGGGAGTTATCCGGGACGCGATGACCTTTATGACATGGGTACAATAATGATCACTATTTTGTTTCGTGAGCCGGACGTCTATTTTCGTCATGGTGTCGCGTATTTACTTTCCGATCTCTTTCAGAACGCGTTTAACGAAACGATTCAAATTCATTCTGATATGACCCTGGCGCAGTGTGAGCGTGCCGATGTCATTATTCTCTCGTTATGTCATGGGGAGCATCTGGTGTGCAGACCCGAACTCCGTGCGCAAAAGAGGCGTCTGGTGATTGGCTTTGTGGATCGCAAAGAGACTACGCCTTCCGCTTTGCCGATTTGTCATCGCGATATGCTTTTACTGCCCCGACGGATTTCGCCCGCCGACACCGGCGACGCGCTGCGTGCCGCCTGGCTTGCCGTGCAGCAGCGGGCAAGCCCGCCACAAATACCGTCGTGCGCAGAATGTCCGCATAAAACCCTCTCCGCGCAGCAGGCGCGGGTAATGGCCCGTCTGTTAAAAGGCCATGCCATAGAGCAGATTGCCGAAGCGATGACGATCGATGCCAAAACGGTTTTTAATCATAAGTACAAGGTCATGCAGAAGTTTGACTTGCAGAGTGATTACGAATTACATCAGTTCATGCATCGGCAGAGGGAGAAAAACACCGGGTGCCAGTTCTTTCACCATTATCTTTAGGTCTGTAAAAAAGGCTCGCCGCTGCGAGCCCCGGGAGAGTTATACGTTTACGGCACTGATTAGGCGCGTCTTCATCGACTGATAGGCGTTAGCGGCGTAATCTTCCGCCCAGCGCTGGTCGTTGATCGCCTCGATATTCACCGCGCAGTATTTGGTTTCAGGCGTTTTGGATGTGGGATCGAGATTATCCTGCGTCAGTTCGTTACAGGCACCAATCCACCACTGATAGGTCATATACACCGCACCTGTATTAATACGTTCGCTCAGGCTGGCGCGCGTGATCACTTTCCCGCGTCGCGACCGCACCCAGACGAGCTGGCCTTCAGCAATGCCGAGTTTTTCCGCATCTGCCGGGCTTATCTGCACGCGACCTGGCTCATCTGCCAGGCTTTGCAGCGCGGCACAGTTGCCGGTCATCGAACGACAGCTGTAATGACCGACCTCGCGCACGGTACAGAGCACCAGAGGGTAATCAGCATCCGGGACTTCGGCAGGCGCTCGCCAGGGGGCGGCGAACAGCTGGCCCTTACCGTCTGGCGTATCGAACTGATTCTCTTTGTACAGATATGGCGTGCCGGGGTGATCGAGCGTAGGGCATGGCCACTGAACGTGCCCCATCTCACCCATTTTCTGGTAGGTAACGCCATAAAAGAGCGGACAAAGTTCGCGCATTTCATCCCAGATTTGCTGGTCAGAGTCATAATGCATCGGATACCCCATCTCGCTTGCCAGCAGGCTGATAATCTCCCAGTCCCTTTTCACGTTGCCGCTGGCCTCGATGGCTTTGCCAAACCGCTGAAATCCCCTGTCTGCACAGGTAAAGACGCCGCCGTGTTCTCCCCAGGAGGTGGCGGGTAAAAGCACGTCTGCGACTTCGGCGGTTTTAGTCATAAAGATATCCTGAACCACGACAAACTCGAGCGCGTCAAAACCGCGGCGAACCAGACCCAAATCGGCCTCGGTCTGAAGCGGATCTTCCCCCATGATGTAATAGGCTTTGATTTTTCCTTCCAGCGCCAGATGAGGCACTTCGGTAATGCGCGTACCGACCCGATCGTCCATGGTATTGACATCGATTTGCCAGGCATCGGCGAATTTCGCCCGGACGCGGGCATCGGTCACGTTCTGATACCCCGGAAACATATTGGGTAAGACGCCCATATCGCAGGCACCCTGAACGTTATTTTGCCCGCGTACCGGGCCTACGCCGACGGCAGGCCGCCCCAGGTTCCCGGTCAATAGCGCCAGACTGGACAAGCCTTTGACCACATCGACCGCCTGTCCAAACTGCGTCACGCCCATCCCCCACATCACCGTGGCGGACGGAGCCGCAGCGAAGGTGCGCATCGCCTGACGCACCTCGTGTGCGGGAACGCCGGTCAGATATTCCACTTTTTCCGGCGCGTAATCTTCAACCTGTTTCCGGTATTCACTTAACCCCTCGGTAAAGCGTGCTACATAGTTTTTGTCGTAAAGTTCCTCTTCCAGCAGGACGTAGCCAAAGGCATTCACCAGCGCCATATTGCTGCCGTTGTTCAACTGCAAATGCTGATCGGCAATGCGTGCTGTTTCGATACGGCGGGGATCGCAGACGATGATTTTCGCGCCGTTTTGCCGGGCTTTAATGACGCGACGGGCGACAATAGGATGTGAATCCGCGCAGTTATAGCCAAACACCAGTAAGCATTTCGAATTTTCGATGTCGTTGATGGAATTACTCATCGCGCCGTTGCCGAGCGTCTCCTGCAACCCGGCGACGGACGGCCCGTGGCAAACGCGGGCGCAGCAATCGACGTTATTGGTTTTCAGCACCGCGCGGGCAAATTTTTGCATCACATAGTTGGTCTCATTGCCTGTGCCACGAGACGACCCTGTGGTCATGATGGCGCGGGGACCGTGTTGATCCTTGATCGCCTGGAGTTTACTGGCGGTATACCGAATGGCTTCTTCCCAGGTAACCGGGGTTAATTTGTCGCCTTTGTGGTAGCGGATCATGGGCTGGGTGAGGCGAGGGGTGAGTAAGCGGGTATCGTTAAGGAAGTCCCAACCGTAAAAGCCTTTAAGGCACAAGGTTCCCTGGTTGGTCACGCCGTGGGCGGCTTCGGCACGGACAATGCGGTTGTTTTCTACGATAAGGTTTAATTTACAGCCTGCACCGCAATAAGGGCAGACGCTTGCGACTTTTTTCATCAATAACAGACCTGTTAAGAAATGAAGCGGGTAACTGGAACACCAGTCTCGAAACATGAATTAAGCAGAATTCATGCCACTTCATCAGGTCATTGATTTAAAAGGGGAAGGGTGAGAAAGCCTGCGTGTCATCGTCATTAAGTTCGACAGTTATGACGATGACACGCCAGCAACATCCACACGATAAGCGATTAAATATCATCCATAGTGTAACCGACCACAATTTCCAGAGTTTTGCGGATGACATCGGCCTGAACCACATCATCCGTCGATTCCAGGGCCTGAATCAGCCACAGAATAATCGCTTTATTCGAGAGATGCCCTTCAGATTCCAGAACACAACGTACCGCCGTTGAAAAAATGGCGGATTCATCTGCAAATCGATCGCCAGCCGTACGGAAATACTCCGCAAGGGCGCTATCAAAAATGGCGTTGTTTAGTTCGGGTTGAACCTGAATATTCTGTCTCATTTATTCTCACCGTGTTGGTTAAGTAGCAGGTTGCTGTTAATGTATTTTTTTCGGATCGACGGGCTTTCCAGTGTTAAACAGAGGCACAACATTGTTACTTTTTACACGTTGAGATCCCTCTCGCTCCGTTCTCTCGGTAACGGCCCGGTAATGCTTAAATCCACCGCCACCGCCGTTAATTTCGGCGATAACATTTCCAATGGCGTCCCGCCGCTCTGGATCCTTTTCATGAGATTTCATACTTCTTAACCGTTGCACCAGGGCATGCGTATTGATGGGGCCGTTCTCTTTCAGTAGCGAAAGAACGGCCTCACCAATAAGCTCGTCTATCAATTTGTCTACGTCACTTCTCTTCATAACTGCATCTCTGATCGCCTGGTTGCGCTTGTCTGGAGCATTCCTTCGTTCTGTTGACCGACAACCCAGGAAATCTATTAATGGTTTGGCTCACCTTATCGATCGAATAATAAACCGATCAGCATTTGATAATGTTGTTCCTCATGCGTGTCAGTGGCCTTTTCGAGTCTGCCCAGTAATTTGGTGCAGAGCGTCTTGCGATTAAGACTCCGTCCATCACGCAGAATTTCGACAACCACCTGGCCCAGTGTTTCCTGCTGCGATGGCAGGGCCGCTTTGTCAAAGTACTGCGCTATAGCAGCAGCGGCATCGAGCTGGTATCCGTTCTGTTGCATGTTTCGCTCCTGTAAAAAAGTTTAATCACTCGCGTTACAAATAAGGTATACAGTTTTTTTAAATCTGTACATAAAAAATGTACAGTATTTTCGATTTTTTTTAAGTCAGAAATAGTGTGCCATATAAATCAATTGCTTATGCGTATTTTTGCGAATGAAACAGTCAAAAATATATTGTACAAAACACGTCAACGTTAAAAGTTGTACAAGCTTGCTCATTTGTCACGCGAGGGGCGGTAAATCCTTGAGCTGTAAATTATTTGTTATGCAACGAATGTGGTATAACAAGGGATACCCACCTTGCTTCGCACGCGTGGTCCACTTTATCAACGCCCTGGGAAATCATGCTTACAACCATTATTTACCGCAGTCATATTTGCGCGAACGTGGCAGTTAAAGCTCTGGAAGAGATGGTCGCCGCCGCAAATATCACCAACCGGCAGTCAGACGTCACGGGGATTTTATTGTTTAACGGAACGCATTTCTTCCAGCTGCTCGAAGGCCCGGAAGAGAGCGTGACTTCTATCTACCAGCATATTTGCAAGGATGCGCGCCACTATAACGTGGTTGAATTGCTCTATGATTTTGCGCCGTCCAGGCGATTCGGCAAGGTGGGGATGGAACTCTTTGACCTGCGTCGCTATGACCGGGAGGAGGTGCTCCAGCAGGTGCTTGATAAAGGGACAACCCGCTTCCAGTTGACCTACAACGACAGGGCGTTACAGTTTTTCCGCACGTTTGTCGAAGCCACTGAAAAAGAGAACTATTACGAAATTCCCCCCGGGGATTCGTGGGAGTTTATCCCTCAGGAAGACGCGTTTTCCCGCCAGCCTGCCGTGGTGGCGAAGGGGGCTGACTGCAGCTTTGCATTCCAGCCTATCGTAGATCCCTTCACCCTGAACGTGGTGTCGTGGGAAGCCCTGGTCCGTACGCCTTCGGGCGGCTCACCGGGCGACTATTTTGCCTCGCTGAGTGACCATGATGTGTATGAATCCGATCTCAACAGCAAGCAGGTGGCCCTGGCCATGGCCAGCGCGCTAGGCCTGCAGGGGCAGACGTTATCGCTGAATCTTTTACCCATGACGCTGGTCAATGTCCCGGGCGCGGTCAATTTCCTGTTAAGAGAGATCGAGGCTAACGGGCTGGTGCCTGAGCAGATCATCATTGAATTCACCGAAAGTGAGGTGATTTCCCGCCTTAATGAATTTAAAGGGGCCGTCAGGGAGTTAAAAAGCGCGGGTATCAGCGTGGCAATTGATCACTTTGGCGCCGGGTTTGCCGGGTTACTCTTACTGGCGCAGTTTCAGCCCGACCGCATCAAAATTAACCGCGAATTAGTGGCTGATGTGCATAAAAGCGGGCCACGGCAGGCGATCATTCAGGCCATCATCAAATGTTGTTCTTCGCTGGAAATTCAGTTTTGCGCCGTAGGCGTCGAAAAAGCGGAAGAGTGGATGTGGCTGGAATCTGCCGGGATCTCTGAGTTCCAGGGCCATCTTTTTGCCAGTCCAAGACTGGGAGGCATCCCTCCGATTGCCTGGCCAGAAAAGAAATCTGAGTTTTAATCTTCCGGCTCATCGCCCTCACGATTAGCTGTACAGCCTTTAAAATTTGTACAACAATATGTAAACAAGTTCCCGGTTTGCT
Organism: Huaxiibacter chinensis; assembly: GCF_022171985.1. Classification (GTDB taxonomy): domain Bacteria; phylum Pseudomonadota; class Gammaproteobacteria; order Enterobacterales; family Enterobacteriaceae; genus Enterobacter; species Enterobacter chinensis_A. Next base: position 141,237 of record NZ_JAJVHF010000001.1, on the reverse strand, counting down.
TAACAGATGCTTGTTATCCGCCGGGTTCTTGGTTATACATTTCATTTGTACAATCTGATAAGGTTAGTTAGTTTTAGTATGGAAGTCTTAAGCGTGAGGGAGTTAATGGCCTATTACAGTATCGGCGAAGTGGCCGAACGATGCGGAATCAACCCCGTAACGCTGCGTGCGTGGCAACGTCGCTATGGTTTGCTTAAACCTCAACGCAGTGAAGGCGGTCATCGGCAGTTTGATGAAGAAGACATTCTGCGTATCGAAGAAATTAAACGCCTGATGAAAAGCGGCGTGTCGGTGGGGAAGGTTAAAGCCCTGCTCGGAACCGAAGAGTTGATGACGCAAAGCGGGTGGAGCTCCTCTCAGGAAGAGATGATGCTCGTGGTACGTTATGCCAGCCCGACAAAGCTCCGCGCCCGACTTGCTGAATTACGCCGCGAACACTCCTTAGAAGCCCTTATCGACAACATCCTGGTGCCCGTGCGCCAGCGCATGAGTCTTGACCAAAATACGGTGCGTCATATGGCCAGCATGCTGGACGGCGTCCTGATTGAGGTGGCAGCCGCGTCGCTGGTGGAATCGCGTAAAAAGCCCGGGAAAGATGCGTTATTAATTGGCTGGGATTGTGAAGATCGCACACGTTTATGGCTGGAGGCGGCGCGTCTGTCACAGAAAGGATGGCATATTGATGTCCTGGCGGACCCTATCGATTCTCCTCGTCCTGAACTGTTTCCCGGTCAAAAGATTTTCGTCTGGACGGGAAAAGCTCCCACTGCACGGCAGCAGGAGCAGTTAGATCACTGGCACGAACAAGGATTTGCAGTTTCCTTCCACGGTGCAGAGTTCTGATTGGCCTTACGGGCCACTATTATTTACGCCCAACCAACAGACCAATAATAAGACCAATAGCACCAGCCGCCATTAACCCGGTCAGTGGGTTATCGCGCACTCTTTCCGAGACATCGTCTGCCACGTCGGAGGCTTTGGCCGCATACTTTCTGGCCGCGCCTTTAAGCTGATGTTTAGGTGAATCAACTGCATCACCGAACTGATATTGCGCTTCGCCCGCCACTTCATCAGCTTTGTTGAAAGCTTTATTTGCCAGGCGATCTGCTTCATTCTCAAAATCTTGTGATGACATAACGTTCTCCTTTTTGTGTCAGTCTTAAGCTTAGAAGTTGTGGACGAAATCACAAATTCTCGCGACCTGTTTCAGGGGATTCCTGGAGGCAGTCGTCAACTTAAAATCGAACCCTTGGCCTCATTTGAACTTTTACTGCGGCTATCTCAAAAATAGGCATTTTCGATACATCATTTGCTTTTCAACCAGTCACGCTTGTCAGCCCTGCTTAATCTTATATTTTTCAATTAATTGAACATTTACATCCAACGATGCTCTCTCGCTATGCAGGGTCTATGCTTAAGTAAAGTTGCCAAAAAGGGCGGTTTAACCGAAAGCCCCTGCTATCAGGGGGTTGAAGTGATAATCGTTATCACTAACATGGTGTTATGCCCTGTGTGGCTTAATCGATGAGGTGGACCTATGGAATTGCAGTCAGAAACCTTTAACCCCGCGGATTTCACCTGGCGCGGCTTATCTCTTACGCCTGCTGCCGCAGCGCATATTCACGAGCTGGTGGCGAAAAACCCTGAAATTATTGGCCTGCGGTTAGGCGTGAAACAGACCGGCTGTGCCGGGTTCGGCTACGTGCTGGATACCGTTACGGAAGGCGAAAAAGACGATCTGGTTTTTGAAACCGATGGGGCAAAACTGTATGTCGCATTACAGGCAATGCCTTTTATCGACGGGACTGAAGTCGATTATGTGCGCGAAGGTTTAAACCAGTTATTTAAATTTAATAACCCGAAAGCGCAGAACGAGTGCGGCTGTGGCGAAAGCTTTGGGGTATAGGCGGTACTATGTCTCGTAATACTGAAGCAACTGATGACGTCAACACCTGGAGCGGCGGACACCTTAATTATAAAGAGGGGTTCTTCACTCAGCTGCAAACCGACGAGCTGGCGAAGGGCATCAATGAGGATGTCGTTCGGGCGATCTCGGCTAAACGTAACGAGCCGGAATGGATGCTCGAGTTTCGCCTGAGTGCGTTTCGTGCATGGCTGGAGATGGACGAGCCTCACTGGCTGAAAGCGCATTACGACAAGCTCAATTATCAGGATTACAGCTACTACTCCGCACCTTCTTGCGGCAGCTGTGACGATACCTGCGCCTCTCAGCCGGGCGCAGTGCAGCAAACCGGCGCCAACGCCTATCTGAGCAAAGAAGTGGAAGATGCGTTTGAGCAGCTGGGCGTGCCCGTGCGTGAAGGGCGTGAAGTGGCGGTTGATGCGATCTTTGACTCCGTTTCGGTGGCAACGACCTATCGCGGCAAGCTGGCGGAGCAGGGCATTATTTTCTGTTCTTTCGGCGAGGCGATCCACGATCATCCCGAACTGGTGAAAAAATATATCGGGACCGTCGTTCCCAGCAACGATAACTTTTTTGCCGCACTGAATGCGGCGGTGGCCTCAGACGGCACCTTTATCTATATTCCGAAAGGCGTGCGTTGCCCGATGGAGCTATCGACCTATTTTCGCATTAATGCGGAAAAAACCGGTCAGTTCGAACGCACGATCCTGGTGGCGGATGAAGGGAGCTACGTCAGCTACATCGAAGGCTGTTCGGCACCGGTCCGTGATAGCTATCAGCTTCATGCCGCGGTCGTTGAAGTCATCATCCATAAAGACGCCGAGGTGAAATACTCGACGGTGCAGAACTGGTTCCCCGGAGACGGTAATACCGGCGGTATTCTTAACTTTGTCACCAAGCGGGCGCTCTGCGAAGGTGAAAACAGCAAGATGTCCTGGACCCAGTCAGAAACCGGTTCAGCCATTACCTGGAAATACCCGAGCTGTATTCTGCGCGGGGATAACTCCATTGGCGAATTCTACTCTGTGGCGTTGACCAGCGGACATCAGCAGGCCGATACCGGCACCAAAATGATCCATATCGGCAAGAACACCAAATCGACGATCATCTCAAAAGGCATCTCTGCCGGTCATAGCCAGAACAGCTATCGCGGGTTAGTGAAAATCATGCCGACGGCGACCAACGCGCGCAACTTTACCCAGTGTGATTCCATGCTGATTGGCACGGATTGCGGCGCGCATACCTTCCCGTACGTGGAGTGTCGAAACAATAGCGCGCAGCTGGAACACGAAGCGACCACCTCGCGCATTGGTGAAGATCAGCTCTTCTATTGCCTGCAACGCGGGATCAGCGAAGAAGATGCGATTTCGATGATTGTGAACGGCTTCTGCAAAGACGTGTTCTCTGAACTGCCGCTCGAATTTGCCGTAGAAGCGCAAAAACTGTTGGCGATTAGCCTTGAACACAGCGTCGGTTAAGGATTAAGGAAAGCACATGTTAAGCATTAAAGATTTACAGGTCAGCGTGGAAGATAAAGCGATCCTGCGCGGGCTGAATATCGACGTTCGCCCGGGCGAGGTGCATGCCATTATGGGGCCAAACGGGTCCGGGAAAAGTACCCTTTCAGCAACGCTGGCGGGCCGGGAAGATTACGAAGTGGTCGGGGGTTCTGTCGAATTTAAAGGTAAGGATTTACTCGAACTGTCACCGGAAGACAGGGCTGGCGAGGGGATCTTTATGGCGTTCCAGTATCCGGTCGAGATCCCGGGTGTCAGCAATCAGTTCTTCCTGCAAACCTCACTGAACGCGGTGCGCAAATACCGTGGGGAAGAGGCGCTGGATCGCTTTGATTTCCAGGATTTAATGGAAGAGAAGATCAAGCTGCTCAAAATGCCCGAAGATCTGCTGACCCGCTCGGTCAACGTGGGGTTCTCCGGCGGCGAGAAGAAACGTAACGATATCCTGCAAATGGCGGTACTTGAGCCTGATTTGTGCATTCTGGATGAGACCGACTCTGGCCTGGATATTGATGCGCTGAAAATCGTCGCTGACGGCGTCAACTCCCTGCGAGACGGCAAGCGGTCGTTCATTATCGTGACGCACTACCAGCGCATTCTGGACTATATCAAACCGGATTACGTGCACGTGCTGTATCAGGGCCGCATCGTTAAGTCCGGTGATTTCACTCTGGTCAAACAACTGGAGGAGCAGGGCTATGGCTGGCTTACCGAACAACAGTAAGGCGCTGCAGCAGTGGCACCGCCTGTTTGAGGCTCAGGGGGAGAATCGTTCTGAGTACGCGCAACATCATCTTCAGCAGATGTTGCGTCTGGGCCTGCCGACGCGCAAACATGAAAACTGGAAATACACGCCGCTTGACGGGTTGCTCAACGCGGACTTTGTTCTTCGTCCGGCCGAAGTAAGCCCCGCTCAGCGAGATGCGCTGGCGCTTGACATCGATGCGGTAAGGCTGGTCTTTGTCGACGGTCACTACCGTCCCGAACTCAGTGACAATACGGCTGAAAGCGGTTTTGACGTAACGGTTAACGACGATCGTCACTCCCTTCTGGCGCCTGTGCAGCCAGACGTCTTTCTGCATTTAACCGAAAGTCTCTCTGCGGGCGTGACGCATATTCAGGTTAAGCGCAACCAGCGCCCGGCGAAGCCGTTGTTGCTCATGCACATCACCCAGGGCGTTGAAGGGACGGAGATCAATACGGCCCACTATCGGCACCATCTTGAGCTGGCAGAAGGTGCAGAAGCAACGCTCATTGAACACTACGTCAGCCTTAACTCGCTGCCGCACTTCACCGGCGCGCGTGTAACGATGAACGTGGCGGCAAATGCCCAGCTGCATCATATTAAGCTGGCCTTTGAAAACGCCGGTTGTCATCACTTTGCCCATAACGATCTGGTTATGGGGGGAGATGCCGGGGCATTCAGCCACAGTTTCCTGTTGGGCGGCGCGGTACTTCGTCATAACACCAGCACGCAGCTGAACGGTGAAAACACCACCCTTCGCATTAACAGCCTGGCGATGCCGGTGAAGTCAGAAGTGTGCGACACGCGCACCTGGCTTGAGCACAATAAGGGCTATTGCAATAGTCGTCAGATGCATAAGGTTATCGTTAACGATAAAGGCCGTGCGGTGTTTAACGGTCTGATCAAAGTGGCGCAACACGCCATTAAGACGGATGGTCAGATGACCAACAATAATCTGTTGCTGGGACGGCTGTCCGAGGTGGATACCAAGCCGCAGCTGGAAATTTACGCTGACGATGTGAAGTGTAGCCACGGTGCAACGGTGGGACGTATCGACGACGAACAGATGTTCTACCTGCGTTCACGCGGTATAAGCCAGCAGGCGGCGCAGAAGATGATCATCTACGCATTTGCCGCCGAACTGACGGAGGCGTTGCGCGATGACACGTTAAAACAGCAGGTGCTGGGCCGGATCGGTGAGCGTCTGCCTGGAGGCGAAGCATGAGTTTTTCTGTAGAGAACGTGCGGGCGGATTTTCCTGTCCTGACCCGTGAAGTCAATGGTCTGCCGCTTGCCTATCTCGACAGCGCTGCCAGCGCGCAAAAACCGGCTCAGGTGATTGACGCTGAAGCCGAATTTTATCGTCACGGCTATGCTGCGGTGCATCGGGGAATTCATACCCTGAGCGCCGAGGCGACCGAACGCATGGAAAACGTGCGCATCCGCGCTGGCGCTTTCCTTCATGCGCGATCGCCTGAGGAGCTGGTCTTCGTGCGCGGCACCACCGAGGGTATCAATCTGGTGGCGAACAGCTGGGGAAATGCGCAGGTCCATGCCGGTGACAACGTCATCATCACGCAAATGGAGCATCACGCCAATATCGTGCCCTGGCAGATGCTTTGTGAACGAACGGGCGCCGAGCTGCGGGTGATTCCGCTCAATGCCGATGGCACGTTGCAGCTTGAGGTCCTGGATAGTCTGCTTGACGAACGCACGCGCCTGGTGGCGGTCACCCACGTCTCTAACGTGCTGGGGACAGAAAACCCTGTCGGCGACATCATTGCCAAAGCGCATCAGGCTGGCGCAAAAGTACTGGTGGATGGCGCTCAGGCGGTGATGCACCATGCGGTGGATGTGCAGGCGCTGGACTGCGATTTTTATGTCTTTTCCGGCCATAAACTCTACGGGCCGACCGGTATCGGCGTGCTGTACGTCAAAGAAGAGATTTTACAGGCGATGCCACCCTGGGAAGGAGGCGGGTCGATGATTGCCACGGTCAGCCTGACAGAGGGCACCACCTACGCGAAAGCGCCCTGGCGTTTCGAAGCGGGCACGCCAAATACGGGCGGCATTATCGGCCTCGGCGCGGCCATTGATTATGTCAGCGCCATTGGCCTTGAGGCCATCGACGAGTATGAACAGACGCTGATGCGCTATGCGCTGGATGCCCTGAGCAGCGTGCCGGATTTAATCCTTTACGGCCCCGCGACGCGTAAAGGGGTGATTGCCTTCAATTTGGGTAAACATCACGCTTATGACGTGGGCAGTTTCCTCGACAATTATGGTGTCGCGGTACGCACCGGACACCATTGCGCCATGCCGCTCATGGCGTTTTATCAGGTTCCGGCCATGTGCCGCGCATCGCTGGTGATGTATAACACAACGGAAGAGATCGACAGACTGGTGGCAGGACTGAAACGTACGCATCATCTGTTGGGATAAGAGAGAGGCAAGAGATGGCAGCGTTGCCAGATAAAGATAAGCTGTTGCGTAACTTCAGCCGTTGCGCAAACTGGGAAGAAAAATATCTCTATATCATTGAGCTGGGCCAACGATTGCCGACGCTCAGCGATGAGGCGCACAGTGCAGACAATATTATCCAGGGCTGTCAAAGCCAGGTCTGGATTGTGATGCAGCAAAATAAAGACGGAGTGATTGAATTACAGGGCGACAGCGATGCTGCCATTGTAAAAGGGCTTATCGCCGTGGTGTTTATTCTTTATCAGTCGATGACGCCGCAGGATATTCTCGCCTTTGATGTCCGTCCGTGGTTTGAAAAAATGGCGTTGACCCAGCACCTGACGCCGTCACGCTCGCAAGGGCTGGAAGCAATGATCCGCGCAATTCGCACCAAAGCAGCCAACATTAGCTAGACTAAACAGACAGCTCTCATTCTGTTCCGCGGGCGGGTTCTCTACCCGCGGGTGTTTCAGCTTTCTGGCATTCAGCCAGTGAATAAGGAATCTCAGCATGAAGCGCGCGTCTCTAATTACACTTTTACTTCTTGGTTCCTTCAGCGCGCTTCATTCTGCGCGCGCGATGGATTATCCCTTGCCGCCTGCGGGCAGCCGTTTGATTGGTCAAAACCAGACCTATACCATTCAGGAAGGGGATAAAAACCTTCAGGCTATTGCCCGGCGATTTAATACCGCAGCGCAGGTGATCCTTGAGACCAATAATACTATGGCCCCGGTGAATCCGGCGCCGGGAACGGTCATCACTATCCCGTCACAAATGTTGCTACCTGATACACCGCGTGAAGGCATCGTGGTCAATCTGGCCGAACTGCGACTCTACTATTTCCCGCCGGGTGAAAATATTGTCCAGGTTTATCCGCTGGGCATTGGCCAGCTCGGACTGGAAACCCCGGTCTCCACCACCCGGGTGAGTCAGAAAATCCCCAATCCTACCTGGACGCCTACAGCGGGCATCAGAGCGCGTTCACTGGCAAATGGGATCAAGTTACCGCCAGTGGTGCCAGCGGGCCCTAACAATCCCCTGGGGCGCTTTGCGTTGCGTTTAGGCATTGGTAATGGGGAATATCTTATCCATGGGACCAGTGCGCCGGACAGCGTCGGCTTGCGCGTCAGTTCCGGCTGTATGCGCATGAATGCCCCGGACATTAAAGCGCTGTTTGAACAGACCCGTGTCGGCACGCGCGTGCAAATCATTAATGAGCCGGTGAAGTTTTCTGTCGAGCCGGATGGCAAACGCTATGTGGAAGTACACCGACCGCTGGCGCAGGTAGAAGGTGAGAATCCACAGACCACACCGATCGCGCATACGGCGGGCTTTGCGGCCTTTGTCACGGAGGAGGGCAGCGATAAGGCGCTGGTCGATAAAGCGTTGTATCGTCGGGCAGGGATCCCGGTGGTGGTATCAGCCGGAAACGGACCGTCAGCCAACAGCGCGGTGTTATCGGTTCAGAACAGCAGAGCGTCTTCGGCGGTCACGGAAAACCAGAGTGAAGCCATCATGCAGTAGCGATGAGCGGAATACAGATAAAAAAAATGGCGCACAATGTGCGCCATTTTATTAACAGGTACTATTACTTACGGTATTTAGTAGCCTGGTTGTCCAGACGCTGGTTAGCGCGTGCTGCGTCGTCTTTAGCAGCCTGAACGTCAGAACGCATTGCGTTCACGTCGTTGCTCAGCTGGTCAACTTTAGCGTTCAGAGTCTGAACGTCAGAAGACAGTTGGTCGATTTTAGCATTGCTAGAACAACCAGCCAGCATAGTAGAAGCCAGGATTACCGCGCCCAGTACCAGTTTAGTACGATTCATTATTTATACCCTCTAGATTGAGTTAATCTCCATGTAGCGTTACAAGTATTACACAAAGTTTTTTATGTTGAGAATATTTTTTTGATGGGAATACACCTATTTTTGATCGTTCGCTCAAAGAAGCAACGAATCCGACACTTTCTCGAAAAAGCTATGTTAAAAAAGGGATTTTTCATCGGATTCATCTTAGATAAATCAGACTTAAATAGAGAATCTCTATTTGCTTTTTATTAAACTTGTCAAAAGACACCCATAAAAAAAGCGCCCCGCAGGGCGCCTTACGTAAAACTAATTCGTTTTAAAATGATTACAGCACGTGAACAGAAGCCGTGTTGGTCGTTCCGCTTGGGACTAATGCACCAGACACCATCACCACAACGTCACCTTTCTGGGCCAGGCCGCGATCGACCAGCTGCAGAGCCACTTCTTTACCCAGACGGTAGAAATCGTCGGTAGAGGCGATCTCTTTCACCAGGTGTGGTACCACACCCTTGCTCAATACCAGCTGGCGAGCGGTGGTTTCGTTCGTGGTCAGCGCCAGAATGGTCGCGTTCGGGAAGTACTTACGGACGGCTTTCGCTGATTTGCCGCCCTGGGTGGCAACCACGATCAGCGGTGCTTCCAGTTTCTCAGCGGTTTCAACAGCACCACGGCAAACGGCTTCAGTGATGCGCAGTTTGCGGCTGTCGTTGTTGTTGTCCAGACGGCTGGTCATGACGCGATCAGTACGCTCACAAATCGTCGCCATGATGGTCACGGCTTCCAGCGGATATTTCCCTTTTGCGGATTCGCCAGACAGCATAACTGCGTCGGTACCGTCGAGGATGGCGTTCGCCACGTCGCCAGCTTCTGCGCGGGTCGGACGTGGGTTTTTGATCATGGAGTCGAGCATTTGCGTTGCGGTGATAACCACTTTACGAGCACGCACGCATTTTTCGATCATCATCTTTTGCGCAAAGATCACTTCTTCTACCGGGATCTCAACGCCCAGGTCGCCACGTGCAACCATGATGCCATCAGACGCTTCGAGGATTTCGTCGAAGTTGTTCAGGCCTTCCTGGTTTTCAATTTTGGAAATGATCTGGATGTTTTCGCCACCGTGCGCTTTCAGGTGCTCACGGATCTCAACCACATCAGAACGTTTACGGATAAAGGATGCCGCAACGAAGTCTACGCCTTGTTCGCAACCGAAGATCAGGTCCTGTTTGTCTTTTTCAGCCAGTGCTGGCAGGGCAATAGAAACGCCTGGCAGGTTAACGCCTTTGTTTTCGCCCAGATCGCCGTTGTTCAGCACTTTACAGATAACGTTGTTACCTTCGATAGCCGTGACTTCCATACCAATCAGACCATCGTCGACAAGCACAGTGTTGCCAACGGACAGATCGCTGGTGAAGCCTTCATAGGTGACGGCAACAATCTCATTGTTACCCACAACGGTTTTGTCGGTAGTGAAGGTAAAGGTCTGGCCCGCTTTCAGGGAAACGTCGTTACCGCCTTCCAGCTTGATGGTGCGGATTTCAGGACCTTTAGTGTCCAGCAGAATGGCGGCTTTTTTACCGGTCTTGCTCATCACGTTGCGCAAGTTTTTGATGCGCTGACCGTGTTCAGCATAATCACCGTGAGAGAAGTTCAGACGCATCACGTTCATGCCCGCGTCCAGCATTTTGGTCAACATCTCTTCGGATTCGGTTTTAGGGCCGATGGTGCAAACAATTTTCGTCTTTTTCATGACAGTCTTAGTCTTTAAGTTGGGAAGGATATGGGAATCTCGCTCCGGGGGCGCACTGCCGCAGAGTCAAACCTGTGTTGCGAAATTTTAAATGACACGCACTAAGAATAGGTGACATCAAATGAGCGTGCAGAAGAAAGTGTGCCTGAGTGACAGCCCAACGGGAGAGAGGAGAAGATGTAGGGTGTTTTCTGTATTCCAAGCGCTGAAACCATTCACCAGGGATTTGGTGCGCATTATACGCTGAATTCATCGCAAAAGGAAAATGAAAACAGCGTTTCAAAAATAATCTGTGCACTTACACATAATATTGTTATCAAGGCGTTAAGCGATGTCGTCATCTTTAGACGCTCAATACCGCCACCTTCAGCCGGTTGTGCGATTTTAAGTCAAACCGCGTGGTTTTTGACGCCGCTGGCGACGATGAACGTCCTTTGAGCGCAGGCTAAACCCACTCGTTGCGGGTTTATTCTCTCATCGTTGCGCAACCCGAAACGCACGTTAGCAATGCGGATGTCCCACCGCGTCTCACCCGTGAAAAGACCGGCCAGCAAAATGCTTATTCTTTAAAGTCATAAGCTAGACGATTTTGTTCATTTAAAACATTAAGACCTCTGATTACTATCATTTGGACATCCATACTTCTAAACCGCTATAAGCGGTACGGATCCAGAAAAAGAATGATTGTTCTCAGGAATATTTCGAAGATTTTCGACACCGGCAACGTCAGCCTGACGGCCGTTGATAACGTCAGTCTGACGGTCGAACAGGGGCAAATTTACGGCATCATTGGCTACAGCGGCGCGGGAAAAAGCACGCTTATTCGCCTGTTGAACGGTCTTGAAAAACCGACACAGGGCCAGGTGACGGTGAATGGGCAGGATATCTCCTCGGCAAAAGGCGAGGCGCTGCGCCAGGCCCGGCTGAAAATCAGCATGGTTTTCCAGCATTTCAATCTGCTGTGGTCACGCACGGTAAGAGAAAACATTGCCTTTTCTATGCAGATTGCGGGCGTTCCTAAAGCCAAAATCACCGCCCGCGTCGATGAACTGATTGAGCTGGTGGGATTAAAAGGGCGCGAAAACGCCTGGCCATCACAGCTGAGCGGTGGGCAAAAGCAGCGCGTAGGTATTGCACGCGCGCTGGCGAATAACCCGGATGTGCTGTTGTGTGATGAAGCAACGTCGGCGCTCGACCCGCAGACCACGGATCAAATTCTGGATTTACTGCTGGATATAAATCGCCGCTTTAATCTCACCATCGTGCTCATCACCCATGAGATGCATGTCGTGCGCAAGATTTGCGATCGTGTGGCGGTCATGGAAGAGGGCAAAGTGGTGGAAGAGGGTGACGTACTGCAGGTGTTTACCCATCCACAAAAGCCCATCACCCAGCAATTCATTCGACAGGTCAGTCAGTATGCCGAGGAAGAGGCATTCAACCCGGAGTTGACCAGCGAGCTCGCCGGTACGGTGATTAAATTGACCTTTACCGGTCACAGCACCCATAAACCGGTGGTAGGGGAACTGACGTTACGTTACGGCCTGCCGTTTAACATTTTACACGGAAAAATGACGCAAACCGCGCACGGTGTGTTTGGTCAGCTATGGCTACAGGTCGTGGCAACAGATGAACAATTAAACAATATCCTCGCGGATCTGCAGCAAAGCGATATTGAAGGCGAGGTCATTAAACATGTTTGAGAATCTTTTCCCGCATCTCAAAGGGGACCAGCTGTGGGCCGCCACGCTCGAAACGCTTTATATGACGGCCCTCTCCGGTATTGCCACTTTTGTTCTGGGTATCGCGCTGGGCTTAGCGCTCTTTTTAACCGCCCGTGGCGGCCTGTTCCATAACCGGACGGTCTACAGCGTCATTTCGATTCTGGTGAACGTCTTCCGCTCGATTCCGTTCATCATCCTGATTGTTTTGTTGATTCCCTTCACCAAAACGCTGGTGGGGACCATTCTGGGCGCGAATGCCGCACTGCCGGCGCTGATTGTCGGCGCGGCGCCGTTCTACGCACGTCTGGTTGAGATTGCGCTGCGCGAAGTGGATAAAGGGGTTATCGAAGCCACGCGCTCCATGGGCGCCCGCCTGAGCACGCTCATCTTCAGAGTGTTACTGCCTGAGTCTTCACCCGCACTGGTCTCAGGCATCACGGTGACGCTGATAGCGCTGGTCAGCTACAGCGCCATGGCAGGGGTCATTGGCGCCGGTGGTTTGGGGAATCTGGCTTATCTGGAAGGATTCCAGCGTAACCATGGTGACGTCACGTTAGTGGCTACGGTGACCATTTTAATCATCGTGTTCATTATCCAGTTCTGCGGCGACGTCATTACTTCACTGTTAGATAAACGATAAACACTAATAACACACAGGAACCATCATCATGACTAAAACACTGACATTGATCGCCGCGGCCACCCTGAGCGCCCTGAGTTTCGCCTCCTGGGCTGACACCCTGACCGTGGGCGCTTCCAACACGCCGCACGCCGAAATTCTGGAGCAGGCAAAGCCTATCCTGGCAAAGCAGGGTATCGATCTGGAGATCAAACCCTTCCAGGACTATATTCTGCCGAACACCGCGCTGGCGGGCCGCGACATTGATGCCAACTACTTCCAGCATATTCCCTATCTGAACAGCGTGCTGAAAGATCATGCAGGCGAGAAAGATTACGATTTCGTCAGCGCCGGTGCGATTCACATTGAACCGATTGGCATTTATTCAAAAAAATACAAGTCGCTGAAAGATCTGCCAGAGGGCGGCAAAGTCATCATGCGTGATGCGGTTTCTGAAGAGGGGCGTATTCTCTCTATCTTCGAAAAAGAGGGTGTCATCAAGCTGAAGCCTGGTATCGATAAAGTGACCGCGCGCATCAGCGATATCGTGGAGAACCCGAAAAAGCTGAAGTTCACCCCTAACGTAGAGGCTGCGTTACTGCCGCAAATGTACAATAACGACGAGGGCGACGCGGTGGTCATTAACGCCAACTACGCCATCGACGCGGGGCTGGATCCGGTCCATGACCCGATCGCCGTTGAAAGCGGTGAAAATAATCCGTATGCCAACATCATCACCGTGCATCGCGGCGATGAGAAGAAAAAGGATATTGTCGCCCTGGTGAGCGTGCTGCACTCGAAAGAGATTCAGGACTGGATCCGTACCAAATATAAAGGCGCAGTGATCCCCGTAAATAACTAATTCACTGATTTTACGTCAGAAGCCCGGAGATCATTCGCCGGGCTTCTTTTTTTGTTTTTTTGTATAGAAGCCATGAATCCTTTAAGCTGATTGTTTACTGCAATGGAGTGATGGCGATGGGCAATGTGACGAAAGATGACGCGCTCTATCAGGAGATGTGTCGTGTCGTAGGAAAGGTCGTACTGGAGATGCGCGATTTAGGGCAGGAGCCAAAACATATCGTGATTGCGGGTGTGCTGAGAACGTCACTGGCAAATCAGCGGGTAAAACGCAGTGAATTAACGACGCAGGCGATGCAGGCAGTGGTCACAGCGCTGGCAGGCCAGGGGTAAGCGTAGCGTCCGTTTTCCGCTTCCGTGAAACGTGCCGGACGGGTTCATTAATTTAGCCATACCGGACGAACGTCCGGTATGGCCAGGTCACTGATTAGATTTTACAGGCGTCGCCGCAATCGTCGTCAGCCACCATCGCCTGGGCTTTTTTATCCGCATCGTCCAGGCGCTCAGCATTTCGCTCTTCCGCTTCATCCAGACCGTTAAACACCAGATTATCGAGATCAATTTCCATTATTTTCCTGCTCTCTATCGTTTTGCTGTAGGTCATATTATAAGGCAAAACGGATGGAGGATGCACGCCAGCGCACATAAGGATAATCCTTGCCATACTCTTTCAGACACCACTGAAAGGAGACGCAATGATCACGTTATGTCACGCCTGCGGCACGTCTTACGACGGGGCGGGTGAACCTGCGCACTGTAAAATCTGTGCGGATGAGCGCCAGTATATCCCGGCGACCGGGCAGAAATGGGTGGGGTTTGATACGGTGAAAGCGACCCACACCAACAAATGGCAGCAGCTGGAGCCGGAGTTGCTCAGTATTAAAACGGTGCCTGCGTTTGCCATCAACCAGCGCGCGCTGCTTCTGCGAACGCCGCAGGGAAATATCTTATGGGACTGTATCGCAAATCTGGATCCTGCAACCCGGTCGCTGGTCTCGGCGCTGGGGGGGATCCACGCCATTGCGATATCGCATCCGCACTATTATACAACGATGCAGGACTGGGCCGAGGCCTTTGACGCCCCGGTGTATCTTCATGCCAGCGATCGCGAATGGGTGATGCGCGACAGTCCGGCGCTGCATTTCTGGCAAGGCGACAGGCTGGAGATTGTGCCATCGGTAACCTTATTGCGGCTTGGCGGTCATTTTGCGGGGGGCACCGTGCTGCACTGGGATCGGGGGCCGGGTGTCCTGCTGGCCGGGGATATTTTGCAGGTCACGCCGGGTAAAGATGCGGTCTCCTTTATGTGGAGTTACCCGAATATGCTGCCCCTGCCTGGCAGAACCGTGGCTGAGATGACCGATCGTCTGCGCGACGTCGCCTTCGCCAGGTTGTACGGCGCGTTTGAAGGCCAGGATATCCAGGCGAACGCCAGTGACATTGTGAAGCGGTCGGGCCAGAAATATATTGCTTGTCTGAAGTAAAGTTCGCTAGTTAAACTCATAAAGCGTGATCGCGATCATGCCTAAACAATTACAGAAAAAAGAGACATTGCTATGCAACATATCATTGAAGGTTTTCTAAGCTTTCAAAAAGAAGTTTTCCCACAACGTAAAGAGCTCTTCCGTAGTTTAGCGTCCAGCCAGAATCCCAAAGCGCTTTTCATTTCCTGTTCTGACAGTCGTCTGGTTCCAGAATTAGTCACGCAACAGGAGCCAGGACAGCTCTTTGTCATTCGTAATGCTGGCAATATCGTGCCACCGTTCGGGCCGGAGCCAGGCGGCGTATCCGCGACGATTGAGTATGCGGTCGTTGCGCTGGGCGTCACTGATATTGTGATTTGTGGGCACTCCAACTGCGGTGCGATGAAGGCCATTGCAGACAATGCAAATCTCGATCCGATGCCTGCGGTTTCTCACTGGTTGCGTTATTCCGACGCGGCGAAAGCGGTAGTAGAGAAAAAAACCTGGGATACCCCGGTCGATAAAGTGAATGCGATGGTGCAGGAGAATGTGTTTGCGCAGCTCAGCAACATCAAGACGCATCCCTCCGTTGCGGTAGGTCTTCGCAACAACTCTCTGCGCCTGCATGGTTGGGTGTATGACATAGAAAGCGGCAAAATTCTGGCACTGGATAAAGAGACCAAAACCTTTGTTTCCCTCTCTGAAAATCCGTCCATTTACTTCGAGTAAGTCATAAAGTTAAGGGCGGGTTATCCCGCCCTTAAGCTCTGTTTCGTTCAGTCTGCTATAGACGGAAGCCGTCTGCGGGCTTTCGACGCAGGCTGTGAGCAGGCTTTCGCAATGGCCTCGCCCATCTCTGCGCAAACGACCAGACCCTGAATAAAGGGCCGATCGTGCATCAGCCAGGGCAGCGCACCAAAGGCAATCTGCCCACGCAGTTCATCAGGTTGAAGCAGCGTGTAATCATCGCCCACGTCGGGGATATCATCACCGGCTGCCTGCAGTTGCTTACGCAACGTGGGGAAGGGAAGATCCTTCGTTTTGAGCGCCTGTTGCCCGCGAGCATCGATAAACAGATCAAACGTTTCACGTTGTCCCTGCGCGACAATGACCGTCTTATCAGCCTGAACCTCCATCTCATAGTCATCACCCAGCGTCAGGATGCTGATAATGCCGGCTTCCCGCAGCGCCAGTAAACGGCGGATAGACTGCGACGGGATGGCGGCATAGTTATCGATAAAAATCCGCGCAAGGCCACGATTAAAGCGCTCCCGGTCCTGCTCATTAAGATGGGGAACGATGTCCTGTACAGCTTCATGCAACCGCAAAACTGTATAACGCCACGGCACCGTGCGTTTATCGCGTTTATTTCTCTCGACTTCATTCAGATTGGAAATGGCCCAGTTAAACGGACCGTGTTGCAACCGGTCGGCAAACCAGGCATCGCGCAGGCTATCGGCATCAAGGGTCGTTAATTTGATGGCCTGGCACCATTGAGGATCGGCCCGTTCAAGCTCCTGCACCATCAGCTGGAATACGCGGTCGAGCAGGCCTTCTGAACCTTTCTCGATCGCCGAAGCGATAGCCTGCCCGGTGACAATGGTTAAGGGTTCATAGGGAAGTGGGCAGTAAAAATCCGCTTCAGGCAGAATACCGGAACGGGACATCAGGACAATGTTGAGTGCCTCGCTGCCTTCGTCCAGATTGAACTGAATATGTCCGTCGTCCGCTTCCTGAAAGCGACCGTGCTGGATGACCACCGCCATCGCCGCATCCAGGCCGCTCAGAGACGTGCCCATGATACCGACACGGCAGGGCGGGATTTTCGCCTCCATTAATCCCGACCAGGGGCTGGGGAAAAATGAGCGAGGCGTGGACGCCTCCTCAGGCCAGACGTGGCCCGTGGCCAGGATGGCCAGATCGAAGTTTTCCGCTACCGGCGTACCCTCCGTCCACAGTCTGACGCCGTCGGGCGTGGCCTCAATGTCGGTAACCTGACAAGATTCATGCACCCTGACGTCGAAACCCTGCGCTTTTGCCTGCTTAACGAGGGTCAGAAAACGGTCGCGGTAGTACTCGCCAAGCAGAATGCGCGGCAAAAACTGACGATCGTGAAGGGTTGATTTCTCCACGCCATAGCGCGCGAGGTGGGCTTCATCCTGTTCGCGTAACCAGTCGAGATAGGTCTGGAAAATAGGGGGTATTTCAATACTGGCGATATTTGCCAGCATCATGCGCGAATTGTCTTCATCGCTGTAGGGCATACCGACCCCAGCCTCAGCCGCCTGCTCATAAATCACCACTGACAGCGGCGTTTTCTGGTTCAGAAGTGAGAAAAACGTATAAATGCCCGTCGGTCCCGCACCGATAATGGCGATCTTTTTCATTGTGTTCACCCGCTTGTTATTGCACCGAATCCATGGGAAAAGCCATACAGGATAAGTGTGGTCGAAAACGAGTAATGAGCAAATAACGGATTGTTCGGGAGAGGGAAAACAGGGAGTAAGAAGAGAATGTGCACCATTTCAGGACTGAAATGGTGCGTCCGAGTGGACTCGAACCACCGACCCCCACCATGTCAAGGTGGTGCTCTAACCAACTGAGCTACGGACGCAGAATGGTGCGTTCAATTGGACTCGAACCAACGACCCCCACCATGTCAAGGTGGTGCTCTAACCAACTGAGCTATGAACGCAACGTGTTGTCTGGGACAACGGGGACGAATATTAGCGGCACGTGCGGGCCGAGGCAAGAGGGAAAATGCAATTTTCTTCCAGATTTCACGCGATTGCTTCATTCCCGCGCAAAGTGCGGAGAAAGTAGCCGCCCGAAGGCGGCTGATGGAGAATTAACGCGCAGCCCGCTGCAAAATAATGGCGGAAGACTGACGTTGCAGGAAGCGCATCCGCAGCATCATCATGATGGCGGCTGAGGTCAGACCGATGATAAAGCCCATCCAGAATCCTGCCGGCCCCATGCGATCCACCACCAGATCGGTCAGCGCCAGCACGTAACCAGTAGGCAGGCCGAGCACCCAATACGCGGTAAACGTAATAAAGAAAATGGAACGTGTATCTTTGTAACCACGCAAAATCCCGCTGCCAATCACCTGAATGGAGTCAGAGATCTGATATATCGCGGCCAGCAGCATCAGGTGCGACGCAAGAAGAACCACTTCCGGATTGTCGTTATAGAGCAGGGCGATATGCTCGCGCAGGGCGACGGTAAACAGCGCTGTACAGATGGCCATGCAGACGCCGACGCCCAGGCCGGTACGCGCAGCGGTTTGTGCATCCAGCGTCGAGCCCTGACCCAGACGGTAGCCAACACGGATCGTGACTGCCGCAGCCAGCGACAACGGGAGGACGAACATCAGCGAACTGAAGTTAAGCGCAATCTGGTGGCCTGCCACGTCAATGATACCGAGCGGCGAGACAAGCAGGGCGACAACCGCAAAAAGCGTGACCTCAAAAAAGAGCGCCAGAGCGATAGGTAAGCCAAGCTGAATCAAGCGCTTGAGAATCACACTGTCAGGTTTACTGAAAGACGCCTCGTGTCGAATATCGCGCATGGCACGCGAGCGTTTCACGTAGGAGAGCATACAGGCGAACATCACCCAATACACCGCCGCCGTGGCTACGCCGCAGCCCACGCCGCCGAGCTCCGGCATGCCAAAGTGGCCATAAATAAAGATATAGTTGACCGGGATGTTCACCAGCAGCCCGATAAAGCCCATCACCATGCCGGGCTTGGTCTTCGCCAGCCCTTCACACTGGTTACGCGCCACCTGGAAGAAGAGATAACCCGGCGCACCCCACAGCAGGGCGCGCAAATAGCCCACGGCTTTATCGGCCAGCGCCGGATCAATGTTGTCCATGGAGCGGATGATATAGCCCGCGTTCCACAGCACGACCATAATCAGAATGGAGACAAAACCGGCCAGCCAGAATCCCTGGCGCACCTGATGCGCAATGCGTTCGCGTCGGCCAGAGCCGTTCATTTGCGCAATGACCGGCGTCAGGGCCAGCAGCAGTCCGTGACCAAAGAGAATGGCGGGCAGCCAGATAGAGGTCCCGATGGCGACGGCGGCCATGTCGGTGGCGCTATAGCCGCCGGCCATTACCGTATCCACAAACCCCATAGCGGTCTGGGCCACTTGCGCAATGATCACCGGTATGGCCAGGGCCAGTAATTGACGCGCTTCAATCATGTACTTCTGCACGTGTACACCTTTTCTATTTTTGTTATATGAGAGACTAAAAGAGCCGCCGTAACTGGCAGCAAGAAGAAAATGCAGGGGGAATAGCAGCTATTGTAGCGGGGTTTATCTATTAATCTAGTGAAAAAATCGTCAGAAAATGCGCTTCACTGGCAACCTGTTTTTCCAACTGTTATTGTGATGGGATTAAACGGCGTGAGCGCCGAACGGATAAAACAGGAGCAGGTCGTATGTTTACGGGTATTGTGCAGGGCACCGCGAAACTGGTGTCCATTGATGAAAAACCTAATTTCCGCACCCATGTGGTGGAGCTGCCGGAATATATGCTCGACGGTCTGGAGACAGGGGCATCGGTGGCGCACAATGGTTGTTGCCTGACGGTAACCGAAATTAACGGCAATCATATCAGTTTTGATTTGATGAAAGAGACGCTGCGCATCACCAACCTTGGCGATCTGGCGGTG
Source organism: Huaxiibacter chinensis (assembly GCF_022171985.1). Classification (GTDB taxonomy): domain Bacteria; phylum Pseudomonadota; class Gammaproteobacteria; order Enterobacterales; family Enterobacteriaceae; genus Enterobacter; species Enterobacter chinensis_A. Next base: position 121,687 of record NZ_JAJVHF010000001.1, on the reverse strand, counting down.
GGCGATCTGGTCAACGTCGAGCGTGCGGCTAAGTTTAGCGATGAAATTGGGGGCCACTTAATGTCTGGCCACATCATGACTACCGCTGAAGTTGCGAAAATCCTGACCTCAGAAAATAACCGTCAAATCTGGTTTAAAGTTCAGGACGCGTCATTAATGAAATACATCCTTTATAAAGGATTCATTGGCGTTGACGGAATTAGCCTGACGGTCGGTGAGGTCACGCCCACGCGTTTTTGCGTCTATTTGATTCCGGAAACCTTACAGCGCACCACGCTCGGGACGAAAAAGCTCGGCCATCGTATTAATATTGAAATTGATCCCCAGACTCAGGCGGTGGTGGATACCGTCGAACGTGTTATGGCGGCAAAAGAAGCGGCAATTAACCTGGCTGCGGAAGAATAAAAAAAACCCCGGGTACCCGGGGTTATTTTTTAACGTGCAACACGCAATCCGTTTTCGACACCACGGCTGAAAACAACCTGCCACAGCTGAATATCACGCGCGCGGAATGCACCGGCACAGGCATTCAGGTAATAAATGAACATCCGTTTGAATCGTTCAGAATAGTTGTCTGCGATTTCAGGCCAGGCGGCCAGGAACCGTGAGTACCACGCCATAAGGGTAGTATCGTAGTCAGCGCCAAAATTATGCCAGTCTTCCATCACGAAATGGGCTTCGCTGGCATTCGCAATCTGGCGAACGGACGGTAAACAGCCATTCGGAAAGATGTATTTATTGATCCAGGGATCGACATTGTTGTCGGTGATTTTAGAGCCGATGGTGTGCAGCAGGAAAAGACCTTCAGGCTTCAGGTTACGATCGACCACGTCAAAATAGGTGTCGTAGTTTTTAGGTCCGACATGTTCGAACATGCCTACCGAGACGATACGGTCAAACTGGTCGCGTAAATCACGGTAATCCTGAAGCAGAATCGTCACATCCAGACCTTCACAGCGCGCCTGCGCCATTTTTTGCTGCTCGGCAGATATCGTGACGCCCACTACGCTCACGCCATAATGTTTTGCCATGAACCAGGCAAGACCGCCCCAGCCGCAGCCGATATCCAGCACGCGCATGCCCGGCGCTAACTGCAGCTTTTCGCAAATCAGACGCAGCTTGGCCTCCTGCGCCTCTTCAAGCGTGTCGGCGTCTTTCCAGTAGGCACAGGAATATTGCATTAAGGGGTCAAGCATGCGGCTGAAGAGATCGTTACCCAGATCGTAATGTTCTTTCCCCACAATCCACGCGCGTTTTTTACTTTGCAGATTAAGAATACGTGCGGCCGCGATGCGCAGCGTATCCTTAACGTGGCGGGGGAGTTGCCGTTCGAGACCCGCCCTGAGAACCTGAGTAAAAAAGAGATCGAGGCGTTCGCAGTCCCACCATCCGTCCATGTAGCTTTCGCCTAACCCTAACGAACCCTCCTGTAAAACACGTTTAAAAAAATCGGGGTGTTTCACCTGAATGTCTGATGGGGCAGTCCCGTTAATCGCGACACCTGCTCGATTTAATAATTCGTTAGCGATCCGGAACCAGTTATCGTCCCGTACGCTGACTTCTTCTATACACGATGAACTCATAGCTTCTCCATCACCCGATGTGATCAGAACCTTCAAAAAGCGTAGCCGCTTTTGACAGTTTGTGAGAAATCTCACGGCAAATCCGCGAGGCTAATATCCGACGTAGAACAGAGGAAGGGAGATAACCCTTGCCGAAAGGCCATCCATGGTAAAACGGGAGCACTCCGGCTCCCGTTAACACATAATATTTATAGTATTTATATGAAGCAAATTTAGTATAGGCTTCATAAATCAGTCGTTCAACAGAAAATTGTTAGCAACCTAATCACTGATAAATAACATAGTTTCCGCAGCAATCAGGCGTGGGATTCAGCCTGCGCGTGTTCCTGTGCCTGCCTGTTCGCACTGGCCTGCATACGATAGCCCAGGATGGCCAGCGCAACGGTCACCAGCATCACGCTGGTGGTGGTCATCAGCGGTGTGGCGATGAGCGTCGAAACGATCAGGCTTGCGAGGAAGCACAGGCCAAGCTGTAACGTGTTCTGTAGCGCCGCGGCGCGCCCGGTCGCATGGGGGAACGGGCGAAGCGCCTGCGCCACCACGATAGGGTAAATCGCGCCGTTCGCGATTGCCATAACGCAGAATGGCGCCAGGATTGCTGCCAGCCCTACCTGCGGAATAAAACCGACGGCCCAGGTGCCAATAACGCTCAGTGCGTACAGGACCAGAAGCCACGGCAGCATCTGTTGTCCCTGCCATTTTTGCAGCGCCGCCCGGCAACCGTATCCGCCGACGAGGAAGGCAATGGTCTGCGGTACGTAGCTCAGGCCAATGACGGCAGGACTGTAACCCATGTCGTGCAGAATAAAGGGGGAGCCGGTCAGCCAGGCGAAGAAGCTGGCGGAGCACGCGGCGTAGATCAGCACATTGCCGCGATAGGCGCGTGAGCGCAGGAGCGACATAAAAGTCACACGCGTTTCATGCTGTTCAGCCTTTCTTGCTGGCGCCGCTTTCAGGGCGAAGGCAGGCAGCATCAGAACCAGAGTAATAGCAAAGAGCGTGGCAAAAATAGCCTGCCAGTCAAAATGGACCAGAATCCAGCTGCCGAGCAGCGGCGCAAGGGCCGGCGACAGGCCGACCAGTGGCATAATGGTGGCAAAAATACGGTTCGTGCGGTTTGCCGGATAATAGTCGGTGACCAGCGCCTGCCAGGTGACGGCGGCGGCGCAAACGCCAAAGGCCTGGATAAAACGCAGGGCCAGCAGCCAGGTCGCATCACGCACCCACAGCATGCCAAGGCAACCGAGCGCAAAAATGGCCAGACCCACTAATAAGATGGGCTTGCGGCCAAAACGGTCGGAAAGCGGTCCCCACAGCAGCTGCGCAAACGCAAAACCGGCAAGGAACACGCTTAAGCTGGCGCTGATCGCCGCGGCGGGCGTTTGCAAATCTTCCTGCATGGCCGCAAAGGCAGGCAGGTACATATCAGTGGCTAAGAAGCCCAGCACGCTTAAACCAGCGAGCCAGACTAAAAATCCTTTTCTCGGTTGCATTGTTTTATTCTCCAGCATTCAGCAGGTGTACAGTCGGCCAAGAGTGTAGGGAGTGCAATTCTGCTTGTGAAACGCTAATATTTGCTGGGTGCATTCAAAATTTTTGCAGGCAGATTATGTGGTCGGAATATTCTCTGGAAGTGGTGGATGCGGTCGCCCGTAACGGAAGCTTTAGCAGGGCAGCGCAGGAGCTGCATCGCGTGCCTTCCGCCATCAGCTATACCGTCCGGCAACTGGAAGAGTGGCTGGCCGTTCCGCTCTTTGAACGTCGCCACCGTGACGTGGAATTAACGCCCGCCGGGGTGTGGTTTTTAAAAGAAGGGCGTTCTGTCATCAAAAAAATGATGATCACCCGTGAACAGTGCCAGCAAATTGCCAACGGCTGGCGCGGGCATCTTTCTATTGCTGTCGATAATATTGTGAAGCCTGAGCGAACCCGTCAGATGGTGGTCGATTTTTATCGCCATTTCTCTGATGTGGAGTTGCGGGTCTCACAGGAGGTCTTCAACGGCGTGTGGGATGCGTTATCAGACGGGCGCGTCGAGATGGCGATTGGCGCGACCCAGGCTATCCCGGTCGGAGGACGCTATGCGTTCCGCGATATGGGCACGCTCAGCTGGAACTGCGTGGTCGCCCGCGATCATCCTCTGGCCTCGCTTGCGGGCCCCCTGAGTGACGATACGTTGCGCAACTGGCCGTCGCTGGTGCTGGAGGATACGTCGCGTTCGCTTCCTAAACGCATCACCTGGCTTCTGGATAATCAGCGACGCGTGGTGGCGCCAGACTGGGAGTCCTCAGCAACCTGTATATCGGCAGGATTATGCGTCGGCATGGTGCCCGTCCATTTTGCCCGTTCCCGTATCGACAGGGGAGAGTGGGTGGCGCTCACGCTGGAAAACCCCTTTCCGGATGCGGCATGCTGCCTGACCTGGCAACAAAACGACATTTCCCCTGCGCTGGCGTGGCTGCTGGACTATCTGGGGGACAGTGAGACGATGAACAAAGAGTGGTTACGGGAGCCGGATTAACCGGCCCCGCTGATGCTTAACGACGGTAGTCGCGGAACGGGCCGTCTGCCACGGAGCGGCGCTCGATCAGGCGCGGATGGACTTCAATCGACTGTGACTCTTCACGTTTGTTGACGATGCGGTCCAGCAGCATATTGAAGGCAGTTTCACCTAAGGAGTCTTTCGGCTGATGAATGGTCGTCAGCGCCGGGGTAAAGTAACGGGCGTTGCGCACGTTGTCATACCCAATCACCGAAATATCCTGCGGAACGCGCAGGCCCATTTCATCGGCGGCACACAGGGCGCCCATTGCCATGATATCGCCGCCGCAGAAAACAGCGGTAGGGCGGTGCTGCTGGGAGACAATCTGCTGCATGGCGCGATAGCCGGATTCCGGCTCAAAATCACCCTGCACGATCCACTGTGGCGGCACGGTGATCATGGCTTCTTCCATGGCTTTCATAAAGCCTGCCAGACGACCGGCACCGGTGTTGCGCTCCAGCGGACCCGGAATCACGCCAATTTCGCGATGACCACGATCGATAAGATAGCGCCCGGCCATGTAGCCCCCTTCAAAGGCGTTATCATTAACCGAATCGGTAAAGTCTGCGCGGGTATCACCCCAGTCCATGACCACCATCGGAATGTGGCGATACTCTTCCAGCATCGACAGTACTGATTCCGGGTATTCTGAACACATCACCAGCAGACCATCGACGCGTTTCTGCGCCATCATTGACAGGTAGGCGCGCTGTTTTTCCTGGCTGTTCCAGGCGTTGCCTAAAATCAGGGTATAGCCCTTATCAAAGCAGTTTTGTTCTACCGCTTCGATGATCTCGGCAAAATAGGCGGCCTCGCTGCTGGTCGCCAGTAATCCAATGGTCTTTGTGTGATTCACTTTCAGGCTGCGGGCGACGGCACTCGGAGAGTAGTGCAGTTCTTTGATTGCTGCCCACACGGCGTTGCGCGTCTCTTCAGCGACGAAACGCGTTTTGTTAATAACATGTGATACGGTTGTAGTGGAAACGTTTGCGCGTTTCGCTACATCTTTAATAGTTGCCATTATATGTCACTCCAGACCACATCCTAAGCTCCTGATAAATTGAGAGGTAAACGTTTGCCTTCTCTCACCCTAATCTCGCAAATTGAATTGCGATACGCCGGGAAAACGACACAGGACGTCAGGAGGGGGTCAATGGCCGGTACGCTTATAAATTTAGCGTGGAATTTTGTCCTATCTTGATGAAAAGGGAAAGCGCAAAAACGTCCATCCGCTGAATTCTGAGAAGATTTTTGTCCTGAACTGTGTAAAAATGAGCAAGCTCACTTTTCGTGTGGGCATAAAAAGGAGAAAAATTGATGAATACCGATCTGAAGTTTTCGCTGACAACCACGGTTATTGTACTGGCTCTGATTGTTGCTGCCAGCCTGACGGCGGTTCTGCACTGATTCTGGCGGGGGAGAGTTTTCTCCCCCGTAACCCGCCCCAATTGTTACTCCCCCGGCAATAATCTTTTGCCAAATTGTTAACTTTTCATTTTTTGTGATTGGTGTCATGCTTTCGGCTTCTTTATTCTGTGTCCCTGAGTGACACGGCCCCGGAGTTGACCCATGAAAATCAATTTTCCTTTGCTGGCCCTGGCGATTGGCGCCTTTGGTATCGGCACGACTGAATTTTCCCCGATGGGGCTGTTGCCCGTAATCGCCAAAGGTGTGGATGTTTCCATTCCCGCCGCAGGCATGTTGATCAGCGCCTATGCCATTGGCGTCATGGTTGGTGCGCCGCTGATGACGCTTCTGCTTTCTCATCGCGGACGACGTAACGCGTTAATTTTCCTGATGGCTATTTTCACCGCGGGGAATGTTCTGTCGGCCATTTCACCGGACTACACTACGCTGATGCTGTCGCGGATCCTGACCAGTCTTAACCACGGTGCCTTCTTTGGCCTGGGGTCGGTGGTGGCGGCGAGCGTGGTTCCTAAGCACAAGCAGGCCAGTGCCGTAGCCACCATGTTTATGGGGCTGACGATCGCCAACATCGGCGGCGTACCGGCTGCAACCTGGCTTGGGGAAACCATTGGCTGGCGGATGTCCTTCCTCGCCACGGCGTTGCTCGGTATTCTGTCGATTGTCGCGCTGTTCTTCTCTCTGCCGAAGGGTGGGGCAGGCGCGCGTCCTGACGTCCGCAAAGAGCTTTCCGTACTGATGCGCCCGCAGGTGCTTTCTGCGCTTCTGACTACCGTTCTTGGCGCGGGTGCGATGTTCACGCTCTATACCTATATCTCCCCGGTGCTGCAGGATATTACCCATGCCACGCCGGTGTTTGTTACGGCAATGCTGGTACTTATCGGCGTTGGGTTTTCGGTTGGCAACTTTCTGGGTGGCAAACTGGCGGATCGCTCCGTTAGCGGAACCCTGAAAGGCTTCTTAGCGCTGTTGATCGTGATTATGTTACTGATTCCGTGGCTGGCGCGTAATGAGCTGGGCGCGGCCGTCGCGATGGTCATCTGGGGTGCAGCCACTTTTGCCGTTGTTCCCCCCTTGCAGATGCGCGTTATGCGTGTGGCGCATGAAGCGCCGGGCCTCTCATCCTCGGTCAATATCGGGGCCTTTAATCTCGGCAATGCGCTGGGGGCCGCTGCAGGCGGCGCGGTTATCTCTGGCGGGCTGGGATACACGTTTGTGCCGGTGATGGGCGCGATCATCGCGGCACTGGGTTTACTGCTGGTGCTGGTGTCAGGGCGTAGACAGCCTCAACCAGCGTGCGCAACGGAATAACAATAACGCAGAAGGGTGGCCCCTTCTGCGTCTCTTTTAGGCGGCGAGGTTCTTCGCCACAAAGTCCCAGTTGACCAGCGCCCAGAAGTGCTCAAGATAGTTTGGACGCGCGTTACGGTAGTCAATGTAGTAGGCGTGTTCCCACACGTCCACGGTCATCAGCGGCGTTGCGCGGGTGGTTAACGGCGTACCGGCATTCGAGGTTGAAACGATAGCCAGTGTGCCATCGGCCTCTTTCACCAGCCATGTCCAGCCAGAACCAAAGTTTTTAATTGCCGCATCGGTAAACTTCGCCTTGAAATCTGCAAAGCTGCCAAACGCCGCGTTAATGGCGGAGGCCAGTTCGCCAGTGGGTTCGCCACCGGCATTCGGTGCCAGGCAGTGCCAGTAGAAGGTGTGGTTCCAGACCTGCGCGGCGTTATTGAAAATGCCCGCTTCAGAAGTGCGCACGATCTCTTCCAGCGTTTTGCCTTCAAAATCGGTGCCTTTGATCAGGTTGTTCAGGTTGGTGACGTAGGTCTGATGATGCTTGCCGTAATGGTAGTCCAGGGTTTCCGCAGAAATGTGCGGGGCCAGGGCGTCTTTTGCATACGGTAGTGCAGGTAATTCAAACGACATTGCTTCTCTCCTTATTATTTTGCGCACCTAATAACCTTATTAAACGCAGGGGTAGAGTAGCAAATTGAAAGAGTATGCAAAAGAGGAACTTACCCTGCCGACAGTGCGGCAGGGCAGGGATTAACGAATGGTTTTCGGGGTCATAACCCGGCGGGCACCCACGTAGTGGCGCACCCAGTAGTCTTCGCTCAGAGAGGTGATTTGAATATCCTGACCACTGCGTGGAGACTGAATAAATTTACCGTTTCCAACGTAAACGCCCACGTGATCGGCCGTGCCGCGCCCTTGCGTACGGAAGAAGACCAAATCGCCACTTTCCAGTTCACCCCGGTCGACCGAGGCGGCATCACGCAGGTGATACATTTCATTCGCTGTGCGCGGAATACGGAATTTAACCAAATCTTTATAGGCGTAATAGACCAGGCCGCTGCAGTCAAAACCGGTGCGGGGAGAGGAACCACCCCAGTGATAGGGTTTCCCAATTTGCCCCATCAGCTTTTTCATGGCCGTTTTTTGCGCTTTCTGCATTCGTACTTTATGCACTTCTGACAGCTTCGCCGTTTTGCTCACTTTCAGACAGGTTGATTTATGGCCTTTTCGGACCGTGCATTTTTCTTTCAGAGAAGCGGAGGCAGTACGGGAAGTTTTGCGGGTGTTTTTTGCTGTGGTGTGGCTGGACTTGCTGGAAACCTTTTTTTGCTTGCTGGCTGTTTTATTCTTTTCGTTTTTTTGCGTACTTTTTTTCTTACGTTCTGTGGTCTTAGCCAGATGTGTTTTTTGTACAGCCGTATGCCGTGCCTGCTCAGAGGCGTTGGCCAGCGGCGTAAATGAGAGTGTGGTAAACAGTAAAGCACAGAGCGTCATCGAGATTTTTGTTATGCGCGCCACTGGGCAGTCCTCTGGTGAGTGCAGGCCATCAATAATACCCACGTATGATTTACAAAGCCCGTCGATTCTAATCTATAAAAACATGAAATGTTAATAGCATTTGCCCCACTAAAATTGCGTTTCGTAACCAAGTGCAAAAAAAAACGTCAATCTGGACGGGGTTGCTGTTTCCTTAAGCAAAACCACACCGCTGACAGGGATAACCTCTATCAGGAATGCAACTTTAGCCAACAAAGGTTAAAATAATAAGACGTGACGAAAATGTTATTTTCCGATGTCTCTCTGACCCGCTACAATGTCAGACGAATGCCGTAACAGAAGTATAAGGAAGCAAGACATGAGCACTACTATTGAAAAAATCCAGCGCCAGGTCGCTGAAAACCCGATTCTCCTGTATATGAAAGGTTCTCCAAAACTGCCTAGCTGCGGTTTTTCTGCTCAAGCGGTTCAGGCGCTGTCAGCCTGTGGCGAGCGTTTTGCTTACGTTGATATTCTGCAGAACCCGGACATCCGCGCCGAGCTGCCGAAATACGCCAACTGGCCGACCTTCCCGCAGCTGTGGGTGGACGGCGAACTGGTTGGCGGTTGTGATATTCTGATTGAAATGTACCAGCGCGGTGAGCTGCAGCAGCTGATCAAAGAAACCGCTGCGAAGTACAAAACGGAAGAGCCTGACGCAGAGTAACGGAGCGTTAAGCAAAAAAAAAGCGACCTTTTAAGGTCGCTTTTTTTATTCCTCGCTCTCGCCCATCGGCAGCGGCCAGCCGCCAAGCCGCTTCCAGCGGTTGACGATTTCGCAAAACAATTCAGCCGTGCGCTCGGTGTCATAAAGGGCGGAGTGCGCCTGCGTCCCGTCAAAATCAATGCCTGCCGTGATACAGGCTTTCGATAAGACCGTCTGCCCTAACGCCAGTCCGCTGAGCGCGGCGGTATCAAAGGTAACGAACGGATGGAACGGGTTACGCTTAAGGGACGCACGCTCGGCGGCGGCCATCATAAAACCGTGATCGAAGGTCGCGTTATGCGCCACCATAATCGCCCGGTTACAGTGTGTCTCTTTCATGCCTTTGCGCACCATTTTAAAGATGGCGTGCAGCGCGTCGTATTCGCTCACGGCACCGCGCAGGGGGTTCGTGGGATCGATGCCATTAAAGGCCAGCGCTTCAGGTTGCAGATTGGCGCCTTCAAAAGGGTCAACGTGGAAGTGCAGCGTGGTGTCCGGTGTAAGCCAGCCCTGTTCATCCATTTTCAGTGTGATGGCCGCAATCTCAAGCAGCGCATCGGTTTTAGCGTTAAACCCGGCCGTTTCTACATCAATGACGACAGGATAAAAACCACGAAAACGGTCACACAGACCGGTAAGTTGAGCGTTATCGGACATCAGGGTCTCTTACAAGGGGAAAAAAGCAGAGCGTATTATGGCAAATTTTGCGCGGGGATGCAGTAAAACAACGGGCGCATTGCGCGCCCGCAGGGATCAATTGCCCAGACCACGACCAGCGTCTTTGGCTTCAATCAGTTCAATTTTGTAGCCGTCTGGATCTTCAACGAACGCGATAACGGTGGTGCCGCCTTTGACCGGACCCGCTTCACGCGTGACGTTGCCGCCGTTACTGCGGATACGCTCGCAGGCTTCTGCCGCGTTGTCCACTTCCAGGGCGATATGACCATAGGCATTACCCAGATCGTAACTGTCGACGCCCCAGTTATAGGTCAGCTCAATCACCGCCTCGTCGCTTTCCGGGCCGTAGCCCACGAACGCCAGTGAGTATTTGTATTCAGTATTTTCGCTGGTACGCAGGAGCTGCATGCCCAGTACATTCGTATAGAACTCGATGGAGCGTTGCAGGTCGCCAACGCGCAGCATGGTGTGAAGCAGGCGCATAATTTCCTCTTAACCAATGAAATGGATTATCTTTTTGAACAGAAACGATGTTTTAGTATAGCGGCGAAGTGTCGCCGCTATCAATGTACAAAGGGGAATTACAAGGAAGGATAGTCGGTATAACCTTCAGCGCCACCGCCATAGAAGCTTTCCGGGCGCTGTGGATTCAGTGCGGCTTTACGCTGCAAGCGCGCCACGAGATCCGGGTTGGCGATGAAATCGCGGCCAAACGCAACGGCATCGATCAGACCTTTCTCGATCAGCTCTTCTGCTTTTTCCGGGGTGTAGGCACCGGCACCGATGATCACGCCGTGGAAGCGCGCGCGCACTTTTTCGCGGAAGGCATCAGAGTACGGTTCGCCGCCCGCCCAGTCTGGTTCTGACATGTGCAGATACGCAATGCCGCGTTTTGCCAGCTCTTCAATCAAATACAGGGCATCAGCTTCTTCATTTGGACCGTTATCGACATTCTGGAAGGAGCCGACAGGTGAGACTCGAATCCCAATACGATCGGCACTCCACTCCTGACAAACGGCATCCACCACTTCCAGCACCAGACGCGCACGGTTTTCAACGCTGCCGCCATACTGGTCAGTACGATGGTTAGAGGAGGGAGACAGGAACTGGTGCAGCAGATAGCCGTGTGCGGAGTGCAGTTCGACCAGGTCAAAGCCCGCTTCGCGCGCATTTGCCACTGCCTGACGGAAATCATTCACGATGCCAGGAATTTCCTCCAGCGCCAGGGCGCGTGGGGTTGAGGTGTCGACGCGAATCGCATTGCCGTTTTCATCACGCAGAGACGTACGGGTACCTGCATTTAGCGCTGAAGCAGAGACGGGCGCTTCGCCGCCAGGCTGGATGCTGCTGTGAGAAATACGACCGGTATGCCACAGCTGTACCGCAATGCGGCCGTCATCAGCATGCACACCCGCGGTGATTTTCTTCCACGCGGCAATTTGTTCCGGGCTGTGCAGGCCTGGCGCGCCGGCATAGCCTTTGGCCTGTGCGGAAATCTGGGTCGCTTCAGAGATGATAAGGCCAGCGCTGGCACGCTGACGATAATATTCGCCCATCAGCGGCGTAGGGATGTCGCCCGGCTCAATGCTGCGCAGGCGCGTCAGTGGCGCCATAAATACGCGGTTAGGTGCCATGACTGCACCAACTTTCAACGGGGTGAATAATTTTTCAGCTGACATAAAAGCTCCTGAATAGACCAGTCGACTAGTAATAGGGTAAATAAAAACGCCTGTCAGACAGGCGCCGTAATGGTGTTTTTCACATGCGCCAGCGCGCTTTCAAGCGGCACAGCGCTGCGAGAAATCTTGGCCTGCAGATTTGCCCCCAGCCATAGCGCATAGAGAACTTGCGCCTGCGTGAGAGGGGCTCCGGAAAAGGTCAGCGTCTTTTCGTCGCGACCTTTTTCCAGCGCCTCGCCCAGGAGCGCAATCACGCCCCGGGCGCCTTTATCCATTGCTGTGCGCATATCTTCTGACAGATCGCACACCTCTGCGGACAATTTTACGGTCAGACAACCGCTGATAATGCCTTGCTGGCAAAACTGCGTCAGGGTTTCCTGATAATAATTCAGAACACGATCGCGATAGTTACCTTCACCGCTGGCGAAATGCGTGGCCAGACGCTGATGGTAACTGGCGTAATGCCGTTCCAGCATCGCCACGCCGAAGGCCTCTTTCGACCGGAAGTAGTGATAAAACGACCCTTTAGGCACTTCAGCCGTTTTTAACAATTCACTCAATCCCATGCCGGTAAACCCGCGGTGCATACAAAGACGCTCGCCGGTCGCCAGTAAATGTTCTCGTGTGTCGTGTTCAGTGTTTCTGCTCATGGGGCTACTGTAATAGACCATTCGGTCTATTGCAACCCTTACGCTTTCCGGCACGGCGTCAGAATGTCCATCAGCGGTTGGTAAACGGCTGATTTGACATTCATCATGCCCATGACGGTGGAGTACAGATTATCCTGCGACACCGCATTTTTTGCGGCCAGATCCCGCAGGCAAGGCTCATCCACGCCGTAATTTTTCACATAGTCCGGAGACAGCCAGAACATAAAGGGAATATGCGTCTGTTGGGAAGGGGCCAGCAGATAAGGCGTACCGTGGAGATAAATCCCGTTCTCACCCAATGATTCACCGTGATCGGAGAGGTAAATGAGCGCTGTATTCATCGTCGACTGGCGGGCCTTAAGGGCATCGATTGTTCTGCTAAGCACGCTGTCGGTATAGAGGATCGTGTTGTCGTAAGTATTGATCAGCGCCTGGTGATCGCAGTCCTGAATTTGGTTAGTGTCACAGGTTGGGGTAAATTTCCGGTAAGCCTGTGGATAGCGCTGGTAATAGGCCGGACCGTGGCTGCCCATGAGATGGACCACCAGCACGGAATCCTGTTTTAACCCATCCAGTACGTTATCCAGATGATAGAGATCCGCGTCATCGATACAGGATTTATCCTTGCAGAACTGATCCAGTTTCCACTGCGTCATGTCAGTATGAGGGATGCGATCGCAGGCGCCTTTACAGCCGCCATCATTCTCACGCCACAGCAGATTAACGCCAGCATGAGCGAGCACGTCGAGAAGACCTTCCTGATGGTGTGCCAGATCGGCATCATATTTCTTACGCGGCATCCCTGAGAACATGCAGGGCACGGAGACGGCGGTTTCGGTCCCGCAGGAGGAGGCCTGGGGGAAGTTAATCACGTTTTGCTTCGTGAGTTCAGGGTTTGTCTCGCGGCCGTAACCGTTCAGTGAGTAATTTTCTGCGCGGGAGGCTTCGCCAATCACCAGCACCAGCACGGTTTTCTTCGTCTGGCCCAGAATTACCGGCCCTTTATGGGCATCTTCACCCATGCGCACCAGCGTCTGATCGCCGGCGAACCAGCGTTCTTTACTGTATTTCATCATGGCACTCACGTAGTTAGCGGGAGTGACCATCTTGACGATGCTTTTGTTGTTACGAAAAAGCGAGGCGTAATCTTTATAAAAGACGGAGGCGATAAGAAGGATGATTAACAGCGCGCCCAGCATTGAGGCCAGACGCATCAACAGGGTATACCACCATTTGCCTGAATGAATACGCGTAAGCGCCAGAACCAGTGAGGGAATCACCCCGGCTATCGCAATCCATAAAATCATTTGCGGCGTGACTAACGCGGTGGCTTCCTGTGAGTTGGTTTCAAACACGTTCACGATCATGTTCTGATCGATGACCGCGCCGTAGGTATACATAAAGTAGGTCGCCCCGGCGCAGCCCATCGTCAGCAATATCAACAGCGGCTTGCGAATAAACGGGATATTCAGCAGGCTGAATACAATCACCCAGCCGCAAAATAGCACCAGCGGGACGGAGGCGGCAAACAGGACTTCATGCAGATGTGCCGGGGCGATTAACGTCCAGCTGCGCTGAATGAAGAGGGCGTTCAATACGGTGAAAAAAAGCGCACATGCCAGGGTAAATTTTGTGTCGTTACATTGTAACTTCTTAACTGTCCACTTCATCTTTCTTAACCATTCATACTTATGATGTGTCGAGTATAGGGAGGGAAGATTAGAGAAACCTTAATGAGACATTTCTGTACCAAGCCCCTTGCATGCCCGGCATTTAACGTCTTCACTGTAGGGATAACAGGTTTCGGGAGGTGGTCGTGGCAGAGCAACTGGAGTTTTTCCCCATCCAGAGCCCGTGCCGGGGGATTTGTCAGTCTGACGAGCGCGGATTTTGTCGAGGATGCATGCGCAGCCGCGATGAGCGTTTTAACTGGCAAAAAATGAGCGACGTTGAGAAGCAGGAGGTGATTCGCCTGTGTCGGCAGCGTTTATTGCGTAAATTACGCGCGAATAAAGCCCCCGATACCGAAGAACCGCAGCAACCCTCACTGTTTTAGCTGCGTATATGCGTATACTCACAGCAATGACATCACTGAGGAAATTGTTATGGTTCAGCGTATTACCCTTGCACCCCAGGGTCCGGAGTTTTCCCGTTTTGTGATGGGCTACTGGCGTTTAATGGACTGGAACATGTCCCCGCGTCAGCTGGTAAGTTTTATTGAAGAGCATCTCGATTTAGGGGTTACCACGGTCGATCATGCGGATATCTATGGCGGCTATCTTTGTGAGGCGGCCTTTGGCGAGGCGCTGAAGCTGGCACCTGCACTGCGCGATCGTCTGGAAATCGTTACCAAATGCGGCATTGCCACTACCGCCAAACCTGAGCACAGTCTCGGCCATTACATTACCGACGCCGACCATATTATCAAAAGCGCCGAGCAGTCGTTAACCCATCTGGCGACCGATCGTCTTGACCTGTTGCTGATTCACCGTCCGGATCCGCTGATGGATGCCGATGAGGTGGCTGAGGCGTTTCTGAGCCTGCACCAGAGCGGCAAGGTGCGTCATTTTGGCGTCTCGAACTTCACACCTGCGCAATTTGCCCTGCTGCAGTCTCGTTTGCCTTTTACCCTCGTCACTAACCAGGTGGAAATTTCCCCGGTACATCAGCCTCTGCTGCTGGATGGCACGCTCGATCAGCTGCAACAGCTGCGTGTTCGTCCTATGGCATGGTCTTGCCTGGGCGGCGGGCGTCTGTTCAATGACGAGGCGTTCCAGCCGCTGCGCGATGAGCTTGAAACCGTGGCGCGTGAGTTGAATGCAGACAATATCGAGCAAGTCGTTTACGCGTGGATCCTGCGTCTGCCTTCTCAGCCGCTGCCGATTATTGGCTCAGGCAAAATCGAACGCGTTCGTTCGGCGATAGCTGCCGAAGAACTGCAGATGACCCGCCAGCAATGGTTCCGTATCCGTAAGGCGGCGCTGGGCTACGACGTGCCATAAGTGCCTGATGGTGGCTTTCCGGTCAAAACTGCGTCCCTGGTATAGACTTAAGGGGCAAAACTAAACCGAGGAGGCTACATGAAGCATTTTGCGCTGGCAGTTGTCGCAATGGTGGTGTGCGCAGGGGCGCAGGCCGCCAGCCATGAAGTAGAAATGAATCTGGTCACGTCTCAGGGTGTCGGTCAGTCCATCGGAACAGTGAACATTACTGAAACGGACAAGGGACTGACCTTTACCCCCGATCTCAAAGCGCTTCCTCCCGGTGAACATGGTTTTCATGTTCACGCCAAAGGCAGCTGTCAGCCCGCGCTGAAAGACGGCAAAGCGTCTGCAGCCGAAGCCGCTGGTGGGCATCTCGATCCGCATAATTCAGGTAAACATGAAGGTCCTGAGGGAATGGGGCATCTGGGCGATCTGCCCGTGCTGGTCGTCAACAACGATGGCAAAGCGACCGAGCCCGTAACCGCGCCCAGGCTGAAAAAACTGGACGACGTGAAAGGCAAAGCGCTGATGGTTCACGTGGGGGGCGATAATATGTCCGATCAGCCTAAACCGCTGGGCGGCGGCGGGGCGCGTTACGCCTGCGGCGTCATCTGACCAAGGGTGCCCGGCGGCGGCGCTTGCTCTAATTGAGAAAGCGAGCAGTGCAGTCGCCAGATAAGGGAGGCCAGCTCGCGCGCGGCCGGTAACGGGTGGTGCGCGAGCGTGTCACAAATACGCTGAAGTTCTGCCAGCGTCACGGCCAGCGGACGCTGCTGAACCCCGCGTTCACTCATCACATCCCGCAGCAGTGACAGGCAGACATCGCGCACCTGCGAAAGGGGATCGGAACGGGTCTCCCACCCACGCAGCTGCCACACCACATGCGAACAGTTCAGCAGAACCACACCCCAGCGCAAAAGCCAGCGGCGCGACAGTGAATCCTGGCTGTTGTTCAGCTGGCTGACGTGGTGATACACCAGCGACTCATATTCGCTTTCCAGCAGATGCGGCTTGCGGCTGAGTTGATCGACAAATCCCCGACG
Source organism: Huaxiibacter chinensis (assembly GCF_022171985.1). Lineage (GTDB taxonomy): Bacteria > Pseudomonadota > Gammaproteobacteria > Enterobacterales > Enterobacteriaceae > Enterobacter > Enterobacter chinensis_A. The sequence goes on along the minus strand of NZ_JAJVHF010000001.1, from coordinate 105,562 downwards.
TAGCTCACGAATATGACGGCGGCTTTTTCGCGCGTCAGAGCCGGGTCGCAGTACGGCGAACGCCAGCCATGCCAGCCCAACGCCCACTATTTTCGCCAGATTATCATTCAGGAAATCGGCGTAATCATAGACCGGAGGATTGGTGACGGCGATAAAGGAACCCATAAAAACAATCAGTTGTCCCCACAGTCCGGCGAGTTTGGGCATTTGCAGTTTGAGCAACTGCATAGTGGTCAACAACGGGAAGAGAAACAGTAAAAACTGCCACAGGTCGCTGATTTGTACCATCAGGCCAAATTTCACCACAAAGCTGAAAAGCGACAAAAGAACCAGCGTGCGCAGCAGCAGCGTAAGGGAGTGATAAGGTGATGCGACAATGGAGTAGAGTACGCAGCTTATCGCCGCCAGCGTCAGTGCCGCCGCGCCAGATTCCCATTGTGTCGTAATGCTCCACGCCCCAACCAGCATCAGCGCGCAAAACGTGCGAAACCCGCTCCACAACGCTTCGAGATTATCGGTGTGTCGCGCCAGCGCCGGGCTGCGCGGAACCTTGAATTCAGTGATGGGGGTGGCGTTTTCTACAACAGCAATCCAGCGACTGCTTCGCAGGTAAAGCCGACAAAAATAGATGAGCCGCTGCCAGAAGGCGCGGTGGCGGTAGTCATACTCGTCCGTCGGGGCAAGCGGGGCAATAATACGCGCCACGGTGTAAAGGTCGGTTTGGGGTTGCGCCAGTGCGGCCAGCAGGGATTCGATTACCGCCCGTGTATGCTCAGGCGGATTGGGCCAGTTGAGCAGCATCCGACGCAGGCTGGAGATGGCGCTGGTCATGCGCAATTGCTGGTGCAGCAGAGCGTTGAGCAGGGCATTCTGGCGGCGAAAACGGTAATGGCTCCAGAATGCCTGAATACGCAGCAGGTTCATGGTCAGAATCTGGCTAATGACTTTTTCATGAGCCAGGCGGATGCCGTCATGCGTCTCGGGCTGCCAGAGCAGGCTCGCATGTTCGAGTAAACGAGCGTGCATGGTTTTTAACGCTGAAATGAGCGTCGTGCCATCGGAGGTGCTGGGCAGAATCATCATCATTACGCCACCGCACAAAATACCGATAATGACTTCACAGACGCGTGCCTGGGCGATATCCCACAGTTCGGTGGTATCAACAACGTTAATCACCGGGAAGGCGATAATCGCTGCCGTATAGCCTGCCAGCTGAAAGGCATACGCCACATTATTGGTAAAGTGGGCGCAGGCCCAGGTGCAGATACCCAGCCAGGTCGCCATACTCAGCAAAAACAGCCAGGGGTCGTTCAGGGTATGCCCGGCGATAATCAACGCCGCCGTGGCGCCCAGCAAACTGCCGGCAATACGACCAAAGCTTTTACTGATCACCCCGCCCACGGTCGGAAAACTGACTACCGCAGCAGAGGTCATCGCCCAGTAGGGTTCATCCAGATTCAGGTAGTAGGCAACGGTAAGAGCGAGACACATGGCAATACCGTTGCGTAAGGCGTAGCGCCACTGCGGGCGGGTGGCTTTCACCCAGGGTAACTGATGCCAGAAAAAAGCCGGCCCATTCATTATCGCTGTCCAATCGACACGGTACAGGTGGTGCCAGACACCAAAGTGATATCCTCAGGAAGCGCGTCGAAGGCGATGCGAACCGGTACCCGCTGCGCCAGACGCACCCAGGGTACGTTGGGTTTGATATCCGGCACCAGCCCAGAATCTGTCTCCACGCTCTGGTCATAAATGGCGCGACCGATGCTGGAAACGTGACCCTGTAACGCCTCATGACCACTGTACAGGGTGATCCGGGCGGGGGCACCTTCACGAATATGGCGGAGTTTCGTCTCCTCAAAATAGCCTACGACATAAAAAGAGCGGCTATCTACCAGAGCAAATAACGGTTGTCCCTGGGTGGCGTAATCCCCGGTGCGGGTAGCCAGATTGGTTATCCATCCCTCTACCGGCGCTGTCACGACGGTTTGCGATAACTGCCACTGCGCCTGTTTTAACGTAGCCTGCGCAACGTCTACGCTTGCCTGCATCGCTTTGACGTTGATATTAGCGGTATCCAGATCTTCTGCAGAAATATAATTTTTTGACAGGTGGCGCCGACGATTCGCTTCATTATTCGCTTTAGCCAGTTCCGACTGTGCTTTCGCCAGCTGCGCCTGAGCGTTCAGCACCGCGATATGGTAAGGCGTCTCATCGATGCGGAATAACACCTCGCCTTGCTTAACATACTGGTTATCTTTTACCCGCAATGTGGTAATGCTCCCGGACACCTGTGGCGTAATGCTGACCTGCTCAGCGCGCACTTTTCCATCGCGCGTCCAGGGGGATTGCATATAGAAGCTCCACAGCCACCACCCGGCGATTAACGCCAGCGCAAGAACAAGTAAAGTAGAAAAATACTTTATGGTTTTCAGCGACATAGTTACCACGCAATCAACAGGCCAAGGCCCAGACAAACGGAAAGCACAAACAGCGAAAGGTCCATTAGCATGGGGTGCCAGATTTCACCGGAGTACATCCAGTCGCGCAGCAGACGGTGCGCGACGAGCCAGATCAAAAAACCAAGTAATACCGCCTTAAACAGCGGAGGAAAGTAGACGGAAGCGCCAAGGATCAAATCCTGAAGGGGGAGGCCAACAGCGCTATTGGTGAACGTCACAAGCAGAAATCCTTTGCAATGGGGATGGGCGTTGCGGCCTGTCTTAACATGACGGAGCCGTCAATATTAAGTGTAAATCAAAGTTTCAACATGGTTGAATGCAGTATTGCATTTGTTTTGGCAATACAAATGCTGCACACTATTCTAAAATCAGTATAATAACTTAGCAAGCTAATTATAAGGAGATGAAATTGGAATCGCCATTAGGTTCTGATCTGGCCAGGTTAGTACGCATCTGGCGTGCTCTGATTGACCATCGCCTGAAACCTCTGGAATTAACGCAGACGCATTGGGTCACACTGCACAACATTCACCAGTTGCCGCCCGACCAGTCGCAGATTCAACTGGCAAAAGCGATAGGCATTGAGCAGCCGTCTCTGGTTCGCACGCTCGATCAGCTGGAGGAGAAGGGTTTGATCTCTCGTCAAACCTGCGCCAGCGATCGCCGTGCAAAACGTATTAAGCTCACCGAGAAAGCTGAGCCTATTATTACTGAGATGGAAACCGTCATCAGCAAGACGCGGGGCGAAATCCTTTCGGGTATCTCTCCTGTTGAGCTGGAACAACTGATTGATTTGATTGCTCGCCTGGAGCAAAACATCAACGAGCTGCAATCCCGCGACTAACCTCTGTAAAGCCTTGCATCTGCAAGGCTTTATTTTTAGCGATAAACGACCACCCGGTTTCGTCCTGTCTCTTTAGCCTGATACATCGCCCGATCCGCCAAGCCCACGCACGCTTCGGCGCTGTCATCGGACGTGGTCGCGGTATAAACACCCATACTGATCGTTATCGGCTCCGGCAACTGGCCATGGCTGCTCTCCTGGTCGAAACCGCTCAGAGTAACCCTGATCCGCTCTGCAACCTCTCGCGCATCGGCGGCACAGGTGTTTTGCAGTAATAACACAAACTCCTCACCACCAATGCGTGCCGCAACGTCTTCGGGTCGTACGGAGTCCATCAGCAGCTGTGCCACAAACTGCAATACCTTATCCCCCTGCAGATGACCATAAGTGTCATTGATGCGTTTGAATCGATCTAAATCGCTGACAATCACCGAGACGGGTTTGCTTACGCTCGCCGTTTTCAGGGCGTGCGTTAAGGTGTCGTAAAAATAGCTGCGGTTATAAAGCCGGGTCAGGGCGTCACGTATAGAGTTCTGATAAGACTGTTGGTATCTGGCGTTCGATAAGCGGTAAAGGCGAAACACGTCACACAGCAGGACAAAAATCATCATTAACGTAGCCAGCGTTTCAAAGAGGCGTGATGTGTACCAGGTATATCCTTCCGTGTGTCCAGCAGATAACAAGATGACCAGTGCCGCAATATAACTGATACACAAAAAATTACCGCTCATCCAGAAAAGATTACGCAAGCGGGTGACAGACATTAATACCGCCAGGGTCACACACCACAAGGCAATTAAAACTATATTGTAGGTCTTCTGCCATAAAATCATAAATTGCTTATTTTCGTTATCCACCAGATCCATGGATAAAAAGGGCGAATGGCTTGAGTAAAGCCAGGCGGTAATTAACATCCCGACGGTAAACAAAAAGATTAAAAAGATAACCAACTGCTGGAAATGGGGCCGTACGTTCTCTCGGCGCAATCTGAACAGGAAGGCAGATAACAAGAATAACGTCGCCATCATCAGATGACGAAACAGGAAGAAGATCATCGCGTCATTATAATTGACGCTGGCAAAATGATACAGGTCCAGCCAGCCGGGGAAGCTCGCCAGCGTACCCACCATCATGATGGCGGATCCCACAAAAGCAAATGCAATGGGAACAAGGTAGAGACGGGTTCGGTCACACCAGTACTTCATGATCATGAAACATGACATGAACAAGTGAAACACCAGCAGAAAAATGGTCAGCGTCGGAAATAACAGGGGCGAAAAGGAGGGGATGATTTTTTCGAGGTGCAACATTGCGCATTGCAACGAGCCAATAATGAAAACACACCCCAGCAAAAAAGGGATATAAAGTGTGATGACACGGTTGCGCATAGTTTTCATAAATTAATCTTGTCATTGATAAGAGGAAGCGGCCCGGAGCCAATAATCAGGACAGTTTAATTGATTTGGATAAATGAGACTTTGCGCAAGGACAATATAACAGAAGGGTGAATTATATGTTCTGTAAATATAATTATATTAATATATTTATATAATGAATATATAAAGATAAACGATGTGGTCCAAGGGCCACATCGTTTATTCACGTTAGCGTGGAGAGACGGTGACCTGGCTGCCGTTGCTTGCCAGAACAACACGCTGGCCTGCTGAGAAACGGGTATTACCCTGTTTCTGCACAACCATAATGGTATTACCGTCGTCTTTGCGAATCTCCAGCTCGACACCCTGCGTTTTGTTCATCGATCCCTGAACACCCTGACCCGCTACGCCGCCAGCCACAGCACCTGCTGCTGTTGCCAGTGAACGCCCTGTGCCGCCGCCAACGGTGTTACCCAGGAAACCGCCCAGAACAGCACCGCCGATTGCACCGATCACGTTGTTGTCGTCGCCACCCTGAATCTGGACAGGACGTACATTCACAACCGTACCGTAGGTGACGTTCTGAACTTGTTTAGCTTCGCCTGCGGTATAAACGTCTCCTGAAAGGGAGTCGTTGTTCACACAGCCCGCCAGCGTCAGTCCAATCATCGATACGCCCAGTACACGTAAAATCATTTGAATCTCCTGTTCACCAAAACGCTCAATCTGAGCATCCGTCATGGCTAAATTATATGGCATAGAGCGCCATAGATCATATCTTTGCACTACCAATCAGAAAATTGTACTTGAATTTAGCTTAACAACACATAAACGAAGCGGGCTACTCTGACGTAAGGATGATTGTTAAAAAGTATTATCCCGTCATAGCAAAGCGGGGCGGTTTATGGTGGAGTGGTATTCATTACCTCTCGCAAATAAGGAAAGCGCATGAAATCGGGTCGTTACATTGGCGTTATGTCAGGTACCAGTCTTGATGGGGTAGATGTTGTATTGGCTACCATTGACGAAAACATGGTGGCACAACAGGCGAGCCTCACCTGGCCTATCCCTGTTGTGCTCAAGCAAGCCGTTCTGGACATCTGTCAGGGCCAGCAACTGACACTTTCACAGCTTGGACGACTGGATGTGCAGCTTGGTGCGTTATTTGCCGATGCGGTTCAGGCGCTGATGGATCAAGAGAAACTGCGCCCGCAGGATGTGGTCGCGATTGGTTGTCACGGACAAACGGTCTGGCATGAGCCTACCGGCGCGGCACCGCACACGCTGCAAATAGGCGATAACAACCAGATTGTAGCGAAAACCGGTGTTGCCGTGGTGGGGGATTTCCGTCGTCGTGATATGGCGCTTGGCGGTCAGGGTGCGCCGCTTGTACCGGCCTTCCATCAGGCGTTGCTGGCGCATCCGCACGAACGGCGTATGGTGCTCAACATCGGCGGCATCGCTAACCTTTCCATGCTGATTCCGGATCAACCTGTGCGGGGCTATGACACGGGTCCGGGCAATATGCTCATGGATGCGTGGATCTGGCGTCAGTGCGGTAAACCGTACGATAAAGACGCGCAGTGGGCCTGCGAAGGAAAAGTGATCATACCGCTTCTGCAATCCATGCTGAGCGATCCCTGGTTCGCCTTGCCTGCACCGAAAAGCACCGGAAGAGAGTATTTCAACTACAGCTGGCTTGAGCGTCAGCTCGCAGCGTTCCCGGGGCTGGCGCCGCAGGACGTACAGGCCACCCTGGTTGAACTGACGGCAACGTCCATTGCTGAACAGGTGCTTTTGAGCGGGGGCTGTGAACGTCTGCTGGTCTGTGGCGGAGGGAGCCGGAATCCACTCTTAATGGCGCGTCTGGCGGGGCTATTGCCGGGAACGGAAGTTACGACAACGGATGAAGCGGGGATCAGCGGTGATGATATGGAAGCGCTGGCCTTTGCCTGGCTTGCCTGGCGCACCGTTGCCGGTTTACCAGGCAATCTTCCTTCCGTCACCGGTGCCCGTGAAGCGAGCGTGTTAGGGGCCATTTTTCCAGCCAATCCACGGAATAATCAGAGTTAACTGAATTGCAGGGCTTTCCGTTGACGTTACTATCTGACGAACCAGAGGAGGGTGTTTTCGCCCTCCAGGACCAGGAAAGTCTTCGGAACAGGCCCATGAAAAAAATTCTTCTCGCTATTATCCCCCTCGTACTGTCAGGTTGTAGTTACTACAACCAGTTTGTCGAACGTATGCATACCGACACGCTGGACTATCGCTGCGATGAAAAACCGCTGACGGTGAAGCTCAATAATCCGCGTCAGGAAGCCAGTTTTGTCTTCGATAATAAACTGTTGACCCTGAAAGAGGGCATGTCAGCCTCCGGCGCACGTTATACCGACGGTATTTATGTCTTCTGGTCAAAAGGCGACAGTGCAACGGTGTACAAGCGCGACAACGTGGTACTGAGCAACTGCACACTGCAGAATCCAAAGCGTTGAGATTTTCTGAGGGGCGGCGCACAATAGCGCCACCCACTCCTCATCTCAGCTAACGTCATGTCAGATAACGATGAATTGCAGCAAATAGCGCATCTACGCCGTGAATACACCAAAGGCGGCCTGCGCCGTCAGGATCTTCCCGCTGAACCCCTCGTGCTTTTTGAACGCTGGCTGAAACAGGCGTGCGAAGCGAAGCTCGCCGACCCCACGGCGATGGTCGTTGCGACCGTGGATGAAAACGGTCAGCCTTACCAGCGTATCGTCTTGCTTAAGCACTATGATGAGAAAGGTCTGGTGTTTTATACCAATCTGGGCAGCCGCAAAGCCCACCATCTGGACAATAATCCCCGTATTAGCCTGCTCTTCCCGTGGCATATGCTGGAGCGCCAGGTGATGGTAACGGGCAAAGCCGAACGGCTTTCCACCCTGGAAGTGGTCAAATATTTCCACAGTCGCCCCCGCGATAGCCAGATTGGCGCCTGGGTGTCAAAACAGTCGAGCCGTATCTCCGCCCGCGGCGTGCTGGAGAGCAAATTCCTCGAACTGAAACAAAAATTCCAGCAGGGCGAAGTCCCTTTACCCAGCTTCTGGGGCGGTTTCCGTATCCCCATCGACCAGATGGAGTTCTGGCAGGGCGGCGAACATCGTCTCCATGACCGCTTTTTATACCAGCGCGACAATGGCGCATGGAAAATTGACCGACTGGCCCCCTAATCCCCGAAATTTGTTGTGTTAAGCGCTAGCGCACGCCGCGCTTGCGCTTTATTCTATGTACCTTTCGCGTTAGGCGAAAAGTCGTGTACCGACAGAGGTGCAGTCGTTTATACATGGAGAATTTGATGGCAAGCAGTAACTTGATTAAACAATTGCAAGAGCGGGGCCTCGTGGCTCAGGTGACGGACGAAGAAGCGTTAGCAGAGCGACTGGCGCAAGGCCCGATCGCGCTCTATTGCGGCTTCGATCCCACCGCCGATAGCTTGCATTTGGGGCATCTTGTTCCCTTGTTATGCCTGAAACGCTTCCAGGAGATGGGCCACAAACCTGTTGCTCTGGTGGGTGGTGCGACCGGTCTGATTGGTGACCCAAGCTTTAAAGCCGCCGAGCGTAAACTGAATACGGAAGATACCGTGCAGGAGTGGGTAGACAAAATTCGCAAGCAGGTCGCACCGTTCCTCGACTTTGACTGCGGCGACAACTCGGCCATTGCTGCTAACAACTACGACTGGTTTGGCAGCATGAACGTGCTGACCTTCCTCCGTGATATCGGCAAGCACTTCTCCGTGAATCAGATGATCAACAAAGAAGCGGTTAAACAGCGTCTGAACCGTGACGATCAGGGCATCTCTTTTACCGAGTTCTCCTACAACCTGTTGCAGGGGTATGATTTTGCCTGCCTGAATAAACTGCACGGCGTTGCGCTGCAAATTGGCGGATCCGACCAGTGGGGTAACATTACCTCGGGTATCGATTTGACCCGTCGTCTGCACCAGAATCAGGTATTTGGCCTGACCGTTCCGCTGATCACCAAAGCGGATGGCACCAAGTTCGGTAAAACCGAAGGTGGCGCGGTATGGCTCGATCCTAAGAAAACCAGCCCGTACAAATTCTACCAGTTCTGGATTAACACCGCCGATGCGGACGTTTACCGCTTCCTGAAATTCTTCACCTTTATGGACATTGCCGACATCAACGCTCTGGAAGAAGAAGACAAGAACAGCGGCAAAGCGCCACGTGCGCAGTATGTGCTGGCCGATCAGGTCACCAAACTGGTTCACGGTGAAGCCGGCCTGGCTGCGGCGAAACGCATTACGGCAAGCCTGTTCAACGGCACCTTAAGCGATTTGAGCGAAGAGGACTTCGAACAGCTGGCGCAGGATGGCGTCCCTATGGTTGAGATGGATAAGGGCGCTGATTTGATGCAGGCGCTGGTGGATTCCGAACTTCAACCGTCTCGCGGTCAGGCGCGCAAAACCATCGCGTCTAATGCTATTACCATTAACGGCGAGAAGCAGGCCGATCCGGAATACACCTTCGTTGAAAGCGATCGTCTGTATGGCCGTTATACGCTGCTGCGTCGCGGTAAAAAGAACTACTGTCTGGTTTGCTGGAAGTAATTAATAGTCAGTAGGGGCGTGGGAAACCACGCCCCTTTATTTTCAGGGTTGTGGTAAGAAAAATGAATAACATCCTCGCCATTCAGTCCCACGTTGTTTTTGGGCATGCGGGTAACAGTGCTGCAGAATTCCCCATGCGTCGCCTCGGTGCCAATGTCTGGCCTTTGAATACCGTCCAGTTTTCAAATCATACGCAGTACGGCAAATGGACCGGATGCGTTATGCCTCCCTCTCACCTGACCGAAATTGTGCAAGGCATTGCCGATATCGATCAGCTGAAACGCTGTGATGCGGTCCTGAGCGGCTATCTCGGCTCGGCAGAGCAGGGCGAACATATCCTTGGCATCGTGCGTCAGGTTAAGGCGGCCAACCCGGCGGCAAAATATTTCTGCGACCCGGTTATGGGCCACCCTGAGAAAGGCTGCATCGTTGCGCCAGGCGTAGCGGAGTTTCACGTGCGCCACGCGCTGCCCGCCAGCGACATTATCGCGCCTAATTTGATCGAGCTGGAAATTCTCTGCGAGCATCCGGTCAATAGCGTCGAAGACGCGGTTGCGGCGTGTCGGGAACTGATTGCCCAGGGGCCGGAAATCGTGCTGGTGAAGCATCTTGCGCGGGCGGGGCTCAGCCAGGATCGCTTCGAGATGTTGCTGGTCACGAAGGATGAGGCGTGGCATATCAGCCGGCCGTTGGTGGATTTTGGCGCGCGTCAGCCGGTTGGCGTGGGCGATGTAACCAGCGGATTACTGTTGGTTAAATTGCTGCAAGGTGCTTCACTGCGTGACGCGCTTGAGCATGTGACCGCGGCGGTATACGAAATTATGATTGCGACAAAAAATATGCAGGAATATGAGTTGCAGGTCGTCGCGGCACAGGATCGTATTGCGAAACCAGAGCACTATTTCAGCGCAACCCAGCTTTAAAAAGCGCCGGAGGGCGCAACGTATACCCGGTCTGTAAACCGGGCCATCGCTGCGTCAGCCGGCACTATTAAACGACTCTTTAGTTAAGCCCTTCCGCTTTCAGCGCCGCGGCAACGGCCGGGCGTTCTTCAACACGTGCCATATATGCCGCGATATGATCTAACCCGTCCATATTCAGTTTCACCGCACGCGCCCAGCGCAGAACCGTAAACAGATACGCATCGGCTATCGTGAAGCGTGGGCCACAAATCCACTGATCGTCTTTCAATGACTCATCAATATACTGCAGCTTTTTCTCCAGCATCGTACGCACGGTGGGTTTGTACTCTTCTGGCGTATCCGGGCGGAACAGCGGCGTAAAACCTTTATGCAGTTCGGTTGCAATGTAGTTGAGCCATTCCAGCGTCTTATAACGCGCAATGCTGCCGGCAGGTGCCAGTAGCTGACGATCGGGGACGGTGTCAGCCAGATATTGCATAATGGCGACGCCTTCGGTAAGCAGCGTAGCGTCATCCAGCAAGAGAGCGGGAACCTGTCCCTTCGGGTTAATTGCGAGGAAGTCATCGCCGTTTTCAAGGCGCTTTTTCATCAGGTCGACGCCATCGAGCGTAAAATCTTTACCGCTCTCGCGCAGTGTGATGTGTGAAGCAAGCGAACAGGCACCCGGTTTGTAGAACAGTTTCATCGGTAACTCCTTTGTGCTGAGGTTCTTACATGTTAGTGCGGCGCAGGATAAAAAAAAAGCCGCTAACGCACAGTTAGCAGCTTCTCTTTATTCGTTTCCCGAGAACAATCAGGCCGTCGCGGTATCCGTTGATTTGGCCGGCTGTTCGTCGTCAACCGTCATACGGTTCAGTTTCGGTGCAGTCAGCATCATCAGCACGGCAATGACGCCCGTAGCGATACCAATCTGCATGAACACACGACCGTAAACTTCCAGGGAGACCAGCGGATCGGTCACGTTCTCAGGCACCGCCATCAGATTGGCGATTTTACCTGCAATCAGTGCCGCGCCAGCCGTGGTCAGGAACCAGCTACCCATAATGAAGCCCATCAGGCGCTGTGGAACCAGCTGCGCCACCATTGCCAGACCCAGACCGGAGATCATCAGTTCACCGATGGACTGCAGGGCGTAGCTCAGAATCAGCCAGCTAACGGAAACGATGCCTGCGTCTGTTGCAAACCTGGTGCCCAGCGGCAGCACGAGGAAGGCGCCAGAACACAGCATCATGCCGATTGCAAACTTGTGCGGCATAGGCATGCGGTCGCCCATTTTGTTATAAATAGCGGCCAGAATCGGGCTACCAATCATGATCCAGAACGGGTTCAGCGCCTGATACTGCTCCGGCTCGAAGGCGATACCCAGAATAGAGTGCTCAACGTTACGGATCGCGAAGAAGTTCAGTGACGTCGGCATCTGGCTGTACAGCACGAAGAAGACAATCGCTTCCAGCATCAGAATAAAGGCAACAATCATCTTACGACGAGCAGCGCCTTTCATGGCGAAGGCTTCTTTTGCAAAGATGCACACGATACCCAGGGCAACCAGACCCAGAACCGCACGTGCTACGCCCTGGTTATGCAGCAGCCAGGTGGCAATCGCAACCAGCACCACAACGCCTGCGATAGTCGCCATCAGCTTGCCCATATGGACAGGTTCGAAGTCTGGCTTAGAACCGTACTGTTTCACCCAGCGCTTGCAGAACGCAAAGTTCACAACGGTAATCAGCATACCCACTACGGACAGCGAGAATGCAACGCTCCAGCCATACTTCGCCGCCAGCCATGGCGTTGCCAGCATAGAGAAGAAGGATCCGATGTTCACCGACATGTAGTACATGGTGAAAGCGCCGTCCAGACGCGGGTCATCTTTTGCGTAGCAGGTTGAGAGCAGGGAAGACGGGTTAGCTTTAAACAAGCCGTTACCCACGGCAATGGCTGCCATACCCATATAGACCATAGCGGCATCGTGACCGGACCATGCGACCAGCGCATAACCAATCGCCAGCACGATAGCACCCAGCATGATAACGCGTTTGGTGCCCAATACTTTATCGCCCAGCCAGCCGCCGACAGCAACCAGACCGTAAACCAGGGCACTAAAAGAAGAGAACAGTGTGATGGAATCCGCTTCAGACATACCCAGTTGTTTAACCAGGTAGACGGCCATAATCCCTTGCAGGCCGTAGTAACCAAAGCGTTCCCATAACTCGATAGAGAAGATGAGATAAAACGCTCTTGGTTGTTTGAAAGCGTTCAGGCTGACGCTTTCTTCTGTTGGTTTATTGTTTGCAGTAGACACATATACCTCTTTTTTTACATCCCATATTAACGGGGGTGTTCACAGCGTTAGACCGTAGTCCATTCGCCTTATAGTTATATTGGGAGGGGAAACGGCAGGTAATGTTCACTATCCTGCCTGTTCTGACAAGTCATTTGTAATACTCTGTTACATATAACTTACGTGGTATAATCCTCGGATCATACAAATGTTATTTAGCGTTAAATCTTTCCGCTTCGATATTAGTAGTTTTTTTCACTGCTTACCCCCGGCTGGCGATCCCTTATGGCGATATGTTCTGCTGTCTTGCCTGAATAGCAGTCATATAGCCCATATTCTGAAAAATGTCTGGTTTAATCTGTTGTGTAAGTGCGGCGGGATACAGCCTGTCCAAGGGCTTAGGTTGATTTTGGCAACAAAATTTCAACAACAGGTTATCAGAGTGATCCCGATCACATATGTATAGAAATTTTCGCTGACAAAAAAACAATTAACCTGTTTGATTGTTAATTGACCGCATATTCCACAGGTGTCTGAAGGAATAAGGCGAATAAAGAAGGGGAAAATGACAGGCTTACCGTAAACCTGTCAGAGGCGCGGGGAATGCCGAGCGTATCGAAGACAAAAAGCGAGGGATCAGGCGTACACTTTCTCTTTGTACTCACATAAATCTTCGATAATGCAGGAGCCGCAGCGAGGTTTACGCGCTATACAGGTGTAACGACCGTGAAGGATGAACCAGTGGTGGCAATCAACTTTGAACTCTGCCGGAACCACCTTCAGCAGTTTTTCTTCCACCTGCTCGACGTTTTTGCCCGGGGCAAACTGCGTGCGGTTACAGACACGGAAGATATGGGTATCAACGGCGATGGTCGGCCAGCCAAAAGCCGTATTGAGCACCACGTTCGCGGTTTTACGTCCGACGCCGGGTAAGGCCTCCAGCGCTGCCCTGTCTTCCGGCACCTCACCGCCATGCTGCTCCAGCAGCATACGGCAGGTTTTGATGACGTTTTCAGCTTTGCTGTTAAACAAGCCGATCGTCTTAATATAGGATTTCACCCCCTCGACGCCCAGCGCGAGCAGGGCGGCTGGGGTGTTCGCCACGGGATAGAGCTTCGCCGTCGCTTTATTGACGCTGACGTCGGTGGCTTGCGCTGAAAGCAGCACCGCAATCAGCAGTTCGAAAGGCGAGGAGAAATTCAGCTCCGTGGTCGGGTGTGGGTCATTCTCCCGCAAGCGGGAGAGGATGGTGATGCGTTTCTCTTTGTTCATGAAGCCTTCTCGGGGATCCCTTCCTGCGGGCTACGCTCCGCTGCCCGGCGCTGGCGCTTTTCATCAATGACATATTTCACCGCCAGCATCATGCCAAGGCCGATAAACGCGCCGGGCGGCAGCATGGCCAGCAGGAACGGCGTGTCGGTATGGAAGACCTCAATGCGCAGAGACTTCGCCCAGCCGCCCAGTAACGCGTCGGCGCCGTCAAACAGGGTTCCGTTGCCCAGTATTTCACGCATTGAGCCCAGCACGAACATGGCCCCGGTAGCGCCCATGCCGATGGCAAAGCCGTCGAGGGCGGAGATCAGCGGGTCATTTTTTACCGCAAAGGCTTCTGCACGACCAACAACAATACAGTTGGTGACGATCAGCGGAATAAAGATCCCCAGTGACTGATACAGGCCAAACGCATAGGCGTTAATCAGCATCTGTACCACGCTCACCACCGAGGCGATGATCATGACGTAAATAGGAATACGGATTTCAGACGGTGTCCAGCGGCGCAGCGCGGAAATGGACAGGTTTGTCAGCGTCAGGACCAGCGTTGTCGCCAGCCCCAGGCCCAGGGCATTGGTGGCGGTCGAGGTCACCGCCAGCAGCGGACACATGCCCAGCAGCTGTACCAGCGCGGAGTTGTTTTTCCAGAGGCCCTGGACAATAACGTCTTTAACCTGACTCATGTTTAGTCCTCGCAGGCGGGAAGGGTATCGAGTTGTGCCGGCAGGGTCTCGGCGTAGAGACCCGCGCGTTTCACGGCATTTACGACGGCACGCGGCGTGATGGTCGCGCCAGTAAACTGGTCAAACTCTCCGCCATCTTTTTTAACGGCGAAGGCGGTATCATCCTCGCCATGTATGATTTTACCGGCAAAGTTTAAAATCCACCTGCTTAAGCGCAGCTCGATTTTATCTCCCAGACCCGGTGTTTCATGATGCTGGGTGACTCGCGTGCCCAATATCTTTCCGGAGAAATCACTGCCGACCAACAGCTGAATCGCGCCGGAATAACCATCCGGCGCGGTGGTTTCCATCACGGCCCCGACGGCGGTGTCGCCCTTACGTGCAATAAAGACCCGATGCGGCCCTTTACCAAGCTGCGGCGCCTGAACGATGAAACAGCTGTTTTGCAGATTATTATCATACACGTCGGACGGCATCACCTGATCGAATAACGCTTTTTGCTGTTTAGCGGCCTGTTCATCAATGGTGGATTTGGTCAGTTCATTAACCAGCGCGGTCAGCCCGGTCAGGGCTGCGGCGAAAATTGCCAGCGTCACGCCGTGTTTTTGCATGGTTTTTAGCATGGCGATCTCCTAGCGGTGACCATACACGCGAGGGCGCGTGTAATAATCGATTAACGGTACGGTGATATTGGCCAGCAGCACGGCAAACGCAACGCCATCCGGATAGCCGCCAAAGCTGCGGATCAACCACACCAGCAGGCCTGCCAGCGCGCCGAAAATCAGCCGACCACGGTTAGTGGTGGAGGCGGTCACCGGATCGGTCAAAATAAAGAACGCGCCGATCATCGTCGCACCGGAGAATAACTGCATGACGGGGCTCGGGAGCGGCTCGGAAGAGAATGCCCAGCCCAGCGTAGAGCAGACGGTCAGCGTAACAAGAAAACTGACCGGGATGTGCCAGCGAATGGATTTATTCCATAACAGGAAAAGCCCCCCCGCAAGCCAGGCAAGGTTCACCCACTCCCAGCCTTCACCTGCCAGCACACCGCGGAAAATAGGGTATTGCATGACCTGTTCAACGCTGTGTCCGGCATGAAGGGACGTTTTAAAGGTGTCAAGCGGGGTAGCCTGACTCACGCCGTCGATACCCATGCGCAGGGTGGTCATATCCCCGCCGGAGACGGTATGTCCGGTAAAGATCATCTGCAGCGTATCCATAAAACCGGGCACGTTTACTGCAATCTCATGCGGAGGAAGCCAGCTGGTCATCTGCACCGGGAAGGAGATCAGCAGAACCACATAGCCAATCATGGCCGGGTTAAACGGGTTATGTCCCAGGCCCCCATAAAGCTGCTTGGCAATAATGACCGCAAAGAACGTCCCCAACACCACCATCCACCAGGGGGCGAAAGAGGGAATACTGACCGCAAGAAGCAGGCCGGTAAGGAGCGCCGAGTTGTCAGCCAGAATCCGTGATACGGCCATTTTGCGAAGCTTCAGGATCAACGCTTCGGCAGTCAGGGCGCTTATGCAACCCAGGAGGAGCTGAACGAGGGTTCCCCAGCCAAAAAACCAGCTCTGGACGGCAATGCCCGGCACGGCGGCCAGACACACCAGCATCATGATACGCGATGTCTGGCGCTGGTTATGGGTATAGGGAGAGCTTGCGATTCTGAAAACCATTTAATCCTCGTTGACTGCCTGCTGTGCGGCTTTCTTAGCCTGAACACGCGCAATCGCGGCGGCGACTGCGGTTTTTCGTGGGTCATCATTAGCCGCCGGTTCAGCTTCCTGTTGCGCGGCCTGACGTGCTTTCGCGCGGGCAATGGCGGCTTCAACCGCCGCTTTGCGCGGGTCAACCGGTGCAGCCTCTTGAGGCGCGTCGTCTGGCTGAGCGGCTTTACGTGCTTTGGCGCGGGCAATGGCGGCTTCAACCGCTGCTTTGCGCGGGTCAACCGGTGCAGCCTCTTGAAGCGCGTCGTCTGACTTAGCGGCTTTACGTGCTTTGGCGCGGGCAATGGCGGCTTCAACCGCTGCTTTGCGCGGGTCAACCGGTGCAGCCTCTTGAGGCGCGTCGTCTGGCTGAGCGGCTTTGCGCGCTTTGGCGCGAGCAATGGCGGCTTCAACCGCCGCTTTGCGCGGGTCAACCGGTGCAGCCTCTTGAGGCGCGTCGTCTGGCTGGGCGGCTTTGCGCGCTTTGGCGCGGGCAATAGCAGCTTCAACCGCCGCTTTGCGCGGGTCAACCGGTGCAGCCTCTTGAGGCGCGTCGTCTGGCTGGGCGGCTTTACGTGCTTTGGCGCGGGCAATAGCAGCTTCAACCGCTGCTTTGCGCGGATCCGCTGGCGTTGCAGCGTGTTCGCTTTGCGCCTTTTCAGCCTGGCGAACGCGAGCCTGCGCTTTGCGCGCTTCCCGGGCGGCAATGGCGTCGCGGTTATCCGGTTTCTCGCCTGCCGGGATCACAATAGTTTGCGCGGCAGTCGCGTTTTTCTCACGGACGCGCGCCAGCGCAGCGTTGATCGCATCCTTGTCTTGTTCACCAGGCTGAACGGCGGCCTGTTTATGGCGTGCCTGGCGGGCCGCTTTTTCGCGCTCCAGACGCGCCTGACGTGCTTCGAAACGCGCTTTTGCTTCAGCGGCACGTTTATCTTCCAGAGAAATGGCCCAAATTTCGGCTTTCTCCTGACGGAAGTACTGCACCAGCGGAATATTGCTTGGGCAGACCCAGGCACAGGCGCCACACTCAATGCAGTCGGCTAAGTTATGGGCCTGCGCTTTATCGTGTAATTGACCTTTGCTGTACCAGTAAAGCTGCTGCGGCAGCAGGTCGGCAGGGCAGGCATCGGCACAGGCGCTGCAGCGGATGCAGCCTTTTTCTTCCTGCTCTTCGCCCATTTCACTGGCCGACGGGGCCAGCAGGCAGTTCGTGATTTTGACGACAGGCACGTCCAGCCATGGCAGGGTAAAGCCCATCAGAGGGCCACCCATGATCACCATCTGTTCGCTGCCGGGGCAGAAGCCTGCATGATCAAGCAGGTGGCGCACGGGGGTGCCGAGACGCGCCCAGACGTTTCCAGGCAGGGAGACGGCTTCGCCGGTCAGCGTGACCACGCGCTCTGTGAGGGGTTCACCATCGATGACGGCTCGCTTCACCGCGTAGGCTGTGCCCACGTTTTGCATCAACACACCGATATCGGAAGAGCGGCCACCGTGAGGAACCTGTTTACCGGTCAAAATTTGTGTGAGCTGTTTAGCCCCGCCCGACGGGTATTTGGTCGGTATGACGCGCAGGCTGATATCATGACTGCCTGCAAGCACCGCACGCAGCATAGAAATGGCCTGAGGTTTATTATCCTCAATGCCAATGAGCACTTCACGCGGCTGTAAAATATGCGCCAGGATGCGAATACCTTCAACAACTTGCGCGGCGCAATCCTGCATCAGCCGATCGTCGGCGGTGATGTAAGGTTCACATTCGGCGGCGTTAATGATCAGGGTCTGAATGTTATCGCCACCGCCACGCAGCTTCACGCCGGTAGGGAAACCCGCGCCGCCTAAACCGGCCACGCCAAACTGATGAATTCGCTCAATCAGCGCTTCGCGTGTGTGTGATCGATAATCACTCCAGCCGTCGCGTTCGATCCAGCGATCTTCGCCGTCAGGTTCAATAATGACGCTGAGTTCGGCCAACGCAGAAGGGTGGGCAACGGTGTGCGGTGTGATACTTACGACGGTCCCCGAGGTGGGCGCATGAACCGGCAGCATACGTCCGCGACCAAAGGTTAACGGCTGACCGCGCAGGACGGTATCACCGGGCTTAACGCGCAGTTCACCTTCAGCACCGATATGCTGTTTCAATGGCATCACAAAACGGGTAGCCAGCGGGATTTGACGCAATGGCGTACCGCTGGACTGGGTTTTCATCTCAGGGGGATGGATGCCACCGTCGAAGTCCCAAATCTTCTCTTTTCTGAATGCAGAAAATAACTTAAACATGATGTTCCACAGGAATAACGCGAACCGGAATGGTGTGAAGATCCCATTTCCAGCTTTCGATAGTCGTTTCGACCGGACGCAGCTCAATACACTGGGTCGGGCAGGGGGCGACACACAGATTGCAGCCTGTGCACAAATCCGCCATGACGGTGTGCATGGCTCGGGTTGCGCCCACGATGGCATCAACCGGACATGCCTGAATGCATTTGGTGCAGCCTATGCAGTTTGGCTCGTCAATCACGGCAAGCATGCGCGCGGGTTCTGGGGCATTGTCATCGCCATCGGCAGGCTGTGGATCGACATTCAACAGCGTGGCAATTTTTAGCATGACGGCTTCACCGCCTGGCGCGCAGCGGTTTATCTTTTCACCCTGCAGACCGACGGCCTCAGCGTAAGGGCGGCAGCCAGGGTATCCGCACTGTCCACACTGACTTTGCGGCAAGAGTTCATCAATTTTTTCTACAACCGGATCGTCTTCGACCGCAAAGCGGCGCGAGGCGTAACCCAGAATGATGCCAAACACCAACCCCAACACGCTGAGGGCAGCGATAGCAATCCAAATCGCATTCATTACAACTTCACCAAACCACTAAAGCCCATAAAGGCCAGAGACATCAGCCCTGCGGTGACCAGCGCGATCGCGTTTCCGCGAAACGGGGCAGGGATATCGGCAGCGGCCATGCGTTCGCGAATAGAGGCAAACAACACCATGACCAGCGAGAAGCCGACCGCAGCGGAAAACCCGTATAACGCGGACTGCAGAAAGTTATGCCCAAGGTTGATATTGAGCAACGCGACGCCCAGCACCGCGCAGTTGGTGGTAATCAGCGGTAAAAAGATCCCCAGCAGACGATAGAGTGCCGGGCTGGTTTTACGTACCACCATTTCGGTAAACTGCACCACGACGGCGATCACCAGGATAAAGGCCAGCGTGCGCAGATAGATAAGCCCCAGCGGGATCAGAATCCAGGTATCAATCCACCAGGCGCAAATGGAAGCGAGCGTCATGACGAACGTGGTCGCCAGGCCCATGCCCATTGCGGTTTCCAGCTTTTTGGACACGCCCATAAACGGACACAGGCCAAGGAACTTCACCAGCACGAAGTTGTTAACCAGTACGGTTCCGACAAAAAGCAGTAAGTAATCAGTCATTATTAAGCATTAAGCCTGAAATAAAAAAGCCATCTATTATCGGATAAACCAGGTCACGCGACAACAGGATAACTGTAAGGTTATTACGGGTTCACAAAGGTCTTTTTCACGCGTTCAGACCGTCTGAAATAGGGGGCAAACAGCGCCGCCGCAAGCAGCGGAAAAAGAAGCTGGCGCACGGCAAGGGCGTCGGAAACGGGAGAAAAAGCAAAGGCTTTCAACGCTAACAGCACGGATATCAAAAGCCAGATAATAAAGTGTTTTGGCACGCGGCGGCGGCGTTTAAAGAACGCGATGGTCAGCCATAGCGTGTAGTACCACATGGCAATCGCGAAACCAAATGAAACAAACCATACCGCAATGTCCATTGTCGTCTGCGAGGTCAGGTTCTTCAGCGCATAGGGCGTCACCAGAGCGGTACAATAAAGCAGTAAGGCCAGTGAGGCACTTAACAATGCAACCAGTAACCAGGCAAGCGGGGCAAGTAACCAGCCTCCGATTTTCTCTCCAGGCAATGCGGTCATGTTGTCTCCCGTAAGTCAACGCGAAAGGTTATCCGGCAAAATTTGCCGGGGCGTGAGTATATAACATTTCGCGAGGATGGCTACTTTCTTATAGGACGTAGCGCCAGACTGACTTCGGGACTTCGCCAATGTTGAATAAACGGCCACCCGAGACCAGTTCAGCCCGGCGATGATCGGCCGCCCTGTACATATTGATGATGTCCTGATTATCGGTCAGCGTGTAGTTCAAATGGTCGAACAACTTTTCCAGACTCTCAAGCGAACTGATTTTACGAAATTTTAATAAATAATCCTGTACCGTCATTTTTTATTAGCTTCCATATAAAGAGTACGTACCCGTAGGGTAATTCTTGCGAATAATAAACGGATAGATAAAGACGCACACGGCGCACGTAAGCCATACGATAAATTTAAGATTTTTCTATAATAATTTCAGGCGTCGGACGACGCCCGGGGAAGAAGGTTAACCCTCATGACGCAGACTGGCAATAAGCAACTGACAGGATATGTCATTCGCCTGTTGAGCGTCACTTTGCCTGAGTGGCCACGACGGGCTCCGGAGGCTGATAGTTATCAATATGGCTGGCAACGCCGAGCAGCACGACCGAAACACCCAGGACAATCCATCCCGCTAATTCAATAATTCGATTGATAATTGACGTCATGATTCTTGTGTGTGATTTATCCATAAATACAGGTTGAGAATGTTACAGCGTGACATGGATCACAGCAAGTCTCTGAGTAAGGAATCTCTTTTTTAATTCAGCAGGTTATATAATTGTAACGAAAATGTTTAGTGACTCATGCTGTTTTTAATAAAGGGCCGTGAAACGTCGAGCGCGGTGCACGATAATTTAGCCAGTGAATGCGCGTAAACCGATCGGAGGCAAGGGTATGAATGAGACAATCCGCGTGGCAATTATCGGCTACGGCTACGCCAGCAAAACCTTTCATGCTCCGTTAATTGCGGGCACGCCGGGGCTTGAGCTGTGTGCGGTGTCGAGCAGTGACGCGTCAAAGGTCCATCAGGACTGGCCGACCGTGAACGTGGTGTCAGAACCTAAGCACCTCTTTAACGATCCTAATATCGATTTAATTGTTATTCCCACCCCCAACGATACGCACTTTCCGCTGGCAAAAGCGGCGCTGGAAGCGGGTAAGCACGTGGTGGTCGATAAACCTTTTACCGTGACGTTGTCACAAGCACGTGAGCTGGATGGGCTGGCGAAAAGTCTGGGACGACTGTTATCCGTCTTTCATAACCGGCGCTGGGACAGCGATTTCCTCACGCTGAAGGCGCTGATTGCCGAGGGGGCACTGGGCGAAGTGGCCTATTTTGAATCACACTTCGATCGCTTTCGTCCCCATGTGAAGCAGCGCTGGCGCGAACAGCCCGGTCCGGGGAGCGGTATCTGGTACGATTTAGCCCCGCATCTCCTGGATCAGGCTGTCAATCTGTTTGGGTTACCGGTAAGCATGACGGTGGATCTGGCGCAGCTGCGGCCTGGCGCGCAGGCAACGGACTATTTCCACGCGATACTGAGCTATCCTCAGCGCCGCGTTGTGCTTCACGGCACTCTGCTGGCGGCAGCCGAATCCGCGCGCTATATCGTGCACGGGTCGCGGGGGAGCTATGTGAAGTACGGTCTGGACCCTCAGGAGGATCGCCTGAAGAGTGGCGAGCGCCTGCCGCAGGAAGACTGGGGCTATGATATGCGTGACGGAATTTTGACCCGCGTCGACGGGGACGATCTTATGGAGGAGAGCTGGCTGACCCTGCCCGGCAACTATCCTGCCTATTATGCTGCGATTCGCGACGCTCTCAATGGGGCAGGTGACAACCCGGTGCCGGCAAGCCAGGCGATTCAAATAATGGAACTGATTGAACTGGGGATGGAATCCGCCAGACACCGTGCCACGCTCTGCCTCGCCTGAAAAAAAGCCGGCAATCTTGCCGGCCAGATACTTTACTGTTTTGCCACTTTATCGCGCAGCGCCTGCTTCTCTTCCGGGGATAAGAAGGCGATGTCCAGACCATTAATCTGCGCCTGACGAATCTGTTCACGGCTTAAGCCCGCCTGCGGCGCGGCAATAGTGTACTCGTGAATAATATCCACGCCCTGCACAGCAGGATCGTCCGTGTTCAGCGTGGCCAGTACGCCGTGTTCGAGGAACGTTTTTAATGGATGATGGGCCAGCGATGCCACGGTGCTGGTCTGGATATTGGAGGTCAGGCAGGACTCAATACCAATACGCTGTTCGGCCAGGAAGTCCATCAACGCGCGATCTTCAACCGCTTTCACGCCGTGACCAATGCGTTCCGCGCCCAGTTCACGGATCGCCTGCCAGATGCTCTCGGGGCCAGCGGCTTCTCCCGCGTGCACGGTAATGTGCCAGCCCGCGTCACGTGCACGGTTAAAATGCGAGAGGAAAAGGCTGCCCGGGAAGCCCAGTTCGTCGCCCGCAAGATCGATGGCGGTGATATGGTCACGGTGCGCCAGCAGTGCCTCAAGCTCCTGCAAACAGGCCGCTTCCCCGAAGGTGCGACTCATGATGCCGATCAGTCGTGCCTGCACGTCAAAGGCTTTACAGCCTTCCCGCACCCCTTCGATAACGGCTTCGACCACGCCCGCCACCGGCAGGCTGTGGGTCATCGCCATATAGCCGGGGGAAAAGCGCAGCTCAACGTAATGCAGGCCGTTACGGGCGGCATCCTCAATATTCTCAAACGCCACGCGACGGCAGGCGTCCAGGGAGGCCAGTACTTTGACGCCCCAGTCCAGTTTGCTCAAAAAGCTCACCAGATCCGGTTCATTGGCGGTGACCTGAACGTGGGGAATAAGGGATTCAAGGGACTGAGCGGGCAGGGCTAAATTGAACTGGCGGCCAAGATCGAGAATAGTTTGGGCACGAATGTTGCCATCAAGGTGACGGTGGATATCGGTTAAAGGCAGGCGTGTATCAATCATGGTCGCACTCTTTTTCTGGTTAAAGTGCGGCTTATTATAAGAACAAAACGGGGTAAAAAGCTATTTGCGCAACGGAATATTCCATTGCGCAAAGGGTTAAAGCAGGGTGTTTATCCCCGCGATAAGCCTGTGAACGCCTTGCTCCAGCTTACTTCTTGGGCAACCCGCATTCAGTCGGATAAAACCACGCCCCTCTTCACCGTAGGTATATCCCGGCATGATGGCGACTTTTTGCTGCTCAATCAGCACCGTTTGCAGAGCACGATCGTCTATGCCTAAAGGCCGCAGATCGATCCATGCCAGATAGGTCGCCTCTGGCGGCTGCCAGTTCAGTTTCGGAAAAGCACGGTTCAGTTCTTCAGCAATATAGTTCAGGTTGCTGGCGAGACAGGCACGCAGGGCGTCCAGCCAGGGGGCACCCTGCTGGTAAGCCGCGATATGCGCCGTCAGAGCAAGCACGGACGGGGAAGAGAGCCCGTCGCGGTTTTTCAGGGCGGTCAGGTAGGCCGCGCGCGTTTCATCATCGCCAATCAGGCCATATGCGCCGGTCAACGCCGGGATGTTAAAACTCTTGGAGCCTGATGTCAGTAACGCCCATTTTCCGCGGGCCACCTCATTCCACGGGGTGTGCTGGTGGTTATTCCAGGTCATGTCCATATGGATTTCGTCGCTGATGACCGCGACATGATGCCTGGCGCATAACGCGGAAAGGGTGGTTAGCTCATCACGTGTCCAGACTTTGCCTGTGGGGTTCTGTGGGCTACAGAGCAGCAGCACCGTATTTTCAGGTTTTGCCAGTTCAGCTTCAAGTTTACGCCAGTCGCCCTGCCAGCCAGCGGCCTCTTTGATCATCGGCACGGGAACAAGTCGGCGCTGATTGCCTTCAACCGCTTTATAAAAAGCGTCGTAGGCCGGCGTGTGGACGACAATGCCCTCCCCCGGCTTTGACCAGAGTCGAATCAACTCTGAAACCATATAGATCACGGAAGGGCCATAAACGAGAGTTGCCGTATCTATTTCGCTGGCAAAACGCTGACGGAACCAGTGCGCAACGGCGGCGAGAAACTCGTCATTTTTCCAGCGACTGTAGCCAAACACGCCGTGCTGAATGCGCGCATGCAGCGCATCGGTGATACAGGGCGCGGTGGCGAAATCCATATCGGAGATGGTGAAGGGAAGCAGATCGTCTGCGCCAAAACGGTCGGCGACGTAATCCCACTGGGTGCACCAGGTGCCGTGACGATCCACAACCTGTGAAAAATCGAACATCTTTATCGTCCTTATTATTAAGCCCCCTTCAGAAGAAGGGGGCAAGACGTCAGGCCTCGACGGTTCTCATTAGCGTCGATAGCTCATCTTTGACCGACTGAACCTGCGGACCAATCACCACCTGCAGGTTGTGCTGGTTCAACTGTACCACGCCAATCGCACGGTTGGCTTTCAGTGCGTTGGTGTCAACTTTGGACATGTCCGCCACCGACAGACGCAGGCGGGTTATGCAGTTGTCCAGAGAGGTAATGTTGTCCGCGCCGCCCAGCGCTGCCAGAATCGCCGGCGTGTTGTAGCCGGATTTACCCACGGTGCCGGTCACCGCCTGCTCAACACTGCTGGCTGTGTCAAGGTCACGACCCGGCGTTTTCAGATTAAAGCGGACGATCGCAAAGCGGAAGATGCCGTAGTACACCGCGAACCAGATAGCCGCCACGACAGGGACCAGATACCACTTCGTTGACAGGCCGTGCAGGATGCCAAAGACCACGAAGTCAATCACGTTGCCGTCGGTGTTACCGATGGTCACGCCCAGTACGGCCATCACGGTAAAGCCCAGACCGGTTAACACCGCGTGGATGAGATACAGCACCGGCGCGACGAACAGGAAGAGGAATTCAATGGGTTCGGTTGTTCCGCCTACGACGCAGGCGATCACACCGGAGATCAGCAGGCCTTTAATTTTATGGCGATTTTCAGGACGTGCGCAGTGGTACATCGCCAGCGCCGCACCCGGCAGACCGCCGAGGAAAGCGGGCATTTTCCCTTGCGACAGGAAGCGCGTGGCGCTTTCAGAGAAGCCATGCGTGGTCGGACAGCTCAGCTGCGCCTGGAAAATGGTCAGCGCGCCGCTAACGTCGTGGCCGCAGACATCCATTGTCCCGCCCGCCTCGGTAAAGCGAATCAGCGCAACCAGAATATGTTGTAAACCGAAGGGGAGCAGCAGACGTTCACCGGTACCGAAAATCATCGGACCAAAATCACCCGCGCTATTAATGATGCGGCCAATGCCGGTAATGCCCATGGCGAACACTGGCCAAATCAACGGGATAATCAGACCAAACAGCCCCATCACTACCAGAGTGACGATAGGCACAAAACGCGTGCCGCCGAAGAAGGCCAGAGCATCGGGGAGGCGGATATTATGGAAACGCTCGTGCAGCATCCAGATAATCACACCCGCAATAACCGCACCCAGAATCCCGGTATCGATGGACTGGATCCCCAGCACGCTCTGAATGTTATTCGCTTTCAATACGGCCGCATCGGTGGTCGGCAAAATGCCTTTTGCGGTAAGCCAGAAGTTGACGGCAAGGTTCATCACCGCATAGCCGACGAAGCCGGCAAACGCCGCGACGCCTTTATTTTCGCGGGCCAGACCCAACGGGATGGCGATACAGAACATGACCGGCAGGAAGCTAAAGGCAAAGGAGCCGACCTTGCTCATCCAGATGAAGATGGCCTGCAGCACAGGGTTCCCCAGGAAGGGGATTAAGGTCACGACATCATGACTGCTCAGAGAACTGCCAATGCCCAGCATAATCCCGCAGAAGGAGAGCAGTGCCACGGGCAACATGAAGGTTTTCCCCAGTTGCTGGAAAAATTCCCACAGCGATATTTTTTGTGCTGCTTTCGCCGTCATAAAACGACTCCTTAATAGTTAAACAATAAAGACCTGCTTCAATGCTGCGAAAAGATAAAACGTTTTATCAAACTTTAGTGAGCGCCAAATCACATTCCCGTGCTTTAATTAGCAGTATAAAGATAACGTATTGATAAATCGTTTTACCGCGTCAAATATCAGGGAGTCATGCCGCTACATGTCTGTCGCAAAGAAAATCACCATTAATGATGTCGCGCTCGCGGCCGGGGTATCAGTGAGTACGGTTTCGCTGGTTCTGAGTGGTAAAGGGCGTATTTCTCCCGCCACGGGGCAGCGGGTCAACGAGGCCGTCGAGCAACTCGGCTTTGTGCGTAACCGTCAGGCAGCCTCTCTTAGGGGTGGGCAAAGTGGCGTCATTGGCTTGATTGTGCGCGATCTGACGTCACCCTTTTATGCCGAACTGACGGCTGGCCTCACGGAGGCGCTGGAACGGCAAGGGCGTATGGTCTTTTTGCTGCACGGGGGGCGCGAGCCTGAACAACTCCTGTCCCGGCTGGACATGCTCCTGACCCAGGGCGTTGATGGGGTGATTATTGCCGGTGCCTCTGGGGTTGGCAGTGAATTATGTGAGCGCGCTGCACAGAAAGGGGTTCCGGTGGTCTTCGCCTCGCGAGCCAGTTATCTCGACGAGGCAGACACCTTGCGTCCCGATAATATGCAGGCCGCCCAAATGTTGACCGAACATCTGATTCATCGGGGTCATCAGCGAATTGCCTGGCTGGGCGGCAAAAGCTCCTCGCTCACCCGCGCCGAACGTGTCGGGGGATATTGCGCCACGCTGATTAAATATGGTTTACCGTTCCACAGCGAATGGGTGGTTGAATGTGAGTCCAGCCAGAAAAAAGCCGCAGAAGCGATGGGCACCCTCTTGCGTAACAGTCCCACGATTAGCGCGGTGATCTGCTATAACGACATCATCGCGATGGGCGCATGGTTTGGTTTACATCGTGCGGGCCGACAGAGTGGCGAAGGCGGGGTAGAAACCTTTTTCGATCAGCATGTCTCGCTGGGTGCCTTTGCCGATGTCGGCGAGTACGCCCTGGATGATTTACCCATTGTCTGGGCCACCACGCCAGCGCGCGAAATGGGCTACACCCTTGCAGAAAAAATAATGCAGCGTATTGAAAAATCAGAGGTGCAGGGCGGGCATCAGATCGTTTCCGCGCGTCTGGTACTGGCTAAATAGGGCGGTTAATGACGCGGGCTGGTGGTTTTCAGCGCCAGACGCGACAGAATGCTATGGCCGATGTAGTTGCTCCAGTTAAAGCTGTTTTGCAGCACTACCACGGCATTCTGGTTCTCCCTGTCGAACCCGATGTAACTCGAATACCCTCCGATATACCCGACCTGCCAGATAATTTTACGGTCGGCATACCGATCGCTAACCCAACCGATATTGGCCGCTTCTTTCTCACGGTCATAGAAGGTTTGCGTGACATCTTCAAAGGCTTTGTCCAGAGAGGGCACGCCGGTTGAGGTGAAATGCGCGCGGGCATAGGTCGCCAGATCCCGGGCACTGCTGTAAAGACTCGCCGCGCCGGTCATATTATGGTGGAACACCCAGTCGGGGGTTAATTCGCCCCGCGGAATGAACTTCGGCTGGTCTCCGGCATGACCCAGTGCCCTACAGGCATACGCTGGCAGGACGTCAGGCGTAAAACTGCTGTGAGTCATTTTTAACGGTTTAAAGATCATGCTTTGCGCCAGCGCCTCAATGGTTTGCCCGGTGTGTCTGTGCAAAATATACCCCACCAGGGCATAGCCCAGATTGGAATACTGAGGGGCTGCCGACGTCGGGGCGCTAAAATCATCGAGATAGCTCAGCACGCTGTCCGCATCAAGCCGGGTATAAAAATTCTCGCCGGAGCGGAAATAACTCAGCAGGTTCTCCAGGGTCAGCAGATCCATAGGCTGACGCGGTAAACCAGAGGTATGGGTCACAAGCTGGAGCAGGGTGATTCGTCGGGCATCGTCACTTAACGGCGTGTTCGCCGGTAACAGGGTTTCAAGCGTGTCCGTCCACTTAAGCCTGCCCGCGTTAACCAACAGGGTGGTGACCTCGGCGGTGACGCCTTTGCTCAGCGATCCCAGCGCGAACAGCGTGTCGGGTGTGACAGGATAGCGATGCCTGTCATCCGTAATCCCGTAGCGATGAAACTCGACCGGGCCATTATTTTGAATGATTGCCACGATCATCCCGCTTACCTGCTTTTCCTGCATGTACTGACGAACGAGGGGATCGATCCCGTGCCCGTAATCTCCCACCGTGAAAGCGGCGTTTTGATTCACAGGCATATCCATCTGCGACAGCGTGCCGTTACCGCAGCCGGTTAACAAGACGGTTAACCAGGTAAGCAGCAAAGGAGACTTTCTCAACAGACGGGGGGATACCCTCATAACGCGTTAGGATCCCCGCAAAAAAGCGGCAGCGGATGGCAAAAAGAAGAATAGAGAAGCATACGAGGCAAGGGTTCCGCTGAAAGATGAGGCCGTATTATACAAACCCTTTCTTCAGGAAAACCATAGGAAGCAGGCGCTATTTAACGACGGAGGAAAAAGTCAGAAAACGCCCCTCCTGAGAGGGGCGTGAGGATTACTGCTGCGGGACGGCAGGTGTTGCAGGGAGAGCCGGGGTAGCAGGAACGGCCGGTTCAGGCATGCCCAGCGTTGGCATACCGAACATGCCGACAAACTCTTCCAGCGGCATTTTCTGGCCGTTCAGGGTGACCTGACCATTCGCATACTGCAGGCTGGTACCCACCACATTGTCTTCCAGCGTGGTGATGCGGAACATCTGGCCCATCGCCGCCATGCCTTTTACCTGCTGGCTTGCCAGCTTGCCGGCATCGGCTTCGTTATACCCTTCCAGTTTGGCAACCTGGGTCATCAATTCTGTCGCCATGTCGACCGGAATGGACAGTTTGCTCTCCAGCGATTTCACGTTGCGATCCACTTGCTGTGCCAGAGTCTGCACTTCACCGGTTGCGGTTGCCGGATCTTTCAGGAACAGCGACAGGTTAAAGTTGGCTTCGCCTTTGCTGTTTTTCCAGCTCAGAGGAGCTATGGTGATCACCGGATCGCCTTTGAGCAGCAGCGGCAGGTTGCCAAAGAGGGCATCCATGACTTTTTGCTGATACAGCTCCGGATTTTTGTCCATCAACGCTTTGTCGGCCAGGGCGGCCTGACTCTGCTGGGTATATCGCTGGCTAAACTGATGCCACGCCTGGCCATCGATGTTGCCAATTTTCAGGGTCAGCTTGCCTGAACCCAGGTCCTGGCTCTGCACTTTCAGGCTGTTCAGCGTGTAATCGAGCTGGCTGTTGATGCTCTTGCCATCTTTCGAGACATCGGAAGTTCCCTTCAGATCCATCCCTTCCAGCACGGCCATCTCTTTGCCTTCAACAGAAACAGCCAGTTTATCCAGGCTCATTTTTTGGTCGCCGATGCGCTCTTCAAAGCTGGTCAGACGGCTGTTACCGTCCGCTTTCAGGTTGTTGAAGGTTAGCTGCACCTTTTGACCGTATTCGTTAACGGCATTAATCAGGCCGCTCTCCGCATTGCCGGTCAGAGAGAAGACGTTACCCTCGCGATCCGCATCCAGCGTAAAGTTACCGCCGCTAAAGGTGACTTTTTCATCCCCTTTTTCGTAATTCAGCGCTTTCAGCGCGATATCCGATCGCGTATCACCCGCGTAGCTAATACGGGTATCGATGACCATCGGTGATTCATTTTTCGCCAAATCAAACAGAGGTTGCGTGGTCTCGTTTTTCACAAGCGTTGATTTTACCGACGCCATCGAAGGGATCAGGTTGAAATGCTTCAGTTGCCCCATCGGGAACGGACCGTGATCGACCACTTCATTGAGCACCACGCTTTGATCCGCTTTTAGCCAGCCATTCTGCGCACCGGCTACAGGCTTCACGACCAGCTGCATATGGCTTGTGAAAACGCCGCGCTGGTAATTCTGGTAGCTCAGCTCCAGCCCGGCTTCAGGCGCGCTGCGCTTAAGCTCGCTGTTGGCCTGGGCCACCATTTCGCCCAGACGATTCTCCAGCTGCTTCCCGGTAAACCAGGCGGCGCCCGTCCAGACGATGCCTAATGCAACAATAACACCCACCGCTACGACTGATTTTTTCATCGTGATTATCCCTAAAATGAAACCAGGCGGTAAAACCGCCTGGTGAGGTAAACAAAGCTCTGACTAGCTTAGCAAGAGTTAGTGAAAAATTCAGTAAGCCCTTAAAGTTTATTGAAAACTCGCGCCAGTCGGCCATGGCCCTGAATCGCAACAGGAGAGTCGCTCGCCGATAAAAATGCCGACTCGCCAGGCGCCAGCGTAAGCTGCTCATCGCCTTTGCTTAATCGGGCTTCCCCTTCCACGCAGAAGACAATCGCGGCGCTCTCCTGGGCAATGGTGGCGGTCGCTTCACTGAGGTCATGAAGAGAGAAGGCAAAATCGTCCACCGGGATAGGGAAATCGAGTTCTGCGCCGTGGTGGCTCGGCTGGGTCAGCAGCTCAGCAGCAGGTTTAGCCACAAACTTCACGTTAGCGACCAGCTCAGGGATGTCGATGTATTTTGGCGTAAGACCGGCACGCAGTACGTTATCTGAGTTTGCCATGACCTCCAGCGCCACGCCCTGCAAATAGGCGTGAGGCGTTTCGGCAAACAGGAACATCGCCTCGCCCGGGTTTAACTTCACCACGTTCAGCAGCAGCGGGGAGAAAAGACCGCTGTCTTCCGGGTAGAACTCAGCAATCAGACGGATGGTCTCCCATGGCTCGCCTTGCTGGCTGGTTAGCGCCGCTTTGAGTACCGCCAGCGCGTGGGACTTTTCGCTGTCCTGCATATTGAGCAGGCTGGCAAAGAGCTGGCTCAGGCCCGCGGCATCAGGGTTTTCGAGGAAGTGCGCAATGGCTTTATGCGCCCCGGCCACCGGTTGCAGCAACGAGACGGTCTCGGAAAACTCACGGAACGCGTTCATCGCCAGGAACGGCGTGAGGGCGAAAACCAGTTCCGGCTTGTGGTTAGGATCTTTGTAGTTACGCTCCGCGGCATCGAGGGGGATACCCGCCGCGTTCTCTTTTGCAAAACCCACTTCAGAGGCTTTTTTATTCGGATGAACCTGAATCGAAAGCGGCTGATCGGCGCAAAGAACTTTAAACAGGAAAGGGAGTTCACCAAAACGGCGGGCCACTTTCTCACCCAGCAACGCCGTTTTGTCGGCGTCAATCACGTCGCGCAGTGAAACAACCTGGCCGCTGGCATCTTTAATTTTTGAGCTGCTCTTCGGGTGCGCGCCCATCCATAACTCTGCCATCGGCAGATGGTTGTCATTGGCGATACCGTAGAGATCCGTTAACGCAGTTTTACTTCCCCAGGCGTAGTTTTGCACTGAGTTGATGAGTTTTTGCATTATCAAGCCCTGCTTCAAATGTGGAATTAACTGCCCGTATTAAAGCAATAAACCGGACGGAAGTAACCTGCGCGTGCAAAAAGTCGTACTAGTCTCAGTTTTTGTTAAAAAATTGTGTAGGATAAGCCAACTCGCTTTTAAGCAGGGCAAACGGAAGATCTGCCTGGACCATAATCAGCAATGTTGTAAGTGAGAGCACAATGTCGAATAAACCCTTTCATTACCAGGATCCTTTCCCACTGAGCAAGGATCACACTGAGTATTATCTGTTAACCCGCGATCACGTCTCTGTCTCGGAGTTTGAGGGGCAGGAGATCCTGAAGGTCGATCCGCAGGCGCTCACGCTTCTTGCGCAGCACGCCTTCCATGATGCCTCCTTCATGTTACGCCCGGCGCATCAGCAGCAGGTGGCGGATATCCTGAGCGATCCCGACGCCAGCGAAAACGATAAGTACGTTGCCCTGCAGTTCCTGCGCAACTCTGACATCGCGGCCAAAGGCATCTTACCGACCTGTCAGGATACCGGTACCGCGATCATCACCGGTAAAAAAGGCCAGCGTGTCTGGACCGGCGGTGGCGACGAAGCCGCGCTGGCGCACGGTGTATACAACACCTACATCGAAGATAACCTGCGTTATTCGCAAAACGCGGCGCTGGATATGTATAAAGAGGTCAACACCGGCACCAATCTGCCTGCGCAAATTGACCTCTACAGCGTGGACGGCGATGAGTATAAGTTCCTCTGCATCGCCAAAGGCGGCGGGTCAGCGAACAAAACCTATCTCTACCAGGAAACAAAAGCGCTGCTTTCACCGGGCAAGCTTAAAAATTATCTGGTGGAAAAAATGCGAACGCTGGGCACCGCTGCCTGCCCGCCTTACCACATTGCCTTTGTTATCGGCGGGACCTCTGCGGAAAGCACCCTGAAAACCGTTAAGCTGGCCTCCACGAAATATTATGATGGGCTGCCGACGGAAGGTAACGAACACGGTCAGGCGTTCCGCGACGTTCAGCTTGAGCAAGAGCTGTTAACCGAAGCGCAGAACCTGGGGCTGGGTGCACAGTTTGGCGGAAAATATTTTGCGCACGACATCCGCGTGATCCGTCTTCCTCGCCACGGGGCCTCGTGTCCGGTCGGGATGGGCGTGTCGTGCTCGGCGGATCGTAATATCAAAGCGAAGATCAATCGTGACGGTATCTGGATCGAAAAACTGGAAAATAATCCGGGCAAATACATTCCTGAAGCACTGCGTCAGGCAGGCGAGGGCGAAGCGGTTCACGTTGACCTGAATCGTCCGATGAGCGATATCCTGGCCCAGCTCTCTCAGTATCCTGTCTCAACGCGCCTGTCGCTCAACGGTACCATTATCGTGGGTCGTGATATTGCTCATGCGAAGCTCAAAGAACGCCTGGACAACGGCGAAGGGCTGCCGCAGTACATTAAAGACCATCCGATCTACTATGCCGGTCCGGCGAAGACCCCTGAAGGCTATGCGTCGGGTTCATTGGGCCCAACAACGGCGGGGCGTATGGACTCTTATGTCGATCAGCTGCAGGCCCACGGCGGCAGCATGATCATGCTGGCAAAAGGCAACCGCAGCCAGCAGGTTACCGATGCGTGCCACAAGCACGGCGGATTCTACCTGGGCAGCATTGGCGGCCCGGCGGCGGTGCTGGCGCAGGGCAGTATCAAGAGTCTGGAATGCGTGGAGTATCCTGAACTGGGTATGGAAGCGATCTGGAAAATTGAAGTGGAAGATTTCCCGGCGTTTATCCTCGTGGATGACAAAGGCAACGACTTCTTTAAGCAAATACAATCCTCGCAGTGCGCGGCCTGTGTGAAGTAGTTTAAACATGCCGGGCGGCGCTTCGCTGACCCGGCCTCCCTTACCTGGCCCGGGTCAATGAAACGTCGGCAGGCAATAAGAGCGCACAAAGCGCCATGCAGTAATTCATAAGCCATCAATACTTATCTCTTCAGCATGTGAGCAATTCCACTATTGTTATCAAGGAGAAAGTAATGACAACGCATCGTCGCGAGAAAGATTCCATGGGTGCCATCGACGTCCCGGCCGACAAGCTGTGGGGCGCGCAAACCCAGCGCTCTCTGGAACATTTCCGCATTTCGACCGAGAAAATGCCCGTCACGCTCATCCATGCGCTGGCGCTCACCAAGCGCGCCGCAGCCAAAGTAAACCAGGATTTAGGGCTGCTGCCCCAGGAAAAAGCCGCTGCCATTATCAGTGCGGCGGATGAGGTACTGGCAGATAAACACGTTGACGAATTTCCTCTCGCCATCTGGCAAACCGGCTCCGGTACCCAGAGCAATATGAACATGAACGAGGTGCTGGCCAACCGCGCCAGCGAGCTGCTGGGCGGCGTGAGCGGAATGGAGCGTAAGGTACATCCCAATGATGACGTCAATAAGAGCCAAAGCTCGAATGATGTCTTCCCGACCGCCATGCACGTTGCGGCGCTGATTGCCCTTCGCGAACATCTTCTTCCTCAAATGGCGACGCTCAGGGAAACGCTTGCAGCCAAAGCAGAGGCGTTTTCCGATATCGTTAAAATTGGCCGAACGCATCTGCAGGACGCCACGCCGCTGACGCTGGGACAGGAGATTTCTGGCTGGATGGCAATGCTGGACCATAATCTCAGGCATATCGACCACAGTCTGGCGCATCTTGCGGAGCTGGCGCTGGGTGGGACGGCGGTGGGTACCGGTCTGAACACCCATCCGGAATACGCCGTGCGGGTAGCCAAAGAGCTCGCTGACATCACCCAGCAGCCTTTTGTGACGGCGCCCAACAAATTTGAAGCGCTGGCAACCTGTGATGCCCTGGTGCATGCCCACGGTGCGCTGAAAGGGCTGGCGGCCTCACTGATGAAAATCGCTAACGACGTGCGCTGGCTCTCCTCCGGTCCGCGCTGTGGGATCGGCGAAATCAGTATCCCCGAAAATGAGCCGGGAAGCTCCATCATGCCGGGTAAGGTCAACCCGACCCAGTGCGAAGCCATGACCATGCTCTGCTGTCAGGTGATGGGGAATGATGTGGCAGTGAATATGGGGGGCGCGTCGGGGAATTTTGAGCTGAACGTCTATCGCCCTATGGTCATCCATAATTTCCTGCAATCGGTGCGCCTGCTTGCCGACGGAATGGAGAGCTTTAACGAGCACTGCGCGGTTGGTATTGAACCGAACCGCGAACGCATCGGTCAGCTTCTCAATGAATCTCTGATGCTGGTCACCGCCCTCAATACCCATATCGGCTACGACAAAGCAGCGGAAATCGCCAAGAAAGCCCACAAAGAGGGGCTGACGCTTAAGGCTTCGGCGCTGGCGCTGGGCTATCTGACCGAGGCCGAGTTTGACCGCTGGGTCCGTCCGGAAGAGATGGTTGGCAGCCTGAAATAGTCACTCCGCTAAATAGAGGTGCAGTCGCGGGATGAGCAGTTTAAGCGGCTGCGCCTGAGGTTTATAACGATGCTGAATGTTTTCCGCATCATAATTGAGCAATTCCCCGATATCCGGAATAACCGCCCCCTGATCGGCATCGTAAAAGGCTATAAGCGGGGTCGGACAGGCATACTGCACCTGCTTTTGCTCCCCGGCGTACCAGACGCGGGCGATAGGCTGGACCTTCACGGGGCGCTTGATCTTCAGGCGCGCGTCTACCGGCAGGGCGGCAATGCGCTGGTATTCAGCCTCCAGGCGTTCAATCCACTGTTCCCGTGACCACGGAGCAACGGTACGCGGTGACTTCAGGCTTTTCTCCAGCAGGGATAACACCTCATTCCGGCTGAAATTCTTAATCACATGTTTGTTGGCCCAGCCAAAGCGCAGCGTTGCCGGATGCCGCAGCGCGGTCAGCGTACGATAGGCATTCAGCGTGATAAGCCCGGGTAAATGTCGATGCACCCACTCGAAACGCGCCGTGGGGGGCAGGCCCGATTCACGGGTGACAATGTTTTCGAAGGCGGCTTTAAGATCGTTGATCCTGGCTATCTGCTGCTCGATCTGCTCCCGCTCGGCGGCGGGCGTTTGCAGACAAATTACCCCAGGCAGGCGCACCGCGGCTTTGCTGCTTCGGTTTTCAGATTGCTGCTGAATAAAAAGATGCCGGTAGTGCCGCAGGGCAAGCCCCAGTGCCTCCTGTCCCGTATGTTGTTTCACTTCAATGCTGTCGAGCGGGTCATGTTCCGCGCCTTTAACCACATCCGGCAGGCTAAAAACGCGCGCGGCCAGCAGACGACAGCTTTGCAGGCGTTCAGCAAGCGTAGCCAGTTCATGCTCAATCTCGCCAAAGGTCGAATTGAGCCGTTCTATCAGGTCGTAAGTCGCCATACAGATCTCACAGTAGTTACAACATACTTATTGTATAGCACATTGCCCGGGGTCAGGCTATTGTGCCGGAAAGGTCGGGCAGGGAGTAAGGGGAGATTATGTATAGCGGTTTAAATATACAGATTTTGTATATTTCTCCGTGCGGACGGACCCTCCATTGATCCAGGACACGTTAAAAGTATGATGAATATCTAAAATCATCACACGCTTTTATGTACTCCCTAATGATGAGAGGCAATGATGTTGACCCTGACTGGTCGCACGATAGCGGCGCTGTTTGCCTGTTTGGCTTTCGTTGCTCAGGCGGCCGCCCTTGACGAAATAACTACCGCATGGCCGGTGAACGTTGGTCCGTTGAATCCCCATCTTTATACGCCAAATCGACTGTTTGCACAGAGCATGGTCTATGAACCCCTGGTGAAATATCAGGCCAACGGGACGGTGATACCCTGGCTTGCAGAGAAATGGACCACCACATCAGACGGGAAAATATGGGTTTTTACGCTTCGTGACGGCGTCACGTTTTCCAATGGCGAGCCTTTTAACGCGCAGGCCGTGGTCGCTAATTTCCGCGCTGTTCTGGCCAATCGCCAGCGACATGCCTGGCTCGAACTCACCCGTCAGATAACCGACGTTAAGGCGCTGAGTGCGAATGAAGTGCAGATCTCGCTCAAGAGCGCCTATTACCCCTTCCTCCAGGAGCTTGCGCTGCCGCGACCGTTCCGCTTTATTGCGCCTTCGCAGTTTAAAAATAATGAGACAATGAACGGCATCGTTTCGCCCGTGGGTACAGGCCCCTGGATACTGAAAACGTCGAAACTGAATCAGTACGATGTCTTTGTGCGTAACGAACACTACTGGGGAGCGAAGCCCTCCTTGCGTCAGGTCACCATTAATGTAATCCCCGATCCCACCACCCGCGCTGTCGCCTTCGAAACGGGTGAAGTCGACCTGCTGTATGGCAATGAAGGCCTGCTTCCTCTCGATACCTTCGCCCGATTTAGTCAAAATCCGGCTTACCGTACGCAGCTCTCTCCGCCGGTCGAAACGGTCATGCTGGCGTTAAATTCTGCCAAAACACCGACCAATGAGCAGGCCGTACGCGAGGCGCTGAACTATGCGGTGAATAAAAAATCGCTGGTCGACAATGTGTTGTATGGCACGCAGCAGGTGGCGGATACGCTATTTGCGCCGACGGTGCCTTACGCCAATATTGGGCTGAAACCGCGTCAGTACGATCCGCAAAAAGCGAAAGACCTTCTGGAGAAGGCCGGATGGATTCTGGTGAACGGGAGCGATATTCGCCAGAAGCAGGGTAAACCGTTGCGAATTGAACTCTCATTTATCGGCACCGATGCGTTAAGCAAATCCATGGCGGAAATTATTCAGGCCGATCTGCGTCAGGCAGGCGTGGATGTCGCGCTGGTGGGCGAGGAGGAGAGCAGCATTTATGCCCGCCAGCGCGATGGTCGTTTCGGCATGATCTTTAACCGCACCTGGGGCGCACCTTATGATCCACACGCGTTTGTCAGCTCGATGCGCGTGCCGTCCCATGCTGATTTTCAGGCGCAGCGTGGGCTGGCGGACAAGCCGCTGATCGACCGTGAGATTGGCGAGGTCCTTTCAGCCACGCAGGAAACGGAGCGACAGTCGTTATACCGCGATATCCTCACCCGCCTGCACAATGACGCCGTCTATCTGCCCATCAGTTATGTCTCGATGATGACGGTCGCGAAGCCCGCACTGGGCAGTATTCCGTTTGCACCGGTGGCCTCCGACATCCCCTTTGAACAAATCCAACCGGTGGCCCCGTGATGTTACGTTATCTTTTGCGGCGTCTTCTGCTGCTCGTTCCGATGATTTTTGCCGCTTCGGTGATTATCTTCGCCATGCTGCGGCTGGGGACCGGCGATCCCGCGCTTGATTACCTGCGCCTGTCAAATCTGCCTCCCACGACTGAGATGGTCGCCTCTACGCGGGTGATGCTTGGTCTGGACCAGCCTTTGGTCATTCAGTATGGAACCTGGTTATGGAAAGCGATGCAGCTCGATTTCGGGATGTCATACGCCACGCAACGACCGGTGCTGGACGATGTCATGCGCTTTTTGCCCGCCACGCTGCTGCTGGCAGGCGCCGCCTTAGCGCTTATTTTACTGACGTCGGTCCCGCTGGGCATTTGGGCTGCACGCCATCCCGATCGTTTACCGGATTTCCTCGTGCGGGCAATCGCCTTTTTGGGCGTCTCGATGCCAAACTTCTGGCTCGCGTTCTTACTGGTGATGCTCTTTTCTGTCCATCTTAACTGGCTGCCCGCGATGGGGTACGGAGGATGGGAACACCTTATCTTGCCTGCGGTCTCGATTGCTTTTATGTCGCTGGCGATCAATGCCCGTTTGCTGCGGGCCAGCATGCTGGAGGTGGCGGGGCAACGGCATGTTACCTGGGCACGGCTGCGCGGTCTGAGCGATAAACAGACCGAGCGTCAGCATATTTTGCGCAACGCGTCTCTGCCGATGATCACCGCCATTGGAATGCACATCGGTGAGCTGATTGGCGGCACGATGATCATTGAAAACATTTTCGCCTGGCCAGGGGTGGGCCGCTACGCCGTCTCCGCGATATTTAACAGGGATTACCCTGTCATCCAGTGCTTTACCCTAATCATGGTCATCGTGTTTGCTCTTTGTAATCTCACCGTGGATGTGGTCAATGCGGCGCTCGACCCGCGCATTCGTCGTCATGAAGGAGCGCATGCATGACCTTTTTTCTTTCTTCTCGCGGATCAGTACGTCTGGCTGTGCTGATTATTCTCCTTCTGGGGCTGATTGCGCTCACCAGCGCCTGGTGGCTGCCGTTCGATCCGCAGGCCATAAACTTGCCCGCTCGCCTGCAGTCGCCGGACGCGCAGCACTGGCTTGGGACCGATCATCTTGGCCGCGATACGTTTTCTCGTCTTATGGCGGCTACGCGTGTCTCGCTCGGCTCGGTGCTGGCCTGCCTGACGCTGGTGCTGGCGCTCGGGCTGGTGGTGGGCGGCGCTGCCGGTTTGCTGGGCGGACGCGTAGACCAACTGACGATGCGGGTGGCGGATATGTTTATGACCTTTCCGACGTCTGTTCTCTCTTTTTTCATGGTGGGTGTCCTGGGGACGGGCCTGACGAATGTCATTCTGGCCATCGCTCTCTCTCACTGGGCCTGGTATGCCCGCATGGTGCGCAGCCTGGTGATCTCCCTGCGTCAGCGTGAATTTATCCTGGCGTCGCGTCTTTCGGGGGCCAGTCAGATGGCCGTTTTCGTTGAACATGTCTTAGGGGCAGTACTGCCGTCGCTGCTGGTGCTGGCAACGCTGGATATCGGACACATGATGCTGCACGTGGCGGGGATGTCTTTCCTCGGACTGGGCGTGACAGCCCCGACGGCGGAGTGGGGCGTAATGATCAATGATGCCCGCCAGTATATCTGGACGCAGCCGATGCAGATGTTCTGGCCGGGGTTGATGCTCTTCATTAGCGTGATGGCGTTCAACCTGCTCGGGGATGCCTTGCGCGATCGCCTTGATCCTCATTTGACGATGGAGCATGCCCACTGATGCCGAAACAGATTGAACTGAATAATATCGTGATTGAAGCCGATCAAACGCGGGTGAAGGGGGTCACGCTGACGCTCACGCGAGGACGCGTGCTGGCGTTGGTTGGGGGAAGTGGGAGCGGGAAATCACTAACCTGTGCGGCCGCACTGGGTCTTTTGCCCGCAGGCGTGCGCCAGACCGCAGGACAGGTGCTGGCTGATGGCATACCTGTCCGCCCTGATGCCCTGCGAGGGCTTAAAATTGCCACCATTATGCAAAACCCGCGCAGCGCGTTTAATCCCCTGCATACCATGGAAACGCATGCCCGTGAAACCTGTCGGGCACTGAATAAGCCTGCCGATAACGCGACGTTGACGCACGCAGTAGAGGCGGTTGGCCTTGAAAACGCATCGCACATCCTCAGGCTTTATCCTTTTGAGATGAGCGGCGGCATGCTGCAACGGATGATGATTGCGATGGCGCTCTTGTCCGATGCGCCTTTTATCATTGCGGATGAACCCACGACCGATCTGGATGCTATCGCTCAGGCGAGAATTCTGGATTTGCTTGATGAAATCATGCAATCCCGCGCACCGGGAATATTGCTGGTGACGCACGATATGGGCGTCGCGGCCCGGCTGGCAGATGATGTGGCCGTGATGGATGAAGGCAAAATAATCGAGCAGGGCGACGTGGAAACGATATTCCGCGTGCCCAGGCATAAAATCACCCGTCAGCTGGTGTCGGCGCATCTGGCGCTTTATGGAATGGAGCTCGCGTAATGACTTTTCTGACGGCCACACATATTTCGCATCACTATCATCCCGCCCAACGCGTGCTGAATGATATTTCACTGAGCCTGTCGCCGGGGGAGACCGTGGCATTGTTGGGCCGCAGCGGTTGCGGAAAAAGCACGCTCGCCCGGCTGCTCATCGGCCTGGAAACGCCGACGCAAGGGGTGGTTCGCTGGCAAGGCGAAACGCTTTCTGGGCTGAGTCGTGCCCGCCAAAAAGCCTTCCGCCAGGAGATCCAGATGGTCTTTCAGGACCCCCTCAGTGCGGTAAATCCGCGAAAAACGGTGGGAGAAATATTACGGGAACCGATGCGTCATCTCTTGTCCTTGTCCAGACCTGAACAACACGCGCGCGCGGTTGCGATGCTGGCAGCCGTTGAACTGGAGGAGGCACTACTTGATAAGCGACCGTCGCAGCTCAGCGGCGGTCAGCTACAGCGCGTTTGCCTGGCCAGGGCGCTGGTCGTGGGTCCTAAACTGCTGATTCTGGATGAAGCGGTTTCCAACCTCGATCGCGTGCTACAGGCGGGTGTCATTCAACTTCTGAAAAAAATACAGCACCAGTCAGGCACTGCCTGCCTGTTTATCACCCATGATTTACGCCTGGTGGAACGTTTTTGCCATCGCGTGGTGGTGATGGAAGAAGGCGCCATTGTTGAAACGCAGCCGGTCTGCGAAAAGCTGAACTTCACCTCCGCGGCCGGGCGTGCCTTACAACGTGCCGTTCTGCCCGCGTTTCCACGTCGTCGTCCTTCACGTCAGGATTAACCATGCAACGTATTACCATTACCCTTGATGATGATTTACTGGAGATGCTGGATACGCTGAGCCAGCGTCGCCGCTACAATAACCGGTCGGAAGCGATACGCGATATTCTGCGTGATACGCTGGCGCAGGACGCGTCTCAGGAGCAGGGCACTCAGGGTATGGCCGTGCTGTCATATGTGTATGAGCATGAAAAACGCGATCTGGCCCGCCGCCTGGTTTCCACCCAGCACCACCACCACGATCTGTCGGTCGCGACGCTGCATGTGCATATCAGTCACGAAGATTGCCTGGAGATCGCGGTACTGAAAGGTGATATGCGCGAAATCCAGCATTTTGCACAGGACGTTATCGCCCAGCGCGGGGTTCGACACGGCCATCTCCAGCGCTTACCCGACGAGGCGTAACGCGATTCAGGTCGTTTCGGGCAAGGCCACAAGGTGATCAATCGGCCAGCAAAACGTGAATTTCGCGCCGCCAAGATCGCTCGTTTCGCAGCTCACCTGGCCGCCCATCGCCTGAGCAATAGAGTGCACAATCGCCAGTCCCAGACCACAGCCCCCTGTGGCGCGGTCGCGGCTGGGATCGAGCCGTACAAAAGGCTCAAAGATCTTATCCCGCTCATCCGCAGCGATACCCGGCCCGTCATCTTCTACCGTGAGCCTGGCCTGGCTCTCTTCGGCCGCCAGGCTCACGCGTAGCGTTTTCTCGCTGTAGCGCAGGGCATTATTAATAAGGTTATCCAGCACCCGCTCCATCAGCCGCATATCAATGGCACCGTAATCGCCCTGAGGCGGACATGACAGCTGTAACTGACGCTGCGGATTGACGTTCTGCACGTCCTCAATATGGCTGCGCAGCCAGGCGGGAAGGTCGGGCGTGCTCAGCTGAAGCTCGTTTTGCGGTCGGTCAAGACGGGCGTAAGTGAGCAGTTCCTGAATTAACCCTTCAAGCTGCCCGATATCCCGGTTGAGGGCCTGAGATTCACTTTCCGTCAGGTTATCGCTCATCGCAAGCCGGTATCGCAGCCGGACAAGCGGGGTGCGAAGTTCATGGGCGATACCGTCAATAAGCTGTTTTTTACTCGCAATTAGCGCATTGATGTTATCGGCCATCTGGTTAAAGGCCACGCCAAGACGCTCAAAGCTTGAGCCGCTTTCAAAATGGATACGCTCGGTGAACCGGCCTTCGCCAAAACGTTGTGCCGCAGACTCCAGGCGTAACATATCCTGCCAGTGCGGACGCATCCAGATAAACACGGGGAAGGCGAGGGAAATGGCAATAAATGCCAGCAGCGCCATATCCAGCAGCCGCATTTGATGTAAGAAATAGAGATACGGAACGGGACCCACGGCCAGCACATAGTGGCTGCGGGGAATGCGCTGGATGAACGTATATTGATCGTCCAGCGCCACGATGTCTCCATCGCGCAGGCGCTGCGTCGTGGGGCCATCAAGCGTATATTTCTTGAGCGGTTCTATGCGCATGTTAAAAGAGAGATTTAGATCCATCTCTTTCAGCGTACGCGCCCAGTCATGGGGCGGGATCTCTCTTAATTCACTGCGCATCAGGTACAGCGAACTTTTCATCAGATCGTCCAGCGATTGCCTGCCGGCGCGCTCTGCGGTGAATTTATACACCAGCCCAACCAGCAGCGTCATCACCAGAAAGCAGACAAACAGCAAAAGATAAAACTGCACAAACAGCTTCTTCATGGAGATTTCCGGAGGATCAGGTTTCCCAGGCGTGCGGAGCAAAAAGATAGCCTTTATTGCGCACGGTTTTTATGCGGAACGGTTCGGTGGCGTTATCCAGCAGCTTTTTACGCAAACGAGAAATGGCAACGTCCACGCTGCGATCCATGCCGTCGTAGCTCACGCCACGCAGGTTTTTGAGCAACGCATCGCGGTCCATGATTTGTCCGGCATGCGTCGCCAGCTCCCACAACAGATCGAAATCAGCGGTAGAAAGCGCCACTTCTGCGCCGGCAAGCAGGACCTGGCGATTAACCGGGTCGATGGAAAGCGTGCCAAAGCGCATGGCTTTGTGCGGCGTTAAGCTCACGGGTGACGTTTCGCTGCCTGACGCAGCATGCTGGCGCAGGTGCAGACGCAGGCGCGCCAGCAGCACGGCCGGTGGGGTTGTTTTAAGAATATAATCGTTTGCCCCCATCTCCAGTGACAGAATATGGTTCATGTCGCTGTCGAGCGAGGTCAGCAGAACGATAGGACCTTCCCATTTTGCCCGAAGGTCGCGGCAGAGCGTCATACCGTCTTTACCAGGCAACATAATATCCAGTAATACCAGGTCGGGCTTCTCACGCAGCACAACCTCTTCACCCCTGTCACCGCGGGGTTCTACGACAACATCCATGTCGTGTTTTCCCAGATAAGCGGCGATCAACTGGCCGACTTCTGGCTCGTCCTCAACAAAAACGATCTTATTCATACAACGTCTGTGTTCGCGAAAAATGCCAACATACACCGCGTAACCTTAACCTTCCATTAATCTTTCATAATTAACCTGAGTTCCGTTATTCTGCCCTGTATTGTTATTTGATTGTTAAGGGAAAAAGATGGGGCTTTTGATAAAAGCGGCGTTGGGCGCGCTGGTCGTCGTGCTGATTGGGCTGCTGGCGAAAACAAAGAACTACTATATCGCCGGGCTGATCCCGCTTTTCCCGACGTTTGCGCTTATTGCGCATTATATCGTGGCTTCGGAGCGGGGTATCGAGGCGCTGAGAAACACGATCGTTTTTGGCATGTGGTCCATCATTCCCTATTTTGTCTATTTACTGTCGCTGTGGTACTTCACGGGGATGATGCGTTTACCGCTGGCGCTGGGTGGGGCAGTCGTCTGCTGGAGCCTCAGCGCCTGGGTATTAATCTATTTCTGGAGTCGTTTCCATTAATTGAGCGGACGGCCCCCGTCGACGCCAAAGGATCGGCCCGTGACGTAGCAGCTGGTTAACAGGTAGTCGATAAGGTCGATGATCTCTTTTTCGCCCGGGGCGATTTTCATCAATGATTTATTCAGCGCTTTCTGACGGTACAGTGCATCGTCTTCTTCATTGAATAAAATCAACGACGGCGCGATAGCATTGACTTTGACTTCAGGGGCGAGTTTACGGGCGAAGGAGCGCGTCATATTATCCAGCGCCGCTTTGCTGGCAGCATAGGCGATATGCTTATCACTTCCGCGTTCAACAACATAATCCGTAAAGTGAATAATATCGCTGGCCGCATGACCATGACCGCAGAGC
The DNA here is from genome assembly GCF_022171985.1 of Huaxiibacter chinensis. Classification (GTDB taxonomy): domain Bacteria; phylum Pseudomonadota; class Gammaproteobacteria; order Enterobacterales; family Enterobacteriaceae; genus Enterobacter; species Enterobacter chinensis_A. Next base: position 61,395 of record NZ_JAJVHF010000001.1, on the reverse strand, counting down.
AAATCCTGCAAAGCGTGATTAAGCAGATACGGCGCATGCACGTGGATTTGCAGCATACAGGAAAGCGTATCGCTCAGCGACGTGCCGGGTTTTTCCGGTAGCCAGGCGCTGGCATTATGCACAATAGCGCGCAGGCCGCGGGTGGTGGATTTCACCTGTTCAGCGAAGGCAAGAATCCCTTCATCGGTGGAAAAATCAGCCTGGATGCAGATGGCACCCGCCTGACGTAATCCCTCAATAGAAGGATAGTCGTTGCGATAGCTCACAATGACCGGCTGGCGGATATTCAAAAAGTGGTGGGCGAGGGCGAGGCCAATACGACGGCCTCCTCCGGTAATCAACACTGGACGCTGCGGCGCGCTTCCCATCATATTCTCCTGTTATTTTTATAATGGGAAAAATGCACTATCCCATCAACATCCACGTAGCCGGTACGGCGGCGACCAGCAACAGACCAATCAACACCATTTCACGACGCTTCAGGGCCGTCGAAAGCTGATGCGTGCGGCGAGCATAGATAAAGACTAACAGACCTGGCGCATACAGCACGACGGAAAGCAATAAATGCATCGGGCCTGAGGCATATAATAACCAAACGCCGTAGAGACAAGCCCCTGTGCCGACCACGTAATGCACCGGACGGGTGGCGATTTTTAACAAATAGGCGCCCACCAGGAAATAGGGTACCAGAATCATCTCCGAGGCGATGGTCAACAGGGTGTTATAGTCTGAACCTGTGAGCCAGATCAGCACCAGGCACACCTGCACGCTGATATTGGTCAGCCACAGCGAGGCCGAAGGGGCGCTATTGCTGTTCTGCCGGGCGAAGAGACGTGGAAACGCTTTGTGGGTCGCCGCCAGGAAAGGGACTTCCGCCGCCATAATCGTCCAGCTTAAATAGGCGCCGCACACAGAGACGATAAGCCCTGCGGCAATTACGACGTCCCCCCAGGAACCCATCATCCTGACCATTAACCCTGCCATCGAGGGATTACGCATTTCGGCCAGCTCCGGGCGGGCCACCACGCCCAGGGAGAGCAACGTGACCAGGAGATAGACGCTGAGCGCCGCCAGGACGGCCAGCAGCGTCGCACGGCCGACATCACGTTTGTTTCGTGCCCGGGCTGAAACCACCACGGCCCCTTCAACCCCGATAAACACCCACAGGGTGATAAGCATGGTATTTTTTACCTGCTCCCAGACCGGTACGCCCAGCGCCACACCGGTAAAATCCAGGCTGAAGACGTCAAGACGGAAGGCAATAAACGCCAGCACGATAAACAAGCCCAGCGGCACCAGTTTCGCCAGCGTGGCCACCAGGTTGATACTGGCTGCCGTCTGCACGCCGCGTAATACCAGCCAGTGAACAATCCACAGCAGTACCGACGCGCCAACGATAGACTGCCAGGTATTACCATCGCCGAACAGGCGAAGTTCCGGGGTGTCCGTGAAGAAACTTAATGCAGAAAAAACGATCACCAGATAGGAGACGTTGGCAATCACCGCGCAGAGCCAGTAGCCCCAGGCCGAGCAAAAACCAATCAGCTCGCCAAACCCTTCTCGTGCATAGGTGAATATACCGCCATCCAGGTCGGGACGAATACGCGTAAGCAGCAGCATGGCAAAGGCCAGCAGCAGAATACCCACCCCGGTGATCCCCCAGCCGATGAGCAGGGCGGCCGGACTGGCGACCATCGCCATATTCTGCGGCAAACTGAATACACCTGCACCCAGCATGGAGCTTAAAACGAGCGCAGTTAAAGCGCTCAGGCCAAGTTTCTTTTCCATTGGCTTCCTGTTATGAAACGTCAGAATCCAGAATAATTATTTCGCAGTGGCGCATAAAAATGGTGGATCACACTAAGGCGCGGAATTTTACGGAGTGTCGTGAAGGCATGCAATGATGTGTGGCAGAAATTCAGTTAAAACTTAAAAAAAAAGGCGGCTTGCGCCGCCTGATAGTATGCGTTTTTTACTTATAGAGGTCGGCACTGATGGTGACGTTGTTACCACGTTCCTGCCACTGGCGGGTAATGTGGTAGTACTTCGCGCCTTTTTTCGCCGCACGCTTCGCGACCTGATAAGACACTTCAGTCATATTGCCGTAGTTACCGGTGAACTTGATGCTGTCGAATGGCACCATTTGCGCTGCGGTGGTTTTGTTCAGTTCTTCGATCTTCGTTCCGTCCGGCAGCGTGACAGTGTAACGGCCGCCTTTGGTTGTCTGCGTTTCGAAGAAGCGGCCTACTTCAGCGCTTGGCGTTGCAGTCGTCGCTACGCCTGGAATTTCAACGTTCTTCGCAGCAGCACCGCCCGCAGCGAGAGCAGCACGGCCCGCTTCAGAATCCGCCGGGATCACATCCGGGCTTTGCAGAACGCGTTTCTTGGCATCCGCTTTGTAAATGAAAGCGGTAATTCGCTGGTTGCCACCCTGGTTGGCATCAATCTGACGCACAATATAGAAAGACGCTGCGCCTTTGGCTTTTGCGGCTTTGGTGATGGCCTCGTTAACTTCTGGCTGGCTGCGGTAGAAACCCTGAATGGTGACAGTATCAAACGGTTCCAGGGCAATGGCCTGGTCTTTTGGCAGTTCCATGACGCCATTAATTACGCGGTTTTTCGGCGCGTCTGCTTTTTGAGCGTCGTTTTTGTACAGGGCAACAATCACACGCTGATTGCCGCTGTTACCGTAATCAGAGGAATCGACAACGTAGAACGAATCAGCGCCTGCTTTATCAGCCTGTTTAGATGCGGCGGCGACGGTGTCACTGATCGCGTTGAAACGACCCACAATGATGGCGCGGTCGTAAGGTTTAACCGCTGCCGCTTGCTCCGGCGTTAACTCTGTTGCGGCATGAGCAGACAGGGCGGTCGCAGACAGAAGCGCGGTCGCCAGAAGAGTGTTCTTAAGCTTCATAAAAATGATCCTTCGCCAAACGCAAACCAGGTACTGGTGTTGTTGTTAAATTAAAAACGTTGCCGATTATGGCATTTAAAACCCGCTGCTGTCTGCGGCATTTTTCACAGCCTGTGCTCAGGGCAGGATCTTATTAGATAACATTTAGTGATATGTTGTGGAAACAGCGGTTTGAACAGTAAAACTGATTATTCATATGACTTTCACAAGTTAATTTAATGTTAATGAGTTGTTCTTATATGGCGCTAAATCATGTTTTTACCGCTTCGCTTAAGCGAATCATCGGGCCTGGCGACGAATTTAAGGCAAATATCTCTGTCAGAGACGGCGATCACTTATTTTTCACAGATAAAGTCAGAAATAGTGTTTCCTTGCGGTAGATCACAGGCGCTATTTTCAGTAGGTTATAGAAAGTTTGTTACTGTTTTATTTTTTCGTGGTTCATTCTTTAGCCAGGCCGATCGCTTTGGCGAAGAGTATGTCAACCGCGGGCAATGATCGACAAACCATCAATAAGAACCGATGGAAGGGAAAACTATGCGTATTGGGGTACCTAAAGAACGGTTAGCCAATGAAACCCGCGTAGCTGCAACGCCGAAAACGGTAGAGCAGCTGCTTAAACTGGGTTTTACCGTCGCGGTTGAAAGCGGCGCAGGCAAGCTGGCCAGCTTCGATGACGAAGCATTTATTCAGGCTGGGGCAGAGGTCGTGAGCGAATCTGACGTCTGGCAATCGCCGATCATACTAAAAGTGAACGCGCCGCAAGAGGATGAAATTGCACTTCTGAATCCAGGCACGACGCTGGTGAGCTTTATCTGGCCGGCACAAAACGCAGAGCTGATGGAAAAGCTGGCGGCGCGTGGCGTAACCGTGATGGCGATGGACTCCGTGCCGCGCATTTCGCGTGCTCAGTCTCTGGATGCGCTGAGCTCAATGGCCAACATTGCGGGTTATCGCGCGATTGTCGAAGCCGCACACCAGTTTGGTCGTTTCTTTACCGGCCAGATTACCGCAGCGGGTAAGGTTCCTCCTGCGAAAGTGATGGTGATTGGCGCGGGCGTTGCGGGTCTGGCGGCCATTGGTGCGGCGAACAGCCTGGGTGCCATCGTACGCGCCTTCGATACCCGTCCGGAGGTGAAAGAGCAGGTCCAGAGTATGGGCGCCGAGTTCCTTGAGCTGGACTTCAAAGAAGAAGCGGGCAGCGGGGATGGTTACGCGAAAGTCATGTCTGAAGCGTTCATCAAAGCTGAAATGGCGCTTTTTGCCGCCCAGGCAAAAGAGGTAGACATCATTGTCACCACCGCGCTGATTCCCGGTAAACCTGCGCCAAAACTGATCACCCGTGAAATGGTTGATTCCATGAAGCCGGGTAGCGTCATTGTTGACCTGGCCTCGCAGAACGGCGGCAACTGCGAATACACCGTGCCGAATGAAGTGATGACCACCTCAAACGGTGTGAAAGTCATTGGCTACACCGATTTGCCGGGGCGTCTGCCAACCCAGTCTTCTCAGCTGTACGGCACAAACCTTGTTAACTTGCTGAAACTGCTGTGCAAAGAGAAAGACGGCAACGTTGTTGTCGACTTTGATGATGTGGTGGTTCGCGGGGTGACGGTTATCCGTGATGGCGAAATCACCTGGCCTGCACCGCCGATTCAGGTTTCTGCTCAGCCTCAGGCAGCGGCAAAAGTTGCGCCTGCACCTAAAGAGCCGGCAGAACCGGTTTCGCCATGGCGCAAATACGCCCTCATGGCGCTGGTGATTATCCTCTTCGGCTGGCTGGCTGACGTAGCACCAAAAGAGTTTCTTGGTCACTTCACCGTCTTTGCGCTCTCCTGCGTAGTGGGTTACTACGTGGTGTGGAACGTGTCGCATGCACTGCATACGCCGCTGATGTCGGTAACAAATGCGATTTCGGGGATCATCGTCGTGGGGGCATTACTGCAGATTGGTCACGGCGGCTGGATTAGCTTCCTCAGTTTTATCGCGGTGCTTATTGCCAGTATCAATATTTTCGGTGGTTTCACCGTGACTCAGCGCATGCTGAAAATGTTTCGTAAGGGCTAAGGGGTAGCATATGTCTGGAGGATTAGTTACAGCTGCATACATTGTTGCCGCGATCCTGTTTATTTGTAGTCTGGCGGGGCTTTCTAAACACGAAACCTCACAACGTGGAAATAACTTCGGCATCGCCGGTATGGCGATTGCCTTGCTGGCAACCATCTTCGGCCCTGACACCGGCAACGTTGCCTGGATCCTGGTGGCGATGATCATCGGTGGCGCAATTGGTATCCGTCTGGCGAAACGCGTTGAAATGACCGAAATGCCAGAGCTGGTAGCCATTCTGCACAGCTTTGTTGGCCTGGCGGCCGTACTGGTGGGCTTTAACAGTTACCTTTACCACGAGCCGGGGCTGGAGCCGATCCTGGTCAATATCCATTTGACGGAAGTGTTCCTCGGGATCTTCATTGGTGCGGTAACGTTCACGGGCTCTATCGTGGCGTTTGGTAAACTGCGCGGCAAAATTTCGTCTAAGCCGCTGATGCTGCCTAACCGTCACAAAATGAACCTGGCGGCGCTGGTGGTCTCCTTCCTGCTCCTGCTCGTCTTTGTCCGCACCGAGAGCGTGGGTCTGCAGGTGCTGGCGCTGCTGGTCATGACCATCATTGCGCTGGCATTTGGCTGGCATCTGGTGGCCTCCATTGGTGGCGCAGACATGCCGGTGGTGGTTTCGATGCTGAACTCTTACTCAGGGTGGGCAGCGGCGGCCGCAGGTTTTATGTTGAGCAACGATCTGCTGATTGTCACCGGGGCACTGGTGGGCTCTTCAGGCGCGATTCTGTCCTACATCATGTGTAAGGCAATGAACCGCTCCTTCTTTAGCGTTATTGCAGGCGGTTTTGGTACCGATGGCTCTGCTTCCAGCGGCGAAGAAGAAGTGGGTGAGCATCGTGAAATCAGTGCGGAAGAGACGGCAGAGATGCTGAAAAACTCGCACACCGTCATCATCACCCCAGGCTATGGAATGGCGGTGGCGCAGGCACAATATCCGGTGGCAGAAATCACCGAACGACTGCGTGCGCGTGGCATCAAGGTCCGTTTCGGTATTCACCCGGTCGCGGGCCGCCTGCCAGGACATATGAACGTCCTGCTGGCAGAAGCCAAAGTGCCATACGATGTCGTTCTGGAAATGGATGAGATCAATGACGATTTCTCCGATACCGACACCGTTCTGGTCATCGGTGCGAACGATACCGTCAACCCGGCAGCACAGGACGACCCAGGCAGCCCGATTGCCGGGATGCCGGTTCTGGAAGTGTGGAAGGCGCAGAACGTGATCGTATTTAAACGCTCAATGAATACCGGTTATGCTGGCGTACAGAACCCCCTGTTCTTCAAAGAAAACACCCACATGCTCTTTGGTGATGCCAAAGCCAGCGTGGATGCGATTCTGAAAGCGTTGTAAACGTCTTATTCAGACGTAAAAAAAAGCCGCCATCACTGGCGGCTTTTTTATGGGCGAGGGCAGCGCGACTTAATCGTCTTCCGCGTCGTCCAGTTCAACCGGCGTCTGGTACTGATCGGGTTTTATCACCAGCAGATCGCAGCGAAGATGGTCAATGACCTGCTCGGCGGTATTCCCAAGGAAGGCAGCAGAAATACCTGTGCGGCCTACCGTACCGAGGACCACAATCCCGGCCTGTAGATGCTCTGACAGGTCTGGGATCACCTCTTCAGGCAATCCTTTCTCAACGTGCGTCATCTTCTCATCGATACCGAATTTCTGACGCAGTGACTTCATGGCCAGCAGATGTTGTCCGCGAATGGCATCGTTGTAAACGCTGGGATCAAATTCCGGCAGCTCGATGGCAATATTAATCGGCGTGACCGGGTAGGCGCCAATGAGGTGCACTTCCGTATGGTTAACCTGCTCAGCAAGCTGGATGGTCTCCTTCACCAGCTTTTCATTCAGAGCATTGTGATAATCCTCTTCGCTGGCAAGATTAACGGCAACCAGCGCTTTGCCGCCTTCCGGCCACGGTTGATCTTTCACCATCCATACCGGACACGGGCATTTACGCAGCAAATGCCAGTCTGTCGGGGTGAAGATCACGGCTTCCAGTTTGTCGTGCTGATGGGCCATTTTCAGGAGCAGGTCATGGCCGCCGGCGATAACTTCCTGAATGATGGCTTCGAAGGGACGGTTATGCCAGACCACCTTGATTTCGATGGGCACACCCGCATCAAGATAAAATTTAGCCTGCTCACGGATCCATGCGGTACGCTGGCTGATCACTCCCTGACGCATGGCGGTGCGTTCGTCAGGCGACAGAAGGGTGGTCATTTCGTATGAGAAGTCATAGATCGGCAGAAACGCTTTGATTTTGCCACCAATCCGTTGATGTAAATACACGGCTCGACGTAATGCAGGTTGATCGTCCTGATTAGGATCGATGGCCACCAGCATATTTTGATACTTTGCCATACAGGTCTCCTTACTACTGTCACCACAGTCTGTAAGTAAAAGAGTAACCTATATATCTTGAATGAAACAGGGGAGAAGTTTTTACCAGATCAATAAATCATGAAAATTTATTGATCTGGTGAGGCTCGTTTAAAGGGATCAGGCTACGTTACGCGCGTGTCCGGCGAGAACCGCCAGCGCTTCACCGTTTTCGATGGTGATATATTTGCCTTTAACGGCCAGCATGCCGCTTTTCTGGAAACGACCCAGCAGACGGCTGATCGTCTCTACGGTCAGGCCCAGGTAGTTGCCAATGTCGCCACGCGTCATGGTCAGGCGGAACTCACGCGGGGAGAAACCACGCTCGGCAAAGCGGCGCGAGAGGTTATAAATAAAGGCGGCCAGACGCTCTTCGGCATTCTTTTTAGAAAGCAGAAGAATCATGTCCTGATCGCCTTTAATCTCGCCGCTCATCAGGCGCATCATCTGTTGACGCAGGTTAGGCATTTTGCCTGACAGATCGTCCAGCGTCTCAAACGGGATTTCGCAAACCATAGAGGTTTCGAGCGCCTGAGCAAAGCTCGGGTGATGGCCCGTACCGATAGCGTCAAAGCCGACCAGATCGCCTGCAAGATGGAAGCCAGTAATCTGCTCATCACCCTGTTCGGTGATGGTATAGCTTTTAATGGTGCCAGAACGGATAGCGTAGAGAGACTTAAGCTCATCTCCCGCTTTAAACAACGTCTGTCCTTTCTGAATAGGCTTTTTACGCTCGATGATATTATCAAGCTGATCGAGTTCATGCTCATTCAGAGTAAACGGGATGCAGAGCTGACTGATGCTGCAATCCTGACAATGGATAGCGCAACCGCCAGACTGAATACGTCGTATAATTCTCTTTTCCGGGATCATAAGTCTACTCAAGCCTTAATTGATATTGGTCAATTTTAACATCTTTTTGGTTCGGGCGTAAGCCTGGGAAACCATCAATGAGGACAAGAGAAGACAATGTGCTTTCATCTTCTTGAAATTCCACAGTTTATGTGTGGAAAAGTGACCTAAGAGGTAGAAAATTAAGCACAAAAAGCCTGGAATCTACAGCAGAAGATAGCCTTCATGACGCAACAGCCACTCTTTACGCTGTACACCGCCCGCGTAGCCGGTCATTGTGCCGTTTCGTCCTATGACACGGTGGCAGGGGACAACAATACTGACCGGATTTGATCCGTTCGCGGCACCGACGGCGCGGGCAGCGCCAGCACGTCCCAGCTTTTCAGCGAGCTGACCATAATGCATGACCTGCCCGCAGGGGATGGTGCGCAAGGCTTGCCACACTTCGCGCTGGAAAGACGTGCCAGCCGTCGCGGTGGGAAGGGTATCAATAATGGCTAAGTCCCCTTCAAAGTAGGCGGAAAGCTTTTCACTGAATCCACCGGGATTAACGGTATCAACCCGCTGAAATCCTCCAACCCGATAATGAACGTTCAGCAGTTGTTCCATACGGTCGCTATGCTCTTGCCATTCCACCGCGCGCAGCTGGTTCTGCTCATCGCACATGATCCAGAGGGGGCCGAGCGGCGTCGGAATGAGTTCCTGCAAAAGTGTTAACATCAGATTCACCTGAGATTAAGAGAAACTAAATATTGTCCGCAAACGAGGTCATAATCAAGAGGATACATTAGAATTAACGTAGTAAATCTTTCGGATTATATTTAGACGTACAGGGATTACTTTCAAATATTCACTCGTTAAAATAGCCTGATATTGTCACTGGATACTATTTACGTGTGTGAATCGCTGGTTCTATTCATAAGATTTATATTTGTAGGTGTTGCTAATACCGCCATTCATGCGCTTATATTTCTTCTTTTCTACATTTTGTTTTCCTTTCCGCAAAGTATGGCCAATGTCATCGCCTTTATTGTTGCGGCGACCTTTAGTTTCGTCGTCAACGCGACATGGACCTTCCGCAAGCGAAAATCCGCCCTGAAATATCTGTCATTCATCTCCTTTATGGCGTGTCTGGCCTGGGGGACAGGGAGAACGGCAGATCTGGTCGGGCTACCGGCTATTTTCACGTTATTAATTTTTTCGGCGATAAGCATGGTCGTCGGGTTTTTGCTTTCACGCTATATAATATTCACGGATTGAATATGTTAATTTCTCTTGTGATACCTGTTTTTAATGAAGAACAGGCGATTCCGCATTTTTTTGCAGCGCTTCGCAATGAAACGCGTTTGCAGGACTATCAGATGGAGCTGGTGTTTGTAGACGATGGCAGCACCGATGATACCGTGCAGGCTATTCATCGCGAGCATTACGCATCGGCTCAGATAAAAGTCGTTGAATTCAGCCGCAATTTCGGTAAGGAGCCTGCGCTCCTTGCGGGCCTTAAGACGGCAACGGGTGAGGCGGTTATCCCCATTGATGTCGACCTGCAGGATCCTCTCCACGTGGTGCCGTTGCTGATTGCCCGCTGGCAGGAGGGCTATGAGACCGTCCTTGCTCAGCGAATCGACAGGCGATGTGACACCTGGCTCAAACGTAAAACCGCAGAGTGGTTTTATCGGGCACACAATAAAATAAGTTCGCCGGGCATTGTAGAAAACGTGGGGGATTTCAGGCTTCTGTCACGCCAGACGGTGGATCATCTTCTTGAATTACCCGAAAGAACGCTCTTTATGAAAGGTTTGCTTTCCTGGGTAGGCGGCAAAACTGCCATCGTTGAATATACGCGTGAGAACCGTAAGGCGGGTAAAAGTAAATTCAACGGCTGGAAGTTATGGAAGCTGGCAATAGAGGGCATAACGTCATTTTCGATATTCCCATTACAACTCTGGACTTATCTTGGGTTTGTTATCGCATCGATTTCTCTTTTTTATGCCATCTGGATGGTCATCGACAAAATTGTCTGGGGAAATGATGTTCCCGGTTATCCCTCTTTAATGGTGGCTATTCTTTTTATTGGGGGTGTGCAGTTGATAAGCATAGGTGTGCTGGGTGAGTACATCGGCAGAATTTTCATCGAGGTCAAAGGAAGACCGCGCTATATCCTGAAGAATGGATGCAAAGGACAGCAAGATGTTGAAGAATAACGTTGTTTTATTTTGGTTGTTTGTAATTTGTGCAGTCGCTTATTTTCTGCCTGAACTTACGCAGACTTATTATTTCAATGATGATATCGGCCGCAATGCGATTGGTTTTGGCTTGTATGACAATTCTGGATGGGGTGAATATGCTGATAGCGGTCGTCCTGCGGCAGAAATAGTGATTCGTTTACTCTCAGGATGGATAGGGCGCGCAAAGGATGTTTTGGCAGTCGATATTGCTCCTGTGACTAAATTACTGAGCGCACTTTCTCTGGCAGCAACTGCGTGGATAATCTACCGCAAAGTGATTGAACATGTTTCATGGATGGGCTTTCTGCTTGCATTATCGGTGGTTTTTTCACCGTGGTTTATTCACTGTATCCAGTACAGTTTTGATTCTGTGACCATGGGGGCCGCATTACTTCTTACGGTGCTTCCTTTTTTAAGCCAAAGAAACAATAAGAGTTGTATATTTTTCTTTATTAGCTATTTTATTTCGCTCTGCTTTTACCAGTTATTCCTGGTTTCACCTTTTATAATCATAATCCTTATTCTTCTTAAAATATGGCTTGAGGAAGGGAAAATAAGCGATGATGTGCAGAACTACTATGGACGCGTAATTGTTTCCCTTGTGACGAGTTTTATAACTTACAAAGCTGCTCTCATGTTACTTCCACTACGGGATTACGCATTAATTCATAGTAAGTTGCTGTCAATCAGCCTTGTTTTACCGGCGCAGGTCGTTACCCGCATGGGGTATCTCATAGATGTATACTTCTCACCATTCTATGGTGTTGCGGGAATCGTTCTCATTGGGCTCATTTTTCTGGCTCTAACAGGGGTGGCAATGCAGGCGAAGATGTCGGGGCGTAACATCTGGCTGGTTATCCTGGCACATGTGATTATAGGCGTTTTCACCTTACTTGTTGCGTTGTTGCCCCAGTCTCTGTTACGTGATCCGGTATATGCAGGAAGAACGATGGCGGGAAATCAGTTTGTCATGCTGGTTTGGTTATACCCCCTTATCTATCTGCGCTCAGCCTTCTTTAAAACCGTCTGTATATCCTGGATAGTCTTTTTCACCTTAATGGCCGCATTAAATGCTGCGATTACTAACGCAATTCGTGCGCAATACAATTATGAAGACAGGTTGCTGAATGTGATCCTGACTTATCCCATGCATGACGTACTGCCGGCATCGATAACCTATATCCCACCTTATAATGCAAAAAATAAAATCTGGTTACGGCAGGCAAGGAATGTGCGTAACAATTTCCCTTTTGCAAAATATGTGCTTCATAACACTTATATGCTGAGTACCTCAATTTGGGCAACCCGGCAAACGCAGTTGTATAATCGCGAAGTAGCATTTAGCTTCGGCGATGGAAGCCGAGACTTTTGTCAGTGGCCCGACAAATTAGTGATGCAGGAATTTATTATGTACGGAAAAGGCGATAGACGCTATGTTGATTTTGGTAAAACAGCGTGTGATCCCGTGAAGTGAGTATTTGATATATTCTGAAAAAAAATAGAGCCTGCCGACATCGTCAGGCTCTACAGTACACACAGCAGTCGATCTTCTTGCATGCCCACTTATTATTTCCTTGTAGCAGGTATCCTTATTTATAGCATCTTTACTGAAAAAATAAAACTATTGAGAGTGATTGATTTCACGAATCCTTAAGATAAATCCTGACTTTTAATTTCTGGTAAATTTAACTTAAGCGTCATTTAAGTTTGCCAGACCATTATTTTACGCATGTTCCCACGTTATTATTTCGCTGTTGAGCACCCGTGGTTGTGCGGACGCCGTTGAGCCCCATGCTTAGCCCGGGTATAGTAAGCTTTCAGATGTAGCCGGAGAATTTCCATGAAACCAGACGACAAATCGCTTTTTCTTGACGCCATGGAAGATGTCCAGCCTCTGAGACAGTCAGCCGACGTTCACTGGCAGTCAGTGCGTAATACACGCACGCGGCAAGCCATGGATACCCTGCAACTCGACAATTTCCTCACGCTGGGCTTCCTTGAAATCATTCCGCTCGCCGAGCCGCTGGCCTTTCAGCGAGAGGGCGTGCAGCACGGCGTGTTTGATAAACTCCGCAGTGGCAAATACCCACGCCAGGCCAGCCTTAATCTGTTGCGTCAGCCAGCAGAGCAGTGCCGGCAAAAGCTGTTTGCGTTTATCCACCATGCCCAGCAGGACGGTTTGCGCAACCTGATTATCATTCACGGGAAAGGTCGCGATGATAACGCCCATCCCAATATTGTTCGCAGCTACCTGGCGCGCTGGCTAACAGAGCTGGACGCGGTTCAGGCCTTCTGTGTTGCGCTTCCCCATCATGGTGGAAGCGGGGCGTGCTATGTGGCTCTGCGTAAATCGGATGAAGCCCGGCTGGAAAACCGGGAACGGCATGCCAAGCGCAGTCGTTAGTCACCCCTGGAGCATCGCTGCCAGGAAATTGACGGCGATAAAACAGGCGAGGGTTGTTGTCCGCTCGCCTTTTGCGTGAACAGGTATTCAGAACGTTTCCCAGTTCCCTTCGGTTGCTGGCTGCAGCACTTTTACCGCTTTAACCGGCGCGGCGCGTGGTGTCTCGACGGAAGGCTGTGCATTAAGACGAAATGCCGCGACAGCCTGACGCAACTGTTCTGCCTGATCTTCCAGAGCGGCGGCAGCTGTGGCTGATTCCTGCACCAGCGCCGCGTTTTGCTGCGTGACGCTATCCATCTGCGAAACGGCCAGGCTGATCTGCTCTATACCGCGACTTTGCTCGTCGGAGGCAGAGGCAATTTCACCCATAATGTCGGTGACCCGTGTCACTGCCGCGACGATCTCCTTCATGGTATCACCGGCTTCGCTAACCTGATCGGAACCGGTATTCACGCGGTTGACCGAATTTTCAATCAGGGCTTTGATCTCTTTAGCCGCTTGCGCGCTGCGACTGGCCAGGGTGCGAACTTCACCGGCGACGACGGCAAATCCACGCCCTTGCTCACCCGCACGAGCCGCTTCTACTGCCGCGTTCAGGGCCAGAATATTGGTCTGGAAGGCGATGCTGTCGATAACGCTGGTGATGTGGGCAATTTGCTGAGAACTGTCGGCGATCTCGGTCATCGTGCGCACGACGTTATCCACCACGCGCCCGCCGCGCGCTGCCGTATCCGAGGCATTTTTCGCCAGCAGCGTGGCCTGACGGGCATTGTCGGAGTTTTGTTTTACCGTTGCCGTCAGCTCTTCCATGCTTGTGGCGGTTTCTTCCAGCGAGGCAGCCTGTTGTTCCGTGCGCGCAGAGAGATCGTTACTCCCCGCTGCAATCTCACCGGCGCCAGTGTAGATGGAATCCGTACTCCCGCGTACGACGCTGACGGTTTTGACCAGCGAGTGCTGCATCTCATGCAAACCGGCAGCCAGTTGGCCCATTTCGTTGCGGCTGTTGATGGCGAGGGTGTGGGTCAGATCGCCCTGAGTGATGGTGCGAATATGGTTCATCACGCTACGAAGCGGTTTCAGGAGCAAATTCTGCAGACCGTACCAGATCACAATCAACGTGGCGATCACCACCAGGAAAATGGTACCCAGCGTCCATTGCATATGGATGAAACTGTTTTGATTCTCAATGGCTGCGGCTTTAGAAAGGGTGTTATTTTCTGCACGCCAGCGGTTATAGACGCTCTCCATGGCATCCTGCGCCTGCTGTGCATCAAGATCGCCATAGGCCTGATAGTTATCGGCACGCAAATACTCAATCGACAGGCGCATGACGTTGTGCATATCGCCGTAGGCTTTTTTCATTTCAGCGGTTAATGCGGAATCTTGTCCTTTAACCGGCGGCATGGCTTCCCAGGCGCTGTAATAGGCTTCGGCTTTACTCAGTGATTGATCGGCCTGGCCAAGGAGTTTATTGATCCCCGCCAGAGCGGCCGGATCGCGTTGGTTCTTAAGAAAACGTATTGCTACCCGCGTGATGGTGACGCGCGTTTTGACCAGCGTGTTCACGCTATCACTCAGATTTTCCTGTTGAGCGTTGAGGCTACCGGTATTCTGGAAATTATGACGATCGTTGTTAACGGCCGAATAGAACAAGCCTCCCGTAAGGGCTTGCAGCAGACAGAACAAGACCAGTGCAAATATGATCCCGGTAACTACGTGCAGATTTTTCAGCATGACGGACGTCCATTATGTTTGCAGGAGTTGCATCATTACTATCGACGTAGCCGCCCTAAACTTTAATGTACTATCGCTTAACTAATCGATTTGTTTTTGTCGAATCTTTATACGAATGAGAGAAAAGCAGCGCGTCCCGATCCTCGTGTGACGCTAAGCTGTTGACGCGATTAGATTCGTGCCTTTTTACGCACCACCAGCCAGATTCCTGCCAGCACAGCGAGCATTGAAAAGAACATTCTCAGCGTCAGCGTTTCGCCTAAAAACAGTACCCCGGCGAGCGTCGCCAGGCAGGGGACACTGAGCTGCACCGTACTGGCGGTCACGGCGTCTATTTCAGGCATGATGGCATACCACAGCACATAAGCGCCTGCCGAAGCGAGTGCCCCAGACATGACGGCCAGAACGATACCGTGATAGTCATAGTGCAGGTCCGATCCCGAAACGAACAGAGCAACCACGGCAAAGGGAACCGCCAGTAAAAAGTTGGCGGCGGTAGACATCCCCGGATCCGTTGAAGATCTGCCGGACAGCGAATAGGCCGCCCATGCCGCGCCCGCAATGCCCATCAACAGCGCGCTCTTCAGAGGCGGCGCGACCACGGCAGGCAGCAGGAGTAGGGCGATGCCAGCGATCGCCACGATCAGCCCACAGCTTCTGGTGAGGTTAAGTCTTTCGCCGCGCAGTAACCCGGCCATGACCATCGTGATTTGCACGACGCCAAAAAGTAAAAGGGCACCGGTCCCTGCGTCCAGGCTGATGTACGCAACGGAGAAAAACAGCGCGTACAGTGCCAGAAAAAATGCCTCGCTCAGTTTCCAGCGGCGCGTTGCCTGCGTCCGCTTTTTTAAAAGCAGCGGTAACAACACCGCCGCGCCGCTGAGCAGCCGAAGCGTGCTGAACAAAACCGGTTCAATATGCGCGCCCTTAAGGGCGAGGCGGCATAAAACGGAGTTCGCGGCAAAGGCCACCATCGCCAGGCAAATTTTCACAGCGAGTGAGGAGCGATTAACGGACACAGCATCTCCGGCTTAAATTCTGAATGTCATCAAGACGTTCATTCAATTAAAACACACGCGGCTTGATCTGAGGGCAAAAAACATAATACTGTATATAAATACAGTTAACGATGTGGCAGGCAATTATGAGCGCGCTTTACGCATATGCATCCGGCAATATCATGGCGTTACCGCTTTTTCTTGAGCGTGTGGCCTGTGGCTTCCCCAGCCCAGCGCAGGATTATGTCGAGGATCGCATAGATCTAAACAAGCTGGTGGTGACGCACCCCAATGCAACTTACTTTGTCAAAGTCAGCGGCGATTCCATGATCGGCGTCGGGATTGGCGAGGGTGACTTACTGGTTGTCGATCGCGCGTTAACGGCGGGGCACGGCAACATCGTGGTGGCGGCTGTGGACGGAGAATTTACCGTAAAAGAGCTGCAAACGGTCCCTTTCCTGGCGCTGGTGCCGCACAACCCGCAATACCAGCCCATTACCTTTCAGCCAGACGAAGAGGTACAAATCTTTGGCGTGGTTACTCATAGCTTAAAAAGTCATCTTCATGTTCGCGCTGGTTGATGTTAATAGCTTTTACACCTCCTGTGAGACGGTTTTCCGGCCCGATTTGCAGGGTAAACCGGTGGTCGTGGTCTCGAATAATGACGGCTGCATTATTTCCCGCTCCGCAGAAGCAAAAGCGTTGGGCATTAAGATGGGCGCGCCCTGGTTCAAGATCAAGCACGATCTGCGGCGTCAGGATGTGGCGGTCTTCAGTTCGAATTATGCCCTGTATGCCGATCTCAGCCATCGGGTCATGGCGACGCTGGAAGAGATGGCCCCGGCAATCGAAGTCTATTCCATTGATGAGGCTTTCGTGGATCTCTCGGGTATCGCAAACCTCATGCCGCTGGAAAGCTTTGGGCGGCAGATGCGTGAACGGGTTAAAAAAATTACCGGCCTGACGGTCGGCGTGGGGATTGCTCCGACGAAAACGCTGGCTAAAGCAGCCAATTACGCGGCAAAAAAATGGTCGCAAACCGGCGGCGTTGTCGATCTATCACAGAGCAAACGCCAGCGTAAATTGCTTCCCCGGGTGCCCGTCGAAGAGGTCTGGGGCGTTGGGCGGCGGATTGCCAAAAGACTCAGGCTCATGGGCATTGAAACGGCGCAGCAGCTGGCAGACTGTTCTACCTGGGTGATACGCAAAGAGTTTAACGTCGTGATGGAGCGCACGGTCCGCGAACTGCGTGGAGAGTCTTGTCTGGAAGTCGACGAGTTAATCCCGACCAAACAGCAAATCATCTGTAGCCGCTCCTTCGGCCATCGGATCACGCAGTATGCAGATATGCATCAGGCGGTCTGTGCCTATGCCGAGCGTGCGGCGGAAAAGCTCCGGGCCGAGCACCAGTACTGCTGTGCAATCAGCGTCTTTTTACGCACCAGCCCGCATGCGGGGGATGACATTTTCTATGGTCCGCAGGCCAGCGGTCGACTGGCCGTTCCGTCTGATGACACGCGCGACATCCTTCGTGTCGCAACCCAGGCGCTGGACAGGATCTGGCGCGATGGCTTTCGCTACATGAAAGCAGGCGTCATGCTGAGTGATTTTTTCGGGGAGGGCGAGGCGCAGCTTAATCTGTTTGAGGAACATCAGCCGTACGCCAACAGCCAGGCGCTGATGGACGTTGTCGACAAACTAAATGGTTCCGGGCGGGGAACCATCTGGTTTGCCGGGCAGGGGGCGCAAAAAAGCTGGGCGATGAAGCGGGAAATGCTCTCACCGGGATACACCACGCGTTACGCCGATTTTCCGATAGCAAAATAGACCGTATCCCGGGTGCTAACGGAAACGAGCGGCAGGCCCTGCTTACAGGCAAGCAGCGGGCAGATTAAGTACGCCGCTTTCTGCTTATCGATGATTCATGTCGCTCAGTAAGACGGCGAGGGTTTTCCCGCCAGCCGTTTGTTCCAGGGCAATTTTAACGATTATCGTCAGCGGCACGGAGAGCAGCATTCCCACCGGGCCTAACAGCCACCCCCAGAAGATCAGTGACAAAAATACCACCAGCGTCGACAGTCCCAGGCCTCGTCCCATCATGCGCGGTTCAACAATATTGCCAAAGACCAAATTAATGACCAGGTAACCGGCCAGGACGATTAACGCGTCGTACAGTCCGCCGAATACCAGCACCTGCGCGATAGGCGGAATGGCCGCCAAAACGGAGCCAATGTTGGGGATATAGTTGAGGGCAAAAGCCAGCAACCCCCAGACAAAGGCGAAGCGCACATCCAGTGCCGCGAGCATGCCCCAGGCCACCAGCCCGGTCACAATGCTGATAGCCGTTTTCAGCACCAGGTAGCGAGAAACGCTATCGAGCGCGCGTTGTATCGCGCCCATCCCTTCAGCCGGACGGCTCATAATATGCTGCAGCTTAGCGGGTAACTGAGGCACCTCGAACAGCATAAAGACCACCGTCAGCAACAGTAAAAAAATGGAGGTCATGGCGTTAGAGAGTTGCGACAGAATACTGGTGACCAGCCCCATCGCGGCGTTAGGGTCGATGTATTTGAGTAACTCTTCAACCGAGACTTCAATGCCCGCCCGCTGCAACCAGGGTTCGATTTGTTGCAAAGGAATGACCAGCGATGAACGATACTGCGGCAGGGTACGGGCCAGTTCGTTGAGTGAGGTGCCAAGATAGGCCATCAGCAACACCATCGCCATGATGATCACCGTGATGAGCAGGGTAATCGCCAGCACCCGGGGAACGCGCAGCCGCACCAGACGCTGTACCAGCGGGTTCAGAATCACGGCGATGAACAGGGCCAGTATAAACGGCACGATAATATCCGCCGCAAAGCGGATCCCCGTAAGGATAATCACCAGCATTCCCAGCATAATGACAATTTTTAATCCGTTCAGGGTAATAATAGGTTTGGCCATGGGTGTTCCTGCATTTGTCCTTTTATTTATAATAGATGCAAAGGGCGGACAATATACTAACGTAAGTCAAACAGGCTGGGTAAAGAATTGAAAATCCTTTGAGTTTAAACTAAGCTTATGATACAAATCAGCCGTGTTTAACTACTGAGGACAATTTTCATCCGCAATGACGAGAAGCAATACCGCGGATAATTGTAATATTATGGACAATCGGTTCAGGACGTACGTTTCAAAAAACTTCGCTGATATCTCTACCTCCTTCTTCCTGCTGTCAGGTGAGCAACACTGGCGCAACGCACTGTAGTCCCGTCTTCTGCCTGAGCTGGCGCATCGCGCTTAGCTATCTGATTTTATATCTTTTTTCTGGAGTTTGTCGCTATCGGCAAGCTGCTGTAGATCATATTCTCATGCAGGAGAAAAAACATGTTTTACTGGATCCTGTTAGGCCTGGCGATCGTTGCTGAAATTACGGGTACGTTGTCCATGAAATGGGCAAGTATGAGTGATGGCAGTACCGGGTTTATTTTAATGCTGGTGATGATTTCCCTCTCGTATATTTTCCTGTCGTTTGCGATTAAAAAAATCGCCCTTGGCGTGGCGTATGCGTTATGGGAAGGGATCGGTATTCTGTTGATTACGCTTTTTAGCGTACTGATATTTGATGAAACTTTATCAACAATGAAAATTGCCGGACTGACCACGCTGGTGGCGGGGATTGTGCTGATCAAATCAGGCACGCGCAAACCGTCGAAAAAACAGAAGGAGCAGACTCATGCAACAATTTGAGTGGGTTCATGCGGCGTGGCTGGCTCTGGCAATTGTACTGGAAATTGTCGCCAACGTTTTCCTGAAATTTTCTGATGGTTTTAAGCGCAAAAGCTATGGGTTGATGTCCATTGCTGCGGTGCTGGGCGCGTTCAGTGCGCTATCGCAGGCAGTAAAAGGGATCGATCTGTCCGTGGCCTATGCACTGTGGGGCGGTTTCGGTATCGCAGCCACGCTGGCGGCAGGCTGGATCCTCTTTGGACAGCGACTCAACGCGAAGGGCTGGATAGGCCTGATCTTATTAATCGCCGGTATGGTGATGATTAAACTGGCCTGATGTGATCGCTGCCTGCATTTACAGGCAGCGAAATCCGTCGCCTGTATTACGCTTAGAAAAGGCGTGTTTCCGAGGGCGGCGAATGTATAACCCGTTAAGCTGGCGCAATATTTCTACCGCAAAAACGTTGTTTGTGATGACTTTCATGGCGGGGTTGGGCCTTATTGTCTCTATTGTCGCGCTACTTTACCTTTCGCTGCACCTCATCAGCAGTAAAACCAACGAAATTGACGAACACCGGACGGCATTGTCCGTAGAGGGTGCCATTCAAACGTCGGTAAACCGCGTCTGGTCTTTAGTGATTGATAACGCCGTCTGGGATGATGCCGTACGCGAAGTTTACCGTCCCGAGCTGGATACCGACTGGCTCTACAACACCTGGGGTGCAGGGTTTAAAATCAATAATCTCTACGACGGCACCTTTGTGCTGGATGAACATTTTAATGTCATGTGGGGGTCATCCTTCAGCAAACCGTTCACAGAAAAAGACCTCTCATTTTTTGGCGCTGGCCTGCACGCGATGATCCGTGAACACGCGGAGGGTTTAGCCTCAGAAAACACGATTTATGCCGGCATCACCCGCACCCGCAGCGGGATAGCGTTTATCGGAATCGGCCTGATTCGGCCTATGGTTGGCCGTCTGCAGGCCCGCGACGGCGTTCGTCGCTATCTGGTGATAACGCGTCACCTCAATCCGCAAATTCTTACCGCTCTCGGCAATACCTTTCAGATTGAAAACCTCACCTACACCCAGGATCGTATCACTCAGTCCAGCGTCCCGTTAAAAAGCGCAGGTAATGAACGTGTCGGTTATCTTAACTGGACGCCCGGGCAGACGGGGGCCCTGGCGGCGCGTGCAGCGTCCGGTGATTTCACCCGGATCGTTGTTTTGGCCGCAGGCTTAATCCTGCTGTTCATCCTGGTCAGCAGCATTGGGCTCTACAAGCTTGCGCGGGGAGAAAGTCTGGCCCGCAGGGTGGCGAGAACCGACTGGTTGAGTCATTTACCCAATCGCCGGGCTTTAATTGAGGAGCTGGAAAGCGTCAGCCAGCGCGGTGATAGCGATGTTAAGAGCGTGGTCTTCCTCGATCTGGATGGTTTTAAGGACGTGAACGATATCTACGGGCATGACGTAGGGGATGAGTTGATCATTCTGATTGCCCGCGAGTTGCGGGATCGCGTACCCCAGGGCGGCATGCTGGCTCGAATGGGGGGCGATGAGTTCGCCATGACCGTCGGCGGCGATCGCTCCGAAGCCCTGGCGGCTGAGTTCGCCGGCAACGTTTTGACCTTACTAAACACGCCCATCCGTCTGGGTGAACGCACTCTCTATATGAGCGCCAGCATTGGCATCGCCACCGGCAGGTTAACTGAATGTACCAGCTCAGAACTCTTTCGCCGGGCGGATATCGCTATGTACCACTCAAAAATAACCGGAAAAGGGCGAGTCACGCTTTATGATGCGGCGCTGAACAGCGCGCGCGAGCAACGCCTGTCTATTGAAAATGAGATCCGCGCGGGACTGGAACGCAATGAGTTCGAGGTGTGGTATCAGCCCATTATAGATGCCCACAGTCAGAAGATGACCAGTGTTGAAGCGCTGGTTCGCTGGCCGCGCCGTCCTGCGGGGGAACTGCGTCCGGATGCGTTTATAAGCATTGCGGAGACCAGCGGACTGATATATGGGCTTGGGCAGTTTGTGCTGCGCCGCGCCTGTCAGGATTTGGGTCCTTTCAGTGATTTAAAACTCTCGGTAAATATCTCTCCCGCACAGTTCCGCGATCCAGAATTTGAAGAGAAAGTGGCGAACGTCATCGAGATGACCCGATTCCCGTCAAATCGGCTGCAGCTTGAGGTGACCGAAACCTACGTTCTGGAAAACCCGGAGCGCGCACGTGTGGCCATTGCCAGCCTTAAAACACTGGGTATAGCGATGGCGCTGGATGATTTTGGCACCGGTTACTCCAGTATTGGCTATCTGCGTCAGTTTAACTTCGACACCATCAAAATCGACAAATCACTGGCAGGGCTGGTGGATAACGATGAACAGGCTGCGGCACTGGTAAGCGGGACCGTACGTATTGCCAACGCGCTGGGCATGACCGTGGTAGCGGAAGGGGTTGAAAACGAAAAACAGATGAAGCTGTTACGGCTGGCTGGCTGCGATCAGTTGCAGGGTTTCTGGTTCAGCCAGCCGATGCCAGTCGAGGCGTTAAGGGCAGTACGTCAGGTACGGCAGTGTTGATTTACTGCTGCGCCAGGGCATCCAGCTTGTCGCGAAAACCGGTCACCGAAAGTGCACGGTTATCGGCCCGATAGCGATCTTTTGCCGCAGGTGCAGAGCTTTGCACGCCGATTAACTGCCAGCCGCTGCCGGTGTTGAGCATTAACGGTGAGCCACTGTCGCCGGGCAACGTGTCGCATTGATGGGACAACACGTTATTTTGCGCCCAACCGGTGACGATGCAGTCGGTGTGCGTATAAAGCGAGTCCAGATGATCGAGCGGATAGCCTGACTGCGTTACTTTACGATCCACCGTTTTAAGCGCGGCGGTTAATGCCGCTTTATCTCCATCGAACAGCGGCAACGGGGTGATGCCGGAAGGGGGATTGCGCAAAATGATCAGCCCGAAATCCCATTCAGCCGCGCCGGGTGGCACAATCCAGCCGTCACCGTCGGGCTTCAGGTGTTTACCTAACGAGGCATCTACCCGGCCTTCAACGTCATGAATTTCATAACGCCACAGACCTTTTTTCGAGATAAAGCGCAACGCTACCGCTCTGTCCGGTTTCCCTTTCGGGGGGATCAGTAAACAGTGCCCGGCCGTTAATGCCAGATGCGAGGAGATCAACGTTGCAGTACATAAATTACCGCTGGCGGTTTCCAGTTGCCCGATAGCATCCCAGGGCGCTTGCGTTGGATCGGAGACACGCGTCCGGTCGTCATGACCAAAGAAGAGGGTTTTGACCTCCGGAGGCGTTATCGCATCTTCATCGCCATCATCCGCGTGCGAAAAGCCCGACATCAGGCATAACGTTCCCAGTAACAGCACAAAAGTTTTCCGCATATCTCACTCAAATGGGGTAATTATGATTATTAAAAGTGAACCCTATGAAAATACTATAGACGGGACGACGGGAAAGTGGGAGTAAAATCAGCGTGCTACATTCAGGAAAGATAAAAGTGGCTGGCGATGAGCGCGCATAAAATAAGCATGATAAGAATGAACTCAAACCGATAGCGCCGCAGCATACGCCCTCCGGATATCATTACGGCGCTGAGCCTTGTCGGGTTCAGCGCCGGTTTACTCACCTGCCCGTTAGGGCACGAATGACCTTGAAGCTTAAGCCGCTGGCTGAGCAGCAGGTTTAGCCGCGTCGTGTTTTACCGCTTTTTTGTGGTGCTTTTTAGCGGCCTGCGCTTTTTGCTCTACAGCAGGTTTTGCTGCTTTTTTATGATGTTTCTTAGCAGCCTGGGCTTTTTGCTCAACGGCTTTTTTGTGTTTTTTGTGATGCACAGTTTTTGCAGGTGCTGCTTTGGTGGTTGCAGCAGCAGTTGGCGCTTGCGCAGGGGTAGCGGTTGCGGTCATGTCAGCAGCGAATGCAGCAGAAGACAGACCCATAGCAGCGGCAACAACCAGAGCTAATACTTTTTTCATTGTGAAACCCTCGAATTTGGTTTTTCAGTTAACCCCACTGCGGGGCCGTTGAAAGAACTATATCCTTGTCGGTCGGGGGCTTCCGTGAGTGATTGGTTTCGGCGTGTAACCGTTTGTACAACGCCGGGGCACGCCCCGGCGAAGGCATTACAAATAGCGTGAGGTGAGATGTTCGCGGAAGTAGCGAATATTCAGATCTTCCCCTGTCGCCTGTGTAATAAGCTGTGAGGTGGTAAAGCGGCTACCGTGCTGCCAGATATTCTGGCGAAGCCACTCAAAGAGTGCAGAGAAATCACCTTCAGCGACGGACGCGCTCAGGCCCGGCAGGGCCGTTTTGGCCGCGCTGAACAGCTGTGCAGCATACATTGCACCGAGCGTGTACGACGGGAAGTAGCCGAAACCTCCGTCGGTCCAGTGAATATCCTGCATACATCCGTTACGATCGTTACCTTTCGTCGACAAGCCGAGCCAGGCCTGCATCTTTTCATCCCACAGGGCCGGGATATCCTCTACCTCGATTTCCCCGTTAATCAACGAAC
Source organism: Huaxiibacter chinensis (assembly GCF_022171985.1). Lineage (GTDB taxonomy): Bacteria > Pseudomonadota > Gammaproteobacteria > Enterobacterales > Enterobacteriaceae > Enterobacter > Enterobacter chinensis_A. The sequence continues at coordinate 37,512 of NZ_JAJVHF010000001.1, read as the reverse complement.
GTTCGATCTCATAGCGTAAGACCACGTGCGCCGGGTAGCTCACCTCATCTGCATCGACGCGGATATAGCCAGGCTTCACCCGCTGGTTCCAGGCAATAAAGTTTTCTTCGCTAAAGGCGGCCTGGCTGCCGAAGCGGGCATGAACCGCCGGGAGGAGATGTTTAAGAAATGCGTCGCTGCGTCCAAGCTGCATTTCAAAGAACAGGCTTTGTGATTCATGAATCGCGGTAGATCGCGCCAGCGCGATGGGCTGACCGAGCCAGTTTCGCGGTAAATTTTGTTCGTATCGTGCGTGACCTGTTTCATGGACTACGCCGAACAGCGCGCTGAGCAGTTCATCTTCATCATAACGGGTGGTGATACGTACGTCTTCGGGCACCCCGCCGCAGAAGGGATGCGCGCTTACGTCCAGGCGGCCGGCGTTAAAATCAAAGCCGAGCATTTTCATGGCTTCCAGACCCAGTTCGCGCTGAACGGCCGTCGGGAAAGGGCCTTGTGGCGGGACAAAAGCGTGCTGCGATTGTTTTTCTACCACCCGGGTCAGGAGATCCGGCAACCAGGTTTTCATGTCGCCAAACAGCCCGTCCAGCCGTGCGCTGGTCATGTCCGGCTCAAACAGATCGAGCAGCGCGTCGTAAGGCGTACAACCTTTCGCGTCTGCACGCAGTCGAGCCTCTTCGCGGCTGAGTTTAACCACTTCTTTCAGGTTGGCGGAAAAGCCCTGCCAGTCATTGGCGGGGCGTTGCGTGCGCCAGGCGTGCTCGCATTTGCTACCTGCCAGCGATTTGGCTTCAACAAGGGATTCCGGCAGCAAAGCGGCTTGCTGATAATGACGTTTCATTTCACGCAGGTTGGACTGTTCAACATCGTTCAGATCTTCACTTTCGGCTGCGGCCAGCCAGTCTGCCACCTTTTTATCCGTCAGTATTTGATGCTGCAAAACGCTCATTTCGGCCAGCGCTTCACCGCGTGCGGTGCTGCCGCCCGGCGGCATCATGGCGAACATGTCCCAGCTGGCGATGGAGGAGAGGTGAGCGAAACGATGCAGTCGCTGAAAGGTACGGGTGAGTTGTTGATAGTTGTTTGTCATAGGATCCTGTCAGGAATTTTATTCTTCGGTATGAGTGAAACGTTAAAAAAAGGTTGCGTTCAACTATCCACGCCAGCCGGGGCATGTCAATCATTCATATACCCAAAGACAGTATGAAAAATGATCGTTCGATCGGTGTTAACGATCAATAAGTTAAATTCATTTGATAAATCCTTTCAATGGCTTACTCTATGGGGGTTTTGCTTAATATGCCAACACCAGCTGAAGCAAAACGGACTGTTGAAAAAGCAGTCAACTAAAAAGGCCACGCGTTTGCGTGGCCTTTTTTTGTACTTTAGACGAGAGCAAATGACCTATTGTCAAAGAGGCGGGGTAGTGAGGCTATCGAGGTCAACTTCTGCATCGGCGTTCTCTATGAGTCTCGCAATGGCGAGCAGTTCGTTAAATTGCGTCAGCAGCATTTGTGCATCCGAGCGCAGAAGATCGTCAGATAACTCCATGGCAGAGTTAATGGCTTTATTGACACTTTCAACCATTTTTTCTACTCCGCCATTTTTGCCGACGGTCAGCAAAAGGGCGCTAAGCATCAGCGACTGTGCTTCTACCTGCGCGGTAAGCAGTTTTGCTTCCGCATCCATTTTTGAAATCTTGGCAACCATGCTGATGATGATATTTTTCATTTTTACCCCCGTTAATAATGCCCTGATTGTAGCGTGGCTAAAGAAGGAAACAGTGACGGTGGGTAAATATTTTAACTGGATATATCAGCGCAAACGTTTATGCACGCTTGCCCCGACCAGAAGGGCCGCGCAAAGCATCAAAGCGATGAAAATACCCACCCCGTTCCAGCCATAGCGATGCCAGAATACACCTCCAAGCGTGCCGGCGATACTGGAACCAAGATAGTAGCTAAACAGGTAGAGCGAAGAGGCCTGCCCCTTGGCGCGGCGCGCGCGTGGGCCAATCCAACTGCTGGCAACGGAGTGTGCAGCAAAAAAGCCCGCTGAAAAAAGTAACATTCCCGCAAATATCAGCCATAAAGAGGAAAACAGCGTCATCAGCAGGCCCAGCAGCATCACGCCGGTTGAAGCCAGCATGACCGGGCCACGGCCATAACGGGTGGTCATTGCCCCGGCTCTGGGCGAACTCCAGGTCCCGGTGAGATACGCCACGGAAAGCAGGCCGACAACGGCCTGGCTCAAATGCCATGGGGAGAGCATTAAGCGATAGCCAATGTAGTTAAAGAGCGTGACGAAAGATCCCATCAACAGAAATCCGGTCAAAAACAGGCGAGGTAAACCTTTATCTCGCCAGTGCAGACGAAAGTTAATTAATAATGTCTTAGGACGTAAAGCGGTGGGCCGAAAATGGCGCGATTCGGGCAGGATTTTCCAGAACATTAAGGCGGAGGCCAGGGCAAAGCAGCCGATGACCGCCAGGGCGATACGCCAGGTGAAAAAGTCGGTAAACAGCCCGCTGAGCAGGCGTCCACTCATCCCGCCAATTGAGTTACCGCTGATATAAAGCCCCATCGACAGGGCGACAAAGCTCGGGTGGATCTCTTCGCTCAGGTAGGTCATCCCAACGGCGGCCACGCCGCTTAACGATAAGCCAATCAGTGCTCGCATGAAAAGGATCCCGTGCCAGCTGGTCATCATGGTTGAAAGCAGGGTACAGACGGAGGCCAGTAACAGCGCCGTCACCATGACTTTTTTGCGGCCGATCGCGTCGGAGAGCGGGCCGGTGAAGAGTAAGCCAATCGCCAGCATCCCGGTTGAAATCGAGAGCGAAATACTGCTGGCCGCAGGCGACACGCCAAACTCATGCGACAGCACGGGCAAAATCGGCTGTACACAATAGAGCAGGGCAAACGTCGCCAGACCGGCGGAAAACAGCGCCAGCGTAACGCGCATAAACTGAGGGGTACCACGTTTTATAAACTGAGCGGGCTGGGTCACGGCGGGTGAATCATCAATATCGCTTACCGGAGCGTCATTGACGGTGGTTGAACGGCTCACATCGGGTCCTTGCGTTGGGGGTATGCTGTTTAGGGTAGGAAAATGTAAATATTCTGTCTAATATATTAATAATCTCAAATGATACGTATAAAGTATGAATATAGAGTTACGTCACCTGCGCTATTTTATCGCCGTGGCTGAAGAGCTGCATTTCGGACGTGCCGCTGCGCGGCTTAACATTTCTCAGCCACCCTTAAGTCAGCAAATTCAGATGCTTGAGCAGCAGGTGGGGGCGCGACTGCTGGCGAGAACCAACCGTAGCGTAAGCCTGACCGCCGCAGGCAGGCAATTTCTTGCCGACAGCCGCCAGATTCTGAGTTTAGTGGACGAAGCCGCCGCCCGGGCGGAACGTCTCCACCTGGGCGAGACCGGCGAGCTGCGCATTGGGTTCACCTCCTCGGCACCTTTTATTAGTGCGGTGTCAGAGACGCTATCCTCGTTTCGTCGGCATTATCCCGATGTCCATATCCAGACGCGGGAAATTAACACCCGTGAACAGATCGCCCCGCTTAATGAAGGCTCGCTGGATTTGGGACTGATGCGCAACACCCAACTTCCGGATACGCTGGCATGGCAGGTCATATTACGCGAGCCTTTGCTGGCGATGATCCCCCGCGATCATCCTCTTGCCTCTCAGCCGACGGTGTCTCTTTCGGCGCTGGCGAAAGAACCTTTTGTCTTTTTTGATCCCCACGTCGGGACGGGCCTTTATGACGACATACTGGGGCTGATGCGTCGCTATGGGCTGGCACCGATGATTACGCAGGAGGTGGGCGAGGCGATGACGATCATTGGTCTGGTCTCGGCCGGGCTTGGGGTTTCTATTCTTCCCGCCTCGTTTAAACGCGTCCAGCTAAGCGAAATGCGCTGGGTACCGATTGCACAAGAGGATGCGATATCCGAAATGTGGCTGGTATGGCCTAAACATCACGAACAGAGCAATGCGGCACAGCGTTTCAAAGAGCGGCTTATTGCCGCTTCACATCATCACAATTAAGCGGAAATACCCACAAAAATGTGCGGTAAATCACATGGCTAAGTAAAAATTTGACGACTGCGGGTGAAGTGCTTCACCATAGCTAAAGTTTATTTCGAAGCGCGAAAATAAGGGAGTAACAGGTGGTTGCTGATAGTCAGCCAGGACACATTGATCAGATTAAGCAAACCAATGCGGGTGCGGTGTATCGCCTGATTGATCAGCTTGGTCCGGTGTCGCGTATCGATCTTTCTCGTCTGGCCCAACTGGCGCCCGCCAGTATCACCAAAATCGTGCGCGAGATGCTGGAAGCGCATCTGGTGCAGGAGACGGAAATTCAGGAACCCGGCAGCCGTGGTCGTCCGGCCGTCGGCCTGGTGGTCGAAACCGAAGCCTGGCATTATCTCTCTCTTCGTATTAGCCGCGGTGAAATTTTCCTCGCGCTGCGTGATTTAAGCAGCAAGCTGGTGGTGGAGGATCGGCTGGAACTTCCGCTTCAGGCCGAACAGACCTTGCTTGAGCGCATCCTGACCCATATCGATCAGTTCTTTATTCGTCATCAGCAAAAGCTGGAGCGACTCACCGCGATCGCAATAACGTTGCCGGGAATCATCGATACCGAGAACGGTATCGTTCACCGAATGCCCTTCTACGAAGATGTTAAAGAGATGCCGCTGGGTGAAGCCTTGGAAAAACATACGGGCGTGCCGATCTATATCCAGCATGATATCAGCGCCTGGACCATGGCGGAGGCGCTCTTTGGTGCTTCGCGCGGGGCGCGGGACGTTATTCAGGTAGTGATTGATCATAACGTAGGCGCAGGGGTGATCACCGATGGACGCCTGCTTCACGCGGGCAGCAGCAGCCTGGTCGAAATAGGCCACACGCAGGTCGATCCCTATGGCAAACGCTGCTACTGCGGCAACCATGGCTGCCTGGAAACCATCGCCAGCGTAGAGAGCGTGATGGAACTTGCCCAGCTGCGTTTGAGCCAGTCAATGAGTTCCTCGCTGCACGGCCAGCCGCTGACTATTGATTCATTGTGCGATGCGGCACGGCAGGGCGATCTGCTGGCGAAAGACATCATTACCGGCGTGGGCAGTAACGTTGGACGCATCCTGGCCATTATGGTCAATCTTTTTAATCCGCAAAAAATCCTCATCGGTTCGCCATTGAACCAGGCGGCAGATATTCTGTTCCCGGCGATTGCTGATTGTATCCGCCAGCAGTCACTGCCGGCATACAGTAAAAATATCGCGGTCGAGGGAACCCAGTTTTCCAACCAGGGCACCATGGCCGGTGCGGCACTGGTTAAAGATGCTATGTACAGCGGCTCACTGTTGATTCGTCTGTTACAGGGTTAACTCTTTTCCACTGATTTACGAAAAATTGCGCTATCTCAAGCTGGCGTGTTCACGCATACCTTAGACTCACTCCACTGAATTATTTAGGTGGTTTATATTTTCAAAGCATAACGGTGGAGTAAGTGATGCTTAAGCGTTTCTTTGTAACGGGTACTGATACCTCTGTTGGTAAAACAGTGGTCTCCCGCGCCTTGCTGCAGGCCCTTGCGGCAAGTGGTAAATGCGTGGCTGGGTACAAACCGGTCGCGAAAGGAAGTAAAGAGACGCCAGAAGGACTACGCAATAAAGATGCGCTGGTTCTGCAAAGCGTCTCCAGCCTTACGCTGCCTTACGAGGCAGTGAACCCCATTGCGCTTAGCGAAGATGAGAGTAGCGTCGCGCACAGTGGCCTGATCGATTACACCTTGTTATCGAATGGCTTGCTGCATCTCAGCGAGCAGGTTGATCACGTCGTGGTGGAAGGCACGGGCGGCTGGCGCAGTCTGATGAACGACCTGCGCCCCTTATCTGAATGGGTTGTGCAGGAACAACTGCCTGTGGTCATGGTTGTCGGCATCCAGGAAGGGTGTATCAATCATGCGTTGCTGACCGCGCAGGCTATTGCGAACGATGGCCTTCCGCTCATTGGATGGGTGGCGAACCGCATTAACCCGGGCCTGGCGCATTACGCCGAAATTATTGACGTCCTGAGCAAAAAATTGCCGGGGCCGCTGGTGGGCGAATTACCTTATCTGCCGCGCGCCGAACAGCGTGACCTAACGCCCTACATCGATTTGGCGATGTTCGGCGACATGCTCTCCGTAAATCGAGTTGTGGCGTAAGGTCCGCGACAGCACGGAAGCAATAACGCAGGCAATCAGTAAACCGGGCAGAAGGACATACTGCCCGGTCATTTCACAGACCATCAGCGCGGACATGATCGGCGCGTGCGTCGTCGCTGCAAGCAGGGTTGCCATTCCGGCCAGCCCCGCCAGAATCGCCATTTCAGTGCCGGGAAAGCCCATCGAAATCACCTGAGCAAACAGCATACCTGTGGCCATTCCCACGAACAGTGTTGGGGTGAAAACCCCGCCCGGTGCGCCTGAGCCGCTACTGGCTAGCACCGCCAGCAGTTTGCAGATAAAAATGCCGGCGATGACGGACAGCAAAGGAGGCGACAACAAAAAGGCCTGCACCACGCTGTAACCGTTGCCCCAGACCGTCGGCGTCAGCAGGGACAACGCCCCAACGATCAATCCGCCCAGCGCCAGCTGCCAGGGCGGGGAAAGTTTAAGGCGTAAAAAGAGCGAATGGCTGTACTGCATCAGCCACATCAACAGCGGACCGCACAGTCCGGCCAGCAGACCTGTGCCTACCATAAGCGCATAATCCAGCGCGGTGAGCGTTCCGCTTAACTTAACCTCGTACAGAGTAGTAGCCCCCGGGCTGAGCAGGTGCGTGGTTAAAAGTGCGACCACTGCCGCGATAGCCACGGGTCCGAGTGAGGCCAGCATTAAGGTGCCAAAGAGAATTTCCGCAATAAACAGGCTGCCCGCCAGCGGTGCGTGATAAGCACTGGACATCCCGGCCGCGGCTCCGCAGGCGATCCACAGTTTCCATTCCGATTTTGGCGTATAGCGCCGGGCAAATAACGATGCGGCAAGGGCGGCCAACAGGATCATTGCCCCTTCGCGACCAATGGCGCTGCCGCTTGAGACCACCAGCAAAGAGGCCAGTGATTTGACCAGACTTCCACCGTAATCGAACTGCCCCTCGTCGGTGTCGAGGGCTTCCATGTAATCCGTGGGGGCATGGGGGCGTTGCTGATTCAGCCGTTGCCAACCCCAGAGAAGCAGACCTGCCGCAAGGCCGCCGAGGGCAGGCGTCAGTGCCCGACGCCACGGCGCGAGCTCACTGGCCGCCGCGACCAGGCTTCCGCTATGGTTACCTAAAAACAGCCCTTCGAGTAAAAACATCGAATGGCGAAAAACCGCCACGGCGAGCGCGGCGAGTACGCCGATCAGGGTGGCAATCAGTAAACGGCGGAACATCGCGCGAATGTCCGGATACACGTGAAGACGTTGCATGGTGATTCATCAGGCAGGAGCGATACGATATTGTGCGGTGAAAACGTGGGGTTAGCAAAAGTTATGCGTGCGAAAAAGGCAAACCCGGCATCAGGAAAGACTGCCGGGCAGGGGGATTAACTGTCGGTGTGAATATTCAGTGCACGACGCGTACGGCCGGAGCTGAGGTATTCCGCAATGTAATCCTGCGAAATTTCGCCGTTATAGCGACCCTCTTCATCCACGATAGGCATCCAGCTGGTATTACTCTCGTAAAGCCGTGAGAGCACCACACGCAGGTTATCTTCAGCTTTACCGGTCATGCGGAACGGATGCAGCATGTCAGCACACGAACCGGTAGCATGGCGTGCTTCGCGACGCTTAACAAAACCTAATGGTTTGCCCTGCGCATCTACCACCGTTATCGCGCGGATGTCGTTGTCATCCATCGTGGCAAAGGCTTCGGACAGAGAGGTAGATTCACGGACCGTCAGGGTCGGCTGCTGATCGGTGACGTCACCGGCAGAGACCAGAAGCAGGCGTTTCAGCGTTCGGTCCTGGCCGACAAAGGAGCCGATAAACTCGTTCGCCGGTTTCGCCAGCAGTTCATCGGGGCTGGCGCACTGTACGATGCGTCCCTGACGGAAGACCGCGATGCGATCGCCCAGCTTCAGCGCTTCGTCAATATCATGGCTCACCAGCATGACGGTTTTTTTCAGCTTTCTCTGCATCTCCAGGAACTGATTCTGGATCACTTCACGGTTGATCGGGTCTACCGCGCCGAAAGGTTCATCCATCAGCAGTACCGGAGGATCCGCCGCCAGGGCGCGGATCACGCCGATACGCTGCTGCTGGCCGCCCGACATTTCACGGGGATAGCGGCTAAGGAATTTATGCGGGTCCATCGCCACCATATCCATCAGCTCTTCGGCGCGGGCTTTACAGCGTGCCTTGTCCCAGCCGAGCATGCGCGGCACGACGGTAATGTTGTCTTCAATGGTCATGTTCGGGAACAGACCGATTTGCTGAATAACGTAACCAATATTGCGACGCAGGGTCACCGTATCCATAGCGCTGGTGTCTTCACCGTTGATCAGGATTTTACCGCTGCTCGGGGTAATGAGTCGGTTGATCATTTTCAGGGTGGTGGTTTTACCACAGCCCGATGGGCCGAGCAGTACGCACATTTCACCTTCAGGTACGTTCAGATTAACGTTGTCCACGGCCTTAAAGGTCTGGCCGTTTTTCTGTGAAAATTGTTTGGTGAGGTTTTCCAGTTTTATCATTATCGAATCCCCTTCGGAGTCAGTGCGATCTGCAATCGATGGAGTAACCAGTCGAGCACAATCGCTAAAAGACAGATCATTAATGCGCCAGCAATCAACATACGAATATCGCTACCGCCAATACCGTTCAGCAGTAACAGCCCCAGGCCGCCGGCGCCAATGACCGCGGCAATCGCCATCACGCCGATGTTCATCACGACGGCAGTACGGATACCGCCGAAAATCACCGGAAGCGCCATCGGAATTTCGACCCAGCGCAGACGCTGCCAGAAGGTCATGCCAATCCCGCGACCCGCTTCACGTAATCCGGGAGGCAGACTGTCGAGCGCGGTATGGGTGTTACGCACAATCGGCAGTAACGAGTAAAGGAATACCGCGGTAATCGCGGGCAGGGCGCCAATCCCCTGGCCGACCATCGAAAAGAGCGGGATCATCAGGCCAAACAGGGCGATGGACGGGATGGTCAGGACAATGGTGGCAATCCCGAGCACCGGCGTGGCCAGCCACTTGTGGCGGACGATCAGGATACCCAGCGGGACGCCGATAATAATCGCCAGCCCAACGGCCAGCGCGACCAGCCACAGGTGTTGAAACGTCAGCGAAAGCAAATAACCCCAGTTATCAATAATGTAATGAATCGTCTCCATAGCGCCTCCTTACAGCAGCTTTTTGCTTTGCAGGAACTCACGCGAAACCTGCTGCGGTGACTGATGGTCGATATCCACCCTCTTGTTCAGTTCGGTGATAACGTCGTTATTTAACTGGCTGGAGAGGGTATTTAAGGCCTCTTCCAGGCCCGGATTCGCCTCCAGCGTATCCTTGCGTACCACGGGCGTCACCGCGTAGCTCGGGAAGAAGCCTTTATCATCTTCCAGCACCTTCAGATCGAAGCCTTTCACGCGCCCGTCGGTGGTATAAATCAGCCCCGCCTCGACGAAGCCGTCGCGCACGGCGTTATAGACCAGGCCCGGATCCATCTGACGGATCTGCGGGCGATCCAGCGGCATGTTATAGGCGGCCTGCAGCGGCTTCATGCCGTCGCTGCGCCCGGAAAACTCCAGATCCAGCCCCAGCAGCCAGTTATTATCCGGATCGGTTTTGCGAATGTGTTCAATCTTCGCCACCAGCTCGGACATCGTATTGATGTTTTCGGCTTCCGCACGTTTGCGCTGCATGGCGAAGGCGTAGGTATTATTCATGTCAGCCGGTTTCAGCCAGACCAGACCATGTTTTGCATCCAGGCGTTTCACCGTCTCATACGACTCTTGTGGTGACATGCGTTTGTTGATGTGGTTGAAGATAATCAGCGAGGTACCGGTGTATTCCCATGTCATATCAATCTGTTTATTGATCATCGCATTTCGGGAAATCACCGTGGCAATGTTGGTTTTGGGCTGGACTTCAAACCCTTTCTTTTGCAAATACTGCACGGTCATTGCTGACAAAATGTGCTGCTCGGTAAAACTTTTTGTCGCCAGAATCAACGGGGCAGCGAGCGTCTGGCTGGAAAAGAGCGCAGCGGCGCACAGGGCCGTCAGGCCAGAAAGCAGTCTCATAAAAGCTCCTTGTTATTGTTATCGTGCGATGTGTGGGCTCATCACACGGCCCAGTAAGGCGAGCAGCGTGTCCAGAATCAGGGCGAATAAGGCGGTGGCGGCGGCGCCCAGAATCAGCGTCGGGAAGTCGTTAAGATAAATGCCCGGGAAGATCAGTTCCCCGTAACTGCTGGCGCCAATGAGGAAGGCCAGCGGAGCCGTGCCGACGTTAATCGCCGTTGCAATGCGAATGCCCGAAAGCATCACCGGCCAGGCGTTGGGGATTTCAACCTGGCGCAGACGCTGCCATTTGGTCATGCCGATACCGTTGGCAGCCTCCAGCAACGAGGCCGGGACGGAGCACAATCCTGCATAGGTATTGCGCACAATCGGCAGCAGAGAAGCCAGAAACAGCGCGATAATGGCCGGCGTATCGCCTATGCCCAGCACGACCATCGCCAGCGCCAGCACCGCCAGAGGAGGCAGGGTATTCCCGACGTTAAAGATCTGCATCACATATTCCGCTATACCGCGAGCGGCAGGGCGGCTCAGCAAAATTCCGCTGGGGATCCCGACCAGAAGTGCGAAGAACATGGATGAGAAAACCAGAATCAGATGCTGTTGACCCAGATAAAGCAGATCAACCCGGCGCGCTTTAATCGTCTCGAGTCCAATTCCCCACGTCAGCAGGGCAAGGACCACGGCGATTGCGCCGATAAATAACAGCGTACGTTTCAGTAATGATGATTGCATTGCGGTGTGTCTCCCTGTGCGCATGCGTTATAGCAATCCGCTGATTGCCTGTTGTTATGCCATGTTTCGGCAGGGGTAGATGACCTATAGCAAGCGATTGGGAGAGGTTCCAGCGAAGCGGCAAAATAAATGCGTGCTGAAAGCAGTATAAACAGAGGGTTACGCCTTATGGCGTCAAGGGTGAGGGCGACCAGGCAGAATAGTCTGAAACAGAAAGTGAAAAAGTGACGTTGTCACAAGTAGGGTGTTACCCGCACGGTATTCGTGCGGGTGGCTGGATTAACGGTAGAGCGGTTTTTCCGCAACGGGAATGATGAGCGTGGATTGCCAGTCAGCCAGCGTCAGCTGAGCAAGCCGGGCTAATGCGACATAAAACGGATGACCGGCTTCCTCAATAAAGACGGTCAGAAAACGGTGGCTCCAGGGCAGCAGATGCCAGGCCAGCAATTGAGCGCGTTCCACTTCTCGCCCGTTCTCTGCCAGCCAGGCGGCGAGCATGAGCAGGGTACCAAAATGGTCTTCGGGTTCGTTTTGTTTCATTTCGAAGGCGATGCCGTTTTCGCGCATCCATTGACGCAACGCAAGGGTGGAATCACCAAACAGAACGGACTCACGATCGAGCCACACGGAGCCCCACGGCGGCGCAGGTAGCGCCCAGGGTCCGATAAACAGACGCTGCCAGGCATCGGGCAACGGCTCATCTGACGGCGATTTCATCGCGCTGGCAAGCGGCAACAGGCTTTCCGACGTTAGCGGCCAGTCCTGATACCAGTCGGTGGAGGTTAATGCCGCGACCAGCGGAGATGCTTGTTCACTGTCAGGGGCAAAATAAAACAACGCACCCAATACCCGGGCGCTAAAAGCAAATCTCTCGCGTTGTGAAACGTCTCTCATTACTCTGTTCCTTACTCGCACGGCCAGCGCCGTGCGTCTGTGTTAACCGGCAACTGCCATACCCACGGTCATGTGTAACCCGTAGAACATTCCCCGGCCTATTAATTCACCTGCAATGACCAACACCAACCCTACGGCCAGCCCAGCCGACAGCGGGTCTTTACGTCGGACCAGCGGACAGATCCAGCACCCCAGTCCAGCGGCGATCAACGCGATTCGCCAGACCTGTAGTGAACCATAGTCAGGCAGAAGCGCGCTGGCTTGCTGCACAGAGCTGTGGATCGTATCCAGATGCGTGCCCTGTAGCACAATAATCGCCACCACGGCGAACAGTGCCAGCACGCTGACTGACGCGCCCATTGTTCCTCTGAGCGGAATGCTGGAACCGCGCAGCAGCAGAGCAGCAAACAGAGGGCCGCTTACCAGTGCGGTCAGGAAGAAGGCCAGCGTTGTATAACCCGTATACCAGGTAGGTACCGTCTCAATCTGGTAGACGCGCGTCATGGCCCAGATAAAGACAATACCGAGCGCCATGCTGACCATCAGCCAGATTTTACCCAGCGCAACGGGCATCTTACGCACGACTGAAAGCAACCACCAGAACCCACCCACGGCAAAAAAGAGGGAGCCTGCCGCTATCTCGTTACTTAACGCCGAGGCGCCAATACGGTTCAGGGAGTTAAATGCGCGTAATGGCGAGCCCAGATGTAGCACCGAGGCTATAAACCCTATGCCCATGACCAGCCATAAAAAGAACATGCTGCGTACGAGGCGGTCGCGCGCGGCTTCCTCTTTCAGGTTAAACCAGGCGATGCCGCAGACAATTAACGCGCCGGCCACGCACTGCCCGAAGACGGTGAAAATTACCAGCGGCCATTCATGCCATCCACTTCCCATCTCACACCTCCTTCGGGTTAGCCAGATAGCCGGTGGTATCACCCGTCGGACGGCTATTAGCGTTAGGTTTAATTACAATGCTCGGTCTGGTGAAGTGCGCTGATGGCAGCGGGGCAACGGCCGCAAGCTCACCATGTTTTTTACGCAGTTCGTCAATCGGACCAAAGTCCAGCGCGCGCAGCGGGCAGGACTCAACGCAGATCGGTTTCTTGCCGTCCGCGACGCGGGAATGGCAGCCATCACATTTGGTCATGTGGCCTTTGGCGGCGTTGTACTGCGGCGCGCCGTACGGGCAGGCCATATGGCAGTAGCGACAGCCGATGCAGACATCTTCATCCACCACCACAAAGCCATCGTCACGCTTGTGCATCGCCCCGCTCGGACAGACTTTGGTGCAGGCCGGGTCTTCGCAGTGGTTGCAGGCAATCGACAGATAATAGGCAAAGACGTTCTGATGCCAGACGCCGTTGTCTTCCTGCCAGTCGCCGCCCGCGTATTCATAAATCCGGCGGAAGCTGACGTCCGGGGTTAAGTCCTTGTAATCCTTGCAGGCCAGTTCGCAGGTTTTGCAGCCGGTGCAACGACTTGAATCAATAAAAAAGCCATACTGGGTTGTCATCGGTTACTCCTTACGCCTTCTCGATCTGCACCAGATTCGTGTGCTGCGGGTTGCCTTTCGCCAGCGGCGAAGGACGATGGGTGGTCAGGGTGTTGATGCACGAACCGTGATCGACCCGATCGCCATTCATATTGGCATCGTGCCAGGCTCCCTGGCCCATCGCGCTCACGCCCGGCATAATGCGCGGGGTGACTTTTGCTTCAATGCGCACTTCGCCACGGGCGTTAAATACCCGCACCAGATCGCCGTTTTTGCTGCCGCGTTTTTCAGCATCGACAGGGTTAAGCCACACCTCCTGACGGCACGCCGCTTTAAGTACATCGACATTGCCGTAGCTTGAGTGGGTGCGCGCCTTGAAGTGGAAACCGAAAAGCTGAAGCGGGAAACGGTCGCGTTCAGGCGCATCCCAGCCGTCAAAGGTAGAGGCGTAAACCGGGAGAGGGCTGATGGTCTCGTCTTTTTCCAGCTCCCAGGTGCGGGCGATGTCAGCCAGCTGGCTGGAGTAGATTTCGATCTTACCGGACGGCGTTTTCAGCGGATTGGCCTGCGGGTCGTCGCGGAATTTTTTGTACGCGACAAAATGACCTGCCGGATCTTTTCGCTTATAAATCCCCATTTTTTTCAGCTCATCATAGGACGGCAGTTTGGGATCCTTCTCCAGCATTTTGGCGTACAAATACTGTAACCACTGCGCCTGGGTACGCCCTTCGGTAAATCTCTGATAGATATCCGGCCCCAGTCGTTTCGCCAGCTCACTCATGATCCAGTAGATCGGTTTGCGCTCAAACTTCGGTGCAGTGACCGGCTGAAGGAAGATGAGATAGCCCATATTGCCCGCGTAGTCGTTTGGAATGATGTCTTCCTGTTCAACGGTCATTAAATCGGGCAGCAGGATGTCAGCATATTTTGCCGACGAGGTCATAAAGTTATCAATCACCACAATCATTTCGCACTGTTTGTCGTCCTGCAAAATGTCGTGGGTCTTATTGATGTCGGAGTGCTGGTTAATGATGGTATTACCGGCGTAGTTCCAGATGAATTTAATCGGCACATCGAGTTTATCTTTACCGCGCACGCCGTCGCGCAGCGCAGTCATTTCCGGCCCGCGGGCGATGGCATCCGTCCAGCTAAAGCAGGAGATTTGGGTTTTGACCGGATTCTCCGGCAGCGGCATACGTTCAATCGTGATGGTGTAGGTCGATTCGCGTGCGCCGCTGTTCCCGCCGTGAATCCCGACGTTACCGGTTAAAATCGGCAGCATCGCAATAGCGCGCGAGGTCAGTTCGCCATTGGCCTGACGCTGCGGACCCCACCCCTGGCAGATGTACGCCGGTTTAGTACTGCCGATTTCACGGGCGAGCTGAATAATGCGTGATGCAGGAATGCCGGTAATCCGCGAAGCCCATTCCGGCGTTTTTGCGACGCCATCGTCCCCGGTGCCCAGAATGTAAGCTTTGTAATGGCCGTTGGCAGGCGCGCCTTCCGGCAGCGTTTTTTCATCATAGCCGACGCAATAGTTATCCAGGAAAGGCTGGTCGACCAGGTTCTCGGTGATCAGTGTCCACGCCATACCCGCGACCAGCGCAGCGTCCGTGCCCGGGCGAATCGGGATCCACTCATCTTCACGGCCTGCGGCGGTGTCGGTATAGCGCGGATCGATAACAATCATGCGCGCATGAGAGCGTTCCCGCGCTTGCTCCAGAAACCAGGTGATCCCGCCGCCGCTCATGCGAGTCTCTGCCGGGTTATTGCCGAACATCACCACCAGTTTGCTGTTTTCAATATCGGAGGTGCTGTTGCCATCGTTGGACCCGTAGGTATACGGCATCGCGCAGGCGATTTGTGCGGTGCTGTAGGTGCCGTAATGGCTAAGGAAACCGCCGTAGCAGTTCATCAGACGGGCAACTAAAGAGGCATAAGGCGAAGAACGGGTGATGTTACCGCCCACAATCCCGGATGAGTAGTTGATATACACCGCTTCGTTGCCGTACTTCGCCACAACGTCCTTCAGGCTGTTGCTGAGGATATCCAGCGCTTCGTCCCAGCTGATGCGTTCGAATTTACCTTCGCCGCGTTTACCGGTGCGTTTCATGGGGTAATTCAACCGATCGGGATGGTTGATACGGCGTCGAATCGAACGCCCGCGCAGACAGGCGCGCACCTGATGATTCCCGTAAATATCCTCGCCGGTATTATCGGTTTCGACCCAGTACACTTCCTCATCGCGTACATGCAGTCGTAACGCGCAGCGGCTGCCACAGTTGACGGAGCATGCGCCCCATACCACTTTGTCCTCCGCAGGGTTCAGGGCGTTTTGGACGGCCGCCGCCGCGCTTTTCAGGCCGAAGGGCAGAGAAAGCCCCCCGGCGGCAAGCGCCAGTGAGCCAATTGCAGTGGATTTAACCAGAGATCGGCGACTGATCCCGCCGGTATGTTCGACATCGGACATGACTCACTCCATCATTGTTGTTGCGTATTATTTAGCTCCGTGATTACAACCGGGCTAATGATAATGATGGAGTGAGTGTTACTTATTTAGGAGTAAGAAGTCTTAATCCGTGTCAATACAATGGGTATTGATGGAAATTATTGTGGTTCGGTTGGCGCGTTACCCTGGGTGCTGGCACCGCTGGTCCGGGTATAAAGAATTTTAAAGGTATCATTTGCACAGTGACCTACCACCTGCGCATCAGGCTGATCGGCCTGATCGTTTGGCACAATATTGAGGGTGAATCCGGATTCAGGCACACCGTTCTGAATAATGCGTTGCTGAATATCGCTTTTCACGCGTTCGCAGGAATCGGGGGCGGCCAGGGCAGAAGATGAGACGCCAGCCAGCATCAGGGCAGTGACCCAGGTTAACCTTTTCATATCAAGCTCCTTTATCTGTGTGTAAGTTAATGTTAGCAGATTTCGTGTAAATGACTGTATTTGCTAATATGATTGGGAATTATCTCCACGCAACGGTGAAAATGTGAAGAAACTTGCAGTGACAATCGCGTTGGCAGCTTTGCTGGCAGGCTGTGACAACAGCTCGGCGCCGCTGTCATTCACGCCTGAAATGGCCAGCTTTTCGAATGAATTTGACTTCGATCCGCTGCGCGGGCCGGTGAAAGATTTTACCCAGACGCTGCTCAATGACAAAGGTGAAGTCAGCAAACGCGTCACGGGTACCGTCTCGGCAGAAGGCTGCTTCGATACCCTCGAATTGCACGACCTTGAGGCTAATACCGGCATGGCTCTGGTCCTCGACGCCAACTTTTATCGCGATGCGGAAACACAGCAGCAGAAGATCAAACTGCAGGGCAAATGCCAGCTCGCCGAATTGCCCGCGGCGGGAATGACCTGGGATACCGACGATCGGGGCTTTATCGTCCGTGCCCACGGGAAAGAGATGGAGGTGAGTTACCGTTATGACGACGATGGTTATCCGTTAGGTAAAACCACGGTGTCGGGCGATCAGCAGCTCTCCATCACGTCGACCCCGTCGAAAGATAAACGTAAAAAGCTCGACTACTCTGCAGTGAGCCTGCTTAACGATAAACCTCTGGGCAGCGTAAAGCAGAGCTGCGAATACGATCGTCGTCACAACCCGGTCAGTTGCGAGCTGGTTATCCAGGATAACAGCGTGAAACCGGCCGTTGAACACCGCTATACGATTAAAAACAGTATCGATTATTACTAACAGGGGATGAAACCGCGCAGGTTACTGCGCGGTCGGTTTCAGCAGGGTGCTGCCGGGGGCTTTCGGTTCAGCCAGATGCTGGTGCTGGAAAATACACATGCGAATGGTGTTGCGGTACTCGCCGTTGATAAAGAACTCATGGATCAGTTCACCTTCGACCATAAAGCCTAATTTACGGTAGATGTGAACGGCTTTCTCATTCTCTTTATCCACGATCAGGTAAAGCTTGTAGAGGTTGAGGACGTTAAAACCATAATCCATGGCCAGCCTGGCCGCACGTGAAGCCAGCCCTTTGCCCTGATATTCCGGAGAAATAATAATCTGAAATTCAGCGCGGCGATGGACATGGTTAATTTCAACCAGTTCAACCAGCCCGGCTTTTTCACCGTCGCACTCCACCACAAAACGGCGCTCGCTCTGATCGTGGATGTGCTTATCGTAAAGATCCGACAGCTCAACAAACGCCTCGTAAGGTTCTTCGAACCAGTAACGCATGACGCTGGCGTTGTTGTCGAGCTGATGCACGAAGCGAAGATCTTCACGCTCCAGCGGTCTCAGTTTTACGGGTAAAGTCGTCGGCATAATCATCCTTTCAGGCCGGGTTTATCAGGGTGCTACGGTACGGCCAGTGCGGCGATCCAGACAACGCAGCGTATTGGGTTCCCAGTAAGCGTTGACGTTCGCGCTTTGTTGACACTTATCGCGCGCATCGAAAGCGACGTCTTCTTTATCCCACTCTTTTTCGGCACGTTTGTTCACCTTCTGACGAAGGTTGCGGGTGTCATTCCACTGTTCTTTGTCCATGGCAGCATTCTGTCGGCTTTGCGCGCTGTCGCCTGATTCAATGATCAGTTTGCTGGTTTCAGCAGAAACCGGTGCGGTGAACGCGAAAGCGGTCAACGACAGCATTGCCGCCAGGCAGAAGCGTTTGCTTAATGTACTCATTGCATGTTCCTTATCGTGGTGCAGACAAACAGGTTATCTGAAGCAATTCTACACGCAATCTCGGGTATGATGTTTAAATCAATCCTCACCTGATGTTGAAAATGATCAAAACTACGCTGCTTTTTTTTGTGACTGCACTGTGCGAAATCCTCGGCTGTTTCTTACCCTGGCTCTGGTTAAAAAAGGGCGCATCGGTCGTGCTTTTGATCCCTGCGGCAATCGCGCTGGCGCTTTTCGTCTGGCTATTAACCCTTCATCCTGCCGCAAGCGGGCGCGTATATGCCGCCTACGGCGGGGTCTATGTCTGCACGGCATTAGTCTGGCTACGCGTGGTCGATGGGGTCAAACTCAGCCCTTACGACTGGGCTGGGGCGCTCATTGCCTTATGCGGCATGTTAATTATTGTGGCTGGCTGGGGGCGCGCGTAAGCGCCTTTGTTTTGTGATCCAGGGATGATTTTTTGATCATCATACTTGTATGGTAGTAGCTCAGTTGGTTAAATTTCTTACATCACAACGAACGATGTAAGGAAAAGGATTATGAAGATTGTCAGGGCTGAAGTATTTGTTACCTGCCCGGGGCGCAATTTTGTCACCCTAAAAATCACCACCGACGAGGGGATAGTGGGCCTGGGGGACGCCACCCTGAATGGCCGCGAGTTATCCGTTGCCTCTTATCTTGAAGATCATCTGTGCCCCCAGCTGATTGGGCGCGATGCGCATCGTATCGAGGATATCTGGCAATTCTTCTATAAAGGTGCTTACTGGCGTCGCGGCCCGGTCACCATGTCGGCGCTTTCCGCCGTGGATATGGCCCTGTGGGATATCAAGGCGAAGGCCGCAGGGATGCCGCTTTATCAGCTTCTCGGTGGCGCTTCCCGTGAAGGGGTGATGGTGTATTGCCATACTACCGGCCATACCATTGACGATGTCCTTGAAGATTACGCCCGCCATAAAGAGATGGGCTTTAAAGCCATCCGCGTGCAGTGCGGCGTACCGGGAATGAAAACCACCTACGGTATGTCTAAAGGAAAGGGGCTGGCGTATGAACCCGCCACCAAGGGCAACTGGCCTGAAGAGCAGTTATGGTCCACGGAAAAGTACCTCGATTTCACGCCAAAACTCTTTGAAGCCGTGCGCAGTAAATTTGGTTTTGACGAGCACCTTTTGCATGACATGCATCACCGCCTGACGCCGATAGAAGCGGCGCGTTTTGGTAAGAGCATAGAAGCGTACCGGATGTTCTGGATGGAAGATCCGACGCCTGCAGAGAATCAGGCATGTTTCCGTCTTATTCGCCAACATACCGTCACGCCGATCGCCGTCGGCGAAGTCTTTAACAGCATCTGGGACTGTAAGCAGCTCATCGAAGAGCAACTGATCGATTATATCCGGACCACCATTACCCATGCGGGCGGTATTACCGGAATGCGCCGGATCGCCGACTTTGCCTCGCTGTATCAGGTGCGCACCGGATCGCATGGCCCATCGGATCTGTCGCCGATTTGCCACGCTGCCGCGCTGCACTTTGACCTGTGGGTACCCAACTTCGGCGTACAGGAATACATGGGCTACTCCGAGCAGATGCTTGAGGTCTTCCCGCACAGCTGGACCTTTGATAATGGCTATATGCACCCTGGCGATAAACCGGGCCTGGGCATCGAGTTTGACGAGAAGCTGGCCGCGAAATATCCGTACGATCCGGCTTATTTACCGGTAGCGCGACTGGAAGATGGCACCTTGTGGAACTGGTAAAACAGGAGCGAAAAATGAAAAGCATCGTGATTCAACAACCGAACGACCTGGTCATTGAAACGCGTCCTCTCCCGGAGCCGGTGGCGGGGGATGTGCGGGTCCGTATCAAGCTCGCCGGGATTTGCGGCTCTGACAGCCACATTTACCGCGGCCACAATCCTTTTGCGAAATACCCGCGCGTTATCGGGCATGAGTTCTTTGGCGTCATCGATGCGGTGGGCGAGGGCGTGGATCGTGCCCGTCTGGGGCAGCGCGTCTCTGTCGATCCGGTCATCAGTTGCGGCACATGTTATCCCTGCTCGGTGGGCAAGCCGAACGTCTGTACCTCGCTGGTGGTGCTGGGCGTGCATCGCGACGGCGGGTTTAGCGAATATGCCGTTGTGCCCGCTAAAAATGCATGGCCTGTTCCCGATGAGATCCCCGATGAACAGGCGGTGATGATCGAACCTTTCACCATTGCCGCAAACGTCACGGGCCACGCGCAGCCAACAGAACAGGATGTGGCGCTGATCTACGGCGCAGGGCCGATGGGGCTGGTCACCGTCCAGGCGCTGAAAGGCGTGTATAAGGTTAAGCAGGTCATCGTGGTCGACAGAATTGACGAGCGGCTGGCGATGGCGCAGCGCAGCGGTGCGGACTGGGTCTTTAATAATCGCGAACAACCCGTGGCGACGGCGCTGGCAGAGAAGGGGATCAAGCCCACGTTGATCATCGACGCGGCCTGCCATCCGTCGATATTGCAGGAGGCGGTGAGCCTGGCGTCACCGGCAGCCCGTATCGTGCTGATGGGCTTCTCCAGCGAGCCGAGCCAGGTGGTTCAGCAGGGCATCACCGGCAAAGAGCTGTCCATCTTCTCTTCGCGCCTGAATGCCAACAAATTCCCGGTTGTGATCGACTGGCTGCAAAAAGGGCTGATCGATCCCGGCAAACTCGTTACCCATCGTTTTGATTATCACCACGTAACAGACGCCATCGAACTGTTTGAGAAGGATCAGCGGCAGTGCTGCAAGGTCTTACTCACGTTCGCACAATAACAACTGACGCGGTTAAGAGCCTGCAACGACAGGCTCTGAGTGGTACGCATCTTACCTTTCAGAGATAGCCATTATGACGCAAGTACAACCTCAAAGAACGACGACCGATCTGGTGAAAGCCGCCGTTTCCGGCTGGCTTGGCACCGCACTGGAGTTTATGGATTTCCAGCTTTACTCGCTGGGTGCGGCGCTGGTGTTCCACGAAATCTTCTTCCCCGAACAGTCCGCCGCCATGGCCTTGATCCTGGCAATGGGAACCTACGGCGCGGGGTACATTGCGCGCATCGTCGGGGCCTTTATTTTTGGCCGAATGGGCGACCGCATTGGCCGTAAGAAAGTGCTGTTTATCACCATCACCATGATGGGGATCTGTACAACGCTTATCGGGGTCTTACCCACTTACGCACAGATCGGTATTTTCGCACCGGTACTACTGGTCACGCTGCGTATCATCCAGGGTCTGGGTGCAGGGGCAGAGATCTCGGGCGCAGGCACTATGCTGGCGGAGTACGCGCCAAAGGGCAAACGCGGCATTATCTCCTCGCTGGTGGCGATGGGCACGAACTGCGGTACCCTGAGCGCCACGGCGATCTGGGCGGTGATGTTCTTTGCGCTGGATCGTGAAGAGCTGGTCGCCTGGGGATGGCGCATCCCGTTCCTCGCAAGTGTGGTGGTCATGATATTTGCCATCTGGCTGCGTATGAATCTGAAAGAAAGCCCCGTTTTTGAGAAGGTGAACGATACGCAAACCGATGCGGTAGCCGACGCGCAGGAAACCTCTCTGGGGGCCATGTTCAAAAGCAAATCTTTCTGGCTTGCCACCGGGCTGCGTTTTGGTCAGGCGGGTAACTCTGGGCTGATTCAGACCTTCCTCGCCGGATATCTGGTGCAAACGCTGTTGTTTGATAAAAGCATTCCGACCGACGCGTTGATGATCAGTTCTATCCTTGGGTTTATCTCAATTCCGCTGCTGGGGTGGCTGTCCGATAAGGTGGGGCGTCGCGTGCCGTACATTATCCTCAATATTTCCGCCATCATTTTGGCCTGGCCGATGCTGTCGATTATCGTCGACAAAAGTTACAGCCCCGGGGTCATCATGATGTCAATCATCGTAATTCACAACTTCGCGGTCCTGGGCCTGTTCGCGCTGGAAAACATCACGATGGCCGAGATGTTTGGCTCACGTAATCGCTTTACGAGAATGGCGATTTCAAAAGAGGCAGGCGGGCTGGTTGCGGTTGGGTTTGGGCCGGTGCTGGCGGGGATTTTCTGCAACATGACCGGTTCCTGGTGGCCGATTGTGGCGATGCTGGTGGTTTATTCGCTGATCGGTCTCATCGCTGCGATTCTTATGCCCGAAGTGCGCGACCGCGACCTGAGTCTCGCCGAAGACGCTGCGGAAACCCCGGACAAGGATGCGCTGGCGTACGGTGCGCTGAACACACATCGATAAGGTTTTGGTTTACAACATCAGAGATTTATCACACAGCTTTCAATTCATGTCACACCACATGAACAAAAGTTAATATAAATCAATATCTGAATGGTGCGTATCAGTATGGTTAATGGCAGTTATTTTTTTACCTCAGCTGCCATTCTAGTTGGTGTAGTCAGCAGGCGCTGCCGTCCGTAAGGGCGGCAGTGAATCACAGCATTTACCTAACGAGTCACAATCATGGAAAACCGGTTATTAACGGCGAAAGCCACGCTTCCTCAGTACGATCGCGACAATCTCAACGCGCGAATGGTCCATCTTGGATTTGGCGCCTTCCACCGCGCACATCAGGCGGTCTATACCGATATTCTGGCGGCGGAACACGGTAGCGACTGGGGTTACTGCGAAGTTAACCTGATTGGCGGCGAACAGCAGATCGCCGATCTTAAGGCACAGGACACGCTCTACTCCGTGGCGGAAATGTCTGCCGATGCCTGGACCGCCCGGGTGGTGGGCGTGGTAAAAAACGCGCTGCATGCGCAGGTTGATGGACTCGAAACCGTACTTGCAGCTTTGTGTGAGCCGCAGGTGGCGATTGTTTCCCTGACCATTACCGAGAAAGGCTATTGTCATGCACCGGCGACCGGACAGCTTATGCTCGATCATCCCCTGATTGCTGCCGATCTGCAAAACCCGCATCAGCCAACATCCGCTCCGGGGGTGGTGGTTGAAGCGCTGGCCCGCCGCAAAGCCGCTGGGCTACCCGCTTTTAGCGTCATGTCCTGTGACAATATGCCGGAAAACGGTCATGTGATGCGCAATGTGACGCGGGCTTATGCGGCCGCCGTTGACCGCGAGCTGGCCGAATGGATTGATGCTCACGTTACCTTCCCGTCCACCATGGTCGATCGTATTGTTCCCGCCGTTACGCCCGATACGCTGGATAAAATTGAACATATCACCGGCGTTCGCGATCCGGCGGGCGTGGCGTGCGAGCCGTTCCGCCAGTGGGTGATTGAAGATAACTTTGTTGCCGGTCGCCCGGCGTGGGAAAAGGCGGGCGCAGAGCTGGTAAAAGATGTGGTGCCCTTTGAAGAGATGAAACTGCGTATGCTCAACGGCAGCCACTCTTTCCTGGCCTACCTGGGCTATCTGGCAGGCTATGCCCACATTAACGACTGTATGGAAGACGAAAACTACCGCCGCGCCGCGCGAGCGCTGATGCTCGATGAACAGGCTCCGACCCTGAAGGTGAAAGGGGTGGATCTTGCCGGCTATGCTGACCAGCTGATCGCGCGCTACAGTAACCCCGCGCTGCAGCACCGGACCTGGCAAATTGCCATGGACGGCAGTCAAAAGCTTCCGCAGCGTATGCTGGATTCCGTGCGCTGGCATCGTGTCCATCAAAATGCCTTCCCGTTGCTGGCCCTCGGGATTGCCGGATGGATGCGCTATGTAGGGGGCGTCGATGAGTGCGGCAACCCGATTGAGGTGTGCGATCCGTTACTGTCAGTCATTCAGGCAGCGGTTAAAGGAAGTGAAGAGGGCGCTCAACGCGTCACTGCGCTGCTGGGGATTAAGGCCATTTTTGGTGAAGAGTTACCGCAGGATGCCGTTTTTGTTGAGGCGGTGATGCAGGCGTATCAGACATTAGTCGAGAAGGGGGCAAAAGCGACCGTCGCGCAGTATAGTGTGCAACGATAACGCCGTCGATGCCGCCGGAAACGGCGGCATCAAGATGCATGCTTAGTGCATGCCGAGGCGAATCAGTTCAATGGGTTCAACTTTCCCCTCACACCCTTCAACTTCTACCGTTTTGCTGCGACGGATCTGCGCGGCATCCAGCCCTTCGCTATGAATAGCTTTAATCACGCCGGTGTGTCCGGTGCCATTAATCATTACGCGGCTGCCAGTAGTAATCGCATTTCGGTTACGATCGTAAGTCATCATGGTTATATCTCCTCTCAAGCTTACCCGTTACGGCTAAATACAGGTGCTGCCGTTTCGGGGAACTATAAATACGCCTTTTGCGTTTTTCATTTTTTGTTTTTGATCAAACTCACACTTTTTTCTTCTTAAAGACATGCATTGACCTGCATTGACAATACAGACAATTATTTGCGTTAGATGATTATTTCACTGTGCGACCGTTTAGGCTTCGTTTCATTAACCCATGTCACTCTTAATCCAGACAAGTTATGCGGTTATCGTTAAAAGGAGTAGGGCTTATGTATAACAAGATATTGATGCCTGTAGATGTGTTCGAAATGGATTTGAGCGACAAAGCGGTACGCCATGCAGAATTTCTGGCGAAGGCCGACAACGCGACCATTACGCTGTTTAACATCCTTCCCAACAGCAGCCGTTCCTTGCTGCGCGGCTTTAATGCAGACATTAAAAAGTTTGAAGCTTTTATGGTGGAAGAGTCAGAAAAGAAAATGAATAACCTGAAGCGGTTATTCGATCTCCCACCGGAGAAGATTAACACCCTCGTGCATTTCGGCAACGTGCGCGATGAAATTATCGCCATGAGCGATAAAGGCGAATATGACGTTATTGTCATTGGTTCGAAAACGCCTGGATTATCCACGCACCTGTTAGGGTCCAATGCCGAGTCGGTATTACGCTACGCTAAAATCCCGGTGCTGGTGGTACGTTAAAATAAATGCCGCATCCCGATAATTAAGCGGGATGCGGTTACGCTTACTCTTCGGAAAACCACTCGCTGTTTTCCTGACGAATTAACTGCACAGATTCACCAATTTCCTGCAAATGCAGGGTCATTGCTTTTTCTACCGCATCACCATCGCGCTTTTCCAGCGCGGCGAAAATATCATGATGCTGGCGCAGCAGCATATCCGGCGGTGAAACGTGGTCAAGGCTCATATACCGCACGCGGTCAATCGTCGCCTTAATGTTTTCGATGGTATCCCACGCCAACTGGCAATCGGCGATCAGGGCCAGTTTCTGATGAAACTCGTCGTCCAGCTGGAAAAAGTCATTCAGCTGTTTGCGCTCAATGGCAATGCGTTGCTGATGAAGATTCTGCTCCAGCAAATAACACTGGTGATCGTCCACCAGCGCGGCGGCGCGCCTGACGACAGCGCATTCAATGGCCTGCCGGACAAAACAGCCATTTCGCACCTGAGACAGCGAAATCTTATTAACGTAGCTGCCGCGCTGCGGGCGGATCTGAATTAAACCGTTTTCAGCCAGTTTGATAAAGGCTTCGCGCACAGGCTGACGTGAAACGTCAAAACGCACCGACACCTCTTTTTCAGAAAGCGGCGTTCCAGGTGGGATCAGGCAATGGACAATATCCCGCCGTAATATACGGTAGATTTGTTGATTAACGGGCTGGGTGGGATTCAGTTGCGATTCAACGGCCATGGCGTGTGATGTCTCAGAGAGTTAACCTTTGAATACTACCATTCTTTTACCGGGCATCCCATACCCGGCCTGCGGGCCGGGTATGGAGAAATCAGCCGCGATGAACGCTTAAGCCTGCAAAGCTCTGGCTGACTGGCATGATTTCGAGGGAGTTAATGTTAACGTGCTTGGGTAAGTTCGCCACCCACCACACCGCCTCGGTCACATCTTCCGGGGTCAGGGCTTCGGTGTTTTCATACGTTTTGCCCGCCTTCGCATCATCCCCTTTAAAGCGGACGTTAGAGAATTCGGTGCCGCCGACCAGACCCGGCTCGATATCGGTAACGCGAATTGCGGTGCCGTGCAGATCGGTGCGCAGGTTCAGGCTGAACTGGCGTACAAAGGCTTTGGTTGCGCCATAGACGTTACCGCCCGCGTAAGGCCAGCTGCCCGCCGTTGAGCCAATATTAATCACGTGTCCACGGTTACGCTCAACCATACCCGGCAACACGGCGCGGGTCATATACACCAGGCCTTTGTTGTTGGTGTCGATCATGTTTTCCCAGTCTTCTACGCTGGCTTTATGCGCTGGCTCCAGGCCTAACGCCAGACCGGCATTGTTGACCAGTACGTCGATCGCTTTCCATTCAGCCGGCAGGTTTGCCATCATCTCTTCGATGGCGGCGCGATTACGCACGTCAAGTTGTGCGGTCAGAATGCTATCGCCCAGCTCGTCTTTCAGCTCCTGCAAACGCTCCTGACGACGGCCGGTGGCAATCACTTTGTGCCCGTTGGCGACGAAGCGACGCGTGATGCTTTCCCCAAAACCCGCCGTTGCCCCAGTCACTAATATAATCATCTCACTGTTCCTCAACGCTTTTTGTGTTGTACTACCATAGCACGCACTTGCGCACCGCGTTAAGGCAACTTTTGTTACGCACTGAACGCCAGTTATTGCAGCTTGTTGCGTGCTGGCCTACTCTGGGGGAATGACCCGTCCTCAGGAGTAAAAAATGTCGGTTTCAAACCCTTTTTTTGAAGTCAGTTATTTGCCTTATCAGGCCCCGCGCTTTGATGTTATTGAAGACGCGCACTATCGCCCGGCATTTGACGAAGCCCTGCGCCAGAAGCGGGCTGATATCGCGGCCATTATTGCTGACACCGCCGCCCCTGATTTTGCCAACACCGTCCTTGCCCTGGAGAAAAGCGGGGCGATGCTGTCGCGCGTGAGCAGCGTCTTCTTTGCGATGACCTCTGCGCATACCAACGATTATCTCCAGGCCCTGGATGAAGCGTTCTCCACGGAGCTTGCCGATCTGGCGAATGAAATCTGGCTGAACGAAACGCTTTTTGCGCGCGTCGAGCGCGTTCGTCAGGATCAGACGACCCTGGATGACGAATCCCGACGCCTGGTTGAAGAGATGCATCAGCGCTTTATTCTGGCCGGTGCGCAACTTACGGAAGAACAAAAAACGGAACTGAAAGCGCTTAACACCGAGTCAGCGTCGCTGACCAGTCAGTTTAATCAGCGTCTGCTCGCTGCCGATAAAGCGGGCGGGCTGGTGGTGGATTACCGTCATCAGCTTGAGGGAATGAGTGCAGAAGAGATTGCCACTGCCGCGCAGGCGGCGGCTGAGAAAGGCTTAACCGATCGCTGGCTCATACCTTTGCTCAATACGACACAGCAACCCGCGCTTGCCGTGCTCCAGGATCGCCAGACGCGTGAAAATCTTTTCATGGCGGGCTGGAACCGTACGCAGAAAGGCGATGAAAACGACACGCGCAAGCTGGTGCTGAGACTTGCAGCGCTTCGCGCCCGCCAGGCGCAACTGCTGGGTTTTGACAGCTATGCCAGCTGGAGCACCGCCGATCAAATGGCGAAAACGCCCCAGGCCGCGCTGGACTTTATGCGGGGCATCGTCCCGGCGGCACGCAGGCGTGCAGAACGCGAGCAGGCCGATATTCAGAGCGTTATTGACACCGAGCAGGCCGGGTTTAAGGCCGAGGCATGGGACTGGGCCTACTACGCCGAGCGTGTCCGGCTGGCAAAATATGCGCTGGACGAGTCACAGATCAAACCCTATTTTGCGCTGAACACGACGCTGGAAAAGGGCGTATTCTGGGCGGCCAGCCAACTGTTTGGCCTGCGCTTCGTCGAGCGGTTCGATATCCCGGTTTATCACCCCGACGTGCGCGTCTGGGAAATTTTTGCTGAAAACGGGGAGGGCATGGCGCTGTTCTACGGTGATTTCTTTGCCCGGGATTCAAAAGGCGGCGGGGCGTGGATGGGCAATTTCGTCGAACAATCGCATGAATTTGCCTCACGCCCGGTGATCTATAACGTCTGTAACTACCAGAAACCCGCCAGCGGACAGACGGCTCTGCTGTCCTGGGATGATGTCATCACGTTATTCCACGAGTTTGGTCATACCCTGCACGGACTCTTTGCGAATCAGCGTTTCGCAACGCTTTCCGGCACCAATACCCCGCGTGATTTTGTTGAGTTCCCGTCGCAAATCAACGAACACTGGGCCAGTCATCCTCAGGTCTTTGCGCATTACGCGCGGCATTACCAGACCGGCGAGCCTATGCCGGACGCCCTGCGCGAAAAAATGCTCGCCGCCACGCAGTTTAATAAAGGATACGATATGACCGAGCTGCTCAGCGCAGCACTGCTTGACATGAACTGGCACGGGATTTCAGCCCAGACCAGCGTGACCAGCGTCGAGACGTTTGAGTCAGAAGCCCTTAAAAAAGAGGGCGTGGATCTGTCTGCCGTCCCGCCACGCTATCGCAGCAGCTATTTCTCCCATATCTTCGGCGGCGGCTATGCGGCAGGGTATTACGCTTATCTGTGGACGCAAATGCTGGCGGACGATGGGTATCAGTGGTTTGTTGAACAGGGTGGATTAACCCGCGAGAACGGGCAAAAATTCCGCGAGGCGATTTTGTCGCGCGGGAATAGCGCTGATTTAGCTGAGCTTTATCGGAACTGGCGCGGGCACGATCCACAGATTGAACCGATGCTGGAGAACCGTGGGTTGAGCGAGTAGAGCCATTATGAGCAGATAACAGAACCGGGCGTAATGCCCGGTTTTTTGTCCGATTTCTTCCCCAAAACCCCTCCAAAATTCCTCCCCAAAATGAATCCTTAAATTATGCGAAACTGGCAGGAGGATAGGGCCAAGATATTCACGTAGTTACACCTTCACTTTCACCCAGTCGAGACCGCGATCGTTGTGATACTGGGCTGTCATCCTGACAGAAACGTGACACAAATGGCTACAAATGTAATTGCTATCCCTAACCATTGTGGCGCACACAGTCCTTCATCAGGCCTAAAAAACTGTCGTCCCATGCCAGCAAAAACTGGAACGGTATAAGGCCATTGTGTAATCCGCTTGCAGCGGGTCTCATAGTTTATGCTTTGAGCATATAGATACATGAATGCACTGTCTGACCGGTAATTATGGTTACCTCTACCGGAACACGTTCATACTCATAACCTTCGAACTCATCGAGTATGTGCCAGTGATGATGTAAATTCTCTGACGTGAAAAGAAAACCCTGTACACGATTTCCTGACTCACCCAGCACAATTCCCGGATAACCCATTTCTGCTCCCCAACCTTTGGCAAGAAGTGATCCTCCCACGTGACCCTCCTGCCATGTGCCCCCAATATTTTCAAGAATATGAGCATTAGGCCGGCCAGGACCGAGAGTCCCGTAAACAAACAAACTTTCCATTATTCCTCCGGTATCGCGATGAAAATAGTAATGGTCTTTATGTTAATTTTGATTTTCGGACTCTGACCTGACAAATTATTTGTTCTCACAACATGCGTGAATTATTATCACGCGTATGATATTCGATCGCCTTCCCCCATTGCAGACTCTGCGCGCTTTTGAAGCCACAGCCCGCCTCTCAAGCATGACGCTGGCGGCAGCGGAGTTGCACGTTACGCATGGCGCGATAAGCCGGCAAATCCGGAAGCTCGAAGAGCATCTGGGGTTTAAGCTATTTTTCAGGCTGACACGGCGGATAATTCTGACGGAGCAAGGGGGCGAATTTCACCAAGTGGTTACCCGTCTTTTGAGTGACTTAATGAAGGAGTCTGAGCGTCTGCGTGGAAGAAACCTGATAAAGAGTTTACGTATAAGCACAACGGTTTCATTTGCCAGTAAATGGTTAGCACCGCGTCTCAGCCGGTTCAGGCAGAGATATCCAGAATTTGATATTCAACTGGATGTTACTGACATTAATGTGGATCTTAATGATGGTCAGGTAGATGCTGCAATTCGTTACGGCCCTGGCAATTATCACAATGTTTCGTCTGAGCGTATGTTTGATGAAACCGTCACCCCTGTCTGTAGTCCAGGTTTTCTTGAGAAACATAATGGTCTGAAAGGGATTAAGGAACTTTTAAACTGCGTTCTTCTTCATGAGTACAGAATGCAGGCGAACTGGCAGGCATGGTTTGAGTTGGCCGGAGAAAAAAATTTCTGTTGCCATCAGGGGCCCTTATGGACTCTTGGCAGCATGGCGACTGAGGCTGCTATACGTGGCGAAGGTGTTGCTCTCGGACGCAGTCTTCTGATTGCAGATGATGTAGCTGCTGGAAGGCTTGTTGTTCCGTTTCCACAGTACAAGCTTAAGGCTGAACGGGGGTACGATTTAGTCTACCGTCCAGATAATCAGGATTCATTTAAAATAAGCATCCTGAGACAATGGCTCTCTGAAGAAATGAGCTTGCTAAAAGATTGAATGGCGCTTTTGGAAAGGTCCGCTTCTGGCACAAAGCCGACCTTAAGCCCTCCCTAAAAATTAATGAACATACCTAATAAACCCTAGCTAATTACCCCATCTAATCGAATAAATCAGTTTGCGTTATGCTTTTCCAACACAACAGCTGAAGGATAACGTCATGCAAACTGTAAAACTGAACAACGGTATTGAAATGCCCCTACTCGGCTTTGGTGTGTTTCAGATGTCTGATGCCGCTGAATGCGAAAGAGCGGTTATTGATGCGATCGATACGGGATACCGCCTGATCGATACTGCAGCGTCTTACCAGAATGAAACCCAGGTAGGGAACGCTCTGAAACAGACCGGTATCGCCCGCAACGAACTTTTTGTGACGACCAAACTTTGGCTACAGGATACCCATTACGAAGGCGCTAAAGCCCAGTTCGAACGCTCCCTGAATCGGCTGCAACTTGATTATGTTGACCTGTACCTGATTCACCAGCCTTACGGTGATGTCCATGGGGCATGGCGTGCCATGGAAGAACTGCATCAGGCAGGCAAAATTCGCGCCATTGGTGTCAGCAATTTCCATCCTGACAGACTGGCCGACCTTATCGTCTTCAACAAAGTGGCCCCTTCGGTAAACCAGATTGAAGTAAACCCCTTCAACCAGCAGCTGCATGCCGTTCCATGGAATCAAAGCCATGGCATTCAGCCGGAAGCCTGGGCACCGTTTGCTGAGGGTAAAAATGGTCTGTTCCAGCATCCCGTGTTAACGGCAATTGGTCAGAAGTACGGCAAAAGCGTGGGCCAGGTTGTGCTGCGTTGGATCTTCCAGCGAGGCATCATTTCACTGGCGAAATCGGTGCGCAAAGAACGCATGGAAGAGAACATCAATATTCTCGATTTTGAACTCTGCTCTGAAGATATGCTGCAGATTGCCGCCCTCGACACCGCAACCAGCGCCTTCTTCTCTCACCGCGACCCGGCGATGGTGGAATGGCTGACGGGCCGCAAACTTGATGTTTAAGTCGCGATAAAAGAGGTATTCATTCAATGCAAAAACGTTATCTGGGTAAATCCCGACTCGAAGTCTCCGCACTTGGGCTCGGCTGCATGGGCTTAAGCCACGGCTACGGCCCGGCGACCGATACCCGACAGGCTATCGAATTGATTCGCGCAGCGGTTGAACGTGGCGTCACCTTCTTCGATACCGCTGAAGTGTATGGCCCTTTCCTTAATGAAGAGGTTGTCGGCGAAGCCTTAAAACCGTTTCGTGACCGTGTGGTCATTGCCACCAAGTTTGGTTTTACTTTTGGCGACGACAACAAGCAGCAGGTTTTAAACAGCCGTCCGGAGCATATCCGCGAAGCAGTGGAAGGATCATTACGCCGTCTCAAGACTGATGTTATTGATCTGCTGTATCAACATCGTGTCGATCCGGATGTCCCAATTGAAGACGTTGCGGGAGCCGTGAAAGACCTGATCGCTGAAGGCAAAGTTAAACATTTCGGTCTGTCCGAGGCGGGTGCGCAAACCATTCGTCGTGCGCATGCCGTACAACCGGTCACTGCGCTGCAAAGCGAATACTCCATGTGGTGGCGCGAGCCTGAGCAGGAGATCCTGCCGTTGCTGGAGGAACTGGGTATTGGTTTTGTTCCCTTCAGCCCATTAGGTAAAGGCTTCCTGACGGGCTTGATTAAGCCAGGAACTACTTTTGGGAAAGATGATTATCGCAGCACCGTACCGCGTTTCGCCGAGCAGGCGATTGAAGCCAATGAAAAGCTGGTCTCATTGCTGGGTGAACTGGCGGCAGAGAAAGGCGTGACGTCTGCACAAATCGCGCTGGCATGGCTGCTGGCACAAAAGCCGTGGATTGTTCCTATCCCAGGTACCACCAAGCTACATCGGCTGGAGGAAAACTTGGGGGCTACCGACATCATTCTTTCGCAGGATGACTCATGGCAGATAACCCAGGCGCTTGAAACGATTAAAATCGTCGGCGAACGTTACTCTCCTGAGCACCAGGCCCGCGTAGGCCGTTAATATCCGGGCGGGTCCGCTGAGATTGGGGGACCCGTTATTCCTGGTAGCGAAGCGCATCGATCATCAGCGCAAAAGCGGGTGGATGCTGCTTACGGCTCGGGTAGTAGAGGTAATATCCCGGGAAAGATGGGCACCAGTCCTGCAAAACCTGAATAAGCTCTCCTGACTTTATATAATCCTGCACTCTGTCTTCAGGTATACAGGCGATGCCAAAACCGGATAACGCCGCATCAATTCTTTCCGCCTGCAGATTAAACGTTACCTGCCCTTCCACTCTGACACGTAACGGTTTCCCTTCCTTCTCAAACTCCCAGTGGTAAAGCCCACCGGCTGTCGGCAGGCGCATATTGATACACCGATGATTTTGTAGCTCGTGCGGCGTTTCAGGTACAGGATTTGCAGCGAAATAAGACGGCGCTCCTACCACGGCCATTCTCATATCCGGCCCAATTCTTACCGCAATCATATCCTTATCCACACTTTCGCCAAGGCGGATCCCGGCATCAAAACGCCCCTCAACAATATCGACAAAGCCGTTATCAACCACCAGTTCGAGATTGATTTCCGGGTATTCCCGCAGAAAAGGCTTTAGCTTCGGCCATACCAGACTTCGCGCGGCATGCTCCCCGGCTGATAAACGGATATTGCCGGAGGCAGTGCCGTTCAGTTGAACAAGCGATTCCAGTTCCTGCTCAAGATCGGCAATGCGAGGTTCAAGGCAGGCAATAATTCTCTCACCGGCTTCCGTAGGGGCTACGCTTCGGGTCGTACGGGTCAGAAGGCGGATATTCAGCCTTTCCTCCAGGGCCTTCATCGCATGGCTAAGTGCAGACTGAGAAACCCCCAGTTTACCCGCTGCTTTGGTAAAACTTCGCTCCCTCGCCACCACAAGAAAGATTTGCAGTTCGTTGAAATTTTCTTTGAGCATCGGCGATTTCCTTATGGGGGCATTCCCTTCATCGCGTACTCATGAAGGGTGTTCATAGACACAATCATTTTAGCTCCATTACTGACATTAATGATAATTGATATTCTGACCGTATCGTAAATAAGTCTGCATTATCAGTAGGTTTATCATGAGAATACTCGTTGCAGGGGCGACAGGAAGTATTGGCCTTCAGGTTGTGTATATCACTATCAAAATGGGCCATCAGCCCGTCGCGCTGGTCAGAAATTAACGCAAAGTAAAATTGCTTCCTCGTGGAACAGATGTTTTTTACGGCGATGTTTCAATGCCTGAAACACTCACCGAATTGCCGAAAGATATTGATGGCATCATCTTCACCCTCGGTTCCGATGGACAGGGACGTATTGGTGCCAGAGCGATAGATTACGGCGGAGTGCGCAATATTTTACGAATATTTAGGGATGTACCTATTCATATCGCTCTGATGACCACGATTGGTGTGACTGAACGACTCAGCACCTGGAATCAACGCACTGAGGTTCATGACTGGAAAAGACGTGCCGAGCGTCTGGTCAGGGCAAGTGGTCACCCCTATACCATCGTCAGACCCGGCTGGTTTGATTACAACCATGATGATGAGCACAGAATCGTTATGCTTCAGGGGGATCGTCGCCATACGGGAACACCGGAAGATGGTGTGATATCCCGGGAGCAAATCGCCCAGGTTCTGATCAGTGCCCTGACCCACGACGAGGCAAAAAATAAAACGTTCGAGCTGGTTGCTGAGCAAGGCGAAGCACAGCAGGATCTTACCCCACTGTTTGCAGACCTGCTGGCTGATGATCCACAAAAAAATGATGGGGTTCTGGACATTGACAACATGCCTCTGCGTGAAGAACCTGACTGCATTATTAACAAGCTGAATTTGTATTCAAAAAAATTAACCAATCGACAACCCTGACAATTTTGTCATATAGCCGTCAGCCTCATGACAGCTTAGGTCTGTATATTTGTATATACAGACGGGGATTGTTTCCCCTGATGCGAGTCCAGTTTCAAACATAGAGTTTAAAAGAGGTATTAGATATGAAAGCACTACTTATTACTTCATTGGTCGTGGGATTTATTACAGTGAATGCCGCATCTGCCGCTCAGGAAATTAACCATGCAGATGGGAAAGAAAAGATCGGTGTAGTCTCAGCCAGCAATGCCTATACGCTTGATGAGTTATCAGATGTTCTTTCTCGTAAGGCTGATGAGCAAGGGGCAACGTCATTCAAAATCCTTTCGACAACGGGGGATAACAGGCTACATGGGGTTGCTGAAATATATAAGTAAATCATTAGCATCCCAAACAGGATGTATCACAGCCCTCTTATAGTGAGCGTCGATTTATGTTCAGAATAGAAGATATCATCGATGAAATAGCTCGATGGATTGATTCAAACTTACATAAACCGCTGAAGATAGAAGATGTTGCTGCGCGGGCAGGTTACTCCAGGTGGCATCTTCAGCGGATTTTTGTACAGGTAAATGAAGTTAGCCTTGGGAAGTACATAAGAGATACGAAACTTAGACTTGCAGCAAAAGATCTTATCGAGACTAATGAGCCAGTGATGGTTATCGCCTTTAAATATGGATTCGATTCACAACAAACTTTTACTCGAGTTTTCTCTAAACAATATAAATTGCCACTATTGAAATATAGAAACGCCGAAAAGAGAAAAAAATATTAACACTTCAAAGTTATCAACCTTACTTAACACAACCAGAATAATAATATATTCCAGCATCCAAAGTTGACGGCCTTTTGATCTAGAAGCTTATTGTTCGGAACAAAGCTCCGCCTATTTTTTAACATACAATATCTAGACAATGACCTTCAGCAATTACGCATTAGCGGAAAAATCGATCAGAACCAGATCGATATATCAACCACATACCCATCGTGGCAAACCATTAGCTTTTAGATATCTTATTTACCCTTGCAGTCGATTCATGGCACTGAGTAGACAAGCTAACAGAGCTGAAGGTCCGCTGTGAGCGAACAGCGGACGTTGAGGCATCTAATAAATCGTCTCAATTTTCAACGTTTCTTACCCTTAATGTCCTGATTAGCAAATCATACAAACTATCCACAGCTGAAGAGCCCTGAGAGGCACGACTTCTGAACAATGCTACTTCCATAGGTTCAAGAGGCCCCAAAAGATGTTCACTGCCAAGAACTTGTAAATGGGGTGGCACGCTGCACTGGGTCAGAACGGCAACAGCCAGGCCACTTTCTACTGCTGTAATTTGTCCCGACAGACTGGAGCTGTTATAGACCACCTTATATCTACGCCCCTGTAATGCTAATGCATTGATAGCACTACGCTTAGCAAGGCTCGTGCTTTCATATACCGCAATGGGTAATGGATCTCGCCTCCACACTTCAAATTGCGGAGAACCTATCCACACCATAGGTTCATAAAACAGTAACGAGCCCTGGCTGTGATGTTCCCGGGAAACCAGGGCCAAATCAAGTTCGCCGCTCTCAACGCGAGGAATGAGTGACGTTGATTGCTCACAACTAAGTTCGATCTCGACTGATCCAAAGTTAGGCGCAAATCTCTTTAGAGCAGGTGTAAGGTATTTTGCTGCATAATCATCAGGAACCCCCAGACGAATACGCCCTGTTAATTCCTTACCGTGGAATGCTGCCTGCATTTCATCATGAAGGTCGAGCATCCTTCGGGCATATCCCAACAGTTTTTGTCCTTCAGACGTGAGTTGATGTTGGCGAGGACCGCGAAGTAAAAGCTGACACTCTAATGCGGATTCCAGCTTTTTAAGCTGCATGCTGACCGCAGACTGTGAGCGATGGACCTCAGGTGCCGCAGCTGAAAGCGACCCCGCGTCCACTACCGCAACAAAACATTTAAGCCAGTCCATCTGGAGGTCTTGGTAATGCACCTTTGATCCTTGTATTTGATTATCAAATAGTAATATCAATTATTATTCGTTTTTATTGATTTCACAACACTGTCATAGTGGCCCTCTGTTTAACATTACTGAGAGGAAGATCATGAGGCCTCAGATGACGTATCATGAGCCCGATTTTTCTCAACTTAATCATTCACTTATTTGTGCTGGTTTTCGGCAACTTGTCCCGGTTTCACTTTTTGTCGCTGTTTTTGGGGCCGCCTTTGGCCTGGCTGCATCACAGAAAGGATTGGACCAGATGACTGCGACAATGATGAGCTTGTTGGTATTTGCCGGTTATGCACAATTCGCAGCGTTAGAGCTTTGGACGCCTCATATTCCTGTAATAACGCTAATAGCCACCGTCTTTGCCATTAATGCCAGACATCTGTTGATGGGGGCCACCTTATATCCCTGGTTGCGCTCTTTAACACCCGCTAAACGCTACGGAATCATGATGGTTGCATCCGATGCAAACTGGGCTATGTCAATTCAGGCATTCAGCAGGGGAAAAGCAGGACTGGGATTGCTCTTTGGCGGCGGTCTTGCGTTATGGCTTTTTTGGGTAATAGGGACTCTTGTAGGACTGTATTTCGGTAATGCTATCCAGGAGCCTAAAAACTATGGTCTTGACATGGTCATGGGATGTTTTCTCCTTTCCATGGTGTTTGAAGGAGAAAGAAATCTAAGAATATTTTGTATCTGGGCCGTAGCGGCCGGAGCTTCGCTGATTGCTTATAAATGGTTACCAGAAAATAGCCACGTGATCACCGGAGCCATCGCCGGAGGGGTAATGACTCCAACTTATTGATAGTGTTTTATGTTCAGATAATGCCCGATGACTTTGTCATGCAGCTCCACCGATTTTGAGAACGACAGCGACTTCCGTCCCAGCCGTGCCAGGTGCTGCCTCAGATTCAGGTTATGCCGCTCAATTCGCTGCGTATATCGCTTGCTGATTACGTGCAGCTTTCCCTTCAGGCGGGATTCATACAGCGGCCAGCCATCCGTCATCCATATCACCACGTCAAAGGGTGACAGCAGGCTCATAAGACGCCCCAGCGTCGCCATAGTGCGTTCACCGAATACGTGCGCCACAACCGTCTTCCGGAGCCTGTCATACGCGTAAAACAGCCAGCGCTGGCGCGATTTAGCCCCGACGTATCCCCACTGTTCGTCCATTTCCGCGCA